>NZ_LMKV01000001.1 GCF_001421665.1 Sphingobium sp. Leaf26
CGGCGACGCGCGCGGCAAGACGGTCGCGCTGCTGGGCCTGACCTTCAAGCCCAATACCGACGACATGCGCGATGCGCCGAGCCTTGCCATCGTGCAGGCGCTGGAGGATGCCGGCGCGAAGGTCGTCGCCTATGACCCCGAAGGCGCGGAAGTGGCGGCCCCGCTGATGCCCAAAGTCGTGATGGCCAAGGATGCCTATGAAGCCGCCGACGGCGCCGACGCGCTGGTRCTGGTCACCGAATGGGATATCTTCCGCGCCCTCGACCTCAAGCGCATCGCCGACAGCATGAACGGCAAGGCGCTCGTCGACCTGCGCAACATCTATCCCGTCGATGAGGCGCAGGCCGCTGGCTTCTCCATCTCCCGCGTCGGCGGAAAGGCCGATTGAGCGACACGCAAAAGCAGGAAGGGCGTCGAACTGACGTCCTTCCCCGGCTGCATCACTGGATGATCGCGGCCATCATTCTGTTCATGACGGGAATTGTCGTTCCCCTTTTTGCCGCCTTCATCTGAAGATCGGCGATCCGCGCCTTCAGGCGCGACGATATCCTATTACGCCTTGATCTTCCAACCGCGCTTGAGCAGCCCATAGCAGAGGCCGCCCAGCACGAGGTTGAGGCCCAGCAGCACGCTGCTGCCAACCAACACATTCACATCCGCCGCCGCGACGAACCCATAGCGGAAGCCGGAAATGATGTAGAAGAAGGGGTTGGCGTGACTGATCGCCTGGAACAGCGGCGGCAGACGGTCGATCGAATAGAAGGTGCCCGACAGCAGGGCCAGCGGACTGATCACGAAATTGGTGATCGCCGCGCCATGATCGAATTTTTCCGCCCAGATCGAGGTCAGCACACCCAGGAAGGCGATGAAGCTGGTACCGAGCAGGCCGAACCAGACGACCGCCCACAGATGCGCTGGCGTCACATGCACGCCCGGCCACAGCGCCATCGCGCCCCACAGGGCAAAACCGACGAACACCGCTCGCGTCACAGAGGAGGCGACCAGCGCGAACAGCAATTCCCCGACCGCAATCGGCGGCATCAGATAATCGACCAGCGTGCCCTGCACCTTGCCCACCATCAGCGCGAAGCTGGCATTGGCGAAACAGGCGTTGATCATGCCCATGATGATGAGGCCCGGCGCGATGAAGTCGGCGAAATGCACGGCCTCCCCACGCAGCATCACCGTCCGCCCGCTGCCGCCCAGCGCCACGATGAAGATGATGAGAAACATGAGGGTGGTGATAGCCGGCGCCCACACCGTCTGGAGTTGCACCTTCATGAAGCGGCGCACTTCCTTGGCATAAAGTGCCCATGTACCCGCCCAGTTGATGTTGCGGATCTGCGGCACACCCGGTTCGGCAAAAGGCGGCCGGACCGCAGGGGCGGGATGAATTTTTGGCTGGTCGTTCATGGTCGGATCGACTATCGGCTGGTCCGTTGTGCTGCAAGGGGGAAGATCCAAGGATTTGAACCTGTGCGGTGTGCTTCCCATATAGGAAGCCAGACGAGATTTGTGAGGAGTTTTTCATTGTCCTGGACCGACGAGCGTATCGACCAGCTCAAGGGGATGTGGGAGCGCGGCCTGACCGCCAGCCAGATCGCCGACGAACTGGGCGGGGTCAGCCGTAATGCGGTGATCGGCAAAGCCCATCGCCTGGGCCTGCAATCCCGCCCTTCACCGGTGAAGGCGAACGAGACACCCAAGAAAGCGGCCGCCCCCGCACCACGCAAGCCTGCGCCTCCCTTGGAAGCAGACCCGCCGCGTGCCGCCGCACCTGCGCCGGCCGCTCCGGTGCGCGCGCCTGCTGCTGCGCCAGCCGCACCCGCTGCCCCGGCGCCCGCCCCGGCCGCCGCTGCTGACGACGCGCCGGCTCCCACACCGCAACCCCGCATCATCTCGGTTGGCCCCGGCGGTTTCCTGCGCCAGGGTCCGGGCGACCAGCAGGCGCCGATCCCGCCTGCGCCGCCGCGCCGTCTGGTACCGGCCAAGCCGAGCGCCGAGATTGCAGACAAGACCAGCCTTCTCGACCTGACCGAACGGATCTGTAAATGGCCGATGGGTCATCCGGGCGAACCGGACTTCCATTTCTGCGGCGAAGCGGTGAACCCCGGCTTCCCCTATTGCGTCGAGCATTGCGGCCGCGCCTATCAGGCGCAATTGCCGCGCGGTACGCGCCGCCCGCCCCCGCCACTGCCCTTCGGCGGTCCGCGGGTACGCTGATCGATTCTAGCAGATAGTAAAAAGGCCCGGTTTCCTTCTTGGAAACCGGGCCTTTTTTTTGTTTCACATCAGAAGCGGAAGCTGGTCGTCACCATCACGCTTTGCGTGTCGAACTTGTCGCCACGATTGATGCTGGCGCCGCCCGATGGCGTGATGCGGAAAGGGTTGGTCGCGGGCGCCGTACCCGCGCCTACATCGACGCGATAATCGCCGACATTATAGCGGGTCCACAGATAGCGGGCACCTATCGAGAAATTGTCCGACACCTTGGCCTCGATACCGCCGCCCATGGTGTAGCCCCAGCCATCTTCCTTGCGATCGACTTCGGTAAAGCTGTTGGCCCCATTGCTGGTGCTGAAGCTGTTCTTCACCTTCGCATAGGCAAGACCACCCGTGATATAGGGCATGATACCGCCGGGCGTCGTATAGCCCAGGCGAGCGCGCAGGTTAGCGTTATAGTCGATCCGCCGGGTCATGGTATAGAAGGCCGGGGTCGTCGAATATTCAGTTACGCTGTCGCTGATATAAGCCTTGCCGGCTTCCGCGACAACGCCCGCGACGATGCTGCCGAACTGGCGATCATAGCCGACATGGCCCATCCAGCCGATCGCATCCTTGTCGCCATCGCAGCCGCGCGCCGGGGTCGATCCGCGCGCCGCACCGCCGCAGGTGCCCGGAGAAAAGGCATTGGCTCCCGCCGAGGTCCGGATCGCATCGTCATAATTGCCGTCGGCATCGGCATCGAAACGCAGATGCTCGCCACCATCCTTTTTCTGCCAGTTATAACCGAAAGAACCACCAATATAGGGACCGGTCCAATCGGCGGGGGCGCTGTCCTGCGCAACGGCCGGCATTGCCATGGCCAGCGCCAGGGTGGCGCCAAGCGGCGCGATCAGGGTCAACTTCATCGATACGTCTCCTACCTGATGCGGAGAGTCGCTCCCCACATTCCCGCCGCCAACGAACCGCTCGCCCATTTTGTTGCGGCGCACTTTGTTACATATGATTGCCGCTGTGTTCATTGTGCAACGCTTGCACCCGCCGTCCGTCCGCCTATAGCTTGCTGCATGTCCGAAGACCTGTTCGCCGCCAACACGCCCGCCACACAACAATATGACGCCTCCACCATCGAGGTGCTGGAGGGGCTGGAACCCGTCCGCCGCCGTCCCGGCATGTATATCGGCGGCACCGACGAGCGCGCGCTGCATCATCTGGCCAGCGAAGTGCTGGACAACAGCATGGACGAAGCGGTTGCGGGACATGCCACCCGGATCGAGGTGACGCTGGAGGTCGGCAACAAGTTGACCATCGTAGACAACGGCCGTGGCATGCCGATCGACGAGCATCCCAAATTTCCAGGCAAGTCGGCGCTGGAAATCATCATGACCACGCTGCATTCGGGCGGCAAGTTCGAGGGCAAGGCCTATGCGACGTCAGGCGGCCTGCATGGCGTGGGCGCCAGCGTGGTCAACGCGCTGTCGACCGAAACGATCGTTGAAGTGGCACGCAACAAGGAATTGTTCCGTCAGAGCTTTTCAAGGGGCCTGCCACAAACCGAGTTGCTGAAGATCGGCGCCGCCCCCAATCGCCGCGGCACCTCCGTCAGCTTCACCCCTGATACGGAGATTTTCGGCGAACAGAAGTTCAAGCCGGCCCGCCTTCATCGCCTGGCTCGATCCAAAGCCTATCTGTTCGCAGGCGTCGAGATCCGGTGGAAATGCGCGCCTGAACTGATCAGCGACGACACACCCGCCGAAGCCGTGTTCCAGTTCCCCGGCGGGTTGGCCGATCATCTGAAGGAACAGGTGGGCGATCGCGATTGCGCGACCAGCGTCTTCTTTTCCGGCAATCAGGATTTCCCCGGCGAAGCGGGGCGCGTCGAATGGGCCGTCGCCTGGCCGCTATGGTCGGACGGCAGTTATAGCTGGTATTGCAACACCATCCCGACCCCCGACGGAGGCACCCATGAAGCGGGCCTTCGCACTGCATTGGTAAAAGGCATCCGCGCCTTTGCCGAACTGGTGGGCCAGAAGAAGGGGAAAGATATCACCGCCGACGACATCATGACGTCATCGGAAATCATGTTGTCGGTCTTTATCCGGGAACCGCAATTCCAGAGCCAGACCAAGGACCGGCTTACCAGCCCGGACGCCGCGCGACTGGTGGAGAATGCGGTAAGAGACCATTTCGACCATTATCTGACCGATCATATGGACCGGGGCAAGGCGCTGCTCGCCTATGTGCTGGACCGGATGGACGAGCGGTTGAAACGCAAGCAGGAAAAGGAGGTCAAGCGCAAGACTGCTACCAACAGCCGCAAGCTGCGCCTGCCCGGCAAGCTGACAGATTGTTCGAATGATGATCCGGAAGGCGCTGAGATCTTTCTGGTCGAAGGCGATTCGGCGGGTGGTTCGGCCAAGCAGGCGCGCGATCGCAAGACGCAGGCGATCCTGCCCTTGCGTGGCAAGATCCTCAACGTCGCCTCAGCAAACACCGCCAAGATATTGGCGAACCAGGAAATTGCCGACATGATCCTGGCGCTGGGCTGCGGCACGCGCAAGGATTGCAACCCGGATCATCTGCGTTACGAGCGCATCGTCATCATGACCGACGCCGACGTCGATGGGGCGCATATCGCCACGCTGCTGATGACCTTCTTCTTTCAGGAAATGCCGGAACTGGTGCGGCGCGGGCATCTCTATCTGGCGCAGCCGCCGCTGTACCGTCTGGTTGCCGGTGGCAAGAGCCTGTACGCCAAGGACGACGCCCATCGCGAGGAACTGCTCCGCAAGGAGTTCAAGGGCAAGAAGGTCGATATCAGCCGCTTCAAGGGGCTGGGCGAAATGAACCCCATGCAGCTCCGCGAAACCACCATGGACCCCAAGACCCGCATGCTGATCCGCATCACCCTGCCCGACGATATCGAGGACCGGCAACAGGTCCGCGACCTGGTCGATCGGCTCATGGGCACCAACCCGGCGCACCGCTTCGCCTTCATCCAGGAGAATGCGGCCGCGGTGGATGAGGAAGCGATCGACGCATGAAGATCATCGCCGAACGGATGTAAATATGCGGCTCTGGTCGATCCTGCTCAGCCTGATCCTGACGGCACTTCCTATGCAAATATTCGCCAACACCACCTCCGCCTATCAAAGCCGCGCCGAACAATTGGTGCGCATCCTCGCCACACCCGGCGGGGAGAGCGCATTTTTCTCCACTCTATTCCTCGACGCGGTACCGGTCGATCGCTGGCGCGCCATTGCAGCCGACCTACGCAACCAGCATGGCGAGCCGCTAAGCATGGGTGCGGTACGAACCGACAGCGCGACCGCCGGACAGGTGGAAATACGGTATGAACGGGCTACTGTGGGCTTTACCATGGTGGTCGCGCCGCAAGCGCCCAATCTGGTCGTCGGCCTGCATATCGTGGGTGCCCGCACGGCCAATGACAGCCTGGACAAGATAATGGCGGAAATCGCCGCTTTGCCCGGCGCGACGGCCTTTGCGGTTGCACGACTAGGCGACGATCCACCGGTATGGCTGCACAGCCATCGCACCGACGCACAGATGGCGATCGGGTCCAGTTTCAAACTCTACATTCTGGCCGAACTGGCCCGTGCGACGTCGGCCCAAGAACGGCGATGGACCGATGTCGTACCGTTAGGTCCGAAAAGTTTTTCCGGGCGGCTGATGGGATGGCCCGACCACGCGCCGATGACCCTGCACAGTCTGGCCACGGCGATGATCGCCGAAAGCGACAATAGCGCCAGCGACACGTTACTGGCGACGGTAGGGCGGGGGAAGGTCGATGCGATGCTGGCAGCGAGCGGTCATGCGGAAGCAGACAAGGCGTTGCCGATCCTGAGCACTGCGGAGGCCTTCGCGCTGAAGATGCCGGCCAATGCCGACCTGCGGCGGCGCTATGAAGGGGCAAACCCTGCCGCTCGCCGGACGATGCTACGGGATGCGGCTGCGCGCCTGACAGCCGACAAGGTGGATGTGGGGAGTGTTGCGGAGATCCCGACGGCGATCGACAGCATCGAATGGTTTGCCTCGCCAAGGGACATGATCAGCCTGCTCGACTGGCTGCGTCGCCGTGGCGGCGAGGCGCTACCGATCCTGGCGGTCAATCCCGGCATTGCGCCGGCCGATGCGAAACGCTGGCGCTATCTGGGATATAAAGGCGGAAGCGAACCCGGCGTCATGGCGATGAATATGCTGGCGCAGGGGCACGGCGGCGCGTGGTATGCGGTGAGTGGCAGTTGGAACAATCCCGCCGCGCGGGTGGACGAAGGTCGTTTCGTTGCGCTGATGACGCGGGCTCTCAACCTGCTGACGGAATGACAGGGGCTTGCGGCGCGTCAAGCCACAGCAGTGCCTCTTCCATCGTCATGAAGACACGCACTCGGGGATGCACCAAAGTTCTTTCCGCCTGCGCCCGGTTCAACTGGCTGCCCACGACGACCGCCGTACGCCCGCTGGTGAAGGTCATACCTCCTCGCATGATGTTGGCGAGCAGGTCGGCCACGTCATTGGCCTGCACCGGAAAATCGAACGATTCGACGACGACGTTGAAATCATCGCGGATGGCGCTGGCCTGACGGGCTTTCGATCCAACCTCCGTTGCAAGTGCGACAACATCGTCCGCTGTCCAGAAACCCGCGACTTTGATGGTCAGCCGATTGTCGAAGCGATCATAATCTACGTGAAACATCAATGTCCCGACTTGCGGATGTGGCCGTGCCTTACGTACGAACCGGAAACCTCTTACGCCGTCAGCGCTTCCACCAGCGCCTTGACCTTCTTCTGTCGCCATTGGGGTAGCGGGGCGATCAGCCAGTAGGCGAGCAGGGTTGGGACGGTGTCGCCCACCTGCCGTATCCGGCCAGCCGCCAGATCAGCCTGCGCCAGCAACATCGGCACGCGGGCACGGCCAAAGCCGTTTGCCGCCGCCTCGATCGCCAGGCCGCCATCCGCGACGCGGATGATGGCCGGTTTGTCGCCCGCCGGGCAGCCGGGCCAGTCGATGCGATGATCGGGACCACCTGCCGCAGCCTCGACCGTGACATAGGCCGCTTCACCGATCTTGATGCCCTCATGTTCGCCGGCGCCATCGCTCAAACGCACGGCGATATCCAGATTGGCCTCCGTGAAATCGAGCGCCTCGTCAGCGGATATGATCTGGAAAGTCAGGTCCGACTGGCTGGCGGCATAGGTGGCGAGACGTGGCTGGAGCCACTTGGCGGTGATATCGCGCGGGGCGGCGATGGTCAGCGCGTTGCTGGACTGGCCCGCCTGCATGGCGCGAACGGCTTCTTCAAATTCGAGGAAGCCGGCGCGCAGGGCGTCGAGGCCCGCTTCGGTTTCCGGCGTCAGTTCCAGCCCCTTGGGCGTGCGGCGGAACAGGACGACGCCCAACATATCCTCCAGCGCGCGAATCTGCTGGCCCACTGCTGCTGGCGTCACCGCCAGTTCGTCGGCCGCGCGGGTGAAGGACAGGTGCCGCGCCGCCGCATCCAGCACACGCAGGCCATTCAATGGCAAATGAGTCCGCTTCATTCGGCCACCGCCGGCGCGATCAGGGCGAAATGGGGAATGGCGACCTCGAACGTCTCACCGCCCACATCGATCATGCGATAGCTGCCCTTCATCGAGCCGTTCGGCGTATTAAGGGGGCAACCCGATACATAGTCATAGCTTTTCCCCGGCTGAACCACAGGCTGTTCGCCGACCACGCCGTCGCCATCCACCATATGCTGCGCGCCGCGCCCATCGGTGATGATCCAGTGGCGGGTCAGGAGTTGCACCGGCTGGTCGCCCTGATTTTCGATGCGAATATGATAGGCCCAGAACCAGCGGCCCCGGTCCGGCTCCGACTGTTCGGGCAGGAAAGTGACCGCGGCATGAACGGTAACGTCCCGCGTGGTCGCATGAAAGGGGAAGAGCGCAAGCACCGTCATGTCTCAGAAATGCGCCCTAACCCCCTCTTTCGTCAACGCCCTATCGTACGAAGGGCCTGATCGAGATCGGCAATGACATCGTCCGCATCCTCCAGCCCGACATTGAGGCGCAGCATGTCCTCGGTAATGCCGACCTCCAGCCGCGCCGCTTCCGCCATGCCATAGTGGGTGGTGGAGGCAGGATGGGTCATGAGCGAGCGCGAATCGCCGATATTGTTGCTGATATCGACCAGTTCCAGCCCGTTGAGCAGGCCATGCGCCTCCGCCCGGCCGCCGCCGACATAGAGGGAAAAGATCGGCCCGGCGGCCTCCATCTGCCGCATCGCCAAGGTGTGTTGCGGATGGCTTTCCAGGCCAGGATACTTGACCTTCGCCACACGCCCTTCGAGGAATTTCGCGACCTTCAGCGCATTTTCGCTCTGGCGGCGGATGCGCAGGTCCAGCGTCTCCAGCCCCTTGAGCACGACCCAGGCATTGAAGGCGCTGAGCGTCGGGCCGGTATTGCGATGGAAAGGCAGCAGGACATTGTCGATCCAGTCGCGCGTGCCGCAGATGGCGCCGGCGAGCACACGGCCCTGCCCATCCATCATCTTGGTCGCGCTATAGGCGACGACATCCGCGCCGAACTCCATCGGCCGCTGGAGCGCGGGAGAGGCGAAGGCATTGTCGACGACGGTGGTGATGCCGTGCGCCTTCGCAATGGCGCAGACCGCCGCCAGATCCACGATGTCCATGGTCGGGTTGGCCGGGGTTTCGAAGAAGAAGACCTTCGTATTCGGGCGAACGGCCGCTTCCCAGGCAGCGGTGTCGCTACCGTCGATGGTCGTCGTTTCGATACCGAAGCGCGGCAGCAACGTGTCGGTCAACCAACGGCACGATCCGAAGGCGGCCTTGGCACCGACGACATGGTCACCGGCCGACAACTGACACAGCAGGGCAGCGGTCATCGCAGCCATGCCGGTGGCGGTGGCGCGGCAAGCCTCCGCGCCTTCGAGCAGCGCAATGCGCTGTTCCAGCATTTCCACGGTCGGATTCTGGAGCCGCGAATAGGTCATGCCGATCTGATCGCCGGCAAAGCGCGCCGCGGCATCCTCGGCCCGATCATAGCTGTAGCCGCTGGTCAGGAAGAGTGCTTCGGACGTCTCGCCATATTCGCTGCGGGCCGTGCCGCCGCGAATGGCCAGCGTTGCCGGCTTCCAGCGCTTCGTGATTTCCGGGTTCTGACCGCTCTTACGCTTCATATCGCTTTCCGCAATTCCACCTGCGGCGTGGCGCCGCCCAATATCTCGGCCATCTGGCTCATATCGCCATTACCGCCCGAGAGGATAACCGCAACCTTCTTACCTTGCATTCGCGCCTTTTCCTGCAAACATGCGGCCAATGCCACGGCGCCGGCGCCTTCGGCGAGATTGTGTGTGTCCTGCCAATAGATGCGAATCGCCTCCGCCACTTCATCGTCGGTGACTGAGACGAAGCGGTCGGCGCGCGGCCCGAAATAGTCGAGCGCGGCCTGAACCGGGGTGCAGACCGCCACCCCATCGGCAAAAGTATGGGCGGTGGGCGATGCGATCAGACGGCCCGCTTCGAAACTGCGCTTGGCCGCATCGACATGAGCGGAGACGACACCGACCACCTTGGTCTTCAGCCCGAGCGCGTCGCGAGCGGCAATCGTGCCGCATAGACCCGACCCGCAACCGACCGGAACGTAGACGGTGTCGAGGTCCGGCACGGCGTCGAACAGTTCCAGCCCATAGCTGGCGACCCCGCGCACCAGTTCGTCATGATAGGCGGGGACCATGAACAACCCCTGCTCTTGTGCCATGCGGATCGCCTCCGCCTTGGCGCTGTCGAAATCATGGCCATGTTCGATAAGTGTCGCGCCGAAAGCGCGCATCGCGGCATTTTTTTCGAGCGCATTTCCATGGGGGACGATGATGGTGGCGGACAGACCGGCGATCGTGGCGGCACGGACCTGCGCCTGGCCGTGATTGCCACGGGTAGCGGTAATGATGCCGGTGACGTCCGGATGCGTGCGACGTAGCCAGTCGATATAGGTAATCGCGCCCCGCACCTTGAAGGCACCGGTTGGCGTGTGGTTCTCATGCTTGACCCACAGGTTGCAACCGCTGCGCCGACCCAGGAGCGGCCAGGCATATTGCGGGGTCGGCGGCACCTGCGCATGGACCATGGCGGCGGCGGCACGGAGGGAAGCGAGGGTGAAATCGGTCATGGTCCGCCCTTATCCGCCGGATGCAGAGTAGGACAGGACCGATGCCGGCAAATTGGACCCTTCAGGCTGCCCGCAGGCTGGGGCCGGTGAAGAGCGGGTGGAGATGCTGTTCTTCCCACTCCATCCGGTCGTAGAGCGCGTTTTGCAGGACCAGCACTGCGTCGCGATATCCCGGCCAGTCCTGACCGATCTGGGCTGGCGTCCAATATTTGATATGGTCGCTGTAGCGCAGGAACAAGGCGACCACCGCCCGACCATGGTCACGCACGATGCTGTCCGCTTGCGGCGTGAGCGAGCGGCGGCGCAGCGCCGTAACCATCGCATCCTCCTGCCCCATATGTTCCCGGAACAGTTGCGAGAAACGGATGCGGCGGCGGGCGACTTCCGGTAAGTCGTCGGCATTGGCCGCCTGCATGATATACGCGAAATCGCGCATCGCCACACGCAGGTCGTTATGCCCCTGAGTCAATTCCATGTGCATTTGTGCGTCCCCATTTCCCAATTAGATCGGCATGGGGACGCAAAGCTTAAATCTTTCCGCCGTTTATGCGACGAACCGAGCGATCAGAGCACCGCCAGAACGGCATCGCCCATGTCCACCGTGTTCATCGTACCGCCCAGATCGGGCGAGCGTGCGCCATTGGCCAGCGCCTTCGCCACCGCCGTTTCGATGCGGTCGGCCTGTTCGGGCAGGTTCAGCGAGTAGCGCAGCATCATCGCAGCAGACAGGATGGTGGCCAGCGGATTGGCCTTGCCCTGACCGGCGATATCGGGCGCGGAACCGTGGATCGGCTCATACAGCCCTTGCCCACTGCCGTTCAGCGTGGCCGACGCCAGCATGCCGATCGAACCGACGCACATGCTGGCCTGATCGGAGAGGATGTCGCCGAACAGGTTGCCGGTGACGATGACGTCGAACTGGCCGGGATTGCGGACCAGTTGCATCGCGGCATTGTCCACATACATGTGGGTCAGGGCGACGTCGGGATAGTCGGCCGATACTTCGATCACCACGTCGCGCCAGAGCTGGCTGGTCTCCAGCACATTGGCCTTGTCCACCGAACAGAGCTTGCCGCGACGGGCGCGGGCGGCCTGAAAACCGGCATGGGCGATACGGCGCACTTCGGCTTCGTTGTACGACATGATGTCATAGCCTTCGCGCAGGCCATCGGCGGTCTGACGGAAGCCCTTTTCGCCGAAATAGACGTCGCCATTGGTTTCGCGGACGATCAGCAGGTCGATCGACCCGGCAACTTCGGGTTTCAATGCGCTTTCATGGGCCAGTTCCGGGAAGACCTTGGCCGGGCGCAGGTTGGAGAAGAGGCCCAGTTCCTTGCGCAGGCCCAGGATCGCCTGTTCCGGGCGCAAATGCCGTTCCAGTGAGTCGCAGTCGGGATCGCCGACCGCGCCGAACAGGACGGCGTCTGCGCGCTTCGCGATCTCCAGCGTTTCGGGCGGCAGGGGATGGCCGACCGCCTTGTACGCCGCGCCGCCGACCAGGCCGTCTTCATAGGTGATGCCGTCGATCGCCAGTGCATCCAGCACGCGCTTCGCCTGAGCGACGATTTCTGGACCGATACCGTCTCCGGGGAACAGGGCGATCAACATGGCGAGACTCCTTATATTGCGTGGCTGCCCCTTATGGAGACAGGAGGTTTCACGCAACCGCCCTTTTGAGCCGCTCGACCAGTCTTTCCCGCGCCGCCAGCACATCGGCGCGCCGGTCGGTGAGGACGGAGCGCTCCAGAAAGAAGCCGGTGAGGCGCAGGCCGTCCTCTATCTGCGTCCAGTCGCCCATGCCGCCCTCCAGCAGGAAAGGCGGCAGCGGGAGCAGGCGATTTTCATAACCCGCTGCCGCGGATCGGCTGACGGCGGCGGCGCTGCGCGGGCTGACATAGGCGAGGTCGTCCGTGTCGCCCTGCGCGGCGCAGCGGGTGAGGTCGAGGCCGAAGCCGAGTTCGGCGAGGAGCAGCAGTTCGTAGCGCACCAGCGCCACGGCCCAACCTCGCGCCGCCGGGGCTGCCTCCACCGCACCCAGCACGCCTTCCAGCGCCTGATGCAGCGCGGGATAGGGCGTGCCCTCCGGCAGGGCAGCGGCGGTCAGGGCGCAACTCCAGTCGATCGCCACGGCGGGGAGCGGTTCGGCGTGGAGCGGCGCCCGGCTGCGGATCAGTTCGACGGTCAGGCCCGCCAGTTGATCTTCCGTGCGGGCGCGGAAGTCGGCCTTCACGATATTGCCGGGCAGCAATGTCGGACGCATCGTCCGGGACCGCCCGCCCCGGACATAGCCCGGCAGCAATCCGTCGTCCGGCGTCAGCAACCGCGCAATCGCGCCATGTTCGCCATGATGGCGCACGGCGCAGACGATCGCGGTGGTGGTGAGGCTGGGCATGGGTCATGTCTCTAGTCGAGCAGCGTCTTTCTGCGAAGCTGCATCACCGATTAATCCGTTCGGGCTGAGCCTGTCGAAGCTTCATTGTCCTTCTCGGAGGCGATGGAAAAGAAGGGAAGCCCTTCGACAAACTCAGGGCGAACGGGACGAGAGGGAACCACTCATTTTCGATAGACGCTCTTCAAATTCATGAATTCGTGCAGGCCATAGGGACCGAGTTCGCGGCCATGGCCGGAGCGCTTCACGCCGCCGAAGGGGGCTTCGGGGGCGGAGGACAGCATCTGGTTGACCGCCGTCATGCCGGCCTGCACGTCGCGGATGAAGCGGGCCTGTTCGTCCGGATCGTTGGTCCACACCGAGGAACCGAGGCCGAAGGGGATGGCGTTGGCGATGGCGATCGCATCGTCGATATCGGTCGCCTTGAAAAGCATGGCGATGGGACCGAAAATCTCTTCCCCCATCAGCGCCGGGTCGGTCGGCACGTCGATCAGGATGCCCGCGTTGATATAGGCACCCGGCCCCGGCAGGGCTTCGCCACCGATCAGGGTCGCGCCGGCGGCCTTCATCTTCCATATCTGTTCCTGCACGGTGCGGCGCTGCTCCTCGCTGGAGAGCGGCCCCATGTCGGAGGCGGGATCGAGGGGATCGCCCGCCTTCACCGCAGCCATCGCCGCCGTGAAGCGCTCCAGAAAGGCGTCGTAGATGTCGGTATGCACGATCATGCGCTTGCCGCAGATGCAGGACTGGCCCGTATTCTGGATGCGCGCAGTAACGGCGTGCCTGACCGCCGCGTCGAGATCGGCCGAGGGCATGACGATGAAGGGATCGGCCCCGCCCAGTTCCAGAACGACCTTCTTGAGCGCCCTGCCCGCCTGTTCCGCCACGGCGCGGCCGGCATCCTCGCTGCCGGTGAGCGTCACCGCCGCCACGCGATCGTCGGCGATTATCGCGGCGACAGCGCCTGAGCGGATGGAAAGGTTCTGGAACAGGCCATCTGGTGCGCCGACGAGGCCCATCATCTCCTGCATCAATCCGCCGACGCCCTGCACATTGCTGGCATGTTTGAGCAGGCCGACATTGCCGGCGAGGATGCAGGGGGCCAGGAAGCGGGCGACCTGCCAATAGGGGAAATTCCACGGCATCACGGCCAGCACAGGGCCGATCGGCAGCCAGACCAGATCGGCCGTCCCGCCCGATGCCAGCGGGATAGTGCCGCCGTCCAGCATCGCCGGACCTTCCCTGGCATAGTGACGGAAGACGGCGACGCATTTGTCGACTTCGGCCAGCGCCGATTTGAGCGTCTTGCCCATTTCCAGCACCGCCATGCGGGCGAGCCGATCACGATGGTCATGATAGGCATCGGCGAGGTCGGAGAGGAGCGCGGTGCGTTCCGCGATATCCGTTTCCCGCCAGGTCGCGAACGTCGCGGTCGCCCGGTCGAGCGCGGCGTCGATCTGCGCTTCGGTCAGTTCGGCGTGGGTGGCGATCTCTTGTCCGGTGGCGGGGTTGATGCTTTTCATGATCGGCTCCGGATGGGGTGATTCTGGATTGGACGGCATATGGGGATGGGCTTGCCGGGTCACAACGAAGTCACGGGGCCGAAGTTCACACCGTCACTGGGTACGCAGAATCGGGGAAAAATGGGCGTGAAGCGACGGAGACGCGACGGGCAGGTCATGGGCAGGCGCCCGCGACGCGCCACCAAAGCGACGGGTCGGACGCAGGGACGCGCCGGGTGGGTCACTGTCAGGTGCCTGTTTTAGCGTGACGGACGGGATTGGGAGCGGTGCGGAGCGGGTCATCTGACAGGATAGATCAGAGATTATCCTACATTGGTAGTGGCGTGACGGGTGGACCGAATGGCTGTGGGTCGCGCCGGGCATGGGGAGAAGATGAACGGCCGCATGTCCTGCCGCGGCGACCATGACATTTGCTGTCCGGATGATGTCGAAGCGTCCATGTGTGCGGGTTTGGCTTGAAGTCGGGGGCGGTTGGGCCGATAATAGATGTGCACCGGCACCGATGCCGGCAAAGGAGATGATTTCCATGGCCAATTGGTCCGATCCCCGTTCCGACAGCCCTGCCGGCATGGCGGGCTTTGGCGGCGCGACGGCAGCGCGTGGCGAGGCGTTCGACGCCGGGCTGCGCAAATATATGCTGTCCGTCTATAATTATATGGCGAGCGGCGTACTGCTGACCGGCATCGTGGCGCTGCTCTTTGCCAATAGCGGCATGGCCTACAGCGTGTTCGCTGGCCCCGGCATCCTTAAATATATCGTGATGTTCGCGCCGCTGGCCTTCGTCATGGTGCTCAGTTTCGGCATCAATCGCCTGTCGACCGGCGCAGCGCAGGCGCTCTACTGGGCCTATGCGGCGGTGATGGGCGTGTCGCTCTCCTATATTTTCCTGGCCTATACCGGCACGTCGATCGCGCAGACCTTCTTCGCGACGGCCGCCGCTTTTGCTGGCCTCAGCCTGTGGGGCTATACCACCAAGAAGGATCTGTCGGGTTTCGGCACCTTCCTGATCATGGGCGTTGTCGGCCTGTTCGTCGCCAGCCTGATCAACATCTTCATGAAGTCGAACGCGATGAGCCTGGTCATCAGCGGCGTCGGCGTGCTGCTGTTCGCGGGCCTGACCGCGTATGACACGCAGAAGATCAAGGGCATCTATGCCCATGTCGCGGGCACGGACATGATGGGCAAGTCGGTAGTGATGGGGGCGCTGAACCTCTATCTCGACTTCATCAACATGTTCCTGTTCCTGCTGCGCTTGTTCGGCGATCGCCGCTGATCGCATCGCGGATTTGATATGAGAAAGGCCCGGTGGAGCGATCCGCCGGGCCTTTTTTTGTTGGAAGCTCGCTTTGCTCGCTACCCCCTCCCCCCTCTCTGGGAGGGAGGGGGGACGCTGGCGTTCAGTCCTGTTTCTGCATTTGCGCGATGAGGGCGCCGTCGATTTCCTTCTGCCTCTTGTAACCGGGGCGTGTTCGCAAGCGGGCGGCATAGGCTTCCAGCGCGGGGCTGGAGGGTATGGACTTAAAGTTAAGGCCCCAGTCGATCTGCGAGCCGACATAGACGTCGGCGGCGGTGAACTGGTCGCCGCAAATCCAGGCTTCGCCCGCGACGGCTGTTTCCAGCGCGGCGATGGTGTCCTCGAACCTGCCATAGCCGGCGGTGCGTTCCCGGCCTTCGGGCAGGGTGAAGCCCATGGCTTTGTTGGTGACGGCGGCCTCGACCGGGCCTGCGGCGAAGAAGAGCCAGCGATAATAATCATGGCGGTCGGCGGCTGGCGGAGCGAGGTTCGCGTCCGGGAAGGCGTCGGCCAGATAGGCGCAGATGGCGGCGCATTCGGTGACGGTGCGACCGTTATGGACGATCGCGGGCACCTTGCCCATCGGGTTGATGGCGCGATAATCTGCGGCCTTCATGCCATCGTCGCCATAGTCGAGGATCACCGTGTCATAGGGCGCGCCGACCTCCTCCAGCATCCAGCGGACGATCTGTCCGCGCGACATGGGGTTGGTGTAGAAGATGAGGTCAGAGGGCATCGGTGTCTCTCCTGAATCGGGATGCCGCGAGGGTGACGCAAGCGTGGGGGCGGCGCCAGCCTGTTTCGGGCTGGGACAAGGCAGAATTGACCGGTGAAACGTCATTGCGGGCGGAGCGGAGCGATCCATATGACGCGGCCACGGATTGCCGGGCTGCGTTCGCAATAACGCAACGGGTCGCCTGTTTCTAGCAGCCCACGCCCATGGCGCCGCCGAGCATCCCACCAAGGCCGCCGCCGCATTTCTTCTTTTTCTTTGGCACCTGCCGGGCGGGGGCATCATCCTCGTCATCGGCGGCCTGGCTCATCATGCTGCCCATGTCGGGGCCATTCAGCATCCACATGGTGTTGGCGCGATAGCGGACGCGGGCGATCCATTCGGGCTTCCATGCCATCTTGGGATCGGCGGGGCGCGGCGGATAGGCGAAGTCGGCTTCCGGGCCATAGGCGTAGAGGCTGCCCATCAGCATCTCGCCGCCCGCCTGGGTGACGGCGGCGGGGACGGTGCAACTGGTCTGGCTGGGCGGCATCACGATCTTCTGCGCGATCATCTTCTGCACGGCGGCAGGCGACATCCAGTCCCATACCGGGCCGCCAAAGGCCTGGCTGGCGGACGAGGCCCACCAGACCATGTCGCCATTTTCCTGCGCGCCGAAGGTCCAGGCATAATAGCCGGTCGCCTGAGGCAGGCTGTTCCAGCTAAGGATCGTCGCCCCGCCGGCGATCTGGCGCGCAGAGCCGGTGATGGCGGGCATGAAATCCTGTTTCAGGTTGAACGCGATGTCGGGGCTGTAATTGCCGGCGATGCGATGGTCGCCAAGCAGGGAACTGTTGGCGGAGACGGTTTTGCGAGTCTGGCCATTGGGCCAGTCGCCATAGGTCTTGCTGTTCGACGCGCGGACCTGCCATTCCTGCGGGATGGACGCGCCGGTCATGTAGAGGCCGGGCGGCATCTGGCCCCTGGCGACCTTCGCGAAGTCGATGACGACCGGCTGGCCCGCGCCGACCGTGGCGCTGCAACCCCAATAGATGAGCAGGCGGCCCTTGGGCCGTTCGCCGGGCATGGGCTGGTCCTCGCTGGAGGCGATGCGCGGCGTGACGAGCGGGACCGAGGCGCCAAGGCCGGCGCCGGCGGGCATGAAATGTTCGGCGGCCGGGGCGCCGCTGGCAGGCGCGCGGGTGGAGCCGAGGCGCAGGACGAGTTCGTGCATCGGCTTGTTGCCGCCCCCCATCATCATGCTCATGGCCGCGCCCATGCCGCCGCCGCCGCCAGCCATGGCGGCCATGCCTGACATGGTGCCGGCGTCGATCGTGTAGCGGGCAATGGGACCGGACCCCTGCTGGCTGGAGCCGGGGGCGGCGAGAAAGGCGAGGGATGCGAGAAGAAGCGCGCCGCGAGCGGGGCGAGACGTCAGAAATGTGCGCACAACATCTATTCCTTGATCGTTACGGAAGAGATGCGACCTTTTTTCTGGATGCGGCTGTGTAGCAGAAATTCAGGGGCGCTTGAAGCGGCCTTCGCGCAGGAAATGGGCGACCTGATCGGCGACCGGGCGGTTGTAGATCATCGCGGTGTGGGCGACGGGCAGGATCAGATGGTCGCTCTGGCCGGGCAGGTGGGTGGCGGCGACGCTGACCTTGCCGTCATTGGGGGCGCGGAAGACGAAATCGGGCAGCGCGCCGATCATCGGACGGTCGCCGGCGATGATGCCGAGGGGATAATCGACGGCGCCGAAGAGCGCCTGCGTCGTGGCGTCGCGTTGGGTGCGGAGCAGGATACCGGCATGGTTCAGGACCGGGCGGTCGAGGCGCAGGCGATAGCAGAGATCAGCCAGTTCGCTGCCGCCGTTGGGCGTGCCGAGCATGACGACGCGGCCGAGTTGGACGGGGCGATGGCGGGCGAGATAGGCGCGCAGCAGCAGGCCGCCCATGGAGTGGCCGACGAAGTGGAGTGGACGCGAGTCATGGGCCGGTCTGGTGGTGATGTGCTGGTGGAGGTGGGCCAGCACCCGGTCGATCGGCCAGCGCCAGCTTGGGTAGCCGATGTTCGCCACGGTGTAGCCGGCTGCGCGCAAACGGCGGGCGAGAAGCGCGGTCTGAAGTGGATGGCCGCCGAAGCCGTGAAGCAGGATGACGGTTTCCGGGTTCGCCCCAATCATGACAGGGATGTCATAGAGGGGCTGGTCGGGCAAGGCGGCGGAATGGACGCGACCAGCGCGGATGCTCCGATCCCTCGCCCGGAAGCGGGGAAAGGATATATAGCGCCGCTCCCGCCCTCGACCATGCCCTTTGGCCGTCCCCCATCAGCCGTGAAAATAGTCATAGACCTGCTGCGCCACCGCCTTCGACACGCCCGGCGCCTTGGCGAGGTCGTCGAGCGCCGCGTCGCGGACTGCCCGCGCCGTGCCGAAGTGCATCAGCAGCGCTTTCTTGCGGGCGGGGCCGATGCCGGGGACTTCGTCCAGCGAACTGACCGTGATCGCCTTGCTGCGCTTGGCGCGGTGAGCGCCGATGGCGAAGCGGTGGGCTTCGTCGCGCAGGCGTTGCAAATAGAAGAGGACCGGATGGTTGATCGGGAAACTGATTTCCCGTCCGTCGAGCATATGGAAGACTTCGCGCCCGTCGCGGCCATGGTGCGGCCCCTTGGCAACGCCGATCATGGTCACATCTTCTATGCCCATTTCCTCCAGCATGGTGCGCGCCGCCGATAGCTGGCCCTTGCCGCCGTCGATCAGAACGAGGTCGGGCCATTCGCCGCTGTCGCGATCCGGGTCTTCTTTTTGCGCGCGGCCGAAACGGCGTTCGAACATTTCGCGCATCATCGCGAAATCGTCGTTGCTGATCGCCGGGTCTTTCATGTTGAACTTGCGATAGGCGTTCTTGCGGAAACCCTCCGGCCCGGCGACCACCATCGCGCCCAGCGCATGGGCACCCTGAATATGGCTGTTGTCGTAGATTTCGATGCGGTCGGGCACGCCCTCCAGCCCGAACGCCTCGACCATGTCGTCCATGATCCGGCCCTGGCTGGTGGTTTCGGCAAGACGGCGGTCGAGCGCCTCCACCGCATTGCGCTGCGCCTGCTTGATGAGGCGGGTGCGGTCGCCGCGCTGGGGGACTTCGATGCGGACCTTGCCCCCTGCCCGCTCGGCCAGCGCCAGTGCCATCAGTTCGCATTCGGCCGGTTCGCGGTCGGTGAGGATGAGGCGCGGCGGCGGCACTTCCTCGTAAAATTGCGCCATGAAGCTTTCCAGCACCTCCTCCGTCGCGACGTCGGCGGTGTGGACCGGAAAGAAGCTCCGATGGCCCCAATTCTGGTCGCCGCGAATGAAGAAGGCCTGGATGCACATCGCCCCGCCCTTTTCCGCCAGCGCGAATATGTCTGCGTCGCCCAGTCCTTCGGCATTGATCGCCTGCGACCCCTGAATGAAGGTCAGCGCTTTCAGGCGATCGCGGATCACCGCCGCCTGCTCGAAATCCATCGCATCCGACGCCGCCTGCATGGAGGCGCCCAGTTTCTTCTGCACGGCGGTGGATTTGCCGCCAAGGAAGTCCTGCGCGTCCTTCACCAGTTCGGCATAGCCGTCCGGGTCGATACGATCGACGCAGGGGGCCGAACAGCGCTTGATTTGATAGAGCAGGCAGGGGCGCGAGCGGTTGGCAAAGAAGCTGTCGGTACAGGAGCGCAGCAGGAACAGCTTTTGCAGCGCGTTGATCGTGCGCGTCACCGACCCGGCGCTGGCGAAGGGGCCGTAATAGCGGCCCTTATATTTGCGCGCGCCGCGATGCTTCTGAACGCGGGGGAAGGCGTGATCGTCGCGCAGCAGGATGAAGGGGAAGCTTTTGTCGTCCCGCAGCAGGACGTTGTAGGGCGGGCGATAGCGCTTGATCAGTTGCGCCTCCAGCAACAGCGCTTCGGCTTCGCTGTTGGTGGTGACGATGGTCATGCTGCGCGTCTGGGCGACCATGCGCTGGAGCCGGCGCGGCAGGCGATCGACCTGGGTATAGTTAGCGACGCGATTCTTGAGCGCGCGGGCCTTGCCGACATAGAGCACGTCGCCGCGCGCATCGTGCATGCGATAGACGCCGGGACGGATCGGCAAGGTCTTGAGCGTCGTGCGGATCGCTTCCACGCCGGTGTCGATATCCGGCTGGCTGCCGGTGATGGTGAAGCTCGCCTTGTCTTCGTTGAAACGATCGGGGGATTGCGGGCCGGACATGAGCGCAGAGATAGCGTGCGCGCCATCTTTCGCAATGGTCGGGGTTGATCGGAGCGGTTTTCGCTCTATCTATACCGGACCGTACAGAAAGACACGGCCTCTCCATAATATTCGACCCACCAGCATCAAAGGGATCACCCAATGAGCGTAAAAGCCTATGGCGCTTATGCGGCCGACAAGCCGTTGGAAGCCATCGACATCGAACGCCGCGCCGTCGGCGCGCATGACGTGCAGATCGCCATCGCCTATTGCGGCGTCTGCCATTCGGACCTGCACCAGGTCCGTTCCGAATGGGACGGCACACATTATCCCTGCGTACCCGGCCATGAAATCGTCGGTCATGTCACCGCCGTCGGCGACCATGTGAGCAAGTTCAAGGTCGGCGACACGGTCGGCGTCGGCTGCATGGTCGATAGCTGCCAGAGTTGCGCCTCCTGCGAAGAGGGGCTGGAGCAATATTGCGAGACAGGCTTCACCGGCACCTATAATGGCCCGACCGCCGACGCCCCCGGCCATACGCTGGGCGGCTATTCGCAGAGCATCGTCGTCAAGGACGATTTCGTCCTGAAGGTCAGCCATGCGCCGGAACAACTGGCGGCGGTCGCCCCCCTGCTGTGCGCTGGCATCACCACCTGGTCGCCGCTGCGCCACTGGCAGGCCGGCCCCGGCAAGAAGGTCGGCATCGTCGGCATCGGCGGCCTTGGTCATATGGGCGTGAAGCTGGCCCATGCGCTGGGCGCGCATGTGGTGGCGTTCACGACATCCGAGAGCAAGCGGCAGGACGCGCTGGCGCTGGGGGCTGACGAGGTGATCGTGTCGCGCAATGCGGACGAGATGGCGGCGCATGCGGCCAGCTTCGACTTCATCCTGAATACGGTCGCGGCGAGCCATGACCTGGACGCCTTTACCGCGCTGCTGAAGCGGAACGGGACGATGACGCTGGTGGGCGTACCGGAACATGCGCACCCGTCGCCCAATATCGCGGCGCTGATCTTCAAGCGTCGGTCCATCGCCGGGTCGCTGATCGGTGGGATCGCAGAGACGCAGGAGATGCTCGATTTCTGTGCCGAAAAGGGCATCGTCGCCGAGATCGAGACGATCGCGATCCAGGAGATCGAGACCGCTTATGCGCGGATGCAGAAGAGCGACGTCAAATATCGCTTCGTGATCGACAACGCCACGCTGGCGGGATGAGGCAAGGAACGGGCGGCTTGAAAGGGCCGCCCGGTGTTCTGCACGCATTGCCCTAATCCGTTCCCCGGCGAAGGCGGGGGTCGATCGGGCCTTGCAGGACTGGACCCCGGCCTTCGCCGGGGAACGATATGTGAGCAATATGCCGAAAACATAAAAGGGCCGGTGCGACGTGCGCACCGGCCCTTTTATGTTCCGTCCGATCCGATCAGTTGATCGTGCCGAGACCCGATATCGCGCTGTCGACCAATTCCTTGTCGGCCTTGGCGTCATGGCCCTGGGCGATCAAGGTGGCGGCAGCGGCGGTCGCTGCGTTCACAGCCTTGGCCCGGATGCCGGCGATGGCGGCGCGTTCGGCTGCGCCGATCTTGTCTTCCGCCATCTTCTGACGACGGGCGACCAGATCTTCGGCGTGGACCTTTGCGTCGGCGATCAGCCCTTCGGCTTCATGCTCGGCCGCCTTGCGCATGGCGTCGGCTTCGCCGGCCGCAGCGGCCAGCCTGGCTTCATATTCGCGCTTGAGCGTTTCGGCTTCGGCGCGCAGTTTCGACGCTTCGGCAAGCTGTGCCTTGATCTGGGCGATCCGGCCGTCCAGCGCGCCACCGATCAGGGCGGGCACCTTCTTGATCAGCAGAATGACGATGAACGCGGCCATCGCCAGACTGACCCAGGCCGTCGCGTCCATGCCGACCGCCTTGGGATCAGTGTGCGGCTCGACTCCTTCATGGGCGACGGTGCCGACCGGCTCCATGCCTTCTGCGTGAATTGCCTGGTTCAAGTGCGGAACCTCCGCTGCGCTGTGGGATGCTGCCTCAGCCATGGGCCAATGCCGCCTTTACTGCGTTGCGGGCTGCATCGTCCGAGGCTTCCACGCCGGAAATGCGAGCCACCATGTCGCGCGCCGCATCGGCGGCGACGGTTTCGATTTGTGTCATGGCCGCGTCGCTGGCACCCTTGATACGGGCTTCGGCGGCGGCGATCTTTTCAGCGACCACCGCATCGGCGGCGGCGAGACGGACTTCGGAAGCCTTGGCGGCTTCGCTCTTGGCCTTGGCCAGCGTCGCTTGGGCAGCGGCGCGGCTTGCGGCGTCGCGGGTGCGATAATCCGCTTCCGCTTCGTCGGCGCGGGCGAAGGCGGCCTTGGCCGCGTCCAGATCACCGCTGATCTTCGCATCGCGCGCATCCGCCGTGCCCTGCACCTTGGGCACCATGCCAAGGCCGATGACGAAGAAGACGAGGCCGAAGGTCAGCAGCAACCAGAAAATCTGGCTGGAGTAAGTATCGGCAATTTGCGCGATTTGAGGCATTTTACGGTCCGTCCGATCAGAGGGCGGTCAAATAAAGGAAGCGGGCAGGATATGGCATGAAGCCGCCCTGCCCGCTCCAAATTTCGTGTGTCAGGCCACGAACACCAGGATCATGGCGATAACGAACGCCAGCAGACCCAGAAGTTCCGCCGCGGCGAAACCGATGAACAGACGACCCTGCTGGCCGTCGGCAGCGCCCGGATTGCGCAGCGCGCCTTCGAGGAACGCGCTGAACACGTTGCCCACACCGAGGGCGGCGATGCCCGCACCGATTGCGGCCAGGCCAGCACCGAGCAGCTTTGCGGCTTCTGCGTCCATGTCGTAAACTCCCTTGTTAAATCAAAGTAATAGTTGAAGAAATTGGCGAAATCTTAGTGCAGGTTCTCGGCATCGTTCAGATAGACCGAGGTCAGCAGCGCGAACACATAGGCCTGGATGACCGCGACCAGCATTTCCAGCGCGCTGATGCCGATCATCAGGATGAAGCTGGCGGTGCCGACCGTGAAGCCCAGCGCCGGCGAGGCGTTGGCGCTGTTGATGACGAAGCCCGCCAGCACCTTCAGCAATACGTGGCCAGCGGTCATCGCGACAAACAGTCGCAGGCCAAGGCTGAACGGACGCACCATGAAGGAGACGAGTTCGATGAAGAAGAGCGGGACCACCATCGCGATCGGCGTGCCGTGCGGCACGAACAGCGAGAAGAAGTGGAAGCCATGCTTATAGAAGCCGACGATCAGGACGATCGAGAAGCTCATGATCGCCAACACGCCGGTTGCGGTGAAGTGGCTGGTGAAGGTGAAGGGGTGCATCCCGATCAGGCCCAGCGGCAACAGGCCGAGCAGGTTCGCCAACAGGATGAACATGAAGAGCGAGAAGACGTAAGGGATATATTTCCGACCCTTGTCGCCGATATTGGCGACCAGCAGGTTCTTGATGAAACCGGTCATATATTCGACCGCCATCTGCCAGCGACCCGGCACCAGTTCACGCTTCATCCCGCCGATCACGAAGACCCACAGCACCACAGCGGCGAGCACCATATAGAGCGCGCTGTTGGTGAAGGCGATGTTGAAGCCGCCCAGCGACCAGTGATCCGTACCGAACAGGGGTTCGATAGCGAACTGGTGCATCGGATCGATCTTGCCGGATTCTGCCACGTTGACCCCTGTAACGTCTATGTAACGCTTAATGTCTTCGGACTAGGAGCGATGCGGCCTTATTGTTCGGGCGGCTTCGTCGTCGTCAATCTGATGATGTTCCTGAAGGCCGCCACGATCCCAAGACCGAGGAAAACCAGCAGGAGCCAGGGTGTCGTGTCGAACAGCCGGTCAAGAACCCAGCCGATCAACGCACCACCGACAAGACCGCCGATCAGTTCCGCCAGCACCCGGTTCCCCAGCCGCGATCCATCGTCCGCTGCCTGTTCCGTGGCGCCCTGCCTGACCTTCTCGACATGCTCGGCCTTCGCGATCCGCTCCTCAAGGGAAGCGATCCGCGAGTCCTCGCCCGCCTGGTCCTGTCCGGGTGTATCCGCTGCCATACATCGTCTCCATCAGGCTTTACGGCCAGTGTGTTCGGCATGGCGCTTGCGGCTGCACCCGTCAAGGCGAGGCCCCTCTAGGAAGGGTTGGGCGGAGTGTCAACCCCGACAAAAGCGGCTAAAACCGGCCTTTCGGACAATAGAGGTTCGCGGGGTTGCGCGGACGTAATTTGCTATTTAGCTAAATAGGAATGGACAAGATCTTCAAGGCGCTGGCATCCGAACCGCGCCGCCGCATCCTGGAATATCTGGCGGTCGAACCAATGACCGTGGGCGAGATCGCCGACAATTTCGAGATGGCGATGCCGTCCATTTCCAAGCATCTGGCGGTGCTGAAAGAGGCCGGCGTGGTGCGCGAACAGAAGCGCGGGCAATATGTGCTCTATACGCTGATGACAGAGGCGCTGACGGGGCAGTTGTACGGGTTTCTGGCGCCTTATTGCGGGGAGGCGCGAAGGATCGTGGAGGCGCGTCCGAAGCGAAGGGGGCGGGATTGAGGGGATGATGAGTGCGCAAATGCCGGGCTTGACGCGGCATCCCGCTATTTGTTTGCCGGAGAAGAAGCGGGATCCCGGCTCAAGGCCGGGATGACGTGGGGGTGAGTGGCAATTTCAGGTGGAGAGCGGACGGTCGGCTTCGAGGTTTAAGGCTCGGAATACCGTCATCCCAGCGATTATCACCCCATCTAAAAGGGGAGTATCCTTCATAAGAAAAAAAGGCGCGGTAGCCGGGCCACCGCGCCTTTTTTGTTTCCTAAAACCCGCTGCGATCACCCAGCCGTCGCGCAATAAGGCGGCAGCGCGATCGCGCCTGCGCCCTTGGTCTGCCAGGCGCCGGCGCCGATGCGGTAGACCTGGCCCTGCTTCACCCGGCTGCTCAGCGTCTGGCAGCCGGTGGCGGCGGCGACATCCTGTACCGTCACCCCGCGCTGGCCGGCCAACTGGGTGTAGGCGGCGCGGCGCTTGATGTTGATCGCTTCCACTCCGGAGCGAACGTCCGCTCCGACCGTGCCGGCGATGCCGAGATAGCCGTCCGCCTGCTCGCCGACCGTGCCGGCCGTCATGGCGGCGGCCACGGCGCCGGACTGGGCGCGTGCGGGGGCAGTCATGAGGAGACCGCTGGCCAGCGCAACTGCGGCGCTAGCGGCCAAGATCAGTAGCTTGCGTGTCATTGCGGGAACAACTCCGGATTATTCTGGATAAGATCCTGCGCGTCGCGTTGCAGCTTCACAACCACTTCCTGCTGGACCTTGACGTTCAGGTTGATTTCGATGGGCTTGTCCGGGGCCTTCACCTGGATACAGCCGGTGAGGGCCAGCCCGGCGAAACCCGCCATCATGATCGTTCGCTTTTTCATTTCGGTTCCCCGTTTCGCACCTTGTCGCTTTCCACAGGCTGAACCGCAAGATTTTGTTGCGCGCCCGTGCGCATTTCGCCCTGCACCTGATCGCCGATGCTGTTCTGGATCAGTTGCGACGGGTCGATGAAGGATTGGGCGGTGCCCATCAGGCCACGGAAAGGCGCGGAAATGCGGACGTTGAAGATGAAGGGCAAGCCGATGAAACTGCGGCTGATGCCCGACGGCGCATCGCCCAATTTTCCGCGATTGACGCCGTTGAAGACGACATTCGTCACCATTTCGCCGTCCAGCGCGCCGTCCATCAATATGGTCAGACATTTATATTGCAGATTCTTGAGCGCGTCGAAGGCCATCTTGCCCATGACGCCGACCTGCTCGTTGGACACCGGGCCGACATAGGAGAGGACGCCCGACTGGCGCGTGGGATCGCAGGGGATGGTGGGCAGCACGCCTTCGGGCATGATGAGCGGAGGCATGCCCTGCTGTCGCGCGACCAGCACGCCGCCCGCGACCCGTCCGCCCTTGGCGTTGAAGATCAACGGCATGATGCCATCGAACGTGCCGGTGGCGGAGACATTGTCCAGTTCCATCGCCTGAATGAAGGCGCCCGCGTCCAGCCCGATGACGCGGAAGGTCAGATAACGGTCGACATCCTCGCCGAAATTCATTGTGGTGGGCAGCAGGTCCAGTTTGCCGCCGGAGAAGGGCCAGCCGCCGCCCTCGATGCGAACCTTCTGTCCGGCTTCGAGACGATAGCGGACGATGCCGTCCTGCACCTCGACGCCGGGATTGACCTTCGCGATGCGCACTTCCTGGCCCGGCGCGGAGACGAGGCCGATGAGGTCTGTGAAGTGGATTTCGCCCGACAGCCCCTCGACCGGGCCAAAGGCGGCGGCGAGATTGGCGTTGTCGGTGCGGAAGGTGCCGCTGCTGGTGACGTTGGAGC
Organism: Sphingobium sp. Leaf26; assembly: GCF_001421665.1. Classification (GTDB taxonomy): domain Bacteria; phylum Pseudomonadota; class Alphaproteobacteria; order Sphingomonadales; family Sphingomonadaceae; genus Sphingobium. The sequence continues at coordinate 26,915 of NZ_LMKV01000001.1, forward strand.
CGGTCCAGTCGATCCGGCCCTGCCCCGTCACTTTCGCATTCACATTGGCGACGACGCCGAGCGTGAGCGGCGTGATGTCTTCGGGTTGGAGGCTGGGACCGAAATTGAGGTCGGAGACGATGAGATCGGCATGGCCCTTCGCGCTCGACAGGTCATGGACGATGTCGGTGCGGGCGACCAGTGCGCCGCCGCGCGGGGCGGTGAGCGAGCCGCTGGCGGTGATGCGGCCATCCTTCATCGCCAGCCTGAAGTCTGGGGAGAGCAAGGGCACGAAGCGGGCGGGCGTTTGTGAATCGCGCACGGTGACGGCGGCGCGGAAGGCGAGCGCGCCCCTGGCGAAGCTCCAGTCGCCCGCGCCCTGTTCCATGATGAGCGGCACCGCGCCGATCTGCCCCCCTGCCCCGCCGACCTTGCCGGCAAAGCCGTCCTTCGTCGCGATCCCGTCCAGCGTGGCGGCGGCGAGGCGAACGGCGGGGGCTTCGGGCGGGCCGATGATGAGCGCCGGGTTGGCGAGCGCAAAGCCGGTGCGGCCCAGGATCATGCGGGCATGATCGGCGGTCAGGCGCATGGGGTTGTCGCCATTGCGGCCGGACAGAGCGAGGTCGCGGATTTCCGCGCCGCCGCTGGTGCCGGCGGGGCCGGTCGCGAACATCGCGCCGCCGACCGGGCACAGGGTCTGGCGGGTCTGGCCAAGGGCGAAGGCGCCGTAGCGCGCCTCGACCAGTGAGACGGGGACGCAGGACGGGTTGATCGCCAGCGCGCCATTGGCAGCCATGCGGCCTTCGATCGGCAGGCTGAGGCCGCGCAGCCGGCCGTCGGGCAGCGGTCCGTCGAGCCGCAGGGCGGTGGAGAAATGGGTGGTGCCGTTCGAGTCGGCGGTGAAGCGGACGCGGTCGAGGCTGAGGCGGGCGTCGCCGGCGGCATAGGGATCGACGAACAATTCGCCGCCGAAACCGCCGCTCGGCCGCCGCGCCAGCCGCAACGCGGCGTTGGGCAGGCCGCCGCCGCCGGTCTTGAGCGCGCCGTCAAGCGACCAGTCGAGGCCGCCCTTCCTGCCGGGCCAGGCGAGCGTGACGCGGCTGTCCGGGGCGAGGCCGATGCGAGCGCCGCTGCGGGCATCCAGAGCGGCGTCGGTGACGATTACGCTGCCGCCGGATGGCTTTTGTACCAGTGCAAAACGGGTGCGCAGGTGATTGGCCCTGCCCGCCCGGTCGACAGCATCGGACAGTTGCATGGCGAGCGGGCCGACCGGTGTGCCTGTGCCGGCCGTGCGCAGGCCGGCGAGCGGATCGCGGCCGCCCATGTGAAGATCATGGCCCGACAATTCGCCCTTGAGGCTGTTGCCTTCCGTGCCGAACAGGAAGTCGCCAGACAGGCTGGCGTCGCGTAGCAACGCCCCTTGCGCCGTCAGCGCCTTTGCGCCGATGCGCAGTTTACCGCCAGTGCGGGCAGCGGCGCCATCGAAATCGACCCGACCGGAGGGGGCGGCCATGACCAGACCATTGGCCTTGAGCGCTTCGCCCGACAGATCGACACGGCCTTTCCAGCGGTCGAGCGTCTGACTGAGATTGAGGTCGATGACGGCAGCGGGCCGGGCGATCGCCGCGCCGGCATCGCGGCAGGCGAGAGCGTCTGCGCGAAGCGGGCCGGACAGATAGGGCTGACCCTGCTGCATCGCGATATCGACCATGGCGGTGGCGCGCGTCAGGCCGCAGCCTGCAAGCGAGGCACGCGGCATGGCGGCGGCCAAGCGGCCGCGGAAACCCGATTGCAGATTGCCGTTGCCGTCCAATTGCATGCCGACCCGCCCCGCATCGGTGTCCAGCGTCAGGCGCGCATCCGCGATCGAGACGAGCATGTCGGGCAGGCTGAACGGCGCGGTCGAATCGGGATCACGAAACTTGTCCAGTTCGCCCAGCCGCAACACACCGTCATGATAGGAGCCGCGCATGCGCACGCCGCCGGCGCGGACCGCCGCGACCTGTGGCGTCAGGCCGACAAAGGCGATGTCGACCTCTACCCAACGCGCAGTCAGATCCGGCCGGGCGGGATTGCCGAGGACGATATTCTCGATTCGCTGGGTGCGAATACCGACATCGACCAGATCATAATTGGCCTGAACCCCGCGCCGGTTGAGTTCGCGGCTGACGAAATTCTCCGCGATCGGCGCACGCTGGGTCCAGAGCGCGACCAGCACCAGCGCGAGCGACCCCGTGCCGACGCCCAGCCAACGCAGCCATGCCCGGCGAACCCTGTCTTCGCCGCCCTGTTCTTCCATGCCTATGGCCAACCCCGGCTTGATATGACGTCACCGTCCGTAACGGGAGCATAACGTCCCTGCACTCTTAAATATCCTTGCCCGTCGATTCCGCAACGCATAGCGTCAGGATCAAGGGCGAAGGGGGCGAGATTGGCGGATCAGGATGCAAAAGCCCCGCAGGATGGCGCCGGTCATCGCGCCCGGTTGCGGCAAAAGCTGGCGGACAGCGGCGGCGAGGCGCTGCATGACCATGAATTGATCGAATATCTGCTGGCGTTGGCTATTCCCCGGCGCGACACGAAGCCGCTGGCCAAGGCTTTGCTACGCGAGTTCGGCGGGATCGGCGGGCTGATGACCGCCGACTGGCCCGCGATCGCGCGGGTGCCGGGCATGGGCGACACCAGCATCGCGGCGATCAAGATCGTGCAGGCGACCGCGCTGCGGATGTTACGCAATGATGTGGCGGCGCGGCCGGTGCTGGCAAGCTGGCAGGCGCTGCTCGACTATCTGCGCGCCGACATGGCGTATCTCAGCGTCGAGCGGGTGCGGGTGTTGCACCTCAACAGTCGCAACATGTTGATCCGTGACGATCATATGGGCGACGGGTCGATCGATCAGGCCGCCATCTATGTGCGCGAGGTGATCAAACGCGCGATGGAACTGGGGTCGGCGGCGCTGATACTGGTCCACAACCATCCTTCGGGCGATCCGTCGCCCAGCCGGCAGGATATCGACATAACCCGGCAGATCGTGGAGGCCGGCAAGCGGCTGGGCATTGCCGTGCACGACCATATCATCATGGCTGCGACCGGGCATACCAGCCTGCGGGCGCAGGGGTTGTTGTAGGAATATCTGCGCTTAACTTCGCACATTTCCCGCAGATCACGACATTTTATTACGGAAGGGCGATCCTATCGGAACGCCTTTGGCAAACAGCGGCGACAACGAGCGCAGCATGACCGGAAATGGGCGGATAGGACATATGTCCCGATCCGCCCATTTCGATATTGTCAGTTGTTGAAGCCGAAATTCAGGAATTCGGGCAGCGGGCCGTTCCAGCCATCGTCCGGGCCGTCATCGACCTGTTCGTTACGGCGGCGCGGCGGCGGGGCCGAGGCGGTGCGATCGGGCTGCGCATAGCGCGGGCGGTCGTCGCGGGGACGATCCTCACGCTGGCCATTGTCTCGCTGGCCATTGTCGCGCGGGCGATCCTGACGCGGACGTTCCGTGCGGGGCTGGTCTTCGCGGGGTCTGTTTTCGCGCGGTTTGTCTTCGCGCGGCTTTTCTTCGCGAGGCGCGGGCGACGGCGTGTCTTCGCGCGGGGCGTCCTCGACCTGTGCGGGGCGAGCCGCCTTGCCACGGCTGCGCGGGGCACGACGCGGTTCATCCTGCGTCGGTTCGACCGATGCGACGACTTGCGCGGCGGCGACCAGTTCGATCTTTGTCCCGATCAGCTTCTGGATATTGTCGATCGCCTCCGCGTCCGCTTCGGTAACGAACGTGTAGGCGACGCCGGATGCGCCGGCACGACCGGTGCGGCCGATGCGGTGGACATAATCGTCCGGGTGCCAGGGCGCGTCATAGTTGAACACATGGCTGACGCCCTTGATGTCCAGCCCGCGCGCCGCGACGTCCGACGCGACCAGAATATTGACGGTGCCGGCGCGGAACCGTTCCAGTTCGGCGATGCGCGAACCCTGGTCGATATCGCCATGGATTTCGCCCGACTTGAAGCCGTCGCGTTGCAGGCTCTTGTTCAAGTCCCGCACCGTCGTCTTGCGGTTGCAGAAGATGACTGCGCTGGTGACGTCGGTTTCCCGGAGCATCTTGCAAAGGACGTCGCGCTTCTTGCGCGAATCGACCTTCACCAGCCGCTGGGTGATGTTGATCGAGGCGCTGGCGGGCCGCGCGACTTCGATCGACTTGGGGTTGGACAGGAATTTGTCCGCCAGCTTCTTGATGACCGGCGGCATGGTCGCGGAAAACAGCAGGGTCTGCCGCTGCGTCGGCAGCTTGGTGCAGATTTCCTCGATATCCGGGATGAAGCCCATGTCGAGCATGCGGTCGGCTTCGTCGATGACCAGCAGCGAGCAGCCGTTCAGCAAAATCTTGCCCCGGCCGAACAGGTCCATCAGGCGACCCGGCGTCGCGATCAGCACGTCGACGCCCTTTTCCAGCGCCTTGAGCTGGTCGCCCATCTGCACGCCGCCGATCAGCAGCGCCATGTTGAGCTTGTGATATTTGCCGTATTTCTCGAAATTCTCGGCCACCTGGGCCGCCAGTTCGCGGGTCGGCTCCAGAATGAGCGATCGCGGCATCAGCGCACGGGCGCGGCCATGGGCGAGAATGTCGATCATCGGCAGCACGAAGCTGGCCGTCTTGCCCGTGCCCGTTTGGGCGATGCCGATAATATCCCGCATCATCAGGACGGACGGAATCGCCTGCTCCTGGATTGGGGTCGGCGTGTCGTAACCCGATTCGGTTACGGCCTTGAGCAATTCGTCGGAAAGGCCGAGATCGGCAAAAGTCATTCAATAGTCCGGCACAGGAGGTCTATCCGTCCTGCGCGGATGCGAGACGGAAATCGGGCGGCCATTGCGAAAATATCGGCCTCTTGTCAAGAAAATCGCGCAAATGAACGGCTATGGCGCGGGATCAATCATCGTCATCGACCGGAATGAGGCGGCGGAAACTGTCGATCCCACAGCTAAGGCCGCTGCGCGCCTGCAATTCGTCGCGCCCCGAACAGAGCGAACCGTCGGCGTCCGGCTCCACATAGAAGCCCGAATAGAAGCCGGTCGAGTCGCAGCCGCGTTCGAGCCGCGCCCGATAGCGATGATCGTCGGCGAGAATCAGGTCGACGCCATTGTCCACGACGATGCTGGCGCCGCGAATGGAGCGCAGCGCGACGCAGCGCGGCCCCTTTTTTTCCTGCCAGCGATTGCGCGCATCAGGTACGATTCGGGCGGGCGCACGGCCTTTCTTCACCATCGGCACGCGGATGATGACACGCTGCTGGATGGACAATTGCGCCCATTGGACCGGGTCGCCGGTCGATGCGGAAAGCAGCAGCAATATGGAATGAACCAAGACGGACCCCTTTATGGGACGGATACGCTATCGGCCAATGGTTGAACCGTCGATGAATTCCGAGGCATAAGCCCGTCCCATGATTGGACAAGATAGTATCGACCGCTTCGTCGCCCTGCTCGGCCCCAAGGGGGTCGTGACCGATCCCGACGATATCGCCCCCTGGGTCAGCGACTGGCGCGGCCGATATCATGGGGCCGCCGTCGCGATCCTGTCGCCGGCGTCGACGCAGGAGGTCGCCGCGACCGTGGCGCTGGCGGCGGAACTGGGTGTCGCGCTGGTGCCGCAGGGGGGCAATACGTCGATGGTGGGCGGCGCGACACCTCCCGCCGATGGATCGGCCCTGATCCTGTCGCTGCGACGGATGAACCGCATACGCAGCCTGTCGCCCGACGACAATCTGGCCGTGTGCGAGGCCGGGGTGATCCTGAGCATATTACATGACGCCGCCGAGGAAGCCGGGCGGCGCTTTCCGCTGAGTTTGGGGGCGAAGGGTTCCGCGACGATCGGCGGGCTGGTGTCCACCAACGCCGGCGGGACGCAGGTGCTGCGCCACGGCACGATGCGCGCGCTGGTCGAGGGGATCGAAGCGGTGCTGCCCGATGGCAGCATCTTCGACGGGCTGGACGCGCTGAAGAAGGATAATCGCGGGTACGACATCAAACAGTTGCTGATCGGCGCGGAAGGCACGTTGGGCGTCGTCACCGCTGCGTCGCTAAGGCTGGCGCCGGCGATCGCCGCGCGGGCTGTGGGATGGGTGGGCGTGCAGACGCCTGCCGATGCGCTGGCGCTGCTGCGACTGGCCGAAACTATGCTTGGCGACAGCATCGAGGGGTTCGAGGTGATCGCGGACGAGACGCTGGGATTCGTGCTGGGCCATATTCCCGGCACGCGATCGCCGATCGAGACGCGCACGCCCTGGCATGTGCTGATCGAGGTGGACCATGCCGACCTGTCCGAACCCGGCCCGTCGGACCGGCTGGAGACGGCGCTGGCGGAAGCGTTCGAGCGCGGTATTGCGGTCGACGCCGCCATTGCCGCCAATGAAGCGCAGGCCGAAGCCTTCTGGCGCATTCGCGAATCGCTTTCGGAATCAGAGAAGGCGCAGGGACCGGCGCTGCAATATGACATCAGCGTGCCGGTGGCCAAGATGCCCGCCTTCATGATCGAGGCGGCGCAGGCGGCCGAGCGCGCCTTTCCCGGCACCACCGCCTCCTCCTTCGGGCATCTGGGCGACGGCAATGTCCATTTCCATGTCCGCGCGCCCAAGGGCACGAGCGACAGCCCGGCCTGGATCGCGGCGCAGGGACAGGCGATCAACGCCTTCGTTCATGACGCCGTCGTTGCCGCCGGCGGCTCCATTTCCGCCGAACATGGCATCGGCCAGATGAAGCGGGCGGAACTGGGCCGGCTCGCCAGCCCGGCGCGGATCAGCGCCCTGCGCGCGATCAAGGCGGCGTTCGACCCCATGGGGCTGTTCAATCCGGGCAAGCTGATCCCGCTGCCCGGTGAAGGTTGAAGGCGCGCCATCGACAAACAGATTGCCTCTGTCGGGCAAGACCATTATCGCCCTGCCCCAATATCAAGCCCGCGGTCCGCATCGAATTAGCGGTCGCACGTAACAGGATGACCCGAAATGGCCAGTGCGCCCGCGAACAATCTGCCGATCTTCTACAATGACCTGCTGCCGCTCAGCAGCGTGGACCATGTCGACTATCGCACCAAGCCCGCCGATTCGGCGCCGTTCCTGGTCACGCAGCACGCCATCCCGCTGACCGTGGACGAATTCGTCCCGGCGCAGCGTTTTGCGCCGATCATCTTTTCGGCCGGCAATGACGCCGTACCGCTGCTGCTGATGGGCCTCAATGAAGGCGTCAACGTCTTCGTCGACGACGAAGGCAAGCTGCGCGGTCCGGCTTACGTCCCGGCCTATGTCCGCCGCTATCCCTGGATGCTGGCCAAGCTGCGCCCCGACAGCGAAGACCTGTCGCTTTGTTTCGACCCCACCACGCCCACGATCGGCGCGTTCGAGGACGGCCAGCCGCTGTTCGAGGATGGCAAGCCCAGCGAACTGACCCAGGGCGTGATGAAATTCTGCGAGGATTTCGAGCAGGCGGCGGCCCGTACCGGCCAGTTCGTCCGCGACCTTCAGGAAATGGACCTGTTGATGGACGGCGAAGTCGCCATCCAGACCCCGGTGGCCGACCAGCCTTTCGTCTATCGTGGCTTCCGCATGATCAACGAGGACAAGCTGCGCGACCTGCGCGGTGACCAGCTTCGCAAAATCAACCAGAACGGCATGCTGCCGCTGATCCACGCCCACCTCTTCTCGCTCCAGTTGATGCGCGAAGTGTTCGAGGCACAGGTGTCGCAGGGCAAGGGGCCGATCGCCGTTCCCGCCGCCGTGGAAGCCGCGCCCGAGGCCGCCAACGCCTGAATGAGAAATTAACCCGAAAGGGTTTGAAAAATTGATGGAAAGGGCATCGCATCTCCCCTTGAAAGGCGATGCGACCTGCCCTATCTATCAATCATGCGATGCACCTGTCCCCCTTTCGGGTGTGTCGTATGGGCGTCTCCCCCTTTGGAGACGTCTCCTCCCTGAACCTTGGCCACCCCATGCTTGCATGGGGTGGTTTTTTATGAGGCATAGCAGGAGGCGGTGGGTTTCGCTTGACGCGGTCCCGCCCCCTTCCTAAAGGCCACCCCCTACCGGTCGCCAAGCGCGACACGTGGCCCCTTCGTCTAGCGGTTAGGACGCGGCCCTCTCACGGCTGAAACACGGGTTCGATTCCCGTAGGGGTCACCAAAATCCTCTCCCAGAGAGTATCAGAATGTGCCGGGAACGGCGGAATTCTGGGGTTTCCATGGTATAGCTATCCCATACGGAGCGGTCTTGGACCACCGGATACCAGCAGCTTTATGGTATGTCTGTTGGTAGCGCGGCCCTCCTCGAAAAGGAGATACCATCATGGCGCTCACCGCCGCTGCGATCGAAAACCCGCAGGGCCGGACCAAGCCCTATATCTCACCGATCGCGATGGCCTGTTTCTCTATATTACGGCCATAGATGATGTCCGTCACCCAGGCGCAATCGGCCTGCGCCATGTCGCAATGGCGATCGAGCGTGATGGCCGCGACGGCTGAATTTTCGTCTCCTGTCCTCAAAATCAGGATCCAGGGCGCCCGGAAAACCAAGGGCTATTCAGTGCATTTCATCGCAATCCGGCCAAATCATATGGAATTCATATGCAAATGCCGAAAAGCCCATATGGAAACATAATGCGGCTTTGTGCGATGGCGGGTTTCCAACAAGGCGAGCATGGATATTGAAGAAGGACCAACCGTGCGACTTGCCGGGACAGGAAGTCGGATCGCAAGGCAATCTGCCCGTCCTGGCCTTGGGCGCGCTCGGCGTCGTGTTCGGCGACATCGGCACTTCCCCGCTCTATGCGCTCAAGGAAAGCTTCGTCGGCCATCACCCGCTGGCTGTCGACAGGGACCATATTTTCGGCGTTCTCTCGCTCATATTCTGGACGATGACGCTGCTCGTCACGCTCAAATATGTGTTCATCGTCATGCGGGCGGACAACAAGGGCGAAGGCGGCAGCATGGCGCTGCTGGCGCTGATCTCGCGCAAGCTCGGCGACACCAGATGGACGCCGGCCATCGCGATCCTGGGAGTGCTGGCGACTGCCCTGTTCTATGGTGACGCGATCATCACCCCGGCCATGTCGGTGCTTTCCGCAGTGGAAGGTCTGACGGTCGTGAACAGCGGCTTCGAAGCCTATGTCCTGCCCATCGCAACCGTCATCCTCATCGGCCTGTTCCTGATTCAGAAACATGGCACGGCCAGGGTCGGCCTGCTGTTCGGTCCGATCATGGCTGTCTACTTCCTTGTGTTGGCGGGGCTTGGCATCATCAATCTTGTCGATCACCCGTCGATCATCGGCATCATCAATCCCTATTGGGCTGCCCATTTCTTCCTGATCGATCCCAAGCTCGCCTTTCTGGCCCTTGGTTCCGTCGTGCTGGCGGTGACGGGCGCCGAGGCCCTATATGCCGACATGGGCCATTTCGGTCGCAAGGCGATCAGTATTTCCTGGCTGTACGCCGCCTTTCCCTGCCTGCTGCTCAACTATATGGGCCAAGGTGCATTGCTGCTCGATCATCCGGCAGCGGCTGCCAATCCTTTCTTCCTGCTGGCGCCGGAATGGGCGCGCCTCCCGCTCGTCATCCTGGCAACGATGGCGACCGTAATCGCCAGCCAGGCGGTTATTTCAGGCGCCTTTTCGGTCACACAGCAGGCCGTCCAGCTTGGCTTCCTGCCTCGTATCCACATCGCCCATACCAGTGCGTCGGCCGCCGGCCAGATTTATGTGCCGCTGGTCAACTGGACGCTGCTGATCCTCGTGCTGCTGCTCGTGATCGGTTTCCAGTCATCCAGCAATCTTGCAGCCGCTTACGGCATCGCCGTCACCGGCACGATGGTCATCACTGCCTGCATGATGGGCGTGCTCACCTTCAGCGTCTGGCGCTGGAACCCTTGGCTGGCCGGGGCGACGACGGGCCTGTTCCTGCTGATCGATGGCGCATATTTCGCATCGAACGCCACGAAAATCCCAGATGGTGGCTGGTTCCCGCTACTGGTCGCGGCCGTGACCTTCGTGGCGCTCACCACCTGGTCGAAAGGGCGCGCCATCATGCGGCACCATATGAACGAGGGCGCCATGGAGGTGCCCTTGTTCATCCAGTCGGTGTCCCATTCGCTGAAACGTGTGCCGGGAACGGCCATCTTCCTGTCATCGCGGGTCGAGGGCGTACCGCCGGCTTTGCTCCACAATGTGAAGCATAACAAGATATTGCATGAACGCATCATCGTCCTGACCATAGTCACAGAAGCCGTGCCGCATCTGCCGCTCACGGGCCGGGAAGAGATCACCGACTGGGGCGAAGACTTCTATCGGATCGTGTGGCGCCACGGTTTCATGGAAGAGGTGGACGTGCCTGCCGCGATGAAGACGGTGAAAGGCTGCGGCGGCCCGATCAACATCAGCGATACGAGCTATTTTCTCAGCCGCCAGACCCTGATCGCATCCGCAAAACCGGGCATGGCGATCTGGCGCGAGAAGTTGTTCGCCTGGATGATCCGCAACGCGGAAACGCCGATGGAATTCTTCAAACTGCCGACCAACCGCGTGGTGGAACTGGGGTCTCAGGTCGAGATTTGAACTGCTGTCACAGCCCAGTGACGGTGAAGCCGCCCATGGCGATAGTAAAAACCCTATGGAGGGTGTGGTTGCCCCTCCCTGCCCGCCCGGACAGTCGACCAGCCGGGCGCCTGTACCTCGACACACACGGTGCGTCGGCGCCCCGATCATGCCGTCGGACTCGCATCAGGCTCCCGAAGCAAACTCCTCTGTCTCGCCTTCGACGTTGAAGCGCAGGCGATAGCCGATGCCAAGTTCATTGCCGATGATGCGCGGCCGTTGTGGATCGGCCTCCAGCTTCTGTCGAAGGGTGCGGACCAGCACACGCAGATATTCGACATGATGCTCTTTCTCGTTAGGCCAGACATGCCCCATGATCTGGTCATGGGTAATGACCCGGCCGGGGAATTTGGCGAGCTGCACGAGGACCGCATATTCTTTGGGGGTCAGATGGACCTCCTTGCCGGCCTTGAGCACGGTGCGGGCGATCAGATCGATCTCGACGTCTCCTGCACGGACCATCGACACGCCGCCCCCCTTCGTCATGCGGTTGCGCAGCGCCACGCGGACGCGCGCCAGCAGTTCTTCGGTGTCGAAAGGCTTGGTCAGATAATCGTCCGCCCCCAGGTCCAGCGCGGCCACCTTCTGATCGGTCGCATCGCGCGCCGATATGATGATCAGGGTCGTGTCGGATTGTTGCTTGAAGAGCGGCACCAGTTCGAGGCCATCGCGATCCGGCAAACCAAGATCGAGCAGGCTGATGTCGGGCCGCTCCTCCTTCAGCTTGTCCAGCGCCTCGCGCGCATTCCCCGCCTCGACCGTCGCATAGTCGGCGCGACCAAGCGCGACCTGGATCAGCTTGCGGATATGCGGTTCGTCATCGACGATCAGCACCTTGTGACGCATGTTCATGGGATATCCTCTTGGGGAAGCTCGGTGATGATCAACGCCTGCGGGATGGTTATGGTAAAGCAGGCGCCGAAAGGTTCGTGATTGTTGGTCGCCGATACCTTCAGGCCCATCGCTTCCGCAAAACCCTTGACGATGGCGAGGCCAAGGCCGGTGCCATGCTTGATCCGGTCGGACCCCTCCAGCCGTGTGAAGGTGTCGAACACCCGCGTTTCAGCGCCGGTCGGGATACCAGGCCCTTCATCCAGAACGGACAGGGCGATCGCATCGGGCAGACGCAGCCCGCGTACGACGACAGGCGTTCCGGGGTCGCCATAGCGCCCGGCATTGTCGAGCAGGTTGATAAGGCAATGGTGCAGCAGGATCGGGTCTACCCTGACCAGAGGGATATCGGGCAGGATATCCACCTTCACCTCATGCCCGATCAGGGACTGGCGGGTATCGTGAACCGCACCCGCAACGGCATCGAACAGATCGGTCGGCTCGACCTTCAGCGGCAAGGCGCCCGCCTCTACGCGGGCCATGTCGAGCAGGTTGGCGACGAAGCGATTGAGACGCCGGGCTTCGGCATCGACGGTATCGAGCAGGTCCGAAGGCTGTTGCCGCTTCAGTTCATGGATGGCGGACATGATGGTCGTAAGCGGGGTGCGCAGGTCATGGCTGACCGATGACAGCAGCGCGGAACGCAGCCGGTCACGCTCGCGGATCTGGCGGGCGTCCAGCATTTCCTCCTCAAGCGCCATGCGGTCGAAGGCGATGGACGCCTGATCGAGCAAGCTCATCAGCAGGGGTATCTGATCGGAGCGGAGCGGCGCCCCTGCGTCCTCGCGCGCAAGTCCCAGCACGCCCAATACGCCCCGCGTCGTGCGCAGGGGGTGAAACAGCCAGTCCGATGCGGTCAGCGTGGATGAACCGCGCCCTGCCGGCTGTTCATTGTCCATCGCCCATTGCGCGGCCGCCTTTTCGATCTGCTCCATGCGATCCTCCGGCGGGAAGGCCGCGCGCAGTGCGGGACCGTCGCGGGACGGTAGCAGCAACACGGTCCGTACGGAGAGCAGCCGCGACACTTCCGCGCAGATCGCCTGCATCAATTCTTCCTGGCTCGCCGAAGCCGTCAACTGGCGCGAGAAGCCTGCCAGCGCCGCATTCTGGCGCGCGCTGGATTGGGCAAGGTCCGCCTGTGCCCGCACCCGCGCGGCAAATTGGCTGGTCACGATTGCCACGCCGAGCAGCACCAGGATGCTGATGACATTTTCCGGGTTGTTGACGGTCAGCGTGCCCGTGGGTGGAAGAAAGAAGAAATTATAGGCCAGGCTGGACAACAGCCCCGCGAACAGGCCGGCGCGCAACCCGAACGTCGCGGCCGCGAACATGACCGGGATCAAATAGAGCAAGGCGATATTGCCCAGGTCGATGATCTCGATCAGAAGCCGGCCGAGCGCCGTCATCCCGACGATCATCAACGTCGACCATATATAGTCGATCGGGTTGCCCCAGCCTTGCCCGATGATCTTGCGGGCGCTGGCCGTCCTGCGAGCAGGGTCGTCGCCGGGCAGCACATGGACGGCGACATCGCCGACCTCTCGCACCAGCCGATCGACGACCGACCCGTGGCGCATTTCGAACCACCAGGGCCGGGCCGATTTACCGATGACAATCTGCGTCGCGCGGGCATCGCCGATATAATGCCGCAGCCCATCGATGACGGAGGGCGCGGGGATGGTGGCTGTCGTCGCGCCCAGGCGGGATGCCAGCGCCATAGTATCGGCCAGTTGCGCGCGTTCCTGCGGCGTAAAGGCCAGGCTGCGCTGCGTTTCGATATGGACGGCAGACCATGGCGCCTTGAGCGCGTCCGCCAGCCGCTTGGCGGCACGGACCAGCCCCTGCGCGCTCGGTACCTCGCTGATCGCCACCAGAATTCGCTCGCCCGCCGCGAAACTGCCCGCCAGCGCGTGCGCCCGGACATAGTCCAGCATCTGCGCATCGACGGCCTGCGCGGCCCGCCGCAGCGCCATTTCACGCAAGGCCGTCAGATTGGACTTGGAGAAGAAGTGGTTGAGCGCCCGCGTCGCTTCCTGCGGGATATAGACCTTGCCCTCCTTCAGCCGCTCGATCAGTTCATCCGGTGGGATGTCGACCATCTCGATCTCGGCCATCTCAAGGATGGAATCCGGCACCGTCTCGCGCACACGGATGCGGGTGAAGGACGCGACGACGTCGTTAAGGCTTTCCACATGCTGGATATTGACGGTGGAATAGACGTCGATGCCGGCGTCGAGCAATTCCTCGACATCCTGATACCGCTTGGGATGACGGCTGCCGACGGCATTGCTGTGGGCCAGTTCATCGACCAGTACCAGCGCAGGCCGACGCTCCAGAATGGCGTCGATATCCATCTCGCCCAGTTGCTGGCCCATATGGTCCATGCTTCGTCGCGCGATGATCTCATGACCGATCAGCAGCGCTTCGGTCTCCTTGCGGCCGTGGGTTTCCACGACGCCGACGACAACGTCGATCCCGGCCTTGCGCCGCTGCATGCCGTCGGTCAGCATCTCATAGGTCTTGCCGACCCCCGGCGCCGCACCCAGGAATATCTTGAGGCGGCCACGCCCTTCCTGCGCGGCTACACGCAGGAAGGCTTCGGGATCTCTGCGATCGGGATCGTTCATTCTGTCTTGCTAGCGCCAATCCGATCCAGGCGTCGATTGATTTCCAGCACATTGACGCGCGGTTCGCCAAGGATGCCGAACAAAGGCCTTTCGATGGTCTGGTCGACCAGAGACTTGACCCTGCCGACATCCATGCTCCGCACCCGCGCGATCCGATCGACCTGATAATAGGCGGCGTCGGGCGAAATGTCGGGATCGAGGCCGGAACCCGATGCGGTCACCAGATCGACGGGGATCGGCCTGCCCGGGTTGGCCCTGGTCAGCGCGTCCCTGTCCGCCTTCACCCGCGCGATCAAAGCCTGGCTCGTAGGGCCAAGGTTGGAACCGGAAGAGGCCAGCCCGTCATAGCCACCGCCCGCCGCCGAAGGACGCGAACTGAAATAGCGGTCGGACGAGAAACCCTGACCGATCAATGCCGATCCGACAAACCTGCCGTCCTGCTGGATCAGGCTGCCATTGGCCTGCGACGGGAAGACGAGTTGGCCGATGCCGGTGAGCGCCAGCGGATAGGCAAGGCCCAGCAGGATGGCGAAGAGGATCGTCATGACCAGCGCCGGCCGGAGAGACGTCAATATGTCCTTGTTCATGATCTTGTTCCTCAGGCAAGGCCGAGGCCGTTAACGGCCAGGTCGATGATCTTGATGCCGACAAAGGGCGCGATCAGGCCGCCCAGACCATAGATTGCGAGATTGCGCGCCAGCAACGGTCCGGCCCCGATCGGGCGGTAGGTGACACCTTTCAGGGCGAGGGGCACCAGAAACGGAATGATCAGCGCGTTGAAGATGATCGCTGAAAGGATGGCGCTTTGTGGCGTAGCCAGGCCCATGACGTTGAGCACGCCCAGCCCCGGATAAAGCACAACGAACATGGCCGGGATGATCGCGAAATATTTGGCCACGTCATTGGCAACCGAAAAGGTCGTCAGCGCACCGCGTGTCATCAGCAATTGCTTGCCCAGACCCACAACCTCGATCAGCTTGGTCGGATCGCTGTCGAGATCGACCATATTGCCTGCCTCACGGGCCGCCTGCGTGCCGGTATTCATGGCGACGCCGACGTCAGCCTGCGCCAGCGCGGGCGCGTCGTTGGTGCCGTCGCCGCACATGGCTACCAGGCGACCGCCTTCCTGTTCCTTGCGGATCAGGGCCAGCTTGTCCTCCGGCGTCGCCTGGGCGAGGAAATCGTCCACGCCTGCTTCTGCCGCGATGGAGGCGGCGGTCAGCGGATTGTCGCCGGTGATCATCACCGTGCGGATGCCCATCTGCCGCAATTCACCGAAACGCTCCCGGATGCCGGCCTTGACGATATCCTTCAGGAAAATGCAGCCGAGCAGTTCGCCATCCCTCGCCACGGCCAGCGGCGTGCCGCCCGCGCGGGCGATCTCATCGCTGATGCGGCGCAATTCGCTCGCAGAGGCGGTCCTGGCCGCGTCGGGACAGGCGCGCAGGATGGAATCCACGGCGCCCTTCCGGATCGTGGAGCCGTTGAAGGTGACACCGGACACGCGGGTCTGCGCGGTGAAGGGAATGACCTCCGCGCCTTCCGGCAGCGCGTTGGCGGTCTGGCCGAACTTTTCGCGGGCGAGCAGGACGATCGAACGGCCCTCCGGCGTCTCGTCGGCCAGGCTGGCGAGCAGCGCCGCTTCGGCCAGGCCTGTCTGCGACGTCCCCCCGACGGTGCGGAACTCCGTCGCCTGCCGGTCGCCGACCGTGATCGTGCCGGTCTTGTCGAGCAGCAGGACATCGATATCGCCTGCCGCCTCGACCGCGCGGCCCGACTTGGCGAGCACGTTGAAGCGTACCAGACGGTCCATGCCGGCAATGCCGATGGCCGACAGCAGGGCCGCGATGGTGGTCGGGATCAGCGTGATCAACAGCGCGGCGAGGATCGCCACCGGGATGGAGCCGCCGGCATAGCTTGCAAAACCCGGAATGGTGCCGACCGCGATCAGGAAGATGATGGTGAGGCCCACCAGCAGCAGCGTCAGCGCGATCTCGTTCGGCGTCTTCTGCCGCTCGGCGCCTTCCACCAGCGCGATCATACGGTCCAGGAAGCCCTGCCCCGGATTCACGGTCACGCGCACCTTTATCTCGTCTGAAATGACGCGGGTGCCCGCCGTCACGGCGGAACGGTCGCCGCCAGCCTCGCGGATCACCGGCGCGGACTC
The DNA here is from genome assembly GCF_001421665.1 of Sphingobium sp. Leaf26. Taxonomy (GTDB): domain Bacteria; phylum Pseudomonadota; class Alphaproteobacteria; order Sphingomonadales; family Sphingomonadaceae; genus Sphingobium. The sequence continues at coordinate 43,217 of NZ_LMKV01000001.1, forward strand.
GCCGGTGATGGCTGCTTCGTTGACGGACGCGACGCCCGATACGACCTCGCCGTCGGCCGGGATCAGGTCGCCGGTTTCGACCAGCACGATATCGCCGAGTTTCAGGGCGCTGGCTGGGACGGTCTCGACCTCGCGGCCATCACCGTTCAGGCGCCTGGCGATCAGTTCCGCCTTGGTGGCGCGCAGCGAAGCGGCCTGCGCCTTGCCGCGCCCTTCGGCAAGCGCCTCGGCAAAGGTGCCGAACAGCACCGTCAGCCAGAGCCAGATGACCAGTTGGAGCTTGAAGCCCACGGCCAGCCCGTCCTGCCCGACGACGAGCAGGACGGTCAGCAGCACCGCCACGACCGCCGTCGTGAACATCACCGGGTTGCGGATCAACTCCCTGGGATTAAGTTTGCGGAATGCGTCGCCGATCGCGGGAACGATCAGGTCGGCGGTGAAGAGCGATTTGGACGCTGTGCGTGCCATTGATATGCTCCGATCCTTAGAAGAGCTGGCCGTTGATCATCGCGACATGGTCGGCGATGGGGCCAAGGGCGAGGCTGGGCAGGAAGGTAAGGCCGCCGACGATCAGGATGAGGCCGATCAGGAGGCCGGTCCACAAAGGCCCGGTCGTCGGGAAGCTGCCGGCGGTTTCCGGCGTATATTTCTTTGCGGCCAGGCCACCGGCAATCGCCAGCATCGGCACGATGACGCAGAAACGGCCGACCCACATCGCCACGCCCAGCATGCCGTTGTAGAAGGGCGTGTTGGCGGTAAGGCCCGCAAAGGCCGACCCGTTATTGCCGACCGCCGATGTGAAGGCATAGAGGATCTCGGAGAAGCCGTGCGGTCCCTTGTTGAGCGGGCCGGCAAGGCCTGCGGGCAGGACCGACGCCAGCGCCGAAAAGCCCAGGATCATCAACGGCAGCACGGCGATGGCGAGCACCGCCAGCTTGACCTCCCGGCCTTCGATCTTCTTGCCGACATATTCCGGCGTGCGGCCGACCATCAGGCCCGCAACGAAGACGGCCAGGATGGCAAACAGCAGGAAGCCGTAGATGCCCGCGCCGACGCCGCCGACCACGACCTCGCCAAGCTGGATGTTGAGCAGCGGGATCATGCCGCCCAGCGCGGTGAAGCTGTCGTGCATGGCGTTGACCGCGCCGCAACTCGCGGCCGTTGTGACGACCGAGAAAAGGGCGGAGGCGGCGATGCCGAAGCGGACTTCCTTCCCCTCCATATTGCCCCCGGCGATGCCCAGTTGGTGCAGCACCGGGTTGCCCGCCGCCTCCTGCCAGTAAGTGACGGCCGTGCCCAGGAGGAACAAAAACGTCATGGCCGCCAGTATCGCCCAGCCCTGTCGCACATTGCCGACCGCCTTGCCGAACGTATAGGTCAGGCCGACGCCAATGAGGAAGATGGACAGCATCTGGACGAAATTGGTGAGCGCGCTCGGATTCTCGAACGGGTGCGCGCTATTGGTGTTGAAGAAACCGCCGCCATTGGTGCCCAGCATCTTGATCGCTTCCTGGCTTGCCACCGGCCCCAGCGCCAGAGTCTGCCTCGCCCCTTCCAGCGTGGTCACATCGACCGAACCGGCAAGCGTCTGCGGAACGCCGCTTGCGATCAGAAACAGGGCGTAGAGGAAGCAGGCGGGCAGCAGCAGATACAGCGTGATGCGGGTCAGGTCGGCCCAGAAATTGCCGATGCCCTTCGTCTCCCGTCCGGCAAATCCGCGGAACAGGGCGAAGGCCAGTGCGATGCCGGTGGCTGCCGACAGGAAATTATGGATGGTGAGGCCAAGCATCTGGCTGAGGTTCGACATGGTCGATTCCCCGCCATAGCTTTGCCAGTTGGTGTTGGTCGTGAAGCTGACCGCCGTGTTGAACGACAGATGTTCGCTCAGCCCCGCATAGCCCAGCGGGTTGAGCGGCAGCACGCCCTGAAGCCGCAGCACCGCATAGGTGAACAGCAACAGCGCCGCATTGAAGATCAGCATGTGCACTGCATAGCGGCGCCAGCCCTGCTCCGCGTTCGGGTCGATGCCGGCCAGCTTGTAGAAGCCGCTCTCGATCGGTCCGAAGACCATGTGCAACGGCGTGCGTCGCCCTTCATAGAGCGCGAAGAGCCACAGGCCCATCGGCTTGGCCAGCATCAGCAGGATGCCGACGAAGCCCAGGATCAATATCCATCCCTGAAATGTCATGAGTGCCTCCCGATCAGAAGCGTTCGGGGCGTGCGAGCACGGCCACCAGATAGAGAAGAAGGCCTGCCGCTGTGATCGCGGCCAGCCAAAGGTCGATGGTCATGGCCTCGCCCCCTTACGCATTGTCGCACAGGGCCGCATAGCCGAGCGTCGCCGCCAGCAAGCCCAGGGTGAGGCCGATCCAGAGGATGTCCTGCATATGAAATCTCCCGCACGGCGTCGGGGTCGCAGGAAGCGCGGCACCGAGTCGTGTGCAGCGCTTCAACTAGGGCAGAGCGGCATTTGAATTCGAGAGCAGGACAGTAACAAACACATAGTATTTGCATATGATCGGCAGAATTGCGCGGCGAAAGTCGCCCCTGCAAGGCATCGGGGACGGCGGATCTTGGCAGCGCCGCACGACGTCATGCTGATCGGTCGAACCTCAGTTACGCGCCCAAGACAGAAGAGTCCGCGCCTCGGCGAGGGCGGCGCCTCCGAGTGCGCGCACGCTCCTGTCGGACCTTACGCCTCCGGGCAGATCCGGGCGCCAGCAGCCCGGACACCGGGCCGACGAGACAGGCGCAGAACCATAAAGCCGAGCAGGCCCGCCAGGAAAGAGCCGGCCAGCACCCCGATTTTCGCTTCGGCCTGAAGCAAGGGATCATTCGGATAGGCAAGCGGCGTGATGAAGAAACTCATGGTGAAACCGATCCCGCAGAGCAGGGAGATGCCGAACAGTTGCCACGGCCGGGCATGGGCCGGCATACTCGCGAACTTGCACCGGATCGCAACCATCGCGAAGCCGAAGACACCGATCGCCTTTCCGAGCAACAGGCCCAGCCCGACGCCAAGCGTGACCGGCGCAGCCAGCGCGGCAGCGGGCAGCCCGATCAGCGTCACCCCGGCATTGGCAAAACCGAAGATGGGAAGGACCAGAAAGCCGACCGGCTTGTGCAGCCAATGTTCGAGTTGATGCAAAGGGCTGGTGGCCTCGTTATCAGGAATAGCGGGACTGGTCCGCATCGGAATTGTCAGCGCCAGAACAACCCCCGCGATGGTCGCGTGGACGCCGGATTTCAGCAGGCAAATCCACAGCACCACGCCGACAAGCAGATAGGGCGCCAGCTTCAACAGCCGAAACCGGTTCATCAGGATCAGCAGGAAAGTGAGGGCGCCGGCTGCAAGCAGGTAAGCGCTATTCAACTCGGCCGTGTAGAATAATGCTATTATGAGGACGGCTGCCAGATCGTCGAGAATGGCCAATGCCGTGAGGAAGATACGCAGCGACGCCGGTACCCGTTCGCCCAGCAGCGACAGGACGCCGAGCGCGAAAGCGATGTCCGTCGCGGCGGGTATGGCCCAACCATCTGCCATGCCTCCCCTGTTGAACGTCAGAAAGATGATAGCGGGAACGACCATGCCGCCAAAGGCGGCGATACCGGGGAGAATACGGCGCGACCAGCTTGACAGTTGCCCGTCCAGCATCTCCCGCTTTATCTCCAGTCCGACCAGCAGAAAGAAGATCGCCATCAGGCCGTCATTGACCCAATGTTCGACGGACATCGGTCCGACATAGCTGCGAAGCATATGTTCATACCCCTCACGCAGGGGCGAATTGGCCACGACAAGCGCCAGAAACGCGGTGCCCATCAGCACCAGGCCGGCGGACGATTGATGGGTCAGGAATTGACGCAGGGCACTGGGGCCGACGGGAAGTTTGATGGCCAAGCGGGTCTCCGGGTGCAAATGATCCCGCTGGCGGCCCGACCAGCGCATCAACCTGCCAAGGCTCGTCGAACCATGGCACCCACGCACCCTATTACATCTTCGCCATTTTGAGGCAACCGCGATGTAAATAGGATCGCGATCGGCATTTCCTCGCGCTAATCCCCTTGCGCCGCCGGTCAGAATGATGGCGGCGATAATTTGACCGAATACATGCCATGCCGTTGAAATTGCGCCTGATGCTGGCGCCTGCATCCTTTGCGACATGCTATGGGTTTCGCGGGTTACTGACGATGGTGGAATGCAGGCGGCATTTGGTGCGCCTGTCTTCGCGCCGGGAAGCGCATCCCCAGGTGGTTTCGGGGGCTATCGACGCCTGGTCGTACCTCGACAGACCCTTTAGCTTCAGCTCGGGTCGCGAATCCTGCCCGCCATGATTTCCGTAGCGACAGCGCGTGAGGCGTTCGACGAAGGGAACAGGCTCCGCTCGCCGCGCCTGGCGGCAACGCTCGAACGCATCGCAGCGCAGTTGATCACGGCAACCTGGACATGAGCACCTTCCGCCGCTGGCAGAGCGCTAACGGCATGCTGTGCCATTTCTTCGAATATCACCGATGAAAGCATGGGTAAGATAGCCATGTGTAATAATCACGAAACCAACATCGCTCATCCACATGCCGTTGCGGCGACGTCCGGCGAAGAACATATCGCCGTGCTTCTGGGAAGCGCCGGGCATAGCCGGCATGAGCGCAAGACCGGACCCATGCCGCAGGCGTCAGGTCAGGCCGGTCAGCGCATCCTGATCAAAAACGGCCATGTTCTGACACTCGCCCGCATGACCGGCATGGTCGCGCCGATGGTGCTCGATGGCCCGATCAACGGCGACTGGTTCGAAGCCTACGTCACCCGAATCCTCGTCCCCGATTTCAAGCCGGGTGATGTGGTGATCATGGACAATTTGTCGAGCCACAAGCGCGCTTCAGTGCGCGACCTGATTGAAGCCGCGGGCGCAACGCTGCTGTTCCTGCCGCCATACAGCCCGGACTTCAATCCGATCGAGAAGGCCTTTTCCAAACTCAAAACCATGCTGCGAAAGGCGGAAGAAAGAACCGTCAGTGGCCTGTGGGGCCTGATCAGCAAACTCGTCGATATCTTCCAGCCAACGGAATGCGCCAACTCCTTTAGAGCGTGCGGATATGACCCAGAATGATCGGAAAACGCTCTAACGCCCGGAAAAATGCAGGAGCCAAGTAATTATGAGCGAGCGCGAACGTCAGCTCAACCCTCTGATGTCAAATCCTCGCCAGAGGGCGTTCGCTTCACGAACAGCAGCGTCACCAGAATGAGGGCCATCAAGACTCCGCACATAAGCCACGCTGCGTTTACGGCCGGGACGAGCGACGCCTTCTCCACCAGAGGCCGGATCATTTCCGTCGCAAATTCGTCGAGCGGCTGGCCGCGTTGTTCCAGAAAGGCGTCTCTTGGTATGCCGATCCTCACCGCTGTCGCCACGTCGCCAGCCCGCAATTTTGCCACTATCTGGCCGACTTCGGTCGCTGCTTTGCTAAAGATGGTGGTGTCGATCAGCGCGAGGCCGACCGCACCGCCCAGATTGCGCATCAGGTTGAACAACCCGCTGCCGTCCGCCACCATGGCGGCAGGCAGTCGCCCCAGCGCCATCCGCGTCGGCGGCAACAGGCAGAACATGATCGCCGCACCGCGCACCATCTGGGGTATCAGCATCTCAGCAAAATCAGTTTGGGCGGTTTGCTGCGCGCTCAGCAACAGGCCGATCGCGAACAGTACGAACCCGAACGCTGTGAGCCACCGGGGATCGACCCGACGTTCGGCCCACACCGCCAGAGGTGCCGTCGCCAACTGGGTCAGACCCGTCACCAGCATGACCTCGCCGATGCGCAACGGACCATGGTCGCGCACCAGACCCAGGAAGAAGGGCATCAGATAGGTCGATCCGAACAGGCCGAACCCCAGCACGAAACTCAGCATGCAGCCGATGGTGAAGTGGCGATCCGCAAAGCAGCGCAACTGGACCAGCGGCGTGTCCGACATCCATGTCCGCCTGATAAAAGCCGCCGCACATATCGCGGACACACCCAGCAGCAACATCACATGCGGCGCGCTCCACCCCAGCGACGGCGCATCCTTCAGCCCGATCTGCAATGCGACCAGGCTGGTGGCGAGCAGCAGGAGCGCAAACATGTCGATCGGTCTGGCCCCATGCTGTTCGGCCACCTTGCCGCGCAGGAAAATCGCTACCCCTAACGCCGCGACGATACCGGGCAGGATGTTCACCCGGAACAGCCAATGCCAGGAATAATATTGCGTGATCCAGCCGCCCACGATCGGTCCGATCGTCGGCGCCAGAACGGCGGCGACCCCCGCGATCGTCGTCGCCAGCGCCTGCGAACGGGGTGGAAACAGCAGGAATACCGCAGCGAACACAGCCGGGATCAACGTGCCGCCGGAAAAGCCCTGAACGATGCGCCAGGCAATCAGTTCGCCGAAGTTGTTGCTCATGGCGCAACCGAAGGAAGCGATGGTGAACAGGCTGACCGCCCCCACGAACAGCCAGCGCATACCAAGCCTGGCGGTCAAATAGCCGGTCAGCGGTATGGCGACGATCTCGGCCGTCAGATAGGCCGTCTGCACCCATATCATCCGGTCTGGCGCGATGCCCAATGCGGTCTGGATAGTTGGTAGCGACGTGGCGACGATCTGGATGTCCAGGATCGCCATGAACATCCCCAGGCACATCAGGATGAAGCCAGTCCATTCGCGATATCCGGCGGCCTGTGTTCCGCGAGCATTCAGGTCAGACCCATTATCCATTTCGTGCCTATCCCAAACGCCAACTCTGGCATACCCACCTGGCTGTTGGACACAAGGAACTCGCACAGGTCCAAGTCGTTGCGTACAAGAACCTTTTTTACCGGTCCGCCGGTCACGTCAGGCGGCCCTATTTGAATCCGGTGTCCATACTCTCGCTGGTAACGGAAACCCCGCAGCATCGGCTTTCGCAAAGCGAAGCACTCGACACGGCGCGTGATCTGATCGGCAAGGATTTCGCCGATTTCGAGCGCCTGTCCTCGGTCTATGCCAATGCCGGAGTCGCGTATCGCCAACTGGCCATGCCGGTCGACTGGTATCGCAGCCCGCGTTCCTTCCCCGAACGGTCCGCCGCCTATCTCGATGTGGCGCTCGACCTGTTCGTGGCCGCCGCACAGAAAGCTATCGCGCAGGCGGATCTTCGCCCGCAGGACGTGGATATGATCGTCACCGTCTCCTCGACAGGCATCGCCACGCCCAGCCTTGAAGCACGCGCCATGGCGCACCTCCCCTTCCGCAACGATGTTCAGCGGATTCCAATCTTCGGCCTTGGTTGCGCGGGCGGGGCTACTGGCCTCGGCGTTGCGAGCAAACTGGCTCGCGGCGCGCCGGGATCGGTCATACTGTTCGTCACGGTCGAACTGTGCAGCCTGGCCCTGCGCACTGACAAGGCCGACAAGGCGGACATTATTTCCACTGCGCTGTTCGGCGATGGCGCGGCGGCCTGCGTGCTGCGAACAGGAGAGGATGGCTTCGTGCAGATCACCGGCAGCGCAGAAAAAACATGGAGCGACACGCTCGACATCATGGGCTGGCGCGCGGAACCCACCGGTCTTGGCGTCGTCCTCAACCGCGCCATCCCGGCTTTCGCGCGGCGAGAAATGCGGCAGGCCATGACGGAAATGCTCGCGCCGCAAGGGCTTGGCATGAACGATATCGACCAGTTCATATGCCATCCCGGCGGCGCCAAAGTCATCGATGCGCTCGAAGGGGCGCTATCTTTGAATCAGGGCTCGCTCGTCAACGAACGCGATGTGCTGCGCGATCATGGCAATATGTCGGCGCCGACCGTGCTGTTCGTGTTGGAGCGCTACCGTCAGGCAGGATTGCCCCCCTTATCCGTCCTCAACGCGTTGGGCCCCGGCTTCACCGCGTCTTCGCTCACGCTAAGGTGCTCGGCGTGACCCTGCCCTATGCGATCATGCTGTTCGTCACGCTGCAACGGCTGAGCGAGCTGATAATCGCCCGCCGCAATACCTCCAGGCTGCTAGCTGCCGGAGCGCATGAAGTCGGGGCGAGCCATTATCCGGTCATGGTGGCGATGCACACGGCCTGGCTCGCTGCCCTGTGGTTCACAGTTGGCGATCGTCCTGTCTCCATGCCACTGCTGCTCCTTTTTGCTGTTCTGCAACTGATGCGGATATGGGTGCTGGCAACCCTGGGTTCGCGCTGGACCACCCGGATCATCGTGACGCAGGACGCCCCCCTCGTGAAGAAAGGGCCATTCCGTTTCCTGCGCCATCCCAATTATGCGGTGGTGACCGCCGAAATAGCCGTCCTGCCGCTGACATTCGGTCTGATATGGATTGCCGCCCTGTTCACCCTTTTCAACGCGGCCATGCTCTACGTTCGGATCGGCGCTGAAAATCGCGCGCTTTACGACCCCGCCGCACGGCTTTAGTTCTTGGCGGCAGCCTCGCGCTCAGCCTTGATGCGCAGCATCGCCGCATGGCAGACAGGGGACGTCTGCCCGATCTTGGCGATCATACAGGCTTCCACCTTCTTCCGGCTCATCGACTTCATTTCCGCCGGGCAGAGCCGTCGCGCTTCCTTTGCGCAGGCTTTCTTGCCGGGATCGGATTGCGCCTGACCAACGGGCGCAATCGCGCACAAAGATAGCAAAATGCCTACACTCGCGAATTTGCGAAGATTGCGATTCTGCATGAATTACGGCCTCTTGATCGTCAAATTGCTTTCAGCCGGGCATCGCAGGCCGGTGGTGAACCTTTGATGAAAGCGGAGAAGGCAAATGACTATATTACCCAGGTTCGATGCTCGGCCATCCGGCCTTTCAAGATATCATCGCTTCATGGATAGAAGCGGACGGAGAACATGGTGATCAGCTATCGCCCTCCACGCACGAAAACAAAGCCCTTGCGTGCTTTTGCCAATCTATGTTGCCCTGCTCGCGATAAGCCGACCGCGACATCGGATTTCGAAAGATCCCGGTCCTTGGGCGGAAGATTGATCATGGAGGTGCCGGTAGCAACTTCCACACCCAGTTCAGCGCGCAATCGCCGCAATCGCGTTAATCTGGTCGCAGGCACAGGCAGCATCCTTTTTGTCGAAGAGTACCCATGTAGCGCGCCATGGGCAGGACAGGTGCGAATGCCTCACATTCACAGATTTTTAGCGTGCTTCGAACGCTCAAAATTCAACCTTCAGGTCCCAACGAACAGCAAATGCCCGATACGTGCGTCGCTTGCGGGATCAAGATCGCAACCTGCCGTAGAATCTGTCCACTGGTTTCTGCGTCTTGAACTACACTCGGCATGTCAATCGATATCATTGCGGCTCTGCGCGATCGATCTGCCCACCGTCGAGCAACGGTGCCGCATCAATATTTTGCGCATCCATCAACATGGCCAGCCGTTCGGTCGCCGCTAATATCATGGCCTGCTCCCACACGGGCAGGGCTTCAAAACGGTCCGTAAAACGCATTTGCAGCGGGTCCGGCGCATCGGCCAGCGCCTTTATACCCTCTGGCAACAGGCTGAGGTGAAACTGGCGCTTGTCAGCTTCACTGCGCTGACGCTGGGCAAAGCCAAGAGACACAAGGCGATCCACGATCGCGGTAATCGTGGCCTGGCTGAACTGGAGCGCCTGCGCGATGGCCGAGGGCGTGGTTCTCCCGCGCAAGTCGATCTCGCGCAATGCCAGAAGTTGAGAGGGTGTCAGACCGGTGGTCGTGGCGAGCTGGCGACTGCCGATTTCGGTGGCGCGCAGTACGCGCCGCAATGCGCGCAGGGTAAGCGTTGAAAGTTCAGCGTCCATCGATTTGCGACATAGCCGGAAAGGCGGCGCACTGCCAATTTCCTTTTAAGGATGGATATATTACTTCACTAAATGAACCATAATTTTCCGATATGGGTTGAAGCACATGCTGCAATGCGTCATATAACCCCTATCTCACCGGGGCGCCTCTGCCGTTCCGTTTAAAATATAATTCGGGAGATGAACAATCTTTGATTCCCAAGCTACAGCGGCCACCGCGCCGCCACGGGCTTCTGCGCGCTCCGAAGAGAGCGAGGGGCAGCACATCATGTTTCGCAGGCCTGTTGCAACAGACGGGCCAGCCATCAGCGGATTGATCGCGGACTGCCCGCCGCTCGATCCTAATTCGGCCTATTGCAACCTGCTGCAATGCACCGACTTTGCCGACAGTTGCATCGTTGCGGAATATGGTGGTGCACTGGTCGGTTGGGTGTCGGGCTATCGTCCACCCGCCGCGCGGGAAAATTTCTTCGTCTGGCAGGTTGCCATATCGCCCGCCGCACGAGGCCAGCGCCTCGCTGGACGGATGATCCAGGCGCTGCTGGCACGCCCGCAACAGGCAGGCGTCACGCATCTGACCACCACCATCACCCCCGACAATCGCGCATCCTGGGCTTTGTTCGAAGGGTTGGCACGGCGCTGGAACGCCCCTTTCGCAAAAGCCGCCCGGTTCGAGCGCGACGCCCATTTCGCCGGTGCCCACGCCACCGAATGGCAGGCACAGATCGGCCCGCTGCCCCAGTCGGCACGCCCTTGAGGAGACATATATGACGATTACCACTCACCCCAAACCGACCGCCGCGATTCCAGACACTGCGATCTACGAACGCCGCGAATCCATCGTGCGCAGCTATGCCCGCGCCATGCCGCGCCAGTTCAACCGCGCGCAGGGCGTGTGGATGCACGACAATCAGGGGGGTCGTTATCTCGACTTCCTGTCGGGCTGCTCAACGTTGAACTACGGGCATAATCATCCGGTGCTCAAAAGCGCGCTGGTCGACTATATCGCAGGCGACGGCATCACCCATGGCCTGGATCTCCATACCGATGCCAAGGCCGATTTTCTGACCGCGCTGGAGGATGTGATCCTCAAGCCCCGTGGTCTCGACTATCGCGCCATGTTCACCGGGCCGACCGGCACCAATGCCGTCGAAGCCGCGATCAAACTGGCGCGCAAGATTACCGGTCGCGAGATGGTGATCGCCTTCACCAATGGTTTCCATGGTATGACGCTGGGCGCACTCGCCTGTACCGGCAATGCGGCCAAGCGCGGTGGCGCGGGCGTACCGCTCAGCCATGTGTCGCACGAACCCTATGATGGCTATCACGGACCCGACGTCGACACAGCCGAACTGCTGGAACGTCGCTTGTCCGATCCGTCGAGCGGCCTTGATGCACCGGCGGCCATCCTTGTCGAAACGGTGCAGGGCGAAGGCGGACTCAATGTCGCATCGCCCGAATGGCTCCGCAAGATTTCCGAGGTTGCAAAACGCCACGGCGCACTGATGATCGTGGATGATATTCAGGCCGGTTGTGGCCGGACCGGTAATTTCTTCAGCTTCGAAGGCATGGGGTTCACTCCCGACATTGTCACCATGGCAAAGTCGCTGTCGGGCATGGGTCTGCCGTTCGCCCTGACCCTGTTCCGACCGGAACTCGACCAATGGTCGCCAGGCGAACATAATGGCACCTTTCGCGGCAACAATCACGCTTTCGTGACCGCCACGGCCGCGTTGCGCCATTTCTGGAGCAATGACAGTTTCCAGCAGGACGTTGCCCGCCGGGGCGCATTGCTGGAACACAGGCTGGACGCGATGGCGGCCGAACATGGGCTGTCGACCCGTGGTCGCGGCATGATGCGCGGCCTGGACGTCGGCTCCGGCGACATCGCACAGAGCATCACCGCTGCCTGCTTCGCGCGGGGGCTGATCATAGAAACCAGCGGCGCGCATGACGAAATCGTCAAGATACTGGCGCCTCTCATAATCGAGGACGCCGTTCTGTCGGCCGGTCTCGACATTCTTGAAGACAGCGTCCGTTCCGCCCTGACCGTCACCTATGGCGTCGCCGCAGAATAAGGAGATACGACCGATGATCGTTCGCAAATTGCAGGATATCCGCACGTCAGACCACAATGTGAAGTCCAAGGGCTGGGAAAGCGCCCGCCTTCTGCTGAAGGACGACGATATGGGCTTTTCCTTCCACGTCACCAAAATGTACGCCGGTGAGGAATTGCACATGCACTATCAGAACCATCTGGAGGCGGTGCTGGTGCTCAAGGGCAAAGGTACGATCGAGGATCTGGGCACTGGCGTGACCCATCGACTGGCGCCCGGCGTCATGTATGCGCTCAATGCCCACGACCAGCATATCGTGCGCCCGGAAACGGAAATATTGTGCGCCTGCGTCTTCAATCCGCCGGTCAGCGGGCGCGAAGTGCATGACGAGAATGGTGCCTATCCTGCCGATACATCCAGCGCCGACAATGGTGCCACGCGCGAACCCGCGCTGACCGACTAAATTCCCCGAACAAGCAAAGGGGCATGTCCCTTGAAAGATCTCTACCCATCCCGCCACACACAGGTGGCGGAGTTTTCGCCGCGCCTCGACCCCGTCGTCCATAGCGACTGGAGCGAAGATGCCCCCATTACCCGCAGCCAGGCAGAGCAGTTCGACCGCGACGGCTATCTGGTGCTGGAGGATATGTTCTCCGACGCCGAAGTCGCTTTCCTCCAGCGGGAAGGCGGCGCGTTGTTGAGTAATCCCGATGCGCTGGAAGCGGAAACGGTGGTGACCGAACCGGGGAGCAAGGAAGTCCGCTCCATTTTCCGCATTCATGCCCAAAGTGGGGCGATCGAGCGGTTGGCCGCCGACGCGCGGCTGGCGGGGGTCGCCCGCTTCCTGCTGGGCGACGATGTGTACATGCACCAGTCGCGGCTCAACTATAAGCCAGGGTTCCAGGGCAAGGAATTCTACTGGCACAGCGATTTCGAAACCTGGCATGTCGAAGACGGGATGCCGCGCATGCGGGCTTTGTCCATGTCGGTGCTGCTAGCTGAAAATACCCCGCATAACGGCCCGCTGATGCTGATCCCCGGATCGCACCGCCAGTTCTTGACCTGCGTCGGCGAAACGCCGCACGATCACTATCGCCAGTCGCTCAAGAAGCAGGAATATGGCGTCCCGGACGAAGACAGCCTTGCTGAACTGGCACATAAATTCGGGATCGTCGCACCAACCGGCAAGCCCGGATCGGTGGTGATCTTCGATTGCAACATCATGCATGGGTCCAACGGCAACATCACGCCATTCCCACGCGCCAACGCCTTCCTGGTCTATAACGCCGTGTCGAACCGCCTGACTGCGCCCTTCGGCGTCGACACGCCACGTCCCGCCTTCATCGCCGCGCGCGGCGAGCCGGAAGCAATCACGCCTGTCACCGGGCCATTGATAGCGCAGGTGCCGGCATGAGCAATATCCATAGCGTCGAGAAAATCGGCGGCACGTCCATGGCCGCCACCGCGACCCTGTTCGACAATGTGCTGATCGGCGGGCGAAAGGATGCGGACCTCTACAACCGCATCTTCGTGGTGTCGGCCTATGCCGGCATGACCGACCTGCTGCTGGAGCATAAGAAAAGTGGCGAGCCGGGCGTTTATGCGCGCTTCGTTGCGGATGACAATATCCAGGGCTGGCGCCAGGCAATGGAAAGAGTGCGCCGCGCCATGCAGGATCGCAACGCCATGTTCGTGCGCGCCGACAGGCTGGCGGAGGCGAACGCCTTTGTCGATATACGGATCGACGCAGTCGCCGCGTGCCTGGACGATCTGGCCCGGCTGCGCAGCCATGGCCGTTTCTGCGTGAAGGAACAGTTGATGACGGTGCGCGAATTGCTCGCTGGCCTTGGCGAAGCGCACAGCGCCCATTCGACGGCGCTGTTGTTGCGCGATCGCGGCGTCAACGCGCAGTTCGTTGACCTGACTCTGTGGGACCAGCAGGACATGCGCGAACTGGACGAGCGGATAAGCGAGGTCTTCGCGCCGATCGACCTGGCCACCACCCTCCCGATCGTCACCGGCTATGCCGGATGCAGCGAAGGCATGGTGCGCCGTTATGCGCGCGGCTATTCCGAAATGACCTTTTCGCGCATTGCCGTACTGACCGGCGCGCGAGAGGCGATCATCCATAAGGAATTTCACCTGTCGAGCGCGGACCCGCGGCTTGTGGGCAAGCACAAGGCGCGCAAGATCGGCCGCACCAATTATGACGTGGCGGATCAGTTGGCGAATCTGGGCATGGAGGCGATTCATCCGGGTGCTGGCCGTGGATTGCGCCAGACGGATATTCCGTTGCGCGTGCGCAACACCTTCGACCGGGAAGATGGCGGGACGCTCATTTGCAGCGCTTATGTCTCCGACACGCCCCGCGTCGAGATCGTGACCGGGGTGCGCCATGCGCAGGCGCTGCAATTTTTCGAACAGGACATGGTCGGGGTGAAGGGCTATGACGCCGCCATCCTCGAAGCGCTAACCCAACATGGCGCCTGGATCGTCAGCAAGGCGTCCAACGCCAATACCATCACCCATTATCTGTCGGCGGATGCGGCGACGGTGAAACGGGTGATCGCCGATCTTCAGGCGCGTTATCCCGATGCGGCTGTCTCGGCCCAGCCGGTGGCGATCGTGTCGGTGATCGGCAGCGACATATCGCGACCGGGGTTGATGACCGATGCGTTGCAGGCCCTGGCCGCCGCGCATGTGCCGATCATCGCGATGCAGCACCAAATCCGCAATGTCGATGTCCAGTTCATGGTGGACGTCGATCATTATGATGATGCGGTAGGCGCCCTGCACCATGTTCTGGTGGAAGATGGAACAAGCGAGGCGGAGGATCGGCGCGCGGCCTGATCCGCGTCCCGTCCGATACCATGTTCGCCGCAATCCATCCTGTCCGCAGCCTGCTGCTCGCCATCTTCATGTTGATGGCGGGCAGCGGCTTCCTGTCCACGCTGATCGGCCTTCGGCTGGAGCGGGCGGGGGCTGGCACCATGGCAATCGGCGCAGTCGCCACCGCCTATTTCGGCGGGCTGGTGTTGGGCGCTTTGCGTGCGGGCGACATCGTGCGGCAGGCCGGGCATATCCGCGCCTTCGCCGCCTTCGTCTCGCTGTTGTCGGCCAGTACGCTCGCATATGCATTGCTCCACCACCCGTTATTCTGGACGATGTTGCGGCTGATCGACGGTATCTGCGTCGCCGGCGTGTTCATTTGCCTGGAAAGCTGGCTCAATGACCGGGCCGAGGCGGAAACACGCGGCAGCGTACTCGCCGCTTATATGGTAGCGCTCTATTCTGGGCAAGCGGTCGGGCAATTGCTGCTCGCGGCGAGCGGGGCGCTACCCGCCGTGCCGTTCCAACTGGCCTCCATCCTCATTTCCCTGGCGATCATTCCCCTTTGCCTGACCCGCAGCGCCGCGCCAGCACCGGTCGAGGCGCAGGCCTTTTCGATCCGCGCCCTCTATGCCGCATCGCCGCTCGGCACCTTTGGTGCTGTCACGACCGGACTGATGCTGGGCGCTTTCTACGGCATGGCGGCTGTCCATGTGCGGCGGCTGGGGCTGGATCTGGGCGCGACTGCCAGTTTCATGATGATCGTGATCCTGGGCGGCGTGGCGCTGCAATGGCCGCTCGGTCGCCTGTCGGACCGGCTCGATCGGCGGCGCGTGATCGTGGGCTGCTTCGCCGCCACGATGGCCGTTTGCCTGATGCTGACGATATTGGTGTCGGCCGGGCCGTGGCTTCTTGCCCTGGGAGCGTTGTTCGGCGGCCTCAGCTTCGCCCTTTATCCGCTGTGCGTCGCGCATTGCAACGACCGCCTGCTGGCGACGGAACGGGTAGCGGCCAGCGGGCGACTGGTGCTGCTCTATTCGGTCGGCGCGGCGATCGGCCCGCTGGGCGCGGCCATGCTGATGAGTGTTGCACCGGGCGGCGGTCTTTTCCTTTTCATCGCCTTGTGCGCGGGCGCAACGCTCGCCTTTGGCCTGTGGCGCCAAACCGCCACGCCGTCCGTTCCAGTGCCCGACCAGCAGGATTTTCAGATCGTTCCGCGCACGACGCCGATGGCGTCCCTGCTCGATCCCAATACCGCAGATGGACATATGTCATGACCACCTCCACACCTATCCCGTCGCCAACCCAGGACAGGGTCGATGACGCCACGCTACGCCGCGCCATCGCCGCCTCCGCGCTGGGCAATGCGACCGAATGGTTCGACTATGGCATCTATGCCTATGGCGTCACCTATATTTCGGCCGCGCTGTTTCCGGGCGACGTCGATGACGCCGTGCTGTTCGCGCTGGCGACCTTCGCCATTTCCTTCCTCGTGCGGCCATTGGGCGGTCTGTTCTGGGGACCGCTGGGCGATCGGCTGGGGCGCAAATCGGTGCTGGCGCTCACCATATTGCTGATGTCCGGCGCGACTCTGGCGGTCGGCCTCATCCCGTCCTACGCGCAAATCGGTTGGGGCGCTCCTGCGCTGCTGATCGCGCTGCGCATGGTGCAGGGCTTTTCTACCGGCGGCGAATATGGCGGCGCGGCGACCTTCATGGCCGAATATGCGCCCGACGACCGGCGCGGTTTCTATGGCAGCTTCCTGGAGTTCGGCACGCTGGCGGGCTTTTCGTTCGGTGCAGTGCTGATGCTTGGCTTCTCGCTGTTGCTGGGAGACGCGGCGATGCATGATTGGGGCTGGCGCATCCCGTTCCTGGTCGCAGCGCCCATGGGCCTTGTCGGCATGTATCTGCGATCGAGGATGGAGGACACGCCAGTCTTTCGCGAACAGGCCGTCGAAGGCAGCGGATCGCCTCCGCTTAGAACGGTGATGCGCGACCATTGGCGGCCCATGCTGGTCGTGAGTGGGTTGGTCGTGGCACTCAACGTCGTCAACTATACGCTGCTCAGCTACATGCCGACCTATTTACAGCGGCGCATCGGCCTGTCGCCGGACGAAGCACTTATGGTGCCGATCATCGGCATGGTCTTCATGATGGTCTTCCTGCCGTTCGCGGGCCATCTGTCGGATCGGATTGGGCGCAAACCGATGTGGCGCCTGTCGTTGATCGGGCTTCTGCTGGGCATAGTGCCGCTCTACATGGTCATGGCGACAGGGTTCGTCGGCGCGATCATAGGCTTCGCGTTGCTCGGCCTGCTTTATTTGCCGCAACTGGCGACGATTTCCGCGACCTTCCCCGCGCTGTTCCCGACGCCTGTTCGGTTCGCAGGCTTCGCGATTGCCTATAATATGTCCACCTCGCTGTTCGGTGGCACCGCGCCAGCGATCGGCAGTGGTCTGATCAGCGCCACCGGCAACGACCTGATGCCGGCTTTCTACATGATGATGGCCTGCATCGTGGGCCTTGTCGCGCTCCGCTTCATGCCCGAAACGGCTGGTCGTTCGCTGCATGAAAATGTCTTCGCCGATCGGACGGGCGCATGACATGGATGACTGACAATATCGTGGTTGTCCTGAACGGCGGCCATTTCGATCAACCCTGGTTGCAGGCGATGTTGGCGATCATTCTGTTGATCGCGATCGCCTGGATAGCGAACTGGGTTGCCAAACGGCTAGTCCTCACATTGGTGGTCAAACTGCTGGAGCAGATGCCTTTCGCTTTGGAGGCCCAGCATCTGGGGTCGATGGTCGCCCGGCTTTCGAACATCGTGCCAGCGCTGATTATCCAGATGGGGGTCGAGAGTGTCCCGCACCTTCCCGGCTGGATCGCTCTTTTCATCCGCAGCCTGTGCGCAGCGTTCATCATCCTGACCATCGCGATCGCGCTCAGCGGCGGGCTTGGTCTGATGAACGATCTGTATCAGCGGCGCCCGGATGCGGCCAACCGACCGATCAAAGGCTATGTCCAGGTCGGCAAGCTCATCATCTACGCCGCGGCGACCATATTGGGAATCGCGGCGCTGATGAACCAGTCTCCGTTGCTGTTGTTGTCGGGGCTTGGCGCGATGGCGGCCGTCCTGATGCTGGTGTTCAAGGATACCATATTGTCCCTGGTCGCATCGGTGCAGATCGGTTCCAACGACATGGTCCGTGTGGGCGACTGGATCGAAATGCCGCAGCTCGACGCCAATGGCGACGTGATCGATATCGCCCTGCACACGGTCAAGATCCAGAATTTCGACAAGACCATCACGACCATTCCGACCTACCGCCTGATCACGGAAAGCTTTCGCAACTGGCGCGGGATGCAGGAATCTGGCGGTCGGCGGATCATGCGATCCCTGGCGATCGATCAGAACAGCATTCGGTTTCTGGACGACCGGGAACTCGCGGACCTGTTCCGCTTCGGCCTGTTGCGTGGCCATCTTGAAGCAAAAAGGGACGAGATCGATCGATGGAACCGGGAACATGCCCATGATCAGATACTGGATAGCCGCCGCCTGACCAACATTGGCAGCTTTCGGGCCTATATTCTTGCCTATCTCAAGGCGCGGCCGGATATTGCGGCGGACAAGACCTTGCTGGTGCGCCAACTTGCCCCGACGGAAGATGGATTGCCGCTGGAAATCTACGCCTTCGCTTCCACAGTCATATGGGCGCAATATGAAGATATTCAGGCCGATATCTTCGATCACCTCATCGCCATCATGCCGGAATTCGGACTGCGGTTGTTCCAGCGCCCTGCGGGTTCGGATCTGCAACGTGCAACGGACCGACAACCAAGTCAGGATGTAGGAATTGACCGTGTTCCAGGCATCAGTCGATCCATAAGGGCCTAGCGTGCAACGACCGGGGCATCGATCGACCCGCGCAAGATGCGTTTGCAGCCGTCAGGCCGTCCCACCAAGCCAGGCCGGACTATCACGTAGCCGTCGTTGATAATCGGGTTCGGCGAGCGCCAGCAGCAACTGGTCGGCGCGATCCTGGACAGCCAGAAGATTGGCGCCCGCCAACGACCCACCGGCCAGTTCCTTGAACGCCTCGACCTGGAGGCGCAACGTAGCAATCCGGTTCGGATCGTCGCAGCTCAGTGCCACATCGCCAATGGCATCGAGGAAGCGCTTGCCCGCGATCATGTCGGCACTGGCATATTGGGCGAGCGCGCCGAATGCCTGATCGACAAAGCCCGCAAAGCTTATCGGATGGGCGATCACGCGAAGAGCATCGTCTTCGTCCGCGCGAAGGCGCGAAGGCAAATCCCGGCGCGCAAGATCGGAAAGGGCAGCACCCAGCCAATCGAGACAACTGTTCGCGGTGAAGGGGTCATTGACCCCCGGCGATAGCGCTCGCGCGGCGATCTCGACCAATTCGTCTATGAGGAAACGCAGATCCTGCAGAGCCGTGCGGCGAGAACCCAGGGCGAATGCACCGCGCAGCGCCTTTACCACATCCTCGTCGAGCTGCTCGGCAGGCCACGCCTCGGCCAGCACACTGCCATGATGAGCGAAGTCGCCGGACTGATATTGCAGCCGCACGACCAGATCATGCTTTGCCGCCGTCTGGATCAAACGGTCCTCGTCGATCAGCTGGATGTAGCCGGTGTCTTTGGACCGCACGACCGTCCGTCGCGCATAGGCTTCGACAGGCGCATCGAGCCGGAAGGCTGGCGGGATGCCCGGATCGTCATGTGCCTCCTCCCGAGGTTCGCCGACGAAGACAGGAAAGCGATTGTCGATCTCTACGATCAGCCGTTCCCCGACCTGTTCGATCACGCTGTTGATGTGAATGCGCATGGGGACATGGTGGATGAAGAAAATCAACACAGCGATCGAGCAGAGCACCAGGATCATAGCAACCAGCACCGCCAGTTGCGGCACGAACGCCAAGGTGTCGACGCCGCTTTCGCCCGGCGATCGGATCGTGCGCAGGACGATCATGGAATAGACGAACGTCGCGATGAAGGTGCCGAGCGTCACTTGGTTACCGCGATCGGACATGAAGTTGCTGAGCAGGCGCGGTCCATATTGCCCCGAGGCGTAGACGACCGCCGCGATCGTCACCGAGAAAGTGGTGCCAGCAACACCGATCATCGAACCGCCGATCGACGAAAGCAGGCTACGCGCGCCATCTGGCCGGGCGGCGTAGAGCCAAAGCAGCCCGTCCATCCATTCGCTGCCGAAATGGCTGTCGATATAGATCATCGCCAGAGCAAGCAGCATTGCGCCCACGGCCATGATCGTCGGCACGAACCAGTAGCTTTCGCGCAACTGGTCGGAGAGGCGGAGCAGGCGAGCCTTCATGATGTCGTTTCCGCTTTACGCGCTGTCAGCTTCTCCAGCACCAGCTTGATGGTGCCGCCCTGCACGATGACCGAGAACAGGACGACGATATAGGTAGCCGCCAGCACGACCGATCGCGCAGGGCTTTCCGGCAAACCAAGTGCCAGTGCGATGGACATGCCGCCGCGCAGGCCGCCCCAGATCAATGTCACCGGTGCCACCACAGAAAACGGACGCTGTCGGCGAGTACAGACGCTTTGCCCCTGAAGGGCACGGACAGGGCCATCGCCACATTTTCATGGCTCAGCCCCGGATAATCGACGTGGGTGACCCGGCCATGCAGCGCCTTGATGTGCGCGGTCAGATTGTTCGCATTATGCGCCCTGACCTCGACATCGTCACCGGCCGAGACCAGGAGCAAGGGGGCGGCATCGGCCCGCGCGAACTGGATCGGCTGGGTCAATTGCGGATCGGGCGCACCCTGCATGGCGTCGATCGCGCGCTTTTCGGTAAAAGGATAAAAATCATAAGGGCCGCATAGTCCCACCGCCGCCTTGATGATGCCGGGGTCGACGCCCTGCGCGCGAAGCCATCGCGGGTCGAGCGTCAGCATGGCGACCGTATAGGCGCCAGCCGAATGTCCGGCCACGGCAATACGGCCGACATCGCCACCGAACCCATCGATATGATCACGTGTCCAGCGGACCGCCTCCGCGCCATCTTCCAGAAATGCCGGAAAGCGAACTTCGGGCACCTTGCGATAATCGGGAACGACCACGACAAATCCCTGTTTCGCATAGGCTCTCGCCGCGAAAGCATAGGCCTCACGCGTACCCTTTACCCAACCGCCGCCATACCAGAAGATCAGGACCGGCAAGGACTGCTTTCCACGGCGTATGGGGCTCCAGACATCCAGCCGCTGTCCGTGCGTGCCGAAGGCGATGCCCTGCCCCGCCTTTTCTACGCCCAGTCCGCCGCCCATGGCGCCATCCAGGATGCTGAGCAACATTGGCGGCGAGGTCAGGCTTGCGGCGACGCCCAGCCCGAGCAGGATGGCAAGCGACCCAATGATAAAGAGATGGCGACGGAGAAGTCCGCGCTTCGAAGCGGTCACATCCTTCTCGCAAAGCTGGCTGGATCGGCCGCGTCCCACCAGGCTGCGAGGCGCGGATCGCGTGCGCCTTCCAGCAATTCTCCCGGCGCTACGAAGGGATAAATCTCGTCGATCGAGCGCATTTCCGCCGCGTTGACCCGTTGGCGCAAGCCATCGGGGGTAAATTCGTCCGGCGAGTTCAGTCCCGCGGCCACCACGATGTCATGCAGCGCGTCAAGCGTTGCCTGCTGGAAGCGCGCGACCCGCTCAGCTTTTTCCGGCACGACCAGACCACGCTGGCGCGCGGGCGACTGGGTAGCGATCCCGGTGGGGCATGTGTCGGTGTGACAGCGCATCGACTGCACGCAGCCGAGCGAGAACATGAAAGACCGCGCTGCGTTGCACCAGTCGGCGCCCAGCGCGGCATTCATGGCGATCGCCGCACCCGAATTGACCTTGCCCGAAGCCGCGAGCTTCACCTTGCCCTTGAGGTTCGTGCCAACCAGCGCGTTGCGCGCGAGGATCAAACCTTCGCGCAGCGGCATACCGACCCGGTCGGACAGTTCGGTCGGCGCCGCGCCAGTCCCGCCTTCCGCGCCATCGATGACGATGAAATCGACGAGTATCTCCGTCTCGATCATCGCCTTCACCACGGCGAATAATTCGTGCGGATAGCCCACGCACAATTTGATTCCGACCGGCTTTCCGCCGGAAAGGGCGCGCATCTGCGCTACGAAGCTGAGCAGTTCACGTGGCGTCGAAAAGGCGGTGTGGAAAGGGGGCGAGAGGCAATCCTCCCCTTCGGGAATGTCCCGTATCTTGGCGATCTCCGCCGTCACTTTGGGACCGGGCAGCAGGCCGCCGTGGCCGGGCTTGGCGCCCTGGCTCAGCTTGATTTCCGTCATCACCACCGCGTCGTTGGCAGCGCGATCCCTGAAATGGGAGGGCTCGAAATTACCCTGAGCATCGCGACAGCCGAAATAGCCCGATCCCAATTCCCACACGACATCGCCGCCATGCTTGAGATGATAGGGCGACAAGCCGCCTTCGCCCGTATCATGATAGAACCCGCCGATCTTCGCGCCCAGGTTCAACGCTTCGATCGCGTTGGCTCCCAGCGCCCCGAAGCTCATCGCTGAAATGTTGAGGCGTGCGGCCTCGTAGGGCCGACTACACTGGTCCGTGCCGACGGTGACGCGGGTATATTTCTCGGCATGGCGCGAGGGGGCGATGGAGTGCGCCAGCCACTCATATTCTTCGGAATAGACGTCCAGTTCGGTGCCGAAGGGATGGGTGGAGACATCGCCCTTGGCGCGGGCATAGACCAGCGCCCGTTCGTCATGACTGAACGGGCGTCCGTCCAGATCGCTCTCGACGATATAGGCCCGCAGGAACGGGCGCAGCCATTCGAAGAACCAACGGACGCGGGCTGCGGCGGGATAGTTGCGGCGAAGAGAGTGGCGGGTCTGAAATAGATCGACCAGCGCAACGACCGACAGCGGCGCAAACAACAAGACCAGCCACAAACTATGCGGATGCCGTACAGCGATGAGCATAGACGCGATCGTGCCCGCCAGGCCGACGAGCAACAGGATGTTGCGGGACAGGGCATGGTCGCGGAACAGGGCGTCCGCAACGGTCGGACGCCCGCTCACGACAGCAGGTTCCGCACCATGCCCACGACGTCGCGCCCGCGTCCGCCCAGAACGGCCTTGGCCGAATAGAGCGCCATGCCGGCCACCTGACCCGGCTTTACATTGGGCGGCATCACCAGTTCGAACCGATCGGTGACGACGTCGAGCAAGGCCGGTCCCGGTTCGGCGAGCCAGGCCTGCACGGCGGCGTCGAGGTCTTCGGCTCTTTCGACGCGCCGACCGCTCAAGCCCATCGCGTCGGCCACGCGCGCGAAATCGGGATTGATAAGGTCGGTGTAGGCGTCGAGCAGGCCTTCGACTTTCTGTTCGATCTCCACAAAATCGAGCGCGCCATTATTATAGACGACCACCTTGATCGGCAATTTCTCCTGAACAGCAGTCAGCAGATCACCCAACAGCATAGCGATACCGCCATCACCCGATAGGGATATGACCTGGCGATCCGGGAATGCCGCCTTGGCGCCGAGCGCCTGCGGCATCGCATTGGCCATCGTTCCGTGGCTGAGGCTGACGACCGTGCGGTTCTGGCCGGTCGAGGCGATATGGCGCAGGCACCACACCATCGGCGATCCACCATCCGCCGTGAACACGCCATCGGCGTCCGCATGGCGGGAGATTGTCTCGGTCAGATATTGCGGGTGGATCGCGCCGCCCTTACCGACCGTGGCATGCTTTGCCTGGGCCGCCACGGCCTTTCGGTGATGATCGAGGCATTCTTCCAGAAAGGCTTCGTCGTCGCGCTGCACGATGCGCGGCAGCAGCGCGTCGAGCGTCGGGCCGATGTCGCCGACCACGCCGATATCAACAGGGTGGCGCCGCCCCAGATGCGTACCGTCCAGATCGACCTGCAGGATGGTCGCCTTTTCGGGATAAAATTGCCGCCATGCAAAATCGCAGCCCAGCAGCAACAGCACGTCGCACGACATCAGCGCATGATAGCCGGACTCGCTGCCGAAAATGCCGGTCATGCCGACGTCGAACGGGTTTTCATGCTCCAGAAAATCCTTCGCGCGCGAGGTGCGGGCGACTGGAGCGCGCAGCCGGTCGGCGAGCGCGACGACCGCATCATGCGCGTTTTCGCATCCAGAGCCGCCATAGATCGCCACGCGCTTGCCACCATTGATCGCGCTTGCCAGCCTATCAAGTTCTGTGTCGGCGGGTCGCACGACCGGTGCCGCGCGATGCACGCCGAAGTGCGGTTCGTCCGGTGCCTTGGCGCTCGACACGTCTGCGGGAACGATCAGCACGGCGACGCCGCGCTTCGCAAGGGCAGCCTGCGCCGCCATCGCCGTCATCCGCCGCGCCTGCGCGGGCGTGCGTATCTCTTCGCAAAAGACGCTGCATGAGGCGTAGATCGACTTGAAATCGACCTCTTGGGGGAAATCGAAACCCAGTTCGTCCCTGACAATCTGGCTAGCAATCAGCACGACCGGCGCACGATTGCGATGGGATTCGAACAAGCCGTTGATGAAATGCAGGCTGCCGGGACCGCAGGATCCCGCGCAGGCGGCCAGTTCGCCCGTGAGCATCGCATCGGCACCCGCCGCAAAACCGGCCGCCTCTTCGTGGCGGACATGCAGCCAACGAATGTCGCTGGTCCGGATCGCATCCGTGATGTGATTAAGCGTGTCTCCGGGAATACCGTAACAGCGGCGGACACCGGCAGCCTGCAGCGTTTTCACGATCACTTCTGCGACTGTCGTCATGCCCGCATCCTTCGGATTGTTGCTGTATTTCCGACAGAAACGCATAGGATGCCTCGTCGGATCATGACGATTGCGAAAATATCATCGGTCGGATGAACACAAAGAGACCCAACGCTAGCCTAGCGACCAACCCGGTTTGCGACCGCTAGCCGAAAGTTTTGCCCGGCCGGCGGGGCCGCGATTGCTATTATGCCTCGTTGCTTGAGAAGGTTGGCAATCGCCAGAGCCCGGCGCTGGGACAGGAGCGGCTTTTCCGGCATTTCGGACTGGAAACCGGGCACGGAAAGTTGCGGACTGTTCCACCGCCTTGCGGCCCAGGCAGACAGCAGCACAGCGTCACGAGCGGGCGCGTCAAGGGTGTCGATATTGTCCGCGAAACTGACGACCGGTAGCGGTGCGATCGGCGGAACTATGGCAACGTCCCACCCCTCGACCGAATTCAAGGCACGCTGTTCCAGCGCCCCATAGGTCGCAAGATCCGCGCCTGGCAAGATCGCGGCCGCCGCCGTCACGCGCTGATGATCGCGGTCGATGGTCACCGCATCGGGCGTGACCCCGGCAGCAAGCGCTACCAGGCCAGCCACACCATTCGCATTGCCGATATCTCTTGCTACTGCATCATTGGCCTGTCGCAATTCGGCGCGTTGAGCCTCGACCGAGCCGGCACCGGGATCAAGTAGAACCTGGTCGACCCGCAGCGCCACCGGTCGTCCGAGACGGTCGCTGAGATCGGTCTGAAGCAGCGCATTGCTCTCCGCCCGCGATCGCGGCGCAATCACGACTGTGCGCACAGCCAATGGTGCCCGATCGAAATCGACGTCCAACTGTGTGACCCTTGCCTCTGCGCCGAAGCGACCGGAGAGAAAAGAGCGGATCTGGCTGACCGCCACCGCTTCGCTGGCAATGTGACTGAGCGATATGGCGAGGGGAACGGCCATTGCGACAAACAGGAGCATCAGCAATATGGTCTGGGTCCAACTTTGCTGACTAGATAGATGATGGCCGAATCCATAATAGCGCGCCATGATCATCGCCTAGAGGCGATGGTGACGAAGTTGGTCACGAACAGCGCCAGTGCGCCACCCAGGATCGGCATGTTCCATGTCGCAAGGCCAAAGCCGACGACGGCGAGCGGCGGCATCAACGCGGTCGCGATGGCGACGCCCACGATCGTTTCCCCCTTGCCGCGAATGATCGCAAATGTGCCGGCCAGCGCTGCAAACAGGGCCACCAGAAGGTCGAAGAGATTGGGGCGCGTGCGCGCCAGTATCTCCGCAGTGGGCGCCTTGAGCGGCGACACGAGAACAATGAACGCCGTGAACAGGAGTGCGGCCCCCGCGCCAATTGCAAGCGCAGAGAGCGAGCGACGCATCTCGGCAAAGTCGAACAGGGCCAGGCTGAAGCCCAATCCCAGGATCGGACTCATAAGGGGGGAGATCAGCATCGCGCCGATCACGACGGCGGGGGATGAGAGCAGAAGGCCCAGAACCGCAATGCCGGCCGACATCATGGTCATGAACAGATAGCGCGGCGAGCAACCACTCTCCTCTACGATGCGCCCGACCACCTTTTCCTGATCTACCGATCCGACGACCGATTCACGCCACCAGCGATAGAGCGGGACGTGATCCCAGCGGCGTGGTGCGAACGCATGATCGGGCGAAGAGGCATTCATCGTATCGGGCGATCCTTCAGATCAGACAATAAATGGCGGCGCAGGTTGCCAGACGCACGATCACGTTCATGGGCAGGCCGATCTTCATGAAATCCCCGAACCGATAATCGGCCGCCGCATAGACCATCATATTGGTCTGGTATCCAATGGGTGTAGCAAAGCTGGCCGATGCCGCAAACATAACCGCAATAGTCAGTGGCCGGGTGTCCACACCGCCCTGCCCCGCAATCCCGATGACGATCGGCGTCATGATGACCGCCACGGCGTTGTTGGTCACGGTTTCGGTGAGGACCAAAGTCGCTGCAAAGATTGCAATGATTAGGGTCAGCGGCGGGAGCGCGGACATCCAGAGCGAGACCGTATCGGCGATCAGCGCCACGCTGCCCGCTTTTTCAAGGCCCAGACCAAAGGCCGGCATGGCGAAGATCAGAACGATCACATTGCCGTCATCTTCGACCATGCCTCTTCTGCGTCCAGGCAACGCATAACCAGCACGATCGCCACGCCGATCAGCGCCAGCGCAAAAACCGGCATGATGTTGAGCGCTGCGCCCAAGATCACCAGCCCTGGTGTCAGCGCAGCGATGGGCGCGCGACGCCGCCGGTAGCGGCGAACCCCGCTGGTGTCCTCCGCGATGAAGTTGGCATTCTCGCGCAGTTCCGTCGTCGGCTGTTAATCGGCCGCGACCAACAGGCTATCTTACCCCCAATTTTACCCCGAGTCGCGCGCAACTTTGTGAAACGTCGTGCTACGATCTGAATAAACATCGGCCAATAAACCCTTCAAATTGAAGGGTTTATTGATACCATATATGCTTTATGAATTGAAGCGTTGGTGGGCCCGGCAGGACTTGAACCCGCAACCTATCCGTTATGAGCGGACAGCTCTAACCAGTTGAGCTACAGGCCCCACCTGCGTTTGCCGATAGGCAGCATCAGGCCGCTTGGCAAGCCCGTCCGTGCATAGGCACGGCAGCAATGAACTGATCCAGCGTGGCAGCGGTCACGCCCCGACGGGCCAGATGGGCCAGAACCCCATCCCACCAGGCATAAAAGGCTGTGCGGTCGCTTTCGTCGCGGACATAGGGCGTGTGGCCCGGCTCCAGCGTCGGCGAATGGAAGCTGAAATTGAGCACGGGCACGCCCTCCTCGATCAGCGCATCGATCGCGGCAATCGCGTCATGGAGCGGCACGCCTTCGGGCGTCAGCGGAATGCGGCTGAGCATCCGCGCCCGCGACAGAGCGCCAGCAAGCGGCCCCATCGCCTGGGCGGCGCGATACAGTCGCTCTCCTGCGCCCCGCAGCAGACCGGCAAAGGCGGTTGAGAGCGGCAGTTCGATCAGCGACCGGGTCGGCCCTGCCCAATAGGGCAATTGCGGCAAGCCGTGGAAATCCGGGCCATGCTGATGACTATAATCGAACCGGCTGCGCACCGAGCTGTCGAGGCGGAAGCCCGCCGCCTCCAGCAACCGCGCACTGTTGGGGCCGACACCATAGCGCCCGGCGCGATAGGCGATGGGCCGGCGACCAAAGCGCTGTTCGATACGCACGCACAGCGCCTCCAATTTGGCGCGCTCCACATCCTCCGGCAAAAAGCCGACATAGCTGTTGGCCGCATTCACCGCCTCGACATGCGGCGGATTGACCCAGGGGTGAAGATGCGCGCCGATGTCCGCCGCGCCATCGCTCGCCCATTGCCCCATCATCGCCACGGCGGCATCATCGTCGATCACCGGATAATCGGTGACATAGATCGGTTTCACCCCGGCGGCGGCAAAATAGGCCTGGCCGCGCGCCATGCCCGCCAACGCCGTCACGCCATGGCCGACACGGCTGAACGGCGCGTCCCAGTCAAACTCTTCCTCGGTATCGACAAAGAGCATGAAGCGGGTGCCGAACCCCGGATCGAGCCGGATCATGTCCTGCGCCAGCGGCGGCTGGAGCAAATTGCCATCATGGTGGGGAACTGTCATGCCCAATCTCTATCGCCCAATGGTTGCGATAGGGTTTCCCCGGTCCCTAGCCAATATCCGCCATGCCACCGGCCGCCGCGACGGCGGGGATAGTGAGCAGCAGGCGACCCGGCTCGATGACGAGGCCGCCGCCGCTGGTCGCCGCCAGCCCACGGATCAGGCGCAATGAAAAGCCAAGGCCCAGTAGCGGCCCATCGACCCAGTCGCCCGTGCCATCATAGCCCGGATCGAGCAGTTGCGTCTCCTCCATGCCGGCCAGCGTGGAGGGGCGATTGACGGCGAAAACCACCCGCCCCGCTCCGCCGTCAGGCTGGAACCAGCAGGCGCCGGCAACGGTCTCGGCCGGGGGCGCCACGGACAGCACGGTGCGCAACAAATGCTGCACCATCCGCTCGCCCTGCACCGGGTCGACCCGCACCTGCGGCAGACCGGGCGCGATGGCGATGTCGATATCCGGCGCGCCCTGGTCGCGGAAACGGGTGGCGACCTGCGTCACCAGCAGCGCGGGGTCGATCAATTGCGGCATGGTCGCGCCATCGCCGCGTGACACGCGCGCGGCCAGATCCAGATCGTCGAAGGCGGCAAGCAGATGCCGGGCATCGACCGCAATCTTGCCGGCCATGTCGCGATAGGCGACGCCGGCCGCACCGAACAACTCCTGCTCGATGATCTCGGCAAAGCCCAATATGGCGTTCAGCGGGGTGCGCAGTTCATGCACCAGTTGCCGCAGCGAATCCGCCGACAGCCCGGCGATCGCCATGGCGGCGGGCCGGGGTTCGCTCGCCACCTCATGCAGGAAAGGACGGCGCGCCTGCCCGCGATAGCCCTGGAACCGGCCCGAACGATTATCGAAAAAGGGCGTGGCCGACAGGCGCCATTCACCCGCCATCACGCCCCCGACGATGGTGAAGCGGCCATTCTGGAAAGCGCTGCGGCGCGCAAAGGCGCCCGCGACATGCGCATCGGGACCGCTATCCCCCTCCAGCGCGACGACGCCCAGATCCAGCCCGATCAGCGCCGCGCGCGGCCCCTGGTCGATCCACAGGATCACGCCTTCAGCATCCGTCTCGAACGCGAAGAGGCGCGGTGCGGGCGGGCCGTCGGCATCGGAATTGGCGGCTTCGGGCGGCTTGCGATTGCTGGTGAAGCGGGCGATCCGATCGACCAGGTTGCGGATCTGCCCTTCCTCGCCCGACTGCGCGCGCAACGGCGTGACGTTGGTTGCAGGAGAGGTTGCAGCAGGGGTTTCCACAGAGGCGGCCGCAGGCGCCGCCGGCTGATCGAACGGTGCCGGCCCCCTGGCCGCTTCAGGCTCCCGATCGGCCTGCATATCGGCGCTCAGGATCATGTCCTCGTCACCGACCATGTCCCGCCGCTCGGTGGACAGTACCAGATCGTGCGGACCGAAGGCTTCGAGCGCCTGCCGCGTCGCTGCGCCGATATCGCGCCGGCCACGCAGCACCCCGCGCGCCGTCGGCGTCAGATGCGACAGCAGATCGATCCAGGCACCATCAGGCAGTTGCGCACGCGCGGCCGCAGCCGCAGCGATGGACGGCCGATCATTGGCGAAGAAGGCGACCAGGCTGGGCGAACGCAGCCGTCCCCCCAGTTCCACCACCGTCGCGATTCGCTGCGTTTCGGTCAGGTGCGGCCTCAGGGCGGACAGGCGATCAAGCAAGGCGCCCCGCTCGGACACGTCCATCAGAGCGCGATCGGCCCGGTCGCGCTGCGCCAACAGATCAACGCATTGGCGCCACAACGTCACCGCGCCCAGCCCGCCGCGGTCGTCCGCTGCCAGAACTGTCTGCAAGAGATCGTTGAAACGCACGAAATTCCCCAAATTGGACGGGTTACAGGCCTGTGGTCGACCCTGTGTCGACGCGGCTCTCATCACCGATAGGCGTTCGGGGCAAAAAGGAAAAGGCCCCGATCCCACGAACGAAAGCGATCGTCGCATAGTGGGACAATTGCAATGCCCTGAAATATTATTATGATGGCTCGTACAAACAGGACAGGAAATAATCGAAATAATGGCCGGCCCCAATATCGACGACATCGACATGCAGATCCTGGGAGAATTGCAACAGGACGGCAGGATGACCAATGTGGAATTGGCGCGCAAGGTCGGCCTGACCGCGCCGCCCTGCCTGCGCCGCGTTCGCGCGCTGGAGGAAGCCGGGGCGATCAAATCCTATCATGCCGTCGTCGACCCGGCGATGCTGGGCTACACCATCACCGTCTTCGCCATGGTCAGCCTGAAAAGCCAGGCCGAAGCAGACCTGAAGGCGTTTCAGGACCATGTCGCGTCGCTGCCCGAAGTGCGCGAATGCCATATGCTGAACGGCGAGATCGACTTCATCCTGAAAGTCGTCGCGCCCGACCTGCAAAGCTTCCAGCAATTCCTGACGTCGAAGCTGACGCCGGCTCCCAATGTGGTCAGCGTCAAGACGTCGCTGACCATCCGCACGTCGAAGAACCTGCCCGGCGTCCCCCTGCCCGTCTGAACCGACGGGCAGGCAGGATCGCCGCCGTCATCACCCCGCCTTGCGGTCCTGATGTTCGGCCCACAGGGTCCAGAAGCCCGCAATCGCGGTCCAGTCGCCGGTCACCTGCGCCAGTGTCGCCTGCGCATTGGCCAGATCACCGGACCGCGCCAGCGCCACGCCCAGACGGGCGTTGGTGCGGCCGGCATCGACGCCGCCCTTGCCCAGCGCCAGCCGATATTGTTCGACCGCCTGTGGAAACTGGCTGAGCGAGAAATAGCTGTCCGCCACGGCCAGCGCATCCTTGCCATTGCCAGACGCCGCCGCTTTCTTGGCCTGCGCCGGCAGCGCCGCGATTTCCTTGACCGCCTTGGGCGTGACGCTCTTGAGCAACTGGCTGGTCACGCTTTGCGTCGGGGTCAGCTTGCCGGCGCTGCGGCCGGACTCGATGATCGCCTTGGCCTCCGCATAATAGCCGGACTTTTCCGCCGCCTGCGCGTAATTCTGATAGTCGCGTTCGCTCGCCATCGCGCCATTCGCCGCCTGCAAGCGGTACAGGTCGAGCTGCAATTGCGGCTCCAGTTCGGCCGCTGCCTGATAATTGACCAGCGCGGACCGCCATTGTTCCTTGCCGTCCTGCTGGTTCAGCCGCTCCCGATAAAGCTGACCCACTTCGGTCCAGTCGCCAGCCTGATAGGCCATGGAAATCGCTCGGTCGGTCCAGGCGAGCGGCACCGGCTGGCCGGCCGCCTTCTGCTGCGCGATCGCCGCCTGGACGAAGGGACGGGCTTCCTTGGGCTTGTTGCGGCGCAGGGCGATGTCGGCACGCAACATGGTCGCATCGACGCCGTCATAGCCCAGCGTCCTGGCATAATCGAGCTGGGCGGTCGCGTCCTGATAATTGCCGACCAAATAGGACAGATAGCCGGCGACATAGCGCAACCGGGGCGCCTCGCTGCGCGGCAATGCGGTGGTCTTGAACAGGTCGGTCAGTGCGATCCGCTGCGCCTGCACGTCACGACGCTGGACCGCCAGTTGGAACCGCAGTCCCGCCGCAATGTAGGATTCGAAATCATTGCTCGGCATCAGCGCGGAGATTCGCGTGCCGGCGGTCGTCGCGTCGCGCGCCTTCAGCGCTGCCTCGGCCGCCTGGACGCTGGCACGAAAGTCATCGGACATCGTAATCGGCGGACCGCTCACCACCAGCTTCTTTTTCGCGATGGCCGGGGTCGCGATCGTCATGGTCGCGAGCAGCAGCGCCGCCATCGGCAGGCGGGAAATCAGGATAGAATTACGCATGGCCGCCCCGGCCTCCCCCAAATCAATCATAGTAAAAAACAGGAAAGCGAAGGCGCCATGGCCGCACGCGACCATGGCGCCTTCGCTTTGAAAGATATCAGGCGCCCTTGGTGCTCAGATAGGCGAGCCAGAGGTTGGCGACCTGCTTGCGCGATCCGGCCTGCACCGCTTCGAACGAAGCCTTGGCACCGGCATTGTCGCCGCTCAGCGTCTTGGCGATGCCGATGCGCGTATTCACTTCGTCCGCGTCGACGCCGCCCTTCTGCTTGGCCAGTTCGAACATCGTCACGGCCTTGGCATAGTCGGCATAGCCCAGATAGGCGTCACCGGTCGCTGCGGCGATCTTGCCGTTCGCGCCCTTCTTCGCATCGGCTTCGGCCGAACCCAGCGAAGCCTTGTCACCCGCGATCTTCGACGTTGCCGCCTGATAGATGTCGCCGGCAGCGCTGGCATTCAGCACGCCCTTTGACCGGCCCTTGTCGATCACCGACTTCACTTCGCCATAGATGCCGGTCTTCGACGCCATTTCGGCATATTCGGTAAAGTCGGCCGCGATCACCAGACCATCCGACGCACCCAGGACGCGCAGCACGTCGAGATTTTCGCGGTTCGAAATGGTCGGATTGGCGCGCTGGAACAAGCGTACGAGCGTGCGCAAATTCTGGCCACTGGGTTCCGCCTGATAGGCCATGGTCGCCCATTCGGTCACTTCCGGGAGCTTGGCGGCCTCGGCGCGGCTGACGCCGATCTGATACCATTGTGCCGGCACCGGCTGACCCGCCGCCTTGGACGCGGCGGCCGCAGCCTTCAGCGCGGCCAGCCCCTTCTGGTTGAACCCACGCGCCGGTTCGACCGAACCGTTGCCGGTGCCTGCCTTGCCGAAATAGGCCTGCGCCAGCGTCGGCTGCACCGCCTCGGCCTTGTAACCCGCTGCCAGCGCCGCTTCGCCGCGCTGGATGGCGAGGTCGTAATTTTTCGCCTGCATCGCCTGATCGGCGGCGATGGCGTTGAACTGGCCGGCCTGTTCGGGCGGGGTCAGGCCGCTGTCCAGCATCTGGGTCAGCGCTTCGCTTTGCAGCGCGCTGTCCTTGGAAGCAATCGAAGCGTTCAGCTTGATCGCGCCGATCTGATATTTGTCGTCATTCGACGTCGCCTTGCTGTCCGCTTCGGCCAGTGCCGCCTTGGCGCCGGCAAAATCCTGCGCTTCGGCGGCCTTCTGCGCGACCTGAAGCGCCTTGATGACGTCGGGCGAAACGTTGAGCTTCGGTCCGGCCTTCTTCTCTTCCTTCTTCGCGGCAAAGGCGGGCGCCGAAACGGCGCCGCTCGTCATCGCCAAAGCCAGCGCGAGCGCCACCGGGGTAACAAAACGCATGATCCTCATCTCCTCTGCGCGCCTGTCGGAGGACGACAGGCGATATTTCGCGATTGAACGCCGATTAGGGGGCGGCGCGTGAACGGCCATTGAACAGCCTATATCGTCCGATTTTGCAACAGTTATGCGCCCCTTTCGTTCCGCCTGCGATCATATCCGTGCATCATGGCGTCCTGCATGCACATGCGGGCGCGACGGGTCATGCGCCCTACGGGCCAAGGGGTGACAGATTTGTTTCGCTCGGCTAGGGATCGGGCAACAGAGTCCATCCTGAAAAAGAGAATCGCATTGACCGACGAGACTGTCCTCGCCGACCCTTCGGACATCAGCCCCATCTCCATCGTGGACGAGATGAAGGCCAGCTATCTCGACTATGCCATGTCCGTCATCGTCGCCCGCGCCCTGCCGGACGTGCGCGACGGGTTGAAGCCGGTGCATCGTCGCATTCTCTTCTCAGCCCAGGAATCGGGCTTCGTCTACAACCGCCCCTATCGTAAATCCGCGCGTCTGGTCGGTGAAGTCATGGGTAAATATCATCCCCATGGCGACAGCTCGATCTACGACGCATTGGCCCGCATGACGCAGGACTGGTCGATGCGGGTGCCGTTGATCGACGGTCAGGGCAACTTCGGTTCAATGGACCCCGATCCGCCAGCCGCGATGCGCTACACCGAAGCGCGCCTGGCGAAGGTCGCGACGGCGCTGCTGGACGATCTCGACAAGGACACGGTCGATTTCACGCCGAACTATGACGCCTCCGAAAGCGAGCCGCAGGTGCTGCCCGCGCGCTTTCCCAACCTGCTGGTCAACGGCGCAGGCGGCATCGCGGTCGGTATGGCGACCAATATCCCGCCGCACAATCTGGGCGAAGTGCTGCGGGCGTGCTTGGCCTATATCGACAATCCCGGCATCACCACGGACGAACTGATCCAGATCGTCCCCGGCCCCGATTTCCCGACCGCGCCGCTGATCCTGGGCCAGTCGGGTGCGCGCAGCGCCTATCATACCGGGCGTGGCTCCATCATGATGCGCTCGCGCCATATAGTCGAAAGCGGACGCGGCGACCGGGAATCCATCGTCCTGACCGCCATCCCCTATCAGGTCGGCAAGAACGGCCTCGTTGAAAAGATCGCCGAAGCCGCCAAGGACAAGCGGATCGAAGGCATCAGCGACATTCGCGACGAATCCAGCCGCGAAGGTGTGCGCATCGTCATGGACCTCAAGCGCGACGCCACGCCGGAAGTCGTGCTGAACCAGTTGTGGCGCAACACCCCTGCCCAATCGAGCTTCCCCGCCAACATGCTGGCGATCCGCGGCGGCCGCCCCGAACTGCTGGGCCTGCGCGAGATTATCGAAGCCTTCGTCAAGTTCCGCGAAGAGGTCATCACCCGACGCACCAAGTTCGAACTCAACAAGGCGCGTGACCGGGCGCATATCTTGCTGGGCCTCGTCGTCGCGGTCAGCAATCTGGACGAGATGGTCAAGATCATCCGTGGGTCGTCCAGCCCGGCCGAAGCCCGCGAAAAGCTGTTGGCGCGCGAATGGCCGATCGGCGAGATCGCACCCTATCTGCGTCTGGTCGAAGCGATCGAAACGGACGTCCATGGCGACGTCTACAAGCTGTCGGACATTCAGGTTCGCGCGATCCTCGACCTGCGCCTGCATCGCCTCACCGCGCTGGGCCGTGACGAAATCGGCAAGGAACTGGCCGAACTGGCCGAAGCCATCGCCGAATATCTCGCCATCCTGGGCGACCGGGTGAAGCTCTACGCCGTGATGCGCGAAGAGCTGGAAGCGATCGAGAAGGAATTCGCGACCCCGCGCCTGTCCGAAATCACCGCTGCCGCCGACGGCATCGAGGACGAAGACCTGATCGAGCGTGAGGAGATGGTCGTCACCGTCACCGTGCAGGGCTATATCAAGCGTACCCCGCTCGAAAGCTTCCGGGCGCAGGCGCGCGGTGGCAAGGGTCGTTCGGGCATGGCGACCAAGGATGAGGACGCCGTCACCGAAATGTTCGTGACGTCGACCCATACGCCGGTGCTGTTCTTCTCCACCGCCGGCAAGGTCTATCGCATGAAGGTATGGCGCCTGCCCGAAGGCGGTCCTGCCACCCGTGGCCGTCCGATGGTCAACCTGCTGCCGCTGGGTCCGGGCGAAACCATCCGCACCGTGCTACCGCTGCCGGAGGACGAGGATAGCTGGAAGGATCTGCACGTCATGTTCGCGACTGCGAACGGCACCGTGCGCCGTAACAGCATGGACGCCTTCGCCAATGTGCCGTCCAACGGCAAACTCGCCATGCGTTTCGACGAAGGCAGCGATGACCGTCTGATCGGCGTGGCGTTGCTGACCGAAGAAGATGACGTTCTGCTCGCCACCCGCCAGGGCAAGGCGATCCGCTTCGCCGCGACCGATGTGCGCGAATTCCAGAGCCGCACCTCGACCGGCGTGCGCGGCATGACGCTAAAGGCCGATGACGAGGTGATCTCGCTGTCGATCCTCAAAGGCTTCGACGCCACCCCGGACGAACGCGAAGCCTATCTGCGCGCTGCCCCGTGGAAGGACAATGACGCCGAATCCACTCTGCCGGCGGAACGCGCCGCGCAATTTGCTGCGGCGGAACAGTTCATCCTGACCGTCTGCACCAATGGTTATGGCAAGCTGTCATCGGCCTATGACTATCGCCGCACCGGCCGTGGCGGTCAGGGCATCACCAATATCGACAATATCGCCCGCAACGGCAATGTCGTCGCCAGCTTCTCCGCCACGCAGGCCAACCAGTTGATGCTCGTCACCGATCAGGCGAAGCTGATCCGAATGGGCCTCGACAGCCTGCGCGTCATCAGCCGCAATTCGGCTGGCGTGCGCCTGTTCGATGTGGCCAAGAACGAGCATGTCGTCAGCGCCGCGAAGATCGAGGAAAGCGAAGAGGGCGAAACGCCGGATGTTCCGGAAGCCGGTTCGGAAACAGGCGAAGCGTGAGCGACCTCTTCGCCTACAAGGTGCTGACGGCGGATCAATATGACCAGTTCAAGGCCGACGGCGTGTTCAAGGGCGCACCGATCGACCTGACGGACGGCTATATCCATATGTCGACCCGCGATCAGGCGGCCGAAACGGTCGCCAAACATTTCGCGGGTCAGGATCGCCTCGTCATGCTGATGATCGACCTCGCGCCTTTTGGCGATGCGATCAAATGGGAAAAGTCGCGCGGCGGCGCGCTCTTCCCCCACCTTTATGGCGACCTGCCGATCAGCGCGGTCGCCGGTAAGGTCGTGCTGCGCATCGGTGATGACGGCGCGCATCTGTTCCCGGCGGGGTTTTGAAACCCGTTCTCGCGGCTGCGCTGTCCTACCGAGCCCGCTG
This sequence comes from Sphingobium sp. Leaf26, assembly GCF_001421665.1. GTDB lineage: Bacteria > Pseudomonadota > Alphaproteobacteria > Sphingomonadales > Sphingomonadaceae > Sphingobium. Next base: position 79,863 of record NZ_LMKV01000001.1, read on the forward strand.
CTGATATGTCATCCAAACGCTGGAGCATCGTGCGAAAAAGTGGGAACCGGTTTTTCGCTTAAAACGATGCGAAAACAAAAAACTAGAGCGCACGACCTGCATCGGATTTAACGCAGCGCGCTCTAGTATACGCTTTCCCTGGCACAGGCCGGGGAACGCACCATACATTAACGAAGGGAACGGGTAACGTAGGCGCGGGTGACATAAAATATCCTATTCCCGCATCGAAATTTCAGGATCAGCGGGAAATGTGCGAAGTTAAGCGTTGCGTACCATGTCCACCACCTTGCCACGCCTGACCCGATAGGCCCAGCCACCCCAACGGATACGACTGGAAAGGGCGGCCTGCCCCTGCACCGCCAGATGCGCCCATGTCACCACAAAGGGCGCAACCAAGTCCCAAAAGAGTGAGCGCCGGGCCTGCGCCATTTGCGCCGGTTCCAGCACAGCCGCGATGATCCGCCGCCGCACCAGCGCCCGACTCCAGGCGGCGCCATAGCCGATCGCAATCGCCGTCCAGCCGCCCCAGACCAAGGCCCACAGCCAGAACGCCGCCTGTACCGCGACCACGCCCGTCGCCAGCGCCCACATGCCGACGCTGTTGGTGACGATATGCCGATATTGCCGCACGCCAAAGCCCAGCAACTCCGCGATGCCGCCCTCCAGCGGACTGGCCACCAGCAGGTCCCGCACCGGCCGCAGCCGCAGCTTCGCACGCCAGCCGGCCAGCCCGATGCTCATATCATCGGACAGGCGCCCCGCCAGCGCCGCATCCAGATCCAGCCGGTCTGCAACCGCACGGGACAGCGCCATGGCGCCCCCCCATGGCATCGTCGCACTGGCAAATCGGGGCAGTGTCGCCAGTTGCATTTCCACCGCCCCCACCAGAGCCGCCATGCCTCCCTGCCCCGGCAGCAACAGCCGATAGCCGGTCGCGATATCCGCCTTGCCCCGCACCAGCGGAAAGAGCAGCCGACCGACCAATCGGGCGGGTGGCGCGATATCGGCGTCGATGAAGACCAGCCACAGGTCGTCCGGCCGCAACGCCCGCAGCGCTGCGCGCAGCTTATGGATTTTCTGCCCCTCATCCTGCGCCACGCCGGCCGCGACGACCTGTACCCAGTTGCCTTCCCGCGCCGCCAGCGCTTCGGCCGCCGAACATTGCCCCGATGTCGCGATCAGCAAACGGAAGGGCACGGTCTGCGCCTTCAACCGGGCGATCAGGTCCGCCCCGCCATCCCAATGGTCGCGAACGCTCAGGATCACCACCGTGCCCTCCGGCGCCTCGATCTTGCGGTCGGCCGGCAGGTTACGCCAGTAATTGACGACGCCCAGCACGGTCAGTGCCTGAAAGCCGATCCAAACCCAAAGCATCACCGTCGCCCGTGCCCCTTTACCGCTGCATGTGCTGCTGTATGACGCTTGGACGATGCTCTCCAACCCCTTTCTCTTCTCCCTGATGCGTCATTTGCCTGCGCCGGCCGCAAGCCGGCTGGGCGGATGGCTGTCCGCCAACGTCGCACGTCGCAGCATGAAGCTGCGCGACGCCCGCGCCCGCACCAACCTCGCCATCCTGCGACCCGACCTGTCGGAGGGCGAGCGGGAGGCGATATTGACCCGGCGCTGGGTCAATATCGGCCGAACCATGGCGGAATTGGCCAATATCGACCGGTTGGTGAACGAAGCCCATGTGACGGTGATCGACAAGCCTGCCTATCAGGCCGTGCTGGATGGCCCCGGCCCGATGGTCGCCTTCACCGCCCATCTCGGCAACTGGGACTTGCTGGCCGCCCATATCAAATGGTCGACCGACCGGCCCGGCCTTGGCGTCTATGAAGCGCCCGAAGACCCCAAGATCGCAGCCCAACTGAAAAAGGCCCGGTCCAGTTACATGGGCGAGGCGATCGGCGGCGAAGGCGCAGCGCGCGGCGTGCTCAAGCATCTGACGCAGAAGGACCGCGCGACCCTCTATATATTGGCGGATGAGCGGCGCGACCGGCAGGTCTGGTTCCCGACCTTCGGCCGACCGATCGAACCGTCGGGCAACCTGTCGATCGCATTGCGGCTCGCCCGCAAAGTCGGTGCCAAATTCCTGCCCTTCTATCTCGTCCGCACCAGCGGCCCGTATTTCGAACTACATTGGCACCCCCCGCTCGACCCCGCGACGATGAGCGAAGCGGAGATCGTCGCCGCGCTCGACCGCTTTCTCGGCGACGCCTGCGTCACTCACGCCGATCAATGGCTGGCTTTGCACGACATGGACCTCACCAAGCCGGGCCACCAGCCAGCCAGCGGCATGTGACTTCCCCGCGCTGACGGGTTAAAGGCTCGCCCATGTCCCGACTCGCGATCAAGATTTGCGGCCTGTCGACGCCGGAAACCGTCGGCGCCGCCATACAGGCGGAGGCGAGCCATCTTGGCTTCGTCCATTTCGCCAAAAGCCCGCGCCATGTCGCACCGGACCAGATCCGGGCGCTTGCCGCCGCCATCCCCGCTTATGTCCAGCGCGTCGCCGTCGTGGTCGATCCGACTGACGAGATGCTGGCCGAACTGGTCGCCACCGGTGCGCTCAGCGCCTTCCAGTTGCATGGCAAGGAAAGCCCGGAGCGTGTCGCCGCCATCCGCGCACGCTTCAACCTGCCGGTGTGGAAGGCGATTTCGGTCAAGGCCCGTGCCGACATCGATGCGGCCAATGCCTATGCAGGGGCCGCCGACCGGCTGCTGTTCGACGCCAAGACGCCCGATGGCGCAGCGCTGCCCGGCGGCATGGGGCTGCGCTTCGACTGGACGCTGCTGCGCGGCGCGGCCATCGCTGCGCCCTGGGGTCTGTCAGGCGGACTGGGCATCGACAATGTGGCCGAAGCCGTGCGCATCACCGGCGCGCCGATGGTCGACGTCTCGTCGGGCGTGGAAGACGCGCCGGGCATCAAGAGTGTGGACAAGATCATGGCCTTCTGCAAAGCGGTTCAGTCATGATGATACCGAACATCCCTGCCATGCGTATCGAAGGACGATGGCGCTGATCGCTTCCTGACCCGAACGCGAACGCCTCCTATTTGTCCCGGAAAGATTGTCATGACCGATACCTTCGCCCTGCCCAACAGCCTTCGCAGCCAGCCTGACGCAAACGGCCATTTCGGCGCCTTTGGTGGCCGCTATGTCGCCGAAACGCTGATGCCGCTGATCCTGGAACTGGAGAAGGTGTATAAGGAAGCGAAGGCCGATCCGGCCTTCGATGCCGAATATGCCGAACTGCTGCGCTCCTATGTCGGTCGCCCCAATCCGCTTTATTATGCCGCGCGCCTGACGGAAGCGCTGCGCGCCAAGGCTGCTCCCGGCAAGGGCGCCAAAATCTACCTGAAGCGCGAGGAACTGAACCACACAGGCGCGCACAAGATCAACAATTGCATCGGCCAGGCGCTGCTTGCCCGCCGCATGGGCAAGAAGAAGGTCATCGCCGAAACCGGCGCGGGCCAGCATGGCGTCGCCACCGCGACCGTCGCAGCCCTGTTCGGCATGGAATGCAAGATCTTCATGGGTGCCAAGGACGTCGAGCGGCAGAAGCCCAACGTCTTCCGCATGAAGCTGCTGGGCGCAGAGGTGATCCCGGTCCATTCGGGGTCGTCCACACTCAAGGATTCGATGAACGACGCCCTGCGTTACTGGGTGTCGAACGTGCATGACACTTTCTACATCATCGGCACCGCCGCCGGCCCGCATCCCTATCCCGAACTGGTCCGCGATTTCCAGTCGATCATCGGCAAGGAAACCCGCGCCCAGATGCTGGAAGCCGAAGGCCGCCTGCCCGACATGCTGATCGCGCCGGTCGGCGGCGGTTCCAACGCAATCGGCATGTTCCACCCCTTCCTGGATGACACGGAGGTCGCGATGATCGGCGTGGAAGCCGCCGGCGAAGGCCTGGACAAGAAACATGCCGCCTCGCTCGCCGGTGGCAAGTCCGGCATCCTGCACGGCAACCGCACCTATCTGTTGCAGGACGAGGACGGTCAGATCACCGAAGCGCACAGCATTTCCGCGGGCCTCGACTATCCCGGCATCGGCCCGGAACATAGCTGGCTGCACGAAATCGGCCGGGTGAAATATATGCCCATCAAGGATGACGAGGCGCTGGAAAGCTTCCAGACGCTCAGCAAGCTGGAGGGCATCATCCCTGCCCTCGAATCCGCCCATGCCGTCGCCGCAGCCGAACAGGTTGCGCCCACGCTGGACGCGGACAAGATCATCGTGGTCAATCTGTCGGGCCGGGGGGACAAGGATATCTTCACCGTCGCCGACGCGCTGGGAGTGGAGATGTGAGCGCTGACCAGAAAAGAGGGCTGCGCGCGGCAAGCCTAGGGTTCATTGTTGCCTTGTGCGTTGGATTGGGTCTCGACCTTATCATGGGTCGGTCAATCAACCTCATCATAAGCCTCATCTCGGCGGTCGCGTTGGCGCTGATATTGGGACTTAGTGAAACGCTGCGGGAACCTGCCAACAATGACTGACCGCCTCACCACCCGCTTCGCCGCCTGCAAGGCGCAGGGCCGTGCCGCCCTCATCACCTTCGTCACCGCTGGTGATCCCGACATCGCCGCCATGCCCGCCATTCTCGACGCGCTGGTCGCGGGCGGCGCGGATATCATCGAACTGGGCATGCCCTTCACCGATCCGATGGCCGATGGCCCGGCGATCGAGCTGGCGAACCTGCGCAGCCTCGGTTCCGGCACGAAGACGAAGGATATCTTCGCCCTCGCCGCCGATTTCCGCGCGCGCCATGCCGACACGCCGATCGTCCTGATGGGCTATGCCAATCCGATGCTGATCCGCGGAGCAGACTGGTTCGCCGATCAGTGCAAGGCAGCCGGTGTCGATGGCGTCATCTGCGTCGACATCCCGCCGGAGGAAGATGCGGAAATCGGCCCCGCCCTGCGCGCCGCCGGCGTCCACCTCGTTCGTCTCGCCACGCCGACCAGCGACGCGGCGCGCCTGCCGGCGGTGCTGAAAAGCGCCAGCGGCTTCCTCTATTATGTGTCTGTCGCCGGCGTCACCGGCAAACAGTCGGCAGCCCAGGCCTCGATCGACATCGCCGTCGGCAAGCTGAAGGCCGCCACCGACCTGCCGGTCGCGGTGGGCTTTGGCGTGCGCGGGCCGGAACAGGCCGCCGCTATCGGCCGGATCGCCGATGGCGTAGTCGTCGGCTCCGCCATCGTGGATATTATCGGGTCGCATGGCGATGCCGCCGCACCCTTCGTCCAGGACTTTGTCGCCACATTGCGCGACGCCCTTCATATTCGGGAGACCGCCGCATGAGCTGGATCAACCGCGTTCGTAACGCTTTGCCCTTCACCAGGAAGGAAACCACCGCCGAAACGCTGTGGCACAAATGCCCCTCTTGCAAGGAGATGATCTTCATCAAGGAGTGGGAGGAGAATCTCTCCGTCTGCCCGCGTTGCGATCATCATGGCCGTATCGGCCCGTCGGAACGGTTCGAGCAGATACTGGACGCCGGCTTCATCCTGCTGCCCACGCCGCATGTGCCCGAAGATCCGCTCAAGTTCCGCGACTCCAAGCGCTATCCCGACCGGATCAAGGCCGCCCGCGCATCGACCGGGGACCAAGATGCCCTCATCAACGCGCGCGGCGCGATCGACGATGTGCCTCTGGTCATGGGCGTGCAGAATTTCGCCTTCATGGGCGGCTCCATGGGGATGGGCGTAGGCGCAGCCTTCATCCAGGGCGTCAATGACGCGATCGCCCATAATTGCCCCTATGTCATCTTCACCGCCGCCGGGGGCGCGCGCATGCAGGAAGGCATCCTGTCCCTGATGCAGATGCCGCGTTCCACCGTGGCGATCCAGAAGCTGCATGCAGCGGGCCTGCCCTATATCGTCGTGTTGACGGATCCGACCACGGGCGGCGTCACGGCCAGCTACGCCATGCTAGGCGATATCCAGATTTCGGAGCCCAATGCCCTGATCGGTTTCGCTGGCCAGCGCGTGATCGAAAGCACGATCCGCGAAAAGCTGCCCGAGGGGTTCCAGCGCGCCGAATATCTGCTCGATCATGGCATGATCGACATGGTCGTGCATCGCAGCGAATTGCGCGATGCGCTGGCCCGCGTAATCGGCTATTTGACGCCGCGCGCAGCAGCCTGAATCTGACATAATCGCGCGATAGGGGGAGCAGCGCGCCATGGCCGACCACGCCGTTTCGGACGATCGCCAGGTTCAGGCGCAACTGGACCGCCTATGGTCGCTTTCCCCCGGCGCGGATGTGCTGGGACTGGAGCGGATAACCCAGTTGATGGAGCGATTGGGCAATCCGCACCGCTCCCTGCCCCCCGTCTTCCATGTCGCCGGCACCAACGGCAAGGGATCGACCTGCGCCTTTCTGCGCGCGGGACTGGAGGCGGACGGCAAGAGCGTTCATGTCTTCACCTCCCCTCATCTGGTGCGCTTCAATGAGCGTATCCGGATCGCAGGGCAGTTGATTTCGGACGAACAGCTTGCCCGCTATCTGGAACGGGTGCTCGATATCGCCGAAGGCGTGAACGCCAGCTTCTTTGAGGTCACGACCGCCGCCGCCTTTCTCGCCTTTGCCGAGCATGAAGCGGACGCCTGCATCATCGAAGTAGGCCTGGGCGGGCGGCTGGACGCTACCAACGTCATTACCGATCCCGTCGTGTGCGGCATCGCGCAACTGGGCATCGACCATCAGGCGTTCCTTGGCGACACGTTGGACAAGATCGCCGCGGAAAAGGCCGGCATCGCCAAGGCCGGCGCGCCACTGGTGACGCAGCGCTACGCCGAATCGCTCTTCCCCGTCATCATGGATGCAGTGGTCAAGGCGTCGACCCGCTGGATCGGGCAGGGCGACGGGTGGGACGCGGCCGTCTATCGCGACCGGATCCATTATCGCGATGATCTGGGTCGGCTGGAGACGCCCTTGCCGCGTCTGGCCGGCGCGCATCAGGTACAGAATGCCGCCCTCGCCTTTGCCATGCTGCGGCATCAGGATGCGGTGCCTTTGTCGGAAGCGGCACTCAAGGCCGCCCCGCTCTGGGCGCATTGGCCCGCTCGCCTGCAACGGCTGGAGCATGGCCCGCTCCTGCGATCGCTGTCGGACAAGGCAACCGTTTGGTTGGATGGCGGCCACAATGCCGGTGCTGGCGAGGCAATCGGCGCCTTCTTTACCGCCGAGCGGCTGGAGGGGCAGAAGTTGCACCTCGTAATCGGCATGCTGGCGAACAAGGAGTTGGACAGCTTTCTCGCGCCCTTCGCCGGCAAGATCGGCCATATTCATGCACTGCCGGTGCCGGGCCATGACCATCATCCGCCGGAGCGCTTTGCCGCGATCGCGGCAAAATGGGGTATCGGCTGCACTGCGCATGACGATGCGAGCCAGGCACTTGGCACCATCGCCACCAGATGCGCCGTAGCGGGCGAACATGCGCCAAAGCTGCTGATCGGCGGTTCGCTCTATCTGGCGGGTGAAATTTTGCGACTGAACGATCAATTGCCAGACTGATAAAACTTGCGACTGACTCGCAATAGCCCATTATGCCATCTCGAACTACGGCAGAAGGCGCGATTCTATGGCTTATGGAGAGACCTCCCCCCTCGACCTCCCCCGGCCCATTCCGGGTGGCTATGGCAATCGCCTGTTCCTGTTCGTGATGCGCCGGATGGCAACCGCCGGCGTCAATGACGCCCATGCCGCCAATGCGATGCTGGGTGCGTTCGGCCGCAGCTATCGTCGGCCGCTGGTGCTGATGCGCGCAATGATGCTGGAACTGGCGCGCGCGTCGAGCCGCAAGATATTGGTCGCCCCCTGCTGCTGCGCGCGCATGACAGCCGACGAAGCGCTGATGATGCAGGCGACCGGCGATGCGCTGCGCGATCCCAACGCCGCCTATGATCAGGTGAGCGCGTTGCTGGGCAATGACCATGCGCTGGGCGCACTGACCTGCCTGCAAGCGGTGGCGCAGGCCCATAGCGACCTTGGCCGGCCACTGGACCTGTACGCCGCCGGTTAGAGCAAAAACTTAGAGCAGCCGGTCCGATGTAATCGGATCGGTTGCTCTAGGCCTTCCGCAATTCGGCCAGTTGCTCGCCGGCCCAGCGATACATGTCGGCCTGGGCCGCGCGCTGGGTCCGGTCCATTCGGCTGGCGCGCCGCTCCACTTCCTCCAGGATCGACCGGGCGCGGTAGCGGTCGCCCTGTTGCAACAGGAAGGCCACATAGTGGCAGCGCGCTTCCTCACCCGCGATCCGCTCGATCACATCCTCGAATAGCAAGCGCGCCTCGGCCGCGCGGCCGAGATCGGCCAGTATCCGCGCCTTGAGCAGGGCACGCCGGTCCCGCTCGCTGCCCGGTACCAGGTCCGGCGCGCCATCGAGCAGACGTAGAGCCTCCGCGTTTTCGCCTCTTTCGAACAGGACGCCCGCCAGCTTGACCTGCGTGCCCCAGTCACCACCCGGCCCCATCGACAGCGCCTTGCGATAGGCGCTCTCCGCCTCCCCATAGCGATGGCGCACCGCCTGCGCATCGCCCAGCGCGATATAGTTTGCGGCGGTTTCGGCGAGGTCCAGACTGTGCTCAGCATCCCGCACCCCCCGTTCGGGATCGACCTTCCCCACCACCTGCGCTCGTGCGGTGCGGACATGGCGGTTGTTCCAATGCTGCGGCAACACTTCCAGCATCAGATAGGCAAAACAGCCCAGCAGCGAGAAGAGCATGATGAACAGCAGCCAGATCTGGTTTCGCCCCGACCGGATGACATGGACGGCGCAAAGTATCTGGACGCAAAGCGATGTGACGATGAAGATCATGGTGTGTCACGCACCTCCGTTGCAGCCGTGCCGACGCTGGCGTCGATCAGGCCAGCACGCATCATCAGCCAGAAAAGTATAATGCCAGGCACAGCCAGCGCAGTGGTCAGCAGGTAGAAATCGACATAACCGAATCGCTCAATCAGTCCCCCGGCCGTGGTGCCGGTCAGGAAGCGGCCCACGATGCTGGCTGCGGCGGAGATCAGCGCATATTGGGCGGCCGTGAAACGCAGGTCGCACAGGGCGGAGAAATAAGCGACCACGGTGACGCCACCGATACCGCTGGCGAAATTCTCGAAACCGATGGCGCCGGCCATGCCCCAGTTGCTCTTCCCCAGCGCGGCGAGTGCGGCGAAGCTGAAATTGGATACGCACATGAGGATCAGGCTGAGCAGCACCGAGCGCTTCATCCCCATGCGGGCGTAGAGGACACCGCCGATGAAAATGCCGATCAGATAGGCCCAGAAGCCTATGCCGACATCATAGATGGCGATCTCGTCATTGCTGTATCCCATATCATCGAACAGCAGGCGAAAGGTCAGATTGGCCAACGTGTCGCCAATCTTGTGCAGCAGGATAAACAGAAGGACCAGAAACGCGCCACGGCGGCGGAAAAACTCCACCAGCGGTCCGGCGATCGACTGCCAGACCTCGGCCGTGCCACGCCGCTCGACCGGATCGCGATACCGCTCCGGTTCACCCAGCAGCAGGCCGGTCAGCATCGCGGGCAACGCAAAAACGGCGCAGGCGAGATACGCGCCCTGCCAGCCGATGCGTGACGCCAGCACCAGCGCCAGCGCGCCCGCCGCGACCGATCCGATGCGCCAGCCATATTGCGACATGCCAGACCCGACGCCCAACTGCTCCGGCTTCAGCGTTTCGATGCGGTAGGCATCGATCACAATGTCGAAGGTCGCGCCGGCCGCGCCCACAAGGATGGCGGCATAGGCCGTCTGGATAAGGCCGGTCGAAGGATCTACGAACGCCAGATTTACCACTGCCGCCATGACGAGGATGCCGGCGACCAGCAGCCAGGAAACGCGCTGCCCCAACCGGCCGATCACCGGTAGCCGAACGCCATCCACCACCCAGGCCCATAGCCATTTGAGATTATAGACCAGGAAAGCCAGGGTGAAGGCGGTCACCGCTTTCTTGTCGATGCCATCCTGCGCCAGGCGCGTAGTCAACGTCGCACCGATCATCGCATAAGGAAAGCCGGACGACACGCCCAGAAAGAAGGCGGCGAGTGGCCCTTTCTGCGCATAGGGCCTGACGGCATCCAGCCAACTGCGGTTGCCCTGTATGGCGTCAGTCATAAATATGCGCGTCCCCCGGTAACGTCAGTCCGGGCGCCACCATATGGCCAGATCGCCGTCAGGCAAGCCCGCTGTGCGGCGATCAGCCCGGCAGTTCAAACAGGCTGAGGCCCGGCGGCAGTTTCGGCCGCCTTGCGCCGCGCAGCAACGCATCGACCACGCCGATCGCAGCGATCAGGTCGCGGGGAGCATAGGGTTTGGCAAGGCAGCCGATCGCCAGCGTGCGCGCCTCGACCGGGCAGTGGCCAGTGACGAACAGGACCGGCAGCCCGTGCCGGGCGGCATGGCGAGCAACGTCGATACCGCTCTTCTCGCCATGAATGGCAACGTCCGCGATGACGAGGTCGACGCCGCCTTCGTTCATGACCCGGACGGCATGGTCGTGATCGTCCACGGTGGCGGCAATCCGATAGCCGGCCTGTGCCAGAGCATGTTCATTGTCGAAGGCGACGAGTGGCTCATCCTCCACCACCAGCACGGTGCGGATCGCCTTGCGACGCTTCGTGACAGCGCCTCCCTCTTTCACCAGCCCGAAAAACATTTGCCGATCCGCCCTGATTCCGCCATGCACCCGATGAAACGCCGCGCCCCCGCACCGGGTTGCCTGACGGACGGTCAGTCCCCCTCGCCCAAGCGCCGGAGTGGCACATCTCAGCCTGTTGCTGGCTTTTGTCCCATATGGGAATGGCCAGTGCTCATGAAAAGGAACCCGACCTTGCAACCGCCGAAAAAATCAGGACCGCCCCGCCGGGGAGGACCAGGCGGCCCGAAACGCCCGACCGGCCCCGGCCGGGGTGGCGCGGGCCAGGGCGGATCGGGCCGGCGTTTCGGCGCTTCGCCGGATCGCGGTGCTGGCCGGGATGCCGAACGGGGCGATGTGAAGCCACGCTTCTACAAGGGCGACGACAGTCGTTCGGAGCGTCCGCGCGGTGAGCGCCCGGACCGGAGCAGGACCGACACCAGCGCGGGTCCGACCCGTGGTCCCGGTCCGCGCGACGCTGCGGCCAGGCCACGCGGCCCCCGTGCCGAAGGCGCACCGAGCGAGCGCCCCCGTAGCGATCGTCCCAGGGCCGAACGTACCGGCACCGATGGTTTCCGCCCGAATGGCGTACGGCAGGAGCGTGCGCGCTCCGCTGGCCCGGATGGTCCGCGCCAGGAGCGCGTGCGGACCGATCGCCCGGACGGCCCGCGCCAGGATCGTGGCCGCCCAGATCGTCCACGCAACGACGTCGTCAAATCCTATCCGCCGCGTCGTCCGCGCGGAAAGGGGCCGACGCCGACCACCAATCCGCATCCGGCGCATGCCGCCGCCAGCGAGGGCAAAGGCGAACCGCAGCGCATCGCCAAGCTGCTGGCCCGCGCCGGCGTGGCGTCACGTCGCGAGATCGAGCGGATGATCGAGGAAGGCCGCATCGCCAAGGATGGCGTGGTCATCGATACGCCCGCGACGTTGCTGACGTCGCTGCACGGCGTGACGGTCGATGAGGTCGCGATCGCTGCGCCCGAACCCACGCGCCTGTTCCTGTTCCACAAGCCGACCGGCTACCTGACCACCGAGCGTGATCCGGCGGGACGTCCGACCATCTACGACCGGCTGCCCGCGGACCTGCCGCGCGTCATGCCGATCGGCCGGCTGGACATGAATACGGAGGGCTTGTTGCTGCTGACCACCGATGGCGGTTTCAAGCGCGAGATGGAATTGCCCGCGACCGGCGTGCCCCGCACCTATCGCGCGCGCGCCTTTGGCGAGGTCAGCCAACAGCAGTTGGAGGATCTGTTCGACGGACTGGAAATCGACGGCATCCGCTATGGCGCGATCGAGGCGAATCTGGAACGACGTACCGGCCGCAACCAGTGGATCGAAATGACCCTGACCGAAGGCAAGAACCGTGAGGTTCGCCGTGTGCTCGAACATATGGACCTGAAGGTCAACCGGTTGATCCGCACCAGCTATGGCCCCTTCCATCTGGGCGAACTACCCGTCGGTGCGGTCGAGGAAGTGCGCGAGCATGAGCTGGCGCATTTCCGCAAGAGTTTGAGAGACGCGGGGAAGAACGCGGAAAAGGCAGAAAAGAACGCAGACCGGAACGGTGCTGACGGAGACGGCGAGGCATGAGGATCATTTCGGGCCAATGGCGTGGCCGGCCGCTGAGCGCGCCCAAGGGTGACGCCACGCGTCCCACTGGCGACCGAACGCGCGAGACGCTGTTTTCCATGCTGTTGAGCCGCCTCGGATCGTTCGAGGGGCTTGCCGTGGGCGACTTCTTCGCCGGGTCCGGCGCGCTGGGGTTCGAGGCCCTGTCGCGGGGCGCGGCGTCCTGCCTGTTCGTGGAGCAGGACAAGCCGGCGCTGGACGCGATCCGCGCCAATGGCGACCGGCTGGGCATCCGCCCGGATATCCGCGCCTCCAGCGTATTGACGCTTGGGTCGGCGGCCAAGCCGCTGGACCTGATCTTCATGGACCCGCCTTATGGCACCGGCGCGGGTCAGGTTGCGCTGGACAAGCTGGCGCGGCTGGGCTGGACCAGCCCGGCTAGCTGGATCAGCATCGAAACCGACCGGCGTGAGGATGTGTCGGTAAAGGGGTTTGCCGTCGACGCGGTGCGCGATGTCGGGAAGGCCCGGATCACCCTGTTGCGGGCGGAGGATTGACGCTCCGCCCTGTGGCGATCAGGCCGCTTCGGCGTAAGCCTTCGCTTCTTGCCCGATGAGGATGTCGGCCAGATACTGATAGGCCTCGGCCCAGGCCGCCAGCACCTCGTCCGTGGCGACGTCTTCGCCCAGCACGTCGCGGATGGCGGGCAGCAGCGCGGCGGCGACCTTGGGATAATGGTCCGGCTTTACCCCGGTCTGGACATGGCGCGCCACCATGCGTGCGACCGCGCCACCCAGAACCTCCAGTCTGTCGATATTTTCCGCATAACCCAGGATCGCCGCGGCCAGCCTTTTGGGCTGCTCGCCGCTGTCCTGTGCCGCCTGATCGAACATAGCCTTTACTTCTTCATCCTCAAACAGGCGGGCATACATGGCCGTGGTGATGGCAACCCCATGTTTTCGCAGCGCGGGACCAGTGGATTTCACGATGGCGATGGTGGTTTGAGACAGCGAGTTGGACACTTTATTGACCTCTTTGATGAGTCGATAAGGTGTATTTAATTTGCATGTTTTAACATGTAAATAGAATATATGTTTGAACACGACCTGCCGCGCCGGTATCGGAACAGCCATGCAATTGACCCGCCATACCGACTATGCCCTGCGCATGCTGATCCACCTCGCGGCCGCCCCGTCCGGGCGGGCGACGATCCCGGAGATCGCCGATGGCTATGGGCTGTCGCGCAACCATCTGATGAAGGTGGTGCATCATCTGGCGCAGGGGGATTTCATCCATACCCGGCGCGGGCGCGGCGGCGGCTTCGCGCTGGCGCGGCCGGCGGCGGATATCAGCATCGGTGCGGTGGTGCGGCATAGCGAGCCGGACATGAAAATGGCGGATTGCGCCAGTTGCGCCATCCGCCCATCCTGTGGCCTGACCGGCATATTGGCCGAGGCGACGCAGGCCTTTCTGGCGGTACTCGACCGCCATAGCCTGGCCGATGCGGCGCGCGACCGGGCCGGGCTGGCAGCGTTGATCGCTGCCCTGCCCGCCCCGGCCAGAGCGCTTCAGCCGGTTAGCGCTTGCGCCCCTTCGACGCTTCGCCGCGATTGATGCAGCTATCCTGCACCGTGCGGGTGCAGGTGGGATAGTCCTTCGCCTCCATCGGTGGGGGGCTCATATTGCCGCCCACCGTCGCCGGATTGGACGCGGAGCCGATCGGTGCAGACGGGTCCTTCGGCACGCCGGCCGGGGCCGGCATCATGCCGGGGTCCGCAGGAACCGCGCCCTTGGGCTGGCCGGCATTGGGATCACCTTGCGGTGGGGCGGGTGGTGCCGGAGGAGACGGTGCTGGCGGAGGGGGTGCGGGCGGCGCAGCAGACGGCGCGAATGGTTCGGCCGGGGCGGCAGGCGGAACTGGCGCCGATGGCGGCGTGGCGGCCGGATCGGCAGGCGCAGGCTGTGCGGGCGGCGTCATGGCGTCAGCGGGTGGCTGACCGCCTGGTGCGGGGGCATCCTGCGCGGTGGCGGCTCCGCTCAGCGTGGCAAAACTCAGCATTGCCACGCCGGCCAGCATGATGGATCTCATCGGGATCATCCTTTCCTATTTTATTCTTCGCCCCGTTCGGAAAGGAAAACCGACGTCGTGACAGCCCCGTTCCGCCCCTGAGACGAAATGGGGCGTGCACACGACCGGACGAGTGCCCGAAAATCCGTCACGGTCCTTCGGGATAGCGGTCGAAGGCCGGCACATCATGCAGCTTCGCAACCCATGGCAGGGCCTCTGCCATCTGAATCTGCGCCTGTGGCGGCAGCGCGCCGGGATCATCCAGCGTAGCGGTCTGGATGTCGATCGCGCCGGGGAAAGCCACCGGATTGGTATAGAAAAGGCCGGTACCGCAGGTACCGCAGAAATGCCGCGTCGCATTGTCGGAACTTTGATAACGTACCGCCTTGCCCTCGATCGTCACCGCATCTTCCGGGAACAACGCCCAGCCGACCATCGGCGCGCCGGTGCTGGCGCGGCAATCCTTGCAATGGCACAGCGCGCTATAGGCCGGATCGCCGGTCGCTTCGTAGCGGATCGCCCCGCACTGGCATCGTCCCGTCAGCATCGCTCTTGCTCCCTTGCATGATTCGCCTTTTGTTCTCATAGAAGGCGCGTCGCTGCAAGCGCCTGCCCTTGCCCCTGCTCCCTCCCATGCCTAGTTGATCCATCATGACCGTCCCTGCCCCCTCCCCGAACGATCCGCCCTATATGGATGGACTGAACCCTCCGCAACGCGAGGCGGTATTGACGACGGAGGGGCCGGTGCTGGTGCTGGCCGGCGCGGGAACCGGCAAGACGGCGGCGCTGACCGCGCGGCTCGCCCATCTGATCGGCACGCGCCGGGCCTGGCCGTCCGAAATATTGGCGGTGACCTTCACCAACAAGGCGGCGCGCGAAATGCGCGCGCGGGTCGGGCGGATGATCGGCGATGCGGTGGAGGGGATGCCGTGGCTTGGCACCTTTCATGCGATCGCGGCGAAGATGCTGCGGCGCCATGCCGAACTGGTCGGGCTGCAATCCAATTTCACCATCCTCGACACCGACGACCAGTTGCGGTTGCTGAAGCAACTGGTGCAGGCGGACGGGATCGACGAGAAGCGCTGGCCGGTGCGGCAACTGGCCGGCCTGATCGACCAGTGGAAGAACAAGGGATGGACGCCCGCCGATGTCGGCGCGGGCGAGGCAGAGGGCTATGCCCATGGCAAGGGGCAGACGCTCTATGCCGCCTATCAGGCGCGGCTGCGCGATGTAAATGCGTGTGATTTCGGTGACTTGCTGCTGCATACTCTCACGATTTTGAAGACGCATCGCGACGTGCTGGAGCAATATCAGCAGAAATTCCGCTATATCATGGTGGACGAATATCAGGACACCAACAGCAGCCAATATCTGTGGCTGCGGCTGCTGGCGCAGACGCGCAAGAATATCTGCTGCGTGGGCGACGACGATCAGTCGATCTATTCATGGCGCGGCGCAGAGGTCGCCAATATCCTGCGGTTCGAGAAGGATTTTCCTGGCGCGACGATCATCCGGCTGGAGCAGAATTATCGCTCTACGCCGCATATATTGGGTGCCGCGTCGGGGGTGATCGCGGAAAATGGCAATCGCCTGGGCAAAACGTTGTGGACCGATATCGACGTCGGCGAAAAGGTGAAGGTCGTCGGTGTATGGGACGGGCCGGAGGAAGCCCGGCGCGTCGGCGAGGAGATAGAGGCGGTCGAGCGCAGCGGCGGGTCGCTGGACGAGGTCGCGATCCTCGTCCGCGCCCAGCACCAGACCCGCGAGTTCGAAGATCGCTTCATCCAGATTGGCCTGCCCTATCGCATCGTCGGCGGCTTTCGCTTCTACGAACGCGCCGAAATCCGCGATGCGCTGGCCTATCTGCGGCTGGTGAACCAGCCTGCCGACGATCTGGCGTTCGAGCGGATCGTCAATGTGCCCAAGCGCGGTCTGGGCGACAAGGCTGTGGAGAAGCTGCACCGGCTGGCGCGAGCGGAAGGCATACCGCTGGCGCTGGCGGCGGCGCGCATCCTGGACACCGACGAACTGACGCCGCAGGCGCGGCGGTCGCTGGGCAACTTCATCGGCGATCTGGCGCGCTGGCGCGACCGGGCCGGGCAATTGCAGCATGCGGAACTGGCGCGGCAGATATTGGACGAGAGCGGTTATACCGCGATGTTGCAGGCCGAGCGCACGACCGAAAGCGCGGGGCGGCTGGAAAACCTGTCCGAACTGGCGCGAGCGATGGAAGAATATGAAACGCTGGGCGCTTTCCTGGAGCATGTCAGCCTCGTCATGGACAATGAGGCGCAGGCGGACGAGCGCAAGATCACCATCATGACCATCCACGCCGCCAAGGGACTGGAGTTCGACACGGTGTTCCTGGCCGGCTGGGAGGAAGGCATCTTCCCGTCACAACGGGCGCTGGACGAAGGTGGCCTGAACAGCCTGGAGGAGGAGCGGCGGCTTGCCTATGTGGCGATCACGCGGGCGCGCAAGCGCTGCACCATCCTGCATGCCGCCAACCGCCGCATCTATGGCCAGTGGACCAGCAGCATCCCGTCGCGGTTCGTCGGCGAATTGCCGCCCGAACATGTCGAATCGGAAAGCAGCATGTCCGGTGGCGCATCGCTGTGGCGGGCCAACTGGTCGGAACGGGACGATCCCTTCGCCAATGTCGCGCGCGGCACCGGACGCGGGCCGGGCTGGCAACGGGCGCAGTCTACCGGACAGTTCAGCAAGGAACCGGTGCGAATCGTGGAGGCACGGGCATCGGCCGTGTCGCTGGGCAACAAGGGGCGCAGCGACATGAGCGTGGGGCTGCGCGTGTTCCACCAGAAATTCGGCTATGGCACGGTGGCTGAGATCGAGGGCAACAAGTTGGAGATCGATTTCGAGACGGCCGGGCGGAAGCGGGTGATGGATAGTTTCGTCAGCGTGGGGTGATCGTGGACAAAAGCGTTTATGGATACAAAGAGCATGTTTATGCTGCCGCTTTCGCCGACACGCTGCGCGATAATTCCGCTTTTCTAAATTGGTTAATCGGACAAACGATTTTCGCCGATCGCAACGGCTGTCGCGTTCTTTGGGAAGAAATGACTGCCAAACGCCCGAACGCAAAATTCTGGTGGAAGAATTATTGGACGGGCAGTTGCGCTTGCGAAGGATGTTCTGGAAGCGAAACAGATATTTTCGTTGTGGTGGCTGATGATGTAGAGCGGCGGTTTGCGCTGCACATTGAGGTCAAGCAGCCCACTGATAGGTTTGATCCGCTGAAGCGGCAAGGTCAGCGCTATCGAACCAGAGCGCTATGTTGGGCAGGGAAAGCCCCCAAGACCGTTCCGGCGCATGAGCAAGCCACGACGATTTTGCTGTTCAGCGAACTCAAGCGCAATGCCTTTATACATGAAATCGCCGAGTTTGACGTAGCCATGACTTTTGAGTCCGTAAGGCGAGTATTTCCAACGGCGGTCCCGCTTGATTCATCTAAAATATGACAGGGAGCATGCTTAGCATCGTCGTCGAAAAATTTGGTGGAGCCTAGCGGGATCGAACCGCTGACCTCCTGCATGCCATGCAGGCGCTCTCCCAGCTGAGCTAAGGCCCCATCCTGTCGCGGTGCTGCCGCAACCCTTTGGGCGAACCATGTCCGGCGATGCCGTCGGTCGCATATATATTTCGCCATACGCGAAAATTGGTGGAGCCTAGCGGGATCGAACCGCTGACCTCCTGCATGCCATGCAGGCGCTCTCCCAGCTGAGCTAAGGCCCCGTACCAATGAAGCGCCGTTGGGTCCGGCGCTTCGGAGGTCGCTGCCTCTAGGATCGTGCGACCCCGTTGGCAAGCAGAAATTTTACTTAATTGTCGTCGCTGTCGTTATCGCTGCCAGCGTCGACACCCAGGTCGTCGTCACCGCCCAGATCGACGTCATTATCCGGCGAATCATCGTCTTCATCGACGTCGATATCCAGATCGTCGTCAGCCGTTTCCAGCTCGCCATCTGCGGTTTCGATCACCTTCTTGGGCGCTGCCGCCTCATAAGGCAGCGGCTGCTTCGACTTCAGCACCGGTTCCGGTTCCCAGGCGCTGTTGCAATTGATGCAGATGACCGGATCGTCCTTGCCCAGGTCGTAGAAGCGTGTCGCGCATTTTGGGCAAGTCCGCTTCGTGCCCCATTCAGCCTTCACCATGTCCGGCCTGTTCCTTCTTCGATGCTTCAAACAGAAATCACGCGGCGCAACGCTTGTTGCCCGCGAAACGTCGGGCGCCTTGCCATAGCGGGATCGCGCTGTCAAAAGCCGCTCGCATTTTTTCGGTTCCAACACAATGGATACCCCGTGACCCAGCATGACGATCAAGCCACCCCCCGCACCTTCACCGCCGCGCCCGCCTTGTCCGGCAGCGTCACCGTGCCGGGCGACAAAAGCATTTCCCACCGCTCGCTGATGCTGTCGGCGCTGGCCGTGGGCGAAAGCCGGGTCGAGGGCCTGCTGGAGGGCGAGGATGTGCTGGCCACCGCTGCTGCGATGCGGGCGATGGGCGCACAGATCGAGCGCGACGACGACGGTGTGTGGCATATCCATGGCGTGGGCGTGGGCGGGCTGCTCCAGCCTGAAACGGCGCTCGACATGGGTAATAGCGGCACGTCCACCCGCCTGCTGATGGGCCTGCTGGCCAGCCATGACCTGACCGCCACCTTCACCGGCGACGCTTCGCTGAGCAAGCGGCCGATGGCCCGCGTGACCGAGCCGCTGTCGCGCACCGGCGCCAGCTTCACCACGAGTCCGGGCGATCGCCTGCCGCTGACCATGAAGGGCGCCTGCCCCGCCGTGCCGCTGGACTATAGCCTGCCGGTCGCGTCGGCGCAGGTGAAGTCGGCGATCCTGCTGGCCGGTCTCAACACACCGGGCATCACCCGCGTGGTCGAGCCGATCCCGACCCGCGACCATAGCGAGCGCATGCTCAAGGGCTTCGGCGCGGACCTGAATGTCGAAGTGCAGGCGGATGGCACGCGCGTCATCACGCTGGTCGGCGAAGCGGAACTGAAGCCGCAGAATATCGTCGTACCAGGCGACCCCTCCTCCGCCGCCTTCCCGATGGTCGCGGCGCTGCTGGTGCGGGACTCGCAGGTGACGATCGGCAATGTGGGTCTGAACGGTACGCGCGCGGGCCTGATCGACCTGCTGCGCGAGATGGGCGGGTCGATCGAGGTCGTGAACGCCCGCGAAGTGGGCGGCGAACCGGTCGGCGACCTGATCGTCACCGCCTCCGCGTTGAAGGGCGTCGAGCCGGACCCGGCGCGCGCGCCCAGCATGATCGACGAATATCCCGTCGCCTTCATTGCCGCCGCCTTTGCGGAGGGGCGCAGCATCTTCCGCGGCCTTGAGGAACTGCGCGTCAAGGAATCGGACCGGATCGCAACCATGGCGCAAGGGCTGCGCGCGATCGGCGTGACCGTGGAGGAACTGGAAGACGGCATCATCATCGAGGGCAGCGGCGGCGCGGCATTGCCCGGTGGCGGACCGGTTGCCACGAAGCTGGACCACCGCATCGCGATGAGCTTTGCCGTGGCGGGCCTCGTATCGAAGGAGGGCGTCACCATCGACGACATGCGCCCGGTCGCCACCAGCTTCCCGACCTTCCTTCCCCTCCTCCAGTCTCTGGGAGCGATTGCATGATCATCGCCGTGGACGGCCCCGCCGCATCGGGCAAGGGCACCATCGCCAAGGCGCTGGGGCAGCATTACGGCCTTCCCGTTCTGGATACCGGCCTGCTCTACCGCGCGGTCGGCCTGTCCGTGCTGAAGGCGGGCGGCGATCCGGATCATGAGGATGACGCGCTGGCCGCCTCCGGTTTCGATGACGCGATCCTGGCCGACCCTGCGCTGCGCAGCGAAGCGGTCGGCAGCCTTGCCTCGCGCGTGTCGGTGCATCAAAGCGTGCGCGACGCACTGGTCCAGCGCCAGCGCGATTTCGCTACACAGCCGGGCGGCGCCATCCTGGACGGACGCGACATCGGCACGGTCATCGCGCCCGATGCCGACGCCAAGATCTTCGTCACCGCCAGTGTCCATGTGCGCGCCGAGCGCCGCTTCAAGGATGCGCTGAGCCATGGCGGCCATCCCGACATGGACAGCCTGATCGCGGACATTCAGGCGCGCGATACCCGCGACATGAGCCGCGACCATGCCCCGTTGAAAGTGGCGCAGGGCGCGGACTTGCTAGATACGAGCGATTTGACTATAGACGCGGCCGTCCAGCGGGCCATCGCGCTTGTGGACGCCCAGCTTGAAGGTCGCCCCTAGGGTGTGACCCGATAAGGCGCGCGGTCATGCCGGGCGCCCTTTTCGCTTATCCGGCCTGCGCGTTCCCATAAGCCGTAACTCTTTGGATACGCGCCGGATATTCGGTCCTGCGCGTGGTTTGGCCAAAGACCATCGGACACAACCGATTGGCCAGCAATGATGTTTGAAGGACCAACCATGGCCTCTGTGGCATTCCCCACGCGCGACGATTTCGCCGCGCTTCTCAATGATTCTCTCGGTGGTGAAGACGGCGGCTTTGAAGGCCGCGTCGTCAAGGGCACCGTTACCGCCATCGAAAACGACCTGGCCGTCATCGACGTAGGTCTGAAGTCCGAAGGCCGCGTGCCGCTGCGCGAATTCGCCGCGCCGGGCCAGAAAGCTGACCTCAAGGTCGGCGACGAAGTCGAAGTCTATGTCGATCGCGTCGAAAACGCCCATGGCGAAGCCATGCTGTCGCGTGACCGCGCCCGCCGCGAAGCCGCCTGGGACAAGCTGGAAAGCGAGTTCACCGAGAGCGCGCGCGTCGAAGGCGTCATCTTCGGTCGCGTCAAGGGCGGCTTCACCGTCGATCTGGACGGCGCCGTGGCGTTCCTGCCCGGTTCGCAGGTCGATATCCGCCCCGTGCGCGACGTCACCCCGCTGATGGACATTCCGCAGCCTTTCCAGATCCTGAAGATGGATCGCCGCCGCGGCAACATCGTCGTGTCGCGTCGCGCCATCCTGGAAGAAACCCGCGCCGAACAGCGCAGCGGCCTCATCCAGACGCTGGCCGAAGGTCAGATCATCGAAGGCATCGTCAAGAACATCACCGATTATGGTGCGTTCGTTGACCTGGGCGGCATCGATGGCCTGCTGCACGTCACCGACCTGTCGTACAAGCGCATCAACCACCCGAACGAGATGATCAACATCGGCGACACCGTCCGCGTGCAGATCATCCGCATCAACCGCGATACCCAGCGCATCAGCCTCGGCATGAAGCAGCTGGAAAGCGATCCGTGGGAAGGCGCATCGGCCAAATATCCGATCGGCGCCAAGCTGTCGGGCCGCGTCACGAACATCACCGAATATGGTGCGTTCGTCGAGCTGGAGCCGGGCATCGAAGGCCTGGTCCACGTGTCGGAAATGTCCTGGACCAAGAAGAACGTCCACCCCGGCAAGATCGTTTCGACCAGCCAGGAAGTCGAAGTTCTGGTGCTGGAAGTCGATCCCGAAAAGCGCCGCATCTCGCTCGGCCTCAAGCAGGCCCAGTCGAACCCGTGGGATTCGTTCGCAGAACGCCACCCGATCGGTTCGACCGTCGAAGGCGAAGTCAAGAACGCGACCGAATTCGGCCTGTTCATCGGCCTGGACGGCGATGTGGACGGCATGGTCCACATGTCGGACATCGCGTGGGGCATTTCGGGCGAAGACGCGCTGGCGCTGCACCGCAAGGGTGAGGCGGTTCAGGCCGTCGTTCTCGACATCGACGTCGAGAAGGAGCGCATCAGCCTGGGCATGAAGCAGCTTGAGCGTGGCGGCCCGGCCGCTGGTGGCACCGCTGCTGCGGCTGCCGGCCTCAACAAGAACTCGATCGTCACCGTGACGGTTCTGGAAGTGCGCGACGGCGGCCTGGAAGTCCAGGCTGGCGAAGACGGCGCTGCCGGCTTCATCAAGCGCAGCGACCTTGGCCGCGACCGCGACGAACAGCGTGCGGAACGCTTCCAGGTCGGCCAGAAGTTCGACGCCATGGTGACCGGTTTCGACCGGGCCAAGAAGCCGACCTTCTCGGTCAAGGCGATGCAGATCGCCGAAGAGAAGCAGGCTGTGGCACAATATGGCTCGTCCGACAGCGGCGCGTCGCTGGGCGACATCCTGGGCGAAGCGCTCAAGGCGAAGAGCGAAGGCTAAGCCCTTTACGCTTTCGAAGTGACAGAAAAGCCCGCCGGACCATCGTCCGGCGGGCTTTTTCATATCCTTGATCGCATCATCCTTCTGGAAACGTAACGACCCCTTGTTCGCCGATTGTCAACGCCTTCCAGATTATCTATAACGGCGCAGGGGCACAGCAGAGGGGCGCTGGAGATCCAATGATCCGTTCGGAATTGATCCAGAAATTGGCCGATGAAAATCCAGGCCTGAGTCTGCCGGAAGTGGAAAAGATCGTCGATCTTTTCTTCCGGGAGATTGTCGACCGCCTGTCTGCGGGCGGCCGTGTCGAATTGCGCGGTTTCGGCGCGTTCACCACGCGCGCACGCGATGCCCGCACCGGGCGCAACCCGCGTACGGGCGAGCAGGTGCCGGTGGATGCCAAGCGCGTACCCTATTTCAAGCCGGGCAAGGAAATGCGCGAACGGTTGAACGGCAAGGACGCCTGAAGCCCTCATCCCGTCGATCCTGATGGCGATCGAGCTGGCACGCTCGATCGCGCTTGACCTGCCGCGCGCCAGCCGCCACTGAGACGCGGCCTGGCTATGCCGGCATGCGGACGTGGCGAAATCGGTAGACGCAGCGGACTTAAAATCCGCCTCCCCCTGGGAATATGGGTTCAAGTCCCATCGTCCGCACCAGCAAAGATGACAGGTTTTTTCCTGTCAAAGGACTGGATATTACGGCCAGTTGCCGCGATGGTGCCGATATGGCCGGTGCAATCAATCCCAACAGTTTCAGCGACTCCCTCGTCATCCTGGGGGCGGCGGGACTCGTCATCCCCGGATTTGCCCGTTTCCGCATCAGCCCTGTCATCGGCTTCATCCTTGTCGGGCTGGCGGTCGGGCCGGCCGGTCTGGGATCGCTGGTCGGCCAATATCCCTGGCTTTATCATGTCACCATATCCAACGGGGCGGCGATCGAGCCGTTCGCGGAACTGGGCGTCATATTATTGCTCTTTTCCATCGGGCTGGAGCTGAGTTTCCGGCGATTGTGGACGATGCGGGCGCAGGTGTTCGGCGTAGGCGCGACCGAATTGATCGGCGGCGCGCTGTTGATCGCGATGGGCCTCTATTTTCTGGGCCAGCCCACCGCCGGGGCGATTGGCCTCGGTCTGGCGCTGGCGCTGTCCTCCACCGCCGTCGTGCTGCCAATGGTCGGCACGCAAAGCGCGGTCGGCCGCGCGGCCTTTTCCATGCTGTTGTTCGAGGATCTGGCGCTGGTCCCGATCATCTTCATGCTGGGTGCACTCGCCCCCTCCGTCGCGGCCAGCCCGGACGGCGCCTGGAGCGAAATGGCCAATACGCTGATGAAGGGCGGCATCACCATCGCCGTCATGCTGGTGCTGGGTCGGGTGTTTCTGCCCCATATGTTCAGCCAGGCGGCGCGGACGAAAAGCCCCGAAGTGTTTCTGGCAGCCAGCCTGCTGGTGGTCATCGTGTCCAGCCTGGCGACGTCGATCGCTGGCCTGTCGCCGATCGTCGGCGCGCTGCTGGCGGGGATATTGATCGCAGAAACCGACTATCATAGCGAAGTCGAGGTGATGACCGCCCCGTTCAAGGGGCTGGCGCTGGGCGTGTTCCTGATCACCGTGGGCATGAGCCTGGACATTCGCGTGATCCTGGCCAACTGGCCCAGCCTGATGCTGGCGGTGGTCGGCGTGGTGCTGGCCAAGACGCTGGTGACCGGCGCGCTGCTCTACTTCTCCGGCGCGCGCAAGGGCGTGGCGCTGGAGGTCGGCGTGCTGATGTCCAGCCCGTCGGAAACCACC
Organism: Sphingobium sp. Leaf26; assembly: GCF_001421665.1. GTDB lineage: Bacteria > Pseudomonadota > Alphaproteobacteria > Sphingomonadales > Sphingomonadaceae > Sphingobium. The sequence goes on from NZ_LMKV01000001.1 coordinate 104,138, forward strand.
CTGATCGTGCTGTCGGCAGCCTCGGCGGCACAACTGATCCTCCCTTCCACCGCCGCCTTCTGGCAGATCGTGACCGCCATTGGCCTCACCATCACGCCGCTGCTGGCGCGGATCGGCCATGATATCGCCCGCCGGCTGGAAACGGCGCTGGGCGAGGAGACGATCGAAGCGACGGAAGAACATACCGAAGCGGCGGCGGTCATCATCGGCTTCGGTCGGGTCGGGCGCATGGTGTGCGACCTGCTCAAGACTCACAAGCAGCGCTTCATCGTCGTCGAATCCGATCCCGATGTCGTCGCGGAAGCGCGGCGGCTGGGCTATCCGATCCTGTTCGGCGACGTCGCGCGGGCGGAAATGCTGGATCGGTTGCGGCTGGGCCATGCCCGTGCGCTGATCCTGACCATGGACGATCCGGTACTGTCCGTGCGCGTGACCAAGCGGGTGCGCGGCTGGGTGCCCGACCTGCCGATCATCGCGCGCGCCCGCGATACCGATCATGCCGCGCAACTCTACAGGGCGGGCGCCAGCGATGCCGTGCCTGAAACGCTGGAAAGCTCGCTGCAACTGGCCGAAACCGCGCTGGTCGACCTGGGCGTCGCGATGGGTCCGGTGATCGCGTCGATCCACCAGACGCGCGAGGATCTGCGCGTGGGGATCAAGGAAGCGGCGCAGATGGAAACCGCGCCCAAGCTGCGCCGCCTGCGCCCGGACGAGGTGCCTTAATCTCCCTCTTCGGGCGGACTGAACACAGACCAGCCGGTACGTCGTGCCAGCATTTCGAGCGCCTGCGTACCAAGCTGGCTGTTGCCGTTGTCATTGAGGCCCGGCGACCAGACCGCGATCGAGGCGCGGCCGGGCACGATGGCGAGGATACCGCCCCCCACGCCCGACTTGCCGGGGATGCCGACGCGAAAGGCGAAATCACCCGACGCATCATAATGGCCGCAGGTCAGCATCAGCGCATTGATGCGGCGCGCACGACCAGGCGACACCACCCGGCCTCCGTCGGGATGCCGCCCGTCCAGCATCAGGTAGCGGCCGGCGAGCGCCAGTTGGCGACAGTTCATCTCGATCGCACATTGGTGGAAATAGTTGCCCAGCACCAGATCGACCGGGTGACGGACATTGTTGAACGCGCGCATATAGTTGGCGAGCGCCATGTTGCGAAAACCGGTGGCGGTTTCGGACGCCGCGACATCCTCGTTGATGGCGATGCTGTCGTCACCGGCCAGATAGCGCATGAAGCGCAGCATCTCGCCGATCGCCACGCGCGGCTGATGGCCACCGAGATTCACGTCCGACACGACGATGGCGCCGGCGTTGATGAAGGGATTGCGCGGAATCCCCTCCTCCCGCTCCAGTTGGGTGATGGAATTGAAGGCGTTGCCCGAAGGCTCCCGCCCGACCCGATCCCATAGCTGGTCGCCGACCTTGCCCAGCGCCAGCGTCAGGGCGAACACCTTGGATATGGACTGGATCGAAAAGCCGGTCTCCGCATCGCCCCCCGTCAGCAAGCCTCCGTCCGCCGTCGCGATGGCGATGCCGAATTGCGCGGGGTCGACCTTCGCCAGTTCGGGGATGTAGCTGGCGACGGCACCGCGATGGTCGGCGGCGGCCATGGCGGCGGTGATGTCAGCGAGCAGAGCGGGAAGATCAATGGCCATGGCACAGCTTTAGCCCAAGCCAGCCCGGATAGAACAGAGGAAGAAAGCGCTATCAGCCGAGCGCGCGGTTGACCATCGCAATGCGCGCGCGCACCGCGCTGAGCAATTCGTCAAAGGACGACACCTGCTGCGCGCCATAACGCGCCGCGGTGATATCCACATTGCCCTTTCGCCAGAAACCATCCGGGCAGAAGATGATGAGCTTCCCCGACCGGGCATGCAGACCCATTTCGAGCAGGCTGACCGGGCTTTGCGATCCCGGCGCGAAATAGAGGATGATGATGTCCGCACTGTCGAGCGCGGCCAGTTCCCATTCCACCTGTTGCCGGAAATTCTGGTCGCTGGCCTCCGGCTTCCATGCAGGATTCCAGTCGGGCCGGCGCGGATTGAGGATGGCGACCCGCTCAGTGGTCAACGCCGCGATCATGGCGCGCTGCCAGTCCGTCGCCTTGCCCATGTCGATGCTGCCGCCCAGAAACAGGCGGGCGCGATCATGGTTGGCCGGCAGGGGCGCGGGCGACGTGATCGTCACCGCTTCGGCCGCCTGCGCGGCAACCGGGACCGCCAATAACAGCGATGTGAGGAACAGCCGCAGCATGAAGGAGGCGGCGTCAGCACCGACGCCGCCCTCGCCCATTCAGGCCGGGACGTTGGCGAGCGCCGCCTTGACCGCGTCGATCGCGGCCTGCGCCTTCTCGCCGTCGGGGCCGCCGCCCTGCGCCATGTCGGGACGGCCGCCGCCGCCCTTGCCGCCCAGCGCTTCGACGCCGGCGCGGACCAGATCGACCGCGCTGAACGTCCCGGTCAGGTCATCGGTGACGCCCACGGCAATGGTGGCGCGACCGTCGATCACGGCCAGCACGGCGGACACGCCGCTGCCCAGGCTCTTCTTGTTGCCGTCCACGATGCCGCGCAATTCCTTGGGGTCCAGGCCGTCGATGACCTGGCCCAGGAAATCGACATTGCCGACCTTTTCCGGGCCGGCCGCCTGCGCGGAACCGCCGCCGGCACCGGCGCCGGAAAGCGCGAGCGCTTTCCTGGCATCGGCCAGTTCGCGCTCCAGCTTGCGGCTCTGCTCGACCAGCGCGGCGATGCGCGCGGGCACTTCGTCGGGCGAGGTTTTCAGCGCGGCGGCCGTCTGGCGCAGTTTGTCGTCGCGGTCGATCAGCCACAGGCGCGCGGCTTCACCGGTCAACGCCTCGATCCGGCGGACGCCACTGGACACGGCGCTTTCCGATATGATCTTGAACAAGGCGATATCACCGGTCGCGCGAACGTGGGTACCGCCGCACAGTTCGACCGAATAGCTATTGCCACCCGGTTCGCCCGGCAGGCCCATCGACAGGACGCGCACCTCGTCGCCATATTTTTCGCCGAACAGCGCCATCGCGCCTGCGCCGATCGCATCGTCCGGGGTCATGAGGCGGGTCGTGACCTCCTCATTATGGCGGATCTGCGCGTTCACATCGGCCTCGATCTTCGCGATCTGGGCATGGGTCAGTGCTTCGGGATGGCTGAAGTCGAAGCGCAGACGCTCCGCCGCGACCATGCTGCCCTTCTGCGTCACATGCGCGCCCAGTTCCTTACGGAGCGCGGCGTGCAGCAGATGGGTGGCGCTGTGGTTGGCGCGGATGCGGTCGCGACGTTCGACGTCCACGACCAGATTGACCGTGTCGCCGACCTTGACGCTGCCCGCGTTGATCGTCGCCTGATGGGCGTGGAGGCGGCCGAGCGGCTTGGACGTATCCGCCACATCGGCGGACAGGCCGCCCAACGATGTGATGGTGCCGGCGTCGCCATTCTGGCCGCCGCTTTCGCCATAGAAGGGCGTCTGGTTGGTGATGATCGCAACCGTGTCGCCGACCGTGGCGCACTCCACGCGAGCACCATCCTTGAGGATGGCCAGCACTTCGCCTTCGCCCTTTGTCGAGGCGTAGCCGACAAATTCGGTGCTGCCGAGCGTCTCTGCGATGTCGTACCAGATTTCGTCCGACGCTTTCTCGCCCGACCCCTTCCACGCGGCGCGGGCGGCGGCCTTCTGCTCCGCCATGGCGGCGTCGAAACCGGCGCGGTCGACGGACAGGCCTTGCGTGCGCAGCGCGTCTTCGGTCAGGTCATAGGGGAAGCCATAGGTGTCGTAGAGCTTGAACGCGGTTTCGCCCGGCAGGGATGCGCCTTCCGACAGGCCAGTGGTCGCTTCGTCCAGCAGACGCAGCCCGTTTTCCAGCGTCTTGCGGAAGCGGGTTTCCTCCCGCAGCAGCGTTTCCTCGATCAGCGGCTGGGCGCGGACCAGTTCGGGGAACGCCCCGCCCATTTCGGAGACGAGGCTGGAGACGAGCCGATACATCAGCGGGTCTTTCGCGCCGATGATATGCGCGTGACGCATGGCGCGGCGCATGATCCGGCGCAGGACATAGCCACGCCCCTCGCTGGCGGGCAGGACGCCGTCGGCGATCAGGAAGCTGGTCGAGCGGAGATGATCGGCGATGACGCGATGGCTGGCCTGAAACTCGCCATCGGTCGCGGTGCGGGTGATCGCCGCGGACTCTTCGATCAGCGCCTTGAACGTGTCCGTGTCATAATTGTTGTGGACGCCCTGCATCACCGCCGCGATGCGCTCCAGCCCCATGCCGGTGTCGATCGACGGCTTGGGCAGTTCCGAGACGATCTCGTTGGCTTCCTGCTCATATTGCATGAAGACGAGGTTCCAGATTTCAACGAAACGGTCGCCGTCCTCCTCCGGGCTGCCGGGATGGCCACCCCAGATATGGTCGCCATGGTCGTAGAAGATTTCCGAGCAGGGACCGCAAGGGCCGCTGTCGCCCATCGCCCAGAAATTATCCTTGGTCGGGATACGGATGATCTTGTGATCGGGCAGGCCGGCAATCTTCTTCCACAGGTCGAACGCCTCGTCGTCCGTGTGGTAGACGGTGGCGGTCAGCTTGTCCGCAGGCAGGCCCCATTCCTTGGTCAGGAGCGTCCAGGCGTGGGTGATCGCCTGTTCCTTGAAATAATCGCCGAAGCTGAAATTGCCCAGCATTTCAAAGAAAGTATGGTGGCGCGCGGTGTAGCCGACATTGTCGAGATCGTTATGCTTGCCCCCGGCGCGGACCGACTTCTGGCTCGACGTCGCGGTCTTGTAGGGGCGCGTTTCCAGACCCGTGAAGACATTCTTGAACGGCACCATGCCCGCATTGACGAACATGAGCGTCGGATCGTTGTGCGGCACCAGCGGCGCGGACGGGACGATGGTGTGGCCGTTGGCCCCGAAATAGTCGAGGAAGGAGCGGCGAATGTCGTTGGTCGAGGTCATGGGGGCGATTTAGTGGGAAGCGGCCCGCCGCACAAGCGGGGGATTTGGTCGTGGGTGATTGGGAAGGGGGATCAATTTGGCGTGATGCCTCAAACAGCCATCGAGGCTGCATTTACTCATCCGCATCACCTGAGCGTATTCGTCTGACTTGGCGCTTGGCTCCCAGATAAACCCTCCAGCCCCAAATCGCGAAAAGCGAGAAGGTCAAAAAAGCAATGACTACTACCTCAAGGGTAGAAGGAGGATTGCCTTGGCCGTAAAAAATTAGGCCAGCGATCGCTGCGACTCCGAGAGGGATGATCGGCACCACGCTGGATAACCCGTTCATGCGAGGCCAAGTATCGCCGAGATCCGTGTCGATCCAGTCTATATAACGCCGCCAAAGACTCATTGTGCAGATTAGTCCCGCCATCCGTTCGCCCTGAGCTTGTCGAAGGGCCGCAGTTCTTGAAATCGAAAAGAGGCTTCGACAGGCTCAGCCCGAACGGAAAAGAGTTAATTCCATTACCCTATCGGCTCTTCAATCGACACCGGCGGCTTGGAAAACCACGCCGGTCCCTGCGCGGTCATGTGGAAGCAGTCTTCCATCCGCACGCCCATCACGCCGGGCAGATACAGCCCCGGTTCGTTGGAGAAACACATGCCGATGTCCAGCTTGGTCGTCTCGCCATGGACGAGGTTGACCGGCTCGTGCCCTTCCATGCCGATGCCGTGGCCGGTGCGATGGGACAGGCCGGGAAGCGCATAGCCGGGGCCGTAGCCCTGCGTCTCATACCAGCCGCGCACCGCGTCATCGACCGATCCGGCCGGGACGCCGAGTTTCGCGGCGGCGAACGCGATCGTCTGGCCGTGGGATACGTCGTTCCAGACCTTGCGCTGCTGCGCGGTGGGGGCTGCGCCATGGACGAAGGTACGGCTGATGTCGGACTGATAATCCTCGACCGTACAGCCGCAGTCCATCAGCACGACCTCCCCCGCCTTCACCGCCTGCGGCTTGCCGGAACCGTGCGGATAGGCGGCCGCTTCGCCCATCAGGATCAGGTTGAACTCCACCTGCCCGCCCAGTTGCTTCGTCGCCGCGCTCATCAGCGCGCCGATGTCGGCGGGGGTCATGCCGGCCTTCACCTGGCGATAGGTCCAGCGATAGGCCGCCATGGTGACGTCAGCGGCGGTCTGCATCAGGGCGATCTCGGCCGCCGTCTTTCGCATGCGGATGGCGCGGGTGACGGGGTCTTTCACCAACGTCGCGGCGGGCAGCGCGGCCTTGATACCATCCACCGCGAAATAGCGGACCGTTTCCTCGATGCCGATGCGCCCCTTGGCCAGCCCCTTCGCGGTCAGATAATCTGCGATCGGCGCATAGGGGCTTTCATGCTCCTGCCAGACGCGCACCTCCGCGGGGATGGCGAGCGATTCGTCGATCGAGGGTTTTTCGAAGAAGGGGCAGACGACCAGCGGCGCGCCGCTCGCCGGGATCACCAGCGCGGTCAGGCGCTCCGACCGATGCCAACGGATGCCGCTATAATAGATGAGGCTGGCGCCCGGCTCGACCAGCAGCGCGTCGATGCCGGCCGCCTGCATCATCTTCTGCGCGCGCGCGAGACGGTCTGCGCGCTCGGCCTTGCCGATCGGCGTAATAGCGCCGGTCAGGGATTTGAGCGCTTCGCCCGCCTTGTCCTGCGCAAAGAGGCGCGGGCTTATCAGCGCTGTGGCGAGACCGGCGGCGACGGTGCGCAGCAGGGTACGGCGGTCTGGATGATAGGCGTTCATGGTCATAGGATTTCCCCGGCTGCGTCGACCAGATGGCTAACGCAGCGCACGCGCGATCACAACAGCCGCCTCCCCTGTCGACACGCAATCTGCCGGGCCTGCACGATGTCAAGCCTTGCCATACTCCGCTGGCCCTGCGAGGGCGTGTCTCAAACGGCAATATTCGGAGTCACGGCCGCATGGCGGAGCAACTTTTTTATGATTGGCCCAGCAGCCGGCAAATTCCGCCCATGCCGATGCTGTGGAATGACGGACTGACTCATGCGATCGAGCAAAATCATGCGCTGAAGCTGGACGCGCCGCCGGCGGGCATCTGGGCCTTCGACGATGCGCAACTGATCGGCCCGTGCATCCCGCCGGTCCTGCAAAGCCTGTCGGAAGACATGAAGAATGCGCTGTTTCCCGGCTATATCATCCGCAAATATGCCGATGAAGGCTATACGGGCCAGTTCCTGCAAGGCGGCGGAGAGCATAGGACGATCGACACCGCCTGGACCGTATGGAACTATAATTGCGTCATCTACGGCCATTTCCTGCTGGAAGTGATGCCTCGCCTGCTGGTCATGCGCGCGGCGCATCGGCTGGATCCGTCGCTGGCCGCCATCCCGATCATCCTGCCCGCCAACGCCCCTTCCTACGCGCTCAAATGGATCGACCTGCTGCTGCCCGACTTCCATGTGGAAACGAAGGAATTGCAGGACGTGCTGACGGTGCGCCGCCTGCTGATCCCCGGATGGGGCAACCGCTTCGTCTATTCCGATGTCGTCCATGACGAACTGGAATGGCTGACGGCGCCCTATCGGCAGGACGGGGCCGCCCGAAAGCGCATCTTCGTGGACCGGCGCGTGCAATCCTACCGCATTCTGGCCAATGCCCAGCAGCTACAGGATATCGCGGCCAGTTACGGCTTTGAAAGCGTCAGCCCGGAACATCTGACGCTGGAACAGCAGATCGCGCTCTTCGCGTCGGCCGACGATGTGATCGGCGAATTTTCCAGCGCGCTGCACAACAGCATCTTCTCGCCCGCCGGGTGCCGGGTCATGGCGATGAACTACATCACCGAATGCCAGTCGCGCATCGGCAATTTCCGCAGGCAGCGGGTCGGCTACATATTGCCGCGCGAAGGCCCGATCGGCTTCGATCCCAGCATAAAGGGCGAGCGCCATTTCGAAATCGACGCCGCCACCTTCGAGCGGAAACTGAACATCATGCTGAAGAGGCAATAGGGTCAGGCATAGGCATAGGGGCCGCCGGCTGCCAGCCCCGCCGCGTAGGCAGGCCGCGCGTGGATGTCTGCCAGCCAGCGGATCAGATGAGGACGGCTGCTGTCAAGGCCACCGCGTGCACGCGACGCCTCCAGCGGGAAACTCATCATCATGTCGGCGGCAGTGAAGGCGTCGCCGGCAAAATAGGGCCGGGTCGCCAGTTCGCTTTCCAGCCAGTCGAGATGATCGTCCAGCATGCGCTGCACCGTCGGGCGCGCGGGACGACCGAGCAGGCCCAGCTTGCCGATGATGAGCAGCGCCAGCAGCGGCGGCATCATCGAGCCTTCGGCATAATGGAGAAACTGGCGGTAGAGAATGGCCCCCTGCGCATCGGCCGGCGGGCCGAAACGGTTGCCGGCGCGGGCCACCAGATAGTCCATGATCGCGCCCGTTTCGATCAGGCGATGGCCGTCCACCTCCACCACCGGGGAGCGACCGAGCGGGTGGATGGCGCGCAGGCTGTCGGGCGCGCGCATGGTCTTGCGGTCGCGCTCGTAGCGGCGGACCTCATAGGGTTCGCCCAGTTCCTCCAACAGCCAGAGAATGCGTTGCGACCGGCTGTTGTTCAGATGATGGACGATGATCGTCATGATGGCTCCCATGGCATTATGCCGAAGGCTAGCCCAGCGGCCACGCCCTGCCAACCCGTTCCCCGGCGCAGGCCGGGGTCCAGAGCGGCCAAGCACGGCTCTCAAAAACTGGACCCCGGCCTGCGCCGGGGAACCGGCTTATGCCGGCTCCAGCGCCTCCGCCTTCTGCTCTGTGCGGAAGGCATGGAGTAGCGGTTCGGTATAGCCGCTGGGCTGCTCGACACCCTCGAACACCAGCGCGCGGGCGGCCTGATAGGCCAGGCTCTCCGCTTCGCGCCCACTCATCGGCTGATAAAGCGGATCGCCTGCATTTTGCGCATCGACCTTGGCCGCCATCCGTGCCAGCGCGGCGTCGACCTGTTCCGCCGTGCAGACGCCATGCAGCAGCCAGTTGGCCATATGCTGCGAGGAAATGCGCAGCGTCGCACGATCCTCCATCAACCCGATATCGTGAATGTCCGGCACCTTGGAGCATCCGACGCCCTGATCCACCCAGCGGACGACGTAGCCAAGGATGCCCTGCGCATTATTGTCCAGTTCCTGCGCGATTTCCTCGTCCGAAAAGTTGCGGCCGACCGCGACCGGAATGGTCAGAAGTTTCTCCAGCGGCGCGATGCCTTCGGCCTTGCGTTCTGCCTGCCGGGCGAAGACGTCGATACGGTGATAATGGGTCGCGTGCAACGTCGCGGCCGTGGGCGACGGCACCCATGCGGTGTTGGCCCCGCTCTTGGGGTGGCCCGCCTTCTGCTCCAGCATGTCGGCCATGCGATCGGGCGCGGCCCACATCCCCTTGCCGATCTGCGCCCGGCCCGACAGGCCGCAGGCGAGGCCGATCTGGACGTTGCGATCCTCATAGGCGGTGATCCAGTCGCTCGCCTTCATCTCGCCCTTGGGGATCATCGGGCCAGCCTGCATCGAGGTGTGCATCTCGTCCCCGGTGCGGTCGAGGAAGCCGGTGTTGATGAAGACGATGCGATCGCGGACGGCACGGATGCAGGCGGCAAGGTTGGCGGAGGTTCGGCGCTCCTCATCCATGACGCCGACCTTGATCGTGTGGCGCGCCATGCCCAGCATATCCTCGATCGCATCGAACAGGCGGTTGGTGAAGCCGGCCTCTTCGGGGCCGTGCATCTTGGGCTTGACGATATAGACGCTGCCGGCGCGGCTGTTGCCACCATGGCGCTTCAGGTCGTGGATCGCGATCAGGCTGGTGACGATGCCGTCCAATATGCCTTCGGGCGCTTCGTCGCCATTGCTCAGCCGGATCGCCGGGTTGGTCATCAGATGGCCGACATTGCGGACGAACAGCAAACTGCGGCCCGGCAGGGTGAAATTGCTGCCGTCCGGCGCTGCATAGGCGCGGTCGGGGTTGAGCGTGCGGGTCATCGTCGCCCCGCCCTTCTCGAACGTCTCCATCAGGTCGCCGCGCATCAGCCCCAGCCAATTGGCATAGGCGCCGACCTTGTCCTGCGCATCGACGGCGGCGACGGAGTCCTCCAGATCGCAGATGGCGGTCAGCGCGGATTCCAGGATGACGTCGGATATGCCGGCGGGATCGGTGGCGCCGATCGGGTGCGCCTTGTCGAAGACGACTTCGATATGCAGGCCATTATGGCGGAACAGCTTGCCCTTGTCGCTGGTGCCGACGAATTGGGTCGGGTCGGCCAGCGCGATATCGTCGCTCGCCAGATCGGCCCAACTGCCGTTCGCCAGCGGGATCGCATCGTCCAGAAACGCCTTGGCCCAGCCGATGACCTGCGCACCGCGCGCGGCGTCATAGCCCTTCCCTGCCGCCGCGCCCGGTATCGCATCTGTGCCATAGAGCGCGTCATACAGGCTGCCCCAGCGCGCATTGGCGGCGTTCAGCAGGAAACGGGCGTTCAGGATCGGGACGACCAGTTGCGGCCCGGCCAGACGCGCAACCTCATCATCGACATTGTCGCTGCCGATGATGAAGGGCGCGGGTTCGGGGACAAGATAGCCGACCTCTCGCAGGAAGGCTTGATAGGCTTGCCGGTCATGGGGCTGGCCCCGGCGCTGTTCGTGCCAGTTGTCGATCTGCGCCTGCAATGTGTCGCGCTTGCGCAGCAACGCGACGTTGTCCGGCGTGAAGCGGGCGAAGATATCGGCCACGCCGGTCCAGAAGGCGTCGGGCGCGATCCCGGTGCCGGGCAGCGCGCGGCTGTCGATGAAATCGGCCAGTTCCTGCGCAACCTGAAGGCTGGCCTTTTCGATCATGCGGTCAGTCATGAATCCACTCCTTGATGACCCGTCTTTTAGACCTTTTGCATTATGCCGTGTAGACGCTATTATTCGAATACAGTCATTCCTGTGGTGAACGAATATGATGGACCCGGATCATGAATTGTTCGTGACCGTCGTGGACGAAGGCGGGCTGGCGGCGGCCGGGCGGCGGCTGCATATCTCGCCCGCGATGATGTCCAAGCGGCTGGCGCGGCTGGAGGAGAGGCTGGGCGCGAAGCTGGTGCATCGTACCACGCGGCGGCTGGCGCTGACGTCGGCGGGCGAGCGCCTCCATGCCGACCTGCGCGGCATCTTGGCGGCGCTGGACGATGCGGAGCGGCGCGTGTCTGGCGCATCGGCGGTGGCGAGCGGACCGCTGCGCATCACCGCGCCGACCTCCTTCGGGCGGATGCACCTCGCCCCCTATCTCCAGCACTTCATCGACGCGCATCCCAAAGTGGACCTGACCGTCGACCTGTCGGATGATTTCGCCGACCTGATCGAAAGCCGCGCCGACCTCGCCATCCGCATCACCGCCGATCCGGGTCCGGGGCTGACGGCACGGCGGCTGGCGACCAACCGGCGCATCCTCTGCGCCGCGCCCGCCTATCTGGCGCAGCATGGCACGCCGCAGACGATCGCCGACCTGAAGGCCCATCGCCTGCTCGCCGCCGAAGGACAGATGCCCTGGCGGCTGGTCGGGCCGAAGGGGCCAGTCGCGGTCGAGGGACGCAGCCATGTCCGCACCAACAGCAGCGAACTGGTGCGCGAATTGACGCTGGCGGGCGGCGGCATCGCGCTGCGATCGCTGTGGGATATCAGCGAAACGCTGGGCCAGGGCAAAGTTCGGCAGATACTGCCGGACTATGAAGGGTCCGCGGACGTCGGCCTGTTTGCCGTACGATTGCCGCAGCATAATCCGCCCGCCGCGATGACGTCTTTCATCGAATTTCTTGTTACACTTTATGTCCCGACGCCCCCGTGGGAACGCATCGTCTTGCCCTAGCGGAACCGAGGCTCTAAGGCCGCCGCCATGGACGATAACACCCGCCGCGCCGCCCTCGACTATCACCGCTATCCCCAGCCCGGTAAGCTCCGCATAGAGCCGACCAAGCGCATGGTGAACCAGCGCGACCTTGCGCTGGCCTATTCGCCGGGCGTCGCCGCCCCCTGCGTGGAGATCGCCGCCGATCCCGACAAGGCGATGGACTATACCGCGCGCGGCAATCTGGTCGCCGTCATTTCCAACGGTACCGCCGTGCTGGGTCTGGGCGCGATCGGCGCACTGGCATCCAAGCCGGTGATGGAGGGCAAGGCCGTCCTCTTCAAGAAATTCGCCGACATCGATGTGTTCGACATCGAAATCGATACGACCGATACGGACGCATTCGTGGATGCCGTCGCGCTGATGGAGCCGACCTTCGGCGGCATCAATCTGGAAGATATCAAGGCGCCCGAATGTTTCGAGATCGAACGCCGCCTGAAGGAACGGATGAACATTCCGGTCTTCCATGACGATCAGCATGGCACCGCCATCGTCGTCGCCGCCGCCGTGCGCAACGCGCTGGTGTTGCAGGGCAAGACGCTGGCCGACGCAAAGCTGGTGACGTCGGGCGCGGGCGCTGCGGCGCTGGCCTGCGTCGACCTGCTGGTGTCGATGGGGCTGCCAATCGAAAACGTCACCATGACCGACAAGGATGGCGTCATCCATTCGGGTCGCGAAGGCATGCTGCCCAACATGGCGCGCTATGCCCGCAACACCAATGCGCGCACCCTGCCCGACGTGCTGCCGGGCGCGAACCTGTTCCTGGGCCTGTCCGCGCCGGGCGTGCTGAAGGCCGAATGGTTGCCGCTGATGGCGCCCAATCCGCTGATCTTCGCGCTGGCCAACCCGGAACCGGAAATCCGCCCGGAAGCCGCACGCGAAGTGCGCCCCGACGCGATCATCGCGACCGGCCGGTCGGACTATCCCAACCAGGTCAACAACGTCCTGTGCTTCCCCTACATCTTCCGGGGCGCGCTGGATTGCGGCGCGACGCAGATCAACGAAGCGATGAAGGTCGCCGCCGCCGACGCCATCGCCGCGCTGGCCCGCATGCCCGCGCATGACAGCGTGGCGCAGGCCTATGGCGGCCGCAAGCTGGTGTTCGGCCCGGACTATATCATCCCCACCCCGTTCGACCCGCGCCTGATCGGCGAGATCGCCGTCGCCGTCGCCCGCGCGGCGATGGACAGCGGCGTGGCGAAGAAGACGCTGGACCTGGACGACTATAAGCGCAGCCTGACCCGTCAGGCGACGCGATCGGGCCAGTTGATGCTGCCGGTGTTCGAAGCCGCGCGCGGCAGCGCCGTCCGCATCGTCTATGGCGAGGGTGAGGATGAGCGCGTGTTGCGCGCCATTCGCGACGCGCTGGACGAAGGCATTGCGCGCCCGACCATCGTCGCGCGCCGCCGGATACTGGAACAGAAGCTGCCCGAACTGGGCCTGGGCTTCGAACTGGACCGCGATGTCGATGTCGTCGATCCGGAGACCGACCATCTGGTGATGGGCGAACTGGTCGAGGCCTATCGCGCGATCGCATCGCGTCGGGGCGTGCCGGCCGACGAAATCCTGCGTCATGTCTACCGCCGGCCGACCATCACCGCCGCCATGCTGTTGCAGACCGGTCGGGTGGACGCCGCGCTGGTCGGCGGGCGTTCCGAATATTGGGGCCAGGTCGAACATGTGCTGCGCATCATCGAGCGCGCGCCGGATCATAGCCGCGTCTATGCGCTGTCGGGCCTGATCCTGGACGCAGGCGCGCTGTTCATCACGGACACCCATATGGTGCCGGACCCGACGCCCGAACAGATCGCGGAAATGACGCTGGCCGCTTCGGCGGAACTCAAGCATTTCGGCCTGACGCCGCGCGCCGCGCTGCTCTCCCACTCCAATTTCGGCGCGTCGCACACCGACAGCGCGCGCAAGATGCGCCGCGCGTTCAAGATCGTGCGGGATGCCGCGCCCGACCTCGCCGTGGATGGCGAGATGCACGCCGATGCTGCGCTCAGCCAGGCTCTGCGCGAGCGGCTGATCCCGGATTCGCGGTTCGAGGGGCCGGCGAACCTGCTGGTCATGCCGAACCTGGACGCAGCCAACATCACGCTGACCGCGCTGGCGGCCTCCTCCAGCTCGCCGACCGTAGGCCCGATGCTGATGGGCCTGACCAAGCCGATCCATGTGCTGACGCCCGGCGTGACGTCACGCGGCATCCTCAATCTGACCGCGATCGCGGCGGCGGAAGTCGCGCGGGAAGGCTGAACTTAACCTTTTTGCGCCTATGCTGAACGCGCATGGAGGCATGAGGACAAGAATGGCGGGTTTCCTGAAACGGTTCGGGCCGAAACTGGCGATCGGCGGCGTGGTGGCGATGACCGCGCTGGTCGTCTTCGCTTCGATCGACCGGCAAGCGTTCGAGGGTAGGGCTGCGCCGGAAATGGCGGCGGCAGACAACGCCGTGTCCGCGCCTGCGCCCGCCGCAGCCTCGGGCCCCGCCCCGGCCCCCGCCAAGCCCGTCGAACGGCGCAGCGATCAGGGCATGACCGTCGATCCCCATGCCCTGCGCGTGAAGCACGTGCTCAAGATCGACGGGCCTTTCCGCCATGGCGACTATGCCTGGGACGAAAAGGGTGCGCCGACTACCGGCCGCGTCATCGTGACGGTCGACCTGCGCGCACAGACATTGTCGGTCTTCCGCGACGGCTATGAAATCGGCGCGGCGGTGATCCTCTATGGCGCGACCGACAAGCCCAGCCCCAAGGGCGCCTTCCCGATCACGCAGAAGATCGCGGATTATTATTCGCGCACCTACAATAACGCGCCCATGCCGTTCGCCCAGCGACTGACCAGCGACGGCGTCTTCATCCATGGCAGCGACGTGCAATGGGGCCGCGGCACCCATGGCTGCATCGGCGTGCCCAAGGCTTTTGCCGAAAAGCTGTTCGGCGTGACCAGGGTGGGCGATCTGGTCGTCGTCACCGACGGCAAGATGCTGGACGTCAGCAAGGCGACGGTCGGCTGATTCCTTCATTGTGGCGCGGCCTCGATCGTCGGCTTGCGTCCGGCGGTGAGCGCGCTGCCGCCGGACGCCGCCATGATGCACAGGATGGCGATCCACTGAAGCGGCGTGAGCCGCTCGCCCAGCAGGACAAAGCCGATCACCGCCCCCACGGCCGGCGCGGAACTGACCATCAGGCCGAAAACCGGTGCCGGCAATCGCCGCATCGCCTCCATATCCAGCGAATAGGGCAAGGCGCTGGACAGAAAGGCGATGGCTATGCCCAACGTAAGCACATGGGGGCTGAACAGCGCCGCCGTCTGATGGGCGACACCGACCGGCAGGATGAGGATAGCCGCAATCGCCATGCCCCATGCGACCGCGTCGCCGCCCAACGCGCCGGACACGCGCTTGCCGGTCAGGATATAGATCGCCCAGCAGACCGCCGCCGCCAGGGCAAAGCCGACCCCCAACGGATCGAGCGCCGCATCGCTGCGCAGCGGCAATAGCAGCAGCAATCCTGCGACCGCCGCCGCCAGCCACAGAAAATCGCGCGGCCGGCGCGATCCGAACAGGACGACGGCCAGCGGCCCGATCACTTCGATCGCAATGGCGATGCCGATCGGGATACGGGCGAACGCCTGATAGATGAGGATATTCATCAGCCCCAGCACAGCGCCATAAGCGATGAGCGGCCCGCGCACCCCGTCAGGAACCACGCGCCGCCACGGCCGACGGAACAGCAACAGCAGAATCGCGCCCAGCCCCACCCGCAGGCTGGTGATGCCATAAGCGCCGACCACGGGAAAAAGAGTCTTGGCTATGGCCGCGCCCAGCGTAACCGACGTCAGCGACGCCAGTACCGCGCCGGCTCCGACAATCACAGCCCGTCCATCCTGCCCGATTTTTTCTGTCATAGCAGCGCTATAGCCGATCCCGTGCCCGCCACGAACCGCAATTGATTGCAGAAACCGGTATCGCAAGTGCAATAAACTCATACGAATGCAGGGTTGACCAGCGCTGTCATCAAGCCCAATTGCGGGACTTCCGTATCTTTTTGCAACGCAGCATGGAGCTGGCCATGGCCCCCCGCACCCACAGCGCGCATCCCGCGCTCGTCCTTTTCGCCCTGTCGGTGGGGGCCTTCGCGATCGGCACGACCGAATTTGCGGCGATGAGCCTGCTGCCCTTCTTTGCCCGCGACCTGGGCATCGACATCACCATCGCGGGCCATGCGATCAGCGCCTATGCGCTGGGCGTGGTGGCGGGCGCGCCGGTGATCGCCGCCCTTGGCGCGCGGCTGCCGCGCCGGACGCTGCTGATCGGCCTGATGGCGATGTTCGCCGTGGGCAACGCCCTGTCGGCCCTGTCTCCCAGCTACCACTGGATGCTGCTGTTCCGCTTCCTGTCAGGCCTGCCGCATGGCGCTTATTTCGGCGTCGCCGCGCTGGTCGCCGCCAGCCTGGTGCCGATCGAGAAGCGCACGCTCGCCATCGCCAAGGTGATGTCCGGCCTGACCCTGGCCACCGTGCTGGGCGTGCCGGTCGCCAACTGGATGGGTCAGGCGCTGGGCTGGCGTTCCGGCTTCTTCGTCGTGGCGGCCCTCGCCGTCGCCACGGTGACGCTGGTGGCGCTCTACGCCCCGCGCGACGGCGGCGATGCCAAGGCCAGCCCGATGCGCGAACTGACCGCGCTGGGCAAGGGACAGGTGTGGCTGACGTTGCTGACCGGCGCGATCGGTTTCGGCGGCCTGTTCGCCGTCTACACCTATGTCGCCTCGACCATGATGGAAGTCACCCATGTGTCGGAAACCTATGTTCCGGTAATCTTGGCGATCTTCGGTATCGGCATGACGCTGGGCAATCTGATCATCGCCTGGCTGGCAGACAAGGCGCGCAACCGCACCGTCATCGGCGTGCTGCTGTGGAGCGCCGGATCGCTGGCGCTGTTCCCGCTGATGGCCGGCAATATCTGGACGCTCGGCCTGATCGTGTTCCTGATCGGCATTGGCGGGGGTCTTGGCACGCCGTTACAGGCGCGCCTGATGGATGTGTCGGGCGATGCGCAGACGCTGGCCGCGGCGCTGCATCACAGCGCCTTCAACGTCGCCAATGCGGTCGGCCCCTGGCTGGGCGGCCTGTCGATCGCGGCGGGCTATGGGCTGGTGTCGACCGGCTGGATCGGCGCGGCGCTGGCGCTGGCCGGCCTGGCCGTCTTCCTGCTGGCGATCACGCTGGAACGGCGCCCGTCCGGCATGATGCCTGTCGCCGCCGAATAAGCCGCTTTCCCCCGGTCAACCCGCCGGATAAGGCGGGGCCATGAACGATCTGGCGAGAGAAGCGAAACTGGCGGAATCGGCGATGGCCGCCCTGCGGCGCGGCGATGCGCCGGCGGCATTGGCGACTCTGCGCACCATGACCGACCCGCCAGCGATGCTGCTGGCGCAGGCCTGCAACCGCAGCGGCGATCTGGATGGGGAGGCGGCGGCGTTGCGGCGCATGCTGGACGCCGACATGCGCAGCCTGCCCGCCCTGATCGCCATGGGCCAGAATGCGGTGCGACGCGGCGACGAGCGCGGCTCGATCAACTGGTTCCGCGCCGCCCTGGCGCAGGCCGCCGCGACCGGCGCGCCGCCGCAGCTTCAGCCGCTGCTGCAACAGGCGCAGGCGAGCGTCGCACAATCCAGCCAGCGGTTCGAGGATCATCTGACCGCCGCGATCCGCGACCTGCCGTCCCTGCCGCGCATCGCCCATGCCACCGACCTGCTGCTCGGCAAGCGCGACCTCTATCTGCAACAGCCCAGCATGTTCTACTTCCCCGGCCTGCCCCAGCGCGCCTTCTACGAGCGCGCCGAATTCGACTGGGTCGCGCCGATGGAGGCGATGACCGACGCGATCGTTGCGGAACTCGCGGCGGTGCGCGCGCAGGAGGCGGACTTCGCCCCCTATGTCCAGACCGCAGAGGATCGCCCTGCCCCCAATAATCCGCTGCGCGACGATGATAGCTGGGGGGCGCTCTATTTCTGGCAGGGCGGCGCCCCGGTGGAAGACAATGCGCGACGCTGCCCCTCGGTCATGGCCGCGCTGGCGCTGGCGCCGATGCCGGCAATCGCGGGACGTTCGCCCATGGCGCTCTGGTCGCTGCTCAAGCCCGGCACCCATATCCAGCCGCATCATGGCCTGCTCAACACCCGGCTGATCTGCCACCTGCCGCTGCTGGTGCCCGGCGACTGCGCCTTGCGCGTGGGGGCGGAGACCCGCGCCTGGCGCAAGGGCGAGATGCTGCTGTTCGACGACAGTATCGAGCATGAAGCCTGGAACCGCAGCGGCGACACCCGCGTCGTCCTGTTGTTCGAAGTCTGGCGGCCGGAAATAGACGCGGAGGAACGGGAGGCGTTGACCCGGCTGTTCCAGGCAATCGACCTGTTCGGCCCGGCGCAGGTCGATACCGGCGGCTGAGCCGTTGCAGAGGCGCGTAATGTCGTTATAGGCAGGCGTAACAATATAACAGGGGATGTCCACGGCGCCATAGCTTTACGGATATCGCTCATGCCCCCTGTCATCCCCACCCAGCAGACGACGGCCCGGCCCCACAGCCTGGCCGAGGATGGCTATGCCATCGCCATCGGATGCGCCTTCATCGCCATGGGGCTGATGCTGTTGAAGGCCGCCAATCTGGTGACGGGCGGCATGGCCGGCATCGCGCTGCTGCTCTCCTACCTCATCCCCTGGTCGCCCGCCGCGTTGTTCCTGCTCATCAACATCCCCTTCTTCCTGTTCGCCGGGCGGGCGATGGGCGCTGCCTTTGGCCTCAAGACCCTGTTCGCCAACGTCGCGATCATGGGCGTGGGGCTGGCCATGCCGGTTGCGCTTCAGATCGCCCGCATCAGCCCCTTCTTCGCCGCGCTGTTCGGCGGCTCCATCATCGGTTTCGGCATATTGGCGATCGCCCGCCATGGGGCGGGTGTCGGCGGCGTGGGTGTGGTGGCGCTGATCCTGCACCGGCGGCGCGGCTGGAATGCCGGACGCACGCAGATGCTGTGCGATATCGCGATCCTGCTGGCGTCGCTACCATTGCTCAGCTTGGAACGGTTCGGTTTGTCGGTCCTATCGGCCGCCGCCATGAACATGGTGCTGATCGTCAATCACAGGCCGGGGCGCTATATCGGCCACTAACGCTCACACAGCGCGTCGCCGCCACTGTCGCGCGCGCGCAGGGCGCTGGCGGCGTCACCGGCGATCCGGGGGAAGCTGACCCCCTCCAGCGAGCCGCGCCCCCGGCACAGGTCGGCGCAGGCCATGTCGACCACGCCGGGCAGCGCCACCTGATCGCCATCATATTGGGCGACGACGATGCAGCGGTCCCCGCCCTTGAAGCTGAGGATCAGCTTGTCGCCCGCGCGCCGTGCCGTCCCCTGCCCGCGACAGCTTTGATCTTCGCCGAAATTGGCCTGCAAACCGAAGCGGAAGGACGCATCCTTCGCCGGCATGACGCACAGCAGGTCGCGTCCGGCCTCATGGCTGCGCTGATACAGGCCGACCGGCGATGTCTTGCTCGTGTCGGTGATCGCGCCGCTCTCGATCGCGGCGCGCTCCAGCCCGGACACCGGCGCGCCCCCTGCATCCGGCGCGGCGTCGACCGGCACCGGAGCACGCTGGCATGCCGCCAGCAGGATCAGGACAGCGAGGCTAGCCCGCCGCATCAGCCGCGCGGTCAACCACAGGATCGACCCGCGTCAGGCCATCCGGCCCGACCCGGCGAAAGAAGCAGGAGCGCGCGCCGGTATGGCAGGTGGGACCGGCCGGCACCGCCTTCACCCACACGGCGTCCTGATCGCAATCTATGCGGATGTCGCGCACTTGCAGCATATGCCCGGACGTCTCGCCCTTCTTCCACAACGACTGGCGGCTGCGCGACCAGAAATGCGCCAGCCCCGTCTCGATCGTCAGGGCCAGCGCCTGCGCATTCATATGCGCGACCATCAGCAGGTCGCCGCCCGCCGCATCGGTCACTACGGCCGTGATCAGGCCGTTGTCGTCATATTTGGGATTGAGGGCCAGCCCCGTGTCGCGCGCGTCGGTCATGCGCGCGCTATAGAGCATCGGGCCGAAAAGTGGGAACCGCTTTTGCATGGCGCGACACAGGAAATGCGCGCCTGTCCCCGGCCGGGACAGCTCCCTTCGGATCGGGAGCAAGTATTTGAAAAATGGGGCGATCGACGGGATCCGAACCCGCGACCTCCGGTACCACAAACCGGCGCTCTAACCAACTGAGCTACGACCGCCACAGGGGCCTATGCCCTGAGAGAAGGGCCACATATGCGGCCCGATAGCGGGCGTCAAGCGCACAATTGCCGTCACGCTGCAATGACGCACATTATCCCGTCATTTGTCGGCCAGGGGGCCGACCGCATCCTCCCACGGCAATATGGTGAGATCGGGCCAAAGCGCCGCCCACCGCTGCGATTTGCGTTGATAGAAGGCCCGGTCGATCAGCGTTGCATTGCCCCGGACACAAGGCGCCAGAAAATCATCGAGGCCAAAGGGCGCGGACAGATGCGCATCGCTGATCGCCACCGCCGACACCGTAGTTGGAAACGTCTCCGTCGCGGCGCGGGCGGACAGATAGGGTGAAATCGGGATGCCAAAGCGGTCAGGATACCAGAGATGCACCCGCGCCTGATTCTTGACGTCCAGCCGGATCGGCAGGTCGGCGAACAGTTCCGCCGCATGCGCCGCAGCGCGCGCCTCCCCCGCTTCGGACAGGTCCTCGGGATCGAAATAGATGATGTCGGCATCGTCCATGCCGTGCAGCGGCGGAAGATCGAAGCACCTGTTCCACCACGCCTGCGCCAGCATGCTGCCGGACAGCCAGGCATCGGGCAGGCCCAGCAGCGGCCAGCGGCGCAGCATCGGGCCGGCGACGACATGGTCCAGGGCGATCCGCCGCACCGTATGTTCCTGTGCCGCCCGCCTTATCATGACACGCTCGTCACGGCACGGAGGCCTGCAACTGCGCGCGCAGATTGGTCAGGATGCGTTCCGGCACGCGCGGCCGCTCCGGCGCGGCCTTGCCCTTGCGCAGTTTCTCCCGATCCTTTTCCGGCGGATCGACAATGCGGACGCGCACCGCCGCATGGCCCTGCGCCCGGATGCCCAGTTGCTCCGCCGCGCCGCGCGACAGGTCGATGATCCTGCCTCGCCCGGCGAAGGGGCCGCGATCGTTGATCCGCACCAATATGGTGCGCCCCGTATCCAGCGCCGTCACCTCGACATAGCTGGGCAGCGGCAGGCTGACATGCGCGCCCGTCACCCATTTGGCGCGGAACTGCTCACCATTGGCGGTGCGATTACCCGATTCCGACCCGTACCAACTGGCATAGCCCAGCATGTCGTAACCAGGATCGGCAGCGGGTACATAGGTGGAGCCGCGCACCGTGTAGGGCGGGCCGATCTTCACCGGCATATCCCGGACGGGACGATAATGGCCACCGCCACAGGCCGACAGCAGCAACGCCGCCCCCAATACCCAAACCGCCCCGATCGCCCTGCCCGCTTGTCGTCCCGTCATCCCGCCTTCCTAACGCCGCGTACCGGCGGGGTCGAGGGGCGGGTTGGCGGGGAGGGATGATGAGAGGATAACGAACTGCCATACGGTTACTGTCACGAGATGTATGGAAAGTCTGAAAGCGACCATTTTTGGACTATGAAGGCCGACTTGCCACGCCCTACAATCGGACATAGGTTGCGCTATGGCCACATCGGGGCACCTTAATGAATGATCGAGTATACAGGCTGGTAGCCGTGATAGGATTGATTTTCACCGTCATAGGAGGCTTGGCTCATCTTCGCGTATTCATACTTAGCAATCATATAGAGAATTTGATGTTTGGCGGGATGATTGTAGCTTGGATTGCCATGTTCGCGATGGAGCGCGTTTATCGACGCTAATCGACCAATGACAGATGTTCCCACCGGCCCCACGCTGCGTGTGTTGCGGACATCCGACGCTGATGACAATATCGCGTCATGAAGAGAGGAAAGCAGCAGCAACGGAACTTCGCAGAGCAGCGCTGGCCGCTGCTTTCAAACCTTATGGTCTGTTATTTTAATGAGGATTTCGATCTTCTCTACGGCTCACTTGATGGAGCCGTTGCCGCTTCGGCTAAAGATGGATCACTGGATCATCGGCAAGCAATACTAAAGGAATGGCGAGACTGGAACTCGTCCGTCAGTGCGGCCAGCGACCTCCGCCCAGAGTTGAAAAAATGCTTTTCGATTGCTGTGCGTTTCAGGAACCCAATTGACGCCCGACACCTCATGGACAGCATCCATGACAGTTTGATCGAAGGGATAAGAGACGAAACGCACCGAGATTGATGTCCGCTTTCCACTATTATCGCTCGTTAGCCGCCATTCCGCTATCCACCCAAATCAGCCCAAAAATAGAAAGGAACGAAAAGGCCTCGCCTCTTCGTCCCTTTCGCCTTTCGGCGTCTTACGGCGGGGAAACTCTGTTTCCTCTCGCCGCATCACTCTCCTGAAAACTTTCCGTCCGCGATGCCGGCAGATGGTCAGATGGTAGGCGCCCGCCGGTCGGCAGGCGCTGCGCCCATCAGTTGACCGAATCCTTCAGGCCCTTGCCGGCCTTGAACTTCGGCTGGGCCGATGCCTTGATGGTCATGGTTTCGCCGGTGCGCGGGTTGCGGCCGGTCGAAGCCTTGCGCTGCGAAACCGAGAACGTGCCGAAACCGACGAGGCGCACTTCGTCGCCCTTCTTCAGAGCGCCGGTGATGGCGTCGAACACGCCTTCGACGGCCTTCGTCGCGTCATTCTTGCTGAGGCCGCTGCTTTCAGCGACTGCACTGATCAGATCCTGCTTGTTCATGCCTTGGGAACCCCCTTGTGCTGTTTGGTTGTGTTAGGAATCGCGGCGTAGGCGGCGCAATAAGGCCCGGATTCCTGCGCCTGTCAAAGGGAAAGCGACGAAGCCACCGGCGGTAAGCGAAATTTGCGCCACCCTGCCAGTCTCTGGCCTAAAGCCCCGGATCGTCGCCGCTTTCTCCCTCTGTCAGTGGCGCAAAGCGGGATCGCCGTCGCGGCCGGACACAGTGCTCGGCTGGGCGGCGAGGTCGTCCTCCTCCGTCCAGGCGATCGCTTCCGGCACGGACGCCAGCGCGCGGGCCAGCACCTCATCGACATGGCTGACCGGCACGATTTCCAGCCCTTCACGGATGTTGGCCGGAATTTCCGCTAGGTCTTTCTCGTTTTCCTGCGGGATCAGCACCGTCTTGATGCCGCCGCGCATCGCCGCCAGCAGCTTTTCCTTCAGGCCGCCGATCGGCAGCACGCGACCCCGCAAAGTGACCTCGCCGGTCATCGCCACATCCTTGTGGACGGGAATACCGGTCAGGGTCGACACGATGGTCGTGACCATGCCGATGCCTGCCGATGGACCATCCTTGGGCACCGCACCTTCGGGCAGATGGATATGGATGTCCTTGCGGTTGAACAGGCTCGGCTTGATGCCATAGCCCGGCGAGCGCGCCTTCACATAGGAGAAGGCGGCTTGCACCGATTCGTTCATCACTTCGCCCAGCTTGCCGGTGGTCTTGATGAGACCCTTGCCGGGCACCGTCACCGCCTCGATCGTCAGCAGTTCGCCGCCAACCTCGGTCCAGGCCAGCCCCGTCACCGCGCCGATCTGATCCTCTTCCTCGCCCATGCCATGGCGGAATTTCCGCACGCCGGCAAAATCGTCGAGATTGTCGGGCGTTATGACGATCTTCTCATAAGCGCCTTCCAGAATCTTGCGCAGCGCCTTGCGCGCCAGACGCGCGATTTCACGCTCCAGCGTGCGGACGCCTGCCTCACGGGTGTAATAGCGGATCAGGTCGCGGACCGCCGCTTCCGTCACCTCGAACTCGCCGTCCTTCAGGCCGTGCGCCTCGACCTGCTTGGCGATCAGGTGACGCTGGGCGATCTCGACCTTCTCATCCTCGGTATAGCCTTCCAGCCGGATGATCTCCATGCGGTCGAGCAAAGCCTGCGGCAAATTCAGCGAGTTGGCCGTCGTTACGAACATGATGTCCGAAAGATCGACGTCGATTTCCAGATAATGATCCTGGAACTTGCTGTTCTGTTCCGGGTCCAGCACTTCGAGCAGCGCCGACGCGGGATCGCCCCGGAAATCCTGGCCCAGCTTGTCGATCTCATCCAGCAGGAACAACGGGTTCATCGTCCCCGCCTTCTTGAGGTTGGTGACGATCTTGCCCGGCAGCGAGCCGATATAGGTACGGCGATGCCCGCGAATTTCCGCTTCGTCCCGCACGCCGCCCAGCGACTGGCGCACAAATTCGCGCCCCGTCGCCTTGGCGATCGAACGGCCCAGCGACGTCTTGCCCACACCCGGCGGGCCGACGAGGCACAGGATCGGGCCTTTCAGCTTGTTGGTGCGCGCCTGAACCGCGAGATATTCGATGATCCGGTCCTTGACCTTGTCGAGCGCGAAATGATCCTCGTCCAGCACATCCTGCGCGCGCTTCAGGTCGTTCTTGACCTTGCCCTTCTTGCCCCAGGGCAAGCCGAGCAGCACATCGAGATAATTGCGCACGACCGTCGCTTCGGCCGACATGGGCTGCATGCCCTTGAGCTTCTTCAACTCCGCCGTCGCCTTGGCACGCGCTTCCTTGGACAGCTTGGTCTTGGCGATCTTCTCGGTCAGTTCGGCAATCTCGTCGCCTTCCTCACCCTCGCCATTGCCCAGCTCGCGCTGGATCGCCTTCAACTGTTCGTTGAGATAATATTCGCGCTGTGTCTTTTCCATCTGCCGCTTCACGCGGCCACGGATCTTCTTCTCGACCTGCAATACACCCAGTTCGCCCTCCATGAAGGCGAAAACCATCTCCAGGCGCTTGACCGGGTCGGCCTCTACCAGCAGCGACTGCTTGTCGGACACCTTGACGTTGATGTTCGCGGACACGGCGTCGGCCAGACGGCCTGCATCCTCGATTTCGCGCAACTGGACCGGCGTTTCGGCCGGCAGCTTCTTGTTGAGCTTGGCGTAATTTTCAAACTGCTCGGCGACCGACCGCATCAGCGCGGCGGCTTCCGGCCCTTCGGCGGCAATGTCTTCCACATCGTGGACATTGGCGACGAGATAGGTGTCGCGCACCTCCATCGACTCCAACTGAGCGCGATGCTTGCCTTCCACCAGCACGCGTACGGTGCCGTCGGGCAGCTTCAGCAATTGCAGCACGATCGCGACGACGCCGGTGTCGTAAAGCGAATCCCGGACAGGATCATCCTCCGCCGGGTCGAGTTGCGACACGAGGAAGATTTCCTTCGATCCTTCCATCGCCGCTTCCAGCGCGGCGACGCTCTTGTCGCGACCGACGAAGAGCGGGACGATCATCTGCGGGAAGACGACGATGTCGCGCAGCGGCAGAAGGGGATATTGCACAGTCATTCAGTCTCCGGGGCCGAAATGAAGCGGCCCTCTCCTACGGTTCACCGCCATTATGGGGATGGCCGTCGCGGCAATCAATTGCCCGCTGTCATAAGGGCGTAACGATGAACGAGGGGTGATCGACCCATCGTCGCGTTTAAAGCCAAATCAGAAAGGCAGCTTGAAGCCGGGGGGCAGCGACAGACCGGCGGTCATCTTGCCCATTTCGGCGTTGCTGACTTCGTCCGCCTTCTTGCGCGCGTCGTTGAACGCGGCGGTGATCAGGTCTTCCAGCATCTGCTTTTCCGACGGCGCAAGCAGGCTGTCGTCGATCGACACGCCCAATATGCGGCCCTTCGCCGACGCCTTCACCTTCACCAGCCCGCCGCCGGCTGCGCCTTCGACTTCCAGCTTGTCCAGGCCATCCTGCGCCCGTTGCAATTCTTCCTGAACACGGCTCGCCATGCCCAAAATATCGTTCAGATCCTTCATATCTCACGCACTCCATTGTTCGAGCTTGTCGTCCAGCTCGGCATCGGGGAAGGCCGCCATCGCCGCCTTGACCACCGGTGTTTCCATTATTGCGGCGCGGGCCGCCGCTTTTTCGGCCTGCTCCTTTTGTTGCAGGGTCGCGCCGCCACCGCTTTCCTCCAGCCGCACGGTCCATTTCATACCGGGCACCGCGCTATTGAGCGCCTGTGTCAGGTCACGCTTGAAATCGCCCTGCGGCCAGTCATGGGTCAACCGCACCGCCACTTCCGGCGGATCGAGCGACACCAGCGCCGCGCAATCGTTCAGATGATTGGCCAGCGATGGCTTGGACCGGTCGACCAGCGCCACCAGCTCCTCCATCGTGCGGGGCAGCGCGGCGGAGGGTTCGGATGGCAGCTTTGCCGGTTCGCCCCCCTGCGGCGCGGGCATGCCAGCCGGCAAGCCTTCGCGCAACATCCGCGCGAGTTCGGCCGGATCGGGCATGGTCCCGGCGTGCATCGCGCGCAGCAGCGCCATCTCGCAACTTTCGATCGGCAGGACGGCGCTCGCCACCTCGTCATGCCCCTTGAGCAGCAACTGCCACAGGCGATGGAGCGGCGCGAAGCCCAGTTGCGAGGCCCAGTCGGCAATCGCCTCCCGCTCCTCGGCCGACTGGCCGGGGCTGGCGATATCGCGCCCGGCCTTCACCAGCGTCACGGCATGGGTCAGTTCCAGCAAGCCGCGCATCAGCGCCAGCGGCTCGACGCCCAGCGCATATTGATCGCGCACGGCACCCAGCAGCGCCCCGGTATCGCCCTCCAGCAGCAGGCCCAGCAGCCGACGAGTGGAGCCGCGATCGGACAGGCCCAGCATGTCGCGCACCTGGGTCGCCGTGACCACAGGGTCGCCATCACCCATTTCTGCGTGTGCAATCGCCTGATCGAGCATCGACAAGCCATCGCGCGCTGAACCTTCCGCCGCCTGCGCGATTAGAGCCAGCGCATCGCCTTCGGCGGTCACGCCTTCCTTCTCAATCACATGCGCAAAATGAACAGCTAATAATTCTGCTGGAATCCGACGTAAATCAAACCGTTGACAACGCGACAGAATCGTCACGGGAACCTTATTAATTTCCGTCGTGGCTAGAATAAATTTTACATGCTGCGGAGGTTCTTCAAGAGATTTCAGAAGCGCGTTAAATGCATTCCTCGAAAGCATATGCACTTCGTCGATAATGTAGACTTTATATCGTGCTGAATAGCCAGCTTTCCCAGCAACATCTATAATTGCTCGGATATCATCGACGCCGGTGTGACTCGCTGCATCCATTTCAATGACATCAATATGATGTCCTTCGGTTATTTTCTGACATGGATCGCAAACGCCACAGGGATCGATTGTTGGACCACCCTGACCGTCAGGACCAACACAATTCAATGCTTTGGCGATTAAGCGCGCTGTCGAAGTCTTTCCAACACCGCGCACACCTGTCATCACAAAGGCATGAGCTAATCGTCCCCGCCTGATTGCGTTGGCAAGCGTCTGTACCATCGCATCCTGCCCGATCAGTTCGTGAAAGCTGTTCGGACGATATTTGCGCGCAAGGACGCGGTAGGGCTGCGGGGAATCGGACATGGCTTACGTCCTAGCCGCTCGTGCGGCTCTTGTCGAAGCGGGTGATGCTGGAAAATGTAGGAGCCGGAACGACCCGTGACGAAATCACTGTGGCTGCTTCCGTCAGGACCTGACCCGGTTCGCGACGATCACGTCCGCCCGACTCCCGGCGCGGCATATGGCGAAGTGATGACAGGATGGCAAGGGGGGACAAAGACTGTCTCCCACCTATTTTCCGCCGTCATTCCCGCGCAGGCGGGAATCCATACTCCCACCTTATCCTCTTGATTTGATGTCCAGAGATGGATCCCCGCCTCCGCGGGGATGACGATAATTCTAATAAAAGGCCGGACATCAACAAAGGCTCAACTTACTCCAGCCCGCTCTTCTGCGCCTTCGCCACGAAGGCCAGCGCCGCCTGCGCCGTTTCCGCGATCGCGGCTTCGGCCTTCTTGGCGTCCACGGTCGGCCGGTCGAGATAGATGGCGAGGATATATTCGTCGCCCGACGGCGCATGGACCAGCGCCACGTCATTATAGGCGGTGCCGCACGTCCCGGTCTTGCTGCCCGACGTCCAGCCCTGCGGCAGCCCGGCCTTGATCCGCTTGTCCCCGGTGCTGCTGGCATTGAACCAGGTGCGCAGCGTCTCCGCGCTCTCCTGCTTCATGTCGCGAAAGAAGAGCCGGCCCATCAGACCCGCCATAGCGGCAGGCGAGGTGGTGTCGCGCGGATCGCCCTCGGCATTTTCGTTCAGCGTCGGCTCGTTGCGGTCGAGCCGCGACACTGTATCGCCATGCGCGCGCATGAAGGCGGTCAGCCCCTCCGGCCCGCCCAGCAACGGCAGCAGCAGGTTGGCGGCGCTATTGTCGCTCACCTCGACCGCCGCCTGCGCCAGTTCGCCCATGCTCATCCGGCCGCGCTTCTTGTTCTTCTTCACCACAGGGGCATAATCGAGAATATCGTCGCCACTGAAGGGGATCGTCCCTTCCAGCCCGAACTTGCCCGCGCTCGCGCCGATCAGCACGGCGGCGGCCAGCGGCGCCTTGAAGGTCGAACACATGGCGAAGCGATCGTCGCGATTGAAGCCCAGCAGCAGTGCGCCCGTCTTGTCGACCAGCGCCACGCCCAGCCTGCCGCCCGTCTCCTTTTCGATCTCCGCCGGGTTGCGCGCCGCTGTCAGCACCGATTGCGGCACCAGATAGCGCGGCGCGGCCGGCATCAGCGAATCGAGCGCGCCGGTCGGCGCCGGTTCCCTGGCAGGCGCCTTCTTCTTGTCGGCGGCCAAAGACGGCGCAGCGATCAGCGCCAATGCGGCAAAGGCGGTCAGTATTTTCATGGAAGCGGTCACATGCCCTGCATATTGTTGAATTCGCCCGGAATGCGGACGGTCAGCGCTGTCAGCCCGCCGTCCAGCACGATCTGGCAGGCCAGGCGACTGGTGCGGGTGGCGGCGGCGGCCAGGTCGAGCATATCCTCCTCATCCTCGCTGGCGCGGGGCAGCTTGATGAAATCTTCGGCAGCCACGATCACATGGCAGGTGGAGCAGGCCATCTGCCCCTCGCAGGTGCCCTCCAGCGGCTGGCCGGCGGCCTGCGCGATGTCCAGCAGCACCGACCCGGCGGGTGCGTCCACATCCTGCCGTCGTTCGCCGTCGGCGCTGATGAAGGTGACCCTTGTCATGTTCTGCGTGCGCTCCCTTTCACGGCGCCGCTTGTACAGCTGCCGCGTCCTGCAATGCTTCTGCTGCCCTCTCCAACTCCTGCGGCGTGGTGTAGCGGCCAAAGCCGATCCGCACCGATCCGCGCGCCTGCGTATCTGTCAGCCCCAGTGCGCGCAGCACATGGCTAGGCCGCCCGGACCCGCTTGCGCAAGCGCTTCCGAGCGAAAAAGCGACATTGCGGCAATGGGACAACAGTCGTGCGCCGTCGATCGCGTCTTTACGCAGGTTAAGATTGCCCGGATAGCGCGGTGTCGCAGCACCGTTCAGCGTCCAGTCGGCAAACAGGCTGCGGGCCAGCGCGCCAAGGCTTTCCACATGGGCGCGATCCGCTTCCGCCTGCTCCCGCATCAGCCGCGCGGCGACGCCGAACCCGGCGCAAAGTGCAGGCGAAAGCGTGCCGGACCGCAGGCCAGCTTCCTGCCCGCCACCATGGATCAGCGGCGCGGGCCGCACCCCGTCGCGCAGCCACAGCGCGCCGATCCCCTTGGGTCCGTGGATCTTGTGCGCGCTGATCGCCACCATGTCGCAGGTCGCGGGAATGGGCACCCGGCCATAGCCCTGCACTGCATCGCACAGCAGCAGCGCGCCCGCCGCATGGGCGAGGTCCGCCAGCGCCGAGACCGGCTGGATCACGCCGATCTCGTTATTCACCAGCATTGCGACAACGAGTGAGACACCCGGAACGATCGCCTGCGCGGCGACCGCCATGTCGACCAGCCCGTCCGGCCCTACCGGCAGCACGGTGACGTCGCGCCCGGTGCGCCGCATCGCCTCCACCGTATCCAGCACGGCGGCATGTTCGGTCGCGATGGTGACGATGCCGCCCGCCGGCACGCCCTGGATCGCGATGTTCAGCGCCTCGGTCGCGCCGGAGGTGAAGAGCAGCCTGCCGCCCGGTGGCAGCAAAGGCACGATGGCATCGCGCGCCACCTCCACCTGCGCGGCGGCGACCCGGCCCATGCGATGTGCGCTATGCGGATTGGCGAACTGGTCGCGCAACAACGGCACCATGGCCTCGAACGCTTCGGGCGCAAGCGGCGTGGTCGCCTGATAATCCAGATATATCAATTTCTTACCTTGGCGGCCATGCCGGTCCAGATTTCGATGAAACTGTCCAACTCGTTGTCGCACGTTTGCGGGCCGAAGCTGACCCGCACCACTTCGGCCGCCGCCCCTTCATCCCAGCCCATCGCGCCGAGCACATGGCTGGTCTTGAGCGAACCAGACGAACAGGCACTGCCCGCCGACACCGATATCCCCTTCATGTCGAACTGGATCAGTTGGGCGCGGGCCGACAGGCCGGGCATGCGATAGCTGGCGATCGTGGGCAGGCGCGGCGCATCCCGCGCCACGATGACGCCGCCCGCCGCCTCGATCGCCGCATCCAGCCGCGCGCGCATGTCGGCGGCACGCTGCAACCAGTCCTCCCGCGTCTCCAGCGCAGCCGCCATCGCCATGATCGCGGGCAAATTCTCGGTCCCGGCACGATAGCCCTGCTCCTGCCCGCCGCTCGGTTCGATCA
Source organism: Sphingobium sp. Leaf26 (assembly GCF_001421665.1). GTDB lineage: Bacteria > Pseudomonadota > Alphaproteobacteria > Sphingomonadales > Sphingomonadaceae > Sphingobium. The sequence goes on from NZ_LMKV01000001.1 coordinate 134,794, forward strand.
GCGCCAGATCGCGGATCAGCAGCGCGCCAATGCCGGGCGGCCCGCCGAATTTATGCGCGCTGATCGCGATCATGTCCGCGTCCGGCAGGGCCAGCTTGCCCGCGCTCTGGGCGCAATCGGCGAACAGGATCGCGCCATTACGGTCGATCGCGTCGAGCGGCTGGATCACGCCCGTCTCGTTATTGACGTGCTGGATGGCCAGAACTCTCCTCTCGCCCACGCCATCGTCATCCCCGCGAAGGCGGGAATGACGAAGAGAAATGATGCCCTTCCCATCCACTCCCAGCCGTTCCGCGCCCTTCGTCACGCGCAGCACGGCGTCATGCTCGACCGGCGAAGTTACAACCCGCCCGGCCTTCGCCCGCGTCAGGCCGATCGCGATCGCCTCGCTCGCACCGGAGGTGAAGAGGACATGCCCCCCCCACCCAAGCGCAGCGGCGATCCGTCTGCGCGCATCCTCCAGCATCGCACGCGCGGCGCGGCCGTCGGCATGGGGGCTGGACGGATTGGCCCAACTGGCCATCGCCCCCACCATCGCCGCCTGCGCAGCGGGCAGCATCGGCGTGGTGGCGGCATGATCGAGATAAATACGTGTAGCAGCCAAGCGGCATTACTCATTGATTGCGGAAATGGCGGCGACATCTATATAGGCGGTTTGCCGCGCTGCGCCAGCGTGAAGCCTTCGCCTGCGCGCACCGATCCCCATCCCGCCGCCTTCACGGGCGGCCCAGAACCATAACAGGTGCCATGCCCGACGTCATTTTCACCGGCCCCGAAGGTCGCCTCGAAGGCCGCTTCAGCCCCCCGCCCCGCCCACGCGCGCCGGTCGCCATGATCCTGCACCCGCATCCGCAAGGCGGCGGCACGATGAACGACCGCATCACCCAGGCGCTGTACAAGACCTTCGTGAAGCGCGGCTTTGCCGTATTGCGCTTCAACTTCCGTGGCGTCGGCCGCAGCCAGGGCACGTTCGACAATGGCATCGGTGAACTCAGCGACGCCGCAGCGGCGCTCGACTGGGTACAGAGCTTCCACCCCGAAGCGCAGACCACCTGGATCGCCGGCTTTTCCTTCGGCGCGTGGATCGGCATGCAGTTGCTGATGCGCCGCCCGGAGATTCGCGGCTTCATCTCGGTCGCGCCGCCCGCCAACATGTATGACTTCTCGTTCCTCGCGCCCTGCCCGTCGTCGGGCATCATCGTGCAGGGGACGTCGGACGAAGTGGTGACCGCGAGCGCGGTCCAGAAGCTGGTGGACAAGCTGCGCACGCAGAAGGGCATCACCATCCATCATGACGAGATTCGCGGCGCGAACCATTTCTTCGAGCATGAACTCGACCAGTTGATGAAGTCGGTCGACAATTATCTCGACATGCGCCTGTCGCCGGATTCGCCGATCCGCTGATCGCCCGGACACGCACAAACGGAGAAGGCCGCCCCGAAAAGGCGGCCTTTTTCATGCCAGGGAGAGGATGGAACCCGGCGGTGGGGACTGGGTTGCCGGGTTCCGTAGACAAGAACGGCGCCCGCCCCCCGGCCTTGATCAGACATTGGTCGAAGACGCGAAATGGCCCAAGAGGCGGGAGCAGCGCCGCTTGACGCCCTTTGGCACCGACCTATAGATTCCCGATTATTGCGGCGTCAGGGGACAGGCTATCATGACAGACGGCAAGGAGCGCGCGCCCGGCTATCGCTATTCGCGACGAGGGACGTTGCCGCTGATCCGGGAACTGTCCGTCGTCGACGATCGGCGCAATGCGCTCTTGCTGGCCTTTCAGTGGGTCGTCATCGTCGCGGCCATTATAATCGCGATCCGCGTGCACAATGTGGCGGTCTATCTGCTTGCCGGCCTGGTCGTCGGCACCCGCATCCAGTGCCTGGCGGTCATGATGCACGATGCCTGCCACGGCCTGCTGTTCAGCAACCGCCGCGTCAACGATCTGATCGCAGATATTTTCGTCGCCTATCCGCTCGTGCTGAGCATCGATCTATATCGGGTGGCGCACATGGTCCATCATCGCCACACCAACACGATGCAGGATTATGACTATCGGGTACAGCGCAAGGATCCGGACCAGCATTTTCCGAAGAACCGTAAAGCGATGATCACGCTGTTCTTCCGCAGCCTGTTCGGCCTGAACTATTATCGCGTCGCGCGCGCGGCGCGGGTGTGGTCGCCCATCGCCAATTTCCACAATCCGCGCCGCTTCGGCTTCGATTATCGGCTGGGGTTGCGGCTGCGCTATGTGGCCTGGGCGGTGGTCGTCTATGGCCTGATCCTGTGGTCGCCCTGGCGCTGGCAGATATTGGGCCTGTACATGATCCCGCAATTCATCTGGGCAAATCTCTTCAACCGGATCCGGGCCATGGCCGAACATGTCGGCGTGCCCGACGCCGTGGAACTGAACGGCACCCGCACCGTCATCCCCACCCTGCTCGACCGACTGCTGATCGCGCCGTTCAACGTCAGCTATCATCTGGAGCATCATCTGTTCCCGTCCGTACCCTGGACCAATTTGCGCCGCTTGCACGTTCACCTGATGGCCGACCCCGACTATGCGGGGCAGGCCCATGTCACGCAGGGCTATTGGGGCGTAGTGAAGGAACTGATGCCACCGCCGGTCGAGAAAGAGGCCGCCTGAAAAGAGGCAATGCCCGCTTTACCCCGACCGATATTTTCCTGCTTGGCGTATCTTTTGCGCGGGTCTAGCGCGCCTTTCATGTCCGACGCGCCCAAACATGATGCCCGCCTGATCTGGAGCCGCTATTACAGCGCCTTCATCCCCGCCGGCCCGGCCGGTCCCAGCCTGTTCGACCGGCTGAAGGCCGCCAGCGGGGCGATCGGCGGGATCGCCATCACCGGCCTGCTCTGTGGCCTTATGCTGGGCAATGGCCTGGCCCACCCGCTGCTGGTGGCGCCGATGGGGGCATCGGCCGTACTGCTGTTCGCCGTGCCCGCCAGCCCGCTGGCCCAGCCCTGGCCGGTGCTGGGCGGCAACGTCATTTCCGCGCTCGTCGGCATATTCGTGGCGAAGGCCGTGCCGGATCCCACCGTCGCCGCCGCGCTGGCGGTGGGCGCGGCGATCGCGGTCATGTCATTGCTACGCTGCCTCCACCCGCCCGGCGGCGCGGTCGCCCTGTCCGCCGCGCTGGGCGTCAAGGGCGTGGCGAGCAGTTATATGTTCGCGCTGGTGCCGGTCGGGGTCAACACGCTGTTGCTGCTGGTCGTCGCCATCCTCTTCCACCGGATCGCCGGCCATAATTATCCGCATGTCGCGCCAAAGGCGCCCGCGCGCCACGGCACCGCCGATCCCGCGCCGCTGTTGCGCGCCGGCCCCAGCGAACAGGATGTCGCCGATGCACTCAAAGGCTTTGGCGACACGCTGGACGTGGATCAGGCGGACCTGCGCCAGTTGCTGGCCGACGCCGAACTGCGCGCCGCCGAACGACTGCACGGCACCGTCCCCTGCGCGGAGATCATGTCGCGCGACATCATCCATGTTCCCGCCAGCCAGCCCATGGCGCAGGTGCGCATATTGATGCAGGATCGCGGCCTGCTGTCCCTGCCGGTGCTGGACGATGCCGGCCGGGTGCAGGGCATCATCGGCGCGCTCGATCTGGGCAAGGACGGGACAAGCGCAGGCGACATCGCCCGCCGTCCCCTGATGGTTCATGCCGATACACCCATCGCCCGGCTGATCGGCCCTTTGAGCAGCGGCGACCGCCGCGCGGCGATCGTGGTCGACGCCGATCATCGCTTGCAGGGGCTGGTGACGCAGACCGATCTGCTGGCGTCGCTGGCGCTGCGGGCACGATCATCATCCTGTTAGATTGGATCGGGTGACGTTCTCATTTTTTCTGTTTTCCGCATTCAGCAAGCCGTCGGCCGTTCCAGCCGACTTCAGAATATTCTAGCGCCGCTCCATCACGGGCAGGTCCGGCCCTGGAATCGCGCTGATGGCGACATTGCCGAACATCACCAGCCCCGCGACGATCATCAGCACGCCACGCTTGCGGTCGCCCTTCTTCGCGATCGCATAGACGCCGCCCGCAGTCAGCAACACGCCCGCGAGCATCAATATGGATAAAATCGTGCCAGCCATGGGAGATGCCATAAGCGGCAAGCTGGACGGTGGCAATTGCCTGTCGCTCCCCCTATGAGGCGCGCAGAAACGAATCGCCTGTTGGTGAAGGGACGCTACCCGTGAAAATCGCTATCGCTTCCGACCATGCCGCCGTCGATCTGAAGGCGGAACTCGCCCAGTGGCTGCGCGATGAAGGGCATGACGTCGACGATCTGGGTCCGGCGACCGCCGACCGCGTCGATTATCCCGATTTCGGTTACAAACTTGCGACGGCCGTGGCCTCGGGCGCGGCCGAGCGCGGCATCGCGCTGTGCGGTTCTGGCATCGGCATTTCGATCGCCGTCAACCGCAACCCGGCCTGCCGCTGCGCGCTGGTGGGCGAACCGCTGTCGGCCGCCCTGTCACGCGAACATAATGACGCCAACGTGCTGGCCATGGGCGCGCGCCTGACCGGTATCGACATGGCCAAGGCCTGCGTCACCGCTTTCCTCACCACCGATTTCGGCGGTGGCCGCCATGCCGGCCGCGTCGAAAAACTCTCCCAGCCCGCGCTCTGAAAGGATCCTTCGATGAGCACTGACACCCTCGCCCCCGCCATCCGCCCGGACGGCTTCTTCAGCGAATCGCTTAGCCGCGCGGACCCGGAAATCTTCGGCGCGATCGGTAACGAACTGAAGCGCCAGCAGGACAAGATCGAACTGATCGCGTCCGAAAATATCGTGTCGAAGGCGGTGCTGGAAGCCGCCGGTTCGATCTTCACCAACAAGTACGCCGAAGGCTATCCGGGCAAGCGCTATTATGGCGGCTGCGAATATGCCGACGTCGTGGAAACGCTGGCCATCGAGCGCGCCAAGCAGTTGTTCGGCGCCAACTTCGCCAACGTCCAGCCGAACAGCGGCAGCCAGATGAACCAGGCCGTGTTCCTGGCGCTGCTCCAGCCGGGCGACGTCTTCATGGGGCTCGACCTGTCGTCGGGCGGCCACCTGACCCACGGGTCGCCGGTCAACATGTCGGGCAAGTGGTTCAAGCCGGTCGCTTACGGTGTTCGCGAAGACGACCACACCATCGACATGGACGAGGTCGCCCGCATAGCACGCGCGAACAAGCCCAAGCTGATCATCTGCGGCGGCACGGCCTATTCGCGCGTCTGGGACTTCAAGCGGTTCCGCGAGATCGCCGACGAAGTGGGCGCGTACCTGCTCGCCGACATGTCGCATTTTTCTGGGCTGGTCGCCGGTGGCGCGCACCCTTCGCCGGTGCCGCACGCCCACGTCACCACGACCACCACGCACAAATCGCTACGCGGCCCGCGTTCGGGCATCGTCCTGACCAATGACGAGGCGATCGCCAAGAAGATCAATTCGGCGATCTTCCCCGGCCTTCAGGGCGGCCCGCTGATGCACATCATCGCAGCCAAGGCGGTGGCGTTCAAGGAAGCGCTGACGCCGGAGTTCAAGGCCTACGCGCATCAGATCGTCGCCAACGCGCGTGCGCTGTCGGAAACGCTGGCCGACGCCGGCCTGTCGATCGTGTCGGGCGGCACCGACAATCACCTGCTGCTGGTCGACCTGCGCCCCAAGAACGCCACCGGCAAGGCCGCGGAGAAGGCGCTCGACCGCGCCTACATCACCTGCAACAAGAACAGTGTGCCGTTCGACACGGCCAGTCCGTTCGTCACGTCCGGCATCCGCCTGGGCGCGCCTGCCGCCACCACCCGCGGCTTCCGTGAGGAAGAGTTCCGCGAAATCGGCCGTTTGATTGCTGAAGTGGTCGAAGGCCTGAAGCGCAATGGCGACGAAGGCGACGGCCAGGTCGAAGCCCATGTCCGTGAAAAGGTGCTGGCCCTGACCGCGCGCTTCCCGATTTATTGACCAAAAGCCCGTTCGTCCTGAGTAGGGACTTCGACAGGCTCAGTCCCTACTCAGGCCGAACGGAGATTATAATAGATGCGCTGCCCTTTCTGCGCCCACGAAGACAGCCAGGTGAAGGACAGCCGGCCGACGGAAGATGGCAACGCCATCCGCCGCCGACGCCAGTGCGAAGCCTGCGGTGCGCGCTTCACCACATTCGAGCGCATCCAGTTGCGTGACATCTGGGTGGTGAAGAGCGAGGGCCGCAAGGAAGCGTTCGAGCGCGACAAGCTGGCCCGCTCCATCGGCATCGCCTGCCGCAAGCGGCCGATCGACCCCAGTCGGCTGGAAAAGCTGATCTCGGGCATCCAGCGCCAGCTGGAAACCAGCGGCGACAGCGAAGTCCCGGCGCGCGCGATCGGCGAGATGGTGATGGAAGGGCTGAAGCGCCTCGACAGCGTTGCCTACATCCGCTTCGCCAGCGTCTACAAGGACTTCACGGACGCCAAGGATTTCGAGGAATTTGCAGGGACGGTAAAGGAAGTCGGGCGTGAATAGTTCCCCTGTTCCGTTCGGCCTGAGCGAAGTCGAAGGCCTCTCTTCCCTCCACCGTTCGTCCTGAGTAGCGATTGAGCGAAGTCGGAGTCGAAGACGACCGAAGGGCAAATGGCGTATCGAAGGACCATATAATGACGTTTGACGAACGGTGATAATGTGACAGAAGAAAACGCCCCCCTCCCCCCCGTCATCGTTCTGGTCCGCCCGCAACTGGGTGAGAATATCGGGAAGGCCGCGCGCGCCATGCTGAATTTCGGGTTGACCGAAATGCGGCTTGTGACGCCGCGTGACGGCTGGCCCAATCCCGATGCGGGTCCGGCGGCGGCCGGCGCGGACTTCATTCTGGACAAGGCGCAGGTGTTCGAGACGCTGGCCGATGCGGTCGCCGACTGCGCCCATGTCTATGCCACCACTGTCCGCAAACGCGGCGTGACCAAGCCGGTCGTGACGCCGGAGGAAGCCGCGCGCGAAATCCATGGCGCGCAGGGGCGCTGCGCCTATGTGTTCGGCCCGGAACGATCGGGGCTGGAGACGGAGGATGTCGCGGTCGCGCGCAAGATATTGACCGTACCGATCAACCCGGAGTTCGGGTCATTGAACCTCGCCCAAGCGGTCATCCTGTGCGCCTATGAATGGTCCAAGCAGGCGGACCTTGCGCAGCCCACCATCACCGACCTGGGCGAACCCGCGCCGCAGGCGGAACTGGAGGGCATGATCGAGCAACTTGATGCGTTGCTGGTGAAGGTCGGCTATTTTTTCCCCCCCGATCGTGCCGGCGCCACCCGGCTGACGCTGCGCAACCTGCTGACCAAGCCGGGCTGGAACCATCTGGAGGTGCGGACACTGCGCGGCGTGCTGTCGCATCTGGCGCGGCCGCGGGAGCGCTGAACCCGGTCTCCGTTCGGTTCGAGCCTGTCGAGAACTCAGCGCATGGTTCTCGACAGGCTCGAACCGAACGGATGTGGATTTTATTCCCGCGTCCGGTCAAACTCCGCCATTTCATAGGCGATCGACGCTTCGACCAGTTCTTCCCACATGCCCGCGATCAGGTCGCACGGCACCCCCAAAGCCTCTGCCTCGGCGCAGGCGTTGGCGATCACCTCCGCCTTGCGCGCTTCGTCGCGCACGGCGCTGCGATCCGGCTTGATCCGGGCGGCGGCGCGCATATGGGCGAAGCGTTGCGCCAGCAGGGCGACGATCTGCCGGTCGAGATTGTCGACGCCGGCGCGCACCTGCGCCATGGTGGAATAATGTTCGGGAGTCATGTGCGCGGGCCTAAGCTGCCGCCGCCATCGTGTCGAGACTTGACTCGCCGGTCTCTTCTGGTCATAGGCGCGCCTTCGCAATTGGCTCCGCATCCCGGTGAAGCGGTGGCCCTGCCCCTGAGTGTGCAAACGCAAAACGGACGTAGGCGATACCGGGGATAACGTTAAAAGCATATTGTTAGGAATTACCATGACGAAGCGCACCAGCGCCAAGTACAAGCTCGACCGTCGCATGGGCGAGAATATCTGGGGCCGTCCCAAGTCGCCTGTCAACAAGCGCGAATATGGTCCCGGTCAGCACGGCCAGCGCCGCAAGGGCAAGGTGTCGGACTACGGCATTCAGCTGCGCGCCAAGCAGAAGCTGAAGGGCTATTACGGCGACATCACCGAGAAGCAGTTCAAGAAGAACTATTTCGAAGCCAGCCGCATGAAGGGCGACACCGGCCAGAACCTGATCGGCCTGCTGGAACGCCGCCTGGACGCCGTCGTGTACCGCGCCAAGTTCGCGCCGACCATCTTCTCGGCCCGTCAGATCGTGTCGCACGGCCACATCTATGTGAACGGCGTGAAGTGCAACATCGCGTCGCGTCTGGTGAAGCCGGGCGACGAAATCACCTTGGGCAAGAAGGCCCAGGAAATGGCGCTGGTTCTGGAAGCGCAGAGCCTGCCCGAGCGCGACATCCCCGACTATGTCGCCCCCGACGGCGCCACCAAGGTCAGCTATGTCCGCGTTCCGACGCTGGACGAAGTGCCCTACCCGGTGAAGATGGAACCGAATCTGGTCGTCGAATTCTATTCGCGCTAATCGGTTTTCCGATCCCAGTTACAGAAAAGGGCGGCCCCGCAAGGAGCCGCCCTTTTTCTTTAGGTCATGACCGCGAAAGAACGGGGAAGCCGCAGCCTCCCGATATTCCTCATTTTCCGAGCGTCGACAGGAAGTCCGCGCTCTGCTGCAACATGTCGGCCCGCACGTCGCTGTCGTTCAGATCATGGGTCAGGCCGTCATAGACGACCAGCCGGCTGCGCTTGCCTGCCCCTTCCAGCTTGCCCTGCATGATCTTCGCCTGGCTGATGTCGACATTATTGTCGTCCGTGCCATGGAACATCAGCACCGGCGCCACGAATTCGGCGGCATGATTGGCTGGCGAAGCATTGGCCGCGTCGGCGCCCGTCCCCATCCGGTCCTGCTGGACCAGATAGCTGCCATCATATTGCGCCCGGCGCAGACGGTCCGCAAAGTCGGTGACAGGGGCGACGGCGACCACGGCCTTGAACAGCCTGGGGTCGATCGCCTGTGCCTGCAACGCGGCATAGCCGCCATAGGACCAGCCGACGATCGTCAACTTCTCCGGATCGGCGATGCCCTGCGCCACCAGCCAGCGACCGGCATCCACCACGTCGCCGATCGCCGTCCGCCACGACCGATAGCCATTCTTCATCAGCCATTTTTCGCCAAAGCCGGCAGCGCCACGGAACTGCGGCTGAATGACGGCAAAGCCGCGCGCGGCATAATATTGCACCATCCAGTCGAAACCCCATTCGTCGCGGGCTTCCGGGCCGCCATGGGGCATGACGATGGCGGGCAGCCCCTTGGCATCCTCCTTGCCCGGCGGCAGGGTCAGATAGGCGGGGATGCTGGTGCCGTCAGCGCCCTTATAGCTGACCGACTTCATTGGTGCGAGCGTGCGGCCGGCCAGTTCGGGCCGGTCCGGCATGATCGGGGACAATTTGCGCGCGGTCCTGTCGAACAGATAATATTGGCCGGGATCAAGGTCGCTGCCGGCCCAGACCAGCACACGCTGGCCGTCCGCGCTCATATCGCCGACATGGACCGCCTTGCCACCCAGCGCCTTGCCCAGGGACTTGACCAGCGCTGCGACGGCTTCATCGAAATAGATCGCCTCGCGATGCTCGACGCTATAGCTGGCGCCCACCATGCGCTGCTCACGACCGACACGGATCGCCCCGGTCACATCCACTTGCGGATGGGCGAAGACGATCTTCTTTTCCAGACCGGGGTCCAGCGCGATCGACACCAGTGCGTCGCGCCCATCGGTCTTTTCGAACCCATAGGCCAGATTCTTGTCCGCATCGACAGCGACAGGATAGAAGCCGGTGCCGCCGCGCGCGTCGTAGACCGACAGGTCGCTCCAGCCGGACTTGCCCTGCGGCCGATAGACGAACTTGTAGGTGCCCTTGGCATAGCCGGAGCCTTTATTCTCCTGCAAACCCATCACCCGGATGGTGCCATGCCCATCGGAAATATAATCAATCGCCAGTGTTTCAGGCTGCTCGATCCGCTTGGACGCACCGGACCGCGTGTCGATCCGATCGACGCCCAGACCGCGCAATTTATTATCGACCAGGCTCCCCGCCTTGGCTTCCGGCACATAGGCGCGCGTCATCAACACAGCGCCGTCCTCGGCCGGCAAAAGGTCGACAATGTCGCCGCCGCGCAGGTCGAAGCCCACGCTGTTCTGCCCTTGCCGGCGACTGAGCGAGCGGATGTTGCCGCCGGCCGCATCCACCGCGAACAGGCTGCTGAAGCCGTAGACATCATCGCCCACACGGCTGGCTCCGCCAATCTGGCAGGCCAGCCGATCGTTCGACACCCAGTCACAGCGATACAGATGTTCCGGTCGCCCGGTGGTGGAAGCGATCGCCTTCGGCTCGGCCCCTTCCTTGGCCTCCAGCACATAGGCTTTGCTGGTCCGGCCACCGCTCGCCGCGATCAGCGCGATCTTCTGCCCGTCGGGCGACAGGCTGGCGGAGATCACCGTTTCCCGCGCGCCGAAAGCCTTGGCCATCGCGTCCGGCTGACCCTGCGCCCATGCGGTCTGCGCCGTGCCCGCCGCCAGCAGTGCGATGATGGCGGATTTGCCCAGATAGGACATGCCCCGATATTCCCCCCAATAGACCCCGATGGATCAATGGCTAAGACATGGCGGGCGCGGGTGCAACAGCCTTGCTTGCCCTTGCCCGCGCGTGGTGGCATCACTCGCACATTCATAAAACAACAGGGAAATACCCATGCGCACTTCCATCGCGGCGATCGCCGTCCTTCTGGCGTCCTCCGCGCCAATTCCTAGCAGCGCAGCGCCCGCCCAATCCGCCACTGCCCCGTCGATCGACACGATGAAGCGGCTGGTCGAAGAACTGTCCTCAGACGCTTTCGAAGGCCGCGCGCCTGGAACCGCCGGCGAGGAAAAGACGCTCGCCCTGCTGGCGGCCGAGTTCGAGAAGCTGGGCCTGAAGCCCGGCAACAAGGGCAGTTGGTTCCAGGACGTGCCGCTGGTGGAAATCACCGCCAAGAACGTGTCGCCGCTGACCTTCACTGGTGGCAAGGCCGACGTCAGCGCCGCCTATGGTGCGGAAATGGTCGCCGGCACCTATCGCACCACGCAAAAGCATATCGACGTCAAAGACAGCCCAGTCGTCTTCGTGGGTTACGGCATCAACGCCCCGGAAAAGGGCTGGAACGACTATGCCGGGCTGGACGTGAAGGGCAAGACGGTCGTCATCCTGGTCAACGACCCCGATTATGAGACACAGGGCCTGACCGGGCCGTTCAACGGCCGCGCCATGACCTATTATGGCCGCTGGACCTACAAATATGAGGAAGCCGCGCGGCAGGGCGCGGCTGCCGCTATCATCGTGCATGACACGGTGCCCGCCGCCTATGGCTGGAACGTAGTGCAGTCGAGTTGGACCGGCGCGCAGCATGTCGCCGACAGCGCCAACGGCAATGCCGACCAGAGCGCAGCCATCGGCTGGATCCAGAAGGACAAGGCCGCCGCCCTCTTCGCCAGCGCAGGGCTGGACCTGAACGCCCAGATGGCTGCGGCCAAGAAGCCCGGCTTCAAGGCCGTGCCGCTGGCCGGGGTGAACGCCAGCCTGTCCTTCGACAACGATCTGCGCAAGCATAGTTCCAAGAATGTCGTCGCGCTGCTGCCCGGCAAGACGCGGCCGGACGAATATGTGCTCTATAGCGCGCATTGGGATCATCTGGGCCATTGCCAGGCGGCGCCTGACGGCGACGACATCTGCAACGGCGCGGTCGACAATGCCACCGGCACCGCCGCGCTGGTCGCGCTGGCGCAGGCCAATGTGAAGGCTGGCCCGACCGACCGCAGCCAGGTGTTCGTGGCGGTGACGGGCGAGGAATCGGGCCTGCTGGGATCGGCCTATTATGGCAAGAACCCCGTCTTCCCCTTCGCCAGGACGGTGGGCGGCGTGAACATGGACGCGCTCAGCGTCGCAGGCCTCGCCAAGAATGTCGTCGTCATCGGCAAGGGCAAGTCGCAGCTCGACGCCTATCTGGACCGCGCGCTCAAGGCGCAGGGTCGGGTCGCGACCACCGAACCGACGCCGGAAAAGGGCTATTATTACCGCTCCGACCATTTCAGCTTCGCCAAATATGGCCTGCCGATGCTCTATTTCGAAGGCGGCGAGGACCTGGTGAAGGGCGGCACCAAGGCCGGCATGGCCGCAGCGGAGGACTATACCAGGAACCGCTATCACGGTCCCAAGGATGAATATGATCCCAATTGGGACTGGACCGGCATCGCCGCCGACCTGAAGCTCTATTACACCGTCGGCCGCGAACTCGCCACGACGAACGACTGGCCCAACTGGGTGGACGGCGACGAATTCCGCGCCATCCGCGACAAGGACCGGGCTGGCAAATAAGGACCGCGTGGACCTATGGCCCGGCAGGGCTATAGGTCCAGTTCTGCGCGCCGCTGCCGTCCATCTTCGACGTTTCCGCCATCAGCAGCCGCCCTTCGCGCCAGTAGCGGATGCGTTGCGGATAGTCATGGCCGGGATTGGCGAAGGTCACGTCCCGCACACCCTGCTCCACGGCGGGGAAGATGGTCGCCGAGCCGCCATCGGGCGCCGCATGCAGGGCGAGCGATCCGTCCGCCGCCCGCACGATCCGCATCACTTCCCAGCCGCGCAGGCTTTCCCCGCGCCCGGTGCGCCCCACGCCGATCATCGTGCCGCCACGCGGCAGGGTCCAGACCTCCTCGCTCCACCGGTCGCCGGCATTTTGCAGCCATTCCCCGGTCAGCCAGTCCGGCAGTTCCCCGGCGCGCGCCTGTGCCGACAGGGCCAGCAGCAGGCCCGCCGCGATGATCGAAATGTGTTTCCGCATGGCTTTCGCCCTCTGTCCAGACCCGGTCGGGCACGCTATGGAGCGCGCATCATTTCCCGCACTTTACGGACCGGCTTTCCCGCCGGGCAAGGATAAAAGTCATGACGTTTCGCATGCCCGCCGAATGGGCGCCGCACGACTGGACCTGGATCGGCTTTCCGACCAATCCCGCCGAATGGCCCGGCGCGTTTGAGGACGCCCGCGTTCAGATCGCCGCCTTCGCCAGCGCCCTGCACGCCGATGCCAAGGGTGAGGACGTCCGCCTTGTCGTCGCCAGCGAAGCCGATGCGGATGCCGCGCGCGCGCTGATCGCGCCGGGCGTGTCAGTCATCGTCCATCATCTGGGCGACGTCTGGCTGCGCGATACCGCGCCGATCGCCGTGCTGAACGGTGCGGGAGGCCGTGCCCTTGTCGATTTCGGCTTCAATGGCTGGGGCGGCAAATATCAGATGCCCGGTGACGAGGATATCGGTGCGCGGCTGGCGGCGACCACCGACCTGCCCGTTTCGACCCAGAATTGGGTGTTCGAGGGTGGCGCGATCGACACCGACGGCACCGGCCTGTTCGTGACGACCGAACAATGCCTGCTCAACCCCAATCGCAACCCGGACCTGGATCGTGGCAAGATCGAGACGCTGCTCGCCGGGTCACTCGGCCTGTCCGACATGCTGTGGTTGGGCGACGGGCTGCTGGGCGACCATACCGATGGCCATGTCGACAATCTCGCCCGCTTCGTCGCGCCCGGCAAGCTGGCCCTGCCGATCGCCACGACGCAGGATGATCCCAACGCCGCCCTCTATGCCGACGCCCGCGCCCGCGCGAAGGCCTTCGGCGTCGAAGTGATCGACATCCCCTCCCCCGGTCTGGTGCTGGTGGATGGCGAGGCGATCCCGGCCAGCTACATGAATTTCTATGTCGGCAACGCCGCCGTCATCGTGCCCATCTATGGCCAGCCCAACGATCAGGCCGCGCTCGACGCCTTCCGGCCCTTCTTCCCCGGAATGGATATTGTCGGCCTGCGCAGCGACGCCATATTGTCCGGCGGCGGCAGCTTCCATTGTTGCAGCCAGCAGATGCCCTCCCTCTAAGCCTGTCGGGAAGATAGATGACCAAAGTCACCGTAGCCGCCCTGCAACTCGCCTTTTCGGACGACATGGCCGACAATATCGCGCTGGTCGCCGATCATGTGCGGCAGGCCGCCGCACGCGGCGCGAAGATCATCCTGCCGCCCGAACTGTTCGAAGGCCCCTATTTCTGTAGGGTCGAGGATGAAGCCCTCTTCGCCAACGCCATGCCGACCGACGAGCATCCGGCGGTGCAGGAAATGCGCAAGCTGGCGAAGGAACTGGGCGTCTATATCCCGACCAGCTATTTCGAGCGGGACGGCCATCATCACTATAATTCGCTCGCCATGATCGACGATGAGGGCGAGATCATGGGCGTCTATCGCAAGAGCCATATTCCCGATGGGCCGGGCTATGAGGAAAAATATTATTTCCGTCCGGGCAATAGCGGCTTCAAGGTGTGGAAGACGAAATATGGCACCATCGGCGTCGGCATCTGCTGGGACCAATGGTATCCCGAAACCGCGCGCTGCATGGCGCTGATGGGCGCGGAGATGCTCTTCTATCCCACCGCGATCGGCTCCGAACCCTATGACAGCGACCTCGACACCAGCCGCATGTGGCGCCGCGCGATGATCGGCCATGCGGTCAGCAACTGCATGCCGGTGATCGCCGCCAACCGCATCGGCGACGAGGAAGGCCAGCTCTTCTACGGCCACAGCTTCATCACCGACGAATGGGGCGATTTCGCCGCCGAGGCCGATGCCAGGGATCATGGCGCGCTGGTCGCGACGCTGGATCTGGCCAAGGCCCGCACCCATCGCGCCGGCATGGGCTTTTTCCGCGATCGCCGCCCGGACCTGTACGGCCGGATCGCACAGGATATTTGACCGATATGACTGAACCCACCGACGAAATCGCGATCGAAGCACCGGAAGAGCCCGGTATCGAGCAGCCGGGCGACCTCAGCCGGCCGCAAAAACGCCTGCTCAAACGCCTCTACAATGCCCGCACCATGCCGGTCATAGCGGACGACCGGTCGTTCCTGACCTACAGGGAGGCCGCGCATTACCTGCTGAAGCTGGACGGGGATGCCCGCGAATCTGCTTATGCCCAGATGAAAGCGCATGTCCGGGACAAGGTCCGGTAGGCTGGTGCATGGCTGAAAGCCCCCAGCTCTACGCGCTGGCGCTGGGGTCTAACCGGCCGCTGTCCGCGCGCCTGACGCCCAAGCGCCTGCTGCACGCCGCGACGACGCTGATCGGAAAACAGGCGCGCGTGCTCGCCGCTTCTCCCATCCTCTCCACGCCGCCACTTGGCCCGTCGGCCCGCCGCTTCGCCAATGGCGCGCTGCTGGTCGAAAGCACACTGCCCCCCCCCGCCATGCTGGCCTTCCTCCAGAGCATAGAGAACGAACTCGGCCGCCGCCGCTATCGCCGCTGGGGTGCGCGCAGCGTCGATATCGACATCATCCTCTGGTCGGGCGGTCGCTGGGCCAGCCGCACGCTCACCATTCCCCATGCCGCCTGGCGCGTGCGCGGCTTCGTGCTGACCCCGCTGCTCGCCGTCGCCCCGAACTGGCGCGACCCGCGAACCGGCCTGTCCGTCCGCCATTTGCACGCCCGTCTACAAAAAGCCGCACGCCAAGGTTGACCATCCGGTCGCTGGCCTCTAGGGCGACCACCACCGCTTCGGGGGTCCATAGCTCAGTCGGTAGAGCAACTGACTTTTAATCAGTAGGTCGCTGGTTCGAACCCAGCTGGACTCACCACCATCGCGCCGGCCGGACCGGAGAACGCCCGATGAGCAGCATAATCTCGACACGCCCCATCTATCAGGGCTGGCTCAACCTGCTGCTGGTCGCCATGCGCGCACCCGACGGCGCGCCATTCGAGCGCCATGTGGTCGAGATGAATCGCGCGGTCGCCGTCCTGCCCTATGATCCTGATCGCCGGGTCGCGCTGGTCGTATCCATGCCGCGCACCCCGGTCATGCTGGCGGGCCTGCCCGATATGCTGGAGGCGATCGCCGGCATATTGGAGGATGAACCGGCCGACTGCGCCCGACGCGAGGCGATGGAGGAAGCGGGCGTGCGCCTGGGCAACCTGACCCATCTTGGTCAGATCTGGAGCATCCCCAGCGTCGTGACCGAGAAGATAGACTATTTCCTCGCCGAATATCGCGCGGCGGACCGGATCGCGGCCGGCGGCGGGCTGGACGAGGAGCAGGAGCATATCAGCGTCCACGAACTGCCACTGGACGATTTGTGGACGCTGTTTGCGGACAAGAAGATCGGGGACGGCAAGCTGGCGATCACGCTGATGGCGTTGCGGCTGCGCCGACCTGACCTGTTCAGCGTGCCGGTCGGTTGATCACCACCGACCGCGCATCCACCATCACATCGCCTTCGGGCAAATGGAACCGGCAGGCTTCATCCGCACCATTGACGCAGATCGCCAGCCCGCTCACCTGATATCTCAACGTCAGCCGGCGACGCCCCGGATCTTCCCACTGGCCGACCGTCAGCGTCTGGCCATCCTCGTCCAGCCACTGCACATCGGCGTCGGTCAACATGGCTACATCCCGCAAGTCCGCTACCTCGGCCCGCACCGCCGCCAGCGCGAAGCTATGCGCCTCCAGTCCCGGATCGCGGCCCGTCCAGTCGATCCAGCCGATCGCATTATCCTGCGCATAGGCGTTATTGTTGCCCTGCTGGCTGCGCCCGAACTCGTCGCCGGCGGTCAGCATGATCGTCCCGCGGGAGGCAAACAGGATGGCCAGCAGCGCCTCCCGGTCCTGCCGTCGCGCGGCCTGCACCGCCGGGTCATCGCTCGGCCCCTCGATGCCGTTGTTCCAGCTGAAATTCTCGCCATGGCCGTCGCGATTCTGCTCGCCATTGGCGTCATTATGCCGCTGTTCGTAGGCGGTCAGGTCGGCCAGCGTAAAACCGTCATGCGCGGCCAGGAAATTGACGCTGCGCGTCCGCTCTCCCCCGAAAATGTCCGAAGATCCCGCCAGCCGCGTGGCGAGCGCGCCGAGCGTCCCCGCATCGCCGCGCCAGAACCGCCGCATATCGTCGCGATAGCGGTCATTCCATTCCAGCCAGTCATCGCCGAACCGCCCCAGTTGATAGCCGCCCGGCCCGATGTCCCACGGCTCGGCGATCATCACCCGGTCCGCCAGCAAGGGGTCGACACGCATCGCCTGCAACAGCGGGGACTCTGGATCGAACCCGTCCACCATCCGCCCCAGTGCCGGGCCAAGGTCGAAGCGAAAGCCATCGACGCCCGCCTGCGCCACGAAATGCCGCAACGAATCGATAATCAGCCGCCGCGCAACCGGCGCGTTGCAGGCGATGCTGTTGCCCGTACCGGTATCGTTGATGAGGGTGCCGTCCACCGAGTGCCGAAAATAGCCGCGCGCATCCAGCCCGCGCAGCGACAGGGTCGGCCCCATGGCGTCGCTTTCCCCGTCATGATTATAGACCATGTCGAGGACGACGCCGATGCCCGCCGCATGCAGCGCCGTAACCGCCTCCCGCAGTTCCGCCATCCCGCCCGGCGCCAGTCGCGGGTCGATCGCGAAATAGCTGACCGGATTATAGCCCCAGGCATTGGTGAGACCGAGCGGCCCCAGATGCCGCTCGTCGATCCAGGCGTTGATCGGCATCAGTTCGATCGCGCCGACATGCAGCTTTTGCAGATGCGCGATCACCGCCGGATGGGCGAGCGCGGCGATGGTGCCCCGCTGCTCCTCCGGCACGTCCGGATGCAGCATGGTAAAGCCGCGCACCTGCACTTCGTAGATCAGTCCGCCCGGCGCAAAGCGGGGCGGTTCGGGCATCACCGGCTGTAGGCCAGCCGTCACCACCCCCTTGGGCATCAGCGGCGCGGTATCGCCGCCCTGCCCGCGCGGCACGGCCAGGGCGGGGTCGTACACAAAAGCCCGGTCGATCGCCTGCGCATAGGGATCGAGCAACAGCTTGTCTGGATCAAACCACAGGCCTGCACCGGGATCATAGAGGCCATCGGCGCGAAAGCCGTAGCGCGCGCCCTCTCCCACGCCGGCCGCCTCGCCATGCCAGCAGGCATCGGCATCGCGCAGCATCGGCACGCGCGTCTCCCGATCTGCATCATCGAACAGGCAGAGCCAGAGTTGCTCCGCATCGGGCGACCAGACCGAAAAGCGCGTGCCACCCGCGCCGATCACCGGTCCAAAGGTCACGCCGCCTCCGCGATCAACGCCCGGTAGAGATCGGCATAGCGCGCAGCACTATGCGTCCAACTGAAGTTGGCGCCCATGCCCGCCCGCTGCATCGCCGCCCATGCGGGCTTGTCGGCATGCAGCGCCACCAGCCGGTTGATCGCCCCATGCAGCGCCAGCGCGTCGGACGGGGCGAAGACGATACCGGTCGCTGCGCCTGCACCCACCGCCGCTTCATTGGCGTCGATCACCGTATCGGCCAGCCCGCCGACCCGCGCCACCACCGGCACGCAGCCATAGCGCAGCGCATAGAGCTGGGTCAGGCCGCACGGCTCGAAACGCGACGGGATCAGGATCGCGTCGCCGCCCGCCTGCATCAGGTGCGACAGCGGCTCGTCATAGCCGATCTGCACGCCGATCCGCCCGCGATGCCGGTCCGCAGCGCCCAGCAGCGCGCCTTCCAGCGGATGATCGCCCGATCCCAGCACCGCCAGCTTGCCGCCCAGCGCGACCAGATGCTCGGCCGCGTCGATCAGCAGGTCCATGCCCTTCTGCCAGGTCAGGCGACTGACGATGATGCAGAGCGGCGCGGCGTCATGATCCAGCCCGAAGCGCGTTTCCAGTGCACGGCGATTGGCCACCCGCTTGCTCAGCGCGCGCGCTCCATAGGGCTTGGCGATCAGCGTGTCGGACGCAGGGTTCCAGATGTCGGTATCGACGCCGTTCAATATGCCATGCAACCGGTCGACCCGCCCGTTGATCAGGCCATCCAGCCCCATGCCATGCACCGAAGAGCGGATTTCCTGCGCATAGGTCGGGCTGACCGTGGTGATCGCATCGGCCGACACCAGCCCCGCCTTCAGATAGCCGGTCCCGCCATAATATTCGACGCCATCCACGCCCCAGGCTTCGGGCGGCAGGCCAAGGTGCGGAAAGATATCCGCCCCGAACCGCCCCTGAAAGGCGAGGTTGTGGATCGTCACCAGCTTGGGCACATGCGCGGCCGGGCCGAAGCGCATGAAGGCTGCCGTCATCGCCGCCTGCCAGTCATGGACATGGACGGCATCGGGCCGCCAGCCTTTCAGCCGCCCTTCCGCTATGTCCGCCCCGGCCCGCGACAGCGCACCGAAACGGCGCCAATTGTCGGGCCAGTCATTGCCGCCATGATCGCCATAGGGACCGCCCTCCCGCGCGAAGAAGCCGGGGGCATCCAGCACCAGCAGATCGAGGCCATCGACCTGCGCCGCGAGCAGGCTGGCCGCCGCGCCGAACAGGTCGGGATAGCGATGGACGACCTTCGTCTTGCCCAGCTTCGCCATGACCGCCGGATAGCCCGGCACCAGCGTCCGCACCTCTACCCCCTGCCCCGCCAGCGCGCCGGGCAGAGCCCCGGCGACATCGGCAAGACCACCGGTCTTGATGAGCGGATAGATTTCGGACGCGACCGACAGCAGCTTGATCGTCATGGCTTCGCTCAGGCTGCCAACCGGTCGATCATCGCCTGCGTCACCAGGCAGATGCCGCTTTCGGTGCGGCGGAAACGCTGCGCGTCATGCTCGGGATTTTCGCCGATGATCAGGCCGGGTGGAATGATGATGCCCGAATCCACCACGCATTTGTGCAACCGCGCGCCGCGCCCGATCTCGCAATCGGGCATGATGACGCTGTCCGTCACCGACGAAAAACTGTGGGTGCGCACGCCCGAAAAGAGCAGGCTGCGGTGGAGCGACGATCCCGACACGATGCAACCGCCCGCCACCAGCGAGGATGTGGCAGACCCGCGCCGGCCGTCCTCATTATGCACGAACTTGGCCGGCGGCGTGACCTCCGAATAGGTCCAGAGCGGCCAGCTACGGTCGTATAGGTCCAGGCTCGGCACCACATCGGTCAGGTCCACGCTCGCCTGCCAATAGGCGTCGATCGTGCCGACGTCGCGCCAATAGGGGACCAGTTCGCTTTCCGCGCGCACGCAACTGCTGGAGAAGCGATGCGCCACCGCTTTGCCATGTTTGACGATATGGGGAATGATGTCGCCGCCGAAGTCGCGTCGGCTGTTCGGATCGTCGGCATCGCGCCGCAACTGTTCGATCAGGAAGCGGGTCTGGAAGACATAGATACCCATCGACGCGAGAGCCATGTCCGGCTGGCCGGGAATGCCGGGCGGGTTCCTGGGCTTTTCGATGAAGGCGGTGATGACGTCCGCTTCATCGACGTGCATGACGCCAAAACCCACCGCCTCCATCCGCGGCACCTCCAGACAGCCGACGGTGACGTCCGCGCCACTATCGACATGCTGCTGGAGCATCAGCTCATAGTCCATCTTGTAGACATGATCGCCCGCCAAGATGACCATATATTCGGGCGCATAGGATTCGATGATGTCGATATTCTGGTACACGGCGTCGGCCGTGCCTTCATACCACTGGCTTTCGGAAATGCGCTGGCTGGCGGGCAGGATGTCGAAACTCTCGTTGCGTTCGGGGCGCAGGAAGTTCCAGCCGCGTTGCAAATGGCGGATCAGCGAATGCGCCTTATACTGCGTCGCCACGCCGATGCGGCGGATACCGCTGTTGAGCGCATTGGAAAGCGCGAAGTCGATGATCCGCGCCTTGCCGCCGAAATGGACGGCCGGCTTGGCGCGCCGGTCGGTCAGTTCCGCCAGCCGACTGCCGCGACCCCCGGCCAGGACATAGGCCATGGTGTCGCGCGCGATCGGCTGATATTTGCTCTGCATTGGGCCTCTCCTCATTCTGCCCGCGACTGCCTGCACGCGCCGTCGGTGTTCAATAATCCAGTTCCAGCATCAGGGTTGCAAAGGGCGGGATGGTGATGTTCGCCCACCCTTCCTCGTCCGCCTGCACCTGTCCCATATTGCCCGCGCCGCTGCCGCCATAGTCCGCCGCGTCGCTGTTCAATATCTCGCGCCAGCGCCCGCCAGATGGCAGGCGCAGGCGATAGCCATGCCGCAACACCGGGGTAAAATGGCTGATGACGACGATCGGCCGGACGCCGGGCGCGCGCCGCTGCCAGGCGAAGACGCTATCGGCCGCGCCGTCCACCAGCACCCACTCGAAGCCCTCTGGCTCGCAATCGCGCGCATGCAGCGCGGGGCGGGACTGGTAGAGATGGTTGAGATCGCTCACCAGCTTCTGGACACCCAGATGCGGCGCATGGTCGAGCAGATCCCAGTCGAGCGCGCGTTCCTCGCTCCATTCGCCGCGCTGGGCGAATTCCTGCCCCATGAACAGCAGCTTCTTGCCGGGATAGCCCCACATGAACGCATAATAGGCCCGCAGGCTCGCGAACTTCTGCCAGTCGTCCCCCGCCATCTTGTGCAGCAGCGACGCCTTGCCATGCACCACCTCGTCATGGCTCAGCGCCAGAACGAAATTCTCGCTGAAGGCATAAAGCAGGCCGAAGGTGATATCGTCATGATGATGGGCGCGATGAACGGACTCGCGCTGCAAATAGCGCAGCGTGTCGTGCATGAAGCCCATATTCCATTTGAACCCGAAGCCAAGGCCCCCGGCATCGACCGGCTGCGACACGCCGGGCCAACTGGTCGATTCCTCGGCGATGGTCATGATGCCGGGATGCGCGCCGTACAGCGCCTTGTTCATCTGCTGGAGGAACGCGACCGCCTCTACATTTTCGCGCCCGCCATGGTCGTTGGGAATCCATTCCCCCGGCGCACGCGAATAATCAAGATACAGCATCGAGGCGACGGCATCGACGCGCAGGCCATCGATATGATAGCGCTCGGCCCAGAACAGTGCATTGTTGACCAGATATTGCACCACCTCGCGCCGGCCGAAATTATAGATGGCGGTGTTCCAGTCGGGGTGGAATCCCTTGCGCGGGTCGGCATGTTCATACAGCGCGGTGCCGTCGAACTTGGCCAGCCCATGTTCGTCGGTCGGGAAATGAGCTGGCACCCAGTCGAGGATGACGCCGATCCCCGCCCGGTGCGCACCGTCCACGAAGCGCGCGAACCCCGCCGGATCGCCGAACCGCGCAGTCGGCGCATAGAGGCCCAGCGTCTGGTAGCCCCAACTTGGATCATAAGGAAATTCGCTGATCGGCAGAAATTCGATATGGGTAAAGCCCATGCCGACGACATAGGGAATCAGCCGCCTGGCAAGGTCGTCCCAGCTCAGAAATTCACCGTCATCATCGCGCTGCCATGACCCGGCATGCACTTCGTAGATCGACACCGGCTGCCGCCGCGCATCGGCGGTGCGCCAATATTCCCGGTGGCGATCGTCGCCCCATTTGTGATCGTCCGGCGCCGCAACGATCGAGGCGGTGGAGGGCCGCAATTGCGACTGGAAGGCGAAGGGATCGGCCTTGAGCGGCAATAGCACGCCGTCCGCGCCGACAATCTCATATTTATAGGCGCTGCCCGCCTCCACGTCGGGCAGAAAAATCTCCCACAGGCCGGCGTCCGCGCGATGACGCATCAGGGCGCGCCGCCCGTCCCAGTGGTTGAAGTCGCCAACCACCGCCACCCGCCGCGCGTTCGGTGCCCAGACCGCGAAATGGGTGCCGGTCACGCCTTCATGGGCGATGACATGGGCGCCCAACTTGTCGAACAGCCGGCCATGCGATCCTTCGGCCAGATAATGATCGTCCATCGGCCCCAGCACCGGCCCGAAACTGTAGGGATCGACCAGCGTGTAGCTGCCCCCATCACCATAGGTGGCGACATAGCGGAGCGGCTGGCGCGTCTTGACCGCGACCGCGCCGAAAAACAGCCCGTCGCCGTGCACCTGCTCCAGCGCGCCAATGCTCTTGCCTTCCAGCGTCTGCGCCTCAACACCCACCGCATCGGGCAGCAACACACACGCCGTAAAACCCTTCCCGGCCGGATGGACGCCAAGCGTGGCAAAGGGATCGTCATCCAGCCCGTTGACCAACCTGTCGATCTGTTCGGGCTTCAGCACCACGTCATCCCCTGCCTTCGGTCATGGCGCGATCTTCCAGATATCAGCCGCATATTCGCGGATCGTGCGGTCGGACGAAAACCATCCCATGCGCGCGACATTATGGATCGCCTTCTTCGCCCACAATGCCTGATCCGACCAGAGCGCATCCACCCGGCGCTGCGCGGCGGAATAGCTGTCGAAATCGGCCGCGAGCATGAACCAGTCATGGTCGTAAATGCCCTGCACCAGCCCCTTGTAGCGATCAGGATCGTCAGGGGAAAAGACACCACTGGCGATGGCATCCAGCGCCTGCGCCAGTTCCCGGCTCTGGCCGATGACGTCGCGCGGGACATAGCCCTGCGCCCGCCGTTCGTTCACTTCCTGTGCGGTCAGGCCGAAGATGATGATATTATCCTCGCCCACATGGTCGCGCATTTCGACATTGGCGCCGTCCAGCGTGCCGATGGTCAGCGCGCCATTGACCGCAAACTTCATGTTGCCGGTGCCGGATGCTTCCATGCCCGCCGTCGAAATCTGTTCGGACAGGTCGGCGGCCGGGATCATCACCTCCGCCATGGAGACATTGTAATTGGGCACGAACTGCAACTTCAGCAGCCCCTGCACCGCCGGATCATGATTGACCGCACGGGCAACGTCGCCCGCTAGTTTGATGATCAGCTTGGCATTATGGTAACTGGGCGCCGCCTTCCCGCCGAACAGCTTGACGCGGGGCACCCAGTCCTTTTCCGGGTGCGAGCGGATCTGGTCGTAGAGCGACACGGCTTCCACGATGTTCAGCAACTGCCGCTTATATTCGTGGATGCGCTTGATCTGGATATCGAACAATGCCGTCGGGTCGATCCGCGCATTGATCCGCTTGCGCAGCAGGTTCGCCAACTCGACCTTGTTGGCGCGCTTTACGGCCAGGAATTTCTCCTGAAACGCGCTGTCGTCGGCAAAGGCGTCCAGGTCGCGCAGCGCTTCGGCATCATCCAGAAACCTGTCGCCGATCGCTTCGCGGATCAGGCCGGTCAGCCCCGGATTGCACTGCATCAGCCAGCGGCGGAAGGTGACGCCATTGGTCTTGTTGTTGATCCGCGCCGGGTACAATTTGTGCAGGTCGGCAAAGACCGTGACCTTCATCAAATCGGTGTGCAGCGCCGACACGCCATTGACGCTGTGCGACCCGGCAAAGGCCAGATTGCCCATGCGCACGCGCCGGTCGCCGCCTTCGTCGATCAGCGATATCGTGCCGATCGCGTCGTCGGTGAACTGGCCAGATTTACGCGCTTCGCCCAGCAGCGTGCTGTTGATCGCATAGACGATCTGCATATGGCGCGGCAGCAACCGCTCGAACAGCGGCACTGGCCAGCTTTCCAGCGCTTCGGGCAGCAGCGTATGATTGGTGTAGCTGAACGTCCGCCGGGTGATGTCCCATGCTTCGCCGAAATCGATCCCATGATCGTCCAGCAAAATGCGCATCAACTCCGCCACCGCCACCGCTGGGTGCGTGTCGTTCAATTGAATCGCCGCCTTGTCCGGCAATGTCTCGATGCTTCCGAAATATTGAATGTGCCGCCGCACAATGTCCTGCAACGACGCGGAGGAGAAAAAATATTCCTGCCGCAGCCGCAATTCCTGCCCCGCCGGCGACGAGTCCGCCGGATAGAGCACCCGCGTCAGCGCCTCGGCCCGGTTGCTTTCGGACAGCGCGCCCACATGGTCGCCGGCGTTGAACTTGTCGAGCAGGATGGGGTCGATCGGCTGCGCTTCCCACAGGCGCAGCGTATTGACCCGCTTGCCGCGCCAGCCCGCGATCGGCGTATCATAAGGGGTGGCGATCACCCGCTCGGCGGGTCGCCAGCGCATCTGGTGCGGGCCGGCATCCTCACCCTCGGCCGGGTCGACGCGGCCGCCAAAGCCGATCTCGTAACTCGCCTCGCGCCGCTCGAACTCCCACGGATTGCCATGCGCCAGCCAGTTTTCGGGTAATTCGACCTGCCAGCCGTCGCTGATTTCCTGCCGGAACATGCCGTTCACATAACGGATGCCATAGCCATAAGCCGGCACATCGACCGTCGCCATGCTTTCCATGAAGCAGGCGGCCAGTCGCCCAAGCCCGCCATTACCCAAAGCCGCATCCGGCTCCAGCGCGGCGATCAGGTCCAGATCGACGCCGAGCGAATCCAGCGCCGCCTGCAAATCGTCCAGCATCTCCATATTGGACGCCGCATCGCGCATCAGCCGGCCGATCAGGAACTCCAGGCTCAGATAATAGACCCGCCGCCCTTCCTGCTCATAGGTTTTTTGGGTGGAAGTGATCCAGGCGTCGATCACCCGGTCGCGAATGGCCAGGATCACGGCATGCAGCCAGTCGTGCGGCTTGGCCGCCGCCGCATTCTTGCCGATGCGATAGGTCAGCCGCTCGACAATCTCGTGGGCAAGGACGTCCGGGTCCACCTGACGCGGCGCGGGCTTGGGAAGCTTGGTCTGGCCCTTGAGATTCATCGCCTGATCCCCCTGATGAGTTACCGCGATGATGGCACAGCGTCTGTCGCCGCGCCACGCTATTTTTGCGGTGCAGCAATAACTTGCCGCGCCGCATTTCGATCCGTTCAGCGTGGACGCCGCGTCACGATCGCGCCGGCCACCCCAGCGCGCAGTTCGGCGCGTACCGGATAGGTGCTGGACGGCAGATGCTGCGTCATGAACAGACCGATCAGTCGTTCGACCGGGTCGATCCAGAAATAGGTCGAAAAGACGCCGCCCCAATAATATTCCTGACTTTCCATCCCCATGGCAAAGCCCAACCCGAAGCCGACGCCCTGATAGTCGGCCTCACTGAACATCGCGCTCGACAGGCTGGACAGGTCGCCGCCGCCCGGCAACTGGTTGCTGCGCATCTGCGCGACCGTCTCCGCCGCCAGCAGCCGTACGCCATCCAGTTCCCCGCCGCGCAGCAGCATGCGCGCGAAGCGATGATAGTCCGCCACCGACGACACCAGCCCGCCACCGCCCGACAGGAACCGCCCGGTCCGGCGCCATCCGCTGCGCGCACCGATATCGGCGATGGCAAGGCCACCATCCTCGTCCAGCCGCCAGGCGTCCGTCATCCGATGCGCCTTCTCGTCCGGCAGCACGAAGCTCGTATCGACCATGCCCAGCGGATCGAGGATATGGGTGCGGAAGAACGCCTCTAGGTCCAGCCCGCTCAGCCGCTCCACCACCACGCCCAGCACATCGGTCGACACCGAATAATTCCACCGCTCGCCCGGCGAAAATTCCAGCGGCAGGGTGGAAAGGTCCGCGACGAACTGGTCCGATGTCCGTTTCTGCTGGAACTCGTCGAGGCCGAGCTTGCGATAGCGTGCGTCGATCGGCGTCTGGCGCTGCAAGCCATAGGTCAGGCCCGACGTATGCCGCAGCAGGTCGATCATCAGCATCGGCCTTTTGGGCTTGGCCCGATTGGCCTGCCCCACGCGCAGGTCGGCAAATTCGGGGATGATATCCGTGACCGGCGTATTCAGCGCGACCTTGCCCGCCTCCACCAGCATCATGAAGGCGACCGATGTGATCGGCTTCGTCATCGACGCAATGCGATACAGCGCGTCGGCTTGCAGCGCTTCCCCGCTTGCCCGCGCCTGCCCGCGCACCACCGACAGCAGCACCTCTTCATCACGCGACAGCAGCAATTGCATATGGGGCAGTTTGCCGCTGGCCAGATAGGTGCGGTCCAGATGCGCGACCAGCGCGTCCAGCCGATCCGGGTCCATCCCCGCCGCCACCGCCGCCTTGCCGTCGATTCCGTCCACCCTGCCACCTGTCCTTCCGCCGTCACCGTCACCGTCACCGTCACCGTCACCGTCACCGCTAACGCAGCGTAACGGATGCGTAAACAGCTTGGACGTTGCCAAGACCCCACCCGCCCCTCTATGGCAACGCGCCAGAACAGCATAACTGGACGACCACAGGCATGGCCACCGGCCTCTCCGCAATCTTCATGGCCAACCGCCCCGCCCTGCTGCGCTTCCTGCGTGCACGCGGCGCGCGCGACGATGCCGAAGACCTGCTTCAGGACATGTGGATGAAGCTGGAGGCCAAGGATCTTGGCCCGGTATCCGATCCGTTGCCCTATCTGTATCGCATGGCGAACAATCTGATGCTGGACCGCTATCGCTCCACCACACGGCGCGAACGGCGCGAACAGGATTGGGCCGAGGGCGCGGGCGGCGTGATGGCCGATCCCAGCGAGGACATCGCCGTGGACGATCGCATGGTCCTGAACGAACAGTTGAACGAGGCCCGCACCGTGCTGCGCGATCTGGGGCCGCGCGTCGAACTGGTGTTCCGCCGCTTCCGGATCGAAGGCGTCGGTCAGCGGGTCATCGCCGACGAACTGGGGCTCAGCCTGACCACGGTGGAGAAGGATCTGCAAAAGGCCTATCGGGCCATGCTGTCGCTCAAGCAGAAACTGGATACGGAATGAGCGGGTCGGCGACGTCAGGTCTCGCAAGGGGCAAAAAATGAACAGGGCCGGAGCCATGATTAACGAGGAGGCGCTGGGTTGGGTCATCCAAACCCGCGACCCGGAATTTAGCGACTGGGACGGCTTCACCGCATGGCTGGAGGCGGACCCTGCACATGCGTCCGCCTATGATGCGCTGATGCTGGCGGACAGCGAGTTGGACAGCTTCGTGCCGTCCGAACCGGTCATCATGCCCATCGCTGCCAATGATCCGGGCGTACCATCGCGCCGTCCGCTCCGCTGGATCGGCGGCGGTGCCGTCGCGGCGGCTCTCGTTGCGGCTGTCTCACTCGGTGTCGCAAACCGCAGCGACATCTACAGCGTCACGACCCGGCCCGGCGAAATCCGGGTCATCGCGCTGGACGACGGCACGAAGGTCGAACTGAACGGCGACACCTCCATGCGCTTTGATCGCAAGGATGCCCGCTTCGCCGCGCTCGATGCTGGCGAAGCCGCCTTCACCGTGCGCCACGATGCCGCCAATCCCTTCCGCGTCACCGTGGGCGACGCGGTGTTCGAGGATGCCGGCACCGTCTTCAACATCGTGCGGACCAAGGCCGCGACCCGCATCGGCGTGTCGGAAGGCAAGGTGATCTACAATCCGCAGGCCGAAGCGATCGCCTTGCCCGCCGGCCGCGCACTGGCCGACGATGCGCAAGGGCTGCGCGTCATGGACATCGCCCCCGCCGCCGTCGCGAGCTGGCGTCAGGGGCAACTGGTCTACAGCAACGCGCCGGTCGCGCAGGTGGGCGAAGACGCCGCCCGCTCGCTCGGCCTGACCGTCCGCTTCACGCCGGGCGCGCAGGCGATGCGCTTTACCGGCACGATCCGGCTGGACCGCGATCCCGCGCGCTTCTTTGCGCAGGCCGCGCCGCTGATGGGCCTTTCCGCCGTGCGTCAGGGCGACGCCTGGCTGTTGAAGGAGGGAAATGGGCCGCAGAACTGACCTTCTGATCGTCACCACGCCCCTCTTCGCGATCGCCATAGCGACAGCAACGCCCGCTTCAGGGGCGAATAGACAGGATATCAGCATCGCCCCCGGCTGGCTGGGCGAGGCAGCGATAGCGCTCGGCCGTCAAACGGGCGCCAGCATCGGCATGTCGGACCAGTCGCTCGCTGGCCTGCGCACCCCTGCCGTCCAGGGCCGGATGAATGCCGAAGCGGCGCTGCGCATCCTGCTCAAGGGCAGCGGCGCGAAGGCCCAGCGCGTCGGCAGCAATGGCTGGCGCATCGTTCGCGCCAGGTCCGCGCCGCCCCCGCCCCCAGCCGCTGCGCCCGCCCCCATGCAGGCCGCCCCACTCGCCGATCAGCCGCCGGCCGAAATCATCGTCACCGCGTCCAAGCGCGACACGCCATTGCCGCGCTATGCCGGCATGGTGGAGGCGCTGGACGCCAGCATGTTCACCACCGCCGAGGCGTCTGGCGGCACCGCCACGCTGCTGGCGCGCGTGGCGAGCCTGAGCTCCACCCACGCCGGCGCCGGCCGCAACAAGCTGTTCATTCGCGCCATCGCGGATTCGGGTGTCGCCGGCCCGACCCAGGCGACCACCGGCCAATATCTGGGCGACATGCGCCTGAACTATGCCGCGCCCGACCCCGACCTGAAACTCTACGACGTGGGCCGGATCGAAGTGCTGGAAGGACCGCAGGGGACATTATACGGCGCAGGATCGCTGGGCGGCATCATCCGCGTTATGCCCAATGCGCCCAACCTCGCCGAATATGGCGGGCAGATGTCGGCCGGCCTGTCTGCTACCCAGCATGGCGATCCGGGTGGCGACCTGTCGGCCACGCTTAACATCCCGATCGTCTCGGAAAAACTGGCGCTGCGCGTCGTCGGCTATGGCGTGCAGGATGGCGGCTATATCGACGACGTCAATCGCGGCAAGGACGACGTCAACAAGGTGCGCACCTATGGCGGCCGGACCGCGCTGCGCTTCGCCCCGGACGACGACTGGACCATCGACCTGAATAGCGTCTACCAGCATATCGACGGTGACGACGCCCAATATGCAACCCGCTCCGTCGGGCGGCTGGAACGGGCCTCCGCCGTCGCCCAGCCCTATTATTCCGACTATCTGCTCGGCAACCTGCGGATCGAGAGGCAATGGGACAGCCTGCGCTTCGTATCCTCGACCGGCTATGTCCGCCACATTTTGGCGGAAAGCTATGACGCGACCCAGCCGGGGGGACCGCCCGCCCTGTTCCGTCAGCGCAACAAGGTCGCCATCTTCACGACTGAAAACCGGCTCGTGCGCGACCTCGACAATGGGCTGGGCTGGATATTGGGGGCCTCCTATCTCCAGAGCACGTCCGACCTCAATCGCTCGCTCACCTCCTTCGGCACGGCCGAGGTGCAGCCCGCCATCATTCCGGGCGTCGCGATGTACGGTCGCGGTATGGCCGCTCCCGCGACGGGCGTGCGCAACATGGTCAAGGAAGCGACCATGTTCGGCGAGGCGTCGTTCGAGCCGGTCAAGGGGCTGATCGCCACCTTCGGCGGTCGCCTGACCAACAGCCGCCTGTCCGGGGAAGCGCTCGATCCGGTCGCCGCCCTCTCCGACAGCGAGCTGGCGCGGGCGGAGGCGCAGGCCGACCGCAGCGAAACGATCTTCCTGCCCTCCGCCTCGCTGCTGACCGACGCCATCCCCGATGTCACGCTCTATGCCCGGTTCCAGCAGGGCTTCCGCCCCGGCGGCCTGGCGGTGGACGACCAGCGCGTCCGCCGGTTCCAGAACGACCGCGTCTCCACCGTGGAAGTGGGCGCGCGCAAGGGTGTGCCGGGCCACGACCTGTTCGCCGCCAGCGCCAACATCGCCTATACCGACTGGCGCAACATCCAGGCCGATGTCACCGACCGCATCGGCCTGCCCACCACCGCCAATATCGGCGACGGGCGCATCTATACCGTCGAAGGCCGCATCGTCGTGCGACCGTTGCAGCAACTGACGCTCGACGCCAGCATCATCTACAATGACAGCCGCCTGTCCCAGCCCGCCGATTTCGTGCGCGCACTATCCTATGACGGCCGCTCGCTCAGCCTGCCCAACGTCGCCAATCTCAGCGGCCGGCTGGCGGTCGATTATCGCACGACGATCGGCGACGACATGCGCTTCGGCCTGTCCGGCTCCGCCCGCTATGTCGGCAAGTCGCGCCTCGGCGTCGGTCCGATATTGGGGCAGACGCAGGGCGACTATGTCGACACCAGCCTGTCCGCCAGCCTGACCCATGGCCCGCTGCAATATTCGCTGTCGCTCACCAACCTGCTGGACAGCAACGGCAATCGCTTCTCGCTCGGCACCCCGTTCGACCTGCGCACCGACTATTATACCCCGCTGCGCCCCCGCACCGTCCGCATCGGCGTCGATTTCGCTTTCTGAACATCCATTCATCGCATTGCCTGACGGAAGCCACGGTCCGGCGACGTCCCATGCGCACGCGCGCACTTGATACAGCGCGATACGCAGAGGAGACATCATGCGACATCTACTGGCCTGCACGGCGATCGCGCCCGTGCTCGTGGCCCTTACTATGGCCAACGCCGACGCCGAAACCACCATCGCCACCGCCACGACCGCTGCCGTCAAGACCTCCACCGTGGCCAACGGCGGCGCTGACGACATCACCATCAGTGCGGCCGGATCGATCAAGCTGACCAGCGGCGCCGCCGTTACCGTGGACAGCAACAACAAGGTGTCGAACGCCGGCACCATCACCATCAACGACGCGAACAACGTCACCGGCATCCTGGTCGCGCCCGGCACGACCGGCGCCATCACCAACAGCGGCACCATCACGCTGACGGAAGATTATACCGCGACCGATACCGATAAGGACGGCGACATTGACGGCCCCTTCGCCAAGGGATCGGGCAAGACCGGCATCTGGGTCCAGTCGGGCGCTGGGCACACCGGCAATATCGACCATAGCGGCACCATCACGATCGAGGGCAACCAGTCGGCCGGCATCCGTCTGGACGGCAAGCTGACCGGCAATCTGTCGACCAGCGGCACCACCAACGTCACAGGCGACAACAGTTATGGCGTGGTCGCCAACGATGTGGCCGGCAATGTCACCTTGCGCGGGACCACGTCGGTTCAGGGCGCCAACAGCATCGGCGCCGCACTGCTGGGCGACGTCACCGGCGCGGTCAAGATTCAGGGCACGATCGCCAGCACCGGCTATCGCAGCACGACCCGTCCGACCGACGTGACAAAGCTGGATGCGGACGACCTGCTCCAGGGCGGCTCCGCGCTGGTCATCGCCGGCAATGTGACCGGCGGCATCATATTCGACGTACCGCCCACGCTGGACAGCACCAAGCCCGACGTCGATGGCGACGGCCTGACCGACGCCACCGAAGGCACGGCCACCGTCGTCACCTATGGCAAAGCTGCAGCGGTGCAGATCGGCGCGGCGGACCGCGACACCATGATCGGTGCGGTCGTGGCGGGCAACACCGGCTATGGCCTGATCGTCAATGGCGGCATCGCCGGCTATGGCGTCTATGATGGCGTGGACGCCAACGGCCTGGTTATCGGCGGGCTGGGCGGCGACGTCGGTATCGCCAAGGGCGTGAAGGTCGCTGGCACGGTCGCGGCCGTATCCTATGACAGCAACGCCACCGCCATGCGTCTGGGCAGCGGCGCCACCGCCGGCATAATCGACATCAGCGGCACCGTGGGCGCCAGCGGATCGACCAAGGACGGCACCGTGGCGCGCGGCCTGGTCATCGACGCGGGCGCCACTGTGGGGTCGATCGTGATCAGCGGCGCGGTCGGCGCATCGGGCGGCAGCACCGAAAAGGGCAGCGCGGTTGCGATCCTCGATTCGTCGGGCACCGTCTCCAGCCTGACCAACAGCGGCAAGATCACGGCGTCGGGCGGCAAGAGCGGCTCCAACGTCGCGATCGACCTGACCGCCAACAGCAGCGGCGTCACCCTGACGCAGGCGGCGGCCTCCGCTACCGCCACCGCGCCCGGCATCGCCGGCGACATCCGCCTGGGATCGGGCAACGATATGCTGACCGTATCGGCCGGCACGATCGCGGGCAACCTCAGCCTGGGCGCGGGCAATGACAGCATCATCCTGTCCGGCGCGTCCAGCATGGCCGGCAATATCGCGTTCGGCACCGGCACCAACAGCCTGTCCCTCGCAGGGACGTCAAAGGTCGCTGGCACGGTCGATTTCGGCGGTGGCGCGGGTACGCTGACGCTGGGCGGCACATCGTCCCTTTCGGGCACGATCACCAACGGCGGCAACGTCGCGGTGGCGCTGAATGGCGGCACGCTCAACAGCACCGGCACCGGCACCGTGGCGCTCGGCTCGCTGTCCGCCAGCAGCACGTCCACTTTGGGGGTCACCATCAACGGAACGACCGGCGCCAGCACCGTCTATGACGTGGCCGGGGCCGCCAGCTTCGCCAGTGGATCGCAGGTCAAGGTCAACCTGACCAAGGTCGGCGGATCGATCGGCAACTATGTCATCGTGCGCGCCGGATCGCTCAGCGGATCGCCGACGCTCACCACCGCCGCCCTGCTCCCCTATATGTTCAAGAGCAGCGTGACCGGTGACAGCGCCGCCGGCACCGTCACCCTGTCGATCGCGGCCAAGACCGTATCGGAACTGGGCCTCAGCGGCTCCACAGCCAGCGCCTATTCGGCGATCTTCAAGGCGCTGGACAATGACGCCGACGTCGCCGCCGCCTATCTGGCGATCAATGACGGGGCGACCCTGACCGGCAATGTGCGCCAGATGCTGCCCGACCATGCCGGCGGCACGTTCGAGGCGGTCACATCGGGATCGCGCGCCACTGCCCGCATCCTGTCCGATCCCAACGGCATCTACCGCACCAAGGACGGCCGCCTCGGCTTCTGGTTGCAGCAGGTCGGTTTCGGCAGCGCCAAGAGCGTGGGCAGCACCGCATCCTACGACATCACCGGCTGGGGCGCTGGCGGTGGCGTGGAATATCTCAGCGGCATCGGCGCGTTCGGTGGCTCCTTCGCCTATATCCATGGCAGCGACAGCAGCGGCAGTTCGAGCAATGCGGTCGATTCAGACCAGTTCGAACTGGCGGCGCACTGGCGCGGCCAATGGGGTCCGCTGCTCAGCTTCGCCCGCCTGTCGGCTGCCCGCATCAAGTTCGACGGCACCCGCAATTTCGCCAGCGGCGACGTCACCCGCACGGCGGAGGGCAATTGGAACGGTACGCTCATGTCCGCCACGGCCGGCGCAGCCTATCAACTGGACATGGGCCGCTTCAGCCTGCGTCCGGCGCTCGGCATCGACTATTACCGGCTCAAGGAAAATGGCTATAGCGAAAGCGGCGGCGGCGATGCGTTCAACCTGACCGTGCTGGGCCGCACCAGCGACGAACTGACCGCCAACGGCACCGTCACCGCCGGCTACGACTTCGGCAGCCTGAACAAGGAAGATGGCTGGGTGCGCATCGAACTGGAAGGCGGCCGTCGCCAGATCGTGGGCGGATCGCTGGGCGATACCACCGCTTACTTCAAGGGCGGCGATCGCTTCACGCTGGTATCGGAAGACCGCACCAACGGCTGGACCGGCCGCGCCCGTCTCTATGGGGGCACCGACACCTTCCGCGTCGGCGGCGAATTCGGCGCGGAGGAACAACAAAATCACGTCGCCATCTCATTTAGGGCGACGGTAAACTTCGTCCTGTGACGTCTTGAAGATGAAAGGACGGGCCACACCCCACAGACCCTCCCGGTCCGTCCTTTCCGCTCCGGCAACACACCCTCCCCAAGGGCGCCGGGCATAAAAGAGGGGCGTCGCTGGTCCCCCCGGCGGCGCCCCTTTATTTTTACTGTCGGCGAAAATATTCGACTGTGATCTGCACGTCACAACCGCTCATTTTTCGTCTGCGATCCCGATACACTGCTTCCAGATGCCACCGATGGTGCCGAACTGCTTACGATACTCGACGCGGCTGCCCGTCCCTTCCGGAAAGATAGAAAAGGCCATCGACACGCCTCCATAGCCGTTTTTGATCAAAACAACTTTCGAACCATCGTCCCGGTCCATCGCAGGCACATTATTCTTATTCGACATGCAAAAAGCGACGTCATTCACGGACTTTTGCGAATGAAAAACTTCTGTCGGGCCCTTATCCAGCACCTTCTGGGTCGAAGCGCAGCCAGACACGGCCAAGGCTGCCAACAGGCAAACTGGAACTCTCATGATACCCCCATGTTTGAACACGAACCTTCAGTTTGTGCTGTCTATACTGAGACTTATCGCGCGACTTCAAAATTATGTTTCACGAGCCGTCAATTTGGGGGAGCATCAAACCGGATCGTCCGTCAAAATCAGGCGGCGGATGGCTTCGCGGGCTATTTCGTCCGGTCTCAACGCCTGCTTTCCCGTCAATTCCAGCACGATCACGCGCTCCGCCTTGCTGCCTTCGGGACGCTCGCTGATGAAGGTGAATCGCGATTCACCGGACAGACGTTGCCGATCACCCAGCCCTAATATGCCCCAGGATTTGGCGCAGAGCCTAACATCAAGCGCTGTCAACCGTATCGCCGAGTATCGTCCGTGCGGATAGGTCGCTTCTTCCGTCGCCTCATCGACCATTGACTGAAGATCGCGCGCCGATCGAAAGAAGTCCGCTACCCGCATTCGCCCATGCGGCAGACAGAGAGATCCCGCACGAACTGGGCCGACGAATTGGTCCAGAGGCAGATCGAGTGCGGTTACAACAGGTGCATGCTGCGTCGAGTGAGCACCGATGGCTATCAGAAGCGGGCCAGCCAATAGCCAGGAAATTTGCACTGCTACCCGCTCCTCCGATAACTTAACCCAACCCCTTCTTTACCAGTTCATTGACGACCTGCGGGTTGGCTTTGCCCTGCATCGCCTTCATCGTCTGGCCCACGAAGAAGCCGAACAGGGCTTCCTTGCCGCCGCGATACTGTTCGACCTTGTCGCCATTGTCGGCGAGCACCTTGGCCACCGCCGCCTCGATCGCGCCGGTGTCGCTGGTCTGCTTCAGGCCCTTTTCCTCGACGATCCTGCCAGGCTTTTCACCCGTTTCCAGCATGATCTCGAACACCTGCTTGGCGATCGTGCCGCTGATCGTGCCATCGGCCACCAGCGCCAGCAATTCGGCGCCTTCCTCGGGGCTTACCGGGCTATCTTCCAACGACTTGCCAATGCGGTTGAGCGCGCCATAGAGTTCCGATAACAGCCAGTTGGCCGAAGCCTTGGCGACGTCGCCCTCGCTCTTCTTCTGGATGCGTGCACCTTCGGTCAGCAGCGCCTCGAACCAGCGCGCCGTGTCGGCGTCGGCGGTCAAAGTCGCGGCATTATAGGCGGACAGGCCGAGGTCGCCTTCATAGCGCGCGCGCTTGGCGTCGGGCAGTTCGGGCAGCGACTGGCGGCATGCCTCCAGGAAGGCATCGTCCAGTTCCAGCGGCAACAGGTCGGGATCGGGGAAGTAGCGATAGTCATGCGCATCTTCCTTGGACCGCATCGACCGCGTCTCGTTGCGATCCGGGTCATAGAGGCGCGTTTCCTGCACGATCTTGCCACCGGCCTCCAGGACATCGACCTGCCGGTTCGCCTCATGCTCGACCACGGCCATCACGAAGCGGACCGAATTGACGTTCTTCGTCTCGGTGCGCGTGCCGAACTCTTCACCCGGCTTGCGGACGGAGACGTTCACGTCGGCGCGCATCGAACCCTGATCCATATTGCCGTCGCACGATCCGACATAGCGCAGAATGGTTCGCAGCTTCGAGAGATAAGCCCCTGCTTCGGCAGGAGAACGCATGTCCGGCTTCGACACGATTTCCATCAGCGCCACGCCCGACCGGTTGAGGTCGACATAGCTGCTGGTCGGATGCTGGTCGTGCATCAGCTTGCCGGCATCCTGCTCGACATGGATGCGCTCGACGCCGATCACCTTCTTGCTGGCGTCGGGGTTCTTCTCGTCCAGCACGATCTCGATCTGCCCTTCGCCCACGATCGGGTGATAGAGCTGGCTGATCTGATAGCCCTGCGGCAGATCGGCGTAGAAATAATTCTTGCGGTCGAACCGCGACCATTTGTTGATCTGCGCGTCGATCGCCATGCCGGTGCGCACCGCCTGACGGATGCACTCCATGTTCGGAACCGGCAACATGCCCGGCATGGCCGCATCGACCAGGCTGACCTGCGTGTTCGGCTCCGCCCCGAAAGCGGTCGCCGCGCCCGAAAACAGCTTGGCGTTCGACGTCACCTGCGCATGGACTTCCAGGCCGATCACGACCTCCCACTCGCCGGTTGCACCCTGGATGCGATAGGTTGATTCAGTCATTGGCTATTCCACGCCTTTGTCGTCTTGGTCTTTTGGCGTCCCATCAGGCCACCTCAACCCAAGTTCAATTTCATGTCTGGCCGGCTGCCCTGCTGCATCATCGCCCGTTTCTTCGGCGCCGACACAGCCCCAGCAATCTCCACCACAATCCAGGGAGAAGCGATCTTCTTCGACATTCAGCGAACGTCGACAAGTCGCGCATCTCCCGGTTGCGTTCACCACCACTTCTCCGGCCGCGCCGTGAAGCCCGCCCGTTCCTCGATCGCAAGGCTCGCATTCAGCACGGTCTGTTCGTCCAGCGCCTTGCCGATGATCTGAAGGCCGATCGGCAAACCAGCAGAATCCAGCCCACCCGGCACCGCCATCGCCGGCAACCCGGCCAGCGACGCCGGCACGGTGAAGACATCGTTCAGATACATGGCCAGCGGATCGGCCTGCTTTTCGCCCAGCGCGAACGACGCGCTCGGCGCGGTCGGCGTCAGCAGCAGGTCGCACTTTTCGAAAGCCTGTTCAAAATCGCGCGCGATCAGCGCCCGGACCTTCTGCGCCTGCGTATAATAGGCGTCGTAGAAGCCCGCCGACAGAACATAGGTGCCGATCATGATGCGGCGCTTGACCTCCGGCCCGAAACCGGCGGCGCGGGTCGCGGCGTACATGTCCTGCAACCCCGCCCCATCGGGCAGGTCGCGCTGGCCATAGCGCACGCCGTCATAGCGGGCGAGATTGGAAGACGCTTCGGCAGGCGCGATGATATAATAGGTCGGCAGCGCGTACTTCGTATGCGGCAGCGACACTTCGACCACTTCCGCGCCCGCATCCTTCAGCCAGGCGATACCGCGATCCCACATGGCGGAGATTTCCGCGTTCAGGCCATCGGGGCGATATTCCTTGGGAATACCGACCGTCTTGCCACGCAGGTCGCTCGACAATCCGGCTTCCCACTGCGGCACGGCCAGATCGAGGCTGGTCGAATCCTTGGGATCGAAGCCCGACATGACCTCCAGCAGGATCGCATTGTCGCGCACCGTGCGCGCCATCGGCCCGGCCTGATCCAGCGAGGATGCGAACGCGACGATGCCCCAGCGCGAACAGCGGCCATAGGTAGGCTTGATGCCCGAAATGCCGGTGAAGGCAGCCGGCTGGCGGATAGACCCGCCGGTGTCCGTGCCGGTCGCCGCCGGGCACAGCCGCGCGGAAATCGCGGACGAGGAACCACCCGAAGACCCACCCGGCGCCAGTGCGGCATTGTCGCCGCCCCCACGCCGCCAAGGCGATATCACATTGCCAAAATAGCTCGTCTCGTTGGACGATCCCATGGCGAACT
The DNA here is from genome assembly GCF_001421665.1 of Sphingobium sp. Leaf26. Taxonomy (GTDB): domain Bacteria; phylum Pseudomonadota; class Alphaproteobacteria; order Sphingomonadales; family Sphingomonadaceae; genus Sphingobium. The sequence continues at coordinate 173,069 of NZ_LMKV01000001.1, forward strand.
GGTCCAGGTTCAGCTTGCCCAGCATTCCCGCGCCGGCCGCCCACAATTTGCCCGACACGGTCGATTCATAGGTCGGCACGAAGCCTTCCAGCATATGCGACGCGGCGGTCGTCTGCGTGCCTTCCGTGCAGAACAGATCCTTCATGCCGATCGGCACGCCGGCAAGCGCGCCCAGCGTTTCACCGGCCGCCTTCGCCTTGTCGGCCGCATCGGCGGCTTCCAGCGCCTTGTCCGGCGTTTCCACGATGAAGGCGTTCAGCGCCCTGGCAGCGGCGACATTGGCGTTGAAGCCCTCGGCCACTTCGCGCGCCGAAAAATCGCCCGCGCGGAAGCCGTCGCGGATTTCGGCTACAGTCAGATCAGTCAGATCAGTCAAAATCTTTTTCCCGTTCGGGCCGAGCCTGTCGAAGCTCTGCCCTTCTTGAAAAGAAAAACGGCCCTTCGACAAGCTCAGGGCGAACGGTCTTTACAGGGCAAAGCCCTATTCGATGACTTTCGGCACCGCGAAGAAGCCATGTTCGGCCTGTGGCGCATTGGCCAGCACCTTGTCGCGCACATCGCCATCAGTGATGACGTCGTCGCGCAGGCGTTGATGGTTGGGGATGACGGCCGTCATCGGCTGCACGCCGGTCACGTCCACCTCGCCAAGTTGCTCCACCCAGCCAAGGATGTTGTTGATTTCGGGCACCATGGCCTCCGCTTCTGCATCCGTCACCGAAATGCGCGAAAGGCTGGCGATCTTTTTCACGGTCTGAAGGTCTATCGACATGGGCCAAGCCGCTAGCACCCGCACCTGCCCGCTTCAAGACGCTTTCGCGCCCCTTGCACAGGCCCGCCCCATGCGCCAGACATGACACACGATATTCGGAGAGCATGGGTGGCCCGCAAATTCCTCTATATCATCGCGACGCTGGTAGTGCTGATGATCGCGGCGTTCGCCATTTATGCGATCTGGGGGATGCAGCTCATCCGCCTGGTGATGGTGCCGCGCGAGGCCTTTACCCAACTCCAGCCGCTGCCCGCCGACGCTTATGACAAAGACGATATGTGGCTGGCCCGGCCCGACATCGTGAAGGACAATGCGGCACTCTGGACCCCGGCCGGGGTGACGACGCCCAAGGTTACGCAGAAGGCCGCGATCTTCTTCATCCACCCGACCAGCTATATCACCACCTTCGGCGACGCCCACTGGAATGCGCGGATCGGCGACAAGGAAACGGACGCCACCGCGCGCCGTTTCGTCATGGGGCAGGCCAGCGCCTTCAATGCCGCCGGCACCGTCTGGGCACCACGCTATCGCCAGGCCAATTATGGCGCCTTCCTGACCGAAAAGCCGGCCGGCGACCAGGCGCTGGCCGCCGCCTATCGCGACGTGGCGCAGGCCTTCGCCGCTTTCCTGAAAGCCAACCCCACCGGCCCGCTGATCCTGGCCGGCCATAGCCAGGGGTCACGCCACCTGCTGCAATTGCTGCGCGAACAGGTCGCCGGCAAGCCCGTCGCCGACCGCGTCGTTGCCGCCTATGTCGTGGGCTGGCCGGTGTCGGTGGAGGCGGACCTGCCCGCCCTTGGCCTCCCCGCCTGCGCGCGGCAGGACCAGTCCCACTGCATCGTCAGTTGGCAAAGCTATGCCGAACCGGCCGATCCGTCCGCCGTGGTCGAAAGTTTCGAACGCAAGACCGGCTATACCGGCAATCCCCGCAAGGGCACCCATATGCTCTGCACCAATCCCATCACCGGCGCCTTCAACGGCAAGGCCCCGGCCAGCGCCAACCTGGGCACGCTCGATGCGCGCGAACAGGGCCAGCCGCCCAAGCTGGTCACCGGCGTCGTGCCCGCCCGCTGCGACACCAGCGGCGTTCTGATGATCGGGGAGCCGGTCGACATGGGGCCGTTCACCCTGCCCGGCAACAATTACCATGTCTACGACTACAGCCTGTTCTGGGGGAATGTGCGGCAGGACGCGCAGAAACGACTGGCAGCGTTCCTAAACAAGTGACTTGAGCATCAATAAGTGACAGGGGAACATATGACTTCCGTGCCCCTGAAACTGGTGACCACCGATCGCGTCGCCTTTCGCCAAACCCTGCCGCAGGGCGGCCGTCTGATCGGCATGGATGTCGGCACGAAGACGATCGGCCTTGCGCTCTGCGACGCCCACTGGACGATCGCCAGCCCGGCCTACACGGTCACGCGCGGCAAGTTCAGCAAGGACAAGCCGGCGCTGGCCGCCTTCATCGAACAGCAGCAGGTCAAGGGCATCGTCATCGGCCTGCCCCTGAACCTCGACGGCAGCAGCAGCCCGCGCAGCCAGGCCAGCCGCGCCTTCGCCCAGAATATCGCCGATCTCGGCTGCCCCGTCCTCCTCTGGGACGAACGCTGGTCGACCCAGGCCGTCACCCGCACACTGCTGGAAGCGGACGCCAGCCGCGCCCGCCGCGACGAACTGGTCGACAAACTCGCCGCCAGCTACATCTTGCAGGGCGCGATCGACGGGCTGGTCGCGGGGCTGGAGTAACCCTCCTTTACCCCTTATCCGTCACACCAGCACAGGCTCGGTCCCAAGCCCATAAGCGCCACAGCCTGACCCGTTGGAGACATTGTGTCATGAAGCCCCGCCATCTTCTCATCCTCGCCGCAACAGCCCTGCTGCCCGCCGCCGCCCATGCCGGCTTCTACAGCGGCGACGAACTCTATGCGGTCTGCACCGCCGACAAGGAGGGCAAGGACTATTTCGAGAGAAGCTACGAATGCCTTGGCTATATCAGCGGCGCGGTCGATGCATTCAACACGACGCGGGAAGCCAACAAGCTCAAAAGCTGCATCCCCGGCGGAGTGACGATCAACGAACTGCGCACCGCCACGGTCACTTATTTGAGCAGGAACCCGATCGACCGCAAGAAAGCCGCCTCCTCCCAGGTCTTCGCCGCCACCCGCAAGGCCTGGCCGTGCGAGACGCCGAAGAAAGCGCCGGTGAAGAAGAAAGCAACGCGCAAGAAGCGGTGAGGTGGGGCTTTGGGTGGAAAGCGGACAGCCTGCTTCGGAGCGGCGGAGGGCGAAAGCAGACGCGACAGCTATGCAAACTCATCTCGCTTTTGCTCGGGTCTCAGTCGGCCGACCTTCCGAGCGGCGGCATGCCACAGGCGAGTTTCAAAGTTCCGAAGCTGAGTGCCCGCTGACGGGTCTCCAGCCTTTGCGGCCCGCCCAAGCCAACGCCGGTATCCCGTCATATCATTCCGATTAAAGCAACTCATGGCCGCGTTGTTCGCGGCGCGGGCATCTCCTTTCCGATGGGCACGACGGTAAAGTCCCGCCGCGCTAAAAGGGTCGGCTGGAGTGCCAAAGCTTTTGGCGCTGTTATCAGTCGAGAACCAATCCGCTAACTCGATCATCGCACCTGTATGGCCGCGCAGCGCGAGGTGCCACATGATAGGCATCCACAATCCGAAATGTCGCTCGTATCGGATTGCCAGCCCCTTCAGGTAGAGCCGATCAGCAGGTGTCTCATCCGCGAGATATTCCATTAGTCGATCTTCGCACACCAACTGTATGTCCGCTAGTGGGCAACCTGTGCGGCGGCGTTGATGGCCAACAATGGTCGACGCCAGCCAGCTCCGCCCTGTCCTACTCCCCGCCGCCGTGCTAAAATCCGCCCGGCTCTTTCCATCGTCCGACCCGACCGCTTTCCGATAGGATCAGTACGGCGTAACAAAATGTCCGAATCTACGGGAAATGTGCGAAGTTAAGCGCGCTCCCCCTCGAACGCCGCGATGATCGGGCATGGCCCTTCCTCGCTGGCATGGCATTGCCGCGCCAGCCGCTCCAGCGCAGCGCGCGCCGCCTGCAACTCGGCAATCTTCAGGTCCAGCGCCGCGATCCGCTCCGCCGCCAGTTCGCGCGCCCGCGCCCGGTCCTGACCCGAGTCCAGCCGCAGCAATTCGCCGATCTGCTCCAGCGTGAAGCCCGCCGCCTGCGCCGACCGGATGAAGGCCAGCCGCCGCGCGTCCGCCTCGCCATAGCGGCGAATGCCCGCGCCGCGCTCCGGCGTGTCGAGCAGGCCGCGCCGCTGATAATAGCGCACCGTTTCCACCCCGACGCCGCCGGCCTGCGCCAGCGCGGAAATCGTCATGCTCATCCCTTGACTCCGGACCATGGTACGGACCCTATATGGGCGGCATCCGATCAACCGGCAAGGATGCACCGATGACCAGCCACAACCCCGCAACCGGCCCCAAAGGCGCCATCCTCCACCGCATGGTGATGCCCGGCCACACCTGCCCCTATGGCGTCAAGGCGCGCTGGCTGCTGAAACGCCATGGCTATGCGGTGGACGATCATTGGCTGACGACCCGCGCCGAAACCGACGCCTTCAAGGCGCAGCATGACGTCAAGACGACGCCGCAAATCTTCATCGACGGGCAGCGGATCGGCGGCCATGACGATCTGCGCCGCTTTCTGGGGCTGAAGGTCAAGGACCCCAAGGCGACCAGCTATATCCCGGTCCTCGCCGTCTTCCTCGTCGCCGCGCTGCTGGCGCTGGGCGTCAACTGGCTGACCTTCCTGCCGCTCATTTCCTTCACGGCTCTGGAGCGGTTCGTGGCGATCGCGATGATGCTGCTCGCCATGCTGAAGTTGCAGGATGTGGATCGGTTCGCAACCATGTTCCTGAACTATGACCTGCTCGCCCGCCGCGTGCCGCCCTATGGCCTGGCCTATCCCTTTCTGGAACTCGGCGCGGGCCTTTTGATGCTGACGCGGGCGCTCGACTGGCTCTCCATCCCGGTCGCGCTGTTCATCGGCGGCATCGGGGCCGTGTCGGTGTTCAAGGCCGTCTATATCGAAAAGCGCGAACTCAAATGCGCCTGCGTCGGCGGCAACAGCAATGTGCCGCTGGGCTTCGTGTCGCTTACCGAAAATGTCATGATGGTCGCGATGGCGCTTTGGATGCTGGCGGGGGCCGGGCATTGATCCGCCCTCCGCTCTTTCTGAACGGAATTTGCTAGTTCCCATCCCGCCCATAGACATCGGGCAGGAACTGCACCCCCGTCGCGGTCGGCACTGCGGTCAGATAGGTCAGGTAAACCGGCACCGGCTGGGGCAGCGGCTCATGCTGTTCCGGCGCGTCGCTGTCGGCGGTAGGCGTCTTGCCGAAGAACCAGCGCCCCAGCCGCTGCGCATCCTCCAGCCGGACGCAGCCATTGCTGTAATGGCGGTCCTCCTTGGCGAACAGGTCGCGCTGCGGCGTGTCGTGCAGGTAGATGCCAAGGTCGTTGGGAAACATGAACTTGATCCGCCCCATCGCGTTGCCGCCGCCCGGCAATTGCCGCACCCGCACTTCGCTTTGCCCATTGGCGACCGCCTGCCAGTCGATCGCGCTCTGCGCCAGCGGCGTGGCATTGGTGCTCCAGTCGGTCAGCGCCTCGTATCGCATGCCCTTGAGCGAACCGCCCGCCAATATCTTCGGCGCGACCTTCCGCTCGACCAGATCGGTCGGAATGTTCCAATAGGGGTTCAGCGTGGCATAGCGGATCATTCCGGCCATCAGCGGCGTCGGCGATTCCTTGGCGCCGGCGACGACCTTCATCGTCCCGTCCATCGCACCTTTGCTGTAATAATAGAGCCGGGCCGACGCCGCATCCACCACCACATGCCGCGTCCATGGTCCGGGCAACAGCCGTGCCCGCTCCAGATTGAGCGCCAGCAGCCGGTCATAGCGTTCCGGCCCTTCGTTCAGCGCGTCTATCGTCATCGCGCCGGCCACGCCGTCGGGCTTCAGCCCATGATCCGTCTGGAATGCCTTGACCTTCGCCACCAGCGCCTTGTCATAGGCGACCCCGTCGCTCAGCCCCGTGCGATGGCGCAACAGCGCAATCTCCGGCGCCTTTCCGCCGGGGCGCAGTTTCACATCCGGCGGAATCTGCACCGCCGGCAAGCCGCCCCATTTATCAAGATAGCCCGCCCGCGCGGCGCGGAGCCGCATATAGAGCGGGCTCATCCATCCAGCGGACTGGATATAGTCGGTGAGCGACGGCGCGAGCGAGGCGGCGCGCACGATATCGGCCGGGCCGGGCGGCCTGGTATCCAGTTCCGCGTCCAGATAGCGGATCTTCACGCCTCGGGCCGGGCGGCGCATGTCAGCGACCAGATCGGCAAAGGCGCGGGACAGGGCAAGGTCGGCGCGGGCCAGCGCCTTGGGCGTGCCCTCGCGATCCGCCGCCTCGACCAGTTTCTGCAAATCGCGCGGATCATAATTGCGCGGGTTCAATCCATCCGCGTCACTCTGGTCGATCAGGGCCAGCAGCGCGTCCGCCTGCGGCCCGATCCGATCCTTTTCGACCCACAGCGGCCAGTAGCCGCGCGGGGCATAGAAATCCTTGTACTTGCCAGTCACGTCCGCACGAATTTCAGCGGCGACGCTCGACCTGGCGGCATCGACGGCGGTTTTGCCCTGCGCCAGCGCAACGGGCGAAGGCAGGACCGTCGCGACCAGCAGGCCGGCGACCAGAACGGGAATTAGCGATGGGGCGCGACTTATTCGCCGCGCCCGAAAAGCTGCGTGGATCAGCCGCGTTCTCCTCGACGCGACGGCGCCGGCGGCGGAGGTGGCGGCGGGCACGGCGGACCCTGGACCGCATGATAGATGCCATCGGCGGTGTAATAGCCATCGACATAGCCGTCGCCGTCGCGATCGGCCGCCACGGTCCCGGCGATGGCGCCGGGGCCGACGGGCGGCGCGGACGTCACCGGCGCGTCATTCTTGGAACAAGCGCTCAGCGCGAGCAGCCCGCCAGCGGCCAAAGCCAGATATTTGCTGTGCATAATCACTCCCTGGACGCTGGCGCGACTTGGCCGCCCTGCGCCATTAGACCTCTCGCCGCGACTCATGCGACCAGAGGCCAACGCCCCAGAAAGGGATTAAATCCATTACCCGATCGAAATGAAGGCGAACCGTTCGATTTTGTCGCCGGCTTGTTATTCCACGACCCAATCGGCCGAGGCAATGCCCTGCGCATAGAGCAGCACCGACAGGTCGCCATGCACGATCTCCGCCGCCGCCGCCTCGCGCGTCTTGGGCTTGGCGTGATAGGCGACGCCCAGTCCCGCCCCCTGGATCATCGGAATGTCGTTGGCGCCGTCGCCCACGGCCAGCGTCAGCGTCCGGTCGATTCCGTCCGCGATCGCCGCTTCCAGTTCGGTCCGCTTGCGCGCGGCATCCACGATCGGCGTGGTCACGGTACCCAGCAGCGCGCCGTCGGCAATCTCCAGCACATTGGCGACATGCACGTCGAAGCCGATCTCATCGGCCACCGGCCCGGTGAAGCGCGTGAAGCCGCCCGACACCAGCAAGGTCCGCGCGCCCCGCGCCTTCATCGTGCGGACCAGCGCCTTCGCCCCGCCCATGATGACGACACGCTCGGTGCGGCACTGGTCGATCGCGCTGTCGGGCAGGCCCTTCAGCAGTGCGACCCGGCCATGCAGCGCGCCCTCGAAATCCAGTTCGCCGCGCATCGCCCGCTCGGTGATCTCCGCAATCTGCGGCTTGATCCCGGCATAGTCGGCCAGTTCGTCAATGCACTCGACGGTGATCATGGTGGAGTCCATGTCCGCGATCAGCAGCTTTTTCTCGCGGCCTGCGACCGGCTGGACGATCGCGTCCACCTTGTCGCCTATGCCAGCCAGCGCCACGCGGGCCGCGACAGGATCGGCCGCGAAGACTATGTCGGCGGCCTTGCCCTCGTCCAGCCACAGGACATCACCCGGTTGGCAGCCTGCATCACGCAGCCGATCGACCGCCAGCGCAATATCCCCCTGCCCGATCGAGCCACTTGCCACTAAGGTCGCGACGAACATGTCAAACTCCGAACCAGAAACCCCAAGAACGGGCCACGAATCCCGCCCACGGGTCGCGCTTATTGCCGGGCCGACCGCCAGCGGCAAGAGCGCGCTCGCCATTGCCCTTGCCAAAGCGACCGGCGGCATCGTCATCAATGCCGACGCCAGTCAGGTCTACACCGACCTGGAGATCCTGTCCGCCCGCCCTTCGGCAGAGGAAATGGGCGACGTTCCCCACCGCCTGTTCGGCCATATCGACGGGGCGGAAGCCTGCACCGCGCCGCGCTGGGCGGCGGAGGCGAAGGCGGAGATCGCCGCCGCCCATAGCGCGGGACAACGCCCCGTGCTGGTCGGCGGCACCGGCCTTTATATCCGCACCCTGCTGGACGGCATCGCCCCCGTGCCGGAAATCGACCCCGATATCCGGGCCACCGTCCGCGCCCTGCCGGTGGCGCAGGCGCACGAAGCGCTGACCAACGAAGACCCCGAAGCCGCCGCCCGCCTTGCGCCGGCCGACACCACCCGCGTCGCCCGCGCGCTGGAGGTGGTGCGATCGACCGGACGGCCGCTGAAAATTTGGCAACAGCATAAGGAAGGCGGCATCGCCGACCGGATCACCCTCGCCCCGATAATCCTGCGCCCGCCGCGCGACTGGCTGATCGAGCGGTGCGACCGCCGTTTCGCCCAGATGATCGAGGCTGGCGCGATCGAGGAAGTCGCCCGATTGCTGACCCGCAACCTCAACCCGGACCTGCCGGTGATGCGAGCCATCGGCGTACCGGACATCGCCGCCTATCTGCGCGGAGACAGCGAGTTGGACAGCAGTATCGCGGCCGGGTGCCTGGCCACCCGCCAATATGCCAAGCGTCAATATACCTGGTTCACGAACCAGCCTCCGCCCGGCTGGCCGCGTGAAGATCGAGCAATTAATGACAAGATCATTGATGAATTGGCAACTAAATTACAACATTAGCGCTTGACCTGTCATTTTCTGTCCACTAGAGGCAGGCGCCTTGCCATTGAAGGCATGGGGGCCCAAAGCACGCCCGTATCGTCGAATTTGCATCAAATGGAGGAGTATCATCGTGGCCGAAAAGAGCGGCGCGGACATATTGGTTCAATGCCTGGTCGATCTGGGCGTCGAAGTCGTGTTCGGCTATCCGGGCGGCGCGGTGCTTCCCATTTATGATGCGCTCTATAATCACCCCACGATCAAGCATGTGCTGGTCCGCCACGAGCAGGGCGCGACCCACATGGCGGAGGGCTATGCCCGCTCCACCGGCAAGCCCGGTGTCGTTCTGGTCACATCCGGTCCCGGCGCGACCAATGCCGTCACCGGCATCACCGATGCGCTGATGGATTCCATCCCGATGGTCGTCATCACGGGTCAGGTGCCCACGCAACTGATCGGCACCGACGCTTTCCAGGAAGCGGACACGATCGGCATCACGCGCCACTGTTCCAAGCATAATTATCTGGTGAAGACCCCCGGCAAGCTGGCCGAGGTGATTCATGAGGCGTTCCATATCGCCACCACCGGCCGCCCCGGCCCGGTCGTCGTGGATATCCCCAAGAACGTCCAGATCGCGACCGCGCCCTATGCCAGGCCGGAACTGAAGGTCCATGCCAGCTACCGTCCGCAGACGAAGGCGGACGCAGCGGGAATCGAATCGGCGGTCGAAATGCTGGCGGCAGCGGAACGCCCTGTCTTCTATACCGGCGGCGGCGTCATCAATAGCGGCCCGCAGGCGAGCGCCCTGCTGCGCGAACTGGTGGCCCTGACCGGCGCGCCCGTCACCTCGACCCTGATGGGCCTGGGCGCTTATCCCGCATCAGGGGACGCATGGCTGGGCATGCTGGGCATGCACGGCACCTATGAAGCCAATTGGGCGATGAACCAGGCGGACCTCATCCTGTGCGTCGGCGCCCGCTTCGATGATCGCGTGACCGGTCGCCTCGACGCTTTCGCGCCCAACAGCCGCAAGATCCACATCGATATCGACCGCAGCTCGATCAACAAGATCGTGGACGTGGACGTCGCCATCGTCGCCGATGTCGGCAGCGCGCTGGACGACATCATCGCCCTGTGGAAGCAGCGCAACCATCAAAAGGCCGACCTGACCGAATGGTGGTCGCGGATCGCCGGCTGGCGCGCGCGCAAGAGCCTGGACTATGCCGAAAGCGGCACGGAGATCATGCCCCAGCGCGCGATCGCCGACCTGTATTCGGCGACGAAGGCGACCGGCAAGGATGTCATCATCACCACCGAAGTCGGCCAGCACCAGATGTGGGCGGCCCAGCATTTCGGGTTCGATGCGCCCAACAAGTGGCTGACCTCGGGGGGCCTGGGCACCATGGGCTATGGCTTCCCGGCCGCGATCGGCGCGCAGATGGGCAATCCCGACAGCATCGCCATCTGCATCGCCGGTGACGCCTCGGTCCAGATGAACATCCAGGAACTGGGCACCGCGACCCAATATCGCCTGCCGGTCAAGCTGTTCATCCTCAACAATGAATATATGGGCATGGTCCGCCAGTGGCAGGAACTGACCTATGAAAGCCGCTATTCCAACAGCTATTCGGACAGCCTGCCCGACTTCGTGAAGCTGGGCGAAGCCTATGGCTGGACCGGCATCCGCATCGAAGAGCCGAAGGATCTGGAGGCCGGCATCCGCCGGATGCTGGAAACCGACGGCCCCGTGATCGTGGATTGCCGCGTGGCCAGGATGTCGAATTGCTTCCCGATGATCCCGTCGGGCGCGGCGCACACCGAAATGCTGCTCGACCCCAGCCAGGTGGAGGGCGTCATGTCCGACGAGGCAAAGGCACTGGTGTGACTCAGCATCTGAAGCTCCGCATTCATGTTACGGAGCCATGGGATTTTGAACGGAGCGCGGGGACGGCCGAGATCGCCGGCTGGACCATCGACCATGCCGACCCGGACAATGAGGAATGGGAAGTGCATCTGGACGAGGGGTTCGACTTTAACGGGCGGCATATCGGCACCCTGCTGGTCAGCCCTCGTTATGTCGGCGAACAACTCAGCCGCATGTTCGATGCCGTGGCGGGTTTCCCCGTCCGCCTCGCCCATCGCCAGGATGGCGGCTGGCACTTCGCCTTCGCCGCCATGATTTCGCAGCGCCACGACAGGGCCGATGAAGACGGCCATGACGGGCACGAAGATACGGATAACGGGACGACCATCTGATGCACATCCAGGAAGAACTCAGCCAGCGGCACGTCCTGTCGCTGACCGTTTCGAACGAGGCGGGCATATTGGCGCGCATCGCGGGCCTGTTCACCGCGCGCGGCTATAATATCGACAGCCTGACCGTGGCGGACATCACGCAGGACCATGGCGTCAGCCGCATCACCATCGTCACCAACGGCCCGCCCAAGGTGATCGACCAGATCATCGCCCAGCTCGACCGGCTGGTGCCGGTGCACAAGGTCACTGACCTGACCGAAGCCGGGCCGTTCGTGGAGCGCGAACTGGCGCTGGTGAAGGTCGCCGGCGTGGGCGAGGACCGGATCGAGGCGCTGCGCCTGGCCGATGTGTTCCGCGCCAAGGTGGTCGACACCACGATCGAAAGCTTCATCTTCGAAATCACCGGCACGACCGACAAGATCGACAATTTCGTCGGCCTGATGCGCCAGATCGGCCTGGTCGAGGTCGGCCGCACCGGCGTCGTCGGCCTGATCCGGGGTAAAGAGGCGAATTAACGAAAATATCCTCGCCCCTTCAGGGGAGAGGAAGCGAGACTTGGCAGCTTGCTGCCTAGTCGCAGCTGGAGAGAGGGCCAGCACGGCGATGCCCCCTCTCCAACTTCATCTAGGCACGGCTTCGCCGAGCCAAGATTTCGTATCCTCTCCCCTGAAGGGGCGAGGAAATGGCACGGTTTGAGGGAAACATCCATGAAGGTTTATTACGATCACGACGCGGACATCGGCCTGATCAAGGGCAAGAAGGTCGCTATCCTGGGTTACGGTTCGCAGGGTCACGCCCATGCACAGAACCTGCGCGACAGCGGCGTCGCCGAAGTGTGCATCGCGCTGCGCGACGGTTCGCCGTCCGCGAAGAAGGCGCAAGGCGCAGGCTTCAAGGTTCTGCCCAACGCCGAAGCCGCCGCATGGGCCGACGTGTTCATGATCCTGGCCCCCGACGAGCATCAGGCCGCCATCTATGCCACCGACGTGCACACCAACCTGCGCGCCGGCGCGGCACTCGCCTTCGCCCATGGCCTGAACGTCCATTTCGGCCTGATCGAACCGCGCGCCGACGTCGACGTCATCATGATCGCGCCCAAAGGCCCCGGCCATACCGTGCGCAGCGAATATCAGCGCGGCGGCGGCGTCCCCTGCCTGATCGCCGTCCATCAGGATGCGACCGGCAACGCCCATGACATCGCCCTGTCCTATGCTTCGGGCGTCGGCGGCGGTCGCAGCGGCATCATCGAAACCAACTTCCGCGAGGAATGCGAAACCGACCTGTTCGGCGAGCAGGCTGTCCTCTGCGGCGGCGCGACCGCGCTGGTGCAGGCCGGTTTCGAAACGCTGGTCGAAGCCGGTTACGCACCGGAAATGGCCTATTTCGAATGCCTCCACGAACTCAAGCTGATCGTCGACCTGATGTATGAAGGCGGCATCGCCAACATGCGCTATTCGATCTCGAACACCGCCGAATATGGCGATATCAAGACCGGCCCGCGCATCATCACCGAAGAAACCAAGAAGGAAATGAAGCGCGTTCTGGCCGACATCCAGTCGGGCCGCTTCGTCAAGGACTTCGTGCTCGACAACCGCGCCGGCCAGCCGGAACTCAAGGCCAGCCGCATCGCCGCCCAGCGTCACCCGATCGAGGAAACCGGCGCGAAGCTGCGCGCCATGATGCCCTGGATCGGTGCCAACGCACTGGTGGACAAGGAAAAGAACTGACGGCCACGGATCGGCCGTCACCCCGGCGAAGGCCGGGGTCCAGGGCGGCCGATGCCGGGCCTTCTATCAGGCCGGAAACGGAACGAAGCGTTTCTGCTTATGGCTCTGGAACTTGGCGGGGGCGCAGCATATTCTTGCTGCGCCCCTTGACCGTTTTCGGAGTCTTTTTTCATGCGTAAATTTCTGATCCCCGCCGCCGCCCTGATCGCTATTGCCGGCGGCAGCGTCGTGATTGCCCAGGGTGCCGCCACCCCCGGCACCAAGGATGTCGCCAAGGTCACCGGCGGCACCTATGCCGTCGAATCCACCCACACCCAGATCGTCTTCGCCTATGACCATATGGGCTTTTCCAACAATATGGGCGTGATCGCCATGCCGACCGGCACGCTGACGCTGGACAAGGCGAACCCCGCCGCGTCGAAGGTGTCGATCGAAGTACCGATCGCCAACCTGACCACCGGCATCCCGGCGCTGAACGAGCATCTGGCCAAGGCCGAGTTCTTCGACGCTGCCAAGTTCCCGACCGCGACCTTCGTGTCGACCAGCGTGAAGCCCGAAGGCGCGACCGGCGCGACCATCAGCGGCAACCTGACCATCAAGGGCATCACCAAGCCGGTCACGTTGGACACCGAATTTTACGGTGCCGGTGCCAACCCGATGAACAAGAAGGAAAATATCGGCTTCGTAGCGACCGGCACGATCAAGCGCAGCGATTTCGGCATGGGCATGGCGGTGCCGGTCGTCGGTGACGCCGTGGAGTTGAAGATCATCGCCGCGTTTCAGAAATAACGGTCGGAAGTAAGCGCCATGCGCACGCCGGCCCGGCTCGCCCTGCTTTTCGGCATGGTCGCGCTCGTGCCGGCGACTGCTGCGCCGCCCGTCGTTCCGCCGCTCGCGCCACCGGTGCGGGCGGCGTTCTACGCTCCGGGCCATTATGCGGTCGATAGCGATGCGACCAGGGTGCATTTCCATGTAAAGGCGCTGGTCGGCGGCTATGAAGGCGACGTCCTTGCTCCTCAGGGCAGTGTCGTCATCGACCCGGCCCGCCCCGATCGCGCCACCGTCGACATCAGCTTCCCGGTCGAGAAACTGACCACTGGGGACGCCTCGACCGACGCCATGCTGAAGGGCGACAGCTTTTTCGACATGGGCCAATATCCCACCATCCGCTTTACCGCGCAGGATGCGCCGCTGGTGAACGGCGACGCCCCCACACCGGTGGCAGGCGAACTCACCATGCACGGGCAGACCCGTCCCGCCACCCTCTCCGTCCGGCTGGTCGGCACCACGCCGGACGAGGCGCCGGGCCTGTCGGTGCTGCATTTTACGGGCACGATGACGGTCGAGCGCAGCCAATATGGCATGGGCTTTGGCCGGCCGTTCGTGTCCGACCATGTCGACCTGACCATCGACGCAATATTCCGTCGCGGGTGATCGCCGCCGCGAAAGAAACATCTTTACCCCTGCCACCGAAAAAGGGTAAGGGGCGGCATCATGCAGAGCGTCTCGCTTCTTACCCTGCTACGACTTACACGCCCTTAGGCGTGGCTTTTGTGCTGCCTTCCGGCTAAGGGCAGCGTCGATCCGCCTAAGGGTATCCAGAACAGTCAAGTCGTACACCGGAAGCGCTGTCATGCGCTCCGTGTCAGGAAGTAGTTTGATCCCATGATGCTGACCGATCCCGCACAAAAATATCGCGCTTTCCCGCAAGTGGACCTGCCCGGCCGCCAATGGCCGTCGAACGTCATCACCAAGGCGCCGCGCTGGCTGTCCACCGACATGCGCGATGGCAACCAGTCGCTGATCGACCCCATGAACGCCGAAAAGAAGCGCCGCTTCTTCGACCTGCTGCTCAAGGTCGGCGTGAAGGAGATCGAGGTCGGTTTCCCCGCCGCCGGCGCGACCGAGTTCGACTTCATTTCCGGTCTGGTCCGCGATGGCGCGATCCCCGACGACGTCATGCCGCAGGTGCTGACGCAGGCGCGCGAAGACCTGATCGCCACGACCTTTGAATCGCTGCGCGGCGCGAAACAGGCGATCGTCCATGTCTATAACGCGATCTCGCCGGCCTGGCGGAACATCGTGTTCCAGATGGAACGGCCCCAGATCCGCGACATCGCGATCCATGCCGCCAAGCTGCTGCGCGACAATGCCGCCCGGATGCCCGACACCGACTGGCATTTCGAATATTCGCCCGAAACCTTCTCCACCGCCGAACTGGATTTCAGCCTGGAGTGCTGCGAAGCGGTGATGGAGATTTTGCAGCCGACGCCCGATCGCCCGCTGATCCTGAACCTGCCCGCGACGGTCGAGTGCGCTACGCCGAACATCTATGCCGACCAGATCGAATGGATCTGCCGCAATATCTCGCGCCGCGACAGTGTCGTCATCTCGCTGCACACCCATAATGACCGGGGCACTGGCGTCGCCGCCGCCGAACTGGGCATCATGGCCGGCGCCGACCGCGTCGAAGGCTGCTTGTTCGGTAATGGCGAGCGCACCGGCAATTGCGATCTGGTGACCGTCGCGCTCAATATGTACACGCAGGGCATCGACCCTGAACTGGACTTCAGCGACATCGACGAAGTCATCCAGACCGTCGAATATTGTAACCAGTTGCCCGTCCACCCGCGCCATCCCTATGCCGGCGAACTGGTGTTCACCGCCTTTTCCGGCAGCCATCAGGACGCGATCAAGAAGGGCTTTGCCGCGCAGGAAGCGCGCAACGACCTGTTCTGGAACGTCCCCTATCTGCCGATCGACCCCAAGGATCTGGGCCGCGATTATGAAGCGGTGATCCGCGTCAATTCGCAGTCGGGCAAGGGCGGCGTCGCCTGGGTGCTGCAACAGGACAAGGGCTATAAGCTGCCCAAGAAGATGCAGGCGGACTTTTCGAAGGTGGTGCAGGGTCTGGCCGACCAGTCGAGCCGCGAACTCAACGCTGCCGACATCGGCGAAGCGTTCGAGGCGCATTATTGCCTGACCGGCGAACAGCCCTATGCGCTGATCGACTATCATGAGAGCGGCGTGGCCGGCGACCGTATCTTCACCGGCAAGATCGCGCATGAAGGCGGCGAACGCTCCATTTCCGGGCGCGGCAACGGCCTGCTCTCTTCGGTGCTGGCCGCGCTGCGCGACGAACTGGGCATCAGCCTGGAAATCGCGGACTATAGCGAACATGCGATCGGCGCGGGCAGTGACGTCAACGCCGCCGCCTATGTCGAATGCCGCACGCCCGACGGCCGCACGCTGTTCGGCGTCGGCACCGACAGTGACGTGGCGACCGCCTCGGTCAAGGCCGTACTGTCCGCCGCCAACGGCATCGCTGTGCGGGGGTAATCAACTGTTCCCCGGCGCAGGCCGGGGTCCAGATCAGATTGTGGAACTGGACCCCGGCCTGCGCCGGGGAACAGCCTCCTCCTTACCGCGCCAAAGCGCGCACAACCCGGTCCCACTGTTCCAGCGATTCCGGGATGCCGGCCACCGGCACCCGCTCATTCAATCCATGGGCAAAGCCGTCCTCGGCCTTCATGAACAGGCTGGACACGCCGTAACTCGGCACCCCCAAAGCGCGGAAATAGAGGCTGTCGGTGGCCCCCGCCGACATGCCCGGCATCACCGCAATGTCCTTCGACCGCGCCAGCACCGCGCCGCGCACCGCCCGCATCACATCCCCGCGCAGAGGAGAGGCATCGCTCGCCAGCGGATCGCCCAGCGTCTTCACCGTGGCGCTGCTATCACCGACCACCTTCACCAGTTGCGCCTTCACATCATCGATCTTGACGCCGGGGAAAATGCGGCAATTGACGCTGACCTTCGCGCTTTGCGGCAGAGCGTTCAGCGCATGGCCCGCCTGCGCCATGGTCGCGACGCAGGTGGTGCGCACCTGCCCGATGAACTCCGGCCGGGTGGACAGCAATTCCGCCGCCGCCGCATCGCCGCTCTGGGCATAGCGCTTCATCGCCTGCCCCACTTCGCCACCGATCCGGTCGGCCGACAGCGCCAGCGACGCCTTGGTCAGTTCGTTGCGCATCGGCGGAAACTTGTACGCCGCGATCGCGTCGATCGCTTTCGCCATGCGATAGATGGGATTGCCGGGCGTCGGCGCGCTCGAATGACCGCCCGCATCGGTGAAGGCGAATTCGAAATCGGCATAGCTCTTCTCGCCCGCCTGCAACTGGTACAGGACCGGCTTGCCCTCATCATTCAGCAACCCGCCACCGCCATCGCCGTTCAGCAGCAATTCCAGCCCCTTATATTGCTGCGACAATGGTCGTCACCATGTCGGTTTCTTCGTCGCCCGACAGGATCAGGATGACGGTCCGACGCGGTTTCCAGCCTTCCTTCTTCCACTGCGCCATGGTCGCGACCATCATCGCGACATCATATTTATTATCTTCCGACCCGCGCCCGAAAATATAGCCATTTTCCTCGACGGGCACGAAGGGATCGCGGGTCCAGTCCGCCCGGTCCGCCGCCACCACATCCATATGGCCGATCAGGCCCAGCGGCTTCAGCTTCGGGTCGCTGCCCCTGATCGTCGCGGCGAAGGTCGCCGTCTCGCCCATTGGCGTGATGACGATATCCGCGTCGGCAAAGCCCGCCGCCTTGAGCACGGAGGCATAATAGGCCGCCAGTTTGGGTACCTGCCCTTCGCCCTGCACGGTCTTGATCGCGACCGATCGCATCAGGATATCCTTGGCCGCACCAGCATCGGCCGCCGCCTGCGCGCCCTGCGGCAGGGCCAGCAGCGCCGCCCCCAGAAATACGCCCCGCATATCCATATATCTGCACTCCCTGATGGACCGATGCTGCATCTGTGGCATAGCGGATCGGCCGGGCCAATGCGTTTGACCGGCTGCATGGAAAGAGGGCCACCTCATCCCTGTTTTACATCAGTCAAGAATTGCTTGCGCGCAATCGGCCTGCCAGCGCCCATATAGGCCGCCGGTCGCCCCGAAGGAAAAGTCATGGCCCTCCATTATCGCAGTTTCGGATTTCAGGTTTTGGCCGGCATGGCCGTGGGGCTGCTGCTGGGCCTTGTCGCCCGGCAGATCGGCGCAGGGCCGGACGGCGACCTCAACGGACTGGCGACCGCGCTCAAGACGGTCGGCTCGATCTTCGTGTCGTTGCTCAAGGCGATCGTACCTCCGCTGGTCTTCGCCGCCATCGTCGCGTCGATCGCCAATCTGCGCGCGCTCGACAATGCGGCGCGCCTTGCCGGCCAGACCCTGCTCTGGTTCGCCATCACCGCCCTGATCGCGGTCGCCATCGGCATTGCCATCGGTGTCATCGTCCAGCCGGGCGCTGGCCTGCATGGCGCGGCGCTGGCCATGGGCAAGAGCGACAGCATGGGCGGCTGGCTCGATTTCCTCAAAGGCCTGGTTCCCGGCAACAGCCTGGCCCTGTCGGCCGGCACCAAGATCACCGACGGCGCAGCCAGCACCAGCATCAGCTTCAACATCCTGCAATTGCTGGTCATTTCGATCGCAGTGGGCCTCGCCACGCTCAAGGTCGGTGAGAAGGCCGAGCCTTTCCTCGGCTTCGTCCGCTCGCTGCTGGCCGTGGTACGCGCGCTGCTCGGCTGGGTCATCCGCCTGACGCCGATCGGCTCGGCCGCGCTGATCGGCACCGCCATCGCCACCTATGGCTGGAGCGCGCTGGCCCAGCTCGGGACGTTTACCGCCGCCATCTATCTCGGCCTCGCGCTGGTCCTGCTGGTCGTCTACCCGACCTTGCTGATCGCCAATGGGCTGAAACCCGGCCCCTTCTTCGCCAAGGCCTGGCCGGCGATCCAACTGGGCTTCGTCTCGCGCTCCTCGGTCGGCACCCTGCCCGTCACCGAAGCCGTGACCGAGCGGCTGGGCGTGGACAAGGGCTATGCCGCCTTCGCCATTCCCCTGGCGTCGACCACCAAGATGGACGGCTGCGCCTCCATCTATCCCGCGCTGGCGGCGATCTTCGTCGCGGGCTTCTACGGCATCCCGCTGCATTTCGTGGACTATGCGCTGATCGTCTTCGTCTCCGTCATCGGCTCCGCCGCGACCGCCGGCCTGACCGGCGCGATCGTGATGCTGACGCTGACGCTCTCGACACTGGGTCTGCCGCTGGAGGGCGTGGGGCTGTTGCTGGCGATCGACCCTATCCTCGACATGGGCCGCACGGCGGTCAACGTCGCGGGGCAGGTGCTGGTCGGCGTGATCGTCGCGGAGCGCGAGGGTATATTGGACGAAGCGGCTTATTATGGCCAAGAGGCGTTGGTAGAGGCATGAAGGCTGCTCTCGACTTGACGCTTTTCACACTTCGGAAGCGTCAAGACATCGCTCCGGCGGAGCGTCAGGTTTCCATCACGACAGGGCCGCAGCGCTCCTGGTCGATCCTGGCGCTTTTATGCCTAACGACATTGACCGGGAACGTCGTTCGTTTCTAGTGCGTTATATCCAAATTCCCGGCAAGGTGGGGTCTGCGACAGACGGTATGAAGTCATATTATCGGGAAGCGCGCAGCGCCCTGGATTTTCTGGAATATCATCAACACGAACCATCCCCCGCAAACTACGATTTTGCGCTGCGCTACGTCATGGATCCTGCATCCAGATTGGCGGCTGATGTCAATGATCTGACTTCGGACGGCCTGCGATTGACGGCGAACGCTATGACGACCCTGATGCAACGCCATGCAGCGCACGATACCGGAAAAGCGATCGATGATCGCGAGCGCGCCGTTGCACGGCATACGGAAGAACTGGGAACGTTAACGTCCGACGCCCATGATCTTACCGAGGCGCTTGGTCGCGATGTCGGCGTGATCGTAAACCAGCCGGATCACTCCTTGATCAATACGAACAATCTGGTCATGCGGCTATCGGCGGCAGAGCGCGAGCTTGCGGAATTGCGCGACGAGTTCGTCACATTGCGAAATGCCATCAACGTTCCCGTCCAGCCCCGCTCCGATAGCGGCCAGGACGAATTGACCAATGCGCTGAACCAGACGGGCGCGTGGCGCGTGCTGGAACCGCTCCTAAGGGAAGGCCATATTTATGTGCTGATCATGTTCATCATTGATGATCTTGTCAGCATCAACGCCAGATTTGGACGCGAGGTGGGCGACAATGTGCTCAACGCCTTCGCCGCGACGTTGCGACAGGAATTTCCTGAGGAAGATTTGATCCGTTGGAACGGCAATGAATTTCTTATCGTGGTGACGGATGCCTCCTCCATGGCCGCCCGTATACGGGCGGACGAAGCGCTGGCCGCCTTTGCGGCGCGTCGCTTGCGGCTCCGCGGCACCGGGGAATGGATCGGCGCCGTCACGGCTTCGGCCGGGATCGTGACAAGCAGGGGCGAAGAGCCGGAAGTCATATTGGAAATTGCGCGGTCCAGCGCATTGGCCGCAGCCGATCAGGGTGGCAACCGAACATTGGGATAGATGCAAGCAGACATCGCGGCGGCGTGCGCCTGCGCCTGAGGGGCCAATCTCCATCCCATTGTCGCCCCGAAGGCCACATTGCGAACCGGACTTCGCAAAAACCTTCCTATTGCGAAGTCATCTCTCCCCATTCCGACCCGCGCAAAAGCGAACCCTGCGACGGTGTGTACTTCGCAGCCTTCGCTAATCGCTCGCCACCCTAAAAGCCGCCAACCCCGCCCTGTCCTACTCGCCCGCCATCGGCTATAGGCCTTGCCCGACGCGGTGATATGTCCCACGGACGCCCGCACGATCAACCGCCCACACACAGCCATAAAGTCACACCCATCATGTCCCATCATCAGGTTCACATCATCGGCGGCGGCCTCGCCGGCACCGAGGCCGCATGGCAACTGGCGCAGGCGGGCATCCGCGTGCGCCTGTCCGAAATGCGCGGATCGGGGGACATGACCCCCGCGCACCAGACGGAGGGGCTGGCCGAACTGGTCTGCTCCAACAGCTTCCGCTCGGACGATGCGGACAAGAATGCCGTGGGCCTGCTGCATCAGGAAATGCGCCGGCTGGATTCGCTCATCATGGCGAGCGCCGAACCGGCCAAGGTGCCTGCCGGCTCCGCCCTCGCCGTCGATCGCCATGTCTTTTCCGACGCCGTCACCCGCGCGCTGGCCGATCATCCCAATGTGGAGATCGTGCGCGAACGGATCGACACTCTGCCCAGCGAAGGCATGACCATCGTCGCCACTGGTCCGCTGACCGCCCCCGGCCTTGCCCAGAGTATCGGCCAGGCGGCGGGCATGGAGCATCTGGCTTTCTTCGACGCGATCGCGCCCGTCATCCACCATGACAGCATCGACATGGATCAGTGCTGGATGGCCAATCGCTGGGACAAGATCGGTCCCGGCGGCGGCGAGGGGAAGGACTATATCAACTGCCCGATGGACAAGGACCAGTATCAGGCCTTCATCCAGGGGCTGCTCGACGGCGAAAAGACCGAGTTCAAGGAATGGGAGGCCAGCACCCCCTATTTCGAAGGCTGCATGCCGATCGAGGTCATGGCGTCGCGCGGGCCGGAAACGCTGCGTCACGGGCCGATGAAGCCGATGGGCCTCGACAATCCGCGTACCGGCCGCTGGCCCTATGCGGTTGTGCAGTTGCGGCAGGACAATGCGTCCGGCACGCTGTGGAACATGGTCGGTTTCCAGACGAAGCTGAAACATGGCCCGCAGATCGAGTTGTTCCGCACCATACCCGGCCTTGAAAAGGCGGAGTTTGCGCGGCTGGGCGGTCTGCATCGCAATACGTTCATCCAGTCGCCAAAACTGCTCGACCAGACGCTGCGCCTGAAAAGCGCGCCGCATATCCGCTTCGCCGGCCAGATGACGGGTTGCGAAGGCTATGTGGAAAGCGCCGCCATTGGCCTGATCGCCGGGCGTTTCGCTGCGGCCGAACTGCTGGGCCGCGACCTGACCCAGCCGCCCGCCGACACGGCGCTCGGCGCGCTGCTCGGCCATGTGACGGGCAATGTGGTGAGCGCCGACTATCAGCCGATGAACGTCAATTTCGGCCTCTTCCCGACACTGGACGATGTGAAGAAGAAACAGCGCAAGGAAGCCTATACCGCCCGCGCCCGCGCCTCCTTCGGCGTGTGGATGGGGGATATGGAAATCGCCTGACGTCCCGTTCCCCGGCGAAGGCCGGGGTCCGGCATATCAGCATTTGCACTTCGCCTTCGCCGCCCGCTTGGGCGCAGTGGCGGCGAACTCCGCAGGGGTCAGCCTGCCATCCTTGTCGGCATCCGCCGCGCCGAACCGGTCTGCGGTCGCCGCCGCCCATTCCTCGAAGGACAGCAGGTTGTCGCCATCCTTGTCCAGCGCCTTGAACGCCCTGGTGCGGCTGCCCATCATCTCGACGCGGGTGATGACGCCGTCGCGATTGCGGTCGTAACGGGCGAAGCGCTTCTGCTCGCGGCTCTGCGGGCTGGCCTCGCCCGGCATCGGCGGTGCCTCCCCCACGGCATCGGGATCGCCCTCAGGCAGGCTCTCGACTTCGGGCGGCGGCGGCGGTGCAGCCGCAAGTTGCGGCACTGGCGCCGTATCGGCCCGACCCTGCCACCAGAACAGCCCGCCTGCGACCAGCAATAGCGCCGCCATGCCGCCCGCCAGCAATCGCCCCATGCCGCCCTCCTCCGTTCGTCGCGGGGCCAGCCTATCCTGACAGTCTATCGCCCGACAAGCGCGATTCGCAGCAATCGCCATGCCAGCGACCGCGATATCCCGGTGGGCGCCCCACGTCCTTCCGCCACATCCTGCCGCGCCAGCGTGAAGGCGATGCGCAGCGGCTTCCAGGCCCGCGTCCATTGCGCGCCCTCCACCTGCGGCAACAAGGTCTGCGCCAGTTCCAGCGCCGCCATGGCCAGCGCTTCATCCCCGACATGGCCGGCCAGATCCCAAAGCGCCCAGACCTGCCCCGCTGCCGTCAGCCAGTCCGGCGCCTCCGCCACATCGGCCAAAGCCTGGAACAGGCCGCCACCGCGCCCGACCGCATAGTCGCGCAGGCCCAGCAGGTCGATGTCCGGTTCGACCACCAGCACCTCCCAGCCGTCGATCACCGCCGCCAGATTGACAACGTTCGGCCCCGGTGCACCGATCGCTCCGCTCGCCCGCATGGCATCGACCACCGGCTCACCCTGCCCCTTGACCCCGGCGGCATCGTCGATGACGTCATTCCACCAGGCCAGGCGCATCTGCCCGATCATCGCCTCGCTGGTGGTCCGCGCCACCTTCGCCAGCCGCGCGTCGAACGCCCATAGCGCACGGTGCCGGTCGACCTGCCCGCCAGCATGCGCGCTCAGCAATATCGCCAACGGCGGCAATGCGTCATCGCCCAATCTCACGCCGCGACTCCCGCATCGGCAGGCATTGCCCAAGTTATCGGTCCTTTAACCATCTTCCTCATACACATTCTAACGAGTGCGCCTGCATAGGCGGACAGGCTGCCCGACCCATCATTGGGGGTGTCGGGCGCGACATGGGTGATTGCGGGCAAATGGGCAAGACAAACGAGCAACCGATGGGCTTTCTGAAGCGTCTGGCGGGCAACCAGGCGGGCAACGTCATGGCGATGGTCGCTGCGGCGATCATCCCGCTCGCCGCGCTGATCGGCGGCGGTCTGGACATGAGCCGCGCCTATATGGCCCGCGCCCGCATGCAGCAGGCCTGCGACGCCGCCGCCCTGGCCGGCCGCCGCGCCATGACCGGCGCGTCCATGTCGACGTCCGACATTGCCGAAGCGCGCAAGTTCTTCAACTTCAACTTCCCGCAGAATACGTTCCAGGCTGCTGACTTCACCCCGGTCATCCAGAGCAAGCCCAGCGAAACGACCACGGTTCAGGTGACCGCGGAAACGACCATGCCGACCACGATCATGAAGATCTTCGGCTACACCACGCTTCCGCTCGCCGTGACGTGCGAAAGCCGGTTCGACATCGGCAACACCGACGTCATGCTGGTGCTCGACACCACCGGCTCCATGGCCAGCAACATGACCGACACAGACGGCACCGTCATGACGCGGCTGGCGGCCCTCAAGCTGGCGGTGAAGGATTTCTACGACACGCTGGGCGCGGGGTCCGACACGACCGGGCGCATCCGTTACGGCTTCATGCCCTATAGCTCGACCGTGAATGTCGGCTATTCGCTGCCTTCGAGCGCGATGTTGGGCGGAACGGCGGGAGATACATGGACCTATAACAGTCGACGCATGACCTATTATAGGGACACGCCATCGACCACGAATACCTGTTATCGAGGTTATGCGGGCTTCGGATCAAATAATTGCCGCACCAGCGCCTCCTCTGCGCAGAGCGATTCAAGCAACGTGTCGCGATCGAACTGTCAGACCTGGGCCAATGTATCCACGTCCGTCAGCGGCAGCTATCCTGGCACCGTAACCAAGATCGTCTATGCGGCCTATAGCTGGAACGGGACCAACCCTTTCCCATCATCAGGCAGTGGCAATCAGAAGTGCGTGCGTCAGGAAGTCACGACCACGCACACCACCAACGTCACCGGTGGCACAGGCAACACGTCGCTGAATGTCTGGGCCTATAATGACTTCGCCGCCGACGTCTCCACTTTCATAACCGGGGCGTCCACCCTTAATCCCGCCTTTATCGATGGCACCACCTCCACTTGGTCCGGTTGCATCGAGGAACGGGACACGGATAGCAGCATTACATCGACAACATCGACTTCTTCCATTCCGGCGGGCGCCTTTGACCTGCAAATCGACACGGCCCCGACCAACACCGCGACAAAGTGGCGTCCGCACTGGCCGGAAATAGAGTTTGATCGCAGCGGCCGCTGGCTGAACGACAATGTCTATCCCGATTATAGATCTGGCTCAGGCGGCTGGAACGCCTGCCCCAGCAAGGCGCGCAAGCTGGCGAGTTACACCAGCCGATCGGCCACACCCTCCGGCATGACGAGCAGCTTCGATACCTATATCGACGGCCTGATCGCAGTCGGCGGCACCTATCATGACATCGGCATGATGTGGGGCGCCCGCTTCCTGTCGCCCACCGGCATCTTCGCCAGCGAAAACGCCAATGCACCCAACGGCTTCAACATTTCACGTCATATCATCTTCATGACCGACGGCGATCTGACCGCCTATCAGTCCGTCTATGGCGCCTATGGCTATCAGAAGTTGGATGGCCGCGTCGCAGCCACCAGCACCGACGATGACGGACTGAAAGCGATCCACAAGCGGCGGCTGGAAATGATGTGCAACGCCATCAAGGGCCAGGGAGTCACTATCTGGGTCGTCGGCTTCAAGGACCAGCCAGCAGCGGGCACGCTCGATTCAACGATGCTCGATACCGAATTGCAGACATGCGCCAACAGCAGCAACCACTGGTTCATGGCCTATAAGCCATCCACTTTGCGCCAGAAATTCAAGGATATCGCCAAGAATATCGGCGGGTTGAGGCTGTCGCAATGATCGGTAGCACCGCCCGCTTCCTGACCCGGCTGCGCGATCATGCGCGGGGCGCGACGCTGCTGGAATTCGGTCTGGTGGCCGGGCCGCTGATCCTGACCATCATGGCGATCGGCGACCTGGGCTATCAATCCTATCTGCGCGCCGTGACCCGCGGCGTACTGGAGAAAGCCGCGCGTTCGGCATCGGTGGGCACGCTCAACAGCACGGACATCGACACCTATATCGAGGCGCAAATGGGGGCGATCAATTCCAAGAACGGCACCACATCGACCACCAAGAAAAGCTACTACAACTTTTCCCGCGTAGGAAAGCCGGAGAAGATCACCACCGACACCGCTCCGCTCGGCACCTATAATAGCGGCGACTGTTATGAAGACGCTAATGGCAATGGCAGCTACGACAGCAATAGCGGCGCCAGCGGCCTGGGCGGTGCGGACGACATCGTCTATTATGAAGTGACGATATCGATGCCGCGTCTCTTCCCGCTCGCCAAGATGCTCGGATGGAGTGCGACCCAGTCCGCCACCGCCTCCACCATGGTCCGCAACCAGCCCTGGGCCAATCAGGGCACACCGACGATCAGGTGCAGTTGATGACTCGCCTTCATATTCTTCGCGCCCTGCTGCGCCGCCTGCGCCGGGACGATCGCGGTCTGGCGCTGATCGAGTTCGCCTTTTCGCTGCCGGTTCTGGTCGTGCTG
The DNA here is from genome assembly GCF_001421665.1 of Sphingobium sp. Leaf26. GTDB lineage: Bacteria > Pseudomonadota > Alphaproteobacteria > Sphingomonadales > Sphingomonadaceae > Sphingobium. The sequence continues at coordinate 198,963 of NZ_LMKV01000001.1, forward strand.
TGCATGGCCGGTCTGGAATGCGCGAACCTGGCGCTGGCCCATATGCGCGTCAGTCAGGTGGCGATGCTCGTGGCCGACAATGCCTCGCGTGTGCGAACGTCGATCGATGAGGCCGACGTCAATGAGATCATGACCGGCGCGGACCTGGCCACCGATTCGCTCAAGCTCAAGGCCAACGGCCGCATCTTTCTGTCGGATCTGGAACCCAACGGCCTTACCGGGGCGAACGAAGGCCAATTTATTCGCTGGCAGCGTTGTTGGGGCACCGGCAGTTTCACCTCCAGCTACGGTGTTGCCAATGACGGCAAGACCAGCGCCAGCATGAAAGACGGCATGGGGCCAGGCACGACAGCCGCCACCAAGGTCAAATCCGCCAGCAGCACTGCCGTGATGTTCGTGGAGGTCGCTTATAATTACCAGCCGCTGATCACCAATTCGATCTTCGGCGCCAAGGTCATCCGCTATACCAGCGCGTTCAACGTGCGCGAACGGACCGACCAGCAGATCAAGAATGCCGGCAGTCTGGCAACGTCTGCTACGGCCGCCTGCTGACAGGCGCTCAAGGCGCGCACCGGCACCGGATACGAAAAGGGCGGCTGAAACAGCCGCCCTTTCCTTTTTCGTGCCGGTAGCCGGCCTTATTTGTAGCAGACCTTCTTCGCCGCCGCGACGACGCGGGCTGCGTCGATCAGCGCCAGCTTTTCGAGGTTGGCGGCATAGGGCAGCGGCACATCCTCGTTGGTGACGCGCAGGACCGGAGCGTCGAGATCGTCGAAGCCCTGCTCCATCACGACCGCAGCGATTTCCGACGCGATCGAGCAGGTCGGCCAACCCTCTTCCACCACGACGAGGCGGTTGGTTTTCTTGAGGCTTTCCAGCACCGTTGCCGTGTCGAGCGGACGCAGCGTGCGCAGGTCGATCACTTCGGCGTCGATGCCCTCGCCCGCCAGCGTCTCTGCCGCGTCGAGCGCGAGGCCCACACCGATCGAATAGCTGACCAGCGTGACGTCCTTGCCCGGACGCATGATGCGCGCCTTGCCGATCGGCAGGACATAGTCATCGACCTTGGGCACGTCGAAGCTGCGACCGTAGAGCAGTTCGTTCTCCAGGAACACGACCGGGTCGGTCGAGCGGATCGCAGCCTTGAGCAGGCCCTTGGCGTCGGCCGCGTCATAGGGCGCGATGACGATCAGGCCGGGAACGGCGGCATACCAGGGACCGTAGTTCTGGCTGTGCTGCGCGCCGACGCGGCTGGCCGCGCCGTTAGGGCCACGGAACACGATCGGGCAGCGCATCTGGCCGCCGGACATATAGTTGGTCTTGGCGGCCGAGTTGATGATGTGATCGATCGCCTGCATGGCGAAGTTGAACGTCATGAACTCGATGACCGGACGCAGGCCACCCATGGCCGCGCCCGTGCCGATGCCGGCAAAACCATATTCGGTGATCGGCGTGTCGATGACGCGCTTGGGACCGAATTCGTCCAGCAGGCCCTGCGTGACCTTGTAGGCGCCCTGATATTCGGCGACTTCCTCGCCCATCACGAAAACGCGCTCATCCTTGCGCATTTCTTCGGCCATCGCGTCGCGCAATGCTTCGCGCACGGTCGTCTTGACGAACTGGGTGCCGGCCGGAAGGTCCGGGTCAGCCACGGTCGCGCGGGCTTCCGACGCCAGCTTGGACGTTCCGCTTTCGGCCTTCTTGGGCGCTTCGGCATCCGCCTTCGGCGCTTCTTCCGCCTTCGGTGCGGGGGCCGGAGCGGCGTCGCCATCCTCGCCCGCCATCGTCGCGATGACGGTGCCGACCTTCACGCCTTCGCTACCTTCGGCGATCATGATCTTGCCGATCTTGCCTTCATCGACGGCTTCGAATTCCATCGTCGCCTTGTCGGTTTCGATTTCCGCCAGGATATCGCCCGACTTCACTTCGTCGCCTTCCTTCACCAGCCACTTGGCCAGCGTGCCCTCTTCCATCGTCGGCGAGAGCGCCGGCATCTTGATTTCGATACCCATTAATATTGCTCCACCAGCACGTCGGTATAGAGTTCAGCCAGTTCCGGTTCGGGCGAGGTTTCGGCAAAGTCGGCGGCTTCGGCCACGACCTTGCGGATGTCCTGGTCGATCACCTTGATCTCGTCTTCGCTGACGCCGGCTGCGACCAGATATTTCTTCACGGCCTCGATCGGGTCGCTGTTGTCGCGCACCGCCTGCACTTCGTCGCGCGACCGGTACTTGGCCGGGTCGGACATGGAGTGACCGCGATAGCGGTAGGTCTTCATTTCCAGCAGGATCGGGCCATTGCCTTCGTGCACCCACTTGAGCGCTTCCTCGGTCGCGCCGCGCACGGCGAGCACGTCCATGCCGTCGACCTGAAGACCGGGAATGCGGAAGCTTTCGCCACGACGATAGAGCTGGTCTTCCGACGAGGCGCGGTTGACGCTGGTGCCCATGGCATACTGGTTGTTTTCGATCACGAAGATGATCGGCAACTTCCACAACTCGGCCATGTTGAACGATTCATAGACCTGGCCCTGATTGGCCGCGCCGTCACCGAAATAAGCGACGCACACGCCGCCGTCATTATTGTACTTGTGCGCGAAGCCCAGGCCTGCACCCAGCGACACCTGAGCACCGACGATGCCATGGCCGCCGTAGAATTTATGCTCGACGCTGAACATGTGCATCGAACCGCCCTTGCCGCGCGAGATACCCGCTTCACGACCGGTCAGTTCAGCCATGATGAGCTTGGGGTCGATGCCATAGGCCAGCATGTGGCCATGGTCGCGATAGCCGGTGATGACGCTGTCCTTGCCGGGCTTCAACGCCGACTGGATGCCGACGGCAACCGCTTCCTGACCGATATAGAGGTGGCAGAAGCCGCCGATGAAACCCAGGCCATAGAGTTGGCCGGCCTTTTCCTCGAAGCGGCGGATCAGGACCATCTGCCGGTAGAACTCCAGCAGTTCTTCTTTGCTGGCCTTGTAGTCGGTCGGCGTTTCCGGGCGCGGCCGGTTATGGTCCGCACCGGCAGCGGCGGGTGCAGCCGCCTTTGCCTTATCGCTCGCAGCGCGCGGCGTGGTTGGTTTCGCCAAGGCTATTATCCTTTTGCGTGGGGGTAGGATGGAAGGAAGCCCGATATAGCGGCAGAGTTGCATATATTGCAACTGCGGACCCCCCGGAATCCGGCCAGAACCAATAGCTATGACCGAAAATTGATGGGTTTGAACGAACTGGCCACAGAGTGGCAAAACGCGCTCGCAGCAAAATTACGAAGCGGAGGATTTTCGCGCAAAATACTTTCACGAACGTCACGCTTCCGTAACGTCAATGCCGATATCAGTTCAGGGGCACGACCACTTCGTCATGGTGAATCACCCCAAGCTGGCGGCGGATCAGTTCGTCGGCCAGGTCAGGATCGACACGGCGCGGATCAAGCGCCTCGACGCGGTTGCGCAATTCGGCCTGGGCATGGCGGGTCTGCTTCAGTTCGGTCTGCGCGACGTGCAACTGGCGTGAATAGTCACCCCATGCCAGCACCCCGTTGGCCCCCAGCACGACATAGCCGGCGAAGAACAGCAGCAGCAGCAACGCAATCGCAGGGCCGATAGCCGACAACAGAAGGAGACGAAGTTTCGCGATATGCGCCATGGACCAGAAGAATCACAGGAAAAGGCCGGCCGCAAGCGAAAAATGCGTCGCTTGCGGCCGGCTGAGCCTCTTTATGTTTTTACCGGAAGATCGAACGCCCGGCATAGACGGCGATGTCGCCCAGTTCTTCCTCGATGCGGATGAGCTGGTTATATTTGGCCAACCGGTCGGAACGGGCCAGCGAACCGGTCTTGATCTGGCCGCAGTTGGTGGCGACGGCGAGGTCGGCGATGGTCGCATCCTCGGTTTCGCCGGAACGGTGCGACATGACCGCGCTATACCGCGACCGGTGCGCCAGATCGACGGCGGCCAGCGTCTCGGTCAGCGTGCCGATCTGGTTGACCTTGACCAGCAGCGAGTTGGCCAGCCCCTTGCCGATGCCCATGGCGAGGCGCGCGGGGTTGGTGACGAACAGGTCGTCGCCGACAAGCTGGACCTGATGTCCGATCTTGTCGGTCAGCGCCTTCCAGCCCTCGAAATCATCCTCGCTCATGCCGTCTTCGATCGACTTGATCGGATAGTCGTTGGTCAGGGCCGCCAGATAATCGGCCATTTCGACCGGCGTCAGCGACAGGCCTTCGCCCGAAATTTCGTAACGGCCGTTCTTGAAGAACTCCGTCGCCGCGCAGTCCAGCGCCAACACGACGTCGTCGCCCGGCTTGTAGCCCGCCTTCTCTACCGACAGCATGATGAAGTCGAGAGCGTCGCGAGTCGAGGCGATGTTGGGGGCGAAGCCGCCCTCGTCGCCGACCGACGTCGCCAGCCCCTTGTCGTGCAGCCCCTTCTTGAGGGTGTGGAAGATTTCCGAACCGATGCGGACCGCGTCTGCGATGCTCTCGGCACCGACCGGCATGATCATGAATTCCTGGAAATCGATCGGGTTGTCGGCATGTTCGCCGCCGTTGATGATGTTCATCATCGGCACCGGCAGGACATGCGACTGCACCCCGCCGACATAGCGATAGAGTGGCAGGCCGCGCGCATCTGCGGCGGCCTTGGCGGCGGCGAGCGACACGCCCAGAATGGCGTTGGCGCCAAGCCGCGACTTGTTTTCGGTGCCGTCCAGCGCGATCATCGCGGCGTCGACTTCACCCTGATCCTCGGCGTCCAGGCCGATCAGTTCGCCGGCAATCTCGTCATTGACGGCGGCAACGGCCTGAAGGACGCCCTTGCCCAGATATTTGCTTTTGTCGCCGTCGCGCTTTTCGACGGCTTCATAGGCACCGGTGGACGCGCCCGATGGCACGGCGGCGCGGCCGAAGCTGCCATCTTCCAGCATGACGTCGACTTCGACGGTGGGGTTGCCCCGGCTGTCGAGTATCTGGCGGGCGTGAATATCGAGAATGGCGGTCATGATCGCTCCTGCACTTGCGGTCTGGGCGTCGGCCTTGCGGCCTGAGGCGGTCTGGGCGTCGGCCTTTCGGCCTGAGGCGGTCTGGGCGTCGGCCTTTTGGCCTCATATGCGCGCTCCGCTTAGCCAGCGCCTCCCGCATTGGCAATGCAGGGGGTTGCGCAGATGCAAAAAATGCCGATGCTCGAAAATGTAACGGCAACGGAACTGTAGGCCGTTGCGAAGCATTTGGACCATGATATCCGCCGGCCCGCCCGGCCCCATGTGAATTGGAAAGGGAGACAAGAGGACGATGGCCGACACACCGGAAACCCCGCCCGTCAAGCGCGTCAAGAAAACGCCGGTCGTCAAGCCGATCAAGGCGAAGGCCGCCAAGCCGGCGATCGCCAGCCCCTCTTCGCCTGCCGTGAAGACCGCCCCGGTCAAGAAGGCCGCCACGCGCAAGGCGCCGGCCAAGAAGCCCGGCAATGGCGCCGCCTCTAATAGCTGGACCGCCCAGATCGCCCCGATCAAGGAACAGGCCGAAAAGGCTGCAAAGGCCGCAGCCGACAAACTGAATGCCGTCGATTGGAAGGCGCATATCGACCCGATCAAGGAACAGGCCGGCAAGACCGCCAAGTCCGCCGCCGGCGTCGCAAAGGACAAGACCGGCACGACTTTGCAGAGCCTTGCCAAGCTGATTTCCGACACGGCTGGCACGGTCGATTCCAAGCTCGGCCCGCAATATGGCGACTATGCCCGCCAGGCGGCGGAATCGGTTGCCGGTGCGGCGGATTCGCTGGATGCGAAGGATGTAGACCAGTTGATCGGCGAAGCGCGTGATTTCGTGCGCAAGAGTCCGGCCGTGGCGATCGGTGCGGCGGCGGTGGTCGGCTTCGTGCTGATGCGCCTTGCCAAGGGATCGGATGACAAAGCGTAAGCCTTCCCCCCGATTGCATATTCCGACCCAAGCACAGGCCCGCAAGGCGGGGCGGAGGGCCAATTGACTGATACACCAACGGATACGGCGGTGACGCCGCCGACCGATGAGCAGCCCCATGGCGCGCCCGATCACGATGCGCGCAACGAGAGCGTGAAGACCGAAAGCGTGAAGGAGGTGCTGTCGCGCCTATATGCGGATGGCCGCGCTTATGCCGCTGCCGAGGCGGAAAAGCAGAAACTGCGCGCGGGCATCATCGGCGCAGGCATACGCAATGCCGCCATCTTTGCCATGGTGGCGCTCATGCTGGCCTTTGCCAGCATCGTGGCCCTGCTGGTGGGCCTCACCATCGCCCTGTCGCAACTGGTGGCCCCCATCTGGGCCACGCTGATCGTGGCGGGCGGCGGACTGATCGTCACCCTGCTGCTGCTGCTCGCGGCGAAGGGCTGCATCACCCGCATGAGGAAGGCGATCGCGCCATGAACCTGGAAAGCCGCTATCGCGCCGCCTGCGACCGGGCAGACGCCGCCAGGGGCCGCCTGCACCTGACGGCGCAGGAAGCCAGGGTGCGCGTCACCCCTGCCCGCCTGAAACAGGATGTAAAGGACAAGGCCGGCGCCGCTGTCACGAACGGTATCGCGCAGGCTGCCGCTCATGCGCGGCAGCGGCCCATCGCAATCGGCGCCGCAGCCACCGCCTTCGGCCTGTTTCTCGCCCGTCGTCCGCTGGCGGCACTTTTCGCCCGCCTGTACGTTGACTTGAAAAATAGACCGGAACATTCGGAGACTGACAATGGCTGACATCCGCGCACAGATTACCCGCGTTCGCGAAGCTGCAAATGATGCGGCGTCCACAGCGACGGACAAGATCAAGGACACCACCGACAAGGCGCGCGAAAGCGCCGGCGACCTGATCCAGACCAGCCGGGACAAGGCCAGCGAAGCCTATGGCGATGCCAAGGACCGCACCGCGCGCGTTGCTACCCGCGCCAATGAAATCGTGCAGGAACATCCCATTGTCGCCGTGGCCGGCGCGGTGGCGGTGGGCGCGGTCGTCGCTTGGATGTTCCCCAAGAGCCGCGCTGCGATGAAAGCTCTGCCGGGTCTGGCCGTCACCGCCGGATCGCGCGTGCTGGAAGCCGCCATCGCCGCCCGCGCCGCCGCTGCGGAAGGCGCAGAAACGGTGAAGCAGGGTGCAGCCAACGCGCTGAACAGCGCAGCCCATAATACGGGTGGCGTAAGAAAGAGCGCTGCCAATGCCCTTCACGTCGCCAGCGATGTGGCGGCTGACGCCCGCGACAGTATCGCCGCTGCGGACTTGCCGGCCAAGGCGTCGAAGCTGGCCGACGAAGTCACCGCGCTCGTCGCGGCCAAGGTCGATGCGCTCAGCGATGCGATCAAGGCGCGATTGCCCAAAAACTAATCGCGATTTCGGCAAACGCAATCGACGCTTGCCCCTCCTCTCCTTGGCTGATGACGGCGACGATGCTAAGGCGTCGGCATCAGCCACAGGAGAATATAAAACGCCATGAGCAAAATGCATCTGGTGATGGGCGGCCGCGTGACCAATCCGCAGACGCTGGAATTTCAGGATCTGTCCGCCGTCGATCTGGTCGGCGTGTTCCCCGACTATGCCTCGGCCGAAAAGGCCTGGCGCAGCGCTGCGCAGCGTACGGTTGACGATGCGGAGATGCGCTATGTCATCGTGCATCTGCACCGGTTGCTTGAACCGGAACTGCCGGGCGCGTGATGTGCATTCTGTTCCCCGGCGCAGGCTGGGGAACAGCAGCAATCTCAGTGTATCGTGCGCGGCTTCTTGCGAAAGCGCCAGCGCAACAGGGGCCGGGTCATCGCCAGCCCGATGATGAAGCCGCCGATATGCGCGGCGATGGCGATCTGCCCCAATTCGCGCATGCCAGCGCCGCTGGCGAGGCCGATCATCAGTTGGACCGCGATCCAGCCCGCCGCCAACCACAGAACCCGCACCAGATTGGCCGAAAGCGGCCCGATTGCCCGCACCTGCTGCTGGCTGTAGAGCAGCGCATAGGGCGCGATGATCGCGGAAATGGCGCCGCTCGCCCCTACCATCGGGTTGGTCGAGGCCGGGTCGATCGCCCATTGCGCCAGGCAGGCGCCATAAGCGCCGACGATGTAGAGGGCCAGCGTCCCGCCCCAGCCCAGCACATGTTCCACCTGCCGCCCGCAGAACAGCAGCATCAACAGATTGAAGCCAATGTGCAGCCAGCCGGCATGGATGAAGGTGCAACTGAGCGGCGTCAGAAAGGCGGGCACGGCAACCATGCCGTCCAGCAACGCCGGATCGCCCAGCCGGGCCGGAATGAAGCCGCCGATGACGGCGGCATTGTCCACCTGCCCCGTCAGAAAGAGCAGCAGGAAAGCGGCGAAGGTGATCGCCGCAATCCCGTTTGTCAGTCGTCCGGCGGGCAATTTCACGGTCAGATGAATTCGATCTTGTCGACCTGGTAGAATTTGTCGCCCGAAGGGACCGACACTTCCACATCTTCGCCAACGGTACGACCGATCAGCGCGCGGCCCAGCGGGCTGTTGTACGAAATCATGCCCAGCTTGGCATCCGCCTCGGCCAGACCCACGATCTGATACTTCACCGGCTTGTCGTCTTCGTCCAGCAGCGTCACGGTCGCGCCGAAGATGATCTTGTCACCCGACAGCATCGTAGGATCGATCACCTGCGCCCGCGACAGCTTGTCTTCCAGGTCGTTGATCATCGCTTCGACCTGGCCCTGCCGTTCCTTGGCCGCGTGATATTCCGCGTTTTCCGACAGGTCGCCATGCGCGCGCGCTTCTTCGATGGCGTCCACGATCAAAGGCCGTTCAGCCTTCAGTTCGCGAAGCTGCGTATTGAGCTTGTCATAGCCCATTTGCAGCATCGGCATCTTCTCGACGGTCGCCATTCCCTTAAATCCTTCGTCAAAACTTCCCTCTGGCGGCCCCGTTCAGAGGCCGCCCCGCAGCATCATTCCTGTAGAGGGGATCAAGCGTGCGACAGGGGATAATAGGACTGGAGCGAGCGCACTTCAAGGGCATGGCCCCGCAAAGCCTCGATCGCGTCCGCCGCGGCGACACTGGCCGCCGCAGTCGTGAAGCTCGCCACCTTCTGCCGAAGGGCGCTGGTGCGGATCGCCTTGCTGTCCTTGAGCGACTGCCAGCCCTCGGTCGTGTTGAAGATCAACTGCACGTCGCCGTCGGTAATCTTGTCCACGATATGCGGACGACCCTCGGCGACCTTGTTCACCTTCTCCACCGCGATGCCATGGTCGGCCAGATAGTCGGCCGTGCCACCGGTCGCGATCAGCTTGAAGCCCATCGCCACCAGCTTGCGCGCGGCCGGCAGGATGACCGGCTTGTCGCTATCCTTCAGCGAAATGAACACCGTGCCGCTGGTGGGCAGGACGGTGCCCGCGCCGATCTGCGCCTTGGCGAAGGCGATCGCGAAATTGCTATCGATCCCCATGACTTCGCCGGTGCTCTTCATTTCCGGTGACAGGACCGGATCGACGCCGGGAAAGCGATTGAACGGGAATACCGCTTCCTTCACCGCCACATGGTCGATCGCATTGCGGTCGATCTTCGGCAGATCCCTGATCTTCTCCCCCGCCATCACGCGGCTGGCGATCTTGGCGATGGGCGTACCGATCGCCTTGGCGACGAAGGGCACGGTGCGGCTGGCGCGCGGGTTGACCTCGATCAGATAGACAGTGCCATCCTTGACCGCGAACTGGATGTTCATCAGGCCGCGCACCGATAAGGCATGTGCCAGCACTTCGGTCTGCCGCTCGATCTCCGCGATGATCTCGTCCGACAGGCTGTAGGGCGGCAGCGAACAGGCGCTGTCGCCGGAATGGACGCCCGCTTCCTCGATATGCTGCAAAACGCCGGCCACGACCACATCGTCGCCATCGCACAGCGCGTCCACATCGACCTCGATCGCGTCGCGCAGATACTGGTCGATCAGCACCGGGGATTCGCCCGACACCTGAACGGCGGTGGTGATATATTCCTCCAGTTGCGCCTGGCCGTCCACGATCTCCATCGCCCGGCCGCCCAGCACATAGCTCGGCCGCATCAACACCGGATAGCCGATGCGATTGGCGACCGCGATCGCTTCCTCGCGGCTGCGCGCAATGCCGTTGGCGGGCTGGCGCAGCTTCAGCTTGTCGATCAGCGCCGCGAAACGCTCGCGATCCTCCGCCAGGTCGATCGCGTCCGGGCTGGTGCCCAGGATCGGGATGCCCGCGTCCTCCAGCGCCTGCGCCAGTTTCAGCGGCGTCTGCCCGCCAAACTGCACCAGTACGCCGGCCAGCGTCCCGTTCGACATCTCGACATGCAGGATTTCCAGCACATCCTCGGCCGTCAGCGGCTCGAAATAGAGGCGGTCGGACGTGTCATAGTCGGTCGACACCGTTTCCGGGTTGCAGTTGACCATGATCGTCTCATAGCCGACCTCGCTCAGCGCGAAGCAGGCATGAACGCAGCAATAGTCGAACTCGATCCCCTGCCCGATCCGGTTCGGCCCGCCACCCAATATGACGACCTTCTTGCGGTCGGTCGGCGCGGCTTCATTCTCCGCCTCGCCGAACAGCGGCGCTTCATAGGTGGAATACATGTACGGCGTCTTCGCCTCGAACTCGGCGGCGCAGGTGTCGATGCGCTTGAACACGGGCCGCACGCCCAGCTTGTGGCGCAGCTTGCGCACTTCGTCCTCGGTCACGCCGCCGGTCATCGCCTTGACCGCTTCGTGGATCAGGCCGGAGCCACGCGCGATGCCCCGCTCCATGCCGCGCAGATTGGCGGACTTGAGCGCCAGCCAGGCGAGCCGCTTGTCGGAAAAGCCCATGGATTTCAGGCGGCGCATCCCGTCCGTATCCTGCGGCAGGCCGTTTTCCAGAACCTCGCCTTCCGCATCGACGATTTCCTTGATCCGCTCCAGGAACCAGGGATCGAACTTGGCGATATTATGGATTTCCTGCACGGAAAGCCCTTCGCGCAGAGCCTGCGCCGCGACCAGCAACCGGTCCGGGGTCGCCTGCGCCAGCGCGGCGACGATGTCGTCCTTGGGCGCGCCGACCAGATGATCGACATTATTGAAGCCTGAGAGGCCCGTCTCCAGACCGCGCAGCGCCTTCTGCATCGATTCATGGATGTTGCGGCCGATCGCCATGACTTCGCCGACGGACTTCATGGCGGTGCCCAGCAGCGGCTCGGCGCCCTTGAACTTTTCGAAGGCGAAGCGCGGAATCTTCGTCACGACATAGTCGATCGTCGGCTCGAACGACGCGGGCGTCGCCCCGGTGATGTCGTTCGTGATCTCGTCCAGCGTATAGCCCACCGCCAGCTTCGCCGCGACCTTGGCGATCGGGAAGCCGGTCGCCTTGGACGCCAGCGCGGACGATCGCGACACGCGCGGGTTCATCTCGATCACGATCAGGCGGCCGTCCTTCGGATTGACCGAGAACTGTACGTTGGAACCGCCTGTTTCCACACCGATTTCACGCAGCACCGCGATGCTCGCGTTGCGCATGATCTGATATTCCTTGTCGGTCAGCGTCAGCGCCGGGGCGACGGTGATGGAGTCGCCGGTATGGACGCCCATCGGATCGACATTTTCGATCGAACAGATGATGATGCAATTGTCGTTGCGATCCCGCACGACCTCCATCTCATATTCTTTCCAGCCGATCAGCGATTCCTCGATCAGCACCTCGGTCGTCGGCGACGCATCCAGCCCGCCGCGCACGATGGTCATGAACTCTTCGCGATTATAGGCGATGCCGCCGCCGGTGCCGCCCATGGTGAAGCTGGGGCGGATGATCGAAGGAAGGCCGGTGAACTCCAGCGCCTCCAGCGCTTCTTCCATCGTATGGGCGATGCGCGAACGAGCCGATTCCAGCCCGATCTTGTCCATGGCGTCGCGGAACTTGATCCGGTCCTCCGCCTTGTCGATCGCTTCGGCGTCCGCGCCGATCATCTGCACGCCGTACTTGGCCAGCGTGCCGTCGTTGAACAGCGCCAGCGCCGTATTCAGCGCCGTCTGCCCGCCCATCGTCGGCAGCACCGCGTCCGGCCGCTCCTTCTCGATGATCTTCGCCACGATTTCGGGCGTGATCGGCTCGACATAGGTCGCGTCGGCAAATTCCGGGTCGGTCATGATCGTGGCCGGGTTGGAATTGACCAGGATGATGCGATAGCCCTCTTCCTTGAGCGCCTTCACCGCCTGCGTGCCCGAATAATCGAACTCACACGCTTGGCCGATGATGATCGGACCAGCGCCAATGATGAGGATGGAGGAGATGTCGGTTCTTTTAGGCATCAGAAGTGGCTTTTCCCGATCTGCACCAGCTTTTCAAAAGCGGCTTTATCTAAGCGAATTGTTTGCGAAACTTTGCCAGGGATTTCTCGGCCGGGTCGGCCATAGGTATCTATCTGGATCAGCTTCTCTCGGCCGCAATCTACGAGCCGAACAATGGTTTCGACCTCTTCGTGAGGTCGGGCATTGTTTAGATGTTCAACCTTAAAGTCGCGCACCGTCGCCATTGCTCAATCCCTTCCAAGATATGCCATCAATGCACGCCCCCCGCCTGCGCCTCGCACCCCCAGCCGTCATATTCGACGCCGCAGAGGATTTCGATCTGGAGGCATTTCCTGGCCAACGCGCGGATCGACACTTCATCGACCGGCTGAAAACATTCCAGAAACAGGAACGGGTCGCCCTCCTCATCTTCCTCCCGATCCAGTTCGACAAAGCCGAACTGGCTGGCGAGGATGAGGACGCGCTCGAAATCCTTCTCGCTGCCCCGGAAGCTGACGTCCACAGCCCGCGCGATCCGCGCCACATCGCCATTGGCGGCGAGGTTGGCGAGAACATCCTTGTCCGCCTCCCACTCGGCGGCGAGGCGCGCTTCGTCTACGGGGGGCAGGTTCTGGCTCATGCCGCGACCGGCCCTTTCAGGCCATCCACGAAGCGCTTGAACAGGTAGAAGCTGTCCTGCGGCCCCGGCGACGCTTCGGGGTGATATTGCACCGAGAAGGCGTTCCTGTCGGTCAGTTCGATGCCGCAATTGCTGCCGTCGAACAGCGACACATGGGTCGCGCGCGCATTGGCGGGCAGCGTGTCGACATCGACCGCGAAGCCATGGTTCATCGACGTGATCTCGACCAGCCCGTCGTCCAGCCGCTTGACCGGATGGTTCGCGCCGCGATGCCCTTGGTGCATCTTGATCGTCTTCGCGCCCACGGCCAGACCCAGCAACTGATGACCCAGGCAGATGCCGAAGATCGGCACATTCTCGGTCAGCAGCGCGGCGATGACGGGCACGGCATAGGCGCCGGTCGCGGCCGGATCGCCCGGACCGTTGGACAGGAACACGCCGTCCGGCTTCTGCTCCATGATCTGGTCGAAGCTGGCGGTGGCGGGCAGCACGGTCACGCGCGCGCCGGCCTGCACCAGATTGCGGAAGATATTGTTCTTCGCGCCATAATCGATCGCGACGACATGGGGCCGCTCATCCCCGGCCTCGTTCAGGCCATAACCATGGCCCAGCTTCCAAACGCCGTCCTTCCACAGGCGGCTTTCCTTGCCCGTGACTTCGATGGCGAGGTCCATGCCCTCCAGCCCCGGCCACGCAGCGGCCTTGGCCGCCAGCGCTTCGATATCGAAAGCGCCTTCGGGATCATGCGCGATCACGACATTGGGCGCGCCCTTGATGCGGATCAGGCGGGTCAGCGCGCGGGTATCGACGCCGGCCAGGCCGATGCGGCCCTGCTCGACCATCCACTGGTCGAACGGTTCGACATTACGGAAATTGCTCGGCGCGGTGACGTCCTGCCGCACGATGCAGCCCAGCGCGTGGGGGTGCAAAGCCTCCACATCGTCCAGATTGGTGCCGACATTGCCGATATGGGGGAAGGTGAAGTTGACGATCTGACCGGCATAGGACGGATCGGTCATGATCTCCTGATAGCCTGTGATGGAGGTGTTGAAGCACAATTCGCCCACCGCATCGCCGACTGCGCCGAAACCGCGACCGAACACCGCGCTGCCGTCAGCAAAAACCACGACCCCTGTCGCTCCTTTAGGCACGGTAAGGGTTTTGGCGTCTGCCATGGTCTGCGGTCCTTTATGCTTTTGCGGGAACCCGTCTGGTGCGGGTTAAACGGCCGGTCACCTATGCCCCCACGCCCGTGAGGTCAACGTCTGTTAAAAATCTCTTTTGGCGCTATATCTGGTTCTTTCCGAAAGAAATAGGATTCGATCGCCATGATTCGCGACACCATCAAGAGCGCCCAGATTGTTGCGATGAAGGGCGGCGACAAGGAACGCCTTGCTGCCGTGCGCCTCATTCTGGCGAAGCTGAAGGATCGTGACATCGAACTGCGCACCGCCTCCACCGTGCCGGACGACGACGCCGTGGTCGTGGAAGTGCTCCAGAAGATGGTGAAGCAGCGCCGCGAATCCATCGACATGTTCACGAGCGGCGGCCGCGACGAACTGGCGGCCAAGGAACAGGCCGAACTGAACGTGATCGAAAGCTTCCTCCCCGCCCAGTTGTCCGAGGACGAAACGAAGGCCGCGATCGAAGGCATCAAGGCCGAAATCGGCGCCGCAAGCGTGAAGGACATGGGCAAGGTCATGGCCGTGCTGAAGGAACGCCATGGCTCGGTGATCGACATGAGCAAGGCGAGCGGCCTGGTGAAGGCGGCGCTTGGGTGAACGACGACAGGGGCGCGCCACCTGATCTCCCCCTCCCGCCTGCGGGAGGGGGCCGGGGGGTGGGCGCACCCTATAGCTTGGCACGACCGACAGGTGACGCGCGCAATCTGCGAAATAATGCGACGAACGCCGAACGCCTGCTGTGGAGCCATTTGAAAGGCTCGCAACTCGCGGGGCTTAAATTCAGCCGTCAGATGCCTATTGCCGGGTTCATATGCGATTTCGTCTGCCGGGCGCACAAGCTGGTCATCGAACTCGATGGAAGCCAGCATGTCGATGCTGCGGTTTACGATAGCTTGCGAACCGGCAAGATCGAAGCGCAGGGCTATCGGCTGGTCCGTTTCTGGAATAACGATCTCACAAATAATATAGAGGGCGTGTTGGAAACCATCGTGAGGGCAGCTTTGGGTGGCCCGGTCCGCCCCCCCCCCCTGCCCCCCTCCCGCACGCGGGAGGGGGAAGAGCGCCCATGACCCTCACCCCGCAATGGCTGGACGAACTGCGCGCGCGCACGTCGCTCTCCACCCTCATCGGCAAGACCGTCAAAGTCACGAAGGCCGGCCGCGAGTACAAGGCCTGCTGCCCCTTCCATAACGAGAAGACGCCCAGCTTCACGATCAACGATGAAAAGGGCTTCTATCACTGCTTCGGCTGCGGGGCGCATGGCGATGCGATCCGCTGGATGACGGACCAGCGCGGCCTGCCCTTCATGGAGGCGGTGAAGGAACTCGCCGCCGCCGCCAGCATGGACGTCCCCGCCGCCGATCCCCGCGCCGCCAAGCGCGCCGAGGCTGCGAAGGGCCTGCACGACGCGATGAGCGCAGCACAGGCGTTTTTCGAGGAGCAACTGGCCGTCATCGACGGTGGCGAAGCGCGCGCCTATCTGCAAAAGCGCGGCATGACCGACGCCACCCGCCGCGCCTTCGGCTTCGGCTATTCCCCGGATTCTCGCGGCAAGCTGAAAACCGCCTTACGCGACTTCGGCGAACAGATGCTGGTCGAAGCCGGGCTTCTGATCGACCCCGACGCGCTGGAGCAGGGTAACGCCAACGCCAAAAAGCGCGACAGCTACGACCGTTTCCGTGGCCGCCTCATGTTCCCCATCCGCGACATTCGCGGCCGGGTCATCGCCTTTGGTGGCCGCATCCTTGGCGCGGGCGAACCCAAATATCTCAATTCGCCCGACACGCCGCTCTTCGACAAGGGCCGCACCCTCTACAATATCGACAAGGCCTCCCCCGCCAGCCGCAGCACCAACCGCGTCATCGTGGTCGAAGGCTATATGGATGTCATCGCGCTGGCCCAGGCCGGCTTCGGCGAAGCGGTCGCCCCGCTCGGTACGGCGCTCACCGAACATCAGATCGAGCGGCTGTGGAAGATGGTCGAGGTGCCCGTCCTCTGCTTCGACGGCGATTCGGCGGGTCAGAAGGCCGCGATCCGCGCCGCCACCCGCGCCCTGCCGCTGCTGCGCCCCGGTCACAGCCTCTGCTTCGCCACCCTGCCACCGGGGCAAGACCCCGACGACCTGATTCGCGCCAGCGGGGCGCAAGCCATGGAAGCGGTGCTCAACGCCGCCGAACCGCTGATCGAACGGCTTTGGAGCCATGAACTCTCCGCCATGCCGCTCGAAACCCCGGAGCAGAAGGCAGCGCTCAAGCAACGGCTTCGCGCCATAACGGATGCGATCGCCCATCCCGACGTCCGCGCCCACTACGCCCATGAATTTCGCGAGCGCTACGACGCCCGTTTCTTCGCCCGCCGCGATGCAGCCCCCGGCCAGCAGCGCTTTCAGGGGGGTGGCGGTGGCAACGCCGCGCGCTGGCAAAAGGACAAGCGCGGCAACTGGAAAGCGCCGCTTCAGCCCGCTGGCACCGAAGCGCGCGCGATCGGCGCCAGCGGTATGGAGCAACGTCTGCTGCGCGCTGTCCTTGCCGCACTGCTGCGCCATCCAGCCCAGATCGCGCCCCATCGGGAGATGCTTTCGGCCCTGCAAATCGGCGATCCGATGCTCGCTCAGATGCTCGCGGCCATGATCTCTCTGTCCTTCCGCAAAGAAACAGTTGAAACACAGGCCCTCCTTACCATATTGGGGCAAGGTGAGTTGTATAATATGGCTAAGGGGATGCTCCGGGCCGACGCTTTCACACTCACTCCCGACAGGATGGCAACCGACCCTGATCGCCTTGCGCGCGATCTGGAGGAAGCCATTCGGGTGATGGCGCAGGGGCCGGAGCTGGAAACGGCGCTGGTGGAAGCAACGAAACGGTTCGAGAGCGACGTCAGCGAAGCCAATTTCGCTGAGCAGCAGCGTATTCGCATGCTGAAGGCCGATCACGACCGTCGCGTTGCGGAACTTGCGCAGTCCGAAGACATTGTTTGATTTAAGGTCAGCCCTTTTATCAGGGCGACGAAGTAAGGCGATTACATGGCGACCAAGGCGAACAGCAAAAATGGCGGGGCAGGTGATGGAGAAGATGGCGGCGATGCCCCCCTGCTCGATCTCAACGAGGCCTCCGTCAAGAAGCTGCTCGCCCGCGCGAAGAAGCGCGGTTACCTGACCTATGACGAGCTGAACGACGCCCTGCCGCAGGACCAGATGTCCTCCGAGCAGATCGAGGATATCATGGCCGCCCTCAACGAGATGGGCGTCAATATCGTCGAGAATGAGGAAGCCAGCGAAGACGGCGACGAACAGCGCGAGCGTGAGGATGCCGAGGACGCCGAGGATGATTCGGGCGACGACGACGGCCCGAAGCTCGTCACCGAAAAGAAGAAGGAAACGGTCGATCGCACCGACGATCCCGTTCGCATGTATCTGCGCGAAATGGGCGCGGTGGAACTGCTCAGCCGTGAAGGCGAAATCGCCATCGCCAAGCGGATCGAGGCCGGCCGCGACACGATGATTTTCGGTCTGTGCGAAAGCCCGACCACTTTCAACGCGATCATCGAATGGTCGACCGCGCTCAATAACGGCGAAATGCAGTTGCGTGAGATCCTCGATCTCGACGCCATGCTGTCCAAGGATCCTGCCCCCGAGAGCCTGGTGGAAGGCGCCGAGGATGACGATGGCGAGATCAGCGAAAAGACCGCCGGTCCCAGCTTCAAGGAAGAAGAAGAGCCGGAGGAGGAACCCGCCGACGGCGAGGATGAGGATGGCGCCCCCCGCGCCCGCCGCAATGAGGAAGAAGAGGAAGAGGACAACACCCTCTCCCTGGCTCAGATGGAAGAGACGCTCAAGCCGATGGCGCTTGAGAAGTTCGCCACCATCACCGAAATTTTCCGGGCATTTTCCGCCGCGCAGGAAGCGCGCATGGTCGCCATGGCCAATGGCGACACCCTCAGCCAGACGGCCGAGGACAGCTATCATGAACTGCGCGAAAATCTGACGGCCGAGGTGGAAAGCGTCAAGTTCCACCAGCAGAAGATCGAATATCTGGTCGATCAGCTCTATGCCTACAACCGCCGCCTGACCGCG
This sequence comes from Sphingobium sp. Leaf26, assembly GCF_001421665.1. GTDB lineage: Bacteria > Pseudomonadota > Alphaproteobacteria > Sphingomonadales > Sphingomonadaceae > Sphingobium. Next base: position 217,103 of record NZ_LMKV01000001.1, read on the forward strand.
CTGGGCGGCCAGATGTTGCGTCTGGCCGAGCGCCACAAGGTCAGCCGCAAGGACTTCCTCGACCGCTATGTGAACCATGAGCTGGACGATGGCTGGCTCGACAAGGTCAGCGGCCTGGACAAGAAATGGTCCGCCTTCGTCGCCGCCGAAGGGCGCGCCGTCGATCGCATCCGCAACGAAGTGGGCGAAATCGCGCAGGCGACCGGCATGTCGCTGTCCGAATTCCGCCGTATCGTGAACATGGTGCAGAAGGGCGAGCGTGAAGCGCGCATCGCGAAGAAGGAAATGGTGGAGGCCAATCTGCGCCTCGTCATCTCCATCGCGAAGAAATACACCAATCGCGGCCTGCAATTTCTCGACCTCATCCAGGAAGGCAATATCGGCCTGATGAAGGCGGTGGATAAGTTCGAATATCGCCGCGGCTACAAGTTCAGCACCTATGCCACCTGGTGGATTCGTCAGGCGATCACCCGCTCGATCGCGGATCAGGCGCGGACCATCCGTATTCCGGTCCACATGATCGAAACGATCAACAAGCTGGTCCGCACCAGCCGCCAGTTCCTGCACGAGCAGGGCCGCGAGCCGACGCCGGAGGAAATGGCCGAGCGTCTGTCGATGCCGCTCGAAAAGGTGCGCAAGGTGATGAAGATCGCCAAGGAGCCGATCTCCCTCGAAACGCCGATCGGCGACGAGGAAGACAGCCATCTGGGCGACTTCATCGAGGACAAGAATGCGATCATCCCGGTGGATGCCGCCATTCAGGCGAACCTGAAGGAAACCGTCACCCGCGTCCTCGCCAGCCTCACCCCGCGTGAAGAGCGCGTGCTGCGCATGCGCTTCGGCATCGGCATGAACACGGACCACACCCTGGAGGAAGTGGGCCAGCAGTTCAGCGTGACCCGCGAACGCATCCGCCAGATCGAGGCGAAGGCGCTGCGCAAGCTCAAGCACCCCTCGCGCTCGCGCAAGATGCGGTCCTTTCTGGATCAGTAACCATCGGGCAGAATTAAAATGCACCGGTAAATTTAAATTAACCATTCTTGACGGAAAAGGGCGGCTTTCAGCGTCGCCCTTTCTGATTCCGTAAACCGGACGTTTACCCCGCCCGGCTATGCCTGTGGTCACAGCCCGCACCTGCGGGACCAACAGGGATGAGAGCATGAGCGAAGCGGCACCGCGCTACCAATTTGGCGACATAGCCCGAATCCTGGAAGCGCTGGTCGCTGCCGATGGCACCGCCGCCCATCCCTATGCCAACCGCGCTGCCGCCGGCGTGGCTCGCGACACGCTGCTGTCGCTCTCCGATCTGGCCGATGGCGCCTATTATCTCTGCATGCTCCACGGCCGCCATCCCGGCGTCATCGATCATGCCGCAACCCGCTCCGCCGACAATGCCGCGCGCCAGTGGCTGATCGCGGCGGGAGACGCCTTCGCCCGCGAACGCGCTTACCTCACGCAAGTCACCGTCGCCGTCGGTCCCGCGCCCAGCACGGCGGGCCAGGCCGATTGCGAAACCGCCGTCAGCCAGCAGCGTCATGCGCTCGACATGCTCGCCCAGTCCGACCGTCGCGGCTGCGCCATGGGTGCCGCGATGGCGCTGGTGCTCGACTGGCGCGCCGTACGCCATGTGCTCGACATGGCGGCCCTGCGCGCCGGCCTTGAACCGCACCCCTGCGCCCTGCCCGAACGCGCCGCCACGCTCGACGTCGCCCGCGCCATCGGCGGCGACGACGGCATCGACCGCGCCATCCAGTTCGGCGCGCGCCAGCTTCTGAACCAGCATCGCGGCCTGTGGGATTTGCTCGCCGCCCGCGCCGACGTCCGCGCCAGGAGCGCCTGACACAAATAGATAGAGGCTATGCGTTCCCCGGCCTGCGCCGGGGAACGCTTCATATCAGCCGGATTCATGACGTCTCGTAATGGATGACCCTTTACCGATTGCGCGGCCCCGCCGCATTGCCTAGTCCGGCTGTCATCGACAACGGAATGGGACCGAATGATGCGTTTTGAAGGCACGCAGGACTATGTCGCCACCGACGATCTGAAGGTGGCGGTCAACGCCGCCGTGCTGCTGCGCCGTCCCCTGCTGGTGAAGGGCGAACCCGGCACCGGCAAGACCGTCCTCGCCCAGGAAATCGCGAAAGCGCTGGACGCGCCGCTGATCGAATGGAACGTCAAGTCCACGACCAAGGCGCATCAGGGCCTCTATGAATATGACGCCGTCGCCCGCCTGCGCGACGGTCAGTTGGGCGATGCGCGCGTCCACGACATCGGCAACTATATTCGCAAGGGCAAATTGTGGGAGGCGTTCACCTCCCCCAAACTGCCCGTCCTGCTGATCGACGAGATCGACAAGGCCGACATCGAATTTCCCAACGACCTGTTGCAGGAACTCGATCGCATGGCCTTCCACGTCTATGAGACAGGCGAGACGATCGCCGCCGCCGATCGCCCGGTCGTCATCATCACGTCCAATAACGAGAAGGAATTGCCCGACGCTTTCCTGCGCCGCTGCTTCTTCCACTATATCAAATTCCCCGACCGCGACACGATGCAGGCGATCATCGACGTCCATTTCCCCGGCATCCAGAAGATACTGGTCGGCAAGGCGATGGATATCTTCTACGAGATACGCGACGTCCCCGGCCTCAAGAAAAAGCCCAGCACATCCGAACTGCTCGACTGGCTGAAGCTGCTCCTGAACGAGGATATGCCGCTCGACGTCCTCCAGAACAGCGACCCGACCAAGGCGATCCCGCCCCTCCATGGCGCGCTGCTCAAGAATGAGCAGGACATCATGCTGTTCGAACGCCTCGCCTTCATGGCGCGCAGGCAGGGGCGATAAGGCCTCCAATATACATCCGCTTCCTGCACCAAGGCCCAAAATGAACGGCGCAGGATGATCAAGTCCGCATGATGGCAGGCGGACCACACGACCATGCTTGCGAAGCCTGTTTATCTTTGCCAGTCTCCCGCCATCATAACATCGGGGGTATCATGTCTGTCCTGTCTCGCTTGCCGCTCCTGTCTCTTCTGTTGAGCGGCACGGCGCTGGCGGCACCGGTCGCCGCGCCGACCGCTGCCGATGTGCATGGCCTGCTCGATCCCCTGCCCCTGATGCTGGCCGATCCCGCCGCCGTGGAAAACCGCTGCAACGCCACCTTCGCGCTCGCGACGAAGGCCAGGACGGCGCTGGAGGCCCGCACCGGCACGGCTGCGATCGCCACCGACTTCGCGGCCTATGACCGGCTTGCGCTGATCCTGTCGGACGGCTCCAGCGAAATGTATCTGATTTCGGAAACCAACCCGGACGACAAGATCCGCGCCGCGGCCGAAGCCTGCGTCCAGAAACTCGCCGCCCTCGTCACCGACGTCTCCCTGTCGCGCCCGATCTACGATCGCCTGTCCGCGATTTCGCCCAAGGGGCTGGATACGAAGACCGCCTATGCGCTGAACAAGCAACTGGTCAGCTATCGCCTCGCCGGCGTGGACAAGGATGCGGCGACCCGCGCCAAAGTGACGCAACTTCAGAAGGATATCGTACAAACCGGCCTGCTCTTCGCCAAGAATATCCGCGACGACAAGGGCGACATCGTCCTGAAACCCGAAGAACTCAGGGGCCTGCCGCAGGATTATATCGACACGCACAAGCCCGGCGCCGATGGCCTCGTCCATATCAGCTACGACTATCCCGATATCATGCCCGTCAATGATTTCGCATCGATCCGCGACACCCGGCGCAAGGTGTCGATCGCCTTCCGCAATCGCGGCTGGCCGGCGAACGAAACCGTGCTGAAGACGTTGCTCCAGAAGCGCCATGAACTGGCGACCCTGCTCGGCATGCCCGATTATGCGACGCTGATCACCGCCGACAAGATGATCGGCAATCCGACCCGCGCCGCCGCCTTCCTGGACGACGTCAATGCCGCGGCAAAACCGGGCGCGACCAAGGATTATGACGAACTCTTCGCCTTCGCCAAAACGGTCGATCCCGGTATCGAACGGCTGGAAGGCTGGGACAATGCCTATATGCAGAACCTCCTGCGCAAGCAGAAATATGCCGTCGACGCTGAAGTCGTCCGCCAATATTTCACCTATGACAAGGCGCGGCAGGGCATCTTCAAGCTGGTCGGCGACCTGTTCGGCGCGGACATCCGGCCATGGAACACGCCGGTCTGGGACAAGAGCGTGACCGCCTGGGAACTCTATGATCAGGGCAAGCTGATCGGCCGCTTCTACCTCGACATGCACCCGCGCAAGGGCAAGTTCAATCACGCCGCGCAATTCCCGATCCGCACCGGCGTGACCGGGCAGCAGGTGCCGGTGGGTGCGCTGATCTGCAACTTCCCCGCCACCGGCCCGATGGATCATGACGACGTCACGACCTTCCTCCACGAATTCGGCCATCTGATCCACAGCCTCTATTCCGGCAAGCAGACCTACAGCCTTCAATCGATGGGCAATCTGCAATGGGACTTCATCGAAGCGCCCTCGCAACTGCTGGAGGAATGGACCTGGGATTATGACACGCTCAAGGGCTTCGCCTCCAACGCGCAGGGGCAACCCATCCCCGAAGATCTGGTGAAGAAGATGAACGCCGGCCGCCAGTTCGGCGAAGCGGTGCGGTGGAAGGGGCAACTTGCCTATTCGGCCGTATCGCTCAATTTCTACAACCGCGCGCCCGATTTTGACCTGGCGACCATGTACGACACGCAGATCAGCCGCTATTCCATGTTCCCGGTCGTCCCGAACACGCACAGCTATGCCAGCTTCGGTCATCTGGATGGCTATTCGGCCATCTATTATACCTATGTCTGGTCAAAGGCGATCGCGCTCGACCTGTTCACCCGCTTCAAGAAAGACGGCATCCGTGACAAGGCCACCGCCATGCAATATCGCAAGCAGGTGCTGGAGCCGGGTGGCTCGGTCGATGCCAATGCGCTGATCCAGAATTTCCTGGGCCGCCCGCTCAGCCTGGACGCCTTCAAGGATGAACTGGCGGGCAAATAAGGCCCGCCAAACAGGAATATATCATGCCCCACGCCGCTGGCTGCCTCTGCGGCGCCGTTCGCATCACCATCGACGCCGATCCCCTCGCCGCCCGCATGTGCTGGTGCCGCCTGTGCCAGTATCTGGGCGGCGGCTCCGGCACGGTGAATGTCTGCTTCCCCAGCGAGCATGTCGCCACCACCGGCGAAGTGCGCTGGCATGACGGTGTCGCCGACAGCGGCAACGCCATGCAGCGCGGCTTCTGCCCCAGTTGCGGCACGCCCCTGTTCAGCATGGCCGAATCGCGCCCCCATCTGACCTTCATCCGCGCCGGCGCGCTGGACGATCCAGCGCTGATCGGGCCGCAGGCGGTGATCTGGACCGACGCCGCGCCGGACTGGGCGCATCATGACCCCGATCTGCCCCATTATCCCGCGCAAATCCCGCCGGTCGCCTGATTTAGACGCTTGCGCGCTGCGGGATAGTCTGTAGCCTCCCTGTCATAGTTCAAGGCCGCGCCAAGACGGTCTGGATATGGAGAGGGATGCCGATGCCGAAGTGCGCCCGGAGTTTCGTTACTGCCTTCCTGTCGGCGGCATTCTGCCTCGCCGTGCCCTCCCTTGCGCAGGCCGCAGACGGCGAAGCCTGGACCCCGACGCAGGACGCCATCCGCGCCGACGCCGCCGGCATCAGCCTGCCGCAGACAGTCGCCGGCCTGTCCCTGTCCAAAAGCGGCGAAGCCTCCAATGGCGGCCGCGCGGTCGACAATTATGCGCAATATCTCTCAGAAGACGGCGCCATCCAGGCGACTCTCTACGTCTACCTGCCCACCTATGCCGACGCTTCGCTCGCCGCCTATATGACCGACAAGGCGGTGATGGAACGGTTCGGTGCGAAGACCCGCCGCACTGCCTATGCCAGCGCCCCGGCCGCCGGCCGGGCGGACAGCGCGATCCGCGCCGTCTATGACGACGCAGCCGACGGCGCGTTGACGACGGCGGCGGGCTTCATCCATGCCGGGCGCTGGATCGTGAAGATTCGCATCACCGGTCCCACCGAGCGCCGCGCCGAAGTGCTGAACGGCCTCGACGGCATGCTCGCCGGCCTGTCGGTGGACGATCCCGCCACGCTGCACGCCACCACCCCCGCCAGCTTCGCCGCCTGCCCCGCCGCGCCCACGACCGACGCCCGGCTGACCCCGGCCAAAGCGACGGAACAGGCCGTGCCGCAGGATGTCCTCATCCCGCGCGATGGCAAGGATGCGCTGTGCGTCCGTGGCACCGTCACCACGGCCGAAGGCCGCTACGACATGCTGCAACAGGTCGGCCGCAGCGACGGCGCGATCATCGTGCCCGTGGATGACAGCGGCACCGTCCTCGCCTTCGATCCCGCCACCGATGCGCAGGGCTACAAGCTGTCGATCCACATGGTCGGCCAGACCGATCTCTACGGCCTCTACGACCGCGTCCCCAACCCGCACCAGATCGCCGCAATCCTGGACGGCAAAGACCCCCAGACCGCGCAGGCCGCCGCCGTCGCCACCTACGCCGCCAACGGGGACGTGACGCTCAGCCGGTAGTCCCGGCCTTGCCTTTGGCCCGTCACGGCTTCAAACCAACGCCATGAACCAGACACCGGGCGCGACCCGCTACGCCCGCATTCGCACCCGGCTGGAGGCAATCCATATCACGCCCGGCCCGCAGGCATGGGTGTTCGAATTTCTGCTGTTCGGCTTCAAGCAGGGCTGGGCCTGCCTGTTCGGCGGTCTTATGCTGGCGCTGCTGCTCGCCACCCACCTCTTCTATCCGGCCCATGCGCCGCTCCACCGCTATGATTTCCTGACGCTGGCGGCACTGGGGATTCAGGCTGGCATGCTCGCGTTTCGTCTCGAAAGCTGGAGTGAGGCGAAGGTCATCTTCGCCTTCCACCTGATCGGCACGATCATGGAATTGTTCAAGACCCACGCCGGATCGTGGATCTATCCGGAACAGAGCCTGCTCCATGTCGGCCCGGTACCGCTCTTCTCAGGCTTCATGTATGCGGCCGTCGGCAGCTATATCGCGCGTATCTGGCGTATTTTCGGCTTCCGATTCACCCATTATCCGCCGATATGGACCACGGTCCTGCTTGCTCTGGCCATCTATGTGAATTTCTTCGCCCATCATTGGCTGCCCGACATCCGCCTTGCCCTGTTCGCAGCGGCCTTCCTGCTGTTCGGGCGCACCTGGATCATCTTCACCCCCTGGCGCACGCCACGCCGCATGCCGCTCCTGCTCGGTTTCTGTCTTGTCGCGCTATTCATCTGGTTCGCGGAAAATATCGGCACCTTTGCCAATGCCTGGACCTATCCCGATCAGCGACATGGCTGGCAGATGGTCAGCGTCGCGAAGCTGGGCAGTTGGTATCTGCTGATGATCATTTCCTATGTCCTCGTCTCGCTCATCCACGGCATCGACCGGCAGCCAGATCAAATCAGATAACCCACCTCATACAACCCCCATTTCCGCCCGCCGAACAGCAGCGGCACGAACACGCTGCGCAGCGCGCGATAGCGGCCCTCGCCCAGATCCTGCCGATAGGTGAACAGGAAGAAATCGCCATCCTCCTGCAACGCCCGCCGCGTCTGGCTGTCCATGAAAATCTGCCGGTTGCGCGCATGTTCCATGTTCCAGTCCGGTGCACCCGGCCGCTGCGGCTGGCTGCGTGTGCTGATATGGGTCGGCAGATATCCGTTCATGTCGAGCAGGCAGCATCCCACGATCGCGCTGTCCTCGCTCGTCCGCCGGTCCAGCACCGGCCGCACCCGGCTGTCGGCAAAGGCGGTGAAGCCGTTCAGATATTGGGTCGGGCTTGACCCCGGTACCGCGCGATAATCGCTGTCGAACAGGTCCGCCAGACGGATATCCCCCGCCCGCACCGCGTCCTCGATCAGCGCGCTCACCTCTTCCGCGCCCTCTTCGGCCAGCGCGATATAGCGGCTGTTGCGCGTCTTTTGCGGCCCATGCGCCGCGCGGTTCAGCATCGCATTGGCCATGCCCTCCAGCGCTTCCAACTGCTCGCGCGCGACATCCACCCGCAAGGCGCTGTCGCTCGCCGACCGGCCGAACGTCGCCAGCCCCTGCCGCAGCGCGCTGACATCGCCATCGGCGGCGTCGGTGCAGGTCACGATCGCCTCCGACCGCTCGCCAAATTGCGTCACCAGCGACGCGATCTCCGCCATGCTGAGCCGCAACCGGTCGATATGGGTGCCCACGCCCCGGCCGCGCAGGATATTGGCCTCCACCCCGCCGATCAGCGCCCGCGCATCGCGATCCAGTTGCCCCAGCTTGTCGCCGGCCGAAGCGGCAGACTCCCCCGCCTGCCCCGCCAGCCGCCTGATCTCGTCCGCCACCACAGCAAAGCCCTGCGTCGCCGCGCCACCGCGCGCCGCCTCGATCGCGGCATTGACGCCCAGCAGCCGCGTCTGCCGTGCGATCGCGCCCAATTCCTCGCTAATGTCGCCCACCGCCTCGATCACGGTCAGCAACTGGCGCAAATGCCCCTCCAGCCCGGTGACATGCTCGACCAGCCCGGCCACCTCGCCCAGCGACAGGCCGATCACATCATGCCCGTCGGCGATGATCCGACCGGCGCGGCGGGCCGTCAGGCTCAATTCCTGCGCGGCGGCGACACTCTCATCCTGGCTCGCGGCCAGCGTTGCCATATTGGCCTGCAAATCATCCAGATGCGCCGAATCGCCCTGAATACGGCGATTCAGTTCGCCCAGATAGCCAGCCGTCTCGCTGCACTGCAATGCGATGTCGCCTGACCGTTCCCCCAGGTCAGCCAACAAGTCCCTGTTTTCCAAGTGCGCCCCGCCACTTATTGCATGTCTGGATGATGACGGATTAACCATGCGCTGCAACACTTAATATTCGGACAATCCCGGATCGCGCTGGCGGCTTGCGTCTCCGCTCCGGCTGGCCGACAAGCGATCCATGCTGCTCAACTTCCTCGACGCCCTCCGTGCCGCCGGCATCAATGCCAGCATCAAGGAACATCTGTTGCTGCTGGAAGCGCTGGACCGCGACGTCATCGCGCGCCGGCCGGAGGATTTCTATTATCTCGCCCGCGCCACCTATGTGAAGGACGAAGGGCTGCTCGACCGCTTCGATCAGGTCTTCGCGCGCGTGTTCAAGGGCGTGCTGGGTCAGGAGGGCACGGACACGGACATCCCCGAAGACTGGCTGCGCCTCGTCGCCGAAAAATATCTTAGCCCGGAGGAGATGGAGCAGATCAAGTCGCTCGGCGACTGGGACGAGATCATGAAGACGCTCAAGGCGCGGCTGGAGGAACAGAAGGAACGGCATCAGGGCGGCAACAAGTGGATCGGCACCGGCGGCACATCCCCCTTCGGCCATGGCGGCTATAATCCCGAAGGCATCCGCATCGGCGGCGAATCCCGGCACAAGCGCGCGATCAAGGTCTGGGAAAAGCGCGAATTCGCCAATCTCGACAGCACCAAACAACTGGGCACCCGCAACATCAAGGTCGCCCTGCGCCGCCTGCGCCGCTTCGCGCGGGAGGGCGCGGCGGACGAACTGGACCTCGACGAAACCATCCGCGGCACTGCGCGGCAGGGCTGGCTCGACATCCGCATGCGCCCGGAACGGCATAATGCGGTCAAGCTGCTGCTGTTCCTCGACGTCGGCGGCTCGATGGACCCGTTCGTCACGCTTTGCGAAGAGCTGTTTTCCGCCGCCACCGGCGAATTCAAGAATATGGAATTTTTCTACTTCCATAACTGCCTGTACGAAGGTGTCTGGAAGGATAATCGCCGCCGCTTTTCGGAGCGCGTCCCGACCTGGGATATTCTCCACAAATATGGCCACGACTATAAGCTGATCTTCGTCGGCGACGCGGCGATGAGCCCCTATGAGATCAGCCATGCCGGCGGATCGGTCGAACATATGAACGAGGAAGCCGGCGCCGTCTGGCTCGACCGCATCACCCGCACCTATCCCGCCGCCGTCTGGCTCAACCCCGCATCGCAGGCGCATTGGGGCTATAGCCATTCGACCAAGATGATCCGCGACCTGATGAACGACCGCATGTATCCGCTCACGATCGAAGGCATCGACGCCGCGATGCGGGAATTGACGCGGAAGCGGTAGCGGCTTGCAGTCCAACAGCGTATATCCCGCCAGACCCGTTATCTGGAGGATGTTCGCCATGTTCACCCGCTCGCGCGCCCGGCCCATGTTCACCCGGTGGTCGATTGTCGCGCTCGTGGCGCTGGCGCCATCCCCCTCGCTCGCCGCCACGCCGCCGACAGAGGGCACAATAGCCGTCGAGGCGAACGAGATCGACGCCGGACAGACTCAGTTCCGCGACGCTGCCGCCAGCGCGCTGGCGGACAAGGGCTTCACCCTGCTGGACGGTGCCGGCCATGCCGCCTTCACGATGGAACTGGCCATCACCGTGACGCGGGTCGGGACCGTGGATGCGAAGGTCGCTACCACCGGCCCGAAGGTCGAGAATGGCGGGTTGATGAACGGGGTCGGATCGGCGGTCAAGATCGCGGTGCCCACGGGCAAGTCCCGCAACGTGGCCCTCGAACGTACGCAACTCGACATGACCCTGCGCAAGCGTGGCGAAACGGACGTGCTGTGGCGCGGGTCCGCCGTAACGGTGCGCAATTCCGCGACACCGGGCACCATCGCGACCGACCTGTCCAGCGCCCTGCTGCGCCAATATCCGGCTCAGTCCGACGCCGTGATCGGCGTGCCGTAAAGGCGGCTCGCTGTCCTACACGCAGACGCGCTGCTATGATGCGGTCCGGCCTTTCCGATAGGATCAGCCCGGCGTAATAAAATGTCGGATTCAGCGGGAAATGTGCGAAGTTAAGCCCGGAACAAGGCTCCGCCAGTCATCGGCTGCGGCGCTCCAGTCGTCCCCGGAAAGCTGATCGGCAATCCCTTCATATGCCGCACCGCCATATAGGCGAACCCCTGCGCCTCCAGCGCATCGCCATCCCATCCAAGCCCATCGACGCTCAGTACCTCAGCTCCGGTCCGTTCCGCCAGCATCGCCATCAGCGTGGCATTATGCCGCCCGCCGCCCGCGACATGGATCTGCGCCGGCCGCGCGGGCAGATGATCGACACCCCGCGCGACCGCCGCCGCCGTGAACGCCGTCAGCGTCGCCGCACCATCCTCCAGCGACAGCCCCCGCACTGCCTCGATACTGAACTGTTCGCGGTCGATGCTCTTGGGCGGCGGCACGGCGAACCAGGGATCGGCCATCATCGCCGCCAACCGGCCCTCGTCCACCTGCCCCCGTGCCGCCGTCGCACCATCCTCGTCATATGCCGCGCCACCATGCGCCTGCATCCAGTTGTCGATCAGGCCGCTCGCCATGCCGGTGTCGCACGCGATCAACGTCCCGTCCGCGTCGATGAACGTGATGTTCGCCACGCCCCCCAGATTGAGGATCGCCGCCGGCTTGCCCAGCCCGTCCGCCAGCGCCCGGTGATAGACCGGCAGCAGCGGCGCGCCCTGACCGCCCGCCGCGACATCGGCGCTGCGCAGGTCCGCGACGACGGGGATGCCGAACCCGCCGGCCAGCCCCGCGCCGTCGCCGATCTGCCAGGTCCAACCCCATTCCGGCCGGTGCGCAACAGTATGGCCGTGAAAGCCGATCACGCCGACATCCTCCGCAATATGCCCGCTGCGCCCCAGCAGGTCCGCCACCGCCTGCACATGCCGCTCGGTCAGTTCCGCCTCGACCGATGCGATCAGCGGCTCGAACCCCGGTCGCTCCATCGCCATCGCCCGCTGGCACGCCTCGGCCAGCCGAAACCGGAACCCGTCATCATAAGCCATCGCATGGAAAGCCACCGGCGCGACCACGCCCTCGCCATCCGTCTCGATCAGCGCCGCGTCGATCCCGTCGCGCGAAGTGCCCGACATCAATCCGATTGCCAACATGATCGAAAACTCCGCCTCTTTAACAGTCGCACCCGCAATGCTACAGGCGCGCGCCATGAGCAACTATCAGTCCGACCTCCTGCGCCTGCTCGAAGCGCGCGGCTACATCCACCAGTTGACCGACGTGCAGGGCCTCGACACCCTTGCCGCAAGCCAGGTGGTGCCGGGCTATATCGGTTTCGATCCGACCGCGCCGTCGCTCCATGTCGGCAGCCTGGTGCAGATCATGATGTTGCGGCGGATGCAGCAGACCGGGCACAAGCCGATCGTGCTCATGGGCGGCGGCACCGGCAAGATCGGCGACCCCAGTTTCAAGGACGAAGCGCGCAAGCTGATGACCGGGGACACGATCGCGTCCAACGTCGCCAGCATCAAGCGGGTCTTTGAAAAATTCCTGACTTTTGGTGACGGCCCCACCGACGCGGTGATGGTCGATAATGCCGACTGGCTCGACGCGCTCGAATATATCCCGTTCCTGCGCGACATCGGCCAGCATTTCTCGGTCAACCGGATGCTCAGCTTCGATTCGGTGAAGACACGGCTCGACCGCGAACAGTCGCTGTCCTTCCTCGAATTCAACTACATGATCCTTCAGGCCTATGATTTCCTGGAACTGTCGCGCCGCTCGGCCTGCCGGCTTCAGATGGGCGGCTCCGATCAATGGGGCAATATCGTCAACGGCATCGAATTGTCGCGGCGGGTCGACGGCACGCAGGTATTCGGCCTGACCAGCCCCCTCATCACCACCGCCGATGGCGGCAAGATGGGCAAGACCATGAACGGCGCGGTGTGGCTGAACGCCGACGCCCTGCCGGCCTATGATTATTGGCAGTTCTGGCGCAATACCCAGGACGCGGACGTTGGACGGTTCCTGCGCCTCTTCACCGACCTGCCGCTGGATGAAATCGCCCGGCTGGAGGCGCTTGAAGGCGCGGACATCAACGAAGCGAAGAAAGTACTCGCCCACGCCGCCACCGCCATGGCGCATAGCGAGGAAGCCGCCACGGCGGCCGCCGAAACCGCGCGCAAAACGTTCGAGGAAGGCGCCTCGGACGCCAACCTGCCGACCGTCCGCCTGGGCGCCGAAGGCCTGACCGTGGTGCAGGCCGTCACCGGCCTGGGCTTTGCGACGTCGAACAAGGAAGTACGCCGCAAGCTGGGCGAGAATGCGATCAGGCTGAACGGCGAAGTCGTCACCGACCCCGCCGTCACGGTAAAGCCCGGTGACAAGCTCAGCTTCGGCGCGAAGAAACACGGCCTGATCGTCGCCTGATCGCGCGAAAAGGGAAAGAGCGTTAGCCCGCGGTTAACGCTCTTTCCTAGCAAAGCGTCCATTTCCGGCGCGCAAGACGATGGACTATGTCCGTTTTCGCCAATCTCGGCCACGTCCTGCGCTCCCGCGATCCTGCGGTCGATCAGCGCCGTGCGGGCCGCGATCTGGTCGACATGGTCAGCCATGTGACGACCGGCGGCCGCACCCATGGCATCCGCATCATCAACATCTCCGCGCTTGGCCTGATGGGCCGCAGCGACAGCAGCTTCATGGCCGGCGAACGGGTCTTCGTCTGGCTGCCGTTCGTAAAGGATGTCGCGGCCGAAATCCGTTGGATCGAGGATGGCCGGGTCGGCATGGAATTTCTGGAGCCGATCACGCCGGAAATTTACGACGCGATGCTGGGCCTCATCCCGCCACGCCGGACGGCATGGTAACGAAACCCTCGTTCGCCTCCAGTTTCTGACGTCCGCGTACAAGTGCTTCGGGCATGTCGGTGCGCAGGAATGTCAGCATCGCCTCGCGCACTTCGCAGCGCAGGTCGAACGCGATCCCCGCATTGCGCGCCGACAGCAACCCGCGCAGTTCCAGCGCATCGGCGCGATGGTCCGTCACCTGCAAGATCGCGACCCGCCCGTCCCATCGCCCATTTGCCTTCACAGCCTCCACGAAGCGCGTCCGTATCCGCTCGATATCGGCGGTCGGATCGACGTAGAGGAATACCGTGCCCAGCAGGTCCGACGTCTTGGTGGTCCAATTCTGGAAGGGCTTTTCCAGAAAATAGGACACCGGCACCACCATCCGCCGGTCGTCCCAGATGCGCACGATGACATAGGTCAGCTTGATCTCCTCGATCCGCCCCCATTCGCCCTCGACAATGACGACATCGTCCAGCCGGATCGGTTCGGAAAAGGCCATCTGGACGCCCGCGATCAAATTCTTGAGCGCCGGTTGCGCCGCCGCGCCCACCGCCAGCGCCGCCAGCCCGGCCGACGCCATCAGCGATACGCCGATCGTCCGCACGCCGGGTATGGCGATCAGCATCATTGCGATCACGAAGAAGCCGACGATGCACTGGCATATACGATAGAGGATGCTGACCCTCGTCCTGCGACGCCGCGCCTTCAGATTATCCTCGACACTGATGTCCGCGCGCGCCTCCAGCATCGCCTTGCCCGCGCGCATCAGGCGGAATATTAGCCATCCGACCAGCAGAGCGAAGATCATCCGCCCCCCGATCGACCATATATCTTCCGTGCGCGGCCCCATCTCGATCGACTTGAACCCCGCCACCAGCGCCAGCAGCACCACCAGCCATCGCGTCGGCTGGAAGATGGCGGGCAACAACACCGGCTCGATCTTCGAATGTTTCGCGACCCGCAGCGCGATCCAGTAGAGCGCCCAGTGGATCAGGAAAGCGACGACCACCGAAATGGCGATCGACATCGCCGCCATCGGCGTGATGTGGGTCAGGCTAAGATCGGTCATGCCAGGGGCAACGCGACCGCCAACGATTTTGTTTCGCAACTGCGAGATGTTTTCCCTTTACCCCTCTCCCCTCGGGGAGAGGGCTGCGCAGACTTGGCAGCTTGCTGCCTTAGTCGTAGCTGGGTGAGGGGGTAGCACCCTATCGAACGCGCGCCTCCCCCTCATCCAACTCCGCCCAGCCGTTGCGCGGCAAGAATACGCATCCCTCCCCCTCCAAGGGGCAAGGAGGATCACCCCCCCCTGAGCAACCCCACAGCCGCATCCTTCTCGAACAGATACAGGCACGTCCGCGCCGCCTGCCCCCGCGCGCTGTCCAGCCCGCCGTCCCGCTCGATCAGCAAATGCGCGTCGTCCCGCGCACTGTCCACCAAAGCGGCGACATGCTCCGGCGTCGCGACCTTCAATTCCGCCTCGCCCGACTGGCGCGTGCCCAATACCTCGCCAGCACCGCGCAGCTTCAGATCCTCCTCGGCGATCCGAAATCCGTCATTCGTCTCCCGCATCAGCGCCAGACGCGCCCGCGACGTCTCGCCCAGTGCATTGCCGCGCAGCAGCAGGCAGGTGGATGGTTTGTCGCCACGCCCCACCCGCCCGCGCAACTGGTGCAATTGCGCCAGCCCAAAGCGGTCCGCCCCCTCGATGATGATCAGGCTGGAGTTGGGTACATCGACACCCACTTCGATCACGGTCGTCGCCACCAGTATCTGCGTGCGATTGGCGGCGAAGGCCTCCATCGCCGCATCCTTGTCCGGCCCCTTCATGCGCCCATGGACCAGGCCAACCCGATCCCCGAACCGCTCGCGCAGCGACTCCGCCCGCATTTCCGCAGCCGCCTGATCGCTCGTCTCGCTTTCCTCGACCAGCGGGCACACCCAATAGGCCTGCCCCCCGCCCTCGACATGGCGGGCCAGCGCCTCGACCACCTCATCCAGCCGCGTGGCCGCCATCACCAAAGTCTGGATCGGCTGGCGCCCCGGCGGCATCTCGTCCAGCCGCGAAACCTCCATCTCGCCATAATAGGTCAGCGTCAGCGTGCGCGGGATCGGCGTCGCCGTCATCACCAGCAGATGCGGCGACCGCTCCGCCTTGTTCGCCAGCATCATCCGCTGCGCCACGCCGAACCGATGCTGCTCGTCGATCACGGCAAGGCCCAGCGCCTTATACTGCACCGCTTCCTGAAAGATCGCGTGGGTGCCGACGAGAATGTCGATGCTCCCGTCCGCCAGCCCCATCAGCGTAGCCTCACGCACCTTGCCCTTCTCACGCCCCGTCAGGATCGCAATCTCGATCGGCAGGCCAGATGCTTGTCTGCGCAAAGTCTCATAATGTTGCCGCGCCAGGATTTCGGTCGGCGCCAGCATCGCCCCCTGCATCCCGGCCTCGACCGCGTTCAGCAACGCCATCAGCGCCACCAGCGTCTTGCCCGACCCCACATCGCCCTGAAGCAGCCGCAGCATCGGCGTCGCCTGCGCCATGTCGCCTGTAATTTCACCGATCGCCCGTTGCTGCGCACCCGTCGGCGCGAACGGCAGCTTCAGCATATCGCGCAGCCGCCCGTCGCCCTCGATTCTCACGCCCCGCCGCCGCCGAGACGATTGCCGCACCAGCATCAGCGCCAGTTGCCCCGCGAAAATCTCGTCATAGGCCAGCCGCTCGCGCGCCTTGGCGTCCGATGGATCGGCATGGACCCGACCCAGCGCCTCGCGCCACGCAGGCCATTCCTTGCGCGCCAACAAGCTCGGCTCGATCCATTCGGGCAGTTCGGGCGCCCGCGCCAAAGCCTGCCCCGCAATATCGCGCATCCGGTTGTTGGTCAGCCCTTCCGACAGGGCATAGACCGATTCGCGCGCCGGCACCGTGTCCGCTTCCTCAGGCGGCAGAACATAGTCGGGATGCACCATCTGGAGATTGTCGCCATAGGCCTCCAGCTTGCCCGACACGAATTTCGGGTCATTGAGCGGCAGCAATTTGCGCGGCCAGCCGCTATTCTTCCCGAAATAGACGAGGCTCACGACATTCCCACGCCCGTCGATCGCCTGCACCCGAAAAGGCGCGCGCGGGCTGCTGCTGGCCTTGTAATCCACCGGCGTCAGCATCGTGCCGATCACCCGCCCCGCGTCCGCCATGTCCAGTTCATCCGTCAGGTGCCGGTCCACCCAACTGACCGGAATATGAAAGGCCACATCGACCGCGCGCGCCAGCCCCAGCCGCTCCAGCGGACGGGCGAGCGCGGGGCCGATCCCCTTGAACAGGGATATTTCGGCAAAGAGCGGATTGAGAATATCGGGTCGCATGTCTATCTGCTGCGCTCTAGCTTAACCGGGGCGATGCTCAAACATCCTATCGGTTAAATGGCCATGCTCATTTTCACCGTTCGTGCTGAGTAGGGACTGAGCTTGTCGAAGGCCCGTATCGAAGCATCCGCGCTTCGGCCTCCCCTTCGATACGCCGTTTCGACAGGCTCAACGGCTACTCAGGACGAACGGACATATTCATGACCACCGCCGACGATCCCCTGATGCGCCGCCTGAAATTCCGGGCCTGGCACCGCGGCACGCGCGAATCGGACTACACGGTCGGCGGCTTCTTCGAACGCTATCATGCGCAATGGAACGATGAAGAAATCGCCTGGTTCGAACGCTTCATGGAGGAGCAGGACGCCGACATCATCGGCTGGGCGCTTGGCACCATCCCCGTTCCCGACGAATGGAAAGGGCCGATGATGGACAAGTTCCTGAAACTCGATTTCGTGAAGATCGAGAACTGATCGACATCTCCCTTATGGCTCCCCTCCCGCTTGCGGGAGGGGTCGGGGGAGGGTCTGTGGCGACTGACGAACAAACCCTCCCCTAGTCCTTCCCGCAAGCGGGAGGGGAAATAGACAAGGAGGCGTATGGAACAAAAATGACCGATCTCCAGAAAATCCTGAAGGCCAAATCGCCGCTTACCTTGTCGGGCGTGCCCGCCGGTTTCCAGCCCTGGCTGCTGGCCGACATCGCCCGCGCTGCCGGAGCAGCGGGTGGCCGCGCCGTCTTCATCGCCTCGGACGAGCAACTGATGCGCGCAGTCGCGGACACGGCGCATTATTTCGCGCCAGAGATCGAGATCATCGAAATCCCGGCCTGGGACTGCCTGCCCTATGACCGGGCCAGCCCCTCGCTGCGCGCCGCCTCCGCTCGCCTCGCCGGCCTCCACGCGCTGCAAGCCAGACCCAAGGGGTCGCAACTGGTCGTCACCACGCTGGCCGCCATGACCCAGCGTACGCTCACGCCCTTCCGCGTGCGCCAACTGGTCGCCAAACTCGCGCCCAAGGAACGGATCGCGATCCAGAAGCTGGCGGAAATGCTCCAGGCGAACGGCTATGTCCGCACCGACACCGTGCATGATCGCGGCGAGTTCGCCATTCGCGGCGGCATCGTCGATCTTTTCCCCGGCGGCGAGGACATGCCGCTGCGCCTCGATTTCTTCGGCGACGAGATCGAGACGGTCCGCCGCTTCGATCCCGCAGACCAGCGGACGATCGAAAATGTCGAGGGCTTCACCCTCCTCCCCGCGTCCGAAGCCTTGCTGGACGAAGACACGATCAAGCGTTTCCGCAGCCGCTACCGCGAAACCTTCGGAGCGACCGCGACCGGCGACCCGCTCTATCAGGCGGTCAGCGAAGGCCGGCGTCTGGCCGGCATGGAACATTGGCTGCCCCTGTTCGAGGAAAAGCTGGTCCCGCTGACCGACCACCTGGGCGAAGGCACCGTCCTCATCCGCGACCATGGCGTCGCCGGCGCGGCGGACTCCCGGTTCGAGGCGATCCGCGACTATCACGCCAACCGCGTGCAGGCGAAGTCCTCCGACCCCGGCTCCTATCGCCCGCTGAAGCCCGACGCCCTCTATCTCGACGCCGTACAATGGGATGCCGCCGTCGCCACGCTGCCGATGCACGGCACGACCCCCTTCCATGAACCCGAAAGCGCCACCGTCCTCGACTTTTCAGTGGACGGCCCCCGCGACTTCGCCCCCGAACGCGCGCAGAACAGCAACATCTACGAAGCCGTCGGCAAGCATATCGCCGATTTGCGCCGCAGTAAGAAAAAGGTCGTCATCGCCAGCTATTCCGGCGGCGCGCGCGAACGCCTGTCCGGCCTGCTCGCAGACCATGGCGTCGCCCGCCTCGCCGCCGCCGACAACTGGCAGGAAGCATTGGGCACCGCCGCCAACGGCAGCGTCACGCTCACCGTCCTGCCGCTCGACCATGGCTTCACCGCGCCAGACGTCGCCGTCCTCACCGAACAGGACATGCTGGGCGACCGCCTCGTCCGTCGGGCCAAGCGCAAGAAGAGCGCCGACGCCTTCTTGCAGGAACTGGCCACCCTCTCGCCCGGCGATCTCGTCGTGCATATGGATCATGGCATCGGCCGCTATGAGGGGCTGACCCAGATCCCGGTGGCGAAGGCCCCGCATGATTGCGTCGCGCTGACCTACGCCGGCGGCGACAAACTCTACGTCCCCGTCGAAAATCTCGAAGTCCTTTCCCGCTACGGCAGCGAGAATGAGGGCGTAACCCTCGACAGGCTGGGCGGAGAAGCGTGGCAGCGGCGCAAGGCCAAGATGAAGGAGCGCATCCGCGAAATCGCGGGCGAACTCCTCAAGACCGCTGCCGAACGCGCCCTGCGCGCTGCCACCGTGGCGGAGCCGGATCATGCGGGCTATCCCGCCTTCGTCGACCGCTTCCCCTATCAGGAAACCGAGGATCAGGACCGCGCCATCAGCGACGTGGTGGAGGATCTGGGATCGGGCAAGCCCATGGACCGCCTCGTCTGCGGCGACGTCGGCTTCGGCAAGACCGAAGTCGCCCTACGCGCCGCCTTCGTCGCGGCGATGGCCGGGATGCAGGTCGTTGTCATCTGCCCCACCACCCTGCTGGCCCGCCAGCATCATATGAATTTCGAAGAACGCTTCCGCGGCTTCCCGGTCAATATCGGCCGCCTTTCCCGCCTCGTCCCCGATAAGGAGGCAAAGGCGACGAAAGCGGGTCTGGCCGACGGCACGATCGACATCGTCGTGGGCACCCATGCACTGCTAGCCAAGGGGCTGGAATTCAAACGCCTCGGCCTCGTCATCGTGGACGAGGAACAGCGGTTCGGCGTCACTCACAAGGAACGCCTCAAGTCCCTGAAAACCGACGTCCACGTCCTGACGCTCACCGCCACGCCGATCCCCCGCACGCTGCAAATGGCGATGTCGGGCCTGCGCGAACTCTCCGTCATCCAGACCCCGCCGGTCGATCGCCTTGCGGTCCGCACCTACATCATGCCCTGGGATGGCGTCGTCATCCGCGAGGCGCTGCTGCGCGAACATTATCGCGGCGGCCAGAGCTTCTTCGTCGTCCCCCGCATCGCCGACCTCACCGAAGTCGAGGAATTCCTGCGCACCGAAGTCCCCGAAATCAAACCCATCGTCGCCCATGGCCAGATGAGCGCCACCGACGTCGAAGAACGCATGTCCGCCTTCTACGACAAGCGCTACGATGTCCTCCTCTCCACGACCATCGTGGAATCCGGCCTCGACATCCCCAGCGCCAACACGCTCATCATCCACCGCGCCGACCGCTTCGGTCTCGCCCAACTCTATCAGCTACGCGGGCGCGTCGGCCGATCGAAGACGCGCGCCTATGCCTATATGACCACGCCTGCTAACCGCATCATCACCGAAACGGCGGAAAAGCGGCTCAAGGTTCTGTCCGACCTCGACACGCTGGGCGCAGGCTTCCAGTTGGCGTCCCACGATCTCGACATTCGCGGCGCGGGCAACCTCGTCGGCGACGAACAGTCGGGCCATATCAAGGAAGTCGGCTTCGAACTCTACCAGTCGATGCTGGAAGACGCGATCATGGACGCCAAGGCCGGCGGCATCGCGGCCGAACGGCGCAGCGACAGCTTTTCACCCCAGATCAGCGTCGACGCGCCGATCCTCATCCCCGACGATTATGTCCCCGACCTCGACCTGCGCATGGGCCTCTATCGCCGCATCAACGAACTGGAGGACCGCAACGGCCTGGAATCCTTCGCCGCCGAACTGATCGACCGTTTCGGGAAATTGCCGCTGCCCACGCAAAACCTGCTCAAGATCATAGAGATCAAGCAGAACTGCCTGATCGCGAACATTTCCAAGATCGACGTCGGGCCAAAGGGCGCGCTGGTCAGCTTCTTCGAGGACCGTTTCCCCAGGCCGGAAAACCTCGTCGCCTATATCCAGAAATTGAACGGCGTCGCCCGCCTGCGCCCCGACAGCAAGATCGTGGTCGATCGCGCCTGGGCCGACCCGCAAGCCCGCCTCAACGGCGCGCTGCAACTGTCCAAGGGGCTGATGAAGGCGGCGGGGTGAACACCACATTAGAGCATTTTCGAAGCAGATGGCATCATCTGCTGGCTCGGAAAATGCGGAAAACAAAAGATAATCAGAGCATAATCTGATCCTGTATGATCGGAACATGCTCTGGCGATGATGGGACGCTATCCCTCTATGTTCCCGGCGCAGGCCGGGGAGCGCGTCATAGAAAGCAATCCTATGACGTGCAGCTATCAAGTGTAGAAACGAGCGCAGCGATCTTGCGCTGTCCTATTCCGTCTTTCTCTGATCTATCCTGCCGGATGGACCAGCCCCGCCCCAGCCAAAGCCGTGACCTGCCCGTGACCTATCCGGCGCGCAGGTGTCGCATTCCGATGATCCAACTGATTCTTCGCGGCCGCGTCACAAACGCATCGCCGTCGCATGCCTGTCGCACTTGCCCCGAAGAACGGCGAAAACACTGGCCCAGCGACGGTGTGAACTTCGGCAGTGACGCGCAACGATGACCTTCCGCCCCGACCTCCATGTCGCCATTCCTCATCGTCGGGAAACGCCACAGCAACAGGGGAAACCTAAGTCCTGCCTAGACGACCGGGCGGCAAAGTCCGGCGTCACAGCAGGAGAATGAATATGAGCATCACCCTTATCGCGCTGGCGGCGGCCGCCGCGTCGCACAGCGTCACCATAGACCATCACGGCCAGCAACTCGGCGCCACCTACACCGCCCGCACAGAAATGCGCACCAGGACGATCGGCGCCAAGACCCCCAATCGCATGGACAGCCAGCGTTGCCAGTGGACCGCGACCGTCATGGTCGATCGCAAGCTGGATCATGGTCCGGCGCTCGCCCGCACCATCGCCACCGACAAGACATTTTCGGGCAGCGAAGCCGGTGCCTGCACGCCCGGTCGCAATTCGGGCGAACGCAACCTTGCCCAGCATCAGGAAAAGATAGAAGCGCATCTGGTCGCCGTGGCCCAGGCCGACCGCGCGCCCCTTCTGGCTGAACTGGACTCGGTACGTAATCTTGCATCCAACTGATCATCTTCGCCGCGCGGCATGGCTGGGAGCGCTTCTGCTCGCCGGCCATGCCCATGCCGCCGCCGCCCAAAACCCATCCGGCATCACCGCCACGCTCGAAGCCGCCAGCGACGATCGCCGTCGCGGCCTCAGTTGGAGCGATGGCGATCCGGTGCTGCGCGGCACCCTCTCCGTACCGCTCGCCGACGGCCTCAGCCTCGACGGCAGCGCCACCACGCTCTGGGGCAGCGATCGCCATGGCGGCGCGGACGCCGCACTGGACCTGGGCGCCACCTATGCGAAGGATCTGGGCGGCTTCCGCCTGACCGCCGAAGGCCGCTACCACCTCTTCCCCGGCGCCTCGAATCAGGGCTATGGCGAAGTCGGCGCGATCGCCGGCTTCACGCTAGGCCCGGCCAGCGTCGATTTTGCCGCCCGCTACGCTCCCCGCCAGTCGGCGATCGGCGGCGACAATCTCTACCTGTCGGCCAGTTCCGCCGTCGCCATCCCCGGTACGCCCTTCACCCTGTCCGGCCATGTCGGCCGCTCTTCGGGCGACGTGCGCGATCCGGTGCGCGCCGCACGCCTTCGCCCTGACGGCGGCTATTGGGATCATGGCGTCGCGCTCGACTGGTACAGGGGGCGGTGGTCCGCCGGCCTGCGCTATGCCGATACGGACATCGACGCCCCCGACAGCGTCCATGCCGGCGCTACGCTCATCGCTCGGGTCGGCTTCACGCTCTGAAGCCTTGTCCTACATCCTTCCGCTCTGGTAACAGCACAGCAGGAGGACATCATCATGCCTGTAGAACTGACGATTCTCGCCTGGGGCATGATCCTGCTCCTTGTCCACATCTTCGCCGCCGCGCATGTGAAGACGAAGCAATATGGCACCGCATGGAATATGGGCGCTCGCGATGCGCATCTGCCGCCGCTGAACCCGCTCGCGGGCCGCCTGTCGCGCGCCGAAGCCAATTACAAGGAAACCCTGCCGATCGCGATCGTCGCGCTGATCGGCGTGGTCGTGGCAGGCCGCACGAGCGAATGGACGGCGCTGGGCGGCTGGATATGGCTCAGTGCGCGTGTCGTCTATCTGCCGCTCTATGCCGCCGGTGTACCGGTCGTCCGCACCATCATGTTCCTGGCCAGCCTTGTAGGGCTGCTGATCGTCCTCTGGCCGCTGCTCAGCCTTTAACCCGCCAGCACCAGATTGATGAGGTCGGCGGAAGACACCCCCGCCGACCGCAGGAAGCCCTGATAATAGTCGCAGCCTTCGCGGGACAGCAATGCCAGTTGCTCCTCCGTTTCGACCCCTTCGGCAATCACCTTCAGCCCCAGCGACTTGGCCATGTGGATGACACCGCGCACGATGATCCGGTCCCGCGCCGTGCCGGCAATATCCTGCGCCAGCCCGCTGTCGATCTTCAGATAATCGAGCGGCAGATTCTTCAGATAGGCCAGACTGGAATAGCCGGTACCGAAATCGTCGATCGCGACGCCCAGCCCCTCGCCTCGCAGCGCCGTCAGCAACGCCGACGCCGCGCCGACATCCTCGATCAACCCGCTCTCGGTAATCTCGACCGTCAAGCGTGACCGGGGGAAGCCGCTGCGATCCACCAGCCCCAGAAAATCGGACATGAAGCCCGGCTGGGCGATATCCGCCGCCGTGACGTTGATCGACAGGCGCAGGTCCGCCAGCGCTCGTGGCCAGGCCGCCGCCTGCCGCAGCGCCTCGGCCTGAATATGCGCCGACAATGGCAACATATAGTCGGATCGCTCGGCCGTGGCGAACAATATGCCCGCGCCCAGCGGCCCGTAATGTGGATGATTCCACCGCGCCAGCGCCTCCACGCCGCTGATCTTTTCGGAATCGACGGGATATTGCGGCTGGAACACGATGCTGATCTCGCCCCGGTCCAGCGCCAGCCGCAGGTCGGTTTCCAGCCGGTCGGCATCCACCTGCCGGCTCTGCTTTTCGGCGGACAATATGCGAATGCCCTCCCCCCCCGCCTGTCGCGCGTCGGACAAGGCGGTGCCGGCGCGGCGCAGCAACTGCGTCACATCATCCTCCGCGCGCGCCTGCGCGATGCCGCAGCGAGCGATCAGGCGAATGAGGTGATCCCCGGCGCTGAATGGCTGACCCACAGCGCCGATCAACTGCCGCGCCAGGAAGGTCGCCCGGTCGCTACCCGCCACTTCGCCGGTCAGCCCGACCAGAAATTCCGTGCCCGCAATGCGCGCGACCATGGTGCCGGGCGCGACATCGTCCACCATCCGCTCGATCCGCCGCGCGATCCGTCCCAGCAGCGCGTCGCCCACCACCTGGCCATAGGCTGCGTTCATCCGGTCGAACTGGCTGATCGACAGCAGCAATATCGTCGTCGGCAGCCCCGCCCGCCGGCCCAGCCAGTCGAGCGCCGCCTGCCGCGATCGCAAACCGGTCAGATGATCGCGGCTGCCGCCATCCTGCGCCTGCCCGTCGGACAGCCATTCGACATCGGCAGCAATGGCGCCATCCGTCTCCCGCAAATGATGGACCAGCCGCTGCCCCGGCCGGTCAGGCAATCCATGCGCCAACACCGCCGGCCGACCCGACTGCCGCATCGTCTTCAACGCCGCCAGCAACGTGCGCCGTTCCACCCGTGGCAAACGCCGCACCAGCGCCGCAGGGGCGATCCGCGCCTCATCGACTCCCATATGCTGCGCCAGACTGTCGCTCAGTCGCAGCAGCCGGTCATTCCCCAGCGCCCAGTAGAGCGCGTCCCCGCGCCTTATGCGTTGCGCCCGCTGGCTATGGGCGACACCGCCGCCCAGCCGCTCGACCAGCCGGTGCGCCGACGCCAGTGCCGCATTCAGTCGCATGTCCGTCACCGGCCCGGCCAGATAGTGGGTCGCCCCCACCGCCAGCAACGCCGGCACCTGATCCAGATGCCGCTCGTCGATCAGGATCAGGATCGCGCCGCCACCCGCCTCCATCGCCGGCACCAGCGGCGCCAGCAGATTGCCGACATCACCGCCACCGCGCAGGTCGACCAGCGCAATCTGGGCCTCGCTATGCAGATAACGCTGCGGCGCATCCTTGTGCCGCCGCGCGCCGATCGCGCGCCAGCCGAGGCCCTGCGCAATCTGGATCAGCCCGTCCCGGTCGCCCGGCGACAGGATGAACAGGCTGCGCTGGCTCTCTGCGCTCTGATCCCCGCTTGTCAAATCATGTCCCCGGCATCGCGCATCGCGACGTCTTTATCAGACAGGCGTTACCGACCTCTTGCCCTGCCTGCAACTTCCGTGACCTGGCTACCGGGGCACCTGTGCCGGCTCTTGCACAGACCCTGTCCATCGCCTAGCTAGTCGGCATGGTTATGGCCGCCCCCTCGCGTGTGCCGATGACCGACGGCCTTGGCCGCCGGATCAGCTATCTGCGCATATCGGTCACCGACCGCTGCGACCTGCGTTGCCGTTACTGCATGGCCGAACGGATGCAGTTCCTGCCCAAGAACCAGGTGCTGACGCTGGAGGAGATCGCGCTGCTGGCCGATCTGTTCGTCGCGCGCGGCATCGACAGGATTCGCCTGACCGGCGGCGAACCGCTTATCCGCCGTGATATCGGCGATCTGGTCCGCCGCATCGGTCGGCATCTGGGGGCAGGACTGAACGAGCTGACGCTGACCACCAATGGCACCCGACTGACGGAGCATGCCGCCATGCTCGCCGATTCCGGCGTGCGGCGGATCAATGTCAGCCTGGACAGCCGCGATCCCGCGCGCTTCGCCCATGTGACGCGCGGCGGCCGGATCGAACAGGTGTTGGACGGGCTGGATGCCGCCCGCGCCGCCGGCCTTGCGATCAAGATCAACATGGTCGCGCTGAAGGGCGTCAATGACGACGAAATCCTGCCGATGCTGCGCTGGTGCGGCGAACAGGGCTTCGACCTGACCCTGATCGAAACGATGCCGCTCGGCGATACCGGCGAAGACCGGACCGATCATTACCTCCCGCTGACGCAGGTGGCCGACATGATTCGCGCCGATCATATGCTCACGCCGCTCGACCACCGCACCGGCGGCCCCGCCCGCTATCATGCCGTGGACGGGATGGGCATCAAGCTCGGCCTCATCACCCCGCTGACGCAGAATTTCTGCGCCGACTGCAACCGCATCCGCATGACCTGCGAGGGCAAGATCTTCATGTGCCTGGGGCATGAGGATCATGTCGATTTCAAGACCGCCCTGCGCGAAGGCAGCCTGCCTGCGGTCCAGCCCCTGATCGACCGGGCGCTGCGCCTCAAGCCCGCGGCTCACGACTTCCGCATCGGTACGGGCATAAGCGCCGCCACGCAGCGCCATATGAGCGTCACCGGCGGATGAGCGACGAGCCGCGGCGCGCGCTGGTCGCGTCCCCCACCCAGGCGGCCCGCGCGGCGGAAGAGCGGCTCCGCGCCACTTATGATTTCGTGCCCTTCGAGCAGGCCGACATGATCATCGCGCTGGGTGGCGACGGCTTCATGCTCCAGACGCTCCATTCCATGCTGGAATCGCGGCGGATCATCCCGATCTTCGGCATGAATCTCGGCACCGTCGGCTTCCTGATGAACGAATGGCGGCTGGAACGGCTGGACCAGCGGCTCGACAAGGCGAAGAGCTTCAAGGTCAATCCGCTGCGCATGACCGTGGATACGGTCGATGGCGAACGTTTCTCGATCCCCGCCATCAATGAAGTGTCGTTGCTGCGCGAAACCCGCCAGACCGCCAAGCTGGAGGTGCAGGTCAACGGCCGCCCCGTCCTGCCCGAACTGGTGTGCGACGGCGTACTGGTGGCGACTCCCGCCGGCTCCACCGCTTATAACCTCTCCGCCCACGGTCCGATCCTGCCGCTCGGCTCCGGCCTCGTCGCCCTCACCCCGATCAGCCCCTTCCGCCCGCGGCGCTGGCGTGGCGCCATCCTGCCCGAAAACACCGCGATCCGCTTCACCGTGCTCGACCCGGTCAAGCGCCCGGTCAGCGCCGTGGCCGATCAGCGCGAAGTACGCGATGTGGCGCAGGTGGAAATCGGCATCGACCGCGCAACGCCGCTGACGCTGCTGTTCGATCCCGAACATACGCTGGACGACCGCATCGCCGCCGAACAGTTCATCGCATGAAATTTCCGTCATTTGGCGCTTGCCATTCCCGGAAAACCGCTGCTATAGGCGCGGCCTGCCCAGCGTAAGCGGGTTGCTCCCCGATAGCTCAGCGGTAGAGCATTCGACTGTTAATCGAATGGCCGTAGGTTCGAATCCTACTCGGGGAGCCACATTTTTCCGGCCGCAGCGCCGGCCCTCCTTACAGACTCAGCGATCTGCGCCACATCGGCTATCCGCCGTCGCGCGGCAGTTCCATCGCTTTGCTTTGACGGGACTTTTTTTCAGAATTTAACCATTCAAGGCCCTTGCCATTCCTGCCGGGCCGGGGCATAGGCGCGGCCTGCCCGGCGAAAACCGGCCGTTCCCCGATAGCTCAGCGGTAGAGCATTCGACTGTTAATCGAATGGCCGTAGGTTCGAATCCTACTCGGGGAGCCACATTTTTCCAGCCACATCGACAAACACGACAAGCGGCTCACATCGCAGCGCCTCCCCCTGCGCGCAAGAAAAAGCGCGCGAAGCCCAAGGGCCTCGCGCGTCATAGGTCACGCTTGGGAGATGACATTCATCGCGATGCGAACTGGCGTCCCCGGCTGGCCACGGCCCAGCGCTGCGGCGTCGCGCCGGCAGCGCCTTCCCGCACGAAGCACTGGCCGCGCTGCGCACGGATCGTCCGGCACGCCACCATCGCATCCGCCCGGCTACCAAAGCCGCTGATCGCGAGGCGGTGAAAAGTCTTGCCATTGACCGTCGCCTGGCTGGTCAGCACCGGGAAGGCCGCAAGCGTGCTGTTGCGCCCCGCCATGCCCTGCCATTTCTCCTTGGCAATCGCCGCATTGTCATAGGCGCCCAACTGCACCACCCAGTTGCTGGCGCCGTTGGCGACCGGCTTGATGAAAGCGGCCTGCTGCATCCGGGCGACGGGCGCAGCGGCGGCGGGCACCGGCTGTGCCTTGGCGCGGCCTCTGGCAGTGGCGATTTGCTTGCCGTTGCGATCTTCAACGATGAAATCGCGCGCAGCGACCCGCACCGGCGCCGGCGACGCCTTGATGACTGGGGCAGCCTCGACCACCGGCTGCAGCGCAGGCACAGCCTGCGCCATCTCGACCGGCGCCGCAGGCTCTGCGGCCGGCAACGGCGCGGTTTCGGGCGCGGCTTCCGCCATCTGCACCGGCGCATCGACGGCAGCAGGCGCCAGCGCCAGAGCGACCGGCTGACCGGCATCCCCTTCGTTGATCGTCACACCCATCAGCGCGGCGACCCGCATCGGTGCCAGCGACGGCTCGGCCATCTGCGCCCAGTCGGAAATACGCTTGTTCGCATCGAGCGGCTGCATGTCCATGCCCACGATCATGCGGGCATCCTTCCAGCGGCCCGCCAGCGCATAGGCATAGCCCAGATTCTGGCGCGTGCGCACCGTCGCGGACGGATCATGGATCGCTTCGGACAGGATCCGCACACCCTCGGCCGGGTCGCCTGCCATCGCCATCGCCAGACCATAGTCGCTGGCCGGCACGGTACCGGCATGAGCGACCAGCAGGTTGCGCGCATCGTCGGCACGCCCCTGCGCCACCTGCACCAGCGCCAGGCTGACGATGGTGCTGGCGTCCATATTGCCCAGCGTCATCGCATCGCCCAGCGCCGTCTGCGCCGACGCGAACCGACCGGCCAGCACATAGGCACGGCCCAATATCTGGCGATAGGCGGCATTTTGCGGGGCCAATTGCACCGCCGCCTCGGCAGCCTGCACGGCCTTCACACCGTTGCGATCGGCCAGCGCCTTTTCGGCGGCGGCGGCCAGCTTGCCTGCGTCGCCCTTTGGCTGCACGGCCGATGCAGACGGACGGAATGCTGCGCCGGTACAACCAACCATAGTCGTGGCGACCAGCAGGGATGATAGTGCCGCCTTCGCGAATGTCTTGCGTTTCATGAGCTTACCCACCCTTCATTCACTGGCCGTCGCGCATGTGCGGCAGCTGCTGAGTCAGCCGGTCGATCTCCGGCAGGTCATTGAGAAAATCGTCCAGCGCCTTCGTCACGATCTGCTGGGCCGAACGGCCCGTGATCGCGCAGGCCAGGCGCAGTTTCAGATGCCGCTGCGCATCCAGACGCAATGTGAAGGCCGCCTTGCGACCACGTCCAACCAGTTCAGCCTTTTCGACCGGGACCGTCTCGGCCTTCGCTTTCGCCGGCCTGGCCGCCAGCCGCTTGGCCAGCACCTTGCGCTCTTCCACCACTGGCGGCACCGGAACCACCGGCGCCATCGGCGTCAGGCCGATCGGCGCAACCGGTTCCTCGACCGGCTCATGCACCGGCTCCACGTCGAAGCCCATGTCGTTCCAGCCCAGGTCATCCTGCTGCATGGCCGACATCGGGGTCCGGCCAAAGCCGAGCATCGGACGGCGCATCGCCGGCTGGGCCGCGCCCTTGCGGGCCAGCAGGCCGGAGGTCAGCGACGCGAGCGGTTTGGGTTCGGCCATCTGCCCTGCTCCCTTACTGGTTCACGCGGCGGCCAAAGCCACCACCGGCGGGACGGGCGGCACCCATGGTGCCGACGCTGCCCTGGGGCACGGAAAAGACCGTGCGGCGAAAATTCTTCTCCAGCCGATCCGACACATAGGACCAGAGCGCCTCCACCTCGGCGGCGGAACGGCCCTTGGGATCGACCTCCATCACGGTCCGTCCGTCGATCATCGACGCGGCAAAATCGGTGCGGTGATGCAGCGTCACCGGCGCGACCGTGCCATGCTGCGACAGCGCGACGGCGGCTTCGGAGGTGATGCGCGCCTTGGGCGTGGCCGCGTTGACGACGAAGATCAGCGGCTTGCCCGCCCGTTCGCACAGGTCGACCGTGGCCCCCACGGCGCGCAGGTCATGCGGGCTGGGACGGGTCGGCACGACGATCAGTTCGGCGACGGAAATGACGCTCTGGATCGCCATGGTGATGGCCGGCGGCGTGTCGATCACGGCCAGCTTGAACCCCTGTTGGCGCAGGATTTCGAGGTCGGCGGCCAGACGCGCGACCGTGGTCTGGGCGAAAGCGGGGAACTCGGCCTCGCGCTCGTTCCACCAGTCGGCTAACGATCCCTGCGGATCGATGTCGATCAGCACGACCGGGCCGGCCCCGGCACGCTGCGCCTGCACGGCCAGATGGCCCGACAAGGTCGTCTTGCCGGATCCGCCTTTTTGCGATGCCATGGCCAAAATCCGCACGTGTTTCCCCCCAGGAAAATCCAGTTCCGGGACGGGTTGCCACGACTGCCGCTAAAAATTGGTTAATCGCACGCGAAACTTCATGACGGGCGCGATCCGCCATAGTTAAGCTGCTATCCAGCCTTTTGCCATTACGCTAATATCGGCTTAACCTTATTTCGCCATTGCGGTCGTTGATTATTTTTACGCACTGGAGCCTGTGCATATGAAGCATGTTTTGGGAACAGCGGCGCTGGTCGCTATGCTGGTTATGACCTCGCCAGCACAGGCAGATGTAAAGGCCGGCGTCGATGCGTGGCAGCAGGGCGACTATGCCAAGGCTATCGCCGAATGGCGCCCTCTTGCCCAGTCCGGCGATCCCGATGCGCAATTCAACCTGGGTCAGGCCTATAAGCTGGGTCGCGGCGTACAGCCCGATGTCAACACCGCCATCGACTGGTATCGCAAGGCAGCGACACAAGGGCATATGCGGGCCGAGGACAATCTGGGCCTGCTGATGTTCCAGCAGGGCGACCGGGCCGGCGCGATGCCCTATCTGCAACGCGCCTCCATGCGGGGCGAGGCGCGGGCGCAATATATTGTCGGCACCACCCTGTTCAACGGCGACACCATCGGCAAGGATTGGGTCCGCGCCTATGCGCTGATGACCCGCGCATCGGCATCCGGCCTGCCGCAGGCCGCGACCAGCCTTGAACAGATGGACAAATATATCCCGGAGGATCAACGCAAACAGGGCCTCGCCATGGCCGCCGGCATGGAAAGGGGCGATACGAACGCCGCGCTCGCCGCCGCGACACCCGCCCCAATATCCGCAAATCCGCCCGCGCGCAGCGGATCGGCGGTGCGTACCACGCAATTGCCCCCCTCCACCGTCAGCACGCCGGCACCCCGTCCAACACCTGCCCCCGCTCCAGCCAAACCGCCAGTCCAGATGGCCGCCGCCAGGCCGAAGCCTGCCCCCATCCCGACGCCGGCACCCGCCCGCCCTGCTGCGTCCGCGCCCGCCCCGGCCGCTTCGGGCGGATGGCGCGTCCAGCTTGGCGCCTTCAGCGAAGATAGCCGCGCCCGCGCCCTGTGGACTCAACTCAGCCGCAAGGTCGGCGGCCTCTCCGCCTATCAGCCCTATCTGGTCAAGGCCGGCGCCGTGACCCGGCTTCAGGCTGGGCCCATCGCCAGCAGCAGCGACGCCGCCCGCCTTTGCGGCGCGATCAAGGCCGCCGGTGGCGACTGCATGCCCAAGAAGATGTGACCCTCTTTCAGTTCGTCATTGTTCACAACAAACCCGTTCGTCCTGAGTAGGGACTGAGCGAAGTCGAAGGCCCGTATCGAAGGATGTGGCGCAACATCTGCCCTTCGATACGCCGCTTCGACTTCGCTCAGCGGCTACTCAGGGCGAACAGGCTCTGTATATTCCCTTAACTCAGCGCCTGCTCCACCATCCAGTCGCGAAACTGCGCCAGCGGCCCCGCATCCAGCGCACCGATCGGATAGACCAGATAATAGGCCTGTTCGGTCGATAGCGGCCGGGCGAAGGGAATGACAAGCGTCCCCGCCTCCAGTTCCGGCTGGATCAGGAAACTGGGGATCAGCGCCACGCCCGCGCCAGCGGCACAGGCCTGCGCCAGCATCAGGAAATGCTCATAGGCCGGCCCTTGCGCCAGCGCGCTCGCCTCCACCCCCGCCATCGTCAACCATCGCCCCCAGGCATCCCGTCGCGATATCTGGCTGAGCAATGGCGCATGCAGCAGATCGGCCGGTTCGCGCAGCGGATGCGCCGCCAGCCAGGCCGGCGCACAGACCGGCACGGCTTCCTCGCGAAACAGGAAGTCCATTGTCACGCCGGGCCAATCGGCTGCGACACCGAAATGGACAGCCGCGTCGAAATCCTCATGCCCGAAATCGAAGGGCTGCGACCGGGCGGCGAAGTCGATCACCAGATCGGGATGGCGTGCCGTCAATTGCGGCAAACGCGGCGCCAGCCAGCGCATGCCGAAACTCGGCAGGGTCGCGACGCGCAGCGCGGTCTGCGATGGTCGCGCCGACGCCCGTGCCGTCGCCCGTCGGATGCTGTTCAATGCCGGCAACAGGTCATCGGCATAGGCCCGCCCTGCCTCGTTCAGCCTCACCCGTCGCCCGATCCGGTCGAACAGGGGCGTCTGCAACCAGTCCTCCAGTTGCGCGATCTGTCGGCTGACGGCGCTCTGGGTGAGGCCGATCTCCTCGCCTGCATGAGAGAAGCCGCCATGCCGCACCGCCGCCTCGAACGCGATCAGCGCCTGCATCGGCGGCAGATATTTTCGTGAAACACTCATTCCAAACTCGCATCAACAGATGACAGGTCGCCATTTTGAAAATCAGGTTTATCCTGCGATAAGGGCGCTGTCATCCGGAGCATATCATGTCGAATGAGAATATGGGTACGATAGAGACACTGGTTACGGCCATATTGGGCAAAGAGATCGGCCGGCAAACGCTGGACATGCTGGCGATCGACCCTGCCCTGCTGGCGGAGCGCGGCGACACCGTCTCCCGCGCTGCCTTCGCCATGGCCATGAACGTCGCCCTGTTCGACGATCTGCTGCGCCGCGTCCCCAGCGGCAGCGCCTATGTCGCCGACACGCTGGCGCGCGGCGGCAAGGTGGTGTTCGATCATGGCGCGCTCCGCTCGATCCGCTTCCCCGCAGGCCCGACCGGCGCACTTCCGGGCGGCGAGGATGCCTTCACCCGCATCTTCCTGCCCTTGGGCTATGAGATGGCGGCGCTCTATCCGCTCGAACGCCTGTGCATGACCGGCCGCGCCTATCGTCACCGGGACTTCCCCGAAGCGATCCCCCAATTCTTCCTGTCCGAACTCCATGTCGACCGGTTCGACGACGAATTTGCCGACGCCGCCGCCCGCATCTTCGGCACCAGCCGCGACCCGCTGGACGAAGCGACCAAAGCCATGCTCACGCATTTCGAACGCGATTTACCTGTCCAACTCGCTGTCGCAATCGCTGCCCTGCCGGTGATCCTTTCCGCCTTCGATCGGCAGCATGAGCCGCCCGGTTTCGAGGATTATCAAACGCTCCTCTCCCGCTCCAACGAAGCCGCCTGGATCGCGACCGAAGGCAATGGCTTCAACCATGCGACTGATCGTGTGGCGGACGTCGCCGCGCTCGCAGAACGGCTGAAGGCGGAAGACAGGCCGATGAAGGCCAAGCTGGAAGTCTCCGCCACCGGCCGCGTGCGCCAGACCGCCTTCCGCGCCGACAGCGTGGAACGCCCCTTCGCCGATGGCGAATTGCGCTCCGTCCCCGGCTCCTTCTACGAATTCATCAGCCGCGATATCGACCCGGAAACGGGCCGCCTCGACCTCGCCTTCGATACCGGCAATGCTACCGGCATCTTCGCCATGACCAGTGCCCAGATGGGAGCGAATCGGTGAGCGCCATGCTGCAGTCCTTCGATCCCGCCTCGCGTGAACTGGTCTGGGAAGGCCCGGTATCGAGCGCGGATGATTGCCACCGCGCCATCGCCACCGCCCGCAACGCCCTGCCCGGCTGGCGCGCGCTTCCCGTGGACGACCGCATCGCCATCGCCCGCCGCTACGCCGCCGTGCTGGGTGAACGCCGCGCCGCGCTGGCCGAACTCATCTCGCGCGAGACGGGCAAGCTGCTCTGGGAAAGCGATGCCGAGATCGGGTCGATGATCGCCAAGGTCGATGTGTCGATCAAGGCCCATGCCGAACGCACCGGTGAACGATCCGCCGACATGCCCTTCGGCCGCGCGGTGCTGCGCCATCGCGGCCATGGCGTGATGGCGGTGCTAGGGCCCTATAATTTCCCCGGCCACCTGCCCAATGGCCATATCGTGCCGGCCCTGATCGCCGGCAACGCCATCGTCTTCAAGCCGTCCGAAATCACCCCGGCCACCGGCGCAGCCATGGCGGACGCCTGGAATGCGGCGGGCCTGCCGGATGGATTGCTGACCGTGGTGCAGGGCGGCCGCTCGACCGGCGAGGCGCTGGTCGCCGGTGACATTGACGGTTTGCTCTTCACCGGATCGGCGCAGGCCGGGGCGGCTCTGCGCCGCGCGCTGGTCGATCGGCCCCATGTCATCATGGCGCTGGAACTGGGCGGCAACAATCCGCTGATCGCCTGGGACAGCCCGGAAGAGGCCGCATCGATCATCGTCAATTCGGCCTTCATCACCACCGGCCAGCGCTGTTCCTGCGCCCGCCGCCTGATCGTGCCCGCAGGCGCGACCGGCGACGCCATCGTGGAGGCCACCGCCGCGCTCGCCGCCCGCTTGCCGATCGCCGCCTGGAATGAAGCCAGCGAGGCATTCATGGGACCGCTTGTTTCGGACCAGGCTGCCGCCACTGCCCATCGCGCCGTCAGCGACCTGATCGCGCGGGGCGCTCGGATCATTCACCCCTTCGATGGCGTCGCCGACCGCAGCGCCGCCTTCGTCACCCCCGCCCTGCTCGACATGACCGATATGACCGCGCCAGACGCGGAGATTTTCGCCCCGGTGCTGACCGTGATCCGGGTACCCCACTTCGACGCCGCCATCGCCGCCGCCAACGCCACCAGTTTCGGCCTGTCTGCCGGGCTGATCGCGCAGGATGCGGCGCTATGGCAGCGCGTGGTCGAGGAAAGCCGCGCCGGCGTTGTCAACCGGAACCGGCCAACCACCGGCGCCGCGGGCAACATGCCGTTCGGCGGCCTCGGCGCATCGGGCAACCATCGCCCCAGCGCTTATTATGCCGCCGACTATTGCGCCTACCCCATCGCCAGCTTTGAAGCGGAAGGGGTTGTGGCCGTCCCGGTCAACGGGCTGGGGGTTTAGAGCGCGCTGCGTTAAATCCGACGCACGTCGCGCGCTCTAGTTTTTTGTTTTCGCATCGTTTTAAGCGAAAAGGCGGTTCCCACTTGTTCGCCCGATGCTCTAAAGCCCCAGCCTCGCCCAAAAGTCGGCAGGTGCGATCGTCTGGTTCGCAGCGGGATTGCGTTCGACGCGCGCCCAACTGCTATGGGGCAGATAGATGGTTTGGGTCGTGGAAGCCGCGCTTGCTCGGCGGCGATCTTGGGTCGTGCGGGTCATCGTCTTCTCCATATAAGGGAACACGAAACCTGGCGTGGTCGCTTCGGCACCGTGCGCTTTAGCCGTTGGTGACGCGGAGCAAGCTGACATCCATCAAAAGCCGCGGAGCGAAATGCTCGCAATGATATCTATCCACGCAGTCGGGACAGTCGACATAGCTTTGCTTGGGCCCTGTCCAGCCCGGCTTGGTCCAGCCCGGCTTGATCAGGCGCGGATCAGGCGATCCGGTGCAGCCCGCATAGCTTGTTGCCGGCAGGATCGCGCAGATAGGCGAGGTAAAGCGTCCCGAAGCCGCCTTGGCGCACGCCAGGCGGATCCTCGCAGGCACTGCCGCCCGACTCCACGCCCGCCGCATGCCAGGCATCCGCCTGCTCGGTCGACGCCATGGCAAAGCCGATCGTACCGCCATTGGCGTGACAGGCTGGCGCACCGTCAATCGGGGTCGAGATCATGAAGATGGCACCATCATGCAGATAGATGGCCCGCCCCTTGTCATCATAGAAGCCCGGCTTGACACCCAGCGTTCCGAAGATCGCGTCATAGAAAGCCTTGGAGGCCTCCATGTCGTTGGTGCCGACCATGACATGACTGAACATCAGCAGATCCTGTTATTTAGATAGTGCGCACGCACGAACATGCTGCTGCAAAGCCACAAGCGGCCAGCTATCATAGGGACAGCAGCTCGTCATAGCGGCCGCCAACCGCAGGAAGGATCAGAAAATCGTGCTGTAGAGGAACCAGCCCACAATCAGCAGGCTCGACACGATGCAGATACGATCACCAAAGACGTCAATACGAGACATCAGCACACATCCTTCCACAAGGAGCGATCTTCGTCGCTTCTGAGAAAAGATTACATCAGTTTTTACTGTGCTGGAATAGCAAAGTTACGGCAAAATGCGCCAGAGGGGCGGTGAACCGACATTCACCGCCCCTTGAACGATCATTCCATGCCCTTACCCGTTCAATCGCCGCTTATTGCAAATGATAACGGCTGTTATTTTATCGGAAATCGGGGCCGCGATGCTGGAGGAAGGACCGAGTCGCTTCCTGTGGGCCGCGATAAGCCTCCTGAAATTCGGCACTCCAATATTTGAGATCGTGCAGATCGATTCGCGCGCCCGAAACGGCGCAGACCACGAAATGCCCCGGCCGCACGATATCGAAATCCGCAGCGCCATAATGCAGCACCGCCAGTCCTGGAAGCTCAGTGGCCATCAGTCGCCCGTCAGGATGCGATCGACCAGTTGCTTCACGGTCGGCACGAACCCGTTTGAATAGAAGGGATCCTGCTTGAACCGATAGGCGGCATGACCGGCGAACAGCAGATTTTTGTCCAGATCGCCGCCATGGACTGATTCCTGGAGCGACTTCTGAATGCAGAAGCTGCGCGGATCAGCCAAGCGACCGGTCGAGTTGGTTTCGCTGTCCATCCAGCTAGAGAAGCTGCACTGCGACAGGCAACCCATGCAATCGGTCTGGTCCTTGCGGATCTCCGCCTTCTCTTCCTCGGTCACGAAAACGAGCGTGTTGTCCGGCGTCTTGAGCGCGGAGGTGAAGCCCGCGCCGAACCACTCGCGCGCACGTTGCAGATCGCCAAGCGTCACCCAGAAATTCTTGCCCTTCACGCCCACGTCCAGTTGGTGGGTGTGGTCGCCCGCCTGTTCGGTGCTGAAAGGGATCTGCCGGTCGGACCGGGCTTCGAGCAAGCGCAGGAACGGGTTGCGGATCGCCGAGCTGTAGAAACCGGTGGGGGAGAATTTGTGCAACAACACATCGCCCGGTTCCAGTTGCATCAGCCGGTTCTTCCAATCCTGCGGGATCGGGCTTTCCTGCGTCAGCAGCGGACGGGTGCCGAACTGGAACATGATCGAGCCGAGTTCCGGATTGTCGATCCAGTCGTTCCAGTCCTTGAGCGCCCAGACGCCGCCTGCCATCACGATCGGCACTTCGTCCGAAATGCCGCCTTCGCGCATGGTCGCGCGCAGGTCACGGACGCGGGGATAGGGATCCTGCGGCGCGCGCGGATCTTCCGCATTGGACAGGCCATTATGGCCGCCGGCCAGCCATGGATCTTCATAGACCACCGCCGCCAGCCATTCCGAAGCCTTGGAATAAGCGCGCTTCCACAGTGCGCGGAAAGCGCGGCCAGACGAGACGATCGGCAGATAGCTGACATTATAGGAGGCGGCGATTTCGCTCAGCTTGTAGGGCATGCCCGCGCCGCAAGTCACGCCGGCCACCATGCCGCGCGTCTTTTCCAGCACGCCGTGCAGCACGCGCTGCGCACCGCCCATTTCCCACAGGACATTGATGTTGATCGCACCCTTCCCGCCGGCAATCTCGAACGCGCGCTTCACCTGCTCGACAGCGCCGTCGATGGCATAAGCAATCAGTTCCTCATGCCGGTCACGGCGGGTGCGACCATGATAGATTTGGGGGATGACATTGCCGAAGCTGTCATAGCTGTCGGCGTTCACAGCCGACACGGTGCCAATGCCACCGGCGGCCGCCCAGGCGCCAGAGCTGCTGTGGTTGGATACGGCAACGCCCTTGCCACCCTCGACTATCGGCCAGACTTCGCGGCCACCATAGACGACAGGCTTCAACCCCTTGAACAACGACATCTCCTGCACATGCACCCGGCCGCTTCGACCGGGTAAAAAGCAACCCTATAGCAGCTTTGGCTGTCTATGACGAATTTCGCGCGCCCTAGCGCAAAATCATGGGGCTGGCCAGTGCCTCTCCATAGAGGCGCGCATAAGCATTTACCATATCCCGTTCGGCATAGTCGCGGGCGGCGCGCTGGCGGTTCGCAGCGCCAAGCCGGGCACGCAGTTCAGCATCATCTGCCAGTGCGCCGAGCGCATCCGCCAGCCCTGTTTCATCGCCCACTACGAAGGGTCGATTTTCGGGCACGACCATATTGGCCACATCCCCCACATCCATGGACGCTGCCGGCAGTCCCGCCGCCATCGCCTCCACCAGGGAGATGGGAAATTGCTCGTTGTCCGACGACAGGGCGAAGATGTCGAACAGGCCGACAAAGCGCCAGGGCCGGTCCATGAAACCCGCCATATGGATATCGCACAGCCCATGCGCGGAAGCTTCTGCCAGAATCGCGTCGCGCTCCGGCCCCTCGCCCACGACCACCAGTTGCAGCCGATCCCGGTGCGTCGCAACGGCCCGGACGAGGCGCGGAATATTCTTCACCGCCCGCAGCCCTGCCAGCGTACCGACCAGCAGCTTGCCCGGCGACCGGACGAGGCCGGGGATCGCATCCGGCGCAGGCGGCTGTGCATAGCGATCGACGTCGATGCCGTTGCGGATCAGGTGCAGGCGCTCGGCAGGCTGCTTCCAGACCGACCGGGCGATCCCCTCCAGCCGGACCGATGGCACAACCATCCCATAGGCCCGCTGCAAAGCGATGCGCCGGAACAAGTTGCGCTTCATCTTCAATCCGTTCGTCTCATCCGCATTGAACCCGTCCTCATGATGGATCAGCGGCGGCAGACCGGCCGACGTACCGGCCAGTCGGTGTGCCATGACGGCATCCATCGCCCCCCAATTATAGGTGAGGATCAGGTCGAACTGCTTGAGAAAGGCCGTAATGACCCGATAGCGTGCCAGCCCCGGCGTCCCCGCGAAGGATGGGCGATCGGGATAATCGACCCTGATCGACGGGTCGATCGCCGCGCGCGCGCCCATGGCCTGCGGGTCGGCGCTGGCGATGCTGTGCCGCGCCCTGTCACCCCACAGGTTCATCAGGCGAACCGCCCGCGCCTCCTTGCCGCCCAAGGTGAAACTGCCATGGACATGCAATATATGCAGCGGCCTATCCATGCAGCACCCGCGCCAGCAGTCGATCAATCGCCGCCACGCTTTCAGGCTCGTCCAGCACCGGGGCATGGCCCACCCCCGATATGGTAGCGAGTTCAGCGCTTGCACCGATCTCGTCCACCATGCGCTGCGCCGATGCGGTCGACAGCAAATCGGATCGTTCGCCACGCAGCAACAGCGTCGGAATGCCCTGGAATGCCTGCATCACCGGCCACATGTCGACGCCCGTCTCGCTGCCCATGGCACGGATCGGTTCGGCAATCTTCATATCATAGTCCAGCACGACGCGCCCGCCGCTGTTCAGGCGATAAAGACGCTTGGCCATGGCCAGCCATTGTTCGAGGTCATAATCCGGAAAGACGTCCCCATTGGCATCCGCCAGCGCGCGGGCGGCATGGACCCATGTCGGATGCGACTGGCCGACGCCGACATAGGATCGGATGCGATTCAGCCCGCCTTCATCCAGCGCGGGGCCTACATCGTTCAGCAACGCGCCTGCCAGCCATTCCCTGTGCGTAGCCGCGATCAACATGGTGATGATACCGCCCAGTGACGTTCCCACCGCAACGAAGCGGGTGATAGCCAGATCGGCGAGCAACCGGCTGATATCCTGCAAATAGGTTAGCGGGACATAGGTCATCGCGTCCTTGGCATAGGCGCTTTCGGCGCGACCGCGCATGTCCGGGCAGATCAGCCGCCACTCCCCCGCCAGCCGTCCGGCCAACGGCTCGAAATCGCGCGCATTGCGGGTCAACCCCGGCAGGCAGAGCAGGGGCGGACGACCGTCATCACCGCCCTCATAGTCCCGATAATGGAGCCGCAGCCCATCGGGTGACCACCAATATCCGTCCTTATAGCCGCTCAAGCTTGATCCTTCAGGTGACCTTCCCCCATATCACCATATGATCGAAACGCCGCAAGCCGCCAAATATCGTCCCGCCACCGAAATCGACTCGCTGATGCTCGGCGATCCGGTCGCAGCGGCGGACTTCCCGCAGACGATCCTGCGCTATCGCAACGACCGCGCCGCCGCCTCGGTCGGGCTGGAGAGGCTGAGCGACGACGAGTGGATCGCGCATTTCGGCCGCTTCACCCCGCTGCAAGGCAGCCTGTCGCGGCCGCTGGCGCTGCGTTATCATGGCCACCAGTTTCGCCATTATAACCCCGACATAGGCGACGGGCGCGGTTTCCTGTTCGCGCAGTTGCACGATGATGCAGACCGCCTGCTGGACCTCGGCACCAAAGGATCGGGCCAGACGCCCTATAGCCGTTTCGGCGACGGCCGGCTGACACTGAAGGGCGGCGTGCGCGAGATATTGGCGACCGAGATGCTGGAGGCACTAGGCGTCAACACCTCCAAGACCTTCTCCATCATCGAGACAGGCGAGGCGCTCGACCGCAATGACGAGCCATCCCCTACGCGCGGCGCGGTGATGGTGCGACTCAGTCATTCGCATATCCGCATCGGCAGCTTCCAGCGCGCGGCTTTTCATGACGACCAGGCTTTGCTGGCACGGCTGACCGACTATGCCCTCACCCGCCTCTATGAAGAAACGCCGGGCGACAATCCGCCCGCGCAACTGCTCGGCCGGGTGGTGGAGCGCACTGCAGACCTCGCCGCCAGCTACATGGTCGCGGGATTCGTCCACGGCGTTCTCAACAGCGACAATATCAACGTTACCGGCGAGAGTTTCGACTATGGTCCCTGGCGCTTCACCCGGCTGTGGGACGCCAGTTTCACCGCCGCCTATTTCGATCATCAGGGTCTTTACGCCTTCGGCCGGCAGGCGGAGGCGATCCACTGGGACGTCGCTCAACTGGCCATATCCTTGCGCCCGATGACCCAAGCGCCGCCACTGATCGCAGAGTTGGAGCGATTCCCGACGCTGTATGCCGAGGCAATGCAACGGCGATTTTGCTGGCGGCTGGGCGTCGAACCGGGCGCCGATCCCGGTGCGATGATCGAAGCCGCCGTCCGCGCCATGGTGACGACCGGCACCCTGATCGACCGATTCTTTCACGACTGGCGCGGCGGCAAGCCCCGTGACTCCGCCATCTATGGCGATACGGCCTGGGCGCCGTTCCGCGAAGCAATCGCGCCTTTCTCGTCCGTGTCGGGCGCCAGGGACCATCCCTACTGGTCCGATGATGCCCCCTGCTCGATGCACATCGACGAGGTCGAGGCGATTTGGAGCGCAATTGACAAGGATGATGACTGGTCCCCGCTCCACGCCAAGGTCGCCGCCATCCGCCGAATGGGTAAAGCGCTGGGAGCAAGTGCGACCAGTTGAGCGCGCGCCTCTCTTCTTTCCTTAACCAATTTCCGCCATACCGCTCGCCAAATGGTCGCGCCGCTTATATCCCATGAACCTGCCACCGGCACCCTGCTCTGGCAGGGTGAACCAGGAGACATCGATGCAGAGGTGGCACGCGCCCGCGCCGCTTGGCCCAGATGGGCGGCCCAGCCGATCGCCTATCGCATCGAAACCCTGCGTCGCTTCGTCAATGTCGTGCGCAAGCATGAGGATGCGCTGGCCGACCTGATTGCCCGCGAAACTGGCAAGCCGCTATGGGACGCCCGCAACGAAGTCGCCGCCGTTATGGGCAAAGTCGATGTCAGCGTCGCCGCCTATTCAGAGCGCACCGGACAACGCCGGCTGGAAGCCGCGCTTGGCGCGCGTCAGTCGGTCCGGCACAAGCCCCATGGTGTGATGGCGGTGCTCGGACCCTATAATTTCCCCGCGCACCTGCCCAACGGCCATATCATTCCTGCCCTGCTGGCCGGCAATGCGGTGGTCTTCAAACCATCGGAAAAGACGCCGGCGGTCGGCGAATATCTGGTCAAACTCTATCATGAAGCGGGCGTACCGGTGGACGCCATGCGCTTGTTGATCGGAGGCGCGGACGCGGGCAAGGCGTTGGCCGCCCATCCCGATGTGGGCGGCATCCTGTTCACCGGATCAGCGCAGACCGGCATCGCGATCAACCGCCAGTTCGCGACGCAACCCTCGAAAATCCTTGCCCTCGAAATGGGCGGCAACAATCCGGTCATCGTCTGGGACACACCCGAAATCAGCGCGGCAGCGACTTTGGTGGTCCAGTCAGCCTTCATGACCAGCGGTCAGCGTTGCACTGCCGCCAGCCGCCTCATCGTCCGCGACAGCCTGGCCGACCGGCTGGTAAGCGAGGTCAAGAAACTGGCCGACCGGCTGATCGTCGACCATCCCCATGCCGACCCTGCCCCCTATATGGGACCAGTGATCGACAATCAGGCCGCCGACGGGCTGACCGAAAGCTTCCTCTATCTGATGAGCAATGGCGGTCGGCCGATCAAGCATATGGTGCGGCCGCACAAGGGCCTGCCGTTCGTGTCACCGGCCATCATCGACGTGACCGCCATGAAGGAGCGGCCCGATGTCGAGTTGTTCGGCCCGTTGCTGCAAGTGATCCGCGTGTCGGATTTTGGCGATGCCATCGCGGAGGCCAACAATACAAGCTATGGCCTGTCCGCTTCGCTGATCGGCGGATCGCCCGAACAATATAACCAGTTCTGGGCCAATATCCGCGCCGGCCTCATCAACTGGAACCGCCCGACCAATGGCGCCTCCTCCTCCGCACCGTTCGGCGGTACCGGCATATCGGGCAATCACCGCCCCAGCGCCTATTATGCTGCGGACTATTGCGCCTATCCGGTGGTATCGGCGGAGATCGAAACGCCGCGGGCCTCCATCGGTGTGGGCCTCAAGGATATCGACGTCAGCCTCATGGGCGATTGAGCGGAAAACTTTTCCTAACCCCCTGCATACCCATTCTGAATTGAACTTGGCCTGCGCTTTCGCCATCTGGCCAACATGGCTGATAAAGCATCCTCGACAGTCTATCTGGTTGGCGCAGGCCCCGGCGATCCGGACTTGCTGACGATCAAGGCCGCGCGCCTGATCGGCGCGGCA
The DNA here is from genome assembly GCF_001421665.1 of Sphingobium sp. Leaf26. Classification (GTDB taxonomy): domain Bacteria; phylum Pseudomonadota; class Alphaproteobacteria; order Sphingomonadales; family Sphingomonadaceae; genus Sphingobium. The sequence continues at coordinate 260,392 of NZ_LMKV01000001.1, forward strand.
GATGTGATCGTGCATGACGGGCTGGTATCGGATGCCATTCTTGCGCTCGCATCGTCCGATGCCGAGTTGATCTCCGTCGCCAAGCAGCGCAGCCGCCACTCCATGCCGCAGGAGGCGATCAACGCTCTTCTCGTCGACCTCGCTCGCGAAGGGCGAAGTGTCGTGCGGTTGAAAGGCGGCGATCCCTTTATCTTTGGTCGGGGCGGCGAGGAAGTCGACGCCTGCCGTGCCGCTGACGTGCTGGTCGAAGTCGTGCCGGGCATCAGCGCCGCGATCGGCAGCGCAGCGGCGGCCCAACTCCCCCTCACCCATCGCGCGGCATCGAGCGCCATCAGCTTCGTCGCGGGACAGTGCAAGGGACTGACCGATCAGGACTGGGCGGGCCTTGCGGGAAAAGGGCGCACGCTCGTCATTTATATGGGCGTCGCGACCGCCGCCGATATCGCCGACAAGCTGATCGCAGACGGCGTGTCGCCAGCGCTGCCCGTGGCGGTACTGGAAAATGGCACGCGCGCGGACATGCGGACGCTGCGCACCCTGCTCGCCGATCTGAGCGACATGGTGGTGCGGGAACAGGTGGTCAGCCCGGCGCTGATCGTGGTGGGTGAAGTCGCTGCCCATGCGCTGGCGCAGGATGCGTTGATCGCCTATCGGAACACAGCACTGAATATCGAAGGCCCGGCAACGAACGGACCGGATGGGACAAGGGTAGAATGAAGATATTGACGGGCAATGACCTGGTGAGCGGCGACGTCATCTGGTGGGCGGGCGACGGCTGGTCGCGACAGGTCGGCGACAGCGCCGATGTCAGCGACCATGGCGACGATCTTGCCCGTACCGAGGAAGCCGCGCTGCGCGTCGTGGGCGCCTATGTCATCGATGCGACCGTTACCGACGAAGGCGTCCGCCCGGCCCATATCAAGGACCGCATCCGCGCGCTTGGCCCGACGGTGCGTCCCGACCTGAACCTGAAACCGAACGATGCCGACGCCGGCAACTGGGTGATCTGACCATGTATCGCTATGACAGCTATGACCAGTCCATCGTCGACGCCCGTGTCGAGGAATTTCGCGATCAGGTGCAGCGCCGCCTGACCGGCGCGCTGACCGAGGATCAGTTCAAGCCGTTGCGGCTGATGAACGGCCTCTATCTCCAGTTACACGCCTATATGCTGCGCGTCGCCATTCCCTATGGCACGCTGAGCGGCAAGCAGATGCGGAAGCTGGGCGAGATCGCGGCCAAGTACGACAAGGGCTATGGCCACTTCACCACGCGCCAGAACCTCCAGTACAACTGGATCAAGCTGGCCGATGCGCCCGACATCCTTGCCGAGTTGGCGACGGTGGAGATGCACGCCATCCAGACCAGCGGCAACTGCATCCGCAACATCAGTTCGGACCAATATGCCGGCGTCTCCGCCGACGAAGTGGCGGACCCCCGCCCCTGGGCCGAACTGCTGCGGCAATGGTCGAGCTTCCACCCGGAATTCACCTATCTTCCGCGCAAGTTCAAGATTTGCGTTATCGCCAGCGACGATGATCGCGCGGCGATGAAGTTGCACGATATCGGCCTGAAGCTGGTGTCGAAGGATGGCGTCATAGGCGCCGAAGTCTATGCTGGCGGCGGCATGGGCCGCACGCCCATGGTCGCGCCGCAAATCCGCGATTTCGTGCCAGAAGAAGAGATTATCTCTTATCTGGAGGCATGCCTGCGCGTCTATAATCGCTACGGTCGTCGCGACAACAAGTACAAGGCGCGGATCAAGATCCTGGTCCACGAGATCGGCGTCGAGGACTATAAGCGTCAGGTCGAGGAAGAGTTTGCCCATATGCGCACCCTTGGCCTCAATCCGCCGACCGAGGAACTGGATCGCATCCGGGCATTTTTCGCCAACCCGGCCTATGACACGGGCCTTGACGAGGAGATCGACCTTGCCGATCCGGCCTTTGCGCTATGGGTCGACCGGCAGGTCGCCGCGCACAAGGCGCCGGGCTATGCCATCGTCAATATCAGCCTCAAACCGCTGACCGGCATACCCGGTGATGCTTCGGCCGAACAGATCGAACTGGTCGCGACGCTGGCCGAGCAATATTCGCTTGATGAACTGCGCGTCACCCATGCGCAGAATCTGGTCTTGCCGCATGTGAAGAAGACCGACCTCTACGCCATCTGGCAGAAGCTGGAGGAAGCTGGTCTGGCCGAGGCCAATCTCGATCTCATCACCGATATCATCGCCTGCCCCGGCCTCGACTATTGCGCACTCGCCAACGCCCGCTCGATCCCGCTGGCGCAGAAGATCGCGCAGCGCTTCGCTGCGGCTGAGCGTCAGGCGGAACTGGGCGAATTGAAGCTGAAGATCAGCGGCTGCATCAACGCCTGCGGCCATCATCATGCCGGCCATATCGGTATTTTGGGCGTCGATCGGAAGGGCGTGGAGAATTTCCAGCTATCGCTGGGCGGATCGGGCGCGGAAGATACATCGCTCGGACAGATCACTGGCCCCGGCTTTTCCGAGGATGGCGTGGTCGATGCGATCGAGAAGGTCACGGACCTCTATCTCGCTCAGCGGGAAAGCGGCGAGCGCTTCCTCGACACCTATCGCCGTCTTGGCATGAAGCCCTTCAAGGAGGCGATCTATGGTTGAGTTCCTGTCCTTCCGCGACGGCGAAACCACGCAGGAGCCGGCGGTAACGGTCGAATCCTTCACCGGCCAGACCAACGCCACCGCCGTCCGCATCGAAGCGGGCGAGGATGCCCGCGAACTGCTGCCCTATCTCGACCGGCTCTCGCTGGTAGAGGTGAATTTCCCCGCCTATGGCGACGGGCGCGGTTATTCGGCCGCGCGCATCCTGCGGGAATCGGGCTACCAGGGCGAATTGCGCGCCGTGGGCGATGTGCTGGTCGATCAGATTAACGCCATGCGCCGCTGCGGTTTCGACAGTTTCCATCCCGCAAAGCCGCTGGACGATGCAGCGGTGGATCGCGCGCTTAATCGTTATGCCGACGTCTACCAAAAAGCGATCGATGGCCGCCAGCCCGTCTGGGCGAAACGGCATCCGGAGACAATCAATGGCTGAACCAGCCCGCCAGATCGACGTGATCGATGCCCGTCCCGCCTTCACGCAGGCAGAAGCCGATGCGCTCAACGCGCGGTTCGAGGGCGTCGACACGCTGACCATGCTCAAGACCGTGTTTGCGGAGAAGCTTGCCGGCAATGTCGCCGTCGTCTCCTCTTTCGGCACGGAAAGCGCGGTGCTGCTCGATCTGGTGGCCAAGGCGGACAAGAACGTGCCGGTCATCTTCGTCGATACGCTCAAGATGTTCGCCGAAACGCTGAATTATCGTGATACGCTCATCGCCAGCTTCGGTTTCACCGACAGCCGTACCGTGGCCCCGATCGCGGACGTGATCGCGAAGAAGGACGAGACGGGCCTGCGCTGGTCCTACGACCCGGACGGATGCTGCGAAATTCGCAAGGTCGAGCCCATGAAGCGCGCCAAGGACGGCCTGGACGCCTGGATTTCCGGCCGCAAGGCGTTCCAGTCGGTGACGCGCCAGAACCTGCCCCGGTTCGAGGTCGAGGACGGCCGGTTGAAACTCAACCCGCTGGGCGACTGGAACAAGGCCGATCTGGAAGCCTATTTCGATCGCGAAAACCTCCCCCGCCACCCGCTGGAGGCGCAGGGCTATCTGTCGATCGGCTGCGAACCCTGCACGTCGAAGGTAAAGGCAGGCGAAGACCCCCGCGCGGGTCGCTGGCGCGGTTGGGACAAGGTGGAGTGCGGCATCCATTCACCCGTCACGCCCATCCCGGCGGCCGACCCGGAAGATCCGGCGAACCTGCCAGCCTTCTGATCTATATTTCTGCGGCAAAATTGGCCGGCGGGGTTCCATGCCCCGCCATGCCTCGCTATGGCACCGCCAACCTGGCCTGATGGGTCGCAGCGCAGGCAGATAACAACATGGCAGATTTCTGGTGATCGCACGGCTGCGCCTCTATCGGCGACGGCTGCGTATCCTGATGCGCCGCCATGGCCCCGAAGCACTGATCTGGCGGCGTCGCATCGCCATATTGGCCGGTGCCGTGCTGGTTGGCCTGACTGCATTGCTCTTCGCGGAATTGGCCGATCATGCCGGCGGGCTCTTCCACCGACTGGTGCTATGGTGCTGGTGGCTACCACTGATTCTCACACCTCTGGGCTTTGCCAGTTTCGCATGGATCACCATGAAACTGGCGCCCGCTGCAAAGGGTTCGGGCATACCCCAGGTGATCGCTGCCGCCCGCAATCCGGACGAGGGCATGAAGGCGCTGGTGTCGGCACGCACCGCCTTCGTCAAATTCTGGCTGACCATCGGCACACTGCTGTTTGGCGCGTCGGTAGGACGCGAAGGCCCCACGGTACAGATCGCCGCCAGCATCATGGGCTATTCTCACCGGATCATGCGCATTCCCCTGCGTGCCTCCGTCTTCATCGCGGGCGGCGCGGCCGGCGTGGCAGGTGCGTTCAACACACCGCTGGCCGGTGTGGCCTTCGCCATCGAGGAACTCGCCGCCGCCTATGAGCAGCGCATGACGTTACTGGTCATGGCCGCTGTGCTGATCGCCGGCATGGTCAGCCTGGGTTTGGCGGGCGACTATGTTTATTTCGGCGTCATGCGCCAGACGCTCAGCGTCCATGACGCGCTGATCGCAGCGCCCGTGGCCGGCTTTCTGGGCGGCATCGCCGGCGGCCTCTTTTCCCGGCTGATGCTGGCATCCGGCACGACAGCGCTCGCCCCCATCGCATGGCTGCGCGCGCGGCCGGTCATCATGGCGCTGGGCTGCGGTGGCATCGTCGCCATCGTCGGCGTGACGACCGGCCTCACCTGGGGCACCGGCTACGAAACCGCCCACAACGTCATCAGCGGCGATGACGTCCCGCTCTGGTTCGGCGCAGCCAAGTTCGTTTCGACACTGGCGACGGCAGTATCGGGCCTGCCCGGCGGCATCTTCGCGCCATCCCTGTCGGTCGGCGCAGGCATTGGCGACATGCTGCGGAGTCTCTTCCCGACCTACCCCCAAGGTGCTGTCGTGCTGCTGGGCATGGTCGCTTATTTCACCGGCGTCGTGCGTGCGCCTCTCACCGCTGTCATCATCATTTCCGAAACAACAGCGAGCCGCGGCCTGATGATGCCGCTGCTCGCCGCTGCCCTTGTCGCCGACTTCTCGGCGCAGTTAGTCAGCAAGGAACGGCTCTATCACGGCCTTGCCAAGCGGTTCGAGCTACCCAAGCACTGAATCTGTCTCGGCCACGTAACAATATTGCAATCGGCTGGACGGATCGTGCCAGTCGCGCGATACACTCGGCCTTATTGTCAAAGACATAAGGGAGTCGCCCATGGATCGCCGTCAATTTCTCGCCACCAGTGGTGCAGCAGCCCTGACCGCTGCAACGCCCCGTGCCCTTGCCCAGACGGCGGGCGCTGACGATGCCCGCCTTTCCGCCACCTTCGCCGCGATCTTCGAGCGTCAGCTTGACCTGTCGCCTGCTTTCGTCACGAGCCTCGGCCTCGACAAGGGTGGTCGTGCAGGCGCGAAGAGCCAATTGGACGATAATAGCAAGTCGGCGATGATGAAGCGGCTGGCCGCGACGCAGGCCGCGATCAAGGAACTGGAGGGATATAAGACCGCCAGCCTGTCCGACTCGCAGCGACTGAATCTCGACGTCATTCTCTACGCGCTCGACCAGCAAACCGTCGCGCCAGCCAAATTCGGCCTCAATAGCGCGGTACGCCCCTATCGCATCTTCCAGCAGGGCGGCAGCTATTTCTCCACGCCCGACTTCCTCACCACTGCCCATACCATCAATGCTACGGCCGATTGCGATGCCTATGTCGCGCGGCTGGAGGCCTTCGCCCGCAATCTGCGAACCGATACCGCACTCCAGCGGGACGATGCGGCGCGCGGTTATCTGGCGCCGGGCTGGTCGCTCGACCTGACGCTGGGCCAGATGAAAAAGCTGCGCGGGCAGCCTGCCGCCGACAGTTCGATGGTCCAGTCTCTGGTCAAGCGCGCTGCGGCCAAAGGATTGTCCGGTGACTGGCAGTCACAGGCGGCCGCCGTGGTCGAAAAATCCATCTATCCAGCACTGGACGAACAGATCGCCGCGATCGAAGCGCTGCGCGGCAAGACGGCGGCAGGCGATGGCATATGGCGGACCCCACGGGGCGACGAAATCTATGCTGCTGCGCTCAAGAGCGCTACCACGACCGACCTGACCGCCGACCAGATTCACGCCATGGGGCTGGAGCAGGTCGCGGACCTTTCTGCTCAGCTTGACGTGATCCTGAAGGGCGCCGGCCGCACCGCTGGGTCGATCGGCGAACGCCTCTCTGCGCTCAATGTCGACCCTACGCAGCTTTATCCCGACAGCGTGGAAGGCCGGACCGCCTTGCTCGCTCAACTCAATCGCGACGTCGACGCCATGAAGGCGAAACTGCCCAACGCCTTCACCACCATTCCTGACACCGCGCTGGAAATCCGCGCGGTGCCAGTGGAAATTCAGGATGGCGCATCCAACGGCTATTATAACCGCGCTGCTCTGGATGGATCGCGTCCGGCCATCTACTTCATCAACCTGAAGGATGTCGGAGACTGGCCGAAATATGGCCTCCCCTCGCTCACCTATCATGAGGGCGTGCCGGGCCACCATCTCCAGATTTCGACCGCGCAAAATGCGGGCGACGTGCCGATGCTGCGCAAGACCGCCTTCATGAGCGCTTATACCGAAGGCTGGGCGCTCTATGCCGAGCAACTAGCCGACGAACTGGGCGGCTATGCGACACCGATCGACCGGGCCGGCTATCTCCAGTCCTTCCTGTTCCGTGCGGCGCGGCTGGTGGTCGACACCGGCATCCATGCGAAGAAATGGGATGTGAAGCAGGCGACCGACTATATGGTCGAAAAGACCGGCTTCGCGCGCCCCCGCTGCCAGCGCGAAGTCGAACGTTATTGCACCCAGCCGGGTCAGGCGACCAGCTACAAAGTCGGCCATGGCGTGTGGAGCAAGGCGCGTCAGGACGCGCAGGCGTCACTCGGCAAGGACTTCGATATCAAGCAGTTCCACGCCATCCTTGAGGAAGGAGCGATGCCGCTATCGATGCTGGAAAAGCGCGCCATGATTCGGGCGACGGTGGCCAAGGGATAAGGGCGTTCCCCGGCGCAGGCCGGGGTCCAGTCTCGATCGTGGAACTGGACCCCGGCCTGCGCCGGGGAACAGATCATTCGACCCATTCCCTCACTCGTAATCCAGATCCTGATAGCTGTCGTCCGCCACGTCGGAGAAGCGCGTGATCTTGGCGTCGAACTTCATGCGGATGCGCCCGGTGGAGCCGTGGCGCTGTTTGGCTACGATCACCTCGGCCAGGCCATAGATGCGCTCCATATTCTCCTTCCACGCGGCGTAGGCGGCCTCGTCGTCGGGCTTGGGCTCCTTGGCGGCTTCGTAATAATCCTCGCGAAACACGAACCAGACCATGTCCGCGTCCTGCTCGATCGAGCCGGATTCGCGAAGATCGGACAGTTGCGGTCGCTTGTCCTCGCGCTGTTCCACCGCACGGCTGAGCTGCGACAGGGCCAGCACGGGCACATGGAGTTCCTTCGCCAGGGTCTTCAAACCACGGGAAATTTCCGAAATCTCGTTCACGCGATTTTCGTTGCCGCGGCCGGTGCCCTGGAGCAGCTGGAGATAGTCGACCACAATGAAGCCGACGTCATGGCGGCGCTTCAGGCGACGCGCGCGGGTACGCAGCGCCGCAATCGTCAGGCCGGGCGTGTCGTCGATGAACAACGGCAATTCCTGCAAGTCGCGGGCAGCGCGCGACAGATTCTGGAAGTCCGCCCGGCTGATCTTGCCCATACGCAGCGCTTCGCCGGAGATACCAGACTGTTCGGCCAGAACGCGGGTCGCGAGCTGATCCGCCGACATTTCGAGCGAGAAGAAAGCGGTCTTGGCGCCCATGTTCTTTTCCGGCGGGATGCCGTCGCCATTGTCGCGCAGCCAGCGCGATGCTGCGTTATAGGCGATGTTGGTGGCAAGCGACGTCTTGCCCATGCCAGGACGGCCCGCCAGGATCATCAAGTCGGAATTGTGCAGACCGCCGATCTTCGCGTTCAGGCTGTTGATGCCGGTGGTGATACCCGACACATGGCCGCCACTGTTGAGCGCACGTTCCGCCACCTGCACCGCGGCGGTCGATGCCGTTAGAAAGCTCTTGACCGATCCCGACTCACCCTCACCTTCGGACACTTTGTAGAGCGCGACTTCGGCGGCTTCGATCTGCTCGCGAGGATTGACATCCTCGCTGGTGTCCATCGCGTTTTCAACCAGTTCCCGACCGACGCTGACAAGCTGGCGCAGCAAGGCCAGGTCATAGATCTGCGTCGCGAAATCGCGTGCGCCGATCAACGCCGCACCATTGCCGGTGAGTTGGGCCAGATAAGCCGCGCCGCCCAGTTCCTTGAGCGCCGGATCCTGTTCCAGCATGGGTTTGAGCGTCACCGGATTGGCGACCATATCCTTGTCCAGCAGGCGCATGATCGCGTCGTAGATGCGGCCATGGAGTGGCTCGAAATAATGTTCGGCCTTCAGCTTGAGCTGCACATCCTCGGCAATGCGATTGTCGATCATGATCGCGCCCAGCAGCGCGGCCTCCGCTTCGACATTGCGCGGCAGCTCGGTTCCGCCCTGTTCGGCGGGATTGATTTTCAGCAGTTCGACCATCTGCCCTCTTTCCTCTCCCGGCCGGGTGGGCGCAAGGGGCTAAACCCACGCATCTGTGGATAAGTCCCGCTTGCTTTTCAGCGCACATCGCCGCACTGACAGTTCGCTAACATATGGCCGATCCGCGCATCATAGACATCCAGCTGGACCAGCGCACGATCCTGTGGCGCAACGCCGACGTGGAGCAGGAACGGCGCATCGCGATTTTCGACCTGCTGGAAGACAATCATTTCGCACCCCAGCGAGCCCATCCCGACGGCTATGCCGGCCCCTATAAGGTGGTCCTGCGGGTCGAGGATGGACGGCTGGCGATCGAGATCAACCGGGACGATGACACGCCGCTGGAAGCGATCATCCTGGGCCTTGGCCGGTTCCGCCGGCCGATCCGCGAATATTTCGCCATCTGCGACAGCTATTATCAGGCGATCAGCAACGCATCACCGCAACAGATCGAGACGGTGGACATGGCCCGGCGCGGCATCCACAACGACGCGGCGGAGGTGCTGAAGGAACGGCTGGAGGGCAAGATCGAGGTCGATTTCGACACGGCCCGCCGACTTTTCACGCTCATCTGCGTGCTGCATATCAAGGGGTAAGACGATCAGGGTTGTGACTTTGGGTGGCCTGCTGGTCCGCATCGGGGCGGGACTGGCGGTGGTCGCGGCGCTGGCCCTGGCGCTGTGGCTCTATGCGCGCGCCTGGGCGCCCGATCGCGATCAATATCCGGTACAGGGCGTCAGCATCAGTGCGGACAATGGCCCAGTCGACTGGGGCACGCTGGCGGCGCAGGGGGCAGACTTCGCCTATATCCGCGCCGGCGATGCCGCCGATCGTCGGGACTCCGCCTTCGCCGACAACTGGCGCGGGGCGCGGGCGGCGGGGCTGCGCTATGGCGCGCTGATCGAATTCACTCCCTGCCGCCTTGCCAGCGATCAGGCGACCCGGTTCATGACCACCGTGCCGCGCGACAATGCCGCGCTGCCGCCGGTCATCCGCCTGGCCTTCACGCCCGCCTGCACCGCCCGGCCGAACCGCGACCTGCTGCTTTCGGAACTCAACACGCTGGTCAATCTGGTCGAGGGGCATGCGGGCAAGACCGTGCTGCTCAACGTCAGCGAGGATTTCGACAAGGCTTATGATATCGGCTCCGGTATCAACCGGACGCTCTGGCTGGACGGCAATTTCTTCCCGCCCGATTATGCGACCAAGCCCTGGGTGATGTGGACAGCCAGCAACATGCGGCATATCGACGGCGTCGATGGTCCGGTCCGATGGAATGTGGTGGCGCCCTGATGCACGATAATGAACAACGAGTTGGACAGTTGATTGCGGCAGCGCGGGACGCGATGGCCAACGCCCATGCGCCCTATAGCCGCTTTGCCGTGGGCGCGGCCGTGCGCCTGACTGACGGCAGCATCGTCACAGGCTGCAACTTCGAAAATGCCAGCTACGGCCTGTCGCTCTGCGCGGAAACGGTCGCGCTGGCTACGGTCAATGCGCAGGGTCGTTTCGGTGACGTAACGGAAATTGCCGTCGTCGGCGGCGCCATGGACGCGGGGGAGGAAGCGCTCGTCACCCCCTGTGGCCGTTGCCGCCAGATCATGAACGAGGCCGAGCAGATGGCCGGCCGCACCCTCGCCATCTATTGCGCCACCCCCAGCGGCGACCGCATCCTCGACCTGACGGTCGCTGACCTCCTCCCCCATGCCTTTGGTCCGACGGACCTGGGCATCGGCCCCATGACAAAGAGCTGAAACGACATGGCCATTCTTTCCGACAAATGGATCCGCGAACAGGCGCTGAGCACCGGCATGATCGAGCCGTTCGTGGAGAGCCAGCGCCGCGAAGGCTGTATCAGCTACGGCTTGTCCTCCTATGGCTATGACGCGCGGGTGGCGGACGAGTTCAAGATCTTCACCAATGTCGACAGCACGATCGTGGACCCCAAGGATTTCGATCCGAAGAATTTCGTCGATCGCAAGACCGACTGCTGCATCATCCCGCCAAACAGCTTCGCGCTTGCCCGCACGGTCGAATATTTCCGCGTGCCGCGCGACGTGCTGGTCATTTGCCTTGGCAAGTCCACCTACGCCCGCTGCGGCATCATCGTGAACGTGACGCCGCTGGAACCGGGCTGGGAGGGGCATGTGACGCTGGAATTTTCCAACACGACGCCCCTGCCCGCCAAGATCTACGCCAATGAAGGCGCGTGCCAGTTCCTGTTCCTTCAGGGCAATGAGCCGTGCGAGGTCAGCTATGCCGATCGGGCCGGCAAATATATGGGCCAGCAGGGCGTGACTCTCCCCCGCCTGTGATGCGACTATCGCCGACATGACATTCTGGCGCAGGACAAGGCGCGACGCTGCGCCACTGCCCGATATCGGGACGGACCGGCGGGTCTATGCGATCGGCGATGTGCATGGTTGTGCCGGGCTGCTCGACCAGTTGCTGGCGATGATCGGTCAGGATGACGGCGATCGCGATCGCAAGCCGATCAGCCTGATCCTGCTGGGCGACCTGATCGACCGTGGCCCCAATTCACGCGGCGTGGTGGAACGGGCGATGGCGCTGATGGCGTCCGGCGGCGACGTGCATTGCCTGAAGGGCAATCATGAGGAAGTCTTCGTGCTGGCCGCGCGCGGCGATGGTCGCGCCCTTCCTGTCTTTCGCCGCATGGAGGGCGAAACGACGCTGGCCAGCTACGGCCTGGACCCCGCCCTGTTCCGGGTGATGACCGATCAGGAAATCGCCGACTGGATGGAACGCCATGTGCCGCGCAGCCATGTCGATTTCCTTGACGCCCTGCCCGACAGCATCGCCATCGGCGACTATCTGTTCGTCCATGCCGGCATCCGTCCCGACGTGCCGATCGAGGCGCAGAATGCGGCCGACCTGCGCTGGATCAGGCGCGAATTCCTGGAGCATCGCGGCCGACACCCCCATATGGTGATCCACGGCCATAGCATCAGCCCGGATGTGGAAGAACGCGCGGAACGGATCGGCATCGACACCGGCGCATTCCTGTCCGGCCGGCTGACGGCCATCGGGCTGGAAGGCACCGATCGCTGGATTTTGCAGACCGGCGGCTGACATTTTTGCGATGCAACATTGCGTCGAGACGGAATAGACCAGCACGACGCCCTGCGCTTCTCATAAGTCTATCAGAATCATTTTATGTCGCAATTTCGTAATTCGCGATAGCGGAACGCATGAGTTAGTCCGTTTTAAGGTAACAGAACGGCATGAAATGCCGTCTCAGCAGGGGAACAGACAATGCGTATTCGCCATGCCCTGGCGGGGATCAGCCTCGCCATATGCCTCGTGTCGCCCACTCAACTTCTCGCAGCCGCAACAACCGATGCCACACTGACGCAACGGCACAAGTTCGACATTCATGTTCAGCCGCTGAGCGGCGCATTGCGCCAGTTGTCCGCCCAGTCGGGCGTGCGTATCCTGTTCCCCTATGACGAAGTGGCCGCGATCCGCAGCCGCCGTATTCAGGGCTGGCTATCGACCAAAGATGCACTGGCGCGGCTGCTAGCCGGCACCGACCTGACCTCCACCCCCGCAGGCGCGGGCGTGATCGCGCTTGCCGCCCCCGCCAGCCGCAGCGCTTCGCGCCGCAGCCCGCTGGCCCTGCAATATGCGCAGGCCAGCCTGCCCGGCATCAGTCCTGCGGCAATGACCATGGCGCCTGCCCCCGAACCGATCGAAGACGCCACGCCCATCATCGTCACCGGCACGCGCACCACGACACGCACCGTGGCCGAAAGCCTCGCGCCGATCGACGTGCTGGGCGAAAAGGATCTGGAGACGAGCGGCAAGCAATCCGTGCGCGACCTGCTGGGCACGCTGGTCCCCTCGATCAACGTGTCGAACAACGGCGCAGGCGCGAGTTGGGCGGTGCGCACCCTGTCTCTGCGCGGGCTGGGCGGCGACCAGTTGCTGGTGCTGGTCAATGGCAAGCGCCGCCACAATACCGCCACGCTGTTCATCAACGGATCGGTCCAGAACGGCCAGTCGCCCCCGGACCTCGACCTCATTCCCGGCAATGCGATCCAGCGGATCGAAGTGCTGCGCGACGGCGCGTCGGCGCAATATGGATCGGATGCGATCGCCGGCGTCGTCAACATCATCCTGAAGAACGACACGGCCGGCGGCGCGGCGCTGACGCTGGGCAGCACGGCCGACAATGGCGGCTGGCAGGGCCGCTGGCAGGTCGACAAGGGCTTCGCGATCGGCCCGGACGGCGGCTATATCCACCTGTCGGGCGATGGCGTGTTGCAGGAAAATACCATAACGAGGAGTAGCCCGATCCTTACGACGGCTGCGAACCCGTTTTATCCTACTGGCGACCCGCGCAACACCGATCCCGACCGCATCCGCGCCAAATATGGCCAGCCGCAGGTCATCGGCGGCAATCTGGGCTATGACGCCATGATGCCGGTGGGCGAAAGCATGGAACTCTACAGTTTCGGCACCTATTCCAAGCGTCATGCCGGGGGCTGGCTGACGTACCGCACGCCTGCGGCGGCCAACAACATCATCTCCATCTATCCGGAAGGCTATATTCCACGCATCCACGTCTATGACGAGGATTTCCAGTTCGCAGGCGGCCTGCGCGGCGAAGTGGGCGGCGGCGTCCATTTCGACCTCAGCACCAGCTATGGGCAGGATGAGGTCAAATATGCCCAGACCACATCGCTCAACCCGTCGCTTGGGACGGCAAGCCCGACCAACTTCTATCTCGGCAAGCTCCGCTTTGACGAATGGGTCAGCAATCTGGACCTCAGCAAGGAGTTCGACATCGGCCTGGCCGGGCCGCTCTCCGTCGCGGTGGGCGGCGAGTATAAGAAGAATAAGTTCGTCATCAGCCCCGGCGATTCCGTTTCCTACGAAAATGGCGGCTATATTTTCCCTGAAGGCGGATGGCGCGGCGGCACTTTTGCCAGCGGCATCGGATCGCAGGGCGTCATCGGCTTCACGCCCGAAGGATCGGGTAGCTGGAGTCGCGACAACTGGAGCGCCTACGGCAATATCGAGGGGAAGATCATCGAAGGCGTCGAGTTCGGCCTGGCCGGGCGGCATGAGGATTATTCCGATTTCGGCACCACCGATACGGGCAAGGCATCGCTGCGCATAGAACCGGTGCGGGGCATCGCGATCCGGGGGACGGCCAGCACCGGCTTCCGCGCGCCCACGCTCCAGCAGCAACATTATAATTCGTCCAGCACGATCAACGTGGTGATCGACGGCGTGGGCCAGTTGCGGCCGGTGGTCGCTTTGCCGGTCGACAGCGCGGCGGCACGGGCGCTCGGCGCCGTTGCGCTCAAGCCCGAAAAATCGACCAGCTTCTCGGCGGGGCTGGTGCTGACGCCCCTGCCCAACTTCAACCTCACCGTCGACGCCTATCAGATCAAGGTCCGGGACCGCATCCTGCTGAGCGGCACGCTGTCCGGCGCGGCGGTCGTCGATATTCTGAACGCCAATGGCTATGCCGGTAATTTCGGCGCGCTCATCTTTTCGAACGCGGCCGATACCCGGACCCGCGGCCTGGACATCGTCGCCACCCATCGCGCCAATTTCGGCGATCTTGGCAATCTGACGACGTCGCTATCGGCCAATTTCAACAAGACCGTCTTCACCCATATCGACCCGCCGCCGACGGGTGGCAGCGGCGTCTCCTTCGTCGCGCGCGACCGACAGGGCGACCTGAGCGAAGGCACGCCGCGCAACAAGTTCATTGCCAACTTCCTGTGGGAAACCGGCGCGTTCAACGCCAATTTGCGCGCCACCCGCTTTGGCAAGGTCACGCAGCGTGCGGCGTTGCCAGTGCTGCACACGGCGGACTGGATGTCCTGCGGGCCGGCGTCGGCGACCTGTACGTCGGGCTTTGCCGACGAAGAGTTGAAGCCCAAGACGATCCTCGACCTGGAACTGGGCTACAAGCTGGCCAAGGGCGTCAAGCTGTCGATCGGCGCGAACAATCTGCTCAACACCTACCCCAACAAGCTGAAGCTGGTGAACCGGCTCGCGGGTGGCCTTTACAATGGCTACGCCCCCTACGGCATCAGCGGCGGCTTCTACTATGGCCGGTTCAACCTGGAGTTCTGACCAATGACGAAGATCAAGGGCGTCAGCCGTCGCGAGGCCATCGCGGCGGGCGGGATCGGCTTGCTGGCGGCGGGCAGCGCAGCATCGGTGGCGACGGGATCGGCGGCGCAATCCCCCGGGGCGCCCGCCAGCGGCAAGGAGACATTGGTGACGGTCGAGGACTGCACCAATGTCGCCCTTGCCCTGTCCCCGGACGGCAGCCGCATCGCCTTCGACCTGCTCGGCATATTGTGGACGATGCCGGTCGGCGGCGGGCCCCTGAAGCGGCTGACCGGCGATTTTGACGATCTTGCCCAGCCGGACTGGTCGCCCGATGGCAAGCGCATCGCCTTCCAATCCTATCGCAGCGGCCATTTCCACATCTGGTCGGTGGCGGCGGATGGCGGGGACATGCGCCAGCATAGCGACGGGCTGTTCGACGATCGCGAGCCACGCTGGTCGCCGGACGGCAGGACGATCGCCTTCGCCAGCGATCGGGCGGAGGGGCGCTACGCCATCTATCTGCTCGATGTGGCGAGCGGCAAGGTCACGCCCTTCTCCAAGGGAGACACGAATGACAGCGAACCCGCCTGGTCGCCAGACGGCAAGCGCATCGCCTATGTCGCGGGTAGCACGAAACTGGTGGTAGCGGACATCGCCAGCGGCGCGGTCAGCGATGTCGCATCGGTTCCGCCATCGCCCGACCGCTTCAACCCGTCGGCGATCATGGCGCCTGCTTTCGCACCGGACGGCAGCATCGCCTATACCCGCGTTCAGCCCGGATCGCTGACGCTGGTGCTGGGCGACAGGGATATCGTGGCGGGCGAGGATCTCTATCCCTTCCGGCCCGCCTTCACGACAGATGGCGCCATCCTCTATGGGTCGGGCGGCAAGCTGCGCAGGCTGAAGGGTGGCAAGACGTCTATCGTCCCCTTTTCCACCCAGGTACCCGTCACCACGCCCGATTACCGCAAGAAGACCCGCGACTTCACCTCCACCACGCCAAAGCCCGTGGTCGGCATCGCCGCGCCGATGCTGTCCCCCGATGGCAGAAGCATCGTCTTTGCGGCGCTCAACGACATCTATCTGATGCCGATCGGCGGCGTGCCCAGGGCGATCATCACCGACCCCTTCCATAAATGCGATCCCGCCTGGTCGCCCGATGGCAAGACCATCGCCTACTCGTCCGACCGGGGCGGCACGCTCGACCTGTGGCTGCATGAGGTCTCTACGGCCAGGGAACGGCAGCTTACCAACATTCCCGACAAGGCGATCGCCTGGGGTAGCTGGTCGCAGGATGGCCAGCAGATCGCCTTCCTCGATCAGGACGGTGCGCTGCATACCGTGGAAGTCGCCAGCGGCGTCGTCACCAAGCGGTTCGACGCCATCTGGGAACCGGGTCGGCCCAGCTTCGCTCCCGATGGCAAGAGCATCGCCTACGCGGCGTTCAAGCCGGTCACCGGCCGCTACCGCGAAGGCGCCAGCCAGATATTGACGGTCGATCTCGCCACCGGCAAAGGCACCTATCGCCCTGTATTTGAGGGCAAGTCGCTGGGGACGCGCGGGCATGACGGACCGGTCTGGTCGCCCGATGGTACGAAAATCGCCTTCGTCTTCGCCAGCACATTGTGGGTCGCGCCGGTCGCGCCCGATGGCAGCTTTACCGCCGCGCCGAAACAGATCACCGCCGACGTCACCGACGCGCCAAGCTGGAGCGGCGACAGCAACACACTTCTCTATCTCAGCAATGGCAAACTGCGCCTCGTCCCGGCCAGCGGCGGTACGGCGCAGACGATTCCCTGCCGGCTGACATGGGCAAACTCCAAACCGGCGGGCCGCACCATCTTACGGGCTGGCAAGGTCTGGGATGCACTTTCGGCAGACTATAAGACACATGTCGACGTCGTGCTGGACGGCAACCAGATCAGCGCGGTCACGCCGCGCGGCGCGGGTGCTTCGGACGCCAACGCAAAGATCATCGACGCGCCGGACCTGACGCTGATGCCGGGCCTGATCGACATGCACACGCACCGGCAGATGGCGGGCTATGGCTATGGCGATCGCATGGGGCGGCTGTGGCTGGCCATGGGCATCACGGCTACCCGGTCGCCGGGTTGCCCCGCCTATCATATGGTCGAGGACCGGGAGGCGATCCAGAGCGGCAAGCGCATCGCCGCGCGCCACTATGCCACGGGTGAAGCGATCGACGGCGGGCGCATCTTCTACAATTTCATGCGCCCCGTCAGCGAGCCGGGGCAGATGGCGCTGGAACTGGAGCGAGCCAGGGCGCTGGATTACGACATGGTGAAAACCTATGTCCGGTTGCGCCATGATACGCAGAAGGAGGTGGTCGATGCCTCCCACCGCATGGGCATGCACCTGTCGTCCCATTATCATTATCCCGCGCTGCATAGCGGCATGGACTGCATGGAGCATACCGGCGCGACCAACCGCTACGGCTATTCCCGCACCATCACCGCGCTGGGCGGCGGCTATCATGATGTGAACGACCTGTTCGCGGCGGCGAAGGCCGGGCGCACGCCGACGCTGTTCGCCGCGACTTCGCTGCTGGGGCTGGACGACGGATTCACCCGCGATCCGCGCATCACCACACTCTATCCCGCCTGGGAATTTGCCAAGCTGAACGGCCGGGTGAAAGCCATGACCGGCGAAGGTGGCGCGCCGATGCTCGCCTCGCTGGAGCGGCAGGTAGCGCAGATCAAGCTGATGCTGGAGGCGGGCTGGCATCCGATTTCCGGCACCGATGCGCCGATCGACCTGACCGCAATCAGCCTGCACCTCAACCTGCGCGGCATGGTGAAATTCGGTATCCGTCCGTATGATGCACTGATGATGACGACGCGCTGGTCGGGCGAGTTTCTGGGCGAGCCGGTGGGACGGATCGAGCGGGGCATGCTGGCCGACCTGATCCTGGTCGAAGGCGATCCGCTGAAGGACATCGACGCCGTGGCCAATGTGCGAAAAGTGATCGCGAACGGCGTCGTCCATACGCCCGATCAGTTGATGGCTCCCTTCGCCGGCGCCAAGCCGCAAGCCGCGCTCACGCCGATGCGACCGATGCTGGCGGACGCGCACCAGCATTATTGGTGGCACGACCCCGACTATGTCGAAAGCAGCCGCGCCGCCTGCTGCGCGGGCCATGCCGTGGCCCATGCCTGATGCGATCGGGGGCGGCGGGATTTGAACCGCCGCCCCTTCCACGGACGGGAGCTTGACGCCGCCGCCGCAGCAGCGGCGCAACGCTCTTTCCGCAATTTCCAATTTTCGGATGGACATCCGCGCGCTCCTCGCCTACCCGCTCTTGCGAGTTATTATCATTAATATCGCAGAGTGGACCGATCTTCATGGCTTCCAGGGCTTCCCCCGCACCACGCTACAGGCTGGCCGTCGCCAGCCGCGTTCTTGCGGCGGTTCCACTCAATTATGTCCTGACATCGATCGTCACCGCCCTGCTCGCCCGCCATCTTCCGTTATCCCGCGCAGAGGCCAGCGTTGCGGCAACCCTCACCGCCTTCCTCATCTTCGCACTGATCGCCATGGCCATTTGCCACGCCCGATCGACCGCCAGGGTCTGGGTCTGGATGATCGGCAGCACCGCCTTGCTGGGCGGCCTGCTCGCCCTGTCGCTCCAGTTGGGAGGCCGCGCATGAAGGATGGTTTTCGCCAGTGCATGGCCTGGCTCCACACCTGGACGGGACTGCTGCTGGGCTGGCTGCTCTTCGCCATCTTCGTCACCGGTACCGCCGCCTATTTCCAGGAGGAAATCAGCCGCTGGATGAAGCCGGAAGTCACCGCCGCGCCGGATCGCGATGCGGCAACGCAGGCGGCGATCACCTATCTGAACCGCACGCAGCCCGATGCGGAAAGCTGGTTCATCTCGCCGCCCTCGGCGCGCAGCCCCACGGTCAGCACCTTCTGGCAGCCGCGAAAGGTGGCCGGTGAGGAGCCGCGCAAACGGCGCGGTCGACGCGGCGACACCAGCGCCACGCTGGACGGTCAGGGTCAGCCGGTGACCGCACGCGAAACGCAGGGCGGCTTCTTCCTCTACCGGTTTCATTTCGACCTGCACTATATGCCGGTCTACTGGGCGCGCTATCTGGTCGGCGTCGCGGCGATGTTCATGCTGATCGCCATTTTCAGCGGCATCGTCACGCATAAGAAGATTTTTGCCGACTTCTTCATGCTGCGCTTTGGCAAGGGCCAGCGCAGTTGGCTCGACGCGCATAATGTCACCGCCGTCTTTGCCCTGCCTTTCTATCTGATGATCACCTATACCGGGCTGGTGACGCTGGCGACCATGTACATGCCCTGGGGCATCGCCGCCAATTACAGCAAGCCTGACGCCTTTTTCGAGGAGGTGTTCCCCGGCCGTGCGGAAGTGGAGCGTTCCGGCATCGGCGCCCCGCTGGTCGCCGTGACGCCACTGATGGAGATCGCCCGCCGGCGCTGGAACGGGGCGGAGATCGGGTCTGTGCGTGTCGCCATGCCAGGTGACGGCAACAGCATCATCACCCTGACCCGTGCGTCCAGCGGCGCGATCGGATCGCGCGGCGAGAGCATGGTCTTTTCCGGTACGTCCGGCGACCTGCTGGAGAAAAGTCCGGTGCAGGGCGGCGCGATGGCGACGCAGAGCGTGATGATCGGCCTGCATGCCGGCCGCTTTGCCGGGTGGGGCCTGCGCTGGCTCTATTTCCTGTCCGGCGTCGGCGGCACGATCATGGTCGGCAGCGGGCTTGTCCTGTGGACCGTCAAGCGACGGGTCAAGCTGGCCGATCCCGCACGCCCGCATTTCGGTTTCCGTGTGGTCAGCCGCATGAATATCGCGGCCATCGCCGGCCTGCCCGCGGGCATCGCCACCTATTTCCTGGCCAACCGCCTGCTGCCGCTGGGCATGGAGGCGCGTGCGGACTGGGAAATCCACAGCCTGTTCATCGCCTGGGGCGCGACGCTGATATGGGCCATCGCCCGCCCCGAAAAGCGCGCCTGGGTGGAAAGCCTGGCGCTGGCGGGCGGCCTGTTTGCCGCTGTTCCGGTCATCAATGCGCTGACGGTCCCGCGCAACGGCATCAGCGGCCTGCTGTCCGGCGACTGGCTGTTCGTTGCGTTCGACATCGCCATGCTCGTGCTCGCGGCCGGCTTCGGTTTTTCCGCACGCAAGGCGGCCCGCGCCACCACAGTAAAGTCCCCGCGCCGCGCCCGCGCGATCAAGGAAGAACTGGCCACCGCATGACCCACATCATCGCCATCGCGCTCTGCATCGCCGGCTTTGCTTGCCTCTGCGCCGCCATGGTCCGGCACCAGCCCGATTTCGTCGGGCGCAAGCTGGATACCGGGACCAGCCATAGGCTGCGCCATACAGGCTTCTCCCTGTTGCTGGCGGCATTGGCGGTCGACATGATCGGTTTGGGCGCAGGCTATGGTGCGATTGCCTGGTGCGCGCATCTGACGCTGGGGGCCGGGCTGGTCCTGTTCCGCCTCAATCGGGCGATCGCCCGCCGGCCGGCGAAGGCAAGGGC
Organism: Sphingobium sp. Leaf26; assembly: GCF_001421665.1. Lineage (GTDB taxonomy): Bacteria > Pseudomonadota > Alphaproteobacteria > Sphingomonadales > Sphingomonadaceae > Sphingobium. Next base: position 280,784 of record NZ_LMKV01000001.1, read on the forward strand.
GGCGCCAAAGAACTGATCGCTGCAAGACAATTCCGTTCGGGCGGAGATTCACCCTTCTATCGCCACCCTTTCGCCACCGCCGCTTTTTCTCCAGCGGCATCCACCGGCGCGCCCGCCATCAACGCATCGACCGTCGCCATGACGCGCACGTCGGCAGAGGATGCCTGACGATAGGCCGTTTCCCGCCCCGCCCCCGGCAGCACCTGCTGCACCTGCCAGCCTTCGCCCTCGTGGCAGGCCACACCCGCCATTGCGCCGTCGAAGCTGCGGCACCAGCCACCGCCCTTGCGCTGGAAGGTGAGGCCGATGCGGATCGCCGCGTCATCCTGTGCTGACGCCAACTGGCTGTCGAGCGCCGTGGCCAATGGCCCCTTTGCCACCATGACGCCATTCTGCATCCCGATCGGCCCGACATCTTCCCTGGAAAGGCGACCTACGCCAAGGCCCAGCACCAGACTGGCGGCGATCGCACCGCCCGTCACCCAACTGCCCCAGCGGCGGACGGGTCGCTCCAGCGGCACCACCGTCTCGCTTGCGTCCAGCAGACTACGCAGCCTGTCGGGCACGGGCTCCTGCGCCATCGGGGCGTAATGGCCGGCCAGCCGTTCGCGTAATCGGCGATGCTGCGCCAGCCGCTCGGCCAGCGCGGAATCGCCCGCCACGGCGCGCTCCACCCGGCGCCGGTTCACCTCGTCCAGTTCGCCGTCGACCAGCGCGATCAGCATGGCTTCGTCGATGTCCGTCATGCCGCCTCTCCCATATATTCCAGTAACGCGCCGCGTCCGCGGACCAGTCGTGACGTCAAAGTTCCCATCGGTATGCCCAGCACCGCTGCCGCCTCCTTGTAGGACAGCCCCTCCACCAGCACGAGAGCGATCGCCTCCCGCTGCTCGTCGGGCAGGGCCTGCATCGCCCGGTCGACGTCGGACAGCATCATATGCGCCTCCACATCCCGGTCGCCGGCATGGCCGACGGTCAGGCCCGCCTCCTCCGGGGCGAAGGTCTTCGCGGCGCGTTGCCGGGCGCGGGCTTCGTCGATCCACAGGTTGCGCATGATCCGGTACATCCAGCTATCCAGACGGGTGCCCGGCTGCCACTGATCGCGCGCCTTCAGGCCGCGCTCCAGTGCCGCCTGGCACAGATCGTCGCTATCGGCGCGATCCCGCGACAGGCTGGCGGCAAACCGCCGCAGCCGGGGCAGGATCGCCAGCAGGTCGCGTTCGAATGACATTGGCACTCCGTCACATGTTCGAAGGATGAAACGCGCCAGCCCATCCGTTTCATCCCCGAGACACATGACGAATGGACATTTTTTCACAATGGATGATTTTGCACGAGAAAGGATCGGGGAGACGGACATGAAGCTGACGCGCCCATGGATGATGGCGGGCCTGTTCCTGCTGGCGCCGGATGCGCAGGCCCAGTTGCTACCGGGCGGTGGCGGTGGGCTGGGCGCGGTCGGCCAGGTCGTGCCCGACACGCTGGATCAGGTCGGGGATCAGGTCGGGAGCCAAGTTGACTCGGCGGTCGACGCAACCGGGCTGGATCGGCTCAGCCCCGCCCGGCTGGCCGATCGACTGGCGGCGGTCCGCGCCGCACGACTCAGCGACCTGTTGCGCCAGCATGGTGACCGGATCGAGCTGGACGACAGGCGTGAACCGGCGCGGCGCGGCGTGATCCTGTTGACCGGTGCCGATGATGGGGCCGTCGCGGCGCTGCGGGCAGCGGGCTATGATGTGGACAGCATAACGGTGGAAGGCATCGACCTGCCCATCGCCCGCCTGACACCTCCCAAGGACAAAAGCCTGGCCCGTGCGCTGCGCGATGTGCGCAAGATCGCGCCCCGCGCGCAGGCGAGCGCGGACAATCTCTATTTCCCAAGTGGTCCGGCGCTGGCGCTCGCTAACACGACACTGGCCGGTGGCGGCAAGCTGGATGGGCGTGTCGCCGGCCTGATCGACGGCGGCGTCGGCCGCCACCCCTCGCTTGGGCCTGCCATCGAACAACGTGGTTTCGCGCAGGGCGCGCCCCGCCCCAGCACCCATGGCACGGCCGTCGCTTCACTTATCAGCGGTGACGGTCTGGTGCGTGGTGCAGCGCCCGGTGCGCCCTTGCTGGTCGCCGATGTCTATGGCGACGATCCGGCCGGCGGTGGCGCCTTCGCCATCGTCCGTGCGCTGGGATGGATGGCGGCGCGTGGCGTGCGGGTGGTTACGGTCAGTCTGGTGGGTCCGGCCAATCCCCTGCTTGATGGCGCGATCCGGCTCGCGCGGGACAAGGGCGTGACGGTGGTGGCGGCGGTCGGCAACGACGGCCCGGCCGCGCCGCCCGCCTACCCCGCATCCTATCCCGGCGTGATCGCCGTCACCGGCACAGACGGGCGCGGGCGGATATTGCCCGAAGCCGGGCGCGCACTTCATGTCGATTTCGCCGCGCCCGGCGCGGACATGCAGGCGGCCGATATGCAGGGTGGCAAGGCGGCGGTGCGCGGCACCAGCTTCGCCGCGCCACTGGTTGCCGGCCGGCTGTTCACGCGCGGCACGCTGGCCGCCCTGCGCACCGAAGCTGGTCGGACACACAGGGGGCAGACGCCGCTCATCTGCGGAAATTGCAGAAATAATGACTGACTATCAATAGCTTGATATTATTTTATCGGATTCGGGATTAAAGCAGGCACCCCTCCCGTTCTCCTTTCATCACAACGATATTGATGAAGGAGACGAGAGATGAAAGCCAAGTTCCTGATCGCCGCTGCCTGCCTCGCCGCCCTGTCGACGGCGCCCGCTTCGGCGCAGCTTCTGGGCGGCGGCGGTGGTGGCGGCCTGGGCGGTTCGCTCGGCGGCGCGCTGGGTGGCAGCGGCGGCCTTGGCGGCACGCTGGACGGCGCTGGTAGCCTCGGCCGCAGCGTCGACCTCGACAATGGCCGCGTCGGCGCCAGCGGATCGAGCCGCAGCCGGGCCGATGGCACCTTCAGCGGTTCCGCCACTCGCAAGGGCAAGAGCGGCAACGCGGGCGCTTCGGGTTCGGCCAGCGGTTCGGCTGATGGCAGCCTGGCGGTCGATACGCTTGGCACCAATGACGCCCGCAACGCCGTCGGCTCGGTCCGGGATCGTGCCACCGATACCGCCGGCACAGTCCGTGATCGGGCGACAGACACAGCCAGCGCCGCGCGCGACCGGGCCGGTACTACGGTCGGCGACACCCGCGATCGCGTCTCTGGCGTGAAGGATCGCGCTGGTTCGGCCGCTGGCAATGCAGCGGGTCAGGCGACCGGCGCGGTGAATAACACCGGCTCGATCGACGCCAGCGGATCGCTGTCGGGACAGGTGAGCGGTCAAGGCGCGTCGACCGGCGGCACCGGCAACAATATTCCAGATCAGGCGGACTGATTGACCCCGCCGGGGCATGAGGACAAGCGGACAAGTTCCAAACCGCCTGGCCAAAGCCCCTCCGCCTGACGAACGGGCCGGCAGCCTTTCAGGCCGCTGGCCCGTTCACCGTTTCAGCGCCCATCAGCGCACGTTCAGGCCCAATTCGCCGAGCAATTGCCCGGCCTGCTCGCGCGATATGGTCGCACCCCGGAACAGCCCGGCATTGACCAGCCGCAACCCGCCGATGTCGGCCCCGCGCAGGTCCGCCCCATCGAACCGGCATCCGTCCAGCGCCGCATCGCGCAGGCTGCATCCATCGAACAAGGTACCGCGAAAATCGCATTTGGCGAGATCCGCCTGACTGAAATCGACCGCCGCCACCACCTGTTTACGGAAGGAAAAGCCGGGGAGCCGCGCGTTGACCAGCAACGTCTCCCTGAACTCCATATCCAGCGCGCTCGCCTCCGTCAGGTCAGCGCCGGTCAGCTTGCAGCGATCGAATTTCCCGCCGAACAGCTTGGCCCGCCTGAACGCGCCGTTGTTGAAATCGCAGGCGGTAAATTCCGCTTCGCGCAGATCGGCGCCGGTAAAGCTGACAAACGCTCCGCGACAGGACAGCCACCGCGTCCCGTCCAGCTTCGCCCCCGTCAGATCGGTGCGGCGCAACTGGCACCGCTCGAATATCCAGCGCGACAGGTCCAGCCCTGACAGGTCAGCCTCGTCCAGGTCGCAATCGACCAGATGATGCGGCAGTCCTTTTGCCAGCGGCGCAATATCGCCCCGGCCCAGCGTCTGTTCCCTGATCGAGCGGTCGGCAAAAAGATCGTCCATGACCTTGCCTTAGCGGCAGCCGCGCCAACGGAAAAGGCCGGCATCCTTGCGGACACCGGCCTTTCCACCCCCCTGGGCATTACGTGTCGGATCAGGCGACCTTGGCCTGTTCCTCCAGGATTTCGTCAGGATCGCGCAGCACGTAGCCGCGGCCCCAGACCGTTTCGATATAATTGTCGCCGCTGCATGCCAGCGCCAGCTTCTTGCGCAGCTTGCAGATGAACACGTCGATGATCTTGAGTTCCGGCTCGTCCATCCCGCCATAAAGATGGTTCAGGAACATTTCCTTGGTCAGGGTCGTGCCCTTGCGCAGCGAGAGCAACTCCAGCATCGCATATTCCTTGCCGGTCAGATGGACGCGATTGCCGTCCACTTCCACCGTCTTGGCGTCGAGGTTGACCGACAGTTTACCGGTGCGGATAACCGACTGGCTATGCCCCTTCGACCGGCGCACCACCGCATGGATGCGGGCGATCAGCTCTTCACGATGGAAGGGTTTGGTCACATAATCGTCGGCGCCGAAGCCGAACGAGCGAACCTTGCTGTCCATTTCCGAAATGCCCGACAGGATCAGAACCGGCGTCTGCACCTTGGCCGCGCGCAGCTTCTTGAGCACGTCATAGCCGTGCATGTCCGGCAGGTTCAGGTCCAGGCAGATGATGTCGTAATCATACAGCTTGCCCAGATCCAGGCCTTCCTCGCCCAGGTCAGTCGTGTAGACATTGAAACCCTCGGTCGTGAGCATCAGCTCGATCGCCTTGGCAGTGGTCGGTTCGTCCTCGATCAGCAGCACGCGCATGTGAAGCCCCTTTTGCACCTTCCGGTCAGTAACAGTCCCGTTCACCCCACCAGAACGGCTTCTGCTCCAATTCATTAACCAAAAAACTTCTGAAGGACAAAGGTTAATTTTTCGCTAACCGGCAGGAATCCACGAGTCGCGCCAATTCGAATCTGTTTACAAAGGGTTGAGGTCGCAACGGTCCATCCGGAGTCAAGATGGGTTCACCTGCGAAACGAGGCCAATCGGCGTCCCTCATGCCTTATCGTCCGGGCAACTATGCTGAAAAAAATCTTACCGCAGGCCTGATCCGGGTTAACAGCCATGATGCTTCGTCAGGAAGTCCAGCAACGCATCGACACGGGCCGGGCGCAGGCGCGACGGCGGCGTCACCAGATGCAGGCCGAAGGGCGCGGGCCGCCAGTCGGTGAGGATTTCCTCCACTTCGCCCTTTGCCAGCGCGTCGCCGATGATGAAGTCGGGCAAGCGGGCCACGCCGACGCCCATATTCAGCGCCGGCAGCATCGCCTCGCCGCTGTTCACCGTGATGCGGCTGCGCACCTGCACCACCACATTCTGCTGTCCGGGACCGGCAAAGCGCCACACATCGGGCGCGGTCACATTGGAATAGCAGAGGCAGTCATGGGTGCCGAGGTCGGAGGGGTGCTGCGGCCGGCCGCGCTCGTCCAGATAGGCGGGCGATGCGATGACGTGCATGGTCACATCCGCCAGCCGTCGCGCGCGGAGCGAACTGTCGGGCATGTCGGCAATGCGGATGGTCGCATCCAGCCCCATCTCGACGATGTCGATCTTCGCATCGGACAGATGCAGGTCGACATCCACCAGCGGATGTTCCTTGGTGAACTGCGCCACCAGCGGCGCAATCCGCAACAGGCCAAAGGTCATCGGCGCGCCCAGCCGCACCACGCCGGACAGGTCGGCCGTCTCGTCCCGCGCAGCCTCTTCCGCCGCCTGGCCCTCGGCCAGAATGCGATGGGCGTGATCGGCCAGCCGCTTGCCGCTTTCGGTCAGCGCCAGGCGGCGGCTGGTGCGGTTGAACAGGCTGGTGTCCAGATGCTCCTCCAGCCGCGTCACCGCCTTGGACACGGTCGCCTTCGAGACACTCAGCGCCTTGGCCGCGTCAGTGAAACTGCGATGTTCCACTACGGCGGCGAACATCGCCCAGGCTTCAAAATCAGGTAGTCGCATCAGGAAACAATCCGTTTCAAAGCTGCCGGTTTATGAAACGATCCTGATGGCTAGATTGGCGGAAAGCAAGCGGAAGCATCCGCCTCCGCACCGAAAGGCATTTGTTATGACCACGACCACCGCGAGCCGCATAGAGCGCCGCCCGTTCGCGTCGCTGGGCCATGCCGACCATGGCTGGCTGAATGCGCGCCACCATTTTTCCTTCGCCGACTATCATGAAGAAGGTCGTATGCACTGGGGCGCGATCCGGGTGTGGAATGACGACGAAATCGGCCCGCGATCGGGCTTTCCGCCGCATCCCCATGCCGCCATGGAAATCATCACCTATGTCCGCACCGGCGCGATCACGCATCAGGACAGTCTGGGCAACAAGGGCCGCACGGAAGCGGGTGACGTTCAGGTGATGTCGGCCGGCACCGGCATCCGCCACGCCGAATATAATCTGGAGGATGAAACCACCACGCTGTTCCAGATCTGGGTCATGCCTCGCACCCGCGGCGGTCAGCCATGCTGGGGGGCGAAGCCTTTCCCTAAGGACGATCGCTCCGGCACGCTTCGGGTTCTGGCCAGCGGTTATGACGATGACAAGGAAGCGCTGCGCATCCGCGCCGACGCCCGCCTGCTGGGCGGAACGATTCCAGCGGGTGAGAGCGTGACCTATGCCACCCAAGAGGGTCGCCACCTCTATCTGGTCGCGGCGACGGGCCGGATCGAGATTGACGGCCAGCCCTTCGAAGCCCGCGACGGCGCGGCGATCATCAGCGGCGCGCCGATCTCCATCAAGGCTGTCGAGGACGCCGAAATCGTCCTGGTCGACAGCATCTGACCCCTTTGGCCCGTCCATTTCCTCTCCCCCAGGACGGGCCGGGCCGCCCGCGCAACACCCCCTCCCCTGGCGCGGGCGGCCAATCCTTCATTCCTCTTTCAGTTCAGGAGACGCATCATGGCTAAGGTTCTGGTTCTTTATTATTCTTCCTACGGTCATATCGAAACCATGGCCAAGGCGGTCGCCGAAGGCGCGGCATCGGCTGGCGCGACCGTCGATATCAGGCGCGTGCCCGAAACCGCCCCGCTGGAAGTCGCGCAGAACGCGCATTTCAAGCTGGATCAGGATGCGCCTGTCGCGACCGTCGCGGAACTGGCCGACTATGACGCGATCATCGTCGGCACCGGCACCCGCTTTGGCCGCATGTCCAGCCAGATGGCGGCCTTCCTCGACCAGGCCGGCGGCCTGTGGGCGCGCGGCGCGCTGAATGGCAAGGTCGGCGGCGCCTTCACATCCACGGCCTCACAGCATGGCGGCCAGGAAGTCACGCTCTTCTCGATCATCACCAACCTGCTGCATTTCGGCATGACCATCGTCGGCCTCGACTATGGGTTCCAGGGCCAGATGGGCGTGGACAAGGTGCGTGGCGGATCGCCCTATGGCGCAACCACGCTGGCCGACAGCGACGGCAGCCGCAGCCCAAGCGAAGAGGAACTGGACGGCGCTCGCTATCAGGGCCGCCGTATCGCCGAAACCGCGATCAAGCTGCACGGTTGATCGCCAATCGCGCCGTCTAACCGGCGCGGCAGAAAAAGAGCCTTGGGTCGCATCAGGGCTTTCAAACAGTCGTAAGGGGCTGGCGCATCGGGACTATGCGCCAGCCCCTTTCCTGTTGCGCCAGACGGCGTGCTTATCCCGGCGTCTTGGGCGTGACCCAGACTTCGACCGGCGTGATGAATTTGCCCGGCGCGGGCTTGCCGACGACAACGCGGTCGGCCGTGACCAGTTCGCCATTTTCAAGGTTCAGCGACACCCATGGCTTGGGCATGCGCTCGAACTTCATTTTCTGGATGGGTTGGCCCGTGGCCGTGTTCATGATGGTGGCGATGACTGACATAGGGGGCGCGCGCTAGCGGTTGCCAGGCCCCCCTGTCCAGAGGCTGGCGATGAAAAAATTTGTCGCCATGTCACATCTGCCACGACCATCTCGTCATCACAGCAGACCCAAGCGAAAGGACTGCATCATGACCGACAAGATCAACCCCTATGCCGCCGCGCCGCACCTGATGAAGAGTTGGACCGCGCTGTCCACCACCGTCGGCGACAGTCTGGAATCCAGCCTGATCGAACTGGTGAAGCTGCGCGCGTCGCAGATCAACGGTTGCGCCAACTGCATCAACATGCACAGCTATGAAGCCCGCGCCAAGGGCGAGAGCGAGCAGCGCCTCTACCTGCTCACCGCCTGGCGCGAAGCCCCCTGCTATACCGATCGCGAACGCGCCGCGCTGGCCTGGGCCGAGGCGTTGACCACAGTGTCGCAAGGGCACACGCATCAGGCCGCGAAGGAAGCGCTCAACTGGGAATTTACCGAGGAAGAGCAGGTCAACCTGACCCTGATGATCAACATCATCAACGGTTGGAACCGGATCGCGATCGGCTTCGACCTCTGGTACGACATGCCGGTGAAGGCCGCCGCCTGATGGATACGGGGACGCAGATGGACGCAGCCGCCAGTTTCGACCCGCTGCGTCCCCGCCTGATCCGCGTGGCCTATCGCATGCTCGGATCGGTCGCCGATGCGGAGGATGTGGTGCAGGATGCCTTCATTCGCTGGATGGGAGTCGACCGCAGCGACATTCGCGAGCCGGAGGCCTTTCTCCGCCGCACGGTGACGCGCCTCTGCCTCGACCAGTTGAAATCGGCGCGGGTGCGCCGCGAAACCTATGTCGGACCCTGGCTGCCCGAACCGCTGGTCGATGAGGCAGACGAGGAAGAGGATGTCACCCTGCCGCTGATGCTGGCGCTGGAACGGCTGTCGCCACTGGAGCGGGCCGCCTTCCTGCTGCATGACGTCTTCGGGCTGGGGTTCGAGGAAGTCGCCGCCACGATCCAGCGCGACCCTGCCGCCTGCCGCCAACTGGCCGCCCGCGCCCGCACCCATGTCCGCGATGCCCGACCACGTTTCCAGATCGAGAAACAGCGTGGCATGGATATCGCGACCGCCTTCTTCGCCGCATCGCGCAGCGGTGACATGAACGCGCTCGGCGCGTTGCTGGCCGCCGATGTCAGCCTGCACAGCGACGGCGGCGGCAAGCGCCCGGCTACCGTCCGCCCGGCGCTGGGCTTCGGGCAGGTCATGCAGTTGCACAAGGCGCTGGCGGTCAATTTCCTGAAACATGGATCGACGTTGCTACGCGCCTGCCTGATCAACGGCCTGCCAGGCTTCGTGACCCGCGAGGCGGACGGCGAGGTGCAGACCACGGCGCTGGATATCGAGGACGGGAAGGTCCGCGCCATCTACATCATGCGTAACCCGGACAAGCTGCGGCATGTGCATTGAGGCTTAACGGGCCGCCAACCCTGTTCGTTGACGGCATGGAAGTCCCCATGACGGATGAGAACGGCGGGGACGGGAGATGATTTAATGATCGGTGCGATCGGTAACGGCCTGGGCAATGCCTGGGGTCAGATCAAGAAGGCGACGGAAACCACCGTCGAAGCCGTAGCGGCGGCTGCGGCATCACAGAATAACACGCCTGCCTCTACGCCTGCCGCGGTTCCCGCACCCGGCGCGACCGAACCCACCGCCTCCACGACCAGCCCCGTGGTCATATCGAATCCCATAGCGGGCGAGCCGCTGACATATACAGCGTCGACTGGCCCGCGTCAGGTGACCGCCAGCACGGCTTCGGAAACCACCGTCCGCACGACGCTGAGCGAACGCCTCGCCGAATCCAGCTATTATGCCTCACCGCAGGCGTCCGCCGTCGCCGATCCGATAGCCTCGGCCCAGCGCGAGAAGGATGGCGCCGCGCTGACGCAGGCGCAGATCATCGCCCAGGCTGCCTACAGCATCGTCGCCCGCGCCAGCGTGGACGATCGCATGTCCCTCATCAAGGACAGTTAGAGGAACATCCGGGTCGCGGCCGGCGACCGGCGGATGAGGGCATGCAGGCCGAAGGGTAGCGCCAGCGCCAGCAGGAGCAGCCAGGGCCTGGGCAGATAGGGCGATCCATAATGGATCACCGCGACATGCAGGTACATGATGACCAGCGACGCCCGCCCCAGCGCCGCTACCGGCCCGGCAAAGGGCGCGATCCGGGCCGACAGGCGGAACAGCAGCAGGCAGGTCGCCATCGCAGACGCAATCGACAGCAAGGGCCAGCCATAATCGGCGGCCTTCATGTTGAGCGTCGGCGCGATCCCCACCAGTCCGACCAGCGCCACCAGGCCAAGCGGCCCGATCATGCCATTATGCCAGCGAATCCGGGGCCAGACCGCCCCGGCCCAGAGCAGGCAGACGGCCATCGGCACGGTCAACAGCCCCAGCGGCGACGCCTCCGTCCAGTAGCCCAGCGCATAGGCAAGGATGCAGCTCGGCAGCAGAACGAACGCCCAGCGTCGGTCGAATATGTCAGGCCAGTGCAGCAGCAGGGCGTTGAAGATGATCCGCGCGATCATGAGACAGGGGACGAACCAGAAAATGGTATAAGGCCCGCGCAGCCAGAAGCCGCCCAGCAGGATCGGCGCCAGATCCGCGGGCCATTGATGAAAAATGGGTCGCCCGCCCTTCAACGGCTCGACAATCTGGTCGATCAGGATCAGCAGCGTCAGAAATGCAGCATAAGGGCGCATCTGACTGACAAACTGCCGCCGGGTGAAGGAACCGAACGGGTGGGGCCGCGACAACATGCCGGACAACAAAAAGAAGAGCGGCATATGGAAACTGTACATGGCGTCCCGCAGCGGCCCGCGCGTCCATACATGGCCGATCACTACCGCAATGATGCCGAGCCCGCGCGCCACATCGACCCAGTCGAGCCGAAATTGCGCCGTCGCCCGATCATGCCCCCTGTTTTCCATCGCCCCCACCGCCTATAGGAAGCCACGCGCGCGTCAATTGACCCGCTCTTTTTTACTCCGATCGGAACCCTCTCTTGTCCCTGTTTGACGACAAAGTCCTGTTCATCGACGGCGAGGCGTTGATCCTCGACAAGCCGGCCGGCCTGCCGGTCGATGCCCCGCGTGACGGATCGCTGGCGCTGGAAAATCACCTTGCCTCACTGACCTTCGGCTTCCAGCGCTGGCCGCTGCCGGTCCATCGGCTGGATCGCGACACCAGCGGTTGCCTGCTGCTCGCCCGCAATCCCAAGGCGCACAAGCGCTTCGCCGCCGCGTTCGAGGCCGGCACGGTCGAGAAACGCTATGTCGCCGTGGTCGATGGCGTACCGGCGGAGGATAGCGGCACGATCGAACTGGCGCTCAAGAAGATCAGCAGCGAAGCGCAAGGCTGGCGCATGATCCCGGCCAAGGCGGGCAAGAACGCCGTCACCCATTGGCGCAAGATCGCGGAAAAGGATGGCCGCGCGCTGATCGCCTTCACGCCGCAAACCGGCCGCACCCACCAGATCCGCGTTCATACCCTGCATGGGCTAGGCTTCGGCATCGTGGGCGATCCGGTCTATGGCAATGGCGAGGGCAAGATGCTGCTGCACAGCCGGTTCCTGAGCATCGCGCGCGGTGACAAGCCTGCCGCAGCCGCAACGGCCCCCTTGCCTGATACATTCGCAGCCGCCGGCTTCGGCCCGGAGTTGCTGGACGATGCCGGGATTTGATATTCCCGATGAAGCGCTGGAGGAGCGCTTCATCACCGGCGGCGGTCCGGGCGGGCAGAATGTCAACAAGGTGGCGACGACGGTGCAGTTGCGCGTGGACCTGTTCAGGTTGGGCTTGCCGCCCTACGCCTATCGCAAGCTGAAGGAACTGGCCGGGTCGCGGCTTACCGCCGCCAACAAGATCGTCATTCAGGCATCCCGCTTTCGCACGCAGGAAGCAAACCGGCAGGATGCCCGCGAACGGCTGGCCGAGATGATCGCCAAAGCGCATGTCCGCGACGCCCGCCGCATCGCGACCAAGCCCGGCAAGGCCGCCAAGGCCCGCCGGGTCGATGAAAAAAAGGCCCGCAGTTCAGTGAAGCAGGGACGCGGCAAGGTACGGATGGATTAGCGGACCGATGCGCAGCGGCCGGGATCGGCCGGCGCATCTGGGAAATACAGCCTGTATTTGCTGATATGCTGCACATGGGGATAAGCCTCGCGAATGGCTGCGATCACGCCCGGATCGTAAAGGCTGGAGGACGGTGGCGTCCCCAATATGCCGTCGATCACGAAGAAGCCGAAGCAATGGGCACGGACCAATTCCGCAAAGCCTTTCTGGTCGTACACGCCGCTGGCGCCCAGTTCCGCCGTGATCGCCGCTTCCCATTCGACCTTGCGCCCGGCGCGGATCGGGAAGGTCATATCGTCGGAAATGACCGGCCGATCAGTCGCCGCGATCAGATCGACGATGGGCTGCTTCTCCCGGCTCAGTCTCTCGATCATGCGCGTTTCGGGCTGACCGGCATATAGGCCGAACAGCGCCACAAGCTGAACCGGTAAAGCGACGAAGAGGAGCGCTACCAGTGCGATGTGCCAATCTGGCGCGGCCTTGCCCAGGCTGAAACCGACATAAGGCGCGATGGCGACACCGGCGAATATCGCGATGCCGGAAAACCATTCCACCATGTAATTATAATTGGCGCCCGACTTGAGCATCGCCAGCAGCATGACCGTCTTGAAGGCGACGAACAACATCAGCATCAGGGTCAGTACGGCTTTGGGATCATCGGCAATCTTGCGACCGGCCGCCGTCATGCCGGTCCAGCCGCCCACGACTTCGCGGACATGCCGCCATCCTGCGACCGCTCCGACCAGTCCAAGCACGATCACCGCCGCGTGCATCGACAGTTGCGGCAGCAATATGTCCCGCAGCAACCGGGGGTCGATCCGGTTGACATTGTAACCGACGATATGACGTAGAAATTCGCTGCCGTTCAACCACTGCTCGATCGCCAGCCCCGCCAGCCCCATGGCCATCGCGGCTGCCAGTCCACGCACGGCCAGCGGGCGATTCGTGACCAGCAGGATCAGGAAGACCGCAGCAGGCGGCGCGACCGAAATCTGCTTCACGAACATGCCAAGCACGAACATCGCACTGGCGAGATAGATATGGCCCGGTCGCGCCAGCGCCTTGTGCGCGAACCACAGCCCCGCGACGCCCAGCAGGCCGGCGAGCATGTCGACCCGCAACAAAGGCGTCCACATCCGCACCGGGAAACAGGCCAGGAACAGCAAGGCAGCGAAGACCCCGCACAGGTTGCGTGTCCGCGCATCCGTCGCAGACCCGATAGCGGCCCTCGTCAACAAAGCGACGATGACGGCGGTAAAGCCCGACGACAGGATCGAGACGAGGCGTCCCGCCACCATTTCGTCAAGACCGGTCCAGGCTGCCAGCGCCTCGAACGTCAGATGATAGAGCGGCGGATAATGATAGACTACGGCCGGGAACAGCCGGAGCGGCGCATAGCCCTCACCCGCCCAGATATTGCGCGCCTGCTGCCAGACGATCCCTTCGCCATAATCCAGCTGGAACGGGTAACCCAGCGTGAACCGGATGTAGGACAGCAGCGACGCGAGATGCCATAGCAATAGCAGAAAAATGAGAGACAGGCCCGCCGCCACCAGCCAGCGCCGCGGCATGGCGCGGGCAACGGGGCCAGCCGGTGCGACATCGGCCCGGGCGGTCACGCCCGCTCCATCCTCGGCCGCGCCACGACCAGCATCTGCTTGCCAAGCGGCCGAAAGGGCGACTTCAGATAGGCGCCGATCAGGATCGGCCAGGATGGCAACCGCGACTTGATGCTGAGCGGGAGGAAGCGCGGATGCACCGTCACGATCTCCCATCCATGCGCCGACAGCATGTCCGGCAGGCTGATGTGCGAATAGGCGGTCAGATGCGTGTAATCGTCGAAATATTCGCGATAGGCGTAGCGATAATTGGGCTGCAATATGGTGAGACACCCCCGCTGCGACAATTTGCCGCGCAAGGCATCCAGCACCTCGACAAGCGCTTCGCGCGTCAGATGTTCGAACAGGTTGGACGCGAAGGCATAATCGACGCTGCCATCCGCAATGGCGGACAGATCCTGCACCGGCCCGACGATGGTTTCGACGTCCGGCGCCACATGGCCGGGCATGGCAGGCCAGATATCCAGTGCGATGCGGCGGCGGGCGATCACGGTATTGATGAAATCGCCATAGCCTGCCCCCATATCCAGCACGCAGTCGTCCGGGCCGACATGACGGCTGAAATAATAGGTCCACAAGGCCCGCCATACGCCACCGCGCCGGCTATCCTCGTTCAGTCGCGACCCGTGATAGTCTCCGCTCATGCCGGCTTCTTCCAGTCGTTCAGCATGCCCAGTATCATGCGCATGCCGACGGCGAAGCTGCGCCAGTTGTTGACATTCCCGCCCTTGCTTTGCCCCACGCGGGGGTGGAAGGTGATGGGGCATTCTAGGAGCACATAACCCTCGCCCAGTGCGGTATCGAGGAAATGGGCGTTGAATTCCAGATTGACCGCCGGATTGAGCCGGGGAAGCAACTTCACCAGCGCATCGCGCCGGCAAAGCTTGTAGGTCGTACCGACGTCGGTGATGGTCCCGCGTCCCAGATGCTTCGCCTCCAGCAGCTTGCCGACGAAGATATTGCCGTAGAACATGAAGGTGCTGAGTTGCGTGATATATTGGCGCAGCGGCTCGACGGTGCGGGTGCCGTTCACGATGTCGGCATGGGGGGCATAAGCCAGCAGCTTTTCGATGTCATAGGCGCGGAAGGTGCTGTCGCCCTCGCACAGCACCACGAATTCCGTGTCGAGATATTCGACGCCTTCCTGCAAGCAGCGATAGACGCAGCGTCCATAGCCGGGCCTGAGTTCGTCATAGCCGATGGCGCCAGCCTCGATCGCCCGGTCCAGCGTCCGGTCGCTGCTATTGTTGCTGACGACGATCACCCGCTCCACCAGCGGATGCGACAGGAAATCCTCGACCGCCGCTCCGATGCTGCTCTCGTCATTATAGGCGGTCAGCGCCACCGTGACGCGCCGGCGCTGGACCGGCTCGAAACGGACGGGCGTGTCCGGCTTCTTGCCTCCGAACAGGATCAGCAGGTCGAACAGGGCCAGACCGATCCCCAGCATGATCGGCACGCCGCTATACCAGACCAGCCAGACGGCGACCGGGTCGAGCAGTGCATGAAGGCCCAGCAGATAGCGCGGCACGACCAGGAGAACGCCAAGAAGATAAATGGCAATTCCCAGCGTGAACATCAGCACGCCATAGAGAAGAAAGGGCGTATGCCGTCTCTTGCTGTTCCCGTCGGTCATGTTTCCCCCATTGAGACACCCAGGCCGGGAGCTAGCCACATATGGTTAAGATAGTCTCAATTTCGCCCGTCGCCGACGGCGAAGACCCAGTATCGGGCAAGCAGGAACGTCATCAGCGGCGTGACGAAAATCATCGGTGCCAGCGGGGTCCAGGCCGGCAGGTCCAGCATATGGGTGCAGACCCATACCCACAGGCTGTTGCAGGCGAACGCCCACACCGACAGCAGGGTGTAGCGGGCCATGCTCCCCACCCCGCCCTGCGCAATTCCGAAGCTGAAGCGGCGATGCAGATGGTAGCTGATCCCCAGTTGCGCCAGATAGGAGAGGAGATTGGCGATCAGCGGCGACCAGCCGATGAAAACCGCGCACAGCGTGTAGACCATGATCGCCACGCAAGCTGCCAGCCCGCCACTGATCGCGAAGCGGGTGAAGGCTTGCCAGGGAGAGGAGCCGGTCAGAATGGACATGTCGCCCCCCCTGCTAGCGGCTTCACGTTAAACAGAGTCTAACGAGGGCCTTTACCAATTAACCATATCTCGCTGCCATCTGTCGCAAGGCCCGCTCCGGGCATGATCCGAGGTCGACATGCCCGCTTCTTCATCTGGTCCATCCATCCCCGCGCCGCTGGGCCTGCTGCTATGGCTGGGTGCCATTGCCCTGGGCATCGTCATCATCCTGTCCGATCTGATGCAACTGGATGGTATTCGCCTCACGCAATCGCGCCTCGTCATAGGCCGGGACTTTCTCAACGTCTGGAGCGGTGGACGGTTGGCGCTCACCGGCCAGCTTGACCGTCTCTATGACCATATCGCCTATATGCAGTGGCAGGCATCGCAGTTCGGCTCCCTCGATTCCTACAATTATTCCTATCCGCCCCAAAGCCTGTTCCTGGCCATTCCGTTCGGCGCGATACCCTATGTGCCAGCGCTGATCCTCTGGACGCTGGCCGGGTCCGCCTTCTTCCTGTGGGCGGCCCGCCCGTACGTGCCGGTCCAGTTGCCATTGGCGGCCGCCATCGCCACGCCAGCGGCCATCATCAATTTGTGGTGGGGGCATTATGGCTTCGTCGTCGGTGGATTGTGGCTGCTCTTCTTCAGGCACATCCCGCATAATCCGCGCAAGGCAGGCCTTTTTGCCGGCCTGATGACCATCAAACCCCATCTGGGCCTGCTGATTGCCGCCACCATGCTGCATCGCCGCATGGCGTCCGCCATCCTGATCGCCGTGCTTGTCGCGGCCGCCATGGTCCTGCTCAGTGGACTCGCTTTCGGCTTCGATCTCTGGCGGCAGTGGCTGTTCGACACGTCGGCCTTGCAGGCGCGCATCATGAACGCTGCCGGGGACAAATTCTATTTCTTCATGATGCCGTCGGCCTATGTCGCCCTTCGCGGCCTGCCCCTCGTCGCGATAGTGGTGCAGTGTGGCTTCGCGATCGCCGCGCTGGCCCTGACCTGGCGGGTGCGCAACGCCGCCCCCCGACAACTCGCCTTCATCAGCGCGTCGGCGACGGCGATCATCATGCCCTATATCTTCAATTACGACCTGACTGTCGCCAGCCTGGGTTTTGCAATCCTGCTTTACGGCCATTGGTCGACCCTGAAGCCGTGGGAACGGATCGCCATCTGGTGCGCCTTCGCCGCGCCTTTGCTGGTCATGGTCTATAACCCGCTGGCACCCATTGCCCTTCTTGCCGGCCTGTACGTGCAGGTCCGGCATGTGCGGCGCAGTGCCGGCGATCCGAGACTTGCCTGATCCGCACTGGCCGTAGTCGTAGAGCGCCCCTATATGCGCGGGCATGTACGATTTTTCATCCGCTGCCGCCGACAAGCCCACCCTCTATGCCGACCTGCTCTCGGCCGCCGATGCGCTGACCGCGTCGGAGCCTGATCCGGTCGCCAATATGGCGAATGTAGCTGCCCTGCTCTGGCAGTTCCTGCCCGACCTCAACTGGGCCGGCTTCTATCGCATGGTTGACGATGAACTGGTCCTGGGACCGTTTCAGGGCAAGCCCGCCTGCATCCGCATTCCGGTCGGGCGCGGCGTGTGCGGCACGGCGGCGGCGACCCGCGAAACCCAGTTGGTGGCGGATGTGCATGCCTTCCCCGGCCATATCGCCTGCGATGCTGCGAGTGCGTCGGAGATCGTCGTGCCGGTGCTGCACGAAGGCCGGCTGGTCGGCGTGATCGACCTCGACAGCCCCAGCCCTGCCCGGTTCGACTCGGACGATGCGCGCGGTCTGGAGGCGCTGGCCGCGCGCATTGCCGCGCGGATCGGCTGAACCGTTAACCGTCTTTTCCGCCGCGGCCCCTGCCAGCTTCCGCTTTCCGCCCCGTTTCGGGACAGGATTTGCGGGCAGGAAACATGGATAGCGGCGGATCAGCATGCTAAATGATGCGTTAGGATTTCGGCATGCGCATCCGGTTCGCACGCCATGCACAACAGGGAGTGTTAACCATGCGAACGCCAACCCTTTTCCTTCTGGGGGCAAGCGCCGCGATGGCCTGCGTCGCCGTGCCGGCCGCCGCTGCCAGTGGTGCAGGGGCAGCCCTGCCCGTGATGGGCAAGGGCTGGAGCGGGCCGCGCCCCGGTGGCGCCATGCCCCATCCTGGCCCTCGCCCCGGCACGCACATGCCCCGGCCTGGCGGCTGGAACGGTCAGGGGAATGGCGGGCATCGCTGGGGATCGCGCTATAATGGCCGCTGGCATGCCGGCTGGCGCGCGCCGGGTGGCTGGAACGGCTATCAGCGCCCGGTCTATGGCTATGTCCTGCCGCGCTATTGGATCAGCCCCAATTATTATGTCGCCAATTATGGCGCCTATGGCCTGCCCGCGCCGGCCCATGGCTATGGCTGGTCGCGCTATTATGACGATGCGGTCATGACCGACCGCTATGGCCGGGTCTATGCTTCGCGCAGCGATGTGGACTGGGGTCGTTATGAAGGCGGCTATGGCCCCGATGGCGATGACGGCTATTATGGTGAGCCGCGCCGCGACAATGGCGTGGGTGGCGCCGCGATCGGGGCAGTCGTCGGCGGTGTCGCCGGCAACCGGATCGCCGGGCGCGGCAATCGCACCGCCGGCACGCTGATCGGCGCCGGTGTGGGCGCGGTCGCCGGCATGGCGATCGACAGGGCCGAGGATGGCCCGCGCCGCGACGCTCCGCCGCCGCCGCGTCGTCCGGGCGCCGGCTATGATTATGGCTATGACGCCGCCGATGATGGCGTGACCATATCGAACGAATATGAGGGTCGCTGGACCGGCACCTGGACGACCGACGACGGCCGGCAGGTGAGCGGCACCTATGACGGCCGTTTCGAGGGCGATGTGCGCGGCGCTGGCGTCGATTATGACGCGCCGCCCTATGCCGGCGCATCGCACTGGTCGGCCGGCCCCGGCCCGGTGTCGGTCAGCCAGGGCGGCGGCTATATCGCCAATGGCTATTATTATCCCGCGCCGATCGTGACCACCGTAACCGTGCAGCCCGCCGTCACCACCACGACGACGACCACCTATGTCACGGAAACCGTGCCCTATCGCAAGGCGACGCGCCGCCGCGCGGTGCGGAACTGCCGCTGCAAGTAAGAACGCTTCGCGTGAGAATAAGGCCCGGCGAGTCACGACGCCGGGCCGGGCCGGGCCTTCGGGTCCGTCCTATTATTGCGAACCGGATTTCGGGGGCGAGAAAGCCGTAACCGGTTGCGGCCGACCAAGATGAAAACCCTGCCCGACGATACAGCCCTGACGTAGCAGGAAATCGGCCTGGGCTGCGGTTTCCACGCCTTCGGCCACCACTTCCATGCCGAAGCTGCCACCCAGTTTCACGATCGCATCGACGATCGCGGCATCCCCCGCGTCCTGCTCGATATTGCTGACGAAGCTGCGGTCGATCTTCAGCACATCGACCGGATATTGCTTCAGATGGGTGAGCGAGGCGAAGCCGGTGCCAAAATCATCCAGCGCAACCTGCACCCCGGCATCCGAAAAATGTTGCAGCGTATCGCCGACCTGATCGGCCCCACGGCCCAGGAACACGCTTTCCGTCACCTCGATCTCGAAATGCTTGGTGGGGACATTGGCGCGATCCAGCAGGCTGAGCACCCGATCGGCAAAATCGCCGCTGGCAAAATCCGCCGCCGCCGCATTGATCGCGACCCGCCCCGGATCTAACCCCGAACGCAGCCAACATTGCAGATCGACCAGTATCGCGTCCAGCATTTGCCCGGTGAGTGCCACCGCAATCTCCGCATGGTCGAACGCCGCAGCGATCGTGCCCGGCAACTGCACGCCCATTCGGGGATGATGCCAGCGCAACAGCGCCTCATACCCCAGCACCCGTCCACTGCGCATGTCGATACGCGGCTGGTAGAAAGGCGTCGCCAGCCGTTCGGTCACCACCTGGCGCGCCATGCGGATCATCGAGGTGCGTTGCTGCGCCTGCGCCCGCAGGGTGGACTGGAACAATGTCAGCCGCCCCCGCCCCGCGGCTTTGGAAGCATAGAGCGCCAGATCGGCGGCCTTGAGCAGATCTTCCGCCCGGTCGGCATGGACGCCGAATACGGCCCCGCCGATGCTGACGCCGCATTCCAGCGAGCGCCCCTGATGGACATGGGGCATGCGGACATTGTCGATCAGCGTCGCGCTCAGCCGCTCCAGTGCCGCGCTATCGGTCAGTGACGGCGCCGCCAATCCGAACTCGTCGCCGCCCAGCCGGCCCAGCACGGCATCGGCCGGCGCCACCGACGCCAGCCGCTCGGCGAAGGCGCAGAGCAGGGCATCGCCGGCATCATGGCCCATGGAATCGTTGGTGCGCTTGAGATCATCTATGTCGAGCAGCAGCAGGCCAAAGCTGCGCCCCTCCGCCTGCGCCCGTGCCGCCATCTCCTCCAGCGCCGCCTGCCACAGCGTACGATTGGGCAGTCGCGTCATCGGATCATGAGTCGCCGCCCAGCGGATACGCTCGTCCGCATCATGTTCTTCGGTGACGTCGCGGAAGGTGACGATGATGCGCAATGGACGGCCGGCATCCGATCGCGTCATCCAACCGGTACTGCGAATCCAACGCAGCGCCCCGGTGTCGGCACGGTGCACGCGCAGCGTCGCTTCGAAATGCGGCGGCAACGTGCCGGCCGCGACAGCATCCAGCATATATTTCAGCCGATCGCGATCGCCGGGATGCACCAGCGACAACGCCAGTTCCGTCGTCGCAGGCTGATGATCATCCAGCCCCAGCATGCGGCGAAACTCGTCCGACCAGGTGCGTGAACCAGTGAGGCAATCAACGTCCCAGATGCCGAGCCGCGCCGATTGCACCGCGAGACGGAATCGCTCCTCACTGTCCGTGAGCGCCGTTTGCGCGAGCCGTTCGGCATGGACATCCTCCAATGTCCCGTACCAGCGCAGAATCGTGCCGGATAGATCGCGCCGCGCCGACGCTCGCGCGCGCATCCAGCGATAGCCGCCGTCGCGCAGGCGAATGCGATAGTCTATGTCGACCGGCGCGCCGCTGGCCAGATGGCCGCTCCACACGGCAACGGTCCGCTGCATGTCATCGGGATGCAACGCCCCCAGCCAGCCGGTGCCCAGCGCCTTTTCGGGTGCCATGCCGGTCAGGTCCAACCAGCGCGGCCCTACTTCCTCGATGCTGCCCCTGGGATTGGCGGTCCAGGGCACTTGCGGGCTGAGTTCGACCGAAGACCGATAATGTTCGCGGCTTTCAGCCAGCGCCGCCGCCAGGACGCGCGAATCGCGATCATGCCGTTCGTGGACATCCTCGACCGTGCCGTACCAGCGCGGCTGCCCCGTCCCCTCCACACAGACCATGCGGATCGTGCACCAACGTGTCTGGCCGTCGACGCAGCGCAGCGACAGCGTCAGCGCATGCGGCCGGTCGCCGGAGCGGGCCATTGCCAGCACGGTGCGCCTGTCAGCATCCGACAACAGGCTGCGCCAGCCGAAGCCGATCGGATCGGCGACGAATCGGGGACGGAAACGGCTGTTTTCCTGCTGGATCGCGATCAGCCGGCCACGATGATCCGCGACCCAGCGCAAGAGTGGTGGCGATACCCGGTCGAAAACCGGCGAGAACAGCGGGTCGTTGCGATACGGGAATAGGTGTTGCGCGACGACGTCGTCGCCCGGCGTCAACCGAGCGTCGTGAAATCGCCGATCAGCAAAACGGTCCATGAGCCGCTCCCGATCCGATGCCTCTTTCTCCGCGCATCAGGAAGGGGTAGCAAAGAAAGTTAAAGAAATTGACCAAGTCCCATGAAGAACATGGCCAATATTATTCAATAACTTAGACCAAAGTCTAACTGATCCGGCTTCATTTGCGGAACATGCTCACCAGTTCCACCGGCAGTGGCGGCTCGTCACGCTGCTGAACACCGCGAATGGCCTGCGCCTGTTCATGCGGATCGAACCGCACCCAGCCAGCCCGGCTGAGCTTTTCCAGCGGGCGATAGCGGACCTTGTACTGCATCCGCTGCGACCCTTCGACCCAGTAGCCGAGATAGACATAGGGCAAGCCTGCGGTTGCCGCGCGGGTGATATGGTCCAGGATGATGTAATTGCCCAGGCCCGGTCGATGCTCCAGCGTCGTGTCGAAGAAGCTGTAGATCATCGACAGGCCATCGCCCTGCCGGTCAGTCAGGCAGGCTCCGATCAGCTTGCCGGGGCGGCCATCGACACCGGGTTCGCGATATTCGATGATATAGCTGTCGACCGGCGTCTGCTCGACCATGTCGGCAAAGTCCATCTCGTCCATCTCGGTCATGCCGCCACCGGGATGGCGATCGACCAGATAGCGCTGGAGCAATGCGAATTGCTCCTCCGTAGACCAAGGCTTGCACGCCGTGGCGATCAAATCGCTGTTGCGCCGAATCAGCTTGCGCTGGGTCGAATTGGGCTGAAATTCATTGGCGACGACGCGCACCGACACGCAGGCGGAACAGTCCGCGCAGCTTGGGCGGTAGGCGACATTCTGGCTCCGGCGAAAACCGATGCGGCCCAGCGCATCATTCAGTTCCGCGGCATTGTCGCCGTTCAGTTCGGTGAACACCTTCCGCTCGCTCTTGCCCGGCAGATAGGGGCATGGGCTGGGGTTGGTCACGAAGAATCGGGGAAAACGAAAAGCGGCTGTCACGCTCCAGGCTCCCATTCATGGTGACGGCGGGGTTCGGTCATGTTCAGCTATATGCCGTCCCGCCGCCCCTCTGAAAAGAGCGTTTACCACGAAAAAACGGGGACCATTGTCCCACCCCTAAGCGACCTCGATCGGCGCCACCTCATAGCCTGCTTCGCCAAGCGCCGCGATCAGCCGCTGGAGATGCGCCCGGTCCCGCGTTTCGCATTCTACGTCGAGGCTGAGGCCCTTGGCCGGCAGATTGGTGAAGATCCGCTGATGCGCCAGTTCCAGGATATTGACCGCCTCCTGATCGAAGATGCGGGCGACATGGAACAGCGCGCCGGGCCGATCCTGAAGGATGATGCGCAGCCGCGCCAGACGGCCGGAACGGGCCAGATCACGCAGCAGCACATTGGCCAGCAGGCGCGTGTCGATATTGCCACCGGTCAGCACCAGCCCGACATTGCGCCCGACAAATTGCTCCCGATAGGTCAACAATGCAGCAAGCCCCGCAGCGCCGGCGCCTTCGACCACCGTCTTCTCGATCTGGAGCAGCAGGCTGACCGCCTCCTCCAGCCGTCGCTCGGTGACCAGCAGGATATCGTCCGCCAGCCGCTCGACCACGCGGCGCGTGATGTCGCCGGGCTGCTTGACCGCGATGCCCTCCGCCAGCGTATCGCCATCGCAGGCCAGTTCCGCGCCCTTGATGAAATCATACATGGACGGATACAGTTCGGCCTGCACGCCGACCAGCCGGATATCCGGTTTCATCGCCCGCGCCGCCGTCGCCATCCCCGAAAACAGGCCGCCGCCGCCGATCGGGATCACCAAAGTGTCGATCTGCGGCGCGTCTTCCAGCATTTCCAACGCCACCGTGCCCTGCCCGGCCATGATGTCCGGCTCATCGAACGGATGCACGAAGGTCAGGCCCTGCTCCACCTCCAGCAGGCGCGCATGCGCATAGGCATCGTCGAATTTCTCGCCATATTGCACCACGGTCGCACCATGGCCCTGCGTCTGCGTCACCTTTACCGTGGGGGTCGTGGTGGGCATGACGATGGTCACCGGCACACCCAGCCGCTTGCCATGATAGGCAAGGCCCTGCGCATGGTTGCCCGCCGACGCAGCGATCACGCCCTTGGACTTCGCCGCATCGTCCAGTTGCAGCAGGCGGTTGAGTGCGCCGCGTTCCTTGTACGCGGCGGTAAACTGGAGATTTTCGAATTTCAAATAGACGTTGCAACCCAACATATTGGAAAGCGTCTGGCTAATCAGCGTCGGCGTCTTGACGAGCGCACCCGAAATACGGGTCCGGGCGGCAAGGATGTCATCGACGGTGATGGGCAGCGGCAGGGCGCTTTCGATCTTTGCGAGCGTAGTCATGATCGCGCCCCTAAACGAAAATTGCGGGCGAAGAAACTGGCACTGACGTAAAACTGGCCCTATGGCAGGGCCTACGCACTAAATGTACGGGGCATATGGCTAATATCGCTTTTATCGGGCTGGGCGTCATGGGCGGCCCCATGGCAGGACATCTGGCCAAGGCGGGGCATAGCCTGACCGTCTATAATCGCTCCATCGGCAAGGCGAAGCTATGGGCGGAAGCCTATGGCGGCGCGGTGGCGATCACGCCGGCCAAGGCGGCGGAAGACGCGGATATCGTCGTCAGTTGCGTCGGCAATGACGATGATCTCTCGCAGATCACGCTGGGTCGCGAGGGCGCGTTTCGGACGATGCGCGACGGCAGCCTGTTCATCGATCATACCACCGTGTCGGCGCGGATCGCGCGGCAGTTGTTCGTGGAAGGCGAAAGCCGCGGCATCCACAGCGTCGATGCGCCGGTGTCGGGCGGGCAGACTGGCGCCGAAAATGGTAAGCTGTCGATCATGTGCGGCGGCATTGAACCGGCGGTCGCGGCGGCAAAGCTCGTGATGCAGGCCTATGCCGCGCGGATCGTGCATGTCGGCACGGCGGGTGCGGGCCAGACCACCAAGATGGTCAACCAGATCTGCATCGGCGGCCTGTTGCAGGGCCTGTCGGAAGCGCTGCGTTTCGCGCAGGCGGCCGAACTCGATCTCGACAGGGTTTTCGAGGCGATTTCCGGCGGCGCGGCGCAAAGCTGGCAGATGGAAAATCGATGGAAGACGATGGCACAGGACAGTTTCGATTTCGGTTTCGCGGTCGACTGGATGCGCAAGGATCTGGGGCTGGCGCTGGAAGAGGCGCGGGCCAATGGCGCGACCCTGCCGGTGACGGCGATGGTCGATCAATTCTACGCCGATGTGCAGGCGCTGGGCGGTAACCGGCAGGATACCAGCGCGCTCGTGCGGCGGATCACCCGCGCATGAAGGCGACATGGCTGGCGGCCGTCGCCGCGCTCACGCTTCCCCTCGCTCTGGCCATGCCCGCGCTAGCCTCCGGCGTAATCGACAATGTGAACGGCATCGCGCTCGACCCCAGCGGCAAGGTGGTGCGCTTCGTCGCCTTGCAGATCGACGATGACGGCAAGGTCGAAAAGCTGCTGACAGAGCGCTACAAGGAGCCGGAATATAAGCCCAAGAAGCCGAAGAAGGGGCAGCCTTGGCCCGAACGTCCCAAGACACTGTCTTTCAAGATGGATGCCGGCGGAAAGACGCTGATACCCGGCCTGATCGACGCGCATGGCCATGTGATGGGCTATGGCCTGTCGCTCATCACGCTCGACCTTTCGGAGACGCGATCGCTGGCCGAAGCGCAGGCGAAGATTCGCGCCTATGCGCAGGCCAATGACAGCCGCAAATGGATCATCGGCACCGGCTGGAACCAGGAACGATGGGGCCTTGGCCGCTTTCCTACCGCCACCGAACTGGATGCCGCGGTCGGCGACATGCCGGTGTGGCTGGAGCGGGTCGACGGCCATGCCGGCTGGGCCAACAGCGCCGCGATCCGCGCGGCGGGCATCACGGCCACGACCAAGGCGCCCATGGGCGGCCGGATCGAGATGGCGGGCGGCAAGCCAGCCGGCGTCTTCGTCGACAAGGCGATGGACCTGATCCAGAAGGTCGTGCCACCACCGGCTCCCAAGGATCGCGACATTGCGCTGGAGAAGGCGCAACGGGCGCTGCTGGCGACCGGCATCACCGGCATTGCCGACATGGGCACCAGCATCGAGGATTGGCAGGCCTTCCGCCGATCGGGCGATCGCGGCGCGCTGCGCGTACGAATCATGTCCTACGCCTATGGCATCGACAATATGATCCTGATCGCCGGGCCGGAGCCGACGCCCTGGCTCTATGACGATCATCTGCGCATGGGTGGCGTAAAACTGCTGCTGGACGGCGCGCTGGGATCGCGCGGGGCATGGTTGCGTGCCGACTATGCCGACGCGCCGGGCCAGCGTGGCCTGCCGATGATCCCCGACACGCAATTGCGCAATTTCATGAGCCGCGCGGCGATGGACAATTTCCAGGTCGCGGTCCACGCGATCGGCGATGCGGCCAATCATGAATTGCTGAATGCGATCGAGGAACTGAACGACACCTATAAGGGCGACCGGCGCTGGCGTGTGGAACATGCCCAGATCATCAGCCCGACCGACCTGCCACGCTTCGGCCCGCTCGGCGCGATCGCGTCGATGCAGCCGGTGCATGAAGCGTCAGACTGGCGCATGGCGACCGCGCGCCTTGGCGAGGCCCGGCTCGATGGCGCCTATGCGTGGAAAACGATGCTGGACAATCGCGTCCCCCTCGCCTTCGGCTCCGACGTGCCAGTGGAAAGCCCCAACCCCTTCGCCGGCATTGCCGTGGCGATGACCCGTGAGGATGCGCAGGGCGAGCCGGCCGGCGGCTGGAAACCGGAGCAGCGGATCGGGTTCGAAGCCGCGCTGGACGGCTTCACGCGGCAGGCGGCCTATGCCGGTTTTGCCGAAAAGAAGTTCGGCAGTCTGGTCCCCGGCCAGCGCGCCGACTTCCTGTTGATCGACCGGGACATTTCAACGTCGCGTCCCGCCGACATCCGGCAGACGCAGGTGCTGGAAACCTGGATCGGCGGCAAGCGGGTCTATGTGAAGGGGCAATAAGAGCCTGTCAGCGTGACTGGGCGGGGTTCCATATGGTGACGGTCCGCCCCGTCATCGCCCTGCCCACGCCCTGCAACGTCGCGGCATAGGCGATCAGCACATCGACCAGCGCGGCGAAGGGACCACTCTTCGCCCGCATACCGATCCAGACGATCAGCGCCACGCCCAGCGCGCCCGCCATGTAAAGCGCCGGGGACAGGCGCATCGCCAGTGCGCCGGCGGCGACCGCGCCGGCCAGAATGAACAGCCCACCGAACCAGCGTATGATCTTGCGCGAAGCATATTTGAACCGGTCGAGCGCGCCCATCCGGCGCAATTGCGGGCGCAGATAGGCATGGGTGTGCCAGGCGCGGGCGGCGATGCGGACCTTGCGCCGATATTCATCCTGTCGGGCGGTCACGAGGCGCTCGCGCGCGATAACATTCTTCGCCTTGACGAGGCGCTTGCCAGCAAAGACCACCGCCATCGACACGGTCAGGTCGTCCAGCACGCTGTCGGGGAAATCGGGATAAAGACTGCGCCGGATCGAGAAGATGGAGCCATCCGCGCCCAGCACATTGCCGGTCCGCGATTCCTCGTCCTTCAGCTTCTCCTCGATCCGCCAATAGAGCGAGCCGACCGAAGCGGTCGCGCTGTCTTCCGCGCCGACATAATGGAGCGAACCCAGCACGCCGCCGATCTGCGGGTCGGCATAGCGGGCAAGCAGATTGTCGATCGCGTCCGCATCCAGCAGCACATTGGCGTCGGTGAAGATCAGCACGTCGCCCTGCGCGCGCCCCGCCAGTTGCTTCATGCCATGCGCCTTGCCGCTGCGGCCGGGGCCACGGAGCAACGTCACAAGGTTGCCCTGCGCCGCGATCAGATCACCTGTCCCGTCCGATGATCCATCGTCGAAAGCCAATATCTCAAGGCCCGGATGCCGCGTCTTCAGCATCGCCAGATTGGCCAACTTCTCCGGCATCGCCGCCGCTTCGTTATAGGCGCAGAACAGCAGGGAAGCGCTGGGCGTCGCTCCATCGACCGGGGCCTCCGGTCGTGACGGCAACAGGCGCAAGATCAGCGGATAGAAGAGGAACGGCCATGCCACGACGATCAGGCAAAGCAGCAGGATCGCGGCAAGGATCAGGTTGGTCGGCATCGCTCAATAGGCCTTGTGATGCACCAGCACGCCCAGCGTCGCGACAATGATCCGCAGGTCGCGCCAGATCGACCAGTCGCTGACATATTCCAGATCGGACTGGAGCCGGTCGATCAGATCCTGATGATGGTCGGTCGACCCACGATGGCCGCGTACCTGCGCCAGACCGGTCATGCCCGGCTTGATGCAATGCCGCTCCCAATAGCGGGCGTCGACCTCCCAATAGAGGCTGTCGCCTGCCTTGGCGGCGGCGGCATGAGGGCGCGGACCGACGATGCTCATCTCGCCTTTCAACACGTTGAACAGTTGCGGCAGTTCATCGATGCTGGTCTTGCGCAGGAAGGCGCCGACGCGAGTCACGCGATCGTCATCGCGCTTGGTCAAGGTCGCGGCCTTGTGATCACTCGCCTCGGCCCGCATCGACCGGAACTTGTAGATGGCGAAGGGTCGGGCATCCTTGCCGATGCGCGGCTGACGGAACAGCGCCGGGCCGGGGCTGGTCAGTCGCACAGCCAGCGCGGCGGCGATCAGGATCGGCGACAGCAGGATCGTGGCGACCGTGGCGACGATCAGGTCGAACAACCGCTTGATCAGGCGATCGCGGAAATGCAGCGGACCACCCGCGACTATGATCGTGGGCTGGCCATCAAATTCGTCGATCCGCGCGGGCGCAAAGCGCAGCAGTTCGGGCACCACGATTTCGCCCCGCGCCGACAGCGACTTGAGCGCCGCCGACCAGTCGGTCATCCGGTCGAGTGGGCAGGCGACGATCACCCGTTCCGCCATGCCGACCGCCGCTGCCAGTCGCGCCGCCATGTCCGCGTCATGCCGTTCGGGGTGGAGGTTGGCGACATCGGCGTCGATCACATCCATATGCGGCCCCGTCTCGATCGCGACGCCATCCAGGATCACGGCGGTCAGGTGCGGCACATCGCCCAGCACCCGCACCGCCAGGCGCGCCACCGCCAGCCGCACCAGTGACACCGCGACAGCGCTCAAACCCAGTCCGGTAATGAAGGTCAGACGCGACAGTTGCTCGGCGATCTTGCCCAGATAGACGAACAGCAGCATCAGCAGCGCCGCCTGTGCCAGCGCCCAGAGTGCGCGCACGATGCCACGCCGCACCCGGTCCAGCGTGTTGATGCCATAGGCGCCGCCCTGCACCGCCAGCAGCGCGTAGAGCGGCGCGACCATGGCGAACATCACCAGGCCATGCGGCTTGCCCGGCTCCCCCCACAGCGCGCCCAGCACGAACCAGTTGGCGGCGAGAAACGCACAGAACAGGCCCGCCATGTCCCCCGCCAGGCACAGCGCATAAAGCCGCAGTCGCACGATTTCCTTGGAGACTGTCACCGTTGCGCCCTGATCATCGTCATGCGCCCCGTTGGCACTGCGGACGATACGTTGCAAGGGGGTGCGATCAAGTCCCGAACAGACGGGTCAGCGACTTGTCCAGCATCAGCAACTGCCAGAGCAGCCGGCCATGGTCGGACACGCCCGACCGGTGATCTGCCGCGACCTTCGCCAGCATCGCGGTATCGAACCAGCCGGTCCTGGCCAGCGCCGATCCGCCGGCGATCGCCGTCGCCTCGCCCGCCAGCGCGCCACGGAACCAGGCGCTGATCGGCGTGACGAAGCCCATTTTCTGGCGATAGAGAATATCCTGCGGCAGGAACGGCTCCATCGCCTTCTTCAGCAGATATTTGCCGCTATTGCCGCGAATACGCTGGGCCACTGGCAGGCGGGCGGCAAATTCGACCAGCCGATGGTCCAGCAGCGGCTCCCTCGCCTCAAGGCTGACGGCCATGCTCATGCGATCGGTCTTGGTCAGGATGTCACCGGGCAACCAGATGCGGATATCGGCATATTGCGCCCGGTCGAGCGGATCGCGCGCCGGCGCATCGGCCATCGCCTTGATGTAGCGATCCTCCGCCCGATAGGCGCCGAGTCGGCTCTTCATTTCCTGGCTGAACAGCCGCTGGCGCAGGGCATGCGGGGTCACGCCGACCGACGCGGCATAGGCTTCCCCGCCCTCCCCGGCCAGTTCCAGGAAGGTCGACTTGGCTCGCAATGGCCGTGGCGCCCAGTCCGCCTTGGGATAATATTTGCCCAGCGTCCCAAACAATGGCTGGCGCACCGATGCGGGCATCAGCGACCGGAACCGCTCACCCTGCATCTGAAAGCGGTGGCGGCGGTATCCGGCAAAGGCTTCGTCCGCGCCATCGCCCGACAGCGCCACCGTCACCTGCTCGCGCGCCAGTTCGCACACCCGGAAAGTCGGCAAGGCGGACGCATCGGCAAAAGGCTCATCGAAATGGAAAGCCAGCCGGTCGATCAATCCATAATCATCCGGTGATACGATTCGGGTACGATGATCGGTCGCGAAACGGCGGGCGATGCGATCGGCATAGGCCGTCTCGTCCAGACTGGCGACGTCGAAGCCGATGGTGCAGGTCTTGACGGCCTGCGTGGAGGCTTCCGCCATCAGCGCGACGACGCTGCTGCTGTCGACCCCTCCCGACAGGAAAGCGCCAAGCGGCACATCGGCGACCATCCGCGATCGCACCGCCTCCCGCATCAGCGCGACCAGTTCCTCCTCCAGCGCCTCGGGCTTCGCCCTGGTCCGGTCGGCGAAGCTGACGTCCCAATAGCGTTGCGGCTGCGGCAAAGGGCGTCCGCGCACCAGCCGCAGCGTCTCGCCCGCGCCCAGCTTGCGCACGCCTGCGACCAGACAGGCATCGTCGGGTACATAGCCATAGGCCATATAATCCTCGACCGCCGACAGATCCGGCGCGCGGCGCAGCAGCGGATGGGCGAGCAGGCTCTTCAACTCCGATCCGAAGATCAGGCTACCGTCGGACAGCAAAGTATAATGAAGCGGCTTGACGCCCAGCCGGTCGCGCACCAGCCACAATGCCTGCGCCCGCGCATCGAACAGGGCAAAGGCGAACATGCCGTTGAAGCGCTGCACGCACTCCTCGCCCCACTGCCGATAGCCATGGAGGATGACTTCCGTGTCGCTATGGGTGCGGAAGACATGACCCTTCGCCTCCAGTTCAGTGCGGACCTCGGCGAAATTATAGATTTCGCCGTTGAACACGACGGTCAGGCTCTCGTCCTCGGTCAGCATCGGCTGTGCGCCGGACTCCAGGTCGATGATCGACAGGCGCAGATGGCCAAGGCCCACGCCCGGCGCGGTCCAGATGCCGCTGCCGTCCGGGCCGCGATGCGGCATGACGTCCAGCATCGCGCGCACCCGTGCCGGGTCTACGGGCTTGGCCGTTTCGAGATGGAAGATGCCTGCTATGCCGCACATGCGAATAGGCTCTAGCGCAAGCCGGTGCTGCGGTCAGCCAAAAGCTGCACGTTGCCCAGATCGGTCAGGAAAGCATGGATGGCCGCATCGGACGGTCGCCATTCCGCGTCCTCCGCCGATACGAGGATCGCCACGGCGCGCTGGTCCTGCCCCAGCAGTCGCGCCTTCATCGTCGCCATCTTGATCGCGGGTCGGCTGCCGGTCGTGGCGCCTTTGCCGACACGATAGAAGCTTACCACATGGCGCACCACCGGGCCGGGCGCTGTGATCTGTTCGCCCCGCGCGCCGCGCGGCGCGCGCGCAGGCGACGACCAGACCCATTCGCTGTCGGGATCGGCCGCTCCCTGGCCAAAGCCCACCAGCTTGCGATCTTCGCCCTGTGCCGCATAAGCGGCAATGGCGAGATCGACGACCTGCCCACGCCCGTTCGCATAGCGGCCGGTCACATAATGGTCGGCGCCATCGAAGCGCGGCTTCCATGGATAGGCCTGCGGCGCGACGGAGCGGGTCCAGCCGGACACGTTGGGCATATGCAGGACTGGCGGCAGGGGATCGGCGGCCGCGGCAGTGGCGGCAAGCCACAGTGGCGCAGCGACGATCATCGCGAGCGCCGCGCCCGCTATCATGCCTGCGCCAGACGGCCGGTGCACCGCGCCCTGCAATGCGCGCGGATCGAACCAGGGATCGCCGGGCTTGCGATCGAAGAACGGCCAGGCCGCCGCCATCACCACGATCATGACGATCGCGAAGAAGACCCAGCCATAAACGACATGATCGAAGCCCACGGCGGCATCCACCGTCGTCAGATGCGCGACCAATATGGTGGCGAAGGCGCGCACTCCATTGGCCAGCACCGACAGGCTGAGCGCACCGGTCATGAATATCGCGCGGCGCGGCCAACTGGAAAAGCAGACATTGCAGACCAGCGCGCCATAGGCGGTCATGGCGATCAGGAACTTGGCCCCCGAACAGGCCTCGGCCACCTCGAAATAGCCGGTCGGGGTGGTGATGAAGATGCCCTCCATATGCGCCGGCACGCCCGACAGGTCGAGCAGCAGCATGGCCAGCCGCGCCGTCAGCAATTGCAGCGGCGGGACGATCTCCTCACCAAAGGGCACCATGAAGAAAGCATAGAAAAGCGGGAACAACAGCGCCCGCGCCACTGCCGGCCCCAGCAAAGCGATGGTCGCCCCCTGCAACATCAGCACCAGCGCGGCATGCCGCACCATCGCCACACCGGCCGCCGCACCCAGCAGCCAGGCAAACGCCCCCAGCCCCAGCCAGAGCAGCCCCGGCGCCCAGGCCACCGGCTCCAGTTGGCGCAGGCCGGGCATACGCTGCTGCACCAGCCAGGCGATCAGGAACGGGATGAAGAGGCAATGGCCGAAGGTGGATGCATTCCACCAGATCGACACCATGCTGTGCACATCGGCGAAGAACAAAGCCAGGATCGCGAAGGCGACGATGCCCAATGCTGTCAGATGACCACGCCAGCCAGCCAGATCCGTGAGCGACAGCCGGTCCATCGGGATGGCGCGATCGGTCACGCGGCCTGCATGTCGGCGGCAGGCCGTCCGAACAGCAGGTCAGGCAGATGGCCCAGCGTCGTAGACCAGCGATAGCGCTCCTCCATCCGTGCCCGCGCCGCTAGGCCGAGCCGCTGGCCACGGGCCGGATCGGCCAGCAGCGCGACGATCTTCGCCGCTTCCTCGGCCGGATTGGCCGCGACCAGGAAATGCGTCTCATCCATGGCGTCGATGCCTTCGGCGGCCTGCGGCGAGGCGACCACCGGCCGGCCCATCGCCATCGCCTCCAGCACCTTGTTCTGGATGCCGCGCGCGATGCGGAGCGGCGCGATAACGACATCCGCCGCCGCCAGCCAGCCACGCACGTCGGGCACGCCGCCCGTCACGATCACGCCGGGCAAATGCGCCAATGCCTCTACCGACTTGGCAGGATTGCGCCCGACAATGGCGAAGCGCGCGTCGGGGTGAACGGTCCGGATGGCGGGCAATGTCTGGCGCGTAAAACTCTCGACCGCCTCGACATTGGGCCGATAATCCATCTGGCCGGTGAAGACGAGCAGCGGCCCCTCCCCCCGTTCGACCGGCGGGAAAGACGCGGCAGGATCGAAGTAATCGAGCGCCACGCCGTTCTCCAGTCCCACCACCCGGTCGGGACCAAGCCCGCAGGCCTCGCGAAACAACGCCGCCTCCGCCTCGCTGACGAAGCTGCTGACATCGGCACGGGCCGCCGTCCGCCGCTCGAAGTCGAGCAACACACGGCCTTCGCGCCGGTTGATCCAGCCCATCGGTCCGCCACCCTGCGCGCCATAGGTCGCATATTTGGCGGAATCGAAATCGACGAAATCCATCAGGAAGCGCACCTCCGGCGGCAGGGCCGGTACGAAATGCGCCATCTGCGCCGAATAGGCGACGACGGCCCGGATCGGCCGCTCCCCCATCGTCTGCGCCACCCAGCGATGCAGGCCGGGATGATCGAACAGGGATATGAGCAGCGACTGCCGCTTGGCGAGGCCGGTCAGCCCGGCCACAACCTTCGACCGGTCGCGCATCAGCACGCACTGGCTGGCAGCGACCTGCGTCATTTCGCCGGCGAAACCCATGTCACGATCGTCATCGGCGAAGCAGCCGACATGGACCGGTGCAACCTGGGCCAGGCGCTTTAGCAGATGATAGGACCGAATCTTGTCACCCCGGTCGGGCGGGAAGGGAATCCTGTGGCAGAGGAAAAGGATATCTCCGCTCATCCCAGACCCCGCGCGATATACGGACCGATCAGGTTTGCGATCGGTTCCGGCAGTTTCTTCCACAATTCGACCTTGCGCCGATATTGGGGCGAGAGCGGATTGACGTCACGGGTTTCCTTGCCCGGCGCGGTGCGCAGATGATAGCCAAGCGGTTCGCCCTCGAAACCCCATGTCTTCTTCCAGGCAGCCGGGCCGGTGCCGACCTTCGACCGGCCAAAATCGAAAATGGTGCAGCCCCGCTCGCGCGCGGCGCGCATCAGGCTGAAATAGAGGAATTCATTGGATCGCATCGCCCGCGCCCCGTCCGCCGCGCCGTGCCAATAGGGCATGCAGGCGCCACGATGATAGAGGCTGATGACGGCCGACAGCGGCACGCCATCCTTCGACACCATGGCAATATCGGCATCCTCACCGAAGCGATCCAGGATCGCATCGAACAAGGCGCGGGGAAAGACCGGTGTGCCCAGATTGTGAACGCTATGGGCATAGAGGCGATAATGGATCTCGCGCAGTCGCTTGTCCCGGCCCATCTCAAAGCGCAGATCGTTGCCGATCCCCTTGCGGATCTCGGCGCGGTGCCGCTTGGGCACGGCCTTGAGTTCCGCTTCGTCGTCAGCCGCGAGGGGCCGGGAAAAGCCGAGATAGGCGTCCGCCTTTTCCTGCCAGGCCGCGCCACGGGGCGTTTCGCCACCGCGCAGTTCCAGCGTGTCGCAACCAAGCTGCTCCGCCATCGTCCAGGCCGCGTCCGCCAGCGCCGGCCCAGCCTTGCGGTCGGTCGACAACATACCCCCGTCGACGGCAAAACCACTGCTGACCAGCGCGCGGCCGAACAGAGCGGATCGCACCGACGTCAGCGGCAATATACCGACAATCTCCCGGCCGAGCAGCCGGGCGACCAGCATCTTCGCCTTCTGCCCGGTTCCAGCCTCCACCCCCATGATCCAGCCGGGACGATGGAAGGGCGTCGAGTCCGGATGCGCCAGCACCCAGGCGTCCAGTTCCGCGACCGTCGCGCTGTCGGACAACCGCGCTTCGTCGACGACGACGCCCAGACCGGTAATTGCATTCACAGGCATATTCCCTTGTCACCCTTACCCGCTTCTAGGCGCCAGGGTTGAATATTTGGTGTGTGTTTCAACCAAGGCCGCGTGAAATCATCGGCCCCAGCAGGTTGGCCACGGGCAATGGCAATCGCTTCCACAGGTCGATCCGCCGCTGATATTTGGCGCTGGCC
The DNA here is from genome assembly GCF_001421665.1 of Sphingobium sp. Leaf26. Lineage (GTDB taxonomy): Bacteria > Pseudomonadota > Alphaproteobacteria > Sphingomonadales > Sphingomonadaceae > Sphingobium. Next base: position 315,858 of record NZ_LMKV01000001.1, read on the forward strand.
GGATTGACGTCGCGTACCGCGCCGTCCGCCGACCATATATGATAGACGCGCGGTGCCGGATCGAACCCGAAACTCTTCTTCCACGCCGCCTGTCCGCTGCCCAGCTTTGACCGGCCGAAGTCGAAACGGCTCATGCCGCGCATGCGACCATGGCCCATCAGCCGGTAGTACATGAGTTCGTTGGAGCGCAGCCGACGCGCATCGGCAACACCCCCGCCCCAATAGGGCATGACCCGACCCTGATGATAGAGGGAGAGGACCGCCGACACCGGCCGGTCGCCATCCCGCACCACCATCAGGTCGGCATCCTTGCCAAAATGCTGCAACACCGACTTGAACAGTTTCGCAGGGAAGACCGGCGTGCCGAGGTTGCGAACGCTGGTCGCATAGACATGATAATGATCGCGCAGCAGCCGGTCGGTCCTTCCGACTTCTATGCTCAGCGCCGGATTGGCCAGCGCCTTGCGCAGTTCGGCGCGATGCTTGCGCGGCACGGCCAGCAATTCCGCTTCATCATCGGCCGCAAGAGGCCGGACGAAGCCGACATATTGGTCGTCGCGCCGACGCCAGTCGCCACCCGGCGCGGGTCCGCCGCGCAATTCCACCGACACCCCGCCTTTGTCCTGCGCCAGTTGCTGCGCGGCGGCGGCCAGCGGCGCCAGCGCCCGGTCATCGGCGACCAGCAAGCCACCATCGACGGCAAAGCCGGTCGACACCAGCGCCTCGCCGAACAGCCGGCTCTTAACATGATGCAGCGGCAACAGCCCCTTGATATCCCCGGACGGCGCAACCGCCGCCAGCAGCAACGCACGATGCCCGGTCGCCGCCGTAATCGCCCGCAGCCAGGCGGTACGGTGGAATGGCGTCCCCAGCGCATGAACAGCGACGAAGGCGTCGACCGCCTGTGCCTGCGACGCATCGCCGACATCCATCATTATGACCGCCAGATCGGCGGCATTGCCGACCCTCATGACGCGCGCGCCGCTTCCGCATCGGCCAGCGCATCCACGCGGGTCCAGGCGAAGTCGCGCGTCAGGCGGCGCAGCTTGTCCGCCATCACCGACAGGTTGCTATAATGGCGCAGCCGCGAACGCAGCGGCGCTCCCGCCACGCGCGGCTGGTCCGGGTCGATTTCCCAAGGGTGGAAATAGATGATCGCAGGGCGACCGGCCTGTTCATTGACCTGCCGGATAGCCCAGCGCGAAAAACCATAAGGCAGCAAGCGAAAAAAGCCGCCACCACCCGCCGCCAAAGTCCGCTTGCCCCATTTGGCGGTCGTCACCGGCAGTTCGACCAGCGGCGATCCCGCCACCGGCTTCCAGGCGAAGCGCGGCGAATCCGGCCAGCCATAATGGTCATGCCGGATCGGCGCGACACTGGAGGAATAGCGATAGCCCTCCTCCGCCAATATCGGGTGCGCCCATGGTGCGCGCGGGTCGATGGAGAAGCTGGGCGCCCGATAGCCGGTCACCGCCTGCCCGCTTGCATCCTCCAATATTGTACGCGCCTTGCGCAGGTCGGCGCGAAACTCTTCCGGCGTGAAGGTGAAGACGCGGGCATGGTCATAGCCATGGCTGGCCACCTCATGCCCCGCGTCCGCAATGCGCCGCATCAGCGCCGGATAGCGTTCCGCCACCCAGCCCAGCGTGAAGAAGGTCGCCTTGACGTCCGCCTGCTCGAACAAGTCCAGCACCGCATCGGTATTGCCTTCGACCCGGTGGGTCAGGCCGTCCCAGTCGGCACGCCGCAGCGTGCGCTCGAACGCGCCGACCTGGAACCAGTCCTCGACATCGACAGACAGGGCGTTCTGCATGACACTCCAACTTCACTCATTCACGGCAACGACCGGTCAGGCGGCGACGCCTTCCTGAAGGTCCGCCATCCGTTCCTCACGCTCGACCCAGTCGACCAGCAGGGTCAGCACCCGACGCAGCGCCGTGTCCTGCTCCTCCGCCCGGAATTCCAGCGCCGCCAGACGTTCCTCGATCAGGGTGAAGCAAGCCTTGAGGGCTTCGGGGTCGATTTCCGACGCGGCCGGAGCCGGCTGGGCGAAGGGCGCGTGCGCCTGCATCGCGCGCAGCGAAGCGATCTCGGCTCGCAGCGCCTCGATCTCGCCCAGCATGTCGGTGCGCAGGGCATCGACGTCGGGCGCGTCGATCGCCGCCAGAGGCTCCGCCTCATCTTCGTCTTCAGCGTCGGCGACGAGTTCGATCTCGCTGAAGTCCTCGACCTCCGTCACCTGATCCTGCACAGGCTCATCCTGCTCGGCGACCGGCGCGTCCTCGATCTCGTCCTGCCATGCGGGCGCTGCAACCGGCTCCGGGTCGGCATCAAAGTCCACCGGGCGCGGCGGCGCAAAGGTCGGGCGCGTAAAGGGAGCCACGGTGCTGGAAGCAAAGGCGGGGGTTTCATCCTCTTCCGCCTCGACCGGATCGACAATGTCGGCCATCGGTTCGACTGGCTCGGCCTGTACCCAGGCTACATCCAGTTCGATGGCGTCATCCTCCACGTCATCTTCCGCAACCGGTTCTTCAAACGCCGGCTGATAGGCGAAGGGCGCGACATCATCCGCCGCGTCTTCCTCCTCGGCAGCTTCGTCTTCGACCGGCTCCTCTTCGACAAGCGCGACCGGGTCGGGCATCTCCACCTCCTCGACCGTATCGAGCGTGGAGGGCACGATCGGTTCCGGCGTCACATCCGTGTCCAGACCCATGTCGGCGACGACAGCCCCCACGACTTCCTCGTCGATCAGGTGCAGTTGCTCGATCGCGCCCAGCAGCAGCACGCGGCTGGCCAGCGCATTGAGCCGGCGCGGTACGCCGCCAGTGGCGGCATAAAGCGCGGCGAACGCACCGGGCGTGAAGGCGGGATTGCCGTTCCAGCCGGCGATCGCCAGGCGATGGAGAATATAGGGCTCGATTTCATTGGCCATCATCGGTTCCAGATGATGGGTCGCGATCACGCGCTGGCGCAGTTGCTCCAGTTCGGGCGACTTGATGAGATCGCGAAATTCCGGCTGACCCAGCAGGAAGATTTGCAACAGCGACTGCCCGCCCAACTGGAAGTTGGACAGCATCCGCAATTCCTCGATCGCGGAAACGGGCAGGTTCTGCGCCTCATCCACGATCAGCAGGGTGCGGCGCCCGGCCCGTGCCTGTGCGTAGAGATAGCCCTCGACCTGATGCAGGATCGCCGCCTTGGACTGACCATCGACAGACAGGCCGAAATGCTGCGCAGCAAGGCGCAGCATGTCGTCGCCCTCCACCTGCGTCGACACGATCTTGACCGCTGTCAGGCGCGCCGGATCGATCGTCTGCATCAGATGACCGACCAGCGTGGTCTTGCCCGCGCCGATGTCGCCAGTGATGACGATGAAGCCCTCACCCTGCGCAAGGCCATAGCCCAGATAGGACAGCGCCTTGCGATGGGTCGCGCTCTCGAAATAATAATGCGGGTCCGGCGTCAGCTGGAACGGGCGGCCCTGCAAGCCGTAATATTGATCGTACATATCCTCGTCTCCCAAGCCGACCCGTCAGAAGCTGTAGCGCAGGCCAACCTGCCCCATCGCGCTGATGATCGTTTCGAAATCGTCCGCCTGCACCCCGTCCAGCCCCAGCGAGGCCGATGCCGACAGGCGGCGGGACAGGCCCTTGTAATAGCTGGTGAAGGCGCCATAGTTCAGCACATCGGGCCGGTCGCCGCTGGCGTCGAAATAGTTGATGTAACTGACCAGATCGATGCTGTCCCGGTCGTTGAACATATAGCTCACCGATCCGTTGCCATACCAATTCTCGTCCCGCGATCCGCGGATCAGCACGGTCTGGCCGTTGGGCGTGATGAACTTGCGCTGCGAATAGCCAGCGCCCAGGCCCCAGCCCCATGGACCGCGCCGCAACGAATATTGCGCCGACACGCCACGATAGCGGAAATTGGCGTCGGTGATGCCCGACAGCGCATCGTTGAAGCACTGACCGCCGCCGGTGGCCGAAAAGGCGCAACCGGTGATGTCGCCGGTGAAGGGATTGCGCGCCACATCGAAGCTGCTGCCCGACAAAGCCGCCACATCCGCCGTGATCATGCGGCCAAAGCTGTCGATGCCGTCGAACAGGATGATCGCGACGCTGCTGTCCCGGCCCTGCCACAGGAAACTACCCTGATAGGTCATGCCGCCATAACGCTCACCGACCCGCGCCTGCAACGTCGTGCGACGGCTCGGCCGCCACAGCACGCCCGCGTCCCAGATGATATCGTCGAAATCATACATCAGCGCGCGCGGCGAACTCTTGTCCGTCACATAACGGCCGTTGCGGATCAACGGCAGGCCGTCCGCTCCCAATTCGGGCGAACGCTGGCTGATCTCGATCTTTTCGTAACCGACGCCGCCGACTGCGGCGAGCGTTGGCGTAAGCGGAACGGTCGCATCGACCCGGCCCCACAGATCCTCGAACCGCTGGTCGAGCTGGCTCGCATCCTCCCGATCATAGCCCGCGCTGGCGGTCAGACCGATCCCCGGCAGCACCCTATTGGGCGAAAAACCCACCGAACCGGACAGGCTGTGCGTCCAACTATCGGCGAAGGAGCCGTTGGGCTGGGCACCGGCGTTCTGGTTCACGCTGTCATCGACCCGCGCATAGCCGAGCCGATAGGAGCCGTTGACGTTGAGGTCGCCCAATTGCGTCGTGTAGGACGGGCCGACATAGCCGGACCAGACCTGGCTGGTAAAGGTATCGCGCTGGGTCGAGGCACCCGACAGGCCGTCAGTGCGGACGCGGGTGGCAAGACCGCCGCTCTGGAGCGACAGGCCAGGCGCGACGGTGAAATTGGCATGGCCCACGCCGCTCAGCACATCCTGATCGACTGCCTGGCTGCTCCAGCCGAAGCTGTGATTATATTGCAGGTCGACTACCGCCTCGACGCGGCGGTTCTTCACCTCCGCCGTCACGCCAGCGGTGACGTTGGTGTAAGTCAGCACATCGCCACCGCCCTTCAGCGGTCCCATCACGACCTGATCGACCCCGATATAGGGGATGACGTCGAGGCGCTTGTCGTCGGACGACGACTGCGCATGGACAGGCATTGCAACGGCCAGCGCGGCGAGCGATGCGCCTGCAGTCCAGAGCCGGACGGTTTTCACTGGGCTTCCCCCTTGGCATAATAGCTGCCGAAACGGCGACCACCGCTGTTGAAGCGGACGGCATTGAGCAAAAGCTGCACCTGCGCCCCGCCCTTCAGCATGCCCGCAGCGTCGCGTAGCGCGCTTTCAGACGTCTTGTCGGCGCGCACGACCAGCAGCGCGATGGCGGCATGGCTGGCCAGCACCGCCGCCGGCGAGGCCGCCAGCAACGGCGGCGAATCGAAGATGATGATGCGCTCCGGCCGGCCATCGGTCAGGCGCTTCAGCAACTGTTCGGTACGGGCGGATGCGAGATATTCGGTATCGTCATGGCTGCGCTGCCCGGCCGGCAGCACGGACAGCGACGAAATGTCGGTACGGATGACGCAATCCTCGATCGCGACCAGTGGGTCAGCCAGCGCATCCATCAGGCCGCGTCCCGTTTCCAGCCCCAGTTGCGCGGGGATGCCCGGCTTGCCGAAATCAGCATCGACCAGCAGGATCTCGCGATCCTTCTCCGCCGCCAGGCTGAGCGCCAGATTGATCGCACAGAAGGTCTTGCCTTCCCCGCTGTGGGCCGAGCAAACGAGAATGCGGTTGCCGCGCGGATTGGTGCGCAGTTGTGACAGAAGGTCGCGCTTGAGCAGGCGAAACTCCTCGCTCATCGTCGTGACTGCGCTGTCGGGGCGCAGGAAGCCGGCTTCCGCCAGCTTGATTCGGTCGATCGGCTGCACCGGCCCGGTCCAGTCTGGCGCACGGGGCGTAAATGCGGGCGCGGCCGGCGAATCGGCAGCGAAGGCCGCCGGTACAGGTGCAGCAGGCGGTGGCGTGACGGCAGGCACCGGTGGCAGGTCCGTCGGATCGACGACCGGCGCGGCGCGACCACGCAGAGCAGCGTTGAAATCATAGATTTCCGTCGCCCGCTCGATCAGCGATCCCCGGCCCTTGATGGAGCTGTGCTGGTTCATTTTCCCTGGCTCCTTCACGCCATACCGCGCTGGACGAATTCGACGACGATCAGCAGCAGGCAGACGGCCGCCAGCCCCCCGCTCGCGCCGGCAAACCACTTCATGCGCTGCCGGTCGATGGCGACCTGCGACGCACTCACCGTCTGGCTGATCGATCCGACGACCGGCAGGCCGATCACCTTTTCCAGCCGCGCGGCAGTCGGGAACGTGCCCTTCAACTGACCAAGCGCGAAGGCCACGCCGATGCCCGCACCTATGCCCACGATCAGGACGCCCAGCAACAGCAGCGGCCGGTTCGGCGCCGATGGTGCGGTGGGCGTGCTGGGTGGCTGGATGACGCGGAACTGGACGGACCCCGTCTCGGTCTTCACATCGCCACGCAGGCGGATTTCCTCGCGGTCGGCGGCCAGCTTGTCATATTGCGCCTTGAGCGCGGCATAGTCGCTCTCGATCTTTTCCTGCTCCGACGCGACGCCCGGCTCATTCACCTGACGCGACATCATGGTGTTGAGATCGCCCTGCAACTGCGCCTTGCGTGTGCTGAGCGCCTGCACCGTGGCCGCGCGGTCGGCCTGCATCGACCGGATCGACAGATAGGCCGGGTTGGGCGTGCTACCGGCAGCAGCGGCAGCGCCACCACCCGCCTTGCGCAGCGCATCGACCTCACGCTGGGCGGCTATCACATCGGGATGGTTGGCGGTCCAGCCGCGCGCCTTCATCGACGCCAGGTTCGACTGCGCCTGCGCCAGCGGCGACACGCCACCCGAGGCGGTGGTGCCTGGCAGGGTCGCGGGAGTGCCGGCAAGCTGTCCATTCATGGCGCTCAGAGCACTTTGCGCCTGCACCAACTGCGAATCGATATTACTGATTTCCGCGCGGGCCGCATCCATACGTTGGCTGATCGAACCGGCGCCGGGCAGCAGGCCGATATAGCGCTGCGCGAATTCGACGCGGCGCTGGTCGGCGGCTTCCAGTTGCTTGCCGCGCGCGGCGATCTGCTGGTCCAGGAAGGCCAGGCTCTGCTTGGTCTGATTGCGGTCGCCCGAGAGATTTTCTTCCTGGAAGATATCGATCAGCTTCTGCACCACCTGCTGCGCGATACGCGCATTGGCGCCATCCGACAGGCCCGAATCGGCCGAAATGGCGCTGATGTCGATCATGCTGGGATCGGCCTGCGCCATGACGGTGATATTTTCGCGCAGCGTCGTGATCTTCGCGGCAATGTCGCGCGGACCGGACACGGTCTGAGACAGGTCGGTGTCGCGCACGACCTTCTCCAGATTCTCGGCGCTGGCCAACGTGCTGCGCACCCGGTCCAGATCCTGTTGCGACTGGACCTGGGTGATGCCCACCTTGTCCTCCAGCAGAGACTGGGTGTTCACATAGACCCGCGCCTTGGACTGATAGGCGTTGGGGATCAGCGCCACGCCCAGCCAGCCCAGCATGCACACGCCCCAGGCGACGGCGAGCGCCACCCAGCGGCGGCTCCATATACCGTGCAGCAGGACCAACAGTTCGTCGTAAAGACCGGCCATGATCAGAACATGCTTTCAGGGATGATGATGACGTCACCGGGCGACAGCAGCACGTTGGCGCGCGTATCCCCCTTCTTCAGCAGGTCGCCCAGGCGAACCTGATATTCCTTCTGCTTGCCCGTCTCCTTGTCGAAGCGGACGAGGCGCGCCTTGTTGCCGGCGGCATATTCGCTAAGACCGCCGACCGCGATCATCGCGTCCAGCACGGTCATGTTCGCGCGATAGGGAATGGACGCCGGTTTTTCCGTCGCGCCCACGATCCTGATCTGCTGGCTGAACGTGCCGCTGAAATTGTTGACGATGACCGACACCAGCGGATTTTCGATATATTGGGTCAGCGCCAGCTTGATATCGTCGGCCAGCATCTTGGGCGTCTTGCCCACGGCCGGCATGTCGGTGATCAGCGGCGTGGTGATGCGACCATCGGGGCGCACCTGAACCTTCGCGCCCAGTTCAGGATTGCGCCACACGAAGATGGTCAGGTCGTCGAGCGGACCGATGATATATTCCTCACCCGGCCCTTCCTGTGTCGACACGAAAGAGGCAGGCGGCAATTGCGGCCCGGACGGCGCGGAGGCGCAGCCCGACAAGGCGACGGCGGGCAGTGACACACCGATCAAAAGCCTGGAAACCGACACAAAACGCATAATCTCATCCCTTCGCGCGGCCATGCGCCAGCGACCGCCAACGAAGGACAGGCGACCGGTCGGCATATGGCTCCGATTACCTTCATGGCGGGAAAGGGTAAAAATACCGTTAGGAGTTAAGTCCTGCGCAAATCAGCCAAGTAAAAGTTCGCGAGGACTTGGATGACCAAGAAAAGCGGTCGGACTGGCAGACGCACCATAGGCACCGGCCAGGAAGATGGCTATCAGGTCGCCTTCCTTAACCGGCGGCAGGGCCACCTTGTCGCCCAGCCTGTCTATCGGGGTGCAGAGGCACCCGACGACGGTCACCGGATCAACGGCGGGCGGCACGCCGAACCGGTTGGCGACCGCCATCGGATAGTTGCGCCGAACGACCGTGCCGAAATTTCCGCTGGCCGCCAGTTGGTGATGCAGGCCGCCATCGACCACCACGAAGGTTTCGCCCTGGCTGACCTTCACGTCGATTACGCGGGTCAGATAGACGCCGGCCTCGCCCACCAGCCAGCGACCCAGTTCGATCGCGAAAGCGCTGCCCTGCAATATGTCCGGCAGGCCGTCCAACGCGCTGTCCAGCGCGACGCCGATCGGGCGGATATCCAGGCCGCTGTCACCGGGGAAATAAGCAAGGCCAAAGCCGCCGCCCAGATTGACCAGCGGCGGGACGGCGCCCACCGCATCGGACAGGCGGGCGGCCAGCGCGATCGTGGCTGCCTGCGTTTCGATGATCGCCAACGGATCGAGATTCTGGCTGCCGGCGAAGATATGCCAGCCCTGCCAGTCCGCCCCCGCGTCGATCATCGCACGTGCCAGCGCCGCCGCCCGATCCGCATCCACCCCGAACGGCTTGGCCCCGCCGCCCATGCGCATGCCAGACCCTTTGAGGTCGAAGTCCGGGTTGACCCGCACGGCAAGGCGCGGCCGCTTGCCAATCCGATCGGCGACGGCAAGCGCCCGACGCCCCTCTCCTTCGGATTCCAGATTGATCGTCACCCCGGCGAAGATCGCGGCTTCCAGTTCGTCGCCACGCTTGCCCGGCCCGGCGAAGCTGGTCCGATTCGGTGCCATTCCGGCGTCCAGCGCCATCGCCAGTTCGCCACCGGATGCGATGTCGAAGCCGTCGACTTGCCCCACCATCCGCGCCAGCAGCGGCGCATAGGGGTTCGCCTTGATCGCATAATGCAGATGCAGCGCATCGGGCATCGCTTCGCGGAAACGGCGCACCCGCGCTGCGACAATGTCCATATCATAGACGAAAAGCGGCGTATCGCCGGCCTCGTCCACCAAACTGGCCGCGCCGCAGCCACCAATGACCAGCATGCCCTCTTCCGCACCGAACCAGGCAGGAATCGGCCCCATCGGCTTCATGCGCCATATTCCTTCGCCAGCGCGACCCGGTCGATCTTGCCGTTGGGATTATGGGGAAAGTCTGGAAGCACAACGATATCCTTGGGTTGCATGAAATTGGGCAGTTCGCTTTTCAAATGGGCGGCGACAGCCTGCGCGACGTTCGGGTCGGCCGAGCGCAGCAGCAGGCGCACCGCCTGCCCCAGCCTATCGTCCTTCACCCCCAACGCCACCGCTTCGGCCACACCGGGCACGGCGACGGCCGCCTCCTCGATCTCGGTCGGGCTGATCCGGTTGCCGGCGGACTTGATCATCGCATCGTCGCGACCGACAAAATAGAGCAATCCCTGCGCATCCCGCCGCACCGTATCGCCCGACCAGACCGCCATGCCGCTGTAGCGCGAAGCAACCGGCGCGGGCTTGAACCGTTCGGCGGTCCGCACCGCATCGCGCCAATAGCCCTGCGCCACCAGCGGCCCGCAATGGACCAGTTCGCCCGGCTCGTCATCCTCGGTCAGGCTGCCGTCAGGGCGCACCACCAATATCTCGGCGAAAGGAATGGCGCTGCCCATCGAATCGGGATGAGTGTCGACCAGTGCGGGCGGCAGGTAGGTAGAGCGGAAAGCCTCCGTCAGGCCATACATGGGATAAAGGTCCGCCTGTGGAAATAGCGCGCGCAGCTTTGCCACCAACGGCCGGGTCAGCGCGCCGCCGCTGTTGGTCAGGCGCCGCAGCTTGCTCGCCACCGCCTCCGGCCAGTCCAGTTCGGTCAGTTGCACCCAAAGCGGCGGCACGCCCGCCAGCGTCGTGATGTCGCGCCGATCGACCAGCTTTTCCACATCGCGCGGCGTCAGATAGTCGAGCGGATAGACGCACCCACCCGAAACCCAGGTCGACAATAGCTGATTCTGTCCATAATCGAAACTGAACGGCAGGACGCAGGCCGTGCGATCCTGCGGCGTCAGCTTGAGATAATCGGCGACCGCCACGGCCCCCAGCCAGAGATTGGCATGGCTCAGCATCACGCCCTTGGGCCGCCCGGTCGAGCCGCTGGTATAAAGGATCGCCGCCAGATCGTCTGGCGCGGCTTCGGACGGACCGATGGCCACGCCACCGCTCATCGCGCAGGCGGCGTCATCTTCACGGTGCAACCGGCAACCGACGGGCACGTCGCTGGGCAACAGGCTGTCGAGTCGCGCCGCCGTACCGATCAGCAACGTCGCGCCACTGTCCGCCAGGATATGCGCCACCTGGGCATGTTTGAGCAGTGGATTGATAGGCACATGGACAAGCCCCGCGCGCGGCGCGGCCAGCGGCATCAGCGCCGCCAACGGCCCCTTGGCAATCCAACTGCCGACTCGCGCGCCCTTCTCCAGCCCGAACCCGGCCAGCCACCCCGCCAGCCGACCCAGCGTTTCTTCCAGTTCCGCATAGCTGTAGCTGCCCGACCGGCCGTCCAGCGCCGCCCGCGCCGGATCGCCGCACAGCAGCAGATGGTCGATCGGCTGCACCTGCGCCCCGTCGATCATGGGACAATGATCAGTCACAGATGCTTAACTCCATGGCGATGTTTTTACTCTATGCGTAACCAGTGACTGGGGCGGAGATAGTCGGTTGCGGGGCGTAAGGGAATATCACAGCCTGGATGAGGTGCGGCAACCGTTGGCCGGCCGGCTGGATCGTGCCCATCCGCCCGGCCTGTTCGACCGGCTGGACTGGTATGCCGCGCTGCACGCCCATTGCATGGCTGGCACGCCCGTCCGCATCCTGACGGCGCAGGAGGATGGGCGGGAAGCCTGGCTCTTCCTGCTCGCACCCTCGGCCCGTCATGTCGGCGCACTCGCCAACTGGTATAGTTTTAGCTGGGCGCCAGCCTTCATCGGCCACCCTAACCCGGCGATGCAGCAGCGCCTGCTGGAACGCATCGCCCGACACCTGCTGACGACCAGCGCCCAGATCGGCCTCTATCCGCTGGAGGACGGCGCGCCGATGATGCAGGCGTTGCGCCACGCCGGCTGGTTCGCAGTGCGCCGGGCGATGGGCGGCCGCCATCTGCTGCCGGTCGAGGGGCGTAGCTTCGCGCAATATTGGGCGTCGCGGCCGGGCAAGCTGCGCAGTCTGGTGAAACGCAAGGGGCGCGGCAGTCCTTTCACCCTGACGATCGCCCGGCGGCTGACCGACGATCTGTGGCGGGACTATGTCGATGTGCATGACCGTAGCTGGAAGGAGGCGGAGCCGGGCCTCGATTTCCTCCATGATCTGGCCGAGCGGGAAAGCGCGGCGGGGACGTTGCGGCTGGGCTTTGCCCAATTGCACGGCCGCGCGGTGGCGACGCAGCTCTGGACGGTGGAGAATGGCGTCGCGCTGATCCACAAGCTGAGCCACGATGCCGCCCATGACCGCGCTTCCCCCGGCACCTTGCTGAGCCATGCCATGTTCGAGCGCGCCATCGACGGGGACCGGGTGCGCCTGATCGACTATGGCACCGGCGACAATGGCTACAAGACCGACTGGATGGAGCAGCGCATTCCGCTCTACCGGATCGACGCCTTCAACCCCCGGTGCGCCTCCGCCTGGCTGCCCGCCGCCCGTACCGCCATTTCCGCGCTTGTAGGTTAGGCAGCGAACCATTAGTGAAGCGGCCATCATGCAGGCGCAAAATTCTCAGCCGGACGACCGGACCATCAATGTGGACAGCCTGATGCGGGCGTTGCTGCGCGACGTCCTCAGCCTGCCCCAGGCGCAGGTCGATGGCTTCGGCGCGGACACGCCGCTGTTCGGCGCCCTCCCCGAACTGGACTCCATGGCGGTCGCGGGCCTGCTGACCGAGATGGAGGACCGCTTCGACATCCTGATCGAGGATGAGGATATCGATGGCGACACGTTCGAGACGTTCGGGTCGCTGGTTGCCTTCGCGCAGGCCAAGGTGGCGGGCTGACCGGCCCACCACCTGTATCGATCAGGCCTCCACCAACGCCTCGAAATCCTGTTCCGCCAGGAACTTCTCGACATCGAGCGCGGCCATGCAGCCCATGCCCGCCGCCGTCACCGCCTGACGATAGATTTTGTCTGTGACGTCGCCCGCCGCGAAGACGCCCGGAATCGCGGTGTGGGTCGTGCCCTTTTCCACCACGATATAGCCTTCGTCGAGCGGCAGCTTGCCGTCGAACAATTCGGTCGCGGGATGATGGCCGATCGCCACGAAGCCGCCGTCGGTCGGCACATGCGACTTTTCGCCGGTCACCGTGTCGATCAGGTCGACGCCGACCAGACCTTCGGGCGTGCCGCCGCCGACGAACCTGTCCACCGCCTTGTTCCAGAGCACCTTGATATTGGGGTGCGCGTGCAGGCGGGCTTGCAGGATCTTTTCGGCGCGCAGCGAATCGCGGCGATGGATCAGCGTCACGTCATGGCTGTGGTTGGTGAGATAAAGCGCTTCCTCGACCGCGGTGTTGCCGCCGCCGATCACCACCACCTTCTTGCCGCGATAGAAGAAGCCGTCGCAGGTGGCGCAGGCGGACACGCCCTTGCCTTGCAGATGCTCCTCGCCCTCGACGCCCAGCCATTTGGCCTGCGCGCCGGTGCAGATGACCAACGTGTCGGCGACATAGAGCGTGCCGCCGTCGCCGCGCAGGCGGAAGGGGCGTTCGGACAGGTCGATGTCCACGATCTGGTCGTACATCATCTGCGCGCCGACATGTTCAGCCTGCGCCTGCATCTGCTCCATCAGCCACGGCCCCTGGATCACATCCTTGAAACCGGGATAATTTTCGACGTCGGTGGTGATGGTCAGTTGCCCGCCCGGCTGCATCCCCTGCACCACGATCGGCGCCAGACCCGCGCGCGCGCCATAGATGGCGGCGGACAGACCGGCCGGGCCGGAACCGAGGATGAGCATGCGGGTGGAATGGGTGGCGGTCATGGACGGGCTTTCAGCTATGATTCGGGTCGGCCAGAGAGATAGGCAGCGTGGCCGAAGGTGCCAAGCGATGGATTTGCATGGGGACGGGCAAGCGGCGCTTTGGAGGTAGTGCGGGGGGAGCCGCGAAGTTCACAGTGTGGCGGGGCAAAAAGGGCCGGAAGCGCTCGCAAGGCTCTCGCGAAGCTTCCCGAAGGCGCTCGCGAAGCGTCACTTCCTATTGGGGGGTGCGGGCGTGATTTGGGTGTGGGGATGTGGGGCGTTTTGTGGGGACGGAGGGAGGGAGGCTGATCCATGCCAAGGGTAGATCAGAGGAAATCCTATTTGGGAAGGATGTTGGGGTGGCGGTGATGGCCGAAAGAGGAATGGCAGGTTTTTGACATGGGCGCGGGAAAGCAGACTAAGCAGAGTACCTTTTCTATGGGCATTCAAAACCGCGCGCAGCCGTTAGTGAACCAGCAATCCCGCCTCCACACCTGTGCAGATTACTCCCTGGTCGGTCACATTAGTCGCAGCTTCACCAATTTGCGCTCTCTATGAGAGCCGAGCGCGCATCCGTGACGCAAGTATTCAAGCTCTCGATAGCCGCAACTAGGCCACTATGGTCGTCATCAATTTTATCGTAACATAAAGTCTTGAGATTTCGATTTTTTCTCAAAGATTTCTTCATATCTTCTGGTATTTCATCAGATGTCAAAAAATAATGCGGGTTTATAGAGCCGGGCTGGGTACTGAACGCTTGGTTTTCTAATATCAAATTAATGTCAGGATCACCATATCCACACCCGATAAATAAAAACGTATGGGTCATTAGTGCGGCGTCAAATGCAGAATAAAATAGGCTATGTTTTGTACGTGCTTTTGCGTAATCTTCTTGCGTAAATATCAAGGTTGCAGGAGATGATAGATTTCCATGAACCTTTACGATGTACCTCGCGTCATTTCTCAGAAATTCACATACATCAGGGTCTCCGTAATTCTTGATAAACTGCGACGCCTCATTTATCTCTCTACTTTTATTTTCATAAATGTCGTCGAAATTAAGCGAAAAAACCACACGGGTATCGAGCAAAGCAATTAGCTTGTGCAACTCACCAGGAGAATAGTTCGGGTCGGCAAACCTTGACCGTAGGTATGCAGTCCAATCCTCATCATACCGATCTTTAAGCCATTCACACGCATGCAAGAGATCGCCTTCTGAAATTGCTTTATAGATATGCTCTGTCTCAGCTGTTCTGGGAAAGCGCCCAGCAGCATCAAGAAGAAAGCTTTTCCATATTGGTGGACGCGTAGCTTTATCTGCCCCAAGGGCATGACGAGATACGCCTGACCCTATGACAAAAATTGCGCGTCTCCGAGCAATGTCCCGGATGAGCGGCTTAGGCCATTCCTCGATCAGCATTTGTCAGGCTATCCGTTTCAGGATTTCAGCTGACACTTCTGCAAATATTACTCTCGCCTCTTTCACCTTCGCGAAGTGCGCCCCTACCACACCGTCAGCAGCAGATAGCGAGAAAATTGGCTTTCTGTTAGATTGAGACATCGGTGCAAGACTGTGCAAATTTGGAATTTTGCCTACTTCATAAGGCTTTGGCGGCAGCAATTGCCCATTGAAATGCTTATCAATCTGACCGTCGATCTGTTTGATGATTTCGTCATAAGACTTGACGGGCCTACGCTCGCCACTTGCGTCACGTTTTGCAATGTATTGTTGAGAAACATAGCCAATGAATTTCGCACCATTAATTTCTTTGGCATCGAGAACTGATTCGCTCTGAACATCATGCTGAGGGCTATTTACCGCATAGTCCCAATTAGATTTCCATTTTTCCATCCATCGGCTGATATTCTCGAATGCCTTGAGAGAGAATATGTCGATAGACATAGGACTTATGAAGTAATCTGACGACAAAAGAACAGTTCTATTTATCGCGCCAAGTGAAGGGCTAACGTCAAAAAATACGTAATCATAATTTGTGAGATTTTTGAGCATCTTCTCAAAAACCATGGTGCTAGATAGGCCACGTGGCGTATTAAGTCTTGCCCATTCCTCCGCTAAAAAATCTTCCGCCATGGAAAGGCCAGGACTTCCGCAAACTACGTCCACGCTAAAGGCAGCTGATCTCTTCAGAGGAACGTGCGAAGCATGCCCTTCCCCTGCCATCAGACCCGCGAACAAGCTCTCGATATTTTTATTCTTATCCTCTATCTCGCCTGCGAGAACATCATCGTGAAAGAGATATTGTGATGCATTGCATTGGGGATCACAGTCAACAACGCAGACTCTTAAGCCCATTTCAGCGAAGTAGGCGGCGACATTACAGAGAAGGGTAGTTTTTCCTACTCCACCCTTATTGTTGAAAAAGGCTATGGCCTTCATTTTGCCTCCACGGTGGTGTTCCTTCGAGGAATTATCCTCGCGCTTTTCAGGCAAGTTCTATGAATACCCTGATAAAAATCTTAGCAAGCGCGTCAAGGTCTAACGCAGTGTGATAGATATTTGTAAATTCAGAATGCGTCCGCTTTCCGACACGGGGCATTGGCCTCTAAATGGCGAGTAGTGGCGCAAACCCGACTTTACGCCACCCCACCCCCTCAATCCAGCACGTTAGGCAAATCCTCGAACCCCTTGCGCAGCGCCGCGCTCCAGCCCTGGGAGATCATCAGGAATTCCTCATTGTCCGCCTCTATGCGGGTGCGGACGCGGAAGTCGTAGGTGTCGGTGGGGATCACCGTCAGGTCGAGCGGCATGCCGACGGACAGGTTGGAGCGCAGCGTCGAATCCATCGACACCAGCACCGCCTTGGTCGCGTCCTCCAGCGTGGTTTCGCGATGGATGATGCGGTCCAGGATCGGCTTGCCATATTTATGCTCGCCGATCTGGAAGAAGGGCGTGTCTTCCGTCGCCTCGATGAAATTGCCGGCGGAATAGATGAGATACAGGCGCGGCTTGCCGCCCTTGCGCTGGCCCGCGATCATGATCGACGCGCTGGCGCCGGAGCCGCCCATTTCGATGTTGGAGCGATAGCGGTGCTGCATGGTCTGCATCGCTTCGCCCACGATCTGCGCCACGCGGTACATGGTTTCGCAATTGAGGATGGTTTCGACGTCGGGGTCGAGCTGCGATTCCTTGATCGCCTTGCTCAGCGTCGCCTTCACCCCCTGGGTGATGGACAGGTTGCCCGAACACATCAGCGTGATCGCGCGCTCGCCCGGCACATGATAGGTGAAGCTTTTCCGAAAGCGCGCGATATTGTCCATGCCCGCATTGGTGCGGGTGTCGGACAGCATGACCAGTCCCTGGTCCACGCGCACGGCCACACAATAAGTCACGGCCCCCCTGATCTCCTGCTTCTCTCTGCCGCGATGCCTGAGTCGGACGCAGGCGGTCGCGTGGTTCAACCCGCAGAGTCGGGCGGCGGGGTGCTTTGTTGTTGCTGCCGTTGCAACTGCCGTTCCTCGACTCCGTCCTCCGCCTGCGCGATACGGACGTCGGCGTCAATCCATATGTCGCCCGCCACCATGACCGAGCCACGGATCGGCGCGGCTTCCTCCGCATCCAGACCGCTGGCGAGCCGCAGATAGCGTTCGGTGACGCAGACGCGGTTGGACGGGTCGAACCCGATCCAGCCAAGCTGCGGCAGGAAGGCTTCGGCCCAGCCATGGGTTTCGTGCAGCGCATCGCCCTCCCCCGCCAGCAGATAGCCGGACACATAGCGGGCGGGGATGCCGATCGAGCGGGCGGCGGCGATGAAGACCTGCGCATGGTCCTGACACACGCCCGCGCCCAGCGCGAAGGCCTGCGCGGCGGTCGTATCCGACGTGGTGACGCCGGCGCGATACTGGACCGCGTCGCTGACGGCGGAGGACAGGGCGTGGAGCGTGGCGAGCGGGCCGTCCTGTTCGGGCAGGTCGCGGGCCATGGCGGCGATGCCGTCCGATGCGCGGGTCAGCCGGGTGTCGCGCAGGAAATAGCGGGGATCGACCCGGCTGCGCAGATGCCCCACGACGCCATGGCTTTCGCGGGTGTCGACCAGCCCCTCCGCGACGATGGTCGCATGGTCGATCCGGTCGTGGCGAATCCAGATCGCCTCCCTCTCGCCATAGCTATTGGGGTGGAAGCCGGTGAGCGGCTCGCCATTCACGCTGACCTGCCATTCCAGCACCATTTGCGCGGGCGTATCGACCGGCATCAGCTTCAGCCGCATCGCCACCCGGCCGGCCCCGGCGGCGTAGCGATAGACGGTCTGGTGACGAACGAGCAATTTCATCGACGCCCCTCCCCCTGCCCCGGATCAACCGAAATGATAGGCCTGGGCGATTTCCGCGCCCAGCCTGTTGGTCATGGACAGGCCATGCTGCACCGTTTCGTGCAAGCCGAAGCGGAAGATTTCGCCGCTGTCCAGCGTCTCCAGCGCGGTGACCATTTCCTGTACCGTGTCGTTGCTGGCCGCGCGCGCATCATGCCAGCCCGCGAGGCGATTGAGCCTGTAGGCCAACTGGTCGTAGCAATAGGCGACGCTGCGCGGGAACAGACGGTTGAGCATCAGGAAGTCGGTGATCTGCCAGGGCGTGTAGGTGCCGCCATAGACATGGTGATAGGCACGGCTGCCCGACAGCGCGTGCAGCACCGACGTCCATTGATAATGGTCGCGATTGCCGCCGATCACTTCGGTTTCGGGGAGCAGGACATAATATTTGACGTCCAGCAGCCGCAACGTCATCTGCGCCCGCTCCAGCGCGGAGCCGCAGCGCAGGAAGTCATGCCCTTCGTTGCGCAACTGGCCCGAATGGGCGGCACCGCGGAAGGTCATGACGCGGGTCTTCACCCAGTCGATCAGCGTGGGGAGTTGCTGGCGGGCTTCGCCGACGTCGTAGCTGTCCAGCTTGCGCCAGCCTTCGTTCAGCGCTTCCCACATGTCCTGCGTCAGCATGGTGCGCGCCGATTTCGCGTTGGCGCGGGCTTTCAGCAGGCAGGAGCGGATCGAGGACGGGTTGTCGGGGTCCAGCATCAGGAAGGAGACGACGTCGCTTTCGGTGACGATCGTGCCTTCGGGAAACTGGTGGCCCGATCCGGTGGCCCGCACGACGGAGCGCCATTCGTCGCGATGATGCGCGCCGGGCAGGATCGCCATCCGCTGCCCCATGGTCAGCAGCCGCGCGGTCGCCTCCGCCCGCTCCATATAGCGCGCCATCCAGAAGAGATTTTCGGCGGTCCGGCTCAGCATCGCTTTCCCCCCCTCCCCTTCAGGGGAGGGGCCGGGGGTGGGGCTTCGCCCCAATCGCCGCGCCCGGTTGCCAAGCCCCACCCCAACCCCTCCCCTGAAGGGGAGGGGCTATAATAGGCGTGGGTGAGCATGATTTTCTCCATGACCATCATCAGTCCTGCATCACCCAGGTATCCTTCACACCGCCGCCCTGGCTGGAATTGACCACCAGCGACCCTTCGGTCAGCGCGACGCGGGTCAGGCCGCCGGGGACGAGGCGGATCTGCTTGCCGACCAGGCAATAGGGGCGGAAGTCCGCATGACGACCGACCACCGCCGCCGGGCCGAGCGTCGGCACCGTGGACAGGTCCAGCGTCGGCTGGGCGATGAATTCGCCGGGATTGGCCCTGATCCGCGCGGCATAGGCGGCGACTTCATCCTTGGTCGACTTGGGACCGATCAACATGCCGTAGCCGCCCGACCCATGAACCTCCTTGCCGACCAGTTCATGGAGATTTTCCAGCACATATTGCATTTCGTCGGGCTTGCCGCACTGCCAAGTCTGGATATTGTCGAGGATCGGCTTTTCGCCCAGGTAAAAGCGGATCATCTCCGGCACGTAGATATAGACCGCCTTGTCGTCGGCGATGCCCGATCCGGGCGCCGACGCCAGCGTGACGCCGCCATTGCGATAGACGTTGAAGATGCCCGGCACGCCCAGCAGGCTGTCGGGGCGGAACACCAAGGGATCGAGATATTCGTCGTCGATCCGGCGGTATATGACGTCGACCGCCTTCGGCCCCAGCGTGGTCTTCATCCACACCCGGTCGCTGTCCACGAACAGGTCCGCCGGCTCGACCAGTTCCACGCCCATCAGGTCGGCAAGGAAGCTGTGCTCATAATAAGCGCTGTTGAGCGAACCCGGCGTCAACACGACCACCACCGGATCGCCCTTGCAGGCCGGCGGCGCGACTTCCTTCAGGCTCTTGAGCAGTTCGGCGGGATAATCGTCCACCGGCGCGACGATTCCCTGCGCGAACAGTTCGGGGAACATGCGCGTCATGATCTCGCGGTTTTCGAGCATGTAGGACACGCCCGACGGGGTGCGGCAATTATCCTCCAGCACCTCGAAACTGCCGGGGCCAGTGCGCACGATGTCGATGCCGACGATATGGCTGTAGACCTTGCCCGGCGGACTGAAGTCGGCCATTTCGGCCAGATAGGCGCTGTTGCGGTAGATGATGTCGGCGGGCATGACGCCGGCCTTCACGATTTCGCCGCGATGATAGACGTCGTGCAGGAAGGCGTTCAGCGCCCGCGCCCGCTGACGGATGCCCTTGTCCAGCACGCGCCATTCGTGCGCGGTGAAGATGCGCGGCAGCAGGTCGAACGGGATCAGCCGTTCCGGGTCGCCACCCTCGCCATAGACGGCGAAGGTGATGCCGATGCGGCGGAAGATCGCCTCCGCCTCGTCCATGCGGCGATTGAGTCCGGCAATGCCCGTTCGCTCCACCCACTTCTGCACCTCGTCATAGCAAGGGCGTATCGAACCATCCGGCTCAAACATTTCATGGAAGGGCAAGTGGACGATCCTCCCTCGGCCAGCGGCCGGTTGTGCATTGCAATATGTGTGCGCCGCGCTGTGGCGATTGCAAGGCAAAAATGGCGAAGCGGAAAAAGGTTTCCTGCCGGTTCATGATATATGGCGGAAACGCGGTTACATTTCGTTTCTGCGCACAGCTTTTGGGGGACTGTAAGGGATGAGCCGTTTCCGCCGGACTTTCACCGCCTGCCTGATCGCCGCATCGCTGACTCTGGCCGGCTGCGCGGGCGCAGTGCGCGACCAGATCTACCAGGCGAGCGATAAGACGATCGACATCGCCCAATGGACGCATGTTCGACCACAGCCCTTCCCGGTGAAGACTGCGGACGGCCTGTCGCTGACCGGCTATTACTGGCCCGGCGAACCGATGGATCGCGACGTCATCCTCTTCTTCCACGGACGCGGATCGAACCAAGGCGTTGCCGCGCGCTATGCCGAACATCTGACCGGCAGGGGCGACCATGTCATCGTCGTGTCCTATCGCGGCTTCGGCGGCAATCCGGGCAGCCCGACCCAGGCGAGCATGGTAGACGATGGCCGCCGCTTCATCGCGCAGGCCCGTACCCTGATCGGATCGAACGCCCGCATCTTCCTGGTCGGCCATTCGCTGGGCGGCGCGGTGGCGCTGCATGTCGCCGCGACGATGCCGGTGGCCGGCGTCGTCACCCTCTCCACCTTCGACAAACTGGCCGAATCCACGCCGGGCGGCATGAGCGCCCTGCTGCCCGACAAATGGAACAATCTGGACGCCGCGACCAAGATCAGGGCGCCTTTGGTGATGATCCACGGCACGGCCGACGACCGCGTCGACATGGGCCAGGCCAGCGCCCTGTTCGCCGCCGCCGGCCACCCCACCGACTGGCTGATCGCGCCGGGCGCCGGTCATAATCCCGACATGGCCAGGCTCGGCCCGCTAGTCAGCGAGGCGGTGGAAGCCGTGGATGACGACGCATTGGGGAAGTATCCGACGACGCTGCCGGCCGGCTGGGAGGTGCGCCGAAAATGATCGCGCAACTTTTCTGCACAGCGCTGTTGACCACCCTGCATCCCCTGCGTATAGCGCCGCCTCACCGCAGGGCGAAGCGCCCGGCGAGGCCCTTTGGGGCGGAGTAGCTCAGCTGGTTAGAGCAGCGGAATCATAATCCGCGTGTCGGGGGTTCAAGTCCCTCCTCCGCTACCAGTCAAGGGGTTTATCGTGTTGTTTTTACACGATAAACCCCAGACCCCCAAAATATAAGACCACGTTTGTTCCCACGTTTTGAGTGGGCTGCCGTGGTATGATTCGGAACAGATCGGGCTCTCTAGAGCCAATTTAATCGTCATCACTCACGGAATGAGGGTTGTCGGGCTCTAATCCGCGCTGAGACTAAACGCCCAGAAGGTCCGGTCAGACGTGAAGACAGGCATTGACCGCGCGGAGCTACCATCAGCCGTCCAGGCTATAAAGTTGCATTGTCCGAAATGACGAAATGAGCAAGGCTAGATTTGTCGATAGATGCAATAAATAACGTAGCACATAAGCGCGGAGATTCACAGATAGATACGGAAAACTGGCTGCCGACAATGATAAACGCTTTTGAGTTACTTATAGACCTAACCATTACTTAAACGGATCGTCATCATCCGAATATTTCTGTCCTATAAATTTAATATTGTTGGCGAAAGCATCAATATCGTGCTGTGCAAGATTTCTGAGAATATCATCAATCTTCGATTGCATCTGATCAAGGCTCTCGTTGAGCTTGAAACTCGCCGATTTCCCTGTTCTGCGAAAAATTTCTGACCTGTGGGCGGCTGGGATGTCGATGTAGCTTTTGACCAGCTTGGGCAGGTGAAGATCACGCATTTGCTCGACATCAACCCGATTGAAGCTCGGAATTTCTTCGCGGCTCATCGCCACTTGTACGCCCTCTAAACTGGCCAGT
The DNA here is from genome assembly GCF_001421665.1 of Sphingobium sp. Leaf26. Lineage (GTDB taxonomy): Bacteria > Pseudomonadota > Alphaproteobacteria > Sphingomonadales > Sphingomonadaceae > Sphingobium. The sequence goes on from NZ_LMKV01000001.1 coordinate 338,119, forward strand.
ATACGTCGAATACGGTCTTGGGCACCGGAAGGCACCCGCTCGTCTTCATAATCCACTACAATAGCGGGAACAGGCGATGGCGATCGATGATCTTCCGATACAGGCGGAACTGGAGTCTTGCTGAACAGGCGACTCAGCCTGTCGACGATACTCATTGCGAAACTGCCCCCATTCCTCGCCCCGCTGCGGTTCTGCTGCCTACCCCTCATAAGCCTTGCATCAAGGGATACCAAGTTGGCTTTCGGTATTCGGCGCGCACGTCTGGACGCATGTGTCGCACGCCAGATGAGCAGCGCAACCATGCTTGCCAAGCCCAGCAATAACAGGAACAGCAACCACATCGGGTTAGCCCAGTGAAAGAAGCGATCCCGACGGCGTTCCGATGTCACTCCCCTGCGATCGGGCGACGTAGCCCCTTGCCTTCTCGGTCTCGCGTGAAAGCACGTCTACCGTCGTTTTCATGTTCGCGAGCGCTTTCCCTTTGAACTCGTCGACCGCGTCCATCGTGGCATAGATGTTGGCGAAGGCACGTTGCAGGGTTTCCACCTGAATGGTGGCGGAGGCGGCCTGCTCGTGAATTTGCGCGCTATTGCTTTTCAGCAGATCGCTCGTGCTTTCGATCATGTTGGAGGTCGTGGTGTTGAGCGCGCTGATTTGATCGAGAACGAGTTTCTGACTCGCGAGTGCCTGTGCGACGGTGACAGCGGTTCGCAGTGCCGCGATGGTTGTGGTCGACGCTCTGTCGACACCCTTGATCAGTTCGATATTGTTCTTCTTGATGAGATCGAGTGCGAGATAGCCTTGCACCGTGACGGCCATTTGCGTCAGCAGATCGGTTGACCGTTGGCGAACGTAAAACAGGGCAGACTCGCGCAGGGCCTTTGCCTTGGCGGGATCGCTTGCCTCGATCAGATGCGCTCGATCCTCGATCTTCACGTCGAGCGTTTTCGAGATGTGGATCATCTGTTCCAGCTTGCCCATCAATTCCCACATTTTCCGCCGTTCGCCATCGATGGCGATATTGTCCTGAAGCAGGCTGTCCTTCCCCCGCGCGAGCGTGACTAATATGCCGTTGATGTGGCTCTGAGCGGACTGATATTTGTCGAAATATGCCTTGAGCTTGTCGCCAAACGGGATGAAGCCGAACAGCTTGCGCGGCTGGAGCAGTGGACCATCACGGGACGGGTCAAGTCGCTCGATCACATGGCGCAACTCAACCAGCGAGCCGCCGACACTGCCTTCACCATCCATGGACCGGGTCGGCCGGTCGAGGAAGCGATTGCTCTGCGTTGCCAGCGCCACAACCTCGCGCTGCCCAAGATTGTTGAGCTGCGCGACCTTTGACCCAAAATCCGGGCTGTTGGCATCTAGCGCAACCAGTTCGGCCACATACGCGTCTGCCTTACTTTCAAGCTGACTCTTTACGCTACCATCGATGGGCACCAGTCCTGCTGCTTTTTCCACCGGGACAGCTACGACGGGTGCGGGAGCTTCCAATATCAGATCACTCATGAAACAACGCCTTCAACGAAATGGATAGGGGAAGCGCGCACCAATTCATGCCACCATAGTCTGCGCGGGCAGAACGGTGCCCGCAACGCCATATGTCTGGGCGCGCTGGATGATCGTCCCTGCCCAGCGACTATGTGTCGCCGGCTCACACATGCTTCCTTCGGATCCGAATACGGCAGGCGCCTGGCTGTCGAGAATCGAACGCGCATCACACATGTCAGCGAGCGTCGGGCGATAGGCCTGTTGAATGGGCGCGATCTGACATGGATGGACAGCCGTTTTTGTCAGCAGGCCATGTTCCAGATCCAGTTCGACTTCCTGGGCAAGTAGAGCCTTGTCCCCAAAATGCTCAAACACCGGCGCCGCCACGCCGAAGCCATGAGGCAGGAAGCAAGCGGCAATATTACGGATCGCGGTGCCTAGCGGACCTTCATAGGCTGTCCGACTGCGCGACCGACGCAGAGCCAGTAGGCCCAGAATGTCGTTTCCGCCGATACGAATGGCGGGGACACGGTCGACATAAGGCAGCAGGAAATCCCTGAGGCGTCCAAGCGCTGCGATGTCGAATGCCTCGTCGCCTTCGATCGTCGGCATGAAAGAGTGTTGCTCATGCACCAGCACGGAGAGCCAGTGCGCCAGATTGGCTGTCGTTGTTTTGGGCAGCACGAATCCGGCGATGGCGTCAGCGCCCGGCATCTTGAGGATACGAACCAGCATTTCGATATCGCGCGGTCGAACGAACACATGGATCTTTGGTGGAACTGCGTGAAACGCGTTGAGGATCGCGCCTAGCGCCCGCTCGGCTTGGGGAACCTCGTTGTCGCGAATGGCATCCTCCAGGCAGATCGCCATCGAGCGCTGATCGGGAATGGTGCCATAGGCATTGTCGAGCGCGGCTGGATTGAGGGCCGGCGTGTAGAGGGTGGCACCCAGTTCGATCGCGTTCATTCTTGCTCGCCCCTCAATTTCTTAATGATGGAAACAGCACGGTAATTGAGGAGATCGCGCTCAATGATGTCAACGCCAGACTGCGCGGCAAGGTGCCGCATGTGCTGGATTTCCGGGTCTGCCATATCTCTGACGAACACCTTGTCCGGCACCCGTCGCAGGATTGCTCTCGTCGCTTCGGCGATCCCCGGCTTGATCCGATTGACGTCGCTTATGCCGCATTCCCGCATAAGGCCATCGAGCAGGTTCTGACAGCGCGCCTTTGCATTGCTCGCAATCGCTAAAGACCATCTGCTGAGGCCGCTTTCAACAGGCGCTGCCTCGATCGCGGACAGAAATGCGTTGGAGATGTCGTATTGGCGATGCTCTTGCTGAAACAGGCAGGCGTGGAAATCATCTGGCCCAACCAACTCGCGGGTCAGCACAGATCGGCTGATTAAGCCCGACACGATGCCATTCAGCAGGCCACTGGGAATGACATAGTCCTCCGTCGTTGCCGCGAGTGATGCCTGGCCTGCCGGGTCCGCTACAACTGTCAGAAAGGGCTGGAAGCCAAGACCAGTTTCTTCGACCGATTTGTCCAACTCCTGTCGGATGGCTCCTTTGCCGGTCCACCCATCCAGAAAAATCGCCTGTTCCGCGCCGTGGCGGTCGAAGATATATTGGAGGGCGTTACGGTCGATGCCCCGCCCACGGATGATGCTGATCGAATAATGATGTGCGACGATCCCGATGCGTTCGAGCGCGCGCTTTAAGAGCACCCCGATCGGTGTCCCAGCGCGAGCAAGGGAGATAATCACACATGCGCTCTGCGTCTCGGGTCGGGCGGCGATTCCGCGCGCCAGCGTCTCGATATGGTTCCGCAGGCGACCGGCGTTTCGCTCAAGCGCCGCATGATACAGCGTCATATACCGGGAGTCCGGCACCTTCTCAGGGGAGAGCATCTCCGAGTAGTGCTTGATGCCAGATTGAATCATCTTCTCTTTCTCAGCTACGTTCACATGCTGGATCGCTGAGGGTTTCAGCAAAATGTGCACATCGCGCGGATCGAAAGAACCGGAGAAATGCGGCTGAGATGTGTCTGGTGGGATGGCCACATTAATTGATCCAGTCATTGCCCGCCGTCACAGTTCGCCAAAGTTGGGATTGGGTGGGCGTCATCGCGTAGTCGCAAAGGTCCATAAACCCGACATCTGATAGGCTGTCTCCGATTCCGACGATGGGCGAAGCGGGTTCATCCACGCGAAGCTTCTCTATCAGGTAGCCAGCCGCATGGCGCTTGTTCAGCCATTGGGGCAGATAGGCGAGGTTATTGCCGTTGCGATGGATGCGCCATCCGGCGGGAAGACGGTCGGCTGACGCTGCGCTGAGATCGGCCAGCACCCCATGATCCGGGCCGTTGGTCTTAATCACGATAAAAAGCGGCAGTTCGTTCTCATCCACGATCCAATGCCGGTAGCCGGCCTTGTCCAGATCGGCGGTCAGCATGCCATAAACGTCAGCTATCGGATCCGTGGTCTGCGCCTGCGCCATCAAATGATCATGCCACGCCTGATCGATGGCTCCCCCCGGCGCAATGACGCAACCGCCATTGGAGCAAATGGCCGGAGCCTGCTCAATATGAACGCGCGCCAGCACATCGCGGCTGCGAGCGGTAACAGGTATCACCTTCCCGATCCGTAGCCATGACAGAAGGTTTTGCTGGGGCTGGGTCGCGTAGCCGCTGGGGCTGCCATCGACCAACCGGCTCATCAGGCGCAGTCCCTCGCCCGTGCCGCCTGGACATTTGCCGACCGTCTGGAACAAAGTGTCGTCCAGATCGACAAGCGCGATCGGCTGACTCATGCAGCTACTCCATCAGCAGGATAATGGCAGAGCAGCGTTTCCACAGGCAAATCAGTCCCTAGCTCCGCGAGCGCAAGCCGGGCTTCCGCCAGCTGTTCGCCATCAACTTCGCTGACGATAACGATCCTGTCGGGCGCATGCGCCAGAATATTATAGAGGAAGCAGGGGGCACCGCTCCCATAGGCATCGGAAAAGCGCGACACGCTTTGCATGGCTGACCCGATCAGGGCTGGCGTGCGCGTGATGCATTGGACGGCGGCTATACCGCCTTGTCGTTCCACCTCCTCCGCGACGAGCAACGCCTCATAGGAGTGCTCACCATCCCCGAGTACCAGAACCCGCTCTCCCGTGCGCACGGACAGTGGCGAACGTCGTGCTGCCTCGGCATCATAAAGCCCGGTTCTACTGCGCATCCCGGCTATCGGTGCGGCGCCTGCCCCATTGGTGGTGGGAGCCAGTTGGGTCTGTCCAATCATAGCACCCGCCTCCCAATGCATTGTCCCGTGCAGGATCGCATGGCTGCGCGCAGTCATGGGCATATCACCAAGATAGTCGCCACCGCTCCAGTCAGTGATGCAGCATGTTTCGACCGCTTCCAAGGCGGGCATGACAGCAGCCAGAGCGTCCGCAGCGGCAACGTAGGTCTTGCCCGTGCTGCATTCGTCATCGACGATTACCAAGGCGCGCGCTGATCTGGCTTTTGCGGCAAGATCGCTATTCGAGACCTGAACACGGTGGGTTGTCGCATGGCTGTGCCCCTCCTCGAAAGCAGCCAGCAAGATCGCTCCCTCGACCTTCTGGCGCGCCGTCTGAAGGTAAACCGCATCGACATCAGGCCTCCGCGCGCGGAAAGCGGCAAATATGCCCTGTCCTAGTGCAGTGGCAGTCTCGGCCATGCCCAGGAACACGACAGGTTGCGGCATATCGGCGGGCAATCGGCTGGCGAGGTCGTGCATCGAAGCACGCATCGTCTTAGGCGTTGCCGGCAGGTGTCGACCCAATATCTTGGAAACGACAAGGAAGCCACGCTTGGGGTTCGCCCGCGCTGCGAAATCACACAGATCGTGCAGATGGGGTCCTTGATCGACAGTCAGCGACAGCGTTCCGGTGGGCAAGCAGATCGTTTCTTGCATGGTGATCGGGGTTATCTTTCAGGTAAGGGCGAAATGTCGAAGAACACGATAGTCCAGCGGAGATGCTCCGTCACTGGAGCGGCTGCTGCACCAGGAATATCCCGCGCCCATTGGTTTCGATGCGAGCGCCGTGTCGCCGTAGCAGGTTCTGCGGATCGATCTCGTCCACCGCCCTCCGATCTATCTGATCCCATGCGGTGCGAGAGATTTCCACTGTGGCGACATAATCATCCTCCGACTGCCCCGAAGAAATTTTCCTCTGCGTGTAGGCCGAGACGGCCACTGTTTCGATCGCAGTGCTGGTAGCCATGGAATGGCCGATAAGGCGCAGGATCAATGAGCAGACATGGTCCACATAGCAAAATGCGATTTTTTGCTTCGACAATGGCTTCAGCGCGAGCTGAAGACTGCGGCGGTCCGCCGTCCATTGGGAACTAGGCATGTCTTCAATCTCCGGCAGGTCCACATCCAGCAGCAGACGGCCCTGGCGAAGTGAGATGGCGATGTTGGTTTCATGAGGCCAGTCTAGCTGACCTAGACTTTGCAGGAGCGCGTTTTCGAGAGACTCCTGATCGGGGCCATTATTTGCCATCTCCGCGCGCCAACGCATGAGAGCCTCTACAAATGCATCCTGCGATCCGAAAGATGCCCGATCAGGCTTTGTCGAGTTCCCGGCGCGGACCGTCGCCACCATGTCGGGTATGTCGTGATGCATTCGGCTGAGCCTGTCGAAAGCCGCGTTACGAGCGCTGACATGTTCTTCCATAAATTCCGTGAGCTGTTCGCCCATAGCTGTCTTGGCCGCAGAGATGAGGCGGTCATCAATGGGGTGGCCAGCTTCATCGAAGAACTTGATCCGATCGCCATCCATTCGAGCGTTGAACCGTGCTGGCAGGCTCGGACGTTCTTCCGCGACGCGCTTTGTTGACCGTGGCTTGGCGGAAGAGGGTTTGTCCAGGCGTTCGCGGTAGCTGAGCCCAGTGCCCGGCAACCCCACATTTCCAAAGATGCCGCGCTTACCGACCGTGACAGATGCACCGCGAGGACCAACGGACAAGGATGCGCCGGACAGGCCTAGATTGACGCGAACGCCCGGAAGGATCGAAATTCGCTTATTGAACCTGAAACCCATGGCGACCTTACATCTCCACCAAAATGCTGACCACGCTGTTGCGGAGGCGATGCACGACGTTTCGCCGGTCGCTGTCGGAGGAGAGCGGTGTGGACGACGGCTGAAAGCCCGCAGCGGCCATCATCTCATGGACCATGACGCTGCGGATGCCGAAGTTCACATTCTCCGAGATCGAGCCACGTTCCCGCATCTGGCCATGCGCAAGGGACGCGGAGGTGATGCCGACCAGATTGCCGCATTCATCAATAATCGCCCCGCCAGACGATCCCGAACCGATGGGTGCGGTGAACTGGAAGCGGGACACGTCACCGCCGCTGCCGGTCAGGCCGGAAATATTCCCTGTCGTCACCTTGAGGTCCGCACCCAGCACATTCATCAAGGGATAGCCCGATGCCAGCACACCTTCGCCCAGCCAGATAGGCGCACCAATCCGCAGCGGTATCGGTAAACCGTCCACTGGCCCCTGCAACAAGGCAAGATCATGAAGCTGGTCGACCGCCAACGGCGTTAAAGCGTTGCCCGATCGGCCGACTTGGAATTTGACGCCATTTTCGATGACGTGGGCATTGGTAACGATCAAACCCGGTGCCACGACGACGCCGCTGCCTGAAGCCTGATGCACGCCCGATCGGCCAGGAGGGGCACCATCAAAGCGATCCCGCTCACTTCCACTCTCACGCGATGGACGGAAGGGAAATTCGATCCGGTCGAACTTGCGGGCACGCGAATAAGCGTCGATGCCAAATGTGTAACCCTCGTTCGATACCTTCATGCGACGTGCGCCATTTTTGGTATAGATCTCTGCCAGAATCACCACAGCCAACTGCTGGCCGGGCAGCGGCAGAGTATATGCCTCACCTGCTATGCTGATCCCGATGGGATAGCTATCGTTGACAAAACCTCCCGACCTGTCGTCCATGATATAGGCCAAGATTTCCAGCGGTTCTCCTAGACTTGGCAGAGATGTGCAGTGCCATCGTCCGTTTGTTCCGGAAGTGAAAGGCAGGACCGCGCCATGGCTATTTACCGCGCAGATAGCAATCCGCGCAGCGTCTTGCCTATCAATCGTTACGGCCCACTCGCCATCCGGCGTGATGGCGATACGCTGACCGGGCAATGCTGCGTTCACTGGCACCCCACTAAATTGAAACCTGCTCGACGCTGCTGACGAACCGAATGTGCGTATCAACAACGTTGCGACCGACATTGTCGGGCGTGATCATGCCAGTCAGTAGGCGCGCCCAGTCAACCAGAATGCCGCACCCGACGCTTTCGGAATAGACAGACCCTCCTGCCGGACGCGCGTTGATCTCCAGTATTTTCCAACTGCCATCAGCATGGCGTCGAAACTGTGCATTCACGACGCCACTCAGGCCGAACATCGCGACGAGGCTTGCTACATGGTGTTCGAGCAGATGCGCGCTCTGCACGGCCTGGTCGCCATTGGGCAGTTTGGTGCGGGCGGCATATTTCAGCAGCTGACCGTCCTGGCACAAAATGTCGAACGACACTTCTGGTCCCGGTAGATATTCCATGAGGACAAGGTCGTGCGCCGCACCCTCCTGCTCCTGCTCACGCAGGGCGGAAATGTAGAGGTCGCTGCGGATCCTGCGGGCATCGGGATTGCGAAGATGGCGCATTGGCCCATCCTTCGTCAAAATCCAGAAGCCCTCGCCGTTCACACCGTTGCGTGGCTTGATGCAGGGGATCGCTGCCGGGCCTTCTCGCCCTGCATATTCAGCGATGGCCCGCTCCAGTGAATCGCTGTCGGCGACGAGCTGGGTCGGGAGGTGGCAGTCGATGGCGCTCGTTGCTTCTGCGAAGGCATATTTGTCTTCGAGCAGCGCAAGCGTTGGAGGGCTGGCTGGCAGCGCCACCTTGCAGGGCAGGTCTGCCGCAGCGACAAGCGCCCGATATCGTGTCGGCACGAAGACATCGATGCCGTAACAACTAATCTGCTCGCTCACCCAATCGAGATAGGCGGCCGTCGTCCCCTCGGGTTCGACCCAGGTCACTATAGGGCCAGGGCGGGCTGGCAGTCCTTGACCAACGCTCGCATAGACTTCGAGGGAAGGCTCCGCGGCCATGATCGCAGCAGAAATCGGCGCGAGGGAATAGCCGCGGTTGAACCAGATGCGCATCAGTAGCTACCGGCAGGACGGGAATACCGGCTCATCATTTAGCCTAGATTGACGCCCATGCCGCCGGCAAGGCCCGCAAGGCCGCTCTGCCAGCCTTCGCCGACCGCTTTGACCTTGATGTCGCCCTGCGGCCCGCGATAGAGTTCGACGAAGACCATCGCGACATTGGTGCTGCTGTCCTCCGACAGGTCGTAGCGCGCCAATTCTTTCCCATCGGCATCGTTGACGACGCGAGCATAGGCGTTGGATACCGATCCGAAATTCTGCCGCTTCTCGGCGCCCTCATGGATGGTTACGGCGATCACGACCTTTTTCACGTCGGCGGGCAGGCGCGAAAAGTCGATCTTGATCGTCTCATCATCGCCAGCTCCATCTCCCGTGCGGTTGTCGCCGCCATAGACAACCGAGCCGTCAGGCGAGGTTTTATTGTTGTAGAAGATGAAATGAGCGTCGCTTATCACCTTCTCATTCTGTCCAAGGATGAAGGCGGAGGCATCGAGATCGAAGGCGTCGCCATCCGTCCGCCGGACATCCCAGCCCAGCCCAACCGTAACGGAAGTGAGGCCGGGTGCCTCTTTAGACAGCGATACATTGCCGCCTTTGACTAGGGAAACAGCCATCTACTTTCCTTTTAATCGAAATCGTAAAGCCAGGGGCCGGCCATCGTCGGCCCGTGTGTGAATCACCCTACGCTAACACCAAAATTGGTGGCGAGAGGGCCAAGACCACCCTTGAAGCCCTGCCCAACGGCCCGGAATTTCCAGTCGGTGCCATGACGATAAACCTCGCCCAGGATCATTGCCGTTTCGACCGATGCGTCTTCGGACAGGTCGTAGCGGACAACTTCAGTCCCGCTCTTCTGGTTGACCAGGCGAATGAATGCATTCGACACCTGGCCGAAGCTCTGGCCCTTGGTCTCGCCCTCGTGGATCGTCACAACCAGGGCTACTTTGTCGATGTCGCCTGGAATTTTCGACAGCGTGACCTTGATCTGCTCATCATCACCGTCGCCTTCGCCGGTGCGGTTGTCGCCTTGGTGCTCGACGCCCGCAACGACCTTATTGTTGTAGAACACGAAATCATTGTCGCTGCGCACCTTGCCGCTCGCGGCGAGCAAGAAGGCTGAAGCGTCAAGATCGAAGTCCGCGCCATCGGTCGCACGAACGTCCCAGCCCAGGCCGATCATAATCTCATCGAGGGTCGGATCCTCCTTGCTGAGGCTGACATTGCCGCCCTTGGAAAGAGAAATAGCCATGCTCAAACACTCCTTGTGATCAACTGTTATAATTTCGCGCAGGCCAACAGATCAGTTCGCATGCGCATTGGTGATGATTTCGCCGGTGGGCAGAATCGCCTGAGCTTCGCCATCCTCCGCGTATTCATCGGGGAACAGCTTGCGGTGCCGAACAGATGCCCAGAGCGACAGCCCGATGATCACAGCGCCAATGAGCCCGGTAACGATCTCCGGGGTTTCGACACGGATGCTCAGCAGCATGATCGTCGCAAGCGCGATGATCGCGTAGAAGGCACCGGGCTCAAGGAAACGGAATTCCGACAGATGCCCGCCTCGGACCAGCGCCACGGTCATGGAACGAACGAACATGGCGCCGATGCCGAGACCGAGTGCGATCAGTATAATATCATTGGTGATCGCAAACGCCCCGATGACGCCGTCGAACGAGAAGGAGGCATCGAGGAACTCCAGATACACAAAGGCTCCTGCGCCGCTGCGGACGACCTGGCCGGTCGCTGCGTCCGTTTCGCCGCCTCCGATCCAATCGCCGAATTTCTGGACCGCGAAGAAGGTTGCAACTCCCGATAGACCGGCAATGAGGAACGTCTGCTGCTCATGTCCCGCAATCATGAAAGATAGGCCGACAATGATGGCAGCCGTCGCGATGTAGGGCGACAGGGGCACCTTTGCGAAAGCGGCGAGCGGGCGCTCAATAAAGCCCAGCCAATGATGCTCGCGATCTTCGTCGAAGAAGAAGCTCAGCCCGACCAGCATCAGGAACGCCCCGCCAAAGCCGGATATGCCGACATGGGCGCCGGTCACGATCTGTTCGTAGAGCTCGTGATCCGTCACGGCGATCCGCGTGGCTTCAACCGGGGACACCCAGGCGGAGATAGACACGATCAGGATCGGGAAAATGATCCGCATACCGAACACGGCGATCAGGATACCCCAGGTCAGGAAGCGTCGCTGCCACACCGGGTCCATATCTTTGAGAATGGATGCGTTCACCACAGCATTGTCGAGGCTGAGCGACGTCTCCATGACACCCAGCACGCAAGCCAGGAACACCATCTGAAGAGCAGGTCCCATCAGTCCGGTCTGCTCATAGCCCAACAGGCCCGCCAGCAGCAGCGCGGCGATCGTGAAGACGATCGATCCGTAGAAGTTCTTCATATTCCTCCTATCAAGGCCATGCGGCAGGCTTTGGAAATGCGATCCTATAGCCTCGGCGCGTCAGTCCTTCGAACCCGCTGCCCAACGCAGAATAATCCCGATGTCGTCGGCAAATGGCTTCTGGCTCTGATAATATCGCATGTGCCGATCCATCTGGAGCACGCCGTTCACATTCTCGATAACGGCTATCCCGCAAAGACGGCAATTGTCGCGACCTTCGTCCAGATGCACCTCCACCTCTGGTTGCCCAGGTATGGTCATGCGCACCACGCCATCGGTCTGCTGCCAGTTAGGGACGCCGTCATAAATGAGAGCGAACACGCCAAGGCGTTTGATGTTGTCGAAAAAGCGGCCGTTCACACGGATCGTTTCACCCGCCGCAACTGCACCTGTTCGGTCGTCGCCTGACAACTCGATCCACGGCTCCTGATCGAAATCGCCAAAGTTGCGGCCCAATGCCTGGATGCAGCCTTTGAAGCCGTCCTTCATCTCGAACAAGACGCCAAGATCGAGGTCGACGTTCTTGCCACCGCCGCCAAAAAAGCCACGTTTCTGCTGCTGCTGGCTCCAGTTCAGATTGAGGATAATCTCGCCGAACGTGGAACCCGTTTTCTTGAGGCTTACTCGACCGTTGGATTTCGCCAACGTGACCTTCTTCAGGCTGACGGGCGCAGCGGGTGGTGGTGGTGGCGGAGCGGCTGCTGGAGCAGACGGCGGTGGATCTGCCACGTCGCCTCCAAAATGCGCAATCAGGCTCGCAAGACCGCCGGCAAACCCGGCGGCAATCGTGCCGATACGCCAGCCGCTGCTGTGCCGGTAAATCTCGATCATCATCACCGCTTTCTCGGTGGTGAGGTGTTCAGCGACGTCGAACGACGCCTTCACGCCGTCCACAGTCACAATCAACGGTCGCGATTCAGCGATAGGGCGCTCGTCATGGGTCGCCGTGAAGACGACCCGGTCTATCATGAGCGGCAGTTTGTCGAGGTCGAGATTGAAAAGCGCCGTATCCGATAACGGCTGCAATGTGATTGCGTGTTCGGGGGAAGCCGTGTTGGAAAATAGCACGACATAGCGATCGTCGCCGATCTTTCGATCCTTGTTGAGGCCAAAGGCAGCGATATCGACGCCGTCCAGACCGAAATCGACCTTAATCGCGCAGTTATTGCCGACACCCAGATCTGAAAGGCCACGCTTCTCGCCGCGTTGTAACCGCATGCTATTCCCCCGTAACGTGCTTCATAGGTTTAGACGGAAATAGATGCCGTCACCCTTGATGTTCAGATCAGGCGCGCCGCGACAGAGACGAGATCCTGCACCGTGCGCCCCGTCGTCCGTTCACCGATAGCCTTGAAGGTCCATTGACCACCATCGCGCTTGACCGATGCCAGCACCAATCCAGTGTGGGAGCCAGTGTCCGAAATATCGAAGCGCGCCAGTTCGCGGTTGGTGCGGCTGTCAACGACCCGGCCAAAGGCGTTTTTCACCTTGTCGAAAGTCTGGCCGCGAAAACTGTTTACGGTCAGCACCAGCGTTTCGACATTTGCCGACAGAGCTTTAAGGTCAATCGCGATGGACTCATCGTCACCATCGCCTTCGCCAGTCAGATTGTCGCCGCTGTGGCGAATCGAACGGTCGTTGCTGACCAATTGTTGAAACCAGACTGTGTCGACCACCCCGCCTGACGCATCAAAGGCTATGCAAGACGCATCAAGATCGATGCTTCCGCCTCCACCACCCAGAATCTTTCCCAAGAAGCCAGACGACGCAAGATCCCATCCCACGCCCAGCATGATTGCGGAAAGGCCGTCACCGCCTTCCTTCTTTAGACTTACGGAAGCGTTTTTCTTCAAAGAAATGGACATGTCGCTCCTTTGCTATGCTGGCGATCCTAGACGGATGCCCGCCAATTGCTTAAAAATTATTGAGAAAGTATCTCAATAATTGCGGCTTATCCAGACCAAACCCCCTTTGGAAGCATTCTGTGGCGCTGGAGGCTATCGTGAATGATCCGCCTGATGGTATCTAGTCGATCATTACCCGTATCATGATGTTGCAGCGTACCGGCTCCTTGGCTTTTTCCGCCGCCCTTTCGCAAGCGGCAATGACGTCGCGGTTCTCGTGCGTCATGTCAGCGGCGTTCACTATGGCCTGCCAGCCTTCCGGGTTGTCGGCGCGCATCAGGCGAATGCCCGCATCCCATGGCGACGCCTCACCCATCGTGCGCGTCGCGACCCGTTCGGGCCAGCGCCAGCTTTGGGGCGCAAGGTTCGCCGCCCATCCCGGATAGAACAGCCAATGGAGCGATACCGCCAGCGCCGTGCCTATTCCTGCGTAAAGGCTGTGCCTGCGCTGCTGGTCCTTGGTGCGGCTAGCGCCGATAGCCCGCATCTGATCGGCATGGGCTTCGCGCAGAAGCCCCTGTGCCTGCTTGATGGTCGCCTTATCTGTTTCCCGCGCCGTTTCCGCTGACCCTATGATCCGCTCCGCCATGCTCTCCGGCGTCAACTGCATGGCGGGTGCTTCCATGATTTTCTTGGTCTGCCCGGCCAGCGTCGCGAGATAGCCGTTCATCTTGGCGAGTGTCGGCCCATAATCGGGGAATTCGATGCTCTGCCTCTCGATGGCGATATGCTCAAGCGCGCGGGCCATCACCGCCATGCGCCCGTCCAGCCGCTCTTCCATAGCGGCAACCCGCTCCGAGAGGTGCGCGAACGCCTCGGCGGCGGCATTGGGCCGGGGTTCCGGCTCCGGTTCGTTTAGAAGGCTCTGCTCGTCGTCCATGTCATGGTCTCCTTGGGTTAGCGGCTCATGCCGCGACCGATGTCGCGTCCGTGATCGAAGGGAATGGAGGATGCGAGATCGTGGGACAGGCTGCGGCCCATCTGCTGGCCGATCTCAAGCCCAAGTTCGCGACTGCGCAGGCCCAGCACCGATTCAAGCTGGGCATCGCGCTCAAGGCTTTTAGCCATGCCTGCCATCTGCTGTGCGGCACTCTTCGCCCCCCGGAAATTGCCGTCGCGCACCAACTCGGCATGATGGCGCTGCAACTGTTGCCAGCCTTCCACGAACCGGTCGGCCCGCTGGAGGGGGTCCATGCGGATTTCGGTTTCCAATTGCATCGCCCGCACGGCGGCTTGGCCGCGCCCCTCGGCGGCCTCGCGGACAAGCTCCGGACTACTGCGGAACGCGCTATTGAGGTCCGAAGAACCTTCGGGCCGGATTGCGTCCAGAGCATCGCGCGCCCTGTAGAACGCCTCGCGTTGGTGTGGCATGGCGTCGAGACCCTGCGCGCGCGTCTGCTGGATCGCTTGCCATGCCTTGGCATAGCGCTCCACCGCACCGCGCACGCCGCCTGCGCGCATCGGCTGCGTGTCATGTTCGGGCTGGCGCTGAACGGCCCGCTCCTGCGCGGGCGGCTCGGCCTTCGGCTGGAAGCCCGCAAATATGTCGCGTTCCTGCTGCGGCTGGATGTTCGGCCGGAAATTGTCGAAGATCCCCCGCGCTTTCTCGACGATGGGCCTGACGATTTCCGCGATCCGCTCGCCAAAGCTGATGCCACGCCGCTCGGCATATTCCCTCGCAGGGTCGGCGTGCGTGTAGTCGGTCGCCATATCCTTGCCGCGCTCGCGTGAGAGCGTGCGAACAAGCCGGGACTGATCGCGAAAATCGTCGCGGCCATAATAGAGCGCCATGCCATCACGGTGGCGGGACATCGCGACATAAGCCCCATGCCGATCCATCCCCGGCGTCGCCAGCACATGCGCCCTGTCCACCGTCATGCCCTGCGCCTTGTGGATGGTAGCGGCATAGCCATGGTCGAGGTCGCGATAGTCTTTTGTGTCGAACGATACGGAACGCCCGTCATCGGTGCGGACGAACATATGCCCTTCACTCACATGTTCGATGGTGCCTAGCGTGCCGTTTTTCACCTCAACGCTGCGCTCGTTGCGCAGGAACATGATGCGGTCGCCAGAGGCGAATAGGCGGTCACCGCGCTCGGTCTTCACCTGGCGCTCGTCGCCCAATTCACCCGCATTGCGCATCGCCGCGCGCGCTGCCTCGTTGAGGTCGCGCACCTCGGCATTGGTGTGGGTCAGGATGATGCGGCTGGCGTCGGGATCGGCTCGCCGTTCGCGATCCCAACGCTCGATGAGATCGCGCCGCGCGTCTTCGCGCGTCTCGGCCTGATGCACCATGCCCTTGTCGGCATAGGCGGCAATGGCCTCCCCGGTCCTGCCGGTCGCCAGATGCCGTGTAGCGTCCTGCTGCCATCCTTCATGCTGGCGGCGAACCTGGGTGATCTCGACGCCGCCATGGCGCTCATGGATCGCGCGGAACGCCGCGCCTGCCTCGATCGACTGCAATTGCTGCGGATCGCCGACAAGGACAACTTTAGCGCCAACGTCGGCGACATGGGACAGCACGCGCTCCATCTGGCGTGTGCCGACCATGCCCGCCTCGTCAATCACCAGCACGTCGCGGGCGGTCAGAAGGTCGCGACCCTGCGCCCAGCCATGTTCAAGTGCAGCGATGGTGCGCGACGCGATGCCGGAGCCGTTCTCCAGTCCCTCGGCGGCGATGCCCGCAAGCGCCGCGCCGCGAACATTAAGCCCTGCGCCTTCCCACACGTCGCGGGCCACGCCCAGCATGGCGCTTTTGCCGGTCCCGGCATAACCCAGCACCAGTGACAATCCGCGCTCGCCCGTTATATGGCGCAGCGCGGCTTCCTGCTCTGCTCCCAGAGCAAGGCCACCACTCTCGGCGGCGCGGTTGGCGTAGGTCGTCGCCGCCGAGAGACCATCGCTCCGGTCCATCGCAAGCCGGTCAGCGGCGCGGCTCATCCGCTGCTCGGTCTCGATCATCTCGCGGGAGGTAAACCGATCGTCGCCGCGCCCGTCCTTGCCCAGGGCGATCAGGTCTGGCGATCCCCTAACCGCGCGCATGGCGGCGTTGAACTGCTCCTGCCCATCACTATGCCGGTGAATGAACATCGCCATATCGCGGTTGGTGAATGTGGCCTGCTGGTGGGTGATGGCGTTGAGCGCGATGCCGGGATCAGCGATGATGCGTTCGCCATTCTCACGCGCAATCTCGCGGTGCATTTCGGCGCGGTCGGCTTCTAACCCCTGGCGCTCCATCCGGTGCGCGGGGCCGCCGATTTTGCTTTGCGGCTCAAGGTCGATGCCCTGATCGGCAAGGCTGCGGCGGTCGATGCGCGCATCGATGTCGAGTTCGGCAAGGCGCGTGTTGACGTGGGTCTCCCAGCGTTCGCGCCAGCGCTCGACATTCTCATGATCGTTCCACTCACGCACCTTCGCCCCGAAGCCAGGGGTGCCGTCTTCGCGCTGCACAACCTCTCGCATGGTGAGCATGACATGGGCGTGCGGCTTGGGCT
Organism: Sphingobium sp. Leaf26; assembly: GCF_001421665.1. Taxonomy (GTDB): domain Bacteria; phylum Pseudomonadota; class Alphaproteobacteria; order Sphingomonadales; family Sphingomonadaceae; genus Sphingobium. The sequence goes on from NZ_LMKV01000001.1 coordinate 354,638, forward strand.
GGCCGTCTGCCCCTATGGCTCCCCTGAGCGAAGTCGAAGGGTCCCAATGCACATTGAGGTCGGCGATCATGCCGTGATCCACAAACTCAGCGGACACAAAATCGCGGGCCAGTTCGATGCCCTGTGCCTTGGTCATTTCGCGCGGGATGGCGAACTCGACCTCGCGGGCAAGCTGGGCGTCCTTGCGCTTCTCGAATGCCTCGACATCGTTCCACAGCCGCTCGCGGTCGTGCCACTGTTCCGGCGCGCCTTCGGGCAACATGATTTCGCTATGCTCGACGCCGGAGCGGGCGCGGAAGTCATGGTCGCGGTCAAGGCGCTCGTCGTGCAGGCGTTCGCCCGCGCGATAGGCCGCAGCGGAGACGGCGGAGCGGCCCGCAGCGCGACTGATGACCTGAAYGGAGAAGTGGAAGATCGCCATGACGATCGTCCATCTACTATGCTCAAGCGCACGTCGGAACGACGTATAAGCGCGCCCTTCTCGAAAATTTCTCGGACAAGCCACGCGATTTTGATTCGGAACTCAAAGCCCTGGCCGACAAGGCCAAGGCGCTAAGGGAACGACGCGTGAGGCAACTTGGCGAACTGGTGACAGCGACCGGGGCCGATGCGCTCGACGCCGATATATTGGCCGGGGCATTGATCCATGCCGCCACGGTAAAAGATGCCGCGACAAAGGAGGGATGGCGCAAGACGGGCGCGGCGTTCTTTCTCGGGAAAGGCGGCAAACCTGCGGGCGGACCTTCTAACCAGCAAAGCGGCACACTCCCGCTCGACGGCGGCGCGGCATCGGCTTGAGGCTCGGAAAGCGCGAACCGACATGCGAGACTGGCAGGTCAAGCGGCGGGAGAGAACGCGGCATCTGATCGAACTGGGTGGCCTCGTCATCAAGGCGGGGCTGGTCGATCTGACCGACGACGACCGCGCGACGCTTTACGGCGCGTTCCTTACTGTCGCCAACCGGCTGCGCGGCGAGGAACGCGCCAACGCACTTGCACTGTGGAAGCGCAAGGGCAAGCGGGCGTTCGAAGCGGAACAGGGCGGCAGTTAGCGCGAAACCGACAAGCGCACATTGCTGTCCCGTTCTGCCTGATACTCGACCATCGCCGCCATGGGCGGGCTGCTCTTGTCGCAATAGCGCACGGTGATGAAGTCTTCTCGGATCGCAGGACACAGGCCGGAGCCATAGAGAATGTCCGCGAGCGCGTCGAAGGTCGTGGCTTTAGCGCGATAGGCTCCGGTCCACCGCACTGCCCAAATGTCCTCGTTGGCCTTGACCCGGTAGCCCGCCCTCTGCGCAACATCCATGACCGCGCCAAGCACCGTGTCCGCGCGCACGTCGAAGTCCAGTACGGCGGACAGGTCGGCGGGTTTGGAACGGACGACTTGCGCGGACTTTACCCGCCATAGCGTTGCCTCGGCACCCGCCATGAAGAAGCACAGGCAGACAATCGCCAAGGGCAGATGGTCAACCCAGTCCCTGCATCTGCCGGAGCGCCAGAACCGGCGAACGGAAACGAGCGGATTCCATCGGCCCTGTGGCGGGGCAACACGTCGCACGATCCGCCATGTCCGTTGCAGCATATTTGCGCGGCGGGCAGGCTGGGAAAGCGCTACCGCCGTTGTAGGTTCTGCGGGCGGCGGAAGCATTGGCGCTGGCAGGCTTGCGGCGAGCGAAGCCTGATGATCCGCGCAGGCGAACGCTGCCCGTTCCTGCAATATCTCCACCCGCGCGAACGCCCATGACAATTCCTCGCCCGAAATGCGGTAGGATCGCCCATAGCGCGCTTCGACATACGCACGTCGGATGCAGCCGAACGCGCGCCGCTCGAAGCGGCTGTCTCGCGGCCATGCCGAACATAGGTGCGGGTCCAGCGCCTCCGCCGCCTCGCGCAGTTCATCGAGCGCATGGGTGCGCGGAGCGTGCAGGCTGATGGATCGCAAGACGCACAAATAGAAATGTTCGCACGCCTGATGCAGCATCAGCGCCGCCATCGGCGCATCACCTCGGTCCCGATAGAAAGCCGCGCCAGCCAGAAATCCGGTGCCGCGCTCATGCCACCGGATGAACTCCACCGCACCCCGGATAGCCCGTTCTCTCACCGGAAGGCGGTGAGGCTCTTTCAGCCGCAAGCCCTCCATTTGGTATAGCGCGATGCCCTGCTCGGCGATGGTGACGAAATGCGGGACGCCATCGACAAGCGCGCCGTTGACCCGCTCAAGGCTTTCCACAGATAACCGTACCGGACGGGTAATTTCGCCATGCTCCCATGCGCGGCGTAGCCGGTCGCGCACCAGCCGCCAATCCCGTTCGCTGCGGGCAAGGCGCGGATAGTTCACGATCGCAAGCACGCGGAACGCTTCCCCCGGCCCGATGTCATCCCAATCCTTCTCGGCATGGGGGCCGTGCAGGATCAGGGTGAGGATGCGGCCCGCCCGGAAATGTTCGGAACATCGGCCTTTGGTCGTTTCCTCAAACGCCTCGAAGACGATTGTGGCGACGTGAAGAAGTTCCTCACGGATCGGCGCGGGCAGATGGTCGGCATCAGTGCGCAGCATCATGACCGCGCCTCCTGTGGGCGACGCTGGCAACCCTTCGGGCGCGGGTGGCCGGTCACGTCATGCACGCGATCTACCAAGGCACGGACAAGGGGCGTGATCGTGGCGGGAATGAAGCCGCCCGTGCGGGGCCGGTCTTCCTCCCATTCATGATAATGATAGCCCCATTTCCAATAGGGCGAGAGGACCGCCGCCAACCGCGCCATGTCGGGGCAATCATGGCCAAAGCCGCAGGCATTGGCGTAGGCCAGCGCCTTGGCGATATCCTGCCTGATGTGGCTCGCGTTCCACGTATCGGCAAAGCCCATATCCAGCAGATAGGCGCACAGGGCCTGTTGGGTCACGAAACCCGCCTGATGCAGCGCTTCTTTTGCATGTCGCGGCTCGATGAGGAAATCCGCTTCCAGCGTGGTCATCCACCGTTCCGCATTGTGATAGCGGAAACGGCTTATGCTTCGCCCCTCTTTCGTCCGCTCTATCCTCGCGGGTTCATCATCGTAGCGCCGGTGCAGCGCCGCCAATGTGCCACCCCAGGCGGAGGCAACGACAGATGCCGCCACCGGAGCGACTGCCAACCCGCGCAGTAGAGCGCGGCGCGAGGTGCTGATCTGCGAATCACTCAAGCGAGAATCGGATGAAATCATGGCCTGCCTTCCTCAGTTCGCCGTCCCGGCCGCATCGAGGATGCGTTCGAAGTATTAAGCGGCACCGCTTATAGCATAAAAGGAAGGCTATGATCAATAACCGGCACCGGTTATTCTGGTTCTGATTGAACGGGTGCCACGTGCGGTTACGACGCAATTATGGGAAGGCCACCGCTCAACGTGAAATCAACCAACATCCGATTGCCCGAAGGTCTCGGCGAGCGGATTGACAAGCTGGTGGGGCGGCAGCGCCGTGCAGCCTTCATTCGGGAAGTGCTGGAACGGGAAGTTGAGCGACGCGAGAACGAGCAGGGTAAGGCTGGCTAAAAGGGGCGGATCGCTCCCCATCCCGTCTTCCGAATAAAGCCTTCAGGCTGGAAGTGCCCACTCAAATGCTTAATACCTCCCATAAATTACCTACGGGGACGGATTCCGATGAGCCTAGAAGACGAAATCAAAGACGCACGACAAACGGTCGTCACCGATGGTTACGATATGTCAATCGGCGAGGTCATCAATCTGTACAAGAACGAAGAACTCGTGATCGCGCCCGCGTTCCAACGGCTTTTCCGATGGGATGATGAACGAAAGACGCGTTTTATCGAATCGATTATTCTCGGCATCCCTTTCCCTCCCATCTTCGTTCATCAGGATGACGAAGGAATCTGGGAACTTATCGATGGTCTTCAGCGGGTTTCTACGATTCTCCAATTGACCGGAGACCTTAAAGGCGAACGCGCCGATCAACTTGGTCCCTTGGTGCTCAATGGTACAAGGTTTCTGCCCAGCCTGACTGGAAAGCGATGGACCGAATCCGCAGAGGGTGCGGGCGATGGAATCGGCGTCCCCACCCAACTGGCTGTGAAGCGGTCCCGAGTGAGAGTTGAAATCCTGCAGGCTGGCAGCTCTCAGACGGCGAAGTATGAACTATTTCAACGTTTGAACACTGGTGGTGCTGACCTTAGCCCTCAGGAAGTCCGAAACAGCATTGCGGTCTCGATCAATAAAGAATTCTTTGACTGGTTGGTAAAACTTTCAAATTATGCAGCCTTTGTTACGACGACACGCCAGACCGCAGCTGCCCTAGAGTCGCAGGCAGGGGTAGAGATGGTTCTTCGATTTGTTGCTTTTCGTAACATTCCGTATCAAAGTGGAATGGATGTTCATGAATACCTCGACGACGCTCTGCTAAATCTCGCCAGTAAAGTTGACTTCGACAGGGGTGCAGAAGAAGCCATCTTTAACAAGACATTTGACTTCTTGAACACCGCTCTTGATGGTAAGGCTTTCCAACGTTGGGACGGTCAGAATTTCTCCGGAAAATTCTTGATGTCGATTTTTGAAGTGTTGGCGATTGGACTTTCAAAGAACCTCGCTGCGTACGAGGCAATGGGTGATCCGAACCGAAGCCAAGCAATTGAAGCAAAGGCTAAATCTCTCAACGGCGTTCCGGTATTCATAGAAAACTCAGGGGCAGGAGTAAGGGGCACCACCCGTTTGTCCAAGCTACTCCCAGTGGCGGAAGCACTGATAAAGCCTTGAGGTTTGTATGGCCGCTGTTCGAACGTTGCTTCAGTTACAAGACGCGATGGATCAAGAGTTAGCTTGGCGCATCAAGGAGGTTGGCACGTTCCGTGTTGAGTCGGCCAAGGGCGGGCAAAAGAGCAAAGCATTCACGCGCGCAGGCGTAGCTTTGCTTTACGCTCATTGGGAAGGTTTCGTAAAACGTTCCGCTGAGCTCTATTTGGAATATGTTTCTAATCGAGGGCTAAAATACGAAGAACTAATGAGTTGCTTCATTGTATTTGGCCTAAAAGGAAAACTAAATACCCTTGTTGCCTCAAGGAAATCGACACCAAATATTGAGGCTATTGAATTTATAAGGGGTTCTCTCGGCGATTTGGCCGCGTTAAAAATGGCAGGCGCGGTGAACACAGAGTCTAATCTGTCGTCGAGCGTATTCGAAAACATTGCTAAATCAGTTGGAGTGTCCACTACGCCCTACGAAACGAAATTCAATTTGATTGATTCAAGCCTTGTGGGGCGGCGCAATAAAATTGCTCACGGAGAGTTTCTTGATCTGAAATCTGGAGACTTTGGCCCACTAGTCGAGGAAGTTTTAGACCTGATACGTTTATTTAAGAATGATCTGCTTAATGCAGCCGCAACAGAGGCATACAAGAAGATCGCTTAGCATTTACCTCAAAGATGCCCGCTCCGCCGAGCTCTACAGGCTGGTTCGAGCCCGCCCGTGCGCGCGCCGCAGCACGGTCGTCTGCCTGCCTAGGATCGCTATCCGCCCATCCCTGACGATGACCCGACATTCCGCTGTCGGCCAATCTCGGCAGCGTTCAGCGGTTTTTACTCCGGGGGAATGTCCTGGGGCCACATGCGCGCGCCATGGATCACGCGAAGGATGCGGACGGTATCCCCGATGATCTGATAAGGTGCGATATAGGGCGTGCGCGCGATCACCAATTCGCGCGTGCCGTCGATCCGGCCCGGACGCCCGCTATTTGGAAAGTCTTTGAGGCGCTGGGCTGCTGCCTCGATCCGATCATCTACATCGGCGGCGGCTTGAGGGTTATCCTCGGCAATCCAAATGAATATCGCCAGACGATCAGTCGTCGCCCGATTGGACCAAGCGAGCTTCATTGCACCGGCTTGAGGCCCTTTCGCGCGTTCGCGCGAAGCTCAGCAAATCGCGCGGAAACCTCCGCGTCGTCAATGTCGGGCCGATCATCGTCCAGCGCCTCCTGCACTCGCGCCCGGAACCACTGGTCGTAGGCTTGCCGCTCGACCAGCAGCTCCATGGGAGCAACGCCCTCGCGCGCGGTGCGGGTCAGAAGGATGCGCACGGCGTCTGATACCGTGAGCCCCATCCGCTCAAACACGGCGGAGGCACGGTCCTTCACGTCCGAATCGATTCGGGTCTGAATAAGCGCGTTGTTGGCCATGGGATCACTCCTTCGGCTCACATGTAATTCAATCGCATGACAATTGCCATCGGGAAACCGCAGAGTTCTTTGGCGCAAGTGCCACTACGATGTGCAAATCGGCACTGAAATGCCGAAAGCGGCAGTGTAGTGCCTACTTCCGGAACTCTACTTCCTATCCCCTTGCGCGCCAGGAAAAAGCGAGACAGCTTATGCACAGGAGGCATAGCAAAAGACGGCTTGGCGGGTCGTCAAAAAGAGGTCCGCCATGGCGTGCGACTCGAACAGGTCGATTGCTATCATTTCGAGGGCTAAGCGCCCGCTGCTGGCCCTTGCAAGGCACTGCCCTGCCCAATCCCGGCAAAAGGCGACCGCCGCTTGCCGTCTGGGGCCACCGATGATCCGCTATTGCCGCCACATGCGCGAAATCTCCGCCGATCCTCGACATTTGCCGCCGTAGGCCCGCCATAGCCCTATGCGCGCCGATTGCCCCTTGCGGGCAGAGGGACGGCCCGCATTGTTCAACTCTCATGGGGGAAAGGCATAACTGGCGCATGTATGGAATAAGTCGATGTCCAACACTGATCGTATCATTCGATTGAAGACCGTTCTGGCCCGCACCGGGCTTTCCCGTTCCACCCTTTACCGCAAGATTGCGGACGGGACATTTCCCGCGCAAATTAGAATTAGCGTTCATGGCGCTGGCTGGCGGGAGTCGTCCGTCGAACGCTGGATGGCCGATCCTGTTAGCTATCGCGAGGAACGGGCCGGGAGCCATGCGCAGTGACCGCGCTCCCGCCCCCGGATACAATCTGCGTCCGCGTCAATGAAGCGGCGCGCATGATCGGCGTCGGTCGCACCAAGCTCTATGAACTGATCGCGGCTGGCGAGGTCGAAACGGTGAAGTTTGGCAAGGCAACCCGTATCACCACCGCCAGCCTGCACGATTTGGTCAGGCGGCAACGCGGAGCGCTGTAGGGTCGGACGCCGTTCATGCGGCGTCCTTCCCCTTGCCGATCTGCGTCTCTGTGCGGTCGAGATACTCGGCCCAACGCGCCATGAGGCTGCGCCGCTTGTCGAAAAAATCGGTCCGGCGATAAGCCGCTTCTACCTTGTTGGGCAGTTTGTGCGCCAGCGCCTTGTCGGCAACTTCCTTCGGGAAGCGCGTTCGCTCCGCTGCCCAATCGGTAAAGGATGAACGGAAGCCGTGGACCGTTATCCCTGCGATTCCGTCATCTCGCAACAGCTTGGTCATAGTTACATCGCTGATCGGCTTCTCGCCATTATGTGAGAACACAAGCCCGGTGTCGCTGGTGCGCTCGTTCCAACGCTTGCGCAGCAGCGCAACGACAGGCGCGGAAAGCGGTACAATATGGGCTTCCCGCGCCTTCATGCGCTCGCCGGGAATGCTCCAGATGCCATTATCAAGGTCGAACTCGGACCACACCGCAAAGCGCGTCTCATTGGACCGCACAGCGTTGTAGATGGTAAAACGCAAGGCATCGCGCCCGGTTGTGGGCGAAGCTCCCGCAAGCTTCTGCATGAGCGCCGGGACTTCGGCATAGGGCATGGCTTCCATATGACCGCGCTTGTCGTTCTGGCGGGGAAGCCCTTTCCGAACGGAGCGGAGTGACACTTCCTCCGGCACCCATCCCTTGACGTGCGCAAAATCCAGAACGACGCTGATGCGTTGGAGGATGCGGCGGGCGGTTTCCGGTATTTCGAGCCAGATTGGCGCGAGCGCCTCGACCACGCAGGCGCTGTCCACTTGGTCTACCGGCTTCTTGCCGATTTTAGGGAAGACGTGCTTTTCGAAGCTGGACAGCCACTTTGCATGATGTCCACCTTTCCAGCCTTCACGCAGCGTCTCATGACAAATCCGAGTCGCGGCTTCGAAATGGGGCACGATCTTTCGCGCCTTCCGACGCTCGGCAACTGGATCGAAGCCCTCTCGAACACGGCGGCGTAACGCTGTTGCTGCTTCCCGTGCCTCGGCTAGCGATACGTCCAACGCTGATCCCAGCCCGTAGTCACGGCGTTGCCCGTTTCTCTGCATTCGCAAAACCCATGTGCGCGCGCCGCTGTCTTTCACGAGCAGGCAAAGACCTCTGCTATCGGTATGCCTGCCGGGTTTCGCGTTTTTCACTTTCAAAGTTGTCAGTGCCATCGGGTTTGGTTCCCTGTTAGGGAATTTTTCGCCTCGGTTCCCACATTATGAGGCCAAAAATCGTCCCACTTTCGTTCCCACGTTTCGATGTGGATTCAGGCAAATGAGGGCGACCGACCGCGAACATACTGCAATATAAATCGCTGATTTTACAGTGGACTTGGGGACGCTCTGAACCTGCCTGATACGAAAGTTTTAGCGCCTCCTCCGCTACCAATTTTTATCTCCTACAAAATCAATCCTTCTTGCCTCCCCCGGCAAAGCGCGCCAAGCAGCGTCGCAAACAGGGCAAGAGGATATTGGCGGCATGAGTTATTATGACGTTCTGATCGTGGGTGCAGGCCATGCGGGGGCGCAGGCGGGGATCGCGCTGCGACAGGCTGGCTTTGACGGCACGATCGCGATGATCGGCGACGAAGCCTATCCGCCTTATGAGCGTCCGCCGCTGTCGAAGGAATATTTCGCCGGCGACAAGAGCTTCGACCGGATCCTGATCCGCCCGGCCAGCTTCTGGGAAGAACGCAAGATCGACATGCTGCTGGGCAAGCGCGTGAAGAGCGTCGATCCCGAAGGCAAGTTCGTGACCGTGGCCGACGGAGAGATCGGCTATGGCAAGCTGATCTGGTGCACCGGCGGTAGCCCGCGCATGCTGACCTGCAACGGTGCGGACGCGGTCAACGTCCACGCCGTGCGTCGCCGCGACGATGTCGACGCGATGATGGCGAAGCTTGATTCCATCAATCATGTCACCATCATCGGCGGCGGCTATATCGGGCTGGAGGCGGCGGCGGTGCTGTCCAAGTTCGGTAAGACGGTGGTGCTGCTGGAGGCACTGGACCGGGTGCTGGCGCGCGTGGCGGGCGAGGACCTGTCACGCTTCTACGAAGCGGAGCATCGCGCCCATGGCGTGGACCTGCGCACCGGGGCGCGGATGGACTGCATCGAGGTCACGGACGGAAAGGCGACCGCGGTGCTGATGGCGGATGGCCAGCGGATCGAAACCGACATGGTGATCGTGGGCATCGGCATCATCCCCGAAACCGGGCCGCTGATCACGGCAGGCGCGGCGGGCGGCAATGGCGTGGACGTGGACGAATTTTGCCGCACCAGCCTGCCCGACATCTATGCCGTGGGCGATTGCGCGGCGCATGCCAACCGCTTTGCCGGTGGCGCGCAGATGCGGCTGGAATCGGTGCAGAATGCGAACGATCAGGCCAAGGTCGCGGTCGCGCATATCATGGGCAAGGCAGAGGCCTATGACGCCGTGCCCTGGTTCTGGTCGAACCAATATGATCTGAAGCTCCAGACCGTCGGCCTGTCGACCGGGTTCGACCAGACCGTGACGCGCGGCGATCCGGCGAGCCGCAGCTTCTCGATCGTCTACCTGAAAGGCGGCAAGGTGATTGCGCTCGATTGCGTCAACATGGTCAAGGACTATGTGCAGGGCCGCGCCCATGTGATCGCCGGCGCGGCGCTGGACGTGGCGCAACTGGGCGATGCCAGCGTACCGTTGAAGGAAGTGGGGCTGGCCTGAACAATCCAGGTCCGTTCGGGCTGAGCCTGTCGATGCCCTGTTCTTTTTTTGAAGAGGACAACGGCCCTTCGACAGGCTCGGGGCGAACGGAGATCGGGAGGCGGTGTGGTTCAAACCTATCACCCGGTAGAGGGCATTACGGTGTGGATAGATGGTGGCATCCACATCAAAACACGCGATCCCATGAATATCCGATAGAAATGAACGAGGTGGAGGCGTTGGCACTTGCTGCCCTGCTCCAACACCTTGCTTCAGGGCTGGAAGTCACCCCCTGAACATCGCCTTCATCGCCAGTTCCCATGGCCCGCCGCGATAATGCCAGGCGGCCAGCCCCGCGATCGCCAGCGGGCACGGGTGGAAATCTTGGCGCAGCGATGCCGCCAGCGCCTTCGCTTCATCCGGCGCGACCTTGTTCTGCACCGTGATGTGCAGGCGCGGGCGGGCCTGGTCCTGCGGCGTCAGCAGGCCCGTGAAGGCATCGGCCAGATCATCCCGCATCGCCATCAGCGCCGGGCTGTCCACACGAAACGCCACGCCCCGGCCCAGCAGCATCACCTCCGTCAGGCGCGCGGACGGCGGCGGACCGGCGCACAACCGTTTCAGCCGCGCGGCGATCTCCTCCAGCGCGGAGGGTGGCAGATGGTGGAACAGCGTCAGATGCGCGGACAGGACATTGCGCTCCGGCGGAAAATGAGCGCGGCGCAGGCCGTCCGCCCAGGCGAAATCGGCAGCGCCCAGCAGCGCCGTGACGATGATCGGCGCGCTCATCGCACGGGCTTCCGTCCGCGCGCAAGCAGGCGTAGGATGCCATCATGACGGCTGCGCAACATTGCGCCGTCGTAGCGGAAGGGGATCATCATGTCGGCACCACGTTCCTTCATCCTCATCGCCATCGCGTTCCTGCTATGGAACCTGATGGGTATCGCGTCCTTCGTCATGCAATATCTGATGGACCTGAACGAATTGGCCAAAACTGACCCCGGCGGCGCGAAGATATTCGCGGCGATGCCGGCCTGGCTGTGGCTGGACTATGGCGTCGCCGTGCTGGCGGGCTTTGGCGGCGCACTGTTCCTGCTGCTGCGCAGGCGCGCGGCGGTGCCGCTGTTCCTGCTCTCGCTGATCGCGGTGGTGGTGCAGTTCGGCTATGTCTTCGCCGCCACCCCCGTCATCGCGATCAAGGGCGTGGTGGTGGCGACCGCCTTCCCGATCCTGATATTCGTCATCGCGATCGTGCAATGGCGCTATGCCAAAGCGCAGCAGGTGAAGGGGGTCATCGTCTGACCCCCGCCCGTTCTCCCTGAGGCCGAACGGAAAATAGCGTTTACAACTCCCCGCGCGCGCGGCGGATTTCGAACCATTTGCGCACATTTTCATTATGCTGCTGATAGGTGTCGGCGAAGATATGCCCGCCCTTGCCATCGGCGACGAAATAGAGCGCCCTGGTCTGCGCCGGATTCAATACCGCCAGGATGGACAGCCGACCCGGATTGGCGATCGGCCCCTTGGGCAGGCCGACCATCGCGTAGGTGTTGTAATCGTTCACCGCCGCGATTTCCGACTTGCGGATGCGACGGCCGAGCGGCTTGCCCTTGGTGATGGGGTAGATGATCGTCGGGTCCGCCTGCAACATCATGTTGGTGCGCAGGCGGTTGGCATAGACGCCGGCCACCATCGGCCGCTCCGCCGGCACGCCGGTTTCCTTTTCCACGATGCTGGCAAGGATGATCGCTTCGCGCGGCGTCTTCACCACCAGATTCTGCGCGCGCTCGGCCCACAGCTTGGCCAGCGTCTTGTCCATCGCCGCCTGCATCCGTTTCAGCACGGCAGCGCGCGGCTCGCCCTTGTCGAAGGCATAGCTGTCGGGCAGCACGCTGCCTTCCTCCGGCACTCTGATGTCGCCGGTCAGTTGGTCGTTGGCCATCAGCCGCTCATAGACCAAAATGGAGGGCATCCCCTCCGGTATGGTGACGAGGCGGGTGAGCGTCTTGCCGCCTTGCAGGAGGGAGAGGATGTCGCTGTTGCTGGCGCCGGCGGGGATGGTGAATTCCCCCGCCTTGATCGACTTGCCTGCGCCGAAGACCTTCGCCCGCGTCAGGAAGGCGTCGGCCGATCGCACCGCGCCCGCCTGCTTCAACAGCACGGCGGCGTCGGACAGGGTCGATCCCTCCGGCACGATGACGCTGACATCCTGCGTCGCCGGCCCCTTCTCGCTCCAGCCATAGACGAAGCGGAAACCGATGAAGGCCGCGACGAGGAGGCCGATCAGAAGGACGATGCAGCCCAGGCGCCGGTTTGGAGTGCTGGATCGTCTGGCCATATCGTTACACCGTTCCCCGGCAAAGTTGCTGGGAGGCGCATGACTCCCAACAAGGGTCCAGCCCCTTGCTCTGAACTGGACCCCGGGCTTCGCCGGGGAACAGCAACGCCGTCCTGCCTCAGATCGCCTTCATGATGAGCGAGGCGTTGGTGCCGCCGAAGCCGAACGAGTTGTTCAGCACCGCTCGCACCTTGCGCTCCTTGGCGACGTGCGGGACCAGGTCCACACCCTTGCAGCTTTCGCTCGGTTCATCGAGATTCAGCGTCGGCGGGACGATCTGGTCGCGCATGGCGAGAATGCAGAAGATGCTTTCCACTGCGCCCGCGCCGCCGAGCAAATGGCCGATGGCCGACTTGGTGGACGACATCGACATGGTGGACAGGTTGTCGCCGAACAGACGCTTGACCGCGCCCAGTTCCAACTCGTCGCCCAGCGGGGTCGATGTGCCGTGCGCGTTCACATAGTCGATATCCTCAAGGGACAGGCCCGACTTCTTAAGCGCCATCTGCATCGACCGGAAACCACCGCTGCCTTCCGGGTGCGGCGCGGTGACGTGATAGGCGTCGCCCGACAGGCCGTAACCGATCACTTCGGCATAGATTTTCGCGCCGCGCTTCTTGGCATGCTCATATTCTTCGAGCACGACCACGCCCGCCCCTTCGCCCATGACGAAGCCGTCGCGGTTGACGTCATAGGGACGCGACGCCTTTTCCGGCGTGTCGTTGAAGCCGGTCGAGAGCGCACGCGCCTGTGCGAAGCCGGCGATACCGATCGGGCAGATCGCGCTTTCCGCACCGCCCGCCAGCATGACGTCGGCATCGTCCATCGCGATCATGCGCGCGGCGTCGCCGATCGAATGCGCGCCGGTGGAACAGGCGGTGACGACGGCGTGATTAGGCCCCATCAGGCCATATTTGATCGACACCTGGCCGGAGATCAGGTTGATCAGGCGGCCATGCACGAAGTGCGGCGACACGCGGCTCGGCCCCTTGGTGGCCAGCACCTGCGATTCGCTTTCGATGCCCGGCAAGCCGCCGATGCCCGAACCGATCGAGCAACCGGCGCGCAGCCGCTCTTCTTCCGACATATTGTCCAGGCCCGCGTCGCGCAGCGCTTCGCTGGCGGCGGAAATGCCGTAGACGATGAAGGGATCGACCTGACGCTGGATCTTGTGATCCACATCCAACGAAGCGTCATAACCATATTCATGGTCCTTGGGCTTCACTTCGCAGGCGATGCGGCATTTATATTCGCTGGCGTCGAAGCGGGCGATCGTGGCCGCGCCCGATTTGGAAGCAATGATATTCTTCCAGCTGGTTTCGACATTCCCGCCCAGCGGGCTGACCATGCCAAGGCCGGTTACAACGACGCGACGCATATGCTTGCTCCGAAATCTCTCATGGGCTTTGTGCCGCCCATCTAGCCACTTAAAGCGCGCTTTCAAGCCGCGCGCCAGATACGAAAAGGCTCCCCACGCTCGGCGATGGCCGGACAGGAGGAGCCGTCTCTTATGCGTAAGCGCGGCCTTTCCCGGAAGGGATCAGGCCGGAAAGCGCCTTACGCCTGCTTGCTGTCGATATAATCGATCGCGTCCTTGACGGTCGCAATCTTCTCGGCAGCGTCATCGGGGATTTCGACGCCGAATTCTTCTTCGAACGCCATCACCAGTTCGACGATGTCCAGGCTGTCCGCGCCCAGATCGTCGATGAAGCTGGCATCCTCGGTCACCTTTTCGGCTTCAACGCCCAGATGCTCGACGACGATTTTCTTTACGCGATCCGCGGTCTCACTCATGAGTGGTCCTTCTTGACTGGTATCGTTGGTGGTTGTGAATAACCGTTAAGGCAATGCCCTAGTGCCAAGCCCCGATAGAGGCAAGAGGGAAGGCCGCCAAGCCCCTTCATTCGCTATCGCAACCAGGCGGCAATAAAAACCGCGCTTTTGGGGAATGGTTACGGCCTATTTACCAAAATTTCAGCGACTTCGTGCGAGGGACAGGGCCATGGCGGCCCTTCCCTCCCCCGATTCTTTCGTCACCCGCGCGCGCGTTCGGCTGACCGCGATTTTGGTGCTGGCGGCGACCGTCATCGGCCTGCTCACCCTGTTCGCGACCGCCCATGGCACGGTGGATTCGCTCGGCCGGCCGCTTGGCACCGACTTTTCCAATGTCTGGACGGCGGGCTGGATGGCCGATCATGGCCACGCGCCCGAAGCGTGGGAGTGGCCGACCCAGCATGCGGTCCAGAAGCAGGTCCATCATGATCCCGCCATTCCCTTCTATGGCTGGCACTATCCCCCGCCCTTCCTGATCATCGCCACGCTGCTCGCCCAATTCCCCTATGTCGCCGCGCTGCTGATCTGGCAGGGGATGACGCTGCTGCTGGCGCTGTGCCTGATCCGGCGCATCCTGCCGGGCGATCGCGATGCGATTCTGGCCGCGCTGGGCGCGCCGGTGGTGCTGGTGTGCCTGGGCCATGGCCAGAATGCCTTCCTGACCGCCAGCCTGCTGGGCGCGGGCATGCTGCTGCTCGAGCGCAGGCCCTGGATCGCCGGGATGCTGCTCGGTGCGCTGGTCTACAAGCCCCAATTCGCGGTGCTGATCCCGATCCTGATCATGGCGCGGGGCAACTGGCGAGCCTTCATCGCGGCGGGCCTGACCGTCACGGCGCTATGCCTGCTGACGCTCGCCATCTGGGGCTGGCCGGTGTGGCAGGCGTTCCGCGAGTCCCTGCCGCTGACACAGCATATCATCATCGAGGCAGGCGCGACCGGCTGGGAAAAGATACAAAGCCCCTTCTCCGCCATCCGCCAATGGGGCGGCGCCATCCCCTTCGCCTATGCCGTGCAGGGCATCGTCACGGCGATCGCGATCGCGGCGGCGGCACTGGCGGCCCGGCGCGGATCGATGGAGGTGCGCGGCGCGGCGGCTCTGAGCGCCGCGTTGCTCTGCACCCCTTATGTGCTGGATTATGATTTCGTGCTGCTGGGTGTCGCCATCGCGTTCCTGGCGGCGGACATGAAGCGTCGCGGTGCGCTGGCGTGGGAGCCGACATGGCTGGCCTATGCCTGGCTTGCGCCGCTGTTCGGCCGGGCACTGTCGGAACTGACCCATGTACCCGTCAACCTGATCGCCGCCATCGCCGTGCTGGCGCTGGCGGTACGGCGGACCATCCTGCTGGATGGCGCGTTCACGCTTCGTGGCGTGAAACTGCGGAGGATCGAAGCGTGAAACATGTGGCCGCGCTGTTGCTGGCGCTGGGCATCACGCCGCAGGCGATGGCGCAACACCATGCCGCCAGCACCCAGCATCGGGCAGCGCAACGGCTTGGCCTGCCGGCCGAGGCGGTGAACGTCACCCCCGCCACATGGAATGGGCGGCCCTGGGTGTTTGCGGATTATCTCACTGGCTCTGCCGGGGAGGAAGAGCGGCAACTGGTGATTCTGGACGAACATATGGCGCGGCCGCCCGTTCAGGTCACCGTGGGCGAACAGGAAGGCGGCGCACCCCGCATACTCGCCATCGGCTTTGCCAATGCGGACCGGGACAAGGCGAAGGAACTGATCGTCCTGCTCGCCTGGGACATCCGCCATTATGACGTCAGCGGCACCATGTATGGCATCCGCATATTGGACGACTGGAAACCGGGCCAGAAAGCGCTGGTCCCGGTGAAGGCGGCCGAACGCCTGTTCAAACAATATGCGTGCGATTGCGGGCGGCGCGACGGACCGGACACGGTGGCGAAGGTGAAGACCATCGCCGCGGTCAAGCAGGTGCTGAAACGCGCGGGATATTGAAAAGGGCCGGAACGCGCAGCGCCCGGCCCCTCTTCCTGTCTGATCGCTGCCAGCGATCAGATCATCGCCATGCCGCCATTCACATGCAGCGTCTGGCCCGTGACATAGCCCGCTTCCTTGCTCGCCAGATAGACGACCGCCGCGCCGATATCGTCGCCGCTACCCAGATCGCCCGCCGGGATTTTGGTCAGGATCGCGCCCTTTTGCGCATCGTTCAACGCATCGGTCATGGCCGAGCGGATGAAGCCGGGCGCCACGCAATTGACGGTGATGCCACGGCTGGCCAGTTCCTGACCCAGCGACTTGGACATGCCGATGATGCCCGCCTTAGACGCGCAATAATTGGCCTGACCGGGATTGCCGGTGACGCCGACGACCGAAGTGATGGAGATGATGCGGCCGAAGCGCGCCTTCATCATAGGCCTGGCCGCCGCGCGGACGAGGCGGAAGGCGGCTTCCAGATTGACCGAAATGACATCGCGCCATTCCTCATCCTTCATGCGCAGGATCAAATTGTCGCGGGTGATGCCGGCATTGTTGACGAGGATATCGACCTTGCCCCCCAGCGCTTCCACCGCCTGCGGCACCAGCGCATCGACCGAGGCCGGATCGGACAGGTTGCACACCAGCGTCTTGTGGTCACCACCCAGTTCGGCGGCGAAGGCCTTGAGCTTGTCTTCATTGCTGCCCGACAACGCGAGCGTCGCACCGCGCCCGGCCAGCGCCCTGGCGATCGAGGAACCGATCCCTCCCGAAGCGCCGGTCACCAGCGCGGTCATGCCTGTAAGGTCGAACATAAAGATGCCTTTCATCCAATCTGTTCGTCATTCCCGCGACCCGAAGGCCGACCGCAGGTCAACGCGGGAACCCATCTCCTGACCTTTTGGCCTGTTGCGACGTCGGGAGATGGATCCTCGCCTTCGCGGGGATGACGGGAAAAGTTTAAAATGCCGCCAATGCGGCCTCGATATCGTCCATCGTCACGATGCTGCGCACGGTGGCGTCCGGCGCGATGCGCTTGACCATGGGGCCGAGCACCTTGCCGCCGATTTCCACATATTCGGTCACGCCCGCGTCCCACATCGCGGCGACGGATTCGCGCCAGCGGACGCGGCCCGTCACCTGCTCGACCAGACGCGCCTTGATGTCTTCGGGGTCGGCGATCGGCGCGGCGAGGACATTGGCATAGACCGGCAGCAGCGGCGCGTTGATCGTGGCCTTGGCCAGCGCCGCCTGCATCGCCTCGGCGGCCGGCTGCATCAGCGGACAATGGAAGGGCGCGGACACCGGCAGCAGCACGCCGCGCTTGATGCCATGGTCCCTCACCAAAGCAACCGCCCGTTCGATCGCGCCGCGATGGCCCGAAATCACCACCTGCGAGGGATCATTGTCGTTGGCGACGGTGCACACTTCCCCCTGCGCCGCCGCGTCGGCCAGCGCCTGCGCCTTGTCGATGTCGGCGCCCAGCAAAGCGGCCATCGCGCCTTCGCCCACCGGCACGGCCGCCTGCATCGCCTGACCGCGCAGCTTCAGCAGGCGCGCGGTGGTGGCGATGTCGAACGCCTCGACCGCGCACAGCGCGCTATATTCGCCAAGGCTGTGCCCCGCGACATAATCGCCCTTGTCGCTCAGCGAGAAGCCGCCTTCCTTCTGCATCACGCGCAGCGTGGCGATGGCGTTGGCCATGATCGCGGGCTGAGCGTTCTCCGTCAGGGTCAGGTCGCTGTCCGGCCCTTCCACCATGATGCGGAACAAATGCTGCGACAGGGCGTCATCGACCTCCTGAAACAATGCCTTCGCCGCCGGGCTGGCGTCCGCCAAAGCCTTGCCCATGCCCACCGACTGGCTGCCCTGTCCCGGAAAAAGAAATGCCCGCATGATCTGCTCCAACCCATCGCGCCTGCCGAAAAACGCTGAAAATCAAAATCGTTACACTTTGAGACATAAATGTCATTGAGACGTACACAACCCTGCGGCAGTCAGAGCATGGACGTCTGCCATCGCCTTTCGGCATGGCGCGTGGCGGCCCCTTTAACGATGACGGAGTGCAAGGAAAAGGTGCGATATCGCTTTGCATGGATGAGCGGGACGGCGCTGATGCTGTCCGCCTGCGCAGCGGGGCCGAATTATCATGCGCCGCAAACGAGCGCGCTGGGCGTGCCGGCTACCTATAGCCAGGGCGATAATGCCGCACTGAGCGACGCCGATCTGGCGCAATGGTGGACGCACCTCAACGATCCGGCGCTCAGCGGCCTGATCGACAGCGCGATCGCCAACAATCTGGATATCGTGCAAGCGCAGGCCCGTCTGCGGCAGGCGCGCGAGAGCCTGCGCCAGGCCAATGCCAGCTTCCTGCCGCAGATCAGCGGCTCCGCCAACGGCGGCCGCAATTACAGCAGCCAGGATGCGGGCGGCCGCCTCGACAGCAATGGCAATCCGATCGGCGGCGGATCGTCCAACTGGTCCAGCAGCTATTCGGGGCGCGCCAACGCAAGCTGGCAGATCGACCTGTTCGGGGAACTGGCCCGCTCGTCCGAGGCCGCCCGCGCAGACCTCGCCGCATCGGGCTACGACCTCGCCAATGTGCGGATGACGATCATCTCCGAACTCGTCACCAACTATGTGCAGGCGCGGCTGGCGCAGCAGCAACTGACGATCGCGCGCGAAACGCAGGCAGTGCAGAAGGACAATTATGACATTGCCGGCTGGCGCTTGCAGGCCGGCCTCGTGTCGTCGCTGGACGAGCAGCAGGCCAAGGCGCAACTGGCACAGACCAACGCCAGCATTCCGCAACTGGAGGCCAGCCTGCGCGGCAGTCTGAACCGCATCGCCGTGCTGACGGGGCAGGCGCCGGGCGAAGCCACCCGCGCGCTGGAAACCCCCGCCCCGCTTCCCGTCGCATCGACGCAGATCGCGACCGGCATCCCCGCCGACACGCTGCGCCAGCGGCCCGACGTGCGCAGCGCCGAACGGGCGCTCGCCGCCGCCACCGCGCGGATCGGCGTGGCGCAGGCGCAGCTTTACCCCTCGCTCGGCATCAGCGGCAATATCGGCACCACCTCCAACGCCTTCAAGGATCTGTTCAGCCTGATTACCGGCGGCGTCTTCGGCAATGTGGCGCAGACCATCTTCGACGGCGGCCGGCTGCGGTCGCAGGTGCGGTCGCAACAGGCCGCGACCGACGCCGCCTTCGCCGCCTACAAGCAAAGTGTGCTGGGAGCGCTGGAGGATGTCGAAAATGCGATGGCCTCACTCGACAGCGCGCGGCGGCGCAAGGTCGAATTCGCCACCGCTTATGAGGCGTCGAACAATGCCGCGATATTGGCGCGCAGCCAGTATCAGGTCGGCCTGATCGATTTCCAGACGCTCTCGACCAGCGAAACCACCATATTGAACGCGCGCAACAGCCTGGCTTCCGCGCAATCCGACGAAGTTCTGGCCATCGCCCAACTCTATAATGCGCTGGGCGGCGGCTGGCAGACCATGGACAATCGCCCCAATGAGCAATGATGTGACCCCGGACAAGGATCTGAGCGACTTCCTCGGCGAAAAGCCGGAGAAACCGTGGCGCAAATGGGTGATACGGGGCGGCGCAGGCGTCGTCCTGCTGATCCTCGTCCTGCTTGTCGCCAAATGCTTTTCGGGCGAGGACAAGCCCAATTACGCGACCCGCGAAGTGCGGCAGGGCGACCTGACGGTCAGCGTCTCCGCCACCGGCAACCTCAAGCCCATCAATCAGGTCGATGTCGGGTCCGAACAGTCCGGCAAGATCACCGCCGTCTATGTCGATGTGAACGACCGCGTGACCAAGGGGCAGAAGCTCGCCGAACTGGACACCCGCCGCCTGGTCGACACGGTCAACCAGAATCAGGCGCAGGTCGCGTCCAGCCAGGCCAGCGTCGCGCAGGCGCAGGCGCAGGTGGCGCTCGCCAAGGCAACGCTCGACCGGCAGGAAAGCGTGTTCAAGCTGTCGGGCGGCCGCGTGCCGGCCAAGACCGAACTGGATTCGGCCCGCGCCGACTATCAGGGCGCGCTCGCCAGCCTCCGTTCGGCACAGGCGCAGGTGAATGTGTCCCGCGCGCAGCTTTCCTCGGCGCAGACCAACCTGTCGATCGCCCAGATCGTCTCACCCGTGAACGGCGTGGTCCTGTCGCGTGACATCGAACCGGGCCAGACGGTCGCCGCCTCGCTGAACGCGCCGGTCCTGTTCACGCTGGCCGAAGACCTGACGCAAATGGAAGTCGAAGTGTCGGTGGATGAAGCCGATGTCGGTCAGGTGAAGGAAGGGCAAAGCGCCAATTTCGCCGTGGACGCCTTCCCCGGCCGCACCTTCCCGGCGACGGTCACGCGGGTCAATGTCGGGTCGAACGCCAGCAGCAGCTCGTCGTCCTCTTCCAGCACGACGACGACCAGCACGACCGGCACGGTGGTCGCCTATACGGCGGTGCTGTCGGTGAATAACAGGGATGAGACGCTGCGCCCCGGCATGACCGCGACGGCGGACATCGTGACGCAGGAACTGCATGACGTCCTGCTCGTCCCCAACAGCGCGCTGCGCTTCAAGCCGAGCGCCGGCAAGCAGGGCGGCGGCATTGCCAGCGTCCTGCCCGGTCCCGGCCGGATGCGGCGCGGCGGTGCCAATCGTCAGGTCAAGTTCGGCGCGGGCAGCAGCCAGACCGTCTATGTCGTGGGCGAGGATGGCACTCCCAAAGCGGTGCAGGTCACCGTGGGCGCCAGCGACGGATCGCGCACCGCCATCACCGGCGGCGAGCTGAAGGCCGGCGCGCGGGTCATCACCGGCCAGTTGGCGGCAGGCCAGCAGGCACCGGCCGAAGACCAGAAAGCCGATCAGCCCGACGCCAGGGCCCCGGACCGGCAGCGCAACCCGTCGACCGACGGATCGCCCGCCACCGTTGGCAAGCTCGGCAATTCGGGCGACGCCGCGCCCGAAACCGCGCCGGTCGCGCCATCGGGCGCACAGCCTGCCCCTGGCCAGACGCGCGGCACCGGTCGCCAGAGCGGGACCTGATCGCCATGGGCGCTGATCCCATCATCTCTTCTCCCATTATCTCCTTAAGGGGCGTCACCAAAGTCTATGGCGAAGGGCCGACCGCGTTTCAGGCGCTCAAGGGCGTGGACCTCGACATCCAGCAGGGCGATTTCGTCGCCGTCATGGGGCCGTCAGGGTCGGGCAAGTCGACCACGATGAACATACTGGGCTGCCTCGACGTGCCGTCCGGCGGCACCTATTTGTTCAAGGGCCATCATGTGGAGACACTGGACCGCGACCAGCGGGCGCTGCTGCGCCGCCGCTATCTCGGCTTCGTGTTTCAGGGCTTCAATCTGCTGTCGCGCACCACCGCGCTGGAAAATGTCGAACTCCCCCTGCTCTATCGCGGCGAGGACAAGAAGACCCGCTACGACATGGGCATGGCCGCGCTCGACAAGGTGGGCCTGAAGGACTGGTGGGACCATACCCCCGCCGAACTGTCCGGCGGGCAGCAGCAGCGCGTCGCCATCGCCCGCGCCATCGTCACCCAGCCCGACGTGCTGGTGGCGGACGAGCCGACTGGCAACCTCGATTCCCAGCGTTCGATCGAGATCATGGAATTGCTGACCGACCTCAACAGGAATAGCGGCATCACCGTGCTGATGGTGACGCACGAACCGGACATGGCGGCCTTCGCCCGCACCATCGTCCATTTCCGCGACGGTCTGGTCGAAAGCATCGAAGCGGGGGTGGCGGCGTGAGTCTGCAAGCGGCAAGCCTTCTCCCTCAAGGGGGAGAAGGATACGCAGCCTTGGGCGCGCAGCGACTTAGGCGGAGTTGGAAGAGGGGGATATGCCCTCGCGTCAGGTCGCGCGCCCCTCTCCAAGCGCCGCTAGCCAGCAAGCTGGCAAGCTCCGCTATCCTCTCCCCCAAAGGGCGAGGAACATCGGGATGCTAGGCACCACCGTCATCCTCGCCTTTCGCGCGATCAACCGGCACAAGCTGCGCAGTTTCCTGACCACGCTGGGCATCATCATCGGCGTGGCGGCGGTCGTCACCATGGTGACGCTGGGCAATGGCGCCACGGCGGCCGTGCGCGAACAGATCAGTTCGCTGGGCGCCAATGTGCTGCAACTGCGTCCGGGACAGGGCTTTGGCCGTGGCGGCGGCGGGCCGCGTCCGCCCGACTTCAAGGAACGCGACCTCACCGCCATCGAAAACCAACTGACAGGTGTGCGCGCCGTGGCCCCGGTGGTGCAATCGAGCGGCACCGCCATCTATGAAGGCAATAACTGGTCCACCACCGTCTATGGCACGACGTCCGCCTATTCGGAGGTACAGTCGTGGAAAGTGGCGGACGGCCGCCTGTTCCTGCCGGAGGAAGAGGAAGCGGGCAAATCCGTCTGCATCATCGGCAACACGGTGCGCACCAACCTGTTCCAGGGGGCCGAGCCGGTCGGCCAGCGGATGCGGATCAAGGGCGTGTCCTGTCAGGTCGTGGGCGTGCTCGCCACGCGCGGCCAGGGCGGGTTCGGCGATCAGGACGATGTCGTCGTCATGCCGATCAAATTCGTGCAGCGCCGCTTCACCGGCGACCGCGACATCAGCCAGATCATGGTCGCGGTCGACGACGCCTATGACACCAGCACGGTGCAGGCCAGCCTTGAGGAACTGATGCGCGAACGACGCAAGATCAAGGACGGGCAGGAGGATAATTTCAACGTCTTCGACACCAAGCAGATCAGCGACACGCTGACCGGCACGACCACCATCCTGACCCAGATCGTAGGCGCGGTGGCGGCGATATCGCTGCTGGTCGGTGGCATCGGCATCATGAACATCATGCTGGTATCGGTGACGGAACGGACCCGCGAAATCGGCATCCGCCTTGCCATCGGCGCGGTCGCGCGCGAGGTGCTGATGCAGTTTCTGGTCGAGGCGATCGTGCTGTCCTGCCTGGGCGGCCTTATCGGCCTGTTCCTGGCGTTGATCGCGTCGGTCGCCATCGCCCCGCTGATGCAGGTGCCCTTCCTGTTCGACGTGAAAGTCAACGCCATCGCCTTCCTGTTCTCCGCCGCGATCGGCGTGGTGTTCGGCTATTTCCCGGCCCGACGGGCAGCAGCGCTCAACCCGATCGACGCACTAAGGCATGAGTGAGGGCAAGGCGGCTGGAGAGTGGCGAAGTCGACGGGTGCGATAACGACCATTTGGATCCGTTGGGAATGCGTGCACGCCAGCCCGATACCAGACATTGTGCTGTCGTGATATTTGGCTGATGATGCAGTCGTGAATAAGCCCACCCTCGCCAAGATCGTTTTCATCCCTACGTTCTTCGCAGGTTTGCTCGGGTATTGGAGCGCGTTTCCACCTAGCGAGCCAATTGGGTCAGCCAATGGCACCTACGCGAGTGCCTGTTGTGGCTCACTAAAATTAGAAAACGGCCAGATGTTTTTGCGGAAGCAACAAGTTAGTTATGTGGTCGAACACGATAAGGTCGGCCGCTATGTGCTTCCCGCTGCCTACGTCGGTGTGTCCGATGCAGATCGGGTTAGCATCGACAGGGCGAAAAGCGCCTTGAAGCTTCGGCTCGATGATAGCTCGACGCCGATGACAATCGAGCTTTCTGGCCGATTGAGGACAGTGAAATTTCGCAGAAGTTGATAATTACAGCTTTTGCCCCCACGGCATAGTAAAGCCGACAGCCCGCCATCCACCCCATCTCGCCCACATGGTGGTGACGGCCACCTCGCCGAACTGATCGCCCTCATCCTCAACGCAAAAGCCTCGCCGCCCATACCGCAGGCTCGTCGATCCACACCCGCGAATCCCCACCAATTCCGTCCTTCCTGAACAACGGTTCAGCTTAAATTTCAATCTGTTACAATTTCCGACACTCTTTCCCCTTCCGCGACACATCTGCGCGACAAGCGCCGCCTATCTCTGTCTTCGACGCCACGCAAAAGGCGCCCTTAACAAGGCAGAAGGAGCACAACATGTTCAAGAAGATCCTCATGGCCCTGGCCACCACCACCCTGGTCGCCAGCCCCATCGTCACCGCGCAGGCGCAGGCGCAGAGCCATGTCGCCCAGCATCGCCAGGTCGAAACCCGCAAGGTCATCAAGCAGAAGCCCAATGGCCGCACCGTCGTCAAGAAGCAGACCGTCGTGCGCAAGAATGCGCCCCGCTACAACAGCCATCGCTGGGCCAAGGGGCAGCGCTTCGACCGTCGGCAGGCCAGCAACTATCGGGTGATCAGCAATTATCGCGACTATCGCCTGTCGGCCCCGCCGCGCGGCCAGCAGTGGGTGCGTTCGGGCAATGACGCGGTGCTGATCGCGATCACCAGCGGCCTGATCGGCGCTGTCGTCGGCAACGCGATCCGTTAAGCAACGCCACCCCCGAAGGCTTCGCGCCTTCGGGGGCTTTCATGATCTGCATCAAGTAGCGGATTTGAAAGGATTTCACATTAAAGCCTGCGTAGCCGGGGGGCGTGAAATCGGAACAGGCCATGTCGTTGCACCAGATCATGTATATCAGCAGCACCACCGGTCCACTCAGTTCGGCGGACTGCGCCGTCATTGCGCGCAACTCCGCACGGCGGAACAGCGCGGACGATGTGACGGGGCTGCTCCTGTTCAACAGCCGCCGTTTTTTGCAGGTATTGGAAGGCCCGAAGGACGCCGTCGAGCGCGTCTATGCCCGCATCGCGCGCGACGGGCGGCACGGCGCGCTGGTCAAGCTGCGCGAAAAGACGATCGAACAGCGCGAGTTCGGCGAATGGGGCATGGCCTATGACGATGCCGATCACCCTTCCCAAAGCCTGAAGGACAAGGTTTCCGCGCTGCTCGACAAGGCCGGTCCGTCCACCCGCGCCCATTTCATCGGGTCGGCGGAAATGCACCGTAATTAACCCAAAACGGATCAGACCAGCCCGGTCAGATAATAGACCGCGATCACCACGAAGACGGTCAGCGTCTTGATCAACGTCAGCGCGAAAATATCCTTATAGGCCTGCCGATGGGTCAGGCCCGTCACCGCCAGCAAGGTGATGACCGCGCCATTATGCGGCAGGCTGTCCATCCCTCCGCTCGCCATGGAGGCAATCCGGTGCAGCACCTCGCGCGGGATGCCGGCCGCGTCGCCCGCCGCCGCGAACTGGTCCGCCATCGCCGCCAGCGCGATCGACAGCCCGCCGGACGCCGATCCGGTGATGCCCGCCAGCGACGTCACCGTAATCGCTTCATTGACCAGCGGATTGGGAATGGCGCGCAGCGCATCCTTGACCACCAGGAAGCCCGGCAGCGCCGCGATCACCGCGCCGAACCCATATTCCACCGCCGTATTCATCCCCGCCAGCAAGGCCCCGCCGACCGCCGCCTTCGACCCGTCGGCAAAACGCTGCGCCACGGGACGGAAGGCGAAGAGCAGGATGGTGCCGATGCCCGCCAATAACGCGCCCTCCACTGCCCACAGAGCGGAGACCTGCGCCACCTTGACCGCGACCGGCTCCGCCATGCCGGGCAGCGACAGCGTCACCTCCGGCCCGCTCACCCAGCGCGGGATGGCCAGCGTCAGCAACAGATTGCCCACGCCCACCACCAGCAGCGGCAACAGCGCGATCAGCGGATGGACGCGATCCCCCTCATCCCGCTGCTCCGGTTCGTTCACCAGCGTTTCGGGCGCGCCATAGCCCTCCCCCGTCGCCAGCATCGCCCGCCGCCGCCAGCCCAGATAGGCCAGCCCCGTCGTCGCGATGAAGACCGACCCGATCAGGCCCAGCACGGGCGCGGCCCATGTGGTGGTGCCGAAAAAGCTGGTCGGGATGATATTCTGAATCTGTGGCGTGCCGGGCAGCGCGTCCATGGTGAAGGTCAGCGCGCCAAGGCCGATGGTGGCCGGCACCAGTCGCTTGGGAATATCGGCCCGCCGGAACATCTCTGCGGCGAAGGGATAGACGGCGAAGACCGCGACGAACACCGATACGCCGCCATAGGTGAGCAAGGCCGTCACCGCCATGATCGCGGGAATCGCCCGCCCCGCGCCGATGAAGCCGATCACCGCCGTCACGATCGCGCGGGAAAAGCCCGAAATCTCCACCAGCTTGCCGAACAGTGCGCCCAGCAGAAACACCGGGAAATAGAGTTTCAGGAAACTCGCCACCCGCTCCATGAACAGGCCGGAAAAGGCGGCGGGCACAGCGGCGGGATCGGTCAGGAACACCGCCAGCATGGCCAGCAGCGGCGCCATGACGATGACGCTCATTCCCCGATAGGCGGCGATCATCAGCAATATCAGCGATAATGCGGCGATCGCTACAGACATGGTCATACCCCTCTCCCTTGTTGCCCGGCGCAAGCCGGGGTCCAGCTTGGCCAAACGCTCTTCATCAGGCAAGTCAGGTGGGCGTGACACGGGAAACCCCAAGTCCCTTGCTTTCCCCCCCCATTTCAGCCATAGGCGCGCCTTCGCATCGGCTCCGGGGTGACTCGGCGTCATCGCGAAGCATTGAGACGACAGCCGGAGGGGCGTTCCACATGGGGTGGGCGTCAGCGATCGGCCAACAGATGAGGCAATACCCATGGCTCTTTACGAGCATGTGTTCCTTGCGCGCCAGGATCTGGCACAGGCGCAGGTGGATGCACTGGCGGAAACCGCCACGAAGATCGTCGAGGACAACAACGGCAAGGTGACCAAGGTCGAGACCTGGGGCCTGCGTTCGCTCGCGTACAAGATCGCCAAGAACCGCAAGGCACATTATGTGATGCTGAACATCGACGCCCCCGGTGACGTCGTTGCGGAACTGGAGCGCCAGACGCAGATCAACGAAGACATCATCCGCTACATGACCATCAAGGTCGATGAGCTGGAAACCGGCCCGTCGGTGATGATGCGCAAGCAGGACCGCCCTGAGCGCGGCGATCGTGGCCCCCGTGGTGATCGCGGCGACCGTGGCCCCCGTGGTGATCGCGAAGATCGTGGCCCGCGCCGCGACCGCGAAGACGCCGCCCCGGCTGCTGAATAAGGAGATCTGAACCATGGCACGCCCATTTTTCCGCCGCCGCAAGAGCTGCCCCTTCGCCGCCAAGGATGCGCCGAAGATCGATTATAAGGACGTCCGTCTGCTTCAGGGCTTCGTGTCCGAGCGCGGCAAGATCGTCCCCAGCCGCATCACGGCCGTTTCGGCCAAGAAGCAGCGCGAACTGGCCCAGGCCATCAAGCGCGCCCGTCACCTGGGCCTGCTGCCCTACATCGTGAAGTAAGGGGAAAGACCCATGGAAATCATTCTCCTCGAACGCATCGAGAAGCTGGGCGCGATCGGTGACGTCGTCACCGTGAAGGACGGTTACGCACGTAACTTCCTGCTGCCCAACAAGAAGGCCCTGCGCTCCAACAACGCCAACAAGCGCGTTTTTGAAGCCAACCGCGCCAAGATCGAAGCCGACAACGCCGCCCGTCGTGGCGACGCCGAAGCGGCTGCATCGGGCGTCAACGGCAAGCAGATCGTCCTGATCCGCCAGTCGTCGAACGCTGGCCATCTGTACGGCTCGGTCGCCGTCCGCGACGTCGTGGACGCGCTGCACGCCGATGGCGTGACCAACGTCACCAAGGCGATGGTCGTGCTGGAACGTCCGATCAAGACGCTCGGCGTGTTCGACGTCAAGGTCGCGCTGCACCCCGAAGTCGCCGTGACGATCACCGTCAACGTCGCCCGTTCGCCGGAAGAAGCAGAGCTTCAGTCGCAGGGCGTGGACGTGATGGCCGACCTGTTCGAAAAGGACGAGAGCGGCTTCACCGAAGATTATGATCCCAACGCTGAACCGGGCGAAATCGCTTCGGCCAGCAACGACGAAGAAGAAGAGACGGCTGAAGAAGCCTGATCGTCTTCCCGTACGGATCGAACGAGAAAGCCGCCCCGCAACGGGCGGCTTTTTTGTTGGGCGCGGGATGGGTGGGGAGCGGGCTGTCTGCTTACTGCCAATTTGGCCCGATAGCGCATTGCGACATAGGATAAGCAGTCGGTTGACCACGCGGCCCTTCAGGATTTTCTGATCCCTAGTTTACTGAAAGCGAACATTGGCAACGGTATTAATGCTTAAAGCGTGACATTTATTATATCGACAATCGGAGGTAGCACAATGCGATGTGTAGTGCATAACATTGTAATGATTATATCCCTCGCTGGTTGTAACCAGAAAAATCCGACCATTATGAAAATTGGCGAAGCAACATATCAATTTTCCGGCGATGTAGCAGCGCAGGATGAGAAAAGCTTAAGGTATGTTATTATTCGTATCGGCGACACTTCTACTGATCATATCGCCAGAAGCAGCTTCACGTTGGAGTATGATCAATGGACTAATAGTGAGAAGATGGAGGGGGGATTTCCCAACGTAAGAGGTGTCAGCAATTTTCCAAAACTCCGAAACCTTCGGGTTATAGATCGCCCTTGGGGAAGAGTTGTATGCAATCGTCTTGAATTGAAGGATGATTCGAATGATTTGTGCGGCACGACATTCTTAGAGTTCGGCGCGGTATGGCAAGTTAAATTCAAATTTGATAAACTTAAGGAAAACAGAGATATAGTTTCGGAGGCCCGCTTAGTGCTTCGTAAGTTTAGGATATGATTTTCCGTTTGCAGTCATCTGGCAGAAAGCAGACCTAATTAGGTTAGTGACCTGAGGGCCATTTTAAGCCCACCTATCTAAACTATCTGCCGTGATCTTAAATTAACCAATTTCCGTTTTCGAGCAGGGCAGAGCGCCTGCTGGATGACAAATTTTGGTCGCTTGCAGTCATATCTCTTTCGTCATGCCGGGCTTGACCCGGCATCCCGCTTTCTCCGCAAGCATCAGACAAGCGGGGCCTCGGATCAAGCCTAGCCTCAGCCTGCCGAAGGGTCCGGGGTGGCGCAATCCTGCTGAAAGCGGACGAGCGCCGTCGTTACCGGGCGCAGACTCTCCGAACAGGCCTTGCTCCAGAAAAGGACGCCGCCGCAACGGGGGTTAATCCCCGCCCCGCTTGCGCCGCGTCTCCCAGCCCTTCTTCGCCGCCGCTGACCGGTCGGCGGCGGATCGTCGGGCGGACGCCGCACCACCCTTGCGTGCCGAAGCATGGCTATCCGGCTTGCCCCGCCCGGAACCGGACTGGTTGCCACCGCCCGAATCCTTGTTCACGGTAGCCCACGCCCTTGCCTGCGCCTCATTGTGGCCGACTCCGCGATCCTCGTAGCTCTGCTCGATATGCTGCGCCTTGCGCTTCTGCTTGTCGGTGTAGCTGCCCTTGTCACCCTGCGGCATGCTCGCGCTCCTTCCTCGTTCAACACCTGTCCAACTCGCTGTCGCACGCAACGTTCACATCGGTTCGCCATCGGCAGGAAAAGGGGAGCGGGGAAAATGGGGAACGGGGATGCCGGACAAGCGTTCGATCCAGCATGGAAGACCGCTCTCTCATCGAACGGCTGGCGCGCCGTCTGGCGGCCAGTCAACCCGACCAATGGCCGACGCGAGTGGAGGATGCCGCCAGCATCCTCGCCCTCATAAAGGAACCGGACGCGGCGATGCGCGACGCGGGCGATCCCGCGGCATGGGGACTGATGATCGACGCCGCCCTGCGCGAACGTTGGTCACTCCCGTCCGCCGGCACGCAGGAGCAAGAGCCGGGCGGGTCGGACGAGGAAGGCGAAATTCGCCTGACTGCCGAAGCGGTGAGCCATGACCGGGCCGACTGGGTCCATCTCCACCATGGTCAGGCGAAAAATCCATGAAGGGGCTGTTGAAGCTGGCCATCGTCACGGGCCTTGGCGTTTTCGCGGTCAAGGGCTGGCGCGACTGGATGGGCACGGACGCAGACGACGAATCCGTCGGATCGACCGGCTTCATCCGGGAAGCAGTCCCGCAACAGGGCATCGCGCCCGACGACTGGGACAAGGTGGAGGAACAGTCCGACGAAAGCTTCCCCGCCAGCGACCCGCCGGGAAATTATTGAATCCAAGCCGTTCCTTGCTCCCCCGCTACGCGCCCTCTATGAAGCGCGACGGGTGCGACTTGCGCCCACAACAGGGGAAATAAAGACTATGCCTTCGGGTCTGATCGCGCTGCTCGACGATGTGGCGGGGATTGCCAAGCTGACCGCGACTTCGCTCGACGATGTCGCCGCAGCCGCCGGCCGGGCCGGTACGAAGGCCGCAGGTGTCGTCATCGACGATGCCGCCGTCACCCCCAAATATGTCATGGGCCTGACCCCGGACCGCGAACTGCCGATCATCTGGAAGATTGCCAAGGGATCGCTGCGCAACAAACTGCTCTTCCTGCTGCCCGCCGCGCTGCTGATGAGTGCCTTCGCGCCATGGCTGCTGCCACCATTGCTGATGCTGGGCGGCGCATTCCTGTGCTTCGAGGCGGTGGAAAAGCTGCTGGAAGCAGTCCAGGGCGGCCATGACGTCGCCGATGAAGCGGTTAAGGTGCACAGTTCCACCGAACTGGAGGATCAGAAGGTATCGAGCGCGATCCGCACCGACTTCATCCTGTCGGGCGAGATCATGGCGATTTCGCTGGGCACGGTCGCGGCCGAACCGGTGTGGGAACAGGCGCTGATCCTGGTGGTCGTCGCCATCCTCATCACCGCCGGCGTCTATGGCGTCGTCGGCCTGATCGTGAAAATGGACGATATCGGCCTGCACCTCGCCAAGAAGGACGGCGCGGGTACGCAGGCGCTGGGTCGCAGTCTGGTGAAGGCGATGCCGGTGCTGATGGCGTTCCTGTCGGTGGTCGGCACCGCCGCCATGCTGTGGGTCGGCGGCGGACTGATCGTGCATGGCCTGCACGAATTCCACCTCGACCTGATTCCCGGCGCGATCCACCATGTGGCGCAAGGGGCCGCCCATGCCGTGCCGGCGATCGGCGGCTTCCTCGACTGGATGGTCAACGCCATCGGCGGCGCGATCGTCGGGCTGGTCATCGGCGGCATCATCGTGGGCGTGCTGCACCTGTTCAAAAAGCACTGAGGGCTTTAGGGAAACGCCACAACATCCGTTCGTGCCGAGCCTGTCGAAGCATGTGAGCCAAGGTCGGCGTAAAGCCCCCTTCGACAAGCTCAGGGCGAATGGAAGACCATTTCGGATTGCCCAAAGTGACCCATCCTTCCCCTTGGCGTATCGAGGCCGGCGCGCTGATCGCGCTGGCGTTGCCGATGATCGCTGGCAATATCGCCTGGTCGGCGATCGCCGCCACCGATCTGCTGCTGCTCGGCCGGATCGGGGCGGAGGCGGTGGCGGCCGGCGCGCTCGCCATCAACCTGTTCCACGCGCTGTTGCTGTTCGGCATGGGGCTGGTCACCGCCGCCTCTCCCTTGATCGCCAGCGAGAGGGGCCGCCGTCGGCACAGCGTTAGAGACGTGCGCCGCACCGTCCAGCAGACACTGCGCGCCGCCCTCTTCTTCGTCCTCCCGGCCTGGCTCCTGCTGTGGCAGTGCGAGTCGATATTGCTGGCCATGGGGCAGGATGCCGATCTGGCGCGGGAGGCCGGGCATCTGATGCACGGGCTGCAATGGGCGCTGCTCCCCTTCCTTGGCTTCACCACGTTGCGCAACTTCATCGCCGCGCTGGAACGGCCGGTCTGGGGCCTCATCATCATGCTGGCCGCCATCCCCATCAACGTGCTCATGGGCTGGGCGCTGATCTTCGGCCATCTGGGCTTTCCCGCGTTCGGCCTGTTCGGCGCGGGGCTGGCCAGCACGCTCTCCTCCTGCTTTCTCTTCTTCGGCCTGCTGATGGTGATATTGGTCGATCGCCGCTTCCGCCGCTATCGGCTGATGGGCCGGTTCTGGACCCACGATCGCGAACGGCAGCGGCAGGTCTGGGCGCTCGGCCTGCCGATCGCCATCACGCTGGGCTTTGAAACCACCGTGTTCAACGCCTCGGCCTTCCTGATGGGGCTGATCGACCGGGACTCGCTCGCCGCCCATGCGGTCGCGATCCAGATCGCGGCGCTGGTCTTCATGGTGCCGATGGGCATCGGGCAGGCCGCGACCATCCGCGTCGGCATTGCCTATGGGCGGCGCGATCATGCCGGCATCGGCCGGGCCGGCTGGCTGGCGCTGATCATCGGCACCGGTTTCGCTTGCTGTGCCGCCGCGCTGCTGATCCTGATGCCGCGGACCTTGGTGTCCGCCTTCCTCGACCTCGCCAACCCCGCCAATGCCCGCACGGCGGCGCTGGCGGTGAGTTTCCTTGCCGTCGCCGCCCTGTTCCAGTTGGTCGATGCGGCGCAGGCCGTGGGCGCTGGCGTGCTGCGCGGGGTGCAGGATACGACGGTGCCGATGATCTTCGCGCTGATCGGCTACTGGATCGTCGGCATCGGCGTCGGCACCCTGCTCGCCTTCCCGCTCGGCATGGAGGGGCTGGGCATCTGGTTCGGTCTGGCCAGCGGGCTTGGCGCGGTGGCGGTGCTGCTCATCAGCCGCTGGACCCTGCGCGAACGGCTGGGCCTGCTGCCCGCCTGACGGTTCATCGTGGCGATTGCACGGAAGGAACATGGTGCAGCGCACAAAGCAATTGAAAGAATCGTCAAAATCGGTCAGGGAGAGTCCATCATGCAAGCCCCGACCGAGATTTTTGAAGCGATCGCGCTCCAGAAGTGCCTGAAGGTGACCTATAACAAGATGGTCGTCACCCTGGCGCCGCACATCCTCTACACCCGCCACGATGAAATGTTCATCGACGCGGTGACCACTGATCGTGACGGCGCGCCTCCGCGCGAGTTGAAGCTGGGCACGTTCAAGCTGGTCGGCCTGTCGGACATTCAGGTGCTGGATCAGGCGTTCGAGGCGATGTACGGCCTCTACAACGAAACCGACGACAAATATAAGGGCAAGACCCTGTTCGCCGTCACGCCGGAAAGCCAGGCGGCCTGAAAGGGCCAGAGCATTTTGAAGTCATCTGGACCAAATGACGGCTCGCAAAATGCGGAAAACAAATACGCCTGATCTGACAAGCCATCGGGGCGGCCACTGGCCGCCCTTTTCATTTCTTCAATCGATAGCCCGTCCGGAATATCCAGCCGATGATGGCGATGCACAGGATGAGCATGGCCGCGACGAACGCCAGGCTATATTCGATTCGCACGTCGCCCCGGCCGAAGAAGGTCCAGCGAAAGCCTGAGATCAGATAGACGATCGGGTTGAACAGCGTCATCGTGCGCCACGGGTCCGCCAGCATATGGACGGAATAAAAGGCGCCCCCCAGGAACGTCAGCGGCGTGACGACCAGCAGCGGGATCACCTGCAACTGCTCGAACCCCTGCGCCCAGATGCCCAGGATGAAGCCGAACAGGCAGAAGCTGATCGCGATCAACACCATGAACCCCGCCATGGCGAAGGGGTGCGCGATAGGAAGATCGACGAACAGATGCGCGGTCAGGAAGATGATCGTCCCCACGATCAGCGACTTGGTCGCCGCCGCGCCGACATAGGCGATGACCGTCTCCGTCGCGGAAATGGGCGCCGACAGCAGTTCGTAGATGGTGCCGCTATATTTGGGCATGTAGATGCCGAAACTGGCGTTGAAGATGCTCTCCGTCAGCATCGACATCATGATGAGGCCAGGCACGATGAACGCGCCATAGGCGATGCCGTCCACCTCCGTCATGCGCGATCCGATCGCCCCGCCGAACACGACGAAATAGAGCGTCGTCGTGATGACCGGCACCAATAGCCCGGTCAGCCAGGTGCGACGGAACCGGTGCAGCTCGAACTTGTAGATGGACGCGATGGCGTGGAAATTCTGGAGGCTCATGCGGCCTTCTCCTGATGGACGAGGCTCACGAATATATCCTCCAGGCTGCTCTGCTTGGTATTGAGGTCCTTGTAGCCGATGCCAAGATCGCCCAGCTTGCGCAGCAATGACGACACGCCGGTCCGCTCCGCCTGCGTATCGAAGATATACTCGATCTCATGGCCGTCGGCGTTCAGCGTCACGTTCCATTCGGACAGTTCCGCCGGCACCGTCTCCATCGGATCGGCCAGCACGACCGTCAGCGTCTTCTTGCCCAGTTTCTTCATGAGCGCGGTCTTGTCCTCGACCAGCATCAACTCGCCCTTGTTGATCACGCCCACGCGGTCGGCCATTTCCTCGGCCTCTTCGATATAATGGGTGGTCAGGATGATGGTGACGCCGGTCTGGCGCAGTTCGCCGATCAGCTTCCACATGTCGCGGCGCAGTTCCACGTCCACGCCGGCGGTCGGTTCGTCCAGGAACAGGATGCGCGGCTCATGGCTCAGCGCCTTGGCGATCATCACCCGGCGCTTCATCCCGCCCGACAATTCGATGATCCGGTTGTTGCGCTTGTCCCACAGCGACAGGTCGCGCAGGATCTTCTCGACATGCGCATCGTTGCGCGGCAGGCCGAACAGCCCCCGGCTCAGGCGCACCGTGTCGATCACCTGCTCGAACTGGTCGGTATGCAATTCCTGCGGCACCAGTCCGATCGCCGTGCGCGCGCCGCGATAGTCGCGCACGATGTCATGGCCCGCCACGGTCACGCTGCCGCCACTCGCACGGGCGATGCCGCAGATGATGGAGATCATCGTCGTCTTGCCGGCGCCATTCGGCCCCAACAGCGCGAAAATCTCCCCTTCCTCGATGCTCAGATCGACGCCCTTGAGCGCCTCGAAACCCGACGCATAACGTTTCGTCAGGCCTTTAATCTCTATGATGGATGCCATGGATGGCTCTGCCCCTGCTTAGTCGCGCCAAAGATAGGGCTGCGACGCCCGGATACAACCGCATGAAAACCATTGCTCCTGCGTTATGATCGCCATAGCTTCCACTTCCCATAAGTGGAGAAGGCCCCATGAAAAAGGCAGCCCTGTTTCTCTCGATCGCGTTCATCGTCACTCCCGACATCGCTCTGGCGCAGCAACAACTGCAACAGCAGGATCGACCCGGCGCGCAGCGGCCGGCGGCGCGCCCCGCCCCCGCCCGGCCCACACCGCCGCAATCTCAGCGACCAAAACCCCAGCCACCCAGGCCCCAGCCCCCAAGGCCGGGCGGCCCGTCCGTTCAGCCCGTTCGCCCCGGCGGCCCCTCGATTCAGCCGCCCCGGCCCGGCACGGGCGGTCCCGCCATCCAACCGCCGCGTCCCGGCACCGGTGGCCCGTCGATCCAGCCGCCCCGTCCGGGCAGGCCCCAACCGCCGCGCCCGGTAAAGCCGCAACCGCCACACAGGCCCGGCGCCGGCCGTCCACCGCATTTCAAGCCGATCTACCGGCCCGGCTTCCAATATCCCCATGGCTATCGCTATCGCCGCTGGACAATCGGCCTTCTGCTGCCGTCGCTCTTCCTGTCCTCGCGCTATTATTATGACGATTATCGCTATCTGGGCGTCGGTGCGCCGCCGGCTGGCTATCGCTGGATCCGTTATGGCCCCGACCTGCTGCTGGTTCGCATCCGCACCCGTCGCGTGGTCGATGTGATCTACGGCGCCTTCTACTGACGCAAAAAGAGGGGCCGCATCACCCGATGCGGTCCCTCTTCTATTCCATCAGTCCTGCTCGCCGCGCCGGAAGAAGCGGAACACGGTCGCGGGCGGGAAGTTGCGCACGGTCTGACCGGCGCGCACCACGTCCAGCCCCAGCGCCTCCATCACGTCACGATTGACTGGCGGGCGCATCGAATAGGTGAATTGCACGAAACTGCCGCCCGGCCGCAGCATGCGGAAGGATTCGGACAAGATGTCGAAGTGCATGTAGCGATCCATCGCCAGCAGCGGCAGGCCGCTGACCACGGTCTGATAATCGCCCGGTGCGCCAGCGGTCGCGGTCGATACGATTTGCGCCGGCGTCTCCAGGATCGACACCTGCGGGAAATGGCGGCGCAACCCGCGCGCGAAGGCCGGGTTGATCTCCACCACCTCCAGCTTTTCGGGCGACAGGCCGGTTTCCAGAATGGCGCGGGTAAAGACCCCGGTGCCGCCGCCCAGTTCCAGCACACGGCCGCCCTGCGGATCGATCTGCGCCACCATCAGCCGGGCGAGATAGCGGCTGGACGGCACGACCGACGCGGTCTGGCGCGGCTTCTTCAGCCAGGCGGCCAGAAAATCCAGATATTCGGTGGCGCGGGCGCGAAATTCCCCGTTTGGCACGGCGATCGCCCGGCTCCGCTTGGGCTTATGCTGCATAAGCGAAATGCGACCGCTTTCTATTCATCCCCACTCCCTTAGCGAGGTGAAAGGGCGGCGTCGATTGACTTTAATGTCATCTTTGGGACGCTTCACCTTATCCCCCTGCATCCGGTGGCACATCGCGCGCGCCGGACAAGGTTTCGACCCGTTCCTGCACCCAGCCGGCCACCGCGCCGATCCGCGCCAGCTTGCGCAGGTCGCCGTGCATCACCAGCCAGAAACTGCGGATGATCTCCACCCGGTCGGCCATCAGCGGCATCAGGCCGGGGTCGCGCCGCGCGATGAAATCGGGCAGCACGCCGATCCCCGCGCCGTCGGCGATCATCCGTTGCTGCATGATGATGCTGGTCGACCGCAATGTCGCCTCCAGCCCCGCTTCCACCTCGTCCAGATAATCCAGTTCGGGGGAAAAGATGAACTCCG
Organism: Sphingobium sp. Leaf26; assembly: GCF_001421665.1. Classification (GTDB taxonomy): domain Bacteria; phylum Pseudomonadota; class Alphaproteobacteria; order Sphingomonadales; family Sphingomonadaceae; genus Sphingobium. Next base: position 391,179 of record NZ_LMKV01000001.1, read on the forward strand.
GCACATAGCCGACCAGCGTACAATCGCGCAGGTCGGCGGGTTTACCCGGTCGCCCTACCCGCTCGATATAGGCAGGCGATGTGTAGAGGTGCAGCCGATAGTCGCCCAGCCGCCGCACCGTCAGCCGTCCGCGCTGCGGCCGCGCCAGCATGACGGCCATGTCCGCCTCGCGATTGGATGGGTTCAGGAAGCCGGACGCCGTCACCAGATCCAGCCGGATGCCCGGATGCCGCCGGTTGAAGTCGCCCATGCCCGGCGCCAATACCCAGGTGCCGAACCCCTCCGCCACCGACAGGCGCACCTGCCCGCTCAGCCGATGCTGCTGCCCCTGCACATCCTCCATTGCCGCCAGCGCGGCGCTTTCCGCCGCTTCGGCATGGGCCAGCAATTCCTGCCCGCGCGCGGTCAGCGCCCGCTCGCCCGCGCCGACCTCGAACAATTCGGCATCCAGCGCCTTTTCCAGCCGCGCCAGCCGCCGTGCGATGGTGGTCGCGTCGATGCCCAGCGTTCGCGCCGCCGGCGCCACCTTGCGCGCCCGCGCCACCGCCAGAAATACGCGCAGATCGTCCCAGTCGAACATCGCCTAGCCCTGCAAATTTGCAGGATGTTCATGCACAACTTCCCCATTGCTGGCAATAACGCTGGCCTGCTAGAAGTTCCCCACATGATCATGTCACCGCAGCGGCATGACGAAAGGAGAGCATGACCCAGTTCGACCTGACCGACGATCAGCGCACGATCCAGGACATGGCCCAGCGTTTCACCGCCGACGCCATCACGCCCCATGCGGCGGAGTGGGACGAAAAGCATATCTTCCCGCGCGACACGATCCGCGCGGCGGCAGAACTGGGCTTTGGCGGCATCTATGTGTCGGAGGAAGCGGGCGGCATCGGCCTTGGCCGGCTGGAAGCCGCGCTCATCATGGAAGCCATGGCCTATGGCTGCCCATCCACCAGCGCCTTCATCTCCATCCACAATATGGGCGCGTGGATGATCGACCGTTTCGGCGGGCAGGCGGTGAAGGACAAATATCTCCCCGACCTCGTCCCCATGACGCGCATGGCGAGCTATTGCCTGACCGAAGCAGGCGCAGGGTCGGACGCCGCCGCGCTCAAGACCAGGGCGGTGCGCGACGGCGACCATTATGTCGTCACCGGCTCCAAGCAGTTCATCTCCGGCGGCGGCGAGAACGACATCTATGTCGTCATGGTCCGCACCGGTGAGGACGGGCCGAAGGGCATATCCTGCCTCGTCATCGAAAAGGACATGCCCGGTGTCAGCTTTGGCGCGCAGGAACGCAAACTCGGCTGGCACTCGCAACCCACGGCGCAGGTCAATTTCGACGCGGTGCGAGTCCCGGTCGAAAACCGCGTAGGCGCGGAGGGCGAAGGCTTCCGCATCGCGATGATGGGCCTCGACGGCGGCCGTCTCAATATCGGCGCCTGTTCGCTCGGCGGCGCGCAACGCTGCATCGATGAAACCGTGCAATATACCAGGGACCGCAAGCAGTTCGGCCAGTCGATCGCCGATTTCCAGAACACGCAATTCACCCTGGCCGACATGCAGACCGAGTTGGAGGCCGCCCGCACGCTCCTGTACGCCGCCGCCGTCAAGGTGACGGAAAACGCACCGGACAAGACCCGCTTCGCTGCCATGGCCAAGCGCTTCGCCACCGACACCGGCTCCTCGGTGGTCGACCGCGCGCTGCAACTCCATGGCGGCTATGGCTATCTGATGGACTATCCGATCGAACGCTTCTGGCGCGACCTGCGCGTCCATTCCATCCTGGAGGGCACCAATCAGGTGATGCGCATGATCGTGGCGCGGGACATGCTGCGGCACTGATCTATGCCCCTCTCCCCTCGGGGGAGAGGGTTGCGAAGACTTGGCAGCGTGCTGCCTAGTCGCAGCTGGGAGAGGGGGCGATGCGCCAAGCCATCCCCCTCTCGAACTCCGCCTAGGCGCGTGCCGCGCCAAGGCTGCGTATCCTCTCCCCTGGGAGGGGAGAGGATAGGAAGATAATGACCGACCAAGTCCTGACTTTCATCGAAAACGGCGTCGGCCGCATCCGCCTCAACCGGCCAAAGGCGATCCATGCGCTGACCCCCGTCATGTGCGAAGCGATCAACGATGCCCTGCTCGCCTGGGGGCAGGATGATGCCATCGTCGCGGTCATGATCGACCATCTGCCCGCCGCCGATGGCGATCCCAGACTGTCCCGCGGCTTCTGCGCCGGCGGCGACATCGCGCTGATCGCCAATAGTGCCAGGGCGGACTGCGTGGAGGCCGAGCGCTTCTTCAGCCTCGAATACCGCATGAACCATCTGCTGTTCGTCTATGACAAGCCGATCGTCGCCTTCATCGACGGCATCGTCATGGGCGGCGGCGTCGGCCTGTCCCTCCCCGCCCGCTTCCGCGTCGCGACCGAGCGGACGAATTTCGCCATGCCCGAAACCGGCATCGGCCTTTTCCCCGATGTCGGCGGCGGCTGGTATCTGCCGCGCCTGCCCGGCCGGGTCGGGGCGTGGCTGGCGGCGACCGGATCGCGGATCGACGGGGCCGACTGCACGGCCATCGGCATCGCCACCCATTATATCCCGTCCGATCATCTGGACGCGGTCAAGGCCCGGATATTGGCCGACCCGCTGGGGCTGGAAGAGATATTGGACGAGAATATGGTATCGCCTCCCCCCTCGAAGCTGGAGGCCGTTCGCGCCGATATCGACAGGCACTTCGCATCCGACAAGGCGGAGGAAATCGTCGCCGCGCTTCAGGCCGATGGCGGCGAATGGGCGGCCAAACAACTGGCTGTCCTTGCCACCAAATCGCCCCAGACGATCAAGGTGGCGCTGCGCCAACTAGTCGAAGGCGGGCGCAAGGACAGCTTCGCCGACAATATGGCGATGGAATATGGCCTCGCCTGCGCGATCATCCGTCGCCCCGACTTCGTGGAGGGCGTACGCGCGGTGATCTTCGACAAGGATAATGCGCCGCGCTGGAACCCGCCTACGCTGGAGCAGGTGGACGACGCGATGATCGACGCCATCTTCGCGCCGCTGCCGGCGGACAGGCAGTGGACACCCCTTCCCGAAGTGGCGGAGACCGGCTGATCCTGTCCTATCGGGCCAGCGGCTGCTAGACTGACGGAACCCTCCGCCGGCCTCTTGCGCCTTACTTTCCGATAGGATCGAGACAGCGCAACATAATGTCAAAACGTGCGGGAAATGTGCGAAGTTAAGAGCATCGCGCGAAAAGGTGGGAACCGGTTTTTCACGATCAGCGATGCGTCAAATAAAGCGGAAGAGGATAGGAAATTGACCCAGACGATCGCCTTCATCGGGCTTGGCAATATGGGCGGCGGCATGGCCGCCAACCTGCTGAAGAACGGCTATGCCGTGCGCGCCTTCGACCTGTCGGAGGACGCGCTGGCCAAGGCGCAAGGCCATGGTGCGGTCCGCGCAGCCAGCGCCGCCGATGCGGTCGCCGGTGCCGACGCGGTCGTCACCATGCTGCCCGCCGGCAAGCATGTCGAAAGCGTCTATAACGGTGACGTGTTCGGCGCGGCCACGCCCGGCGCGCTCTTCCTCGACTGCTCCACCATCGACGTCGCCACCGCCCGCCGGGTGATCGACGCCGCCACCGCGCAGGGCTTCGACATGGTCGACGCGCCCGTCTCCGGCGGCATCGCAGCGGCCAATGGCGGCACGCTCACCTTCATGGTGGGCGGGTCGGACGCCGCTTTCGCCAAGGCCAGGCCGATCCTGTCCGCCATGGGGAAGGCGGTGATCCATGCCGGTGGCGCAGGCAATGGCCAGGGCGCCAAGATCTGCAACAATATGCTGCTCGGCGCGACCATGGTCGCCACCTGCGAGACGTTCGCCATGGCGAAGAAGCTGGGCCTGGACCCTCAGACCTTCTACGACATCAGCAGCGTCTCGTCCGGTCAGAGCTGGTCTATGACCAGCTATTGCCCCGTCCCCGGCGTCGGCCCGCAAACCCCGGCGGACAATGGCTATCAGGGCGGCTTCGCCGTCGGCCTGATGCTCAAGGATCTGAAACTCGCGTCCGAAGCCGCGGCCTCGGTCGGCGCGTCGGTGCCGATGGGCAATGTGGCGGAATCGCTTTACCAGTTGCTCGCCAATCAGGGTGAAACCGCCCGCGACTTCTCCCTGATGATCGAGATGCTGGAAGGGAAATAAGCCATGCCGTTCCCCGGCGCAGGCCGGGGTCCAGCAAGGCTACTTCCCCTTGCCCGCCTCGTTCGCGGCCAGAACACGCAGCACATTGCCGGACCAGATCTTCTGGATATCGGCCTCGCTATAGCCCGCCTTCAGCAGCGCAGCGGTGATCTTGGGCAGGTCGACCACATCCTCCATGCCGACCACGCCGCCGCCACCATCCCAGTCCGCGCCGATACCGACATGATCCGGCCCCACGACTTTGAGTGCATGAAGCATATGCGCCATGAAATCGTCGAAGCTCGGCCGGTCGGTATCGGGATAGAGCCGGTCGATCTCCTGCCGCTTCGCCAGCAGTTCGGCGCGCTTTTCCGGCGATAGCTTGGCATCCTCGCGCAACTGCCCGAACAGCGCCTTCAACGCCTCCTGCCGTTGGGGATTGGGCTTGGACGCGCGCAGATAGGTGCCATAGGCGTTCATCTGGATCACCCCGCCCTTGGCCGCCAAAGCCTTCAGATGATCGTCATCGATATTGCGCGGATGGCGATAGATCGCCTTGCAGCCCGAATGAGTCAGGATGATCGGCGTGGTCGACAGCGCCAGCAGATCGTCCAGTACCTGGTCCGAGCTGTGCGACGCATCGGGCACGATGCCCAGACGGTTCATTTCCTTCAGCAATTCCTTGCCCAGCGGGCTGAGGCCGCCGAAGCGCGGCTTGCCAGATGGGTCGGTGCTGCTGTCGGCAAACTGGTTATGCGCGAAATGGGCAAAGCCCGACACGCGCACGCCGATATCGTAGAAGGTCTTGAGCAGGGTGACGTCCTCACCCAGCGGATAGGCGTTTTCGATCGACAGATAGACGACCCGCTTGCCCGCCGCCGCGATCGGCGCGGCGTCCTTCGCCTCCAGCGCCAGCGCGAAATTGGCCGGGTCCGCGGCCACCATGTTGCGGATCGACAGGCCGCGCAGGATCGCAAAGTCGCGCGCCTTGCGGAACCCCTCGATCGTCACCGGCCCCTGCCCCGTATAGATGGCCCAGAAACCGCCATCCAGACCGCCCTGCTTCATCCGCGGCAGATCGACCTGGGTATAGTCGCCATGGACGTCATGCCCCTCCTCGATCGACCAGCCGGGCAGATCGAGCGAGGCAGGCGTGTCGAGATGGCTGTCGAGCGTCAGCAACTTCTGGTGCAGTTGATACGCCTTCTTCGTGACGACGGGCGCCTCCGCCTGCGCCGTCAGCGGGAGCAGCGCAAGGAGCGCCGCCCCCATCATCCAGCTCGCCCGCATCAGATTTCACCCGAGATGGTGAACTGGAAGGTGCGCGGCGACAGCGGACGGAAATTGCCGTCGCCCGTCACGGCGGCCGAAATGTAGGACAGCGTGTCCTTGTCGAAGATATTGTCGATGTTGAAACGCGCCTTCACGCTCTTGACCGGCCCCAGGCTGAAGCCGTCGCCGATATCGACATAGGCGCTGAACACGGTGAAGCCCTTCACGCTGGACCCGGCCGAATTGTCGAAGGTCGACCAGCGGCGCGAGGTATATTTGCCGCTGAAATTGCCGACCAGCCAGCTCGCCGGTTCGATGGTCACGCCGCCATTGACGATCCACTTGGCGCTATCGGGAATATATTTCCCGTCGGTCTGGTAGGTCGTCGTCGCGGTGACGATGTCATCCTTGAACTTGGCGATGTTGTAGGTGGCGTTGAGGTTGAAATAAGCGAGGCCATTGAGCGCCGACGGCTTGAACGTGCCGCTGAATTCCGCGCCATAGGCCGTCACCCGGCCGACATTCTGATAGAAGGTTTCGATGACGTTGGTGGTGCCGGGCAGGATCGATCCGATCGACTGGATACGGTTCTTGAACTTGGTGTAGTAGCCCGCCAGCGAGGCGTAGAATTGCCCCTGATTGGTGCGGATGCCCGCCTCGAAATTCTGCGACCGTTCGGGCGCGGGCGCAGGCACGCCGGCCGCGCTGCTGTTGAGCGAGACGGAGAAGACATCGTCCAGTCCCTTGGGCAGCGCCATATTTTCCGAATAGGACGCGAAGACCTGGCTCTGATTGTCCAGCTTGAAAAGGACACCGGCCTGCGGCAGGAAGCCGTCGCTATAGCTGGTGCGCAGCGTCTGCGGACCCCAGCCCGCGACCCAGACGGGCGCCGCCGTGGTGCCGGCATTACGGTAATAATCGTTGAAATCGCGATAGCCGCTGTAGCGATAGTCGATGTTCAGCGCCTTGATGCCCAGGTCGAAGATCAGCCTGTCGTCCAGCAGCGCGATCCGGTCCTTGATGAAGGCCTGTGTCGTATTGCGTTCCGACTGATAGTTGCGACGGACATAGACCAGATCGTCCAGATTGGGCGCGCTCGCGGGCGAACCGTCGGTGGTGTTGTAGCGCGCCTGGGTGCGGTTGTAGGTATCGACCTCGGCCCACAACCCTGCTTCGATCGTCTGGACGCCCAGTTCCCAATGCAGCTTGGTGGTCAGGCCATAGCGCTCGCCGCCAACGGTCGACAGGCCATATTGCGTGCCCTTGGGCGCGTTCAGCGCGATGCCGGCCGCCGTCTCGCGGGTGTAGATGGTCAGGCTGTTGGCATAGGTGTCGGGCGACACGCCATAACCGCCCTTATCCTCATAATAGGCCGTCGCTTCGGCCCAGACGCCATCGGCGATGCCGGCATGGATGGTGCCGCCATACAGCTTGTCGTCGCGCACGTTGATGGCGAGCGTGTTGGTATAGGCATAGTTGGCGTTGCTGTAGGCCGGACCGCCCGCGACCGGCGCGAAGCCCGGTGTCGTGTTGGGCACGACCGAGATATAGCCGCGATCCCGGCCACTCTTGCCGCCGATGTCGGTGCCGGTCAGATACTGGCTGCGGCTGAGCGAGGGGGAATCGAAGTCGTTGAACTTGTTCGACACGAACTTGAACCGCGCCCAGCTATCGCCGCCAAGATCGGCATGGACCATGGCTTCCCAATGCTCACGATCGACCGTGCCGTCGCCGCGCCACAGGTCGGTATTCAGCTTCGTGCGGCTGACATAGGCGCGGAACGGGCCGACCTGGCCCGTGCTGGCGCGGATGAAGGTGCGCTTCATGTCGAAATCGCCGAAGCTCTGCGAAACGAACAGGCCCATCTCCTCCTGCGGCGCGATGCTGTTATATTGCACGACCGGGCCAAGCGTCGAGTAACTGGGCAGGCCGACATCGCCCGCGCCGACCGCGGCCTCCACCACGCCCAGATTTTCATTGTCGACATAGCGGAACACCGGGCTGCCGCCGAAAGCGTCGCTGCGGCCGGTGGGGATGCCATCGACCACGAAGCCGATCTGGTCGAGGTTGAAGGCGCGGGTCTGGACGCTGTTGCCGAATTCATAGAGGCCGAGCGCGCCGTCGGTCTGAACGTTGAAGCCGGGCAGTTGCTCCAGCATCTTGAGGCCCGAAATGCCCGACGGCGCGGACAGCAAAGCCTCCCGCGTGACCGCGACCACGTTCGTCACCTTGTCCTCACCGATCGCCTCGGCCGATTGCGAAATGCGGCGGCCGGTGACGGTGATGCTGCTTTCGTCACTATCCACCGGCTCTTGTGCGTGCGCGGCGCTCAGCGCTCCGGCGGCGCAGGCGATCAGCAGCGCGGCGCGAGAGGACAGGCGGATGGACGAGGATACGGACATTCAAAGGCTCCCTGTTTTCAAGACGCAGCAGCAGGGAGGGTGCGCCGACCGGCGACCCTCTCCAGCTTCATTTCTGCGTTTTCTTGTGAAACGAGATTGCCGATGAACTCCGCCACGGACCAATGAGATTTTCTCAGGCCCTGGCGAGATACTCAAAATATCATGGGCGGTTTAGATGCGCCCTGCGTTCAATCCATTGGCGTCCGGTGAAGGGCGGTTAAAGCCACCACATCCCCAGATGCCACGACGCGGATTGATATGAATTGTCGATATTGCTTATCGTCCCTTCCAGATGCCGGCGCGCTTTTCGACGAAGGCGGTCATGCCTTCCTTCTTGTCTTCCGTCGCGGTCAGAATCTGGAACAGGCGGCGCTCCGTCAGCAACCCTTGGGCGAGGCCCGTCTCAAAGGCGATGTTGACCATTTCCTTGTTCACCATCGCGGCCATCGGCGGCAGCGCAGCGATCGTCGCGGCGGTCTTGAGCGCGTCTTCCAGCAAATCGGCGGCGGGGACGATGCGGCTCACCAGCCCGGACCGTTCGGCTTCGGCCGCGTCCATCATCCGGCCGGTCAGGCACATCTCCATCGCCTTCGCCTTGCCCACGGCGCGGGTCAGGCGCTGCGACCCACCCATGCCGGGCGCCACGCCCAGCTTGATTTCGGGCTGCCCGAATTTCGCCGTGTCGCCCGCGATGATGAAGTCGGCCATCATCGCCAGTTCGCAGCCGCCACCCAGTGCAAAGCCCTGCACCGCCGCGATCCACGGCTTGCGGGTCGCGACCACGCCGGTCTGCCAGCCGGAAAAGAAATCCTCCAGGAAGAAGTCGGCGGCCTGCTTGTCGACCATTTCCTTGATGTCGGCGCCCGCCGCAAAGGCCTTCTCGCCGCTGCCAGTCAGCACCGCGCAGCGCTGGGTCGGATCGGCGTCATAGGCGGCGAAGGCGGCGCTCAGTTCCTTGAGGACATGGCTGTTGAGCGCGTTCAGCGCCTGCGGGCGGTTCAGCGTGATCAGCGTGACGGCGTCGCGCTGCTCCACCAGGATCGTTTCATAGGTCATCGCCATCTCCCTCATTTCGGTTTGTCGAACGATCTATGGGCAGGATGCTAGCCACGCCAGCCCCCTGCCCCTTGCATTTATGCCAGCCCTATCGGCACAGATGCATGAAATCGCGGTCATAGCTTTTAAGATGCGCGCCGCCATCGACATAGAGCGTCTGGCCAGTCACCGCGCTCGCCTCCACCAGATAGAGAACCGCTTGCGCGATCTGCTCCGCCTGCGGCAGCCGCTCGAGTGGCATCAGCCTGGCCAGCCGTTCCATCTGCGCCTCGTCATAATCGGGTGTCGCGATCGTCAGGCCCGGCGCGACGGCATTGACCCTGACCCTTGGCGCCAGGCTGCGGGCGCTGGTGCGGGTCAGGCCAGCCAGCGCCAGCTTCGACAATGTATAGGCCATCTGGTCGGCATGGGGATGGTCGATCCGCTGGTCGAGGATGTTGATGATGCAGCGATCCCCCACCCCGGCGGGAATGGTCGCGAACGCCTTCGTCAGCAATGTCGGCGCGGCGCAATTGACCGCATAGTGGCGCATCAGGTCGTCGGCGGTCACCGTCTCCAGCCGGTCCTGCCCGAAGATGGCCGCGCTGTTGACGAGGATATCGGGCGGGCGGCCGAACCGTTCGGCCACCTGCGCCACCAGTTCTTCCGCCCCTTCGGGATCGGCGAAATCGACGACGAAGCCCTCCCACTCCGTCGCTTCCTCCTCAAAGGTCAGCGCCAGATGGGAATCGAGCCGCGTGTCGTGACTGCCATGGATGGCGAGCGAATGACCGGCCTTCGCCAGCGCAGCGGCGATGATGCCGCCCAGCCGCCGATGCCCGCCGGTGACCAACGCCAGTCGCTTGGGCGCCAGCGGTGCGCCGACCGGCGCGACATCGCTGCGCGCCCGACCCAGCGGGCGATAGGCCGGTTCGCTATCGTCTTCGCCGCTCATGATGAAATGAGCTTCAGCACTTCCTCCCGCGACTTTTCACTGTCGCGGAACACGCCCAGCATGCGACTGGTCTTCATGATGACATTGGGGGTGCGCACGCCGCGACCGGTCATGCAGCCATGGGTCGCCTCGATCACCACGGCCACGCCCTGGGGCTTGAGATGCTCCCAGATGCAGTTGGCCACTTCCGACGTCAGCCGTTCCTGGACCTGCAACCGGTTGGCATAGGCATGCAGCACGCGGGCCAGCTTGGAAATGCCCACCACATAGGCGCCGGGCAGATAGGCGATATGCGCCTTGCCCACGATCGGCGCCATATGATGTTCGCAATGCGACTGGAACGGTATGTCCTTGAGCAGCACGACGTCATCATAGCCGCCCACTTCATGGAAGATGCGCGACAAATGATAGGCCGGATCGTCACCATAGCCGCGGCAATATTCACGCCAGGCGCGCGCGACGCGCTCGGGGGTTTCCATCAATCCTTCGCGTTCGGGGCTGTCGCCCGACCAGCGGATCAGGGTGCGGATCGCCTCGCTGACGTCGGCCGGAACCGGCTCCTTGCCTGCGCCGACCGTCTCCGCTTCCAGGTCACATGCCATCTACCGGCCACTCCTTATGCTGTTGGTCCCGCATATGGCGGCTGGGTGGCGCGATGGCCAGTGTCTTTCGGGCCGCTGGACACAAGATCATAGTGGTGGCAAATCGGGCGGATACGGGATCGCCACAACAAAATGCCTCTGCTCATCACCTATCATGCGTACTGAACGGATCGCCGCCGTGCTGCTGGCGGCCGGCACATCCTCCCGCTTCGGCGAGGCGGACAAGCTGATGACGGAATTGCGGGGCAAGCCGATGGCGGCGCATGTGCTGGAGACGGTCGCCTCCATGGCCTTTGCCGAGTTGATCGCGGTGGTCCGGCCAATCGCATTCGCGCCCGTCATCCATCGCAAGCTGGACCGGCGCGGCTATACGATCCTCGTCAACGACCAGCCAGAAGATGGCATATCGGGCAGCATCGTGCGTGCGGTCGAACATGTAATGCCCAACAACAAGATACGCGGCGTCCTGATCTGTCTGGCGGACATGCCCGACGTGCCGCAGACCCATTATAATCGCATCTGCCTGGCGGCGGAGGATATCCGCTCTGTGGTGGCCTCTACCGATGGCTTCTCGTCCTCGCCGCCCGCCTTTATCGGGCGCAAGCATTTTCCCGAACTGCTGGCGCTCAAGGGTGACCAGGGTGCGCGCGCGCTGCTGAGCCACGGCATCCAGATCGAGACGACGGGCAATATCCTGCACGATGTCGATACGCCCGAAGACCTGCCCGGCTGGCGCCCGGTCACGCCGCAATAAGGATCAGTTCGACCGGGTCGGATCGGTCAGGCCATCGCCCATTTCGCGGGCGTCGGGCGCGCGACTGATCGGCAGCGATCCCGTCTGCCGTTCCAGACGGCGATGCACGACCGGCGCGTCCGGCCCCTGATGCAGCGCATGGATGGCGTCGCTGTTGGCGATGTCGGCGACGGTGCGGCGTTGATTGTGGCGGACATAATCCAGCCAGGTCGACACATGATAGCGTTCGACCCACAGGTCCGGCTCCCCCAGGTCGCGCAGCAACTGCCAGCCATGGGCGCCATCGCGGCGCCGGATTCGCCGCCGCTCGCTCATCGCGGCCAGGAAGGGAACGATCGATCCGGCGGGAATGCGATATTCGATGGTGATGACGATCGGTCCGCTTCGAGGCTCGACCGACACGGTGGTATCGGGTTCCCGCCAATCGCCGCGCGGATCGAGATTATCGTCGCCGATCTGCGGCAACGGCCGCCACAGCCCCAGCATCGCAGCGACGAACTGCATGCCGGCCGCCGCATAGAGGCCGATCACCACGCCATGCTGCTCCGCCACCAAGCCGAACAGCCAGGCGCCGCCTGCCATGCCGCCAAAGGCGATCATCTGGTACAGCGCCACCGCGCGCGCCACCACCCATCGCGGCGCCGACATCTGAACCGACACGTTGAAGGTGGACAGCGCCAACACCCAGCCCGCCCCCGCCAGCATATAGCCCAGGATCGCCAGTGGCAGCAGGCTGCTGGCCCCGGTCAGGGCCGTGCCCAGCGCCATGGACAGGGTCGCACAGCGGACCAGGGTTTCGACGGAGATGAAGGTCCGCAGCCGCCGGCTGCCCAGCGCGCCCAGCACTGCACCGACACCGAAGCCGCCGCTGGTGATGCCGAAGGTCAGCGCCCCGCCCCCCAGAACGTCGCGCGCGACCAGCGGCATCAGGGCGGACACCGCCGCCGCGCCGATGCCGAAGGCGCCACTGCGCAACAGCACCAGCTTGATGTTCGGCGATGCCGCGACATAGCCGACGCCGGCGACCATCGCCACGCCCAGCCGTTCGCGCGGCAGCAGCTTGGGCGGCAGGTCCGGCCGCCAGCGCGCCAGCACCACCAGCAGGCCGACATAGCTGAGCGCATTGACCAGGAACGCCGCCGCAGCCCCCGCCGCCGCGACGATGATGCCGCCCAGCGCCGGACCGGTGCTGCGCGCCAGATTGAAGCCCATCGAGTTCATCGCCACCGCGCTGGGCAAGACCGCGCGCGGCACCATGTCGCCCACCGACGCCTGCCAGGCGGGACCGTTGATCGCGGTGGCGCAACCGATGGCAAAGGTGAAGGACAGGAGCAGCCAGGGCGTCATCAGCCCGAACCAGGCGGTCGTCGCCAGCAGCGCCGACGTCAGCAGCATGGCGCATTGGCAGGCGATCATCACCTTGCGCCGGTCCAGATTGTCCGCGACCGCACCGGCCCAGAGCGAGAGCAGCATGATGGGCAGCGTGGTCGCCGCCGGGACCAGCGCGATCAGCAAGGGCGACGCCGAAAGCGACGTCATCATCCAGGCCGCGCCGACCGACTGGATCAGGCCGCCGAAATTGGACGCAAGGCTGGCGGACCAGATGGCGCGGAAGGTGGGGATGGCAAAGGGGGACGGCGGTTTGTTGGTCGAGGCGTCGGTCACACTGTCCATGGGGTCGATATAGACGGCAATGGCCGGGGTGCAACGCTTCTATGCCATGCCCCTTATACCATGCCCCTTACATCATGCCCCTTACATCATGCCGGTGCGCAACGCCCGCGCCCAGTCGGGGCGGCCATGGGTGTCGGCGGCGCAGGCGGCGGCTTCCCAGTCATAGGGGATGGCGATCAGGCGCGCCTGCCATGCGCCGTCGATCCGATCGGCCATGGCATAGCGTGCATGGGGCGATCCCGCTTCCACGCTGTGCGGGAAGGGATGGTCATCGGCATAGGCCGGCAGGCCGACGCTGCCCGGATTGACGATCAGGCCGCCGCCCTGCCGGCGATGGATGCGCGGCATATGGGTATGGCCGCACAGGATCAATGGCGCAGCGGCGCCCCCTGCCCGTGCCTCCACCTCTGCGGCGGTGGCGGGACGCAGGCCATGCGGGTCGAGCGTTTCCAGCCAGTAGCAAAGATCGTCGCCCGGCGCGCCATGCACCATCAGCACATCGTCGACCGGCCGGAACTGGTCGGGCAGCGCCGCGATCCAGGCGCGATGATGCGGTTGCAGTTGGCGATGGGTATAGAGGTCGGACGCCCCCATGCGGGCCGGGTCATGGGTGAGCAATTGCCGCTCATGATTGCCCCGGATCGTCGGCAGGTTCAGCGCCATCAGCCGGTCCGCCGTCTCACAGGGAAAGAGCGGGCCGGACAGGATATCGCCCAGATTGACCATCATATCCGCGCCCTGCCTGGCGACGTCGGCCAGCACTGCGTCCAGTGCGACGATATTGCCATGAATGTCGGACAGGATGGCGATGCGCATGGATTGGGAATGCCATGGGGATTCGCCGGTGGAAAGGCGTGAATTGCGACAGCGAGTTGGACAGGTAATTTGATAATCGCAAACTGCCGCTACGGCATGCTGACCCTGTCGCGAACAGCATATTAGACACTTGCACTTTACGTAAACGTAAATACATTCGACACCAATATCCGAAGCGCCGGAACGGCCCCCACGGAGAGGGAAAGACCATGGAAGCCTATATTTACGACGCCGTCAGGACGCCCCGTGGCCGGGGCAAGGCCGATGGCTCGCTGCACGACATCACCCCGATCCAACTGGCGACGCAGGTGCTGGAAGCCGTGCGCGACCGCAGCCAGATCGACACTGCCGACGTCGATGACGTGATCCTCGGCTGCGTCAGCCCCGTCGGCGAACAGGGCGCGGATATCGCCCGCGTCGCCGTGCTGAACGCCGATTATGCGCAGACCGTGCCGGGCGTGCAGATCAACCGTTTCTGCGCGTCCGGGCTGGAGGCCGTGAACATGGCCGCCGCCAAGGTCTATTCCGGCGAGGCGATGTTCGCGATCGGCGGCGGCGTCGAATCGATGAGCCGCGTGCCGATGGCGTCGGACGGCGGCGCATGGGCGATGGACCCGGCGGTCGCGTACAAAACCTATTTCGCGCCGCAAGGCATCGGCGCTGACGTCATCGCCACCAAATTCGGCATCAGCCGCGACGACGCCGACGCCTATGCCGTCGAAAGCCAGAAGCGCGCCAAGCAGGCTTGGGACGAAGGACGCTTCGCCAGATCGATCGTGCCGGTGAAGGACGTGATCGGCGGCATCGTGCTGGACCATGACGAACATATGCGCCCCGACGCGACGATGCAGTCGCTGGGCGCATTGAAGCCCAGCTTCACCGCCCTGGGCGAGGAGATGCCGGGCTTCGACACCGTCGCCCTGCTGCGCTACCCGGAACTGGAGAGGGTCAACCATGTCCACCATGCGGGCAACAGCAGCGGCATCGTGGACGGCGCGGCCGCCGTGCTGGTCGGCAACAAGGATATGGGCGAGAAATATGGGCTTAAAGCCCGCGCCCGGATCAAGGCGATGGCCTCGATCGGATCGGAGCCGCTCATCATGCTGACCGGGCCGGAGTTCGTCGCGGGCAAGCTGCTGGCGCGGGCTGGCATGACCACCGCCGACATTGATCTCTGGGAACTGAACGAGGCCTTCGCGTCGGTCGTGTTACGGTACATGCAGGCGATGAACCTCGACCATAGCAAGATCAACGTGAATGGCGGCGCGATCGCCATGGGCCATCCGCTGGGCGCGACCGGGGCGATGGTGCTGGGTACGGCGCTGGACGAACTGGAACGCTCCGGCAAGGGCACGGCGCTCATCAACCTGTGCGTCGGCGCGGGCATGGGCACCGGGATCATCATCGAGCGCATTTGAGAAATATAATTCGTTCGTCCTGAGTAGCCATTGAGCGAAGTCGAAATGGCGTATCGAAGGATGCTTCGATACGGGGCTTCGACAGGCTCAGCCCCTACTCAGCACGAACGGAGATGGGAAAGGCTGCATCATGAACACCATCAACTTCGATATCGACGCCGACGGCATCGCCACCCTGACCATCGACGTGCCCGGCCAGTCGATGAACGTCATCGGTCCAGATTTCCTGACCGATCTGGATGCCGCGATCACGCGCATCGCGTCGGACGACGGCATCAAGGGCGCGGTCATCGGGTCGGGCAAGGACAGCGGCTTCATGGCCGGCATGGACCTTAAATATTTCGGCGCGATGCTGGCGACCAGCGACGGCGAACGCCCTGCCCCGGCCGCCATCTTCGACAAGCTGTTCGTGCTGAACGCGCTGTTCCGCCGTCTTGAAACCAGCGGCAAGCCGATCGCCTGCGCCATCGAAGGCACCTGCGTCGGTGGCGGGTTCGAACTGGCGCTGGCCTGCCATCGCCGCATCGTGGGCGACAGCAGCAAGACGCAGCTCGGCCTGCCCGAAATCCTGATCGGCCTGTTCCCCGGCGGCGGCGGATCGCAGCGCCTGCCGCGCCTGATGGGCGTGCAGGCCGCGCTGATGTATATGCTCCAGGGCAAGCTGTTCCGCCCGGCCGAAGCGGCGATGCTGAAGGCGGTGGATCAGGTCGTGCCGCAAGGCACGGCGGTCGCGGCGGCGAAGGAATGGGTGAAGGCCAATCCGACCGCCAACACGCAACCGTGGGACGTCAAGGGATTCAAGGTGCCCGGCGGCGCAGGCGGCTTCAACCCCGCCTTCGTCCAGACCATGGCCGGCGCGCTGCCGATGACGCTCAAGCAGACGCAGCGCAACATGAACGCGCCGATCGCTCTGCTGTCCGCCGTCTATGAAGGCATCACTTTGCCGATGGATCGGGCGATCCGAATCGAAAGCAAATATTTCGCCAAGGTCGCCGCCGACCCGCAGGCGAGCAACATGATCCGCACGCTTTTCGTGAACAAGCAGGCGGCCGAACGCGGCGCGCGGCGCCCCAAGGATCAGCCCAAGGCGCCGACCACGAAGCTCGCCATGCTGGGCGCGGGCATGATGGGCGCGGGCATCGCCACCGTCGCTGCACAGGCGGGGATCGACGTCGTACTGTTCGACCGCGATCTGGCCTATGCGGAAAAGGGCAAGGCGCATGTCGAGGAAGTGCTGAAGAAGCGGCTGGGCAAGGGCATGACGCCGGAAAAGCTGGAAGCCACGCTGGCCCGCGTGACGCCGACCACAGACTATGCGGCGCTCGCCGGCGCGGACTTCGTGATCGAGGCGGTCTTCGAGGATGTTGCCATCAAGGCGGAAGTGACCAAACAGGTCGAAGCCGTGCTGGGGGCGGACACCATTTTCGGGTCCAACACCTCCACTTTGCCCATCACCAAGCTGGCGCAGGCCTGGACCAGGCCGGAGAATTTCATCGGCGTCCATTTCTTCTCGCCGGTCGAGAAGATGCCGCTGGTCGAGATCATCCTGGGCGAGAAGACCGGCCCCGCGGCCATCGCCAAGGCGCTGGATTTCGTGGCGCAGATCAAGAAGACGCCGATCGTCGTGCATGACAGCCGCGGTTTCTACACCTCGCGCAGCTTCGGCACCTATGTGCAGGAGGGCGCGGAGCTGGTCGGCGAAGGCGTCAATCCGGCGCTGATCGAAAATGCCGGCAAACAACTCGGCATGCCGACTGGCCCTCTGGCCGTCAGCGACGAAGTGTCGATCGAACTGGGCGTCAAGATCATGACCGCCGCCAGGAAAGAACTGGGCGACGCTTATGTGCCGCAGGGTTCGGACGACATCATGGTCAAGATGGTCGAGGCCGGGCGTCTGGGCCGGAAAAATGGCAAGGGCTGGTACGACTATCCCGAAGGCGGCAAGAAGCATCTGTCACCGGTCTTGGGCGAAATGTTCCCGCGCGCCGCCGACCAGCCCGGTGTCGAAGCGGTCAAGGAACGCCTGCTCTATCGCCAGTTGATCGAATGCGCCCGCTGCTTCGAGGAAGGCGTGCTGGAAACGCCGGAAGATGGCGATATCGGCGCGATCTTCGGCTGGGGCTTCGCGCCCTACACCGGCGGGCCGTTCAGCCATATGGATACGGTCGGCATCGCCCATGTCGTGGCCGTGCTGGACCGGCTGGCAGCGGACCACGGGCCGCGCTTTGCGCCCACGAAGCAATTGCGGGAGATGGCAGCGAGCGGGGCTACTTTCTACAATCCCGTGCCTGCCAAAGCAGCAGCGTGATTTGTTCCCCGGCGAAGGCCGGGGTCCAGATTGACCGGCTGAACTGGACCCCGGCCTTCGCCGGGGAACGCGCACTCTATAAATCTTAACGACACTCGGCTAGGTCTCCCGGCAACAGGCTGGGAGACCTTTTTTGATGAGCGACAAACCGACAATCCTGGTCACGGGCGGTGCGGGCTATATCGGCAGCCATGCCGTGCTGGCGCTGAAGGATGCCGGTTATGGCGTGGTCGTGATCGACAATCTGGTCACGGGCTTCGACTGGGCGGTGCCGGACGGCGTGCAACTGGTCCGCGGCGACATCGCCGACCAGCCGCTGGTCGAAGCGACATTGCGCGACCATGACGTCAAGGCGATCATGCATTTTGCCGGTTCCGTCGTGGTGCCAGAGTCGGTCGATAACCCACTGAAATATTATCATAATAACAGCGCCAAGACCCGTGACCTGATCGAGAGCGCTGTGCGGGTCGGCGTGCCGCATTTCATCTTCTCGTCCACCGCCGCGACCTATGGCACGCCCGATGTGGAGGCGGTGCGGGAGGATACGCCGCAGCGGCCGATCAATCCCTATGGCATGTCGAAGCTGATGACCGAATATATGCTGCGCGACGTGGCGGCGGCGCATCCGATGAATTTCTGCGCGCTACGCTATTTCAACGTGGCGGGGGCCGATCCGCAGGGGCGCACCGGCCAGTCGACTGCTGGTGCGACCCACCTCATAAAGGTTGCGGTCGAGGCCGCGCTGGGCAAGCGGGAGAGCGTGGCCGTCTTCGGCACGGATTTCGATACGCCGGACGGAACGGGCGTGCGCGACTATATCCATGTCAGCGATCTGGCCGCCGCGCATCTGCTGGCGCTGGAAGCGCTGATGGCGGAGCCGGATCGCAACCATCTGCTCAACTGCGGCTATGGCCGGGGCTTTTCCGTGCTGGAGGTGCTGGACGCGGTCGACCGGGCGACCAACAATCCGATCCAGCGGGTGATGGTCGGCCGGCGGGCGGGCGATCCGGGCAAGCTGATTTCCGACAATGGCGCGATATTGGCGACCTTCCCCTGGCAGCCGCGCCATGGCGACCTGGACCAGATCGTCGCCCATGCGCTGGCATGGGAGCGCAAGCTGGGCGAGCGCGCATGAGCGAGGCGAGCGTCCGCGCCTTCTTCGCCGAACATGCCCCGGACGTCAGCCTGATCGACCAGGGCGTCAGCACCGCGACGGTGGCCGAAGCCGCCGCCGCACTGGGCGTGGAGCCGGCGCGGATCGCCAAGACCTTGTCGCTGCGGGTGGGCGAAACGGTGGTGCTGGTCTGCGCGCGGGGCGACGCGCGCCTGTCCAACGGCAAGGCCAAGGCCGCGCTGGGCGCCAAGCCGCGCATGCTGGGCGGGCATGAGGTGGAGGAACTGACTGGCCATCCGGTCGGCGGCGTGTGCCCCTTTGGCCTGCCCACGCCCCTGCCCGTCTATTGCGATGTGTCGTTGAAGGATTTCGCCACCGTCTTTCCAGCCGCCGGATCGCGCACCACGTCGGTCGAACTGACGCCGGATCGGCTGGCGGCCTTGACCGGGGCGACATGGGTGGACATGTGCACCCTTCCTGACGCCATTGCGGAGTAGCCCCATGCCGATCGAACATCTTTTCGCCACCGGGGCGCAGGCCGCCGCCGATATCGCCACGCGCATCGCCACATTGCTGGCCGAAGGTATCGCCGCACGCGGGGTCGCCAGCATCGCGGTGTCGGGCGGCCGATCGCCCCGTCCGGTGCTGGCGGCGCTGAGCCAGGTCGACCTCGACTGGAACAAGGTCGTGGTGACGCTGGTGGACGAACGCTGGGTCGCGCCCGACAGCGCCGACAGCAACGAACGGCTGGTGCGCGAGACTTTGTTGCAGGGCGCGGCGGCGCAGGCCCGCTTCGTGCCGATGAAGAATAACGCGGCGGACGCCTATGCAGGACAGGCTGCGGTGGAAGCGGACTTTGCCGCCCTGCCCTGGCCGCTCGACATCATCCTGCTGGGCATGGGCGATGATGGGCATACCGCCTCGCTCTTCCCGGAGGGCGTGGAACTGGCCGAGGGGCTGGCAAGCAAGGCGCTGACCATCGCCGCGACGCCGCCGGTGGCGCCGCACCAGCGCCTGTCGCTGACCGCGCATGCCATCCTCCAGAGCGGCCATATCTTCCTCCAGATCAGCGGCGCGGGGAAGAAGGCGGTCTATGATCGCGCGCTGGCGGGTGGCCCGTTGGAGGAACTGCCGATCCGCCTTGCGCTGTTGCAGGACGCGGTGCCGGTCGAGGTTTGGATGGCAGAGGCCTGACCCCATTTGGTCAATCTTCGACCTCATGCTTGGAAATCAGATAGCGCCACACGCCCACGGCGTTGATGACCAGCAGCGCCAGATTCTGCCAGCCTATCCCCTCGCTGTTCCGGTCGAGAAAGCCCCAGCCGATCAACGCGATCGAGCTGGTTATGAACAGGACGAATGCCCATCCGGTTATACGTCGTCCCAGATTGAGCGACACGACCAGCGCCGCGAGTGTCGCGGCCCCCGCGCCATAATATTGCAGGGCGGTGAGCAGTGTCGGGTTCATGCCGGGAAAACGCCGCCCCATCGACATGGTTGCTTCCGCGCTCTAGGCACAGGGCCATGGTTGCCGACATCTCCCCCTTCCACGCCATCGCCATCAGCCGCGAGGCCCATGCCCTCGAAGCGCAGGGGCGATCCATCCTGCACATGGAATTCGGCCAGCCGTCGACCGGCGCGCCGGCCGAGGCGATCGCGGTCGCCCACCATGTGCTGGATACCGAACCGATGGGCTATTGGGAAAGCCCGGCGCTGAAGGAGCGGATCGCGCGCCATTATGGCGAGAAGCATGGCGTGGCGGTCGATCCAGAGCAGATATTGCTCACCTGCGGCGCATCACCGGGGCTGGTGCTGGCGCTGACCAGCCTGTTTGCGCCGGGCGCCCGCGTCGCCACCGCGCGGCCGGGCTATGTCGCTTATCGCAACAATTTGAAGGCGCTTTATCTGGAGCCGGTCGAGGTCGCCTGCGGCCCGGCCGAGCGCTATCAGATCAGCGCCGACGCGCTGGCCGCGATCGACCCTGCGCCCGACGGCCTGATCCTGGCCAGTCCGGCCAATCCCACCGGCACGATCATCCCGGCGGACGAACTGGCGCGGATCGCGCAGGTCTGTGCGGACCGCGGCATCCGCATCATTTCCGACGAAATCTATCACGGCCTCAGCTTCGGCGAACCGGCCCGGTCGATGCTGGAATTTGCGCCCGACGCGCTGATCGTGAACAGCTTTTCCAAATATTACAGCATGGCCGGATGGCGGCTGGGCTGGATCGTGGTGCCGCCCGCGCTGATCGACGTGGCGCGGGCGCGGATGGGCAATCTGTTCCTGACGCCGCCGGTGCTGGCCCAGCGCGCGGGCCTGACTGCCTTCGATTGCACCGACGAACTGGAGCGGCATGTCGACAGCTACCGCCGCAACCGGCAATTGCTGCTGGACGCCCTGCCCGCCCTCGGCCTCGCCAGCATCGCGCCGCCCGACGGCGCTTTCTACATCTATGCCGACATCAGTCACCTGACCAATGACAGCCTGAGCTTCTGCCAGAAGCTGCTGCGCGAAACCGGGGTGGCAACCGCGCCGGGCGTGGATTTTGATCCCGTCGACGGCCACCGCTTCATCCGCTTCAGCTTCGCGGTATCGACCGACCGGGTCGAGGACGCGATCGCCCGCATGGTGCCCTGGTTCCAGGCGCAGGGTGGGAGATAGCGCCTGACAAACACAAACTAATGATGAGGATTGAAAGAGAACAATATCATCCCAGCCAGAACAAGGCTGCCGACTAACAGAACGGTGCCCAGCATCAGCCCCGCAATGAACAGCGTCACACGCATCGCTGTCATCTTCGGTGGGGATACCGCATGTTTATCGCTGCATTTGCCACATGAACCGGTCCGAGCGGAATCGAGAGGAGAGCCGACATCCCCACTCCCAGGATTTGGCGAGAAATAACGCGCAAACTTGTCCGTTTCGTCACGGAATTGGTCTGCATCGGCAGGACTCTGCCTGCCGTTGAACGTCACATTCGGCCATAGCTTTGAATATCTGGCGTTCAACTCAATCCAGGGTTCAGCGCGCGGTTCATTCTCGAAGACGATCGCATCTATGGGGCATTGCTCAATACAGCAGCCGCAATCGACACATTCGAGCGGATTGATAACGAGCATATTTTCGCCTTCATAGAAGGCATCCACCGGGCAAACCTCGACACATTCCATGTGTTTGCACTTGATGCAGGCTTCCGTGATGACGCCAGCCATGTTCACCGATCCTGACCGCAACGCCGTTCCCGGCAAACCATGCTACCGCACCGTCCGCTTGTACAGACGCACCAGCCACAACCCGGTCAATACCGCGACCGTCAGCAGGCGCGGGGGTAGTTTGTCGATCGCGTGGGGCACGCTCCATATGAGCGCGTCGCCCACGCTGACGATGATCAGGACAAACAGGCCGAACAGCAAGGGCGGCAGGATGTGGCGGACCTTCATGGGAATCGGCATAGCATGGCCGCAGGCCGTGCGCGACACCTTGGGCGCGATGATCGGGGCGCGATCGCCAGGTCGCTCATGTCGGAAGGGCCAGTGGTGCGGGTGGTCGGAATCGAACCGACACTCCTTGCGGAACCGGATTTTGAGTCCGGCGCGTCTACCAGTTTCACCACACCCGCACGGCTGGTTGGGCGCAAATGACAAAATCCGGCGCGGGCGTCCAGCCGAAAATCGGCAGACAGCATAAAAGACCCTTCCCATCGCTTGACACCATAGGGGACCACGCCCACATGCCGCCTCGATAATGTAACGTTATATCATTTAAGTGGAATGCCATGACATCCTGCGACGAGCGGCAAAATGCCTCCCCCTGTCCGCCCCTGAAAGTCAGCCGGCAGGCGAACGGACCTGCCGCCTGGCTGGATGGTTTCGCGCTCTGCGCCTCCTCGCTCTGCACCCTGCATTGTCTGGGTTTGCCGCTGCTGTTCGCGCTGCTCCCCGCCTTTGCCAGCCGGATCGATCCGGGCGAATCCTTCCATCTCGTCATGCTGGCGCTGGCGGTGCCGACCAGCCTGTTCGCCTTGGTACAGGGCAAGCGCCGCCATGGCGGACTGGCGCCCCTCTTGCCGGGCATCGCCGGTCTGGCATTGATGAGCATCGGCGCGCTGGCCGCCCATGGCGCACTGGCCGAAACGCTCTGGACCGTCGCCGGCAGCCTGCTGCTCGCGGGTGCGCACATCCTCAACTGGCGGCGCGGGCTGCGCTGAAAAGCCCTTCGATCCTGATCCGATTCGCGCAATGTCCGGCTTTTGCAAAGGCCGTCCTGTCATGATGTTGCTGCAAAACGGCTTCCACGATAGCCTTCTTGCGTAACGATCCGCGAGCGCTATAAGGGCGCCTCGTGCAGACATAGACAATTTTACAAACGGAGAAGGACCATCCTTTGACCGAGCCGTCTGCTACGTTCCTGTTATTTGGCGCCACCGGTGATCTGGCGCGCCGGATGATCTTTCCCTCGCTCTACAATTTGCTGTCGGACGGGTTGCTGCCCGACGACTTCATGATCGTCGCGTCCGGCCGTTCCGAAATGGACGACGCCGCCTTCCGCAGCCAGGTGGACGATGCGTTGCGCCAGTTCCTGGCCACCGATCGCTATGATGAAGAGGTCGCCGCGCGCTTCGGCACGATGATCGCCTATCAGCCGGTCGATGCCGGCAATGCGGACCAGTTCGCGGCGCTCGCCACGCGGATCGACGGCCGGCTGGAGCGTGGCCTGTCGGTCTATCTCTCCACCCCGCCCTCGCTCTTCGCGCCCACCGCGCAGGGACTGGCCGACGCGGGCCTCATCACGCCGCACACCCGCATCGCGATGGAAAAGCCGATCGGCAAGGATCTGGCCTCGTCCAAAGTCGTGAATGACGGCATCGGCCATCTGTTCGCCGAGGACCAGATTTTCCGCGTCGATCATTATCTGGGCAAGGAAACGGTCCAGAACCTGCTGGCCCTGCGTTTCGGCAACGTGATGTTCGAGCCGCTGTGGAACACCACGGCGATCGACCATGTGCAGATCACCGTGGGCGAGACGGTCGGGCTGGAAGGCCGCGTATCCTATTATGACGGCGTCGGCGCGCTGCGCGACATGGTGCAGAATCATATCCTGCAAATCCTGTCGATCATCGCCATGGAGCCGCCCGCCCGCATGGACCCGACCGCCGTGCGCGACGAGAAGGTGAAGGTGCTGCGATCGCTGCGCCCGATGACCGACGAGACGGTCAAGACCCACAGCGTGCGCGGCCAATATACGCCGGGCGCGGTCAGCGGTCAGATCGTCACCGGCTATGCCGACGAACTGGGCCAGCCGTCCGACACCGAAACCTTCGTGGCCTTGAAGGCCTATATCGACAATTGGCGCTGGCAGGGCGTGCCTTTCTATCTGCGCACCGGCAAGCGGATGCCCGCGCGCCAGTCCGAAATCGTGATCCAGTTCAAGCCGGTGCGCCACAGCATCTTCGGCCGCGATGGGCACGGTACCGGACTGGAGCCGAACACGCTGGTCATCCGATTGCAGCCGGAGGAATATATCCGGCTGGCCATCATGAGCAAAAGGCCGGGGCTGGAACGGCAGGTCAAGCTGGACGAGGTGACGCTGGACGTCTCCCTGACCGCCGCCTTTGCCGGGCAGCGCCGCCGCATCGCTTACGAACGATTGATTCTGGACCTGCTGGCCGGTGACCAGACCCTCTTCGTCCGCCGGGACGAGGTGGAGGCGCAATGGACATGGATCGATTCGATCATCGACGGGTGGAAAGAGGCCAATGTGAAGCCCGCCGCCTATTCTTCGGGGAACTGGGGTCCGTCTTCGGCCATTGCCCTAATCGAACGTGACGGAGCCAGCTGGCATGACTGAACTACATCCGGTGATCGCAACGGTCACCGACCGCATCGTGCAGCGCAGCGCCGCTTCACGCCTGAAATATCTGGACCTGATCGAACGGGGCCGCAATGCGGGCACCAATCGCGATCAGCTTTCCTGCGGCAATCTGGCCCATGCGTTCGCCGCGAGCGGCGAGGACAAGGGCGTCATCCGCGCCGGCGCGGCGATGAACATCGGGATCGTGACGTCGTACAACGACATGCTGTCGGCGCATCAGCCCTATGGCCGCTACCCGGAGATCATCAAGATCGCGGCGCGCGAAGTCGGCGCAACCGCACAGGTCGCCGGTGGCGTTCCCGCCATGTGCGACGGCGTGACGCAGGGGCAGGCGGGCATGGACCTGTCGCTGTTCAGCCGCGACACCATCGCACTCGGCACGGCGGTCGCGCTCAGCCACGCCATGTTCGAGGGCGCGATGCTGCTCGGCATTTGCGACAAGATCGTGCCGGGCCTGCTGATCGGGGCGCTGCGCTTCGGCCATCTGCCTACCATCCTGATACCGGCCGGCCCGATGCCGTCGGGCCTCGCCAACAAGGAAAAGGTGCGCATCCGCCAGCTTTACGCGGAAGGAAAAGTCGGCAAGGACGAGTTGCTGGAATCCGAAAGCGCCTCCTATCATGGCGCGGGCACCTGCACCTTCTACGGCACCGCCAACAGCAACCAGATGATGATGGAGATGATGGGCCTGCACATGCCCGCCGCGTCCTTCGTCCATCCGGGTACGAAGCTGCGCACCGAACTGACCCGCGCGGCGACGCATCGCCTTGCGGAAATGGGCTGGGATGGCTCTGACTACCGGCCGCTGGGCCATTGCGTCGATGAAAAGGCGATCGTCAACGCGATCATCGGCCTGATGGCGACGGGTGGGTCGACCAACCATGCCATCCACCTGCCCGCCATCGCGCGGGCGGCGGGCATCCATATCGACTGGACCGACTTTGCCGAGATTTCGGACGTCGTGCCGCTGCTGGCGCGCGTCTATCCTAATGGCGCGGGCGACGTGAATAATTTCCATGCTGCGGGCGGCATCAGCTTCGTGATCCGCGAATTGCTGGGCGCCGGGCTGCTGCATGGCGATATCCTGACCGTCGCGCGTGACGGGATGGCCGGCTATGGCAGCGAGCCAGTGCTGGAGGACGAGAAGCTGGTGTGGCGCGATGTGCCCGCGTCGCGCGACGAAGCGATCCTTCGTCCCGCCGCGAACCCATTCCAGGCCGATGGCGGCATGAAGCTGCTGGAAGGCAATCTGGGCCGCTGCGTCATGAAGGTGAGCGCAGTGGACAAGGAACGCTGGACCATCGAGGCGCCCGCCGCCGTGTTCCACGATCAGGACGATGTGCTGCGCGCGTTCAAGGCCGGCGAACTTGAACGCGACGTCGTGGTCGTGGTCCGTTTCCAGGGGCCAAAGGCGAACGGCATGCCGGAACTGCACAAGCTGACCCCGGCGCTGGGCGTATTGCAGGACCGCGGCTTCAAGGTCGCGTTGCTGACCGACGGCCGCATGTCCGGCGCATCCGGCAAGGTGCCCGCCGCCATCCATCTGTCGCCCGAAGCCCTGGGCGGCGGCGCGATCGGAAAGCTGCGCGATGGCGATCTGGTGCGGGTCTGCGCGCAGACGGGCGATGTCAGTGCGCTGGTCGACGCGGCGACATGGGACGCACGGGACATCCCCGCCGCGCCGCCCCCGCCCTATGACACCGGCCGCGAGTTGTTCGCGCTGTTCCGCCATCATAGCGACCTGGCCGAACAGGGCGCGTCGCCGATCCTGGCGGCCATGGAAAGCGAGATTTAATTTAACTCCGTTCGGGCTGAGCCTGTCGAAGCCCCGTTCTTCAAAGGACGAGCGGCCCTTAGACAAGTTCAGGGCGAACGGATGGAGAGTGACATGACCGACATCATCGCCGCCGACATTGGCGGAACCAATGCCCGTTTCGCCCGCGCCTCGCTGGACGAGCGGGGCGTGCCGACGCTTGGCACCGTGCGTAAATATAAGGTTGCCGATTACCCCAGCCTGCAAAGCTGCTGGGCCGCCTTTGCCGAGGACGAGAAGAAGGACGGCGACGGCGACCTGCCCCGCGCCGCCTCCATCGCCTTCGCCACCGCGATCGGGCGGGAGGTGATCAAGCTGACCAACAGCAATTGGGTGATCCGCGCCGATACGCTGGCCGCCGACATCGGCGTCGATACGGTGCGGCTGGTCAATGATTTCGAGGCGGTGGCCCATGCCGTGTCCCGCCTGCCGGCCGAAAACCTGCCCCTGCTGTTCGGTGAGGATCGCCCCTTCCCCATCGATGGCGGCGTCACCATCCTTGGTCCCGGCACGGGCCTTGGCGTCGCGATGATCGCCTATGACCAGGGCCATCCCCATGTCATCGCGACCGAGGGCGGCCATCTCGACTTCGCACCGCTCGACCATATCGAGGAGAAAATCCTCTCCTACCTGCGCGACAAGTTCCTGCGCGTGTCGACCGAACGGATCGTGTCGGGACCGGGCCTCAATTATATCTACAAGGCGCTGGCGACGATCGGCCATGACCGCGTCGTGCTGATGGAAGACCCCGAATTGTGGCAGGCGGCGCTGGACGGGAGCGACGAGTTCGCCCGTCGCGCGCTCGACCGCTTCTGCCTCTGCTATGGCTCCGTCGCGGGCGATCTGGCGCTGGCGCATGGCCCGCACAGCGTCGTGCTGGCGGGCGGCCTGACCCAGCGGATGAAGGATTTTCTGCAAACGAGCGGGTTCCACACCCGCTTCAAGGCGAAGGGCCGGTTCGAAAGCCTGATGGCGACCGTGCCGATCCGCTGCGCCATTCATGATGAAATCGGGCTGTTCGGCGCTGCCGCAGCGTTCAGGGAGAAGTGATGTGAGCTTGACGGTAGAACAGGTGATGGACCTGGCCCCGGTGATTCCGGTGCTGGTGGTGGACCGGGTCGAGGATGCGCTGACGATCGCGCGCGCGCTGGTGGCGGGCGGCCTGCCCGCGCTGGAAGTGACGCTGCGCACCCCCGCCGCGCTGGACGTGATCCGCGAAATGGCGAAGGTCGAGGGCGCTGTCGTGGGCGCCGGCACGGTGCTGAACCCCGCGCAACTGGACGCCGCGATGGAGGCCGGCGCGCGCTTCATCGTCAGCCCCGGCCTCACCAAGCCGCTGGGCAAGGCCGCGATCGCCGCGAAAATCCCCTTCCTGCCCGGCACGGCCACGGCGGGCGACATCATGCGCGGCATGGACATGGGCCTCACCCATTTCAAATTCTTCCCGGCCGAAACATCGGGCGGCCTGCCCGCCCTGAAGGCACTGGCCGCGCCGCTCCACACCGCGCGCTTCTGCCCCACCGGCGGCATCACGCCGCAGAGCGCACCCGAATGGCTGGCCCAGCCCTTCATCAAATGCGTCGGCGGTAGCTGGGTCGTGCCCAAGGGTCCGGTCGATCCCGACACGATCGAGGCGCTGGCCCGCGAAGCGGCTGCGTTGCCGCGCTGATGTGAGGCGCGGGGCCATTGCGCCCCGCCTCTCCTCCGCCTAGATGAGAAGCCATGAATCCGCGCCGCCTCCTTGCCGCCCTGGCCCTGTTCCTGTCCGGCTGCGCCGGCGCGCCGCAAAACTATCCCTCGCTCGCCAAGCGGCCGGTGGAAAGCGCCCCCGTCGCGACGATCAGTCCGCCCCCCGCCCCGGTCCCGGCCGATGCGGCATTGTCGGCGGAAATCGCCAAATATGTGGGACAGGCGGACAAGGGCGCCGCCGCCTTCGACACCGCCTATGCCAAGGCCGACAGGGCGGTGCGCGGGGCATCGGGGTCCGCGGTGTCGAGCGATCCATGGATCGCGGCGCAGGTGACGATCAGCGCGCTGGAATCGGCCCGCAACGACAGCGTGTCGGCGCTCGCCAGCCTCGACACGCTCTATGTCCAGCGCAGCAACGCCGTGGCTGATGGCAAGGCGGCTGGCGGCCTGGAAGATGTCGACGCCGCCCGCAGCGCCGCGCTGGCGCTGGTTGACCAGCAGAACGACCGCATCGACGCGATGAAGGCCCGATTGCCGCAGCCTTAAGGGTTTGGCGTGTTAGCGATCAAAGCCGGTCGCTCAGCATTTTCCATGTGTAACCCTCAAACCGGCCACCCATTCAGATCGCAAATCGAGGGCTGAACGATCAAATCTGGTTATAAGTGGGCATTAAGAGGGTATGGATACGGGCATTACTGTATCAGATTCCGAAGTGTATTGAATAGATCATCCATCCCAATATTCCATTTACGCAAATTAAGCAGACACCCTCAGACAAATACCCAGTTCTATCATTATCATGAATATATTTATTTATTCTCAAAATGCTAATTATCAGAATATAAAACCACGCCGCGACTGCTAACCACAGCATAACCACTACCCCCTCAGTGAACGATAATTGCCACAAGCAACAAAAATAAACAGTTAGTCGCTCGTAACTATAGGACGCGATACTGCCTAATTCAGCTACTGCCGGTCATCCCTCGAAAGCAGCCTGACCCCTATCCACCCAACGCCACCCTACTCCCCCATCGCCTTCACCGCACCTTTATGTGCCTTGGCGTTGTGGACATAGTGATCCACGCCTTCGCGCATATCCAGGATCGCTTCGTCGCTCAGGTCGCGCATATATTTGGCCGGGCGTCCGGCCCACAATTGCCGATGCAGCACCCGTTTGCCCGGCGACAGCAGAGCGCCCGCCGCCAGCATCGCATCGCTTTCCACGGTACAACCGCTCATCACGATCGCGCCCAGCCCCACGAACGCCCGGTCCTCCAGCACGCAGCCATGGATCATCGCCATATGGCCGATCAGCACATCGTCTCCGATGATCGCCGGCCAGCCATCGGCCGGTCGCCCGTCCGCCCGGTCGCCGGGGCTGTCGCAATGGATGACCGTGCCGTCCTGCACATTGGTCCGCGCGCCGATCCGCACGCGGTTCACATCGCCGCGAATGACGCAATTATACCAGATGCTGGCATCCTCGCCGATCTCGACATCGCCCACGATCCGGCATCCCGGCGCGATGAAGGCGCTGGGGTGGATGATCGGCGCCTTGCCGGCGAAGGGGATGATGCTGGCGTCAGGATAGTCGGCCGCGGCCATTATGGCTCTCCTTTCAGGGTCTGATCTTCAGCACGGGCAATATGCTGGCATGATCGTCGGTCCAGGCCGGAAAGCCCGGACGGGGCTTCAACAACTGCCATTGCTCGCGACCGGACAAAGCGACCAGATGCTCCAGTTGCGCGGGATCGCGGGACAAGGCAACCCAGATCGACGCTGCATAATGCCGCCCCGCGTCCCGCTTGTGCGGCACATAATGGCGTAGCCGCGCGTGCCAGCCTTCGGCCGCTGCACCGCCGGCCACCACCGGCCGCAGGTCGAGATAGCGGTTGGAAATATGGATCAGCAGCACGCCATCGCGCGCCAGCCGCCGGCCATAAATGTCCATCGCCTCGCGCGTCAGCAGGTGCATCGGGATGGAATCGGACGAAAAAGCATCGATCACCAGCAGGTCCGCCCCGCCCGCCGGCTGCTGCGCCAGCGTCATGCGCGCGTCGCCGATGATGATGTCCGCCCTAGGCTGGCAGCGCGACAGGAAGGTGAAGTCGGCCGGATTGCGCGCGATGGCCACCATCGCCGGGTCGATCTCGTAGAAGCGCCAGCTTTGCCCCGGCCGGATATAGCAGGCGAGCGTGCCCGCGCCGAGGCCCACCACATCGATCCGCGCACGCGGCCCGAACAGCGCCGGCGCATGGCGCATCGCCAGCCCCACGCCCGAATCCGGCGCATAGTAACTGGTCGGGTCCAGTTCCCGGTCCTTCGCCCGGTTCTGGATACCGTGCAGCGTGGTGCCGTGGAACAGGATGCGCTCGCTGCCCCCCTTGTTCGCCACGCCATAGACGCCGAAATAGCTGCGGGTCAGCATGCCGCTGGCGGACTGGGACAGCTTTTCCCATCCGCTCAGGCACAGCATCAGATAGACGAGCATCCCCGCCGTCAGCCAGCGATGGCCCAGCGCCAGAATAGCCAGAGCGATGATCGAGACGAAGCTGATGGTCTTGATGAGCGGCGAATGGAGATCGGGCACCAGCCCGCCGCCGACCAGCGAGAGGATGAGGCCGAGCAGCAGCATGATCGTCGCCAGCCAGACGCGCCGCCCCGGATCGGCCCAGAGCAGGCGCGGCAGGCGCAGGGCGGCTTCCCGATCGGGCAGCAGCAGCGCGGCGGCGGCCAGCAGGATCGGATATTCATAGGTCCAATCGAAGATCAGCGGCGCGACCAGCGCACAGAACAGCCCGCCCAGCATGCCGCCGACCGACATCAGCAGATAGAAGCGGGTCAGATGGGCCGGCGCCGGGCGCAGTTCATAGAGCCGGGCATGGAGCGCGGTCGAGGCCACGAACAGCACGGTCACGATGCCGAGCGCGATGAAGACCGGATAATGTACCCCGCCGGTAAAGGCGATGCAGGCGCCGATCAGCAGGATCAGCGGCGCGATCGACAGGCAGAGGTCCGCCGCGCCGCGCCGTTCGGCAAAGGCGGCCGAGAAGCTGAGCAGATAGAGGCCCAGCGGCACGATCCACAGCAGCGGCATGGCGACGATGTCTGTGGTGAGATAGAGGCTGGTCGCCAGCATCAGGCCCGATGGGACCGCCGCAAGCGCCAGCCAGTGCAGCCTGCGCCGCATGTCCGGCGGCGGCGCATCGCTCGCTTCCACCGCCACTTCGCCGGGGCTGTCGGCGGGCAGGCGCCGGGCGCTCAAATAGACGAGGAAGAAGAGCGCGCCATAGCAAAGCGACCAGAGGATGCCCTGCGCCTTCAATGCCAGCAGCGGCTCGACCAGCAGCGGATAGGCGATCAGACCGGCAAAGCTGCCCAGGTTCGACGCGGCGTAGAGCGGATAGGGATCGCGCCCCTCCGCCAGCGCATACCAGCGTTGCAGCAAGGGCGCCTGCGCCGCGACGACAAAGAAGAGCGGGCCGATCGACGCGCCGAGCAGCCACAGCACCCAGAAAGCCGGCGCGATATCGGCGGGCGGCTGCCAGCCCATCAGGCCGATCGGCAGGAAGATGGCGGACATCAGGAACAGGGTGAGATGGATCAGCGCCTGCCGCCGCGCCGGGACGCGGCCCAGCAGATGGGCATAAGCATAGCCGGCCAGCAGCAGCGCCTGATAGACCAGCATGGCGGAGTTCCACACCGACGGCGCCCCGCCCAGACGCGGCAACGCCATGCGGGCGATCATCGGCTGGACCAGGAACAGCAGGAACGACCCCGCGCAGATCGTGATGACGAAGCGCGTCCGTGTGCCGATCAAATTCCCGTCCTCCTGTCGCCCCTACCCCTTTCATGGGGCAGCAGGCGGGCAGGATACAAGCCGGATTCGGACGGACGATGACCGATGTCCTCGGATCAGCCGCCCAGCAGCCGCGCCGCATGCAGCGCATGATAGGTCAGCACGCCCGAACATCCGGCACGCTTGAACGCCATCAGCGTTTCCAGCACCATCGCATCGCGATCCGCCGCGCCGGCCGCGACCGCATGTTCGATCATCGCATATTCGCCCGACACCTGATAGGCGAAGACCGGTACGGCGAAGCGATCGCGCACGCGCGCGACGATATCCAGATAGGGCAGGCCCGGCTTCACCATCACGCTGTCGGCCCCTTCGGCCAGGTCCAGCGCGACCTCGCGCAGCGCCTCCTCGCCATTGGCGGGGTCCATCTGGTAATTTTTCTTGTCGCCTTTCAGCAGCCCGCGCGATCCCACCGCATCGCGGAACGGGCCGTAGAAGGCGCTCGCATATTTGGCGGCATAGGCCATGATCTGGACATTGGCATGGCCGCTTTGCTCCAGCGCCGCGCGGATCGCGCCGACCCGGCCGTCCATCATGTCGCTGGGCGCGATGATGTCCGCGCCCGCCGCCGCCTGATTGAGCGATTGGCCGATCAGCACGTCGATCGTGGCGTCGTTGAGGACATAACCGGTGTCGTCCAGCAACCCGTCCTGCCCATGGGCGGTATAGGGGTCGAGCGCCACGTCGGTCAGGATGCCGATATCGGGCACCGCATCCTTGATCGCACGAATCGCCCGGCACATCAGGTTGTCGGGATTGAGCGCTTCGGCCCCATCGTCGCTCCGCCGTTCCGCCTGCGTATTGGGGAAGAGGGCGAGGCAGGGGATGCCGGCATCGCGTGCGTCTTTCGCCCGCTCGACCATCAGGTCCACCGACCAGCGGGACACGCCGGGCAGCGCGGCGATCGGTTCTTCCACGCCCTGCCCTTCGGTCACGAACAGCGGCCAGAGGAAATCGCCGGGCGACAGACGGTTTTCGGCGTGCATCGCCCGGCTCCAGGCCGATGCACGGGTACGGCGCAGGCGCAGCGCCGGATAGGGAGCGTAGGTCATGCCGGCGGGTGTAGGCCGGGGAATCGGGGGGATCAAGCCGGGCACTTTGTCCAATCGCTGATGCAGGATTATGTCGACCATTAGACATTGGTCGAAGCGGCGCGAGAATATCATGTTTCGTTAACCCCGATATCGCAGGGCTGGATAAGCGACGGACAGGAACGCCTCCATGATCAGCATCACTTCAGACAAAAGCCGCAGCCTCCTCATCGCCCAGATGAGCGGTTTTTTCGAACCGACCGACGTGCAGCGCTTCAGCGACGAGAAGGACGCCGCCGTTGCCGCCATGGGGCTGGGGTCGGGCGAATATTATATGTTGGTCAACACCGAAGGCTGCGTCATCCAGTCGCAGGAGGTGGTCGCGACCTTCATGCGCGTGATCCTGCAATCGCCCTTCCGCTCGCGGCGGCTGGCGGTCGTGCGCAATGACAATCTGACCCGCCTGCAAACCCGGCGTATCCTGAGCGTGCGGGACGAGGCCGAGATGTTCGCGTCGATGACGGAGGCGGAACAATGGCTGTTCGACGCGCCGGTCGAAAGGCGCGTCGCACTCGGCTGAGGACGCTTCCTCCCCTGCCCCGCATCGCCTATGGACGGCCGATGCGCGCCATCCATCATATCGCCCTCATCTGTTCCGACTATGACCGGTCGCGGACCTTCTATCGCGACATATTGGGCCTGCCGGTGATCCGCGAAGTGTGGCGGGCGGAGCGGCAATCGTGGAAATGCGATCTCGACGCCGGCAATGCCCAGATCGAGCTGTTCTCCTTCCCCGCGCCGCCGCCCCGGCCGACCCGCCCCGAAGCCTGCGGCCTGCGCCACCTCGCCTTTCTGGTCGATGATCTGGACGCGGAGGTCGCGCGACTGGCAGCGGCCGGCGTCGCGTGCGAACCCGTGCGCGTGGACGAATATACCGGCCAGCGCTTTACCTTCTTCGCCGACCCGGACGGTCTGCCGCTGGAACTCTATGAGAGGGCGCCAGCGGCCTGATCCGTTACTTCGCGAACCGCTTGAAGAAACTGTCCTCGTTCCACGCCGGCCGCGCCGCCGCGTTGGCGACGCGCAGCGTCACCGCCGTCACATAGGCGTTCAGCTTCGCCGTCTCGGCCGGCAGCACCGGCTGGTTCAGATCGTCGAAGGGCGAGTGGTAGATGTTGGCCCGCCACGCCTTTTCCGTCGCGGCTTCCGGCGTGCCTGCCTTGAACCCATATTTGAAGAACAGTGCCGGGATGCCCTCCCGGATGAAGGCATATTGATCGGATCGGATGAAGACATTGCGGTCCGGGAAGGGATCGGGCGTGATCGGCAGGTTCATCTGCGCGCTCACCACCTCCGCATCCTTGCCCAGGCTGCTCTGGTCGTAGCCGATCGGCGTCACGCTGGTCATCGGAAAGATCGGCAGCGCCATGTCGAAATTCAGGTCCGCAACGATGCTCTTTGCCGGTACGGTCGGCCGCCCCGCAAAATAGCGCGCGCCCAGCAGCCCCTTCTCTTCCGCCGTGACGATGGTGAAGAGGATGGAGCGTTTGGGCTTCACCTTGCTCGCCTTCAACGCCCGCGCAATCTCCAGCAGGCTGGCCACGCCCGACGCATTGTCGAACGCGCCGTTATAGATCGCATCGCCCTTGATCGGCGTGCCGATGCCATAGCCGTCCAGATGCGCCGACAGCACCACATGCTCGGCCTTCAGCGTCGGATCGCTGCCCGGCATGACCGCCACCAGATTGGGCGAGGACAGGTCGCGCCGGGTCGCAGCCACCTGCGCCTTGAACCGCAACGCCAGCGGAAAGCTGGCGACCGGCGCGCTGGCATCGGCCGCCGCAGCGATGGCCGCGAAATCCTTGCCCGTGCCCGCGAAGAACTGCGCCGATCTGGCCGGATCGAACTGCGCGTTCAGGAACGGCAGCTTCGTCTCGCGCATGGCGTCATCGGCGAAATAGAGCGCCGGCGCCCCGGCCAGCGCGACCCGCCGCACCCATGGAATTTCCACCTGCCCCGGCGTCACCAGCGTGATGAGGCCCAGCGCGCCCTGCGCCGCCAGCCATTGCGACCGTTCCGACCGGGCATGGGATTTGAGCGCACCGGAGATATCCGCCGGCCCGCCGGACAGCACCACCACGATCTTGCCCTTCAGGTCCAGCCCGGCAAAATCATCATGCCCGACCTCCGGCAGATGCAGGCCATAGCCGGCAAAGACCATCGGCGCGTCGATGCTTTCGGGCACCGGCCCGCCGCTCCCGGAGAAGATCAGGTCACCCGGCACCGCCAGCGCCACCTCCCCCTGCGGCCCCACCAGCGCGGCGCTGCTGCGATCGGCCTCGATGCGCTGTTCCACGAAGGCGACCGGCTGCTTGTAGCCGTCCACGCCCGCAGGTTTCAGCCCCAGCGCCTTGAACTGGGCGATCACATAATCGGCCGCCCGGTCATAGCCCGGCGTGCCGGTCCCGCGCCCTTCCATGCCGTCATTGGCCAGCGCCTGAACATGCGCCCACCAGCCCGCGCCGTCATCACCCTGCGCATGAGCCGTGCTCGCGATCAGGGACAGGAAGGGAAGAGCGATGAGGGACAGGCGCATCGAGGCGGACTCCGCTTATTATCAAGGCACTACCATGCCAGACCCTGTCCGACGAACAAGGGGCTTGGAACCACTACCCAGCATGTGTATTATCACGGCAATACACAATCAGGAGATAGCGATGCCCCGTCCCCTTCCGCTTTTCGCCCTCGTCGTTGCCGGGCTGGCGCTGTCGACCGCCGCCTGCTCCCGCACCGACGAAACGCCCACCGCCGGCCCAGCCGCCGACAAGGTCGCACAAGGCACGCAGGACTGGGAGAAACTCGGCCAGTTCGACGCGATCGAGGCGACCGGCCCCGATAATGTCGTCGTCACCATCGGCGACGCATTCAAGATCAGCGCCGACGGCGACCCTGCGGCGGTGGCGGACCTCGACATCCGCACCAAGGGCAGTACGCTCATCATCGGTCGCAAGTCCAAGGGCGACTGGAACTGGAGCCGCAAGGATGGCGACAAGGGCGCGACCGTCCATGTGACCATGCCCGCGATCAAGTCTGCCGACCTGACCGGCGCGGGCGATTTCGACCTGGACAAGGCGCAGGGCGACAGCCTGACCCTGTCGCTGACTGGCGCGGGCGATTTCCGCATCGGCGCAGTGACGCTCAAGTCGTTGACCACCGAGATCACCGGCGCCGGCTCCATGAAGATCGCCGGCACAGCGGACGAGGCGAAATTCTCCATCACCGGCGCGGGCGATATCGATGCCGAAGCGCTCAAGGTCGGCACCGCCAAGGTCGACATATTGGGCGCGGGCGACATCGACTTTGCCTCCGACGGGAAGGTCGCTATCAGCATCATGGGTCCGGGCGATGTGACGGTGAAGGGCAAGGCGCAATGCACGACAAGCGGAATGGGACCGGGCGAGGCACGCTGCGCGCCCTGATAGCGGCAGGCGCGGCGGGGTTGCTGCTCGCCACGCCAGCGGGTGCGGCGACGCGCGGCTTCACCATCACCAGCTTCGACGCGATCCGCGTGGAGGCGCCCGTCACCGTGATCCTGACCACCGGCGCGGGCGTGTCGGCACGGGCAGAGGGCGACCAGGGCGCGCTCGACCGGTTGAAGGTCGATGTGTCCGGCCGGATGCTGATCCTGTCGATGGACCGGGCGCGACCGGGCGAGAAAAGCGGTGGCGCGGCCACGCTGCGGCTGTCGACCGGCATGGTCGACCGGGTGATCGTCAATGGCGGCGGCTCCATCGCGATCGACCGGATGAAGGGCTTGCAGGGGCAGATCAACCTGGGCGGCAACGGCGACATCAGCATCGCGACGGTCGACCTCGACCGGCTCGACCTGACATTGGCAGGCGGTGGCCGGGTGACGCTCGCGGGCCGCGCGGGGGTCGCCAATGTCCGCGTCATCGGCGCGGGCGCCCTGGCCGCCGAACCCCTGCGCGCGCGTCAGGCCAGCATCAGCAACGAAGGCCCCGGCAGCGTCACCCTGACCGCAGACGTCAACGCAAAGGTCGTGACGGCCGGATCGGGCGACATCAGCGTTGCGGGGAAAGCCGCCTGCACGGTGGACAATCGCGGCACCGGCCGGGTGATGTGCGGGGGTGAGAGGTTTTAAAAGGGCAGGAGTTCCCCTCCCACATGCAGGCGGTCATCAATCCCCATCTTGCGATCCGTAGCGCTGGGCGATGCTTTCGGGACGCTGGGGGATTGGTTCATTGGGATCAAGTTGGATCAGCTTTGCCCCAGATCGCTGCATCGCAGCCTGTATGGCGGGCCAAAATTCGTCGCCAACCGCCACGAAGATCGTGACTTTCGACAAGGAACCGGGGCGCACCGCGGCGATAGTGCGTTCCAGCACGGTCACCAGATTAGGCGCTGAAAGCGATGCCAAGGCAACCTTGTCAGTATAACTGTCGGTCAGCGCGTCCCGCACCCATTTTTCAGATATGGCATAATCTTTTGCGGTTGGCTCCCGCAACACTGTGGTGGAGGGCGTGTCATCATCACCGGCCAACCGGGCATAGGCTTCTCGCAGATATTCATGCCATGCGCGTTGATTGTTCATCGAAGGGCCTGAAAGAGGCGCTAAAAATTTTGCTTTTTCGGTAGCTTCTGCTGCGATACGCGCGGCGCGGACCGTCCGTCCCGTTTCCAATGCAGACTGCCAGCCCACCTCATCCATCGGGGAAATGGCGCCGTTTGCCAGATCGATTGCCAGATTGATCGTTGCGGCATCCGACCGGGATGTTTCGGAAGGAACAGTGACGGGAATCAGCAGGCTCCGCCCATCGTCGGAAAATCGGGGAAGGCCACGCCAATGGATCGAACTGACGGAATGCGGTAGCGCCTCGATATAGAAATTCGGCAGAATATCGGACAGAGAGAAGGACCGGATACGCTCCCCGCCATGGCCATAGACAACCACTGCGTTGGGACCGTAGCCGACGCCATGCCAATCGTCGAAAGTGGCGACATATTCTCCGTCATCCCTGACGATCGCCATGACAGGGGCCACATCGTTAACGATCTTCTTTTCCCAGACCATTTGCCAACGCTTCCCGGACAATCGCTCCAGGCGCGCCGTGGCGGCACGCACGCCCTTGTCCTCCTGCCCCGCGGGCTCGGCATTGCTGACCTTGTCCTCGAAATAAGCCAGTTGGCTTTCCAGATCGCGTGGCGTCACAATGACGCGGGTGTTCCCGCCACAGGACATATAGGTGGCGCGGCTCGGAAGCATCCAACTGTCCGCACAGGCGGGGGTCGGGGTGAAGGATGTGACGAGGGTTGCGGCCCATATCAATCCCACAATTCGCAACATGCGCATTCTTTCCGCTCCCCATTGGCGGTGGCACCGCCACATCACCTGCTGCTACTCCAGAAAATCCGCAAAGACATGAATTTTTCTCTCCGACTCCGCCATCAGCACCTTGGCCTTTCGACTTTATCTTTCATTCATTGCCTCCCTTCCAATGTAGGATTATCTCTGATCTATCCTTGCAGATGGAACAGAACCCCTCCCCCGCCGCGCCCGACGGGGCGCCCTCCGTCGATCGCGCGCACTGGACGCCGGCCCGGCAGCGCCTCTTCCTTTCCGTCCTGCTGGACAGCGGCAATGTGTCGAGCGCCGCCCGCGCCGCTGGCATGTCGCGGTCCAGCGCGCACCGGCTGCGGCGCAAGCTGGCCGGCACCCCGTTCGATCAGGCATGGGACCGGGCGCTGGCCGTCCATGCCCATCTGATGGCCGACCCCTTCGCCCAGACCGCCCGCGCCGCGCCATCGCAAAAACCGGGATGACAGCCGGCGCGTCCCTGTCGCCGGCTCGTCGCCCAACCGTCGCGGTTCTGACGCACCACTGCGCCAGAGTGGCGCGCACCTGTCGCGCAACTGTAGCGTCGATGGCGCGCAAGGGGCGCGTCCCTGTCACGCTGCCGTCGCCTATATGGGTCAGCCTTGTCGCCCATGTGGTGCATCTCCGTCGCACCCCCGTCGCAATTGCCCTCATTTGCCCCGACGACGGTGTGAACTTCGCCCTGTCGCGTCCGTGTGACCCTTTTGATCGACTCATGCTTATCGAAAACTTTACTAGCCCATGGTTAGACAGGCCCCAATCTTGACAGCCGGATTCCCGATCATGCGCCCTGCCTTCATCCTCCCCCTTCTGGCTGCGCTCGCGCTACCGCAGCCTGCGTGGGCGCAGGTCGCCGTTGCCGACAGCGGCGATACCGGCTGGATGATCCTGTGCGCGCTGTTGCTGCTGATCGCCGCGCTGCCGGGGCTGATGCTGCGTCACGCGGGACAGGTGAATGTCCGCAACGCGCTGTCGGTGTCGGCGCAGGGTGCGGCGGTGGCCGCCGTCGCCACGCTGACCTTCGCGATCGCGGGCTATAGCGTCGCCTATGCACCGGGCAGTCCATGGCTGGGCGGCGGATCGAACCTGCTGCTCGCCAATCTCGCCGCATTGCGCGACGGGCTGACCGTGCCCGAATCGGCCTTCGTCCTGTTCCAGCTCGCCCTCGCCCTGCTGGCCGCCGGCTTGCTGGTCGGCGCGGTGGCGGAGCGGGTGCGGATCGGCTGGTGGATCGCCTTCACCCCGCTCTGGCTGCTGCTGGTCTATGCGCCGGTCGCCCATGCGGTGTGGGGCGGCGGCTGGCTTGCGGATATGGGCGTCATGGATTTTGCCGGCGGGCTGGTGCTGCATGGCACGGCGGGCTTTTCCGCCCTTGCCCTTGCCCTCATCGCCGGAGCGCGGCGTGAGCCGTCCGATCCCGGCCACACCCCGCTGCTCAGCCTCGTCGGCGGCGCGCTGTTGTGGGTCGGCCTGTCCGGCGCGGTCGGCGGCTGGGCCTTGGGCGCGACGGACGATGCCGCGACCGCCATCCTCAACCATATCTTCGCCGCCTGCGCCGCTGCGCTGGGCTGGGGCCTGCTCGACAAATTGCTCGGCGCCCGCACGCGCGCCACCGGCATCCTGTCCGGTGCACTGGCCGGCGTCGCCGCCATCTCCGCCTCCGCCGCGCTGGTCGGTACCGGCGGCGCGATGCTGATCGGCCTGATCGCGGCCATCGTCGCGCGCACCGGGGCTGCCATCGTCGCGGGCAAGGTCGATGACAATGCCGGGGTCTTCGCCATCCATGGGCTGGGCGGCCTGACCGGCACGCTGTTGCTGCCATTCTTCGTCCTGCCGCTGATGGGTGGGGTCGGCTTCGACGCCAATATCAGCATGACCGGCGCATTGACGTCGCAGGCGATCGGGCTGGTCGTCGTCGCACTCTGGGCCATGGTCGGCAGCGCGATCGCGGCGCTGATCGTGTCCGTCGTCATCCCGATGCGGGTGAGTGCGCAGGAGGAATCGGACGGTCTGGACGCCAGCCAGCATGGCCAGCAGGCCTGGGATTTCCGCTAAGCCCATGGGCGTAGCCGTTGCCATCTTCGCCCATCAGGAAGAACGCCGGATCGCGCTCTGCCTCGCCTCGATCCCGCTCGACCGGCCGGGCACGACATATCATGTGCTGGTGAACGGAACGACCGACGCAACCGTGGCGATTGCGCGCACCGTCGCCGGAGATCGCCCGCATGTCATCGTCCATGACATCAAGGCCGGCGGCAAGTCGCGCACCTGGAACCATATGGTCCATGACCTGCTGACCGGCGAAGAGGATGCCGTGATCTTCATGGATGGCGACGCGGAAATCACGCCGGGATCGTTCGACGCCCTGATCGCGGATCTGACCGCTCATCCCCAGGCCAATGCCGCCGCCGGCATGCCGATGAACGGCCGCATGGTGGAAATCTATCGTCAGGGGCTGCGCGACGAAGGCGGTCTGTTCGGCGATCTCTATGGGCTCTCGGGCCGCTTCGTCGCGGCGATCCGGGCGCGCGGCCTGCGCCTGCCGGATGATCTGATCGGCGATGACGGGCTGGTCGCGGCGTGGGCGCATACCGACCTGCTGGATGACAGTCATTGGGTCCATGGCCGGGTGCTGGCCTGCGAAGGTGCGGGCTTCATCGCCGAGCAGGTGAGCCTTGCCCGCCCGTCGACATGGGCGATGCAATATAAAAGGCTGATCAATTATTCGGTGCGTTTCTACCAGAACCGCATCGTGTCGGACATCATGACGCGCGAGGGGCCGGTGGGCCTCCCCGCGCGTCTGGCCAGTCTTTATGGTGACTGGCTGCCCCGATGGCGTCCGCGCCCCGGTCTCACCGGATGGTTCGACCGAAAGGCACTTCAGCGGATGCGGGGCGCCACTTAGCGGTCTTTGCCCGCCAGTTCCTTGTTGACGTAAAGCGCGATCATCGTGGCTACAGCACCCGAAAACAGGTAGATGCCCGATGCCGCCAGACCGAACTTGACGGACAGCAGCAGCGCCACCAGCGGTGCAAAGCCAGCCCCGACCAGCCAGGCCAGATCGGACGTCAGCGCCGAACTGGTATAGCGGGCCTCGGTCGCGAAGTTGGACGCCACGACACCCGACGACTGGCCAAAGGACAGGCCAAGCAGCATGAAACCCAGGATCATGAAGGCGACTTCGCCCAATTCCCCGCCATTGAGCAGCAGCGGCGCCATCATAGCAAAGATCGCGATGCCGAGCGCCGACCAGCCGAGCAGCGAACGACGACCAATCTGGTCGGCGATGAAGCCCGAAACGACGATGGCGAGCAGACCGACCGATGCGCCGATCATCTCGATGATGAGGAAGCGGTCGAGCGGCTGGTCGGTGTAGAGCGCGACCCAGCAGAGCGGGAAGACGGTGACCATGTGGAACAGCGCGAAGCTAGCCAGCGGGGCAAAGGCGCCGATGACGATGTTGCGGCCTTCCGCCTTGACGGTCGGCAACACCGGCGAAGGCACCAGATCACGCTGTTCGAACAGGCGCTCAAATTCGTGCGTCACCACGATGCGCAGACGGGCGAACAGCGCCACGACGTTGATCGCGAAGGCGACGAAGAAGGGATAGCGCCAGCCCCAGTCGAGGAAATCGGCTTCGGTCATGTTGAGGATGGAGAAGGCGAACAGCCCGCTCGCCACGATCAGTGCCAGCGGCGCGCCAAGTTGCGGCACCATGGCGTACCAGCCGCGCTGATGCTGCGGCGCGTTGAGCGACAGGAGTGAAGCTAGGCCATCCCATGTACCACCCAGCGCAATACCTTGAGCCGCGCGAAGGATGACAAGTACGACCGCAGCATAGTGGCCAATCGTCTCATAACCCGGTAGAAAGGCGATGGCGACGGTGGAGCAGCCGAGCAGGAACAAGGCGCCCGTCAGTTTCGTGCCGCGACCATAGCGCCGGTCGATCGCCATGAAGATCAGCGAGCCGATCGGCCGGGTGATGAAGGCGACGGCGAAGATCGCGAAGGAATAAAGGGTGCCGGTCAGCGCATCCACATAGGGAAAGACCAGGCTCGGAAACACGATCACCGAGGCGATGGCATAAACGAAGAAGTCGAAAAACTCGGAGGTGCGACCGATGATCACACCGATGGAAATGTCTCCAGGCGCAATCGAATGGTCGCGCGCGTTGATCGCGCGCGCGTCGTCCTCAAGTGGCTTGGAGGTGAAGGCAATGGCCCCAGAACTCATAGACATCCGCTCCTTGGCTTGGCCACCGGTGCGGTATTCTCGTCTGCCAGTGGCCGTAAAATGGCAGCATAACAGAAAACGAGCAGAGTCTAAGCAGTATCCCATATCCCAAACATTTTTTGCGGTCGCACACAATGGGACAAATTGCCCACTATCCGACTCTGTGCAGACCCTTTAGGCGCGCGGCATGGATAACCCTCCCTCCCCCAACAGGATCAGGCTCTTGCGCTGGTCCGCTCCGATTCTGGCGGCGCCGCTGGCGGGCTGCAACTGGGTCGTGATGAACCCGTCGGGCGATATTGCGGTGCAGCAGCGCGACCTGATCCTGATCTCGGTCGCGCTGATGCTCCTGATCGTCATCCCCGTCATGGCGATGGTCGTGTGGTTCGCGGTGCGCTATCGTGCCACGAACGAAGCGACGCAGCAGGACTATGATCCGGACTGGGATCACAGCACCAAGCTGGAACTGCTGATCTGGTCGGCGCCCCTGCTGATCATCATCGCGCTGGGCGCGCTCACCTGGGTCAGCACCCACAAGCTGGACCCCTATCGGCCGCTCGACCGGATCGACGCAAACACCGCGATCGACCCCAAGGTCAAGCCGCTGACGGTTCAGGTCGTCGCGCTCGACTGGAAATGGCTCTTCATCTATCCAGACCTGGGCATCGCGACCGTCAATGAACTGGCGCTGCCGACCAACGTTCCCGTCCGTTTCGACATTACCGCGTCGACCGTGATGAACAGCTTCTACGTGCCCGAGCTGGCCGGCCAGATCTACGCCATGCCTGGCATGAAGACACAACTGCACGCCGTCGCCAACAAGCCGGTCAAGGGCACCGGCTTCTCCGCCAACTATTCGGGCGCGGGCTTCACGCACATGCGCTTTGGCTATCAATCGATGGACCAGGCCGGGTTCGCCGCCTGGGTTGCCAGGGTGAAGGCCAGCGCCACCGCCCTTGACCGCAACGTCTATCAGGCGCTGGCCAAGCCGTCCGAGAAGGCGCCCGTCGCCTATTTCGGCACCAGCGAAGCCAATCTGTTCGATGCCGTCGTCAACCTGTGCGTCAAGCCGGGCCAGCGCTGCATGAAGGATTTGATGCACATCGACCAGATGGGCGGCGCGGGCAAGGAATCGGCCCACGATACCAAGGGGCTGCAATATGATTATCCCAACAGCCATGTGATCGACCAGGAAGACCGGAACAAGGGGCAGGAAACCGCCCCCGACGCGCCCGGTGCCGAGAAGGCGCCAACCCCGGTCGGCGTTTCCGGCGATCACTCCTCTCACAGCGGCGCTGACGCGCACGCGCAGCATCGGTAAGGCCCATGACTGGCACAATGACAACAGCACAGATGATCTTCGGTCGTCTGACATGGGACAGCTTCCCATGGCATGAGCCCATCGTCGTCGCGACCTTCGTCGCGGTGGTGCTGGGCGGGGCGGCCGTCGTGGCAGCGCTCACCTATTTCAAGCTCTGGGGCTATCTCTGGAAGGAGTGGTTCACCAGCGTCGATCACAAGAAGATCGGCATCATGTACATGGTGCTGGGCCTCATCATGTTCCTGCGCGGTTTCGCCGACGCCGTCATGATGCGCCTGCAACAGGCGATGGCCTTCAACGGGTCGGAAGGGTATCTGAACGCCCACCATTATGACCAGGTGTTCACCGCCCATGGCGTGATCATGATCTTCTTCGTGGCGATGCCCTTCATCACCGGATTGATGAACTATATCGTCCCGCTTCAGATCGGCGCGCGCGACGTCAGCTTCCCTTTCCTGAACAATTTCAGTTTCTGGATGACGACGGGTGGCGCAGTGCTGGTGATGATGTCGCTGTTCCTGGGTGAATTCGCCCAGACCGGCTGGCTCGCCTATCCGCCGCTGTCGGGGATCGACTATAGCCCCGCGACCGGCGTCGACTATTA
Organism: Sphingobium sp. Leaf26; assembly: GCF_001421665.1. Lineage (GTDB taxonomy): Bacteria > Pseudomonadota > Alphaproteobacteria > Sphingomonadales > Sphingomonadaceae > Sphingobium. The sequence goes on from NZ_LMKV01000001.1 coordinate 435,526, forward strand.
TATCTGGGCGCTACAGGTGGCCGGTGTCGGCACGACATTGTCGGGCATCAACCTGATCGCGACCATCGTGAAGATGCGCGCGCCCGGCATGTCCCTGATGAAGATGCCGGTGTTCACCTGGACCTCGCTCTGCGCGAACATCCTGATCGTCGCGTCCTTCCCGATCCTGACCGCCACGCTGGTCCTGCTCTCGCTCGACCGTTATGCCGGCACCAACTTCTTCACGAACGACTTCGGCGGCAACCCGATGATGTACGTGAACCTGATCTGGATCTGGGGCCACCCGGAAGTCTATATCCTCATCCTGCCGCTGTTCGGCGTCTTTTCCGAAGTCACCTCGACCTTCTCGGGCAAGCGCCTGTTCGGCTATACCTCCATGGTCTACGCCACCTGCACAATCATGGTGCTGTCCTACCTCGTGTGGCTGCACCACTTCTTCACCATGGGTTCGGGCGCCAGCGTCAACAGCTTCTTCGGCATTACGACGATGATCATCTCGATCCCGACGGGTGCGAAGCTCTTCAACTGGCTCTTCACCATGTATCGCGGTCGCGTTCGCTTCGAACTGCCGATGATGTGGACCGTGTCGTTCATGCTGACCTTCACGATCGGCGGCATGACCGGGGTGATGCTGGCGGTTCCGCCCGCAGACTTCGTGCTGCACAACTCGCTGTTCCTGATTGCGCATTTCCATAATGTGATCATCGGCGGCGTGCTGTTCGGCCTGTTCGCAGCGATCAACTATTGGTGGCCCAAGGCATTCGGCTTCAAGCTCAACCAGTTCTGGGGCCATGTGTCCTTCTGGTGCTGGCAGGTCGGATTCTGGATGGCCTTCACGCCGCTCTACATCCTTGGCTTCATGGGTGTGACGCGCCGTATGCGGGTGTTCGACGATCCGTCGCTTCAAATCTACTTCGTCATCGCCGCGATCGGTGCCGCCATCGTCGCGGCCGGCATCGGCGCGATGCTGGTGCAGTTCGCCGTCTCCATCTGGAAGCGCGACGAACTGAAGGTGGAAGGTGATCCATGGGATGGCCGTACGCTGGAATGGGCGACCAGCTCGCCCCCGCCGGAATATAATTTCGCCTTCACGCCGGTCGTCTACGACGCCGACAGCTGGGCGGACATGAAGCGCAACGCCTATCAGCGTCCGCTGTCCGGCTATCAGGCGATCCACATGCCCAGCAGCACCGGCACCGGTGTCATCCTGGCGGGTCTGGCGACGGTCTGTGGCTTCGCCCTGATCTGGTACATGTGGTGGCTGGCGGCCCTCAGCTTCGTCGGCATCGTCGGCTTCGCCATCTTCCACACCTTCAACTACAAGCGCGACTATTACATCCCGGTCGAGGATGTGACGCGCACCGAGGAAGAGCGTACGCGCATCCTCGCGGCGGGAGTCTGACACTCATGAGCAGCGCAACTGCAAACGCGCAGACGGCACCTCGGGCATATCATCTGCCCGAGGAACCGCACCTGCACGAAGGCCACAGCACGGGCCTGGGCTTCTGGATGTACCTGATGAGCGACTGTCTCATCTTCGCCATCCTGTTCGCTACCTATGCCGTTCTCGGCGGCAATTTTGCCGGCGGCCCCGGCCCCAAGGATCTGTTCGACCTGCCGCTCGTCGCGATCAACACCGCGATGCTGCTCTTCTCGTCGATCACCTATGGCTTCGCCATGCTGGCGATGGAAAAGAACAGGGTCAGCGCCACCCAGGGCTGGCTGTTCGTCACCCTGCTGTTCGGCGGGGCGTTCCTGTTCATCGAACTCTATGAATTCGCCCACCTCATCCATGAGGGTGCGGGTCCGCAGCGTTCGGCCTTCCTGTCGGCCTTCTTCACGCTGGTCGGCACCCACGGGCTTCACGTCACCTTCGGTTCGATCTGGCTGATCACTCTGATGGTGCAGGTCGCGAAAAAGGGCCTGATCCCCGCCAACAAGCGCCGCCTGATGTGCCTCAGCATGTTCTGGCACTTCCTCGACGTCATCTGGATCGGCGTCTTCACCTTTGTCTATCTGATGGGAGTCCTGCGGTGAGCGACGCTGTCCATCCCCACGACGCCCATGGCCATGGGCACCATGACGATCATCATGAAGAAGGCGCACATGGCAGCTTCGGCAGCTATATGATCGGCTTCGGCCTGTCGGTGATCCTGACGGCCATCCCCTTCTGGCTGGTAATGTCCAATGTGCTGGGCGATCCCAGGCTGACCGGCATCATCATCGTCGCCTTCGCGGCGGTGCAGGTCGTCGTCCACATGATCTACTTCCTGCACATGAACACCCGCGTCGAAGGCGGCTGGTCGTTCATGGCGATGGCGCTGACGCTGGTTCTGGTGGTCATCGTCCTCGCAGGCTCGACCTGGGTCATGTATCATATGAACAATAATATGATGCCGCATGCGGATATGGACATGAGCGGCGAAATGAGCACCGGCCACGACACGTCGACCATGGCGAACATGAGCGAAATGCCGTGACAACGGCGCAAACCGGGGGGCGTGACAAACGCTCCCCGGCCTTTACGATCGGCCTGGCGCTGATCGCCCTCATTCTGTTTTCCGGTTTCAGCGCCCTTGGCGTATGGCAGATTCAGCGCCTTGGCTGGAAACGCGACCTGATCGCCCGTGTCGATGCCCGCATCCACGCCGCGCCGGTCCACTCGCCAGCCACCATCACCAAAGCCGACGAATATCGTCGCGTCACCCTGACCGGCACTTTCCTGCACGACAAGGCCGCCTTGACACAGGCCGTTACCGTGCGCGGTCCCGGCTTCTGGCTGATGACCCCCCTGCGCGCCGACGACGGCGTCATCACCCTGATCAACCGCGGCTTCATTCCCAGCCGCACCGCCAGCTATGACCAGCCGCGGGGCAAGGTGCGGGTCGTAGGTTTGCTGCGCCTGACCGAACCCAATGGCGGCTTCCTGCGCAACAACGATCCCACAGGCGACCGCTGGCATTCCCGCGACGTCGCCGCGATCGCCAAGGCGCGCCATCTGAGCGGCGTGCGCGACTATTTCATCGACGCCCAGCGTGGTCCCTCCCCCACGGACCTGCCGGTCGGCGGCCTGACCGTCGTCAGCTTCCCCAACAATCATCTGCAATATGCGATCACCTGGTTCGCGCTGGCGGCGATGACCGTGGGCGCCTATATGCTGGTCATGCGCCAGACTGGAAAAGATCGCCGGGCATGACCGCGCCGGCCGCCCGACGCAGGCGCTGGTTGCCCGGCCGGTGGCCCGCCGACGCAGCCGGGCGGCGCAACATGGTGCTGCTGGTGCAATTGCGCTGGATCGCCATCGCCGGCCAGATCGCGACCATAGGCTTCGTGCATTTCGGCATGGACATCCGTCTGCCGATCGCTTCCATGCTGGTCGTGCCCTGCATCGCCACGGCAATGAACGCAGGCAGCCTGATGGTGCTGCGGCGGCGCACCGACATCACCCACGCTGAACTGTTTCTGGCGCTGCTGTTCGACGTGTTTGCGCTGACCACCCAACTCTATCTCAGCGGCGGCGCGACCAATCCCTTCGTTTCGCTCTATCTGGTACAGGTGGCGCTGGGTGCGATGCTGCTGCACCGCTGGAGCGCATGGGGCATCGTCGCGGTATCGACGCTGTGCGCCGCGATGCTGGCCCTGGTCTACCGGCCGCTCGATCTCAGCGAGACGCTGGAAGGCCATTTGTTCGACCTGCATATCGTCGGCACCTGGGTCTGCATCACCATGATCGCGGTGCTGCTGGTGCTGTTCATGACGCGGGTGAACCAGAATCTGCAACAGCGCGAAGCCTATCTGGCGCAGTTGCGGCAGCAGGCGGTGGAGGAGGAGCATATCGTCCGCATGGGCCTGCTTGCGTCCGGCGCAGCCCATGAACTGGGCACCCCCCTCGCCCAGCTTGCCGTGGTGCTGGGCGACTGGCGGCACATGCGCGAGATCAAGGCGCATCCCGCGCTGGTCGAGGAAGTCAGCGAGATGGAAGCGGCCGTGAAGCGCTGCAAGACCATCCTGACCGGTATCCTGATGTCGGCGGGCGAAGCGCGGGGCGAGGCGCCCGAAATCACCAACGTCCGCGATTTCATAGACATCATCGCGCGCGACTGGCGCAGTGCCAATCCCGGCATGCCGCTGCGCTGCGATTTCGGCCCGCATGATTATCCGCGTATCATCGCCGACCCGGTGATCCGTCAGGCCGTGACCAACCTGCTCGACAATGCGCGGGAGGCTGGTGCCAGCTATGTCAACATGATGGTCAGCCGCGACAGCCAGTGGCTGCACATCGCCGTGCGCGACAATGGCCGGGGCTTCGACCCGGCGATGCTGGCCGATGTCGGCAAACCCTATCGGTCGAGCAAGGGCAAGCAGGGCGGCGGCCTGGGCCTCTTCCTGGTCGTCAATGTCGTGCGCAAGCTGGGCGGACGGGTCGATGCCAGCAATGGCGCGGAGGGCGGCGCAATGGTCCAGTTGCGCCTGCCGCTCGCCACGCTGGCCATGGAGGAAGAACAGGAGACGCGGGATGACGCATGAACGGCAATTGCTGATCGTCGAGGATGACGAGGCCTTCGCCCGGACGCTCAAGCGCTCTTTTGAACGGCGCGACTATGACGTGCTGCTGGCCGACAGTCTGGAAACGGTGACGGCGCTGCTGGCCGATCATAGACCGGGCTTTGCCGTCGTCGACCTGAAGCTGGGTCCGCAATCCGGACTCGCGTGCGTTCAGGCGCTCCATGCCCATGACCCCGCGATGCTGATCGTGGTGCTGACCGGCTTCGCCAGCATCGCCACCGCGGTCGAGGCGATCAAGCTGGGCGCGACCAACTATCTGGCCAAGCCGTCCAATACCGACGATATCGAAGCCGCTTTCGCCCGCGCCGGTGGCAATCCCGAAACGCCGCTCGCGCCCCGGCCGACATCGATCAAGACGCTGGAATGGGAACATATTCACGAGGTTCTGAAGGACAGCGACTTCAACATTTCCGAAGCGGCCCGGCGGCTCGGCATGCACCGCCGTACCCTCGCTCGCAAGCTGGCCAAGCGGCAGGTCGGCTAAGTCAGCATTCGGCAAACCTTTTCAAATTCTTATGACCACCCAAGTATAAGGCTATCGCAGGCCAGCTTAATTTCCCGAAAATGGACAGGACAACCGGAATTGCGCCGCTGTTTTCTTGTCGGAATGCCCGGCGTCGTCTATGAAATATTCCAGCATAATCCGGGCAGGAGGGGATGATGGCAGGCTCTATCAGCTACTGGATCACGGTCGACCGCGATTCCGGCACTTTCGACATGGCGATCGACTATTATGTCCCCGGTTATGACGATCCCGAAACCGGCGAAGCCTTTTACGAAACCAGCTGGAACTATTATTTCGCCGACCAGAATGGTGGGGGCGGCACTGGCGGATACGGCTGGGATAGCGGCTTTGCCATAGCCTATATCGGCTTCCCCAGCGGCGAAGAGGTGTCGGACGGCACGCTCAGCTTCACCGCGATGAACAATTTCAGCGGCGAGAGCGTCAGCATGAGCTGGCACATCCTCAACGCCGGCATGGCCCAGGGCAACAAGGAGATTGCAGGGGGCAGCGGAGACGACATCATCCTGTCCGGCTATGGCGGGGACAAGCTGTGGGGCGCGGACGGCGACGATTTTCTGGACGGCGGCAGCGGCAACGACCGGCTCTATGGCGGTGCCGGCGACGACTGGCTGGATGGCGGCCTCGGTTCCGACCGGATGAGCGGCGGCATCGGCAACGATATCTATTTCGTGAACAGCGCGCGGGACGTGGTGGTCGAAGCCGATGATGCCGGATTGGATTTCGTCGTGTCGTCGATCAGCTATTCATTGACGCCCTTTGTCGAGGCCCTCGTCCTGGACGGCCCCAACGCCCATAATGGCACCGGGAACGACCAGGACAACCGCATCGACGCCAACGACATGGCCAATATTCTGTCCGGCTTGGGTGGGAGCGACCTGCTACTCGGCTATGGCGGCGCTGACCAACTGTTCGGCGGCGACGGCCTGGACTTTCTGGATGGCGGCACCGGCGATGACCGCATGGAAGGCGGCACCGGCGACGATTTCTATGTGGTCGATTCAGTCGGCGACCAAGTGGTCGAACTGCTCGACAGCGGCATTGACGAGGTGCGCGTGCTGAACCTTGCCAGCTATACGCTGGGCGATCATGTCGAGGATCTGGTCCATATCGGCGATGCGGCGGAATTTCGCGGCTATGGCAACAGCCTGTCCAATTTCATGTTCGGCGGCGTGCATGTCGACATATTGCGCGGCCTGGAAGGGGACGACCTGCTGTTCGGCGATGATGGCGACGACATATTGCTGGGCGGCATCGGTGCCGACGAACTGATCGGTGGCGCCGGATTCGATATGGCCAGCTATGCCGGATCCGGGTCGGCAGTCCGCGCAAGCCTGGCCGACGGCATCGGCGCGCGCGGCGAAGCGGCCGGCGACAGCTATGACTCGATCGAGGGGCTGATCGGCAGCGGCCATAACGACGTGCTGACCGGTGATGACCAGGGCAATCGACTGGTCGGCGGCGCCGGCAACGACATATTGCGCGGCGGTACCGGGCGCGACTGGCTGGTCGGCGGCGCGGGCGCGGACATATTGGATGGCGGTCGCCATGGCGACGTCGTCAGCTATGTCGGTTCGACCGGGGCCGTCCATGTCGATCTTCAAACCCAGACCGCTTGGGGGGGCGATGCCGAAGGCGACACCCTCATCAGCTTTCGCCATGCCGAAGGCGGGAATGGTCATGACGTACTGCTGGGCAGCGCCGAGGACAATCTGCTGATCGGCGGGCAAGGCAACGACCAGTTAGACGGGCGTGCCGGAAACGACATTCTGCGCGGCGGCGCGGGCGCCGACCTGATGATCGGCGGCGATGGCATCGATACGCTCGACTATAGCGGCTCGTCCGCAGGCGTGACCGTCAACCTCACCACCGGCGGCGCGTCCGGCGGCGATGCGGCAGGGGACAGCTTCACCGGTATCGAGCGCATCACGGGCAGCGACTTCGGCGACCTGCTGGTCGGCGATACGCGGGCCAACCGGTTGCTGGGCGGCGCTGGCGACGACGTATTGCGCGGCGGCGCGGGCAACGACGTCATCATCGGCGGCGCCGGTGCGGACGAAATGTACGGCGGCATCGGGTCCGACCTGCTCAGCTATGAAGGATCGACCAACTGGGTGACGATCCATCTCGATCTCGGCTGGGCCTATGGCGTCGAAGGATCGGGCGATATCTTCAGCGGGTTCGAAAATGCGCGCGGCAGTGAAGTGAGCGACGCCATCTACGGTACGGCGGGCGACAATCGCCTGCATGGCGGCGGCGGCGGCGATTATCTGGACAGCGGCGCTGGCGATGACGTCCTGTTCGGCAACGCCGGCGACGACGCCTTCCTGTTCTGGAGCGGATCGGATCAGGTCCAGGTGATGGATTTCACCGCTGGCGACGCTGTCGCCGAAGACCGCATCATCATGACGATGGGCGCGGATTATGACAGCTTTGCCGAAGTCATGGCGCTGGCGACGACGGACGGGGCCGATACCCGCTTCGACTTCGGCGGCGGCCATATCCTGATCCTGTCCGGCGTCGACAAGGCGGCGCTGGTCAGTTCGGACTTCGTGTTTAGTTGAAGGAAAATGGAGCGGGTGAAGGGAATCGAACCCTCGTCACTTGCTTGGGAAGCAAAAGCTCTACCATTGAGCTACACCCGCGTCTGACCTGCCCATGGCGCAAGCCATGGGCCGCTGTCAACTTCGATCAGCCGTAAGGGGCGTCCGCATCCCGTACCGGGATGGCGCCGCGCCGGCCGATGTTCCAGCCGGCCAGCCTGTGGCCTGCCAGCGCCGCGTCGCGCGGGCTGGCGCCGGCCAGGCGGGCATGGAGATAACCGCCGTTGAAGGCGTCCCCTGCCCCGCTCGAATCGATAACGTCCACGCGCTGCGGGATCGTGACGATCTCGCCCGCCACCAGGCAGCCGTCGCCACCCAGCTTGACGACGACATCCCTGCCCTCGCCCGCGCCCCAGCGCGCGGCCGCATCCTGCGCGTCGTCCGCCTCGCCCATCTCGACCTCGTCGGCCAAGGTCGGCAGGCCCATATCGCTGACCGCGATCGCCCGGTCGCGCCAGTGGCGCGCGGTTGCCGCATCGTCCCAAAGGCGCGCGCGATAATTGCCGTCGAAGGCGATCTTGCCGCCATTGGCCTTCACCTGCGCGCACAGGTCCAGCAATGCCTCCCGCCCCGCGTCGGGCAGGATCGCCAGCGTGATGAGCGAGAAATAGAGCAGGTCCGACTGCGCCGCCTGCACCACCATGGCCGGACTTTCCGGGAAGTCGAACATCCGTCGCGCCGCCGCTTCGCTGCGCCAATAATGGAAGCTGCGTTCGCCGGTCGCGTCCGTCTCGATCGCATAGAGACCTGGCAGACGGCCCTGCGCCGCAATCACCAGCGACGTATCGACGCCCTCCGCTTCCCACTGGTCCAGCAACTGGGCGCTCATCGGATCGGCGCCCAACGCGCTGGCGAGGCGAACATTGTCGCCCGCACGGGCCAGATGGATGGCGGTATTGATGACGTCGCCGCCGTAGCGCAGGTTCCAGCCTTCGCCGTCAGCGCGGCTCAGTTCCAGCATCGCTTCCCCAATGACCGTGATCGTCGCCTTCGTCGCCATGCCTGCTCCGCTCCCAATTTAAGCGGGCGTGGTGGGCAGAGCGACGCGCCAAGTCAAGAGGGGCAGCGCAGGCGGCGCAGGCCGCACATCCATGATGTCCTGACATGAGGCCATGGAACGTTTGCACAATCCCGCCGTTTTGCCGATGGCAATTGGGCGCAGCAACCGCTCGCGCCTGATTCGGGGACTTGATGATTACCGCCACCAACGATGGATCCGGCAATCGCTTCGAACTGCTGGTTCAAAGCGTGACGGATTATGCCATCTTCATGCTCGAACCTGACGGCATCGTCGCGAGTTGGAATGCGGGCGCGCGCCGGTTCAAGGGCTATGAGGCGGACGAGATTGTCGGCCAGCATTTCTCCCGCTTCTATACGGCGGAGGATCAGGCCGCCGGCATCCCCGCCATCGCGCTGCGAACCGCAGAGCATGAGGGACGGTTCGAGGCGGAGGGATGGCGCATTCGCAAGGATGGCGGGCGGTTCTGGGCCAATGTCGTGATCGACCCGATCAGGTCACCTGACGGACAATTGCTGGGCTTTGCCAAGATCACGCGCGATTTGACCGAACGCCGCGCCGCGCAGGAGGAGTTGCGCGAAAGCGAGGAACGGTTCCGCCTGTTGGTGCAGAGTGTGACCGACTATGCCATCTACATGCTGGACCCGGTCGGGACCGTGACAAGCTGGAACATGGGAGCCGAGCGGTTCAAGGGCTATAGCGCCGAGGAAATTCTCGGCCAGAATTTCGCGTGTTTCTACAGCGATGAGGACCGGCTGGCCGGCCTTCCCTCCCGTGCCCTGCATACCGCCGAAAGTGCAGGCCGGTTCGAGGCCGAGGGGTGGCGCATCCGCAAGGACGGGTCGCGCTTCTGGGCCAATGTCGTGATCGACCCCATTCGCACCCCGGACGGACGCCTGTTGGGCTTTGCCAAGATCACCCGCGATCTGACCGAGCGGCGCGAAACCCAGCGGGCGCTGGACGAAGCCCGCGACGCCATCATCCAGACGCAGAAGATGGACGCGATCGGCAAGCTGACCGGTGGGGTCGCGCATGACTTCAACAATCTGCTGGCGGTGATCGTCGGCAGCCTGGACCTGGCCCGGCAGAAGCTGGCGACCGGTGGCGATATCAGTCGCTATCTCGACAATGCGATGACGGCCGCGGACCGCGGCGCGACGCTGACCCAGCGGATGCTGGCTTTTGCGCGCAAACAGGAACTGAAATTGCAAAGCGTCGATTGTAAAGCGCTGGTGCAGGGCATGACCGAACTGTTCCGGACGACGCTGGGCACGGCGGCTGCAATCGAGACGCGCTTTCCGCTGGTGATGCGCGCCGCCCATGCCGACGCCGCGCAACTGGAACTGGCGCTGCTCAACCTGGCGGTCAATGCCCGCGACGCGATGCCCGATGGCGGGCGCATCATCGTCGAGGCGAGCGAAGTGACCGTAGCGCAGGGCGAGCGGCCCGATCTGAACGCAGCCACCTATATCCGCCTGTCCGTGGTCGATGAAGGCGAAGGCATGGATGCCGCGACGCTGGAACGTGCACGCGAACCTTTCTTCACCACCAAGGGCGTGGGCAAGGGCACCGGCCTTGGCCTGTCGATGGTCCATGGCTTTGCGCAGCAATGTGGCGGTTCGCTGACCATTGCCAGCGAACCTGGACAGGGCACGTCCATATCGATCTGGCTGCCGGTGGCGCAGGTCGACGCGGATATGTTGCCCATCGTCAGCTTCACCGAAGAGCATGCGGAAAGCGGCACGCCGCTGGTGATATTGGCGGTGGACGATGACGATCTGGTGCTGACCAATACGGCGGGGATGCTGGAGGAACTGGGCCATACCGTGTTCCAGGCCTCGTCCGGTGCCGATGCGCTCCGCCTGTTGGAGCAAGGGCGCGTAGATCTGGTCGTCACCGACCATGCAATGCCGGGCATGACCGGCGCGCAACTGGCCGACGCGATCGGGCAAAGCCTGCCCGGCCTGCCCGTCATCATCATCACGGGCTTTGCCGAACTGCCACCCCACGCATCCCGCCGCCCCCGGCTGGACAAGCCGTTCCGGCAGGCCGACCTTGCCCGCATCGTCGCCGGCACCATGCGCATCGCTCCTGCCGGCCCCGACATATTACTTCGCGATTGCTGAGGCTGTTTTTCAGCAATTGCCGTGAAATATTGGAAAAGTGGCATTTTTCCGTCGCTCTTTGCTTGCAACATCGGCGCAGTTCGCCAATGGGGTCTTTATGCAGGACCGCACGGACACATCGCCCGCCCCGACGCCCACTTCGCATTTCTTCACGTCGTTGCGGACCCGGTTGCACTATCTCGATTGGGGAAATCCGTCGGCGCCGACGCTGATTCTGGTGCATGGCGGGTTCGACCATGCGCGCAGTTGGGACTGGACGGCGCGCGCACTGTCGCGGGATTATCACGTCATCACCCCCGACTTGCGGGGCCATGGCGACAGTGGCTGGTCGCCGGACGGCGCCTATCTGATGGCGCATTTCGTCTACGACCTGACGCAACTGATAGACCTGCTGGATCGCCCGCCGGTCACCATCGTCGGCCATTCGCTGGGCGGCGCCATCAGCCTGCGCTATGCTGGCCTTTTCCCCGACAGACTACGCAAGCTCATTGCGATCGAGGGACTGGGTATTTCCCCCGAACGGTTGAAGGAAAAGGCGGAGCAGCCCGCACCCGATGCCTGGCGCGAATGGATCGACAGTCGACGCGCCCGCGCGCGCAAGGCACCGCGCCGCTATCCCACCATCGAGGCCGCGATCGGGCGCATGCGCGAACGTAACGAGCATCTGACGGTGGAGCAGGCGCTGCATCTGACCAGCCATGGCGTCAACCGCAACGAGGATGGCAGCTATAGCTGGAAGTTCGACCCCTATCTGAAGGGCGGTGCGCCGCACAGCGGGTCGGACGAGGAACTGCCCACCTTCTGGCAGCGCATCACCTGCCCCACCCTGCTGTGCCTGGGTCAGGACAGTTGGGCGTCCAACCCGGAAAAGGACGGGCGCATCCGCCATTTCAGCGATGCCCGGCTGGTCGAGTTCGCCGATGCCGGCCATTGGCTGCACCACGACCAGTTTGATCGCTTCATCGGCGAACTGCGCATATTCCTAAAGGGTGAAGCCGGTGACAGCCGCACGGTAGTCCGCCTTTAATCCGGCGACGAAATCGGCGGTCGGCTGCACCGCGCCGATCGCGCCGATGCCCTGACCGCAGCCCCAGACGTCGCGCCACGCCTTCTTGTCGCCGCCGGTCATGGCGGCAAAATCCATGTCCTTCGCCTTGGGCAGGGCATCGGGATCAAGGCCCGACGCCACGATGCTGGGGCGCAGATAATTGCCGTGGACGCCGGTGAAGACGTCGGAATAGACGATATCGGCGGCATGGCTGTCCACGATCATCTGCTTGTAGGCGGGGTCGGCATTGGCCTCCGCCGTGGCGATGAAGGGCGACCCCATATAGGCGAGGTCCGCGCCCATCATCCGCGCCGCCGCGATGGCCCGGCCGGTGGCGATGGAGCCGGACAAAGCGAGCGGCCCGTCGAACCACTGGCGGATTTCCTGGATCAGGGCGAAGGGCGACAGGGTGCCGGCATGACCGCCCGCCCCGGCCGCGACCGCGATCAGGCCGTCCGCCCCTTTCTCGATCGCCTTTCGGGCGAACATGTCATTGATGATGTCGTGCAGGACGATGCCGCCATAGCTGTGGATCGCGGCGTTCACATCCTCCCGCGCGCCGAGCGAGGTGATGACGATCGGCACCCGATATTTGACGCAGAGCGCCAGATCCTCTTCCAGCCGGGCATTGGTGCGGTGGACGATCAGGTTGACGGCGAAGGGCGCGTCGGCGTCGGTCAGTTCCGCCTGCAACTGCTGCAACCACGCCTCGAACAGGCCGGACGGCCGCGCGTTGAGCGAGGGGAAAGCGCCGACGATCCCGGCCCGGCATTGCGCCATGACCAGCGCCGGTTGCGAGATGATGAACATCGGCGATCCGATCAGCGGCAGCGACAGGCGCCCCTCCAGCAAGGTCGGCAGGGTCATGAACGCACATCTCCTCTCTTCTATCTTCCCCGGCGCTAACACCGGTGGAGCCGGGGAAAAAGGTCAAAATCTACTGTATTGATGTATTAATACAGTAGTGCTAGAATCACGTCCTCGGAACAGGCTGAGGAGCCGGACGATGTATAGCGAGAGCGATCTACAGGATGCCGTAGCGGCGGGTGCGATCCGCCCCGAAGCGGCGCAGGCGTTGCGGGACCATGTGGCGGGGCTGCGCGCCACGCCGCTGGTCGATGAAGAACATTTCCGGCTGCTGACCGGCTTCAACGATATCTTCGTTTCGATCGCCAGCATCATCCTGCTGGTCGCGGTCTGCTGGCTGGGCAACAGCCTGCGATTCGGCGCGCCGGAGCATCAGCCTGTCTTCATGTCCGGCATGCTGGTCGCCGCCGTCAGTTGGGGGCTGGCTGAATATTTCACGCGGGCGCGGCGCATGGCGTTGCCCTCCATCCTGTTGCTGGTCGGCTTCGTCGGCGGCGTGGCCTTTGCCGTGGGCGCGATCGGCATCCAGATATTTCCGCATGCGGGCGACAGCCTTGGCTCGATGATCCTGTGCGTCGCGGCCGCCGCCGGCGCGCTGGCCGCCTGGCTGCACTGGCGCCGCTTCATGGTGCCGATCACCGTGGCGGTCGGCGCGGCGGCGGCAGCCGGCGTGGGCGTGACGCTGGTGCTGGCGGCGGCGCCCGACAACGCCACCCTGCCCTTCCTGCTGTTGCTGACAGCGGGCCTCGCCATCTTCGCGCTGGCCATGTGGTGGGACATGAGCGACCGGGCGCGGACCACGCGCCGGTCCGATGTCGCCTTCTGGCTGCACCTTGCCGCCGCGCCGATGATCGCCCATTCGCTGTTTCACCTGCTGGGCGTGCTGGACAGCGACCAGATCAGCGTCGGTCGCGCGGTGCTGGTGGTGGCCCTCTATGTCGCCTTTGGCCTTGTGGCGCTGGCGATCGACCGGCGGGCGCTGCTGGTGTCCAGCCTCGCCTATGTGCTGTTCGCGCTTTACGCCCTGTTCCGGCAGGCGGGCGCGGTGGAGCTGTCCTGGGCGCTGACCGCGCTGGTGATCGGATCGGCGCTGCTGCTGCTCTCCGCCCTGTGGCACCATGCCCGCGCGCGGATCGTCCACGGCCTGCCGGATGCGGTGACGCAGCGCCTGCCCTATCTGGACCGGGCGGCGGTTTAAGGCGGCGATCAGGGTCACGGCAAAGTCACGATCGGGTCAGGCCAGCGAAGTTCACACCGTCGCTGGCCTGATTTTTCGGGGCTTTTGCACCGGCCATGCGTCACCAAGGCACTCGCCACGCGCCATCTTCGCGCCTCCAACATGTCCCTTTCATCACGGGGGCGCACCTGTCGGGTCACACCGACGCGCCATTGAAGCGACGGGTGAGTCATGGGGCAAGGGCGTAAAAAGCGGAGGTGGAGCAGGCTCATCCGACAGGATAGATCAAAGATTATCCTACCTTGGAAGGGTGATGATGATGGGACGGCGGGTAGCGACCATTCTTGGTCACTCAGCCAGATCATCTGCATTCTTGAAACCAGCCGCTCATTCAGATGGCTAAGCGAAGACTGAACGACCAGATCTGTTTGAAAGCGGACATAAGCGCATTGTGTGTTAACGCTGCCGCATGACCGCAGGCTATCAACCTTCATCCGCCTTTCTGATACAGGTGCTCAACGAGGAAGTCCCTCTAAGCGGCAGCGAATATGCCACTGCCAATCTCAACAAAGTGATTGGGTTTGTTACAGATCAGGACGCAACTAATCGAGATTGGGCGGCGTTCATATTAAGCAATTTCGATCTCGACACACCGGAACTTAGATCGGCTTTAGTTGCATTCGCCGACGATCCGAATGATCGGGTTAGGGCTGAGGCCATCCGGGGATTGGCACAAAGAGACAGGGCATTGGCCTTGCCATACATCCAGAGCGCGCTTTCCAACCCACCAGTTATGGTCAACATCTTTGAGGCAGCCGCCATTGTTGCTGATCCCGCTCTTCTCGCGCCGTTGAAAGCCTTCGCAGGAAGCTAGGGCGACGGGTGGTTCGACGATCTTGTGACGGACGCGATTGCAGCTTGTGAGGCAGCAAGTACAGATCAACGCGAGTGACGAACGTCCGCTAATGGGGCAATTGTTGACGGACGATTTTTCTTCCCGCAACGTCCGCTATCGCCGATCATCTCCCTAAAAGCGGACGGTCTCAAATCCATCCATATCCGTCACCCAAGCATCACAGGCGGCAGGTTGCTAGGCCTGCTACTCCGATCTGGGCAGTGGTGTCGATTGAACGTTACGGACGTCCGCGTTCATCTGCGCCGCTAGAACCCGCCATCCTCGCCTTCGCCCGGCTGGGTTGGCGCGATCCTGGGCGGCGGTGCCTCGTCTGGCGTTGCCGGACCGCGCGGCTCGATCGGCAGCCGTATCAGCCCGCCGCCGATATTCACCGTCATCCCGCCTTCGTCCACGCCGACGCCGACATTGCCGATGCCGGTTTCCACCGTCACATTGGCGATGGCGTTGACCAGATCGGGGTCTTGCTCCGCGTCGGACGTATCCTCGACCGGCTCGTTGATCGCGCCGCTCATGAAATTGCGCCAGATGCGCGCGGGCACGCCGCCGCCGGCCGCGCCGCCGGGCAGGGGGGTGTTGTCGTCATTGCCGATCCACACCGCCGTCACCAGCCCGCCCGCATAGCCCACGAAGATCGCGTCCCGACTGTCCTGCGTCGTTCCCGTCTTGCCGAAGGTGCTGGTGCGCAGCGCCGCCGCGCTGCCGGTGCCGCGATTGGCGGCGGAGGACAGCAGGTCACGGATCATCTCCAGTTGATCGTCGCTGAAATGGCGCTGGCGCTGCATCAACTTCTCGAACCAGCCCTGTTCTTCCGGCGGAAGGCCATGGGCGACCACCGGATAGGCGCCCGCCGCCACCGACGCATAAGCCTCCACAAGTTCCACCAGCGGAATTTCCGACGTGCCTAGCGCCAGGCTCAGATCCTCGGTCAGCGGCGCGGTCACGCCCAGGTCGCGGGCGACCTTGATGACATTGTCGACCCCCACCTTCTGGGTCAGCCGCACCGCCGCGACATTGCTCGACGCAGCGAACGCCTGGCGCAGGGTGATGCGCCCGCGATATTTGCCGCTATGATTGGCCGGGCGATAGGTGCCGGTGGTGATCGGCGTGTCGTCGATCATGTCGTCCGGCGTCATCCCCGCGCGAAAGGCGGCGAGATACACGAACAGCTTGACGGTCGACCCCGGCTGGCGCTTCGCCTGCACCGCGCGGTTGAAACTGCTCTTCCCGTAATTCTTGCCGCCGACCATGGCGACGACGCTGCCGTCGGGCTTCATCGCCACCAACGCCGCCTGCGCCCCGCCCAGAGGTGCCCGGCGGATCGCCGCCTCGGCCAGCCGCTGGATGCGCCAGTCGAGCGTCGTCTCCACCGCCTGCTCGCCATAGACAGCGCCGGCCCGGTCGCGCGCCTGCGGCAGTACCCAGTCGGCGAAATAGGTGCCGCTGGTCGGATCGGGATCGTCATGCACATTGAGGCGCACCGGGGGCAGGGCGTTGCGCTCCGCCTGGCTGATGTAGCCCGCATCCACCATGGCCTGAGTCACCAGCGCGGCGCGGGTGCGGGCGCCCTTCAGGTTGGACGTGGGGGCCAGACGCGACGGCGCCTTCAACAGCCCCGCCAGCATCGCCGCCTGCGGGATGGTCAGCCGATCGGGCGACCGGTTGAAATAATGCAGCGCGGCGGCGCGCAGCCCGTACACATTGTCGCCGAAATAGACGTTGGAGAGATATCTCTCCATGATCTGGTCCTTGGTCAGCCAGGCTTCCAGCCACATGGCGATCAGCGCCTCGCGCGCCTTGCGGCCGAAGGTGCGGTCGCTGGAGAGGAACACGCCCTTGGCCAGCTGCTGGGTAATGGTGCTGCCGCCCTGCGATGACCCGTCCGACCAGAGATTATGCCACATGGCGCGCGCGATGCCGCGCGGATCGACGCCCCAATGGCTCTGGAAGCGCCTGTCCTCGATCGCCATGAACGCTTGCGGCACATGGGCGGGCAGTTCGGCGACCGTCACCGGCTTGTCGATCACCGCACCGCGCCGGGCGATCAGATGTCCGTCCGCCGACATCAGGCTGATCGCGGGCGGGGCGATGGGCTTGAGCGATCGGGACAGCGGCGCCGTCACCGCCAGCCAGGCGATCAGGATCATCAGCACGGCCAGCCCCGCCGCGACCACCCATCCGCCGATCTGCAACCGGCGGCGCCAGGGTGTGGGACGGGCAAAGGCACTGGGCGGCCCCTCGCCGAAGGCGCGCGGCGGCAGCGTGTGGGGATCGACGGGGGTGGACTCGGTCATCTCTTCGTTCATGCTGTATTGTTCACATCATACAGTCAAGCCTGTCCCGTGGCGGGACAGGCGCAAATTAAGCATAAAAGTCACTGGTCGATATGGTAAATTTTGCGTTAACCATTGGCTATGCGAAACCGTCCCCTCGTCCTGACCACCGAGTCCGCCCGCCATCCCTTCCGTCAGCGGCTGCCCGCCCATGTGCTGCGCGTGGTGGACGCCGGCCCCACCCGCGTGAAGCGGGTGCGCGACGATGACAGCGACTGGAAATTGTTCGGCTTGAGCTTCGCGGCCTTTTTCACGGCCTTTTACAGCTTCATTTTCTGACCGATCGACCGGGGCGTTCCCGGTCAATGGCATAAGGGGCCGTCGCAGGCCTTGTGTAATTTCCACGCCATCGCCGCGCAGGGCAGCGTCAGGATGGCGACCAGCAACAACTGCATCACCACCGACATGCCGGCTGCACTCAGGCCGATGGTGAATAGCGCCCCGATCACCATGGCGCCTGAATTGACGATATTGTTGGCGGCAACGGTCCGCGCCGCCTCGCATTTTTCGACCGTGGTGGTCAGGAAAGCGTAGAGCGGCACCACGAACATGCCGCCGAACGTCGATGTTCCCAAAAGGCAAAGCGACAGCGGTATCGCCAGTGGATGGGCTAGAAAGCCCGTCAGCGACAGCATCTGCCCGTTGGGGGCAGGCGTCCACAGGTCGCATACGATGTGGAAGGCGACGATGCACAGGCCCATGCCGATGACGGATGCCGGAGCATATTTGGCCGACACATGACCCTGCAACAGCCGGTTGATCGCGATCGATCCGATGGCGATGCCGATCGAGAAGATGGCTAGGAACAGGCTCACAACGGGTTTGTCGGCGGTCAGTACATTCTTCACCAGTGGGGTGAACTGGATGAACAGGATGGAGCCGACCGCCCAGAACAGGCTGATCGACATGATCGCCAGGAACAGCCGGCGGATATGCATCGTGCCGCGCACCAGCGTGATGGACGATCGGATGATGTGAAAATCGATCGGCTGCGTTTCCAGCAGCGACGGCGCCGAGGGCACCTTGCGACCGGCAAAATAGCCGATCAGCGCGGTGATGACGATGCCGATCGCAGCAATTTCCACCGGCAGAATCCCGGCCAGAATCGTGCCGGCCAGAATCGCGATATAGGTGCCCGCCTCGACCAGCCCCGTGCCGCCCAGCACTTCGTCATCATGCAGATGCTGGGGCAGGATCGCATATTTGATCGGGCCAAAGAAGGTGGAATGGATGCCCATGGCGAACAGCGCCGCCAGCAACAGGGGAATCGCCAGCGTATGGACGGCGATCCCGCTCCAGATCAGCGCGAGTCCCGTCGCGCCCACCACCATGATCCCGATTTCGGCCGCTTTCACCCATCGGATGATGACGGCCTTGTCACGCTGGTCCGCCAACTGACCCGACAGCGCGGACATCAGGAAAAAGGGCAGGATGAAGACGCCGGTGGCCAGCGCGCTGAACCAGGTTTCCGACCTTTCGTCATTATACACCTGGTACACGACGAACAGCACCATCGCGTTCTTGAACAGATTGTCGTTGAACGCACCCAGTAGCTGGGTGATGAAAAGCGGCAGAAAACGACGCTTGTTCAAGAGCCTGAGAGAGGCTTGCATGGATAAGGGGGACTTCTTTCCCGTTAGCGACCGGGCGGGGTCTAGCCGCTGGCGGCGTCCATGTCCAATAGCGTTGCACAGGGCCACGGTCATGCTTGTGCACTGTCCCGGACTGTGGCACTTCGCGGTCATGCTGACGCTGCCCAATTTGCTGACGCTTTCGCGCATCTTCACCGTGCCGCTTCTGGTGGCGCTCTTGTGGCCGGCTGAACTCGGCGCTCGCTGGACGACCGGCTATGCGCTGGCGTTCGGCCTCTACTGCCTGATGGGCATCACCGATTATTTCGACGGCTATCTTGCCCGCGCGCAGGGCACCGTGTCGAAACTCGGCGTGTTCCTCGATCCGATCGCGGACAAGATCATGGTCGGCGCGGTGATCCTGATGCTCGCGGCGACGCGCGACATCACCGGCATCCATATCGCCGCCGCGATGATCATCCTGCTGCGCGAGATCGCCGTATCTGGCCTGCGTGAATTTCTCGCCGGCTTGCAGGTGTCGGTGCCGGTGTCGCGCCTCGCCAAGTGGAAGACGACCTGCCAGATCATCGCGCTGGGCGCATTGATCCTGGCCGGCGCGGTGCCGCAATTCCCCTTCGTGCAGGCGGTGGGCATCGTGACGCTGTGGGCGGCCGCCATCCTGACGCTGGTTACCGGCTGGGATTATCTGCGCGTCGGCATCCGGCATATGGACTGAGCCTCATGTTGACGCTGGTCTATTTCGCCTGGGTGCGCGAAAGCATCGGCCGCGACGAGGAGCGGATCGAGCGCCCCGCGCCGGGCACGACGGTCGCTGGCCTGATCGCCACGCTCGCCGCGCGCGAAGGTGGATATGCCGAAGCATTGGGTGATCCCACCAAGCTGCGCGCCGCGATCGACCAGCATTTCGTGCCGCTTGATACCGTCATCGGTGAGGCCCGCGAAGTTGCGCTCTTCCCTCCGGTCACCGGCGGGTGAAGCGGGTCGCGATCCAGTCCGGCGATTTCGATATGGCCGCCGAACTGGCCGCGCTGGAATCGCTGGGCGGTGGCGGCGTGGCCAGCTTCACCGGGGTGGTGCGCGGGGAGAGCGGCCTGATCGCGCTGGAACTCGAACATTATCCCGCCATGACGGCACCGCAGGTCGATCGCATCGTGGACGAAGCCCTCGCCCGCTGGCCGTTGCTGGGCGTCAGCGTCATTCACCGGTTCGGCCGTCTGGAGCCGGGCGCGCGCATCGTCTTCGTCGGTACCGCCTCGCGCCACCGCGCCGCCGCACTGGCAAGCTGCGCCTTCCTCATCGACTGGCTGAAATCGCACGCGCCCTTCTGGAAGAAGGAGCATTTCGCCGATGGCGCGACCGCATGGGTCGCCGCCCAGGCCGAGGATGAGGCCAAGGCGCAGGGCTGGAACGCCTAAGCCGCCTCGGGCAACCGGCAACTGGTCACCGCCGCATCCCGCAAGATACCGGCCAGCAGGTGAAATTCCTTCTCGCGCGGGCTGTTGCGCCGCCACACCAATGCGATGTCGCGCGACGAGCGTTTCGAATCCAGCGGCCGTGCGGTGATGTTCGTATGTTCCAATATCCCGGCGGCGATCGCCATTTCCGGGATCATCGTCACGCCCAGCCCATTGTCGACCATCTGGATCAGCGTATGCAGCGACGTGCCCATCATCGTCGTGCTGGCGCGCAGGTCGGGCCGGTTGCACGCGGCGAGCGCATGGTCCTTCAGGCAATGGCCGTCTTCCAGCAGCAGCAGCTTGCTCTCGTCGATCATGTCCGGGTCGATCCAGTCCGGCGGGTTGCTCGGTTCGTCCTTGGGAAAGGCGACATAGAGCCGGTCCGCGAACAATATCTCGCTATCCATGTCGCCCATGGGGAAGGGCAGCGCCAGCAGCACGCAATCGACATTGCCATGGCGCAGCGATTCGATCGCCGCCTGGCTCGTCTCCTCGCGCAGATAGAGTTTCAACTCCGGGCGCTCGCTCCGCAACCGGGGCAGCAGGCGCGGCAGCAGGAAGGGGGCGATGGTCGGGATCACGCTCATCCGCAATTCCCCGCTCAACGGCTTGCCCGAAGCCTGCGCGATCGCCGCCAGTTCCTCCGCCTCGCGCAGCACGCGATGCGCCTTCTCCACGATCCGGTCGCCCAGCGCGGTGAAGCGCACCACCCGCCGCGTCCGCTCCACCAGCGTCACGCCGATCAGCGACTCCAGTTCGCGGATGCCCGCCGACAGGGTCGATTGGGTGACGAAGCAGCTATCGGCCGCCTTGCCGAAATGCCCCTGTTCCTTCAGCGCAACCAGGTATTGGAGCTGTTTCAACGTGGGCAGGTAACTGGACATTCATCGGCTTCCTCGATCAGAAAGCCGGATATAAGAGGCTCAGCCGATAAATCCAAGCCATTTGCCCACGCCGAACAGCGACGTCAGCGTCAGCACCACGCCGACCGCGGAGAACAACGTCCGCGGCGCGACATGGCGGGCCAGCATCGCCCCGAACGGCGCCGCCACCACGCCGCCGATCAGCAGGCCGAGCGTATAGGTGGTGAACGCCTCCCAGCCCAGATGCAGCAGGAAGGTCAGGCTGATCGCCATCGTCAGGATGAATTCGACCGTATTGACCGTGCCGATCGTATGGCGCGGGCTGGACCCCTGCAACAGCAGGTTGGACGTCACCACCGGACCCCAGCCACCGCCTCCGGTCGCGTCCATGAAGCCACCGACCAGCCCCAGCGGCGTCACCCATTTGGGATCGCGTGGCTTGGGCGGCAGGTGGAACCCGCGCCAGATCAGATAGAGGCCGATCGACGCCAGATAGACCTGGATGAACGGCTTGATGACGGTGCCGTCGATGTTGGACAGGATATAGGCGCCGGTCACGCCGCCGATAACGCCGGGAATGATCAGCCTGGAAAACAGCTTCCAGTCGACATTGCGGTGCAGGATATGGCTGATCGCCGACACGCCAGTGGTGAAGGTTTCGGCGACATGGACGCTGGCCGACGCGCGGCTGGGCGGCACGCCCAGCGTCAGCAGCAGGGTGCTGGAAATCACGCCATAGGCCATGCCCAGCGCGCCGTCGATGACCTGCGCCCCGAACCCGACCAGTATGAAGGGCCAGATATCGCCGAAATTGGCGATCAGACTGTCCATCATCCACTACCCCTCATATGATTTGTCTACTCTCATGATTGGAATATCCTGAACGACCAAGCAAGTTTCTATTTATGGCGCAAAAGCAGGCATGGCGCGCCATCTGGAAAAGCGCCGCTCATTCCCTTATATGCGTTGCTCATAACAACGGTTGAAACTGTCAGGGACGTCCGCATGGTGCGCAGCCTCATTGCCTATCTGGATTCGGTCAAGAGCCGCGATCCCGCACCCCGCTCCCGTGCCGAAATCCTGCTCTATCCCGGCGTCTGGTCGCTGGCCTTCCATCGCGTGGCGCATCGCCTTTACCGCGCCGACCTTTTCTTCCTCGCCCGCGCGGTCAATCATCTGTCCCGTTTCCTGACCGGCAACGACATTCATCCCGGCGCGAAGATCGGCAAGCGCTTCTTCATCGACCATGGCTTCACCGTGATCGGTGAGACGGCGGAGATCGGCGACGACGTCACCCTCTACCAGAATGTGACGCTGGGCGGCACCGATCCGGCCAACGGCATCGCCGGCAAGCGCCACCCCACGCTGCATGACGGCGTGATCGTCGGGTCCGGCGCGCAGGTGCTCGGCCCGATCCAGGTCGGCGCCCGCGCCCGCGTCGGCGCCAATGCGGTGGTAACGAAGGATGTGGCCGAAGCCGCGACCATGGTGGGCATCCCCGCTCGCGCGATGCTGGTCGACGTCACCGCCTACCAGCGCGACTTCATGCCCTATGGCACGCCCTGCACCGACTGTTTCGACCCGGAAAAGCAGAAGCTGGAACTGCTCCAGTGCGAGGTCGAGCAATTGCAGAAGCGCCTTGCCGAACTGATGGAGGAGCGGCAGGCGCCGGTCTTCCGCGACGATGCGCCGCTGTTCAGGGAGCGTGACCGGGCCTGATGACCAATGTGACGCCGTTTCCCAATGCAGGGGCGGGTGGCCAGGTCGGGTTCGACCGGCTGGAATTGCAACGGATCATGGACCTGTACGGGCGGATGGTGTCGGCCGGTCACTGGCGCGACTATGCCATGGACATGGGCCGCGAAGCCGCGATCTTCAGCGCCTTCCGCCGCTCCGCCGAGCGCCCCGAATATCGCATCGAAAAACGCCCGTCGCTGCGTCACCGCCAGGGCATGTGGACACTGGTCGGCGAAGGCGGCCAGATATTAAAGCGCGGTCAGGAATTGCAGGGCGTACTGGCGCCGGTCGAGCGCAAGCTGTTGCGGATTGTCGAGGATTGAGCGGCGGGGTTGGGTGGTTAGGGGACTGTCGGCTACTTGGCATCGCTTAGCGATTAGCTGACATTGCCGAGCAATGTAGATGGCGCGTCCCGGATTGCAAAAGCAACCTGCTCAAACTTTATTGCAGACGTATTTTCGCCGCCAACGGAATAACCCTCCAAAAGGCTCATTCTCCCATGCTCGAAGAAGAGGAGCATCCCAAGACCATATTCCATACCATCGACGTTCGCATATACATTCAACCCCAGGGGGCTTGATAAGATCGCGGGGGCCGCTGTTGAAGAAACCGAGATGGTCGTGAAGAAGCCGCCACCTGTATTTTCTCTTTTCTCAACCACCACAGATTGAAGCTGCTCGCGCAAAGGGCTGAGAAAATTTGGCTTCTCGGCCAAGATTGCACTGATTGCTGCGCGCTCTAGTTTAGTCAGTTGCGTCATGGATGTCGATTATTCCATTAACAGGAGTGTTCGTAACTGGGGACAACAATTCGATGGGCGAAAGGCAAACAATGGTCGATGTCAGCCTGTAGGCAGATGCCGTGCAAGCCGCTCCTCCAGTAATGCCACCAGCGCCGGGTCCATGAATACGAAGTCATCTGGTATGTCGAGACAGATCATCCGCTTTCCATTGAGCGAGGAGCGGAAGCGTTTCTGGACCTTGGTGCGGTGCATCTTTTCCATGACCACGATCACGTCGGCCCACTTGATCAATTCCGATGTGAGAGGGTTTTCAGCATCATTATTTGTGCCTGCCGATGAAACTTCGAGATCCGATCGCCCGGAAAAAATCTGCTCGGCAGTCGGGCTGCGAAGACGGTTCTGACTGCAAACAAACAAAACATTTTTCACGGGCATAGCCTCCCGACCTGACAGATGCTGCGATGTACTGTCAGCTTTGGGGAAAGGTCAATTGAGCTAGAAACGGCTTGATTTGGTCGTCATCGGACATTCCATCTTCCCGCAAAAGAAAAAGGCCCCCGCACTGCGGAGGCCCCTTCCCTGATATTCGCGATCCGCGAACCGATCACATGTGGATCGGCTTGCCCCGGACCGCCATGGCCGCTTCCTTGATCGCTTCGCTGTGCGTCGGATGCGCGTGGCAGGTGTAGGCGATGTCTTCGCTCGACGCGCCGAATTCCATGGCCTGCGCCGCCTGCGCGATCATCGTGCCGGCGGGCGTCGCGATGATCCACACGCCCAGCACCTTGTCGGTTTCGGCGTCGGCGATGATCTTCACGAAACCGTCCGGCTCATGATTGGTCTTCGCGCGGCTATTCGCCATCATCGGGAATTTGCCGACCTTGACCGCGCCCTTCTCCTTGGCTTGCTCTTCGGTCAGGCCCACGCCCGCGATTTCCGGCTTGGTGTAGACGACCGACGGGATCACGGCGTGGTTCACGATGCCGGTCAGGCCCGCGATATTCTCCGCGACGGCAATGCCTTCGTCCTCGGCCTTGTGCGCCAGCATCGGACCGGGGATGACGTCGCCGATCGCCCAGACGCCGGGAACCTTGGTCGCGAAGTCATGATCGGTTTCGATCTGGCTACGCGCATTGAGTTCCAGACCGATCTTGTCGAGGCCAAGCCCTTCGGTGTTGGGACGGCGACCGATCGACACGAGGACGACATCGGCCTCGATCTTCTCCGCATCGCCACCAGCGGCGGGTTCGACCGTCAGGGTCACGCCCTTTTTGCCGACTTCCGCGCCCGTGACCTTGGTGCCGAGCTTATATTCGAAGCCCTGCTTCTTGAAGATCTTGTTGGCTTCCTTGCGGACTTCACCGTCCATGCCGGGCAGGATCTGGTCGAGATATTCGACCACGGTGACCTTCGCGCCCAGGCGCTTCCAGACGCTGCCCAGTTCAAGCCCGATCACGCCGCCGCCGACGACGACCAGATGACCCGGCACCTTGTCCAGTTCCAGCGCGCCGGTCGAATCGACGATCTTGCCGCCAGCATTGTCGACCGCCACGCCCGGAAGCGGCGCGACCGAGGAACCCGTCGCGATGACGATGTTCTTCGCCGTCACCTTTTCACCGTTCACTTCGACGGTGTTCGCGCCGGTGAAACTGGCCAGGCCCTTGAGCCAGGTGACCTTGTTCTTCTTGAACAGAAATTCGATGCCGCCGGTCAGGCCCTTGACCGCGTCGACGCGCTGGCCCTGCATGGTGGACAGGTCCAGGCTCATCTTGTCGATCTTGACGCCCAGCTTGGCGAGCGTGCCGTTCGCCGCCTCGTCATAGAGTTCGGATGCGTGCAACAGCGCCTTGGACGGGATGCAGCCCACATTGAGGCAGGTGCCGCCCAGCGTTTCGCGGCTTTCGGCGCAGGCGGTCTTGAGGCCAAGCTGCGCCGCGCGGATCGCGGCGACATAGCCACCGGGGCCAGCGCCGATTACCAGAACGTCATAGTCGAAATCGGACATGGGGTTTTCCCTTCTCCAGTCATGCCAGCCAAACTGGCATTTCCCCGGCCCTTTTCAAGGGCGGAGGTGCCCCGGCATGAAGCCGGGGCGACATTAGGCGGTTATTATTACAGGTCGATCAGCAGGCGGGTCGGATCTTCGATCGCATTCTTCACCGCGACCAGGAAGGTCACCGCTTCGCGACCGTCGACCATGCGATGGTCGTAGCTGAGCGCGAGATACATCATCGGACGCGCCACGATCTGACCATTGCGGACGACCGGGCGTTCCTCGATGCGGTGCAGGCCCAGGACCGCCGACTGGGGCGGGTTGATGATCGGGCTGGACAGCAGCGAACCGAACACGCCGCCATTGGAGATGGTGAAGGTGCCGCCCTTCATATCTTCCATGGTCAGCTTGCCTTCCTTGGCCTTCTTGCCGAAGCCGCCGATGGTCTTTTCGATGTCCGCGACGCTGAGCGCCTCGGCATTGCGGATGACCGGAACGACGAGGCCCGTCGGGGCCGACACGGCGACCGAGATGTCGCAGAAGTCGTTATAGACGATCTCGTCGCCTTCGATCTGTGCGTTCACGCCCGGAATATCGCGGAGCGCCATGCAGACGGCCTTCGTAAAGAAGCCCATGAAGCCCAGACGGACGCCATGCTTCTTCTCGAACAAGTCCTTATACTTGGCGCGCGCTTCGATGATGTTGGTCATGTCGACGTCGTTATAGGTCGTCAGCAGCGCGGCGGTGTTCTGCGCTTCCTTCAGACGCTTGGCGACGGTCTGACGCAGACGGGTCATCTTCACCCGTTCCTGCTTGCGGCTCGGACCAGCGGCCGGCGCATCGGCGGCGGGCGCAGCGGCCGGCGCACCGGCGGCAGCCTTGGCCGTGCCAGCAGCGGCAGCGGCGGTAACGTCGTCCTTGGTCAGGCGACCGTCCTTGCCCGTACCCTTGATCCTGCTGGGGTCAAGGCCATGTTCCAGCACCAGACGGCGCACCGCCGGCGACAGGGTCAGGTTACCACCTTCTTCGTCGTCCGACGCGACGGGAGCCGAGGCAGCCGGAGCCGGCGCAGCAGCTTCGGCCTTGGCAGCAGGAGCGGCAGCAGCGGCGGGCGCAGGCGCGGCAGCGGCCGCACCACCTTCGTTCACATAAGCCAGCAGCGCGCCGACTTCGACCGTGTCGCCTTCCTTGGCGATGATGTCGCCCATGACACCGGCGACGGTCGAGGGCACGTCGACCGCAACCTTGTCGGTTTCGAGGCTGACGATCGGCTCGTCGACCTTGACGGCTTCACCGGGCTTCTTGAGCCACTGGCCCACGGTTGCTTCGGTAACGGATTCGCCCAGTGTTGGGACTTTGACTTCGGTAGCCATGAGCTTGATCAGCCTTTCTTCTGGCGACGGATTTCTTCACGAACGCTGTGACCCAGCGCATCGGCGACGAGGGCGCCCTGTTCGGACACATGGCGCGACGCCAGGCCCGTAGCGGGCGAAGCGGATGCCTTGCGACCGGCATAGCGGGCGCGCATCGGCGCCTTGCCGGCAGTGGCCAGCGCTTCCTCGATATAGGGTTCCACAAAGAACCATGCGCCGTTGTTGCGTGGTTCTTCCTGACACCAGACGACCTCTTCCAGATTGGTCATGCGCGCGATGCGCTTGGCCAGGGCTTCGGTCGCGAACGGATAGATCTGCTCGATACGAACGATCTGCACGTTCTTGTCGCCGGCTGCGTCGCGGGCGTCCATCAGGTCATAGAAGACCTTGCCGGAACACAGGACCAGGCGCTTGGTATCCTTGTCCGCCGCCGGATTGGGGTCGGACAGGATGCGCTTGAAGTGCGTCTGGCCCAGGAAATCCTCGGCCTTGCTCACCGCCGCCTTGTGCCGCAGCAGCGACTTGGGCGCCATGATGATGAGAGGCTTGCGGAAGGGCCGCAGCATCTGGCGACGCAGCGCGTGGAAATAATTGGCCGGGGTCGTGATGTTCGCGACCTGGATATTCCCTTCGGCGCAGAGCTGAAGGAAGCGTTCCAGACGGGCCGAGCTATGTTCCGGCCCCTGCCCTTCATAGCCGTGCGGCAACAGGCAGACGAGGCCGTTGGAGCGCAGCCACTTGGTTTCCGACGAGACGATATACTGGTCGAAGATGATCTGCGCACCGTTGGCGAAGTCGCCGAACTGCGCTTCCCAGATCACCAGGCTCTTCGGGTCCGCCAGCGCGAAACCATATTCGAAGCCCAGCACGCCATATTCGGACAGCGGCGAATCCAGCACTTCGAACCGGCCGTGCGGCACGGTCGAGAGCGGGATGTATTTCTTCTCGCTATCCTGATCGGTCCAGACCGCGTGACGCTGGCTGAAAGTGCCACGCCCGGAGTCCTGACCCGACAGGCGGACGCCATAGCCTTCCGACAGCAACGAACCGAAGGCCAGCGCCTCACCGGTCGCCCAGTCGAAATTCTCGCCAGTCTTGAACATCTCGGCCTTGGCCGCAAGCACGCGGGTCAGCGTCTTGTGGACATTATGGCCTTCGGGAACGGTGGTCAGCGTCTTGCCGAGGCCGTCGAACAGCTTGTTGCTGATCGCGGATTCGACGCTCTGGCGCGAGGTTTCGGCGTCAGCGGGCTTGTGCAGGCCCGACCAGCGACCGGCGAACCAGTCCGCCTTGTTCGACTTGTAGCTTTTGGCCGCCTCGAACTCGTCTTCCAGATGGTTGACGAAATCGCCCGTCACCTTGTTGACATAGTCGTCGTCCACCACGCCTTCGCTCTTCAGACGCGCCGAATAGACGTCGCTGACCGGCGGATGCTGGCGGATTTCCTTGTACATCAGCGGCTGGGTGAAGCCCGGCTCGTCGCCTTCATTATGGCCGAAGCGGCGATAGCACCACATGTCGACCACCACGTCGCGATGGAAGGTCTGGCGATATTCCATCGCCAGTTTCGTCGCGAAGGTCACGGCTTCGGGATCGTCGCCATTGACGTGCAGGATCGGCGCCTGAACCCCCTTCGCCACATCCGACGGATAGGGCGAGCCGCGCGAGAATTGCGGGCTGGTGGTGAAGCCGATCTGGTTGTTGATGATGAAGTGGACGCAGCCGCCGGTATTGTAGCCGTGGACGCCGGAGAAGCCGAGACATTCCCAGACGATGCCCTGACCCGCGAACGCCGCGTCGCCATGGATCAACACGGGCAGAACCTGCTCATGCTTGCCCAGATCGTCGCGGAAGGTCTGCTGCGCGCGGACCTTGCCCAGCACCACCGGATCGACGGTTTCAAGATGCGACGGGTTGGGGACCAGCGACATATGGACCTTGATGCCGTCGAACTCGCGGTCGGTCGAGGTGCCGAGGTGGTACTTCACATCGCCCGAACCGCCCACATCTTCGGGATTGGCGGTGCCGCCCGAAAATTCGTGGAAGATGACGCGGAAGCCCTTGGCCATCACATTGGCCAGCACGTTCAGGCGGCCGCGATGGGCCATGCCGAACACGATTTCGCGCACGCCGGACTGGCCACCATATTTGATGACCGCTTCCAGCGCGGGAATCATGGATTCGCCACCGTCCAGGCCGAAGCGCTTGGTGCCGACATATTTGCGGCCCAGGAACTTTTCATACTGCTCGCCCTGGATGACCTTGGCCAGGATCGCCTTCTTGCCTTCCGGCGTGAAGATGATTTCCTTGTCCTTGCCTTCCAGACGATCCTGGAGGAAGCGGCGCTCCTCCACGTCGGCGATGTGCATATATTCCAGGCCGACATTGCCGCAATAATTGGCGCGCAGGATCGCGACGATCTCCGCCACGGTCGCATATTGCAGGCCCAGCGTGCCGCCCAGATAGATCTTCTTCGCAGGATCGGTCAGGCCGTGATATTCCGGCGTCAGATCGGCCGGCAGATCACGCTTGGTCAGGCCCAGCGGATCGAGATTGGCGGCCAGATGCCCGCGCACCCGATAGGTGCGGATCAGCATCTGCGCGCGAATGGCGTCGTCGGCGGCGGCAACGGCATCGGTGTCCGACACGGCCTTGCCAGCGGACTTGGCGGCGGCCTTTACGGCGACCTGCATCTGCGTGGGGTCCATCGCCCCGGTCAGATCGTCGGTCTCGCTCAGCGGCCAGTTATCGCGCGCCCAGCTTGGCCCGCGTTCGATCTCCCCAACCGCGTCAAAAACTTCCTGGTTCTCGTAACCCATTACCCTAGTCCCATCCCAGCCGCGTGCAGTCGCGGAGCGGGAAAATCAGCGGCCGGGGTGCAGCCCGGCCGCCTGTATATGCTGTATATGTAGGAGTTATTTTACCCCTTCAAGACCTCGACCAGCGTCGAGCCCAGTTCGGACGGGCTGGCGGCGACCTTGATGCCGGCCGCTTCCATCGCTGCGATCTTGCTTTCCGCGTCGCCCTTGCCGCCCGACACGATCGCACCGGCATGGCCCATGCGACGGCCCGGAGGGGCAGTGCGACCCGCGATGAAGCCGGCCATCGGCTTCTTGCGGCCACGCTTGGCTTCGTCGATCAGGAACTGCGCCGCCTGCTCTTCCGCATCGCCGCCGATTTCACCGATCATGATGATCGATTCGGTCGCGTCGTCGGCCAGGAACAGTTCCAGCACGTCGATGAAATTGGTGCCGTTGACCGGATCGCCGCCGATGCCGACGGCCGTGGTCTGGCCCAGGCCGGCGTTGGTGGTCTGGAATACGGCTTCATAGGTCAGGGTGCCGGAGCGCGACACGACGCCGACCGAACCCTTGGAGAAGATGGAACCGGGCATGATGCCGATCTTGCATTCGCCGGGGGTCAGGACGCCGGGGCAGTTCGGGCCGATCAGGCGCGACTTGCTGCCCGACAAAGCGCGCTTCACGCGGACCATGTCCAGAACCGGGATGCCTTCGGTGATCGCAACGATCAGCGGGATTTCCGCGTCGATCGCCTCCAGGATCGAGTCGGCCGCAAATGGCGGCGGCACGTAGATGACCGAAGCATCGGCGCCGGTCTTGCTCTTGGCTTCCGCCACGGTGTCGAACATGGGCAGGCCGATATGGGTCTGGCCGCCCTTGCCCGGCGTCACGCCGCCGACCATCTGGCTGCCATAGGCCAGCGCCTGTTCGGTGTGGAACGTGCCGGTGGCGCCGGTCATCCCTTGCGTGATGACCTTGGTGTTCTTGTTAATGAGGATCGACATATGTCTTCCGGTCCTTTGCGTTCCCGGCGAAGGCCGGGGTCTATGTCTGGAGGCAGGCCTGCTCCCCGGCCGTTGCCGGGCAACAGGCCCAAATTCTATGTCACGCCAGCGAGCTATCGATGCCCTTGCACGCTTCCAGCAATTCCTTCACCGCGTCGACCGACACCTGAAGATTTGCCTTGGCTTCGTCGTTCAGCGCGATTTCGATGACCTGCTCGACGCCGTCCTTGCCGATGATGACAGGCACGCCGACATAGAGATTGTCGATGCCATATTGGCCGGTCAGGTTGGCGGCGGCGGGCAGCAGGCGCTTCTTGTCGCCCAGATAGGCTTCGGCCATGGCGATCGCGCTGGTGGCGGGGGCGTAGAAGGCCGAGCCGGTCTTCAGCAGCGCGACGATCTCGCCGCCGCCCGAACGGGTGCGCTGCACGATGGCGTCGATGCGCTCCTGCGTCGAACGGCCCTGCTTGATGAGGTCGGGGACGGGGATGCCGGCAACGGTCGAATATTCGATGACCGGGACCATCGTGTCGCCATGGCCACCCAGCACGAAGCTGGTGACGTCCTTGGCCGACACTTCAAATTCCTCGGCGAGGAAATGGTTGAAGCGCGAGCTGTCCAATACGCCGGCCATGCCGACGACCTTGTTGTGCGGCAGGCCCGAAAATTCGCGCAGCGCCCACACCATCGCGTCGAGCGGGTTGGTGATGCAGATGACGAAGGCGTCAGGGGCGTTGGCGGCGATGCCTTCGCCTACGGCCTTCATGACCTTGAGATTGATACCCAGCAGGTCGTCGCGGCTCATGCCCGGCTTGCGGGCGACACCGGCGGTGACGATGATGACGTCCGCGCCCGCGATGTCGGCATAGTCGTTGGAGCCGGTGATCTTCGCGTCGAAGCCTTCGACCGATGCGCACTGCGACAGGTCGAGTGCCTTGCCCTGTGGTACGCCTTCGGCAACGTCGAACATGACGATATCGCCGAGACCCTTGAGAGCCGCCAGATGCGCGAGAGTGCCGCCGATATTACCAGCGCCAATGAGCGCGATCTTGTTACGGGCCATATGCAATCATCCTCCAAGTCTTGAACTACTGGAATTGCTGGTCCGCCTACGCCCTTCGAACAGGGGTTTCAACCGGCGAAATCCCTCAAAGGCAAATTATCTTTGCAATTCGTTCGCAATTGCATTAAGGCCGATTCACACCCTGTCGCTGTGGGCTTCTACCCTGGTCCCCAGCCTTCCCTGCAGAGGTATCCTGTCGGGTGCCATCGTGATCGACGGCACCCGACCTGTTTTTCCAGCATAAGATTGCGTCCTGATGAACGGCGCGCACGACATGGGACGGGCGGATTCCGCCCGGCGACGAGTTGATCGATGCGTGCAATGAGCCGGCGGAAAATCCGGTCGCGATATTATTTCGGCCCGTGGCCCAGCGCGAGATAATCGTCCGACTGCATTTCCATCAGCCGCGACACGGTGCGTTCGAACTCGAACGCGCCGTCGCCTTCGGGATAGAGCCGCATCGGCTCGGCATCGGCGGACGCCAGCAGCTTGACCTTATATTCGTACAGCGAGTCGATCAGCGTCACGAAGCGCGCGGCTTCGTTGCGCTTCTCCGGCCCCAGCACCGGGATGCCGACGATGATGACCGTATGATATTTGCGCGCGATCGCCAGATAGTCCGGCGCGCCCCGCGCTTCGGCGCACAGTCGCTTGAAGGAGAAGACGGCGACACCCTTGAGGCTCTTGGGGACGTGCATCGTCCGCCCGCCCTGCACCACCAGTTCCTCCGACGGCACTTTCGCCCGGTCCTCGACCGAAAAGTCGGTCAGGCGGAAGAAGGCTTCGGACAGCGCCCTGGTCGCCTCCGGCCCGTTGGGGCAATGCCACAGCGTCGCGTCGCCCAGACGGTCGCGGCGATAATCGACCGGCCCGTTCAGCGTCATCACGTCCAGCTTCACCTTGATGAGGTCGATGAAGGGCAGGAAAAGCTGGCGGTTGAGGCCGTCCTTGTACAGTTCGTCCGGCTCGCGATTGGATGTGGTGACGATCGTCACCCGCTTTTCCAGCAGGCCGGTGAACAGCCGCGACATGATCGCCGCATCGGCCATATTGTTGACGACCATCTCGTCGAAACAGAGCAGCCGTGCTTCCTCGGCCAGCGATTCGACTACCGGCGGAATCGGGTCGCCCGTCTCGGACTTGCGCGCCTCGGCCAGCCGGGCATGGACGTCGAGCATGAATTCATGGAAATGGGCGCGCTTCTTGCGCTGCACATGCACCGTGTCGAAGAACAGGTCCATCAGCATCGACTTGCCGCGCCCTACCCCGCCCCACATGTAGAGACCACGCGGTGGCTCGGGTTGCTTGCGCAGCAGTTTCCATAGCGTCGATCCGCGCGCGGGCGCCGCTTCCAGTTCGTGCTGCAACCGGTCGAGTCGCTCCGCCGCCGCCCGCTGGTCCGGATCGGGACGCAGTTCGCCGGCCTGCACCAGCGCGTCATAACGGGCGATCACACTCGTCATTTAGGCCGGGAGGGCTTGCGCAATGTAGCGGTGGAGGCGGCGACCGGCGCACCATCCTGGGTGATGAGCATGCGCAGGAACATCATGCGGCCGGTTTCGCGCAGCAATTCGACCTGTGCGATCAGGTCGGGACCGACCCGGCCGACGCCCAGATATTGCATGGACAGGTCGACGGTCATGCCGTTGACAACATCCCGATGCCCCATGGCCCACAGCCCGCCGAAAAAGGCATGGTCGGCAAAGGCGGCGAGGAAACCACCGTGCAGCGTATCGAGTCGGTTGCGATGGCTGGAGCGCGTCTCCAGCCCCACCTGCGCCTTGCTGGCGCTTTCGCCGCGCATATAGCCGCGGCCGATCGCTTGCAGGAAGGTGTCGGGATGCGGGTCGGACCATGCGGCCCAGCCCGCCCATTTCCCTTCGGTCAGCGCAAGGCCGCCGACTATGCCGTCACTCGCCAACTTTATAGCTGCCGTTCGACCATCATCTTCTTGGTTTCGGCGATCGCCTTCGCCGGGCTGAGGCCCTTTGGACAGACATTCGCGCAATTCATGATGGTGTGGCAGCGATAGAGGCGGAACGGATCTTCCAGATCGTCCAGACGCTCGCCGGTATATTCGTCGCGGCTGTCCGCCAGCCAGCGATAGGCCTGGAGCAGGATCGCCGGGCCGAGGAACTTGTCGCTGTTCCACCAGTAGGAAGGACAGCTTGTCGAGCAGCAGGCGCACAGGATGCACTCGTACAGGCCGTCCAGCTTTTCGCGGTCGGCGGGCGACTGGAGCCGCTCCTTGCCCGACGGCGGCGGCGACACGGTCTTCAGCCAGGGCTGGATCGAGTTATATTGCGCGTAGAAATGGGTGAAGTCCGGCACCAGATCCTTGATGACGTCCATGTGCGGCAGCGGCGTGATCTTCACATCCTTGCCGGCGCATTCGTCGATCGCGGTGGTGCAGGCGAGGCCATTGCGGCCGTTCATGTTCATCGAGCACGACCCGCAAATGCCTTCGCGGCACGAGCGGCGGAAGGTCAGCGTGGGATCATATTCATTCTTGATCTTCAGCAGCGCGTCCAGAACCATCGGGCCGCAGCTGTCGAGGTCGATCTCGAACGTGTCGTAACGCGGGTTCTGCCCGGAGTCGGGATCGTAGCGATAGACCTTGAAGCTGCGGACATTGGTCGCGCCGGCGGGCGCGGGATGGGTCACGCCCTTGCCGCTGATCTTGCTGTTCTTGGGCAACGCAAATTCGGCCATCGCTCGTCGAGCCTCTTCGAAAGATGTCTGTCAGTTGGGGGTCCGCATAGCGAAAATTCAGCAAAGGTCCAGCACTGTGACCCATGAATCTGCCCGCAACCCCTTGTTGCAAATGGCTTGCAAATATGGAGGCTGCTGTTTGCTTCCCTCACCATCCGAGTTAGGGGCGATGTCGGGAAGGAGCAGAGGATGCCAAATCCCTCCTCCGTTAGGGCTGAGCTTGTCGAAGCCCCGCACTTTAGTTTTGAAGCCCCGCACTTTAGGTTTGAAGAAAGAACCGCCCTTCGACAGGCTCAGAGCGAACGGTCACAACAGACACGCCATCAGGAACCGCCGCCCTTGCCGACCGACATCGCCTTTCTTGCCATTGCCGAAGCGCAGCAGCTCTATCACTGGCTGCCGGCCGCGCTGGAACTGGCGCGCCGGCCCGACATGCGGATCAGTATCCTCTCGCCGTCCGACCAAATCCTGGCACTGGTCGAAAGCTATGATCCGGGCGGCAGCCTGCACCGCATCCGCCTGCGCCGGCCGCCTTCGCGCCCCGATTCGCTCTTCCGCCAACCCTCGCGGCTCGCGACCCTGCTGCTCAACTATCCCACCATCGCCCGCTTCCCGACATTGGTGACGACGGAGATCAGCAGCGCATGGCTGCGTCGCGTACCGGGGTTTCGGTCCCGCCTCATCCTCATCAAACATGGCGCGGGCGACCGGGAGGGCGGTTACAAGAAGCGGCACCGGGACTTCGACCTTACGCTGGTTGCGGGCGAAAAGGATCGCCGCCGCATGATCGACCGGGGCCTGTGCACGGAACAGACGGTCGCGGTCGGCGGCTATCCCAAGTTCGAGCTGAAGGCGGAGCGGCAGTGTTTCTTCCCCGACGACAGGCCGGTGCTGCTGTATAATCCGCATTTCGACCCGGCATTGTCGTCATGGATCAACCATGGCCCGGCGATGCTGGCAGCGCTGGAGTCGCTGGAGGGCTGGAACGTCATCATCGCCCCGCATACGAAGCTGGCGCGAACGGTGCCGCCGATCGTCAGCAGCGCATCCCATGTCCGTATCGATATGGGCAGCCGCCATTCGATCGACATGAGTTACACGATGAGCGCGGACGTGTATCTGGGCGACGTATCGAGTCAGGTGTATGAATATCTCATCCGGCCCCGCCCCTGCATCTTCCTCAATCTCGACCATCGCGATGCGTCGACGGAGGCCTTCGCGCACTGGCGGCTGGGTCAGGTGATCGAACGCGCGGACGCCCTGCCCCATGCGCTGGCCCGCGCGAACGACTTGCAACCCGGCTTTGTTGCTGCTCAGGAAGCGGCTATGCAGCAGTCCATCGACCTGTCCCCCATCCCCGCGTCGGTGCGGCAGGCGGACCTGATCCTGAATTTCGCCCAGAACCCTATCATTCAGAAGAGCCTATGAGCCAGATCCTCACCACTACCCTTGGCCCGGTCCGCCTGATCGGTGAGAACCAGACCCCGATCTGGGGCATGACCAATGCGGAACGCAACCGGCGCATGGCGGAGAGCGCCGCCAGGAATGGCAGCAACCTCGCACCGGGGCATGAGCTGTTGTTCAACCTGACCTATGCCTTCGACCCGCTGCTGTTGCGGCTGGTGCTGGATACGCCGGGCACGCTGTTCGTCTGGGGCGGCACGCCGATCGTAGGGCAGGTGGCGCAGGGCGCCGATCCGTTGACCTCTCCCCATGTCATCGACCTGTCGGACGGGCGCAAACTCTATAACCGCCAGTTGCGCAAGCTGGAGCAGCCGATGGTGCGGGAATTGACCCCGGCATC
This sequence comes from Sphingobium sp. Leaf26, assembly GCF_001421665.1. Lineage (GTDB taxonomy): Bacteria > Pseudomonadota > Alphaproteobacteria > Sphingomonadales > Sphingomonadaceae > Sphingobium. Next base: position 471,841 of record NZ_LMKV01000001.1, read on the forward strand.
CCGGCGGGAGATCGAGCGGCGCAGCTATTTCGGCGCGTATAAGGGCGTGACCGACGTCCTGACCAAATATCTGTGGCCCGAACTGGCGCTGATCCTGACCCGCATCGCCGCGCAGTTGCGCATGACGCCCAATATGGTGTCGGTGATCGGCGTCACCCTGTGCCTTGTCGCGACCTATATGTTCGCGCAGGGCATGTTCTGGACCGGCTTCCTGTGCGGCTTCATCTTCATGGTGCTGGATACGGTGGACGGGAAGCTGGCGCGCTGCACCATCACCTCGTCCAAATGGGGCAATGTGATCGACCATGGCGTCGATCTGGTCCACCCGCCCTTCTGGTGGTATTTCTGGGGCACCGGCCTTGTCTATTGGGGGTTGGACCTGTCGGGCGCGACCTTCGCCTTCATCATGACTGCGGTGATCGCGGGCTATATCGTGCAACGGCTGATCGAAGGGATGTTCCTCAAGGATTTCAAGATGGACATCCATGTCTGGCGTCCGTTCGACAGCCAGTTCCGTCTCATCACCGCGCGCCGCAATCCGAACATGGTAATCCTGTTCGTCGCGTTGCTCTTCGGCCGTCCCGATATCGGCCTGATCGCGCTGGCATGGTGGACCATCATTTCGCTCGTCGTCCACGCCGTGCGGCTGGCGCAGGCCTATGCGCAGAAAGGATCGGGCCGGCCGATCGTGAGCTGGATGGATGAAGCGGAAGCCGCGCTGTGAACGCGACGATCGCAAAGTTCGGCTATCCCGCCACGCTGATCGCGGAATTCGACCATTGGGTCGTGCTGCTGCGCCCGGCCCAGCCGACGTTGGGGTCGCTCTTGCTGGCGGCCAAGAGCGACGCGACCGCGTTCGGGGATTTGCCGGTCGAGGCGCATAGCGAGTTGAAGACCGTCACCGCTGCGATCGAGGCGGCGCTGGGCAAGGCGGTGGACTATGCCCGGATCAACTATCTGATGCTGATGATGGTCGATCCGCACGTCCATTTCCACGTCCTGCCCCGCTATGAGGGGACACGCAGCGCCGCGGGCGTGACGGTGGCGGACGCCGGCTGGCCGGGCCAGCCTGATCTGGGGACAGCGGTGAAGCTGGACAGCGAGTTGGACAGCTTGCGCGACTGGTTGAAGGGCTATTTTGCCTGAATCCCTCTCCCCTTGGGGAGAGGGATGCGCAGACTTGGCAGCTTGCTGCCCGGTCGGAGCTGAGTGAGGGGCATGACGCGCGCCCCTTCTTCAGGGGAGAAGGGAGTATGCTGTCCTACATCGACCCCGCCTGCTATCATCACACCGCTCGCAACAATCAGTCCCCGATAGGACATGAAATTACGCAACGAGCGGGAAATGTGCGAAGTTAAGCCTCCGCAATCCTATTTTGCGTAGCGCCCTTCGGCCACCCACTTCGCGGTCAGGGCGTTCGCCGCCTCGACATCCTGATGGAAATCGACCTCCTGCCAGTCCAGTCCGTCGATCGAGACGGTGCCGACGCGATTGCCCTTGGCGATGATGTCGATCGCGCGCAGATACCAGCGCTCGACGCCCTCGGGCGTGCGCATCATCTGTTCGATCTGGTTGCGGAAAATGGCCGGGCCTTCGCCGGTGAAGGCCAGCATGCCGATCGATTCGGCATTGGTGTCGGGCGGCAGCAGCCGCTTGCCGATATGATGCAGGCGGCCGGTCGCGTCCCTGTTCACCTTCATGTCGTCGTCGTCATATTCGCCATCCGCCTTGATATCGACGGTCACGGTGATGGCGTCCCGCGCGTCGTTCACCAGTTTCGCGACGATCTCATCGGAAATGATGGTGTCGCCGTTCAGGATGATGAAATCGCGGTCCATCTCCTCCCGCACGATCCAGCAGGTGCCCAGATTGTCGGCGACCTGAAAGAAGGGGTTGAAAACGGTCCGGATGCGCGCGCCGGTGTCGCGATACAATTGCAGCGCATGATCCTCGACCCGTTCGGTGCGGAAGCCGGTGACGACGACGATGTCGGTCACGCCATTGGCCACCAGCGCCGCGACTTGCCAGCTAATGAGGCTGCGACCGTTGAAGTCGATCATGCACTTGGGCACGTCGCGGGTCAGTGGAAGGAGGCGCGAGCCTTGGCCGGCGGACAGGATGATGGCTTTGCTGATCGTCATGCCCGCGCTTTAGAGAGGAATTTGGCCGAAAAAAAGGCGGCGTTTGCACTCGATCTTCCGCTCGCCTAAAGGCCGGCTTGGAAGAACCGTTCGGACTGAGCCTGTCGAAGCCCTGCTCTTTCTTTTCCGCGCCGGAAGAAAGTGCAGCCCTTCGACAGGCTCAGGGCGAGCGGCTCTTGTGGTCATACGGAGTCACGATGTTCAAGCGCCGATCGGGAGCCGCCGGCGACGGTTTCGCCCGCATCCTGGCCAATACCGGCTGGCTGCTGGGCGGCAAGGGCGTGGGCGCTGTGCTCAGCCTCGCCTATCTCGCCATCGTCACCCGCACATTGGGGGTCGAGGATTTCGGCCGGTTCGCGCTGGTGCTGAGCGCCGCCAACGTCATCAAGACGCTGGTCAGCTTCGATAGCTGGCAGATCGTCGTGCGATACGGCCAGCCGCATCTGGCGAGCGGGAATGGCGATGCGCTCAATCGCGTACTGCGCTTCTGCATCCTGATCGACCTTGGCTCGGCGGTTGCGGGCGGGCTGATCGCCGCGGCCATCATCCTGCTGCTCGGCGACCTGCTGGAAATCGGGCCGGACATGGGCTGGCAGGTCTGGGCCTTTTGCATGGTGATGATGATCACCATCCGGTCCAGCCCGACCGGCGTGCTGCGCCTGTTCGATCGGTTCGATTCGGCCGCCTTCGCCGAAACCATGATTCCGGTCGGCCGCATGATCGGCGCGGGCGTAGCGCTGGCGGTCATGCCCGACATCCGCGGTTTTCTGATCGCCTGGGCCTTTGCCGAACTGCTCTGCGCCTTGAGCTACTGGCGCCTGGCGCTGAAGGTCGGGCGCGGGCGGATCGGCCATTGGCGGGCGGGCCGGGCATTGGACGCGCGGACGGAAAATCCCGGTATCATCGGCTTCCTGACCGCCACCAATTTGCAGACCAGCCTGTCGTCCATCGGTCAGCAGGTCGCGGTGCTGATCGTCGGCGGCTTCGTCGGGCCGACCGGGGCGGGCCTTTATCGCCTCGCCAACCAACTCGCCAATTCGCTGACCAAGATCAGCAGCCTACTGTCCCGCAGCATCTTTGTCGAACTGTCGCGCACCAGCAGCCATGGCAAGGAAGCGCTGAGCGCGCTGTTCCGCCGCACCAACCGGCTGGCGCTGGTGGCGGGCGCGGTCATCATCGCGCTGATCCTGACCATCGGGCATCCGTTGCTGGGGCTGATCGCGGGCCAGGATTTCCTGCCCGCCTATCCGCTGCTGCTGATGCTGGGGGTGTCGGCCTGTATCGACCTGATCGGCGTCAGCTATCGCCCCCTGCTGATGGCGACCGACCGGGCTGGCCTGTCGCTGCGCATCACCTTCCTGTCGACCCTGCTGCTGCTGGGCCTGCAATCGGCGCTGCTGCCGCTTTACGGCACGAAGGGCGCGGCGATGGCCAATATCGCCGCATCGCTCGCCGGGTTCGCGATGATGGGGCTGGCCAGCCGCCGTGCGATGCGAAGCTGAATCAGTCGGCCTCTTCGACCGGGGCGCCGGGGCCGTTCTTCAGCACCGATTCGATCGCATTCTTCGCGCCCGCCTTGCTGGCATAGCCTTCGGTCCAGAAGATCGTTTCGCTATTATATTTGAACTTGGCGACGAACTCGCCGGCCTTGTTCTTCTCGATCACGAACTTGTGCGCCATGAGATGCCTCCAGACTCGTTGCGTCAGCGAAACCGAGCCGGAGAATAGGGGCGCGAATCGAGCCTGGCAAGAGCGGCAGGCGGCGCGTCGCCGGTAATGAGGGTCGCGCCCAGCAACGCAGCGGCGGGCGATGTCTGGATGCCGAAACCACCCTGCCCGGCAAACCAGAAGAAGCCCGCATTATCAGGATCGAAGCCATAGACCGGCGCACGATCAGGTGCGAAACTGCGCAGGCCCGCCCATCTATGCTCGACCGACGCGATCGGCCAGTCCACCGCCTGCTCGAACAAAGCGATCGCCTGCGCCACGGCCAGTTCTTCCGGCGCGGCGTCGCATGGGGGCGACGGCACTTCGTCATGCGGGGTCAGCCAGACGCGGTCGCGCCCCTCCGGCTTGAAATAGAAGCGCGATCGCAGGTCCATCAGGCGCGGCAGGTCGGGCGAGGACAGACCCGGAATGTGGAGTTGCACCACGGTCCGCCGCAGCGGCGTGATGCCGATCGGCCGGATGCCGCAGGCCACCGCCACCTCATCCGCCCATGCCCCGGCCGCATTGACCAGCAGGCCGCAATGGATGCGCTCTGCCCCGATATCGACCTGCCAGCCGCCGCCGTCGGATCGCGCCGCGTCAAGGCGAGCCGCCAGCCTGATCTCCCCGCCCGACTGGCGGAAACGGCGCAGATTCGCCTGATGCAGCGCGGCGACGTCGATATCCTGGCAGCTTTCCTCCAGCACGCCGATCGTCCAGTCGGGCCGCAATCCCGGCATCAGCGGTGCGGGATCGACGGCGCGCAGATCGACCTTGCCGGCGAACTGCGCCATCAGCGCATCGCGCCATGGCGCGTCCTCCGCCCGGCCGACATGCAGCGCGCGGCGCGGCGACAGGAAGCTGCGGTCGTGGAAATCGGGATCGGGCGCGGACAGATGAGGCCCCGATGCAGTCGTCAGCGGCTGGACCAGAGGGCCGCCATACGTCTCCTCCCAGAAGGCGACGGACCGGCCGGTGGCATGATAGCCGGCCCGATCCTCCATCTCCAGGATCAGCACGCGGGCATGGGCGGCAAGCTGCGCGCCAAGGCTGGCGCCGGCCATGCCGCCACCCACAATGACGATATCGGGATGATTCACCGTGCCGTCTCGTCCAGGAAAGCGTCGATCCGGGCCAGGGCGTCGAGCCGGACCGGGTCCAGTTCGCGCAATATTTCATGCGCGGCTTCCCGCCCATAGACATGCAGCCGCGCGGTCGCCATGCGCGCCGCAACGCGGCGGATGGCCGGCGTCGACACCAGTTGGTCCGCCGTGGTCGCCAGGATCAGCATCGGCGTGGATATCCGCGCGACCGCCGCCGACTGCTCCAGCGCCCGCGTCGATTCCAGCGCCTGCAACACCCAGGTCCAGCTTGGCGGCCCCAGCGCGATCTCGCGGCTATGATCGCGCCACCAGATTTCGTCGGCATAGCGATCGGGATCGTGCGTCAGGCGCTTCTGCCGCATCTTGCGCTGCCGTTCCGACTGTTCCTTCTGCGTCCATGCGCGCTGCTCGCCATGCCCCGACCGCACCATCATGCGGGCAATCGCCACCGCCAGCCAGCGCGGCAGCGGCGCGGTGTGGACCCCCAGCATCGGCGCCACCACGGCGACGGCGTCCGGCGGGGTCATGCCGTCGGCCAGCGCACGGACCAGCATATGCCCGCCCATGGAGTGCGCCACCATCGCGGTCGGCCCCTCCCCCTCTGCGCGCCAATCGGCCGCCAGCGCGTCGAGGTCCGCGATCCAGTCGGCAAAGTCGCCGATATGGCCGCACAGGGGATCGTCGGTCAGCCGGCCCGATCCGCCTTGTCCGCGCCAGTCGAAACTGGTGACGGCCCAGCCTCTTTCCGCCCAGTGGTGGATCACCTCCAGATATTTTTCGATCATGTCGCCGCGCCCGCCCAGCACCAGCATGCGTCCGCGTGATCCCGGCCCCAGCCGGTAGCGACGGACGGGCCAGCCGTCGGGCGCATGCCAATAATCCAGCCGCCCGCCCATCGGCCAGGCGCGCCGGTCGAACCTCGCAACAGGAAAGTCGGGTGAATCCATCGCGCCCATGGTTACGCTTTGGTAAAACACATGGACAGTCCCCTGCGGTAAAAAAGGGCGGTTTGAACAGGTTTGAAAGTTCTGGTTCCGTACTAATCTCTATTGCGCTGCCATTTGAGCATGGCCGCCTGGCCCAGTTTCTTTTGCGATCGCTGCTTGGCGTAATATTCGACCATGGCGAGCGACTGACCGCTGATCGCCGCCGTCTCGCCGGTGCTGCATCCGGCCTCCAGCAGCGAGTTGACCGCGTTCTTGCGCAGGCCGTGCGGCACAACCTTGATCGGTGCGCACGCTGCCTGGAGGGCCAGCCGGATCTTGTTATTCTTCCCCTCGGTTGCCGGACCGGGGATGATGGTCGAGAGGCTGCGCGGGTGGCGGGCCAGCTCCTTCGCCAGCTCGGCATGAATGGGGATGTCCAGCGCCTTGCCCGTTTTCTTCTGGGTCATGACGATCGTGTCGCCGATGATATCGCGCCAGGTCAGCGCGGCGACGTCGCCGATTCGCTGGGCGGTATAGTAGAGCAGATGGACAGACAGGCGGACGAAGTCGTCCTCGCTCGCCAGCGCTTTCGCCAGAACATCGTCTGGCCACGGCTGGTGCTCGCCGGTCGCCATCTCCTCGATGTCGGCGAATGGGTCGTTGGTGACGTGTCCGCGACGGCGCGCCCAGGTGTAGGCGGCACTGCCGGCGCGCTGGACCATGTTGGCCGCACCCGGCCGGTCCGCCATCTTGTCGAGCAGCAGGACGATGTCCTTGCGCTCCACCATCTGCGCGGGCGCGGCGCCCAGCTTGTCGATCAGCTCGCGATGATAGAGCTCGTACAGGCTGCGGGTCGAGGCCGCGAGCTTGCTGAATTTGTCGCTTGCCTGGAACAGCTCGATCATGCCGGTGAGGCTGAGTTGCGCGACGGCGTTGGCGCGGCGGGTTCGGTGGCCCATCATCGCCGCATAGACCGAGCCGAACGTCCGGTCGCTGGGCGGCGGCAAGGCCTTCCAGATGCGCTTGCCCTTTTCGTTCACCTGGCCGGTGTCGAAATAATAATAGGTGTGGCCCTTCGCCTTGGTCCGCTTGACGTGCGGGATGGTCTTAGCTGGCATAGAGCTTCACTCCCTTGCGCCAATCGTCCGAGACTTCTGCCTCGCCGGTGAGGCGTTCCAGATATGTATCGATCTCGGCGCGGCTCCAGTGCAAGCCATTGCCCAGCTTCACCGGGTGCGGCAGGCGTCCGACCGCGATCTCACGCTCCATTTCGGTTGCCGTGAGGTCGAGATAGGCGCAGGCCGTCGCTCGCTTCATCATGCGCGGCCAGAATGGAGCGTGCGCGCCCATTAGCTCTGGCCCTTCTTTCCGAGAAAGGCGTCGAACGCGCAGGGATATGGCTCATAGATTCGCTCGACTCCTCGATCGGCCGCGTTCATCAGCCCAAGGATGGCTTGGTCGGCGGCATTGAACCCGCCCTTCATGCCAGCGCGGAAATCAGCACTGGCGGCTGGAGTGAAGGTTAGGACACCCTCGTAGGCGCGGATGGCATCCCGTATGTCCTGAAGTCTCGACGCGTTGATTGATGGCGGCTCGGGTGGCGCCCGACGCTTCTCCTCCATCGCACCATAGGCCGATTCCAGCTCGAACATCGGTTCGCTGTGGACCAGCCAGACCTTTTCACCGTCATCACCCTGGATGCCGACATGCCGGCCGTTTCGTGCGCGGTAAGTGGAAAAGCGCTGCTCTACCACGCACCGGGCGGCTTCGATCAGGCGCGGATCGGCATCCCCCTTGCAATAGGCATCAACCGCCCTCTGCGCGTCACTTGCGCAGGTCCAGCGCGGGATAGAGACGAACGCCATTCCGTAATCGTCAAGGTTGTCGATCATCTCGGCGACATCCTCGCGCTTCACCTCGCAATCAATCTGCCAGTGGATGCGCTCCAGCAAACCGCTGATTAGCGCCTCGCGCTTTGCATCGGCTGGCTGTTCGGGCAGCGCCCAATCCTTGACGGATTGCTCAAGTCCTTCAGCATGGGCGGTTGAACGCCACGGCCACAGCGCTACGACAAACCGGCTGATATCCGCGTATTTGGCGAACGTGCGGTTCGAGTAATCTGCCCATTTCTGAGCCGTCGCGAAATCTGGGGCCGGATGCATATCGTCCGGGCCGATGTGATGAAGGCACCACAGGCGCGTGTCTTTCGGCTGGTCGGTCATGCCGCCTCCTGCATCGAAACGAGAGAAAGAAGATCGCCGAGCGTCCGGGCCGCCAGCACGTCGGCGTCCGCGATCGGCAGGCCGGTGAGCCTCTCCAAATCGAAGGCGATCGAAAGGCGGCGGAAGTCGGTCGCGCGCAGCACCGCGTCATCGTCGGCCAGCTTGACCGGGATGTAGAGGTGCGCCGCGATGATGATGCGCGCGGCGCGGGCCTGGTCGACGCCCGGCTCCCACGCCTTGCTGATGAACTCCATCGGCTGGCGTTCGCCGTCGCGATTGCATTCGCGGCAGAGGCCCGGCTTCGCGCATGCGCCCGCCTTCCAAAGGCCATCGACCTGGAGGTACTCGTGGCGCACGTCGATCCAGTCGCGGCGGATGCGGACATGGTCAGACATCGGCCGGCTCCTCGAACGTGAGCGCCATCTGCGCCGCCTCGGTGAAATGACCGGCCATCGCTTCGAGGATGCGCGCGGCCTTCTTCATGGACGCGGCCCGGCGGTGCTTGTCCTGCTTGCGCATGCGCGCGGAGTCGCGCAGCACCTTTCGGCCGACGAGGTGCATGGCGTTGCGCTCGCCCCATGCCGGCGCGTCGATGATGGCGGCGATCGTCTGGGCGATGTCAGGCATTGGAGGCTCCGCCGTCTTCAGGATGATGAAGGATCGTTTCCCCCATGATCCGGTCGCCACGGTTGTCCTCTTGAACCAATCGGTGCCCGTTCGCTGAGGTGCGGCCGGGTGAGTTGGCGGCGCTGTTTTCGCCCCACGATGCCTCGCGCTCTGGCGCTGGATGCATCGCCTCGATCATGGCGAAGTTGGCAGCATCGACAAGAAAGTGCTTGTTCCCGTCCTGTCGGTACTTCGACATTCGAGCACGGACGTCACTGGCAGCGTCAAAGCGCAGTGGGTAGGCATCGGCCACGCGGCCGTATTTATGATAGCTGACCATCATTGCTTGGACCATGCGAACCACAAATGACGGGTCAAACTCAGTCAGGGGCACGCCAGCCGACGACATGTAGTCATAGACGGCCTTCTTGATAGCTTCTCCGCTCACGCCGCACCCCCAATCAAAGCCCGGAACGCGCGGCCGGCGTCCGTCACATGGATGAAGCAATCGCGCCGGTCCGCGCCCTTGCGCCGCTCCAGCAGCCCTTCCCGCTCCATCCGGTTGAGTGCGCGCGAGACGACGGGCTTCTCCACCCTGATCGCCGCGGCCATCTCCTTCACGCGCAGCGGCTCGCCCGAATCCATGGCCACGCCGATGATGGCAAGCTGGCGCGCGGTGAGGTCGATATAATTGGGCGAGGTGACGAAGGTCAGCGCCTGGGCGATGAGGTCAGCCATTGGGCGTGTCCTCGAACCCCAGATGCTGCCAGATCTTGATAAGATGGCGTGCCTGACTGCGCGCATCGTCAAGTGCGCTGTGATGCACGCCTGCCCTCTTCAGCTTCGGCGCGCCCGGCAGCGACTTCATCGTGCGGTAGCAGCGGTCATGCCAGAACTGCCACGGCGCCTCCTGCGCCACTGCTCGGAAAGCCGAGCGCATGATCACGTTGTCGAAGGTTGCGCCGTTGCCCCATGTCGGCAGGCTCTTCTCGCCGTACCATGCCCGATAGTCGTCCAGCACAGTCAGCAACGGATGGCGTTTCAAAGCGAGCAACGCCCTGCGCGCATCGGCCTTGTCCTCTTCCATCCACCACAAGACGGTGCGGGCGCTGATCGTCAGGCCGTGACGCTGCGCGTCATCGACGTCGATCGCCATATGGAAGCTGTCGAAATCGCCAAGCGCGTTGAACTTCACCGCGCCGATGGAGAGGATGAGAGCGTCATCGCCGGTACCGAGCGTCTCGATATCGTTCATGATGTGGGTTGCATCAGCCATCAGAACGGCACCCCATCGTCATAATCCCGGCAGCGCGCGCACATGCAGTCTGGCCCGTGCAACCGCGTGAAGTCCTCCCGCTCGACCCGCGCCGCCTTCACGCGGCTGGACGGCACCATCACGAACACATCCTGCCCCGGATACATGCGGGCGATGCGCTCCGCTTCATGCTCGGCATTGCCACGAGTGTCGTGACGCTTCGTCGGCTGGCCACCGAGCGGCCGCCACACAGTGAAGAACGGTGCGGGCTCCTGCTCCACCACAGGCGTCGCGGCGACCGGCTGGTCCATCAGGCGGCGCAGGCGGAGGAAGCGGGTGAGCGCGATATCTGCGAAATTGATCATCGTGCGGATCTCCAGAACTGCCACCAGCGCGGGCGGCGGGGTTGCTCCATCGGCAGGATCGGGCCACGCATGCGCTGCGCCTGCCACTGCGTCTGGGGACTGGTGGTGAGCGGGTCGCGGCCGTGCGTGCTGAAACGCAGGTTCTCCGGCATACGGGGTTGATGCACTGCCCTCGCCGTTGAGGGAGGACCGGCCGGAAGGGGCTTATCAAAGCAGCCCAAGGGAGGGCGGTCCTTCATCAACTCAGCGCGGACGGGCTATTGCGTTGATGAACCGATTTGCGGACATTCCCGCTGCCATCGCAAGACTCGCATGGCTTGCCGCTGTCGTTGATGGGGTCCTGAGACAGGCTGCGGTTGAAGATGATTTCACCCGATCCGTTGCACGCCTCACAGGCCCCGTTCTCGATGATCTTTGCGAGGTGGCCCATCGTCATACTCGCGAAGAAGGCTTCGTCGGGCGCGGAGATGCCTCGCTCCTCGATCAGCACCTGCATCTCAACCATGTCGAGGCTATCAGCCCCAAGGTCATCGACCAGCATGGCGTTGGCGGAAAGGTCAAACCGGTCCGAGGTCACGCCCAGCACATCCCGGACGAGAACCTGAGCGCACATCAGGAATGCGGGACGAAGATCGTTGTCGTGCGTTGCCATGCTTGTCTCCATAATCATCATATCAACCCGAAATGCCGGATGACCGAAACGCAGCGTCATGCGGCCGATCCGGTTCGGCTGGCCCGATACGCCTCCATGGCCTCCAGCGCCTGCTCGCGCGCGCCGGCCTCACCGATGGACAGGCCGATGCCGTCCGAAAGGTTTGCGTCGACCGTGACGGACATCAGGCGATCGAGCGCGCGGGCGAGCAACGTGGCGACGTCGCACTGGATCGGGCCGGGCGAGACGGGCGCCGTGGTGCCGAGCACCCGCTGCACAGGGAAGGAGATCACATCCACGACTGCATGTCCTGCGCGATCGCGTAGAAGAGCAGGCCGATGGCGCCCGCGCCGGACAGTACCATGATGGCCTCGTGCCACAGGTTCGCCTGCCAGAGCATGGCGATGTGGCGCTGGCGATATTCGGGGGTGCCGATGGTGAAGGCGGCTGGCTGCGGCACCGCCCGGCCGTGCTGGCGCAGATAGTCTTCCGCCCAGGCGACGACGCCATCGCCCTGCCCGTCCGGCATCCCCATGCCCAGCGCCAGACGCTCCAGCCGAAGCCAGACGTCATGAAAGCGGTCCATGGATGCGGCGTCGGGCAGGAAGGCGAAGCGCTTGGCCTCGCTCAGGGCGTTTTCGAGCCAGTCCAGTTCGGCGGCGCTGACGGCGTCTTCGATATCGTTCGCGGCGAACGGCGGTTCAGCGGCGATGGAGAGTGCAGGCATGTTGGCCTCCCGTTGATTACGGGAGCGATACTGCACATATGCAGTTATCAGGTCAACTCAAAAATGCACATGTGCAGTCACGCGAATAGCGAGGCGATCCATCGGACGAAAAATGCGACTGGCAACGTGAGTAGGATGTAGATGCTTAGAGTGATGGGGAAGACGCTCAGGCGCCCTTCGCGGTTCGCCGCTATCACGCGATCGTAGCTCGGCCCACCTACGATGTTCCCAACGGCGGTTAGAAACGCCGGGATCAGCATCCACCACCATGATATGCCAGCATAGCCGGATGCGACGGCAACCGCGAGCAATGCCAGAAAGCTGATATTCGCGATCATATCCCCTGCCCTCCCCTAGGAATTTTCCAAGCCGGATTTCCTACAGCCTCGAATCAGATTAAGAACAAATTAAGAACATGCGACGAATCGAGGCGCGAAAATGAAGCGTGTGAAACTGGTAATGGCGGAGTGCGAAAGCGGCTGCACGCCGTGCTATCGGGACTGCGCGCTAGCCAGGTTCATGCTACAGTCTTGCTATCGTGAAGCCGATCTGCTGCTGCGCGACCGGCCACCTTTAGCATCTCCTCACTGGCAGGAATGGCAGGATCAGATGTCGCAAGTCCAAGCCCGTATAGCAGGGCTTCAGCAAGACGTGGTGCGTCGGTCGCCGCCCAACTCCCTGAGCCGAGGAGCTCAGCAAGTACGCCGCTCACTTCATGTACATTGAGCGAGGGCGCCGCCGATCGCCCAGACAGGAAGTCGAGCACCGAAGGAACGCCAGCAGCTTTCGCTAACTTGTCCAGCGTCCTCACTGTGGTGATGCTCTCGTAATCTTCTTTGATCGCCCGCGTGACGTTGGTCGCTGCGAACCCGGCCTGGTTAGCCCAAGTCTGGGGCGTCCAGCCCTTCTGATCCATGATCCGACGCATCCACGATGCGATGATTCTCTGCTCGGGTAACATGTGAAGACGATAGTTGTGCGGCTGCATACTTGCATCCTGCACATATGCCGTTGCATTGCTGCACATATGCAGTTATTTTACCTCCATGATTGACCCACTCGACCCTGCGACGCTGAAGCCCGCGCGCGAGAAGTTGCAGCTCAGCCGCGCGACTGTCGCAGCGATGAGCGGTGTTAACGAAACCACAATTTTGCGGATTGAGTCCGGCAAGGTCGACCCGCGACTGGATGGAACCTGGGCGCCGATCGTGCGCGCCCTGCGCTCCGCCTCCCCCGCCCCGTCGGACGCACTAAGCGCCTCTCCATAAAGTCGGCTGGGGGCTGGCTACACCGATATCGCGGCCACCCCAAACGCATTAACCATCATTTGTTCACTTAACGTTCTTTTTCACAATTTGCGGGGCACATCATGTCTGAGGGCAGCGTAGCAGCGGACCAGCTCCGCCTTCTCATCGAGCGCGTCGAGCGGCTGGAGGAAGAGAAGAAGGGCATCAATGACGACATCAAGGACGTCTATCTGGAGGCGAAGGCGACCGGATATGACGTCAAGATGATGCGTCAGATCATCCGCCTGCGGAAGATGGACCCCAACGACCGGCGCGCGATGCAGGCCATCCTCGAAACCTACATGGCGGCGCTCGGCATGGACGATGGTGCCGGCCCCGCGCCGGACATGTTCCAGGGCCATGACGGCCGGCCCGATCCGGCCACGCCCGCCCCTGCCCCGACCGCGAGCGAGGCGGAGCGGTTCGAGACGGCGCTGTCGCTGGTGATCGAGCATCAGAACGCTTCGGCCTCGTGGCTCCAGCGCCAGATGCGCATCGGCTATAACAGCGCGTCGCGGCTGGTCGAGGATCTGGAGAAGCGCGGCGTGGTCGGCCCGCCCAATCATATCGGCAAGCGTGAGGTGCTGATTGCACCAGGTGGCGGTGTGCAGGAGGCGCTGGCGGAGCTTCATGCGATCTGCGCCAAGGACGGGACCTCCATTTCGATGTCGATCGATGGCGGGCCCGCGATCCCGATCGTAGCGCAGGCCGCCGAATGAGCGCTGATCCCCCGAAATCCGATCAACCTCGGCTTGCATTCCATCCCGTCGTCGAGGCGGCCGATGGCCGTGTCTATGTCAGCTCGCGCCCGATCCCACTGCCGGTCATTCCGGCCGGGCGTGACCGCGCGCCGCCCTGATTTCCAGTTACCCCCTTTCGAGACTCGACCCAGACGCCGCGTCGGCCTGGGTGAAAACAAGGTTTCGATGTCCCTCCGAGCGGTCCGGTATCGCCGCACGGCTGGGGCCAAGCGGTTCGTTTGGGGGTGGGACGTTTGCCGCAAATCGTGACCACCGACGCACTTTTATCAGGAGATCATTATGACTGACATCCACCCGGCGCCGACCGAGTTCTCGCCCGCCCAGATCGGCGCAGACCCGATCCTGCGCTACTTCCACTATTCGCACCTGCCGCCCGTCCTTCAGGCGGCCTCGCGGCCGTTCTGCGAGCTCGCCCGGCACATCGTCGAGACGTTGCCGCGCAACCCCGAGCGCACCGTCGCCCTGCGCAAGCTGCTGGAAGCCAAGGACGCGGCCGTCCGCGCCAACGTCAACTAAGGATGGCTATCATGGAAACGTTCATCGGAACGAAGCTGATCAAGGCCGTCGCCATGACGCGCCTCGCCTATAACGACTATCGCGGCTGGACGCTGCCTGCCGATGAGGACGGCAACGATCCGGGCTTCCTGGTCGAATACATCGACGGCGGCCGGTCCAACCATCCCGACCATGAAGGCTATATCAGCTGGTCGCCCGCCGACGTGTTCGAGAAATCGTACCGCCTGCACGATCAGTTGACGTTCGGCGAGGCGCTCGAAGCCCTGAAAGCCGGCATGCGCATCGCCCGCGCCGGCTGGAACGGCAAGGATATGTGGGTCGCGCTGTCCGGGCCGTTGGAGGGGCGCACGATCGCCTTCGAGAATTTCTGGTCGAAGCCGTGCAGCGAGTTTGCCCGATACAATGGCGGCTCCGCAACCGTGTTGCCGTGCATCAACATGAAGACCGCCGACGGCAAAATCCTGATGGGTTGGCTCGCCAGCCAGACGGATATGCTCGCCGACGACTGGGTCATCATTCCCTGATCTGACCGGACCCCGGACCCATGTCCGGGGCGAGGCTGAGATCAGCGGGTGCCATATGACCATCGAACCGTCCTTCAATCAGGAGTGCGCCTCATGTCGCGCATGACGCCGCGCGCCCGGCTGGAAGCCCGCCTCGTCGCGGAGGGCAAGCTGTCCCCGCGCGATGTGAAACCGAGCGCACCGCTCAAGGGCAAGGACGCCCTGTTCGCGCTCGGCCGCCTGAAGACGGGCGAGAAGAACAAGACGGAGCAGCGCTTCGAGGACGAGGTGCTTCGCCCTGGCATGATGGCGGGGGATATCCTCTGGTACCGCTTCGAAGGCATCAAGCTGCGCATTGCTGATAACACGTTCCTCACCGTCGATTTCGCGGTGATGGGCGCCAACAGCATCATCACCATGATCGACGTCAAAGGCAGCGAAGCTGTCATCCAGGACGATGCCCGCGTGAAGATGAAGGTGGCGGCTGAAGCTTACCCGTTTCGTTTCCAGTTCGCTTTCCCTGGCCGCGCCGGCTGGACATATGAGGATGTCGGCCGGTGAGCTGGGACACTCAGGCATGGGCGGCGAAAGCCAAGCCCGGCGCTGCGTCGGAAAAGCTGGTGCTGCTGGGCCTTGCTGCCTGCTCCGATGCGAACCATTGCGCGCACCCGTCCGTCGACTGGTTGTGCGAGTTCAGCGACCTCAATCGCAAGACGGTCATCTCGGCAATCGGGCGGCTGGAGGAGAAGGACCTGATCCGCGACACCGGCCGCCGGGTAGGGCGAACAGGTCAGGTCAAGGTGTATCGGCTGGGCGCGGGCAAAGCCGCCGATCCGTTTTCTAACAGTCCCGTAATTGGAACAGTTCCAGAAAAGGAACAGTACCAAAAGCGGAACAGTACCGGTTTTTCCTCCGAACAGTCCCAAAAACGGGACACGGAACCTTTAAGGGAACCTATTAACCCCCCTAGCCCCCCGGTGGGGGGTGATGCTGGGCCTGAAAAGCGAAACAGGGGTAGTAGGATCGCCGAGGACTGGACGGCGCCAGCCGTTGCCGACCTGCCGCCGGCTGCGCTGGCCAAGGCGCGCCAGTGGCCAGCCGGGGCGTACGAGGCCGAGGCGGAAGCATTTCGCAATTTCTGGCTGGGCGAGAGCCGTGCCGGTGCGCGCAAGGTCGACTGGACGCGGACATGGTGCAACCGGATCAACGAGATTGCCGGCCGTGTGCTGCGCGATGCCAAGGCCGGTGTCCGCCATACCCCACCCGCCGCCTCCGGCCCGGTCCAGCCAGCCAAGGCCCACGACACCAGCCGCGAGAACGCAGCGGCGGCGAAGATCCGCGCGCAGGTCACAGTCAAGCTGGGTGAGCAGGTTTACGCGCAGTGGGTCGGACCCTGTCGCCTCGATGTCGTCGCCGACACGCTCACCGTCGTCGCGGTCAGCGGCTTTGCCAGCAACTATCTGCGCGGCAATTTCGCCAATGAGATTGGGCAAGCGATGCACGCGGTGCTGGGGCCTGATGCAGACCTGCGATTTGCGCACGAGAAACCACCAGCATGAGGACGGAAGCGGGGGATATGATCAGAGAGCCGATACCGGGGCGGGTACTGAACATGCGCGAGGCGAAGCTATTGGCGATCATCCGCGAATGCACGGACGCGGCCTTGCCCATACCAACCATCGACGACATCGCCGAGCAGCTGGACGTCGCCAATGGCGGCACGGTGCCGGAGATGTTCCGTCGCCTGGCTGACATGGGCCTGATCATCAATGAGCCGTTCCAGCGCGGGCGCCGCGTGTGTCTGATCGAGACCGGCAAATGGTCGGCGCTGCCGCTCAACACCGCCCCGCACTGGCGCAACCGGCCCAAGAACGTCCCCTCGCCCGCCCCGGCCGCCATCCGCACGCGCCGACCTGACATCGCCGCCGAGATATTCACCGAGGCCGCGCGCCTGGGGAAGCCGGCCGTGGAATATCTGGCGGACCTCGTGTTCTTGGGCTGGGAGGTCGAGAAGAGCCGTGGCTAAAGCCCCGACCTTGACGCGACCTATGCCGCCCGTCGATCTGGTGGATTTGAGCGCGCTCGTCATGCCCGACCGCTTCATCCCCGCGCCCGAGGTGGCGGAATGGATCGAAAACGCCTTCCTCTACGACGACGCGCCGCTCCACAATCCCGACCATCGCCACCTGATGGACGCGCATATCGGCGTGCTCTGGACTAACTGCCACAACACACGGAACATGCGCGTGGTGCTGGGCCAGGCCGAGCTCATGCCTCCCATGGCGATGGGAAAATGGGCACGCGCACGCGCCTGCCAACAGATAGAGGAATGGTTCGAGAGCATGCCGGACTTCCTCATCACCCTGTCAGCGCCGGCCGCCGCCGGCATGGATGACGCCTCCTTCTGTGCGCTGGTCGAGCACGAGCTCTATCACTGTGCGCAGAATGAGGATGAGTACGGCATGCCCAAATTCAAGCAGGATGGCTCGCCCTCCTTCGGCATCCGTGGCCATGACGTCGAGGAGTTCGTCGGCGTGGTGGCGCGCTATGGTGCTGGCGCCGCCGGTGTCACCGCCATGGTCGATGCAGCCCAGCGCGCGCCCCTCGTCGGCGCCGCCTCCATTGCCGGCGTGTGCGGCACCTGCCTGCGCCTGGCCGCTTGATAGGTCTAGATGATGGCGCGCGCAGGCGGACCTATCCCCGAACCGGCAAAAGTGGCGATAATACAGGCGCTCGCGTGCTTCGACACGCCCTCTACGGTGGCTGCGACCATCAAGACAGATTTCGGCCTCACTATCAGCCTTCAGGCGATCGAATCGCACGACCCGACCAAGCGCGCCGGGCGGCGCCTCGCCAAACGCTGGCGCGAGCTGTTCGAGGAAACGCGGGCCAAGTTTAAAGAGGACACCAGCTCCATCGCGATCTCGCACCGCGCCACGCGCCTGCGCGCGCTCGATCGCATGGCAGCGGCCGCCGAGAAGCGTGGCAACCTGGTGCTGGCGGCAAAGCTCATCGAACAGGCGGCGCGCGAGGTAGGCGGCAGCTTCACCAACAAGGTCGACGTGTCCAACACCGACGGGAGCCTGCGCGAGAATAATATGGACGAGGTCGCCCGCGCCGCCCGGCTGGCCGCGCTCGCTGCCGCCTTCAACAAGGCGCAGGGCGGTGATGATGCTGCCGATTGATCCGGCCTATTGGGATGCGTTCTGGGAAGCGGCAACACCGGAACAGCGCGACGAGCTGATGTGGCTGCTCGATCAGGATCTGGCCAAGCATATCTGGCGTGCTCAGGTGGGCCGGCAGAGTGAGGCGGCGGACAGCCTCGCCTTCATCATAGGATATGGCGGGTCGGCAGGTGGCGGTAAGTCCGACCTCATCGCGGGCCTCTCGCTTACCGAGCATCAGCGCACCTGCATCTTTCGCCGTGAGAAGGCGCAGACGGAAGGCATCGTCCAGCGCATGACCGAGATCCTCGGCAACACGAACGGCTATAGCAGCCAGAAATCCATATGGCGCACAACCACCGGTGACGTTGCCCGCCTCATCGAATTCGGCGGCCTGGACAATCCGACCGACCACCAGAAATGGCAGGGCCGTGCGCACGACCTGAAGGCCTATGATGAGGTGACCGAAATGCGCGAGGCGCAGGTGCGCTTTACGCAGGGCTGGACACGGTCGAGCGATCCCAAGCAGCGGTGCCGCGTCCTCAAGACGTTCAACCCGCCGACGACGGCGGAGGGGCGCTGGGTGATTGCCTATTTCGCGGCATGGCTGGACAAGAACCACCCGAACCCCGCCAAGCCCGGCGAGCTGCGCTACTACAGTACGATCAACGGCAAGGACTTCGAATGTCCCAATGCCGAGCCCTTCGTCATGTTCAAGGGCGAGCCGCTCTATGATTTCGATCCGACCGATTTTCGGCCGGAGAAGATCATCAGGCCCAAGTCCCGCACCTTCGTGCCCAGTCGCGTGACGGACAATTATTTCTATGTCCGGTCCGGCTATATCGAAACGCTGCAATCGCTGCCGGAGCCTCTGCGCTCACAGATGTTGAGCGGCGACTTCAACGCCGGCGTCCAGGACGATCCGTGGCAGGTTATCCCGTCGGCATGGGTGGAGACGGCCATGGCGCGGTGGAAGCCGCGCGAGGTCAAGGGCGAGATGGACAGCATCGGCTCCGACGTCGCGGCCGGCGGCGATGACAAAATGACGATCTACTGCCGGCATGGGCTATGGTTCGACAAGCCCATCCGCATCCCTGGGCGCGAGATTCCGCAGGAGCGCGCGGGCCCGATCGCGGCCGGCCACATCATCATGAACCGCAAGGATCGTGCGCCCGTCCATGTCGACGTGATCGGCTGGGGCCTGTCCTGCTGCAACTTCCTGACCGCCAACGACGTCCAGACGATCCCCGTCAACTTCGCCAAGGGATCGAGCGGCAAGACGCGCGACGGCAACCTGTCCTTCTTCAACCTGCGTGCGGAAGTGATATGGCGGATGCGCGAGGCGCTTGATCCGGAAAGCCCGGACGGCCCTGTATCGTTGCCCAATGATCCCCTGCTCAAGGCAGACCTGTGCTCCTATCGCTGGGAGTTGCGGCCGGGCGGCATCTTCATCCAGCCCAAGGACGAACAGAAGAAGCTGCTCGGCCGGTCGCCTGACGATGGTGATGGCTGCTGCATGGCGAACATCACGACCATGAAGCAGGAGACAATGTCCCAGCTGATGAACAGCGCGCGGCCTCTCGATCGCTATAAGGAGTTGGACCTGTGACCGAAGACGAAGAATTCCAGATGTACCTGCGGGCCATCACGAAGCCGGACACGGATAGTGATTTCGTGCGGCGCAACTACGGGGTGCTCAAGGCTGCCTATCTGCGCAATGGCGTGGTAAAGCTGCCGGAGGTCGAGGCCAAGCTGGTGCAGACGGACCGGTATGCCGATCTCGATTAGCACCGTCGATTCAAGCGCAGCGTCATAACCCCTAGCCCGTCTCCACCGTGATCGATCATCATCCCGGATAAGGAGAACCCGATGAAGCGCTTCTTCACCCTCTTCGCCCTACTCGCCGTGGCCACTTGCGCCGGCGTCATGTCGTTCGCCACCAGTGCCGTCGCCGCAGTCGATCGAGCGATGGACTTCGCCTACAATCTGTTGCCCGACATGCTGAGCGCGAAGGCTCCGTTCATCATCGACAATGGCCACCCGCGTTCGCCGCTGGCATCGATGCGTGCCGGCCTGGCCTGACGCCAGACTGGTAGAGTTTATGAGGGGCGGTCAGCGATGGCCGCCCTTTTTCGTTGCGGCCCGTCGATTCAACCCAATAGCCCCCGGCCATATCCGTCTTCCCGCACCCACGGGAGACAGGCCATTTGCACCCCATCGACACCAGACGTCCCGACCGTCCCCGAGCGCCAGGCGGTGAAGCTGCCCGACGAGGGTGCCGACGTCTCCTCTGATCGCGATGCACGCCGCCGGCGCCGCGCGATGTTGTCGGGCCTGATCACCAGCCCGTCGGGGGCGACCGGCACCGCCAACACCTCGGCCGCGTCCAACACGCTCGGCTGATGGCCTCCATCCGCCAGAACTGCGAGACGCGCCTCACGGGGATGAAGTCCATCCGTTCCGACTATGAAGCGGAGTGGAAGGAGATCGCGCGCTTCTGCCAGCCCGCCCGCTCGCGCTTCATGAACGCGGACACCAACAAGACGGCCCGCCGCGCACGCAACGCCAAGCTGTACGACGAATATGCGATCGGCAGCTATCGCACTCTGGCCAATGGCATGACGTCCGGCCTGTCGTCGCCCTCGCGGCCCTGGAAGAAGCTCTCCACCTTTGACGATGCGCTGATGGACGAGCCGGAGGTGCGCTTCTGGCTGTCCGAGGTGGACCGGCGCATGGACGCCTTCTTCGCCAAGACGAACTTCTACGGGGCGGCCAAGACGGGCTATCACGAGCTGGGCCTGTTCGGCACCGAGGCCTGCGTCATGACCGAGCATGCGCAGCTCGGCATGGTCTGCCACCCGCTCACGGCCGGCGAATATTGGATCTCCATGTCGGACGCGATGGTGCCCGACACATTGTATCGCCGCTGCCCGATGACGGCGCGCCAGGCGGTGCAGTCGTTCGGCAACTCGGTCAGCCAGGTCGTGCGCAACGCCTATGACCGGTCGGACAAGGAATATCTGGTCGATGTGTTCCAGGCGATCGAGCCCAACCCCGACTGGCAACCCGGCAATCCCTTCTCGCGCCGGTTCCGCTCGGTCTATTGGGACGAGAAGGATCAGGCCGACACGGTGCTGCGCGTCTCGGGCTATCACGACCAGCCATTCTGGGCGCCTCGCTGGGATCTGACCGGCTCCGATTGCTACGGCTACAGCCCTGCCATGGAGGGCCTCGCCTCCATCCGCGAACTGCAAATGCAGAACAAGCGGGAGAATGAGGCGATCGACGCGATCGTGAAGCCGGAGAAGGTCACCAAGCCCGGCCTGAAGCTCACCGGCCAGCCCGGCAATATCGTGTCCGCCGCCGACGTCGACAAGGACTCGGTGATGGTGCCGTACCAGATGCCATGGCAGGCGCTGGAGCAGATCGCGAACAAGATCGGCCGCCTCTATCAGAAGATCGACGCCACCTCCTACGCCGACCTGTTCATGGCGATCACGAACATGCAGGGCATCCAGCCCCGCAATATCGAGGAGATCGCGGCCCGCAACGAGGAGAAGCTGACCCAGCTCGGCCCGACCATCGAGCGCGTGAACAACGAGAAGCTGGCCGTCGCCATTGATCGCGTGTTCGGCATCATGAGCCGCGGCAACCTGCTCCCGCCGGTGCCCCAATCCATGATGGGCGAGAGCGAAATCAAGGTCGAGTTCGTCTCGATCCTCACCCAGATGCAGCGCATGGTCGGCCTGGGACAGATCGAGCGCACCGCGTCCTTCGTCGGCAACCTTGCCGGCGTGTTCCCGGAGGCGGCCGACAAGCTCAACACCGACGAGATGATCGACGAATATGCCGATCGTGCCGGCACGCCGCCCAAGCTGATCCGCACAAACGAGGAAGTGCTGAAGCTGCGCCAGACGCGGGCACAGCAGCAGAACCAGCAGCGCATGGCGGAGATGATGCCGGCCGTTCAGCAAGGCGCGGACACGGCCCGCCTGCTCTCCGAAACCGATGTCAACGGCCAGCCGATGCTCGACACGCTGCTGGGTGCGGGATGACCGAGCAGGACAAGGACATGGCCGCCCTGATGGCGATGCCGGCCTTCCGTCGCTTTTTGTGGCGGTCGATTCAATCGAGCGGAATTCTCGGCCAGGGAACGAACGGGGCTGATGGCCGCGATCTCTCATTTGCAGAGGGGCGGCGCAGTCAAATGCTTGCGATCCTTGCGGACTGCGATGTCGGCCAGCCCGTCGAGCTGCGCCACCCTCATCACATCATGACCCTCATCGCCGTGATGCGCGAGGAAGCCAATCCAGCCCCAAAGGAGAAGAAGAGTGCGACTGGTCGGTATGACGAACTTCCGGAATAGCCTGCTGGCTGGCGTCGCGATGACGGCGGCGGAGCGGCGCGTCGGCCGGTACATGCGTGCGCCGGATCATCCGGCCGATCCTGCCCCCGCGCCAGCCCCTTCCGATCCGCCCGCCGCTGATCCGGCACCGGCTGCGCCCACTGATCCTGCGACGCCGCCCGCCGATTCTGCACCGGCGGATCCGGCCGCGCCAGCCGCTGCCGATCCGGATGATGATGGCGACACCGCGCTGGGCGGCAAGAAGCCCGCTGTCGATCCGGACAAGCCGACGGACCCCGCCCCGGCCGACCCTGATGCGCCAGCCGCGCCCGTCGTGCCGGAGGCTTATGAGCTCACTGCGCCCGAGGGCATGACGATCGACGCCGACCTCCTCACCGAGGCGACGCCGATCTTCAAGGAAGCTGGCCTGACCAACGATCAGGCGCAGGCGATCCTGCCCGCCGCCAAGTCGCTGATCGAAAAGACCCAGCAGTCGGCCGTGCAGACGATGATCGACGCCGGCAACCAGCAGCGCAAGGCGTGGCTGGATGCCGCCAAGGCCGATGAGCAGATCGGCGGAAACAAGTGGGATGCGAGCCTCGGCAGCGCTGCAAAGGCGTTCGACGCGCTTGGCCATCCCGAGGGGTCGCCGTTTCGCACGGCCCTCAATGAAACCGGCTTCGGCAACCACCCCGAGATGATCCGCATATTCGCGCGGATTGGCGAGATGGTTGGCGAGGATGGTGATTTCGTTCGCGCGGATGCAGGCGCGCCAGTGAACGAGCCTGCCTGGAAGCGCCTCTATCCCAACGATTAAGGAGACTTGGAATGGCCGTTCTCGGCACCACTTACTGGAACCTGATCGACGTCATGAAAGCGGGCGGCGATAATATCGGCGACGTTGTCGAGGCGCTGGTCCAGCTCACTCCGTTCATGCAGGATGCGAACGTCATCACCTGTAATGACGGGACGAAGCATCGCAACTCGATCCGCACCGGCCTGCCCTCGGTGAGCTGGGGTGCGCTCTATCAGGGTATCGCCCAGAGCAAGGGCAACTATACCCAGGTCGAGGACACGACCGGCTTCGTCGAAGGCCTTTCGAGCGTCGATGAGCGCCTGCTCAACCTGAAGCCTGCCGAGGCGGGCAAGCTGCGCATGATGGAAGGCCAGGGTTTCCTGGAAGCGATCGCGCAGACTGTCGACAGCGCGATCTGGTATTCCAACGTCGCGATCAACGGAAAGCGCTTCCACGGGCTGGCGCCGCGTTACAATTCGCTGACCAACCCCAACGTCGTCAACGGCGGCGGTGTGGGCGGCGACAATAGCTCGATCTGGTTCGTCACCCATGGCGACATGCAGACGTCGGTTATCACGCCGGAGAATATCCAGGCGGGCGTGGTGCGCGAGGACATGGGCCGCCAGCGTGTGACCGATCAGGCGGGCAACCCCTATTACGTCAAGGAAGAGAAGTTCACCCAGCATGTCGGTATCACCGTCAAGGACTGGCGCTTCAATTCCCGCGTCTGCAACATCGACGTGTCGGACGTGATCGCCGGCACGGTGTCGGTCAACAAGTTCATGCGGCAGGCCTATTACCGCATGCACGGCCGTCGTTCGTACAAGATGGAGCGCGAAGGCCAGGTCAGCCCCGGCCGCACCGCCATCTACATGAACAAGACGCTGATGGAGGCGCTGGACGCCGAAGGGACCAACGCCCGGCCGGGCGTCGACAACTTCGTGCGCCTGAAGCCGATGGAGCTTCAGGGCGAGGAGGTCCAGTCCTGGCGCGGCATGCCGATCCGCGAGACGGACGCCCTGCTCAACACCGAAACCCTCGTCTCGTAAGGAGAGATCGTCATGATTTTCGATAACACGCTGCTCTTCAGCGACGCGCAGGCGATCACGGCGGATGCCGCGTCGACCAACGTCGTTGACCTGGGCGCTACCGGTACGCCTTACGGCGACACCCGCGCGCTCGTTCGCGACATCGGCAAGGGGCAAAAGCCCGTTCCGATCTGGGTGTCGGTGACCGAGGCGTTCAACAACCTCACCTCGCTGGAGATTCTGCTCCAGGTCGATGACAATAGCGCGTTCGCTTCGCCCAAGACGGTGTCGCGGTCGGGCGTGATCCCGCTTGCCGACCTCGTCGCCGGCAAGCCGATCGACTATCCCGACTATGTGCCGCAGGGCACGAACGAGCGGTATTTCCGCCTGTTCTACGACATCACCGGCACTGCGCCGACCACCGGCAAGATCACCGCCGGCGTCGTCGCCGATCGCCAGACCAACTTCATCGGGGGCCAGTAATGAGCGAGCTGAAAACCTACCGCGCCCGTGAGCGCGGCTATGTCGACGATCGTATGGTCGAGGAAGGCGAGACGTTCACCACCGCCAAGCCCAAGGGCAAGTGGATGGCGGAGCTCGACGACAAGGGCAACGAGATCCCCGATCCGGAGCCGGAACCGCCGGTGGATGTGACGTCCGAGGCGGTCGCCGCGGCGCAGCTGGAGATCCGCGAGCGGGCGCAGGCGGTGGTGGACAAGATGCGCACCGACTTCGACGACAGTCTCAAGGCGGAGAAGGCGCGCGCCGACAATGCAGAGAAGCTGCTGTCGGACGCCAAGGCTGAATCGGAAAAGCTTCTGACCGAAGCCGATGCCGCGATCGACAAAGCGACCCAGCGCGCGGAGGCGGCCGAGAAGGAGGTCGAGGCCCTCAAGGCCGAGATCGCCAAGCTGAAGACTGCGCCGACCGCAAAGGCGAAGTGATGAACGTGGCGGGGGCCTGCGCTCCCGCCATTTTCCTGGGATAAGCACCATGCCCCAGATGCCCAACAGATCCGGCACTCCCGTCAAACGCGATCAGGTGGCGCTGCCACGCCGCGTAGATGTCGAAGCGATCGACGCCGCGCTGGACGATCAGCAGAATCAGATCAATCAGAAAGCCAATGCCTCCACCGTCGGTGGACTGGCCACGGCGGTGAACAGCAAGGCGTCGCAGTCCTCGGTCGACACCCTGGCCGGCACGGTCGCGGGCAAGGCTGACTCGGCCACGCTCACCGCGCTGGCGGCCACGGTGCCGACGATCGCCGACGAGATACCGCAGCCCGAGGTGACCGGCGGACAAGCCGGGCTCGAAGGCATGAAGGTGCCGGGCGCCCGGCATCAGCATCCGCGACTGACCAGCACCACCAAGGCCACTATAACTGCCGGCTCGACAGTCCAGGTGGCGTTCACCCGCACATTCGTGAACAAGCCCGGCATCACCTGCACCGAGGAGCCGCCCGACACCGGCACGATGTCCAGCAATCCCGCGACGTTCCGGGTGGAAAGCTGGGTGCGCGAGGTGATGACGCCCACGCCGTCGGGTGCCTATACTGGCTGCGTCATCAAGGTGTGGCGTTCGCGGCCGTTGCCGACCATGACACCGCTGTCGCTCGCGGCACTGCTCACCGCCGTGGTGACGGGCGTCAACGCCCTGATCGCGGCGCTCACCAACTACGACATTTTTGGAGCAAACGCGGTGGGCACGACCTTCAGCTGCATCGCCATCCAGCGCAGCGACGTCGCCTAGTCGATTCAACCGGACTGCGCCCGCCCATAGACCAGCGTCATGGCAACCCAGATCGGCATCTGTAACGACGCGCTATCCGAGGTAGCGGCCGATCCCATCGACTCGATCGATGAAGCGTCGTCCAGCGCCTTCTATTGCCGCCAGCATTATCCCAACGTCATCGCGGAGATGATGAGCTGGACGGACTTCGACTTCCTCAACCGCCGCACCACGCTCGCCCTGCGGCCCAACGACCGCAAGGGCGAATGGCTCTACCGCTATGGCAAGCCGAACGACATGGCGGAGGCGATCGCCGTGCTGCCCAAGGTCGAGGATCAGCGCACGAACTTGCCGACGGCCGGCCCTTTCAATTTCCCGGACTGGTCGGCGCTGGGCCGGCTCCCGTTTCTGATCGCTGAGACATCCATCTACACCAATGTCGCCAATGCGATTATCGAATATCAGGTCAATACGGTCGAGCCGGCGGCGATCGACGCAATGACGGCGCGCGCCGTCGCGCTGGAACTGGCGTCGCGTCTCGCCATGCCTCTGAAGAAGAGCGCCAGGCTAAAGGGCGATCTGATAAAGCTGGCCGAGGTCGCCCGCCAGCGCGCCATCGCGGAAAGCGAAAATCGCAACCCGGTCCGCGAGACCCGCTATGTCAGCGAAGCGGAATATGCGCGCATGGGATATGGCATCGATGGCGTATAGGCTCGCGCAGGCCAATTTCTCCAAGGGAGAGATCGCGCCCGACCTGTACGGCCGGTTCGACGTCGACGCCTATCAGGCGTCGGTCCGCAAGGCGCGCAATGTCGTCATCCTCAAATATGGCGGGCTGACCAAGCGGCCCGGCACGCGGCTGGTGGCGGAAGTGCTGGACGCGAGCAAGCCGGTGCGGATCATCCCGTTCCAGTTCTCGATCGAGCAGACCTATGCGCTGGAGCTGGGCCAGGGCTATATGCGCGTCGCTTCTGCCGGCGGCCTCGTCCTCAATGAGGAACTGGCCATCACCGCCATCACCAATGAGGCGCAGGCGCGGGTGACGGCGGCCTATCATGGCTATGCGGTGGGGCAGCAGGTCTATCTGTCGGGCATCGCCGGCGATCTGGGCGATCAGCTCAACTATCGCTTCTTCACCGTCGCCGCCGTCGTGGACGCCAACCGGTTCAGCATCGATGTGGACACGACGGCCATGCCCGCCTTCTCCACGGCGGAGGGCGGCATTACGCGAACGGCCGCGCCCGACCCCGATCCGGTCCCGCCGGTCGTGCCTGATCCTGTCGTCCCGACCAAGCCGCCATCGACCGGTGGCGGCGGCGGGGACGGTCGCGATCCTACCAATCCCCATGAGCAGCTACCCTGATGGGCGTCTCCCGCGTTGTCCGCGTCGGCTCGCCCTATAACGGCGTCGATCTCGCCGAGGTCGATTTCGAGCAGCAGACCGATACCATGTATCTGGCGCATCTCGACTATCCGCTGACCAAGCTCACCCGCGCTGCGCATGACAGCTGGGCCTTTTCCAGCGTGACGCTTGGCCCGCCCCTCGCCGCGCCGACCGGCCTTATTGCCACGCCCCATGTCAACAACACCGATTCGGCGAATGGCGGCGATGCCTATTATCCGCGCGCCGCCCACTATACCGTCACGGCGCTGGACGCGAACGGGTTGGAGAGCAGGGCCAGCGCCACAGTGCAGGCGGTCAACGATCTCGACCTGAAGCGCAATTATAACGAGTTCTTCTGGACGGCCCTGCCGGGCGCCGAGCGCTACAATGTCTATAAGGCCGATAACAGCCAGTTCCTGGGCTATATCGGTACCACGGCGGCGAACAGCTTCACCGACGACAATATCGGTCCCGACCTGACCAGGGCGCCGCCCGAGGCCTATAATCCATTCGCGGCGGCTGGTGACTATCCCTCGACCGTCGCTTTCTTCGAGCAGCGGCTGTTCCTCGGCCGGACGCGCAACAGCCCCAATGCGATCTGGGGAAGCCGCTCGACCGAGTTCGAGAATTTCGACCAATCCACGCCTCTGAAGGCCGATGACAGCATCGTGCTGGCCGCCAATGCAGGGCGGGTGAATGCCATCAACCAGCTGGTCGCGACCACCAGCCTGCTCGCCCTGACATCGGACAGTCTGTTCCGCGTCGATAGCGGCGCGGACGGCGGTTATCTCACCGCATCGCCGCCGGCCACGATACGCCGTCAGATTGGCCGCGGCTCGTCCCGCCTGTCGCCTTTGGTGGTTGATAACGTCGTGTTCTATACGCCGGCCGTCGGCTCCGGCGTCCGCTCGCTCAACTACAAATTCGAGATAGACGGCCTGGCGTCGGACGATGTGACGATCTTTTCCCCGCATATGTTCTCCGGCATGCAGATCGTGTCCTGGTGCTATGCGCAGGAACCGCGCTCGATCATCTGGGCGGTTCGCTCCGACGGCAAGCTGCTCGCCTTCACCTGGGAACAGGCGCAGCAGGTGTGGGGGTGGACGATCTGCGAGACCGACGGCGAGGTGTTGTCCTGCTGCGCCATTGCCGAAAATGGCGAGGATCGCGTCTATCTGGTCGTGCGCAGGACGATCGGCGGGGAAGAACGCACCTTCATCGAGCGGATGGCGGCGTCGCGCTGGGACAGCGTGGAGGATTGCTGCTTTCTCGATTGCGCGGTGTCGTTCAGCTATGAGGAGCCGCGGAGCCTGTTCCGCAACCTCTGGCATCTGGAGGGACGCGAGGTATGGGGCCTGGTCGACGGCTTCGTCGTGAAGGGGCTCACGGTCACCAACGGCATAGTCGAGCTTCCCGCCTCCACTGGTGGCGTCAAAAAGGCAACGTTCGGCCTGCCCTTCACGGTGGACATCCAGACGATGCCGGTGTCGATGAACACGGACAAGGGTTCCAGCGCTGCGCGCAAGCAACAGCCTGGGGAGATCGTTCTGCATATCCGCGAGAGCCGCGGCGTGCTGGCCGGCGCCGGGCGCGAGGACGGCACCATCCCCAAACAGCTGTTCGAGATCAAGGCGCGCGGCGATGAGGCATGGGGGGCGCCCGACAAGCTGAAGGACGGACGATATTTGATGGACGCGCCCAATGTGGTCAGCGGCCAGACGTCGGCCTATATCCGTCAGACGGATCCGCTGCCGCTCACGCTGGTCGGCGTATATCTGGACCCGATCATTGAAAGTTGAGGTCGTGCCGGCGCGCGTCACCCATATCGGACCTGTGGCCAGCCGGATCCGCGATATCGACCGCATCGAGTGCGAGGCCATGGGCCATAGCCCGAAGAAGGCGCTGCGCGATGGGTTCCTCCTGTCCGATCGCTGCTGGACGGCGCTGGTCGACGGCCGGCCGGAGGCGATGTTCGGATCGGTCACTGTCTCCGCGCTCGATCGCCTTGCCACCGTCTGGTTCCTCGGCACGGATGAGGTCTATCGCCACGGCCGCGAATTGCTGGCGTGGGGGCCGGGGCTGATCGCCAAGGCGGTCGATTCAAGCTGGCGGGCCGGAAACCTAGTGTCCAGCGCCAACGGCAAGGCGATCCGGCTGCTTAGGGCGTGGGGCTTCACCGTCGAGCCAGAGGAGCAAATGGTGAACGGCATTCCCTTCCGGCAATTCTGGATGATCCGCTGATGTGTGAACCGACGACACTCCTCATCGCCGCGACCGCGATCTCCACGCTCGGCGCGGGCTATGGTGCGCTTCAGGCCAACTCGCAGGCGAAGTATCAGGCGCGCGTCGCCGATCAGAATGCGAAGCTGTCGGCCGAATCGGCGCGGCAGGAGACGGATAATACCCGCGACGCCGCGCTCCAGCATTATCGCAAGGTCGCCCAGCTCCAGGGGCAGCAGCGCGTGGCGATGGCGGCCGGCGGGCTGGATGTCGATTTTGGCAATGCGGCAGACCTGGCCGCCGACACGGACATGCTGGCGCGCGAGGACGCCCGACGCATCTATGATCAGGGTGCGGAGAATGTCCGCGGCTTCAACATAGAGGGGTCGAACTATCGGGCGCAGGCCGCCGCGTCGCGACAGGCGGCAAGCGGCGCGCTGATCGGCGGGGCCTTCGACATGGCGGGAACCGCTCTGGGCGGCGCATCTCAGTATAGCCAGCTCAAGATGCAGATGGGCGGCGGCCGGAACAGCTATGGGATTAAGGCTGGGAGTATTTATTGAGGGGCGGGGCTGGGCGTTTCAATGTCATTCGCCATGTATCTATATCCCCCGAGCAGCGCCGCAAGAACGCCTATGACAATAGGCCAGCGATCCTCGACAAACTCTCGCGTATCGTATCCGAACCACTCGGAAGCGTAATGTTCGGTGGCATCTCGTGCGAACCAAAAGACCGCCACAAATGCCAATGAGGCAAAAATCAACTGGAGCGCGCCTCGCTTCCCTAGGCCTGCCCCGGTGAAGTAGCCAAGGCGCACTCGCCAATTGCGACCACTTTGTGGAAATTTTGCATCTCGATCCATGCTCTGATTGATTTTGGCCAGACCAAGGCCAAAGGCAAGGGCCAGAACAAACTGGAGGTTTCCTGCGTTGGGCTGGATGGCGGCTCCCGCACCAGCCCCCGCTAGCGCGCCACCAACGAAATGGTAGAAGTATCTCGCTTTGCTGCCCATAGCCTGCCCCGTCGATTCAATCCCTGTCTCATGACCCATAGGTATCCAGCATCCGCTTCAGGGGCAAGAGATGCCGCGTATTCCTCAATATGGCGGCCCGACCGCCGGACCCGTTCAGACCACCAGCGCCCGCTTCCGCCCGGCCGATAACAATGGCGGCGCGGCTGCCGGCGTAGCGCGGGGCCTCCAGCAACTCGGCCGCGTCGGTGCTGATGCCGCTATGGTACAGGCGAAGATCAACGATGATCTGGCGCGCACCAATGCCGACAATCTGTATCTGAACGCCAGCACCGCGGCGAACGGCGCGGTCAACGATCTCAAGTCCAAGATGGGCAAGGGCGCGCTGGATTACCGCCCGGACGCCGGCAAGGCGGTCGAGGATGCGCTGAACGCCACGCTGGCGCAGGCCGATCCGCACACACGTCGCTACCTTGAACCGCAACTCGCCCGCCTTCGCATGTCCGCCGATAGCGAAATGGCGAGCTACGCCGTCCAGCAAGGCCGCGTGTATCAGCAGGAGACCGGCAAGGCGAAGGTCGAGAACTCGTTCCAGATGGCCGTCGCCACCGACGATCCGGCCAAACGTGCCGGATTTATTCAGGAGGTGCGCGATCAGACCCGCGCAAATCTGGAAATGGCAGGGCTGAACGATCCTGACATCATAGAGAATGAGGAGCGGAAGGCCGTCTCCACCGCCCATACTGCCATCGCCGGTCGTTACATGGCCGCCAAGGACTATGACCTCGCAGACGCCTATTATCAGGCCAATCGCGGGAACATGACTGTGGGAGATCAGGCGTCACTATCGGCATCACTGGCCGGACCGATGATGAAGCGCTGGGCGGAAACGCAATTCACCGCCCTAACCTCCCTGCCCTCCATCGGCGCAGAGCCAGGCAAGGGCGGCAGTGGTAACCCGGTTGCCGATGGTGGCGCGGCGATCAAAGGCCTGTTTCCCGGCGCGGTAATCACATCGACCTACCGCGCGCCCGACCATCCGCTATCGAAGGCCAATCCCAAATCCTGGCACACGAAGAGCCATGCGGCAGTCGATGTGAAGCCGATCGCGGGCATGTCGTTCGACCAGTATGTGAAGCAGGTCGAGGGTGCGGGATATACCGTCCTCGAAGCTATCAATGAGGTCGGTGCCGGCCGGTCCAAACATGCGACCGGCGACCATTGGCATATCGTGCTGGGCAAGGGTGGCGGCGGGCCTGCCCCGTCGGCGAAGCGCTGGGATCTCGAAGCGACCACGCAAAGCATCTATGCGCGGGCCGAGAAAGAGGGTTGGTCACCGGAGCAGCGCGATGCCGTTCTCGATGTCGCAAAAGGCCACATCGGGCTAGCCGATCAAATGAGGCAGCGGAAAGAGGAGGATGCCTCAGATGCTGCACTGAAATGGGTGCTGACCAAAGGTGACAGTTTCACCGATCTATCGCAGATGCCTGCTTCCATTCGCAATAGTCTATCGCCTGAAGCGCAAACCACCTTTACGACGCGCGCAAAGGCGAACTCTACCGGTGGCGGCGTGAAGAGTGATTCGATTTACGCGATGCGCCTGCATGCAATCCAGCACGGGAAACCCGACGAATTTCTGAACCTTGATCTGACGGAGTATGTCAACAAGGTCACAAGCGCCGAGTTGGACGCAGCGGTGACGGACCAGGCCAGATTGCGTGGGCCTGGTGGCGACAAGATCCTCCAGTCTCGGTCTGCTGTGTCAACGGCCATCGGCGTCTACACCGATCGAGACCCGGCCATGGCGAAGCTGCTGGACAAGAAGAAAGAGCCTGCCGCTTTTGCACGGGTTGCGCAGGATATGGAGCGGTACATCACCTCCATCACAGGCGGCAAACGCGAGCCTACGGGCGCGGAAATGGACGCAGCGTGGCGGCGCGCCATCATGCCCGTGGCCACTCCGGGCGGCTGGTTCGGCAGCAAAAAAGATGTTCCGCGTTTCAAGGTTGACGGAACGTATCAGGTGACCGTCCCCATCGCGGTGCGAGAGCGCATCATCCGAACATGGCGCGATAAACATGGCGGACAGATGCCGCCTGATGGCGTGATCGGCGACCTCTATATCCAAGGCAAAGGCCGTCCGGGGTTTTGGGAATGAATGACCTTACATCGTCGTTGATGGGCGCACCCCTGCCGGGCAGCAACGCTCGTCCGGCCGACACTGATCCTCTCGCGGAAATGATCCAAACCCGGCGCGATGCGGCTATATCGCGCCGCATTCAGGATGCGAATGCGGAGCAGGCGGCGCGGGTTTCCCAGCTCGCCCGCGAACTCGACTATCCCGAAACGCTCGTTTCAGCGGACCTGCCTGCATTCGAAGCAAGGGCGAAATCCTATCGCGCCCAAGGCGTGATAGCTCAGTACCCGGCGATCGGGGCATGGTCCGCCAAGGGCAGCAACGCGGACATCGCTGCCGACGATTATGACAAGCTCGGCCTATTCGGCAAAGCCTTCTATGGACTGAAAAATGTCGGCGGCACGCTCGCTGCTGCCGGCTACCAGGCGCTTGGCGGTTTTTATGGCACCATAGGGGGCGTCGCCGAAAATCTCGCATCCATTAGCCCGGAGACAAGCGCACTATTCCAGCCGCTCGCGGATTATAGCCTAGGAATTCAGAAGGCCGATAAAAAAGCTGCTGATGCAGCTCGCCCGCAGATCGACAACTGGGTCGTGCAAAACCTAATGGTAGGCCTAGAGAGCGTGCCCGTTTCGTTGGCGGCCATCGGTGCGAGCTTTGTGGGCTCTCCAGCGGCTGGCGCTGCTATCATGGGCACAACGGTCGGAGGCAATGAATATGCTACCGCGCGCGACGCTGGGCTCTCTCCCAACCGCTCTCTTGTATATGGCGCGTCTCAGGGTCTCGTTGAATATGTCACGGAAAAAATTCCGGTATCTCGCCTCGTCGGCGATCTCGCCTCGAAGTCTCCTTTAGGCAAAACATTGTTGCGCCAGCTGGTGGCGGAAATTCCAGGCGAGCAAGCTGCTACGTTCTTGCAGGATCTGAACGAGTGGGCGACAATTAATCCTGATAAGACCCTCGCGCAGTTCGTGTCGGAACGGCCTATTCGTGCAGCCGAAACACTTGTTTCCACGGTCGGTGGCGTAGGTGCGACCACCGGCGTAACGCTTGCGGCCGCGCGAACCGTGCGTATCGCGGCCGACATGGTGGACCAGCGTCGACAAGCTGCTGAAGCGCGGGCGTCGGGCCAG
Source organism: Sphingobium sp. Leaf26 (assembly GCF_001421665.1). Taxonomy (GTDB): domain Bacteria; phylum Pseudomonadota; class Alphaproteobacteria; order Sphingomonadales; family Sphingomonadaceae; genus Sphingobium. Next base: position 505,516 of record NZ_LMKV01000001.1, read on the forward strand.
TTCCTGGATGAAATCGCCGAGGCGGTGGCCCAGTCCAAAACCGCGCAGCGCTCACCCGACGCGATCGCCGACCTTGTCCAGCAGCTGGGCGAGGATGGCGGCGTCGATCAGGTTTATCTGCCGGCAGAGGCCGTGCGATCCTATATGCAATCGGACAGCTATGCCGGCGATCTCGATGGGTGGCGGGTCCAGATCGATGAGGCGGAAGCGACGGGTGGCGACCTCGTCCTGCCTGTGGGCGAGCTGACGCGCCTCGCCACGACGCCCGGCTGGGAATCGCTCAAGAGCGACATTCGCCTGTCGGCCGGCGGCATGTCCATGCGCGAGGCGGAGGCGTTCAACGGCGCCTGGACCGACGCCATGGAGGAGCTGTCCGAGAGCATCGCGCAGGAGGCGGAGCAGGGCCGCGCCGCCGCCGCGCCGCGCGAGCAGCTGCTCCAGTCCATCACCGAGAAGCTGTCCGCGGCCGGCATGTCGCCGTCCATGGCGCGGCAGAACGCCGAATTCCTGACCCAGCGCGCTGTCACCCGCGCGCTGCGCATGGGCCGCGACCTCGCCGGCACCGAATATGACGGGCTGGAGGTGCGGCAGATGCTGCCTGCCAATATCGCGGCCGCACAGAAGGCGGACCAGCTCGACGTCACCATAAGCGTGATGAAGGGCAAGAAGGATGCCCGTCAAAGTCTTGGCCCCTCACTCATGGACTTTATCGCCAAAGGTGGCGGGATTACGGACAAGGCCGGCGACAGTCTGGGCGGCGACCTCAAGGCGATGGGCGCTGATGCTTGGCATAAAGGCAAGCCCGGTCGCAGGCGGCTGATCCGTGATAATAGCGCTGAAGGGCAAGTCTCGATGCTCGACAGCGGCGGCCTTGGCGTGAATGAATATAGCGCCGATGCCTGGGCGCAGCGCGCATGGGAGGCGGGCTACTTCCCTGAGTTCGAACAGCGCCCGACGGCGAACGATCTTCTCGACGCCATAGCTGAAGGCGTCGCGGGCCGCGATCGGCACTTGATCGCCCGCGAAAAATCCCTGCGCGACGCGGCGGAAGAGTTGCGCGCTCTGCTCGAAAACCGTGGCGTCGATCCCGACCAAGCCAGCCGGCAAGACATTCGGGCGGCTGTGGATGCCTATGCCGCCGAGCAAGCGGAGGGTTTCGGCTTCGACCAGAGCATGTCCGATCCCGTAGCGACGTTGACGGGCGAGGAAATCGCACCCCTCGATGCCGAGACGTCGGACCTTCGCAAAGCGGCGCGCGCCTGGTTCAACGAAAACCTGAAAGGCACGATCGTCAGCAATGAGCAGGTTGGAGAGGTGCAATTCACGAAGGCCGGCATCAACAAGGCCATATCGTCCAGCGCCAATCCGACGAAACTGCGCCTGTTCCCAGCACTGTCGGCGCTAATCGAAAAAGGGCAGGTTGTCCGCGAGGCCCCTGTATCTGACCCCACGGCAAAGCCGAACGTTCGCCGCTATCTATGGCTGGAGGGCGCCGTCGATCTAGACGGCGAAATCCACCGTGTCAGCGTAAACCTTGAAGAGCGGACCGACGGGCGAATCTATTACAATCACACTTTGCCGGATCAGTATTATTTTCAGGAAGAGGCCCGGAGCGACGATCCTTCCAAAGCAGGCGGTTCCGACGTTGAGGCTGGGCCTCTGAACTCCAACGGGCGTTCCGGCCCTGCAAATCGTCGCTCCGATGCTGGTATAACCGAAAGCGGCGATGCCATCAATATGGCCTTTAACGCTGGCGGCAAGCAGCCGCGCGGCCGCATCCTCTTCCCCGGCGGGCAGAGCGCCAGCGCCATCATCGAGCTGTACCAGACTCAGAACCCGTCCACCTTCCTCCACGAGTCGGGGCACCTCTGGCTGGAGGAACTGCGCGAGGATGCTGCCGACACCGACGCGCCGCAGCAGGTGCGTGACGACTGGCAGATTGTGCAGGACTGGTTCGCCGCCAACGGCCATCCGCTGGAAGGCGGGAATATCCCTGTCGATGCGCACGAGCTCTGGGCGCGCGGCGTCGAGCGCTACCTGATGGAGGGCAAGGCCCCCTCGCCCGGCCTGCAACGCCTGTTCCAGACGTTCAAAGCGTGGATGATCTCGCTCTACAACAGCGTCGCCCGCCTCGACACGCCGATCAGCGACGAGGTTCGCGGTGTGATGGATCGCCTTATCGCCTCCGACGAGGAGCTGGCCGACGCGATCGCCGCGCAGCATCTGGAAGCGCTGTTCCCGACCAAGCCCGCATCGATGACGGATGCCGAATATCAGGCCTACCAGAACCTCGCCGCCACCGCGCGCGATCAGGCGCAGAGCCGGATGCTCGCCAAGACGATGAACGCAGTGAAGCGCCGCGTCACCAAGGAATGGCGGGAGCGCGAGGAGGAGGTGCGCCAGGACGTCAGCGAGCGCATCGACGCCCTCCCCGAATTCCGCGCGCTGCGCATGGCGCGGGAGACGCCGCTCGATAGCCAGTGGATCAAGGATACGCTGGGTGAAGACGCCACGGCCATGCTGCCAAAGGACTTCAAGCGGCTGCATAAGGAGGGCGGCGTCAACCCGGACGAGGTTGCCGAGCTGGCGGGGTTCCGCACCGGCGATGAAATGGTCCGCGCCTTGATGGGCATCGAGATCCGCCGGCGTGAAATGCGCGAGGCGGGCGACAAGCGCTCGGTGCGCAAGGCGCTGATCGATCAGGAGGTCGAGGGCCTGATGCTGGAGCGATTCGGCGATCCGTTCACAGACGGCAGCATCGAACAGGAAGCGCTTGCCGCTGCGCAGTCCGACGAGCTGGGTGCGGTGATGGGTGCGGAGCTGCGCGTGCTCGGTCGCATGACCGGCCAGAGGCCTACCCCCTATAATGTGGCGAAAAACTGGGCGGAGCGTCAGATTACCGACGGCCGGGTCCGCGACGTCGCCAGCCGATCGGCGATCATCCGCTATGAGCGCGCCGCCGCGAAGGCCGGCCGGGCTGCCATGGATGCCGTCATCGCGAAGGATCATGAGGAAGCGTTCCGCCAGAAACAGAGCCAGATGCTCAACAATGCTCTGGTGGCCGCCGCCCGCCGCGGGGCCGATCAGGTCGATGAGGCGGTCAAGCGGCTGGAGAAATGGGCCAAGCGCCGGACCGTGAAGGGCGTCGACCAAGATTATCTGGAGCGCGCGCAACTGCTGCTCGAACAGGTCGAGATGAAGGAGCGCACCCAGCGCTCGCTCAACCGACAGGAAAGTTTCGAGGCCTGGGCGGCACAGCGCCAGGCGGAGGGCTATGACGTCGTCGTGCCGCCTTCCTTCGCCGAATCGATCGGCCGGACGCACTGGACGCGGCTCAAGGTCGGGCAGTTGCTGGCGCTCAATGACGCCGTCGTCCAGATCATCCACCTCGGCCGGCACAAGCAGTCGTTGCTCGATGCGAAGGAAGAGCGCGATTATAAGGCGGTGGTGTCCGATGCGGTCAACCAGATCGAGGGCGCGATCTCCACTGGCGACCTGAAGGCGATCCCGGAAGATCGCACCTTCCTGGAGCCGGGCTTCTTCAGCCGGGCCAAGAGTTCCATCCTGTCGATCGACGCCTCGCTGCTCAAGATGGAAACCGTGTTCGACTGGCTCGATGGCGGCAAGTTCGGGATGTTCAAGCGCGTGGTGTTTCAGCGCATCGTCGACGCGCAGGAGCGCCGGCGCAAAATGACGCGCGCCATGGTGACCGCGCTGGAGCAGGCGCAGGCGGAGGTGCCGAAGGAGGTGCGCAAGCGCTGGGGCCAGAAGATATCCCTGCCCTTCATCGATCCGCGCGACGGCCGCCAGGCGGTGATGACGCGCGATCAGCTTATCTCCATGGCGCTGAACCTCGGGAACGAGGGCAATGCGGAAAAGCTGGCTGGCGGGTACGGCTGGGGCGAGCAGGCCATGCTCGATATGCTCAATCAGGAGCTGACCCCGGCCGAATGGACCTATGTCCAGAAGGTCTGGGACATCGTTGATACGCTGTGGCCGGACATCGCCGCGCTGGAACGCCGTATCAATGGCGTCGAGCCGGACAAGGTCGAGGCTCGGGAGGTGCAGACGAACGCCGGCACGCTGCGCGGCGGATACTTCCCGGTCGTTTATGACACGTCGCGCGATCTGCGCGTGGAGAAGCTGACGGCCATCGATGCCGATCAGCTATTCGGCAACGGCTATAAGCGCTCCAGCACGCGGGCCGGCTCGACGAACGAGCGCACCGAGGTGCGGGACATGCCGATCCTGCTCTCGCCTTCGGTGCTGTCGCGCCATATCACCGAGGTCGTGCATGACATCACGCATCGCGAGGCGATGATGGACACGCACAAATTCCTGAACGATCCGCGCATCGTCACGGCGGTGCGCAGCGTGATGGGCGAAGAGATCCAGAAGCAGTTCAACCCGTGGCTGCATCATATCTCCAACGAGCTGGCCTATGAAGCGCAGGGCCTCGGCGGTTTCGAGCGGGCGCTCAAGACGTTGCGCGTGAATGCCACCTTCACCGGCCTCGCGTTCCGCTGGTCGACCGTCGCCATGCAGCTATCCGGCTTCGTGCAGACGGCGGAGGTGGTCGGCCCGGCCGCGATGGCGAAGGGTGTGTTCGCCTATGGCCAGCATCCGATCGAGGCCTTCAGCTTCGTGCTGGAGCGCAGTCAGGAGGTCGCCTCCCGCATGGACACGATGGACCGCGACATGCGCGACATGCTGAGCAACGACAGCGGCCTGGGCAAGACGGTATCCGACATCCGCGCGACCGGCTTCATGGCGATCGGTGCGGTCGATCGCTTCGTGTCCGTGGTGTCGTGGATGGGGGCCTATAATAAATCGCTGGAAACCGGCGCGGCCGAGGATGTGGCGATCGCCTATGCCGACGAGGTTATCCGCAAATCGCAGGGCTCGGGCGCAGCAAAGGATCTGGCCGCCATCATGCGCGGCAAGGGTGCGGCCGGCGAGGCGATGAAGATGATCACGCCTTTCTACAGCTTCATGAGCGCCTATTACCAGCGCCAGCGCAATTTTGCGCGCGACACCGGCAAGGCTTTCAGAAAGCGTGACGCGGCGGCCATCCCCGGTCTGGTGACGCGATTCCTGTTGCTCTACGTCTTCCCCGCCCTCGCCGCCGAATGGCTCGCCGGTCGCTGGCCTGATGACGACGACGAGGAAGGCTTCACCCAGTGGGCGCTCAAGACGATGAGCCTTAACGCCCTCGGGCCTCTGCCGGTCGTGCGCGATCTCGCCAACGTCGCGGTGAAGGGCTTTGACAGCAGTGTGTCCTCGGTCGACCGCTTCGTCTCGACGGCGTCGCGCACGATCAAGGATATGAAGCGCATAGCGGACGGCGAGGACACCAAGCGCGCGACCCGCAACGCCATGGAGGTGGCGGGCTATTTTGGCGCGCCGACGTCGGGCCAGATGGCCGCGACCAGCCAGTTCCTCGTCGACGTCTATTCGGGCGATCAGGATCCGGAAGGTTTCTCGCAATGGTGGGAGGGGCTGACGAAGGGCAAGATAAAGGACGATTAGCGCCCGTCGATTCAAAGCCTGACCGCAGGGCCATACTCCCCTTGCCATCCGCTCGGGAGTCAAGCGCATGGCAGTTTCCACGACCGACACCTATGCCGGGCCTTTTGTGCCCAATGGCGTAACGGTCGAATTCCCGTTCACGTTCAAGGCGATGGGCGAAAGCGAGATCCGCGTCGAGCTGATCGACGCCGATGGCACTGTAACCATCGTCGATCAGGACACCTATGATGTCACGCTGAACGCGGCCGGCGGCTCGGTCATCTTCACCTCCGGCCCCTTCGGCGCGGCGCTCTACGTCATTTCCGATCCGTCCTTCTTGCAGGAGATCGCCTTCTCTGCCGGAGGCGCCTATCGGCCCGAGACGGTCAACGAGGCCAACGACCGCGCCGCGGCGCGCGATCTCGTCCTGAAATCCTCGGTGGATCGCGCGGCCGTCATTCCGGTGCAGGGTGCGACGGACGGCTATATCCCGGTCGTGCGGGATGGCCAGTTCGCGCTGGAACCCAGCGTCGACGTCCAGATGGAGGTGGTCAACGAGGCAGTCGACCGCGCCGACGATGCGGCGGAGCAGGCGCTGGAAGCCGCCGCCAGCGTTAGTGCGCTTCGCCTCACCTTCGAAGTGATCGGCGCGCCGCAAAGCCTGTTCGATCTGGGCGTGGTGCCTACTGTCCTGCCGGACGTGCTGGTGGATGGCGTACAGCAGGCCGGGCCTAACAGCCCATCGCCGCTGTGGAACGTCACTGGCCAGTGGCTCACCCTGTCGCATGATGCCGATCCCGGCCAGACGGTGACGGTTGAAATCGGCTTCGCCTCGATCAAGCCGGCGGTGCTGGCGGAAAATGTGCTGGGGCTTGATCCCTTCATCCCGATCGCGCCTTTCAGCCATGCGGCAAGCTATGCGCCGGGCACGATCGGCGACCGCTACAAGCGCTGCGTCTTCGTCACGGACGCGCCCTATCTTGCCTCGCCCACGCAATCGGCGGCGTTCAACCAGGCGGCGTTCAACCAGGCCATCGCTGATGTGGGCGAGGCTGGCGGCGGCATCGTCTTCGTGCCGGCCGGCAATTATTCGCTGACCAATGCCAATCCACCCGCCGATATCCCGGACAACACTGGCGACGCCGATCGCGATGTCATCATCGACATGCAGTATAACAATGTGCAGCTGGTCGGCGACGGCCGTGGCGCAACGATCCTGACGAACACGCTGGCCAACAGCAGCTATTCCCATTTCATCAAGATCGGTCGCCGCATCCCGGCTGTCGCGCCTGTCCATAATGTGCAGGTCCGCAACCTGTCTATCGTCGGCAATTGGGACGTCGGAAAGCTGACCGGCACGGTCTACACCAACAGCGGTATCGACGTCTCCAACGGCTGCACCAACATTCGGCTGGAAGTGCTGTCGATCACGCACTGCGGCGGCTACGCCATCGGCATGCAGCGGGACGCCTTCAAGTTCTGCGCAATTCGAGACGTGTTCATCACCGACATCGCCTATGACGGCATCGACTGGAAGATGGATGTCAACGACAGTGGCTATGGCAACATCGTCCAGCATGTCACCGTCCTGCGCTTCGCACTCGTGCAGGACATGGTCGATGGCCGGCAGGCAGGTATAGACGTGCGTCAGGGCGTGGATGTACGTGACTGCTACGTCGGCGAGTATGGTGCCGGCTCGGCCGGCGTGCGGGTCAATACGCCGTTCGACAATGGCTTCGTCAAGAAGAGCGTCATCGACAATATCAAATGCTATGCGGCCACAAATGTCGACACTTATGGCCTGCATATTACTGGCAATGGTACGCAAGTCAGCAACATCTACACTGGCGGCTGCGAACAGGATGTGTGGTGGCGCGCCACGAACAGCCAGCTGGTCAACCTGATCGCGAACAATGGCGTGAACGGTCTGCGCATTTTTGCGGCGGCCGGCGAGACATTGCAAAATTGTCAGTTCAGCAACATCCGCACCACGGGCAATAGCGGCCATGGCATCCGGATCGATGGGGACGGCACGGTCGCGGCGATGGTTTTCAGCAATGTCGTGTCGATCAGCAACACGCAATCGAACCTCATGATCGCCGCCAATTGCAACGACCTGATGTTCATCGGCGGCGACATCCCCAGCGGCATCCAGGACAGCGGCGTGGACACGCGCTTCGTCGGCGTGTCGGGTGACTGGAAGCTGCGGGCGGGCCGGAACAAGACGCAATATGTCGAGACGAGCGGCGATGCGAACGGCAATTATCTGCGCGGGGTTTCCGTGCCGGCCGTGCCGAAGCCGTTCGTCGTGGAGGCGGATGCGAACAGCGGAGATCTTGTCCTGAATGCGCGACACGCGGCGGCCTATCTGCGGATGGGTGACGGCATCCCCTACACCGCCTCGGCCGACGCGCCGATCGTGGGCTATTTCCCGGTCAAGGATGCGGCAGGCAATGTCCGCAAGCTGGCGGTGCTGCCATGAAGGGCGACCTCTATCTTGCCCGCCTGCCGGTGTCGAACATGCCCGTTTCGCCGCAGCTGTTTGGCTATTGCGGGACCGGGATCGCGGCTGATGACGACGTCTTCGCGCTGTGGGCCGAGGCGATCAGGGCGGGGCGCAGCGGATATATCCCGGCCGGGCGCTACAGGCTGACGCGCACGGTCGACCTGCGCGGCTATGACGTGTCGATCGACTGCCACCCCAATGCGATCTTCGACGCCTCTACGGCGGATTCGGCCAATCTCATCCAGGGTGCGATATTCATCCTGGGCGGCGGGGAGGCGATGACGCGCCTGCCCGATCTGGCCGCAAACATCATAGTCGATGCCCAGACCGTGACTTTTGCAACAGTCCCGGCGCTGGCGCCGAAAGACATCTTCGTCGTTTATGACAGTGCTGATTATAGCTGGTCCGCGTCCCGCAATTACTATCGCGCAGGCGAGATGATGCGGACGCTGAGCGTCGCCGGGGCGGTCGTTACCATCGACGCCCCGGCCGCTCGCGCCTATGCGACCGGCGGCACCCGCGAAGTCTGGAAACTGACGATGAAGAAGGTCCGCTGGAGCGGCGGCCAGTTCATCGGCAATCCAGCCTATACTGGCGGCGTCGGCCTGTCCGTGTTTCAGGGCGAGAATATCGCCATCTCCAACATCGCCGGCGGCACCGGTAATGTAATGGCGCTGCTCGCCCTGCGCCGCTGCTACGGCGGCGTGGTCGACAATCTGACCTATTGGGACGCTTCCCCCGATAGTGCGGTCAACTATGCGACCAGCGTCATCGCCTGCCACGATGTCGCGTTCCGCAACCCCAATGTCCGGTCGACCCGGCACGCCATCGCTTTCACCGGTGGCAACGTGGCGCTCTCGATCCCCAATCGCTGGTGTACGGTCGAGGGCGGTTTCGTGTCGGGCGGGCTGTATGCGCTGGACATGCACGGCAGCAACGATCGGTGCGGCTTCCGCGATGTGCAAGTGCGCGGCGGCATCCAGCTGGCGGGGCGGGGCCCGTGGGTGGACGGGTGCCGCGTCGTCGGCAACATGGCGGCCAGCAGCGACCCTGGCGCGTGCATCCGCACGACCGACGAAATATTGGACGCCAATATCTCGATCAAGAATGTGAAGGTTGACGACGAGGGCACCAAGCGGGCGCTGATCCTCATTCAGTCGATCCGCGAAGGTGGGCTGATCGACATTCACGATGTCCAGTTCGTGGCGGACAGCACCATCCCCGATTTCGTCGTGAGTATCGATTTTGCGACGGACGCGGCTGGGTCCGTCGATATCGTCATCGACGGCGTCAAGGGCCAAAGCCCGTCCGGCACCTGCCCGATCGTTCAGGTCAATGTCCCTGTCGGCATTCCGGCGCGGCTCATCCGTATCAGCGACATTGCCGGAGCGGCGGTGCGCTGCACTGCCTATGCAAACCTGATCGACGTCAGCCGACTGAACAACACGGGCAGCGTGATCGAGGACGTGGTGGTCAACCTGCGCAACGACACGGATGTGCGCATTTCCAACATCCATGGGCGGCGTAACACGCCTTATGTCAGCAATGCGATGATCGCGGTGCGAGGCAATTCTACGTTCGCGGGCATCTTCACCGCCACCATCAGCGACGTTCAACAGCGCGGCACCGAGATTTCGCCGGTCGTGACGGTGGAGCTGGACGTCGCATCCACCGGCTACGCCAAGTCGATCATCCTGAAGGATATCGAAGGTGCCGCGCCGCGCATTCTGGGGCGTTGCGAAAACGGGCTGATTTCTCGCTGCATCAACAGCCGGTCCGAGCCAGACGGGTGCAAGGTGACCTTGTTCGCGCACACGGCGCGCCAGCGCGTCGTCATCGAAAGCTGCGATATCCAGCTTGCCAAGCAGTGCGGCATCCTGATCACTGGTCCGGGATCGGCCACGGACACGATCGTCATCGTGCGCGACTGCCAGTCCATGAACAACAACCAGTCGAACACGGCATCGACCACGAACGCCAAATCGTCGCTGCTCGCCCAGACGATCGGCACGGCGCGCATCTATGACAATGAGTTCGGCGACGACCAGGCTGTGGCTACGCAGACGCGGGTTGATGCCATCGTGGATGTCGGCAACCTCATCGAACATAGCAATCGCGTGACGGGGACGCTGACGACGCGGACGCGGACGACGATCGGCGCATGGCGCGCGCCTAGCGTGTTGACGGCCAGCGCAGCCTACAACCCGCCCAATCTGGTGGATGGCGACGGGGCGACGACGACGGTCGCCGTGGTGGGCGCCGCGGTCGGCGACGTGGTGCAGATGACCTTCAGCCTCGATCTGCAAGGGATCATCCTGGCCGGCTGGTGCAGCGCTGCCGGCACGATCAGTGCGCGGTTCCAGAATGAAACGGGCGGCGCGATCGACCTTGCCAGCGGCACGCTCACCGCGCGCGTTCAGAAGCTGTAGCCGATGTCGGACGAGCCAACGACGGCGCAATGGCTGGTGGGCGGCGGCGGGCTGGTGGGCATTGGGGCCGGTGCACGCTGGCTTATCGAATGGTGGGGGAAACGGGATGAACGCCGGCAGGCGCGGGAGGAGCGCTTGATCGCGCGCGAATCGGCACAGGTGCAGGATCTCAACTCGCGCATTGATCAGCTGGAAGACAAGCTGACCAAACTTACCGTCGCAGTGAATATCCTGGTCGCGAAGGAGTTCCGCTCAGACCCGAGCAGCCCCGAACTGATGCAGGTCCAGGCGATCCTGGGCGATGCCTTTCCGCTCCATCTCCATGTCCCGCAGGACATGCACGACACGTTAGGGAGAATGTGATGAGACAGCCCATTTTCAACGCGATCAAGGCGGCGCGCGGCGGTGCGTCGTTCACCGATGCGGAGGTCGGCCGGGTCGATGCCCTGCTGGACAGCCTGAGCGTCCCCCCCAATGGGAAGCGCCTGACCAAGCCGGAAGCTTTCTGGGCAGGCCTGCGCAAGGTGACGGGCGCGCTGGATGCGACGCAGGTCGATATCGTCGATCGTTTGCTGGCGGCGGCCGGCGACTGGCGCACGGGGTGGATGGCCTATGCGCTCGCCACCGCCTGGCACGAGGCGCGCCTGAAGCCGATCGAAGAATGGGGCAAAGGTAAGGGCAAGGCCTATGGCGCCGTCAATTCGACGGGCAAGGCGCCCTATGGCCGTGGCCTTGTGCAGCTGACATGGCACAATAATTACCAGCGCGCCGACGACGAGCTGGAGCTGGGTGGCAAGCTGGCGGCCGATTATGATATCGCCCTGTATCCCGATATCGCCGTGAAGATCATGGTGCGCGGCATGGCCAAGGGCTGGTTCACCGGCAAGTCGCTCGGCACCTATATGGGCGGCGAGACGGGCACCAAGGCGCAGTTCGTCCAGAGCCGGCGCATCATCAACGGCACCGACAAGGCCGACCTGATCGCGGGTTACGCCCTGACGATTCAGGATGCGCTCGTAGCGGGAGGGTGGAAATGACCGACCGCAACCCTCTCATCGCGTTCGGCCTGCTGCTGTTCGCCATCTGCTACCTCGCTACGGTCGCGGCCTGGCTTGCCGCGCAGGGGAAATATGCAGAGGCTCTGGGCTTCGGCGGGATCACGACGGGCCTCGTGGGCGTGCTCGGCACCTTTCGCCCCAAGAGTTCCGTGACGATCGACCAGCCGGCGAACAAGCCTGTGCCGGTGGAAGAGCAGCCATGAGGCTCCGACGCATCCGCTTCAAGGACGGCCGGGCGCCGATCGAGGTTCTGCACACGCCACAGGACTTCGATTTCGGCGATAAGGCGGAGAGCCTGCGCGGCGCGCTGATGGGGTGTGCCAAGGCGGTGGTCGGTTTCGACCGGTCGGACGCGGCGCTCGACGGCTTCATCGTGCTGGGCTTCTTCGACAACGGCACCCGCTCCCTTGGGTTTCGAATGCCGGCCCGTATCCCCCGCGAGCTGCTGCCCGCCTATGTGGCCGAGATCCTGCGGACGGACGTCATCACTGAGAAGGAGGCTACGACCGTGTTCGACCAGCGCTTCGAGTGGGTGGAATGATTCGCCTCCTCCCCCTCGCCTTCATCCTGCTCACCGGCTGCGCGCACAATCTCGCCACCTGCGACAACGCCCGCGCGGCTGCTCAGGCGGCGACGATGGTCATGGCGCGGATTTGTCCGATGCAGGTGCGTTAGCGTCGATGCCGGGCAGCCGGACGCGGCCGATCTCGGTGCATTTGAGGGTGTCGCCGTCGATCGGAGCGCGCTCAGGTTGTGGCGTCCAGATGGAGAGCAGGAGGATGGGGAGGATCAAGGCAGGCGCTCTTTCGTGTCGGAGAAGTTGCGCTCTGCGGCGCGCGCCTCTGCACCGTTCGCAAAAACGACGGTATCAGTGCAATGAATTTCGCGACGCATCCTGGTGTCGTTCCCCATGTGGATGAAATGCGGCAAACCCCAGACCTTCACCGCCGACCAGTATTCGTCGCCACGGAAGCCGACGAAATGGATGGCTGGCTGCGCCATATCACCCCTCCCCCAAATTGCGGATGGCGGCGGCGCAGACTTCGTAGGCCATCTGGACACCTATACGGGCATCGGTGACTTCCCCATCTTTGGCTATGAGCGCTGCCACATATGCGGCCTTGTCATCCGCCACCTCCGCGCACCTATCCCGCTCATCCTTGCGCGTCTCGGCCTCGAATCGGGCTAGGAGTTGCACGGTCGGATGATCGTCAGCCAGATAGGAGGCGCATTCGATTTTCGCCGCGATCATGCTGGCCGTGATCGACACGGCGATAGGGTCAGTCATCGGCCGAAACCTGCGTACCTGTGGGATGCCTGCATGGCCCGGTATCGCTTCTCCCGACGAAGTGATGCCGCCTCTTGCTTTGGTGTCAGTGGCGCTTTCATCTGATCGTATTCATCCTCATTGAGCAGGATAGCCGCGTCTGGAACGTCAACCGGGAACGGATCAGGACAACCAATGGTGTAGGCCATACGCCCCCCTCTCTTGCCGGTAACCGCGACGGGTTCGTAATTGCCGTCGCCGATGCGCGCCCAATAGAATTTAGCCCCGCTCATTCGCCCGAACCTCCCTTCTGGAGGGCTTGGCGATAGGCTGGCGCTATGTCTTTGCCGTCACCATCGACACGCGGCACCATCATCCAGTCTTTGGCGCGCTCATCATCTGACATGAACGAAAACGGCGACATTTCGCCATCGTCATCTTGCGTTAGCACGCCATTATGCAAAATCATGATCGGGCTGCACCAATGCGGACGGCGCAATGCGCAATCGACGGCCAACAGGTTGGCGAAAGCCTGCTTCCACGTCAGGCCAGATAGCAGCACCGGGGCGATCTGCGGCATAATATCGCTCACGCCTTCCCCTCCCCGCTCTGGAGGGCACAGGTGCACGGATCGGCGTGGGCTTCTGGCAGTTCGCCGCCCTCATCATCATAGCAGACGCGCGATGCGAACCGCTCCAGTGCATTGCCTAGCGCATTGATTATTGCCGCATCTTCGGGCGCGGCTCCGTCCATAATCTCCCACGCTTCCCGGCCCGCCACTACAAGGGTCACGACGTCGGATGGCAGAGCCTTCTCCGCTGGCTCCTCGGAGACAGGGAGTGCGCCAATAGCAGCATCCGCCATTCGGTAGATTCTCTCTCGATGCTCATCTGCATCATGATCTTCCGTCAGCGCGCCGGGACATGTTCCGCTGTCGCACCCGTCGCCGTCGAAGCCGGGGCACTGCTCGTAAATATCAACCCCCAGCACCGTCGCTATCGCCTTCGCGACGGCCTCGCGTGTTGTGTCGTCGGTCATCTCATCACTCCCTTCCCTCAATGTCATATGTCCCTCGCTGGTTTGATGCCAAGGTCGAGCCGGCGCGCCAGCATCTCGCTCTCGCGCCGCTCAGGCAGGGCCAGCTGCCAATATTCCACGCGCAAGCCGATCTCGTTCACCTCGCGCAGCTTCGCGTCCTCGGCCGGCGTCCATGGTGGTGATGGCGGCCGGGCCTTGCGGCGGCGTTTCACTCTCCAGCCCTCCAGAGGATCGGCTTCTGATCGCGCGGAATACGATGCTTGCCGCGCGCCATGGGGTGCGTCGGCGCGCCGCTCTTCGTCCTCCCCCAGCACCACAGGTCGGGATACGGCTCTACGCCCTCGTGGATCTCCTGAATGACATGCTCGATCCACATGTCATCCCATGCGATGTTGCCCCAGCAGACGAAAACCTGATCGGCCGCCTTTGCCACCTTGCCGACGTGCGTCTGGTTGTCGAACATGCGGTCGCGCGCGAACCAGTCGTCAGTCAGATGCCAATCCGCCCGCTTGCGGCACTCGGCCGGGCTCGACGTGCAGAACGGGTAGAGGTTGACCGCCCGGTACCCGCCGAAGCCGAACAGCTGGAACCATGCGTTCCACCAAAGCGACGTCGGATCATCCTGCAAGGCGTTCGCCGTCGAAGGGTTGCAGCCGATGACACAGGCGATCGGCCCCGGACCCCAGCGGCGGCTCAGCTCAATGCGCTCCTCGCCGACGAACACTGCGTCGCGCAGCATCGTCTCGTGGCCGAATAGGTCCAGAGGATAGGGCGAATTCATGCGACCTTCTCCGTCGGCCGCGGCAACGGGATAGGCAATGCCTGCCCGCTCGCCAGATTAACGAAGGCACCGGCGTGGCCGATCGAACCGCGACCCAGCAGGTCGAACAGCAGCGCCAGCGCCTGGCTCGCCACGACGCGGTTCACGAACAGAGATTGCTTCTCCAGCGCCTCCGCAACCGAGCAGCTGGGCGCGTCATCTTCGCCGACCGTCTCGTCCAATAATTCCGGGAAATATTCCAGCACGGTCGGCAGGCGATCCCCATGCTTGCCCCACCAAGGCTTCGGGCATCCTATGAGGAACTGCCCGTCCGTCGCTCGGTTGCCGAGGTCCATCCAATAGGAGGGCGGCTGGAGATTATGGAATTCCGGCTCGCACGCGGCGATCGCGGCGCCGATCGCCCGGCGCGCCGCCGCCGTGTCGACGCAGGTGATGATGACATCCATCCCTGTAACACCGATATCGTCCGGCGCACGGCCGTGGACAGCCTTCCACGCCAGCCCATGGGCGAGGTTGATACGCTCGGTCAGCGTGTGCGCCTTCGAGTTGCCGAGGTCGCAGCGGTAGAAGGGCTGGCGGCCGAGGTTCGCCTCACTCACCGTGTCGTCGTCCACGACGGTAACGTTCAGCGAGCGCGGCGATATCGCCCGGAGCGCCGTGTCGAGGGAGGCCAGCCCCATCAGCATCTGCGCGCCGTTGCCGCCGCACCCGACCAGCATGACATTGATCGCGCGATCGCCCAGCGCTGGCCGGAGGAAATGGCGGTGGGGCGTGTCAGGCTGCATGATGATCTCCCTGGAACGGGCTGCGCGGAATCGGCAGGAACATGCCGGCGGCACACAGGCGCGATGCCATGTCCTCGTGGCCGGACTGATCGAGGTGGCCGAACACGAGCGAGATTTTCGTCGCGTGCGCGTCGTCGGCATTGTCCGTCGCGCTGAAGAACGCGGGGCCGGTACCATGGCTATGGATATCGCACACGATGTGCCAGTCGGCCGGCAGCACCGGCGTGCGGTAGACCAGCCGAGATGGTGTCGCCTCATCAATCTCTGGAAATTCGACCGCGAACGCGCGCGTCTTCTCGTTCCACGTCACGAACGCGGCGGCCTCGTTGGGCAGCGCGGCGCGCAAATGGCGTAAGACCACCTCCAGGAAGACGTGCGGGATCAGGCCGCACCGCAGCTCCGCCCGTTCCTGATCGCCCTTGCCATAGGGAAGATAGCCGGACGGCGGCGGCGTCAGATAGGTATCCAGCGCCAGCCACGGCCGGCGCAGGATCAGCATCACGCCCGCCTGTCCGATCGCGAGGCCCTGCCCCACGCGCGCATCGCGCAGCGCATCGAGCGCGGGCGACCGGCCGGAAGGCGGTACCGGATAACATGGCACCTGCGCCAGCACGGCCGCGGCGGTGGCGTCGTCGGCGAGATCGATCATGCCTGCGCCCTTTCCGCGATGAGGGAGCCGAGCGTCACGGGCACCTTGCGCGGTCGCCCGCTCGGATCAAAAGGCTTCAGGCGTTTGACCGGGAAGCGCTGGGCCTTAGTCGCTGCTAGATCGTCCCATAGCTTTACCAGGCCTCCCTTGCCGGTGACGGTCGCCTCCTGCCCAAGGTTTGGATGGGTCGACCAGGATTCAAAGATTGCGCGCTCATATTCGGCAATGGAGGCTATGGTCAGCAGCTTAGGCCGGGGGATGTTCCCCCAACATAATAGGCCGGTCAGATAGACGTTCAGCACCGGGCTATGCAGCAACTGCGTCTCAGCGGTCGGCCGCTCGCTCGCCGGCAGGGCGTACACCCCGAAACCCTTGCGGCTGGCGACGAACAGATGAGCCGGATAAGGGACCGGCATGCTTGTGCGCTCCGTGAGTGCCTTCAATCCCTTAGGCGGCCTGGACAGCGCGAAATAGGCCAGCCGCACCTGCGCCGGCACCCACCAGACGAGCAGGTCAGGGTGCGCCACCAGCACATTGGCCGGCAGAATTTCAGGGACGGCAGCCTTGTCGAGGGCCTTCGCCCACTGCCGAAGGTGCGCGCGGGTTAGCGGCGCGCCGGCGGCGATCATCGGCCCGGTGTCGTGTTCGTGGACGTCGTGGATGCTCGCGAACGCCGCCCCGCCCAGCGCGAGCCCTTTCGTGTCCGGCTGATAGAGCAGGATGGCGGTGGTCAGCTTCATGCCGCCGGCCGTGGCTTCAAATTGCGTGGAGTGATTGGACATAAAGCCTCACGGATGAAAGGGGTGAGTGTCGATCAGGTCCTGCGCCGCAAGCAGCAGCTCGGCGCCGAGCTTCAGCGACGTGAACCAGCGATCGACCACGGCTGGATTTGGGAGTTGGTAAAGGCCAGCGATGTCGTAGAACCCGGTTTCCATGCAGGGCCGGGCCACGTCGTCTATCTCGCGCGCAAACACGTCGAATGGCACGATCGTCATGGGGGGCAACGTGCCGTAATCCATATATTCCGGGAAATAATCCAAGACGAAGTCGCTGTGGCAGCGCCACGCGCTATCGCCGAGCGGCACTGCATCCATCGCCTTGCGGGCTTTGCGGAGCCGTCGAATCCTCTTTGCCAACCCGTGCGGCAGACGCTTGAGCGGGTACGCATTCTCTGCCAGCATCCACGCGGGCCGCCGCGCCAGAACGCCCGATGGGAGCTGGTCGGCATCGATGTCGTCATCTTCCAGCCCGCGCCATTCCTTCATCGTCTGGATCGCGCCCTCGTCATCCAGCGATCCGTCCCAGTAATAGGCGGACAGTTCTTCCATCAGGTCCGCGAAGCCGATCATCGGCACCGCCGCGTTCAGCGACGATGCGAGCGCCTCATAGGCCGCTGCCTGCATGCCGACCGGGGCGACCTGCTCGAACAGAGCTACGCTCAACACGTTGGACTTCTCGATCCAGCCGAGATCCATCTGGCCGATGCTGTCGCAGAAGATGGTGATGGCCGGGGGAGAGCCTCCCTCCTCCCCATCAACCACCGCCACCCGGAGGTCGACAATCTTGATCGGGCTGAGGATATCCAGCACCTCTTCATTGAACAGCTTCTCTATGCGCTGGCGCGCCTCGCCCCGCGTGTAGAGCCGGGCATCCTGATCTCGCGCCGCCGCCCATGGTCCCATCATCTTATGATGCGGACCTAGCGGTCCATAAAACGCCGTCGATATGTCGATCGACAGCGTTACCGCCCGGCCGGGAAGATTAGCCGAGGGGGGCGAGGTGAAGGCCAGGGGGCGGCGCGATTGGCTCGCCGCGCCCTTCCTGCCCAACGAGGATTTGCGGGTGAAGGGCTGCGGCTTGCCGGCTGCATTTGGGGATGGAGGAATCGGTCTGGTCGCCATCGTCATGCTCGATCCATTCGAGGAGCGTCTTTCGGGGCGCGGCCGGGATCGCCGCGCCGGGGGGCGGAGGCACCCCTATCCCTTGGTGCCGACCGCGCGGCGGTACTCGGTGACGTGGACGTTGTTCGTCACGCCGGCATCCACGGTCTCGGCATTGAGGATCGCGGGGTAGAGGGTCGCATGATAGGCGCGCAGGCCGTGCGGATCGTCAGCGAGGTGCGGCGGGACCGGCAGGTCGATCCCGTCATAGCGATAGGCGCGGGTGAGATGATTGATTTGCATGGGTGCCTCCCGGCATTGGGGTTGAGACGGTTGAGCGATCAGTAGAGGCTGGCCGGTTCGCCCGGCTTGGGCTCGGCCGCCGGTTCGGGAGTGGCAGGCGGCGCGGCTGGCGGCGGCGCCTTCGCCGCGGCTGTCTCGGTCTTCTTCGGCTTGGCCGCCGTTTTCGCCGCCTCGGCCGCCGCGCGCTGCTCGGCCAGCTGGTCGCCCAACGCCTTGCGGATCCCGATCAACTGGCCGAGCGCGCCGTCGGTGCCCTTCGCCAACTCCTCGTCGATCTCGGCCGCCGTGGCAGTGATCGATATCGGCCGGACCTCTCCGCCTTCCGGGTCGTGCTTGGCGCCCGCGGCCTTGCGGGGAATGATGGTGAGCGTGACAGTGCCGTCCGGCCCGGCAACGAGGTCGAGGCCGAGCGAATAGCGGGACAGCAGCGGGAGCAGGCTGGTGATGAGCATGGGGATCAATCCTTGTCGGGGTGAGCGTGATGGACGCCGAGGCCTGCGCCGGCGGGCGGCGGGCTGTATTTGCCGTCAAGCGTCATCGCGCTCGGCAGGCGGCCGGCCCAGCTGAAGCCGGTGGCGTTCAGCATGCCGTCGATGATCTTGTCCATCTTCGCGTCGAGCAGCCTGGCAAAGGGCTTCGCGCCCATGTGATCGACGAGGCCGCATTCCTGCGCGATGAACTTCAACTCGTCCTTGTTGAAACACGACAGGAAGAAACGATCCACCTTCCAGGTGTCTCGCAACGTCGCTTCGAATGCGTTCGCAAACTCGGGGTCGCCCTCAACAGCTTTTATCAGTGCGGCGCGCCAAGCGGCCTCCCGCTGCATGTTGACGCGGCTGGCGATGCTTTCGGCAGTGACGGCAGGTTTCGACGGGGCGGGGGCGGTGGCTTCAACCTTCCCATCTGCCTGCGCGGGTGTCGTAGCCTTAACCGGCTTGCCGGCCGGCGATGGCGTAGCAGCGGGCGTCGGCGTGGCTGGCGGTGCCTGCTCGGCCGCAGGAGCGGCCTTTGCAGCATCGCCCTTCTTCGCGGGCTTGCTCGCCGCCTTGGCGACGAGGGCGGCCTCCGCTTCCGTCTTCAGCTGGAAGCATCCGGGGTTGGTGCAATAGCCGTCATCGACATGCGTGGCGAAGAGCGCGCGCTGCGAGGCGGAATTGAACGGACACGTCGTGCACTCCGCCTTGTCGAACTGAGCGCCGGCGAGGCTCTGCGTCACGCGCATCAGCAACTCGCGCGTCTTCGCCACGCTAAGGCTGTTGATGAGGATCGTCTCCAGCGCCGTTGCCTGCTTGTCGCCCGGCACCGCCGCCAGCAGCTCGGCATGGCCGACCTTAATCCGGCGTTCGTCCAGGGCGACCTTCACCGCCTCGGCGAGGTTGGCGAGGGCGAGGCGTCGATCGAGCTTCGACGGCGACCAGGCCAACCGGCGGGCCGCCTCGGCGCGATCGCCCTGGCAGGCGGCGAGGACGCGGACCGCCGCGTCGGCCTGCTCCGTCTCCGACGCATCCTCCCGGTTGTCGTTCTCGTCGATCGCCGCTTCCAGCGCCTCTTGGTCGGTCATCTCCCGGATGAGCACCGGGACGTCAGCGTCATGGCCGAGCGCCTCGGCCGCCGCCTTGTGGCGCCGTCCGCCAGCGACGATGCTGTATTCGCCTTCCGCGTCGGGGACCGGCCGAATCAGTAGCGGCTGGATGATGCCGCGAAGGCGGATGGACGCCACCAGCTCGTCGTGCGTCTTCTGGTCGAAGTAGCGACGCGGGTTATCCCCTTGCCTGATCCGGGCCAGCGACATGGTGGTTGCGAATTTCAGGACACTGTCGGTCATGCAATTTTCTCCCGGATATGCTGGGCAACCCGATGCAGCACGTCGGCCGGCAGGTTGAAGAAGGCGAGCTGGCCACGGCAGGGCACGAGCGGCAGCGGAAAGGCATCACGCAGGACGAAGCCATAGGGGCCGTAGAACCAGTTCGATTCCATCGCCTGGACGCAATCGACGATCCGGGCCATGCCGACCACGCCGCCGCGCGGCAGGTCCGCATGCACGGCGGCCGGCGGGTTGTCGTAGAACTGCTTGCCGGCGTGGATCATGATCCAGCCCCGACCGCGCGTCGCCCAGTCGCGGTTCTCGACGTCCTTGCCGTCGTGGAAGATGTGGTGCGGATAGGGCTGCTTGATCGACAGCGCCTTGAACTCGCCATGCTCGACGCGGACCGCGAGCTTTTCAAAGTCGATGGTCATGCAGCCTCCTCCATCGCGGCGTACAGCCGTGCGATGTTTGCCATCTGCTGGATGTACGTGCGGTCGATGTCGCGGGCGCATAGGTCGATGTGACGTCGCGCCGCACTGATCGGGAAAGGTTCGGTGTCGCGGAACTGGCGTGGCACTTCCGGGCCGTCGTAATGCTGCGCCGCCTCCGCCTTGGTGAAGATTCCGGCCTGCGCGATATCGAGCGTGTACCCACGACTTTCAGGGCGGTACCAGCATCTGCGCTTGTTCGACCATATGAGCCATGCCGTATCGCTATGGCGCTCCATCCGACCTTTGTAGGTAAGTTGGGGTTTGGCGGTGAGGCGGCCGGTCATGCCGACGCCTCCCCCTGGAGCTTCTCAAGGTCGGCCTTCCGCTGGTTCAGCCGCTCGACACGCTCGCGCAAATCGCGCTGCGCGTTCTCCACTGCTTCCGTCATCCACTCGATGCCGGCCTTTGCGCTGTCGATCGCCCAGACGCGGACTAGGCCGGCGTCCGGGGAGAACGTGTTTTCGTACTGCATGCAGCCGTCGTGCGTGACGTTGGGATAGCCCAGCTCTTCGCACTGCTTCTCGACGATATCGCCGCCCTCATATGTGAAGACGGACATGGAGCGCTCGAACACATCGGCCTGCGCCACCAGATCCGCCAGCTTGAACGGGTCGGCGTCCATTTCGTCCAGATAGCGACCGAGCGAACCGTCGTGCGGGGTGCCCCAGCGCCGGACGATCTCACCCCGATCGAGGCTGATGACGATGATGTTATGGATGTAGGGCGACCCTATGCAGATACCGGCGCTAGTAACCTGCACGAGATGCTCGATGCGATAGTGATCGCGGACGGCTTTCCAGCCCATTATGCGGCTCCCCGATCTGGCGTGATCGGGACGCCCAGGCGATGCAGATAGATCGACCCGTGGCCATGCTCGCGCGCGTGCCGCTCGATCGCCATGAACAGGGTATCGACGTTGCCGCCGCACCGCGCACTGATGGCCATGAGCTTCATCGGGAGGCTCGCGCCATCGGGACGGAACTGGGTGAGCCCGAAATCACCGGGCGCATATTCGACTTGCGCCACGACCGGCAGGCCGTGCTCCTCGCAGAGTTTTCCGATCTCCAAAAGTTTCGGCGCGATCAGTTCATCATAGATCTGCTCGCTCATGCCACGCCTCCCTCTGAAAGGATGACCACAGCACCGCGCTCGCACGGCTGTTCAACGGCGATCAGCGCACCCCGAAAGTTTGAACGAAACCCCCTATCTATTTGAGCAATATAGGGGTGGTTTTGCTTTCCGATCCTTGGAGGCGGGCGGAAAAAGCCGCTTCTTGGTAAAGCTTTGGTAAGCCATATGGTCTAGGGCATAAGCCCCATGACGGGGGAATTTTTCCAGATGGCGCTGATCGGCGCCTTGAGCGCGCTGCTGATTGCGGCGGCGATCACGGATTTGCGCTCCCGCATCATTTCCAACCGGTTGAACCTGGCCGTCGCGGCGCTGGCGCCCTTGTGGTGGCTGGCCTGCGGGCTGGACCTGTGGCCCGGCATGGCGGTGCAACTGCTGGTCGGCGCCATCGTCTTCATTCTGTTCGCCGCGCTCTTCGCGGCGGGGATGATGGGCGGCGGCGACGTCAAGCTGCTCGGCGCGCTGGCGCTGTGGTTTCCGTGGCAGGCCATATTGTCCCTGATCGTCCTGATGGCGGTGCTGGGCGGGCTGGTCACCATCGTCACGGTCATCCACCACCGGGTGCGGAAAAAGCCGGGACAACCCGAAATACCTTACGGTGTCGCCATCTCGATCTCAGCCCTTTGGTTGCTTGGCGAACGATATCTTAACCATTTTGCGTGATGAGTGGGGCACTGGGGGCAGTGCCACCATTTGAGGGAGGCGAATTTCGTCATGGATGCTAAGAAGATCGTGCTGCTGGTGGGGGCGCTAATCATAGCGGTCACTACAGCCTTGCTTGCGCGCAGCATGTTGAGTTCGTCAGGCGCGCCTCAGGTCAATGCCGCCAACATGCCGGTTGAAGCCGACCAGCCGCATGTGCTGGTCGCGACCAAGGCTCTGCCGGTGGGGACCATCCTGGACGCGGAAAGCTTCCGCTTCCAGCCTTGGCCCAAGGATTTGATCGAACAGGCCTATTATCTCAAGGGTCAGGCCGATCCCGCCAAGCTGGCCGGCAGCGTCGTACGCACCGCCATCACCGCCGGACAGCCGATGACCCAAGGCAGCATCGTCAAGCCCGGCGATCGCGGCTTCCTGGCTGCGGCGCTTGGGCCGGGCATGCGCGCCGTGACGGTGCCCGTGTCGGCGCAAAGCTCGGTCGCGGGCTTCGTCTTTCCGGGCGATCGCATCGACCTCGTCCTGACGCAGAGCGTCAATGGCGGCGGCGACGGCGACCCGTTGAGGGTATCCGAAACCATCCTGCGCAACCTGCGCGTGCTCGCCACCGACCAGCGCATGGATGCGATGGGCGCGGACGGCAAGCCGGAGGTTCGCACCTATTCCAACGTCACGATCGAAGTGACGCCCAAGATCGCCGAGAAGATCGCGGTATCGCAGACCATCGGGTCGCTTTCCATGTCGCTCCGTTCCATGGCCGATACGGCGTCGGATCTGGACGCGGCGATCGCGGGTACCGATGTCGACCTGCCCGGCAATGCCAATGCGAACGCCGAAAAGGCGATCATCGCGAAGCTGGCCGCCCGCCCGGTCGATCGCGGCTCCACCTATTCGACCGGTGCCGACGTGTCGCGCTACCAGCGCAGCTCGGTCCCGGCCAAGGCCGAAGCACCCATGCCCCCGATGGTCGCCGCCAACGGCGCACCGATGGGCACCGTCGCCTTCAAAGGCCCGGTGATCCGCGTGGCGCGCGGCACCAACGTGACCGAAGTTCCGGTCGGGGGGAAGTGAGATGAAGAGCCTGCACAATCGCGCCCCGCGCCTTGCCGCTCCGGCAATCGCCCTGGGCCTGGCGGTCGCGTCGATCGCCGCACCGACCACGGCGCTCAACGCCGCCCCCTCCAGTGCACAGGACAACGCGATCCTGATGTCGGTGGGCGGCAGTCGCGTCGTCAACCTGCCGGCGAAGATGTCGGACGTGGTGATCGCCAATCCCGATGTAGTCGATGTCCATGTCCGGTCGCAGAACCAGCTCTACCTGATCGCGAAGAAGGCCGGCGAAACCACCGTCTTCGCGACCGCCCCCAACGGCAAGGTGCTGTTTTCGGGCACGGTGCGGGTCGGCAACAACCTGACCAGTATCGACGACATGCTCCGCCTGGCGATGCCCGGCGCGAACATCGCGGTCAACAAGATGAACGGCATGGTCCTGCTGACCGGCACGATCCAGGCGCCAGAGGATGCAGCGGAGGCTGAACGGCTGACGCAGGCCTTCGTAGGCAAGGACGTGACGGTGGTCAGCCGCCTGCGCATGGCGACGCCGTTGCAGGTCATGTTGCAGGTGAAGATCGCCGAAGTCAGCAAGGATGTCGGCCACAAGATCGGCACCAATTTCTCCAGCATCGACCGCAGCGGCGGCAGCACGGCCGGCTTTATCGGCGGCGGCTCGCGCAGCTTCGTCGAATTCAACGAGAATGGCGGCGGCACCTTCACGACACCCTCCGACGGCGGCTATAGCCTGGGCGGCGTGGCGCGCTTGTTCGGTCTGGATATCGCCGGCGCTCTGGATCTGGCGGAATCGAGCGGTCTTGCGACGGTCCTTGCCCAGCCCAACCTGACGTCACTGTCGGGCGAGACGGCCAGTTTCCTGGCCGGTGGTGAATATCCCTACACGATCAACAATGGCGCCAACAACGGCAACAGCATCGAATTCAAGCAATATGGCGTGCAGTTGGCCTTCACGCCGACGGTGCTGGCCGACGGGCGCATTTCGCTGCGGGTCCGCCCGACCGTGTCGAGCCTGGACTTTTCGATCAATTCCGATGTGCCCGCGCTCAAGAGCCGCACGGCCGAAACCACGGTCGAGCTGGGTTCGGGACAGGCCTTCATGATCGCTGGCCTGCTCAACAACGAAACCGGCAACACCATCAACAAGGTGCCGTTCCTGGGCGATCTGCCGATCCTGGGCAGCCTGTTCAAGTCGCGCTCGTTCCAGCGATCGGAGACGGAACTCGTCATCATGGTCACGCCGTATCTGGTCAAGCCGATGAACGCATCGGACGTGCGCCTGCCGACCGACGGCTTCCGCAACGCGACCCAGGCGCAGGGCCTGTTCCTGCAACAGGGCAATGACGGCATCAGCGGCGCCCGCGCCCCTGCGCCGACCCGCGCTCCCGGATCGACGCCAGTGGTGCCCGGATCGCAAATCTCGGCCGCGACGCCCGGCAAGTCGAACAAGCCCGGCGCCGCCGCGCCCGGCTTCAGCTTCTGACGGAAGGATAAAGACATGACTTCCCCTCTGTCTCTCAAGGCTCTTGCAGCCTTCGCCGTCATCGCCCTGCCGGTGACCGCCCATGCCCTGCCCCGCTCCAACCGCAGCGTGGATTCGGTGCATCAGCCGGTGGTCAGCCACGCCGCCTACACTTTCGACGTGCAGGCCGGCGCCAGTGGCGGCCTGACGCCCAATGAGGCGATCCGCCTGAACGACTGGTTCGTGTCGATCGGCCTTGGCTATGGCGACAGCATCGCGATCGTGACCGACGGCGCCTATTACAGCCCTGCCCTGCGGGACGATATCGGCGATGTCGTGGCACGACGTGGCCTGCTGGTCGCGGAAGATAGTTCGGCCGAGGCCGGCCAGGCTCCGGCGGGCAGCGTCCGCCTGATCGTGCGCCGCGCCACCGCCAGCGTACCGGGCTGCCCCGACTGGAGCGCCAAGCAGGAAACCAGCGGCAATCTGGCCACCAGTTCCAATTTCGGCTGCGGCGTGAACAGCAATCTGGCCGCGATGGTCGCCAATCCTGAAGACCTGGTCCGTGGCCAGGGCACCGACAGCGACCTGCGCACGGCGACGTCCAACCGCGCCATTTCGACCTATCGCGAAAAGGCCCCGACCGGTGCGGGCGACCTGAAGCAAATGACGGCGGGAGGCCAGTAAGATGAACGCACCCTGGAAACCGGGTATGGGCGGGCAGCGCGATCCGTTCCACGCCTTCGTCTGCGACGATCACAGTTTCGACATGCTGCGCGCCGTCGCGGCCGAACTGGGCTGGGCGCCGGAGAAGGTGAACAAGGGCGGCATGCGCAATGCGGTGCAGAGCCTGTCGATCACCGCATCGCCGCAGATCCTGTTCGTCGACATGTCCGAAAGCGGCGATCCGCTGAACGACATCAATTCGCTGGCCGAAGTGTGCGAGCCGGGCACGGTGGTGATCGCCGCCGGGCAGGTCAATGACGTGCGCCTCTATCGCGATCTGGTGGCCAGCGGCATCCAGGATTATCTGCTCAAGCCCTTTGGCGCGGACCAGTTGCGCGACGCACTGGCGCAGGCGCAGGCCGTGTTCATGGCCCCGCGCGACGCGGCGCCGGAACGGCCGCACAGCACCATCTCCGTGATCGGCACGCGCGGCGGCGTCGGCGCGTCCAGCATCGCGACCTCGCTGTCCTGGCTGCTATCGGAAAAGAAGAAGCGCCCGACCGCACTGCTCGACCTGGACGTGCATTTCGGGACCAACGCGCTGGCGATGGACCTGGAGCCGGGCCGCGGCCTGACCGACGCGATCGAAAATCCCAGCCGCATCGACGGGCTGTTCATCGAACGGGCGATGGTGCGGGCGAGCGACACGTTGGCGATCCTGTCGGCCGAAGCGCCGATCAGCCAGCCGATGATGACCGATGGCGGCGCGTTCTACCAGTTGCTGGAAGAGTTCCGCCTCGCCTTCGAATGCAGCGTGATCGATCTGCCGCGCAACATGCTGATCCAGCATCCGCACCTGATGACCGACGTCAATGTCACGCTGGTCGTGACGGAACTGACGCTGGCCGGTGCGCGCGACACGATCCGCATCCTGTCCTGGCTGAAGAGCAATGCGCCGCAGACGCGCGTGCTGGTGGTCGCCAACCGCGTCCATCCCGGCGCGCCAGAGATCAGCCGCAAGGATTTCGAGCAGTCGATCGAGCGCAAGGTCGATGTCATCGTGCCGTTCGACCTGCGCATCGCGTCGCAGGCCGCCAAGCTGGGCAAGACGCTGGCGGAAGCCGCCAAGGGCAGCAAGGTCGGTGCGGCCTGCACCGAGTTGTTGGACCATGTGCTGGGCGCCGTCGAGGCTGAGGATGCGAATGCCGCGCCAAAGGCCGGCAGCAAGAAGGGAGATTCCCTTCTGGGCAAGATAGACTTCAAGTCGATGATGCCGTCGCGCCGCAAGGTCAAGGCGACGCTGGACAATTGATCGCAGGCGCCGCCCCCTGATCGGGGCGGGGCGGCATCCTGACAAGACGGGTTAAAAGACAGGCGGCGAGATGGACGGCAATTTCATCCTCATAACGGTGCTGATCGCGACCCTGCTGGGGCTTGCGATCGTCGCATTCGCCGGCCCGTCGCCGGACAAGGCGCGCAAGCGCCGCGTCGCGATGATCCGTGGTCGCCACAGCGAGTCGGCCGAAGCGCTGCTGGAAGCACGGATGCGCCGGGCGATTTCCAATCGGGCGACCGGCAACGAAGCCAAGATGCTGGTGTCGCTGATCCCGAACCCGGAAAATCTGACCAAGCGTCTGAAGATGACCGGCAAGAAGTGGACGCTCAACCAGTATATGACGAGCTGCGCCATCATATTCCTGCTGCTGTCGGCCTTTCTGATGCTACGCGGCTTCCCCTTCCTGTTCGCGATGATGGTCGGCCTTGCGGCTGGGCTGGGCCTGCCGCACTGGTGGGTCGGTCGCCTGATCAAGGGCCGCGTGAACAAATTCACCGTCAAATTCCCAGACGCGCTGGAACTGCTGACCCGCGGCCTGCGATCGGGCCTGCCGATCGCGGAGACGCTGGGCATCGTGTCGAGCGAAATTCCCGGACCCGTGGGCGAGGAATTCAAGCTCATCACCGAACGGATCAAGATCGGCCGGACCATGGAGCAGGCGCTTCAGGAAACCGCCGACCGGCTGGGCACGCCCGAATTCCAGTTCTTCGTCATCACCCTGGCGATCCAGCGCGAGACCGGCGGCAACCTTGCCGAAACGCTGTCGAACCTGGCCACCGTGCTGCGCCAGCGCGCGCAGATGAAGCTGAAGATCCGGGCCATGTCGTCTGAATCCAAGGCGTCCGCCTACATCATCGGCGTGCTGCCTTTCCTGGTCTTCGGCATGATCTGCTACATCAACTTCAACTATATGACGCCGTTCTTCACGCCGGACCCGGCGGGAATCTTCGGCCTGGGCACCATGCAGGTGGTCGGCATCGGCGGCATGTGCTGGATGGGCATCGGCGCCTTCATCATGGCCCAGATGGTCAATTTCGAAATCTGACGGGCAAGGACAAGAGATCATGGACGCTCCCAACCCCGCCGGCACCCTCTTTGGCCTGACAGCGACCGATTTCGGCACGTTGCTGGCCGCGCTGGCCACGCTGGCCATGCTGTTCGCGCTCTACGCGGTGATGACCGTGCGCGATCCCATGGCCAAGCGCGTCAAGGCGCTGAACGATCGCCGCGAGCAATTGAAGGCGGGCATCACCGCCTCCACCGCCAAGCGCCGCGCCAAGCTGGTCCGCAAGAACCAGACGACCGACAATATGCGGTCCTTCCTGTCGAGCCTGAAGGTCTTGCAGGACGACCAGTTGAAGGACGCGCAGATCCGCCTGGCGCAGGCCGGCATCCGGTCGAAGGACTGGGCCGTCGCGGTCATCTTCGGTCGCATGATCCTGCCGATCATGATCGGCGGCCTGGCCGCGATCCTTCTCTATGGCGTCGGCATCGAACCCGAATGGGGGCCGATGAAGCGTTTCTTCGCCTTCGCCGTGGCGCTGCTGCTCGCCTACAAGGCGCCTGACCTGTACATCAACAACAAGGTGCAGAAGCGCGCCGCTGCGATCCGCAAGGGCCTGCCCGATGCGCTCGACCTGCTGGTGATCTGCGCCGAAGCGGGCCTGACCGTCGACGCCGCCTTCAATCGTGTGTCGCGCGAACTGGGCAAGGCCTATCCCGAACTGGGCGACGAGTTTCAGTTGACCGCGATCGAACTCAGCTTCCTGACCGAGCGGCGCATGGCGTTCGAGAACCTTGCGACCCGCGTGAAGCTGGACGCGGTCAAGGGCGTGGTCACGACCATGATCCAGACCGAGAAATATGGCACCCCGCTCGCGTCGGCCCTTCGGGTGTTGTCGGCCGAGTTCCGCCATGAGCGCATGATGCGCGCCGAGGAAAAGGCCGCGCGCCTGCCCGCGATCATGACCGTGCCGCTGATTCTGTTCATCCTGCCGACCCTGTTCGTCGTCATCCTGGGTCCGGCGGCCTGTTCTATCAGCACCGCCTTCTAAAAACTTTGGACAGGGATCGGCGCTGCCGTAGCGTCGCCCGAAAGACCTGCCCGCCCCGCCCGAAAAGGCGATGGCGGGCAGGCTTTTTCATGGCTATCCCAAGGACAAAGACAAGGAGTGGATCGCATGAGACCGGCTTTAATCGCCCTCGCAACCCTGATCGCCGCCATCGCCCTGCCCGCGCAGGCGGCCCAGCCCGTCACCGGCCGCTGGGCCACGGTGGATGGCAAGGCGATCGTCCAGATCGCGCCTTGCGGAAAACATCTGTGCGGCAGGATCGAGAAGATCATAAAGCCTACCCCCGGCCGGCCGCAGACCGACATCAAGAATCCCGATCCGGCCTTGCAATCCAAGCCGCTGGTCGGGCTGGCTCTGCTGACCGGGTTCGAGGATGATGGCGCCCATTGGAAGGGCACGATCTACGATCCCGAAAGCGGCAAGAGCTATGTGTCGAAGCTGACCCGCAACGCCAATGGCTCGCTCAAGGTGCAGGGCTGCATTTCCTTCTTCTGCAAGACGCAGACCTGGACGCCGGTGCGTTAAATCCTACAGCAGGCTGAGCTGGGCCACCGGGGCGAAGCTGCGCCGGTGGAGCGGCGTCGGGCCATGTTCGCGCAGCGCGGCGAGATGCTGAGCGCTGCCATAGCCCTTGTTCGTGTCCCAGCCATAATGGGGATAGTCGGCCGCCGCCGCGAGCATCATCCGGTCGCGTTCCTCCTTGGCGAGGATCGAGGCCGCCGCGATCGAGAGGCATTGGGCGTCGCCCTCCACGATCGCGGTGGCGGGCCAGCGCCATGAGGGGCAGCGCCCATTCGGATTGAAATTGCCGTCGACCAGCACATGGGCACAGTCCTGCTCCAGCGCCTCGACCGCGCGGCTCATGGCCAGCATCGTCGCCCAGAGGATGTTGATCTCATCGATTTCCGCAACGGAAGCGATGCCGATGCCCCAGCACAGGGCGCGATCCTTGATCTGGCTTTCCAGCGTGGCGCGCTTTTTCGCGCTGAGCTTCTTGCTGTCGTTGAGACCATCGGGGCAATCGTCGGCGCGCAGGATGACGGCGGCAGCGACTACCGGCCCGGCCAGCGGTCCCCGGCCCGCTTCATCCACGCCCGCGACCAGGCCGGGATGATGGATGAGTTCGTGCGCAAAATCAGGCATCGGAATATCGCGCAGCAAAGGCCGCCGCGTCCCAGCCATCACCATCCTTTGCTGCCAGCAGGTGATAGAAAGGCGTCAGTCCCAGCGCATGCCCCATCGGGCCATGGCCCTGCCCCAAACCCGGCGCCGCCGCCAGCGCCGCCGCGACGAAAGCCTCCGCCCGATCGACGGCATCCCCCAGCGACAAGCCCGCGCCCAGCCCGGTCGCGACGGCGCTCGCCAATGTGCAGCCAGTGCCATGGCTATGGCGCGTCTCGATCCGTTTGATCGAAAAGTCCGCGACCATATCCTCATCGACCAGCAGGTCGTGGATCAGTGGCCGATCATCCTCCGCCTGCTGGGGCAGATGGCCGCCCTTGGCGAGAATCACGGCACCGGTGCGTTCGCGCAGCGCCTGCGCGGCGTCCTCCAGCCCGTCCAGGTCCAAGATGCGCCGGCCAGTCAGCGCCTCCAGTTCAGGCAGGTTCGGGGTGATGACGGTAGCGACGCGCATCAGCTTTTCGAACGCGGCGATGGTGGCGTCATCCGCCAGCAGGGCACCGCTGGTCGCGACCATGACCGGATCGAAGATGATCTGCACGTCGTCCAGCAGCGCCAGCCGGTCGGCGACGGCGTTGGCCGTCTGCGCGCTGCCGATCATCCCGATCTTCACCGCGTCGACGCCGATGTCGCTGATGCAGCTCTCCATCTGCGCCAGCACCATGTCGGTCGGGATCGGGTGGACGCCCTGCACGCCCAGCGTATTCTGCGCGGTGATCGCGGTGATTGCCGTCATGCCGAAGCCGCCCAGCAGCGTCACGGTCTTGAGGTCCGCCTGAATACCCGCGCCGCCCCCACTGTCGGAACCGGCGATGATGAGGATGCGGGCAGGCGTCATCCCTTGAAATGCCGCTCCGTCGAGGCGGGATTATTGGCCAGCGCCTTGCCCGTGCGGGTCGGGCGGTCCATCAACTCGCCACCGCAATTGGGGCAGCGATCGTCCAGCGCCTCCGCGCAAGGTGCACACCAGGTGCACTCGAACGAGCATATGAACGCGCCGGGCTGGTCGGCGGGCAGGTCCGTGCCGCAACGTTCGCAGTCGGGGCGCATCTCAAGCATGGGAACACTCCGTCATGCCAGCGGAGGCTGGCATCTCACTGCTTTTTGGCAAGTCAGACAAAGAAGCGAGATCCCAGCCTTCGCTGGGATGACGAATGGTGATCGTCATCATGCAGCCGCCTTTTCCACTGCGGCGCAGATGCGCTCCACGACATCCTTCACCTGATCCTCGCGATCCCCTTCCGCCATCACGCGGATCACCGGTTCGGTGCCGGACGGGCGGATGACGAGGCGGCCGGTGCCGTTCAACTCGGCTTGCGCCTGCGCGATGACGCGCTTCACATCGTCATGCTCCAGCGGCTTCCCGCCAGAGAAGCGGACATTTTTGAGCAGTTGCGGCACCGGATCGAACTGGTGCAGCACTTCGCTGGCGGGCTTGCCGGAGCGGACCAGCGCGGCGAGCACCTGTAGCGCGGCGACCGTCCCGTCGCCGGTGGTGGCATAGTCGGACAGGATCATGTGGCCGGACTGTTCGCCGCCGACGTTGAAGCCGCCCTCTCGCATCCGTTCCAGCACATAGCGGTCGCCGACCTTGGTGCGTTCCAGCGCGATGCCCTTGTCCGACAGGAAGCGTTCGAGGCCGAGGTTCGACATGATCGTCGCGACCAGTCCGCCGCCGCGCAGCGTGCCTTCCCGCGCGAAATTGGCGGCGATCAGCGCCATGATCTGGTCCCCGTCGACGATCTGGCCCTTTTCATCGACCACGATCAGCCGGTCGGCGTCGCCGTCCAGCGCGATGCCGATGTCGGCGCCGGAGGACACCACGGTTTCCTGCAACAGCAAGGGCGCGGTGGAGCCGCAGCCGTCGTTGATGTTGGTGCCGTTGGGGGTGACGCCGACCGCGACCACGGTGGCGCCCAGTTCCCAGAGCGCCGAGGGCGCGACCTGATAGGCGGCGCCATTGGCGCAATCGACCACGATCTTGAGGCCATCGAGCCGCAGGTCGGCGGGGAAGCTGGACTTGACCGCATGGATATAGCGGCCACGGGCGTCCTCGACCCGGCGGGCGCGACCGATATCTTTCGACGCGGCGAGCGCGATATCCTGATCCAGCAACGCCTCGATCTTCAGTTCGTCCTCGTCCGACAGCTTGTAGCCGTCCGGGCCGAACAGTTTGATCCCGTTGTCGAAATAAGGGTTGTGACTGGCGGAGATCATGACGCCAAGGTCCGCGCGCATCGAATGGGCGAGCAGCGCCACGGCCGGCGTCGGGATCGGGCCGAACTGGACGACGTCCATGCCGACTGCGGTGAAGCCGGCGACCAGCGCATTTTCGACCATATAGCCCGAAAGCCGCGTATCCTTGCCGATGACGACGCGATGACGGTGGCTGCCGCGCAGGAAATGGGTGCCCGCCGCCATGCCGACCTTCATCGCCAAGTCGGCGGTCATGGGCCATTGATTGGTGCGGCCACGGATGCCGTCGGTGCCGAAATATTGCCTGCTCACAACGCTCTCATCTTCCTCGGGGACAGCCCCCACTCATCCATTCGTCCTGAGTAGCCGCTGACCCTGTCGAAGCGGCGTATCGATGGACATGCGCGTCGTGCGACCCTTCGATACGGGCCTTCGACTTCGCCCAGACCCTACTCAGGGCGAACGGAGAGGGAAAGAGTCAAGTTTTTCTCAGTCGACAATCTGCGTCCCCATAGGCATCCGGGCATGATGGAAAATTTCAACGCCTTCGTCGACGGACTGTCCGCTGCCGTGTTCTTCAAGGTGCCGCTGTTCGGCGCGCAGATCGAACTGATCGTGCTCTATCTGGCGTTGCCGATGCTGTTCTTCACCCTGTGGCTGGGCTTCCCCAATGTGCGCCATGTCGGGCGCGCCATCCGCATCCTGCGCAGCCAGCCGCAGGCGGGCGAGGCGAAAGGCGATGTGAGCCAGTGGGCAGCGCTTTCCACCGCGTTGTCCGGCACGATCGGCCTGGGCAATATCGCCGGCGTGGCGGTGGCGCTGACCATGGGCGGGCCGGGCGCGATATTGTGGATGTTCATCATCGGCTGGTTCGCGATGACGGTGAAGATGGCGGAGGTGACGCTGGGCCTGAAATATCGCGTGTTCGACACTCGCGGCCATGTTCATGGCGGGCCGATGTATGTGCTGAAAGCCGTCGGCGCGGCGCGGGGCTGGCCGAAGCTGGGGCTGGCGCTGGGCGGCGCCTATGCCTTTTTCGCTTTGTTCGGCGCGATCCCGATGGTGCAGGTCAACCAGAGCTTTGCGCAGGTGAAGGTCGTGACCGGCCTGACCAATGGCTGGGCCTATGGCGTGTTTCTGGCCAGCGCCGTTGCGCTGGTGACGCTGGGCGGCGCGGCCTGGCTGGGCGAGGTGTCGAAGCGGCTGACCCCGATCAAGGTCGCGGTCTATCTGGGTGGAGTCATGGCGATCCTGATCCTGCATATCGGCGAGATTCCCGGCGCGCTGGCGCTGATCTGGAACGGCGCGTGGTCAGGTGACGCGGCGACCGGGGGCGCGGTGGGCGCCTTCGTCGCGGGGATGCGGCGCGCGGTGTTCGCCAGCGAGGCGGGCGTGGGATCGGCGGTGATGGCGCATAGTCTGGCGCGGACGAAACATCCGGTGTCGGAAGGGCTGGTCGCATTGCTGGAACCGCTGCTCGGCACGATGATCGTCTGCGCGCTGGGCGGGCTGGCGCTGGTGGTGGCGGGCACATGGAATGGCGGGCTGGAAGGGATCGCGATCACGTCCGCCGCCTTTGCGCAGGTATCGCCCTGGTTCCCCTGGCTGCTGGCGGTGGTGGTGTTCCTGTTCGCCTATTCGACGCTGGTGGCCTGGGGCTTTTATGGGTTGCAGGCCTGGGGCTATCTGTTCGGCAATGGGGCAAAGGCGCAATGGACCTACAAGATCCTCTATGTCGTCGCCCTGCCCCCTGCCGCCGCGATCGACCTGGGCCGGGTGGTCGGGATCGTCGACAGCAGCTTCTTCCTGATGGCCATTCCCAACGTCATCGCACTCTATCTGTGCGCCGGGGAATTGCGGCGGGATATGGCCGACTATCTGGCCAAGGAAGCGGCTTAACTTCGCACATTTCCCGCAGAATGCGACATTTCGTTACGCGGGCGTGATCCTATCGGAATGTCTCCAACAGTCGGCAGCGGGTAACAGCGAACAGCAATGATGCGACCCTGTCGGCTGGCGTTCCCCGGCCTGAGCCGGGCCACGGATCAGGATAGAATTTTTTCAGACTGTAGGACAGAAACGAAAAAGCCCCGCACCTTTCGGTGCGAGGCCGTTTTCGTGCAGACGCCGTGACGTCAGATCTTGTCGCCGAGCGCGCCCTTGACCGAGCCGGCAACGTCCTGCGCCGTGCCCTTGGCCTTCTGCGCCTTGCCTTCGGCTTCCAGGCGGTCATTGTCGGTCGCCTTGCCGATGCCTTCCTTGACCGCGCCAGCAGCCTTGTTGGCTGCGGCCTTCAGCTTGTCGGTTGCTTCACCCATGTCGATACTCCTTGGCTAGGGGTTTGGAATATCAACGACGATCGGCGCAAAGGGTTGCCGCCGATACGCAATCGAAACAAAATATCAGAGCGGCTTTTCGTAAATCTGGTAGATTTTGTTCACCGTGCTGTTGATGGCGTCGGCAATGCCGTTCATGCCCTGATTATCATCCAGCACCCAGCCGATCTCGCCACGGGTCGATCCGTAATCGGCGATCGCCTGAAGCCGGATCGTCTCGATCATCATGAAGGCGAGCTGGCCGGCCATGCGGGAAGACTGGAGCCGCTGCACCACGCCCATGAGCGGGACGCGCATCGTGCGCGCCTTGGGCTTGCGCAGCCATTTCAGCAGCTTGATGAAGCCGAAGGGGAAGAGCGAACCGTTCAGGGACTTGGTCGCCTCATTCAGGTCGGGCAGCGTCATCATGAAGGCGACAGGCTCTCCGTCCAGTTCGGCGATCATGATCAGATCCTCGAACACGATCGGTTTCAATTTCTTGCCGGTGTGGGCGATTTCATCGTCCGTGATCGGCACGAAACCCCAATTATTGCCCCAGGCATCGTTCAGGATCGCCAGGATGATCGCGGCTTCCCTGTCGAATTTCGACTTGTCGACCCGGCGAATGGTGATGCGCGGGTTTTTCTCGCCCGACTGGATGATGCGCTGGATCAGCGGCGGGAAGCTTTTGGTGATGTCCAGCTCATAGGTTTTGAGCTGCTTGACCGGAACATAGCCGGCCCCTTCGATCATCGCCTGATAGGTAGGGCTGTTATGGCCCATCATCACCGTGGGGGGATGATCGTGACCCGAAACAAGCAGGCCGGGCTCTTCCCAGATGGACAAAGAAATCGGCCCCAGCACGCGGGTCATGCCCTTGGCGCGCAGCCAGTCCTCGGCGGTGGCGATCAGCGCTTTCCCGGTCGCGTCATCCTCCGCCTCGAACAGGCCGAAATTGCCGGTGCCCGGTCCCATGCCCTGTTCGACCGGCTGCGCCAGCGCCAGATGATCGATATGGGCGGAAATGCGGCCGACGACCTTGCCATTGCGACGGGCGAGAAAATATTGCGCCTCGGCATGGCCGAAAAAGGGGTTCTTCCCAGGCGTCAGCAATTCCTTCACCTCGGCCTTCAACGGGGGCACCCAGTTGGGATCATTCGCATAAAGCCGCCAGGGCAGGTCGATAAAAGCCTTGAGGTCGGCCCCGCTGGGTACTGGGCCGGAAACGGGGGTGATGACCAGATCGTTATGCGCCACAGGTGCCGCCTTGAAAGAAAGATGGAATGGGGTGCAGTTCGCGCCTTGTTTGCGGAATGTCAATCACGCGCCCCGTTCAGGCCGGCAACATGATGAATATGTCATGGTGCTGCCATGATATCAGCGCATTTGGAGGCTAGGACCGCCCGCATGACAGTGCATGATCCCATTCTTGCCGCCGCGCAGCGGGCGCGGGCGGCCATTCCCGACGATACCGCCATGCTGCGCGCCGCTGCCGATTTGACGCGCGCCTATTCGACCGCCAATCCGCGCATCTACTGGTCCGATCTGCTGGCGTCGGCGCTGGTCGGATGGGGCGCGATGGCCGGTGCGATTCTGGTCGACAATGGGACGATCGCGTTGGGCTGCGCCATCGTGGCGATGCTGGCGCTGTATCGCGCGGCCAGCTTCATCCATGAACTGACCCATATCCGAAAGGACGCCCTGCCCGGTTTCCGCCTTGGCTGGAACCTGATCGTCGGCGTGCCCCTGATGATCCCGTCCTTCATGTATGAAGGCGTGCATACCCAGCATCATCAGCGCACCCGCTATGGCACGGCGGAAGACCCGGAATATCTGCCGCTGGCGCTGATGAAGCCCTGGTCGCTGCCTTTGTTCATCCTCGTCGCGACACTGGCGCCGGTGGGTCTCATCCTGCGCTTTGGCGTGTTGACGCCGCTGTCGCTGCTGATCCCGCCGCTGCGCGCCAAGGTGGTGGCGGAATTTTCGGCGCTGTCGATCAATCCCGCCTATCGCCGCCGCCCGCCGGAGGGCGAGTTCGCGCGCCAATGGGCAGCCCAGGAAGCCGGCGCAAGCCTGTTCGCACTCGCGCTGGTGGGCAGCGTCTTCGCCTTCGGCTGGAAGCCCCTGCTGGTCTATATGGCGATCCATTCGGCGATGACCGTCATCAACCAGTTGCGCACCCTTGTCGCGCATCTGTGGGAGAATGAGGGCGAGCCGATGACCGTGACGGCGCAATATCTGGACTCGGTCAACGTACCGCCGCCCGGAACCCTGCCCGCTTTGTGGGCACCGGTGGGCCTGCGTTATCATGCGTTGCACCACCTGCTGCCGAGCGTGCCCTATCATGCGCTGGGCAAGGCGCATGCGCAGTTGATCGCCACGCTGGATGCGGGATCGCCCTATCATCGGGGCAATTACAGGGGGATGATGCCGCTGGTCGGCAAGATCGCCCGAAGTACGATGGCGGCGCGCTGAGCCGGAGAAGCATCACGCGGAGGCGCTGAATGGAAATTGGGTAGTTCCCCGGCGCAGGCCGGGGAACGGTGGGCATAAGTTGGGATAACGCTCCACGCCTCAGTGCGCAGAAAATAATATAGTTGCGGGTTGAAACCGGATTTGCGTCAATTATATCGGCGTTGTTCCGGTCTTTCCCCTCCCCCCTTAAGAGGATCGGAACACCCCCTCTGGAAGGCCCCGCGCGACGTCCCTTGGTCGCCGGGGCCTTTTTATTGGGGCGTCACTCTTCCGTGCGGAAGAGAACTGTTTCCCCCACCAGCAGGAACAGGAAGAAGGGCGCCCAGGCGGCCAGCACTGGCGGATAGGCGCCCAGGCTGCCCATCGCGAGCGAGAAATTGTCGGCGACGAAATAGGCGAAGCCCAGCGCCATGCCCAGCACCGCGCGCATGAACAATTGCCCCGAACGCGCGAGGCCGAAGGCCGCGACCGACCCCAGGATCGGCATCAGCAGCGCGGAGAGCGGCCCGGACAGCTTGTGCCACAGGCTGCCTTCCAGTTCGGCGGTGGGGCGGCCGGCATCATGCAGGTCGGAAATCGCCGCCTCCAGTTCGTGGAAGGTCAGCGCGTCGGGATCGACCTTCGCCAGCGTGAACTGGTCGGGGCGGATGTCGCGGCCGAAACGGACGGTGCCGACATTGGTGACGGTGCCGCGCGCCACGTCGAACTGGCGCGCACCCTCCAGCAGCCAGCTCTTGCTCGCCGCGTCATAATGGCCCCTGGGCGCTTGAACGATCGTCGTCAGGCTGTTGTTGATGCGGTTGTAGATCTGCACCTTGCGCAACTGCACTTGCGTGCCGCGCCCGGCGACGATCGCCGCGTTGACCAGATTATTGCCGTCGCGCACCCAGGGATTGCTTTTCACGCCGCTGTCGCGCGGGATCGGGCCATAATCCACCGCTTCCCAGGCACTCAGCGCCGCCGTCGAGCGGACGACGATCCGTTCGTTGAAGACGAAGCTGATGACCGACACGCCCAGCGCCGCCAGCACCAGCGGCGCCAAAATCTGGTGCGCGGACAGACCGGCCGCCTTCATCGAGATGATTTCGCTGTTCTGGTTGAGCGTCGCCAGCATCACCAGCGTGCCCAGCAGCACGGAAAAGGGCAGGAACCGGGCGATGATCTGTGGCGCGCGCAGGCCGACATAATGCCATAATTGCGCGTCGCCATTGCCCGGATAGGCCAGCACGTCGCCGGAATTGCCGAGCAGGTCGAGCGTCTGGAGCACGACGACCAGCAGCGCCAGCACCGCAAAGGTGCGGGTCAGGAACAGGCGCGCCATGTAAAGGCTGATCTGGCGCGAGGGGAAGAAGTTGAACTGCATGGGTCAGGCCGCTCCTTCAACAGCAGCGTCGGCAGGCGGGGCGCGGCGTCGGCCAAAGCGCAGCAGGCGCACGATCTGCTTGCCCAATTTGGAGAAGGCGACTTCCAGCGCACCGATCGGCTGGCCGCCGGGGCGATTGGCGATCACATGATACATCCACAGGACAAGGCCTGATGCGAGCAGGAATGGTCCCCATAGCGCGATGATGGGATCGACCTTGCCCAGCGCGCCGATGCCTTCGCCATATTGGTTGATCTTGTGATAGGTCACGATGAATATGATCGAGAGGAAGACGCCCAGCGCCGAGGTCGATCGTTTGGGCGGGATCGCAAAGGCCAGCGCGGCCAGCGGCAGCAGGAACATGAACACCACTTCGACCATGCGGAAGTGGAAATTGGCGCGGACTTCGGCCTTCAGTTTGTCAGGCGTGGCCGGATTGCGGCCGATCACCATCAGTTCGGGAATCGTCTTTTCCCGGTCGACGTCGCGGCCGCGGAAATTCTCGATCTGCGGCAGGTCGATCGGCAGGTCATGGCTGGAGAAGGACAGGATGCGCGGCGTCTTGTACTTGGGTCCGTCGTTGACCAGCACACCGTTGCGCAAGCGGAAGATGATGACGTCGGGGTCGTCGGTGGCCAGGAAGGTGCCCTGCGCCGCCGTCACCGCGACCGACTGGCCATCCTTGCCGACGGCGCGCACGAAAATGCCTTGCAGGTTGCGGCCTTCATCCTTGCTGCGCTCGATCCGCATGGTCATGCGCCGGCCCAGATTGGTGAACTCGCCGACCTTGATCGAGGCGCCGAGCGCGCCGGAGCGCAGTTCGAATCGCAGCGCTTCATAGGCGTGGCGGGAGAGCGGCTGAACGAAGCCGACGATGCCGAAATTGAGCAGCGCCAGCGCGATCGCGTACATATAGGGCACGCGCAGCAGCCGGCCGTAGGAGAGGCCCACCGCGCGCATCACGTCCAATTCCGACGACAGGGCGAGCTTGCGGAAGGCGAGCAGGATGCCGAGCATCAGGCCGATCGGGATGCCGAGCGAGAGATATTCGGGCAGCATATTGGCGAGCATGCGCCACACGACACTGACCGGTCCGCCCTCCGCCGCGACGAAATCGAACAGGCTGAGCATCTTGTCGAGGACAAGCAGCATCGCGGCGATCACCAGCGTCCCCAGCATGGGCACGGCGATCAGGCGGGCGAGATATCGGTCGGTGGCGGTCAGCATTCTCTAAGTCGTCGTCCCATCACCATGTTTTGGCCGCAAACCCATCCCATATGCGAGTCAGGTAGAAATGCGGGGCGAACAGGGGCTCGCCGTCCGGTCCATATCGGCGGCTATAGCTTCCAGGAGTCTGATGGTCATGGTAAAAGTTGCAATGGGTTTGATGGTTGGGGCAGCGATGGTCGCTGCAAGCCCGGTCATGGCCCATGGCCAGGAAATATCGAACGATCTGGAACGTTGCGGCGCGGATGCGCGCGGGCCGGCGGTGCTGGTCGATGTGCGCGGTTTCGTGGCGGCCACCGGCAAGGTGCGTATCCAGTCCTATCCCGCCACCAAGTCGGCCTGGCTGACGAAGGGCGAATGGCTCAATCGAATCGATACGGCGGTGAAGCCGGCCAATGGCGTGATGCGCTTTTGCGTACCGGTGCCCCGGTCCGGCGAATATGGCATCGCCGTGCGGCACGACCGCGACGGCAATGGCAAGACCGACATTTCGCGGGACGGCGGTGGATTTTCCAACAATCCGGCGATCAGCATCTTCAACCTGGGCAAGCCCGGCGTGGAGAAGGCGGCCTTTCATGCTGGGCCGGGCGTGACGAAAATCACGATCAACCTCAAATATATGTGATCGAAAAGCCATGGTAAGCGTCGCCCTTTTGTCCAATCCGAAATCCACGGGCAACCGCCAGACGCTTCCGCGCGTGCGCAGCTATTGCGCCAGCAACCCCGACATCTTCCACTATGAGGTGGAGCAGGTCGACCAGATCGGCCGGGCGTTCCAGACGATCGCCCGCGTCGATCCGACCGTCATCGTCATCAATGGCGGCGACGGCACAGTGCAGGCGTCGCTGACGGAGCTCTATCAGGGCGAGCATTTCAAGGGTCGGGTGCCACCGATCGCGGTGCTGCCCAATGGCAAGACCAACCTGATCGCCCTGGACCTTGGCATCCATGGCGACCCGATCAAGGCGCTGGAGCGGATCGTGCAGATCGCCAAGGCCGGCGTGGACGCCCATGTCGTCGCGCGCGAACTGATCGCTTTGTCGGACGGCGCGGTCGACAGCCGGCCGGTGCTGGGCATGTTCCTGGGCGGCGCAGGGCTGGCCGATTACATGCTCTATTGCCGCAATCAGATCTATCCGCTGGGGCTGTCCAATGGCCTTAGCCATGTCATCACCGCGATCGCCGTGGTGTTTTCACTGCTGTTCGGCATTCGTGCCAAATTCCTGCCGCCTTCCGGCAATCCGGTACGCATATCCCTGATTCGTGACGGACAACTGGTCGGGCGGTTCGCCGTTCTGATCGTCACCACATTGGAACGATTGCTGCTGGGCGTCGATCCGGGCGACAGTCGCCGCGGCAATATGAAGCTGATGGCGGTCGATCAGAATCTGCCGTCCCTGTTGCGGCTGGTATGGGCCAGCCTGTTTCGCCGCGTCGGCAAGCGCCAGATGCAGGGCATCCATCTGGAACAGGGCGACGTCATCCGCATCGAAGGCGACCGCAGCAGCGTGATCCTGGACGGCGAACTGTTCGAGGCGTCCGAAGGCAAGCCGATCGTGCTGCGCTCGACCCAGCCAGTGCCGTTCCTGCGGCTGGCGGCTTAGCGGCGTTGACGGGGTCGGGTGTTCCGCACCCTCCCCCTCACGCCTGCAAATGGGATATTATGTCCGCTGCCGATTGATCCGAGACGGCCTGTATTTCGCAGGCTCTATCCCGCCAGCGCGTCAATCGCCTTGGCAAGGTCGATGTCGCGCCGGGACAGGCCGCCGGCATCATGGGTGGTAAGAATGATGTCCACCCGGTTAT
Organism: Sphingobium sp. Leaf26; assembly: GCF_001421665.1. Lineage (GTDB taxonomy): Bacteria > Pseudomonadota > Alphaproteobacteria > Sphingomonadales > Sphingomonadaceae > Sphingobium. Next base: position 546,971 of record NZ_LMKV01000001.1, read on the forward strand.
AGACGTTGGACCATTCGGGATGATGGTCCGCCTTTTCAGCGAGGATCGCGACGCGGGTCATGAAGCCGAACGCGGTGACGAAATCGGTGAAGGTCAGGTGGCGGGCAATGCCGTCCGGGTCCGACACTGGCGTCCAGTGCGGCAGGTCGGCCAGCGCGATCACGCGCTCTTCATCGGTCAGTTTACCAATCATGTCCCTATCCTCATGAAATAGCTTGGGGTATGTGGCAGGCATGTCGTCCAACGGTCAACCGCCCCGCTTCGCTCCGACCAGGCAAGAGATTGAGACGTTGGCACTTGCCGCGCTCAATCGCCTGCCATCCCCTTTTACCGAGCATCTGTCCGATGTCGTGTTGTTCGTGGAGGATTTCGCGGATGCCGCGATCCTGAAGGACATGGACCTCACCGACCCGTTCGAACTGACCGGCCTCTATACCGGCCGGTCCATCGGGCAGGAGGCGCAGACCGGGGACGGTCCGCCGACCGTGCATCTGTTCCGTCGTCCGCTGCTGGACGAATGGGTGGAGACGGGCGTGCCGCTGGATGCGCTGATCACCCATGTCGTGGTGCATGAGATTGGCCATCATTTCGGCCTGTCGGATATCGACATGCACGTGCTGGAGGACATGGTCACGCTATGACCGGCGCGGCGTTGCGCCTGAGTGATGTCGCCTGCCTGCGGGGCGGGCGGATGCTGTTCGCGGGCGTGAACCTGACGCTGGAGCCGGGTGGCGGGGCGTTGCTGACCGGTCCCAATGGCGTGGGCAAGTCCAGCCTGTTGCGGCTGTGCGCCGGGCTGCTGCCTGCCTTTGCCGGAACGGTGGAGCGCAGCGGTGGCGTGGCCATGACCGACGAACGGCTGGCGCTGGATGGCGAACAAGGGTTGCGCGATGCCCTGTGCTTCTGGGCGAAACTGGACCGGGCTGGGCCGGGTGCTGTCGCCGGGGCGCTGGCGGCGATGGCGCTGACCGGGCTGGCGGAGGTGCCGGTGCGGATGCTGTCCACCGGGCAGCGCAAGCGGGCGATGCTGGCGCGGGTGATCGCGAGCGGGGCTGGCGTCTGGCTGCTGGACGAGCCGGGCAATGGATTGGATACGGCATCGCTGGACCTGCTGGGCGAGGCCGTGGCCGGGCATCTGGCGGCGGGCGGGGTCGTGGTCGCGGCGTCGCACCAGCCGCTGCCGATCGTTGCGCCGGTGACGCTGGCGCTTTCGGATTATCTGCCCACTTATCCGGCGGACGCGGCATGAGGATATTATGGCTGCTCGCCGCGCGCGATCTGCGGCAGGCCTGGGCATCGGCGGGCCTGTGGCTGCCCGTCGCCTTCCTGCTGCTGGTCGCCAGCCTCTACCCTTTTGCGGTCGGGCCGGATGCGGCGCTGCTGGGGCGGACCGGCGGCGGGATGTTGTGGATCGCGGCATTGCTGGCCAGCCTGTTGCCGGTCGACCGGCTGGTCGCGCCGGACATGCAGGCCGGCGTGCTGGACCAGATCGCGCTGCGCGGTGTCGGCGAGGAACTGGTGGTGACGGCGCGGCTGATCGCGCACTGGCTGGGCTTTGGCCCGCCGCTGATGATCGCTACCCTGCCCGCCGCCGCGCTGCTGAAGCTGGACGGCGCAACGATCCTGACGCTGGAACTGGGATTGTTGATCGGCACGCCGGCGCTGGCGGCGCTGGGGTTGCTGGTGGCGAGCCTGACCGCCGGGTTGCGGTCCAGCGGCGCGCTGGCCGGACTGCTGGCGCTGCCGCTGGCTGTGCCACTGCTGATCTTCGGCGCGGGGACGCTGGGCGACGGGAGCGGCGCGGCGCTGAAGTTCCTGGGCGCGGCGTCACTGCTGCTGGTGGCGATCACGCCCTTTGCGGGCGGGGCGGCGATCCGGGCGGGGCGGGAATAGGATTTTCGCCGCTTAACTTCGCACATTTCCCGCATGTTGCGACATTATGTTGCGCGGAGTCGATCCTATTGCAAAGTCGCAGGTCAACGTCGCAGCGATACGCAATGATGGCAGGATCGCGCACGATAGGACAGCCATAAGCGCCCTCGTTCATTGACGCGCCCCTGTAAATCGGGCATTTCCCGCTACGGACGTCGATAGAAATCGACGCCATGGAGAGGATGCCACCATGAGCCGAAGTCGTGCGTACTCCGGAGATGTCTTTCATCGGCTGCTGGTCCGATGCCTGGCGGAAGAACATCAACCGACGGATGAAGAGATCGATCTGGTCGCCGGGAAGATCTGGCAGGACAGCTATGGCCTGGTGACCGGCCAACCCTGGCCCGATGTCGTACCCGATAGCGACGCGCACCGGCAGATGATCGGTGCGGCGAAAATGGCCCTCGCCCCCCCGCTGCGCTGCGAAGCGAGCGCCGCATAGGGGCCGCCCCGCGCCCGTCCTTGCCGCTTTTGCCTACCCCCGCGGCAAGGCGGACGCCTGGATTGGGCCGAACGCCCCTCCCCGCGCATCCTCCCTTCCTCCGGCTCGACATCGTCCTGCCCATCCGCCAAAGGCGGCGGCATGTTCGGTCTTGTCGCTTCCATTCTCTTCATCCTCATCTGGTCTACCGGCTTCATCGTCGCGCGGGCGATGGTCCCGCATGGCGCGCCGGAACTGATCCTGGCGCTGCGCCTGACGGCGACGGCGATGCTGCTGAGCGGGGCGGCGCTCTATGCGCGGCAGGCCTGGCCAACGGGGCGGCGGCTCGGGCTGCATCTGGCGGCGGGTGCGATGCTGCACGGCGTCTATCTGACGCTGAGCTGGTGGGCGGTGAATAATGGCATGCCGGCCGGGATCATGTCGCTGCTGGGATCGCTGCAACCCCTGATGGTCGCGGTGGTGAGCGTCGCCTTGCTGGGCGAGCGATTGCCGGGACGAGCCTGGGGTGGCCTGGCTGTCGCGATCTTTGGTGTGGGCTGCGTACTGATGCCGGCGATCGAACGGTCGGGCGCGGGCGGGATCGGCATCATCCCGGCGGTGGCCGGCATGATGGCGGTGCTAGGCATGGCCGGCGGCACGCTGATCCAGCGCGGCGCGATCGCCGGCGACGGCATCGCCGTATCAGGCGCGGTGCAGAATATCGGCGGCGCGCTGGTGGCGATCGCCGCGACCCTGCTGATCGGCGACTATCGCTGGGACGGGGCGCCGATATTGTGGCTGGGCCTGGGCTGGTCGGTACTGGGCCTGTCGGCGGCAGGCCTGTCGCTGCTGGTGTGGCTGGTGCGGCATCAGGGGGCCACGCGCATGTCGATGCTGCTGTTGCTGGTACCGCCGCTGGCCGCGATCGAGGCGTGGATTTTGTTCGGGGAGCGGCTGGGTCCGGTGCAACTGCTTGGCTTTGCGCTGGCTCTGGGCGGCGTGCTGATCGGGCGGTCGCAGGGTAAGAACGTGGCGGTCGTGGAGCCGGCCTGAGCCTCCCATACGTCCTTCGACAGGATCAGGACGGACGGATTTTTACAGCGGTTCGTCGTCACATAAACGTCATTCGTTGCAACATCGCCGTCATCATCGGGCGGTAGGGTGCGGCATGAGCAAGACGCTGCCCTCCCTTCCGACCCAGGCCGACGATATGCGGATGCAGATGGCGCTGCGGCAGATCGATTTCGGTGCCGCCGCCACAAGAGCGATGGCGCCCGTGCCAGCCATGGCGCCCAACGACGCGCTGGCGCTCAGGCGACAGGACTGGCTTATGGAGGTGCAGGAGCGGCAGCGCGCCTTGTCCCCCTATGCGTCCGGCCTGCTGACCGCCGAAAATCTGTCGGGCGAGGATTTCCTGCACGGCTTCTACGCGCCGGGGCGGCCGGTGCTGATCAAGAGCGCGATCGCCCATTGGCCGGCGCTGACACGCTGGACGCCCGATTATCTGGCGAAAACGGTCGGCGACGCCATGATCGAATATCAGGGCGGCCGGACGGGCGCACAGGATTATGAACTGAAGAAGGAAAAGCATCGCAGGCGTGCGCCCTTCCGCCAGTTCATCGCTCTTGCGCGCAAGGGTGGCAACGACGCCTATCTGACCGCGTCCAACAGCGCCGCCAACGGCCCGGCGCTTCGCGTGCTGGAGGCCGATATGGGGCCGATCGACGCCTATCTGACGCGCGCGCCTGGGATGCTGTGGATCGGCGGCGAAGGCGCGTTCACGCCGCTGCATTTCGACCTGACCAACAATCTGCTGGCGCAGGTGACAGGCACGAAGCGCGTGATATTGATCCCGCCGTCGCAAACCCGGCGGCTGGCGCACCGGTCGCATGTGTTCAGTGACCTGTGCGATATAACCGACGAGGCGCGGCTGACGCTGCATCCGCAAGCGCGGGACGTGCTGCGTTACGAGGTGCTGCTGTCACCGGGCGACCTGCTGTTCATCCCCATCGGCTGGTGGCATCAGGTGCGATCGGACAGCTTTTCGACCATGCTGACCCATACCAATTTCCATTGGCCCAATGTCGGGCATGAAAGCTATCCGGCCGGATAATTCGCCGTCACTCGCTCAGCCCTCGCGCAATTGTTCGTGGTGGCGGATGACTTCGTCGATGATGAAGCGAAGGAATTTTTCCGTGAAGTCGGGATCGAGCTTTGCATCAAGCGCCAACTGGCGCAGGCGGGCGATCTGGCGGTCCTCCCGGCCGGGATCAGCGGGGGGCAGGTCGTGAGTCGCCTTATGCTCGCCAACGGCCTGCGTAACCTTGAAGCGTTCGGCCAGCATGAACACCAGCGCGGCGTCGATATTGTCGATGCTCTCGCGATAGCGCTGCAATGTCTCGTCCACTTGGGCCTCCGGTTCCAGATGGCGCGCTTTTTGCCGCATCTGCCGCGCTACGCAAGCTATTCCCGCTTGCCTTTCACATTTTGCACCGCCACATGGGCGCGTCATGACAGCACCCGCCCCCGGTAACGTCCACCCGATCGGCCGCGCCAACGCCGCGCCCTCGCTCGCCCCCATCATGTCGCTGGTCGCCCACGGCATGAACCAGGTCAACGCCGTGATCCTGGACCGGATGCAGTCGCGCATTCCGCTGATCCCGGAACTGGCGGGCCATCTGATCGCGGGTGGCGGCAAGCGGTTGCGGCCGATGCTGACGCTCGCCTGCGCCGATCTGGTCGGTTATGCGGGGTCGCGCCATTACAAGCTGGCCGCCGCCGTCGAATTCATCCACACCGCCACGCTGCTGCACGACGATGTGGTCGACGGCTCCGGCCTGCGCCGTGGCCGCAAGACCGCCAACATCATCTGGGGCAACAGCGCCAGCGTGCTGGTGGGCGACTTTCTCTTCTCCCGCTCGTTCGAGTTGATGGTCGAGGCGGAATCGCTGAAAGTGCTCAAGATTCTGGCCAATGCGTCGGCGGTGATCGCCGAGGGCGAGGTCAACCAACTGACCGCACAGCGCAAGATCGACACCAGCGAAGAACAATATCTGGACATCATCGGCGCCAAGACCGCCGCGCTGTTCGCCGCAGCCTGCCGCATATCCGCCGTGGTCGCCGACCGCAGCGACAGCGAGGAGCAGGCGCTGGACGTCTATGGCCGGAATTTGGGCATCGCGTTCCAGTTGATCGACGACGCGATCGATTATGAATCGGACGGCGCGACCATGGGCAAGGATGCAGGCGATGATTTCCGCGACGGCAAGGTGACGTTGCCGGTGATCCTGGCCTATGCGCGCGGGAATGACGAGGATCGCGCCTTCTGGAAGGCGGCGATCGCCGGGCACAAGATCAGCGACGAAGACCTGGCCCACGCGACTGGCCTGCTGCGCCAGACCGGCGCGATCGCCGACACGCTGGCCCGCGCGCGCCATTATGGCCAGCGCGCGATCGACGCACTGGGCCGGTTCGATGCCGGTCAGGCCAAGGCGGCCCTTACCGAAGCGGTCGAATTCGCTATAGCGCGAGCCTATTGAGGTTTTCCGGCGCCTGATCGTTCGAGCAGACGCCATCCCCTGACAAAGAAAGTGCAGGGCTTCGACTTGTCTCGGCCCGAACGGGTCGGAAGGCGGAGCCTGACTCCGCCCATGATCCTCTCCCCCGAAACCATCGCTTTCCTTGTGGCCGCAGCGACCATGGCCGGGTGCATCGATGCGATGGCCGGTGGCGGGGGACTGATCACCCTGCCCGCACTGATGGCGGTGGGCATTCCACCGGTACAGGCGGTGGCGACCAACAAGCTGCAAAGCTGTTTCGGTACGTTCGGTGCCTGCGTAGCCTATGCCCGGCGCGGGCATATGGATCTGAAGACGTATAAATGGCCGATCGTCGCGGCCTTTGGGGGGTCGGTGGGCGGCGCATGGCTGTTGCAGCGGGTCGATCCGTCGATTCTGGCGGGACTGATGCCTGCGCTGCTGATCGCAATGGCCGCCTATTTCACCTTCTCGCCCAAGCTGGGTGATGCCGACCGCCATGCGCGGGTGGGGATTGCCGGGCTGACCGGACTTGTGGGGGTCGTAGGCTTTTATGACGGCTTTTTCGGACCGGGCGCCGGGGCCTTCTACACCACCATATTGCTGGCGCTGGGCGGGCTGTCGATCCTGCGCGCCACGGCCCAGACCAAAGCGGCGAATTTCGCGAGCAATGTCGCGGGCCTGCTGACCATGATCGCGGGCGGCCATGTGATCTGGATCGCAGGGCTGGCCATGGCCGTGGGCAGCATCACCGGCGGGCAGATCGGTTCCTATCTGGCGATGCGGTTCGGATCGCGGCTTATCAAGCCGTTGCTGATCGTAATGTCGCTGGCGCTGACGGCCAAGATGCTGCTGGACCCGAAGAACCCGATCCACATCTATCTGTTCGGGTAGATTATTCCGCCTGTACCAGCGTCGCCACACGGCGATGCAGTTCGTCCACCGCGAAGGGCTTGGTCAGCACCTCCATGCCATGTTCGATATGGCCGTGGTTCAACACCGCATTTTCGGCATAGCCGGTCACGAACAATATCTTGAGGTCGGGGCGCAGCGCGCGGGCGGCATCGGCGACCTGCCGGCCGTTAAGGCCGCCGGGCAGGCCGACATCGGTGATCAGCAGGTCGATCCGCGATCGCGATTCCAGCATGCGCAGGCCTGACGGCCCATCCGCCGCCTCAAGGCAATGATAGCCCAGATCGGTCAGCGCATCGACGACCAGCATGCGAACCGAGGGTTCGTCATCAATCACCAATATGGTTTCGCCGGCGTCAGCCTCGACCGGCGGATCACCGATGACGGGCGTGTCGACATCGTCCTCGCCGCGATGGCGGGGCAGATAGATGCACACCATCGTGCCCTGCCCCGGTTCGGAATAGATGCGGACATGGCCGTTGCTCTGGCGGGCGAAGCCGTAGACCATGGAGAGGCCAAGGCCCGTCCCCTGCCCGATCGGCTTGGTGGTGAAGAAGGGGTCGAAGACGCGGTCGATGATCCCCTTGTCGATGCCGGTGCCGGTGTCGCTGGTGCAGACCGTCACATATTGGCCCGGCGTCAGCCCATGGTCGCGCGCGGTGCGATCATCGAGCCAGCGATTACCCGTCTCGATCGTGATCTTGCCGCCCCCCGGCATGGCGTCGCGCGCATTGATGCACAGGTTGAGCAGCGCATTTTCGAGTTGATTGGCATCGACCAGCGCGGGCCAGAGGCCCGAAGCTGCGACGGTCTGCACCTCGATCTGCGGGCCGACGGTGCGGCGGACCAGTTCTGAAAAATCGCCGAGCAGGCGGTTCACGACCGTCGGCTTGGGCGTCAGCGTCTGGCGGCGGGAGAAGGCGAGCAGGCGGTGGGTCAGCGCCGCGGCGCGGCGGGTGGCGCCCTGCCCGGCGGTCAGATATTTCTCTACGTCGGCCGTGCGCCCCTGCGCCAGCCGCACCGCGATCATTTCGAACGCACCGGAAATGCCGGCGAGCAGATTGTTGAAATCATGGGCGAGGCCACCGGTCAATTGCCCCACGGCCTCCATCTTCTGCGCCTGACGCAGTGCGCTTTCGGCCTGTTCGCGCTCCTCCAGCGCCTGGGCGATGCGGGCTTCGAGCGTTTCGTTGAGCGCCCGTTGCGCCTTTTCCGCCCTGATCCGGTCGGTGATGTCGTTGAACAGAACCGCGACCTGGCGCTGTTCGAACGGCCCGACGCGGAAGGAGGATACCTCCAGATGATGGCCGGTCGCCTCCAGTTCGCGCTGGAAGCGGATGGGCTTGCCGCTGTGGAGGACGCCGCCATAGAGTTCTACCCAGCCATCGGCTTCGTCCGGCACCATTTCGCGCAGCTTCTGTCCCACGACATTGGGGATGCCGGCATGCCGTTCATAGGCGGCGTTCGCCTCGACATGGATATAGTCGCTCAGGGGGCCATGCGGGCCATCGAAGAACTCGATGATGCAGAAGCCTTCATCCATCGTTTCGAACAGGGCACGATAGCGGTCCGCATCGTCCAACTGGCTCGCCATTCCCCTGTTTTCCTCGCACGATATGATCTGGATCAGCTTCTGTGCGCCCAACGTACGGCTTGGCAACTCTTTCCCATGGGCCGGTCGATTTTTACCGCGCCTTGCGCTGGCTCCCGATTGGCGCAAGAGGAGGCGCGATGATCGATCTACCCATTCATGCCGTGCTGCCGGACCTGCTTGCCGCGTTGCGGGCGGGGAGCAATGCCGTGCTGGTGGCGCCGCCGGGCGCGGGCAAGACGACGGCCGTGGCCCCTGCCCTGCTGGACGAGCCATGGTGCGAAGGTCAGGTGCTGCTACTGTCGCCGCGCCGTCTGGCGGCACGGGCGGCGGCCGAACGGATCGCTGAAATGATGGGCGAGCAGCCGGGCGGCACGGTCGGCTATGCGACGCGGATGGACAGCAAGGTCAGCGCCAAGACCCGGCTGCTGGTGCTGACCGAGGGTATTTTCGTGCGGCGGATACAGGATGACCCGGAACTGGCGGGCGTGTCGGCCGTGCTGTTCGACGAAGTGCATGAGCGCAGTCTGGACAGCGATTTCGGGCTGGCGCTGGCACTGGATGCGCAGGAGGCGCTGCGGCCGGACCTGCGGATCGTGCCGATGTCCGCGACGCTGGATGGCGCACGGTTCGCGTCGTTGCTGAACGGCGCGCCGGTGATCGAAAGCGAGGGGCGCATCCAGCCGCTCGCATTGCGCTCCATCGGTCGCGCGTCGGAGAAGAAGATCGAGGATGAGATGGCGGCGGCGATCCGGCGGGCGCTGAGCGAGGAGGCGGAGGGCGATCTGCTCGCCTTCCTGCCCGGCGTGCGGGAGATCGAGCGGACCGCCGAGCGCATCGAGGGTGGTCCCTATGAGGTGCACATGCTGCATGGCTCGCTCGATCCGGGGGCGCAGCGGGCGGCAATCCGGCCATCGCGCGAGGGGCGGCGCAAGGTGATATTGGCGACATCGATCGCGGAAACCAGCCTGACCATCGACGGGGTGCGGATCGTGGTGGACAGCGGGCTGGCGCGGCGGCCGCGCTATGACCGGGCGGCGGGCGTGACGCGACTGGTGACGGAGCGGGCCAGCCAGGCGTCGGCGACGCAGCGCGCGGGGCGTGCGGCGCGGCAGCGACCCGGCGTCGCCTATCGACTGTGGGAAGCGGCGGCGAGCGCGGGCATGCCGCCCTTCGACCCGCCGGAGATATTGGAAAGCGACCTGTCGAACTTGCTGCTCGATTGCGCGCTGTGGGGCGTGGGCGATCCCGGCGCGCTGCGCTGGCTGGATGCCCCGCCGGCTGCGGCGGTCGAGGAAGCGCGGGGGCGACTGACCGTGCTGGAGGCGCTGGATGCCGATGGCCGGATCACGGCGCATGGGAAGCTGCTGGCGAAGCTGCCGCTCAGCCCTCGCATCGCGCATATGCTGGTGCGCGCGGGGGAGATGGGGCTGGCGGACGTGGCGGCCGAGGTCGCGGTGCTGCTGGGCGAACGGGGCATTGGCGGGCAGGATACCGACCTGACCCTGCGACGGCAGCGCTGGCGGCGGGAAAGCGGCAAACGCGCGGACGCGGCGCGGGGGCTGGCGAAGCGTTGGGCCAAGCTCATCCCCGGCGAACGGAGCGCGGCCTTTGGCGAACATCAGGTCGGCCTCTGCCTCGCCCTCGCTTTTCCCGATCGGGTGGCGAAACGCCGCTCCGCCGATGGCGCGGACTGGGCGAGTGTCGGCGGGCGCGGGTTTCGGCTCGATCCGCTGTCGCCGCTGGCGCGGGAACAGTGGCTGGCGGTGGGCGAAGTGCATGGCAGCGCGGCCGGCGCGCGCATCCTGTCGGCCGCGCCGATCGACGAGGCTGACGTCATCGCCCTGTTCGGCGCGCGGATCGCAGAGCATCGCACGGTGAAGTTCCGGGCAAGCAATGGCGGGATCGAGGCGTTGCGGGAACGACGGCTGGGCGCGGTGCGGCTCTCCTCCGGGTCGGACGACAAGCCCGACCCGGAAGCAGTGGCGGCGGCGCTGGTGGAGGGCGTGCGACAGGGTGGCCTCAATGTTCTGCCATGGTCTGAGGCAGCGCAATCGCTGAGGATGAGGGGCGAATTTGCGGGTTTGGAGGCGCTGTCCGACGGGGCGCTGATCGAGACGCTGGACGACTGGCTGGCACCGCTGCTGGCGGGCAAGCGGCGTTTGTCCGACATCGACCGGTCGCAACTGTCGGGTGTGCTGGAAGGGCTGATCGGCTGGGACGGCAAGCAGCAGCTTGATCGGCTCGCGCCACCCGATTTCCGATCGCCCGCCGGGAGCAACCATGCGATCGACTATGCGGCCGAGGGCGGGCCGCGCGTGGAATTGCGGGTGCAGGCGCTGTTCGGCCTGTCCGAGCATCCGACCGTGGGCAGCCAACGCATTCCTTTGGTCCTGTCGCTGACCTCCCCTGCGGGGCGACCGATCCAGACCACGCGCGACCTGCCCGGATTCTGGATGGGCAACTGGCGTGATGTGGCGAAGGAAATGCGGGGGCGCTATCCGCGTCACCCCTGGCCCGACGATCCGGCGAGCGCCAGCGCCACATTGCGCACCAAAAACGCCGACGCCAGAGGACATGGCGCCCGCCACTCTTGACTTGGCGGCGGCCATTGGTGCAACGCAAAATGACGAATTTACGGAGTCCTTCGCGATGAACGCGCGCATTTACCAGATCCAGAAGAACGCCCTCCAGTCCGGCAAGGCGCTGACCCACAAATGGGTGCTGGAATATGCGCCCGCCGAAGCGAAGAAGGCCGACCCCCTGACCGGCTGGGCCGGATCGGGCGACACGCAGCAGCAGTTGAAGCTGACCTTTCCGTCGCAGGAGGCCGCTATCGCCTATGCGGAAAAGAAGGGCGTGGCCTATACCGTCATCGCGACCCCGCCCAAGACGCTGAAATTGCAGGCCTACGCCGACAATTTCCGGTAACGGCCGGTTCCACCCCGTTCATATTCGGGCGCGATGCTGCCCGATTGACGCCTTATTCGCTTGCCAAAGAGCGGAGGTGAGCGGCAAATGCCGCGCTTTGACGGAAAGATTTTGACGATAATGACGGATCGCAGCGCAATTTTCGACAGCGTCACCACGCAGATCGAGCCTTTCAACAAGAAGGGTGTCGCACTGACCGAAGCCACCAGCTTCGCCGGCGATCTGGAATGGGACAGTCTGACGGTGATGGATTTCGTCGCGGCGATCGAGGATGAGTTCGACATCATCATCACCATGAACATGCAGGCCGAGATCGAAACCGTGGGCCAACTGGTCGACGCGGTGGCGAAGCTGAAGGCCGCCTGATTTTATAACTCCGTTCGTCCCGAGGTGCCGCGTAGCGGCGTATCGAAGGACGGGAGCGGGAAGACCCTTCGATACGGGCCTTCGACTTCGCTCAGTCCCTACTCAGGGCGAACGGCATAGGAATATTTGCCATGACCGACGCCGCCATCGCCACCGAAACCCGCGACCTGTTTTCCAAGTTCGATCCGCTGATCAACGAGCGCGAGGCGCTGCTCGCGACCGGCGTGCGCGATCCCTATGCGATCGTGATGGATCAGGTGCTGTCGCCCACACGCGCGATCATCCAAGGCAAGGAAACCATCCTGCTCGGCACCTATAACTATATGGGCATGACGTTCGACCCCGATGTGGTCGCAGCGGGCAAGAAGGCGCTGGACGAGTTCGGCGCGGGCACCACCGGCAGCCGCGTTCTCAACGGCACCTATCAGGGTCATAAGGAAGTCGAGGACGCGCTCAAGGAGTTCTACGGCACGTCCGGCGCCATGGTCTTTTCGACCGGCTATCAGGCGAACCTCGGCATCATCTCCACGCTGGCGGGCAAGGGCGACTATGTCGTGCTGGACGCGGACAGCCATGCGTCCATCTATGATGGCTGTGGCCTGGGCAATGCGGAGATCGTCCGGTTCCGGCACAACAGCGTCGAGGATCTGGACAAGCGGTTGGGCCGCCTTCCCGCCGACGCGCTGAAACTGGTCGTGCTGGAGGGCGTCTATTCGATGCTGGGCGACGTCGCCCCGCTGCCCGAGATGGTCGCCGCGATCCGCAAACACCCCAATTGCATGATCCTGTGCGATGAAGCCCATGGCATGGGCTTTTTCGGCCCAAATGGCCGGGGCGCCTATGAGGAACAGGGCGTCGAGGGCGAGATCGACTTCGTGGTCGGCACCTTCTCCAAGTCGGTCGGCACGGTTGGCGGCTTCTGCGTATCGAACCATCCCAAGTTCGAAATCCTGCGCCTCGTCTGCCGCCCCTATGTGTTCACTGCGTCGTTGCCGCCCAGCGTCGTCGCCACCGCCGCGACCAGCATCCGCAAGCTGATGCACGCGGGCGAGAAGCGCGCCCATCTGTGGAAGAACAGCCAGCGGCTGCACAAGGGTCTGAGCGACCTTGGCTTCAAGCTGGGCAGCGCGACGCCACAATCGGCGATCATCGCGGTCATCCTTACGGATCAAATGCAGGCCGTCGCCATGTGGCAGACGCTGCTGGAACTGGGGCTGTACGTCAATATGGCGCGCCCGCCCGCAACCCCGGCCGGCACCTTCCTGCTGCGCTGTTCGCTGTGCGCCGAGCATAGCGACGATCAGGTGACGCAGATCATCGGCATGTTCGAGGCTGCGGGCAAGGCGACCGGCGCGATCGGCTGACCGCGTCCGGGTGCGGCATGACGGCCAACGGAACTGCGGTTACGACGGAATATGGTGCATCCATGGAACTTTTCGCGGCTGATGTTCCGTCCTTGACCTTGTTCGGCTAGTGTAACGGTCCGATGGCCGACACCGACGTTCCTGACGCCCAATATGATTGGGGCCGCGCGCTTTTTCGCCGCGCGCTGCCGCTATTGCTTGGCCTGTTGCTGATCGGGTCGCTGGGCGCGCTGATCTATAGCGCCAGCAATGCGTCGCGCGACCATGCGCAGGCGCTGGCGGAACAGCAGAGCAGTTTCGAAGTGATCGCCCTGGCGCGCGGGTTCGAGGCGCGGGTCGCCCGGTCCGAAGTGACGCTGGCCCGCTATGTCATCAGCCTGGACCCCGATACCGGCCGCCTGTTTCAGGACCAGTGGCGCGGCGCCGCCAGCCAGTTGAAGGCGTTGAGCTATGCCATGCGCGCTTCGGACTGGCAGAAGGGCAATGTCGCGGCGCTGCGCCATGCCTTCATCGCGCGCGGCAAGACGCTGAACGAGATCGGCCTGCGCACCACCTATGACCAGAAGATGGGAGCGCTGGCGCGGTTCCATCAGGCCGGCAAGAGCCAGGATCTGCGTCGGATCACCGCCCTGCTCGACCTGGTCATCAAGGCAGAGAACGACCGGCTGCGCGAACGGAGCCTGGCAGTGACACTGGCCGGCGATCGCAACGAATGGGTGGGCAAGACGTCGCGGCTGGTAGGGCTGGCGATGCTGGTGTGCATATTGTTCGGCCTGTGGTTCGCCAACAGCGCCTGGCGCGAGCGGCGGCAGGCGCGTCGGCTGGCCGAGGCGGAAGGCGAGCGCGCCGACCGGCTGTCAGCCGCCGTCGCAGCGCGCACCGCCGAATTGTCCGACGCCTACGAGCAGTTGAAACAGGAATCGGCCGAGCGTGCGGCGGCAGAAGACCATCTGCGCCAGATGCAGAAGATGGACGCTGTGGGCCAGTTGACCGGCGGCATCGCGCATGATTTCAACAATATGCTGGCGGTGGTTGTCGGCGGACTGGAACTGGCCAAGCGCAAGATGGTGCTGAAGCCGGACGAGGCGCACCGGCATCTGGACAATGCGATGGAGGGCGCCAATCGTGCGTCCGCCCTCACCCGCCGACTGTTGGCCTTTGCCCGGTCGGAGCCGCTGCTGCCGAGTGCGGTCGATCCCGATGGACTGCTGCGCGGCATGGCCGACCTGATCGACCGGACCATCGGCGACCAGATCATCGTCCATTTCGCGGAGGGCGCGAGCGGATGGCGCATCTTCGTCGACCAGCATCAGATGGAGAATGCGATCCTGAACCTGTGCGTCAATGCGCGCGACGCCATGGAAGGGCGCGGACGGCTGACGCTGGCGACCGGACAGGCCCTGCTGTCCGACGGCGAGATCGGCGAATGCGCCGCCGGCGATTATGTGACCGTCAGCGTGACCGATGAAGGATGCGGCATGACGCCGGAGGTTCTGGCGCGGGTGTTCGAGCCGTTCTTCACCACCAAGCCGGTCGGCAAGGGCACGGGCCTGGGCCTCAGCCAGATTTTTGGGTTCGTGCGCCAGTGCGGCGGCGAGATCCGGATCGAGTCGACACCCGGCATCGGTAGTGGCGTGCATCTGTACCTGCCGCGATCGGCCGGGGCGGAGGAAGCGGCGGAGGCGGAGACCAGTTTTGCCCGCGCGCCGGTGGAACAGCCGCCCACCCGCATATTGGTGGTCGAAGATGACGCACGGGTGTTGAACCAGACGATGGCGGCGCTGAGCGAGTTGGGTCATCTGCCGATCGCCTGCGACCATCCGGCCAAGGCGGCCAAGCTGCTGGCCAGCCATGGCGATGTCGGCCTGATCCTGAGCGACGTCCTGATGCCCGACATGACCGGGCCGGAAATGGTGAAGGCCCTGCCCGCCCGTTTCCGCCACCTGCCGGTGCTGTTCGTGACGGGCTATGCCGGCGATGGCAATGACGGCGCCGATTTTGAAGGACACGCAGTGCTGCGCAAACCCTATACGCTGATGGCGCTGGGGCAGGCGCTTGGCCAGACGCTCAGCGAATCGCGCCGCCCCGGAACAGCCGCGGCAGCAGAGTGACCGCGCCCAGCAGCGGCCAGCGCCGTTGCCAGGGCTTGATCTCGATCTTCGTGCCGGCATGGCGGTTGATCTTCCACGCCAGATAGTCGATCCCGCCGGCATAGGTGAAACTGGCCTTGGCCAGACGGATCACCGACAGGCGCTTGCCGCGGCTTTGCAGGTTGCGCCAGCGCAAGGCCGCCTTATCCGGCGACATGGGGTTCGGCACCTCGCCATCATTTCCCACGCCTTGCCGCTCGGCAACCGCGGCAAGTGCCGCACGTCCGAATTGCTCGTAGCGTTCAGGATCGACATCGACGATCGAGATCGAACGCCCTTTCTTTTCGGCCCTTAGTTCCGCGTTATAGGTCAGGTTGAATCCGGTCTTCCAGATATCCAACAAGCTATGATCCACGCCCGGCGACAACATCGGCATGGTCAGATCAAATAATGTCGGCGCGGCCTGTGCCACGGCGGCGATGGTACGCTGGCGGGCGAGATCGTCGGCGGCCCAGAGCAGGCGCGAAGGTTGGGCAAAGCGCGCCCAGACCGAGACATTGTCCGCCGCCAGGTTGTTGAGCCGGGCGAAGTCCGCTTCGGACAGGACCGCATATTTGGCGATCAGGCCATTATGTTCGAACGGAAAGACATTGGGTGGGATGAGCCGATTGGCGCGGGCCAGCCAGCTTTTGCCGTAAGCGGTCGGATAGTCCGACACGATCAGGTAGAAATCGAGCATCAGCCCATCGAGATTGGCCTCTCGCAGGCAGGAGCCGTAGAAGAGGACGGCGCGGGCGGCATCGGGATATTTCGCCGCGAGCGCGCCAGCCATGGCGGCTGCGCGCGGATCGGCCGGGGCGGAAAGTTCAGCGGTGACGAGGGGGAGGAGGTTTTGGGGCATGGGACTGCTATATAGAGGGGCTCCTGCAAAAGCAGGAGCCCAGGGTCGAGCAGGATGACCTGACGTCCTGGAATCCTGCTTTCGCAGGAGCACGCTGTTGTTTCAATCCTGCCGTCGGAACAAGAGCGACAGATTGTTCGCGGGCATTTCGATCAGCTTTTCAGGCACCAGTCCCGCCGCCAGCGCCGCCGCGATCACATCCTCCACCGCGCGCAGGCCCCAGCGCGGATCGCGGGCTTTCAACGAGGCGTCGAAGGCGATGTTGCTGGGCGCTGTTTCCACGCCCTCGCGGGTGTAGGGACCGTAGAGATAGAGGAGGCCGCCAGCTGGCAGCGCGGCCGCCGCCCCTTTGAGCAGGCCGAGTGTCGCTTTCCACGGGGAGATGTGCACCATGTTGATGCAGAGGATCGCATCGGCCTGCGCGATCGGCCAGTCGCCGGCCGCATCCAGTTGCATCGGGGCGCGGAGATTGGACAGGTTCGCTTCGGCGCGCCACGCCGCGATCGAGGCGAGCGCGGCCGGATCAGGATCGGTCGGTTGCCAGTCGACCGCGGGGAAAGCGGCGGCGAAATGGACGGCATGTTCGCCGCTGCCGCTCGCCACCTCCAGCATGAGGCCGGAGGATGGGAGGGCGTCGCGCAGGACCGCCACGATCGCGTCGCGGTTGCGCTGCGTCGCGGGGGCATGGCGCTTGCCCGCGACGGATGGGCCGGAACCCGGTTGCCAGGGTTCCGGGCTGTTCGTCATTCGGCGGCCTGCGCCAGCGCAGGATCGGTCCAGGTGAGGATCGGCTTGCGCGCGGCCAGCGTTTCGTCGAGGCGGCGACGGGGGGCGTGATAGGGCGCGCCCTTCAAGGCTTCGTCTCCGGCCTTGGCCCGTTCAGCGAGGCTGCGCAATGCCATGATGAACTGGTCGAGTGCGGCCTTGCTTTCGGTTTCGGTCGGCTCGACCAGCATCGCGCCATGGACGACCAGCGGGAAATACATGGTCATCGGGTGGAAGCCTTCGTCGATCAGGCCCTTGGCGATGTCGAGCGTCGTGAAGCCTTCGGCCAGCCCCTTGTCGCTGAACAGGGCTTCGTGCATGCACGGGCCGCTGCCACCGAAAGGCGCGTCGAGCACATCGTCCAGGCTGCGCAGGATATAGTTGGCGTTGAGGACAGCATCCTCCGCGACCTGGCGCAGGCCGTCCGCACCGTGGCTGAGGATATAGGTCAGCGCGCGGGTGAACATGCCCATCTGGCCGTGGAAAGCGACCATCCGGCCGAAGGTTCGGGCATGGTGATCCTCCGCTGTTTCTTCCTCGACCAGCACGAACTTGCCGTCCTGCTTTTCTACGAAGGGCAGCGGCGCGAAGGGCGTGAGGGCCTGGGACAGCACCACCGGACCGGAACCGGGACCGCCGCCGCCGTGGGGCGTCGAGAAGGTCTTGTGCAGGTTGATGTGCATGGCGTCGACGCCCAGGTCGCCGGGGCGGACCCGGCCGACGATGGCGTTGAAGTTCGCCCCGTCGCAATAGACGAAGGCTCCGACTGCGTGGACCGCGTCGGAAATCGTCTTCATGTCGCGCTCGAACAGGCCGCAGGTGTTGGGGTTGGTGATCATCACCGCAGCCACGTCCGGGCCGAGGCGGGCCTTGAGCGCTTCCAGATCGACGCGGCCGTCCGGGGTCGCGGGGATATCCTCGACCTTGTAGCCGCAGAAGGCGGCGGTGGCGGGGTTGGTGCCATGCGCGCTTTCAGGGACGAGGACGACGCTGCGCGCGTCGCCGCGGGCTTCCAGAGCGGCGCGGATCGCAAGCAGACCGCACAGTTCGCCGTGGGCGCCCGCCTTGGGCGACATCGCGACCGAGTGCATGCCGGTCAGGGTCACCAGCCAGGCAGCCAGTTCATGGATGACGGCCAGCGCGCCCTGCACCGTCGATTGCGGCTGCAACGGGTGGATGTCGGCGAAACCGGGCATCCGCGCGACCTTTTCATTGAGGCGCGGGTTATGCTTCATGGTGCAACTGCCGAGCGGGAACAAGCCAAGGTCGATGGCGTAGTTCTGGCGCGACAGGCGGGTGTAATGGCGCACCGTCTCTTGCTCGGACAGGCCCGGCAGACCGATGCTGTCGGTGCGGGCGAGGCCGCCGAGGCGGCTTGCGACCTTTGGCGCTTCGGCGAAATCGACGCCGGTGGTGTCGGTCGAACCGATTTCGAAGATAAGGGCCTCTTCCAGCATCAGCGCGCGATTGCCGGTGGCGGTTTGCGGGGCCATATGCGCGTCCTTCGCGGCCTGCGGGGTGGTCGGACGACCTTCCTTGAGCATGGTCATGCCAGTTCCTCCTCAAGCGCGGCGGCAAGGGTTTCGATATCCTCCGCCGTCACGGTTTCGGTCACGGCGACGACAAGGCCGTTGCCGATCTGCGGTGCGTCGGGGAAGAGGCGGCCGAGCGAGACGCCGGCGAGAATGCCCTTGTCGGCGAGGGTGCGGACAACTTCGCGCGCGTCCCTGGTCAGGACCAGCGTGAATTCGTTGAAGAAGCTGTCATTGACCAGCGTGACGCCGGGCACCTTCGCCAGACGATCGGCGGCTTGGCAAGCGAGGCCATGGTTGAGGCTCGCCAGTTCGCGCAGTCCCTTTTCGCCCAGCAGGGTCATGTGGATGCTGAACGCCAGCGCGCACAGGCCCGAATTGGTGCAGATGTTCGACGTGGCCTTTTCACGGCGGATATGCTGCTCGCGCGTGGACAGCGTCAGCACGAAGCCACGCTTGCCCGCCGCGTCGACGGTTTCACCGCAGAGGCGACCCGGCATCTGGCGCACATATTTCTGCTTGCAGCCGAACAGGCCCAGATAGGGACCGCCGAACTGGAGGCCGACACCGATCGACTGGCCTTCGCCCACAACGATGTCCGCGCCCATATGACCGGGCGCCCGACAAGCCCCCAGCGCGACCGGCTCGGTGACGACCGCGACCAGCAGTGCGCCGGCTGCGTGCGCCGCGTCGGCGAGCGGGGTCAGGTCGGCGATACGGCCGAGAATGTCGGGATATTGAACGACGACGCAGCTTGTATCCTTGTCGATGGATGCGATCAGCGCGTCGATATCGGTCGCGGCGTCCAGCGTCGGGGCTTCATGCACCAGCGCGTCGCCGGTGAATTTCGCCATGGTGTTGGCGACCGAGACATAATGGGGGTGCAGACCCGACGACAGCAAAGCCTTGCCGCGCCTGGTGATGCGGCGGGCCATGCCGATCGCTTCCCAGCAGGCGGTCGAACCGTCATACATGGAGGCGTTGGCGACATCGACGCCCAGCAGGCGAGCGACCTGCGTCTGGAATTCAAACAGCACCTGCAACGTGCCCTGCGCGATTTCAGGCTGATAGGGCGTGTAAGCGGTCAGGAACTCGCCACGCTGGATCAGATGATCGACGCTGGCGGGGACATGATGCTTGTAGGCGCCGGCCCCCAGGAAGAAGGGCGCTTCCCCTGCCGACAGATTTTTACGGGCCAGCGCCCCCATATGGCGCTCGACGGCCAGTTCGCTGGCATGATCGGGCAGGCCGGCGATGGTGCCGGTCAGGCGGGCTTCAGCGGGGACGTCGATAAACAGGTCGTCGATCGTCCCGGCGCCAATGACGGACAGCATGTCCTGCCGGTCGGTGTCGGTAAGGGGTAGGTAGCGCATAACTGTCTCCACTCCCCTCCCTTTCAAGGGAGGGGCCGGGGGTGGGTGCGATTGCGCAGCAATCGGCGGTAACGCATGAGGCCAGGTTACAAGGCTCGCTCCGCTCGCCACCCACCCCAACCCTCCCTTAAAAGGGAGGGGCTTATTGATCGTCGATTAAAGCGCGGCCACGAATTTCTTGTAGGCGGCTTCGTTCATCAGGCCTTCCAACTCGCTGGTGTCGGCGATGCGCAGCTTGAAGAACCAGCCATCTTCCTCGGCATCGCTGTTGACCAGTGCGGGTTCGTCTTCCAGCGCGCCGTTGCTCTCGACCACTTCGCCAGAGATCGGGGCGTAGACGTCAGAGGCGGCCTTGACCGATTCCACGACGGCGGCGTCGTCGCCCTTGTCGAAGGTCGTGCCTTCCGCAGGCAGTTCGACGAACACGATGTCGCCGAGTTGCTCCTGCGCATAGTCGGTGATGCCGACGGTGGCGATTTCGCCCTCTACGTCGATCCATTCATGTTCTTCGGTGAAATAACGGCTCATGATGATACTCCCCAGAAGTGATTTACCTGAAAATCACGACCTCCAAAAAGGTCAAAAAATATGAAGAATCAGGCCTTGCGGCGATAACGATGTGGAACGAACGGCATCGGCGCAACCACCGCGGCGATGCGCTTGCCACGCACTTCGATTTCAAGCGCGGTGCCTTGCGCGCTGTGCGGCAGGCTGACCCAGCCCATGGCGATCGGCGCACCCACGCTCGGTGCAAAACCGCCGGATGTCACTTCGCCGACCTGTGTTGCGCCGATATGGATGGTCGCGCCTTCGCGGGCCGGCAGGCGGCCTTCGATTTTCAGGCCCACGCGCCTGGCACCGGGGCCATCGGCCAGTTCCTTCATGACGCGGGCATGGCCGATGAAACCGCCTTCCTCGCGCCGGCGCTTCTGGATGGCGAAGCCCAGGTCCGCGCCGATCGTGCTGACGGCGGGCGACAGGTCGTGGCCATAGAGCGGCAGGCCCGCTTCCAGACGCAGCGAGTCGCGCGCGCCCAAGCCGATCGGCTTCACCTGCGGCAGTTCGCACAGCGCATCGGCAAGCAGGGTCACATCATCGGCGGGGATGCTGATTTCGAAGCCATCTTCGCCGGTATAGCCCGAACGGCTGATCCACAATTGCACGCCGCGCCAGGTAAAGAGGCCCGATTGCATGAAGAGCAGGTCGGCGGTTTCGGGGATGAGCGCGGCGAGCGCATCGCCCGCTTCCGGCCCCTGTAACGCCAGCAGCGCCTGATCCGCCATGTGATTCATCACGACGGCGTCAGGCAGATGTTCGATGATCCAGCCGATATCGTCATATTTGGTCGCGCCGTTGACGACCATGTAGATGTCCGCGCCGTCGAACGCTTCATTGCCGAGGCGCGACACCATGAGGTCGTCCAGGATGCCACCCTCTGCATCGAGCAGCATCGAGTAGCGCTGGCGAAAGGGCTTCAACCCTTTGATATCGCTGGGCAGGATATGTTCGAGTGCCTCGTCCACGCCTTCCCCCGAAAAGGTAAGCTGGCCCATATGGCTGACGTCGAACAGGCCGGCATGTTCGCGGGTCCAGCTATGTTCGGCCATGATGCCGTCATACTGGATCGGCATATGATAGCCGGCAAAACCGACCATGCGCGCGCCACGGGCGCGGTGCCAGGCGTCGAGCGGGAGCGCGTCGAGCGGCAGGTCTTCGAAATGCGTGGCGTCTTGTGTGCCGGACATGAGCGGCCTTTCCGTACAGGAGGTGGTAGCGACGATATAGCAGGCCCGGAGTCGGACCTGTTGATACTGCCACCCCCTCTGTCACGGAACCTGAGAGCTTTGACCAGCGGCCTTGCGGCAACATGGCTTACCCCTTCGGTGGGACAGCGTCAGCCGTCCGCTTTCCAGAGTGCCTTGCGCGCGATGCGGTCCTTTGGCCTGAGAGATTCCGGGGCGGTTGCTCCTTCGGCGACGGGGTGGCCTCAAAGGCTTCCCATGCTCTCCCGCATCGTGCCCGGCAAACGAATCCGCCGGAGACATGTGCGCATTGCTGCAAACGCAGCGGCGCGTCAATCGGCCAGCGCCATCGCGCCATAGATTTCCGCATGGCGCTTTTCAGCATAGCGATCCGTCATACCGGCGATGAAGTCCGCGATATGGCGGCTGCGGGCGGGCTCCTGCCGGTCGCAATCGTCACGCCATTCGGGCGGCATCAGCGCCGGGTCGGCCTGATAGGCGGCGAACAGGTCGGTGACGATGACCCGCGCCCGGTCGGCCGCGGCGAGCTGTTCGGGATGGTGATAGAGGGCCGCATACATGAAGCGTTTGAGGTCGCGCTCCTGCGCCGCCAGCTCCGGCGAGAAGGCGACCAGCGTGCGGCCGAGCGCGCGAACATCCGCGACCGTCTCGACACCGGACTCCGCGATGTTTGCGCGGGTCGCATCGATCAGGTCGTTCGCCATGACGCCGATCTGTTCGCGCACCAGTTCGCGCAGCAGCCGGTCGGGCGCCACATCGCGGTAGCGGGCGCGCACCCGGTCCCAGCAATGCGCCACGAACGGCACGGCCAGCAACTGGTCGAGCGTCAGCAGGCCGGCGCGCAGGCCATCGTCGATGTCGTGATTGTCATAGGCGATATCGTCCGAAATCGCGGCCAGTTGCGCCTCCAGCGAGGCGTGGCTGGTCAGGTCGAGCGGAAACAGCGCGTCCAGTTCGCGCATCGCCCAGCCGGGATGGTCGATCGGGCCATTATGCTTGGCCAGTCCCTCCAGCATTTCCCAACTGAGGTTGAGGCCCCGGAAACGGGGATAGGGACTGTCGAGCAGCATCAGCGTGCGCAGCGTATGGGCGTTATGATCGAAGCCGCCATGGTCTTCGAGCGCCTGTTCCAGCGCATCCTCACCCGCATGGCCGAAGGGCGGATGGCCGATATCATGGGCGAGGCAGAGCGCCTCGGTCAGGTCTTCGTTGAGGCCGAGCGTGCGCGCGGTGGTGCGGCCGATCTGGGCGACCTCCAGGCTGTGGGTCAGGCGGACGCGAAAATGATCGCCGTCGGGCGAGACGAACACCTGCGTCTTGTGGCGCAGGCGGCGGAAGGCGATGGAGTGGATGATCCGGTCGCGATCCCGCTGGAACATGTCGCGCGGCCCCCGCACCTCCCCGCCCGGTTCGGCATGAAGGCGGCCACGGCTGGCGTCGGGATGGCAGGCATAGGAAGCAAGCGTCGTCATGACGTGCCTGTTAGCCCAAAGCGCGGCGGGTTTGAACGGCTATGAAGGGCAATTGCATATTTGGGGTTTGGGTTGGTGCGGTTGGGTGGTTAGCGGTCTGTCTGCTTTCTCCGACGGATCGTATTGGCCCATGGCGTTGCGATCGTGCCGATCAAACCCAGCGTAAATATGATCGTTGAGAGGAGCGCTGAGGCTAGCAATCCATTATGAACATAGGTCCAGCTAGCCCGCGCAGCCATCTCGCTCCATAATCCGAGGACGCCACCATCCATCATTGTCGCCACAGCCCAGAGTAGCATCGGGCTGAGGGCGACGAGAAAGAACAGGCTAACTTTGGATGCGCGCATATATTCGGCCTAGCGTCTCTTCTCAACGGCTACAAATGGTCTTCAGCTACCAAAGGCAGGGCAGATCGGCGGCGAGCCATCATTAATCGGTTCGCCGATATTGCAGCCGCAGCGCCATTCGATCAATCTGTGAGATTGGATATCCCATCGTCCATGAGCAATAGGGTGCTGGCTATCGTCTATTCTTTTTACGAACGTTGGTGTTTCGGAAATGAATCGTCCGCCAGCAAGTCCGTTATGACCCGCTAGTTTATAAGCTATGGTGACAACGGATTTATCCACTCCGCTTCCGATAGCCCCCATGGCAGGTTGAAAATAGAACTCCCGATGCCAGTTGGATAAGTCGCCGACGCAACTATTTTCTGCTGTAGCGGCCTCTATCAGCTTAACCTCTTGAACAGATGGCTGACCGGCCGAGCAGCCTGCGATTTGCACAAGCCCCCAAAATGTGATCGCAATTGACTTCATTTGGCGCACTATGCCGCATCGAGAAATGTGTGCAACTGGTCGTAAAACGCCCTTTGGGAGCAGCCTCATTCCCCTGCCAGCTTCTCTACCACTTCGCCCGCGTCGCTGCGCCAGGCGAAGACGTCGGCGCCGTCCTTTTTCAGGGTGGCTTCCAGTTCCTTGGCGCGGGCGAAGCTGGCGAAGGGGCCGACCAGCAGGCGGTTGGTGCGCGCCCAGCCGGCGCTCCAGGCGCCTTGCGGGGCGAGGATCGTGTATTTTTTGCGCAGCCCCTTCATGGTGAAGCCGAGCGCGCCCTTGCTCTGGCCGACGCCGACCTGAAGCCAGTTGCGCGCAGGGTTGGCGGCGAGGCGCTTCTTTTCCTCCGCTTCGGCCTTGGCCTTTGCATCGACTTCCGCCTTGGCCTTGGCGGCCGCGTCCTTCTTCGCCTTGTCTGCGGCGGTCTTGGCGGCCGCCTGACGTTCGGCGCGGCGAGCGGCCTGGATGGTCGCGACCTCGTTCAGGTCGACGGCGGCGACGCTCGCCTGGCGTTCGGTTTCCGGCACGTCGATCGCACGGATGATGTCAGCCAGCGTGCGGACCATTTCGGGATCAGGCTGCGGCGCGGCGGTGGGCGGGCTGGCCGGCACCGTTGAGACAGTCGCAGGCAACGCGTGTTCCGGTGCGGGGGCCGAAGGTGGCGGCACGGGGGTAGAGGGCGGCGGCGTGGTCGGCGCGGATGCGGGCACCGGCGTCGAGGCCTGGGACAGCGCGATGGCATTGAGCTGCGAACCGCTGTTGGCCGGCGGGCTCTGCGGTGGCGTGGCGCGCGGCGCGCCCGTTTCGATCGAGTCGAAGCCCGGTGCCGGCGGGCCTTGTACCGTCGCATTGGGTGCTGTCGCCTGCCGCACGGGCGGCGTGGCGGGAGTCGGTTCCGGCGCGCGGGTTGCAGGCAGGGGCTGGACCTGCGGTCGCGCCTGCGGCTGAGGCTCGGTGCCGCCGGGTTGTGGCGCGGGCTGTTGCAGGATCGGCTGGCGCGCGGGCTGCTGCACCGGCGGTTTCGTTTCGGCCTGCGCCACCTGAGTCCGGGTCGAGGGGGTCTGGGCCGGGCGCGTTTGGGCCGGGCGGCGGACCGCGGCGAGACGCTCCGCGCGCGCCTGACGGGCGGCCTCACGCTGCTGGCGACGCTGCTCGGTGCGGCTGAGCGGCTTGGCCGTCGCAGGCGCGGCAGCCGCGACCGTGACGGGCTTGCTGTCCGGGACGGCGATGCCGGGCGCTGGCGGGGTCGGCGTGATCGCGGCGATGCTGGTGCCGATCTGCTGCGGGAAATGGCCGAAATGCACCGCCGCAGCCTTTTGCGCGGCGGTCAGATAGGGCATTTTCTGCATATAAGGGGTGATAGCGCCGGCCAGTTGCGCGGGCATGGTCTGCTCCGCCACCTGCTTCGCGTCGGTCTGCTTGTTGTTCATCGCGAGGATGAAGGCCTTGTAGCGCCAGGCGGCCCGGTCGCTCTTGTACAGCAAAGGCTCCAGCACCTTGTCCGACGCAGCCACCTGCCCGGAAATGCCGAGCGAGGCGGCGTAGCGGCGCACCAGTTCATCGTCATTGGGCGTGCGTTGCAGCGCGGCCTGATAGTCCCTTTGTGCGCCGGCCTGATCGCCGGTCATGTCCTTCGCCAGACCGCGATCGGACAGGATCGTGGTGTCGGGATAGCCCAGCCGCCCCGCCTGATCGAACAGGCGCAGCGCCTCGACCGGGTTCTGCATCTTGAGCATCACCCGCGCGAGACCGGCCTTGATCCGGCCATTGCCGCTCTCGATCGCGTCGGCGCGGGCGTAGAAGCCGGCGGCGGCGCGCGGATCGTCCAGCGCCAGCGCCGCCTCACCCGCGCCGATCAGCGCAGCCACGTCACGGGGGTTGGATGCGAGCTTTGCCAGATTGGCGTTGAGATCGGCGGCGCCCAGCGGGCGAACGAGCTGGGACTGGTCAAGTTGCGCTTGCGCCATGCCCGCCGGCAGCGCGCCAGCAAGGCAAAGTCCGAAAATCCAGGGAGAAGTCTGTTTCACATCCGGGCCTTAGAGCGTCCTGAAGTCGGCCGGGGCAGCCGACTCGCAGAGCGCGGAGAACAAGAGATATTGAGAGCATCGGTCGATTCAATCTCTCCCGATGCTCTAGACGATCTGATGCGGAATGGGGAATTGGCGCAACGAAAAAGCGCGCCGGGTCGCCCCAGGCGACCGACAGCGCGCTTCGTCATGCTCGCACGGCTGGAGCCAGGCGAAATTACTGGTTGTTCTGACGATTCAGGAAGCGGGGAATGTCCACACCCGGTGCGGCATCGTCAGCGCCCGGCGCCTTTTCCGTACCACGGGTCAGGCCAGCCATGCGCTCGAACAAAGTACCGCCGGTGGCAACGCGCGGAGCCGGTGCGGCGGGGGCCGCAGGCGCCGGCTGTTCGGCCGCTTCCGCGCCAAGGATCAGTTCGTCTTGCCCTGCATCTTCATCATCGAAGACGGCCGCTGCCTTGGGCGCTGCGAAGGACGCGGCTGGTGCAGGGGCTGCCGGAACGTCCAGTTCGAGCGTTTCGGGCTGCGACGCGGGGGCCGGAGCAGGCGCCGGCGCAGCCACGGAGGCCGGCTGGGCCGCGACGGGCGCTGGAGCGGACTTGGGCGCTGCCGCCTGCGGTACCGACACCGACGGACGGTTGGCAAAGCTGAACGGCTGGGTCAGCGGCGCGGCGTTGCCACCGGCTTCGGCCTCTATGCCGGTGGCGACCACCGACACGCGGATCTTGCCATTAAGGCCGTCGTTGAAGGCGCTGCCCCAGATGATGTTCGCGTCCGGATCCACCAGTTCACGGATATGGTTGGCGGCTTCGTCCACTTCCATCAGGCGCATGTCGTCGCCGCCGACGATCGACACGATCACGCCCTTCGCGCCGCGCATCGACACGCCGTCGAGCAGCGGGTTCGCGATCGCCTTTTCGGCGGCCTGAAGCGCACGGCCGTCGCCTTCGGCTTCGCCGGTGCCCATCATCGCCTTGCCCATTTCGCCCATCACAGAACGGACGTCGGCGAAGTCGAGATTGATGAGACCCGGCATGATCATGAGATCGGTGATGCTGCGAACGCCCTGTTGCAGCACTTCGTCCGCCATCTGGAACGCTTCCTTGAAGGTCGTGTTCGGATTGGCGATCAGAAACAGATTCTGGTTCGGGATGACGATCAGCGTATCGACATGCTTTTGCAGTTCCTCGATACCCGCGTCGGCCGACTTCATGCGGCGGTTGCCTTCGAAGGTGAAGGGCTTGGTCACGACGCCGACGGTCAGGATGCCGCGATCGCGCGCGGCCTTTGCAATGACGGGAGCAGCGCCGGTGCCGGTGCCCCCGCCCATGCCGGCGGTGATGAAGCACATGTGCGCGCCATTGAGCGCTTCCTCGACGGAGGCGATCGTTTCTTCAGCAGCCGCCTTGCCGATTTCAGGGCGCGAACCGGCGCCCAGACCTTCGGTGATTTGCGGGCCAAGCTGGATGCGCCGTTCGGCCGGCGAGCTGTTGAGCGCCTGCGCGTCGGTGTTCGCCACGATGAAGTCCACGCCCTCGACATGGGCAGCGATCATGTTCGCGATGGCATTGCCGCCCGCGCCGCCGACGCCGATCACCGCGATGCGCGGCTTCAGTTCGTCCACATGCGGTGGGCTGATTTCAATGCTCATATATTTGCTCCCTCAGCTTCCTCGTCAGGAAGCGACACCGTCACTAAATGTTAACACCAGAAAATAGAGTATTTCACCCCCTATTTTCGTCTAAATCCAAATTCGTTCAATAGTTGGTCTTCATCGCGCGCATCATGCGCTGCCACCAGAGCGGCGCCCCCAGGCGATGCACCGTTTGCGGGGCCGGCGCCATCGTGCGGAGATCAACCGGGTTGGAAGCGCCGTAAAGCGCGAGTCCCGCCAATGTCGCGAAGGCCGGCCCACTATGCGCTTCGGGCAGCGCGGACAAGCCCCTTGGTCGTCCGACACGCACCGCACGGCCCAGAGCGCCCTGCGCATAATCGGCAATGCCTTTCATTTCCGCACCGCCGCCGGTCAGCACGACCTGCCGCCCGGTGGAGTTGAAGCCCATGCCGGCAAGCGCCGCATTCACTTCGGTCATGATGAGGTTCAATCGTTCGCAGATAACGCCGACCAGCGACGCGCGGGTGATCTTGCCCCCTTCCGCATTGGGACCGGCGGCCTGCCCCGGCACGGCGGTTTCGCCATGGGGCGGCGCGATTTCGATCATCTCGCGAAAATCACGCGGGTTCTGCATCGCCGAACCATAGAAGCATTTGATCCGCTCAGCCTGGCTGCGGCGGATGCCGAAGGCCGAAGCGATATCGTCGGTGATGTCGGCCGCGCCCAAAGGAATGGAATGGAGGCCGACCAGCATGCCGCCCGCATAAAGCGACACATTCGTCACGCCCGCGCCCATTTCCACCAGCGCCACACCCAGATCGCGCTCTTCCTCCGACAGGCAGGCAAGGCCGGTCGCGATCGGCGAGGCGACGATCGAATTGACGTTGAGATAGGCGCCACGCACGCACAGGTCGAGATTGGCGAGCGGTGCGCCATCGGCCAGCACGACATGGATGTCGACGCCCAGCAGATCGGCGTGCATGCCCAGCGGCTTCTTCACCGGCACCTTGCCATTGATGGTGAAGCAGGTCGGCTGCGCATGCAGCACGATGCGGCCGTCCGGGTCGATGCCCTGTTGCCCGGTGGTCAGCAGATCGTCGATATCGGGCTGTTCGATGCGATAGCCGCCCATGTCGCGCTCGACCGTGACGACGTCGCTGACCAGAGAGCCGCCCGAAAAACTAACCCACACATCCTCGATATTGGTGCCGGCGACCCGCTCGGCCTGCTCCACCGTTTCACGCACGGCCAGTTCGGTGCGCTCCATGTCGGCGATGAAGCCACGGCGTACGCCACGGCTTTCCCGCTGACCCGTGCCCAGGATCGCGAGTTCGCCGGTGTCGGTGCGACCTGCGATCAGCGCCGACACTTTCCAGGAGCCAATGTCGATCGCGGTGATGAGCTTTTCGACCTTGGGCTGCGCCATCTTGTACTAGCCTTCCTCGCCTGCGTCCGGCGCCTTGGCGGTTGCCGCTGCGGCGTCGGTCGGCTTTTCCTCGACCTTGCCTTGCGGCAGGCGCAGGACGAAACGGTCGGGATCGCGCATGTCGAACTTGACGATGCCCCGACCGAGCAGGCGGTTGACGCCATCCATCCGCGCGAAATTCACCAAAGCGCCAGCCGAATCCTTGTCGCCCTCCGGCAGGGAGAGCGTCTCACCCGACTGAAAGCGCAGATCCCAACGCCGGTTCCCGACCCAGGTGGCGCCGGCCAGCATCGGTTTCAAAGCCGGGGCGTTTTCCATCAGCCGGTTGAGGCCGGCGGTCTGGCGGTTGGCATTGGGACCGACGACCAAAGGCAGGTCCGGCATGGCGCTGGCGGAGACGGACTGGAGCACGACACCCTGCACGTCGATCAGGTGCAACTGCCCATCATGCTGCCAGACGGCGACGGGATCGCGCTCGACGATATCGACCACCAGCGTATCGGGCAGGCGACGGGAGATACGGGCATCCTTGACCCAGCCGAGTTTCAGCATCTCCGCCCGCACCTTGGGCAGGTCGAGCGAGAGCATGGAGCGATCGACCTGGCCCAGCGCGATATTGTAGACGGACAGTTCGTCCATCCGCTCGACACCGCGCACCTCGACCTTGTCGACCTCGAACCCGGCGCGGGCGGCGATGCCCGCCGCCTGCTGCCGGGCCATGCCGGGCAGGCCCGCGAAGATGGCGATGGAGACGAGGATGGCGCCGAAGATGCCGACGATCGCCCAACTGGCCATGCGTTGCAGCGTCGCTTCGCTGACGGGCAGCATTTCGACCAGCCGGTCGAGACTGCTCTGGCGCTTGAGCGCGCGGCCGCGACCGTTTTTCGTCGCCCCGCTACCGGGCCGCCCCTTCGCGCTGCTCAGCCGTGCGGTGCCGCCGCGCCTGATCCGTGCCTCAGCCATGCCCTGTTCCCCCGGCGCGCGTCAGCGCCTCCTCGACAATAGTCTCTACCAGCGTGGCATAGTCAATGCCCAGCTTTGCCGCCTGTTCGGGGACGAGGCTGAGCGGCGTCATGCCCGGCTGCGTATTGACCTCCAGCAGAAACAAGCCCTCGACGCCCTGTTCGTCGTCCCAGCGGAAGTCGGAACGCGACGCGCCCTTGCAGCCGAGCAGTTGATGCGCACGCAGGGCGAGCGCCTTGCAGGCTTCGCTGATCTCCGCCGGGATGTCCGCCGGGCAGACATGTTCGGTCATGCCGTCGGTATATTTGGCGTCGAAATCGTAGAAGCCGCTTTTGGGGCGCAGTTCGGTGACGAGCAGCGCTTCATCGCCCAGCACGGCGGTCGTCAATTCGCGACCGCGAATATAGGGTTCGGCCAGCAATTCGGGAAAATCCTGCCACGGCCCTACGCTGTCGCGGCCGATGGGGTTGCCATAATTGCCCTCCGCCGTGACGATGGCGACGCCAACAGAGCTGCCTTCATTCACCGGCTTGAGCACATAGGGGCGCGGGAGTGGGTCGGCCGTGAAGAGGCTTTCGCTTGCCACGATATGGCCTCCGGGCATGGGGATGCCGTGCGGCACCAGCGCCTGCTTGGTCAGTTGCTTGTCGATCGCGATGACGGACGTGGCAAGGCCGCTATGGGTGTAGGTGAGGCCCATCAGGTCCATCATGCCCTGCACCGTGCCATCCTCACCGGGAACGCCGTGGAGGGCGTTGAAGATCACGTCGACCTTGGTTTCGGCGAGGCGCGCGGCGACGTTGCGGTCCATGTCGATGCGGGTGACTTTATGGCCACGCGATTCCAGCGCCTTGGCCACGCCTTCGCCCGACGACAATGAGACGGGGCGCTCCGCCGACCAGCCGCCCATCAGGACGGCGACATGCCAAGGGCCACGGGTCATGCGTAACACTCCGAACTAAAGCCGTTCGGGCTGAGCCTGTCGAAGCCCTGCCCTTCACTTGTTGAAGAAGAAAAGCCCTTCGACAGGCTCAGGGCGAACGGGGTGAGAGGATGGTGCGTCACTTCGCCAACCCAACCCGCTGGATTTCCCATTGCAGGTCGACGCCGCTCTTTGCCTTCACGCGGCGGCGGACTTCTTCGCCCAGCGCTTCGATGTCGGCGCTGGTGGCGTCGCCGGTGTTGAGCAGGAAGTTGGTGTGTTTCTCGCTGACCTGCGCGCCACCCAGTTGCAGGCCACGACAGCCCGCTTCGTCTACCAGCGCCCATGCCCTGTGCCCGTCCGGGTTCTTGAAGGTAGAGCCGCCGGTCTTGCTGCGCAGCGGCTGGCTTTCCTCGCGCGCGGCGGCGATGCGGTCCATTTCGGCCTGGATCGCGGCCGGTTCGCCCGGATCGCCCCGGAAGGTCGCGCTGACGACGACTGCGCCGTCGGTCAGGTTGGAATGGCGATAGGTATAATGAAGGTCGCGGGCCAGCAGCGTGATTTGTTCGCCGGAGCGCAACACGACTTCGCACGAGACGAGTATGTCCGCCGTTTCGCGGCCATAGGCGCCGCCGTTCATGCGGACGAAACCGCCGACCGTGCCGGGAATGGAACGCAGAAATTCGAGGCCCGCTATCCCCGCGTCGCGCGCGGTGGAGGAGACGAGGATGCCCGATGCGCCACCGCCGCAGACCAGCGTGGTTTCATCCAGCCGATCGACCTTGGCGAAGGGCTTGCCGAGACGCACGACTACGCCCGGCACGCCGCCGTCGCGGACGATGAGGTTGGAGCCAAGGCCGAGCGCCATGACCGGCACGTCGGGATCGAGCATGGCGAGGAAGTCGGACAGGTCATCCGTATCCTTCGGCTCGAACAGCCATTCCGCCACGCCGCCCGCCTTGAACCAGACGAGCGGCGCCAGCGGAGCGTCAGCCTTGAGCGTGCCGCGAACGGGCGGAAGGGCAGTCATCGTCGTCAACCGCGCATGCCCCACAGGTTCATCCAGTTCTTCATCGCTTTCAGGCCCGCTTCATTGGCCTGCGCCGCCGCCATGCCGGTTCGGACCTGCTTCTGCGCGGCGTCCACCATGTCGCGCGCGACCTCCACGCCCTGCATCTGGGCGTCGATCATGCGTTTCTGCATTTCCAGGCCAACGGCGAACAGTTCGAACATCAGGCGGCTTCCTTCACACTGTTTACGGCAGAGGCGAGACCCGCCGCCCATTTGGTGATGTCGCCTGCGCCCAGGCAAATGATCATGTCGTCCGGCTGGATATCGGCGGCGATGACCCTGGCAAGATCGTCGGCGTCGGCAACGGTTCCGGCATGGCGATGGCCACGGCGCTTGAGCCCGGCGACCAGCCCGGCGCTGTCCACATCTTCGATCGGCTGTTCGCCGGCCGTGTAGACGGGGGCCGCATACACGATGTCGGCGTCGTTGAATGCCTGCTGGAATTCATCCATCAGGTCGCGCAGACGGGTGAAGCGATGCGGCTGGACCACGGCGATGACCCGCGCCTTGGCCCCTTCGCGCGCGGCGGCCAGCACGGCCTTTATCTCTACCGGATGGTGGCCATAATCGTCGATGACGGTGGCCTTGCCGCCCGCCACGTCGATCTCGCCGACCTTGGTGAAGCGTCGTTTGACCCCGCCGAACTTGGCAAAGCCGGTCTGGATGGTCGCGTCGTCAATGCCCATTTGCAGCGCCACGCCGATCGCCGCCATGGCGTTCAGCACATTGTGACGGCCGGGCATCGGCATTTCGATCCCCTCGATCCGGCGGGTCGACCCGTCGCGCTCGCGAATCTGGATGTCGAAGCGATTACCACCGGGTATCGGCTGGACATTGTCACCGCGAATGTCGGCTTGGGCCGAGAAGCCGTAGGTGACGATCCGGCGGTCCTGCACGCGCGGCAGGATGGCCTGCACTTCGGGATGATCGAGGCACAGCATCGCCGCGCCGTAGAAGGGGACGTTGCCGACGAATTCGACAAAGGCGTCCTTCACCCGGTCGAAGCTGCCATAATGATCCAGATGCTCCGGGTCGATATTGGTCACGACCGCGATCGTGCCATCAAGGCGCAGGAAGCTGCCGTCGCTCTCGTCGGCCTCAACAACCATCCAGTCGCTGTTGCCGAGGCGCGCGTTGGAGCCGTAGCTGTTGATGATGCCGCCGTTGATGACGGTGGGATCGACCCCGCCCGCGTCCAGCAACGCCGCGACCATCGACGTCGTCGTGGTCTTGCCATGGGTGCCCGCGACAGCGACGGTGGATTTCAGACGCATCAGTTCAGCCAGCATTTCAGCGCGGCGGATGACGGGGACGCGGTTTTCCAGCGCCAGTTCGACTTCGGGATTGCCGCGCTTGATCGCGGTGGAGGTGACGACCACGGCGGCATCGCCCAGATTTTCGGCCTTGTGGCCGATCATCACCTTGATCCCCTTGGCCCGCAGCCCTTCCACGACATAGCCTTCGGCGACGTCGCTACCCTGAACGCTGTAACCCAGATTGTGCATCACTTCGGCGATACCGGACATGCCGATGCCGCCGATGCCGATGAAATGGATCGTGCCGATGTCCGTGCCGACACCCTTCATGCTATTCCTCCCCAATATGGGGAGGGGGACCGCCGCAAAGCGGTGGTGGAGGGGGTTCGCCCCCTACGCCATGCCCGGACGATAGCCCCCTCCGTCAGCCCTTCGGGCTGCCACCTCCCCGTATCGGGGAGGATTTTGCGTAGATAGATCATGCCGGAACCCCCGCCAGATTCAGCGTAGTCGGGGTCGGGCCGACCCTGACCGGATCATTGACGATGGGCGCGGTGCCGATGCTTTCGAGCAGGTCGGCCATGTCGCGCGCGGCATGGGGGCGGCCGCAGTTGCGGGCGCGCTTGGCGGCATTTTGCAGGGCGCCGGGTTCCAGCGCCATCTTCTGCATCTGCTTGGCCAATTCGACGGCGGTAAAGCGCGCCTGCGGGATGGTGCGCGCGCCGCCGGCCTCGGTCATTTCCCTGGCATTGGCGGTCTGGTGGTCGTCCATCGCGCTGGGTAACGGAATGAGGATCGCCGGGCGACCCGCGCAGGTCAGTTCGGCCAGCGTCGAGGCCCCTGCCCGTGCGATCACCAGATGCGACCAGCCCAGCTTTTCGGGCACATCGTTGAAATAGGTGGCAAGGTCGGCGGGGATTTCCATCTCCGCATAGGCCTTGCGGACACGCTCGATATCCTCGGCGCGGCATTGCTGCGTGACTTGCAGGCGGCGGCGCAACGCGACCGGCAGCATCGACAGGCCTTCGGGCACGACGCTGGACAGGATGGAGGCACCCTGGCTGCCGCCGATCACCAGCACGCGAAAGACGCTTTCGTCGGTCAGCGCGGGGAATTCCTCCTCGCGCAACTGTTTCACTTCCTCGCGCACCGGATTGCCGATCAGGTGCACCTTCGACGCATAGGCGCTCTTGAGGCGCTGGACGTCGGGATAGGCGGTGGCGATCGCGTCGACACGCCCGGACAGCAGGCGGTTGACCCGGCCCAGCACGGCGTTCTGCTCATGGATCGCGGTCGGGATACCGTCGGCCAACGCGCCCAGCAAGGCAGGCATGGCGGGATAGCCGCCGAAGCCGACGACGGCGGTGGGGCGGAAGGTTTCGTTGAGGCGCCGGGCCATGCCGCGACCGGCCAGGATCGCCTTCAGCGCACCAGGCCAACTCAGCGGGTTCTTCGTCATGCGGCCGGCGGGCATGATATGCACCTGTGCCCGATTGTCCGGCGACTTGTCGAAGATGCCGGGAATCTTCGCACCGCGCGCATCGGTGACGAGGGCGACATGATGGCCGCGCGCCATCAGTTCCTCGGCAACCGCATGGGCTGGAATCATATGACCGCCCGTCCCGCCGGCGGCGAGGACGAAGTGACGGGAAATGCTCATCGACCACTCCATTTGACGACCGTGTGCCGACCCATGAAGGGGTTGCGCCGCGTGAATGCGAGCAGCAGGCCGACGCCGATACAAAGCGCCAGCATAGAGGAGCCGCCGTAGCTGATAAAGGGCAGCGTCATGCCCTTGGACGGAAAAATCTGCGCATTGACGCCCATGTTGATGATCGCCTGCAACCCGAACTGGGTGGTGAGGCCGGCAGCGGCGAGGATGGTGAAATTATCCTCTTCGTCCAGCAGGCGCAGCAGCACGCGCACCACGATGGCGAGATAGACGCAGGCGATGGCGATGCAGGCGAGCAGGCCGAACTCTTCGCCGATGACCGAGAAGATATAATCGGTATGCGCTTCGGGCAGGCGGAACTTGTTCTGCCCCCCGCCCGGCCCCACACCGGTAAAGCCGCCATGGGAAATGGTGCGGAAGGCAAGATCGGTCTGGTCCGGGCCGGTGTCGAGCTGGACCCCTATCCCCAAGAAGTCGTTCACGCGCTGCCGGCCATTTTCATAGAACATATAGACCGCGACCAGTAGCGCCAGCCCGGCGCCGACCATCGCGCCGATGAAGCGCATCGACACGCCCGACAGCAGCAACAGGACGCCGAGACAGGCGGCGAAGATAACGGTCTGGCCGAAGTCGGGCTGGCGCATCAGCACGACGGCGATGAGGCCGGTGACGCAGAAGCTGAGCGGCACCACCGGCAGGCTCATATCCTTGGTCCGCAGCGACAACAGCCAGGCGAGCGCCACGACGAAGACGGGTTTCAGGAATTCCGAGGGCTGGAAACGGAAGCCCGGCAGGTCGATCCAGCGCTTCGCCCCGTTCACCGTCGATCCCAGGATCGGCACGCACAGCAGCATGACGAAGAAGAAGGCGCAGCCGAAGATGGCCAGCCGCCGCGCCTGCGGCCGGGGCAGCATGGAGATGACGAGCATGATCGGCAGGCCGATGAACACCCACATCAGCTGGCGCCAGAAATAGATGAGCGGATTGACGGCGACGGAAGCGGTCGACCGGTCGATCGCGGCGACGGGGGATGCGGCCGCGACCGCGACCAGTCCGATCGCCATCAGCGTCACGATCAGCGACAGGAGGACTCGGTCGATTTCCCAGAACCAGATGGCGAGCGCCGTCCGTTCGCGCGGCACGGTGCGGGTGCGGAAACCCTTCACCAGTTCGCCTGCTCTGGACATACCTGTTCCCCTCTTGCTCATCGTCGTCCCGGAGCCTTAATCGAGCGCCGCGACGGCGGCGGCGAAGGCATCGCCGCGCGCTTCGAAATCGCGAAACTGGTCGAAACTGGCGCAGGCGGGCGACAAGAGCACCACGTCGCCGGGCTGCGCGATGCGCGCGGCGCGGCGGACGGCGGCGCTCAGCATTTCACTGTCATCCACATCCATATGCGGGCGCAGCAGATCGGCGAACATATGCCCCGCTTCGCCGATGGTGTAGGCGTGCGCGACATTGGCGAAATGGGGAACGCACTCGTCCAGATTGTCGGACTTGGCGACGCCGCCCAATATCCAGTGGATGCGGGCCTTGCCATCCTTCGCGGGCCAGGCGGCGAGCGCGGGCGCGGTCGAGGCGGCGTTGGTCGCCTTGCTGTCGTTGACGTAGAGGACGCCGTTGCGGGTGGCCACGGCCTGCATCCGGTGGGGGAGCGAGGCGTAGCTGGCTAGGGCATTGGCGATGGTTGGTTCGTCGATGCCCAGCGCCTTTGCGACAGCCGTTGCTGCTTGGGCATTTTGCAGATTATGCGGACCTTGAAGCGCAGGCCATTCCGTCTGCAACCCTGGTAGCTCAACCATGTCGATGAAGAACATCGACAAGCCCTCAGGCGCATCGTCCACTACATCGAGATCAGCATAAGCAATGTAATCGACAACCGCGACATGCTCCGCCGACTGCATCGCGAACAGCCGCGCCTTCGACGCGACGTAGCCTGCAAAGCCCTCATAGCGATCCAGATGATCCGGCGTGATGTTGAGCAGCACCGCGACGTCGCAGTCGAGGCTATGTGTCAGGTCGATCTGGTAGCTGGACAGTTCCAGCACATAGACGCCCACGCCATGCAGATTGGGCTCCAGCGGCGGCTGGCTGAGGATCGGCAGGCCGATATTGCCGCCCATGACGGTCGGATAGCCCGCCTGCTCGATGATGTGGTGGATCAGCGCGGTGGTGGTCGACTTGCCGTTGGTGCCGGTGATGCCGACGACCTTGTGCGGGGGCAGCGTCGGGCGGGCGAGCGCGAACAGTTCGATGTCGCCGATGATCGGTACGCCTGCGATTCTGGCGCGCATGGCGATCGGGTGGCGGTTCAGTGGCACGCCCGGCGACACGACGATGCCATCGAAACCGGCCAGGTCGATCTCCATCGGATCGCCCAGTTCTGCCTGGCCCTCGACCAGCGCACGCGCTTCTTCCCGGCTGTCCCAGGCGACGACGCGCGCGCCACTGGCAACCAGCGTTGCGACCGTGGCGAGGCCCGACCGCGCCAGCCCCAGCACCGCATAGGTCTTGCCTGCAAAGGCGCTGGAAACGATCATCGCAGCTTCAACGTGGCGAGGCCGGCAAGCGCCAGCACGAAGGCGATGATCCAGAAACGGATCACCACCGTCGGTTCGGCCCAGCCCAATTGCTCGAAATGATGGTGGATCGGCGCCATCTTGAACACGCGCTTGCCGGTGCGTTTGTAGAAGAACACCTGGATGATGACCGAGAGTGCTTCCACCACGAAAAGCCCGCCGATGATACCCAGCACGATTTCATGATGCGCGGTGACGGCGATGACGCCGATCGTTCCGCCCAGCGCCAGCGACCCGGTATCGCCCATGAAGACGGCGGCCGGCGGCGCATTGAACCATAGGAAAGCGAGACCGGATCCGATGATCGCGCCGCACAGGATCGTCAGGTTCCCCGCGCCCGGTACGTGCGGGATGCCCAGATATTCGGCGAAATCCGCGCGACCGACCAGATAGACGATCAGCAGGAACGCGAGGCTGGCGATGATGACCGGCATGGTGGCCAGGCCGTCGAGACCGTCGGTCAGGTTCACCGCATTGCCGAACGCGACGATCACGAAGGCGGCGAAGCAGAAATAGAACGGTCCAAGCTCGATCGCGGGGCCATTATAGAAGGGCACATAAAGGGCCGTGTTGCCATGCTGGTGGACGATCATCCAGGCGGCGACGCCCGCGATCAGGAACTCGGCCGCCAGTCGCGCCTTGCCCGACAGCCCCTTGTGGCTGGCCTTCGTCACCTTGTCATAATCGTCCAGGAAGCCGATCGCGCCGAAGCCCAGCGTCACGAACAGGCAGGCCCAGACATAGGTGGAGGACAGGTCCATCCACAGCAGCACGGACGCGACCATGGAGGTCAGGATCATGAGGCCGCCCATGGTCGGCGTGCCGCGCTTGGCGAGGTGGCTCTGCGGGCCATCGTCACGGATCGGCTGCCCCTTGCCCTGACGGACGCGGAGCCAGCCGATAAATTTCGGGCCGATGACGAGGCCGATCAGCAGCGCGGTGAAGATCGCCGCGCCCGCCCGGAAGGACAGATAGCGGATCAGGTTGAAGACGCCTGCAAAATCCAGGGTTTCGGCCAGCCAGTAGAGCATTAGTCGGTATCTCCGTCACGAGCGCCTTCGGTCAGGGCCGCGACCAGGCGGGACAGACCCACACCATTGGAGCCCTTGACCAGGATCGCGTCGCCCGCGCGCATTTCGGTTTGGATGAGGGGGATGGCCGCCGCCGTGTCGGCGACATGGACATGGGCAATGATACTGCCAAGCGCATCGGCCAGCGGCGCCATTTCCGCGCCGACCAATATGGCATAATCGACCTGGCCCGCGCCCAGCGGTTCGGCAAGGCCGGCATGGAGTTCGACGCTGCGGTCGCCCAGTTCGCGCATGCCGCCCAATATGGCGATGCGCCGATCGGCCTTCTCCCGACTAAGCTGGGTCAGTGTCGCCTTCATCGAGAGCGGATTGGCGTTGTAGCTTTCGTCGATCAGCAGCGCCTCGCCGCCCGCGACCGGCAGAATGCGCCGTTCGCCCCGGCCCGGCAGGCCCGGCATTTCGGCGAGCGCGAGGCCGGCGGCGGCGAGATCACCGCCCACCGCCTCGACGGCCGCCAGCACGGCGAGTGCATTGGACACCCAATGATCGCCCGGCGCGGCGACGGTGAAGCAGAGTTCGGCGTCCGGCAGGGTCGCCGTGACCAGCGTGCCGCCGCCCGGCGCGGGTACGGCTTCGCGCGCGCAGACATCGGCCTGCGGGCTGGTGCCGAAGGTCAGGATACGGGCAGCATGGCGCTCCGCCTTGTTGTAGAGCAGTGCGACATGCGGGCTGTCATAGGGGATGATCGCGGTGCCGCCGGGTTGCAGCCCCTCGAAAATCTCCGCCTTGGCCTCGGCGATCTTCGCCTCGGTGCCGAAAAATTCGATGTGGGCGGGCGCGATGGCGGTGACGATCGCGACATGGGGGCAAACCTGCCGTGTCAGCGATGACAGTTCGCCAGCATGGTTCATGCCCATTTCGAACACGCCAAAGGCTGCGTCCCGCGCCATGCGCGACAGGCTCAAGGGCACGCCGACATGGTTGTTGTAGCTTTTGACCGAACGATGCACCGTGCCCGGAGCCGCGCGATCCAGCGCCTGAAACAGCGCTTCCTTCGTCCCGGTCTTGCCGACCGATCCGGTGACCCCAATCACCCTGCCATTCATGCGCTTGCGTGACGCCTTGCCCAAGGCTTCGAGCGCGAGCGCGCTGTCGGGGACGAGGATGTGGGGATGATCGACGGCTTCGCTGACGATCGCGCCGGCGGCACCCTGCCCGAACGCCTTGTCGATGAACTTGTGGCCGTCGGTCGTTTCTCCCCTCATCGCGACGAACAGGTCGCCCTGCCCCACTTCGCGACTGTCGAAGGCGACGCCCGAAACGGCAAACGGCGCCGACGCGGCGCCGCCTGTGGCTTCGGCGATTTCGGCGGAGGTCCAGAGGTCGGTCATTTACCGTTGCCCCGCATAAACATCCGTTCGTGCTGAGCCTGTCGAAGCACGCGCGCGCCCTTCGACAGGCTCAGGGCGAACGGAAGAAGGTGGCACATCTCCTTGTTCAACCCGCGCACTCCCGCGACACGGTGACGTCGTCGAAGGGCAAGACGCGATCGCCGATGATCTGGCCCTGTTCATGGCCCTTGCCGGCCAGCAGGACGATATCGTCCGCACCAGCCTGACCGATGGCGGCGGCGATGGCGGCGCGACGACCGCCGATTTCTTCCGCTTCCGGCGCGCCGGCCAGCACGGCGGCGCGGATCGCGGAGGGCTCTTCCGAGCGGGGATTATCGTCGGTGACGATAACATGGTCGGACAGTTCGGCCGCCACCTTGCCCATCAGCGGCCGCTTGCCCGCGTCGCGATCGCCACCGGCGCCGAACAGGGTGATAAGCTTGCCGCGCGTATGCGGGCGCAGTGCCTCAATCGCGGCTTTCAGGCCATCGGGCGTATGGGCGTAATCGACATAAACAGGCGCGCCCGCCTTGCTGATGACCGCGCGCTCCAGCCGTCCGCGCACCGGCTGGACCCGGCCGAGCAGTTCCATGACCTTGGCCGTGTCACCACGGCAAGCGATGATGAGGCCGGCGGCGGTCAGCGCATTGGCGGCCTGATAGGCGCCGATCAGGGGCAGGTTGACCTTATAAAGTTTGCCGTCGGCTTCGACTTCCAGCGCCTGGCCCAACTGGGTCGGGGTGCGGTTGGCAAGGCGCAAAGCCTGCCCCTGCACCCCGACGCTCAGCACACGAAGCCCCCGCTTCGTAGCGCGCTGAATGACCTTGTCCGACCATGCGTCATCGGCCCACACGACCGCCGCGCCGTCCGCCGACACGACTTCATCGAACAGCCGCATCTTGGCGTCGAAATAGCTGTCCATGTCGCCATGATAATCGAGATGATCGCGCGACAAATTGGTGAAAGCGCCAGCGACGACCGGCAACCCTTCGGTGCGATACTGGTCGAGGCCGTGGCTGGAGGCTTCGAACGCGGCATGGGTGATGCCTTCACGTTTCAGGCCCGACATGTTCGCGAGGAAGGTGACGATGTCCGGCGTGGTGAGGCCGGTTGACACCTGATCGACGGCGGTGGTCACGCCCAGCGTACCGATCGACGCGGATTTGTGGCCCATCATGCGCCAGAGCTGGCGGGCGAGTTCGACCGTGCTGGTCTTGCCATTGGTGCCGGTGACGGCGACGGTCACATCCGGGAAAGGCGCGAAATAGCGGGCAGCCATCAGCGCCAGCAGGCGGCGCGGATTGGCATGCGCGATATGAATCGCCCCTTCCACCTTTGCTTCGGGGCGTGCGACGATGGCGACGGCGCCGGCCTTCACGGCGTCGGGAATATAATCCTCACCATTGACGCGCAGGCCCTGGAACGCACCGAAGACGGTGCCCGGCGCAACCTTGCGATTGTCGATGGCAAAGCCGGTCACGGACGCATCAAGGCCGGCGATGCCGCCGACCTTGTCCGATATATCCGCATCCAACCCCTCGATTAGCGACCCGAGGCGCATCATTCTTTCTCCTTGTCGCCGTGCAGCAGCGGCATCAGATCCGAAATATCCACGTCACGGCTTTCGTCCGGCATCACGCCCAGCATCGGGCCGGTGCGCTCCACCACGCGCTTGACCACCGGCGCGGCGGTCCAGGCGGCCGTGCGCAGGCCATATTGGCCCGTCGCCTCGTCCATGATCGCCACCACGACGTAACGGGGATTGTCCATCGGGAAGGCAGAAGCGAAAGTCGTCACGAGCGAAGTCTTGTTATAGCGCCCCTCCTGGGGCTTTTCGGCGGAACCCGTCTTGCCGCCCACCCGGAATCCCTTGGCGTCGGCGCTTCGTCCTGTACCCGCCGACACGATCATCCGCAACAGTTGCCGCATCCGCGCGCTGGTGGCGGCGGTGAAGACGCGGCGGCCTTCGGGCACTTCGTCGGGACGCAGCTTGCGCACGGTGGCGGGACGCCAGATGCCGCCATTGACCAGCGCCGCATAGGCCGCCGCCAAGTGGAGCGGCGTCACGGCGATGCCATGGCCATAGGCGGTGGTCATGCTGGTGATGCGGCCCCAACTAGACGGCCAGATGCCCCT
Source organism: Sphingobium sp. Leaf26 (assembly GCF_001421665.1). Taxonomy (GTDB): domain Bacteria; phylum Pseudomonadota; class Alphaproteobacteria; order Sphingomonadales; family Sphingomonadaceae; genus Sphingobium. The sequence goes on from NZ_LMKV01000001.1 coordinate 588,839, forward strand.
GGCGCGCTCGTTGAACTCGATCGGCGCACGCTGGTCGAAGTCCAGGCTGCGGAACATTTTTTGCAGCGGCGCCGCACCCATTTCGTCGGCGATTCGCGCCGTGCCGATGTTGGAGCTGTGGACCAATATCTCCGGCACGTTGATCCAGCGGCCCATCGCATGGTCGTCCTTGATGCGGAAACCGGCGACGGCAAGCGGCGCGGTCGCGTCATAGCGCTTGCTCATCGACGTCACGACGCCGGCATCCATCGCCGCAGCGATCGACAGCGGCTTGAACGAGGAACCCAGTTCGTAGCGGGCCTGCACCATATGGTTGCAGAGTGGCGATTGGCTGCAACTCTTGCCCGCATAATTTTGCAGCTTGTTGGGGTCGAAGACGGGGATGGAGGCCATGGCGATGATCTCGCCGGTATTGGCGTCCATGATGATGCCGCCCGCGCCCTTGGCCTTCGTCTGCACCAGTTGGGCGTAGAGTTCGCTTTCCAGCGCACCCTGCACCCGGCTGTCGATCGAAATGGCGAAGGGCCTGCCGCGCTGGCCCACGTCGATCAGACGGTCGTTGAAGGCCGCCTCCACGCCCATGCCGCCGACACCCGCAGAGTCGGGCGCGAAGCCCAGCACATGGGCCGCCAGCGTGCGCTGCGGATAGAGGCGCTCTTTCTCGCGCGGAAATTCGATACCGATTTCACCCAGCGCGTTCACCGCCGCCACTTCTTCGGGCAGGGCGCGGCGACGCAGATAGGCCCAGCCCCGGCCGGTCAGCTTCTTGTAGAAAGCCGCTTCGGGTTCGTCGGGGAAGATTTCGTGCAGCTTGCGCGCCAGTTCGCCCGGATCGCCGATCAGCTTGGACGGGCGTACCGCCACCGAATAGGCATCCATGGTCCGCGCCAGCGGCACCCCGTTGCGATCGACGATGTCGGCACGCGCGGGCAGGAAAGGCGACAGGCTGCCATCACCCACATTGCCATGCGCGAAAATACCGACCCAGACGAGTCGGCCAATGACGATGGCAGTGATGAGCATGAACAGGATCAACAGCAGCATGAGCCGGTTATGGGCGATGGCGGTCAGGTTGACCCGCGCTCGCCCCGCCCGCTCGCCGCCCGGCTGGACAATGATCGTCGCCATCAGCGCTGCTCCCTGCGTTTTTCGCGCGCCGCCCTGGCGCTGAGGTCGCCCAGCGTGCTGTCATCCAGCAGCTTGGCGTCGAGCATCGCCATCCGTTCCGCCTTGCGCGCGATCGGATTGGGCTTCGACACATCGGCATCGACCTTGGCCTGCTGCGCGGGGGTGCGGGGCGCAGGCTTGGGCAGCTTGTCGACGGTATCGGCGGCATGGGCTTCGCGGATCACGGCGATATCGCTGCGAATCTGGGTCGCGGCCGGGCTTTCCGGCGCCTTCTGGGGAGCCGAAGGCAGGTCGGCCGGGGTTTCCACCATCGCCACCATCACAGGCGGCGCGACGTAATCGGGGCCATTTGGCTGGACGCCGTCCAGATGGGCGAGCGCCCGTTCCCCGCCCAGATATTGCTGCGCGGTGGGCGTCGCATACATGAAATCATCCTGATTCCAGCGCTCCAGCTGACGCATCGAGGCGCGCGCGCTGAATTCCGTTTCCAGATAGCGGATGTCGGCCTTTGCCCGCGCGATCTGCGCCCGAACCTTCATCAGTTCGTTGCGCTCGGTCGCGACCTTGAGCGACACCATATAGGCGCCGAGCGCGCCCAGCGCGACGAGGATCACCCAGATCAGGCTCTGCAACCTCTTGACGGCGATCATGCGCGGGCACTCCGGGCGGAAGTGGACTGGGCGGGGCCAGAGGTACGAATGGCGGCGCGCAGGGTGGCGGATCGGGCGCGGGGGTTGCGCGCCAGTTCCGCCTCGCCCGGCTTCACCGCCTTGGCCGGCTTGGCGAAGGTCGGTTGCGGACCAGCGGCGCGTTCGGGCATATGCCTCGACCCGCCGCTGTCGCCGCCGCTACGGTTGCGCAGAAATTGTTTGACGATGCGGTCTTCCAGAGAATGGAAAGTCACGATCGCCAGCCGACCGCCCTCCTCCAGCAGCATTTCCGCCGCGTCGAGGGCCATCTCCAGTTCCTCCAACTCGCGGTTCACATGGATGCGGATCGCCTGGAAGGTGCGGGTCGCGGGGTCTTTTTTGTCATGCGGCTTGTGGCCCAGCGCCTTGCGGACGACGGCGGCCAGTTGGCCTGTGCGCTCCAGCGGGCGCGCCTCCACGATCGCACGAGCGACGCGACGCGACCTGGGTTCGTCGCCATAGCGATAGATGACGTTGGCAATGTCCTCTTCCGAAGCATCGTTGAGGAAATCGGCGGCGCTCATGCCGTCCTGGCTCATCGTCATGGTGAGCGGGCCGTCCGACTGGAAGGAAAAGCCGCGCTCCGCCCGGTCCAGTTGCATCGAGGATACGCCGATATCGAGCGTGATGCCCGACACCTTGTCGATGCCGCGTTCCGCCAGCAGTTCCGCCATGCGCGAAAATTCGCCGGGGATCAGCGTGATCTGATGCGCATCGGCCACCGCCTGCCCTTCGCGGATCGCATCGGGGTCGCGATCGAAGGCGAAGACGCGCGCGCCGGCGCTGGCCATGGCGCTGCTATAGCCACCCGCGCCGAAGGTGCCGTCGACATGAATCTCGCCGGGGTTGATGGCGAGGGCTTCGAGCACTTCACTGATCAGGACGGGGATGTGCGGAGCGCCGCTCACTTCGCCGCCCCTTCGGCACGCGCGTCGATCCAGCGGCGGACCTTGTTGCGGATCAGCGCCGGGCGATCCGGGCTTTCGATGAGCGCTTCGGGCTTCCATATCTGGAAGTAGCGGCCCACGCCGTAGAAGAAGATCGCGTCCGTGATGCCTGCTTCTTCCTTGATATCGGGGTGGAGGAAGAAACGGCCGGCATCGTCGAAATTCACGTCCTCGATCGTGCCGAGGCGGTTTTCGCGCTCTATATCGGCGTTGAAGTCGCGCCCGGCCTCATAGGCCTTCTGCTCCAGTTTATCGACTTCCTCGAACAGGAACTGCTTGTGGGACAGGCCAAAGCCCGTGGCGCAGCCATTGTCGAAATGGACGGACAGGCACAGGCGATTTTCGCCACCGCTGGCCTGCTTCACCAGCTTGCGCATCTCCAGGGGCAGCACGAAACGGCCTTTGCCGTCCGCGACGCTGAATGCGTTGCCCGAATAGAGAATGACGTCCGACACGATGGCTATCTGGCCCCTTGTTTTCGGGGCACAGGCCGTCCGTCGCTGGAATCATGAGAACGATCATCCAGCGCACAGGACAACGCAAAGCCTGACGAACCCCAATGCTGGTTTTCCTACCAAGCATGGGGGTGGACTGCAATGGGAAAGCATGGGTGGTGATGGGAAAAGACGGTGAAATACGGGACTAACCGGATTTGTTATCTTTTGCGCCGCCATATTCCCTTTCTGTTCCGGGGCTGAAGCCTCGCCCGTCCCGGCGAAGGCGTATCGCGCCCAGCATCGCCCATATCATCCCAGCCAAAAGCGCCCACCTGAGTCCCCGGATGACGTCGCGCGACTCCCGCATCCAGCGCCGGTCGCCGGCTATGGCAGCGCCACCCAGCCAGCGAACGAGCCCCGCGGGCGTATCGGCCACCCAGTAGCGGGGATCGAGAGGATGAGCCGGATCGGCGAGCCAGAGCCGGTCGTCGATCAGGTCGGCATCGCCCAACAGCACAACCTCTCCCCTGCCCAGCCGCTTGCGATGGACGATCCGGCGGTCGTCGCCCATGGCATAAAGCTGCGCACCTGACAGGGTGAGGAGATCGCCGTCGATTATGCGGCGGACCTCCCGATCCTCGATCGCGAGTGGCGCTGCCCCCCAATGGTGCAGCAGCGGCTGCAACTGACTGATCGAGGGCGCGCGGCGGCGATCGCCCAGCGGCAGGCTCGACGGCCACCGCAGCAGCGGGTCGGCCAGCACCAATATCGTACCGCCATCCCGCACCCATTGGTCGATCGCGACCAGTTGTGCCGGCGCCAGCGCGCGGGGCTGGGCCAGAAGCAGGCGACGCGCACCCGCACCTGTGAGTTGAAGCGGATTATCCATCGGTATGACGGTGAAGCGGGTGCGTAGCAGCGTGACGATCGGCGCATCGCGCGGTTCACCCTGTCCCGCCTCGTCCCAGAAGAGCGGCAGACCGGTGATGACAGCGAGGTCGGGACGGGCCGGGACAGGCCGGACCGGTTGCGCAGGCCCACGCCAGACGAGGACGGCGGCAAGAATCAGGAGGCTCAACCCAACACCCGTTCGTTTCGAGCGTGCCGAGAAACGCATAGGTGACCCCTGCGACTTCTCGACTTCACTCGAAGCGAACGGAAATGAACCAAGGGAAGCGCCGCCGAATGTGGCAAGCAACGCCACCGCGAGAAATCCTGCCACTGCTAGTGGGGCGGGCGCGCGCCCGGCCGCCAATGTGCAAAAGATCAGCACCGTCCCGACGCCACCCAGCGTTACCCAGACCTGCATCAGCCAGCCACGCCGCGAGAGCAGCAGCCCAACCATTGCGAGCAGCAAGGCGGCAGACAGGCCCCAATCCCACGGATCGGCCTGCCCGGTCAGGAAAGCGCGCTGCAACCCGGCGAGGAACAGGCCGAGCGGTGACAACCACAGCCAGAGGAATCGCTTCAGGCCGGCTTTCATCGACACCCCTGCATCCCGAATTCATCCGTTCGACATAAACTTGTCGAAGGGCTGTCCTTTGGAAGAGGAGAGCAGGGCTTCGACAGTTTCAGCCTGAACGAGCGTAGGGGACACGCAATATCCACTGATGCCCCGAATGACGCCCCTAGCGCTGCTGCTGCGCGGGGTCGCGGTCGATGGGCTTGCGGATATTGGGATCGGGCTGGAGGTCAGGCACAATCGGCGCCTGCTCCGGTGCGGGCTGTACGCCGAGTTCGGCCAGCGGTTCCTTGGGCGAAACCGCATTTTGCGTCTGGCTCAGCGTGGGCACGACCGGCGGCGGCAGCGCGGCATCATCCATGCGCGCCTTTTCGATCACGATATTGGCGAGGCCAACCAGCAGCACGACGCCCGCCAGACCGGTCAGCCCGATCTGGACGCGCTGCAACCCTTCCTGACGGCGGGGTGTTTCAGCCATGCTTGCGCTCTTATTGTCTTCGCCGCGACCCGTGTCGACGATCATGCAGTCTGCGCGAGCCAGGGGAAGACCGTCAAGCCCTTAGATTCCAGCCATTGCCGGTTGTAGAGGGTCGAAAGGTACCGGAAGCCAGTGTCACACAGGATCGTCGCGATACGCTTGCCCGGCCCCAATTGCCTGGCCAACGCCACTGCGCCCGCGACATTGATGCCCGACGACAGGCCCAGGCACAGCCCTTCTTCGGCCAGCAAGCGGCGGACCCAGAGCAGGCCATCCTCGTCGGAAATGCGGAATTGCGTGTCGATCGGCGCGCCGTCCAGATTGGCGGTGATGCGTCCCTGCCCGATGCCTTCGGCGACCGACGAACCCTCTGCTTTCAATTCGCCATGGGCGTAATAATTGTAGAGCGCCGCGCCATGCGGGTCGCTAAGCGCGATGGTGATCGCCTCATCCTTGGCCTTGAGGCCAAGCCCCACGCCCGCGATCGTGCCGCCGGTCCCCGCCGCGCAGGTAAAACCGTCGATCCGGCCATCCATCTGAGTCCAGATTTCCTCGGCCGTGCCCACGATATGCGCCTTGCGATTGGCGATGTTATCGAACTGGTTGGCCCAGATCGCGCCGGGCGTCTCCTCCGCCATCCGGCGCGAGGTGTGAACGAAATGGCCGGGATTGGAATAGGGCGCCGCCGGCACCGTCACCAGTTCCGCGCCCAGCGCGCGCAGCGTGTCCATCTTTTCCCGGCTTTGCGTTTCGGGCATGACGATGATCGACTTGTAGCCCTTGGCATTGGCGACCAGCGCAAGACCGATGCCGGTATTGCCCGCCGTCCCCTCGACGATCGTGCCGCCCGGCTTGAGCAGTCCCTTCTCCTCGGCATCGTTGACGATGAACAGGGCGGCGCGATCCTTTACGGACGCACCGGGATTGGCGAATTCGCATTTTGCGAAAATGTCGCAGCCCGTCTCCTGCGAGGGGCCAGCGAGGCGCACCATCGGCGTGTTGCCGATCAGCGCGAGACTATCCGATTGAAGCAGCATGAAACCCGCATAGCCCGGCCTGTACGACTTTGCCAAGCAAGGGAATGATGATCGGGGCAAAGCGGGCATTTTAACCTTTGCGCCAATCGCCGTCCCATCGCGGCACAGGCGCAAATGCAGGGAGGAAAGAATAAGGTTTTTCGGCTAAGAGCCAACGGGACGGGCGACGGCGGGTTGCCATTTTACAGGATTGGCATGCGGTTGCTGGCGCAAATGCGAGGGTGGAAAGGGCATGGGGCGATTCTTGCGATCGCGCTGCTGCTGCTCGTGGCGCCGCGCCTCATCACCGCCGCGCCCCTCGACATGCTGGGCGGCGAACAGGATGCCGCCCATGCCGACCCGTCCGAGGTGTCGGCGCAGAATTTCCCCGGCTCCGCCTTCTTCTATGCGCAGGGCGCGTTCGATCCGGTTCCGGGCGTTGCCACGGTGCAAAGCGAACATGTGCTGGGGCTGGACGAAGCGAAGGCCGCGCCGGCGATGGTCTTTCGCGGGATGACCGGCGTGGACAGCTACCGTGCAATCAACTGCCTGACATCGGCCATCTATTATGAGGCCGCCAACGAGCCGGACGACGGCCAGCGGGCGGTTGCGCAAGTGGTGCTGAACCGGGTGCGCAGTCCGCTCTGGCCCAACACGGTCTGCGGCGTCGTCTATCAGGGGTCGGAACGGACCGACTTTCGATGCCAGTTCACTTTCAGCTGCGACGGCGCCATGGCGCGGATGCCGGCGGCGGCGGCCTGGGTGCGGGCGCGGCGCGTGGCCGAACAGGCGCTTGCTGGACAGGTCTATGTGCCGGTCGGCCTGGCGACCCATTATCATACGCTGGCGGTACGTCCAGAATGGTCGTCCAGCCTTCAGGCGGTGGCGGTAATCGGCGCGCATATCTTCTATCGCAATCCTGGGTTCAACGGCACGCCCGCCGCCTTCCGCATTCCCTATCTGGGACGGGAGACGATTTCAGGCCCGGCGCGTACCAGTTGGCCCGCCAGGCCCGTCGTACCCCTGGAAACGCTTGCCCCCGCTTATGTCCCGCCAGCCGGCATGCCCCTATCCGCCACCCCGTCCCAGGCCATGCCGCCCGTCGGATGGACACCCGCACCCCGGCCGCAACCGGCCGATGATGGCCTGCCGGAATCCACCATCCGGCCGGAATATCGCAATACGGGCCGCCCCCTTACCTGATCTTTTTTCCGTTCAGCCGCCACTTTCTTGTGGTTAACAAGTCGCTCACCATCGAAGCATCTGTAAAAAAAGCATTTAAAGAAATGCGTTTTTTTGGCAGTTGCGGGAACCGATCCGGGTCGCGACGGGTTCTACAATTCGGATAGCAAATCTTTTGCCCCCCGCTCTTGCTATCCACAAAATATGAGCCCGGAATGCTTCCCCCCCCGACGCATTCCGGGCTCAGAATTTTTCCGGGGCAGATTTTCCCTTGAAATCATTATTCTTTCCGGCTGCGGAACGTATTCTGGCAGCGCGGGTTCTTCCTTTCGTCGCTGAGACGGCAATGCCGTCCGGTCACAGAATTTGACGAGGAGACTTTCGATGACGAAGAAAATCCTGGCTGCCGTGCTGCTCACAGGTTCGCTGATGGTCGCTGCATGCAACACGGTCGAGGGCGCGGGCCGCGACGTGCAGAGCGCTGGCAAGGCCGTGGAAAAAAGCGCGAACTAAGCGCTACGGATTTACCGTTTACTACCCCCTCCCTAGCATGGCCCGCCCGTCAAACGGCGGGCCTTTTTTTTGGAGAGTGGAGAATGACGATGCGTCGGGCCGATGGTTTTCGGTCAGAGGTGCATTTGAGACCACCCTGTAGCCGTTCCCCAGCGAAAGCTGGGGTCTCAGGCGGCGTTGGAAGGCGGCGAGCCGTCTCGCGCCATCCGTTTACGCAGCGTTCGCCTGCCTGAGATCCCAGCCTTCGCTGGGATGACTGCATGTTGAGAACGCGATCTGAAAGCCGACAGTCCCCGTCTCACGCATTCAGATGCCCCATATCCACTGCGCCTGCTGAACCGGAAGCCTCAGGCCGGAGCCTCTTCCTCCGCTTCCACTTTCGCCGCCTTGCGGTCCGTGAACCAGATGGCGATGATGGTGATTTCGTACAGCAGCAGCAGCGGGATTGCGAGCATCAGTTGCGACACGACGTCCGGCGGGGTCAGCACCGCGGCAAGAATGAAGGCCGCGACGATCATGTAGCGGCGCATGCTGATCAGTTGCGCCCGCGTGACGAAACCTGCACGGTTGAGCAGCATCAGCAGCACCGGCATCAGGAAGCTGATGCCAAAAGCCAGGATGAACTGCATGACCAGCCCCAGATAGGCGTCCGCGCTCGGCAGCGCCTCCACTGACAGGCCGCTGCTATTGCCCTGAAACTCCAGGAAGAAGTGGAAGGCCGTCGGCATCACCACGAAATAGGCCAGGCTGGCCCCCATCGCGAACAGGAAGGGCGTCGCCAGGATGAAGGGCAGCAGCGCCTTCTTTTCCTTGGCATAAAGGCCCGGCGCGACGAAGGCCCAAAGCTGGTTGGCGATGATTGGGAAAGACAGGCAGAAAGCACCGAAGAACGCGATCTTCACCTGCACGAAGAAGGCTTCGTACAGCTTGGTGTACACCAGCCGGCCGCCGCCGTCGCCGAACGCTTCCTTGAGCGGATAGACCAGGATCGCGAACAGTTGCTCCGAAAAATAGAAGCAGATCGCACCGGTCAGGACCAGCGCATAGACGCATTTGAGCAAACGGCCGCGCAATTCGATCAGATGATCGAGCAAGGGCGCCTTGCTGTCGTCGATATCCCCGATCATGCTGCCGCGTCACCCTTTTGAGGCTGAGCGACGGGGGCATCCGCCACATAGGGCGGCCCGTCGTTGGCCGATGTCGTAGCGGGCGACGGCGTAACGGCCGACGGCGAAGCGACTGGCGCCGATTCGGCGACGAAGGGCGGCTTTTCCACCGGCGCGGTGTCCGCGACATAGGGCGGCATATCCTGCACCCCGTCCTGCGCTGACGTTTCGACCGGCGCGGGCAGAGCATCCGTCGATGTTTCGGGCGGGTGCTCGTCCATGATCCGCTTGTTCTGCGCGGCCCATTTCTTTTCCAGCTCTTCCAGTTCCACTTCGCGCACCATGGCGTCGATGCCGGTGCGGAAATGACGGGCCATGCCCTGCGCCTTGCCGACGATCTGCCCCACCTTGTAGAGCGCGCGCGGCAAGTCCTTCGGCCCGATCACGATCACGGCAATGATCACGATCACCAGAAATTCAGACGAATCGATACCAAACATGCGGGACTATCGGCCTTGCTGGAGGATCAGGCCTTGGTCTTTTCTTCGGTCGCGCTGGGCGTCGGCGCATCCTGTTCGGGCACACGATGACCGTCGATGCGCACGGCCGGCTTGGCCGGCGTCACATCGTCGTCATCATCGGCCATGCCCTTCTTGAAGCTCTTGATGCCCTTGGCCACGTCGCCCATCAGGCCGGAAATACGGCCGCCACCGAACAGCAGCATGACGACCAGGAGCACGATCACCCAGTGCATCAGCGAAAAGGAACCCATTTTTCAATACTCCTAGTAGAGGGCCTATCTAGGCCTCTTCGTCGTCATTTTCCAGAACGGATTGCCCGCCCATACCCTCCAGCGCCAAATCAACGGGGTCGAGCAGACCTGCGGCGCGCAAATCGTCCATTCCGGGAAGGTCGCGACGGCTGCTAAGCCCGAAATGTGACAGAAAATCTACGCTGGTCGCATAGATGAGCGGGCGACCGGGCACTTCACGCCGTCCGGCGGGGCGGACCCAGCCCGCCTCCATCAATACGTCCAGCGTCCCCTTGGCCACCTGAACCCCGCGAATGGCTTCGATTTCCGCACGGCTGACCGGCTCGTGATAGGCGATGATCGCCAGCGTCTCCATGGCGGCACGCGACAATTTGCGCGGTTCGTCCTTCTCCCGGCGCAGGATATGGGCGAGATCGCTCGCGGTCTGGAAATGCCAGCGCCCGCCCCGCTCGACCAGGTTGATACCCCGCCCGGCATAATGATCCGACAGCGTGCACAACGCCGCATCCAGATTACCGCCCTCACCCACATGCAGCCTGAGTTCCGCCGGTGTCAGCGGCGCTTCTGCCACGAACAGGGCGGCCTCTAACGCGCGGAGAAAATCGTCAGGCTCACTGCTCATGCCGCGCTTCCCTGATTCGGTGCGGGCGCACGCAGATAGATGGGGGCGAAGATGCCGTCCTGCTGCATCTCCAGCCGGCCCTGCCGCGCCAGTTCCAGCGCCGCGACGAAGCTGCTGGCCAGCGCCGACTTCGCCTTCGGCGCATCCAGATCCGGGGGGAGAAAGGATTCGAGCCGGGTCCAGTCGACCGCCGTGCCGACGAGCGACCCGACCCGCTGGATCGCCTCGTCCAGCGTCATCACCGGGCGCACCGCGATGGTGTGGACCACCGGCTGGGTCCGGGCGCGAATCTGGCCATAGGCCTGGATCAGGTCATAGAGGCTGGCCCGCCACTGCGCCTTCTTCACCAACCGCAGTCCCTCCGGCTTGCGCCGGATGAAGACGTCGCGCCCCACCCGGTCGCGCGCCATCAACCGGGCGGCGGCATCGCGCATCGCGTGCAAACGCTGGAGCCGTAATTGCAACCGCAGCGCCATTTCTTCCGGGCTGGGATCTTCCTGCTCCTGCCGGGGCAGCAGTAGCGCGGATTTGAGATAGGCGAGCCATGCCGCCATCACCAGATAATCGGCCGCCAGTTCCAGCCGCAACTGCCGCGCACCGTCGATAAACGCCAGATATTGCTCGGTCAGCGCCAGAATGGAGATTTCGCGCAGATCGACCTTCTGCGTGCGCGCCAGATTGAGCAGCAGGTCGAGCGGCCCCTCCCACGCATCGAAGCTGACGGTGAGCGTTTCGACACTGGGAACAGCCGGCTGGCCGAACATATCCTCAGTCAAGCGAGCGCCAGCCCCAAGAGCGAATCGCGAGTCGCCAGCAATTCTTCCAGTTCCGGCTGATCGCCCCCCCGCGTCACCGACGTCATCGCCCGGTCGAGCCGCGCCCGCGCCTGATCCGTGATGTCGGGCAGCAAACCGGCGATGCCGACCATATCGTCCATCCGCCCCCAGCAATTGAGCGCCAGATCGCATCCCGCCGCGACCACGCCGGCCGCGAGTTCGGGGATGCTGCCCCGCAACGCCTTCATGTCCAGATCATCGGACATCAGCAGCCCGTCAAAGCCGATCCGCTGGCGGATGATCTCGCCGATAATCCTGGGCGACAGGCTGGCCGGGCGCTCCGCATCCCATTCGGTGTAGACGACATGGGCTGTCATCCCCATCGGCGCGCGATTGAGCGTGCGGAACGGCGCCAGGTCGGTTTCCAGTGCATTGAGGTTGGCATTGACGATCGGCAGCGCCAGATGGCTGTCCACCATCGCCCGGCCATGGCCCGGCATATGCTTGACGATGCCGACCACGCCGCCTTCGGCCAGTCCTTCGAGCGTGGCGCGGCCCAGCGCCGCCACCCGCATCGGATCGGCACCCAGCGTGCGGTCGCCCATGATGTCGCTCGCCCCGTCCTGCCGCACATCCAGCAACGGTAGCGCATCGACGGTGATGCCGACGTCCGCCAGCGTGAGCGCAATCGCACGGGCATTGGCGCGCGCGGCGGCAATGGCGCTCGACGGCGCGATGTCGTAGAGTTGGTCGAACGCCGCGGCGGGCGGGAAGCTGGGCCAGACCGGCGCCTGCATCCGGGCCACCCGGCCACCCTCCTGATCGATCATGATCAGCAGGTCGTCGCGGCCATGCAGGTTGCGCAGATCATCGGTCAGCGCCCGCACCTGCGCGCGGTCGGCGATGTTGCGCCTAAACATTATGTAGCCGGCCGGTTCAGCCTCAGCAAAGAAGGCGCGCTCGTCGGCGGTCAGGGTTTCGCCGGAAAGACCGAAGATGACGGGTTTCATGCGCCTGATGGTAGCGCGTGAAACCGGGATTGTCGAAGGGGAAGAGCAGCGCCCTTCCCCTTCATGTCAGTTCACGACCATGCAGCTTTCGCCGGCGACTTTCAGCCTGCCGCAGATGGTGCCGGCTTGCCCGCCGGCGCCGGCGCGCAGGCGGTAGACGGTGCCGCCGCCAACCTGTGCCGGTTCGACCGTCATAGCGAGCGGCGCGAGATAGGCGAAGCGCTTCGACAATTTGGTCCAGGCATCCTTGGCGCCGGACGCGCTACCGTAGGCGCCCAACTGGATCATCGCGCCACCGGCGGCTGGTCTGGCCGTTGCGACCGGGCGAACGCTGGTTTCGTCCGTGACCCGCGCGGTGACGCTGGCGGCGGGTTTGTTCGGCGCGGCCGGCGCAGGGCCGGCCGGCGCGGGCGCGGTCTTGGCGATCGGTGCTTCGGGCACGCGGCTGGGGTCGATACGGCCATCGCGGGCCACGCCTTCGCTGGCGGCGAAGCTGGCATCGCCTTCGCCGTCGAACTTCTTGGCGTCGGCCTCATTGGCGGCGATCTTGTAATCCTCGGTCGGTGCCGCGATGAGTTGACCCTCGCCAGCGCCACCACCGCCATTGCGATTCTGCATCCACCAGACGCTGGCGACCACCGCCCCGATCAGGGCAAGGCCGAGCAGGATCAGGCCGAGCAGCCGCAAGGGCGAGATGCGATCGTCCGCCTCATCGTCGATGGCCGGCTCCAGCCAGGGCAGACGATCCTCATCGTCAAGGTCCAGTCGTCCGCGCGCATAATCGCTCATTATATCCAGCGCCTCACTGCATTTCCGTCAGGGCCGCAACGCCCATGAGAGCGAGCCCGTTGCGGATAATCTGCCCTATTCCTTGCGCAAGGAAAAGCCGGGTCGCGGTAAGCGCCGGTTGGTCGGCCAGGATGACGCGCGCCTGTGGATCATCATTGCCCATATTCCACCAGCCATGGAAGGCCGACGCCAAGTCATTGAGATAGAAGGCGACACGGTGCGGTTCGCGGGCCTGCGCCGCGCCATCCACCACGCGCGGGAATTGCGCAGCGAGCTTTACCAGGCCCAGTTCCGCCGTCCCAAGAAGGGACAGGTCGGGCGCTGGCAGCGCAATCCCGGCTTCCTGCGCGCGGCGGCCGAGCGAGGAAATGCGGGCATGGGCGTACTGCACATAGAAGACCGGATTGTCCTTCGACGCTTCCACCACCTTGGCGAAATCGAAATCCATCTGGGCGTCGGCCTTGCGCGTCAGCATGGTGAAGCGGACGACATCCTTGCCCACTTCCTTGACCACATCGGCCAGCGTCACGAAATTACCCGCCCGCTTGGACATCTTCACCGGCTCGCCATCGCGCAGCAGGCGGACCATCTGGATCAGCTTGACGTCGAAGCGCGCCTTGCCTTCGGTGAGCGCGGCGACGGCGGCCTGGATGCGCTTCACCGTCCCGGCATGGTCCGCGCCCCAGATGTCGATCAACTGGTCCGCGCTCTGGGCCTTCTGATAATGATAGGCCATGTCGGCGCCGAAATAGGTCCACGACCCGTTCGACTTCTTGATCGGCCGATCCTGATCGTCGCCAAATTGCGTCGAGCGGAACAGCGGCAGTTCCACCGGCTCCCAGTCGTCGGGCAACTCGCCCTTGGGCGCTTCCAGCACGCCGTCATAGACCAGGTCGTGCGCGCGCAGCCAGGCTTCGGCCTGCTCCGGCTTGCCCGCCGCCTGCAATTCCGCCTCCGAAGAGAAGAGGTCGTGATGGATACCCAGCAGCGCGAGATCGTCGCGGATCATATCCATCATCTTCGCCACGGCAAAGGTGCGGAACGTCACCAGCCAGTCCGCTTCGGGTGCGCCGACGAATTTGTCGCCATAGTCCGCAGCCAGAGCCTGTCCCACTGGCACCAGATAGTCGCCGGGATAGAGCCCTTCGGGAATGGCGCCGACATCCTCGCCCAGCGCCTCGCGATAACGGACATGCGCCGACCGGGCGAGCACGTCGACCTGCCCGCCCGCATCGTTGATATAATATTCGCGCGTCACCTTATGCCCGGCATATTCCAGCAACGTGGCGAGCGCGTCGCCCACCACCGCGCCGCGGCAATGGCCCATGTGCATCGGCCCCGTCGGATTGGCAGAAACATATTCGACGTTGACGGTAACGCCCTGACCAAAATCGGACCGGCCATAATCATCCGCATCGGCATGGATCGCGGCGAGTTCCGCGCGCCAGGTCGGGTCGGTCAGGGTCAGGTTGATGAAGCCGGGGCCGGCGATGGTCGCACTTTCCACTTCGTCCAGCGCCTGCAACTTGGTGACGATCGCGTCGGCCAGCGCGCGCGGATTGGTGCCGGCGGGCTTGGCCAGCACCATCGCGGCGTTGGTGGCGAGGTCGCCATGCGACGGGTCGCGCGGCGGCTCGACCGTCACGGGCTTACGGTTGAGGCCGGCAGGCAGCACGCCTTCAGCCTCCAGCGCGTCCAGCACGGTGTCGAGATGGGCGGTGAAACGGGTGTAAAGGGACACTGTACGAAACTTTCTGACAAGTTCCGTTCGCCCTGAGCCTGTCGAAGGGCCGCTCTTTTCTTTCAAGAAGGGCAAGGCTTCGACAAGCTCAGCCCGAACGGTAGAATGGGGCAGCGCTTAACGGGTCGCGTTATATCGGAGCTGATCCTGGGTCAGGTTGAAACCCACGAGCAGCTCGAAGCTGGTTTTCTGCAATGCCGCCTTCACGTCCGGCTGGGCGAAGGGGTCGATCGCCGCGTCGGCGTCGCCGGCCTTGCGCTTCGCCGTGATCTTCTGCTGGATTTCGGCGGGCAGCGTGGCGGCGGCCTTATCGACATAGGAGCCGGCCTTGGCCTGCGCGCTGGCGCGATAGTCACCGGCGGCGAAGTTCAGCGTCACCTGTCCCACCCGCTTGGCGATCACGGCATTGCCGCCGCGCACCACCGCCGAGAAATAGGGCAAGATCACCTGCCGCGCGGCGCTGGCGTCGCTGCGCCGGGCGTTCACAGTGAAAGTCGCCTCGGTATAGAATTGGCCATTGTCGGCGCAGGTCGACCGCAAATTGGTGATATCGGCCACCACGTCGATCGCCGCGGCGTCGGTCCGGCCGGGCGCGGTGAAGAGCGTGATGTCGCCGGTCTGCGCCGGGATCGCCGCCACCGGGCAGGCCGAACGCACGGCAACGATACCGCCGGTCGCATCGATCTCACCGCGCCGCGAGCAGCCCGCCAGAGCCAGGGCCAACATTCCGGTCAGGGCGATAGGAGACAATTTCACAGGCAGACATTCCTTCGATTGGCCCACAAGACCAGACGCTTTGCGCTTCCTTATCCATCCGCCGCCCGCCACGCAACTGCCCATCCCCTCCAACCATAAGGAAGCCGCTTTCATCCGGCGCCACATTCGCCTAAGCGGCAGGACATGACGCACGCGCCCGCCACCCGCCCGCCGATGAAGCTCCTGATCGCCGCGCCGCGCGGCTTTTGCGCCGGGGTCGACCGAGCGATCATCATCGTCGAAAAAGCGATCGAAGCCTATGGCGCGCCGGTCTATGTCCGCCATGAAATCGTCCACAACAAGTTCGTGGTCGATGGCCTGAAGGCCAAGGGCGCGATCTTCGTGGAAAGCCTGGACCAGGTACCCGACGGCGTGCCGGTGGTCTTTTCCGCCCATGGCGTGCCCAAGGCGGTCCCGGCCAAGGCGGAGGCGCGCGGCCTATCCTATCTGGACGCCACCTGCCCGCTGGTCAGCAAGGTCCATCGCCAAGCCGAACGGCAGGTCGCGGCCGGCCGCCATATCCTGTTCATCGGGCACAAGGGCCACCCGGAGGTGATCGGTACGTTCGGTCAGGTACCCGACGGCACGATGACGCTCATCGAAACGGTCGAGGATGCGGAGGCGTTCGCCCCGTCCGACGACGACAATCTCGCCTTCCTGACACAGACGACGCTGTCGGTGGACGATACCGCCGCGATCGTCGCCACACTGGAACGCCGTTTCCCCACCATTTCCGCCCCCAAGGGCGAGGATATCTGCTACGCCACGTCGAACCGCCAGACGGCCGTGAAGGCGATCGCGGCGAAGTGCGACGCCCTCTATGTGATCGGAGCGCCCAACAGTTCCAACTCGCTGCGGCTGGTGGAAGTGGCAGAACGCGAGGGCACCCCTGCCCGGCTGATCCAGCGTGCGACGGAAATCGACTTCGACTGGCTGGAGGGCGTGAAAACGCTGGGCCTGACCGCTGGCGCCTCCGCGCCTGAAATATTGGTGCGCGAAGTGGTGGACCGGTTGGCGGACCGCTTCGCGATCGAGGAAGAGCAGGTGGAAACCGCGCGCGAAACGATCGCCTTCAAACTGCCCCGCGGGCTGGAGACTGCATAAGCCATGGCCGTCTACACCCACGTCCCCGCCGAAGAGATCGACGCCTTCCTCACCCGCTATGATGCCGGCCGGCTGGTATCGGCCAAGGGCATAGCCGAAGGGGTGGAGAACAGCAATTATCTGCTCGAAACGACCGGCCATGACGGGAATAAAGGTATCGGGGGCCACCGCTACATCCTGACGCTGTACGAAAAGCGGGTGGATGAAGCCGACCTGCCCTTCTTCATGGACCTGCTCGACCATCTGGGCGCGCGCGGTTGCCTCGTCCCGCGCTTCATCGCCGATCGGGAAGGCAGGCGGCTCCAGCAACTCTCCGGCCGCCCTGCCTGCCTGATCGAGTTCCTGACCGGCATTTCCGTCACCGAACCGACCGCCGGGCAGGCGCGCGCGGCCGGCGTGGCGCTGGGTGAACTGCACAAGGCCGCGCAGGGCTTTGCCGGCGAGCGCCGCAATGCGCTGGACAAGGATGGCTGGCACGCACTGGCCGCCAAGTGCGGCGATGATTTCGACCAGATCGAACCCGGCCTTGGCGCGCGCGTGGCGGAGGAACTGGCGTTTCTCGACGCCCATTGGCCGGCCGACCTGCCGCGCAGCGTCATCCATGCCGACCTCTTCCCCGACAATGTGCTGATGCTGGGCGATGAGGTGACGGGCCTCATCGACTTCTATTTCAGCTGCACCGACATCCGCGCCTATGACCTGGCCGTCACCCACAGCGCCTGGTGCTTCAGCAATGATGGCAGCATATGGCATGGCGACCGGGCGGCGGCGATGGGCGAAGGCTATGGCGCCGCACACGGCCTGAGCGATGCCGAGCGATCCGCCTTCCCGATATTGTGCCGGGGCGCGGCTTTGCGCTTCCTGCTGACGCGCGCCTATGACTGGATCAACACGCCCGCCGACGCACTGGTGACGCGGAAAGACCCGCTGGCCTATCTGCGTCGGCTGGACTTCTATGCCAAGGCTGATCCGGCGGAATTGCTCGGCGCATGAGCGATTTTCCCAAGGTCGACATTTTCACCGACGGCGCGTGCAAGGGCAATCCCGGCCCCGGCGGCTGGGGCGCGGTGCTGCGCTTTGGCGATAAGGAAAAGGAAATCTCCGGCGGCGAGGCGCAGACGACCAACAACCGCATGGAAATGATGGCGGCGGTCGAGGCGCTGAACACGCTCAAGAAGCCCTGTCAGGTGACGCTCTACACCGACAGCAAATATGTGATGGACGGCATCACCAAATGGGTGTTCGGCTGGCAGAAGAAGGGCTGGCGGACCGCCGACAACAAGCCGGTCAAAAACGTCGAAATCTGGCAATTGCTGTTGAAGGCCGCCGCCCCGCACAAGCTGACCTGGCAATGGGTGAAGGGCCATGCCGGCCACCCCGAAAATGAGCGCGCCGATGCGCTGGCCTGCGCGGCGGCGGAGCGTTTCCGGAAATAAGGCCTATCGTCAGCGGCGCCGCAGGATCGCCTCGATCAGCGTGACATCCTCCGGCTTGTCGGCGTCGATACAGGCTTCCGGACTATCCATCGCCACCAGCCGCGCGGCGAGGCCAAACTTCCGGCCGATCCGTGCCATCCCGCCACGCAACGTCAGGATGCGCAGCAGCGCCCCCAGCAACGCGAACGGGCCGAAGGCGGCCAGTATCTTCCAGCCCTTCTTGCGGTCCTGCTCCACCTCCTGCCACAAGGCGATGATCCGGCTCGCCTTGTCGCTGCCGAACCAGAAGATGTTCGCGCCCGACCACCAGCCGTCGCGGAATTTGAGCCAGGTGCGCCGCGACTGCGGATAACGCGCCAGCAAGGTTGCCCGCTCCACCATGGCGACGGCGATATCCGCGCCGTTCGCCTGCCCCACGAACTGGTCGAGCATCGCGCGGTCGAGCAGCACATGGTCGGCCGTGGTCATCAGGATCGGGAAAGGCAAGTCCTCCCCCTCCAGCAGCGTCAGCAGCGAGGATGCGATCCCCTGCCCGCCTTTTTCGAATCGCACGCGCGGGTGATCCGCCAGCCAGGCAGTGGCTGGGTCGGCGGCGAACAGATCGGCGCGCTGGGTCAGGATCACCACCTGCCCGATTGCGGGATGGTCCAGCAGCGCGCGCGCCGGCCGATTGATCATCGGCTCGCCGCCCACCGGCACCAGCGGCTTTACCGCTACGCCCGCGGCCTGCGCCAGAGGATCGGGAATCGGGCGCGCGCCCGCAAGCAGGATGGCAGTGATGGAACCAGTCATCGCCGCGCGTTAGCGGAGCCTCTCCGTGGCGGGAAGCGCCTTATTTGCCCGAAGCCACCGGGTTCGCCGAGGCCTTCTGCGCGAAACTGTCATGCAGGCCCACGCGCAGCCCCTGATATTGCGCCAACCGCGTACGGAAGGCGGACAGTTCTGCCCCTGCCAGTTGCGCCGTCGTGGTGAACTTCACCGACAGCGGATTGACCGTCGCGCCATTGCGATACAACTCATAATGGAGATGTGGTCCGGTCGACAGGCCGGTCGATCCGACATAGCCGATCACCTGACCGCGCCGCACCCGCTGGCCCGGTTCCGCCGCGATGCGGCTCATATGCGCATAGCCGGTGGCCAGGCCGCCGCCATGCTGGATACGCACATAATTGCCATGGCCGCCATGCCGCCCGGCAAAGGCGACCACACCGTCGGTCACGGCATAGATGGGCGATCCATAACGCGCCGCAAAGTCGATACCGGCGTGCATGCGGGTATAGCCCAATATCGGATGGCGGCGCTGGCCATAACCCGAAGACATGCGGCCAGCGACCGGGGCCGACAACACACCGCGCCGTTCGCCCACGCCCGACGCCTCGAACCATTCGGTGCGGCCGTCTTTCGTCCATTTCAGCATGTCGACCGACTTGCCGCGCGACCGCCGAAGGCCGGCATAAAGCAGGTCGCCCACTTCCACGTCGCCGGTTTCGGCGCGGCGATATTCGGTCACGATGTCGTAGCGGTCACCCGCGCCGATGCCGCCCAGATCGACCTGCCCGGCGATGACGCGCAGGAAGGCCTGCACCGCCTTGGGCGGCGCACCGGCCGCGCGCGCGGAGCGATAGATGCTGTCGCCGACCACGCCCTGGATGCGCAGCGGCGTATTGTCGACACGGATGGGGATGCGCTTGATCGACAACACGCCGCCTGCGCGCGTCAACTCCAGACTGAGGTCGAGCCGGGCGCGGAAGGCCAGCCTGTCGAGTGGACGCGGCCGGTCGCGGCTGGTGCGGCGCCCTAATATGATGTCGAGGCGCGTACCGGGCTTCACGCCATCGCTCATGTCGTCACCGACCATTGCCGTCACGGTCGCGACGTCGCCACCGCTGACCCCGGCGCGCGACAAAGCGCGGGCCAGCGTATCGCTGCTGCCGATCTGGGCACTGAGTTCGATCTGGGGCCGTTCCGGCGTCTCGCGCAGCGGCTGTACCGCGTCGGTTGCGCCCATATGCCGTCCGCTGTCCGCGCCCAGCGCGAGCGGCGTCATCATCTGGCTGCGCACCTCGTCATAATGCGCGTCGGTCAGGCGGACGCCAGGCAGGCCGGGAATGGGCTGGAAGGAAGGCGAAAGGTAGAGCGCCGTGGCGCAAAGGCCGAAGCAGGTGGCTAATCCCCGAAACCAGGTGAGGCTGCCCACCCGTTCGGCAAGATCCGGGACCAGATCGACCTCGTCCGCCCAATCGCGCAGGCGCGTGCGCCAGTCGCGTGGTTGCGGGGCCGCCCCGGCATGAGCCAGGGAATCAGCCATCCATAGCGACATCGACGCGCCGCCCTGTTGCGATCCCAACTGGCTTTCCTGAAACAAACCCGCGACCCCAAAGGCATTTTTATCATTGCTGCGCCGGCAACGTCCCCCGCGCCATGCGTGAGCGGGATCGTTGTGAACGCATAGGGTTAAAGTCAAATAAAGACGTTCGCATGACGAACGTGCGTGCGACGAACCGTGCCGATGGCCGGACGGGACTGGCGATCGCGAGGGGAACCGCGAAACTCCTTGCCACTGCGCCGGTCATCCCCGACATAGGCCATCATAATGGTCCAGTTCGCGCGTTCCCCCATCACCGCCGTCCTCGGTCCGACCAACACCGGCAAGACGCACCTCGCCGTAGAGCGCATGTGCGGCCATTCGAGCGGCATGATGGGCTTTCCGCTGCGCCTGCTGGCCCGCGAGGTCTATGACCGGGTGGTCGCGATCAAGGGGCCGCAATTGGTCGCCCTCATCACCGGCGAGGAAAAGATCGTGCCGCCGGGTGCGCGCTATTTCCTGTGTACGGCGGAGTCCATGCCGCTCAGCGGGGGCCGGGAGACCGGCATCAAGGAGGATTTCGCCTTCGTCGCGCTGGACGAGGCGCAACTGGGGTCGGACCCGGAACGCGGCCATATATTCACCGACCGGCTGCTGCGCGCACGCGGCCGGGAGGAGACGATGATCCTTGGCTCCGCCAGTATTAGCCGTGTCGTGAAAGCCTTGGTGCCCGATGTCGAAATCATCGGCCGCCCGCGCTTTTCCACCCTCTCCTATGCGGGTGCGAAAAAGCTGTCGCGCCTGCCCAAGCGATCCGCCATCGTCGCCTTCTCTGCCGAGGAGGTCTACGCCGTCGCCGAAATGCTGCGGCGCTTTCGCGGCGGCGCGGCGGTGGTCATGGGCGCCCTGTCCCCCCGCACCCGCAATTCGCAGGTGCAGATGTTCCTGAATGGCGAGGTCGACTATCTGGTCGCGACCGACGCGATCGGCATGGGGTTGAATCTGGACGTCGCTCATGTCGCCTTCGCATCCCTGCGCAAGTTCGATGGCCGCCGCAGCCGTCGCCTGACCGTCAGCGAAATGGCGCAGATTGCCGGACGCGCCGGGCGCCATCACAAGGACGGCACGTTCGGCAGCCTGGGTGGAGAAGATGGCGACGCCGCCTTCACACCCGAAGAAATCGAAGCGATCGAGGCGCATCGCTTCCCGCCGATCGAACAGCTTTTCTGGCGCAATGGCACCCCGCGCACTGACCGGCTGGAGCATCTCCTGGCCGATCTGGAGCAGAAGCCGCAACGTTCCGAACTGCGCGCCGCGCCCGAAGCCGTCGATCTGGCCGTATTACGCCGCATGGCCGACGATCCGCTCGTGATCGAACGGGTCAAGGGCAAGCGACAGGTCGAACGCCTCTGGAGCGCCTGTGGCCTGCCCGATTTTCAGAAGCTGGGCGCGGACCATCATGGCCGCACTGTCAGCCGCATCTGGCATTTCCTGTCCGAAGGAACCGGTCATATCCCGCGCGACTGGTTCGCCCAGAATCTGGCCCGGCTCGATTCGGTGCAGGGCGATATCGACACGTTGTCCGGCCGAATCGCCGCCGCGCGTACATGGTCCTACATCGCCCACCGCCCCGACTGGCTGGCCCATCCGGCCGAAATGGCGGAGCGCACCCGCGCGCTGGAGGAGAAGCTGTCCGACGCGCTGCATGCCGCGCTGACGCAGCGTTTCGTCGATCGGCGAACCTCCGTCCTGCTGCGCGATATCGGGCAGAATGCGAGCAACCTGCCGGTTACGGTGGAGCCGGACGGGAGCGTCTGTGTCGATGGCGAGACGATCGGAAAACTTGACGGCTTCCGATTCTCGGTCGATCCCGCTACGCGACATCAGGACAGAAAAATGTTGCTGGCGGCCGCGGAACGGCGCCTTGGAAAGGTATTACGAGTGAAGGCAGACGAATTGGTGGGCGCGGCGGATACGGATTTCGCGCTCATGGACGAAGCGGGACAGGTACCGGGCATCGCCTGGGGTGAAACACCAGTGGCGTCGCTGCTGGCAGGACCAAGCCTGCTGGCCCCGGAAATTCGGCTGGATCGCGCGATACTTAGCCTGGATCAGGATGTGCAGAAGCAGGTCGCCACCCGCCTCGCCGTCTGGGTCGAAGCGCAAAAGCAGAAGCATCTCCTCCCCCTCGTCAAAATGAGCGAGAGCGCATCCGATCCGGAAGTGCCCGCCGTCGTGCGCGCCGTCTTCGCCCAGCTCGGCGATGCCGGCGGCGTGATCGCCCGGACCGACCTCGATTCGGCGCTCGGCCATCTCGACAAGGATCAGCGCCATTTGCTGCGCAAGGCGGGCATCGATATCGGCGTGCTCGACATCTATCATCCCGGCCTGCTGAAGCCCGGTGCGGCGCGCTGGCGCTCCGCCCTGCTGGCGGCCCGCATCGCCAAGCCCTGCCTGCCGCTGCCCGGCCCCGGTCTCACCCTGATCCCGGCGGGCGAGAAGTTCGAGCAGATGGGTGCGCGCATCGCCGGCTTCCGTGGTTTCGGCGACCAGATGCTGCGCATCGACATGGCCGAACGCATGGCCCGCGCCGCGCATGAAGCCATTGCCAAGAACGAACCTTTCACCCATGCCAGCCCGCAGATCGTATCGCTGGGCCTGTCGGAACCTTCTTTCCTGCAACTGATGCGCCTCGCCGGCTTCCGCCCGGTCACGCCGCCAGCCCCGCCGCCTGCGGACGAGGCCGTGACAGAAGCGGCTGAGGCGACGGGAGAGGGTGCCGAGGTGGCGGAAGGCGCTGAGGCCGAAACCGCTGCGCAAGCGCAGGCCACCCCGGCCACCGGTGCAAACTGGGCGTTCAGGGGACGGCAGAAACCGCGTGGCGATCGTCCGCAGAATGGGCGCCCGCAAAATGGCCGCCCGAATCAAAGCCAGCAGCCGCGCCAGCCGCGCGAAGGCAAGGATGGCGCACCCCGCCGGCCCGACAAGGATGGGCGCCCACCGCGCCCCCAGTCGGGCCGTCCCACCGCGCCAGGCAGCAGCCCCGCCCCGGTCAACAATGCCTTTGCGGGCCTTGCCGACCTGCTTGGCCGCAATGGCTGATCCGATGACCGGCATCGGCCATGGGCCGACGCTGCGCATCGACAAATATCTGTGGTTCGCGCGGCTCTCCAAGAGCCGCTCGACTGCACAGAAGCTGGCGGAGGACGGGCATGTCCGCCTCAACGGCCGCCGCATCGAGCGCGCCCACGCGCCGGTGCGCGCTGGCGACCTCATCACCTTCCCCCATTTCGATAAGGTCCGCGTCGTCCGCGTGGTCGCCCTGCCCACCCATCGTGGCCCCGCGCCCGAAGCCCAGACATGTTACGAGGAACTGACGGTAGGCGAGTGATCCAAGGGCCGGCCTAACGGCGCGAAATTGCGAGTCTTTCGCACAAAACCGTCGCTAAATCCCCGGCAACAATATCCTCATTGACCTTCGTGCGCGCGGGGCATAGCAGGACCGCGTTTTCCAATCCAACGAGTGCCCAGACAATGACCTATGTCGTGACCGACAATTGCATCCGCTGCAAATATATGGATTGCGTCGAGGTCTGCCCCGTCGACTGTTTCTACGAGGGCGAGAATATGCTGGTCATCAATCCGAACGAGTGCATCGACTGCGGCGTGTGCGAACCGGAATGCCCGGCCGAAGCGATCCTGCCCGATACCGAGAACGGCCTGGAAAAATGGCTGGAGCTCAACACCAAATTTTCCGCCGAATGGCCGAACATCACGGTGAAGGGCGAGGCCCCTGCCGACGCCGACGCAATGAGCGGCGTGGAGAACAAGCTAGAGAAGTTCTTCTCCCCCGAACCGGGTGAGGGCAGCTAAGCCCAGCGCTGCGGCGTCCCATATTGCGCCATAGGAACAGCCCCACCCCCAGACATTGTGTCCGGGGGTGGTAATTTTGTTACGAATCTGCTAAATAGGTCCGCGACGGTCGGATGTTCCCTATCATCCGGCTCTGGAGAATACGCTTCATGTCTTGACGGTGGCGCCGTGGACCCCTCGGCATTTGTCTCGCGCATCTGCCCCGCGACGGCCCGTCCCCCGGTTGAATTGGAAAGGTATCAAATGGCTGCCAAGGCGCTGTCCTTTGACGTTGGTGATTATGTCGTTTATCCCAAACATGGCGTGGGCCGTGTCATCGAGCTTCAGAAGGAGCAGATTGCGGGCATGGAACTGGAGCTGTATGTGCTCCGCTTCGAAAAGGAGCGCATGACGCTCCGCGTGCCGACCAACAAGGCCGAAGGCGTGGGCATGCGCAAGCTGTCCTCCAACAAGACCCTCGAAGAGTCCATGGAAACGCTCAAGGGCAAGCCCAAGGTGAAGCGCACCATGTGGTCGCGCCGTGCCCAGGAATATGAAGCGAAGATCAATTCGGGCGACCTGGTGTCGATCGCCGAAGTGACCCGCGATCTGTTCCGCGCCGACGACCAGCCGGAACAGAGCTATTCCGAGCGCCAGATCTTCGAAGCGGCCTCCAGCCGCCTCGCTCGCGAACTCGCGGCGATGGAAGAGACGGACGAGCCGACCGCGCTCAAGAAGATCCTGCGTATCCTGAACGAGGCCGCGCCCAAATATGCGAAGGTCGAGGGCTGATAGTCCGACCGTCTGACAGCAAGTCAAAAAAGGGGCGTTCCGATGATCGGAGCGCCCCTTTTTTTACGCATGATGGTACGAATGCGCGATTATTTGCCGCTGCCGTCCACGGCATCCTTCGCCGCTGAACTGACGTCGCTCGCAGCCTGGCCAACCTGGGTAGCGGCGCCTTCGACCGCATCATTCTTGCTGGTCTGGCTGGATACCAGGAAGAAGGCGGCAACGGCGACGACCACTACCAGCAGCAAAATCGCCAACGTCATGCCGCCGCCGCTGCGCTTTTCTATGATCGTCGTCGTGGTTGCGGCGGGGCGCTCCTGATAATCGGCCATGCTATGATCCTCCATTCATGTCTGCGCGCACAATGCGTGGAAGGACCAAGCGGTTCCCGGCGGTTCAGCGCCCCAGCAAATGGTCGAGCGCGGTTGCGATCGCCGTCATCCCCGCCAGATTGGGATGATAGGGCGTGAATGGATCTATACCGGGACGGGCAACGAAACCATTCGACCAAGGCTGCGCCGCACAGGCATCATGGCTGCGCGACGACGCCGACGCACGCAGCACGTCCGCATCGTTCCGCTTCGCCACGGTGGCGGTCAGTTGCGCCAGACGATCGGCTGTCGCCTGTGCGGTCGCAATCGCGTCCGTCGATAGCGGCACTTGCGGACAAGGCGCACCTGATGGCAGCAGCGTGACATAGTCCACGAAGATAAGGCGGGCTTTGGGCGCGCGGCGGCGGACTTCCCCCGCGACCCGATCGAGATCGGTAGCCAGTTTTGCCCACGCGCCTTCCGTCGGCGCAGCAGGAACCGGACCGGGCGGTTGCTGCGCGGTCATCGCCTTGCACTTTGCAGAGGCCTGTTCGAGGTCGGGGCGGATCGCGGCGCCTTTGCACGACTCCATGAACAGATAGCCGACGAAGCTGACATCATTGCCGCCGATGGTAATTGTCACCAGCGCGGCATCGGTGGTGAGTGCGTCCAGTTGCGGCGGCAGTTCCTTCCACGGTCCCAGCAAATGCGCCGTGGTGGCGCCACCACAACTGACATCGACCAGATCAAGACCGCGCCGCCGCGCAAGTTGATGTGCATAATTGTCTCGCGACCGGGTGCACCGGATGGTGGGAGTATCCGCCGATACCGTGACTCCCGGCCCCGCCGCAAAGGAACTCCCGAGCGCGACATAGTGCGCGGCCGGCGCCAGCGGTGCGGCGGAGCGATGCGGCGCATTGGTGCAGCCCGCCAGCGCCAGAACAGGCAGAAGCCCTGCCATCATGATCGAACGATATCTGCTGTTCACACGCAACCTCCCGCGCCCGCCGGCGCCGCTACCTAAACCAGCGCATCACAGCGGTACGAAGGCGCCCTTGGCGCGGTCCTTGACGACCTTGTCGGCACGGAAGACGGAACCACTCATGGTGATATAGACACCCGGTTCCGCCACTTGCGCCGTGGCGAAGGCCATGCCGAGGTTGAAGCTGGCATCGCTCTCGCCAAAGCGCGCGGGGGCCAGCGCGCCGACCAGCACGATGGTCTTGCCCTCGATCCCGGCCAGTTCCTTTGCGGTGTCCGTCATCGTGTCGGTGCCATGGGTGATGACGATATGCTTTTCGCGGGCGGCGACGACGCGCGCGACGATCAGCGCACGGTCCGTCTCGTCCAGTTCCAGACTATCCTTGCGCGTCACTTCCTCAATGCGGAAAGGGCGTTTGACCCGCGCAACATCCAGCAGCTTGGCCATAACCGTCTCGCCGACCTGATAGTCGGACAGCGCATCGAAATATATCTTGTCGATGGTCCCGCCAGTGGTGAGCAGCAGGATCGGGGTTTCGGGCGACAACATGAGCGACTCCAGGGTGATTTTGCCGCCCCTTACCGCAAAAGCATGCGCCCCGAAACTGCCCTTAGTCCCCGCGCGCCATTGCTTCGCCGCGATCGCGGGCAGCGGCCAGCGTGTCGGTCAACAAGGCTAGCAACCGGTCGTCCGCATCCAGCACATTGAGGCCCTGACGTGTCATGCCACCGGGGCTGGCGACCTGGTCGGCGAGGGTCGCCGGACTGACAGAGGCGCGAGCCGCCATGTTCGCCGATCCCTGCACCGTCGCCAGCGCCATGCGCGCGGCCTGATCGGCGGGAATGCCGATCGCCTCGCCCGCGCGGGCCAGCGCGTCGGCGAAACGGAACAGGAAGGCGGGACCACAGCCCGACAGCGCCGTCACCCGATTGAACAAGGCTTCGTCCGCGATCCATTCGACCAGACCCAGCGGCTGGATCAGCGCACCGATAGCCTCGCGGGCGGCGGCATCGGTGTCGGCATCGCTGAACAGCGCCGTGACCCCCTCGCCCAGTCCAACGGGCAGGTTGGGCATGGCGCGCACGATATCGCGCGTGGCCGGAAAGCGGCTGCGCAGTTCCGCCAGCGTCGTGCCGGCCAGGATCGACACGATCCGCGTGTCGGCCGTACAAAGCGGCGCCAGCGCGGCGGCGACATCGCCAATCTGATAGGGCTTCATGCCCAGCAGCACGGTCGTACCGGCAGGCAGCGCGGCCGGATAGTCCGTCACCACAGAGACACCATCGCCCACCGGCTTGCCACTGGGGCGCATCACGGTGACGCGGGTTCTCTCCAGCCCTTGGCTCAGCCAGCGGGACAGCATCTGCCCCGCCATATTGCCGCAACCGATGAGGAACAGATGATCGGGCCAGATCGCAGTCATGAAGATCAGGCCTCGCCGCGGGTTTCGATCAGGCTGGCGGAAATCGCTTCGGTCGGCGTCTTCCCGCCCCACAGCACGAACTGGAACACCGGATAGAATCGCTCGCATTCGTCGATCGCGGTTTCCACGAGCAACTGCGCCTGATCCAGCGTCAACGTGCCGCCCGCACCCAGCAATGCGCCATGACGGAACAGGATGATGCCGCTGGACGACCACAGCTCGAAATGTCCCAGCCAGAGCTGCTCATTGATGAGGCCCAGCGTCTCATAGACGGTGCCGCGCTTCTCTTCGGTCACGCGGATGTCGGGCAGCGCCAGCAGTTGCAGCACCTGATCCTCATCGCGCCAGATGCCGCGCAGCTCATACTGCGCCCACGACCCCTGGGTGTTCGCGACGATCTCATCCTCGCCGACCTGTTCGTAGCTCCAGCCATGCGCCTCGAAATAGGCGGCCAGCATGTCGATCGGCGCGGCTTCCCCACCGCCATGTTCGAATTCGTCACTATCCATCATCGGCGCGCCTTATCACCGCATGCGGCGAAAGGACAGACAGGAGTCAGGCGGCATCCCCAGCCACGTCCTTGCCCTTGGGCTTGGTCGCCTTGACCGACTTCGTGACCGGCTCGGTCGTCTTGCCTTCCAGCGCGTCGAGGCGAGCCTTGAGCAATTCCACCTCTTCACGCGCAGCCGCGGCGACGGCCTTGACCGCGTCGAATTCCTCACGCGACACGAAATCCATGCCGCCGATCCAGTCCTTCGCCCGCTCGCGCGCGTTGGATTCAAATTCGCGCGTCACGCCCGCCACGGTGCCGGCGGCGCCATTCACCAGCTTGGCCAGATCGTCGAAGAAGCGGTTTTCGCTCTGCATTGCTCTAATCCTCTGTGCGGCGCGCAGGGAGGCGCGCTGTAAATCATATCTGGGTTCTGAGCGCCGGGGCGACAAGGGTCGCGGCGCCGGGGTTCAGGCGGCCGATCTCATAGTTGAGGAAGGAGGCGAAGGCCAGCCATGCCAGATAGGGGAGCAATAGCGCGCCGGCAAATCGGCGGATACGCCAGAAAAGCGCGGTCGTTACGGCCACCAATACGAACAGGATCAGGATCAGCGCCAGCGCGCTGCCGACCTGATGCGCGCGAAAGAAAAGTGGCGACCAGGCGAGGTTGAGCAACAATTGTACCAAAAACAGGGCGATCGCCCCGCCCCGCCCCTGCGCCCCGCGCGCATGCAGCACGATCGCGAAGGCCAGCGCCATCATGACATAAAGAATGGTCCAGGCGACGCCGAAGGCCCAGCCCGGCGGCATCAGGGCGGGCTTTTCCAGCGCGTCGAACCAGCGATTGCCATAGCCGCTATTGGCGAGCCGTCCGGACATGAAGCCGAGGAAGACGATGGCCGGCACCGTCACCAGCGCCCAGCGCAGATAGGAAAGACGCAACTGACCGGGCGACGCAATCTGGTTCATCGGCAACGCAGCTCCAAAAAGCCATTATTCGGCGGTTTCCGGCGAATCCTTGAGCGCCGAATCCAGCTTTCGACTGACGGTTTGCGGAGAAACCGTCCGCTTGGCAACGCGGGAATAGAAGATCGGGATCAGGAACAATGTGATCAGCGTCGCCATGCTGACGCCGAACACCACCACCGTGCCGATCGAATGGCGCGCCGCCGCCCCTGCCCCGCCGCGAATGACCAGCGGCACCGCGCCGATGACGGTCGCGATGGAGGTCATCAGGATCGGGCGCAGACGGCGCTTTGCCGCTTCGCGAATGGCGTCGGCAACCTCCATCCCCTCGTCGCGCAACTGGTTGGCGAATTCGACGATCAGGATGCCGTTCTTGGCCGCCAGTCCGACCAGCATGACGATGCCGATCTGGCTGTAGAGGTTGATCGACCCGCCGGTGATCGCCAGCCCCAGCGCGCCGCCCGCCACCGCCAACGGCACGGTGGCGATGATGACGCCGGGATGGATGAAGCTTTCAAACTGGGCGGCGAGCAGCAGATAGACGAGCAGGATGGTCAGGCCGAACACCAGCCAGATCGACCCGCCGGTCTCGCGCAGCGACTGGCTTTCCCCGCGATAGCCGATCGCCAGCACTTCGGGCGACTGGCGCGCCTGATCCTCCAGGAAGCCCAGCGCCTCGCCCAGCGATGTGCCCGGCGCCAGCGCGGCCGTGAGGGTGATGGCGCGCAGCTTGTTGTAGCGGTTGAGCTGGCGCGGCCCGGCCACTTCGCGGATCGTCACCAGCGCCGACAGCGGGACCAGCGCCCCGGTCCGCGACCGTACGTTGATCCGTTCAAGGTCCGCGCGCGTCCGGCGGCCTTCATCCTCCGCCTGTACCAGCACGCGATATTCCTCGCCCCGGTCGACATAGGTGCCGACCCGCCGGGACCCGAGCAGGCTTTGCAGCGCCTGACTGACATCGTTCACCGAAACGCCCAGATCGCCGGCCCGCGCCAGATCGGTTTCGATCCGCATCTGCGGCTTGGTTTCCTTGTAATCGCTATCGACGTTGATGAGGCCGGGATAAGCGGCGGCCGCCGCCATGATCCGGTCGCGCGCGGCGACCAGCCCCTCATAGGTTGCACCCGCCAGCACGATGTTGACCGGCAGGCCGCGTCCGCGCCCCAACCCCGATCGCGGCGCGGCATTGCCGCGAACCCCCGGCTGGTCGGCGATCACCTTGTTGACGATGGTCGCGACCTCCGCCGTGGTGATGGTGCGGTCTTCCCAGGGCCGCAGGAAGGCGATGACGTTGCCATTGTTGAAATCGTCCGTGGCGCCAAAGCCCCCGGGCGTGCGGATGACGAGGTTTTGAAGCGTGCCGTCCTTGCGCAGGAAGGCCAGATCATCCTCGATCTTCTTCATATAGGCCATCATCCGGTTGAAACCGGTGCCTTCCGGCGCGCTGATATTGGCCTCCACCACGCCGGTATCTTCGGCCGGCGCCAGTTCGCTGGGCAGGCGGGTGAAGATGACGCCCGCCAAGCCCAGAAACAGCAGCACCGCCAGCAGCGGCAGCAATGGCTTGCGCAGCGCGCTGTCCAGCCAGCGGGCATAGCCCCCCTCCAGCCGCTGGAAGCGATTGTCGATCCAGCGCGCGAACCGGCCGCGCTCGGCGCTCTTGAGCAGCTTGGAACACATCATCGGCGCCAGGCTCAAGGATATGAAACCGGAGAAGGCGATGGCGGCGATCATGGCGATGGCGAGTTCGCGGAACAACAGGCCGGTCTGGCCGGCGAGGAACATCACCGGCACGAACACCGCGCACACCACCAGCGTGGTGGAAATGATGGCGAACCCCACCTGTCGCGTGCCGAGATAGGCGGCGACCAGCGGATCGTCGCCCTGCTCGATGCGGTGATAAACATTTTCCAACACGACGATGGCGTCATCGACCACCAGACCGATCGCCAGCACGAAGGCCAGCAGCGTCAGCAGGTTGATCGACAGGCCGAGCAGCCACATCACCGCGCAGGTGGCGAGCAGGCAGATCGGCACCGTGACCGCCGGGATGATGGTGGCGCGCACCGACCCCAGGAACAGGAAGATGACGAGGATGACGAGCAAGGCCGCTTCGGCCAGCGTGTCATAGACATTGTCGATCGCGCGCTCGATGAACAGCGATTCGTCGGTGCCGATGGCGACCCGCATCCCCTTGGGCAGGGTCGGCTCCAGTTCCCTGATCAGCGCCTTGGCCTTTTGCGCGACCTCCAGCGTGTTGGCTCCCGACTGGCGGATGATGCCGATGCCGATCGCCGTGCCCTGATTGGACCGGAAACTGCTATAGGGATTTTCCGCGCCTTCCTCGATCCGGGCGACGTCGCCCAGCATGACCAGATGCCCGTCCGCGCCACGCCCCACGACCAGCCGGGCGAACTCGGCCGGCGTGGCAAAAGGACGCTCGACGCGCAGCGTCTGGTTCTGGTCCTTCGATTCGAAGCGGCCGGCGGGCAGTTCGACATTCTGGGCGCGCAGGGCGGATTCGACATCGGCCGGCGTCAGGCCGAGCGACGCCAGCTTTTCCGCGTTGAACCAGATGCGGGTCGACGGGCGCGCCTCACCGCCGATGGTAACGCGCGCCACCCCGTCGATCGCGGCAAAGCGGTCCACCACATTGCGGTCGAGATAGTCGCTGATCTGGATCGGCGACCAGCCCGGTCGGGAAAAGGCCAGGAACAGGATGGAGCGGGCATCGGAATCCACCTTGCGGATTTCCGGCGCCAGCGCGTCCTCGGGCAGATCCTCCACCACCGATCCAACACGGTCGCGCACGTCATTGGCGGCGCTGTCGATGTCGCGCGAGGGGTCGAATTCGATATTGATGTTTGATGTGCCGTCCTGCGACGTGGATGTGATGGTCTGGATGCCCTGCACGCCCGCGACCGCATCCTCGATCAACTGGGTGATCCGGCTTTCCACCACCGATGCCGCCGCGCCAGTATAGCTGGTTTCGACCGATACGACCGGTGGATCGGTGTCGGGATATTCGCGCACCGACAGGCTCATCCAGCCGACGATGCCGACGATGCAGAGCAATACCGCGACGACCGCGGCGAAGACCGGTCGGCGGACGGAAAGGTCGGATAACTGCATCAGCGCGCGCCCTTGGCCGATCCGTCCTTCGGCTTTGCTTCGGCCTGGTCACCGGGCAGGCGCACGGTGACACCGTCGGTCAGCTTCACGACCCCCTCTGTCACGACCATCTGGCCCGGCTTCACGCCGCCCAATATCTCCACCCGGCCGTCCTGACGAATGCCGATATCCACCTTCACCCGCCTGGCCGTGCGATCCTCCACAATGAAGACGAAACGCTCATCGCCGTCGCCCACGACCGACAATTCCGGCACCGACAGCGACTGGCGCTGGCGAGCCAGCACGCTGACGGTCAGCAGCATGCCGGGCTTCAGCGCCTTGTCGGGATTGGGCAGGATCGCCCGGACCTTCACCGCGCGGGTGGCGGGGTCGATGACCGGGTCGATCGTGGCGATGGTGCCGTTGAACGGGCGATCTGGCCATGCGGCCGACACGGCCTTGATCGGCATGCCGGGGCGGATCATCGCCAGCCGGGTTTCGGGAATGGTGAAGTCCAGCTTGATCCGGCTGATGTCGCTGACCGTGGCGATCGGCGTACCGGCGGTCACGATCGCACCGGGCGACACGGTGCGCAACGACACCCAGCCGCCGAAGGGCGCGCGGATCACCCGGTCGCCGATCGAGGCACGCGCCAGTTGCGCATTGGCGCGCGCGGCGTTGGACAGCGCCACCTGCTGCTCCAGCGTGGCGCCAGTGGCGAAGCCGCGATCCTTGAGCGCCTGGATACGTTGCAGTTGCTGGCCGGCCTGAAGCGCGGTCGCCTCCGCTGCGGCCAGTTCGGCCTTTTCCTGACCGACCGCCAGCCGGGCGATCACCTGCCCCTTGGCGACGAACCCGCCATCGGCGAAGTTCAGCGCCTCGATCCGCTCCGTCACCGGCGCGGACAGGACAACCTGCTCATTGGCGAGTGCCGTGCCGACCGCTTCGACATTGTCGGTGAAGCCTGCCGGCGCAATCGCCTGCGCCTCCACCAGCGGGACGGCGCGCGGTTTCTGCTGCTTCTCGCCGCTGCAACCGGCAAGACAAAGGGCGGTGAGAATGACAGGCAAATAAGGACGCATGGCGGAGGGCTATCGGGCCTTTCAGGGCGACACAATGGAAAGCTTTGTCGCAATATGTATCAGTATATGTCCGGGGCAGAGAACGAAGCTGAAGCCGTTATCCACCAAGCCGGGCATAGAGAAGAAATTCCACATTGCCCTGCGGACCGGTAATCGGACTTTGCGTCAGTCCCGCGACGGTCCAGCCCTGCGACACGACCCAGTCCTGAACCTCGGTACAGACCCGGTCATGCACGGCGGAATCGCGGATCACGCCATTCTTTCCCACCTCCTCGCGCCGCGCCTCGAACTGCGGCTTGATGAGGGCGACCATCTGCGCGCCGGGTTTTGCAAAGCTGATCGGCTTTTCCAGCACCTTGGCGAGGCTGATGAAGCTGGCGTCGCAGACGATGATGTCCACCGCTTCGGGGATATGGGCGTCGGTCAGGATGCGGGCGCTGGTCTGTTCATGCACGATGACGCGGTCGTCGGAGCGCAGTTTCCAGGCGAGTTGGTTGGTGCCGCTGTCGACCGCATAGACCTTTGCCGCGCCGTTGGTCAGCAAGACGTCCGTGAAGCCGCCGGTCGAGGAGCCGACGTCGATCGCCACGAAGCCGGTGACGTCGATGCCGAATGCCTCGACCGCATGGGCCAGCTTGATGCCGCCGCGCGATACCCAGGGGTGGTCGCGGCCGCGCACGTCCAGATCGGCATCGGCCGCAACCTGCTGCCCGGCCTTCTCCACCTTCCTGTCGCCAAGGAAGACAAGCCCGGCGAGGATCAGCGCCTGCGCGCGGGCGCGGCTTTCAGCGAGGCCATTGTCGACGAGCAACTGATCGGCACGGACCTTGGCCATCAGGACACCAGTCCCGTCAGGGTGGCGGGGGTCAGCAATTGCGGAAGGGTCTGGGCATCCTTGCCCGGCGCATACCAGAGGTAGAGCGGAACGCCCGACCGCCCCTGGCTTTCCAGAAAGCGGGTGATGGCGGGATCGGCATTGGTCCAGTCGCCGACCATGACGGTGACGCCGGCCTTGTCGAAGGCCGCGCTGGTTTCGGCGCGGTCGATGGCGGCGGCCTCGTTCGCCTTGCAGGTCAGGCACCAGTCGGCGGTGAAATAGAGGAAGACCGGCTTGTTGGCGGCCCGCAATTCGGCAAGTTTTGAGACAGCGAATTGGACAGTTGAATCGCCTGCTTTTGCGACGGTCGGGGCGCGGGTCGGCAAGGCACAGGCGGCCCCGGCCAACAGCGCCAGAGCGGCTATGGCGGCCATCAGGCCCCCGCCCTTGCCCAGCCGCTGACGACTGCCCAGCCACCAGAGCAGCAGGGCGAGCAGCAACGCCGCCGTCAGGCCGATGGTCATGCCGGACACCCCGCGCTGCTGGCCCAGCAGCCAGGCGAGGCCCAGCGCGGTCAGGAACATGGGGATGGCGAGGATCTTCTGGAACGTCCCCATCCATCCACCGGGCTTAGGCAATCGCTTGCGAAGCGCCGGCACATAGGCAAGCAAGAGGAAGGGCAGCGCAAGGCCAAGGCCCAGCCCCGCGAACACCGCCAGCGCGGCGGGCAAGGGCAGCAGCAAAGCCGCGCCCATCGCCGCCGCCATGAAAGGACCGGTGCAGGGCGTCGCGACGAAGGCCACCAGTGCGCCGGTCCAGAAGGAACCGGCAACGCCGCCCTTCCCCACCAAGCCTTCGCCACCGCCATAGGCGCGCAGTTCGAACAGGCCGGCCAGGTTGAAGGCGATCGCCGTCACCAGCAGCAGCAGCGCGAGGATGATGCGCGGATCTTGCAACTGGAACGCCCAGCCGACCGCGCCCCCCGCCGCGCGCAAGGCCAGCAGCAGTCCGCCCAGCGCAAGGCAGGTCAGGATGATGCCGGCGGTATAGGCCAGCGCCTCGCGTCGGACGGTGCGTTCGTCGCCGCCGGCTCTGGCCAGCTTCATCGCCTTCAAACCCAGGATCGGAAAGACGCACGGCATGATGTTGAGCAGCAGCCCGCCCAGCAGCGCCCCGCCCAGCGCCGCAAGGATGGCGCCCCACTGGCCGCCGTCATCCGATGCCGCGCCAGTGACTTCGCCCGGCCTGGCCGTCAGCAGGAAACCGACATGATCGCCCGTGCGCAGCACCGCCTGCACGGTGCCGCCCTTGCCGCCCTTGCCCCCCTCGGCCGCATCCGTCTCCAGCAGCAACCGGTCGCCTTGCCGCGTCACCGTCTGCGGCGCGGCGTAACGGGCAAGCCCTTCGGCCAGCGGGAAGAGGTGGACGTCGCTCGCCTGCGCGCTCGCCGGGAAGGGCACGGACAGGCGCACCTTGCCGTCCTGGATGGCATAGGTCGCTTCCGACCCCAGCGGGCGCGGCAAATGGGTGCGCCAGCCATCGAAACGCGCGCGAGTCGCCGTCACGATCTGACCATCGCCCACGACCAGTTCCAGCGTCAGGTCGCCGCCCTCGGGCACGCACACCTTGTCGGTGCAGGCCAGCCATTGCGCTGCGGCCTTGATCGGCAGGCGGGTGCCGGGCGTCACGTCGGCCGCGACCTTCAGGTCCGCCAAGATCGCATAGGGGCCTTCATAGACATGGTTCATCAGGCCGGAGATCAGCAACGTTTCGGGCACCGGATAGCGCAAGGCGCCGACGGTCACGCCCTTGGGCAGGGTCCAGTCCACGGTCATGCCCAGACCCGCGTCGCCCGGATTTTCCCAATAGCCGTGCCAGCCCTTTTCCGGCACCATGGCAAAGGCGATGCTGGTACCCTCGCCTGCCCTGGGCGTAGCGCTTTCCGTCTCCAGCGCGGCGGCGATATGCGCTGCGCCGCCGCCGAAAGCGCTCTGCGCCTGTACGGTAGGGAGGCCTGCCAACAGGGCAAGCGTCATGAATATGACTTTAAAAATCCGCATCGGGCCTCTGGTCGGTCGGGTGCAAGGGGGCTAGGTCGCTCCCTATCCGCCGTCAAGGCATGAGAAGGTCATAGACTATGTTGAAACGTTGCGCCGCCGCCCTGTTGCTCGCCACCGCGCTGGTCCCCGTCATGCCGGCCGTGGCGCAAAGCCCGACGCCGACGCCCGCCACGACCGCAACGCCTGCTACGCCTCCGAAGCTGATCGTCGCGATCAGCATCGACCAGTTTTCCGCCGATCTGTTCAGCGAATATCGCCAATATTATAGCGGTGGCCTCAAGCGCCTGACGAGCGAAGGCGTCGTCTTTCCGCGCGGCTATCAGAGCCATGCCGCGACCGAAACCTGCCCCGGCCATTCCACCATCCTGACCGGCAGCCGCCCGTCGCGCACCGGCATCATCGCCAACAACTGGTTCGACCTGGATGCCAAGCGCGACGACAAGAATGTCTATTGCGCCGAGGATGAGAGCCGGCCGGGCACCGACAGCGACCATTATGAAGCATCGCCCCTGCACCTGAAGGTGCCGACTCTGGGCGGCCGGATGAAGATCGCCGATCCCGCCACGCGCGTCGTGTCGGTCGCGGGCAAGGATCGCGCCGCGATCATGATGGGTGGCGGCACCGCCGATCAGGCCTGGTGGCTCAGCCCCAAAGGCTATGTCAGCTACAAGGGCGTGGCCGTTCCGCCGCTGGTGGCCAAGGTGAACGAGGTGTTCGCCCGGCGTCTGGCCGAGGGCAATGCCGGGTTCGCACTGCCCGCCCAGTGCGTGTCGAAGGATTTCGCGGTGCAGGCCGGAAACAAGAGCGTCGGCACCGGCCGCTTCACCCGTCAGGCGGGCGATTATAACGGCTTCCGCATTTCGCCCGAACAGGATGCGCTGACGCTGGCCTTCGCCGCCGCCGCGATCGACAGCATGCGCCTTGGCAAGCAGGCGCAGACCGACATCATCTCGATCGGCCTGTCGGCGACCGACTATATCGGCCACACCTATGGCACCGAGGGCACGGAAAGCTGCATCCAGGTCGACCGTCTGGACCGCGAGCTGGGCGCCTTCTTCGACAAGCTGGACAAGGACGGCATCGACTATGTCGTGGTGCTGACCGCCGACCATGGCGGCCATGACCTGCCCGAACGGCACCAGTTGAACGCGATGCCGATGGAACAGCGCGTGGACAAGGCGCTGACGCCCAAGGCGCTGAATGCCACCATCGCCGAGAAGGTCGGCATGGCCGGCAAGAAGGTGATCTGGAGCGACGGTCCGGCCGGCGACCTCTATTTCGACAAGGGGCTGACCATCGCCGAGCGCACCAAGGTGGAGGCCGAAACGCTGGCCTATCTGCGCGCCCATCCGCAGGTGCAGACCGTGTTTACCAAGGCCGAAATCGCCGCCACCCCCTCCCCCTCCGGCCCGCCCGAAAGCTGGAACCTGATCCAGGAAGCGCGCGCCAGCTTCTATCCCGCGCGGTCGGGCGACCTGCTGCTACTGCTGAAGCCGCGCGTCATGTCGATCCCGGAAAGCGCCGTGATGGGCGCGGTCGCCACCCACGGTTCGCCCTGGGACACGGATCGCCGCGTGCCGATCCTGTTCTGGCGCAAGGGGATGCAGCATTTCGAGCAGCCGCTGGGCGTAGAGACGGTCGACATCCTGCCGACGCTGGCCGCGCTCATCAAGCTGCCGGTGCCCAAGGATGAAATCGACGGCCGGTGTCTGGATTTGATCGCGGGCAATGGGGATAGCTGCGCGCAGTAAGGGGCATCAACCGAAAGCCATAATGTTTCCCCTCCCGCCAGCGGGAGGGGGATAGCCTGTCATCCACGATCTTCAGATACTCTCCCCGATCCCGTCCGTCGCCTCCTCCACCAAGGCATGGACGCGATGGGGGGCGGAAACCTGGACGCGGCTGGTCACTTCATATTGGGCCTTGGCCTGACGCACATTGGAGTCGGCGGGCACGCTGTCGGTCAGCCAGACATTGCCGCCGATGACGGACCGGCTGCCGACGATGATCCGGCCCAGCACGGTCGCACCGGCATAGATCACCACATCATCCTCGATGATCGGATGGCGTGGCAGGGCCTTTTCCAGCGCGCCCTTATCGTCCGCCGGAAAGCTGCGTGCGCCCAGCGTCACGCCTTGGTAGAGGCGCACCCGCGCGCCCACGATCGCCGTTTCGCCGATGACGACGCCGGTGCCATGGTCGATGAAGAAGGACGGACCGATGCGCGCGCCGGGATGGATGTCGATCCCGGTCTTGCCATGCGCGATTTCCGACACGATCCGCGCGACCAGCGGCGCGCCCAGCTCATAGAGGCGATGCGCCAGCCGGTGATGGATGATCGCCAGCATGGAGGGGTAGCAGATCAGCACTTCGTCCACGCTGCGCGCGGCGGGATCGCCCAGGAAAGCCGCGTCGACATCGGTATCGAGCAGGACACGCAGGGCCGGCAGGCTGTCGGCGAAGGCGGCAATGATCCGTGCCGCTTCCCGATCCACCGCGACGGCCGGCTGACCCTTCAACGCATAAATCTGTTCCAGCCTGATCTGGCCATGGAGCTGGCCCAGCACGGCCTGGAGCGTTTCGGCGACATAGGCGTCCTCATTATGCAGCCGCACGAAGCCGGCGCCGAGCCGCAGCGGAAAGAGCGCGCCGCATAAGCACTGGGTGATCTTCGCCAGATTGTCGCGCGAGGGAAAGCCTTCGGCGCCATATTCGGCATGATGCTGTTGCGACTGGCGCCAGCGGCTGCGCGCCGCGCTCAGTTCCGCGACCAGCCGGTCGACGTCCCAATGGCCCTGGCCCGCCATTTCACTACCCTGTTCATCTGCCATAATATTCGCCTTCATGCGCTTATTGCCGGGGCATAGCGTGATGACGTGGACAGCGATAAACGAGTTTTGCTTGGGGCCGAACAGTTTCTCTTTTAGCCGCGTGCGCCTTGTTTGGGCAGATGCAGGCAGATTTCGGCGCGTAGCCCGCCTTCGGGCCGGTTGGCGAGGATGAACTGGCCACCCTCCGCCGTCACCGCCTTCTGCACGATCGCCAGCCCCAGCCCCAGCCCGCGCGTGTTGCGCTGACGCGCATCATCCAGACGGGAGAAGGGCCGCAGCACTTCCTCCAGCCGTTCGCGCGGGATGCCGGGGCCGTCATCATCGACGCGGATCAGCACCTCATTGCCCTTGCGCTCCAGCGAAACGCGGGCGCGATCCCCATAATGGAGCGCATTCTCGATCAGGTTGCGCACCGCGCGGCGCAGCGAGAGGCCGCGCACTTCCATTTCCAGATGGTCCGGCCCATTATAGTCCACATCCTGATCATGATCCTGAAACGCATCGACGATGGTGGCGATGCTGACCGCAATGTCGGTGCGGACCGGCGGTTCGGGGTCTTTCTCCCCGCCCAGGAACGCGAGCAGCGATTCCAGCATCGCGCCCATTTCCTCCAGGTCGCCGCCCATGGCTTGCTGCACTTCGGGGTCTTTCACCAGTTCCAGCCGCAATTGCAGCCGGGCGAGCGGCGTGCGCAGGTCATGGCCGACCGCCGCCAGCGTCTCCGTCCGCTCGTCCATCAGCCGGTGCATGCGCGCCTGCATCGCGTTGAAGGCAGTGATGAGGTTGCGTACGTCGCTGGTGCCGGCTTCGGGCACGATCACTTCCGATCCTCGACCGATCTTGTGCGTCGCATGGGTCAGGTCGCGCAGCGGCGCCAGCGTCCGGCGGATCAGCAGCAGGCCCGCCAGCAGCAGCGCCAGGACGGGGATCAGCGCCAGCCCCAGCCGGCCGAGGGTGAAGGCCCATTTGCCGCCGCTATGGTGCATGCCGAAATAGACCCAGCTGCCGTCATGCAGTTGCAGTCCGCCATTGATTTCCGAATGGCGGCCCGGCGTCAGGCGCAGCCAGAGGCCCGACTTTTCAAGGCTGGGTTCCCAGTCGATGATCTGGCGCCGCATCCGCTCCAGTTCCGGCGACAGCGGCGGCGGCGGCGGCGCGGCGGGCGACCAGTGGACGTCGTAGCGATCGGTGGTCAGTTGCAGGCCCAGCGCCGGGCGCTCGCCACGCGGCTGTTCGACCAGCAGCTTGCGCGCGATGACCAGATGTTCGGCCAGACGCCGCGCCTCGTCGTCCTGCAAGGACAGATGGCTGGCCCGCTCATAGACGAGCGTGCCGACCGCAAATTCCAGCGTGACGGTCAGCAGCAGGATCGCGCAGAGCCGGCCCAGCAGGCCGAGCGATCCCCTGACCTGCCGTCTCAAGCGCGGCTGACCTCTGCGTTGAACATATAGCCGACGCCGCGCACCGTGGTGATCGGCGCGCCCTTGTCCTGCGTGGACAATTTGCGGCGCAGGCGGCTGACCAGCACGTCGATGCTGCGGTCGCTGCTGTCGCCCATGCGGGTGCGGGACAGTTCGATCAGCCGTTCACGCGCAATGACGCGCTGCGGGTGGCTGAGGAAGGAGCCGAGCAGGTCGAATTCCGCCCCGGTCAGTTCCACGATCGCGCCGGTGGGGGAGCGCAATTCACGACGCGGGAAATTGACGCTCCAGCCGTCGAAATGGGCTTCGCTCTCACGATGCTCGTCCGGGCCGCGCTCCACGCCGACGCGGCGCAGGATGGCGCGGATGCGGGCGATCAGTTCGCGCGTGCCGAAGGGCTTGGGCAGATAATCGTCCGCGCCGAGTTCCAGCCCGACGATGCGGTCGGTTTCGCTGCCCTTGGCGCTGATGAAGATGATGGGAACGTCGCTCTTGCGGCGGATCTGGCGGCACAGGTCGATGCCGTTGGTGCCGGGCAGCATGACGTCCAGCACGACCAGATCGACCGGGCCGGCATCGAAGGCCACCCACATTTCCGGGCCGGAGGATGCAGGGCGCACCTGATAGCCATGTTCCTGGAGCGCGCGGGCGGTCAGCGTGCGCAGCGGCGGATCGTCTTCGACGAGGATGATCGACGGGGCGGTCATGAAAGCGTCAGCGCACAAAATGTCATGTTTTGGAGATAGGGCTCGCCGGATCGGGGGTCAACCGCGCGGCCGCGCCCAAAGGGGCAATCGCGACTGGAGCAACAATTTGTCACGCCAACGAAAAGGGCCGGCCCGACAGGATGTCGGACCGGCCCTTTTCAGGCGACGCAATGGCGTCGGATCAGAAGGCTGCGGTCAGCGAGAAGACGACCTGGCTGCGCACGATCGACTTGCCGGCATTGTCCGCGTCCGCAACCGACAGGTTGGGGCGGAGATAATTTTCCTCCACGCGGGCGATGTCGGTGTCGACATAGGCGACGCCCAGCGTCAGCGGCGTGCCGGGAATGGCGACGTCCGCACCGACCAGCCAGTCCATATATTTGCCGGTCGGTGCAACCGACGTGCCGTTCGGACCAAGGCCGCTGTTGCCCTTCGAATAACCCAGATGCGCCTTCAGGCTGACCGGGGTGTTGGGAACCGCGCCGCTGACGTCGACCCAGGTATAGAGATTGTCGTTCTTCTTGCCGGGATTGTCGGGGATGCCGCCGGCATAGCTGAACGCATCATTATACCATTTGCCCAGTGCCTGCTGCTTGGGCGCATAGGCGATGCCGACCAGGCCCTTGACCGGGCCAAGCTGGCTCGACAGCTTCACATAGGGTTCGGCGAAATCGGTTTCGTCCGCGCCCGACGGGTACATGTACCAGGTCAGGCCGACGTCCAGCGTCGTCGTTTCGTTGAGAGGAACGGCGTAACCGGCGAACAGGTCCAATTCGATGCCGGCGCCGCCGAAGGTGCCCCAGCCAGCCAGGTTCGATGCCCAGGTGCCGACATAGGCGCCGCTTTCATGCGTGGCGGTGATGCCGCCTTGCACGGCCATGGCCTTGTCCGACTGCGACACGCCACGGAAGCGATAGTCGGACACGAGGCCGACGCTGCCGGTAACGGTGACGGGGCTGGCGGGTTCTTCCTGTGCGAAAGCCGGGGCGCTGGAAAGAAGCGCGAGGGCGGCACAGGCGATTTGATACTTCATGAACATTCCCCTTTACGTTGGAATGTTCCGTCCTGCAT
Source organism: Sphingobium sp. Leaf26 (assembly GCF_001421665.1). Taxonomy (GTDB): domain Bacteria; phylum Pseudomonadota; class Alphaproteobacteria; order Sphingomonadales; family Sphingomonadaceae; genus Sphingobium. The sequence goes on from NZ_LMKV01000001.1 coordinate 631,024, forward strand.
CCGCCGCCCAGGGATCTGTTTTGATCGCCCCCGATGCCAGCGGATGCCTATGGATTATGCCCTCCCGGCCGTCCCGCAAACCGCTTTTACCGCAACTGCGAAAGGATTGGGCCTGCTGTGATATGCAAAGCACGGTTCTTTGCTAATGTGATAACAATATATTGCTATTATGTTTCTGTTGGCAATGAAGGCAAAAAGAAACCGCCGCGCCTGGAAGCAGGCACGGCGGCTCAAAATGTCGCCTGTTTTGTTGAGGGGGTCAGGCGACCAGTTGGCGCATCCGTCCGGTTGCGCCAAAATATTCCACCGGGGCGCCCGCGCCGCGACGGCGATCGACCCATTCGCGCAGCATTTCCGCGCAGGTATGGTCGATATGGCCCAGACGCTCCACATTCAGGATGACAAGGCCAGCCGCTGGCAGCGATTCGAGCTTGGCCGACAGCTTGGGCAGGCTGAGGAAGGTGGCGGTGCCGCGCAGCGCCACTTCATGCGCCTCCCCGCGGCTTTCCTCCTCCACCTTCAGGCGCAGGCGGGTCGCGTGGGGCAGCAGTTCCAGCATCGACAGGCCGATGCCCACCAGCACACCGGTCAGCAAGTCGGTCGCCACGACGCAGATCAGCGTCGCCGCCCATACGATCGCCGGCAGCGGACCGTAGAGGTGGAAGAGATGCTTGACGTGCGCAACGCTCACCAGACGAACGCCGGTGATGACCAGAATGCCAGCCAGCGCCGCCATCGGGATTTCGCGCAGCAGCCAGGGCAGCAGGGCGACGAAGCCCAAAATCCAGACGCCGTGCAGGATCGCCGACATGCGGGTCTTGGCGCCAGCCTGCACATTCGCCGATGATCGGACGATGACGCCGGTCATCGGCAGCGCACCGGCAAAGCCGCAAAGCAGGTTGCCCAAGCCCTGCGCGCTCAGTTCCTTGTTGTAGTTGGTGCGCACGCCATCATGCATGCGATCGACGGCGGCCGCCGACAGCAGCGTTTCGGCGCTGGCGATGAAGGCGATGGCGAAGGCGGTCGCGATCACGGTCGGGTTCATCAACTGCGCCAGCAACCCGCCTTCTGGCAGCGTCACGGCAGCGACGATCGATTCGGGCACGATGACGCGGGCGACGTTCAGGCCCAGTGCGAATGCGACCAGCGTCGCCGCCACCACACCGACGAGCGCGCCCGGCACCAGCTTCATCGACGCAGGGCGGAATTTCTCCCAGCCCAGCATGCTGAAGATCGTGACAAGGCCGACCGCGAAGGCGGTGACGGTGTCGCCGCTCGACAGGCCCAGAATCTGGCCGGGCATGGCGATCAGGTTGTGCAGGCCGCTCGACAAGGGCTTGTCGTCGAACAGGACATGGAACTGCCCGACCACGATCAGCACGCCGATGCCCGCGAGCATGCCGTGGACGACGGCGGGGGAAATGGCGCGGAACCAGCCGCCGACCCTCAACAGACCGGCAACCACCTGAATGGCACCAGCCAGAATCAGGATCGGGCCAAGGGCGGAAAGCCCCTGTTCGCGCACGATTTCAAAGACGATGACGGCCAGACCGGCGGCCGGGCCGCTGACCTGCAACGGCGAACCCGCCAGCAGGCCGACGACGATGCCGCCGATGATGCCGGTAATCAGGCCCTTTTCCGGCGGCACACCGGACGCGATGGCGATGCCCATGCAGAGCGGCATGGCCACCAGAAAGACGACGATCGACGCCGTGAAGTCGCGGCCGAAATTGCCGCCGGAAAGAGCCTTCAACATGATTTACTCCGCCGCTTGGGCATAGAGGGTTTCGCCGGCGAGGCGACGACCCTGGGGGTGGGCGACCGGCATCGGCGCACCTTCACGCAGCGGCGCGAAGCGACCGGTCGTGCCGTCCAGGCCAAGAACCTGACCGGCATGAATATCGACATACCAGCCGTGCAGCGCGATTTCGCCGCGGGCGATGCCCGACGCGATCGACGGATGGGTGCGCAGATGGGCCAACTGCACCACGACATTTTCCAGCGCCATGTTGCGCAGTTTGTCAGCGTCGCTCAGGTCGGCGGGATAATTTTCGGCGCACACCTTCTGCGCGGCATGGCTGTGGCGCAACCAGGCGGCGACGTTGGGCATGGCTGTAAGGTCGGCATTGGTGGCCAGCGCCTTCATCGCGCCGCAATCGCTGTGACCGCACACGATGACGTCGCGCACGCCCAGCACCATCACGGCATATTCGACCGTCGCGGTGACGCCGCCAAGCTGGCTGGCATGCGGCGGCACGATGTTGCCGGCATTGCGGCACACGAACAGGTCGCCGGGCGCAGCCTGCATGATCTGTTCGGGGACGATGCGCGAATCGGCGCAGGAGATCATCAGCGCCTTGGGGCTTTGGCCATGGTTGGCCAGTTGGTTGTACAGCGTGCTTTCGCCGGGGTAGACCTTGGTTTCAAAATCGAAAACGCGACCGATAAGCTCGTTCATGGAGTCTATCCTCTTCTTGAATAACTATCTGCCGGTCAGGGGGCGGACCGGTATAGTTTGAAGGATAGACATGGGTTCTTGCTGCGGCGCAGCGGGATTGTTAAAAACTATGTCTGAGTAATGAAACGGCGCGAATGGCGCAAAACCGCGAAAAACGGCGGTTTTGCGCAATCCTTTGCCGGTCAGCGCCGGTCGACCACCGCGCTGAACATATATCCGACGCCGCGCACAGTAACAATCGGCGCGGGACGGCCGCCCTCCCCCAGCTTGCGTCGCAGCCGGCTGACCAGCACATCGATGCTGCGATCCGACGACGGCGTGTCGCGCACCCCCGCCAGTTCCATCAGGCGGGTGCGGGCGATCACCGTCTGGGCATGATCGAGGAAAACCGACAGCAGCGAAAATTCCGCAGCGGTCAGGTCGACCTGCTTGCCAGTCGGGTCGGACACTTCGCGCCGGGCGAAGTCCACCACCCAGCCATTGAAGATCGCCTCGGTCTGCCGGCGCAGGCCCAGCGCCCGCTCGCCCCGACCGCGCCGCAGCACGGCGCGCAGCCGGGCGGCCAGTTCACGCGCCGAATAGGGCTTGACCATATAATCGTCGGCGCCCAATTCCAGCCCGACCACCCGGTCGACCTCCGAACTGTTCGCCGCGACCAGGATGATCGGCACATCGCTGCGTTCGCGAACGTCACGGCACAGGTCCAGCCCGTCCGGCCCGCGCAAGGCGGCGTCCAGCACGACGGCGCCAACCGGCGTGCTGGACAGGGCGCTGAAAATATCATGGGCCGACGCGGCCGGCAGGGCACGAAACCCGCTCTGTTCCAGATATTCGCGTATCTTCTGTCGCAGATCCTGATGCGTTTCTGCGACCAATATCAGCGGTGGACTCATCCGCCTTTCACGGCGCCCTTGGTCAGCGCATGCACGCCGTCCAGTTCGTTCACCAGCACGGCACGATCCTGCTGCGCGACGGCGACCGCTTCGGCCGAACGGTCCGCCACATGGCGGGCGACCTGCGCGTCGATCTGGTGACGGGCGGCGGTGCAGGTGCCGGCATAGCTGCCCGACAGCGGCGTGAAGCGATGGATCGCCTTCCCGAAAGCGGGAACGGCCTGCCCCTGCGCGGCGACCGCGCGGTTCACGCTGACGTCGGCCTGCCAGCGGCAGACCGGGATGGCGCCGCGATTGGCGAAGCGCGGTTCGACTTCCCGCAGGCTGATGGTCGGCTGGGCCTGATAACTGGCCGTATAGGCCTGCGCGCCATGGATGATGTCGGTACTGTGGATGGTGCTGGGAGCAACGGCGAGAGCCGCCACGCTGGATGCCAGGATCAGGAACATGGGCTTCTCCTCTGCGACATGGACGATCTGCGCCATCTTGGCCGGGCAGATGCGGATAACCCAGGATTAAGGCTGGCAAATGTCTCCGCAATTTGCCGAAGGTAACAAATCATTGCCGGCGTAACGTTTCAAGCAATAATTCATTGCGCCGCCAGCAATGTCGGCTCGGACGCCGGATCCACGACACCACGAATATGGTCGATCAGCGCGGCCAGCCACAGGGCGTCGGCCGCCGCGCGGTGTCGTGCCACCCCCTGCCCATCGGCAAAAGCGACGGCGGCGGCGACTCGCGCGTCGTCCGCGCGTGCCTCGTCGAACAGGGTGGCGACATGGTGAATGGTGAAAGGCGACGGCGCGCCAGCGGCGGCAGCCAGCGTATCGAGCCAATATTGGTCTATCAGGCTGTCGGCGACGACGCGATGCCCCTGCGTCGCGGCGACCAGTTCGGCCAGTACGACCGATGCGGGAAGTCCTTCGCCTTCGATCCGGTCCCGGCTCAGGCCATGCAGCGCTTCCGCTTCGGGGGTCCAGTCCCATCCGGCCCAGTCGTCGTGCGGGCGAATCAGCCAGCTACGCGACATGCCGCCATCCGCTATCCCCACTTCGATCGGGAAGGACCGTCCATGACGCGGAAGGCAGGACGCTTCGAAGTCGATAGTTATGATGTGCAAGGCACAGCTCCATATTCTCGTGCGACCCGCCCCCTCCAAGCATGTGCCGCGCGCTTTTCTATGCGCCCCTTTCGCGCGCAACTATGTCACGGCGAAGTCAATCGCCACCCCCTTCAGCAAAAATCATATGGACTGAAGCAGGGGTGCGGCGAAAGACGGGACGACGCCGCCATTGTCTGTTAGCGAACGGAACCCAAAGGGAAACAGAGTGCCATGACCGTCGTAGCCGCCTATCTCTATCGCAACGGCCAGCGGGTCCGCCCGGTGACGATCGACGCGCGGATCGACTGCGCGACGGACAAGTCCGAATTCATCTGGATCGGCGTCGCCGAACCGACCGAGGAAGAGATGCAGATCCTGGCCCGCACCTATGGGCTGCATCCGCTGGCGGTGGAGGATGCGATCAAGGCCAACCAGTTGCCCAAGATCGACATTTATGGCGACCAGTTGTTCGTCGTCGCACGCACCGCTCATGTCGAGGGCGACGCCATCTGCTATGGCGAAACGGCCCTGTTCGTCGGCCCCGACCATATCATCAGCGTCCGCCACGGATCGGCCCGCGCCCATGTGGCGCTGCGCGAGGAACTGGAGGCCGTACCATCCCGCCTCGCCCAGGGCGTGGACTATGTGCTGCACGCCATCCTCGACTTCATCGTCGACGGCTATCTGCCGATCATCGAGGGGATCGAGGAAGAGGTGCTGGAGATGGAGCAGCAGATGATCGACCATTTCCTGCGCCGCGACGACATCACCCGCATCTTCAGCCTGCGCCGCCAGTTGATCCGCTTCCAGCGCATTCTGGTGCCGATGCAGGAGGTCGCGACCAAGTTCGTGAAGATGGACCTGCCTTGCATCGACCCGGAAGCCCGCCCCTATTTCAGCGATGTCCGCGACCATGTCCGCCGGGTGCAGACGATGGTGGACGACCTGCGCGAAATCCTGAACAGCGTGTTCGAATCCAGCAATCTGCTGGAGCAGCAGCGCACGGGCGACATTACCCGTCAACTGGCCGCCTGGGCCGCGATCCTGGCGGTGCCGACCGCGATCGCCGGCATTTACGGCATGAATTTCGAGCATATGCCCGAACTCAAGAGTATGTACGGCTATCCGGTGGTGCTGAGCGTGATCGCAGTGGTCTGCACCCTGCTCTACACCCGGTTCAAGAGGTTGAAGTGGCTGTAGCCAGCGGCCGCGCGACCGATTCGCGGATCACCAGTTCGTGCGGCAGATAGTCGTTCACCCGCTCGACATCGCCCGCCCCGCCCCGCGCCAGATCGATCGCCAGCGTCGCCGCCTGCGCCGAAATCTGCTTGCCCGGATGCTTGACCGTCGTCAGCGACGGCCAGATCTTCACCGCGATCGGCGTATCGTCGAAACCCACCACCGACAGGTCGCGCGGTACGTCCAGCCCGCGCCGATGCGCCAGGGATACGATCGCGGCAGCCATGTCGTCATTGCTGGCGAAGATCGCGGTCGGGCGGTCGGGCAGGTCCAGCAGCGCCGCGCCGGCGGCCAGCCCCGACTCGAAGCTCATGTCGCCCGCCACGATCAGGTCCGGGCGGATCGGCAGCCCCGCTTCACGCAGCGCCGCCTGATAGCCCTCGCAGCGGGTGCGATGGATCAGGTGGCCCGCTCCACCGCGAATGAAGCCGATGTTCCGGTGTCCCAATCCGATCAGATAGGCGGTCATGTCGCGCGCCGCGCCGAAATCGTCGATCCGCACGCAATGATCGCCGGGCAGCGCGTCGCCCGGCGACATCGCCACAACCGGCACCGGAAAATCGCGGGTCAGGCCATGGCGATTGGCGACCTCGCAATATGGCGGCACGATCAGGATCGCATGGGCGCCATTTTCCACCAGCCCCTGCATCTGCTGCGCGATTTCCTTCGGATCGCCGCTTTCCAATGGACGCAGCAACAGTTGCGCGCCGAGGCGGCTGGTCGCATCCAGCGCGCCGACGAGGATGGAACTGAGAAACGCATTCTCGATATTGCGATAGAGCAGGCCGATCCGGGTCGCACTGGCGCTCGCCAGGGAACGCGCCGCCATATTGGGCACATAATTGAGTTCGCGCACCGCCGCCATCACCGTGTCGCGGGTGCTTTGCCGGACTTTCGGACTGTTGTTCAATACGTTGGACACGGTCATGGCCGATACACCGGCATGGTCTGCGACTGTCTGGATGGTGATGGCCTGGCTGGCACGACGCCCCGAACGGGCCATGATGGATGACTCCCTGGTTGGCGCACCCCGCGCCTTCGCGGCCTGTTTAACGCTATATTCCGAGCGGTTGCAAATGGGTGCGATAGCCCCTGTTGCAACAAATCCGCAGTTTTCCATAAAAATGTAGCGCTAAAATATTGCTGTTGACATCATCGTCACCGGAGCGGATTTAGCGCTACAACCGAGCGGTCAACCGCTGGTGGGTTTTAATTTTGCACGACCGCGCGTCGATACAGGCGCCGGACAGGGGAGGATATATGCGCTTTTCCAAGACCATGACGTTGCGCCGCGCCGCGGTGTCCGCACTCAGCCTGGGCATCGCCTTGGCCCCTGCCGCCGCGATGGCGCAGGATGCCGCACCGCAGGCGCCGCAGGACGGCACCGACATCGTCGTCACCGCCCAAAAGCGCGCCGAGCGTTTGCAGGACGTGCCGCTGGCCGTGACCGCCGTGGGCGCCGACACGCTGGCCAACCGCCAGATCAACGACAGCAGCTCGCTGGTGCAGGCGGTCCCGTCGCTGACCTTCCAGCAGGGCGCCACCCCCACCAACAGCAGCTTCCGCATTCGCGGCATCGGCACCGCCCTGTTCGGTCAGGGCGTCGAATCCTCCGTCTCCACCGTAGTCGACGGCGTCGTCGCCGTGCGCCAGACCCAGGGCTTCACCGACCTCGCCGACATCGAGCGCGTCGAAGTGCTGCGCGGCCCGCAGGGCACGCTGTTCGGCAAGAATGCGACCGCTGGCGTCGTCAACGTCACCACCGCCCGCCCCTCGCGTGATTTCGAGGGCAAGGCAGAAGCGACGATCGCCGAGCATGGCGAATATCGCGCCCGTGGCACCGTGTCCGGCCCGATCAGCGATACGATGCGCGCCCGCGTCACCGGATTCTACAATGACGTGCGCGGCGTCGCCCGCAACATCGCGACCGGCGGCTGGGACAATGGCTCCAAGAGCTGGGGCGTGCGCGGCAAGCTGGAATGGGATGCGACCGAAAATCTGAACCTGCTGTTCGCGGCCGAATATCGCAAGACCGACGCGGATTGCTGCGCTTCCACCTGGATCGCGATCACCAACCCGAACCTGCAAACGCTGGTCGGCCCGATCGACGCCACCCGCAACAACCGCACGCTGAACGACGAAACCGTCACCTATTCCAACAGCAAGCAGCAGACCTATTCTTTGCAGGCCGACTGGGATCTGGGCGCCGCCACGATCACGTCCATCTCCGCTTACCAGAAATATCATCTGGACGTGAACCAGCCGATCGAGCGCATCAACAGCGATGTGCCGCTGTTCGTCGGCAGCGCCGCCACCTACTCCTATTTCAGCCAGAACCATGGCATCGTTGATCTCGACGCCTTCAGCCAGGAATTGCGGATCGCCAACAATGGCAATAGCGACTTAAATTATGTCGTCGGCGCCTTCTACATGCATTCGGACATTGAGCGCCCGTTCGATCGCCGCCGCGCCCGTTGCACCGCCGGCACCTTCGGCGAAGCCTGTGCGCCTGCCAACATCATCTGGCAGTCAGCCAAGAGCGACATCCGCCTGAAGCAGGAGAGCATCGCCGCCTTCGGTCAGTTCGACTATCGCATCACCGGCGGCTTGAAGGCAATCGGCGGCCTGCGCGTCCAGCATGAAAAGGGCACCAACAGCGGCACCCGCACCGCCCCGATCGTGGCGGGCGACGTGATCTTCCCCGGTAACGCCTCGACCAGCGGCTCCATCACCGCCAGCGACACCGCCGTCACCGGCAAGGCGGGCCTGCAATATGAATTCAGCCGCAACGCGCAGGTCTATGGCAGCTATACCCGCGGCTATAAGGGTCTGGGCTATGAGATGGAAATCTCCGCCGACCTCGCCAACCAGCGCGTGCTGGAGCCGGAACATGTCAACGCCTATGAAATCGGTTTCAAGGGCCGCACCGCCGACGGTGTGCTGAGCGTCAGCACCGCCCTCTTCCTGGCCGACTATACCAATCTTCAGGTGCAGGCGAACCGTTCCGACATCACGTCCGGCGTCGTCCAGTTCGTGTCGACCAACGCCGGCAAGTCGCGCACCAAGGGCTTTGAGGTCGAAGCGACCGTGCGTCCCGACGATCATTTCAGCCTGACCGGCGCGGTCACCTATTCGGATGCGAAGATCGACATTGATGGCCTGAACTGCCCGCAGCAGATCGCCGCCACCGCGCCGATCATGACCGGCACACCGATCAACGTCTGCTACCGCACGGCGGCGGGCGTCACCCCGACGCAAAATCTGCGCGGCGCCACCCTGCCGGTCAGCCCGAAGTGGAAGATCAGCATCGCGCCGCGCTATGAAGCGCCAATTCCGGGCACCGACTATGCCGGCTTCATGCAGGTGGGCGTCAATTTCCAGAGCGCGATGAACTTCTCGGTCGAGCAAGACCCGCTGCTGGAACAGCCCGCCTACACGCTGGTCGACGCCAGCATCGGCGTGAAGCAGATCGATGGCCGCTACAGCCTGACCCTGTTCGTCAAAAATCTGTTCGACGAAAACTATCTGACCAGCATCGGCCACACCTCCTTCCTGGGCGGCAATTATGATCTGGTCGGCACCTTCAACAAGGATGCAGACCGTTACTTCGGCGCCACGCTGGGCGTGAAGTTCTGATCCTTCTGGCGCGGCGGTTACCGCCGCCGCGCCTCCTATTCTCACGGTATGGAGCAGGACGAATGGGCAAGCGCATCCTGATGGCGGCGACCATGCTGACAGCGGCGATCGGCCTGTCCGGCGCGCACGCAGCGCCTAAGCCTGTGGCACCGGCCAAACCCAATATCGTCCTGATCGTCCTCGATGATGTCGGCTTTTCCGACCTGGGCGCTTTCGGCTCGGAAATCCGCACCCCCAATATCGATGCGCTGGCGGCGGGCGGGTTGCGCTACAACCAGTTCGACAGCAAGGCGGTCTGCACCCCCACCCGCGCGGCGCTGCTGACCGGCCGCAATCATCAAACGGTGCGGATGGCGGACCTGCCGACCAACCGGCGCACCACCGACATGAGCCGCGATCGCGGCGAACTGCCTACCAATGCGCAGATGCTGCCGCAGGCGCTGAAAGCCGCAGGCTATCGCACCTATGGCGTGGGCAAATGGCATCTCGGCCCGGAATATGAGGACGGGACGCCGGGCAACAATGCCAGTTGGCCGTTGCAGCGCGGCTTCGACCGTTTCTATGGATTTTACAATGGCTGGACCGATCAATATCATCCCGACCTGATCGAGGGGAACAGGCCGCTGCCCAAGCCCGACCGGCCGGGCTATCATTTCTCCGCCGACATGGCCGACCATGCCATCGCCGATATCGACCATGCAACGGGCAGGCCCTTCTTCCTCTATTTCGCCATGGGCGCGGGCCACGCGCCGCTTCAGGCGCCACGCGCCTATATCGACCATTATCGCGAGACATATGCAAAGGGCTGGGACGCTTTACGCGCCGAACGCTTCGCGCGGATGCAAAAGCTGGGCATCATTCCCGCAAACGCCGTCAACACCGTCCGTGCCGCCGGCGATCGCGCGTGGGACCAGCTCAGCGCCGACGAGCAGGCCGTCTTCGCCCGCTACATGGCGACCTATGCCGGTTTTCTGGAACATGCCGATGCGCAGATCGGCCGCGTCGTCCAGCGGCTCAAGGATAGCGGCCAATATGACAACAGCATCATCCTGCTGATCTCCGACAACGGCGCCGCATCCGAAGCCGGGCAGGATGGCAGTTTCGAGAAGATGTACCGCCCCAATAAACTCAGCTTCGCGCAGCAGCGGGCGCGCATCGACGATATCGGCACGGACAAGCTGCAACCCGAATATCCCCGCCCCTGGGCTTGGGCCGGCGACACGCCGTTCCGCCGCTACAAGGTGTGGCCCTATGCCGGTGGCGTCCGCACGCCATTGATCGTCTCATGGCCGGCGGTGATCAAAGACAAGGGCGCCGTGCGCAGCCAGATGGTCGACCCGATCGACCTCGCCCCCACTTTGTTGGATGCGGCGGGCACAGACTTTGCCCGGAGCGTCGATGGCGTGGCGCAGGTGCCGGTCGCCGGCCGCTCGATCCGCGCCACCTTCCGCAATCCGGCCGCCGCGACCCGATCGGTCCAATATTTCGAACTGCGTGGCCAGCGCGCCATCACTTCGGGCCATTGGCGCGCGGTCGCCATGCACAAATATGGCACCGACTTCGCGAAAGACCGGTGGGAATTGTTCGACCTGTCGAAGGATTTTTCCGAAAGCACCGACCTTTCCGCCAGCCACCCCGCCAAGCTGGCGGAGATGAAGGCGCTCTGGTGGCGGGAGGCACGCAAGTACAGCACCCCTGCCCTCGCCGAACCGCCGGAAATTTTCGCCAGGCGCGCGCGCTACGACGACGCCTTCACCGATCCGAAATGAGCCTCATCATTCCCAATCTGTCTTCCCCACTTTCACCCGGTGCCGGTCCTCTCGCCCTCTCCCGCGAGGACATGGCCTGGGTGGAAAACACCCGCGACGCGATGAGCGTCGAGGCGCAGATCGCACAACTGTTCGTCCTGTCCGCGCGCCACGACAGCATCGCGGAAACCGACGGCCTGCTCGGCCATGCGCCGGGCGGCATCCATCGCTTCCCGACCCATGATCTGGCCGCAGCGTGGGCCGCGACCCGCCATGCGGTCGAGCGGTCGCAAGTGCCGCTTATCCTGTCCGGTGACATAGAGGGCGGCACGGTCAGCGCGCCTTTCACCACCGCCATCCCCAACCAGATGGGCATCGCCGCCTGTAACGACCTGACGCTGAGCGCCGACCTTGCCCGCATCGTCGGGCTGGAAAGCCGGGCGCTGGGCTATAACTGGTCGTTCACGCCGGTCGTCGATATCAATCGCGCCTTTCGCAACGCCGTGGTCGGCACCCGCTCCTATGGCTCCGACCCCGACCGTATCCTGGCGCAGGCCCGCGCCTATGTCCGCGCGTTGCAGGCGCAAGGCGTGGCCGCCTGCGCCAAGCACTGGCCGGGCGACGGGCTGGACGATCGCGACCAGCATCTGGTCACCAGCGTCAACGACATGGACATGGACGAGTGGCGGGCGACCTTCGGCCGTATCTACGGCGCATTGGTCGATGATGGCGTGATGACGATCATGTCGGCCCATATCGCCCTGCCCGCCTATATCCGCGAGAAACTGTCGCAGGCGGGCGCGCAGGCGTTCGAGCCGGCCTCCGTCTCCCGCCTTCTCAACGAAGATCTGCTGCGCGGCGAACTCGGCTTTGACGGCCTGATCGTATCCGACGCCACCGTCATGGGCGGCCTGACCAGTTGGATGGCCCGCGCCGAAGCGGTGCCGGCGGTGATCGAAAATGGCTGCGACGTCTTCCTCTTCAGCCGCGATCCAATCGCCGACATGGGCTTCATGCTGCAAGGGCTGCGCGACGGTCGCCTGTCGGAACAGCGCCTGCACGATGCCGTCACCCGCTTCCTGATGCTGAAGACCAGGCTGGGGCTGCACCGCATGACCCCGGACGAACGCATCGCCCCGGTCGAACGGACCCGCGCCCTGCTGCGCCAGCCCGCCCATCTCGATCAGGCCGCCCGCGCGGCTGCCGCCAGCATCACTCTGGTCAAGGATCGCGACATGCTGATCCCGATTGTGCCGGACAAGCACAAGCGCGTGCTCATCATGTCGGACGAAGGGGCCAGCTTCTTCTCCGGCGCGCCCGAACGCGACTTCACGCCGTTGATCGCAGGTCTGGAAAGCCGGGGCTTTACCATCCGCCATTTCGATGCCGATGCGATGCCGACGCCTGAGGACACCGACCTCATCCTCTATCTCATCGGGCAGGAAGCGACCCCGTCGCTCAGCCATATCTTCCTCGATTTCGCCAAGCTGCATGCCGGTCCGCGCAACGGGATGATCCAGTTCAACCGCGAAATCCCGACCCTGCTCGTCTCCTTCGGCCAGCCCTATTATCTGTATGACGCGCCGAATTTCGCGACCTATATCAACGCCTATGCCTCCCTGCCCGATGTCCAGACGGCATTGGTGGAGCGGCTGACGGGCGATGCGCCCTTCACCGGAAACAGCCCGGTCGACGCCTTTTGCGGGAAGGAGCAATTGTCATGGTGATGCGCAGGATCGCGGCGACTTCGCTGCTGCTGATGGCGCTGGGTGGCGCAGGATCGCCACCGCCCGCCGGCTGGCGCGACCTCAACCATGATGGCAAACTCGACCTTTATGAGGACAGCCGCGCACCGGTCGACAAGAGAGTAGACGATCTCCTCGCCCAGATGACGTTGCCGGAAAAGGCCGGGATGCTGCTGCACGGTACCCTGCCCACGCCCGGTTCCGCGATCGGTTTCGCCGGCAAGACCTATGACGCCGATGCGACCGCGAAGCTGCTGAACGATCGCCATATCAGCAGCTTCATCACGCGCCTCGTCGTGTCGCCATCCCAATTGGCTGCACAAAACAACGCCGTGCAGAAACTGGCGGAAGCGAGCCGCCTTGGCATCCCCGCCACGATCAGCACCGATCCGCGCCATCATTTTCAGGCGACGTTGGGCGCCAGCACCACTGGCGGCGGCTTCTCGCTGTGGCCCGACACGCTGGGCTTCGCCGCGCTGGGCGATGCCGACACGGTCCGCCGTTTCGGCGACATCGCGCGGCAGGAATATCGCGCCGTCGGCATCCATATGGCCCTCTCGCCGCAGGCCGACCTTGCCACCGAGCCGCGCTGGCCGCGCTTCGCCGCCACTTTCGGGTCCGATCCGGCCGACGTGTCGCGCCTCGCCGGCGCTTATGTCGAGGGATTTCAGCATGGCCGCACCGGCGTCCGCCCCGATGGCGTCGCGACCGTGGTCAAACACTGGGTCGGCTATGGCGCGGAGCCGGAAGGGTTCGACGGACATAACCATTATGGCCGCAACGCGCCGCTGACCGACGCCGCCTTCGCCCAGCATATCCGCGCCTTCGACGACAGCCTGGCTGCCCACAGCGCGGGCGTCATGCCCACCTATGTCATCGTGCGTGGCCCGAAGATTGCGGGCCAGCCGATCGAACCGGTCGCCGCCGGCTTCAACAGGCAGATGCTGACCGGCCTGCTGCGCGGGGAGAAGGGCTATCGTGGCCTGATCGTGTCCGACTGGTCGATCACCAATGATTGCCCGCAGGCCTGCATGGCCCCCGATGCGCAGAATCCGCAAACGCCCGCCTCCATCGGCACGCCATGGGGCATGGAGACGGCCGACAAGACCACGCGCTTCGCCAAGGGTCTGAATGCCGGGATCGACCAGTTCGGCGGCGCGAGCGATCCCGCCCCCATATTGGATGCGGTCGCCAAGGGCCTCGTCAGCGAAAAGCGGATCGATGACTCCGTCCGCCGCGTGCTGCGCCTGAAGTTCGAACAGGGGCTGTTCGACAATCCCTATGTCGATGAAGTCGCCGCCGCCCGCATCGTCGGCAACCCGCGGGCGCAGCAGGAAGCCGACGCCGTCCAGCGCGCCAGCCAGGTTCTGCTGCGCAACGACGCCGCCACCCTGCCGGTCGCGCCGGGCAAGCGCATATGGCTGCACAATGTCGATGCCGCCGCCGCCCGCGCCGCCGGCTTCACCGTGGTCGAAGACCCGGCGCAGGCCGACATCGCGCTGGTCCGCACCGCGACCCCGTTCGAAACGCTGCATCCGCATCATTTCTTCGGCGCGCGCCAGCATGAAGGACGGCTCGATTTCCGCGCCGACGACAAGGATGTGCAGGCGATCGCCCGCGCCTCCGCCCATGTCCCTACCATCGTCGCCATCGAGATGGATCGCCCTGCCATCCTGACCGCGATCGAACCCATGGCCAGGGCCATGCTCGTCACCTTCGGCGCGAGTGATGCCGCCGTGCTGGATGTCGTCACCGGCCGCGCCGTGGCAAAGGGGCATATGCCGTTCTCCCTCCCCCGCTCCATGGCCGATGTCGAGGCGCAAAGCCCCGACCTCCCCGATGATGGCCCCGCCCCCGCCTATCCGCGCGGAGCCGGGATCGTCCTGAAGGCCTCTGCCGAGTGACGGACGGCATGATCCACCTGCCCGGCGGCGCTTTCCTGATGGGATCGGACCGATTCTATCCCGAAGAAGCGCCGGTGCGCCGTGTGCAGGTGGACGGCTTCCGCATCGACGAAACGCCGGTCACCAACCGTGACTTCGCGCGCTTCGTGGACGCGACCGGTCATATCACGCTGGCGGAAATCGCGCCCGATCCCAAGGACTATCCCGGCATGGACCCGGCGATGGCGCAAGCGGGTTCCTTGCTGTTCCAGCGTACCGGCGGCCCGGTATCGCTAGAAGACTATAGCCAGTGGTGGCAATTCAGCTTCGGCACCGACTGGCGCCATCCCCATGGCCCGGACAGCCGGATCGAGGGGCTGGAGGATCATCCCGTCGTCCATATCGCCTATGCCGACGCAGAAGCCTACGCCAAATGGTCGGGCAAGGTGCTGCCGACCGAAGCCGAATGGGAATATGCCGCGCGCGGCGGCCTGGGCGGCGTGGACTATGCCTGGGGCGACGCGCTGGCGCCCGGTGGCGCGATGTTGGCCAATTACTGGCAGGGCGCTTTCCCATACGGCAACACGCTGGCGGACGGCTATGAGCGCACCTCGCCGGTGCGCACTTATCCCGCCAACGGCCATGGCCTGTACGACATGATCGGCAATGTCTGGGAATGGACGACCGACTGGTTCGCCCAGCCCCGGATCGAGCGCAAGGCGAAGGGGAGCTGCTGCGTCCCCGCCAATCCGCGCGGCGGCACGAAGCGGGAGAGCTTCGATCCCGCCACGCCTGACATCGCCATTCCGCGCAAGGTGTTGAAGGGCGGATCGCATCTGTGCGCCGCCAATTATTGCCAGCGCTATCGCCCCGCCGCCCGCCATGCGCAGGCGGTGGACAGCGCGACCAGCCATATCGGCTTTCGCTGCATCATCCGGGACAAGAAGGGAACCCGTCCATGACCCACGCCCGCCGCGCGCTGCGCGCCGCCGCGATCGCCGCCTGCACCCTGCTGGGACCGGGCGCCTTCGCCAAGCCGGTAAACCCGCCGCAGCCGAAACCGACCAACATGATCTTCGTGCTGGTGGACGATTTGCGCTACGATGCGATGGGTTTCCTGACGCCCGGCCTCCAGACCCCCAATATCGACGCGCTGGCGAAGAATGGCGTCTATTTCCCCAATGCCGTCGTCACATCCTCGCTCTGCTCACCCAGCCGTGCGACCATCCTGACCGGCCAGACCGCCCGTAACCATGGCGTGGTGGACAATAATAACAGTTCAGAGGAAGGGCTGACCTTCTTCCCCAAATATCTGCAACAGGCGGGCTATCAGACCGGCTTCTTCGGCAAATGGCATATGGGTTTCGACACCGACGCCCCCCGCCCCGGTTTCGATAAATGGGTCAGCTTCAAGGGGCAGGGCACCTATTTCCCGACCGAGCAGCTATCGCCCGAAAAGATCGCAGCGGGCGAGCGACAGATGCTCAATGTCGATGGCGCGCATGTGAAGCGCACGGGCTACATCACCGACGAGCTGACCGACTATGCCATGAACTGGCTGGACAAGGGCCGGGACAAGTCCAAGCCCTTCTTCCTGTATCTCAGTCACAAGGCGGTCCATAGCGATCCGCTGCCGCCCGACCGCTACAAGGCGCAATATAGCGATCTCAAGATCAATCTGCCCGCCAGCATGGCGAACACGCCGGAAAATAATGCAGGCAAGCCGCTGTGGGTCCGCAACCAGCGCAATAGCTGGCATGGCGCGGACTTCCCCTATCACACCGACAACCCCATGACGGAGCAGGTGCGCGACTATTATCGCACCCTGTCCCCCGTGGATGAGAGCCTGGGTCGCATCCTGGCCTATCTAAGGGCGAACCATCTCGACAAGAATACGATGGTCGTCTTCTATTCCGACAACGGCTTCATGATCGGCGAACATGGGCTGATCGACAAGCGCAACGCCTATGAACCATCCGTGCGCGTGCCGATGATCGTCTGGGCACCGGGCATGGTGCCCAAGGGCGTGACCAACCCGGCGGTCGTGCGCAATCTCGACCTCGCGCCCACCTTCCTCGACATCGCCCACCTGCCCAAGCCCGCGCAAATGGAGGGCAAGAGCTTCCTGCCGGTAGCCGAGGGCAAGATCGACGAAAAGACCTGGAACCCCGGCGATTTCGTCTATGAATATTATTGGGAATGGAGCTTCCCGCAGACCCCCACCACCTTCGCTATCGAGCGCGATCGGGTGAAATATATTCAATATCATGGCGTGTGGGATCTGGAGGAACTGTACGACCTCAAGACCGACCCGGACGAGATGCACAATCTGATCGAAGACCCCAAATGGCTGGATACGAAGATCACGCTGCGCAAGGCGCTGTTCGATCAGCTGGGCAACAGCAAGGGCGCACATGTCGTCCCCTACACGCGCAAGACCAGCTCCGGCCTCGTCCATCGCAATATCGACGGCCCGCACGCCGCCGACTTTCCGGCCGACTGGTATGTGAAGCCCAACCTGCCGACCAAGATGAACGACCTGTTCGCCGACAGCCCCGCCAAGGCGAAAGCCGAGGCCGAAGGCAAGACCTACCATCCTTGATTTTGGCCCTGATCCCGGCCCACCGGCCGCTTTGAAAGTTCGCGTCGATGACCGCATCCCCTTTGCCGGAAACCACTCGCCCGACCGTGTCGCTGGGCTTCGTCGCCATCTATGTGCTGGCGCAGTTCGGCATCTGGGTCGCACTACTGACGCCGGTGGTGATGACGCTGGCGCTGCGCGTCGGTGAGATTGCGAGCGAAACGGAAAAGGGTCGCTGGCTCGGCATCATCCTGGCGATCGGCGGCTTCGTCGCGCTGGTCGCGACGCCCATTTGCGGCGCGCTGTCCGATCGGACGCGCAGCCGCTTCGGACGGCGGCGGCCCTGGCTGCTGGGTGGCCTTGTGGTCGCCGGCGCAGGCCTGCTGCTGCTGGGCCTTGCCCCCAACCTGTTGCTGCTGGGGCTGGGCTGGATCATCTGTCAGGCCGGCTTCAACGCGATGCAGGCAGGCTGCCTGCCGATCCTGCCGGACGTCATTCCCGTGCGCTGGCAGGGCCGTGTCGCCGGCATGCTGGGCATGACATCGACCATGGGCACCTTCGCAGGAAGCTGGATCACCCAATATACGCAAGCGTCATCGCTGCTCATGTTCCTCGCCCCCTTCGCCATCACCGTGGTCAGCATCGGCGCGCTCTGCCTGATCCTCCCCGATCGCCCGGCGCAGGGCGATGACGCCCGCCGCCTCGGCCCCATCGCCATGCTGCGCGCGATCGGCGCGCCGTTTCGCGACTGGGATTT
Source organism: Sphingobium sp. Leaf26 (assembly GCF_001421665.1). Classification (GTDB taxonomy): domain Bacteria; phylum Pseudomonadota; class Alphaproteobacteria; order Sphingomonadales; family Sphingomonadaceae; genus Sphingobium. The sequence continues at coordinate 649,066 of NZ_LMKV01000001.1, forward strand.
TAGCTGGGCCTTTGGCAGCCGCTTCCTCATCATGATGGCCTGGTCGTTCCTGCTGACCTACCAGCTCTTCTTCCTGACCGACCAGCTTTCGCTGGCAAAGGCCGACGCGACGCAGGTGATGGTGAAGTCGATGGCGATCATCGCCACTGCGACCATCGCCATTTCACTGGTCGGCGGCTTCATCACCGATTGGACCGGCCGGCGCAAACCGCTGGTGTTCCTGGCCGCGACGCTGGAGGCGGCGGGTTTCCTGACGATCGCCTTCGCCCCGTCGGTGCCGCAATTCCTGGTCGGCGTGGCGATGGCGGGGATCGGCAAGGGGCTCTATTTTGCGGTCGACCTCGCCCTGCTCGCCGCCATCCTCCCCCGACCGGAGGACAGCGCCAAGGATATGGGCGTGTTCCAGATCGCCAACAGCCTGCCCCAGTCGCTCGCCCCTGCCATCGCTCCGATCATCCTGGCGATCGGCAGCGCGCAGGGGGACGATTATGCCGTGCTATACGTGGTCGGATGTGGCTTTGCGCTACTAGGCGCGATCACCATCTGCCCAGTGCGGCGTTCGCGATAAGGGGAAGGTGGTGCACCCGACGGGATTCGAACCCATGGCCCTTAGATTAGGAAACCTACGACTGTCCCACCAAAACTGGCGGAATACCGTGGCTTTTATGGGACGATCGCCAGATTGTCAACGACCAAGTAGTCAGCCAAGTAGTCACAGCTTTTTCCCACTGGGCTAGGTAGCCACCGGGCAGTCAGACGGGCAATCGGGGGCAGGTGGTGGTCCCGGCGCGATTCGAACGCGCGGCTTCGAAATTAGGAATTTCGCACTCTATCCGGCTGAGTTACGGGACCACTCGATTGGGTCAATATCGTCCGCCCCGCCGATCGTCCACCCTTTCTGTGTGAAGACAGAAGACCCCGCCAGCGTCGGGGGGATGCTGACGGGGTCGAATGGATATCGGACTGTCATGCGGGGGGCGATGAAGCTAAGTCCGATAGCTGGATAACCACCATCCCCCGCACCGGTTCCACGTCCCCAGACTAAGTAGGTCATGGAAACCCATGATCCCCTCCCGACCAACCCGAACGGGTCGCTATCCATGCTGGCCGGTCACGGCGCTGACTGGTCCCCCGTCGACATGACCGATGACGAACAGGCCGACTTTATCGCCAGCCTCTCACCTGCCGAACTGATCGAATTCGGGTTCGCCGCGAAGCCCTCGCCCTACCGCCATCAGTGTCGTGACCTCTATCACGCGGGTCGCCATGATCACGCCACCGAGTTTCATGGCGTCCGGACCATTGCGATCCGATCCTTGCGCGCAGCCCGTGCGCTGGCCGTGGCTGCCGGGGACATGATGGAGGTTAGCAGCATCGAACGGGACATGGCCGCCTATCGGATGATGGCCGAAGCCGACCTTCTGATCGACGCCCTCCAAAATCTCTAAAATTTGCACTTATTCGAAGCTTATCCCGTGCTTTGAATAAATAGTCGATGGAAGAAAACATCACCGAGGTGTGGCGCTCGATAATCAGCCACGAAGGACTTTACGAAATTTCGAATATTGGTCGCGTTCGGTCAAAAGACCGGATGTCAAAGCGCGGTGTTCGAAAAGGAAAAATTCTAAAACCAACTCAGTCGTCACTCATGCAATATCCCGCCCTGACGCTTTGTGCGGAAGATGGCACACGTTCAACACGATATGTTCATTCACTTGTGGCCGAAGCATTTATCGGACCACGACCTAATGGCCATGATATCTGTCACAACGACGGAAATCCATCAAACAACGTCGTCGGCAATCTCCGCTACGATACCAGAGCCGGTAACTTCGCGGACAAGCGGCGGCATGGGACAGCCAATGTTAAAAAGCCCCGTCCACTATCTCCAGACAGGGTGAGAGACATCCGTCGCCGCATCGAAGAAGGTGCCCGGACATTCGACCTTGCCCGTGAATTCGGTGTAACGCCACCGGCTATCAGTCAGATAAAATATCGCCGGGCATGGGGTTGGGTTGAATAATATGGACCGGGGAATCCCGCCCACGATATAACCCACTCATCGGTCGGCAGGTCTTCAATTTTTTTGTCGGTGTAACCCTGCCGATCGACATCATCATCAGGCGGGTCAAGGTTCGATCTTCAATTGCAACTTGGCTTTGAGCGCTCATCCCTGATGGTCATGGGGCCGGTTCCGTGCGCGGGATCGGCCCTTTCGCATAAGTAATACGTGAATCTGTCAGACCTGTTTGATCAAAATATCGAAGCGGCAACCAATGCGAAGGAGCGCCGCAAAATCGTGACCTTGTGGTTTCAGTCCGTGTGCGAAACCCTGCATGAACATCGGATCGACACCGATGCGGTGCGACCGAAAAAGACCGGGGACCATGTCGTCCGAGCGGTAGGGTTCTGGCGCAACCAGCCCTATCAAGACCTCATAGATTTATACTGGAGGCTGAAGAGCCTCAAAGGCCGAAAAGCTTCGGAATAGCCCATCCCAAAACGGGTAACAGCGGGACGCCTATGATCCATGCAACCACCTTTAACCCTCCGGTGCTAGTGCGGGCCGTCGTTTCGATCGTGGTCAGCCGAATTTCATGGTCGTTGAGCCGGGCTTCATGGCCATCGGCGCGCAGGCCCATATTGGCCAGCGTGGTCTGAATTCCGTCGATCTTGCCTTCCAACCGGCCGAACATGATCGCGAAATCCGTAGGAATTGGATCGGCCATTACCGGGCAGCCGCATCAGCAATAGCCGTGATGATCGCCACACCAGTCGTGCCCAAACCGATGCGGGCGATGTTGGTCAGGACGACCGACCGGATCGGAGGCAGGAGCCATAGCCATTGGGCTGCCTTACCAATTGTCTTGGCCGTTGATTTAATTCGGGATTTTAGAGCGCGGGTCATCTGATATTTATGCAGAGCCGCCTGATCAGGCAGGCGCTAGGGCAGCGGGTCCAGCATAGCCAAAATGCGACCACGGACAGCACCGATGACGTCGGCTGCCTCTCCACGATAGTCTTCCCAGTCCTCACCAAGTCCCCCGGCAAGAGTGCGTGCGACCTCCTGTATGATCGGGTCATGGGTGTCGACGGCAGCACGGATTATCGCGTCGGCCACCCTAACCATCCTGAAACTGCCTTCGACCTGAACGCTGGTCCCGTGATTGTCGGCGCTCTCATCGCCCAACTGCGTCCGCAATTCTTTGACCGCAGCGTCGGTCACAAATTGACGTAGATCATCCATGCGTTTCCTCCGATGCTCATCCCATTTGATCAAATCAGCATCGAAGGATCAACCCGTTGTCAGGCAGCAGCGTCCCAATCAGCGATGATGGTCGTCAACCGGAGGCGCTCTGCGTCCAACTGGATTTTCGAACCCAAGAGAGACGAAACCTGCTGCGAAATGATCTGATTCGTCATGTAATCGAGCGCCATGGCGTCCCGATGATCGTTGGTTTCAGTGGTCAGGATGTTGATGGCATCGACCATGGCATCGATCGCTTCGACGCTTTGCTCGACAATTTCTCGCTGGGTCAGCGCAGGGTTACTATACTGGGTCATCGTGTTTTCCTTCAAATTTCCTTTTACTTATGATTACCATTCGGTCGACGTGACGCTGATGCGTTGCGATTGGATCGTCGCCGATCCATACGGAAAAGACCGTGTGAAATCGGCGCTGTAGGTCCGGTTGGCGGTGTTCACGGTAGGATCGCTAGTCGTGACCGATCCCCAGAACGTGTAGGTGTAGTTGATCCACCCCGGCGCATTATCGACTGGGACCGGGCGGATGCCTTCAAGGTCCAATGCTCCTGTCACGCTAGTCAGCGACGCGATCGTGCTGCTGTCCCGCTTCAGGTTCATGGTGAATGTCCCAGCGGCAGGGTTGTTCGCCTTGGTGCCCGTATGGTTATCGTAGGTGCCATCGCCGCTGACCGGGCCGAAGGCGCTGATCGCGTTGTTATAGTTGGTTACACCAGTCGAGGTAGCCGCGTATTGGGCGGTCAGGGTCGCCGTGAAGGAGTAGCTGGCGTTAACGTTGACCGTGTTGCCATTTGACCCGATGAGGCCCGACGTCACCGTAGCGCTGGTGCCAAGCGAGGCGTTCGAAACGGACGTTTTCAGCGTGCCCGCAATGATCCCGCCCGCATAGTAGGCCTGACCGTTCGTTTTCACGAACTTGATAGCATTGCTTTCGGTGCACCCCGACAGGCTGGACTGAGTCGGCCCGGTCCACTCTATGAACTGACCAGACGAACCAAAGGCAGCGCCCCAAACGGTCATGGTCGCGCCCGCATAGATTCGGAAGGTGCCATCGCTGTAGGCGACCCGGTTGCCGCTGCTGCTGCTGGGCACCAGTTCGAACTGGTCGGCCTTCACCTTGAACTGACTGGTCGAACCGTTGTTGTTGATCTCATACCCGCTGATATTGCCCCCCACGTCCAGCGTCAGCGCCGCACGGCCAAACAGCGTGGTGACGTTGTTCTGCGTCGTGCTGATCGCCGACGTGTGGTTGTTGATCGTGACGCCCTGCGTGCTGACCGTGCTGCTCAACGATGCGTAGTTGGTGTTGAGCGTCGACAGGGTCTGACCCTGCGTGTTGACCGTCGCTGACAGGGTCGAAAGGTCGGCCACGGCCTGCTTGGTCGCAATCTCCTGATCGGTCGCCGGTCGGATGGCTACCTTGTGATAGGTGATGTCGTTGGCCGTGGCGCTGGACGTGTATCCGCTGATACCATTGTAGCGGTGCATCAGACAGATTTCGTAGCCGTAGGCGTTCGACGCGGTAATCTGCGAAAGCAGACGCCAACGGCGAATGGTGTTCGTTCCACCCGCTCCCGTAACCCCGGCTGTATCGGCCAACGTGTTGAGCGGAATATACATGTCCTGCGCAACCGCACCGGCCGATGTGACGGCCCGGAACAGGACGCCCGCCCCCGGCAAGGTGCCAGAATTGCGCTGGGCATCGACTTCAAGAACCACCCACAGATTTTGCGATAGAACCTGCGCGCTGATCATCTGCGGAGTTTTCACACCAAGGCTTGTGGCGGTGCTGGACGACATACCAATGCGATACGCATAGGGACTTTGTGCGCCCGTAGCCTTGACGATTATCGGAGACCCCGCCCAAGCCGTGTAGTTGGTCGGATGCGTCTGCCCGGCAGGCCAGTCTGCAAAAACCGGATTGGCGTTGATGCTGGCCGCTGCGATCTGGGACGTGATCGTCATAGACGATGATGCGGCAGCGGCAGCATTAGTCGCCACGGTGGCCTGTGTCGACGCTGTCGATGCAGCCGTTTCTGCCTGACCTTTGAAGGTCGAAGCATTGGATGCGCTCGTCGAAGCCGACGATGCAGAGGCATCCGCCGCCGCCGCGCTGTTATTCGCAGCGCTGGCCGATGAGGCAGCCTCCCCTGCCTTGGTCTGGGCCGTGTTGGCAAATCCGCTGGCGCTGGTGGCGCTGTTAGCGGCGGCATTGGCCGAACCTGCTGCGCTACCGGCTGATGAATTTGCGTTGGTCGCACTGGTGTTGGCGGCGCTGGCCGAAGACGATGCATTGCCCGCTTGGGTGCTGGCCGTCGTCGCGCTTCCGTTCGCTGCCGTGGCGCTATTTCCCGCTGCGGTCGCCGACGTGGAGGCGTTGCTTGCACTGGTCGATGCTGCCGCTGCGCTGTTAGCGGCGGCGATCCTATCGGTGACATCCGTGATCTTGATCGATTGGACGCGAAGAATGAGGCCACTTTCAGCCGAGTTCAGTCGCAGGCCAAACCGAAGGTTAACAGCCGAACTGGTCCACGACGTCGCACCATTTGCGGTGCTGTCAGAAAACAGACCGACAATCTCGACAGGAGTATCGACCAGCACCGTCTGTGATGGTCCACCACGATAGTTACTCGCGGTGCCCGCATAGCTGCTGTTCATTTCCGAACAGACGATGTTCAGATTCACGGAACCGTCGCTGCCCGCGACCCGACACCGTGCGCGGACTTCGTAGAAACGACCATCCTGTGCTGGCAGAACGCCGCGCGTCAGGATGTTCATACCGGCCGTGGTCCAGTTGGTGATGCTGTTACAAAGACCGAAGTAGCTGTCGTTGGTGATGATGGTGCCGGGCGCGGCGGTTACTGCTGCGGGTGCCCCATTGCGCGCATCGGTCCAGTAGGTCAGCCCATCCGAAAAATCGTAAGGCAATGCCTGCGACTGGTTCATGACCGATTGCTGGAAATTGGTGAAGGTCGAGGATGCGGACACCGCCGAAGCCGCCGCCGACGTGGCACTGTTTCCGGCATTGGATGCTTGTGTGCTGGCCGTCGATGCCGACCCGCTCGCCGCCGACGCACTGTTACCCGCGCTGGTCGCGCTGTTCGCTGCGTTCGTGGCCTGCGTGCTGGCCGTATTGGCGCTTGCCTGCGCGTTGGTGGCGCTGGTTGACGCCTGTGATGCGCTAGTCGAAGCATTACCTGCCTGCGTGGCCGCATTGGTGGCTGATCCTTGCGCCGCGCTGGCGCTGGTCCCGGCTGCCGTCTGACTGGACGCCGCCGACGACGCGCTATTGGCAGCAGCCGACGCGCTACCTTCCGCTGCAAGCTGGCTGGTGACGTCCTCAATCCGAAAATATGCAAGTTGAACCGTGGTCGAACCGGCAGTCGAAAGCGTGCGGAACAGGCCGCGCAAACCCGTCGCTCCAGCCGCTATCATGATGTCGGAAGAGATGTCGCCGCCGCCGACTTCATACCATGTGTTGAGCGACGACATGGTGACTGTCGTCCAGTTACCGTTGCCGACCGATGAACCCGCATCGGTCGTGCCGATACGATAGACCTGATATTGTTGCCCTGCGGTGCCTGCCGTCTGACGGGCTTTGACGCTGTAACGATACGTTCGACCCGGCGTCAGTTTGATCGTTCCGATGTGGCCGACATCAACTTGGGCTGTGCCCGTGATCTGAATGACCTTGCCGACCCCAGATACCGTGGGGAACGCAAATGTGGAGTTTGCCACGATCGGGGTGACAGCGGAGGGCACGCCTTCCCAGCCACGGAACCAATATTGGCCATCCTGCTGGAAATCGGATGGCATCGTGTAGGCGGCTGTCAGATTGGCCGAAGTGGATGCTGTCTGCGCTGACGACGCGAAATTACCGGCGTTGGTGGCGGACGTGGCCGCGCCGCTGGCCGATGTGGCAGCAGCATTCTGAGATGCGAGCGCGGCACCGGCCGCATTTGATGCGTTTGTCGCCTGCGTGGACGCTGTCGTCGCCGATGCCTGCGCCGCCGTGGCGCTGACACCGGCTGCCGTGGCGCTTGTCCCAGCGGTCGCCGCAGACCCAGCGGCAGCAGTAGCGCTGGAGGCCGCAGCCTCCCGCGCGGACACATCTGTTACGCTCAAATCGACCAGACCGAACGTGCCACCAGCCGACTGACGACGTGAAGACAGGCGCAGATAGACCGCGCCAGCGGGTGCATCCGCATCGGTCCAAAGGCGCGTTTGACGGACGACCGACCCACTCGTGCCGGTTCCGCCCGTGACCTTGTCGAGGGTGCTGATCAGATTATAGTTGGCGTCCAGATAGGCACCAAGCTGCTTCATATTGGTGCTGGAGCCGGACACCCAGACAGCGCCGGTCACAACTTCATAGATTCGCCCCAATCCGACCGGCAGCAGGCCGCGCGTATTGATGACCGGGCTGGTGCCCTGTCGGACCCACCCCACCCCCGCGATGTTGACGAAGTCCGAAAGGATGGTCGTGGCAGCCGCTGCGCCATTGGTATCGGACGTGAACTGGGCCAAAGCCGGGTCAACGCTAGGTGGAAAAAGCGCGGCAGCCTGAACAGCGGAGGCGTTATAGCTGGACGCAGCCGCTACAGCCGACGAGTTAGCAGCCGTAGCTGAATTGCCCGCGCTGTTCGCACTGGTCGATGCATTGGATGCTGACCCGCTCGCTGCGGTGGCTTGATTACCCGCGTTCGTGGCTGACGTGGCCGCGTTCGTCGCGTGCGTGCTGGCCGTATTGCGATAGCCAAGAGCATCCGAAGCGGACGATGCGGCGCTGCTGGCCGAAGTGGTGGCCTCCCCCGCTTTGGTGCTGGCCGTATTGGCGCTGGTCGAAGCACTGTTCGCCGACTGCCCAGCGTTGGTGGCAGCGGTAGAAGCCGTGGTCGCCGACGTAGCGGCGGCTGTCGCTGAACCGACCGCAGCTTCGCGGACCGTGACATCCTTGATAGCAAGGCTACCGATGCCAAAGTTGCCGCCTGCCGAACTACGATTGATGAAGAAGCGCAGCCAGACGGTGCCGGTCGGGTAGAGTGAATTATCGAATAGGCGTGTGGCGACTACAGGCGCGTTGGTGGTCGTGCCGGTTCCGAAGCTGTTGCTGTGGGTGACAGTGCCTAGCGACGCATAGTTGGCGTCAAGCGCTTCGGCGCGGGCGCGCATCTGAGTGCTGACGCCATCGAGCGAAAACACTGTGGTCGTCACTTCATAGATCGTGCCCGCGCTGGCTGGGACAACATATCGAGCGATCAGATTGGTGGACGTGCCAGTTCGGCCCAAACCCCAACCGGGGATGGTCGCGAAATTGACTGCCGTAAGGGGCGTTAGCGCCGCAGGGTCGCCAGCGGTGCTGCCCGTGAACTGGGCAAGTGTCGCGTCAGGCCTTTCAGGGAAGAGCGCAGCCGCCTGAAGTGAAGCCGAGTTATAGGATGACGCAGCGTTGTTCGCGCTGGTGTTGGCAGCGCTGGCCGAATTTCCAGCAGCGTTGGCTTGGGTCGTGGCGGTGCCTGCCGAACTATTGGCTGCCGTTGCCGAATTCCCTGCCGACGTCGCGGACCCTGCGGCAAGGCCAGCCTGAGTAGTTGCCGTGGACGCTGCGCCCGTCGCGGTGCTTGCCGATGTGGCCGCCGAACTGGCCGATACGCTGGCCGAACTGGCACTGGCCGCCGCCGCTTCACGTTCGGTGACATCGGTTACGATGATCGAACCGATGCGGATGACCAGCCCGCTTTCAGTGGTATTGAGGCGCAGACCAACGCGGCCCTGCGTGGTGCCGACAGGGATCGTGGCTATCCCCGCGCCCCCGGTCAGCGAGAACTTATTGGTCAGCGTCTCGACAACACCCGTGCTGGTGATCGTTGAAGTGACGCCGGTGATGACATTGGCTGCGGCAGCGGTGTAATCCGCCTTCATCGTGCCCATTGCGAGGTTGAAGCCGACCGACCCGTCGCCCGACATGACCTTGAACTTGGCGGTGATCTCATAGATGCGGCCAGCCGTGATCGGCATAACCCCGCGCGAAAGAATATTGGTGCCCAAGACGGTCCACGTCGAAATTTCGATAGCGGTGCCAAGGTCAGGATCGTTCACCAACGTCCCCGGCGCGGCAGGCGCGCTGGTCGGCGAACCTGTTCGGCTGCTGGTCCAGTGTGTCGCGCCTTCGTCGAAGGACGAAATCAGCAGCGGATTACTAACGTAGAGCGCATTCTGGGTCGCTGCGAACGACGTCGCGGCATTGATCGCAGAGGTGTTGGCCGCCGACGCGCTGTTGCTGGCATTAGTCGCTTGGGTGGCCGCCGTGCCCGCACTGGTATTGGCCGCCGTCGCGCTGTTGCCTGCCGCAGTTGCGGACCCAGCGGCCAGCGTGGCACTGGTCTGGGCTGCATTCTTCGACCCAAGAGCATCAGACGCGCTGGTGGCTGCGCTAGACGCTGATGACGACGCTTCCCCGGCCTTGGTCGACGCGGTATTTGCGCTGGTGGTTGCGCTGGTCGCGCTTGTCCCGGCTGCCCCGGCTGATGTCGAAGCTGCGCTGGCACTGGTTGCCGCCGCCGTGGCGCTACCCGCAGCCGCTTCGCGCGCTGTGACGTCCGCGACAGACAGGGAGGTGATTGCGAAGGTGCCGCCGCCACTGTTGCGGGCTGCCCCAAACCGCGCCCAAACCGCTCCAGCCGGTGCGTTGGTATCGGTCCACGTCCGCGCGAAGGTCTTGATCAGACCATCAGTGCCAGTCGAACCTTGGAACGAAGTGACCGTGCTACCGACCTGCACATAATTGGCGTCAAGGTAGAAGACGCGAAACTGGACGCTAGTGGCGCTGCCTGAAACCCAAACGAATGAGGCGGAGGTTTCATATATGCGGCCTTGACCCACAGGCACCACGCCCCGCGTCATCAGGACCGGTGAGGTGCCTTGGTAACCCCAACCTACCCCCGCTATAGAAGTGAACGAATTCAGCGGGACGGTATCAGAGGGTGCGCCGGTCCCATTCAACGTGAACTGGGCCAACGATGGATCGACATAGGGCGGGAACTGGGCTGCCAACTGGACAGCCGCAGCATCATACGAACTGGACGATGAAACAGCCGATGCCGCCGCAGCGGTTGCCGAATTCCCAGCTTCCGAAGCCTTTGTCGTAGCTGTGGCCGCTGACCCGGCCGCTGCCGTGGCGCTGCCCGATGCCTCCGAAGCCTTGGTCTGCGCGTTATCCCGCGCCAATTCTGCCGCCGACTTTGCCGCGACGGCAGCATCCTTGGCAGTGGTCGAATTCGAAAACGCAGTTTCGGCCGCCGTCTTGGCGGTCTGGGCATTGGTGTTGGCCGTCTCAGCAGCCGTTTTTGCCGTCTGCGCTGCCGATTTCGCGGTATCGGACGCGGTGGCCGACAAGCTGGCCGCATTGGCATAGGTCTGCGCATTATCGCGTGCCGTGTTGGCCGCCGTAGTGGCAGTCTGGGCCTGATCGCGGGCCGTCTCTGCGTTGGTTTTGGCTGTGTTCGCGGTTGTCGCTGCCGCCTGCGCCGTGGTCGCACTATTAGCAGCCGCCTGCGCCGATGCCGCAGCGTTGGCGCTTTCCCCATAGGTGTCAAAGAGGTCGTCAATCTGGGTCTGGGCCGCTGATATGTTCGTCAGCGCGGCGGCCAAATCAGCGACCAGCGTGTTCGCCGGTGTTCCGCCAACAGAGCCGGTCACGTTGCCGCCAAAGACGACGGTCGACGAAGGCCGGTATGGATTATTGCCGGTGGCGGTCGATTTGACAGCCGTGGACGATATGCGTCCGCCCGCAGCTACGTCCTGATCGACGTCGCGATAGGCTTGCACATAGAGGGTATAATAGCGATTGGCCGCGATCCCCAAAAGCTGGAAAGCCCGGCGATCAGCCGCGACGAAATGTTCCAGTTCCTCACCGGCAGCGGTGCCAAGGTTGTAGGCGCTGGACGACGTGGACGAGCGGACAACGATTCTGAAACCGTCGATGTCATCCTCCACCCCACCCCAGTTCCACTTGAAGGTGATATTCGCCGAACCGTCCGTGTTCGTGGAATTCGACAAGACATCGCTCGGAAACGTCGGCGCGCTGATGGCTGCGCCATTACGGTCGTTGCGGGTGTTGAAGTTGGTCGTGGCTGCGGCGACCGTGTTCGCGGGAGTGCCGCCAACATAATCGGCCGCGATACGAGCGATTTCGTTCAGAAGGGCTTGGCGAGCATTTGTGTAGCCGACCCAACGGCTATTCCATGTCGTGCGGACGATCGGCGTGTTTTGGGTGGTATCAGTGTAGGCGGGGGTCAGACCCGTCAGATAGCTACTGAGCGTATTATAGGCGGCGCTGTATGCGGTCAGAAGGGTAGTAATGGCAGGGAGCATCGCACCTGCGCGGCTTTCAATGCCCGGCTTTTCCCCAGTGATCTGCTGGAATTCCAGCACGACCCGTGCCTTCTCAGCCCGGTCGAGGATGCCATCGGCGGCAATCGCGTCCATCTCGTCACGTAGTTGATCAGCATCAGCCTGCGCCGCCTCCGCCGCAGCCTTGGCCGCATCCGCAGCCTCCTGCGCCGCGATAATATCGTCCTGATTTTCGGTTAGTAGCGGGCTTAGGGAACTGGTGTCCTGAACCGTGTAATTGCGGTTGAATCCCACGCGAACCTTATGGACCGGGGCTTTCGCTTCCGGTTGCGTGATGCTGCGCACCTGCGGGAAAGTGCTGCGGTCTTGCCGCAGGGCAGTCGGTGAGGACGTCCCAAGGTATTTGCTGACCCGCCATGTTCCTGTTCCATCGGCGAACAGATGGCCACCAGCCTGACGAAGGGCTTCGCGTGCCAGTTCGCCAACTTCGATCTGGCTCTTGGTCGAATAGTCCCATGCGTCCCCGCTGAAGGCATTAAAGCTGGTCTGGTTGATCTTGCCCGCTGGGACGCCGATCCTCTTAAGCAGAGCGGGAACAATCGTGGCGATCGTCGACGGATAGGCAGAACCGTCCTTCGCGCCCTGAATGTCGCATGTGATCGCATCGACTGAAATGGGTTCCGCGCCGAGTCGGAACATACCGATCGCCGGTGCCTTCAACCACTCTCCCGGTTGCAGCGTGGCAGCTTTCAGGCTGGCAAAAGTCGAAGCCGTGGACACTGCCGGACCAAGCGACATGCCCATTTCGAACACGCCCGTGACGTCCTGTGCGATCCCATCATGGAACTGAAATATCCAGTTTACCGGGTCGAGCAGAATAGGCGTGGTGTTGCGGCATGTGCCGAAGGCTACGGGTTTGAGGGTGCCCTTCAAATCAACGGGGCCTTCTGCGTTCCCGGTTCCAGCATAGCTGGTGTTCAGCAGGCTTCGGTTTAGGGTAGCCTCCGGTCCCCAAAGGGTAAATTTGCACTGGCCACCATCGCGTTCGATCGCGCTGGCATTGCCGGACAATATTTGACGGTAGGACGACCAAGCGCCGCCCTTCGGACCTTCGAACAAGCTAAAGAGCGCGCCTTCCCACTGGAGAGCGTTCCACGCCTCATTGCCGAACTGGGGGCCGCAGATGAAGCCTACGTCGCCGCCGTTCGAGCCAAACTGAGTGACCAGACCATCGGCTGCCAATGTCCACCGACTGATAGGCACGCCGTTAATACAAGGTAGCCACTCATAGTTGTTCAGGAGCGTGCAACTTGCATCCGATCCCGCCAGTGACATCCGAAGCGTCACAAAGGTTGAAGTCACAGGATCGTAAGGCGAAATTTCAAGAAGGATATTATTGGTCACATGCTATTTATACGTGACCAGCAATCGCCAATCAGAGCGCTGTGCTAGTAATACTCATTTCTACCGACCAGTAATCATAGGTGATATGGCGCGGTGTAGCTTTTGTTATGTAGCCAAAAACCGCGTCGTTTTGTTCCATCGCTGCATATGCGTTGTCGAACGCGGCCGAAAAACTCGTCGGAGACCAATCAGTCATCTCACCACCCGGTTCAATCTGGCAACCGGAAAAGGTGTTCTTCCCAACCGCTGCGCTTTCGCTGCCGCTCAGTGAACCGGTTGCCGAAGCAATTGCCGGATAGAGCCGTATACGCACCGACGTGTTTGCCAGCGTGTTGGCAAACGAACGCCAGACGCGCCAGTAATCCCCCGCGTCAACGGCATTGCCATTGCCGACAAAGTTCGTCGCTCCCGTCGCCGGGTTCACGGCCACGAAGGTAGAAGAGGTAGATACGCCTGCATATTCGATCGTGACACGGGCCAGCGGCGATCCTGCTGGCGCTTTTTTGACATAAGCGCTCACTGTGTAGGTCGCGACATCGGTCGGGATAGTAACGCCTTGGTAGAAATTCGACGCAGATGCAGAGGTTTCGCTATCTTCAATGATTGCCGCCGTCATCGACCCATCGTGGGCATAGTCTGCATTCCGCGCCCATGTCGCACTATTTGCTGCCGTCCAGCCTGCAAAGAAATTCTGGCTATCGCGCAGCATGTTCGGGTTCGATTTCAGTTCATAATCGGGCACGAAGAGGATCGCCGAACTGTTGCCAGCCTTGGCCAGCAGCGGAAGCCATTTCTGTCGAAAAGGCTTCTCCTTGAGATATGAGAAGGTTGCTTTAAAAGTCTGGGTTTTGGCGTATTTGTCCCACGATGTGATGCCTGCGGTGTCATAACTGACTGAACCATCAGCGATGCCAACTTCCGCGTTCGGTGTAATTGCAATCTGGTCAGCGGCCGACCCAATGACCAGCCGTTGGATTTGCACATAGCTGCCGGGGATGCCGGTCGCATCGATGTCGACACGGACAAATTTGCCCATCACCGGGGTGGGCAAGCGCAAGATGGTCTTAGCGGCCATGGCGTCGGCCTTCATGCCGCTCCACGCTGGCATTGTGAAATCAACTGGCGCGGCCCCGTCTACTTCGGCCTGAGACGCGCCCACCCTGATGCGCACCATGTCGCGGTTACGCAGGTTCGTTCCGACAAGCGCAATAACGTCGATCGGCGTAGGGCATTGCGACTGGACCGTGAAATAAGGCGTGATGTTCGTAGAACGATACACAAGGCCGGGATCGTCCCATCCCATGCGATCAATCGGGTTGGCCGCAAGACTTGCCCCGTCAATAACGGTCCACGGTTCAGGATAGCAGACGAAGGCGACCATCAGCCACGCACCTTCAACTTGGTAATGCCATTCATCCAATCAACTTGGAATTCCTCGACCCGGACGACCCGGCCGTTGGCGGCATATTCATCAGCATAGACGGTGTAAGTCGGAGGTGCGCCATCAAGGTCTTCTAGGAAGATCAACTGTTCAATTTCGACCTCAAACGCCATGGCCGGATTTTTGACCGCAGCAAGGATCGCGGTTGCCAGCGTGGTGGCGCTGGCCTCACTCAGGTTTGCGGGAAGTTCGACTTCCAATGCCGCAGGATATTTCGCCAAAACGGTCGGGTCGGAACGCTCTATCCATCGATATTCACGCTGGACGAAGGTTGAACGGTTCGGGTCAATTGCAGCCATGCCCTATTTATCGTTTGCCGTTCGTTCCCGTCCCCAGACCGCCCACAGTTCCGATGGCATTATTGTTGTTCGCCGCCATGGTCGTGTTGAGTGCAGCGATTCCGGCTGCGATATTTTCGAGGATCGAATTTGAAGTGGCGATGGCGGTGGACAGGGTGGCCGTCTGCTGCTGCACCGCCGCATCAGTGCTAGAGGTGTCCACAGTGATGCCCGCAGCCGCATTGATCTGGCCGGTCAGATTCGACGCAAACATGTCCGACACGGCGATCAAGTCGAGTCGAATTGACTGGAAAGCACTGTTTGCCGTGCCATACACGTCACGCGACAGACCGAAAATCTCCTGACCCAACTTGGTAAAGGCATCCTGATCGACCGTTTTGCCGCCTGCAATCTGGGCCTTCATCACGTCGAATTCAGCCATTTTGCTGGTCAACTGGCTCAACTGCGTGATCCCGCTTCCTTCGCCGGTAAGGATTGCCTTAAAATCCTTCAGACCAGAAAGCTGTTCTTCCGTCAGGGCCTTAAGCTTCTCACTACGAAGGCGTTCGATGTCGGCTACTTCGCTGACCGTGGCACCGGCCGTGCGCATCTTCTCGATCAGTTGGTCGATCGGGTCGATGACATTCTTGACCGATGCCTTCACCGGATCGTCGATCGCAGCCAGTTCTTTCAGCGCGTTTTCGTATGACGTCGCGAGCGAAACGGCACTGTCGAGACTATAAGACCCGTCGTTAAGAACGCGCTGGGTAAAGGCTTTCAGACCGGTCAGCGCGCCGTCGCTGATTGCATCACGGATCGCATATTCGATCGCGGCAGCTTGCCCGTCTTTGCCGAAATCCTTGATATCGGTGCGATTACCGCCGCCTTTCAGCTTGCCGTCGCGACCCGTGCTGCTGACGCGCCACTTATCTTTATAGGTGCCGATGCTGACGTTGTAGTTACCTACCATCACGCCAAAGCTATCGGCCAGCCCTTGAAGGCCGTCCTGAATTGAGGAAGCCGCGCCCGACGCATATTCTTTGCGCGAAGCGCTATTGCCCCCGGTGCTGATGCCGCTGGCGTTCTGCCCTGTGACCACCGACGTCGCCCACTTCGTTTTCTTAAGCATCCCGCCAACAAGGCCGCCTATGATCGAACCGCCGATCGCGCCAAGCGGACCAAACGCAGCGCCGCCAACAGCGCCACCCAGTTGGGCACCGGTCCCGGACGTCTTGATCCCCAAGCCCTTCATAAGGCTGTTTGTCATGCTGCCAATCTGGGCACCCTGCCCGGCCGCCCCAAGGATGTTGCCCAGTCCCTGCGTAAAACTGCCCGACTTGCCGAAGATCGCACCGACGTTGGTTTTGAAGCCTTCAAAGGCACCGGTCATGGATGACAGTGGGGTTTTGAACGCCGTGCCGAAATCGTCAAAAAATTTGGTGGCACCATCGTCGATCGCACTGCCGAAGCCGTTCTTTTTCCCGCCCGCACCGCTCCCCAGCGTGGTTTGCAGAAGGCCGACAATACCACCCATCTGGCCGCCCTTCGCAGCGTCAGACATCTTCTGAAGGGCACCGGCGAAGTCCTGCGCGATGCGACCGAATTTGCCACCGAAGGAGTCGGCGACGAAGCTGATGCGGTCCAGAAATTCATTCTGGAAATGGCTGCTGACATCGCGAACGGCATTGTCCATGCCTTTCATCACACTGTCATAGATATCCTTGCTGATCTTCTGCCCGTCGATGGTCAGGCCGCCCTCATAGGCCGCTTTGAATTTCACCCGTTCAGCTTCGATCGTTTTGACCCGCTGTGAGCCGCCGAACTGGGGAGAATATGTGGACGCGATGGACGCGGCTTCCTTTGAAAGGTCGGCGCGCGCTTTGATCGCTTCATTGCGCTGCAATTCCGCTTTGAGCGCGTCTTCAGCGATCTTGAAATCCTTGCTGGCGATGTCGACGCCAGACGTCAGTGCGGACAGGCGATTGCTGAACAGGGCATCCTCAACTGCCTGCTGCTGTTCCGTCAGGCCCAGCGCACGCTTTTCCAGCAACCCGTTTTCCAGACCAAGCTGGCGAGACCTTTCCTGCATCGACACGATTGCCTTGCCGGTCGCGATATCCTGCATTTTCGCAGCGATCTTGTCCTTTGCCGCTGTCAGGGCAGCCTTGTCCTGATCGGACAGCTTGTCCCCATAGGCTTTCTGAAGCTCTAGCCATTTGGTGTGCTTTTCCGCTTCAAGCGGCAGCATTCTGGCCAGTTCGACGGACTGATCAAGGGACTTCCAAAATTCAGAAATGGCTTTTTGACGCGCGGCTTCTGCGTCGCGCGCTTTCTTGCCATCGTCCTTATCTACGGCGGCAGCGGCTACAGGCTTTGGCGTTACCGGAGGCGCAACAGGCTTCGGTTTGTCGCCATATTGTCGCTGAAGGCCAATGTCATTGGCGCGGTTTTCGATCTTGTCATACTTGTTTTCGGCCTCATTACCGAAACCTGCGCTGTAGGCTTTGCCCAGCTTCTTGCCCAAATCTTCTGCGCCCGGCGTATCCATGCGGTCCAGCTTGATCGTGTCAATCTGGCCAAAATTAGCGCCCAGTTTATTAGCGAACGAAAGCAGGGTGTTGATGCCGTTGATCGTGCTGTTAATGAACTTTTCAATCAGGGCGGCTGCCCCGTTTACGGCAAGGGTGAATATCGAACTGAACGCCTGCGGCAGGTTGTTCCAAACGACCTTGACCATATTGAAAGCACCCCGGAAATGGCCGACCACCAAATCCAGCACGCGCGCAGCCAGCCGGGTCATCCCGGAAAAACTGAAGTCGATCCCCGTGAACAGCCCACCGACCTTTTCGCCGATCGAACTGAACGCCCCGCCGAATGCATCGTCAACCGTAGTCAGCGCGCTACCCGCCATCGTTGACAGACCGGAGAACCCCGAAGCAATTCCGCTCCACACCGGCCCCATAGCCGTCGTCGCATCGGTCCAAAGGCTGGAGAAGAAACCCCCGACTGACGATAGAGCACTGGACGCTGTGTCCATGAGGCTGCTGAAGCCTTCCCCAATCGCCTCCAGCGAAGCGGTCCCGAAGTCACCAAGACTAGCAAGGTTGCCGCCACCGATGCTGATAGAGTCGCGGAACTGATAAAGAAGGGCCACCGCAGCCGTTAGACCCACGACAATGGCACCGATCGGGTTCGCGGCGATAACCGTGGTCAAACCGTTGACCGCGCCTTGCGCCATTTTCATGCCCGCGCCGAATATAGCGCTGGCCGCCCCCGTCGCCCCAAGCGCCTTTTCCATGGCGATGATCGGTGCAACGACGCCAGCGATAGTGGCTGCGGCTCCCTGAAGAAGCATGGTGGTCCGGAGAGCAATGAAGCTGACGGCTGCCGCCTTCGCCAACGGCGCGATCGTCGACAGGTTCGAAATGATGAACGAGAAGACCGGTCCGACTACCGCAGACAGACCGTCAAACACGGTGCGGATAGTTTCGCCAACAGCTTGGAACATCGGCCCGATGCGGGCACCCATTGCCTGAACGCTGGCGACGAAGCTGGCGAGAGACGGCGCAATGTTGAGGCCACGGGCGAACGCGCCGATGATGTCAATCGCAGCATTCCCCGCAGCAGTGCGGATGTCCCCGAAAGTGACCGGGATTTTACCAAATTCGGCTTCGATCTTGGCGATCATTTTCGGATCAGTCAGGGCCTTGGTGACCTCATTCGCCGTCAGCTTGCCTTCTGCGGCCAGACCGCGCAGCGCCCCCAACGGCTTGCCCATGCTGTCGGCCAGCAACTGCATCAGACGCGGTGAGGCTTCCGCGATCGAATTGAATTCGTCACCACGAAGGACACCAGATGCCAAAGCCTGCGAAAGCTGACGGATGGCACCAGCGGCGGCATTGGTATCCGCGCCGCTGATCTTCATCGCCATCCCCACCGTCTTCGTGGCGTTGGCGACCTGCACCTGTGACAAGCCCAGCGTCGAAGCCGATCGGGCGAGAGTGGCATATAATTCAGTGGTCGCGGTCAGGTCCGACCGCGTTGCCGCCGATACGCTACGCACATCTTCATGCGCCTGCGCCAGCGATCCAAAAGAGGCCGTCGCAAGGTTAAGTTTCGCGTCGATGTTGCTGGAGGCATCAGATAGCGACTGAAAACCGCCGACCATGCCAAATACGGCATTCGTCACTGCTTGGATCGCACCAGCGGCAAGGCCACCGACAAACCCGGCCATCAGTCCGTTGACGTTGCCGAGACGGCCCGCCAGCCCAGTCAGGCCGCCTGACAGGTTTCCGACCGAACGGGTCATGTTGCCAGTGTTGGTGTTGGCGGCCTGCATCTGGCGCGCCATTTGATTAGCGGCATTGCCAGTCAGGATGAGGGTGCGGCCGAAGCCGTTGGTCATACCGCCAGCGGCTTGCGCACGCTGCGCGATCGACGAAAGGGCAGCGTTGGCGGTATTCGCACCAGCCACCGCCGCCCTTGGATCAATAACAACTCTGATAACGCGGTCTGTCACAGACCTATTTATCTGATTGCTTTTCCGTCTGATTTTGACGGGCTTGGTCGATTTGCCATCGATCAAGGATGCCGATGTATTCTATCAAGAAATCAGTTTCGGCTTCACTCAGGCGATAATATGTCGATACAGCAATAATCGCGCTAAATGGTATGTTTGAGAAACCGGCCATCGACGGTGGTCGTTCGGTGACCAATTTCCCGAAGCAGTAATACCAGAACTGATCTTGCTCTTCGATTTTGGGCGCGGTGTCCACGATGGACATCGCGCCCGCAATTCCGTCTGCGGCCATCTCGATAATAGCGTCGAGGTCTTTCCCCTGCTCTTCCCGCCATTCGAAGAGCGCTATTACTTTTTTGCCGCCGCCTCCGGCTCAAGCGTTTGGAAAAACTCGACATTCATGGCGAAACCGATCAGCTGATCCAGCACATATTTGGCATCATGGTCAGCAAAATATTCGTGTGCGTCGTCCGTAGTGAACGGGACTAGCTTGTCGTCAGCGCCCAGCACTTCCCAATCGAGCAGGGAAAATTCGATGAACATGATGCTGATGAAGTCGTTGTCCGACATCACCTTGGTGCGCCGCTTGACCTCATACTTCTTCGCCATACGGGTCTGCAAAAGCTGATACTTGGGCGAATTGGTATCGAAGAAACGGGTCTTGAACTTACCGTAATAGTCACCCAGTTCGCTGTAGACGTCGAACCAAACGCCAGTTTCAGCGACATCGGCATCTACGCGCTTGGGGAGTTTAAACTTAGACATAGAGATTTTTATCCTCGCAATTTACGAGGATATTTATGCAAATGAGAAAGGCGGGATGCCGAAGCACCCCGCCTTCCCACGCGGTCCATATTTGCGAGGTTTAGGACAAGCGCGTGATCTTGATGTCGGTGCCTTCGGTGGCGTCCCATTGCGCGGTGAATTCGACATCCACGACGTTCTTCGCACCATCGTGCTGGTCCTGCGGCAGCTTACAAGCGGCAGCCGGGATAAGGATGGTCACACCCTGCGCGCCCGAACCGACTGTAAAGGCCATGGGGTGAACATTATTCGAAGGCGTGATCGTAGTTTCCGGAGTGAAATTTTCACGCAGGAACGAGATTGTGCCGGTGATCTTGCGGCCAGCATTTGCAGCAATGCCCTGACTGGCTTCTGAACCGAAACCGTGAATGGATTCACGCGGCTGTTCGATCGTCAGGTTCATCTTCGTGTAGGTCAGACCAGAAAGGCCAGCGATGCTGATTGCGCTGACATCCTTACCGTTGAGGCCCTTGATCGCCGGGGCAGGCGTGTAAACCGCACCAGTGATCGCCGTGGTCGCCGTTGGATAGGTCATCCCCATGAAATCGAACGCCACGCTGACATACTTGTTATACTCAGCTTCGATCTTAGTCGAGGTGACCGTTGCACCAGTCACGCGACGCATCGCCGCAGCAGCAAGCTTCTTTTCGATTGTCACGCTCGATTCACTGGTCCCACCCCTCAGAACGTTAGAAACCCACGTCCCGCGAAGACCAAGCGAAAGAAGGAGTTCGATCGCTGCGCCGCGCTGAAGCTGGGTCGACAGGGTGCCGGTGACACTCGTTTCCGAGATGATGCCGCCGCCGCCCGAACCATTCGGGTAGAGCAATTCGGATTCAAGGAAGCCGGATGTGTCCCAGTTAAAGTTATCGCTCTGGTTGGCAATGAAGCCCTGAAAAGCCGGGGTTGCGGGCGTGCTGCCCTGAACGGTTTCTGCAACAACTGCCCAACTGAAAGTAGAAGGGTTAAAAGGCAAAGCCATGGTCTGATAGACTCCTAATCATTAAATCAAAAGGAGTCGGGGACTCCGACCATATTTATGAGCAGGAGGGATTTTTGGCTGTTCTTAGAGCCAGTGAGTGGAACACCATTCGACCGAGACGTTGACTTGAAACCATTTCTTCCCATCATCGCCGATCGTCGTGGTTCGGGGCGTCTCGCATTCGATATGGTCGTTGGACCAGTCGCGGAAAATTGCGCTGAAGGCGTTGGCCAGTTCGTAGGCGTCGGCATCACCACCGGCGCGGGGCACAAAAATTTGTAGCCATACATGGCCATACTGCCGGTAGCTGTGACCGAAGGCGCGGCGCTCCGACACATCAGGCCGAATAGAGAAGCGAACCCATGGGTCAGCTTGCTCCGACAGCGCAGGGGCCGCGTCATGGGCAACAGGCGTCAGGTCACTCCATTCGTCGAGAAAACGCCCACGCAGGGCATGAATATCTTCAGGAAGCGCCATCGTGATATTTATCGAGAGTGGCGCGCTACGGCCGCTTCGACATATCCTGCTGGGGTTTGACTGCTGTGGCCGTTGTTGATTTCCACGATATGGGGAACCCGGTTTTCAACCACGATTACTGGGCCACTGTCATCGATCGTCCAACCATTGCGGGCTTCGCCAGTGTCGACTGCCGTTTCGAGAACAAGATCGCCGAAAATGTCGAACCCGATCTTGTTCGCCACATCCTCAACCTCCTGTTCGGTCAAGCCGTCTTCGATCGCGATACCGGCGATCAGGCTGGAAGCGTCAAAGGTAATCATAGCGTGACCACCGCCCGATAGATCAGCGCCACCCCGGTCGGGGCCACCGCTTCCACCGCCTCAACCTTATAAGTCCGTTCGCCCTGCGAAATCTCATCGCCGACCGTGGGTTCTACCGTCAGGGTCATCACCGTGTCGTGATGGAGGATACCGTTATCCAGTCGGGTGGTGCGAGGCTTGGCCACGGCTAGACAAGGCAGGGTCACGACAGACGAGGGGATGACGGTCGTTTTACCGGTGCGGGGATCATAGGCCGACTGTTCGGCAGCGGTCTTGCGGGTCAGCGTGGCGGGCGCTCCAAACCGGTTCATCAGCTTGCCTGACAGCGCCCCCATGCGGTCATAGAAACTGCTCACAGGATGACCTTGGCCGATCGGAAGCCACCGCCGTTGCGGGACGCGACAGGCTTCAACATTGCCGTGATAAATGGATATGGGTCGCCGATCGGCCGATCCGAATATTGAATTTCCCCCAGCCCGTCGCCCTTCTCCATGACGACCATGGGTTCGGCAGCAGCGGTCAGAGTGCTGTTGGTGGCGAATGGTGCTAAGACAATTGTGGCTGCCTTAATGGCCGCCAAAATGGTCGCGACGTCGGGATCGGCTTCGAAAAGATATGTTCGCTCGATATAGTCGTAGGCGCGAAGAATCGCGGCCTCCTTGACCGCATCCGCAGCAGCGGACCAGTCGGGATTCAGCCGGGCGTTGTGGTAGGTGTCGCATTCTTCGCGGGTCGGTATGTGGTCAGCCATCCGATATTTATGCGAAGTGAAAAGGGGCCGGGATTTTGCCCGACCCCTCTGGGTTGTCCTATTACGCTGCGTGGTTGATCGCGCGGATGCCGATGAAGGAATCGTCTGTGGCAACCTTGGCCCAGTTGGCTGCGGTCCCAAGCTGGGTCAGCGACGGCTTGACCGCGCCCACGTAGCTGAAGCCCTGCGGCGCAGCCACGATGCTCAGACGCGTGCGGAGGATTTCACCACCACCACCGTTACCGCCGTTTGGATCACGCGAGAGTTCCATGCCCACAACGCCGGGAACCAGACCGGCAGAGAAAGCGATAGCGCCTTCGGTAGCCATGACGGTCTTCGTATCGCCGAAGATTTCGGTGATGATGATGTTGTAACCTTCGAAACGACCGATGTTAAAATTGGCAGCCGAAGGCGGGATGAAATCGTTGCGCTGGAGCTTCTGAAGCTTCGCGAACGTCTTGCGCGAAACAAACAGGGTCTTCTGCGCGCGCGGGTCATCCATGGTCGCGGCAGCGTCAATCAGCTTATCGGGATCGAATGCATCGGCAACGACACCCGTGGTCAGGCTGGTCGCCTTGGCCAGAACGCCCTTCATGGAAGCGACTGCGATATTCTCGCCAACTTCGGACCAATACATCGGGATAGCCGATGCAACACCGCCCTTGGTATCATACTTGGTGATGATGCGGGTCAGGTCAGTGAAGGCCCAACCCCAGTTGATATCTGAACGCAGCGCCATGTAGGTGCCGCCCGTGACTTTGCCGGTCGCGCCCTTTTCGTCGAAATCATCCGAGGAATGGTTGAACGTGGTCGTATCGACCTTGTTGATGTAGCTGAGGCTCTGAATCTGCGCGCCACCGGTCATCAGAAGGTCGACGTCAGGACCAGTGACGGCAACGCCGCTGGAGATGAGAGAGTTGTTTACGCGATACTTGGCGATAACAAGGTTCGACATAGCACCGGGATTGGGAACCGCGCCGACAAGATCGGCAATACGAGTTTGAGTATTCATCTAAAATAATGCTCCAACATTTGGGGTAAACGGCCCAGAGTTGGAGGGCCGTGGAGCATTGCGGCTCCACGGTTATTTATTTTGGACGATCAATATCGCGTGTTTTACACTCTCAGTTCTGGCATAGACCACTTGTCTGCCAAAGAATTAGTCTCAGCAGGGTTGGTAACGGTCAATTGCATGAAGCGCTGCCATTCTTCCGCCGTTTCTGGAGGCTTGGTGAAGTTGGAACCGGTGCGCCCTGTTGCGCCCGTCGCGCCACTGCCGCTGTTGTCCGGGGCTGGCACGTAATGTTTGCCTTCGGCGCTTGTCAGAAAACCCTTGATATATTCGGGAACAGGGACGCCATCGATCTGGGCAACACCCGCGACCATCTTCGCTTCGGCCTTCAACATTGCCACCAAAGGCCGATGGAAATGGTCAAACACCTGATTTTCAGTGAGGGCTGCGGCGATACCGCCATCAATCTGAAGCTTTTCAAGCTGCTGGTCCCGGTCGGCCAACTGCTCCTGTAGCTTCTTGATCGTGCTGTTAAGTTCCGTTTTCACGGTTTCGACATTACCGGAATTAAGAGCCGCTTCGGCCTGAGCCTGATCAATGGCATCTTGCGCCGCCTTGGCGGCATTATTCGCGGTATTCTTTTCGCCAATAGCCTTGCGCTTATCAGCTTTCAGTTGGTCGGCCTGAGCTTCGAGTTCCTCGATTCTAGCCTGCATTTCTTCTTCAGTCATCTAGTCCTTCGTGCGCCATCGCACAGCAAGTTGGCACCATCGCCGTTGCTGGGCCACCATCGACCCATCAGGACTATTTATACTTTCAGATTATTCGACGGGTTCGATGTCGCCGTCATAGACAGGATCGTTCACGATATTCGCAAGGGCACCCATGATCATAGGGTATTCGTCAGGAAGATCGTCCAGCGGAATATCAGTCATTAGGTAATGAATTTCGTCAATGTCATCAGACCGAAGGTCATATCCCTTTGTCTGAATTATCGCGATAATCTGGTCAGTTGCTTTGCTCATCCAATAGTCTCTCTATAATTTCCTTCACGTCCTGATCGACGATGTCATGTCTACCCATCATGTAGAGGGCGAAATTCTCCGCAAACCACTCCTTCGAATTGGTTTTTGCGTAGCGAGATACCTGCCGCGCCGCATTCTCCTGATGCACCGTCGAAACACCATAATACTTACGCAGGAAAACCCGTTCAATTTCCACCTCCAACGGAGGCAAGTTGTTCCGGCTGCGCCGCCCCTGCTTACCATACATCTGGTGCAGATGGTGGCCCGTTTCGTGGAAGATGACGTCACGTGCGCGATCCATGCCGCTGAAATAGTCTGTGGTAACCTGTGGCTGCGCGGCAGCATCATCGCCGGGCTTCCATGAAGTGACAGTTTCACTGGCTCCAACCTTCGCCCGCGATATCTCCTTCGACACCTTATTGAACGGCTTGATCAAGGCATTGTATTCCCGCGCCAGTTCAGTCTGCCGGGCATAAAGGTCAAATGCACGGTCGCGATCACCGGCCTCCTTCGCCTTAAGCATCCGAGCGCGGACGTCCTCTAGTTCGGTTTTAACGGCCTTCATCTGACTTATAAGGTCGTCGCGCTTCTTGACCGCAGCGCCCCCTCCATCGCCCGCATCACCGATCTTGCTGGCAAAGCCGTTGAAGTAGTGGGGGTTCATTCCCAGCAGTCCGTCGCCCATGTTGGCCACTGGACCGCCGACTTGTCGCATCCCACGAAGGCGCGGAATATTGAACCTGTCGGTAATAGCATCGACTTCCGGCATGATGGCCCGGATCATCGACGCGCTTGCATCGCTGAACCCAGTCGGGAAAGTAGCCTTACCGAAATGCTCTGGCTTTACAGCGCGGAATTCAGGCACCGGATCATAGCGCGGATCGGCGGCATTCTTTGCCATTTGTGCGGTCAGGTGACGCTGCGCGTCTAACCGTTTCCCAACCTTGACCGTGGCATCACCTACATCGCGATTGATCGGGCTGAACGTGCGGGGACGCGACGCATCGGGCGCAGATGGCGGTGCGGCATCAGCCTTGGCTGGCCCCTCCGGGGCCAGGCCTTCGGCCCGGCGCAATTCAGCAAGCGATTTATGGGTGCCGTTATCGCGGAAAAGGTCACGGAATTTGACCTTCCCGTCGCGGACAAGCTGGGCACGTCCAGCGCCTAGAAGCTCATCCTGCTGATCTTTCGGCCATTTCGGCACCAGCGTTTCAAGCGTCTCATCACCCGACACCCGGCCATTCATGCTGGCGCGGTATCGCGGCGGCACATTCTGACGATCTTCCAAGCCCAGTTCGTCAAAGGATTTGGTGATCGGTATCAGCAACGACCGGCAGCGGATATGCGCTGGGGCCGTGGGGTGCGGCTTGTCCAAATCGTAAAGCTGGCCGTCTCGCGACTGGCAGATTGGCGATGTGCGGCTGTCGAGCGTCGATACCCATTTCAACTTCTTGATCAGCCGGGAATTGCGCTTGTAGACCTCTTCCCGTGCATTGTTGGCGATCGTCGACGATGCTGTGAGGACCAGCGATTGCGCGGAATTCCGCGAGATATTGAGGATGCCATCCGTATAGTTGTTGGCCTTTGTCCCCCGCACGCGGGTGATGATCTTGTCGAGGCCTTCCCCTTCCACCAGCCCCACGCGGATCGCCTGTTCGATCCGCTGGTGGCGACGGGTGGACATGTGATCGGTCCAGCTTTTCAGCAAATGACCATCGATCGGCGACGTCTCGACCAACGTGGCAAGATAGTTGGCCGGTGGCAGCGTCAACATGACCGTGGGCCATGTCGCATCTTTCAGGCCGTTGGCGGCCCAATCCACTTCATAACTGGCATAGTCGACAAGGTCGGCCTTCAGGCCACTGGCGACACGCTTATAGACCGCCTCATTGATCTGGCGCAGTTCGTTCAGCAGCACCTCTAAGCGCTTGGTAGTGACTGGGCCAAGATCGCGACCACGTTCTTCGATCAAGGCCAGACGCTTGGCGAGCGTGGCGACGATATCAGCATCGGCGCTGTTCAGCAGCTTTACGATCTTGGTCGCGAGACCTTTGGAAAAGCGCTCCGACTGGATCGCGTGGCGGATGGCAGCGTCACGCAGGATTTCGTTCGAACTCATCCGTTACTTAGGATGAGCCGCTAAACGTCAGTCCTCCGGATCAATGACGATCCTTACCCTTCGAATGAACCGATAGATAAAAATACCGCCGCCGCACGCAGTTACAATATTCGCAGCAAGAGCAACCCATTCCATTGCCGTCTCCTTCCTACCGAATCGCGCTTCAAGGAAGACATAGGTCAAAGAAACTGAATTGCCAAATTTACCAACAACACTTTGAATTATGGTCTTAATATTCTGCCAATTCGAGCGAAATCGTGATCTGAATTTAGCTAGTTTGATATATTAAGATAACTAAGCATCTAACGTTTGAATCTTCCGAAGGCTTGATCACACTTACCTTAATCGTATAAATTTAACTTACATATCGGGTAGTGCATGAATGCTAACTTTCAAGCCCCCCGACGCCATCAAATTGCGCGGCGTCTATCGGGGGCGCTTCGGCCCGATCGCGATCGATACGGTCACGCTCTTCGTCATAGGTCAGGCCGTCGTTCAGCACCTCACCAAGTTTGAGGGCTTCGAAGAATGTTTCCGACGACATCTGCCCGGCTTGCACCACCGCCAAAAGGGCAGCGATTTCCTGCGCCGACATCGGCGTCGGCAGGTAATCCGTATTGAGAGTGTATGTGATCGGCTGCGCGCCCATCAATTCGAGCATGAAATTCACGCTTGCTTCGATCTGCTTGCCGACGTTGGAAGCTGTTGCGGCCATGATCGAACCTTCGGCAGCCTTGCGGATGGCCAGCGTCTCTGCGGCTTCGGCCGCCGCCTTCTCAGATTGCAATATGCGGGCACCCACTGCCGCCATCTGGTCCGCCAGATGCTGACAACGGATTTCCAACGCTGCCACGCCTGCCCCACTATGTTCCAGCATCCCGATCTTGGTGTCTGCGCTGGTGAACTGCCAAATCTGATCCGGGCTTACGACATAGGCGTTTTCAAGGTCTTCAAGACCGGTGATCCAGCGAAGTGGACTGGCGATGTTCCGCAGGACATTGTTCCACTGGGCCTGTGCGCGATAATGGCTAAGGTTCAACAGGCAGACGTCATCCAGCGCGGCACGGCAAGGAACGGTCGAACCGGGGATGTCGCTGACAATCCGAAAGGGAATCTCTGTCTGTGGCGCACCAGCTTTCCGGGGCACAAAGCTTTCGACTATGATCCAACCCTGTTCGGTTTCGCGCCAGATGTTGACGGTGTAGATACCTTCCAACAGCAGCAATTCGCGGACGTCGCCATCATCCTCCAGCAACCGCACGCGCGAAATTTTGCGCCGGTTTGCGATCACGGTCGATGTGACCTCTAGGATATTTTCGGCCGTATAGATCGCCTGTCGGGGGCGATACCCACCAGCTTCGGCTTCCGCTCTGGAAATGCCCTGAGGCTGAAGCGGACTATCGACGAAGATACCGGTGAAATTGGTGATCAACGTTTCACTGGTGACGAACTTGGCCAGTTGGTCCAGCGATCGTGCGTCCGATACCGTTTCGAAGACATCAGCGTAATTGTCGCCTCCGACCATGGTTGGCGGTTTGCGGAAGATTAGACCAAGCGTTGCATCATGCGTGCGGCGCGCAGCCGGGAAGAAATCCACCGATGCCAGATAGCCTTCATAATCCGCAGGGCGCTGACTGGGCAGACGGGGGAGATAAAGCACTCCCGCCTGCTTCACCTCATCTTCGCCCGCGATCAGGGCGCGATTGCGTGCCCACCGCTTTCGGTGCTTGGCAATTTCGGTTGTCGGGTCGTTGATCGCAATTAAGTTAATCGGAGGGACGGTCATCCGATATTTATGTTGATCACCAGAAACCCGACGCCTGCACCGACCTGCCCTTCCGCACCTGCCTTTCAACGATCATCAGTTCGGTCAGGGCATAAACAAGCGCGTCCAGCCGGTCGGGCGACTTGTCCTTCCCGCGCTTCCATTCGCCTGTGAACTGGCACATCTGCGTTTCGAGCTTTTTGAATTCGCCGACGTGGCTGACCTTCCCCTGTTCATAGAGGGCGCTGACACCATCGGCGCGCAGCACCTTGCCGCGCTTGCCATCCACGGTGCCGATCTTGATAGCCGGATGCGCATTGCGGATGGTGCTGTCGACCATCTGACCGCCATAGCCATGGTCGGCGACAACCATGGCGGCTTTGAACTCTTCATAGGCCTTTGCCACGGCCTTCCCCCATTGCTCCGGGGTGCCTTTCAGAGTGCAGTCGGCCAAGACATAACCATGCCCGTCCTCATCGACCCCAGCGACCACAAGGCCGGTTTCGTCCGCCTTGACCCCATCCGAACCGGCAGGATCGACGGCCACGACGATGCGGACAAGGTCAGGCAATTCATCCTGTGTGATCCGGGTGGCATCGGTCCATTCCTGATAGAATAGCGCGCCCTCAACCTCGATCTTCCATTCGCCAGCCTGATATCTGCGGCGCTTGGCAGCCGACAAACGGTTCTGCCCTTCAAGGTAACCAACGGGCAGGTTTTCCGCATTGTCCTCACCCAACATCTTCAGTTCAACGAAGTTTTCCGGGTCAGGGAAGGGATCGCCATCCGCGTTCTGTTTGAGGATGAAGGAACGGTAGGTGAAATGCTGGCTGCTATCGGGGTTGCAGTCGATCAGCATCTTGTATTTGAGGCGGCCCCGGTCGGGGATTAGGTTGGTCTGGGCAAGGCGGGATTGGAGCGTTTCGAACTGGTCGTCGTCGAATTCCGTCGCCTCATTCATCCATATGACGTAGAATTCCTGACCCAGAATCTTCTGGATACGATCGCCGTCGTCAAGCCCGAAGAACATCAGCATCGACCCGTTGGGCAGTCGGATGGTCATGTCATCGGATCGAATATCGCACTGCTGGCGAAGGCCCGGCCATCGCCTATCCATGATGTCGGGGACGGTCAGGCTGAACAGGGTCGATCGGCAAGAGACGGCTGTTTTGCGGAATATGCCAATGCGCGCGCCGGGGACTTTGAGCGCATCCTGAATGCAGGACCAAGCAATGACGGCTGATTTACCCGATCGGGAGCCACCGCGCAGAAGAATATTCTGGGCCGGGCCAGCAATGAGGTGCGCGGCTTCGCGCTGACGCGCTGTAAGCTTAAAATCGGGTCTGGATGGTTTGGTAGTTTTCGCCATCCAATACTTACATGGATGGCGTTGTGTCCTGACCCGTCAGGTGGGTCGCGTCGCTCCGGGTCAGGACACAGGGTCTATTACGACCGCTATTCAGATTCCTCAAATGGGTCTGCTTAAATTTCTCTCTATAGTTTGATTATTGGGACGGCCAGCCGCGATAGCTTGGGTTGACTGCGCATGTGCTCGCGTCGCTCCAACTGTTTGACGCTTCGCGAGCGCTGCCGGGTATCTTCGGCGCTGCCCGCAATTCCCGCAGTTCGTCCTGCAAATCCGTGTTTTCTTGCCACAGGTCATCATTCGACATCGTCAGTTCGACGATTTTGGCCTCTAGGCGGCGGATATAATCCTGATCCTTGATCATGACTGGCCCTCCAGCGCGATGCGCCCCTTATACCAGAGTGCCGCATTGGCAGAGATACCGCCCACGACGTCGTTCCAGTCGATGTTGCTTTCCTCGCGTTCGGCCACGCTTTCCTTCAGGATATCGGCTTTGACCCATTCGATGAAGTCACGGGTCCGACACGGATCAAGCTGACCATCAACCGCTTCGGCAAGCGCCTGCTCCATCCGCTGTTCAGTGCAGAACGCTTCGGCGAAAAGGTTCTTCGTCGGGAACCACTGGGCTTTCAGGTGGACCGCGTCACGGCTGCGGTTGACCCGTAGGTTTTCCGCTTTGGCCTTGAAATTGAGGACCGACCACATTGGGATTTCATCCGGGGCGTAGGACAGGCCGTTGCCGACCATGGGGTAGCCGACCAGACCTTCGCCCTTCCCTTCGATGCCGAACATCGACGCCATCAGGGGATCACGTTCGCCGATCTGTTCCACTTCATCGTTCAGCGCCATGACGGTCGCGACGGTGGCATCCTTGTCCCCAAAGTCGATGGTGACCTTGGAATGGTAGGGCAGCGTCTTCACCGATGACGGCGCGGGCATCGTGCCCGACATGCGGAAACTGATTTCCTGCGGGTCATACAGGCGCTGCTGAAGCTGGCCAGCCACGTCATAGGTGTCGATGGCGAAGGGGTAGAACACCGGTTCCGGCGTAGCCGAACAAGCAACATCCTGCTGGATGCCCGGCCCGGCCCACTCACCCCACACATAGGTAGCAAGATCGGGATTGTGGAAGGTCGCCCAATAGCTGGGGTTGGCTTCCACCCATGCGCGAAAGCCGCCGTTGTCGGTGTCGCCGGGAATGTCGCTGCTACGGCGCTGGGCCGCAACCTGCCCATTGGGCTGGACACGCACACCGGCATTGGTGCCATGGATTTTGATCTTGAAACCGTAGGTGACCTTGTAGTCCTGATCGCGCAGGGTGCGATGGACCGCGACCTTGTTCACGCCACGGATGACATCATGGAAGCTGTTGAGGGAATCCCATTTGCGGAAGCCGTTCATGACTGGTCGCCCCCATCGATCATCGTGATGGTGATGGCTGTGTCGGCGGCGTCATATTCGGTGCAATCGAGGTAAAGGGTCGCGACGTAATCAGACGCATCCTGAAATCGAATAGGATCAGCCTGAACCAATGAGGGGTGAGTTTCAACAAAGGCTGCCCAACAGCGGGCCAACTCGCGAACCGCCTGACGTTCGGCCGCCTGACGTTCGGCCGCCATACGGTCAACCACCTCACGGACGCGGGCGAGGAATTCTTGGGTGTCGACCATCAGTCCTGACCCTCCCCAAAAAAGTCATTCATCAGGTCGAACAGATTATCGCTGCGGCGCTTTCCGTTTTCCAGCACGTCGCTGTTGCACATTGCAGGGTTATCGCCGCGCATTTCAGGGGCAACGCGGCGACCAAGACAAGCGCCCGCCATGTAGGTGACGACATCGTCGAAATCACTGACGATATCCGCGACAGCCTCATCGGCGAACCGGGGCTGATCGGGCATCGTCGCCAAATGTTGTTCAGCGATATCGACCCGTTCGTCGATGAAGCGGACCCGACGTTCGAAATCGTCTTTCATGTTGTGAATGGCTGCGGTCATGGTCTGCCGCATGTGCTGAATGTCGCTTTCCATCTTTGCCTTGAAGGCTTCGAGTTTCTGCTTGGGGGTCATGATCAGCGACCCTCCCCGACGTCGTCCCAGCGCAGCAAATAGCTACCCAGCTTGGTCCGGCTGATATGAACCGCAAAACCCAGTTCTAGCGCTCTTTCGAAAACGGCTTCCTGCGCGCGTTTGCGGTCGGTGATGATCTGATATGTGCAACCTGACTTGGGACGCTCGCCAACGATGGCTTCGAACGTTCCCAATTCATCTGCGGAAGGAGAGTGAACCCATTCCTCCGTCATTTGCCCAAGGCCATTGATAGTGAACCCCTTGGGCTGGGACGGTGCGGGCGCGGCATCCTTGGGCTGATGATCGGCCTGAATATCCTTGATCCAACGATTGGCTTCGATGATCCGGGCTTCGTTGCGAGCGAGAGAGTCGGCATCGATCGCCGGACGCAGCAATGGCGGTAAAGAGGGCATTTCCTCCAACGCATCCGTCAACAGTTGCTGCTTTATCTGGTCGATATGCTTCTGTGCATGAGCGTTCAATTCTTCCAGAATTTCGTTCGCCCGCTGCGCGCCAGCCTGAGCCGGGGCAGGATCGATGGCGTCCATCGCCTCCAAGACCTTGGCCAGCGTATCGTTCGTCTTCTTCGTCGATTTGACGAGGGCGACAGTTTGCTTTTCGACAGCCGCATCAGCGTCGTCGGCCGCGTTGATCTTCGCGACCAGAGCATCCCGTTCAGCGACCCGATTATGCAGTTCCCGATCCAACTGGCGCAAATCACCTAAAGTGTCAGCCCCTGCGATCTTCTGTTCAAGCAGTTCAATCCGAATGACCCAGTGCATCAGGGTCAGGAAATCGTTGTCGATACGCATGATCAGCGACCCTCCCCAGCTTCGCGGATCAGGCGGCGTAGCCCGGCATAGAACATGGTGAAGCCCAGAACGCCCAAAATCCAAGCGGCGGCGAAATGGGGAACGTCCGGCGTTTCGAAAACGGCGCTGACGGCAGTTATATTGAAGCCAAAGAAAATCAGTAGGACAGTAAAAATATTCGACATTTGAAATGCAATCTCCCAATTGTGTAACGCCATTGTGGCTAAGGGAGACCGCGAAAGTCATTATTCTTCTTCATCTCCCGCATGTATTTACACGGTTGGGTGATTTTTCTTTGGACAACGGGTGAAAATAGCAATTTTTTTTGAAAGTCGAATTGATGCGCTATGGCATTCAAAACAGGAGTGACCGCCTTGGAAGCGACATGGATCACAGACAGCACAGTAGACCTTGACGGCGCGCGCGTTGCAGTCGCCTACAAACATCATATCGACCAGTGGGAAGATACGGGTGAGGAGTTCCGGCGACGGCAAAGGGGTTCGATCCTCCCCACCATCAACCTGTATAGCTATCGGGCAAGAGCGAACGACCGCGCAGGTGACGCGAAGGTTGAAGGCTGGGCTGAGTTTTTCGGCACCCTCGTTCAATTTTCAAATCGCATCATCGTTGCCGAACCGGAGTGGGACGGCGGACGCCTGTTGAATGTGCAGAACTTCGTTAGGAGTGGCTGTGACATCCGCTTCGAAATCCTCCCCGCCCCATTCGAGCTGGTAAACATCCGGACAGTCCCCGAAATGCAAAAGCGCGATTTCGTCCCCGTGGGATATGCCGATCCTGATCACATCAGGAACCAACCAGAATTGCGCGAATGGCGCTGGTAAAGTGAGATTGGGCATCCACTCCGAAATGGTATGAGAGGGTAAAGGCGTTGCTGGCGACCAGCACCACGATAGCAACGAAAATGACTCCAACAGTATCAAGGTGCTCAACCAACCGGAGAACCAAAATGGGTGAGAAAACCAGAGTTTGCGACAACTGCGACAATGTCGTCGTCGGCGAAGCTGCGATCGAAAATGGCCGTCAGGTCGGCAATGACTTCTATTGCGCGAAATGCAAAAGCAAAGTTCGCGACGGCAATCGTTGATTAAAATGAGGGGGGAGGCGCTTGGCCTCCCCCGGATCGTTGCGAACCTTCGCGGGTATATGATTTGTAGGGCTGGTCGCCCCCGCGTTGACGCACACGGGCTGGATCAGCCGACGTGCGCAGAATCGCCTTTGCCAAGACCGTGATCCAGACGGTCCCCGAATTGGCGTAGCCCTTCGGAACTAATTATCCCGGCATCCCGGTCGCGGTGACGAAGCCGGGATAAATTCGAGATGAGAAATCGTTTCGAACGCGCCGTGGCCACCCAACTGGGCACAGGCTGGGAATATGAAGCCATCCGCCTGACCTATACCGTCCAGCATACCTACACCCCTGACTTCATCGACCGTGAAAATCGGATCATCCGGGAAGCCAAGGGTCACTTTCCGTCAGAGGATCGGCGCAAAATGAAGGCGGTGAAGGCCGCCCACCCCGACTGGCGCATCATCATCGTGTTGCAGCGTCCCGATACCCGGATCAGCAAGAAATCGAAGACCACCTATGCGGGCTGGTGCGAGAAGAACGGTTTCGAATGGGAGGCCGGACCAGCCTGATTCGGAGACATCCGTAGGTTCATCGCCTCTTTGGGTCGCCTTCAAAAAGGCCGAAAAGGATCGTGGCGGGGGCGACCAAGCAGAAATCGACGATGAAGGCTGGCGCGAGAAGTCCATAGGCTATCGCCACGGTGAACAATCCGAGGCCGACGCTACTCGACTTGTAGGCGTCTTTTGCCATGCCACTGATAAGGCCAAGGCAGCCGGCCGTTAGCGGAAAGGGGTTGTTCATGTCGTCGGTTTCCTGATGGATAGCCCGAAGCATCATAACCGCAAAGCCTTTCCAACTTTATACTGACGGTCAACCATCTGGCTAAATTCCAGATGACGAACGAAATCATCTGGGTCGACGTGGCCCGCAAACTTATCGGCACCCGCGAAATCAAGGGTCCGAAGCACAATCAGACAATCATGGGCTGGATCAAACGCCTTGGCAGCAAGGTGCTGGGGATCGCGGTCACCGATGATGAAACGCCATGGTGTGGCACCTTCATGGCCGCAGTGATGACAGAATGCGGTTTTGCCCCTCCCAAGGTCGCGGTGCGGGCATCATCGTGGGACGCCTTTGGGGTAGCGGTATCGAAGCCCTACTTGGGTGCCGTGGTGCGGTTCCAGCGTCCGGGTGGCGGGCATGTCGGGATCATCATCGGCCAGTCCAAGGATGGCAAATTGCTTCGCGTATTGGGCGGCAACCAGTCCGATAGCGTTAATGAAACTTGGATCGAGCGCAGTCGCGCCGTTGCGTATCGTTGGCCTTCCGGAGTGGGCAAGCCGGAACTACTTGCACCAATACTTACCCACTCAGGTTTAATTTCTAAGGACGAAGCCTAATTGACGTATCGTCACGCCAATAGTAATATGTGGCCCTGACGTGCTGCGAAGCAGGTCAGGGCCTGCCGGTCTTACCGGCTCAGGCTACGGAGGAGGCACTACCATTTCCAATCGTCTCAGTGGCGAGGTTTTGAGTTCCTCTATTTGGATCAGATTGGCGTCTGATCCGGCGAACGGGCCATCTGGGGTGTCGACTACCTTGGATGGCCCAGCGCCCTTTTACTCCCAGCACAAGCGTCGGATCAAGGGGCTGCCGCAAAAAAATCAAGTATCCGGCTAGACCGGACAACGCGATCCGAAAATTCGGAAATATTCGGGGCGCTAGACCCGCTCCCAATCTCATTGACGACACCGTCAACGACAATAACCGTTGACATAAAGCTGCACTTTGATCGCTATATTTCGTGGATTAACTCGTGGAATATCTCGCAACCAATATCCAACTTAACCATCAGGCAAAAGACTGTTCAAAGAATCTTCGAAGAGTCTTGATCAAAAACTCCGCCGAAAACTACGTCGGAAAAGCCGCGCCAAAAGCCGGGCTAAAAACCGGGACGACCAACCACATCGAAAAATGATCAAAAATCCGGCGCATTCAACGCCGCAAAAGCCACCACGTTTTATGCAATCATATGGCGCAACGCCAAATAGGCACCGATGTTGGACAGCCCGGATGCAAAAGTTAGCACGAAAAATGCTGAAACTTTTTAGCCAGCCTTGTTCCAACAATCGGCGCGCACCATCTGAGACGCCCCGTAAACACAACATAGGAGGGAAATATGGGTGGTATAAAACGTCAAGGCGGTGAAATGGACGACATGCGGCGTGCTGCGGAAGATGTCCTTATCGAAGCCGGTGCGCTGACTAAGTGTGATGTCCACGGTGACGTCTATGATTGCGATTCCGATCGACTGGCTTCAGCCTATCCAATCGCCAATAGTAAAATCAGCAGTGGCCAAATCGTTCTACCAAGCGGATGGACGCGCAAGGATTTCACCGACGTGGTGAAGAGCGTTTATGAAGACAACAGCAATATCGATTATTGCCCTTCATGCGATAAGAACGATCGCAGCTAATTTTACTGGTTATGGGCTTCGTTCGGATGCGAAGCCTGTTGCCTTACTACCCTTTTCACCGCTGTCGGTGACCATTGCCCGCCACGGGGTGCCCGGATCGACCGTTCATTCAGGTATGCAGCGATCTTGGCTAAGGATACCGCCCCGTGCGCCTGAGCCTCAACAATCACCCTATTGACGCTGGCCGCCCTCTGTCGGGCCGCCGTCTGACGGACATGTAGCGAACGCTGGAGGCCAACAGTCTGGTTTCGGAGGTTGGTGCCATCGTTGCCTAGCTTACGCCCACGGGCCTTAGAAGCTGCCAGAGCGGCCTTCGTTCGCTCGCTGATCATATGGGCCTCTGCTTGCGCCACAGCAGACAAGATATGAACGGTCAAATGGTTCGCGTCAGGAAGATCAGCCGCCACGAATGGCACCTTCGTTTCCATCAGCGTCGTGATGAAGTGTAGATTTCTCGCAAGCCTGTCTAATTTCGCCACGATCAACCGCGCGCCGGTAAGCCGGGCACGTTCTATGGCTTCGGTGAGGGCTGGCCTATCCCTTCTGCGGCCGGATTCGACTTCCGTGAATTCCGCAATCACCTGATCCCGGCTGCGCAGGTGATCTGTGACGGCTTTACGCTGAGCTTCTAGCCCCAGACCAGATGCCCCCTGCCTGCGGGTCGATACCCGATAATAAGCCACATAGTCAGTCACTTCATTGATCCCTGAAAAGCGTGCCAAAGGATAAGGAAGCTTTATCGTTAGGTCAAACGTTCGTCTGACCAAATGTCATTCCTGCGAATTGTCCTCAATCGCCGCCACTTCAACGAAATCAGCGTCAAGAATATCGTCGTCGGGAAGATGCACGATCTGGAATGGCTTGCCGCCGCTGGTGATGTCGAGACGATCGGCATAGCGATTGTTCCGCTTGCTCATGATCCATATCAGCAGCTTCACAAGGTCACGATCACGCGCACGATCGCCGGTGGACAATGACCCGCCAGACTGAATGTTGATCATCCGGGATTCCAGACTTTCCATGCCCAGTTCGCGCGCAGCTTCAAATTCAACGGCAAATTCCTCCCGAACCTTGCACCAATCGCGCACCGTTTGGTCACTCACACCGATTTCACGACAGGCATCCTCAAAAGCCAGCCCGGATCGAAGGTAAAGCAACAGGTCTTCCGCAATTTCCGGGGTGAATTTGGTCGGTCGACCCATCTTGCGCATCGTCCGGACCTCCTCCGCGATCTTCGCCATCAGGTCGCGACCGTTAGCAGCCAACACTTTCTGGGCCTTTCCGCGCCCATCCTTCTTCTGATCATTATCGTCCATCACCTACTTATAGTGATGTCAATAATCTGGGGCACAACATATGGTATTCCCGTGAGTTTACCATACCACAGGTTGGATTAAAGGTGGAACATCGTGGCAACATCGGCTATGAGAATCATGCACGGGCCAGAATGTCGATCAACCTTTTAAAAAAGGAATGAAGCCATGATTGAAGTGCGAACCAAAATCCTCAACATCTTGCGAAAAGGTCCAGTGCTTGCGGTCAATCACAGGTTCCATATCGAAGGTGAAGACGCGGCAGTCGTGCATGAGACAGCAGCGGAGATGCACAACCGAGGTGAGTTTAGAGTAATCGGGGCACCGAATATGAACTCAGACTATGCCGGTGCCGATCCTGAAGTATTTTATCTATCACCGCACCGTGCAGAAGCAGAACGCATGTGGAATTTGTTGACCTGACCGTCAATACCCCGTAATGAGGAAGCCCCAGCAGTCGCTGACTGCTGGGGCTGCCCCTTGGGGCTACGGAGGTTCCACGTTCTGATCCTTTCTTACCAAGGCTAGGCCGAACGACCTCAATTTGAACTGGATGGCCGTCCAGTTCGGCGAAATGGACCGCTAAGGGTAACCTTGGCGGTCCTTTTGCTTTCTGGCTTGTTAGCCAGACACCCCCTATCGTTGATTTCTAGGGCGGACGCAAGCCATTTTGAAGTCAACAGTTAAAATTGTTCTTGGCCACCAAGTTGACAGAGCGGTCAATAGGGTTTGAAACAGGTCTGAAACGCATATGAAACGCGATTAGCGTGAATTAGCGTTATCTAGAATGAACTAGAGATATGCGGGAAGTCTATCGCGTTTAAACGCGGTGTTACCGAAACCGAACACAACTCTAATCGGATTGATAATGTTATCACTGCAACTGGGTGCAAACTATCATCAAGTTTAGCGACGTAGAAGCGGATTAAACGCACATTCACCGAAGACAGACATAGCGTTCCGTCGAAGCTAACATGAAGACAGCGCCGACACAGCGACGGTGCAACGGGTTGCAACCGGCATTGGAAATGATTTCCCGGTCACAGAGTTTGCTAAAGCACATACTCACCAATCACCGCGATCGGTTGGTATCACTCTTTCACCCTGACGATCACATTGGCTTTCCAGTCATAAGCGCGGATCGCGCCGCCGCAGTAAACATGATGGCGGATTGCATAGCGGACGGCTTCGATCGCGTCGGCACCGTCACGCAGGGCAGCCGTCGCCTCAACCCGTCGCGCGCCGTCCCGCCCCGCAACCACTTTCCGCGCCACATAATCGTTTCTATTTCTGGGGGGCGCAGAGCGCTTCTCTCTATTAATAGAGGGCTTGCGCCACCACATTATGTGTTCATCTGGCAGAGGCGCAGAGCGCCTTAGAAAACCAGCGTAAGCTGCATATTGCGGATACGATCGCTGGGGCGAACGGATCTCTATTAATAGAGAATCGACCCCGAAGGGGTTGCACGTAAGTGCATGTATTTGAATGGAAATCTCTGATTTCTCTATTAATATTAATTACTACGTAATCCTTCCTTATATTAATAGAGATTCCGCGTTGACCACCCAGCCAGCCGGGCGCTCAAATCCGCGTCATCTGGGTCAACATACCGGCATTGGGCGATGCAGTTGCCGGACAGGCGTTTGCCGCTGGCATCCAAATGGCTGAAACCGAGCAGGTCGATGCGCGTGTTCGCGTCAACAAACAAGATGGCTGATCGCGGGCTGCGTTCGTCCAGTTGAGCCGCATCCATCAGAACCAGTTGGTGGTCGTGGTAGTAGGTGCCGCCCTTTTTGGTATAGAGTAGACCGCCACGAAGGCCCGCCTCTTCCATGACCGGGGCGATCTCGGTGGTGATTGTCGCCGCGTAGCTATCGCTGATCGGTTCCAACAAAGTTTTGCGTTTCAGGTCCGTGGCCTTCTCCGCGATGGTCTTTGAATCGAACAGGGTGACGGTCCCGGCGAAGGATGGCTTCTTCCAGTCGATTCTGGCCCCTTTCAGCCACACCTTCAAGGTTAGGCCATAACGGTATGGTTTCCCCTTCTTCTTCCCCTGCACGCCCTTCCAATTGTCAAAAACAGCCAGTTCTGCGGCGGCGATAGCAGTGGGACAGGCGGCCGGTCGCTCCCATTTCTGGGGGGCATCGATGATTCCGGCTTCGGCCAACATCGCGCGGATCGAACCGGCCATAAGATCGTCCGATTTGCAGATTTCCGCCATTTCCGCGATTGAAGCGCGGATTTCGTCAAGTTTGAAAAGCAACACGTTTAACACCTCTGTAAAACAAAAAACGCCCGTGGGTTAGCGGTCCCACGGGCGTCGAATGTTCTTCAGAGGTATGACGTAGTATATATCTACGGCAGACCTATTTAGTCAAAATCATTCTTCCGTGCGCGAGCCGCTAATCCCGTGCATGTCTATTTAATAGAGAATGCCATTTTGATATCTTCTAACACAATATTTTATTCGTTCTTAAATATCGACGGGGAGACCCGACATCTTGTATAAATAATTGGTCGGGACGTTTTTCTCTCTCCCCAGTTGGTTGTGTCGTCCCGGCCGCTACTACCAAATCATGGCTTGGGGTCACCGTCAGCTTTCAGACGGTGACCCCATCTTTTTGGCTTAAACACGAGTTCCGGAAGTCGTGTAACTCCTTGAAGTAATCATAACAGAACTTCCAGAACTCGTTGAAAGTAAGTAGTTTTTCTTCTTGAAAATAATTTTGGCTCGCCATAAGTAGACATCCAACGCAGCAAGGAGACACAAGTGCAACTTACGCGAAGCCAAGTAGCCGAACGTCTGGGGATTAGTGTGCGGACGTTTGACCGGCTTCGGCAGGAGGGATCAATTCCCGAACCGATCAAGACTATTCGGAAACGCCCCATTGTTTGGGACGCTTCAACGATCGAGACACTTCGAACCTAAAATGACTGACAATCTGAACTGACCATCCGGGGCCATGCGGTTCCGAAGACGCCCCTACTTTACCCAAAGGAATTCCAAAAATGACTGACAATCCACGTTCACAGCGCCCGGAAGGCCCACGCATCGCGCCGCTGGAAATTATGGGTGATGATAACGGTGCGGTGCGCGACGCAATGTTGGCCGCCCTTCCCGCAGCAGAAATCATCGCGTGCCGTCCATTGGACGAACATTCTACGTGGGAGCAATACAAGCTGGCTACCGGTCAAATCGTAGGGTTCATTCTGTTCCGCAATTCGAAAGATGAACCCGACACACTTGGCACCGGTGGCGTTCTTCCGCTGATCGGCGGGTGCTTTGACTACTACGTCCGCGATCCCGTGCATCATCGTTATCTCGCACGGATGTTGGAAGCATCGCGAGGGCTGTAAGGTTCGAAGCATGGCCGGGCAGGCCTTGACCTATTGGGGTGATAAAATGATTTCGGTTTATGATTTCGAAGAATTTTGGCTGGCCAATCCAGTTTTGGAAAAGGCGCTTTTGGGGCTGATCGACATCCCGCTGTCGCCGACAACGATCACCGTGGATGGAGCGCAAGTCGACATCGCGTGGGTCGATTTCGGAGGCGTCCGTAGCGCGGGTGCGGACATTAGCCACCCGGAATTCTCTATCAATTTCGAAACGGTCTTTGATGCTGCGCGGGTCGAGGGCGACAAATATCGCGTCATCCTTTCTGAAGATGAACGCCTCGCGATGTTGGAATCTTTCGACGGCCCTGCCGGGACCGATGCTTTTCAGGCGTTCTTTAAATGGCTGGCCGACAACACGGACCAGACGACCTATCCAGCGAAAATCAAAGCAGCAGCCGCAACCTTCGCGGACATCTCGCGCTAACGATCCGGGGGAGGCGCTGACCTCCCCACCCTTTCGACATCGTCACTTCAAATACATCTGCGCGCCGGGGGCGTGTGGAACCCCGTGACCCTGTGCGGGTCATAACCCATCCTTGCGCCCCTTCCGGTCTAGCCAAGGATGTCACCAGACCGGGGGGACCATCACCATGAACGACCTGATCACGATCACCATCCTTGCCGCCGCGAACGATAACACTCTGCTGATGATCATCGTCGACGAACCCCGTCAGCCACACTGGGCCGCAACGGGTGAATATGACCCGGCGATGATGGAAGCCTACTGGTCCGATGTGGCTTTGCAGTTCGGCTGACCGTCACTTCAAAGAGTTAACGGGTTGCACCAATTTCCGCGAATCGTGGCCAAAATGCTGAAAAACCAGCGTGCCACGATTTTAATTTTGAGTTTCGATAGTCCCAGTCGGTAGCTTTGGGCTTCAACCAATAGATTGACCCTACCGATGACCGACCGTTTCATTTCTCAGAAGGAAGTGCTGGCACAGACCAGCTTGTCGCGCATGACCATCTACCGGATGCGTCAGGATGGAGAATTCCCCGCTCCTGTTTATCTCAACAAGAACCGCACCCGCGTCGCATGGCGCGAAAGCGAGGTGCGGCAATGGATGGAATCCCGGCTGTCAGTCACTCACTGACCATGCCGGTCAAACGTGGCTGACCGAAATTTTAGCCGCCTTCCGCACCTTGGACGTGCGCTTGATAGGGTCAAGCTGCCCACGTTTTGCGGCGCGGACATCTTCATCCGCCTTGGCTTTATCCAGCACCTCTTGCCACACGCGCAGCGCGTAGGCCTTTTCGTGCATATAGTTGTGCTTGTTGTAATTTTTCCTGCTGCCGACCGTGGTGGTTCGTTCGACATGGTTCAGAAGGGCTTCGGTCACTTCATCGGTGACGACCCGATTGATCGTGCCGGGGTGATGCAGCCGCTGGAACGTCGTCGTGATTGTGCGCCGAAAATCGTGCGCTGACCAACCTTCCATGGCGAAGCCGTCCGCCTTGGCCAGATGTTCGGTTTCACGAAACAGCAGATGCGTCGATTTGGAAAAGGCGTTCAACGCCTTATCTGCCTTCGCTTGCTGAAACACGAAGGTCGCCTTTGGATTCGCCTCCCTCAACGCCCGCAGCCAGTCCACGATAGGCTGCTGAAGCAGCAGATAGTTCGGCCGCCCATTCTTGGTGGATGGCCCCGGTTGCGTCCAACTCCCTTCGTCAAGATCGAACTGATCCCACGTCGCTGTCATCGCTTCTTCAAGCCGACAGCCTGTCGCTAGGATGAGACGCAAGCCCAGTGCGAAGGACCGATGGTTGCTTGGCTTTTCGGCCGTCGCATAACGGTCGATGACCGCGATGACATAGCCCAGTTCGCGTTCGTCAAGGTAGCGTTCGACCGTGCCGATCGTGTTCTTGGCCCCAAGGTATCGTGCGGCATCCTCCTGATTGACGACCTTATAGCGATATTCGCTGACCATCCGCTTCCACAGCGTTTTCAGGAATCCGGCAAATTTGTAACCCTGATGCGGTGACCGAGCCTTTGCCTTATCCAACAGCCGATCCAGCACCCTGTGGTCGATCTGGGTCAATGGAAGGTCGGCGATTTCGGACAGGTATCGCGACCAATACAGCTTTTCAGCGTGGGGCTGTTTCAACGTCTCCACATGGTCGGGCAGGTAATAGGTGTCCCAGAACCATTGAAGGGTCTGTGTGTCATTCGCTGCCTTGGCGTCCTCGACGGCCTTCGCCTCTTCCTTCAGACGGACCTTTTCCAATTTCGGGTCGATCCCGCGTGCCCGCAGCGCCTCCTGTTCGCCCGCCCACGACCGGGCCATGGTCAAGGAAAATGCCGGGTATGACCCCAGCGACATTTTCGCCTGCTTCTGATCGCTGGGGCGGCGATACTGATACACCCACGATTTCG
This sequence comes from Sphingobium sp. Leaf26, assembly GCF_001421665.1. Classification (GTDB taxonomy): domain Bacteria; phylum Pseudomonadota; class Alphaproteobacteria; order Sphingomonadales; family Sphingomonadaceae; genus Sphingobium. Next base: position 692,453 of record NZ_LMKV01000001.1, read on the forward strand.
AACCCGTTGGCTGCACCATCAGATACAGGCCGGGAGTCATCCCATCCTTGATCGCATCCGCCGACTTCGCACCGGGCGTGGGCTTGGCGGCCTTCACAGCCGTGTCCGTCAAATTCTTCGCAGCCATAGCTGTGTCCCTTCGCAGGCCAAGTAGTCTACAAGTAGTCACAGGTCCATACTGCGGGGGTGCCGGGGAGACTCGCTGATACCATTGCCAGACCGGACAACCTCTATAGAATGACGGAAATCAGCCATTTTATTGGTCACATTCGGTATCGGATGGTATCAGCGAATTTGGCACCGCATCAGATTAGGAATCTAATGCTCTATCCTGCTGAGCTACGGGTGCCCGGCGACGGCTCTATTGTGCGCGAAGAGCCCGGTCAATTCTCGGCCGTCAATTTAATGGCTCAATTCTTGGCCTGAGGCGGGATGACCGGAAAGGGAAGCGGCGCGACCTCCACCCCTTCGGCGATCAGCGCCTTCGCCTCGGCCGGGGCGACCTCGCCATGGATGCTGGTGCGGTCCTTTTCGCCATAATGCATCGCGCGCGCCTGTTCGGCAAAGCCGCGCCCGACCCAGGTGGACCCTTCCAGCGCCTTGGCCTGCGCCTGCCCCAACGCCTCTACCAGCGCCTGCATCTTGGCCTGGTCGGCGACGTTCATCACCGGCGCGGTCGGTTCGGCCTGCGCGGGCGATGCAGGCGCGATGCCCGAACGGCTATTGCCCTTCGCGCCAACCGCCGGGGCCATCACCGCCTTGGTCACATCAGCGTCGCCACACATCGGACAGGTCAGAAGGCCGCGCGCCTTCTGATCCGCATAATCGGCGCTGGACCCGAACCATGCCTCGAACACATGGCCCTGGCCCGCGCATTTCAGGTCGAACACGATCACGAAACAGTCACATCCTTCGGTATCACACGGCGGTTGGCGATCGCCGGCACGCGTCCGCGCACATCCCCTATGCGCGACAGGTCGATGTCCGCAAGCCCCAGTCCCGCGCGCTCGCCCATGTCGAGCAATATCTCGCCCCACGGATCGATCACCACGCTATGGCCGTAAGTGACGCGGCCATCCTCATGCTGCCCCACCTGCGCCGTCGCGATGACATAGCAGCCCGCCTCGATCGCCCGCGCGCGCAGCAGCACATGCCAATGCGCCTGCCCGGTCGGCACGGTGAAGGCGGCCGGCGCGAGCAATATCGTCGCCCCCGCATTGGTCAGCGCCCGGTACAGGTCGGGGAAACGCATGTCGTAGCAGATGGAAAAGCCCATCCGCCCCCATGGCGTATCGGCGGCGACCGCCTGTTCGCCCGGCCCATAGACCGAGGATTCACGCCAGCTTTCACCGGTAGCCAGATCGACGTCGAACAGATGGATCTTGTCGTAGCGCGCCCGGACTTTCCCCGTATCGTCGATCAGGAAGCTGCGATTGGCCCAGCGCCCGTCGGCCCGCTCGCCCTTCAGCGGCAGCGACCCGATATGCACCCACAGCCCTTCGCGCGCCGCCGCATCCCGCACGGCGGCCAGCACCACATCCTCCGCCTCGCTGCGCAGCGTATCTGCGGCGCGCCCCCGGTCGCGGTCCAGATATCCGGCCATTTCGGGCGTGAACAACATGTCCGCGCCCTCACCCTTGGCCCGCTTCACCATGTCCACGATGGCAGCGGCATTGGCGGCGGGATCGACCCCGCTGGTCATCTGGAACAGGGCGGCGCGCATCCTGCTCATAGGCCCAGCAAGGCGTCCAGCTTGCCCTCTCGGTTCAGCGCGGACAGGTCGTCGCTGCCGCCAATATGTTGTCCGTCGATAAAGATTTGCGGCACGCTGGACCGGCCGGGCGCACGCTCCAGCATTTCCTCGCGCTTCGGCCCGCCCAGCGTGATGTCATATTCCTCGAACGCGACGCCCTTGTCGGTCAGCAACGCCTTGGCCCGCGCGCAATAGCCGCACCAGTCCTTGGTATAGATTTCAACCTTCGCCATGATAACTCCTTTCTCCCGAAATTGGGGCAAAGCCGCGCTTTGTCAATCAGCAGGTCAGTCGACCGCATCCGGCAGCACCCGTGCCCAGCAGAGCAGCCGCACTTCCATCGCTCCGCCGCGCTTCAGCATCTTCGCGCAGGCCGCCGCCGTCGCCCCGCTGGTATGGACATCGTCGATCAGCAGCACGCGCCGTCCCTTTACCCCTTGCCGCCCTTCATGACCTTGGCCCAGCGCAAAGGCGCCGCGTACCATCGTCGCCCGCTGCTTCGGGTTCATGCCCCGCAGCGGCGCGGTCCGCTTCACCCGGCGCAGGGCGTGCTTCTCCACCGGCCAGCCGGTCAGCCGCCCCAGATGGTCCGCGATCAGCGCAGACTGATTGAAGCCCCTGCTCCATAACCGCCAGCGGTGCAGCGGCACCGGCACGATCAGGGCCTCCTGCGTCCCGACATGGCGCAGCATCTGCCGCGCGATCAGCCGGGCGAGGCCGATCCGCCGCCCATATTTCAGCCGCAACGCCACCGTCCGGGCGACATCGCCATAGGCCAGCACCGCGCGCGCGCTGTCCCAGGGCGGCGGGTCGGCCATGCAGGCGCCGCATTCCGCGCCTTCGCCCATGTCGTGCGGGAACGGGATGCCGCAGCGCGCACAACAGGGTTCCCCCAGCAACGCCATCCCACCCCAGCAGGACAGGCAGAAGGCGAAATCCTCGCCCACGATGGCACCGCAGCCGGGGCAACGCGGCGGCAGCGCATAATCGACCGCAGGCTGCAAAAGCCCCTTGAGAAGCGGGAGGACAGGCATCATCTGCCTTGTCCGCACTTCGCGCCCGATGCACAAGGCCCGCCATGGATTCCCGCCCCGACATTTTCGATCGCGCCCGCCGCGCCCGCCAGCGCGACCGTATGCTAGACGGCTTTGCCGACCATGATTTCCTCCACCGCGCGATGCTGGACGAATTGCTCGACCGACTGGGCGACGTGCAGCGCGACCTACCCGAAGTGCTGGTGATCGGTTGCCCCGACGGCAGCGCGAAGGCGGCGCTGGAAGCCCTGGGCAAGCGCGTCGCCTGCGCCGACCCCGGCTTCCTGGCGGCCAGGGCGGCGGGCGGGGTGCAGGTGGACGAGGATGCCCTGCCCTTCGCCGACGACAGTTTCGACCTCATTATCGCCTGCGGTACGCTCGACAGCGTGAACGACTTGCCGGGCGCGCTCATCCTGATGCGCCGCGTGTTGCGCCCCGACGGGCTGATGCTGGCCGCCTTCGCCGGTGCCGGCAGCCTGCCGCGCCTCAAGGCCGCCCTGCTCGCCGCCGAGGGCGACCGCCCCGGCCAGCATGTCCATCCGCAGGTCGATGTGCGCTCCGCCGGCGACTTGCTCAGCCGCGCGGGCTTCACCATGCCAGTCGCGGACGGAGACGTACTGAACATCCGCTATGGCGATGTCCTACGCCTGATGCACGACCTGCGTGGCATGGGTGCAGGCAATGCGCTGGCGACCCGCGCGCCCGCGCTCACTCGCGCCGTGCTGATACGCGCGGCGGCCCAGTTTGCCGGGGCCGCCGACCCGGATGGCCGCACCGCAGAGCAGATGGCGATCATCTACCTGTCCGGCTGGAAACCCGACCCCAGCCAGGCCGCGCCCGCAAAACGCGGCAGCGCCACGGTATCGCTGGCGGCGGCGCTGAAGGGGAAGGATTGACCCTTCCCCCGCGTGCCGATCATTCGATGGTCACGCCCGCCACGCGCCATATGCCGCCTTCCTTGTCCAGACTGACCGTTTCGATCGCATCGGCCTTGTTGGCGTAGCTGGTGCGGAACTTCACCACTTCATAGCCATAGGGCGGCGCCGGCAGATTTTGCTGACTGAGCAGGACGCGGGACAGCACAGCGCCCAGCGGCACCCGAACCTTTTCCGACGTATCGGCCCAGACTTTCAGGCTGTTCAATTTGCGGAAGGAGGCCATCGTCCCGCGATAGCTGTCCTCCCATTTCCCCTGGTCCACCAGCGTCAGCCACTGGCGGGCGGCATCCACCACCTGCGGGTCGGTTGCCGCACTGGCCGCAACGGGGGCTGTCTGGTCAGTGGGCATATTCTGCGGGATGGCGGCCAATGCCAGCAGGCCAAGAAGGAATGTCATGAGCGTTACTCCGATGATGATCCGGACAGGACGAACCGCCCGGCCCGCGCCGCCGGTCGGCGCCGCATCCTGATCGGCCGGAGTGGCCGCCGCATCTTCCCCTATTTCTGTGTCCCCGACACAATTGGGGAACGCCGCACCCTGTCCATCGCCGCCCTCCGCCTCCAGCAGCAGCCGGGCCGCCTCCCGGCTGCTCGACACCGCCATCTTGCGCCGCGCATCGCGGAGCCGTTCGTTGATGGTATGGACCGACAGGCCCAGGCTGCGCGCGATCGACTTGGCGTCATGGCCACGCACGATCAGGCGCAGCGTCTGCTTCTCCTTCTCGGTCAGCGTCCAGCCCATATCCGTCATCTGCATGCTCATAGGAGTGAAGACCTAAGCCGCCCATCGGATAGCAGCTACCCCCAAAAATTTGTATTCGAGCCGGAGATGGACGCCCGCCTGTCCTACAGCGCCTTGCTCATGATAAGCTATTGAACCCTGTTCGGCCGCCTGGAGAGCGCTGCGCCAGATAGGAAAGATAATGTCCGACTTTGCTCATATCATGTCAAAATCAGCGGGAAATATGCGAAGTTAAGGCCCAGCCTCAGCCGACCGCCACCGCGCCCACCATCGGTCCGTCCTCCACCGTCCGCGACGTCCAGCCCGCACTGTCATGGGCATATTCGACATGACTCGCCCGGCGAAACGCCGCGCCGTCCCACACGATCACCTGCAATTCGATCTCGTTGTTGCGGCGGACATGCAGCCAGTTGAAGCTTTGCGGCTCGGCATTGCGCAGCCGGGTCGATGTGGCGGTGCCAGCCTGAATCACCAGCGCGCCGCCGCTATGTTCGACCATCTTCTGCGCGGCCTGCGCATAGGTGCGGTGGAAATGGCCGGCCAGCGCCAGATGCACCCCGGCCTCGCACGCGGCCTTGACCGCATCGTCATGCCGGCCGACCGCCTCGCTCAGTTCGCCGCCCTTGCCAATCGGCATTTCGAACAGCGGATGATGGGTGACGAGGATGCGGGTCTTGTCCGGCGCCACCTGTGCAAAGCGTTCGCGCAGGAGGTCCATCTGGTCATGGTTGATCCGCCCGTCCTTGATCGTCAGCGACCGCGCCGTGTTGATCCCTTGGATCGCAACCTCCCGGTCCTCATAAAAGGGGCAGAGGTCATTGCTGATATAGCGTTTGTAACGCGCCAGCGGCCGGGTGAAGCGGCGCACCACATCATAGAGCGGCACATCATGATTACCCGGCACCACCAGCGTCTTCAGCCCCGCACCGTGCAGCCGGCTGACCCAGGCAGCGGCCTCACGAAACTGCTCCACCCGCGCCCGCTGGGTGAAGTCGCCGCTGATGACGACCAGATCGGGCCGCTTTTCTTCGAGCCAGGCGGTGGCGGCGTCCACGATCTTGCGATCATTGGCGCCAAAATGGATATCGGACAGATGAGCGATGCGAGCCATGGCACAGTAACGATTGCAAGCCACAGGGTTTCCAACGGACCCAAATCCCTTCTCGTGGAGTTATTGCGGCATGGAAACGAAGCCCCTCCCCAAGGACGCCATATTGGTCGTCAACGCCCATAGCCGAAGCGGGCAGGACAATTTCGCGCAGGCGAAGGCAAAGCTGGAAGCCGCGGGTGTCCGCCTGATCGCCGCCCACGCGGTGGAAGAACCGGAACGGATGGCCGCCACCGTCCGTCAGGCAGTGGAAAGCGGTGCGCCGATGGTGATCGTCGGCGGCGGCGATGGCTCCATGTCGGGCACGGTGGACGAACTGGTCGGCAAGGACTGCGTATTCGGCGTGCTGCCGCTTGGCACCGCGAACAGCTTCGCGCGGACGCTCGGCCTGCCGCTCGACCTGGACGGGGCAGTGCAGGCGATCGCTACCGGCCAGCGCCGCCGGGTCGATCTCGGCATGATAGACCAGGACTATTTCGTCAACGCTGCCTCGCTCGGCCTTTCGCCGATGATCGGGCGGACTGTCCCGCACAAGCTGAAACGCTATCTCGGACGGATCGGCTATCTGCTCTGGGCAGTCAAATGTTCGGTCGGCTTCCGCCCCTTCCGCCTGACGATCGACGATGGCGTGAAGGAACGGCGCCTGTGGTCGACCGAGGTGCGCATCCTCAACGGCCCTTATCATGGCGGGGTCGAACTGTCCGACCATGCCGATGTCGATACCGGGGAAATCGTGGTGCAGGCCGTCGTGGGCCGCAGCAAGCCGCGCCTGGCCTGGGACTGGTATGCCAAATTCTTCAAGCTGCGCGATCGCGACGCCCATACCGAGGAGTTTCACGGCCGCTCCTTCAGGATCGAGACCGTCCCGCGCCAGCGTATCTCGATCGACGGCGAGGTGCTGGCGAAGACGCCTGTCACGGTGAAGGTCGCGGCGGGCGCGATCGACGTCGCCGTTCCGGGCGACTAGGGACGGATGCTTGCCAAATCGGCATGGCGCGGCAAGAAGGCGTCGAGCAAGGCCAATGTGAGGATCAATGCCCCAATATCCGGACCAGATCCGCAAATTATGGAAATCGGACCTGTTCCGCCTGATGCGGATGATCGTCTCGCCCCAGGCACGCACCAAATTCCACCTTGCCCCCGGCCCGGCGCCATCGACGCTGGTCGAACCGTGGCATAGCGACCATCGCTATCGTAACCCGGTCGACCTGCGCGTCCGTGACGTGCCGATCCGCCGCGCCCTCGTCATCGGCTCCTGCCTCGCCCAAGCCTATGCCGACTATCGCGGCTTCGCCCCGCATTTCGATTGCGATTTCGTCCTTGCCAACTTCGCGCATGAATTGCCGGCCACCCCGCCCCGATCTGTCGCCGACTATGATTTCCAGTTGGTCAGCCCCGCCTATCGCGTGCTCGTGCCGGAATATGGTTTCTTCACCATCCCCTATAGCGACCTTGCGGGTTATGAGCGCTTCTTCGCTGAATGTTGCGACCGGCTCGACATGGTGCTGGCCTCGCTGCTGACCTGGAATCGCGATCACCAGTTGCTCAGCTTCGTCACCAACTTCCTCGTACCGCAACAAAATCCCATGGGCCGCCTGCTCCCGCCCCACGATCTGCGCAACCCGGCCTTTTTCGTCGAGCGGTTGAACGAGCATCTGCATCGGCGCCTGACTGATTATCCCAACGCCCATATGATCGACATCGCCGCGATCGCGCGCAATTTCGGCCAGAAGCTGATTCAGGACGATCATGTGTGGCACCAGTCCCATGGCAGCTATCTGGGCGACTGGGATCATGAAGTGGATGGTGGCCGGATCGAACCGACCTATCCCGCCAGCCATTTCTACCCGCTCAAGACCTCGCCCTTCTTCAAGGCCGTGTGGGAAGAGATTGGCGGCGCCTATCGCATCATCCACCAGATCGACCCGGTGAAGATGGTCGTGGTCGACCTGGACGACACATTATGGCGCGGGGTCATGGCCGAAGACGCCCTCAGCCATGTCGAACCACTGGAAGGCTGGCCGCTCGGTGTCATCGACGCGCTGGCGACGCTGCGCAAGCGCGGCATCTTGCTGGCGATCCTCAGCAAGAATGAAGAGGCCAAGGTCGAAGCCTTGTGGCCGGACGTCCTTCGGCCGATCTTTCCCCTGTCCGCCTTTGCCAGCCGCCGGATCAACTGGCGGCCCAAGGCGGAGAATATGGCCGAACTGCTCAAGGAGACAAACCTCCTGCCGAAAAATATCGTTTTCATCGACGATAATCCGGTGGAGCGCGCGGCGATGAAGGCGGCGTGGCCCGATATTCGGGTGCTGGGCGATCATCCCTATCTGCTGCGCCGCATCCTGCTCTGGGCCCCTGAAACGCAGGTGCCCGCGATCTCAGAGGAATCGGCCCGCCGTACCGACATGATCCAGGCGCAGGTGGTGCGCGACACCGCACGCAGCAGCATGACCCGCGAGACATTCCTGGCCGAACTGAACGTGCGGATCGCCCCGGTCACGATCCGCGATGTCCGCCATGCGCTGTTCCCGCGCGCGATGGAACTCATCAACAAGACCAACCAGTTCAACACCACCGGCGAACGCTGGACGATGGAACGGCTGGCCGCCCTGTTCGATCGCGGCGGCCATCTGGCGGCCTTTGCCGTGACCGACAAATTCTCCGCCTATGGCACCGTCATCGTCGCCATCGTGGCGCCGGCGCAGATCGTGCAGATGGTGATGAGTTGCCGGGTGATCGGGCTGGGCGTCGAACAGGCAGCGCTGGCCTGGATCATCGACACGATGCGACCGGACGGCGATAGACGCCTGACGGCGCCATTGATCGAGACGAAGGACAATCTGCCTGCACGGGATATCTATCGCCAGGCTGGCTTCACCCAGCATGGCGACCAATGGATATTGGACGGTAGTGGCCCTGCCATGCCCGCCCATGTCCGTATCGCCGCCGACCCCAAAGCTGCGGCCCTCGCCTGAAGCCACAAAAAAGGGGCCGGAAAACCGGCCCCTTTCCTGTTTTCATATTCCGAAGAAACTTAGCGCTTCGAGAACTGGAAGCTCTTGCGGGCCTTCGCCTTGCCGTACTTCTTACGCTCGACGACGCGGCTGTCGCGGGTCAGGAAGCCTTCGGCCTTGACCGCGCTGCGCAGCGCCGGTTCATACTTCGACAGCGCCTGGGCGATGCCATGCTTCACGGCGCCGGCCTGACCCGACAGACCGCCGCCCTTGACGGTAGCGATCACGTCATACTGGCCGACACGGTCGGTAACCGTGAACGTCTGGTTGATGACCAGACGCAGGGTCGGACGGGCGAAATAGATTTCCTGATCGCGGCCGTTGACCGTGATCTTGCCGGTGCCGGGCTTCACCCACACGCGAGCGACGGCGTCTTTACGACGGCCGGTCGCATAGGCGCGGCCGAGGCTGTCGATTTCCTGATCGCGCAGCGGCGCCGAAGGCTGAACCGGAGCGGCGACGACGGGCGCTTCACCTTCCACGGCGTCGGCAGCGACAGGCGCGGCAGCGACGGGGGCGTTGGTGGTCAGCGACGCGAGGTCGGACAGAGACTGGCGGTTATCGGTCATTATGCACCCACCTTGTTCTTGCGGTTGCGCGACACGAAGTCGAGCACTTCAGGGTTCTGGGCTTCATGGGCGTGTTCGGCACCAGCGAAGATACGCAGGTTGCGCATCTGCTGACGGCCCAGCGGACCACGGGGGATCATACGCTCTACGGCCTTTTCCAGGACGCGCTCGGGGAAACGACCTTCCAGAATCTTCTGGGGGGTGGTTTCCTTGATGCCGCCGGCATAACCGGTGTGCTTGTAGTACACCTTGTCGGTCAGCTTGCGACCGGTGAACTTCACCTTGCCGGCGTTGATGATGATGACATTGTCACCGCAATCGACGTGGGGGGTGAAGCTGGTCTTGTGCTTGCCGCGCAGGATATTCGCGACGGTCGATGCGAGACGGCCCACGACGGCGCCTTCGGCGTCGATCAGGATCCACTTCTTTTCGACCGTTGCCGGGGTGGCCGGCTTGGTGGTCTTCATCAGCGCCTTCATGGTGCCAATACTCCAGAATGTAAAATGAAACCGGGTGCCGTTGCCGACACCCGGAAGTGGGGCGCTAATGATGGATGAGGACCGTCAAGTCAAGAGATTCGGCCGCTTTGCTGACGGGTAAAATAATACCGCCGATCAATTCGCCAATGTCAGCACACGGTTTTCGGTCAGCGCCAGCGTGCCTACCGCCAGGCTGCGCTGCTGGCTTTCGACCAGTCCAGTCGTGCGCGACAGATGATAGCGGATGCTGACCTGTACCCCGTCGCCAGCCAGCTTCTCCTCAAGGTCCAGTGCACCAGCCGCCTCACCGTCGACCCGCAACATGCCTTCCACCGGCACCGGACGGCCCAGCGGCGATCCCGCCACGGTGCGCAGACCGCGCCCCTCGCCGCCTGCAACATCGCTGCCGGCAAACAGGAAGAGCGGCTGCACCTCTCCCGCCAGCAGTGCCAGCCGCCCCTCCGGCGAAAGGCTCGCGAACAGTGCCTGGACATTGGCGGCCGCCTTGTGCCGGGGCGCGTCAGGCGGAAAGCTCGCCAGCATGGCGTCGATCCCGGCCTGCACCTTGGCCCAGACCGCATCCAGATCGTCCGCAGCGATGATCCGACCCTTGTCGTCCAGCCGGAATCGCACCGTCACGCCGATCAGAGGGGTCAACGCCGCGCGATAGGGTTCCGCCCCGGCAGCCGGCGCGTCGCTGTCGATGGCCCGCAGCGTCACGTCCAGCCTGTAGCCATCGGCGGTGCGCGCAAACCGCAGGTCGCGCGCAGCGCTGAAGACACGCGCGACACCTTCGACCGGCCGATGCTGCTCGATCCGGTAGCTGAGCGTCCGGTCGATCGGCGGTGCAAAGGGGATGGCGATGGTCTGAGCCGCGACCGGTTGCGCCAGCGCAATCGCGATGATGGCGGACAATCCCCTCAACGGCGAGCCCCCACGGCATGCGCCCCCCAGGCAGCGGCGGCCACGACCAGCGCTCCGACAGCCTGGTGCAGCACTGCCAGCGGCAGCGCGATGCCGCTGAGGACGGTGGCGATGCCGAGCAATATCTGCGTGCCCAGCGCGGCATTGATGGCGATCGACGCACCGCGCCGCCCCGCCTGCTTCGCCCGCCGCGCCAGCACTATCAGCGCCACAGCCGCGACCCACGCCCACCAGCGATGCAGGAAATGGACAAGATAGGGGTCGCTCGACACGGTCGCCCAGAGCGATCCCATCCAGCTGATCCCTTCCGGCACCAGATGATCGTTCATCAGCGGCCAGGTGTTGGACACATAGCCCGCGTCCAGTCCTGCGGTGAAGGCGCCCAGCATCAATTGCACCAGCAGCACCAGCAACACCGCCAGCGCGAACGGAGTCAGCACTGCCGGTCGCGCCGCGCCGGACCGGGCCAGAACGCGCAAGTCGAGCGCGGTCCAGATCAGCCCGCCAATGATGAACAGCGCCGTCAGCAGATGCACGGCGAGGCGGTAATGGCTGACATCGGTGCGCACCGACAGGCCGGACTTGACCATCCACCAGCCGATCGCGCCCTGCAATCCGCCCAGGGCCAGCAGCGCGACGAGCCGGGGACCATAGCCGGCCGGAATAGCGCGCCTGACCGCGAACCAGATCAGCGGCAGCGCGAAGGCGACACCGATAAGCCGGCCGAGCAGGCGGTGCAGCCATTCCCAGAAGAAGATGAACTGGAAATCCGACAGGGTCATGCCCTGGCGCAATTGCTGATATTCCGGAATCTGCTGGTATAGGCGAAACGCTGCCATCCACTGCTCATGCGTCAGCGGCGGAATGGCGCCGGTGATAGGCTTCCACTGGGTGATCGACAGGCCGGATTCCGTCAGGCGCGTAATGCCCCCCACCACCACCATGCAGAAGACCAGGAACGCCACGCCCAGCAACCAGCGGGCGATGGCGGCGGGGCGCGGAGCGCGAAACGAAACGGACGCTGTCATGGCCCGGTCCATGCGCCGATGCCGGCCCCATTTCAAGCCATCGCGGAACGGATCGGGCATGGACAAATTACCCCAGCGACTGGCAGTTGGGGAAACAAATCATGCCACGAGGCGTATCAAACTGACTTGGATCAACGCAGGGATATTTCATGACCGCCGCACCGACCGGCATAGCCGCGATGATCGCTGCGCAGGGACCGGTCGGGACTCTCACCGCCGCGCTGGACGACAGTTCGCCGCTCGGTCCGGTAGATGGCTGGTCGCCCGCCCTGGTGTCGACCGTTCGCCTGATGCTGTCGTCAAAGGCGGAGATCGCCCTGTTCTGGGGACCGCAATATTGCGCTCTCTACAATGAAACCTACGCCCCGACGATCGGTGACAAGCATCCCCATGTGCTGGGTCGGCCCGGCAGCGAAGGCTGGGCCGAATTATGGGACGATCTTGGCCCGCTGTTGCGCACCGTCTACGAACAGGGCGAAACCGTCCATGCCAAGGATCGCCCCTTTTATATCGAGCGCGACGGCGGGCGGGGCGAGGACGTCTATTTCGACATCAGCTATTCACCCGTGTTCGAAGTCGACGGGTCCATCGGCGGCGTGTTGTGCGTGGTTAGCGAAACCACCAAGCGCGTACTGGCCGAACGCGCGATGCTGGCCGAACACAATCGCCTCTGGGCCTTGGCGCGCGATCCCTTCCTGATTGCCGACACCGCCGGCATCTGGCTCGCCGCCAGCCCCGCCTGGACCGACATATTGGGCTGGACCGAAGAAGAACTGATCGGCCGTACATCGCAATGGATGGAGCATCCCGACGATATCGCGGCCACCCTCAATCGGCTCGACCAATTGGCGGATGGTCAAACGGTGATGCGTTTTGACAATCGCTTTCGGGCGAAGGATGGAAGCTACCGGACCTTCAGTTGGACCGCCGTGCCGGAGGGCGACATCGTCTATTGCGTTGCGCGCGATGTGACCGAACAGCGCGCCCATTCCCGCACGCTGGCCGATACCGAAGCGGCCCTGCGTCAGGCGCAGAAGATGGAGACGCTGGGCCAGTTGACCGGCGGCGTCGCCCACGACTTCAACAATCTGTTGCAGATCGTGACCGGCAATCTGGAACTGCTGCAACGCGCCCTGCCGGCCGACGCCGGCCGGTTGCATAACATGGTGGCGCGGGCGGCAGCCGGTGCCGACCGCGCTACCATATTGACCCAGCGGTTGCTCGCTTTCTCCCGCCGCCAGCCGTTGGACCCGCGCCCTGCCGACCCTGACGAACTGGTCGCCGGCATGTCGGACATGCTGCACCGGACGCTGGGCGAGACGATCCGGGTGACGACGATTGAAACGCCGCAAAGCTGGCCGATCGAAGTCGATGTCAACCAGATGGAAAATGCGCTGCTCAACCTGGCGGTCAATGCGCGCGATGCCATGCCGGGCGGCGGCGAGCTGACGATCGAGGTCGCCAATTGTAGGGTCGATGCCGATCAGGCGGCACAATATGGAGACCTGTCACCTGGCGCCTATGTGATGATCGCCGTGTCGGACACAGGCGAAGGCATGGACGCGCAAACGCTGGCACAGGCGATCGAACCCTTCTTCACCACGAAGGAAGTCGGGCGCGGCACCGGCTTGGGCCTGTCGATGGTCTATGGCTTCATCAAGCAGTCGGGCGGCCACATGCGCGTCCAGTCGCAGCCCGGCCAGGGCACCAGCGTCCGCCTCTATCTGCCCCGCCATCATGGCAGCGTTGCGGCCAATGATGCGCAGGATGTGCCGCCCACGCCATCGCGTGGCGGCGCGGAGACGATTCTGCTGTGCGAGGATGATGACAATGTTCGCGCCTATTCGTTCGAAGTGCTGCGCGACCTTGGCTATGATGTGATCGCGGCGAGCGACGGCCCCGCCTCGCTCGCCGCGCTGGAGGCTGCGGACCGACCGGTTGATCTGCTATTCACCGACGTCGTGCTGCCCGGCGGCATGACCGGCGCGGATCTCGGCCGTGCCGCCCGGCAGCGCTGGCCAGGCCTCAAGATATTGTTCACCACCGGCTATGATCGCGACGCCATCGTCCATCATGGTCGGCTTGACGCGGGGGTAGACCTGCTCACCAAACCGTTCGGCTATGCCGATCTGGCCGCGAAGATTCGTGATGTGCTGGACCGGGCGGAGGAACGGACCGAAGGGGTGGCCTGAAAAATCAGGCCCTGCTCGCCTTCCATGCTGCCACCAGATCGCGGCCGCGCTCGCCCACGGTCGCGGCATCGTCACCCGGCTTGTAGAGCGCGCCGCCTACGCCGATGCCTTCACAGCCGCCTGCCAGCCACTGGCCGATCGTATCCGCGCCCGTGCCGCCCACGGCCCAGACGCCCACATGTTTGGGCAGAACATCCTTGACCGCCTTCACATAGGCTGCGCCCAGTTGTGCGGCAGGAAACAGCTTGATGCGCTTCGCCCCTGCCGCAATCGCGGCGAAGGCTTCGCTCGGCGTCATGAAGCCGGGCAGCAGTTCCAGCCCCAGTTCAGCCCCACGCGCGATCACCGCGGGATTGGTATTGGGCGTCACCATGATGCGCCCGCCCGCGTCATGCAGTTGCTCGACCGCCTCGACGCTGAGCACCGTGCCTCCGCCGATCAGCGCGCGGTCGCCGAACGCATCCTGCATCGCCGCGATGCTCTTCAATGGCTCGGGCGAATTGAACGGCACTTCCAGGATGCGGATGCCGGCATCGACCAAGGCCGCACTGACGTCGACCGCTTCCTCCGGCTTGACGCCGCGCAGGATCGCGCAGACCGGGGGCGCGCCGTCGGCCAGCAATTCGTCGAGGGTCATACCGTCACTTCTCCCATGAAACCGAGGCCCGCCAGCGCGCAATCATCGCCGTCGAGCGCGCGCGAGGCTATGCCGCGTGCGTCGAGCGCCTGCGCATAGCGGGCGGAAAGCCGCTTGTCGCCGATCAGCACAACACCGTCGGCGCCCGACAGAGTCGCGCATATTTCTGCAATCTCGCAACCGATGAGCAGGCCGGACAGATAACCCAACGCCCAGTCAGCCGAACGCCCCCTCCGCAGCCGCATCGTCCGCGCCGCGAACAACGACTGCAACAGCTTTGCATCGCCTGCCCGCGCCAGCCCTTCGGCAAAACCCGCCGCCTCTTCGGCGGCATCGGTCATTTCGACCTTTGGCCCCAAGGTGGACCTGTCCCGCAGCAAAGCGAACAGTTCGCCGGTCGGCATGGTGCGGAAGGCGACGATCCGGCCATCCTCCACCAGCGACCATTTATTGTGCGTGCCGGGGAGCACGATCAGATGACGGCCAACGGCCAGCGACGGATCGCGAGCCAGAGCGCCGAATATCTGCGTTTCTTCGCCCCGCATCACATCGGGAATGCCGTCTGCATCCTCACAGGCAAGACCGGCCATGATGCTGAACGGTACGCCCCGCCAGTCGAAACGGACGGCGACTCCGCGCCAGTCGTCCACATTGGCTGGACAGTCCGCATAGGGCGCCTCCACCCAGCCATCACGCGCGCCGACCATGCCGCAAAGCGTGATGGATCGAGGCGCTCCATCCGCCATCCATGGAGCGATGGTCTCGGCGAAGGCCCCTTCGGCCTCGCGCCCTACAACGCCGATGCCCGGTCCGTCGCAGCGCGCGACGATGGCGCCTTGCTCGATACGGAACAAGCGCAGCCGGCTGGTTCCCCAATCGCCGACCACCGCAAAGCCGGTCATCGCGACCCCCTCAAAACTTTATTTATGGTAGCGCTCACATTACCCCACTTCGGGTGCTTGAAATTCTATTTGTATGAGTATATCAGCAGGGCGAGCGCGTCAACGCGCCATGCCCAATTTTTGCGTCAGGATGCCCCGATGAGCGATTCGCCCAAGACTGCCCCGAAACTGCGCAGCCGCGCCTGGTTCGACAACCCGGACAATATCGACATGACCTCGCTCTATCTGGAGCGCTATCTGAACTTCGGCCTGTCCTTGGAAGAACTGCGCAGCGGCAAGCCGATCATCGGCATCGCCCAGACCGGCAGCGACCTGTCGCCGTGCAACCGCCACCATCTGGTGCTGGCCGAACGTATGCGCGAGGGCATTCGCGAAATGGGCGGCATCGCCCTCGAATTCCCGGTCCATCCGATTCAGGAAACCGGCAAGCGCCCCACCGCCGGCCTGGACCGGAACCTCGCCTATCTGGGTCTGGTCGAAGCCATGTACGGCTATCCGCTCGACGGCGTGATCCTGACCAGCGGGTGCGACAAGACCACGCCTGCGCTGCTGATGGCTGCCGCGACCGTCAACATCCCCGCCATCGCCCTGTCGGTCGGCCCGATGCTGAATGGTTGGCACAAGGGCGAGCGCACCGGTTCGGGCACGATCGTGTGGAAAGGGCGTCAGCTTCTGGCCGCAGGCAAGATCGACGATGAAGGGTTCATCAAGCTGGTCGCATCGTCCGCGCCCTCGACCGGCTTCTGCAACACCATGGGCACCGCCAGCACCATGAACGCGCTGGCCGAAGCGCTGGGCATGATGCTGCCCGGTTCGGCGGCGATCCCCGCGCCCTATCGCGATCGTCAGGAAGTCGCTTACCTCACCGGCAAGCGCATCGTGGAAATGGTGCATGAGGATCTGAAGCCCTCAGACATCATGACGCTGGACGCCTTCCATAACGCCATCGTCGCCAACTCGGCGATCGGCGGTTCGACCAACGCCCCGATCCATCTTTCCGCGATCGCCCGCCACATGGGCGTAGATCTGCCGCTCAAGGATTGGGAAACCGTCGGTCACAAGGTGCCGCTGCTGGTCAACATGCAGCCCGCCGGCGAATATCTGGGCGAGGATTATTATCGCGCAGGCGGCCTGCCCGCCGTCATCAGCCAGTTGATCGACCAAGGCCTGATCCGCGAAGGCGCAATGACCGTCAATGGCAAGACCATGGGCGAAAATTGCAAGGGCGTGGAGATCGAGGATGAAAAGGTCATCCGCCCGTTCGACAATCCACTGGTGAACGAGGCAGGCTTCCTGGTCCTGTCGGGCAATCTGTTCGATGCCGCCGTCATGAAGACCAGCGTCATCAGCGACGAATTCCGCGATCGTTACCTGTCTAATCCCGACGATCCCGAAGCCTTCGAAGGTCCAGCGGTCGTGTTCGACGGCCCGGAAGATTATCACCATCGCATCGACGATCCGGCAACCGGCATCACCGCCGATACGCTGTTGTTCATGCGCGGCGCGGGTCCGATCGGTTATCCCGGCGCGGCGGAAGTCGTGAACATGCGTCCGCCCGCCTACCTCATCACCGAAGGCGTGTCGGCCCTCCCCTGCATCGGCGACGGACGCCAGTCGGGCACGTCGGGCAGCCCGTCGATCCTGAACGCCTCACCCGAAGCGGCGGCGATGGGTGGCCTTGCGCTGCTGGAAACCGGCGACCGGGTGCGCATGGACCTAAAGGCCGGCGTGGTGAATGTGCTGATTTCCGACGAAGAACTGGAAGCCCGCCGCGTCAAGCTGGTCGCCGAGGGCGGCTTCAAATATCCTGCCTCGCAAACACCTTGGCAGGAAATCCAGCGCTCGGTCGTGGGTCAGATGAACACCGGCGCCATCCTGGAAGGCGCGGAGAAATATCAGCGCATCGCCCAGACCATGGGCCTGCCGCGCGACAACCATTAATCTTGAAAAGAGAGGGACGGCTACCCATCTGAAGGCCGTCCCCATCCTTGTCATTTCAGTATGATATGTGCCGCAAAAGGGCCTGATCCCTGCGGCGCGATCGACTAACCCCATTGCCCCCTATTCAGGAGAACAGCATGTTCAACGGAGCCATCCTCATCGGCGCGAACGAGCGCACCGGCGGCGAGCCTTTCTACGCCATCAATCCCGCAACCGGCGAAAAGGGCGATGTTGCCTTCTCCAGCGCCATGCCCGCCGAAGTCGATGAAGCCGCCGCGCTGGCCGATGCCGCGTTTGAAAGCTTCTCCACCCTCTCGCCCGACGCCCGCGCGACCTTCCTGGAAACCGTGGCCGACAATATCGTCGCCATCGGCGACCTGCTGATCGAAACCGCCATGGCCGAAACCGGCCTGCCGCGCGCCCGTTTGGAAGGCGAGCGTGGCCGTACCGTCGGCCAGTTGCGCCTGTTCGCTTCCTATGTGCGCCTGGGCGACTGGCTCGACGCCACCATCGACAAGGCGCTGCCGGACCGCGCGCCGCTGCCGCGCGCCGACCTGCGCCGCGTCAACCATTCGGTCGGTCCGGTCGCCGTTTTCGGCGCGTCCAACTTCCCGCTCGCCTTCTCGGTCGCGGGCGGTGACACCGCATCGGCCTTCGCCGCCGGTTCGCCCGTAGTGGTCAAAGGCCACAGCGCTCATCCCGGCACCGGCGAACTCGTCGCCCGCGCCATTCAGGCGGCGGTCAAGAGCCTGGGCCTGCATGAAGGCGTCTTCTCCTACCTGCCGGGCGCCAACCGCGCGCTGGGCACCTCGCTGGTCGCCGATCATCGCATCAAGGCCGTCGGCTTCACCGGGTCGCGCGGTGGCGGCACAGCGCTGATGAAGATCGCCGCCGAACGCGCAGAGCCAATCCCGGTCTATGCCGAAATGTCGTCGATCAACCCGGTCGTGCTGCTTCCCGGCGTGCTGGCGGCCAAGGCCGAAGCGCTCGGCACCGCCTTCGTCGGTTCGCTGACCATGGGGTCTGGCCAGTTCTGCACCAACCCCGGTCTGGTCATCGCGCTGGACGGCCCCGACCTCGATACGTTCGTCGCCGCTGCGGCAACGGCCTTGTCGGGCGCCGCACCGCAGGTCATGCTGACGCCGGGCATCCACGCCGCCTATGAACAGGGCGTCGCCGCTCTGGTCGGCGCTGACGGCGTCACCACCGTCGCCCGTGGTACCGACCCGGAAGGCGTCAACCGTGGCCAGGCCGCCTTCTTCGCGACCGACAGCGCGACCTTCAAGTCGAACCCTGTCATCGCGGAAGAAGTGTTCGGTTCGTCGTCGGTCCTGATCCGCTGCTCCAGCATCGAAGAAGTCATTGCGACCATTGCGGGCCTCGAAGGCCAGCTGACCGCAACGCTGCATATCGGTGAAGGCGACGAAGGCGATGCCGCAAAGCTGCTGCCGACGCTGTCGCGCAAGGTCGGTCGCATCCTGACCAACGGCTGGCCCACCGGTGTCGAAGTGACCCATGCCATGGTCCATGGCGGTCCCTTCCCTTCGACCGCCGACGGCCGTTCGACCTCGGTCGGCACGCTGGCGATGATGCGCTTCCTGCGCCCCGTCTGCTATCAGGACGTGCCCGACGCGCTGCTGCCCGCCGCGCTTCAGGACGCCAACCCCTGGGGTCTGACGCGCCGTAACGAAGGTAAGCTGGACGTCGCAGCATGACGATCAGGGCAGGTCTGGTAGGGCTCGGCAAGATCGCGCGCGATCAGCACCTGCCCGCGATCGCCAAGATCGACGGCATAGAGCTGATCGCCGTAGCCAGCCGCAACGCGCAAGGGGAAAGGGTAAATAATTACCCCGACCTCGGCGCGATGCTGGCGGGCGAGCCGGACCTCGACGCCGTCATCCTCTGCCAGCCGCCGCAGGTCCGCTATCATGCGGCGCGGCAGGCTTTGCTGGCGGGCAAGCATGTGTTCCTCGAAAAGCCGCCGGGCGCGACCGTATCCGAAGTGGAGGCGCTGACCGCGCTCGCCAGGGCGCAGGGCGTAACCCTCTACGCAAGCTGGCACAGCCGCTACGCCGCCGCCGTGGCGCAGGCCAAGGCCTGGATTGCGGAACGCAAGGTCGAGCGCATCGACATCCAGTGGCGTGAGGATGTTCGCCACTGGCATCCGGGCCAGCCGTGGATCTGGGAAGCGGGCGGTTTTGGCGTATTCGATCCGGGCATCAACGCCCTGTCGATCCTGACCGAAATCGTCGGCGAGCCGATTACCGTCCTGTCGGCTTCGCTGGAGGTGCCCTCCAACAAGCAGGCACCGATCGGCGCGACACTGGGCATGGCGACCGCTTCGGGCGCGGCGATCGACACCGTGTTTGACTGGCGTCAGACTGGGCCGCAGACATGGGACATCGCGGTCGAAACCGACAAGGGCAGCCTGGTCCTGTCCGAAGGCGGTAACACGCTGCGGCTTGACGGCGAAGTGCAGTTGAAAGCCCCGGACGAGGAATATCCGACCATGTACCGGCGCTTCGTCGGGCTGGTGGCGGATAAGGCGATCGACGCCGATACCGCGCCGCTGCGACTGGTGGCGGACGCCTTCCTTTGCGGACGGCATTGCCCTACGGCAGCGTTCGAGGACTAAAGCATAGGAGCGGGCATTTGGGCAGCGGGCGAAAGATCGGATCGGAGGAAAGCGTGCTGCGCATCCATCAGACGATCGCCCGCGACCTGGGCACCGCGATCCTGACCGGCCGGCACAAGCCCGGCGAATTGTTCGAGGGCGAGATCGAGGCTTCGGAGCGCCTCGGCGTATCCCGCACCGCCTATCGCGAGGCGGTGCGCATCCTGATTGCCAAGGGCATGCTGGAAAGCCGCCCCAAGGCCGGCACCCGTGTCCTGCCGCGCAGCCGCTGGAATGTGCTGGACCCTGAAATGCTGGCCTGGATGTTCGCGGGCGAACCCGATGCCAGCTTCATTCGCGACCTGTTCGAACTGCGCGGCGTGATCGAACCGGCCGCCGCCGAATTTGCCGCCCGTCGCCGTACCGAAGAGCAATTGGCGACGATGGAGGCGGCGCTGGCGGAAATGGGCCGTTTCGGCCTGTCCACGCCGGACGGCCGTGCCGCCGACCAGCGTTTTCATCACGCCGTGCTGGCCGCCACCCATAATGATGCGCTGGAGGCGCTGGCCAGTTCGGTCGGGGCAGCGGTCAGCTGGACCACCACCTTCAAGCATCGCAAGAAGCTGATGCCGCGCGATCCCCTGCCCGACCATCGCGCCGTTTTTCAGGCGATCGCCGCCCGCGACACCGCCGCCGCCCGTACCGCCATGGCGGAATTGCTGCGGCTCGCGCTTGCCGACATGGATATCGCGATCAACGAGCCGGGGGGCTGAGACACCAGAAACCGATCCCGTTCGTGCTGAGTAGAGGCTGAGCCTGTCGAAGCCCCGTATCGACGCATCAATTGCCGCGCTGCATCCTTCGATACGCCATTTCGACAAGCTCAATGGCTACTCAGGATGAACGGATCTTTTTCGGCTAGTTCACCCCAGAATGAAGTCCACCCCTGCCTTGGCGTGGATGCCGGTGCAGTCGTAGATCGGCAGAACATTCGCCTTCACATCCACGATCAGCTCCAGTTCGGTGCAGGCCAGCACCACTGCCTGCACATCCTCCTTCGCGATGTCAGTCAGTTCCGACTTCATATAACGTTCGGATTCCTTGCTGACCTTGCCGACCGTCAATTCGTCATAGACGATCCTGTCGATCCGCTCGGCCAGTTCCATGTCGGCCGGCAGCAGCGACACGCCATGCGCGACGAGGCGCTGGCGGTAGAATTTCTCGGTCATCACGTTGCGCGTGCCGATCAGCGCGGCCTTCTCGATCCCGTCGGCCTGCATCCGGTCGCCCACCACTTCGGCGATATGGATGATGGGAATGCCCACTTCCGCCTGCACCTTGTCGTAGACGCGGTGCATCGAGTTGGCGCAAATCAACAGGCTTCCCGCCCCCGCCTGTTCCAGCCGGCGGGCCGACGCGATCAGCTTGGCGGCGGCGGCATCCCAGTCCGCTTCCGTCTGGCAGCCGGCGACCGAGGCGAAGTCCAGGCTGTCGATCAGCAGCGGGGCGCTATGCTGGCCGCCCATCGTCCGGTGCACCGCCTGATTGATGATTGCATAATAGCGGGCGGTGGAGGTCCAACTGAGGCCGCCGATCAGACCGAGTGTGTGCAATGCGTTTCTCCGCTGCGCAGGAAATGGATGATTGTTCAGCGTTAGGGGAAGCGCGACCCGCTGGGCAAGGCTCTTAACGCAGCCCGTCTTATGGCCCGCGCGCGCCATCCCAGACGCAGGCCCGCCGCACCGGCCATGCCACCGGCCAGCACCATGGCGCTGTTGCCCATCGCCAGCCCAAGCGCGGCCGCAGTCCAGCCCGCGCCACTGCCGACCAGCGCCAGGTAGTCCTGCGTCCGCCGGACCAGCATGAGCAGCGCACAAAGCGCCGCCAGCCCGCCGATCGCGATGCCCCCCGCGAGCAGCGTGCCGTGGGCGGGGGTAACACGACCCGGCCCGTCCACCAGTCCGAAGGCGAAGGGATTGAGGAGCAGCGCCGTACCGGTCGCCATGCCCGCCAGCCCCAATAAAGCATATGCCACCACCACCAGCCAGGGCAGTCGATGGCCGCCACAACGCCGCGCCAGCATCAGGCCGATGCTGCCGCCGATCACCAGCGCGCTGGCGATTTCCGGCAGGTTGACGACGTCATGGCTGTAGAGCGCGGCCCCCACCGCCAGCATGCCACCCGCCAGCGCGATCCGGTTGCCGGTCCGATACCCGCGCAGCCAAAGGGCGCAGAGCAAAAGCCCGGCGGCACCGAGCCACATGCCGGCCACCAGCGGTGAAGGATCGACCCCATCGATGCGAGCGCCCAGCCAGGCCGGGTCGAACGAGACGCTCATACGCGCTCCTCGTCACCCATGTCATCAACTGGCGGCCAGCGTCGTTCGGGTATACCGACAAGCAACAGGGCCGCCACGCTGGCGAGGAGGACTGCAAACAAGGCAAGATAGCGGGCGCTGGCGCTGCCCGCTTCGGCGGCGGCGATCACCGCGCCGACCAGCATGATGGCGGGCAAGGCGCCCAGACCCGCGCGCCAGAGGGGGCGATCCGGATCACCATTGGGCCGGGCGGCGAAGAAACCGGCCGCGCAGGCGAGCAAAAGCAGGGGCAGCAGGCTGGCGCCGTTCATGCCCGCTCCACCCGGCAGGAAGATGCTATGGCGATCAGCTCGAAATCAGCAACACGACCAGCGCAGCAAGGGCAACGGAGACGATCGTGCCCCACTTCACGAAGCCGATGAAGCTGCCATAAGTCTGGTTCGCGGCCTTCATATTGCCTTCCGACGCCATATCCTGTCCCCTTGTCGCGATGATTGTCGCCCATCTCTTATCGTCTGGACGCGACCGCCTCAACCCGCTGGCGCCAAGAAAATTCCGCGCGGTTAAGTCCGCTTTTACTCCCTGTGCTTACCATCATGCCAACTTTGCACATGAGGGGTTTGATGACGCGCGACGGCGTACCGATGCTGATGCTGATCGACGACGAACCGGCCCAAAGGCGGCTGGTATCGGCGCTGGGCGCGCGGGCGGGATGGCGCACCATCTTTGCCGCCGACGGCGAAACCGCCATCGCCACGCTGGGCACGCAGGACGGGATGCAACTGGATGCGGTCATTCTGGACCAATGGAGCCCGGACTATGAGCCATCCGGCCTGATCCGCGAGATTCGCGCCCGACGCCCGGCGCTGCCGATCCTGATCCTGACCGCCCATAATAATGTCGCCGTCGCCGTGGAGGCGATGCGGGCTGGCGCCACCGATTACCTGTCCAAGCCGATCGCGCCCGAACGGCTGCTCGCCGCCCTGAACGCAACGCTGGCCGAAGGCGCGGCGGCCGGCGAACTGCGCCCACTGACCGAAAAGATCACCGCGCCGCTTTCCTTCGAGGATGTGGTCGGTTCCGCCCCGCAATTCCGCGCGGCGCTCGCCATCGCGGCCAAGGCGGCGCGCGCCCGCGTCCCCGTGCTGATCGAGGGCGAAAGCGGCGTCGGCAAGGACGTGATCGCCCGTGCCATCCATGCGGCCTCCCCCCGGCACAAGCAGGCGATGGTTACGGTCAATTGCGGCGCGATCCCCGCCAATCTGGTCGAATCGGAACTGTTCGGCCATGAGCGCGGCGCCTTTACCGGCGCGTTCGACCGCCATGTCGGCAAATTCGCCAGCGCCGACATGGGCACCATCTTTTTGGACGAAGTCAGCGAAATGCCGCTGGACGCTCAGGTCAAGCTGCTGCGCGTATTGCAGGACGGGGAAGTCCAGCCGATCGGTGCCCGCCGCCCGTCCCATGTCGACGTCCGCGTCATCGCCGCGACGAACAAGCGGCTGATCGAGGAGGTCGAGGCCGGCCGTTTCCGCGAGGATCTCTATTATCGTCTCAACGTCGTCCAGTTGACCGTGCCGCCGCTGCGCGAGCGGATGGGCGACATCCCGGCCCTGTCCCGCCATCTGCTCGCCCGCATCGCTACCCAGCCAGGGCTGCGCGGCCTGGGCGTCACCGACGATGCGCTGGCGTTGTTGATGCAGCATGGCTGGCCGGGCAATGTCCGCCAGTTGCAGAACGCCTTGTTTCGCGCCGCCGTATTGTGCGAGGGCGATGCCCTGACGCCGCAGGATTTTCCGCAGATCGCCGCGCATATCCAGGCAAGCGCCAGCGTGTTGCCGATGCGGCCGCGCGCCGCCAGCCAGCCGCACCGCGACGGCGCAGGCATCACCCTGTTCGAAGGCGACGGCCATGTCCGCCAACTTGCGGAGATCGAGGCCGACGTCATCCGCCTGGCCATCGGCCATTATCGCGGCCGCATGACGGAGGTTGCGCGGCGGCTGGGCATCGGTCGCTCCACCCTTTATCGCAAGCTCGCCGAACTGGGCATCGACAGCGCTGCATGAACCGGTCAACGCCGTCTGCTTGCTTGCGGCGTTGAAATATTCGCGCGGCTATGCTTTGGATCGGCCCATGAAACATCCATCCCTCGTCGCCCTTATCCCCCTCGCGCTGCTCGCCGGTTGCGGCCGGACCGAAAAGGTCGCCGACATGCCGACCCAGGAGGAGTTGGCCAACGCCGCCAACGCCGCCGCCGCCAATGCGATCGCCAATGCGCAGGCGGACGAGGTCGAGAACCGCAATTATGTGAACCAGACGCGCGGCTTTTCCGTCACCTTCCCCGAAGGCTGGACCATCGACAAGGCAGCGAGCAACGCCGACGGTGCGGTCTATCAGGATCCAGGCGCTGGCGCGGACGTCCGCGTCTTCTGGCAGAAGAATGACAATGACCAGACGCTCCAGCAGATCGTCGAGGCGGTCAGCAGCGGCGCCGAAGGGGTCGATGGCGACTTTATCGGCGAGAATGAATATCGCGGCACCGCCAATGACGGCGAGGGCAATAATGTCGCGCTGCGCCTGCTCAAGCAGGCCGACGGGTCGATCGTGACCGCCACCTTCGTCTATCCCGAAATGCTGAGCGAGCAATATCAGGGCATCGCCGAGCAGACGCTGGCCAGCCTGCGCACCTACGCCCCCAAGACCGATGCGGAGGCCGCCGCGCCGACGCCGGCCGGCAACGCCGCCGCGCCGGCCGCGAAGACGCCCGCAAACTGACCCTGACGATCAGCCCCTTCGCCGGCGCTGACCAGCGGGGGGGCTGGACCTGATCCTGTCGATCCAGCAGGACGAATATGACATCGCCATCACCGCGCAGGACCAGCCGAACCTGACCGGCATCCCGGCTTTCTACCAGAGCAGTATCGGCGACGTCTGGGTCGCCCATGCCGGCGGCCGGTTGGTCGGCACGATCGCGCTTCCCGGATATCGGCGCGGGTCAGGCAGCGTTGCGCAAGATGTTCGTCGTCGCCAGCCATCGCGGCCGGGCCGCCGGCGTGGCGCAGGCCTTGCTGGACAGGCTGATGGCGGAGGCGCGGGACCGGGATGTCACGCAGATCTGGCTCGGCACCACCGACCGCCTTTTGGCCGCCCATCGCTTCTACGAGAGGAATGGTTTTGCGCTGGTGCAGCCCGAAGCTTTGCCCGACAGTTTCCCGAAAATGGCCGGGGATACCCGCTTTTATGGCATGGCGCCGGGCTGACCAGAGCCGACCGGAATAGGAAATGCGCCGCTTAACTTCACATATTTCCCGCTGATTTCGACATTGTGTAACAAGAGTTGGTAATTTTATTACGTTGCTAATCAGTGGCGATACAGCAAGGCGGACCGTAGCAGGCAGAGTCGAGATAGGACAGCTTTGGGTGATTCTTTGCCATTCCCCTCCCGCCTTCGGGAGGGGGAACATTGGGGCAAATGGTCGTCACCCACTCCAGCCGCGCAGGGTTCAGGCGTCTGCCCAGCGGCGCAGCAGATTGTGATAGACGCCGGTCAGGCGGATCACTTCGTCATGGTCCTGCCCCATGGCGGCGGCGACGCCCTGTACGCTGCGGTCGAGGTCGAACAGCATCTGGCGCGCGCTGTCGTCGCGGATCATGGACTGGAGCCAGAAGAAGCTGGCCAGCCGCCGCCCGCGCGTCACCGGTTCGACCCGGTGGAGCGAGGAGGAAGGATAGAGCACCGCATGCCCCGCCGGCAACTTCACCTGCTGCACGCCGAAATGCGTCTCAATCGTCAACTCGCCGCCGTCATAGGCGTCGGGCGCTTCCAGAAAGACGGTGATGGACAGGTCGGATCGCACGCGGAAGCCCGTTCCCGCCTGGATGCGCACGGCATTGTCGACATGGACACCGAAATTCTGGCCGCCGGCATAGCTGTTGAACAGCGGCGGAAAAATCCTGAGCGGCAGGGCGGCTGCGATGAACAGCGGCGAGCGGCCGAGCGCGTCCAGCACCATCTGCCCGGCCCGTTTGGCCGCTTCGCTATCCTCTGGCAGTTGCAGATTGCGCTTGGCGAGCGCGGACTGGTGGCCGGATGTGATGTTGCCGTCCACCCAATCGGCGGCGTCGATGACGGCACGGATGGCGGCGACACCGGCAACGTCGATCAGGTCGGGTACGGCAATCAACATGAAAAGGCGTGTCCGTCAGGCGGCTTGCGTCCGCAGGATGAAGGGGATTTCGACCAAGCCCTTGACGCGGACCGGCTGGCCGCTGCGCAGGATTGGCCTCCAGCGCCAGCCCTTCACGGCGTCGCGCGCGGCATTGTCGAGCCGGGATGAACCGCTGCTCTGCGCCACGTTGATGCTTTCGACCGCGCCGTCCAGACCGACGATCAGGCTGAGGACGACGGTGCCCTGTTCATGCTTGCGGCGGCTTTCGACCGGATAGCGGGGCGGCTTGCCCGCGACCATCTGCGCGCCGAGGTCGCCGCCCTGCACCAGACTGGGCGGGGCTGGCGGTGCGACAGGAGCAGGCGGGCCGGGCACGGCGACAATGACTGGCGCGGGCGTCGGCTTCGGGGCCGGATCGGGCGTTGTCTGCACCGTCTGAACGGGCGGCACCGGCGTCTGCACGATCGGCGGCGGGGCCACGACTTCGGGCCTGGAGGGCGGCGGTGGCGGCGCTTGGGCAGCGGGCGGCGGTGGCGGGGTCAGGTTGACCACCGTCAGCTTCGTCTCCTCCGCACGCCGCACATGCTGGCGCACCTGGATGAGCGCGCCGATGGCCAGCGCATGGATGGCGAGGATGGCAGCGATGGCGGTCAGATTGGGGCGCGACCGGGCACCATAGCGGGCGGAAGATGGCGTATGGAAGACAGGGGGCGACGAAGGTGCCACGGACACAGGCTGGACCCCCTGCTCCGAAACGGCATCATAATCGTCGGCCGGCAGACTCGCGGCTTGCAGCATGGAAGCGCCTCCCTCTCCACGCCCTTAGCGCGAAGACTAATGCGAATCAATTGCGTCCAGAAGCAGATTGGCAATTGATGAGCGGGCGGCGATTTTCCGAGGAGAGATTGTCGCCGTCCGCCCTTTAGAGCGCGCTGCGTTGAATCCGACGCAGCGCGCTCTAGTCCTTTGTTGTCGCATCGTTTCAAGCGAAGAATCGGTTCCCGCTTTTTCGCACGATGCTCCAGCCCCGGCCGGAACGGGCCGGGGCGATCAGGATCAGAACTGATAGTTCAGGCTGAACACGGCCGATCGCGTCGGCGCAGGCTGTGCCCAGCTACCACCCACGGCGTTGCGGACCGTCGTCACATATTTCTCGTTGGTGAAATTCTGGACGTTGACCTGCGCCTTCAGGTTCGGCGTGATCGGATAGTTCACCATCAGGCGATGGATGGTGTAGCTCGGCACATGATAGGCGACATAGGTGCCGGCCGCCAGCTGGGCCAGCGTCGGCTGGTTCAGCAGGAACTTGCCCTGATAGGTCAGGCCATAACCCAGTTCCAGACCGAAATCGAAGCGGTAGGTGGTGAACAGGCTGCCCGAATGTTTCGGCGTATTGGTGAGCGCATAGCCCGCCGTCGGATCGAGGAAGGTGCTGCTGTTGGCGCAGGTGCCCGCCGCCGGGTCCGTCGCGCCGGGATTGTCGAGGCAATAGTCCGACACGCCCTGTTTGATCTTCGACTTCAGATACATATAGTTGGCCGAAATCGTCCAGTTGCTGGTGATATTGCCCGACGCGCCGAAGGAAATGCCCTCGACCCGCTGCTGGCCATCGGTCGCCTGATCCGGCAGGGTCGGATCGCCCGACACGACCTTGATCTGGTCGCGATCGTTGCGGAAGGCCGCGAGGGTCAGCAGCAGCTTCTTGTCGAACAGGTCGGCCTTGGCCCCGATCTCGTAATTTTTCGTGGTTTCCGGTTTCACGAAGCAGGTGCCGCTGCCCCCGGCCGCATTGGCGACGGTGCAGGTACCGTCGACCGAGGCCTTGGACGGCAGCTTGCTGTTGCCATAGGCGATATAGAGGCTGGTGTCCGGCGTCGGCTTCACCACCGCGCCGATACGGTAGGAGAAGAGATTGTCGTCGGTGCGCGGGAAGCTGGTCGCGGTGGTCAACTGGCCCAGCGTCGGCGACGCGGCGGTGGTGTTGTACGCGAAGCTGCGGCTGAGACCCTTCACATTTTCATAACGCACACCGCCGTTGATTTCGAAAAAGTCGCTGAACTTGATCGTGTCGAACAGATAGGCGGCATAGCTGGTCTGCTCGCCGAGCGTGCGGGCCGAACGGATGAAGTTGATCGGGCCGGTATACTCGTTGTTGCCATAGGTGTAGCCTGCCGGTCCCTGAACCACTTCGCCGGGATTGGAGATGCTCACCAGCGGGAAGAGTGGGGTCGAGCCGTCGGCGTTGCGGGGCAGCGTGCCCTGCTCCTGCCGATATTGTTCCCACATGGCCGACGCGCCAAGAACCAGCGTATGGCCGATGCCGCCGGTGTCGAAATCGGCGCTGAGGTCGATCTGGTTATAGGCGGTCGTGTTGTTGATGAAGCGCTGAACGCCGCGGCCGCCGGTCGGCAGATAATAGCCCGCCGGAACGGTGAAGGGGCTGCCGTTGACGGTGGCGGTGCAGGCCGCGCCGATCCCCGTATTGACGTCTGGCGGCTGAAGCCCGGTCGAGGCGAGACAGAAAGTACCGTTGGGCTGGCTGGTGATGGTGTTCTGGCGGATATGTTCGTAGCGGGTCAGGTTGCGGATCTTCACCGTGTCGCTGAACTGGTGGCTGAAGATCGCCTGAAGCGACCGCGTCTTGCTGTTTTGCTGGTCGAGGTTGGCGAAGCCATAATAGCCCGACCGGTCGAACTCTTCCACGAAGCCGCCTTCACGCGGATAATAGCGCACGCCATATTGGGGCATGGCCTCATCATGCAGATATTCGCCCTGCACGGTCAGGCTGGTCGGGCTGTCGATGCCGATGGTGATCGCCGGGGCGAAGCCGTAGCGCTCGTAATTTTCGACGTCGCGGCCGGGCACGTCATTCTTGTGATAGACGGCGTTCAGGCGCACGGCGATCAGGTCGTTGACGCGCTGGTTGGCGTCGATCGTGGCGCGGTAATAATTATCGGTGCCGATGCCGGCGTTCAGGATGGTCTGGTCGTCGGCCAGTGGGCGCTTGGTGACCAGGTTGATCGTGCCGGCGACCGAGCCGCCGCCGTTCATGACCGAGTTGGCGCCGTTGGTCACCTCGACCTGCTCGATATTATAGACTTCGTTGCGATTGAGGAACGCGCCCGAACGGACGCCGTCGATCGTCACGTCGTTCTTGGCGTCCTGACCGCGCAGGATGATGCGGTCACCATAGCCGAAGCCCCCTTCGCCCGCGCCGAAGGTGATGCCGGGCACGGTCGACAGGACGTCGCGCAGGGTGAGCAGATTCTGCTGCTGGATGGTTTCCTTGCCGATGACGGTGATGGTCTGCGGCGTGTCGAGCAGGGGGCGGGTATATTTGGGCGATTCCGCCTTTTCCACCTTGATCGCCGACTCCTCGATTGCCGTGTCCGTGACGGTCATGCCGCCAAGGCGCGTGCCCTGTTCCCCATCCTGCGCCTGCGCGCCTGCGGCAAAGGCCATTGCGCCAACGCAGCCCAACGCCAGAAAGGATGTCATATTCCCGGACTTCGACATGATAGCAGATCCCCATTTTGTGTTGGGGCAGGCTGCTATTGAGAGTCCTTCGCAGTGTCAACGCTATTGCGACTAATTATTGCCGCTGTTGCAGGAATGTTGCAGGAACAGCCAGCATCGGATGGCGCTGGCCAGATTGGGCGGATGCGGCGCTGCGAGCCGCTCCACGTCGATGCGGGCGACGAGCGCGTTGACGGGGAGTTGTTGTCGGGCAGCATGGGCGCGCAGGGCGTCCCAGAAAATCGGTTCCAGACTGATGGCGGTCTGGTGCCCCGCAATGGTCACGCTGCGCTTGACCGGCGGGGAGAAGGGCGACCCTTCCGGCCCATCCGGGCCATGGTCAGGATCGCCCGCATCCATCAATACATATGCTGGCCGCCGTTGATCGACAGGGTGCTGCCGGTCACGAAGCCACCATCCTCACTGCACAGGAATGCCACGCCGCGCGCGATTTCATGCGCCTGACCCAGACGGCCGACGGGAATCTTCGCCACGATCTTCTCAAGGACCGCCGCAGGCACAGCCGCCACCATGTCGGTGTCGATATAGCCGGGCGCGATCGCATTGACGGTGATGCCGGACTTGGCACCTTCCTGGGCCAGCGCCTTGGTAAAGCCATGGATGCCCGATTTGGCGGCGGCATAATTGACCTGGCCATATTGGCCGGCCTGGCCGTTGATCGAACCGATATTGACGATCCGGCCCCAGCCGCGTTCGCGCATGCCGCCGAACGTCGCCTTGGACATGTTGAAGCAACCGCCAAGGTTGATGCGCATCACCTCGTTCCAATCGTCGAAGCTCATCTTCGCCAGCACGCCGTCGCGGGTGATGCCGGCATTGTTGACGACGATATCGACGGGACCGAGCGCGTCCGTCACCTGCGCCACGCCATCAAGGCAGGCCTGATGATCGCCTACGTCCCATTTGAAGGCGGCAATGCCGGTCTTTTCGGTAAAGGCCTTCGCCTTTTCCTCATTGCCGGCATAGTTGGCGGCGACGGTATAACCCAGTTCCTGGAGCGCCAGGCTGATAGCCTCGCCGATACCCCGCGTTCCGCCCGTCACGATCGCCACTCTCGACATATCAGCGTCCTCTTCCCAAACAGGGTCAGTCCATCCAACCCGAAAGCTCTCGGCTCATCAGCCTTTGATAAAGAGTGATAGCTTCCGCCGACGCATTTAGACAGGGCAAATAGGTAAATTTTTCGCCACCATGGCGCAAAAACGCCTCTTTTGCCCGCAACGCAATTTCCTCAAGCGTTTCGAGGCAATCGGCCGAAAAACCGGGTGTTACGACAGCAATATTCCGGACACCTTCCTGTACCAATTTGGCGAGCGTCGCTTCGGTTTCCGGTTCAAGCCATTTGGCCCGGCCGAAACGCGACTGGAAGCTCATATGGACCGGCAGGGCGAGCGCCTCGCGCAGCAGGCGAACGGTCTTGACCGACTGGCAATGATAGGGATCGCCCAGATGCAATGTGCGCTCCGGCATGCCGTGGAAACTGGCGAGCAGCGCATCCGGCAAGAAGTCGAGCGCGGCGACATTTGTTTCGATCGATGCTTTGAGCGCCGCGATATAGGCCGGATCGTCATGATAGGGCGGCAAGGTGCGCACCGCCGGTTGCCAGCGCATCGCGGCCAGCGCGGCAAAGGCGGCGTCATTGGCGGTCGCCGTAGTCGCCGCGCTATATTGCGGATAGAGCGGCGCGAGCAGGATGCGGTCGCAACCCTGCGCCTTCATAGCCGCGAGTTTTGTGGCGATGGCCGGATTGCCATAGCGCATCGCCCAGTCGATCACGACGTGCGGCATCGCCTGCTGCAAGGCCTGCGCGGTGGCGCGGGTATTGACGGCGAGCGGCGAGCCTTCAGGCGTCCACACCTGGCTGTAGGCATGGGCGGATTTCTTCGGCCGGGTGGTCAGGATCACACCATGCAGGATCGGCTGCCAGACCAGTTTGGGGATTTCCACCACGCGCCGATCGGACAGGAATTCCGCCAGATAGCGGCGTACCGATTTGGCATCGGGCGCGTCCGGCGTGCCAAGGTTGATGAGCAGCACGCCCACCTTGGGCGCAGGGATGGCGGGATGATCGGCAGGCAGGGTCATGCGGTTCCTACTAAGGGCAGGCTGCGCAGGCGCTGACCTGTCCAGGTATAGAGGGCGTTGGCGATGGCGGGCGCGACCAGCGGGGCGGCGAGGTCGGTGACGCCGGCGGGATCGGCGGTGCTGCGCATCAGTTCGACTGTGACCTCGCCTATATCGGCGAGGCGCGGCAGGTTCATGCGGCCCAGAATGGCGCGGGTCGGCATCCCCTTCTCATAAGGGACAGACGCGCCCATCGCATAGGCGAGGCCGTAGATAAGGCCGCTTTCGATCTGTTGCCGGGCGATGTCGGGATTGACCTGATCGCCGGCATCGACCGCCGCGACGATGCGGTTGACGCTGAGCGTGTCGCCATTCATCGCCGCCTCCACCATGACCGCGGCATAGGCGCCGTTCACCATATGGGTGGACAATCCCTGCCCGCTGCCCGGAATGCCGCCCTGCCAGCCGCCCATGGACGCGGCGGTCGAGAGGCAATGGGCAAGGCGCGGGTTGCCGCCGAGCATCTGGATACGGAAGGACATGGCCTCCATCCCCGCCAGATGGGCCAGTTCGTCGATGAAGCTTTCGGTGAAGAAGGCGCCATGAAGGCGCGCATTGCCGCGCGTGAAGCCGAGTGGCAGGCCGACATCGGTCGGGAAATGATCGACCGCCCAGTTCGGAATAGCGTAGGGCGGCACCATGCCCGCCACCGCCAGCCGGGTCGCCTTGTCCGCCGCATCCACCGCCGCTTCGTGCGGCAGTTTGCCGTCCGCGATGCGCGACCAGGTCTGGGTCATGGCGCAGGGCGTCGCGACCTTGGCCGACCAGCCCTCGATCGCGCCGTTGCGGCCCAGCCTGGCGGCCATGCGGGCATGGGCGGGCGCGCTGGGGCGATCCTGAATCACATCCTCCAGCCGGGACCAGAGCAGTTGCATCGGCCGCTTCATCTCCTGCGCCAGCAGCGCCGCCTGCACGCCGACGTCCCAGTCCATGGCCCGCCCGAAAGAGCCACCGGCATGCAGCGGATAGAGCGTCACCGCCCGTTCCGAGAGGCCCAGCGCATCGGCGATCGCCGCACGGGCCAGGCCCGGCGCCTGCGTCGCCATCCAGACTTCCGCGCCATCGCCCGTCACCCGCGCGGTCGCGCAGGGCGGCTCGATCGCCAGATGCAGGCCGGCATCGACCTGATATTCGCTGGCAAGGATGGTCGCGCCTTCGAACACAGGGCCGAGATCGCCCTGCGCGTAGAGGCGGCGGCCGGCCTTGCTTTCAAAGGCAGCTTCCAGCGCGTCTTCGATGCTGCCGCTGCTGACCGGTGGCCCGCGCAGGGTGAAAATGGGGTCGGCCAGATCGAGCGCCTTGTTGGCGGCCCACCAGTTGCTGGCCACAGCCGCGACCCAGCGCTCGCGTCGGATCAGCCGGAGAAAGCCGGTCACGCCGCCGGCGCTGCGCTCATCCAAGCCGGCCAGCAGGGCGTCGCCGATCGGCCCCTGCCGGATCGAGGCATAGACCATGTCGGGCAGGCGGATGTCGGCGGCGTAATTATGGCTGCCGTCAATCTTGGACGGGGTGTCGAGACGCGGCAGATCCTGCCCCGACAGGCGGCCATCCTGCCCCTGCCGATAGGGCAATATGTCGGGCAGGTCGAAGCGCGCGGCGTCGGCGACGATATCGCTGATCTTCATGCGATGGGCGGCGCCATCGGTGATGATGCCGTCGACTATGTCGCAACTTTCCCACGGAATGGCCCAGCGCGCCGCCGCCGCCTTGCACAGCAGGACGCGCGCCGCTGCCCCGGCGTCGCGATAGGCGTCGCGGAACATGGGAATGGAGGTGCCGCCGCCGGTCAGCATCAGCGCGCCGCGCGTCGCATATTGGTCGATCGTCCAGTCGCCCGCCCCGCCCAGCAGCCGGGTCCAGTCGCTCGCCAGCCATTCGCGCGCCAGCAGACTGTTGGCGTAGAGCGGGCTGACCGGCGCACTCTGCACCGCGACCGTGCGCCAGTCCGCACCCAGTTCGTCGGCCAGTATCTGCGGCAGGACAGTCGTGACCCCCTGCCCCATTTCCGTTTGCGGCACGACGACGATGATCTGGCCCGAAGCGTCGATCTTCAGAAAGGCGTTGAGGATGGTTTCGTTGGCGCCGGCATTGAGATTGGGTTCATAGCTGCGCGGCCAGACGCCCCAGGCGATCAGCAGCCCTGCGGTCGCTCCGCCACCCACCAGCAAGGTGCGGCGATTAATGCCCTTATTCGTGCCGGATTGCTTCCGCGGTGCGCGCGCCATGCCTGCCTGATAGAGGCGGAAAAGCGCGATGCCTAGAGCGTTTTCAAGGCAGGTTCACCTGCCTGCCCGGAAAAAGCGAGAAACCGGCTTCACCGTTATTCGGCGGTGATCGGCGCGATGCCGAAGCGGGGAATGTCGATCGCCGGGCAACGGTCCATCACGACCTGCAAACCGGCCGCCTCGGCGCGGGCGGCAGCCGCTTCGTTGATGACGCCCAGTTGCATCCACACCGCCTTTGCGCCGGCCGCGATGGCATCGTCCACCGCGTCGCCCGCTGCCTCGCTGCGACGGAAGATGTCGACCAGATCGATGGGCACGCCGATGTCGGACAGGCGGCCCCAGACGAATTCGCCATGGACATGTTCCCCCGCAATCTGCGGATTGACCGGCAGCACGCGATAGCCATGATCCTGAAGACATTTCATCACGCCATAGCTGGGCCGGTCCGGGCGATCGGAAATGCCGACCAGCGCGATGGTGCGGGTGCGACCGAGCAAGGCGGCGATATCCTGTGGGGCGGTAAGCGGCATGACTGTCTCCTTCGTTGCTTACATGGGCCATGCTGACATGGGGATGACGCAGGTCCATGCAAGACGTTCCCTTCGTGGCGCGGGCAGGCTATTCCAAGGGCCATGAGGCTGGCTCCTGTTGAAGCGTTCCCCGGCGCAAGCCGGGGGCCAGCGCTGCCCTCTGAACCGGACCCCGGCCTGCGCCGGGAACGGCCTCCTCATTGCTTTTTGGGATTAGCCTGCCCCATGTTCGCGATCCGCCAGGACGACCTGACCGACCCGCAGACCCGCGCGTTGCTGGCGCTGCATCTGTCGGGCATGCACGACCATTCGCCGCCCGAAGCCGTCTTCGCGCTGGACCTGTCGGGCCTGCAAGCGCCTGATGTCGGGCTATGGTCGGCCTGGGACGGCGATGCGATTGCAGGCGTCGGCGCGTTGCGGCGGCTGAACGGCGAACGGGGCGAGATCAAGTCGATGCGCACCCATCCCGACCATCTGCGCCGCGGTGTGGGCACAGCGTTGCTGCTTCACATCATCGACGCCGCGCGGGCTGGCGGCCTCACGCTGCTCAGCCTGGAGACGGGGCGCGGCACCGCTTTTGGTCCGGCGCTGGCCCTCTATCGCAACCATGGCTTTGTCGATGGCGGGCCGTTCGGCGCCTATCGGGTGAACGGCTTCAGCCAGTTCCTGCACCTGCGGCTATAGTCAGACGCCTGAAATCAGGCCGTCTTCAGCCAGTCCGCCACCTTCTGCGCGATGGCGTGGAAGGCGTCGGCATATATGCCCTCTCCCGCCGCCGGCGGGTCTCCCGCGTCGGACTGGCGGCGAATCTCGATCGCCAGCGGGATGCGGCCAAGGAAAGGCATGGAGAGGTCGCCCGCCGCGCTTTCCGCGCCCCCTTGCCCGAAGGGGTCGGAGATTTCGCCGCAATGGGGGCAGGCATAGCCGGCCATATTTTCGACCAGCCCGACCATCGGCACGCCGGCCTGGTTGAACAGGCTGACCGCGCGAGTGGCGTCGATCAGCGCCAGATCCTGCGGCGTGGAGACGATCACCGCGCCGGCGGGCTTATGCTTCTGCACCATCGATAACTGGATGTCGCCGGTGCCGGGCGGCATGTCCACCACGAGCAGTTCGGCGTCACCCCATTCGGCATCGATCAATTGCGACAGCGCATTGCCCGCCATCGGCCCGCGCCAGGCCAGCGCCTTGCCCGGCTCCACCAGATGCGCCATCGACAGCATCGGGATGCCGATCGGGCCAGTGACGGGCACCAGCTTCTTGTCGCGCGCGACCGGCTTCTGGTCCTCGCTCGCCATCAGCTTGGCCTGCGACGGGCCGTAGATATCGGCATCGACCAGCCCGACCCTGATCCCCAGACGGTGGAGCGCGACGGCCAGATTGGCCGACAGGGTCGATTTGCCCACCCCGCCCTTACCCGATGCGACCGCCAGGATGCGCAGCGGCTTGCGCTCTTGTGCCGGGGTGCGTTCCGCCGTGGGCTTTCGTTCAGCGGTTTGGGCGATGCGGACGTCGGTCACGCCCGGCACGGTCAGGCCGCCTTCCCGGATCGCGGCGGCCAGTCCATCGCGCTGTTCGGGTGACAGGCCGCCCACGTCCAGGGCGATGGTCATCACCCCGTCCTTGATGCGCGGCGCGCTGGCGCGGCCATCGGTAAGGGCGGTCAGGCGGGCGGTGAAATCGGCAAGATCGGTCATGACGAAGCCCTGTAGGAAATAATCGCAGCCATTTGCACTGTTTTTCGGACAAGAGCCTTCCTATAGAAGACAGTATGAGAAGAATATTCGGGTGGATGCCCGCGATCGCAGCGATGGTCCAAGGCCCCTGGGGCGGCAAGAATGACGGACCCGACGGGGACGGACAGAAGGGCGGCGATGGCGGCCCGCGCAACCCGTGGACCCAGCCGGGCAAGCCGTCGGGTGGCCAGAAAAATCCATCGGCGATCGAGGAACTGCTGCGTCGCGGCCGCGAAAGCTTTGGCCAGGGCGGTGGCGGCAATGGCGGCGGCGGCTTTGGCGGCCTGCCCCCGCGCGCGACCGGCCGGGCCTTGTGGCCCGTGGCGATCGGCCTGGTGGTCATCCTGTGGGTGGTCCTGACCAGTTTCCATCGCGTCGGCCCGCAGGAACGCGGCGTCGTCACCTTCCTGGGCAAATATAGCCGTACGCTGACGCCGGGCATCAGCCTGACGATGCCCGCCCCGTTCGAGGCGGTGACGACGGTGGATGTCGAGGAAATCCGCACCATCGACATCGGATCGGCCAGTGCCGAAAACGAAAATCTGGTGCTGACCGGCGACCAGAATATCATCGACCTGGCTTATTCGGTGCGCTGGAACATCCGCAACCCGGAACTGTACCTGTTCCAGTTGTCCGACCCTGACGCCAGCGTGCGCGAAGTCGCCGAAAGCGCGATGCGCGCCGTGCTGGCCAGCGTCAGCCTGGACGATGCGCTGGGCGCGGGTCGCAGCGCGATCGAGCAGCAGGTCGAACTGCGCATGCAGGAGATATTGGACGGTTACAAGTCAGGCATCCGCATCCAGGGCGTCGCGATCAAGCAGGCCGATCCGCCGGCTGCGGTCAACGACGCTTTCAAGGCCGTGTCCGCCGCGCAGCAGACCGCGCAGACCTATCTCAATCAGGCGCGGGCCGCCGCCCAGCAGGTGACGGCCAAGGCGCAGGGTGAGGCCGCGGCCTTCGACAAGGTCTACGAACAATATAAGCTGTCGCCCGACGTGACCCGTCGCCGCATGTATTATGAAACCATGGAGAGTGTGCTGTCGAACGTCGACAAGACCATCGTCGAAGGCAATAATGTGACGCCTTACCTGCCGTTGCCCGAAATCAAGCGGCGCGCGCAGGCGGCCCCCGCTGCCGAAGCCGCCGCCAGCACGGGAGGCCAGTGACATGCGTCATCCCGTAGCCATCGCGCTGGCCATCCTGGCCTTCCTGATCCTCCTTGGCAGCACCGTCGCGATCGTGCCGGAAACCAAGCAGGGCGTGATCGTTCGCTTCGGCGATCCCAAGGAAATCATCAACAGCTACCGCCCCAATGAAAGCTTCGGCCAGACCGGGGCCGGCATCATCATGCGCTGGCCGTTCGTCGACCAGATCGTGTGGATCGACAAGCGCGTCCTGTCGGTGGAGATGGAGCGGCAGCAGGTGCTGTCGACCGACCAGTTGCGCTTGCAGGTCGACGCCTTCGCCCGTTATCGCATCGTCAATCCCCTGCGCATGTATATCGCGGCGGGCAGCGAGGAGCGCGTGTCCGACGCCCTGCGCCCGATCCTGGGCTCCGCCCTGCGCAACGAACTGGGCAAGCGGCCCTTCGCCGCGCTGCTCAGCCCCGAGCGGGGCCAGGTGATGCAGAATATCGAGGCCGGGCTGGATCGCGTCGCCCGCCAATATGGTGCCGAGATCGTCGACGTGCGGATCAAGCGGGCCGATCTGCCCGATGGCACGCCACTGGAAAGCGCCTTCAATCGCATGAGTACGGCGCGCAAGCAGGAAGCGCTCACGATCGAGGCGCAGGGTGCCAAGCAAGCCCAGATCATCCGCGCCGAGGCCGACGCGAACGCTGCGCGCATCTATGCCGAAAGCTTCGGGAAGGACCCGTCCTTCTACGATTTCTATCGCGGGATGCAGAGCTATCGCTACACGTTCGCGCCGGATCGTCCGGGCCAGACCAGCATCATCCTGTCGCCGGACAATGAATTCCTGCGACAGTTCCAGGGACGACGTTAAACTTTCGTCATGATCCCCCGTGGGTCATTACGGAACCAGCATCATTCAATGAGGGTTAAGGCAAGGCGGAGCATTCGAGGATTTTCCAAAAGTCCCGCCTTCCCCATCCCGAAGCTTTGAAGAGGACCGTCACGAGTGCGTTACGCTTATGCCATCACCGGCGCCCTGCTGCTCGGCGGCACCGCCATCGCCGTTACCACCAGTTCCAACGTCGGCGCACAGGTTGCGCAGAATGAAGGATTGACGGCCGCGGCTCCGGCCGGCGCCCCCGCAAGTCTGGCCGACATGGTCGAAAAGCTGCAACCCGCCGTGGTCAACATTTCGACCAAGCAGCGCGTCAAGGTGCAGAATCCCTTCGCCGGCACGCCGTTCGGCGACCTGTTCGGTCAGGGCGGCGGTGGTCAGCCCCAGACCCGTCAGGCCCAGTCGCTTGGCTCCGGCTTCCTGATTTCCGCCGACGGCTATATCGTCACCAACAATCATGTGGTGTCGGCCGGAGCGGAGGGCGCCAGCGTCGATTCGATCACGGTCACGATGACCGACAAGCAGGAATTTCCGGCCAAGCTGATCGGCCGCGACCCCGCGACCGACCTGGCCGTGCTGAAGATCGAATCGCCCAAGCCCCTGCCCTTCGTGAAGTTCGGCGACAGCACCAAGGCGCGCGTCGGCGACTGGGTGGTCGCGATCGGCAATCCCTTCGCTTTGTCGGGCACGGTCACGGCGGGCATTATTTCCGCCCTGCATCGCGGCACCGGCGGCAGCTATGACAAGTTCATCCAGACCGATGCGTCGATCAATCAGGGCAATAGCGGCGGCCCGATGTTCGACATGCGCGGCAATGTGATCGGCATCAACAGTCAGATCCTCTCGCCCTCAGGCGGCAATGTCGGCATCGGCTTCGCCATTCCGTCGGAACAGGCGGCGCCGATCGTACAGACGCTGCGCACCGGAAAGAGCATCACGCGCGGCTATCTGGGCGTGCAGATCAGCCCGCTGGGCGAAGACCTCGCCGACTCGCTGGGCCTCGCCAAGAATCGCGGCGAGTTCGTGCAGGGCGTGGAGCCGGGCAAGGGCGCCGAGAAGGCCGGGATCAAGGCAGGCGACGTGATCGTCAGCGTCGCCGGTCAGGAAGTGACCGCCGACCAGAATCTGTCCTCGATCGTCGCCAATCAGGCGATCGGCGCGCGTGTGCCGATCGTGCTGATCCGCAACGGCCAGCGCCAGACCGTGACCGCGATTGTCGGCGAACGGCCTTCGGAAGACGAACTGAACAACTTCGCCCAGCCGCAGGGCGACGAGGATTTCAGCCAGCAGGACCAGAATCCGGGTCAGGCGACGCAGCAGGCGCTGGGCATTTCGGCCATCCCGCTGACGCCCGGCATCATCCGCCAACTGGGCGTGGCCGCCGACACGAAGGGCGTCGTCATCACCGCCGTAGACGGGTCGACCGATGCCGGCGCGAAGGGTCTGCGGCGCGGCGACGTGATCATCAGCGCCAACAACCAGCCGGTCGCCAGTCAGGCGCAACTGGATGCGCAGGCCAAGGCGGTATCGGCGCAGGGGCGCAACGCCATCCTGTTGCAGGTGCTGCGCCGTGGCCAGCCGGCTATCTTCCTGCCGGTGCGCCTGCGCGACAAGTAAGCGGCGCTTGCCCAACCGCCCTCACGCGATAAAGTGAGGGCGTCCTATCAGACCCGTTCGGGCTGAACCTGTCGAAGCCATCTTCTTCCTGCGTAGGATAGAAAGGCCCTTCGACAGGCTCAGGGCGAACGGGTTTTTCTTTTCGGAGTTGCAGCAATGAGCGACGGTATCTTCATCGGCCTGGGCGCAACGCACAAGGATGGCGGCGTGCCCCAGACGCTGAACCTGCGCCGGGCGAACCGGCATGGCCTGATCGCTGGAGCAACCGGCACAGGCAAGACGGTGACGTTGCAGGGCATCGCCGAAAGCTTCTCTGCGCTGGGCGTCCCGGTATTCCTGGCGGATGTGAAGGGCGACCTGGCCGGCATATCCATGGCCGGCTCCCCCACCGCGAAAAATGCCGACAAGCTGGTGTCCCGCGCGGCGGAGGTCGGCATCACCGACTATAGCTATGCCGACAATCCGGCGATCTTCTGGGATCTGTACGGACAGCAGGGCCATCCGATCCGCACCACCGTCAGCGAGATGGGACCGTTGCTGCTCGCGCGCTTAATGGGCCTAAATGAAACACAGGAAGGCGTGTTGTCGATCGCCTTCAAATATGCCGACGAGGAAGGGCTTCTGCTGCTCGACCTTGGCGATTTGCAGGCGATGCTGGCCTATTGCGCGGAAAATGCGGATACGCTCTCGGCCCGCTACGGCAATGTGACCAAGGCGAGCGTCGGCGCGATCCAGCGGCAATTGCTCCAGCTTGAAAGCCAAGGCGGCGATCATTTCTTCGGCGAACCCGCGCTCGACATCCACGACATGCTCCAGGTCGATGAAAAGGGTCGCGGCTATGTGAATGTGCTGGCCGCCGACAAGCTGATGCAGTCGCCCAAACTCTATGCGACCTTCCTGCTGTGGCTGCTGTCCGAACTGTTCGAGACGCTGCCCGAGGTCGGCGACCCGGACAAGCCCAAGCTGGTCTTCTTCTTCGATGAGGCGCATCTGCTGTTCGACGACGCGCCCAAGGCGCTGACCGACAAGATCGAACAGGTGGTGCGCCTGATCCGGTCGAAGGGCGTGGGGGTCTATTTCGTGACCCAGAACCCGATCGACATTCCTGAAGATGTGGCGGGGCAACTCGGCAACCGGGTGCAGCATGCGTTGCGCGCCTTCACACCGCGCGACCAGAGGGCGATCAAGGCGGCGGCCGAAACCTTCCGCATCAATCCTGACCTGAACGTCGAAACCGCGATCACCGAATTGAAGGTCGGCGAGGCGCTGGTTTCGCTGTTGCAGGAGGATGGATCGCCCGGCATCGTCCAGCGCACGCTGATCGCCCCGCCCCGCTCGCGCCTTGGCCCGGTCGAGCCGAAGGAGCGGGCGATCATCCAGTCGATATCGCCGGTGGCAGGCAAATATGACACCGCCGTCAACCGGGAGTCGGCGGAGGAAATCCTTGCGGCGCGGGGGGAAACCGCCGCTGCCGCCGCGCAAGCCTCCAGGGCGCAGGCGGACTCCGACAAGGCCGCCGCTGCCCAGGCCAGGGTGGAAGCCAAGCAGCGCGAGGCCGAACTGAAGGAACAGGCCCGGCGGGAAGCGGCGGAGGCCCGCGAGGCCGCCAAGCCCAGCGCCTTCGACAAGGCGGTCCAGTCCGCCACGCGCGCTGCCGGCTCTTCGGTCGGGCGGCAAGTCGCCAACGAACTGGGCAAGGCGGTGTTCGGCGGATCGAGCCGCAAGTCGTCGTCCGGCGGCATTGCCGGCAAGCTGATGCGCGGCATCTTGGGCAGCCTGTTCAAATAGGCTATCATCCGGCCAACGCCGGGGCGTAACAGGGAGATGACCGACATGAAAGCGACAGCGAGTTGGACAGTTGCAGCGGTGGCGCTACTGGCCACGCCCCTGCATGCGCAGGTCGTCGTCGTGCCGCGCCATGTCGTGGGTGCGGCGATCCTCAGCGATATCGTCGCCGACCGGCAGGCGCAGCGCGATGCGCGCCAGACGCCCTATGCCGCGCCGGGCTATGGCCCTATCGACACCGCCGGCGCCGCACGCGATGCCTGCGCGGAAAAGGCGCTCTATCAGGCAGGGCCAGCCTCTCGCCTGATCGGCCCACCCCGCGCCAGCACCATGTCCACCGGCTGGGAAGTCGAAGGCGTCGTGGGATCGGCCGACGGCGACATGCCCTTCGTCTGCTCGGTCCGCAACGGATCGGTCAGCGGCGTGCTGCTGCGGCGATAACAGGGCGCAGACGGCGGGTTCGGGCGAATATCTCCGGGTCGGGCCTCCCCTCCTGCCCTGCCCTGCCCTCAGACCGCGCTCAGTCCCGCATCGGCCAGGCCGCGCCACAGGTGCAGCGCCTGCACGCTTTCCCTGACGTCGTGCACCCGCACCATCTGCGCGCCGAGTTGCGCTGCGCGGAAGGCGAGCGCGACCGATCCGCCCAGACGCTCCGCCGCCGGCGCCTCGTTCGACAGGGCGCCGATCAACCGCTTGCGACTGCCCGCGAACAGCAGCGGCACGCCCAGCGCCTGGAATGTGGCGAGGCCGTTCACCAGCGCCAGATTGTCCGCCAGGCTTTTGCCGAAGCCAAGGCCCGGATCGACCATGATGTTGGCGCGCGCGATGCCCGCCGCTTGCGCCGCCGCGATCCGCGCCTCCAGATGGTCGAACACGTCCGCCACGACGTCGCCATAGCCGGCGGGATTGTCGTGCGGATCATCGCCGGCCGACGGCGCGTGCATCAGGATCACCGGGCAGCCGGCCTTGGCCACAACCTCCAGGCTGCGCGGATCATGCGCCAGCGCGCTGACGTCGTTGACGATCTCCGCGCCGGCGGCCAGCGCCGCCTCCATCACTGCGGCTTTGCGTGTATCGACCGACACCGGTACGCCCGCCGCCGACAAGCGCTCGATCACCGGGGCGATGCGGGCGATCTCGTCGCCTTCCCAGACCTTTGCCGCCCTGGGCCGGGTCGATTCTCCGCCCACGTCGATCAGAGCCGCGCCCGCCGCCGCCATCGCGAAGCCCATATCGGCCGCCGCCTGCGGATCGCCCCCATGCTTGCCGCCGTCGGAGAAACTGTCGGGCGTGATGTTGAGGATCGCCATGACCTGCGGCGCGTCGAAGCGGATCGTCCGGTCGCCCAGAATGAGCGGCGCGCGTTGGGCCGAGAT
Organism: Sphingobium sp. Leaf26; assembly: GCF_001421665.1. Lineage (GTDB taxonomy): Bacteria > Pseudomonadota > Alphaproteobacteria > Sphingomonadales > Sphingomonadaceae > Sphingobium. Next base: position 735,772 of record NZ_LMKV01000001.1, read on the forward strand.
GTTCGCCGCCAGTTGCTGCGCCCGCTGCGCCAGTGGATCGGGCAGCGCGGCGAGGGTCGCAGGGAAATCCACCACCGGCACGGTCAGCCGCGCGATCCGGCGCGCGCCGTCGAAGGCGCTCAGTTCATAGCCCTGGAACCAGATCAGCCCATTGCCCATCCGCGCCACGCTGCCATCGGGCTGGCCGATCGGCGTCGGCACGAACCATGTCGGCTTGAGGTACAGGCGGGCGTGGGGGGGGAGCTTGAGGAGCAACTTCATAACTCCGTTCGGGCTGAGCTTGTGGAAGCCCTGCACTTTTCTTCAAGAGAAGGACAGCCCCCCTCGACTGCCTGCCAAGGCAGGCGATCAGGACAGGCTCGGGGCGAACGGAGACTATATCTGCCTTTATGGGGTCAAGGCTCGTTCGCCAGCAGATAGGTCTGGCGCAGCGTGTCGATCGGGGCCAGCTTGCCGTCCACTTCGACATGCCAGAAGGTCCAGCCATTGCAACTCGGCGCGCCCTGCAATGTGGCGCCCATCTTGTGGATGGAACCGCTGTCCGTGCCGACGCTGAGCGATCCGTCCGCACGAACCTCAGCCTGCCAGCGGCGCTTGCTGTCCATCAGCACCGCGCCGGGGTTCAGATAGCCCGTTTCGACCAGCGTGCCGAAGGCGACCTTGGGCTGCTGACGCGCGGTCTGCATGATGGTGAGCGCGCTTTCGTCCAGCGGCAGCGCCGCTTCGATCCGCTCCAGCGCGACGTCGATATAGTCGCTCTCGCGCTCGATGCCGATCCATTTGCGGCCAAGGCGCTTGGCGACCGCACCGGTGGTGCCGGTGCCGAAGAAGGGATCGAGCACCACGTCGCCCGGCTTGGTGCAGGCGAGCATCACGCGATAGAGCAGCGCCTCCGGCTTTTGCGTCGGGTGCGCCTTGGTCCCGTTGCGCTTCAGCCGCTCCTGACCGCCGCAGATCGGCAGCACCCAGTCGGAGCGCATCTGCAACTCGTCATTGAGCGTCTTCATCGCCTTGTAATTGAATGTGTATTTGGCGTCTTCGCCCTGGCTCGCCCAGATCAGCGTTTCATGCGCGTTGGTGAAGCGCGTGCCCTTGAAATTGGGCATGGGGTTGGACTTGCGCCAGATGATGTCGTTCAGGATCCAGAAGCCTTCGTCCTGGAGCGCGGTGCCGACGCGGAAGATATTATGATAGCTGCCGATCACCCAGATCGAGCCGTTGGGCTTGAGGATGCGGCGGGCTTCGCGCAGCCACGCCTTGGTGAAGCGGTCATAGCTGCCCAGCGTGTCGAACTTGTCCCAGTCATTGTCGACCGCATCCACCCGGCCGCCTTCGGGACGGAACAGATCGCCGCCCAATTGGAGATTATAGGGCGGATCGGCGAAGATCATGTCGATGCAGGCGTCGGGCAGGCTGGCCATTTGCGCGATGCAATCGCCGCGTAGCAGACGGTTCGCCTCGATCTCTACGGGCGCGATCGCCTTCTTCCGCCGCGGCGCTGCGACGCGCTCCATAACACCCATATAGTCAGCCCCCGAAATCATCTTGAGGCACAGCGATGAGTCCTTGGGAGTCCGCCGTCAAGATCAGCGGCTTAGGGTCCGGGCTTCAGAAAATAGTTAACGGCGATGAGAACGAAGCGGGCACCCACAAGATATTGAGTCGGTCGAGTCGGTCCAGACTCTATATGAGGCGGTGTTGCGCAAAAGACTCGCCGCCGCCGCCTGCCTGACTTTTTTTGGTTAACGCCGAAAACAGGCGAGTCGTCGCATGAAACTGGACATATTCATAACCATGTGATTATGAATTGACGATGATAAGTGATTCACGAAACGCCGATCGCGACGCCGCCACCGATGCCCTGTTCAAGGCCCTGTCCGACGGCACCCGCCGCGCCCTGCTGGAAACCCTGGTGCGGGAAGGCGAGCAGAATGTGCAGGCGTTGACGCAGGTGTCGGGCGTATCGCAGCCGATGGTGTCCCGCCACCTTGCCAAGCTCAAACGTGCCGGCCTTGTGACCGCGCGCCGGGCTGGCCGCGAAACATGGTATGCGGCGCGGGTGAAGGGTCTTGGCCCCGTCATCCAGTGGATGGCGATTCATGGGGCGTTGTGGTCACAGCGCTTTTCGGCGCTGGAGGGGTTGGGCGGGTGATTGGCGCGGGGCGGAAGGTTCTGGACCATAGCTGCCCGCTCTCTTTTAAGGAGCGCGGGGGTGGGCACGCCGCGCAGCGGCGCTCAACGGTCGATGGGTGGCAGGCTCGCCCTGCTCGCACCCACCCCAACCCCTCCCTTGAAAGGGAGGGGCTTTATGGCAGGGAACCGGCCAAGCCCTCACCCCTTAGCGGCAATAGCCCTCCTGCCCCGTCACCACGATCAGGCAGTCGCTCTTGCCGGCCAGATATTTGAACCCCGTCTCGTCGCCATTGCCGGGCCGGATTGCCAGATCCTTGCCATCGCGCACGAAGCGGATCGTGCTGCCTTCGGCGACGCCCGGATAGTCGCCCTGTCGGTCCAGATTATCCTTGTTGGTCAGGGCGTAATGGCCCGGCTTGCCATCGGGCGATGGCTGGATGTCCAGGAACAGCCCTTCCGGCCCGGTCCATTTGCCGACCCAGTCGTCGGTCGGCAGGCGCGCGTCGGCGATCTGGTTGTTGGTCGGCGCGGCGTCGCTCTCGTCGAACGTCTCGACCGACGCGACATTGGCGGCGTTGTTAGCGACCGCTTCGTTATCAGGGCCTTTGGCGCAACCGGCCAGCAGCACGGGCAACAACAAAAGCGGGGAAAGGGCGCGCATCATCCGTCAGTCTCCTTCTTGTCCCGACCACAACCACCGGACGTCCCGATATGATCCCTCCGGCGTGGACCTGGACAGAGACGCTCTCTTGCCAGCCGCCCCGTCCGCGCGCAAAGACCATGCGGGGGAATGACGATGACTGACCGATCTGGAGAGCGCACCGGTGGACCGCGCGCCGCTACGGCAAAGCCCAGGGCGCGCTTCGTGCGCGAGGCGGCCGATGTACGACGGCAGGCGCTGATCGAGGCGACCGCCCGCTGCCTCGCCGAAAAGGGCGTAGGTGGCACCTCGGTCCGCGCCATCTGTGCGCGGGCGGGGGTTTCCTCCGGTCTGCTGACCCATTATTTCGACGGCGTCGACGCGCTGATCCTGGCCACCTATGCCGATGTCGGCACCCGCGTGTCTGCCGCGCTGGACGCCGCGATCGAGGCAGCGGGCGACGATCCGCGCGACCGGTTGCGCGCCTGCCTCCGGGCCAATTTCCGCGAACCGATCCTCGACCCGGACCTGCTCGCCACCTGGATCGCCTTCTGGAGTCTGGTCAAATCCGACCCGGCGATCGCCGCCGTCCATGCCGAAGTCTATGGCGGCACCCGCGCGCAACTGGAGGCACTGTTGCAGGCGGCGGCCCCTGCCCTTTCTTCTTCGCAGACGCGGATAGCGGCAATCAGCCTGAGCGCACTGGTCGATGGCCTGTGGCTGGAACTGTGCCTTGATCGCTCCACCTTCTCGCCCGAAGAAGCGCAGGCGATGGTCGAGGACGCCATGTTGAAATTATTGCAGATTCAAGGCGGAACGGTCGATCAGTGAGACCGGCTGTAATCGCTTTTCTCACTTAACACATCCGAGAAAAGCAATTTCTCCCGAATCGACCGCATCCCTACATGGGTGTTCGCAATCGCAATATTCTCAACCAGGAAAAGGAAGCCCATGGCTCTCATCAACACCCCCCTGAAGCCCTTCGCGGCCACTGCCTACAAGCAAGGCAAGTTCGTCGACATCACCGACGCCGACGTCAAGGGCAAGTGGGCCGTCTTCTTCTTCTACCCGGCCGACTTCACCTTCGTCTGCCCGACCGAACTGGAAGACCTGGCCGACATCTACCCGACCCTCCAGGGCATGGGCGTGGAAGTCTATTCGGTGTCGACCGACACCCATTTCAGCCACAAGGCCTGGCACGACACCTCGCCGGCGATCGGCAAGATCAATTATTTCATGGTCGGCGACCAGAACCACGCGCTGGCCAACCAGTTCGACGTGCTGCGTGAAGGCGTTGGCCTGGCCGACCGTGGCACCTTCGTGCTCGATCCCGAAGGCGTGATCCAGCTCGTAGAAATCACCCCGGAGGGCGTGGGCCGCAATGCCGCCGAACTGCTGCGCAAGGTCAAGGCGCTCCAGTACTGGGCCAGCCATCCGGGCGAAGTCTGCCCCGCCAAGTGGGAAGAAGGCGAAGCCACGCTGGCCCCGTCGCTCGACCTGGTCGGCAAGATCTAAGCAAAGTCCTGCAAAGGCACCCGTCGGGCCTGGGTCGAGGCTTCTCTCCCCTCCCCGGCCCGGCGGGCTTATACCATCGACATTCATCGCTATCCCTGAACGCCGGACCTTCGGGTCGCACCATCCGGCGGCGGGATAGCCGCGCGCAAGGCCGCGCCAATCCTGACGGAGACGCACAAGATGTTGGACGCAAATCTCAAGGGCCAGTTGAAGGCCTATATGGCGAACATCACCCAGCCGATCGAGCTGGTGGCGTCGCTGGACGACGGCGCAAAATCGCGCGAAATGGGCGAATTGCTGAACGAAATCGCCGAACTGTCCGATAAGGTGTCGGTCGTGGACGGCTCCAATGCCCGCAAGCCCAGCTTCATGATCCGCCGCGTCGGCACCGATATCGGCGTGACCTTCGCCGGCCTGCCGATGGGGCATGAATTCACCTCGCTGGTGCTGGCCCTGCTCCAGGTCGGCGGCCATCCGTCGAAGGCCGCGCAGGATCTGATCCAGCAGGTCAAGGATCTGGACGGCGATTTCGCGTTCGAAACCTATTTCTCGCTGTCGTGCCAGAATTGCCCCGATGTGGTGCAGGCACTCAACCTGATGAGCGTGCTCAACCCCCGGATCAGCCATGTCGCGATCGACGGTGGCCTGTTCAAGGACGAGGTCGATGCGCGCAAGGTGATGGCCGTGCCGACCATCTTCCTGAACGGCGAACCCTTCGGGCAGGGCCGGATGGAGTTGGAACAGATCGTCGCGAAGATCGACAGCGGCGCAGAAGCGAAGGCGGCCGAGAAGATCAAGCGCCAGGACCCGTTCGAAGTGCTGGTGATCGGCGGCGGCCCCGCCGGGGCTGCGGCAGCCATCTATGCGGCGCGCAAGGGCATCCGCACCGGGGTCGCGGCGGAGCGGTTCGGCGGTCAGGTGCTCGACACGATGGATATCGAGAATTTCATATCGGTATCGCGCACCGAAGGGCCGAAGCTGGCCTCGGCGCTGGAGGCGCACGTCAAGGATTATGACGTCGAGATCATGAACCTGCAAAAGGCCGCGAAGCTGATCCCGGCCAAGACCGAGGGTGGCTATCATGAGGTCGTGCTGGAAAACGGCGCGTCGCTGAAAGGCCGTACGCTGATCCTCTCCACCGGCGCCCGCTGGCGGCAGATGGGCGTGCCGGGCGAAGAAGACTATCGCAACAAGGGCGTCGCCTATTGCCCGCATTGCGACGGTCCGCTGTTCAAGGGCAAGCGCGTGGCGGTGATCGGCGGCGGCAATAGCGGCGTCGAAGCGGCGATCGACCTGGCCGGCATCGTCGCCCATGTGACGCTGGTCGAATATGACAGCCAGTTGCGCGCCGACGCCGTGTTGCAGCGGAAACTCGCCAGCCTTCCCAACGTCAAGATCATCACATCGGCGCTCACCACCAAGGTGGACGGCAATGGCGAACGGGTGACGGGCCTGTCGTACAAGGACCGCAACCACGGCACCGAACATGATGTCGAACTGGAGGGGATTTTCGTCCAGATCGGCCTGGTGCCCAACACCGAATGGTTGAAGGACGCGATCGCCCTGTCGCCGCGCGGCGAGATCGAAATCGACGCGCGCGGCGAAACCAGCCAGCCGGGCATCTTCGCGGCGGGTGACTGCACGACGGTGCCCTATAAGCAGATCGTGATCGCCATGGGCGCGGGATCGACGGCGGCGCTCTCCGCCTTCGACTACCTCATTCGCCTGCCCGCCAGCGAAGAGGCAGCGCAGGCGGCGTAATCTGTTCCCCGGCGCAGGCCGGGGTCCAGGTCTATGACGGCCGATCCGGCGACGGGTCGGCCTTTTTGTTTTTGCGCGGCGCGGTTTCCGGCAGCGCGATCAGCACCGGCAGCACGCACAGCGCCACGATTGCGATCATCGCGCCCGGCGCGGCGGCCCAGCCGCTTGCCTGCACCAGATGATGCGCCAGCCATGGCGTCAATCCCCCGAACAGCGCCGTCGCGCTGGTCGCGCCGAAGGCCAGACCGCTCAGCCGCCCCTCTCCCGGAAATTGCTCGGCCGTGGCGACTGCGCCCACAGCGCTGACCGCGCCGCCGAGGCAGGCAAGCACCACCGCGCCCGCCAGCGCCAGCCCAAAGTCCCCACGCATCATCAGGAACAGCAGCATCGGCAGCACCACGCCCGCGATTGCCAGCGCGACCAGCACCGACCTGCGCCCGATCCGGTCTGTCAGCAAACCCGTCAGCGGCGTGACCATGATGACGGCCAGCGCCGCCAGCGTGGACAGCCATAGCGCGTCGGCCTCCCCGGTCGCACCCATGGCGGACAGGAAACTGGGTACATAGGTGATGCCGACATAATAGGTGATCGACCCCAGCGCGGAAATCGCGAACCCCCGGCCGATGGCTGCGCGATGATGGCGCAGGCTGTGGCGCAAGGGCGATTGCGGAATGGTCGCCTGCGCCTGCTGCCGCAGGAAATCGGGGGATTCCTGCATAGTGGAGCGCGCGAGCAGAATGATCCCGGCCAGCGCTGCACCCACCAGAAATGGGATGCGCCATCCCCATGTCGCCAGCGCGCCCTCATCCAGCGATGCCACCGTCAGCGCGGAGACGCCCGCCGCCAGCAGCGCGCCCACCTCGCTCGCCGCCGACGCGAGCGAGGTCACGAATCCCCGCCGTCCGGCCCGCGCACCCTCCAGCAGATAGGCGACCACGCCGGTATATTCGCCGCCGACGGAGAAGGCCATCAGGCAACGCAGCCCGATCATCATCCAGCCCGCCGCCGGACCGACCTGCGCATGGGTCGGCAGCAGCGCCGTCGCCAGCATCGCGGCGGTCATCATCCCCATCGACAATAGCATGGTCGGCCGTCGGCCGTAGCGATCCCCGATATGGCCGAAGACGATCGCCCCGACCGGCCGCATCAGATAGGCGATGGCAAACCCGGCCAGCGCATCCCCCAGCCCGACCGCACCACCACCGAAAAACACCCGCGACAGCACGGTCGCGAAATAGAGATAGAGGGTGAAGTCATACCATTCGACGATGGTGGAAAGCGCCGCGATCGCGAGAGAGCGCGTGGGCAACGGGGTGGCGGGCGTGGAATGGGCCTGCATGGATGCTCCTTCGCCTCGGTGCCGGACGCCCCCTTTCTGCCCGGTTCCCCGTCGCGATGGAAGAGACCTGCGATAAGCCGGATGCCGTCAGGGCGGCACTCGTCCCGATATGATCTCCAAACAGCGAAATGGTCGGGATGGGTGGATTTACGACGGTCGGCTTTGGGGGGATTACCGGCGATAGCTGACGCTGTGCGGAGAAAAATCGTTCGGCAACAATCGCCCCAGTAGCGGACATCCCATCCCGACGTTATCATGCATTTCATATCAGGTAAGGCGGGTCGATGACCGATGAATTTTGCGAATGTAGTCAGCACGGCGAGCAGCCAATTACATTCGTCTGTAAGCATATAACCGCAACCCCTCGACCCAATACAATCGGTTTCGTGAGCTACCTATCAGAAGGTGAAGACGACCTGCGCGATGCTTGGTGTGAAGAATGCGACGCATACCTTGACCAGCATGGCGGGCATTGGATCGAGGGCAGAGTAGAGGTGCCAGACGGCATCAATATTCTATGTGCCGAGTGCTACCGCCTGCGGGAGGAGGACGCCTTGCGGGAAGACCGACGCATGATCCGGCACGAATGATTTGCGGCGATTTTCCACCAGATTTCGTCATTCAGTCTTCGCCTTGCCATCGGCGGGAATGGCCGGTTTCAGCGATCCGCATGGTCTGACGGAATGACCTAGAATGGTCGCATGCGGCCGGGCTGCTTCCAGCCAAGGACTCGTCGCTTGCACGTCGCGCGGCAAGTGTAGCATGCATATATTATCTACCGCTAAGGCCTGCTTCTTCGATCTCACCAGCCATTAGCCGCGCTATCTCAAGTTGGAACGTCGCAAGGTTAGAATAGTTCGTTTGAAATGAAGTTTTGACACAATCAGTCGGGTTGTGTTGGTCGGCTATCTCAACGCGGACCGAAAGGTCTCCGCGTTTGTTGGCAGGCGCAATTTTTACTCCGAGAACCTGCTCATACGCGCCATTTTCGCTGTATCCCCATTGTTCGCAAATGGGAGCGTCGGGATCAATCGGATATGTCGAAAGCTTCTCGCCAAACTCTTTGACGTTTTGCCACTGGACCCAGAAACCTCCGGCACCTGAACGGTTTTCCGTGACCACTCTCATCTCAAGCCAACCGAAGTCGTCAAGAATCAGCCTGGGTGTGCCGTCATACCGGTATAGAAACGTCAAGGAAGCCATCTGACAGTTTTGGCCTGCAATTGACATGTTCGCAATCGTCGTTTTCGTCCGGTCCGCTTCCCTGCTCGAAACCGAACAAGCGGTTATCGCGCAGATCGCGCGCGAATCGGTCTACCGAACGGCGATCAGGGGTAGATTTGCGACAGTCCGGTATTGGAGAGATCAGCGCAGATGGCAGACGCTGCGCTGCAAAAATCGCTTGGCAGCAAACGCTCACTTGCGGACGTTCGACTTAGCGGTGCAATAAAACCTCGGGATCACGGTCGAGCGAGCCACCCTCTACGACGCGGCCATCATCATGGATGACAACGGGCCCCTGTCCTACGAGCATTGCGCCGACGTCACCCGTCGCGACAAATGCCTCGGATTGGTAGAAGAACGCCCAGCCTGCGGAGAGACGTCGTGCCTCATGCGGCACTCGCGCCAACGCCTCGCCTAATGCGGCTTGCTTGACACGTAGAAATCTGTCGAAGGCATCTGTCGCTGATCGTTCGTCCATATTGCCTGATAAGCGCACTAGCAGGCGGACGCTACCCACCAGATTTCGTCATTCAGCGTTCCACAGGTCAACTGAATGGGCAGCCAGTTTCAAGGGTTGTGATAATCTGGCGGAATGACCAAGATTGGTCGACTACCCCCGCACCATCCCGAAAATGCCGGGATCAATTTCCAGCATCGGCGCGTCGCCCCGCCCCGCATCGACGGGCGCTGGCGGCAGGGTGACGCTGCCACGCCCCGGCGCCGGGCCGAACGTCACCACCGTGCTGCCCGGATCGCTCAGCACCAGCGCGTCATATTGCAGCGCGGCGCTGAGCCGCGCCTGTGTCACTTCCACCAGCGTGCCGATCTTCGTCAGGGCGAACAGGTCGCGGGCGAAGGCGTAGGGCAGGCGGATGCAGCCATGGCTGGCAGGGTAGCCCGGATTATGCCCGGCATGCAGCGCGATCCCGTCCCAGGTCAGACGCTGCATATAGGGCATGGGCGCATTGCTGTAGAGGTTGGAGCGGTGCCATTGGCGCTTCTGCAATATCGGATAGTCGCCGGTCGGGGTTCGGTGTCCCTTCATGCCCGTGGATACGCTGGCCATGCCGATCAGCCGGTCGCCGCTATAGACATGGATCATCTGCTTTTCGATGCTGATGACCATGTAGATCGGCCCGCTCCATGGTCCCTGCCCCAGCCAGCGATAGCCGCCCGGCGCCAGCACACCCTCTTCCGCCGCGCGTGCAGGATCGGGCGCACCCGCCGTCGTCAGCAGCGACAGGCTCAGCAGGCTCGCCAGGGCAAGGGGACGCAGCAGGGAACGGGGCCGGACAGAAGGCATAATGCTTTCTTAACCATGATGATCGCGAGCGCCAGTCCACTATCGCCCGGCCCGCCCCGCCGGTCCCATCGCGGGACATGGATCGCCATGGTGACGCGCGCGGGGGCGCTCGCAACAAAATGATAGAAATGACGCAATAAAGGAATAAAATGTTTCACAGCCGCGTTCCAGTCTGTAGAGGGACCGCATCATAGTCTGAAGGATTTCGAGTCATGCCCGCCTATCGTTCCCGCACCACCACCCATGGCCGCAATATGGCGGGCGCGCGTGGCCTCTGGCGCGCGACGGGCATGAAGGATTCCGATTTCGGCAAGCCGATCATCGCGATCGCCAATAGTTTCACACAGTTCGTGCCGGGCCATGTTCACCTGAAGGATCTGGGCCAACTGGTCGCGCGCGAGATCGAGGCGGCGGGCGGCGTCGCCAAGGAATTCAACACCATCGCGGTCGATGACGGCATCGCCATGGGCCATGGCGGCATGCTCTATTCGCTGCCCAGCCGCGATCTGATCGCCGACAGCGTCGAATATATGGTCAACGCCCATTGCGCCGACGCGATCGTGTGCATCTCCAACTGCGACAAGATCACGCCCGGCATGTTGATGGCTGCCATGCGCCTCAACATCCCCGTCGTGTTCGTGTCGGGCGGGCCGATGGAAGCGGGCAAGGCGACCGTGCGCGGCAAGAAGGTCGCGCTCGACCTGGTCGATGCGATGGTCGTCGCCGCCGACGACAGCTATACCGATGAGGAAGTGCAGACGATCGAGCGCTCCGCCTGCCCCACCTGCGGCAGTTGTTCGGGCATGTTCACCGCCAATTCGATGAACTGCCTGACCGAGGCTTTGGGCCTGTCGTTGCCGGGCAACGGGTCGACGCTGGCCACCCACTCCGACCGCGAGCGGCTGTTCCGTGAGGCCGGGCATGTGATCGTCGACATCACCAAACGCTATTATGAGCAGGACGACGAGAGCGTCCTGCCGCGCAACATCGCGAATTTCGCCGCGTTCGAAAATGCGATGAGCCTGGATATCGCCATGGGCGGATCGTCCAACACGGTGCTGCATCTGCTCGCCGCCGCGTTCGAGGGCGGGATCGACTTCACCATGGCCGATATCGACCGGCTGTCGCGCCGCGTGCCGTGCCTGTGCAAGGTCGCGCCCGCCAAGAACGACGTGCATATGGAGGATGTCCACCGCGCGGGCGGCATCATGGCGATTTTGGGCGAACTGGAGCGGGGCGGGTTGATCGACGCATCGCTCCCGACCGTTCATGCGCCCACGATGGCGGCCGCGCTCGCCCGCTGGGATATCGGCCGCACCAATAGCGAGGAAGTGCGCAACTTCTATCGCGCGGCCCCCGGCGGCGTGCCGACCCAGACGGCGTTCAGCCAGTCGGAACGGTGGGAAGACCTCGACACCGACCGCGAACATGGCGTGATCCGTTCGGTCGAGCATGCCTTTTCCAAGGATGGCGGCATCGCCGTGCTCTCCGGCAATCTGGCGCCCGAAGGCTGCATCGTGAAGACCGCGGGCGTGGACGAGAGCATCCTCGTCTTCCACGGCACCGCGCGCGTCTATGAAAGCCAGGACGCGGCGGTCGCGGGCATCCTCGGCAATGAGGTGAAGGCGAACGACGTCGTCGTCATCCGCTATGAAGGGCCGAAAGGTGGCCCCGGTATGCAGGAAATGCTCTATCCGACCAGCTATCTGAAGTCGAAGGGGCTGGGCAAGGCCTGCGCGCTCATCACCGACGGGCGTTTTTCGGGCGGCACGTCGGGCCTGTCGATCGGCCATGTCTCGCCCGAAGCGGCCGAAGGCGGGCTGATCGCTCTGGTCCAGACCGGCGACCCGATCGTCATCGACATCCCGGCGCGCGTCATCAAGGTCGATCTGGACGACAGCATCCTGGACGCCCGCCGCGCCGAGATGGAAGCGCGCGGCGCCAGGGCGTGGAAGCCATTCGGCCGCAAGCGCGAAGTGTCCCCGGCCCTGCGCGCCTATGCCGCGATGACCACCAACGCCGCCAAGGGCGCGGTGCGCGACGTCAGCCAGATCGAGCGCTGACACACATTCGCCCGCCTGCTCTCCAGCAGGCGGGCGACCATTTCCAGCTACAGGAAGAATCCGCCTGTCGGGTGTCGACGTGATGCGCCTGCGGATCGCGCCGTCTGATCCGGACGTCCCGTTCAATGCCCCTTTCGTGCAAACCAGATATGGTGAAATTCATCCTTGCTGCCGGTGAAGGCAGGGACGCGCACCTCTTCGACCTCGAACCCGGCCTCCTCCAGCTTCACGCCGAAGTCCCCGTCCGGATAGGCCGACCAGATCGCCAATATTCCCCCGCATTTGAGTGCGGCATGGGCCGAGCGCAGGCCCCAGTTGCAATAGAGCCGCTCATTTTCCGGGCGGATCATGCCATCGGGACCATTGTCCACATCAAGCAGGATGGCATCGAACCGATCGGTCGAGGCGTCAATGATGTTATGGACGTCGCTGACATCGATGGTCAGGCGCGGATCGGACAAATGGTCGCGAAAGATATGCGCCAGCGGCCCCCTCGCCCAGGTCACGACCTTGGGCACCAGTTCGGCCACGATGATGGACGATCGCGCCGACCATGCCGCCAGCGCCGCCCCCAGGGTGAAGCCCATGCCCAGACCGCCGATCAGCACAACGCCATCGCGATGGCCCAGCCGTTGGCAGGTCAGCGCCGCCAGCGCCTCTTCCGACACATGATCGCAGCTACCCATCAGCTCTTCCGAGCCGAAATGGATGGAATAATCGCCATCGGACCGGAGCAGTTGCAACTGCCCGCCGCCGGGTATGTCTGCCGTATCGATGAGTTCTACAGGATCAAGGGATGATCGGGCGAAATTGCTAGCGAGTTGATCCAGAACCGATCCTTCACATCCGGTCGGAGAATGACCTATTTACGCGCCTTGCGCGCCGCATAACGGGCATCGCGTGCCGCCTTGCGTTCCGCTTCGGTCAGGACGGCAGGTTTGTTTGCCGCAGCCTTTTCCGCCTGTTCACGCTTGGCGACCTTGGCCGCTTCCCGCTCGCGCAGCACCGCCTCGCGCTTTTCCTGCGCCGCCGCTTCCTTGGCGAGGCTTCTGGCCAGCCGCTCGGCCTGTTCCGCTTCGCTCAACGGCGCCTTGGTGCGCAACTGCTCCAGTGCCTTCTTCCTTGCGTCCTGCGCCGCCGCAGTCCGATCCTGGAAGCCGGGTTCTTTATATCCGCGCATATCGTCCTTCTATACCCACTGCCCCGCGTCCGACCCACTGGATCAGCCCGAAGGCATATAAACCGGTCACCCCCCTCAGCCATCAGCCGAAAGACGCTTTCGCCAAGAATTTCGGGGATTGCCTATTGAAAGGGCTGGTGCCGCTTACAGGACTCGAACCTGTGACCCCCGCATTACGAATGCGATGCTCTACCAACTGAGCTAAAGCGGCGTAGGGGCGGGCAGATAACAGCGGTTGGGCGATTGGACAAGCCGGCATTTCACTTCACCGCTGCCTTTTTTCCACTTGCGTCCCGCTCGTCCCATGCCGGCCGATCCGCCCCATCCTGTTTACGCCAAATTTACCATCCCATGCCAGTGTCGAGTCCCGGAATAGTTTTTCAGCGCAAGGTAGGACGATCGAATGGACACGCTGCGGGGGCATGATGCCGCCAATGACGAGGACGATTTCGACTATGTCGGCGATGCGCAGATGGACGCGCCGCCCGCCGTCATATCCGATGAACGGCGCATGCAGGTGCGCGCCTATAATTATTGGGCGTCGCTGCTGGGCGACCGCACACTTCCGTCGATCGAGGATCTGGTCCCCGAGCAGTTGGAGGATTTCGGCCCACATTCGGTACTGCTCGACTTCAGCGTCGGCCTGGACAATCCCGCCATCGTCTATCTTGGTACCGCGCTGCGCACCGAGTGCGAGATCGAGGGCAAGATCGACTATATCAACGATGTGCCCGCCCGGTCGCTGCTGTCGCGCCTGACCGACCATTATCTGCAAATCATCGCCAACGCCGCGCCGATCGGCTTCGAAGCCGAGTTCGTCAACCAGCGCGGCGCGGAGATCATGTATCGCGGCATATTGATGCCCTTCTCTTCCGATGACGAGACGATCGACTTCGTGTTCGGCGTCATCAACTGGAAGGAACTGGCCAGCCGCAGCCTGACCGACGCGCTGGAATTGGAAGTGGACGAGGCGATGCGCAGCGCGCCCGCCGCGCGCGACGCCGCGCCGATCTGGGCCGACGGTCCCGCCGCCGACCAGAAGAGCAACAGCCTGGCCTTCGGCATCGAAGAGGATGAGGAGGAGGACGCGCTCGACCTGGCCGGGATGGAATGCCCGACCGAGGACGCGCCGCTTGCCGACTGGCTGGCGATCGCCCGCGACGGCGCCGCCCGCGTGCGGATCAGCGAGGCGCGCAGCCATGCCGCCCTCTATCGCGCCGTCAGCCTCTCCTATGATTTCGCGCAGGTTTCCCGCGTCCGACCGGACGACTATGCCGAACTGCTGCACGATTATGGCATCAAGGCGCAGGCCCGCAGTCCGATGACCGCCGTCATCAAACTGGTCTTCGGCGCGACCTACGACAAGACGCGCATCACCGAATATGCGACCGCGCTGGACCATGCGATGACCGCGGGCCTCAGTGTCGGATCGCTGGCGTCCTATCTTTCGGACTATGTCGGTGGCCTGAAAGCGCTGGTTCGCGACGAACGCGCGCAACGCCGGTCGCAGGCCCCGGCCAAGCCGGATCGCCGCCGGATCGCGCGCGACACGGTCAAGGCCGCCGCCGCGCTCGATCCGGTCGCCGTCGCCACCGATGCCGATGGCCTGGCCGTCGTCATCGCCCGGCGCGAGGCCGATGGCACGCTGGCGATCGTCGCCGCCCTGCCGGAGGATAGCGATCTCAACCAGCGGGTGATCAGCGCCGCCGCGCGCTGACACGGCATGTCCGTCCGTGACTGGCCGTAAAGACGTAAGAAAATAGGCCAATACAGCACGCATCCGCGCTCGACATGCCGTGCGGGCTGAACGATAGTCGTGCCGATCGACCGGCCCCGCCCCTGACACGCGGGCCATGTTGCGTTGCATCATATTATTTCAAGAATCAGAAATTTTATTTCTCGCCAAGGGTTGAGCCGACCCTTGGCCGGGCGCATATAGGCGCTCCTGAAAGCCGAGGAGTCGCATGGCGGCGATCCAGCGCCTCCTCCGTTATGATCCATGCGGGACGAACCCGTGGCAAGAGGTGAGCGAATGACGGCGCTGGCGGAAGCGAAGACCAAGGAAGTCGACAAGAATATTCGCGAGGCGCTGGAAGGCGCACTCAGCCGAGGCGCCCTGCCCGGCGAAAGCGAGGGGTTTGACGAGGCTGCGCTGGCTGGCGCCGCCGCATTTCTGGGCCGCACCGCCAATGGCCGCAAGCCCGGCCATGAAGCGATCGCGATGGAAACGCTGGGCGAAGGCGCCAATGGCCGCTTCATGCGGCTGGCCATCATCAATGACGACATGCCCTTCCTGGTCGATTCCATCGCCAATGCGCTGGCGGCGGCCGACATCACCATCCACCGCCTGTTCCACCCCGTCCTGTTCGTGACGCGCGACGGCAACGGTGCAGTGACGGGTGTGTTCGAGGAGGATGCGTCCGGCGCTCGCCGCGAATCCATGATCTATGTCGAAACCGACCGCGCCGATGCGAAGGCGCGCCGGGCGCTGGAAAAATCGTTGCAGGAGACGCTGGCCGACGTCCGCGCCGCGGTCGCCGACTGGCCCAAGATGCAGTCGGCCATGGCCGCCGATGCCGACGCCGTGCCGGACGAGGAAGGCGCCGCCCTGCTGCGCTGGTTCCTGGCCCGCCATTTCACCCAGACAGGCCATGAAATCGTCGGCCGCGACGGCAGCAGCAGCGCGCCGCTGGGCATCTGCACCCGCCATGACAAGCCGCTGATCGCACCCGCCTCGCTGGAGGCCGCCTTCAGCTGGTTCGAGGAAGGCAAGCGCACCCCGCTCATCATCAAGTCCAGCCGTATTTCGCGCGTCCATCGTCTCGTGCTGCTCGACCTCATCATCATTCCGGTGCGGGAGGGCAAGGAGGTCAAGGCCCTGTCGATCCATGCCGGCATGTGGACCAGTACGGGCCTGTCGGCGACGCCGGACAAGGTGCCGCTGCTGCGTTCCGCGCTGTCCACGCTGATGGACAAGTTCGGCTTCGACCCGCTGGGTCATGCCGGCAAGACGCTGGCCCATGCGCTGACCGCGCTGCCCCATGACATCACCATCGGCTTCGACCGGGAGACGCTGGAGCGGCTCGCGCTGACCTTCATGTCGCTGACCGACCGGCCGCGGCCCAAGCTCGCGCTTGCCACCAGCGCGCTGGCGCGTCACCTCTATGCCTTCGTCTGGCTGCCGCGCGACGAGCTGTCCACCGCCCGCCGCGTCAGTATTCAGGACATGCTGGCGCTCAAGAGCCATGGCACCGTGCTAAGCTGGTCGATCGCACTGGAGGAAGGCGGCCTGGCGCTGCTGCGCATCACCCTCGACCTGCGCGACGGCGGGATCGTGCCCGATGACGTCGCGCTGGACCGGATGCTCAAGCAGATGGTGCGCGGCTGGATTCCGGCGGTCGAGGAAGCGCTGGCCGTGACCGAGGAGCCGGGCCGCGCCGCCGCGATGGCACAGCGCTATGGCGGCGGCTTCCCGCTCGCCTATCGTAACGGCGCGGGGCCGGAAGAGGCTGCGATCGACATCCGCCTGATCCACGGCCTGTCGGGCGAAGGCGACAAGTCGATCCGCATCTATCGCAATCCCGAAGACAGCGTCGAACGGTTGCGGCTGAAACTCTACAGCCATGTCCCCGTCGCCCTGTCCGAAGTCGTCCCCGCGTTCGAGAATTTCGGTTTCCGCGTGATTGAGGAAATGACTACTGCGATCAGCGGCAGCGCCATGGAGGGCGGCACGCTGGGCCATGTCCAGCGCTTCGTGCTGGAACTGCCGGCGGGCGACGACGCGCAGGTCGTCGTGGACCGGGCCGATGTCGTGACCGAAGCGATCGCCCAGGTGCTGGAAGGCGTGGCGGAAAATGACCGGCTGAACGAACTGATCGTCACCGCCGGCCTCGCGCCGCGCTCCGTCGTGCTGTTCCGCGCCCTCTATCGCTATCTGCGTCAGGCAGGCGTCGCTTATGGCATGGTGACGTTCGCCGATACGCTGCGCAAGGCGCAGGGCATCGCCAACAACCTCATCACCCTGTTCGATGCGCTGCACAACCCTGCCGCGCAGGATGGCGCGGCCGACCGCATCGCACAGGCACAAGCCGATATCGACGCCGGACTGGAGCGCGTGACCGCGATCGACGAGGATCGCATCCTGCGCCTGCTGCGCGCCGTCATCACCGCGACGCTGCGCACCAATTTCTACGCCCCCGCCGCGCAGGAAGCGATCGCCTTCAAGCTGGACAGCGCATTGGTGCCCGGCCTGCCCGCGCCGCTGCCCTGGCGCGAAATCTGGGTCTATTCCCCCCGCGTGGAGGGCATCCACCTGCGCGCCGGGCCGGTCGCCCGTGGCGGCCTGCGCTGGTCCGACCGCCGCGACGATTTTCGCACCGAAATCCTGGGCCTCATGAAGGCGCAGCGCGTGAAGAACGCCGTCATCGTGCCGACCGGTGCGAAGGGCGGCTTCTATCCCAAGCAATTGCCCAATCCGCAGGCCGATCGCGACGCCTGGCTGGCCGAAGGCACCGAAAGCTATCGCATCTTCATCCGGTCGCTGCTGTCGATCACCGACAATATCGTGAAGAACAAGGTGAAGCATCCGGCCGACGTCGTCGTGCATGATGGCGACGATCCCTATTTCGTCGTCGCCGCGGACAAGGGCACGGCCACCTTCTCCGACGTCG
This sequence comes from Sphingobium sp. Leaf26, assembly GCF_001421665.1. Lineage (GTDB taxonomy): Bacteria > Pseudomonadota > Alphaproteobacteria > Sphingomonadales > Sphingomonadaceae > Sphingobium. The sequence goes on from NZ_LMKV01000001.1 coordinate 753,600, forward strand.
CCAACGCCATCGCGCTGGAACGCGGCTTCTGGCTGGGCGACGCCTTCGCCAGCGGCGGCTCCAACGGGTACGACCATAAGGCGATGGGCATCACCGCGCGCGGCGCGTGGATCTCGGTCCAGCGCCACTTCGCCGAAATGGGCGTGGATGTGCAGAGCGAACCCGTCAGCGTCGTGGGTTGCGGCGACATGTCGGGCGACGTGTTCGGCAACGGCATGTTGCTCAGCAAGGCGATCAGGCTGGTCGCCGCCTTCGACCACCGCCACATCTTCTTCGATCCCGCGCCCGATCCGGCGAACAGCTGGGAAGAGCGCAACCGCATGTTCGCCCTGCCCCGCTCAAGCTGGGAGGATTATGACAAGTCGCTCATATCCAAGGGCGGCGGCGTCTTCTCGCGCGCGCTGAAGCGCATCCCGCTGACGCCCGAAATGCAGGCGATCCTGGACGTGACGGACAAGGACATGGAGCCGGCCGCGCTCATTTCCGCGATCCTGAAAGCCCCGGCCGACCTGCTCTGGTTCGGCGGCATCGGTACTTATGTGAAGGCCGCAGCGCAAAGCCATGGCGATGTCGGCGATCCGGCCAACGACCGGCTGCGCGTCAACGCCGAACAGTTGCGCGTCAAGGTGATCGGCGAAGGCGCGAACCTGGGCACCACGCAGGCGGGCCGCATCGCCTTCTCCCTGCATGGCGGGCGGATCAACACCGACTTCATCGACAACAGCGCCGGCGTCGACTGCTCGGATAATGAAGTGAACATCAAGATCGCGCTGAACAAGGAAATGATCGAAGGCCGCCTGCCCTTCGACAAGCGCAACACGCTGCTGGAAAGCATGACCGACGCGGTGGGCGACATCGTGCTGGAGGATAACCGGCTTCAGGCGCTCGGCCTGTCCATCGCCGAAGCGGGCGGCGCGGCCGACCTGGCCTCCTATGTCCGCCTGATCGAGACGTTCGAGGAAACCGGCCGGCTCGACCGTCAGGTGGAGGGGCTGGCCGCCAACGACCAGTTGCTGCGCCGTGGTCAGGATGGTCAGGGCCTTACCCGCCCGGAACTGGCGGTGCTGCTTTCGACCGCCAAGCTGGCGTTGCAGGATGCGATCGAACATGGCGACCTCGCCACGGACGAGAGCATGATCGCCGAACTGATGGCGGCTTTTCCGCAAGCGATGCAGAAGAAGGAAGCGGACGCGATCGCCAGCCATGCGCTGCGCAAGGAGATCATCGCCACCAAGGTCGCCAACCGCATCGTCAATCGCCTCGGCCTCATCCATCCGTTCGAACTGGCGGAGGAGGAAGGCTGTTCGCTCGCCGACCTGGCCAGCGCCTTCCTGATCGCCGAACGCCTTTACGACATCGGCACGCTCTGGGCGGATATCGACGCGGCGGACATGTCGGAGGGCGCACGGCTTGCCCTGTTCAGCGACATTGCCAGCGGCATGCGCGCGCAGATCGCCGATATATTGCGCGCCCTCCCTGCCGGCACGCTGCCGGCGCAGGGGCATGAGAAGCTGGCCGCCGGCGTGGGGTTGCTGGCCAGGCAGGTGGACGATCTGCTGACCAGCGAGGCGCAGCGCCGCACCGCAGCCGTCACCGACCGACTGCTCGGCCTCGGCGCGCCGGAGACGCTGGCCGTGCGCACCGCCGGCCTGTTCAAGCTGGACGGCGCCGTCGGCATCGCCTCGCTCGCGGCCCGCATGGGCGTGGAGGAAGTCGCGCTGACCCGCGCCTTCACCCATCTGGGCGAAGCGGTCGGCATCGACTGGGTCCAGTCCGCCGCCGCGCGGATGGAACCGACCGATCCGTGGGAGCGCCTGCTCATCTCCGGCGTTGCCCGCGACATGCAGCAGGTCCGGCTCGACTTCCTCGCCCAAGGAAAAGGCAAGGACGTCGCCACCCATGTCGAAAACTGGTTGCAGGCCAAGGGCGCCCGCGTCCGCCAGTTCCGCACGCTGGTCCAGCGCGCCAAGGCGGCCGCGACGCCCAATGTCGCGATGCTGGCGGAAATCGCCGGCCAGGCGCGCGGGTTGCTGGGCCGCTGATCCATGACGCAACAAAAAGGGGCGCCATTCCATGCGGATGGTGCCCCTTTTTTGCGTCCATTTGCTTTCAATAAAAATCCGTTCACCCTGAGCAGGGCCTGAGCGCAGTCGAAGGACCGTAGCGAAGGGCCTGTCGCGCATACATCCTTCGATACGCCGCTTCGACTGCGCTCAGCGGCTACTCAGGACGAACGGAAGGCGTGAACATACACCTCATTGCGGCGGCGTATCGCCTGCCGGTTCATCCTCGATATCGTCGCCATAGGGATCGGGCACCACCAGCTTGGGCGCGTCCTTCTTGCCCGGCGTGCGGATGGCGTCGCCATAGATGGGCACGAATTTCTCGTCCGACACCCGGCCATGCAGCGCCTCGATCTCCGCTTGGCGCTGGCGCAGATACATGGTCTTGTAGACGGTGTAGGGATCGTCTTCCTTGCGGATCGCCGTGATCGTTTCGTCGAACGCGGCGCGCTCTCCCAACTGGTTCAGGATCGTGGCGGGAATGACATAGGCCGGTTTGAACACCTTCCTGCCCAGGGCAAAGGGCAGGATCATCTTGTCCGCCGTGTCGCCCACGATGTCGCGCAACGTCGTCGGTCCGACGATCGGCAGATACATATATGGCCCCGGCCCGACGCCATAATAGCCCAGCGTATTGGCGATGCCGTTGTCGCGATGGGGCAGGTTGAACGGCTTGCGCTTGGCGACGTCGAACAGGCCGACAAAGCCCAGCGTCGAATTGACGCCGAAACGCCCCGCCGTCTCGAACGCCTTACCCGGCTTGAACTGGAGCAGATAGGCGGCTGCGACCACCGGCTCGCCCAGATTGGAGAAGAAGTTGCGCAACCCCTTACGCACCGGGCGCGGCAGCCCCTTGTTATAGGCCTTGGCCACCGGCTCCACCACCGCCTTGTCGACCGACTGCACCGCCTCGAAACTCTTGGCGTTGAGCTGCTCCAGCGGATCGCCTTTGGGCGCGCCCTTGTCGCCGGTGACGACGATATCCTGCGCGGCATCGTCCTGCGGCGCGGCGGGCGACGGGGCAGCGGGCTGCTGAACCTGCGAGGCGGACGGCGTTGCATCCTGCATGGCGACCTCCGCCGCCACAGCCAGTTGCGGCGCAGCGCTCTGCGCCTGCGCACCCATCATCATCATTCCCGCAGCAACGGCCGGCACCAGCATATCTTATTCCTAGTAGCGGCCCCGCGCTCTCCCCGCACAGCCCTTCATGATCCATGACGTACCGGACATATTTAATCCGTGTTACATCAGGCATACAGCGCGGCTAGAGGTGGTGTCCCGGATCGTCAATAGCAAGACCGGGCCGTCGCCCCCTATGTCGGAGCCGCTCGTCGCAACCGCTTACATTTTGATACAAGATTCTATTGCAACCCGTTTGCAACTGCGAGTCACTCTCGTTATGCGATGAATACAGATTTTCGCAGGACAGACTGACCCCGATGCACGGTACCGCCCGTATCCAGAAGCCGAAGAAGAAGAGCGCCAAGGCCTTCTGGATGAAGCAGTTGCACACCTGGCACTGGGTCAGTTCGGCGATCAGCCTGATCGGCCTGCTGCTCTTCGCCTTTACCGGCATCACCCTCAACCACGCCGCCGATGTCGAAGCATCACCGCAGACGATCGAGAAAAGCGCGACCCTGCCCGCCAATCTGCTGACGCAGGTCGCGGCGGACGATGCGGCCGATAGCAAGAAACCCCTGCCCGCCCCCGTCGCGGCCTGGGTCGAAAAATCGGTGGGTCAGTCGGGGCAAGGCATTGCCGAATGGTCCGCCGATGAAATCTACCTCGCCCTGCCCCGCCCCGGCGGCGACGGCTGGGTGTCGATCGACCGGCATGACGGCAAAGTCACCAGCGAAAGCACCAGCCGCGGTGCGATCAGCTACCTCAACGATCTGCACAAAGGCCGCAACGCCGGCGGGGCGTGGAAATATTTCATCGACATCTTCTCGATCGCCTGTTTCGTCTTTGCCCTGACCGGCCTGGTCCTGCTTCAGCTTCACGCCAAGAAGCGACCCAGCACATGGCCGCTGGTCGCCGCAGGCCTCGCCATTCCGGCGATCCTCGCCATCATCTTCATCCATTAACGGGGGAATATCCATGCAGATCCGCCACCGCCTGCTGCTGACCGGCACCGCCGCGATCGGGGCCGCAGGAGCCGCCGCCGCGCCGGCCACGGCGCAGACACTCAACGTCAGCGTCAATATTCCGCGCCTGTCGGTCGCCGAATATCATCGCCCCTATGTCGCCATCTGGGTCGAGAAGGAGGGCGCCGCCCCCCGCAGCCTGGCGGTCTGGTATGATTATGACAAGGCCAAGGGCGAAGGTACCAAATGGCTGCGCGATGTGCGCCAGTGGTGGCGCGCATCTGGCCGTGCGCTGAATTTCCCGGCCGATGGCGTCAGCGGCGCGACCCGTGCGCCGGGCGACCAGAAGATCGCCTTCACCGCCGGCAAGGGGCCGCTGGGTGCGCTTGCGCCCGGCAATTACACGCTGCTGGTCGAGGCAGCCCGTGAGGTCGGTGGCCGCGAAGTCGTGCGCCTGCCCTTCTCCTGGCCGCCAAAGCCGGGCGCCACGGTCCGCGCGTCGGGCAGCAGCGAATTGGGCGCCGTCGCCCTCAGTTTCGGAAAATAACAGGGGACAGACCATGAAAGCCAGATTTCTGATCGCGGGCGCGCTCGCCGCCCTTTCGCTCGCCGGTACGGCGCAGGCGCATCGCCAATGGATGATGCCATCCTCCACCACCCTGTCCGGCACGGATAGCTGGGTGACGGTGGACGCCGCCGTCTCCAACGACCTCTTCTATTTCGAACATTTCCCGATGGGGACGGACAATATCGCCGTCACCGAACCGGACGGCGCGACGGGCAAGATCGAGAATGCCGCCAAGGGTCGCTATCGCTCGACCTTCGACGTTCACCTGACCAAGCCCGGCACCTATCGTATCGCCAATGTGTCGACCGGTATGATGGGCAGCTATATGCTGAACGGCAAGCAGGAACGCCTGCCGCGCGGCACGACCAAGGACAAGCTGGCCAGCGTCATTCCGGCCGGCGCAACCAATGTGCAGACGGCCGAAATGGCGAGCCGCAATGAGATTTTCGTGACGCTGGGCGCGCCCAGCACGACCATCTTCAAGCCCAGCGGCGTCGGCATCGAGTTGGTCCCCGTCACCCACCCCAATGACCTGGTGTCGGGCGAAGCGGCCACCTTCCAGTTCCTGCTGGACGGCAAGCCCGCTTCCGGCCTGAAGATCACGGTGATCCCCGGCGGCATCCGCTATCGCGACGCGCTGGGCCAGATCGACCTGGTCGCGGACAAGGATGGCAAGGCGTCGGTGACCTGGCCGCAGCCCGGCATGTATTGGCTGAACGCCACGCTCGGCGGTGGCCGTGAAGGTGGCCCCGGCGGCGAAGGCGGTCCCGGCGCCAAGGCCGGCGAAGGCGCACCGCCCGCGCCGCGCCCGCAAGCCCCGGCCGGCCCGCCGCAGCGGCGCGCATCCTACATCACCACGCTGGAAGTGCTGGCCCCCTGACGCTGCCGGCGTCCCACGGCGTCCGCATCGCGATCCCGCCCGGCCTGTCGCCCGACCAACTGGTCGGGCGACAGCAGCCGGGCGCAATCCTGTCTTTCGGCGGCCCGACCATGGGCACAAGCTGGTCCGCACAGATCGTGGCGCCACCCCCAGGCTGCGCCGCCGCGATCGAGTCGGTGCTGGCCCGCATCATCGGGCAGATGAGCCATTGGGAAGCGGACAGCGTCATCAGTCGCTTCAACCGCGCACCGGTCGGCGAATGGATGTCGCTGCCCACGGACATGCTGACGGTGCTGCGCGCGGGGCTGGACATGGCCCGCCTGTCGGACGGCGCCTTCGATCCGGCGATTGGCCGGCTCGTCGATCATTGGGGCTTCGGGCCGAACGCCATTTCGTCCGCCTATGCCATTGCAAGGCAGTGGACCCGGATCGAGGTTGAGCAGGGCCGTGCCCGCCGTCTGGCCGATGTGGCGCTCGATTTCTCAGGCATCGCCAAGGGTTTTGCCGTCGATGCCGTCGCGGACGCGCTGCGCGACATGGGCGTCACCAATTTCCTGATCGAAATCGGCGGCGAACTGCGTGGCGACGGCATCAAGCCCGACCTTCAGCCCTGGTGGGTCGATGTCGAATCGCCGGCCGACCTGCCCGTCCCCACGCTGCGCATCGCGCTGTGCGACATGGCCGTCGCCACGTCCGGCGACTATCGCCGCTTCCGCATGCAGGACGGCACGCGCCTGTCCCACAGCATCGACCCGGTTGCCGGCCAGCCGATCGCGCAGGGCGTCGCATCGGTGACGGTGTTGCACGCACAGGCGATGCTGGCCGACGCATGGGCCACCGCCATCACCGTGATGGGGCCGAACCGCGGCATGCACCTCGCCACCCGCCACGGCCTCGCCGCCCGGCTGGTGATGCGCACGGACAGCGGCGTACAGGAATATATGACGCCAGCCATGGCGGCGATGCTGGATTGAGGGCGGATATGGCTCGCAGGCGGAACGGCCTGCTTCGCGGTTCACGGCCCATCACGCCGCTACCAATGTAGGATAATCTCTGATCTATCCTGTCGGATGACCCGTTCCCCACCCCTGCCCCGCCCGTCCTGTCCGCCCGATCCGTCACGCGCCCGTGACCCGGCCGGCGCGCCAGCGTGACCGACCCGGCGCGTCACGATGATCCTGAAGGCGCGTCGCAGGCGCGCGCCGGTGCCTATGATGACGCCTTACGGACGCATGACTCCGCATATCCGGCTTTTTTGTGGCGCCAACGACGGTGTGAATTTCGCCCCCCGCCACTGGAGTGACCCTGGTGTGACCTTATGGCCCGCCTTCGCCGCCCGCGTCCCCGCTCATAGGTCGCAAAGCAAATCTTGTTGCCTGCCCGGTCGCGGGCCTGTTGCTTCGGCAACACAAGCCCCGCTAAGGCCATCGGCATGACGGCCTCCTCCCCATCTCGCCATCCGCTGCATTTTCCGGATTTCCGGGCCTATCTGGTGGGGCGGCTCTGCGCCGTTCTGGCGCAATACAGCATGATGATCGTGCTGGCATGGCAGGCCTATAATATCGCGCGCGAAACGATGACGACGGCGGGCGCGTCGGCGCAACTCGGCCTGATCGGGCTGGCGCAATTCCTGCCGCTCTTCTTCCTGACGCCCATCACCGGCTGGGTCGCCGACCATTATGACCGGCGGGTCATCACCCGGCTGACATTGACATTGCTGACGATCGCGGCCGGGCTGCTCGCCTTTGCCACCTATGAAGGCTGGGTCAGCCTGCCGCTGATCTTCGGCATTGCGGTCATCGTCGGCATCGCGCGCGCTTTCAACGGGCCGGCCTATGGCGCGCTCGCGCCCAATCTGGTGCCACCCGCCGTGCTGCCCAACGCCATCGCCATTTCCAGCGTCGTGTGGCAGGCCGGCATGATCGCCGGACCGGCGGTGGGCGGCTATGCCTATGCCGCCACGCCATGGGGCGCCTATGCGCTGGCGGCGATCCTTTATGGCGTGGCGCTCGGCGCCATGCTGATGATCGGCCCGGTGCCGCAGCCGCCGCGCGACACCAGCCGCCATCCGGTGCGCCAGATGATCGACGGCTTTACGTATGTGAAGGGCAACCGGCTGGTGCTGGCGACCATCACGCTGGACCTGTTCGCCGTGCTGCTGGCCGGGGCGACCGCGCTGCTGCCGGTCTATGCCCGCGACATATTGCATGTGGGATCGGCGGGGCTGGGCCATCTGGCCGCTGCTCCCGGTATCGGCGCAGCCGCCACCGCGCTCTGGTTTTCCTTCCGCCCCATGAAGACGGAAGTCGGGTTGAAGATGCTGGCGTCGGTCATCCTGTTCGGCCTTGCGACCATCGCGTTCGGCTGCACCGCCTTCCTGCCGCGCGACATCGCGATAGAGGCGGGTATCGCATCGCTGGTCGTGCTGGGCGGCGCGGACATGGTGTCGGTGTTCGTGCGCCAGTCGCTGGTGCAACTCCACACCCCCGATGCGATGCGCGGCCGCGTGTCCAGCCTGTCGCAACTGACCATTTCCGCCTCCAACGAACTGGGCGAGGCGGAGTCCGGTTTTCTGGCTGCGCTGGTCGGCCCGGTCGCGGCGGTGATCGGCGGCGGTGTCGGTGCTATCATCATCACAATATTCTGGGCGCGACTCTTTCCCGAATTGCGCCTTGCACGTAGCTTCGATCCACCCGACATCGGGCGAGCGGAAAACAGCCAGGAGAAGCCTTCATGAAAGCTGCCACGATACTCGAAACCATCGGCAATACGCCGCATGTCCGCATCAATCGCCTGTTCGGTGATGCGGAAGTGTGGATCAAGTCGGAACGGTCCAACCCCGGCGGGTCGATCAAGGATCGCATCGCGCTGGCCATGATCGAGGCGGCCGAGGCCAGCGGCGAATTGCAGCCCGGCGGCACCATCATCGAGCCGACATCGGGCAATACCGGCGTGGGCCTCGCCATGGTCGCGGCGGTCAAGGGCTATAAGCTGATCCTCGTCATGCCCGAAAGCATGTCGATCGAGCGCCGTCGCCTGATGCTGGCCTATGGCGCCAGCTTCGACCTGACGCCGCGCGAGAAGGGCATGAAGGGCGCGATCGAACGCGCGCTGGAGCTTGTGTCGCAGACGCCGAACAGTTGGATGCCACAGCAGTTCGAGAACCCGGCCAATATCGACGTGCATGTCCGCACCACGGCGCAGGAAATCCTGGCCGACTTCGCCGACACGCCGATCGACGCGCTGATCACCGGCGTGGGCACCGGCGGCCACATCACCGGCGTTGCCGAAGTGCTGAAGAAGGCATGGCCGAACTTGAAGGTCTATGCGGTCGAGCCGACCCTGTCGCCGGTCATCAGCGGCGGCCAGCCCGGCCCGCACCCGATCCAGGGCATCGGCGCGGGCTTCATTCCGGCCAACCTGCACACCCAGTTGCTGGATGGCGTGATCCAGGTCGATCCGGCCGACGCCAAGGACTATGCCCGCCGCGCCGCGACACAGGAAGGCATGCTGGTCGGCATCTCGTCGGGCGGCACGCTCGCGGCGATCGCACAGAAGCTGAAGGAGTTGCCGGAAGGCAGCCGCGTGCTGGGCTTCAACTATGATACCGGCGAACGCTATCTGTCCGTGCCGGACTTCCTGCCGGAATAAGGCCGAACGCGTCAAAGCTTGTCGAAGCGCGCGCGACACCTATGACGGGATCGCGCCCTTCGACAGGCTGAGGGCGAATGGATGTTGGGAAACCAGTCGCTTGTGATCCGGATCAATCTCCCTACCCTCCCACCCTGGCCGGCCCTTATGTCTTGGTTCGTCTGGGCCTTGCTGTTCGTCGGCCTGCCCATGGCGGTAGCGGCATGGGAAAGCCGGCAGCGACCGGTCGACGCCCCGCAGCGCTTTGCCGCCGTCGTCGCGGCGCGCGCGAAGCGCCCGTCCACGCCCCCGCCGCCGGTGGAACCGGTACAAGTCTATGCGCTGGAGCGGGATCAGGCGGTGACGCTCAATGCCGCCATACCCTTTTCCCGCGATCCCAATCCGGCTGCGCGCCCTTTCCTCTTTTCAGGCACGCAAACCGATCTGGCGCGCGCCACCGATTGCCTGGCGGCGGCGGAGATTTTCGAGGCCGGAGACGATGCGGTAGGCGAGCAGGCGGTCGCGCAGGTGGTGCTGAACCGGGTGCGCCATCCCGCCTTCCCCAAGACGGTGTGCGGCGTGGTGTTTCAGGGGCAGGAACGCAGCACCGGATGCCAGTTCACCTTCAGCTGCGACGGCGCGCTGGCGCTGACGCCGGGTCAGGCCGCATGGGCGCGCGCGCAGGAGATTGCGCGCGGCGCGCTGGCGGGCAAGGTCTACAAGCCGGTCGGCCACGCCACCCATTATCACACCGACTGGGTCGTCCCTTATTGGAGCAGCAGCCTGGACAAGATCACGGCAGTCGGCACGCACCTCTTCTTCCGCTGGCGTGGCTGGTGGGGCACACCGCCCGCTTTTCGCAAGAGCGGCGAGACGGGTGAACCGGTGATTGCCCGCATCGCCCGGTTTTCGTCTGCCCATCAGGGGGGCGTGGAAACGCCGCCATTAGCCGGACCGCCGCTGCTGGTGGCGGAGGCCGCCGCCACACTGGCCGCCAAGCCGCAACAGGCGATCGGCGCGGATGCGATCGGCAAGGTGATGGCCGGCGTCCGTCTGATCGCAATCGCGCCGGGGGGACGGAGCTTCATGGTCGAATTGCCCCGCGGTGGAGCGCCCGATATCTGGCCTGCTTTGGCGGAAACCTATTGCGCGGGACGCGCCGAATGCCGGATCATGGCCTGGCGTGCAGGCACGGCCCCGGACAGCATGGCCATGAGCGACGCCCAACTGGAGGCGATGAGTTTCGCCTATATCCATAATGCCGGCAGCGGCTTGCGGCGCGTGCTGTGGAATTGCTCCCAGACTCCTCGTAACGTGAAGGGCGAGTGCATGCGGCAGCGGAATCCGACCATGGCACCACCCGCCGTCACCGACACCGGCCTGTCGGGCATCCGTCGCAAGGAACGGTTCGAGACGGTGAAGATCGTGCCGGTAACGCCGCCCGTCACGACAACGAAATAGCAAGGCGGATCGAACCGGCGCCATGGCGGATTTGCCGATCCGCACCGTTATGGTATGTTATTACATTCTAAAATGGGGAAAAACATGGTGACGCGGCGGGCTTTTTTGGGGAGCGGCGGCGCGCTGTGTGGCACGCTGGCGATGAGCAGGCGAAGCGACGCCACCCCCCCAGTCGATGCCGCCCTGTCCTGGCCGCAGGAGCCGCCTTTCCATTTCAGCCACGACATGGGCGAATTCGACGCGGCACAGGCGGCGCTGATGCCGCTATACCGGGTAAACCGGGATTTCGCGACTTTCGACGCGGCTTATTATGGCGTGATGACGCAGCCGGTGCAGGCGGCCTATGAGGCGCGGTCGCACTGGGTAAACCAGAACCATGCCCTGTTCCTGCGCAACGCAGCGCCCGGCCATCCGCGCGATGTCGAACTGGACATGTCCCGCGCGGCTGTCGCGAACCTTCTGGGCGCATCGACCCAAGAGATCGCGCTGGCGGGCGGCGGGACCGAAGCGCTCTATGCGCTGATCGCCAATTATGCGCTGCTTCAGCCCGGCGACGCAGTGATCTACGCCGATGTCGATTATGACGAGATGCAGTTCGCCTGCGACTATCTGGAAAAGAGCCGGGGCGCACGGATCGTCCGCTTCTCGCTGCCGGAGCCGCATACGGAAGCCAATATCCTGGCCGCCTATGACAAGATATTGAAGGAAACGCCGCGCGCGAAGTTGCTGTTGCTGACGCATCTGTCTAACCGCAACGGGCTGGTGCCGCCGGTCAGGGCGATCGTGGACATGGCGCGGGCGCGCGGGGTGGACACCATCCTCGACAGTGCGCAGGCGGTGGGCCACCTGCCCTTTACCGTCGAGGACAGCGGCGCCGACTTCATCGGCTTTTCGCTGCACAAATGGCTGGCGGCGCCACTCGGAACCGGCGGCATCTATATTCGCAAGAACCGGTTGCAGGATATCAGCCCCTGGCTCGGCAATCGCATCCACGGGCCGGAGGATATCCGCGCGCGCATCCCCACCGGCACGGTCGATTTCGCGGCACGGCTGACGGTACCGCGCGCGATAGAGGTCCATGAGGCGATCGGCGGCGCGGCCAAATATCAGCATCTGTTGCGACTGCGCAATTACTGGATCGACCGGGTGCGTGACATCAGGGGGCTGGAGATGCTTCTGCCTGACGAGCCGGATCGTCATGGCGCCGTCGCGGGCTTTCGCCTGCCCGGCATGAAGGGACCGGACGATGCGAAGAAGGCGGCAGCGCTGTTTCTGGGCAAATATAAGCTGCTGATCGTGGCGAAGGCCGGTCTGGCGTCCGGCCCGGTGCTGCGCGTAACGCCCGCTCTGTTCAACAGCAGCGCCGAACTGGACCGGCTCGTGTCCGCGATCCAGACGGAGCGGGGGCTGTTTAGCTGACCCCCTTCACAAACAGGGCCATAGCGCCTATATCGGCGGCAATCCGGTCGTCCCAAGGCGCTATGCGCCTGAAGGTCGGCCGTCCCCCGGATCGCTCGGGGTCCAGCATCGAATTGCGCGCGAAGCTGGCGGAATTGGGCGACTTTGGAAGGGTCATCAAGTGCTGACAGTGCGGATCGGACAGTCCCGGCCCGCACTTTTTTGCGTGGAATAGAGGGTGCGAATCACGCCCTATCCCATAGCGCTTCGACTGAATTTCCGTCGGGATGCGGAAAAATACGACGAACTGACGACGTTTAGACAGGTAACAGGCAGGAACCGCATGGCGACCAAAGCTCTCCCCCCTATCAGCAACACCGGCGCCAAGAAGCGCATCCGCAAGGTGTTCGGCGACATCCACGAAGTGGTGCAGATGCCGAACCTGATCGAGGTTCAGAGGGAGAGTTACGAACAGTTCCTGCGTTCCGACCCGTCGATCGGCTATGTGTCGGGCCTGGAAAAGACGCTGCGCAGCGTGTTCCCGATCCGCGATTTCGCTGGCACCGCCGAAATGGATTTCGTCCATTATGAGCTGGAAGACCCGAAGTACGACGTCGAGGAATGCCGTCAGCGCGGCATCACCTATGCCGCGCCGATGCGCGTCACCCTGCGCCTGATCGTGTTCGAAGTCGATCAGGACACCGAAACCCGTTCGGTCCTGGATATCAAGGAGCAGGACGTCTACATGGGCGACATGCCCCTGATGACGGGCAACGGCACCTTCATCGTCAATGGCACCGAGCGCGTCATCGTCAGCCAGATGCACCGGTCGCCGGGCGTCCTGTTCGACCATGACCGTGGCAAGACCCATTCGTCGGGCAAATATCTGTTCGCCGCACGCGTCATCCCCTATCGCGGTTCGTGGCTGGACTTCGAATTCGACGCCAAGGACATCGTCAACGTCCGTATCGACCGCAAGCGCAAGCTGCCGGTCACGGCGCTGCTATTCGCGCTGGGCCTGACGCCGGAAGAAATTCTGGGTGAGTTCTACAACAAGGTTACCTATGTCCGGGGTGAAGGCGGCTGGGTCATCCCCTATCTCGCCGAAGCATGGCGCGGTCTGAAGCCGGCGTTCGATATCGTCGACGCCGCATCGGGCGAAGTCGTGTTCGCCGCCGGTCACAAGATCAGCCCCCGCGCCGCCAACAAGGCGGAAAAGGACGGTCTGGCGACGCTGCTGATTCCGACCGAGGAAGTCTATGGCCGCTACAGCGCCTTTGACCTCATCAATGAGACGACGGGCGAAATCTACATCGAGGCTGGCGACGAAGTCAGCCCTGAAAACCTGGAAAAGCTGGACAAGGCGGGCATCGACCGCCTTGAACTGCTCGACATCGACCATGTCGGCACCGGCGCGTGGATTCGCAACACGTTGAAGGCCGACAAGGCCGAAGACCGCGACCAGGCGCTCAGCGACATCTATCGCGTCATGCGCCCCGGCGAACCGCCGACGAAGGAAACCGCCGAAGCGCTGTTCGCCGGCCTTTTCTTCGATCCCGAACGCTACGACCTGTCGGCGGTCGGCCGCGTGAAGCTGAACATGCGTCTCGACCTCGACGCCGAAGACACGGTTACCACCCTGCGCGTCGAGGACATCCTCGCCGTGGTCAAGGAACTGGTGAACCTGAAGGACGGCAAGGGCGAAATCGACGATATCGACAACCTCGGCAACCGCCGCGTCCGCTCGGTCGGCGAGCTTCTGGAAAACCAGTATCGCGTCGGCCTGCTGCGCATGGAGCGCGCCGTCAAGGAGCGCATGTCGTCGGTCGATGTGTCGACGGTGATGCCCAACGACCTGATCAACGCCAAGCCCGCCGTGGCCGCCGTGCGTGAATTCTTCGGTTCCTCGCAGCTGTCGCAGTTCATGGATCAGACCAACCCGCTGTCGGAAGTCACCCACAAGCGCCGCGTGTCGGCGCTTGGTCCGGGCGGACTTACCCGTGAGCGTGCAGGCTTTGAAGTCCGCGACGTTCACCCGACCCATTATGGTCGTATCTGCCCGATCGAAACGCCGGAAGGCCCGAACATCGGTCTGATCAACTCGCTGGCCACGTTCAGCCGCGTCAACAAGTATGGCTTCATCGAAACGCCGTACCGCAAGGTCGTGGACAACAAGGTGACGGACGACGTCGTCTATCTGTCGGCGATGGAGGAGGCCAAGCACACGATCGCGCAGGCCAACGCCGAAGTCGATGCCGACGGCCATTTCGTAGAGGATCTGATCTCCAGCCGCGAAGCCGGCGAATTCCTGATGGCGCCGCGCGACCACATCACCCTGATGGACGTCAGCCCCAAGCAGCTGGTGTCGGTCGCCGCATCGCTCATTCCGTTCCTGGAAAACGATGACGCCAACCGCGCGCTGATGGGATCGAACATGCAGCGTCAGGCCGTGCCTCTGGTACGGGCCGAAGCGCCGTTCGTGGGCACCGGCATGGAAGGCACGGTCGCCCGTGACTCCGGCGCGGCCGTCGCGTCCAAGCGTGCGGGCATCGTCGACCAGGTCGATGCGACCCGTATCGTCATCCGCGCGACCGGCGACATTGAAGCTGGTCAGTCTGGCGTCGATATTTACACGCTCCAGAAGTTCCAGCGGTCGAACCAGGACACCTGCATCAACCAGCGTCCGCTGGTCCAGGTCGGTGATCTGGTCGAGGCCGGCGACGTCATCGCCGATGGTCCCTCGACCGAGTTCGGCGAACTGGCGCTGGGTCGCAACACGCTCGTCGCGTTCATGCCCTGGAATGGCTACAACTACGAAGACTCCATCCTGATCTCCGAACGGATCGTGAAGGACGACGTCTTCACCTCGATCCACATCGAGGAGTTCGAGGTCATGGCCCGCGACACCAAGCTGGGGCCGGAGGACATCACCCGCGACATTCCCAATGTCGGTGAAGAAGCGCTGCGCAACCTCGACGAGGCGGGCATCGTGTATATCGGCGCGGAAGTGGAGCCGGGCGACATCCTGGTCGGCAAGATCACCCCCAAGGGTGAATCGCCGATGACGCCGGAAGAAAAGCTGCTCCGCGCGATCTTCGGTGAGAAGGCGTCCGACGTGCGCGACACGTCGCTGCGTCTGCCACCCGGCGTGGCTGGCACGGTCGTTGAAGTGCGCGTGTTCAACCGTCACGGCATCGACAAGGACGAACGCGCCATGGCGATCGAGCGGGAGGAAATCGACCGTCTCGCAAAGGATCGTGAAGACGAACGCGCCATCCTCAACCGCGCGACCTTCAACCGCCTTCAGGAAATGCTGCTGGGCCAGACCGCTTCAGCCGCACCCAAGGGCGTCAAGAAGGGCGTCGTCATCGACGAGGCCCTGCTGGACGAAGTCGAGCGTCATGAATGGTGGAAGTTCGCGGTCGAGGACGACAGCCGTCAGGCCCAGATCGAAGCGATCAAGGGTCAGTATGACGAGGCCGTGAAGTCGATCGTCGACAAGTTCGAGGATCGCGTCGACAAGCTCCAGCGTGGTGACGAACTGCCGCCGGGCGTGCTCAAGATGGTCAAGGTGTTCGTCGCGGTGAAGCGCAAGCTGCAACCGGGCGACAAGATGGCCGGCCGTCACGGCAACAAGGGCGTCATTTCGCGCATCCTGCCGATCGAGGACATGCCGTTCCTGGAAGACGGCACGCATGTCGACATCGTGCTGAACCCGCTGGGCGTGCCGTCGCGCATGAACGTCGGGCAGATCTTCGAAACGCATCTGGGTTGGGCTGCCCGCGGCCTTGGCCAGCAGCTCAAGCATGCGCTGGAAGACTGGCGTGAGGCCAATCCGAACCCGCAGCCGGGCGACATGCCCGATGCGGTCAAGGAACGGCTGCTGACCTCCTATGGTCCGCGTTATGCCGAGCAGATCGAAGCCCGCAGCCCCGAGCAGATCATCGATCTGGCCGAGCATCTCCAGCGGGGCATCCCGATGGCGACGCCGGTGTTCGACGGCGCGCGCGAAGCGGACGTGTCGGACATGCTGGAACGCGCAGGTCTACATACGTCGGGTCAGTCGGACCTGTTCGACGGCCGCACCGGCGATCGGTTCGACCGTAAGGTGACTGTCGGCATCATCTACATGTTGAAGCTGCATCACCTTGTCGACGACAAGATCCATGCCCGTTCCATCGGGCCGTACTCGCTCGTCACGCAGCAGCCGCTGGGTGGTAAGGCGCAGTTCGGTGGCCAGCGCTTCGGTGAAATGGAGGTCTGGGCATTGCAGGCTTACGGCGCCGCCTACACCTTGCAGGAAATGCTGACGGTGAAGTCGGACGACGTGGTCGGCCGCACCAAGGTCTATGAGGCGATCGTCAAGGGCGACGACACGTTCGAGGCGGGCATTCCGGAGTCCTTCAACGTGCTCGTCAAGGAAATGCGCTCGCTGGGCCTCAACGTCGAACTCGCGTCGATGGACCCCGTGGCCGAGGACGACGACGGCATCGCGCAGGCAGCAGAGTAAGGGGAAAAGATGAAGCGCATGCGCCTCAATGATCCGATCACACAGCCGCGTTGGGTTTGGCTGTCAATGTGTCTGACCATGATGGTGTTTGCGCTCATCTGCCTCGACAAAGCCGTTCGCTAGACGACCAGATTTACCCTCCAGAGGGATTGAAAAATGAACGAACTGACCAACTTCGCAAACCCGGTCCAGAAGGCCGAAACCTTCGACCAGATCCAAATCGGCCTTGCCTCGCCCGAGCGCATCCGCTCCTGGTCCTTCGGCGAGATCAAGAAGCCGGAAACCATCAACTATCGTACGTTCAAGCCCGAACGTGACGGCCTGTTCTGCGCGCGCATCTTCGGTCCGATCAAGGATTATGAATGCCTGTGCGGCAAATATAAGCGCATGAAGTATAAGGGCATCGTCTGCGAAAAATGCGGTGTCGAAGTCACGGTGAGCAAGGTGCGCCGTGAGCGCATGGGTCATATCGAGCTGGCCGCGCCGGTCGCGCATATCTGGTTCCTCAAGTCGCTGCCTTCGCGCATCGGCCTGCTGCTCGACATGCAGTTGAAGCAGCTTGAGCGCGTCCTCTACTTCGAAAGCTATATCGTCATCGAGCCGGGCCTGACCTCGCTCGAGAAGTATCAGCTTCTCAACGAAGACGAATTGCTCGACGCGCAGGATGAATATGGCGAGGACGCCTTCTCCGCCGGCATCGGCGCAGAAGCCGTCAAGCAGATGCTGATGGACCTCGACCTTGAGGGCGAGAAGCAGGCGCTGCTGGACGAACTGGCCGTCACCAAGTCGGAACTGAAGCCCAAGAAGATCATCAAGCGGCTCAAGGTCGTCGAATCGTTCATCGATTCGGGCAACCGCCCCGAATGGATGATCCTGGACGTCGTGCCGGTGATCCCGCCAGAACTGCGCCCGCTCGTGCCGCTGGACGGCGGCCGTTTCGCGACGTCGGATCTGAACGATCTGTACCGCCGCGTCATCAACCGCAACAACCGCCTGAAGCGCCTGATGGAACTGCGCGCGCCGGACATCATCGTCCGCAACGAAAAGCGCATGTTGCAGGAAGCCGTCGACGCCCTGTTCGACAATGGCCGTCGTGGCCGCGTCATCACCGGCGCGAACAAGCGTCCGCTCAAGTCGCTGTCCGACATGCTCAAGGGCAAGCAGGGCCGCTTCCGCCAGAACCTGCTCGGCAAGCGCGTCGACTATTCGGGTCGTTCGGTCATCGTGACCGGCCCGGAACTCAAGCTGCACCAGTGCGGCCTGCCCAAGAAGATGGCGCTCGAACTGTTCAAGCCGTTCATCTACGCCCGTCTTGACGCCAAGGGTCTCTCCATGACCCTGAAGCAGGCCAAGAAGTGGGTCGAAAAGGAACGCAAGGAAGTCTGGGACATCCTGGACGAAGTGATCCGCGAACATCCGGTCATGCTCAACCGCGCGCCGACGCTTCACCGTCTGGGCATCCAGGCGTTCGAACCCGTCCTGATCGAAGGCAAGGCGATCCAGCTTCACCCGCTCGTCTGCTCGGCTTTCAACGCCGACTTCGACGGTGACCAGATGGCCGTCCACGTACCGCTCTCGCTGGAAGCCCAGCTTGAAGCGCGCGTGCTGATGATGTCGACCAACAACATCCTGTCGCCCGCCAATGGCAAGCCGATCATCGTTCCCTCGCAGGACATGGTCCTGGGCATCTATTACCTGTCGATGGAGCGCGTGGGCGAACCGGGCGAAGGCATGCTGCTGTCGGACATGCAGGAGGTCCATCAGGCTCTCTTCGCCAAGGCCGTCACGCTGCATTCCAAGATCATCAGCCGGATTCCGCAGACGGACGAAAATGGCGTCCAGTATATGAAGCGGTTCGAGACCACGCCGGGTCGCATGCTGCTGGGCGAATGCCTGCCCAAGTCGCATCGCGTCCCCTTCGATACCGTCAACCGCCTTCTGACCAAGAAGGACGTCGGCGACGTGATCGACGAGGTCTATCGTCACACCGGTCAGAAGGACACGGTGCTGTTCGCCGACGCCATCATGGCGCTGGGCTTCCGCCACGCATTCCAGGCCGGCATCTCGTTCGGCAAGGACGACATGGTGATCCCGGATTCGAAGGAAGGCTCCGTCGCCGAAACCAAGGCGCTGGTGGCTGATTACGAGCAGCAATATCAGGACGGTCTGATCACGCAGCAGGAAAAGTACAACAAGGTCATCGACGCCTGGAGCCGTTGCGGCGATGTGGTGGCGAATGCCATGATGGACGAAATCCGCGCCATGCCGATCGACCCGGACACCGGCCGCCAGAAGCAGATCAACTCGATCTACATGATGGCCCACTCCGGTGCCCGTGGTTCGCAGGCCCAGATGAAGCAGCTCGCCGGTATGCGCGGCCTGATGGCCAAGCCTTCGGGCGAGATCATCGAAACGCCGATCATCTCGAACTTCAAGGAAGGCCTGACCGTCCTTGAATATTTCAACTCCACCCACGGCGCTCGCAAGGGTCTGGCCGACACCGCGCTCAAGACGGCGAACTCGGGTTACCTGACCCGCCGTCTGGTCGACGTGTCGCAGGACTGCACCATCGTCGAGGAAGATTGCGGCACCGAAAAGGCGCTGGAGATGAAGGCCATCGTTCAGGGTGGTTCGGTCATCGCCTCGCTTGGCGAGCGTATCCTGGGCCGTACCACGGCGCAGGACATCGTCGACACCAAGGATGGCAGCATCGTCATTCCGATCGGCACCCTGCTGGACGAACCGATGATCGCGAGGATCGAGGCGATCGGCACGCAGGCTGTCAAGATCCGCAGTCCGCTGATCTGCGAAAGCCGTATGGGCGTGTGCGGCAAATGCTATGGCCGTGACCTGGCGCGCGGTACGCCGGTGAACATCGGTGAAGCCGTCGGTGTCATCGCGGCTCAGTCGATCGGTGAACCGGGCACGCAGCTTACCATGCGTACCTTCCACATCGGCGGCGCGGCGAACTTCAACGAAACGTCGAACCTGGAAGCCTTGGCCGACGGGACGATCGAACTGCGTGATATGCCGACCATCACCGACAAGAACGGTCGTCGTCTGTCGCTCGCCCGCAACGGCGAGATCGCGATTATCGACAGCGAAGGCCGCGAACGCGAAACGCACCGCCTGCCTTACGGCGCCACCATCCTGTTTGCGGATGGCGCGGCCGTGAAGAAGGGCGAGCGCTTCGCCGAGTGGGATCCATTCACCATGCCGGTGATCACGGAAAAGCCGGGTATCGTTAAGTATGTCGACCTGATCGACAACAAGACGCTGACCGAGCAGACCGACGAAGCCACCGGCATCGCCCAGCGCGTGGTGATCGAACATCGTGGTGCGGCCCGTACGAAGGAAGATCTTCGTCCGCGCCTGACCCTGATGGACGACAGCTCCGGCGAAGCGGCACGCTACATGCTGGCGGTGGGGGCGACCCTGTCGGTGGATGATGGTGCGCAGGTTCAGGCCGGTGACGTGCTGGCGCGTGTCAGCCGGGAAGCGGCCAAGACCCGCGACATCACCGGTGGTCTTCCGCGCGTCGCCGAGCTGTTCGAAGCCCGCAAGCCCAAGGACAATGCGATCATTGCCAAGGTGTCGGGCCGCGTCCAGTTCCTCAAGGATTACAAGGCGAAGCGCAAGATCGCCATCAATCCCGAAGATGGCGGTGAGCCGGTCGAATATCTGATCCCCAAGAGCAAGGTGATCGACGTTCAGGAAGGCGACTTCGTGAAGCGCGGCGATAACCTGATCGGCGGTTCGCCCGATCCGCATGATATTCTGGAAGTGCTGGGTATCGAGCCTCTGGCCGAATATCTGGTCGCGGAAATCCAGGAAGTCTATCGCCTGCAGGGCGTGAAGATCAACGACAAGCACATCGAGACGATCGTTCGTCAGATGTTGCAGAAGGTCGAGATCATCGAGTCCGGCGACACCACGCTGCTGGTGGGCGAGCAGATCGACCGTGAGGAGATGGACGAGATCAACGCCAAGCTGGCGCCGGGCTTCCTGCCCGCCGCGGGCAAGCCGGTGCTGCTCGGCATCACCAAGGCGTCGCTCCAGACCCGCTCGTTCATCTCGGCAGCATCCTTCCAGGAAACCACCCGCGTCCTCACGGAAGCGGCGGTCCAGGGCAAGAAGGACACGCTGGTTGGTTTGAAGGAAAATGTCATCGTCGGCCGCCTGATCCCGGCGGGTACCGGTGCCGGCATGAACCGCCTGCGCGTTGCCGCCTCGTCGCGTGACGCGGCGCTGCGGGCCGCGCTGCGCGCTTCGAGCCAGGTGGACCTGATCGCGCCCAAGTCGGCGGCTGCCGAACGTAAGGCAGAACTGGCGCAGGGTCCGGAAGCGGCGATCGGCAACGATCCGCTGGCCGCCGTCGAAGGGGAAACCCACGGCAGCGATGCGGATGCGGGCGATTACCTGCTGAAGAGCGACGGCGAATAAGCCCTTTGAAAGCGCGGGAGCTGCACCCCATATAGGGTGCGGCTCCCATGCCCTTCCCTTCCGCAAGGACGGGACGATATGCCCGCCGGACGCAACCGCGTTCCGGCGGGCTTTCTTTTGTACCGCCGCAACAGGACGCGACCGCGCGTCGGAAAAGTCGCGCAACTATATC
This sequence comes from Sphingobium sp. Leaf26, assembly GCF_001421665.1. Taxonomy (GTDB): domain Bacteria; phylum Pseudomonadota; class Alphaproteobacteria; order Sphingomonadales; family Sphingomonadaceae; genus Sphingobium. The sequence continues at coordinate 774,809 of NZ_LMKV01000001.1, forward strand.
AGAAAAGCGCTTGACCGACTCTCCAACCCCGCCTATCTGCGGCCTCCCAAGCGGGTCGCCCGCTCAGGATTGATGCCCGATCCTCTAATGGTAAGAGAGCGGACTCTGACTCCGTCAATCAAGGTTCGAGTCCTTGTCGGGCATCCAAATCATAATCCAGATCGGTCGCTGAACTCTTGCCCTTTGACTTTTGCCGTGCATGATCTCGGCAAATCGGGAGATGAGACATGGCGACGTTCACCGGGCAGCCCAACACGAACGATAATTTCGTCGGCACCGACGACGATGACATCTTCATATTCAACGTCAGCGATTTAAATGCACGCGACATCGTGTCCGGTGGAGGCGGGTTTAATGCGTTGCGCCTGAGCGGATCAGGCACTTTGTCAGCAGCACAATTGTCCCGCGTCAGCGGCATCGACAAGATCGTGATGGAAACCCCCGGACTTGTTCTCACCATCCCCCAGACGATGATTTCGACGATCTGGAAACCCGGCTATGGCCTGCAAATTACCGGATCATCGGGGAACGATTATGTGGATGGCCGTGCGCTCTTTACCGGCCGCTATCTAGACGTCACGGCCGGCAACGGTCTGGATGTGTTCCTGGGCGGCGGAAGTGCAGATGCCTTCCGCTTCCGCGCGGAAGACTTGGACGGGGACACCGTCAATGGCGGAAGTCACGTCTCCGGGGATGACATATTATATATCACCACTCCCGGCACGGTGAGCGCCAGCGCATTTGCCAATGTCAGCAATATCAGCAAGATCGTCCTTGCCGAGGGTACGAATTCCCTGACGCTGGGTAACTACGCCGCATCTGGCCTAAACATTGTGGGTGCCAACGGTAACGATCATATCGACGCATCCCAGGCCGATGTCACGTCTCTGTCCATTACAGCCGGCGGCGGGGTAGATAGTCTGATCGGTGTCAACGGCATCAACATATTTACCCTGGTTGACCTGAATGGCGACACGGTGGTTGGCGGCAGTGGCAACCGCGATGAGATCATCCTTCGCACACAAGGCGTCACCACAGCTGCCGACATGGCCTATGTTCGTGGAATCGAGAAGTTCACGCTCGCTAACGGCACCAACTTGTTCATCCTTGCGGATACGCTAGCTGTCGGACTGGGCGGCAAAAGCATAACAGTTGTCGGTGGTACGAGAAATGACACCATAGACGGGTCGGCAATGAGTGATGCGGTGAACCTGACCATCGACGCCGGCACCGGAAACGACGTCATCAAGGGCGGAGCAGGTGACGATATCATCACCGTTACCTCCGACGGCCGGGACAGCATCGACGGTGGGGCTGGCGTGGACAGGCTAAAGCTTGATGGCACACAATCCGCTCCGCCGCTGGACGTCCTGACCAATGTCAGCGCTGTCGAGAACATCACCATATATGGTGGAAAACTGATAAATTTGTATAATACCATGTGGAACGGCATATCGGCTGCCCGTATTACCATCAGTAGCAGTGGCATCGTCGACGGATCATCGCTGACGGCGGATCATGCTGTCGAATTCATGGTTTATGCCGATTCAATTGTAAGGGGCGGCGCCGGCGCTGATATTTTCCGGATCGGATCGGGATATTCGTCAACCGATCCGATTGCCAATATATCCGGCGGCGGCGGGGCGGACACGATTTATGTGGCGACGGTCGGTGCGACGCTGGATATGAGCAATCTCGCCAATGTGCGCGGGGTCGAAACTTTCATTCTCGCGCGCGGCGACAATCACATCACGCTTGACGACGCCATCTTCCGCGATGTTGCCGGGCGCCAGATCACCTTTGCGGGCAATGACGGCAATGATTTTATCGATGCTTCCGCTTTGTCGTCCTACAATTCCATTCAGGTGACGTCGCATATCGGTCTGGACACGCTGATCGGTGGCGCGGGCAACGACATCTTCCATTTCATGGCGGAAAAGCTGGATGGCGATACGGTCATCGGCAATGGCGGCTATGATACGCTGTCGATCGGTACGGCGGGCACCGTCACCGCCGAAGAGATACGTAATGTCAGCGGAGTGGAACGGATCATGCTGGCCGCAGGGCAGAACAGCATCGCCCTGACCGATGCCAATATCGTGGGCCTTGCCAATAGTCGCGTCGAAATATGGGGTCAGGCTGGCAGCGACAATGTGGATGCCTCCGCGCTCAGCCGTGCTTATGGCATCGACACGCGCAGCGGCGGCGGCAATGACAGCCTGACCGGGGGCGCGGGCACCGACATCTTCCGCTTCAACATCGCCGACCTGAACAGCAGCGACAGCGTGTCGGGTGGCGGCTGGGCGGATCAGTTGATCCTGAGCGGCGGCGGTAGCCTGAGCACCAACGCCCTTTCGGGGGTGCGCGGAGTCGAGACCATCATCCTGTGGGGCGGCCCGGCGCAGATCACGCTGGCCGACAGCCTGTTCCGCGACATTGGCGGCCGCCGCATCACGATCCAGGGCAGCAGCAATGCGGACCGAATCGACGGCAGCAGCCTGAGCGCGGGCCATTCCATCCTTGCGGTGGGCGGCAACGATATCGACCAGATCATCGGCGGCGCGGATCATGACCGGATTCAGGGCGGCGTGGGCGCCGACATCTTGACCGGTGGCGGCGGCCGGGATCAGTTCGTCTGGAGCAATGCCGGCGAGGGCGGCGACAGCATCCTGGATTTCGTCATCGGGCAGGACCAACTGCTGTTCAACCCGGCGGCCTTCGGCGTGAATGGCGCCGCGCTGGACGTCCGCTCCACCGACGTAGCGGGCGACCTGAGCAAGACCGACCTGCTGGTCTATGACGGCATATTGGACGATGGCGCGGCCGTGCGATCGCTGCTGGGCGGCAATGACAGCACGGTCGATGCCGGCCTGTTCGTCGTCGCCCGCGATGCCGACAATCACAGCGTGCTGTATTACACAGCCAGCGCGGACGGCAGCGGCGGCGATACTGGGGTCCACATGATCGCCGACCTGGGCGCCATTGCGCCCGCCAGCCTTGGTGTCAGCGATTTCCTGATCGGCTGATCGGCGGCGGCCTTCTCAGCCGGCTGCCGCCAGTTGCATCGCCACCGCTTCCGCCACCTTGATGCCGTCGATCGCAGCAGAGAGGATGCCGCCGGCATAGCCCGCCCCCTCGCCCGCCGGATAGAGGCCGGCGACGTTGAGGCTCTGCAAATCCTTGCCGCGGGTGATGCGGATCGGTGAGGATGTGCGCGTTTCCACGCCGGTCATCACCGCGTCGGGATGGTCATAATGGGCGATCTGGCGACCGAAGGCCGGCAGCGCTTCATGGAAAGCCTCGATCACATAATCGGGCAGGCAGAGCGACAGGTCGGTCGGCGTCACGCCCGGCTTGTAGGAAGGTGCGACTTCGCCCAACTGGGTGGACGGCCGGCGGGCGAGGAAGTCACCCACCGTCTGGCCCGGCGCCCAGTAGGAAGAACCGCCCGCGACATAGGCTTGGGCTTCCCAATGGCGCTGGAGCGCGATGCCGGCCAGCGGACCGTCGGGATAATCCTTGGCCGGGTCGATGCCCACAACCAGCCCGGAATTGGCGTTGAATTCGGCGCGACTATATTGGCTCATGCCGTTGGTGACGACGCGCCCCTCCTCCGACGTGGCGGCGACGACGCGGCCGCCGGGACACATGCAGAAGCTGTAGACGGTGCGGCCATTGGCACAATGATGAGCGAGGCTGTAGGCTGCGGCGCCGAGGTCGGGATGACCGGCGCAATTGCCGTAACGGGCGCGATCTACCCAGCTTTGTGGATGTTCGATCCGCACGCCGATGGAAAAGGGCTTGGCTTCGATATGGACGCCGCGCGCGTGCAGCATGTCGAAGGTCGGGCGCGCACTATGGCCGACCGCCAGCACGACATGGTCGCTTTCGATCACGCTGCCATCGTGCAGCACGACCCCGCGCAGCTTTTGCGTCCCGTCCCCCTGCCGTTCCAGCACGACGTCATCGACCCGATGCTGCCAGCGATATTCGCCGCCCAGCGCCTCGATCTGTTTGCGCACCGCCTCCACCATGGTGACGAGACGGAAGGTGCCGATATGGGGATGCGCTTCCCAGAGGATATCATCGGGCGCGCCGGCGGCGACGAATTCCTCCAGCACCTTGCGGCCGAGGAAGCGCGGGTCTTTGACACGACAATATAGCTTGCCGTCGGAGAAGGTGCCGGCTCCGCCCTCACCGAACTGGACATTGCTGTCCGGGTTCAGCTCGGCCCGGCGCCACAGGCCCCAGGTGTCCCTGGTCCGTTCGCGCACCACCTTGCCGCGATCGAGGATGATCGGCTTGAACCCCATCTGGGCGAGGATGAGGCCGGCGAACAGGCCGCATGGCCCGGCCCCGATGACGACCGGGCGCTGGCCCTGCCAGCCGTCCGGGGCGTGAACGACGAACTTATAGCTGGTGTCCGGGGTCGGGCGGACGTCATGATCGTCCGCGAAACGGGCCAGCACGGCCGCCTCGTCCACAACATCGACGTCCATCGTGTAGACCAGCAGGATGGCGGAGCGGCGGCGAGCGTCATTGCCGCGCCGGACAAGGCTGTGCCCGCGCAATTCATGCCGCTCCAGGCCAAGGCGTTCGCAAATGGCGGCGGGCATCGCCTCGGCCGGGTGGTCGAGGGGCAGTTTCAGGCCGGAAAGACGGATCATGGCTGCGCCATAGTCCTTCACGGCCTGAAAATAAACCAGCGGGCTTCCAAGGCAGATGGAATCATCTGCCGGCTCGGGAAGCGCGGTAAACTGAAATCCGCCGCATCCTCCCGAACAGCCATTCGCCCGCCAGCGCCGTGAGCATCGACAGGCCGGTCAGCGGAAAGAGCAGGCCAAGGACCAGCATCAGTCCCGCGACCATGCGCGCCGTACCCGGTGGCGCGGGCGGTGGCGTGGCGCAGCGGCGTTTCCACCAAAGGATCGGCGCGGTCAGGCAGAGCGCCAGCAGGCAGAGGCAGCCCGCCAGCATCAGCAGCCGGTTCGCCTCCCCATATTGCTGGCCCTGATGGGTGGCGATGCCCCATTCCACCGTTTTCGCCCCCATGCCGAACTGGCGCCAGTCCATGTCCTGCATCAGCGCGCCGGTGCCCGCGTCGATGGTGATGGCGCGGGCATCGTCAGCGCGAATAGTCAGCGCGGTCACCAGATAGGGCGCGCTGCGGCTGGCCGGCAGAAAAAGCTGGTAGCCCGCGCCAAGGCCATGGCGCGCCGCGATCCGGGCGACGGCATCGACGCCGATGTCGCCCGGATCACCGTTCGGTGCGCTCTCCTCTCGCAAGGTCCAGGGCAATGCCTGTTTTGCTTGCGGTGCCCAGGGGTTGACCTTCATCGGCGGACGGCCCGCGCCATTGGCGGCGATGACCGCGCGCAGGCCCCCGCCCCAGACGTCGGTCCAGGGCATGCCGGTGACGGCCAGGAACAGGATCACGCCAGCCGACAGGAAGCCGAGCGTACCATGCAGGTCGCGCCAGAAGAGCCGTCCGCCGACGCCCCCTCGTAACGCCAAGGCAGGGCTGCCACGGCGGGGCCAGCGCAGATAGAGGCCCGTGACACAGAGCAGGATCGCCCAGCCCGCCACCACCTCCACCAGGCGGTTGCCGATCGGGCCGGTCAAAGCGAGGCTGTGGAGGTCGCGGATCGTCTGCATGATGCCGCCATCGCGCATCCGCCCCAGCACGCGCCCGTCATAAGGGTTGATGAACGTCGCAATGGTTCCGCTCGTCACGCGCCAGCTTTCGTCGCGGCGGGCGGGCACCAGCAATTGGGTCGCTGGTGCCCCCGCCCCCTGTGCGGCGGCGATGAGGCGTGAAGGCGGCAATGGCCGCGCATCGGGTGGCGCTGTGATCCGCACCGGATAGAGCCACGCCTCCACCTGCGGCTTGTAGAGATAGAGCGCGCCGGTTACCGCCATCAGCGCCAGCACCGGCAGGACGATCAGGCCGGCATAGAAATGCCAGCGCCACATTGCGCGATAAAGGGCGCGATCAAGGCCGCGCTCCATCAGAAGCGCGCCCGCACGCCGGCATAAAAAGCGCGGCGTTCGACGGGATAGAAGATCGCGCGGCTACTCGCGGGCAGCGTGGCGTAGTTCACCACCGCGCTGATATCGCCGATCGCGCGCTCGCCCATCAGGTTGCGGGCGTCGAGGAACAGGGTGACGCCATCACGCAACTGCGCCTGCGCGCCGAGGTTGAGCAGCGCGTAGCTGCCGACCCGCTTGCTGTTGGCATAATCGACCCAGGCCCCCTGCGGCAGCCATTCGACCGCTGGCGAGACGCTGAGCCGATCGGTGCCCAGCTTCAGTTCCGCACGATAGAAATGACGCGGCACCACCGGCAGGCGGTTGTCGCCGAACTGACTGTCATGACGAAAGCGGAAGTCGCTGTAGGTGTAGACCTGCCGCAGCATGGCCCAGGGCTTCAGGGTCAGATCCAGACCGGCCTCGATCCCCTGATGCCGGGTGCGGTCGGCATTGAAGGTCGCGGCAGGGATGGTGCCGGCCACGACGCTATATTGCAGCATCTCGCCACGCAGGTCGGCACGGTAGAGGCTGACATCCCATGCAGCGATGCCCAGCCGGCCGCGCGTGCCGATTTCCGCCGTCCATGCCTTTTGCAGGCCGACCGGCGTGAAGCCCGGCGCACCGCCGGCGGGCGCCTGGCTGAGTTCGCCAAAGCCCGGCATTTCGACCGAACGGCTGAGATTGGCGTAAAATTGCAGGGTTTCGGCCGGCTGGTAGAGCAGGCCCAGCTTGGGCGCGAAACTGTCGAAGCTGGCATCGCCGCTGCGCGCCGGAACAAGCAGATTGGCGATGCGCCGTTCACCATGGCTGTAGAGGCCGCCAGCGATCAGCCAGAGATCCGCCACCGGCGCGATCCGCGCTTCGCCATAGCTGTTGATCGTCTGCGCCTTTTGCAGGGCGTTGGCGGTCAATGCACCGGACTTGCCGTTCAGATTGACGAACTGGCGCGCTACCGTCCGGCCAAATCGGGCCTGACTGCCCAGCGTCAGCGCCACCGGCATGCCGGCAAGGTCGCCGGTGAGGTCGAGGCTGGCGAACAGGCCACGATCCTCCGATGTCTGGTCGATCAGTTGGTAGATGGGATGGGACAGCGCCTTGGCATTGTAGAACAGGCCGAAGGCCAGCTTGCCATAAGCGAGGTCGATGGTGGTGCGGTTCTGGAGCCGGATCGAATCGATATCGCGCGCCTGATTGCCGGTGAAATTACCCTTGCCGGGATTGGCCAGCGCGTCTGTTTCACTCAGCGCACCGGCCAGATGCTGCCGGATGGTCTGGGCGCTGGCATAGAAGCGGGTTTCGACGCCCTCCCCCAGTTTCAGTCCGACATTGCCGTTGAAGCGCAGCGCCTTGCGGTCGCCATGGGCGCGATCGCTATCGGAGCGGTCGCCTGAGACAGCGAGATAGACATCTGCGCGCTCATCGGCATGGCCATAGGCGATCTTCCCGCGCAGCGTGTCGAAACTGCCGCCGTCGATCCGTATCTCCGCGCCCGGCATGCTGCGCCCGGTCGGCGTCACCGCATTGATCGCCCCACCCAGCGTCGATCCGCCAAGGCGTAGCGCATTGCCGCCGCGATAGACCTCCAGATGCTGGAAGACCTGAGGGTCCAGTTCCTGGAAATCGCCATTGTCATCGGCGCCGTTGATGGGGATGCCGTCCTGCAACAGGGTCAGGCCGCGCATATGATAGCCGCGCGACAGGCCCGAGCCGCGGATCGAGATGCGGACCTCCTGCCCGAAGCGCGGCTGCGTATAGACACCGGGCGAGAATGTCAGCGCATCGCGTAGCGACACAGCCGCCTTGTTCGCGAAATCATCGGCAGCGATGACATCGACCCCGCCGGGAGTACGCTGGACCCGCGCGGCAGCCTCCTCGACGATCGGGCTGGCGGTGACGATGATGGCGCTCTGCTCGGCTTCGTCGGCAAAAGCCGGGCTCGCTGGCAGGGCAAGGATCAGGGCGCACAGCGGCAGGCTGCGCGCGACATGGGGATGACGCATGGAGAAAATGGCTTTCTGAAAGATATTGCGCAACCGCTTCGCCTCGAAAGGCTGCGATCTGCTCAAATTTGCCCAATCTCCGTTCGCCATGAGACTGTCGAAGGGCCGTTCTTTCTCGCAAGGTCACGAAGAAGAACGAGGCTTCGACAGGCTCAGCCCGAACGGAGTTGAGCTTGTGGCGTTCAGAAAGCGACGGGCGGCCCCACGGACGGCGGCGGCGGCGCGGCGAGGCGGGCGATCAGCCCGGTCTTGAGCGCGAAAGCAATCGGACCGAAGGCCAGTTGCCAGGCCGGTAGCGGCAGATCGGCCGCTATCAGCGGGGGCACCACGGGCTGTACCGACGCAGCGAAGGGGCAATGCTGCTGCCCGGCCATGCCCTCATCGGGACGATGGTCGTCCTTTTCCGGCGCAACGCCGCGCGGCACGACGACATTGACGGGGCCTGTGCCGGTACAGAGCGTCACCACGACGCCCCGTTCCGTGCGCACGGGCATGAAGCCGGACGGCGCGATGAGCTGGATGGCGAGGACGAGCAGAGCCAGCGCAGCCAGCAACGCGTGTGCCCTCTCCGACTGTCTGATCGCCCCCATCATGCCTCCGCCGTAGCGGCGACGGACTGCCCTGTCACCCGGACAAAAGGTCCACGCGGTCGCCGCACTCACCTTGACGTAAACGTAAAGTCGATTTACATCTTCTGCCATGAACACGCGCAGCAGCATCGCCGGTATCGAATTGCCCGACCATAGCGAACGGCAAAGCTATACGATCACCGACCTGTCCGAAGAGTTCGGCGTCACGGCGCGCGCGCTGCGCTTCTATGAGGATGAAGGGCTGATCTCGCCCGAACGGCAGGGGCTGGCCCGCATCTATTCGCGCCGCGATCGCGCCCGGCTGGCGTGGATCCTGCGCGGCAAACGGGTGGGTTTCAGCCTGACCGAGATTCGCGAGATGATCGACCTGTATGACGCCGACGAGGCGCATGAGGCGCAACGCCGGGTGACCGTGGACAAGTGCAAGGCGCGTATCGACCTGCTGACCCGCCAGAAGGACGATATCGACGCCGCCATCGCCGAACTGGCCAGCTTCGTCTCAGCCATCGAACAACAATAATCCACTCCCCCCCGACCGGGGAATCAGAAGAATAATCAGGAGAAGATCATGCCCAGCTATGCCGCCCCCGTCCGCGACACCCGTTTCGTGCTGGACCACATCGTCGGGCTGGACCGCTATGCCAACCTGCCCGGCTTTGAAAATGCCACGCCCGATCTGGTCGAGGCTATCCTGACCGAGGGCGGAAAGATGGCGGCGGAAGTGCTGTTTCCGTTGAATGCGGTCGGCGACAAGGAAGGCTGTACGCGCCACCCCGACGGCAGCGTCACCACCCCGACCGGATTCAAGGCAGCGTTCGACCAGTTCGTCGCGGGCGGCTGGACCACCATCCATGGCCCGGCCGAATTTGGCGGTCAGGGCCTGCCCAGCGTACTGGCGACGGCGGTGGACGAATATGTGCTATCCGCCAACCAGGCGTTCGAAATGTATCATGGCCTGACCGCCGGCGCGGTCGCCGCGCTGATCGCCAAGGGCAGCGACGAACTGCAACAGCGCTATATCCCCAAGATGGTGTCGGGCGAATGGACCGGCACCATGAACCTGACCGAACCGCATTGCGGCACAGACCTCGGCCTCATCAAGACCAAGGCCGTGCCGCAGGCCGATGGCAGCTATGCGATCACCGGCACGAAAATTTTCATTTCGGCCGGCGAGCATGACCTGGCCGACAACATCATCCACCTCGTGCTGGCCAAGACGCCGGATGCGCCGGAAGGCAGCAAGGGCATATCCCTGTTCGTGGTGCCGAAGTTCTTCGTGGGCGACGATGGCGTTCCGGGCGACCGCAACGCCGTGTCCTGCGGGTCGATCGAGCATAAGATGGGTATTCATGGCAACGCCACCTGCGTCATGAACTATGACGGGGCGACCGGCTGGATCGTCGGCGAGGAGAATAAGGGCCTGGCCGCGATGTTCATCATGATGAATGCGGCGCGGCTGGGCGTGGGCCTGCAAGGGCTGGGTCAGGCGGAGATCGCGTTCCAGAACGCCGTCCATTATGCGAAGGATCGCCGCCAGGGTCGCGCGCTCACTGGCCCCAAGGAGCCGAACGAGAAGGCCGATACGCTGTTCGTCCATCCCGATGTGCGTCGCATGTTGATGGAGGCCAAGGCGATGACCGAAGGGCTGCGCGCGCTGATCCTGTGGACGTCGCTGCAAGTCGACCTGGCCCATCATGCTGCCACCGAAGAAGAGCGTCAGACGGCCGACGACCTGCTTCAGTTGCTGACCCCGGTGGTCAAGGGCTATGGCACCGATCGCGGTTTCGACGTGGCGGTCGCCTGCCAGCAGGTGTTCGGCGGCCATGGCTATATCTGGGAAAATGGCGTGGAGCAGTATGTGCGCGACGCCCGCATCGCCCAGATTTACGAGGGCACCAATGGCGTGCAGGCGATGGATCTGGTCGGCCGCAAGCTGCCGATGAATGGCGGCCGAGCGCTCCAGTCCTTCCTGAAGATGGTGGCCGAGGACGTCGCCGCCGCCAAGGGTGACGAGAAGCTGGCGCCGATCGCGCAAGCGCTGGAAAAGGCCAGCGGCCAGTTGGGCGCGGCGACCATGTGGCTGATGCAGAATGCCATGAAGAACCCCGAACATGCCGGGGCTGGCGCGCACCACTACATGCACATCGTGGGTATCGTCGCGACGGGCCTGATGTGGCTGCGCATGGGCAAGGCCGCGACAGCGCTGATCGCAGCGGGCGAAGGCGATGCCAGATATCTGGAAGCCAAGCTGGTGACCGCCCGCTTCTTTGCCGAGCGGATCATGCCCGATGCGGGATCGCTGCGGCGCAAGATCGAGGGCGGCGCCGATGCGCTGATGGCGCTCGATCCGGACATGTTCCTGGCCGCCTGATCGGGCAGACCAGCATCATGCGAAGGGCGGTCCATCGGTCCGCCCTTTTCGCATGGACGTCATGCCGCGAGCGGCAGCCGTTCTTCGACCAGCACCGGCGTCACATCGTCAGCGACCGGCGCGGTCGCCTTGGTCTTGTTGAGCGCGGCGATGTAGCGCTCGGCAGACACGACGTCGCGACGATAGGAGAAGTAGAGCGAGATCAGGGAAAACATAACAGGGCCTTTGTTGCAATTTGCTGCGTTGCAGCATCGCATTCCATCTGGCCTTCTGCGGGTGCTTTCGCAAATGCAATGCGGGCGAAGGCGATTGCAGGAAATGTATCTTCCTATGTGATGTCGACTAACCGTCGGTGGTGGATAGGGGAAATCAACGTCCGTTCGGGCTGAGCCTGTCGAAGCCCCGCTCTTTCTCGAACCTATCGCTCTCCAGAGAAGTCCAGCCCTTCGACAGGCTCAGGGCGAACGGATGTGGGGACCGTTGCATGGCAGGAAAGCACATATCTCCGTCCTCCAAATCCGCCGAATAACGGGCACGGCCTAGCAATCGTTCGGACACCTCATTAGGCATCAAGCATGAGCAATCCGTCACCCGTAGCCGGCGCCGCCTCCTCTTCCTCCCGCACCCTCGGCCTTGCCGCCTGTATTGCCCTCGTCATGGGGAATATGATCGGGTCTGGCGTGTTCCTGCTGCCCGCATCGCTCGCGCCATTCGGGTGGGACGCAGTGGCGGGGTGGATGTTCACCATTGCGGGATCGCTGGTGCTGGCCTTCGTCATCGCGCGGCTGACGGTGGCCATGCCGGACGCCAATGCGTCGCAGATGATCGCGCGCGCCTATGGGCCGCTGGCTGGCTTTGCGATCGGGTGGATCTATTGGATCTCGATCATCATCACCAATGTCACCATAGCGGTGGCAGCGACCGCGAACCTGAGCAGTATCCTGCCGGCGCTGACGAAGCCCGGTCTCGGCGCGCTCTGCTCCATCGCCTTCCTCTGGGCGATGACCGGCATCAACCTGATCGGCGCGCGGGCGGCCGGCATGACGCAGATCGCCACCACCTGCATCAAGCTGATCCCGATCGCGGTCGTGCTGGTGCTGCTGGTCATCATCCTGAGCAATGGCAGCGCGCAGGTCGAGCCTTTCCCCACGCAGGGCCTCACCGGCGCGGGCATTACCGCGTCGGCGGCGCTGACGCTCTGGGCGCTGCTCGGATTCGAATCGGCCAGCGTGGCGGCGGACAAGGTCCGCGATCCCGCGCGCACCATCCCGCGCGCGACGCTGATCGGCACGGCAGCGACGGGCCTCATATATCTATTCGTCTGTTCCGGCATCGCCCTGACCCTGCCGGCGGCGGAGACGCAGACCGGATCGCCGTTCGGTGCATTCGTCAGCCATTACTGGTCGGCGGGACCGGCCAGCTTCATCGCCATCTTCGTGGTCATCAGTTGCCTGGGCGCACTCAATGGCTGGACGCTTTTGCAGGGTGAAGTGCCGCTGGCGATGGCGCGCGCGGGCGAACTGCCGCGCTGGCTGGCGGTGACAGATAGGAAGGGCACGCCGGTACGCGGGCTGATCCTGTCGACGGTGCTGGCCAGCCTGATGCTGGTCGCGAACAGCTTGCAGGGGCTGGTGGCGCTCTTCACCGCGATGGCGCTGTTGGCGACTTCGGCCACGCTCTGGCTCTATGTCGGTTGTGCGCTGGCGAGCTTACGGTTCCGGCTGGCGGTGCCGGCGGCGGCTATCGGGCTCGGTTATGCCCTCTGGACGTTATGGGGCGCGGGCGTAGAGGCCAGCGGGTCCAGCATAGTGCTGATGCTGGCGGGCCTGCCCTTCTATGGGTGGGCGCGGCGGCGGCGGGCATAAGCTGTTCCCCAGCCTTCGCCGGGGAACAATAGATCAATCCGCCCACAAATCCTTGAGCTTGGAGAAGAAGCCGCTGACCTGCGGACATTCCTCGCCGGTTTCCGTCTCGCGGAAGGCTTCGAGCAATTCCTTCTGCTTCGCGGTCAGCTTGGTCGGCGTTTCCACCTCGACCTGGATCACCAGATCGCCCTGACCGCGCCCGTTGAGCACCGGCATGCCGCCGCCGCGCTGGCGCAGTTGCTTGCCCGACTGGATGCCGCTCGGAATCTTGATCTCATGCCGGTTGCCATCAAGGCCCGGCACTTCGATCGAACCACCCAGCGCCGCGGTGGTGAAGCTGACCGGCGCGCGGCAGAACAGCGTCGTGCCGTCACGTTCGAACAGCGCATGCCGCTTCACATGCAGGAAGATGTAGAGGTCGCCCGCCGGTGCGCCACGCGCGCCGGCTTCGCCCTCACCCGACAGGCGGATGCGGGTGCCGTCATCGACGCCGGCGGGGATGTTGACCGACAGACTCTTGGGCTTGTCCACGCGCCCTTCGCCCCGGCAGGAGCGGCACGGGCTTTCGATCACCTGCCCCGCGCCATGACAGGACGGGCAGGTGCGTTCGACCACGAAGAATCCCTGCTGCGCGCGCACCTGACCATGGCCATGGCAGGTGCCGCAGCTTTTGACCCCGGTGCCCGGCTGCGCGCCTGAGCCTTCGCAACTGTCGCACGCGGCCGACACGTCGATCGCAATCTCGGTCTTCTTGCCATGATAGGCTTCGTCGAGCGTGATCTCCATGTCGTAGCGCAAGTCCGCGCCCCGCCGATTGGCCTGACGCCCCCCGCCGCCCTGTCCGCCAAAGCCGGACTGGCCGAAGATCGTCTCGAAAATATCGCCAAGGTCGGAAAAGCCGCCCGCGCCACCGCCACGAAAACCGCCGCCGCCGCCACCGCCGCCAGACTGGGCATTGGTATAGGCGGCATGACCATAGCGATCATAGACCGCGCGCTTTTGCGGGTCTTTCAGGCACTCATAGGCCTCGGATACGGATTTGAATTTGGCTTCGCTGTCGGCGCATCCCCCGGTCTTGTCCGGGTGATATTTCATCGCCAGTTTGCGATAGGCGCTTTTGATCGCTGCGCCGTCCGCCGTGCGCTCGATTTCGAGCTGCTCGTAATAATCAACTTCGGTCGTCATAGAGGCCCCCGCCCGCTTCGCCCGTCATTCCGGTCCATACCGGCATGACGGGCGATGGGCATAGATTATGCCTTGTTGTTTTCGTCGACTTCCGAGAATTCGGCGTCGACGACATCGTCGTCAGCCTTGGGCGCGTCAGCACCCGGAGCCGCCGCATTGGCCTGCTCCTTCTCGTAGATCGCCTGGCCCAGCTTCATCGCGACTGTGGCGAGTTCCTGCGCCTTGGTCTTCATCGCTTCGGCGTCGCCGCCTTCGATCGCAGACTTGGTGTCCGCGATCGCCGCTTCGATTTCGCCCTTCAGCGATGCGTCGACCTTGTCGCCATGTTCGGCCAGTTGCGCTTCGGTCGTGTGGACCAGGCTTTCGGCGTTGTTCTTCGCCTCGGCCGCCTCACGGCGCTTCTTGTCGTCTTCGGCGAAACGCTCGGCATCCTTGACCATCTGGTCGATGTCGGAGTCGCTCAGGCCACCCGACGCCTGAATGCGGATCTGCTGTTCCTTGCCGGTGCCCTTGTCCTTGGCGCTGACATTCACAAGCCCGTTGGCGTCGATGTCGAACGTGACTTCGATCTGCGGCACGCCGCGCGGCGCGGGCGGAATGCCGAGCAGGTCGAACTGGCCGAGGATCTTGTTGTCCGCCGCCATTTCACGCTCGCCCTGGAACACGCGGATCGTCACCGCCTGCTGATTGTCATCGGCGGTCGAATAGACCTGGCTCTTCTTGGCGGGGATGGTGGTGTTGCGGTCGATCATGCGGGTGAACACGCCACCCAGCGTTTCGATGCCGAGGCTCAGCGGGGTCACGTCGAGCAGCAGCACGTCCTTGACGTCGCCCTGAAGCACGCCCGCCTGGATCGCCGCGCCCATGGCGACGACTTCGTCCGGGTTCACGCCGGTATGCGGTTCCTTGCCGAAGAATTCCTTCACGGCTTCGCGCACCTTGGGCATGCGGGTCATGCCGCCGACAAGGACGACTTCGCTGATCTCGCTCGCCGAAACGCCCGCGTCGGCCATCGCCTTCTTGCAGGGTTCCATCGTACGCTTGATGAGGTCGGCGACCAGACGCTCCAGATCGGCGCGGGTGATCGTCTTCACCAGATGCTTGGGACCATTTTGGTCAGCGGTAATGAAGGGCAGGTTGACTTCGGTGGTCTGCGCCGAGGACAGTTCGATCTTCGCCTTTTCAGCGGCTTCCTTCAGACGCTGGAGCGCCAGCTTGTCCTTGGTCAGGTCGATGCTCTCGGCCTTCTTGAAGTCTTCGGCCAGATACTGAACCAGCTTGGCGTCGAAATCTTCGCCGCCCAGGAAGGTGTCGCCGTTGGTCGACTTCACTTCGAACACGCCGTCGCCGATTTCGAGGATCGAAATGTCGAAGGTGCCTCCGCCAAGGTCATAGACCGCGATCGTCTTGCCGTCCTGCTTGTCGAGGCCATAGGCCAAAGCCGCCGCAGTCGGTTCGTTGATGATGCGCAGCACTTCCAGACCCGCGATCTGGCCGGCGTCCTTGGTCGCCTGACGCTGGGCGTCGTTGAAGTAAGCGGGCACGGTGATGACCGCCTGCGTCACGGTTTCGCCCAGATAGGACTCGGCCGTTTCCTTCATCTTCTGAAGCGTGAAGGCACTGATCTGCGACGGGCTATACTGCTCGCCACCGGCCTTGACCCAGGCGTCGCCATTCGGACCCTTGGCAATGTCGTAGGGAACGAGTTCCATGTCCTTCTTGGTCAACGGATCGTCGAAGCGGCGGCCGATCAGGCGCTTTACCGCGAAAATCGTGTTGTCCGGATTGGTGACCGCCTGGCGCTTGGCCGGCTGGCCGATCAGACGCTCGCCATCCTTGGCGAAGGCGACGATCGAGGGCGTGGTCCGCGCCCCTTCCGCATTTTCGATGACCTTGGGCTTGCCGCCGTCCATGACAGCGACACAGCTATTGGTGGTACCCAGATCGATCCCGATTACTTTTGCCATCTCTTCCTCTTGTAACCCCAAATATATTCAGCGGTTGACGGCCCCATACCTCACAGTAGCGTCAAGGCAAGGCCGGTTTGCATGGCGGATATAGGCGCGGTTCCGCTTGGCACAAGACGCTGGGGCGATTAGCGTCCGGATCGACCGGAAACGAGACAAGTTATGGAGTGTCGGATGCGCGCGCGCTTTGCCCTTTTCGCCCTGGTGGCTCCTTTGGCGCTCAGCGCCTGCGGCGACCCCGCGCCTTCCTATATCGACCAGGCCTGGGTACGCCTGTCACCCAACAAGGATATGCCGTCGGCCGGCTATTTCGTCGTCCACGGCGGCGATGCCGGCGTGCAGTTGCGCGGCGTGCTGACCGACTATGCGCTCAAGGTCGAAATGCACGAGACGATCAGCAAGGACGGCATGACCACGATGGAGCGGGTCGAGAGCGTCGACGTGCCGCCCAAGGGCCAGGTCGCCTTCGCGCCGGGCGGCAAGCATCTGATGATCTGGGGCGTCAATGACACGGCGATCAGCCGGGGCAAGATGCAGTTCACCTTCCTGATGGGCAATGGCGACCGGTTGCTGGTGGACGCGGTGATCCGCAAGCCGGAGGCGGCGGGCGCGCCCGCGCCCAAGGCGGAAGGGCATGAGGGGCATTGACCAGCCGCGCGCTGACGGCACAGGAGATCGCGCTGGCGCAGGGGGTGTTCGGCGCCGCGATCGACTATGGCCGGGTGCGGGTGCATGAGCGCAAATGGTGGCCGCTCCAGCCCAGGGGCGTGACGATGGCCCCGGATGGCGACCTGTGGTTTCATCCTGATGGCGGCCTGTTCTGCGCGGATTTTTGTGAGGGGCCGCCGCATGTGCAGGGGCATTTCATCCATGAGATGACCCATGTTTGGCAGGCGCAGCGGTCGGGCAAGTGGTGGCTGCCGCTGATGCGCCATCCCTTTTGCCGCTATAGTTATGACGTCGTGCCGGGGCGGCCGTTCTCGCATTACGGGATCGAGCAGCAGGCGGAGATCGTGCGCCATGCGTTTCTGCTGCGGCGGGGCGTCGCGGTGGCGGGAAAGCCGGGGTTGGATGTGTATGAGGGGGTGTTGCCCTTTGGTTGAAACGGCTACCAATATTTGGTAACATCGCATCATGAGCAGCAAGACCACCTCGATCGCCCTCAGCGATCACTTCCGTGAATTTGCCGAGCGCAAGGTCAGCGAAGGCCGTTATGGATCGACCAGCGAGGTCGTTCGCGCAGGACTACGTCTGCTGGAGGCGGAAGAGCAAAAACTGGAGCAATTGCGTGCGGCGCTGATCGAGGGTGAGGAAAGCGGTTTCCTTTCGGACTTTGACATGCGGGCATGGATTGATCGCCGGTTTCCTGAGACGTGACGATTGCCGTCCGTTTCGCCGCTGCTGCCGAACGCGATCTGGCTGAAATCTCTAATTATACCGAAGCGGAATGGGGTGCGTCGCAGGCCAAGGCCTATCTGGTCGCGATTGCCGATGCGATTGATCGGATCGCCGCCTATTCGGGCATTGGTAGCCCGATCAATGATGTTCGCGGCGGATACCGCAAGTTTCGCGTGGAAAGGCACAATATATATTATCGCCATCGCGGGACGGGCATCGAAATAGTCCGCATCCTGCATCAACGCGCGGATCATCCGCCAAAGCTGCAATAAGAAGGGCGGACCTTTCGGCCCGCCCTTCCTGATTTCTCAATAGTTGATCGCGATCAACATAACTCTCTGCAAACATAGGCTGTTGGGAATGCTACAAAACTTGCAAAGCAAAACCCAATCCCCAGCCCGATTCCTGCCCAAGAGTCCTCGAAGCCCTTTACCCCATAAAGCAACCAAACTTCACCCGCGAAAACGATCATCACAATGATTGACACAACCAAGGCAATAAAAAAATGATTGGTTTTTAACCATCTGCATCCTGCCACCGTTAGGAACGGCGGCAGGATAACAAAGTGAATCCAAAACCAAATTTCGCTCAATAGACCCGCGCCTTGGGCTTCACATATTCGGCTTCGTCGGTCATCGTATAGTCGTGGACCGGACGATAATCGAGCGTCACCTTGCCGCCCGAACCGCCCCAGCCTTCGAACCAGCTGATGCTGTGCTTCATCCAGTTGTCGTCGTCGCGGTTCGGGAAATCCTCATGCGCGTGGGCGCCACGCGATTCCTTGCGCGCTTCGGCGCTTTCGATCGTGCAGATCGCCTGGCTGACCAGATTGTCCAGTTCCAGCGTTTCAATGAGGTCGGTGTTCCAGATCAGCGAACGGTCAGTGACCTTGACGTCCTGCAAACGCTTGTTGACCGCCTGCATCTGGGTCACGCCTTCGGACAGCAGCGCGCTGTCGCGGAACACGGCGGCGTGCTTCTGCATGGTGCGCTGCATGTCCAGGCGGATGTCCGCCGTCGGCGTGCCGCCCTTCGCATTACGATAATGGTCCAGACGCGACAGCGCCAGATCGGCCGCATCGGCGGGCAGCGCCTTGTGCGGGGCGTTGGGCTTGAGGTTGTCCTTGAGGAACAGGCCGGTGGCGCGGCCGAATACGACAAGGTCGATCAGCGAGTTGGAGCCGAGGCGGTTTGCGCCATGGACCGACACGCAGGCCGCTTCGCCCACGGCGAACAGACCCTTCACGACCACTTCGGGATCGTCGCCGACCTTCGTCACGACCTGGCCATGATAATTGCAGGGGATGCCGCCCATATTGTAATGGACGGTCGGCGTCACCGGCAGCGGCTGGCGGGTCAGGTCGACACCCGCGAAAATCTTGCCGCTTTCGGTGATGCCGGGCAGCCGTTCGGCCAGCACCTTGGGATCGATATGGTCGAGGTGCAGGAAGATATGATCCTTATGCTCGCCGACACCGCGCCCTTCGCGCATTTCCAGCGCCATCGAACGGGACACGACGTCGCGCGACGCCAGATCCTTGGCCGAGGGAGCATAGCGTTCCATGAAACGCTCGCCTTCGGAGTTGGTGAGGTAGCCGCCCTCGCCCCGCGCGCCTTCGGTGATCAGCACGCCCGCGCCATAGATGCCGGTCGGGTGGAACTGCACGAACTCCAGATCCTGGAGCGGCAGGCCCGCGCGCAGCACCATGCCGCCGCCGTCGCCGGTGCAGCTATGCGCCGATGTCGCGGAGAAGTAAGCGCGGCCATAACCGCCCGTCGCCAGCACGACCGCATGGCTGCGGAAGCGGTGGATCGAACCATCTTCCATACAGATGGCGATGACGCCGCGACATTCGCCATTTTCCATGATGAGGTCGATGGCGAAATATTCGATGTAGAAGTCCGCGTCGTATTTCAGCGACTGTTGATAGAGCGCATGCAGCATCGCGTGGCCGGTACGGTCGGCCGCGGCGCAGGTGCGCTGCACCGGCGGGCCGGCGCCCATATTCTGCATATGGCCGCCGAACGGGCGCTGATAGATCGTCCCGTCCTGGTTCCTGCTGAACGGCACGCCGGCATGTTCCAGCTCGATCACGGCCGCGGGCGCTTCGCGCACCATATATTCGATGGCGTCCTGATCGCCCAGCCAGTCGGACCCCTTGACGGTGTCGTACATATGCCAGGTCCAGTGGTCGGGGCTGTTGTTGCCCAGCGACGCGGCGATGCCGCCCTGCGCCGCAACGGTGTGCGACCGGGTGGGGAACAATTTGGTGATGCAGGCGGTCTTGAGGCCCGCTTCGGCGCTGCCCATGGTCGCGCGCAGGCCGGAGCCGCCGGCGCCCACGACGACCGTGTCGTAGGTGTGGTCGATGATCTTATAGGCTTCGGTCATGGCTTGACGACCCCAATGAAGGCGATCTTGGCGATCGCGAAGATACCCGCGGCCGCGCCGCCAAAGGCATAGAAATTCAGCACCAGCATGGAGAAAAAGGCCAGACCCTTGTCATGGACATAGTCCTCCAGCATCACCTGCATGCCAATGCGCAGGTGCATGAAGATGCTGACCACCATCAGCATCAGCGGCACAGCGACCAGCGGATTGGAAATCCAGCTAACGACGCTTTCATAATCCAGGCCGGGCAGGCTGAGCAGGCTGAACAGCAGCCACAGCGTCAGCAGCAGATTGCCGACGGCGGTGTAGCGCTGCGCCAGCCAGTGATGCGCGCCATGCTTGGCGGAGCCGAGGCCGCGAACGCGACCGATGCCAGTACCGGTACCCATCAGAGCGCCTTTCCGAAGATGGTGAGCCAGACGAAGCCGGTCGTGAGCAACGACAGGATGAAGGTCGCGATCGACCACATCTTGTTGTTCTTCAGTTCGTAACCCGCGCCCATATCGAGCACGAAATGGCGAAGGCCGGAGAAGAGATGCTGGAAGAAGAACCAGCTAAGGCCGATCATCACCAGATAGCCGATCGGAGAAGTCGCGCATTTGACGAAGGTCGCATAAGCCTCCGGACCGGTCGCGGCGGCCATCAGCCACCAGATGAGGCCCAGCGCGCCAGCGGTCGCCAGACCGTTGCCCGTCACGCGGTGCATGATGGAGACGGCCATGGCCGGTCCCCATTTCCAGATCGTCAAATGCGGCGAGAGCGGCCGGCTGGTGGAACGCGCCATGTCTACCCTAGTCCTTAGATACTTGTCCCTGAGTCCGCTCCCCTTAGGAGCGAAGCGCCCTAAGGGCAAGCAGCGGAAGGCTACAGAAAGTTGCTGATGCTTTTCCGACGATGGCGGTCAGGCATAAGAAGTGATTAACCAACCCACGCTAATGATCGAACGCGAACCGATCACGTCATCAGCAAGGGCCGTTCCCGCATGCCGTCCAGTCTCTCTCCCGCCAACATCACGTCGGACTATATGGCGGACTTCGATCCCAGCGGCGCGATCGCCAGCGCGGCCCGCGAAGTGGGCGAACTGATCGAGAAGGATATGGGCAGCGTCGGCGCGACCTTCTTCACCACCTATATGCGCGAAACCGGGCTTCAGGACCGCCTGAGTCGCACCGTCATCGCCCGGATCGAGCAGGAAGCGGACCGGTATGTCCGTGAAAAGCTGCTGCATTTTGCGGAAGGACGCTGGGCGCAGTCCGCCGCCGACTGCGTGCGCCATGCCCGCAGGCATGATGTTTCGGTACGATCGGTGATGACGGCGGTCGCTGCGGCCAATGAACGCATCACCGACCTTATCTGGGATCGCTGCCACGACGACGGCGTCCGCTGTCGCAAGCTACTGAGCATGATGCTGCGCATCGCGATGATCGATTCGGGTTTCATGAGCAATGTGCTGGCCACCGATCAGGCAGAAACCCAGCGCGCCGAACGCCAGCGTTACGGCACCCTGTTCGAACAGCGGATCGTGGGCGAGATAGACGGCGCGTCGAAACTGGGCGAATCGCTGCGCGAGCAGGCCAAGGATGCGTCGGCCGCCACCCGTGGCATGCTGGGCAAGGCGTCCGAAGTCGCCGCCGCTGCCGAACAGTCCGCCCTTGCCATGCGCGAAGCCGCCCGCACCTCCGCCGGCCTGATCCGCGCGATCGAGGACGCCCGTACCGAGGTGGAAAGCTCCGCCGAAGTCGCGCGCCGCGCATCGACCCAGTCGGGCGATGCCGTCGCCATGTCGACCACCCTGTCCGAACATGCCAAGTCGATCGAATCGATCCTGAGCCTGATCCGCGACATTGCCGGGCAGACCAATTTGCTCGCCCTCAACGCGACGATCGAAGCGGCCCGCGCGGGTGACGCCGGCCGTGGCTTCGCCGTCGTCGCGCAGGAGGTAAAGAGCCTCGCCAACCAGACCGCCCGTGCGACCGACGAGATTGCCAGCAAGATCGCCGACATTCAGGCATCGACCCGCCAGTCGGTGGAGACCAACGAGCGCATCCGCGACACGGTCGGCGAAGTGCAGGCCAGCGCCGAACGCATCCGCCATGCCATGGACGCGCAGGCGCAGACCGTCACCATGATCACCGCCGCCGTGGATGAAACCGCGCTGGCCGCCGACTCGATGTCGACCACCATTTCGGCGATCCGTCAGGACACCGAGGTCGTCGCATCGGAAATCGACCAACTCGAACGCGGCTTCGTCAGCGTCGAAGGCAAGCTTGCCAGCCTGCGCCACGCCTCGTCCGACTTCGGGCGGCAGGTGGCCTGACGGCCCGAAACGAAAATCCGTGATATCGTCATGCCGGGGCTGACGAACAATGGGGCGTCCCCAAGCCTACACTCCATCCTCCTTCCCCTGCCCCGTCCGCTGGTCTAAAGGCGGCGGGATGAACGATGTCGCAAACGCAGCCCAAAGCTGGAAAGTCACCCTGCCCTGCACCCGCGCCGAGGCAGAAGCGCTGGACGGGGACATTGCAGCCTTTGCGATGATGGACCGGCCGCCGGTGCTGATGACCAGCGAGGCTACGCCGGACGACGAGAATGCCTGGCAACTGGACGCCTATTTCGAAGGCAAGCCCAGTCCTGCCGCGATCAAGCTGCTCAAAACCTTCGTGCCCAGCGCGGCGCGCGTCAAACCGGTCGTGGAAGCGCTACCCGACGAAGATTGGATCACATTGAGCCAGCAGGGGCTGGAGCCGGTCACGGCCGGTCGCTTCCATGTGCGCAACATCGCGACCGACCCCGAACTGCCCGGCCATGTCAACCTGCTGATAGAGGCGGGCCGCGCCTTCGGCACCGGGCAGCATGAAACGACCGCCGGTTGCCTCGCCATGCTCGACCGGATGCGCCGGGTGGGCATGCGATTCCGCCATGTGGCCGATATCGGTACCGGCACCGGCCTGCTCGCCTTCGCGGCGCTGAACCTGTGGCCGCGCGCCCATGCGATCGCGTCGGACATCGACGCCGTCGCGGTGGAGATCAGCGCTGAGAATGCCCGCACCAACGGCGTGAAGCTGGGCGACGGGCCAGGTCGGCTGGCGCTGGTCACGGCGGCGGGCGGCAATCATCCCGCGCTGATCGGCCGGGCGCCCTATGACCTGCTGATCGCCAACATATTGGCCGGGCCGCTGATCGAACTGGCGCCGGCGCTGTGTGCGCTGGTGGAGGAAGGCGGCAGCATCGTGCTGGCGGGCCTGCTCAACGAACAGGCCGATGCGGTGATCGCCGCCTATCGCGCGCAGGGCATGCGCCTGGCCGAACGCAGCGACCGGGGCGACTGGCCGACGCTACGCCTACGCAAACGGCCGGTCATCGGCTGGAAACGCCCGAAACGGATCGACAGCGCGGCGCGCGGCGAAGCCCCCGGTTTCGGCAGCATCTGAAGGAACAGCGCATGAGCATCACCCGTACCGTGATCGTCCAGGACATGGGCGGCGAGCCATTCGAGCATGTGGTCGTGACCGACAGCGCCGCCGGCCCGCGTCCCGGCATCCTGCTCTTCCCCAATGTGCTGGGCACCAAGGAAGCGGACTTCGCATATGCGGAGAAGCTCGCGGCGTTCGGCTATAGCGTGCTGGTCGCGGACGTCTTCGGGCAGGGCAAGCGCACCACCCGCGCCGACGCCAATCCGGCGCTCTACATGAACGCACTGAACGCTGACCGCGCCCTGCTGCGCGACCGGGTGAACGCAGCCCATGCCCTGCTCAAGGGGCTGGAGACGGTCAGTCCGACCCAGACGGCGGCGATCGGCTTCTGCTTCGGCGGCAAATGCGTGCTCGACCTTGCCCGGTCCGGCGCGGATATCGCCGGCGGTGTCAGCTTCCACGGCGTCTATGAAGCGCCGCCCTTTCCCAATGCGAAGATCGGCGCGAAACTGCTGATCTGCCATGGCTGGGACGACCCGATCGCGCCGCCCGAAGCCATGGTCGGACTGGCGAAGGAACTGACCGAAGCGGGCTGCGACTGGCAGATCCACGCCTATGGCCATACCGGCCACGCCTTCACCGACGAGGCGGTCAACATGCCGGAAAAGGGGCTGGCCTATAGCCCGGACGCCGACCGCCGCAGCTTCCGCGCGATGGCGGATTTTCTGGGCGACCTGTTCGGGTAGAACGGGCGCGGAGATGGATCAGCGCGTGGGAATACGCCGCGCGCTGGCCAGATGATGGGCGTGGGTGATCGCCACGGCGAGCGCGTCGGCGGCGTCCGGCCCGGCGATCTTCGCGCCGGGCAGCAGGCGCTGCACCATGGCATGGACCTGATCCTTCGACGCATTGCCGACGCCGACGACCGATTTCTTTACGAGGCGCGCGGCATATTCGCCGACCTCCATGCCCGACCGCGACGCATTGAGCAGGATCACGCCGCGCGCCTGCCCCAGCTTCAGCGTCGATTGCGGGTTCACATTGACGAACACCTCTTCGACCGCCGCGCCATCGGGCCTATGCTCAAGGATCAGGTCGGTCAGCGCCAGGTCGAGCGCCAGCAACCGCGTCGCCAGCGACATGGCGCTGTCGGTCTTGATCTGGCCATTACCGATATGGGTGAGCCGATTGCCGTCCGCGGCGATCAGCCCCCAGCCGGTCGTGCCAAGGCCGGGGTCGAGGCCAAGAAGAATCATATTCCCTCTCCTATCGGGAGAGGAAGGGGCCCATGCGAAGCATGAGAGGGTGAGGGCGAAAGGCGATGATCCATCACCCTCACCCTTCCGGCGCTACGCGCCTCCCTCCCTCTCCCGATGGGAGAGGGACAAAATATCAACCCAGTTTCTCCATCACTTCGTCCGAGACTTCATAATTGCCCCAGACGGTCTGGACGTCGTCATCCTCTTCCAGCGTGTCCACCAGCTTCATCAGCGTGGCGGCATTGGCTTCGTCGACGTCGACGGTGGTGGTGGGCCTCCAGGCCAGCTTGGCGCCGTCGGCAGCGCCCAGCGTGGCTTCCAACGCCTTGGCGACTTCGTGAAGCGCGTCCATCGCGGTCCAGATTTCATGCTCGTCCTCGTTGGACGATACATCCTCTGCGCCGGCCTCCAGCGCCGCTTCGAAGATCGCTTCGGCGTCGCCCGCGCCCGCCGGATAGGTGATCAGGCCAAGCCGGTCGAAGCCATGGCTCACCGCGCCCGAAGCACCCAGATTGCCGCCATTCTTGGAAAAGGCGGTGCGTACGTTGGTGGCGGTGCGGTTGCGGTTGTCGGTCAGCGCTTCCACGATGATGGCGGTGCCGCCGGGGCCATAGCCCTCATAGCGCACTTCCTCGTAATTCTCCGTATCGCCCTTGCTCGCCTTGTCGATGGCGCGCTGGATATTATCCTTGGGCATGGACTGCGCCTTGGCGGCGTTGACCGCCAGACGCAGGCGCGGGTTCATGTCCACATCGGGCATGCCCATCTTGGCCGCCACGGTGATTTCGCGGCTCAGCTTGGAGAACATCGAGGAGCGCTTCTTGTCCTGCGCGCCCTTGCGATGCATGATATTCTTGAATTTGGAATGGCCTGCCATGGTCCTGAATTCTTATCTGCCGTTGAAATGGGATGGGCGCCCTTACACCAGCGGCCGCCCAAAGGGCAACCGCCAGCGCGCGTGCACCGTCATTCGCCGGTGTTTGCAGGATCAGTAGAGGATGGCGGTGCCCGATGCCGACACCATCAGCATCGATCCGTTGGACCCGATCACCTCATAGTCGAGGTCCACGCCCACCACGGCATTGGCGCCCAGCGTCGCCGCGCGGGTGCGCATTTCAGCGATCGCCTGCTCACGGGCGCGCTGAAGCACATCTTCATACGCCCCCGATCGCCCGCCCACGATATCGCGAACGCTGGCGAACAGGTCGCGGAACAGATTGGCGCCCACGATCACCTCGCCGGTGACGATGCCGAGATACTCCTTCGCGGGCCTCCCCTCTAGACGGCTGGTGGTGCTGACGATAATCTCGGACATCGGCGCTTCTCCTTTGACGAGGGATCCGGCCTCCGCCGGATTGCCGCACCTGCCCACTCCCCCACCCGGCCACC
The DNA here is from genome assembly GCF_001421665.1 of Sphingobium sp. Leaf26. Classification (GTDB taxonomy): domain Bacteria; phylum Pseudomonadota; class Alphaproteobacteria; order Sphingomonadales; family Sphingomonadaceae; genus Sphingobium. The sequence goes on from NZ_LMKV01000001.1 coordinate 800,667, forward strand.
CAACGGCAGTATCATATGGGTGGCCGGGTGGGGGAGTGGGCAGGTACAGTTCAAAGATACGCGTGAGCGTATCTGACAAACAGCGCCTTATTCCATGCCCAGCGCGGAAAGATAGGTCTGGAGGATCGCTTCCATTTCCTGCCGATCGTGCGGCTGCATCTTACGCAGGCGAATGATCTGACGCATGATCTTGGCGTCGTAACCGGTCGCCTTGGCTTCCAGATAGACGTCCTTGATGTCGTCGCCGATGCCCTTCTTTTCCTCTTCCAGACGCTCGATGCGCTCGATGAGAAGACGTAGCTGGTCGGCTGCGACGTTGCCCTCGCTCATGGGAATCTCCGTTCGTTGTGAAAATGTGAATCAGGCTGAATGAATCAGGTTGGCGGACGCCTCTAATGATTGTCTGCGTTCTTCGCCACACTCTCCTGCATCTTTGCGATCTGCTGAGGCGTGGCTTCGCCCTGATGCTGCGCTTTCCATTGCGCAAAAGGCATGCCGTGGATGATTTCGCGCGCCTGATCCCGCGTCATATCGCCGTCCGCTTCCGCAATCCAGTCGGCCAGGCAGTTGCGGCAAAAGCCCGCCAATCCCATCAGGTCGATATTCTCCACATCGGTACGATGCTGCAAATGCGCGACCAGACGGCGGAAGGCGGTTGCAGCAACGGCATCTGTGACTATGGTATCGGACATCGGCGCGAGGAACCCTTTCGCTGAAAACTACATCATCCTGTCGTGCAGCATGGATAACGCATAACCTCGCCCCGGCAAACCGGGAGCGATCATGACGCTCAGGAGAAGACATGACGAAGTTACCGCCCCGCTCTCGCAAGGTTCGCATTCTGGCGACCCTTGGTCCTGCGAGCGACACGCCCGAGATGATCCGGGCGCTGTTCGTCGCCGGGGCCGATGCCTTCCGCATCAATATGAGCCATGGCGCGCATGAGGATCATGCCGCACGCATCGCCAGCATCCGCGCGCTGGAAAAGGAATTTGCCCGGCCGACCACGATATTGGGCGACCTTCAGGGGCCAAAGCTGCGCGTCGGCACGTTCGAGAAGGGGCTGGCCATCCTGGAAACCGGCGCGACATTCGTGCTGGACCGGGACGAAACGCCGGGCGACGCCCGCCGCGTCAACCTGCCCCACCCCGAAATCTACGCCGCGCTGGTGCCCGAAACCCGCCTACTGCTGGACGACGGCAAGATGGTGCTGCGGGTCAAGGCCATTAGCGAAGACCGTATCGACACGGTCGTGGAGGTCGGCGGCACCCTGTCCAACCGCAAGGGCGTGAACGTGCCCGACGTCGTCGTGCCGGTGCCGGCGCTGACCGACAAGGACCGGCGCGACCTCAGCTTCGCGGTCGAACAGGGCTGCGACTGGATCGCCCTGAGCTTCGTGCAGCGGCCCGAGGATCTGGCCGAAGCACGCAAGCTGATGGGCGGTTACGGTTCGCTGATGGCCAAGATCGAGAAGCCGTCGGCGGTGCAGCGGCTGGAGGAGATCATCGAACTGGCCGATGGCGTGATGGTTGCGCGCGGCGATCTGGGCGTCGAACTGCCACCACAGGCGGTGCCGCCGCTCCAGAAGCAGATCGTCGCCGTTGCGCGACGCATGGGCCGACCGGTGGTGGTCGCGACCCAGATGCTCGAATCGATGATCAAGTCGCCCTCCCCGACTCGGGCGGAAGTGTCCGACGTCGCCACGGCCGTCTATGACGGCGCCGACGCCATCATGCTGTCGGCGGAAACGGCGGCGGGTGACTGGCCGGTCGAGGCGGTCACGATGATGGACAGTATCGCCCACAGCGTCGAGCGCGACCCCGGCTATCTGGGACGCCTCCATTATACCGAGACGAAGCCGGACCCCACCACAGCCGACGCCTTGGCGGAGGCGACCGGGAACATCGTGGACGTCGTGGGGGCCAGCGCCATCACCTGCTTCACCTCGTCGGGCAGCACGGTGCGCCGCGTGGCCCGCGAGCGGCCTTCGGCCCCGATCCTGGCGCTGACGCCACGGTCGGACACGGCGCGCAAGCTGGGCCTGACCTGGGGCGTGCATGCCATCCGCACGAAGGATATCGGCAATTTCGAAGAGATGATCGGCAAGGCGCGGCGCATGGCGCTGCGCCACGGGATGGCTGAAAAGGGTGGCAAGATCGTCGTGCTGGCCGGCGTACCCTTCGGCACGCCGGGGTCGACCAACGTGCTGCACGTCGCAGCGGTGCGCGGCGACGAACTCAAGGGCCGAGACGAAGGCTGAGCAGCTTGGGGGAGGCCATCATCCTCCCCCAACCGCACGTCCATAAGCAACGGAAAACGATTCGCGCGAATCGACTTGCGTACTCAGCACAAACGAACGCAGAAAAGCGCCCGATCCATGATCGGGCGCTTTTCTGCGTTACAAGACCTGCCCCGGAGGAGCAGCGCCCGCTTTTAGCCCTGGCGGGCCTTGAAACGGCGGTTGGTCTTGTTGATGACATAGGTGCGGCCGCGACGACGGATCACGCGGTTGTCCCGGTGGCGTCCCTTGAGCGACTTGAGCGAGTTGCGGATCTTCATGGCTAACGGCCCTTGATAGAATCTGGATTTGTACGAAAATGGAAGCGCAGCCCCTATGGGTGGGCCGGGCCAAAGTCAAGGGCGACAACCGCTCTTTTGACTCTGTTCATCCTCCATGCAGCCAGTTCATGGCTTGGGACGTTGGAAGGAATTGTCGTCCCCATACCGTCTATAGCATGACATAATAGCCGAATGCCCGTTGGAGTTGAACCCATGTCGAAGCGCCTTCTTTTCCTTGCCGCCATCGCCCTCCCCCTCGGCGCCTGTGCGACGGCCGCGCCGCGCGTCGAGGTGACGCGATTCCATACCGGCAACCCGGCCCAGTCCGGCACCGTCGCGGTCGAGGAAATGCCCGGCAATCCCGACATCAGCCTGGAATTTCGCACCTATGCTGACGCGGTGTCGCAGGAATTTCAGCGCGTGGGCTTCACCACAGCGGGCGAAGGCGCACAGAGCGACTATGTCGCACTGGTCAGCTTCAACCGCACCTTCCGTCCGTCCGGCCCGGACCGCAGCAGCGACAAGCCGGTCAGCGTCGGCATGAGCGGCGGCATCGGCAGCGGCGGCGGGCGGCGGGGTGGCACCTTCGGGGGGCTCGGCCTTGGCGTGGGCATCAACCTGTCGGGCAAGCCCAAGGATATCGTGACCACGGAACTGCATGTGCAATTGCGCCGCCGCTCCGATTCGACCGCCATCTGGGAAGGCCGGGCCTCGACCCAGGCGAAGCAGGGATCGCCCGCCGCCCAGCCCGCCGCTGCCGCGCAGAAACTGGCAGCTTCCTTGATCGGGGGCTATCCCGGTGAATCGGGGCGCACTATAATGGTCAAATGACCATCAGCATCTCCAGCGGCTTCGACAGCGGCAATATTCGCACCCTTTCCATCACCGACTCTCCCGCCGGCGTCCGCGCCGAACTGGAAATCGTGACGGACCATCAGAGCGATTTCTATCAGTGGTTCCATTTCCGCGTCGCCAACGCGGCAGGGCGCGCGGTGGAACTGGCCATCGTCAATTGCGGCCAGTCCGCCTATCCCGACGGGTGGGCCGGCTACAGCGCGCGTGTGAGCGAGGACCGCGAGAATTGGCTGCTGGCCGACACCAGCTATGCCGACGGCACGCTGACGATCCGGCTGGAGCCGGACAGCAATGCCGTCTGGATCGCCTATTTCGCGCCCTATTCGATGGAGCGCCATCATGACCTGATCGCCTGGGCTGCGAGCCAGCCGGGCGTCGAGCACCGCGAACTGGGGCTGACGCTGGACGGCCAGCCGCTCGACCTGCTGACCATCGGCGAAGGCCCCAGGCAGGTATGGCTCTATGCCCGCCAGCATCCGGGTGAATCGATGGCGGAATGGTGGATGGAAGGCGCGCTGGAGCGGCTGACCGACGAGGAGGATGCCGTCGCCCGCCTGCTGCGGCAGAAGGCGACGATCCACCTCGTCCCCAACATGAACCCGGATGGCAGCCGTCGCGGCCATTTGCGCACCAATGCAGTGGGCGTGAACCTGAACCGCGAATGGCATGAGCCGACCGCGACACGCAGCCCCGAAGTGCTGCTGGTTCGCAATGCGATGGACGAGACGGGCGTAGATTTCGCCATGGACGTGCATGGTGACGAAGCGATCCCCGCCGTGTTCATCGCCGGATTCGAAGGCATCCCCTCGATTACGGAAAAGCAGGTCCAGCTCTACCATCGCTATCGCGACACGCTGGCCGCGCGTACGCCCGATTTCCAGACGCGGCTTGGCTATCCGGTGGCGGGCGCGGGCAAGGCAAACCTGTCCATGTCCACCAACCAGGTCGCCGAGCGATTCGGCGCGGTGGCGATGACCCTGGAAATGCCGTTCAAGGACAATGACGATCTGCCCGACGCCGATTTCGGCTGGTCCCCCGCCCGCTCCATCCAGCTTGGCAAGGATTGCCTGGCCGTGCTGGCGGAGATGGTCGAGGATATTTGATCGATTTTGCCTGCGTCATGCCGGCAGAGGCTGGCATGACGCAGGGTTTCACTGCCACTTGAAGGGCAGCGGCGCCTCCCGAAAGGCGAAGCGGTCGAGATGGTCGGCGACCACCTGCTTGAACGTCTCGGCATCCGCGTCGGCGTTCGGCTCCAGCGTTACGACCAGCGTGTCCGCTGTCGCTTCCATGCGGATCGGTCCCATGGGGAAGGCGATCTCACCCTTCTCCGCATCGAAGCTCGTCTCGAACTTGTGGCTCCAATGCTTGCACAGTTGCTGAAGATAGCGGCTGCCGCTGGTGGTCGGGACGGTGGCGGTCAGGGTCATGGGTTCAGAGCCTTTCGATCTTGGCGACGGTTTCGTCGATCAGGGCGGCGACGTCGAACATTGTTTCGTTATCCGCCCCTTCCTTTTCAAGCCGTTGCTGGATGGCAAAACGCAGATTGTGCATCGCGCGGCGCACCGGGCCACCATCGACCCGTTCTGCCTTCTGCGCCATGGACGCCAGCCGCTCCAGCGCCAGGTCCAGCGCAGCCTTGCGCTCTTCGATCTGCGCACGGCCCGCGTCGGTAATCGCGAAGCGCTTGCGGCTGCCTTCGCTCGGTTCTTCGGCGATCAGGTCCATGTCCGACAACAGGGTCAGCGTCGGATAGACGACGCCGGGGCTGGGCGCATAGGCTTCGCCCGACAGCGCCTCGATCGCGCGGATCAGTTCATAGCCATGGCGCGGCTCATCGGCGATCAGCTTCAGCAGGATCAGCCGCAGCGTCTCATTGTCGAACAGGCGCCGACGACCGCCGCCGCCGCCGCGCCCACCGCGACCGCCACCGCGTGGGCCATCTTCACCAAAGGGATCGCCGCCACCGAACGGACCGCCATGGCCACGGCCGAAGCCGCCGGGGAAAGCGAAGCGATCATGTCCATGCAGACCGCGGTGATGGCCGCCATGGCGGCCGTGAAAATTGTAGTTGCGCATCATTTGCTCTTTCATATGTGTCATGATGCTTTGCGATATATCTTTAAAATTCCCATCGTCAAGAGTTACGATACATCTTAAGTGTATAAAAATATCTTAGAGCGTGAAAAAATCGATCGGCGCGTGCCGGTCCAGCGTGCGGCTCTGATCCTCCAGCGGATATTTCAGGCCACTGGCGCAGTTGAACAACACGGCCCGCTCGTCCCGGCCGATCAGCCCCTCATCCAGCGCGCGTTGATAGGCAGCCAGCGTCGCCCCACCCTCCGGACAGAGCAGCAAGCCGTCGTCGCGCGCCACATCGCGCACCGCCTCCGCAATCGCCGCGTCCGACACGGCCAGCGCCGAGCCGTCGCTTTCCCGCACTGCGCGCAGGATCAGGAAATCGCCGACTGCCTTGGGTACGCGAATGCCCATGGCGATGGTCTGCGCATCCTCCCAGCGCTCGGCAAATTCGACGCCCTGCTCGAACGCGCGAACCATCGGCGCGCAACCTTCCGCCTGTACCGCGAACATCCTGGGCCGCTTCGATCCGATGAAGCCGATCTTCTCCAGTTCGTCGAACGCCTTCCACATGCCGATCAGGCCGGTACCGCCGCCGGTGGGGTAGAAGATCGCGTCGGGCAATTCCCAGCCAAGCTGTTCGGCCAGTTCCAGCCCCATCGTCTTCTTACCCTCGATCCGATAGGGCTCTTTCAACGTGGAGAAATCGAACCAGCCGCGTTCCTTGACACCCTGCCCTACGATCGCGCCGCAATCGTCGATATAGCCGTTGACGCGATAGACCCGCGCACCCTGTGCAGCGATCTCGCGCACATTCACTTCGGGCGTATCGGCAGGGCAAAAGACGATCGCCTCCATGCCCGCAACGGCGGCATAGGCGGCCAGCGCAGCGCCGGCATTGCCATTGGTCGGCATCGCCACCTGGGTCACGCCCAGTTCCCTGGCCATCGACACGGCCATGACGAGGCCGCGCGCCTTGAACGACGCGGTCGGCAACCGCCCCTCATCCTTGGCCAGCAAATGCGCACCACCCAGACGCGCCGCCGTGCGCGGCAACGGGATCAGCGGCGTCGCATTCTCGCCAAGGCTCACGATGTTGGCCGTCTGCCGCACCGGCAGCAATTCACGCCAGCGCCACAGGTCCATCGGCCGGGCCGCCAGCGCGTCCTTGGTCAGCGTGGCCCGCACGCCGTCCAGATCATAGCGCACCAGGAGCGGCTTCCCCGCCGCCGACAACCCATGCAACCGGTCCGCCTCATAGCGCTCGCCGGTCAGCGAACATTCGAGATGGGTGACGAAGGTCGGACGGTCGGTGGTGAGGTTGAGATCGTGGCGCACAAATCATCTCCGTTCGCCCTGAGCCTGTCGAAGGGCTTCTCTTCTTCAGGAAAAGAAAGGGCTTCGACAGGCTCAGCCCGAACGGATCGAAATATTAGTCCGGCTTCTTCGCCACGCTGACCATGGCGGGGCGCAGCAGGCGGTCCTTGATCATGTAGCCCGCCTGCATTTCGACCAGCACGGTGCCCGGTTCGGCGTCGGCCGAGGGAATTTCCATCACCGCCTGATGCTTGTTGGGGTCGAGCGGCTGGCCGACCGACTCCAGTTTGGTCACGCCATTGCGGCCGAATACGCTGTCCAGTTCGCGGCCGGTGGCTTCCAGGCCCACGACCAGCGACTTGAACTTCTCATCCTCGCGCAGATCAGCGGGGATCGCGGCCAGCGCCCGGCTCAGATTGTCGGCGACCGACAGGATATCGCGCGCAAAAGCGGTCGACGCATAGGAACGGGCGTCGGCCAGCTCCTTTTCCAGCCGGCGGCGCACATTCTGCGTGTCGGCATGGGCGTAGAGAATATCCTGCTTCGCGGTGGCGAGTTCCGCCTCCAGAGCGGCGATCGTATCCGCTGCGGCGTCTCCGGCGGGCACCGCATCCTCCGGCAGCGCGTCCACGATTTCGGTGTTTTCGATAGTGTCTTTGTTCTCGGTCATCTCATCAATCTCGACAGCGTCTGTGCAGTGAAGTCCACCATGGGGATCACCCGCGCATAGTTCAAGCGCGTGGGGCCGATCACGCCGACCACGCCGACGACCCGGCCGTCCGCGCCACGGTAGGGCGCGGCTATGACCGAAGACCCCGACAGGGAAAAGAGCTTGTTTTCCGAACCGATGAAGATTTTAGTCGCGCTGCCCGCCAGAGCGCCGCGCAGCAGGTCCAATATTTCCTGCTTGCCCTCCAGTTGTTCCAGCAATTGCCGGGCGCGCTCCAGGTCGGCTGCGGCGCCATCGTCCAGCAGATACGACTGGCCGCGCACGATCAGCACCGGCCGGTCGTCGGCATCATGCGACCAGATGGCCAAGCCCCGCGCCGCCAGATCGCGCGCGCTGTTGTCGAGCGCGTGCCGCTCCGCCTCCATCTCCCGCGCCAGCGCCTCGCCCGCCTGCCGCAGGGTCAGGCCGCCAAAGCGCGCCGACATGAAATTCGCCGCTTCGTTGAGCGCGATCGGGCTGACGCCTTCGGGAAGGTTCAGCACGCGATTTTCGACCGACCCGTCCTGCCCCACCAGCACCGCCAGCGCCTGGCGGGCATTCAGCGGCACGAATCCGAACTGACGCAACACCGGCTCGCGCTTGGGCACCATGACGATGCCGGCGCAGGCGGAAAGGCCAGACAGTGTCGCGGTGGCGGCGGACAGCGCTTCTTCGATCGGCCCGCTTTCGGATATGCCGGCCTCGATCGCGCGCCGCTCCTCCGGCGAGGGTTCGGCCGCCTGCATCATGCCATCGACGAACAGCCGCAGCCCCGTCTCGGTCGGCATTCGCCCGGCCGAGGTATGCGGCGCGGCGAGCAGGCCCAGTTCCTCCAGATCCTGCATGACGTTGCGGATCGATGCGGGCGAGAGGCTGAGCGACGCCATCTTGCTGATGGTGCGCGATCCCACCGGCATGCCCGTGCCCAGATAGCTTTCCACCACCAGGCGAAAGACATCCCGCGCGCGATCGTTCAATTCGGATATGGGCGTGACCGACATGCGCCTTATCTAGGCAAGACGGCGGGCAGGCTCAAGGCCGCAGGCAGAATCAGGGTGCGACTGCCTTGGGATTCAGCATATGCTGCACATCCAATATCCTGGGCACCGACGCGATCGCCACGCGCAGCTTGCCATAAAGCGGGTCCATGCAACCGGACTGAAAATCCAGCCGCGTCGGCTGCTGCCCCGGCCGGCTCCATTCGACGCTATAGCCGGGCATGTCCGTAGCGAAACGGGTGCAGCTTTTCTGGTCGATCTTCTGCGTCGTGCCGGCAGCCGGCCGATGCGGCGCGAGCGTCGTCAGCAATTTGCGATATTGAATGCGGCTGATGGTGAAGCGGGTCGGCCCCGGCACCGACGTAAAGCGTTCCGGCGTCAGCAGGCCCGCGCCATCGGGCGACACCTGCACCGTATAGGCCGGGCAGGCGCCGAAACAGCGTCCGGCGGTGAAGCGGATCACATCGCCCGGCGCCTTGGGCGGCTCCAGCCCTTCCTGCTCCGCCATGCACCCCGTCAATGCCAACAGCCCGGCTGCGACCCAGATTTTTATCGTCATAACCCCTCATATCGTCCAAATTGCGGTCTGGACACTGGCAAGTCGTTCCATCGACCGCTAAGCGGCGCTTTAAGTGCGCCGTTGGGCGCATTGGCGGCGCCCGCTGCCCCTCGAACGCTTCGGAGTAGAAATTATGCGTCCTTCCGGCCGCGCGCCCGACCAGATGCGCGATATCACCATGGAACCCGGCTTCACCATCCACGCGGAAGGGTCGTGCCTCATCAGCTTCGGCGACACGCGCGTGCTGTGCACCGCCTCGATCGAGGAAAAGGTACCCCCCTTCCTGCGCGGCAAGGGGTCGGGCTGGGTCACGGCCGAATATGGCATGCTGCCCCGCGCCACCCACACCCGCGGCAGTCGTGAAGCGGCCAAGGGCAAGCAATCGGGCCGCACCCAGGAAATCCAGCGCCTGATCGGCCGCTCGTTGCGCACGGTCGTCGATCTCAAGAAGCTGGGCGAACGGCAGATCGTGATCGACTGCGACGTGATCCAGGCCGATGGCGGCACGCGGACGGCGGCTATTTCAGGTAGCTGGGTCGCGCTGCGCATCGCCGTCGACAAGCTGCTGGCATCGGGCGCGTTGACGCAAGACCCGATCATCCAGAAGGTCGCGGCGATCAGCTGCGGCATCTATAACGGCACCCCCGTCCTCGACCTCGACTATGCCGAGGACAGCAATGCCGAAACCGACGCCAACCTGATCCTGACCGGCGACGGCAAGTTCGCCGAAGTGCAGGCGACGGCTGAGGGCGCGGCCTATGACGAGGAAGAGCTGCTCCGCCTGCTCCGCCTCGCCCGCATCGGCTGCGCGAAGATCTTCGCCGCGCAGGATGTGGCAACCGGGCGTTAAGCCAGACACAAAACACCGTCATGCCAGCGAAGGTCGTTGAGAGGCACGTGACTCTCAACGACATCTCCCTTTTCTTTTGTTCGCGTGAAGCAGAAGAAGAAGTGGGATTCCAGCCTTCGCTGGGATGACGGAAAATAAGGCAGGGTAGGGCGAGATGAGCGACAATTTCGGACAGGAACAGGCGATCCGCAAGCTGAAGCCGGGCAAGCTGGTGATCGCCAGCCACAATCCCGGCAAGGTGCGCGAAATCGCCGCCTTGCTCGGCCCGTTCGGGATCGAGCCTATTTCCGCCGCGTCGCTGGACCTGCCCGAACCCGAAGAGACCGGCACCACCTTCATCGCCAATGCGGAATTGAAGGCGATGCAGGCGGCGGACCTGTCCGGCCTGCCCGCCCTCGCCGACGACAGCGGCCTGTGCGTCGAGGCGCTGGGCGGCGACCCCGGCCTGTTTTCGGCGCGCTGGGCCGGCCCGACCAAGGATTTCGGCATGGCCATGCAACTGGTGTGGGACGGCGTGCAGGCCAAGGGACCGGACGCCAGCCACAGCGCCCACTTCATCTGCGCCCTCGCCCTCGCCTGGCCAGATGGTCATGTCGAAGCGTTCGAGGGGCGGATCGACGGCACGCTAGTCTGGCCGCCGCGCGGGCAGAATGGCTTCGGCTATGACGCCATGTTCCAGCCCCTGGACCATGATATCAGCTTCGGGGAAATGGACCCGGACGCCAAACATGCCATGAGCCACCGCGCCAGGGCGTTCGAGCAATTGGTCGCAGCGGTCATCTGACCGCTCACCCCGCCGGCACCGCCTTCAGCTTCGCCTGCCCGATATGCCAGCGTAGCTGGGCGGCCGTGGCGCCATCGACGTCGTTGACGCGGCGCACCACATAATCACCGACGAACCGCTGGCGCGTACCGTCCTGTAGCTGCGAATCGATCGTCACCGGCACCGTCTGGTAGATCGAACCCGCCCCGCCATCGCCCGGCTCCAACTTGCTGCCGATCGTCACCCGCGTCGATCGGGTGCCGGCAAAGCCCGACTGGAACTGGTCGAAACTCTGGCCCGGCCGGCCATCCTCCCCCCATTGCGCCCAGGCCGTGCCATAGTCGCGCGCGTTGAGCGCCGAATAATAACGCTGCACCACCGCGACCGCCGCCGCCATGCTCTTGGGCGCCGGATCGCATCCCTGCATCGGCTCGCCCTTGCCATCGAACAGGGCACAACTGCGCGCAATCTCATCCTCGATCATGGCGCAACTATTGGCGGCATTGCAGGGCGGCCGCGTGGCAGGCGACACGTTGCGGCATACGGCAACGCGCCTGGCTGCCGCTGCCGATCCGATATCGGCGGCGCAGGACAGCGGCTCAACGCTCGCACCATCGGTGGCTGGCACGGCATCCGCCATCGGGCTTTGCGCCACGCTCTCATTCCCCGACGCATCGGCCACCGGAGCGGTAATCATGTTGCCAGCCGCATCCTCCGCCTTGCGCTCCGGCTGCGACGGCGCTCCGCAGGCCACGAGCGACAGCAGCGCGCTACCCGCAATCCATGCCAATGCCCTACGGTGCATCCTCTTCTCCTTTAGCAACCTCATCTGCTGAATGCGCGCCAGCGGTAGAAATATCCATCCCTACCCGGCTCGCCCGGATGGCACCCCGCGCAAAAAGCCTCTAAGGGCTGGCCGCGCCATGTCGTCCCACATCCTCCCAACCTCGCCGGCGATCACCGATGCCCAGGCCCTCTATATCCACTGGCCCTTCTGCATCTCCAAATGCCCCTATTGCGACTTCAACAGCCATGTCCGCGACGGCGTGGACATTCCGGCATGGGAAGCCGCGCTGCTGGCGGACATGGCGCATGAGGCAGCGCTGACACCGGACCGGCCGCTCTCCTCCATCTTCTTCGGCGGCGGCACTCCGTCGCTGATGCCGCCCGCGCTGGTCGAAACGCTGATCGGCGCGGCGCAGCGTCATTGGGGCTTCACCCTGGACATAGAGATCACGCTGGAGGCCAATCCCAATTCGGTCGAGGCCGCGCGTTTTTCCGACCTAGCCATCGCGGGGGTCAACCGCACCTCGCTCGGCCTACAAGCGCTCGACAATCAGGCGCTGCATTTCCTGGGCCGCGCCCATGACGTAGCGGAGGGGCTGGCCGCATTAGACACCGCGCAGCGTGTGTTCGATCGGGTGAGTTTCGACCTGATCTACGCCCGTCCCGATCAGAGCGAAGGCGATTGGGAGGCGGAACTGACGCGCGCCCTCTCCTTCGGCACCGGCCATTTGTCGCTCTACCAACTCACGATCGAGCCGGGCACCCGCTTCGCCACGCTGGTGGCGCAAGGCAAGCTGACGCCCGCCGATCCCGATCATGGCGCCACACTCTATGAGCTGACGCAGGCGATGACCGGCGCGGCGGGCATCCCCGCCTACGAAATCAGCAACCATGCCCGGCCGGGGCAGCAAAGCCGCCATAATCTCGTCTACTGGCGCTATGGTGATTATGCCGGGATCGGACCTGGGGCGCATGGGCGGCGCGGCGGGATGGCGACGCTGCGCCACAAGAAGCCGGAAAACTGGATGGGTGCGGTGTCCCGCAACGGCCATGGCATCCAGAGCGAAGAGCCACTGTTACCCGAAGATCGTGCCCGTGAAGCATTGCTGATGGGGTTGCGGCTGGGCGAAGGGGTAGATCTGGCCCGGATCGCCGCCCGGTCCGGCATCAGGGCGGATCGTCTGGTGGACGAACGGGCGATTGCCCAACTGACCGACCTTGGCCTTATCCGCCTGACGGGCGACCATTTGCAGGTGGCGCCGGCGGGTATGCTCCTGCTCGACGCCATCCTGCCCGAAGTGGTGGCGGTTTAAGGCCGGCCGGTCGGATTTCGAGCGCCCCTGCCACAGCATGAAAGGCCGTTCGCCCCGAGCCTGTCGAAGAACTGTTCCGCTTCAACATCGTAAAGAAGAACAGGGCTTCGACAGGCCCAGGGCGAACGGATGTTATCCTAAATTCAGTCCTGCTCGCTGCGCAGTTCGGCGATGGATTCGTCCAGGTCGCGCAGCGCTTCGGCACGGGCGTCCCTGGGCATGGACCAGTTGTTGACGATCTGGGCGCGGCTGGCGCGCAGGCTGCTCAGCGCCGCGACATGGGCGCTGCGCCGGGCACGATCGGCGCGGGCCATGTCGGCATCGGCCAGACGGGCGGCGCGATCCGCCTGAACCCGCGCCCGCTCCGCCTGTGCGCGGCCACGTTCAGCCTGCGCGCGCCCGCGTTCGGCCTGCATCTGCGCCCGCTCCATCGTGCGGTCGATCACGTCCTGACAGATGCGCACCTTGATATGGCGGCGGCCATTGGCGTCGATGCTTTCGCTGCGGCTGGTCGTCTGGCCGCTACCGTCACATCCGTTGCGGACATCGACCACCGGCACCATGCGGGCAATCTCCGCCTCGGTCGGGATGCGGTGGGTTTCGACGCGACCGTCGGCATGGGTGACGGTAATCCGGCCCTTTTCGCTGCGCACGCTCGGCGGAGCCGGCGGTACGGGCGCGACCGGGGCGATCATGTCGGCGGCGGGCACCATCGGCGCGGGCGGAGCGATAGGCGCTGGCGAGGGCCATGCCTCATCGCCCGCCTGCACCGAGGAAAGGGCGGGGACAGCAGGCACCGCTGACACAGCGGGGACCGCCGCGATTTCGGCCGTCGACGGCACGGTCGCCACGGCCGGCTGCGACACCAGATCGGACAGTTTGGCGAAGTCGGCGCTCTCCACCTTGTCGGTGATCGCCGCCATCTGCTGTGCGGCGCGGCTGCCCGATGCGGTGAGCGCCAGGCCGGCGGCGGTGACGATCGCGACGGCGGCCATGCCCCAGCTGATGCGCTGAAGCGAAATGTCATGGTTGGACAGCATTTTCAGCCTCCCCTTGAGCGTGGTGATACGGGTAAGATGGCAGGCGCCGGCAAATTGCCGACCGCCGGCCGCCTTCAAAATGGCGCGACCATAGGCATGGGCCTGATCGCGGCCGTAAAGCGACAGGACGCGCGCGTCGCAGGCGGTTTCCTGATCGGCGCGATAGGCACGATAGGCGATCCAGGCGACCGGATTACACCAATGGACCGCCAGCAACAGCAGCGCGATCATGTTGGCGGCCAGATCGCGCCGCTCATGATGCGCCCGTTCGTGGGCGATCGCCATATCCTGCTCCTGCGCGTCATAGCGCAGGGCGAAATCGGCAGGCAGCACGATGTACGGCCGCAGCACACCGAAGGCGAGCGGACCGGACGCATGCGGGCTGGAAATGAGGCGGATGCGCCCTTCCTCCCCGATCGGGGTAGCGCCATCCAGCATATGGCGGCGGAAACGGATGTAGCCTACCGCCTGCACGATCAGGAAAGCGATCATGCCGACAAACCAGAGCGACAGGCCCGCCTCCAGCCAAGGGAAGGCCGTGGGCATAGTCGTGACCGGAGCCGCGGGCGTCACGGCCAGCAGGTCGGACAGGCCCGCCTGATCCACCGCCAGATGCAACGGCGAAGGATCGATGTCGCAGGGCAAAGCCGGCATCACCATCCGCGCCAGCGGCAGCGCCCAGAGCAGATAGGCCGCCCCAGCCCCCAGCCAACGCGCCACCGGCCGCCGCAACATCATGACCAGCGCCATCAGCAAGGTGGTGGCGATCAGCGTTTCGGCCAACCAGACGTTCATGATTTCAGCCCCTTCAGGATGGCCTCAAGCTCGGCGATATCGTCCGCCGTCAATTGATCCTGTTGCGCCAACTGGGCGACCAGCGGCGATATGCGCCCGCCAAACAACCGGTTCACGAGACGCCCGCCTTCGCCCGCGACATAATCGTCACGGGCCACCATCGGACGATAGAGAAAGCGGCGGCCATCCTGGTCGGCGGCAATGACATCCTTGGCCATCAGTCGCGACAATAATGTCTTGACCGTTTGCAGGCTCCAGTCGCGATCGGTGGCAACGCGGTCGGCAACGTCGTTGGCGGTCTGCGGCGCGGCTTCCCACAGCGCCTCCATCACCACCAGTTCCGCTTCGCTGATTTTCTCGCTCACGTCTTCTCGCTTACTGGCCGGATACCCGACTCGATGTTTAACAACCACAGATGTAATCGCATTGATTACAGATGTAGTCAATGGTCGTTCGCAGGTGAGCCGTTCATAGGCTTCATGTTGAAAAAGCCGGAAAATGTCGGAAATTTTGACAGATGGCGCGGCGGGAATCAGCGCGTTAACCTTTGGAACCCGCAGCTTCCCGCGATCGCCCCAATTTGGCACGGCCATTGCGACTTTAGTCGCGTTCCCACCGTTCAACTACCGGGGGATGCAGGCATGTCTCCGCCAAGCATCCCCCACCCGGTGGCCCCTCCCAACATCTCCACGACGACACGACAGGCGAACCGCATACTTATCTCGCGAGACTCTCGCGAAGCGTCATCGGCGCGCCATCTGCGCAACAGGTACATGGCAACCGCGCGTCGTGAGAACTAAAGCGACACGCACGCTTCCGTTCGTAACGGGCTGCGGGCCATCTGCGAATGGAGATCACTGCTGACGACAAGAAGCGGGCTTTAATGCTTGGCGCGCTTCGCCAGACTTTGTATCTTTGGTCAACTATGCTGACATTAACCATCGCTTTGCTAATCGCCAGCCATGACGCGGCGCCTTTCCCCGAGCAAATGCCCGGACTAATGGCAGCGTGTCTGAACGCCGCGGTCGCAGCAGGAGATGTGACCGACACAGAAGACAGCCACAAATATATCTGCGCTGGCGACACGGCCGCTCGGCTCTGGGCATTTCTGGAACGCTCAGAGATCGATCCCTATGAGCAGGACACACCCCAAGGTCGTTGGCTCAGCCGTGAGTTTCCACTCGGCGGCTGCTTCAAGCGGGTGCGACTGCCGAATGGAGAACGGGCAAGCGAAGGATTGTCATGTACGATTTGGGTGCCGCGCCTGGTTGCTGACACCACCGTTACCCAACCCTGACGCTCACGATCTTTTCGCGCAGTCGAAAAGCAGTCCTTCCGCTCCCCATCCAAGCCGCAACAAAAAAGGCGGCCCTTGCGGACCGCCTTCCCTATTGCCAATCAACCCGCGCTCAGTTGGCGGCGGCGACGCCCTGGTCGGCCATAAGCTGGCTCAGCTCACCCGCCTCATACATTTCCATCATGATGTCGCTGCCGCCGACGAACTCACCCTTCACATAAAGCTGGGGGATGGTCGGCCAGTCGGAGAAGGCCTTGATGCCCTGACGCACGCCCTGATCCTGCAAAACGTCGACCGTTTCATAGGTCACGCCCAGATGTTCCAGGATGGCGATGGCCCGACTGGAAAAGCCACACTGGGGAAAAAGCGGCGTACCCTTCATGAAGAGCACCACATCGCTGCCCTTGACGATCTCGGCGATCCGCTGCTGCACGGCGTCGGTCATGTGAAAATTTCCATTCCTGTCTGGCGTCCATCCGATGGACGCTAATCTCTGGTCCGTTAGTTGGGAACGGCGGTGGTCAGTTGCAAGGCGTGCAGCACGCCTCCCATGCGTCCGCCCAGCGCGGCATAGACGGCGCGCTGCTGCGCCACCCGGCTCATGCCCCGGAAACTTTCCGCCACGACCTTCGCCGCATAATGATCGCCATCACCGGCCAGGTCGGTAATCTCGACCTGCGCGTCCGGGATGGCTGCACGGATCATGTCCGCAATATCGTCGGCCGCCATCGGCATCGTCGCGTGATCCTTACTGGACTTCGATGAACATGCGGCGGGCGATCACCGCCTGCTCGTCCAGCGCGGTGCGCACCCCGGCTTCGTCGATCTCGATCCCGGCCGAGGTCATGTCGCCCAACAGCTTGCGAATGACATCCTCGTCGCCGGCTTCCTCGAAATCGGCCTGCACCACCGCTTTGGCATAGGCGTCCGTCTCTTCCGGCGTCAGGCCCATCTTGACCGCAGCCCATTCACCCAGCAGCCGATTCCGGCGCGCCTGGATGCGGAACTCCAGTTCCTGGTCATGGGCGAACTTGTTTTCGAACGCCTGTTCGCGATCATCGAAAGTGGTCATGCGTCTATGCCCCGTTCAAAGCAGTATAAGATAGGATAGATAGGCAGAAGCGGTGAATTACGCAACGGCAGCGGGGACGATCCATGGCCGGTCCTGCGCTTGCCTGGCTTCATAGCCGTCGATCACATCGCCCTGATCCAGCGTCAGGCCGATCTCGTCCAGACCGCCGAGCAGACAATGTTTGCGGAAAGGGTCTATCTCGAAAGTGAAGCGATCCTGAAACTGCGTCGTGACCGTCTGCGATTCCAGATCGACATGGATCGGGTCCGGGGTTCCATTGATGCCTTGAGCAACTTCCAGCAGCCGATCGACCGCGTCCTGCGGCAACACCACGGTCAATATCCCGTTCTTGAACGCATTGCCGGAAAAGATGTCGGAAAAGCTGGGCGCGATCACCACCTTGATGCCCAGGTCGCCGAGCGCCCAGGCGGCATGTTCGCGGCTGGACCCGCAACCGAAATTGTCGCCCGCGATCAGGATCGGGCTGCCGGCATAGTCGGGATCGTCAAAGACGTTGCCCGGCTCCTTGCGCAGAACCTCGAACGCGCCCTTGCCCAGGCCATTGCGCGAGATGGTTTTCAGCCAATGCGCGGGGATGACGATGTCGGTGTCGACATTCTTCATCCCGAACGGATAGGCCCGGCCGTCGACGGTCGTCAGCTTGTCCATCAGTGAACCTTCTTCGCCTGCACTTTTTCAGGCTGGCCTGCGGGCGTGTCTTCGGCGCGGCCCAAACTCGCGGCCATCGCCGCGCTCGCCAGTGCGCCCAGCGTCAGCAGCCAGAAAATCTTCTTCATGCGACCACACCTTCTTCATTGTTCAGCAATTCACGCACATCGGTCAGCCGGCCGGTGATGGCCGCCGCCGCCGCCATTTCGGGCGACACCAGATGGGTGCGCGATCCCGGTCCCTGACGCCCCATGAAATTACGGTTGCTGGTCGATGCGCAGCGTTCGCCCGCCGGCACCTTGTCCGGGTTCATGCCCAGACAGGCCGAACAGCCCGGCTCGCGCCATTCGAACCCGGCGTCGAGGAAGATACGGTCCAGCCCTTCGGATTCGGCCTGTTGCTTGACGAGTCCCGAACCCGGCACGACCATCGCATGCTTGATGCCGGCCGCGATATGCCGCCCCTTGAGCAGCGAGGCGGCGGCGCGCAGATCCTCGATCCGGCTGTTGGTGCAACTGCCTATGAAGACATGCTCGATGGCGACGTCGGCCATTTTCTGGCCAGCGGTCAGGCCCATATAGTCGAGCGACTTCTGTGCGGCGGCCTGCTTGGACGGGTCGGCGAAGCTCTGCGGATCGGGCACCACGCCGGTCACGGCCACGACGTCTTCCGGGCTGGTGCCCCAGGTGACGTTGGGCACGATGTCGGCGGCGTCGATCACCACCGTCTTGTCGAACACGGCGCCCTCATCGGTGACGAGCGTCTTCCACCAGGCCACCGCCGCGTCGAAGTCTGCGCCCTTGGGCGCCATCGGGCGACCCTTGATATAGGCGAAGGTCTTCTCGTCCGGGGCGAACAGGCCGGACCGCGCGCCCGCCTCGATCGACATGTTGGCGACGGTCAGCCGCCCCTCGATCGACATGTCGCGGAACACGGAACCGCAATATTCCATGACATAGCCAGTCCCGCCGGCCGTGCCGATGGTGCCGCAGATCGCCAGCGCGACATCCTTGGGCGTGACGCCGGGGGCCAGCACGCCATCGACCACGACTGCCATCGTCTTCGATTGCTTGAGCAACAGCGTCTGCGTGGCCAGCACATGTTCCACCTCGGACGTGCCGATGCCGAAGGCCAGCGCGCCCAAAGCCCCATGCGAAGACGTATGGCTGTCGCCGCAGACCAGCGTAGTACCAGGCAAGGTGAAGCCCTGTTCCGGGCCGACGACATGGACGATGCCCTGCTCCAGATCCGCGTCGCCGATCAGGCGCACGCCGAATTCGGGCGCATTGCGCTCCAGCGCGGCAAGCTGCTGTGCGCTCTCCGGGTCGGCGATCGAGATGCGCTTGCCATCCGCGTCGCGACGCGGCGTGGTGGGCAGGTTGTGATCCGGCACCGCCAGGGTCAGATCGGGCCGTCGCACTTTTCGTCCAGCGAGACGAAGGCCCTCGAACGCCTGCGGGCTCGTCACTTCATGGACGAGATGGCGGTCGATATAGATGAGGCAGGTGCCATCGGGACGCCGTTCGACAACGTGCGCGTCCCAGATCTTTTCGTAGAGGGTGCGTGGTTTAACCATAGTCCTCACCCCCTAGACCCGTCACGGCGATCGGGAAAGGGGGCGAGCGACCGAAATACCCTGTTTTCCCGTCAGGCGGGCAAGAATGTTACACCGCCCGATGGTCTGCGATGATCCTGCCCGCAGCGCCGATCTCTGCCTCATGGCTGTCTTCGCGCCAGGTTTCGGCCAGCGCCTCCTGCTCCCACTGCACCATCGCCGGATGGGCGAGCATATGATCGACCCACACCTGCGCGATCGGGCCGACGTCCAGCCCATAGGTGCGCACGCGGAATGCCACCGGAGCGTAGAAGGCGTCGATCGCGGTAAAGACCTTGCCCGCAAGGAACGGCCCGCCGAAGCGATCCAGCCCCTGCTCCCACACTTCGCGCAGCCGGGCGATGTCCTTGTCGAGCGCGGACGAGTGCATGTGCGGCTCGACCCGGACACCGACATTCATGGTGCAATCATTGCGCAAAGTAGCGAAGCCGCTGTGCATTTCGGCCGTAGCGCATTGGGCGAAGGCGCGCGCAGCCTCGTCCGCCGGCCAGACGCCGGGATGACGGTCCGCCAGATAGAGGATGATGCCGAGCGAATCCCATACGGTGCGCTCTTCGCCATTGGCCCCGTCGATCAGCGCGGGCACCTGCCCCGTCGGCGAAAAGCTGCGGAAAGCGGCATAGTTGTTGGCCAACGCGAACGGCTCGATCCGGTCCTCGAACGGGATGCCCAGCGCCGTCATCAGCACCCAGGGGCGCAGCGACCAACTGCTGTAGTTCCGGTTGGCGGTGATCAGCGTGTAGGACATCGGTTTTCCTCCGGTTTAGGCACGCGCGCCATATCGCAGGAAGAAACGGCGGGACAGCCGCAACGATCCATGATGCTCACAAGCTGGGCTTATGGGAACTTCGCTCGGACCAGCCGATAGGATCTCACCCTAGCCAAGCTGTTGAACAACCGTCAAAAGAGCGCATCGCGGGCAGCGCCCCCTTGCCGCCCCTCCCCCCATGATGGAGTCCCCTGTCGTGAACCGACGCCAATTTCTCGCCACCAGCGGCGCAACCGCCCTTGTTGCCGCCACCCCCGACGCCTTTGCCCAGTCCGGCAGCGCCGACGCCCGATTCCGCGCGATGCTGGACGATTTCTTCTACGGGCGCCTCGCCGAGTCCCCGGAAAGCGCGACCCGCCTCGGCCTCGACACCGGCGCGCGGGCGGCGCTGCGCGGCAAGCTCTCCGACACCAGTGCGGCCGGCGCAGCCAGGGATCTCGCCCGCACCAAGGCGCAGGCCAGGCAACTCGCCAGCGTCGATCGCGCCAGTCTCAGCCCCGCCAGCCAGCTCGACTATGACGTCGTCGCCTATCAGATGGACCGCGCCGTGGGCGGCGAACGCTTCGGCTATGGCGAAACGGCGGGCCGCTACGCCCCCTATATCCTCAGCCAGCTTACCGGCAGCTATCGCGAAGTCCCCGACTTCCTCGATTCGCAGCACCGCGTGAAGGATGCGGCGGACGCCGACGCCTATCTGTCGCGTCTGGAAGCCTTCCCCGCCGCCATGGACGGTGAACTGGCCCGGCAGAAAGCGGATGCGGCCAAGGGCGTGTTCGCGCCCGACTATATTCTCGACACGACCATGAAGATGCAGGCCGCGCTGCGCGACCAGCCCGCCGCGCAGACCGTACTGGTCGCATCCTTCGTGAAAAAGCTGGCCGCCGCCGGCCTGCCGCCCGAACGCGCCGCACAGGCGGAAAAGATCGTCGCGGAGAAGATCTTCCCGGCCGTCGATCGCCAGCGCGAACTCGTTGCACAGTTGCGCGCCAAGGCCAGCCATGACGCCGGCTGCTGGCGCCTGCCCGATGGCGAGGCCTTCTATGCCGCCGCCGCCGAAGCCGCGACCACGACCAAGCTGACCGGCGATGAAATCCATCGGATGGGCCTCGATCAGGTTGCCGACATCTCTGCCCGCATCGACGCGATCCTCAAAGGTCAGGGGATGAGCCAGGGCAGCGTCGGCGACCGTCTGGTCGCGCTCAACAAGCGCCCCGACCAGCTTTATCCCAACACCGATCCGGGCCGCGAGGCGCTGCTGGCGCAGCTCAATACCCAGATCAAAGCGATGCAGGAGCGGCTCGGCGAAGCGTTCAACACCGTGCCCAAAGCGCCGGTGGAGGTCCGCCGCGTGCCGGTGACGATTCAGGCGGGGGCGCCGGGCGGCTATTATCAGAACGCCTCGCTCGACGGGTCGCGCCCGGCCATCTATTTCATCAACCTGCGCGATACGTTCGACCGGCCGAAATTCGGACTTGCGACACTGACCCATCATGAAGCGGTGCCGGGGCATCATCTTCAGGTGACGGTCGCGCTGGAATCCGACTCCATCCCCATGATCCGCCGTCGCGGCTTCTACAGCGGCTATTCGGAAGGCTGGGCGCTCTATTCGGAGCAACTGGCCGACGAAATGGGCATGTATGAAGGCGATCCGCTGGGTCAGGTCGGCTATCTGCAATCGCTGCTGTTCCGCGCCACCCGTCTGGTGGTGGACAGCGGCATGCACGCCAAGCGCTGGAGCCGGGAAAAGGCGACCGATTATCTGATCGCCACCACCGGCATCGCGCGCGGCCGCAGCCAGGGCGAGATCGACCGCTATACCGTCTGGCCGGGGCAAGCGTGCAGCTACAAGATCGGCCACACCGTCTGGCACGACCTGCGCGAGCAGGTGAAGGCGGCGCAGGGTGACAAATTCGACTTGAAGCAGTTCCACGAGGTGCTGACGCTGGGCGCGATGCCGCTCGACATATTGAAGCAGGCCGTGCGGCAGCGGGCGGGGATCGCCTGACCGGTCCTCGTCATTGCGAGCGCAGCGAAGCAATCTACCGGCGCTCCCATGGATTGCTTCGCCAAGCTCGCAATGACGGGCCTATAAAAAAACGACCAGGCGGTGCCCCGCCGAGTCGTCCAGTTTCTTCCACCCAAATCGCGGGCCGCTCTGCACACGCCCGCGAACTGGCTCTGTTCACGGCCATGGCCGCAAAGCTCGTCGGCTATCAAATTCCCACTATTTCTCAGGCCGCAAACTGATTCATCGTGTTGTGCGCGCCGCCGGCCTTCAGCGCGGCTTCCCCGGCGAAATAATCCTTATGATCGTCGCCAATGTCGCTTCCCGACATATTCTGATGCTTTACGCAGGCGATGCCCTGACGGATTTCCTTGCGCTGCACACCCTCGACATAGCCCAACATGCCAGCCGCGCCGAAATAGTCCTTCGCAAGGTTATCGGTGCTGAGCGCTGCGGTATGATAGGTCGGCAGCGTGATGAGGTGATGGAAAATCCCGGCGCGCGCCGCCGCATCCCTCTGGAAGGTGCGGATCTTCTCATCGGCCTCAAGACCCAGATCGGTCGCGTCATAATCGGCGCTCATCAGCTTCGCGCGGTCATAGGCGCTGACATCCTTGCCCGCCTCTGCCCAGGCATCATACACCTGCTGACGGAAGTTCAGCGTCCAGTTGAAGCTGGGGGAATTATTATAGACCAGCTTGGCGTTAGGCACGACTTCGCGAATCCGGTCGACCATCGACGCGATCTGCTCGATATGCGGCTTTTCCGTCTCGATCCACAGCAGGTCCGCGCCATTCTGGAGCGACGTGATGCAATCGAGCACGCAACGATCCGCCCCGGTGCCTTCGCGGAACTGGAACAGGTTGCTGGGCAGACGCTTGGGCCGCAACAGCTTGCCGTCGCGGTTCAGGATGACGTCGCCATTCTTCGCCGTCGCCGGGTCGATCTCCTCGCAATCGAGGAAGCTGTTATACTGGTCGCCGATATCGCCCGGTTCCTTGCTGACCGCGATCTGCTTGGTCAAACCCGCGCCCAGCGAGTCCGTCCGGGTGACGATGATGCCATCATCGACGCCCAGTTCCAGGAAGGCGTAGCGGCACGCCCGGACCTTCGCCAGAAAGTCCTCATGCGGCACCGTGACCTTGCCGTCCTGATGCCCGCACTGCTTTTCGTCCGAAACCTGGTTCTCGATCTGGAGCGCGCAGGCCCCCGCCTCGATCATTTTCTTCGCCAACAGATAGGTGGCTTCCGCATTGCCGAAGCCCGCGTCGATGTCCGCGATGATCGGCACGACATGGGTTTCATAATTATCGATGGCGTGGGTCAGGCGCTGCGCCTCGACCGCGTTGCCCGTCTCACGCGCCTTGTCGAGATCGCGGAACAACATCCCCAATTCGCGGGCATCGGCCTGCTTCAGGAAGGTGTAGAGTTCCTCGATCAGCGCGGGAACGCTGGTCTTTTCGTGCATCGACTGGTCGGGCAGCGGCCCAAAATCGCTGCGCAGCGCCGCGACCATCCACCCGGACAGGTACAGATATTTTCCCTTGGTCGTGCCGAAATGCTTCTTGATCGCGATCAACTTCTGCTGGCCGATGAAGCCGTGCCAGCAACCCAGCGACTGGGTGTAGTTGGCCGGATCGAGGTCATAGGCGGCCATGTCGCGGCGCATGATGCCAGCGGTATATTTGGCGATGTCGAGGCCGGTGTTGAAGCGGTTCTGGAGCTTCATGCGGGCGACGGATTCGGCGTTGATGCCGTCCCAGGTGCCGGGGTGGCTGCCGATCAGGGTCCGCGCCTTCGCGATATTGTCTTGGTAGGTCATGGGCCTTGTCCTCAGTGCGGGTGAGCTGTTGCACCCGGCCTAGTCCCCCTTGTTGCAGTGCGGCAGTCCTCCTGAAGTTCAGTTGTCGATCTTTACAAAAATCTGCTGTAAAGTTGTAACGCCTGCACAGGAGTCGAATGTCATGGCCAAGGATCGTCCCGTCTATATGGGGCCGCGCCTGCGGCGGCTGCGGCGCGACCTGGGCCTGACGCAAGCGGACATGGCCGCCGACCTCGACATTTCCGCCAGCTATGTCGCGCTGCTCGAACGCAACCAGCGGCCGCTGACCGCCGACATGCTGCTGCGGCTGGCGCGGACGTACAAACTCGACATGGCGGAGGTGGCGGGCGACGGCGGCGCGGAACAAACGGCGCGGTTGCAGGCGGTGCTGAAAGACCCGATGTTCGCCGACATCGACTTGCCCACGCTCGCCACAGGCGACGTCGCGGTCAATTATCCCGGCATCACCGAAGCGCTGCTGCGCCTCTACACCAGCTATCGCGAAGAGCATCTGGCGCTAGCGGATCGCGGCGCGGGTTCCGGGCCGGCCGAAGACATCGCCGATCCCGTCGCAGAATCGCGCCGCTTCCTCGCCGCCCGTCGCAACAGCTTCCCGCTGCTGGACGATGCGGCGGAAAGGCTGGCGGCGGAAGCGGAATCCGAAGGCGGCCTCACCGCCTGGCTCAAGGCAAAGCATAATCTGCGCGTCCGCCGCCTGCCGTCGGACGTGATGGCCGGGTCCATGCGCCGTCTCGACCGGCATCGCGACGCGGTGCTGCTGGACGATGCGCTCGACGGGGCCAGTTCGCAATTCCAACTGGCGCTCCAGATCGCCTATCTGGACCTGCGCAAAAGCTTCGACGCGATCCTGAAAGACGGCCAGTTCGCCCATGAAAGCGGCCGCCGCCTCGCCCGCCGCGCGCTCGCCAGCTACGCCGCTGCCGCCATCCTGATGCCCTATACCGCCTTCGCCAAAGCCGTCGAGGCGCGCCGCTATGATGTCGAAGCGCTGGCCCGGCAGTTCGGCACCAGTTTCGAACAGACCGCCCATCGCCTCACCACCCTGCAAAAGCCGGGGCAGGAGCGCGTCCCCTTCTTCTTCCTGCGGGTCGATCCCGCCGGCAATGTCAGCAAGCGTCTCGATGGCGCAGGCTTCCCTTTCGCCCGGCATGGCGGCTCCTGCCCGCTCTGGTCGGTGCATCGCGTGTTCGAAACCCCGCGCGAAGTGGTGACGCAATGGCTGGAACTGCCCGACGGCCAGCGCTTCTTCTCGATCGCGCGCACGGTGACGGCGGGCGGCGGAGGCTGGGGCGCCCCGAAGGTAGAGCGCGCCATCGCACTCTGCTGCGCGGCGGACCATGCGCACCGGCTGATCTACACGCAGGGTGCGCCCGCGCCAGAGCCGACCTCGATCGGCGTCACCTGTCGCCTCTGCCACCGCGCCCAGTGCATGGCCCGATCCGCCCCGCCGATCGGTCGTGACATGCTGCCCGACGATTATCGCCGCACCCGCGCGCCCTTCGGTTTCGCCGATGGTTAACGGCTTTTTAGGTCGCCCGCGCGAAACAGGGGCATGACCGCCAATCGCCCCCGGATCGCCGCGACGCTCATCATGCGGAACGAGGCGCGCTGCATCGCCCGCTGCCTCGACAGCGTGCGGCCCCATGTCGACGCCATGGTCGTGCTGGACACCGGATCGACCGACGACAGCGTCGCGATCGCCCGGCAATGCGGTGCGCAGGTCCATCATCTCGACTGGCCCGGCGATTTTTCCGCCGCGCGCAATCATGTGCTGGCGCTGGCCGATGCCGACTGGACTCTGGTGATCGACGCAGACGAATGGATCGCACAAGGCGGCGAGACAGTGCGCGACTGGTGCGACGGACCACCCCGGCTCGGCGCGCTGTGCATCCGCAGCAGCTTCGACCTGCCGCAGCAGGCCGGCCCTGCCCTGCCCTCGACCCGGAGCTGGATCGCCCGACTGCTGCCGCGCGGCGTCCGCTATGCCGGGCGCATCCACGAACAGCCGGTATCAGACCTGCCAGTGGAACGGACCACCCTCATCCTCGATCATGACGGCTATGAGGATGCGCAGGCGGCGGGCAAGCGCGACCGCAACACGCCAATGTTGCTGGCGGCATTGCAGGGCGATCCCGAAAACCCTTATCTCCTCTACCAATTGGGCAAGGAGGCGGAGACGGCCCGCGACTATGGCAGGGCGGCGGACTGGTATGATCAGGCCAGCGCCCGCACCCCCGACGGCGCACCCTGGACCCACGGGCTGCTGATCCGCCGGCTCCATTGCCTCGGCCAGTCGGGCGCATCGGCGAAAGCCATCGCCATCGCCGGGCAGCAGATGGCCCATTGGCAGGAGTCGCCCGATTTCTTCTTCGTGCTCGGCAATCTGGCGATGGACCGGGCACTGGCGGAGCCTGCCTCTGCGCTCACCGAATGGCTGCCGCTGGCGGCCACGGCATGGGAACGCTGTCTGGAGATTGGCGAGCGCCCCGATCTGGACGGATCGGTCGAGGGGCGCGGCAGCCATCTGGCACGGCATAATCTGGACGTCATCCGCCAGCAACTCGCGCTGCTGGGCGGGTAATTACTCCTCGATGAGGTCCAGATAGGCGACCACATCATTGTCGGTCGCCAGATACAGCCCGTCCTGCACATCTTCCGGCTGCTGCTCGGCCACGCGCAGCGCCTCGCTCAGGGGGCCGTACAGGATTGTCATGGCCGCGCCATCGTCGCCCAGATGATAGAGGCGGACGGTCGCACTGTCATAGGTGGTTCGCATGTCGTCGCCCTACCACAACGCTGTGCCTAAGTCAGCGCCGGTCCTTGACCTTCATGCTGGGCGCCAGTTCGTTCGCCCCGATCCGCACCGCATCGTCGGTAAAATTGGCGACGAAGGTGGAACCGCGCTCCAGACCCGGCACGAAACCCGCCTTGTTCCCCTCGATCACGAGGCCCGCGCTCGAATGTTCACGACCTTCGGGCGCGACGGTGATGAAGGCGGACCAGTTATCCTTGTCCTTGCCCTGCACCATTTCATTGCCCGTGATCGTGCCGGTCGCGCCATTGGACAGGTCGATCATATAATTGGTCAGGCGCCCGCCGCTATCGTCAAAGCTGTTGCCGCTGATGGTGACGCGGGCGGTCCGGGTTTTCAGATAATGGCCGCCATCACCCTGGTCGAAGCGGCTGTTCGTGACGGACAGGCTGGCGAGCCGGCCGATATAGATGCCATGCGCGCAGTCGAGATCGCGATCGCACCGGCCCAGCTTGCGGAAGGTCGACTTGTCGATCACCACCTGCCCGCCGTCATAATCGCCGGTCAGGATGCCTTCCTCGCTGTTGCGGAACAGGCTGTTGCGCACGGTGAGATTCCCGCTTTCCAGCCGGATGCCCGCACCATTGCCGTCAGGCACGCGGATATTCTGGAAGATGATGCCGTCCACCGTACTGGCCCGGCCGCGCAGCACCAGCGCGCCCTTGCCCTCGCACGGTACCCCGTCGAAAATCACCGTGCCGGGTGTGACCGCGCGAATGGTCACGTCGCCACCCTGCTGCACGCCGCACTGATGATAGCTGCCGGGCGCCACCACCACCGTACCACGCCGGTCGCCGATCGCGGCCAGCGCATCGCCGATGGAGGCAAAGCCCTGCCCCGTCTCGGCGACGGTGAAGGGCGCGGCATTGCCCTGCGCCAGCGCGGTCGAAGCGATGGCGGCAGAGACGAGGAGGCTGGTGGACATAATGCGCATGCGGGGCAGGCTATAGCGCCCGCCCCGATGGGCCAATGGCCCGGCCGGACCCAATATCCCACTGCCCCATAAAGGGACGGACCGGGCTTCTGCGGTTAACCGTGGAACCTCACTCCCACTTGGCGGTCGCCTTCTGCGTCTTGGCGTTCCAGAAAATCTGGATCTTGCTGATCGTGCAAAGGTCGAAATTGGTCCAATAGGCCTCGTCGCCGTCGGTGAAGATCACCTTCAGGTCGTAATTGCAGATGGCGTTCTTGGCCTTGAAGGTGATGGGCACGGAATGCGCATCTTCCAGCACCTCGTCCTCCATCACGTCGTCGCCCCAATTTTTGGCCTTGGCAGGCGAGACATAGACTTCGGAAATATCGTAACCGGTCTTGTTGAACAGCGTGAAGTCCTGATCCCCGGCGAACGCAGGCGCAGCAAAAGACAGGGCGCAGGCGCCCAGAATAACGGCAATGGCTTTCATGAATTTTCCCCCCGATCCGGCAGGTTGCCGGCTCGGCGCGGAGATAATCATATTCCCGGCAACAAGAATAGATGGATTCCTCTATACTTAACCCAAATCACAAAAATCCCGCCCTCCTTGTTTTTCAACCGGGAAACAGGTCCACACGATCGGCATCGGGCAGGATCGTATCGAGCAGCAGCGACCGGTGACAGCCGGACGGATCGCGCTCGAAACAGAGCAGCGCGGCGGGAGTTTCCGCCGCCATGGCCTTCAACTGCTCGGCCTGTACGATCGCTTCGGGCAGGTCGAGCTGGCGCGCGTAGATGTCGGCCAGCCGCGCATGCTGGCCCTTGCGCGCCGCCGCGCGCCCCTCTGCCGGCGTCCCCAGCGCCTTCAGCCCGACATAGGCGATCCCCGCCTCCCGCAACCCGGCGGCGAGGATATTCTTCGAAAAACCGGGCCGCCGCGACAACGGCACAGCCCGCACATCGACCAGCAGGCGCACGCCCGCGACGTGCAACGTGGCGACCAGTTCCGCCTGCGTCGCGCCCTCATAGCCGATGGTGAAGATCTGCATGGAGGAGAGATAGGGAGCGCGCGGCGCATTTACAGGGAATGTCCATGGAACGATCCCTGGCGCAGGCCGGGGAACAACATCTAGTCCAGATTGGGCCGCAGGTATCGCTCCGCCGTTTCCAGGTCGATCCCCCGCCGCCGGGCATAATCCTCCATCTGGTCGCGGCCGACCCGCGCCACGCCGAAATATTCCGCCTGCGCATGGCCGAAATAGAAGCCGCTCACCGCCGCCGTCGGCAACATGGCGAAGCTTTCCGTCAGCGTCACGCCGGTCGCATGATGCGCGTCCAGCATCTCGAACAGGATCGGCTTCAGACTATGTTCCGGGCAGGCGGGGTAGCCGGGCGCGGGGCGGATGCCGCGATATTGTTCCTTGATCAGCGCCTCGTTGGTCAGTTGCTCCCCCTCGGCATAGCCCCACAGCGCGGTGCGCACATAATGGTGCAGTCGCTCGGCAAAGGCTTCGGCCAGACGATCGGCCAGCGCCTTGAGCAATATGTCCGAATAATCATCGATCGCATTCTTGAACCGCGCCAGATGCGGTTCGATGCCATGGATCGACACGGCAAAGCCGCCCATCCAGTCGCCATCAGGACTGATGAAGTCGGCCAGGCACATATTGGCCCGCCCTTCCCGCTTCTGGATCTGCTGGCGCAGCATCGGCAGGGTGTAGTGTTTCTCATCCTCGACATGGACGATGATATCGTCGCCCTTGCGGCGGCAGGGCCACAGGCCAGCCACGCCGCGCGCGGTCAGCCATTTTTCGTTGACGATCCTGTCCAGCATCTTGCGCGCATCGGCGAACAGGCTGGTCGCGCTTTCGCCCACCACCGGATCGGTCAGGATCGCGGGATAATTGCCCGCCAGTTCCCAGGCGCGAAAGAAGGGCGTCCAGTCGATATACTGGACCAGATCCTTCAGATCCCAGTCGGGGAAGCGATGCACGCCCGGCAGGCGCGGGCGCGGCGCCTTCAGGCTCTCGTCGATCTCGAAACCATTGTCGCGCGCATCCGCGATGCTGATCAGCGCGCTCTGCCCCTTGTTGGCGCGGGCGACGCGGACATGTTCATAATCGTCCTTTGTCTTCTGGACGAAATCATTTTTCTGCGTTTCGGAGACGAGCGCCGTCGCCACGCCCACCGCGCGGCTGGCGTCCAGAACATGCACCACCGGCCCGGTAAAAGCAGGATCGATGCGCAGCGCCGTATGGACCCGCGACGTGGTCGCCCCGCCGATCAGCAGCGGCATCACCATATTGGCGCGCTGCATTTCCTGCGCCACCGTCACCATCTCGTCCAGCGAGGGGGTGATGAGGCCGGACAGGCCTATCATGTCCGCGTCATGATCGTTCGCGGCCTTGATGATATCCTGCCAGGGCACCATCACGCCCATGTCGACCACTTCGAACCCGTTGCACTGGAGCACGACGCCGACGATATTCTTGCCGATATCATGCACGTCGCCCTTGACCGTCGCCATGATGATCTTGCCCTTGCCCTTGGCGCCCGGCTCCTTGGCGGCCTCGATATAGGGCAGCAGATGCGCGACCGCCTTCTTCATCACGCGGGCCGATTTCACCACCTGCGGCAGGAACATCTTGCCCGCGCCGAACAGGTCGCCCACGACATTCATGCCGTCCATCAGCGGCCCTTCGATCACATGGATCGGCTTTTCGGCGGCAAGACGGCATTCCTCCGTATCCTCCACCACATACATGTCGATGCCCTTGACCAGCGCATGTTCCAGCCGCTTGGCGACGGGCCAGCCGCGCCATTCCTGCGCCGCCTTTTCCGACGCGGCATCCTTGCCCTTGAAGCTTTCGGCCAGCGCGACGAGGCGATCGCCTGCTTCGGGATCGCTGTTCAGCAGCACATCCTCGCACGCCTTGCGCAGCGCCGGGTCGATCGCGTCATAGACGTCGAGCTGCCCGGCATTGACGATCGCCATGTCCAGTCCCGCCGGAATGGCGTGGTACAGGAACACGCTGTGCATCGCCCGGCGCACCGGCTCGTTCCCCCGAAAGGAGAAGGAGAAGTTGGACAGGCCGCCCGAAATATGGACATGCGGGCAGCGCTTCTTGATCTCGCGACACGCTTCGATGAAGTCGACGCCGTAATTGTTGTGCTCCTCGATCCCTGTCGCCACCGCGAAGATATTGGGATCGAAGATGATGTCTTCGGGCGGGAAGCCGATCGTCATCAGCAATTTATAGGCGCGCTCGCAAATCTCGACTTTCCGGGCCTGCGTATCGGCCTGCCCCGTCTCGTCGAACGCCATGACGACCACCGCCGCGCCATAGGCCATGCACAGCCGCGCATGATGCAGGAAAGCCTCCTCGCCCTCCTTCATGCTGATGGAGTTCACGACCGGCTTGCCGGAAACGCATTTCAGGCCCGCCTCGATCACGTCCCACTTGGAACTGTCGATCATCACCGGCACGCGGCTGATGTCCGGTTCCGATGTCATGAGTTTCAGGAAGGTGGTCATCGCCTCGACCGCGTCGAGCAGACCTTCGTCCATGTTCACATCGACGATCTGCGCGCCATTCTCCACCTGCTCGCGCGCGATGTCGATCGCGGCGGCATAATCGCCCGCCATGATCAGCTTCTTGAACTTGGCCGATCCGGTGACGTTGGTGCGTTCGCCGATATTGACGAAATTGGCGCCGGAGAGATTGGGGGCTTTGGTGGTCATTTTCATGTCTCACTCCCCTCCCTTCAGGGAGGGGTCGGGGGAGGGTATGTCAGAGGGCAAGCCTTTACAGGCCCTCCCCCAACCCCTCCCGCAAGCGGGAGGGGAACTAAAATCAGGCCGCGATGTGCATCGGTTCCAGGCCGGCAAGCCGCGTCACGACCGGCAGTTCCGGCACCACACGCGGCTTGTGCCCGTCCAGCGCCTTCGCCACCGCGCCGATATGCGCCGGCGTCGTGCCGCAACAGCCACCGACCATATTGACCAGTCCCTCATCCACCCAGTCGCGGATCAGCTTTGCCGTGGTTTCCGGCAACTCATCATATTGCCCCAGTTCATTGGGCAAGCCGGCATTGGGATAGGCCAGGATCAGCGTATCGGCATTCTTGGACAATTCGCTGAGATACGGCCGCAGCAAATCCGCGCCGAACGCGCAATTCACCCCGATGGTCAGCGGCTTCAAATGGCGCAGCGAATACCAGAAAGCGTTGATCGTGTGGCCCGACAGATTACGCCCCGACATGTCGGTGATGGTGAAGCTGAGCATCAGCGGCACCGGGCGTCCCGCTGCCGCCTCCGCCTCGCGCGCGGCCATGCCCGCCGCCTTGGCGTTGAGCGTATCGAAGCAGGTTTCGACCAGCAGGAAATCCACGCCCCCCGCGATCAGCGCCTCGCATTGCTCGCGATAATCGGCTTTGAGCGTATCATAATCGACCTCGCGATAGGCGGGATCGTTGACGTCGGGCGAGATCGACAGCGTCTTGTTGGTCGGGCCGATCGAGCCGCACACGAAACGCGGCTTGCCATCCTTCGCCGTCGCCTTTTCGCACGCCGCGCGCGCCAGCTTGGCCGCAGCGACGTTCAGATCCCACACCAGATGCTCGCAGCCATAATCGGCCATCGCGATCTTCGTGGACGAAAAAGTGTTCGTCTCGATCATGTCCGCGCCGGCCTCCAGATAGGCCGTGTGAATGCCTTCCACGATGTCCGGCCGGGTCAGGCACAACAGGTCGTTATTGCCCTTCTGGTCCTTGGCCAGGTCCAACTGCCCACGATAATCCGCCTCGGTCAGGCCATGTTTCTGGATCGACGTACCATAGCCGCCGTCGAAGATCAGAATCTTGTCGGCTGCCAGGGCGCGCAATTGCTGTTCAGCATTCATGCCGCTTCCTCCGATTGCGCGACGACAGCCTTCGCCCGAAGTCCGAGCAGATGGCAGATCGCAAAGCTGAGTTCCGCCCGGTTGAGCGTGTAGAAATGGAAATCGCGCACGCCACCTTCATATAGTTTGCGGCACAGTTCGGCGGCGATCGTCGCCGACACAAGCTGGCGCGACGCCGGATGATCGTCCAGCCCCTCGAACAGGCGCGCCATCCACTGCGGTACATCGGTATTGCACATCGCCGCCATGCGCCGGGTCGCGGCGAAATTGCTCACTGGCATGATGCCGGGCACGATGTCGGCGGTGATGCCCGCCGCACCGACCTTGTCCATGAAGCGGAAATAGGCGTCGGGCGAGAAGAAGAATTGCGTGATCGCGCGGGTCGCCCCGGCGTCCAGCTTGCGCTTGAGATTGTCCAGGTCGCTCTGCGCGCTCGCGGCATCGGGATGCACTTCGGGATAGGCCGATACGCTGATCTCGAACGGATGGCGCTTCATCAGTCCTTCGACCAGATCGGCCGCGCCAGTATAACCCTGCGGATGCGGTTCGAACGTGCCACCCACTTCCGGCGGATCGCCGCGCAGTGCGACGATATGGCGCACCCCCGCATCCCAATAGGCGTCGGCGATTTCGCCAATCTCGTCCTTGCTGGCGGCCACGCAGGTCAGGTGCGCGGCGGCAGCCAGCATCGTGTCCCTGGCGATACGCGCGACCGTATTATGGGTGCGTTCGCGCGTGGAGCCACCCGCGCCATAGGTGACGGACACGAATTTGGGCGCCAGTGGGGCCAAAGTCTCGATCGCCGACCACAGTTGCGCTTCCATCTTTTCCGTCTTGGGCGGAAAAAACTCGAAGCTGACGCGGGCATCGCCGGCCAGGTCCGCATAAAGTGGGGGCCCAGGCCTATCTTGGGCGGGATCATTCAGGGTCATGGAAAATCCGTTCTTCGTGACGCAGGACATCGGCGCTTTGCCGCCCCAGCCACAATACTACAGTCAATTCCTGGCCGGGCAGCGTTTCCACCCGTTCCAGCGCCAGTCCCGCCTGCGCGAACCAGCCGGTCATCTGTTCATCGGAAAAGCCCAGCCGCGCATGCTGGTCGCGCAGGCGCAGTTCTTCCCGTTCATGCGCCGCGAAATCGGCGATCAGCACCCGGCCGTTCGTCGCCGTCACCCGCGCCGCCTCCGCGATCACCAGTTCGGGCGCCTGCGCATAATGCAGCACCTGATGCAGCACCACCGTGTCGGCGCTCTCCGGCTCCAGCGGCAGGTCGAGGAAATCGCCCAGCAGCAGCGCATATTTGTCGCCGGCATCCTGCGGCAACTTGGCACGGGCCAGGCGCAGCATGTCCGGGCTGCGATCCAGCGCCGTCACCTGCCGCGCGCCGTCGCCCAATAGTGCGATCATCCGCCCGGTGCCGGTGCCGATGTCGAGCAGATGGCCGATCGGTTCGCGCCCCAGCAGCGCAACCATCGCCGCCTCCACCTCGGCTTCGGCAACGTGGAGCGAGCGGATGGCATCCCATTCCTCGGCATGTTCGGCGAAATAGCTTTCCGCCGCCCGCGCCCGGTCGGCGCGCACGGCGGCCAGCCGGGCAAGGTCCGCCGCCTGCCACGAGGCTTCGCCGTCGGACGGCTCCAGACGATCGAACAGGGCCACGAACGGTGCGACCGAGCGATCCTTGCCCAGCCGCAGGAATACCCAGTTTCCTTCCTTGCGCCGTTCCACCAGTCCGGCTTCGGCCAATATGCGGACATGGCGCGACACGCGCGGCTGGCTCTGCCCGACGACCTGCGCAATCTCCCCCACGGCCAGTTCCATCGCCCGCAACAGGTGGATGATGCGCAACCGCGTCGGGTCACCAAGTGCCCGGAATATATCGAGTGCCGCGTGCATGATCACATCATATAAAGAAATCTTTATATACGTCAATGCCAGTGAATTTTCCGTGCATTTTTCATCCATAAAGCGATGAAATGGCGGGTATCCCCCCTTTCCGTGCCATGAATGGGATTGCCTTGCGCAATCCAAGGCAGTACGAATCGGCCCGCAGGCGCAATGGGGGGTGAGCTTTTCTCCGAGAGTGGTCTGCATTTTTATTTTTCTCAGAGAGGGGTTTAAACCCATGACCAAGTCGATTGCTCTTTCGCTCGTTCTCGCCGCTTCGCTCGGCCTGGCCGCTTGCTCGGGCGGCACCGCCGAAAACTCGGCCAACAACGCCGCCAACTCGGCCGAGAACGCCTCGAACGCCGCCGACAACGCCATGAACGCCGCGCTGAACGCTGCCGACAACGCCGCAAACGCTGCGTCGAACGCGACCAACAACGCTGCGAACGCGATGTAATTCGGTCCCGTTCGGGTCTTGAATTCAGGAAAGGGTCGCACCGACAACGGGGCGGCCCTTTTTCTTTATGGAGCAAATATGGTCCGTCCTCTCCTTCCGCTCGCCGTCCTTCTCATGCTGGCTGCCTGTGGATCGGGATCGCAGGACGGCGTCGGTGGCGTCAGCGCCGGCGAAGCGCAAGCGTTGAATGACGCCGCCGCGCAACTGGACGCCCGCACTGGTGCGGCCCAAAGCGCCGATCCCGGCCTCAACCCCGCCGCCGTCACCGCCGCAGGCGCCGACCGCCAGCGCGTGCCGCCGCGGCCCGCACCCCAACCCTGAATCCAAAAGCCACGATACGAAAAGGGCCGCCCCATCGGGACGGCCCTCGTCATTTTTCGATGTTCAAAAATTAGCAGTTGCGGTCGATCGCCCGGCCGGCCAGCGCACCTACGCCCGCGCCGATGATGGCGCCCGTGGTGCCATCGCCGCGACGGCCATAGCGGCCCGAACCCTTGCCGACTTCGTTACCGAGCAGGCCACCGGCGATCGCACCGATGATGGTGCCGCCCGTACCATTGTCCCGGCAGCGATAGCGGTCGCCACGATAGCCACCGCGATAGCTGTTGCGATAATAGCCGTCGCCGCGATACCCGCGATAGCCATTGTTGCGGTAGCCGCGATACCCGCGATCGCCCCGCCAGCCACGGTCGTGTCCGCCGCGATAATAGTCGCCACGCTCATAGCCCCCGCGATAATGGTCGCGCGCTGCCGCCGGGGTTGCCGTCACGGCGAAGGAAGCGGCGCCCATGGCCAGAGCGGCTCCCAGATTCACAAGAAACTTCATCTTCATGGCGCTTCTCCTCATTTGCCATCCTCTTGGGCGGCCGTTGAAAAGAACGGGATTGCCCTTCGATTGATGCCCTTATGACCGATTCGGCTTGAGCCGAGCCTGAATGGGGGTGTCAGCCGCCGTTCACCTGCGCACGGCCTGCCACAGCCCTGCTGCGTCCTGTCGGATTATGCCCTATGGCAGGCGCGATGCAGCGAATCCTGACCGTCCTCCTTCTTGCCATCCTGCTGCTGCCGGCCCCGCATATGGGCAAGCCGGAAGTCGTGCGCCCCGGCACCCTGCTGGTCACGGCCCGCCCTTTGCCATTGAGCAGCATCGACCCGCGCCTCACCCATGTCGGTGCGCTGACCTATCTGGGCGGTTGGCAACTGGAGAGCGCCAATCCGGGCTTTGGCGGCATATCGGCGCTGCTGGTGTCGCCGGCGGGCGATATATTGGGCCTCAGTGATTCAGGGATTTTGACCGGCTTCCGCGTCGCGCCCGGTGTCGGCCAGGGCCATCCCTTCATCGCCCCGCTGCCGATCCGCCCGCAGGACCGCCATCGCCCCTGGTGGGCGTGGGATTCGGAAAGCCTGACCCATGATCCGGCGACCGGCCGCTATTGGGTAGGGTTCGAACTGCAACAGGCAATCTGCCGCTACAGCCCCGGCTTTGCCCGCGTGGAGGCGTGCCGCACCTGGCCGGAGATCATGGCATGGCCCAAGACCGGATCGATCGAATCGCTCGCCCGCCTGCCCGACGGCCGCTTTCTGGCGATCGGCGAAATGGGCATGACGGCGGACGGTCGGCACGACAGCCTGCTTTTCGCGGGCGATCCGGCGGACAAGGACACGCCCAGCCCCATCCACCTGCGCTACACCGCGCCGCGCGGCTATCGCCCGACCGATGCGGTGGCGCTGGACGACCGGCATGTGCTGGTCCTCAACCGCCGCCTGACCATGGAGCAACTGTTCACCGGCGTCATCGCGATCGTCGATCTGCCCCAAAAGCTGGAGCCGGGCACGGAACTCAAGGCCCGCCCCCTCGCCCGGCTGGCGCCGCCGCTGCTGGCCGACAATTTCGAGGGGCTGGCGGTCAGTCATGAGAAGGGCCGCCCGATCATCTGGATCATATCCGACGACAATCACGAATTTTTCCAGCGCACATTGCTGCTGAAATTTGGATTGAAATAGCACGACAGGAATTTGGTTTGGGGTGGTTCGCAAGTCGTGAATTTTGAGAACCGGCGCGCAGCGTACTTAAGTAGGTGAGCACCGGAAGCGCAAAAAGTCACGACTTGCGGGCCGCCACAGACCAAATTCCCACGCAAAAAAGCGGCCCGGTGAGGGGCCGCTCCTTATGCCGAAACGAATCGGTCAGAAATCAGGCTGCGACGGCAGCCTTCTTCTTGACGATGTCGCGCTTCAGGCGGCGAGCCTTCAGCGACAGCTTGTCGTCGTTGGTCTTGACCAGCCAGTTGTCCAGGCCGCCATTATGTTCGACCGAACGCAGACCATGGGTCGACACGCGCAGCTTGACGCTGGTTTCCAGCGTCTCGGAGATCAACGACACGTTCTGCAAGTTCGGCAGGAACACGCGCTTGGTCTTGTTATTGGCGTGGGAAACATTGTGACCCACCTGGCGACCCTTACCGGTCAGCTCGCAAATGCGCGACATACTCAATCAACCTTTGAAATTCGGGTTCGTTCGGAAAGCCGCGCCGATAACGGGATTCGCTGTCCCCGTCAAGCCGCAGCAAGACAGGATCGCAACCCTCTGCGACCCTGTGCGTTGAAAGGGCCACTAACCCAGAGGAGGGACGAATGCGAGTCATTGGTGGACTATTGGTCATCATTTTGCTGGTTCTGGCTGGCGGCATCGCCACCGGCTTCATCGATCTGCAAAAGACGCAGAACGGCCGCCTGCCCGAAGTCGCGGTGAAGGAAGGGGCGCTGCCCAAATATGAGGCGAACGTCGCGAAGGTGGAGGTCGGCACCCGCAAGGAAACGGTCGAAGTGCCCACCGTGGACGTGAAGAAGCCCTGATCCTTCCTTCCCGGCCGACAATATTGTAACGGGCGGAGCCGATGGCTCCGCCCTTTCCCTTGCCCGCGCCCATGCGCCGCGCCCTGAAACTCGCCCGCGCGGCGGAGGCGGCGGGCGAAGTGCCGATCGGCGCCGTCGTGACGAAGGACGGTGCGATCATCGGTGAGGGAGAAAATCGCAACCGCCGCGACAATGACCCCACCGCCCATGCCGAAATCGTCGCCCTGCGCGCGGCCGCCGCGCATCTGCGCGACCATCGCCTGACCGGCTGCGACCTGTGGGTGACGCTGGAACCCTGTCCCATGTGCGCGGGCGCCATCTCCCACGCCCGCATCGCCCGGCTTTATTACGCAGTGGGCGATCCCAAGGGCGGCGCGATCGAACAGGGCCCGCGCCTCTTCGCCCAGCCGCAATGCCTGCACCGGCCGGATGTCTATGGCGGCCTCGCCGAAGCCGAAGCCTCAGCGCTGCTCCGCGACTTTTTCGCCGCCCGACGCTGAGTAATTGATCCTGTAAAGCTGATAGGGCAGCATCATCCCTGTCTTCAGCTCGACTGACACCAGCCAGTGCGGAACCGTCCCCCGCATTAATCCGGCATAGAAGCCGCGCGGACTGCGCGACTGATAGATCGTCCCTTCCGGGAAATTCGGGCAAACCAGCAGATAGGTGGCATGATGCTTCGCCGCGATCGCGCGGAAGCCATCCGCCGGCCCATCATAGGCATGGTGCATGTCCAGGATCGTCGCGCCGTTGCGATGATAGGGTCCGGCGATCGCGCTATGATGCGTCGTCGCGATCAGACGCGGCCCCAGATCGACCATGGTGAAGATCGTCGCGGGCGGCAACTGGTCCAGCACCTCCAGCGCAGGCAGCGTGCGGCACTGTCCGTTCGCCTTCTTGATCGCATCGGTGCGCGCGATCGCCGACGGCCGCCAGGGCCTGGGCTTCGTGCCGGTCGCTTCCTGATAGAGCCTGACCAGTTGCGGATAGAGCGGATAGGCGCAGGCGATCGCCGTCAGCAGCGCCACCCCCACCCCGGCGGCGATCCGCACCCGGCGCGTCCCCGTCAGGATCGCGGCGACCAGCCGGTGCGCGGCCCAGGCGGCGGGCGGGATCGCGAGCAACTGCGCCGCCGGCCCGGCCCGCAACTGCCAGAACAGCAGGGCGGTGGAAAAGACCATCATCGCCCCCACCGTCGCCCAGTCCCAAAGCCGCTCGGCATCGCGCCGCGCATCCCACACGGCCCAGAGCAGGCCGATCAGCCCCGCCGCCGGCAGCGCCAGCAACGGCACGACCATGGACTGCGCCTGCGCCGTGATCGGCTTGGCCTCCCGGATATTGGCGAGCCACAACCGCTGCAATTCGGGCGATATCTGATAGGCGCTCAGGCATTGCGGCCAGTTCATGTAAAAGAAGACCGCCACCGCGCCGCCCACCACCGCGCCCGCCGCCATCCGCACGGGCCAGTTGCGCAATGGCGCGATCGACAGGATCACCATGCCTGCCCCCGCCGCGCCGAACACCGCCACCCAGATGGGCGATATCGCGTCGCACACCATCTCGCGATTGGCGTAGCTGGCGAACAGCACATAACAAAGCGACGTCGCGCCCGCGAGGCTGAGGCCATAGGGCAGCATCCGCCGCTCCGCCCCCGGCCGGAACACCCAGCGCAGCGCGATCAGCCCGCCGCCCGCCGCCAGATAGACGATCATCTCCATGCCGATGGTGATCGACAGCGCGCTGCTGACCCCCGCCATCAGCCCGCCGCGCAGGCGATTGCGGTCGATCACCCCCGCCAGCATCGTCACCGCCAGCGCCAGTTGCCAGCCATGATGGTCGATCCGCATCGGCGCATACATGCCCAGCCCCATCTGCGCGGCCAGCGGCGCCAGCCCCGCCAGCAACCAGCCGTTCGGCCCGGCCAGCCGCCGCCCGATGAACCCCAGGCTCAGCATCAGCAACAACAACGGCAGCAACGGCGCGATGGCGCAGGCCAGCCGGTCGGCCAGCCCCTGATCGACGAAGGCGCGGAAGAACAGGATCAGCCCCGCGATCGGCAGATCCACCAGCCGCGACCAGTGGATATTGGCACCGCCCGGCGGGTCAAGGCGGTACTGGCGCAGATCATACCAGCCCTGCCCGGCCAGCCAGTCCTTCACCTGCACATAACGGATATTGTCGTCCGTATCGCTCAGCACCAGCCAGTGAACGGCGGGCCAGCGCGTCGC
Organism: Sphingobium sp. Leaf26; assembly: GCF_001421665.1. Lineage (GTDB taxonomy): Bacteria > Pseudomonadota > Alphaproteobacteria > Sphingomonadales > Sphingomonadaceae > Sphingobium. The sequence goes on from NZ_LMKV01000001.1 coordinate 840,614, forward strand.
GACCATGGTGATGGCGATGACGATCCAGATCAGGAAGGTCAGCCATTTCCAGTGCCGCTGGGTATAAGCGGTCAGGATCGGCGCCCAATGCAGGGCGCGGGCGCGCAGGGTTTGGACGCTAGGCAAGGTCATGGCAGTCGATTAGACGCTCCGCATCAAAGCGCAACGGGGCGATCCATGAAATATCTGTCACGACTTTATGCAGAGCATGGCGCGCTCTTCTGGCAGATCGTCCGTTATGGCGTGACCGGCCTGTTCGTCACCGCCTGCCAGGCGGCAATCTACTGGAGCCTCGCGGCGCTCGCCGACCTGCATCCGCAGGCCGCCAATTTCATCGGCTATCTCGCCGCCGTGGCGATCGGCTATGTCAGCCACAGCCTCTTCACCTTCCGCGGCCATGGCGGGCAAACCAGCCACGCCACGCGCGGCGCGAAATTCGTCCTCGTGTCGCTGGTCAGCTACGCCCTCAACGCGCTCTGGGTGTTCCTGTGCGTCACCCATATGGGCTGGCCCGAATGGTCCCCCATCCCCGCGATGCTCTTCGTGACCCCGGCGGTGATGTTCGGCCTGAACCGGCAATGGGTGTTCAAGTGACGACAGCGCCCAACCAACTTCCGTCACCCCGGCCCCTTCGGCAGGCTCAGGACAGGCTTGGTCCGGGGCCCCGCTTCTTCTGACTCTCGGAGAAAGCGGGATGCCGGGTCAAGCCCAGCATGACGACAGAAATATGACTGCAATCGCCCATTTAGAGACATTCAACGCATGTTGCCGTCGAATGAGAAGCGGTAGGACTGCTTTTCTCTCCGTATAGTTGATTTTGCGTCAAGGCTTTCAATATTTTTAGCCCAAGCCATCAATTGCGGTATAGCCTCGGTAAGCATTTTTGAACTTATGGCAGTTCTTATTTCAGAAGGGACAGCTTTACAATATACCCAAATGAAATCGCCGTCGTGACCCGGCCAACTTCCATCGGGGTAAAATGAAGCTTGTAGAACATCGTCAAATTTATCCCATCGCGTAAATTCTACGGGTAATCTCAAATCGTGATGAGAAATAGCCCGTTCAAGCTCTGATGGCTTTAGGGGGTAAGAGCGCCCTTTGGGCAGCTTATCCTTACTTGATAACATTTCTTGTCTCGATATTCGTAGCTGCACAAGGTGCATCAAGTGTCTGCTTGCCATGAAATAGCAGCAAGACCGGACCGTCTGCAATCCACCCATTTTCGCCATTCCCGTGAACCCGAGGCCGCCTTTGTCGTAACAGCGGCTACAGGTCGAGGGTTGTCTTGCACAAATTCGAGAATGCCCATGAGCGCGCCATGGAGCGTGGCGTGGATTTCGCCGCGCTTCTCGCCAGGATGCAGGACAATCCGGTCTATTAATGAGCGGATGGCCTCCGAGGCATCGAGCCGGGTTTCCGGGTCTTCGAGCGCTTGGCTGAACCGATCCAGCTGCCGCTTATAGATTTCAGCAATGCCGGGATGCACGTCGGGGATTGCTTGCGGTGCCTGTGCCATGCGGGCAGTGATATCGGCCTTCTGCCGTTCGAGCTCGTCCATGCGGGCCTTCATCGCAGGCTGATACAGCCCGTCCTCGATCGCGGCCATGATCCCGCCAATGGCGCGCTCGACCTTCTCCATCGCGCGGACATCCGCTTCCATCTGCGTCCGCTGTTCGCGGTTCTCGCGGTTGATATATTCGGCATAGGCGGAGACGGCGGCTTGCACCTTGTCCGGTGAAACCAGTCGTTCGGCAAGGCCCGACAGCGCGCGCTGTTCCAGCTTTTCGCGAAGGATGGTCCGGTTGTTGGCACACATATGGCGACGATGATGGTTGAGACAGCCATAGCGGCCGTTGACGGCCACTCCGATTTTGCCGCCGCACACGCCACATTCGATAAGACCGGACAGCAGATGGACAGGGCGGCGGGCCAGATGCATGCGGCTGGCCTGTGTGGCATGGACGCCGTCGATCGTCGATTTATACCGGACAGCCAAGGCATCCTGCCTGTCCTTGACCGCCTGCCACAGATCGTCACTGACGATGCGCAGTTGCGGCATTTCAACCCGGATCCATTCGGANATACCGGACAGCCAAGGCATCCTGCCTGTCCTTGACCGCCTGCCACAGATCGTCACTGACGATGCGCAGTTGCGGCATTTCAACCCGGATCCATTCGGATTCGGGATTGGTCCGGCTGATTCTGCGGCCGGTGCGCGGATCCTTGAGATAATGTTTGTGGTTCCAGACCCGCAAGCCAGCGTAGAGTTCGTTGTTGAGAATACCCACGCCCTGGCACCGCTTGCCGATCATGGTCGTGTCGCTCCACGCGCGGCCGGCGGGGCCGGCGACGCCCTCCGCGTTGAGATCACGGGCGATAGCGCGGGGACTCTTGCCAGCAGCGAACTCGCGGAAGATGCGGTTCACCACCGACGCTTCGAGCGGCTCGATTTTGCATTCGCCGCGCACCAGTTCGCCTTCGCTCGAAAGCCGCCGAACATTGCGGTATCCATACCCCACCGGCCCCGCCGAAAATCCCTTCTCGACGCGCCCGCGCTGCCCGCGATGGGTCTTCTTCGCCAGGTCCTTGAGGAACAGCGCGTTCATCGTGCCCTTGAGGCCGACGTGGAGTTCGCTGATCTCGCCTTCTGCCAGCGTCACCAGCGGCACGCGCGCAAACTGAAGATGCTTGTAGAGCGTCGCCACGTCTGCCTGGTCGCGCGACACACGGTCGAGCGCTTCGGCAATAACGATGTCGAACTTACCCGCCTGCGCGTCCTGGAGTAGCGATTGAATGCCCGGACGCAGGATCATGCTCGCACCCGAGATCGCGGCATCCTGATAGCTGTGGACGACATACCAGCCCTCACGCTCGGCGCGCTCGCGGCAGATGCGAAGCTGATCCTCGATCGATGCGGCGCTCTGCTGGTCCGAGGAGTAACGGGCATAAAGGGCAATGCGGGTCATGAGAAAAACTCCTGCGATCCGTTCCGCCGTCAGGCAGCCTTAGTCAGCATGAAATCGACATGGACGCCGTCATAGGGAAAGACGATGCCGCGCCCTTCCTTATGGATTACACCAGCGCCGATGAGTGCCTGCACGTCGCCATGCACCGCCTTCATGTCCCGGCCCACGCGCCGCGCAGCCTCACGGATCGACATGACGCCTTGCCCGGTCATCGCCTGGATCAAATCCCAGCGCTTGCGGGTGAGAGTCTGCCACAACAGATCGGGACTGGCGAAGCTATGATGCGCGCCCTGGGCCTCGCCCCCGAAAGCGGCAAGCGCACGGCGCGTCACATCGTCGCGGCTGGCGACGGAGAGCGTTACGATGTTCATTTTTGCCTCCATTGGTCCACGTCCTTCCAGAAGTCCGCCAGCAATGCGGCGGGCGTCGTGAAGGCATAGGCCGTTTCGCTCTCGCCGATATGCCGTTGATCGCTCTTGCCGGCCTCATTGTCGTAGCGCAGCACGCAGATACTATCGACAATATAGGCGAGAGCATATTTGAGATCGTGCATCGATCCCTTCACCGGCTGCCGCACCCGCCAGATACGAAGCTCCACAAAGGACTTCGCATCAAGCTGGTGACGTTCGTTGAGCAACGGTTCCGCCTTCATGATGGACTATATGCCATCGAATGGCGTCGATGTCAATGACTCCATCATTCTGTTCCTTTCGGCTCATTGTCATTGGCTGCCCTGCACGCGCGAATATGCTGGCGCGCAATATGGCGGCCGATGGCCTCCGCGATGCGGATCAGCGCCGTGTCAATGTCCACGCTGGGCGGCTCAGTGCCCGTCCCGTTATCGTTGGCGGCGGTCAGCCGATTGGGCGGCGCGGCGTTGTCACCCTTCTCCATGGCCAGATTTCCCAAGCGATGGAGGATTGTCGTTGTCCGGCCGGTAAGCGGCGGGATCGGCGACCCAGCGATTGACGGCCGACTCGTGCCAGCCAGCACCATGGATGCTGATGGGCACTTGTCGGGGGAACGTCCCTTCCGCGATCTTGCGGTAGATAGTGGACCGGGAAAGGCCGGTGCGGTCGAGAACGGTTTTGAGGCGAATGATACGATCGGTGTTCGGCATAAAAGAGCTTTCAAGTTATGCGTTACCAAAGCCCCCTACAGCCAGCATTGGCGGACTTTCCGCGTAAGACAAGACGCCTGGCGCAGCCTGTCAGGCCACCCAGATACATGTCGTAGGGCTGTAGAGGGACGGTGAGGGACATTGGCGGACGTAGAGAGAATTAGCGGGAACTTGCCCGCCTCATTGCCCACGCGCGTTTTCTCAATCGCTGTTGCCTGATTGCCACGCTTTTTACGCTAGCCGGTCCCCGCAGATCGTCTGAGCTATGATGTATTTGGCATATCCATCGTCCCTTGCGATGGCCTGCCCGTCGCGAATCAATCTGCCTCAAACGATCCCATCCTGCAAGGGCAGCTCCCAGTGGTGCCGTCTCGCTCATTATCCTTGCGTGTCGCCTTTTTCATTAGCTGCATGCGATCGCGTCACCGGCGACGAAGACTTGCTATGCTCCCGTAATTCTTCGGGAGTTGAAGTAAGATGGCCGCTCTCGCGCATCCATGCAGTCGCGCCTTCAGGATTATGCGAACTTTAGGACTGTGACAGACGCGAGAGCAGGCCACTACCAACGCGCGGAAAAGCAGGCGTGGGCACCGGCTTTCCGTATCGTTTGCCGAAAAAGCGATGCCCAAAGTCGCTTGCAACGTTGATTAATTCGCCTGCACCGCCCTATCTAACGGAACGCTCACTTGTGGCCGAAGTTTGATCCGCAAAGGACGGGCAAACGCGCGATGGACAGATCAGAACATTCACTGGGCACGAGTAGCAAATTCGAGCTGCTGGTTCAGAGTGTAACCGACTACGCGATATACATGTTGGACGCCCAAGGACGGGTTGCCAGCTGGAATCCCGGCGCACGCCGCTTCAAGGGTTACGAGCACGATGAGATTATCGGTGAGCATTTTTCCAGGTTTTATACGCAAGAGGATCAGACGCGGGAATCCCCCGGATAGCACTCGAAACCGCCGAGCGGGACGGCCGGTTCGAAGCGGAAGGCTGGCGCGTTCGCAAGGATGGAAGTCGTTTCTGGGCAAGCGTCGTCATTGATCCGATCCGCAATCCAACCGGAACGGTGGTCGGCTTTGCCAAAGTGACGCGTGACCTGACCGAACGCCGTGTCGCTGAAGAGGAGTTGCGCGCGAGCGAGGAACGCTTCCGGCTGCTTGTGCAGAGTGTGACTGACTATGCCATCTATATGCTGGACCGCGACGGTCATGTCAGTAGCTGGAATGCAGGAGCCGAGCGGTTCAAGGGTTACACGTCCAATGAAATCATCGGGCAGCATTTCTCTAATTTTTACACGTTAGAGGACCGGGCGGCGGGAATCCCAGTTCTGGCATTGCAAACGGCGGAGCGTGAAGGCCGCTTCGAGGCAGAAGGGTGGCGCGTGCGGAAGGACGGCTCTCGTTTCTGGGCAAGCGTCATTATCGATCCGATCCGGAATGACGAGAATGCGCTCCTGGGCTATGCCAAGATTACACGCGATCTCACGGAGAAGCGTGCGATCGAGGAACAATTGCGCCAGTCCCAGAAGATGGAGGCGGTGGGTCAACTGACCGGAGGTCTTGCCCACGATTTCAACAACCTTCTGACCGGCATCGGCGGTAGTCTGGAAATGATGCAGGTGCGGATGGCGCAAGGTCGTACGGCCGAAATCGAGCGTTATGTCTTGGCGGCGCAAGGCGCCGTCAAACGTGCCGCAACACTGACCCAGCGTCTGCTGGCCTTTTCTAGAAGACAGACGCTCGATCCAAGAACAACCAATGTTAATCGCCTGCTAGCCGGACTCGAAGACCTGATCCGCCAAACTATCGGCCCTGGCATCGCGCTTGATGTGGTAGGTGCAAGCGGTCTTTGGCCAACTTTCATCGACCCCCATCAGCTCGAAAATGCCGTCCTAAATTTGTGCATCAATGCGCGTGACGCGATGCCCAACGGAGGCAAACTCACGATCGAAACCGCAAATCGTTGGCTGGACGATCGTGCGGCTCGGAAACAGGATTTGCCCGTTGGGCAATATGTTTCGGTTTGCGTCACCGACACCGGGACAGGCATGACACCTGAGGTTATTACACGCGCGTTCGAGCCCTTTTTCACCACCAAGCCCCTGGGTGACGGAACCGGGCTTGGCCTGTCGATGGTTTATGGCTTTGCCCGACAGTCAGGTGGACAGATCAGAATCTATTCCGAAGTAGGCCACGGCACTACGATGTGCATTTATCTGCCGCGTCAGGCTGTTGACAGCGTAGACGATACCGAGGCTACCTTTCATGTGCCGGTTGAACAAGCGAGTGACGGGAAAGTGATCCTCGTGATCGACGATGAGCCCACGATCCGCATGCTTACACTGAATTGCTGACAGAGGCGGGCTATACCGTATTAGAGGCGCCTGACGGACCGACGGGACTTCGTGTTCTCAATTCTGATGCAAGGATAGATTTGCTTGTCACCGACGTGGGCCTGCCCGCCGGTATGAACGGGCGACAAGTTGCCGATGCGGCGCGGGTCAGCCGACCTGACTTGATGGTGCTATTCATCACTGGCTATGCTGAGAACGCGGTCGTTAGCGGTGGGCTGGACAAGGGTATGTACGTCCTTTCAAAGCCGTTCCCGATGGATATTCTTCTGGCCGGTCGCATCAGGGACATCATGAGTGATTGAAACGAAAAGAGGTGCCGCATTAGCCATCGTATCCGTCGCGATTACGATTGGTTCCTGGGTTCCTGCGGTTGCCGCCAAGGGTTCGACTGAGTAGGGTACAGGTCATTTATATCTAAGGATGCAGGCCTGTGACCCCAGAGATGCCCAAGCCACATGACTGGAAACCAGAGCATTTACGCGTTGCCATAAACGCCGCGGGTGTCGCCTTGTGGGCTTGGAATGTCGATACCGATGAATTCACGATGGATGAACAGGGCTTCGAGCTCTGGGGCCTCAAGTGGTCCGGGAAAGTCACATTCGAGCAGCTTTCAGCGCATATCCACCCCGCTGACCGAGACCGGGTGCGCGCTGCCTTCACGGCGACGCGCGCCATCCTTGGCCCCTATGAAACCGATTTTCGCATCCTGATCGAGGATGAGGTTCGTTGGATCGCTACCCGCGGACAGGGGGAAGACGTTGGGATCGTTGGGCGGACCATGTTCGGCATTTTCCTTGACGTGACAGGACGAAAGCAAGCGGAAGAAGGCAATGAACTGTTGGCGGGAGAGATGAGCCACCGCGTCAAAAACCTTCTCTCCATTGCCTCGGGACTGACTGCCATCTCTTCACGTTCAGCAGCGACGGTGGAGGATATGGCGATCGAACTGACCGAGCGCCTTTCTGCGCTGGGCCGGGCGCATGATCTCGTCCGGCCACTGCCCAACGGCCAGGGGGACGCGGCGCTGCTGGGTGACCTTCTTTCCGTGTTGCTGTCCCCCTATGACGACCTTGGGGCATTCAAGGGAAGAATCCGCGTCGCCGTGGAGCGAATGGGTGTCGGACAGTCGTCTGCAACCGCCTTGGCGCTCGTCATCCACGAATTGGCGACCAATTCGATGAAATATGGCGCGCTATCTGCACAAGCAGGAACGCTGGACATTACCAGCACGTCCGAGAGTGACGATGTCGTGCTGACCTGGCTAGAACGAGGAGGACCGCAGGTGAAAAAGCCTAACGGACTGGGTGGCTTTGGAAGCAAGCTGGTGCAGCGCAGCGTAACGGGCCAGCTTGGCGGCGCCATCAGCTATGACTGGGACGAAGGCGGCCTGATCGTGTCTCTTCGGATGAAACGAACACGCCTTACGTCTTGAAATCGTTCACCGCACTGGTGCCGCGGACCGTCGCGTTCGCTCGGGAGACGATCGCAGGACGCGGGATTAGCTTTGCCGCCCCCATGCGGATATCACATATATCGCGGTATTCGTTCTTAGGATCACTGGCACGAGAATGATGGTCGCATCTACAGAGGGGCCGGGCTCGTTTCCGCCTAAATTATCTAAATTTAACACGTCAAACCGCTACACTCTTAAATCGTTAACCATTCTCATATATACCCCGTTAACAGGTCGCGATTGATTATCATTACCTTTGCGTAAGGATGGCAACGGTTATGGACGCTGCGGCGATTTTAGGCATATTTCGAAAATGCCATGCACCGCTGACTGCGGAACTCAAAGTCGGGCCGGTGGTCGCTCCCGTGACGATCCACAAGGCGAATGCTTACGGCATAGTGTTTTCCGGACAGTGCGTTGCTCCAGTGAATGATCCGGTGACGGTGATCCTGCGAGACCTGAAAGCTGAAGGCATCATCAGTTCGCGGACAGATAGACGATCAGCTCTGCTGTTTGTTAGGCCGGCACAAAATTGGTCCTAGCCCGTCTTGCGTGCCTCCTGCTATTGGCACATTTCTGGCTTGCCCCCTTGGGATGCTACGCAAGTTCGTCTGTGGGATGCATTAGCTGGTCCATCGCCCGCGCTGCTCGTTCGGCGTAAGCCTCGACCAAAATCTGATATATTTCGGTGGCTGCTGGCGACTGGGATTGCTTTGCCATCAGCGATTGCTTCCTGCACCTCTGCGAGCAATAATAGAATTCCGATCCTGGCACGCGGCATCCTTAAGGCTCAAGTAGAGGCATTTTGGGACGCGCGTGATCGGTTTGCAATGTCGTTACGTACTCGAATCTATTTTTGATTCGTCTTACGGGGCTTGAACGCAAACCGCCCAGCCGCATCTCGGAAATTTCTCGCGCGTGCACGATGGGTGTCGATCTGGAGTGGATCGTTATAATGGGCGCGGGCAGCGGCAGCCTCTTCCTCTGCCGCGAGCTGTAACAGCCTGTGATACTCTGCTTTTCGATTAATCATGGCTTTCTCAAACTTGCGGCCATGATTATGGTTTCACTAGGTAAGCGACAAAGGCGACTGAGGTCCACGAGTGTAGCTGGTCGCGTTCGAAGACGTCAGCGGCATGGGCGGACGCTGGTGAAAGCGGCAAGAGGTGATCCCGACAAGTCAGAAGGGTCGCGCACCGACTCGCCAAGATCGACAGCCAATTAAATAGCAACATCGCTCTTTGCAAAGGAATGTTGTCGTTGCGGCAACTGCGACTTCCGCCGTCGCGCGACGGGTGGTCTGGCTGTTGTCCTGGGCGATGGTGACCCTGACATGACGTCCAAATGCGTGGGGGCAGCAGGCGGCAGCGCCAGGGTCAATCAGACGATTAGCTCAATAACGCGACCGCGGCAAATACGACGAAGCCAACACGAAAATGCCCTGCCTCTCTCCGGCGACGAAGTGACAGGAGTAAGCTTACCTTTAGCAGAAACGGCGAGGTTTCATGCGCCCTCGTAGATTGAATATTTGCTCAGCACCGCGCGATAATTGGGGCCGTCACCCTTGATATCGTCCATGGTGGGCGGATTTGATACTCGAAGAACGGATGTGCTACCGCCTGACAACAAGCAGCTTTTTGATCGGGTATACCGCCCGGATGCTTCCCTCCCAGAGTATCAGCTAAACGAAACTTCGTCCTTTGACGCCGACTGCGGGGAAAGTCCTACCCCCTAACAAAACCGGTGCGGCGTCAGGAATCCCGCCGTCGATTAGATGGCGCTTCCTCGAATTCCTACGCGCCGATGGCAACTTAGAGAATTGCGATCGGCACTTAGGCTGACAAACGATTTATTGTATGGCGAAGAGCGGGATAAAATTAGTCATGAGCCAGGGGGCGTCCCCGCGCATTCCGCACGGGTCGCGCTCTATTCCGCTTCGCTCCACCGAGCCACCTCTGCGCGCCGTCTCGTCGCCTTCGGCGTCACGATCGCATGACGCGGGGGATTGCCAGGCTAATCCCCATGCAGACATCGCGCCGGGCGCGATGGCGTTAACCGGCTCCGGCAAGCGGTGTGGGCGTCGCTACCTCTAGGCCCGTCGCGGCGAGCCCGCAACCCGGCGGTGCCGGGTCTTCCTCTTCGTTTCAGCCTTGCAGGTGCAGCCCGCCTCTGCCGACGCGCCTTCCGGTCGCTCTTGCCGCCCACCCCGCATTCCGGGGCCGGTGTGTTGCAAGAGGAGAAAGACAGTGGAACTCAAGCATATCGACATCGCCTGCCTCTCGATATCGCCCGCCAACATGCGCGGCGTGAAGAAGGCTCCAGACCTCGCCAATATCCTGCCCTCCGTTCGCGCGCGGGGCGTCCTCGTGCCGTTGATCGTGCGGAAGAATGGCTCACCAGACAGCTATGAGATCGTAGCAGGCAAGCGTCGCTATCATGCCGCGCTGGCAGTTGCGGAGGAAAGCGGGAACATCGACCCGCTACCATGCGCCGTCATGGAAGCAGGCGATGACGCGGCGGCGCTGGAAGCATCGCTCATCGAGAACATCGCGCGTCTGGACCCCGATGAGATGACTCGCCACGAGACCTTCACCCGGCTTGTCCGCGAGGGGCGGAGCGTGGAGGACATTTCCCTGACCTTTGGCCTCACCACATTACAAGTGAAGCGCACCCTCGCGCTGGGCAATCTCATGCCCCGCATCCGCAATCTCTATCGGTCTGACAGGATCGATGCTGTCACCGTCCGACATCTGACGCTGGCTACCAAGGCGCAACAGCAGGATTGGCTGGCATTGCTCGACAGTGAGGACGATCACGCCCCCATGGGTCAGAATCTCAAATCATGGCTGATGGGTGGTGCGGCCATTTCCACCAAGGTCGCGCTGTTCGACCTTGCCACCTATTCCGGCGAGATCGTCTCCGACCTGTTCGGCGATGACAGCTATTTCGCTTGCCCCTCCGACTTCTGGACGGCGCAGATGGCGGCAGTCGAGGAACGAGCAGCAGCCTATCGTGAGGCGGGATGGCCGCAGGTCGTCATCATGGAGCGGGGCAAGTATTTCCATACATGGGAGCATGAGCGCTGCCTCAAGAAAAAAGGTGGGCGCGTCTATGTCGCCATCAGCCATCGCGGCGAGGTCAGCTTCCATGAGGGGTATCTGACCACCAAAGAAGCCCGCAAGCGCGAGAAAGGCGATGCCGGAACCAAGCCGGTGCGCCCGGAGGTCAGCGCGCCGATCAAGAACTATGTCGATTTGCACCGCCATGCCGCTGTGCGCGCGTCCGTGCTCTCAAAGCCTGCCATGGCGCTACGCCTGATGGTGGCCCATGCCATCGTCGGTTCGCCGCTGTGGCGGGTGGACGTGGAGAAGCAGCGCGCCAACAACGAAGCCATCGCCGAAAGCGTGGAGGCCTGTGCTTCGGAAGCGATCTTTGACGGCAAGCGCCGTGAAGTCCTGACCCTGCTGGGTTTCGATCCCGAGGCACCGACCATAACGGGTGGCTATGCTGGTGAGGATGGCCTGCCGGGATTATTCGTCCATCTGCTGGACTTGTCCGATGAGGCGGTGCTGTCCGTCCTCTCCGTGGTGATGGGCGAGACGCTGACGGCGGGAAGCGCGATGATCGAGTTGCTGGGCGCATTGCTCAATGTCGATCTACCCGCCGTCTGGCAGGCCGACGATGCCTTGCTCGACAGCATCCGCGACCGAGAGGTGATCGGCCGGATTGTCGCGGAGGTCGCAGGCGATGCCGTCGCCACGGCCAATGCCGGGGAAAGCGTCAAGGTACAGCGGCAGATCGTGCGCGATTGTCTTGCAGGAACAGACGGACGCAGGAAGGTTGACGGCTGGGTGCCGCGCTGGATGGCCTTTGCGCCATCCACCTATACCGATCGGGGCGGCGTCGGCAGCGTCGAGCGGTGGAACGAGATCGCTCCACTGTTCGATACCGCCAAACCCGCAGACGAAGAGCAGGCACGGCCCATGGTGCAAGCCGCCTGACTTTGCCCGACCCGGAGGCGGTTTCGCCTCCGGTTCCTTGCGTTCGCAAGAGCGGGACAGGGACGGACACGATCAATCCCAATTTGGCAAACCGCCCCGGCTTGGCCGGGGCAGTTTGCTCTTTGTTGGGATCAAAAGAATCATATTCCTCTGACGGTTGGCTTCAATCTACCACACCTTACCCACTCTTTGCGTCGTAGCGATTTCCTGATAAGTTGCTCATGCGTTGCGCAAAGGGCAGCGCCGGGACTGGTAATCCCGATCCGAAATCACAGCCTCCGAAAACTTATCGTTTTCGGGGTGCCGTCGTATATGTCCAGGCTTTCGGGCTAAAAACGGCGGCGCATGTCTTCGGATCATGTTACCAGCCCCGGTGGCTCCCGCGTGTAACGCGCGGGAGTTTCGGGACCATTGCCGCATCCACCCCGTCGCTTCCGCCTCATCCGCCATGGATGCGGAGTGGAGGTCTTATGGACGACAACCATGATGCGCTTGCCCATGGTGTGGACCAACGGCGCGCGACTCTCGATCACAATGAAATGCGCAAGCGTGTTTCGGCGCGGGTGCTGCACTTGGACAGTTTTGGCCGAACGGCGTTGGAACGCGCGGTGCGGATATTGCGCGCCTACTTCGTCGATCGCCGCAGCAGCGCGCCGAGGCGCGGGACGCTCCACTGGCTGATGCTGGTAGGCGACCATGCCGACACGGGCAAGCCGGTGAAATGGGGACACGAACCGCTCGTCTTCGACATCTGGGGCTTTGTCGATCATGAGGCCTATAAGGGACTGGAGCGCTATTGGGCCCGCGCCCAGGCCGTGCTTAAATCGGAACTGGGTCGGGCAATAGCCGTCGATCTTTCTATCTTCACCATCGACGAGGCCGAACGCTTCCATCTTACCAATCCCTGGCTGGCCAAGCGCTATGAGGGTGGGATCATTCTCTTCGACCGGGCGATGGACTCGCCAAGAAGTGCCGAACGCCAAACGATCCATGACCGGATCACGGCGGCGGCCGACGCGCTGGACGAGCCGCAGCGCACGGCGTTCGCCCAATACCGCCGCCGTGGTTTCGACCTCGCCCGGATCGCGCGCAAACTGGACGCCAGCGCCGCCAAAGCCGAAATGCACCTGTCGGAGGCGTTCGGCGCATTGCTGGCCCGCCTTGGCGACGATGCACAGCCCCAGTCCCTTCGTCCCGGCCTTGGCCAGCATCCCCGCCATAATCTCGACCTCTATCACCGTCCCGGCGACTTCGACCGTATCCTGGCCGTGACATTTTATCGCCGCGCGGTGGATTTCGTAGGGCTGATGGTGGAAGGGCATGCGCGCGATCGTCCGTCGCTGGTCGTGCGCGAGGCGGCCTACGCGAGCGAGTTTGCGCTAAAGACGCTCCTGCTTCGCGCAGGTTGTTCCGACGAGTGGAACCGCCAGCATATCGGCCTCGATCTTGAGCGGGGGCTGGAACAGGCACAGGCAAACGGACTGTCGCCGCCCTCGCCGGAACTGGCGCGGCTGATCCCGCCGCTGTCGCGCTACCACCGTGGTGGACGAACGCCCGATCAGGCGCGCGCCGTGCTTGCCGTCATGCCGCCCGCCGAGATGGTGGAGACGGTCGCGACATTGCTCGACGCCGTGGGACGGATCACCGGCTATACCGGCCTGCCGGGGGAGGACGCATGATGCTGCGCACCAACCTCGACCATCTCCCTTTTGCTATGCAGCAGGAGGTCCGCCGAATTGCCGCGCTGCTGTTCGAGGGGTTCGACGCCATGCTCGCGGGCAGGCGCGCCGAACGCTACAAGTCAGGCTATATCGTCAAGCTGATCCTTTATGGTCATCATGCGGCCCAGAATTGGGCATCGATGCCTCCCGCCATGCCGATCCGGTTGCTCGCGATCGTCAACCACATCAAGCTCGCCGCCCGCCGCGACGACTGGACAGCGGTGCGGGATCGGCTCCGCCGGGCGTGGGAACTGGGTGAGATCACGCATCCGGTGCGGCTCAGCGTACACAGCCTGAGCCATGTGAACAACGCGCTCGTTCATGGCGTGCCGTGGTTCGTCACCATCGCAACCGAGGGGATCGCGCTTTACGAGGCGAGCAGCGCCCGGCTGGAGTCGCCGCGCACATTGCCTGCCGCCCGTCATCATGAACGTGGGAAAGCGGAGTTTGCCCGTTGGCATGGTCGTGCGACGGATTTCCTGTTGGGTGCAGCCTTCTATCAAAGACGTAAAAATATGCCGATGGCAGCGCTGCTGCTGCATCAGGCCTGCGAGCATCTCTATCAGTGTGTAGCATGGACGCTCACCCTGCACGGGCTACGCACCCACGCGCTCGACGAATTGCGCGAAGTGGCCGAAGAACTGGATATCGAACTTGCCAAGGCATGGCCGCGCGACACTCTGTTCGAGCGCCGTGTCTTCGGCTGCATCCGCCGCGCTTATGTCGAGGTCCGTTACGGCCGGAACTTCCGCATCAGCTCGGAGGAACTGGCATGGGCGATGGAGCGTGCCGCGACCCTGAACCATCTGGTGGAAACCAAATGTAACGCACGGCTGGATGCAGGAGTTTCCGCCATTGGGGAGACTGCGCATGGCTGAGCCGTCCCCGCAATTGCGCGCGGCCTATGACGCCGCCATGGCGCGACTCCCGGTCGTGACGCGCGTGATATTCATGATGCACCGCGTGGACGCCCTCTCTTACGTCGAAATCGCTTGCCGCTTGTCCATCAGCGACAGCGCAGTTCAGGCATGTGTGGCTGAAGCGCTGGGCATGATCGCTGCGATCCTGGATGGCGACATGCCCAGGCGTTGGAGAGATGCGGACATCGCGCCTGCCGAAAGCGACCTGCGCCGCCGTTATCGCGCCTCGTGCCAGGAGCGCTTGCGCGCTTTGGGCCATAGCGAACCGCTGGCCTGGGCCAGCGAGCACGATGACGACCTGATCGTCAACATCGCCTTTCTCCAGACGCTGCCCGCGCCGGTTCTCGAAACGTTTCTTCTCAGCCGCGTCGATGGCCTCAACTACCAGCGGATAGCCAAACGCATGTGGACGCTGCCTTTCGTCGTCCGCCGCAGGATGCTTCACATGGTTCGCGCACTCGATCGGCAGCCCATGACGTTCGAGCAATGGTTGCGCGCAGGGGCGTTGGCATGGGGTTTGGCGACCTGAGCGGCATCACGGAAAAGGCGAGGCGAGGCAGCGCGTCAGGCATCACACCGCCAGAGATGCCGCGAATTACCAGCGATGGATGATGACTCCTCAGCGTGGGGCGTTCGCTCCCTTCAGCGCCGCAAGGAACGAGACCCCACCGGATGCAGTCCTCAAGTTGTGGGGCCTCGCCGGACATCCCTCTAGCTGCCGTGCATGAATGTTGGATGACCGGGAATGAACGCAGGGCCAGACACAAGCAATGTTCGTCCGCATCGTACTAGAAGTTGCCATGCTTGATTCGGTCTGGATCAGAGATTTCCGAGGCTGAAACGTGAGCGCCCCGGATATCTGTCGACGGTATCTATTATTCGGTCATGAATCCCACGTCGGTTGACCCCGACGCCATAAAGGGGGAGCGCCGGGGTCTGATCGAAGCACGTCCTGGTGGGGACCGTAAGGACGCATTAATAATTTTGCGCATAATCGTGAAAAAGTGATTAACGAAGCGTTCTTATCAGAGATCGGCTAGCGCTATTTCCGCAGTTTGCGGGGCAGAGTAACCCCGCTATTGTCGCCCTGACGCGTCGAACGCCATAATCGCTCTGCTTCATCGACAGCAGGCAGCAAGTCCTGGTCGGCCCAGACCGATCGAAGGCGGGAGCGCACTACATCGGGTTCGCCATCGCGTGGAAACAGCGGATCGGCCCTGGAAAACATGATCAGCCCCTGTAAGTCGCCATTTACCTCAACAATCTCGGCGAGCCATTGTCCGAAGGGCAGTCCAGCGTTGAGCGGCGATGTCACAGGCATACCTCAATAAGATAGCAAAATGGCCGATGTCACCGGCTGACCTTCCATCCTTCTCCTATGTGTTCTTTCATCGCTATGCGATGCGATTGTTACACAACCGTGCCATTCCTTCCGTCGGAATAGGAGCCGTTGGAAGCAGAAAGCGACGCCTTGTTCGGAAGGCTCGGCGAATTGCTCGTCTACGTCGTTCCTGTTTGACCTTCGCTGGTTCCGAGGACGTCACCGTGGGGGATTGAGCAGCACATTGGCATCACCCTTGGCTGAACTTGCCGCGCGGTGGATTGGCCTGGCCTCGCGTTTTCGCGTCCAGCGGATCGATGTCCTTGGCGAACCGCAATCCCGCCAGTTCATCCCTGACCCAAACGGTCGTGGCCGCGATTTCTGCCAGCCGCCCGATGTCGAGTAACAGCGTCTGTCCAACCTTCAAGTGTCCAGCGCCATCGATGCAAGCGCCTCCCGCAGATATGTTGCGCACGCGATGCACCGACGGCTCGGCGGCGGTGAATCCAGTCGCCATACCCCGCAGGAACACGCTTTCTCGCGAAGCGACACGGCGATTTATCCGGCTAGGCATGTCTCCTTTTTACCGGGGGAGGCTTACCAATTGATTGAGGCTTTGCCCGACAACTATGACTTCTCGATCCAGGGCAGCGCGCGCGCCTCGTATGTGACCGAGGCGCCGCAGTATACGGCAGAGATGCTTTATCTGCCGTATAGTCGCTTGCCATGACGGATGCTGCCATCAGGGAGCGGTCGATTGCGATGGTGCGACCCTGGTTTTACCTGTGGCATGACAACGGCTATGATTGGCAATCAACCATGTTGCGCAGAGCGGCGAGAGGGGACTGTGACGCCTCGCCATCAGCCGCGGGTAATGGATCATCAACTTGGGAGGTGGAAACATGAGCGCCGCCGATTTCTACCACCAGAACGCCGCCAGCGAGCGCCTCGCGGCTTCAAAGGCGGACCTCCCCAACCGGCGACGGCAGCATGAGCATTCTGCTGAACGTTGGGAACAAATGGCGCGCGACGCAGAGGAGACCGAGCGGCGCACGTTGATCAATGAGGCCCAGAAGCGTGCCTCCCGATAGCCGTCGGTCCCCGTGGGCGATTGAACTCAACGGCTGGATATGCACGCGCGTTCTCCACGCTGGCTAGGCAGCGTCGACCATCATCGGCAGGAAATCGTCGTCGATGTAGCGGGATGCCTGAAGACCGTCGAGGCGAGGCAAGTCGAGGCTTTCGAGCGGCTTGATGCGGGCCTGTCCTTTTGACATGTCTTGTACGATCAGATCCAGCCCTTCGCGACTATAGGTGAAGCGAGCCTCCCCGGTCGACCAGCGGGAAATGCGTTCCAGGTTTTCTTTCTGGAAAAAGACCGGCGTGAAACTGGTGTCCCCCAATGCCTCATCCAGTGAGCGGGGTCGATCAGTCATCTCGCGCAACAAGCGCGTTAGGTTTGACGTAGCAGCCGTATCGGTCCCGGCTTTTTGAAGCAGGTCGATTTCGTCCAGCGTTGCGCGCAGTTCGAGGGCAAATTTTCGGGCATCTCCTCGTTCGGTTAGAAAATCTCCGCCCACCAGAACACCCAGAGGCGTCAAGGTCCGCTTATAGATCGGCGTATCATCCGCTTCGGGTTTGAGACCGTCATTGCGCCGCCTGCGACGCTCCACAATCGGCAACGCGTTGTACGCTATCATTGCCCGTTCGAATTTAACCTGTCTTTTCTGCTCGGCCTCATGGTCACGCAGTTTGCGGGTTTCAAACATCAGCTGCGCCGTGTTCGCGATCTGGACGAGCTTGCGAAATCCCTCTGGGCTGGTCCGCTTTATCTCGTCCCGTTTGAGTTCGAGCGCGGCCAAGGCAGGTGATTGAAGCAGTTGGGCCAGTTCCGCTCGATAGACGGGTACGAGTTTGAGCATATTGGCCCAGCGGATCAGCGCATTTCGCCGCTCTTGTTCCTGCTTGAAGGCCTTCTCTGCGTCGCTGTACCGGACGCCATAATGGTCGCGTCCGCATCCGCGCGCACCGATGATATAGGTTTCTCCACGATCGTCATGAATGACGCGGCCAATCCAATGCCGTCGATGGCCGCAATGGCAACATCGAACGAACGGATATTCTGGATTGGCCTTCATCCCACCCGGTGGCGTCTCGTCATAATAGCCGATGATGGTTGGGCGTGCTTCTGGATCGGGAACGCCGGGGTTCAGTCCCACAATGCTATTTTCCGGATCAAAATATCGGAACTGTGTCGATACCAGTTGAGTGTCGGTCAGACGCCTTGTTGTTTTAATCGATCGAACGGCCATTTGCTGCCTCCGCCTATCGGAAACAATAGGGGAGCGGCTGTCGAATGCAAGTCGGGTCAAGCGCTGGTTTTTGCTCGCCCGATTCTCAATGTGCGCCGCCATATCGGTCGGCCCTGCGTCTCCGCTTCCAGCGTCGCTATTTCGTGCCGTGCGGCATCCAGGAATGCCTTTTTCACAGAATAATGGTCTGGCTCTTTGGTCTCATTCTCCGCGCTGTTCGCCCGCAAGGCGGCATCGCACACCTGCCTGGCGGCATCCCGCACTGCATCGGAGGAGATCAGGGAGATTTCGCCAAACAGGCGAAGGAGCGGCTTTATGTTGCCCAGTGACTTCGCGCCGCCATCCAACAACTCGAACATATTGTGATCAGATTCACCGATGAACTTGGCGTAGATCTGACGGCGTTCGGTCATCCTTTCCCGGATGAGAGCGAGGCGCCATTCGTGCAATCGCATACTGCGCCCAGCAACGAAGCTTATATATCCTGCACTCAACGCCCCAGTGAGGGACGCGGCAATGGGGACCAATATTTCGGAGAAGCTGACGGCCATGTCGTGTGAATAGTTCGGTTTCATGCCGTTGCACAATCGTTGGGGAACTGCTCCAGAATTTTATTTCTGCGTTTGCTGGGCCTCTTCCTCCGCGAACGCACGCTTGCCCTTGCGCTTCCAGAGGACAAGCGCGTTGACGCGTTCCTCGCCGCGCAACCGGTCGGCAATCGTTAGGAACGCGCCGTAGATCGTTGCCCGGTCATCATGGGTCAGATCGACCAGCCCCGCCTTGATGACGAGGCCGCCCAGTTGGATCAAATGCCGCGTTCTTTCCCGCCGCTTGACCTGCCAGTCCCGCATGTCGGTTCGCGCCTTTCGTGCCTCAAGCCGATGCCGCGCCGCCGTCGCGCGGGAGAGTGCCGCTCTGCTGGCCAGAAGGTCCGCCCGCAGGCTGGCTGCCCTTGCCGAGAAAGAACGCTGCACCCGCCTTGCGCCAGCCCTCCTTTGTCGAGGCATCCTTCACCGTGACTGCATGAAGCAGCGCCCCGGCCAGTATATCGGCGTCGAGCGCATCGGCCCCGGTCGCCGACACCAGCTCGCCAAGTTGCCTCACGCGCCGCTCCTTGAGCGCCTTGGCCTTGTCAGCCAGGGCTTTGAGTTCCGAATCAAAATCGCGGGGCTTGCGCATCGCAAAGTCTCCATTGAGTGTCGATGGCGCTATGATAAGATGATGTCGCCCGCCGTGCAGTAGAGTCGCCGGGACAGTCTGACACCGCCTAGTCCCGTCCGAGAAATTTTCGAGAAGGGCGCGCTTATACGTCGTTCCGACGTGCGCTTGAGCATAGTAGATGGACGATCGTCATGGCGATCTTCCACTTCTGCGAAATCAGGTTGCCCGAAGGCGCGCCGGAACAATGGCGCGACCGCGAGCGCCTGTGGAACGACGTCGAGGCATTCGAGAAGCGCAAGGACGCCCAACTTGCCCGCGAGGTCGAGTTCGCCATTCCGCGTGAAATGACCAAGGCGCAAGGCATCGATTTGGCGCGGGATTTCGTATCTGCCGAGTTTGTCGATCGCGGCATGATTGCTGACCTCAATGTGCATTGGGACATAGGCGCGGATGGCCAGCCCAAGCCGCACGCCCATGTCATGCTCACCATGCGCGAGGTTGTGCAGCGTGAGGACGGCACTGCTGGCTTCGGGGCAAAGGTGCGCGAATGGAACGACCATGAAAATGTCGAGCGCTGGCGCGAACGCTGGGAGACCCACGTCAACACCCGCCTTGCCGAACTCGACATTGACGCGCGCATCGACCGCCGCTGCCTTGCCGATCAGGGCATCGACCTCGAACCGCAAAGCAAGATTGGCGGTCCTGCGCACCGGATGGACGCGCAAGGGCTGGAAGCCGACCGCGCTGAGATGCACCGCGAGATCGCGCGGGAGAATGGCGAACGCATCATCGCTGATCCCAGCATCGCCCTCAACGCCATCACCCATCAACAGGCGACCTTCACCAACCGCGATATGGCGATGTTCATCCACCGGCATAGTGACGGGCAGGAGCAGTTCAACGCCGCCATGCACGCGGTGCGTAATTCCCCGGACCTGATCGCCCTGGGCAAGGACGGGCGCGACGACAAGCGTTTCACGTCGCGCGAAATGATCGAGACCGAGCAGCGGATGAACCGCGCCGCTGACCGGCTGGCGATGGACCGGAGCGATGCTCTCTCGGCGGCGGCGACCTACGCCAGCCGCGCCGCCGAGAGTAGTGGCCTTGCTCTGGGAGCAGAGCAGAAAGCCGCACTGCGCCATATAACGGGCGGGCGTGGATTGTCACTGGTGCTGGGTTATGCCGGGACCGGCAAAAGCGCCATGCTGGGCGTCGCGCGCGACGTGTGGGAAGGTGCGGGGCTGAATGTTCGCGGCGCGGCGCTTGCGGGCATCGCCGCCGAGGGGCTGGAGAATGGCTCCGGCATCGCGTCGCGCACCATCGCCAGTATGGAACATGGCTGGGCGCAGGGTCGCGATCTTTTGACTGCCCGCGACGTGCTGGTGATCGACGAGGCGGGCATGGTCGGTACGCGCCAGATGGAGCGCGTCCTTTCCCATGCCGCCGACGTTGGCGCGAAGGTCGTTCTTGTCGGCGATCCTCAGCAACTGCAGTCGATCGAAGCAGGCGCGGCGTTCCGCGCGATCCATGAGCGCCATGGCGGCGTCGAGATCACCCAGGTTCGCCGTCAGCATGAAGGATGGCAGAAGAACGCCACTCGGTATCTGGCCACTGGCAGGACCGGTGAGGCGATTGCCGCCTATGCCGACAAGTACATGGTGCATCAGGCCGAGACGCGCGAGGATGCGAGGCGCGATCTTGTCGAGCGCTGGGATCGCGAACGGCAAGCCGATCCGGACGCCAGCCGCATCATCCTGACCCACACCAATGCCGAGGTGCGCGACCTTAACGAGGCTGCACGCGCGGCGATGCGTAGTGCGGGCGAATTAGGCGACGAGCGCCAGGTGAAGACCGAGCGCGGCGACCGACTATTCGCCTCTGGCGACCGCATCATGTTCCTGCGCAACGAACGCAGCCTGGAGGTGAAGAACGGGACGCTGGGCACCGTCGAGAAGGTGGACGAAGGCCATATGTCCGTCCGCACCGATGATGGGCGTACCGTGGCGTTCGACACAAAGGATTATCGCGACCTCGACCATGGCTACGCCGCCACCATCCACAAGGCGCAGGGCATGACCGTAGACAGGGCGCATGTGCTGGCGACGCCGGGGATGGATCGCCACGGGGCTTATGTCGCCATGTCCCGCCATCGTGATGGCATGGCGCTTCATTATGGCCGCGACGATTTCCGCGATCAGTCCCGGCTTGTCCGCACGCTCTCACGCGAGCGTGGCAAGGATATGGCGACCGATTACAGGGAAGCCGACCCAGCAAGGGAATATGCCGAGCGGCGTGGCATCACCTTTGGCGAGCGCGTCGCGGAGATCGTCAGGCCCATGGTCGAGAAGGCGCGCGGCATCTTCGACAGCTTCCGGCCCAATATCCCGCCACAGCAGGAACGCGACATATTTGCGGGCTTTCAGCCGAAGGCTGAGCCGCCCGCGCAGGAGCGGGTCGTTCGGCACCAACCCGAATATGATGCGCACCCGTTACGCGCAGGCGGCGTGCGCGGCGCGGTGGAGCGCTATGCCAAAGCGCTGGACGCGATCCAGAAGGCTCGTGCGCAGGGCATGGACGCCATGCCCCACCAGCGCGAGGCGTTCGACCGGGCGCGCGATGCACTGGACGCGATCCGGCCCGAAGGTTCGTCGGACCTGAACAGCGCGTTCCGCAGCAGCCCGGAGCTTGTCCGCGACGCCGCAGAAGGGCGCGGTCAGGCCGCCGTGCGGGCGATGCAGTTGGAAACCGAAATCCGCATGGACCCGTTCCAACGCGCCGATCGGTTCGTGGAAGGGTGGCAGCAATTGCAGCGCCATCATGCCGACCTTGTTCGCGACGGCAATTTTCGGGGGGCGAAAAGTGCCGCGCAACAGATGGCGGGCATGGCGAAAAGCCTCGAACGCGATGCCCAGCTTGAATCGGTGCTGGGCCTGCGCAGTCGCGAGCTTGGGCTTGAGATCGGGCAGCAGGCGGGCCGCAGCCTCTCCCGCGACCTCGCATCCTCCATTCCCTTCGATCACGGACGCGACATCGGTCGCGGCATGAGCCGCTAACCCAAAGGAGACCATGACATGGACGACGAACAGAGCCTTTTGAACGAATCGGAACCCCGGCCCAATGCCGCCGCCGAGGCGTTCGCTCACCTCTCGGAGCGCGTGGCCACTATGGAGGAACGGCTTGAAGGGCGCATGGCTGTGATGGCCCGCGCGCTTGAGCATATCGCCATCGAGAAGCAGAGCCTCGAATTCCCCGACTATGGGCCAACACTCGCCAAGATGAACAGCTATCTGGCGACGTTGGCGGGGCAGACGAAGATAATCATGGAAGCGCCCGCCATGCGGTTGACGCCGGAGAGCATGGCGGAGCGGATAGACGTAGCGGCGGATGCCGCACGAGCGATGGACAAGGCGAACATCAAGAAATCGCAGGAATTGCTTCATCAAACCCATGCCGATCAGATCCGCGCGGTCGGGGCCATTCGGACCAAACAGAAACAGCGTTGGCACATGTTCTATTGCGGCAGCGGCGCGGCACTGGCCGTATCGCTTCTGTGGCTGATCTATCCTGACTGGGCGGCCAGCATCGGCCCGAAAAGCTGGCTCTGGCCGGAACGGGTGGCCCGTCGCACGCTAGGCGAGCCTACCATGTGGGATGCCGGTATCCGCCTTATGCGAACCGCAAACCCGGAGGGCTGGCAGGCGATCGTGGATGCTGCCGAAATGCGACAGGCTAATCGCGATGCCATCGCAGCGTGTGAACAGGCCGCAGCCAAGATCCATGCGTCCGTGCGCTGCGCCATCAGCATAGGGACGCCGGCATCCTGAGCGAAATTGCTGAGTGCCGCCCATGGGGCCTTTGTCCTCGACAAACAGTTTCGTTTCCGTCTTACATGATGAGCGCTATGGACAAGCGAAGCCCTCGGCGAAAGGACGGCGAACAATGGCCATCGGCTCAGCTTCCCTTTTATCTTTCTCCCCTGCAGCCAGCTTGAGGGAGCCGATGCGATGAACGCAACGGGCTTGTCCGGCCCCATCCAGTGGGTTGAGGGCTTGATGCTCGGCTCGCTCGCGACCATCGCGGCCACATTGTCGGTCGCGATTGTCGGTTTCCTGCTGCTCGAAGGACGACTGGACTGGCGGCGCGGCGTGCGGACGATTGTGGGCTGCTTCCTGATCTTCGGCGCGCCGGTCATTGCAGCGGGCCTTCTGGTTCCGGTAAACGCGGCCGCCCCAAATGTTTCTAGTCCGACAGTGGAAGCGGAAGTGAGGCCACCGCCGCCTCGCGCGCCACAACAATATGATCCCTATGCCGGTGCGGCGCTACCGCCCGGCTGGTAACCGCTACAGCGCGTCCTTATCGGCAATCGTTCGGATGAATCGCTTTCCGCCACGCCGTTCCAACTGAACGAACAAATCGACCGTGCCCCTGATATAATGGGCGATGTCGTCACGGCTGAGGCGGGTGCCTGATTGCAAGATGATGAGCGCCAATTGCTCGATCGCCTTAGCCGGACTGTCAGCATGGATGGTGGTCATGGAGCCGGGATGCCCGGTGTTGATGGCGCGTAGGAAAGTATATGCCTCATTGCCCCGGAGTTCACCAAGGATGATACGATCGGGCCGCATACGCAGCGATGCCTGGAGCAGATCATCGGCATTGACCTTGGCCTCACCCAGTTCCCCTTTGACCGCGACCAGCCCGACCGCATTGGGATGATCGACCTGTAATTCCGGCGTGTCCTCGATCAGGATCAACCGCTCTTCGCGCGGTATCTCGCGGATCAGGGCGTTGAGGAAGGTGGTCTTGCCCGTCGAGGTGCCCCCTGAGATCAGAATGGTTTTTCGCTGCCGGACAGCGTCGGCCAACATTGATACACGATCATCGCCGCCGATAGCTGGCAGCTCTACCGTTTCCGGCTCCGGTTCGTCGAACGCACCACTCCTGGCATAATCCTCCAGCGTGAGGCTCGCCGATACATGGCGGCGGATCGCCATGGCGAGCGGTCCCCGTGTTGCAGGAGGCGCAACGATCTGGACCCGCGATCCGTCAGGCAGCCGCGCGGACAGCAACGGATGCTCCCGGTTGATGCCCTGATGCGAGACGCTGGCGATCTGCCGCGCGAGCCGCCAAAGCCCTGCCTCGGTCAACGCAGAGACTTCCTCCCGTTCGATGCCGCCGCCCAGTCGCTCGATCCAAATTTCGCCGGGATGATTGATATAGATGTCGGTGACGTCAGGCTGGACCAGCACGCCGGAGATCGGAGCCAGATAGGCGTCAAGGAATGGAAAGTCCGACAGGCCAGTAGCTGCCGACGCTCCTTCGATCGACATATCCCGATCACTCACCGGCGCAGCCCAGTGCCGCTAAAGTCCAGATCCCTGGCGACGAACACCGATACCTCAGCGCCTGAGGCGACCTTGATGGTTGGCGACGGATCGACATTGGGCAGGAAATTCTGACCCGTCGCACCAACCTGCCCAGGCAGTCCGACGATCACCGAGTTGCTCTTGGGCCGCGAGGCAATGTTGACGCCGATGGTGAGCGCCGATTGCAGCACGGCATTGCCGAACCGCTCAATGAAGTGGTTGTTGACCTTGCCTCGGATGCCTGCGCCGCCCAGCACGTCGGCAGCAGGGGAGCCGATACGGATGGCGACGCCGTCGGGCCGAATGAGACGGTTCCAGGTCACCAGAACCCGCCTTTGCCCCGGTTTCGAGTCCCCTGCCGCCTCGCCGATCAAACGGCTGCCGCGCGGGATCAGTACGCGGCTTCCGTCAAAGCCTCTCGCGTCGCGCGACACGATGGCCCGCACCAGGCCAGGCCTGCGGCTGTCGATGGGCGTCTCCAACACAGCGCTGATCATCGAACCCTGGGGTACGAGATTGGCGCGATTGCGGATGACGCTGGCGCGCACGGCCTGATCATCGCCCGCTGCCCCGGCTGCGGCAGACGCATTGCCCAGGCCGTCGCCCGAAGCCAGGTCAATGATCAGCGGCGAATCGCTGCCCTCTTTCCTTGCGCGTGCGGGTGTCGGTGTTTCCGACTGCGATGGCGGCATCGGTGGCATGTAGACCGGCCCGGAAACCATGGGCTGCGGCCTCTCGACCACCGGCGGTGGAGGTGCGGGCGGACTTTCCGTGCTGTGGGGGAGCAGAACAGCCTGTATTGGTTCGAGCGGTGGCAGCGGCACCGCCAGCGGCTGCGGTGCGACCAGCATCGCCTCAACCGGCGCGGCCTTGGCACTGGCCTGCGCGTTACGTCGGCGATTGCCATCGAGGATCAGAAACAATCCGACCCCCAACAGGACGCAGATGATGGCAATGGCGACACCGGAAAGCCCCGCCGATGGCATGCGGACAATCGGCTCAACGGTGCGGTCATCCAACTCGCTCCTGGGGTCGACAGCCTCCTGCATCAGGGTTGCCCCTTGGCGATCTGGCGCACGGCCACCGCCTTGCGCTTGCCCGAGCGGAACACGAACCGGGGTGCGATGGAATCGACCACGAACAGGCCATCGCGCATGGCCCCGTTGATCAAAGTCTCATCACCCTGCGCATCGACCGCGTAGATGGCAGGAATGGCGACATCGGCAGGCCAACGGATGATCGTCGCCAGGCCATCGTCGGACATCTCGGATGGGATCAACTCCTTCGCGCCCTTGACGCGATAGGCGCTACGAGTTTCGCTGACCACGGTCGGCGGGGCCATATCGATACCGGCATAGCGGAACTTGACCACATAGGGACTGATGCCGATAGCCGATCCGGGCGCGAGTAGGAAGCTGTACCGCCGCGCATCGGTGAGGACGATAAGATTGGTATCCACCGCGCCTTCGGTCGGCTTGAGGAACAGGTGATCTGCGCGCTTGTTGGGCGTGACCTGCCAACCCGCGCTCTCGCCGATCGCGACATTCTCGATCCGTTCGTCCGGCGCGAACTCGATACTGAGCGCATAACCCATCTGTAGAGGCAGGCGCACGACCTGATCGGCGTCATAATCGACTGTCTGAATCCGTGGGTCGCCGGGAGAGGCTTGCGGCAAAACCTCTGCCTGCGCAGGCGCACAGAGCAGCAACAGCAAGAGAGGCGCGGCGCGGATCATTGCTGCGGCGTCCTTGCCGCTGAAGGCGAGGCTGGCAGCATAGTCGTAGGCTGGAGCACCGCCCCGCCTTTTTGGACAGGCACGGTTTGGACTACCGGCTGGGGCATGGCCTCCTGGTCCTTGCGATAACGCACCACCTGGAATCCCAGCGGATTGATCAGCCGATCCTCCATCGACATGGCGGCGTCGATGAAGCGGTATCGGACAATCCCGACCCAGGCGTCACGCGGCCCGTCGACCTGTCCCTGATCCTGCCGCTCGGTCTCGAACCGCACCTGGGCCGTGCCTGGACCCAGCGGTGAGACGCTCTTGATATGGACCGCAAGGACAGTGGTCCGGGGATAGCGCTGGAAGGGGCTGGCCGGATTAGAGGCGGGCATGATCGCCATATAATCGCTGCGCGCCCGTTCGGCCGACCAGAGGCCGACCTTGCGATAGTCGGCCTGGACGCTGGTGATGTCGAACCCTTCGCGCGCAATCACATATTGGGCGAGCAGCGATTTGAGCAGCGCCTCATCAGGTGCCAGCACCTGACGGCCATCACCCTTGAGCAACTGAACATAGCCGGTCGTGCGATCCACCAGCAGCGTATAGGGGACGATCGTCTTGAGCGGCATCATCAACGCGATGGCAATGACCGCAAAGGCAGCGACGCCGCAGGCGATACCCGCAATGATCCAGGCGATCCGGCGCGACTGGCGCAGCGTCTCTTGGCTGTCGTCCGCCCAGCTTGCAGCCCGCGCATAATAGACCTGACGGTCAGACACAGGCTGATCGGCGTTCTTGTTCCTGTCGTTCATGTCCGGCTGTTCCGCTGGCTCATACTCTTCGTCCTGCGCTGGTTGCCTGTGCGCCTGTAGCTTTGCCCAAGGGGCGTGGGTGGTGGTTCGATAGTGCCCCGATCAGATATCTCGATTCGCCGCGCTGGGTCCGGTCCCGTTCCGGCAAGGGCGGGCCGCATCCACCATTGATCGCTGATCTTGATAGCATCCGACATCATCGCAGCGCGCGAGCGGCCTTCTTCTTGCGACCGTGTCGGATTGCCCAGCGTCTCTGTCCTTGGCGCGGCGGCTGGAGCCATAGCACGCCAGCGTTCAGACGCTCTTGCGCCTAAGGCCCAGCCGCGTTCCAGAAAGCGGAAGCCCGCCCCCATCTTCAGGGAAATGGCTAGCGCGATCAGGGTCGCCAGCGTGAAGATCAGGATGGTCGCCAATATCTCGCCGGGGGCCAGCACCGGGAGAGTGCCCGCCATCATCGCCCCGATCACATTGGCAAGCTGCGGCTCGACGATCGACATTTCGATGCCCAACAGCACGCCGGTCGCGACACTGGCGATCGCGGTGCCTAGCAGGGCGCGGACCCACCCTTCGAACAATCCCCGCGTCGTATCAAACAACAGGCAGGCAAAGAAAAGCGGTCCCAGTGCCAGCAGAAGGCCTGCAACCAGCCGGACCGTGACGAGGACGGCAAGGCCCGACACGAGCAGCAAGATGCCCGCCGTGGTGAGCAACGGATTACCGGCGAGCGAGTATGACAAAATAGGCGCTGCTGCTGGCGCAGTCGGCGCTACCGCCGTGCCCTCCTGGGATGCTGCGACCGCAGCGGGAGGCGCATTCGGAGACGGCCGGGTCAGTTCCGCAATGGTCTGATAGCTGGTCTGGAGCCGCGCCGGAAAGCTGCGCCCCGATCCGCCGCCCGCGCCAGGCAGCAACGCGACCACTTCCTGCGGCGCTTCGATCGCCAGATTATAAACCACCGAACGATAAGCGGACCATTGGGTCGCAAAGGCCAGCACGAGGCCGATCTTGGCGGCCAGCAATATTCCATCGCGAAGAACCAACTGCTCGCCCAGCAGCAGGCGATAGCCCTGGAAGGCGATGAGGATGGTGAGAAGCCCGCCCAGTGCGATGATGATCGGCGAGTTGCTGGCCGACAGCGCCGCATAGCCGCCTTCGCCCAGCAGCGTGGCCTGGCAATCGACATAGCGGGTAAGCGCCATCGCATAGCCCTGGGCGGCGTCGAAGGGCGCGCAACTCTCCATCAGGCGACCTTGAGCAGTTCGGGCAGCCAGGCCTGCGGATCGTCGCCCACACGGTCGCGTATCTCGTCGAGGAGGCGCACGGTGCGCTCACGCCCCGAAAGGATGGTGAGGATGTCCCCTTCGCCCGAAAGGTTGAGCCGCGCGACCACGCTGTCATTGCCATGCTTAATTAGGAAACAATGGGTATTGTCGGCGAGGCTGCGGACAAGATCATATTCATGGGAGGTAAGACCGAAGCCGTCGCAATAATCCTCTCGCCGCGCCTTGGCGTTGGCCATGAATATCTGGGTCGCTGCCTGTTCGACGATGGCGCTGGCGATCTTGCTGGACAGGGCGTCCTCTGCGCTCTGTGTGGCGAAGCCGACAATGCCGTTGCGCTTACGGATCGTCTTTTCCCAATCCTTGATCTTGTGGACGAAAATATCGTCGTCGAGCGCCTTCCAGCCCTCGTCGATTACGATGATCGCCGGAGTGCCGTCGAGCCGCTCTTCCACCCGATGGAAGAGATACATCATCGCAGGCGTACGCAGCACGGGCGTATCGAGGATGCGGGTCATGTCGAAGCCGACGGTCATGGCCGCAATGTCGGTACGATCCTCCTCATGATCGAACAGCCAGGCATGTTCGCCTTCACCCCACCAGGGGCGTAGGCGGGACCAGAGATCATTGGCATGGGGCCGTTCGCTGCCCCGGAACAGCTGGGCGACATGACGCAGACGGCGATGCGAGCGTGGCACGGCATAGCTGGCATCGACCGCTTCCTGGATGTGGAGCAGCTCCTGCGGGGTCAGCGGCGTACCGGGCAGCATCACGAGACGGCCAATCCAGTCGATGAGGAAGCGGCGGTTCTCGGGGCTGTCGTCAATCTGGAGCGGGTTTAGCGCGGCCGACATGCCGGGACGCAATATGTCGTAGACGCCGCCGATGGCGCGAATGAACAGCTCGGCCCCGCGATCCTTGTCGAAGAAGATGATGCGCGGCGCAAACTTGCGCGCCTGGGCCAGCAGGAAGTTGAGCACCACGGTCTTGCCCGAACCTGACGGCCCGATGACGGTGAAGTTGCCCAGATCCCCCTGGTGGAAGTTGAAATGATAGGGACCGGCGGCGGTGGATTCCAATATGGTGACGGCATCACCCCAATGATTGCCGGTGGCCCGGCCGCTTGGGAAATTATGATAGCTCGCCAGGCTTGCGAAATTACGTGACGAGATCAGCGCACGCCGAGCGATATAGGGGAAGTTGCCGGGGAACTGCGCCCAATAACCCCCTTCCAAACCAATCTCCTCACGCACGGCGATGAGGCCAAGATCGGTCAGAGCTGACTGGACCTCAGCAACATGGGCATCGACGACATTCATGTCGGTGCCGCGCACGGCGATGGTGAGATGATGTTCGCCAAAGGCGGCGCGCCCTGCGGCCAGATCATCCTTCGCCCCGCCTAGTTCGCCGCGCAGGCTGAGTGCCTCATCGTCCGACGCGCGCATACGGCGCAGCGCTAGGTTCATACGGCCAAGCCCAGCCTGGCGATCGACGAAGCCAAAGCTCTGGCTCACCACCATCTCGGCGGGAAGGCGCAGCAGGTCGTCGAGCATCCCGGGCGTAGTCTGGCCCGGATAATCCTTGATCGAGAGAATGGCCTGAAACTCGCGGGGCATGTCACCGGCAGCCGCCAGTTCCACCATGTCCTGGCCAAAGCTGATCCGGCGATAGGGGAGATACTCGCCGACATCGCCCTCGGGTAGGCGCACGGGGCGCATCTCGCCGTTGAGGATCATCGAGAGAAATTCGAGCGGCTCCGAGCAGGAACCGCGATCGGTGTCGTAGGCGGTAAGGATGCGCGGCCTATAATGACCCAACGCCGCGACGATCTGCTCCGTCGCCGTGTCGAGCGCGCGCTTGTCGGCGGCGCGATCGGCCGCGCCAGAACCAGTTCCGGTCAACTTGCGCGACAGGCGATCGGCGATGCCGCTGCGCCCTTGCATGGGTCGGCGCACGATCGTGACGAAGAGATCGTTCACATAGAGGTGCCGCGAACCCAGCCGCGCACGCCAGGCCTCGTCCAGCCGGGCGCTGAAACTGTCGGGATAGTCGGCCTCCAGCGACGTATCGACGCGGCGGCGGATGATATGGTGATATAGGGCGAAGCGGGAAGAGCCGATCGCCTGGAGCATCGCATCGCGCAGACCCTTGCGATAGTTAAGCTCGTCAGTGTCGGCGGTCTCAAACAGAAAGCCGCCCAGATGGACCACCTGCATCATCAGGCCGTCGCGGGTCAGCAGCGTATGATCGTCGATCTGCGCGGCATAGGGGAGCCTGCTGCCGACCGACCGCTCGCGCTTTGCTGCCTTCTCGCTTGCGCTCAGGGACGATAGGAATTGCAACGCCAGCGCCGATGATTGGGGACACGGGGGCAGCGGGCGGCCTTGACCAGCCACAGTTCGAAAATATGCGGATCGCGCAGGCAGGCGAGATAGCCGATAACATGGATGATGACCGCCGCCAGCAGCACCCAGACCGACTTCAGCACCAAAAACAGCTCGGTGGTGACGATCGCGTTGAGGACGAAGAAGCTGTAGGTGACGCCCGCGAACATCTGCGGGCGGGCCAAGGCTACAAACAGGGTATCGCGGTCGAGATGGCTCACCTCAGTAACCGGCCGATGCGGTGGATTGGATGCCGCCCACGATGCTGGCCGCGCCGAACAGGATGAAACAGCCCAGGATCACCACAGCGCCATAGCGCCAATTCATGCGGCCTGTGAGCATCATGAAGCCGACAGCTGCGACGGCGATGACAGCGGCTACCGTTGCAACCGTGCCTAGCAGTGTGCCTTGCAGCCATTGGAGCGCACCAACGATGGGGCCAGACCCAGCGGGATCGTTAAAATCAGCTTGGGCCAGCGCCGGAAAGGCCGGCCAAATCACGATAGCAAACCAAAAGCGGCAAGCTAGATTATACCACTGGCGTACCTGAAACATTAGCAAATCTCGGCCTTCATTTACAGATAACTATGCACTTCAGCTGTCAGTGCTAAACCCAAAAAGCAACAGAACAGCTTGCGTGTCTCGAACTTCGCCCAGGACTGTATGTACCAGACTCAGAAATTCAAGGCACATAGCCAAGGGACATTTCGTACGTGTAGCCGTAGTTCGTGCATTCCGACATGTTTTTCGTGATTAGATGATCCATATCGCTTGTTCGGTAGCATCGATGCAATTGCGTCAGCCCTGTGCCACTCGCGGTGGACGCATAGCCTAAGATACTATTAACGGTTTGTCCCTCGCAGCTGCTCGACGTCGATATGAAATCGTCGACCGAAGAAGCGTTATAACAGCGATAAAGTGCCTGCCGTCCCGTACCGCCGGAGACGTAGAGATTAAAGGTTGGACCTTCTGCGCCTAGGCCTCCAGCATGACCTTCCATAAAGCCAATAGTGTAAAAATGCCCCCGCGCCACCGTGAAGAAACGGAAAACTGGGCGCTTGATACCATCTGCCTTCGCCACCCAAACGACAGACCTATTGTTGGCTTTATCATAACTGTATATCGATGTGGCTATGTTAGCTGAGCTGACAACGGAAACCGTGCCAACGAGGCGACCAAGTGCGTCATAGGCATAGGTAAGATTTTCCGCCCTGACGGGCACTGAGTACGCTAATAGAAGCATCGCATTTAATAGCACTTTTGAAAGTTTTCGCATCAGTCCTCCTTCAGTAGCAGTTTAGCGACTGCCAAATACATAATAGCATCGTAAGATATTATCGACCCACTGAACTATTGCTCGCTTATCGGATATTTAATCTTATCTACAAATTCTCCATTGCGGTACAAAATTACTGCCCCAAGGGAATCCGGGTCTGCCTCTTCTACCCACATTTCCAACGCTACCTCACCTTCGAAATCAATATGAAATTCCAAGCTATCCAACACATATATATCAATCAACTTCCTGTGCTTAAGCGCCATTAGCAAATCATCAAATTTAAATTGATCGATATCATCGCTGGAGACAAGCCCGACACCATTAACTGTTAATGCCCAACTTGTACTGTACACCCATAGCTTTGTTACATCCTCTCCGGCGTCCTCAAAAAATATGTAGAAAAAAGATCCGTAACCCATCTCAACGTCACTAACTTTTTTCTCATGTATACCCGAAAGCAATTTCATTTATAATTCCACGTCATTGAACTTTTCCAAATAGTGATTTCGCAACATCCAGTATCTCTGATCTATCTAAGTTCCGCTTCGTGATTTCCCGATGAAGCGCATCTGCCTGCTTTTCATTCAGATTCAGCTGCTTTACAACCGACTCCGCCTGGCTATTTTGTGCTATATTGTTTTTAGGACTTCCGCCGGAATCTGGCTCACCCCCCGTTTTGCTGGCGCGACGGTCTCGCTCAGCTTTCTGCTGATCAGCGATCCGATCTTTGGCTTTCTTTCTCTTTGGCTTATTGGGATTTTCGATCGCAGACGTGCAACCCCCTGCACAAGTGTCATTGCCCCCCAAAGCCTCTGCGCTGACCAACATCTCAACTGCTGAAATCGGCGCTTTGCTCGCAAAATTTAGAAACCGAATGAATCCGATGCCCGCTGTAACAGTAACTTGCCCAAGTTTTTTCCCGACCACCACAATTTCGTCTGTGATTGCAATGTCAGGATCCATACCAGTAGGATCCGTCAAATTGACTGGGTCATTACCGACGTAAGCGTAGAGATTAAATTGGTCATCGTATCCAATAGGATCGCTTTGCAAGAATCGTCCCAAGGTAGGCGAATAAATGCGAGCTTTGTAATAATACATACCGAGATCAGGAACAAAAGCTTGCCCTGTATACGAAAACCGACCTGTGTTACCACTACCCGGTATACCGTACTCGTCGTATGTATTGATACCAATACTCGATCCAGCACTGGCACCAATTGAAACGATACTTCCTTGATGATTGGACCGCAAGACACGTCGGTCCGACAAATCTGCGCCTTCGTACCAAAACAAGGGTTCGTCCACATTCGGGCCATGAACGTAGCGCCGCGACAAAGATGCCGAACCCGAATATTCGGCAACTAATTCATCGCCATCGTAGAGAAACTGGCTAACTGTTGACCCTTGTGTCTGAAAAAGCCTGCCAAGAGGATCATATGATAGCGATACGCTGTTAATGCCAGATGAACTTATCAAACGATTCTCTATATCATAAACATACGTATTTGAGCCATCAGACGTGATATTTCCGTTGGCATCATAGTTGAAATTTGTCCCACCTACATTGCTGTACTGGTTCCGCCCGTTGCTGACATAGGAACGATTGACAGCGCCATGTCCATTCCAAACGTAGCTATCATTGCTCGTTGTGCGACCCAGCGCTTGCCCCGCAGGATTATATGATGGCGCACAGGTTGTGCCACTTAGACTGCCCATACAGAACGTGACATCTGCTGCAGTTCCAGCAAGATCAATCTTTATGCTCGCAAGCCTACCAACGTTGTCATAGCTATAATCAGTCTTGTTGGCGTCACTTGTACCGCATGTCGACACCCCGCTTGATAGCCAGCAATCACGCTCGCCTCGGTTATTATATACAATGCTTCCAATGACAGAATTGGCGCCTTGTTTAATCAGCGTCATGCGATCTAGGCTGTCATACTCAAATGTGACGAAGTTCGCATCTGGATATGTTAGTCGCGTCCGGTTGCCATTTGCGTCATACAAGTGAGAAAGGGTGCGAACAGTGCCACCCATGCTGTTGGCACTGGATGTAAGTTGTCCCAGCCCATCGTAGTTATTGGTAATTCCCTGGGAGGTGGGGGCGCTTGATCCGTAACGGGCGAAAGTTTGCAGGCCACGCAAATCATAGCCATAATAGACCGCATCCATGCCGGAAGGCGAAGCCGACAGGCACTGCGCTAGGGTCGCAGTTGCTGCCAAATAGAATTTGCTGGTGACCCGATTGAGACCATCGAACTTCTGGCAGATGAACCGCCCATCTCGCTTCTTCAGCCCGGTACGATTGCCATTGTTATCGTAACCATATTGCTCGAAGTCTGCAGTATTTTCGCTTCCCGATGTAGATACCGCCAAGGCCGGAGTGCTGTCGTTAAATGAAGAAGCGAGTGCAACTGATGGAAATATCCATTTAGTCTGACGATCAAAGCCAT
Source organism: Sphingobium sp. Leaf26 (assembly GCF_001421665.1). Lineage (GTDB taxonomy): Bacteria > Pseudomonadota > Alphaproteobacteria > Sphingomonadales > Sphingomonadaceae > Sphingobium. Next base: position 875,245 of record NZ_LMKV01000001.1, read on the forward strand.
CATATTCGAATTTTGCTCGATTTCCCTTAGCATCTATTATATATTCCCGTTTGCCATTCGCAGTGTATTTATATGTAACGTATGCCTGTTCGAGAGATGTTCCAACCGCTTTGCGGACTTGTAACAGTCGGCCTGCGTCATCGTATATGTTTTTCGTCACTCTGTCGGCCCCATTTGGGCCACCGGCCTGCGGAATGCAGGCACCGCCTTGCCCGGCCCATTGCGAAGGATCCATTCGAATTACTTCGCACTGCAATCGCCCTATCGAGTCATAGCTATACTGCGATACAGCGACGACTGTCTCTGCATGTGCCACACCAAAGGTACTACATATAATTGCTGTCAGATTTGCGCCGAGCAAACGCTTGAAATATCGATATCTCATCGTTGCGTTCCTATTAGGGTGAAAACGGCAGGGAAAATCACGGCGTGACGGTCTCACGCTTTGCAAGCTGACCAGTTGAGCTGTCGTACGTGAGTCTTACCTTCTGCTGCCAAACGAAGTCGGTGCCATCCGTCATGGAGCCATAACCATCTTGAGTTTCGACCTTTCGCCCATCGGCATCATAGACGTACTTCACTATTTTTCGCGACAGCGGACCCGTTGCATCGGGATCCGGCCAAATCTCATGCGTTATCTTTCCGTCAGTGTCATATACGTAATACTTTTTTGTATCTAAGCCACTCTGTAGAGACGTTATCGACAGAATTTCGCCAAAATAGCCATATGTGTAGTTATCTGTACTGAGAACGGTGCCGTTTCCAAGTTTAACTAATTTAGACGCCATAGTTAAATTTTTTGCGTTGTAAGAGTATTCCTCGATCGTCTCGGTCGCGGTACCTATACATGACGCAGGATCGGCCGCAGCGGAAACCACGCACTCAGATTTTTTCGTAATACGCCAAATGGGCGTACTGCTAGAGAAGCCGCCGCCAGACAATGCGATCGTCGGAGAGATTTGTTGATGGAAGTACCGTATCTGCCTTTTGAGACCATTGACATCTGCGGGATATGTTTCGGACACTATGCCGCCGTGGTCCGCTGAGTAGACGTAATTTGTAATATTTCCATTATTATCAGTATGACTCTTAACCCTATTGCAGAAGCGAAAGTTAGAAGAGTTACATGACCCCTCGTAGCTAAAATACTGAGTTAGGGGAACGCCTCCACCTTTTGGATACGCTCGGATTTGTGTCAGATTACGACGAGCATCATAGCTGTATTCGCTGTATCCACCAGTAAGTGACGAACCACTATATGTAGCTTCGGGGTCTATTTGACGGATTAGAAATCGATCGTCATCAAATTGGTATATCGTTTTTGATCCTATCTCATTTATTGATTCAATAGGCACCTGTTGTAGCGCGTAAAACTTTACTTGTCTTGTCTTTCCATCTGGATTGGTACTAGTAGTTTTCGCGGTATAAAAAGTCGGACCGACATTTGAAGTGTCAACGATAGTTTTATTATATGACCATGTAGACTGCCCCACCTGAACGTTTCCATTCTGAACGGGTAGCAAACCAAATCCAGGTCTAGAAAAAGCAAATGTTTGGCCAGAAGGAAAACTATATCCGCCATTGACGGTGGGCGTGCTATATTTATTCCTGAAAATTTCTGCCAAAGACTTATTTCTATATATAAACTCAAATCCATTAGCTGTTGTAATATTTATTTCTCGTCTGCTGGGGCCAGATGTTGTCGTACAAACGCTCGCTATTGGATCGCAGTAATCCATAGCTGAGTTTATTATGTAAACCTTATTCGGTTCGGCACCTATGCGCGTTCCCGAGTTATACGTGCGAGAAAATATTTGGGAGTCTATTTTAATGATCCAACCAAGCGAGCTCTTAATTGCTCTCAAATTCTTCAACCCATTAGTGGTCGTAGAATAATAATAATCCAGCTTCTCACCATCGGCTCGCGTGGCAGAAATAGCTGTGGCGAGAAATCCCGGAGAATCAGGGTTTCCGGTTAGGAGGGCGGGCTCATTAGTGATTGCATATTCCGAACTACGGAATGAGGCGTCGTATGTTACTATCGTGCCGTCGGGTGTAGTTAGTTGATATGTAGTGGTATTGATTTGAACAAGGCTAGAACCTTGACTTTGACGTTCTGGTTTAAAAATCCACAGGCCAGATTGCCCGCTTACGGGCGAAAACTGGTAGGATTTACCCTCGAATGTGACAAAGTCATGAGTTACGCCTATGTAGGGATCCTCCTGAACAACGATAGCATCTGAGTAATTATGCCGATAAGGAGGTAATGTCGGTGCAAATTTGAAGCTAATTCCATTCACATCAATGCGCGGCGCTGGCACACTCGTGACGAGCGAGATAAGATCTGTGCCGGAAGCATCGACAAACTGCACCTGAGGTACGCTTGGAGGTGGCGGATCAGCAAGGACGGGGGATGTATTGAGGACGCTTGAAAAACAAAGCAAGACGGTTCTGTAAACTGTCTTATTCATTGTGATTTCCTGACTTTCTTGCGGTTAGATTCGCAATTCCGTAATGACCCGGGTAAAATTGGACGTCGACAAAATCGATAGCGTAGCGGTAAAGAACCGTAGTGCGATTGCAAAGGCCTGGACCCTAAGAAGCGAGGTGCTCCAACAGGCGAGACGACGTGCCACTGGCGAATTTGCACCGAAATAGCTTTTCGCATTTCTAGGGCTCTTCACCTACCTCCTCGACCGCGTATCACAGGAGAAGTGATAACTGCTGTAAAATGCCTACACGGTCAGTTAGGCGGTAGGCCGCATTAAAGCCAAGCCATTCCAATAGGTTCATCATTACCCCCTTAGATAGATACGATCTTACCTAAGCGATTCACTCGGCTTGTGACAAGGCATCCAGACGGGAAACGGTGTTTGTCATAATTGACTACGTCGCGGACATCTAGCTGAACCGGCTCTATCGCTGTCGCTGTAATACCAAATCCTTGAGGGCCTGACTCACGGGGGATTTCTTTTCGGCGGATTCTCTGATTCAGAGTCGCAAATTGGAGGAAGTTTGCGATGGCGGCGGCGCTTGGGTTGCGGTTGGATTTCGACGGAGGGGCATTGCGGCGGCTGGCGCGTACCGAAACCGCCGCGACCAGTTCACGCTTCTGTTGATCGGTCCATACCCCCCGCCGCTCCGGCCCCGAATTTACCGTGATCTGACTCATCATACCGTCCTTAGTATCGATGCAAACATCGGCGCGTTCACCAGTGCCATGTCAAAATATCAGCCGATCACCGCAAGGCGGCCCTCACCGGAGCGATACAGTAAATCAGGGGGAACCAGCGTCCCTCCGTTGGTACCTGCCGATGTGTTAGGATACTTTGGCGGTATTGGGACGTCACGAACATGCCGTACGGGTTCAGATTGCTATCTCCAAAGCATTACAACAAAGGTGACCCCGCGAAGGCGGGAACCCATCTCCTGGGCTTGCGCCAATTGCAAAGCTGGGGAGATGGTTCCTCGCCTGCGCGGGGACGACTGTATGGGGTTGAAGTGTCCGCAACCCACCCATCCCCCCTCAAATCGCCAGCGCCACCTGCGGCATCGCCCGCAACCGCCCCATGTCCCGCACCGGCGGCGCGCCGAACAGGCGGCGATATTCGCGGCTGAATTGCGACGGGCTGTCATACCCCACCCGAAACCCCGCCTCCGCCGCGTCCAGCCGGTCGGCCAGCATCAACGTCCGCGCCGCCTGCAACCGCAGCTGCTTCTGATATTGCAGCGGCGTCATCGCGGTCGCGCGGCGGAAATGCTCGTGGAAGCTCGATACGCTCATCCCCGCCAGATCCGCCAGCCCCGGACCATTAAACGGCTCGCGGAAATGCGCCTTCAGCCAGCCGATCGCCCGCGCGATCTGCCCCGTCCGGCTTTCCCCCGCCGCGATCGCGCGGACGATGCCGCCGCTCGGCCCGGTCATCAGCCGCACCAGCAATTCCCGCTCGATGATCGGCGCCAGCAGCGGCGCGCCGCCCGGATCGCCCAGCAGCGCGGTGAGCCGCGTCGCTGCGTCCAGCAATTCCGGCGTGACAGGATGCAGCGACAATGCGCTCCCCTCCGCCGATGGGGCAGCGGGCGGCAGGGCGATGGCGATGTCGGACAGCAGCACCGGGTCCAGATAAAGGCAGAAGCAGAGATAGGGCGCATCGTCGCTGGCCTGCGTCACCATGCCTGTGATCGGCAGGTCGAGCGAGGCGACCAGATAGCTGGCCGGCCCATAGGCCACCACGCTGTCCCCCAGCATCACCCGCTTGGCCCCGTGCGCGATGATGCAGAGCGCCGGCCGCTGGAGCATATGCACCGGCTCGTCCGCATGGCTCCAGCGCACCAGCGTCAGGCGCGGGATGGTCGTGTCGATGATCCCGTCCGTATCGGCATATCGGGCAATCTGCCGACCAAGGGCATCGTGCGACATAGGGCTTTCTCCTTTACCTCGGACCCTATCGCCCCTGTGTCCACCTGAACAGCCTGTCCGCCCCACATCTGGAAAATCGTGCAATCATCGCGCAAGCCCATTCTACCGCTCCCACCCCATGATGGCGCATTCATAAACCATCGGATCGACGGTCGATCCGCCCGAACATGGGAGACAGGACATGGCAATCAACACGAAGGTCATCGCAATCACCGGCGCCAGCAGCGGCATCGGCGAAGGCACGGCGCGGCTGCTGGCGGCGCGCGGCGCGAAGTTGATGCTGGGCGCGCGCCGCACCGATCGGCTGGCGAAACTGGCGGACGAACTGAACGCGGCGGGCGGGACGGTCGCCTTCCGGGCGCTGGACGTCACCGACCGGACGGATTTCGAGGCCTTCGTCGCCGCGACCGAAGCCGCGTTCGGCCGGATCGACGTGCTGGTGAACAATGCCGGTCTTATGCCGCTGTCCCGCTTCGACAGTCTGAAGGTCGATGAATGGGACCGGATGATCGACGTCAACATCCGCGGCGTCCTGCACGGCATCGCCGCCGCCCTGCCCCGCTTCAAGGCGCAGGCGAGCGGCCATTTCGTCAATATCTCCTCGATCGGTGGCTATCGCGTCTGGTCGACCTGCGGCGTGTACAGCGCCACCAAATATGCGGTGCGCGCCATTTCCGACGGGCTGCGCATGGAACATGACGATATCCGCGTGACCGTCGTGTCGCCGGGCGTGGTGGAATCGGAACTGGCCGGCACCATCACCGAAGCCGGCGCCGCTGCCGCGATGGCCGATTTCCGTGCCATCGCCCTCACCCCGGACGCGATCGCCCGCGCCATCGCCTATGCGGTGGAACAGCCCGCCGATGTCGACGTCAACGAACTGGTCGTGCGGCCGGTCCGCACGATGGATTGAGGGTATATGCAAATGGGCCGCTCCTTGCAGGGCGGCCCATGCATTGATGGAACGACCATCAGCAGATCAGTGCACGAAGCGCGCCACCACATCGCGATAGGAGCGGCTGACCTTCACCTGCGCGCCGCTCTCCAGCACCAGGAAACATTCGCCATTGGTGTGGGGCTTCACCTGCCGCACCTGGCTCAGGTTCACGATGGTCGAGCGATGCACGCGCTGGAAATTTCGCGGGTCCAGCCGCTTTTCCAGATCCTTCATCGTCTCGCGCAGGATCAGCGAATTGTCGGCGGTATAGATGCACATATAATCGCCCGCCGCATCGATCCGCTCGATCGAATCCACATCGACGCGGAATATCTGCCCGCGATCCTTGATGTTGATCAGCTTCTCGAACCGGCTGGACGCGGGCGAATCATCGTCGGTCACGAAATCGCTCATCGCCTGCGGCGCGACCTCGGCCAGCACTTCACGCAGCTTCTCGACTTCCTGCACCTGCCGCTTCTCGTTCAGGCGCTGGCGCACCCGGTCCAGCGCATCGGCCAGGCGCCCGTCGTCCACCGGCTTCATCAGATAATCGACCGCCTGCGCCTCGAACGCGCGGATCGCGTGGTCGCTATATGCGGTGCAGAAAATCACCAGCGGCGGCTCCACCTCCATCAGGCCCTGCACGACGGAAAAGCCATCGAAGCCGGGCATCTGAATGTCGAGGAACACAAGGTCGGGTTTATGCGTCTTGATCGCGCGGATGGCTTCGCGGCCGTTGTTGCAGGTTTCGATAATGTCGACATCCTCATGCGCTTGCAGACGCAGTTGGAGTCCTTGAATGGCCAGGCTTTCGTCATCGACGAGGATTGTTCTGATGGTCATGCGGCCACTTTCGATGTTTCATCCATGTTAAGCGGAATTTCGATGATGACCGAAAATCCGCCCGGCGTGGAACGCGTTTCAAAGCTCTGTCGTTCCCCGAAGGCCTGAATTAACCGGTCCCGGATGTTCGGCAGGCCGATACCGGTCCCCTCGCTCATCGGGATGTGCGGCCTCATTCCGCCTTCATTCAATCCCGGCCCGCTGTCCGATACGACGATCCGTACATTATCCCCGGCAGGCTGCGCGCTGACCGCTATTTCGGCCCCTTCCTCCTTGGGCGTGACCGCATATTTGATCGCATTTTCGACCAGCGGCTGGAGCAGGAGCGAGGGCAATCGCGCGTGGGCGACGGCAGGATCGATGGTGAAGACCGGGCGCAACCGATCTTCGAACCGCATCTTCTCGATCTCCAGATAGAGTTTCAGCGTCTCGATCTCCTGCTCGATCGTCACCTGCGCGGTCGGTTCGTTGATCAGCGTATAGCGCAGGAAGGAGGACAGCCGCGACAGCATCGCATTGGCCCGGTCGGTCTGCTTGAGCAGCACCAGAGTCGAGATGCTGTTGAGCGTATTGAACAGGAAATGCGGGTTCAACTGATACCGCAGCATCGCCAGTTGCGCGTTGGCGGCCTGATTTTCCAGCCGCAGCAACTGGTCCGCCTGTTCCTCCACCGTCAGGTAGAAATTGATCGCATAGTAAAGCGAAGACCATGCTCCCAGCAGCGTCATCGACAGATAGAAGGCGCCCAGGAACAGTTGCAGCCCCGCCGTCTCGCTCGCCCTGTTCTGCGTCGAAAAAACCCAGGAGTCGATAAAGGCAACGAGCGCGGCGGCCGCGACCACGGTGACGATCGACACGCCCCAGGTGACGATCGGCCGCTTCTTCACCAGAAAGCGGAACATCACCGCAATCAGCAGCGTCACCGAATAGCCGGACACAGTGGAGATCAGCACCGGCACAAGGCTGGAGAGCGGCTGGCCGTTGGCGATGGTGGAGGAGCCGCGCAACAGGAAGGCGCCCGCCCAGCCCAGCGACTGGAGGTTCCAGAAGGCGCGATTCTTGTCGGCGAAGAACGGCTGCGGCTTGATGCGTGGTACGGTGACGGACATTGCACCCAGACTTAGGCCATTTGCGCGCCCGGTCAAAGTCGGTTTAGCCACCCATCGTCAGGCCGCCGCCGCCGGCTCCTCGGTCATCGGCGTCACCTCGTCGGTGCACAGCCAGACCAGGTCGGCCAGGTCGAGCGTGCGCCCGTCATGCGCCTGCATGGCGATCGGGCGGATCGGCTGGCCGTCGCGCTTGTCCGCCAGCACCTGGCAGGCCGGCGTGCCGCATCCCCATTTCTCGCCCCACTGGCGCAGCGCGATCATGGCCGGGGCCAGCCCCTGCCCCTTTTCCGTCAGCCGATATTCGACCTTGCGCCGGTCGCACTGCATCGGCTGGCGCACCAATATGCCGTTTTCCACCAGCCGCGACAGCCGGTTGGCCAATATGTTGCGGGCGATGCCCAGGGTGGACTGAAATTCCTCGAAATGGCGAATGCCCGACAGTGCGCCGCGCAGGATGAGGAACGACCAGCGTTCACCCATCATCTCCAGCGCGCTGGGCAGCGCGCATTGTTCCAGATCCTGGGCAAGACTATGTTTCATCATTCTCACGCATAGCGCAAAGCGGCGGGGGTTGCAAAATCGCAGCCTTATTCATGCCAAATGGGATTTTTTTGTTGCACCGCAAGCCCGTTCTCACACAATCGGGCAACGATGCTGCGTCAATATGAACTTGTCGAACGGGTAAAGCGCTACGATCCGGATGCGGACGAAGCCATGATCAACCGCGCCTATGTCTTTTCGGTCCAGAAACATGGCTCGCAAAAGCGCGCCAGCGGCGACCCTTATTTCAGCCACCCGATCGAGGTGGCGGGCATCCTGACCGACTTCAACCTGGACGACCAGACGATCGTGACCGCGCTGCTGCACGACACGATCGAGGATACGCTGGTCACCTATGAGGAGATAGAGGCCGCGTTCGGCAAGGATGTCGCGCGCATGGTCGACGGCGTGACCAAGCTCAGCAAGATCGAGGCCATGTCCGAAAATGAGCGGGCGGCGGAGAATCTGCGCAAATTCCTGCTCGCCATGTCGGACGATATCCGCGTGCTGCTGGTGAAGCTCGCCGACCGGCTGCACAATATGCGCACGCTGCACTTCATCAAGAATCCCGACAAGCGCCGCCGCATCGCGCGCGAGACGATGGATATCTACGCCCCGCTCGCCGAACGCATCGGCATGTATGATTTCATGCGCGAGATGCAGTTGCTCGCCTTCCGCGAGATCGAGCCGGAAGCCTATGCCAGCATCACCAAGCGGCTGGAGCAGCTCAAGGAAGGCGGCCATGACAAGGTCGACCGGATCGGCGCGGAACTGCAATTGCTGCTGGCGGGCAAGGGCATGTCGGTCAGCGTGTCGGGCCGCGAAAAACACCCCTATTCCATCTTCAGGAAGATGCAGGAACGGCATATCAGCTTCGAGCAGCTGACCGACGTGATGGCCTTCCGCGTCATCACCGACAGCCATGAGGCCTGCTACCGCGCGCTCGGCATCATCCACCAGACCTTCAAGATGGTCCCCGGCCGGTTCAAGGATTATATCTCCACCCCCAAGCGCAACGGCTATCAGTCGCTGCACACCACCGTCATCCATCAGGACAATGCCCGGATCGAGGTGCAGATTCGCAGCCGCGACATGCATAACGACGCCGAACTCGGCCTCGCCGCGCATTGGGCCTACAAGCAGAAGGGCGACGCCACCGACCATCACGCCGCCTGGCTGCGCGACCTGGTCGAAATCCTGGAACAGAGCCAGGACGCCGACGAACTGCTCGAACATACCCGCATGGCGATGTATCAGGACCGCATCTTCGCCTTCTCGCCCAAGGGCGAACTGCATCAGATGCCCAAGGGGTCGACCCCGGTCGATTTCGCCTATGCCGTCCACACCTCGCTCGGCAACCAGACCGTGGGGGCCAAGGTCAATGGCCGCGTCGTGCCGCTGCGCACCAGCCTGGAAAATGGCGACCAGGTCGAAATCCTCAAGTCAGAGGGCCAGGAACCACAGCCCGGCTGGCTGACCTTCGCCATCACCGGCAAGGCGCGTGCCGCCATCCGCCGCTATATCCGCCAGAAACAGCGCGGCGAGGAAATCAAGCTGGGCGAAAAACTCTATGAAGAGATAATCGGCCGCTTCTCCCCGGACCTTGCCAGGGAACTGGGCGACAAGGCGCTGACCGCCGCCCTCAAGCGCCTGAAGCTGGACGATCGCGCGTCGCTGATGGTGGCGATCGCGACTCATCGCCTGCTCGACAGCGAAGTGATGGAGGCGCTGATCCCCGGCTCCACCTCCCATGAGGGCATGGCGGAAGCGCATCCCCGCCAGCATGAACCCGTGTCCATCCGCGGCCTGACGCCGGGCATCGCCTACAACCTCAGCGATTGCTGCCACCCCGTGCCCGGCGACCGGATCGTCGGCGTGCGCCGCACCGGCGAGCCGATCGAGGTGCACACGATCGACTGCCGCTCGCTGGAGGTGGAGCAGGACGACGACTGGGTCGACCTGTCCTGGGACAGCAAGTCGAAGGGCGGCACCGCGCGCCTCTCCGTCATCGTCAAGAATCAGCCGGGTGCGCTGGCCGCCGTCGCCAACGTCTTCGGCGCGACCAAGGCGAACATCCTCAACCTGCAACTGGTCAATCGCGAAGGCCCCTTCCACACCGACGTCATCGACCTGGAAGTCGCCGACGCGCAGCATTTGAACCGCATCCTCTCAGCCCTGCGCGCGATCGACGTGGTGGTGCAGGCCGACCGGGTCTGAAGCGCCAGCCTCAAGGTCGCAGTCCCCATAAGAAAAGGGGCGGCCCCATAAGAAAAGGGGCGGAAAATCTCCGCCCCTTCCTTTAACCCTTATGCCCGAACCGGATCACATCGTGATCTTGGCGCCCGCATACATATAGCGGCCGACATAGCTGACCGGATAGTTGCTCGACGCGATCGAGGGCTGCTGGTCGAACAGGTTGTTCGCGCCGACATAGAAGCGGAACCGTTCGTCTACATCATAGGCGACATACAGGTCGTGCTGCCACTTTTCCTTGTACTTCAGATATTTCGCCTCGGTCAGATCGGGATTGGCGTTGGTCTGCTCCAACTCGTAACGGCGCGTCTTGCTGAACCAGCTCACGCCATAGTTGATCGTCAGCTTGTCCATCTTCCAGGTGATATCCCCGGTGGCGTTCCACTTGGGATAATAGGCTTCCTCCCGGTCCACATCGACGCTGGCGCCCGGCGTCGGGATCAGGTCTAGCTTGTTGAGATATCCTCCAACCAGCGTGACTGAAAACGCGCCGGCCTTTGCGGTTTCAAAGGCGTAGTTCATCTTGAAATCTGCGCCAGATGTACGATAATTGGCGACATTTTGAGGTTGGACGTACCAGCTATTGATGTATCCCGTCGTCGAATCGCGGCCGATATTCTGGCAGAAGACATTGTCCAGCGTAGGCTGATCGACGCACAGTTCCGCGACCTCTTCGGCCGTAGCATAGCTGATCGCATTCTTCAGCTTGATGTCATACCAGTCGAACGACGCCGTAAGGCCGGGGATGAAGCTTGGGCGCAACACGACGCCTGCCGTCCATGTACGCGCCGTTTCCTCGCGCAGGTTGCGATTGCCGCCGGTTGTGCCGGGCAAGCTGACGGTAGCAGTCGGATCGTTTTCGGGATTGAAGTCCGCGATCTGCTGCGGGGTAAGGCCCAAAGCGGCCAAAGTGGCCTGACAATTGGCCGCCCGATATTGCGTGCCGTCATTGATATAGACCGGATCACAAGGATCACCGATAAAATCGAACCCGCCATTGGTCGGCGCGAACAATTCCGTGACGTTGGGCGCTCGCACGGCCTCAGACCAAGTGCCGCGGAACGTGATGTCCGGGATCGGCGCATAGGTGCCGTCCACCTTCCAGGTCGTGGTCTTGCCGATAGTCGAATAGTCAGACAACCGCAGTGCCGCGCCAAAGCTCAGATTATAAGCGAAGGGCACTTCCTTCAGCACCGGCACCGACAATTCGCCGAAAATCTCCTTTACGTCGAAGCTGCCCTTTTCAGGCAACTGCAACGAGAAGTCGGCCAACGCCCCTTGCTGCAACAGCTCGTCGGGTACGAAGCTGCTCTTCTCCTTGCGATATTCGCCGCCGATGGCGAAGCCGATCGGGCCGCCCGGCAATTCAAAGAACTGACCGAAATCGCCGGAAATAGAACCCGACACGACATGTTGCTGGACTCTAGCGCGGTTCATGATGTCGGCATTGACCCAGTCGAGCGCCGCCTGGCTCGGCGCGCCGTTGCCCAGCAGGTTGAGCGGACGGCAACCGCTCCCCGCGCCCGGCGTGAAGGTGGTGGCCGGCGCGTCATAATTTTCGGGATTGATATTGCCCGTGGGGTCCAGGTCGGACCGGCAGACGATCTGCCCGGTGGCCGGGTCGCGCACCGCGTCGATCGAGGCCCAATAGCGGTCGCCGATGCGATAGTCGGTCAGCAGCACCTTCGACTTGGTCTGGCCGAACGTGTAGGACAGCTCGTAGCGGGCATGATCGGAAATCGCGCCCTCGAACCCGCCGACGAAGCGCATCGTCTCGCGCTCATTCTTTTCGCCGCGTACGCCCATGTCGAAATTGTCGCGCGACACATAGGCTCCGTCCGGCGCCACCGCGCCGAACTTGTCCTGCAAATAGGCGTTGTCGGGCGCCAGATAGGTGAAGAAGTCGAAGGACGGCTGCGACACCGTGCTGGTCTTGTTCTTTACATATTTGGCTTCGAAGAAGAATTTCACCGCGTCGCTGAAATCATAATGCGACAGCAGGTTGAAATTATGCACCCGGTTATAGGCCTGCAAGTCGCCCTGATAGCCCGCCAGCGGCGTGCTGTCTCCGCCCTGCGTCAGGCCGCCCGACGACGGCAGCAGCGTGCCACGGTCATAGACTTTGCCTTCCCCGGTGAAGTCGGGAATCCCGTCCAGATCCACGTCGATCGCGCCACCCAGCGAACTGTCGGCATAGCGCAGATTGTTGAACGCCAGGCGGTCTGGTACATTGGGATCGTCTGGGAAATCGGCCGGATTGCGCACGATTCCATAGGTGCGCAACGGATCGCCGGTGCGCCCGCGATTGAAGCTGCTCAGCCGGTCTTGTTCGCGAAACTCGTAGGACAGAGCGATATTGCCACGGCCGTCGCTGAAATTCTTGCCATAGGTCAGCGACCCTTCACGCTGCCCGGCGTCGCCCCGGCTGGAAATGCCCGCCTGGCCGCTCGCCATGAAGCCATCGAAATTGCGCTTCAGACGGAAATTGACCACGCCCGACACACCGTCCGCGCCATAGATGGCCGATGCGCCGCCGGTCAGCACGTCCACGCCCTCGATCAGGCCGGTGGGAATGGTGTTGATATCGACCGCGGCCGATCCCGACAGGCTCGCCACATGGCGGCGGCCATTGACCAGTACCAGCGTGCGATCCTCGCCCAGGCCACGCAGGTTCAGCAACTGCACGCCGACCGACCCAAAGCCCGCATTGGAACCGGATGTCTGCGCCCCGCCGAAGGAGGAAATCAGCGCCGGATTCTGCCGCAGCGTGTCGACCAGCTGCACGTTGCCCGCCTGCTCCAGCGTCTCGGCGGTCACCGTCACCAGCGGGTTGGCGATATTATAATCGCTGCGCTGGATGCGGCTGCCGGTCACGACGATGGTGTCGCCATCGTCGGCGGGCGTCGCGTCCTGCGCCAGCGCGGGAAAAGCAAACAGGGTCGTGAGCGCGCTGGCCGCAAGGAGCCTGCGCGCCGCGGCAGCGGTGCGGTGCATAAAATATCCCTCTGTTTTCAGGAGTTCGGGGGAGAACTCGACTGACCCGAAAACGCCCGTCCCGTCGCGCCGGGTCAACGCCGCTGCGACGAACGGAGCGATTTGTGGCGCTTTTATTGCCACCTGTAGCATCACTGCAACACGGCATCCTGAACGGAAGATGACCGAAAAAACAGCGCGCAATCCACCCTTGCCGCTACGGCATCGGTCCTATGCGCCCACAGCCTCCGCCCGTGCGATCAGCGCCCGCGCCTCCTCGACATGCATCGTCTCGATCATGCGCCCCTCGAACCGCTCCGCCCCGCCGGTCGCCGCCTCGACCAGCCGCCGCGCGTCGGCCAGCGCCTGCGCATCGGGACCGAACATCTGGTTCGCCACCGTCACCTGCGCCGGATGGATCAGCGTCTTGCCATCGAAGCCTTGGCGGTATCCCTCGGCACATTCCGCCTCCAGCCCTGCCGCATCGTCCAGCCGGTTGAACACGCCGTCGAACACCGCGATGCCCGCCGCCCGCGCCGCCAGCACCACCGCCTGCATCGCATGGCTCAGCCCCTCGCGCCCCGCGCCCGCCGGGATGCACAGATCCTTGCGCAGGTCGTTATTCCCCATGAACAGCCCGGCACAGCCCTCCGCCCGCGCGATCTCCACCGCCGCCAGCACGCCCTGCGCGCTTTCGATCATCGCGATCACCGGCTTGTGGCAGACGCTGAACACATCCTTGACCTGCCGGGGATGCTCCACCTTGGGCAATACCACATAGTCGGCCGCCGCCGTCTTGAGCGCGACCATCTCCACCCCATGCCAGGGCGTCCCCTCGACGTTGATCCGTACTGCTGCGATCCGCTCGCCAAAGCCCTCCGCCAGCGCCGCGACCGCCGCGTCGCGCGCGCTGTCCTTGGCGTCGTCGGGCACCGCATCCTCCAGGTCCAGTATCACCATGTCGCACGGCAACGTCCGCACCTTGGCGATGGCGCGGGCGTTGGACGCCGGCAGGAACAGGATGGAACGGGCATGGCGCAACTGCATGGGCACTCTCCATAGGGCCTTGGATGGCTTCACCCCCCCCGTTAGCCAATAGGCGGCCCGCCCCCAACCCCCAATCGGACCGGGCGACGAAAGCGCGCCGCCCGACGGAGCGTCAGAAGTCCACGGTCGCCGACAACCACAGCCGCCGCCCTTCCTGATTGATCGCATAAGCGGGCGTGAAGGCCCTGACATTCTGCGCGGTCTGATACGGCACATAGACCGCATAGTCGGTGTCCAGCACATTATACACCGTCGCCGCCAGCCGGAACGCCGGGGACAGCTGATACGAGCCGCCCAGATGGAACACTTCGTAACTACGGAAGTCGCCCACCGCGCCCTGCTGCACATTGGCGCCGCGATAGCGGCTCGACCGCACCTCTGCCCGCGCCCACAGGCTCGCCTTGTCGCCCAGTTTCCAGCGCAGATTGCCGTTCAGCATATGCTTGGGCATGCCGATCAGCGGCAAGCCTTCCTCCGACCCGCTCAACTGCTCCGTCTCGGTATAGGTGTAGTTGGCGCTCAGCGACAAAGTCGGCGTAAAGGCGAAGCGCGTCGCCACTTCCACGCCGCGCGTGCGCGCCTTGTCGATGTTGATCGACTGGCTGAACAACTCGACATTGGGGAAATTGCCCACATCGACGCAGCCCGGCAGGTTCGGATTGCTCACGAAGCGGCAATTGGGAATACCCGGCCCGCTGGCGATCTTGTCGGTAAAGTCGTTGTTGAACAAGGTCACATTGCCGCTGAAGACACCCTGCCCGTCATAATAAAGCCCCGCCTCATAACTGGTGCTGGTTTCCGGCGTCAGCCCCGGCGATCCCAGCAGCGGCGTGCGCCCCTGATTGCCGAAGCCGATGATCCCCTCGGCGATCTGCTCGACGCGCGGCGTCTTGAACCCGCGGCTCACCCCGCCCTTGAGCGTCAGCGCCTCGTTGATAGTCCACACGCCATAGACGCGCGGCGACCATTTATCGCCGAAACTGCTGTGATTGTCGTAGCGCGCGCCGCCGGTGATGTTGAACCCGTCCACCACGGTCAGCGTCGCCTCGGCAAAGCCCGCCCACTGCGTGAATGTGAACGGATCGGGCGCCACGCCCTCGACCATCCGCGCCTTCCAATATTGCCCGCCGACCGTGAAGGCGACCGGGCCGACCTTCCCGGCAAAGCGCGAATCCAATATGTCGTTGCGCGCCTCCAGCGTCCGTGGCGCGCCCGGCGTCGCGCCCGGCGTGCCATTGGGGATCAGCCGCCCGATCGTCTCCGTCTCGTTGCGGGTCAGCGTCGTGTCCAACTGGCCAAAGCCCATGCGCCAGCTATGCGCGATCACATAGTTGGACCGGTTGAACCGCTGTTCCGGCGCATAGCCGCCCGACCCCAGCGTCCCCAGTTGCCCTTCGCTATTGTCATAGCTTTGCTCGTTGCGGTCGAACTCGAACCACAGGTCATGGTCGGCATGGGGCGTCAGGCTCAACCGCCCGCCATAAGTATAGACGTCCGACCGCACCGGATTGCGCCCCAGCGTCAGCGCCGGATCGCCCGGAATGGCGATGTTCGATCCCTCGCGATGGAACACGCTGCCCCGCAGCGTCAGCCCCAGCAGGTCGCGGATCACCGGCCCCTGCGCAAAGCCGTTCACCGACTGGATATTGCCGAAGCGATCGTCGCCCTGGATCGTGCTTTCGGCGCTCGCGGTCCCGACCCAGCGCGTGCCGACCTTCCGGGTGATGATGTTGACGACGCCGCCCATCGCGTCCGACCCGTACAGCGTGGACATCGGCCCGCGCACCACCTCGATCCGGTCGATCGCGGAAAAGGGCGGCAGGAAGCTGGTCGACGTCTCGCCAAAGCCGTTGGGCGTCACCCCGCCCGGCGCATTCTGGCGGCGGCCGTCGATCAGGACCAGCGTATAGTCGCTCGGCATGCCGCGAATGGAGATGTTGAGACCACCGGTCTTGCCCGCCTCCCCGCCGACATCCACGCCCTGCACGTCCTGCAAGGCTTCGGCCAGACTGCCGAAGCGCTTTTCCTGCAACGCCTCGCGCCCCAGCACGGTGATGCTGGCCGGCGCCTCGACGATAGTCTGCTCATACCCCGCCGCCGTCACGACGATCGCGGACCCGCTGTCGCCCTCGACCGGCGCAGCATCGACGGCATCCGCCGCGATAGCCGCCTGTCCCACGACTGCCAGCGCCAGCACCCCGGCCCCACCAAAAGCCCGCGCCAAAGTACCCAACCGCGTCGACCCCATAAATCCCCCATAAGCTAATGCGAATGCGTATCACTAATACACCCGCCGTTGAGAGCGGCCGCGAGGGGATGTCAATGAAGGGGAGCGGGTTGGGAGTGCGGGAAACCATTCGTTACAGAGAAGAGACAGATTGGTGGCTGACGGGACGGATTGGGATATGGCCGACAGCGCAACAGCCATATTTGTCAGGATATGGCGTCAATCAACCATACCCAACGGCTGTCGACTATGCGCCAATCCCAGCCGTTCCACAGCGATTTTGTTGAGCTTGGAAGCAGGCCTTCTGCTTATGAACAGGGCCGGGACACTCCCGACATTTCTGCGGGCAACTTGAACGTCCGCCGGTGCTAAAAACCGGCATTTCTTCCAAGTATTGTTGGGGTTTCTACTCAGATATAGATTTAAGCCCGTTGAAATGCAGTGGCGCTACTGCCTCGATCATTTCAAGAAGATACGCGACGTTCTTCTGGGTCTCGGCCACGATGGCAGGATCAAACCCTTTGCCCGTGATGTGCGAGTTGTCATTCGTGAACTTGTATATAGCGGTCTTTTTATCCTCGTCGAAATTGGTCTTCGATAGCTGGTCGTATGTATTGCCGTTGGCCGGCACATGAAACTCTAAAAAGGTCTCCAAAACCTTTCTAGCGACATTGGGGATATGATAGCAGCTTTGGATCGTGCCATCCGACCTATATTGGTAAAGCGTTTTGAACAGATAGTGATATTCTGTCGGGTGCTTTTCCAAAAGGGTATCCAGCGGCGCAATTTTTGATTGCCTCGCGCCATTCGCCTCTGAACAGATGAGCATGTAATGGCTCTTATTATTGATGCGCGACAGCCAGTTAAGCAACAATTTTAGAAAATCGAAATTGTGCGTTAGGATGATGACCTGTTTGGCATTCTTCACTGCATTCTTCAGGAAGGAAAAGGCCTGATAGATCGAGGATGAGTCGAGGCTCGAAATCGGATCGTCGATCACAACGATCCCGTCCTGAATGTTGAAGTCGTTGTCGTTTAAGTGGACAATAAAATATACGAATGCGATCGCAGTCTTCTCGCCCTCGCTCAATCGCTTCGCGGCTTTCCCGCGCCTGAGAACCCTGTAGCCTTCATCGATGGACTCGAATGTCAGGTCGGTGCGACCTAGGAACGTCGCGATCCTCTTGCTCAATTCAGCGCTACCGGCGTGTGCGCTGGAAATCGTCGCCTTCCGCTCAGCAATGAGCGCGCGGATCGCGTCGAGACTTCGGGCGTCGCCAGAGTCGGCAGAGCCGTTTGTCAGCGTCTCAATTCTGCGTGTCTTGTTTTCAATTTCCGCTTCGAGTGCCGCGATCTGGCCGTGGATGCCGGAGAGGTAGTGGGTTTCAATCGCCGTTCTCGCCTCAGCCTTCTCGCGCTCAAAATCGGCCGACTTCGCATTGTGGCGCCTCACGATCTCCGACATGGCGTCGATGGCGGCGAGGAAACCTGACGGCTCTATAACCTCCGTCGGATCGAGCGAGACGGTGCGCTCCGTGAGCTTGCGGGACAAAAGCGATTGGACTGCACCCATCTGCTCGCTCAAGGCAGTCTGTGCAACCTGAAACTCGGCCTCCTTGGCGATCCATTCCGGGCGAAGCTCGCCATAGAACGCGCTCTTCGCCGGCAATTCGATAGACCGGATGGCATGCGAAATGCGCGTCCCGAACGCTTGCGCGTTTTCGATGTCCGATTTCAACCTCTGATCTTCGATACTGAAATGTTCGGCCAAAGCGGAGATGCGATCCGCCGGAAGGCCCTGCGCGCAAAATTCACAGGTCTCGGACTCGTGGTTGCGATGGAGCTGCAGTCCGGCCTCCACCCATCCTGCGATGTCCGGGTTGGCGGTAAGGTGTGCGATGGCGGCCGACTGTGCCGTTCGCTTGGCGAGGGCGTGAGCTGTGCCGAGATAGCGTGCGATGATGTCTTTCAGAGCGATAGGAGCTTCTGCGGGACCGGCCGCGATCGGCGGAACGGCGATCCCAGCAATCTGGTCTTCCTGCTGCTGATGGAGGGTTGCCCTGTGCTTCTCCAGTGTGGGCTCGTCATGAATTTGTGGAGTGACGAGCTTTGCGAATGCCTTCTCGGCGTCCGGCTTCCTGAAATTTCTCAGTGTCGTGCCGCTGGTTGCTTCACCAATCGTTTTCGCGATCGCCGAAAACGCCGTGTCCTTTTCTTTTCCTACCTTGGCGACCGCTTTCTTTTCGGCCTCGATCAACGCCTCCCGGCCAGCAAGGGCGGTTTCGTCCGTGCGAACCTCGTCTGCGAGCTGCTTGTTTTCCTGCCCGACAATGAGGATCGGCCGAATCGGTCCGTCGAAGCGGCCAATGTTCGCCTGCACATAGTCGGCGTTGAAAACGCGGATGCCGGTCGGGCATTTCTGGCCGGGAACGAGTTGGCCCACGCTGGTCTCGAGGGAATAGTCGAGGTCAGGGTGCTCGGCATGAGTGCCCTCGGGCAACGCGGCGAACAGATTCGACAGGGTTGTCTTGCCGGTGCCGTTGTCGCCATAGAAGACGTTGTAGCGTTTCAGCTTCTGGAGCTCGGCAGGGGCCGAAAAGTCCGAGAAGATGCCAAGCCCCTTTATCTTCTTTATCGAAACCAGCATGATTCAGCCCCCGCCTGCTATCGCTTGCTCAGAGATCGCCAATACGACCTTTAGGAAGCGAGGCTGACCATGATTGATGTGGACAGTCAATCCGAACGGTAGCTACCGGCGAGGAGCAGGCGTTAATGCGAGGGCTGCCGCGCGACTTGAAGTGGTCGCCAGCCGATGCTGTGTGAGCGTCAGCTAACGCCGCGACGTCGGTCCGAACCGGACAGTCGCCTATCGGCCACCTATTCCCTGTCCTACACCCCCCACTCCATGCCACCCTCCCCGGCATGACCCAGCCAGATCTCCTCCACTTCGCCCCCGTCACCCTCGCCCGCCGCGCGCGGGGGTGGACGCATGATGCGCAAATCGCCTTCATCGCCGCGCTGTCCCGATGCGGCGTGGTGGCGCAGGCGGCGCGCAGCGTCGGCTGTACGCCGCGATCGGCCTATTATCTGCGGGCGCGGCCCGGCGCGGAAAGTTTCGCCGCCGCCTGGGACTGGGCGCTGGAAATGGGGCTGGACGAAAGCCGGGGCCGCGCCGTCGCCATCGCGAAGGAACGGCAGGAGCGGCCGATCGTCCGGCGCGGGCAGGTGGTGGGCACGCGCACGCAAACCAATCACCGCCTGCTCTTCGCCGCCCTGCGCGCGCTCGGCGCCGACTGTCGCGACAGCGGCATCATCCTCCCCCATCGCGAACGCATCGCCACCCGCCACATGCTCGCCCGACTGGCGGAGGCCGGCCCCTATTCGCCCGATGAATGGCAGCGCATCCACCCCATCCTCATGCAGGCCAGCGGCGCCATGCAAGCCGCCCCGGCCCTCACCCCAACCTTGTCATAATCTGTCGCCAGTAGGAAATAACATGTCGAAATCTGCGGGAAATATGCGAAGTTAAGGGAAAGCCCCCCACCGGAGACCTCCCCTGATGCTGACCACCCGCCGCGAGCTGCTCGCCGCCGGCGCCTCTGCCGCCGCCCTTTCGACCATCCCCGCGCGCGCCGCCGAAAGCCCCGATGCCGCCGCGCAGGCCTTGCTGGCGGACATGGCCGAAGCGATGCTGGCCGACGCGCCCGAAAGTGCGAGCGGCCTTGGCCTCGACACCGGCGCGCGGCTCCCGCTCAAGAGCCGCCTCGGCAACAGGACGCCAGCGGGTCAGGCGCAGATCGCCGCCCATGTAAAGGACCGCCTCGCCCGGCTGCGCGCCATCGACCTCACCCCGCTTTCGCCCGCCACCCGCATCGACGTGGAAGTGGTGCGGACCGCGCATGAAACCGCGGCGGACGGCTTCGCCTTCCCCTTCGGCGACATGGCGATCATGAACAGCAACTGGTCCTACCGCAACAGCCCCTATGCCGTGGCGCAGAATACCGGCAGCTTCGTGGAAACCCCCGATTTCCTCGACTCCAACCACGTCATCAAGGACAGGGCCGACGCCGACGCCTATCTCGCCCGCCTGGCCGCCTATGCCACCAACCTGAACGGCGAAACGGAGCGCCTTCGCCACGACGCCGGCCTCGGCGTCACCGCCCCCGCCTTCCTGCTGGACAAGACGCTCAGGCAAATGGCCATGGTGCAGGCCCAGCCGGTCGAGCAACAGGTGCCCGTCGCCTCCCTCGCCCGCCGCACCAGGGACATGCCCGGCGACTATGCCGCCAAGGCTGCGCAGATCGTCCGCGACACCGTCGCCCCCGCTCTTGCCGCCCAGGTCGCCGAACTGCAACGCCAGCGCGCCGGGGCCACCATGGACGCGGGCGTCTGGAAATTCCGCGACGGCGACGCCTATTATGCCTGGGCGCTCAAAGCCGGCACCACCACCACCATGTCCCCGGACGAGGTCCACAAACTCGGCCTGGCCCAACTCGCCGCGCTGCAATCGCAAATGGACGGCCTGCTCAGGCAACTGGGCATGACGAAGGGCACCGTGGGCGAACGCATGACCGCCATGGGCAAAAACCCGCGCTATCTCTTCCCGAACGACGATAATGGCCGCCAGCAGATCCTGTCCTTCATCGACGGTCGCCTCGCCGACATCCGCACCCGCCTGCCCCGCGCCTTCGCCACCCTCGTCCCCGCCAGGCTGATCGTGAAGCGCGTGCCGGTGGAGATCGAGGCGGGCGCGCCCGGCGCCTATGCCGGCGCCGGCTCGATCGACGGCTCGGTCCCCGGCAACTATTATATCAATCTGCGCGATACCGGCATCTGGCCGCGCTATTCGCTCCCCACCCTGTGCTATCATGAGGGCATTCCCGGCCATATCTGGCAGGGCGAATATACCTATAAACTCCCGCTGATCCGCTCGCTTCTCGCCTTCAACGCCTATAGCGAGGGCTGGGCGCTCTACGCCGAACAACTGGGCGACGAACTGGGCGCCTATGACGGCGACATCGCCGGGCGGCTGGGCTATCTCCAGTCCATCGCCTATCGCTGCTGCCGTCTGGTGGTGGACACCGGCCTGCATGCCAAGCGCTGGACCCGCGACAAGGCGATCCACTGGTTCGCCACCACCAACGGCTCCACGGTCGAGGATGTGCAGGGCGAAGTCGACCGCTACTGCGCCTGGCCGGGGCAGGCCTGCGGCTACAAGGTCGGCCACGGCGAAATCGTCCGCCTGCGGGGACAAGCGCAACAGGCGCTGGGCGACCGCTTCGACTTCCGCCTGTTCAACGACGCCGTGGTCAAGGGCGGCGGCGTACCCATGACCGTGCTGGGCAAGAGCATCGACGCCTGGGTTGCGGAGCGGAAGGGCGCCTGACCCTTACTGTTCCCCGGCCTTCACCGGGGAACAGGCGCTCTATACAAAAAAGGCCGGAGCATCACTCCGGCCTTTCCTACTCTTTCGAAACCTGCCTTAACCGACGAACGCCCGCTCGATCACGAACTGCCCCGGCGCCGCGTTGGAGCCTTCGGTAAAGCCCTGTTCCTCAAACCAAGCCCCGAACTGCTTGATCATCTCCATGCTGCCGCACATCATGATCCGGTCGGTTTCGGGATCGAACTTCGCCGCGCCCGGAATGCCTTCGAACAGCGCGCCGCTCTCGACCAGCTTGTCGATCCGCGCGGTGTGGCCGTCGAACGGCTCGCGGGTCACGGTCGGCACATAATGGAACTGACCCGGCGCCTGCTCCGACACCAGCGGGTCTTCCGACCACTTGCCTTCCATCTCGTCGCGGAAGGCCAGATCGCTCACCCGGCGCACCGAATGGACCACCACGACCTGCTCGTAAAACTCATACACATCCGGGTCGCGCGGCAGGCTCAGGAACGGAGCCAGCCCCGTGCCGGTCGACAGCATGAACAACCGCTTGCCCGGCAACAAAGCGTCGGTGACGAGCGTACCGGTCGGCTTGCGACCCAGATAAATCTGGTCGCCCGGCTCGATCTTCTGGAGCTTGCTGGTCAGCGGACCGTCCTGCACCTTGATCGACAGGAACTCGATTTCCTCGTCCCAGGCGGGGCTGGCGATCGAGTAGGCCCGCAGCAGCGGCTTGCCGTTATCGCCCTTCAGGCCGATCATGATGAACTCGCCCGATCGGAAGCGGAAGCTCGCCGGCCGCGTGATGCGGAAGCTGAAGAGATGCTCGTTCCAGTGCTTCACCGACAGCACGGTTTCCACGGAAAGCGCGCCGGTCGGTTCCAGAACCGGCTTTTCGATCGTCTCGTCGGTCAACAGTCCATCCTTGCAGTCTATGAGGCACCGCACCGGCGACGCCTTTTGCGGATCGTTCGCAATAAAGTCGAAATCCGCGAATGGCCCGTCCGTGCCGTGATGGCAAGGCCAAAAAAACTTGCAGGGCCAAAGGGCACTCTTTGCACGGAGCGCCCCGCCCCTTATCGCTTAACCGAACAGACCCTTGGCGATGCCGCCCAGTTCATTGAGCGGATTGCCGTCGCCATCCTTGTCGAAAAAGCCGCCCAACTGGCCCAATATCGCCTCCGGCCCGCCGAACGTGCCCAGCAATTCCTGCAACTTGTCGGCCGACACACCATGTTCGGCAGCCGTCTCGGCCAGTGCCGACACGCTCGTCTCGCCAGACCCGATCTTGGCGCTGATCTCGCTGAACAGCCCCTGCATCTGTTCCGGGGTCAAGCCGATCTGCGCCGCGATCGCTTCCAGCCCGCCGAATTTACCAATCAGATCGTCAAACATGCCATGTGCTCCCGCTTAAAAGGTTGACCGCCATAATAGCAGCTTGCCTCCGCGATCAAAAGCAAAAGGGCCGGAGGATCGCGCCCCCGGCCCCTTGTTTGCCACGTTCGGAAAGATCAGGCGGCGACCAGCGCCGCGTCGCGCACGCCAGCATCGACATGGTCCGCGAACTGCGCGAAATTATCCACGAACGCCTTGACCAAAGTCGCGGCGGTCACGTCATACGCGTCCTTGTCCGCCCACATCGCGCGCGGGTCGAGGATGGTCGGCTCCACGCCATTGACCGCCACCGGCACATCGAAGCCGAAATTGGGATCGGTGCGGAACTCGGCCTGGCTCAGGCTGCCGTCGAGCGCCGCGTTCAGCAGCGCGCGCGTCACCTTGATCGGCATGCGCTTGATCCCCGGCATGGTCGCCTTGCCGCCCGCCCAGCCGGTATTGACCAGCCAGCAGGTGACGCCGCCCTTGTTGATCCGCTCTTTCAGCAGATTGCCATAGACGGATGGATGACGCGGCATGAACGGCGCGCCGAAGCAGGTGGAGAAGGTCGCGGTCGGCTCGGTCACGCCGATCTCCGTCCCTGCGACCCGCGCGGTATAGCCGGACAGGAAATGATACATCGCCTGTTCCGGGGTCAGCCGAGCGATCGGGGGCAGGACGCCATAGGCATCGGCGGTCAGGAAGATGATATTCTTCGGGACCGGACCCAGATTCTTCTCCGACGTGTTCGGGATGAAGTCGATCGGGTAGGAGCCGCGGCTGTTCTCGGCCAGGCTATTGTCGTCCAGGTCGATCTCGCGAGTCTCCTCGTCGATCACGACATTTTCCAGCACCGTGCCGAACCGCTTGGTGGTGGCGAAGATTTCCGGCTCGGCCTCGGCCGACAGGTTGATCATCTTGGCATAGCAGCCGCCCTCGAAATTGAAGACGGCGGTATCCGACCAGCCATGCTCGTCGTCGCCGATCAGCGTGCGGCTGGCATCGGCCGACAAGGTGGTCTTGCCCGTACCGCTGAGGCCAAAGAAGACCGCTGTGTCGCCGTTCGCGCCGATATTGGCCGAACAGTGCATCGGCATCACACCCTTCACCGGCAGCAGGTAATTGAGGATACCGAACACCGACTTCTTCATTTCGCCGGCATAGGCGGTACCGCCGATCAGGATCAGCTTCTCGGTGAAGTTGACCGCGACCACCGTCTCGCTGCGGCAACCATGGCGGGCCGGATCGGCCTTGAAGGTCGGCAGGTCGATGATGGTATATTCGGGCGCGAAGGCCGTCAGTTCATCCGCGCTCGGACGCACCAGCAGCGTTCGGATGAACAGGTTATGCCAGGCCCGCTCGTTGATGACGCGCACCTTGACGCGATGCTCCGGCTGCGATCCGCCGAACAGGTCGGCGACATACAGCGTACTCTTGTCACCCAGCGCCTTGAAGAAGTCGGCCTTCAGCGCGGCGAAATGGTCCGGGGTCATGGGCACGTTGGTCTTGCCCCACCATACCGTGTCCTGCGTCTCGGCGTCCTGCACGATGAACTTGTCGCTTGCCGACCGGCCGGTATGCTTGCCGGTCTTCACGACCAGCGGGCCGTCCTTGGACAATATGCCTTCGCCGTTGCGGACCGCTGCTTCGACCAGCGGCGCCGTCCCAAGATTCCAGAACTGGGTGGCATGAGTAGTGATGCCCTGGTCGGCCAGGGTGATTGAGGATTTGGCCTGCACGCCTTTGCTCCATATGTTGTTCGCGCGCGTCATCTTCCATGATCGCGATCGTTCCGCCCCTTGAGCGCCGCTTGTATCTATGCGGCGTCTCTTGCTGCTGACGGGCATCGGCATAGGACTTTGCGGACACAGCGTCAAATCCCCGCGTACGGGGCTTTGTCCCGAATATCGACGTTTCGGGCGCAGAAGCTTCCGTCCGGCCTTTCTTGCGATGGGGGTCGCCTTGGTCTAACGCTGCCCCTATATCCGCTTTTTCACGATCATCTGGGACACTGCATGACCGCAACCATCGCCCTGGTGGATGACGACAAGAATATCCTGACTTCGGTGTCGATCGCGCTTCAGACCGAAGGGTTCATGACGCGCATCTATTCCGATCCCGAAGGTGCGCTGAAGGCGCTGCTGGACAATCCCGCCGACCTGGCCGTCTTCGATATCAAGATGCCCCGCATGGACGGCATCGAACTGCTGCGCCGCCTGCGCGAAAAGAGCCAGATGCCGGTCATTTTCCTGACGTCCAAGGCCGACGAGCTGGACGAGGCGCTGGGCCTGGCCATGGGCGCGGACGATTATATCGCCAAACCCTTTTCGCAACGGCTGCTGCTCGCCCGCATCCGCGCCATCCTGCGCCGCGCCGAAGTCAGCAGGACGCCCGACGCCCCCGACCAGCCTGTCGCCGACCCGATCATCCGTGGCCGGCTGGAAATGGACCCCGCCCGGCATCGGGTGAAATGGAACGGGCAGGACGTCACCCTGACCGTCACTGAATTTCTGATCCTGGAAACGCTTGCGCAGCGCCCCGGCGTGGTCAAGAACCGCAACCAGTTGATGGACGCCGCCTATCAGGACGACGTCTATGTCGACGACCGCACGATCGACAGCCATATCAAGCGACTGCGGCGCAAATTCCGCGAGGTGGATTCCGACTTCAATGCAATCGACACCCTCTATGGCGCCGGCTACCGATTCTCCGAAGAATGACTGCGCGCCGCTGTCGGTGCGCTGGTCGGGGCGATTGAGCCTCACGCCGCGCATTCTGGCGGTCAACGTATTCGCCCTCGCCTTGCTGGCAGGCGGATTCTTCTATCTCGACAGCTATCGCACCCGCATCGTCGACGACCGGCTGGAACAATCGGCGCGCGAACTGAAGCTGCTCGCCATCGGCCTGGAAAATGCCTCGGCCGACCGGCACAACGCGCTGATCGCCGCCTATTCGCGCCAGACCGGCGACCGGGTGCGGCGCTATGGCGCCAATGGCGCGCTGATCGCCGACAGCTTCACCATGGATGCGCCGCGCTATCGCCTGCGCTCACCGTCCGAAGAGGAATGGCAGCGCCATGTCGCGCGCTTCCTTGACAAGGCGGTGGACAAGATCGTCTCCGCCGACCGACCGCCCGACTTCGAGGAACCGACGGTCGATCGCGCCGATGCCTGGCCCGAAGTCGCGGTCGCGCGCAAGTCCGGCCAGCCGCAGGCGTTCAACCGCTACGCCCCTGACCGCACCTTCATGATCTCGGCCGCCGTCCCGGTGCGCGACGGAACCAGCCTGTTCGCGACGGAAAATGCCCGCGATATCACCCGCATCGTCCGGGCCGAACGACTGCGGCTGAGTATGGTACTGGCCGTCGCCGTGCTCGCCTCGGTGCTACTCTCGCTCTTCCTCGCCCGGACCATCGTCCGCCCGTTGCAGGGCCTCGCCCGTGCTGCCGTCCGCGTCCGGCTCGGCCGTGCGCGCGAAGTCACCGTGCCCCGCCTGCCCGAACGGCGCGACGAGATCGGCATGCTCGCCCGCGCCCTGTCCGACATGAGCCTGGCGCTGCGCCAGCGGATCGACGCGACCGACGCCTTCGCCGCCGATGTCTCCCATGAACTCAAGAACCCGATCGCTTCGCTGCGTTCCGCGCTCGACGCGCTCGACCGGGTGGATCGCCCGGACCTGCGCGAACAGTTGATGGCGATCGCGCAGGACGATGTCCGCCGCCTCGACCGGCTCGTCACCGACATTGCCGAAGCCTCGCGCGTCGACGCCGAACTCTCCCGCACCCGGTTCGAGCCGATCGATCTTGGCCTGCTCATCGAAAAGATGGTCATCGCCCGTGAGGCGCGCGGCGTACCGCGCAGCGTCCGTCTCGCCTTCGCCCGCCCGCGCAAGGATGTCGCGGTGGTGCTGGGGGAGGAAGGCCGGCTGATCCGCGTGCTCGACAACCTCATCGACAACGCCATCTCCTTCTCGCCCGAAGGCGGCCTGGTCCAGATCATCGCCACCGTCGCCGACGATCAGGTGCTGGTCAGCGTGGAGGATGAAGGCCCCGGCGTTCCGCCATCGGAGCGCGAGCATATCTTCCGCCGCTTCCACAGCGTCCGGCCGGAAGGCGAGACGTTCGGCAAACATTCAGGGCTGGGCCTCGCGATCGCACGCTCGATCGTGGAGGGGCATCAGGGCAAGATCGCGATCGGCGATCGCGAAGATGCGCAGAACGGCGCCCGCTTCGTCGTCCGCCTGCCCATGGCGGTGGAGCGCGATCCGGGCATCGTTTCGGAATAGGACGGCGGGTCGCCCGCCAAAACCATAGCCATCCCCTGCAACTCAGGTTAGAAGGATCGCCAAGGGGTTATGGCGCGCGCACTTTCATCAGAGACGCTGCATGCAACGAGCGTGGCCATTGATGGCCGCGTCATATTGCTGCGCGGGCCAAGCGGCAGCGGCAAGTCCGACCTTGCCCTGCGCCTGATCGACCGTGGCGCCGCCCTGGTCAGCGACGATTACACCTTGATCAAGCGCATCCACGGCCGGCTGGTCGCCACCGCGCCGGACACGATCCGGGGCCAGATGGAGGTGCGCGGCATCGGCATCGTCGCCATGGCGGCGCTTACCGACGCACCCGTCGCCCTGATCGCCGACCTGTTCGATCCGGTCGATCGCATGCCGCTGGAGCCGGTCCATCGCACCGTCGCCGGCATCGCCGTGCCGGTGGTGAAGATTGCCCCGTTCGAAGCCTCCGCGCCGATCAAGGTCGAACTGGCGCTCCGCACACTGGGGCTGGACCCGGCATGACCCCGCCCAAGACCATACTCCTGCTGTCCGGCCTGTCCGGCGCGGGCAAGACCACCGCGCTCAAGACGCTGGAGGATATGGGCTGGGAGGTCGTCGACAACCTCCCCCTGGTCCTGCTCGACCGGCTGCTCGACACGCCCCTGCCGGCCGGCCATGCCGGGGCTGACGAAAGACCGCTAGCGCTGGGCATCGACGCCCGCACCCGCGATTTCGACGCCAACGCCATCGTCCAGCGCATCCGGGCGATGCGCGAACGCCATGGTCATGACATCGACACGCTCTTCCTCGATTGTTCGGACGCCGAACTGGAGCGCCGCTTCGCCGAGACGCGCCGCCGCCACCCGCTCGCGCTCGATCGCCCGGCCGCTGACGGCATCGCGCGCGAACGGGAACTGACCGAACCGCTGCGCCGCTGGGCGACCCAGGTGATCGACACCACCAGCTTCACCAGCAATGCGCTGCAACAGGAAATCCGCAGCCGCTTTTCGCGCGAACGGCTGTCGGACCCGGTGCTGACCATCCTGTCCTTCGGCTTTTCACGCGGGGTGCCGCGCAATGCCGACCTGATGTTCGACATGCGCTTCCTCCGCAACCCGCATTGGGACGCCGACCTGAGGCCGAAAACGGGCTTGGACCCGCAAGTCGCCGCCTATATCGCGCAGGACCCCGCCTATGAGGAAGGGGTCGGCAAGATCGAGGATCTGCTCACCACCCTGCTGCCCCGCTATTCGGAGGGCGGAAAAGCCTATATCACCGTCGCGTTCGGCTGTACGGGGGGCAAGCACCGCTCCGTCCATGTCGCCGATCGTGTCGCGAAACACTTGCAAGAGGCCGGCTTTTCGCCCACCATCTTGCACCGCAATATTGAATCGACGCCCCAGGATGGTCTGGAGAAGCGTCGTCCGGGAGGCCCGAAAGCATAATCATGACAAAGGTGGGCCGCGAAAACAGATGATCGGACTCGTACTCGTCACCCATGGGTCGCTGGCGACCGAATTCGTCGTGGCCATGGAACATGTGGTCGGGCCTCAGCAGCAGATCGAAACCATCTGCATCGGGCCTGAAGACGACATGGAATTGCGCCGCGCGGATATTGCGACGGCGGTCGCCCGCGTGAACAGCGGATCTGGCGTGATCCTGCTGACCGACCTGTTCGGCGGCACGCCCTCCAACCTCGCCATCTCCCTGCTGAAAGCGGGCGAGATCGAAGTGATCGCCGGCATCAACCTGCCCATGCTCATCCGTCTGGAAAGCGCGCGCAAGGTGATGGACGTGCGCGCGGCGGTTGCTGCCGCGCGCGAAGCCGGGCAGAAATATATCAGCGTAGCGTCGGAACTGTTGGGCAGCACCACATGAACGAAATCAGCCAGTTAGTCCGTATCAGCAACAAGCGCGGCCTCCACGCCCGCGCCAGCGCCAAATTCGTGACCCTGGCTAGCGGCCTGCCCTCCGACATCGTCGTCAGCAAGGACGGCAACCATGTCACCGGCACGTCGATCATGGGCCTGATGATGCTGGGCGCGGCCATGGGCGACCATATCACGATCAAGGCCACCGGCCCCGAAGCCATCGATTCCCTGGGCAAGCTGGTCGGCCTGGTCGAGGACAAATTCGGGGAAGAGTGACCCCCCTTTCCCCTCTACCCCGGCTGCGCAGCCTGGGTAGCTTGTTGCCTGATCGCAGCGGTAGGAGGGGGAGCGAGCCCAGGAAAAAATGACCCATTCTCGCTGTTAGCCACCAGGCATAGACCATCCTTCCAAAACAGGATTGCGCCTGATCTCATCCGGCTGCAATGGATCCGACAGCGCCCTCCCCATCCTGCTCCTGCCCGCGCAGCCTTTGCATCACGCGTGGGTTCTGGCGAGCGCATCCGCCCCATATTGCCGTGCAACGGTGTGGACCTGGGCCGTCGCATCTTCGGCCGCGTCGGCCGACTCGCCGGACGAGGACGATCCGGCCAGCACATAGCCACGCCCATTGCTCGAAACCCCGGTCGCCGGGCAAGAAATGCGCAGTGCAGCAACCCGTTTCTGCAACAAGCCGTCCCGCCACATCCCAATGCTTGCAGCCCCCGCCCATTTGCGCCAGCAGGCGGGAAGAGCAAAAATTTTGGGGAGCGATACGATCATGAGTTGGACACGCCGCAAGCCGATGGAGGCGATGACACCCAGGGAGGCAGGCCATCAGATGGCCCGCACCTTGTCCTGGCCGCATCTGCTTGCGCTGGGCGTCGGCGCGATCGTGGGCACCGGCATCCTCACGCTGATCGGCGTAGGCGCGGATCGGGCCGGTCCCGCCGTGTTGCTCTCCTTCGCCATTGCCGGCGCGATCTGCGCCTGCGCCGCGCTGGCCTATGCCGAACTCTCCACCATGATGCCGGCCGCGGGCAGCGCCTACAGCTACTCCTATGTCGTACTGGGCGAAGGCATCGCCTGGATCGTGGGCTGGTCGCTGATCCTGGAATATAGCCTGGTCGTATCGACCGTGGCGGTCGGCTGGTCGGGCTATGCCGCGCCGCTGCTGACGCCGCTGGGCTTCCCCGAATGGCTGACGCAAGGGCCGGAACTGGGCGGCCTCATCAACCTGCCCGCCATCTTCATCATCGCCGTGGTCGCGGGGCTGCTGATGTTCGGCACGCGGGAAAGCGCACGCCTCAACACCATCCTTGTCCTGATCAAGATCGCCACGCTCAGCCTGTTCGTCTGGGTCGCCCTGCCCGCTTTCGACGCACAGAATCTCGAACCCTTCATGCCCTTCGGCTTCGCCAAACATATGGGACCGGACGGGATCGAGCGTGGCGTGATGGCGGCGGCCGCGATCATCTTCTTCGCCTTCTACGGCTTCGACGCCATTTCGACGGCAGCGGAGGAAGCCAAGAACCCCGACCGCGACCTTGCCATCGGCATCGTCGGATCGCTGATCGTCTGCACGCTGATCTACGTCCTTGTCGCCGCCGCCGCGATCGGCGCCCTGCCCTTCACCCGTTTTGCCGACAGCCCCGAACCGCTGGCGCTGATCCTGCGGGAAATGGGGCAGGGCAGCATCGCCCGCATCGTCGCCATCGCCGCCGTGATCGCCCTGCCCACCGTGCTGCTCGGCTTCCTCTACGGCCAGAGCCGCATCTTCCTGGTCATGGCGCGCGACGGCTTCCTGCCGCAATCGCTGGCCCGCATTTCGAAGCGCGGCACGCCCGCGCGCATCACCATCGTCACCGCGATCCTGGTGTCGATCATCGCGGGTGTCCTGCCGATCGATGAAATCGCGGCGCTCGCCAATGCCGGCACGCTGATCGCCTTTACCGCCGTAGGCCTCTGCCTCCTCGTCCTGCGCAAGCGCGCGCCTGATTTGCGCCGCCCTTTCCGCACGCCTGCGGCATGGGTGGTGGGCATCGGCGCGGTCGCCGGCTGCGCCTATCTCTTCCTCAGCCTGCCGATGAAGACGATCATCGCCTGCGCCATCTGGAATGCGATTGGGTTGGGGGTGTACTTCCTCTATGGGCAGAGACGAGCAACTGTCGCAGGGTAAGGAAGCTGGAATTGAGTGCCATATTAAGCATCATGCTGGCCGCGACACTTGTTCCCGCAATGCCTGCAAAGACATCTGGAGCTTGGTTAAGCGACAGGGACTATCCGTCAGGCGCATTGCGGCGAAAGGAAGAAGGGCCGGTCGCTTTTTCCCTCCTGATTGCTCCAAACGGGCGCGTCGCGAATTGTATAATCACTGCAACCAGTGGGTCTGCGGAGTTGGACGAACAGACTTGCGCCATGATGGCTTCACGCATCCGCTTCAAACCGGCGATGGATGAAAATGCCGGTGCAACCTACGGCTCTTATAAAGGGGGGCTGTTCTGGCGCCTTCCCGGCTCTCAAAGTCGCCCATCATATCGCTATGCGCCACCCGTTGATCTGACCTTACAAGTCAAGCGCTTGCCGGGCGGAGCGCAAGAGGAGAGCGTATCGCTCATTACGAAGCTCGACCCATCAGGTCACATTACCATTTGCGAACCATTCAAACCCGACAAATCATCCGCAAAGCTGATCGAAGTCGCATGCCAGCAAGCAAAGGAAGCCTATACTTCGCTGGCCGCCGACGCTGAAGGCCGGCCAGTGCCGGTGGTTCGGCACCTCATAGTCAAGTTCCAGGTCGCATCGGAATAGCCCCGGACTCGCCTTTTCGCTCCATCCCCACTACATGCGCGGCCATGGGACGTTTTTCGAAGATGCATGGCCTGGGCAACGATTTCGTCGTGATCGACGCGCGCGAAAGCGCGATCGACATGACAGAGGCGCGCGCCCGCGCCATCGCCGATCGCCATGCCGGGATCGGCTGCGACCAGTTGATCCTCATCGGCAGTGCCGATGACGCCGATGTGTCGATGCAGATCTTCAACGCCGACGGCAGCGAAGTCGAAGCCTGCGGCAACGCGACCCGCTGCGTCCCCCTGTTCGTCGGCCGCGACGTGCTGATCCGCACCAAGGCGGGCCTGCTCGACGCGAAGGCCGTCGATGGCGGCGCCAGCGTCGACATGGGCGCACCGCGCTTCGACTGGGACGCGATCCCGCTCGCCTACCCCATGGACACGCTGACCATGGGCGCCAGTTGGGAAGACCTGCCTGCCCCCGCCGCCGTCAATGTCGGCAACCCGCATGTGATCTTCTTCGTGGATGATCTCGACGCCGTCGATTTCGATCGGCTCGGTCCGCTGATCGAACATGACCCGCTCTTTCCCGCCCGCGTGAACGTGAACTTCGCGCAAGTCACAGGCGAAAACCAAATCCGGCTGGTCGTCTGGGAACGCGGCGCCGGCCTGACCCGCGCCTGCGGCACCGGCGCCTGCGCCACCGCCGTCGCCGCCATCCGTCGGAAACTCATGACCGGCCCCGTCACCGTCAGCCTGCCGGGCGGCGACCTTGTCATCGACTGGGCGCCCGGTGGCAGCATCCAGATGACCGGCCCCGCCACCCATGTCTTCTATGGTGAGGCCGACTGGTCCCGCTTCTGATGCCCGGCCCCGACATCATCACCATGGGCTGTCGCCTCAACATCGCGGAGAGCGAGGCGATACGCGACATGGCGGCGGGGCAAGACGACCTGATCGTCGTCAATAGCTGCGCCGTGACCGCCGAAGCGGTGCGCCAGACCCGGCAGGCGATCCGCCGCGCCAAACGCGATCGCCCCGACGCTCGCATCCTCGTCACCGGCTGCGCCGCCCAGACCGAGCCCCAGACCTTCGCCGCCATGGTCGAAGTCGATGGCGTGATCGGCAACCGGGAGAAGATGGAGGCGAGCGCCTTCGCCCCCCTGGCGGAGAAGGTCCGCGTCTCCGACATCATGGCCGTGCGCGACACCGCGCCGCACATGGCGTCCGCCTTTGCCGACCATGCCCGCGCGTTTCTGGAGGTGCAGAATGGCTGCGATCATCGCTGTACCTTCTGCATCATCCCCTATGGCCGGGGGAACAGTCGCTCCGTACCCGCAGGCGCGGTGGTGGAGAAGGCGCAGCAGTTGGTCGATGCAGGCTATCAGGAAATCGTGCTGACCGGCGTGGACGTCACCAGCTACGGCCCGGACCTGCCCGGCAGCCCGTCACTCGGCCTTCTGATCGAACGTATCCTCAAGGGGGTGCCGAACCTCCCCCGTTTACGCTTGTCCTCGATCGACAGCGTGGAGATAGACGAGCGACTCTTCGACCTCATCGCCCACGAACCGCGCATGATGCCCCATCTGCATTTGTCGTTGCAGGCTGGCGACGACATGATCCTCAAACGCATGAAGCGCCGCCACAGCCGCGCCGACGCCGTTGCTGTCGTACAGCGCGTCAAGGCCGCCCGCCCTGGCATCAGCATCGGCGCCGACATCATCGCCGGCTTCCCCACCGAAGATGAGGCGATGTTCGAAAACAGCCGGCTGCTGGTGGATGAATGCGACATCGTCCACGGCCATATCTTCCCCTATTCGCACCGCGCCGGCACGCCCGCCGCCCGCATGCCGCAGGTCGACCGCACGACGATCAAGGCTCGCGCCGCGCGCCTGCGGGACGTCTGCGCCACGCGCCGCGAAGGCTGGCTGCGCAGCCTGATCGGCACC
The DNA here is from genome assembly GCF_001421665.1 of Sphingobium sp. Leaf26. Classification (GTDB taxonomy): domain Bacteria; phylum Pseudomonadota; class Alphaproteobacteria; order Sphingomonadales; family Sphingomonadaceae; genus Sphingobium. The sequence continues at coordinate 909,235 of NZ_LMKV01000001.1, forward strand.
ACCCAATCGGTGCTGGTCGAACGCAGCGGCATCAGCGGCCATGCCGAAAATTTCGCGCCGGTGCGCTTCGCATCGGCGCAAGTCCCCTCCTCCATCGTCCGTGCCACCATCACGGGCCTTGAGAATGGCTCTCTGATCGCGCAAGAGGCAGCATAATGACTGATACCGGCACCAGCTGGCGCGACCGTCTCTTCGGCGGACTGAAGCGCACGTCCGACAGGCTCGGCGACAATCTCACCGGCCTTTTCTCCAAGGCCGCCCTCGACGCGCAGACCCTTGATGAGATCGAGGAAGCGCTGATCATGTCCGACCTTGGCCCCGCCATGGCCGCGCGCGTGCGCGAACGGCTGGCCGAAGGACGCTATAGCAAGGAACTGACCGAGGAATATCTGCGGGAAATCATCGCTGAGGAAATCGAGAAGACCCTTGCTCCAGTCGCCCGCCCGCTGGAGATCGAAGCCTTCCCGCGCCCGCAGGTCATATTGGTGATCGGCGTCAACGGCTCGGGCAAGACCACCACCATCGCCAAGCTAGCCAATAATTTCCTGGAGCAGGATTATGGCGTGATGCTGGCGGCAGGCGACACGTTCCGCGCGGCCGCCATCGGCCAGCTCAAGGTCTGGGCCGAGCGGCTGGGCATCCCCATCGTCGCGGGCAAAGAAGGCGGCGACGCAGCCGGAATCGTGTTCGACGCGGTCAAACAGGCGACCGAAACCGGTATCGACGTGCTGATCGTCGACACTGCCGGGCGGCTCCACAATAAGACCGAACTGATGGACGAACTGGCCAAGGTGCGTCGGGTACTGGGCCGATTGAACCCGGCCGCCCCGCACGACGTTGTGCTGGTTCTGGATGCCACCACGGGACAGAATGCGTTGAACCAGATCGAAGTCTTCAAGGAAACCGCGCAGGTGACGGGGCTGGTCATGACCAAGCTCGATGGCACCGCGCGCGGCGGCGTGCTGGTCGCGGCGGCGGAGAAGTTCCGCCTACCCATTCATGCCATTGGCGTAGGTGAAAAGATCGAGGATCTGCGCCCGTTCGATCCGGGTGACATGGCCCGCGCGATTGCAGGGACGGCCTATGCCCGCTGACAGCAAATCCGCCGCCAAGCCAGCGCATAACGGCACACTTTCGCTCGCACTCGACTTCGGGCCGCTGCTGGTCTTCTTCCTGACCTACAAGGGTGCGGGCTGGATATGGGGCGCCGGCAATCCGATCACCGCCATGACGTTCGGCACCGCCGCCTTCATGATATCGATCGTGATCGCAGTCATCATATCGAAGGTGAAACTAGGCCGCGTGTCGCCCATGCTCTGGCTGTCGGCGCTGCTGATCCTCTTCTTCGGCGGCCTCACCATCTATTTCCATGATCAAAGCTTCATCCAGATCAAGCCGACGATCATCTACACTTTCTTCGCCTTCATGCTGTTCGCCGGCCTGCTGCGCGGCCAGCCCTTGCTCAAATATCTGCTTCAGGCCGCCTATGACGGGCTGACGCATGAAGGCTGGCTGAAATTGTCGCGCAACTGGGCACTGTTTTTCGTCGCCATGGCCATCGCGAACGAGGTGATGCGCCGGTCCATGACGTTCGACACCTGGCTGGCGGTCAAGGTTTGGGGCGTGACCATCGTGTCGGTCGTCTTTGCGGCTTCGAACATCCCGATGCTGATGCGGCACGGCCTGACGCTGGGCGATAGTCTGGACAGCGACGAGGTGGGCGAAACCACGCCACCGCAGGGCTAAGCCGAAACGTCAAACCCTACAGTTGGCGTCCGGTTTCTGCAATCGTTTCGCAATAGGCACATATTGGTTTTCTTGGGCGTTGGGTGCGCATATGGGAAGCGACGGAGGCGTCTACGCCCCGCATGGACCATATGATCAACCGGCTGCGCCCCCGTCATGCGCGGCCGCCCCATAACGAAACCGAGGAGTTCCGCCATGGCCTTTGTTCTGCCCGATCTTCCCTACGCCAAGGACGCCTTCGGCGACATCCTGTCGGTCGAAACCTTCGACTTCCACCATGGCAAGCATCACAATGCCTATGTCGTGAAGGCCAATGAACTGGTCTCCGCCGATGCTTCGCTTCAGGGCAAGTCGCTCATCGAACTGATCAAGACCGCCAAGGGCGGTCTATTCAACCAGGTCGGCCAAATCTGGAACCACACCTTCTACTGGAACTCGCTGTCGCCGGTGAAGACCGCGCCGACCGGCGAACTGCTCGCCAAGATCGAGGAAGCCTTCGGTTCGGTCGATGCGCTGATCGAAAAGCTGAAGGCGGAGGCCGTCGGCCATTTCGCCAGCGGCTGGGCTGCGCTGATCCTGAAGGATGGCAAGCTGGAAGTGACCAGCTATCATGACGCCGACACCCCCGTCGCGCATGAAGGCCATGCGCCGCTGCTCATCCTCGATGTGTGGGAACATGCCTATTATATCGACTATCGCAACCTGCGCCCGGCCTATGCCGAAAAGCTGCTGAAGGAAGCGATCAACTGGGACTTCGCGGCCCAGAATCTGGACGGTGAAGGCGCCAGCCGCGCCGACCAGCCGGCCTGACAAGCCTGATAAAAAGGGGGCTGGCTGCATTCGTTGCAGCCAGCCCCCTTTTTTGTACCCGTCGTCGGGCGAACAATCGCCGTCAGGCCGCTTCGAGTTGCGTGACGAACTGGTCCGCCGCCCGCTGCAATATCTGCGCTGTCTGCGACAGGCTGGACGCCGCACTCGACACCCGGCCGGACAGGCTTTCCGTGTCGCGCGCCACATCCGCCACATCGCCCATCTGGCGTGTCATGCTGGCGGCGTCCTGCGCGGTGTCCCGCGCCGATTCTCCGATAGCACTGGTCGCATCCCGCTGATCGGCGACCGCCCGCTGGATTTCATGGGCCGCGCCCGCCAGTTGCTCCACGACGCCTGCCACTTCGGACAGCGCCTCACGCGCGACCCCGGCACCTTCGCGCGCCGACCAGGCAAGGGCGTGGATTTCGCCAGTCGCATTGGCGGTCTGGCCGGCCAGTTGCTTCACCTCACCCGCCACGACTGCAAAGCCCCGGCCGACATCCCCGGCTCGCGCCGCCTCGATCGTGGCGTTGAGCGCCAGCAGGTTGGTACGCGCGGCAATCTCGGTGATCGACTCCGCGAAACTGGTGATGGAGGTGGTACGCCCCTCCAGTTCATGCACGGCCTCATGGCCCGTGGTCGACACCCGCTGCGCCTCGCCACCCAGCACGGCCTGCTGGTGCGACGCCGAAGCGATCGCCGCGATCGATTCCGACAATTGTTCGATCCGCCGCGCCAGCATCGTGGCGTTGGCGGACGATTGTTCGGCGATTGCCACCGTCTCCTCCGTACCCGCGCTGGCGCGCTGGGCGAGTTGATTGAGTTGCCGCGCGGAATCGTCCAGTTCTTGCGCCGCTGCGCCCACCGATCCGACGATCTCCGATACCGACTGCCGAAAATCCTGCACCAGTGCCAAAGTCGCCGAGCGTCGGTCCTCAGCCATGCGGGCTTTTTCCGCTTCCTGCTGGGTGCGCAACTGCGCAGCGCGCGCGTCCATATTCCGGCTGGCGGCCATCGCCGCTTCGGCAGCATCGCGCCCCTCTTCCGCCTCCTTCGCCAGCGCGCCCGCTTGCAGCACATGGCCATCGAGCGCCAGCAGCATCGTCCGTAACCGAAGCGTCAGATAGCAAAGCACCGCTGCCTGCAACACAACGGCGACGGCATGAATCGCCACCCGGCCGACACCGGCCTGATCGGGAAAGACCCAAGCGGGCAGCATGAAATTGAGGATCAGATGATGCACGGCCGTCAATGTCGCAGCCAGAATGATCGGCCGCCAGTCATAGAGCAGCGTCAGGCCGGCCAGCGCTACGAAAAAGAACATATGGCCATCCATCTGCCAGCCGTGGCCGGACAAAAGATAGAGGCCAATCGCTGGCTGGACCGTCGCCAGCGTTCCTACAGCCAGCCGCGTCTCCAGATCTTCGCGCTGGCGCATCACCTGAATGGTGGGTAGCACATTGACGAGCGCGGACAGGAACAAAGCCCGGCCGCCATGCTGCACGCCCAGAAACAGGCCACCCAGCCCGATCGCAACCGTCCACCACCAGTTGGCGAACAACAATATGCGCAGGCCCTGCAACCGCAGCCGATCCAGACTGGTCATGGCGCTCATCAGGCAGGCTCCCCGCAACCACCTATCTGCGCCGACAAGGCGATCACGCCCCGTCGCAGCAGTGCGGGCGCCAATGCATCCCGTTCACCTTCAACCAGCAGCGAGCCGGGCCATGGCCCTTTGGCGACCAGTCGCGCCCCGGTCGCCACAGCGACGGGTGCGACAGCGGCTTTCGCTTCCTCGGTCAGGGGCAGTAGCAGCATCCGTCCACTGGCAGGGGGAACGGCATAGAGGCCGAGCAAACCGAAAATGGCGAGAGTGCATTGCGCGGCCAGAGGCAGGCCGCATCGAAAGGACGCGAGGAAAGGCATTGCGTCCGATTAGGCGGGATTGGTAAGAATAATATTAAGGATGAGATTCAACGTTCAGGCCCAGCGCCTCGGTCAGTTCGTCCAGATCGGTTCCCGGCCGGATCAGCAGCCAGTCGCGGCTGGCCGCGCCATCGACCACCGTGACAGCGCCCTTGGGGCAAACGCCCAGGCAATTGACTTCCAGTATCCCCGCCGCCGCCTTGCGTCCTTTTTTCAACGACAGATGCTTGCGCATCGCCTTTGCCAGCCGCTCGCCTCCGCCCGGCCCGAAGCCGCCATCCAGCTTCTTGGAACATTTGCGGCAGATCAACACCACATTGGACCAGTTGGAGCGCACCTGATCCTTCAATCCACCGCTCCCCTTGGCTTCCATGTCCGTCGCTCCTCAGCCGCGCGCAACACCTCATAGGCCGCCTGGATCGCCTGGAAACGCACCGCGGCATCGCTGTCGCCGGGCTTCACGTCGGGATGATATTCCTTGGCCAGCCGCCGCCAACTCTTCTTCACCGCGTCGAACCCGGCGTCATCCTCCAGTTCCAACGCCTTGAGCGCATGCAGTTCGTCACGCGACCGGCTGCCGTCGCCCGGCCCGCCCCAGCCATGATAGGCGCTGGACTGATAACCGCCAGCATCGCGCCGCTCGGCCTTTTCCCGCGACGCGCGTTCTTCGTCGTCCAGCCCCTGAAAATAATCCCAGTTGCGGTTATATTCGCCCGCATGTTCGGGGCAGAAATACCAGCGCTCCGGGCTGTTGGGAGATTTGGGCGCGGGGCAGTCGCCCGGCTGGTCGCAACCATAACGGTCGCACATACGCACGCGCTGCGCCTCACGCGCCGCCCCATAGGCACGCCAGCGGGGAAAGCCCCAGTCATTGGATCGGCTGTTTCTTGCCATTGTCCCGAATTAGGGAAGGTGTGGCCGGAAAGCCAGCCCAGCCGCCGATTTTTGCGGCGGGAAATGCCAGAGGGCCTGTAAGCCGGGTTCTGTCCACTCCTTTCGGAGATAGGCGACCATTCCTCTAGGGAACGGATTGCTCCGTTCCTCAAGCAACCAACCCGGACGATCTCGGTCGAAACAGACCTAGCGAGTTGCCCATTTCTGGACAAAACGCGCGCCGCCCCTATTCGGTCTTGCTCCCGGTGGGGTTTACCGTGCCGCCTTGCGTTGCCGCAGACGCGGTGCGCTCTTACCGCACCCTTTCAATTTCACCCGACCGAAGTCTTAGGGCCGAAGCCTTGGGCGACCTGCTTTCTGTTGCACTGTCCCTTGGATCACTCCAGCCGGTCGTTAACCGGCACCGTCATTTCGTGGAGCCCGGACTTTCCTCGCCGTGGAAGTTACCCGCCACGCCGCAGCCGCCCGGCCCTCTGGCAGGACGGCCCTTAGACCGATTTTTCGGCCTCGTCATCCCGCTTATTCATCCCCACGGGGTTTGGGCAAAAGCAGGGCCAGCAGGATGGCGCGACATTCGCCGCAGATCACCCCGTCGATCAGTTCCGGCCGAAAACGGCGCTGGAAAGCGACCACCGCCGCCTTGGGATCGGCAATGTCATAGCCGAAACGTTCGAGTGCCAGCATGAAACCGCTGTCGGTCCATTGCGGGTCCATCAGATTCCTGGTCGGGCGGGGCAGCGCCAGCCTCAGGCGCGCCAGTTGCCCCCAGGGGAAGAGTTCGCCCGGATCCTGCTTGCGGGCCGGCGCGATATCGCTGTGCCCGACGATATTGCCGCGCGTGATCTTGTGTCGCTGGACGATGGCATGCACCAGCGGGATCAGCGACCCCATCTGGGTTTCCGGAAAGGGGCGATAACCCCATTCATGGCCGGGATTGACGATCTCTATGCCGATGCTGGCGGAGTTGACGTCGTCCACGCCGCGCCAATGCGATCGGCCTGCATGCCAGGCGCGCTTGGCTTCATCGACCATGCGAATGACCTGACCATCTTCGGTCACGACATAGTGCGCCGACACTTTCGATTCCGGATTGGCGAGCCAGTTGATGGCGCTCGCCGCATCGGGCATGCCGGTATAATGTAGTACCAGCATCGTGACAGGCAGGCTGCGGTCGTCGAAATTGGGCGACGGCGTGTCGATCATCGGCATGTCGGTCATCGAAAAAGGCCAGTCACTTGCAGCGGCTCGATCATCGCACCCTTCCGGTCCGCCCCTGTGGCGACCTGCCCATGACAATGGCCGAGACGGGCGCAGCAATCAAGCAGGGTTAATGCGGATGAAGGTGCCTCAACCGGCGCGCCGCACTGATCCACCAGCGCAATGGGCCATCAACGCCTTTGACGCATAGCCACCGCGAAAATCGGGATGGGGCAGAAAATCGTCCCCCTGGCCGATCACCGTCTCGCCCGCCCCAAGGAGCAGGACCGATCCGGCATGACTGTGCCGGCCGAGCAGGCGCAATACGGCCCCGCGCCGCTCAGGCGTGAAGTAGAGCAGCACGTTGCGGCACAGCAGCAGGTCATATTCGCCGGACGGCGCACGCGGATCGAACAGATTGTCGCGCCGGAAGTCGATCATCCGGCGCAGTTCGGGATTGGCCCGCCAATCCTCGCCATGCGGTTCAAACCATTTGATGAGGTCGCCGACCGCCAGACCGCGCTGAACATCCATCTGTGAAAAGATGCCCGAACGCGCCTGTTCGATCGCCGCCGTTGAAATATCGGTCGCCAATATCTCGATTCGCCATCCCTGCCAGCGCTCGGCATCGTTGCGCAGCCGGATGGCCAGCGAATAGGCCTCCTGCCCGGTCGAGCAGCCGGCACTCCAGATACGCAACGTCCGGTCCTGCCGTTCTTCCCGTATGCGCGGCAGGATCTGGCGATGGATCATGTCGAAAATCTGGAGATCGCGGAAGAAGCTGCTCTCATTGTTGAGCAATGCGTTGACCACATCCTCGTCCAGCCGGGGATCGCGCTTGCGCAACAATGTCGCAGCCAGATCGTCGATCGTCTGGAACCCGTGTGCGCGCAAGACCGGGCGCAACGCGGTTTCCATCCGCCACGCACGCCCTTCCGACAACACCTGGCCGGTGCGCGCTTCCAGCAATCCGGACAGGATACGGGCGGCTCCCTGAAAAGCGGCAGCACCTTCGGGTGGAAGCGGCATCAGGCGGCAACCTTGCCGCGGCGGGCAACGAAATTCATGATCGCCAGCGGCTCCATCACCCCACATGTCAGCCCTGCGCCGGCCACCGAGCCCGGCATGCCCCATACGACGCTGCTCGCTTCATCCTGTGCGACGACCCAACCGCCGGCGGCCACGATCTCGCGCGCACCCAGCGTGCCGTCGCGCCCCATGCCGGTCAGGACGATACCCACCGCACCAGCGCCATAAATCTCCGCCATGCTGGCAAACATCGGGTCGACGCCGGGCAAATTCCCCGCCGACGTCCGCTCGGGGTTGAGCAGAATCACCACCCGTCCATGCAGGCTGCGGCGTAGCTGGATATTGGCATCGCCCGGCGCGACATAGATGGTATCGGGCTCCAGCACATCGCCGGTTTCGGCCACCTTCACCTTCAGGCTGGTCATGCGCGACAATTGCTGCGCAAAATAGACCGTGAAGCTGGCGGGTAAATGCTGAGTCAGCAGTACCGGCACGCCCAATGGCGCCGCCAGCCCCTGAAACAACTGACCCAGTGCGTGAATACCACCGGTAGAGGCACCGATCCCGATACAGGCGAGTGGCGCACCGGCTGCATCGACTCCCACTGGCGGCGTCACGCGCGGCAACGGCGCCGCCGCAGGCCGATCCCCGAACAGACGGTTCAATCGATCGATCAGGGCCTGGGGGAATTGTTCGCCGAAACTGCCGCTCCCCGGCTTGGAGACGATGTCGCTGGCGCCCAGCGCCAGTGCCTCGATCGCCGCGGCACTACCTTCCTCGCATTTGCCGGACAGGATCGCGACCTTGACGGAGGGATTGGCACGCAGAATTTGCGGCAACGCAGCCAGACCGCTCTGTCCCGGCAATTCGATGTCGAGCAGCACCAGATCGACGACATGGTCCACCAGATAGCCCAGCGCATGTTCGGCACTGTTGGTCTTGTGGACGACGCTATAACCCGGATCGGAATTCAGAATCCGTTCGATCACCGTCCGCACGACGACCGAATCATCGACGACCAGCGCACGCACGACGGGGCGTGCATCGCCATGGCTGGTCATTATCGGCATCATCGCGGTCATCACGGGGCTCTCTGCGCGGAAGGATCAACGTAAAATCGGCGGTACTCCTGGATCAGCGGACAATCTGGCCGCTAGATCACCCCGACGATCGCCAGCTTGCTCTCCAGCGTTTCCCGGTCGAACGGCTTCATCACATATTCGTCGGCCCCTGCCTCGACCGCAGCCTTGATATGACTGATGCCATTTTCGGTGGTGCAGAAGATGATCTTGGGCCGCGCCGCCATCTTGGCGCTCGACAGCGCCTGAAGGAATTCCATCCCGCTCATGACCGGCATGTTCCAGTCGAGCAGCACGACGTCGGGGGGCGAAGCCTCGCACTGGGTCAGCGCGTCCTGCCCGTCCACCGCTTCGCTCACCGTCAGGTCCAGCGATTCGAGTATATGGCGTGCCACCTTGCGGATGACCTTCGAGTCGTCGACGACCAGGCAATTCTTCATGAAGCGTCCCTTAGATTTATGCGTCCCGTTTCGTCGGGCTTAACCAGCAAAGGCGAGGATTTGGTAAACAAGCTTGGGCATATCAGGCGGCCTGTGCGAGCGCCCCGCCCTCGATGAAGGCGGCAAGCGACACAAGCAGCCAGGGATGCCCCTCATGCTCCACCAGTGCGCGCGCATAAGGCGCCCAGGCCGGATCGAGTTGACCGCGCAGTGGCAGAGCGCCGTCCGGTACGCGGCAAATATCCGATACCCCATCGACCATCAGGCCATAGCTATGGCCACTGATATTCGCGATGATCGCCAATCCGCGCTGCTCGACCGGCGTTGCTTGCCCGCGAATCAAGGCTGCAACGTCGACGATCGTGAGCACCCGGCTGCGCAGAGCGGACAAGCCGGCAATATGCGCGCCCATGCCGGGGACGGGCGATACCTCGGTCAGGCGGACGACTGCCTCCACCTCCCCGGTTTCTACCGCAATCCGCGTGCCAGCCAGCGTGGCAAGAAGATAGAGCTGATCCATAGGCTTCTTCCTTACCCCCGCCGGCCGGCGATCGCCGCCATCAACGCATCCTGATCGTAGCGGTAGATGCTGCCATCCTGCGGCCCGGCGGGTCGGGGCGACGCGCGCAGATGGACGACGCGGCATCCCATGATTTCCGCCGCCTGCATCGCATCGGCCTCTGTGCAGAGCACCACATCTTCCGGATCGACCAGGCTGTCTCCAGGCAGGCCCAGCAGAACTTCATGTCCCGCCTGCCGCAGCAGCGGCGCCAATATCTCGCGCGTCCACCCGTCATTGCTGTCGGCCAACAGGCAGCGTCCCCGCACGCGCTCGACCATTGCCTCCTCAGGCAAGGCAGCGAACAAAGCGAAGGGGTTGATCACCTCCAGATGCTCGCCCTCGATCACCGCGACGCCACTCAGCATACCGTGCATCGCCACCATGTCCGGTACGGCGGGCATCTGGACGATATCCAGCACAGCCGCGACCGGATAGCAGGCTTCGCGCCGATCGTCGCGGAGGCGCAACGCTGATACCTTGCCCCGGTCAAACTGCGACAGACCGTTGGCCACCGGCACCAGACGCCCGTCAAGCCGCACGAAAGCGCGTCCACCCGACCGGCCGAAAAGACCGGCATCGATATCCTCGACCCGCTCGATCAGCGACAATTTCAGCAGGCGCCGCTCGCCCGAAAGTTCCTCGAAACGCAGGGCGGCAACCATTTCCACGCCGGTTTGCGCAACGGCCGCCTCTTCCTGCTGTCGTGCCGCCCGATCGTCGATGATGTTGGGCAGACGCGCGGCATTGGCCAGGCCCGCCGCATCCAGCAGCAGCATCGGCTTACCATTGTCGGGCAGCGTCATGCCGGCATAAACGCCCGTCGCCATCACCAGCGGCGAAGCAGGACGGATCACCAGTTCCTCATGATTGTCGACCGTCGATACACCCATGGCGAAGGGCACGCCGGTCGCCGAACGCACCACCATGATCGCGCGCGGTCCCTGCTGCGCCGGCTTTTCCATGCCCAGCACATCCTCCAGATCGACCATGGAATGACGGACGGCGCGGATCGTCGCGATCTTCGCGCCGCCGACCTCACTGATATGCAAAGTCTCATTATTGTCGTGCAGTATCTCGACCACCGCCGCGCGCGGAATGGCGAAATGCTGGCCGCCGGCACGCACGATCAGGCCAGGGATGATGGTCAGGGTCAGCGGCACACGCAGCGTGATGCACAGCCCCTGCCCCGGCTGGTTATCCAGCGCGATGACGCCGCCGATCCGCTCCACATTGGCGCGAACCACATCCATGCCGACGCCACGGCCGGAAATAGCCGTCACCTTGCTGGCGGTCGACAAGCCCGCGTGGAAAATAAGGTCGAGCTTGTCCTGTTCCGACATGCGGGCAGCGGCATCGGGCGTCAGGCGCCCGGCCGCGATCGCCTTGTCCACGAGCCGCGCCGTGTCGATGCCGGCGCCGTCATCGGCGATGGCGATAACGATCTGGTTGCCCGACTGACGCGCCTCCAGCCGCAGCCGACCGACTTCAGGCTTGCCGGCCGCCCGGCGCTTCTCGGGCGTCTCGATACCATGGTCGATGCTGTTGCGCACGATATGGGTGAGGGGGTCCACGACCATCTCCACCATTTCGCGGTCCATCTCGACGTCGCCGCCCTCCAGGCTGAGGTCGATCCGCTTGCCCAGGTCCCGCCCCAGATCGCGCACCATGCGCGGGATCGCCGCGAACAGGCGGTCGACGCGCTGCATCCGGGTCTTGGAAATCACGTCGCGCATGTCGGCAACGCAGGTCGACAACCGCTCGAACACATTGTCCAGTTCGGGATCGGCCGACCGCTCGCGCAGCTTGCGCGACAATTCATTGCGCGCCAGCACCATGTCCGACACGCCGTTCATCAACTGGTCGATCAGGCTGAGCGGCAGGCGAATGGTACGTGGCCCAGATTGCGCCCCGCCGGATCGCGCCATCGCGACGGGCGCGACCTCGACCACCTGCTCTGGCTCTTCGCCCCGCGCGCTCAGCGCCCCGATCAGGAAATCGTCGTTCTCGCTCGGCAGCGCCGCGCCAATCGCCACCGCCTCGGTCAGTTCACCGATCCGGTCCATGATACCCAGGACGGCACTGACGGTTGCAGGATCAGGACGACGGTTGCCGGCGCGAATGTCCGACAGCACATCCTCGGCGGCATGGCTCAGCCGCTCGAAACGCGGCAGGTTGAGAAAGCCGCAACTACCCTTCACCGTATGGAAGAAGCGAAAGATCGCGTCCAGCCGGTCCCGGTCCGATGGATCGGCTTCCCAGGCGACGACTTCGCCTGCAAGAGCCTCCAGCGTCTCCTGGGTCTCGGATATGAATTCCTGTAGTAGCTCGTCCATTCCCTCAAGGCCCCAAGGCTGCGCGCTTCGGCACCATTGCGGCCGCATAGTTAAGGGGCCGTTAAAGCTGCGGTGAACAGCGAAATGGAGCAAAGAAAAGGGCGCCGCGGAAAACCGCGACGCCCCTGAAAGCCTGGCTATGGTGCCGTTGCTTACTGATGCTTCTCGACGGCGTCGGCGGCCTTTTCACCAGCTTCGCGCGTCGCATCGGCCTTGTTTTCCAGAGCATCGGCTGCGTTTTCAGCCGCATTTTCTGCATTGCCGCTCAGATTGTCAGCCATCGCTTCCATATTGTCGGCCTGGTTGTCGATCGCATCCGCCTTATTCTCGTATGCGTTCTCGACCTTGTTTTCCTTGGCGGAATCGCACGCGGAAAGTGCGACAAGGCTGGCAAGGCCCAATACTGCGACGAAAGTTTTCACGGCGTTATCTCCTGTTGCGCCCCCTCAGGGCATACATCATTTAGCACCGGGCCGGGACGGCTTTTGCCACCTCAAACCCTGACGCGGATCAACCGGCCGTACGCCTGATGGTTCCCGCCGCAAGCTCGTTTCGTCGCATAAACGATTATTTTTTGAGCGAATCCCGAATTTCGCGCAGCAGCACGATGTCTTCCGGCGTGGGCGCCGGCGCGGCCGGTGCGGGTTCCGGCTTGGCGGTCAGCTTGTTCATCGCCTTTACCAGCAGGAAGATGATGAAGGCCAGGATGACAAAGTTGACCAATACGGTCAGGAACTGTCCCCAGCCGAACATGGCGACGCCAGCCGCCTTCAGGTCGGTATAGCTGGTGGGGTTGCCCTTGAAGTCCGCAGGCAGGTCGCCCAATCGCACGAAATAGCCCGAAAAATCGGCACCGCCGAAGATGTAGCCGACGACCGGCATGATCAGGTCATCGGTCAGCGACTTGGTTATGGTCGCGAAGGCGCCACCGATGATGACACCCACGGCCAGGTCCATCACATTGCCGCGATTGATGAACGTCTTGAATTCGGAAACCAGCCCCATGGTGTAAGCCCCTTATACCATCTGCGATAAACCCTGCATGGCCCGTTGCGTCGCCGGGGGCAACGTCCTATTTCAACGGCGAAACAAAGCCGAGGATGTTCCATGTCGCTGATGCGTCGTTTTTCCACCGTGCTTCTGCCGATCGTCGGCGCACTGACCCTGTCCGCCTGCGGCATCAATAGCGTGCCGACGGCGCAAGAAGAGGCGAACGCCAAATGGGCAGATGTCCAGGCGCAATATCAGCGCCGCGCCAATCTGGTCGGCAACCTCGTCGCCACGGTGAAGGCGGCGGGCAAGCAGGAACAGGATACGCTGGTCAAGGTGACCGAAGCCCGCGCCAAGGCGACATCGGTCCAGGTCAATGCAGAAGACTTGTCCGACCCCGCCAAGGTCGCGCAATTCCAGGCTGCGCAGGCGCAGTTGAGCCAGGGCCTTGGCCGCCTGCTCGCCTCGGTCGAGGCCTATCCGGACCTCAAGACGAACGAGAATTTCCTGCAACTCCAGTCGCAACTGGAAGGCACGGAAAACCGCATCGCCGTCGCCATCCGCGACTATAATGGCGCGGTGCAGGCCTATAATACCCGCATTCGCACCTTCCCGGACGCAATCGGCGCTAAGATCATCCATGGCGCCAAGCCGATGACCCCGTTCCAGGCTACCACGCCGGGCGCGGAAGAAGCGCCGAAGGTCGACTTCGGCAACTGAACGGCAGGTCGGTGATTGTCCGTTCTGCCATTCTGATGAGCCTCATGCTGCTTTCTGGTTGCGGCGCTGATGTGCAGGCACCGAAAGCAGCATTGGAATTGACCGGAAGGGTGGTCGACGAAGCCCATCTGATTGACCCTGAACTTGAGCGCCAGTTGACCGCCCGACTCGTTCGGTTGCAACAGGAAACAGGCGCGCAGATGGTGATCGCTACGACCGCTTCGCTGGGCGGCGAGGATATCGATGCCTACAGCCTGACATTGGCCAACGCATGGCGCGTAGGGAGCAAAGAACGTAATGATGGACTTTTGCTATTGGTAGCACCGTCGGAGCGGAAGGTGCGGATCGAAGTCGGTTACGGATTGGAGATGGTGATGACCAATGCTCTCTGCGCTGACATCATCCGTCGCTCTATCGTGCCGCGTTTTCGCAACGGCGACGTGCGCGGCGGAATAGTTGCTGGAACTGATGCCATCGTGGCGGTTATGACAAAACCCCAAACGCAACGGAAAGCCGCATGAAACTGATGCGTGTCTTGCTCTTGGTCCTGGCGCTGTTGGCCTCCGCCCCATCGGCTTGGGCGCAGACCTTCCCCAAGTTCGATGACAAGGGTGTGGTCGATGCCGCAAACCTGCTGGACCCGGCCCAGGAACAGGCCCTCAGCGCAAAGCTGATCGCTCAGAAAAAGGCCAGCGGACGGGCGCTTTTCGTGGCGACCATCCCGGACCTTCAGGGCTATGACATATCCGATTACGGCTATCGGCTAGGCCGGGACTGGAAAATCGGCGACAAGGACAACAATGGCGCCTTGCTGATTATCGCGCCCGCCGAACGCAAGATCCGAATCGAGGTCGGTTATGGGCTGGAAGGCGTGCTGACTGATGCCGTTTCCTCCCAGATCATTCGTAACGCCATCAGCCCGCGCTTCAAGACGGGGGACATGGCCGGTGGCATCAATGCCGGCGTGGACGCGATCGCTGCCCTGCTCGCGCTTCCACCTGATGAGGCAAAGCAGCGCGCCGCAGCGGCAGAAGCAGCGGCCCGCAAACAGGATGATGGTGGTGGCGGAATCATCGCCTTCTGGATCATCCTGTTCATCGTCTTCTTTGTCGCTCTCCCGCTCCTGTCACGTGCCAAGGGTGGCAAACGCTATCGAAGTGGCGGCGGCAGCGGGCCGATCATCATCTGGGGACCGGGCGCTGGCTCTGACTGGGGCAGCTCCGGCTGGGGATCGGGTGGCGGCGGCTCCAGTTGGGGCGGCGGCGATAGCGGTGGTGGTTTTTCGGGTGGCGGCAGCTTCGGCGGCGGCGGCGCATCAGGGGATTGGTGATGCAGCTTCATCTTTCGCAAGCCGACCATGAGCTTGTCTCCACCGCCGTGGCGGACGCGGAGGCGCATACGTCCGGTGAGATCGTTACAATCGTCGCGCGGCGATCCGACAACTATCATGATGTCGGCCTCAGTTGGGCGGCGGCGGCGGTGTTCGTCGCCCTTGCCCTGATGGCCGCTTTCCCGGTCCATTTGCGCGCCTTCCTCTCGATGCTGCTGCTTGGCTGGGAACATGAACTGGCCGATTGGAAGCTGCTCATGGGGCTGCTCGGCCTTCTTATCCTCAAATTCCTGGTCGTGCGCTATCTGCTGGCGATCATGCCGCTGCGCATGCTGGCGACGCCGCGCGCGACCAAGGCGCGCCGGGTCAGGCGCCGCGCCATCCTGCTGTTCCGCACCGCCGCCGAAGCGCGTACACGCGGCCGCACCGGCGTCCTCATCTATCTCTCGCTGGACGAACATCGCGCCGAGATCGTCGCTGACCGCGCGATCAACGCAAAGGTCGCGCCGGAAGCCTGGGGCGAAGCGATGGCCGCGCTGATCGACGCCATTCGCGCCGGTCGTGCGGGCGAAGGGCTGGCGGCGGCCGTGCGTCAGGTCGGGCTGGTTCTGGCTACCCATTTCCCGCGCGCCGACGATGATATCAATGAACTCCCTGACAGGCTGATCGAATTATGACCGATCCAGACCGGACCGCGCCCGAAGAAGTGATGTGGACGGGCCGCTTCATCACCGCCAGGAAACGCGGCAAATGGGAATATGTCGGCCGCGCACGCGGCATCCACGCCGCCGTCATCCTGGCGATCGACGAAGCGGACGATGACTGCCATGTCCTGCTGGTCGATCAATATCGCGTGCCGCTCGGCCGACGCTGCATCGAATTGCCCGCCGGCCTGGTCGGTGATGAGGAGGAGGGCGAGGACGCCAGCATCGCCGCTGCCCGCGAACTGGAGGAAGAAACCGGATATCGCCCCGCCCGTCTACAATCGCTCGGCCAGTTCTACAGTTCGCCCGGCATGGTGTCGGAAAGCTTCACGCTTTTCCGCGCGTACGGGCTGGTGAAAACCGGCGAAGGCGGGGGCGTCGCGGACGAGGATATCCATGTCCATCGCGTGCCGATCGCCAAACTGCACGAACAGATCGCCGACTGGCGCGCGCAGGGCTATGCGATGGACGTCAAGCTGCTCCTGTTACTGGGCGCGGGCATGTTGGCCTGATCAGGTCACCCGATACCAGGTCGCGACCCGATCCAGCGCCAACGTCAGCACCAGTTTGCCGGCGCGACTGGGCCAGCCCAGCGCCTTTTCCGCTGCACCCAGCCCCTCGCCGGCGCAAGCCACCCGCCACAATATGTCAGCCAGCCCCGGCCCGGCAGCCTTGATCGCTCCGTCGAACCGATCCCGCGCCGCCAGTTGCGCCAATGTCGGATCGCTCGGCGCACCATGCGCCCTGCCGCCACGCGGGGCCGCATCCCAACGCATCGTGATCCGCGCACCCAACCCCGCCTTCTCCCAGTCCCGGCGCAGCAGGTCGCCTGCCATATGATGGCGCGCGCTCAGATGACCGCGCGCATGCAGCCAGGTGATCGGCGACTCACCGATATGTACCAGCACCGACTGGATGCGTCCGTCCGGATCCTCGATCATCTGTTCGACATGGGTGGTGGCCACGGACATCTCCTTGCTGGCAAAAGGTTATGCGCAAGTGCTTGCCATGTGGGATAATCTGTAGGAAAGAGAAAACCAAATAGGTTCTTATGCAGGATATGGGATGATCACGCGCATCCGCGAGGTTCGCAAGGCTAAGGGGCTTACGCTGGAGCAGGTCGGCCTGCTCTGCGATCCGCCTACCACGGCGCAGACGATCGGGCGACTGGAAACCGGCACCCGTACCGTGTCCGTCAAATGGCTTAATCGCATCGCGTCGGCACTCGGCGTGACGACTGCCGAACTCGTCGCCCTTCCGGGGCAGGCCGCAGTGCCGGTCGCCGCCCTGCTCGGCCCGGATGGCGCCCGCGCGCCCGCCCGACCAATTGCCTTTCCCCCGCCAGTCGCATCGGACGGCATGGTCGGTGTCCATGTCAATGCCAGCATCGGCGACTATCGCAGCGGTGATGCCATCTGGTGCAGACGCATCGCGCCGGACGAATTTGGCGGCGCGCTCAACCGCGACCTGCTCGTCCCCCGCCCCGCCGGCCGCTTCCTGTTTGGGCGTTTGATCGGCCGCGAGGGCGACCGGCTGCAATTGCTGCCGCTGGGGTCCGGCGCACGCCAACTGGTGCTGACCGATCCGCCATGGGCCGCTGTGGCGGTGCAACTCGTCCGACGCCTCTAGCCAAGCCCTCGCGGGCCTGCTTAACCATCCGCTAAAGACCATATAGCGAAAAGAGAGGCCATGGCGCTCAACGTCCTCATGCTATCGACCCTCTTTCCCGACATCAGCCGGCCCAATTTCGGCGTGTTCGTGGAACGGCAGGCGCGCGAACTGGCGAGCCGCCCCGAAGCCGACGTCACCGTAATCGCGCCGGTCGGCCTGCCGCCATGGCCGCTGTCGCTTGCCAGCCGCTATGCCGCGCTGCGCGCATTGCCGCGCAAGGAGCGCTGGCGTGAACTGACCGTCTATCGGCCCACTTTCCCTATCATCCCCAAATTCGGCGGGCCGACCAATGTCGGCGCCATGACCCGTGCCATCCTGCCGCTGGTCCGGCGGCTGCATGCCGAAAAGCCCTTCGACGTGATCGACGCCAGCTTCTTCTTCCCTGACGGCCCGGTAGCCCAGCGGCTATCGAAGGCGCTGGGCATCCCCTATTCGGTCAAGGCGCGTGGCGCTGATATCCATTATTGGGGTACGCAGCGCCGCACCCGCAAGATGGTGTTGCAGGCGGCAGAGGGCGCGTCCGGACTGCTCGCCGTGTCAGAAGCCATGCGCCGCTCGATGGGGCGGATGGGCATCGACATGGACAAGGTGCGCGTCCATTATACCGGCGTCGATCTCGACACGTTCGAGGCAGGCGACCGCGACGCAGCCAAGGCCGCACTCGACTTCAGCGGCCCGGTGCTGTTGTGCGTCGGCGCGCTCATCCCGCGCAAGGGCCAGGATCTGCTGGTCCGGGCGCTCCCGCAACTGCCCGACGTGACCTTGCTGCTGGCAGGGCAAGGCGCCTTCCGCCGCACGTTGGAAAATCTGGCGCAGGAACTGGGCGTCGAACGCCGCATCGGATTCCTCGGCTCGGTGCCGCATCACAAGCTGCCTCGCATCTACACCGCCGCCGATATCATGGTGCTGCCGTCGGAATCGGAAGGGCTGGCCAACGCCTGGGTGGAATCGCTTGCTTGCGGCACACCGATCGTCATCACCGATGTCGGCGGCGCGCGCGAACTGCTCGACCGGCCGGAGGCTGGCCGGATCGTGGACCGCGAACCCGATGCGATCGCGCAGGCCGTGCGCGCGATACTGGACAATCCGCCCGCCCGATCGACCGTGCGGGAGGCCGCACTGCGCTTCACCTGGGCGGCCAATGCCGACACCCTGTTCGCCCATCTTCAGGCAATCGCGGAAAAATCCTGATTCAGCGGCCAAAGCAGGCGGGCACGCCCATCGGTGGTCGAAAAATGGCCGCCATCGAACGGCACATCGCCCCAGCGCCACGGCGTCAATTCGTCATAGGCCGGATTGGAAATGGGCGCGTGCCGCTTGAGGTTGAACAGCCTATCGCCCGGATTGCGATAAGCGGTCAGTCGCACATGCTCCCGATAGATGTCGGCCGGCCGCTCATAATGGAAGGCATCTCCCCAACCCATCCTTTGGGCCAGTTTCGTGAAGATCCACCAGTCCGGCCGCGCTTCACCCGGTAGCGGCAAAAGCCTGCGCTGGCGGCTGATCAGCCGATCGCTGGCCGTCACCGTCCCGTCCTTTTCGACCCAGACAGGTGCGGGGAACAGCATGTCGAAATCCTCCAAGCCCTGCGTCCACGCCGTGCTGCAAAGCGCAAAGGGAACAGCGGCCCGGGCCTCCTGCAACCAGGAAGCGGCAGTTGCATCCGGGCCGACACTCCACAAAGCCTTGATGCGCCCATCCCGTATCGCCTCCAGCAACGCATCGCCTTCGTGCCCCGGTCCACCAGCCAGTTGATGCGCGCCCCAGAACCGACCGACATCGTCCAGCGCATCCTGAGTGAAGAAGCGATGGGCCGCCAGATGCCCCGCCACACACCCCACTTCCCGCGCGCCCATGCCATTGGCGCTGCCGGTCAGCAGGAAAGGCGTCGAACCAGCACGCGCAATGCGCCCCGTCGCCACATGCAGATTGCAGGCCGCCGCCGCTGCGCGCTGGCCGGCACGACTGCCGACCAGCGTCACCAGCCGATCCGTCGCCATGACCTCTTCATACAAGGCCCGGATCGTCGCGGGGGACAAACCCGAAAGGCGCGCGACCGACCACAGGTCATGCCCTTCCCCCATGGCTCCCCAACTGACATCGGACGCCGCAGTCTGACCATCGCATCCGCCCATGCGCCGGCAATGCAGCAAGGCCCCCGTCAGCAACAGATCGGCACTGCCCGGCATGACGGACAGGCGCAGATCGGCATCGACATCCCCGCCATCCTCCTCGTCCGTCAGCAAGATGAGGCGAAGCCCCTGTGTCTCCCGCGCCGCCTGAACGCGCTCCATAAGCACGGGATGATCCTGCCCAGTCCGTCCTCCGACCAGCAGCACCGTCTGCGCCCGCTCGATATCCTCGATGGCTGCCGGCATGACATCCTCACCAAAGGCCGCCCGTTGAATCGCCGCCAGGTTCGTTGGGTCATCTCCCGGCCCACGGATATGGGCCGATCCGAAAAAGCCTTTCATCAGCTTGTTGGCGACATAATAATCCTCGGTCAGCAGACCGCCCGACACATGCAGCGCGATGCTGCCCGGCCCGTGCCGCGTCATGATCGCGGCCAGTTTCCGCGCGGCATGCGCGATCGCGCGGTCCCAGCCAACCTGTCGGCCACCCAGCATCGGATGCAGCAGACGCCCGTCCAGTGCCGTCTCGTTCAACGCCCGCCCGCGCGCGCACAATCGCCCGCCATTGGCGGGATGCACCCGATCCCCTTCGATTACGAGGTCACGGCCATCCCCTACTATGGCCCGGACACCACAGCCCACGCTGCACTGGCCGCACTGGCTGCGAATGATCGTCATCTCAACGGCTGAAGCTGGAAAGGGCGAAAAGCGCCATCATGAACACCGCCTAGCCGATCATCGTACCGAACAAAAGCGCAAGCCTTGCAATATCCGCAGGTTGCACGCGACATCCACAGGATGCAGATACAGGCCATGCCATCGCTGATCCTGCGCCTTGCCGCCCTCCTGTCCCTGCTCGTCATGCCTGCCGCGCATGCGGCGCCCGATGATCGCGGCCCTCTCGTTCTGGCTGCGGCCAGCATGCAGGAAGCGATGACGGCAGCAGCGGAGAGTTGGGCCGCGCGGGGCCATCCTCGTCCTGTCCTGTCCTTTGCCGGCTCCTCCGCGCTCGCCCGCCAGATCAAGGCTGGCGCGCCGGCCGACTTGTATCTGTCCGCCGACGAGGAATGGATGACAGACGTGGACCGCGCCGGCTTCATCGTGCGGGGCACACGCGCCAATATGGCGGGCAACCGGCTGGTGCTGATCGCTCCAGCGGCAAAACCGGTGGCACTGCGTATCGGTCGGGGCATGCCGATCGCTCGCGCCCTGGGCAAGGGGCGCCTGGCCATGGCCGATCCGGACAGCGTGCCCGCCGGCAAATATGGGAAGGCAGCGCTGACCGCACTCGGCGTCTGGCCATCGGTCGCCCCCAAGGTCGCACGCGCCGACAATGTGCGCGCGGCGCTGGCGCTGGTGGAACGGGGCGAAACACCGCTGGGCATAGTCTATGCCACCGATGCACGGGCCTCCAGAGCCGTACGGATCGTCGGCACCTTCCCGGTCGGCAGCCACGCGCCCATCCGCTATCCCCTCGCCCGGTTGAAGGCCAGCCGCCATCGCGATGCCGAAGCCTTCCGCCGCTATCTGCTGTCGGGACCGGGCAAGGCAATCCTCGCCCGCTACGGCTTCACCGCGCCCTGACGCCTTATTTCTGGCAGGCGACGATCGTCGCGATCACTGCCAGCGTCTCCTGCGGATCGCGCACCCGCACCGTATCCAGGCCGAGCTGCTTGGCTGGATAGTCATTGCCGCCGGGGAAGATCGCGTCACCGATGAACATCATCGCATCCAGCGCAATGCCACTGGCATCCCGCAACTTCTTGAGGCCATAGGCCTTGTCGACCCCTTCGCGCGTGATGTCGATCGACGTAGCGCCGCCCATGTTGATCGACAGGCCCGGCAGGCGCTGAAGCAGGTCGGCCTGAATGATCTTGCGCTTGGCAAAATCGGGATCCCAGCCTTCCTTGGCATGGATCGGCGCTTGCTGGCCCAGCGCGGAAAAGGTGATCTGGCTGCCCCGATCCTCGATCCGATCGCCCCATGTCTGTTCGGGCACGAAGCCGGTCGCTTCCAGCGATGCGTCGAAAGCGTTCAGGATCGCCGCCTTCTGTGCGTCATCGAACAATTCCGCATAAACGGGCGACCAGCCGCCATCGCCATATGTGTATAGCTTGGTCCCCGTCGTAGGCATCAACCACAGGCGCGACCGGTCGGCCTGCGCCGGCAAACGGCTCGCCACCTGCTTCTCGAATTGCGGCCAGTCCCCGCCGGAGATCACCGCGACATGAGCGACGGCCAGCAACGCAGCCAGCGCCTCGCCCATGGCATCGCCCAGCGGCTGCTTGCTCTCGGCCAGCGTGCCATCCAGGTCGAATGCGATCAGTTGCTTCATGTCAGCCCATTTCCGGTGAAAGATGTTGTCGCGCCCGCGCTAGCCCCTCTCCCCGCGCCGGGCAATGGAGGCCATGCCGGATTCGGGTTAGCATATGCTGAACCAGTGGGCCGCCTTGGCATGAAAACGACTTGCCGCGGCGGCGATCAGCCCTAAGACGAGGGCAGCATGGCCCATATGACCTTCGCCTTCCCGTTTCGTCCGGCCATGGCCGGCCATCCATGATGTCGGTCTTTACGCCGGAAGAATGGACCATCATCGGCCTGTCGCTGCGCATCAGCCTGGTCGCCGTCATCGTCATGCTGCCCTTCGCTTTCGTGCTGGCCTGGATATTGGCGCGGTGGCGCTTTCCCGGAAAATTGCTGCTCGATGCGCTGGTCCACCTGCCGCTGGTCGTGCCGCCTGTGGTGACGGGCTGGCTGCTACTGCTGCTGTTCGGCACACAGGGGCCGATGGGGCGATGGCTGGAACATTGGTTCGGCGTCACCCTGTTGTTCCGCTGGACCGGCGCCGCGCTCGCCGCCGCCATCATGGCGTTGCCGCTGATGGTGCGGGCCATGCGCCTGTCGATCGAAGCCATAGATACAAGGCTGGAACAGGCGGCCCACACATTGGGCGCCGGGCACGTGCGCACCTTCTTCACCATTTCCATGCCCTTGGCGCGGCCAGGCCTGATGGCCGGCGCCATATTGGCCTTTGCCCGCTGCATGGGGGAATTTGGCGCGACCATCACCTTCGTCTCCAATATTCCGGGCGAAACCCAGACCTTGCCCATTGCCATCTATGCCGCGATGCAGGTGCCGGGTGGCGAAGCCCTGGTCACCCGGCTGGCCCTCATATCGCTGGCGCTGTCCCTGTCTGCACTGGTGGCGGCGGAACTGCTCGCACGGCGCATCCCGACAGGAGGACGCGGCCATGCTGATCGACATTGATGTCCGACGCAGGATCGGGGACCGCGACATCGGCGTCACCATATGCACCGACAGCGGGATCAGCGCCCTGTTCGGCCCATCCGGCGCCGGCAAGACCAGTATCCTGCACATGATCGCGGGCCTGATCCGTCCCGATCGGGGACATGTTCGCATCGGCGGCGCATCGTTGTTCGATCATGCAGCGAATATCGACCTCCCCCCCCGGCAGCGTGGCTGCGGCTATGTCTTTCAGGATACACGTCTATTCCCCCATCTGCGGGTGAAGGCCAACCTGCTCTACAGCCGCCGGGGCGCCGGACCGATCGCACTGGCGGACGTCATCGACCTGCTCGGCATCGACGGGTTGCTGGACCGCTGGCCAGCGACCCTGTCAGGCGGCGAGGCCCAGCGCGTCGCCATAGGCCGCGCCCTGCTGTCCGGCCCGCAGATCCTGTTGATGGACGAACCTTTCTCGTCGCTCGATCAACAGCGGAAATCCCGCCTGCTCACTCTGATCCGCGACATCCATGCGCACATGCAGATTCCGATCCTCTATGTCACCCATGACGCGGCGGAACTGGACGCCCTGGGCGCCACGCGGATTAATATGGACAATACCGCCTAATACCGCCTTGGTTGTGTCTCGCCGTGACTTGCTGTAGCGCCACGACCCAAGATCGAAGGCTGGGGACGAATGCCGGAGTGACGGGAATGCGGGCATTCCACGCCGGTAACAGGCATGACGCGACAAGAATGAGGCCCGACCAGATTGAACGAACGACTCCCCGACAAGGACATGCCCGGAACCACGGCCGGAACCGAAGATCGCCTGGCGGCGATGGAGGCGCGTATCGGCCGGTTGGAGGCGAAAATCGCGCAACTGGGGAGCGCCAACACCGCGGAACGGGAGACGAATGACGCGCCGTGGACCGCGAGTGGCTTTCCGGTACTGGCAAGGGGCACCACCGTCACCGCCGAAACCACCGACATCTTCGCTCGCTTTCTGGCGTCCGGCTGGTGGGGCGTGGAAGCCTGGGGCGCCTGGGGGCGCGATCAGCAACATGCCATCCGCTTCCATGTTCCGGGCTATCGCGGCGGTTACGTCGACATGACGCTCACACTCCAGGCCTTCGTGCCGCCCAATCATGATCCACTGGAAGTGCATGTCACCGCCAACGGCCTGTTTCTGGGCCGCCATGCAGTGCGCGCTGCGCCACGACCGATCCGGTTGCGACTGCCGCCCGCCGCGGTCGGCCATGGCGACGTGATCCTGTATCTGCAAAGCCCGGAACCCAAATCGCCCGCCACTTTCAGCGACAGCCTCGACCAGCGCCTGTTGGGCGCGGGACTGGTTGCACTCGGCCTTTCTTGACGGATCGCCTTGACGCGACGGAGTCGGTTCGGCCATGCCCGTCGATAGTCCAACCGGCTATTTCCTCATCACCATCTTTCTTTTTCGCGTCCATCAATTCAATGCTGCAACCCAAGCGATGCGATACGCGGGGGACGGACGCGATCAACCGTCATTAAACCGCTTCCAAAAGCGGCCCCGGCCCCTCGACCGGGGGAGGAAAACAAGAGTAACCGACAGGAACCGGCCCAAGCGATTCGGCTAAGACTTCTACAGGGAGCATGAATAGGACGATGGCAAATCTGATTGTAACGGGCGGAGCGGGCTTTATCGGCGCGAATTTCGTCCATCATTGGCGCAAGGTTTCGCCGCAGGACACGATCGTCGTTCTCGATGCCCTGACCTATGCTGGCAATCCTGCCAATATTGCCGGACTGGACAACGTCGAACTGGTTGAAGGCGATATTTGCGATACCGACCTGGTGTCCCGCCTGATGGAAGACCACGCAATCGACACGATCGTCCACTTCGCGGCCGAAAGCCATGTCGATCGCTCGATCACCGGTCCCGATGCCTTCGTCACCACCAACGTCGTGGGCACCCACAGCCTGCTCAAGGCCGCCAAGACCGCATGGCTGGACAAGGGCAGCGGCCGTCCGCATCGCTTCCACCATGTGTCCACGGACGAAGTCTATGGATCGCTGGAAATGGATGATCCCGCATTCAACGAGAATACGCCCTATTCGCCCAACTCGCCCTATTCCGCATCCAAGGCAGGATCGGATCATCTGGTGCGTGCCTATCACCACACCTATGGGCTGGAAACGACGACCAGCAACTGTTCCAACAATTATGGTCCTTACCAGTTTCCCGAAAAGCTGATCCCGCTTTTCACGCTGAACGCGCTGTCGGGACGCAACCTGCCCATTTATGGCGACGGGCTCAACGTGCGCGACTGGCTGCATGTCGAGGATCATTGCGTCGGCATCGAACTGATTCTGCGCAAGGGCCGGATCGGCGAAACCTACAATGTCGGCGGTGGCCAGGAACTGCCGAATATCGAAGTCGTTCGGGAAATCTGCCGTGGCGTGGATGCCGCCTTTGCCGAAAATCCGGAACTAGCGACGGCCTTCCCTGATGCGCCGGCGGCTCGCGGCGGTTCAACGGCGGATCTCATGACCTATGTTCAGGATCGCAAAGGCCATGACCGGCGCTACGCGATCGACGAAAGCAAGATTCGCGGCGAACTGGGTTATGAACCCGCGCGTGATTTCCCCCAGGGTTTCGCCGAAACGCTCCGCTGGTATCTGAGCAACGAGAATTGGTGGCGACCCCTGGTCGAACGCGCCAAGATCGCACGCTGAAAAGCGACGAACCACGGCGCTTGATTCGCCAAGAGATGCCCACTTAGGATCGTTCATGAAACTCGACATCATCATCCCGGTCTATCGTAATGCCGACCTTGTCGAGGCATGTCTGGATTCGCTGAGCGCCCATATCGGCGAAGTGGCGGATCATGCGCCCCGCATCATCGTCATCAACGATTCACCCGATGACGAGGCGGTCAGCGCGCTGCTCGCAAGATATGCGCAGCGCGGGACGATCCAGGAACTGGTGACCAACGGGCAGAATGCCGGCTTCGTCGCAAGCGTGAACAAGGGCCTGGCCCTCACCAGGGCCAGGGGGGCAGCCGCCCTGCTGGTCAACAGCGACACACTGACCTATCGGAACACGCTGGCGGAGATGCTGGCGGTTCTGGAGGCCGATCCGCAGATCGGCTTCGTCTGCCCGCGTTCCAACAATGCGTCCATCTCCACCTTCCCCCAGTCGCCGCACGCCATGTCGGGCATCTTCGTGATGCCCGACGCCTGTTATGCGGCCTGGCAATCGGTGCAGGCCTATCTGCCGCGCTACAGTTGGGCACCGACCGCCGTCGGTTTCTACATGCTGATCGCACCATCGGTCGTGCTCAACTTCGCCCCGCTCGATGAAGCCTTCGGCATTGGGTATGAGGAAGAAAATGATCTGGTGATGCGCGCCGGCCAGGTCGGCTTTCGTGCCGTTCTGGCCAACCATGCCTATGCCTATCATGCCGGGTCGGCCTCCTTTCTGCTGCGCGACATAGACCTGAAGGGCCAGCGCGAAGGCAATCTCCAGAAAATCGCCAAACGGCATCCCGGATTCCTGCCGCTGGTCCAGGCCTATGAGGCTTCGGCCGGCTATCGAGCCGAACTGAAGATCCGGCAGATGGTGCCGACGACCGATGGCCGGCTGAAGATCGCCATCAACCTGCTGACATTCGGCCGCCATCATAATGGCACGACCGATCATATGATGCACTTCATCCGCTGGTGCGAGCGGTCGGCGCCGGGCAACGTGGACATCACCGTCATCTGCGAACCATCCGTCGCCCGCTTCCACGGCATCGACAAGATGCAACGGATCAAGCAGCGCCGCGAATGTGATCCGGTCTACGCCATCGCGATCATGCCCGGACAGCCATTCGACCTGCAAACGGTCCGCACGATGGAACATCTGGCGCCGGTCACCGTGTATGGCATGCTCGACGTCATCGCACTCGATTGCAGCCATCTGCGCGCAGACAACGGGCTTGAAACGCTGTGGGCCTATATCGCCCGCCATGCCAACGGACTGTTCTTCAACAGCCGCTTTTCCGAAACCACCTTCCGCAACCGGTTCCCCCGCCAGTTCAAGGCGCCCGCCTATACCCGTCTGCTGCCGACCAAATTGGCCGCATATGCCGGCCGCTATCAGAAGGCCGAACGGGGCCGCGACCATGTATTGGTGATGGGCAATCATTTCCCGCACAAGGCGTCGCATGCTGTCGGCGCGCTGATCGCGCAAGCCCACCCCAACCTTTCGCTGACGATATTGGGCGGTGAGAGCAAGGAGGAGGGCAATGCCCGTACCGTGCAGGCCGGCACCCTGCCCGACGAACTGATGAACGACCTGTTCGCACGCAGCAGCGCGGTCGTCCTGCCATCCTATTATGAGGGCTTCGGCCTCTCGATCATGAACGCCCTTGCTCTGGGCAAGCCTGTGATCGCACGCGACATCCCGCCGACCAGGGAAATCCTGGCAACCTTCGGCAAGACCGACGGCATCTACCTGTTCACCGACAACCGGGACGTGCCCGCACTGATCGGCAAGGCGATCAGTGCCGAGCGCTCCACCGTCGAGGAAAAGGGCGGCGCCGACTGGGATCAATGGTCCAAAGGCCTGTTCGAATTTGCGCTGGGACTGGCCAAAAGCCCGGACCTGCACGATCGGCTGGTAGACAGGATCGAGGCCGCCGATGCGCTGCACGGCATGCCCAGCCCGCTGGCAAGCACCGATGCGGGCCATATTCCGGGCAGTGCGCCCAGCCTGGGGACGGCTGGCAGCATCGTACGCATCGCCGACCTGCTGCAACTGCGTGGCGATGCCTTCGTCCAGGCCGCCTATCGCCAATTGCTGGGCCGCCCCGCCGATCCGGCCGGACTGGAACATCATGTCGCGCTGCTCGCCGGTGGCACGACAAAGGCCCAGATCATCGAAGCCTTCCTGGGCACCGACGAATTTATCGAACGTCGCACGCCCGTCAGCGTCATCGGACGCGAATTGCTGCGCAGCAAGTCCCGCTGGCCCAAGGCGATCCGCCTGCCGCAACGTCGGCACGAGGCATTGGAGGAAGAGGCTCCACCCCCGCAGCCCCCGGTAGCCTCGCCTCCTCCAGCACCGTCGCCACCGCCCAAACCGGCTGTTGCGCCTTCTCAACCGCCGGTGTCCACACCGCGCCCGTCATCAAACAAGCCGCTCGTCCAGATTGCCGATCTGCTGGCGCTGGACGGGGCCGATTTCGTTGATGCCTTCTATCGGCGCCTGCTTGGCCGCGAGGCGGATGATGCCGGCCTTGCCCATCATATCGCCCTGCTCGGCAGCGGCGTGTCCAAGGTCGATATCCTGCGCGCCATCGTGAAAACGAACGAATTTGCACGCCATAGCGCCACTGTACAGGTGGAAGGCCTGACGCTGCTGGATGCGCCCGCCAAACCGGCCAAGCGAAAGAAGGCTGCTGCGCCTGCGCCCGCCGCTGCCCCGGCCCCAGCCGCCGTCAGGGCCGTACCGCCGCCTCAGCCTATCGCATCCGGCAAGCCCATCGTTCAGATCGGCGATATGCTGACGCTCGACAACGAGGCCTTCGTCCGCAGCTTCTACGAGAAATTGCTGGGCCGTCCCGCCGATCCTGCCGGCCTCAGTCATCATGTCGCCTTGCTGGAAGGCGGCGAAACAAAGGTCGGCATGTTGCGTGCGATCCTGAAATCCGGTGAATATCACGATCGTGCAAGCAGCATCATCGTGACCGGTCGCGAGCATCTGGACTCGCCCCGCAAGGCCGGCTGGCAAAATCGGCTGACCAAAAGGCAATGAAACAGTGATCCCGCTGGTATCGCACCGTCATACCTGCGCCCCGGACGCAGGCATGACGGTGCGATATCCACGCAAGCTGCAATGGATATCTATCGCCGCAGCGTCCCATGCGATCGCCGGATCGACCGAATAAAGGGTCGACCGGAACGAAACCGGCCAGCCGCGCTTCATCTTCTTCCTGCTATCGCACGGGCTCGACCGAAGGCTGGGAGATCATATGAAGCCGATTGCATCCATCGTGCTGGCAGGACTGCTGGTCAGTGCCGCGACCTCTCCCCAGCAGCAGCAGGGCGAAAGAAGTGAAGTCGTCGCAAAGATATGGGCCGGGCAGCCGGTCGATTTTGCCATGATCGTCCGCGGGCAGCGCCTCTATGTCGGCTATTACGGAGCCGACCGGCGACTGGTGATCGCCAGTCGAGCAACGAGCGGCGGTGCCTGGGAACGGCAGACGCTCGATACGGCAGTCGGCTGGGACAGCCATAATGCGATTGCCATGGCCACCGACGGCCGGGGCCGGCTGCATGTCGCCGCCAACATGCACGTCTCGCCGATGACCTATTATATGTCCGACACGTCGGGATCGGCATCGTCCCTGCGTCGCATACCCGCCCTGATCGACCCCGCTCAGGAGCAGCGGGTCACCTACCCCACTTTCCTCAAGGACCAGCAGGGCCGGTTCATCTTTCGCTATCGCGATGGCATGAGCGGTGCAGGCAATGACATCTATAATGTCTTCGACGCATCGACCCTGCGCTGGCGCCGCCTGACCCAGACGCCCGTGCTGGATGGCGAGGGGAAGCGCAACGCCTATCCCATCGGCCCTACCATGGGACCGGACGGCCTGTTTCATATGGTCTGGCTCTGGCGCGACAGCCCCGCTGCCGAAACGAGTCATGATCTCAGCTACGCGCGCAGCCGCGATCTCGTGCACTGGACGCGCTCGTCCGGCCAGCCCCTGTCCCTTCCGATCCGCCTTGGCAATTCGGAAATCGTCGATCCGATCCCCGTCCATGGGGGAGCGATCAACGCCAATGTCACCTTCGCGTTCGACGCGAAAAAGCGGGTCATGATCGCCTATCATAAATTCGACGAGCATGGCGACACGCAGATCTATCTGGCCCGGCTCGAAAGGGGCGGATGGCATATTGCGCAGGCCACGCGCTGGACCGGATATCGTTGGGACTTCAAGGGCGGTGGCACCATGGCCGGCGAGATAAAATTGTCGGAACCCTATCAACGCGGCAATATCATCGTCCTGCAAATTGCCCGGCAAGGCAAAGGCATGCAGTTGCGTCTTGCCGCCGACACGCTGAAGCCCACCAACGCCCCCCTGCCCCAGTCCAGGGTCAGGACCACATCGGGCTGGACCACAGTCAGTGCGCCTCCCGGCATGAAGATGAACGTGCTGACCACGCAGGGCAACGGCAAGCGCTTTCGTCTGACCTGGCCGACCTTGCCCAACAACCGCGACCTGCCCCGCGCGAAGGCCCCAGCACCCACCGAGTTGCGGCTGTCCGAGCAGCCCCTGTAACGACGCCTCCGTTACCCACCGCGACATATGGTGGCGAAGAGGCGGGCCGAAAAAGCCCGCCTCATGACTTAACCCGCCGCGAGTGCGTTGACGACGGCTGCCGTTTCCTCACGTAACGCCATCATGTCCGGCGCCGCAAAGGCCGCCCTCACCATCGGCGCATAATCGGGATAGCGTTTCGTCACGACGTCCACGCCGGCCTTGATGAGCGCATCCTTCTCGCCCTTGAAACTGGCCGTGCGGATGTGGAAGACGAAGGCCCAGGGCGAAATCAGATTGGCCCAGCCCGCCTTCATGCCCCGCAAGCAGAAATCATTCTCCTCGCCATAGCCGCGCGGGAACCCTTCTTCATCGAAAGTGCCGCACAGGTCCATCATCGCGCGGCGGATGAACAGGCAGAAGCCTGATCCGGTCGGGACTTCGGGCGGCGTGCAGCCAAAGGCGCCCTGTACCATCGCCAGCGCATATTCCTCATGCCCCAGATGCGCAGGCTTATCGCACTTCTGGTTGAAGACCGGGAAGGAAAAGGCGCCGGAATTGTCGCCCATCGCCGTCACCGTGCCGACCTGCGGCCGGCTATAGGCAGTGGCGCGCAACCCCTCCAGCCACTTCGGCGTCACGATCGTATCGCTGTTCAGCAGCACGACATCGCGCCCGGCCGCCTGCGCAATCCCCATGTTGATCGTGCGGGTATAGCCCTGATTTTGCGGCGACCGCTGGATGGTCAGGCCCGGCGTGCCCACAAAGCTGTCGAGCAGCGGGGCGATCGCTGGATCAGGGCTGCCATCGTCGATCACCAGCACCTGCGTTTCGCGCAGATCGGTATGTTTGAGCACGGAGGTGATGCAGGCGCGCACTTCCTCCGGCGCATTATAGACCGGAATGATGATCGTCGTCGGCAAAGCCGCACCGATCGCCTGGGCAGAAATCCGCAGCGGCGCTTCGGTAATGGCGGTCGCCGCGGCATCGGCTCGCATCGGCCGGCCACAGATGCGTTCATAGGCCAGCGTCACCTGTTCGCCCAGCCGCGCCTGCGAGAAGTTGCTGGTGACAAAGGCGTGACCCTTGTCGCCCATGGCGGCAATCTTGTCGTCATGTTCGCACAGATCGGCCACGGCATCGACGACCCCGTCGATATCGCGGAACGGCACCATATAGCCGGTCTCGCCATGCTGGACCAATTCAGGCAGTGCACCCCAGCGATAGGCGATCACAGGTCGCCTCGCCGCCATCGCCTCGGCCACGGTGCGACCGAAGGATTCAGCGAAGGTGGACAGGTTGAGCAGGACGTTGAGTTCGATCATCGCCGCCCGCGCGCTGTCCTTGTAACCGGCAAAGACCAGATTGTCCGGCCGTTCGCCGCGCGCGACCTCTTCCATCCAGATATCGATTTGCGGGGTGCGCGGGCCGATGATGACGAATTTGGCTCGACCCGTACGCCTGGCAGCCCGTCGCGCCACCTCGACGAAATCGGCGATCCCCTTCTTGGGGATGTTGGAACTGACGATACCGAATTTGATGCCATTGCCGAAGACATTGCGCATTTCGAAATCTTCGGCGCTGATGGCGTTGGGCACATAGAGCGTCCGGTCTCCACGCGCGAACAACTCGCACGTGGCGCGGCTGTTACCGATCAGCCAGTCGGTATTGCCGAACACGGCGCTGACGATCTCGCCGGTGGTCTGGTTCATCCGCTCCTGCAACCCTTCGTCCAGCGAGATGAGTTCCCGCACATGGGTCAGCGCCACGCGGCCCATCCGGCGCGCGGCGACGATCGGCTCCAGCAGGACGATGGTGTTGGCATGCACGATGTCGATCGCGTGACGCGCGATGATATCGGCAAAATCCAGCGCGAGCCAGGCATAGACCGCCCGCTTGTCCATCCATTGCGGATAGCGGAAAGCGTATGCGCCCATGCACAGCTTCTGGATACGCTTGATATAGTCGCGATTATTGTCGCTGGGCAGGGTCATGACGACATTGACCGGCATCTTGGCCAATGCCTCCAGCACATCGAGCAGGCTGCGTTCCCCACCGAACAACTGATGACCGGAAATATGGGCACAGAGCAGGATGGTGGGCCTGGACGGGTCGGCTTCCTTGAACCCGCGATACCAGACCGGTCCTCGCGGCATATCCGCCGCATCGTTCAGCGGGCTGCCAAGATAGGCGAGCCGATTCTCCGCCTTGGGTTGCGCCGCCACGCCTTGCGGCAAGGTAACAGGGCGCAAACCCGGCACGGCTTGCGCCGCGGACTGGAACGCGGCGAGGTTGGTCAGCCCCCAGCGCTGGTCCGGTTCGAGATAGGTGCCCTCGGCCCACTCGTTCCAGGCGTTGATGAACATCATCGTTTCAGGCGCCGGGTTATGGCGGTTGTCCTGGTCCAATATGCCCTTCACCCATCGCCGGAAGCCATAGGGCGTCGCGCCGGTGAAAATGCGCGCATCCGTCAGGCGACGGGCGGTATTGTCCCAGCCCAGCATCGCGCCACGGTGGACCGGCCATTCATAACCATCAGCATATTTTTCGACATCGCCATCCGCCACGGCGTTGTAATCGAAAATCTCGCCGCCGAAATCCTTGTGACGATCATGCACCTGATCGCGCAGGTCGACACGCACGCCTTCATGCGGCGGGAACAGGACATAGCTGTCGATGCCATGGTCCTGCGGCTGTCCGCCCAGCGTTTCCAGGCCGAATCGGACTGCGCACAGATGGATTTCGCCCAGCCCTGCCTTGCGACATTCCTCCCGCCAGATGCGGGCGGTTTCCATCCAGTTCGGGATGATCGAAATACGATAGACGACGAGCACGGGCTTGCCGCAATAGCGGATCCAGCGCGGATCCTTCATCATCGGGATCATCTCGTGGATGAAGGCGATATTGCTTTCCAGCGAATATTGTTGCTCCATCAGCACATGGCGGTTCTGCCCGTCCCAATTGCGCGACCAGTTCTCATTGGCCCAGCAGACGCAGAAACCCGTGTCGATCCTGGAGGATTTCGCCATCTGCTCGATCGGATGGTTCAGCAGTTTCTTGCCGTTGAACCAGTAATAATAGAAGCAGAAGCCGTGAATGCCGAACTGGCGGGCCAGATCGGCCTGCGCGACCTGGGTATCCTCCAGCCGCAGGTCATAATAGCCCAGATCCGCAGGCAAGCGCGGCTGATAATGGTGGCGGAACAACGGGCGACCCCGCGCTACATTCGACCATTCGGTGAAGCCCTTGCCCCACCAAGTGTTGTTTTCCGGGATCGGATGGAATTGCGGCAGGTAGAAGGCCACCGCCTTGACCACGCGATCCGCGGGCGCTGCGGGTAAAGTTCGGGCCGCGGGACGGACGTCCAGGGCCGCTTCCCGCGCACCGGCAGACAGCATAGCCAATACGCTGGCGCGACCGGGGAACTTGCCGCCCCCGCTAACACCCGTCATCTCGTGCGGCCGCATCGTCACACCCAGCACGCGCGACAGAAATGGCTTGAACCACAGGCCCCACCCGGCTGGAACGTCGAGCGGCGCCTGACCGAGCAAAAGACCAAGACGCGGCAGGACGGTGTTGAGCGCGGTGATCAACGTCGCCTGCACCGGATCGGCCCGGTCCAGCCGCACGAAACGATCAGCGGCGACGCCCCATTGGGAATCGGCGCAAAAGGCGCCATGCAGGCCGATCAGCCTGGCCATATCCTCATCCGTCAGCGGCCCGGCGGCATCCTGCGGCGAGAGCCAGAGCGCGTCGGCATAGCCATCCAGCGCGCCCGATCCGGCCAGCCGGGCGAAGCCACGCGCATTGCCGGCTTCGTCCGCATCCCCCAGCAGGGTCAGCGAACGGACAGACGACGGCAGCGCATCGACATCCAGATTGTGCGTCCCACCCAGCAGGAACAGGTCGAAATCCGCCGGAATCCGGTTCAGTACGGCCGACATCGCCGCCCCGTCCTGGGACGTGGTGACATTGACGATCACTGCCAGGGACGCATGAGGCTCCAGGCCGCGCAGGCCGAAAGCGTCGGTCGCATGGCGCAATATCCAGGTTGCACCTTCCGGCGCAGTGGCTGTCGGCGCAACGCCCGCCGGCTTCGCCATGGGCGGCAAGGGCTGGCGTCCCTCGCTCTTGCCGAAGCGGACATAATGGACAAGCGCATGCATGCCCGCCGCCGGAACGTCGGGATAGGTATCCAGATAATGGCGCGTATCGAAGCCCGGCCCCGGATCGCGTTTCAGCAACAGGCCGAAACGGACGAAATGCTCCAGCGGCTCGATATCGAGCAATCCGGCGTCGGGAAAATTCTCGACATACCAGTTCCGATCGAACAGGCCTGACTGATCGATTTCCTTGGCCAGTTCTTTAAAATTCAACATCGTCAGCCCTTGTTGCGATCAGGCGCCACGGCGCCCGCTCTCTATCGTCGAGGTCGGCCGGCCCTATCCTATCGAGGCGGGCGATCGGCTCCTATCGCCCTTTGCCGTCCGCCATGGCTGCGGCACTCCGGCGCAGTTCGTCCACGGCCCGGTTGGGGGCTCGGCCTTCCTGCAATCCAAAGGCCACGAAATGCGCCGCCGCATCCATGCCGGCCTCATGAACGTCGGGATTATTTTCCAAATACCATCCCGCATCGAACAGGCCATAGCGTTCGAGCACAGCCTGTTGACGGCGCAGATTCACTTTCTTCGGCAACAACGGCGATGCCACCTGCGCGAGCAGCGCATCCATCACCCGGATGAACAGCAGATAGAGTGAGTCGGTACGCCGCGACAATTCATGCCGCACGACACGCAAATGGGCGAGGTCCGTTTCCTTCTCCTGCGCATCCTTGAGCGCGCCCATCAGCAAGGCAATTTCCTGGAAACGGGCCTGGGTCGCCTTTTCATGGTCCAGTTCGGCCTTGGCGGCATGATCCTTTTCGGTCAGCAATTCGGCCTGCGCCTTTTCCAGCTTCTCGTCCGTCAGACGCAGTTGCTCTTCCTTTGCCGACCGGATGTCCTGCTCATCCTTCAACAGGCTGCGCAGGAAACGTAGTTCTTCCGCCGATTCCTCGGTTTCCAACTGGCGTTGCAGCAAGGCGCTCTGGGTCTGCGCCAGCTTGCTCTCGACATCTGCCAAACGGATATCGCGGTCCGTCACCGCCTGATCCCGCGCTTCGACATCCCGCTTCAGCGCCGTGACTTCATCCAGGCGGAGCTTGACGACCTGCTCCAGTTCGGCCTTGACCATCTGCATATCGGCACGGGCATTCTGCGCATCGGCACGGGCATGCTGAAGATGCTGGCCCAGCCCCTGCACATCCACACGCGCCTTTTGCAGTGCCTCCTGATCCTTCGCCATCTGCTCGCGCGCAGTATCGAGGTCATTATTGAGACTCTCGGCCTCACTGTCCCGGACGGCCAGGTCGCTGCGGACCTGCTCCAGTTCCTCATGCGCCTGCTTGAGCTGATCGCCGATCGCCAGCCGTTCCTGCTGCAACTGCGCCTGCTTGGCGCGCGAAGCGACGATTTGCGCCGTCTGCATCGACAGCTTCTCGGCCTTATTCTCATTATCGCGCTGGAGCGCTTCATGCGCATTCTGGAGCTTGGCCAGCAGTGCCTCGCGCTCCGAAGCCGCCGTCTGCACTTCCACCAGGGTGGCTTCGAGAGACTTACGTTCTTCCGCGTCGACATTCCGCTGCCGCAACAGGGCTTCATGCTCGCCTTGCAACTGCACGATATCGGCGCCCAGCGTGCTGGCCCGGCCGTCCGCATCCGCGATACGTGCGTCGCGTTCGGCCAGCGATGCTTCCAGCGCCGCGATGGCATCCTTGCTTTCAGCCGCCTGTCGTTCACCGACATCGAGTTCGGCCCGCGCCTTGTCCAGCCCTTCCTGCAACCGGGCCAATGCTGCGGCCTGTTCGTCGGATGCCTTCTGCAACGCAGCCCCGGCATCCCTCGCCGCGCTCAGTTCCTCGCCACGCTGCGCCAGATCGCTGGTCAGCGCCGCGACCCGCTGATCGCCCGTAGCCTTCTGCTCCTTTGTTGCCTCCAGTTCCGCCTGCAAACGGCCCAGTTGCACGTCCCGGTCGGCAACATCCCGGCGCAAGCCCTGCTTTTCGCCTTCAACCCATGCCAGGTCGTGCCCAGCTTTATCCAGCGCCGCGGCAGACCGAACCAGTTCGACCTCTACCGCCGATTTTTCCAGCACGAGAGCCTGATAGGCCGACAGTTGCTCAGTAAATTTCTCGGTCAACTGGGCCAGGCGTATGTCCGCACCTTCGCGTGCGTCCATGGCCCCCTTCATCAAGCCGTCGCGTTCCGCCAGCGCCCTGTCATGCAGGTCGGCCGCTGCGCGCAGGCCCGCAATTTCCATATTCTGCCGTGCCGTGTTGCCGCTGGCCTCGGTCAGTTGCTCCTGAAGCGCAGCGACCTGTGCCTGCGCGGTCCCGATCTGTTTCTCCAGGTCTGCCCGCAGACTGACCGCAGCCTCCCGTTCGGACAGCGATTTCGACAATTTCGCTTTCAAATCGTCGCGGGCGGCCTGCATTTCGGCCAGGCTGGCTTCGCGCTTCTGCAAGTCGTTGCGGAAAGACGAAATTTCCGTCTGCCGCTCCGCCAGCGTCGCCGTCAGTCCTGCTATGTTGGCGTCACTGCTGGCCGCGGCCTCCTGCAAGGTCTTGATGGCCTTGACCTTCTCGGCCAGTTGCTTTTCCCGCTCGGCCGCTTTCTCCTTGCTCTCGCCTGCTGCCAGCTTCTGCTGTAGGTCGGCAATGGCCTGCTCCAGCTTCTTGCGCTCGCTCGCGCGGCCAGCCTCTTCCTTTGCCAGCTTGCGACGAACAGAACCGAGCTTCTGCGTCAGCCCGACCCGTTCCTCCAGGACATGTGCGAACGTGGCTCCTGCACGATCGAGTTGCGTGCGAATCTCATCCAGCGTGAACAGATCGCGCGCGCGCTCCCCGTGTGAACTCCAGGAGCGGGTGATGGATTGTACCGTCTGCAACCAGTCCCGCACCAGCCCGCCGGGTAACGCAATTGCCTGCGCCCCGGCAAACTGCGCTGTCGCAGGCGATATGAGAGCGGATAGCTTGCCAAAAGCTTTCTCCGACATGTCCGGAAATTCCAGACCCAATTGCGTGCTGATCCGCTCCACCGTGGAACGCGGATGTTGCAGAAATCCGTCATGATCGACATGGGACCGTGCCAGCGTCCGCGTGGAAAACTCGGCGTCCAGTGTATAGCGCAGCCACAGCAACGCGGCGTGCATCCCACCCAGTTCCGATTTATGCTGCAAGCCGGCCACCACCGACTCATAGGCGCGGGTCACAACCACGGACTTGGGCGCACCGCCCTCCCCCAGCACCCCTCGCCAGAATTCACCGAAGCGACTTGCCCGCCAGTCAGCAAAAACCGTAACGCCACCCGTCGCCAAAGCCCCCCGGACCAACGCTTTGGTTTCGCTAGCCAGCACCTGTGCATCCTGCGTCGCAAGATCAGCGGGGTCGATGGTGGACCAGTCGCTCCATTGTCGCCCAGCGAGAGCCAACAACTTTGTATCGACGGCGTCAACGGTGCCTAATTCGGAGAGTGGCCCGCCCGCTCCCCGCGATGGCACGGAAAACGAGGCCCCCCCGACCAGAGACAGCCCCTGCGCGAGCAACCCTACCCCCGACCGGGGACTTCCCAGCACCAGCAGCGCCGTCCCCTCCGGTCGACCAGCCACATCCTTGCCCCCGCCACTCCCGTCCGAGGATATAGCCGCGCCAGTCGAATTTGAGGTTAACGCCAAAGTTCAGTCCCCATATCACCAATTTTCACTCGACCAGCATATTCATAAGATCGAACCGCTCGACTGCTACAACGACTATCGTGGCCCCATCAACCCCTCCCATTCCGGCTTGAGAATGACGCGCACGATATGCTAGGCCCTTGCCCAAGGTTGAACGCGAGGCAGATTCATGACGGTACGCAAAATTCATTCGAAAATAAGCAAACACAGCAGCCCGGCCATATCCCATAATAATACAGCGCTCACATTTGTCATTAATAGTGAATTTATCGATGGCTTAAAAGTGCTGATTTATAGCATGGCCGTTCATGAAACCTTGATGGATCTGCCTATTTTCATCATATCCGAAGATAAAGAAGTATTTTCGGACCCGTTCATCATGGAAGTTGCCGACAAGACATATCTTGCATCGCAGGAAGACATCATGTCGTTCAGCAACATTTCGAATAAAAAAGTCGAAGGCAAACTGAAACTCGACTGGATTCCCAAATATACATACATGAAATGGCTCATGTTTGATGATTGGGGTTATGACAGCCTGATCTTCATCGATGCCGACATCGTGTGCCTCAGCAATTGCGATGAACTTCTTCAGAAGGTGAATGCCGATCTGTACGGCTGCCCCGTCTTTGGTCGCGAGCTGGTCATCAAGGTCGATGACAAGATCGATGTCGAAGACACCGATCTGTCGATCAGCAAATTCGCCTATCAGAACGACCCGCCGGGCAGTCGGCTCAACACCGGCGTACTGGTCGTCAACAAGAAATTGCTCAACAGCGAATTCCGACGCGATCTGATCACCTTCACGGAAAATGGCGAATATTCGGTCGAGCAGGCCGCGCTGCGCACCTATATCGGCGGCACGCCGGACCTGAGCATGAAGCTCATGTCGCCCATGTATAATTACAAGCATGATTTCGTCAGCCGGTTGTCGGCGGCATTCCAGCCCCGCATCCTGACCGACATCAAATTCCTGCATTTTGCCGGTTCGGCGGGAAAGCCGTGGGAAAAGGCTGTGCCGGAAACGCTGTCCGACTGGATCTGGCGCAGCTACGCGGATGACGCCGCGCGCCGGCTGCCCGGGCTGATCAATCTCAACCTGCCGTCCCCCGGCTAAGGGACGGACGGAATGAACAGCGGCGTTCTGGCGATTTACGACCTGATTGCATCCGAACCTTATAAATGTACCCTGCCGACATCTAGGAAGCTGTCCAAGGCCAACGCGAACAGCTTCGACATACAGGATGTCGGTCAGGGAAACATCATCGTCATCCACAAGTCAGCCCATATCGGCGACAAGACCGAAATCCGCCTGAGCGGTAGCAACAACATCCTCTATGTCGGCCGGGACTGCTATCTGCGGGAGGCCAGCGTGGAAATGAAGGGGCAGGCCGGCGCAGTGATTTTCAGCAATCGGTCCGGCACCACCGCCGGGAAGATCAAGTTGACCGGTAATGGCAGCGGCGTCGCGCTGGGCTGGCGCGCATCCTGGGGCGGCGGCGCTGCCATGGCCGCAGAAGGAAAATGTATCGTCGTGTCGGATGATTGCATGTTGTCGAACGACGTACTGTTGCGGACCTCGGATTCGCACGGCATCTTCGATCTGGAAAGCCGTGAACGGATCAATCCTGCCAAGGACGTCGTGGTCGGCGACCATGTGTGGCTGGGCAATGGTGTGCGCGTAAACAAGGGTAGCCGCATCGCACGCGGCTGCATCGTGGCGCAGGGGGCCATCGTCGCCGGCCGGCTGGATGACCAGCATTCCATCTATGCCGGCACGCCGGCGCAGCGTAAAAGAAGCGGGATCAGCTGGTCGCGAACCGGAAACTATGACGATATCCCATCGATCTACAGGGACATTATTTAAGCCTGGGGGATTGATCCTTTTTATCTGAAGGAAATTGCCTTGCTCATCAGGACGCCCCTCATCATTGCGGCTGTGGCCGGCCTGTCTTCCGGCATCGGCGGTAGCGCATCGGCAGCCGATTGCACGACCCGCAAGCCCGACACCGCATCCGGCAAAAAATATATTCAGATCGGCGATGCCTGGGCCGGTACGCGCATCCGCTTCCCGGTCGTCCAGTCGGGCGGAAAATATTTCGTCGGCTATTTCGATGAGGATAGATGGCTTACCGTCGCGGAATATGATCCGGCCAATGGTCGCATATGCCGCACCAGAACCCAATCCCGGTTCAGCGGGTGGGACAAGCATAATGTCATCACCCTGACATTCGATCGGGACAAGCATATTCATGTTACTGGCAACATGCATAATTCGTCGCTGGTCTACGCAACTACAACGGTCCCCAATTCCGTCGACGGCCTTAAATTGCAGGCCATGACCGGACAGGAGGGTAACCGAATCACCTATCCGCATTTCATCACATCGCCCTCTGGCCGCCTGCTCTTCATGTATCGGGCTGGCGGCAGCGGCAACGGCGCCTGGTGGGTGAACGAATATCAGAACGGCAAATGGACGCGGCTAACGAAACAGC
Organism: Sphingobium sp. Leaf26; assembly: GCF_001421665.1. Lineage (GTDB taxonomy): Bacteria > Pseudomonadota > Alphaproteobacteria > Sphingomonadales > Sphingomonadaceae > Sphingobium. The sequence continues at coordinate 949,601 of NZ_LMKV01000001.1, forward strand.
CGATTTTCGCCGACAGCTATGAAAACAAGCCGGTCAGCGCCTATCCGGTCATGAGCGAGCCGACCGCGGACGGGAAATTCCATTTCGCCATCGTCTGGCGCCGCAGCCCTAATGTCGCCACCAATTTCCGCCTGAGCTACGCATCGACGCGCGACTTCAATAATTGGGAATTTTACGGCAAGCCGCCCGTATCCGGCTCCATTTCGCCGGACAATGCACAAACCATTGATGATGTCGGGTCCAATGGGGGGCTAACCAATATGCCGATGATCACCATCGACAATGGTCGTCCGCTGGTCGCCTATGTCAAAAAGGCCGCCCCTTCGGAGGATGGCATCTATCTCGCCACGCCGACCGCCAAGGGTTGGAAAACTCAGTTGTCGGTCAAGGGGCCATCGCCCAATGCGCTGAAGGGCGCGGGATCGCTGGCCAGGGATGAAGCGACACGCATCATGGATGTCGATGTCGCCAGCCGCACGGTCAAGGCGTCCTTCGCAAACCATGTTACACGCGCAGCCAGTTTTGCCGGTGCCCCCGCCTCTGCGGCCCGTGCCGCGCCGACAGGAGCCAAGGCTCGCGAGCGACTCAAGCTGTTCAAGATTCCACCGGGCCTGCTCAAGCCGAGCGTAATCGTAGAGCCATCGGACCAGAGTAGCGCCTTCATCCAATATTTCGCGCAGGACGCCAATCGTGACCGGGCGCCAGCCTGCGATGCCAAGACGCCGATGGCCTGCAAGCCGCCAGCGTCACCCCTCTATCTGGTGCTGCCGGACTGATCGTGGCGAATGCGAAACATCCCTCTGTTTCAATCCGGTGCCAAAACGAGGATGTGAAGCGTCGGACCGACGCCATCCGCTATTGCGCCGCGCTGCAACATCAGCAAGAAAAGGCCACCAACTTTGGGTGAGGGCTTTCAGATCGCGATACAGCGCGCGCCAACAGGCATGCGTGACATCGGCATGACATGAAGCGTGGGCAACAGGTCGTTGCGCATAAGGGCGGGGAAGAATGAGCACTACTATTCGCGGTAATTTCGACGGTGTTAAGGAAAATAACTTGGTCGGGTGGGTATTTGACCCGGCCAATCATCCTTCCGAAGTGATGGCGATGATCGACGGCGAATTCATCGCCTTCGCAGAAGCCAATAATTATCGCCCCGACCTTGAGCGGGCCGGCGTCAACAACGGCCTGTGCGGTTTTCGCATAGCCATCCCCGAACAATTTCTGGAAGGCGGCACGCACAAGGTGGAGTTATGGCTCGAAGGTGGCCAACGCCGTCTGGGCCCCGCCTTCACATTCCAGTCGCCCAGCCCAGCCCCGTCGTCGCCCACAGCAGCCAAGGTCGAGGCGCCCGAGCCTAAAGCTGGACCGGCCGATTCCCCGGCAAAACCAGGCAACGATACGGTAACGGCCAAGGCAGCTACGCAAGCCAAACCGGCCCCGGAGGCCAAGCCCGCCACCGACGTCGAACCGGCTGCAAAAACCCCGCCAGCGACGGAGACCAAGCCCGCCAAGGTCGCGAAGACGGCGATCAACATGCCCGCCCAGCCTGCCAAGGCCCCCACCAAAGAGAGCAAGGCTCCCGCCGCGACCAAGGAAGCCAAGCCCTTCGTCCCCGGCAAGGGCAAGGCCGCGCTGATCCCGAAGATCGACGCCAAATCGGCCGCCTTCAACACGATCCAGCGATCGGTTTCGGAAAGCTCGATCTTCAACGGTACGATCGGTGCGCTCAATAAATTCTGCAATCTCTATGCCGAAAACCCCTATTATGAGCGGTTGCGGCTGGCAGCACGCGGCACGACCCGGCTCGACTGTTTCGTCCAGATCAGCAACACGCTCAGCCGCGTCGACCAGGCACGCGAAGGGCAATTGCCCAAGGTCGGACCGCTCGTGTCGATCATCATGCCCGCGCATAATCGCGAGGATCTGATTGACGACGCCATCCGTTCGGTCCTGGCGCAAAGCTACAAGCGGTTCGAACTCATCATCTGCGACGACTCCAGCCAGGACAATACGGTCGCGGCGATCAAGTCGTTCAAGGATCCTCGGATCATCCTGACCAAACATGCCGAGCAGAAGGGGGCGGCCGCCGCGCGCAACAGCAGCCTGAAACTCGCCCGCGGCGACATCATCGCCTATCTCGATTCTGACAATGTCTGGCATCCCCGCTATCTGGAGATCATGCTGGAGGAACTGGCCAACTGGCCGGGCAACATGGCCGCCTATGCCGGCTATTACGACATCGACATCGGCGAAGACACGATTCGCATCAAGAAGGCGGAGATCAGGGGCTTCCATCTTGAAGACCAGCTTGCCGTTCCCTTCGTCGACCTCAACAGCTTCGTCCATCGCCGCCAGTTGTACGACGTTCTGGGCGGCTTCGACGAACGGCTGGCGCGCCGGCAGGATTATGACATGATCGCGCGCTATTGCTGGCTGCGCGAACCGCGCGTCGTGCCGCATGTGCTGAACCTGTACCAGCGCATCGCCAATGCGCAGCAGATCACCAAGCTACAGAAAGAGGACACCAAGTCCCCCCAGATCATCGCGGACAAGATCCAGGGCTATTATAAGGATGGCCTGCCGGCTCAGCTACCGTCCTGGGTGAAGAAGGTGTCGGTCGTGTCTTGGGACATGAGCCGCAACCATTTCGCCAAGGCCTATTGCGTGGCGGAGGCGCTCAGCAAGCATGTGGAGGTCGAAATGATCTCCTATCGCTTCTTCGACGAGGAAATCTTCCAGCCGCTGGCCGACAAGAAGCCGCCATTCGAATGCAAATATTTCGAGGGTGGCACCTTCCCGGATTTCTTCGGCAATTTCGCCAAGGGGATGGAGGCGATCACCGGCGACGTCATCTATGCGGTCAAGCCGCGCCTGACGTCCTTCGGCCTGGGCCTGATGGCGAATTACCACACCGGCAAGCCGATCATGCTGGAATGCAACGATCTGGAGACGGTGGTCAACAACGCCAAGTCCACCGACGCCCATGCCGAAAAGCAACTGACCGACCTGTTTGCAGCCGCCGACAAGGCCAAGATTCCTTATGAACTCATCTGGTCGGAAATCCTCGATCCGCTGGTCGCGGAAATCCCGACCGTCTTCACGCACAACATCAATCTGAACCTGCATTATGACCGGCGTTGCCTGTACATGCGCAACATCAAGGATGATTCGCTGTACCGCCCGCAGGATATGGATCGCGACGCGATCCGCAAGGAACTGGGTTTCAAGGCTGACGACCGCATCATCCTGTTCGGCGGCCTTGTGCGCAAGCATAAGGGCATTTTCGAACTGGTCGACCTGCTCAACGCGCTGGGCGACCCGCGCTACAAGCTGCTGGTGGTCGGCAGCCGCGATACGCCCGACCTCATGAAACTGAGCAAGGAGCATCGCGACAACATCACCGTGTTGCCGCCCCAGCCGCCCGAACGGATGGCCGCGATCAACCTGGCGTCCGACCTGATCGTGCTCTGGCTCGACCCCAATGTTCCGGCCGGCCAGTATCAAAGCCCGTACAAGATGTCCGATGCGCTGGCGATGGGGCCGACGATCATCGCATCGCCCACCAGCGATCTGGCCGATCTGGGGACGCGCGGACTGATGCTCAACGTCCCCTTCGGCAACCAGAAGAAGCTGGTGGCGACCATCCGCCGCGTCTTCGACCAGCCGGAAGAAACGGCGGCCCGGCAACAGCGCGCACGCAAATTCTTCGAACGCGAATTTTCCTATCCGGCGGTCTTCCCGGCCTTCGCGCTCGGCGTGTCTAGGCTGGAGAAGAACAAGGTCTATCCGGTGTCGGAACGTTTTGCCGAATTCTTCGCCGAATATCGCCGCCGCACGCTCGCGGGGAAATGAGGCCATGAAGATTGCGATCAAGAATCCGGCACCCATCGGCCCGAACCTGGAAAAATGGGGCGACTATCATTTTGGTCTGGCGCTCGCCAAGTCGCTGGAAAAGCTGGGCGCCACCGTGGTCCAGCATTTCTGGCCGAACTGGGACGATGACGACGGGGAAGACATGGTCATCCTGCTGCGCGGCAAGCGCAGCTACACCCCGCCTCCATCCAAATTGTCGCTCATATGGATCATCAGCCATCCCGGCACGATCAAATATGACGAAATTTCCAAGTTCGACATGGTCTATGTCGCATCGGAAACCCATTATAAGGCGATCCGGTCCCTGCCCGGCCTCACTGTCGACGTCGCACGGCAATGTACCGACACCAGCGTCTTCTTTGCCGATGGGCAGGACAAGCTGCGGCGCGATGTGTCCTTCGTCGCCAACAGCCGGGGCGTTCGCCGTGAAGTGCTCAGCTGGGCAGTGGGCGCCGGTACGCCGGTTCATGTGGTCGGCCGCCATTGGGGCAATCTGGGGCTCGGCCATCTCGTCAAGTCGCAATATATCGACAATGACGCCCTGCCCGGCTTCTATCGCCGCACGCGCCTGACGCTCAACGATCATTGGAGCGACATGGCCCATTTCGGCTATATCAACAATCGGATCTTCGATTGCCTGGCCTGCGGTACGCCGATCCTGACCGACGAATTTTCGGAACTCAGGACGGTATGCGGCGATGGCATACTCTATGCGTCCGACATGGACAGTTTCGGTGCGGCGATCGAGGAATATCTGCTCGATTATCCCTCGGTCCTGGGGCGAGCGCAGCAATTGTGGCAGCGCATCGGCGCCAATTACAGCTTCGACGCGCGCGCCGCGCAAATCTGGGACTGGGCGACCACTACCCATTCGCTGCGCAATTCGCTCTGCTATGATGCAGGCGGCGTCCGCACCGCATCGTCCGAACCGCTGACGTCCATCATCGGCAAGGCCGTGGATGCGTTGCGCAAGGCCGGCGTGACGCGCGAAGTGCAGACCCTGCATCTGTGCCCCACGCCCTGGGGCACATCGTCGCTGTTCGCCAACAAGGAGATCAGCTACCTGTCCGGTGGCTTTGGCCGTGGCCCCTGGCATGTCCTGATGGACAGCCAGATGGGCGGACTGGCCGACAAGCATTTCGACATGATCGTGATCGAACCGACCGACAATCTGGCCGAACTGGTCGGTCAGGATCAGGTCGGCTTCGCCAAACGCCTTGCATCGAAACTGAACAAGGATGGCGTCGTAATCGCGCCATCCGCGCAGGCAAAAACCCTGTTTACCGGATGGAAGGGCGTGAAGGCCGACATGGCAACGCCCTTTGCGCTCTTGCAGCCAAAGGCTCCCAAAGCCTGAGCCTGGACGAGAGGGCATGGCCATGCCCTCTCGCTTACGGCCCTGATCAGCGCTTCTTCGCCCTGGATCGCGCCAGAGCGTCCTGTGCGGGCTGAAATTCGGGATAGAGGTCCACGACCTGCCGCAACAGCCGCCGCGCTTCTTCCCGGTCACCCGCCCATTTGGCCAGACGAACGCCGCGCCACAGCGTCAGCAACTGCGGCCCGTCCACGCGCAGCAGGTGTCGGTAGGCGCTTCTGGCCATCGCATGGCCCTGATCGGTCTTCATCTTGAACGCTCGGTCGGCAAGCTTTTCGATGGTCGGCAATATCTGCTGATATCGCCACGCCTCCTCGCTATTCTCTCGTGCACGCCACACGGCACGCCGCGCGCCGTCCAGCATCGGCCGGATGACGTGCAAGTCGCCCTGCGCCGCCGCGAGTTCAGCGGCAGCGGCCTGCGTCACGATCCCGTCGACGGCCGCTGCCTGGATATCCGCGAACAACCGGCCGGCGATCGTCATCCATGGCCCATCCGGCACTTCGCCCTTGGCGCGATGATAGTCCTGCTCGATGAAGCCGGCAGCGAAATCCTTGGCCGCCTTGATCTTGCGCACGCGCAGATGAGCGCGGATGCGATCCAGCGTATCGCCCGTCCGATAGACCAGGTCGCCATGGACGACCAGCAAGGCGCCTTCGGGACCGACATGCTCCATGATATTGAGCATGGTCAGCGCCCAGAGCGCCGCGACATCCTCTTCGTCGGTCAATTCCCGGTGGACCCTCAGATTGCGCGAAGCGCGCGCGATCTGCGACATGGCCACCTCATGGGGCGGGCGTATGATGATGATGGGTCGGATGGTGAAGCCGGCCTGCGCCAGCACCAACTGCCAGAAGGGCCATAGCTGAGCCATGCGCGGATCCTTGACCGACCACAGCGCCGCCTTGCCGAACAACTGGTCGATCGCAGCCAGCGCCCGCTCGCGAAAGGGCGCAAAATGCTCCTCGCGAAAATCATGACGCCCCGCATCGAACGCCCAATTGTCCCAACTGGATTCCAGAAAGGCGAACAGGTCGTCATTGACGTGCCGGAGCGTCTGGCTTTCGAAAAAACCTTTGGGATTTTCGTCCGATGCCTGGTCGCCAATGTCCCCGATGGGAATGTCGAAAGACTGTACGATCGCGGCAAGCGCCGATGTGCCTGAACGATGCACACCCAGAATTGGCGCAGCAACTGCCTGACGTCTTGTCGTCAAAACATAACCCTCCATCTATCCTGTCGGTCATGGCGGCCTGCGCCATGGCCCGCACATGGCATGAACGCGCGATCGATCCAACGCGCTTGTATCGGCTACAGGACTTTTCAAAGATTGCCGCACATGACCATATTTTTGGCCGCGCGAGTTCGACAAGCTGCCCCAAAGCAGCGGCCGGATACAATAATGGCGGTTTTTAAAGGATCCGACCGGCACCGGGCCGACGACTCGACTTGCTTTATCCATGCCTCTCTATTAGACGTTTGGCGCAACATCTATCGGAGACACTTGTGCGCAAAGGCATAATATTGGCCGGCGGTTCTGGTACCCGTCTGTATCCGCTGACGAAGGGCGTCTCAAAACAATTGATGCCGGTTTACGACAAGCCGATGATTTATTACCCGCTGTCGACGTTGATGCTTTCCGGTATTCGTGAAATACTTATCATCACCACCCCGCATGACGCGGCAGCTTTTCAGGCATTGCTTGGCAGCGGCGAGGAACTGGGCCTGTCCCTTTCCTACGCGGTGCAGCCCGAACCGGCCGGACTGGCGCAGGCCTATCATATCGGTGCGGACTTCGTGGGCTCCAACCCCTCGACCCTGGTCCTGGGCGACAATATCTTCTACGGTCACGGCTTGGTCGATCTGCTGTCCAGCGCCAGCACGCGGGACCATGGCGCCACCGTGTTCGGCTATTATGTCAGCGATCCGGCCGCCTATGGCGTCGTCTCCTTCGGCCCGGACGGCCGGGCGGAAACGATCGAGGAAAAGCCCGAGGCGCCCAAGTCCAACTATGCCGTCACCGGCCTCTATTTCTATGATGGTCGCGCGGTGGACTTCGCCCGCGACCTCGCCCCGTCCCCGCGCGGCGAACTGGAAATCACCGATCTGAACCGTCTCTATCTTGAAGAAGGATCGCTATCGGTCGAAATCATGGGTCGCGGCTATGCCTGGCTCGACACCGGCACGCATGGATCACTGCTCGACGCTGCGCTCTACGTGCGCGTGACGGAGGACCGGCAGGGCCTCAAGATCTGCTGCCCCGAAGAAATCGCCTGGCGCCAGGGCTTCATCGACGACGCCCAACTCGAAAAGGTCGCCACCCCGCTGCGCAAGAGCGGCTATGGCAATTATCTGATGGGCCTGCTGACGGGCAAGGGAGCCATCGCGTGAAGATCATCGAAACCGCCATTCCCGGCCCGCTGATCATCGAGCCGCGGGTCTTTGGCGACGATCGCGGCTTCTTCATGGAAAGCTGGAACGCCGCCGCCTTCCGCGAGGCGGGCCTCGACCTGAATTTCGTTCAGGACAATCATAGCCGCTCGGCACGCGGCGTGTTGCGCGGCCTGCATTTCCAGAACCCCAATCCACAAGGCAAGCTGGTGCGCGTCGCTGCCGGTCGGGTCTGGGACGTCGCGGTCGATATCCGCCGGTCCAGCCCGCATTTCGGCAAATGGGTCGGCGTCGAACTGTCGGCGGCCAACAAGCGGATGTTCTGGGTGCCAGAAGGCTTCGCCCATGGCTTCGTCAGCCTGGAGGATGGCACCGACTTCCTCTATAAATGCACCGCGCTCTATGAACCTGCTTCGGATCACAGCCTGTTGTGGAACGATCCCGCCATCGGCATCGAATGGCCCTTGGAAGGGCTGGAGCCGCAGCTCTCGGGCAAGGACCAGCAAGCCAAGCCCCTGGCCGAGATCGAGGCCTTCGCGTGAAAGTCCTCATCACCGGCTGTAATGGCCAATTGGGCCGCAGCCTTCAGGCCACTGTACCGACGGATGCAACGCTCATCTGCTTTGGCTCCGCCGATCTCGACATCAGTCAGGCCGATGCGGTCGATCGGCTGGTCGCTCATCATCTCCCCGATGTCGTCATCAACGCGGCCGCCTACACCGCCGTCGACCGCGCCGAACAGGACGAGGAACGGGCGAATGCCATCAACGGCGCGGGTACCGGTTTCCTGGCCAATGCGGCGCGCGGGCAAGGTGCCCGTTTCGTCCATGTCTCCACCGACTTCGTGTTCGATGGCGCGGCCGGCACGCCCTATCACCCCGATGCCCCGACCAATCCTATGGGTGTCTATGGGCGATCGAAGCTGGCGGGAGAGCAAGCCGCTGGCAAGGATGCGCTGATCGTCCGCACGGCCTGGGTCTATGGCCCCGAAGGCGGCAATTTCGTTCGGACCATGCTGCGCCTGATGGGCGATCGGCCAGAGGTTCGGGTGGTCGCCGACCAGATCGGCACACCCACCTACGCCCCCGCCCTTGCCGACGCCATCTGGCGTCTGCTCGCGGCCGGTGCCAACGGCATGCACCATTATACCGATAGCGGCGCGGCCAGTTGGTACGACTTTGCGGTCGCGATCCAGGAGGAGGCTCTGACCGCAGGCCTGTTGACGCAGGAAGCGACGATCATACCGATCGCGACCAGCGACTATCCCACGCCAGCGCGTCGCCCCAGCTATTCGGTGCTGGACAAGAGTGCGACGTTCGCGGCGATCGGCGGTCCTGCTCCGCACTGGCGCACCCATCTGCGCACCATGATTGCAGCGATCAAGGCCCAGAACTGAAAGAGGGTATGGGCGTCAGCCAACTGCGGCTGGCGCCCGTTCGATCTCCAACGCATCCAGCAAGGCCGTCAGACTGGCATCCCAGCCCGCCCCGCTGCCCATGGCAGGCGGCCCATCGGCTGCCATCGTCGCCATGATGCTGCCAGCCAGGGCGTCGGGCGCATCGGAATGAAAATAATAGAGGCCTGGTTGCTGCAATTCGCGAAACACCGGCAGGTCGCGCGCCAGCACCGGACGACCATGGCGTAATGCCTCCACGATCGGCAGGCCATAGCCCTCGCCCAGTGACGGCACCACCACCAGCCCGGCATTGTCATAAAGCGCCGTAAGCAACTCATCGGACACGTCGCTCAGCCAATGAAAGGCCGGACAGGACTGTGCCAGATCGTCCATTCGTTGCTGGACCGCCTCCGTTCGCCAACCCGGCCGCCCCACCATCACCAGATCGGGCGCGCCATCCCCCAGCGTCTCTTGCAACCGGTCGAAGGCGTCGAGCAGCACCGCATGGCCCTTGCGTGGCTCCACCGTCGCCACCATCAGGACCGTCGCATGCTCCCGCATCCGCGCCAGCACCGCATGGCCGGCATCATGGATGCCTCGACTGGGACGACTGGCACCGATATCGCCGCTCAGCGGCAGCAATGCGGTACGAATCCGACGACCCTTCCTCCGTCCGCGGGCGCGCAACAGTCCGTCCAGATCGTCCGACACGAACTTGGATATGCACAGGGCAATGTCGCCATATCGCTCCAATATCCGGATCCAGCGGCTGAAATGGCGCCCCGTGCTGGGTGGGAACCAGTCGAGCCGGCGTAAAGGCAGCACATCATAGACCACCAGGGCGATTGTCGCACCACGCCGCTTCCAAGACGCCACCTGTCGCCGATGGCGCCACAGCCGATGCGCCGCCAGATCAAGGCCCAGGAAGATATCCCCGCGCTGCAATCGCACCAGCGGCATATCCTGGCCTGGCAAGACGATCCGCCCGTCCGGCAAGTCTGCCCGACGATAGCCGCCGTCCACCGTGGCGGCGATGGCCATGACCTCTACATCAGCTAACGACGCCTGGCGCAGTTGCTCCCACAAGGCGCGCACGACCCGTTGGATGCCGGTGCCGGCGTCATGCTGGGCGATAGTCGACAGATCGACCACCAGCCGGCGGGGACTATCCGGCGCTCTGGTCTCCAGCCGCGCGCCGACCTCCCACCCCAAGGCGCGAGACAGCCAGTTCCGCAACGTCATTCCAGGCTATGCGCCTGATAATGATGATAGGCTTCGTTGACATCGTCGAAATAGACGAGCGTACCATTGGTCAGAACCGCAGCCCGGTCGCAATTTTCCCGAATGAACCCAGGATTGTGCGACACCAGAAACATCGCACGGTCGGCGCGCTTCACCAACAATTCCTCGCGACAGCGATCCTGGAAGCGCTGGTCGCCGACGGCGACCACTTCATCGATCAGGAAACAGTCGAAATCGACCACCAGCGATATCGCGAAACCCAGCCGCGCCCGCATGCCGGCCGAATAGGTTTTCAGCGGCTCCCGCATATAGCGGCCCAGTTCGGCGAAATCCTCGACCGCCGGCAACGCTTCTTCCGGGTCCTTGCCGTAGATACGGCAGATGAACTTCAGATTATCATAGCCGGTCAGGGATTGCTGGAACGCGCCGGAAAAGGCGAGCGGCCAGGATATGGTCATATCCCGCTCGACCCGGCCGCTCGTCGGCTTTTCCACGCCGCCCAATATCCGGATCAACGTCGTCTTGCCCGCGCCGTTGCGGCCTAATATGCCGATCTTCTGCCCCATTTCGAGCGTCAGATTGACATCGCGCAACACATGGTTCTGGCCACGACGGGTCTGGTAGGATTTGTTGATGTCGACGAGGCGGATCATTCGGGCACGAGATTCCGGCTGGCATAGCGGATTTCGATAAGGGCAAGGAACATCAGCGTGACATTCCACCCGATGAGATAGGCGGGGCTATAATGCGCCAGGAAATGCGATCCGAAAAATCCGTCGCGGACCCATTCGACACCGTTCACCATCGGCACGTACATGACGATCTCGCGCAATTTCGGCGGTGCCGCATCCACCAGCCAGGCCGCACCGGAGAGCGGGAACATCAAATAGGTGAAGGGATGCCAGAATTTGTCGATCAATTCCGTCCGGTTGGACAGGGCGCCGATGAACATGGCCAGCGATATGCCGAACCAGGCCAGCATGAGCCAGCCGAGAATGGCCTTGGCCGGGTCTTCTGGAAGTTCCATCCAGCCGATCGAAGAGAACAGCAGTGTCAGTACGAAGAAGGACGTGCCGACACCCACACATTCCAGCAGCACACGCGCGGCGAAAATGTCGATCACCTTCACATTGCGGTGATACATCAGCGACAGGTTGGGATGAATCGAACCCACAAGCCGATTGGGCATGTTGCGCCAGACCAGAACGCTGGAATAGCCGGTCAAGGCGAAAGCCGCGATCGGCAGGTCGGACCCATGGACGGCCTTGAGCGCCGACCACATCAGGGTGACACCCACCGTGAAGATCGCTGGTTCGACGAACAACCACAGGAAACCGATATTGTGCCGCCCGTAGCGGGTGATGATCTCGCGCATGATGAGCGCACCGATCACTCGCCGCTGGATCGCCCAACTATGGCGCAGGCTTGGCGTCTGCCCCGGATTTTCGACGTCCGACATCAGTCACTATGCTCGCGCACACCGGCCAGCAGCATCGAGGAGATCGCCCACAGGACGAGGCCGACGATGAAGGTGCTGATGATGCCACGCAGGCGCTTGGGCGCGGACGCATTGTCGGGCAGGCTGGGCTGCACGATCCGTTCGACATAGGCCTGCTTGCGCCGCGCCTCGTTGCGCGCTTCCTGCAAAGAGGTCATGGCGGCGCCCAGATCACGATCCGCCAACTGGCTTTCCAGTTGCAGACGCTGGAACTGCGCCGCACTGGCGGCGAGCGATTTCTGGTTGCCCGCGACAAGTCCCGTCTGCGCCGCAATCTCGCGGTTCAGCTCGGCGATGCGTGCGCGCAATACCGGCACCTGCGGATTTTGCGGCGTCAACATCTGCAACTGCACCAGTTGCGTCTTGGTGGAGATCATATCGTCTTGCAGCTTGGAGATCATCTGCAACTGGACGGTCGCCTGCTTCTCGGGATCGACCACACCTTCGCGATTCCGATAGTCCGAAAGGGCGAGCGCGGCGGCTCGGGCCTTTTCCTTGGCATCGGTGACTTCGGCACTGCTGTAGCTGATGAGATCCTCGCGGCCGCGCACGTTGAGGCGATTGACGAGCGCCTCCGCCTGATCCAGCAAGCGCAGATTGATTGCCTGGGCTTCCGAAGGATCGAACGCCTTGACCTTCAAGGTCGCGATGCCCGACGCGGCATCATATTTGACCTCGATCTGATCCTGATAAAAAGCATAGAGCTTTTCATTGCTGGCGTTCGTACCCAGGCCGTTGAACCTGTTGAGGAACGATACATTCTCGTTGCCATAGGCCCGGCTGACCAGCCCGTCGCGATTGAGCGCCTTCAGCGCATCGCGCGATATCATATAGTCGTTGGCCACGAACGCATCTTCAGAGGCGTTGGTAAAGCCGCCGCTTTTAAGCAGAGCCCCCAGCCCCGAGCTCGACTGCTTCTCCGAACTCTTCACGACAAACCGCGATTCCGACGTGTAAACACTGGAACTCAGCAGGAAATAGATGGTCGCGATAGCGGTAGGGACAAGCACCGTTGCGATGAAAAGCGAAGGCAATCCACCGATTTTTTCGGGAATTTTTGTCATTGAAAAGCAAGTCTCTCGGTTCGCGAGTTTGTTACGCGCTGCACAAATCAATGTCCAGCGCATTGCTTCTCGCCCTGTCGACAAAAAAGGACTGCTGAAGGCTTGCCATATTGGCTACCGCCTTTGTATCTGCTTCAGGCATCACGCACATGCGGGATGAAGGACCAGCGCGGAGGCGGACGCAAATTCCATGAAAATCACGATGATCGGCACAGGTTATGTAGGCCTTGTGTCAGGGGCCTGTTTTGCGGATTTTGGTCATGACGTGGTGTGCGTTGACAAGGACGCNCATGAAAATCACGATGATCGGCACAGGTTATGTAGGCCTTGTGTCAGGGGCCTGTTTTGCGGATTTTGGTCATGACGTGGTGTGCGTTGACAAGGACGCGGGGAAGATCGCGGCGATCGAGTCCGGCCGGATGCCGATTTTCGAGCCTGGACTGGACAAGCTGGTGGGCGACAACGCCTCGGCCGGCCGCCTGACCTTCACCACCGATCTGGCCGCCGGCGTCAAGGGCGCCGACGCCATCTTCATCGCGGTCGGCACGCCATCRCGCCGGGGCGATGGCCATGCGGATCTGAGCTATGTCTATGCTGCGGCGCGGGAAATCGTCGAGGCGCTGGATGCGCCGGCGGTGATCGTCACCAAGTCGACCGTGCCCGTGGGCACCGGTGACGAGGTCGAGCGGATCGCCCGTGAACTCAAGCCCGACCTCGACATCCAGGTCGTGTCCAACCCCGAATTCCTGCGCGAAGGCGCGGCCATCGGCGACTTCAARCGGCCCGACCGCGTCGTCGTGGGCACCACCGGGTCCGAGCGCGCCATCGCGGTGATGAGCCAGGTCTATCGCCCGCTCAACCTCAACCAGGCGCCCCTGATGTTCACCGGTCGCCGCACCGCCGAACTGATCAAATATGCCGCCAATGCCTTTCTGGCGACCAAGATCACCTTCATCAATGAAATGGCCGATTTGTGCGAAGCGGTCGGCGCAGATGTGCAGGACGTGTCGCGCGGCATYGGCCTSGACAACCGCATCGGCGCCAAATTCCTCCATGCCGGCCCCGGCTATGGCGGCTCCTGCTTCCCCAAGGACACGCTGGCGCTGGTCAAGACCGGCCAGGATCATGACGCCCCGATCCGCATCGTGGAGACGGTGGTGCAGGTCAACGATCTGCGCAAGCGCGCCATGGGCCGCAAGATCGTCAAGGCGCTGGGCGGCGACGCGCGCGGCAAGACGGTCGCGCTGCTGGGCCTGACCTTCAAGCCCAATACCGACGACATGCGCGATGCGCCGAGCCTTGCCATCGTGCAGGCKYTGGAGGATGCCGGCGCGAAGGTCGTCGCCTATGACCCCGAAGGCGCGGAAGTGGCGGCCCCGCTGATGCCCAAAGTCGTGATGGCCAAGGATGCCTATGAAGCCGCCGACGGCGCCGACGCGCTGGTRCTGGTCACCGAATGGGATATCTTCCGCGCCCTCGACCTCAAGCGCATCGCCGACAGCATGAACGGCAAGGCGCTCGTCGACCTGCGCAACATCTATCCCGTCGATGAGGCGCAGGCCGCTGGCTTCTCCATCTCCCGCGTCGGCGGAAAGGCCGATTGAGCG
>NZ_LMKV01000002.1 GCF_001421665.1 Sphingobium sp. Leaf26
GCTTGCCCGTTTCCAGATCAACGCGCAGAATTGCGTCCATTGCAAGACGTGCGACATCAAGGACCCGACCCAGAATATCAACTGGGTCGTCCCCGAAGGTGGTGGAGGGCCGAATTATCCCAATATGTAAGCGCCTGATCCTTTTGTCCCTGCTGGCGACGCCTGCCGTGGCCGGGGCGTCGGTCGAGCCGGACGGGGCACTGCATGCCTATGCGCGGGCGCGGCTGGCGGACAGCGACGGGGCGCTGGCGCTGGCGGTGGCGAGCTATCGCGAGGCGTTGAAGCAGGACCCGGCGCGGATCGAGATTGCGCGCCGCTCCTATGCGCAGGCGATGGAGAGCGGGGACAGGCTGCTGGCGCGGCAGTCGGCGGCGTTGCTGGATGCGGCGGGCGCCCTGCCGCGCGACGGCACGTTGCTGAAGATCGGCGACGCGCTGACCGTGAAGGATTGGGCCGGTGCGCAGGCGATGACCGACCGGATGGTGGAGGAAGGCAATTTCGCGTTCCTGGCGCCGATCATCCGTAGCTGGATTGCGCTGGGCGAAGGGCAATATGCGCCGCCGGTGATCGAGGGCAAGGATCGGTTCGCGGCGCTGGGGCTGCGCTATGCCGATGAACATGGCGCGTTCCAGGCGCTGGCGCGGCGCGATGTGGCGGCGGCGGTGCCGGCGATCCGCAAGGCGCTGGCGATCCGCAGCGGCGATGGAGCGACGTTGCGGATCGCCTTTGCCGGTCAATTGGCGGCGCGCGGCGCCAGGACGGAGGCGCTGGTGCTTCTGCCGGTCGGCAGCGCCAATTTCGCGCGGGCGCGGGCGGATATCGAAAAGGGCAAGCTGCCCAAGGCCCTGCGCGCGGCGACGACGCCGGCGCAGGGTTTTGCCCGGCTCCTGTCGCGGCTGGCGGTGGATGTGTCGTCCGATGCGAGTGCGTCTCCGCTTGGCCTGCGGCTGGCGCGAATCGCGACCTTCGCCGATCCCGACAGCCCGGACATCCATATCGTGGCGGCGCGGCTGCTGACCGCGCAGGGCCATGCGGCGGGGGGGGCGGCCGAGGCGGACAAGGTGCCGACGCAGGGCTGGTATGGCGCGGTGGCGCAGGCCGAACTGATCGACGCGCTGGCGGCGGCCGGCGACCTGGACGGCGCACTGACGCTGGCGCGGGCGCAGGCGACGGAACCGGGCGCGGAGGCGGAACGGCAGGTGCGGCTGGGCCGGTTGCTGGCGCAGAAACAGGATTTCGATGGCGCGGCGGCGGCCTTCCGCGCGGCGCAGGCCGGCTATGCGCCGGACCAGATGCCCTGGACGCTGCTGCTGTTCGAGGGCAGCGCGCTGGAACAGGGCAAGCATTGGGACGAGGCGCGCGCCGTGCTGGAGCGGGCGGCGACGATGGCGCCCAATGAGCCGGTGATCCTGAACTATCTGGGCTATGCGCAGATCGAGCGGCGGCAGAATGTCGAGGCGGCGCTGGCATTGCTGAAGAAGGCGAGCGCGCTGAAGCCGCAGGATGCGTCGATCACGGATTCGCTTGGATGGGCGCAGTTCGTGACCGGCAATGTCGATGCAGCGGTGCCGGTACTGGAGCGGGCGGCGGCGGCGGCTCCGACCGACAGCACGATCAACGAGCATCTGGGCGATGCGTTGTGGGTGGCCGGGCGCCGATATGAAGCGCGCTATGCCTGGGCCGCTGCGTCGGTCTTTGCCGAGGGCGACGTGGCTGCACGGCTGGCGGCGAAACGCAAAGAGGGGATGAAGCCCGAATATGCCGCACCCTGATATGGCGCTGGACGTGGAAGCGCCGACCGACCCCGTTACCGAGATTGCTTATGCCAAGGTCAACGTCGCGCTGCATGTCCGGGCGCGGCGCGATGACGGCTATCATGCGCTGGAAAGCCTGTTCGTCTTTGCCGAACATGGCGATGTGGTACAGGGATGGGCGAGCGATGACGGGGCGATCGACCTGACGATCGACGGGCCGTTCGGCGGGGTTCTGGATGCGGGTGCGGACAATCTGGTCGTGCGGGCGGCGCGGACGTTGCAGGCCTATCTGGGCGAGCAGCGCGGGGCGGCAATCCGGCTGACGAAGAATTTGCCGGTGGCGTCTGGGATCGGCGGCGGGTCGGCGGATGCCGCCGCGACGTTGCGCCTGCTGGCGCGGCTGTGGGATGTGCGGATCGAACCGGAGGAATTGTCGGCGCTTGCACTGGATCTGGGATCGGATGTGCCGGCCTGCGTCGCGAGCGTGACGCAGATGGTCAGGGGGCGCGGCGAGCGGCTGGCGCGACATGCGGTCGAGGGGCTGGAGGGGCTGCCGATGTTGCTGGTCAATCCGGGGGTCGGCGTGTCGACGGCGCAGGTCTTTGCCGGATGGGATCGGGTGGATCGGGGCGCGCTGGACGCTGCGAGCCTGTCGGCGTTGTGCGCGGATGGCCGCAATGATCTGGAAGCGCCGGCTTTGGCGGTGGCGCCGGTAATCGGGGATGTGCTGGCGATACTGGCGGCCCAAGAGGACGTGCTGCTGGCCCGGATGTCAGGATCGGGCGCGACATGCTTCGCGCTGTTTCGCAGCGAGGCGGCTATGGCGGCGGCTGCGCAAGTGGTGGCGGACGCGCATGGAGATTGGTGGACGATGGCAACGCGGATCAGGAGCGCATGAGCGAAGCGTTTGAGCAGATTGACGGCGGCGGGCTGGACCTGCTGATCGTGGCCGACCATGCGTCCGCCCATGTGCCGGCGGATATCGACCTGGGCATCGCCCCGGCGCTGCTGCGCGAGCATATCGCAGTCGATATCGGCGTGGCCGAGGTCAGCCGGTTGCTGGCGGCGGGGCTGGGGGCGACGGCGATATTGGGCGGCGTGTCGCGGCTGGTGATCGACCTCAATCGGGAAGAGGATGCGCCCGGCCTGTTGCCGGTGATGAGCGACGGCCATGCCATCCCCGGCAATCGCGATGCCGATCTGAACGACCGGATGACGCGCTTCCATCATCCCTATCATCATCGGGTGGCGCAATTGCTGGAGGGGATGACGGCGCCCTTCATCCTGTCGGTGCATAGCTTTACGCCGACGCTGGCGAGCGACCCGGATCAGCAGCGGCCATGGGATATTGGCGTACTTTATAATCAGGATGACCGGGCGGCGCGGATCGCCATTCCCATGCTGGAGGCGGCGGGGCTGAAGGTCGGCGATCAGTTGCCCTATGCCGGGACGGTGCTGAACGCGACGATGAACCGCCATGCAGAGGGCAATGGCATTCCCTATCTGGGCGTGGAGATGCGGCAGGATCTGGTCGGCGATGCCGCCGGGCAGGCACGTTTTGCGGCGATATTGGGACCGGTTGTGCTGGAATGCAGGAAGGCGTTGGCATGACGCGGATCGGGTGTGCGCTGGTGGTGCTTGCGACATTGGCTGGCTGTGGCGAACAGGCGCCATCGGCGCAGCGGCAGACCGGAGCGGCAGCGGAGGCAGAACCGGTCGATGACGGCAAGGCGGATTGTGCGCTGGGCGGGGCGCATGACTGGGCGCATGACTGCGGGGTCGAGCGAGCGGGCAAGATGCTGACGCTGCGGCATCCCGATGGCGGGTTTCGCCGCTTTCGCGTGCTGGATGACGGGCGCGGGTTGGAGGCGGCGGATGGCGCGGAAGCGGCGAAGCTGACGATATTGGACGACAGGCGGATCGAGGTGATTGCGGGCGGCGACCGCTATCGCCTGCCGGCGCAGGTTGGTGCAGTCGCCGGGCAATGAGTGGCGGGCCGATCCTGACGGCGACGCAGATGCGGGCGGCGGAGCAGGCGGCCTTCGACACGGCTGTCGATGATTATGGATTGATGGAGACGGCCGGCGCGGCGGCTGCGGAGATCATATGGCGCGCGGGGCATCGGCGCGACACGCTGGTCCTGTGCGGGCCGGGCAATAATGGCGGCGACGGCTTTGTGATCGCGCGGCTGTTGCGCGAACGGGGCGTGGCGGTGCGGGTGGCGGCGCTGGGCGAGAGCCGGACGGTGTCGAGCCAGCGGGCGCGGGCGGCCTGGGCCGGGCCGGTCGAGGATATGATGACCGCTGCGCCGGCGCCGCAACTGGTGGATGCGCTGTTCGGCACCGGGCTGACGCGCGGGTTGGACGAGGCCGTGGCGGCGCGGCTGTGCGATCTGGCCGGGGCGGCGACGATCAGTCATGCGGTGGACCTGCCGAGCGGCGTGGATACCGATAGCGGCGCGCTGCTGTCAGCGGTGCCGCTGTTCGGGACATCTATTGCGTTGGGGGCGTGGAAGCCGGCCCATCTGTTGCAGCCGGCGGCAAGCCATGTGGGGCGGCTGGTGCTGGCGGATATCGGGATTGCGGTGCCGAGTGCGGTGCATCGGCTGGGACCGCCTGAATTGTCCGTACCGGGTAGCGATGCGCATAAATATACGCGCGGACTGGTGGCGGTGGTGGCCGGGGACATGCCGGGCGCGGCCTGCCTGTCGGCGCAAGCGGCGGCGCGATCCGGGGCGGGCTATGTCAGGCTGATCGCCGATGCGGCGGTGCCGGGGGTGAGCCATGCGATCGTACGGAGCGGGGCGCTGGATTTCGATCGGGCCAGGGCGGTGCTGGTCGGGCCTGGGCTGGGGCGTGATCCTGCCGCCTGGGAAAGGTTGGCGGCGGTGGCCAGCGCCGATGTGCCTTATGTCGCCGATGCCGACGCCCTGTGGCTGTTCGCGGAAATGGGGTTTGGCGGTCTGTCCCGACCCGCCATCGTGACGCCGCATGAGGGGGAGTTTCAGCGGCTGTTTGGCGATGTGTCGGGCAGCAAGATCGCGCAGGCACTGGCGGCGGCGCGATCGTCCTGTGCGGTGGTTGTCTACAAGGGCGCGGATACGGTGATCGCTGCGCCGGATGGTCGGGCGGCGGTGGCGTGCGGCGCTTCGCCCTGGTTGTCGACGGCGGGGACCGGGGATGTGCTGGCCGGACTGGCGGCCGGACGGCTGGCGGTCACGGGCGATCCGTTCCGGGCGGCATGCGAGGCGGTATGGCTGCATGGCGAAGCGGCACGGCGGGCCGGGCCGGCTTTCGTCGCGGATGATTTGCCTGGCGCGCTGCCAGCGGCTATCGCCGCGAGATTGTGACAGACAGCGACCCAGATACCATCATCCGCATCGCCGCCAAGGGCGACGGCGTCACCGCCGACGGCCGCCATTTTCCGCTGACCGCGCCGGGCGACCGGATCGCAGCCGACGGCAGCGTCGTGTTCGGCGTGCATCATGTCGAGCCGCCTTGCGTGCATTTCCCGGCCTGTGGCGGGTGCCAGATCCAGCAACTGGACGATGAAAGCTATGCCGATTTCGTGACCGGGCGGGTCGCGGGGGCGCTGGCCGGGCAAGGTTTGACGCCCGGAGCGGTTTTGCCGCCGCATATCTCGCCGCCGATGACCCGGCGGCGGGCTTCGCTGCGGGCGGCGCGATCGGGCAAGCGCGTGACCATCGGCTTTGCCGAGGAGGGCAGCCACAAGCTGATCGACCTGGACATGTGCAGCGTACTCGACCCGACGCTGTTCGCGCTGATCGCCCCGTTGCGGGGGCTGTTGGCGACGATCCTGCCGGACAAGCGGGCGGCGCATGTGCGCATGTCCTTGGTGGATCAGGGCGTGGACCTGTTGCTGGAGGGGGTGAGCGTTCAGGGACTGGCGGCAGACGAGGCTTTGGGGGATTTTGCGCGCGGCCATGGGCTGGCGCGGCTGACCATCGATGAAGGCGACGGGGCGCAGACGCGCTGGGAGCCGGAGGCGGTGACGGTCAGTTTCGGGGGGGTGCCGGTGGGATTTCCGCCCTTCGCTTTCCTGCAGGCGACGCCGGATGGCGAGGCGGCGCTGGTCGGGGCGGTGCGCGACGCGATGCCGGAGAGCGGGGCGATCGCCGATCTGTTTGCCGGGCTGGGCACATTTGCGCTGGCGCTGGGCGAGGGGCGGCCGGTCTATGCCGGGGAAGGTGCGCGCGATGCGATATCGGCCCTGAAGCTGGCCGGCGCGCGGGCGCAGCGGCGGATGGTGGCGGATCACCGCGACCTGTTCCGCCGGCCATTGACACCGGAGGAATTGAACCGCTTCGCCGCCGTGGTGCTGGACCCGCCGCGGGCCGGGGCGAAGGAGCAGGTGTTGCAACTGGCGGCATCGACCGTGCCGGTGATCGCCTATGTGTCCTGCAATCCTGCCAGTTTTGCGCGGGATGCCGTGCATCTGGCGGCGGCGGGATATCGGCTGGATAGCGTGACGCCGGTAGGGCAGTTCCGGTGGACCACCCATGTCGAACTGGTGGGGATTTTCCGGCGATAACCTACCCTTTTCACGGGACGGTGAACTGGCCCCCGGCCTTCGCCGGGGAACGGCGGGATAGTGGTCGGATAAGAAAAATCCCTCGCCGCTGGGGAAGCGGCGAGGGACTTGATCTTCTCTTGCGAGGCGGTCAGCCCAGCTTGATGACGTTTGCGCGACGACGGGTCGGCAGGACTTCGGTGTAGAGGCTGGCCATCGGCTCATCCTCGACCTCGATCGTGGCTTCCGACGTGAATCCGTTGAAGCCGGTCCGCATCGCCGCGCCATAGGCGCCGAGCATCCCGATTTCGATATAGTCACCGACCTTCACGTCCGCAGGGAGCATGAAGGGGCCGACCATATGGTCCATGTCGTCGCAGGTCGGGCCATAGAAGGAGAAACCGGTCAGTTCCTCCTCGCTTTCGTCTTCCCGCAGCAGGGCGACGGGGAAGCGCCAGCCGATATGCGCGGCGTCGAACAGCGCGCCATAGGCGCCGTCGGTGATATAGAGTTCGTTACCCCGGCGGCGTTCGACGCGCACGATGATGGAGCTATATTCGGCCGACAACGCGCGGCCGGGTTCGCACCACAGTTCCGACGAGTAGCTGACCGGCAGGCTTTCGAAGCCGCGATGGATCGCTTCGAAATAATTTTCGAGCGCGACCGGCTCCATGCCCGGATAGATGGACGGGAAGCCGCCGCCGACATCGATGATGTCGACCGTAACGGCCGCGTCCACGATCGCGGCGCGCACGCGCTCGATCGCATCGCTATAGGCCTGGGGGCTCATCGCCTGGCTGCCGACGTGGAAGCAGATGCCGAGCGCATCGGCGGCCTGACGGGTGGCCATCAGCAATTCGCGGGTTTCGCCCAGTTCCGCGCCGAATTTCGACGCGAGGCTGAGTTCCGAATGTTCGGACGACACGCGCAGACGCACGCACAGCTCCAGATCGGTCGCGTCGTTGGTGGCGCGCATGATCTTTTCCAGCTCCTCGATCGTGTCGAGGGAGAAGGTGCGAACGCCATAGTCACGATAGGCCGTTGCGATCGCTTCCTCGGCCTTGACCGGGTGCATGAAGCACAGCTTGACGCCATCCTCACCAGCGAGCGTTTCGGCGACCAGACGCACTTCGGCGATCGAGGCCACGTCGAAATGCGTGATGCCCGATGCGTATAGCGTGCGGATCAGATCGGGTGACGGATTCGCCTTGACCGCATAGAGTGAGCGACCCGGAAACTTCTCCGTAAAGAAGCGGGCGGCCCGAGCAGCGGCTTCGGGGCGAATCAGCGTTACCGGTGCTGCCGGTGTGAGGGTGGTCGCTACCCCCAGCGCGCTAGGATGCTTGTGCAATTCAAGGGACCTCCAGTGTAGTTCAGGGCGAAAAAGCTGCCTTGCGGTGGAAGTCCCATGGGGCAGCGGACGGTCCGTATATGCGGGGGTGTCCCCCCTGTAAAGCGTGGGGGCAAATTTTGTTGCGCGTCAGGCTATGAAACGTGCTTCAGGAGAGACGGGCTTTAAAGTCGCCATAGGAAAATGATTTTATTTCAGTGAGTTGATCTGTATCCGAGTTCCAGAGCCAGATGGCTGGCAGGGGAACGCCGTTGAAGGTGTTGGTCTTCACCATCGAATAATGCGCCTGGTCGAGGAAGGCGATCCGCGCGCCCGGCTCCGCGCCGCCGGGGATTCGATAATCGCCGATGATGTCGCCCGCGAGGCAGGACGGACCGCCGAGCCGGGTTACGGGACCGTCCTCCGGCTCGTGCAGCATGGCGGGGCGATAGGGTGCCTCGATCACGTCGGGCATGTGGCAGGTGGCGCTGATGTCGGTGATGGCGACGGGCATGCCATTGTCGATGACGTCGAGGATTTCGCCGATGAGAATGCCCGCGTCCAGCGCCATCGCCTCGCCCGGCTCGATATAGAGGGTGAGGCCGGTCTGGGCCTTGATCCGTTGCAGGAAGGCGATGAGGTCGTCGACCTGATAATCGGCGCGGGTGACATGGTGGCCGCCGCCGAAGTTCAGCCATTTAAGCCCGCCTATATGGGGCATGATATGGGGTTCGATCGCGGCCCATGTGCGTTCGAGCGGCGCGAAATCCTGCTCGCACAGGTTATGGACATGAAGCCCGTCGATGCCGGCCAGATGCTCTGCGCGCAACTGGTCGATCGGGAAGCCGAGGCGGCTGTGCGGCTGCGACGGGTCGTATTTGGGCACTTCCCCCTCCGGGTTGAGGGGGTTGAGGCGCAGGCCGATGTCGAAGGTGCGGCCGTCCGCACGGGCGGCGTCGATCACGGGTTTCAGGCGCGCGATCTGGCCGGGGCTGTTGAAGATGACATGATCGGAAATTTTGAGGATTTCTGCGAGGTCATCGGGCTTGTAGGCGGCGCAATAGGTGGCGATTTCGCCCTGATATTCTTCATCGGCGAGGCGGGCTTCATAGATACCCGACGCGCAGACGCCGTCGAGATATTCGCCCAGCACGCCACCCAGCGACCACATGGAGAAGGCCTTGAGCGCGCCCAGCACCTTGATGCCTGCGCGGTCACCAATGTCGCGCAGGACGGCGAGGTTGCGGCGCACCGCGACTTCATCCACCACGAAGGCGGGCGAGGGGACGCGATACAGGTCGAAATGGGCGAAAGCGGCGGGATCGCCGGCGCGGGTTTCCATATGGTAAATCTCGTCATTCCCGCGCAGGCGGGAATCCATCTCCCGACGTCGCGAATGGGGTTAGGGCCGGAGATGGATCCCCGCCTGCGCGGGGATGACGAACATCGTCAGAACGCCAGCGGCGCGTCCAGTTCCTTCACCTGCCAGGGCAGGCCATGCTTGTTCAGCATATCCATGAAGGGATCGGGATCGAACTGTTCGATGTTGAACACGCCGTCTCCCTTCCACGCGCCGGTCAGCATCATGGCCGCGCCGATCATCGCGGGGACGCCGGTGGTGTAGCTGACCGCCTGGTTGCCGGTTTCGGCATAGGCCTCTTCATGGTCGCAGACCTGATAGATGTAGACGGTCTTTTCCTGACCGTCCTTCTGCCCGGTCGCGATGTCGCCGATGTTGGTCTTGCCCTTGGTCGTGGAACCCAGGCTGGACGGTTCGGGCAGGACGGCCTTCAGGAACTGGAGCGGGATGATTTCCTGCCCGTTGTAGATGACCGGGTCGATGCGGGTCATGCCGACATTCTGGAGCACTTCGAGATGCTTGAGATAGGCGTCGCCGAAGGTCATCCAAAAGCGGATGCGCTGGATTTCAGGATAGTGGGTGGCGAGGCTTTCCAGTTCCTCATGATACATGAGGTACATGTTCTTTTCGCCGACCTGGTCGAAATCGAACAGCTGCTTGTGGCTCAAAGCCGGGCCTTCGACCCATGCGCCGTTCGCCCAGTGGCGCGACGGGGCGGTCACTTCGCGGATGTTGATTTCCGGGTTGAAGTTGGTCGCGAAATGCTGGCCATGGTCGCCGCCATTGCAGTCCAGAATGTCGAGCGTGTCGATCCGGTCGAGCAGATGCTTCTTGATGTAGGAGGCAAAGACGCTGGTGACGCCGGGGTCGAAGCCGGAACCCAGCAGCGCCATGATGCCGGCTTCCTTGAAGCGGTCCTGATAGGCCCACTGCCAGCTATATTCGAACTTGGCGGTGTCGCGCGGTTCGTAATTGGCGGTGTCGAGATAATCGGTCTTCGTCGCAAGGCAGGCGTCCATGATCGCCAGATCCTGATAGGGCAGGGCCAGGTTCACGACCAGCCTGGGCTGCACCTTCTGGATCAGCGCGATGGTTTCTTCGACATTGTCGGCGTCGACCTGTGCCACGTCGATGGTGACGCCGGTGCGTGCCTTGACCGATTCGGCCACTTTCTCGCAACTGACGATGCGACGGCTGGCGAGCGTGATATGGCTGAAAATATCAGCGTTCATGGCCATCTTGTGGACCGCGACGGAACCGACGCCGCCTGCGCCGATGACAAGAACCTTGCTCACTAATATTGCTCCATGGCTATGGGCGCGCCGGTCGCGCGAAAGCGCCCATATAGGGACGTCTCGTGACAGCGCAAAGACGCAGTATGATGGCGAGGGTCGAAGCCTCTGTCCTTTAGGTCATATGCGCATCCAATGACCGTGCTCAGACGTATCAGCCACGCATCCCGACACCCAAGGGGGTGCCAAGAAATGGAAGGATGCTGCAATGAAATTTTCCTCTATGACAATCGTGCTCGCCAGCATGGCCCTGGCCGCAGGCGGCGTGGGGATCGCGCATGCAAAGATGGCGGACAATCCGATGGTCGGCGGCGCGGCGATGTATCCCACCAAGGACATTGTCGACAACGCCGTCAATTCCAAGGACCACACGACGCTGGTGGCCGCAGTGAAGGCTGCCGGACTGGTCGATACGCTCAAGGGCACAGGGCCGTTCACGGTGTTTGCGCCCACCAATGCGGCTTTCGCGAAACTGCCCGCAGGCACAGTCGATACGCTGCTCAAGCCGGAGAACAAGGCTACGCTGACCGGCGTTCTGACCTATCATGTGGTGCCGGGCAAGTTGAACGCGAAGGATATCGCGGCGAAAGCGGCAGCCAATGGCGGCAAGGCCGTGCTGACCACCGCGCAGGGCGAGACGCTGACCGTCTGGCAGAAGGGTGCGGACTGGTACGTGACCGACGCGAAGGGCGGCTCTGCGAAGATTACGATCGCGGACGTCAATCAGTCCAACGGGGTCATCCACGTCATCGACACGGTGCTGATGCCCTGACCCCGTCATGACGTGAAGGCCGGCGGGCCGACGGCTGAACCCCTTGCCGTCGGCCCGTTTATTTGCGGATGAACCTTCGCGCGCTGGCTGTTGTCATCGATTCACGGCATGCGATGGCGGTGAGGCTCGTGCGTGCCGGGCGTCAAACCACCAACTTCTTCAATCCCTCGATCGTGTCTGCCTCCGCCGCCGGCTTGTCCTTGCGGATGCGGGCGATGCGGGGGAAGCGCATGGCGAGGCCGGATTTGTGGCGTTTGCTGTCGTGGATGGAATCGAAGGCGACTTCCAGCACCAGCGTCTTTTCCACCTCCCGCACCGGGCCGAAGCGGGCGACCGTATTCTGGCGCACGAAGCGGTCGAGCCATTTGAGTTCCTCGTCGGTAAAGCCGCTATAGGCCTTGCCCACCGGCAGCAATTCGCCGTCTTCCGTCCAGCAACCGAACGTGTAATCCGAATAGAAGGAGGAGCGTTTGCCATGGCCGCGCTGGGCATACATCATGACGCAGTCGGCAGTGAGGGGATCGCGTTTCCATTTATACCAGAGCGCGGCCTTGCGCCCGGCAACATAGGGGCTGTCGCGGCGTTTGAGCATCACCCCCTCGATCGCGGCATCGCGGGCGCCGGCGCGAATGTCGGCAAGGGCTTCGAAATCGGGGGCTTCGATGAGGGCGGAGAGGTCGAAACGGTCGGCGGCAAGCTGCGGCATATAGGCTTCCAGCCGGGCGCGGCGCTGTTTCCATGGGAGGGTGCGCACATCGTCGTCGCCCTCGATCAGCAGGTCGTAGAGGCGGACGAAGGCGGGATAGTCGGCCATCATCTTCGCGCTCACCGCCTTGCGGCCGAGGCGTTGTTGCAAGGCGTTGAAGCTGGCGGCCTCTCCTCCCTGCGTGTCGCCCTTCACCAGCAGTTCGCCGTCCAGAACGGCATGGCCGGTGAAGGCTTGTGCTATTTCGGGGAAGCTGCCTGAAATATCGTCGCCCGCGCGGCTGTAGAGGCGGGTTTCGCTGCCGGTGCCGACGATCTGGATGCGGATGCCGTCCCATTTCCATTCGGCGGCATAGTCGGTCAGGTCGACGCTGTCGGCCTCCAGCGGATGGGCCAGCATGAAGGGGCGGAAATAGGGCGTGCCTTCCGGGTCGGGTCGGCCGATGCGGCCTTCGGCCCAGTCGAACAGTTCGGCGTAGGGCGCGGACAGGGCGTGCCAGACCTGTTCGACATCATCGACGTCGAGGTCGAAAGCCTGCGCGAAGCCGGTCTTGGCGAGGCGGGCGGAAATGCCGACGCGCAGGCCGCCGGTGGCGAGTTTGAGCAGCGCGAAACGGCCGGAGGCGTCGAGATGGTCCATCATCTGGGCCATAGCGTCCGGTGCGGCGGCGCGGCTGACGCCATGCAGGCGGTCGATGACGGCGGAGAGGCTGAGCGAGCCGTCGTCCAGTTCGGCCGGTTGCTCTTCGCGTTTCGGCCAGAGGAGGGCGACGGTTTCGGCGAGGTCGCCGACATAGTCACGGCTCATTTCATAGAGGACCGGGTCGGTGCGGGCGCGGATCATGTCGCCGATGGCGGACGCCTTGACCGCCTTCAGGTCGAGATTGCCGGTCAGCGCGGCGAGCGCCCAGCCACGATCGGGGTCGGGCGCTTCGCGCATATAGGCGGCGATGAGGGCCAGCTTGCCATTGCGCGAGCGGGTGTAGACCAGACCGTCGAGCAGTTGGGAGAATTGCCTCATGAGGCGCCTCCACCATGCTCTTGCGCATGCAGGAGCGTGGAGTGCCAAGCGTCAGGTTTCAAACCCTGGGCTCCTGCTTTTGCAGGAGGACATGGTGGATAAAGCCGGCGCGTCATCACCCCTCATCCTCATCTTCGCGGCCGACCAGCGCCAAAGCGCGCGCCTTGATCTGGTGGGTCATGCACCAGTGGAGCAACGCTTCCTCCCGGCCATGGGTGATCCAGGTTTCAGTCGGCGCAACCTCCCGGATGGTGTCGGTCAGCTCGTCCCAGTCGGCATGGTCGGAAATGACGAGCGGCAGTTCGACATTCTTCTGCCGCGCGCGCTGGCGCACCCGCATCCAGCCCGACGCCATGGCGGTGATGGGATCGGGCAGGCGGCGGCTCCAGCGGTCGTTGAGGGCGGAGGGCGGCGAGACGACGACATGCCCGCGCATTTCCTTCGCCGGCACGCCGGTTGCGGGGCGCAATTCGCCCATGTCGATGCCGAAATCCTGATAGAGGGCGCACATCCGTTCCATCGCGCCATGAATATAGATGGGGTCGCGATGGCCGCGTGCGCGCAGTTCGCAGATGACGCGCTGCGCCTTGCCCAAAGCATAGGCGCCGACCAGCACGCAACGGTCGGGATGGGCGTGGAGCGCGACGAGCAGCCGGTCCATCTCGCTGCCCGTTTCGGGATGGCGGAAGACGGGGAGGCCGAACGTGGCCTCCGTCACGAAGATGTCGCAGGGGACCGGCTCGAAGGCCTTGCAGGTGGGGTCGGGGCGGCGCTTGTAATCGCCGGTGACGACGACGCGCTCGCCGGCATGGTCCAGCACGATCTGCGCCGAACCCAGCACATGGCCGGCAGGGACATAGCGGATCGTGACGCCACCCAGCCTGATCTCCTCCCCATAGCCGACCGCCGTGCCGCTGGCGGTGCCATAGCGCAGCGCCATGATCGCCAGCGTTTCGCGCGTAGCCCAGACATGGCCATGGCCACCGCGCGCATGGTCGGCATGGCCATGCGTCACCAAAGCGCGCTCCTGCGGCAAGGACGGGTCGATCCACGCATCGGCGGGGCGGACATAGATGCCGGTGGGGTGCGGTTCGATCCAGTGAGCCATATGTGCAGAAGATGGGATGGGCCGCTCCGGTTCCGCAAGGCCATTTCCCCAAAGGGAGTCATCGCCACGTCATCGCGGCGTCATGCGGGCGACACGCCATTGCCCTATCGGCGCGGAGACGACCCGGCAGCGAGGAGTGTTTCATGGCGGCGACTGAGCATCAGAAAGTCACCAGTGCGGTGCATCGTCACCGCCATCTGTCGAAACAGGGGCTGCTGGAGCGGGCCTTCACCTTCGCCTTTCGCGGGCTTGTCTATGCGCAAATATGGGAAGACCCGGCGGTGGACATGGAGGCGCTGGCGATCACGCCCGATTGCCATGTGGTGACGATCGCGTCGGGCGGCTGCAACGTCCTGTCCTACCTGACCGCCGATCCCGCCAGGATCACGGCAGTCGACCTCAACACCGCGCATATCGCACTCAACAGGCTGAAGCGCACGGCGGCGCAGGTGCTGCCGGACCATGAAGCCTTCCATCGCTTCTTTGCCCGCGCCGACGACAAGGCGAATGTCGCCGCCTATCGCCGCCATGTCGCGCCGCATCTGGACGAGGCGACGCGGCGTTATTGGGAGGGGCGCGACCTGATCGGCCGTCGGCGGATCGGCGGTTTCGCGCGGGGCATCTACAAGCATGGGCTACTTGGGCGCTTCATCGGCGCGGCGCATCTGCTGGCGCGGGTGCATGGCGTGAACCCCAGGCGGATGCTGGACGCGCAAAGCCGTGAGGAGCAGGTCGCGATTTTCGAGCGCGAGCTGGCGCCGATCTTCGACAGGGGGTTCGTGCGCTGGCTGACCAGCCAGCCGGCTTCGCTGTTCGGGCTGGGCATCCCGCCCGCCCAGTTCGAGGCGCTGGCCGGCGATGATCGGATGGACACTGTGCTGAAAGCGCGGCTGAAGAAGCTGGCCTGCGACTTCGACCTGAAGGACAATTATTTTGCGGTACAGGCGTTCGGCCGGGGCTATGACGGCGGCGAGGGGCCGTTGCCGCCCTATCTGCAAGCCGGCAATCATGAGGCGGTGCGCGCACGGGCCGGGCGGGTCGATGTGCGCCATGTCAATTTCACCGACTTCCTCGCCAGCCAGCCGGCCGGCTCATGCGATCGCTATATCCTGCTCGACGCGCAGGACTGGATGGACGACGCGCAGTTGAACGCGCTGTGGGCGCAGATCACACGGACGGCCAAGCCCGGCGCACGCGTGCTGTTCCGCACCGCCGGCGAACCGAGCATATTGCCGGGCCGGGTCGTGCAGGACGTTCTGGACCGATGGGATTATCGGGCTGAAGCGTCGCTCGATTACACCGCGCGCGACCGGTCGGCCATTTATGGCGGCGTGCATCTCTATGTGCTGAAAGCGGCATGATGAGCGGCCACGGCCAGTTGATGGACGGAGTCTATCGTTACCAGCGGCATATCTACGATTTGACGCGCAAATATTATCTGCTGGGGCGGGACGGGCTGATCGCCGATCTGGATGTGCCGGCGGGCGGCGCGGTGCTGGAGATTGGCTGCGGCACCGGGCGCAACCTGATCGCGGTGGGGAAGGCCTGGCCGCAGGCGCGGCTCTATGGCGTCGATATCAGCGAGGCGATGCTGGGGACGGCGCGGGCGTCCGTGGCGAAGGCCGGCATGGGCGGCCGGGTGGCGCTGGCGCAGGGGGATGCCTGTGGGTTCGATGCGCAGGCGCTGTTCGGCCGGGCGACGTTCGAACGGGTGTTCATCAGCTATGCGCTGTCGATGATTCCGGAATGGGAAATGGCATTGGCACAGGCGGCGCGTTGCGTGGCGCCGGGTGGCAGGCTGGAGATTGTCGATTTCGGCCAGCAGGAGGCGTTGCCGGGGGTTTGGAAGCGGGCGCTGTTCGGATGGTTGGATCGGTTCCATGTGTCGCCGCGCCGGGAACTGGCGATCGCGATCGAGCGGCTGGCGCGGGATATGGGCGGGTTCCCGCATAGCCGGGCGCTGTATCGCGGTTATGCGGTGCGGGGTGGGTTGATCCGGGTTTGAGGGTGTCGGCCCTTGCCGGGGGATGGGCGATGCCCTCGCCATGTGAGCCCACCAAAAACCACATCCGTTCGGCCTGAACTTGTCGAAGGACGCGCGCCCAGCTTGGACTATGATATGGCCTTTCACGCATATCTCCTCCGATGCAACGATAGTTCCTTCTACGCGGGTCACACGGATGATCTGGAAATCCGCGTCGCCCAGCATCAGCAAGGTTTGATCGGCGGATACACCGCCATGCGCCGGCCGATGGTTCTGGTCTGGACGGAAAATTTCGGAACGCGAGAGGAAGCGCTGGCTGCGGAGCGTAGGATCAAAGGGTGGAGCCGGCCAAGAAACAGGCCCTGATCGATGGCGATTGGGAGCGGCTGAAACTCCTCGCGCGCAATCGGCAGGGGCAATGAGGGCAGACTAGCGCGCGTCCTTCGACAGGCTCAGGACGAACGGAGGTGGGGAGGAAGCCGGGCTTCTCTCCCTGCTATCTTCAAGCCGCCTGACGCGCCGTCTTTTCCAGTTCCAGACGGTCCCAGATTTCGGCCAGCGCCGACACAAGGTCGCGCATCATCTCTTCGGTATGCGCCGGGCCGGGGGTGAAGCGCAGGCGTTCCGTGCCGCGGGGGACGGTGGGATAGTTGATGGGCTGCACATAGGCGCCATATTCGGCGAGCAGGATGTCGCTGATCCGCTTGGCCTTGACCGGGTCGCCCACCATCAGCGGGACGATATGCGTGACCGAATCCATCACCGGCAGGCCGGCGTCGCGCATAAATTGTTTGAGCGTGGCGGCCGATGCCTGCTGGCCTTCGCGCTCTTCGCTCGATGCCTTCAAGTGGCGGACGCTCGCCAGCACGCCGGCGACCAGCACGGGCGAGAGCGAGGTGGTGAAGATGAAGCCGGGCGCGTAGCTGCGGATGACGTCGACGATCATCTGGTCGGCCGCGATATAGCCGCCCATGACGCCGAACGCCTTGCCCAGCGTGCCTTCGATGATGGTCAGGCGGTCGGCGACCTCATCCCGTTCCGAAATGCCGCCGCCGCGCGCGCCATACATGCCCACGGCATGGACTTCGTCCAGATAGGTAAGCGCGTTATATTCATCGGCCAGATCGCAGATGTCAGCGATCGGCGCGACATCGCCGTCCATCGAATAGACGCTTTCGAACGCGATCAGCTTGGGCGCTTCGGGGTCTTCGGCGGCCAGCAATTCACGCAGATGATCGACATCGTTATGACGGAAGACGCGCTTTTCGCAGCCTGAGTTGCGGATGCCCGCGATCATCGAGGCATGGTTCAATTCGTCGGAAAAGATGATGCAACCCGGCAGCAGTTTGGCGAGGGTCGAGAGCGTCGCTTCGTTCGAGACATAGCCCGAGGTGAAGAGCAGCGCGCCTTCCTTGCCATGCAGGTCGGCCAGTTCGCCTTCCAGGTCGATATGATAATGGGTGTTGCCGCCGATATTGCGGGTGCCGCCGGAGCCGGCGCCGACATCATGGAGCGCTTCCTCCATGGCGGCGACCACCTTGGGATGCTGGCCCATGGCGAGATAGTCGTTGGAACACCAGACGGTGATGGGCTTGGGACCATTATGGCCGTGGAAGCAGCGGGCGTTGGGATAGGCCCCGCGATTGCGCAGGATATCGATGAATACGCGATAGCGACCTTCTTCATGGAGCCGGTCGATCGCCTGCGAAAAGATGTGCTTGTAGTTCACTACGCTTCTTCCCGTTTCATTCGCGCGCTGTTGTTTTTCGCTGCGCCATCCTCTTGCCCGATGCCGCATTTAACCGCGCAGACCCGTCATTACCAGCGATAACCGCTCGCAACTTCAGGGAGAAATACCTATCAGACTGAACGAGCCGTCTGGCCATTGGACAAATGGCCCATGCCATTCAAAGCGCTTCGATGCGGTCGAGGCCATAGCGGGCGAGGGTGGGGCGCAAGGCTTCCTGCCTTTCATCGAGGCGCGTGAAAACCGCAACGCCGGGGGCTGGCGTGTCCGGCCAGGGCTGGCCTTGCGTCAGATATCGGATACGCCGGGCGATGCCGTCGCCACCATGGACGAAGCCGACGGGATGGGGTGCGGCAGCGGCCAGTTCCTGTTCCACCAGCGGAAAATGGGTGCAGGCGAGGACGACCATATCCATGCGGTCGCCGCCGGGCTGGTCGATGAGACCGGCCAGCGCGTCGCGCGCGACCTGCGGGTCGAGCGGGTCGCCGCGCAATTTTGCTTCGGCCAGTTGCACCAGCGCGGCGGAGCCATGGCGCAGCATGGTGCAGTCGGCGCCATGTTCGGCCGCGAGCCGATCGACATAGGGCTGGCGGACGGTCGCGTCGGTACCCAGCACGCCGAAGACGCGGCTTTTGGAGAGCAGGGCGGCGGGCTTGATCGCCGGGACGGTGCCGACCACCGGAATGTCGAGCGCGGCGCGGACATGCTGGAGCGCGATGGTGGAGGCGGTGTTGCAGGCGATGACGGCGAGGCGCGGGCGGTAGCGCTCCACCAGCCGGCCGAGCAGCGCCGGGACACGGGCGGCAATCTCCGCCTCGCTCTTCGTACCATAGGGGAAGCCGGCGCTGTCTGCGGCGTAGACGATCCGGGCGGTGGGCAAAGCCGCGCGGGCAGGGGCCAGGATGGAAAGCCCCCCTACGCCGGAATCGAAGAAGAGGATAGGAGCGTCTGGTGCGACCGTCATGGCGTTTCATGTCGCGTCATGGGGTCTGCGTGTCAACGGCCTGCGCTTGCAAAGCGGGCCGGCCGCTGCCACTTCGCGCGCAAGATCAGGGAGAGGATGATGACCGGGCGCAGCATGAAGCAGAGGATGATCGCGGGCGAACCCTATCATGCCGATGACCCCGAGATCATTGCCGATCAAATGGCGGCGGCGGAATGGATGCGACGGTTCAACGCCACCCTGCCGCCGGAGCGTGAGGGTTTGCTGCGCGAGCGGCTTGGGGCGGTGGGGGCGGGATCGACCATCCGGCCGCCTTTCCACTGCGATTATGGCTTCAACATCTTCCTGGGCGATGGCGTATTCCTGAACTTCAACTGCGTCATCCTGGACGTAGTGGACGTGACGATCGGCGACGGGACGCAGATCGGGACCGGCGTGCAGATATTGACCGCCGATCATCCGCGCGATGCGGCCGAGCGCGCGACCGGGATCGAATGGGGCCGACCGATCCGCATCGGGCGCAATGTGTGGATCGGCGGCGGGGCGATCATCCTGCCGGGCGTGACGATCGGCAACGATGCCCTGATCGGCGCGGGCAGCGTGGTGACGCGCGATGTGCTGGCGGGCGCGACCGTGGTCGGCAATCCAGCGCGCGTGCGTTAAGCGCATCAACAGCATTGCCCCGCGCGGCTGTCACTGTATGGTCGCGTGCAACATTTACTGGCGATTTTCATGACATCTCCCTGGCTTCTTCCTGCTTTCGTCCTGCTGCTGGGCTATCTGCTTGGTTCCATCCCCTTTGGCCTGTTGCTGACCCGCTTTACCGGCGCGGGCGACCTGCGGCAGATAGGGTCGGGCAATATCGGCGCGACCAATGTGCTGCGCACCGGGCGCAAGGGGCTGGCGGCGGCGACATTGCTGCTGGACCTGCTGAAGGGTGTGGCGGCGGTGCTGATCGGTGCGGCTCTGGTCGATGGCGGCGGGCCGATGGCGGGGGCGATGGCCTTCATCGGCCATTGCTATCCGGTGTGGCTGCGCTTTGCAGGGGGCAAGGGCGTGGCGACGATGATGGGCGTGGTGACGGCGCTCTGCTGGCCGGCCGGGATCATATTCGCGCTTGTGTGGCTGGGCATGCTGTTCGGGACCAAATGGTCGTCGGTCGGGGGCATGTCGGCGGCGATCAGCGCGCCCGTGGCGATGTGGGCGTTCGGGCGCCTCGATCTGGTGCCGGTGTCGCTCGCCATGGCGCTGATCCTGCTGTGGCGGCATCGCGCCAATATCGCGCGGCTGACGAAGGGCGAGGAGCCGAAGATCGGCAAGGCCAAGGGCGCGTCCCCGGAATGAGCGAGCGGGAGCGGTTCGACCGGCTGCGGCTGATCCGCTCCCCCCGGATCGGTCCGGTCAGCTATCGGCAATTGCTCGCGCGGTTCGGGACGGCGGCGGAAGCGTTGCGCGCCATTCCCGAGCTGGCTGCGCGGGGCGGCGGCAAGGCGAGCGTCGCGGATGCCGGCGCGGTGGAGCGAGAGATTGCGGCGGCGCGGGCGCTGGGCGCGCGCTATCTGCTGATGGGCGATGCCGACTATCCCGCGCTGCTGGACCAGATGGACGGTGCGCCGCCTGCGCTGATCGTGCGGGGCGACGGGGCGCTGGCGGCGAAACCCTGCATCGCGATGGTGGGCGCGCGCAATGCGTCGGCCGCGGCGTGCCGCTTTGCCCGAAGCCTTGCACAGGATCTGGGGCAGCGCGGCGCGGTGGTCGTGTCGGGGCTGGCGCGTGGCATTGATACAGAGGCGCATCGCGGGTCGATCGAGAGCGGCACGATCGGCGTGATCGCGAGCGGCATCGACGTGGTGTTTCCGCCGGAGAACCGGGATTTGCAGGCGCAGGTTGCGGAACGGGGACTGCTCGTCACCGAGCATCCGCCGGGCGTCCAGCCGCTGGCCCGGCATTTTCCGGCGCGCAACCGGATTATCGCCGGCCTCGCTCTGGGGACGGTGGTGGTGGAGGCTGCGCCCAAGTCCGGGTCGCTGATCACGGCGCGGCTGGCGGGCGAGGCGGGGCGCGAGGTGATGGCGGTGCCGGGATCGCCGCTCGACCCGCGCGCGCAGGGGTGCAATTCGCTGATCCGCGAGGGCGCCATTCTGGTCCAGAACGGGGCGGACATCATGGAGGCGATCGGCGGCTTCGATCCCCGGATGGTGCGGCAGGGTGGCTTCGACTTCATCGGGGCACCGGTGTCCAGCGATGTGGCGGAGCAGGAGCGCGCGACGGTGATCGGCCTGCTGGGGCCGGTGGCGGTTCCGGTGGATGAACTGATCCGCCTGTCGGGCCTGTCGCCGGCGGTGGTGCAGACGGTGCTGCTGGAACTGGAATTGGCGGGCCGGACCGACCGGCATTCAGGGGGAAAGGTTTCAATGACATGAGCGATGAAGTGCAGCGACTGGACATCGGCGGGATATTCTCGACAGCGATGGCTGACATCGGACGGGATGGGATGCGTTACGGCGCCTGCGTCGTGGTCGTCGGCTTGGTAGCGGGAGGGATCGATACCTATGAGCCTGTTGTCGCCGGGAATATAGCGGGCAATATAGCGCTGTTCTTCGTTTCCGTGCTGGCGGTGTATTTCACGCTTCAGAAACGCTTGTCGGGCGACGAGATCGCACCGCGCTTTGTTGCGGCGTTTGGCTTGAGTCTCCTGACGGGAATCGGGATTCTCGTTGGTCTTGTCTTCCTTGTCGTGCCGGGGCTGATGCTCTTGACCCGCTGGGCGGTCAGCTTGCCGGCTATGCTGCGCGAAAATCTGAGCGTGTTGGAGGCCATGGCGCGCAGCACCGCACTGACGGAAGGCAATCGCTGGCGGATATTGGGTTTGGGTCTGCTGATCTGGGTGCCGTTCCTGATCATCATGGCGGCGATCGGCGGGCTGTTGGCAGCCTTTGCCGGAGAAGAGAGCATGGATACGCTGGTTTTCAACATCTTCGTCAATATGGCGGCTGGCGGCGCGACGATTCTGAGTTCGGTCTGCTGGAGCGAAGCCTATCTGGCATTGGCACGCGAGGATGAAAGCGGGCGGTCGCTTGCACAAATATTTGCCTGATATGGCGCGGTTAAGACTGGCGTACAGGGGCGCTTGACGCGATAGCGACAACCCAGCCAGACTCGCGCGTACGTGTAAGGCATCAAATTTCGGGGCCATAATGCAGCTTGTCATCGTAGAATCGCCGGCCAAGGCGAAGACCATCGAGAAATATCTGGGCGGGGATTTCCATGTCCTCGCCAGCTATGGCCATATCCGCGACCTGCCGGCCAAGGACGGGTCGGTGGACCCGGACGACGGCTTTGCCATGTCGTGGGAAAATTATGGCGACAAGGGCAAGCAGCTAAAAGCCATTGCCGATGCGTCCAGGCAGGCGACGCGATTGATCCTGGCGACTGACCCTGATCGCGAAGGGGAAGCGATCAGTTGGCACGTGCAGGAGGTGCTGCGCGCGAAGAAGGCGCTGCCGTCCGTCGTAGAACGGGTGACGTTCAACGCGATCACCAAGGCGGCGGTGCTGGATGCGATGGCCAAGCCGCGCGCGCTGGACGAGGATCTGATCGACGCCTATCGGGCGCGCCGCGCGCTCGACTATCTGGTAGGCTTCACCTTGTCGCCGGTGCTGTGGCGCAAGCTGCCCGGCGCCAAGTCGGCCGGGCGCGTCCAGTCGGTCGCATTGCGGCTGGTGGTGGAGCGCGAACGAGAGATCGAAAGCTTCACCCCGCAGGAATATTGGTCGGTCGCGGCCGAGATGGAGCAGGGCGGACAGGCTTTCACCGCGCGCCTCGTCCGCTGGAAGGGCGAGAAGATCGACCGCCTGACCATCGGCAAGGAAGGCGACGCCATGGCGGCCAAGGCCGATGTGGAGGCCGGGCGCTTCACGGTCGACAAGGTCGAGACGAAGCCGGTCAGCCGCAATCCGCCTGCGCCGTTCACGACGTCGACGTTGCAGCAGGAAGCGGCGCGCAAGCTGGGCTTTTCCGCCAGCCACACGATGCGGGTGGCGCAGCAATTGTATGAAGACGGCGCGATCACCTATATGCGTACCGACGGCGTGCAGATGGACGGCAGCGCCATTTCCGCCGCGCGCAAGGCGATTGCGGAGCGCTATGACGGCGGCTACCTGCCCGAAAAGCCGCGCCAATATCAGACCAAGGCGAAGAATGCGCAGGAAGCGCATGAAGCCATCCGTCCGACCGAGTTCGGCCGCGACAAGGTGGGGTCGGGCGACCATGCGCGCCTGTACGACCTGATCTTCAAGCGGGCGCTGGCGAGCCAGATGGCGTCGGCGCGGCTGGAGCGGACGACGATCGACCTGGTCGACGGGTCGGGCAGCCATGCTTTGCGCGCGACGGGTCAGGTCGTGATCTTCCCCGGCTTCCTTGCACTCTATGAAGAGGGCCGGGACGACAGCGACGACGATGATTCGAAGCTGCTGCCACGCATGAGCGAGGGCGATGCGCCCGCCAAGAAGAAGGTGACGGCCGACCAGCATTTCACCCAGCCGCCGCCGCGCTATTCCGAAGCGTCGCTGGTCAAGCGTCTGGAGGAATTGGGGATCGGGCGGCCTTCCACCTATGCGTCCACACTACAGGTGCTCAAGGACCGCGACTATGTGCGGATCGAGAAGAACCGCTTCTTTGCTGAGGAGAGCGGGCGGCTGGTGACGGCGTTCCTGGAGCGCTTCTTCGAACGCTATGTGTCCTACGACTTCACGGCAGGTCTGGAAGACGAGCTGGATGACATCAGCGGCGGCCGTGCCCAGTGGCAGGAAGTGCTGGAAGCCTTCTGGCGCGATTTCAAGCCGAAGACGGCCGAGATCATGGAGCAGAAGCCGTCCGACATCACGGCGGAGCTGGACAAGTTTCTGGAACCGATGCTGTTTCCGCCCAAGGCCGACGGCAGCAATCCGCGCGCCTGCCCGCTATGCGCGGATGGGCAATTGTCGTTGCGTGGCGGGCGGTTCGGCGCGTTCATCGCCTGCTCCAACTATCCGGAGTGCAAATATACCCGCAAGTTCGGCCAGCCGGGTGGGGCCGAGGGCGCCGATAGCGGACCTGAAGTGCTGGGCCAGCATCCCGAAACCGGGCAGGACATCGTCAAGAA
This sequence comes from Sphingobium sp. Leaf26, assembly GCF_001421665.1. Taxonomy (GTDB): domain Bacteria; phylum Pseudomonadota; class Alphaproteobacteria; order Sphingomonadales; family Sphingomonadaceae; genus Sphingobium. Next base: position 23,690 of record NZ_LMKV01000002.1, read on the forward strand.
GTCAGGCCGTTTTGGTCCCTATATCGAAATGGGCGAGGGCAAGGAGGCCAAGCGCGGGTCGATCCCTAAGGATCTGCCCGATGGCGAGATGACGCTGGACTGGGCGGTCAAGCTGCTGAGCCTGCCGCGTGAAGTCGGGCTGCATCCCGAAACGGGGCTGCCGATCGTGGCGAATATCGGGCGCTTTGGTCCCTATCTGCTGCATGACGGCAAATATGGGCGATTGGCGAACACGGCCGAGATTTTCGAGGTCGGCATGAACAGCGCGGTCGTGAAGCTGGCCGAGGCTGCCAACCGGGGCGGCCGGTCGAGCGGTGGTCGCGAGCCGCTCAAGGTGCTCGGCGCGCATCCGCGGACCGAGGCCGAGATCAAGCTGATGGAGGGCCGTTATGGCGCCTATGTCACCGACGGCACGACCAATGCGACGCTGCCCAAGACGGTCGACAAGGACCAGTTGACGCTGGAGGAAGCCGCGCAACTGATCGACGCCCGTGCCGCTGCGGCACCGGCCAAGAAGGGCAAGAAAGCCCCTGCCAAGAAGAAGGCGGCGCCCAAGAAGGAAGCGGCTGACAAGAAGCCTGCGGCCAAGAAGGCGCCGGCGAAGAAGGCCCCGGCCAAGAAGAAGGAAGCGGCGGCCGAATAAGGCCGGACGCTCAGGCGGCGCGGCGCACCTGGTTGCGTCCGCCCGTCTTGGCCGCATACATGGCAAGGTCGGCCAGATGCAGGCTGGCCTCGATCGGGCGGGTCGGATCAGACGCGCTGAGGCCGATGCTGGCAGTGACGCGGACCGTGCCGCCGGTGGGGGCACGGACGCGCAGCGAATGGACGGATGCGCGGACATGTTCGGCCCGGCGTTCGGCCTGATCCTCGTCGCAGCCGATCAGGCAGGCGGCAAATTCCTCGCCGCCCAGCCGGCCGCACAGGTCGGCGGGGTGCAAGGCTTCGCGGATCGCTGTCGCCACCGCATGCAGGACGATGTCGCCGGTCTGGTGGCCATGCTCGTCGTTGAAGCGCTTGAAATGGTCGATGTCGATCAGCAGATACCAGTTGTCCGGCTGGCGATGGACCTGATCCACCGCGTCGAAAAAGGCGTTGCGGCTGAGCAGGCCGGTCAGCCCGTCAATCTGCGCCAGCCGCGCCAGTTCGGCCACCCGCAATTCCAGTTCATGGCGGAGGCGTCGGTTATCCTCGCCCTGGCGGACGAGGAGGATGCAGACGGGCGCCGAGATGCTGCCCGAACAGAAGATGCCGACGCCGAAATAGCGGAGCGGGATGAACATGCCGGGAATGGCCGACACGATGGCCATGATGACGATCGTCCCGACAACGGAGACGCCGACGGCAAAGGCGATTTTCTGCTTCGGTCCCATGACACGGGTCCGTAACGAAACAAGGTAAAGAATGGATTTACCTTGTTTGCATTGCCGTCGTCGCCCCGATCGTCATTCCACCCAGTCGAGGCCGATGTCGCGATAGATGCCGCGATCATTCTCCCAGTCTTCCTTCACCTTGACGTGGAGATAGAGATGGACCTTCACGCCCAGCAGGATTGCCAGTTCGGCGCGGGCCTTCGACCCGATTTCCTTGAGGCGCTGACCGCCCTTGCCCAGGACGATGGCGCGCTGCGTCGGGCGACCGACCAGGATCTGCTGGTGGATTTCGACCGAGCCGTCGTCGCGCTCCTTATATTGTTCGGTGTCCACGGCGGCGGCATAGGGGAGTTCGGCGTGGAGCTGGTGATAGAGCTGCTCGCGCGTGATTTCCGCCGCCATCATGCGGTCGGTGGCGTCCGACACCTGATCTTCCGGGAAGTGCCATGGTCCTTCGGGCATGGCGTTCGCGAAGGCGGTCTTGAGTTCGGGCAGGCCATCGCCGGTCGCGGCCGAGACGAAGTAGATTTCGTCGAAACCCAGTTGGTCGTTCAGCTTTTGCGTGTGGGCCAGCAGCCGTTCCTTGGTGGCGATATCCACCTTGTTGATGATGAGCCATTTGCGTTCGCTGCGATGCTTGAGCGCTTCGACGATCGGTTCCAGCTTGGGGCCAAGGCCGGCCTTGCCGTCGATGACCATGGCAATGAGGTCAGCGCCCTGCGCGCCGCCCCAGGCCGCCTGTACCATGGCGCGGTCCAGCCGCCGCTTGGGCGCGAAGACGCCAGGCGTGTCGACCAGCACCAGTTGCGCGTCGCCCTCGATCGCGACGCCCATGACGCGGGTGCGCGTGGTCTGCGCCTTGGGGCTGGTGATCGCCACCTTCTGCCCCACCAGCGCGTTGACCAGCGTCGATTTGCCCGCATTGGGCGCGCCGACGATGGCGATGACGCCGCAGCGCTGGTTTTCAATGTCCTTGTCCAAAAATAACTCCGTTCGCGCTGAGCCTGTCGAAGCGCTTTACTTTTTTTTGTTCGATCGCGCCAAGCTGGAGATCAATGCCCAATCTTCGCGGATCAGAGCCAACTTCTTGGCCCGGTTCCAGCCTTTGATCTGCCGTTCGGCCTCAAGTGCTTCCATACGCGTGCCGAAGGCTTGCGACCAGACCAGTTTTACCGGCAGGCGCGTTTGGGTGTAGCCGGGGATTTCCCCACTCTCATGCTGGGCAATGCGCTGTCCCAGATTGTCGCTATGCCCGACGTAGAAACTGCGGTCTGCGCAGTGGAGCATGTACGCCCAGAATGTCATGCCCGGCTCGAAGAAGGAAAGCCCTTCGACAGGCTCAGGGCGAACGGGTTGATGAAGCGCTTAATCAACCCGTCAGCTTCTCCAGCAGGGCCTTGGCCGCAGCCGTTTCGGCTTCCTGTTTCGATGCGCCGGTCGCGCTTGCCTCGCCCGCCCCCTTGATCGACACGGTGACCGTGAAGCGCAGGGCGTGCTGGGGGCCGGACCGGTCGGTCAGCGCATATTCTGGCGGTTTGCGCTTGTTGGCGGCGGCCCATTCCTGAAGATAGGATTTGGGATGGCGCGGGGCGCTGGTCTGGGTGTCGACCCGGTCGGCCCAGAGGCGGCGAACCAGGGTGCGCGCTTCTTCCAGCCCGCCTTCCAGATAGAGGGCGCCGATCAGCGCTTCCATGACGTCGCCCAGCACATTGTCGCTGTTGGTGGCGCCATCGTCACGGGCCTGTTTGCCCAGCACCAGATGCCTGGGCACGCCGGCGGCGCGTGCGACTTCGGCACAGGTTTCGCCCGATACCAGCGCGTTGAAGCGGCGGGACAGCTTGCCTTCGGGTTCGTCGGCAAAGCTTTCGAACAGCCATTCACCGATCAGCAGGCCGAGGATACGATCGCCCAGGAACTCCAGCCGTTCGTAATTGACGGCCTTGGCGCTGCCATGAGTCAGCGCCTGTTCGAAGGTCGCGGGATCTTTCGGCGCGCGGCCGATCAGATCCTTGAGCCAGGCAGGCGTGTCAGAGGCAGGAACGGTCAGCTTCAAAAGCCTTCCCCGATCCGGCTCCAGCGCGCGGCGGTGAACCAGGTCCAGGGCAGCAGCCAGTTGGCGCTGCCATCGGTCGAGAAGACCGAGATCACCGCCTTGCCCACCAGATTTTCTTCTGGGACGAGGCCGATGCCGCCGCCTTCGACCGCCGGGAAGCGGCTGTCGGCGCTGCGATCGCGATTGTCGCCCATCATGAACAGCTTGCCTTCGGGCACCAGCACCGCGTCGCGATCATCGGCCGCGCCATCGGGCAGCAGGTCGAGGACATTGTAGCTCTTGCCGCCGGGCAGCGTTTCGCGGAATTGCGGGTAACGGCACTGCCTGCCGCCGTCGGACGCGGCTTCCTCGAAATCCGGGCGATAGCAGGGGGAGGCCGCGCCTTCCTTCGCCGAAGCGTCGATCATGTTCTGCGTCACCGGGATGACGAGGTCGGCGACCTTCTGCTTCGGGATCGCCTGACCGTTCAGATAGACGGCTCCGCCGCGCACCGCGATCTGGTCACCGGGCAGGCCGATGACGCGCTTGATATAGTCGTTCTTCTGGTTCGGTGGCGCCTTGAACACCACCACGTCGCCACGCTCAGGCGTGGAGGCGAGGATACGGCCGGGGATCAGCGGAATGCTGAACGGCAGCGAATAGCGGGAATAGCCATAGGGCCATTTGGCCACCAGCAGATAGTCCCCGATCAGCAGGCGCGGCTGCATGGATTCCGACGGAATGTTGAACGGCGAAATGATGAAGCTGCGCAGGATGAAGACGAACAGCCCGAGCTTGGCGAGAAACCAGAGGAAGTCCCGCGTTTCCGATTTGGCAGTCATGGAGTGTCGTCTGATCCCTTGAGAAGGCCCATAAAGCGGCCGTGGCGGCTTTTGGAGCCTGCGAAGGTGCGCGTCAAGCAGTCGTTGCCGATGCAAAACCCGCCGCTTTGGGCTAAGCATAGCGGGAATCGACCGGTGCAGCGTCGATATCGACCAACGTCATAGAGGATATTGCATGACCAGCCCTGCACAGCCGAGTTCCTTGGCGTCCATCGCCGCGCTTCCGCAAGCAGACCTCAAGTCGATTTTCACGACCGATCCCGATCGCCTGTCCAAGCTGGTACTGAGCCAGGGGCCGATCCGGTTCGACTGGTCCAAGACCCATCTGACCGACGATGTGCTGGCAGGCTTCCTGACGCTGGCGCAGGAACAGGATTTTGCCGGCTGGCGCGATGCGCTGTTTTCAGGGCAGGCGGTCAACAACAGTGAAGGCCGTGCCGCCGAGCACCCCGCCGAACGGGGCGAGGGCAATGCCGACAGCGTCGCCCATGCCAAGATGCTGCACAACCGGATGCGCGGCCTGATCGATGCGATCGAGGCGGGCGCGCTGGGCGAGGTGCGCCATGTCCTGCATATCGGCATCGGCGGGTCGGCGCTTGGCCCCAAGCTGATCGTCGATGCGCTGGACGGCGATGGCGTGCGCTATGACGTGGCGATCGTGTCCAATGTGGATGGCACGGCGCTGGAGCGGGCGCTGGAAGGGTTCGATCCGCACACGACTTTGATCGCGATCGCGTCGAAGACCTTCACCACCGGCGAGACGATGCTGAACGCGGCGAGCGCGATCAACTGGATGGTCGAGGCGGGCGTGGACGATCCCTATGGCAAGGTGATCGCGCTGACCGCCGCGCCGGAAAAGGCGATGGAATGGGGCGTCGATGAAACCCGCATCCTGCCCTTTGCCGAAAGCGTGGGCGGACGCTATTCGCTTTGGTCCTCGATCGGCTTCCCGGCGGCGATGGCGCTGGGCTGGGATGCGTTCGAGAGCCTGCTGGAGGGCGCGGCGGCGATGGACCGCCATTTCCGCCTGTCCGCTCCGTCCGAGAATGCGCCGCTGATCGCGGCCTTTGTCGACCAATATTATGCGCGGGTGCTCGGTTGTCAGACGCGCGCGCTGTTCGCATATGACGAACGGCTGGCGCTGCTGCCCTCCTATCTCCAGCAACTGGAGATGGAGAGCAATGGCAAGAGCGTGACCCGCGACAACCAGCCGGTCGTTGGGCCGACCGCGCCGATCACCTGGGGCGGGGTGGGCACCGATGCGCAGCATGCGGTGTTCCAGTTGCTGCATCAGGGCACGGTGATTTCGCCGGTCGAGTTCATCGCCTCGATCGAGCCGGGTCATGTGCTGGACCCGGCCCATCATCGCGCGCTGCTGGTCAACTGCTTCGCGCAGGGCGCTGCTCTGCTGCGCGGCAAGGAGAATGCGGACGATCCGGCGCGGGCCTATCCCGGCAACCGGCCGTCGACCACGATCCTGCTGGACGATGTGACGCCCGAGGCGCTGGGCGCGCTGATCGCTTTCTACGAACATCGCACCTTCGCCAATGCAGTGCTGATGGGCATCAACCCCTTCGACCAGTTCGGCGTGGAACTGGGCAAGGAGATCGCCAAGTCGATCGAGGCCGATGGGCCTACGGGGTTCGACCCGTCGACCATGGCGCTGATCGAGTTGGCGATGGGGGCAGAATAAACACACAACCGTTCGTTTCGAGCGAAGTCGAGAAGCGCTGGTGCAGCGCTTCCGCTTCTCGACACGCTCGAAGCGAACGGAGGTGGTTTGGGTACCAGCAACAATATTCCCATTTGTAACTCCGTCCCCCAGCCGCCATATCCGCCCCCAAGTTTGATGGCGCAGCGCCCTGTATGCGACGCGCCGAGCGGAGACCTGGCATGAGCGAGTTTGATTTCGACCTTTTCGTCATCGGTGCAGGATCGGGCGGCGTGCGCGCCTCCCGCGTCGCGGCGGCGCATGGCGCGAAGGTGGCCGTGGCCGAGGAGTTTCGGGTCGGCGGCACCTGCGTCATTCGCGGCTGCGTGCCCAAGAAGCTGCTCATCTATGGCGCGCATTTCGCCGAGGACCTGAAGGATGCACGCCGGTTCGGCTGGAAGGTGCCGGAATGCGGTTTTGAATGGACGACGTTGCGCGACAATGTGCTGGGCGAGGTCGACCGGCTGGAAGGGCTGTATGGCAATACGCTCGACAGTCACAAGGTCGAGGTGATCCGCGAGCGCGCGACCATCACCGGACCGCATGGCGTCAAGCTGGCGAGCGGGCGCGAGGTGACGGCCAAGGTGATCCTGGTCGCGACCGGCGCCTGGCCGATCGTGCCGGAGGTGGAGGGCGCCGAACATGGCATCACCAGCAACGAGGTGTTCCATCTGGACGAATGCCCCAGGCGGATCGTGATCGTCGGCGGCGGTTATATCGCCAATGAATTTGCCGGCATCTTCCACCAGTTCGGCAGCCATGTGACGATGGTCAATCGGGGCAGCGACCTGCTGCGCGGTTATGACGCGCAGATCCGCGACCGGCTGCTCCAGATCAGCATGACCAAGGGGATCAATTTCCGCTTCAATGCGAAGATGGACCGGATCGAAAAGAATGACGACGGCACGCTGTGCGTCCATTTCAAGGATGGTGATCCGGTCGCGGCGGACGTGGTGTTGTTCGCCACCGGGCGCAAGCCGCATGTCGACGGGCTGGGTCTGGAGACGGCCGGGGTGGACCTGACCGACAAGGGCGCGATCAAGGTCGACGATTATAGCCAGACCAGTTGCGAAAGCATCTATGCGGTGGGCGATGTCACCGACCGGCTGCAACTGACGCCGGTGGCGATCCGCGAAGGGCACGCCTTTGCCGACACGGTGTTCGGCAACAACAAGCGCAAGGTCGACTATGGCTCCGTGCCTTCCGCCGTGTTCAGCCATCCGCCGCTGGCCGGGGTCGGCCTGACCGAGGCGGACGCCAAGAATAAATATGGCACGGTGAAGGTCTACACCTCCGACTTCCGGCCGATGAAGAATGTGCTGGCGGGGCGCGAGGAACGGGCGCTCTACAAGATGGTGGTGGATGCGACGACCGACAGGGTGGTCGGGCTGCACATGATCGGGCCGGATGCGCCGGAGATATTGCAGGCCGCCGCGATCGCGGTGAAGGCGGGACTGACCAAGCAGGATTTCGACGACACCATCGCGCTGCATCCCAGCATGGCGGAAGAACTGGTGCTGCTGAAATGACGTGATCCTCCCTGGCACGGGAGGTGGCTGGCCGTAGGGTGGGCTGAGGGGGGTGTGCCGTGGGGCAGTTCCCCCCTCCACCTATCGCTACGCGATCGGTTCCCCTCCCCGTGCCGGGGAGGAAAAGGTCACCACCAGTGCGTCGCGCCAGGCGGGCGCGGCGGGATCGACGGGGTGGATTTCCGTCACGCCGTGCAGGATGCGGTGATCGTCGATCAGCATCGTGTCGGCGGGGTCGGTCAGGGTGAATTCGCCCAGCGCCGTGCCGTCGGGTGCGCCGATCCGGGTGACGCCTTCGCGGACATTGCGGCGTTCGACCAGCATCACCAGCACATGATCGACGCCGTCGCGGTGCATGCCTTCGGGCGTGGGGCGGCCGTTTTCGTCCGGTTTTGCCTCGATCCGGAACTGGTGCATTTCGACATGCCACCGGCCTCTGGCGGCGGGATCGAAGCTGTCGGCGCAGAAGGCGAAGATCGACCGGAGGGCCGGATTGGCGACCGTGGCGTCCTCCACCGGATCGAACCAGCGCTGCACATCGCCGTTCAGCGGGTTATAGTCGCGGCTCTGATAATGGGGCTGGTGCGGCTTGCGGGTGAAGCGACCCTGTTCCAGCGCGAAGGCGGCGTGGCGGCGGCGGCGGTAGCGGCCGCCATCGGCCATGTAGAGATCGGGGCCGAGATCGTTCCAGCTTTGCGCGAAGGCCGCCCAGTCGGGTTCGGCTATGTCCAGCCGGTCGAACATCGCCGCGCCGGACAGGCGGGCATAGCCGTCCGTCAGCAGGGCATCTTCGATCGGGGATAGGCTGTCCGTGTCGCTCATCGTCATTCCTCTAGTGGAGGGTGGAGACGAGCGACAGGGCCAGTTTCCGCAGGGTGGGTTGTTGGCACTTCGACCCCGTTCGTCCTGAGTAGCCATTGAGCGAAGTCGAAATGGCGTATCGAAGAATTACGCGCCGCGCCTGATGCTTCGATATGGGTCTTCGACTTCGCTCAGACCCTACTCAGCACGAACGGATGAGTGGGACGGGCTTACGCGATCGTGGGCACCATGCCGCCTTCGACCCGCACGGCTGCGCCGTTGGTGGCTGCGGCGAGGGGGCTGGCGAGATAGGCGACCATGGCGCCGACCTCGTCCGCTTCGATCAGCCGCTTGATGAGCGAGAGCGGGCGCAATTTGGTGAAGAACTCGGCTTCGCGATCGGCTTCGGGTGCGTCCTTGTTGTCGACCACGGAGCGGATGAAGTCGACGATCCCTTCCGAACGGGTCGGGCCGGGGAGGACGGAATTGACCGTGACGCCGGTGCCGCGCGTATGTTCGGCAAGGCCGCGCGAGATGGACAGCTGGGCCGATTTGGTCATGCCGTAATGGATCATTTCGGCGGGTGGCAGCAGGCCGCTTTCGCTGGCGATGAAGATCACCCGGCCCCAGTTGTTGGCAAGCATCTTAGGGAAATAATGGCGGGAAAGGCGCGCGCCGCTCACCACATTGACCTCGAACAGATGGTGCCAGTCCTCGTCGCTGATGTCGGCAAAGTCCTTGGCTTCGTAGATGCCGAGGTTGTTGACAAGGATGTCGGTCGAAGGAACGGCGGCGATCAGGGCGGCGGCGCCGTCCGCCGTGGCGGGATCGGCAAGGACGGCGTTGACGGGCAGGCCGATTTCGGCAGCGGCAGCGTCCAGCTTCGCCTGGCTGCGGCCGGTGATGGTGACGGTGACGCCTTCCTGCGCGAGGCGTTTGGCGATAGCGAGGCCGATGCCGGCGGTCGATCCGGTGACGATGGCGCTCTTGCCGGTGAGTTTCAGGTCCATGGGCTTTTCCCCTTCGAGTTGAGACAGCGAGTTGGACAGGTAAATAGATATTTGCTTAGTGATGATTAGATGGAATGACATCACTTCAGAAGTGAATTGAAATCATGGATAACCGGTTCGGCGACGTCGAGAATTTCCTGATGGTGGCGGACGCGGGCAGTTTTGCCGCCGCCGCCAAGGCTTTGCGCCTGACCCCGTCGGCGGTGAGCCGATCGATCACGCGGCTGGAGCAGAGGCTGGGCGTGGTGCTGGTGCGGCGGACGACACGGTCGCTGGCGCTGACGCGGGAAGGACAGGCCTATCATGACCGGATGATCGCGATCCTGGGCGACATGTATGAGGCCGAAAACAGCCTGCGCACCGAGGGGCAGGGGCCGCGCGGGTTGTTGCGGATCAATGCCTCCCCCTCCTTCGGCATGGAGTATCTGATCCCGATCCTGCCGCAGTTCGGGGTGCGCTATCCGGCGGTGACCGTGGACCTGACGCTGACCGACGCTGTCGTGGACCTGGTCGAGGAGCGGGCGGACATCGCCATCCGCATCGGGCCGTTGCGCGACACCAGCCTGCGCGCCAAGAAGCTGGGGCATAGCAGGATGCTGCTGGTGGCCAGCCCCGATTATCTGGCGCGGCGGGGGACGCCCATGACGCCCGACGATCTGGAAGCGCATGACTGCCTGCGCTTCAGCTTCCGTCGGTCGGTCGATAGCTGGCCGTTCCGCGTGAAGGGCAAGCATGTGCAGCGGCCGGTGCCGGGACGCTTCTTCGGCAATTCAGGCGAGGTGGTGCGGCAGATGGCGGTCGCGGGCGCGGGCATTGCGCGGCACGGCCGGTTCCATGTCGCGCGCGACCTGCGCGAAGGGCGGCTGGTGGAGGTGCTGGCGGAATATAATGCCGGCGACGGGGAGGATATTCACGCCCTTTATGCGGCGGAGGACCGGGCAGCGGCGCGGGTGCGGGCGTTTCTGGATTTTCTGGACGAGGCGATGGTGGTGGAGGGGTGAAGACGCCTCTCCATAGCAAAGGGCTATGGAGAGGCATGATAATCATTTTTTGCCGCATGAATCCGTCTCGGCATGACGCCTATGCTTGATTTCCAAATCTGGATATATAAGAATATATATTCTAGTATAGAGGGGAATGGCATGTTGACGCGCCGTCAGTTCGGGAAAGCACTGAGCGGATCTATAGCCTTGCTGTCCGGCCCTGCATGGGCGGCACCCTTCCGTACCATACCGCAGCGCGCTTCCGCTCGGGTCATCGTGGACAATGATTTTTCGGGCGACCCGGACGGGCTGGTGGCGCTGGCCCATCAGTTGCTGACGCCTAAGACGCGCACGGTGCTGTGTACGTCTTCGGCGCTGGACCGCAAGCTGGTCGGCAGCGTGCCGCCGGATCGGTCTGCTGTGGTTGGCAAGGGTATCGCGCTGGACCTGATCCGTCGCGCGAAGCTGGCCGATGCGCCGCCGGTCGAGGCCGGGTCCGAAAATCTCAATCTGGTTGCTCCCGAAGCCAGCGCGGCGGCCAAGGCGATCGTGGCGGAGGCGATGCGCGACGACAAGCTGCCGCTCTACATCACATGCGGCGGGCCGCTGACCAACGTCGCGGCGGCGATCTGTCTGAAACCGGAGATTGCGCAGCGGATGACGCTGATCTGGATCGGCGGCGGGCGCTATCCGCAGGGCGGGTGGGAATATAATCTGTCGGCCGATCTAGCGGCGGCGCGGATCGTGATCGAGCAATCGGCGATCCCGATCTGGCAGATACCGCAGAACGCCTATCGCCAGATGCAGTTTTCCGTGGCGGAATTGCAGGACCAGATGCGGCCCATTTCGGATTTCGGCGCGTGGCTGTACGACAAGTTCACGACACCACCCGCCTTTGTCGATGTCGGCGGCAGTTGGCCGCTGGGGGACAGTCCGACCGTGTTGTTGAGCGCGATTTCCGGCGAAAGCAGCCAATATGTCGATCGGCCGGCGCTGCGGATCAAGCCGGACGGTAGCTATGGCGATCCGGTCGGCAATGGCCGGATGATGCGCGTCTATGAAGTGCTGGACGCCCGTCTGACCTTCGAGGATTTCCTGTCGCTGATGCGGATGCACGCAGCGAAGAGGTGAGCTTACAGGGAGGCCAGGGCTGCGTTCACTCAAATGCAGCGCGCCTTGCTTCTCGACTTCGCTCGAAGCGAACAGACAGGGAGTGACGGCCTATCCCTTCACCCGATCCAATACGGTACGATCTGGCGGTTGTCCGGGTCGACATGGATCGGCCGGTCGGCGGGCGGGAAGGCGCGCTGGTCGCAGCTTTGGCGGGGGCATAGGCGGCAGGTGATGCCGATCGGCGTCGCGGCGCCTTCCTCGGCCAGATGGAGGCCGTCGGCATAGACGAAGTTCGCCGCGTGCGCCGTTTCGCAGCCCAGCACCACGGCGTAGCGGCGCGGGGTGCGCTTGTAGCTGCCCGACGGCTTTACGAGGCCTTTCGCCATGGAGACATAGCGTACGCCATCGGGTGTTTCGCCCAATTGCACGTTGATGCGGTCGGGCACGGCGACGGCTTCATGGACGTTCCAGAGCGGGCAGGCGCCGCCGAAGCGGGCGAATTGCAGGCGGGTGGCGCTGTGGCGCTTGGTGATGTTGCCCGCCATGTCGACGCGGCAGAAGAAGAAGGGGATGCCGCGCAGGCCGGGGCGCTGGAGCGTGGAGAGGCGGTGGCAGGCCTGTTCGAAGCTGACGCCGAAGGTGCGGGCGAGCCGGTCGATATCGTGGCGCATCGCGCGGGCGGCTTCGCGGAAGGCGGCATAAGGCAGGAGCAACGCGCCGGCGGCATAGTTGCCAAGGCCGATCGCCAGCAACCGGTCGGCGCCGGGAACGGGCAGGGCCGCTTTGCGAACCACATCGGCGATCACCGCCTGCCCCTCCAGCATCATCAACTGGTGGGCGAGCATGAACTTGCGGCTTTCGGTCGGGAGCGCCGCGTTGATGAACAGCTTGCGTTCCGCCGCGCGATAGGCGCGCAGGGCGCTGTCGGGCGTTTCGGCGATCAGCGTTTCGATGCCATGGCGGCGGGCGAGCGCCTCCACCAGCATGCCTTCGTCCAGGGCCTGCCCCTGGGTAAAGCTTTCCGCCATTTCCTCCGCCAGGCAATCGAGCGGATGGACATAATTTCCCGCCTCGTGGAACCAGTCGCGCGCAGCCTCCCATGGCAGGCGGGCCTGCACCTCATGATCGTTGGCAATCGCCTCCTCGATCATGTTGATGCGTTCGTTGGCGCGCATATGGGCATTGTAGAGATCGACATAGCGCGCCGCGAATTCCGGGAATTGCAGGTGCAGCTTCTCGATCCGTTCCGGCTCCATCTGGTTGCCGGGCAGTTCGGGATGGCCCAGCGCATAGGTGAAGGCGCCCAGAAGCTGTTCCTCCTCCCGACTGTCGAAGCTGGCCCAGTCGGTCGGAAAGGCGCTGGCGAGCGCGGCCTTGACCTTGGCGGTCAGGGGGCGATCGTCATTTTCCATCTGCGAAAGATAGGATACGGATATGCCCAGTGCCTGCGCCATCGTAGCCTGGTCCATCCGATGGTCCAGACGAAGCTGGCGCAGGCGAGGACCTGCGAAGATGCGGTTGCCGCGTGCCATGTTTCTGCCTTCCCTTGCGCCCCTCATCGCTTCGCTAAGCGCATGACGGTGACGCAAAGATGGACCTTAATTGCGAAGTCGCGATTTGCAAATTAGCAAATTTACATTTGCGAACTTTGCCATGGGCTGGGTAGGGGAGAGGCAAGGCGGCCGATGTCGCACATGGGAGAGATGTAGGAATGTCGAAGCTCGCCATCATCGAACAGCTTGAAACCAAGCGGGAGGCCGCGCGTATGGGCGGCGGCCAGCGGCGGATCGACGCCCAGCATGGCAAGGGCAAGCTGACCGCGCGCGAGCGGCTGGACGTGCTGCTGGACGAAGGCAGTTTTGAAGAGCTGGACATGTATGTCGAGCATAATTGCATCGATTTCGGCATGGACGAACAGCATATTCCGGGCGACGGCGTCGTCACCGGATCGGGCACGATCAACGGCCGGCTGGTGTTCGTGTTCAGCCAGGACTTCACCGTCTATGGCGGCGCGGTGTCGGAACGGCATGCGATGAAGATCTGCAAGATCATGGACATGGCGCTGAAAGTGGGTGCGCCGGTGATCGGCCTGAACGACAGCGGCGGTGCGCGCATTCAGGAAGGCGTAGCGTCGCTGGGCGGCTATGCGGAGATTTTCCAGCGCAATGTGCTGGCGAGCGGCGTGGTGCCGCAGATCAGCGTCATCATGGGGCCGTGCGCGGGCGGCGCGGTATACTCGCCGGCGATGACCGACTTCATCTTCATGGTGAAGGACAGCAGCTTCATGTTCGTGACCGGCCCGGATGTGGTCAAGACGGTGACGAACGAGGTCGTCACGCAGGAGGAACTGGGCGGCGCGGTGACGCATACGACCAAGTCGGGCGTGGCGGACGTGGCGTTCGACAATGATATCGAGGCGCTGCTGGCGACCCGCGATTTCGTGGACTTCCTGCCCGCGTCGAACAGGGAGCCGGTGCCGGAGCGGCCGACCGCGGACGCATGGGACCGGATCGAGGAGAGCCTGGACACGGTGATTCCGGCCAATGCCAACCAACCCTACGACATGCATGAAGTCATCCGCAAGGTCGTGGACGAGGGCGACTTCTTCGAGGTGCAGCCGGCCCATGCCGGGAATATCCTGTGCGGTTTCGGCCGGATCGAGGGCAAGACGGTGGGCATCATCGCCAACCAGCCGATGGTGCTGGCGGGCGTGCTGGATATCAACTCGTCCAAGAAGGCGGGGCGGTTCGTGCGCTTCTGCGATGCGTTCGAGATACCGATCGTGACCTTCGTGGATGTGCCGGGCTTCCTGCCAGGCACGGCGCAGGAACATAGCGGCATCATCAAGCATGGCGCGAAACTGCTGTTCGCTTATGCCGAAGCGACGGTGCCCAAGATCACCGTCATCACGCGCAAGGCTTATGGCGGGGCGTATGACGTGATGAGTTCCAAGCATCTGCGCGGCGACCTGAACTATGCCTGGCCGACCGCCGAGATCGCGGTGATGGGGGCGAAGGGCGCGGTCGAGATCATCTTTCGCGGCAGGACGGCGGAGGAGATTGCGGAGCGGACGGCGGAATATGAGGCGCGCTTCGCCAACCCGTTCGTGGCGGCGAGCAAGGGCTTCATCGACGAGGTCATCCAGCCGCATTCGACGCGCAAGCGGATCGCGCTGGGGCTGCGCAAGCTGAAGAACAAGGCGCTGGAGAATCCGTGGAAGAAGCATGACAATATTCCTCTCTAACTAAGGTCCGTCATCCCCGCGAAGGCGGGGATCCATCTCCGGGCCTCGCGCCTTGGGATGGGGTGGGAGATGGATTCCCGCCTTCGCGGGAATGACGAAGTTTAGGAACGCATGATGAAACTCGGCCGTCTCAACCATATCGGTGTCGCCACGCCGTCGCTTGAAAAGAGCATTGCTTATTATCGCGATGTCATGGGCGCGACGATCGCGCATGAACCCTTCGACCTGCCCGCTCAGGGGGTGAAGGTGTGTTTTGTCGATACGCCGGGCGAGAATGGGACGGCGGGGACGCAGATCGAGTTGATCGAGCCGTTCGACGCAAGCTCGCCGATCACTGCCTTCATCGCCAAGAACCCGGCCGGGGGGCAGCATCATATGTGCTATGAAGTGCCCGATATTCTTGAGGCCAAAGCCTGGTTCGAGCGGCTGGGCAAGAAGGTGTTGGGCGAGCCGCGCATCGGGGCGCATGGGACGCCGATCTTCTTCGTGCATCCCAAGGATATGAACGGGGTGCTGACCGAGATCATGGAGACGCCGAAAGAGGCGCATTGAGGTTTTAATCCTCCCCCCACGGGGGGAGGCGCGAGACTTAGGGGCTGCGCAGCAGACCCTAAGTCGCAGCGGAGAGGGGGCACGACGCCCGATGGGGCGAACCCCCTCTCCAACTTCGGCTAGGCAGCAAGCTGCCAAGCCTGCGTATCCTCTCCCCGCCGGGGAGAGGGAGTAAGGGTGGAATATGACCGAGAAGCCGACGCTGGATCAGTGGGCCGCCGCTGCCGCCAAGGAAGTGAAGGGCAAGGATCTGAACTGGGATACCCCCGAAGGTATCCGGGTGAAGCCGCTCTATACCGCCGAGGATGTGGCCGTCGATCCGGGCCTGCCGGGCTTTGCGCCGTTCACGCGGGGCGTGCGCGCGTCCATGTATGCGGGGCGGCCATGGACCATCCGGCAATATGCGGGCTTTTCGACAGCCGAGGAATCCAATGCCTTTTATCGCCGCAATCTGGCGGCGGGGCAGAAGGGGCTGAGCGTTGCGTTCGATCTGGCCACTCATCGCGGTTATGACAGCGACCATCCGCGTGTGACCGGCGACGTGGGAAAAGCCGGCGTGGCGATCGACACGATCGAGGATATGAAAATCCTGTTCGACGGCATTCCGCTCGACAAGATGAGCGTGTCCATGACCATGAACGGCGCGATCATTCCGGTGCTCGCCTTCTTCATCGTCGCGGGCGAGGAACAGGGGGTCGATCGCAAGCTGCTCGACGGGACGGTCCAGAACGACATCCTCAAGGAGTTCATGGTCCGCAACACCTATATCTACCCGCCAGAACCCAGCATGCGGATCATCAGCGACATTTTTGGCTATACGAGCCGCGAGATGCCCAAGTTCAACAGCATCTCCATTTCCGGCTATCATATGCAGGAAGCCGGCGCGACACAGGTGCAGGAACTGGCCTTCACCATCGCCGACGGCATCGAATATGCGCGCTATGGCATGGCGAGCGGCCTGGACATCGACAATTTCGCCGGGCGTTTGAGCTTCTTCTTCGCGATCGGCATGAATTTCTTCATGGAAATCGCCAAGCTGCGGGCGGCCCGCGTGCTGTGGCATCGCGCCATGACGAAGCTGGGCGCGCAAAGCGAGCGCAGCAAGATGCTGCGCACCCATTGCCAGACGAGCGGCGTGTCGCTGACCGAGCAAGACCCGTATAACAATGTCATGCGCACCACGATCGAGGCGATGGCCGCGATGCTGGGCGGGACGCAGTCGCTCCATACCAATGCGCTGGACGAGGCGATCGCGCTGCCGACGGATTTTTCCGCCCGCATCGCGCGCAACACGCAGATCGTCATTCAGGAAGAGACGGGCATGTGCAATGTCGTCGATCCGCTGGGTGGCAGCTATTATGTCGAGAGCCTGACCCAGCAACTGGTCGATGCCGCGCAGGAGATTATCGACCGGGTGGAAAGCGAAGGCGGCATGGCGAAGGCCGTGGCGGCGGGCTGGCCCAAGGCGATGATCGAAACGGCGGCGGCGGCACGGCAGGCGCGGGTCGATCGTGCCGAGGACGTGATCGTGGGCGTCAACAAATATCGGCTGGCGAGCGAAGACCTGCTGGAGACGCTGGAGGTCGATAATGCCAAGGTGCGCGAGGCGCAGATCGCGCGCATCAACCGGGTGAAGGCGGAGCGCGACGAGGATGCCTGTCAGGCCGCGTTGCAGGCGCTGCGCGACGCCGCCGCCGCGCCGCAGTCGATCGAGACGAACTTGCTGGCCCATGCGGTCCAGGCGGCGCGGGCGCGGGCCACGCTGGGCGAAATCTCCTCCGCCATGGAGGATAGTTTCCAGCGCTACGGCACCCAGCCGACGCCGGTGAAGGGCGTCTATGCAGCGCCTTATGAAGGAGACAAGCGCTGGCAACAGGTTCTCGACGGCGTGCAGGCCGTCGAGCGGCGCCTCGGTCGGAAGCCCAAACTTCTTGTAGCCAAGATGGGGCAGGATGGACATGACCGGGGCGCCAACATCATCGCATCGGCGTTCGGCGACCTGGGCTTCGACGTCGTGTCCGGTCCCTTGTTCCAGACGCCGGAGGAAACGGTGGTGCTGGCGCTGGAGAGCGCGGTCGATGTGGTGGGCGCGTCGAGCCTTGCGGCCGGGCACAAGACGCTGATTCCCGAACTCATCAACCGGCTGCGGGAACAGGGGCGTACCGATATCAAGGTGATCGCCGGCGGCGTGATCCCGCCGCAGGATTATGACTATCTTCGGGACGCCGGGGTTCAGGGCATTTATGGGCCTGGGTCCAATGTCGTGGAGTGCGCGGCCGACGTGCTGCGCCTGCTCGGCCACAACATGCCCCCCGCCGGGCTGGACGAAGCGGCATGATCCTGTCGCTGATCATGGTTGCGACAGCGGCGCCCGTGATCCGATATGATCCGACGGATCGTGCGTTGGCGCTGAGTGCGCCCGCGTCTGTGGTCGCCACCTTTCGTCGAGCCTGTTTTGATCCTTTTCCAGACGGGAAAAAAGTCGCTGCTGTGATGAGCGTGGCGGGTACCGGCTTTAGCGCGTACCAACCTGCGTCCCAACTGGACAGTCAGATACAGGCCTTGTTTCCATCCAGCATGTGGATGTCGCCGACCATGACGGTGCGATTCATCGCGCGAGGCGCAGATGCGGGCGACATGCCCGACCCGCAATGCAGTGTGATGGCAAGAGTGGCGGCCGACGAGCAACCGGAAGCCCTGTTTTCCGTTCTGGCAGGCGAAGTTGGATTGCCAGCAGGGAAAGTCGTGGGCAAGAAGCGCTACCGCACGTCGATGTGGGACATTGCGCGTGCCGATGGGCAGCGCTGGCGCGTCATTTTGGGCACCCAGCGTGAGGACGATGGCCTGCACCTTCGATTGTCCATGCTCAATCTCATGCCGGAAACACGCAAATGACTGCCATTCAAGCCCGTACCGACTGGACCCGCGAAGAGATCGCGGCGCTGTTCGACCTGCCCTTCAACGACCTGATGTTCGAGGCGCAGTCGATCCATCGGGCCAACTTTCCGCGTAACGAGGTGCAGCTTTCGACGCTGCTGTCGATCAAGACCGGCGGTTGCCCGGAGGATTGCGGGTACTGCAACCAGTCGGCATCGGCCGAAAGCGGGCTGAAGGCCGAAAAGCTGATGAGCGTGCAGGCGGTGATGCAGGCGGCGGCGCAGGCGAAGGATGCGGGGTCGTCGCGCTTCTGCATGGGCGCGGCCTGGCGCAATCCCAAGGAGCGGGACATGCCCGCCATCGTCCAGATGGTGCAGGGCGTGCGCCAGATGGGCATGGAAACCTGCATGACGCTGGGGATGCTGAGCGAGGGGCAGGCCAAGACTTTGGCCGATGCGGGCCTGGATTATTACAACCATAATATCGACACTTCGCCTGAACATTATGAGAAGGTGATTACGACGCGGACGTTCGATGACCGGCTGGAAACGCTGGAGAATGTGCGCAATTCCGGCATTAACGTCTGTTCCGGCGGGATCGTGGGCATGGGCGAGACGCGCGTGGATCGCGTCGGGTTTTTGCACGCGCTGGCCGTGCTGCCGACCCATCCGCAAAGCGTGCCGATCAATGCGCTCGTGCCGGTCAAGGGCACTGTGCTGGGGGATATGCTGGCCGACACGCCGCTGGCGAAGATCGACGAGATCGAGTTCGTGCGGACGGTGGCCGTGGCGCGGATCGTGATGCCGCAGAGCATGGTGCGGCTGTCGGCGGGGCGTGAGAGCATGTCGGAGGCGTGTCAGGCTTTGTGCTTCATGGCGGGGGCGAACAGCATCTTCACCGGCGACAAGCTGCTGACGACGGCGAACGCTGGCGACAATGCGGATGCGGCGCTGTTCGCGAAGCTGGGCGTCGTGCCGATGCAGGCCGAGGTGAAGGTTGCGATGGAGGCGGCGGAGTGAGTTTTGCGCCCACCTCCGTCACCCCGGACTTGATCCGGAGTCCCGCTTCTTCACGGCCCTTGCGCGGGAAGCAATCGGGATGCCGGATCAAGTCCGGCATGACGGGTGTGGGATGGGCGCATGACTGGCGGTAAAGTAATCGCTCTTTCTTGGCTGACTTTCGCTGTTCTTATCCTCAGCACGGGATCGGCTTGGATCGGTTGGTATGTTGCTTTGCCTGTTCTGCTTGTTTGGCTAACCGGCATCTATTTCATTTTTCGGCGGAAACCTTCTCGCTGAAACACAACATCCGTTCGCCCTGAGCTTGTCGAAGGGCGGCACTTTTTCGAAGCGAAGAACGGGGCTTCGACAGGCTCAGCCCGAACGGCTGATAGGATAGGACTGGGACAGGGAATAAAATGGCAATCACCAAGATCCTGATCGCGAACCGTGGCGAAATTGCGTGTCGTGTCATGCGCACGGCCAAGACAATGGGCATCAAGACCGTTGCGGTCTATTCCGATGCCGACGCCCGCGCGCCGCATGTGCTGATGGCGGATGAAGCCGTGCATATCGGCCCGTCGCCCGCCGCCCAATCCTATCTGATCGCCGACAAGATCATCGCGGCGTGCAAGCAGACCGGTGCGGACGCGGTCCACCCCGGCTATGGTTTCCTTTCCGAGCGGGAGAGTTTCCGCAAGGCGCTGGACGCCGAGGGCATCATCTTCGTCGGTCCCCCGGCCAATGCGATCGCGGCGATGGGCGACAAGATCGAGTCCAAGAAGCTGGCGCTGGCCGCTGGCGTCAATGTCGTGCCGGGGTTCGTGGGCGTCATTGATGACACCGAACATGCGGTGCGCATCTCCAACGAGATCGGCTATCCGGTGATGATGAAGGCGTCGGCTGGCGGCGGCGGCAAGGGGATGCGGCTGGCCTATAGCGAGCAGGATGTTCGCGAAGGGTTCGAGGCGACCAAGCGCGAAGGTCTCGCCAGCTTTGGCGACGATCGCGTGTTCATCGAGAAGTTCATCGAAAGCCCGCGCCATATCGAAATTCAGATACTGGGCGACCAGCATGGCAACATCGTTTACCTGAACGAACGCGAATGTTCGATCCAGCGCCGCCACCAGAAGGTGGTCGAGGAAGCGCCTTCGCCCTTTGTCAGCCCGGAGATGCGCAAGAAGATGGGCGAGCAGTGCGTCGCTCTGGCGCGGGCGGTCGGCTATTTCAGCGCAGGGACGGTCGAGCTGATCGTCAGCGGCGAGGACAAGACCGGGGACGGCTTCTACTTCCTTGAAATGAATACCCGGTTGCAGGTGGAACATCCCGTCACCGAGGAAATCACAGGTGTCGACCTGGTCGAGCAGATGATCCGCGTGGCCAATGGCGAGGCGCTGTCGTTCGGGCAGGCCGATGTGAAGATCAACGGCTGGTCGATCGAGAACCGGGTCTATGCCGAAGATCCCTATCGCGGCTTCCTGCCGTCGACCGGCCGCCTGATCCGCTATAATCCGCCCGAAACCGGCACGGACGAGAGCGGCGCGCTGATCCGCGTGGATGACGGCGTGGAGGAAGGCGGCGAAGTGTCGATCTTCTACGACCCGATGATCGCCAAGCTCATCACCTGGGCGCCGACGCGGCTGGAGGCGATCGACAAGCAGATCGAGGCGCTCGACAAGTTCGAGATCGAGGGGCCGGGGCATAATATCGATTTCGTGTCCGCGCTGATGCAGCATGAGCGGTTCCGGTCGGGCCATATCACCACCGGCTTTATTGCCGAGGAATATCCTGACGGGTTTCAGGGCGCGCCTGCGTCGCCTGAATTGCTGGTGCGGCTGTCGGCGATCGGCGCCTTCGCGGCGATGGCGCAGGCCGACCGCGCGCGCCGGATCGACGGACAATTGGGCAAACGCCTCGCCCCGCCGACCGGCTGGCAGGTGAAGATCGGGGATGCGATCCATGACGTCGTGATCGACGGTGACGAGGTGACGGTCGATGGTCAGGCCGTCGACATGGCGCTGGAATATACGCCGGGCGACCGGTTGATCGAGGCGGAGTTTGGCGAGGAGGCATTGGCCGTGCGGATCGCGCCGGTGCGGTCGGGCTTCTTGCTGACGGCGCACGGGGCGAGCCACAAGCTGCGCATTCTGCCTGCCCATGCCGCTGCCCATGCCAGCCATATGATCGAAAAGATCCCGCCGGACCTGTCGCGCTACCTGATCTGCCCGATGCCGGGCCTGCTGGTCGCGCTGCATGTGGCTGAAGGTGACAAGGTCGAGATCGGCCAGCCGCTCGCGGTGATCGAGGCGATGAAGATGGAAAATATCCTGCGCGCGCAAAAGGCGGGTGTGGTCAAGAGCGTGTCGGCGGCGCAGGGCGAGAGCCTGCCGGTGGACGCCATCATCCTGGAAATGGCATGACACATGGCCTCCCCCGCTGTGCCGGGGGAGGCTCTACAGCCTTGCCTTTCTTGCCATAACCCCGGAACAAGGGGGCAAGAGCATAGCGAGGTGATGACATGACGCAGCCCCAGACCGCCCCCGCCGCGCCCGAGATCAGCTTCGATGATTTTCTGAAGGTCGACATAAGGGTCGGCACGATCATTTCGGCCGAACCCTATCCGGAGGCGCGCAAGCCGGCCTACAAGCTGCTGATAGATTTCGGCCCGGCGATCGGGCAGAAACGATCGAGCGCGCAGATTAGCGTGAACCACAGGCTGGAGGATCTGCCGGGGCGACAGGTCGCCGCCGTCGTCAACTTCCCGCCGCGCCAGATCGGCAAGTTCATGTCGCAGGTGCTGACGCTGGGCTTTGCCGACGAAGCTGGCGCCGTCACGCTGTTCGCGCCGGACAAGGTCGTGCCGAACGGGGCGCGGATGTTCTGATCGGTTAGAGCCGACCGGACAGCGCCCATTTGCGCACGATCCGTTCCAGCCCATCCACGACTCGTGCCAGCCGGACATAGTCGAGGCGGTCGGGTGTGTCGGCCTCGCTATGATAATAGCGGTAACGGAAGGGGGCTGTGTCGGTGACCATCAGGGCGGGCACGGAGATTTGCGCGAAAGACCAGTGATCCGACCAGTCGACCCCCTGTACGAAGGCCGGAGCGCTGCCGCCGACGCTGGGGAAGGGAGCAGCGTCGCGGAAGGCGCCGACCGTCGATCGAACGAAGGAGCGGGATTGGGGCATCCCGACGAAAGCGACGAAATCGCCGGTGTTGGGGTAGAGGAGGGATAGCGGAAATGGATAATGCTGGCTGCCCGGCCGATCGCTGTAATAGCCGAGCGTTTCCAAGGAGATCATGGCGAGAATCGGTGTACCGCTGTCGGCGAGTGCGCGCGCATAGACCATGCTGCCCATGCGCTCGGTCTGGAAATAGGGCGGCTCCTCATTGGCAAACAGGACGAAGCGCAGGCGCAGCCTGGCCTTGCCATGCAGATCGGCCAGCGCCCGCGCCAGTTCCAGCGTCGCCGCCGTGCCCGATCCGTTGTCGTTTGCGCCAGCCGTCGTGCCATAGCTGTCATAATGCGCACCGATCACCAGCATCGGCGCCTGCGGATCGGCAGGATCGAGCGTTGCGTCGATATTGACTGTGCCGGGTACGCCGGGAATGGGCTGGCGGCGGGGCGCATAGCCCATCTGACGCAATTGTGCCTCGATATAGGCGGCGACTACGGCCATTTCGCGCGGGTGGGCGGCGTTGTGCGGCTTGCGGGCGATGATCGCGATATGGCCACGCAGCCGGTCGGCGATATGCGTCTGGTTCGGCGTGAGCGCAGGAAGCGGTCCTTCATGAGAGCGTCCCGGCACCGCCGTCATCCATAGCAAAGCCAGCAATGGCGACAGGATCAGGATCAGCAAAAGGGCGTAGAGTGCAAAGCGCAGATATCGTACACTGATCCGCTCGATCCGGCCTGTTCCATCCATAAGCTTGATCCTCCCCATCGTGCCACCATAGGCGAAACGGGAAAGATGGCGACAGGCGATGTTGGGGCTGTCCTGCCGCTTCGGTTCGCGGCATGATCCGTGTAGTGACGATGTGAGCTTTGAGGGCGGGATGGCGGTGGCGGTGGGGGATGGCTATGTGATGGATGCGAAGCGGGACCGGCTGGTCATTGCCGCGTCCGCGCTGGGCACCGTGTTCGAATGGTATGATTTCTATATCTATGGCGTGCTGGCGCCGATCATCGGGCGGACCTTTTTCCCGACCGACAATCCGACGGTCGAGTTGCTTTATACGCTGGCGGGCTTTGCCATCGGCTTTGCATTTCGCCCGATCGGGGCGGTGCTGTTCGGTTATCTGGGCGACAGGCTGGGGCGCAAATATACGTTTCTGGCCACGATCATCCTGATGGGGCTGGCGACGGCGGGGGTGGGCCTTACCCCGTCGGCCGCCAGCATCGGCGTGGCGGCGCCGATCATCCTGATCGCGCTGCGGATCGGGCAGGGGCTGGCGCTGGGCGGCGAATATGGCGGCGCGGCCATCTATGTCGCGGAACATGCGCCGGCGGGGAAGCGCGGCTTCTATACCAGCTTCATTCAGGCCGGCGTGATCGGCGGCTTCATCCTGTCGCTGATCGTGGTGGTGGGCACGCAGGCGATCGTCGGCAAGGCGGTGTGGGACGATTGGGGATGGCGCATTCCCTTCATCTTCTCGCTGGCGCTGCTGGGGATTTCGCTGTGGATGCGGTTGATGCTGCGCGAAAGCCCGGTGTTCCTGGCGATGAAGAAGGCCGGCGCGCAGGCGAAGAACCCGATCAAGGAAGCGTTCACCGCGCCGGGCAACAAAAAGCGGATGTTCGTGGCGATGATCGGCATCGCGGCGGGCTTTACCGTGATCGCCTATACGGTGATGTTCCAGGCGCTCTATTTCCTGCAAAACAGCCTGCATGTCGCGGCGGGGGTGGCGCAATTGCTGGTCGGGGGCAGCGCCTTCATCGGCATGGGCGCCTTCATCTTCTTCGGCTGGCTGTCCGACCGGATCGGCCGCAAGAAGCCGATCGTGATCGGCTATGCGCTGGTGCTGTTGCTGGCCTTGCCGCTCTATCAGTTCATGGGGGCGACCGCCAATCCGGGGCTGGCGGCGGCGGCGGAACGGGCGCCGGTGGTGGTGAGCGGCCCCGATTGCCGTTTCGATCCCTTTGCCAAGATCCAGCCGACCGCTTGCGGCAAACTGCTCGATCATTTCTCCAAGCGCGGCATTCCCTACGACAAGACGGAGGGCGCGATACCGGCCGTGGCGATTGGGGGGGTCGGGGTGGCGGACCTGAGCGGCGAAGGACTGGATGCGGCGCTCAAGGCCCAGGGCTATGATTTCGGCGCGGTGACGCCGGACTGGCCGCGGGCGATGATGCTGTTCGCCGCGCTGCTGCTGCTGTGGACGCTGTCGGGCGCGACCTATGGTCCGGTGGCGGCTTTGCTGTCGGAATATTTTCCCGCGCGCATCCGTTATAGCTCGCTGTCCATGCCCTATCATGTCGGCACCGGCTATTTCGGCGGTTTCCTGCCGCTGGTCAGCCAGTATATCGTCGCGCGGACGGGCAATCCCTATGCGGGGCTATGGTATACGCTGGCGATCGTGGCGCTGGCGCTGGTGACTTGCCTGATCGCGCTGCCAGAAACGAAAGATCGCTCTCTCGACGCCTGAAGGGATTGGACCATATGCCGAACGGGGTCGCCAAACGGGATCTGCCGACCAAGACATGCCCGACATGTCAGCGTCCGTTTTCGTGGCGGAAGAAATGGGAGCGCGACTGGGACAATGTCGTCTATTGTTCCGACCGATGTCGAACCTCGGCAAAGAAGGGCTGACATAGAAAGAGCCGCCAGTTCGATCGAAGCGGCGGCTCTTTCTATGGTTCACTGACGGATCAGCGTTCGATGCACATGGCAACGCCCATGCCGCCGCCGATGCACAGGGTGGCGAGGCCCTTCTTCGCGTCGCGCTTGGCCATTTCATAGAGCAAAGTGGTCAGAACGCGCGCGCCCGACGCGCCGATCGGATGGCCGATGGCGATCGCGCCGCCATTGACGTTGACCTTCTCGGCGTCCCAGCCCAGTTCCTGGCCGACCGACAGCGCCTGCGCGGCGAAAGCCTCGTTCGCTTCGATCAGATCGAGGTCGGCGATCGACCAGCCGGCCTTTTCCAGCGCCTTGCGGCTGGCCGGGGCCGGGCCGATTCCCATGATCGACGGATCGACGCCGCAGGTCGCGAAGCCGGCGATGCGGCCCAGGATGGTCGCGCCACGCTTGGCGGCGGCATCGGCCGTCATCAGCACCAGCGCGGCCGCGCCGTCGTTGAGGCCGCTGGCATTGCCTGCCGTCACGGTGCCGTCCTTCTTGAAGGCAGCGCGCAACGCCTGCATCGCTTCGATCGTGGCACCGGCGCGGATATATTCGTCGGCATCGACGATGGTGTCGCCCTTGCGGCCCTTGATCGTCACCGGCACGATTTCGTCGGCGAAGCGGCCGCTGGCGCGGGCAGCTTCGGCCTTGTTCTGGCTGGCGACGGCGAAGGCGTCCTGCGCGTCGCGGCTGATCTGATATTTCTCGGCCAGATTTTCGGCAGTGATCCCCATATGATAGCCGCCGAACGCATCGGTCAGGCCATCGTGGATCATCGTGTCAACGAGGGTCACGGCGCCCATCTTGCTACCAGCGCGCAGATATTGCGCGTGCGGGGCGAGCGACATGCTTTCCTGGCCGCCCGCAACCATGATGCTGGCGTCGCCAGCGCGGATCGCCTGTGCCGCGAGAGCAACGGCGCGCAGGCCCGAGCCGCAGAGCTGGTTGAGGCCGATGGCGGTGCGTTCGACCGGGATGCCGGCGTTGACGGCGGCCTGGCGCGCGGGGTTCTGGCCCTGACCGGCGGACAGTACCTGCCCCAGGATCACTTCGTCCACTTCATCGGGCGCGACGCCGGCCTGCGCGAGCGCGGCGATGATCGCCTGGCGGCCCAGTTCATGCGCGGGGGTCGAGCCGAAGGCACCCATGAAGCTGCCGACGGCAGTGCGCTTTGCGGCGGTGATGACGATGTCAGACAAAGGCGTGATCCTCGATTCCAGTGGTTGTTTTCGCAGGCGCAATAGCATCAACCGCCTTGAGTGAAAAGCCAATGGGACAGCGGTTCCCACAGCGTTTCGCGGGCGCGGCCGCCCACGACCATGCCGACATGGCCAAGCGAAAGGCTGCGTTCTTCGCGCAAGCGAGGGCCGGCGGCGGCCGGCACGATGCGGTCGCTGGTGGAGACGATCGAGAGGGTGGGGCAGGCAAGTGCGGCAGGATCGACGGTCTGGCCACCGACCTGCCAGCGCCCGGTGCCGCTGAGATTGCGGGAATAGAGGCCATCGAACAGGTCGCGCCCCGCAGCATAGGTCAGCGGCGCGCCGCCATTGGCCCAATCCTCCACCGCCAGGAAGGCGCGCTCCGCATCCGATCCCGCGTCGGCGTCGGCGAAGGCGGCATATTTGCGGATGGTGCGCGCCGGGTCCATCGCCCAGAAACCCGATTGCAGTACCTCCATCGGTACATAGCCGATCCGCTGGCACATCGGCTTCGCACCGCGCCACAGGCCGCCGATCAGGTCGAGATCGGCGGTGGGGAAGGCATCGAAGCGCCAGGGGGCCGCGATCGTGGCCACGGCGGGAACCCGGTGCAATGCGGCGGCGGCGAGCGTCAGGCTGCCACCCAGGCAATAGCCGACCAGGATCGGCGGGCGGGGCAGGGCAGCGAGCAAAGGCAGCAGCCGTTCGGTGACATGGCCGTCGAGGCCAAGCTGCGCATCCTGCGGGGCAGGCGTGCCCCAGTCGACCAGATAGGCATCATGGCCTGCTGCGGCCATGTGGCGCAGCATGGATCGGCCTTCCGACAAATCCAGCACCTGTGGCGGATTGATGAGCGAGGGGACGAAAACCACGGGATTTCTGTCATTTGCCGCGCCATGTTGCAGCAAGCGGGCCGCACCGGCGGTGGCGACGCAGCGGGCCGCTGGCGGCGCGGGCGGGCGCGCCGCGTGCTGATATTTGCGCAGACCGGTGAAAGCGCGGCGTCGAAGCTCGGCATCATCCTCTGTTTCGCGCCATAAAATATTGAGAAAAAGGGGTAAAGGCCGCGGCCCATGTTGCGGTGCGGCATCGCCCTGTGCTAATGCGAAATAGTCAGGTGTGGGAGAGGAATCCATGGCCAAGTCCAAGACCGCTAATGAATCAGATCCGGTCATCATCAAGAAGTACGCCAACAGGCGGCTCTATAATACCGAAACTTCGAGTTATATCACGCTGGACCTTCTGTCGCAGATGACGCGCGAGGGGCGCGAATTTGTGGTCGTGGACGCCAAGACCGGCGAGGACATCACCCATAATGTCCTGACCCAGATCATCATGGAAGAAGAACAGCGGGGCAAGAACATGCTGCCCGTCAATTTCCTGCGCCAGTTGATCGCCATGTATGGCGATTCGATGCAGTCGATGGTGCCGCAATATCTGGAATCGTCGATGGACGCCTTCCGCAAGAACCAGCAGCAGTTCCAGGAAGCCATGAAGGGCGCGTTCGGCGGCGGCCCGCTGGCCGACATCGCCAAGCGCAATCTGGAAATGTTCGAGGCCGCAGCCAGCGCGTTCGGCAATGGCGTACCTGGGATGCCGAACATTCCAGGCATGGCTCCCCCTGCCGCGCCAACACCGGCCGCCACCGAGGGAAGCAAGGACGAGGAGATCAGCGACCTCAAGGCGCAACTGGCGGCGCTCAATGCCAAGATCGACAAGCTGACCTGAAGCCATGGCCAAGGCGGATCGTCTGGAGCGGCTGGACGTCCGCCGCGAGGAAGTGGAAGCGGAATATCGCGACGCCCTGATCGCGGCGCTGCGCGTGACGGCGGCGGGGCGGTGGGGCCTGTTCGACCATCAGAAAGACAAGGCCGCCCGTGCCCGCACCGCACCGGTGATCGCGGCGCTGGAGGAACTGGCGGACGCGATCGACGCCATGCGCGACACGCTGGGGCTGGAGCCATTTGTGTTGCATCAGGATTTCATGGCAGTACGCGGTCCGGCAGCAGCCGATGCCGTCGGTGAGCCGAAGCAGGCCAAAGCCTGGCTGGAGCGACTGGGCGCGGACGCCTGAAACCGTCATCATCG
This sequence comes from Sphingobium sp. Leaf26, assembly GCF_001421665.1. Classification (GTDB taxonomy): domain Bacteria; phylum Pseudomonadota; class Alphaproteobacteria; order Sphingomonadales; family Sphingomonadaceae; genus Sphingobium. Next base: position 51,882 of record NZ_LMKV01000002.1, read on the forward strand.
CGCCCTTGCGGGGGTCGACAGGCATGGCGCGTCTGGCCTATGGCGCGCCATTCTTCTTTTCCGTTCTAGCCAAGGTTCGCACACCGTGAAGCACGCCCTCAACGTCACCCGCGAAAAGGATTTCGCCGCCTGGTATCAGGCCGTCATCACCGAAGCCGACATGGCCGAGGAAAGCGGCGTGCGCGGCTGCATGGTCATACGGCCGTGGGGCTACGGCATCTGGGAACGTATCCAGAAATTGCTGGACGAACGGATCAAGCAGACGGGGCATGAAAATTGCTATTTCCCGCTGTTCATCCCCTTGAGCTATTTCGAGAAGGAGGCCGAGCATGTCGACGGCTTCGCCAAGGAAATGGCGGTCGTCACCCATCATCGCCTGATCCAGAAGGACGGCAAGATGGTGCCGGACCCGGACGCGAAACTGGAAGAGCCGCTGGTCGTGCGGCCGACGTCGGAAACCGTCATCGGCGCGGCGTTCAGCCGCTGGGTCCAGAGCTGGCGCGACCTTCCGGTGCTGATCAACCAGTGGGCGAACGTCGTCCGCTGGGAAATGCGCACCCGCATGTTCCTGCGCACCAGCGAGTTTCTGTGGCAGGAAGGGCATACCGCGCACGCCACCGTCGATGAGGCGATGGAAGAGACGATGAAGATGCTAGAAGTCTATCGTAGCTTCGCCGAAGAATGCGTCGCCCTGCCGGTGGTCGCTGGCGAGAAGCCGGAAAATGAGCGCTTCCCCGGCGCCGTCGCGACCTATTCGATCGAAGCGATGATGCAGGATGGCAAGGCGTTGCAGGCGGGCACATCGCACTTTCTGGGCACGACCTTCTCCAGCGCGCAGAATATCAAGTTCCAGAATGCCGAGGGGCAGCAGGAACTGGCGCAGACGACCAGCTGGGGCATGTCGACCCGCATGATCGGCGGCCTGATCATGGTGCATGGCGATGATGACGGGCTGCGCGTGCCGCCGCGCGTCGCGCCCTATCAGGTGGTCGTGGTGCCGATGCTGCGCGATACTGACGAGGATGCCGCGATAGTCGATTATTGCACCGATCTGGTGAACCAGCTCAATGCGCTCGATGTGTATCGTGAGCCGGTGCGCGCGCTGCTCGACAAGCGCCCGTCGAAGGCGGCGACCAAGCGCTGGAGCTGGGTCAAGAAGGGCGCGCCGATCGTGATCGAGGTGGGCGGCCGCGACGTGGCCGGCGGCAATGTGTCGGTCATCCGGCGCGACCGTCTCTATCGCGAGGATGGCAAGCTGGACAGCCAGATCGTCGCCAAGGGCGATTTCGTTGGCGGCGCTGCGGCGATGTTGCAGGATATCCAGGAGTCGCTGTTCGCCGACGCAAAGGCGCGGCTGGACGGCAATATCGACCGGTCGATCAGCGATCTCGATGCGCTGAAGGCTTATTTCAAGGCCAGCAAAAATCCCGGCTGGGCGCTGGTGCAGTGGGCCAGTCCGACCGGCGAGGCGCTGGACAAGGTGGTCCAGTGGCTGAAGGGTGAGAAGCTGACGCTGCGCAATGTGCCGACCGATGCGGACGCGGCGGATGGAGCGTGCGTCTTTACCGGCGGTGCGGCGGTGGAGCGTGTGCTGGTCGGGCGGAGTTACTGAGCAACCATCACCCTCCCTTTCAAGGGAGAGGCCGGGGGTGGGTGCCGCGCAGCGGCGTTGCGACATCTCGATCGGTCGCACGCTCGCTATGCTCGCTACCCACCCCAACCCCTCCCTTGAAAGGGAGGGGCTTTTTCAATTACAGCACATATTTGCTGAGGTCGGTGTCGTGGGCGACCGCTGACAACTGTTTTTCGACATAGGCCTGGTCGATCACCAGCGTTTCGCCGCGACGATCTTCCGCCTCGAAGCTCACATCCTCCAGCAGCTTTTCCATCACCGTCTGGAGACGGCGGGCGCCGATATTCTCGATCTCGCTGTTCACGTCGGCAGCGATCTTCGCGACGGCGCGGATGCCGTCGGGGGTGAGGTCGATCGTCACCTCCTCGGTCGCCAGCAGCGCGCGATATTGGGTGACGAGGCTGGCCTTGGTGTCGGAGAGGATGGCGACGAAATCCTCCTCTGTCAGCGCCTTTAACTCCACGCGGATCGGCAGGCGGCCCTGTAGTTCGGGCAGCAGGTCGCTGGGCTTGGCGACATGGAAGGCGCCCGACGCGATGAACAGGATATGGTCGGTCTTGAGCGGACCATATTTGGTCGAGACGGTCGTGCCCTCGATCAGGGGCAGCAAGTCGCGCTGTACGCCTTCGCGGCTTACGGAGCCGCCGCGCACGTCGCTGACGGCGATCTTGTCGATCTCGTCGAGGAAGACGATGCCGTTCTGCTCGGCGCTGGTGATGGCCACGCGGGCGACGTCATCCTGATCGAGACGCTTGTCCTGCTCCTCCTCGACCAGCTTGTCCCAGGCTTCGGCGACGCGCATCTTGCGGCGTTTTTTCTGCTGTTGCCCGAACGCCTTGGACATCATGTCGGACAGGTTGATCATCCCGACCTGACCGCCCATGCCGGGAATTTCCATCGGCATCGACGGGGTGTCGGCGACTTCGACCTCGACCTCGACCTCGTTCATCTGGTCGTTCTCGATCTTCTGGCGGAAGGAGAGGCGGGTGGCCTCGCTCGCTTCCTTGCCGGTCAGCGCGTCGAGCAGGCGAGCCATGGCGGCTTCTGAGGCGGCTTCCCGCACCGCCTCACGGCGGCGGTCCTTTTCAAGGCGTACGGCTTCCTCGACCAGGTCGCGGACGATCTGCTCGACGTCGCGGCCGACATAGCCGACTTCCGTGAATTTGGTGGCTTCGACCTTGACGAAGGGCGCGTCGACCAGCTTGGCGAGGCGACGGCTGATCTCCGTCTTGCCGCAACCGGTCGGCCCGATCATCAGGATATTCTTGGGCGTCACCTCGTCGCGCAGGTCGACGGGCAGGTGCTGGCGGCGCCAGCGGTTGCGCAACGCCACAGCCACCGCGCGCTTGGCGTCATGCTGGCCGATGATATGCGCGTCGAGCGCGGCGACGATGGCTTTGGGGGTCAGGTTGTCGTTCATCAAAATACTCCGCCCTCCCTTGCAAGGGAGGGGCTGTTCAGGTCAGTTCGCGCTGTCGAGCGTTTCGATCGTCAACTGGTCGTTGGTGTAGACGCAGATGTCGGCGGCGACGCCCATCGCCTTGCGGGCGAGGGTTTCGGCATCGTCCTCATAGTCCACCAGCGCGCGGGCGGCGGCGAGGGCGAAATTGCCGCCGGAGCCGATCGCGGCGACGCCGCCTATCGGCTCCAGCACATCGCCGTTGCCGGTGAGGATCAGCGTCACATCCTTGTCCGCGACGATCATCATCGCTTCCAGATTGCGCAGATATTTGTCGGTGCGCCAGTCCTTCGCCAGTTCGACAGCAGAGCGCATCAACTGGCCGTTGAAGCGCTCCAGCTTGGCTTCGAGCCGCTCGAACAGCGTGAAGGCGTCGGCCGTGGCGCCGGCGAAGCCGCCGATGACGCTGCCGTCATGCAGCCGGCGGACTTTGCGGGCATTGGGCTTCATCACGGTCTGGCCCATGGATACCTGGCCATCGCCGGCGACGACGACCTTCCCATTCTTGCGGACGGACATGATGGTTGTGCCATGCCAGACCGGCATGGAGGCGCTGCGTTGGTCGTTCATGGAGCGGCATATGGGACGCTGTGCCGCCCGGTGCAAGTCACGCCGCACACTGCGCCGGAACGTGTCATTTCGGCGACAATATTCTTACAAATCGTTCAGGAACAAATGTCGATCAATTGACATTGTGCAGTGCACAAACAATGATCTGCACCATTATTCGAAAGCGAGGACGCACCATGTCTCTCAAGGCCAGGGCACAAGAAAAGGTCGAACGGGCGGGTATTTCCAACTACTCGTTCGATCGGGACGTGCTGGTCATGTGCGGCGTGCGCTATACTATAGAGGCCTGCGAATGTGGGGAGCCGGAATGCGATGGCGTTCGGCTGAACAAGAAAATGACGGCGATCGGACGCGCGCTTCAGTGATATGAAGGTCGGGGCAGATCGCTCCCCCTCCAACCCCGTGCCCTTAGTGCATGGCATCCTTGCCTGCGCGGCCGACCGATTCGATATCCCGGCCAACACCCTGAACCGTGTTGCAGGCGGCGAGCGCCGTCAGCAGCAGGCTACCAACAATCAGGGCGAGAATGTGACGCATGGTTATTCCACTTTCCAAGATTGATGCCGGTCTATAAGCGTCGATCGGCCGGACGGGAAAGCATTTTGCATCAAATCGGCAAGAGCATGTTGACAGTGCGGACCGTGGGTGCCAAAGGCCGCCTCCTCCTTACAGGGGGCGCGTAGCTCAGCGGTAGAGCACACCCTTCACACGGGTGGGGTCACAGGTTCAATCCCTGTCGCGCCCACCATCATCCCGGTGATGATGGCAGGACAGTTTATTTCCCGGCATTGATCTTTTCTGATCCGTCGCGCTAAGCCGTCGGCATCATGCGGTGCGTTTTCGCGCCGACCGGAAAGGACAATCATGCCCCCCTATCTGAAAGCCGGCGCAGCCTTGGGCGCGTTGTTGCTGACCTCCCCCATCGCCGCACAAGCGCAGGAAAAGCTGACGCTGGAGCGCGTATTCGCCAGTCCCGATCTGGCCGGGCCGCAACCGCGCGCGCTGAAACTGTCGCCGGATGGGTCGCTGGTGACGCTGCTGAAGCCCCGCGCCGACGAGAAGGAGCGGCTCGACCTGTGGGCGATCGACAGCAAGACCGGTGCGGAGCGGATGCTGGTCGATTCGAAGAAGACCGGCAGCGGCGCGGAATTGAGCGAAGCGGAGAAGATGCAGCGCGAGCGGGATCGGAGCGTCGCGGGCAGCACCGGCATCACCAGCTATGACTGGTCGCCGGACGGCAAGAGCATATTGGTGCCGGTCGATGGCGACCTCTATCTGGCCGGGCTGGATGGCAAGGTCACGCGCCTGACCGATACGCCCGACGGCGAACTGAACGGCGTGGTCAGTCCCAAGGGCGGCTTCGTATCCTTCGTGCGCGGCGGCAATCTGTTCACCCAGCGGATCGGCGAGCAGGAACGGCAATTGACGCAAGGCGCCAGCGACACGCTGAGCTGGGGTGTGGCGGAATTTGTCGCGCAGGAAGAAATGGACCGGCGTACCGGTTACTGGTGGTCGCCCGATGACAGCCGCATCGCGGTCGCGCGCGTGGACGAAAGCCCGGTCGGCATCGTCACCCGCACTGCGATCGGAGGCGAGGGGACGAAGGTCTATCAGCAGCGCTATCCCGCTGCGGGAACGCCCAATGCCATTGTCGACCTGTTCGTGATGAAGCCGGACGGGTCGGGACAGGTGCAGGTCGACCTGGGACCGGACAAGGACATCTACCTCGCCCGCGTGGACTGGTCGAAGGATGGCAGTACGCTTTATGTCCAGCGCGAGAACCGGGACCAGAAGCGGCTGGACCTGCTGGCGGTCGATCCGGCTACCGGCAAGGCAAAGGTGGCGCTGAGCGAAAGCGCGAAAAGCTGGATCAACCTGTCGAACAATTTCCATGCGCTCAAGGACGGCAGTTTCCTGTGGTGGTCGGAGAAGAGCGGCCATGGCCATCTCTATCGCGTGAGCGGGGCCAGGTGGACCGCGCTGACCAGCGGCGATTGGGAAGTGCGCGATGTGGTGGGCGTGGATGAAGCCAAGGCGCTGGTCTATTTCACCGGCAATCGCGAGACGCCGCTGGAGCAGCAGCTTTATGTGACGTCACTGGGCAAGGCTGAACCGGCGCGGGCGCTGACGCAGCAAGGCTGGTGGAATGACGCCGTGATGGATGGCGCAGCGAGCAAGGTCGTGGTGACGCGGCAGAATGTCGATCAGCCCAAACAGGTCTATCTGGCCGACAGCAGCGGCAAGCAGTTGCAATGGCTGTCGCAAAATGCGCTGACGGGCAACCATCCCTACGCGCGCTATGTCGCGGGCCATGTGAAAACGACGTTCGGCACGGTGAAGGCGGCGGATGGTACGACGCTCCATACCAAGATCATGACGCCGGCGATGGAGGCGGGGAAACGCTATCCTGTCTTCATGATCCATTATGGCGGGCCGGGTGGCGGTCGTCAGGTGACGAACACATGGTCCGGCGCGCTGAACCAATATCTGGTGGATCGCGGCTGGATCGTCTTTGCCATCGACAATCGCGGCACGCCCGATCGCGGCAAGGCGTTCGAGGACGCCATCTATCATGCCATGGGCACGGTCGAGGTGGACGACCAGTTGAAGGGCGTCGAGTGGCTGAAGGCCCAGCCGTTTGTGGACCCCAAGCGGATCGCCACCTATGGCTGGTCCTATGGCGGCTATATGTCGGTCAAGCTGCTGGAAAAGGCGCCGGGCGTATTCGCCGCGGCCGTCGCGGGTGCGCCGGTGACCAAGTGGGAGTTGTACGACACCCATTATACCGAACGCTATCTGGGCAAGCCGCAGGACAAGGCCAGCGCCTATCCGGCGTCGGGTGCGGTGGATGAGGCGGTGAAGATCACCGATCCGCTGCTGCTGATCCACGGCATGTCCGACGACAATGTGGTGTTCGACAATGCCACCGCGCTGATGGCCAAGATGCAGGGCGCGGCGGTGCCGTTCGAGATGATGGCCTATCCGGGCCAGACCCATCGCGTCGGCGGGCCGGGCATCAGCGTGCATCTGTGGAAGACGATCGAGCATTTCCTGGCCGAACATGCAGGCGGTCCGGCCGAGAAATGAGGCGAGACGCTATCGCCAGGCGTGAAAGATCGCCCGGCGATAGCGGTTCTTGTCGCGGAAGGGCATGACCCATCTGCGCCAGCCCTGATTGTCCAGTCCTTCCGGCAATACCTGAAACCGGGAATAGCCGAACCGCCGGCACATTTCGCGCAGCGCCAATATGTTGGGCGCCCAGAAATTGGTGGCGTCCTGATCCAGTTCCAGTTCCGTGAACAGGCGCATGGCCGGGACCGGTTCATGCCGCAGCGCCGTCACCGTTTCGATCACCAGATGATCGCTGCTCATCGCGGCGGCGGCCTCCAGCGTGCGATAGGGATCGGTGACATGGTAGAGCACGCCCAGCAGCAGCACCGTGTCGAACTGCCCCAGATCCTCGACCCTGTGGTCCGCGACGTCGAGGTCGAGCGAGCGGACCTTGGATCCGAAACGGGCATGGGCATGATCGAAACCGCGCTTGTCACCCCAGCCCTGACCCGACCAGCAGAAATGATCGGTCGCCAGCACCTCCGCCGCGCCGCGCTGCTCCGCCTGGAAGGAGAAAAAGCCATCCCACGCGCCGATATCCAGCACGCGCCGCCCGTCCAGCCGGTTGGGAAAGATCAGATCGGCTTCTTCGAGCAGCGATGTCAGCGGCTTGACGCCATCGGCCCGGACGCCATCTGGAAAGACGAAGCTGTGAAACCAGTGTTCGGGCAGGGGCGGCAGCAGGGTGGACTGCATCAGGACTTGGTATCCGTCTTGTTTTTGGGGAAGGGTTTGGGCGTTCCGTAACGGCGGAGCCATGCGGAGGCAATCGCGCGCTTTGTGCTGGGCAAGCCCTTCTTTCTGGACAAACGCCGCAGTATCGTTATGGCGCGCACTCCGCAAGATTTGCATTGGAGTGGAGACTTTAGTCATGGGTTATAAGGTCGTCGTCGTTGGTGCCACCGGTAATGTGGGCCGCGAGATGTTGACCATTCTCGCCGAGCGCGAGTTCCCTATTGACGAGATCGCGGCGGTCGCATCGTCGCGGTCGCAGGGGCTGACCGTCGATTTCGGTGAGACCGGCAAGACCATCAAATGCCAAAGCATCGAACATTTCGACTTTACCGGATGGGATATCGCCCTGTTCGCGGCGGGCAGCGGCCCGACGGCCGAATATGCGCCCAAGGCGGCGGCGGCCGGTTGTGTCGTCATCGATAACAGCTCGCTCTATCGCATGGACCCGGACGTGCCGCTGATCGTGCCGGAAGTGAACCCGGACGCGATCGACGGCTACAAGAAGAAAAACATCATCGCGAACCCGAACTGCTCGACCGCGCAGATGGTCGTGGCGCTCAAGCCGCTGCATGATGCCGCAAAGATCAAGCGCGTGGTCGTGTCGACCTACCAGTCGGTGTCCGGCGCGGGCAAGGCGGGCATGGACGAGCTGTTCGAGCAGAGCCGCAACATCTTCGTCGGCGATCCGGCCGAGCCGAAGAAGTTCACCAAGCAGATCGCCTTCAACGTGATCCCGCATATCGACGTTTTCCTGGACGACGGGTCGACCAAGGAAGAATGGAAGATGGTCGCGGAAACCAAGAAGATCCTCGATCCCAAGGTGAAGGTTACCGCAACCTGCGTGCGCGTGCCCGTGTTCGTGGGCCACTCCGAATCGATCAACATCGAGTTCGAGAACGAGATTTCGGCCAAGGAAGCGCAGGACATCCTGCGTGAAGCGCCGGGTATCATGCTGGTCGATAAGCGCGAAGATGGCGGCTATGTCACGCCGATCGAATGCGTGGGCGATTTCGCGACCTTCATCAGCCGCGTGCGTGAAGATTCGACTATCGAGAACGGCATCAACCTGTGGTGCGTCAGCGACAACCTGCGCAAGGGCGCGGCGCTGAACGCGGTGCAGATCGCCGAACTGCTGGGCCGTCGCCACCTGAAGAAGGGCTGAGCCCCGCATGATCTCCGGCGCTGTGGCGATGTGGAAAGCCCTTCCACAGGCGCAGCGCCGGATGATCGCGTTGTTGCTGGCCGCAATCGGCCTTGCCAATATCGCGCAACCCTTTCCCGATCTCGCGCCGCTCCAGCATGGCCCGACGATCGCGCTGATCCTTGCCGCGCCATGGCTGCTGCGGCGCTGGCCACTTTCCAATTCCGCCGTCGGCTGCATCTGGCTTTTCCTGTTGTTGCACACGCTGGGTGCGCGCTGGATCTACAGTTATGTGCCTTATGACGATTGGGCGCGGGCGGTGAGCGGGCATGATATTTCCAGCCTCATGGGCGCAACCCGCAACGGATATGACCGGCTGGTCCATTTCGCCTTCGGTGCGCTGCTGACGCTGCCGGTCGCGGAAGGCGCGCGGCGCCATATGCCGTGGCGGTGGAGCCTGACTTTTGCCTTTGCCGCCATCGGTCTGGGCAGCGCGCTCTACGAGATATTCGAATGGCTGCTGACCATGATCGCGGCCGGCGACACGGCCGACTATTATAATGGGCAACAGGGCGACATGTGGGACGCCCAGAAGGATATGGCGATGGCGCAGATCGGCGCGACGCTGGCGATCATCGCACTCTTGCGCCGCCGGGGCTGACGCCATATCGGCGGGGCATTGCTGCCCGACAAGGATTTGCCCCGATGACCGACCTTCCGATCGAACGCCATGACATCAAGGGGCGGGACGGGCTGCCGATTGCGGTGCATGTGGTTGGCGCCGATACCACCGAAACCCGCGATCTGGTCCTGATCCATGGCTATTTTTCCAACGCCTTCACCAACTGGATTCGCTATGGCCATGCCGCCAAGCTGGTGGAGGCGGGGTTCCGCCTGATCCTGCCGGACCTGCGCGGCCATGGCGAAAGCGCCAAGCCGCATGACGCCGCCGCCTATCCGCCCGACGCGCTGACCGACGACAATCTGGCGCTGATCGAGCAGATGGGGCTGACCGACTATGATCTGGGCGGTTATTCGCTGGGCGCACGCACGACGGTACGGATGCTGGCGCGCGGGGCGACGCCGCGGCGGGTGATATTGTCCGGCATGGGGTTGCGCGGCCTGACGCAGACGCTCGATAATGGCGGCTATTATACCAATGTCCTCACCAATCTCGGCTCGTTCGAGCGGGGCACGTCCGAATGGATGACCGAAGCTTTTCTGAAGACGACGAAGGGCGATCCGGTCGCGCTGCTCCATATTCTCAAGACCTTCGTCGACACGGACGAAGCGACGATCGCCGGATTTGCGCAACCCACGGCGGTGATTTGTGGCGCAGATGACGACAGCAACGGAAACGCGCGGGAACTGGCCGACATATTGCCCGACAGCCGCTATTTCGAGATTCCGGGCAATCACATGAACGCCGTCACCCGCAAGGAGCTGGGGCAGGCGATGGTCGATTTCCTGACCGCTTGACTGTATCGCCGAGGCAAGTCACGTTCCTCGCCATACACCGATAAGGGGAATCCCGTGAAAATCGCCATTTCTTTCGCCGCTCTTGCGGCCGCGCTCGTTGCTTCGCCACTCTTGGCGCAACAGGCTCCCACTGCTGCGCCCACTGCGGCGGAGGCGGACGCCTTCCTCGCCAAGGCGGAGAAGGCGCTGTTCGACCAGTCGATCGTCAGCGGCAGGGCGGCGTGGATCAACGCGACCTATATCACCGACGATACCGACGCGATGGCATCCTATTTCGGCGCGATCGACACCAGGCAGCGGGTCGATTATGCGCTGGAAGCGGCGAAATATGCGACCGCGCCGGGGCTGAGCGAAGAAACCAGGCGCCGGCTGACGCTGCTGCGCACGGCGCTGACCCTGCCCGCGCCGACGACGCCGGGTGCGGCCGAGGAACTGAACGACCTAGCGACCAAACTCCAGTCCGCCTATGGCAAGGGGAAAGGGACGCTGAAGGGGCAGGCGATCAACGGCAGCGATATCGAAGAGCAGATGGGGGAGAATCGCAACCCCGAAGAATTGAAGGAGATGTGGGTCAGTTGGCATGACAATGTCGGCGCGCCGATGCGGGCCGACTACGCCAAGCTGGTGAGCATCGCCAATGCCGGGGCCAAGGAACTGGGCTTTGCCGATACCGGCGCGATGTGGCGATCCAAATATGACATGCCGGCCGATGATTTCGCCAAGCTGACCGACAAGATCTGGGCGGAGGTGAAGCCGCTTTACGACGATCTCCATTGTTATACGCGCACCAAACTGAACGAGAAATATGGCGATGCGGTGCAGGCCAAGACCGGGCCGATCCGCGCTGACCTGCTCGGCAATATGTGGGCGCAGGAATGGGGGAATATCTATGACGTCGTGGCGCCGGCCGGTGCGGGCGACCTGGGTTTCGACACCACCGACCTGCTGAAGACCAAGGGCTATGACCCGGTCAAGATGGTGAAGGCGGGCGAGGGCTTCTATAGCTCGCTGGGTTTCGAGGCATTGCCGCAAAGCTTCTGGGATCGCTCGCAAATCACCAAGCCGCGCGACCGCGAAGTCATCTGCCACGCATCGGCCTGGGATCTGGACAACAAGAACGACATCCGCATCAAGATGTGCACCAAGGTGAATGGCGACGATTTCGTCACGATCCATCATGAACTGGGCCATAATTATTACCAGCGCGCCTATCAGATCCAGAAGCCGCTCTATCTGGACGGCGCAAACGACGGTTTCCATGAAGCGATCGGCGATTTCGTCGCGCTGTCGATCACGCCTGATTATCTGGTGAAGATCGGCCTGCTGGACCCGGCCAAGGTGCCGGGTGCGGACAAGGATCTGGGCCTGTTGCTGCGGCAGGCGATGGACAAGGTGGCCTTCCTGCCGTTCGGCCTGCTGATCGACAAGTGGCGCTGGGGCGTGTTCGACGGGTCGATCCCGGAGAGCCGGTATGAACAGAGCTGGACCGACCTGCGCCGCCAATATCAGGGCATCGTGCCGCCCGTGTCCCGCGACGAGACGAAGTTCGATGCCGGCGGTAAATATCATATTCCCGGCAATACGCCTTATACCCGCTACTTCCTGGCGCGGGTGTTGCAGTTCCAATTCTACGAGGCGGCATGCAAGCAGGCCGGTTGGAAAGGGCCGCTGCATCGCTGTTCCTTCTATGGAAACAAGGCCGTAGGCGCGAAACTTGATGCGATGCTGAAGATGGGGGCGTCAAAGCCCTGGCCGGACGCGCTGCAAGCCTTCACCGGCAGCCGTGAAATGTCGGGCAAGGCGCTGGTCAATTATTTCGCCCCGTTGCAGAAGTGGTTGGTTCAACAGAATAAAGGCAAGTCTTGCGGCTGGTAAGTCGGCGTAAAGATTGATAAGCGGCTGGCGCATGAACGCGCCAGCCATTCTTCTTTCGCTGCTCTTTGGCACGGCGACCGTGATGACGGTCGCGCTGGCCGTAGCATGGTCCCACTTCGGGCGGCAGAAATATGTACTGACCTGGACCGCATCCTATGCGGTGGGCATGTTGCAATGGATGGCCAATGCCGGCGGCTTCTTCCTGAAAAGCCCCTTCTGGTTCATCATCACCGGCATCGGGCTGATCATCAGCGGATCGTTACTGGCGATCGGCGTGCGCCAGCGATCCGGCAAGCCTCTGCGTCTGGTCGGCTTCGCCATTCCTGCCGCGATCGTGATCCTGGCGATGGCCTTTGCCATCGGCCCGGTGGGTAGCCAGATCATGCAGGGCCTCATCATTCCCTGTTATGTCGGGGCGTTGTTGGCGGTGAGCGCGGTTTCGCTCTGGCCGAAGGGCCGCCGCTTCACGCCGCCTGAACTGGCCTTTTTCGTTGCGCTGCTGATCTTCGTGATCGTCCAGTTTGCGCTGGCCGGCGCGGCGATGATGATCCAGGGTCCGGAAGTCGGCAAGGATCTCTATCGGCTGATCTTCAGCATCTTCACGCCCACCACCTATGTCGCCACCGCCGTTACCGCGGTGCTGGTGGTGGCGGGCGACCTGGCGGAGCAATTGCGCACGCAGATGCGCCATGACCCGCTGACGCAGGTGCTCAATCGCCGGGGACTGGACGAAGCGGCGGCGCAGGCGATCGCGCAGGCGCGCCGGCACAAGCGTCCGCTGGCGCTGGTGGTCTGTGATCTGGACGGGTTCAAGGCGCTGAACGACGGACATGGTCATATTGCCGGCGATCAGGCGCTGCGCGGCTTTTCCCGCCTGCTGACCAGCGCGGTCCGACGCGGGGACGTGGTGGGTCGCATGGGCGGCGACGAGTTCGGCCTGCTGCTGCTGGACACCGACGCCATCGCCGCCGCCGAAGTGATGGAGCGGGTGCGGGCTGAAATCGCGCATCTGGCGCTGCCGGGCGTGCCCGTCACCGGCCTGCGCGCCAGTTTCGGCGTGGCGGAACTGGTCGCGATCGACCAGCAACTGGAGGACATGGTCGTGCGCGCCGACGCGGCCCTGTATACCGCCAAAAGGAACGGCAAGGACCGCATCGCCATCTGGCGCGAAGCCGCTTAACGGAAGGGCGGCTCGTTGAAGGCGCGCAGCTTGCGACTGTGCAGCTTCGCCCCTTCTTCACGCAGTAATTCGCAGGTCATCAGGCCGACGCGCAGATGGCTGGCGATGGCTTCCTCATAGAAGCGGTTGGCCTGACCCGGCAGCTTCAATTCGCCATGGATCGGCTTGTCCGATACGCAGAGCAGGGTGCCGTAGGGCACGCGGAAGCGATAGCCCTGTGCTGCGATGGTGGCCGATTCCATGTCGATGCCCACCGCGCGCGACAGGCTGAACCGCAGGGCCGAACTGGAATAGCGCAACTCCCAGTTGCGATCGTCGGTGGTCACGACGGTGCCAGTGCGCAGGCGGCGCTTGAAATCCTCAGGATCGCCCTTGCCCAATACCGCTTCGGCGGCCTGCGCCATGGCGACCTGCACTTCGGCGATGGCCGGCACCGGAATTTCGGGCGGCAGCATTGCGTCCAGCACATGATCGTCGCGCAGATAGGCATGGGCCAGCACATAGTCGCCGATTCGCTGGCTGGGGCGCAGGCCGCCGCAATGGCCAATCATCAGCCAGGCTTCGGGACGGACGACCGCCAGATGATCGCAAATCGTCTTGGCGTTGGACGGGCCGACGCCGATATTGACCAGCGTGATGCCGCTGCGGTCGGGCGCGATCAGATGATAGGCGGGCATCTGGTGCCGGCGCCATGCACTGTCGGCGATCATGCGCGCGGGGTCGGCGGTTTCGGGCGTCACATAGACGCCGCCCGCGCCGGACAGGGCCGTGTAGCGGCTGCCTTCGCGCTGCAACTCCGCGCAGGCCCATGCCACGAATTCATCGACATAACGGTGATAGTTGGTGAACAATATGTAGCGCTGCACATGTTCGGCGGGCGTGCCGGTATAATGTTTCAGCCGTGCGAGCGAGAAGTCGGTGCGCAGCCCGTCGAACAGGGCGAGCGGCCGGTCGCCGTCGATGTCGGGCATGAACAGGCCGTCGGCGATCTCGTCGCCGATCTCCGCCAGTTCGGTAGCGGGGAAATGACGGGCCAGTTCGGTCGGCGGGGTGCCGTCCAGCGCGTTGATGTCGAGGCCATCGAGCACATAGGGGAAGGGGATCTGTTGCTCACTCAGCCCGGTTTCCACCTCCACGCCATAATCGCGGACGAGCAGGTCGATCTGTTCGGCCAGATATTCGGCGAACATGGCGGGGCGCGTGACGGTGGTGACGTAGCGGCCCGGTTTCGACAGGCGCGCGAAGGAGCGGCCCGGCGGCGGCGCGTCGCTGTCGCCATGATAGATGATCCGCAATTCGGGATAGCAATAGCGCCGGTCGGTCTTCGCTTCCGGCGGCGGGACACTGCCATCGCGGGCATAGGCCCGCATCGCTTCCCGCAAAGTTTCAATAGATGTCTGATAAATCTGGTCGAGCTGTGCGACCGCCTTGTTGCCGATGCTTTGTGTCATCGCCCCCTGTTACCGCCTTTGCGTGACGGAAGGAAGACGCAGCTTCGCCGATTGCGCAGCGGACCTGAAATCCGCTGCGCAATCGCCGGGAATCAAAGCTGTTCGAGCAGATAATCGGCCGAAGAAACCTTGAAGTCGCCCGGTGCCTCTACGTTCAATTCTTCCACGACGCCGTCCTTGACGATCATGGAGAAGCGCTGGCCGCGGGTGCCCAGGCCGAACTTGCTGCCGTCCATGGTCAGGCCCACGGCTTGCGCGAAATCGGCATTGCCGTCGGCGAGCATCGTCACCTTGCCTTCGGCGCCGGCGGACTTGCCCCAGGCGCCCATGACGAAGGCGTCGTTGACGGCGGTGCAGGCGATTTCGTCCACGCCCTTGGCCTTCAAGGCTTCGCTCTTGTCGATGAAGCCCGGCAGATGCTTGGCCGAGCAGGTCGGGGTGAAGGCGCCGGGCACCGAGAAGATAGCGACCGTCTTGCCGGCGAAATAGTCTTCGGACGGCACGGCTTCGGGGCCGTTTTCAGTCATCTTGGTGAAGGTGGTGCTGGGAAGGCGATCGCCCTTGGAAATGGTCATGTCATGTCTCCTGGCCTTTGACGGGCGGGAGGTCGTATCTTGCCTTGCCGCTGTCAAGGTAGAGGCGTCCCATTAACTTAGGAATGTGCCGCAACGCCCCAAGCGTGCGATACATGTCCTTGGCAAGGCGGTGCAGCAGTTTATATTCATGTCATGATCCAAAAATCTTTCTATGCCGGGCATTTTCTGCTCGCTCTTCCGGGCATGGCAGACACGCGGTTCGACCATTCGATCGTGGCGCTGTGCGTGCATGACGAAAATGGCGCTTTGGGCATCGCGGTCGGCGAGGAGATGGAGGGCGTGACCCTGCGCGAACTGCTGGAAAGTTTCGATATCGATGGCAGTCAGGTGGCCGATGTGCCGGTGTTGCGGGGCGGGCCGGTGGAGCCGCGACGGGGCTTTGTGCTGCATTCGCTCGACTGGGGCGGGCAGGATATGGTGCAGGTCGATAATCGTTGGGGCCTGTCCGGGTCGCTCGACATATTGCGGGCGATCGCGGAAGGGCGCGGGCCGAGCCGCTACCTGGTCGCGCTGGGCTATGCCGGGTGGGGCGCGGGGCAACTGGAACAGGAAATGACGGGCGAGAGCTGGTTTCTGGCCGATGGCGACCCTGACCTGTTGTTCGACGTGCCCACGCGGCGCAAATGGGCCGCCGCTTATGCCGCTTCGGGCGTGGATGCGTCGCATCTGGTGTCGGGCGCGGGGTCTGCCTGATCCGTCATGAACGCGACATAAAGAAATCTTTATATGAGTTGCCATGGGCTTTGCCGGTTGGTAAGGCGCATCCCATCGCCATCGTCCGCCATGCGGCCGAACGGCACAATTTCAAGCTGACGGAGATATGATCGTGGCCACCGCACCCGCCACCCAGGCGCAGGATTATGTGATCGCGGACATCGGCCTTGCTGCCTTTGGTCGCAAGGAAATCGAGATCGCCGAAACCGAAATGCCCGGCTTGATGGCCCTGCGCGCCGAATTCGGTGCGTCGCAGCCGCTCAAGGGCGCGCGCATCACCGGCTCGCTGCACATGACGATCCAGACCGCCGTGCTGATCGAGACGCTGACGGCACTGGGCGCGCAGGTCCGCTGGGCGACCTGCAACATCTATTCGACGCAGGACCATGCTGCCGCCGCGATCGCCGCGTCGGGCGTGCCGGTCTTCGCCATCAAGGGCGAGACGCTTCAGGAATATTGGGACTATGTCGAGCGCATCTTCGACTGGCACAATGACGACAGCGGCGTTTGCAACCTGATCCTGGACGATGGCGGCGACGCCACCATGTTCGCCCTGTGGGGCGCGCGTGTCGAGGCGGGCGAGGAACTGTTCACGCCGTCGAACGAGGAAGAGGAAATCTTCGTCGCCGTGCTGAAGCGCGTACTGAAGGAGCGTCCCGGCTTCCTGACCAAGACCGTCCAGTCGATCAAGGGCGTGTCGGAAGAAACCACCACGGGCGTTCACCGCCTGTATGAACTGTCGAAAAAGGGCAAGCTGCCCTTCCCCGCGATCAACGTGAACGACAGCGTCACCAAGTCGAAGTTCGACAATCTGTACGGCTGCAAGGAATCGCTGGTCGACGCGATCCGTCGCGGCACCGACGTCATGCTGGCGGGTAAGGTTGCCTGCGTTGCCGGTTTCGGTGACGTTGGCAAGGGTTCGGCCGCGTCGCTGCGCAATGGCGGCGCCCGCGTTCTGGTGACCGAAGTCGATCCGATCTGCGCGTTGCAGGCCGCGATGGAAGGCTATGAAGTCGTGACGATGGAAGACGCCGCGCCGCGCGCCGACATCTTCGTCACCGCGACCGGCAATGAAGGCGTCCTGACCGTTGACCACATGCGCGCCATGAAGAATATGGCGATCGTGTCGAACATCGGCCATTTCGACAGCGAGATCGAGATTGCGGGTCTGTCCAACATGAAGTGGACGGAAATCAAGCCGCAGGTCGATGAAGTCGAGTTCCCCGACGGCAAGAAGATCATCGTCCTGTCGAAGGGCCGTCTGGTCAATCTGGGCAACGCCACCGGCCATCCCAGCTTCGTCATGTCGGCCAGCTTCACCAACCAGACGCTGGCCCAGATCGAATTGTGGACCAAGAGCGAGACGTACGGCAACGACGTCTATGTCCTGCCCAAGCATCTGGACGAAAAGGTCGCCGCGCTGCATCTGGAAAAGCTGGGTGTGAAGCTGACCCAGCTCAGCCAGCGTCAGGCCGACTATATCGGCGTGCCGGTGGAGGGGCCGTTCAAGCCGGACCATTACCGCTATTGAGCGAATGCCGTCTGGCAAAAGGAAACGGAGGGAGGTGGCAACGCCTCCCTTTTTTCTTGCGCCTGGCTTGGCCATCAGGCGGTTCTGGTTTAGGCCCGGTCGGCTTATGAACAGGGACTGGCAGGCTATGGCGCGCAAGGGGCGGATGTCGTGACGACATTGTCCCCCTATGCCGCGATCATTTTTGGCGTGGTGCTGGCCGGCTGGCTGGGCGCTGGGGTATGGGCGTTGCTGAGCGGCCAGCGGATGCGCCGCGAGGGCATGCAGGCGCAAGGCAAGCTGGATCGGCTGACCATGTTGCTGGCGTCGGCTCCCGCCGCGCCGATCATCATCCATCCCGATGGGCGTCTGGAAGCAGCCGATCGCCTGGCCAAATGGCTGGGCAAGCCGCGTGTGCCGACCTTCGCCTCCGAACTGACGGCGCCCGACGGGGGGCTGGAGCCGGAGGATGCCGCCGTGCTGGCGCAGGAGATCGCATCCGCCCAGCGCGCGGGGAAAAGCTTTGCCCTGCCGGTGCGCGGCCATGGATCGAACCGCCTGCTGCTGGTGCGCGGTGCGCCGGCCGGGCCGGGGATCGCAGACAGCGGGGGCGTGATCCTGTGGATTTTCGACGCGACCGACAGCCAGTCGGAAATCCAGTCGCTGCGCGGTCATGTCGAGCAATTGCGCGACGCGCTGGAGGCGCTGGCCGGGCTGGTGGAGGCTGCGCCCTTCCCGATGTGGCATCGCACGACGGACTTGCGTCTCAGCCTCGTCAACAGCGCCTATGTCAGGGCGGTCGATGGGGCGGGGGCGGCCGACGTCATCAGCCAGGGTACCGAGCTGGTGGAAACCGTCGCCGGTCTGACGCCGAAAGCGGCGGCCGCCGATGCCATCGCCCGCGACGAGCCGGTCGAGCGCATGGTGCCCGCGACGATCGACGGTGAACGACGCACGATGCGAGTCGTGGATGTGCCGCTGGGTCCGGCGGGCGTTGCGGGCTATGCGGTCGATCAGCATGAACTGGAGCAGGCGCGGACCGAGCATCGACGGCTGGAGACGGCGCAACGCGATTTGCTCGATCGCCTGTCGGCCGGCGTGGCGCGTTTTGGCCCGGACCGGGCGCTGCGTTTCTGGAACCAGCCCTTCATCAGCCTGTTCGGCCTGCGTCAGGATGCGCTGACCGACGCGCCGCTGTTCGAGCGGGTTCTGGACCAGATGCGGGACGCGCGACGCTTGCCCGAACATCGCGATTTTCCTGCCTGGCGTGGTGAACGGCGGCAATGGTTCCTGTCGCCCCATCCGCTGGAGGAAAACTGGCTGTTGCAGGACGGTACCCATCTGCGCGTCTATGCCCAGCCCTTGCCCGATGGCGGGCTGCTGCTGATCTTCGAGGATCGCACCGAGCAGGTGCAATTGTCGAGCGCGCGCGACACGCTGCTGCGGGTGCGGACGGCGACCTTCGACAATCTGTTCGAATCGATCGGTGTCTTTTCATCCGACGGCAAGCTCCAGATGTGGAACAGCCGGTTCCGCACCATCTGGGGCGCAAGCGAGGATTTGCTCGCCGGCCATCCGCGCATCGACGATCTGATGCGCGCGGTGCAGGCGAAGCTGACGAAGCCGGAACAGGCCAATCTGGTGCGCGAACTGGTGCGCGCCGCCACGGTCGAGCGCAAGCAGCGGATGGGCCATGTCGGTTTTGCCGATGGGCGCATCTTTGAATTTGCCGCCATCCCGCTGCCCGATGGCAATGCGCTGTTCACCATGCTGGACGTGACCGACAGCCGCCGGGTCGAGCAGGTGCTGCGTGACCGGAACGAGGCACTGGAGCAGGCGAACAAGGTCAAGACCGCGTTTGTCACCAATATGAGCTATGAACTGCGGACTCCGCTCACCACCATTTCCGGTTTCGCCGAGATGATGAGCGCGGGCTATGCGGGCGAGTTGAGCGAGTCGGCGAAGGGCTATGTCGACGGTATCCTGCAAAGCACGGCGCGGCTGTCGATGCTGATCGACAATGTGCTGGACCTGACCCAGGGCGAAGTGGGCACGCTGCCGATCGAGCTTGCGCGCGTCGACTTGGGCAAGGTCGTGCAGGACAGCGCCAGCCGGATGACGATGGACGCGACCGCCAAGGGTATCGAGATCGAGATAGCGTTGAAGGACAGCCTGGGCGCAGTGCAGGGGGACGCCCGGCGGATCGGGCAGGCGATCGACCATCTGCTGGAAAACGCGATCCGCTATTGCGGCAAGGGCGCCCGCATCCTGCTGCATGGCGACGGCACGGGCGAGAAGGCCCGGATCGTCGTGTCGGACAATGGCCCCGGCATCAGCGCGTCGCAACAGGGCGCCATCTTCGATCCCGCCGCGCGCGCCGGGCAGGCCCGCAATGGCGGCCGCGCCGGCATCGGCCTGCCGCTGGCGCGCCAGTTGGCGGAGGCGCATGGCGGCACGCTGCAACTGGTATCGGAAGCCGGGCAGGGGACGATGGCCGTGATCGAACTGCCGCGTGGCTGAGGCTGTCATGGAACTGAGCGGCGAGGCGGCGATGCTGGATCTGGGCCGGCGGATCGCGGTGCATGCCCGGATCGGCGACGTCATCGCGCTGGAAGGCGGCCTTGGCGCGGGCAAGACGACGCTGGCGCGGGGCCTGCTGGAAGCGCTGGGACTGGAGGGCGAGGCGCCCAGCCCCAGCTTCGCCATCGTCCAGCCCTATGACGTGCCGGAAGTGCGCCTGCCGGTCGCCCATGTCGATCTTTATCGACTGGATGATGCGGCGGAGGCCGAGGAACTGGCGCTGGGCGACTATCTGATGGACAGCCTGCTGATAATCGAATGGCCCGACCGGCTGGGCGATGCGCTATGGCCGCATGCCCTGCGCCTCAGCATCGACTTTGCCCAAGATGAGGCCGGGGAGGACGCGCGGCGCTTGACAGCGGACGTGCCGGACGCTTGGACGGAGCGATGGTCACAGATATGATCCCCCCCGCCACCGCGCCCGCCTTCCTCGCCGACGCGGGATGGGATCGGGCCGCCATCGTCCCGCTGGCCGGAGACGCATCCTTCCGCCGCTATTTCCGCGTGCTCGACGGCGGCCGTCGTGCCGTGCTGATGGATGCGCCGCCGCCGCATGAAGACCCGCGCCCCTTCATCGCCGTTGCCGAACATCTGCTGGCGAACGGTTTCGCCGCGCCGCGCATATTGGCGCGCGACCTGGAACAGGGGCTGGTGCTGATCGAGGATTTCGGCGACCTGCGCGTAAAGGAACATCTGGACGCCGAGCCGGATGCGGAACTGGCCGTCTATGCCCGCGCGATCGAGTTGCTGGCCGACCTGCACAGGCTGCCCGCCGCCGACGTGCCGCCCTATGACCGGGCGGTGTATCAGCGGGAGGCCGGGCTGCTGACGCAATATTATTGCCCGGCGATCGGCCTGGAAGTCGATTCCGACGCCTATGTGCGGGCATGGGATGCGGTGCTGCCGCTCGTGGAACAGTCGCCCAGCCCGACCGTGACGGTGCTGCGCGACTATCATGCCGAAAATATCATGCTGATCGACGGGCCGGCCTCGCACGGGCTTGGCCTGCTCGATTTTCAGGACGCGCTGGCGGGCCATCCGGCCTATGACCTTGTGTCGTTGTTGCAGGATGCCCGGCGCGATGTGCCGGTCGAGGTCGAAGCGGCGATGCTGGCGCATTACAAGGCGGTCGCCAGCCCGCCGGCCGATTTCGATGCCGCCTATGCGGTGCTGGGGGCACAGCGCAATGCCAAGATCATCGGCATCTTCACGCGACTGTGGAAGCGCGACGGCAAGCCGCGCTATCTGTCCTTCCTGCCGCGCATGTGGGGCCTGCTGGAACGCGACCTGAAGCATCCGGCGCTGGCCCCTGTCGCCGACTGGTTCGCCGCCAATATTCCAGCCGACAAGCGCCATCAGGCGCTGAAAGAGCATATTCCCGCATGATCGACACCGCCATGCTGATGGCCGCCGGATTGGGCAAGCGCATGCGCCCGTTGACCGCGACCCGGCCCAAGCCGCTGGTGAAGGTGGCTGGCAAGCCGTTGATGGACCATGCGCTCGACCGGCTGGAGGCGGGCGGCATCAGCAAGGTGGTGGTGAATGTCCACTATCTGGCCGACACGGTCGAGGCGCATCTGAAGGCGCGCAAATGCGGTTTGGAGTTCGCCGTGTCGGACGAGCGGGCGAAGCTGCTGGAAACCGGCGGCGGGCTTATCAAGGCGAAGGCGCTGCTGGGCGATCAGCCGTTCATCTGTGCCAATAGCGACAATCTGTGGATCGACGGGCCGCAGGAAACGCTGGGCATGATGCAGCGTATCTGGAACCCGGACAAGATGGACGCGCTGCTGCTTCTGGTGCCGCTGGCCCGCGCCACCTGTCATAAGGGGCCGGGCGATTTCCATATGGATGCGACCGGCCGGTTGACCCGGCGCAAGACCGCCTATGTCGCGCCCTTCGTGTTCACCGGCGTGCAGATCATGACGCCGAAGCTGCTGGTCGATCCACCGGCGGACGTGTTTTCCACCAACATCTTCTGGAACCGCGCGATAGAGGCCGGGCGCCTTTACGGCGTGTCGCATCAGGGTCTGTGGTTCGACGTCGGGACGCCGCAGGCCATCCCCGTCGTGGAGTCGATGCTCGCACATGGGTGAGCGCAGCAAACCCGCCTTGTTCACCATTCCCGCGCACCGCGCCTTTGCCGATGCGCTGGTAGCGGGACTGCTGGCCCAGCATCGCGGCGATGCCATGGCGCTGGCGCAAGGCATGGTGCTCTTGCCCAATAATCGCGCCATCCGTGCGGTCAGCGATGCCTTCGTTCGCCAGTCCAATGGCGGGTTGCTGCTGCCCCGGCTGGTTGCGATCGGTGACCCGGACCTTGGCGAACAGGTCGGCGGCGCACTGGACCCTCTGGGCGAGGAAGAGGCGGTGCCGCCCGCGATCGCGCCGATGCGTCGGCAGATGATCCTGGCGC
The DNA here is from genome assembly GCF_001421665.1 of Sphingobium sp. Leaf26. Taxonomy (GTDB): domain Bacteria; phylum Pseudomonadota; class Alphaproteobacteria; order Sphingomonadales; family Sphingomonadaceae; genus Sphingobium. Next base: position 74,329 of record NZ_LMKV01000002.1, read on the forward strand.
GCATGGTGCAGCAGGCGAGGCCGGAAATCGACGCCGGACAGGCGCTGCTGCTGGGGCAGGCGCTGGGCGCGGTGCTGGACCAGATGCAGGTGGAGCGGGTGGCACCGGGGGCACTGCGCGACCTGCCGCTGTCCGAAGAACTGTCCAAACATTGGCAAACATCGCTCAAGATATTCGAGATTTTGATCGCACGCTGGCCCGATGAACTGGCCCGCATGGGCTGCATCGACCTGGCCGACCGCCGCAACCGGTTGTTCGACCGGCTAACGGCGCGCTGGCATGTGCATCCGCCGGCGGGCTTCGTGGTCGCTGCCGGCATTTCCACCACCGCACCCGCCGTCGCCGCGCTGCTGCGCCGGATCGGAGCCATGGCCAATGGCATGGTGGTGTTCGCCGGCCTGGATCAGCATATGGACGAGGAAGCATGGAAGGCGATCGGTCCGTTCGATCCCGACCCGCTGACCGGGCAGCGACGGCCCGGCCATGAGAGCCATCCGCAATATGCGCTGAAGCTGCTGCTCGATGCCATGAGCGCTACGCGCGAGGACGTCGCCAACTGGCGCTGGGGCAGCGAGCATGATGCGCGGGCGGTCCGCAGCCGTAATATTTCCAATGCGATGTTGCCGCCGAAGCTGACGAGCCGCTGGCGCAACCTGAAGACCGCCGACCGGTCGCTGGCTGGGGTGGAAGCGCTGGAACTGGCCACGCCGGGCGAGGAGGCGCAGGCTATCGCCATCGCTTTGCGGGAGGCGCTTGATACGCCGGAACGGACCGCCGCGCTGGTGACGCCCGACCGGCAACTGGCGACGCGCGTGTCGGCCCATTTGCGCCGCTGGGGCATAGAGGCCGACGATAGCGCGGGTCAGCCGCTGTCGCGGCTGCTGCCCGGTACGTTGCTGATCGCCATCGCGGAAGCGGTGGCGGAACGATTTGCACCGGTGCCGTTGCTGACGCTGCTCAAACATCCGCTGGTGATGAAGGGCGAGCGGCGACTCGGTTGGCTGGAGGGCGTGCGCGCACTCGACCTGCTGCTGCGGGGGCCGCGGCCGCAGGCGGGACTGCATGGCATAGACCTGATGATGCACGCCCGCCCGGACGACAGGCAACGTGTCCTGCGCGAACAGGTGTGTGCGTGGTGGCCGGATGCGCGGGCTTTGCTGGAGCCGCTGGAAACGGCCTTCGATGCGGCCGCAGACCTTGGCGAACAACTCGCGGTGCTGCGCGAGCAGGCTGGCGCACTGTCGGGCGATGCCGTCTGGTCCGGGCATCAGGGCCATGCCGCCGCCGACCTGTTCGCGGAAATGGAAGCGGCAGCGCCCGAAGGCCCGCGTCAGGCCGATCCGCGCGCGCTGCCGGTGCTGCTCGATCATATGCTGGGCGGCGTATCCGTGCGGCCGCCGCAGGGGGGGCATCCGCGCATCAGCATATTGGGCCTGATCGAGGCGCGGCTGATGCAGGCGGACCTCATGATCCTTGGTGGGCTTAACGAAGGCACCTGGCCCGGCCTGCCGTCGCCCGACCCATGGCTGGCGCCGCGCATCCGGCGCGAACTGGGGCTGCCGGGGCTGGAAACGCGCATTGGCCTCGCCGCGCATGATTTCTCCAGTGCGCTGGGCGCGCCGCATGTCCTCATCACCCGTGCCCGGCGGGGAAGCGGTGGGCCGGCGGTCGCCTCGCGCTTCTGGCTGCGGCTGAAGGCGATGGCAGGGCCACAATGGAAATCGGGCGACCGCTATGCAGCGATGGCAGGCGCGATCGACGCGCCGGGTACGCATCGTCCGGCCGGGCGACCGGCCCCGGCACCCCCTGCATCGGTGCGGCCGCGCGTCATTCCGGTTACCGATGTCGACCGCCTGAAGGCCGATCCCTTCGCCTTCTATGCCAAGCGAGTCCTGCGGCTGGCGCGGCTCGACCCTGTCGATGCCGATGCCGGGCCGGCGTGGCGCGGGACGGCGGTGCATGATGTGCTGCAACGCTGGGCCGAAGCCGGCACGCTCGATCCGGCCGATCTGGAGCAGCGCGCCCGCGCCATGTTCGAGCAGCCGGAAGTGCACCCGCTGCTCAAGGCTCTGTGGCAACCCCGCCTGATCGAGGCGATCCGGTGGATCGCGGCCGAAGTGGTGAAGGACGAGGCGGCGGGGCGCACCATATTGGCCGTCGAGCGGGAGGGGCGGGCCGACATTGCCGGCGTGACGCTGATGGGCAAGGCGGACCGGATCGACCGGCTGGCCGATGGCCGCATCGGCATCATCGACTACAAGACCGGCAAACCCCCAAGTGCGCGGCAGGTGAAGGCGGGCTATTCGCTGCAACTGGGGCTGCTGGGCATCATCGCCGAGTTGGGCGGGTTCGACGGTTTGGGGACGCAGCCGAAAGCGGGCGATTTCGAATATTGGTCGCTGGCCAAGAAGGGCGATCAGTTCGGCTATCGCGAGCGGCCAGTCGATCCGCTGGGCAAGCGGGACAAGGTCGTCAGCGATGAATTCACCGCCCATGCCCATGAACATTTCGAGGCACTGGCCAACGCATTCTTGCTCGGCACTGTGCCGTTCCGGGCGGAGATCAACCCCGAAGTCGCCAATTATGGCGATTATGACCAGCTCATGCGGCTGGAGGAATGGTATGGCCGCGACGATGGCTAAGGCACGCGCGCTCCAGAAACTGCTGGGAGATCAGGCGCGGGCAGCCGCGCCCGACGCCCATGTGTGGCTGTCGGCGTCGGCCGGCACCGGCAAGACGCATGTGCTGACAGCCCGCGTCTTTCGCCTGCTGTTGCAGGGGGTGAAGCCGGAAAATATCCTGTGCCTGACCTTTACCAAGGCGGGCGCCGCGGAAATGGCCGACCGTATCCATGACCGGCTGGCGGCATGGGTGCAGATGGATGAACCCGACCTGTTCAACGATCTGGAGGCGCTGGGCGAGGAATCCGGGCCGGAGCAACGCGACTATGCCCGGCGTCTGTTCGCCGAAGTGCTGGAGTCGACCGGCGGCGGCCTGCCCATCCAGACCATCCATGGCTTCTGCCAGCAATTGCTGACCGCTTTTCCACTGGAAGCGGAACTGACGCCGGGCTTCCGTCCGCTCGACCAGCGCGAGCAATCCAGCCTGGCGCGGCAAACTCTGGCCGACATGGTGGTGCGCGCGCATGACCAGGGCGACGAGGCGGTGATTGGCGCGTTGCAGGCGCTCAGCCTGCGGCTGGGCGAAGGCGGAGCGGCGCAATTCCTGCTGCGCTGCGCGGCGAAGGGGGAGGCGCTGGATGCACTGCCCGATGCCATCGGGCCGGAACTGAACGCACAGATGGAGTTGCCGGAAGGCGATGTCGATCAATGGCTTGCCGGACAATGTTCCGATGCCATGTTCGACATGCGGACATTGGACGGGATCGTGCGCGCCAATGTCGAATGGGGCAAGACCCGCGCACTGGAGCGATGCGACCGGATTGCGGCGTGGCGTGGGCTTGATCCGGCGGGGCGGGCGGCGACGCTGGCCGACCTGCACCGCGCCTGGGCCAAGGCGGATGGCGATTTCCTCGACAGCAAGGGCTATGTACCGCCGGTCGATGGCTATGCCGAGATGGCAATGCGGCTGTATGAGCGGTGCGGGGCGCTGATCGCGACGAAGCTGCGCGCCGATTATGCGGCGCTGCTGGCGCAGGCGCTGCATGCCGGGCGTGCCTATGCCCGCGATTATGCGCAGGCCAAGCGGCTGGCAGGCGCGGTCGATTTCGACGATCTGATCGCGCGCACGGCGTCTCTGCTGGAACAGTCGGGCATTGCCGAATGGATCCGCTACAAGCTGGACCAGCGGATCGACCATATTCTGGTGGATGAGGCGCAGGATACCAATGTGCGGCAATGGACAATCGTCGCCGCCCTGACCGCCGAGTTTTTTGCGGGTGAAGGAGCCAAGGGCGACAAGGTAAGAACAGTTTTTGCCGTCGGCGATTTCAAGCAGGCCATCTTCGGTTTTCAGGGCACCAGCCCCGCCGAGTTTCGCGCTGCCCGGATTGCTTTTTCGAGATATGCCCACGAAGCGGGCCACGACTTCTTCGACCTGTCGCTGGACCGGAGTTTCCGATCGACGCCGGCCGTCCTCGACGTGGTCGACCGCACCATTTCCACGCTCCGCGCCGAGCGGTTGGGGATGGAGGCGGGGGAGGTGCGCCATGTCAGCGCCAACCGCCATCCCGGTGAGGTCCAGCTCTGGAAACCGGTCGTCGCCAACCTGTCCGAGGATGCCGAGGGCGAGGAGGATTGGGCCGCCGATCAGGAGCGGACGCTGGCGACCCGGATTGCCCGGCAGATTAGGCAGTGGATCGACGACGGGTTGATGCTGGAAAGCCGGGGGCGGCCGGTGCGCGCGGGCGATATCATGATCCTGGTGCGCCGCCGCAGCGAACTGGCGCGGCTGATCGTCGCGCGCCTCTATGAGGAGAAGGTGGCAGTCGCGGGGATCGACCGGCTGCGGCTGAACAGCCCGCTGGCGGTGCGCGACCTGCTGGCAGCTTTGCGCTTCGCGGTGCAGCCGGAGGATGAACTGAACCTCGCCGCACTGCTGGTGTCGCCGCTGATCGGGTGGACGCAGGACGAGTTGATGACGCGCCTGATCGGGCGCAAGGCCGGGCTGTGGCGGCACCTCAACCGGACTTTGGACGACGCGCTGTTGCAGCCTTTGCGCGAGCTGCTGGCGGTCGCGGATTTCACCACGCCCTATCGTTATCTGGAGGCGATCCTGTCCGGGCCGATGGATGGGCGGCGGCGGCTGGTGGAGCGGCTGGGCAGCGAGGCGGCCGATCCGATCGAGGAGTTGTTGAACGCCGCGCTCGCCTTTGAAAGCGACGATCACCCCTCGCTCCAGCGCTTCATCGACTGGTTCGACAGGGGCGAGGTGGAAATCGTGCGGGATGCGGCGGCGCAGGGCGATAATCTGCGTCTGCTGACCGTGCATGGCGCCAAGGGGCTACAGGCCCCGATCGTGATCCTGGCCGACGCCTGCCTCGACCCCGATGCCGGCAATCGCGCGGATTCGCTGGTCTGGAATGGCCTGCCGATCCTCGCGCCGCGCAAGCCGGAACGGCAGGGGCCAATCGGCGCCGTGGCCGAAGCGGCGGCGCAGGTGGAGAAGGAGGAACATTGGCGGCTGCTCTATGTCGCCCTGACCCGCGCGGAGGAGAGGCTGATCGTCGCGGGATCGCTCGGTCCGCGCGCCAAAGGCGAGGTGAAGAGCGAAAGCTGGTACGCCGCCGTCGAGGGCGCGATGATTTCGCTCGGTGCGGAGTGGGAGGCTGATCCGCTTTGGGGCGCGGCACGGCGCTGGCAGGGCGGCGAAGTCCTGCCGTCCAAAGCAGCGGAACCAGAAAGCGCGGCTGAAGCCGTTGCCATGACCGAACCATCATGGCTGCGCCAGCCTGCTCCGGCCGAAGCGCGGCCGCCCCGGCCGCTGGCGCCATCGGCACCGGTCGAGGACGATGTGCCCTACCCGCCGCCGACCCCGGCGATGCGCGCGGCGGCCGAGCGGGGGCGCTGGCTCCATGCCCTGTTCGAGCGATTGCCCGATCTGCCGATGGATCGTCGACGGGATGCGGCCGATCGCTGGCTGGTGCAGCAGGGCGTGGCCGATGCAGCGCAGCGCCATGACGTCATCGAGCAGGCGCTGCGCGTGATCGACGCGCCGGATTTTGCCGCGCTGTTCGGCCCCGATGCGCTGGCCGAAGCGCCGATTGCGGCCGTGGTGGGGGAGGCGGTGATCGCCGGGACGGTCGATCGGCTGTGCATCGGCGCCGATCGCATCCAATTGGTGGATTTCAAGACCGGGCGGGTTGCGCCGCTGACGCTGGCGGATGTGCCGACGCCGCATATCCGGCAGATGGCCGCCTATGCCGCGGCGCTCGCCGTGATCTTCCCCGACCGAGCGATCGAGGCGGGGCTGCTTTATACCAGCGCGCCCCGCTTCATTCCGCTGCCGGCCAGCCTGCTGGCGGCGCACAAGCCGGGCTTTGCGCCCGCACAGGAGAATTTGCCGCTCTGACCCGTTGAGCCGCATGCGCGCCCATCCTAGATATCGACCAACGCAAAGGAGTTTATTGCAATGGCCACCAAGGCAGTCACCGATCTCAGTTTCAAGGACGACGTCATCAACAGCGACAAGCCCGTGCTCGTCGACTTCTGGGCCGAATGGTGCGGCCCGTGCAAGATGATCGGCCCGGCGCTGGAGGAAATCTCCGAGGAACTGGCGGACAAGGTCACGATCGCCAAGATCAACATCGACGAAAATCCCGACGCACCGGGCCAATATGGCGTGCGCGGCATCCCGACGATGATCCTGTTCAAGAATGGCGAAGCGGCCGCGACCAAGGTCGGCGCGGCGCCAAAGAGCGCGCTCAAGGGCTGGATCGAAAGCGTCCTGTAAGCTGCTGAACGTGTCGGGCTGAATTGTCCGGCGCGCCCGGCCGAACCGGGCCTATGTCAGCGGGATCATCACCGACTGGGCATAGGCCGGCCGGGCGCGCAGCCGGTCGTACCAGGCGCGCACATGCGGCACGTCCGGCCGCTCCATGTCGAGCGTGAAGAAGCTGTGGGCGTACACGCCCATCGGCACGTCTGCGACACCGAAAGAGACACCTGAAAGCCATGGCTGCACCGACAATGTGCGGTCCAATATCCGCATCGCCGCGCCCGACGCCGCCGCCGATGCCGCGAGGAGCTGTCCATCTCGTTGTTCGGTCGGAATGCGGACCAGTTGGAGGAAGGCATCGCGCTGGGCGTCCGCAAAGCTGAACTGCCAGTCCATCCATTTGTCACCCTGTGCCCGTTCAGCCGGGTCGATCGGCCAGAGGGCAGGGGCGTAGCGTGCCGCCAGATAGCGCAGGATAGTGTTGGATTCCCACAAGGTAACATCGCCATCCTCGATCGTGGGAATCAGCCGGTTGGGGTTCCTAGCCAGATAATCGGCGCTCATCCCGAACTTGCCGCCGACGTCATGGCGGACATAGGGCAGGCCGATTTCGTCGGCGAACCAGGCGATCTTCTTGACATTGTGCGAGTTCAATCGGCCCCAGATCGTCAGCATGTCCTATCCTTCAATCGAAGTCCGTCAATCGAACAGCGTCGCCGCTGCCTTGTCCCACAAGCGGGGCGAGGATGCCCCCATCAGCCCGCGCCGCAAGTCCCCCACCTTGTAAGGCGTTCCGTCAAGGCGCTGGCAGCAGCCGCCCGCTTCATTGACGAACAGGGTGCCGGCCGCATGATCCCAGGGCAGGACGCGCGCAAAGACCGACACGTCATTCTGCCCCAGCACCAGCCGGGGATATTGTTCGGCGGCGCAGCGGGGAATATCCACCAGCGTGAAGATGGCCTGCGACCGGCGCATCATGTCGGCGCGCTCCTGTGGGTCCATGAAGATGGTGGAGATCGCCGCGACCGGCAGGTCGCCTTCGGTTTCGCGGGCCTGCACCTGCTGGCCATCGACATGGCTGCCGCCACCGAGCATGGCATGACACAGCCGGCCGGTCAGCGGATCGAGTATCCAGCCCGCCAGCGTCGTACCGGCATCGGCCAGCGCCACCATGATGCCGAAGGGCGGATTACCCGACGCGAAATTGCCGGTCCCGTCGATCGGGTCGATGATCCAGTTCAGCCCGTCGCCCGCCCGATCCAATATCGCCGGGTCGGCGGCACAGGCTTCCTCGCCGATGACGCCGGCTTCGGGCAGGATCGCGGCCAGCCCTTCGGCCAGGCGGATTTCGCTTTCCTTGTCGGCGATGGTGACGAAATCGTCCGCCGCCTTCTCGCTGATCTGGTCGCTGGACAGGTTGCGGTAGCGAGGCATAATGATATCACGCCCCACATCGCGCATCAGGGCGATGACGGGTTCATGCAGTTCCAGCATCGGTGACGCCCCTTTAGCTGCGATAGTCGGCGTTGATCGAGATATAGCCATGGGTGAGGTCGCAGGTCCAAACCTGCGCCCGGCCTTCGCCAAGGCCAAGGTCGACGCCGATCAATATGTCCTGACCCTTGAGATGGGCGGCGACGGGGGCCTCGTCATAGCCCTCGACCGCCAGGCCGCCGGTCGCCACCTGCGTCGCGCCGAAGCGGATCGACAGCGTGTCGCGGTCGGCCGGCTCGCCTGCCTTGCCCACGGCCATGACGACCCGGCCCCAATTGGCATCCTCGCCCGCAATGGCAGTCTTGACCAGCGGGGAATTGGCGATCGACAGGGCGATACGATGCGCGCTGGCGTCGCTCTCAGCCCCTTCGACGCTGATGTCGATGAACTTGGTCGCGCCTTCGCCGTCCCGCACGACCAGATGGGCAAGCTGGCGGCAGAGATCGGTGAGCGCGGCATGGAAGGCGTCGGCGCCGGCATCGTCCATGGACGCGATCGGCGCATTGCCCGCCTTGCCGGTGGCGAAGGCCAGCACAGTGTCGCTGGTGGAGGTGTCGCTGTCGACGGTGATGCAGGAGAAGGTCTTGCGGTTGGCGGCCGACAGCATCTGTTGCAGCAGCGCGGGGTCGATCGCGGCGTCGGTGAAGATGTAGCCCAGCATCGTCGCCATGTCGGGCGCGATCATGCCGGACCCCTTGATGATGCCGACCAGTTCGACCCGCTGGTCGCCGATCATGGCGGAGACATGGGCGCCCTTGGCGAAGGTGTCCGTGGTGCCGATGGTGGTCGCCGCCTCTTCCCAGCCACAGGGGGTGGCGGTGAAGGCGGCTTCGAGGCCGGCTTCGGCCTTGTCGATCGGCAGCGGTACCCCGATCACGCCGGTCGAGGAGACTAAGATGTCGGACGGCTGGCAGCCGAGATGATTGGCGACCTTGGCCGCGATCGCCTCCACCGCCGCGCGGCCGCGATGGCCGGTGAAGGCGTTGGCGTTGCCGGCATTGACCACCAGCGCGCGGGCCGAACCCAGCGGGATGGCATCGCGGCACCATTCTACCTCAGGCGAAGGGCATTTGCTCTGCGTCGTCACCCCGGCGACCGCCGTGCCGGCGTCCAGTTCGACATAGGTCAGGTCGCAGCGCGCCCATGCCTTGTATCCGGCGCGGGCGGCACGCAGCGTCACGCCGTTAATGTCGGGCAGGATCGGGAAGGCGGCGGGGGCGAGGGGCGAGCGATCGGTCATGACGGGCGAAATGCGGCAAAATCGAGCCAGGGTCAATCACTGCGCGACGGGGGAAAACGGCCGGTCCGAAGATAGAGCCGGCCCACGCCATCGGGCATCGTCAGCATCCGATAGCCGTGGCGACGAGCATAGGCTATCAGCCCGCCGTCGGGGCGCAGCGGCAATTTGCGGGTGCCGTTCTCATAGCCGGTCAGGATCGCAGCAGGCGGAGCGTGGTCCATGTCGGCGAGCGTGGCCGGGATCATCGCATGCACCTGCCGCGCCAACACCGGTCCCATCGTCCAGCCGGTGCGGTAGGCGAAGGGACCAGCGGCGAAGCGCGGGTCCAGGTCAAGGCCGCTGCCCAGGATCATGTGCGGAGACAGAGTAACGATATCGTCGCCATGACCCATGGCACGCACGGTCATGCCGACCCAGCGCGCGCCGGCGTCCGCCTTCAGGACCGGCGATCCTCCGCGCAGCATCGAGACGATATGGCGGGTTGCCGGCAGCATGCCCGGAATGGCGGCCAGACAGAGCAGCCCGAGCAGCGCCTGCCGCCGGGTGAAGGTCCAGCGGCGCGCATCGTCGAGCAGATAGCCGAGCGCCAGTGCCAGCGACGGGAGCAGCGGCATGACATATTGAACCTGCGAAGGGGTGGGCAGCGCGGCACCGATCAGCGCCCCGCCGGTCATCCAGATCGCCAACCGCCGCCCCGGCGAACGCACGCGCCCCCGCGTCGCGATCCAGTTGCCGCAAAGCAATAGGAGCGCGACGAGTGCCGGCCCCTTCCACAGATATTTGAGCAGGTCGGTCAGCTTCTCCAGCCTGTCCAGTTCATCGAACGCGCCATTGGCGGCATACCAGGCATGCGGGGCGGTCGCGCCATAGGTCAGCACACCATAAAAGAAGGCATCCGGCGCCGCCCACCAGGCGATCAGCATCGGCGCCATGCCCGCCAAGGCCCCCAGCGCCAGAAAGCAAGCCGCCTTGAAGCCGCAACGTCCGCCCGTGAACAGGACGAACAGGCCAGTCATCAACCCCAGCGGCGCGAAATTCAATTTGGTCGCGATGGCAAGGCCAAACAGGGCGCCAGCAATGAACCAGTATCCGCGCTTGCAGTGGCGCAGAGCCAGCAGGCTGACCAGCAGCCCCATGGCGGACAGCAGGGTTGGCAGCATATCGTTGCGCACCACCGCACCGGTAAACTGAAACGCGGCGGTGGACGCCACCAGCAATGTTGCGATCGCCGCACTATCGCGCGACACGCCGGCGACCCGCTGCGCCAGCCAGAGCGCTGACAACGTGAAAAGCGCCGTCAACGCGGTCGCCAGTCGCATCGCCAGCACCATATGATCAGGGAATAGCCAAGCCAGCGGTGCATAGGTCCAACTGTGCAGTGGCGGCTGGAGATAGAGAAAGTCGCGGAAGATCAGCAGCCGGCCGCTGAAATAGGCGCCGGCGACATATTGGCTTTCGTCATGATCGAATTGAGTCGCGATCGCCGTCAGCCCGAACCACAGGGCCAGCGCGATCGTCACCGATATGGCGACCGGCAAGGCATAGCTGCGCGGCGGCGCAAGAACGAACGAACGATACAATTTTGCGACCCTTGCCCTATGTCACGCTGTTGTGGCGCAGCTTATGCGACCTGCAAAGCGTTCCGCGCCCTGATGACGCCACCACCCGACGAAAACCGCCTGCCGCGCGACCATGACATCGTCGCGACAGGTCGGGTTCAGCCGCAGTCTGATTGACTAACGGATGTGCCGTGCCTAAATCGCGGCGCATATCTGCGTGCGTCTCTCGCAAGGAGGCGGAACGTCCCCCTATTGTCAGGAATTTGCATGTTCGGCGCACTCGCCAAGTCCATCTTCGGATCGTCCAACGAACGTTATGTGAAGTCGCTGGGCAGGATCGTCGATCAGATCACCTCCTTCGAAGGCGCCGTGCAGGCGATGAACGACGAGGAACTGGTCGGCCAGACCGCCCGTTTCCGCGAACGGCTTGCCAATGGCGAGACGCTGGACGATCTGCTGCCCGAAGCCTTCGCCACGGTTCGGGAAGCGGCCGTCCGCGTGCTGGGCATGCGCCATTTCGACGTGCAGATGGTGGGCGGTATCGTCCTGCATCGCGGCGAAATCGCCGAAATGCGTACGGGTGAAGGCAAGACGCTGGTCGCGACGCTGGCCACCTACCTCAACGCACTGGAGGGGAAGGGCGTTCACGTCGTCACCGTGAACGATTACCTGGCCAGCCGCGACTGCGAATGGATGGGCCAGGTCTATCGTTTCCTGGGCCTCACCACCGGCGTCATCGTGCCGAACATCAGCGAGGATCAGCGGCGCGAGGCCTATGCCGCCGACATCACCTACGCGACGAACAACGAGCTTGGCTTCGACTATCTGCGCGACAATATGAAATATGACCGCGCGTCGATGGTCCAGCGCCCGTTCAACTATGCGATCGTGGACGAGGTCGATTCGATCCTGATCGACGAAGCGCGTACGCCGCTCATCATTTCCGGCCCGACCGACGACAAGTCGGAGCTCTATGTCGCGGTCGACGCGATCGTGAAGCAGGTGACCGAAGCCGATTATGAGAAGGACGAGAAGCAGCGTACCGTCACGCTGACCGAGGATGGCACCGAGAAGATCGAGCGCCTGCTGGAGGACGCAGGCCTGCTTCAGGGTGCGAACCTCTATGACTTCGAGAATACCGCCGTCGTCCATCATGTGAACCAGGCGCTGCGCGCGGTCGTGATGTTCCGCCGCGACATCGACTATATCGTCAAGGACGGCAAGGTCGTCATCATCGACGAGTTCACCGGCCGCATGATGGACGGTCGCCGCTGGTCGGACGGCCTGCATCAGGCGGTGGAAGCCAAGGAAGGCGTCCAGATCGAGCCGGAGAACCAGACGCTCGCATCCATCACCTTCCAGAATTATTTCCGCATGTACCCCAAACTGGGCGGCATGACCGGTACGGCGGCGACCGAAGCGGCGGAATTCTTCGAAATCTACAAGATGAACGTCGTCACCATCCCGACGAACAAGCCGGTACAGCGCATCGACGAAGAAGACAGTTTCTACAAGAATCTGGACGACAAGTTCCGTGGCATTGCCAAGACCATCAAGGTCCATGCGGAACAAGGCCAGCCGGTTCTGGTCGGCACCGTGTCCATCGAAAAATCGGAAATGCTGTCGGAATTCCTGACGCAGGAAGGCGTGCCGCACGCCGTCCTGAACGCCCGTTTCCATGACAGCGAAGCGCACATCGTCGCGCAGGCGGGCCGCAAGGGCACGGTGACCATCGCCACCAACATGGCTGGCCGCGGTACCGACATCAAGCTGGGCGGCAATCTGGAAATGCGGGTCGAGGACGAACTGCGCGACATGCCGGAAGGGCCGGAGCGCGACGCTGCGATCGCCCGGATCGAAGCGGAGATCGAAGTCGAAAAGCAGGAAGTGCTGGCCGCCGGCGGTCTGTTCGTGCTGGCGACCGAGCGGCATGAAAGCCGCCGTATCGATAACCAGCTTCGCGGTCGTTCGGGCCGTCAGGGCGACCCCGGCCTGTCGCGTTTCTACCTCAGCCTTGACGATGACCTGATGCGCATCTTCGGCCCGGACACGATGTTCGCCAAGATGATCCGGTCGAACCTGGAAGATGGCGAGGCGCTGCCCCCGTCCAAGTGGCTGAGCAAGGCGATCGAGACTGCCCAGCGCAAGGTCGAGGCGCGCAATTACGATATCCGCAAGCAGGTGGTCGAATATGATGACGTGATGAACGACCAGCGCAAGGTCATCTACGAACAGCGCAGCGACATCATGGACAGCGACACCGTGGACGATGTCGTGATCGACATGCGCCATGAGACGGTGAACGATCTGGTGGGCGCATCCTGCCCGCCCGGCAGCTATCCCGAACAGTGGGACATGGAGCGGCTGAAGGCCCGCACCGCCGAGATACTGGGGCTTGAACCAGATTTCGACGCCTGGCTGGCCGAGGATTCGGTCGATCCTGAAATGATCGAGGAACGTCTGTCTGCCCTGGCAGACGAAGCCGTCGCGGAGAAGGTCAGGGAGGTCGAGGCGTCCGACTGGCACATGATCGAAAAGTCGATCCTGCTCCAGAGCCTGGATCATCACTGGAAGGAGCATCTCTCCACGCTCGACGCCCTGCGTCAGGTCGTGCATCTGCGCGCCTATGCGCAGAAGACGCCGATCAACGAATATAAGCAGGAAGCCTTCGCTTTGTTCGAGCGGATGCTGGAGAATATCCGCGAGGATGTGACCGGCTCCATCGCCCGCGTCCAGTTCCGCATGGAACAGCCGCCGCTGGAAGATTATGGCCTGCCGGTCCTGCCGGACTTCATCACCACGCATATCGACCCCTTTTCGGGCGAGGATAACAGCGCGGATATCGACGCCGGCAGCTTTGGCGGCGTCACCACCACCATATCGCGCGCGCCCGTAGGCAACGCCTCGGCCGGTGAGTTCGCCAATCTGGACATCAGCCGCAATGCGCCTTGCCCGTGCGGATCGGGCCAGAAATACAAGCATTGTCACGGCGCCCTGGCCTGACGATAGTTTAAGGGGCCGGGCGATGTGCCCGGCCTTTTTCGTTCCAACAGGTCGTTAACCAAAGTCTTTCACCTTTCCGCAACCTTCTGCATGGACTTTGGTCTGATCCTGGGGGGCGACCGGGAGAAAGGCTATGGACAGCATGACCTATCGCGCGCGTGCGGAACGCCGCCGCGAGAGCCGTTATGACGCCGAGGTCGAGGCGACGCTCAATTGGGATGGCATCAGCCAGCCGGTCACGATTCGCAATATTTCCATATATGGTGCGCTGCTGACCGGCACGTGGTTGCCGGCGGTCGGGGAATGGGTGACGCTCATTGCCCAAGGATTGGAAGTATGTGGCACGGTTATCTGGGACGGACCGGACCGCTGCGGCCTGCTGTTCAGCCATCCGGTAGATCCGGTCGCGATCATCGCGGAAGCCGGCATCCACAGGATGGACCTCCCGCCCGTCATCCTTCACGGCACCGGCCCCAGCAGCTATGCCTGAGCACTCGTTTCGGGAAAGGCCGGCGGAAGCGGCGACTGCCGCAGTTTGAACCAAGCCGCAATATAGGATACTGAAAAGATTGGCAAATCCGGCATATTTTGCAAGAGCATACTGCCGGCAAATGCCAAGCCATGCTAACCACCGCTGACTTCGAAGAACGGGCCGTGATGGCTTGGTTGTTCTGTCGATCGGCCCTGGTGATGAAAGAAGGCGCGGCAGCCTTTGGCCTCCATCTCGGCCATGTGGCGGGTAGCAGGGATATTCGCTTTGGCAGAGATGAGATCATGGCAAGGGTCGCTGTCGACACGGCCGTTGGGAATGCCATATGAAGATATCTCGCGACATGTGCGCCTGCGCCTCTGAGCCATGCCGACTGAGCCGCGCTCCTCTACCAGCGCTAGAGCGCGCTGCGTTAAATCCGATGCAGGTCGCGCGCTCTAGTTTTTTGTTTTCGCATCGTTTTAAGCGAAAAACCGGTTCCCACTTTTCCGCAGCTGATTGCCGGCGTGCTGTTGCCGAGCCACCGGCTTATTCCAGCATCTCGCCGATCTTGGAGGACAGATGCTCGATCTGGAACGGCTTGGTGATCATCTGCATGTTCGTGCCGAGGAAGCCCGCGCGGATCGCCGCGTTTTCGGCATAGCCTGTGACGAACAGGATCGGCAGAGCGGGCAGATGCTCGCGCGCGACCTCGGCGAGCTGGCGCCCGTTCATTCCCGGAAGGCCGACATCTGTGATCATCAGGTCGAACTTTCGGCCGCTGTGGAGGAGCCGGATGGCCGATTGCGCCTCAGCGGCCTCGACCGCCTTGTAGCCCAGTTCGCTGAGAACATCGCGCACCAATAGCCGCACCGATTCATCGTCCTCGACCAGCAATACGGTCTGGCCGTCCCCGTGATGGATCGGCGCAGGTGCGCCATCCTCCTCTGCGATGCCGCCCTCGGCGACCGGAAGGAACAGCTTGACCGACGTGCCTTCGCCCGGTGTCGAATGAATGCGGACCTGCCCCTCCGATTGTTTGGCAAAGCCATAGACCATCGATAGGCCAAGTCCCGTCCCCTGGCCAACCGGCTTGGTCGTGAAGAAGGGATCGAACACTTTCTCCAGCGTCTTGTGATCCATGCCGACGCCACTGTCCGAAACCGCGACGACGACATAGCGTCCCGGAATCGCCCCCGGATGCGCCTCGCAATATATCGTATCGAACGCCGTCACGCTGGTCTCGACCGTCAGCGCTCCGCCCTCTGGCATGGCGTCGCGAGCATTGATTGCCAGGTTCAGGATCGCGCTCTCCAACTGGTTGGCGTCGACAACGGCCGGTGGAACATTGCCGCCCGGCAGGATCGAAACCGAGATCTGCTCGCTCATCGTCCGACGCAGCAGATCCTCCAGCGATGCGACCAGCGCGTTGACGTCCGTAGCCCGGCTGTCGAGCGATTGACGGCGCGAGAAGGCCAGCAAGCGCGCGGTCAGCCCTGCGGCGCGGTGGGCAGATACGCTGGCGGCTTCCATGAACCGGTCGAGATCGTCCAGCCGTCCCGCTGCGATCCGCCGCTTCATGACGTCGATCGCGCCGATCACGCCGGTCAGCATGTTGTTGAAGTCGTGCGCGATGCCGCCTGTCAACTGGCCGACCGCTTCCATTTTTTGCGATTGACGCAGCGCGGCCTCGGCCCGTTCGCGCACTTCGGCCTCCGCCTCTAAATCACGCAAAGCTTTGGTCAGGGCTTGGGTCCGTTCGGCAACCTGTTGCTCAAGCCGGCCTGCGGCTTGGGCCAGCGCAACCTGACCGCGCTTTTGTTCGTCGATATCGACGATCACGGAAATCGCGCCGGTTACCCGATCGCCATCCAGCAGAGGAATTCCGCTTACCCGCGTCCATACCGGCTCCCCGATCGCCGGATGATGCAGGAATTCGACGCCTGGCACGCGCTCACCGCGCAGCGATCGTGCCGTTACATAGCGCTTGCGCTCTATGCGGCTGCCATCGGCTTCATAGCCTTCCCAACGATCCTCCGAACCCGCGATGCGCGACGGCACCTCGCCTGTCGGCAGGAAGCGTCGAAATTCGGGGTTGGACAGAAGGGTCGATCCGTCCGGATTCACGAACGCCACGCCCACCGGGATCGTATCGAGCAAGGTCGTCAGGCGAATCCGTTCGCTGACCAGTTCTGCCAGCTGG
Organism: Sphingobium sp. Leaf26; assembly: GCF_001421665.1. Classification (GTDB taxonomy): domain Bacteria; phylum Pseudomonadota; class Alphaproteobacteria; order Sphingomonadales; family Sphingomonadaceae; genus Sphingobium. Next base: position 90,693 of record NZ_LMKV01000002.1, read on the forward strand.
TCGCGGATTTCGAACTGCTTCTGCCGCGCGCGCATAGCCGAGATAATTGCGCTGAACAGCGATTCGCTGCTGAGTGGTCGTTCGAGCAGCACGACGTTGATGGCGCTTGCGGGCAGCCGCCGCCGGATGGCTTCGCTCGTCGCCGCGCGCCCCGCCTGGCGCCCGGCCAGCAGCACGAAAGGCACGTCCGACCATGTCGGTTGCGCCTCAAGCGTCCGATTTAGCGGCCCAAGATCGGTGAACAGCGCCTCCTCGGTGATCAGGATCACCCCGACATCCTCATCAAGCGCTTCGGCGATATCGGCAAGCGATGCACAGATGCCGACGTCATAGCCTTGCGTGCCCAGCAGTTTGGCCACGCTCGCCGCGTCGTTGGCATAGGGTGCGCTGACCAGGACGCGATGGCCGTTGGGTGAGGAACGATGCACCTAGCCGCGGTCTTCCATCAATGGGGTTTTCCCCCCGACATATTCGGGTGTACCGGTCAGAACGCCGCGGAACTCCGCCAGCGGCGCTCCGATGCGTATGCCCTGCGCATCGATGCGTAACTCGCGGATCGTGTCCTCATGCTGGCCGCTGCGATTTTTGACGACAGAGATCGCCTTGCGGATGCGGCCCCGGCTTTCGAAGAAGCGCAGCAGGATGACAATATCGGCGATGTACGAGACGTTTAGCTCGCTGGTGTGCATCGTGCCGAAGAACCCGGATTGGGGGTTGATCAGAAACGTCACCACGCCAGCCTGGTTGAGATAGGACATGAGCTCATGCAGTTGCAGGATCAACTGCTGTTCCTGCGGCATCGCGGCGAGATAGCCGTTGAGGCTATCGATCAGCACGACCTCGACGTTGTTCTCCTCAACCTCGCTGCGAACCATCGCCGCGAACTGCCCCGGCGTGATCTCCGCCGGATCGATCTGGCGGATAGCCAAGCGACCGTCCGACATCAGATCTTGCAGGTCTATCCCGAACGCCTGCGCGCGGCTTATCAGGGTACCGATACGCTCATCGAACTCATAGATTACCACCTTTTCCCCGCGGCGGCACGCGGCCGCCATATATTGCAGCGACAGCGTCGTCTTTCCAGCCCCCGCCGGTCCCGTGATCAGCGTCGAGGTGCCGCGCGCGGGGCCACCGTTCAACAGCGCGTCGAGTGCATCAATGCCGCTCGGCACCGGGTCGCCGATGAACGGGGTGTGGTGATCGGCCGCGATCAGGCGCGGGAAGATATCGACGCCGCCCCGGCGGATGATCATATCGTGATAGCCAGCGACGAAATCGACGCCGCGCATCTTTTGCACCTGCATACGCCGGCGCGCCGCGCCGAAATCGAGCGTGTGCCGTTCAAGCGTGACCACCCCGTGGCATAAGCTGTGCAGTTGATTATCCCGCCCGCCGCCTGATCCGGTCATGTCGTCGACCAGCAGTACGGTGGTGTCGAGCCCGGCAAAGAACTGTTTCAGGAACAGCAACTGGCGACGATAGCGCAACCCATCCTGCGCCAGCAGACGCATTTCGGAAAGGCTGTCGAACACGATCCGTTTAGGCTGCACCCGCTCAACTTCCTCGCGGATCAACTGGATCGTACCGCCCAGTTCCATTTCCCAGCTATGCAGGATCGATTGGTCGCGGCTTACGCCCAGCACTTCGTCCGCCGAGGCCAACTCGAACAGGTTGACCCCGTCCAATGACCAGCCATGCGACTTTGCAACGACATCCAACTCCTCGCTGGTTTCCGACAGCGTGATGTAGAGAACCGGCTCGCCACTGCGCAGGCCATGCAGCAGGAACTCGAGTGCGAGCGTGGTCTTGCCGGAGCCGGGCATGCCTTCGATCAAGAACAGCCGATTGGCCGGAAGTCCGCCACGCAAAACGAAGTCGAGGCCGACATTTCCAGTTGAAACTCGTGCATCTTTGTAACCCATCGGCAATCTCTCTCGTGTCCGACCGTCGCTCCATAGCGCGATGCCAATTGTCGCAGACTGCTCTCCATCAAGCTGGCCTGGCGACCTCATATTTCTTAAACGCCAAAACCAACGGTCGGGTTGCACCCGTAACGATTTGGAGGAACGATATGGCTCCGTTGCAGCGGCAATCGCACGCGCTCCACGTTGAGCGTGCGGATGAGCCGGATGATCCGTCTTCCTGCGATGCTGAGCCTTATGCCATTGCCGATCAAAGCTGCTGTTCAACAGCAGCACGAACGTCCGGTCCTCGATAGGAAGCCTAATTAAAAGAGCTTAAAAGCCTGCGGTCCTGTCAGATGATCCATCAAGATTTTCATGCCTTTCGCTGCCGCGCATAGAGCAGTGCGGCGACAATGGCGGCCGATCCGATCCCGACAGCAGCACCGAGAATTTTTGTTGGAACGGAAATTCCGTTTGCCTGCCCGCTCTCGTCCGGTTCGTTAGATGGCGTATCTGCCTGTATGCTTTCAGCATGGGGCGCGGGGTGCGCGGGATATGGCGGCATGCTGGCCGGAGGCACGGAAGGCCGATATGTCATAATTCTCTCCTTGTACCCATCAAACGCACGGATGACGGCGGGGTTGCGCTTGGGCGTCCAGCGCTCGGCAATAGCTGCGCCAGTTGGTATGTGCTTGAGCAGCGTCCCCGAAATTTTTCTACATGTCGCTATATGTGCGCCGCATGGTACGCCATGAGGATCAATAGACTGATATGCTGTGACATGTGGAGGTGCGCAAACTCCTCCGGGTTCTTCCGATAATTGGGATTGACGCCTTGCAAGCTGCTCGGGCCGCTCCATATTGTGCAGTGCAGCATAAATCGATTGCCGGAGGGATTGACGGCTGACGTTCCAAGATAGGAGATTTTCGCGTGACCAGTTTATCCGCCACGATCGCCCGACTGGCAGCAATGCGCGCTGGCCAATCCGTCCAAGCTGGTGCGGTTGGTGCAGGCCGATTAGCGAAATTTGACGCCTTTGGGACCAACCCCGGTGGGTTGAGCGCTAAAATCCATGTTCCCAAACGCATTGCCGAGACACCCGCGCTGGTCGTCGTGCTGCATGGCTGCACGCAAAGCGCCGGAGGGTATGATCACGGGTCGGGCTGGTCACAATTGGCAGATGAGCACGGCTTCTTGCTGCTGTTTCCGGAGCAGCAGCGCACAAACAATCCCAATCTCTGTTTCAACTGGTTTTCTCCTGCCGACAATGGCCGCGACCTGGGCGAGGCGTTGTCCATCCGCCAGATGATCATGGCGATGGTGAACGTCCATGGCGCCGACCCATCCCGCATATTCGTCACCGGCCTTTCCGCAGGTGGCGCAATGACTTCCGTTATGCTTGCCTGCTACCCCGAATTGTTTGCAGGCGGTGCGATCATTGCCGGCCTGCCGCATGGATCGGCGTCCAATATTCCGCAGGCGCTCGAAGCGATGCGAGCGCCCGAGGCTCATGATGGAAAGGAACTCGGTAACCGGGTCCGTCGCGCGTCGGATCATGATGGCCCCTGGCCCCGAATTTCGATCTGGCATGGAAGCGCCGACGCGACGGTCAGCAGCGCCAATGCGGACGCGATCCTTGCCCAGTGGCTGTCGGTGCATGATCTTGATGCTGCGCCGAATGCTGTCGAACAGATAGCTGGCCATCGGCGGCGCGCCTGGAACGATGCTGAGGGGCGCCCGCTGGTCGAGGATTATCGCATCGCCAATATGGGCCATGGTACGCCGTTGGCCACGTCCGGGAAGGATGCTTGCGGAACGGTGATGCCGCATATGATCGAGGCGGGCATTTCATCGACGCGCCGGATCGCGGAGTCCTGGGGGTTGCTGGGGACGAAGACGGAATCCTTTTTTGCGCAATCAGTTGGCAATGTGCACAAGGGAACGCCAAATCTGCCGGTGCCAAGGATAGGCCGGCTGGAAGAACGGCCTTCCGAACCGTCCGGCTCGGCTCCATTGGGCAAGGCAGGCGTTGAAAAAATCATCCACGATGCCCTTCGCGTTGCTGGCCTCATGCGGTGAGAATGGTTCAGCGCGCGCGTTACGCCCGGCGGATGCGATAGGGACCATTGCGGGACGCCATGACCTTTCCCTTCCAGCTCAGCGCGACCAACTCATCATCCAGCATCTGATCGACTGCGGCATGGACGATCGGCATCACCGCGCGCCACGACTGATCATTCGGATAAACGCCGGCCGGACCGGCAACCGCCCTTGCGACCTCACTTGGACAGATTGTCGCTTCCGCTGAGCGGCCGTCGAGCAACCGTAAAACGGTGCTGCGCATGCCTGCTATCCGCTCCGGGGTAATGTCAGGGGTCATTGGATCCGTTCAGAATGACTGCCAGATTGAAGACGGTCATGCCCGGTCCTGTCCGAGCTTCCATGTCGACGGCGCCGCTCCGAGCAAAATTTGACCTGCTCCCAATCCCGCGCCGATTTGTTGCGCCAAGCAAATGCGCGCACGCAGCCGAGGCAGCTCTTGGAAGGGAGTTTCAGTTTGCGATGGGTCATGACTTGATCAAAGCCCGATCTCTTCCAGCGCCGAGGCAAGTTCTGGATCGATCGCGTGATCGGACTTGGGTGTCAGGCGGTTCAGTGCAGTGCGCAGCCGCTGTTGCGCTACTTGCAAAGTCTTATGCCGCACCTCGCGCGTGAGGTTGGTTCGCCATGACCGGCTCTCGCCCAGCAGGGCCGCCCATTTCGCTTCTTCCGCCGCCAAGATCGACAGTGCCAACCGCAGACCATCCCGGCGGCCATGTGCATAATCCTGTTCCATGGTCATTCCTCAGCAAGTCGCATTCCATGCTTCGACAACATGCAATTGCAATGTTTGGCGCAATGCAGTGCATCGGCCTTGTATAGGGGATTGCTAACGTACTGACGCAGGTTAATTCTTGCTTTTTGGAAGGGTCTTTCCAGCTTTCTGGTGGTTCAGATGCCGAGGCTGCTGCGTCTGGCAGCGGCACTGAAACGAGGATGACCCATGACCGAATTCAGCCATGATATCTCGACGCTCAACGGCCTGATCGCTACCACTCTTGATAGTGTTGATGGCTATACCGAAGCCGCCAAGAACACGGAAAATTCCGGCTTTGTGACATTATTCAACGGTCTTGCCAGCGAACGGCGTCAACTGGTTTCGCGGCTCCAGCAGGAAGTGTCCTCGCTTGGCGGCGAACCGGAGGATGATGGTACGATCCTGGCCGGCGCGCATCGCGTTTTCCTGAACCTCAAATCCATTGTCACCGGCCATGATGACAAGGCGATCATCAACGAGGTCGAAGCCGGCGAAGATCATATCAAGGCCAAATATGAGGACGCAATCGAAGACCGGGATCTGTCGCCCGCCGTGCAGACGCTCGTCTCATCGGCCTATGGTTCGGTCAAAGCTGGACATGACGAAATTCGTGACATCAAGCATTCGATGGAACGTTGAATTTATGGCGGCGGGGCAACCCGCCGCCTTCATTCTCTAAAATGCTGAAGACTTGCGGGCGTCTGCCAATTCGGCAGCGCTCGCTGCTCGCCGCAATATGACGCGATTTTCGATTCTGGCGATCAGACCCATATTCTCGAACCCATCAAGCCATCCTTCCATCGGCCACAATTCCCAACGATCGTAAAAGCGCTGCGCGTTGCGTACGATATCCTCCAGATGCTGGAGCGGCGGATCAAACACGTCATGATGCTGGTGGAAAGCGCCCGCGCCGCCTTTGAAGAGCAATGGAACGCCCGCATCCCGCGCCCGAAAGCCGAAGTCGGTATCTTCCGCGCCATAGCCACTGAAGGCCTCATCGAAGCCTTGAAGGTCAGCGAACCGGCTCCCCCTGATAGCAAAGACCAGTGACCAGAATAAGCCGGCATTGCCTTCCACGCGGATGCCATCTGCGGGGAATGCGCGGACCGGATGGGATCGCGCCGATAGTTTCAGGCTCTCTTCGTCCCATCCATCGCGAGCGGCTGTCGGACCGAGATAGAAGGCTTCGGCGCAGATCAATCCGTCGACGCGCTCAAGCTGATCGCGCATTTCCCCCACGAGGCCGCGCATCGGTATGCAGTCGACATCGAGGAAGAGAAGATGCTCGCCTTTCGCGATATGGGCCGCCGCGTTGCGAGCGGCGGCGAGTGGCAGGCCAGCCATTCCAAGGGTGACAAGCCGGACCGGAAAAGCCGCATCAGGTGCCATGATGGGAGGCGTACTTCCCATGTCGACAATGACCAGCTCGTCAGGTGGAACGACGCTGCGCCGCAACCCTTCCACCAGTTCGGCAAGATGATCTGCCCGGTTCTTGACAATGGTCAGAACACTGATGGTCATGGATTGCGCCGCCACAGATCGAGGCGATAGCGTGGCCGACGACTGGCGGTGACGACATCCAATGCACCGGTCAGCGGCGCAAGTAATTTGGTCACTGCATCATCGCCGCTTTGCGGATAGTCGGTGTCCCCTGTGAAGTGGACCAGCAGAAGGTCGCCGCCAGTCACAAGATGCGTTTCCAGCCAGTCAGCGGTCCGGCAAATGTCCCGGTCGTCCCAATAATAGGCGACTTCGGACAGGACCACCAAATCGAAATGCCCTGAGGGGGCGTCTTGCGGAAACGCCATCTGGGCAAAGCTGACGTGATCGAGATGCGCGACACGTTGTCGCGCTGCCGCCAACGCGGTTATGCTGACGTCGATCGCGAAAAGGCTTTTGCAAAAAATACCGAGTTTCGCCGTCAGCACTCCTTTGGCACAGCCTATTTCAAAAGCGCTGGCGTAGGTCCGTCCGCCAAGCGCCGCCACGCTGTCTTGATATTTCGCTTGTTCATAAGGGCTGGTTTCCAGATCCCACGGATCGTTCGTCCCGCTGAACATATGTTCGAAATAATCGGGGCCGATGGTCGACTGATGTCGGTTCATGCGCGCCTCCTGACGTACAAAAGATCGTGCGGTGTCATCGACCGCTTGTCCCTGGGCAAACGAAAACCGATACCGTGCGAGGCGGTGAGTTGGCTGCGATGGGCGGCAAGGGCCTGACGTCTGACACCCGGCAACATCGAAGGCGCGATCAGCGCATTATGGGTCTGCGCCGCAGGCGCTTCGCCCCAGACGCAATATTCGGCAACGTTGATCCTGCCGTGTGACCTGATCCCGACGGCATGAGCCAAATCCGCTGCCGCCGCATGGTCGCAATGGGGTTCATGGGCGGCGGTCGTCGCCAGCATGTCGACCCGCAATCGCACGCAGAGCGCCGCCAGGGTGCGGCAACTGCGCCTGAAAATCGCTGAGCCTGCATCTTCAGGAGCGCCGTCTTTCCACCCGAGGAACAGGGGCGGCTTCGTCCATGGGCCGGCAAGGCGTCGATAGGCTCGCTGCGCCTCCCGCTGACGCGCAGCAATGAGAGGGCCTGCCTTGCCGTCCTTCAGCAGATGCGATCCCGATCCGTCGGTCAGGTAGACAAGGCCAGCCAGCCTTCCCGCCTTAGCCATATGCGCGATCAGCGCGCCTGTACCGAGCGTTTCATCGTCGGGGTGCGGGGCGATGACGAGCCAACGCAATGTGCGCCATGGCCGCGCCGTCAGCGGATGTGCGCCGCCACGCCTGCTCACCACAGCGCGTCTCCGCTGCCCCAGACATCATGGTCGATCCATGCGATCGCGGCCTGATCCTTGGCATAGTCCGGTCCGGCCTGTCTCAGATAGACGCTCAAATCCCTGATGATCTTGTCGATACGCTGCCCGTCGATGGCGCTGCGGGTGCCGATGATCCGGCTCGCATATTCCATGACGTCGAGCGCCGCACGCTCCACGACCCCGCGGGTCATGCGGGCAAACGCCGGGCCATCCTGATGCCCAGCCGCTGCGCGGGCGGCGCATTCGCGGACCCACAGATAAGCGGACCGTGCGGCGACGACGGCATCGGCAAATTTGGCGCGTTGCAGCGGGTCTTCGCGGGCGACCATCGTCATGGCGGCGCGGGTTTCGGCCAGCAGCGCCTCGATACCGCCAAGCTGGACGGCGGTGAACCGCCATGCGCCGGTGGTGAAATCGGGTTCCCGGTCATAGTCGCCGCCCTGTCCCAGCAGAGCGTCCGGCGCGACGGCCATGCCGCCGAGGTCGTAGATCCCGCTTCCCGTCGCGCGCATGCCGCGCATCCGCCATTGCGAAAGATCGGTTCGCGCTGCTTCGTCCGCCTTTGCGATGACGAGCCTTCGCGGACCATGTGACGATTGCGCCGTGACGATCGCATAGGACAGCCCACCAGCGCCGGTCGCGAAGGATTTGGCGCCTTCCATGGTCCAGCCGTCATCCGCCCCGACAAGCCGAACGCCGGGCGGTGGCTCGGTCGCCCACACCCCGAACAAAGCGCCCTCCTTGAGTTGCTGCCGCAGGACCGCCAGTTGACCGGTCGTCGCGAACCAGTCGAACAGCAGCAGGGCGTTGACGTGCCCTTCATACAGGCGACCGACGCTCAGGTCCCCGCGTCCGACAATGCGCAGGACGTCCATCATGGACGCATATCGGGCATGGCGGTCGGGAAAGGCGTCGCCCCCTGCATCCGGCGGCGCGAAGCTACGCAGCAATCCCGCATCCCGCAGCAATTTTACGCTCTCGACCGGAAAAACCGGGGCGGCATCATAGCGAGCGCCAAGTTTGCTCAGCGGTTCCACGATCATCTGCGCACGCTGCTCCGGCGTACCGCTCTCCGCCGGCTTGTTTTCGGCAAAGCTCATGCCGCTTTCTCCTGCGCCGGATCGACTGCATCAGCCATACTGCCCAACCATTGCGCAGCGAGCCGTGCGCCATCGGGAACGTGCAGCTTTCGCCTCGCCCGTGACGGTAACGCCAGTGCATCCATGATGTGCCCTGACCATCGTTCGGGTTCGGGCCAGCGGTCCAGGACCAGAGCCGCGCCAATCTCCCCCAGCCGTTGCGCCGTCATGCGTTGCTCCGCATAAGGCCGCTCTTGCGGGATACAGACAAACGGGCGATCGACGGCCATCACGCTGCTCACCAGACCATCGCCCGCCGCGCCGACGACCAGCGTCGCACGGGCAATCTCTCTATCCGCATCCTCGACCCAGCCAAGAATTTCGAGATTTGCGGGCGGATCATGCGGCGTCGAACATGGTCCGATCACCCGCCACCGCCATTGCGGACAATGCCGGGCGGCCTGTGCCAATGCCTCGCCATCCCCGGCTTTTCCGCCGCGACCGACAACGACCAGAATGATCGGATCGACGCCGTTGACTGTCATTGTGCGTGCTGGAGTTACGCCGGGCAGATAGCGCGTCTTTTCAACCACCCATGATGGGGTCGATGCCGCTTCGATATCCCGATGAAAGGGCGCCAGCAGGGCCGTCGCGCCTTTGAACGCCTCCAGATGCGGCCCGTCGGTCCGATCGCCGTTCAGCCGGACATAGACGATCGGGACCGACGCCAGACGCGCCAGCATGGCGACCTCGACCGAAACGTCGATCACCATGAGGGCGGGCCGGTGCATATCGATCCATTGCGCGATCGTCGCGACCCGCGAACGGATGCCTTCATGATCGATCGGGGCATAGTGCAGGCTGCCGGGCCGACAATCAGACTCGTCCGCTCCGTCGAAAGCGCCGGTATCGAGGCGGTCGTCGGCAAGGTCGATGCCCTGCGCACCGATCCCCGTCCCAAGGAGGACGACACGGCCACCGGATGCACTCGCGATGGCGCGAGCGCGGGCGAGATGCCCGGCGCCATGATGATGGACATAATAGCCGATGGGCCGCGAACTCATTGACCGGCCTCCAGCCGCATGTCGTGCGGCATGGGTGGCAGGCCCGCCTCATCCTGCGCGATGCTGGCATGGCCATCGGGATGCTGGCGCATGGATTTACGCCATGTCGCCCGCGCGACCCAGTGGGCAAAAGCGGGCGCCATGGGTGCGCTTTTCATTTCGGCCGCGTCGTACAACGCCCGCATCGCCGCTGCCATGCCGCCTTCGGCCCGCCCATCGGTTCGTGGCGACACCCGGACATAGACGTCGGCAGGATGGGCGAGCCTGCCGCCCATCGCCACGGCCGCCTGAACCAGTGCGCAATCTTCTCCCGTCGGCAGAAGCGGAACGCCGCCACAGGCGAGATACAGGTCGGCCCGAATGGCGAGGGACGCGCCCGTGTGATCGCCATGTCTCGGCGCGGGATCCCAGGCGATCGGATCGATGCGATCTTCTATCTCGCGCACCTTCACCCAATAGTCATTCCAAACCTGGCGCAGTCGGGCAGCGCCTGGGGGTAAAGGTTCGCGCTCTTCGTCGATGACGATCCTGCCCCCGATCAGATCGGCGCCGCGCGAAAAAGCCGCTGCTATATTCGTCAGCCATTCGGGAGGCGGACGCACATCCGCATCCGTGCTGACGAGTATTCCTGTATCAAGGCTGGAAAGGCACCGAAGCCCCTCCGTCATGGCCAGCCGCCGTGCCGATCCGGCATGGGCCAGAGTCGCTGGAAATTCAGTCACCACAGCCCGAATGTCCAACCTGTCCGCGTGACGCACCCGTGCCTGGCTGATCTTTTCCACACTGTCGTCCGTCGTGTTGTTCACCGCAATCGAGACGCAGATGATTCCGGGCCAAGACTGCGCGGCGATGGCATCCAGCAATATAGGTAACCGATCGCCCTCATTGCGCGCGGGGACGCATACGCACAGGGAAAGCGGCGATGCGCCGCGCGCCGTCATGGCATGGCGCGACAGGCGTTCAAACATGGAGCGAGGCATCCGTCCGAGCGCCGGAGCGCAACGTCGTTACAGGCAGAACGGCAGGGGGCATGGCATCATCCCCGGCATTGCTGACCAGCCGCAACCGTGCATCCGCGCCCGCTGCAAGTCTGCCATAGAGCGCTTCATAGGCGTCAATCATATGTTCGGCATCGCAAACCTGCTCTGCACGGCGGCGACATGCACTTCGATCGAGCGACAGCGCCGCCAGCGTGGATCGGGCAAGCGATCCGACATCATCGGGAACCGCCAGCACACCGCATGAGGCGTCGAGAATGTCCGGGATGGCGCCACGGGCGAAAGCGGCGACCGGCACGCCGCAGGCAAGCGCCTCCGCCACGACCAGTCCATAGGGTTCGTCCCATTGCGGCGTACATAGAAAGGCGCGTGCGCCACCGACCAGTTGCGCCAGCTTTCCGTGCGACAAATGGCCGACATGCATGGCATCGAACCCCAGATGCGGGGCGATATGGTCGCGGAAATAGACTTCGTCCAGGATAGGCCCCGCGATCCTCAGCGGCAATCCGACCTGTTTTGCCGCTGCTATCGCAAGATGCAGCCCCTTTTCCGGGACGATGCGACCATACCAGATCAGATAGGGCTGCGCATCGGGCTGGGGGTGAAAGGCGAACCGATTAAGATCGATGCCGTTCATGATGACCGCTTGCGTCGGCAGGACATGGTTCCACAGCTTGCCCACGGCATTGGACACCGCGACAAAGGCATTGTTACGCGCCCGGCACAGGCGGATGCCGCTTTCCAGCCAGCAGAAAGGCGGCGTGTGTAAAGTGGTCACCATCGGCATCGGCAAGCTGTCCGCCATCGTCACCGGAATATAGTGCAGGCTGTTATTGTGGATGACGTCGAAACGCCGATTGCGCAGGTCGCTCATCAGGCTGAGATAGGCGTGATGTTCCTTGAAGAATGCGACATCCGGCGCTTCGGCCGTCCCGACGGTACTGATAGCCGTTTCCGAACAGATGGCTTCCAGACCAAGGGCGGAATCCGACCGAGAAGAGGCGAATATGGTGACGGCATGGCCCCGATCCCGCAGCGACCGGGCAAGCAGATGGGTGTGCATTTCCAGCCCGCCCGCAAAGGGTTCGGCAATCGGGTATTTCAGGTGGGCGATTATGCCGATCCGCATTCGGAATAGTCCTTACAGGCTAGCCAGCGGGACCGGCGCGCAGCCGGCCCTCGACGGGATATGAAAGGAAGGATCAGCTTTCCGGCCGGGCATCCAGATCGACGGCGGCTTCGCGTGGCCAGTAACGCAGCGCGCGGCAGGCTTCGATGAATGTCTTGGCGTCGGACGGCTTGGCGATGGGAATACAGGCCTCGTCCAGATCCTCGGCGATACCCGCCTTGACGAAGATCGCCTCCGCGTCCTTGCCGATGCCGATATATTTGCAATGGGCGAAAGCATCGGTCGCAAAATCCTTGGCCGCTGCATCAAGCGCCAGCAAAGCCGCGCCTTCTGCTGACGTCAGGATGACCACGGCGTCGAACAGAACCGACGGTCCACCATCGACCTTGTGCTTAGCCGCAACCGTCGTGCCATCGGACAGGGTTACGCCGGCGATCTTGGGCGCGATGACTTCATAGACCGCGCCTTCGCTCTCGATCGCCTTCAGCAGCGCCTTGAAGATCGCCGCGTCCGCGCCATCGCTCAGCATGATGCCGACCTTGCGCCCCTTGAATGAGGGCGGCCCATTCTTGGCGATGCTCAGCTTGTCCGACGGCGCCAGATCGGCGATCGGTGCGCGCGCCGCAATGGCCGGATCGGGCAGGGCCATGCCCAGGCCATCTGCGACCGTCGCCGCCAAAGTCGCGTCGATGTTCAACAGATGCGACACGGTGCGCGACCGGATATCAGGGCGCTCCACCTTCGACAGTTCGAACACCAACGCGTCACCGATATGCTTCTGCTCGATCGGCGTCTGGCTGATCAGAAACTGACGCGCCTGGCTGTAATGATCGGCGAAGCTTTCCGACCGAACGCGCTGCTTGGGACCATCGGCGGTTTCGGCATAGCTGGTAAAGCCGCGCACCGGGTCTTCGCGGGGGCCACCCTGCGTCGGTCCCCAGCTATTGGGTTCATAATTTACGCGACCTTTTGGGTTGCGCATGGCCATATGGCCGTCCTGCTGGAAATGGGCCATCGGGCATTTGGCCGCATTGATGGGCAGATGCGTGAAATTGGTGCTGCCCAGCCGCTTGATCTGCGTATCCAGATAGGAAAAGTTGCGGCCTTGCAGCAGCGGATCATTTGAAAAATCGATGCCCGGCGGCACATTCTGCGTCATGAACGCGACCTGCTCGGTTTCGGCGAAGAAGTTATCGACCACCCGATCGAGCACCAGCCGTCCTACGATGCGAACCGGCACCAGTTCTTCCGGGATGATCTTTGTCGCATCCAATATGTCGAAATCGAAACTGTCGGCAAAGGCGTCGTCGAAAAGTTGGACGCCCAGTTCCCATTCGGGGAAATCGCCGGCATTGATCGCGTCCCACAAATCGCGGCGATGGAAATCGGGATCTGCGCCGTTGATCTTGACCGCTTCGTTCCACACCACCGACTGAAGCCCCTGTTTCGGCTTCCAGTGGAATTTGACGAAGGTGGATTTGCCGTCCGCATCGACCAGCCGGAACGTGTGGACGCCAAAGCCCTCCATGGTGCGGAGCGAACGGGGAATCGTCCGGTCGGACATGATCCACATGATCATGTGCATGGATTCGGGCGTCAGGCTGATGAAGTCCCAGAAATTGTCATGTGCGGTCTGCGCCTGGGGGAAGGCGCGGTCGGGTTCGGGCTTGGCGGCATGGATCAGGTCCGGAAATTTGATCGCATCCTGGATGAAGAAGACCGGGATGTTATTCCCGACCAGATCCCAATTGCCCTCCTGGGTATATAGCTTTACCGCAAAACCACGGACATCGCGGGCAAGGTCCGCCGACCCCTTGGACCCTGCGACTGTCGAAAAGCGAACGAAAGCGGGGGTGCGTTCTCCCACCCGCTGGAATATGTCGGCGCGTGAGACATCGGCAAGGCTGTCTGTCAGCTCGAAATAGCCATGCGCGCCATAACCGCGTGCGTGAACGACGCGTTCGGGAATGCGCTCATGGTCGAAATGAAACATCTTCTCGCGAAAATGCGCGTCTTCCATCAAGGTCGGACCGCGTGCCCCTTGTTTCAGACTGTTCTGATCGTCGGCCACGGGGATGCCATGTTGCGTGGTCAGCGTCGCAACGCCGTCGCCTGCAACCTGACGCGTTTCCCCGCCGTTCCCCTGCGGTTCGGCATAAGTCGGGCTTATGTCCGCGTCATCGGGCAGCGCCGAAGCCATATGCGGAGATTCGCCCCCGATATCGCACGGCGACAGGTCGGCTGACGTAGTCCTGGCCTTTGCCTTGTCATTGGGTTGCTTCGACGGCGACTGGGTCTTGGCCATGGTCATCCTCATCCGATTAAGTGATTGGCGCGGAAACAGGCTGACCGACCGAAATGGATCGCAACAGCCCTGACTGCGGGGGAGATGCAGTTAGAAACAGGCAGCGCGATGCGAAGTTGCGGCTTCTGCGCGTAAATTAACCTGTGTCATCACGATTGTCGGAACCGGTAAGGCAACAGCTAGGCGTGCGGACCGTTATAGCTTCGCACCTGCATGGGCGGGGGTGCATCAACGCATTCAGACAGGGTCCGATATCTATGTTCACCGAGCGGTTTCTCAGGCACAGGCGCGGCGTGCACCTTACGGTCGAGGAACGGGCGCGGCTTGAAGCGGCTATCGGCGAGATCAAGACCTTGCCGCCGCGCACCAATATCGTGGTGGCGGGCGAGGAACTGAATCAGAGCATTTTGCTCCTGGAAGGGTTCATGTCCCGCTATATCGATGATCGTAACGGGTTGCGGCAACTCGTCGCGGTTCATGTGCCCGGAGATTTTGTCGATCTGCACGCATTTCCGCTCAAGATACTCGACCATGACGTGGCTACAATGACGCCGGCTACGGTCGCAATAGTTCCACACGCTCAACTGGAGGCGATTACGCAGGATCTGCCGGCGCTATCGCGAAAGCTGTGGTTTTCAACATTGATTGATGCAGCGATCCACCGCGCCTGGCTATTTCGTCTTGGTCGACTGGACGCTGTGGGGCGGGTCGCGCACTTCCTGAGCGAAACGAACGTCCGCCTTATGTCTGCAGGGCTCAGCGACGGCCGGCGGTTTGCGCTCGGCCTGATACAATCGGATCTGGCTGAAATCTGCGGGCTTACCAACGTGCATATCAACCGTGTTTTGCGGCAACTGCGCGAGGAAAAAATATGCGTTTTCCGCTCTTCCCTCGTCGAAATATTGGAGCCTGAACAATTGGCCGCCATGGGCCAATTCGACCCTGCCTATCTTTATATCGACCTACAGGTCGCTGAACCTATATCCTCCCGCCAAAGGCCGATTTCATGATAGATTTTTCCAATGCTCCACAACCGCTGAAGGAACCAGGACGCGCCAGTGCCGAAGATGGTCTGGTCATATTGGACGGGCCGAATGGGGTCGCCATCACGTTGACTGCGGATGCGGCGCGGAAAACCGGCCATAGCCTGGTTGCGGCCGCCGAGATCGCGGAACGGCAGGCGATGGGTAGGGGATAACGGCTGCGATCGGGAAATGTGGAGAAGCTACACGTCGTAGAGGCGCCGGTCGCGGCGGCGAAAATGGCGCGGTTTCAATTAGCTATACCAATTGTTGGCGGAAGCGGTGGACTTATTAAGTCTTGCCATAATTATTTGAAATCAAAGTCAAATCATTATGCCAAGTGTCTATTTCCCACGCCCTATACCACACTTATCCGGTTTCCTTAGCCGTCCACCGATGTCCGGGTACGTTGAAGCGATATATTGAGTGTGTCTAGTCCTGAAATTTGCTGGGCCAGCTATCAGTATGACTGACATTGAAACCGCTGCTTCTGGCCGATAGGCGAATGGCCGGTTCGGGGTTGGCATGTCGCGATAGCTGCCGCTCGCGCGCGTCGCCCACCGACCACATTTGAACGATTGTCGTTACGATCTGAACGTTGGGTTTTGACGGAAGCTGCCGATCAAGCTGGACACAGAGCACGCAGCGGCTGACATCCGCCTGGGCAGTTGGCCATGATGGGGGTATATGTGGCGGTCTTATTGGGACCGATCGAGTTCGACAAAAAATTATTAACCGTCAATTGCGACGAGATATTTTAGACGAGTGGTTCCACGACCCCCGACGCTTTGAAGACAACCGATGGCGCACTCTTGGTGAACGTCCCAGCAAAATCTGTTGTTGTCCTTGCTCTCAATTGAACAGAGCAGCTATTGCTATGACGTGGTCGACCCGTCATCGCTGCCACGATGGCGTAGATCGCTGGCTTCGATCAGCCGCACCATATCAGCCAATGTTGCGGTCGTTGGCGCACTTAATCCCAACAACTCTGCTGCGGCGACGATGGCACCGTTAATGGACTCGATTTCGGTCGGGCGGCCAGCCAATCGATCCTGCAGCATCGACGCTTGATGATTTCGATGGTTGGCAAGTGCGAACGCGATTTTCGCATCAATACGGCCCCTGTCCAGGCGGATGCCTTTGGCCGCAGCGACGTTCACCACTTCGCTGGCAACGGCTCCGGCAATGCGTCGCCCAGGTTCCTCATCCATGCCCCCGACCGTCAGGCCGGTTATGGTTGCCATCGCGTTGAGCGCCGCGTTGAACGCTGCCTTCTCCCAGATCGCGACCAGAATGACCGGATCGGCCTCGGCCTGTAGCTTGCCGCGATTGAGCAGTGCTGCAACGGGGTTCGCTGCGGAATGCGCATCGGCAGTCATGCCGCCCAGGCGGATATGGCCTTGGCCATGCGAATGGACCTGCCTCGCCCCGACCAGGTCCGACGGCAAGTCTGTCACACCCATGAGGACCCGGTTGGGCGTGAAGATTTCGGCGATGATTTCCGCGTTGCCGATCCCGTTCTGGAGGGTCAGCCCATGGGCATGACCGTCTGCCAGATGCGCGACTGAACGGATCGCGGCTACGCTATGCATCCCCTTGGTGAAGAGCATGACCAGATCGACCGGTCCTGCAACATCGCTCGCCACGGCCGCACGCACGGGTATCACGCGCTCGCCGTCATCATCGGACAGGACAATGCCGTCGCTGTTGAGGAGCGCCAAACGCTGCCTGTCCACATCGACGAGTGTCACATCGACATCGGCTTCGACAAGACGTGCAGCAAACAGGCAACCCATGGCACCCGCGCCGACGATAACGATATTCTGCATAAAGCCTCTCACCCTTAAAGTGTGAGATGCTGCTAGGACCGGGCGGGCGGCAACGCAAACGGGGGTGATGCCCCGTCCGCGCCGACAAGGGGCAAGAAAGACAGCATTCGGCAAGCCGCATCCGGCAACAACCCTCGACGCCTGCGATAAACGAAAAACCGTCGATGGAGGGTCAATTCGCTGACGGTGAGCAAACGGACGGCCCCGCTCGCCACGTCGCTCTGGATCAACGGATGGGGCAGCCAACCCAGGAGTCGCCCCTGCGCGACGAACGATAATTGCGCCCCGACCGAGCCGGTTTCGACCGCGACGATGGGTAAGCCGCGTCCAGCCTGGCGCACCATCTTTTCAAACAGCGTGCGCGGGGTCGATCCTGGCTTGGGCATGATCCAGTTCTCGGCCAGAACCTTGTCCAGATCGACATCGCTTTGCCGCGCAAGAGGATGGGCCGCCGCGCAAAAAACGGTATAGACATCGTCGAAGCGACATTCCCCGAGCGGCATAATCTCGTCATTTGCCGGTATTTCCGCGGCGATCATAAGGTCGATGCGGCGTGACGTAAGCGCCTCGATCAGATCGCCGTCCGGCGCTTCCATCATGTCAATGCGCAGGGCAGGGGAGTCCTTCAACAATCTGGCGGCAGCGCGCGGGACGATGCTTCGCGTCACCGCCGCTACCGCGCCAATCCGCACGGTGCCACGGCGCAGTCCTTTCAGCGCGTCGATCGTTTCGACCGCTTGTTCCATCTCGAAAAGCAGCAACCTGGCATGGGGCACAAAGCCTTCGCCAGCTGCGGTCAGCGCCATGCCCTTGCTCAGCCGATCGAACAAGGGCAGCCCAAGTCGAACCTCCATATCCTGTATCAATCGGCTGAGCGTCGGCTGCGTCATGTTGACCGCTGGTGCTGCCCTCCCGATGCTTCCACAATCGACGACGGCAAGGAAGGCGCGCAATTTTCGTTCGTCAAAAGTCATGCATTATTTGCATGGCCTTGTCGGTATTTTGCAATGGTGAATATGCCTCTCCTCGCACAGTAAATTCCGGTAGGCGAAGGAGCGAGGCAAATGACGACGGTAAGAGATGCGACCATAAAGCTGCTGCGCGCTTTTGGCATGAACATGATCTTTGGTAATCCTGGATCGACCGAATTGCCGATGTTCCGCAATTTTCCTGCCGATTTTCGCTATATTCTCGGCTTGCAGGAGTCGGTTGTCCTGGGCATGGCCGATGGCTACGCGCAGGCAACGCGCAACGCCGCGCTGGTCAATCTCCACTCATCGGCCGGAATGGGCCATGCGCTTGGCAATCTGTTCACCGCCTTCAAGAACCAGACGCCACTGGTTGTGACCGCCGGACAGCAGGCGCGATCGATCCTGCCCTATGAGCCTTTCCTCTTCGCCGACCGGCCGACTGAGTTTCCTCGCCCCTTTGTGAAATGGGCCTGCGAACCGGCCCGTGCGCAGGATGTCCCCGCCGCCATTGCCCGTGCTTATTATGTCGCAATGGAACCGCCCTGCGGCCCAACCTTCGTGTCCGTGCCTGTCGATGATTGGGACCAGCCCTGCGATCCCATCGAACCGCGCCGCATCGCAGCCATCAATCCGGGCGATCCCGTTATGCTGGCTGAAGCCGCCGAAGCGCTGGCGGCGGCCAGCCGTCCGGCCTTCGTCGTCGGCGCCGGCGTCGCGCGGGATGATGGCTGGGACGAAGTGATCGCGCTCGCCGAACGGCACACGGCCGCGGTGTGGGTGGCCCCCATGTCGGCGCGCAACAGCTTTCCCGAAGATCATCCGCTGTTTGCCGGCTTCCTGATGGCAGGGCGCGAGGCTATCGTCAAAAGCCTGACGGGTCACGACCTTATCCTCGTCCTCGGCGGCCCCATGTCGCTTTATCATGTCGAAGGTTTCGGGCCGCATGTGCCCGAAGGTGCCAAGGTCATCCAGATTGTCGACAATCATGCACAGGCCGCATGGTCGCCAACCGGCACGGCGATCATTGCCCACGCCCGTCTTGCCCTTCGCACCCTGATGGCCGGGCCGTCACCGGTCAGCCGCGCCATGCCGAAAGCGCGCGCACCAGTGCCGGAACTGGATGGTCGTGTCATGACCAGCGCCTATCTGTTGCAACAAATCGCCCGGCACCGTCCGGCAGGCTCCGTGATTGTCGAGGAAGCCCCCTCCAGCCGGGGGGCAATGCACGACCATTTGCCGATCATTGATCGCGACGGCTTCTACACCTGCGCTAGCGGGGGGCTTGGCCATGGCCTTCCTGCCGCCATCGGCGTGGCGCTGGCCCGGCCAACGGACAAGATCATTGCAGTTTTGGGCGACGGGTCGAGCATGTATGCCATTCAGGGATTGTGGTCGGCAGCGCAGTTGGGCCTTCCCATCAGCTTTGTCGTCGTGAAGAATGGGCGCTATGAGGCGCTTAACAGCTTCGGTCGGATTTTCGGCTTGCAGGAAACCGTTGGTACGCAACTGCCCGACATCGACTTTTGCGCGCTGGCGCGCGGACAGGGCATAAAGGCCAGACGGGCCATGAATGCGCAGGAACTGGATGAGGCACTCACGGCGTCCTTCAGTGCCTCCAGCCCCACGCTCGTCGAAGCGGTCGTGGATTGATTGAGGGATGACCATGTTTCAGGGCAGGCTCGCAGAGCTTATCGAAGACCGGCCGGATGACGGCGTGTTCCGCGTCAGTCGCGCCATTTTCGATGACCCGGATATTTTTACGCTGGAGATGCGCCGCATCTTTGAAGCTGGATGGATCTTTCTGGGCATCGCATCGCAAGCGGCTGCGGCGCATGACTTCTTCACCACGACCGTCGGCCGCGTGCCAGTGCTGGTGACGCGCGACGGAACGGGCCAACTGCATGGTTTCGTCAACAGCTGCCCGCACAAGGGCTCACGCGTGGCGCAGGTCATGCAGGGCAATGCCCGGCTTCATGTTTGCCCCTATCATAGCTGGACCTTCGACAGCGCAGGGCAGAATAAGGCGATCAAATGGAAGAAGGCCGGCTGCTACTCGGAAGGCTTCGACCAGACGAGTCATAATCTGGCACCGCTTCCCGCCTTCGGAGAGTATCGCGGCTTCGTTTTTGGTAGCCTGTCTGCCGATGTGCCGTCCCTCACTGATCATCTGGGCGAGGCGGCCAAGCTGCTCGATCTGGTGGCGGACCAGAGCGACGAGGGCATGGAACTGGTGCCGGGCGGCGTTACCTTCACCTATGACGCCAATTGGAAGTTGCAGCTGGAAAATTGCTCTGACGCCTATCATTTCACCTCGGCGCATCCCTCCTACATTCGGGTGCTGGAACAGCGACAGAAGCAGGCCGACGATTCGGTGGTGAAGTCAGTTTTTGAAAATAGCGACTATTGGACCGGAGAGAGCGAAGGCGTCGCGGGCGGCAGCTACAGCTTCGCCCATGGCCATGTGCTCAACTGGGGCCGCTTCGGCATTTCGGAGGCACTGCCACTCTATGAACGGGCGGATCAGTTGGCGCAAAAACATGGGCGCGCCAAGCGCGACTGGATGTTCAACATGCGCAATCTCACCATTTTCCCCAATTTGCAGATTGCCGAAAACGCCTCCAGCCAGTTGCGCGTGATCCGCCCGCTCTCTGCCGGAAAAACCGAAATGCGGACCTGGTGCATCGCGCCCAAGGGCGAGAGCGCCGAGGCGCGTCGGCAACGAATTCGCCAATATGAGGATTTCTTCAATCCGAGCGGCATGGCGACGCCCGACGACACTGTGAGTTATGAAAATTGCCAGCGGGGCTTTGCAAGTGGCGTCGAACCCTGGCTGCAAGGCTATGCCAGGGGCCAGACCGCCAGCAAGCCTGGCGGCAACATTTTCTCAAAGGCGCTGGGGATGGAACCGGAACGCAGCGTTCTTTCCGACGCGCAGCTTTGCGATGAAACGCTATATCACAGCTATTATCGCGAATGGGCGCGCCGGATGGCCGGGGCGGTGAAGGCATGAGCGGTCCTCTGACCCGTGCGGAGGCGGAGGACCTGCTCTACCGCGAAGCGTTAGTGCTCGACCGCGGGGAGTGGGACGCATGGCTCGAACTCTACACGACCGACGCCATCTTCTGGATGCCCGCCTGGCGCGATGAGGTGACCCCGACATCAGATCCAGACAGCGAGTTATCGCTCATCTACTATCGCGGCCGCCGCAATCTGGAAGATCGGGTATGGCGTGCAAGGTCCGGCATGTCGGTCGCCTCCAGCCCGCTGCCGCGGGTTGTTCACGCAGTGACGAATGTTGTCCTGGAAAGCGCCGACGAGACCGGGGGGCGAACTGCATCGAGCTTTACGGTTCATCTTCACGACCGCCGCAGCGAACGCAGTCATGTCTTCTTCGGGCGATACGAACATCATCTCGTGCACCATGATGGTGCGTGGCGCATCGCGGCCAAGAAGATACTGCTATTGAACGATGTCATTCCAACTGTCGTCGACTTTTATTCGATTTGAAGACAGCGCCTTGACCGGCGCGGTCTCAGGCCATGTTTACTATTCAGCCAGGTGGAAGGCCACGGAAGGCGCCCCGCAAACTTCTTTCCAGTTCTGTTACCAAAGCTCCACGGTGCAGGTTACGCGCAATTCTGCGGATCAACAGGTTGGGCAACGGCTGTTCCATCGGCAACATGACCATTGCATCGGCCCCTCCTATATCGTCACCTGTAGAAGCGAACAGGCAGCCAAAACCCTGCCCGCGGCGAACGCTGGTCAGGATCAACCCATAATCGTCGGATTCCACAGCAACCGGGGGATGTCCCAAGCCATATGCCTCCAATGCTCGATCAATCAGCGGGCGCAACGCAGTGCGTTGGCTCAGATGCACCACGGGCAGGGCAGACAGGTCAGCGCGCGTGACGCTCGACTGGGTCACCAGGGGATGATCTCGTGCCATGAATATAGCAAGCGGTTCCTGTGCCATCGTCGCCGTAAAGGGCTTTGCTTCCAGCTCGTCATGTTCAAAGGCGAAATAATAGGCCAGATCGACCGCGCGGCGGGCGACTTTTTGGGGAAAATCGGGCGCGACGCTGCCGTCAATATCCAGCTCAAGCATGACTTCGGGATGTTGCGCCCGGAATGCGTCGATGCCTGGCTGCAGGTAGCGCATGATGTAGGGATGCGCGCCCAGCACGATCTTGCGTGACGTGCTTCCCTCCGATGTGTCGTAAAGATAGGATAGGTCATCCAATATATTGGACGCATGTTGAAAGGCGCGCTGCCCCAGGCTGGTCAGGAGAGCTGGCCCTCCCGGTCGGCGTTCGAACAGATGATAGCCGAGATTATCCTCGAGCGCCCGCATGTTCGCGCTAACCGCCTCTGGCGAAATGCCGAGGTGATCCGCGCAACGGCGGAAACTGCCATGAGCTACAATTCCTGCAAAAATCTCCATTTGTCGAAAGGTAATCACGCCATGTGGTCCTAAGCAATTCCTTATCACTTGCTAAGCGCCCGCTTCCTTCCCGGCAAGACGCGTTTTGCATTAACTGCATCCAATAAGACGGCCATGACGCCGCCCGAAAAAGAGGATGCAAGATGGCCGATAATGATGCGCTTCTCCGCAGGATTGGGGAATTGGAATCCCGCCTGGCGGCGATCGAGGATCGCGATGCGATCCACCGCCTCCAGAACATATACGGCTATTATATCGACAATCGCTTATGGCGTGAGCTGGCAGATTTGTTTGCCGAAGAAAGACCGTCTATGGAGATCGGGCGACGGGGCAACTATATCGGCAAAGAGCGTATCTTCCGTTTCTTGCGCGACGTGCTGGGTGGCGGGCGCACGGGTCTGCTCAAGCATGAGATCATCAATCATATCCAGCTCCAGATGGTGCTGACGATCGATCCTGGCGGGCAGAGCGCCAAGGCGCGCTGCCGTGCAATCGTGCAGGGCAATTCCCCGCCCGGTTCGGGCAAGATGCTCTGGGCCGAGGGCCTATATGAAAACGCCTATGTAAAGGAAGCCGACGTCTGGAAGATCAAACGTCTCTGGTGGGTTCCAACTTTCTACACACAGATGGATGGCTTCGACAAAGCGGTTTTCGAGACTGGTCCTGCAAGCACGGAATTCCCACCCGATGGTCCATCCTATCCATCGGATGATGCGCTCGGCCGATCTTTCCCGCCATTCCATTATCCACATCCGATAACCGACTGCGAAGGCGCATCGCCGTCTTCCGGCCAGGAGGGTTGATCCGACATGTGCCCAGACCAAATCAAACCCGTCCAGGATGTTCCCGGTGCCTCGGGCGCCATACCAGAAGCGCTGCACATCGGCACAAACGACCGGCCTTATGCAGATGATTTCGGGGCACCCGGCGTTGCGTTGCAGCTTCTGCACGCCGACGTCGAGGCAGGGACCTTCGCCGTCCGTATCCGGTTCCGGCCCGGTGTTCAGTTGCCGCCGCATCACCATACCGGCGTCGTCTTTGCCTATACGATTTCGGGCGAATGGAATTATCTCGAATATCCTGAATCCCCGCCCAGCCGGGCCGGTTCCTATCTTTACGAGCCGCCGGGCACCGTACACACGCTGAAAGTGGCGGACCATAATCAAGATGTGACCGATGTGATTTTCGTCATCACCGGGGCCATGCTGATCCTGGACGAGGCGGGGTCTGTCGTCGCGGTGCTCGACGCTGCGAGCCATATGCGCGACTGGCCTGCCGCGCTGCGCGAACAGGGCAAGCCGGTGCCGGAGATCATCCGTGGCGGACGCCTATCCTACGATATTCCGGCCTGACAAAGAGCATGACATATGACGTGATCATTATCGGCGCAGGATCAGCCGGTTGCGTGCTCGCCAACCGTCTGTCGGCCGATCCGGCGCGCAAAGTGTTGCTGCTGGAAGCCGGAGCAGAAACGCGCCATCCGCTGATCAGAGCGCCTGTATCCTGGCATCTGGCGTCAGAAAAGGCGCGCTTCACATGGGGCTATCGCAGCGAACCGGAGGATGAAAGCGGCAATCGCAGCCTGGAACTGGCGCGCGGCAAGGTGATGGGCGGTTGTTCTTCCATCAACGGCCAGATGTATTCGCGCGGCAATCGCGGCGATTATGACGGCTGGGCTGCGATGGGCCTGGACGGCTGGAGCTATGACGATGTGCTGCCCTATTTCCGCCGCGCGGAAACCAACTGGCGCGGCGATACTGCCTATCATGGCGGATCGGGTCCATGGCACACCGCGCGCAATCCCCAAGCGCCCCATATCTACCCCACCATGATCCAGACGGCCGCCAATCTGGGGTTTGGCGAGGTTGAGGATTTCCACGGAGCCAGCCAGGACGGCTTTGGAATGCCGGACTTCAACGTGCGCAAGGGACGGCGCGACAGCGGCGTCACGGCCTATCTCGATCCGGTCCGCCATCGCAGGAACCTGACCATCTTGGATCGAGCGCTGACCACACGTATCCTGCTTGAAGGCACGCGCGCCGTGGGCGTGGAATATGTGCGCAACGGCAGAACGGTTGCACTGCGATCGGGTGAAGTCATCCTGTCGGCAGGCGCATTCAATTCTCCCCATATCCTCATGCTGTCGGGGGTTGGACCGGCCACGCATCTGAAGCGCCAAGGCATTCGCGTCGTCGCGGATCTGCCCGGCGTCGGCACAAATTTGCAGGACCATCCGTTGGTTGCGGCAGGCTTTGCCGCATCGGCTCCTCTTGGGTTTGAAGCGATGCTGCGTCTCGACCGTCTCGCGCTCCATGCGCTCCGATGGGGCGTGACCGGCGGCGGCCCGATCGGTCATGCGCCATTGTCGGTACAGGCCTATCTGCGCCTGCTGGAGGCGACGGATCGACCCGATACGCAGTTTCAGGTCAGCCATGTGTCTTTCATGTCGCGCCCCTGGTTTCCCGGCTGGCGACCGACGATCGGCAATCAGTTCACCGCCGCGGCGATGCAGTTGCGGCCCCATGGGCGGGGCAGCGTCACGCTGCGATCGGCCGACCCGCGCGACCCACCCCATATTCGCCTGGGCCTGCTTCAACATCCCGCAGACCGCGCCGCAGCGCGCAGCATGTTGCGTTTCATCCGTACATTCTTCGCCTCAGCCCCGCTGTCCGATATCATATCGGGAGAGATCTACCCCGGCGATGCCGCCCAGTCGGACGAGGAACTGGACGCTGTGATTCGCCAGACGATCATGACCGGTGCCCACCCCACATCCACCTGCTCCATGGGTGTCGATCCTGCGACGTCGGTCGTCGATGCGACGCTCAAGGTTCATGGCATCGAGGGTCTGCGCATTGCCGACGCATCGGTCATGCCACTGATCGTCAGCGGCAACACCGCCGCACCCGCTGTCATGATCGGCGAAAAAGCATCTGATCTGGTCCTGGGGCAGCGCCTCGCGCCGGAACGGACGCAGCCTGATCGCGAGCTCGCGGCATGAAAAACACCGTTTCCTCTGGAGCATCCACCGTCATGTCCACCCCGCCTTTCATACGCCTTGCCCATCCCGACAAGCTTTTCATCGGCGGCGTGTGGGTTGATCCTGTGAAAGGCGGACGGATCGACGTGATCTCCGCCCATAGCGAAGCGGTCATCGCCAGCGTGGCCGAGGCGACGGAACAGGATATGGATGCCGCCGTCGCCGCCGCGCGCGCCGCCTTCGATCATGGGCCATGGCCGCGCCTCAGCCCGGCGGAACGGGCGCAATGGCTGCAAAAGCTCCATGCGGCACTGGAAATCCGCGTCCCCGAACTTGTTCGCGCCTGGATCGACCAGATCGGTGCCCTGGCCCATGTGGCGCCGTTCGTCATTGGCGGCGGCATGCAGACATTGCAGTTCACGATCGACCAAGCGGGAACCTACCCGTTTGTGGAAAAGCGCCTGCCCTTTGACGGTCGCGGCCAAGCCCTGATCGTGCGCGAACCTGTCGGGGTGACCGTCGCCATCGTGCCCTGGAACAATCCCTTCGGCATCATGATCAGCAAGCTGGCGTCGGCCTTGCTGGCGGGTTGCACGGTCATCATGAAACCCGCACCGGAAACGCCGATCGAGGCTTATATTATTGCTGAGGCGGCGGCGGCGATCGGACTGCCGGCCGGTGTAGTCAATCTCGTACCCGGCCATCGGGAAGCCTCCGATCATCTGGTTCGCAACCCTGGCGTCGACAAGGTAAGCCTGACCGGATCGACCATCGCGGGCAAGCGGGTCGCCTCCGTCTGCGGCGAACGGCTGGCCCGTTGCACGCTGGAACTGGGGGGCAAATCGGCGGCGATCGTGCTGGACGATTATGACCTTGAGGCCGCAGCCAAGGTCCTGACCGATACCATCATCATGTCGGCAGGACAGGTTTGCGCCACATTGTCCCGCGTCATCGTCTCGCAGCAGCGGCACGACGCATTGGTCGAAGCGATCCGCGCCGAGATGGCGAAGGTGCGTGTCGGCAGCCCGTTCGAGCCCGATACCCAGCTTGGTCCGCTCGCCCTGGAGCGGCAGCGCGACCGGGTGCTCGACTATGTTGCGATCGGCAAGGCGGAGGGTGCACAACTGATCTTTGGCGGCGGTCGACCCGCTCATCTAGCGACAGGCTATTATGTCGAACCGACGCTGTTTGCCGGTGTCCGTTCGTCGATGCGGATCGCACAGGAGGAGATATTCGGTCCTGTGCTGGTCGTCATACCGGTCGCGGATGAGGCGGACGCCATCCGTGCGGCCAATGATTCTGATTTCGGCCTCTTCGGGGCCGTGTTCACCAACGACAGCGAGGCTGCCTATCGCGTCGCCCGTGCTGTGCGCACCGGCACGATGACCCAGAATCATTTTCGGTTCGATCCGTCGCTACCCTTTGGCGGCTTCAAGCAGTCGGGCATCGGCCGAGAAGGCGGGGCCGAGGCAATTGGCAGTTACACCGAAATCAAATCGATCCTGCTCGACGCCGCTTTGGACGCGTGATGCAGCACATGGGAGAGTGACATGAAAATAGTCGTCACAGGCGCGTCGGGCCATTTCGGGAGCGGAGTGGTCCGGCAACTGCTTGATCGGGTCGCGCCGCAGGATCTGATCCTGGTCACCCGTGATCCGACCCGTCTTGGGCATCTGACCGACCGTGGGGTCACGGTCCGGCATGGTGATTTCGACGATCGTCAGTCGCTGGTTGCCGCATTTTCCGGCGGCGACAAATTGCTGCTCATCAGCGCGACCAAAGTCGGCTTTCGCATTCCACAGCATCGCAATGCGATAGAGGCGGCAGCCGAGGCCGGTGTAAGCCATATCGTCTATACTTCGTTCATCGCGTCCGATGACAGCAATCCCTCGCTCGCCGTGTCCGATCATCGCACGACGGAAAAGCTGCTGGCTGCATCGGCTCTCGACTGGACGGTTCTGCGCAACGCCCAATATACCGATGCGGTGATCGAGGCGATGGCACCCCTGGCCTTGCAACGGGGACGTTGGATCGCGTCTGCCGCCGATGGCAAGATGGCCCATGTGTGGCGCGATGATTGCATCGCCAGCGCTGTCGCAGTGCTGAGCACGCCTGGCCATATCAACATCAAATATGACATTACCGGACCGGAACTGCTCTCGTTCCGAGAAATCGCCGCCTTCATATCGCATGTGACCGGCCGTTCGATCGCGTTCGAAGCGGTGACAGACGATGCCATGTACGCATTTTTCGACGCGCTGGGCATCCCGCGCGAAGCGGTGCCGGACCAAAGCGTAGGTGACGTCCCTTGGTCGAGCGACGACATGGTGTCGTTCGAATGCGCCATCCGCGAAGGTCATATGGCGGTAATTTCTGACCATGTCGAACAGCTTACCGGACGCAAGCCCAGATCCGTTCTCGACATGGCCATAGACCGCCGAGGAGCGCTGATGGCAGCCTGAAATTCAAATCATAATTCATAAAAGAGGGAGAGTAATATGAACATCGAAGATAGCTTTTCGCGCATTGTCGCGTGCGCTTCGACAAGTGCGATCGCGCTTCTGGCTGTACTGGGTACCTCGCCACTACAGGCGCAGGAGGCTGACCCATCATCGGACCAGCCACAAACGCAGGACATCATCGTCACCGCCCAGTTCCGCAATCAAAAGCTTCAGGATACGCCCATTGCCATCACGGCGGTGACCGCGGAAACATTGGAGGCCAGGGCGCAAGCGAGCGTCAACGACATCGCGACTTTCACCCCCAATGTGAATATCGCCCCGGCCTTCGCCTCGTTCGGCAGTTCGATCAACGCATTCATTCGCGGCATCGGCCAGAATGATTCCAATTTCGCCCTGGAGCCGGGCGTCGGCATTTATATCGACGACGTCTATTATGGCGCGACCTTCGGCGCGGTGTTCGACCTTAGTGATCTTGAGCGGATAGAGGTGCTGCGCGGCCCCCAAGGGACTTTGTCGGGCAAAAATTCGCTCGGCGGGTCGGTCAAGCTGTTTTCCAAGAAGCCCGACGGCACGGGCGGTGGCTATATCGAGGGGACTTATGGCCGGTTCAACCGGATCGACCTGCGTGGCGGCATCAATCTGACACTGGCCGATGGCCTCTATCTTCGGGCGTCGGGCGTCAGCAAGCATCGCAATGGCTTCCTCAAACGACTGGACTATGGCTGTGCCAATCCGGCTGGCGGGATCGTGGCCAATCCGGCGGCGGGTGACGGATGCAAGATCGGCACCGAAGGCGGGCAGGATCTGAACGCCGGGCGTCTTGCCTTGCGCTATGCGCCCGATGGTTCGCCGCTCGAAATCAACCTGATTGTCGATGCGACAGAGGACAAGTCGGAACCGGCGGCATCGAAACTGATCTTCGCAGGCAATCCGGGCGTGCGTAGCTATGATCCCGCCAATCCCGCAGGTGGTGTGCCCTTCGACAGCCGCTTCATCACAGGTGCCCATAGCTATAGCAGCTATGCCAGCTATGCGGCGGGTGGCAATTTCACGACGGTCTTTGGCACGCCCTATGTGCAGACGCCCGGTTTTCAGGCGAGGCCGGAAAGCTCGGTCAGCGCCAGGGGTGTTTCAGGCTCGATCGATTATGAACTGACCGATGCACTCAAACTGAAATCGATCACCGCCTATCGCTCGGTCAAGGGCTATAGCGGCGTTGATCTCGACGCCTCGCCGCTCAACCTTGGCACGCAGGGCAATCATTTCGAGCATAAGCAGTTTACCCAGGAATTGCGCCTGTCCGGCCAAGTGGGCGATCTGGTCGATTATACTGTCGGCGGCTTCTATTATGACGCCGATGGCCTGATCCGCCAGCGCGTCAACCTGCCCACGGTGCTGATGGATTTCCTGACCGATGATCCGGTCAAGACCAGCAGCAAGTCCGGCTTCGCCCATGTCGAAGTCCATGCCAGTGACGATCTGAACTTTATCGGTGGCCTGCGCTATACCAAGGACAAGAAGACCTACACGTTCAGCCGCCGCAATGCCGACGGCAGCGCCATCAGCGGTATCCCGCTGACGGAGAATTTTGTCGTCGCCTCGCTGGACGGCATTGCCGACACCTTTACCGATGACCGCTGGGATTTCCGCCTGGGCGTCAACTATCGCTGGTCGGATGCGCTGATGACCTATGCGCAGGTTTCCACCGGCTATAAGGGCGGCGGCGTCAATCCGCGTCCCTATCATCCGGGTCAGTTGCGGACATTCGGTCCGGAGACGCTGACCACCTATGAAGCCGGTTTCAAGGCCGATTTTCTCAATCGCGCCGCGCGCGTCAACGGCGCTATATTCTTCAACAAATATAAGGATATCCAGATCACGCTGCTGGCCTGTCCGGAGGTTCCCTGTTCCCTGCCGGCCAATGCGGGTGATGCCGATGTGCTGGGCTTTGAGCTGGAAGGGACGCTGCAACCCGTCGCGGGGCTGACGCTGGACGGGTCGGTCGGCTATCTCGATTTCGACTATAAGCGCGTCGATCCATCGACCTTCGTCACGCTGGACCAGACCGCGCCGTTCGTCAGCAAGTGGCAGGCTTCGGCGGGCATAGCCTATGCGTTGGACCTGGGATCGGCAGGCACGCTGACGCCGCGGGCCGACTGGTCCTACCGCTCCAGCTTCTACTTCACCGCCCCGAATAATCCGGGGAACAAGGTGGACGCGCGCAATCTGGTGAACATGCGCCTGACCTATCAGACAGTGGATGAGGATTGGAGCGTTGCGCTGGGCGTGACCAACCTGTTCGACAAATTCTATTATGTCGGCAAGAATGAGAATGTGGCGGGCTTCGGCGTCAACCAGGGCATATTGGCACCGCCCCGCGAATGGTCGATGACCATCAAGCGGAAATTCTGATCGTCCGACAGATGGCTGCGGAGGGCGAACGGCGCTCGCCGCAGCTTTTTGCGCACTGATGGATCGAAGGCCAGATCGGGGTGGCGCTGGCAAAGCTATAGAAGGACCATTATGATGTGCCAGACCGAGGGCTTTCCCGCCCTGAAAGTGCCAGAACGCTCCATTCCCGTCCCGCGCTCGATCAGCGTCCAGGCGCAGGCTGTGCTTGGCAGGGCCGCCGGAAACCCTCTCGTCTGGCCACCCTATCCGCCGCTTGATGATGTCGACGCCTGGCTGGAATATATCGACGCTGCTGACGCCAATATGAAGGCGATGATCGAGGCGATGCCCGATCCGGGCGACGATGCCGCGTTCGAGACGCTCCAGATTGGCGATGCAGCCTGTTTCCGCGTGCCGACTGGCCCGGACCCGGAGGATGGATCGGGCAATATCCTCCTCACCATCCATGGCGGCGCGCTGATCGGGGGCGGTGGAGCGCTTTGCCGCGTCATGGCGTGCAGGGCCGCGGCGCGCATCGGCGCAACCGTTTACGCACCCGACTATCGGATGCCGCCGCGCTTTCCCTATCCGGTTCCGCTGGACGACTGCCTCGCCGTATATCGCGCGGTGATTAATCGTCACGCGCCGGACAGGATCGTCGTGCATGGCAATTCGGCTGGCGGCAATCTGGCCGCCGCGCTCATGCTCAAGGCCAGGGCGGAGGGGCTGCCGCTGCCCGCGGGCCTCATATTGGAGACGCCGGAACTCGACCTGACGGAATCGGGCGACAGTTTTCAGACCAACGCGATCATCGATGTCGTGTTGCAGGGCAGCCTGATGGCGGCAAACTGCCTCTATGCGGGCAGCCATGATCTGGAAGAACCCCTTCTCTCGCCCCTATTTGGCGACTTTGCGGGCGGCTGGCCCCCAACCCTGCTGACGGCGGGGACGCGCGACATGTTTCTATCGAATGCCGTTCGGATGCATCACCGGTTGCGCGCAGCGGACGCCCCCGCAGAGCTGCTGGTCTATGAGGCGATGCCCCATGGCGGCTTCTTCGGAACGCCAGAGGATGACGCCGTCTCAAGCGACATCCGCGCGTTCGCCCGCCGCTGCTGGTCCTAGCGGCGATGCGGTGGGGCGGCGATCCAGGGTGACGCGCCTGTGTAAAAGCTGCGAAGTACACAGTACCGCAGGCCACGCATGTGCGCGGGCGCGGACCCGTGGCACGGATTTCGCAACAGGAGATTTTGCGAAACGCACGCGCGGCGGCGGGCCGTCCGGGCGGGGACGGACGATGGGAAAAAGTCAGGGGCGGATGGCGTGGCGCAGGGGTGCAGGACAGCGTGTGTTCTTGGGCGATGGTCGACCGTCTGCTTTTCTAACGCCTGAACCTGAACGAATGGCCGCTTCCAAGAAATAGAAATTACCCGTTCGACGGCGACAAATGGCGCATTACCGCTCGGCAGTTCGTCGTCTTAGACTGGCGCAGTGTTGCCGGGCCGACTTACGGTAGGAATGGCCGGTAGCGGATTGTCGGATTTCCGGTGGCCGGGCGGCGATAGCCAACGGCCATCCTTCTACACCGGCGATCGGTCGAATAGCTGCAAGTCGGCTGTCGACCAAAGCCGGGCGCAAAGGCATATTTCTCACACTCCGGAAGCGGACGCTCTCTTGTATTATGGCTGTCGGTAAGCGGCCACTACCCATATCTAACGACAGGTGGCGCAGATGATAAACCGTGCGTGACTGACTGGCGCAGATCGGGGATGGCGGCTTTGATCCTGGCTGCAACCGCATCTTCGGCTCTTTGCCGGCGCCCAGCATCTGACGATGCCAGATCCTGCCTTATCCACATTGGAATTCGAGCAACGGTTGAGGCGAGGAGGGCACAAAGAATCTGGCCCGACCGCGCATGGCGTGCATCGTCGGAAGCACTGTCTGAACCGCTCAATTGATTGCTCCTACAGATTTTAACCGGCACGCTTCAATCAACCGGCGCAGGCTCTCGACGAGGACAAGTGTGGAGCTACCCAATTTCACAACCTCAACTTCGCGATCTGCGATCAGCACATACAGCGTGCTGCGACTGACGCCGATGAAGCGGCAAGCGTCGGGGACGCGCAAGCATATGGGTTCAACGTTGCTGCCTTGCTGTTCTACGTCAACATTTTGGAAGGCTGTCCGCTGGGCCATGCGAAGCTCTTTGGTGCTGGCGGTGACGAACAAGACCGCTGGGGAGAAACGGCCAGCCCACCACCGTCGCCGATTATCGGTGACGCGAAAGGTGGGTGCTACATGACGTTTCTACGCCAGAGTCTGTCATTCTACGCTCATGCGTCGGCAGATTGGGTTTAGGCGGATGCTATCGGCTTTGCATGGGTATTGCGGCGTTCCCTTCCGACGCGCTCTCAGCACTGCGGTTTAGAGATATCTGCCAGCGCCAGAATTGTTGAAATCATTAGAGAATTGGCGGGAGGAGACGGCGGGGCCTCATCGGTGACGGCTTAAATACAGTAACTAGACCAACCACATAGCCCACAGCCGACGGCGGGCCTTTTATCTCGCCCTCCTATTTGGGCCAGTGTTTTTCGTAGGTCTCGCCATCGTCGTTCCTCTTTCATCAAAGTAAAATGCAAGGTCTGCCGCGCCTGTATGTGAACTCCTGCAAAGCATTCGAGGTCAGGTACGCCGCGCACTCCTCCGTGCTCATCGACGGTGTGTTGGAACTGATCGCAAGCAGCGTTCGAACCGTCGCGGCACATGTCGCTATCGGATTTACGGGGCAGCATCACAGGCATTCGAGCGTGGTCCAGCAATGCTGGCCACAGGCGAGATATCGTGCTTCCCGTTTTCCTGGTCTGTACCATTCCTCTGCCGCTCGCGCGGTCCTCCTTAAGCGCTGTGGGCCGTCACAAAGGCGACGCCCGTGGGTTTTCCCTGTCATGATCGGGCAGCGGCAAGGCGCTGCACCTTGGCTGCATTGCGGACGGCGATCTCCTGTTCGGCCGTATCGGGATCGCCGACATAGAAAGTGCCGTCGCGCCACATGGCATGCATGGTGACGGCGAGCTTGAACGACTCCCCTTCGCGCAACCTGACCATGAAGGCTGCCACATCGGCATAGGGCATGGCCGCAAAATGCCCGTCCTTCTTGGGCTGGCGCGGAAACCCCTTGGTGATGGATCGCATCGGCGCTTCGGTTTCGCGGTAGCCCGACGCAAACGCCCAATCTAGGACAGCGCCGATCCGCTGGCGCACCCGGCGCGCCTTTTCCGGCTTGGTCAGCCAGATTTCGGCAAGCACGTTGCGGATCATCCGGCCAGTAATCTCCGACACCCGGATATCGCCGATGAGGGAAGGCGAAGGCTTCCAGCGCTCGCAGCCATTGCCCTTCATGCTTCTCGTTGCGCCAGGTCTTGCGATTGGCCGCATAGACCTTCGCCGTCGCTTCCCTGAACGTCGGTATGCCGCTCGCCTTACGCTTCTCGAAAACCGGGTCGGGGCCAAGCTCAACCCAGGTCCGCACCACGCGCGCCCGATCGCGGGCGACGGACAGCGTCACCTTCGATGCGCTGCCTAATCCGATGTCGCGCCTACGCCCATGCTTCTGGACCCTGCACACCCAGCTTTTGGAGCCAGTGGAGCCGACCACCAGGAACAGGCCGTCACAGTCACCGAAACGGCCCGGTCGCTTCGCCGCCTTCACACCTGTTACAGAGAGCTTTCCCATGCCGATATTCTCCCACGCTTTTTACCACACGCCAAATCGGTCACCGACAGATGCGAGGGGATGACGTGGGACGCGGATCAGCCCGAAAGGCCCGTAAATACTGGCCTTTTTTTTCGGTTCGCTGGGGATGTAGGAAAACAAGGTTTTGGCGGAAGCGGTGGGATTCGAACCCACGGTGAGCGTAAACCCACGGCGGTTTTCAAGTTTAGCGTAACCGGCGTTAGCGCATGTTTGCAGAGGCTATCATAAGCAAGCCGAGCTAAGGGAAACAGCCATATTTGGCCGCTGGACGTTTTACGTAGGTTGCCGTAAGTTAGCGCAAGCTGCTTATGACTTGCTTACGAGGTTTCCCGCAATGGCTATCAAACTGACAAAGACGGTCGTTGACCGCATCAAGCCCGGCCCAAAGGACGAGTTTCATTGGGACGCGGAGGTGAAGGGCTTCGGCGCTCGCGTGACGCCCAAGGGTAAGGTCACGTTCGTGGTGCAGGGACGCGTTGAGGGGAGCGGCAAGGAAGCCCGCATCACCATTGGCCCATACGGCGTGTTCACGGTGGATCAGGCGCGCGACGTAGCGAAGGAGCATTTGCGCTCCATGCGGATGGGGAACGACCCGCGCGACGTAAAGAAGCAGAGTGAGGCGATGAAGGTGACGCTCGCTTCCGTCATGGAAGCGTATGTTTCCCGACCGGGCAAGCTCAAGGAAACAAGCCAGTGGGCGATCCGCCGCCATGTGACCACGACCTTCGCGGCGTGGAAGGACAAGCCGGTCGTCAACATCACCGAGGATATGTGCCGCACCCGGTATCGCGAGATATTGACGAAGGGCCTGCGTGGTAATCGCGAGGGAGGCTCACCGGGGCAAGCAAATCAGGCGTTTTCGGTTCTCGGGGCGCTGCTGAACTACGCTGCACGCCAGCATAAGCGGGCGGACGGTTCGCCGCTGATCTTGCGCAACCCCGTTGCCGTTCTGCGCGACGACAAGGTGAAGTTGAAGCCGCGCACCGCGCGTATCCTTGACGCCAAGGTCGGCGCAGCTTGGAATGCGCTGACCGAGTGGCGCGCCAACGCTCATAATCGCGATACCATGTCGAGCATCGACCTTGTGCGGTTCCTCATGCTCACTGGCCTGCGCATCGGTGAAGCGTCGTCGCTCAAGTGGAGCCAGGTCAAACTGGAGGAGGGATATTTTCACCTCCCGAACCCGAAGAACGGCAACCCGGTGTCAATGCCGCTCTCGACGCAAGCGGCTGATTTGCTGAGGGCGCGCCCGAGGGTTGAGGATAATGAATACGTGTTCCCGTCATGGGGCAAGCTGGGCCACATCAAAGACCCGCGCGATCTGATGAAGAAGCTGAGCAAAGTGGCGGGGACGAACATAACCCCGCACGCACTTCGGCGGACGTATACGAACATCGCGCTGACTCACTGCGACATCCAGAAATACAGGGCCGACCTGCTCAGCAACCGCCTCACTCGCGACGTAACCATTGAACACTATTTCGATACGACGAACCTTCAGAAGTTCCAGCCGGAGGCGCAGAAGATCGGCGACTATCTCGATCTTGAAGCGGCGAAGGTGGCCGGTGCCAACGTGGTAGTGCTGGCGCAGCGAGCGTGACCCACGCGCTGGGCCGCGCAGCCTCGCGCACAGCGGCGATCGCGTAGCGCCGCCGGGTTAGGGGCGGCGGGGTGGCGATCGCGCCCCACAGCGGCTTACAGCGAGAGCCGGTCCCGGTCGGTCAAATCGAACTATTCGGGCAAATCGGTCGAAGCCGGCATTAGGCCAATCGCCCCCTGATCGGTTTACGGACCAAAAATCTGCCGACCTGATCTTTGCCGATTACGCTCTCCCGGTTCGGGACGGTGGACCTGCATTTTATCCAACATTGGCCGTTTAGCTTGTGCTAACAATGCAGTTGCTGTTCGTCCTCCATGGCAGGGCGACGGCGCAACGGGCTTCTTGCGAAGCTGCCGACACCCCAATTCCCTGCTCTGGGTTCCCCGCAGGCCATCGCCTAGCGGCTCATGGCGCTCGCGGGCATTGCAGGAGTGTCTGCAATGAGTGCCGTTAAAGTTCTCAATCACTATGAAGCCGCCGCGTTGATCGGCGTCACGCCCGCCACCCTCCGCTTCTGGCGCTGCAAGGGCAAGGGGCCGCCCTTCATCAAGCTGGGCCAGTCCAAGCAGGCCGGGGTTTGTTACGACCCGGCTGACATCGAGGCATGGAAGGCGGCGCGCAAGTTCGCGTCCACCAGCGCCGCGACCGTCCAGTATCCCGCCACAGCATGAACGTCATGAATAGGGGCCGGACGCCCAGCAGCATCCGACCCCCGAAAGGTATCACAGTGACCAGCGCCAATTATAGCGGCCTCGCTGCGAGGTCGCAAACATCAACATGCCCCGAAGTTTGTGCGAAATACTTTGCTTCGCGTAAAAATTTGCCGAGTGCAGATGGCGACAGGCAGAAATCCCTTATTACCCCGACCCGGCAGGAGGTGCATCATGTCTCAGCCGCATGAAGTCGATGGCATCACCTACGATCCAGCTTTCCTTGCGGAGACACTTCCGCCGCGTGATCCTGAACTTGGTTTCCATCTCAACTGGAAGGAGAAGGTTGAGTGGGAACAGAGCCGCGTGAAACTGGCGGAGCAACATGCGCGCGCCGAAGAGGCGAAGACAAAGCGTGAGCGAATGCGGCGAGGGCTTGGACCCGACGCATCCGACGCTCCCCGTGAGCTTGTCTTTCGGTCGCTGGGTGGGGTTCAGATGCACGCCATCGAATGGCTTTGGACCGGGTGGATTCCGAAGGGATATATCACCCTGCTGGCGGGCGAGACGGGCGCGGGCAAGTCCACGGTGTTCGCGGACGTGACGGCGCGTGTGACCACAGGTGCGCCGTGGCCCGGCGAATACGACTGCCCCAACGCATGGCGGAAGCCCGAGCGGGTGCTGTGGCTGGGCAGCGAGGACAGCATTGAGGAAATGACGGTGCCAAGGCTCACCGCGTGCGGTGCCAACCTTGCGAACGTGGTTGAGATTCAGGGCGTCATGCAGGAAGGCAAGCGCAACACGTTTTCCATGCAAGACGACTTGGAGGCGGTGAGCAAGGGGTTGGCGGAGGCGCGCGACATGGGCGATCCGTTTGCCATGCTCGTTATTGACCCCGTGACCAGCTACCTGCCGGGGCAGAAGCTGCGCAAGGTCGATCTCAACGACGCTGGGCAACTCCGCACGGTGTTGGAGCCGTGGTTGATCCTCGCGCAGACGCACAACATCGCCATTGTCTGCGTGACCCACTTTGCGAAGGCGACTGACCGCTCCATGCTTCATCGCGTCCTCGGCTCGACCGCATTCGTTCAGACTTGCCGCAGCCTGTGTGCCGTGATGGAGCCACCCCGAACCGAGGACGAGGAACTGGACCCTCACGCAAAGGTGTTCATGCAGGTGAAGATGAATCTGCCAGAACATCCCGGCGGAGCATGGCGTTTCAATACCGAGCGTGTCGAGGTTGGCAGTGACCACAGGAACGGCAAGCCGATCTACGCCACGCGCCCGGCATGGGACCAGCTAGACCCCGCACTGACCCCGAACAGCACCGTGGGCAAATCACGCGGACCCAAGAGCCAGTATGAACCGCAATTCGCCATGTGGTTCCAAGGCTTCTACCTGATCTATCCTAACCACGAGTGGCTGCCTGTCAGCACGGTGAAACAGGTCGCCTTGCAAGAGAAGGTCGTCTCGGCAAGCTGGTGGGACAAGCATAGCGCTGACCACATGCAGAAGGAGAACATCAAAGGCACTTGGATGTGCCGACCGAAGCAAATTGCCCCTGCTAAAGAGTGAGTTAGGTGGGGAAAGTGGGGGGTGTGGTTGCAAACTGGGGAAACTGGGGAGGGTGGTGGCTAAGCGTTTGTTTTTACTCACTCCACCCCCCACTGCCCCCACAGCCCCCACTCCCCCCACCTTGCGGGGTTTCGTTACATGCGCGCCCGCGTGCGCAACGCTGGTCCCACCTGTGGTCATTACAGCGATCGGTGTTAGAACCGTCCGTCAATCACAGGGGCGCTTCTTGCGACATCAACTCACCGGCAATGCAGGCATGTATCATGTTGCGCGCGAACTATCCCGGCGCGGCTGGCACGTTATGCCGACCGTGCGCAATGCGCGTGGGGCGGACCTGTATGCGGCGAGCGAGGACGAGGCGCGGGTGTTGCCCATTCAGTCCAAGGCGCTGTCGAAACGCAACCCGGTCCCGCTAGGCGGCTCGCTCGACACCCTGCGCTCCGAATGGTGGATCATCACGATCAACGCCAATACCGACATGCCCACCTGTTTCGTGATGACGCTGGCCGAGGTGAAGGACGCTGCGCACCGTGGTCAGAACGAGGCGGGCAAGGTGTCATATTGGCTCCAGCCGAAACACTACGACCAGCTTGAATATCGGGACGCATGGCACCGGCTGGGTGAGCCGTAGGTCAGCCAGTGCCTTCGCAGATGCCAATTATTCGCGCCACCAGTTCCGGCATTGAGCATCGATAGGGAACGAACTTGTCTTTGCTATCGATGTTCGTGTTGGGTCGGATGACAAACTTCTTCTCGGTGGTTCTGCCAAGCTGCGGCAGTATGGCCAGCGGGACGAACCATGTGGTCAGGAACTGCGTCAGGTCGTCATTCATTAGTGCAGCGACGAGATAGGTCTGGCGCGTCTCGTTGAAGGTCGCACGCCGCACCTCGAAATGCGTGCCAGTGCCGCGCTCCTTCGTGCCGGGCTTGAACAGCGTCACGGTGCGGCACTTTAATTGGATAGCGACAGACCGCCCGGTCAGCTTGTCGAAGAACAGCACGTCCAACCCATCGTCGTCAGCCAGCGGTTGGAATGGCGAGAGCCGACCGTCGCTTGCCTTCATGATGGCGTTCACCAGCAAGTTTTCGCCGATGGCACCAATTTGAGTTGAAGATAGAGGCATGGTCGCCCTCGTAACCTGTCTTGCAGATCACCGCTACTGTGGTCACCACATGCAGCGAGCAGCGCCGGGGGTAGGGGCACCAAAGCCGCACCGTCGCCGCTACACGGGCACCCCATGCGTGCCGCGCCCCCAGCGTGCCCCGTAGCGCCGCGTAAGTGCATGTAGATCAAGCCAAAAAGTCAGGAACGGCAAATACGGTATTTTGCGGTCCTAACAGGCAGAACTGAACTAAGTGACTGTTAAATAACA
Organism: Sphingobium sp. Leaf26; assembly: GCF_001421665.1. Taxonomy (GTDB): domain Bacteria; phylum Pseudomonadota; class Alphaproteobacteria; order Sphingomonadales; family Sphingomonadaceae; genus Sphingobium. Next base: position 129,895 of record NZ_LMKV01000002.1, read on the forward strand.
AAAACAGGTTGCGGACCTTCGCGCGGCCTAGTTACGCATAAGCCTACCGTAACTTATCAGCCGAAAGTGTAGTTCGATATGGCCGATGAAATTGATGTCCGCGTCAGCCTCGATTTGGACCCCGAAGCCGCGATGCTCACCATCACTGACTACGACGACGACACTGCGTCTTATGTTGGTCCTGCCAAGGCAGCGTTTAGCGAGGCCTTTACTTCGTTGCGCGCCATCCACGACGCCAAGGCAGCGGTGGCGGAAGACCCGACCCTTACGGAAGCGGGCGCTCTGCTAAAGGTCGCGGACTACGCCGACAAGCGTATGATCGCCAAGGTCTACCCCCTGTGGGACGCCGCGTCGTCCACGCTCAATGCCAAGGTGGAGGCATGGGAGAAGGAAATGACGAAGGAGGTCGTTTCCAAATCTTCGCAAATGGTGTCGGGCGAGATTCGCGCCCATTTCAAGGGTCTCAAGACCGGCGAACGCTTGACCACGCTGTCACAAGCAATCCGCGATGGCGATGAGGTGGTCGCGTCTGCTGTGCTGGGCGCGCCCGCTATGCTGTCAGGCTTCGATGAAGAAATGAAGCAGGTGATGCTCCGCGAGTATCACGAGCGGTTTAACGCTCCGCTTGCCAAGCGCCTCCGAGCAGTGACAGCCGCGCGCGATCTAATCGACGGTCGCATGGGCGTGCTGAAGCGGGAGGTCGCCAAGGCAGTCGGCACCATCAAGATCAAGGGCAACACGTTCGACCTGCACGGTCAGTATTCGGGTGAGATTACCCCGGCGCAATTGCGGGCAAAGCGGGACAAATCCAACAAGCCCTTCACGCTCTGAACGATCCGACCTGATTGATGTGAGGCTGCTTTATCATGGACACGAACCCTATCCCTCCGTGGCGCGAAGGCTGGCAACCCGCCCCGCCTCGCGAGAAGCCGACGCCGGGACCGCCGGGGAACCCCAAATGGGTAAAGGGCATGAAAAGTCCCAACCCGGCTGGCCGGCCGCCCGGTAGCAACGCCCAAACCAAGTTGGTCCAGCGCATGTTGGAGAACGCGGACGGCATCGTGGACATGCTTCTGGCCAAGGCGATGGAGGGCTGCACTAACAGCGCCAGCCTGATCCTCAGCCGCATCATGCCCAGCATCAAGGCCCAGGCGCAGCTTGTGGCTTTCGATTTTGACCACACCGCCCCGGTCAGTGCGCAGGTCGAGCAGGTCATTTCCGCGATAGCGGATGGCACCGTGCCCGCCGACATCGGACGGCAGATTATCGACGCCATCGGCACCCTGAGCGCCATCCGAGCCAACGAAGAGCTGGAGGCGAGGATCACCGCCCTTGAGGAGAAGCAGGGGTGAACGCGCAAACGGCAAAATTAGCGTCGTTTGCAAAAAGGCCGAGAGCGAACGGCAATATCGAAAATCCACTCCTAGGGAGACCGGCATGACTGACTTTCGAAGCTGGCGCGCTACTCATCGTGCCATGTGCCCGGAACCGGGTCCGCGCGACCTGTTCCTTGTCATCATCATCAACGGCAGGCGCGCTGCTATCCAGCACGCGGATGAATACGAGCGGTGGCGGGTAGCTGCGGAGCGCCTTGCGGCAAGCGAGAAGTGCGACGTGAAGGTGCTGCCCATGTCGGGTAGCGAGATGATGAACTTCCTCGGAATCGAGCCAGCACCGCCCCAGCCCATCGCCAACCTCGATCCCGCGTTTCGCGAGCAGGCGGTGAAGAACTGCATGGACGTGCTGCGCGAGTGCAACGGGTCATACGACCGTGAAGTGGCGCTGGACCTGCTCGGTCACCTTGGGGTGATGCAATGAAGTATGGGATGCCCATCGAATACGCGCCGCGCATCGTTGAGCGCCACTTCGGGGTGTCGGACGAGCAGCAGCTACTCGCTAGCGGCGTGCTGGACCACAACCTCCGCGTGGCATGTATCGCAAAGGCGCTGCTCGACAGACCGCTTGCGCCGTCTGCACCTGTTGCAGTGCCAGCACCGGAAGCGGCGCCCGCGCCAGAGGTAGCGCCGCCCGTTGTCGCCATCACCCAGCGCGCGCGACCGGACAGCCTGCGCGAGCGGTTCGGCATCGGGTAGCCGCATGGCAGGCTCCCGCGCTTTGACCCGCCGCGTGAAGCGGATGGAGGAAGCGGGGAAGCCAAGACCGTCGCTTATCGCAGTCTGGTATGGCTCGTTTGACGCATGGGTTGAGCAGGAGGTGCTGCCGGGGGTGGAGAACGGGACACTGGAACCCGACGACATGGTTGATATTGTCGCTGCCCTTCGCGGTTGGGAGGCACTGTATGCGCGCTGACGGTGAGCCAGCGTGGCTCCTAGCGTGGCGGGAGCAGCTGAGTCAGCCAGCGTCGGCAGCGCACGCGCGCACGACGATCAAGATTTACGCGCCGCGTGACACGTTCAGTTTCCCAGCGCGGGAGGGCGCGGACTGGCAGGGAATGATTGTCCCGAAGCGATGGGATTATGACGGGTGCGTGCGCCGCGAGCCGGTGGTGGACGCAGATGCCAGCCCGCCGCGTGTGGTCAGGAAGGTGGGCTGGCAGCGTTGCATGAAGTGCCGCCGTCCATTCTTCTCGGAGGACGTGATCCGCCTACGACTATGCACGGGAGGGGGCGGCACCACCGGCTGTCGGGGAGATGAGGACAGATTTAGATAGAGGTTGCGTGGCAATGAACGCCGCCACGCCGAGGTATAGCGGTGCGTCCCTCGATAATCCAACGACCGCACCAGCGGGGGCGCTCCTTCTACGCCCTGACGCTGTGCAACGCCTCGCGCCTTCGGGTGCGGGGCGTTGCTGCTACCCGCCGCGCGGTATCCAGCCTTTGGAATTACGAGCCGGAACAGGTATGCCCTTGGCTTCAAGACGCTTGATGACCAGAGGCTCCAGCATTGGCCCCCATCCATCCCAGTTGGCCTTGTAGCAGGTGTCGCAAACCATCATGTCATAGGCGTGGAGCTTGTGACCTTCATAGCGATGGGGTCCATGCTGATATTGCCGCCCGCAGACATCGCAAGGAAACGTGAGCGCATCCATATCGCAGCCTTTCGATCAGAATTGGCGGAAGAGGTGGGATTCGAACCCACGGAACGGTTGCCCGCTCGCCGGTTTTCAAGACCGGTTCCTTAAACCACTCGGACACTCTTCCACGCCGTTTCGGGGCTGGCAGCTTACGACAGGCTTATGGGCATAACCACATGCCGAATCGGACCTACGCTAACCCCTTGTATTACCGCTCCTAATTCCCGTTCACGCCGACAAGCTCCGGTAGCTTTCAAGACCGCTGCCTTAAACCACTCGGCCACACTTCCATTGAACGGCTTCCTAGCGTGCACACCGATATTGCCAAGCGAAAATCGCGACCGGCACGGTTCATCGCCTTAAGCGACCGGCGATCGCAATAAAGGATTCACCTGCCGCCCTGCCTGTGCAACAACAAGGGGATGAGGGATTCTTTACGTTCGCCCGTCCTGTCTTTGTTGCTTGGCCTGACCGCCATTACCGGTGGCAGCGTCGCTGTTGCGCCTGCTCAGGCGCAGGATAGCGCGGATTTCCGGGCCTATCTGGAAAGTCTGCGGCCCAAGGCACGAGCCATGGGCATCCGCGATGCGACATTGGACAGCGTCTTCCCGACGCTGACGATCAATCCGCGCGTCGTGCAACTGGATCAGAGCCAGCCGGGCGGGGGCGCCTATTCGCCCATTCCCAATTTTGAGCCGTATCGCCGCCAGCATGTCGACGCCGCGCGCATCAGCCGTGGCCGGATCGCCTATCAGACGAACCGGTCGCGCCTTTCCCGAATCGAAGCGGAAACCGGCGTTCCGGAGGAGATCATGGTCGCCATCTACGGCCATGAAACCAACTATGGCAGCTATACCGGCGATTTCGATCTGATCCGGTCACTCGCAACATTGGCGCATGAAGGTCGCCGCCGGACATTGTTCGAGCCGGAATTGCTGGCGACGCTCAAGATGCTGGACAATGGCGTGCCGCGCAGCCGGCTGGTCGGTAGTTGGGCCGGTGCGACCGGCTATCCGCAATTCCTGCCGTCGGTCTATCTGCGCATCGCCAAGGACGGCGACGGCGACGGGAAGGCCGACATCTGGACCAGCGAGGCCGACGCGCTGGCTTCCATCGCCAATTATTTCGTGCAGTCAGGATGGCGCAAGGGCCAGCCCTGGGGCGTGGCCGTCAATGTTCCGGGCAGTTTCAACCGCGCTTCCGTGGCCGCCAAGACCGAACCGGCGCGTTGCCCCCGCGTATTCAACCGGCACAGCCGCTGGCTGACTATGGCCGAATGGCGCAAGCTGGGCCTTTCCCCCAACAGCGGCGTGTGGCCGGCCGATGGCGTCATGGCGACGCTGCTGGAACCCGACGGGCCGGGCAAGACCGCCTATCTGCTGACCAGCAATTATCGGGCGATCCTGGATTATAATTGTTCCAATTTCTATGCCTTGTCGGTGGGATTGCTGGCGGATGCTGTCAAACAATAAGGCGCTGTTCGTCACGGCCATGATGCTGGCGCTGGCCGGAGGCGGTGCGGGCGCTGCGCAGCCGCAACGGGCCGATTTGGCCGGGGCAGGCGCCATGGCCAGCGATGTGCCGGCACCGTTGGACGCGCCTTATGCCGTGGGTGGCGTCACCTATACGCCGGCCGACCCGGTTTCCTATGACGAGGTCGGCTATGCCGGCGAAAGCGCGGATGGCAGTCAGGGCGGCGCGACCGCCAATGGTGAGATGTTCACGCCCGCCGCTATCACCGCCGCGCACAAGACACTGCCCTTACCCAGCTATGTCGAGGTGACGGCGCTGGATAGCGGGCGCACGATTTTAGTGCGGGTGAATGATCGCGGGCCTATGCGGGGCGACCGGTTGATCGCGCTGTCGCCGGGCGCGGCATCGCAGCTCGGCGTGAGCGGGCAAGCGATGGTCCCCGTGCGCGTGCGCCGGGTCAGCCCGCCCGAGCAGGAGCGCGCGGCGCTGCGCGGGCAGGGACGGGCGGCCGAGCGACTGGAGACGCCGGCGGCGCTGCTGCGTGTGCTGCGGACCAAGCTGCCCGCCATCCGTGGCGCGGCGGCGGCTGCCGTCAGGACGCCCGCGACTGCGAAACCGAAACCCGTCGCCGCCGTTGCCCGGCCAGTCGCCGAGAGCAGGCCCGGCGCCGATTTCGACCAGGCGCCACCGCCGCCCCGCGTCGCCGCCCGGCCCGCCAAGCCACTGCCCAAAGCGCCGCAGCCTCCGGCTCCCGTACCGGCCACGCCGCGCACCGGCGGCTATATCGTGCAGGTCGGCGCCTTCTCATCACAGGCACGGGCCGAGGCGTTGGCGAAGAGCATCGGCGCTCGTTGGGAAGCGGGCAATGGGCTATGGCGGGTGCGCCTTGGCCCCTATTCCTCGCAACAGGCCGCGCAAGCCGCAGCCAAGGGCTTTAAGAATGCCCGCATCATAGCTAATGACGCGCGATAGAGATCGCGTGAACATAAGCGATTCCATCCTAGTCGAAGGCAGTTTCCGATGAAGAAAAGCGTTGCAGTCCTCCTTGCCGCCGGGCTGCTGGCCCAGCCGCTGATTGCGGCCGCGCCGCCCTACACCAGCGAAGCGCCAATCGCCTATATGAAGGATTTGTCGTCGGGCGCAGTGCTGTACGACAAGGGCGGCGAAACCCGCATGCCGCCGGCGTCGCTGGCGAAGATGATGACGGCGCATGTCGCCTTCCGCCTGATCCAGAAGGGCGAGTTGAAGCTGGACACCAAATTCACCGTGCGCCCGGAAACCTGGAAACAGTGGCACGGCCCGCAGGCCGGTTCGACCATGTTCCTGTCGGTCGGTGAGCAGGTGTCGGTGGAAAATCTTCTGCATGGCATCGTCACCCTGTCCGGCAATGACGCCTGCGTCGTGCTGGCCGAAGGGATTGCCGGGACCGAGCAGGCTTTCGTCGCGCTGATGAACGAGGAAGCCAGGCGGCTTGGCCTGAAGAACAGCCATTTCGGCACCAGCAACGGCTGGCCGGATGAAGGCGTGACCTATGTGACGGCAGAGGATCTGGCCAGGCTGGCCGAGGCGACGATCGTGGAGACGCCCGACCTCTACAAGCGTTTCTATGCCACCCGATCCTTCACCTGGGGCAAGACCATGGGCGGATCGGACATCGCGCAGGCGAACCGCAACCCGATCCTGGGCAAGATCCCCGGCGCCGATGGTTTGAAGACCGGCCATACTGAGGAGGCCGGTTTCGGCTTCACCGGATCGGCCGAACAGGATGGCCGCCGTCTTGTGATGGTGGTTGCGGGCCTGACCAGCTTCAATGGCCGGATCAACGAATCCGTGCGTTTCATGGACTGGGGCTTCAAGGCATGGAAAGCGCAGCCGCTGTTCAAGAAGGGCCAGATGGTCGAGACGGCCGCAGTGCAACTGGGCAGCGCGACGAGCGTATCGCTGGTCGCGCCGCAGAACCTGGCCGTCACCCTGCCGCGCACGGCGTCGGCCAATGTGCAGGTGAAGGTGGTCTATACCGGCCCGATCAAGGCGCCGATCGCCAAGGGCCAGCAGATCGCCCAGTTGATCGTCCAGACGCCCGACACGCCGCCGCAGATCATGCCGCTGGTCGCAGGTGAAGATGTGGCGGAAGCGGGCATTTTCGGCCGTCTGTGGAATGGCCTGAAATCGTTGTTCGCTTGACGCCCAAATCACCAGATAGCGGACGGTTCATCACGCTGGAAGGCGGCGAAGGGGCGGGCAAGTCCACGCAACTTCGCGCGCTGGCGGCAGCGCTGCGCGCACGCGGGCTGGATGTGATCGAGACGCGCGAGCCGGGCGGGAGCGAGGGGGCGGAGGCGATCCGTGCCCTGCTGCTGACCGGTGGTGCCGATCGCTGGAACCCGCGCGCCGAAGCGCTGCTGTTCGCGGCGGCGCGAGCGGATCATGTCGAAAAGACTATCCGGCCGGCGCTGGCGCGGGGTGACTGGGTGCTGTCCGACCGTTTTCTCGATTCGAGCCGCGCCTACCAGGGACAGGGCGACCTGACCGATGGCGACATATTGGCGCTGCACCGGATCGGCAGCGGCGGCTTCCTGCCCGATCGCACATTGTTGCTGACACTGCCGGAAGAGGAAGCGAGCGACCGGGCGCGAGCGCGGGATGGCGATGCAGCCGACCGGATCGGCGGACGGGCGAGCGATTTCCATAGGACCGTCGCTGACGCTTTCACGCGCTTCATGCGGGAGGAAAGCGAGCGCGTACATGGCGTCGACGCCTCCGGCCCAGCCGAGGCGGTGACGGTTCGCCTATTGGCCGCCATCGAAGACCTGCTGCCATGACGATATTGCTGGGGCATGACGCGCAGACGCACATGCTGATGACGGCGGCGCATAGCGGGCGGATGCACCATGGCTGGATCCTGGCCGGGCCGAAAGGCATCGGCAAGGCCAGATTCGCGCGCGCGCTGGCCATGCGTTTGCTGGCCGACGCCGCCGGGCCGGCAATCGACGAAGAGGGGATGTTCGTTCCTGAAAACCATCCGATCCGTCGCCTGATCGAAGCTACAGCCCATCCCGACTATGCCGAACTGGCGCCATTGGAGAAGGAAACCGGCACCGCCCGCAATATCAGCGTGGACCAGATACGCGGGCTTGCCCGCCTGACCCAGTCGGCCCCGTCCCTGTCGCAGCGCCGGGTGGTCGTGGTCGATAGCGCCGACGATCTGGAGCGGGGTGCTGCCAATGCGCTGCTCAAGACGCTGGAGGAACCGCCGGCGGACATGATCTTTCTGCTGGTGAGCCATGCGCCGGGGCGGTTGCTGCCGACGATCCGGTCACGCTGCCGCACTTTGCGCTTCGACCCGCTGGACGCCGCGACGATGCGCGCTGTGCTGAAGGCCAGTGATGAAACGCTGTCGCCGCAGGAGGTGGACGCCCTGGTGCGCGCGGGTGAGGGATCGCCGGGGCAGGCGCTGCGCTATGCGGGCCTTAATCTGTCGGAGATCGAGCAGGCTCTCAGCATCCTTGCGACGCAGGGCGATCCGGGCAATCGTCAGCGACTGGCATTGGCGAAGGCGCTGGCGCTCAAGGCCGCCAAGCCGCGTTACGAGGCCTTTCTGGAGCGCGCGCCTGCCTTCATCGCGCAGGCGGCGCGGACGAAGCAGGGGCCAGCGCTGGGCCAGGCGCTCGACCATTGGGAAAAGGCGCGCCATCTGGCGGGCGGCGCGGTGATCCTGTCGCTCGATCCGGCAGCGGTGGTGTTCGAACTGGCGGGCCATGTCGCGGCGCTGGCGCCATCGCACGCATAAAGCGACTTTGCGCCGTCCATAACAGCCGCTAGGGATGGCGCCATGTCCAAGCCCTTCACCATCACAACCGCCATTTCCTATCCCAACGGCCGCCCGCATATCGGCCATGCCTATGAGGTGATCGCCACCGATGCGGTCGCGCGTTTCCAGCGGATGATGGGCCGCGACGTCTTCTTTCAGACCGGTACCGACGAACATGGGCTGAAAATGGCCCAGACCGCGCGCGACCGGGGAATCGATCCGCGCGCACTGGCCGATGAAATGGCCGGCTATTTCAAGCAGATGAACGAGAGGCTGAATATCAGCCATGATCGTTTCATCCGCACCAGCGAACCGGATCATCACGCCGCTAGCCAGGCGATCTGGCAGGCGATGGAGGCCAATGGCGACCTGTATCTGGGCCGTTATGAAGGCTGGTACTCGGTCCGCGACGAAGCCTTTTACGATGAGAAGGAAATCGTCGACGGGGAAGGGGGCGCGAAGCTCTCGCCGCAGAATACCCCGGTCGAATGGACGGTCGAGGAAAGCTGGTTCTTCCGCCTGTCGGCCTATCAGGACCGGCTGCTGGCGCTGTATGAAAGCCAGCCCGACTTCATCCAGCCCGACAGCCGCCGCAACGAAATCCTGCGCTTTGTCGAAGGTGGCCTCTCCGATCTCAGCGTATCGCGCACCAGTTTCGACTGGGGCGTGAAGGTGCCGGGATCGGACGGCCATGTGATGTATGTGTGGGTCGATGCGCTCACCAATTATCTGACCGGCTGCGGCTACCCTGACGATGCCGAGCGGATGGCGCGCTACTGGGCCGAGGGTGGCGATATTACGCACATCATCGGCAAGGATATCGTGCGGTTTCATACGGTTTACTGGCCGGCCTTCCTGATGAGCGCGAAGCTGCCTTTGCCCAGCCAGGTCTTCGGTCACGGCTTCCTGCTGAATCGGGGCGAGAAGATGTCCAAGTCGGTCGGCAATGTCGCCGATCCTATGGAACTGGCCGATCGCTTCGGCGTGGATCAACTGCGCTATTTTCTGCTGTCCGAAGTCACCTTCGGCAATGACGGCAGCTACAGCGCGGAGGCGATCGTCGCGCGGTCGAACAGCGATCTGGCCAACAGCTTCGGCAATCTGGCGCAGCGGACGCTGAGCTTCATCGCGAAGAATTTGGAAGGCCGCCTGCCCGAACCGGCAGCGCAGGATGTCGATAGCGAATTGCTCAAGAGCATTGCCGACACCGCGCAGACCTTCCAGGGCGCCATGGACGATCTGGCACCGTCGGTCGCGATCGAGGCATGGATGCGCGCGGTTTTCGCCTGCAACGCTTATATCGATGCGCAGGCGCCATGGGCGTTGCGCAAGACCGATCCTGCGCGGATGGAGGCGGTGCTGGCCACGCTCTATGAAGCGATCGCCAGCCTGGCCATCATGATCCAGCCGGTCATCCCGGCGAGCGCCACCGCGTTGCTGGACCAGATGGGGATCGACGGGGAGAAGCGCGGCTATGACGTCATCGGCAGCGACTTCTACGCCGCTCTTCGCGCTTCGGGCTTCACTCTCGGCGCGCCCAAACCGCTCTTCCCGCGTCTGGAACTGACCGAGGCGGAAGGCTGATCCCATGCTGATCGACAGCCATTGCCACCTGAATTACAAAGGCTTGATCGAGGATCAGGCCAATGTGCTGGAACGGTCGCGCGCCGCCGGTGTCGACCTGATGCTCAACATCGCCACCCGCGAAAGCGAATGGGACGCTGTGCTGGATACCGCCGTGCGGGAGCCGGACGTGTGGGCGACGGTCGGCATCCATCCGCATGAGGCGGATGAGCATCCCCATGTCGACACCGCCAAGCTGGTCGAGCGCGCGGCGCATCCACGGGTCGTGGGCATCGGCGAAACCGGCCTTGATTATTATTATGACCATAGCGACCGCGAACGGCAGCAGAAGAGCTTTCGGTCCCACATCGCCGCCTGTCGCGAGACGGGCCTGCCGCTGATCGTTCATACCCGCGATGCGGAGGAGGATACGCTGCGCATCATGCGGGATGAAATGGAGAAGGGGCCTTATGGCGGCGTCATCCATTGCTTCACCGCCAGCGGCGCCTTTGCCGATGCGGCGATGGATCTAGGCTTCTACATCAGCATTTCCGGCATCGTGACCTTCAAGAGCGCGAAGGATTTGCAGGAGACGGCGGCGCGCCTGCCGCTCGACCGGCTGCTGGTGGAGACGGACTCGCCTTTCCTCGCTCCGGTACCGCATCGCGGCAAATCGTGCGAGCCGGCCTATGTCGCGGACACCGCCAAATTCCTGGCCAACCTGCGTGGCGAGAGTGTCGAGCAACTGGCGGCTGCGACGTCCGCCAACTTCCGCACGCTTTTCTCGAAGGTCGCATGAGCCTGAAGCTGACGATTCTGGGCAGCGGCACCTCTTCCGGTGTGCCCCGGATCGGCAATGACTGGGGCGACTGCGACCCGACCGAGCCGAAGAACCGGCGGACGCGGGTGTCCATCCTGGTCGAAAGCCCTACGACCCGTATCCTGGTGGACACATCGCCGGACATGCGGGCGCAGTTGCTGGCGGCCGACGTGATCCAGATCGACGCGATCCTGTGGACGCATGACCATGCGGATCATAGCCATGGCATTGATGACGTGCGCCAGCTTTTTCATCATCGGCGTACACCCGTGCCCGGCTATGCGCGGGCGCAGACGCTCAAGCTGCTGAGCCAGCGCTTCGCCTATGCGTTCGATGGGAAACATGGTTATCATGCGACGATCCAGCCGCATGTCCTGCCGGTCGGGCTGCGCATCGGCGATATCGACATCGCCTGCGTCGACCAGCCCCATGGCGAGATCTACTCCACCGGTTTTCGCTTCACTCATAGCGGCCGGTCGATCGGCTATGCCACGGATTTCCATGCGCTGACACCCGACATGCTGGCGCTCTACGACGGGCTGGATATTTGGGTTGTCGATGCGTTGCGGGTAAAGCCGCACCCGACTCATCCGCATCTGGCGCTGACGCTGGACGGTATCGCCGCGACCCGCCCCGATCGCGCCATCCTGACTCATATGGACCAGAGCATGGATTATGCGACCCTGCGTCGCACCCTCCCCAACGGCGTCGAGCCGGGCTATGACAATATGGTGATCGAATTGGACGCGAAAGAGCAGGGGGCCTGAATGGACGGCACGGATCAGGCGGCATCGACCATCTGGTATGTGCTGGCGATCATATTGGTCGGTTCCGCGCTGATTGGGAGGCAAATGGCCTGGGGCAGCCTGCTGCGCATGGCGTTGCTGTGGGTCGCCATCTTTGCCGGCCTGCTGGGCCTGTTCAAATTCGGCCAGAGCCAGGGGTTCATGACGGGGCGCTGGGCGGAGGAGGGGAGTGCAATTGCCCCAGACGAAGCGCCCGCCGCCTTGCCGCGCGCGCAGGCCGAGGGTCAGGCATTGCGCATACCGGTGGCCCCGGACGGCCATTATTGGGTGGAGGCGACGATCAACGGCACGTCCGCCCGCTTCCTGATCGACAGCGGCGCGACCATCACCGCCTTGTCCGAAAATACGGCGCGGGCCGCCGGCCTCAATTATGATGTCGGCGAACCTGATGTCATCATGACCACCGCTAACGGCAACGTTCAGGCGAAACGATCCAGCATCGCCACTCTGGCCATCGGCCCCATTTCGGCGAGCGCCCTGCCCGTCGTCGTCTCACCAGCCTTCGGAGAGGTCAATGTGATCGGCATGAACATGCTTTCGCGGTTGAAAAGCTGGGGGGTGCAGGATGGCGCGATGGTGCTGAAGCCATGAGCGACGGGACGGGGGCGCCGACCCAGGCGCAGCGGTTGAAGGCGATCATCGGCGGATCGACCGGCAATCTGGTCGAATGGTATGACTGGTATGCCTATGCCGCCTTCACTCTCTATTTCGCGCCGCATTTCTTCCCAAGTGAGGACCGCACCGCCCAGTTGCTTAGCGCGGCGGGGATTTTTGCCGTCGGTTTCCTGATGCGGCCGATCGGCGCGTGGATGATGGGCGTCTATGCCGATCGTCATGGGCGCAAGAGCGGGCTGACCCTCTCCGTAGCCTTGATGTGCGCAGGATCGCTGCTGATCGCGGTGACGCCGGGCTATGAGACGATCGGGGTCGCGGCACCGCTGTTGCTGGTTGTTGCACGGCTGATGCAGGGGCTGTCGATCGGCGGCGAATATGGTGCCAGTGCAACCTATCTGTCGGAAATGGCAGGCAAGAACCGACGCGGATTCTTCTCCAGCTTTCAATATGTGACACTGATCGCCGGGCAACTGGTCGCGATCTGCGTGCTGTTGCTGTTGCAGGCGACGCTGAGCGAGGCGCAGTTGGATAGCTGGGGCTGGCGGATACCGTTCTTCATCGGCGGGGCACTGGCGGTCATCGTCTTCTGGCTGCGCCGGGGCCTGGCCGAAACGCAGAGCTTTACGGTCGCCAAGGCAGCGGGCGCGCCCAAATCCGGCTTTGTCGAACTCATCACCAACCATCCGCGCGAAACGCTGACAGTGATGCTGCTGACGGCGGGCGGTACGATCGCTTTCTATGCCTATAGCATCTACATGCAGAAATTCCTGTTCAACACCAGCGGGTTGAGCCGCGAAGTGGCATCGCAGATCAACGCGGTGACGCTGTTCGTCTTCATGCTGTTGCAGCCGGTCGCCGGCGCGCTGTCCGACCGGATCGGGCGCAAGCCGCTGATGATCGGCTTTGGCGTCATGGGCGTGTTGTGCACCTATCCAATCTTTGCCACGCTGGCGGTGACGAAAGATCCGATCGTAGCGGGGCTGCTGGTGATGGCGGGCCTTGTGATCGTGACCGGCTATACGTCGATCAACGCGGTGGTGAAGGCCGAACTGTTTCCCGCGCATATCCGGGCACTGGGCGTCGCGCTGCCTTATGCTCTGGCGAACACGCTGTTTGGCGGGACGGCCGAACTCGTCGCCTTATGGTTCAAGCAGGCTGGCATGGAGCAGGCTTTCTACATCTATGTGACCGTGATGATCGCCATATCGCTGATCGTCTATGTGCGGATGCGCGACACTGCCAAGCACAGCCTGATCCGCGAGGATTGAGGGCCAGCATGCAAGGCGATTGCGACAGCGAGTTGGACAGGTGTTTGCGATTGCGGTGATGAGGGCGGTTGTTTAACATAATATATATTATCGAACTTATTTCTATCACCATCATCAGCACTGGCCAGCGAGCCGCGTAACCCCTACGGCGGCCGGTACGTCTCAACAGCGATCAGGTTTCCCATGTCCAAAGCCAGTTCCGCCGACATCATGCCGCTTGCCGACGTCATGGCGCGGCTGCGCGACCCCGACACCGGCTGCCCCTGGGATATTCAACAGGATTTCGCGTCGATCGCGCCCTATACGATCGAGGAAGCCTATGAGGTTGCCGACGCGGTCGAGCGCAACGACATGGATGCGCTGCGCGACGAACTGGGCGACCTGCTGCTTCAGGTCGTGTTCCATAGTCGCATGGCGGAACAGGCCGGCCATTTCGCGCTACAGGATGTGATCGACGCCATCACGCAGAAGATGATCCGACGCCATCCTCATGTCTTTGGCGAAGGTGCGCGCCGCGAGGATGGCCATGCCCAGTGGGAAGCGATCAAGGCGGCCGAGCGAGCCGAGAAAGACCCTGACCCGAGCGCGCTGGCTGGCGTGGCGACCGCTCTGCCCGCGCTGCTGCGTGCCGAGAAATTGCAGAAGCGGGCCGCCCGTACCGGCTTCGACTGGCCAGACACGGTCCGCGTGATCGACAAGATCGTCGAGGAACTGGATGAAGTGCGCGAGGCGGCGACGCAGGATGAATGTGAGGAAGAAATCGGCGACCTGCTCTTTGCCGTCGTCAACCTCGCACGGCATCTTAAGGTCGATCCGGAAGCTGCTCTGCGAAAGGGCAACGCCAAGTTCGGTCGTCGGTTTCGGTCGATGGAGGCGCAGGCTGGTGATGCCTTTGCCGGCCTGTCGCTGGAAGACAAGGAAGCGCTGTGGCAGCAGGCGAAGCGAGAGGAAAAGGCGGGTTGAGACAGGCCGCCAGCCCTACCCGTCAGACATAATTCAGACAAGGTTCAGACTTGAAACCTATGTTTGACAAGCATTTGCAAAAGCCATAGGTTTTCCGCCTCACGACGGAGGAATGTGCAATGCGCCTGACTGTCCTTCTGCCCCTTTGCTGCGCCATCGCGGTGCCGGCCCATGCCCAGCATGTCGGCGGCGTATCGGGTATTCATTTCAACACGGGCACGCCGATGTCCGCGCCGGTGAACGGTTATAATGCCGCCGCTTTCAACCCGGTGTCCCCAAGCCCCGACCTGCGCCAGGCGCAAGGGCTGATCGCTGCGGGGCAATATGGGCAGGCCGATGTGCTGCTGTCCAAATTGATCGGGCAGAGCAGCAGCAAGCAGGTCCGCTTCCTGAAGGGCGTCGCGAAACTCGGCATGGGTGACGCACAATCGGCGCGCCGTTATTTCGAGCAGAGCCTCTATCGCGGCCGTAATGGCTATCCGGGCGCGATGTCCGGGCTGGCGCTGGCGGAAATCCGGCTGGGCAACCGCGATGCGGCCGAAAATATCCTCGACAAGCTGCGTTACCAGCAGGAAAAATGCGGCCATGATTGCGACCGCGCCAAGCCGTTGGACCAGGCCGTCGCGGTCGTGGAAAAGGCCCTGATCTGACGAAACAGGGCGGCGCGGGCCGCCCCATCGCCCCGCCCTACCCCTTTGCCCGCTTGGAATAGCGGGCGAAGGCGGCGTCGGACAGGCGTACGTCGATGCGGCTTTCTTCGCCTTCGACCATGGTCGACAACACTTCGCCATGTTCGTGGAGCCAGGCCAGCGTGGCGCCGTCCGATACCGGGATGCGCAGGCCATAGACTTTGGCGCCGCGCGTCATGCGATCGCTGATCGTGCGCTGGAGCAGGTCCACCCCTTCCCCGGTCAAGGCAGAGAGAATGACGACATCGTCGCGGCGCGCGGCGGTTTCGCGCACGATCGCGGCATCCTCCTCGTTCAGCAGGTCGAGTTTGTTCCATGCCTCCAGGATGGGCGGCGGTGCCGGCTCCCCTTCCCCGCGATCCAGCGCCGCTTCGCCCGCGACGCCCAGTTCGCCGAGAACGTCCAGCACATCGTCGCGCTGCGCCTCGCTATCGGCGTGGGCGATGTCGCGGACATGGACGATGAGGTCGGCCGACAACACTTCCTCCAGCGTCGCGCGGAAGGCGGCAATCAATTGGGTCGGCAGGTCGGACACGAACCCGACGGTGTCGGACAGGATCGCCTTGTCCAGGCCCGGCAGCGCGATCTGTCGCATGGTGGGGTCCAGCGTGGCGAAGAGCAGGTCTTCCGCCATGACGGTGGCACCGGTCATCCGGTTGAAAAGCGTCGACTTTCCGGCATTGGTATAGCCGACCAGCGCAATCACCGGCCAGGGCGCGCGCTGGCGCCGGGCGCGGTGGAGGCCGCGGGTGCGCGTCACCTGATCCAGTTCACGGCGGATCTTCGCCATGCGATCGCGGATCATGCGCCTGTCGGCCTCAATCTGGGTTTCACCCGGACCGCCGAGGAAGCCGAAGCCACCGCGTTGCCGTTCAAGGTGGGTCCAGCTACGGACAAGGCGGCCGGCCTGATAATCCAGATGGGCGAGTTCGACCTGCAAGCGGCCTTCATTGGTGGCTGCGCGTTCGCCGAAGATTTCCAGGATTAGCCCGGTCCGGTCGATGACCTTGGCCTCGCACGCCTTTTCCAGATTGCTTTGCTGTACCGGCGACAGGCTGTTGTCGACGATGATGAGTTCGGCTTCTTCCTGCCGCGCGAGGGTCGCGATCTGATCCACCTGACC
Organism: Sphingobium sp. Leaf26; assembly: GCF_001421665.1. GTDB lineage: Bacteria > Pseudomonadota > Alphaproteobacteria > Sphingomonadales > Sphingomonadaceae > Sphingobium. The sequence continues at coordinate 146,060 of NZ_LMKV01000002.1, forward strand.
GCTGCCGAACAGGGTCGCCGGCTTGCGATCGCGGACGCGGAAAGCCTGTGCCGCGCGCACGTCGATCCCGATGGCGAGAGCAAGGCCGCGTGCTTCCTCCAGCCGGGCATCACTGTCCCGGCGGTCGGCATTATGGGTTTCGGCATGGACGACGACGGCGCGCGCGCCGCGCGCCACTTCGTCATCGGAGTCGCGATTGAATATGGCCATGGCGGCTTAAAGCACCGGGATTGCCAGAGGTCCACATATTCCCAATCGCCGTTCGTGCCGAGCCTGTCGAAACACGCGCCCATGACGGGCGCCCTGCGACAGGCTCAGGGCGAACGGCGGGATGGGAGGAACCGACAAGCCGGATCAGTCGTCCTGTTCGTTTTCGCCGCTCAGGTCTAGCGCATGGAGCGGCTGGACCGTCGAAATGGCGTGTTTGTAGACGAGCTGCACCATGCCGTCGCGTTCGAGCAGCATGCAGAACAGATCGAAGGCCGCGATTTCGCCCTGGAGCATCACGCCGTTGACCAGGAACATCGTCACCGGGCTGCCCGACTTACGGACGGCCGTCAGGAAGATTTCCTGAAGCAATTTCGACTTGTTGTTGCCATCGCTGGCCTTGCGCAGGTCGGTCAGGTCCATCGACGCGGCCGGCATGACCGTGGAAATGGCGTGCTTGTAGACAAGCTGCGACTGGCCATCGCGGCGCAGCAGGACGGAAAAATTGTCGAACCAGGTGATGATGCCCTGCAACTTCACGCCCTTGACCAGGAACATGGTCACCGGGGTCTTGCTCTTGCGCAGGCTGTTGAGGAAAATATCCTGAAGGTTGTTCACTTTGTCGGCCATGGTCGTCGCCAGTCCTTTTCTTGGCGGGACGTTACCCGCTCTCGCATCCTAAGCAGGATGTCTTGCTCGCCCCCGCCTGTCGGGAGCGCTGCGATCCTATCGCAATTGCGAAGGGGCGTCCATGCCGCAGATGCGAATTGGCAAAAGTTCAGCAAACGATTGACAACTCCTTCGCAAATCCCGTCAATCCTTGCCTTCGGTGATACCGAGCAGCTTGAGTTTGCGGTGCAGCGCGGAGCGTTCCATGCCGATGAAGGTCGCCGTGCGTGAAATATTGCCGGAGAAGCGGCGAATCTGGATGCGCAGATATTCGCGCTCGAAACTCTCGCGCGCCTCTCGCAGCGGCGCACCCATGATCGCGGATTGACCCATCCCCTCCCCGCCACCGCCGCTGGTGAGTTCGGCGGGCAGCATGTCCAGTTCGATCCGGCCGATCCGGTCCCCCGGCGCCAGGATCATCGTTCGCTCAATGACGTTGCGCAACTGGCGCACATTGCCCGGCCATTCATTGGCCTGCAAAGCGGCCATCGCGTCGCTGGCGATTTCGGGCGGCGGCACCCGGCGTTCGGCGGCGAAGCGGGCCAGATAATGTTCGACCAGCGGCGGAATATCGTCGCGTCGTTCCGACAACGGCGGGATGGCCAGCGGCACGACATTGAGCCGGTAGAAAAGATCCTCGCGGAAACGCCGTTCTTCGATTTCGCCCGCCAGATTGAGCGCGGTCGAGGAGATGACGCGGACGTCCACCTTCACCTGCCGCTGGCCACCGACGCGCGTAAAGCTCTGATCGGTCAGGACGCGCAAAATCTTGCCCTGGGTCGTGATCGGCATGTCGGCGATTTCATCGAGATAGAGCGTGCCGCCGTGCGACTGCTCCAGGAAACCGGGGCGCACGAGGCCGCTGGTGTCTTCGACGCCGAACAGTTCTTCTTCCACCCGGTCCGGGTCCATGCGCGCGGCAGCGACGATGATGAAGGGTGAGTCGGCCCGGCCGCTCCAACTGTGGAGCATGCGCGCGGCGACTTCCTTGCCGACGCCAGCAGGGCCGGAGATGAGGACACGGCTACCGGTGCCGGCGACCTTCTTGATCGTAGCGCGCACGCCGTTGATCGACGCCGATGTGCCGGTCAGTTCGTCATCCTGGCCGAAGCGGGCGCGCAGCACCTGATTTTCGCGCCGCAGCCGTTCGGTCTCCGTTGCGCGGGCGACGAGATGGAGCAGGCGATCGGCTTCGAAAGGCTTTTCGATGAAGTCGGCCGCGCCCTTGCGGATCGCGGCGACCGCCGTGTCGATATTGCCATGGCCGGAGATCATCAGCACGGGGACGGTCGGATCGCGCCGCTTGATTTCATCGAGCAGTTCCAGCCCGTCCATGCGGGAGCCTTGCAACCAGACGTCGAGCAGGACCAGCGAGGGGCGCCGGTTGTCCAGCGCCTCGATCGCGCTGTCGCTGTTGGCGGCGGTCCGCGTGGTGAAACCTTCATCTTCCAGCACGCCCGCGACCAGATCGCGAATGTCCTCTTCATCGTCGACAATCAGAATATCAAGCGCCATTGGCCGTCACTTTTCCTTTTGGGAGGGCAATAACCTGCCCCTCTTCCATTTTTTCGAGCGCCCCTGCGGCGAAGCGCAATGTCACGCATGCGCCTCCCCCCTGTGCATCGTCGAAGCGAATCTCCCCCAGATGCTCCTCGACAATCTTCTTGACGATGGCGAGGCCAAGGCCAGTCCCCTTGGACCGCGTCGTCATATAAGGTTCCAATATCCGGTCGCGTTCGGGCGGCAAGCCGATGCCATCGTCCCGGACCGTGATGATGATGTCTTCGCCCGCCTGATGGAGCGCCATGCGGACATGGCCGCGCGACCCTTCACTTTCAGAAACCGGCTTTTGTTCAATGGATTCCACGGCATTCTTGACGATATTCGTCAGGGCCTGCCCCAATTGCCGGCGGTCGCACACCATGTCCAGATCGGGCAGGTCCGCGTCATATTCGAAGCGGATGTCCGGGTGCGCGACTTCATGCAGGAACAGGGCATGGCGGGCAATGTCGCCCACCGCCTCCCGCCGGAAGACCGGCTTGGGCATGCGGGCGAAGGAGGAAAATTCGTCGACGATGCGGCGCAGGTCGCCCACCTGGCGGACGATCGTGCCGGTCAGCCGGGTGAAGGTCGCCTTGTCGCTCGTCACTTCGCCGGCATAGCGGCGCTGGAGACGCTCGGCCGCAAGCTGGATCGGAGTCAGCGGGTTCTTGATCTCATGCGCGATGCGGCGGGCAACGTCGGACCAGGCGGCGCGACGCTGGTCGGATAATTGCTGGGTGATATCGTCGAAGGTCAGGATGTGGCGCGATGCGTCCTGCGAGCGCTTGACTGCCAAGGTACGCAGGTCGCCATGGGCACGGACCTGAACGATCCCCGCGCTGTCCTCCGACGCGATGAATTCGGCGAGTTCGGGCGACACTTTGAGCAGCGGGCGGCCGACCGGATCATCCCCCTCATCGACCAGGATCGCGGCCGCCGAACTGTTGAGCAACTGCACCACGCCGTCGAAATCGACGGACAGCACGCCAGCACTGACGCCGGACAGGATCGCCTCGATAAAGGCGCGCCGTTCGTCCAACTGGCTGTTGGCGGCGACCAACGCGCCGGTCTGCGCCTCTAGCCGCTGGGTCATGCGGTTGAAGGCGGCCGCCAGCGTGCCGATCTCATCGCGCGACTTGTGGCCGGTGACGCGCGCCGACAGGTCGCCCGCCGTGATCCGCCGCGCCGCCGTCACCAGTTCGTTCACCGGCCGCACCATCCAGTCCGCCACCGCCAGCGCGATATAGACGGCGATGCCGACCAGCAGCAGCGACCCGACGAACAAGGCGATGTTGAAGCGCAACTGAAGCGCGCGGGACTGCGCCGCGAACAGGTCGTAATCGGACAGCACTTTCTGCGCGCGCGCGACGTTCGAGAAGGAGGAACTGTCCGCGTTGCGCGAAGCGTAGAGATAGACTTTCGAGCCGGGATAAAGGAGCGTCACCGCGTCGATCTGGTTATTGCGGGTCTGGACGACGATCGTCTCCCCCTCACCCAGCCGCTTGACGACTTCGGGCGTCAGCTTGTCGGTGGCAGGGCGATTTTCGGGGTCGACGGTGGCGGCGGTGCGGGCGATGCCGTCCTTGCCCAACTCGATGATCGCGGCCCGGCTGAGCTTGCGACTGACCACCTGATACAGGACATATTCGGCAAAACGCGGGCTGTTGACCTGGGAATTCAGCAATTCCCTGCGCAGGTCGCTCGACATGGTCACCGTCTCGTCGCCGACTTCGCGCAAATTCTGTTCATAATAGCCGCGCGCCAGATCGCTCGCATTCTGGAGCATGTTGCGCGCGCTGTCCGAGAACCAGAATTGCACGCCATATTGGAACAGCAGCGAGGCGAAGATGACGACCAGCAGCATCGGCACGCTGGCGACGATCGAAAAGATGGCGACGAGGCGAACGTGCAACTGGCCGTCGCTGCCGATGGCGGACTGGGCGGCGCGCCGCTTGGCCACCCGCCGCCCCAGCAGCATCAGCAGCGCAATCGCCGGGACCAGATTGGCCACCAGCAGCAGCGCAACGATGGGCGGCGTCAGCAGCGTGTAGGACTGGCCATTGCCCGAAAGCATATAATAGGTGAGGCCGGCCATGCCCAGGAACAGGGCCAGCGTGAACGCCTCGACCAAAGCCGCCAGACGCCCGTGGCGCAGGAAGGCCGGCAATTGCCGCCGCCATGCCGGTGCCCTTTTGGGCAATGTCGTCGCGCCACTCATCGTGGCTTTGTTACAACAAGGACCGTGCCCGTTCAAACACAGTATTTGATTAAAACCCTGTCGCTGGTCGACGCAGACCGTCGGTTCGTCCCGGCAAAGGATTGATCGGCGGATGGACAGTCCGCCTGATCCCGATCAATCGTTGAGCCGCAACTGCATCGGGTCCAGCCCATAGTCGGTCAGTTTCTTGCGCAGCGTGTTGCGATTGATGCCCAGCAGACCGGCCGCGCGGATCTGGTTGCCATCGACGCTGGAGAGCACTTCCTGCAAGAGGATCGGTTCGACCACGGCCAGCAGATCGTCATGCAGGGCGCGGTTGGGCTGGGCGAAGCCGACGCCCAATTGCCGCCTGGCCCATTCACGCACGGCATGGGCCAGTTGGTCGGCAGGCGCGGCATGATCGGCCGGCACTGCGTCCAGCGGCAGCATGTGGCGCAAAATCTCCGCCGTGATGACATTTTCACGGCTCAGCACCGACAGGCGCTGCATCAGGTTTTGCAGTTCGCGCACGTTGCCCGGCCAGTGATAGGCCATCAGCAGTTGCGCCGCGTCATCCGCCAAAGCCTTGCGCGGCAGGCCGTCCTGCGCAGCGCGCTCCATGAAGTGGCGGGCGAGCAGGATCACATCCTCGCGCCGCTCCCGCAGCGCCGGCAGCGCAATCGGCACGACGTTGAGGCGATAATAGAGATCCTGGCGGAAGCGACCGTCCTCGATCAGCAGGGGTAGATCCTTGTTGGTCGCGGCGATGATGCGGACATTGACCCGCACCGGCTTCGACCCGCCGACCGTGGTGACTTCGCCGGACTGGAGTACGCGCAGCAGGCGGGTCTGCGCCTCCATCGGCATGTCGCCGATTTCGTCCAGAAACAGCGTGCCGCCCTGCGCCTGCTCGAATTTGCCGGCAGTGCGGGCATGGGCGCCGGTGAAGGCGCCCTTTTCATAGCCGAACAGTTCCGCCTCGATCAGTTCGCGCGGAATCGCCGCCATGTTGATCGCGACGAACGGCTTGGTGCGGCGCTGGCCCAGGCTGTGGATCGCTTCGGCCACCAGTTCCTTGCCGGTACCCGATTCGCCCAGGACCAATATGGACAGGTCATTGGACAGGACGCGCGCAATGGTGCGGTAGACCTCCTGCATCGCCGGCGACCGGCCGACCAGCGGCAGGCCGTCATGCGGCAAGCCAGGTTCGCCGTCCTGCACTTCCGCGCTCTGCCGGGTACCGAGTGCGTCGGACACGGCGCGGGTCAGTTCGTTGAGGTCGAAGGGCTTGGGCAGATATTCGAACGCGCCCTTCTCCGTGGCGCGGATCGCGGTGTTGAGCGTGTTCTGTGCCGACAGGATGATGACGTTGAGGTCAGGGCGCCCGGCAATGATGTCCGCAACGCCATCCAGCCCGTCGCCATCCGGCAACATGACGTCGGTGATCAGGATGTCGGGCGCGAAACTGTCCATCAGGGCACTGCGTTCACGGATGGAGGCGGCGGTCTTCACCTTGTGCCCCTGCCGCCGCAGCGCTTCGCCCACCACCACGCAAATGGCAGGATCGTCATCGACGACCAATATGGTGCCCGTCGCCGCCATCAGCCCATGCACATCGGCAGGAGGATGCGGAAAGTGGATTCGCCCGCCTCTGTATCGCGCGAATATTGGACGAAACCGCTCATGTCGCGGACCAGCTTGTCGACCAGCGCGAGGCCGAGGCCCTGCCCGTCCCGCTTGCCGGTGATGAAGGGGTTGAACAGATGGTCGAGAATATGTTCAGGTACGCCAGGTCCATTGTCGATGACGAGAATTTCGATCGGCAGCACCGCGCTGCCCTTGCCGCCGCCCACCACGACGGACACGCCGTGACGGAAGGCTGTCTCCACTCGAATTCTAGGTTCATCCATATATTCAAGCGCTTCTGCCGCATTCTTGAGCAAATTTATCATCACCTGCACCAGCGCGTCATCATTGATATTGGCGAATGGCAATGATGGATCATAATGCTTTATGATCTTTATATTTTTTGCAAATCCGGCTGCGGCAATCCCGGCTGCCCGGTCAATCAGCGGATAGATGTTGCCGGCATGGCATTCCAGCGTTCGGTCGGTGGTGAAATCCTGCATCCGGTCGATCAGTGCGGCGATCCTGTCCACCTCATTGCAGATCAACTGGGTCAACGCGGAATCACGGCCACCCTGGCTGGATTCCAGAAGTTGCGCGGCGCCACGGATGCCCGACAGCGGGTTCTTGATCTCATGCGCCAGGATCGCAGCGGCGCCCATGGCCGATCGGGCGCCGCCGGCCGAGCCGCGATGGCCGATCTTGCGCGCCTGACTCTGGGCATGAAGCGACACGACCCGCCAGCCGTCATGATCCACGATCGGCGAGATCATCAGATCGACCTCCATCTCGGCGGTGCGGCCGGCATGGACCTTGATGTCATAGGCTGCGATCGGCTTGTTACTGTGCCAGATGTCGAAACGCGCACCCGCCTCCGCTATGCGGATGGTGCGGGCCACATCGCTGCCCACGATCGCCGACCGCGCCATGTTGAGCAGTGTTTCGGCCCGCACATTGGCTTCGGCGATATGATTGTCCGGCCGCACGAGCAAGGTCGCCACCGGCAGCGCCGTCATCTGTTCGGTCAGCGAAGGCCCGTCCTGCACCATGCGAAGCGGCGGGACGGTCGTCAGCAGGTTCGTCATGCAGCCTTGCGCAGCGCGGCGGCACGCAGCGCATCCGCGTCGAGGCCGCTGGCAATGAGCGGCTCGTAGAAGCGCGCCAGCATGTCCAGCACCACATCGGCATCAGGCTGCTGGTTCACGGCATTGCGGAACTCGGCCGAACCGGTCAGCCCCTTGGTGTACCAGCCGATATGCTTGCGCGCCATATTGACGCCAGTATGCCTGTCATAATGTTCAAGCATCGCGTGATAATGCTCTACGATAACGCGATATTGTTCTTCCAGCGATGGATCGGGCAGGCGGGTTCCATCGGTCAGCCAGGCCATGACCTGACCGATCAGCCAAGGCCGGCCATAGGCACCGCGTCCGATCATCACCCCGTCCGCCCCGCTCTGTTCCAAAGCCGTTTCGGCATCCTCGATCGAGCAGATGTCGCCATTGACGATCACGGGCAGCTCGACCGCGTCCTTGACCGACTGCACGAAGGCCCAGTCGGCCGACCCCTTGTACATCTGGTTACGGGTGCGGCCATGGACGGTGATCAGCTTCGCTCCCAGATCCTCGGCGATATGGGCGAGTTCAGGAGCGTTGAGGCTGCTATGGTCCCAGCCCATGCGCATCTTGACGGTGACAGGCACATCGACAGCCTCCACCGTCGCCTTGATCAGCGACGCGGCCAGCGGCAGGTCGCGCATCAGCGCGCTGCCCGCATCGCCATTGACGACCTTCTTCACCGGGCAACCCATGTTGATGTCGATAATCGCCGCGCCGCGATCGGCATTCAGTTTCGCAGCATCGGCCATTTCCGTGGGCGAGCAGCCGGCAAGCTGCATCGACACCGGTTCCTCCAGCGGATGCCAGGCGGCCTTTTGCAGCGACTGGCGCGTTTCGCGGATCATCGCCGCCGACGCGATCATTTCCGTCACATTGAGGCCAGAACCGTAGCGGCGGACGAGCGTACGGAAGGGCATGTCAGTAACGCCGGTCATCGGTGCCAGCACAACCGGCATGTCGATGGTCACAGGACCGATGGAGATAGGAGAAAGGTTGCGCATGATCTTGTTTCGAAATACTGCCTAAAAAACAGGCAGCCATTAGCGGAAAATGGGTCGGACGGCAAGCCGCTCCCCCTTTCGGTCCGTCTCGCCACCCGCTATGCGCCGTGCCATGACCTCCCATCACAAGATCGTCGCGCTGATCGTCGCTGCCGGCCAGGGCAGCCGTGCCGGCGGCGCCATTCCCAAACAGTTTCGCATGGTCGCCGGCAAGGCGGTGCTGGCCCATGCCCATGATGCCCTGACGGCCCATGGCGAGATCGACGCGATCCATATCGTGCTTGGCGAGGGGCAGGAGGCGCAGGTCCGCGCGCTGCTGGGCGATCGGGCCGCGACATTCGTTACCGGGGCCGATAGCCGGCGCGGGTCGGTGCGCGCGGGGCTGGAGGCGATCGCAGCCGCAGGTGGCGCAGATATCGTCCTGATCCATGACGCCGCCCGCCCTTTCCTACCCCCAACCGTAATCGACCGCCTGCTCGGCGCGCTGGATAGCGCCATGGGCGCCACCCCTGCCCTGCCCGTCGCCGATACGCTGGTGCGCAGCGATGGCGACATGATGGGCGATGGCGTGGAGCGGGCCGGCCTGCACCGGGTACAGACGCCGCAGGCATTCCGCTTCGACGCCATATTGGCAGCGCACCGCGCGTGGGACGAGAGCCGCGAGGCAACCGACGACGCGCAGATATTCAAGGCGTGGGGTCATGACGTCATGTTGGTGCAGGGCGATGAAAGGCTTGAGAAATTGACCTATCCGCAGGATTTTGCCCGCGCCGAGACAACGCTTGCTACACCGCGCAGTACCCGCGTCGGCATGGGTTATGACGTCCACCGCCTCGCCCCGGACGAGGAATTGTGGCTGGGCGGCATATTGGTTCCGCATGATCGGGGCCTTGCGGGCCATAGCGATGCCGATGTCGCACTCCATGCCATTGTCGACGCGATGCTCGGCGCGCTGGCGGAAGGGGATATCGGCAGCCATTTTCCGCCGTCCGACCCGCAATGGCGCGGCGCGGCGTCCGACCGCTTCCTGGCCTATGCCCGCGACCGGGTTGCGACACGTGACGGCGTCATCGACCATATCGACCTGACCATCATTTGCGAGGCGCCGAAGATCGGCCCGCATCGTGATGCCATGCGCGCGCGGATCGCGGAGATACTGGCGGTGCCGATCGACCGGGTTAGCGTGAAGGCGACGACGACCGAGCGCCTCGGCTTTGCCGGCCGGCGCGAAGGCATCGCCGCGCAGGCGGTTGCAACCCTGTCCCTTCCCGCGCTATCCTGACGTCATGCAAGATACGATCCTGCCGGCCCAGTTGGTCGAACTCGCCGAAAAGGTCATCATCGCCAACCGGCGCGCCGGGCGCACGATTTCTGTGGCGGAAAGCTGCACCGGGGGCCTGGTGTCCGCCGCGCTCACCGAAATTGTGGGATCATCCGACGTATTCGACGCCGGATTTATCACCTATTCCAATGACATGAAGGCGGAACTTCTGAAAGTTTCGCATGATGTGCTGGACACGTTCGGCGCCGTGTCGATCGCCACGGCCTGGGCGATGGCGCAAGGTGCGCTCAAGAAAAGCCATTCCCATGTCGCGGTGGCCATCACCGGTATCGCCGGGCCGGGCGGCGGCAGCGAGCAGAAGCCGGTCGGCACCGTCGTCTTCGCCCGCGCCGAACGCGGCGCCCGCGCCGACAATGTCGTGGCCGACATGCGGCATTTCGAGAATAATGGCCGAGGTGGTGTGCGACTTCAGGCGGCGCTGTGCGCGCTGGAACTGCTGCTGCCCGAATCGGAAGGGTAGAGATCGGCGGCGCGCGCCTCGAACGCGCCGATCATCTTGCGCAGCGCCTTGTCGAAAAACTGGCCCGCCAGCATTTCGAACAGCCGGTTCTTGAATTCGAACTCGACCTCGAAATCGACCAGCACCCCGCCCTGCCCATCGTCGCGGAACTGCCATTCATTGTGCAGATGCTTGAGCGGGCCATCGAGATAATCGACCCGGACATGGTCGGGGCGATGCTTGTGGACGCGAGAGGTGAAGCTTTCCTTCACCCCCTTGAACCCCACGATCATGTCCGCGACCATTTCCGTCTCGCTGTCGGAGCGGACACGGATGGCGCTGATCCAGGGCAGGAACTGCGGGTAGGCGGCGACATCCGATACCAGATCGAACATCTGCGTCGGCGTGTAAGGCAGCCGGCGCGTTTCCTGATGCTTGGGCATGGCGCGATCAGGCCTTGGCCAGAGCCGCCCTGGCGAGCTTCGCGTCGCGTGCCGCCTTCATTTCGGCAAAATCCTTGCCGGCATGATAGCTGGAGCGCGTCAGCGGGCTGGATGCCACCTGAAGGAAGCCCTTGGCCCGTGCGATCGCCGCATAGGCGTTGAAAGCGGCCGGGGTGACGAACTCCATCACCTTGGCATGTTTGGGCGTCGGCTGGAGATACTGGCCCATGGTCAGGAAGTCGATGTCGGCCGAGCGCATGTCGTCCATCACCTGATGCACCTCCAGACGTTCCTCGCCCAGGCCCAGCATGATGCCCGACTTGGTGAAGATGGATGGGTCCAGCCGCTTCACCGATTCGAGCAGGCGCAGCGACGCATAATAGCGCGCGCCGGGGCGGATGGTCGGATAGAGGCGCGGGACCGTCTCCAGATTGTGATTATAGACATCCGGCCGGGCGGTGACGATCATTTCGACTGCGCGCTCATGCTTGTTGCGGAAGTCGGGCGTCAGTATCTCGATCGTCGTATTGGGCGTCGTGCGGCGCAGCGCCTCGATCACCTTCACGAACTGCGAAGCGCCGCCATCGGGCAGATCGTCGCGGTCGACCGAGGTGATGACGATATGTTCCAGGCCCATTTCGGCGCAGGCATCCGCCAGATTCTGCGGCTCGTTGGGATCGACCTTGCGCGGCATGCCGGTCTTCACGTTGCAGAAGGCGCAGGCGCGGGTGCAGACATCGCCCAGGATCATCACCGTGGCATGTTTCTTCGTCCAGCATTCGCCGATGTTCGGACAGGCCGCTTCCTCGCACACCGTCGCGAGTTTCTTGTCCCGCATTAGCTGGCGGGTTTCGTTATAGCCCTTGCTGGTCGGCGCCTTGACGCGAATCCAGTCGGGCTTGCGAACGCGCTCAGGGTTGTTGGCCGAGCTATTGGCGGACTGAGCGGGCACGGGGATCGGGCTGATGTCGTTCATGTGCCCCAGATAGCGATGCAGGGCCGCTCTTGCCAGTCCTGTCTTTGTGCGGCACATCTCCCGGCCATGACCGACTTTACCGATATGATCACCGGCTATCGCCGCTTCCGCACCACCGGCTGGAGCCAGCAGCGCGAACGATGGGACGAACTGAACGAGGGGCAAAGTCCCAAGGTGATGGTGATCGCCTGTTCGGACAGCCGGGTCGATCCCGCGCAGATTTTCGACACCAGTCCCGGCGAGATTTTCGTCGTCCGCAACGTGGCCGCGCTGGTGCCGCCGTTCGAGACCAATCCGGGCTGGCATGGCGTGTCGGCCGCGCTGGAATTTGCCGTTCAGGTGCTCAAGGTCGGCGAGATCGTCGTCATGGGCCATGGCAAATGCGGAGGTTGCAAGGCGGCGCTCAGTCAGGATCTGAAGGATGCGCCTCCGGGCGAAGGCGGCTTCATCCATAACTGGATCGAGTTATTGGATAGCGCCCGCGACGTGGTGGTGGAGCAATATGGCGAGCAGCGGGATCGCGATGTCGAGCGCGCCATGGAACAGGAAGGCGTCAAGGTCAGCCTTGCCAACCTGCGCAGTTTTCCCTGCGTGCGCGCCAAGGAAAAGAGCGGCGAATTGAAGCTGGTCGGCAGCTTCTTCGCCATATCCGACGGGCAGTTGCATCTGCTGGACGAGGCAAGCGGCACGTTCGCGCCCGCCTGAAGGAGACTGACATCATGGCAACCGGGCAGGAAGGCCGCGGCAATATCGCCCTGCTGATCGATGCAGACAATGCGTCGGCGGCACATTTCGATTCGGTCATGACCGTGCTGGCGGAACTGGGCACGGTGAATATCCGACGCGCCTATGGCAATTGGAGCAAGGCGACGCTCAAGACCTGGGCATCCCTGTCGGTCGCCCATGCGATCGAGCCGCAGCAGCAGTTCGACCTGACCAAGGGCAAGAACGCCACCGACATGAAGATGACGATCGACGCCATGGACCTGATGGCGTCGGGCCGGGTCGACGGTTTCGGCCTGATGTCGAGCGACAGCGACTTCACGCCGCTGGCGACGCGCATCCGGCAACAGGGCATTCCGGTCTATGGCTTCGGATCGGCCAATACGCCGGAGGGCTTCCGCCGCGCCTGTACGCGCTTCCTTGATGTCGCGGCGCTCAAGCCCGCCGCCGTACCCGTTGTAGCCAAGGCGCCGGTGAAGAAGGCGGCGGCCGCCAAGGCCGCGCCGGCCAAGAGCGCTCCGGTAACACCTGCTCCGCCCCCACCGCCGCAGCCGCAGCGGAAGGCCGTGGACGAGGAAGTCGTGCGCCTGCTGATCGACGCTTATGATGAGGCGAAGCGGGATGAGCGCGGCTTTGTGGCGCTTGGCCCTGTCGGGCAGCGGGTCGGTAACCGCTCCAGTTTCGACGTACGCAATTTCGGCTATAAGCGGCTGTCCGATCTGGTGGCTGCCATCCCCAATTTCATCACCGAAGTGCGCGAAGGCGGCCAGACCTGGATCAAGCGGGTCAAATAATGCCGGTCGTCGCCCGGCACCTGATGATCCATGGCAGGGTGCAGGGCGTCTGGTACCGCGCCTGGACGGTGGATACCGCTCACCGTCTTGGTCTTGTCGGCTGGGTCCGCAACCGGGCGGACGGCAGTGTCGAGGCCGTTGTCGAGGGTGAAGAAGCGGCCGTCGGACAATTTCAGGCGCTGGCCCATGATGGGCCGATTGCCGCAAAGGTGGCGCGGATCGACGCGACCGATATAGCGGCAACGCCATTCACGACGTTCGAGAAACGACCGACTGTCTGACGCCAATCATTAAAAAAAGGGCCGATCCGTGAGGATCAGCCCTGAAAGTTTTAGGAGAGGATGCCTGAAAGGCCCGCCCCTTGTGAAATGTTAGCGCCACCATCGCAATTGCGAAAAGTTCAGTCGCAATTGCAAAAATTGCAACTGCCCCGCCAATTGTCAGGCAGTGCCCCAAATCGCTTCGGCCGTTCGTACGACCAGTTCCAGCTTGGCCTTCTGTTCGTCCGACGTGATGGCGTTCCCCTCTTCCGTCGAAGCAAAGCCGCATTGCGGCGCGATGCCCAACTGGTCGATGTCGGCAAACTTGGCCGCTTCCTCGATCTGACGCTTGAGCTGATCGACCGGCTCCAGATCGGGCGTCTTGGTCGTGATGAAGCCGGGATAGACGCGCTGGCTGCCTTTGGCGAGGAAACGCAGCGGTTCCAGGCCACCGGCGCGCTCGCTGTCATATTCCATGAAGAACAGATCGACGCCGGTCTGGTTGAAGATCGCATCGGCCGCCAGATCATAGGCGCCCTCTGCCGCCCAGGTGGAGCGGAAATTGCCGCGGCACATGTGCATGCCGATCAGCATGTCGGCCGGGCGGTCCTTGATCGCCTCCCGCATCATGCGGGCATAGGCGGTGATCAGCCAGTCGGGGTCGATGCCTTCCGCCGCCTTCTGCGCGCGATGCTTGGGATCGCACAGATAGGCGAAGAAGATATCGTCCATTTGCAGATAGCGGCAGCCCGCGTCGTAGAAGGCCGCAACCGCCTTGGCATAGGTGGCGGAAAGGTCGGCAAACAGCACATCCAGATCGGCATATTCCGGCACACGGATATCCGCCTTGGCCGTGCGGAAATGGCAGCAGCTAGGCCCCGGAATAGAGATTTTCGGTGTGACGCCGGTGTTCGCGGCGAGGAAACGGAAATGGTCCAGCATCGGATGGTCCGCGGGAAAATCCAGCTTGCCGTTGATGACCGGGAAGGTCGGCCGCAGTTTCACGCCGTGAAATTGCGCGCCCTCTTCCGGATCGCGCTGTTCCAGGTCGAAACCGTCCAGGCCGCCCATGAAATCATAATGCCAGAAGGACCGGCGAATTTCGCCATCGGTCACGACTTTCAGGCCGACCGATTCCTGCATCTTCACCGCGTCGATGATCGCGGCATCCTCCACAACGGTCAGGTCTTCCCGCGTGATGGCGCCATCCTCGAAGAAGGCCTTACGCGCGGCCGTGACCGCAGCGGGCCGCAACAGCGACCCGACATGGTCCGCCCGTGCGGGCGGTGCAATATTCATCATAGTCAAAAGTCCCGAATGAAAATCAGCGCGTCAGCTTCTTGTAGGACAGCGCGGTCGGACGGTCGGCCGCATCGCCCAGACGACGGCGCTTGTCTTCTTCATAGGCTTCGAAATTACCCTCGAACCATTCGACATGGCTGTTGCCTTCAAACGCCAGGATGTGCGTGGCGAGGCGATCGAGGAAGAAGCGGTCATGGCTGATGACCACGGCGCAGCCCGCGAAATTTTCGATGGCTTCTTCCAACGCACCCAGCGTTTCGACGTCGAGATCGTTGGTCGGTTCGTCGAGCAGCAGCACGTTGCCGCCCTTTTTCAGCATCTTGGCGATGTGGACGCGGTTGCGTTCACCACCCGACAGCTTGCCGACATTTTTCTGCTGGTCCTGCCCCTTGAAGTTGAAGGCGCCGACATAGGCGCGCGTCGACATGTCGTGGCCGTTGACCTTCACATAGTCGAGGCCATCGGAGACTTCTTCCCAGACATTCTTCGTGCCATCCAGATGATCGCGGCTCTGGTCGACAAAGCCCAGGCGAACGGTCGATCCGATGTCGATCTCGCCCGCATCCGGGGTTTCCTGACCGGTTATGAGCTTGAACAACGTGGACTTGCCCGCGCCGTTCGGCCCGATCACGCCCACGATGCCGCCCGGCGGCAGCAGGAAGGACAGATCCTCGAACAGCAGCTTGTCGCCGAACGCCTTGGTGATGCCCTTGAATTCGATCACCTTGCCGCCCAGGCGCTCCGGCACCTGGATGACGATCTGCGCCTTGCCGGGCGAGCGGTTGTTCTGGCCGGCGACCAGTTCCTCGAACTTCTTGATACGCGCCTTGGACTTGGTCTGGCGGCCCTTGGTGCCCTGCCTGATCCACTCCAGCTCGTCGTTGATCGCCTTCTGGCGGCCGGTGGCCTCGCGGTCTTCCTGCTCCAGGCGCTTCGACTTCTTCTCCAGATAGGTGGAGTAGTTGCCTTCATACGGGAAATATTTTCCGCGATCGAGTTCCAGAATCCAGCCCACGACATTGTCGAGGAAGTAGCGGTCATGGGTGATCATCAGCACCGACCCGGCATATTCCTTCAAATGATTTTCCAGCCAGGTGACGCTTTCGGCATCCAGATGGTTGGTCGGTTCGTCGAGCAGCAGGATGTCCGGCTTCTGGATCAGCAGGCGGGTGAGCGCGATGCGGCGCTTTTCACCGCCAGAAAGGCTTTCCACCGACCAGTCGGACGGCGGGCAGCGCAGCGCTTCCATCGCCAGTTCAAGCTGGCTGTCGAGCGACCAGCCGTCGACGGCGTCGATCTGTTCCTGGAGCGTCCCCATTTCCTCCATCAGTGCGTCGAAATCGACGTCCTCCGGCGGGTCGCCCATGATGTTGCTGATCTCGTTGAAGCGGTCCATCTTGTCCGCGATATCGCGGGCACCGTCCTTGACGTTTTCGAGCACGGTCTTGTTGGGATCAAGCTGCGGTTCCTGCGGCAGATAGCCGACGGTGATATTCTCGCCTGGCCAGGCTTCGCCGCTATAGTCGGTGTCGATGCCGGCCATGATCTTGATGAGGGTCGACTTACCCGCGCCATTCGGGCCGACGATGCCGATCTTCGACCCGCGGTAGAATTGCAGGTTGATATTGCTCAGCACCGGCTTGGCCGCGCCGGGGAAGGTCTTCGTCATGCTCTTCATGACATAGGCATATTGCGATGAGGCGGACATGGGTGTGCGCTGCTCCGAAATCAGGACGGGAAAGTCGTTTTGAAAAATCTGCGCCGAGTTAGCGGACGCGGAACATATTGGCAAATGCGGGATGCCCGGTTACGCCATCATCCATGCAGAAAATCCGATCGGGCCAGCTCGCCGCCCTCCTCCTTGGCAGCATCCTCACCCCGGCCCTGGCCCATGCAGCGGAGGGCGGCGCGATTCGCGCATCCGCGCTCCAGGACGATGTCGCGTGGGGCATCACCGAAGGGCTGACCACCGAAGTCGGCCCCCGCCCCGCCGGCACCGCACGGGAAGCGCTCGCCCGCGACTGGTCGGTGGCGAAGCTGAAGGCGCTGGGGTTCTCCAACGTCCGCGCCGAGCCTTATAAGATGCCGGTGTGGCAACGGGTGCGCGACGAAGCGCGCATCGTCAGCCCGTTCCCGCAATATCTGGTCGTGGCGGCGCTGGGCAACAGCGGCTCCACCCCGGAAGCGGGGATCGAAGGCGAGATCGTCTATTTCCAGACCATCGCGGATTTGCTGGCCGCACCCGACGGCAGCCTGAAGGGCAAGATCGCCTTCGTGAGCCATGAGATGAAGGCCGCGCAGGACGGCTCCGGCTATGGCTATTATGGCGCAGCCCGGCGTCAGGGGCCGAGCGTGGCGGCGAAGAAGGGCGCGATCGCCATCCTCGTCAAGTCGATCGGCACCGATCATCACCGCATCGCCCATACCGGCGTGCAGATGTGGGCCGATGGCGTGACGCCGATCCCTGCCGTGGCGCTGAGCGTACCCGACGCAGAGCAACTGGCGCGCGTCGTATCACGCGGCAAGCCTGTGCGCGTCCATCTGACCGCCGTGTCGACGCGGCTGAAGGATCAGCCATCGGGCAATGTCATCGCCGAAATCCCTGGCAGTGATCCCAAGGCGGGGCTTGTCGTCGCCGCCTGTCACCTCGACAGCTGGGATCAAGGCACCGGCGCGATCGACGATGCGTCGGGTTGCGGCATCATAGCAGCGGCCGCTTTACAGGTGGCCAAGGCAGGCCAGCCACGGCGCACGATCCGCGTCCTGTTCGCAGGCGCAGAAGAAGTCGGCGGCGATGGCGGCCGGGCCTATTTCGCCGCCCATGGCAAGGAAGCGCATGCGTTGGTGGCGGAATCCGACTTTGGCGCGGACAAGGTGTGGAAGGTCGATTTTACCCTGCCGACCGGCCATGAAGCGCTTGCCGGCCGCATCGCGCAGGAACTGGCGCCGCTCGGCATCGTGCCCAGCCGGGACAAGGCGCATGGCGGATCGGACATCGAGCCGCTGGTGAATGCAGGCGTGCCGGTGATCGACCTGCAACAGGACGGCACCCGCTATTTCGATATCCACCACACGCCCGATGATACGCTGGACAAGGTCGATCCAATGCAGTTGCGACAGAATGTGGCGGCCTGGGCCGTCACGCTGGAAGCGGTCGCCAATGCGCCAGAATCCATGGGCGTTAACTGAACTTTTATAGTAGACAACGCCCTGCCGCGTGATTCCATCGTCTCACCGGCGTAGAAAAGCATTGATTTGTGCAACGCACACGTTAATGCGGGTCGCTCGCGTAGGGTCACATTTGTAACGTGCCAGACGCGGCATAATGCTATGGGAGCCGTACACAATGAAGAAGATCGCTGTTGTTTTCGCTTCGGCCAGCCTGATGGCCCTCGCTGCTTGCGGTGAGAAGCCGGCCAACGAGACCGCGAACGCTTCGAACGCCGTTGTCGAAAACGTTGTCGAAAACGCTGCTAACGCCGCCGACAACGCCGCGAACGCCGCCAATGTTGCTGCGAACGCCGCCAACGTTGCTGAGAACGCCGCGAACGCTGCGCACTAATCTTCGCGTTAGCGAGATTTCCGAAGGGCGGGCCTTTATGGCCCGCCCTTTTTGTTTGTGCGGACATCATGAACCGCCGCTGCCCATCTGGCGGAACATCCCTGCCCGTTCAAGGGTTTGATCCTTGCAGACAAGGAGTGACTGACATGGGCAAAGGCATATTATTGTGGCTGCTGGGCGTGCCAATCCCGATCATTCTGCTTTTGTGGCTTTTCTTTCACTGATCGGCACGATGAGCGATTGACTGCATGCGCGCTTGCCCGCTAAGGCCGCCCCTCGTCGGGGAGTAGCGCAGTCTGGTAGCGCGCCTGCTTTGGGAGCAGGATGTCGCAGGTTCGAATCCTGTCTCCCCGACCAACTTTTTGCCTCAAAACAACGCATATGTACCCATGAGGTCCAGGGTGAAAATCCACTGTTTTGAGTGGATTGAATGTGTCACCATAGAAGGCCACCAGGATTGGAGGTGGAATGGTGAAACAACATATTCCTGGCGGAATTGCTGTTCGTCTCGCCGCGTGAAACGCAGAGATGAAGGGCTATGCTTTCCCACAGCGTTCTGACCTCGCTGAAGGCTCACGACAAACCGATTGAAAAATCTGATGGCGGTGGCCTCCTCATCCGGGTCGAGCCATCCGGCCGGAAGCTCTGGCAATTCGCCTATAGGTTCGACGGCAAGCAAAAGACACTGAACGGCGGCGTGTATCCCGATACCAGCCTCGCCCAGGCGCGCGTTTGGCGGGATCGCAACAAGGGCCTGATCGCCAACGGGAGGTATCCATCTTGCCTGCTTGAAGAGCGAAAGTCTCGGAAGCACGCACATGCCCTCACTTTCGAGGCCCTTGTACTCGAATGGTTGAAAGCCCGGAAATCATCCTGATCGCCGCGTTACTATCGGATCACCAAAGGGCGGCTCGATGCCGATATCTTTCCTCATCTTGGGCGCAAGGCTGTTCGCTCAATCCTGCCGCGTCATGTCTTGGAGGCGTTGAGGCTGGTCGAGAAACGGGGCTCGACCGGCATGACCCACAGGCTCAGGGGCACATGCAGCGAGATTTTTCGTTATGGCATCCCGGACGGCCGCGTTGATAGTGACCCGTGCCGGGACCTCATCTTAGCCATGGTGAAAATCCCTGCCACCCGCCACATGGCCAAGGTTGAGGCCAAGGATTTGCCTGCCTTTTTTTCGCAAGCTCAACGCCGATCAGGGCGCGCGCATGAGCCACCTGGCGTTACGTTGGACCCTGCTCACCATGGTTCGGACCCAAGAGAAGCGCTTTGCAACCTGGTCGGAATTCGAGGGCTTGGGAACGGATGAACCGCTATGGCGCATACCGCCGGATCGCATGAAGATGCGGACTGAGCACGTTGTGCTGAGCGCCCGCCTTGGCAGGCAGTCGAAGGGGGCCTGCGATCTGCTCACCACTAGCAGCACCCCTTATACCGCCGCCTGGTATCGAAAAACCAGCCTGACATTCAGCGACGCCATCGGCGCAATCCGACTCCAACTCTGGGTCGGCGACATTAATTTACACTCCCCGCCGCACAGAGAACCGCACTATATTCCGACAACATGACTCGTACGTATGGCTCAAGCACTATGCTTTGCTACCTAATCGTACAAAGTCGAGATAAGGACGTGATTGCAATCAGCGAATCTTGGAGTTAACCATCGCATAGAGGGGTCGCGCCTTTGCCGAATCGCTCCGCTTGACGGAGTATATCGGTTTGTTTTCCCAGGGGGAGACGTCGCGTGACCGACTATTATGGTGGACCCGAAAACAACAGCTACCTCATCACGATTTCGGATGGATCATCCTATATCGATGGCGGTGGCGGCACGGACACGCTGACGCTCGACTGGTCGGGCAGCACTACCCAGCAATATGGCCAGGCCTATGGCGCGACCAACGGTTACAGCTTTTCCTTTTACGACTATGGCACGGCCTATTCGGTCAGCGGCAGCAATGTCGAGAATCTGGTCGTCAAGTTCGGCAGCGCCGACGACACTTTCTACGCCTATGCCAACGCGGTCGTTGCTTTCAACGGCGGGGGGGGCAATGACCTTTTCTACGGCGATTTCTCGACCAGCACCGCCAATATCAGCTTCACYCTCAACGGCACCGCCGGCAGCACTTCGACCTTCACCGGCCAGGGRTCGTCCGTCACCAATGTCGAACGCATCCAGGTGACCACCGGGTCGGGCAATGACAGCCTCACCGGCGGYGCGCTGGCCGACACGCTGAACGCGGGCGACGGCACCAATAGCGTCAATGGCGGCGCTGGCGACGACAGCATCACCTCGTCGGGCATCGACACCATCAATGGCGGCGACGGCAATGACAACTGGACCGGCAATTATGGCGCCATGACCAGCGCGCTGACCATGACCGAGGGGTCGGGGCTGAGCTACGGCTTCTCCAACGGCACCAGCGTCACCAATGTCGA
>NZ_LMKV01000003.1 GCF_001421665.1 Sphingobium sp. Leaf26
TTCCTTCGATGCGAAGGACGGCAGCGCGCCCGGCGGCATGATCGTCAGGGTCGAGGAAGGCCATTTCGACAAGGGCGCATGGGTCATGGACCGCATCTGCAATGGCGACCAGACCGATTATGGCCTGAACCTGATCGACCAGCCGGTCTGGATCAAGGTGACGATGGGGCGATATGAATAGAAAGTCCTTTGTTTAGGCAAAGGCACGAGAAGACGCAGGGCGTCCGGAAGGAAAAGGGGGAATAGATGGATGCTTTGATCGAAAGCCTATGGATGACCGTATCGACCATCTTGTCACCACATGGCCCCCCAACGCAGGCGGGCGCAGCAAGCTATGCCCCCAGCGATTTCAGCATCCATTTCTTCCTTCAACTCGCGGTGATCATTCTGGCATGCCGCACGGTTGGCTGGCTGGGCACCCGTTATATGGGGCAGCCGCAAGTGGTCGGAGAAATGATCGCTGGGGTCGTCCTGGGACCTTCCTTGTTCGGCTTGGTGGCTCCGGACATCCAAGCCGCCATCTTTCCGAAGGAAACGAAGAATATCCTCTATGTCGGTGCACAACTTGGCGTTGCGCTCTACATGTTCCTTGTAGGCCTCACCTTACGCCTGGATCATGTCCGATCGAAAGTCCGCAGCGCAGCCAGCGTTTCGGCGGCAGGGATATTGGTCCCGTTTCTGATAGCTACGATCATTACACCGCCGCTGACCCGCATTCCGGGACTGTTCGCAACTGACATTCCTCTGCCGAGCGCGACCCTCTTCATGGGGGCATGCATAGCCCTGACTGCCTTTCCGATGCTGGCTCGCATCATCAACGAACGCGGCTTGGCCAGCAGCCCGCTCGGAACCCTGTCGCTCACCGCAGGCGCTTTCGACGATGCGGCATCATGGTGCGTATTGGCCATTGTACTGGCGACCTGCGGCGGCGGCAGCGGCGTGGCGACGCTCGCTATCGGAGGAGGGGTGATTTATGTCTCATTCCTGCTGCTTTTTGGACGCAGACTGCTGGCTCCACTGGGTCGAGCGGTTGAAGCACGCGGCGGAATGAGCATGACCGTGCTCGCCGTGACGCTCATGCTGCTATGCCTCTCGGCATTCATCATGGACGCGATCGGCATTCACGGCATTTTCGGCGGATTCATTCTCGGCGTTTTCATGCCGCGTGGACGTTTTGCGGACGAGTTGAAGAACAAAGTCGAACCGGTCACGGTGGTATTGCTGCTACCGATGTTCTTTACCTATTCGGGCCTGAACACCCGACTGGACACGGTCAATTCCCCTTCCCTTCTGTTGATCGCCTTCGGTATTTTCATCGCCTCGGTTATCGCCAAATTTGGCGCCTGCTATCTCGCTGCACGACTATGTGGTGAGGACAACCGCACCGCACTTGGCGTTGGCATCCTCATGAACTCGCGAGGCCTCATGGAACTCATAATCATCAACATCGGTCTTCAGAAGGGCATCATTGGCGCACCGCTTTTTTCCATGCTGGTGCTCATGGCCGTTACGACCACCATGATGGCCGGCCCACTGCTGGATAAATTCTACAAGCAGGAGAATGCTAAAGACGGGATGCCATAATTCGACAAGGCACAGGAATCGCTCAAGCCATTCGACCAAGCACCCTTAGGCAAACTTCAACATCAGCTTCGACCGGCCGGTCGATCGCTTCATCACACTCGACCGCATCCACAATGGCATAGATGGCGAGGCAAGGGGCCTCCACGCCAGTATAGTATTCCAGCTTCTACGTGACGGTGGCCATCGCCGTCCAGAGCGTTTTCCAAGCAGGTGGAATCACCTGCCGACTCGGAAAACGCGGCAAACCAAAAACTTAGAGCAGCCGATCCGATGTAATCGGATCGGCTGCTCTAGGGTCATCTTCCTGGACGAGTTGGGACACCTGGTCGGATCGGCGTCGGACCACCGGCTATTTGTGGATGCGATCCTGTGGATGGCTGGCAATGCGGCGCATTGGCGTGATCTGTCGGAGGTTTGCCGATCCGCTACGCGCCTTCATTGCCCACGACCTTGGCGCAACCGCCCAGATCAAGGCCAACCCCAGCCGCGCCATAGCCCCGCCCATCGACTGGCGGCTCTACAAGCAATGCCATCAGGTCGAATGCTTCTTAAACAAACTCAAACCTTCCCGCAGAAGCGTGCTGCGAGAAAACTCTCTCGGCGTTCATCGGCGTCCTACATCTCGCATGCGCAATGATATGGCTAGGACGAATGCATACAGCACCTATCTGTCTGGTTGCGACACATCATTGGCATGATATAATATGTCGCCGACTCTAGCCATAAGGTCGTCCTGCGCCGCTGGCTTGTAAAGGGGGTTGGGGAGAGCAGGGTTGAGTTGGATCCGTTCATCTACCTTTTGGCTAGGCGAACCATCCTGGAGGACACGCTGTCGTCGTCGATTGTAGGCACGATTAAAGCCAGTCGGCAGGATTTCGAGATCTGCGTGGCCAGCAACATTGATGCCGAGCACCTCGCCGGCGATGCGGCCAACCTGACAGCTAGAAGCAATGGTCGGACTCCCGCTCCGCCATTTCTGACATTTTCGCCATGTCCTCATGTCCCTGCCTGCCATGCGGAGTGGAGGGCGGCGCATTTTTTCCTGTCAATTGACGCGCGGTTCCCGCAGAAGCCGTTGATATTGCCGGACGCGATACTTTGATGCGCGGAACGCAAGGGGGACAGAGATGAGGGACACCGCCATGCCCGTCGCCATCGGCGGCGTCGGCGGGAGCGGTACGCGCGTCGTGGCCGCCCTGCTGCAACGACTGGGCTATTATATCGGCGCAGACGTGAACAAGGCGCTCGACAATCTATGGTTCACGCTACTGTTCAAGCGACGCGCCATCCTACTGGAAACCCATAGTGAATTCTCAGAACTCTGCGCGCAATTCTGGGCCCGCATGGAAGGGCAGCCGAAACTGGACGAAGCCAGCCGCGACCTGATCGCCGGCTTCGCCCGCCGCAATCGGATGCAGCATCAGGCCGCCTGGCTGCAAAAGCGAGCCGATACGTGGTTCTCCACGCCGCCAAGATCGGCGCGGCCATGGGGATGGAAAGAACCCAATACCCACCTCCTGATCGACCGGCTGTTCGACCTACGACCCGAATTGCGCTATATCCATGTCGGGCGCAATCCGCTCGACATGGCGCTCAGTACCAACCAGAATCAGCTGGAGTATTGGGGTGCAATCCTGTTGGGAAGGGGAGTCGAGATCGGTCCACGCGACGCGCTCAGCTATTGCTGCGCCGTCATGCGCCGCATCGAGCGCTTGAGCGATGCCTATCCGGGCCGCATCTGCAAGGTGGATTTCGACCAGTTGTGCGACGATCCGGCTACAATTTGCCAGCAAGTCGCAGATTTTCTCGGCACGGGATATGAGGAGGCGGACAAGGACTGGTTTTGCGACCTCGTGCAGCAAGGCGCCCCTGTCGTCGGTCGCCACAAACGCGCCTGCTCCAGTCACTTTGCACCGACCGATCTGCATTATGCTGCCCGCTGCGGCTATGTTCTGGGATAATGCTACGCCTCCCCAATACTCCCCGCCATCTTGCTAGCGATCCGTTGTTGACAGATTAACCCATTATGAATATATTATGTTTACTTTCATGTCGTTATTTGCAAAATAAATAACATAATATTTAATTTCTTTACGATAGATGATGGCCATAAAAGGCAGTTGCAGGAATTCACGGCCGCGCCGATCCAGCGAGTCGATAAATAGATATAAGGAACCTGTCGCAAAGACATTCGCGGCGGGACTATTTTTATTTTCAAAACGTTTTTGATTTTTATGGGGGAATCATGGCCGTGGTACGATCGCTGAAAAATATATTGCTTGCGGCTGCCTTTGGACTGAGCGCGACTGTCGCGCCGCAGGCCGCCCAGGCGCAGGCGATGGAGCCTTTCATCGGCCAGATTGCGCTGCTTCCCTATAATTTCTGCCCGCGCGGCTGGTCCGACGCCAGCGGCCAACTGATGCCGATCAGTCAGAATTTCGCGCTGTTTGCGCTACTCGGTACCACTTATGGCGGTGACGGTGTCAGCACCTTTGCCCTGCCCGACCTGCGCGGCCGTGCCCCGATCGGCCAGGGCACCGGCCCTGGCCTCGCCCAGCACGACCTCGGCGAAGTGGCCGGGCAGGAAAGCACCACCATCACCATCGCCAACATGCCAGCCCATACCCACACGATCCGGGCCACCAACGAACCCGGCAACAAGGGCGGTCCCGGTGCGAAATTGCTGGCATCCGACGCGACCGTGAACAAATATTCCGACACGGCCAATGCGCCCAACGTATCCATGAACCCGCAGATGGTGACGCCCAGCGGCGGCAGTCAGCCAATCTCGATCCGCGACCCTTATCTGACGCTGCGCTGGTGCATCGCCCTCGAGGGCGTCTTCCCGTCGCGCGAATAAGGCTCAGGGCAACCTCGACGCCGCCCATGACGATATTCACGGGCCGATATGATGACAGGCATGATGCAGGCCGATTCAATCTGCATGATCAACAATAATGGAGGTACTGAAATGGACCGTTCCTTGAAGAGCAAGATCGTCGCAGCATCCATCGCCCTGGCCGGGCTCGTGTCGGCGACCGCCCCGCAGCAGGCCGCCGCCCAGGCGAGCGAGCCCTTCCTGGGCCAGCTCGCCCTGCTCCCCTATAATTTCTGCCCGCGCGGCTGGGCCGACGCCAGCGGCCAAATCCTGTCGATCGCACAGAATACGGCCTTGTTCTCGCTGCTCGGCACCACCTATGGCGGCAATGGACAGACCACGTTCGCGCTGCCCGACCTGCGCGGCCGTGCCCCGATCGGCCAGGGCTCCGGCCCTGGTCTCGCCCAGCACGACCTCGGCGAAGTGGCCGGGGAGGAAAGCACCACCATAACCATCCTTAACATGCCGGCCCATACCCACACGATCCGGGCCACCAACGAACCCGGCAACAAGGGCGGTCCCGGTGCGAAACTGCTGGCATCCGACGCGACCGTGAACAAATATTCCGACACGGCCAATGCGCCCAACGTATCCATGAACCCACAGATGGTGACGCCCAGCGGCGGCAGTCAGCCAATCTCGATCCGCGACCCCTATCTGGCGCTGCGCTGGTGCATCGCCCTCCAGGGCATCTTCCCGTCGCGCGACTGAACCCGCACGCCGCCTTCCCCATGCGACCGTCACGCCGCGCATGGGGAAGGCGATCATCCCGCCATGAAAGCAAACAGCCGTAACGGTCGTTGTGGCATGACGGGCAGGAATGTGACAGGTTGCGACGCATGACCTATCCACAGGCGCAGCCTAGGCCTTGCGTGATCCTTTCCCGTTCGGCGATCCGTCCATCCGACCGCATGACCGCTTCGGAACGCGATTGACATGGCCTGCCCCGCAATCCTGACCGGCGATCGCTTTCTGGCGACGGCCCTGCGCAGCGTCGATTGCCAGGCGCAGACGATCGGCGCCTATGGCTATGGGGCGCTGGCTAACCCTACCTCCATCACCTCCCTCGCGCTGACCGGCATGCTGACCATTTTTGTCGCGCTGTTCGGCCTCCGCCTGATGCTGGGCGCGCCGGTGACGAGGCGCGACCTGTTCAATGACATGCTGAAGATCGGTATCGTCCTTACGCTGGCGACAAGCTGGCCAGCATGGCGCACGATCGGCTATGATCTCGTCATCCATGGCCCCGGCGAAATCGCACGCGCCATCGGCCTTTCTGCGCAATTGCCGGGATCAGGAGGCGACCTGGCCAACCGGCTGCAACGGATAGACCAGGGCCTTTCGGCGCTGATCGCCTCTGGCACGGGACGGCCGCTGGTGGTGCAGGGGGACTGGTTCCATACGCAAAATGACTGGTTCCAGTTTGGCCTCGCCCGGATCGCCTTTCTGAGTGGAACGTTGGGCGTTACCGCGTTGGTCCGGCTGACAGCGGGGATATTGCTCGCGATCGCGCCACTGATGGCCGGCCTGCTGCTGTTCGGTGTGACCCGATCCCTTTTTGCCGGCTGGGCCAAGGGCCTGGCAATGACCTTCATAGCGTCGATCGCCATCACCCTGATCATCGAAGTCGAAGTCGCCTTGCTGGAACCATGGCTTCAGGATGCGCTCCAGAAACGGGCCGGACAGCAGTTGATCCTCGACGCCCCGATAGAGGGCCTGGTGATCACCCTGTCCTTCGCGCTGGTGGCCTTGGCGGTCATCGGCGTTGCCGCATGGATCGCCTTTCATGCGTCGAACTGGATCAGCATCCCGGCCTGGACCGCGGATCGGCGCGCATCCCAGATGGATGTCGCCAGCCCTGCCGTGGCCCGCAGCATTCGGGGCAGCGCGCCCGTGCTGTCCGCAGATCGCCCTGCGGCACAGGCGATCGCCGAAAGCCTTCGCCGCGAGGCGCGGCATGTCGAAATGCGCAGCGGCTCCGGCTACGGCGCTCCATCGCCCCCCTCACCCGCCGGAGGAGCGGTTCCGCCGCCATCATCTCCAGGCGACACGCTTGGCACCAGTTATCGGCGCAGCAGCTTGCGGGTTTCCACCGCCGGAGGGCGACGGGATGCAAGTTGAACGGCGCGTGGCTGGTGGAAGAACGGTGGACTTTTACACGGCAGAGGGATTATCCACGCATAGCAAGCCTATGGCACATGCTTGCGTCCTGTGCCAATTTTGCCAAATGCCGACAGAGACCGGGGGAATTTAGTTGATTCGTCGTAAATCCATCTTTGCCGGCCTGGCAGGCATGGCTTTGTCGCTGGCGTCTCCGGCGCTGGCGGCCTTCGCGCCGGACCCGGAAGGGTCGGGTGCCATCATCGGCGCCGTCAACTGGCTCCAGGGCACCTTGTTGGGGACCGTGGCCACTGTCGCGGCAGTCATCGCCGTTGCTTCGGTCGGTTTCATGATGCTGACGGGGCGCATCAACTGGCGGCATGGTGCCGTCGTTATCCTGGGCTGTTTCATCCTGTTCGGCGCCGCCAGCATCGTGGCTGGCATCCGTTCCAGCGTGTCGGGCGGCTGACGGGCGCACGGCATGGCAACGGCGCTCAAGCGAGACACGGTCTTCGTGGCCCTGACCCGGCCGCAGATGTTCGCCGGCGTCAGCTATAATTATTTCATCGCCAACGCCATCCTGGCGACGGAGCTGTTCCTGATCTTCAAGTCAGTGTGGGTTCTTGGCATCGCGCTAGCCGTTCATGTCGCAGGCATGGTCATGTGCCTGCGCGAGCCGCGCTTCCTCGATTTGTGGATCACGCGCATCAGCAGTTGCCCACGGATCAAGAATCATCGGCTGTGGCTATGCAACTCATACCGCCCCTGACGCGCGATCCGCGCGTGATGGCGCGGGAAAAGGCGGCCGGAGCACATCTCCCCTATGCGCGTCACGTCGACAATGTGACGATCGAAACCCGTGATGGTTTGTTGATGCAGACCATCAGGATCGACGGGCTGATGTTCGAGACCGCCGATACCGACGAACTCAATTATCGCGCCGTGCTGCGCGATGCCATGTTGCAGGCGATCGGCAGTTCCCGCTTCGCCATCTATCATCATGTGGTTCGTCGACGGGCCGAAGCGACGCTGGATTCGCCGTTTCCCGACGCTTTTTCCGCCCGGCTGGACCGGCGCTGGCACGATCGGCTGGCGGCCAAGCGCATGTATGTGAACGATCTGTTCCTGACGCTGGTACGCCGCCCGCTGAAAGGGCGACTGGGGATCGTGGACCGGCTTCAGGGATGGGTGTCGCGCACCATGGCCGACCGGGACGCTGCGCTGGCCAGCGAGAAGCGCGCGCTCGACGCCGCGTGCGAAGCGCTGATCGCATCGCTCGGCAGCTATCGGCCGCGCCTGCTGACCGTCTATGAAACGCCGCGCGGCATCGGGTCGGAACCTCTGGAATTCCTGTCCTGCCTCTATAATGCGGAAATGCAGCCGGTGATGCTGCCCCATGGCGATCTGGGCGATCACCTGCCTTTCCGTCGCGTGAGTTTCGGCCAGGATGCGCTGGAACTGGGGCCTGCGGGCGGATTGGGCCGCCGCTTCGGCGCGATCGTGTCCATCAAGGACTATCCAGCCCAGACCATGCCCGGCATGTTCGACGAACTGCATCGTATGCCGTTCGAAATGACCGTGACCCAATCCTTCGCCTTCGTCGAGCGCGGTGCGGCGCTGGGACGCATGAACCTGGCGTTGCGGCGGATGCGGTCGACCGAGGATGAGGCCGTGTCGCTGCGTGACGAACTGTCCCGCGCCAAGGATGATGTTGCTGCCGGCCGCGCCGGCTTTGGCGAGCATCATACGACAATCATGATCCATGCACACACACTGGCGGCACTCGATACCCAGGTGGCGGAAGTAAGTGCCGTCATGGCGGACCTGGGCATCGTCGCGGTGCGCGAGGACATGGCCCTGGAGCCGGCTTTCTGGGCCCAGTTTCCGGGTAATTTCCGGTATATCGCACGCAAGGGACTGGTATCCAGCAGCAATTTTGCAGGACTGGCCAGCCTGCACAATTTCCCCGTCGGGCGGCCACGGGGCAATCATTGGGGCGATGCTGTCACCCTGTTCGAAACCACCGCCGCCGGCCCCTATTTTTTCAGTTTCCACCAGAATGATCTGGGTAATTTCACCATCATCGGGCCATCCGGCTCGGGGAAGACGGTGGTGCTCAACTTCCTGCTGGCTCAGGCGCGCAAGTTCAATCCGCGTATCGTCTTCTTCGACAAGGACAGGGGCGCGGAACTGTTCATCCGGGCCATTGGCGGGCGCTATGATCGACTGCACCCCGGCACGCCATCCGGCCTCAATCCGCTCCAGATCGCGGACACGCCCGCCAATCGCCAATTCCTGATCGACTGGCTAGTGCTGCTGGCGGGCGGCGCCGACATCGCCGAGATGGAAATGATGAAACTGGCGATCGACGCCAATTTCGCGCAGGCCATGCCCCATCGGCGCCTGCGTCATCTGGTCGAACTGTTCCGGGGGCAGGCGCGCCCACGGGCAGGCGACCTCTATTCGCGTATGCGCGCCTGGTGGGGCGATGGCGAACGCGCCTGGCTGTTCGACAATGAAAGCGACCAGACGGACATCAGTGCGGCCACCGTCGGTTTCGACATGACCGCGCTGCTCGACGATCCGATGGTCCGCACCCCGGCCCTGCTCTATTTCTTCCATCGAGTGGAGGAGCGGCTGGACGGCACGCCATCGATCATCGTCGTCGATGAAGGATGGAAGGCGCTGGACGATCCCATCTTCGTGCGCCGCATCAAGGATTGGGAAAAGACGATCCGCAAACGCAACGGCATTGTCGGCTTCGCGACCCAGAGCGCGCAGGATGCGCTGGAAAGCAGCATCGCCAGCGCCATTGTCGAACAGGCCGCCACGCAGATCTTCATGATCAACCCCAAGGCGCGCGCCCAGGATTATATCGACGGGTTCGGCCTGACCCCGCATGAGTTCGAACTGGTGCGCACTCTGCCCGACAACTCGCATTGTTTCCTGATCAAACATGGCAATGACAGCGTCGTCGCCAGGCTCAACCTGTCGGGCGAAAAGGATCTTTTGACCATTCTGTCCGGGCGCGAATCGACCGTGCGCATCTTCGATGAACTGATGGACAGCATCGGCCCCGACCCCGACGCCTGGATGGCGCCCCTGCTGGAGCGGACCTGATGCCCTGTCCAGCGTCGCTGCCTGGCACCCCCTATCTGTCCGCCACGCTGACCAAGATCGATTGCGCGGCGCAGGCCATCGGCGCCTATGGCTACGGCGCACTGGCCGATCCGACCTCCCAGGTCATGATGGCGACAAGCGGGCTGCTGACGATCTGCGTCACATTGTTCGCCCTGCGGCTGTTGTCCGGGACGCAGGGCACTGGCCGGGATGCCGTGGACACCGTCATCAAGATCGGCATCGTGCTGACCCTGTCTGCAAGCTGGCCGGCCTGGCGCACGGTCGGGCATGAGCTGATCTTGCAGGGGCCGATCGAGACCGGTCGCGCCATGGGCCTCGCCGCCGGCCTGCCTGACGCCGATGCGCTGCGCGCCCGGCTGCAAGACGCTGATGGCGCGATGATCGCTTTTACGCTGTTGGGGTCCGGCCGATCGGCGGATATCGAAAACTCCGATGGCGATCTGGGTGATCTGTCGCAAGGGGTCACCATGACCGACCGTTTCGCGCTGAACGCGGGACGTACCAGTTTCCTGGCATCCACGGTTGGCGGCTTCGCGCTGGTGCATATGGCGGCCGGCATCCTGCTGGCACTGGCGCCGCTGATGGCGGGACTGCTGCTGTTTCGCGGCACGGTGGCACTTTTTGCAGGCTGGGTCCGGGGATTGGCCTTCTGCGCGCTGAGCACATTGGCGCTGACATTGATCCAGAGCGTGCAGTTGGCGGTCATCGAACCGTGGATTGCGCAGGTTCTGGCGCTGCGCCAGGCCAATCGCTACACGCCGTCCGCGCCTACGGAACTGCTGGTGCTCAACCTGGCCTTCGCGCTGCTGACGGTCGGTCTGCTGCTGGCGATCGCCTGTCTTGCCTTTCATCCGGGCCTGTCTCTCAGGCGACAGACCCGATCAGCGCGTGGCCAGGCGCATCCGCGCGACAGCGTGTCATCGACAAAGACATCGGCTATTATGGCGTCCGGCAATGATGGAGCATCGCGGGCTTCCGGCATCGCACAGGCCGTCGCCCGGACCATGGGGCGCGAAGACCGCATAGCCAGCGTCGCCCTCGCCATGGGAACCGGACAGAGCACGCCGCCGGGCGGCCATCCGGGGCACCCGGGTGAAGAGTATCGGCGTCAGGCGATACGCCCTTCGACCGTGCACCAACGCAGGGACCTGGCATGAAGAAAGAGGAAGGAGAAGATCGGCTGACCGACTATTATCGCGAGGCGGAAAGCTGGTCGTCGGACCGCGAGCGTGCCCGCGCCTCGTCGTTGCGGACCGCCTGGATCGTGGCGGCCTGTGCCGGCGCGATCGCTTTAGCCGAAGCCATCGCCCTTATCTGCCTGACCCCGCTCAAGACGGTCGAACCCTACACGCTGCTGGTCGATCGTCAGACCGGCTATGTCCAGGCGCTCAAGCCGCTGGAACGCGAGACAATCGCGCCCGACACGGCGCTGACTCGTTCCTTCCTGGCACAATATGTCATCGCGCGCGAAAGCTTCGACATCGACAGCCTGCGCAATGACTATCGCAAGGTCGCCCTGTGGTCGGCCGGGGAAGCGCGCAGCCGGTATATCGCCGCCATGCAGTCCACCAATCCGTTAAGTCCGCTGGCCAGCCTGCCCCGGCGCGCGCTGGTCCAGACCGAAATCCGTAGCCTGTCTTCGCTGGACGGGGATAGCGCACTGGTCCGTTTCGTCACCACCCGCGCGGACCCCGGCGGACAGCCCCATGCCCCGCAGGCGTGGACGGCGGTGATCAAATATCGCTTTTCCGGCGCTGCGATGAGCGCGAGCGACCGCATGGTCAATCCGCTCGGCTTTCAGGTCATGCGCTATCGCCGCGATGCCGAACTGCCGCCTGCGCCCCCGGTCGTGGCGCCGTCGCGTATCCAGCAGCCCGCCGGCTGGCCGGCCGCTCTGGGTCGCGCGCCCGCGTCCCTGCCGCCGGCAGGTCCGGCGCGCACGGCACCGGCCAACGCGCCGCGCGAACCGGAATGATCAGACTGGCGATCCTCCTGTTGGGCCTCGGCCTCGCCGCGCCGGTGGCCGCGCAATCGGTGCCAGATTCGCGCCTGCGTACGGTGCCCTATACGGCGGACCAGCCGATCGCGCTCAACATCCCGCCATCCAGTCCGCTGACGGTGATGCTGGAACCGGGCGAACGCATCCTGTCGGCGATGGTCAGCGATCCGGCGGCCTTCGCTGTCACCCTGTCGGCAGCGGCCGATTGTCTGTTCATCCATACGAATCAGCCGGATAGCCGCGCCATGGTGACGGTGCGCACCGACCGCCGCGATTATCTCCTCGCCATCGCCTCGGCCGCCGACCAGGCACCCTATTATCTGGCGCAAATTGTACCGGGAATCCCGGCTGTAACGGATGCGCAGGCATCATCGCCAATCGATCAGCCGCCCGTCGTGCCGGGCCGATACCGCCTGTTCGGCAATCGCGAACTGCGGCCATCGGATATTCGCGACGACGGCCAGCGAGCCTATCTTCAATGGTCGCCGGATCAGGCGCTGCCCGCGATCTTCGCCGTCGATCGGCTGGGCCGCGAGGAGATGGTGGACAGCTATATGCGCAATGGATGGCTGACCATCGATCGCATATATGAACGGCTCATCTTTCGCATCGATAAGGTCAAGGCAGAAGCGCGGCGCGTGACGGAAAAGGCTGGAAAATGACCGACATGCGCCGCGAACAGGCCGATGATCCGCATGATATCCGCCCACTGGTCGGAACGGCCCCGCGCAAGGGCGGCATATGGATTTTCGTCGTCGCCATGGCAGTTGCGGCGGGCACGCTTTTCTACGCGCTGGAAATGCGGCGGGAGCGGATAGTCGAACCAGCCCTGGGTCCAAGAGGTTCGGAAGCCGGCATGATCAGCGCACCGCCCGACCTGGCGATGCCCCTGGCAGACATGAACGCCTATCCCGATCCCTACCCCCTGCCCGCCCTGGCGCCGCAGGCCCCTGCGGCGCCAGGGCCCCTGCCGGCCATGCAGCCAAGTCGCCCGCGCGTTATTTCGGGCAGCCAGCCCTGGGGCGAGACGTCGCCCAACTACGCGCCGCGCAACCCGGCGCCGCCCATCGCCATCCCCAATGAGGACGAGGCCGGCGTGCCCGCGTCCGCGCCCTTTGGCCCGGACGCGGAGCGCGTGAAGGCGACCCGCTTCGCCAATCCGGCCACCACCGTACCCAAGGGCACGGTCATTCAGGCCGTGCTGGAAACGGCGCTGGATTCTACGCGGCCCGGCTTTGCCCGTGGAATCGTGTCACGCGATGTGCGCAGCTTCGACGGGGATCGCATCCTCGTCCCCCGTGGCAGCCGCCTGATCGGGGAATATAAGGCCGATCTGACGGCTGGCCAGAACCGCGCCCTGATCCTGTGGCAAAGATTGATGCGCCCCGACGGCGTCATCATCAGCCTGGATTCCCCCGCCGCCGACCCGCTGGGTCGCGCCGGAGTGAAGGGCAAGGTCAACTCCCACTTTTTCGAACGGTTCGGCGGCGCGATCCTGCAATCCACCCTGGACATCGGGGTCCAGGCGGCCACCCGCCGCGTCGCGGGCAACACGGTGATCCTCGCTCTGCCGGGGGCAAGCGGCCAGAGCGTTGCCGGCCAGGCCATGCAGAACAACCAGCAGGTCCAACCCACGCTGAAGGTCCGACAGGGGGCCAGCGTGTCCGTGTTCGTGGCACGCGATCTCGACTTCACATCCGTGGAACAATGAGCGCGATCCCCCGCAACATCTATCTCGACAGTTGCCTGCAACCGCTGGCCCCCTATCTGGCGGCCGGGGATGTCACCGACATCTATGTCAATCGCCCGGAGGAAATCTGGCAGGAAAGGCTGGGCGGGGTCGTGGAGCGTCACGCGGCGCCGGGCCTGACGCGGGAGGTGCTGATGCGCCTTGCCCAGCAGATCGCAGCAATCAGCGCGCAGGGAATCAATCGGGAACATCCACTGTTGGCCGCCAGCCTGCCCACCGGCGAGCGCGTGCAGATCGTGATCCCGCCCGCGACGAGAGGCGAGATAGCGATCGCCATCCGCAAGCATGTCGTGCAAGGCATGGCGCTGGACGATTATCGTAGCAATGGCGCTCTGGACGCCACGATCGTCAAGGTCAGCAACGACAGCGTGGCCTCGTCAATTGCCAGCGTTGCGACCGACGACCCGATCATGCTGCTACGCGATGCAGTACAGGGCCGTCGCAACATCCTGATTTCAGGTGGCACATCGTCGGGTAAAACGACCTTTCTCAATGCACTGCTGCGTGAAATCCCCACACAGGAAAGGCTGATCCTGATCGAGGATACGCCCGAATTGCAATTGGCCCATGACAATGCCGTTGGCCTGATCGCGGTGCGCGGCGCACTGGGCGAGGCCGACGTCACGACCGACGATCTGCTGGGCGCGGCGTTGCGGATGCGACCCGACCGCATCATTCTGGGCGAAGTGCGCGGACCCGAAGCCGTCACCTTCCTGCGCGCGGTCAACACCGGCCATCCCGGATCGCTTAGCACGATCCATGCCGATTCCCCGGCGCGGGCGATCGATCAACTGGCTCTGCTCGTACTACAAACCGGCACGCGAATGCACTGGGACGATGTGGTCAAATATATCACCCGATCCCTGGGGGTCATCGTCCAGTTGGGGCGCAGTGGCGGGCGGCGCGGCATTGAGCAGATACAACTGATCGATCACGTCAGCTAAATAGCGGAAACGACAAAACTTCGCTTTGTCGGCAACCTCAAGCCTGATATCCAGCATCCGGGTCCGCCATCTTGGAGAGAGATGCGCCGGGCATGGTCCGGGGGCATATCGGGCCGGCCCTGCGACATTCCCGATCTACCGGTTTCTTTAGGTTCCACAGTGTCAGCCGCAATGCCTCCCCGCATTTCGCGGGAGCAATTTTACGCGGACGAACAACGGAGGGTGATATGTTGAAAATTCTGGTGAAATTCTGCCTTGGGCTGGGCGTGGTCCTGGCGATGCCGATGACGGCTGCACAGGCACAGGCCACCCGTACATGGATTTCGGGCGTCGGCGACGACGTCAATCCATGCAGCCGGACCGCCCCGTGCAAGACCTTTGCCGGTGCGATTTCCAAGACGGCGGCAGGCGGTGGCATCAACGTGCTGGACCCCGGCGGCTTCGGCACGGTGACCATCACCAAGTCCATCACCCTGCGCGCCGATGGCGCCGAGGCTGGAGTTCTGGCCAGCGGCACCAACGGCATCATCATCAATGCCGCAGCAGGCGACCGGGTCGTGCTGGAAGGCCTGGACATCGACGGTGGCACGGCCACGAGTCCCGGCCTCCATGGCGTCCGCGTCCTCAACGGCGGCGAAGTGGTGATCAATGACTGCGTGATCCGCAACTTCACCAGCCCCGGTTCGGGTGTCGGCGTATCGATCGATTCGTCGACCAAGACCCGTGTCACGATCCGCAATACGACCATCAACAACAATCTTTACGGCGTGCGGATCGCGTCGAACGGCACCAATGACAGCCATCTGAAGATGTTCGACACGCTGCTGACCGCCAACAGTACCGCCGGCATCAGCATCGATGGCACGGGCAACGATGCAGTGATCGCCAGCAGCGAATTCATCGGCCCCAAGTCGCTGGAAATCCTGAACGGCGCCAAGGTCACATCCTATGGCAATAACGTGCTGACCAGCGGGGATGCGCCGACCAGCACCCTGCCGTTGCGCTGATCCATCACCATCGGAACAGCAGGAAGGGGGGAAGGGACCGGTGCCCTTCCCCCCGCCTTCTTCGTTTTACGAACGATCGCGGTCCAGGTCGTAGATGATCTGCGACCGGGTCAGATCACGCAGCCCCTGCATCTCGGCACGCAGCAATCCGGCAACGAAAGCGCGATCATCTTCGTCAGGCAGGGCCGGATAGCGGAAAGGCACGCGGGCATTTTCGCGCGCAGGCGCTAGTGGCGGGAAGGGATGGATGTCCAGAAACCGGGCGATCGTCGCCAGCACGGCCGACTGATCCTCCCCCAGTGCCTCCGCCGTCAGCAACAGGATCTGCTCGTGCGGAAACAGGGTCAGCAATCGCTCCAACTGGGTCGCGTAACGGCCACGATCGACATAGCTGAAATACCGACGCTGGGCGGAATCGGCGGATAGTCCGTCGAGCCGCGCAGCCTCTTCGCGAATGGCTCGCGCAAAGGGCAAGTCTTCGCGTCCACGGGCATATTGCATACACCAATGCGACCACGCCCGTTCGAACGGATTTCGAAACAACAGGATGATGCGGGCGCCGGGATTATAGCGGTGAATCCGCTCCATTGCGCGCGGCCAATAGCTGTAGGACGGCGTGATCTCGAACCGCATCCGATCGCCATCATCGCCAAAGCTGCTGGCCAGATCGGCATAGTCCGGTACCATCCAGTTGCGCCGTTCATCATCGAAGAAATGCAATTCCTTCCGACCCGGAGCAGCAAGCTGGGGATGTTCGCGCATCAGGGCGAACAGGCTGGTCGTCCCTGCCTTCTGCACCCCCACGACGAAGGTTTCGATCCGCTTGCCCAATCCCCACGCTCCCTCTTTACCCGGACGGCATCACCCGTCACGCCCGCATATCGGGCGGGCAAGACGGGGTATAGGGGCATTGTCGGACCATTCACCACGCGCTTGTCGTCCGGAACGGCATCCGCCTCAACATTGCGGCAGGGCGCTCGTCGGATTGTCGCCGCCAGTCAATATATTGTCGCAATAGGAAGCGACCTTCGCACCGCTCAGGATTTCCAGTGATTTGGGACCGATGAAGCGATTGCCGGCGATCACGGCATCGTTGGCGGCCCCTGCGATGCTCAGTCCCGCCGTGCTGTTCGCAATGAAGCGAGTATCAAAGATTCTAACATGCCCGTCACCGATTCCCGAAGGGTTGATCGATCCGGCCAGCGGCACACGGACGTCGTAGAGATTATTGTTGATGACGGAATTCAGTATCGTCACCCGCACAGTTCGAACAACAGAAAATTTTAAAGCAGAAGGCGTCTAGGCCGTAGACTCATAAACCCGCAGCCACAGTCGCATTGAGGCGAGTTGGACCATTGCGAGGAAGTTCTCGACCAGCTTGTCGTAGCGGGTGGCAACCCAACGGAAGTGCTTCAGCTTGGAGAAGAAGCTCTCGATCAGGTTCGTCTCGCGGTAGAGCCAAGTACTGAAGTACGGTTCCGACCGCCGGTTGGACTTGGGTGGGATATTGGCGAACGCGCCCCTCTCTCGGAGAGACGCCCGGATGCGGTCGGCATCGTATGCCTTGTCGGCCAGCACGATTGTTCCGGCACCGATATGGTCGAGCAGATTGTCGGCAGTTTGTCCGTCATGGGTTTGCCCAACGGTCAGGCTCAGCCGGATCGGGAGGCCTTGCCCATCGACGACCGCATGGATTTTGGTCGTGAGCCCGCCTCGGGAACGACCGAGACAATGATCTCGATCCCCCTTTTTGCCGTCGCAGCCTGCTGGTGCGCCCGGATGAAGTGCTGTCGATCATCTGGATGCCGCCATCATGTGCTGCGGTGATTGCGTACATCATCCGGTCCCAAACGCCGGCTTTTCGCCATCGCACGAAGCGGTTGTAACAAGTGGTGCGCGGCCCATAGCGTTCGGGCAGGTCGCGCCACGGTGCGCCAGATCGCAGCACCCAGAATATCCCGTTTAGCAGACGTCGATCATCGACGCGCGGGACACTTCGTGGCTTGTTGGGCAGAAGCGGTTCGATCAAACGTCATTCGAAGTCAGTCAGGTCGTATCGGCTCATCCCGACGCTGAATCACGTTCTCGTGCAATTTGGAAGCTTTTGATCGACAAGCAACTACTTGCCAACTTTGATGGACCATGGGAAATCAGAGTATGACCAAGTTCGCGCCAATATCCATAATGAGAGCGCGAGTTCCGCTTATCGGATTGCTCATCTTTCTATCATCACCAGCGTTCGCAGAGGTGGCAGACAAGGAGCCCACCATCCCTCAGTTATGGATGGTTCCGGGGATTATCACGGCCATTGCCTTCATCGCCGGAGTGAAGCGCCCATCTTTCGCGCTTTTCCTTCTCCCCATCGCATTATTTTGCGCTTGGGGCCAAGTCGATGAACTCCATGATCCCTTTGTTGGCCCCGCGATCCGTGCTGAATTGGGCGATGCGTACTTCACTCACGGATACCTGTCAGCGGCGGCAGGTATAGTTGGTCCTTTAGTCGCTTGGGCCGTGCTCCAGTTGTATCGAGTGAGAGCCAAACGCTGACTGCCGCGCCATCCCATTTATGGGTTCACGGCCGAGAAAACTAAGGGCTACTCAATATTCGTCCGACGAGGGACATGCTGGCCCCATCTCCGATCGCGCAATTGGTGTAAATCAGAACATTGCGCGCACACCAAAGACAGCCGATACGCCGGACACACCCTCACCCGTTGCTCGTGCTAGAGCTGCCGTGCCACCGAGCTTGCGCTCCCAATTGATGCCCACATAGGGCGCCAGCGATCTGTTACGCTCGTAGCGAAGTCTGGCACCCATTTCGAGACGCTCGAAGCCCGCGCTAACGTTCAATGCGGGTACGTCCTGAAAGGCAAAGTCCACTTCAATCTCGGGTTCAACCACCAGCGACTGGGTAATGCGCTGTGTATATCCCGCCTTGCCGCGCGCATGGACGTCGCCCTTGTTGGAGACGAGCAACTGGCCTTGCAGCTCGAACCAGTAGGGCGCCAGCCCCTCGACACCGACCAGCGCATAAGTGCGCTGCGGATCGGGCCGGAAATCCTGCCGCATGCCCAGCTGGAGATTGAACCACGGGTCCAGCGCGTGGCGCCAGTAAGCATTAACTTCAATACGTTCGGCCCGCTCGCCAAGAATGCCCTCACCCTCGCTCGCCAGCACGATCCGGTCGATATCGCCACCGTACCATGCCTGCCCTTCCCAGCCGAAGCCATCGCCGTTCTTGCCTGTACGAAATTCCGATTGATCGACCTGCAGCGCAAACGTGTTGAATCTCATTTCCTTCAACATCGCCGCACGCGAAGCTGCCATGCGATCAGGCGCGAAAAAGCGTTCAGCAGGAAAGTCTGCCGGCACCGGCGGCGGCGGGGCTTCGCCAGGCGCATCGCTGACGGCGCTTGTGGGCATGGCGTGGGCGGAGTGATCCATGCCCTTCATGTCCTGCCCACTCATATCCGTGCCGGACATGTTCATCTGTGAATGGTCCATGGCGCCGTGATCCATATCTGCATGGCCGTCAGCCTGCGGTGGCGGGATACCAGCCTCCTGTGCCTGCGCGGCCAGCGAAGAACCGGCCAGCAAAAGCGAGGTGAGGATCGGGAATAGCCGAACCATCAAGCAGCCCCGTCCCGGCGCACCGTAACGACGCGCATCATCCCAGCGTGCATGTGAAGAAGCATATGGCAGTGGAACGCCCAGTCACCCTCAGCATCGGCGGTAAGATCAAACGACGCCTTGCCGCCCGGCAACACGTTGACAGTATGCTTGCGTGCCCGGTTCCCCGGCTCGCCGCTGACCAGTTCGAAGAAATGGCCGTGGATGTGGACCGGGTGCGGCATCATCGTGTCGTTGATGAGGTTCACACGGACACGCTCGCCCAGACGGAATGGGATCGGCGCCGGGTTCTCCGACATTGCCTCCCCGTCCATGGACCACATATACCGCTCCATCGCCGCGGTCAGGTGCACATCTATCTGTCGGCTGGGCACGCGAATATCCGGATTGGGATCGCTCGAACGCAAATCGGCATAAGTCAGGACGCGGTGGTCGACGCTTTCCAGCCCGGTCGGACGGTCGGCAAGACGGTCCACCGGCATGGGCGACAAGGTAGCAACGCCCGGCCCCATCTTCACTCCCGGTGCAACCGAGGGATCTCGCATCGACATCGAGTGGCCGCTCATCGAGCTGTTGGCGGGCTTGCTAAGGTCGATCACCCCGCCTTCGCCCATGTCCATACCGTCCATGTCCATTCCCATGTCGCGCATGGTGAGCACAGGTCGCTCACGCAGCTTCGGCGTTTCGCCGACAAGGCCATGCCGCTGTGCTAAAGTCGCGCGGACCAGGCCGGAGCGGTCGATGGCCTCGGCGATCACGCCGTAGCTCTCAGCCGTGCCTGGCTGGACGATGAAGTCGTAGGTCTCGGCAATTGCTATCTGCACTTCATCGGTCTCGACCGGCTGTACGGGGTTGCCGTCTGCCGCCACAACAGTCAGCGGCAAGCCGGGGATGCGGAAGTTGAAGTTGGTCATAGAAGAGGCGTTGATAACCCGGAGACGCACCCTTTCGCCCGCGCCAAAAAGCCCAGTCCAATTCTCGGAATTGCCGTGCCCGTTGATAAGGAAGCTGTATGTCGATCCGGTCACGTCCGAGATATCGGTCGCGTCCATGCGCATCTTCCCCCAGGCAAGGCGGTCGGATAGCGACTGGTCCTTCCCCTCCAGCAGCCCCGCAAGTGTCTGGCGCTGACGGTTGAAGTAGCCACCCATCATCTTCAAACGACGCATCTGCTCATGCGGATGGATCGGGCTCCAGTCCGAAAGGACCAGCACATGCTCACGGTCGCAAGCGATCGGATCGAGGCCGGCAGGATCGATTACAATCGGTCCGAACAGCCCTTCCGCCTCCTGCATGCCGGAGTGCGAATGGTACCAAAATGTCCCCGAATGGATGAGCGGGAATTCATAGACGAACGTCTCGCCCGGATCGATACCGGGGAAGCTGACGCCGGGCACGCCATCCATCTGGAACGGCACAAGCAGTCCGTGCCAATGAATCGAGGTTTGCTCCTTAAGCCGATTGGTTACGGCGATGCGCACCGTTTCGCCTTCCCGCAGGCGCAACAGTGGCGCTGGCAGAGTGCCATTTACGGTCACCGCGTGCCCCGATCGACCACCCGTCGAAAAGTGGCTCTCACCGATATGAAGCGCAATGGAATTGCCCGTCAGAACGCCGGAAGCGGGGCTGGCATGCACAATTCCCGACGTACCGCTTCGCGCCCAAACCGGAAAGAGGCCACCGACGCCAAGGCTCCCGGCAAAGGCACCGCCTAGTTTCAGGAAGCGCCTGCGTTGAAGCAAGGAACGACGAGAGCTGCTATTTGACATCATGGTTGGGATACGCGGCCGACGCAGCTACCCCTCACCGCAATGTGACAATTTTTACTGCCTATCGTATCGGCGATGTCGTCTGCCTCAACTGGCCTGTCATACACCCGAATTCCCAGTCGACCTGAGGCCAGAATATTATAGGCTTTTTCAAACACCTGGAAAATAGCCATTTATGTTGGTTCATCATACTCTATCCGAACCGGTGGTACATCGAAATTACATCTAGCGTTCCATGTTCGCGGTCAGGTAGATGTCGAGCGAACGGGTCGGTG
Organism: Sphingobium sp. Leaf26; assembly: GCF_001421665.1. Classification (GTDB taxonomy): domain Bacteria; phylum Pseudomonadota; class Alphaproteobacteria; order Sphingomonadales; family Sphingomonadaceae; genus Sphingobium. The sequence continues at coordinate 21,078 of NZ_LMKV01000003.1, forward strand.
TGCGAATATCCTCGTTGGGTTCGAGCGCACGCAGGTCGGCATGGGTGAGGACGCGATGGTCGACCTCTTCCAGCCCCATCGACCGGTCAGCGGTACGATCGACCGGCATGGAGGAGAGGGTCGCGACCCCCGGTCCCATCGGCACGTCGGACGCGACCGAGGGGTCGAACATCTTCATGCTATGGCCCGACAGGACACCCGGTGCGGGATGGAGGCCGGCGGTGCCGCTGCGCGCCCAGGCGGGGAAGGCTCCGGGCAGTGTCAGCACTGCGGCGCCTTTGAACATAGTGCGGCGATCAAGGGACAGGTCGGTCATGCCCCTTCATACGCGGGCGATGCGTCAATCCGTCAAAATTTGAGCGAGTTTCGCGCGGGCGCGATAGAGGCGGGTTTCGACCGCCTTTTCGGTGACACCCAGCACCTGCGCCGCGTCGGCCTGACTCATCTGCTCGATGGTGCGGAGCAGCAGGACGTCCTTCAGATTGGCCGGCAAAGTGGCGATGGCAGCGTTGATGCGGGCGACTTCCTGAATCGAGCGGGCGGCGTCCTCCGGCGTGGCGTCGGGTGCAGCAATATCGAGCGCATCGTCGATCGGCTTGGCGAAGGCGAAGAAGCGGCGGACGGCGCGGCGACGGCCCCAGTCGCGGCATTTGTTGAGCGTGATGCGCGCGATCCAGACGCGAAAGGGGCGCGATGCGTCATAGCGGGCGAGCGCGGCAAAGGCGGCGACGAAGCTTTCCTGCGTGATGTCGAGCGCTTCGTCAGGATCGCCGATCGCCCCGCGCGCCAGCCGATAGACGGCATCGCGGTGCCGCTGCATCAGCGCACCATAGGCAGCCTGATCCCCGGCCAGCGCGCGGGCGGCCAGGGCGCGATCGTCGGGATCGGCTGTCTTCACCGGGCCGGCTGGGTCAGCGCCTTGACGATCGCGGCGTCGAACTGCGCCGCCTGATCCGGGCGGAGCACGCCACGCATCGCGAAGATATGCTGGAGCGTCTCCTTTTGCAGTTGGCCCATGACATGATGCGATCGGTCGACGGATTCCGCCACCTTGGGGCCATAGCCATGTTCCGCTTCGATTGCGGCGGCGAGCCGTTGATTGTCGGCGCGCATTTCCGCTTCCAGCGCGGCGCGGCGGCTGGCGAAGGCCGCCTCCAGTTCATGGATGCGCTGTTCCTGCGCCGTATCGAGCGTGAGCCGCTGGTGCAGCAGGGCGTGGACCTCGCTTTCGACACGCGGTTCGGGGGCCAGCCAGATGCGGGCGACCAGCACGGCCGCGAGCGCGGCGGCAAAGGCCACCAGCGCCACCCATATATAACGCCGGCCGTTCATTGGCCGAGCAGGCGGGACGGCGCATAATCGGACATGCCGATCGGCGTCGGCGCCGCTTGTGCCGGCGCGCCGGGCACGATGCTGCCGGCCCAGCCGATGCCGATCGCCAGCAGGCCGGCGAGCATCAGGCTGCGCCGCGCCATCGCCTGATCGCGCCGACGGGCCAGACCGCCCATCACCGCCGCGTCCATATCCGCCAGACGCGCGTCGGTCGGCATCGCACGCACCGTGCCCAACAACTGATCCAGATCGGTCATCATCATATCTCCATCCTTCCCCAAGCATACGCGCGAGCGGCGGCTATCCCTCACCTGAAAGAGACGAAAAAATTATGCGCATGGGTCGAGGGGTGCGGCAAGTCCATGCGTATCATCCCCTGACCACCCCAATGGAGATTGCCCCATGACCCGTTATTTCCTGACCGCTGCCGCCGCCCTTGCGCTGGCGCTGCCCGGCGTTGCAGCAGCCCATAGCAAGCTGGTGTCGTCCAACCCCGCCGCCAATGCTACGGTCGCCAAGCCGACCAGGCTGACCCTGACCTTTTCCGAAACCTTTCTGGCGCCGATGAGCGGCGCGGAACTGGTGATGACTGGCATGCCGGGCATGGCCGATCATCCCGCGATGCCGATCAAGGGCTTCAAGACCGACGTCAACGGCAAGACCATGACCCTGACCTTCCCACGCGCCCTGCCGGCCGGCAGCTATGACATCAAGTGGCACATCGTCGGCGCGGACCAGCACAAGATGGAAGGCGGCTACAGCTTCACCGTGAAGTAAGCCGCGATGACCGAGGGGGTGTTGATCGGCGCGCGATGTGCGCTGATGATCGACTTAGCGTTGCTCATGGGTCTGCCTCTTTTTTGGTGGGCCATGGGCATGGAAGGGCGCAGGAGCGGTCTGGCGATGCTGGCGTTGGGCGGCATGGCAGTGTCCGTGCTGTGGCTGCTGGCCAGTGCCGCCGCGATGACCGGCACGCCGATCAGCAGTCCCGACTGGGCCAGTGCACAGATATTGCTGACCTTGACGCCGATCGGCGCGGTGCTGGCGGTGCGCGGGGTCGCCTTGCTGCTGGCGCTGGCCTGCCTGATCCTGCCGCAGGGCCTTCGGGTCGCACTGATCCCTGCAGCGGTCGCAGCCGCGACGCTGGCCTGGACCGGTCATGCCGGGGCGACCGAGGATGTGACTGGTATGTTCCACCGGGTTGCCGATGTCGCCCATATCTGGGCGGCGGCCGGATGGACCGGGGCTTTGGCGGTGCTGCTGCATGCGGTGGCGGCACCGCGCCAAGATGTGCAGCGGATGGCCGCCATGCTGGGCGGCTTTGCGCTGATGGGGACGCTGATCGTCGCGACGCTGATCGTCAGTGGTGCGATCAATCTGGTGATGATCGTGGGACCGGCAGAGATGCCGGCGCTGACGGGCAGCCGTTACGGCCTGTTGCTGGGAGCCAAGCTGGCGCTGTTCGGGCTGATGCTGGGACTGGCGGCGGTGAACCGCTGGCGATTGACGCCCCTGCTGGAGCGGGGCGAGACGCGGCGGGCCTTGGCTTATCTGCGATTTTCGCTGGCCATCGAAACGAGCGCCGCCATCGCCATCATGGGGCTGGTGGCATGGCTGGGCACGCTCGATCCCATGGCCTGACCTGTCTTCCGATCAGGCGGGCCGGTAGATGCAGTAGACCTTCTTCACATGGACCTGGCTGTCCCAGCTGCATTGCGCACCCTGTTCGACCATGAAGATGTCGCCCTTTTGGAAAGTGCCTTCTTCCCCGGCTTCGTCGACGAAGGTCACGCTGCCGTCGAGCAGGTACATCAACTCGAAATGGCGATAAGCCATGGCGCGGCGATGGTAGGGCGTCGAATCCCAGGTGCCGACCATATATTCGCCGTCGTCGGACTTGTAATCGCCATGGTTGCGGCATTGCGGGGTTGGGCCGACCAGCAGTTCAGCGAGCGGCGCGCCCGACGGTTCGAGTGGGGCGCCGGTGTCGATCGGGATGATCGTGCCATTGCCGGCCGGGCCGCCGCTGCGGCGCATGAAGAGGATGCGAGAGTCCGCGTCGGTGGACCAGTCGAAGGACGCCCCGTCGCGCAGTAACAGGCTGTCGCCTTCGGTCAGGGTAAAGTTCTTGTCCGCCTGTTCGATACGGACGGTGCCCGATTCCACGATGACGAACTCTTCACCGGGCAAGGCGGAAACGCTGCCGCTACCCCATGGCAGAAGGATGAGGCCAGCGGTGATCGGGCCGTCGGCGAGCGGCAGGTCCGCGCGGGCGGCAAGGAAAGCGTCGCCTTTGGCCGGGGCGACGGTCGCGCCTGCGGCCCATTGGCGCAGGTCGATGAAGGAGCGGATTTGCGAAGCGGTGCTGGTCATGCCGGCCTTTTCCTATGCTGGACGAAGGCGGCAGGATAAAAGGGGCGGCGCGGCAGGAGGCACCGATCGCGGCAGGATATGCCGCGATCGGTGCCGTTTACAGCCGCGACAGCCGTTACAACTGCCGCAGCGCGCGGGCCGGGCGGATCGACATCAGCGGGATTGCGCCGGCAAGGCCGATACCCAGCGTCAGCAGCGCTCCGCCGCCCAATGTCGCCAGCACCACTGCCCAGTCGGGTTGCCACTGAAATTCAAATATGCGCACGATGACGAACCACGCCGCCGTCAGGCCGAGCGCCAGCGCGACCAGCGCCAGCATGGCGGCGAGCAGGCCATATTCGATCGCCTGTCCGGCCAATATCTGCCAGCGGGTTGCCCCCAGCGTCTTCAATATCACGCTGTCATAGCTGCGCGCCGCGCGGGAGGCCGCAATCGCGCCGACCAGCACGGCGATGCCGGCCAGGATCGCGACCGAGGCGGCAGCGACGATGGCGCGCGACATCTGCGTCATGATGGTGCCGACCTGATCGATCACGTCACCCACGCCGATCACCGACACGCCGGGGAAGGCGGACAGCAAGGCGCGGGTCATGGCCGCGTCATGGCGGGCGTCCATGGTGATGGTCGCGGTCAGGCTGTGCGGCGCGGCGGACAATGTGTTGGGCGAAAAGACGAGGATATAGTTGAAGCCCATCGTGTCCCAATTGACCTTCCGCAGGGAGCCGATGCGCGCGGTGATTTCCCGGCCGAGGATACTGACGGTCAGCGTGTCGCCGATACCGATGCCCATGATCTTCGCCGCTTCTTCGTCCAGCGAGACGAGCGGCGGACCGGCATAGGCGTGCGGCCACCATTGACCGCCGGTCAGGTCACTGCCCTGCGGCAGGACATCGCTATAAGTGACGCCGCGTTCGCCGCGCAGGAACCAGGCGCCTTCGGGCAGTTCCTGAAGGTCGGCGACCCGCTGGCGGCCATAGGCGACGATCGTGCCGCGCAGCGCGGGGACGATGTTGAGTTGCGCTTCGGGCGCCTGTTCACGAGCGATGGCGCGAAAGCGATCGCGCGATGTGGACGGGATATCGAGCACGAACTGGTTGGGCGCCTTTTCCGGCACGACGTTACGGATTTCGCGGTCGAGGCTGGTCTGGATGCCGGCCAGCGTCACGAACAATGTCAGCGCAAGGCCCAGCGCCACGATCAGCGCGGCGGTCTGCGCGCCAGGGCGGTGGAGATTGGCGAGCGCGAGACGCAACAGCGGGCGGCGCGGGCGCGGGGCGAGCAAGGCAAGGCGACGGACCGCCCATCCAAGGCCCAGCAGAAGCAGCAGGACGGCCCCCGTCGCGCCGAGCACCGCCGCCGAGAAAAGCGGTTCACGCGACGTCAGCAAGGCGAGCGCGACGAGCAGGCCCCCTGCCCCGGCCATGGCGATCAGGCTGCGGCGATCGAGGCCGCCGCGCGTTTCTACCGCGCCGCGAAAAATGGCGGCGGCGGGCTGGGTGCGGGCGCGGCCGAGAGGCGGGAAGGTGAAGAGAAAGGCAATCAGCAGGCCATAGGCGGCGCTGGTGACAAGCGGCAGCGGATGGACGCGGAAGCCGGGACTGACCGGCAATATGTCGCCCGCCAGCGCGACGATCAATGGCGGCAACAGCGCGCCGACGATCAGGCCTGCGCCGATGCCGAGCAGGGCGACCGCGCCGACCTGCATCCGATAGATGCGGCCAATATCGGCGGAGGTCGCGCCCAGCACTTTCAATGTCGCGATGCCGCCGCGCTTGCCGGCGAGATAGGAGGCGACGCCATTGCTGACGCCGATGCCTGCGATGACGAGCGCCGCAAGGCCGATCAGCGACAGGAATTGCCCCATGCGTTCGATGAAGCGGTTGGCGCCCGGCGCGGCGCGATCTTTGTCCTTGAAGGTCCAGCCGTCGCTGGCATGAGCCTTTTCCATGTCGTTGCGGACGGTGACGGCATCGAAGCCGGGATTCAGACGAATCCGATATTTGGCGGCATAGAGGCTGCCCGGCTGGATCAGGCCGGTGCGGCGCAGTCCGTCCATCGAGACAATGGCGACAGGGCCAAGCGTAAAGCCCTCGCCCAGTCGGTCCGGCTCGTCGGCAATGATGCCGGCGATGATGAAATCGGCGGTGCCGTAGCGCAGCCGGTCGCCAGCGCGGACGTCCAGCCGCTGCGCCAGCGCGTCGCCGATCAGAATATGGCCGGGATCGAGCGGGCTGTAGCGGGCGCGTTTCAGGCTGAGCGTCCCGTAGAGCGGATAGACGGAATCGACGCCCTTCAATTCGGTGAGGATGGCGGGCGGGGCGTCACCCCTGCCCTGCCCCACGCGCTGCGCCATGGCGCGCAGACGGATGGTTTCGCTTAATGTGCCGAGCTGGCGGAAGGCTTCCTTGTCGCCAAGCCGCGCTTCGCGCTGGGTCATGGCGATTTCGATGTCGCCGCCCAGCAGAGTGCGGCCCCGATCGCTCAATTCCTGCGTGATGGCGGCGGTCAGGCTGCCGATCGCCGCCAGTGTCGCCACGCCCAGGAACAGGCAGAGGAAGAGCAGCCGCAGGCCGCGAAAGCCCAGATGCAGGTCACGCCGGGCAATGCGCCAACTGGCGCGCCAATCCAGTGCGTTCATGCGGCGCGGTCCGAGGCGATCAGGCCATCGCGCATTTCCACGATCCGGCCACAACGCTGCGCCAGCACCGGATCATGGGTGATGATGATGAGGGTCGCGCCCGCCGCCGCCTGCCGTTCGAACAGCAGGTCCATTATGGTGGCGCCGGTGGTCGCATCCAGATTGCCGGTCGGTTCGTCGGCGAACAGCAGGGTCGGGCGCGGCGCGACGGCGCGGGCGATGGCGACGCGCTGCTGCTCGCCGCCCGAAAGCTGGGCCGGATAATGGTCGAGCCGGTGGCCGAGGCCCACGGCGCGCAACTCGTCGGCCGCGCGATCGAAGGCATCGGCATGGCCAGCCAGTTCCAGCGGCACGGCGACATTTTCATGCGCGGTCATGGTGGGAAGCAGGTGGAAGCTTTGCAGGATGATGCCGATCCGCCCGCGGCGGGCCTGCGCCAGTGCATCCTCGTCCAGCGCGCCGAAATCGACGCCACCCACGCTGACGCTGCCGCCGCTCGCTTGTTCGAGGCCCGACAGCACCGCCATCAGCGAACTTTTGCCCGATCCCGATGCGCCCAATATGGCGAGGCTTTCGCCGCGCAAGATGGTGAGATCGACACCCTTGAGGATCGCCACCGGCGCATCGCGCGTTCCAAGCGAAAGGGTGACATCCTGCGCGCGGATCGCGATAGTGGCTGGATCGATGGGCAAGTGCATGAAGAAGGAGCGCTCCTTGGCGGGCAGATGGACGCAATATGGGATGTTGGCGCTGTTTGTCCAACTGGCGGTGGCCTGTTCGGATAAAACACCCGCGCCACCTTCAGCAGACCAGAATGTCGTGGTCGCCAATGAGGCGCAATCGACGGTTCCGGCGGCCGACCAGCGGCTGGTCGTCGCATTTGGCGACAGCCTCTATGCCGGCTATAATCTGGATCAGGACAAGGGACTGGCGCCGGTGCTGGAAAAGGCGCTGACAGCGCGCGGTGTGAAGGCGCGCGTGGTCAATGCCGGGGTATCGGGTGATACGACGGCGGCCGGGCTGGCGCGGCTGGCATTCACTCTGGACGGCCTGCCGCGCAAGCCCGACCTGATGCTCGTGGGGCTGGGCGGCAACGACATGCTGCGCGGCCTGTCCCCGGCGGAAACGCGCAGCAATCTGGACGCGATATTGGCGCAATTGCAGCAGCGCGGCATTCCCGTGTTGCTGACGGGCATGCTCGCGTCGCCCAATATGGGGCCGGACTATGCTGCCGCCTTCAACCCCATCTATCCCGAACTGGCGCGCCAATATGAGGCGGGCCTTTACCCTTTCATGCTGGACGGCGTTATCGGCGATCGGGCGCTGCAACTGCCCGACGGCATCCACCCCAATGACAAGGGCGTGACGGTGATCGTCGGCAAGCTGGCGCCGGTGGTAGCCGGAGCATTGAAACCGTGAGCGCGCGGATCAGGGTCGGCCTGATCGGCTATGGCATGGCCGGGCGGGTCTTTCATGCGCCGTTGATACGGGCGGCGGCGACGCTGGACCTGGTTGCGATCGTGACCAGCAGGGCGGAGGAGGTCGCGGCACTGTATCCAGCGATCTGCTGTATGGACACGGCCGCCCTGCTGGCTGATCCGTCGATCGACCTGGTCGTGGTTGCGACACCGAGTGCGACACATGCACCGATCGCCGCCGATGCGCTGCGGGCTGGCAAGCATGTGGTGGTGGACAAGCCATTTGCGCTGACGCTGCCAGAGGCGCGCGATCTGGAGCGAATGGCGCGGGCTGGCGACCAACGATTGACCGTGTTCCACAATCGGCGGTTCGACAGCGATTTCCTGAGCATCCGCGCCGCCATCGAAGAAGGGCTGGTCGGGCGCGTCAGCCATTTCGAATCCCATTTCGACCGCTTCCGGCCGGAGGTGCGCGACCGCTGGCGGGAGGATGGATCGCCCGGATCGGGGGTGTGGTTCGACTTGGGACCGCATCTGGTCGATCAGGCGCTGGCGCTGTTCGGCCGGCCGCTGGCGGTGAGCGCGGACATCGTGGCGCTGCGGCCCGGATCCGCGGCGGACGACTGGGCGCATGTCGTGCTGCATTATGACGGGATGCGCGCCGTGCTCCATGCCAGCCTCAATGCACCAAGCGGCGACATGGGCGGCAGCCCGCGCTTCGCCGTGCATGGCAATAAGGGATCCATCATCAAACGGTCGCTGGATCCGCAGGAGGCGCAATTGATCGCTGGCCTGCGACCGGGCGATAGCGGATGGGGCGTGGATGCCGATCCGGTCGAATGGCATGACGGATCGGGCGGCGTGACGCTGCGCCCGGCGGCGACAGGATGCCAGGAACATTATTATGAAAGGCTGGGCGCGGCTCTGCTGACTGGTGGAGCCATGCCGATTCCGCTTGAAGAAGCGATCGCAGTGCAGGAAGTCATCGAAGCTGCGCTGCGATCGGCGCGGGAACAGCGGGTGGTGGCCTTGCCCCTGCCCTGACAGACGGGAGAGACGGGATATGCGCTTTCGCTTGGGCATGATGCTATTGGCCACGGCGCTGTCCGGCGCCGGTGTGCAGGCCCGCACCGCGACCGCCGAACCGGTCGTGACGATTGCCGATGGTGCCCTGCGCGGGGTGAGCGCGGATGGCGTCGTCGCCTTCAAGGGCATCCCCTTCGCCGCGCCGCCAGTGGGCGACCTGCGCTGGCGCGCGCCGCAAAGCGTGGCGCGGTGGCAGGGGGTGCGCGATGCCGGCCAATATGGCCATGACTGCATGCAACTGCCCTTCCCCAGCGATGCCGCGCCGCTGGGTACCCCGCCGGCGGAAGACTGCCTCTATATGAATGTGTGGAAGCCGGCGGCGACCAAGGGCAAGCTACCGGTGATGGTGTTGATCTATGGCGGCGGCTTCGTGAATGGCGGATCGTCGCCGCCCACCTATGCTGGCGCAGCGCTGGCGCGGCAGGGCATCATGGTCGTCAGCTTCAACTATCGGCTGGGCCGCTTCGGCACCTTCGCCCATCCCGCGCTGACGAAGGTAGATGCGGACAAGGGGCTACAGGCCAATTATGGCTATATGGACCAGATCGCAGCGCTGCGCTGGGTGCAGTCGAATATCGCGGCCTTTGGCGGCGATCCCGCCAATGTGACGATCATCGGCGAAAGCGCGGGCGGCATGTCGGTCCATGCGCTGCTGACATCGCCGATGGCGCAGGGGCTGTTCCAGAAGGCTGTTATTCAATCGGGCGGGCCGATGCCGATGGGCGATGCCACATTGGCCGCCGCCGAAAAGGCGGGCGCAGCCTTCGGCGAGCAGAAAGGCATTGCCGCCGATGATCCGCAGGCTGTCGCCAAGTTGCGCGCGCTGCCGGCCGACACTATTGTCGACGGCCTGAACCTGGCCGCACTGTTTACCCCCGGCCCGCGCACGTACAGCAGCCCGATCGCCGACGGCAAGGTCGCGGTGGACAGCATCGCCGCCTATCGGACCGGCCGCTTTGCCAGGGTGCCGGTGATGATCGGCGCGACCAGCAACGATATCGGCGGACCGACGGGGCCAATGGTGACGGGCGCCCGGTCCATGGCGCAGATGTTCGCCGGCCAGGGCGTGCCGACCTTTCACTATCGCTTCTCCTATGTGGCACAGGCGCTGCGCACCGCCGACACAAAAGGGGCGGGCCATGCGAGCGAAATACCCTATTTCTTCGATACGGTCGGGATCAAATATGGCGCGGCGACGACCACTGGTGACCGGACCATCGGTCGGGTGGCGAGCGGCTATCTGGTCAATTTCGTCAAGAATGGCGACCCCAATGGGGCTGGCCTACCCATGTGGAAAGCCCATGCCCCCACCACAGCGACGCTGATGGACATCGGGACGGAGGGCAGCGCAGCCGTCATGCCAGACCCTTAATCGGCTGGACATTCAGCGTGTTATCAAGACTCCCATGACGTACTTTCGGAATCATCACAGCGTGTTATCAATCGCGATCAATCGTGTGATCAGTTTCCGGCGGCGCGGCACGAATCGGGGGATTTGTGCCGGAAATCCCTTTTCAGCGCTGGTGGTAATCAGTCTAATCTCCTCATAAAAATCTCTAATGCGTGTTTGCCTCCAGAATTGCGGCATGGTTAGAGGTTGAAGGGCTATCAGCTGGCGCCCGTCCTTCCCTTGGTCTCTTCTCCCATCGGTTGTGTTCAGACGCGCCGCAGTGCAGCAAGGAAGCAACTCCAGATCGACAATAGGGTGAGTTTGACTTTCGCGCTAAAATAGGCGCATTAAACGCCAACCAGTTTCACCGTCATGATTCGACTATGAGGGGCGCCATGTCGTTTACCGTCAATACGCTGCGTAACGTCACCACGGCGTGCCAGCAAATGCGCGATCATATCAAGGCGATCGTGTTCCGTCCCGATACGCGCAAGACGCTCGACATGACTTTCGGCCCGACCGTAGCCGCTGAACTGATCGGCCGTACACCAGAGGCGCTAGCCAAGGCTGAGGCCAAAGGGCGCCTGCCCCAACCCAAGCAACTGCCCAATGGCCGGCGCTACTATATGCTGGAAGACCTGACCCAGATTCGCGAAGCGCTGGGCATCCATGTCGGCAAGCAACCAGACGAGGACGCCGTCGTGCTGGCGGTCCAGAATTTCAAGGGCGGCGTCGGCAAGAGCACGATCACCAAGCATCTTGCGGACTATCTGGCACTACATGGCTATCGCGTGCTGGTGATCGATTGCGATCCGCAGGCATCGACCACCACCATGTTCGATATCCAGCCCGAAACGCTGATCGACGACGAACAGACGCTGGGCACTTTCCTGTCGCCGCGCAGCACTTTCAGCGATTTCGCCCAGACGATCCGGGACACACCCTGGCCCACGATCAAGATCGTGCCGTCCAGCCTTGGACTTCAGGACGCCGAGTGGGACTTGACCTCCACCCTGCGCGAAGGTGGTCAGGCCGTGCGCGAAAGCCTTCAGGCGCTGCGCATCGGAATAGCCAGCGTGGCCAAGGATTTCGACGTGATCCTGCTTGATCCGCCACCAGCCATGGGCTTTCTGGGCCTCAATGTCATGGCGGCCGCGACCGGTCTGCTGATCCCGGTGCCCGCGCGCCAGCTCGACTATCTGTCGACCATCCATTTCATGGACACGATCGCGGACAATATCGAAATTCTTGAGCAGAATGGCACACCGGTCAATTACGGCTTCATTCGTGTCGTCTGTTCCACTTTCTCTCCCAGCAAGCCGGGAGAAAATGACATGTGGCGGATCATGCAGGCAACTTATGCCGGCCTGTTGCTGGGGCAGCCGATCCTGGCGTCAGAAGAAATCAAGAATGCGACCCAGGCTTTCCGGTCTATCTATGAATCCAAGCCGTCCGCGTCGCACCAGACCTATATGCGGTGCCGCGACAATCTGGATGCGGTGTTCGGTGAGGTCGAGCAGCAGATCCGGCAGCAATGGGCATCGACCAGCCTGACCGGCGCTGATGCCGGCGTGAGCGTCGCGGCATGAGCCGGCGGTCCTTGATCAGCGAAGCGCTGGCGTCGGTTCCGGCTGAACCAGTGGTCCCGCCCGATCCGGCAACGGCCGAAGCGGCGCCGGGGCGCGTCAATTTCACCAACAAGCGTCTGGAAGCGTTTGGCGAGGCCGCGCGGATCGTGAAGCGACCGACCATAAGGTTGAAGCCGGCGGAATGTTCGATTTGGCCGGGCAATGCGCGCGACTATTCGCTGCTCGACGAACATCGGCTGCGCAGCCTGATTGATTCGATCCTGGCGGAAGGTGGCAACCGCATTCCGGCGGTGGTGCGGCGGACGCCCAATGGCCCCCTGCCCTATGAACTGGTCACGGGGACGCGGCGGCACTGGGCGATCAGCTGGCTCAATGCCAATCACTATCCCGACATGGACCTGATCGCGATCATCGAGGATCTGGATGACGAGGCGGCTTTCCGTCTGGCTGACATCGAAAATCGCGAGCGCGAGGACATCTCCGATCTGGAGCGCGGCCTCAATTACAAGGCTGCGGTCGATCGCTTCTATGGCGGCGTGCAGTTGCGCATGGCCGAGCGGCTGAAGATCTCCAAGTCGCAACTGTCGCGCTATATCGCGCTGACCGACATTCCGCCCTTCCTGGTCAGCGCCTTTCATTCGCCAATGGATTTGCAGGCGAAATATGGCGAGAAACTGCTCCCCCTTCTGCGCGACCCGGCAAACCGAACGAAGCTGGAGGCGGCGGCCGACCAGATTGCATCGGAACAGAGTTTCCGCCGGTCGGGCGACGAGCAGCCCATCGCCGGTCCCGAGGTCATGAGCCGCTTGCTCAAGGCGTTGATCGCCAAGGGCCGCGTGCAGAAGGCGGCAATCGCGGGGGGCAATGGCAAGCCGATCGGTGAGGTGGTGAAGGACCAGCAGAAGATATTGACGCTGACGCTCACTCCGTCCGACATGTCGACCGACGATATATTGGAAGCGCTGCGGCCGGTCATCGACGCCGCCCGCATCCGCAATGCAAAGCGCCGATAGGCGGGCGCTTTACGGGGATGAAAAGCTGAAAATAGAGTGATAATCGTTATTTTTCAGTTTGTTATGGCTGTTTTCCCCCTGGGGGGACAGCGGGAATGGGATGATGCAGGGTGGCGAATGAGGGCGAACTCAAGACGGCGCTGAAAGAGCGCAAGGTCCAGTTCGAGATGTTCTTCACCTTGCCCGATTTCAGCGACATTTCGTTGCGCGACTATCAGGAGACGATGCAGCGGCCCTTCTTCAGCCTGTCGAAGCGCAAGCGCACCAAGCCCATAGAGTATGTCAGCCCGGATAAGTCGGTGAGCGTCCATGTCTCGCCTAATCCCACCTATGGCATGGCGACCATCTGGGACGCGGATATCATGATCTACCTGGCGTCGCATCTCAATGAACTGCGCGAGCGCGGCCTTAATGATCTGTCCCCCGTCATCCGGCTTCAACCCGGCGATCTGCTCAAACGCATTTGCTGGGGGACGAGCGGCCGTGCCTATGAACGGCTGGTGAGTGCGCTCGACCGGCTACAGGCGACGACGATCAAGACAAACATCCGTGCCAGCACCAAGAGTCGGGAAACGACTTTCTCCTGGATCGACAGCTATACCCATCTGGTCGACGAGCGTACCCAGCGTTCGCTGGGCATGGAAATCACCCTGTCCAAATGGTTCTTTGACGGAGTGATGGACAAGCGCAACGTGCTGGCCATTTCTCCGCTCTATTTCGAGATCACCAGCGGCCTTGGTAAGTGGCTTTACCGGGCCTCGCGCAAACATGCGGGCGGGAATGGACCGGAAGGTTTTGTCATCGGCTTTGAAACGCTCCACCAGAAGAGCGGCAGCGAGAGCGCCTATCCAGTGTTCAAGCGCAAGCTGCTCGATCTTGCCAAGGCCAATGAATTACCGGACATCAGCCTGGAAGTTATCAATCCTGATAACAGCAAGCCCAAGATGCGAATGGTGATGCGCCGGCATATGGCCGAGCGTGTACGATCGGGGCGGGCCACCCCCCTCCCCTCTTCCCCCGCCCGGACGAAGGCGGATCAGCAGGAAATGATCGACCCGCGACAGGCGATGAAGCTGATCGCACACGCTGCGGGTGGGCTGCGAAGCGCAGCCGCTGATCCACGCAAGGTTCGTGAGACCCCGATATCATATGCTCGCGCGCGCGATATATTGGACGCGGATATATATGAAGCGATCCGCAGCGATTTCCCTGGATGGGATTATGACGAGCTGATGCGCCGGTTCGATGCTTTTCTGGGGGCCAATCCGCATGAATTGCCCCGCAACTATTCGAAGCGCTTCCATGGCTTTGTCAAAGAACATAACCGCCGCAACAAATTTAAATTGCGCCCCTGATACCCTTCCGGCGTGTTTTTGGAATCATGGCATTCTTCACCGCCGCCGATCGACTGATCCAGCATTCGATAAGCTGACGTCGTGTGACATGACCTATAATCTGCCAGAAATCAGCCCTTTCCGCGCCTGATAGCGTATATGTTCCGATCATCGTCCGGGATCGGCCGGACCGACGCTGGTGGGCATGGGATGATTCTGAAAACACGATGCGCGGCGCGTTCGAGAAAAGCGCGCAATTATTCTGCACCGGCTGGGGACTCGAACAGCGCAGATTTGTAGCACTTGGTCGTTCCCTGACATCATGCGCGATGCGATACGCGACCAGATCCTGTCATCGAACGTGTTTTCGGACATGGCTAAGTTATCGCGCCGAAGACTGAACACAACGGGGCGCCCGTTCGCCTGTGGAGCCATTACGATGGGAACGGTCGCGCGTTCGCGGCCCCTTCCCTTCACTAGCATGCGCACAAAGACGGTGAGCGGCGGACGCTCTCGCCGAACCGTTGCCTTTGGCGGGCGTGTCTGCCGGGGTCACAACCGAAAACGCATCAGGAAGATAGAACAAAAGCGGAAATTGCCGACAGGCCGGTTTCTAGCCCCGTGGAGCGCTTAGGCGCCTTCTGCATGCAATGGCCAGTCAAGGCGTCCAAATGGCGCTCACCGCGCATCTGGCGAGGGCGATTTTCTCAGCCTTCGGTCCAAAAGTCACGGGCTGTGGGAACTGCAAGCGGGTCTGGCGCAACGGAAGGGGAGGGAAGATTGCTTACCGGAATGGCATAGCTGCGGTAGCTGGCCTGCCCGGAGCGCTCTACCAACAGGCCGGCCTCGGTCGCGATGGTCAGCAATTTGATCGCCCCAGCAGACGTGATGTCCAGACGGTCGGCGACCAGGCGACTGCCGATATGGGGATGGGCCATTGCCAGCATGATGACCTCCCGCAGTCGGCCAGGTCTACGACGGGCCGCGATCTGGGTGGCGGCGCGTTCGGCATAGCCGCGCAGTCGTTGCTCCTGATCGAGATGATGACGTGCGCCGAGCGTCATGGCTTGCAGCCATAATCGGTCGAATCGTGCCGGCGTAGCGACTTTCCATGCGGCTCCGCTGAGCTGGAAGCCGATGGCGACCAGTCCACCCGACGAAGCTGCGGAACGGCCGGGGCCATGGCGATCGCCGATCAGGAAGCCGGCGACTGCGTCCCCACGCCCGATTGGGGCGCGCGCCCACCAGGACTGCGCCATATGTGCGCCGTGAAGGAGGGGCGGGGAGGGGGGCAGGGCCGCCATGGCCTCTTGCCAGGCTTCCACCCGCAGCCGGACATCGGCCAGCGGCGATGACGGTGCAGCCCAAGGCGTGGCGGCCGTGCTTCCATCTTCCACGCCCAGCCAGTCGAGCAGGCCGATAGCATTCGTCCGCAATATGTCGAGCGTCACTGGCGCGCCCACCGCCCGGCGCCAATGGGTGAGGTCGAAATCCGCACCACCGATACGTCCGCGACCATCGACAGTAAAGGCGTCTGCGTCGATCGCGGTCGCATCGACCCAAGCCAGGGCCTGGCGCTCGGCGATGAAGCATCGTATCTTCCAGGGGCGACGAACCGGGCTGAGCCGTTGACGCTCCTCAACCCGTGCCAGCATGGCCTGGGCATCTGCATATTCGGCCAGCAACGTGTTATCGTTCATAACACGATCGATATCTGGAAAATCCTCGTCAAAGTCCATCCATTTCATGTCCTGAAAATATCGTTGTTAATCAAACAGATCATCGTAATTATTTAACGATATCGATATTTTAGATAGTCATCTTTTAGAGCGGTTCTCCTCTCTCGCCAATCCCTCCATCTTTCGGACCGATTGGCGCTGGCCGTAGAGACGATTGTGCCTCTGCTTCTGCCTATCGCCATTCTTGTGGCCCGCCTTTACGCCGCCCTGCTGTTCGGCGGCGCGACGCTGGCTCACCGCTATCGTGCGCGCCTGAGCGGATCGCGCTGGCGCATCCCTGCATATGGCCTGGCGCTGGCCGTCCATTGCGCCAACTGGACCCGTTCCGTTGCGGTGTGCAGCACCGCAATGGGGGGATCGCACTATCTGCCCATCTATCCGAAGCCGGCGCTGTTGATGGCGTTGGGCGGGGCTTCCTGCACCGCCTGCATGTCGAAGTGCATCGCGATGGTGCGACCTCCATATCCGACTTCATCGGGTCGCGCTTCGACAAGAGCCGGGTGATCTCGGCGCTGGCGACGGTCGTCCTGCTGTTCGGCACCATTCCCTATGTCGCGCTGTAATTGCGGTCGGTCGCTTTCAGTTTCGCGCCGGTATCCAGCCACCCCCAAACACGATGCCGCTGATCGGGGACCGGCCGCGCTGGCGCTGTTCGCCATCCTGTGCGGCGCGCAGAATGGGCGATCCGGTTCGCGTTGGCCGCGGAATCGGTGGTGAAACTGGTAGTGCTGCTGCCGGTTGCAGAGCTGGCTGGCGTTGCTGTGGACCATGGCCCCCGGCGCAACCGGGGCAGGGGCTGTCGATATTTCGCAGCAGCTTCGCGCCGGCGCGGCAGGACGGCGATCTAGTCCTCATCACCCTGTTGGCGATGCTGACGATCATTTGCCTGTCCCGCCATTTCATCGTCAGCGTCATGGAGGCGCGTGGGCCGGACGAGATCATGCTGGGGCTTCCCTATCTGCTGGTGGCGGTGCTGGCGGTGCCACCGATTGTCTCGGCGGGGCTGGAAAATATCGACGTCGGCGTCAGCGTGATCGACCGCGACCTGCGGTGCTATCTCGATCTGTTCCGCTATCCGCCCGGTCTTGTGCGGGTCGGCGTGCCGATCGCCGACCTGATCCGCTGCAATGCCGAGCGGGGCGATTGCGGCCCCGGCGAGGGGGACGGTGCAGGAGGCGATGGGCAATGACTGCATCGTGACGGGCAGCGAGGCGGACCCGTTGGCCGCCAAGGGGCGGTTCGACAGGGCGTTGGTCGATTTCGAACTGAGAGTGACACGCGATAGCATCGACCTGATCGACGCGCTGCGTATAGGATGGCCTGCCGCTGGCGCTGGTGACGGCGGGAAGCGGCGCGACGATGCTGGAACGAGCGGGACAGCGAGACGTCACGATATTGGTCAAGCCCTGAGCGGCGGCGTGCTGGACCGATGGATTGCCAATCTGACCCATTGATCGATCAAAAAATTACCAAATAGGTTGTAAACGACCTGCCGACACCCAGGGCCGATCGGCATTCAGGAGATGGCGAGCCGAACCGCAGGCCACCGCCAAGTAAAATGGTGTTTTTACGTGCCCCGGAGCGCAGCCTACTCAAAGTAGGTGAGCACCGGAAGCACGGAAAAGCGCCATTTGCAAGCCGTCAGAACTGAATGTCGATCGGCCCTAATTCCAGCGCGTGGGCCGCCAGCGCAGCGTGCGTTCTGGACGCCCAGCTTAGCAGGCGCGGTCGTCATGTGCGACTCGATCGTGGATTCCACCACGCCAAGCTCATAGGCGATCTGCTTGTCGAGCTGGCCGTTCCGGCACGCCCGGCACCACCGATAATTGTGTTGGCGTAAGCGAAGCGACCTTGTGCGCCATATCATCGACATCGCTGGTGGAGATGAGCGCCTGGACGGGGCTATGGCCATCCAGCGCAGCCGCTATGGCGTCTTCGATCACGGCCAGATCCTGATCTTTGCCGATGTCGCGGCCTTGTGTCATCGGCACATCTGCGCCGGTGCGCTGGACCGGGATGACCTTTTCGACCGAGCTGTGATGGGCGAGCGTGGCGTCGACATTGGCCTTAAGCGCGACCTTTTTGCCGCCGCGCAGCCCTTCGTCGGCGGTGATGAAGAGGCAGGAATCGCAATCGCGACTTTGGCTTCCGGGATCATCGGCAGATAGAGCATCACCCGCTCGCCGCGCCGCATGGCCTGGCTTCTGAGCACATTGGCGAAGCGGCAGACTTCCTCATGCAACCGGGCATAGGTGATGATGCGGCTTTCGGAAGGATCGTCGCCCGCCCAGATGATCGCGGGCTGTTCGCCACGCTCGGCCAGATGGCCGTCGATGCAGTCGGCGCTGACGTTCAGCGCCCCGTCGGCGAACCAGATGATCCCGAACTCAGCCTTGTCAAAGCTGCTTTAATCGACCTTCGTAGACGGCGTGATCCAGCCCGATCGCTGGGCCTGCTCGCCACCTATGGGCTGGGCATCGATCGCTATCCGGGGCTGGGGGCGGTGGCCGATGTCGTGGATGATCCGACGCACACGCAGCGGTTGGGGCTGCTCGGCAACCTGTCGGGCTATACGGCGGTGAAGCTGGGCTGGGCCGACAGCCTGCGCTTCACCTTTTCGGCCGGGTATCACCGGGCTAATTATGCGTCCGATTCCATCGTGCCGGGACTGGCGGACAAGGCGGCCTGTAGCCTGGCCGGCAATCTGTTCTGGTCGCCGGTAGACCATCTCGACCTCGGCGTCGAATATCGCCATGCTCAGCGCGAAGTCGTCAGCGGCCTCAAGGGCCAGATGGATCGGCTTGAGATGGCGGCCAAATATATATTCTGACTTTTGTTCACGCGATTCCACCCGACTGGAAATCGCACTTGAAAGGAGAGGGGCTTATGGCGACGACCTATGACGACGGCCAGCCGAAACACCATGCGGCGACGCAGAACGAGAAACTCGTCATCGCCGCGTCCTCATTGGGGACGGTGTTCGAATGGTATGATTTCTATCTCTACGGCCTGCTGGCCACCTATATCAGCGCCCAGTTCTTTTCGGGCGTGAACGAGACGACGGGGTTCATCTTCGCGCTGGCGGCGTTCGCGGCGGGTTTTGCGGTGCGGCCCTTCGGTGCGCTGGTGTTCGGGCGGATCGGCGATCTGGTCGGGCGCAAGAATACCTTCCTCGTCACCATGGGGATCATGGGCCTGTCGACCTTCGCCGTCGGCCTGCTGCCCAGCTATGCCAGCATCGGCGTGGCGGCGCCGATCATCCTGCTGCTCATGCGGCTGGCGCAGGGCCTGGCGCTTGGCGGCGAATATGGGGGCGCGGCCACCTATGTCGCCGAACATGCGCCGGAGGGGAAGCGCGGCCTCTATACGAGCTGGATCCAGACCACGGCGACTTTCGGCCTGTTCGCCGCGCTGCTGGTGGTGATCGGCTTCCGCTTCGCGCTGGGTGAGGAAGCCTTCGCCGCCTGGGGCTGGCGCTTGCCCTTCCTGATTTCGATCGTCCTGCTGGGCGTGTCGATGTGGATTCGCCTCCAACTCAACGAAAGCCCGGTCTTCCAGAAGATGAAGGATGAGGGCAAGACATCGAAGGCGCCGCTGACCGAGGCATTCGGCCAGTGGGGCAATCTGCGCTGGGTCATCATCGCGCTGCTGGGCGCGGTCGCGGGGCAGGCGGTGGTGTGGTATGCCGGGCAATTCTACGCGCTGTTCTTTCTGGAAAAGACGCTGAAGGTGGATGGCGCGACCGCCAATATCCTGATCGCCGTCGCGCTGGCACTGGCTACGCCCTTCTTCGTCTTCTTCGGCTGGCTGTCGGACAAGATCGGGCGCAAGCCGATCATTCTGGGCGGCTGCGCGCTGGCGGCGATCACCTATTTCCCGCTGTTCGGCGCCCTGACCCATGCGGCCAATCCGGCGCTGGCGGCGGCGCAGGCGTCCGCACCCATTATCGTCATCGCCAACAGCAAGGAATGTTCGTTCCAGTTCGACCCCGTCGGCAAGAACAGGTTCGATACGTCGAGTTGCGACATCGCCAAAACCTATCTGGCCAAGGCGAGCGCCAGCTATGACAATGTCGAAGCGCCGGCAGGCAGCGCGGCGATCGTGAAGATCGGTGCGGCCAGCTTTACCGCGCCCGATGCCGCCACGCTGGCGGGCGATGGCAAGGCGGTGGCGATTAGCGCATTTCAGGATGAACTGAAGGCTGGCCTTGCCAAGGCGGGCTATCCGGCCAAAGCGGACACGGCGCAGATCGACAAGGTCGCGGTCGTGGCGATCCTGTGGGCGCTCGCGATGCTGGTGACGATGGTCTACGGCCCGATCGCGGCGATGCTGGTGGAGCTGTTCCCCAGCCGCATCCGCTATACCTCGATGTCGCTGCCCTATCATATCGGCAATGGCTGGTTCGGTGGCTTTCTGCCGACCACGGCCTTCGCGATGGTCGCGGCGACCGGGGATATCTATTACGGCCTCTGGTATCCGGTGGTGGTGGCCGCACTGACCGTGGTGGTCGGCCTGCTGTTCCTGCCGGAGACGTTCCGTCGGAACATCAACGACTGACATCTGGCTTGGCAGATGTCGATACCGGCGACTGAGACAGCGAGTTGGACAGGTAGAATGATTGAGGGCGGTGTCGGTCGACGCCGCCCTTTTTTAGAACGTCTGTGAAATTATAACTACAAAACGGGAATATTCACCAATCTATGGTATAATATTTTCAGCAATTGTCGGAAAAGCATCGCGAAAGCGCGATTTTCCGGGCTTTTCGGGAATTGGCACGGCCCCTGCAATGTCACCGGCATGATCCACAACGGATCGTCCACAGAGATTTCAGGGAAGGAAGACCATCATGAAGATCATCGCTTTCACCGCCGCCATCGTCGTCGCCACTGTCGCCGTCTCGGCCGCCGCTACGCCCGCCTTCGCCCAGCCGCAGGGCCGTTTCGGCGACGCCAAGGTGACCTACCATGCCAAGACCGACCGCTACTGCTTCCGCGAAACCCGCAGCGGTTCGCGCGCGCCGCTGGTCCAGTGCCGGACCAAGGCCGACTGGGCGCAGAACGGCCTGACCATCAGCCGCGTCTCGCAGGTCCAGTTGGCCCAGCGCTGATCCATCCGCCCCGTTGCCCCGGTCGTGGAACCGGGGCAGGGCAGGGGCCTATCGGTCCCAGGGGAAGGCCAGGGTCGGCCGGTTGGCATAGCGGGTCATCGTCAGGATCATCCGCGCGCCGCAGCCCGGTTCCAGCCGCAGCGTGACATCGCGCCCGCCTGCCGCCATGGTACGGCCATCCACCATCACGCTGTCGATGCGATGTTCGGCATAGGCGCCACCCTGCACCGTCACGGTGCGCGCCTGATCGCCCAGATTGACCAGCGTCACCTCCGTCTCCCGATCCGCCAGCCGGTGGACCAGCGCCCCGACATCGGCAGGCACGCCAGCGCGCTTCGCTACCGGATCGAAATAGCGCAGCCGGCAATGGAGCGGCACGCCGCCCTGCGGCGGGGACGTTTTCGACCAGGGCGGCCGGGCGATATGCAGCCCGCCGGTCATTAACTGGATCAGGCTCTTGACGCTGGCCGGGTTGATGCCGATCGGCCAGTCCGCCAGTCGCGTCTGCGGCGTGGTGTCGTCGCTCTCTCGTGCCGCCACCCGCTGTGCCACGCGGGAGAGGTCGGCGGTCAGCGCCTGGACCGGATAGTCGCCATTGCGCCCCTCCAGAAAGGCGATCCACGGATCGTCGCCTGCCAGGGCGCGATCGTCCATGCGCTGCGACATATACCAGATTTCAAAGCCGTTGGTTCGGTAGGGACCGGGTTTCCAGCCATACCAGCCTTGAGCGCCATACATGGTGGGGGCGGACAGTGTGCCGTCGATGCTGCGCGCGGCGTCGTTGATCCGGGCCGTCTGCCGCCGCCACAGGTCGATATAGGCCATGTCCCCGCTCATCAGCAGCGCGCCCATGAAGGCGGTGATCGACCGGGGGACGCGGTTGCGATCTTCGCGCTTGCCTGTCTGCGGTACTATGGGGGAAAAGCCCCAGCCATAGACGCCCCGCCACCAATCGTCGCCGACCGTCCCGTCGGGGCGAACATGGCTGGGCAGCAGGCCGCCATTTTTCGCGGCCCGCTCCGCCCAGGCCGCCAGATAGTCGAGCGCCCATGTGCGGAACCGTTCCCCGCTGCCCAGCGCATAGGCGTTGAGGCCAAGCGTGGTGGCCTGCAAATTCAGGGGATTGTCGCCGACCACATCGCCATATTCGGCATAATGGTCGAGCGTCTGTTGATAGCTCGTCTCGCCATGTTCCATGTGGAAGGGGGTGGGGTCGAACGGATCGCCAGCCCAGTCGAGCGGCGTCGCCGGCCGCAGCATCGGACCACGGCTGCCATTCAGCAGGCTGCGGATCATGCGCCGTTGCGGATCATAATTGGGCGCGGTCGGATCGCGGCCGGTGTAGAAATCGGCATAACGGCGTGTGCGCGCCAGCAGCGCGCGATCACGCGGGCTGGACAGGCCCATGAGGTTGAAGCTGGTCAGCCCCTCCGCATTATGCTGCCAGTCCATCTGCACCGGAAAGTCGCGATGATACATGCCGGCACGCGCGATCGGCACGTCGGTCGTGCGGGCGGCGGTGAACTGGCGCAGATGCCCTTCCCAGAAGCGGCCGGCCAGCGTCCTGATCCGGTCGTTGCCGCCCAGCGCATGGAGCAGATACCAGTCGTTGGTCGCTTCGGCGGCGTCATCCGGCCCGTCATTGGCGCCCCAGCGCTCGAACACTTTGAGATGATCGCGCCGGTCGACATAAGCGGCATAGAAAGCCTCGCAGGCCACCGCGTTGGCGTCCAGCAACTGACGCTGCATCCTGGCCCAGTCGGGCGCGGGCATCGGCTTGTCCAGCGACAGGCTGGCCTTTGCGGCCTTTGCCCGTGTAGGGAGGGCGAGGGCGGCCGCAGCGCCCAGAAAATGGCGTCGATCCACCCGCATCAGGCCAGCTCCAGCCGGCGGATCGGCCCCACGATCACCGTGAAGGCAAAGATGGTGAGCAGGCAATGGGCGCCCACGAAGACCAGCGCCAGATCGAAGGAGCCGGTCGCCGCGACGATATAGCCCACGACAATGGGGGTCACGATGCCGGCCATATTGCCGAACATGTTGAACACGCCGCCCGACAGGCCGGCCAGTTGCTTGGGCGCGACATCGGCCATCACCGCCCAGCCGAGCGAGGCGATCCCCTTGCCGAAGAAGGCGACCGCCATCAGCGTCACAACCAACCACTCCGCATCGACCCAGACGCAGGCGATGATGAAGGTCGCCAGCAGCATGCCGACGACCAGCGGCGCCTTTCTGGCCAGATCGACAGACCCTGTACGCCGCAGGATCAGGTCCGACGCGAAGCCGCCGACGA
Source organism: Sphingobium sp. Leaf26 (assembly GCF_001421665.1). Taxonomy (GTDB): domain Bacteria; phylum Pseudomonadota; class Alphaproteobacteria; order Sphingomonadales; family Sphingomonadaceae; genus Sphingobium. Next base: position 44,390 of record NZ_LMKV01000003.1, read on the forward strand.
GGCCGCCGACAAAGCCGCACAGGGCCGGCGCGGCGGCGGCGAAGCCCGCCTCCATGATGTTCAGGCCGCGTTCCTTGACCAGATAGATGGGGAACCAGGTGACGAAGAAATAGGTCAGCACATTGATGCAATATTGGCCGAGATAGATGCCCAGCATCATCCGGTTGGCCAGCAATTGCCGCACATTATTCCATGTGAAGGTCGGCGCGCGGGCGGTGGCGGGGCCGGCATCCTCCATATGGATGAGGCCGCCGCCTGCTTCGATATGCGCCAGTTCAGCTTCGTTGATGGTGGGGTGGCGGGCCGGGCTGTGGATGAAGCGCAGGAACAGGGCGGCCGCCACCAGCCCCAGCGCGCCCATGACCCAGAAAACCGAGCGCCAGCCGAAATCATGCACCAGCCAGCCCATCAGCGGGGCGAAGGCGACCAGCGAGAAATATTGCGCGCTGTTGAAGATGGCCGACGCCGTGCCGCGTTCCGCGCCGGGGAACCAGGCGGCGACCAGCCGGGCATTGCCGGGGAAGGAGGGGGCTTCGGCCGCGCCGACCAGAAAGCGCAGCGCGAACAGGCTGGCCACCACCGGCAGGCCGGCGATCAGGCCCACCGTCCCCTGTACGGCGGTGAAGAGCGACCAGATGGCGATCGCGCCGGCATAGATTTTCTTCGTCCCGAACCGGTCGAGCAACGCGCCGCCCGGTATCTGCGCCAGCACATAGGCCCAGGCGAAGGCGGAGAGGATGAAGCCGGTCTGCACCGGCGACAGGCCCAGCTCGCCGCTCGCCGCATTGCCCGCGATGGAGAAGGTCGCGCGATCTGCATAATTGATCGAGGTGATCAGGAAGATCAGCGCGATGATCCTGTATCGCACATGGGTCGGGCGTACGGACGGTGGGACGGCCTGCGACAAGTCTGCTCTCCTGATGGTGCCGCCCATCTGTCGGGGCGGTCGGAGGGTGGGGAGCAGCAGGCTAGCCGGACGGAGGGCGATCGTCCAAGTCCAAAAGCGGCATGATCCAGCCATATCTTGGCTGGATTGCGCGTATGCAACCGGTGTCCATCGTCGATCGGTGCAAGCTGTGCATTGATCCATGCCGGATTGAGGTTGGCATTTTCCGCGGTCCCGACGGTATCCAGACAGAACCGATCCGGCGCCACAGCCCGGACAACAGGATGAGGGGAGTGAGAAAGGCCATGAACGGCACCACCAACCGCTGCAAGGCGATTTTGAGCCTGACGACTGCGATCGCGACGATCGCGCTGGCACCCCATGGACTGGCGCAGGCCGATCCGGCCGCGCCGCAGGCTGACGCGCCAGTCGCCGACATCGTTGTCACCGGCTTTCGCGCCAGCCTGAACAACGCACTGGCGATCAAGCGCAACGAAACCGCCACGGTCGACGCGATCAAGGCGGAGGATATCGCCGAATTTCCCGACCTGAACCTCGCGGAATCCTTGCAGCGCATCCCCGGCGTCGCGATCAGCCGCGTCAATGGCGAGGGGCGCAATATCTCCGTCCGTGGCCTTGGCCCCGAATATACCCGCGTCCGCATCAACGGCATGGAAGCGATCGGCACCAGCGGCGGCACCGACAATTCAGGTGGCGTGAACCGGGGGCGCGGCTTCGACTTCAACATCTTCTCGTCCGACCTCTTCAGCAACCTGTCGGTGCGCAAGACCGCGACCGCAGACGTGGAGGAAGGGTCGCTGGGTGGCACGGTCGATCTCCAGACCTCGCGCCCGCTCGACTATCGCAAGCCTACGGCGGTCCTCTCCGCCGCTGCCAGCTATAACGACCTGCGCCAGAAGACGACGCCGCGCCTGTCCGGGCTGGTCGCGACCCAGACCGACGATGGCCGCTTCGGCGTGCTGCTGTCGGTCGCCTATGAAGAACGGCGGATCAAGGAAGAAGGCGCCAACATCACCCGCTGGAGCTATGGCGGCTTCAATGGCGGGTTCAACGGCGCATCGACACTGCCGGGCTATACGATCGGCGAGATCAACGACACCAATAGCGAGACGGCGCTGTACCACCCGCGCATTCCGGGGCTGGTCAGCTATGATATCTCGCAGAAGCGCCTTGGCGCGGCGGGATCGGTCCAGTTCAAGCCGACCGATCGCACGCTGATTTCCATCGACGGCCTCTATTCGCGGCTGGACGGCACGCGCAAGGAAGCGCAGTTGCAGGCGATCAGCTTCAGCCGGTCGGGCAGCGGCAAGCCGCAGACGATCATCCGCGACGGCGTGGTGGACGGCAACAACAATATCGTCAGCGGCACGTTCGACAATGTCGATCTGCGCTCCCAGTCGCGCTACGATGTGCTCAAGACGGAATTCTACCAATTCACCGGATCGGTCGATCACCAGTTTACCGACCGGCTGAAATTCTTTGCCATGGGCGGATATGCCAGTTCGGAATTTTCCAATCCGATCCAGACCACGGTGACGATCGACGCGATCAACACCGGCAATTTCCAATATGATTTCTCGACCCGCTTCCCCAATATCCAGCCGGGCGTGGACGTCGCCGATCCGGCGACCTGGAGCTTCATCAACGGCACGTCGGAAGTGCGCATCCGGCCCCAGAGCGTCAGCAACGCCTTCACCACGGCCAAGGGCCATGTGGAATGGGAAGCGGTCGACGGCATCACCTTCAAGGCGGGGCTGGACTGGCGCAAGTTCGAATATGGATCGACCGAGCGCCGCCGCCTGTCGGGCGAAACCGTGGTCGCGCCGCTGACGCCAGCGCAACTGGCCGGCATGACCACGCTCTTTTCGGGCTTCGGCAAGGGGCTGAACGTGCCCGCCGGGACGCCTACCGCCTGGATCGTGCCGGACCTCGACGCCTTCATCAGCCAGGGCGGCATCAATGTCGACCCACGCTATGCCACCGGCGGGATCGAAAATGCCACCGCGCGCGGCTCCTATATCAACGTGAAGGAGGAGGATGTCGGCGTCTGGGGCATGACCCAGTTCAACTTGCAGGATATTGCGGGCGTGCCGATCCGTGGCGACATCGGCCTGCGCTATGTGAAGACCGACCAGTTCTCCACCGGCTATGCCAGCCAGGGGACGGCGATCAACCTCGTCGCCGCCGATCGCAGTTACAAGCGCTGGCTGCCCTCGCTCAACCTGGTCGGCAACATCACCGATAATCTGCAGGTCCGCTTCGCCGCCGCCAAGACGCTGGCGCGCGCCGGTATCGCGTCGCTGACGCCGGGCGGCAACCTGAACGTGTCGGGTGGCAATCGTAGCTATAGTTCGGGCAATCCCGACCTGAAGCCGACATCGTCGAAGAATCTGGACGTATCAGTCGAATGGTATCCGATGCCGGGCGCGATCTACGCCATTTCCGGCTTCCGCAAGGATATCGGCAGCTTCGCCCAGACGCTCAGCGTCGGTGTGCCCTATAGCAGCCTTGGCCTGCCGGATGCGCTGCTGGACGGCACGACGGCGTCGCCCAGCGACATCTTCATCGTCAGCCAGCCGGTCAATTCGGACGGCGGCATCCTCAAGGGCTTTGAAGTCAATGTGCAGCAGCCCTTCAGCTTCCTGCCCGGCGTGTTCGCCAATTTCGGGGTGATGGCCAACTATACCTATGTGACGTCGAACATCGAATATCTGACCTCCGCCAGCGGGGCGACATCGGTGACGGCGCCGCTGGTCGGCCTGTCCAAGCAGGCGGCCAACGCCACCCTCTATTATGAGGACAAGAAGTTCCAGATCCGCGGGTCGGTGGCCTATCGCTCCAAATATCTGACTGCGGTGCCGGGGACGGAAGGCAATGCCTATAACGGCACCAACAGCACGTTCAATGTCGACGCGCAGGCCAGCTATAATCTGACCGAAAAGATGAAGATCAGCATCGAGGCGATCAACCTGACCGACACGAAGAACGACCAGTTCGTGGACGAGACGAACCGCCTCAACGTGCTGACCCACAGCGGTCGCCAGTTCAATTTCGGCGTACGTTACAGCTTCTAACCCTCCCTTTCCCGAAGCACGCCGACCTGACGCCGGTTGCCTGATCAGGCAGCCGGCGTCATTTTTTGTGGGGGAGAGGAAAGATACCCGAACGGTAGAGGAATGGTTGGTGGTTACTGCGCGAAGCGGGCGATGTCGTATGGCGCCATCGGAATGTCGGTCGCGCCCCTGGCGATGATCTCCGCCATCGTTTCGCCCACGCCCGGCCCGATCTGGAAGCCGGAGCCGGAAAAGCCGAAGGCATAATAAAGCCCGCTGGTCGTCGCGCTTGGCCCCATCACCGGCTGGCTGTCGGGCAGATAGCCCTCGATCCCGGACCAGACGCGGATGATGTTGAGCTTGCCCAGTTGCGGGGCCAGCCGGCGGATCTGCTTCAACTGGCTCAGCGTATTTTGCGGCTCGACATAGGCGCGATACTGGTCGGGGAAGGAGGGGCCGCGCGTGCTGCCGCCCAGCACGATATTGCCGCGCGCCACCTGCCGGAAATAGACCGTCTCCTCCTCCACCGGGGTCATCACCCCGACCGCAGGCAGGATCGCATAGGGCACTGGTTCGGTGACGCTCATATTCGGGCCGCGCGGTACGATCGGCACCGGCTCGTCGAATTGCGACGACAGGGCATTGCCCCAGGCGCCGGCCGTCACCAGCAGGATCGGCGCGCGGAAGGTCCGCCCGTCGGCCGCCGTGACGATGAAATCCTCGCCCACTTTCTGTGCGTCGATGATCTTCGTATTTTCATGCACGATCGCGCCCAGCCTCTGCGCCGCGCGGGCGAAGGCCGGGGCGGCAAGGCGCGGATTGGCATGGCCGTCGGTCGGCGAATAGGAACCGGCCAGCACATCGGGACCGAAGAAGGGGAATTTGTCGCGCAGCGCATTGCCGCTCAGCAATTCGAGGTCGAGGCCCTCCAGCCGCGCCTTGCCGGCATAATCCTCCATCGCGCCGACCAGTTCAGGCCGCTCGCGATAGCAGACGCGGATATGGCCGGACTGGAGATATTCCACATCCGCGCCCAGCAGTTCCCGCGACTTGCGCCAGATGGCGATGGCGCGGTTGGCAAGCGGCAACTGGTGGATGCCGCGTCCCTGCCGCCGGACATTGCCGAAATTGGTGCCGCTGGCCTGCCGCCCGATCAGGTCGGTTTCCAGCAAGGTGACGGACAGGCCATGTCCACGCAGAAAGAGTGCGGCGGACGATCCCATCAGCCCACCGCCCACGATGATGACGTCGCTCGCCCCGCTCATCATTCGTCTCCAATCGAGATGGTCAGCGGCTTGACCGGGGCCTGTCCGCGCAGGCGGCCGACCTGTTCGACTGGCATGTCGGCTTCGGCAGCGATCAGTTCGGCGGCGGCAAGACCACAATAGCGCCCCTGGCACCGGCCCATGCCGACACGGCTGAACGCCTTGGCCCGGTTCGCTTCCTTCGCGCCGGTTTCCCGCATCACCGCGCGCAGGTTTCCCGCCGTCACGCCTTCGCAGCGGCACAGGATCGCGTCGTCGGGCAGGGCGGCCGCCTGCTGCGCAGGCCATGGGAAGGCCTGCGCAAGCCCGCGCGCGAACTTCGCATAATTGGCGACATCGCCGCGCAGGCTGGCCGTCTCGCCCTTGTCGACCGGCAGGCCAAGGTCCGCCAGCGCGGCCAGCGCCGCCAGTCGCCCGCTCGCCTCTGCCGACCGTGCGCCCAATATCTTCGCACCGTCGCCGGCCAGATAGACGCCCGCCACGCTCGCCCGTCCGTCACCATCGCGCTCCGGCAACCATTGCCGGGTGAGGGGATCGAAGGCGAAGGCGCAGCGGGCGAGATCGGCCAACTGTGTTTCGGGCCGCAGATGATGGCCCATCGCCACCGCGTCGCAGGCGATCGTATCTTCCCGCCCGGAGGCGGTGCGGAACCGCACGCCGCCGACGCCGCTTTCCACGTCGCCGATGATCTCAACCGGGGTCACGCCATGCTGCACGGTGACGCCCGCGCGCTTGAGCGTCTGGGTCAGCGCCACGCCGTTCCACAACACGGACGGCATCGCCAGCAGGTCCGGCAGCGCCTTCAGCCGTGCGGAGAAAGGCGCGGTGTCCAGCACCGCCGCGACATCCGCACCGGCCTCCACATATTGGCTGGCGACCAGATAGAGCAGCGGTCCCGACCCCATGAACACGACCTTGTGCCCGATCGACACGGCCTGGCTCTTCAACGCTACTTGCGATCCGCCCAGGCTGTAGGTGCCGGCGTAGTTCCAGCCCTTGACCGGCATCAGCCGATCGGTCGCCCCGGTGCACAGCAGCAGCGCGTCGAACGGGATCGCCTCCTGCGCCGTGCCGCTCGCGGTCCACACCTGCCCGGCGGCGATGTTCCAGACGAGAGTTTCGGGTCGATAGTCGATCGCGCCCTTCAGCGCGTCGAACGTTTCGTGCAGCGCCTGCGCCCGCCCGGCTTCCGTGCCGTACAGCTTTGCATAGGGACGGGTGAAATTGTCCGGCTGGCGGCGATAGATCTGTCCGCCGTCGCGCCGCCCTTCGTCGATGACGATGGGGCGGATGCCGGCCGCGACGCAGGCCTGCGCCGCGCGCGTGCCCGATGGCCCTGCGCCGACGATAATTATACGTGGCTCGGCCATGATGCCTCCGGCTGGCTGGTCAGGATGCGCTGGCCCGGTGCCACCAGCGTGGAACAGGCGCGCAGCCGATCGCCGCTTTCCGTCCACACCCAGCAATCCTGGCACGCGCCCATCAGGCAGAATCCGGCGCGCTTTTCCGGTCCGAACTCGCTCTGGCGCAGGCGGTCGCCCGCGCTCAGCAGCGCGACCATCAGCGTGTCGCCTTCCAGCGCCTGTATGGGCGCACCATCGACATGCAGGGCGACGGACGGGCGATCGGTTTCGCCCAGGCGAACGAACCGGCTCATGACGCGATCAATCTTTCATCTCCATGATGACATAATATGCGGCTGCCCTTTTTCAGCGGATGCCGAGGCGGCGGGGTGACGTTGCACAGGCCGTCCACCCGCGCGGCGCAGCGCGGCAGGAACCGGCACAGATCGGCATGATCGCCGGTCGCGCCGATCGACGGGGGCGGGGCACCGGCATGGCTTTCCTCCAGCCACCCCGCGCGCATTTCCGGCACCGATCCGATCAGCAGGTCGGTATAGGGATGGAAGGGGGCCGTCTGGAATGCGGAGCGCGGCCCGGTTTCGACCATGGTGCCGGCATAGAGCACCAATATGTCGTCGCAAATGGCGCGTACCGTGGAAATATCATGGCTGATGAACATGGTCGCGATGCCCAGGTCGCGGCGCAGATCGGCCATCAGGTCCAGGATCGCCGCGCCCACTACCGTATCGAGCGCAGACGTCACCTCGTCGCACAATATCAGCTGCGGGTCGGCCGCCAGCGCGCGGGCCAGGTTGATGCGCTGCTTCTGCCCGCCCGAAAGCCCGCCGATCGGCCGGTCCGCCAGCGCGGCGGGCAGGCGGATAAGGTCGAGCAGTTCCGCCACCCGCATCCGCACCGCATTGCCCTTCAGCCCATGATAGAAGGCCAGCGGGCGCTGCAATATCTGCCCCACGCTATGGGCGGGATTGAGCGCGGTGTCGGCGTTCTGGAACACGAGCTGGATGCGGCGGAACTGCTCGCGGCTGCGCCCCTGCAATCCGGGAGGAAGCGGTTCGCCGTCCAGCAGCACCTGTCCGCTGGCCGGCGGCAGCAGCCCGGCGATCACGCGGGCGATGGTGGACTTGCCCGAGCCGGACTCGCCGATCACGCCCAAAGTCGCGCCGCGCTCGATCGTCAGGTTGATGTCGCGCAGCACCGGTATGCGCGGCCGGCCATCCTTGCCGATCTTGCCATAGCCCGCCGTCATCCCCCGGATTTCCAGCAGCGGCGCGGCGGGCAGTTCGGCCTTGGTCGGTGTGGGGCGGATCGCCGGGCGCGCGGCGGCCATCAGCGTCTTCGTATAATCGTCGGCCGGACGATGCAGGATTTGCGCGGCCGCGCCCGCTTCGCGCATCCGTCCCTGATGGAGGACGACGATCTGGTCCGCCATCTGCGCCACCACGGCCAGATCATGCGAGACATAGATGGCGGTCGCCCCGCGTTCCAGCACCACCGCCTTGAACGCGCGCAGCACTTCGATCTGGGTGGTGACGTCCAGCGCGGTGGTCGGTTCGTCCAGGATGACCAGTTCGGGATCGGTGATGAGCGCCATCGCCGCCATCAGCCGCTGCAACTGCCCGCCCGATAGCTGGTGCGGGTAGCGTGATCCGATCGTATCGGGAAAGGGCAGGGCCAGCGCGCGGAACAGGTCGACCGCCTTCGCTTCGGCCTGCGCACGGGGCATCAGGCCATGGATCATCGCCGGTTCGATCACCTGATCCATGATCGTGCGCGACGGGTTGAAGGCGGACGCCGCGCTTTGTGCGATATAGGCGATGCGGTTGCCGCGCAGGTGCGCCAATGCCGTCCGGTCCAGCGCCGTGATCTCCGCATCGCCGACGCGAATCGAACCGCCCGCGATCGTCGCGCCGGGCCGGGCATGACCGAGCAGCGTCAGCGCGATCGTCGTCTTGCCCGATCCGCTTTCGCCGATCAGGGCCAGCACCTCGCCGCGTTTCAGCGCGAAGTCGATGCCGCTGACGATCGGGAAGGTTTCGCCCTTCGCGTTTCGCGCGGTGACCAGCAGGCCGTTCACCTCGACATGGGGTCTATCGGTCATCGGCCTTTCCCCCGTCCCGGAAGCGCGTCGATCAGCAGGTTGACGCCCACGGTCAGCGTGGCGATGGCGACGGCCGGCGCCAATATCGCCAGCGCGCCTTCGCCCAGCCCCGAAATATTCTCGCGCACCAGCGATCCCAGGTCCGCGTCGGGCGGCTGTACGCCAAGGCCTAGGAAGGACAAGCCCGACAACAGCAGCACGATGAACACGAAGCGCAGGCCGAAATCGGCGAGCAACGGGTGGATCATGTTGGGCAGGACTTCGGCGATGGCGATATGGAAGCGGCCCTCGCCGCGGGCGCGGGCGACCTGCACATAATCCATCTGGGCCAGATTCACTGCAAGCGCGCGGGCGATGCGATAATTGCCGGGGACGTACGTGATGGCCGCGATCAGCAGCAACAGCGGCAGCGAGGAGCCGAAGGCGGCGACCAGCACCAGCGAGAAAATCTTGGACGGGATGGAAATCAGCATGTCCATGAAGCGCGACAAGGGTTCATCGACCTTCGCGCCACCCACGGCGGCGGTCAGCGCCAGCGCGGTGCCGGTCGCGCTCGCCAGCATCGCGGCGGCGGCGGCCAGCCCCACCGTATAGCGCGCGCCCGATAGCAGGCGGCTCAGCACATCGCGGCCCAGATAATCGCTGCCCAGCCAGTGCGCGGCGGACTGCCCGTCGAACACATCATAGGCGACGAAGGCGCCGACCGGATAGGGCGCCAGCATCGGCCCGAACAGCGCCACAGCCAGCCAGAAGAGGACCAGCGCCAGCCCGACCTGGCCCGACAGGGGCAATGTTCTGGCGCGGGAGAGAGAAGAAGCGATCATTGCGCGCGCAGCCTGGGGTTGGCGAGGATCGCGGTCACATCCGCAATCAGCATCAGGAGGAGATAGGCCGCGCAGAAGATCATCGCGCAGGCCTGAAGCAACGGCATGTCGCGGCTGGTGACGGCGTTGACCATCAGGCTGGCGAGGCCGGGATAGTTGAAGATCGTTTCCACGATCACTGCGCCGCCCAGCAGGTAGGAGAGGCTGAGCGCCATGGCGTTGACGATCGGCGCGATGGCGTTGGGCATGATGTGTTTGAGCACGACCTGCACCGGCGCGACGCCCTTCAACACCGCCATTTCGACATAGGGGCGGTCCATCTGGTCGATCACCGCCGCGCGGGTCATGCGCGCCATCTGGGCGATGACGATGACGCTGAGCGTCAGGATCGGCATGGCGACGCCGCGCAGATAATCGCCCCATGTCATTTCCTCCGACGCCAGCGCGATGGAGGGCAGCCAGCGCAGCTTCACCGAGAAGATCAGCACGGCGATGGTCGCGACCAGAAATTCGGGCACCGCCACCATCGAGAGGGTCACGACATTGAGCGCGCGATCCAGTCGTCCGCCCCGGTTCATCGCGGACCCGATGCCGATCGCCAGCGCCACCGGCACCGCCACCAGAGCCGTGAGCGCAGCCAGCAACAGGCTGTTGGGCAGGCGTTCGGCAATCACTTCCGACACGGGCATATTGGCGACCAGCGACTGGCCTGGATCGCCGCTCACCATGCCGGTCAGCCAACTGGCGTAGCGGACATAGGCGGGGCGATCGAGGCCCATGTCATGGCGCAATGCCGCGATCTGCTGCGGCGTGGCGCTCTGGCCCAGCGCTTCCTGCGCTGCGTCGCCGGGCAGGAGTTGCGCGATGACGAAGATCGTCACCGACACCAGCAACAGGGTGAGCAGCGAGGATGCGAAGCGCTTGCCCGTCAGGACCAGCGCAGCCTTCATGCCGCTTTGGGAGGAGCCACCCGCCATCAGCCTTCCCACCAGACATGTTCGGAAAATTGATAGCCCATCAGGCCGCCCGTGGACATCGGATAGAGGCCCTTCAACCGCCGGTCATACCCATCGATCAGGCTGATGAAGACCGGGATGCCGACGCCGCAATGGTCGCGGACCAGTCCCTGCATCTCGCCGTAAAGCTGCTTGCGCCGCGCCTGATCGGCCTCGCCCCGCGCCTCCAGCAACAGTCTGTCGAAACGCGGATTTTTCCACCCGCTCTCGTTCCAGGCAGCATCGGATTTGTAGAAGAGGCTGAACAGCAGGTCTGCGGTCGGGCGCGGGTTGGTGTTGCCGAAACCCAGCGGGTGCTTCATCCAGTGGGTCGACCAGTAACCGTCTGCCGGCACCCGGTTGACCGCCAGCTTCAGCCCCACGCGCGATCCATATTCCTGCAATATCGACGCCATGTCGACCGATCCGTCGGCGGCGGGCGAGGCATAGACGGGCAGGCGCACACCGGTCAGGCCCGCGCGCTGCAAATGCCATTTCGCCTTGTCGAGATCGAGCGACCGCTGCGGCAGGTCGGCGCGATAATAGGGGTGGAAGGGCGGGATCGGATGATCGTTGGCGATCGTGGCATAGCCGCGATAGAGCGCGCGCTTGATGAGCGGCCGGTCGATCAGATATTTCATCGCGGCGACGAAATGCGGATTGCCGGTCGGCAACTGGCGCTGCTGCATGATGAGGTTGGTGTAGAGGCCCGACTGGGTTTCCAGCAGGGCATGGCCGCGCGAGGCCATGATGCGCCTGGTGGACCGCGGATTGACCGCGATCACCAGATGGACGTCGCCCGACAGCAGCGCATTGACGCGACTGACCTCGTCGGGGATCCCGATCAGCTCGATCTCGTCCAGATAGGGTTTGCCCGCTTTCCAGAAATTGGGGTTCCGCCGCGCCAGCGTCCGCACGCCGGGGCTGAACTGCGCGCACTTGTAGGGACCGGTGCCGTTGGCGGTCCGAAAATCCTTCGTGCCCGCGCGCAGGATCAGGAAATGGGACTGGGCCAATATGGCGGGCAGGTCGGCATTGGGACCGATCAGGGTGATGACGACATCGCGGCTGCCCACTGCCTTCACCTGTGCGAATTGCTCCGCGATCGGCGCCATCTTCGATCCCGTCGCCGGGTCTTTATGGCGCAGCAGCGACCAGACGACGTCCTGTGCCGTCAGCGTTGCACCATCATGGAACGTCACGCCCTTGCGCAGGCGGACATGCCAGACCTTCTGGTCGCTGCTCTCGATCCGTTCCGCCAGCGCCGGGCGGGGGACCAGATGGCGGTCCATTTCAGTGAGGCCGCTGTAGAACATATAATGGCGCACATAGTCGGTCGACAGCGCGCCCTTGGCGGGATCGAGCGTGTCGGCGGTCGAGCTGGACAGGCTGGCGACGCGGATGCGGCCGCCCTTGCGCGGCCTGCTCGCCGCCAGCGCACCGTCGGGCAGGATCAGCCCGGCGCCAAGGCCAAGCCCCGCACCAATGAGATCACGCCGGGAAAAGGGCGGCATATCGTCCATCAATGGATCACATCCTGCCATTTGTACCACAGGCCCACCAGCGGCAGGAACCAGGGCTTGCCGAAATGGCCGGGCACGCTGGGCCAGTCGAGGCTATCCCAGGGGTTGGCGGCCGGTTCGCCGCTCATCACCCGCGCCATCTGTTGGCCCATATAGGTGGCCATCTGCACGCCATGGCCGCTATAGCCCATCGAATAATAAAGCCCGTCCTGTTCGCCCGCGCGCGGCAGGCGGTCGGCGGTCAGGTCCACCATCCCGCCCCACACATAGTCGATGCCCACGCCTTTCAAGGCCGGGAAAATCTCGCCCATGGTCTGCACCAGGATATGGCCGCTCTTCATGTCCGAACGCGGGTCGCTGATGGCGAAGCGGGCGCGGCCGCCGAAGATCAGCCGGTTGTCGGGGGCCAGCCGGAAATAATTGCCGATATTCTTGCTGGTCACATAATTGCGCCGTCCCGGCAGCAGACGATCGACCAAGGCGTCGTCCAGCGGCTCGGTCGCGATGATGAAGCTGCCGACCGACACGATCCGGCGGCGGAAGAAGCCGAACGGGCCGGTCGAGGGCGCGCCGCCGGTCGCGACCAGCAACTGCTTTGCCGTCACCGTCCCGCGTGAGGAGGTCACGCGCCATCCCTGCGGCACCCGCTGGAAATCGGTGACGTCGGCATTTTCATAGACCTGCGCACCGGCCCGTACTGCGGCTTCGGCCAAGCCCACGCCGAACCGGCCGGGATGGACCTGCGCGCTGGTCGTCTGGACGAGGGCGCCGTGGAAGGCGTCCGATCCCACTTCCTCCCTTATGCGCTCCGGCGGCACGAGGCGGACATTCTCGTCCACCTCCGCCGCCAGCAAATCATGCGCGCGCACCAGCTTGTCATAATGGGCAGGCTTGGCCGCCAGCTTCATCCGGCCGCAGCGGTTGAAGCTGCAATCAATGCCCTCTTCGCGCGCCAGCCGCTCCACCATATCGACGGCGTCGCAATGCGCGCGATAATAGGCCTTGGCGATATCCTTGCCGAACCGGGCGGAAAGGGCGCCATAATCATGGGCCGTGCCGTTATTGCACTGGCCTCCGTTGCGACCCGAAGCCTCGCCTACGACGCGCCCCTTCTCCAGCAGCACGACGCGCGCGCCGCGCCTGGCCAGCGCCAGCGCCGCCGACAGGCCGGTAAAGCCGCCGCCGATGATGGCGACGTCAACCGTTCCGTCGACACCACCCTTGGCCCCGCCGGTGAAGGGCGGGGCACTGGCCAGCCAGTAGGAGAGGGGGGATGCGTCCATGCCGCTTACAGGCCGACGACCGCAGGCAGGCAACCGATATGGGGGATTTCGACATCGCGATAGAAGGGGTTGGACGGCTCATGCCCGCGACCCACGAACACGCGGCAACCGAAATGCAGGTCGGTCGCCGTATTCTGGTCATACCGGAAACTGGACGAAACGTGCATCATCTCTTCGGGCTTCGCGCCAAGCTGGTCGAACATATATTCGAATGCCTGCATGCGCGGCTTGTAAGCCTGTGCCATCTGCGCGGTGTAGACCGCGTGGAACGGCGCGCCCAGCATGCCGACATTATGATGGATCTGGTCGTTCATCGCGTTGGACAGGATGACGAGCGGGATCTTGTCGCCGATCTTGGACAGGCCGGCTGCGACATCGTCATGCGGCCCCCAGGTCGGCACGGCGGCATAGACCGCGTCGGCATCCGCTTCCTTATAGGCAACGCCCCATTTCTGGCAGGTGCGGCGCAGCGAGTTGCGGATGATTTCCTGATAGGGTTCCCAGTCGCCCATCACCTGGTCGAAACGATAGGCGCCCCAGTCCTTGCAGAAGGCGGGCAGATTTTCCGCCGCGATCCGGTCGGCCATGAAGGCGGTCGCCATTTCGGTCATGCGGAAACGGGTCAGCGTGCCATAGCAGTCGAAGCTGATATATTTGGGCCGGAAATTGGGCATCGGCGGAGCGTCCTTTGCGGGTTCTACGATGGGCTTGATAGCCGTTTGACTGGCAGCATTACGACATGGCGGAGCCGGAACATGCACCCGATTGGTTCGGGTCGAGGGGCAGATTCCGGCCTTTTATGGCATGGCATTCGGCATCATTTGCCGTGCCGCTTTCGTGCGTTCGATATGCGCGGGATCATAGCGGAAAAGCCCGATCCGGCACGGATGTGCGGCATGGAATGTCGCACGCTCAATAGCCCCGGTCGCGCGCGACTTCGCCATCCATCGGCTGGCCCGCGGAAAAGCGCCGGATATTGGCGATGAGCGCGCGTGCTGCGCCATCCGGGCGGGTCATGCTGGCGATATGCGGCGTGATCATGATGCGCGGATGCGCCCAGAACGGATGGTCGGCTGGCAACGGTTCGGGGTCGGTCACGTCCAGCACGGCGCCTGAAAGATGCGCTTCGTCGAGCAGGGACAGCAGATCATGCTCCTCCAGATGCGGTCCCCGTCCCACATTGATGAGGGCTGCGCCTTGTGGCAGTTTCGACAGGCTGTCCCGGCACAAGATGCCGCGCGTCTCTTCGGTCAGCGGCAGCAGGCAGATCAGGATGTCGCACCGGCCCAAAAAGGCTGGCAGCGCGTCCGCGCCCGCATGACAGTCCACACCCTCGATCGCGCCGCCCGACCGGCTCCATCCCGACAGCGGGAAGCCGAAGGGTTTGAGCGCCTGCAACACCGCCTGTCCCAGATTGCCGAGGCCCATCACGCCGATCCGCCGCTCGCCAGCAGGCTTCAGCTTGATCGGTGCCCAGCGCGCCTCTTTCTGCGCCTCGCGATAGTCGATCAGGTTCCGGTGCAGCGCCAGCACGGCCATGGTCGCATATTCGACCATGCCAGCCGTAATGCCCGGCTCGATCATGCGCACGACCCGGATATGGGGTGGCAGGACCATCATGTCGAACTGGTCGATACCCGCGCCGATCGAGAACAGGATTTCCAGATTGGGCAGGCTGGCGATCAGTTCGGCGGACGGCGCCCAGGCGGCGAGATAGCGGATCGCGGCCGGATCATAGGGCTGGGCTGGATCGACAAAGGCGATATCCGGCGCCTCCGCCGCGAAAATACCGCGCCAGATGCGGCCGCGTTCGGGATCGGATGTGTAGAGCAGGGTCATGCAGTTATCTTTCGAGCGGGGCGGCGACGCCGGGCGGCAGCTTGCCACCACATGACGGGGCCGGATAGCGCGAGCGTTGCGAGGGCAAGCGCGACGATCAGCAGCAGCGCCGGACCAGCCGGGCCGATCGCCTCGCCGCTATGGACGGGCAGGACGATCATCCACAGCGCGCCATTCTGCTCGGCGCGGACGGCGCTGATGATATGGGGCAGGCGGAGGGTGACGATGGCGCGATGCACGGCGCGGCTGTTGCGCTCGGGAGCGTGGAAGTTGACGATCAGGCGGTCGCCGTCGATCCGAACGTCGCGCAGGCTTTTGTTAGGAAAAGCGCTCTGCGCCAGTGTCAGGCTACGGTCGATCGCGGTGGCGGGCGCGGCAATCGGCGCTGCCGTCGCGTCGTTGCCGACACTTTCGGGCAGCACCAGCATCAGGCCGGTAACGGCGAGCAGCGCCAGCAAAGCGGCCGCCACGACTCCGATCGTCCGATGCACCTGTCGCAACACAAGTCGCGGGGACAGCGTCCAGCGGATAGCCAGCGCCTTGCCCGGATTGCGCTTGGGCCACCAGAAAGCGAGGCCGCTCACCGCCATCGTCAGCAGGGCGAGCGCATTCAGCGCGACGATGGTCATGCCGGCTTTGCCCGCGATCAGACGATAATGGATCTGTAACGCGGCCTCGACGGGGAAATGCACCAGACGACCCGCGCGCAGCACGCGTCCGCCGGTCGGATCGACCGACGCATAGCGCGTCCGTCCGCTATCGTCGCTCAACTGCGCGAACCAGGTCGCGTCTTGGGCATCCGGTGCGAAAAGGCGCGTTACGTGATAGCCGGGCATGGCATGGCCAGCCTGTTCGACTGCGCGACCGGCAGAATAAGCGCGGCCGGTCGCCCGGCTTGTCATGCCGACGGGATCGATCATTCGCGCAACCGGTCCGCGATAGAGCAGCAAAGCGCCGGTCAGCGCCTGAACCAGCAGGAACGCCGCCATGGCAAGGCCAAGGACGCGGTGAATGCGGAGCCATGTCGCGCGGGTCATGCAGCGCCTCTTGCGGTCGAAAAGACAATACCACCGGCATCTCCATCGCTCGCAGGCCCAAGGCTTGGATGCCCAGAGCGTGGAGGAAAGAGATGCCGGCGGCCGGGGTCGGGACGGGCGCGCCCCGACCTATGCCATCAGAAGTCGAAGCTCGCCCGCACCGTGAACGAGCGCGGCGTGCCCGGCTGGACCCAGAGCGCCGCATAGGAGCTGGCATAATATTTCTTGTCGAACAGGTTGTTCACATCCGCCGACAGCTTGATCTGCTCGGTGACGTTGAACGATCCCAGTATCTTGGCGATGGTGTAGCTGGGCAGATAGAAATCCGCCGCCGTCTGGCCCAGCCGCTTGCTGAGATGGGTCACACCCGCGCCCAGCATCGCTTCATGATCGCCGATCGCAAAATTCTTGAACAACAGGATATTGGCCTGATGCTTGGGAATGTTCAGCAAAGGATCGTTCTTGAACACCCCGGCGGAAACATAGTCGTCGGCCCAGCCTGCGTCGGTATAGGCATAGGTCGCGAACAGCTCGAACCCGGCGGGCAGCTTGGCGTTGACGTCGAACTCCACGCCCTGGCTCTTGGCCTCGCCGACCGCGATCGACAGGCCGGTCAGCAGGTCGGCGGTCAGGACATTGCTCTTCTTCATCTTGTAGAGCGACAATGTGCTGGTGATTTTGCCATCCGGCGTCACGAACTTCGCCCCGACTTCATAGCTTTTGCTGATTTCCGGGGCGAAGGGATTGTTGTTCACATCGACGCCGCTATTCGGCCGGAACCCCTTCCCATAGCTGGCGTAGAACGACAGGCTGCTGGTCGGTTCGAACACCAGGCCGGCCATCGGGCTGAACTTGGTGTAGGACGCCGGATTGGTGGTGCCCAGGCGGTTGTCGATATTCTGGCTGAAATCGTCGTAACGACCGCCGAACCGGACCTTGAACTGCTCCGTAATCTCGATCTGGTCCTGTGCGTAAATGCCCCATGCTTTTTGAACTTCGGTCGAATTTTGAATGACCGCCGTCGGAGTCGGCGCGGCGATATTGTAATCGGGGTTGAAGATGTCGATGGAATAGGATTGGTCTGCGGCGGTAGGGCGATAGCGCAACTGGAACGTCTTGATCTTGAACCTATCCCAATCGCCACCGACGCGGATATTATGCACGATCGAGCCGGTTTCCAGCTTTCCGCTGATTTCCCCGCGGAACACCATATGGGTGGTGCTATAGTCGCGATAGCGGCGCTGGCGCGACAGGGTGCGCCCGTCATTGTCGATCAGCTGACGGCCCAGCGCCAGTTCGGGATCGCTGGAATAGCCCTCGAACGTCGTGTCCTTGTAGCCCGCGCCCAGCATCAGCGTCCAATCGTCGCTGAAATCATGCTGATACTGCGCCTGATGGCCCAGCACGCCGATCTTGATCGGGCCGTCATTGGGGTTGCTCAGGAAGCGCGAATTGGGGATGGCGCCCAGCTTGTAGGTAGTGCCGCTCGCCGTGACCGTCGGGATCGCCACCACGCCGCGATCGAACGGCACTTCCTGTTTCACATATTCCAGTTCGTAGGTGAAGATGTCCTTGTCCGATAGCTTGAGCAGAACGGACGGAGTCAGCGTATATTTCTGCGTTTCCACCGTGTCGCGGAAACTTTCGGCCTTTTCGGCGGAGCCATTGATGCGGATGGCGATGCTGTCGTTCAGCGGCAGATTATAATCGCCTTCGACCCGATAGGTTTCCCAACTGCCGCCTGAAATGGCGAAGTGGCCGCCTTGATCGAAGGTCGGCTTCTTGGTCACGATGTTGACCGTGCCGCCCGGTTCGCCGCGGCCGAAGAGCGCGCCGTTCGGACCTTTGAGCACTTCGATCCGCTCGACGTTCGATGCGTCGCGCGGGCCGCCATAGCCACGACCGCCGTTGAAGCCGTTGACCAGGAAGCCGCTCGGGAAATTCTCGTCGCCGGCAAAGCCGCGAATGGCGAAACTGTCCCACAGGCCGCCGAAATTATTCTGCTTCGACACGCCGCTTGCCAGTTCCAGCGCGGTGTCGAGGCGGGTGATGTTGAGGTCGTTCAGCAGCTTGCCTTCCAGGAACTGGACGGCCTGCGGGATTTCCTTGACCGGCGTGTCGCCGAAATATTGGCGCTTGAGGCCCGTGACGATGATTTCACCGTCGGCCTTTTCTGCTGCTGCCGGCTCCTGGGCCTGGGCGATCGAGGAAAAGGCGATGGCGGCGGTGCTGGCCAAACAGGCCAGACGGAGGGTGGATAACGTGCGCATAATGCTGTAACCCCTTATAAAATCACTGTTCCCTTATGTCCTGCGAACGTGGGGGACCGGTTGTCTCTGTTATTCCCCCGCGGACTTTGTCCTGTTGTCGGGGCCGGCCCTTGGGTGATTTTCCACCTCTTCTCAGCAACGAGGCTAGGTTGAGTGACGGAAATATTACGTCAAACTTGGCTCATCGGACGGCGCAAAATTGTGAATCCGATGCCGCTACGGCACGAAAATGCTGCGCCCGATTTCGCCGTCGAAAGCCGCAAAAATGTGGGAAAAATGGCCGCCTTCCGAATGGAAGGCGGCCCAGGCGACCCGACGCAGGACCGTCAGAGATATTTGAGCCACCATATGTCCTTGCGCCGCTGTTTGAGCTGCGCGAACCATCGGGTGGGGAAATAGAGGACCGGGATCAGGATGAAGACCCAGATCCACACCCAACGCAGATGATCGACGCCGAACACGGTGCCCTTGGTCGGGCCGTAGAGCAGCAGCGCGACATTATAGAGCAGCTTGAGCACATAGAGGTGCAGCACATAATAGAACATCGGCGCGCCGCCCAGCATGGCGAGCGTCGGCATCGCCTTGCTGCCCTCGAACCGTTCGAACAGGGCGAGCAACAGACAGCCCGTGCCGATGGTCGGCATCAGGAACAGCAGCGACGGCGGATATTTGGTCAAGGCGAGGAAGCTCATCACCGTGCGCAGCGGCGTTTCCGCCATGAACCAGGGCTTGTCGCCGTAGACGTTCACATAACGGATGGCGACGAAACCGAGGATCAGGCCAAGGCCCAGCATGGCAAGGCGGCGAATACGCGGAGTGGGATCGCTGCCACGCGCAAACCATGGCCCGCAGGCATAGCCCAGCAGGATGACGCCGATCCACGGCAGGATCGGATAGGTCGTCTTGACCATGGTGCCGGCCAGTTCCAGCTTCTCACGCTGGTGCAGGATCGCCCACGGGACGAACCAGGGCGACTCCGCCGTCAGCCGGATCGGGTCGAGCAGATTGTGCAGGCAGACGATGGCCAGGCCGACTGCGAACTGCGCCGGGCGCGGCAGGTGCAGCAGCGCGGCCAGCGCCACCATGCTGATGCCGATCGCCCAGATCACCTGCAACCAGATCGCCGTCGGCGGGAAGGCGGGGGCTTGGGTCGGCCAGGCATAGCCCACCACCGTAAATTCCAGAAAGATCAGGAAAAGCCCGCGCTTCAGCAGGAATTCCGACACCTGCCCCTTGCTGTGCGACTGGCCATAGAGCCAGGCGGACAGGCCCGTGAGCGCCACGAAAGTCGGTGCGCAGAAGGTGGAGAGGAGGCGCGTGAAGAACAGGCCCGGATCGGTTATATTCGCGTCAACGGGATCGGTGACCTGCAAATGCAGGAACCATGTTTCGCGGACATGATCGACCAGCATGAACAGCATCACCAAACCGCGCAGCGCGTCGATCGCGATCAGCCGCGTGCGCGCCTTTGCAGCGGCGACCGGCGATGCGCTGACCTGAAAGCCCATGGTGGGCGCTTGCCCCGATATGCTGTTCATAACCCCGGTCCCTGTTCCCGCCACGCTGCCCGGCCGCATATGATACAATATATCATTCATGGCAAGGGGGGCATGACGCTGTATCGTTGGCGACGTCCGGGCTGCATCGGCACGGATCGTCATCAGGGCATCAGGCTATGGTGCGCGCACGACCGAATGTTCCGAATATGTGACATGGCGAAGCGGATAATATCAAAAAAAGGGACCGGCGAAGCGCTATGCTTCGCCGGTCCCTTCGCCATAATGCGGGAGTCGATCGTCAGGCGTCTTCGAGTGCCACGATATTGACGATGTGCGCCTGGGTATATTCCAGCAGGCCAGCCTCGCCCAGTTCGCCGCCCAGTCCCGATTGCTTCACTCCGCGGAACGGGATGTTGGCGTCGATCGCGAGATGCTGGTTGACCCAGACGGTGCCCGTATCGATCTGCATCGCGACCTGGGTCGCGCGCTCGACATCCTTGCCCCACACCGTGCCGGCCAGACCATAGTCGCTGTCGTTGGCGCGGGCGATGACATCGGCGATATCGTCATATTTCAGCACGGGCAGCACCGGGCCGAACTGTTCTTCCTGCACCAGCGGCGCATCTTCGGGCAGGTCGCGCACGATGGTCGGCGCGATGAAATAGCCCGGCCGGTCCAGCGGCTCGCCACCCGCCAGCACCGTGCCGCGCGTTTTGGCGTCGGCGATCAGCGCGCTCACCTTGTCGAACTGCATCTTGTTCTGCACCGGGCCGATGGTCGTGCCCTGCTTGGCGCCATCATCGACGATCGCTTCCTTGGCCAGCTTCGCCAGCTCATCGCAGAAATCGTCATAAAGCGGGGCAGGGACATAGGCGCGCTTCACCGCGACGCAGATTTGCCCGGCATTGGTCATCGCACCCTGATAGACCTTCTTCGCCACCTGGCGTGCATCGACATCGTCCAGCACGATCGCGGCGTCATTGCCGCCCAGTTCCAGCGTCACTCGCTTCACCGTGCCGGCGGAGGATGCCATCACCTTCTTGCCGGTCGCGGTCGATCCGGTGAAGGCGACCTTGGCCACATCCTTGTGCCCGGTCAGCAGCGGGCCGAGTTCATTCTGGTCGCACACGATGTTGAACACGCCGGCCGGCAATATGTCCTTTGCCAGTTCGCCGAACAACAAGGTGGTCAGCGGCGTCGTCGGCGCGGGCTTCGACACCATGGTATTGCCCGTCACCAAGGCCGGCCCCAGCTTGTTCATCAGCAGGATCAGCGGGAAATTCCACGGCGTGATCGACGCGACGACGCCCAGCGGAGTGCGATGCTCGATCACCTTGTTGCCGCCTTCATCCCGCAGCACCTTGGGTTCCACCCGCATCGCGGCGAAGGCGCGCAGGGTGAAGACGCTGCCCATGATCTCATACCCGGCCTGATCCAGCGGCTTGCCCTGTTCGGCGGTCAGCAGGCTGGCGAACTCGCCGATCCGCGCTTCCAGCGCGTCGGCCAGCTTGTTGGTCAGCGCCGCGCGTTCCTCGACCGGCAGGGCTGCCCAGCCGGGCTGGGCCTTCTTGGCCGCCGCGATGGCACGCTCGGCCAGCGCCTCGTCCGCCTTGGGACATTGGGCGAAAGCTTGCGCCGTCGCCGGGTTTACAACGTCGAACTGGCTGACACCGGCGACCAGTTCGCCGTCGATCAGCATCCGAAATTCATGATCCATGTCTCGCTCTCCCATTATTCCGGGCCATCGGGATGGCATTGCCTATCGCAATTCGGCCCGGCTGGCTGTAGCATATATTTGTGCGCTAGGGATACAATATTGGCAAGGGGTATAGTGAAGGGATGAAACAGGGGGCCGATCTCCAGTCGCTCGTCGGCTATCGCGTGCAGCGGGCCAATCTGCTGATGGAAACGGATGCACGCGCGGCGCTGGCCGCCCATGATCTGTCGCCGGCGAAGATGACCGCACTCATCCTGATCCGTGACAATCCGGGCTGCGACCAGACCGCGCTGGGCCGGGCACTCAGCATCAACCGATCCAGCGCGATGAAGCTGGTCAACATATTGGCGGACAAGGGGCTGGTGGAGCGGCGACCGGGGCGCGACCTGCGCACCAACGCGCTGATGCTGCTGCCGGAAGGCGCGCGCCAGTTGGAGGCGATGCTGGCCGCCGTGCGCCAGTCGGACGCGCGCATGACCCAGCGACTGAGCGCGGAAGAACTCAAGACGCTGCGCGCGCTGCTCATCCGACTCGGTCCTGCCCCGACACCGGAAGACGACGAGGATTGACGACAAGGCCGCTTGCACAAATTGTATCCTTGGCGCACAATCTACGCGAAACAGGCGGTTGATTCGACAAAAGCGACCGCGCGAACGGGAGACAGGTGGGCGTGACGGAAGCTGCTTTGATGGATGGACCGGCGACATTGGACCGGCGCTTCCCGCCTGCCTCGCTCGACTGCCTGCTCCGGCCCCGCTCGGTCGCGATCATCGGCGCGTCGGACAAGCCCGGCGCGCTGGGCGCATCTGTGCTGGCCAATCTGGTGCGGCAGGGCTTTGACGGCGACATTCATCTGGTCAATCCCAAGCGGACGGAGATTGGCGGCCGGCCCTGCGTCGCATCGGTCGATGACCTGCCAACGGGTGTCCATGTCGCTGTTCTCGCCATCCCGCGCGTCGGCGTGCTGGACGCCATCCGTGGCCTGGCGCGCAAGGGTGTGGGCGCCGCCGTCATCTTCTCCGCCGGTTTTGCCGAGGATGGGCCGCAGGGCCTGGCCGACCAGCAGGAAATCGCGCGCATCGCCCGTGAAAGCGGCATGGTGGTGGAGGGGCCGAACTGCCTTGGCCTCGTGAATTTCCGCGACAATGTCTCGCTGACCTTCATCGAAATGCCTGAGGCGAAGGCGCAGGGCGATCGCCGCGTCGGCATCGTGTCGCAATCGGGCGCCATGGCGGCCGTACTGGCGACGACGATGATCCATCGCGACGTGCCCTTGAACTGCTACATCTCGACCGGTAACGAAGCGGCGAGCGGGATCGAGGATTATCTCGCCTATCTGGTCGACCAGCCCGACACCGCCGTCATCGCCCTGATCGCCGAGCATGTCCGCGACCCCGCCCGCTTCCTCGCCGCCGCCCGCGCCGCAAAGGCGGCGGGCAAATCGGTCGTCCTGCTTCATCCCGGCCGCAGCGTCGCGGGTGCGGAAAGCGCCGCCACCCATACCGGCGCGATGGCGGGCGACCATGCCGTCATGGCCGTCCATGTCCAGCGCGCCGGCGTCATTCTGGCGGACTCGCTGGAGGAACTGGGCGACATCGTCGAAATCCTCGCCCGTTCGCCGGAAGCCGGGGCGGGCGGCACCGGCATCGTCGCCGAATCCGGCGCGTTCAAGGCGATGATGCTGGACCTGGCTGAAGCGGTCGACCTCGACCTGCCGAAACTGACCGATGCGGACAGCCCGGCCCTGCGCGCGGCTTTGCCCGATTTCGTGCCCGTCACCAACCCGATGGACATCACCGCTCAGGGGCTGGTCGATCCCGGCCTTTATGGCCGCACCCTCGCCGCACTGGCGCAGGACGAGCGGATCGGCACGATCCTGCTCACCCTGATCCAGACCGACACCGGCACATCGCATGTGAAGTTCAAGGCGGTACTGGATGCGCTGGCGGCCATCGGCGACACCAAGCCGATCATCGTCGGCGGCGTCGATGAAGGCGGCGCCGTCTTCGCCGACGACCTTGCCGCACTGCGTCAAGCTGGCGTCACTTATCTGCCGACCGCCGAACGCATGCTCCGCGCGCTCGCTCGCATCGCCGCCCATCGCCGGCGCGACGCGGTAGTCGCCCCGCTCGACGCCCAGCCGGTCGATGGCCTGTCGCAGGTCGGCAGCACCATCCCCGAACATCGCTCCAAGGCGATCATGGGGGCGCAGGGCATCGCCTTCCCCGCTTTAGAATTGGCGCAGAGCGCGGCCGAAGCCGTCGCCGCCGCCGGTCGCCTCGGCTATCCGGTGGTGCTCAAGGCGCAGTCGCCTGAACTGCCGCACAAGAGCGATGCCGGCGGCGTCATCATCAATCTGGGCGATGCGGATGCGGTCGCGGCCGGCTGGGACCGGCTGATGGCCAATCTCGCCGCCTCGCGCCCAGGCCTCGTGCTGGACGGCGTGCTGGTGGAGGGGATGGCGGCCAAGGGTGTCGAACTGATCGTGGGTGCGCGCAACGATCCGCATTGGGGTGCGACGATCCTCGTCGGCTTCGGCGGCGTCGCGGCGGAACTGCTGCACGATGTCTGCCTGCTCCCGCCCGACCTGACCCGCGAGGCGATCATCGCACACATCCGTACCCTGCGCATGGCGCCGCTGCTCGATGGTTTCCGGGGCGCGCCGGCGATGGATATCGGCGCTGTCGCCGACATCGTCCAGCGTCTTGGCCAGATGGTCGCGGCCACCCCGGCGATCAGCGAGGTCGATCTCAACCCGGTGATCGTCTACCCGCAGGGTCAGGGCGCGATCGCGCTGGACGCGCTGATTTCTCTTTGAAGATATGGGGGCGGTCCCTGGACCGCCCCGTGTTTCAGGTCAGCGCATAATAGCGCAGCACATTGCCGTCCGACCGCCGCTCGCCCACGCCGATGAACACATGCTTGGTCAGCCAGTCATGCTTGCCGACGGGACATTCGAAACTGGGATTGCCGCGCAGATAATAATCCTGCTGCTCCACCGGCGCACCGTCGGCAAAGGCCCAGTCGCGCAGTTTCTGCATCGTGTCAGGCTTGCGCCCCCACAGGAAGCCGCGATTGTTGAGCAGGATCAGCGTGCCATCCTCCTCCTCCAGCATGTAGCGGGCGTCGAACACGGCAACGTCGTCCGGCCGGAAATAGGCGTAGTCCCCGCCCGATCCCGGCACCGCTGTGCCTTTTATCCTTGGTCCCTCGAACGTGCCGCCATCGACATAGACGGCGCTGCGATTGCCGCCCATCGGGGTGTTGACGATGGTCTGCACGCGCGGGAATTGCAGCCGCACCTCCATCGCAAATTCCAGTCGCGGATTGTCCAGCGTCGAAAACATGTCACTCATCATCCAAGCTCCCCAATTACCCTAATTCAAGCGTTCCACCGTCTACGAACAGATTGGCGGCTGTGATAAAGCTGGCCTCCTCCGATGCCAGGAACAGGACGGCGCGCGCGACTTCCTCCGCCCGGCCCATGCGCTTCATCGGCACGGCGGCGATCATCGCTTCGCGCAGATTGTCCACATCGGCATCGCTCATGCCCGGATTGCGATGCAGCAGCGGCGTTTCGATCGGTCCGGGGCTGACCAGATTGACTCGGATGCCCTCGGCCACCAATTCGCCGGCTATCACCTTCAGCGCCGCATAAAGCCCGCCCTTGGCCGCCGCATAGGCGGTGTTGCCGGGTACGTAGGCATGGCCGCCGATCGACCCCGTCGCCACGATCGACCCGCCCCGGCCCATCAGCCGTAATGCCTTCTGGATGGCGAACACACAGCCGCGCAGATTGACGCCATGGACATGGTCCCAATCCGCCGGCGTCAGGTCGCGCAACGGCGCGAAACCGCCCACGCCGGCATTGACGAACAACGTGTCGATCCGCCCGTCCCGCGCTTCCATGTCGGCAATCACTGCCTCCATCGCATCCAGATCGGCGATATCCGCGCGATATCCGCGCGCGCCGTCGGTCCCCGCCACCGCAGCGTCGATGGTTGCCTGGTCGCGTCCGGTGAGCCGTACGATGCCGCCCTCCGCCGCAAAGGCCTGCGCACTGGCAAGGCCGATGCCGCTATTGCCGCCGACCACCAGCACGATCTTGTCTTTGAACCGCATGCTCTCTCTCCCGACTCAGAATGGCGAATAGGGGTTGGGGCTTTCCGTCGGCACATCCTGCACCACGTCCCAATGCTCGACGATCAGGTCGCCCTCGATGCGAAAGATATCCATCACCGCAAAGCCCGGATCGCCGTCGAACCGCCGCACATGATAATGGACGATCACATGGTCGCCATCGGCAAAGCGCCGCTTGATGTCATGCACCGCGTCGGGATTCTCGCCGCGCACCTTGCGCAGGAACGCTTTCAATGGCTCCAGCCCCGTATCCACCCACTGATTATGCTGGATATAGTCGGGTGCGATGAACCGGTCCGCCGCGTCGCCGTCCATCGGTATCAGCACATGGTCGAACATCGCCTCGACCAGATCCAGATTGCGCTGCTCTTGCTGCGTATAGGCCATCATCCTCTCCCGCTATTTTCCGCTGGCGCGTTGGCCTGCTTTCAGTCTACGATAACGATCGTTATTAAAAGAACAAGAGCCAGGGAGAGGAAAGCGCCATGACCCGCGCCGATTATGACCGCTATGCGCAGGCTTTCAACAATCGCGACTATGACACGGTCTTTGATTTCTATGCCCCCGGCGCCGCCATCCGCTTCTTCGGCGTGGACCTTGGCACGCGGGAGGCGTTCAAGCGCTTCTATGGCTTCCTGCACGCCCATGTGATCGAGACGCTGACGATCGAACGCTTCGCCGCCAGCGACGATCTGGTCGCGCTGGAAGGCGTCATCCGGGTGGAGGCGACGCGCGATCTCGACGCCGCCACCCTGGCCGCCAACGGCCTCGACCAGTTCATGCCGATCGCAAAGGGAGAGGTGCAGGAGATGCGCCAATATATCCATTATCATGTCGCGGACGGACGGTTCACCAGCGTCGGTTGCGCGATCGTCGGCTGATCCTCGTCCCACACCCGGCTTGACTTGCGCGCCGGCAAATGCCCTATCGGAGGACCATGTCGAACAGCAGCCCGCCCAAGAAGACGTCGGCGCCGGCCGAAACCAGTCCCGCCGATACGCTGCACCGCGTATTGCGGCTGGCCAACAAGCTGATGGCGCCCTTCTCCACCTATCTGGAGCATCGCTACAAGATCAGCCTCAACGAGTTTCGCCTGCTGATGCTGCTCGGCCGCTTTCCCAATTCGGCCAGCCATGAACTGGCGGAAATGACCGGCGTCAATCCGATGAGCGTCTCGCGCGCGGTCGCCGCACTCCAGAAGCATGGCCGCATCGCCGTGGAGCGCGACCCCGCCAATAAACGCCGCAAGATACTGGTGCTGACCGCGGAGGGACAGCGGCTCTATCGGCTGATGCGCCCACAGACCGACAAGGTGTCCACCTATCTCGTCTCCGACCTCAAGTCGAAGGAGGTGGAGACGCTGAACCAGTATCTCGACACGCTGGTCGAGACGCTGGAATCGACGGATGAGGCCGGCAACAGCCGCTTCCTCGAATTTACCCGGCCGGAAGGGAGCGACTAGGGCGGATCGACATTCAGGAGATGGCGAGCCGAGCCGCAGGCCACCGCAGGTAAAATGGTGTTTTTACGTGACCCGGAGCGCAGCCTACTCAAAGTAGGTGAGAGCCCGCTGATCTTGGGCAGCAAATGGCGGCGCTGCGGATAGACGGCCCAGATCGGTTCCTCGTCGGGCCGGTATTCCGCCAGTACCTCCTGCAAGGCGCCCGATGCGATATGGGGCAGCACGTAGAATTCGGGTAGCTGGCACACACCCATGCCCGCCAGCGCGGCTTCCGTCACCGCGCTGCCGCTGTTGCAGCGCCAGCGGCCCTTGGGGCGCAGGCTTTCCTCCCGCCCGTTCCGCCGGAAACGCCAGAGCGTCGTCGTCCCGACCAGACATTCATGCCGTGCCAGATCGGCGGGCCGCGCCGGTATGCCATGGCGCGCCAGATAGTCCGGCGCGGCGCAACTATAGAATCGCCGTGACGCGATGCGCGTGCCGATCAGCCGCGATTCGGCCAGTTGCCCGGTGCGGATCGCCAGATCATAGCCTTCGCCCACCAGATCGACGATCCGGTTGGTCAGGTCGATCGTCACCCGCAGCTTGGCATGGGCGGACGCATAGCGGCGCACGATCGGCGCGATGAACCGCTCGCCCATGGCGGTGGAGCAGGTGATGCGAATGTCCCCCTCTGGCTCGCCGCCCTCGCTGATCATCGCGATCGCCTCATCCCGCTCGGCGACGATGCGGCTGCAATGGTCGAAAAAGACGCGCCCCGTATCGGTCAGCCGCACCGTCCGGGTGGTGCGGTGGAACAGCGGCGCCTGCACCCGCGCCTCCAGCCCGGCGATGGAGCGGCTCATATGGGTGGTGGACACGCCCAGCGCGTCGGCCCCCGCCTTGAAGCTGCCCGCCGTCGCCACCGCGACGAACTCGTCTATCCCCTCCCAACGACGCATCGATTATCCCACATCCGAAATAATGAATTTCCCATATGCTTTCTTATCGCGCGGATGGGATATTGCTAGAGCGGGGCCAGAATGAGGAAGGATCGTCATGCCCTTGCGGCCGGGCCGGTCTTTCCGCCATATTGCACCGTCCATCTATTTTCGGGAGTAGCCCCCATGAAAACCCGCGCCGCCGTCGCCTTCGAAGCGAAAAAGCCCCTCGAAATCGTGGAGCTGGACCTGGAAGGCCCCAAGCCCGGCGAAGTGCTGGTGGAAATCATGGCGACCGGCATCTGCCATACCGATGCCTACACGCTCGACGGCCTGGACAGCGAAGGCATCTTCCCGTCCGTGCTGGGTCATGAGGGCGCGGGGATCGTGCGCGAAGTGGGCACGGGCGTCACCTCGGTCAAGCCGGGCGACCATGTGATCCCGCTCTACACCCCCGAATGTCGCCAGTGCAAAAGCTGCCTGTCCGGCAAGACCAACCTGTGCACCGCGATCCGCGCGACACAGGGCAAGGGGCTGATGCCCGATGGCACGACCCGCTTCAGCTATAAGGGCCAGCCGATCTTCCATTATATGGGCTGCTCGACCTTCTCCAACTTCACCGTCCTGCCCGAAATCGCGCTGGCGAAGATCCGCGAGGATGCCCCATTCCAGTCGAGCTGCTATATCGGCTGCGGCGTGACGACGGGCGTGGGCGCGGTCATCAACACGGCCAAGGTGCAGGTGGGTGACAATGTCGCCATCTTCGGCCTGGGCGGTATCGGCCTCAACGTGATCCAGGGCGCGCGCCTTGCCGGCGCCAACAAGATCATCGGCGTCGACATCAATCCCGATCGCGAGGAATGGGGCCGCAAGTTCGGCATGACCGACTTCCTCAATTCGAAGGGCCTGTCGCGCGAGGAGACGGTCGCGAAGATCGTGGAGATGACCGACGGCGGCGCCGACTACACCTTCGACGCGACCGGCAATACCGATGTCATGCGCACCGCGCTGGAAGCCTGTCATCGCGGCTGGGGCACGTCGATCATCATCGGCGTGGCCGAAGCGGGCAAGGAAATCATGACCCGTCCCTTCCAGCTCGTCACCGGCCGCAACTGGCGCGGCACGGCCTTTGGCGGGGCGAAGGGCCGGACCGACGTGCCCAAGATCGTCGACATGTACATGACCGGCAAGATCGAGATCGATCCGATGATCACCCATGTCATGGGTCTGGAGGAAATCAACACCGCCTTCGACCTGATGCACGCGGGCAAGAGCATCCGCTCGGTCGTCGTCTTCTGATGGAGACGGTCAGCACCAATCGCGCCTTTGGCGGGGTGCAGGGCGTGTACAGGCACGCTTCCAGCGCGACCGGCACGGACATGACCTTTTCCGTCTATGTACCGCCGCATGAAGAAGGCGCGACGCTGCCGGTGGTCTGGTACCTGTCGGGCCTGACCTGCACCCATGCCAATGTCACCGAAAAGGGCGAGTTTCGCGCGCTGTGCGCGGAACTTGGCCTGATCTTCGTCGCGCCGGATACGTCCCCGCGCGGTGAAGGCGTGGCGGACGATCCCGACGGGGCCTATGATTTCGGCCTGGGGGCGGGCTTCTATGTCGATGCGACGCAGTCTCCGTTCGATGCCTATTATCGCATGTGGTCCTATGTCACGGATGAATTGCCCGCGCTGATTGCGGCGCAATTCCCGATGGCGGACATGGGTCGCCAGTCGATCATGGGCCATTCGATGGGCGGCCATGGCGCACTGACCATCGGCCTGTCGTTCCCCGACAGATATAGGGCCGTGTCCGCCTTCGCCCCGATCGTCGCCCCAGGCCAGGTGCCCTGGGGCCAG
The DNA here is from genome assembly GCF_001421665.1 of Sphingobium sp. Leaf26. Lineage (GTDB taxonomy): Bacteria > Pseudomonadota > Alphaproteobacteria > Sphingomonadales > Sphingomonadaceae > Sphingobium. The sequence goes on from NZ_LMKV01000003.1 coordinate 74,436, forward strand.
AAGGCGCTGGCTGGCTATCTGGGCGATGACAAGGCGGTCTGGCGCCGGCATGACGCGGTCGCCCTGATCGAGGATGGCGCGCGCATACCGGCCCTGCTGGTGGATCAGGGCGCGGCCGACACTTTCCTCGACAAGGAATTGCGGCCCGACCTGCTGCGCAGCGCGTGCGAGGCGGCGGGCATACCGCTCACCCTCACCCTGCGCGAGGGCTATGACCATAGCTATTATTTCATCTCGACCTTCATGGCCGATCATCTGCGCTGGCATGCCGCGCGCCTGACCGGGGAGGCACCGGCATGAGCATCGACCTGCTGCGCACCTATTATGACGCTTTCAATCGCGGCGATGCCGCCGCGATGCTCAACCTTCTGACCGACGATGTCGTACATGAACCCTCACAGGGTGCTGTGCGGGCGGGGAAGGCGGCCTTTGCCGATTTCCTGGCGCATATGAACCGCTGCTACAGCGAGCAGGTGATCGCCCCGGTTTTCCTGACATCGCCCGACGGCGAACGGGCCGCGGCGGAATTTCAGCTCGAAGGCCACTATCTGGAAACCGACGGCGACCTGCCGCCGGCATCGGGGCAGACCTATCGCCTGCGCGTCGGTGCCTTCTTCGCGATCGTCGATGGCCGTATCGCCCGCGTGAGCAATCACTATAATCTTGCCGACTGGCTCGCGCAGATAGGTTGAGCGTCAGGATGGCGTGCGCTGTCGCGCGCCATTCAGCGCCATCATCACCAGCAGCATCGTCAGGAAACTGACGCCCAGCACGCCGGTCAGCGGCAGGATGGAGACAGTGGGCAGCAGCGATACCGCCGCGCTCGCCGCCGCCGTGATCGCCAGTTGCAGCGTGCCGAGCAATCCGGCTGCCGCCCCCGCGCCGCCCGCCGCCGCATCCAGCGCGGATATCGCGGCGGGCGTCAGGATGAAGCCGGACAGGGCGAAGAGCAGCATCGACCAGGGCTGGAACAGCGTGATCGGTACGCTTGCCGTCATCCCCGCCGTCGCGATCAGCGCGGTCGCGCCGATCGCCACCAGGGCCACGCCCGTCACCAGCGTGCGCGCGCCCAGCCGCTGCATCAGCGTCGGCGCGAACTGGGTGGCGATGATCGAGGTTACGGCGTTCAGTGCCAGTAGCATGCTGTAATGATGCGGCGTCAGGCCGAAACCCTGCGTATAGATGAAGGGCGCGGCGGTCACGAAGGCGAAGGGCACGGTCGTCGCCAGCCCCGCCACCAGCGTCCAGCCCAGAAAGGCGGGCGTGCCGAGCAACCGGCCATAGGCATGCAGCATCGGTTGCCGGTGCAACCGTCGTTCTGGCGGCAGCGATTCCGGCAGAAAGATCGACACCGCGACCAGCGCCACCACCCCGCCGCCGGCCAGCAGCAGGAACAGCCCGCGCCAGGACATGCTTTGCAACAATATGCTGCCCGCCAAGGGTGCCAGTACGGGCGATATACCGATGATCAGGAAGGTGAAGGCCATCAGTTGCGCGGCGCGATGGCCGCTATGCCGGTCGCGGATCATCGCCCGCACGCTCGACGTGCCGGCGCAGGCCCCCATGCCCTGAAGGAAGCGGCACGCGATCAGCATGTCGAGGCTGGTCGCCATGGCGCAGGCGATGGAGGCGGCTGCAAACAGCAGCAGTCCCCCGATCAGCGGCCGACGCCGGCCATAGCGATCCCCCAGCGTGCCAAGCGGTATCTGCGCCAGTGCCAGTCCCAGGAAGAAGGCGGACAGGGTGCGCTGCACCGCGCCACTGTCCGCCGCCATCGCCTGCGCCATGCCCGGCATGGCCGGCAGATACAGGTCGATGGCAAAGGGGCCGAGCGAGGACAGGAAGCCGAAAGCGATGCCCAGCAACAGCGTCGGCTCCGTGCCCTGCGGACCCGAACGGCGATCGGCTTGTACCATATATCCTGATGTCCTCACCCTAATTAGTAACGAACGTTATATTTGTTTGGGAGGGCGCACAAGGGGAGAAGCCTTTCCAGACGTTGCATATCGCCGGTTTACAAATTGTGTCTCCGGCATACAGTGCGCGCAACAAAGATGAGAGGAGCGCCGCATGGCATCGACCCCGACGACCGCCCTGCCGGCCGATGATCCCCGCAGCATATTGGCCAGCCAGCCGATGCGCCTGCCGCAATGCGTCGCCATCGCCATCTGCTTCCTGCTCAACGCGCTCGACGGCTTCGACATCCTGGCCGTCACCTTCGCCGCGCCCGGCATCGCGAAGCAATGGAGCATCGGCCCCGGCGCGATTGGCCTCGTCGTTTCCTCTGGTCTGGCCGGCATGGTGGTGGGGTCGCTGACGCTGGGGCAACTGGCGGACCGGATCGGGCGGCGGCCGCAGGTGCTGCTCTGCCTCGCCATCATGGTCAGCGGCATGGCCGCTTCCGCCTTCGCCTCCAACGTCCTGCTCCTCTGCCTTCTGCGCGCCTATACCGGCCTTGGCCTCGGCGCGGTGCTGGCGGCGGTGAACGCGCTGTCGGCGGAGTTCGCCAATCGCAAGCGCCGCGACCTGTCGGTCAGCATCATGGCGGCGGGTTATCCCGCCGGCGGTATCGTCGGCGGCTGGGCGGCGGCGCAGTTGCTCAAACATCATGGCTGGGAATCCATCTTCCTGTTCGGCGCGGGCGCGACGGCGGTGATGGTGCCGCTGGTGCTGCTGTTCCTGCCCGAATCCATCGGCTGGCTGGCCACACGCGGTGGGCCGGATGCGCTGGCGCGGATCAACACCATATTGAAGCGCCTGGGCCAGCCGCTTGCGGGTCGCGTCGTCGCGCTGCATGAGCCGAAAGCCTCCATGCGGTCGCTCTTCACCGATCGCTATCGTGCGACCACCCTCGCCCTCATCTTCATGTATGGCCTGCACATGATGACCTTCTATTATGCGCTGGGCTGGACCCCGGCGCTGGTCGTGTCCCTTGGCTTCGATCCGTCGCAGGCGACGATCGTGTCGGTGTTCATGAACATGGGCGGCGCGACCGGGGGCGTGATGTTGGGCTTTCTCTCGCCACGCCTGGGCCTGCGCCCGCTGGTGCTGTTCGGGCTGGCTGGAGCGGCGGCGGCCGTCGCCGCTTTCGGGGCAGTGCCGGCCGATATAGTGATGCTACAGGGCGCGGCCTTCCTGCTCGGCTTCCTCGCCAATGGATCGGTCGTGGGCCTCTACGCGCTGATCGCCAACATCTATCCCACCACCTTGCGCGCGACCGGCACCGGCACCGTGATCGGCTTCGGCCGCTGCGGCGCAGCGCTCGGTCCCTTCATCGCGGGGCAGTTGCTGGCGGTCGGGGCAGGGCGGGGCATCACCTCGCTCGCCCTCGCCCTCGGCTCGGCTATCGCCGCGCTCGTCCTCCTCGCCACCCACCTGCGCGTGGCGGATGAAGACGCGGTCTGACATCACACATCGCTCGCCATGGCTTCGCTACGCGCGCAATGACGATTCACATTCTACCCCACCTGTTCCGCATCCATCATCGCCTGCAACATGCGTCGGCCTTCCACCGCGTTGCGATCGCTCTTCAGCAGCAGTTCTGCGGGGTTCTCGCCGACCACCGCCAGCATCGCCTCGATCTCCTCGGTGGCGAACTTGTCCTCGGCGATCACCGGGCGGAGATACTCCTCCATGATGTCGATCGCGCTCGCATCCGTCGTCGCCATCGCGAAAAAATAGGTGCAGCTATGCGGCGTTTCCGGCGTCACTGCATGATAGACCCGGCTCGACGCGAAGGCCTCGCCCGCCCGTTCATGATTCTGCGGGAATCGGCTCTCGTCGATCCCGGCGTGAAATCCGGGCAGGTGAAAATCCATCCCGCTCACCCGGTCGATGCGGGCCAGGTCATGTCCCATATGGGCGACCACCGGCGGCGCCTCGGCATCGCGCATATGGCGGCGGCTCCCCAGAAAGCCGGGCCGCTTGACCACGTCCTCCGGCGTCGCCGCATTGTCCAGCGTGCCGATCGAACTGCCATGCAGGAAGGCGAGGTGGGTCAGGTCCAGCAGATTGTCGTTCAGCAATTGCGCCCGCCCCTTCACATGCTCCACGAACAGCGCCCGCGCGGCCATACCCGGCGCGGTCAGGCCGATCGCCTTCAGATCGGGCAGCAGCGCCGGATCGGCCTTGTGCGCATCCCCCATCCAGATCCACGCCCACAGTCCATGTTCGACCAGCGGGTAGCTGGGGATATGATAGGATCGCGGGGTGACGCTCTGGCTCGGAATATCGGTGCATTGCCCGTCCGGGCCGAAGGCGATGCCATGATAGCCGCAAACGATGCCGTCGCCCTTGCGACAGCTTTTGCCCAACGGGAAATGGCGGTGCGGGCATCGCCCGCCGACCGCCACCGCCTGCCCATCCTGCTTGCGATAGAGGACGACCGGCTGGTTGAGGATCGTACGCGCCAGCAGCGCCTCGCCGATTTCATGGGTGAAGGCGGCGACATACCAGCCATTGCGGACGGCGAACGAGCCGGTGGTGAACGGATACATGCCGGGTCTCTCCTGATTTTGCTATCAGACTTACAGTGTAAGTTTCTTCCGAAGGCGCGCTATTGTCAAGAGGGCCGCAGCTTCATCGGATAAAGCCGCCGCGACGCATTTTCCCGCTGGCACAGCGTGGAATATTCGTGTAGATGAAATATTCATGGATGCGAAATCATCAAATCGCGATCTAGACGCCCCTTTCCTGATCCTGCCGGGATTGCTCTGCGATTCCCGCATGTTCGGCGAAACGCTGGCGGCGTTCCCCGACAGCGCCGTGGTGGACGGCTTCTACGCCGGTTGCGACCGAATCGAGGCGATGGCCGATTATGCCATCGCCCGCATGCCCGGCCGCTGCGCCCTGCTCGGCCATTCCATGGGCGCACGGGTCGCTCTGGAGGTCGTGCGCAAGGTGCCGGATCGGGTGGAGCGCCTGGCGCTGGTCGATACTGGCGTCCATCCGGTGAAGCCCGGCGAGCGGGAAGGGCGCTACCGCCTGCGCGACCTCGGCCGGGATCAGGGCATGGGCGCCCTTGTCGCCCAATGGCTGCCGCCGATGATGGGCTTTGCCGGCCTGCGTGACGAGGCGCTGATGGACAGGCTCTATGCCATGGCGGTCGATGCCGGCCTCGCCACGTTCGAGGCGCAGATCGAGGCGTTGCTGCACCGCCCGTCGGTGGACGCGCTGCTCCCGACCATCGCCTGCCCGACCGTCGCGATCGTCGGCCGGCAGGACCAATGGTCCCCGGTCGCCCAGCATGAAGCGATCGCCGCCGCCATCCCCGGCGCGCAATTGCGCGTCGTGGAGCATGCCGGCCACATGATGCCGGCCGAAGCACCGGCAGCCTTCAATGCCCGCATACAGGACTGGCTCGCCATGCCTGTCCCTGCCCCCATTTCGTAAATTTCCAAACAAGTCGAAGGAGAGGTTTGAATGACTGACAAGACCCTGCAACAGCTGCTCGATGAAAAGGGCGACATCGTCGAGTTCCTGCGCAACCAGCAGGTCGGCCCCAACGCTTATCCGGGCGTGCCGGGCGAATATAGCAATTGGCGCGACGAACAGCGTAGCTGGGCGGAAAGCTCGGTCCTGTTCAACCAGAGCTTCCACATGGTCGACCTGCTCGTCACTGGCCCCGGCGCGTTCGACATGCTGTCCTACCTCGCCCCCAACAGCTTCAAGGGCTTCGTGCCGAACCGCGCCAAGCAGTTCGCCCCCGTCACGCCCGAAGGCTTCGTCATCGGCGACGTCATCCTCTTCTATCTCGAAGAAGAAAAGTTCGAGCTGGTCGGCCGCGCGCCGTCGATCGAATGGGTCGAATATTGGGCATCGACCGGCAAGTGGGACGTGAAGGTGGAACGCGACGAGCGCACCATCGCCCGCCCGCTCGACCAGCAGGGTTACCGCCGCAACTATCGCTTCCAGTTGCAGGGGCCGAACGCCATGCCGGTGCTGGAAAAGGCGATGGGCCAGACCCCGCCGGACCTTAAATTTTTCCACATGGCGCCGATCATGATCGCGGGCGTCGAAGTGCGCGCGCTGCGTCACGGCATGGCCGGCCAGCCCGGTTACGAGCTGTTTGGCCCGTGGAAGGATTATGACACCGTCCGCGACGCGCTGATCGAAGCGGGCAAGGACCATGGCCTGACGCTCTGCGGCGGCCGTACCTATTCGTCCAACACGCTGGAATCCGGCTGGATTCCTTCACCGCTGCCCGCCACCTACACCGGCGAAGGCTCGAAGGGCTTCCGCGAATGGATCGGCGCCAACAGCTATGAAGGCAAATGCTCGCTCGGCGGCAGCTTCGTCTCCGACAATATCGAGGATTACTACCTCAACCCCTGGGAGCTGGGCTATGGCATCATGGTCAAGTTCGACCATGATTTCGTCGGCCGCGAAGCGCTGGAAAAGGTGAAGGATCAGCCGCACCGCCAGAAGGTGACGCTGGCCCTGGACAATGAGGATATCGTCCGCGTCATGAGCTCCATGCTCCAGACCGGCGAGAAGGCGAAGTTCCTCGAATTCCCCAGCGCCGTCTACTGCATGCACCCCTATGATGCGGTGCTCAAGGACGGCAAGACCATCGGCCTGTCGACCTGGATCGGCTACACCATCAACGCCGGTCGCTTCCTGGCGCTGGCGATGGTGGACGCCGAGTTCGCCACACCCGGCACCGAAGTGACTTTGCTGTGGGGCGAACCCAATGGCGGCACGAGCAAGCCCACGGTCGAGCCGCACGTCCAGACCGAAATCAAGGCGATCGTCTCTGCGGTTCCCTATTCGGAAGTCGCGCGCGACAACTATGCCGACGGCTGGCGCACCAAGGCCGCCTGATCGGGTCGCCACCTGAGCGGGTGGAACGGGGGATGCCTGGAAGGCGTCCCCCGTTTTCGTTTCGGGGAATGCAGGTTTGGAAAATCATTGGTCATATGCCGACCAAAATCGGTGGCCCAACACCCATCCAGGCCTCTCTCACTCGCCTCCAACCAACCCCTTCCAATGTAGGATAATGGCTGATCTATCCTGATGGATGGAAGATGGGCCTTGCATATTCTGCATTACCGCCACCCTTGACGTCGCCCGGTCGCGTTGGTGTCGCGGAACTGGCGCGCAAACGGCGCGTCTCTGCGACCCCAGTGGCGCGTCGCTGGCGCTTCGCATGCGCTTGGCAAGCGCTTCGCGATCGCATCCGGCCCATTTTGCCCGACGACACCGTGAACTTTGCCCTGTCGCGTCAGCGACGTGCTTGCGCTCAGAGCGCCGGCATTTCCGCAGCCGTGAACAGGCTCGCCGCCTGCTCCAGCTTGGCGATGGTCCGTCCCTCCACTTCGGCGGTGAAGCGCGGCACGGGAATCGCCAGCGCAAACGCGCCGATCGCTTCACCGTCGATCACCACCGCCATGCCCAGGCCGCAAATGCCCGGCGTATATTCCTCCCGCGTGCGGCCGATGCCGGTCGCGCGGATCTCCGCCAGTTCCGCCCGCAACTGCTCTACATCGACGATGCTGCTGGGTGTGAAACTCTCCAGCGGGGTCTGCGCGAAATAGGCGTCCAGTTCCGCGTCGGACATGTGGGCCAGCAGCGCCTTGCCCGCCGCCAGGCAATGGAGCGGGCTGCGCGTGCCGACGCTGATCGAATAGCGCAGCGACTGTTCCGCCGTCTCGGTGACGATGGCCTCCAGATGCCAGCCATCGCGGATGAAGAAGGACGCTGTCTCGTTCATCTGCAACCGCAGCGACTTGACCAGCGGCCGCACCTTGTCGGCCAGCGACATGGCGACGCGCGGCGACGCCAGCCGCTCCAGCGCCGGACCGGGCAGGTAGCGGCGTCCTTCACGGGTCAGATAATGGCGTTCCGCCAGGGTAGCGAGCAGATAGGACAGGCTGCTGACCGGAATGGCGAGGCCCGCCGCAATCTCCTGCGCCACGACGCCAGCGGGACGCGCGACGACATATTCGATGATGTCGATGGTGCGCATCGCCGATTTGACGGTGGACGGCGTGGTCCCATTCATGGTTCAGCGAACCCCCATTTAGAACGTCAGACTGCCCCGCCGTTCGGCAAAGCGCCATTCCCCCTCTATGCGCACGAAACGGTCGTGAAAGGAACCGACTTTAGGCGCGCCTTCGCCGGTGAACAACAGCATCGCGCTTTCCCCCGTCGCTTCGCCCTCGCTCACCACGTCGATCACGACATTGGAGCAGACATGCCGCGTGGTCCGTGCGGGGCGGGAAAGGAAAGCGGCCAGGATCGCGTCTCGTCCCTGCGTCCAATCATCGGGCGCAGTCGGGCGCGCCATCCGGCCATCCGGCGCATAGAGCGCGGCGACATCCGCCCATCGACCCGCATCATTCAAATTGGCGTAGAGCGCGACCAGACGGGCGCAATCCTGCTCGATCGCGCGACGGTCCTCGTGCGTCACACCGGTCACAGCCGCGCGTCCGCCAGATCCGCGCCCGCGCGCAGCGACCGCAGCTTCTTCCAGGTCACGGCCGGGTCGATCTTGCCATATCCGGCAAAGGTGCCGAACCCGCAATCGGTGCTGGCGATCACCCGATCCTTGCCGACGATCCCGGCAAAGCGCTCGATCCGCTGGGCGATCAGTTCTGGATGCTCGACATAGTTGGAGCAGGTGTCGATCAGGCCGGGGGCCAGCAGTTTGTCGTCCGGCAAGGCGCCCCGCTCCGCAGCATCGCGCCAGACCGTCCATTCATGCTCGTGGCACGAATTGGCCCCCTCGAACAGCACGGTCGCGGGCCGGGCGGCCAGCACGATGTCGATCACTTTCTCCAGCGGAATGTCATGGTCATGCGGTCCTTCATAATTGCCCCAGCAAATGTGCATCCGCATCCGGTCCGCCGGGATATTGGCGGTCGCGGCATTCAGCGCCTCGACATTGGCGGCCGCGATCTTCAGGAATTCGTCCTCGCTCGCATCCTGATAGCCGGTGTGGCGCGACATGGCGAGGTCCGGGCAATCGAGTTGCAGGTCGAATCCGGCCGCCACGATCGTCTCATATTCCTCGCGCATCGCGTCGACCAGATCGGCCAGATAGGCTTCGTGGCTGGGATAATGACGATTGACCTGGAAAGCGGTGATCAAGCCGGGGGAAGCAGCGTTCATGAAGGCGCGGATGCCCGGATGATCGGCCAGCGCGGTCTTGAACCGGCGGATGTCCTCATGCAGCGGATCGAGCGTCACCAGTTTCACCGGCCCGATGCAGGAGGCGCGGGTGAACTCCTGAGAACCCATGATCCCCGCCAGCTTCTGCCGCAGTTCGGGCAGGGGCGCGAGGTCGGCGGCGACCTTGCGGTCGATATGGCCGCCAAAGCCCGACAGCCGTTCGATCATATAGGTGGAATAGCCGACCTTGCCCAATTCGCCGTCGCTGACGATCGACACGCCCGCCGCAATCTGCGCAGCGACCGCTTCGGTCACAGCCTGCTGGACGGTCGTGTCGAACAGCGTCGCATCATAGGCCTCGCCCTTGTCGCGGGCCAGCAGCAGCGGAGTCAGCGCGTCGCCGCGCGGCAGGCTGCCGACATGGGTGGTGGCTATGGACATGACCTGCTCGCTCTCCCTAAGATCGAACGAACATCTGCCACATGTTCGCAAATATGGATATATCATAAATGTGAATTTATCGGCGGGAGAGCGAGGCCTCGTCTGGACAATGGCGCGACTCTCACTATATACCGCTCGGTATGAAAATCGCAGCCGAAACCGTGACGAGGGGACGCCCCAGGGAGTTCGATCCCGAGGAAGCCCTGTCGGCTGCACTTCAGGTTTTCTGGACGCGCGGCTATGAAGGCGCGTCGCTGGCCGAATTGACCGAGGCGATGGGTATTACCAAACCCAGCCTCTATGCCTGCTTCGGCAACAAGGAAGCATTGTTCCACAAGGCGCTCGACCTCTATGAGCGCGACAAGCTCTGCTACATGCGATCGGCGATGGAAGAGCCGACCGCGCGCGCGGTCGCCGAACGGCTGTTGCGCGGTACGCTCAATATCCAGACCGGCGGCAATGATCCGCGCGCCTGCCTCGGTGTCATCAGTCTGGTCGCCTGCACCACGCAGGCGGATTCGATCAAGACCGACGTGCTGGCGCGCCGCGCCTCGTCCGATAAAGCCCTGGTCGAGCGGCTGGAGCGGGCCAAGGCGGAGGGCGACTTGCCCGTGGGAGTCGAGCCGGCCGCGCTGGCGACCTATCTGTTCGCCGTCATGCAGGGCATGGGTGTGCAGGCCAGCGGCGGTGCATCGGTCGAGCAACTGGAGCAACTGGTGGAAACCACCATGGCGATGTGGCCGACCAATTGAACGCAACCCCGTAAAAACCCCCGTTCAGCCGCCATACAGAAAAATTTACCAAGCGGTACAGAAAGCGGTTGACGGAAGAGCCCCTCGGATTATATACCGATAAGTATGAAATCCGGTCGGGGCATCTGCCTCCAAGGAGGCGCCATGAAAAATACCTTCCTGAACTAAATTTTCGGCGTGGTGGCGGACTTGGTCCTGTCGCCCGCCTCATCATCATCGTCTGGCCATGGGGTCGGGGTGTCACCCCGGCATTGATGGCTTGTGCATTCCCGCAGCCGCCACCGGTCCGGGAGAGGATCGCGTGCGCCCGCAGATGGCGGTCGCGGCCGGGTCTGCACGCAAATAGGGGACTGAAACCATGGCCTATATTGATTTTGCCCAGCCGCTGCCTGCGGTTGGGACCGGCATCTCCTTGCCTGCGATCCGGGACCGGATCAGGGCCGTCGCCACCGGCTTTTCGGCGATGGAATGGCAGATCGTGCGTCTGGCGCAGACGGACGGCCTGGTCTCTCTGCGAGAGCCGGGGCGCTGGTCGCGCTTCAAGGCGCTGCTCTTTGGGCCGCAGCCACATTTCAAACTGGCGGACGACAAGCTGGAGGCGCTGCGCCGCCTGGCCGTGGAGGCCTGGCATGAAGGCTTCGCCGTCCGCCCGTCCGCCATCCGACACTTTCGCGAAGCCGGGTTCAGTGAGGGACAATTGGAAACATTGCTGTCCGCCGTCACCGCCGCCCGCCGCACCATCAAGGGGAAATATCCATGAACATGATCACAAAGATCGACACCGATACGCGGGCCGGCGAAGTTAGGCCGGATGGCGCGACGCAGCGCTGGCGTGGCCGGCATCTGGCCTGGGCCGCACTGGGCATCGCCCTACTGGGCGGCGTCAGTTGGCAATATCTGGGGCAGCCGGAGGCGCAGGCCTCCGCCGCGCCGCTGGCGGCTGTCGGCGTCTCCGCGCCGCTCGCCCGCAGCGTGACACAATGGGACGATTATGTCGGCCGCTTCGCCCCCAGCCAGACGGTGGAAATCCGCCCGCGCGTGTCGGGCGCGGTGACCGCCATCCATTTCCGCGACGGCGATGTCGTGCGTCAGGGACAGTTGCTCTTCACCATCGACCAGCGGCCCTTCCTGGCGGCGCTGGCCGAGGCGCGGGCGAACAGCGCATCGGCTCGCAGCGCCTTGCTGCTGGCGCAGAATGACTATGCCCGCGTCCAGCGGCTGAGCGGCGACGAAGCCGTGTCGGCCAGCGAAGTGGACTCGCTACGTTCGCGGCTTCAGGCGGCGCAGGCGGCCCTTGCCGGCGCGCAGGCGCGTGAACGCAGCCGCGCGCTGGACGTGGAATTCACGCAGGTCCGCGCGCCGATTTCCGGCCGCGTCTCCGACCGCCGCGTCGACATCGGCAATCTGGTGGCCGGTGCGGAAGGCAGCGGCGCGACCCTGCTGACCACGGTGAACAAGCTCGATCCCATCTACTTCAATTTCGATGCGTCCGAAGCACTGTATCTCAAGTCGCAGCGCGACAAGGATGATGGCGGCGCGGTCGAGGTGCGATTGCAGGATGAGGCGGACTATACTCACAAGGGCCGGCTCGATTTCACCGACAATGGCCTCGACCCTCGTTCCGGCACGATCCGTATCCGCGCCGTGTTCGACAATCCGGGCAATTTCCTGACCCCCGGCCTGTTCGGCAATATGCGTCTCGCCAATGGGGGCAAGGCCAGCGCCCTGCTGGTCCCGGATGAGGCGATCCAGTCCGATCAGGCGCGCAAGACAGTGCTGGTGGTGGACAAGGATGACAATGTGACGGCCAGGCCGGTCGAGCTTGGTCCCATTGTCGACGGGCTGCGGATCATTCGATCGGGCCTTGGTCCGCAGGACCGGGTGATCGTGTCCAACCTTCAGGCAGCAATGCCCGGCGCCAAGGTGGCGGTGAAACCGGCCACGATCCGACCGGCGCCCGCACCGGTGACGCCGGTCGACAGCGCGGCGCCGATCGCCGCCCAGGCGACGTTCGCCCGCTAGGCTGCGCTGCAAAGCCTGATTGCCAATAATCCCTGCCCGTGATCCGGCCCTCGCCGGATCGCGCGGCATCCCTTTCGCTCGCAAAGGACGATCCGATGCGCTTCTCCCGTTTCTTCATCGACCGGCCGATCTTCGCCGCCGTCATCGCGGTGGTCATCACCGTGGTCGGCGCGCTCGCCTTCATCGGTCTGCCGGTATCCCAATATCCCGACATCGTGCCCCCCACGGTCACGGTGTCCGCCCAATATCCCGGCGCATCGGCGGAAACGGTCGCATCGACCGTGGCCGCGCCGATCGAACAGGAAATCAACGGCGTCGACGACATGCTCTATCAGAGCAGCCAGTCGACCGGCGATGGCAAGGTCGTCATCACCGTCACCTTCAAGATCGGCACCGACCTGGATGCCGCGCAGGTACTGGTGCAGAACCGCGTCGCCGTCGCCACGCCCCGCCTTCCCGAAGAAGTGCAGCGTCTGGGCGTCGTCACGCGCAAGACCACGCCCGAATTCCTGATGGTCGTGAATTTGCAGTCGCCAGACGGCACGTTCGACCGCGACTATATCTCCAACTATGCGCTGACGCAGGTGCGCGACCGGCTTGCCCGGCTCGACGGCGTGGGCGACGTACAGATGTTCGGCGCACGCGACTATGCGATGCGTATCTGGATCGACCCGGATCGCGCCGCCGCGCTGGACCTGACGGCCGGTGAAGTCGTGTCCGCCCTGCGCGCACAGAATGTGCAGGTATCGGCCGGCTCGATCGGCCAGCCCCCCTATGACCGTGGCGAAGCCTTCCAGCTTGGCGTGGAAATGCAGGGGCGCCTCAACACGCCCGATCAATTTTCCAACATCGTCATCCGCTCTGACGCCGATGGCCGCCAGGTGCGCGTCAGCGATGTCGCGCGCGTCGAACTGGGTGCGCAGGATTATGGCACAAACACCTATCTGTCGAACAAGCCCACCGTCGTCATCGCGACGATGCAGCGCCCCGGCTCCAACGCACTCGACGCGGCGGAGAAGGTGAAGGCGGAGATGGAGCAACTGTCCAAGCGCTTCCCCAAGGGCCTGGAATATAGCATCATCTACAATCCGACGGAATTCATCAGCCAGTCGATCGACGCCGTCTATCACACGCTGATCGAAGCCGTGCTGCTGGTCGTCCTCGTCATCCTCGTCTTCCTGCAAAACTGGCGCGCGGCGATCATCCCGATCATCGCCATTCCGGTATCGCTGATCGGCACGGCGGCGATCCTCGCGGGTCTTGGCTACTCCCTCAACAACCTCTCGCTCTTCGGTCTGGTCCTCGCCATCGGCATCGTCGTCGATGACGCCATCGTCGTGGTCGAAAATGTCGAGCGCAATATCGAGCATGGCATGTCGCCACTGGAGGCCGCCCGCGTCTCCATGGATGAAGTGTCTACCGCGCTGATCGCGATCGTGCTGGTGCTGTGCGCGGTGTTCGTGCCGACGCTGTTCATCACCGGCATTTCGGGCGCCTTCTATCAGCAGTTCGCCGTCACCATCTCGACCGCGACCGTCATATCGCTGATCCTCTCGCTCACCCTGTCGCCCGCCGCCGCCGCTCTCCTGCTCAAGGAAAAGCATGGTCCCCGCGACCGCAGCGGCGATCCGGTCTGGCGGCAAAAAATCGGCGTGGCCGTCGATGCGTTCAACACCGGCTTCGACCGGATGAGCGCGGGCTATGGCCGCCTCACCCGCTTCCTCGTCGCGCGGCCCAAGAAGATGCTGCTGACCTATGCCGGCCTGATCGCCGCCACCATCGCCCTCTTCTGGGTGACGCCCGGCGGCTTCATCCCGGCGCAGGATCAGGGCTATTTCCTGGCGGTGGTGCAGTTGCCATCCGGCGCCTCGCTCGAACGCACCGACAAGGTGACGCGAGAGGTCGCGGCGAAGATCCTGCCGATCAAGGGGCTGCGCGGCGCGGTGATGTTCGCCGGCTTCCATGGCCCCTCGCAGACCCAGGCGCCCAACAGCGCGGCGATCTACTTCCCCTTCAACAGCTTTGCGGAGCGCAAGAAGGAGGGCGCGACCTATGCCGGCATCATGGAGCAGGCGAACAAGGCTGTCGCCGGTTATGACAAGGCGCGCATCCTGCTCGTCCCCCCGCCGCTCATCCAGGGCATCGGGTCGGCCGGCGGCTATCGCATCATGCTGGAGGATCGCGAGGATCGCGGTTACGCGGAACTCAACAAGGTTGCGGGCGATATGATCGCAAAGGCGAACCAGACCCCCAGCCTCGCCATGGTCTACACCCTGTTCGATGTCGCTACGCCGCGCGTCTACGCGGATGTCGACCGGCGCAAGGCCGACCTGCTGGGCGTTCCGCCAGAGCGGATCTTCGAAGCGATGCAGGTCTATCTGGGCTCGTCCTTCGTTAACGACTTCAACCTGCTGGGACGCACCTATCGCGTGACCGCGCAGGCCGATGCCGAACATCGCGGCACGGTGGCGGATATCGCAAACCTGAAAACCCGGTCGAACAGTGGCCAGATGGTGCCGATCGGCTCCGTCTCCACCTTCAGGGACAAGACCGGTCCCTATCGCGTCGTGCGCTACAATCTGCTGCCGGCGGTCGAGATCGACGGCGACACGGCGCCCGGCTATTCCTCCGGCCAGTCGCTCGCCACGATGGAGAAGCTCGCCGCTGCGGCGCCGGCCGGTTACGCCAGCGAATGGACCGGCGTCGCCTATCAGCAGGTCAGCGCGGGCAATACCGCAGGGCTTGTGTTCGGCATGGCGGTGTTCTTCGTCTTCCTGGTGCTGGCGGCGCAATATGAAAGCCTGACGCTGCCGCTGTCGATCATCCTGATCGTGCCGATGTGCCTGTTCGCGGCCATGCTGGGCGTGAACCTGCGGGGGATGGATAATAATATCCTCACGCAAATCGGTCTGGTCGTGCTGATCGCGCTGGCTGCGAAGAACGCCATCCTTGTGGTGGAGTTCGCCAAGCAGGCGGAGGAAGAACAGGGACTCTCGCCAATCGAGGCCGCCGTTCAGGCCGCGCAGACCCGTCTGCGTCCGATCCTGATGACCAGCTTCGCCTTCATCCTGGGTGCGGTGCCGCTGGTGATCGCGACCGGGGCGGGTGCGGAACTGCGGCAGGCGCTGGGCACGGCCGTCTTCTTCGGCATGGCCGGTGTGACGGCGTTCGGCTTGCTCTTCACCCCCACTTTCTATGTCGTGTGCCGCGCGCTGGGCGATCGTTTCGCCCGCCGCCGGCGCGCGGAAGCCGAACCTGCGTTGCAGCCGGCCGAATAAGGATAGAAGCCATGACAAAGAACTTCATCGCTTTGCTGCTCGGCGCCAGCGCCCTTACGGCGTGCGCCGCCGGGCCGGACTACAGGGCGCCCGCCACACCGGCCACGGCTGCCGCCCCCTTCATCGGGGCGGCGAGTGCCACGGTCAGCGCGGCGGCGGCACAGGATCAGTGGTGGACGCTCTATGGCGATCCGCTGCTGGATACGCTGGTGCATGACGCGCTCGCCGCCAATACCGACATCCGCGTGGCGGTGGCGCGGATCGAACGGGCGCGTTCGTCGCTGCGCGGCGCCAAGTCTGATCGCCTGCCGCAAACCGGTCTGGGGGCGTCCGAAACCTACAACCGCACCTCGGCGGTCCAGTCCTTCCCCGGCATCGACCGGGAAAATTGGGTGTTCGATAGCGGCCTCGACATCAGCTACGAAGTGGATCTCTTCGGTCGGGTGAAGCGCGGCGTAGAAGCGGCGCGCGGCGACTATGCGGCGGCGCAGGCGGATGCCGATGGCGTGCGCGTGGCGGTGGTCGCCGATACGGTGCGCGCCTATCTGGACGTCACCGCCACATCGGAACGTCTGGCAGTGGCGCAGCGCACGGTCGGCCTGCTCGACCAGTCGATCCGCATCACCGGCGCGCGGTTCGAGGCTGGCCGGTCGGACCGGCTGGACGTCATCCGCGTGACGACGCTGCGCGACCAGCAGAAGGCGACGATCCCCGCGCTGGCGGCCGATCGCGATGCGGCGCTGTTCCGCCTCGCCACGCTCACCGGGCGGACGCCGCAGCAATTGCCCGACACAGTGCGCGCCGCGACCCGGACCCCGCAATTGTCGCAGCCGATTCCCGTCGGCGATGGGCAGGCGCTATTGGCAAGACGGCCGGACGTGCGCGCGGCGGAACGGCGGTTGGCGGCCGACACCGCGCGGATCGGCGTGGCGACGGCCGATCTCTATCCGCGCATCTCGCTCGGCGCATCGGTCGGCAGCACGGCGCTGGGGGGCGGCAATCTGTTCGGCGGCGGGCCGTTGAACTGGGTGCTGGGACCGCTCATCAGTTGGGCTTTCCCCAATCAAGAGGCGATCCGCGCCCGGATCGGCGGGGCGAAAGCGGATAGCGCCGCCTCGCTCGCGACCTTCGACGGCACGGTGTTGCAGGCACTGGAGGAAACCGAACGCGCCTTGTCTGCCTATGCCCATGCGATCGAGCGGGTGCAGACGCTGAGCGCTGCGCGGGACGAAGCGGCACGCGCCGCCCGGATCAGCCTTGCCCGGCAACGGGAAGGACAGATCGACTTCCTGACCGTGCTGGATGCGCAGCGGACGCTGGCCAGCGCCGAAGCCGATCTGGCGACGGCCACCCGCGCGCTATCCTTTGCGCAGGTCGATCTGTTCCGGGCTTTGGGCGGTGGATGGGGTCAGGCTACGGCCTGACCCCACAGTTATCAGGCCGAGGTCTTCGCCTTGTTCAGGTCATAGCTGCCCAGACCCGGCTTGTAGCTTTTCTCGTCGATGAACTGGCGGATGCCTTCCTTGCGGCCTTCGCTCTTGTCATGGAAGTTGGCCGCTTCCTGCATGCGGACCAGATAATCCTCCGCCTCATCATAAGTCATGGTGCCGACCCGGCGGACGGCATCCTTGGCGAATTTCAACGCCACCGGATTCTTCTTCAGCAGCATCTCGGCAACTTCCGTGGTTCGCGCCTTCAACTGGCCCAGTGGCACGCTCTCATTGACCAGCCGCATGGTCGCCGCCGCCTTGCCGTCGATCAGGTCGCCCGTCAGCGTCAGCCACATCGCATCGCGCATGGGCAGCAGGTCGACCACCACCTTGGTCACGCCCCCGCCGGGCAATATGCCCCAGTTGATTTCAGACAGGCCGAACTGCGCCTCGTCCGCGCAGATGGCGAGGTCGCAGGCGAAGAGCGGGCCGAAGCCGCCGCCGAAGCACCATCCATTGACCATCGCGATGGTGGGCTTCTGATACCAGCGCAGGCGGCGGAACCAGCCATAGCTCTCCGCCTGCGACTTGCGCACGCCGCGCAGGCCAAGCGCTTCGGTTTCGCGGAAATATTCCTTCAGGTCCATGCCCGCCGACCAGGCCGTGCCTTCGCCGCCCAGCACCAGCACGCCGACATCGTCGCGATATTCCAGCTCGTCCAGCACCTCCAACATGCGCCGGTTGAGCGTCGGGCTCATCGCGTTGCGCTTGTCCGGGCGGGCGAAATTCACCCAGGCGATGCGATCTTCGACATGTACCGAAACGACGTCCTGCTCTTCCATGGTCCTGCTCCTGCAATATGTATCATTGGCATACAATCTAATGCAGAACGCAGGCAAGCGCTTTTTCAGGATCATCCTCTGGCAGTCCGCTTGACAAGCAGGTCACATCGCCAGATAATAACGATCGTTATTAATAGATCGGCATGGCCGGCAAGTGAGGCGAGATGGATGTGCAAGGCAAGACGGCGCTCGTCACTGGCGGCGCATCGGGTTTAGGCGCCGCACTGGTGTCCAACTTGCTGTCCGCAGGCGCACATATTGTGGTGCTCGACGTGCAGGCCAGTAGCATGCCGGGCGTGCGTTCGATCCTGTGCGACATCACGGATGAGGCAGCGGTGTCCGCTGCCATGGCGCAGATCGGCCCAGTGTCGATCCTGGCGAACATGGCCGGCATTGGCGGCATCGGACCGATCGCGACGCCGGCAGGACCGGGCGACGTCGCTGCGTTCCGCCGTCTGATCGACGTCAACCTGATCGGCGCGGTCAACGTGACCGCCCATGTCGCCCATCGCATGATCGGCAATGCGCCCGATGGCCCCGACGGGACGCGCGGCGTGATCCTCAACGCCTGTTCGATCGCGTCGTTCGAAGGGCAGGAGGGCATGGGCGCCTATGGTGCGTCGAAGGCGGCGCTCGCCGCGCTCACCCTGATCTGGGCGCGCGACCTGTCGCGCCACGCGATCCGCTGCGTCGGCATCGCGCCGGGCTTCTTCGCCACGCCGATGACAGCCCATATGCCGCCCGCCCTGGTCGATGAACTGGTCGGCGGCATGGAATTTCCCCGCCGCGCGGGCACGGCCGAGGAATTTGCCGAGGCTGCTCTGTTCCTGATCCGCCATCCCATGATCAACGGTGAAGTCCTGCGGCTCGACGGCGGCGCTCGCCCGCCCGCGCGTACGCGCTGGACCGCTGCCGCCTGACCCCTTTCCACGACAAGGCAAGACACAGCATGGCCCAAACGCTCAACCCCGCTACCATCGCTGCCTTCGCGGCGATCGTCGGCAAGGATCATGTCTTTTTCGGCGAGGACGATCAGGCAAGCTATCAGGACAAGTTCGCCATCGACGATGAGCGCCATCACCCCGCAGGCGCAGTCGCCCCCGCGACCGTCGAGGAAATTCAGGCGATCGTCCGCATCGCGTCCGAACGCGGCGTCGCGCTCTGGCCGATCAGCCGGGGCAAGAATCTGGGCTATGGCGGCTCTGCGCCGCTGCTGGCGGGATCGGTCATCCTCGACCTCAGCCGCATGAAGAAGATCGACTATGATGAGGCGAACGGCACGGTCCTGCTGGAACCGGGCGTCGGTTTCTACGATCTCTACGACTTTCTGAAAGCCAAGGGCATGAAGCACTGGCTGTCGGTGCCCGGCAATAGTTGGGGGTCAGTGGTCGGCAACGCGCTGGATCGCGGCATGGGCTATACCCCCTATGGCGAACATGCGACCCGCATTTGCGGCATAGAAGCGGTGATGGCCGATGGGCTGGTGGTCCGCACCGGCATGGGCGCTTTGGACGGCGCGCCGACCTGGCAGCTTTATCGCTTCGGCTTCGGCCCAGGCTGGGACCAGATGTTCGTCCAGTCCAATTTCGGCATCGTCACCAAGATGGGCCTTTGGCTGATGCCTGCGCCGGAATCGCTGATGGGCATGGATCTGGAATTCGACCGGCCGGAGGATCTGGGGCCATTGATCGACGCGATCGCGCCGCTGCGGCGCGAAGGGCTGTTGCAGCAGTCGCCGACCATCGGCAACTGGCTGCGCGCCGCCGCCGTGGTGACGACCCGCGACCAGTGGACCGACAAGCCCGGCGCGCTGCCCGACGACGTGATCGCGGCGATCCGCAAGAAATTCAATGTCGGCTGGTGGGGCGTCAGTCTGCGCCTTTATGGGCGGGAGTCGGTCAACAAGGTGGCCTATGCGATATTGGAGCAGGAACTGGGCAAGCTCAAACCCATGTCGCTGCGTCCCACCGTCTGGAAAACTGGCGAACCGCTGGAGGCAACCGGCTGGACCGGCACGCCGCTCACCATGCCGATGCAGAACGCCAACTGGCATGGCGGGCGCGGCGGCCATATCGGATTCTCGCCGATCCTGCCGCAATCGGGCGTTGCGGCGCAGGCCCAGTTCCAGCGCACCTACGCCCGCTACAAGGAATATGGCATGGACTATCAGGCCAGCTTCGCCTTTGGCGAGCGCCACCTCATCAACGTCAACGCCGTGCTCATCAACAAGGATGATCCCGATATGATGGGCCGGGTCGATCCTTTCCTCAAGCAGCTGATCGCCGATGCCAAGGCGCAAGGCTATGGTGAATATCGCACCCATCTCGACTATATGGACGCGGTTGCTGGCACCTATGACTATAACAAGGGCGCGCTGGGGCTGCTCAACCGCAAGGTGAAGGACGCGCTTGACCCCAAGGGCGTGATCGCGCCGGGGAAGAGCGGCATCTGGCCCAGCAGCCATACAGGAGGGCAGGGCTGATGCGCCGGGGGATGATCGCCCTAATGGGCGCGGCGCTGGTGCTGGCGGGCGCGGCTTGCGGCCGGGCGAGCGAAACGCCGGCGCCGGCCTCCAAGGGACCGCCGCCCTTGCCAGCACCCGAAACCCTGTCGTCGCGACCCGCGGCCGGACCGGGCGAGAAACTGTATCTGGCGAAATGCGCCATGTGCCATGGGCCGGGCGGCATGGGGACGGGGCTGCTCGCGCGGCGGATGGACCAGCCCTTGCTGGAAAAGCGCACCGATCTGACCGCCGATTATGTCGTGCAGGCGGCGCGCATGGGGATCGGCAACATGCCCGCCATCCCGCGCGGCGAAGTGAGCGACGCGGAGTTGCAAATGATCGCGCAGCATCTGGCGAAGGGAGCAAAGCCATGAGCGCCCTGTCCCGTCGCGCTTTTCTGGCGAGCGTCGCGGTCGCATCGGCGGCGCTGGCGGGCAGTCGGGCAGACGCGGCAACACGGCCGCTATTGCTACATGATCCTGAACTGCTCGCTGGCCGCTGCTTCGCCGCGCGCGCGCAGTTGCTTGGGGCACAGCCCGTTGCGCTGGCAGGCGATCGGGTGCGGCAGATGCAGGCTTTGCTCGCGTCCGCACCAGCGGCGCTCTTCGCCGTGACACGGCGGAGTGACGAACTGCTGGTCGGGGAAATCGCCGCCGAAGCAGGCTATCGCCGGGTGGCTTTGGTGCGCCATGACAACGGACATATGATGGCGAACTGTGCGCCGGATGGCGTGGCCGTTGCCAAGTTGGCGCAACTCTCGGGTGCGGCATGGCCGGAAGTCTTCGCCGAAATGGCGGTGGCTAAGGTTGGTCAGTGCGCTGCCGTATCCGAAAGCCGTGTCATGACTGCCCACAGTTGGGTGATGGTTAAATAGCAAACCCTTTCCCCGTTCGGGCTGAGCCCGTCGAAGCCCCGTTCTTCTTTGCAACTCGGAAGAAAGAACGGTCCTTCGACAGGCGCATGGGGAACGACTCTTATGGGAAGCGTGGCGCTCCAGTCAGCGCGTTATAATCAGCGAATCCGGCCGCTTGCGCGGTACCCACTCGCCACGGCCAGGGAAATTCTTCAGCACCTCGCCGTCCCACAGCCGCACGGTGCGGCGATGGAAGCGCCACTGGCCGTCCGCGCCCTTCACGGCATGATCGTCATACCAGCCGGCGAAGCGCAGCAGGTAAGGCGGCTCGCCCTCGCACTCCGTCACGAATGCGAAGCCGCGCATCTTGCAACTGCCATCGTCCTGCGCCCTATATTGAACCTGCGTTACATGGTGCTGACGCCCCGGAAAGCCCGGCGCATTGCGGTAATGTTCGGCGATGCCGCGAATCCCCTCATGCCCTTCCCAGATGTCGGGATCGTCGAACACCTCCTCCACCATGCGCGCGTCCGGCGTGAAGCAGGCGACCAGCCCGTCCACATCACCGGTATCGAGCGCCCAGCTATAGGCGGCGATCAGGTCTTGCAGCGCGATCCTGTCCTCGATCGGAAGGGAAGGCATGATAGTCACTCTCCTTTTATCTATGGCTTGACGCAATAATAACATTCGTTACGATTATCTGCAACAAGACGACAGATCATGCAAGCGAGAGGACGCATGGGGAAGATCATCATTTCAGGCGCTTCGGGTTCGTTCGGCCGGGCGGCGGCGCAACTGCTGCTGGAAAAGGTCGCACCGCACGATGCGATATTGCTGACCCGCACACCGGCCAAGCTGGCCGATCTCGCCGCACGCGGCGCCGATGTCCGCTTCGCCGATTTCGACGACCCTGCCAGCCTGCCCGACGCGATGGCCGGAGGCGAAAGGATGCTGCTGATCAGCACCGCGCGCGTCGGCACCCGCGTCGGCCAGCATCGCCATGCGGTGGAAGCGGCGGTCGCGGCTGGCGTGAAACATATCGTCTACACCTCGATCATCGCCGCCGACGCACCCGGCAATCCGGCGATCGTCAAGAACGACCATCGCGCGACGGAGGAGATCATCGAAGCCTCCGGCGCGGCCTGGACCCATTTGCGCGACAGCCAATATGCCGAGGCGATCGCCGGGCCGATGACGATCCCCGCGCTGATGATGGGCGGCAAGCCCGACAATTGCGGCGACGGCCCGGTGGCTTTCGTCAGCCGCGACGATTGTGTCGCGACGGCCGTGGGCGTGCTGACCCAGCCGGGGCATGAGAATAAAGCCTATGTGCTGACCGGCCCCGACCTCATCACCATTCCGCAGGCGATGGCGATGGCCAGCGAAATAGCCGGCAAGCCGATCGTGGTCGATGCGGTCGATGACGAAGCGATGTTCGCCTATTTCGATGCGCTCGGCGCGCCGCGTCACGCCTCCGATATCATCCCCGAAGGGCCGATCCCCTGGTCCAGCGTCGATATGGTGACATTCGGCCAGTCGATCCGCGAAGGCTATTTTGCGGAAAAGACCGACTGGGTGGAAAAGATCACGGGCCGCAAACCCAGGAGCCTGCGCCACGTGATGCTGGCGCACAAGGAAAGCTGGCCCCTGTGATGAACAGCATGAAAAAGCCGCTGCTTATATTGGCTGGCCTGCTGGCGCTTTCGTCCTGCACCGGTCGCGGACCCGGCGGCGCCAGCGGCGCCGGCGACGACTGGCCCTATACTGGCGGCGACGTCTGGGGCAGCCATCATTCGCACCTGACCGATATCGACAAAGGCAATGTCGGCAAGCTCGGCCTCGCCTGGTCCTATGATCTCAACACCAACCGCGTGCAGGAAGCGACGCCGGTGGTGGTCGATGGCGTCATGTATACCAGTGGCAATCTCGGCCGCGTCTATGCGCTCGACGCGGCGACCGGCAAGCCGCTCTGGACCTTCGAGCCGGAGGTGGACATGCAGGCGAACCGATCCGCCTGCTGCGATCAGGCCAATCGCGGCGTCGCGGTCGCCAATGGCAAGGTGATGGTCGGCGCGCTCGACGGCATGCTCTACGCGCTTGACGCGAAGAGCGGGAAAATCCTCTGGAAAGTCGACACGGTGGTCGATCACAGCCGCGGCTATACGAGTACCGGCGCGCCCGAAGTGGCGGGCGACCTCGTCATCATCGGCAATGCCGGCGCGGAATATGACACGCGCGGTTACGTGACCGCCTATCGCATCGCCGATGGCGGGCAGGCCTGGCGCTTCTTCACCGTGCCACACGACCCGGCCAAGGGACCGCAGGAGGACAAGGCGCTCGACGCCGCGCTCAAGACCTGGGACGCCAGGAGCCGGTGGGACATTGGCGGCGGCGGTACCGTCTGGGACGCGATCAATTACGATCCCAAGTTCGGCACTGTCTATATCGGCGTCGGCAATGGCGGCCCCTATTCCATCGCCACCCGATCGCCCAAGGGCGGCACCAACCTCTATCTTTCCTCCATCGTCGCGCTGGATGCCAAAAGCGGCGCGGTGAAATGGCATTATCAGGAAACGCCCGGCGATAGCTGGGACTTCACCGCCACCCAGCCGATGGTGCTGACGCAGATGGAGGTGGACGGTACGGTCCGCCCGGTCATCCTCCATTCGCCCAAGAACGGCTATCTGTTCGTGCTGGACCGCGAGACCGGCAAGCCGCTGCGCGTCAATCCGCTGGTACGGACCAACTGGACCACGGGGTTCGACAAGAATGGCGCGCCGCAGATGACGCCGGAGCGGACCGATTTCTGGAACGGCCCGCGCCTCATCTTCCCGGCGTCCGCGGGCGCGCGCAACTGGTATCCGGCGGCCTATGATGCGGAACGCAAAAGCTATTACGCCCATGTGCTGGACATGGGGAACCTCATGTTCACCGTGCCCCCCGGCACGCCTGCGGAAGCGAGGCGACCCAAGGCGCTCAACGTCCAGACGACCCTGATCTTCACGCCGCAATTGCAGGCCGTGTTGCCGACCCTGCCGCCCGCGATCCGCGAACAGGTGGAAAAGCTGCCCGAAATGCAGTGGGTCAAGGACAAGCCCTATAGCAGCGAGTTGCGCGCCATCGACCCGCTGACCGGTAAGGCGCGCTGGTCGGTCCCGACCGAGGGCTGGCAGGACCGGATGGGCATGCTGTCGACCGCATCCGGCCTGATCGTCCATGGCACGATCGGCGGCAAGCTGATCGTCCGCGACGCCGACACCGGCAAGCTGATCAAGGAAATCGACACCGGCAGTTCGATCATGGCCGCGCCCATGACCTACCGTGTGAAGGGCGTGCAATATATCGCGGTTGCGGCCGGCTTCGGCGGGGGTGGTTGGGGCTATGTGCCGCGTTACTCCGCCGCCTATCGCAATGGCAACGCCAACCGCATCCTGGTGTTCAGGCTGGATGGCGGCCCGGTGCCGCAGCCGACCGCGCTGCCACCGCTCGAACCGGCCGAAGCGCCCCCCGCGCAGAAGCCCGGCGTGACGCCCGCGATGATCGCCAGGGGTCAGGGGCTGTTCTTCCAGAATTGCGCCATCTGCCACAGCAACCAGTTGCGCTCCACCGCGCCGGACCTGCGCCGGATGCAGCCGGGCACGCATGATGTGTTCAACCAGATCGTGCGCGAAGGGCTGCTGCTTCCCAATGGCATGCCCCGCTGGGACGATTTGCTGAGCGTCGATGATGTGGACGCGCTCCACGCCTGGCTGATCGCCGAGCAGGGACCGCTGCGAGAGCGGGAATTGAAGCTGAAGGCGGCGGGCCAGCCGCTCGACGCGCCCAGCGCCGCCATCATGTCCAACTTCTAGGAATAGCTATGGAAGATACCGACATCATCGTCGTGGGCGGCGGATCGGCCGGGTCTGCGATGACCGGGCGGCTGGCCGAAGCAGGTCTCTCCGTCACCCTGATCGAGGCGGGCGGGACCGACCGGCACATGCGGTCGCGCATCCCGGCCTTGACCAGCGCCATCGTGCAGAACCCGGCCTATGACTGGTGCTATCAGGCCGAACCGGACCCGTCGCTGGGCGGCCGGGCGGACATCTGGCCGGCGGGCAGGATGCTGGGCGGGGGCAGTGCGCTCAACGGCATGATGTTCATACGCGGCCATCGCTGGGACTATGACGAATGGGCGCGGCAGGGGGCTGCGGGATGGGACTATGATGCGGTCCTGCCCTATTTCCGACGCATGGAGGATAATGAACGCGGCGCCGACACATGGCGCGGCACAGGCGGCCCGATCGCGGTGTCGGAAGGGCGCGCCCGCTATCCGATCACCGACCAGTGGATCGCGGCGGCGCAGGCGGCGGGCATCCCCCGATCACCGGACCTGAACGGCGAACAGGCCGAAGGCGTCGATTATGTGCAGGTGTCGCAGCGCAACGGCGAACGTTGCTCCGCAGCGGGTGGCTATCTCCACGAACGGCGCGGCGGGAAGGCCCCCACGGTCCTGCTGGAAGCGCAACTGCTGCGCCTCAGAATCGAAGATGGCCGCGCGGTCGGCATCGTCTATTGGCAGGATGGCGTCGAAAAGACGCTGCTGGCTCGTCATGGCGTGGTGCTGAGCGCCGGGTCGATGAACACGCCGCGGCTGCTGATGCTGTCGGGCATCGGCCCGGCCGATCATCTGCGTACCCATGGCATCGCCGTGGTCCGCGACCTGCCCGGCGTCGGCGCCAATCTTCAGGATCATGTCGGCACCCATGTGGTGAACGAAGTCGATGCGCGGACGCTCAACAGCGATGCGCAGGGGCTACGCGGGGCATGGCAGGTTTTGCGCTACGCCCTCGCCCGGCGCGGCGCGTTGACCACGGCGATCGGTCACGCGCAGGCCTTCGTAAAGAGCCGGGCGGATCTGCCCGCACCGAATCTCCAGATCAGCTTTGCCGCCTTCGCCTTCGATTTCGATGAGCAGGGTCGGCTGATGCTGCGCAAGACGCCGTCCGTTTCCACTTTGGTCGGCCTGATGCGGCCCAGCCATCGCGGGCGGATCAGTCTGCGCTCCGCCGATCCGTTCGCGCCACCGAAGATCGAGCATCGCCAGCTCGGCAGCGATGACGATATCGACCAGATCGTAGAGGGGATCGGCATTGCCCGCGCGATCCTGAATGAGACAGCGATCGGGACACATATAAAAAGCGAATTGCGTCCCGGCGCGGCGTTGACCGATCCGGATCAGTTGCGCGCCTATGTCCGCATGGCGTCGATCCCGCTCTATCATCCGGTCGGGACGGCGAAGATGGGCCGGGCGGACGATGCGCAGGCGGTGGTGGACGCCGATCTCGCCGTCATCGGCATCGACGGGCTGTGGGTGGCGGACGCTTCCGTCATGCCGACCCTGCCGGCGGGGAACACCAATGCCACCGCCATCATGATCGGCGACAAGGGCGCAGACCATGTGCTGAAAAAGCTGCGCCGTAACTGAGGCGCTGGCGGCGGGCCGGCGGCTTTGCCACAAGGCGGTCATGAAACTGAGTCGTGACGCGATTGTCGATGAAGCGATCGCCCTGTTGCAGGAAGAGGGGCTGGAGGCGGTATCGCTGCGCAATGTCGCGGCCCGGCTCGACGCGAAGGCGCCCTCGCTCGCCCGTCATGTCGGCGACAAGCAGAATCTGCTCGCGTTGATGTCGACCAGGCTGTTTTTCGAGGCGCTGGATGATGTTGTGCCGGGCGGGCCGTGGACGGACTGGATGGTTCGTTTCGGTCAGGCGCTCTGGCGCAAGCAGCGCTCGACCCGCGATGCCGCCATGCTGATCGCGGCTGCGCCGGCCTATGTCGGTTCGATCGGGGCGATCGAGGCGCGGCTGGCTGCGCAGATGGCTGCAACCGGGCTGGCGCCGGCGCGTGGCATGCTGATCCAGTCGGCGGTACAGGCGCTGGTGACGGGCTGGACGGGCTTTGCGACCGGGCCGCAGGGGGAGGACATCGCCCGTCTGGTCGCGATAGATGCCGCCATGGACAGCAGCCTGCGCGCGCTGGTCCATGGTTTCGCGGACGATGGGCTGGACCCGGCCGACATGGCGCGATAAGTCCGGCGGCGAAGGCTGTGCCTTCGACCGCGTCGGTGCCCGCAAGGGCTTGAAAGGGAATATGGTGCGGCCGCCAACGGCCCAATCCATGGCTGTCCCTGCAACTGTGAGCGGCGAGCCACCGGGCCATCATGCCATTGGGAGCGATCCTGAGAAGGCGGTCCGGCCGGCGACGACCCGCAAGCCAGGAGACCTGCCGGCGCGGGTCGCTCTTGCCCCGGCCCAGGGACTGGCCCGGACACGGTTCTTCCGTTCGAGCGACATGCAAAGCGGCGTCGCGGCCATCCCGGCCGCGCGCCCTGTCGACGGGAGCAAGGCAGATGGAAGAGCAGGATCGGATCAACGCCCGGCATAATGAGAAGGCCCGCAAGCGGCAGGCCTTCATGCAGGCCAAGATTGCCCAAAAGACGGACGAGAAGGGACTGCTGATCGTTCATACCGGCAAGGGGAAGGGCAAATCGACCGCCGCCTTCGGCCTCGTCTGCCGGGCGCTCGGCCATGGCATGAAGGTGGGCATCGTCCAGTTCATCAAGGGTGGCTGGGCGACGGGGGAAAAGGCGGTCTATGCCGCCTTTCCCGATCAGGTCGATCATCGGGTGATGGGCGAAGGCTTCACCTGGGACACGCAGGATCGCGCCCGCGACATCGCCTGGGCGCAGGCCGGCTGGGCGGAGGTGCAGCGCATGATCGCCGACCCCGGCTATGCCATGGTGGTGGCGGACGAACTCAATATCGTGCTGCGCTACAATTATCTGGCGGTCGATGATGTCGTCGCCGGGCTGATGGATCGCGATCCGATGAAACATGTCGTCGTGACCGGCCGCAACGCGCCCGACGCACTGATTGAGGCGGCCGATCTGGTGACCGACATGGTGCAGGTGAAGCATCATTTCCATGCCGGCATCAAGGCGCAGCGGGGCATCGAATTTTGACGGCGGCGCTGGGGCGCGGCCTGATCGTCGGCGCCCCGGCATCGGGTGCGGGCAAGACGATGGTGACGATCGGACTGCAACGCGCCTTTCGCGATCGGGGCCTTATCGTACAGGGCGCAAAATGCGGGCCGGACTATATCGACCCGGCCTTTCATGCGGCGGCGACCGGGCGGCCCTCGATCAATCTGGACGGCTTCGCCATGGCCCCGGCGATGCTGGGCGGACTGGCCGCGCATGTCGCATCAACTGTCCAACTCGTTGTCGCAGAAGGCGCGATGGGCCTCTATGACGGCGCGCGGGCGCGGGACCGGTCGGGCGCATCCGCAGACGTCGCGCACCTGCTCGGCTGGCCGATGCTGCTGATCGTCGATGCCCGCGCCGCCGCGCAGACGGTGGCGGCAGTGGCCCATGGCTGTGCGACCTTTCCCGGCGCGCCCGCCATTGCCGGGGTGATCGCCAACCGCGTGGCCAGCCCGCGCCATCGGCAGATGGTGCAGGATGGCTTTGCCCGCATTGGCCTGCCCTTGCTTGGCGCGATCTCGACCGATGAAGGGTTCGCCATGCCGTCCCGTCATCTGGGCCTGATACAGGCCGGCGAGACGGACGGGCTGGAATCGCGGATCCGCGCAATTGCGGAGGGGGTGGCGGCACAATGCGATCTGGATGCGATCTTCGCGGCCGCCGGCGTGACGGAGAATCGGCCAGCGTTGCAACCCGGCATCCGGCCGCCGGGGCAGCGGATCGCCATAGCCCGCGATGCGGCCTTCAGCTTCTTCTATCCCCATATGGCGCATTGGTGGCGGTCGGCCGGGGCGGAACTGCAATTCTTTTCCCCGCTGGCGGACGAAGCCCCGCCTGCCGATTGCGATGCCTGCTGGCTGCCGGGTGGCTATCCCGAACTCCATGCCGGGCGGATCGCCGCCAACCGGCGATTTCTGGATGGATTGCGTAGCTTCGCGCAGACCCGTCCGGTCCATGGCGAATGTGGTGGCTATATGGTGCTGGGTCGCGCGCTGGAGGATGGCGATGGCATAGTGCATGCCATGGCGGGCCTGCTGCCGCTGGAGACGAGCTTTGCCCGCCGGCGCATGACGTTGGGCTATCGTCGCGCGCGGCTGCGGCAGGATAGTCGTTTCGCTTGCGCCGGGCAGGAACTGCTGGGCCATGAATTCCACTATGCCAGCATCACCGCCAGCGGCGGCGAAGCGCTGGCCGACATGGCCGATGCGGAAGGGCAGGCGCTGCCGCCTGCGGGCCACCGGGCGGGCCATGTGACCGGGGGCTTCTTCCACTTGATTGCCTGAACCAACTGGATTAGGGCGGCGATTGCGTCAGGTTCCCCGCAAGGGGATCAAAAGGGAACGGGGTTCAAGACCCCGGCTGCCCCTGCAACTGTGAGCGGCGAGCCATCGAGGCACAGGCCATTGGGATCATGATCCCGAGAAGGCGCTTCGAAAACGGCATTGACCCGCAAGCCAGGAGACCTGCCTGTCGCGGTCGTTCTTCGTCCGGACAGGGTGTGCCGGTCGAACGAGGATATCCTCGCGCAACGACAAGCTGACCGTGCGGATTCGCGCGGTGGTGTTGTCGTGCGCGTCTGCGTTCGTCATCGCTGTCGCGTCGCGTCCGCCCGGTCCTGTCAAAGACTGGGGGAATTATCATGCGCTGGATTTCAAAAAGCGGACTTTTCATTCTGGCCGGCCTGTCCACGCCGGCGCTGGCCGACGATGCAGGTGAGGTGATCGTCACCGCCCTGCGCCAGCCGCAGGCGATCGAGCAGGTGGCGTCCAGCGTCACCGTGCTGGACAAGGCGGCGATCGACGCGGCGCAGGCGCTGACGGTATCCGATCTGCTGATCCGCACGCCCGGCATCAGCTTCACCCGCAATGGCGGTTATGGCACATCGACGTCGATCCGCATTCGCGGAGCCGAAGGGGACCAGACTGTGCTGGTGGTCGACGGCGTGAAGCTGGCCGATCCGTCCTCGACCGGCGGCGGCTATAATTTCGCCACGTTGATGACCGGCGACATCGCCCGGATCGAGATATTGCGCGGACCGCAATCCATCCTCTGGGGCAGCCAGGCGATCGGCGGCGTCGTCAATGTCGTCACCGCCCGCGCCCAACGGCCGATCGAAGGCAGCTTCGATATCGAGGCGGGATCGCGCGACACCGTCAGTGCCCGCGCGGGATTGGGAGGCCGGCAGGGGGCGATCGACTGGCAGCTTGCCGGCAGTCGCTTCGCCACAGAGGGTATTTCCGCGATCAGCCCGCGCTATGGCGGCAAGGAGAAGGACGGCTATACCAATAGCACGCTCAACGGTCGGTTGGGCGTTGCGTTGGCGCCGGGCGTGTCGGTCGACGTGCGCGGCTATTATGCCAAGGGCCGCACCGACATCGACAGCGCTGGTAATATACCGGACAGCCCGGAATATTCGCAGGTAGAGGAATGGATCGGCTATGCCGGCCTCAATGCCGACCTGTTCGGCGGGGCGCTGCACAACCGCCTGTCCTTCAGCCGCAGCGAGACCCTGCGTGACAATATCAACCCCGCGCGCAAGCTGCGTCCGCTCAGCTTCGCCGCCAAGGGCGAGACGAACCGCTACGAATATCAGGGCATGCTGACAGTCGCGCAGGGCTGGACCGCGACCTTCGGCGCGGAGCGGGAAGAGCAGCGGATGCGGACCGCTTCGCCCTCCGACAGTCTGGCCGCCTATGCCACGACATATGGATCGGCGGATATCGACAGCCTCTATGCGCAACTGAACGTTGAGCCGTTCTTCGGCCTGACGCTCAATGGCGGCGTGCGCTACGACCATCATTCGACCTTCGGCGGCAACACCGTGTTCGGCGCGGGCGCGGCTTGGGCGCTGGCCAAGGACAGCACGATCCTGCGTGCCAGCTATGGTGAGGGGTTCAAGGCGCCGACCCTGTACCAGCTCTACAGCGACTATGGGAACATGGCGCTGGTCCCGGAAAAATCGCATGGCTGGGATGCGGGCATCGAACAGCATCTGTTCGACCATGGCCTGATCCTGTCGGCGACCTGGTTCGACCGCAGCACCGACAATCTCATCACCTATAATGGCTGCCCGACGACCAACCGTCCGGCGCTCTGCTATGCGCCGGGCACGACCATGCCGCGCTTTGGCTATTATGCCAATGTGCAGCGCAGCAAGGCGCATGGACTGGAACTGGCGGGAGTCGCCCATGTCGGCCGTTTGACGATCGACGGCAATTATAGCTGGGTGTCGGCGGAGGATCGCTCGCCCGGCCTCAATCATGGGAACCAACTGGCCCGGCGTCCGCGCCACGCCGCCAATGGCACGGCGCGCTATGACTGGGCCTTCGGCCTCAGCACCGCAGTCGCGGTCCGATGGTCGGGCAATACGCTGGACACCGCGCGCACCAGCGCGACCGTCGCGCCGTTTGTGAACGCCGCCTACACGCTGGTCGACCTGCGCGCCGAAATGCCGGTGCTCGGCAAGCTGACCCTGTTCGGCCGGGTCGAGAATCTGTTCGACGAATATTATGAGACTGCCCGCCGCTACGGCCAGTTGGGCCGTAGCATCCATGCCGGCCTGCGGGCGCGATTCTAACCCGGACGGACAATCCCTATGACAAGGAGCGAATGACCATGCAGAGCCTATCCCCTGCCGCCGCCCGCCATCTGTGGGTCGGCCTGATGACGCTGGCCAGCACCGTGACGACACTGGCGCTGGCCTGCGCCACGCCTTTTCCCGCGCTCGCCGCCATCGCCGCGCTGCATGTCCGGCGGCAGGAGGGCATCATCCTGATGCTCGCCGCCTGGGCCGTGTCGCAGGGGGTGGGCTATTGCCTGCTCGGCTATGAGATGACGGGCGAGAACAGCGTCTGGGCTGTGACGATGGCACTGGCGGCGATCGCGGCGCTGCTGGGGGCGGATGCCGTGATCGGTCGATTGTCCGGCGCGCATGCTGCGCTACGGCTGGCGGCGGCCTATGGTGCGGCCTTCGTCGCGTTCAAGCTGGTCGTGCTGGGCGGCGCTGTCCTGCTCGATTCCGGCTGGGCGGCTTTTGCTCTGGACATATTGGCGCGGCAGTTCGTCCGCTATGCCATGATCCTGGCCGGACTATTGCTGTTGCAGCATCTGGTCGACCGCAGCGGCCTGCTGCGCGGCGCAGCGCGCGGACAGGCCGTCGCGTGACCATGTTGCGTCCGGTAGAGGATGGACCGGCGGTGGTGGTGTGCAGCAGTTGCCGCCATTCCCCGCAGGCGCGGGAGGATGCCGACGGCGTGCGCGGCGGCGCCCGGCTGGCAGAGGCATTGCGCCGGATCAAGGGCGGTTCGGACCGCTATGACGGGGTAGCGGTGCAGGATATGCCCTGCCTCTTCGCCTGTTCCGATCATTGCACCGTCCACCTGCGGGCACCGGGCAAGATCGGCTATGTGCTTGGTCGCTTCACCCCGGACGAGGATGCCGCCCGCGCCATTCTGGACTATGCCGTCCATCATGCCGCCAGCGATCATGGCCAGGTGCGTTATGCCGACTGGCCGCAGGGGGTGAAGGGGCATTTCATCGTGCGCACCCCGCCGCCGGGATTTGTCGCGACATGAGCCTGTTTCCGACCGTTGCGGCGTTCGAGGCTGCTTTGGCGTCCTTGCCTGTTGCCGATCTGTCCTGCCGGGCGGCGGCGGGTGCGCGGCAGGCGCAACTGACCAAGCCGGCCGGATCGCTCGGCCGGCTGGAGGAGATCGCCATCCTCATGGCGGGCTGGCAGCGGCGCGCGCGCCCACGGGTCGATCGTGGTCGGGCGGTGATCTTTGCCGGTAATCATGGTGTGGCGCGCCATGGCGTCAGCGCCTTTCCGCCGGAAGTGACGGCGCAGATGGTCGCGAATTTCGCCCGTGGGGGGGCGGCGATCAATGCGCTGGCGGGGGCGGCCGGGCTGGACTTGCGGGTGGTGCCCATCGCGCTCGATCAGCCGACCGCCGACTTCACGGTCGAGCCGGCGATGAGCGAGGCCGAATGCCTGACCGCGCTCAATATCGGTGCGGAGGCGGTCGATCCGGGGCTGGACCTGTTGCTGCTGGGCGAAATGGGGATCGGCAACACGACTGCGGCGGCTGCGCTGTGCCAGCGTAGTTTCGGCGGCACGGCGGCGGACTGGGTGGGCGCCGGGACGGGCGTCGACGACCATGGTCTGGAGGTGAAGCACCAGATGGTCGAACTGGCGATGGCCTGTCATGCCGAGGCTCCCGTCACGCCGTTCGAGACGCTGCGCCGGGTCGGCGGGCGGGAAATTGTCGCGATCGCCGGGGCCATGCTGGCGGCGCGGCATCATCATGTGCCGGTGGTGCTGGACGGGTTCATCTGCGCCGCAGCGCTGGCACCGATGGCGGCGGCGGTGCCGGCCATCACCGATCATATGGTGGCCGGTCATCGTTCCGCCGAAGCGGCGCATGGGCGGTTGCTGGATCGACTGCAATTGCGGCCGCTGCTCGACCTCGACATGCGGCTGGGTGAAGGGAGCGGCGGTGCAGTCGCCGCAGCGGTGATCCGGTCCGCGCTGGCCGCGCATGACCAGATGGCGACCTTCGCCGATGCGGGCGTATCGGAAGGCTGATGGCGGCCAGACTGCTCCACCTGATGCGGCATGGGGCGCCTGCCATCACCGGGCGAATGCTGGGGCATGCCGACTGGCCCGCGACGGAAGCCGGCATAGCGTCCTGCGTTCGGCGGGCCGCCGCGCTGGGTGGGACGGCGATCGTCTCCTCCGACCTGTTGCGTGCGCGGGCGGCGGCGGAGGCCATCGGCGCGCCACGTCATAGCGTGCCGCTGATCGACGCACGTTGGCGTGAACTGGATTTTGGCGCTTGGGACGGCGTCGATCCGGCAACGCTGGATGCTGCTGCACTGGCGGATTTCTACGCTGATCCCGATGCCTGTCCTCCACCCGGCGGAGAGCGCTGGTCCGCACTGACGACGCGCGTCGATGCGGCATTGGGGGCGTTGCCGCCGGAGCCGACCCTGGTTGTGACGCATGGCGGTGCGATGCGCGCAGTATTGGCGCTGCTGTGCGGCTTCGATCAACGCCAGCTTTGGGCGTTCGACTTGCCTTATGCCGCCTGCCTGACCTTAAGGCTTTGGCCGGGTGAACGCCCTTTCGCGCAGATCGTTGGGCTGGCGGCATGAAGGGCGTCATCCTTGCGCTGCAATTCCTGACCCGCCTGCCGTTGCCAAGGATAGCGGCGGATGACGCGGACTTTGTGGCCGCAATCCGCTGGTTTCCGGCTGTGGGACTGGTGGTCGGCGCCGTCATCACTGGGGCAGGCTGGGCCGGCAGTTGGATGGATTCATGGACCGGGGCGCTGCTGGCCTTGCTTGCCTGGGCATGGGTGACGGGGGCGCTGCACCTGGACGGCCTGGCGGATCTGGCCGATGCGACCGCTGCCGCGCACAAGGGGCGCGACCGGATGCTGGCTGTGCTGGCCGATCCGCATCTTGGGGTGATGGGCGTGACGGCGCTGACGCTGCAACTGATCGCCAAGCTGATATTGCTGCATGGCCTGATCGAGGCAGGGGCGATAGGTGGGTTGCTTTTGATCCCCTTCGCCGCGCGGATCGGCCCGCTCTGGTGGAGCCGGTGCCTGCCGTCGCTGCACGATGGCTTGGGTGCGCGCTTTCGCTCTGCGGTTCGACCGGTCGATCTGACACTATGGACGGCGACGCTCCTGTTGGCCGCATGGTGGTTCCCTGCCGTGCTCAGTGCGCTGCCGCTGATCGGCCTGTGGGGCTGGTGGGTGCTGGCGCGGATCGGCGGCATATCGGGCGACAGCCATGGCGCGGGCATCGAGCTGGTCGAAAGCGCCCTGCTGCTTATCATGCTGATTCTGGCCCACGCGGCATGATCGGCTGGAGCTATCATGGCGGCAAGCTGGATGCAGCACGGCGCATCTTTGGCGACGGACCTGCACCGTGGATCGACCTGTCCACCGGCATCAATCCCGACAACTGGCCGATCGCGAAGGCACCGGCGTTCGACTGGCGGGCGCTGCCCGGCGATGCGCAACTGATGGCGCTGGAGCAGAGCGCGGCAGATTATTTTGGCGTCGATCCTGCCCATCTCTGCGCTTTGCCGGGCAGTGAAGCGGGGTTGCGGCTGCTGGGTGAACTGTTGCCCGGCGAACTGCTCCACGGCGCTGCCTGTTATCGCACCCATCGCGACATCTATCCCGATAGCCGGGCGTTCGTGCCGGGCGAGGCCGATCCGGCCGGCAAGATCCTGCTGCTCGGCAACCCGAATAATCCCGACGGCCACGTGATGGATCGGATGATGCTGGACGGGTTGTTGCAACGACAGACGGAAAGCGGCGGCTGGCTGGTGCTGGACGAGGCATATGCCGATTGCCTGCCGGACGTCAGCATGACGCACCGTGTCGAAGATGGGCAGCGGCTGATCCTTTTCCGTTCCTTCGGCAAATTCTTTGGTCTGGCGGGCCTGCGACTGGGTTTTGTGATCGGGCCGCGTGCTCTTGTCGCGCGCTTTCGTACGCGGCTCGGAAGCTGGCCGATCTCCACGGCGGCACTGGTGATCGGGGCCACGGCTTATGCCGATCGCGGCTGGATCGCCGCCATGCGGAGGGAGTTGGCCCGGCAGGCGACGGCAATGGACGCTGTGCTGCATGCCCATGGCTTTGATCCGCAAGGGGCCTGCCCGCTGTTCCGCCTGATCGCAACGCAGGATGCCATGGCTCTGTTCGAGCGACTGGCGCGGCAGGCGATCCTGACCCGCCCATTCGATGAGAATCGGCACTGGCTGCGGATCGGCCTACCACAGGGGGTGGAGGGACTGGCGCGACTGGACCGGGCGCTGGCCCATGGCTGAACCGGTGGCGCTGCTGGCGCTGGCGATCGAGGCTGCCATTGGCTGGCCCGATGCGCTGCATCGCCGGATCGGCCACCCTGTGGGGGCGTTCGCGGCGATCATCGAGCGGTGTGAGCAACGTTGGAACCGGCCGGAGAGGACTGACGGGTCACGTCGCTTGGCCGGCATTGCCTGCATCATGTTGCTGCTGATCCTCGCCATCGGTGGCGGTGTGTTGCTCGAACAGGGGGGGCGGTTGATCGCAGGGCGCTGGGCGTGGATTGGCGTCACCCTGCTGGCGGTGCCCGGCATGGCGGCGGGCAGCCTCTATCGCCACGTCCGTGCGGTTGCCGCGCCGTTGCGGGACGGGCGGATCGAGGCGGCGCGGGCGGCCGTGGGCATGATCGTGGGGCGTGATACGGAGCGGCTGGACGAAGCGGGCGTGGCGCGGGCAGCGATCGAGAGTCTGGCGGAAAGTTTTTGCGACGGGGTGGTGGCGCCGCTCTTCTGGCTGATGCTGGGTGGGTTGCCGGGCCTGTGGGCCTATAAGGCGATCAATACGGCCGACAGCCTGATCGGGCATCGCGAGCCGCGCTGGCGCGCTTTCGGCTGGGCGGCCGCGCGGCTGGACGATCTGCTCAACCTCATCCCCGCGCGTCTGTCGGGTCTGCTGCTCTGTCTGGCCGGGGCAGGGGGATGGCGCATCATGCTGCGCGACGCTTCCCGCCATGCTTCCCCCAATGCGGGCTGGCCGGAAGCCGCGATGGCGGGTGCACTGCATCTCTGTCTGGCCGGACCGATCGCCTATGATGGGATGGCGCAGGACAAGCCGTGGATCGGGGCAGGCCGGCGCGACCTTAAGGCGGCCGATATCGACGCGGCACTGCGGCTCTACGTGCGGGCCTGCTTGTTGCTGGGGCTGGTGGCCGGGTTATCTGCATGGAGACTGTCATGACCCTGTTGTTCGTGTTGGGTGGGGCGCGGTCGGGAAAGAGCCGCTATGCGCTGAGCCGCGCCGAAGCCCTGCCGGGTACGCTTGTGTTCGTCGCTACGGCGCAAGCGTTAGACAACGAGATGGACAGCCGAATCGCCAGGCATCGCAAGGAGCGCGGCCCGCGTTGGCGCACGATCGAAGAACCATTCGATCTGGCGGCGATGGTGCAGGCGGAGGCGAAGGCCGATCGCGTCCTGTTGATCGACTGCCTCACTTTATGGGCGTCCAACCTGCTGCTGGCGGACCATGATATCGACGCTGCAACCGGGGCGCTGGTGATGGCACTGGGCGAGGCGCAGGGGCCGGTGATCCTGGTCGCGAACGAGGTCGGGCTGGGCATCGTCCCCGACAATGCGCTGGCGCGCCGCTTCCGCGATGTTGCCGGAACGGTCAATCAGGCCGTGGCGGCTTGCGTGGATGAAGCGGTATTCATGGCCGCTGGCCTGCCGATGCGCCTGAAATAGCGGTTCACCCTCCACTCTCCCCTTGCAACAATCATAACGATTGTTACTATGATTTGAGAATTAGAGAGGAGTCAGAGGCCATGCCAGCCTATCCCCAGACCATCCATTTCGTTGGGCTGAACACGCCCGTCGGCATCGAATGGTCCGCCCGCAATCTGGATGTGATCGGCGAGATACCGTCCGAGATCGACGGTGCCTTCTTCCGCGCCGTACCCGATCCGGCCCATCCGCCGATGTTTGCCGACGACATTGTGCTGTCCGGCGACGGCATGGTGGCGAAATTCGCCATCCATGACGGCAAGGTCGATTATGCGATCCGCTATGTCGAAACCGAGCGCTACACGCTGGAGAAGGACGCGCGAAGGGTGCTGTTCGGCCAGTATCGCAATCCCTTCACCGACGATCCCGCCGTTGCCGGGCGCGACCGCACCGTCGCCAATACCACGCCGGTCTGGCACGGCGGTCGGCTGTTCATGACCAAGGAGGACGGCCTTGGCTATGAGGTCGATCCCGACACGCTGGAGACGATCGGCCGCTGGGACTATCATGGCGCCTTCACCTCGAAGACCTTCACCGCCCATCCGCGCGTCGATCCGCAGACGGGGGAAATGTTCTTCTTCGGCTATGAGGCGGACGGGCTTTGCTCGACGAAGATCGCCTATGCCATCGCCGATCGCGACGGCAAACTGGTGTCGGAACAATGGTTCGATCAGCCCTATTGCTCGACCATCCATGATTTCGCGATCACGGAAAACTATGCGATTTTCCCCATCTTTCCGACGACGGCCGATCTCGACCGGCTGAAGGCGGGTGGCGCACATTGGGCGCATCAGCAGGATCTGGACAGTTGGGTCGGGATCATGCCGCGCTATGGCAAGGTGGAGGAGATGCGCTGGTTCAAGGGCCGGCCGGGCATTTCCGCCTTCCATCTGGTGAACGCCTTCGAGGAGGGCGGACTGGTCCATCTCGACCTTTGCCTGTCGGACACCAATGCTTTCGGTTTCATGCGCGAAGCTGGTGGCGTGCAGCGCGACCAGCGCGATATTCAGGGCGGCCTGACCCGCTGGACGTTCGATCTGTCGAAGCAAGGCGATGACTATGAGGAGCGTGTCGTCGGTCCGCCAGGTGACATGCCCAGGCTGCGCGACGCCGATCAGGGGCGGCCCTATCGGTCGGCCTGGTACCTATCGATGAATCCGCAGGGCGGGCCGCCGCTGCCGGGCGGGCCTGTCGGTTTCGCTTTCAATGCCCTGTTGCAGATCGAGCCGGGCAATGGCCGCATCGACATGATGGGGCTGGAGTTCGGCATGGCGATCAGCGAGCCGGTGCATGTGCCATCGGTACAGGGCGATCATGAAGGCTGGTTGCTGATGGTGGTGGACCGGCAGGCGGGCGACGGCTTCCAGTCGGAACTGTGGGTAGTGGATGCGGGGGCGATCGCCGCCGGTCCGGTCGCTCGCGTGCCGATGCCGTTGCCGATGCGGGCGCAGGTGCATGGTGCCTGGGTGTCGGCGGCGCAACTGGCGACGGCAAAAGCCCGTCAGGTCGCTTGACAAAATACTAACGATCGTTATTGATTGATGGGAGAGGGGCGGGCCGAAGGTCCGCTTTCTCCAACAAGGACTGCGAAGCAGAACCGGCCATCGGCACGGGCGAGAGGATGACAGGAAAAGGCAGGCGCATCGGCGCCGCCCTCGACCGGAACCCGACCAAGCGGGTCTGGCGTCACCCTTCCCATGCCTGCGGCCGACCAGAAGAGGGAGGAAGAAATCATGTCCAACGGGAAGTGCGCATTTCGGGGCCATGTGGCGATGCTGGCGCTGGCCAGTGCGATGATGGCGGTGCCGGCGCTGGCGCAGGCGCAGGAGGCTCCAGCATCCGGGCAGGCCCCCGAACCGCAGGCGGCGGATCAGGCCAATAGTGCAGATATCATCGTCACTGCCCAGTTCCGGGCGCAAAATCTTCAGGATACGCCAATCGCCATCACTGCCGTATCGGCCGATACGCTGGCGGCACGCAGCCAGACCAGCGTGACCGATCTGGGCCAGTTCGCGCCCAACGTCGCGCTGGCGCCGGCGACCAGCATTCAGGGCAATGCGGTGGCGGCCTTCATTCGCGGCGTCGGCCAGTTGGACGCCAGCTTCGCGTTGGAACCGGGCGTCGGCATCTATATCGACGACATCTATTATGGCACGACCTTCGGCGCGGTGATGGACCTGACCGATCTGGAACGGGTCGAGGTGTTGCGCGGGCCGCAAGGAACGCTGGCCGGCAAGAATAGCGTGGGCGGCGCGGTGAAGCTGTTCAGCAAGAAGCCGGACTCCACGCCGGGTGGCTTCGTAGAAGCGACCTATGGCCGATTCGACCGGCTGGAACTGCGCGGCAGCGCCAATATTCCGCTGACCGACGACCTGTTCCTGCGCGTGTCGGGCGTGTCGAAAAATGTCGATGGCTATATGAAGTTGCTCGATTATGGCTGCGTGAACCCCACGTCGGGCATCCCGGCCAGCAGCGGCAACAAGAATTGCCAGACCGGCACCGAAGGCGGCATCGATGTGATGGGCCTGCGCGCAGCCCTGCGCTACGCCCCGGCCGGATCGCCGCTGGAAATCAACATCGTCGCCGATGTGTCCAAGGATAACAGCGATGTTGTCGCGACCAAATTGCTCTATGCCGACAATCCGGCGGTGCGCAGCTATGTCGCGGGGGATGCCACGGTTGGCATCCCGTTCGACAGCCGCTTCCTGACCGGATCGAAAAGCTACACCTCCTACGCCACCTATGGCTCGGGCGGCAATTATACGACCGTTTTCGGCATCCCGACCCAGATCGCGCCGGGCGGCTTTACCGCCAGCCCGACCAGCACGGTCAAGGCCTGGGGCCTGTCCGGCACGATCGACTATGACCTGTCCGACGCGCTGAAATTGAAGTCCATCACCGGCTATCGCAGCGCGGACGGGACCAGCGCGATCGACGTGGACGGATCGCCGCTTGCCATATTGTTGCAGGAGTTCACCTATGGCCATGAGCAGTTCACGCAGGAACTGCGCCTGAGCGCCAATTTCAACGACAAGGTCGACCTGACCGTCGGTGGCTTCTATTATGATGCCACCGATACGATCAAGGGCCGCAGCCAGATTCCGACCCTGTTGTTCGACTTCATGTCGGACGACGTCATCAAGAATCGCAGCATATCGGCCTTCGCCCATGGCGAGTTTCATGTCACCGATGCGTTCAACATCATCGGCGGCCTGCGCTACACCGACGACAAGAAGACCTATCGCTATTCGCGCCGCAATGTGGACGGGACGTTGCCGAGTGGCGCCTTCTTCACGCCCAATTTCCTCCTCGTCGGACTGGACGGGTTGACCGGCACCTTCAGCGGCAATCGGGTCGATTACCGCATCGGCGTCAACTATCGCTGGTCGAGCGAACTCATGACCTATGCCCAGCTATCGACCGGGTTCAAGGGCGGCGGCATCAACCCGCGCCCGTCCGCGCCCGACCAGGTGCAAAGCTTCGGCCCGGAAAAGCTGACCACCTATGAAGCCGGTTTCAAGGCGGACTTGTTCAGCCGGATGCTGCGTTTGAACGGTGCGGTCTTCCTCAACAAATATAATGACATGCAACTGGTGCGCTATCAGTGCCCGGAAAGCGTCGTCCTGTCCTGTTCGGTGCCGTCGAATGCCGGCGATGCGGAAGTGTTCGGGTGGGAATTGGAAGCACAATTGCACCCGGCGGACGGTCTGTCGTTCGACGCATCGGTCGGCTATCTGGATTTTGATTACAAGACGATCACCAATCCAGCGACTTTGGTGACGAAAGACATGATCGCCCCGTTCATCAGCAAGTGGCAGTTGTCCGCAGGCGTGCAATATGAGGCGGACCTGGGCGGCAACGGCACGCTGACGCCCCGCATCGACTGGTCCTGGCGCTCCAATTTCTATTATAATTCGGTCAACAATCCCTATAATCTGATTGACGCGCCCAGCCTGGTGAATGCGCGGCTGACCTATCAGGCGCCGGACAAGGACTGGTCGCTGAGCGCTGGCGTCACCAACGTCTTCGACAAATTCTACTATAATGGCGTTGCGGAAAATGTCGGTACCTTCGGCGTCGTGACCGGTACCGTCGGCCGCCCGCGTGAATGGACGGTCACCGCCAAGAAGAGCTTCTGATTTCCTGTAGGACTGGGGAGGAAGGCTCGTCCGCAACAAGCGGGCGAGCCTTTTTGGTTGGCGATTATGCACTTTACAAACCTAGTGGTAATCGCCTGTTCGTGTGGGGATGATTAGACCAATCCCCACAACGCCGAGGATGAGTTGAAGAACGCGATTGGACGGCCCCGCGAGACCTGCACCGATAATGCAGGTAATGCCAAGGCTGATCCTAATCCAACGCGGGTAGTCATTCAGCCCCTTCATTCCGGCCTTTCCACCGGCTTGTGCTTTAGACTGGCGAGTGCCTTCAGCTTGGCCTCGTTGCGCTGCTGCTGCGCCCGCTCCCAGTCAGTAGCCGCTTGGCCCTCGACAGGCAGTATCGCTGTAGCCACGCGCGCCTTGCGTCGTGCGCTGCTTGTCCGCGACCGGCTCCCCGCGACAACGCTGTTCATTTCACGCTCGGCTCCACCGGCTTATGCTTCACGACCTTCGCCAGCCTCTCTTTGAAACGCGTCGGATCGTCGTCCGTTTTTAGATCGCTGGCGGCTTCTTTGAACTTGTCGAGTTGAGTTTTTGGATCATCGATCATTTACAATGCTCCTCGTTAGGCAAACGGGTTTCCGCCAAGGTCATTGACCTGAACTTCAAATCCGTTTTCCTCAGGTGCTGGTTCTATGCCCGGGTCAGGCGCAGTGGCTTGCTTCTCCGCAGGTTTAAAGCTGCGGTTTGGATACCACTCCTTTAGACCCCAAGTGCCACGGCTTACGCGGACAACATCGCCTACTTGATTGAACCGTCGCGTGAGGACCGAACTGATGACATTGACGGGGTCAGCACCGGTCAGGACGAGGCCTCCAGCCTTTAATTCGGCGTATATATCTGCGTTCGGCATTGCTCGTTTACGCATACCAAGAAGTTTCTTGGCGGCGTCAACAATGGACATCCCTAGATATGCACCCGCATCCGGGACGGTTGATTCTTGCGAGTGCGTGACAGAATTTTCCGTGCTGACGCTACCGCCAGTCCGCATTGCTGTCAGGAGCATAATTGTCTGGTCGATCTGGTCGCGCTTTGCGCGAAGGTCCAGGAGGACCGCCTCGTACGGGTCGGTCATCTTGACAACTCCATGGTTCACGTTTAGTGAAGGAGCCGTTCCTTGTAGCGCGAAGCTCCAAGGAACGGCGATGCCGTAATCGCTCCGACATCAGGGTTTTTGACCCCTCGGACTATCTCCTCATCGTCATCTTCTTCGCAACCTCCGCTGGACTTTGCCTGAACGCTGGCTTGGTGGAACACGATGCCGGGGTGTAGTGACCCCGGCATCGTCGTATCTGCCATAGGTGATGATTTGAATCAAGCGTCCATATTTTCAATCAAACACAGCGCTTGATTGCTAAGCGTCCCCCGATTTCCTCAGTTTTCTAGGCAGAGGCCCGCAGGGCGGGCAAATCTTTGGTTAATCAGGTGACTGCACTGATAGAAAAGTCACCCTCTTGAGCGCTGTGAATGGTTCCGATGCGGTTTTGTGCGTCGGCACTGTATCGGGCCTGCGCCGATCCCTGCTCGACCATCAGGGATCGGCGCAATTATGCGCCATAGCCCGTGCCATGCCGGGCACCGCTGCCACGATGGCTGACGTGTTGGCCGCGCCGCTGATATTATATGGCCTGAGCAGGCATCATGCGCTCAGTTGTATCGCTTCGGTGACTGCGCTCGCGCTGGGGTGGGCAGTTTACGAGCAGAGTGATGGGCTGCATGATTATCTGGAGGAGATGATCGGTTTTGACGAAAGTTTCGTCGCCGGGCTGGAGGCGATGGTGTCGGGTTTTCGCGTCGATTGACCCGTTGCAATAATAATAACGTTCGTTATGATGAATCTATCATTCGCGCCAGCCGCATGCCCATCAAGGGCGCGGCGGCGACGTGCAGAAGAGGATAGACCATGACTCCCGACGCCATCCGCATCGCCCATCCCGACAAGCTGTTCATCGGTGGCGCCTGGGTCACATCGACAGGGGAGGGCGTGATCGAGATCGTGTCGCCCAACAGCGAAGAGGTCATCGCGCGTGTCGCCGACGGGACGGAAGGGGATATGGACCGCGCCGTTGCCGCCGCACGCAAGGCATTCGATGAAGGGCCTTGGTCGACCATGGCCCCGGCCGAGCGCGGGGTGATCGTCCGACGCATGGGGGCGGAACTGGAAAAGCGCGCGCCCGAACTGGCGGCGGCCTGGACCGCGCAGGTCGGCGGGCTGGCGAACTTCGCGCCGGTCATGACCGGTGGCGCGACAGCAACGCTGATGGCGATTGCCGGCTATGCCGATACCTATCCCTTCGTGGAGCGACGGCCTTCGCACATGGTCAACACCGCGATCGTGGTGCAGGAGCCGGCCGGCGTGGTCGCGGCGATCGCGCCGTGGAATGCGCCCTATGGCATCATGTCGGCCAAGGTCGCCTACGCGCTCGTCGCGGGCTGCACCGTCATCATGAAGCCCTCGCCCGAAACCCCGCTGGA
The DNA here is from genome assembly GCF_001421665.1 of Sphingobium sp. Leaf26. GTDB lineage: Bacteria > Pseudomonadota > Alphaproteobacteria > Sphingomonadales > Sphingomonadaceae > Sphingobium. The sequence continues at coordinate 118,649 of NZ_LMKV01000003.1, forward strand.
AGCCTATATCATGGCCGAAGCGGCGGAGGCGGCGGGTGTGCCTGCGGGTGTCGTCAATCTTGTCGCGGCCGGGCGCGACGCATCCGATCATCTCGTCCGCAATCCCGGCATCGACAAGGTGACGTTCACCGGGTCAACGCTGGCGGGCAAGCGGATCGGGGAGGTCTGCGCGGGTCGCGTGGCGCGCTGCACGCTGGAACTGGGCGGCAAATCGGCGGCGATCGTGCGCGACGACTTCCCGATCGAGGTGGCCGCCGCGATCCTGGGCAATACCATCACCATCATGAGCGGACAGGTCTGCGCGATGCTGAGCCGCGCAATCGTGCCCAAGCATCGGCATGACGAATTGGCCGACGCCATCGCCAAGGTCATGCAGGGCATCCGTATCGGCCATAGCGACGCGGCCGACACCCAGCTTGGCCCGGTAGCCATGAAGCGCCAACTTGATCGGGTGGAGGACTATATCGCGCTAGGCCGGACAAGCGCTGACCTCGTCACGGGCGGCAATCGGCCTGCGCATATGAACAAGGGCTATTTCATCGAGCCGACCCTGTTCGCCAATGTCGATAATAGCAGCCGCATCGCGCAGGAGGAGATTTTCGGTCCGGTCCTGTGCCTGATCCCGGCGGAGGATGAGGAGGACGCGATCCGCATCGCCAATGATAGCGCCTTCGGCCTCAACGGGTCGGTGCTGACCAACGATGCCGATGCCGCCTATCGCATCGGACGGCGCATCCGTGCGGGCGGTTTCGGGCAGAATGGCATGAAGCTGGAATTCGGCCTGCCCTTTGGCGGCTTCAAGCAATCGGGGATCGGACGCGAGGGCGGGGTCGAGGGGCTGCATTCCTATCTGGAAACCAAGACGATCCTGCTCGACGCGGCGCCTGCGGGCTTCTGATCATGATCGGGTTGAACGCGCAGTTGCGTGGCACCGGTGCGGCGTTCACCGCTGCCCGGATCATGTTCGGGGGCTGGTTCCTCTTCTCGGGGGTGGAATATTTCACCCCCTTCGATCTCCAGCCGCTCGGCAATACGCCGCTGGCACAGGAATTCACGCTGACACTGATCCATTCGGGCCTGTTCGCCTGGATCAAGGTGATGGAGGTGGTCGCCGCGCTGCTGATCCTGGCAAACCGGGCGGTGTTGCCGGCCGCGCTTGCCTGCGTGCCGCTCAACATCGTAATCGGCTACTGGAATTTCGTGCTCGATCCGGGCGTGGTCGAATATGCGTTCGGGGTGGTGACGCTGCTGCTCAATGCGATATTGCTGTGGCCGTGGCGGCAGGAATTGATGGGACTGCTGCGCTGGTAGGGTCGTAATTCATTCGAAGAATGCCACCGCCCGCACTTCGATACTCGACCGGGTCTTCGTGCCCGGCAGGCTGCTGTCGTGGAAAGCGGTGTGCGGGCAGCGCCATGTGACGCTGTGGTCGCTGTCCTGGAATTTGAACAGCAGCACATCGTCCGTCGTCATGTTCGAGAAATACCACCAGCGATGGCGATCTCGATGGCGGAAGATGGAGGCGGCGATCATCTGGTCCTCGCCTTCTACTGGGGCAGTCAGCGCCGCGCCGACCGGCAGTTCGTCCACCACGAACAGGGTGTTCGACGTCGCCTCTTCATCGGACACGGTGCGGCCGTCGCATACCGCAAGCGGCCAATCCTGCGGGCCGGGGGAGAAGGTGCGCCAGAAACTCACGCAGACAGACCGTCTATAGCCTGGCCCATCGGGGAAGGCGGCGGCATAAGCCCTTTCGGCGGCACGCCGACCGGTAATCTCATTATAATCGACATGCGCTTCGCCCGCAGGCGGCTGGATGCCACCCTCATGGCGATAATTCTCGACCTTCTCCTGCGCGCGGGCAGTCAGGTCGGCGGATGTGCGGATCATCCAGCCACCGGCCGATACGCAGGACGCACCGGTCAGCGCCTGTATCGCCTCCTCACATTCGCGCAGATAAAGGCGATCGACCTCCGCCTTGTCGAAGAAATCGTGGATCGCGCTGCGATGCCTGCCGAGCATGAAGCCATGGGTGTCGAAGTGGAAATGATCGCGGATCGGCATGCCGTCGCGCACGCCCATGCGATGGTCGCCATAGCGGCCGGTGTTGATCTCCACGCCGCGCGACACATAGCGCCGCGTGACGAAGTCGCCCTCGTCCAGATAGCGGATCAGCGCGGGCGCCTGCCGTGCGCTGTCCTCTATGTCGGCTGTGACCGGCAGGCTGGCCATCAGTCCACCTCTTCGGGCAAGGCGCCGATCACCGATTTGACCTCCAGAAACTCCTCCAGCCCGAACTTGCCGAATTCGCGGCCATTGCCCGATTGCTTGTAGCCGCCGAACGGCATGTCCATGGCCAGCCCGCCGGCATTGACGAACACCGCGCCCGCGCGGATGTGGCTGACGAATTTGCGCGCATGGGTGGGGTCACCCGCGATATAGGCGCCCAGGCCATAGGGTGTGTCGTTGGCGATGCGGATCGCGTCTTCATCATCGTCATAGGGCATGAGGACCAGGACGGGGCCGAAAATCTCCTCCTTTGCGATGGTCATGTCTGGCGTGACGTCGGCGAACACAGTGGGGCGGACATAGCTGCCCGTGTCCATGCCATCGGGACGGCCGGTGCCGCCGGTGACGAGGGTCGCGCCCTCGTCGATGCCGGTCTGGATCAACCCCTGAATCCGGTCCCACTGGCGCTGGCTGACGACCGGGCCGATATGGTCGCCTTCGCTCAGCGGATCGCCGACCTTCTTGGCGGCGAACATCGCGCCGACCTTTTCCGCCGCTTCGTCATGCTGCGATTTGTGCACCAGCATCCGGGTGGGCGCGACGCAGCTCTGGCCGCTGTTAAGCAGCACGCCGCCCACTCCGCCGGGCAGCGCCTTGTCGAGCGGTGTCCCCTCCAATATGATGTTGGGCGACTTGCCGCCCAGTTCCTGTGCGACCCGCTTGACCGTATCGGCGGCATTCTTGGCCACCATGATGCCCGCGCGGGTGGAGCCGGTGAAGCTCACCATGTCGATATCGGGATGTTTGGCGAGCGCGGTGCCGACGCCTTCGCCATCGCCCTGCACCAGATTGAAGACGCCAGACGGCACGCCTGCGGCATCGAGTATTTCAGCGAAGATCGCGGCGCAGCTTGGCGCTTCCTCGGACGGTTTCAGGATCATGGTGCAGCCGGCCGCCAGCGCCGGGCCGACCTTGGCGACGATCTGGTTCATCGGCCAGTTCCATGGCGTGATCAGCGCCACCACGCCGATCGGCTCACGCACGACGCGGTTGTTGCCGATCTTCTCGGAAAATTCATAGTCCTTGAGCGCCGCCAGCGCTTGCCCCAGATGACCGAGGCCTGATCCCGCCTGCGCGGTCTGCGCCATGGAAATGGGGCATCCCATTTCGGTGGCGATGGCGTGGGCGATGTCGGGCACGCGCTTCTGATATTCGCCGACGATCCGTTCGAGCAGCGCGATGCGCTCTTCGCGGCTGGTCAGCGAGAATGTCTCGAACGCGCGGCGTGCGGCGACCACGGCCGCATCGACATCGGCGGCCGTGCCCAGGATCAGGTCGGCGGCGCTCTGGTCGGTCGCGGGATTGATGACGGCGACGGTCCGGCCGCCCTGGCTGTCGACCCACTGGCCGTCGATATAATGCTGGATCGTGTTGGGCATGATGAATGTCCTTATGCGGGAAGAAGGCCGAGTTCGGCGTCGGTGGCGGGCGTGCCCCATTTGTCGCGCGGCGGCAGGGGGCGGCTGTCCCAGGGCGGGTCGAGGGCGAAGCTGGAGACGGTGCGGCCTTCGGGCAGGCGTCCGTTGCCGCCGCCCTGGGCATAATCATAATAAAGCGTCATCAGTTCCTGATAGCCATGATGACGCTGCGCCACGGGATGTGACAGACAGGCCTCGCGCCAGCGCAGCAGCCGGGTCAGATGCTGCGGAATCTGATAGGCTTCATAATAATCAAGGAACCACAGCCGCTTGAACATCGGCGTGAAGGCGACCTCGGCCCAGCCGAAGCGGTCGAACAGAAAATCGCCGTCCGGGGCGTAATGGCGCAGAAATTCGTCCAGCCGCGCATATTGGGCATCGACCTCCGCCTTGTGCTCGTCGCGCTTGGCGGGATCGCGGTTCAGGATCATGCGGTATCCTGCACCGGTGAACTGGCCATCGGTCGCGCACAGCATTGCTTCGATCGCATGTTCATAGGGGTCTTGCCGCGCCACTGGCGGATCGGGAAAGCGATCCTCGAAATAGCGCATGATGACCATGCTTTCCTTCAGCGTCTCGCCATTTTCCAGTTCCAGCGCGGGAAGCGCGGTGGTGCCGCGCGTCTTGGCGAGCAGCCAGTCGGGCCGGGGCTGCGAAATGTCGATCTCATGGTCGGCCATGATGCCGTGCAGCCCCTTCAGGTCGAGCAGCAATTCGATCCGCTCGGAAAAGGGGCAGCCGGGGATATGATACATGCGCAACTGCCCGGCCGCCGGTTCGTCCTGCCAACCCATGGATCAGGCCGCCGTCGCGGTGGGGCGGGCCGGCATTTCGCTCTTCGATCTGGCGAACATGGCCTGTGTGGCGGGGCGGGCGTTGATCCGGTCGATCCAGGCGACCAGATGCGGGGTCGCGTCCTTGTTGACGATGTCGGCGTAACCAAACTGCATCCCGTTCGCGATCGCGAAGTTGCAGATATCGGCCAGCGTAAAATCTTCCCCCGCCAGCCAGGGGCTTTGCGACAGCCGCTGTTCCAGCCGGTCGATCGACACGCGGATCTTGCGCATCTCCTCGTCCAGCACCGCCTGCGGGAAGCCCGCGCGGGCGCTGCGCCATTTGGCCTGTTGCTCCGGGATCGGGATGTGTTTCAGCTTCTCCTCGAACTCGGCATCCGACAATTTGCGCGCCATCGGGCCGATCATCCGTTCCCAGCCGATGGTCGACACGCACCAGCAGAAATATTCGTCCACCCATTTGGTCCACACGCGCATTTCGGCGATCTGTACCGGATCGGTAGGGCGCAGACGTGGCGCGTCGGGGAAGGCATCTTCCAGATATTCGCAGATCACCGTCGATTCGGTGATGATATGCCCGTCATGGTCGAGTGCGGGCACCTGGCCGCGCGGATTGATCGCCTTGAACCAGTCCTCATGATGTTCGAACCGGGTCGGGTCAACGAAGCGGGGGACGAATTCCAGCCCTTTTTCATACAGGGCCAGCAGGGGCTTCATGGAGTTGGCGGCCGGACCGAAGCTGTAGAGCGTCAACATGCGCTATCCTCACCTTATGTTTGTGGCGTCTGGTGCGCCTTCGGGCATGAAACTGGCCGCCGATCGGGCGGGCCGCAAGTCGTCTGCCGATACTATCAGCACGACTACCCGGCAGCGCGCCCGCTCAACCTGTCAGTCGCAATAATAGCGCCGCCACTCGTCTTGCGGTGGGGCCAAGGCTTTGCTTTGGATAACGACAAGAAAAGCCGGAGAGAATGATGCTGGAACTGCTGACGTCGGAAACGCCCAATGGCTGGAAGGTGTCGATCCTGCTGGAGGAACTGGGCGTGCCCTATAAGGTGACGCCGATTTCGCTCACCGACCGCGTCCAGAAGCAGGACTGGTATGTCGCACTGAACCCCAATGGCCGCATCCCGACACTGGTGGATCATGAGGCGGGGGATTTCGCTATCTTCGAATCCGGTGCGATCCTGCTGTATCTGGCGGAAAAATTCGGGCGGTTCATGCCAGCGGATGCACAGGATCGCAGCCGCGTCATCCAGTGGGTGATGTGGCAGATGTCCGGGCTTGGCCCGATGATGGGGCAGGCGACCGTCTTCAACCGCTATTTCGACGAAAAATTGCCGTCGGTGATCGACCGTTACGTGCGCGAGAGCCAGCGCCTGTTCGGCGTCATGGATGCACGACTGGCGACCCGCGACTATCTGGTGGGCGACTATTCGATCGCCGACATCGCCTGCTTCCCCTGGGTGCGCGGCCATGACTGGGCCGGCGTCGACATGGGTGGCTTCCCTAACCTTCAGCGCTGGTTCGAAAGGATTTCAGCGCGGCCCGCGGTGCAGCGCGGGCTTCTCATCCCCACCCCGCCGACCGATGAGGAAATGGCGGAGAAGACCACGAAGCAAGGAAAGACCATAATCGCGTGAGCGCCTTTCTTCAGCGGATCGTCCGCATCGAATGGGGGCATTGCGACCCCGCCGGCATCGTCCATGCCCCGCGCTATTTCGACATTTTCGGCGAAAGCACGATGCTGTTGTTCGAACAGGCCGGCCTGCCCAAGAAGCGGGAGATGCTGGCGACCATGCCCTTCGCCGGCTTCCCGATGGTCGATGTGTCGGCGCGCTTCTTCGTGCCCACCGCCTATGGCGACGATGCGCTGGTGGAGGCGGACGCGCCGGTCTTCGGCAACAGCAGCTTCACCGTCGCGCACCGCCTGTCGCTGGACGGGCGGCTGTGCGTGGAATGTACCGAAAAGCGGGTGTGGACTGTGTCCGACGCGAGCCGGCCGGGCGGACTGCGGGCAGAGCGCGTACCGGATTCGGTGCGGACGCTGTTTGCAGCCTGATTCATGTTCAGCGCCGGGCAAGCCTGACAAGGCCATAGCATCCACCACGAAGAGGGAGATGCGTCATGGAGCAATCAATCGGCCATTCCGACAGGCGCAGCCTGATCGCGACACTGGCGCTGTTGCCGCTGGCCGCCTGTGCCACGCCGATGGGTCGCTATACGGTCGAGGATGCGGTGCGGCGACTGCTCCAACTGTCTAGCGAGCGGGCCTTTGCCCGGCTGACCGAACCGGGCGGATTTTATGACGACCAACTGACCCGCATTACGCCGCCCGACCTTGGCGGTGGTAAGGGCGGGGCTGTGCTCTCCGCGCTGCTGCGCACCAATGCGGTGCGCAATCAGGTGGCGCGGTCACTTAACGATGTGGCGGTGGATCTGGCCGATAACGCGACGCCGATCGTGATGGACGCAGTACAGCGCATGACGCTGGCTGACGCCGTGTCGGTGCTGCGCGGCGGGCCGACGGCGGCGACTGACCTGCTGGCCGGGGAAGCGCGCGGATCGGTTGTCGAGGCGCTGTTGCCCGGCGCGTCGCGGGCGTTGCGGTCCGATATGTTCGAAATGCTGTCGGTCGCCCTGTCCGCCAGTGGCGGCAAGGATTATGCTGCGATCGCTGACAATGTCTCCGGCCAGATCGGCGATGCCATCTTCCGCGCGATCGGCCGGGAGGAAGCGGAGATTCGCCGCGATCCGGGCGCGACCCGCGATCCCATCCTGATGGCGCTGCTGCGATAGTTTCCGATTCTTAGACCTTGATTTCATCGCCGGGGCGTGGTGTCCCCACGCCATGGAACAGAAATATCCCGGCGTCGCCGGCATCCCCTGGGATCAGCCCGCGACCATGATCGACCTGGACGGCAAGCCGCCGCTGATCGGCACGATCCGCGACTGCGCCGTCCATTTTGGCCTCTACAAGGACCATGCCAAGGCGCAGGCGCGCGTCCTGCTGACGCAGCCGGTCCATCGCGAGGGGCGCAAGACACGCACCTGGTTGCTGGACCCGGAAGAGATCGAAGCGCTGGCCGAGCGGCTGAAGCGCGAAACGAACTGATACCGGCCGGCCCGTTCCCGGCACGCACCGGCGCTCAGGCGAGCGCCGGCGACTCCGTTTCCGCCACCAGTCTGGCGAGGCGCGCGGCGCTGACATCGTCCAGCGGCGCGAAGAGCAGCAAGCGCTGGCCCGGCGCTTCCTCGATCGCATAGCTGGTGTGGCGGAACATGATTTCGCCCACGCCCGGCATATCGGCGATGTTCGTGTCCTCGAAATGGGCCATGATTTCCGATTCCTGCCAATAACGTCGGAAAAATTCGGACTGCTCCATCATGTCGGCGATGATCCCTTCGAACACGTCGGGCTGGGCGGTGCGGCTATAGTCCCATTTGAAGCGGGCGATCAGCCGCCGGCACATATCCTGAAACTTGTCCGGGTCGGCCCGATAGCGCGGGTTCAGCATCAGGATGCGGAACAGGTTGCGCTCTTCGCGCGGCATGGCGCTGTAATCGCGAAAGGCGCGGCCGACGAGGCGGTTCCAGCCGATCACGGTCCAGTCCTCCACGATGACCAGCGCAGGAATCGTCAGTGCGTCCATCAGATGCTGCGTACCGACATGGATCGTCTCGTCCGGGCGGCGCGCCAGTGGCGGCGGGCGATGCTGGGCCAGGGCGAAGAGAAATTCGCGCTCATTGGGATTGAGGCGCAGGGTGCGGCTCAGTCGTTCCAGCATCGGCGCGGATAGCTGCACCTCGCGCCCCTGTTCGAACCAGGTGTACCAGGTGACGCTCATCCCCGCGAGCGTCGCCACTTCCTCGCGCCGTAACCCGCGTGTGCGGCGACGTTCGCCCGGCGGCAGCCCGACTTCCGACGGCGCCAGCTTGGCGCGGGCGGCTTTCAGGAACCGCGACAATTCTTCCCTCTGTGCCATGCCTTATCCAGTTACTCGCAATAATGGGACATCCACCGGCCTTCTTGCGGGCCTTCTCCTCTGCAAGACCCTGCGGTCTGCGATCGGCAACATAGCCGAGACTAGACAGGAGAGCGATATTGGCTGGCAAGCTATTTGTGACATGCGCGGTGACGGGAAGTTCGCCAATGCCGTCACATCCCAATTTTCCCTTCCGCCCGGACCATGTCGCGGCTGAAGCCCTGGCAGCGGCGGAGGCCGGCGCGGCGATCATCCATCTGCATGTACGTGACCGCGAGACGGGCGATCCGTCGCAGGCTTTGGAGGACTATCGTGAGGTCGTTGGCCTGATCCGTGCCAAGAATAATGAGGTGATCCTGAACGTCACCACCGGGCCGGGCTGCACCTGGATGCAGGGGGACGAAGACCCGGCGGTCTGCGGTCCCGGCACATTGATGTTCACCGCCGAGCGGCGGCTGGAGCATATCCTCGATCTCAAGCCCGACATGTGCACGCTCGATATCTGCACCATGCAGTTGTGGGGCGGGGTGGCGATCAACCTCGATCCCATGATTACCAAGATGGGGCATATGATCCAGGATGCCGGCGTGCTGCCGGAGATCGAATGTTTCGAGGCGGGCGATTTCGTTTTCGCCGACGACCTGATGGCCAAGGGCGCGATTCCCAAGAATGTGCCCTTCACCTTCGTCCTGGGCACCAAATATGGCCTGCCCGCCACGCCCGAAGCGATGCTCTATGCGAAGAATCAGATTCCGCGCGGTGCGCAGTTCACCGGCTTTGGCGTCAGCCGTCATAGCTTCCCCATGGCGGCGCAGTCGGCGCTGCTGGGCGGGAACATTCGCGTGGGTTTTGAGGATACCATCTATCTGCGGCGCGGCAGGCAAGCGACGGACAATGCCGACCTGGTGCGCTGGGGCGTGGAACTGGTCGAGCGGATCGGCGGCGATATCGCGAGCGCCGGAGAGGCACGGGCCATGCTTGGCCTGAAACAATAAGGGAGAGGATCAGATGACGACAGCAACCAGCCCGATGGGCGATGTGCATGGCAGGACCGCCTTCATCACTGGCGGCGCGAACGGCATAGGGCTGGGCATAGCCCGCGCGCTGGTGCGGGCGGGCGCCAATGTGGTGATCGCCGACATTCGCGAGGACTCTCTGGCGCAGGCGAAGGCCGACCTTGGTTCGGACGCGCAGGTGCAGACGGTGCAACTGGACGTCACCGACCGCGCGGCTTTTGCCCGCGCCGCAGACGCGGCGGAGGCGCGCTTCGGCAAGATCCATATGTTGATCGGCAACGCCGGCATCGGCGTGATGGGACCAGTGCTGGATGCCCGCTTCGATGACTGGGATTGGGGCATGGGCGTCAATCTGGGCGGGGTCATCAACGGCCTCGTCACGATCCTGCCGCGCATCAAGGCGCATGGCGAGGGCGGGCAGATCGTCACCACCTCCTCTCAATCGGCGCTGATCCCGATCAGCTATTCGGCCATCTATACGGCGGCCAAGGCGGCTGTGCTGGGCATATCCGAAGCGATCCGGGGTGAGCTGGCGGCCGAAAATATCGGTGTATCGGCTTTCATGCCGGGTCCGGTGCAGAGCCATATCGCCCATAGCGGCGAATTGCGGCCAGCCGAGTATCGCGAGGATAGCGGCTATCGCCAGCGTGAAGAGGAACTGGAACAGCGGCCCGTCTCCCCGCTCTGGATGAGCGCGGACGAGGTGGGCGAGCGGGTGCTGGCCGGTATCCGCAACAACGACCTCTACATCCTGACCCATCCCGAATTCGGCGCCGGCATGAAGACCCGGTTCGACGCGATCCTGGCGTCGGTGCCCGATGAGGCGATCAATCAGGATCGGGCGAAGGAGATCGGCTTCCTGCTGTCCAATCCGGTGTTCGATGACCAGTTGGCGCGCCGCAAGGCGAAGGAACTGGCGGCATGACGCAGGTCGCGGGACGCACGGCCTTCATCACCGGCGGCGGATCGGGCGTGGCGCTGGGGCAGGCGAAGGTCTTCGCCCAGGCCGGGTGCAAGGTCGCGATCGCCGACATAAGGCAGGACCATCTGGACGAGGCGATGGCCTGGTTCGACGGGCGCGGCCATGATGTGATGGCGGTGAAGCTGGATATCACCGACCGCGCCGCCTATGCCCGCGCCGCTGACGAAGTGGAGGCGAAGCTGGGGCCGGTGGAACTGTTGTTCAACACGGCGGGCGTGTCGATCTTCGGCCCGCTCCAGAACGCCACCTATGACGATTGGGACTGGCAACTGGACGTCAATCTGCGCGGCGTCATCAATGGCATCCAAACCTTCGTGCCGCGCATGATCGAGCGGGGCAATGGCGGCCATATCGTCAATACCGCGTCCATGTCTGCCTTTGTGGCGCTCAAGGGGACGGGCATCTATTGCACATCGAAGATGGCGATCCGGGGCCTGAGCGAATGTCTGGCGCTGGATCTGGCAGATCATGGCATCGGCGTGTCGATGCTCTGCCCCGGCGCGGTGAATAGCAACATCCATGAAGCGGTGCTGACCCGCCCGGCGCATCTCCAGAAGACCGGCTATTATGGCGCGGACCCCGATGTCATGGCGCATCTGAAGCAGGTGATTGCGGTTGGCATGGAGCCGGAAGTGCTGGCGCACTATGTGCTGAAGGGCGTGGAAGCGGACCAGCTTTACATCCTGCCTTATCCCGAATTTCGCGGGACGCTGGAGGAAATCCACGCGCGCGTCATGGCGGCGGTGGCGCGGCCGGAGGATGATCCCGACTATGCAAAGCGCGTGGCCCATGGCGTGCCGGGGGGCGAGAAGCGGGAAAAGGTCGAGGGTTAGATATGCCTCTGGCCGGGACGGATAAAGGGGTCTGCCCGGCCAGCTTTTTGAAAGCGATTATCCTACAGGAACGGCCTTAACTTCGCACATTTCCCGTAGGTTTTGAAATTTAAGAACAAAAGTTGGACATTATCCAATAAACTGCCGTCATTGCGAGCGCAGCTTCGCTACGTTCGCAATGACGGACTTCATGACAGATAATCGGGCGGTAGGACAGCTACACCTATCCTTCCCCGGCCTTCGCCGGCGAGCAAGGTAAGGAGATCAGCCCAACCCCAGCAGCTTGACCGCATTATCCTTCATGATGAGCGGCAGCACCTCTTCGCGGAAGCCTGCCTCGCGGGCGGCGTCGATCCATTTTTCCGGGCGTATAAGCGGCCAGTCGGAGCCGAACAGCATCTTATGCTTGAGCTGCGTGTTGGCGTACTGGATCACCTGTTTCGGGAAATATTTGGGCGACCAGCCGGACAGGTCCATGAAGACATTATCCTTGTGCAGCGCCATCGACAGGCTTTCGTCGGTCCAGGGCCAGCTTGGATGGGCCAGAATGATCTTCATGTCGGGAAAATCGACCGCGACGTCATCGACCAGGATCGGCTGCCCATATTTCAGGCGCACCCCGCCGCCGCCGCGCATCCCCGTCCCCATGCCGGAATGGCCGGTGTGGAAGATGGCGGGCAGCTTATATTCGGCGATCACTTCATAGATCGGATAGGCGACCCGGTCGGCCGGGTGGCAATCCTGCATGATGCCGTGGAATTTGAAGCCCTTGACCCCGTAATTTTCCACCAGGTCGCGGGCTTCGCGCGCGCCATACTTGCCCTTGCGCGGGTCGATGGAGGCGAAGGGGATCACGATGTCGCTGTCGTTGGCGGCCAGTTCCGCGACTTCATAATTGCTGATCCGCTTGGCCCCGATGCCGCTTTCGCAATCGACGGTGAACAGGCAGAAGGCGATATTCTGGGCGCGGTAATAAGCGATGGTTTCGGGGATGGTGGGCCGCTTGCGATCCGCCTTGAAATAGGCCGAGGCGGCATCGAAATATTTGGCCATCACCGGGTCTTCGGGATCGTGGCACGACACTTCGGCATGGACATGCACGTCGATGGCGATGACTTTGGTCGGATCAATTGGGGTCGGATCAACGGGCATTTGGCTTGCTTTCCAGTGTCTTGTCCTCATTGGCGCGGTGGATGACATAGGCGCGGATGTCTTCGATCTCTTGCGCGGAGAAGATCGACGCGAAGCTGACCATGCCATTATCCTTCAATGCGCCGTCATGCACGATCATCTGCCAGGTCGCCTTGTCGTTCAAGGGGGCGCTGCGGCGCAGGTCGGGGACGATGCTGCCGCCGATCGCCGCGTCGCCATGGCAGGTGCTGCAATAGCGGCCGAAGCGCGCCGCGCCCGCCGCGATCTGCGCCGCGCTGGCGGTGGAGGGCGGCGGGTCGAGCGGCATGGCGGTCAGCGGCGGCGCGGGGGGGAGCGCGGCCTTGCCGTCGAGCTTGAACACCAATAGCCGGCTGATATTACGGCTCGGCCCGCTCTTGTCGGACAGGACGCCGGGGGCCAGCGCCCAGACGCCGCCCCAGCCCGCCATCACCGCGACATATTGCTGCCCGTCCAGTTCATAGCTGATGGGCGCCGCGACGATGCCGGTCTGCGCCGGGAAGGACCAGAGTTTGCGGCCGTCCTTGGTCGCATAAGCGTTGAAGTCGCCGGTCGCCGTCCCCTGAAACACCAGGTCGCCGCCGGTCGCCAGCAGCCCGCCATTCCACGGCCCCTTGTAGGAGACGCGCCATTTTTCCTTCTGCGCGACCGGGTCCCAGGCGATGAGCGCACCAGTGGTCGCCTTCATCGCAGCGTCGCGCACCGCCTTGTCGGCGGGCATGGCGGCGGCGGCGATATCCACGCCGACATTGAAGCCCAGCCTGTTCGCCTTCCACCCCTTTTCCGGGATGTAGGGGAAAGCGGCAAGGTTGGCGGGAATGAACACGGTCTGGCTCTTGGGATCGAAGGCCATGGGATGCCAGCTATGCGCGCCGGTCGCGCCGGGCGAGCCGATGAAGGGCTTGCCGGTCTTGTAGTACCGCGCCTCAGGATTTTCGATCGGACGGCCGGTCGCCATGTCGATGCCGCTGGCCCAGTTGACCGGCACGAAATTCTTTGCCGACAGCAGCTTTCCATTGGTGCGATCCAGCACGTAGAAAAAGCCGTTCTTGGGCGCCTGCATCAACACTTTGCGCTTCTGGCCGCCAATCTCCATGTCGGCGAGCATGATGTGCTGAGTGGCGGTGAAGTCCCAGCTATCGCCGGGCGTGGTCTGGTAATGCCAGGCATATTCGCCAGTCCTGGCATGGACCGCGACGATCGAGGACAGATAGAGATTGTCGCCCTTGCCATCCGACCGATAGGCCTGGTTCCATGGCGATCCATTGCCGACGCCGATATAGAGCAGGTCGAGGTCCGGGTCATAGGCCATGGCGTCCCACACGGTGCCGCCGCCGCCCTGTTTCCACCATTGCCCATACCAGGTGGCGGCCGCTTTCTTGAGGTAGTCCGGCTCCTTTTCCGTGCCGGGCTGGGCCGGGACGGTATAGAATTTCCACTTTTCCGCGCCGGTGTCGGCATCATAAGCCGCGACATAGCCGCGCGCGCCGAACTCCGCCCCGCCATTGCCGATCACGACCATGCCGTTCACCACGCGCGGCGCGCCGGTGATGGTGTAATTTTTGGTCTGGTCGAGCGTGACCTTGCTCCAGACCGGCCTGCCGCTCTTGCGGTCGATCGCGATCAGGCGGCCGTCGAGCGTGCCGACGAACAATTTGTCGCCCCATGCCGCGACACCACGATTGACCGCGTCGCAACAGGCCTTGACCAGGGTGTCGCGCGGGACTTCCGGGTCGTAGGACCAGAGCAGCTTGCCGCTGCGCGCGTCATAGGCCTTCACCATGCTCCAGGCGGTGGAGGTGTAGAGCACGCCATCGATGAACAACGGCGTCGCTTCCTGCCCGCGATTGGTGTCCATGTCCGCGGACCAGGCGAGGCCGAGCTTGCCGACCGTGTCCTGATTGATCGCGGACAGCGGGCTGAACCGCTGCTCGTCATAGGTGCGGCCGGTGGAGAGCCATTCGGCAGGCTTGGCGGCGATGATGCGGGCGGCATCGACGCCGCCAGTCGAGGCCGGGGCGGCCGCTTCCTGGCTCGTGCCTTTGCCGCAGGCCGACAGGGCCAGACTCGTTCCCAACAGCAGCGCAATCGCGACCCGCATTTTCATCCTCTCCTTATGCGGTGCAGGTTTCTGCATCCGGCACCTAATTGACCATCCGCGCGCCGGACCAATAGGCGGCGCGCAGGGCTTTCTTGTCCATCTTTCCGGCGGCGGTCCGGGGGATGGCGGGGACGAAGGCGACGCTCTTGGGCGCCTTCACGCCGCCCAGCCGGGCCTTGGCATGGGATATGATCTCAGTCTCACCGATATTGTCGGCGACGACAATGGCATGGACGGCCTCGCCCCATTTTTCATGGGGGATGCCGATGACCGCACATTCGCGCACCGCTGCCAGTTCGGTGACGGCCGCCTCCACCTCGGCGGAGAAGACGTTGAAGCCGCCGGACACGACCATGTCCTTCTTGCGATCGACGATGTACAGATAGCCGTCCTTGTCGCGCCGGGCGATGTCGCCGGTGTGATGCCAGCCATGGGTGCGCACTTCGGCCGTGGCATCGGGCATGGCATAATATTCGCGCGAGACGAGCACGCCGCGCACCACCAGTTCGCCGGCCTCGCCATCGGGCAGCAGCGCGCCGTCTTCGCCCATGATGGCGACGCGCACGGAGCGGCTGGGCCGACCGCAACTGGCGAGCCGTTCGGGCCGGTCGCCCGATGCCGCCGCCGCGACATCCTCCGGCGAGAGCCAGGTGACGATCATCGGTGATTCCACCTGACCATAGGTCTGGCACAGACAGGGGCCGAATATCTCCACCGCCTGCCGCAGCTTTTCCGGCGAGACGGGCGATCCGACGAGCAGGAAGATTTTGAGGGAAGATGTGTCGCTGCGCGCCAGTTCCGGCGCGTCGAGCAGGCTGTAGAGCGCGGTCGGCGGCATATAGACATGGGTGACGCGATGCCGCGCGATCGTGTCCAGCACGGCGGGGGCGTCGAAGCCGGGCAGGATCACTTGGCTAGCGCCCAGCGACAGCGTGGCCAGCGCCACCGGCCCAGCCGCATGGGTGATCGGTGCGACAACGAGTGAGACAGGTGTTTCGGTTCTTCCGTCGACCGCCTGCGCCAGCGTTTCGATCATCGTGCCCCAGCCCAGATTGGTGACGACCACGCCCCTGGACGGTCCGGTGGTGCCGCCGGTGGGGAAGAGGCCGACGACATCGTCCGGCTTGCCGAAGGGATCGGAGAAGTCCGGCAAGCTGTCCAACTCGCTGTCGCAGATGAACTGATCGAGCGAGGGATCGCCGTCATGGGGCCGGTCGAGGCAGACGAAATGGGTGAGGCCGGGGACGCGGGCCTTGAGCGCCGCCACATCGTCCGCCTGGCTGCTGTGGTAGAAGAGCCAGCCGCAACGCACATAGTCGAGATAGGCGGCGTTGGCGTCGATGGCGTTGCGGGTGTTGACCGGCACCCACTGGCCATTGGCGCGCCAGATGGCGAGCAGGGCGACCATTATCGTCGCGCTGTTGGGACCATAAAGCGCGATCGGCTGCTGGTTGCGGAAGCCCGCCGCGTGGAGTGCGGCGGCGATCCGGATGGTTTGCGTCCTGACCGCCGCGAAGCTCAGCGTTTCGCCGCTCTCCACATCGATCAGGCAGGGGCTTTCGGGGTCGATATCATGGCCCCGGTCGAAATAGTCGATCGCGCGCATCCCATCAGCCCCAGCGGTTGATCTCCGGGCCGATGGCCCAGATGGCTTCGGGGTTGGGCACGGTGGCGAGGCCGAGCGCCCGCGCCACCGCCGGGCGGGCGCGCAGCCGCGCTTCCCAGGCGTCGGTCAGTGGCGCGGCGGCAAAGGCGTCGGGCACGAGGCGGCGCATGCCCGCCAGCCAGGCATGGGTTTCAAGATCCGCGATCGAGAAATCGCCCATCAGCCAGTCGCGGCCGTCGGCCAGTTGCGCCTCGATCTTCTCGACCGCCTGCACGATCTTGGTCCGGCTGTCGGCCAGATGGGCTTCGTCGACCTTGCCTTCCACTGCCTGCGTCCAGCGGGCGGCGAGGTCTGCGCTGGCGATGCCGGCGGGGACGGATGCGGGCGGGGTGGCGGCATTGCCGAGCGCGGCGGCGGCAGGAGCCACGCGCTCGATCACATAACGGCACCAGGCCATCATCTGCCAGCGGGCATAGGGATCGGCCGGGCGGATGGCCGGGCCGCCGCCGACGTCATCCAGATAGCAGGCGAGAAAGACGCTGTCGGTCATCGCCACGCCGTCCACGACCAGCACCGGGCCTTCGCCCTCGATCGATTGATCGACTTCAAGGGGGTGGGGCAGGGCGGTGGAGTGCCGCTCGCCCGCAACCAGATCTATGGCGCGCAGGTCCAGATCGACGCCTTTCTCGAACGCGGCGGCAAGGACGGTGAAGGACGGGCCGTTGGGCTGGCCATGATAGAGGATGCCGGTCATGCGGGTTCGCTTTCGAGCAGGGAGATGCGGCGGGCGAGGTCGGTGCGGCCAAGCGCCCAGCAGGCGCGGGTGGCGGGGCGCGCATAGATGGCGCGCAGCCAGCGCATGATGTTGGGGGTCAATTCGTCATTGCACAGATGCGGTTGCGACAAGGGCATGGCATAGGCGAGGTTGAAGCCGTTGATGTCGGCCAGGCCATAGCTGGCCGACGCCAGCCATTCGCGCTGGCCCAGCGCCTGTTCCAGATAGCCGATGCCGAGAGCTACGCGGCGCTGCGATTCCGTCATCTCCTCTGGCGAGAAGGCACCGTTGATCGCCTTGCGCCAGGCGGTGCGCCGTTCGGGCATGGGGATGCGGTCGATCGCGGCTTCCAGTTCGGCCGGGTCTTTCTGCCGCACCGACGGGCCGACGAAGACGCTCCAGCCGATCATGGAGAAGCTGGGCGCGAGCCACTGGTCGAGGAACTTCATCCACCAGCGCGTGCGCCACTGGTCGACCGGATCGGCGGGCATCAGGCGGGGGCCATCGAATGCCTCATCCACATATTCCATGATCGCGGTGGATTCGGTCAGCACCAATTTGCCATGCGTCATCGCCGGAATGGTGCCGAGCGGATTGACCGCCAGATAGTCGGGCCGGTGCTGGTCGAAATTCAGCAGGTCGAGATAATGGCTGTCGAACGCGACGCCCTTTTCGAACAAGGCCAGCATGGGCTTTCCCGAATTGGCGTTGGGTTCCCAATGATAAAGTGTGACGTCGGTCATGCCGGATGCGTCTCCAAAAAGAAGCCGGCCGGGCCGTGTGCAGCCCGACCGACCGAGGGGGAGGCCTAGAATTTCTTCTTCACGGTGATCGCCCATTCGCGCGGATTGCCGGGGCGTGCCTTCCGCACGCCTGCGCCTGCGCCGCGCAGGTCGAAGATGGAGAGATAATAATATTTATCGAAGAGGTTGGTGACTTCGAACGACACGTCGAGATCCTCGTCCGCATTCTGCCAGGTCAGTCGCGCATTGGCGAGCGTGTAGGCCGGTACGAAGTTGAGGACACGCACGCCATTGATGACCGCGCCGCCGCCGAATTTCTTGTCTTCATAAGTGACGTCGAACCGCGGGGTCAGGCTGCCGGCCTTGTCCAGGTCGATCTTATATTGCGCGCCTGCGCTGAACTTCCAGGGCGGCGATGCCGGCGGATCATTGGCCGACACGCCGCCCGGATTGGTCGGGAATGACGCGGCGGGATCAAGGCTGCTGGCGATATATTTAAAGTCGAGATAGCTGATCGACGCATCGATCGCGAGGCCGTCGATCGGATAGGCGGACAGTTCCGCTTCAAACCCCTTTACCCGCGCATCGCCGGCATTGAGCCGCGCGGCGCAGGGTGCGCCGGGGCAGGTCAGCACCGGGATCTGGATATCGATATAGTCGTTGATGAAGGCGGCGGCGTTCAATCGGACCCGGCGATCGAAGAAGTCGCTCTTGAAGCCGATTTCATAGGCGGTCAGCTTTTCCGGGCGGAAGGCGATGACCTGCTGTGTGTTGAACGGGCGCGGGTTGGAACCGCCGCCCTTGAAGCCGGTGGACACCGAACCATAGACCATCAGGCTGTCGGTCAGGCGATAGTCGGCGGCAATGCGATAGTCCCAGCGTTTGGCGCTATAATGGGCGGTGAGGCCGGACAAGGCCGTGACAGTTTCAGTGGTGTTGCCATTGAAATTGGTATCGAGCGTGTCCGCACCCGAATAGCCGATGCCATAGGCCGCGCCGACCGGATCGAGGAAGGCATTGACCGTGCCGTCATAGTTCAGGCGGAAATAGGTCTGGTCCTTCGTTTCCGTGGTGTAGCGAAGGCCACCGCTGAGTGTCAGGCGGTCGATCGGTTTCCAGGACAGATGTGCGAAGGCGGCCTTCGCCTCTGCCTTGGTCGGGTCGGGCTGGCGGAATTGCAGCGGATAGACCGGGACGTAGCGAATATCCTGAAGCGAGTCATAGGTCGATTTCTGCCTGAAATAATAGCCGCCGACGGTAGCGTTCAGATTGTCGCCCAGTTCCGCGTTCAATCGGACTTCCTGGCTGAAGCTCCAATTCTCCAGATAGTTGCGGCCAAAGCCGATATTGGCGGGCGAGATGTCGTCATCGGAATCGAATTGGGTGTTGAAGGTGCGATAGCCGGTGATGGACGACAGTTTGAAGGCGTCGGACAGGGCATAGTTGATCTGGCCCGACACCCCCCAGCCCTTGTAGAGGCTGCGGTCGGTGCCCTGGGTGGCAGCGAGTGGCGTGCCGGCCGCGCCGAAAGGATCGACCGGGATGGGCGGCACCCACACGCCTGCGGGCTGGCCTGTGCCGATATAGTTGCAATAGCGGCCGCAGATGAAACGATCATCATAGACGACGCCGGGTGCCGGGTTGGTGTTGGGCGAATTGACGGGGTTGGTCGCGATCAGCACTTCGCCGGCGATCGTATGTTCGTCGCGGGTGTAATCGCCGATCACCGTGACATCCAGCTTGTCGCTGGGTTCCCAGAAGGCGATGGCGCGGATCGCCTGATAGCCGACGCCGCCCAGCTTGCTGATGGTGCAGTCTCCGGCCGGCTGGGTCGACGGGATGCCGCTGCCCGGATTGGCGCAGCCATAGTCGATGCGGTCGACGAACCCTTCCTGCTGCTTGGCGACGCCGGAAATGCGGACGGCCAGCGTGTCGGTGATGCCGAAATCGGCGGCGGCGCGGATGCCGATGCGGTTGCGGATGCCGTAATTGACCTCGACAAAGCCGCCGCCATCGCCGCTGGGTCGCTTGGAATAGAGTTTGATCGCGCCGCCCTCGGCATTGCGGCCGGCCAGCGTGCCCTGTGGCCCGCGCAGGATTTCCACGCGGTCGAGATCGAGCAGTTCGAACACCGCGCCGGTCAACTGCGGATAATAGACATCGTCGATATAGATGCCGACACCCGGTTCATAGGCCGGGTTGAAATCGTTCTGGCCCACGCCGCGAATGGAGGCGGTGATGGACGGGCCGAAGGAGGCTCCCTGAGGCTTCAACGATACGTTGGGCGCGGCATCGGCCATCTGCGCCAGGTTGGTCTGGCTCTTGGCTTCCAGTTCGGCGGCGCCGACGGCGGTGATGGAGATCGGCGTGTCCTGCAATCGCTGGGCGCGGAACTGAGCCGTGACGACGATGTCCGCGACGGACGATTGCGACGCCGTGCCCTGCTCGGCCGCCTGCGGTGCGGCCGCTGGCGGCTGGGCCGATGATTGCGCCGACGCTGGCGTGGTGATTGCGAGGATGGAGGCCGACGCCAACAGGGCGCGCGACATCATTGCACGAATATCGTGTTGCATGGGTAATCCCCTCTCCTGATCCGGCTTTGTAAGATCCATCCTGACCGGACGTGATCCGCCTTGTGACATGCTGTGTGTCGATTGTTAGTAAGACATACAATTTTATCGGTTGCAAGGGCCTGATAGCCCCGATGACGAACATTGTCGCAATATTTGCCGACATTGCGAGAGGGCAAATAATGCTGTTGTCTCTATTGGTAGTAGTGCCAGTAACAGGATGGTCGCGGCCGGGAGGGGAAGGCCGCGAAAATCCCGCATATCGTCCTTTGCCGGGTCAGACGTAGACGCGGCGCAGCAACTCCACCAGCATCGCGGTTTCGGCCGGGCTGAACCGGGCCTTGAGCCAATTCTCATGCTCCGCGATGCAGGTGCGCGCATCGCCAAGCGAGTCGCGGCCGCTGTCGGTCAGGCTTAACGTCTGGCGTCGGCGATCCTGTGCGGACGCGCCACGGGTCAGAAAACCCCGGTCCTGCATGCGATTGACGATGGCCATGACGCTGGCCCGGTCCATCTTCAGCCGGCGGCCGATATCGGCCTGGGCGATGCCGGGCTGATCTTCGATCAGCCAGAGGACGGCGACCTGTTTCTGGGTGAGGCCGAGGTCGCTGAACGTTTCGGTAAAATGTTGATAGACCGCCGCGCTGGCCAGCCGGATGTGAAAGCCGACCAGCCCGTCGATGCCGCTGAGGCCGGGATCGGGGAAGAGGTCGAGCGGCTCAATGTCTTTCATGGTATTCATAGTAACAGTGTGCGCAGTAAGACTTGGATCGTCAATCCTGCGGCTTGAAAAAATGTGATTGTCACATACAATATCGTCAACCAGAACAGGGAGAGGATCAGCCGTGGCGCATTTTCCGGACACACCGTCCTTCACGGGTTTCAACACGCCTTCGCGGATCGAGGCGGACATTGCCGATCTGGACGTGAAGGGGGCCGTGCCGCCGGACCTGGACGGGGCCTTCTACCGGGTGCAGCCGGACCCGCAATTTCCGCCATTGCTGGGCGACGACATCGCTTTCAACGGCGATGGCATGATTTCGATGTTCCGGTTCAAGGATGGCCGGGTCGACCTGCGCCAGCGCTGGGCCAAGACGGACAAATGGAAGCTGGAGCATGAAGCGGGCCGGGCGCTGTTCGGCGCCTATCGCAATCCGCTGACCGATGACGAGTCGGTGAAGGGCAAGATACGCGGCACTGCCAACACGACGGCTTTCATCCATGGCGGGCGGCTCTATGCGTTGAAGGAGGATAGCCCGGCGCTGGTGATGGACCCGGCGACGCTGGAGACGGACGGCTATACGCGCTTCGCCGGCGCGATGACGGGGCAGACCTTCACCGCCCATCCCAAGATCGACCCCGTTACCGGTGACATGATCGCCTTCGGCTATGCGGCCAAGGGGGTGCTGACGCGCGACATGACCTATTATGTCGTGTCGCCCGATGGTGCGTTGAAACAGGAGCTTTGGTTCGAAACGCCCTATTATGCGATGATGCACGACTTCGCGATCACGCCCGATTATGCGCTGTTCCATGTGGTGCCGAGCACGTCGAACTGGGAGCGGCTGGAGCAGGGGCTGCCGCATTTCGGTTTCGACACCACGCTGCCCGTCTATCTGGGCGTACTGCCGCGCCGGGCCGATGCGAGCGCCGCGGACATTCGCTGGTTCAAGCGCGACAATTGCTTCGCCAGCCATGTCATGAACGCGTTTCAGGAGGGCACGAAAATCCATTTCGACACGCCCGAAGCGAAGAACAACATGTTCCCCTTCTTCCCCGACATCCATGGCGCGCCGTTCAATGGGCCGGAATCGGCGAGTTTTCTGACGCGCTGGACGGTGGACATGGCATCCAATGGCGAGGATTTCGCCAGCGTGCGGCGCTTGACCACCATGATGGGGGAGTTTCCCCGCATTGACGATCGGCAAACGGGCCTGCCCTATCGCTATGGCTGGCTGCTGGTGATCGACCCGACCAAGCCGGTGGAGTTGAAGGGCGGCAGCCCGTCCGGCATGCTGATGAACACGCTGGGTCTGATCGACCATCGCACCGGGGAGGAGCAACGCTGGTGGTGCGGGCCTGTGTCGTCCTTGCAGGAACCCTGTTTCATCCCGCGGAGCCCCGATTGCGCGGAGGGCGATGGCTGGATCGTACAGGTGTGCAACCGGCTGGAGGAGCATCGCAGCGACCTGCTGCTGTTCGACGCGCTGGATATCGCCAAGGGGCCGATCGCGGAAGTGCGCGTGCCGATCCGGCTGCGTTTTGGCTTGCATGGCAATTGGGCCAGCGCGGACCAGATCGGGCTGGCGGGGAAGGCGTAACAACTTTCCATCAGATCCGTCATTGCGAGCGCTGCGGGCCGCAGCCCGCTGCGCTCGCAAGGACGATATGCCATGAAATCGGACCGCTCTTGACCACCGCCCTCTTCATCTTCTAATAATAGAACAACAATTTTAATTCATATATGGGCGCGGCCTTCATAGCGTCCGTTGGAGGGGTAGTGGCACAGCATAGCGAGCAGGCCTTGGGTGAGCGTGGCCTTGATCGGCGGCAGTTGATCGGGGCGGGACTGTTGCTGGCGCTGGGCGTCGGCACGCCGATCGCACTGTGGCGCCGCCACGCCGAGGGCGAAAGCGGCAGCGCCGATGCCGGGCAGCGGGCGTTGGCCGAGCGGCTGAGCGATCTGGTCGTGCCCGCCACCGACACCCCCGGCGCGCTGGCGGCCAGGGTGCCCGACTGGCTGCTGCTGGCGCTGAGCCATGGGCAGGCCGGGACAGGGACGCAGCCGGCTGGTCCATTTGCGACCGTGCGTGCGGTCGGGGCTGCCGCGCCGATGGGGCTCGGCTGGCTCGATGCTGTCGGGCGCCAGTTGAACGCCATGGCCAGGGGGGATTTCGTCAGCCTCCCCGCCAAGGCGCAGCATGACCTTCTGGCGGCGCTCGATGCAGAGGCGTTCAAGCCCGGCAATGACGCCCATCCCTGGCACAAGATCAAGGAGCTGATCCTGACCGGCTATTACACATCCGAAATCGGCGGGTCGCAGGAGCTGCGCTATGAACTGGTGCCGGGGCGATGGGAGCCGGACATTCCGATCGGCCCGCAGACCCGCGCCTTTTCGAGCGACTGGACTGCGGTGGACTTCGGATGAGCGCGACCTTTGATGCGATCGTCGTCGGCTCCGGTATCACCGGCGGCTGGGCGGCCAAGGAACTCACGCAAGCGGGCCTGAAGGTGCTGCTGGTCGAACGCGGGCCGGATGAGCCGCATGGCCAGTATCCGACCGAGATGAAGGCACCGTGGGAGATGCCCTTTCGCGGCATGGGCGATGCGCAGGAATATCTCAAATCCTATCCGGTCCAGTCGGGCAATCGCCATTTCAACGAATTTACCCAGCATCATTTCGTTCGCGACGACATCAATCCCTACACGGTGGGCGAAGGGCAGGCGTTCAACTGGTGGCGCGGCTATCAATTGGGTGGGCGATCGCTGACCTGGGGGCGGCAATGCTATCGCTGGTCCGACTATGATTTCGGCGCGAACAAGGCGGACGGCCATGGCAGCGACTGGCCGATCCGCTATGCCGACCTTGCCCCCTGGTATGACAAGGTCGAGGAATTCGTCGGCGTGTCGGGATCGGCCGAGGGGCTGGCGGCGTTGCCGGACGGACGGTTCCAGCCGCCCATGGCGCTGAATGTGGTCGAGCAGCATGTGCGCGGCGTGATTGGCCAGCAGTGGCCCGACCGCTGCCTGACCGTGGGCCGCACGGCGAATCTGACGCAGGAAAAGGAGGGGCGGGCCAAGTGCCAATATCGCTCCATCTGCGCGCGCGGATGCAGCTATGGTGCCTATTTCTCGACGCAAAGTTCCACCCTGCCCGCCGCGCAGGCCACCGGCAATCTGACGCTGGTGACGGACAGCATCGTGGACCAAGTGGAGGTCGACCCGGTCACGAGGAAGGCGACCGGGGTGCTGATCCTGAACACCGCCACCGGCAAACATATGCGGGCTACGGCGCGGATGATCTTCCTCAACGCCAGCGCCTTCAACAGCGTCCATATCCTGCTGCGATCGCGGTCGGAACTGTTCCCCAAGGGCCTTGCCAACACCAGCGGCGTGCTGGGAACGCATATCATGGACCATGCCTCCACCCTGTCGGGCATGGCGCTGATGCACGGGTTCGAGGATCGGACCACCTATGGCAACCGGCCGACCGGCATCGTCATTCCGCGCTTCCGCAATCTGGACAAGACGGATGGTCGGGGCTTCACGCGCGGCTACAGCTACCAAGGCGGGGCGCTGCAATCGACCTGGACGCAGGGCAAGCGGATGCCGGGCATCGGCGCGGAGATGAAGGACACGCTCCACAAGGTCGGGCCGTGGAAGATGGTGTTGGTCACCTATGCCGAAAGCCTGCCGCGCGCGTCCAATCGGCTGACGCTGGACCCGGTCAGGACCGACGCCCATGGCATGGCGGCGCTGCACATCGCCTTCGACCATGGCGCCAATGAGCGCGCCGCGCTGGCCGACGCGAAGACCGAGGCGAAGGCGATGCTGGAGGCGGCCGGCGGCACCTATCTGTTCGGTTTCGACCAGCCGGGGGCGGGTGGTTCCTCCATTCACGAAATGGGCGGCGCACGCATGGGGAATGATCCGTCGACGTCGGTGCTGGACAAATGGAACCGCGCGCATGACGTGCCCAACCTGTTCGTCACGGATGGCGCGGCGATGGCCTCGTCCGCCTGCCAGAATCCCTCGCTCACCTATATGGCGCTGACGGCGCGGGCGTGCGACGCGGCGGTCACGATGCTGAAGGACGGGCGGCTTTGATGGACGCGGCGCAAGCGGCGGCATCCCTCAGTCCGGGCCAGCGTCGCGCGGCGCTGGGCACGCTCATCATCGCCTTCGTGGTCGATGTGCTGGACGGCACGATCGTCAATGTCGCGGTGCCGGCGATCCGTTCCGACCTGCATGCCAGCGCGCTGGCGGTGCAGTGGATCGTGGCCGGCTATGCGCTCGCCTTCGGCATGCTCCTCATCAGCGGTGGGCGGTTGGGCGACCTTTATGGTTATCGCCGCCTGTTTCTGACCGGGATCATTGGTTTTTCGCTGAGTTCGGTGGCCTGTGGCCTTGCCGATGACGCACTGCATCTGGTGCTGGCGCGGATCGCGCAGGGGGCGACGGCGGCGCTGATGGCGCCGCAGGTGCTGGCGCTGATCCAACTGCTTTATGGCCCGTCGGAACGGGTGGGCGTGCTGGGCATGTTCGGCCTGCTGGGCGGCGTATCCGCCATTCTCGGCCCGATCGTCGGCGGGGCGCTGATCGACGCGAATATCGGCGGCCTCGGCTGGCGCCCGATCTTCTTCATCAACGCGCCGCTGGGTGTGGCCGGAGTGATCGCCGCGCTGAAATATCTGCCGATCGGGCGATCGGCCCATCCGTTGCGGATGGACTGGCGCGGCAATGTACTGGTGATGGCGACCCTGTTCGCGCTGATCTTTCCGCTGGCGATCGGCCGCGATCTGGGCTGGCCGCTCTGGTGCGTGATGCTGCTCGCGGCGACCGTGCCGCTCCTCTGGACGACGCTGCGCTATCTGACCGCGCGCACGGCGCAGGACGGGTCCGCCCTGCTTGATCCCGCGCTGTTCCGGCAACGCAGCTTCGGGCTGGGCGTGATCGTGTCTTTGATCTTCGCGGTGGCGACGGCGGGCTTGCTGCTGACCATGATGCTGGTGTTGCAGATCGGCCTTGGCATGGACCCGCTGGCGGCCGGTGTGGCGCATATCCCCTTCGCCATTGGTGCGGGGCTGGGTGTCGGGTTCATCGGGCGCGGACTGGTGCCCAGGCTGGGGCGCAATGTGCTGGTGCTGGGCGCGCTGTGCATGATGGCGGGCATTGGCCTGCTGGTACCGGTCTTTGCCTGGGGCGGGCCGATGTTGCCGCTGGCGATCGCGCTGCTGCTGGCGGGATTGGGCATGGGGATGCTGGCCGGGCCGCTGACACCGATCGCGCTGGCGCGCATCGACAAGGCCCATGCCGGGGCGGCGGGCGGCGTGCTGAAGGCGGTGCAGCAACTGGGCAGCGCGATCGGCGCGGCGGGCATCGGGGCGCTGTTTCTATGGCTTGCCAAGGGTGCGCAGGAGGCAGAGGTTACCCGCGCAGCCTTCACGCAAACGGCGGCGGTCATGGTTCTGTTACTGCTGCTGGTCGCGCTGATCGCACGGTTGCTGCCGGCCAGGCTGTTCGACGCTTGACAGACGCCTTGATCGCAGTCAAAAAAGAATCAATATTCTAATAATAGATTTGATGTGAGTGGAGGGTAGATGTCGCGGCTGGTTTCCTTCTTTCGGCGATTGACGCTGGTGCCGCAGGGCATCACGATCGTAACCGCCGCCTTCCTGCCGATCTTTGCGATCGTGTCGATGTTCCCGGCGGTGCCCGCGATCATCGACCATTTCGCGGCCGACCCCGATGCGCGCTGGAAAGTGCCGATGATGGTGTCGGCGCCGGGCCTCACCATCGCCCTGATCGCACCCTTCGCCGGCTGGTTCGTGGACCGGATCGGGCGGCGGCCACTGCTGATCGGTGCCACTCTGCTCTATGGCATTTTCGGCACCGCCCCCTTCTTCCTCGACAGCCTGAACGCGGTGTTCGCCTCGCGCCTGTTGCTGGGGGTGGCGGAGGCGGCGATCCTGACCATCGTCAACACGCTGATCGGTGATTATTGGGAGGATGAGGGGCGGCGCGACTGGTTGATGCTGCAAGGCGTGGCTGGGCCGTTTCTGGCCAGCGGCGTGATCGCCCTGTCCGGTCCGGCCACGGCGATGCGCTGGAACGGCATCTTCCTCGTCTATCTGATCGCTTTCCCGATCTTCTTCGCGATGATGGCCTGGCTGTTCGAGCCGAAGCGGCAGGCCCATGACATGGTCGATGCTACGGACGCTTCGCGCGCTGCCCCGTCTGCCGGAACGCTTTTCCCTTGGATGCCGGTCGGCCTGCTGGGGCTGGTGACGCTTTGTGCGTCATGCCTCTATTATGTGTTCATCATCAATGGCGGCCTGGCGTTTCGTGAAGTCGGCGTGACCGATCCGTCCGCCTTGAGCGCCATGACCGCACTGCCCAGCCTGTCCGTCATCGTCGGTGCGCTGGTCTTCCGGGCGCTCGGTGGCAAGGCCAATGCGGTGCAACTGTCGGCCTTCTTCCTGATGCTGGGCCTTGGCCTGCTGGGTATCGGGATGGCGACCAGTGCGAAATGGATGATCGCCGCTCTGGTGGTGCAGCAGACCGGTGCCGGCATGGCCGTCCCCTCGCTGATCGCCTGGGCGCAGACCAAGTTGCCGTTCCAGCATCGTGGGCGCGGCATGGGGATATGGACCGCCTGCTTCTTCTTCGGCCAATTCTCTTCGCCCTTCCTCGTCCACAAGCTGAATGATGCGACCGGCACGATGCAGGGGGCGTTCATGGCGTCGGGCCTGATCGGGCTGGTGCTTGCGATCATCATCTTCCTGTTTCTCGATCGCTCCGTTCGCGGCGCGCCCGGCAAGCTGGAGACGGCGTGATGAAAGCGCTGATCATCGGCGGCGGCATTGGCGGCCTGTCTGCGGCGATAGCGCTGCGGCGGAGCGGGCATGATGCAATCGTCATCGAACGCGATCCCAACTGGTCGGTCTATGGCGTGGGCATCATCCAGCAGGCCAATGTCGTGCGGGCGATGGCGCAACTCGGCGTGCTCGACGCTTTCCTCGATGCGGCCTGCGGCTTCGATGCGGTGGAAATCTATATTCCCAGCGGCGATCGGGTGGCGCGGGTGCCGTCCCCGGCACTGGTGCTGGGCAAACCTGCCAATGTCGGCATCGGCCGCCGCGCGCTGCAACAGGTGCTGGGGGATAGCGCGAAGGCACTAGGCGCGGACATCCGGCTGGGGCTGACAGTCGAGACGCTGGACGATGATGGCGCGGGCGTGGATGTGCGCTTTTCCGATGGCGGCGTGGATCGCTATGATGTCGTGGTCGGGGCGGACGGGGTTTATTCGCAGACGCGGAATATGATCCTGCCCGATGCCGAAAAGCCGGCATTCACCGGACAGGGCGTGTGGCGCTATAATTTTCCGCGTCCGGCCGGGCTGGATGCGCTGCATGTCTATAATGGCCCGATCGGCGTCGGGCTGGTGCCGATGAGCGCGGAGCAGATCTATCTCTTCGCGACCAGCGCAGAGCCGGGCAATCCGCATTATGCCCGCGCTGATCTGGCCGCGACGATGCGGGCCAAGCTGGCCAACACCGCGCCGCAGATTCAGGCGCTTGCCGCCCAGATCAGCGACAACGACGGCGTCGTCTATCGCCCGCTCGAAGCGATGGTGGTGCATGGTCCCTGGTCGAAGGGAAGGGTCGTGCTGCTGGGCGATGCCGTCCACGCAACCACGCCGCATCTGGGACAGGGTGCGGGCATGGCGATCGAGGATGCGATCGTGCTGGCCGAGGAACTGGGCAAGGTTGAAAGCCCGGAAGCCGCCTTCGCCGCCTATCGCGACCGCCGCTACGAACGCTGCCGCTATATCGTCGAACAGTCGCTGGCCATTTGCCACGGCCAGATCGGCAAGGGGCCGCCGGTCGATAATTACAAGGCCACCGCAGAGATGTTCGCGGTCGTCTCCCAACCCATCTGACAATCAAGGATAGCCGCCATGAGCCGCGTCACCGAAATCCGTTATGTCGGCTATGCCGTCCCCGATCTGGAGGCAGAACGGGCTTTCTATCATGACCAGTGGAAGCTGGTCGAGGCGGGCGAGCAGGACGATATGATCCATTTCGCCGCCGATGGAGGCGAGGAGTTGTATGTCGTGCGTCTGCGCGCGGCAGAGGAGAAGCGCATCGACGTGATCGCGCTGGCCGCCGACAACCGCGCCGATGTGGATGCGCTGCACGACAAGGTCTCGGCGTCGGGCGCACGGATCATCTTCGTGCCCAGGGAACTGACGACGCTGGGCGGTGGATATGGCTTCCGCTTCTTCTCGCCCGAAGGGCTGACCTTCGAGATTTCGAGCGACGTGGCGCGCCGCAGCCCGCGCGACATGGTCCGCTGGGAAGGCGTACCACAGAAGATCAGCCATATCGTGCTGCACGCGCCCGACCATAAGGCGCTGGTGCAATGGTTCTGCGATGTGCTGGGCTTCAAGGTCAGCGACTGGCTGGGCGATTTCATGTGCTTCCTGCGCTGCAACGGCGCGCATCACCGCATCGCCATCCTGCCGGGACCGCCCTGCCTCAACCATGTCGCTTATGACATGTTGAGCGTCGATGACATGATGGTGGGCGTCCATCGTCTGAAGCAGAAAGGCACCGACCTGCGCTGGGGGCCGGGCCGCCATACGGCGGGCAACAACACCTTCAGCTACTTCACGACGCCTGCCGGCTTCGCGGTCGAATATACGTCCGAGCTGGACTATGTGGATTTCGAAACGCATGAGCCGCAGGTTCACATTCCTGGTCCCAAGGTGATGGACCAGTGGGGCATCGGCGTCGGCGGTCCGCAGACCATGCCGCATCCCGAACCCGACAAGGGGCTGTTTCAGGCGGCGGAGGTCTGATCCCATGGCCCTGTTCGAATATTTCCCCAACTATATCTGGAACCTGTCGGTCGCGATCGCGATGGAGAGCGGTGGGCAGATCGGCGAGATCGTCGATATGTGCCAGCCGATCAGGGACGCCACCGCGAACGGTGGCGACGCAGGCACGCCCATGTTCATGAAGGCATGGGCGGCGATGGGCGACAAGCTGGTCGACCTCGCGGCCGAGGACGAGGGGAAGGGGCGCCATGTCTCCGCCTCCAACAAGCTGGAGCGTGCGGCGCTCTACCTCATCATCGCCGAGCGGATGCAGGGGCATGGCGCGCCGGAGCGCGAGGCGACCTATGCCAGGGCGCGCGATGCCTTCGATCGGTCGACAGCACTGGGCAAGATCAACCGCCAGCGGGTGGAAATCCCGCTGGCGACGGGCACCATGCCGGCCCTCTTCACCCGTGCGCCGGGCGAGGGCCGCAAGCCCGTCGTGGTCTTCTGCAACGGTCTCGATAGCTGCAAGGAGCTGCTTTACTGGACGCGGTTGCCGCAGGAGCTGGCGCGGCGCGGCATTTCGACGCTATGCGTCGATCAGCCGGGATCGGGGGAGGCGCTGCGGCTCCAGAACCTGCCCGTCGATCCGCATAGCGAAAACTGGGCGAGCAAGGCGGTCGACTGGCTGGAACAGCAGGCCGAAGTGGACCCCGAAGCGATCGGCATGACCGGCATTTCGCTGGGCGGCCATTTCGCGCCACGCGCCGTCGCCTACGAACCGCGCTTTGCCAGTGGCGCGGTCTGGGGCGCGAACCATAATTGGCGCGCGGTGCAGGACAAGCGCATGGCGCGCGAGGGCGAGAATCCGGTCCCTCATTATTGGGCGCATGTCCACTGGGCGTTCGGGGCGAAGGATCAGGAGGATTTCCTTGCCCGGTCGGAGGCGATGAACCTTAACGGTCACATGGATCGCATCGAGGTGCCCTTCCTGGTCACCCACGGCGCAAACGATCGCCAGATCAGCGTCGCCTATGCCGACGATCTCTACGACCAGCTCGTCAATTCGCCGCACCGGGAGAAGGTGATCTTCACGCCGCGTGAGGGCGGGGTCGAGCATGTCGGTGCCGACAATATGGCCTATGGTCGCGACCTGATTTCGGACTGGTTCGCGGAGACGCTTGGAGGGAAGGTGGCATGACGCGCCGCTTCATCGACCTGTCGATCACGCTGGACAATGACGTCGTTTCCGATCCGCCCTTCATGCGGCCCAAGATCACCTATGAGACGCATCAGGAGACGGTGAAGGAATTGCAGCATTTCTTCCCCGGCGTGACGGCGGAGCAGACACCGGGCGGCGAAGGTTTCGCAGCGGCGGAGTGGGTGACGCTGACCACGCATAACGGTACGCATCTGGATGCGCCCTATCATTTCTCCCCGACAATGGATGGCGGGGAGCGCGCCATCACCATCGATGAAGTGCCGCTCGACTGGTGCTTCCGCCCAGGCGTGAAGCTGGATTTCCGCGCGTTTCCCGACGGCTATGTCGTGACGGCGGCCGATGTCGAGGCGGAACTCAACCGCATCGGCCATGAGCTGCAACCGCTCGACATCGTGCTGGTGAACACGGCGGCGGGCAAGGCGCTGGGCCGGCCCGATTTCGTCAATGTCGGATGCGGCATGGGCTATGAGGCGACCATGTATCTGACGACGCGCGGTGTGCGCGTGACCGGCACCGACGCCTGGAGCTGGGACGCGCCGTTCAGCTATACGGCCGAGAAGGTCAAGCAAACCGGCGATACCTCGCTGATCTGGGAGGGGCATAAGGCGGGCCGGGACATCGGCTATTGCCACCTTGAAAAGCTGCATAATCTCGAAGCGCTGCCCGCCCACGGGTTTACCGTGAGCTGCTTCCCGCACAAGATCAAGGGCGCGTCGGCGGGCTGGACCCGCGCCGTCGCGATCTTCGAGGACTAAGCGATGCGCCTTGCCACCTTCTCCAACGAGACGCCGGACGGCGAACTGGTCGTCGTCTCGCGCGATGCGCAGCGTTGCCTGCCGGCCGGCGGCACGCTGCAACAGGCGATCGAAAGCTGGAGCATGACCGAGCCTGACTTGCGTGCGCTGGCCGCCCGGCTGGAACAGGGCGAGGGCGAACCGCTCGACCATGGCCGGCTGCTCGCGCCGCTGCCCCGCGCCTGGCAATGGCTTGATGGATCGGCCTTTCCCCAGCATGGCGAACTGATGCAGAAGGCGTTCGATCTGCCGCCGATCGAGACGGACCGGCCGTTGATGTATCAGGGCCTGTCCGATCGTTTCCTGTCCGGTACGCAGGACGTGCCCCTGCCCAGCGAGGCGGACGGCATCGATTTCGAGGGCGAATTCGGCATCGTCACCGGCGCTGTGCCGATGGGCACGGCGGCGGATGCGGCACGTCCTCATGTAAGGTTGGTCCTGCTCATCAACGACTGGTCGCTGCGGGCGATCGCGCCGGTCGAGATGAAGACCGGCTTCGGCTGGGTCCAGGCCAAGCCCGCCTGCGCGGTCGCGCCCTTCGCCGTGACACCCGACGAGCTGGGCGAGGCATGGCAGGACGGCCGTGTCCACCTGCCGCTGGAGGTGCAGGTCAATGGCCAGTGGTTTGGCCATCCCCATGGTCGCGAGATGCAGTTCGGCTTCCACGACCTGATAGCCCATGCCGCCCGCACCCGCGATCTGGTCGCCGGCACCATCATCGGGTCGGGCACCGTCTCCAACGCCGATTATGACGAAGTCGGTTCCTCCTGCCTGTCGGAGCGCCGCGCGATCGAGATGATCGCGGCCGGCAAGCCGGAAACGCCCTTTCTGCGGTTCGGCGATCGGGTGCGGATGGAAGCGTTGGGCGGTCCATTCGGCATTATCGACCAGCAAGTGGTACAAGCGTAGCGCGCTACTCGATTGAGGACGCGATGCCCAAGATGGCGCGGCTTTCGCGCTATGTTGCGCCCGCCCGGCCCGATTTCCGTCTGCATGCTGTGGACCTGAACCCCCATCGGCCATAGAGAGGGCCGCAGTTTCGCACAGAAAATGGGTGGTCCTTGTTTCGACACGATCAGGCAATTGATCCGATCCGGCATCGGTATGCTCTGGCGCTGATTCTGCTGGTTCTGAGCATTGGCCTCGCTGGCCCGGTGCGGGCGCAGGTGGACTCTGCTTTGGATCCCGCCGCCCGGCTGGCACAGGCGGAAAAGGATGTGCGCTCGGTCGACCAGAGTCTCGACACGCGCATGGATGCCAGCGATCGCAAGCTGCTGCTGGCGAAGGCGCTGGCGGCCAAGACGACCGCATCGGATGCCGCCGGCGATTTGCAGGATCAATTGGCCCTGCTTGATGCCAAGCTGACTGGCCTCGGCGCCGTTGCGGCAGGCAGCAGCGAAGCGCCCGACATAAAGCGGCAGCGTGCGGCGCTGGCACGGCAGCGATCCGCCATCGATTCGGCGATCAAGCGCGGCAACCTGATCGGTGTCGAAGCGCAACAACTGGCCGACGAGATCGAACGGAGCGAGGCAGAGCAGTTCAGCCAGAAAATTTCGACACGGTCGCCATCGCCATTGTCGCCCGGCTTCTGGTCCGCGCTCGGCCATGCCTTCCCCCGCGACCTGCGGCGGGCGGAGGCGTTCATGGAGGTGGGCCGGACGCAGGTCGCAGAGGCGCTGCGCGATCATCGGCCCTGGCATGCGCTGACGGGCCTGTTGCTTGCCTTGCTGATCGTGGGGCCGGGGCAGGTCGCCGCGCGGCATATGGGACAGCGGATGCTGACCGAAGGCGTGCCGGGACGGCGGGTGCGGCGCTCCAGCTACGCGCTGTGTCGGGTCGCAGTCGGCACGTTCGCCCCGCTGCTGGCGGCGCTTTCGATCGCGCAGGGACTGCGCTGGTCCGGTCTGGTCGCGGATCGTTGGGAGCCGTTGCTCGGCGCGTTCGTCGGCGGCTGTGCCTTTAGCGGCTTCACCTTCTCCGTGATCGGCGCGCTGCTGATGCGCAGCCGCCCGTCCTGGCGGATCGCGGCGATCAGCGACAATGGCGCGACGAAGCTGCGCCCCTACAGCCTGTTGCTGGCGCTGCTGACCTTTCTCGGCGTGATCTACGCCCAGTTCAATGCGTCGGTCGGCGTAGGCAAGGCGGCACAGGAAGCGACCCAGGCGGTCTTCGCCCTGCTCCACATCCTGCTGGTCAGCGCGGTCCTCGTCACCGTCGCGCATTTGCGCGCTGCCAAGGAAGAGAATGAAGAGGGTTCGCGTCAGGAAAGCGTCAGCGGTCTCATCAGCCTTCTGGCGTGGATCGTGGTGACGGTGGCGACGATCGGTCTTCTGCTCGGCTATTTCAGCCTCAGCCTGTTTCTGTTGCAGATGATAAGCTGGGCCACGGTGCTGGGATCGGCGGTCTATCTGCTGATGGCGGCGATCGACGATCTGGCGACGACGATATTCGACCGGTCGAGCCGCTTCGGCATGACGCTGGTCCGCAGCCTCGGCTTGCGTGGCAGCGCGGTCGAGCAGTTCGGCGTGCTGTTGTCCGCTCTGTTGCGGCTGGCGGTGCTGCTGCTCGGCTTCTCGATGCTGTTGTCGCCCTTCGGCGCGGGCAATGTCGCCAGTCTGTTCAGCCGCCTCGGCACGCTGGCACAGGGTTTCGAGGTCGGCGGGGTCGCCATCTCGCCCGGCGCGATCCTGCGCGGGATATTGGTGCTGCTGATCGGCCTGGCGTTGGTGCGCGGCTTCATGCGCTGGCTGGAGCGGCGCTATCTGCCCGTCACCGACCTCGATGGCAGTGGCCGCAATTCGGTGAGTCTGGTCGCCCGCTATGTCGGCATCGCGCTGGCGGTGATCTGGGGGCTGGCATCGCTCGGCATCGGGATGGAGCGCATCGCCATCCTGTTGTCCGCTTTGTCGGTCGGCATCGGCTTTGGTCTTCAGGCGATCACGCAGAATTTCGTGTCAGGGCTGATCCTGCTGGCGGAACGGCCGATCAAGATCGGCGATCTGGTGCGCGTCGGCCAGGATGAGGGCGATGTGAAGCGGATCAGCGTGCGATCGACCGAGATCCAGTTGCCCGACCATTCGACCCTGATCGTGCCCAATTCGGAACTCATCACCAAGACGGTGCTCAATAAAACGCTGGCCAGTCCGCTCGGCCGGATGCAGATCCAGTTTTCGGTGCCGATCGAGACGGATGCGGACAAGGTGCGGGCGATCGTACTGGCGACCTTTGCCGACGAGCCTGCGGTGCTGGCGGAGCCGGCTTATACGGTGTTTATCGATTCGATCGCGGACGGTCGCATCTTCTTCAACAGCTTTGCCCATGTCGCCAGCCCGCGAGCGGCCTACAGCGCCAGAAGCAATGTCCTCACGGTGGTTCTCCGTCGGCTTCGCGAAGAGGGGATAGAAATCGGCACTGTCCCGCAACGGATGGAATTGATTACCACCGCATCCGAGAAATAAGACTTTTCAGGTCGCATTCCACGCACTAGAGGGGCGCATCCCCGGGGGGCCGCTTATGCGCGGCTGAGAGGTGGTCCGCAGACCACGACCCGCTGAACCTGATCCGGCTGATTACCGGCGTAGGGAGGGCAAGGCGGCACGTCCGTCAGTCCCTCCGCGTGGAGTGGACGTGAGACGATGACGATATATGCGACTTGTGTTGGACGGTGCGCGCTGGCGACCGCGATGCTGTTTGCGGCGCCCGCCGCGCTGGCGACCGAGGGCGACGAACAGGAGCGCGCGACCATAGAGGTCACGGGCTATCCCGATCCGCAGGGCCTGCTGCCCGATCAGAGCGCACCCAAGGCCGTCAGTTCGATTGCCGAAGCCTTCATCAGCAAGCAGGCGCCGACGCTCAACGCCTTCCAATTGGTCAACCTGCTGCCTGGCGCGAATGTGTCGTCCAGCGATCCCTATGGCCTGTCCGCAACGTCGAGCCTGACTTTGCGCGGGTTGGGGCAGGACCAGATCGGCGTACTGCTGGAAGGCGCGCCGCAGAACGACATCGGCTATTATTATGCCTACCCTTCGCAATTCGCCGATGCCGAAAATGTGCGGCAGATCGCGCTGGCGCAGGGCGCGGCGGATATCGACGCGCCGGTCGTGGCGGCAGCAGGCGGGACGCTGTCGCTGACGCTGGACGATCCCAGGGCGAAGATGGGTGGCCTCGTCAATCTGTCAGTTGGTTCCTACGATCAGCGGCGCGCCTTTCTGCGGTTCGATACCGGGGAGATCGGAAGCAGCGGCCTCAAGGCGTTCGTCTCCTATTCCAACAACCGCGCCGACAACTGGCGCGGGGCGGGTTATGACAAGCGCCAGCATATCGACGCGAAGCTGCTGCACGAATGGGGCGAGGGCAATCGCGCCAGCCTCGCCGTCTCCTATAATGATGCCATCACCTCCACCTATCCCAGCCCGACGATGGCAGACTGGCAGGCGAGCGGGCGCGGCTTCAACTTTAAGGACCGCTATACGGACGGGGACACCGGCTATTGGCGCCTCTATCGCGCGCCGTTCCGCAATCTCTATTTCGCGGCGCCGGTGCATATCCGGCTGAGTGACGCATTGACCTTCGACAGCAGCGCCTATCTCCAGACGGGGCATGGCAATTCGCCCTATGGAACGCAACTGGCGACCACCGGCAATTTCCTCGGCACGGAGGAACTGACGCAGCCGATCGCGCTGCCCGGGGCGGTGGATGGCGTGGCGACGGTACTGGGCAACTGGACCGGCAAGCAGCGGCGCATCGGTGACGTCAGCAAACTGACATTGCACGCGGGCGTCCACACTATCACCGCAGGCCTGTGGTTCGACTATGGCACCGACCGGGTGACGCAAAGCTATACGTCGATCGACGCGAAGGGGCGGCCGGTCGACGCATGGGGATATCAGGACAAGGCGATCCGCACCGCCGACGGGCGACTGCTCGCTTATGAGAACCAGCGCACCGTCACCGTGACCAAGGGCTTCTTTCTGGCGGACAGCATTGCGGTCACGCCGCGCCTCACGGTCGATGTGGGGTTCAAGGGCGTCAGCCTGCTGCGCAACGGTCGCAACTATCTGCCGGGGCCGCAGTCGAAGGTGCATGTCGACAGCTTCGCCGCTCTGCCGCGCGCGGCGGTTCATTACCGGCTGGACGATCGGCAGCAACTGTTCGCCAACATCACCACCAATTTCCGCACGCCCAACGAATTCGCGCTCTACGACAGCTATTATGGCGGCGAACTGGTCAGTCAGGGCACGCAAGCGCTCAAGAATGAATATAGCGTCGCGCAGGAGTTGGGCTACCGCTATATCGGGCCGAACCTGTCCTTCTCGCTGACCGCCTTCCACTATCATTTCCGTAACCGGCAGGTGGCGACGGTGGTCAACAGCGGGGGGGCGCTGGTCAATTCGACCATCAACGGCGGCAGCCAGACCAGCTATGGGCTGGATGGCGAGATCGACTATCGCCCGTTCAAGGGGTTCAGCCTTTATGCCTCGGGCGAATATCTGCATACGCGGCTGGACGACGATCTGCCGGTGGGCGGCGACCGGTTGCCGACGAAGGGCAAGCAGGCGGTATCCGCCCCGCGCGTCCAGTTCGCCCTTGGCAGCACCTATGATGATGGCCGGCTGTTCGGCAGCACGGCGCTCAAATATGTCGGCCGCCAATATGCGACTTTCATGAATGACGAGAGCATCAAGGGTTATGCCACGCTGGACCTGGCGATCGGCGTGCATCTGGCCGGGCTGATCGACGCAAACGCCATGGATCTGCGCCTCAATGCGATCAACGTCACCAATCCGCGCGTCCTGTCCGGGGTGTCGGCGATCAGCACCAATGCGCAGGATGTGACGGGCCGGAACGGCACGCTGATCGCGGGTTCGGCCCCCAGCTATTATATCAGCAGCGGGCGCGCCTTCGTGGTGACACTGTCGCGGGTCTTCTGACCCATGAGTGGCGGCCATCTCGTCCATGGCATGGGAACGGCGCTGGAGGCGCCGACATGGCCCGCCATCACATGGGCGGAGGCGGAAGCCGTGCTGGCCCGTTTTCCGGCAGCGGGACGGTTGATCGATCTCAACTGGCATTCGCCGCGCCCCTTTTCGGCGGCCGCGCTGATCGAAACGGACCGGAGCGTACTTTTCCTCAAGCGCCATCATCAGCGGCTCCGTTCACTTTCAGCGCTGGCGGAAGAGCATGGCTATATGGCGCATCTGCGGGCGGGCGGGCTGTCAGTGCCGCAGGTCATGGCGGCGGCGGATGGTTCTGGCGCCATTGCGCTGGGTGAATGGACCTATGAACTGCACCGCGCAGCGCCCGGCATCGACGTCTATCGCGATCGTCAATCGTGGACGCCGTTCCTGACGCCGGGCCACGCGCAGGCAGCGGGTGTGGCGCTGGCGCGGCTGCATCGGGCAGCGCAGGGCTATGCGGCACCCGCGCGCGGCGATCATCCGCTGGTCGCCAGCTTCACCATCCTGCCCGCGCATGATCCGCTGGCGGCGGCGGAAGCCTATGTCGCTGCCCGCCCGGCGCTGGCCGACTGGCTGGCAGACAAGAACTGGCGACAGGAACTGGCGCGATTATTCGCGACCCTGGGCGACGATGTGCCGGACCAGTCGCCGCTCTGGACCCATAATGACTGGCATCCGTCCAACCTCCTCTGGACGGACGATAGCAGGGTCGCCAGCATCATCGACTTCGGGCTGGCGACGCGGACCTGCGCGCTTCATGATCTTGCCACCGCGATCGAGCGCACCGCGTTCCGCTGGCTGGAACTGGGGAAGGAAGCGGCGCTGGGCGATGTTGGTGCGGGGCTCGCAATGCTGGAGGGGTATCGCACGATGCTGCCGGTCGATGTCGATGCGCTCGTTCGCCTGCTGCCGCTGGTCCATATCGAATTTGCCCTGTCGGAAATCGACTATTTCGCTGGGATCGTGGGTGATGCCGATCAGGCGGCTGTCGCCTGGCAGGATTATCTCATCGGCCATGCCGACTGGTTCCTGTCCGCCGCCGGACAGGATTTCCTGCGGCGCTTCAAATGCGAGGCGATGGCCTGATGTCGATACTGGAAATCATCGCTGTTGCAGTCAGTTTCCTTGGCATTTGGCTCACGGCAAAGCGGCGCATGCTATGCTGGCCGGTCAATCTGCTGGCCTGCGCGCTCTATTTCAAAATCTTCCTCGATGTGCGCCTTTATGCCGACATGCTGTTGCAGGCGCTGTTCGGTATCGGGATCCTTTATGGCTGGATCGCCTGGGCGCGGGGCAGGGAAGAGGCGGGGGCGGTCGTCGTGGCCCCGCTGCCGCGCGCGCGCGCGGTCTTCGGTCTCGCGACAGGTGCCGTCGGCGCTATCGCGATCGGCTGGGGCATGCACCGCTTCACCGACGCTTCGCTGCCCTGGATGGATGCGGCGCTCAGCAGTTTCAGCCTGGTCGCCCAATATTGGACCGCACGGCGCCATGCGGCCAGCTGGCTGCTCTGGATCGTCGTCGACATCGTCTATGTCGGCATGTTCGCTATCAAGGGCTTGTGGCTCACTGGCGGTCTTTATGCCGCGATGATCGTGCTGGCTATGCTGGGCTATCGCCGCTGGCGGCGGGCTTCCCAGTAGAACTGGCCATTGGGGACGGTTTTTGCCGTCGATCTCGTCAAGCATGACAACGGCCATCACATCTTTGATTGTCAACGTGATCATGAGGCATCGGGAAGTCGCAGAAGGGAATTAAAATCATTTAAATTTCAGTCATTTACTGCGATAATATCGCTGATCTTGGGATCGGTCGGAATACCGTGCTGTTCGCCGTCAGCACCAATGGCACAGATTTGAGGTTTTGATTTAAGGAGGGTTGGGGCTTGGTCGTAGTGACGAAGGAACGAAGATGAAGGCCCANGCTGTTCGCCGTCAGCACCAATGGCACAGATTTGAGGTTTTGATTTAAGGAGGGTTGGGGCTTGGTCGTAGTGACGAAGGAACGAAGATGAAGGCCCAACCCTCCTTGGAAAAATCGCCGACAAAGGCCCCTGCTGAGCGTGTTGTGAAGGATATTCGGGGGCAGACGCGTCGCCATTTCTCGTCCGAGGTCAAGATCCGCATCGTGCTCGATGGGCTGCGCGGCGAGGACAGCATTGCGGAGCTGTGCCGCAAGGAAGGCATCGCCCAGAGCCTGTATTGCACCTGGTCGAAGGAGTTCATGGAAGCGGGCAAGCGCCGGTTGGCCGGTGACACCGCTCGTGCCGCAACCACTGGCGAGGTGCAGGATCTGCGCCGCGAAGCCCGCGCCTTGAAGGAATGCATGGCCGATCTGACACTCGAAAACCGTCTGCTGAAAAAAGCATGATCGCAGATGGGGGCGACGACGAATGAGGTATCCCGCATCCGAAAAGCGCGAGATCATCCGGATCGTGGAACAGTCGCACCTGCCCGCCAAACGCACGCTCGACCAGTTGGGCATCGCCCATCGGACGTTCTACCGCTGGTATGACCGTTATCCTGAGGGCGGGCCGGAGGCGCTGGAGGATCGGCCATCGGCGCCGAGCCGGGTGTGGAACCGGATCGGCCGCGACATCCAGGATCAGATCATCGAACTGGCACTGGATCTGTCCGAACTCTCTCCCCGCGAGCTGGCGGTGCGCTTCACCGACGAGAAGCGCTACTTCGTGTCAGAATCCACGGTTTACCGCCTGTTGAAGGCCCACGATCTGATCACCAGCCCGGCCTATGTCGTGATCAAGGCCGCCGATCAGTTCCACACCAAGACCACCCGGCCGAACGAGATGTGGCAGACTGATTTTACCTACTTCAAGATCATCGGGTGGAGCTGGATGCACCTGTCGACCGTCCTCGACGACTTCTCGCGCTACATCATCGCGTGGAAGCTGTGCACCAACATGCAGGCCGAGGACGTGACCGACACGCTGGACCTGGCGGCTTCCGGCTTCCGGCTGCGACAGCGCCACTGTGCTGCACAAGCCCAGGCTGCTCAGCGATAACGGTCCCAGCTACATCGCTGGCGAACTGGCGGAATACATTGAAGCCCGGAAGATGAGCCATGTGCGCGGCGCCCCGATGCATCTCCAGACCCAGGGCAAGATCGAACGCTGGCATCAGACCCTGAAGAACCGCATCCTACTGGAAAACTACTTCCTGCCCGGCGATCTCGAGGCCCAGATCGAGGCCTTCGTCGAGCACTACAATCACCAGCGGTACCACGAGAGCCTAAAAAATGGGACGCCCGCCGACGCCTGCTTCGGAAGGGCTCCGGCGATCATCCAACAGCGTGAAAGGATCAAGCGACAGACCATCGAACATCGGCGCTTGCAGCACCGCAAGTTTGCCGCCTAACATCAACCCCCAGACGAAGCCCGCACTCCGCTAATTTACCCCGCGAGT
>NZ_LMKV01000004.1 GCF_001421665.1 Sphingobium sp. Leaf26
AAAGCTGATGGAGGCGCTCCGCAACTAACATATTCGAAGTCCGGCGTGTCGGCCATGGCATGGAAAAGTCCCTCCCATACCCCGTTGCGTGACCATCGGCGGAAGCGCGCATGAACTGCCGTCCACTTACCGAATATATCCGGTAGATCGCGCCAATGCGYCGCGTTGCCCGCCATCCACAGGATCGCATCGACAAACAGCCGATTATCAACGCCGCTGCGTCCAGGCGTCCCGGCACGACCCGGAAGATACCCCTCGATCCGGCTCCATTGCTCGTCCGTCAGCACCCGTCTGCTCAAAGATCGTCTCCTTCAACGACCTTGAATCAGATCTCATGCAAAATGGRAATCCTATGAATGCAGACAGCGCCTAGGCTGTAGTGACGATTTAATCATTTGAGCCATAGCATGATGCTGGCGAGCTTGATGAAGCCAAGGAAGTTGGCGGCGATCTTGTCGTATCGAGTAGCGTCCGTCAGCACCCGTCTGCTCAAAGATCGTCTCCTTCAACGACCTTGAATCAGATCTCATGCAAAATGGAAATCCTATGAATGCAGACAGCGCCTAGTCGGTCAGTCCGGCGTCGCACCCTCCAGTTCCTCCATCGTCGCGCGGTCTTCATCCGACACGAATTCGCAGGCAAGCAGGGTTTGCCCCTTGAGCGCCGGTCCCTGCCGGGCGACGATCGAAATCAGGCCCATATCTTTCATCCCCTGATCGGCGTCAGGCAGTTGCCGGGAAAAGCCGAGGCTGGCACTGCCCAGCAACCGGTGCGATTCCGGCTTGAGATCAAAGCGCTCGGCCAGTTTGCCCGCCACCTCGCCCTGGATCAGCACGCCGACGGCCATGCCGCCGAACATCACATCCTGAGTGACGAACCCATCGCGTTCGATCGGTCTACGCAAATGATAGATCGCCGCGCCCAGCGCCGATGTGTCGGGCTTGGCGATCTTTTCCGCCGCCTCGTAAAGAGCCGTGGCGCTGCCAAGCGAATAGGGCGGCTGGCACAGGGCCGCGCCGAAGAAATCCGGCTCGGCGGCCAGTGAAGGGAGCGGCGAAAGGGCGAACAGGAGTGACAGGCTCCGCAGGGAAAAGATCATCATTACAGCAGTATGGGTCTTTAGCTGATCCCGATCAACTCAGGCGTCAGTCCGCCCGCATCGCCTCTGCCACCAGCGCCTCTGCCTCCATCAACAGTGCATCTTCGGCCGCCGTCTGCGCCACATGCTCCCGGCCGATCAGGATCAGCACCGGCACCGCGAGCGGACTGACCCGGTCCAGCGTCACATGCAGCATGGTCTGGCCCGCCCGGTCGATCAGGTCGCCCAGCCGCCCGACATCGGTCATGCGCGCGCGCGCATCCGCCCATGCGGCCTTCAGCAGCAGATGATCGGGCTGATATTTGCGCAGTACGTCGTAGATGAGATCGGTGGAGAAGGTGACCTGCCGCCCGGTCTTGCGCTTGCCCGGATGCTGCCGCTCGATCAGCCCGGAGATGACCGCCACATCGCGGAAGGCGCGCTTGAGCAGGCTCGACTGCTCGACCCAGTCGACGAACTCGTGGTCGAGAATGTCGGCGGAAAAAAGGCTGGCCGGATCGGTGACCGGCTTCATGCCATAGACCGCCAGCGCATAGTCGTTGGCGACGAAGCCCAGCGGCATCAGCCCCTGACTTTCCATTCGCCG
Organism: Sphingobium sp. Leaf26; assembly: GCF_001421665.1. Lineage (GTDB taxonomy): Bacteria > Pseudomonadota > Alphaproteobacteria > Sphingomonadales > Sphingomonadaceae > Sphingobium. Next base: position 1,686 of record NZ_LMKV01000004.1, read on the forward strand.
GGTCAGCAACATGCCCAGCGACTGATGCGCATTCCAGCCTTCGAAACTGTAGCAGACCAGATAATGCCGCCCTTCATGCGGGAAGGTTTCGATCAAAAGCTGGCCGGGCTGGGGCAGGGTGGAGCGCAGCTTCTGCATTTCCAGCCATTCGCGCACGTCGGGCGGGAAGCGATGCCATTCCTCCGGCTCAGCCAGAAAATGGCGCACCCGGTCGGCCAGCCGCGTCGACATCGCCATCCGTGATCCGCCCCAACTGGGGATGCGCGCCTGCTTCGACGTCGCGCGCACGGTCAGGTCGGACGTATCCATCCGCACCACTTCCAACGCCATGCCGGAAAAGAAGAAGCTGTCGCCGGGGCGTAGCTGCGCGGCGAACCCTTCCTCCACCGTGCCGAGCTTGCGCCCGTTGGCGAAGCGGACGGCGAGGGCCGGCTGATCGACGATGATGCCCGCGTTGAGCCGATGCTGCTGGATGAAGCGGGGATGGGACACGCGCCAGCTACCGTCATCATCCTGCGTCAGCCGCTTGAACCGGTCATAGGCGCGCAGGGCATAGCCACCACCCTCGATAAAATGCAGGACATGGTCGAACGCTTCGGGGGTCAGCGCGCTATAGGGCATGGCCGATTGCACCTCCGCCAGCAATTCTTCCGCGCGGAACGGCCCGGCGCAGGCCAGGCCCATGACATGCTGCGCCAGCACGTCGAGGCTGCCGGGCCGGAAATCATCGGCATCGCGCTCGCCTGCCTCCACCGCGTCGAGCGCCGCGCGCGCCTCCAGATATTCGAAGCGATTGCCGGGTATCAGAATCGCCTCCGACGCCATGTCGAGCCGGTGATTGGCGCGACCGATGCGCTGGAGCAGACGCGACGATCCCTTGGGCGCGCCCATCTGGATCACGCAGTCGACATTGCCCCAATCCACGCCAAGGTCGAGGCTGGCGGTCGCGACCAGCGCGCGCAGCTTGCCCGCCGCCATCGCCGACTCGACCTTGCGCCGCGCCTCGATCGACAGGCTGCCATGGTGGATGGCGATCGGAAGGTTGGCGTCGTTGACGGACCAGAGCTCCTGAAAGATCAGCTCCGCCAACCCGCGCGTATTGCAGAAGACCAGCGTGGTCTGCCGCGCCTCGATCTCCGCCATCACCTGCTTCGCGGCATATTTGCCCGAATGGCCCGACCATGGCACGCGGCCTTCGGGAATCAGGATCGCGACGTTCGGTTCGGCGCCCGCCTCGCCCATGACTGGCGTCACGGCGTCGATATCGCCATCGGGCGCCAGCCAGGCGCGATAGGCATCGACATCGGCCACGGTCGCGGACAGCGCGACGCGGCGCAGCGTCGGATTGATCGCCTGCAAGCGCGCCATCGACAGGTTCAGAAGGTCGCCACGCTTCTGCGTGGCAAAAGCATGGACCTCATCCACGATCACCGTCTTCAGGTCGGAGAAGAGCAATGCCGCATCGGGATAGCTGAGCAGGAGCGACAGCGATTCGGGGGTGGTCAGCAATATGTGCGGCGGGCGCACCCGCTGCCGCGCCTTGCGATCCGATGGCGTGTCACCGGTCCGCGTCTCGACACTGATCGACAGCCCCATTTCCTCGATCGGCGTCAGCAGATTGCGGCGCACATCGACCGCCAGCGCCTTGAGCGGCGAGACATAGAGGGTGTGCAGCCGGTCGGTCGGATGGGCGATCAGATCCGCCAGGCTCGGCAGGAAACCCGCCAGCGTCTTGCCCGCCCCGGTCGGTGCAACCAATAGCGCATGGTCGCCGCGTTCCGCCGCCGCCAGCATATCCATCTGATGCCGCCGCGGACGCCAGCCGCGCGCGTCGAACCAGGTGTCGATGATGGCGGGGAGGGTGACCGGCATGACCCCGGTGTAGGGTGCCTTGCCGCGCCTGTCACCGCTTGCGCTTTGCCAGCGGGTTGCAGCCATGTTAGATTGCGCATCTGCCTTCAGACTCGCGCAACTCCACAGGGGATCATGCGTATAGGGGTGTCGCGCCGCACGCCTTTATGGAGAGACTATGACCGAGAAAATGAGCACGCAGGCAATTCCCGACGTCTTTTTCGACTTCTGGTTCATGCCCGCCGCTTTCTGGACCCAATGGTGGGGCTTCTACGCCGAAACCCTCAATGTCGGGCGATACTCCGCATCCCGCGACCTGATCGGCCCGGACGACGCGCCGGTCGTCGTCGAGGTGGAGGAGGGGCTGGTCGCCTGAGCCGCCGGATTGCACGCGGAATAATCATATAACGGCAGGAAATAATCTTACTCGCCGCTCTGGCTCTTTGCCGACGGCCTGCGTTACACTCCGGCGCATGACAGCGACGCACAGACGTCGCCAGCAGGAGATATGACATGACCGGCGAAACGCCTGATTTCACCGAAGCCGACCTGACCGGCGTGAACGCGCCGCGCAACCGCCGCCGCCCCAAGGCGCCGATCATGGAGATTGACGGCCGCAAGCTGAAGCCCGCGACGCTGATGATGGGCCATGGCTATGACCCGACCCTGTCGGAAGGCTCGCTCAAGCCACCCATCTTCCTCACCTCGACCTTCGCCTTCGAGAGCGCAGCGGCGGGCAAGCGCCATTTCGAGGGGGTGACCGGCATTCGTCCGGGCGGCGCGGAAGGGCTGGTCTATTCCCGCTTCAACGGCCCCAATCAGGAGATTTGCGAGGATCGCCTGTCCGTGTGGGAGGAGGCGGAGGACGCGCTGCTCTTTTCCAGCGGCATGTCGGCGATCGCCACCACCCTGCTGGCGCTGGTACAACCCGGCGACGTCATCGTGCACAGCGCCCCGCTTTATGCCGCGACCGAATCGCTGATCGGCCGCATCCTCGGCAAATTCGGGGTGCAATGGCTCGATTTCCCGGCCGGCGCGACCGAGGACGAGATCGGTGCGGTGATCGAGAAGGCCAGGGGGCTGGGCCGCGTCGCCCTGCTCTACCTGGAAAGCCCGGCCAATCCGACCAATGTGCTGGTCGACCTGGAGGCGGTTGTCGCGCGGCGCGACTCGCTGTTCGCGGGCGAGGATCATGTCCCGCCGATCGCGATCGACAACACCTTCCTGGGACCATTGTGGCACAAACCGATCGCCCATGGCGCCGACCTCGTCATCTACAGCCTCACCAAATATGCCGGCGGGCATAGCGATCTGGTCGCCGGCGGGGTGCTGGGGTCCAATGCGCTCATCAACGCCATCCGCCTGATGCGCAACACGATCGGCACGATCCTTGATCCGCACAGCGCCTGGATGCTGCTGCGCTCGTTGGAGACGCTGGAATTGCGGATGAGCCGGGCGGGCGAGAATGCGCAGAAGGTCTGCGCGTGGCTGAAGGACCAGCCGCAGGTGGAAAAGATCGTCTATCTCGGCTTCCCGGAGACGGAGCTGCAGGCCGATATCTACCGCCGCCATTGTAGCGGGGCGGGATCGACCTTCTCGCTGTACCTCAAGGGCGGGGAGGCGGAGGCCTTCGCCTTTCTCGACGCGCTCAAGATCGCCAAGCTGGCGGTGAGTCTCGGCGGCACCGAGACGCTGGCCAGTCATCCGGCCGCGATGACCCATTTGTCGGTGCCGGCCGAGCGCAAGAAGGCACTGGCGATCAGCGACAATATGGTCCGCATCTCGATCGGTTGTGAGGATGCGGATGATCTGATCGCTGATTTCGCGCAGGCGTTGCGACAGATCGGATGAGCGATACGCGCCCGCCCGACTCACCAGCGATTCTGGTCGCCCAGCCGCATCTGGCGCCACTGCTGGGCGCATTGGCACAGGACTATGACGTCCTGCCCCTGTGGGAGGAGGCCGGGCGGGCGCGGCTGGCCGATGCGCAGGCGCTGGTGACGGCGGGCGAATATCGGCTTGATCCGGCGCTGCTGGCGGCCATGCCGCGGCTTGGCCTGATCGCCTGCTTCACCGTGGGCTATGACGGGGTCGATCTCGACCGGGCACGGGCGCGGGGTATCGCCGTCACCCATGCGGGCGATGCCAATGCGGAGGATGTGGCCGACCATGCGATCGGCCTGATCCTGGCCCACCGACGGCAGATCGTAGAGGGCGACCGGCAGTTGCGGGCCGGGGGCTGGGTGGCAGGGGCGAAAACCATCACCCGATCGCTGGGCGGGGCGCGGCTGGGAATCGTCGGCATGGGCGCGATCGGCATCGCCATCGCCCGCCGGGCCGAAGCGATGCGGATGCAGGTGCAATGGTGGGGGCCAAGGCCCAAGCCCGCACTGGGCTGGCCGCGCGCCGACAGTCTGGCGGCGCTGGCGCAGGCGTCCGATATCATGGTCGTGGCGGCGAAGGCGGATGACACGAACCACGGCATGATCGACGCTGATATCATGGCGGCGCTGGGGCCGGGCGGCTTGCTGGTGAATGTCGCGCGCGGGCAACTGGTGGATGAGGAGGCGCTGATCGCGGCGCTGAAGGACGGGCGGCTGGGCGGCGCCGCGCTGGACGTGTTCACGCAGGAGCCGACCGCTCCGGCACTCTGGGTCGATGTGCCCAACATCGTACTGACGCCGCATACCGCCGGCGCGACCGATGCGGCCGTGGCGCGGATGCTGGCCATGCTGCGCGCAAACCTCAGCGCTTATTTTTCTGGGGAGCCGCTGCCGTCAGCGGTGGTGGACAGGGCTTAGGGCATCGTGCGAAAAAGTGGGAACCGGGTTTTCACTCAAGGCGATGCGAAGACAAAAACGGGAGCGCGCGACCTGCGTCGGATCCAACGCAGCGCGCTCCAGGAGTACCGCTTCCCCGTTCGGGCCAAGCCTATCGCAACCCAATTTTCCGCCATGTAGCGAACTAAGGCAGCTCTTCGAGAGTCCAAAGGCGAACGGGTCTGCGGAAAGCTTGGAACTGCGCGCTCTTACCCGCTGAATGGGGCAGACGCCAATCCAACATCCAGCGTTTCATAAGAACCAGAAGCTGCGACGGCAAAACCGTCGACCGAATCAGAATTTGAAGATCGTGCCCAGATAGACGGCCTGGCTGTCCTGGCGATCATCGGTCATCGGGGCCAGGCGGCCCGCCACGCTGTTATTGTAGCGCACGCCGGCGGTGACGTTCAGGTTGCGCGTCAGCGAATAGGAACTGGCCAGATCCAGCGAGTATTCCTTGTCCGCCGACGGATTGCGAACCGTGGCCGCGGCCGTACCCGGCTCACGGCGGGTTTCCAGCATCACCTTGGTACTGAAGCGATCCTTCTTGTCGTCATCCAGCGAGAAATTCTTGGCATCGACCATGGTCTGGACCGGCACCGGGTCCAGCGCCTTGCGACCCACCGCGTCGGGCAGGGCGAACTTGCGCCAGTTATGCGCCCCGTTCAGGCTGAAAGCGACCGGCTTGATGTCGACCATGTCGAGCGGACGATTGACCGCAACGCGATCGCCATCCGCCGCGCGCACCATCACGGTGACGGAACGCTGGCCGCTCAGCGAGCCGCTGGTCGGGGTGAAACGGAAGCCGCGCTGATTCGCGGACGCCACGATCCGGGCATAGGCCGCAGCCAGCCGCGGATCCTTGATCGTCGGGGTGAAGGAGCCGATGCTCCCCAGCGAAGCGGCGGGCGCTTCGGAACGCGAACGTGCAAGATCGGTCACAGCGCCGATGGCGGGCGACAGCAGGAAGCCAGCCACGGCCAATGCCGCACCCGATCCCAGCAAATGTCCCCTTTTCATACCCATGACCCGACTCTTGTTCCCGCCCGTATATCTTTGACAACGCTCTACACCCGAAAAGCCTCCATTGGCTAGGGGCGGACGGGCTTTTTGTCTGAGCTGTTGCACGGAATACACATAAGGCGAAGGCGTCGAAGTGAACGCTACCATAGCGGCCTGTCGCACATGCGCGGGGCCTGCCTTATGCTAGCCCTTGCCCCATGGCGCACGACCACTATAGAAGCGGGCAGTTTTTCGTCTTTTCAAGCTAGGACATGCCTGATGGTCCGCCGTCTTTCCGTTCCCGCAACCGCCGGCCTGATGCTGGCCGCGATCCTGCCGCTCGCCGCTTGCGGTGGCGGGTCCAAGGACCGGCCCAAGGCCGACATCGCCGCGTCGAAGGTCACGACGATCGGCGTCAACGCCTATCTGTGGCGCGCGTCGCTCGACACCCTGTCGTTCATGCCGATGGTGCAGACCGATTCGAACGGCGGCGTGATCGTCACCGACTGGTACGCCAATCCCAACACGCCCAATGAGCGGATGAAGCTGACCGTGTCGATTCTGGACCAGGATCTGCGCGCCGATGCGCTGCGCGTCGCCGCCAGCCGGCAGGTGAACCAGAATGGCCAGTGGGTCGATGCCCCGGTTCAGGCCGCCACCGTCCAGAAGCTGGAGGAGGTCATCCTTACCAAGGCGCGCGACCTGCGCCGCACGGCGATCGGCTGAACCACCCCTTTTCGGGCGTCACCCATGCCCGTTTTTCAAAACCCTTCGGGCTGGGCTTCGCAATAGGCCCAGCCCGCCCGCATTTGTAAGGACATGACATGCAGAGGCGCTTCAACCCGCTGGAGGCCGACGCCCGCTGGCAGGCGACCTGGGACGAGCAGCAGAGCTTCAAGGCGGACGACGCCTCGACCAAGCCGCGCTCCTATGTGCTGGAGATGTTCCCCTATCCGTCGGGGCGCATCCACATCGGTCATGTCCGCAATTACTCGATGGGCGACGTGCTGGCGCGCTTCCGCCGGATGACCGGCCATGAAGTGTTGCATCCGATGGGCTGGGACGCCTTCGGCATGCCGGCCGAAAATGCGGCGATGGAAAAGAAGGTCCATCCGGGTAGCTGGACCCGCGACAATATCGCCAACATGCGCGCGCAGTTGAAGAAGCTGGGCTTCGCGATCGATTGGAGCCGCGAACTCGCCACCTGCGAGCCGGACTATTATGGCCATGAACAGGCGCTGTTCCTGGACATGCTGGACGCGGGCCTGGTCTATCGCAAGGAATCGGCGGTCAATTGGGATCCGGTCGACATGACCGTGCTGGCCAATGAACAGGTGATCGACGGGCGCGGCTGGCGTTCGGGCGCGCTGGTCGAGAAGCGTAAGCTGAGCCAGTGGTTCCTCAAGATCACGCAGTTCGCCGACGATCTGCTGGAGGGCCTGAAAGGTCTGGACCAGTGGCCCGACAAGGTGCGGACGATGCAGGAAAACTGGATCGGCAAGTCGGTCGGCCTGCAATTTCATTTCGAGCCGGTCGCGCCGTTCGACACACAGATCGAGGTCTATTCGACCCGTCCCGACACCATCTTCGGCGCCAGCTTTGTCGCGATCGCCGCCGACCACCCGGTCGCGCAGGCGGTGGCGGCGAACAACCCGGATGCGGTCGCCTTCATCGAAAAGTGCAAGGAAGGCGGCACCACGGCAGCCGAACTGGAAACGGCGGAGAAGCTGGGCTTCGACACCGGACTGACCGTCGCGCATCCGTTCGATCCCGAATGGCACCTGCCCGTCTTCATCGCCAATTTCGTGCTGATGGACTATGGCACCGGCGCGGTCATGGGCGTGCCGGCGCATGACCAGCGCGACCTGGACTTTGCGCGCAAATATATGCTTCCCGTGGAGCGCGTCGTCGCGCTGGAAGGCGAGGCCGACACGCCGATCCACAACGAAGCCTATACCGGCACCGGCGCTCTGGTGAACTCGCGCTTTCTGGACGGCATGAGCGTCGAGGAGGCCAAGGCCGCCGTGATCGCCCGCGCCGAATCCGAAGGCTGGGGCGCGGGCAAGACCGTGTTCCGCCTGCGCGACTGGGGCGTGTCGCGACAGCGTTATTGGGGCACGCCGATCCCGGTCATCCATTGCGAGGGTTGCGGCGTCGTGCCGGTGCCCAAGGCGCAGTTGCCCGTCGTGCTGCCGGAGGATGTCAGCTTCGACATTCCGGGCAACCCGCTGGATCGGCATCCGACATGGAAACATGTGACATGCCCAAGCTGCGGCAAGCCGGCGGTGCGCGAGACGGACACGCTGGACACGTTCGCGGATTCGAGCTGGTATTTCATCCGCTTCGCCAGCCAGCCGTCGGATAAGCCGTTCGATCGCGCTACGGTCGAGCAGTGGCTGCCGGTCGGACAATATATCGGTGGCGTGGAACATGCGATCCTGCATCTGCTCTACGCCCGCTTCTGGACCCGCGCACTCCAGCATATGGGGCAACTGGACTTTGCCGAGCCGTTCACCGGCCTGTTCACGCAGGGCATGGTGACGCATGAGACGTACAGCCGCGAACAGGGTGAGGGGCTGCCCTCCGTCTATTTCGCACCGGCCGAGATCGCCCGCACATCGGACGGCGCGACCCTGATCGCTGACAATGCCCCGGTCGAGGTCGGCCGGGTCATCAAGATGTCCAAGTCCAAGAAGAATGTCGTCGATCCCGACGATATCATCGCCCAATATGGCGCGGACGCGGTGCGCTGGTTCATGCTGTCGGACAGCCCGCCGGAACGCGACCTGCCCTGGACCGAGGCCGGAATCGAAGGATCGTGGCGCTTCGTCAACCGCGTCTGGCGGTTGTTCGGCGAAGCGGACGCCAGCGCGCAGGGCGAAGACAAGCTACTGGACCGCAAGCTGCACCAGACGGTGGACGGCATCGCCAGGGATATCGAGGCGCTGGGCTTCAACAAGGCCGTCGCCAAGATTTATGAACTGACCAATGCGATCGAGAAGGCCAGGCCGTCCGCATCGCGCACCGCCGCGATCCGTGGCCTTGCACTGCTGGTCGCGCCGATGACGCCACATCTGGCCGAAGAGGGCTGGGCGGAAATGGGGCAAGACGGCCTGATCGCCGACGCCGCCTGGCCGACGGTCGATCCGGCGCTGCTGGTGGACGATGAAGTCACCATCGCCTGTCAGGTGATGGGCAAGCTGCGTGACACCATCACCGTGGCGAAGGATACGCCCAGGGATGAGCTGGAGAAATTGGCTCTGGCCGCGCCCAACGTCGTCCGCACGCTCGATGGTGCAAGCCCCAAGAAGATCATCGTGGTGCCCGGCCGGCTGGTGAACATCGTCCTCTAAATCCACCGGGAAGGCAGGAAGGGGCTTCGACATCGGACCAAGACAAGCGGCTTGTTCCGACAGCCCGAACGGTTAAAGGTCTGATCCATGAAGCGCATCCTGCCCCTTATCGCCCTGCCTCTGTTGCTCACGGCCTGCGGGCTGCGTCCCGTCTATGGCGGGGGCGGACAGGGCGTGGTGGCGCAGGCGCTGGGGAATGTCACGGTCGAACCGATCGAGGGCAAGGGCGGCTGGCTGGTGCGCAATGCGCTCAATGATCGACTCGCCGCCATGCAGGGCGGGTCCGGTCCGCGCTACAAGCTGGTGGTGAAGCTGGACGACAATATCGCCGGTTTCGGCTTGCGCGCCGACGCCGCCATCACCCGCGAACGCCGCACGCTGCGGGCCCGCTATCAACTGGTGGACGAAACGACCGGCGCGCAGTTGCTGGACGATACCGCCGGGTCGGATGCCGGCATCGACGTCACCTCCAGCGAATATGCCACGATCGCGGCCGAAGACACCGCGCTGGAGCGGCTGTCGCAGACGGTGGCGGACCAGATCATCACCCGGCTGGCGCTCTATTCGCGCAAGGCGGCGCGCCCTTGAAGGCCAGTCGCGGCCAGATCGAACGGGCGCTGGATGCCCCGCCGGCAGATATTCGCTTCTTCCTGCTTTACGGTCCCGACGAAGCGGGTAGCCAGTCGCTGGCGAAACGTCTGGAACGCGCCATGGGGCCGCAGGCGGAGCGGATCGACCTGGATGGCGCGACACTGAAAGACGATCCCGCCCGGCTGGCGGATGAGGCCGCGTCCTTCTCCATGTTCGGCGACAAGCGCTGGATTCGTATCAGCGGCATGGGCGAGGAATCGGTCCCCGCCCTGACCGCCCTGCTGGAGGCGCAGGCCGCCGGCAATCCGGTTATCGCCATCGCCGGCGCGCTCAAGGCAACGTCGAAACTGGTCAAGCTGGCGCTGGAGCATAAGGGCGCGATGGCCTGCATCTCCTATCAGCCCGACGCGCGCGAATCGGAACAGATCGCCATCGGCATTGCCCGCGACGGCGGGTTGCGCCTGTCGACGGAACTGGCGCGGCGCATCGTATCGCTTGCCAATGGCGACCGGGCGCTGATGACCGGCGAGATCGAGAAGTTGATCCTCTATCTCGACGCCGCGCCCGACCGGCCGCGCGACGCCACCGCCGAAGCACTCGACGCCCTGTCCGCCGACAATCCCGATACGGAGGTCGCGCCGCTGGTCAATGCCGTGCTGGGCGGCGATCTGCGCGCGATGCACCGCGAACTGAGCAGCCTCAGCGAAACCGGCACGGCGATGGCGGCGGTGATTCGACCGCTGCTCGGCCGCGCCATGCTTATCGCGAATATCCGCACCGATTTCGACGCCAGCGGCCGGCTGGAGGGCGCGGTCGAGGCGGCGGGCAAGGCAGTGTTCTGGAAGGAAAAGGGGCTGGTCACGCGGCAGGTGCGGACATGGGACGCGCCGGGCATCGCCCGCGTCATCCAGCGCCTGCTGGACGCGGAGCGCGCCACCCGATCCGGCCGGGGCACCGGCGACCTGCTGGTCCGCCACGAATTGCTGGCGATCGCGCGGCAGGCGGCACGGGAACGGGCTTAACCCCATAGTTGCCTGAACCCGCACTTGAACCACCTGTCATACAGGGCCATATTGCCCCCATGGACAAGCTGACCCTGAGCGAAGCCGAATGGCGCGACCGCCTTTCCCCCGAACAATATCATGTGCTGCGCGAAGCCGGCACCGAACGGGCCTTCACCGGCAAATATAACGGCAACAAGGCCGACGGCGTCTATTATTGCGCGGGTTGCGGCGCGGAACTGTTCGATGCAGAGGAAAAATATGACAGCGGGTCGGGCTGGCCCAGCTTCACCGCCCCGGTCGATATCGACGCGGTCGAGGAAATTCGCGACGCCAGCCATGGCATGATCCGCACCGAAGTCCGCTGCGCCACCTGCGAAGGGCATCTGGGCCATGTCTTTCCCGACGGTCCCGGCGTCAACGGCTTGCGTTATTGCATGAACAGCGCCGGGCTGGACTTCAAGCCGCGCGACGAGGCGTAACCGCAGCACTAGGGAGCGGGTCTGCGCATGCTTTCCCCACTGCCTGCATCATGGCTGCACGGGGGCCGTTCATCCCTGGTAAAGCGCCATTCGCCATGGACGGCGCAACGGTCTTTTTCCGCGTCGGTTGCATGATTTGCGCTGGCAGGGGCCGGGATTAGGGCGTATCCGAGGCGGCACAGATGGCAGGATCAGGCAAGAAGAAGAGCGCGCCGCGTGGCCGCGCCAAGACATGGGCGCTGCGCGGGCTGAAGATCGGCCTTGCCGCGGCGGTCGCGGGTTTGTTGGCGGTGGTGATCGCGGTGGTGATCGCGATGCAGTCGCTGCCCGATTATGACAGCCTGAAATCCTCCCCCAATGGCCAGATGATCCGTGTCCATGCCGCAGACGGCAGGGTGATCGTGTCGCTTGGGCCGAGTTTCGGCCAGTGGTTGCGGTACGACCAGATTCCCGACGTCATGGTCGATGCCATGGTTTCGACCGAGGATCGCCGCTTCTATTTGCATCCCGGCGTCGATCCGATCGGCATGGCGCGCGCCGCCTGGGTCGCGGTCGAACGGCGCGGCACCGGCCGCCGGTGGCAGGGCGCTTCGACCATCACCCAGCAGGTCACGCGCAACATCTTCCTCAACAACAGCTATAGTTTCGGCCGCAAGATCCGCGAAATGGTGCTGGCGCTGGCGCTGGAGCGCAAATTCACCAAGCGACAGATCCTCGAACTCTATCTCAACAAGGTCTATTTCGGCGGCGGCGCCTATGGCATCGACGCGGCGAGCCGAAAATTCTTCGGCCATCCCGCCACATCGCTGGACCTGCCCGAAGCTGCGATCATCGCCGGTCTGGTGAAGGCCCCGTCCAGCTACTCCCCCACCGCCGATGCCGATGCCGCGATCGGTCGTGCCGGCGTGGTGCTGGACCTGATGCAGGACAATGACGCCATTTCCGCGTCGCAGCGCGCCGCTGCCGACCTTGGCAGCGTCAAGATGGCGCCGGAGCCGCCACAGAACAGCGTGCGCTACTTCACCGACTGGGCCTTGCCGCAGCTCGACCTGCTGATCGACGAGCCGAACGAGCCGCTGGAAGTCTATACCACCATCGACCTTGGCATGCAGAATGCGGCGACCGCCGCGATCAAGGCCAATGTGCCGGGCGGCACGCAGGGCGCGCTGGTCAGCCTGGACCGCGACGGCGCGGTGCGCGCTATGGTCGGCGGGCTCGACTATGTGACGTCCAACTATAATCGCGCCACCACCGCCACCCGCCAGCCCGGCTCGGCCTGGAAGATCTTCGTCTATATGGCGGCGCTGGAGGCTGGCTACACGCCCGATACCGGCGTCACCGACGAACCGGTGACGATCAACGGGTGGAGCCCGCGCAATGCCAATGGCCGCTTTGCCGGCGACATCGACGTTCGCACCGCCTTCGCCTATTCGATCAACACGGTCGCGGCGAAGCTGGGCGTGGAAGTCGGCTTCCCCACCGTCGCGGACATGGCCCGCCGCTTTGGCATCACCACGCCGGTCAACACCCATCCCTCGATGGTGCTGGGCACGTCGGACGTGCGGCTGATCGACATGACCCGCGCTGCGGCCTCGATCGCGCGCAAGGGCATTGCCGTGACGCCCTATGGCATCACCAAGGTGACGACGGCGGATGGCCGCATGCTCTACCAGCATCAGGACGATACCAGTCGCGTGCTGGTCGCCCCCTGGGTCGCGGCGGGCATGACCGACCTGATGCAGACGGCAGTCAGCACCGGCACCGGCAAGGCCGCGCAGATCGGTCGCCCGGTCGCGGGCAAGACCGGCACGACCACCAGCAACAAGGATGGCTATTTCCTGGGCTTTTCCAGCGGCATCACCACGGGTGTCTGGATGGGCCGCGACGACGCCAGGACGGTCGGCGGACTACAGGGCGGCCGCGCGCCTGCACGGGCCTTTGCCGACTATATGAAGGTGGCGGTATCGAAGCGTCCTGTGGAGCAGTTCGAGACGCAGGTCACGCTGCCCGAATGGCAGTTGGAGCCGGACGAGGAGGCCTATTATGGCAGCCCGGACAATGGCACGGGCGGGGCCGATAGCGGCATGATGGTGGATGAGAACGGCCTGCCGATCCAGCGTCAGCGGCCTTCTTCTTCCGGTGAAGAGGCGGAAGATCAGCAGATGGAGGTCGATCCGGAGGATCGTCCGCAACCGCCGCGTATTGACCAGCAATGGATCGACAATGTGCTGGGCCGCGATCGTCAGCGCCAGCAACAGCAGCAGCAACAGCCTTCGCCCCGGCCTTCCGCCAACCCCTGATCGGCCCGGCTGGACCGATAGGGAAGGGGATGGAAAGCCGGGCCTGCGCAGCGCATCAGCGGCGGGCCAGCTGAACCGCGGACTTGCTGTGGTTGATGGTCAGGCCATTTTGCGCCCATTCGCTCTTCGAGCGGCACTGCGTCACCGGGATGATCGAACCGGTCATGGTTTCGCGGAAGCAATAGCGGTCGGTCGATGCGTCATAGGTCACCTTGGCCGATCCATAGCGACCTTCAGGCTGGGCGAAGGCGGGGGTGGCAGAGGCCGATACGGCGACGGTGGCAGCGACGATAGCGGCGGCGAAAGCGATGGTCTTCATGGTGATGGTCCTTCCCTGAAATCTCTGTGATGATCCGTCGTGGATCATGCCAACGACATTGCAGGGGCCGTGCCAGTTTCGGAAAAGCCACGGAAATCAGGGACTCCAGCGCGAACCTACCAGTTTTCTATCGGAAGATTTCCGACTATCTGGCAAAAAATACCGATAAGTAAGGATCTGTTCATCTCCGTTGCGGAAGAGGGCTACCCTCAGTTCTTGGCCTGCTCGTTAACCGCCCAGCGGGTCGGCTGCGCCGCGCTGGCATCGGGCAAGAGGAAGTCCACCTTCCCCCGGCCGAAGTCGATCGCCACCCGATCGAACACTTTGAGCGCGCTGATGCCCAAGAGCAGCGCCGGCTTGTCCTGCAAGCCCAGTTCGGCAAAGGGGCTGGCGTCGGCAAACAGCACCGGCACCTCTATCAGGTTGACGCGGCCCATCCGCACCCCCTTGATCCGTCCGACCTGGCCCGTCAGCGTCCCACCGGTCACGCTGGTCAGCGTCGCTTCCAGCATCGCCGGCGCGCGCTTCTTCGCCAGCAGCTTGTCGCGCAGCGCCAGATTGCCGATGCTGAAATGGCTGCCGGTATCCAGCATGACATTGACCCGCATGCCGTTCACCTCGGAATCCAGCAGGATCAACTGGCCGCGCTTGCGCCGCGCTTCCACCACGATCGTATCGGGATCGACCGACAGGCGCCGGTTGGCGCCACTGCTGGCAATTTCCATCCGTCCGGTGCGAAAGTTGAGCGTCACCCGCTTGGCATGCAGGCTGTCCAGCCCCAGCAGACCGGCCGCGCCCAGATTTTCACCCTCCAGCACCGGCGCCTCGATATCGTCGATCGTGCTGGCGCCAAAGCCCAGCCGCGGCACGGCGACGGTCTGCGCCTCCGACCGGCCGGTCATGCTGAGGATGGTGACATTGGCGCGGGGTGCCAGCGCCAGCTTCTGCGCCAGATCGCGGGCGATCACCGTGCGTTGTGACCCGGTGTCGATGATGAAATCCCACGGCCCCTTGCCGTCGATCGAAATGGGGATGGTGACGCGATCGTCCAGCGGCGGCCCTGTCTGCACGATGGTGGGCGGCACATCCGGGTCGAGGGAAGGCTGGGCCGCGGCGGGCAACGGCCCGGCCTGATCCTGCGCGGCGAGCGGCGGACCGCCGGTCGCCAGCCCGATGCCCAGCAGGGCAGCCAAGGAGACAGCCAGACAGAGCGGGCGCCGTCCCATATCCTCATCCTTCCATCTTATACCGCTCTTATATCATGGAAGGCCATCGTCGCGCCAGCGCCACCACCCGGCCCGCTTCGGGGTCAAAAAGGCGATTTTCCGCTGCTGCGCGCATCTGTCCTTGCTTGACTTGATGCCCTTGCGATCGTTAAACGCCAAATAACTCATCCCGTCCGTCCGGAGCGGGACTCGACCGGCGTCCTGTTCGGTTCCATCCTGCCTTTTCCGGCCACACATTCCTCCTCTCTCCATCGGACCGACTCGCAATGCACCTGAAGGACCTCAAGAAGACCGTTCCCGCCGACCTCGTCACCATGGCGGAGGAACTGGGCGTCGAAAGCGCATCGACGCTGCGCAAGCAGGACTTGATGTTCGCGATCCTGAAGGCCGAGGCAGAAAATGGCGAGCAGATCATGGGTGAGGGCACGATCGAGGTGCTGCCAGACGGCTTCGGCTTCCTGCGTAGCCCCGAAGCGAATTTCCTGGCCGGTCCCGACGACATCTATGTCTCGCCCAACCAGGTCCGCAAATTCGGCCTGCGCACCGGCGACACGGTCGAAGGCGAAATCCGCGCCCCCAAGGATGGCGAGCGCTATTTCGCGCTGGTGAAGCTCAACACCGTGAATTTCGACGATCCCGATGTGGTTCGTCATCGCGTCAATTTCGACAACCTGACGCCGCTCTATCCCGAACAGAAGCTGACGCTCGATCCGGGCGACCCGACCCAGAAGGACAAGTCGGCCCGCGTCATCGACATTGTCAGCCCTCAGGGCAAGGGCCAGCGCACGCTGATCGTCGCGCCGCCCCGCGTCGGCAAGACGGTGATGCTCCAGAATATCGCCAAGGCGATCACCGACAATCATCCCGAAGTCTTCCTGATCGTCCTGCTGATCGACGAGCGTCCGGAAGAAGTCACCGACATGCAGCGCAGCGTGAAGGGGGAGGTCGTCTCCTCCACCTTCGACGAACCGGCCACCCGCCACGTGCAGGTCGCTGAAATGGTGATCGAAAAGGCCAAGCGTCTTGTCGAGCACAAGAAGGATGTCGTCATCCTGCTCGACTCGATCACGCGCCTCGGCCGCGCCTACAACACCGTCGTCCCCTCGTCGGGCAAGGTGCTGACCGGCGGTGTGGACGCCAACGCGCTCCAGCGGCCCAAGCGCTTCTTCGGCGCGGCGCGTAATATTGAGGAGGGCGGTTCGCTGTCCATCATCGCCACCGCGCTGATCGACACCGGCAGCCGCATGGACGAAGTCATCTTCGAAGAGTTCAAGGGCACCGGCAACTCGGAGATCGTGCTGGACCGCAAGGTCGCGGACAAGCGCATCTTCCCGGCGCTGGACGTCGGCAAGTCCGGCACCCGCAAGGAAGAGTTGCTGGTCGACAAGGGCACGCTCAGCAAGATGTGGGTGCTGCGCCGCATCCTGATGCAGATGGGCACGATCGACGCCATGGAGTTCCTGCTGGACAAGATGAAGGACAGCAAGACCAACGAGAATTTCTTCGATTCGATGAACCAGTAAGCGATGCGGCGATCAGACCGATCGCCATGCGCAAAGCAGTTATTTGCCATTGGAGCCGGGCCATATATGGTCCGGCTTTCTTCTTAGCTTAAAGTCAGGGACGTCAGGCCGCCATGTTCGACCTTCTCGCCACCGCCGCTTCGGCTGCACAGGGACTCGGCTCACCCGCCGATATCTGGCAGCATATCATCCATGATTTCAGCAACATCACGTCGCCTTCCGCGCTGTCGGCCTTCGTTCAGGTGCTGATGATCGACGTGCTGCTGGCGGGCGACAATGCCATCGTCGTCGGCGCGCTGGCGGCGGGCCTGCCGGCCGCCCAGCGCAAGAAGGTGATCCTGATCGGCATCATCGCCGCGCTGGTGCTGCGCATCGCCTTTGCGCTGGTGGTCAGCCAGTTGATGCAGATCGTCGGCCTGATCCTGGCCGGCGGGCTGCTGTTGCTGTGGGTCAGCTGGAAGATGTGGCGCGAACTGCACCCGGCGCGCGGCGCGGATACGCCCGACGATCCGACCGACGACGATGTGTCCGGCCTGCGCCCGGCCAAGAGCTTCGCCGCCGCCGCCTGGGCCGTCGCGGTCGCCGACGTGTCGATGAGCCTGGACAATGTGCTGGCGGTGGCCGGCGCGGCGCGCGACCATCCCGGCATCCTGATGATCGGTCTGGTCCTGTCGGTCGCGCTGATGGGCATCGCCGCCAATGTCATCGCCCATTATATCGAGCGGTTCCGCTGGATAGCCTATGTCGGCCTCGCAGTGATCCTCTATGTTGCGGTCAAGATGATCTATGACGGCTTCGTCGATCATCAGGTCGGGATATTGACGCTGTTCGGCTGATCCCCCGCCGCCACCATCACACCTCATTGTGGGGCATGATCCAGACCGGGATCATGCCCCATTTTCTTTTCAGGCCGACACGGACGATCGCGCTTGCTGGCGGCTTGTTATCGATCGACCGGGCCGCTAGCGTCGGCCCGCTCTGCACGAGAAGGGACATATATGGCCGACCTGGCCCCGATTTACGATGAGATGCGGGCAAGCCCGATGAACGACTGGGTGGGCGGCTCGGACCCCGAACTGGTCGGCGATGCCTGCATCGCGATCCTGACCCGGCTGCTGCCGCTCGGCGGCCAGTCGCGCATATTGGATTTCGGCTGCGGCATCGGTCGTGGGCTGGTGTCGCTGCACAAGGCCGGAGTCCGGCCGCAGCAACTGGTGGGCATGGACATCATGCCGCCGGTGATCGATTTTTGCGACCAGCATATCGCGCCCCATCTGCCGAACACCCGGTTCGAACTGATGGAGGGCGCGAACGATCATTATGATCGCTTCATCGAGCAGCGCGAACGCAAGACGACCACAGCCCTGACCGAGGCCTATCGCGACAATTTCACCGATGCCTATGCCTTTTCGGTATTCACCCACCTGACCCAGGCCGATTTTCAGCTCATGCTGAACTTCGTATCCTCCATGCTGAAGCCGGGGGGGCGGTTCATGTTCACCTGCTTCGAGCTGAACGAGTTTTCCCGCCATATGGTGCTGGCCGGTCAGGCGATCTTTCCGCTCGATCGCCAGCGCATGTATGAGGCGGACGATGTCTTCATCGCGAATCCAGACGATCCACTGGCCTTCATCGCCTTCGACATCGACCTGATCCGGCAGATGGTGTGGCAGGCCGGCATGGCCGTGACCAAGGTCAGCTATGGCTGCTGGATGGGCGGCGGCATGGGCGATGGATTGCAGGACGCGATCGTCTGCACCAAATTGCCGGCGCTCAAGGCTGTCGATGATGTGAAGATGACGCCGCTGGTCCATCGCGAGCCTGACGCCCGGCCGGACAAACCGGCTTCATCGCTCAAAAAGCTGCTCCGTCACTGGACGGGACGATAAGAAAAGGGGCCGCCAAGACGCATCGTGGCGGCCCTTTTCATGCCGGTTCAGGGGAGAAGGATCGTGGTCCCCGTCGTCTCCCGCGCCTCCAACGCCCGATGCGCCTCGGCGGCGTCGGCCAAGGCGAAACGCTGGCCGATCACGGCCTTCACCACGCCGCGCTGCATCCGGTCGAACAAACGATCGGCCGTATTGGCCAGATCCTGCGCCGTAGCGATATAGTCGAACAGGGTGGGTCGCGTCACATAGAGCGAACCGCCCCGGCTGAGGTCCAGCAGGCTGACCGGCGGCACCGCGCCTGACGCATTGCCATAGCTGACCATCATGGCGCGCCGCTTGAGGCTGGCGAGCGAGGCGCTCCAGCTATCCTTGCCGACGCCGTCATAGACGACATCCACACCCGCGCCGCCGGTCAGGTCGCGCACCTGCGCGGCCAGATCCTCGAACGGGCCATGCAGGCTGTGATCCGCCACGACCGACGCTGCTTTTCTGGCCGACCCGCAATGGGCGATCACTATCACACCCTTGTCGCGCAGCCAGGGTACCAGCACCGATCCGACACCGCCCGCCGCCGCATGGACGAGGGCGACCTGACCGGCCTTCAGCGGCACGATATCCTCCGCCAGATAGCAGGCGGTCATGCCCTTGAGCATCATCGCCGCCGCATCCTGCGTCGACACGCCATCGGGAATACGGACCACGCGATCCGCCGGCACGATCCGGTGCGTGGCATAGGCGCCAAGGCCATTGGCGCAGCCCACCTTGTCCCCGATCGCCAGACCGGAGATGCCGGGGCCGACGGCGGCGATCACCCCGGCGCCCGCCGACCCCAGCGGGGTGGGGAGGGGGGCCGGGTAGAGGCCAGTGCGGTAATAGGTGTCAATGAAGTTCAACCCGACCGCGTCCTGCGCGATCAGCACCTCGCCTTCACCCGGCGCGCCCGGATCGAAATCCTCGCGCGCGATGACGTCCGGCCCGCCATGGCTGCGGGCCACCATGCGCCATGCGTCGCTCATCAGGCGAGCGACTGCGCGAAGAAATCGGCGGTGCGCCCATCCGCGAGTTCCGCGCCGGCTTCGTCGCGGCGATTGCCCATCTCGGCAGCGAAGCCATGGTCCAGCCCCTCATAGTCGAACAGGGTGACATGGCGGTTGTCGGCCAACCCTTCGTGCATCGCCTTCTGCGCGTCGGGCAGGACGAAATGGTCGGCGGTCGGCACATGCAGCAGCACCGGCTTGCCGATCGCATGCTGCTCATTCAGCAGTCCGTCGATGCCGACGCCATAATAGCCGACAAAGGCATCGCCGTCGGTGCGACAGGCCGCCATGAAGGCCATCCGCCCGCCCAGGCAATAGCCGACGAGGCCAACCTTCTCCGCCCCGGCGGCGCGGGCCGCCGTGATCGTCGCTTCAATGTCGCGAATGCCCTGATCCTGGTTGAACTTCTGCATCAGGCCGATCGCCGTCTGGAACTCTTCAGGCACATCGGCGTCCAGTTCGACCCTCGGCTCCAACCGCCAGAACAGGTCGGGCGCATAAGCGACGTAACCGGCCTTGGCCCAGCCATCGCATTTGCGGCGGATGCCTTCATTCACGCCGAAGATTTCCTGAATGACGATGATCGCCGCCTTCGACTCGCCTTCGGGTCGCGCTACATAGGCGTCGAACGAACCGTCGCCGTCCAACGTGCTGATCGGGGTAAAATCGCCCATGCCGATATCCTTTTATTGGAAAGATAGAGCGCATATTGGCCGTTCCTATGCCGGGCGCAACCGCTGGCTACGTTTAAAATTTGCCTTGTCACCGCCATTTGCGGCATGACGGCGCGACCGCGATCAATAGGCCGACAGGGAAGGGCAGGGACATGAAGGTAACCGTCGATGTGGACTGCACTCCGGCAGAAGCCCGCGCCTTTCTGGGCCTGCCCGATGTGACGCCCATCCATGACAAATACATCCGCACCATGCTGGACGGCTTCGACGGCATTGGCAGCGCCGAACAGATGGAGACGCTGTTCAAGAGCTTCTCGCCTATGGGCGATGCGGGCATGCGCCTGTTTCAGCAGATGATGAACATGGGCCTGTCGGGCATGTCGGGAAGCAGCGACAAGAAATAGCTTTTATGTCCGCGCGCGACGACGACACGATCTTCGCCCTGTCCAGCGGTGCGCCGCCGGCGGGGATAGCGGTCATTCGGATGAGCGGGCCGCAGGCCGGTGCCGCGCTCCGTGCGCTTGCGCGCCGCCTGCCGATGCCGCGCACCGCCAGCCTTGCCTTGCTCAAAGACCCGCGCGACGATACCCCGCTCGACCGCGCGCTGCTGCTGTGGCTGCCCGGCCCCGCCACGGTGACGGGCGAGGACATGGCCGAACTCCATTGCCATGGCGGCCGTGCCGTCATCGCTGCAGTCGAGGACGCGCTGCGCGCGATGTCAGGCCTGCGCCGTGCCGAAGCCGGTGAATTTACCCGCCGGGCCTTCGCCCATGGCCGAATGGACCTGAACGCCGTCGAGGGCCTGTCCGATCTGCTCGCCGCCGAAACGCAGGGCCAGCGCCGCGCTGCGCTGCTGATGGCGGAGGGGCATTTCTCCCGCCGAATCGACGACTGGCGCCGGCGCCTACTCGACCTTGGCGCCATGGCGGAAGCCGCACTCGATTTCTCGGATGAGGATGATGTGCCCGACGCCGCGATCGAGCAGCGGATCGGGGCGGGCATCGCCGCGCTGGCGCGGGATGTCGCCACTATCCTTGCCGCGCCATCGGCGGAGCGGTTGCGCGATGGTGTGCGGGTCGTGCTGGCCGGGCCGCCCAATGCCGGCAAGTCCACGCTGCTCAATGCGTTGGTCGGACGTGACGCCGCAATCGTATCGGATATCGCCGGCACCACCCGCGACCGTATCGAAGTGCCTGCCGCGATCGGTGGCACCGCTTTCCTCTTCACCGACACCGCCGGCCTGCGGGACGAGACAGGCGATGCGATCGAGGCCATCGGCATAGACCGCGCCCGCGCCGCTTTGGACGCCGCCGACATCATCCTGTGGCTCGGCGACCCCGCCGACCTGCCCCGCGCGGATGCCATCCTGGTCGCCGCGCAAAGTGACCGCAACGATGCCGGACGCCCCGGCCTGTCCCTCTCCGCCCACAGCGGCGCGGGCATGGACGCGCTCATCGACATGCTCCGCACCCGCGCCGCAGCGCTGCTGCCGGGGGAGGGCGACTATGCCCTGCATGCGCGACAGAGACAGCGAGTTGGACAGTTGATCGAGCATCTTCACGCTGCCGGCACGACCAGCGACCTGCTCGTCATTGCCGAGGATCTCCGTCTCGCCCGCAGCGCCATCGACGCCCTGACCGGGCAAGCCGGCACGGAGGACATGCTGGACCGTCTCTTTTCCGGCTTCTGCATCGGCAAATAGAAACTGTTCCACGTGGAACGCTTTTGACCCTGCCCTCTTAACCTGCCTCCTGCTTTCTGGTAAGGGCGCCCCATGCAAACAAGCTATGATGTGATCGTGGTCGGTGGCGGCCATGCCGGCTGCGAGGCAGCGGCGGCGGCCGCGCGCAAGGGCGCGTCTGTGGCCCTGTTGACTTTCGCGCGTGAGACGGTCGGCGCCATGTCCTGCAATCCGGCGATCGGGGGCCTGGGCAAGGGCCATCTGGTCCGCGAGGTCGATGCGCTGGACGGCCTGATCGCCCGCGCCGCCGACGCCGCCGCCATCCATTATCGCATGCTCAACAGCAGCAAGGGCGCCGCCGTGCAGGGGCCGCGCGTGCAGGCGGATCGCAAGCGCTATCGCGCGGCCATCCACCAGATGCTCGACGCGCAGGCCGGGCTGGACATTGTCGAGGGTGAAGCCGATCATCTGCTGGTCGAGCATGGCACGATTGTCGGCATCGCGCTGGCCGATGGCCGCACATTGCAAGCCCCGGCCATCGTGCTGGCGACTGGCACCTTCCTGGGCGGTAAGCTCTTCCGCGGCGACGAGCGCGAAACCGGGGGCCGGATCGGCGAACGCGCCGCCGGCGCGCTGGGTGCCCAGTTGCGCAATCTCGGACTGCCTATCGCCCGGCTCAAGACCGGTACCCCACCGCGCCTCGATGGGCGTACGATCAATTGGGCTGCACTCGAAACCCAACCATCGGATGGTGGGCTATGGACCATGTCGCCGCTGTCCGCAGGCCGCATCCTGCCGCAGCTCGATTGCGCCATCACCCGCACCAATGATGCGACCCATGCGATCATCCGCGACGGCCTGGGACGCTCGCCTCTGTTCAGCGGTGCGATCGAGGGACGGGGGCCGCGCTATTGCCCGTCGATCGAGGACAAGGTGTTGCGCTTCGGCGACCGCGACGGCCATCAGATTTTCCTGGAGCCGGAAGGGCTGGACGACCCGCTGGTCTATCCCAATGGCATCAGCACATCCCTGCCCACCGATGTTCAGCTCGCCATGGTCCGCTCCATGCCGGGGCTGGAGCAGGTCGAGATTGTGGTGCCCGGCTATGCAGTCGAATATGACCATGTCGATCCGCGTACGCTCGATTCCACGCTGGAGGTGCGCCAACTGCCCGGCCTGTTCTGCGCCGGCCAGATCAACGGCACCACCGGCTATGAGGAAGCAGCCGCGCAAGGCCTGATCGCCGGTATCAATGCCGCCGCCCGCGCCCGCGATGAAGCGCCGCTGATCCTCGACCGCGCCAGTTCCTATATCGGCGTGATGATCGACGATCTTGTCCTTCAGGGCGTGACCGAACCCTATCGCATGCTGACCGCGCGCGCCGAATATCGCCTGCGCCTGCGGGCCGACAATGCCGAGACGCGGCTCGGTCCGATCGGCCTTGCCCATGGCGTCATCGGCACGGATCGCGCCGCCCGACTGACCGCACGGCAGACGTTGCGCGGACAGATTGACGCAGAACTGGACCGGCCGATGACCGCCAGCGAAATGGCGCGCGCCGGTGCTGCCGTTCGACAGGATGGCGCGCGCCGCACCCTGTTCGAATGGGCGCGCTTCCCTGAGGTGGACCGCACCCTGATCTGCGCACTCGCCCCGACACTGCGCGACGCACCCGTTGACCTGCGCGACGAGATATTGGAGGACGCCCATTATGCGCCCTACCTCCAGCGGCAGGATGCAGAGATTGCCGAACTGCGCCGCAACGAGCGGGTCGCCATTCCTGCCGATTTTGATTTTCAGACCATTGGGGGCCTTTCCACCGAAATGATCGAGCGACTGGACGCCGCCCGCCCGGATACGCTGGCCGCTGCCGGCCGTATTCGTGGCATCACCCCTGCGGCGCTGGCCGCCATCCTTGTCCATGTCCGTCGGGTGGCCGCATGACCGAAGACGAAGCCCGCGCCTGGTTGCAGGCGCAATTCGATGTTTCACGTGAAACATGGGATCTGCTCGAACGCTATGTCGCGATCCTTCTTTCTGCGGCAGACGAGCAGAACCTGATCGCTGAGTCCACCAAGGCCCACATCTGGACACGGCATATCATGGATTCGGCACAGTTGCTGAACCATGCCGGCGATGATGACGGGCGGGACTGGATCGACTTGGGATCAGGCGCCGGTCTGCCCGGCATCGTCATCGCCTGCTTGGTCGATCGGCCGTTGATGATGGTTGAATCCCGTCGCAAGCGCATAGACTTTCTCAACGATGTCATCGCCGATCTCGATCTCGGCAACGCCCGCGTCTTCGGAGGACGGGTCGAAACGGTCCCCGCGACCAAGGCGGCCGTTATCAGCGCGCGCGCCTATGCGCCCCTGCCCAAGCTGATCGCCTCCGCGCTGCACCTGTCCGATAAAAAGACCGTCTGGGTGCTGCCAAAAGGGCGAAATGCGCAAAATGAACTGGAGGCGGCGCGTCCGGCATGGCAAGGTGTGTTTCACGTGGAACCGAGCGTAACGGACGCCGACAGCGCCCTGATCATCGCTCGGGGCCTCACACCCGCTGGCAAGAAGAAAGGTCGTCCATGATCCGCATCGCCATAGCGAACCAGAAGGGTGGGGTGGGCAAGACCACGACCGCGATCAATCTCGCGACCGGCCTTGCCGCCACCGGGCTTCGGGTGCTGCTGGTCGATCTCGACCCGCAGGGTAATGCGTCGACGGGCCTGGGCATCGGTCAGGCCGAACGTGCCCAATCCAGCTATGACCTGCTGGTTGGCAATTGCGCGTTGGACGATACGATCGTCACCACCCGCGTACCCAAGCTGGATCTCGTCCCGGCGACGCAGGATCTGTCGGGCGCCGAGATCGAACTGATCGACTATGAGGAGCGTACCCACCGGCTCGCGCGCGTACTGGATGAAGCCCAGCCGGGGCGCTGGGACATCTGCCTGATCGACTGTCCGCCTTCGCTCGGTCTGTTGACGATCAACGCCATGGTTGCGGCGCAATATCTGCTCGTCCCGCTTCAATGCGAGTTTTTCGCGCTGGAGGGGCTGTCGCAACTGCTCCAGACGGTCGAACGCATTCGCGGTCGCTTCAACCCCGGCCTGTCGATCATGGGCGTGGCGCTGACCATGTACGACCGCCGCAACCGCCTGACCGATCAGGTCGCCGACGATGTCCGCGCCTGCCTGGGTGACCTCGTCTTCTCGACCGTCATTCCGCGCAATGTGCGTCTGTCCGAAGCGCCCAGCCATGGCGTCCCCGCCTTGATCTACGACTTCCGCTGTTCGGGGTCTGAAGCCTATATGCGTCTGGCGCGTGAGCTGATCGCGCGCCTGCCCCGACAGGAGGTTGCCGCTTGAACGACGAAACGACCGACAAGCCGAAGATCGCCAAGCGCCCCCACGGTCTGGGCCGGGGCCTGTCCGCCCTGTTGGGCGATGCCACCCGCGAAGAACCGGTTGCCGCGACCAATCCGCCGGCCAATGGCAAGTCCGTGCAGAGTATCGAGGTGGCACTGATACAGCCGCACCCGGAACAGCCGCGCCGCCATTTCGATGAGGGCGCGTTGCAGGAACTGGCCGACAGCATTGCCAAGCGCGGCGTGATCCAGCCGATCATCGTGCGGCCCCATGGCGGCGGTTTCCAGATCATCGCCGGCGAACGCCGCTGGCGCGCGTCGCAGCGGGCGCAGCTGCATCGCATCCCCGCGATCGTCCGCGACTTTGACGAGCAGGAAACGCTCGAAATCGCGCTGATCGAGAATATCCAGCGCGAAGATCTGAACCCGATCGAAGAGGCGGAAGCCTATCGCAAGCTGATCGCCGAATTTCATCATAGCCAGGAAGCGCTCGGCCGCATCGTCGGCAAGTCGCGCAGCCATGTCGCCAACCTGATGCGCCTGCTGGAATTGCCCAAGACAGTGCAGCAGCAGGTGATGGAAAGCCGGATCAGCATGGGCCATGCCCGCGCCCTGATCGGCCTGCCCGATTCCGAAAAGCTGGCCCGCCAGATCGAGGAAAAAGGCCTGTCGGTCCGCGACACCGAACAGTTGGTCCGTCGTGTCAAGACCGGCGTGGAAGCCCCCGTCTCGCGGCGCGCAAGCAGCGCGGGCGCTGGATCGACCAGCGACAAGGATCCCGACATCGCCGCGTTGGAACAGCATCTGGCCGATATATTGGGGCTGAAGGTCGAGATCGCGCATGAAGGCGGATCGGCCGGCGGCCATCTGTCGCTGCGCTATTCCAACCTCGACCAGTTGGACATGCTATGCCAGCGCCTGTCGGGCGAACGTATCTGAACGACCGGGCTTTGCTGCGTTCTGCGGCAACAGGCCAGCCGCGCCCGACGCGCATCATGATGGTTCCTTTCCGCCCATAACTACCACTGGCCTTTTGCCCCCTCGCTCCCTAGCGTGGGGCCATGGCCGACATGCTTTCCACCGCCGCCGCGGCGCCCACCGTCATTCGCCGTCAGGACTATAGTCCGCCCGACTGGCTCGTCCCCGATATCGCGCTCGACTTCGACCTCGATCCCGCCCGCACGATCGTTCGCACGGCTCTCTGCGTCACGCGCAATGGCGATCATGACCGGCCCCTGCGGCTGGATGGCGACGGCATCGTCCCGCTAGCCGTCTGCGTAGATGGCCGCCAGTTGACGCAGGAGGAATGGCATCTGGAGGCCGGCGCGCTCATCATCGCGTTGCCTGATGCCGCCCACAAGGTCGAAACGCTGGTGGAATTGGCACCGGAAGGCAATAGCAAGCTGATGGGCCTTTATGCCAGCGGCGGCCTGCTCTGCACCCAGTGCGAGGCGGAAGGCTTCCGGCGCATCACCTTCTTCCCTGACCGGCCCGACGTCCTGTCGCGCTACAGCGTGCGTCTGGAAGCGGACAAGGCGCGCTTCCCGGTCCTGCTCGCCAATGGCGATCCGATCGAGCAGGGCGACTTGCCCGAAGGCCGCCACTGGGCGCGCTGGAACGATCCCTTTCCCAAGCCCTGCTATCTCTTCGCACTGGTCGCCGGCGATCTGGCCTGCAACGCCGACCGGTTCGTGACGATGAGCGGGCGTGAGGTGACGCTCGGCATCTGGGTGAAGGAAGCCGACCTGCCCCGTACCGACCATGCGATGCAGGCGCTCAAGAACAGCATGGCGTGGGACGAGCGTGTCTATGGCCGCGAATATGACCTGGACGTGTTCAACATCGTTGCCGTCGCTGACTTCAACTTCGGCGCGATGGAGAATAAGGGCCTCAACATCTTCAATTCGCGCTATATTCTTGCCGATCCCGAAACCGCGACCGACATCGACTATGACGGCGTGGAAGGGGTGGTCGCGCATGAATATTTCCACAACTGGTCGGGCAATCGCGTCACCTGCCGCGACTGGTTCCAGCTCAGCCTGAAGGAAGGCTTCACTGTTTTCCGCGACCAGAATTTCTCCGCCGACATGGGCAGCCATGCGGTGAAACGGATCGAGGATGTCCGCATCCTGCGCGCCGGCCAGTTTCAGGAGGATAGCGGCCCGCTGGCGCATCCGGTGCGGCCCGAATCCTACATGGAAATCAGCAACTTCTACACGGCCACCATCTATAACAAGGGTGCCGAGCTGATCCGCATGATGGCGCTGATGATGGGACCGGAACGGTTCCGCGCCGGCACCGACCTCTATTTCGATCGCCATGACGGGCAGGCCGCCACCTGCGAGGATTTCGTGCTGGCGATGGAGGAGGGCGGGGGACAAGACCTTACCCAGTTCCGCCGCTGGTATGAGCAGGCCGGCACGCCACATGTCCGCGCGCTCCTCAGCCATGATCCCGTCAGCCAAAGCGTCGAACTGACGCTGGAGCAGGGCATCCCGCCAACGCCGGGCCAGAACGACAAGCAGGTGATGGCGATCCCGTTGCGCACCGCCCTGTTCGACGCAGCGACCGGCACCCATCGGGGCGACGAACTGCTGCTGCTGACCGAGGGAAATCAAAGCTTCACCTTTACCGGTTTCGCCAGCGCGCCGATCCTGTCGATCAACCGCGGTTTCTCTGCCCCGGTGATCGTGGAAACCAACCGCAGCCAAGCCGATCTCGCTTTCCTGTCGGCCCATGACGACGATCCCTTCGCCCGTTATGAGGCGATGCAGCAGCTGATGGTCAATGTGCTGGTCGGCCGCATCGCCGGGCAGGCGGTGGATGATGCACCGGTCATCGAGGCGGTGCGTAACACCATCACCGATGCCGCGCTCGACCCCGCCTTCATCGCCGAGGCTATCCGCCTGCCGAGCGAGGCCTATCTGGGCGACCAGATGCGCGTCGTCGATCCCGATGCGATCCACGCTGCGCGCGATGCCCTGCAACAGAAGATCGGCGCGGAGCTGGAGCCTTTATGGCGCGATATCCACGCGAAGACGAAGGCCGACGCCTTTGCCCTGTCGCCGTCCGCCAAGGGGGCGCGCAAGCTGCGCAATGTGGCGCTTCTCTATCTGGTGGCCTCTGGCGCGCGTGACGGCCCCGCCATCGCCTTCGCGCAGTTCGACGCGGCCGATAATATGACCGAACGGCAGGCCGCGCTCGCCACGCTCGCCAGCGGCACCAGCGCGGAACGGGAAGCGGCGCTCGACATCTTCTACAATCGCTACCGGGATGATGCCCTGACGCTGGACAAATGGTTCCAGACCCAGGCTTTCGCCTTCCATCCGGACACGGTCGAACTGGTCGCGCAACTGGGCGAGCATAAGGATTTCACTTTGGCCAATCCCAACCGGGTGCGGTCGCTATTCGGTGCCTTCGCGGCCAATCAGTGGGCCTTCCATCATGCGTCGGGCAAGGGATATCGCCTGCTGGCCGACTGCATCATCGCACTGGACAGGCTCAATCCGCAGACCGCCGCCCGGCTGGTGCCGCCGCTCGGCCGCTGGAAGCGCTTCGAGGAAGGCCGCGCCGCCCTGATGCGCGCAGAACTGCAACGCATCCTCACCCAGCCCGGCCTGTCCAAGGATGTGACGGAGCAGGCGGGGAAGAGTCTGGATTAAAGGAAAAAGGCCGGTCGCGTCATCGAAAGCGACCGGCCTTTCGATCAATTCTTGACCGCAGCAGCCCAGGCGGCGACGTCCACCGCCACCTTGTTCGCGGCGGCATTGAGCGGGGCGCCGACCGTGGTCGCCTCGATCTTGCCACTCACCGGCGCACTGGCGGTGAAGCGCTGACGGGCCAGCGCCACACCATTGGGAGTGGTCAGTACCGCATCATAGGTGACGATCGCGCTATGGCTCGCCTCGTCCACGGTGAAGGCGACCAGTTCGCCACTCAGCCGCTGTCCGCCGTCGCCGGAAAACTGTCCGGCATCCAGCACCACCCGGTCGGTCGTCGCCGTGATCGTCTCCGCCAACAGCCGGCGGAACAGGTGGCGCGGCGTATCGGCCCATTGCACCTTGGTCACATAGGCGACGCTCGTCGGCCCCAATTGAACCGGCACGCGCACCGTATCCAGCATCTTTGGCGCGTCGGGATCAGCCACGATCAGCGTCCGCCCGCCACCGGCCACACGACCGGCGCCGGCCGGCACCTTCTGCGCGGCATCCAGCGTCAGCAACTGCGCCGGCGGCTTGGCGCCGATGGAGACGCAGCCCGACAGCAAAAGGCCAGCCGCCAGCGCCATCACGGCGCTCTGGTGTTTCACATGGAACATGGTCCGCATCTTTCTCATCATGGCCCCCGACATCAAGGCTTGTAATCCGGCAGCTTGGGCGATCCGACCAGCGATCCGGCGCCCTGCTGGTCCAGCTTTTCCGCGACGCCGCGGAAGGAGCGCGACATTTCGCGCAGGTCATGCACCAACTGGTTGACCTCCGGCATGGTCTGGGTGCTGAACTGCTTCACGCCCGGCTGCGCCTCACCGATGGTCTTGTCCAGCGTCTCAATGCTGCGGGTCGCCGCCTGCACACTCTTGCGCAGGTCACCCATCAGCGGCCGGCCTTCCTCGTTCAGCATCGTGTCGGTGGTGGCGGCCAGCTTGCCGATCTGCTCGACGGCGACGCCGGTGCGCTGCACCGCGATCCGCGCTTCGGCCAGCGTGGCGGCGATTTCAGGGCTGCGATCGGCGAGCGCGCCCGACACCTTCTCGACATTGGCCAGGATGCCGGCGATCGATTGCTGATTCTTGTCATTCAGCAATTCGGTCAGTCGCTCGGTCAGCGTCGACAGCCGCTCCAGCAGTTGCGGCGCATTGTTGAGCAGTTCGCCCAGCGCGCCCGGCTTGGTCGGGATCACCGGCACGCCATCGGGGCAGGCGGCCAGCACATTGTCGGCGGGGCAGGCGATCGGCGCCGCGCCCTTCACCGCGCCATCCAGCACGACTTCGCTGACGCCGGTAAAGCCCACGCCGGCGATGGTCGCAGTCGTGCCCTGTAGAACGGGGGTGCCGTCCTTCACCGAAATGCGGACCTTCACGAAACTCGGATCGCGCTTCCACAGCTCGATCTTTTCGACCTTGCCCGACGGCACACCGGCATAATTGACCGCCGATCCCTTCGCCAGGCCGCTGACCGATTGTTTGAAGAAGATGTCATATTCCTTGTTCTCGCCATCCGACAGGCGCGAGAACCAGAAGGCGGCGGCCATGATCGCGGCCAGCAGCAGCAGCGTGACTGCGCCCACCAGCACATGGTTGGAGCGGGTTTCCATATCCTATCGCCTTCCGTCCGGCGGGCTGACTGCCGCCTGCTTTGTCTGTTCCCGGTCCTTTTCGCGCGACACCGCCGCCGTGGCGGCCCGGCCGCGCGGACCGTTGAAATATTCCTGTATCCAGGGATGATCGGTCGCCAGCAATTCGTCGATCGTGCCCACCGCCGTCACCTTCCTGTCCGCCAGCACCGCCACCCGGTCACAGATGGAATAGAGCGTATCGAGATCATGGGTGATGAGGAAGACGGTCAGGCCCAGCGTCTGCTGCAACTTGCGCGTCATTTCGTCGAACGCCGCCGCGCCGATCGGGTCGAGGCCGGCGGTCGGCTCGTCCAGGAATAGCAGATCCGGGTCCAGCGCCAGGGCACGGGCCAGACCCGCGCGCTTCTTCATGCCACCCGACAGTTCGGATGGATATTTCGGGCCGGCCTCGGTCGGCAGGCCGGTCATGCGGATCTTGTAGGCGGCGATTTCATCGCGCAGTTCCGGCCCGATATTGGGATAATATTCCCGGATCGGCACTTCGACATTCTCGGCCACGGTCAGGGTCGAGAAGAGGGCACCACCCTGAAACAGCACGCCCCAGCGCTTGCGGACCGCCAGCGCCTCGTCATCCGACCGGCCGATCATGGACTCATTGAAAACCTGAATCTCGCCCTCATCGGGGGTCTGGAGACCGATGATCGTGCGCATCAGCACCGACTTGCCAGTGCCGGACCCGCCGACCACGCCCAATATCTCGCCCTTGCGCACGTCCAGGTCCAGGCCCTCATGGATGACCTGATCGCCGAAACTGTTGCGGAGCCCGCGTACCGAAATAGCGATGTCGCTCCGCTGGAACGCTTCTTCGACGCGCCGCTCCTCGGCCTGGAGGATGTCCTCTTCGCGCATCAGTTCCAGCCCACCCAGGTGAAGAAGACCGCGAAAAAGGCGTCGATCACGATGACCATGAAAATCGCCTGTACCACGGCTGCGGTCGTGCGCAGGCCGACTTCCTCGGCATTGCCCTTGACCTGCATGCCCTGAAAGCAGCCCGACAGGGCGATGATGATGCCGAAGACCGGCGCCTTGATCAGGCCGACCCACAGGTCGGTGATCGGCACGACTTCGCGCAGACGCTGGACGAAGGTGATGGGCGGAATCTCCAGCGCGATGGCGCACAGGAACCCGCCGCCAATGACCGCCATGACCGAAGCATAAAAGCCCAGCAGCGGCATCATCACGACCACGGCCAGCGTCCGCGGCAGAACCAGCGCCTCCATCGGCGACACGCCGATGGTGCGCATGGCGTCGACCTCTTCGGTCAGCTTCATCGTACCAAGCTGCGCGGCGAAGGCGGAACCGGACCGGCCCGCCACCATGATCGCGGTCATCAGCACGCCCAGTTCGCGGAAAGTGAGGCGGCCGACCAGATTGATCGTCAGCATCTCCATGCCGAACTGGCGCAACTGCACCGATCCTTGTTGTGCGATGACGATGCCGATCAGGAAACTCATCAGGCCGATGATGCCCAGCGCCGATACGCCGACCACCTCGAACCGCTGCACCACGGCATTGATGCGGAAACGACGGGGGTGGCGGATGACGCTCCATGTCGCGATCAGGGTCGCGCCGAAGAAACCGAGCAGGCCCATCAGCGTCGTGCCCGATGCGCAGACCGCCTCGCCGATCTGGCCGACCACGCGGCGCAGCGGATGCACATGGTTCGGCCGGATCGGCACCGGCTCGTCCAGTTCGCCCACGGCATGGATCAGCCGCCCGGCATCCTCGCTGGCGCCGCTGATGGCGCAGCCCAGCCGCTTGACGGCGCGGTGGATGGTCCAGGCCCCGATCGTGTCCATATGATCGACCTGCGACAGGTCGATGGCGGACACTGGTCCCTGCACGGCGTCCAGCCGGTCGGGCAGGTCGCCCAGACAGGCAATGGCAAGCGATCCGGAAAGTCGAACCACATTGCCACCGTCGCGATTTTCCTCGGCAAGATCGGCGGCTTTGTTCATGTGATGGGATTACTGGTCCATTATCGGTTGCACGGCAAGCCGAAACGGCCCATCCGCAAGCCAGAACGAAGGGCGGACAGAAAAGTTTCGGAAACGGCATGACGACATACAGGCTGGCCATCTACGACATGGATCGCACGGTGACGTTCAGCGGCACCTATACCGGTTTCCTGATCCATGTGGCCCGGCACATGGCCCCGTGGCGGCTGGTGCTTTTCCCCTGCGTCATCCTGTTGATGCTGGCCTATGTGCTCAAGCTCATCAGCCGGCAGCGGCTGAAGGAACTCAATCAGGCGCTGATGGTCGGCTATAATGTCGAGCGGGCGAAATTGATGCCACATATCGAAAGCTATGCCGATAAAGTGATGGCGACCAACCTGCGCGCCGGCGCAGTGGCGCAGATCGCGCAGGACCGGGCCGACGGCTATCGGCTGGTGCTCGCCACCGCCTCCTATCGCCTCTATGTCGAACCGATCGCGCGGCGGCTGGGCTTCGACGCGGTGATCGCCACCGATCATCTGTCGCAGGATCTACGCTATGTCCGCGCAAAGATCGCCGGTGAAAATTGCTACGACACGGGCAAGCTGCGCATGATCAAGGCCTGGATGGCGGCCGAGGCGATCGACCGGACCCAGGCGCATATCCGTGCCTATTCCGACCATGTGTCGGACGCGCCGATGCTGGAGTTCGCCGACATCCCCTTCGCCAGCAATCCGCACAAGCCGCTGGCGAAACTGGCGGCAGAGCGCGGCTGGACGCGGGTGGACTGGGCCTAGAGCATTTTCGAAGCAGATGGCATCATCTGCTGGCTCGGAAAATGCGGAAAACAAAAGATAATCAGAGCATAATCTGATCCTGTATGATCGGATTACCACCCAATGCCATGACCGGCGCCTCGACCTGCCGCGCCAGTGCCGCAAAGCGCACCCGCCCCAAGGCCCCGGCACCGACATGGGAACGGGTCGGGAAAAGGGGGGAGACGAAGCAAAGCTCAGCACCCCGTGAAGCAAAGGCCTGCTGACGATCATGGACCGCGCGGCTGCGGATCAGGGGTCGCACCACCCGATGGGGGTCGCCATGCACGCCATCGGCCCGCCATGCCGCCGCCAGCCGTGCATCGCCCGCCAGCAGCAGCACCAGCCGACGCCGTCGCGCGATCGCCCGCAACGCCTCGAACAGTGCCCGCCGGGCCGCCGACGCCGTGCGATAATGGCGAAACACGATGCCGGCTCGCCCCTTGGGCAACCGGCCTGCCGCCGCCAGCAAGGCCGCCGCCTCGACCCGCTCGTCGGTCATCAGCCAGATCAGGGGCAGCTTTTTGCGGTGGCGGTGCGACATGGCCCTCGCCTATAGCAGCGCGCATGACCACAGACAGAATTATCGACGCAGCGGACCGCCTCGCCACCCTGCGTGACAGCATCGATCGCGCCGCCCGCCTGACCGATCGCACCGCCGACGCCGTCCACCTGATCGCCGTGTCCAAGACCCATGATGCCGACGCCATCCGCCCGCTGCTTCATGCCGGGCAGCGTGTGTTCGGCGAAAATCGGGTGCAGGAGGCGCAGGAGAAATGGCCCGCGCTGCGCGAGGAGTTTTCCGGCGTGGACCTGCATCTGGTCGGGCAATTGCAATCCAACAAAGCCGCCGATGCCGTGGCCCTGTTCGACGTCATCCACAGCCTCGACCGTCCCTCGCTGCTGACCGCGCTCGCCAGGGCGATGGATGCGGCGGGCAAGCGCGTCCCCTGCTTCATTCAGGTCAATATCGGCTCGGAGGAGCAGAAGGGCGGCTGTCCCATCACCGACACGCCCGCGCTGATCGCCGCCGCGCGCGACGCCGATATTCCGATCCTGGGCCTGATGTGCGTGCCCCCGGCCGATATCGAGGCCGCGCCCTTCTTCGCGCTGCTCGCAAAAATGGCGCGGGAAGAAGGCCTCCCGCGCCTGTCGATGGGCATGTCGGGCGATTATGAAACCGCCATCATGCTGGGCGCGACCGACATTCGCGTCGGCACCGCGCTGTTCGGACAAAGGCCGTCTCCCGCTCGCCCGGTTCCGGCAAGCGGGAGAGGCATGGTCCGCAATTCGTCACACTAGGACGGATTGCCATTCAGGAGATGGCGTGACGAAAATGGTGACTTGTCGTGACCCGGAGCGGAGCGACCTTTAAGGTCGTGAGCACCGGAAGCACGGCAAGTCGCCATTTGCAGGCCGCCAGAACTGAATGGCGACCGTTCTAGAAACTCCCGCGCAAAGTGATGCCATAGGTGCGCGGTTCGGCCAGATAGGCGGAGATGAGCTGGTTCGCCATCGGCGCGCCGGCCGCGAACTGGCCGGTGGTGGACGTGGCGGGACTGCTCGACTGGAGCGGGCTGGAGAAGGCGACCTGGCTGTAATTCTGGTTGAAGATATTCTGCCCCCACAATTCCACCGACCAACGCTGCTGCGGCCCGCGAATGCCGACACGGGCGTTCACCACCGCAAAGCCATCCTGATTCTTCTCGGGGAACAGGTCCGACCCGGTGTTGAAGTCGCTGGTCATGCGCCCGTCGACATAGAAGAGCGCGGACAGGCCCGACGAACCGATGTCCGGGGTCCACGCCATGCTGGCGGTCGTCACCATCTGCGGCGCGTTGCTGTTGATCGATCCGGGCAGCAGGAACAGCGCCGTATCGAGCGGCACGCTGCCGTCGCCGCTGCCCACCAGACGGTTGGCGAATTTGGCGCGGGCATAGGTCGCGCCGCCGGACACGCGGAAATTGCGCGCCGGGCTGACGCTGGCTTCCAGTTCGATACCCTGGCTGATCAGGCCCGGTCCGACATCGCCGCTATCGCAGGTCCGCGCCGCGCTCAATGCGCTGTCGCAGCCATTGATATTCTGCACGACGAAGCTGGTGCCGTTGAAGGTGTTGAGCTGGAAATTCTTGAACTCCTGCCGGAAGGCGGCGATGTTCACGCTCCATTTGGGCTGCACATATTTCAGGCCGACTTCAAAACTGTCGACCTTTTCAGCCGCGAAGCGCAGGCTGGTCACGTCCGCATTGGTGCGCGGCGAAAAGACGGCGGGGATGGCGTTGAGACCGGTCGATCCCAACTGGAAACGATCCAGATTATAGCCGCCCGCCTTATACCCCTTGGAATAGCTGCCATAGAGCAGCAATTCGTCGATCGGCTTCCAGGACAGCACCGCCGTACCCGAAAATTCGCCGTCGCTGATCTTGTCATTGAGGTCCAGCGCGTTGAGGCCGGTCGATCCGTTGCCAAGGCACCCCAAGGTCAGGATGCCGCCGGCCAGCGTCGCCGCGCTGCCCAGCGCCGGATTGGTGGCGATGCCGGGCAGGCCGGACGCCTGCAAGGCTGCGCAGGTCGCGTTATTATTGTTGAAATCGGACGAGAAGCGCTTGCTTTCATGGGTATAGCGCAGGCCCAAAGTCAGATCGAGCCGATTGGTGATGTGGACGATATTATGGGTGAAGAGTGCCCAGTTCTCGCTCTTCTGGCGATAGAGGGAGGCGACGTCGCCAGTGCCGGACGGGATCGCCGACAGCGCGCGCAGGCCATTGCCAAGGCCCGTCGAGATCGCCCCGGCCTGCGCCGCCGCGATCGGAGCGGGCACGCCCCGCGCGATCAGCGCGGCGGTCAGTCCGGCGTTCAACTGCGCCTGCGTGCCGTTGATGAGCGGCTGGGTGGCCAGACCGCTGCCGCAGGCCGCCAGTTGTCCGGCGGTCAGGTTGCTGTTGACGCTGGCGCCGGCCATCAGGCGGCAGGCCGCGAACCGGCCATAATCCGCGCCGAAGCGGATATTGTCCTGCAAGGTCAGCCGCTCATTGGCGTAATAGCCGCCGACCAGCCAGTCGAGCTTGTCGTTGAACGCCGACCCCTGCAACCGCAGTTCCTGCGTGAAGGTCTTGAACTGGCGATAGGTGTTGGGATCGCGATAGAGCAGGTCGGCGGCATTATAGTCATAATCGCCATAGTCGCGGGATTTATAGTCGCGATAGGCGGTGATGCTGGTCAGTTTCGCGCCGCCGAAATCATAATTGATCTCGCCCGACACGCCCCAGTCGCGCAGCTTGCTGACATAGTCGCGGCCTGGCGTCACATGCAGTTCGCGATCATAGGGATCGGCCGGGATCACGCTGCCCTGACCCGCCAGAATCGCGGCGATCCGGTTGAAGGGCGCGTCGGTATAGCCGCCGCCGGCCGCCGGCCGCCGTTCGCGCGCCTCGACATAGGCCGCGCCGCAACAGCTTTCGTCGCGATTGGTATAATCGCCGATCAACCGGATCGACAGCGCATCGTTCGGCTCGATCAGCGCCTGTCCGCGCAGGAAATAGCGGTTGCGGTCATTGGTGTCGCCGACCTTGTTGCCGGCGGTGTCGACCAGCTTGTAGAAACCGTCACGCTTGCTCCACACCCCGTCCAGCGACAGCGCGATGCCATCGGCGATCGGCCCGGTGACACGCCCCGACAGCCGCCAATAATCATAATTGCCATAGGTGATCTCACCCTTGGCATGGAATGTGTTTTCCGGGGCCTTGCTGATGATGTTGATGAGGCCTGCCGAGGCATTGCGGCCGAACAGCGTGCCCTGCGGCCCGCGCAGCACCTCGACCCGTTCGATCTCGCCCAGTTCGTTGAGGCCCGCGCCGGTGCGCGAACGATAGACGCCGTCGATGAACACCGCGACGGAGCTTTCCAGCCCCGGATTGTCGCCCACCGTGCCGATACCGCGAATACGGGCGGACGCATTGGCTTCGGACCCGGTCGAGGACACCAGCAGCGACGGCGCCAGTTGGTTCAGCGTGCGGATGTCGCTCGCGCCGCTATTCTGCATCGCCTGCGCGCCCACCGCCGACACCGCGATCGGCACATCGGACAGGGGGCTGGCGCGGCGGGTGGCGGTCACGATGATGTTGGCGCTGCCATCGTCCACGACCGGTTGCGGCGCGGCTGCATCCTGCGCCAGAGCGGCAGGGGCAACCATGCACAGCGCCAACGCACCCACGGTCGTCAGCAAGGGACTCTTATGTGTCATGATGTCGATCCTCTCCTGGCCCGCACGGCTTTTCGCCATGTCGGAATGGTGGTGATTATGCTGCCACAGCAAGGACATGGCAAGACTCGCGCACTTTTCCGCGCTTTTTCCGCATCTGCGGGACAAGGGAGAGGAGCCATGTTGCCGGATAGCAACAAAGGATATGCGCAATTCCGTAACGGAAGCTTACGATAAGGGAAAGCGCAGCAATCGGTCGGCGACCGGCACCAACGCAGCCGCACCCGGCCCGACCGCCCGACGAATCTCTCCATGGCCCGCATCCAGACCTCCCGTCAGCGCCCCCAGCGCAGGCAGGATCAGCTTGGTGGCCGATCCCACGAAACAACGTCGCGACACATGCCGGCCGCGCAGCGACAGGCGCAGCTTGGGATGGAAATGGCCGGAAATTTCGGGGCGCGGATCATCCGCTTCCGCCTCATGCCGCAACCATATCCCCTCGACCTGCGCCTCTGCGACCCGACGTCCCCCCGGCATATGCGCGACAGCAGCATCATGATTGCCGGTAATCCAGATCCAGTCCAGCTTTTCCGTAAGGGAAAACAGTCTTTCGCGCGCCAGCGGGTCCAGCCGGGCAGCGCCGTCGGCGTCATGAAAACTGTCCCCCAGCGACCAGACCGCCTGCGCGCCGGTCCGCTCGACCAGCGCCTCGATCACGTCCAGCGTCGCCTGGCTGTCATGCGGGGGCAGGAACTGGCCGAAGCGCGCATACCAGCTCGCTTTCTCGAAATGCAGGTCGGCGACCAGCAGCGCCCGCTGCGCCGGCCAGTAGAGCGCGGCCTCGGGCAGCGCCATGAAGGCCTGACCTGCGAACGAAAGGGGAACCATGCACCGCCTATGCGCCTGTCCGCCCCGGCTTTCAAGAGGCGGCGCAAAGCCCTATAGGCGCGCCATGTCCAGCCATACCGTCGCCGCCCTCTATTGCTTCACCCGCTTCGCCGATCCTGCGGCGATCGCCGCCGACCTGCGCGTCCGGTGCGCGGACCTCGACACCTGCGGCACGCTGATCCTGGCGGGGGAGGGGATCAATGGCACGGTGGCCGGCAGCGCCGATGCCATCGCCACGCTGATCGCCCATCTGCGCACCCTGCCGGGCTGCGCCGCCATGGACGTCAAATATTCTCATGCGCACGGCGCGCCCTTCGCCCGGATGAAGGTGAAGGTGAAGGCGGAAATCGTGACTTTGGGCGTGGGCGATCTGGACCCGGCCAACCGGGCCGGCACCCATCTCGACCCGGCGGAATGGAACGCCCTGATCGCCGATCCCGACACGGTCATCATCGACACGCGCAATGCCTATGAGGTGGCGGTCGGCACGTTCGAGCGCGCGATCGACCCCGAAACCCGCTCCTTCCGCGAATTTCCCGACTGGTTCGACGCCTTCGCCGCCGACCTCAAGGCACAAGGGCGAACTCCGAAGATCGCCATGTTCTGCACCGGCGGCATAAGATGCGAAAAATCCACCGCGCTGGTGAAGGCGCGCGGCTTCGATGACGTCTACCACCTCAAGGGCGGAATCCTGCGCTATCTGGAGGAAATGCCGGAAGCCGACAGCCGCTGGCAGGGCGACTGCTATGTCTTCGACGAACGGGTGGCGGTGGGCCATGGCCTCAAGGTCGGCGACTATGCCACCTGCAAATATTGCGGCCTGCCCTATCGGCAGGACGCCGACCATGACTGCCCCGGCGATGCGTCAGGCGCCTGGCCGCATCGGAGTTGATAGCAAGATGGGATGCGGCCAACTTTTATGAAGCGTTCCCCGACGCAGGCCGGCGAACGCAATGATATTCAAACCGGCTCCTCCACCACCTCGGCAATCTCGAAGACATAGCTTTTCCAGCCACGCATCTTCGCGCCGTCCCCGGCTGGCCCCTTCAACTTCTTCGCCTCCGCCAGCGACCGCGTATGGCCCCAGAACACTTCGGTCTTGCCATTGTCCAGCACCGCCACGATCCGCCAATAATGGGTGAAGGGGTCCGCCGTCGGCCCGATCCGCTTCACATAGCCGTCCGGCATCGTCGCAATCAGATAGCGTCTCTTCGGCCGTGCCATGCGATCAGGCCCGGTAGCGGTGCAGCCCCGCGCCATGGACGCGCAGCCATTCGCGCGCCGGCCGGGGATCGGCGCCATAGATGCGCCTGTGTGCCGCGTGGAAGGCCGGGCTATGGTCCATATGCAGCAGATGGGCCAGTTCATGCGCCACCGTCGCCCGCCGCACCGCCGGCGGGGCCAGGATCAGCCGCCAGCTATAGCGGATCGCGCCGGACGAAGCGCAACTGCCCCAGCGGCTGCGGGTATCGCCCACGCCCACCGACGCAACGATCAGCCCATGGTCGCGCGCCAGTTCGTGACTCTCCGTCTCCAGCACCGCCCGCGCCCGCGCCACCAGCCAGCGCTGCACCCGCGCGCCGACCGATTCCGCCGCGCCGCCCAGCAGCAGCCGGTCGCCCTCCAGCCTTATCGTCCGCGTCGCGCCCTCAACCCAGTGAATCAGGATGTCGCGCCCCTCCAGCGGAAAGGTCGCACCATGGTCCAGCAGGGTGATCGCCGGCTGCTTCGCCATCTGCGCGCGCACCCAGCCTTCATGATCCTGCGCCCAGCCGAGCGCTTTCTTGAGGTTCGCCCGCGCCGGCAGCGACAGGCGCAGCGCCCCGCGTGCGCTGTCGATCGTCAGTCGGTAGGCCCGCGCTCGCGCCGACCGGCGCACCAGCACCGGCATCGCCACGCCATCGATCAGGATCGCGGCGCCAGCCTCAGACTTCCCACCTTCAGACTTCGCGGTCGACAAGATGATTTTCCCAGTCGCCGGCATCGGCCTCACCCACCGTCCAGCCGCGCACCGACTGGCCGGCGCGATGCACCGCCTCCCGGTCGCCGCAGACCAGATAATGCCAGTCGGGCAGGGGCAGCCCTTCGCCCCGCAGCCGATAGGCGCAGGTACGCGGCAACCATTCGATTTGCCGCACCTTGGCCGGGGTCAGCCGCACGCAATCGGGGACGAACTTGCGCCGGTCCTTGTAATTGCTGCATTGGCCGCTGTGCCGGTCGAGCAGGCGACAGGCAATGTTGGTGGGATAGATCCGCCCCGTATCCTCATCCTGCGCCTTGTGCAGGCAGCATTTGCCACAGCCGTCGCACAAAGCTTCCCATTCGGCCTTGTCGAGCGTGTCGAGGGGTTTTTCCCAGAAGTGCGTCACTTGACCCATTTTTCCAGGAAGGCGAGAACCTTGTCCGGCGCGCCTTCGTCCACATCCGCCGTTGCGGGATCATCCACCGGCACCAGCGCCACCGGCTTGCCGTCGCCATCGAACAGATAGGGCGTGCGGCTGTGGCTGACCAGATAGTCGGTCGCCGCGCCCGCCTTTTCCGTGCCCTTTTCGGGATTGTAGATCACGACGAAATCCTTGCCGACCTTCGCGATCTGCTCTTTCGTGCCGGTCAGGCCGATCAGGCGCGGGTGGAAGGCGGCGACATAGGTTTTCAGCACGGCTGGCGTGTCCCGCTCGGGATCGACGCTGATCAGCATCGGCTGCACCTTCGCGGCCAGCGCCGGTTTGGCCTTCTCGAACTTCGCGAACGCCTGCATGATCCGTTGCAGGTCGACCGGGCAGACGTCGGGGCAATAGGTATAGCCGAAATAGACCAGCCGATACTGGCCCTTGAAACTGTCCCAACTGGTCGGCTTGCCGTCCTGGTTGGTCAGGGTGAAGGGCGCTCCGATCCGGGCGCCGATCAATTCGCCCTGTTCGCTCTCCCCGCTTGATGCGTTCCCGCCGGCCCCCATATTACAGGCAGCCAGCAGGGCAAGGAAAGGCAGAGCCAGATAAGGCAGGGCGGCGATGGCGACGTCTTTGTTCATGGCATGGCCAGCCATGCCCTGCTAGGACATGATTTGCAATGCAACGGGGCCGATGATGAAGAGCAAGTATCTTTCCGCTTTCCTGGGGTTGATCTCCATGGCGCTGCTGACGCCCGCTCCGGCGCAGGCCCAGTTTTCCGACAATTATAATTTCCTGAAGGCGGTGAAGGACAAGGACGGGCAGAAAGTCACCGACCTCATTCAAAAGCCCGGCTCCACCGTCATCAACAGCCGCGACGTGTCCACCGGCGAAAATGCGCTGCACTTCATCGTCGCCCGCCGCGACGCCACCTGGCTGACCTTCCTGCTGGCCAAGGGTGCCAATCCCAACCTGACCGACAATGACGGCAATACCCCGTTGATGGACGCGGTGCAGGGCCGGTTCGAAGAAGGGGTGCGCACCCTGCTCAGCTACAAGGCGCAGGTCGACAAGGTGAATGGCAGCGGCGAAACCCCGCTGATCCGCGCGGTGCAGCTCCGCGACGTGGGCATCGTCCGCCTGCTGGTGGCGCAGGGCGCCAGCCCCGACAAGCGTGACAGCATCGCCGGCATGTCCGCGCGCGACTATGCGCAGCGCGACGGCCGCACCCCCGGCCTCACCGAAGCGCTGGACGCCGCCAAGACGACCGCCGCGCCCAAGGGGCCGGTGCAGGGTCCGGTATTCTGAGTCTGCGCCAGGCTGACACTCGACCATTGCCCGTCATGCTGAACCTGGTTCAGCATCCCTTTCTCCGCCTTGGAGCATCGTGCGGAAAAGTGGGCACCGGTTTTTCGCTTAAAATGATGCGAAAACAAAAAACTGGAGCGCGCGACCTGCATCGGATTTAACGCAGCGCGCGCGAGACCCACGGTGCATGGGGGCGCGATGAATCCTGAACCCGGTTGAGGATGATGTTGCCTATATTGCTAGAGCATGTTCCGATCATACAGGATCAGATTATGCCCTGATTATCTTTTGTTTTCCGCATTTTCCGAGCCAGAAGATGATGCCATCTGCTTCGAAAATGCTCTAGCCTCACGCCGCCATCCGATCGCCGATATAGCCTAACGCCCGGCCTTCACCTCATCCTCGCTCCACCAGCGCAGATGATGGGCGACGCCGCTGCGCAAGACGCAGCTTTCCAGTGCGCCCGCCAGCCGCTCCACCGTCTCGCTCGCATCGACCCGGCCCAGCCAGCGCCACACCCGCGGTTTCGACGGGTGGATGAAGCACAAATGCCCGTCGTCACAGGCAGCCAGCGCGCCGCAGCCGATCCACAGCGCAAAGCCGGGATTCTCCAGCGCCACGCACCATCCCCAATCCTCGGCCACCGCCGTCCTTATGCGATAGCCGTGGGCGGGCAGGCCGAGGACAAGCTGCCGCGCCAGCAATTCGCCAGGCAGCGCCGTACCGGGCGGATCGCATAATGCCCCGGATCGAAATTCCAGATGGGACCGCATCTTGCTCCCTGTTGCAAAGAATGGCTGGCCTACCAGCCGATCTCCGCAGCATGATCCGGGTCGCCGAGCGCCGTCAACCGCCGTGCGGCGCGCCGGGCGAAGCGTAGCGTCTCCGCCTTGCGCCGCGCCGCCGCCAGCGGCTCCACCGGGGCAGGGCGCACCAGTTCGGCATCATATTGGTCCGCGACGATCAGCCCGGTGCGGGTCGGCCACAGCGCTTCGCTGTCGAACAGGGCCAGGTCGAACCCCGCCGGCACCGCCCAATAATAGCGGTCGCAATAGTCGAAATAGTCCGGCCATTTCATGTCGCCCAGCAGGTCGGCCCTGCTGCACTTTATCTCCACGATGGTCAGCCGCCCGGCCCCGTCGATCGCCATGATGTCCGCCCGGCGCCCGTTGGGCAGCGGCACTTCCAATATCCCGCTCATGTCGTGGCGGAAGAAGAGCCGCAGCGTGCCGCGCGCCACCGCCAGCGCGGTACCGTCGGTCAGGGGCGAACAGACGTCGATCGGGGCACTACTCATCCCGCCACCTTAGAACAAGACAGGAACATATGAAAAGGCCGATTCGGACAAACCGAACCGGCCTCACAAAGTTTCGCCATCGCAGACCGGCGCGTTACCGCGCCCGATCCTCAACGATAAAAGATATGATTGTCGATCATCGCCAGCTTGGCCTTGCCCCAGCCCGGCGAAACGCGGCGGGCGTGGAAGAAGAGCGCGCCTTCCGCGCGGCTGTCCCAGCTATCGTTCGTCGCGATCTGGGCGATGGCGACGGCCTGCCGCCAGCTACGGCTGTCGATACGAACCGGGGGCATGCCGCCGCCGCGCACGAAGCTGAACTGGCTCGGCTGGTAGACGACGCCGCACAGGCTGCTGGCGAAACGACCGGACTTGGCGCGGTTGATGATCACGCGCGCGACGGCCAGCTGGCCTTCCAGGCTTTCGCCCTTGGATTCGAAATAGACGGCGCCGGCCAGGCACTTCATGTCGCCGTCCAGCTCCTCGGGCGCGCCTTGGGCGTCGACCAGAGCAGCGAGGCTGGTGGCCTGCGCGTCGCTATCGGTGGAAAATTCGGTGGGGGCCTTGTTGGCCGACTCCAGCGGCTGCGACACTTCGCGCGGCGTGGAGAAAATAACGGCAGCCTGAGGGCTGGTCGATGCAGTCGCAGGGA
The DNA here is from genome assembly GCF_001421665.1 of Sphingobium sp. Leaf26. Classification (GTDB taxonomy): domain Bacteria; phylum Pseudomonadota; class Alphaproteobacteria; order Sphingomonadales; family Sphingomonadaceae; genus Sphingobium. The sequence goes on from NZ_LMKV01000004.1 coordinate 45,637, forward strand.
AAGCCTGCGGAAGAGACGTGACCGAAGCGACCGACTCACCGGCGATCGACATATCGGAAGCCGTGACCGCAGCGGCGGCGGACAGGGCAAAGGCTGCCATCAGGGCAGCTTTCAGACGAAAACTCATTACGGCTCAAAATCATGCGGTTCTTGGCCGGAAACGTCGTTTTAAACCATATTCTCTGACGTTCGGCCGCCCCCCGTCTGCGTGTTTACCGGCCCCGCCCCCCGATGGGCGAATTCGGCAACCTGCGCGTTGGCGTGGGGGGCCTGTGCCGAAACCATGACGATGTGTCAACGATCAGCAGAGTGTTTCCACGGCAAACCGTTCCGCTTCCGCGACGTCGAGTTCCACGATCCACAGGTCGGGGTCCGACCTGTGCCGCCGCGCCATATAGGCGTCCAGGGCTTCCATCCCCTCATCAGGGGAAGGACCACAGCGCAATAACGCATGACCGCCGTCAAAGTTCGACACCCGCTCGAAAAGACCGGAAAACTGCCCTTTTTCAAGCGTCTGAACGAGAATCACACCGCTCATTTCGTCGCCCTTGCGCAGGATGGTGGCAAAACCGCCAGCGGCCCCCACTCGGCGCCTGAGCGCGCCCACCAGCATGGCGCTGGTGAGCCGGGCGTCAGCGGCCATAGCCGGGCAACGAAGAGAGCGGGAATTGCGAGCGCATGAAGGTGCCGGTGCCGCGACCGACCTCCTCGCCGTCCGCGTCGATCAGGCTCGCTTCGGCGACATAGACCCGGCGCTTGCCGCTGATCCAGCGCCCCTCGGCACGGATTCGGCCGGGACCGATCGGCCGGGTAAAGAGCAGATTGAAGGCGGTGGTCAGGAGGAAGCGATCGCTGACCAGGCTGTTGGCGGCATAGAAGGCCGCATCGTCCAGCATCTTGAAATAGACGGTGCCATGCACGGCGCCGGCCGCATGAAACTGGCTTTCATCGACGTCGAAGTCGATGACCGACCGGCCCGGCTCGCTGATCGTCAGGTCTGACCGGAACAGCCGGTTGATCGGCGCGGAGCGATAGAGATTTTCCAGCGCGCGGAAATGCGCCGCCTCGCCGCTCATAGGCTCAGGCAGCGTCACGTGCCCCGCCGCCCGCCAGCAGCGCATGCAGCGCCTCGGTCGATTGCGCGCCGCGCAGACGCACCACCTGACTCTCGTCACGCAGATAGCGCGACACGCGCGCCAGCGTCTTGAGATGCTCGGCGCCGCTATCGACCGGCGAGAGCAGGGCGAAGACGACATCGACCGGCGCATCGTCCACCGCGTCGAACGGCACGGCCTGGTCCAGCAGCACGACCACGCCGCACATCTTGTCCAGCCCTGCAATCTTGGCATGGGGAATGGCCACGCCGCCGCCGAAGCCGGTCGACCCCAGCCGCTCCCGTTCGAACAGGGCGTCGCCCACCTCGTCCGCGTCCAGATCATAGGCGCAGGCGGCCAGGGTGGCGATCTTCTGGAAAAGCGCTTTCTTGCCGTTCGCCGACAGGCCCGTGGCGAGCGCATCGGCGGAAACGATGTCGTTGAAGTTGACCATGATAAATCCGAAACGGCCGAGCCGCGCGGGCGAAATCTTCGCGCTTTTCCCCGGACAATGAAAGCCCGGCCCCATAAGCCGCCTGCACCATCAGGTCAACAGGCGGCCGGGACCTGGATCAGAAGCGACCGGGCCGGCATGTTTCCAACCCGGTCGCCATGTCCACCGTCAGCCGCGCGGTTCCACCCAGCCTATGGTGCCGTCATGCCGGCGATAGACCATGTTGTAGGCCGCCGTCCCGGCATTGAGGAACAGCAGCGCATTGGTGTTGCGCAGGTCCAGCATCATCACCGCGTCCGACACGCTGGCTTCGGGAATGTCGACGCGGGTTTCCGCCACGATCAGCGGCGCGTCGGCGGCTTCCTCCTCTTCCTCGGCGTTACCCGCGAAGATGGTATAGCCTGCGCCGTCAATGTCATCGACGCTATAGCCGCTGGCCCGCTGCGCTTCTGCCGCCGCCGTCTGGATGCTGCGGTCTTTCAACCGGCGCATATAGCGGCGCAACTGCTTTTCGATCTTTTCGGATGCCTGGTCGAAGGCGGGATGCGCCTCCTGCGCCTCGCCGGCGCCCTTCAGGATCAGGCCGGTCATCACATGGCAGACGATGTCGCAGTGGAAGGCGCCGTGCGGCGCCTTGCGAAAGGTCACCTGGGCGGAAAGCGTGCGGGAAAAATATTTCTCGGCCATCGCCTCCAGTCGTTCGGCGACATGGCTCTTGAGCGCCTCGCCCGTTTCGACCTGATGTCCGGAAACACGAATATCCATATGCCTTCTCCTTATTTTTGCCGGATGCCGGAAAAGCATCCGGTGGGCATGGAGGGCATAGGCCAGTACGGTCTATGCCTCCTGGTGCCAGAGCGGCTCTTTCAGCGTCGCGACGAACGCTGCATGCCGCTCCAGCTCCGCCGCGCTGGCCGCAAAGACCCGCGCGGGACGAACAGGGCGAACCACGGTTGATGCCGTCAGTTCCACCCCGCCGAACTCTTTGTCTTCCTCCTGTGCCAGACCTAGGCCGATCTGCCGGCCGCCGGTCAGTTCGATATAGAGTTGCGCCAGCAGTTCCGCGTCGAGCAGCGCGCCATGCTTGACGCGATGGCTGCGGTCGATGCCGTACCGGGTGCAGAGCGCGTCCAGGCTGTGCTTGGCGCCCGGATGCAGGGTACGCGCGATCGCCACCGTGTCGATCATGCGATCCATCGACACGTCGGGCAGGCCGCATGATTTCAGTTCGTGATTGAGGAATCCGAAGTCGAACCGCGCATTGTGCGCGACCAGCGGGCTGTCCTCCAGAAAAGCGAGCAGGTCCGCCGCGCCCTTGGCGAAGACGGGATATTTGGCCAGGAAATCGGCCGACAGGCCATGCACATTATAAGCGGCGGCCGGCATGTCCCGCTCTGGATGATAATAAGCGTGGAAGGTCCGGCCGCTGGGTACGCGATTGATGAGTTCGATACAGCCGATCTCGACCAGCCTGTCGCCGGATGCCGGGTCGAACCCCGTCGTTTCGGTATCGAAAATAATCTCGCGCATTGCCCTCTTCATTCGACTCTGTGGGCCAACCCTTATCCACCTGTCTTCGTGCCAAGGCAAGCGACCAGTCGGCGCACCTGTGCACGGGTATCGGTGAATGTCGTTCCCGTATGGATGATATAGTTTGCCCGTTGCCGCTTTTCAGCATCCGGCGTTTGCAGATGGACGATCTGGCGGAATTTTTTTGCGGTCATGCCCGGCCGCGCCAGGACTCGCAGGCGCTGTTTCCATGCCGGCGCAGTGACGACGATCACGCCGTCCAGCCGCCTTTGCCCGTCCGTCTCGAACAACAGCGGAATGTCGAGCACCACGAATCTGCGCGACCGGTGCCGGCGCAGGAATCGCGCGCGGGCGGCCTGCACCGCCGGATGGACGATCGCCTCCAGCGCCTTGCGCGCCTGGGGATCGCCGAACACCGCCGCACCCAGCCTGGCCCGGTCGAGCCCCTTCGGCCCGGTCGTGCCGGGAAAGAGCGCCTCGATCGCGGGCAGCAACGCGCCGCCCGGTGCCTGCAACCGGTGAACCTCGGCATCCGCGTCGAACAGCGGCACGCCCTCGCGCCGCAACATCGCCGCCACCGCCGACTTGCCCATGCCGATCGACCCGGTGAGGCCGTAGACCTTCATCAATCGGCCCTTAATCCTCGCCCCCCCCTTAATCTTCGGCAGCGAGCAGCAGCGCGCGCAGTTCCGCGTCCAGTTCACGCGGCGCCTGCGCATCGAAGAAGATATCGAAGGCCAGCGCCGCCTGCCCGATCAGCATTTCGAGGCCATCAAGCGTCTTGAGCCCCCGCGCCTTCGCCGCCTTGAGCAGGCCCGTCTCCAGCGGCGCATAGACGATGTCATAGACGGTCGCCCCCTCGCGCAGCGGCGTCAGGTCCAGGTCCAGCCCCGGCTGACCCACCATGCCGAGCGACGTCGAATTGACCAGCAGATCGGCGGCCGGCAGCACATCGCCCATGCCGATCACGCGGCCCTTCGTCCCGCCATGATCCAGCAGCGCCTGCCCCTTGGCCAGGTCGCGCGCCATGATGGTCAACTCCGGCACGCCCAGACTGGCCAGCGCGAACAGGATCGCCCGCGCCGCGCCGCCCGTACCGAGGATCACGGCGCTCCTGCCCTTCCACATGTCGCGCAGCAGCGGCTGGAGGAATCCGCCCGCATCGGTATTGGTGCCGATCAGCGGCCCGCCCATCTCGCTGGCGATGGTGTTGACCGCGCCGATCCGTTCCCGCACGCCCCCCGGATCGTCGACGAAATCCATCACCGCCATCTTGTGCGGGATGGTGACGTTGCACCCCAGCCAGTCGGGATCGCTCCGCCGCATCAGGAAATAGGCGGCCAGCCCGTCCGGCGTCACATGGGTCTTCCTATATTCCGCCTCGATATCCAGCGCGTTCAGCCAGAAATTGTGAATCAGCGGGGATTTGCTGTGCGCGATCGGATCACCGATCACTTCAGCGTAGGGGAGGGCGTCGCTCATGCCGCCAAAACGCCGCGCACGCGCAGAAAGTCAAGCAAAGGCAGCAAGGGCAGGCCCTGAATCGCGAACTGGCTTCCCTCGACCTTGCTGAATAACTGCACCCCCGGCCCCTCGATCCGGTAACAGCCCACACACCAGCGCAGTTCGTCCCAGTCGGCATCCAGATAGGATTGGATGAAGGCGTCGGACAAAGGCCGCACCGTCATCCGCACCCGCTCGACATGCCGCCAGATCGGCTCGCCGTTCAGAACGATCACCGCCGCGCTGTGCAAATGATGTACCCGGCCCGACAGCAGGCGCAGGATTCGTGTCGCATCCGCCCGATCGACCGCCTTGTCGATCATCTCGCCCCGGTCTTCGCCCTCACCGATGCTGAGGGTCTGGTCGCATCCCAGCACCAGCGCACCGGGCACCCGACGCGACACCTTGAGCGCCTTCAACTCCGCCAGCGCATCGGCCAGCGCCCGCGCGTCAAGCCCGTCGGCGCGCAGCGCCTCCTTGGCCGCGTCCTCGTCCACGCCGGGCGACAATGCCTCGAACGGCACCTGCGCCGCGCTCAGCAACGCCTGGCGGCTGGCACTTTGCGACGCCAGTACGATCATATCTCATGCCCTTCCGCCAGTTCGCGGTCGTTGAACAGGTTGATGATGGCGGCGGCCGCTTCCTCGATCGACCGGCGGGTCATGTCGATCACCGGCCAGCCATTGTCGGCGAACATGCGCCGGGCGAAGGCCAGTTCCTCCTGCACCTTCTCATTGTCGACATAGGCGGTTTCAGGCGCCTGATTAAGCGACAGCAGCCGGTTGCGCCGGATCTGGATCAGCCGCTCCGGGCTGACGGTCAGGCCGACGACCATCGGATGCTTCAGCCTGTAGAGGCTGCGCGGCGGCGGCGATTCCGGCACCAGCGGGATATTGGCGGTCTTGTATCCGCGATTGGCAAGGTAGATGGACGTCGGCGTCTTGGACGCGCGCGACACGCCGGCCAGCAATATGTCGGCCTCTTCCCAATTTTCATGCCCCACGCCATCATCATGGGCAATCGTGAACTGGATCGCCTCGATCCGGGCGAAATAGGCCTCGTCCAATATATGTTTGCGCCCCGGCCGGGTGCGGGTCTCCTGCCCCAATATGTTGGACAGCGCGTCGGCCACGCTGTCCAGCGCCGCGACATGGGGCAGGCCGAGCGCGCGGCAGCGCGTTTCCAGCCGGCGTCGCAGCATATGATTGGTGAGCGTGAACAGCACCAGCCCCGGATTGGCGCTGATCTCCTCCATGATCCGGTCCAGATGCACTTCGGATCGCACCATCGGCCAGAAATGGCGGATCGCCTCGACATTTTCGAACAGCCCGATCGCCGCCTTGGCGATATTCTCCAGCGTTTCGCCGGTGGAGTCAGACAGAAGATGCAGGTGGATGCGCGCCATGGGGACATCTCTGTTGGAGCCCTGTGGATAAAGCAAGGGATGAAATTGTGGATAAGTTGAGCGGCTTTTCCCGTCCCCACTGACCGGAATCTTATCCACAGGCCCCCAACAGGCCCCCGATTCCATCCACAGCCTGTGGGTAACGGGGATAGAGACTCTGACTCGCCACGACTTCCGTGACTCCCGCGAGTCAACATGTTGGCAAAAGCGGGCACAGCGCATAAACCCCGCTGCCAACCGACCTACTATCTCCATCATCCCTTGAATCTAAATAATAAGAGAGAATGTGATGCGCGAAGACGCTCCGGTGCGCCTGACGGACAAGCCGCTCCTGGCCGTGCTCAAAGGGGATCGTCCCGCCATGCCGCGTCAGTCACCGCCCATCTGGCTGATGCGCCAGGCCGGCCGCTATCTTCCCGAATATCGGGCGTTGCGGGCGGACAAGGGCGGCTTCCTCGAACTCGTCTATGACAGCGCCGCCGCCGCCGAAGTCACGCTCCAGCCGCTGCGTCGTTTCGGCTTCGACGGCGCGATCCTCTTTTCCGACATCCTGATCGTCCCTTATGCCATGGGACAGGATCTCTGGTTCGAGGCCGGCGAAGGCCCCCGCCTCGCCCCGATCCTCGCCGAAACGGACCTGTCCGCGCTGACACCCGATTTCAGCCGCTTCGAGGCCATCTACGAGACGGTGCGGCAGGTGAAGGCGGCTTTGGACCCCAGCGTCACCTTCCTGGGCTTTGCGGGCAGTCCCTGGACCATTTCGACCTATATGGTGGCGGGGCAGGGCAGCAAGGATCATGGGCTGGCCCGCCGCATGGCCTATCAGGAACCGGACCGCTTCGCCGCGCTGATCGACGCCATTATCGACGCCACCGTCATCTACCTCTGCGGCCAGATCGAAGCCGGCGTGGAGGCCGTCCAACTGTTCGACAGTTGGGCCGGCAGCCTGTCGCCGCTGCAATTCCAGCGCTGGGTCATCGAGCCGAACAGGCGGATCGTCGCGCGGGTGAAGGCGCTTCATCCCGATATTCCGGTGATCGGTTTCCCCAAAGGGGCCGGCGCGAAACTGGCCGACTATGCGGCGCAGACCGGCGTCGATGCCGTGGGCGTCGATGAAACGATCGACCCGCACTGGGCCAATGCCGCGCTACCCGCCGGCATGCCCGTGCAGGGCAATCTCGATCCGCTGGCACTGATCGCGGGCGGTCGGCCGGTCGAGGAGGCGGTCGACAGGATCCGCGCCGCCTTTGCCGACCGGCCCCATATCATGAACCTGGGCCATGGCATTTTGCCCGACACCCCCATTGCACATGTCGAAGCGCTCCTTAGCTATGTGCGAAAGGAAGGAGTCCGCGACTGATGGCCTATCTTGGTGTCGCCTATCTCTGGGTGAAGGCTGCCCATGTCATCTTCGTCATCTTCCTGATGGCGGGGCTGTTCATGATGCCGCGATTCTTCGTCTATCATCAGGAAACCGTGCCCGGATCGCCGGAAGACAAGCGGTGGATCGAGCGGGAAGGGCGGCTGCTCAAAATCATCCTCAATCCCTCGCTGGTCCTGGTCTGGCTCTTCGGCCTGATGCTGATGGTGGAAATCGGTGCCTGGAGCTTCGGCTGGTTCCACCTGAAGCTGCTCTTCGTCCTGGCCCTGTCCGGCTATCATGGCTGGATCGCGAGCTACACCAGGAAGCTGGCGCGGGGCGAACGCCCGCTCAGCGACAGGCAGTTGCGGATGCTGAACGAAATCCCCGGCGTCGCCGCCGCGGTCATCGTCATCGCCGTGATCGTGAAGCCTTTTTGAGGCTTTTGCCTGTCCTACAGCGCGCGCGACCTGTAGGGTGGGGGCGTGCGACAGAGGCACGAATAGGATCAACCCCGCGCAATAGAATGTCGCAATCTGCGGGAAAAGTGCGAAGTTAAGCGTCATCCATGGAGCAGACCCGATGAACCATCCTCGCTTATGGTTTGGTCCCAAGCGCATGGGTTGGGGCTATGGCCCCAGAACATGGGAAGGCTGGGCGGTGATCGGCCTGTGCGTGGCCGCCTGCATCATCTGGAAACGGCTGGCGTGACTCAGGTCGGATCGACCGCGATATTGTCGATCAACCGTGTCTTGCCCAGCCTGGCCGCACCCAGCAGCCGGGCAGGCCGGTCCAGCACGATCATCGGTTCCAGCGTGGCCGCGTCGCACAGCGTCACATAGTCGATCGGGTCAAAGCCATGGGCCGCCAGCGTGGCGATCGCCCTGGCCAGCGCCCGCTCGACCGGGTCGCCCTTTTCGATCTGCCGCTTCGCCTCGCCCAGCGCACGGGGCAGGGCCAGCGCCGCCTTGCGCTCGTCGTCGCTGAGATAGGCGTTGCGGGAGGAGAGGGCGAGGCCGTCCTCGGCCCGCTGCGTCGGCAGGCCGATAATCTCGACCGGAATGTCGAGGTCCGCGACGAAGCGGCGGATCACGGCCAACTGCTGATAATCCTTCTCGCCGAATATCGCGACGTCGGGGCGCACCTGGTTGAACAGCTTGGTCACCACCGTCGCCACGCCATCGAAATGGCCCGGCCGCGCCGCCCCGTCCAGCCCGTCGCTGATCCCCGACACCCGGATATTGGTGGCGTATCCGGCCGGGTACATCCCATCGACGCTCGGCGCCCAGAGGATATCGACGCCCACCGCCTGCAACATCTGCGCGTCCTTCGCCTCCCGCCGGGGATAGGCATCCAGATCCTCGTTCGGGCCGAACTGCCGGGGATTGACGAAGATCGACACGACCACATGCCGCCCATGCCGCCGCCCTTCCTCGACCAATGCCATGTGCCCGTCATGCAATGCGCCCATCGTGGGCACCAGTACCACAGGCTTTCCGTCGCTTTTCAGCATATCGACGGCGGCACGAAGGGCGGGCAGGTCACGCAATATTTGCACGGAAGTCACGGCTCCGATAAGGGCAAAATCCTATGGCTGTCCTGCTAGGCTCGTGCCGGCGCGACCGTCAACACGCATTGCGACAATCAACGGGGTTTACTGGGGCCAATGGGCAATCCGCAGCCGCATCTTATCGTCTTCGCCAATGAAAAAGGCGGGACCGGCAAGTCGACCACGGCGGTCCATACCGCCATCGCCCTGTCCGCGCTTGGTCACAAGGTCGGCCTGATCGACCTCGATCCGCGCCAGCGCACCGTCACCCGCTATATGGAAAATCGGCAGGAAACCGCCAGGCGGCGCGGCATCGACCTGCCCATGCCGGCGTTCGACGTGTTCACCGGCGACAGCATCGCCGCGCTGGACGATCAGGTGATTTCGCTTGCGCTCGGCAACGACTATCTGGTGGTCGACACGCCGGGCCGCGACGATATCTATGCCCGCCACCTGGCCCCGCACGCCAACACGCTGGTCACGCCGATGAACGACAGCTTCGTCGATTTCGACCTCATCGGCCAGGTCGATCCGGAAACCTTCAAGGTGCGCAGCCCGTCCTTCTATTCCGAACTCATCTTCGACGCGCGCAAGGCGCGGGCGAAGGTCGATGGCGTCACCATCGACTGGGTGGTGCTGCGCAACCGTGTCCAGCATCATGACGCCCGCAACAAGAAGCGGGTCGGGGATGCGCTGATGGAACTCTCCCGCCGCGTGGGGTTCCGCGTGATTCCGGGCCTTTCGGAACGTGTCATCTTCCGCGAGCTGTTTCCTTCGGGCCTCACCCTGCTCGACAAGGGGCATCTGGGCGAACTGGGCGTCAGCCACATCGCGGCCCGGCAGGAACTGCGCGAAATGGTGTCGGGCCTTGCGCTGCCGACCCTTGAGGGGACCGGCGCGTTGGACCTGCTCGGCGCCGCCTGATGGGTGGGCTGACGCTCCTGATCGCCGCGGTTGCGATCTGGCTGATCTGGACGGGAAAGCTGCAACGCATGACGGCAAAGGATGGCATGGCGTTGGGCGCGGCGCTGGTGGGTGCGGTCCTGGCGGCCAAGGGCAAGCCGGTGATCGGCGCCCCGCTGCTGATCGGGGCCGCGCTCTTCTTCGCCAGGCAGGGCAATATCAAGGCCAGGGCGAAAGCCCGCAAAACCGCCGTTCCGCCATCCCCGCCGCGCGCTGATGACGTGGCGAAGGCCCGTGCTTTGCTGGGCCTGTCGCCCGATGCCGATGCAAAGGCGATCCGCGCCGCCCATCGCCGCCTGATCGCGTCGGTCCATCCCGACAAGGGCGGCACCGAAGCGCTGGCGGCGCAGATCAACGCCGCCCGCGACCTGCTGCTCGCAGACCAGAAGCAGCGGTGAGCCACCATTTCCACCCGACCCTGCTGCGCGACTATGATCTGCGCGGCCGGGTCGGGGACACGCTGCATGCGGCCGATGCCTGGGCGCTGGGGCGCAGCTTCGGCACGGTGATCGCGCGCTCGGGCGGCCAGCGAATCGCGGTCGGCTATGATGGCCGGCTGAGTTCGCCAATGCTGGAATCCGCGCTGATCGAGGGGCTGACGCACAGCGGAATCGACGTGCTGCGCATCGGCCTTGGCCCGACGCCGATGCTATATCATGCCGAATCGACGAGCCAGGTGGACGGCGGCGTCCAGATAACCGGCAGCCATAATCCCGGCGACCAGAATGGCTTCAAGCTGGTGAAGGGTCATGCGCCCTTTTTCGGCGCGGATATCCAGGCCCTGGGCGTCATGGCGGCGTCGGGCGACTGGGACTCTGGCGTGGGGCAGGTCGAAACGGTCGCCATCATGGACGCCTATGCCGCGCGGCTGGTGCAGGGATTCGACGGCCCGGCCTGCCGCATCGGCTGGGACGCGGGCAATGGCGCCGCCGGCCCGGTGGTGGAGAGACTGGCGCAATTGCTCCCCGGTGAGCATCATCTGCTCTTCACCGATATAGACGGTCATTTCCCCCACCATCATCCCGATCCTTCCGATGATCGGAATCTGGCCGATCTGCGCGCGCTCGTCCGGGACAAACAGCTCGATTTCGGTGTGGCTTTCGATGGCGATGGCGACCGGATCGGCGTGATCGACAGCCTTGGCCGCACCTTGCCGGGCGACCAGCTTCTCGGCCTGTTCGCGCAAGTCGTGCTGAAAAACCGCCCCGGTGGCAGAATCGTCGGCGATGTGAAGGCCAGCCAGACCGTCTTCGACCGCATCGCCGCGCTGGGTGGCCAGCCCGACATGTGGAAGACCGGGCACAGCCATATCAAATCCAGAATGAAGCAGATTGGCAGCCCGCTCGGCGGGGAGACCAGCGGCCATCTCTTTTTTGCCGACGATTATCCCGGCTATGACGATGGCCTTTACGCCGCCGTCCGCCTGATCCGCGCCGTCGGGTCGCTGGGGCGGAGCGTCACCGCGCTGCATGACGCCATGCCTGCGACCGTCATCACACCGGAATGGCGGTTCCCGATCGCGGACTCCCGCAAGTTCGCCGTGGTCGCGGAGATTCTCGCCCGGCTGGAGCAGGACGGCGCCGATATCTGCACCATAGACGGAGTCAGGGTGCGGTCCGGCGACGGCTGGTGGCTGCTGCGCGCTTCCCATACCGAGGCGGCATTGGTCGCCCGCGCCGAATCCACGAATCAGGCCGATCTCGACCGGCTTGTCGCGCAAATCGACGCCCAACTCGGCGAATCGGGTGTGACAAGACCGGAATCACGCTGATTCGCCTATTTTTATCGCTATACTTTGGTCTGATTTTCACCGGGAGGTCTGACTCATTCCCTTACGGAAAGCGGCACCCGAGATAACGATTGCATAAAACGCAACGATGCTTGTCTGTTTCGCATTTGCGACAATCATCGCTGCACCGCAAAAGGAACTCGCCTTTCAGGCATCCTCTCCTAAAACTTCAAGGCCGTCCTTCCGGGGCGGCTTTTTTTTATTTTTTTTCGCGGCCTGTGATGGCCGCCAAGCCGTAGCGTTCCTTTCCGTAAACGTCAGGCAAGCAGCGCCAAAGCATGTGCCGGTCGCCGCGCGACACTGGAAATTAACGACATCTTTGCTAAGCCCCTCGCCTCATAAGCCGGTTTCGCGCGTTGCAGGGGCGCCGATCGGCAGCAGAAGAGTCGCCACCTAGCAGAGGATTTCTCATGTCCCTTCGCCGCCAACTCAGCCGTGTCCTCCTCGTCACCGGGGTCATGGCTGCTCCCTTTCCCGCCATGGCCGGCGGCTTCTATCTTCAGGAACAATCGCCGATCGAAACCGGCCGGGCCTTGTCCGGCGGCGCGGCGGCGGGCGATGATCCCTCGACCATCTATTTCAATCCGGCCGCGATGACCCAGCTATCGGGTATCCAGACCTCGATCGGCGGTTCCGCGCTGATGGCCTCGGCGCACCAGACCAATCGCGGTTCGCGCCGCAGCATCCCCGGATCGACCGCAACGGTGCCGGTCGGCGGCAATGACGGTGGCAATCCGTTCGAAAGCGTCATCCCCATCCCCAGCTTCTATGCCAGCGCGCAGGTCAGCGACCGGCTCTGGGTCGGCCTGGGCGTCAACGCGCCCTTTGGCCTGAAGCTGGAATATGATGACGGCTTCTTCGGCCGCTATGACTCGCTGTACACCGACCTCAAAACCTACAACATCCAGCCATCGGCCGCCTATAAGCTGACCGACAATCTGTCGATCGGCGGGGGCGTCGACGTGCAATATGTGAAGGCGACGCTGACCAACGCGCTGCCGCAACTCTCGCCGCTCGCCACCACCGACGGCTTTGCCAGCCTGAAGGGCGACGACTGGTCGGTCGGCTGGAATGCGGGCCTCTTCTACACCACCGGCGATACCAATTGGGGCGTCCATTATCGCTCCGGCATCAGCCACACGCTGGCCGGCACCCAGATCGTGTCCGGCCTGCTCGGTCCGGTCGCGGCGGGCAATGGCGAATTTGCCGCCACCGCGCCGCTGAACCTGCCCGACATCGTCACCGTCTCCATGATGCACAAGCTGACGCCGCAATTGCGCGCGATGGTCACCGGCAAATGGTATAATTGGTCGAAGTTCAAGGGCATCGCGGTCACCTCGGCCGCCGGCACGACCAACAAGGAACTGGACTATAAGGACAGCTATTCGGTCAGCGTCGGTGGCGAATATGATGTCAGCCCGGCCTTCACCGTGCGCGCCGGCACGATGTTCGATCGTTCACCCACCAATCCGCAGCATCTGACCACGCGCGTCCCCGATGGCGATCGCGTCTGGCTGACCGGCGGCGCGACCTGGAACATGTCGAAGGCGTTCGCGCTGAATCTCAGCTACGCCCACACTTTCGTGGAAAAGGCGAACATCATCCGGCCGGACAGCTATTTCCCGTCGCCCGCGACCGTCACGGCCACCACTTTGGCGCAGACCAGCGGCAATGCGGACCAGATCGCCGCTTCTGCGACGCTGCGCTTCTAACCGTCACCAAACATCCCTATAGAGGCTCCGTAGCTTACGGAGCCTCTTTTCATGTCCGACCATAATCCCGGCCTGCGCCCCTGGCGCGACATAGCGCGGCGCCAGTCGCGCCAGATCATGGTCGGCAACGTCCCGGTCGGCGGCAATGCCCCCGTCACGGTGCAGACCATGACCAACACGCTGACCCATGACGTCAAGGGCACGATCGACCAGATCCGCCGGTGCGAGGACGCGGGCGTCGACATCATCCGCGTCTCCTGCCCTGACGAAGAATCCACCGCCGCGCTGAAGCAGATCGTCCGCGCCGTGCGGGTGCCGATCGTCGCCGACATCCATTTCCATTATAAGCGCGCGCTCGAAGCCGCCGATGCCGGCGCCGCCTGCCTGCGCATCAATCCCGGCAATATCGGGTCGGAAAAGCGCGTGAAGGAGGTGGTCGACGCGGCCAAGGCCAATGGCTGCTCGATCCGCATCGGCGTCAATGCCGGCTCCCTCGAAAAGGATCTGCTGGAAAAATATGGCGAGCCTTGCCCGGAGGCGCTGGTCGAATCCGCGCTCGATCATATCAAGCTGCTCCAGGATCAGGATTTCCACGAATATAAGGTCGCGGTGAAGGCCAGCGACGTCTTTCTCGCCGTCGCCGCCTATATGCAGCTTGCCGACGCGGTCGATTGTCCGCTGCATCTGGGCATTACCGAGGCCGGCGGCCTGATCGGCGGCACGGTGAAAAGCGCGATCGGCATAGGCAACCTGCTCTGGGCCGGGATCGGCGACACGATCCGCGTCTCGCTCTCCGCCGAACCCGAAGAGGAAGTGCGGGTCGGTTATGAAATCCTCAAGTCGCTGGGCATCCGCACCCGCGGCGTGAAGGTCATCTCCTGTCCGTCCTGCGCGCGGCAGGGTTTCGACGTCATCCGCACGGTGCAGGCGCTGGAAGAACGGCTCCAGCATATCCATACACCCCTGTCGCTCTCCGTGCTTGGCTGCGTCGTCAACGGTCCCGGCGAAGCGCGCGAAACCGACATCGGCCTGACCGGCGGCGGCAATGGCAAGCATATGGTCTATCTGTCGGGCGTCACCGATCACACCATCCAGGACGCCGACATGGTCGATCATATCGTCCGGCTGGTCGAAGCCAAGGCCGCAGCGATCGAGGCGGAAAAGCTGGAAGCGGAATCCACCGACGCCGGCAAGGTGGCAGCGGCGCAATAGGCTGCTGGCCCTGCGCGATGGCACATAAGCCGGGCAGTTTTGCCCTTCCCTTCCTCGTCTGCTGCGCGGGTGTCGCGCTGTTTTCCGTGATGGACGCGGCCATGAAGGGACTGGGGCTGGCGATCGGCCTCTACAACGCCCTGTTCTGGCGCGCGCTGACCGGGACCGTAATGGGCCTCGTTCTGATGCTGCTCACCCGCCATCGCTGGCCGACGCGGGCGGTGCTGCGCATCCACCTGCTGCGCGGGACGGTTGTCGCCTTCATGGCCTTGCTCTTCTTCTGGGCGATCCTGCGCCTGCCGCTGGCCGAAGCGATCGCCCTGTCCTTCATCGCGCCGCTCATCGCGCTCTATCTCGCCGCCCTGCTGCTCAAGGAAGAGGTCGGGCGCCGCGCGATCGGCGCGTCTGTGCTCGGACTGGTCGGCGTCGGCGTGATCCTGTCGGGCAAATTGCAGGGCCGCTATGAAGCCGATGCGCTGCTGGGCGTGCTGGCAGTGCTTGGCTCGGCCATATTGTTCGCCTGGAACCTCATCATCCAGCGACAACAGGCGCAGGTCGCATCCCCGATCGAGGTCGCCTTCTTCCAGCATCTCGTCATGCTCGGCGTCTTCGCGATCGGTGCGCCATGGCTCGCCATCCTCCCGCCGCTCCACGCGATGCCGCTCGTGCTGCTCGCCGCGACGCTGGCCTTCACTTCGCTCGCCGCACTCGCCTGGGCCTATGCGCGGGCAGAGGCGCAGCGGCTGATCCCGGTCGAATATACCGCTTTCGTCTGGGCCATGATCGTCGGCTGGCTGGCCTTTGGCGAGCATGTGACGCTCAGCACCGTGGCCGGCGCCTTGCTCATCGTGGGCGCCTGCCTTATCGCCGCGCGCTCGAAAGGGCCTGATCTGGTCCCAAAAGGCTCTCAATTGGAGGCAGGCGCAGTATGAGCATCACCATTCGCGAGGCTGTGGCCGGCGATATCGGCACCATCCACGCCTTCATCCTCGCGCTGGCCGACTATGAACGGCTCGCCCATGACGTGAAGGGGGATCGCGCCACGCTGGAGCGGCATCTGTTCGGCCCGCGTCCCATGGCCGAAGTGCTGATTGCCGAGCATGCGGGCGCGGCGATCGGCTTCGCCCTCTTCTTCCACAATTTCTCCACCTTCGAGGCGCGGCCCGGCATCTATCTGGAGGATCTGTTCGTCCTGCCCGATGCCCGTGGGCTGGGCGCGGGCAAGGCTTTGCTGGCGCGGCTGGCCCAATTGGCGATCGAGCGTGATTGCGCCCGGCTCGAATGGTCGGTGCTCGACTGGAACGAACCCGCCATCGCCGTCTACCGCGCGATCGGGGCAAAGCCGATGGAGGAATGGACGATCCAGCGGCTCGACGGCGATGCGCTGGCGGCGCTGGCTCGCAGCGCCCGATAATGCTGTTCCCCGGCGAAGGCCGGGGTCAGGTTCCACCGTCCGATCTGGACCCGTCGATCTTGACAGGTGCGGGACGAGCCGAACTGTCGCACCCTTGACGCGGACTCGCGCGACGAGGCATTGTGCCGAAACGGAACATTTGGGGGACAAGCAGGATTATGGCCGTCGGCCGCACCGTGAAACGCTCGCCGGAATGGCGCGAAATGCTCAAGCGCAGCCTCCTTCGCAGCGGCGCGCTGATCGGCGCGATCACGCTCATGCTGGCGACCCTGTTCCTGGCGCTGGCGCTGCTCAGCTACGCCCCCAGCGACCCGTCGATGAACACGGTCGCGGGGGACCATGTCGCCAACATCATGCAGGCGCCCGGCGCATGGGCGGCCGATTTCCTGCTCTGGCTGCTGGGCGTGCCGGTCGCGCTGATCCTGCCGCTGATGGCCGTCACCGCCCGTCGTCTATGGGGCGATCAGGATATGCGCGGGTGGAAGGCGCAGTTCGGCAAATGCCTGTTCGGCATCGCCCTGATCGGCATCGCGCTGGCCCTGTTTCAGGATGCGCCGCTGGTCGGCTTGCCCGCCGGATGGGGCGGCGTCATCGGCCTTGTCGTGGCCAAGGGCATCGCCAGCCTGACGGCGCAGGCGCCCGCCGCTGCGCCGTGGATCAAGGGGGGTCTGGTCGCCGTGTCGCTGATCGCCGGCCTGTTCGCCTGCTATCGCAGCCTGGCGCTGGAAAAGCCGATCATCGCGCTGCGCCGCCCCTCGCTGCCCAAACTCAACCTGCCGCGTCCGACTCTGGGGTTCGGTGGGACTGCTGCTGCGGCGCAAGACGATGATGATGACGACGGCGAACCAGCCGAGCGCGTCATCACCCCGCGCAAGCAGGTGTCGAACGAGCCCAAGCCGCCCATCACCATCCAGTCGCCCAAGCCCGCCCCGGTGCAGCGCGCGATGGCGCCGGTCAGCCAGGACGATCTGTTCGGCCATAGCTCGCTGCCCTCGCCGGACCTGCTGAACCCGATTCCCGCCAATCAGGGCGGCAAGATCGACAAGGCCGCGCTGGAACGCAACGCCCGCCTGCTCGAATCGGTGCTGGACGACTTCCATGTGAAGGGCAACATCACCGAAGTCCGACCCGGCCCGGTCGTCACCATGTACGAACTGGAACCCGCGCCGGGCATCAAGGCCAGCCGCGTCATCGCGCTGGCGGACGATATCGCCCGCAACATGTCGGCGCTGTCCGCCCGTGTCGCGACGATTCCCGGCCGCACCGTCATCGGCATCGAACTGCCCAATGCGAATCGGGAGGGCGTGTCCTTCCGCGAACTCATCATCAGCGAGCAATTCGGGCAGGAAGCGACCCTGCCGATCATATTGGGCAAGAATATTTCGGGCGAACCGATCATCGCCGACCTCGCGCCCATGCCGCACCTGCTGATCGCGGGTACGACCGGATCGGGTAAATCCGTCGGCCTCAACGCGATGATCCTGTCGCTGCTCTACCGCATGACGCCCGATCAGTTGCGCCTCATCATGATCGATCCCAAGATGCTGGAACTGTCGACCTATGACGACATCCCGCATCTCCTCTCCCCGGTCGTCACCGAACCGGCCAAGGCGATCCGCGCATTGAAATGGGCGGTGGAGCAGATGGAGGACCGTTATCGCATGATGGCGTCCATCTCCGTCCGCAACCTCGCCAATTATAATGAGAAGGTCCGCGCGGCGAAGGCCAAGGGCAAGCCGCTCGGCCGCCGCGTCCAGACCGGCTACGATCCCGAAAACGGCAAGCCCATCTATGAAGAGGAGCAGCTCGATTTCCAGCCGCTGCCACAGATCGTGGTGGTGGTCGACGAATTGGCTGACCTCATGATGACGGCAGGCAAGGAAGTCGAATTCCTGATCCAGCGCCTCGCGCAAAAGGCCCGCGCGGCCGGCATCCACCTCATCCTCGCCACCCAGCGTCCCTCGGTCGACGTCATCACCGGCGTCATCAAGGCGAACCTGCCGACCCGCATCAGCTTCTTCGTCACGAGCAAGATCGACAGCCGCACCATCCTGGGCGAACAGGGCGCCGAACAACTGCTGGGCAAGGGCGACATGCTTTATATGCACGGCGGCAAGGGCCTGACCCGCGTCCATGGACCATTCGTCTCGGACGACGAAGTCCGCGTCGTTGCCGACCATTGGCGCGCGCAGGGCCAGCCCGACTATATCCAGGCCGTGACCGAAGAACCGGAAGAGGGGAGCTTCGCCCTCGATGGCGTGGACCTGGGCGACGACAGCCCCGACGCGCAACTGTTCCGCAAGGCGTGCCAGCTTGTGTTCGAAAACCAGAAGGCATCGACCAGCTGGCTCCAACGCCAACTCCGCGTCGGCTACAACTCGGCGGCGCGCCTGATCGAACGAATGGAAGAGGAAGGTCTGGTCGGCCCCCCCAACCATGTCGGCCGCCGCGAAGTGCTGCGCGACGAGAATGGGAATCCGCTCTGACGCCTGCCGGAAGCGCTACGATTGCGCTCCCTGCAATCGCGCTGCTTTCCTTCGCATTTGCGGTCATGAACCGGTTGGACCATAGAGAGTAGGCCTTTCAGGCATCCTCTCCTAAAAACTTTCAGGGCTGATCGTCAGATCGGCCCTTTTTTTTGTGGTCGGGGAAAGCCAGAGCATCGTGCGGAAAAGTGGGAACCGGTTTTTCGCTTAAAACGATGCGAAAACAAAAAACTGGAGCGCGCGACCTGCATCGGATTTAACGCAGCGCGCTCTAGGCGTCTGGCTGTTGCTGCCGCGCCGATACCATGTTTCGAGCGGTGCCGCCGGTCAGACCGGCAGGGCGAGGCGGAAGCATGGGGATCGTGCCGTCCCGGCGCCACGCGGATGCTCTCCCCCATCACTCGTCTCCATATCTTGCTATTTCGGAACAGGCGGGTTCAGAACGGGTTCAAGCCGCATCACCTAGCCCTCTCTCCCCAACAATCGGAGTTGAACGCCATGAAGCGCATCGTTGCGCCCCTCGCACTCGTCCTCGCCGCCGCGCCGCTGGTCGTCCCGACCGCGCCCGTCGCCGCGCAACAACAGGACCAGTCCGACCTTGCCAAGGTGAACGCCTATATCCGCAGCGTCACCACCCTGACCGCCGATTTCAGCCAGACCGACCGCAACGGTCAGACGCTGACCGGCAAGCTGACCTTGAAGCAGCCGGGCAAGATCCGCTTCCAGTATCAGAAGGGCGTGCCACTGCTGATCGTCAGCGATGGCAAGGCGCTGACCATGATCGACTATGAAGTGCGCCAGGTGCAGCGCTGGCCGATCGGCAATTCGCCGCTGGGCGCGCTGCTCGACCCGTCGAAGGATCTGTCCAAATATGGCAAGCTGGTGCCGACCGGCGACCCGACGGTGCTCAGCGTCGAGGCGCGCGATCCCAAGCGGCCCGAATATGGCACCATCACGATGATCTTCAAACGCAATGCGTCCGGCCCGGCGGGGCTTCAGCTCTATGGCTGGGTCATGCTCGATTCGCAGAATAACCGCACGGCGGTCCGCTTCTCCAATCAAGTCTATGGCGCGCCGGTCGCCGATTCCGCCTTCCGCTGGACCGATCCGCGGCCCAGGGGTCGCTCGGCCGGCAGTTAACACGAGTGCCCGGCAAGACGGCCCGAGCCATCGGGCGCAATCTTGCCGGCCCGTTCATCTGACGCTCATATGCGGCCCGCTAATCAGAAACCCACGGCGCGAGACCAAACCGGGATTTCCCCCCTGTTACCCGGTCCCCCCTCGCGTCGCGAAGCGCTTCAAGGGCGCGATCGAGACCCCCGTTCCACGCCCCCGGAGCGGGGGTCTTACTTTGCCCACCACAGGCCTGGCGCTTGCGCAACGCCGTTTGCGCTCCTAGTTGCGAACCATGGCCGACACTCTCTCCATCTGTTCCTGGAACATCAACTCCGTCCGCGCACGCATCGACATCGTCGAACAGCTTCTGCGCATGGAGGCGCCCGACATCCTCTGCTTGCAGGAAACCAAGGTGGTGAACGAGATTTTCCCCACCGAAATGTTCCGCCGCATGGGCTATGTCCATCAGGTGCTGAACGGTCAGCGGATGCACCATGGCGTCGCGATCATGAGCAAGGTGCCGGTGCATGAGGATGACCGGTTCGACTGGCAGGCCAATGGCGAAGCGCGCCATGTCGGCGTCCGGCTCGACAATGGCGTGCGCATCGAAAATGTCTATGTGCCGGCCGGCGGCGACATTCCCGACCGGGACGTGAATCCCAAATTCGGCCAGAAGCTCGATTTCATCGAACGCATGATCCAGTGGTCGTCGGCGCTGGATGACAAGCCGGCCATCCTGACCGGCGATTTCAACATCGCGCCTCTGGAAAGCGACGTCTGGAGCCACAAGCAGTTGCTGAACGTGGTCAGCCATACGCCGATCGAATGCGAGATTCTGGCGCGGTTGCAGGCATCGAACGACTGGGTCGATATCGGCCGTCATTTCCACCCCGCGCCCGCGCGTCTCTACACCTGGTGGAGCTATCGCGCGAAGGACTGGGCGGAATCGGATCGCGGCCGCCGCCTCGACCATATGTGGATGACGAAGGACGTCGCGGACAAGGCGGTCAGCCATCGTGTCGTCGAACCGGCGCGAAGCTGGATCAAGCCGTCCGATCATATCCCGATCATCACCGAGTTCGCCTTCTGATGACCGCCGCGACCGGGCGGGATGCGGCGCGGGCGATCGACGCGCTGCGCCGTGGCTGGGCGATCCGCCTGACCGCCCCCGATGGCGCGATCCGCCTGATGGCGATCGAGGGTGCGGACGCGGTGACGCTGGCGGATTTCGATCCGCAAGGCCGCGCCGACATCCTGATCTCGGCTGCGCGGGCCGAAACGCTCAAGCTCGCCAATCAACTCGCCGCCGCCGATCCCGACCTGCCGGTGCTGGTCGAGCGCGCGCCCTGGATCGACGCCGACGTCGCCACCGCCATTTCCGATCCCGTGCTGGACCTGGCGTCACCGCTCAAGGGGCCGTTCCGCGCGCGCGCCTTGCCGGCACCGCAGGCGGCCAAGGCGGCGCTGCGGCTCGCCCGCCTCGCCGGCATCCTGCCCGCCTATTTCTTGGCTGAGGGCGACGGCCCGGTCGAGGCAGAGGTCAGCGCGGCCGCCATCGCTGCCTATGACGATGCCACCAACCTTGCCATCGCCACCCGCGCGCGCCTGCCCGTATCGGCCAGCGAAAGCGCGGAAATCATCGCCTTCCGCAGCCCGGACGAGCCGCGCGAACATGTTGCGCTGGTCGTCGGCAAGCGGGACGGCTCACCGCCCGTCGTCCGCCTGCACAGCGAATGCCTGACCGGCGACGTGCTGGGCAGCCTGAAATGCGACTGCGGCCCGCAACTGCATGAGGCGCTGCACCGGATCGCCGACGCGCCATGGGGCATCTTGCTCTATCTGCGGCAGGAAGGGCGCGGCATCGGCCTCGTCAACAAGCTGCGCGCATACGCAATGCAGGATCAGGGGTTCGACACGGTCGACGCCAATGTGCGCCTCGGCTTTGCGATCGACGCGCGGGATTTTTCGGTCGCGGCGCGCATGCTCGACCTGCTCGGCGTGGGGCAGGTCCGCCTGCTCACCAACAATCCCAACAAGGTGTCGGGGCTGGAAGCGGCCGGAATCAAGGTCGCGGAGCGCCTGCCGATCATCCTGGCCGCCAATCCGCACAATGAACGCTATCTTGCCACCAAGCGCGACCGCACCGGCCACCAGTTATGACACTGATCCGCGTCGAAAGCGGCGCAGGTCGCCTGACCTTCGGCGATATCGCCATGGCGTGCACCATCGGTCGAAACGGCGCATGCGCAGCCGCAGACAAGCGGGAAGGAGATGGCTGCACGCCTTTGGGCACATGGCCCATTCGCGGCGTCCTGCTGCGCCCCGGCAGGGTCGATTCGACCGGCATAATCCTGCCCTGGCGCTGGATACGTGCCCATGACGGCTGGTCGGACGACATCGCCGACCCGGCCTATAACCGCCCCGTCCGCCTGCCGCGTGCCTATTCCGCCGAAAGCCTGATCCGCACCGACGACGCCTATGACGTCATCGTCGTGCTCGGCCATAATGATGCGCAGCCGGTGCCGGGCATGGGCAGCGCCATCTTCTTCCATCTGTCCGAAGGCCGCCCCACGGCAGGCTGCATTGCGATCGACCGCGACGACATGCTTCAGCTCCTGCCATTGCTGGCACCGGGCGACGGGATGGAGATTACCGCTTAATTCGGTTGGCGCTTCACGCTCGCTCCAGCGCCTCGCCCACTTCACCGCCTGCCGCCTCCAGCAGGCGCCGTTCCAGCGTCTGCAACCGCGCCTTGCTCTCGATCTTTCCGCCCAGCAGGTCGGTGACGTAGAAAGTATCGACCGCCCGTTCGCCATAGGTGGCGACATGGGCGCTGTGCACCGTCACCTTCGACTGGAACAGCGCATTGGCGAGGCTGAACAGCAGCGCCGGCCGGTCGCGCGCATTGACTTCCACGACGGTAAAGCGGTTCGACGCCTTGTTGTCGATCAGCACATTGGGCTCGATGCGGAACGCCTCTGCGCGGGTGCGGGGCAGGGGGCGCGCGGCCAGCTTGGTGATCATCCGGTGCCGGTTGGACAAGGAATCCTCGATCGCGCCGCGAATCCGCCTGAGCTGGTCGTCGCTGTGGAACGCGCCGCCCAGCGGGTCCTGCACCAGGAAATTGTCGATCGCCACGCCGTCGCGGGTCGTGTGGATGCGCGCGTCGATGATGTTGCCGCCGGCCAGATGGATGGCGCCGGCGATGCGATAGAACAGCCCGGGATGGTCGGCGGCATAAACCGTCACCAGCGTCGCGCCGCGCTGCGGATAATATTGCGCCGCGATCGACAACTGCGCGTCGCCCGCCGCCAATATATGCTGGGCGTTGTGGAACAGGATATCGTCCGGCTCGGCGATCCAGTAGCTTTCGGGGAGCCGCTTGCCGAACGCGGCGAAGGTCGCCTCGTCCATGCCCAGCGCCGCGCGCAAAGCCGCCTGCTTCATCGCTACCCGCTCGCTACGCCCCTTCTGCTTGTGGCCCAGCCGCAGCACTTCCTCGGCCGCGTCATACAGGTCGCCCAGCAACTGCCGTTTCCAGCTATTCCATACGCCCGGTCCCACCGCGCGAATATCCACCACGGTCAGGCACAGCAGCAGCCGCAGCCGCTCCGGGCTCTGCACGACATCCACGAAGTCGAGGATCGTCTTGTAATCGGCCAGGTCACGCTTGAAGGCGGTGGCCGACATCAGCAGATGGTATCGCACCAGCCAGGCGACCGTCTCCGTCTCCGCCGGCGTCAGGCCAAGCCGCGGGCACAGATGCTCCGCCACCTCCGCGCCCAACAGGCTATGATCGCCGCCGCGTCCCTTGGCGATATCGTGCAGCAGCACCGCGACATAGAGCGCGCGGCGCGACAGCAATTTGCCCATCAGATCGCTCGCCAGCGGATGGTCCTGCCCCAGCTCGCCCTTCTCGATCCGCGACAGCAGGCCGACGGCGCGGATGGTATGCTCATCGACCGTATAATGATGATACATATCGAACTGCATCTGCGCGACGACGCGGCGGAAATCGGGCACGAACCGGCCGAACACCGTGGATTCGTTCATCCAGCGCAGCACCGTTTCGGGATCGCGCGGGCTGGTCAGCACATCCATGAAGGCGGCGTTGGCGCGGGCATCCTTGCGTATCCTGGCGGTGATCAGGCCCGCATCGCGGCTGGCGGCGCGCATCGCGCTGGGGTGAATCTGCAATTCATGCCGATCCGCCACGGCGAATATTTCCAGCAACCGCACCGGGTCCGCCTGAAAGAAATCGTCGCTCGGCAGCGCGATCCGCCCGCGCTCCAGCACGAACCCGTCCAGCTTCTTGGGCCGGCGGAAGATGGACGGGATATAGCGCCGCCCCTTTTCCGCCATCTGGTCGTCCAGATGGGCCAGGAACACGGCGGTCAAATCGCCCACCGTCTTCGCGTTCAGGAAATAATAGCGCATGAAGCGCTCGACCCCGGACCGTCCCGCGCGCCCGGTAAAGTGCATCCGCGTCGCGGTTTCGAGCTGGAGGTCGAAGGTCAGCCGATCCTCGGCCCGCCCGGTGATGGTGTGCAGGTGGCACCGTACCGCCCACAGGAAATCCTCGGCCTTCTGGAACTGGCGCAACTCGGCGTCCGTCAGCAGGCCGACATCGACCAGTTCGGCGACCGATCGCACCCGGTTCACATATTTGCCGATCCAGAACAGCGTATGCAGGTCGCGCAGCCCGCCCTTGCCTTCCTTCACGTTCGGCTCGACGACATAGCGGCTGTCGCCCATCCGCTTGTGCCGCTCGTCGCGCTCGACCAGCTTTTCGGTCACGAAGGCGCGGGCATTGCCCTGCATCACTTCGGCATCGAAGCGGACCGATGTCTCCTCATAGAGCGCCCGGTCGCCCCAGACATAGCGCGCCTCCAGCAGCGCGGTGCGGATCGTCAGGTCGCTCTTGGCCATCCGCATCGTCTCATCGACGGATCGACTGCTATGTCCGATCTTCAGCCCCAGGTCCCACAGCGAATAGAGCATGGATTCGATCACCTGCTCGGTCCAGCCGGTTGGCTTCCAGGGCGTGATGAAGCCGATATCGACGTCGCTGTGCGGCGCCATCTCGCCCCGGCCATAGCCGCCCACGGCGATCAGCGCGATCCGCTCGCCGGTGCTGCGATTGCCGGCGGGATAAAGGTGGTGCGTCGTCGCATCGTAGAGCAGCCGCAAAATCTGGTCGATCAGGAAGGCGAAGGCCGTCACCGATTCCCGCCCGCGCGTCGGCTTGGCGCTCAGCCGGCGAGCGACTTCGGCCCGGCCCTCGTCCAGCGCCGCCTTCAATTCCTTCACGATTGCGCCGCGCAGGCGCATGGCGTCGCCCCGATGCTCTTGCGCCAGGGCGTTGATCGTGTCGGAAATGGCGCGCCGGTCGATGATCGCACGCCGCGATCCCAGCGCTGGATACTGTATGCCCATATGGTTTCTCTAGTCGGACCGCCGCTCAGCGGCCAGTTGTTTCAGCCGATATATGTGATCGAGCGCCTCACGCGGGGACAGGGCGTCGGCGTCGATCGCCGCGATCGCCGCGAGCAGCGGATCGACTTTCTCCTCCTCGATCGCCGCCACCGCCGCGAACAGCGGCAGGTCGTCCAGCCCCGCCGCGATCCCGCCGGTCTTCGCCTTGCCCGCCTCCAGCCGCGCCAGCACATCCTTCGCGCGCTTCAGCACCGCCGGCGGCAGCCCTGCCAGCCGCGCCACCGCCAGACCATAGCTGCGATCCGCCGGCCCCTGCGCCAGTTCGTGCAGCAGGATGAGGTCGCCCTTCCACTCGCGCGCCCGGACATGGTGCAGCGAGAGCGACGACAGCGTCTCGGCCAGCCGCGTCAGTTCATGATAGTGCGTCGCGAACAGGCAGCGGCAGCGATTGACCTCATGCACCGCCTCGACCACCGCCCATGCCAGCGCCAGCCCGTCATAGGTGGACGTCCCGCGCCCCACTTCGTCCAGGATGACGAAGCTGCGTTCGGTCGCCTGCGCCAGAATCGCCGCCGTCTCGACCATCTCCACCATGAAGGTCGATCGCCCCCTGGCCAGGTTGTCCGAAGCGCCGACCCGGCTGAACAGCCGGTCCACCAGCGTCATCGTCGCCGCCTGTGCCGGCACATAGCCGCCCGCCTGCGCCAATATGACGATCAGCGCATTCTGCCGCAGGAAAGTCGACTTGCCGCCCATGTTCGGACCTGTGACCAGCCACAGCCGGTCGCCCTCGTTCAACCGGCAATCATTGGCGACGAAGGGCTGGCCGTCCTTGCGCAGCGCATCTTCGACCACCGGATGCCGCCCACCGATGATGTCGAGACATTGTCCCGCCCCATCGTCCGCCCCATTCGCACTGACGAAATGCGGCCGTTGCCAGCCGCCCTCGGCCGCGCGTTCGGCCAAAGAAGCCGCCACGTCCAGCCGCGCCAGCGCATCGGCGGCGCGGGCGATGTCGGCCTTGCGGTCCAGCACCGCGCCGATCAGTTCCTCCAGATGCGCGGCTTCCGCCACCAGTGCATGCGCGCCGGCCTGCGCCACGCGCCCCGCTTCCTCATGCAGGTCGATCGAATTGAACCGCACCACCCCGGCCAGCGTCTGGCGATGGGTAAAGCCGCTGTCGGGCTGCATCAACTGGTCGGCGGCGCGGGCCGGCACCTCGACATGATAGCCCAGCACGCCATTATGCCGGATCTTGAGCGCGGCTATGCCGGTCTGCGCGCGATATTTGGCCTCCAGCGACGCGATGGCGCGGCGGCCGTCGCTGCTCAGCCGCCGCAATTCGTCCAGCGCCGGATCATAGCCATCGGCAATATAGCCACCACCAGCCGTCTCGGTCGGCGGCGCCGGCACCAGCGCGCGCGCCAGCGCATCGACCAGTGCGCCATGGCCGTCCAGCGCCGGCAGCAACTGCACCAGCATCTGCGGCGCATCGGCGATCCGACCCAACCGCTCGCGCAATAGTCGCGCCTCGCCCAGCCCATCGCGCAACTGGCCCAGGTCGCGCGGGCTGCCACGCCCCACCGCCACGCGCCCCAATGCCCGCCCGATGTCCGGCAACGCCCGCAGCGCGCCGCGCAACTGGTCGCGCAACGTCGCATCGTCATGAAACAGCGTGACCAGCCCCAGCCGCGCCTCGATCATGGCCAGGTCCATCAGCGGCGCCGACAGATCCTGTCCCAGCAGCCGCGCGCCCGCGCCCGTCACCGTCCGGTCGATCGCGCCCAGCAGGCTGCCCGCGCGTGTACCTGCCGTAGTCGATACGATCTCCAGACTTTCGCGCGTCGCCGCGTCGATCGCGACATGCCCGCCGCTGGTCTTGCGCAGCGGCGGGGCCAGGAAGGGCAGGGTGCCCTTGCCGGCGTGATCCAGATAGGCGATCAACCCACCCATCGCCCCCAGCTCGGCGCGTCCGAACTGGCCAAATCCGTCCAGCGTCGCCACGCCGAACAGGCGTTTGAGCGCATCCTCGGCCCGGCTGCTGGAAAAGGCAGCCTTGTCGAACAAGTGCATGTCCGCCACCTCGATGCCCGATCCTTCGGCCACCACCACTTCGCTCGGCCGCAACCGAGCCAGTTCGGCGGGCAGGTCGCCCATCGCGCAGGTCATCGTCTCGAACCGGCCGGTGGAGATGTCGGCGGCGGCAATGCCGATCTCGCCCGATCCGTCTCCACCCACCTGCGCCAGCGCGACCAGCATATTGTCGCGCCGGCTGTCGAGCAATGTCTCCTCGGTCAGCGTGCCGGCGGTCACGTACCGTACGATCGCCCGCGCCACGAGCGTCTTGCCCCCGCGCGCCTTGGCCTGCGCCGGCGTCTCGGTCTGTTCGGCGATGGCGACGCGATGCCCGCCCTTGATGAGCCGCGCCAGATAGCCTTCGGCGCTATGCACCGGTACGCCGCACATCGGGATCGGCGCGCCGCCATGTTCACCCCGGCTGGTCAGCGCGATATCCAGCGTCGCCGCCGCCATTTTCGCGTCGTCGAAGAACAGCTCGAAAAAGTCGCCCATACGATAGAAGAGCAGACAGTCCTGCGCTTCGGCCTTGAGCGTCAGATATTGCGCCATCATCGGCGTCGGGGCGGCGGCAAAAGCTGGAATGTCGGTCGAAGAAGCCATGGGGCAGGGCGATAGCCTGAACCTTGGGTTGAAACCAGCGCTTCCCGGAAGGGCAGGAAAATTGCGCGTCTCGCACTTGCCCACAGGATAATCTTACCGCTAGGGCCGGCTTATTGTTCCATTATATGGGTGGCCGCTATGTCCGACAGATCGAATGTGGAATTTTCCGAGCGCGAGGCGCTGTTCTTCCACTCGACCGGCCGTCCCGGCAAGATCGAGATCATCGCGTCCAAGCCGATGGCGACGCAGCGCGACCTCAGCCTCGCTTATTCCCCCGGCGTCGCCGTCCCGGTGCGCGCCATCGCCGCCGACCCCGCGACCGCCTATGATTATACGGCCAAGGGCAATCTGGTTGCGGTCATCTCCAACGGCACGGCGATCCTGGGCCTCGGCAATCTCGGCGCGCTCGCGTCCAAGCCGGTGATGGAGGGCAAGGCGGTGCTGTTCAAGCGCTTCGCCGACGTCGACAGCATCGACATCGAACTCAAGACCGAAGATGTCGATCGCTTCATCGACGCGGTCGAACTGATGGAGCCGACCTTCGGCGGCATCAACCTTGAAGATATCAAGGCGCCCGAATGTTTCATCATCGAACAGACGCTGAAGGAACGGATGAACATCCCGGTCTTTCATGACGACCAGCATGGCACGGCGATCATCGCGGCGGCGGGCGTCATCAACGCGGCGCTGCTCACCGGCCGCGACATGAAGGATATGAAGGTGGTGGTGAACGGCGCGGGCGCCGCCTCCATCAGTTGCACCGAACTGATCAAGGCGCTCGGTGTCCCCCATGACCATGTCATCATGTGCGACAGCAAGGGCGTCATCTATCAGGGCCGCACCGAGGGCATGAACCAGTGGAAGTCGGCCCATGCGGTCAGGACCGACGCCCGGACCCTCACCGAAGCGGTCAAGGGCGCCGACGTGTTCCTCGGCCTCTCGGTCGCCGGCGCCATGTCGCAGGACATGGTGAAGTCGATGGCCCCCAATCCCATCATCTTCGCCATGGCCAATCCCGACCCGGAAATCCTGCCGCCCGACGCCCATGCCGTCCGCCCCGACGCCATCGTCGCCACCGGCCGCTCCGACTTCCCCAATCAGGTCAACAATGTCCTGGGCTTCCCCTTCATCTTCCGTGGCGCGCTCGATGTGCGGGCGACCGGCATCAACGACGCGATGAAACTGGCCGCCGCCCATGCCATCGCCGAACTGGCGCGCGAACAGGTACCGGAGGAAGTCGCCAAGGCCTATGGCCGCGCGCACAGCTTCGGCCCCGAATATATCATCCCCGCGCCCTTCGACCCGCGCCTGATGGAAGTCGTGCCCGCCGCCGTCGCGCAGGCCGCGATGGAAACCGGCGTCGCGCAAAAGCCGATCGAGGATATGGCCGCCTATCGCCAGTCTTTGAAAGCCCGCCTCAACCCGACCACGTCGGTCCTCACCAGCGCCTATGAAATCGCCAAGGCCAATCCCAAGCGCGTCGTCTTCGCCGAAGCGGAGGAGGAAGTGGTGCTGCGCGCCGCCATCCAGTTCCGCGAGCTGGGCTATGGCATCCCGGTGCTGGTCGGCCGCGACGATGTCATGGAAAAGCTCAAGGCACTGGGCGTGCGCGATCCTGAAAGTTTCGAACTGCACAACAGCGTCAACTCGCCGCTGGTGCCCGACATGGTCGACCTGCTCTATGCCCGCCTGCAACGGCGCGGTTACCTGCGCCGTGATTGCGAGCGCATGGTCAATCGCGATCGCCACATCTTCGGTACGCTGCTGGTCAAGATGGGCGTGGCCGATGCGATGATCACCGGCATGACCCGTCCCTATGGCCAGACGCTGCGCGAAGTGAAGCGGGTGATGGACCCGGCGCCGGGCCGCACCCCCTTCGGCATCCATGTCATGGTGACCAAGGACAAGACCGTGTTCCTGGCCGACACCACCGTGCATGAACGCCCCTCGGCCATCGAACTGGCCGATATTGCGGAGGGCACCGTCGCCGTCGCCCGCCGCATGGGCCATGACCCGCGCGTCGCCTTCCTCTCCTACTCCAATTTCGGCAACCCGCCCGGCGCCTTCCTGGACAATGTCCGCGACGCCGTGAAGTTGCTCGACGAACGGGCCGTCGATTTCGAATATGAAGGCGAAATGACGCCGGACGCCGCGCTCAACCCCACCGTCATGAAAAGCTACCCGTTCAGCCGCCTGTCCGGCCCGGCCAATGTGCTGGTCATGCCCGGCCTGCAATCGGCCAATATCTCGGCCAAGCTGCTGCGCGAACTGGGCGGCACGACGACGATCGGCCCGCTGCTGGTCGGCATGGAAAAATCGGTCCAGATCGCCACCATGTCCTCCAACGCCTCCGAACTGCTCACGCTGGCGGTTCTGGCGGCCGGCGGCGTCGCGCTCTGATCGGTTCCGGGCCATCGACTGAGATTTTCTCGTCGGTGGCCCGCGCTTTATCATTTGCTTGGGGGCCATTCTGCGCGAGAGGGGGAGGCATGAACCGTCTCGGGAGCAAGGCATGAGCGTGGCCAGTTTCGACAATGCGACCTTTCGCCGGGTGCTGGGCCATTACCCCACCGGCGTCTGCATCGTGACCGCGGTGGAGGCGGACGGCATGCCGGTCGGCATGGTCGTCGGCTCCTTCACCTCGGTCTCGCTCGATCCGCCGCTGGTCGCTTTCTTCCCGGCCAAAAGTTCGGGAAGCTGGCCGCGCATCCAGGCGGTCGGCAAATTCTGCGTCAATGTGCTCGCCAGCGACCAGTTGCCGCTCTGCCGCCAGGTCGCCGGTCCCGGCCCGGACAAGTTCGCCGGCCTGTCCCACCGCGTGTCGGCCAATGGCTCGCCGATCCTGGACGATGTCGTCGCCTGGATCGACTGCACGCTCGACGCCGTGCATGAAGCGGGCGACCATTATATCGCGCTCGGCCGCGTGATCGCGCTGGAAGTCGATCGTCCGGGCAGCCCCCTGCTGTTCTTCCAGGGCAATTACGGGGAATTTGCGCTGTTGCAATGAAGGGTTCGCGGCGGGGGCGTCGTCTTCAGGAGATAGCAAGGTTCAGGGGCGCATATTTCGGTAGAAATTCCTATCGGACATGCGGGGGAAACATTACCCCTCCTTAACGCAGACCATCTATCGCCTGATCGTTGCCCCCGGACCGGACCCCTGCATGACCGCGTTGCTGATCACCGTCGATACCGAACTCTCCGCTTCGCTGCACCAGCGGGGGATGAGTCTCGTCGACAATGTCGACCGGTCGATCTGGGCGCGCACGCGGGCCGGCGCCTTCGGCATCGGCTGGCAGATGGACCTGCTCGACCGCCACGGTCTCAAGGGTGTCTTCTTTCTCGATCCCATGCCGGCGCTGGTCCACGGCGCGGATTTCCTGGCCCCCATCGTCGGCGCCATCGTCGCGCGCGGGCATGAAGTGCAGATGCACATCCACACCGAATGGCTCGCCTGGGCGAAGGATTCGCCGGTCGGCGACCGGCAGGGGCATAGTATCGGCGATTTCTCGCTGGACGATCAGATCATCCTGCTCGGCCATGCCAGGCGCCTGCTGGAACAGGCCGGCGCCCCCGCCATCACCGCCTTTCGCGCCGGCAATTTCGGCGCCAATGACGATACGCTGCGCGCGCTCGCGACCCTGGGCGTCATATGGGACAGCAGCGTCAATCCCGCCTATCTCGGCCATGGATGCGGCATATCTGCCGATCGGGCGCAGATCGGCGCGACCCGTGCGCATGGCGTCGCCGAACTGCCGGTATCGGGCATAGAGGACCGGCCCGGCGGTTTCCGCCCGGCCCAGATCTGCGCCATGTCCGCCGCCGAAATGCGCGCGGGCCTGCGCCATGCGGTGCGCGATGGCCATGACGCCTTCAATGTCGTCACCCATAGTTTCGAAATGCTCTCGCGCGATCGTCAGCGGCCCAATAGCGCCGTCATCGCCCGGTTCGAAGCCTTGTGCCGGGAAGCGGCCCGCCTGCCCGGTGTCCGGGGCGCGGGCTTCAACGATCTGTCCACCGACCTTGCCGACCGACCGGCCCGTCCGCTCAGTCGCGCCGCGCCCAGCCGCCTGCGCACCGGGATGCGCCTCGCTGCACAGGCTTGGGCGACCTGGCGTTACGAACATCGGCTGGTGCCTGCGTGACGGCGCTGCCCGGCGCGATCGTCCTGGGTCTGGAAAACGCCATCGGCCTTGCGGTCGTGCGCGATCTGGGCCGGCATGGCGTGTCCGTGCACGGCATCGCGCGCGATTCGCACTCGATCGTCACCGCCTCGCGCTATTGCACGGGCTGGACCCAGCGCCCGGCCGGCCCGATCGCCGACTGGCTGCCCGGTCTGATCGTCCGCACCGGCGCCCGCGCCGTGCTGGCCATTTCCGAAACCGACCTGCTGCAACTGGCCGCGTTGCCGCCGATGATCGGCCCCTGCCACATCCTTGTCCCCCGACCCGATCGGCTCGACCGGGTGCTGGACAAGATGCAGACGATCGAGGCGGCTTCGGCGGCCGGCCTGCGCGTGCCCCAGACATGGCAGCCGCTGGGTCATGAGGATTTCGCCGCCCGCGCCGCGCAGATGCGCTATCCGCTGGTCGCCAAATGGGCCAATCCGCCCGAAATCATGGCCTTGCTCGAACAGGCGGGCCTCGAATGGATCAAGACCGACTATATTCGTGACGCGGACCAGTTGCTCGCCCTGCTGGCCCGCTACGCGCCGATCGGCCGCTGGCCGCTGATCCAGCAATATTGTCGCGGCGTGGGCCTGGGCCAGATGCTCTACATGGCCGATGGGCAGGCCACCCTGCGCTTCCAGCATCGTCGCCTGCACGAATGGCCGCCCGAAGGCGGGGTTTCCACCCTTTGCCGCGCCGAGCCTGTCGACGCCCATGGCCCGCAAATGGCGCTGTCGGAAAAGCTGCTGCGCGCGCTCGACTGGGAAGGCCAGGCGATGGTCGAATATCGCTATGACCCCGCCAGTGGCCATTATTGGCTGATGGAGGTGAACGGCCGTTTCTGGGGCAGCCTGCCGCTGGCGCTCCATTGCGGCGCGACCTTCGCGTGGGAGGCCTATCGCCGCGCCGTGCTGGGCCAGACCGATCCCGCCCCCACGCCGCGCGACGATCTGCGCGCCCGCTATATGGTGCCGGAAACCAAGCGGCTGGCCCGCATCCTCTTCGCCTCCCGCCGGATCGGCGATCCCTTCTTCCGCCGTCGCCCGCTCCGCGATCTGGCCGGCTATCTGCTGGCCTTTTTCGATCCGCGCGCGCGCTATTATGTGTTCAGCCGCTCGGACCTGAAACCCTGGCTGCGCGATCTGGCGCAGATGGTCAGGAAAGCCGTGCGCCGGGAAAAGCCCTGACCAGAGCCGGGACTGCGCGGTCGATTCGCGTCAGGCAGGTCGCCATATAGCGATCGTCCAGGCGATATGGGTCATGCAGATGCGGCAGCATCGGTCGGGTCCAGCGCCCCAGCAGCATGCGCGGCAGGTCTTTCAGGCGCGGATCGGCGGCCAGCCGGTGCAGCTGCCGCACCTCCATCGCCAGCAGCAGGTCGCCCTCCTGCGGCTCATAATCCTGCATGTCGATCGCCCGGTGCGCCGACAGGTCATGGCCCAGCGCCTGCGCCGCCAATATCGCGGGCGGATGCGCGCCGCGCCCGCTGGTGGTGGACAGGCCGAAGGACGCGACGTTCAGCCCCGCCCGCCGCGCCGCCACATCGGCAAAGGCACTGCGGCAGATATTGCCCTGACACACAAACACCAGTCGCCGCACCTGCGCCGCATCGGGCGCCGGCGCAGCCGATCGGCCCAGCAGCATTTGGGGATAGGATAGAGCGAGCCGAACCAGCCCACGAAAGGTACCGAAGCGGGACTTGATCATCGCACGGAACCTGAAGGAAAAAATGGCGGAGACGGAGGACTTAGAAAGTTCACACCTAAGAATTTGATATTAAAATCAATTCATTATGCCAAATGGTTGCTTCCCACACTCTATACCACAATCATCCAGTTTCCATAAGTGTCCACCGATGTCCGGGCACATTGACGGGATATATTTTGGTTGTCCAGTCCAGAAAATTGGGCATCCTAGTTATCTCCAAGCCTCACATTGAAATCACAGCTTCGGTTGGAACTGTCAGCTTTGGCTTGCGGGTTCGCAGTTATCGCATTGGTGCGAAAAAAGGCCTTGGTCAGATCACATTTCGCTAACTACGGAATGTGAGGTTTGGAGCATAGGTTCTGGGATAGCTGCTAGTTCGCAAGGTCGCCTGTCGACCAAAAGCTGCCGCAGGATTTGCCTGAGATGGAGTCTAATCTCGCCGTGTAGCAAACGCTGCCACCATTTCTCTTGCTGCGGTCGATCCGGCGTCCGCCAGGATGGCGAGGACCGCGCGCCCACTGGCGCGTACATCATTACTCGCATCGGAAAGAGGCTTGAGCAGGACGGCCGCCTTGTTTCCTAACCCGTTATACGACCAAAAGCTCTCATCGGGGCCGTGGAGCTGGGTCCAGTGCGCCAGCCACGGCAGGAACCAGCGTGCGCGCTGGTCAGGATTCATGCGCTCGACGATCTGGATAACGGAATAGGCGCCGGCCGGCAGATGCGCCGTCGCGCGCACCCAGCGGTCGACCGCGCCGAGCACATCCTCCAGATGGGGCCAGTCCGGTGGCAATGGCGTATAATAGGGCCCGACGAAGCCCGCCGCCCCGGCCCCACGCGACAGCTGATCGTACCGGCCGCGACGCTTTGGAATTGCGTGCTCTAGCATC
The DNA here is from genome assembly GCF_001421665.1 of Sphingobium sp. Leaf26. Classification (GTDB taxonomy): domain Bacteria; phylum Pseudomonadota; class Alphaproteobacteria; order Sphingomonadales; family Sphingomonadaceae; genus Sphingobium. The sequence goes on from NZ_LMKV01000004.1 coordinate 80,102, forward strand.
CAGTCCGCGGCAGGCTGCCAGCTCGACCAGAAGCCGGGGTCAGGCCGCTCGCTGCTTTCCACCAGCGACGTCGTCGCACCGTCGAGATACTCGCCCACCAGATCCTCGGGCCGATCGCGTCGGGAAAATCCAAGCAGCGCCTTCCATTCATCCCCGCCGCCATGGGAAACCGCGAACCGGCCCAGTTCCTTGGCGAGCCCATGACCCCATTCATATGGAAATTGGCGATCGTGCCGATCGGTGTCCTCTGAATAGGCCCGCGTCCAATCGACAAGCTTAGTCAGATAGGCCGAAAACAGCGCATGGTGCTTGCCGCCATCGGTGAGGCGGACCCAATCGAGACCCTTGGTCAGAGCCAGCGCCCTACGCCAACTGAGGACGCGTTTCGCCGGCATGTGGAGCCGTTGCAGCGGGCGCGGCCATTTGCCGGTCCAGACCCACCTCCAGCTATCGGGAGCGGGAGGCAGCAGCGGCGCGCGAACCGGGTAAGAACCGAGCGCCCAGCGCATTACACGTCTGCGTTTCCGGGTATTTTGGCGCTTGGCCTCGCCGCGCTGCCGGTCGCCGCGCCACCACCAGCCGATGTTGACGACGCAGGTATCGAGCGCCGCGATGTACAGTGCCCGGACGAAATCGGGTCGCAATGACCATTGCAGCCCTTTAAGCGCGCCTTGGGCAATCGCGTTCACGCGGTGTAGCGCGAGGACGGTGACCTGAGCGTCGAGGGTGGCGCTGGCAGGTCCTCGGCTCGCTAGGCTCGCCAGGCCCCAGGCGGCTAGAACCTGGAAGTCGTCGAACAATAGCGCGTAGTCGTCGACATCTTCGCGCTCGCCACCCGATGCTCCGAGCATAAGCCAGTGCTCGATCCATGCGCGATGGGTGGCCAGTTCTGCTTCGCTCAAATGCCTCGCGGCGACCGCCGCCGTGCCGACGATGGCGGCGCCGCCAAGCCTCCGCGCTAGGTCCAGATGAGAATTGCCAGTATCATCGAGCGCTGCTGCGAGTTGGGTCGCGCGCTCGATCGCTTCGGCAATGGTTATAGTTTGCGAGAGACTTCGCTGTTCGCGGGTAGCGCGGATCCAGTTCGCAAGCGCCGCGGCTTCGCCGAGTAAGCGGTTGGCCATGCCCATCGCTTCCATCTCGGGCAGCGCTTCCTCAGGCGGCGAGATGCTGACCTTCACACCTTGCTCGGCCTCTTCGAAGACGAGCTGCGCGGGATCCCCGTCCGATCGGTATCGTTCGATTTGCGCGGTCCGTTTCGCGACAAGCGCCTGGTTATCCAACTCGTCCTCGAAGCTGGCGAGATCATCGGCGGTCCACGCGAGCCGCGCGCCATCGAAGCGCTGCCGCACCTCGCCGCCGGCCATTAGTCGGAATGGCAGGAGTAGCGCATGGTGGAGCGGACTCCGCTTCATGTGGCGCTGATGATTGCGCTCGTTCGCCTGAAAATGAATGTTCTCCGCCGAGAATACCCCGATCCGGTGCGCTCCGCCTTGATCGTCGATGTGCCGGTGGACGTCATATTCCCAAAGGCGAGGCACCGCGAGGAAGGGGCCTGCGGAATCGATCGCGGCCGCTGTGTTTACCTGCTCACCTATGATCGCAATCAAGGGCGCCGCGGTGGCGACAAGACCCTGGTCTTGCAGCACCAGATCGATCAGTTCGGCAACGGGGCGGCCAGCCTCGGTTTCGCGACCAAGCCAATCGTCGAGCGCGAGATAGACTGATCCCAATATGTTCGATCCGAGAATCCCGCGTGACCAGCGATAGACCGGATCATCGCCCCACAGCGTGACCTTGCGATGGCTAAAGTCGATGACAAGGGGCTGTGGTCGCCTCCTGTCGTAGCATTTGGAACGCCAGCGCCAATGCACGCTCGCGCGCCGCTCGAGCGCATGAAACAGGCGAAGCGCCTGTGCCGAATCCGCTTCGAACAATTGATCAAGGCCGGCCCGCAAAGCCGAGGAGGGGGACATTCCCTGGTCGCTGCCTAGACCGGCTCGATCATAATCATGCCATTGGAACAGCTCCCTACCGAACGGGCCATCGCGGCGCGCGCGGCGCCGGCGGGGGAGAAACTGGCGCAGGCAAAGGTCGGTCCATATCTGCGGGAGCTTTGCCGGTACCCTGCCGTGCGACTCGATGATGTCCGTTCGCGGGCGTCCGAGACCCTTTCCGGTCGTGAGGCGCTGCAGATATGCCCCGACCGTCGAGGGCGAGGATTCCACGCATGCGACGAGCACCTCGCGGAGGCGGTCTTCGACCTTCTCCCAGCCGCGATAGTGTTCAAGTTTTACCCCGAACGGCTCCCGGCGATCGTCAAACTTCTCAACGTAGCAGGCGTCCTCGATCTCGATCAGCCACTCGCGTACGATCTTGGCGAGGCTTTCGGAGAAGCTATTGGGGATGTTTGCCGTGGCCCTCGCGAATACCACCGCGACCTCGGAGAGCCGCGGCACCAGCTTTCCTGGCCATTCCCGCCAATGCGGCAGCGACCACCTTAGGAACGAAACCCAGCTCGGGTAGTGAGGCTGCCGCCAATAGGCCGCCATGGTGTAGCGCGTCTCTTCATCGCGGTCCGCGAGCAGAGCAAACATCCGTTCGTCGAGGCGCGTTTCGAAGACGATCAGTGTGTCGAGCACGCGCAACAACAGGCTGGCCTGGTCGGAGAGGAGGTTTACGGACAAGCGTGCCAATATCTCGTCAGAGCGTTCCGAATAGAGTGGCGCGGCGAGCACCGCGCGAGCCCAAGCCGGGTCCAGCCCTTCTGCGGCGTCGAGTTTGGCGAGCAATTCCCTCCATCCCGCGACGTCGCCCTGCTCCAGCAGCAGCTGGGCGCTCAACCTGACGGCGCGGAGCCACCAGAGCGGTTGATCGGCGGCGGCAAGGATTGCCGGGAGTTCGCTGCGCCGGGCGTTGAGGTGCCGGGCGAGCAGCCAGTCCTCGTGCACGTCATAGACCAGGCGAAACGCGTCGCGGTTCGGGAGCTGAAGGACCGTGCCTTCGTCGATTAGCGCCTGCAGCCCGTCCGGATCGATTTCGGATCGGCCGGGGGGCCGGGCTGGTGCCGAAACGATCGCCGCTCCGATCTCGGCCAGCGCCCTGCTTCGCCGCGCCTCTCCAGACGCCCAAGCGTCGGCGATGTCGAGCTCGGTCCAGGTCTCAACCGGCGGTGTACCCCGTTTAAGCAGCTCCCGGATCAGGAACAGCGAACGGTTCTGGCGGCCCAGGTCGCGACGGGCAAGGAGCGATGTAAAGCTCGGAAACGCTTTGGCCAACAGCGCCGTGTCTTCGTCGGTGATGCCCTCGACGGCGACCGAGATTCCGGCCTCGTTGATGCCGGCCTCCCGGAGCGCGTCCGCCACAAGGTCCCGGTCCTGGTAGGACCGGGCGCTGGTGACGATCCGCCAACGGCTCGGGTCGGCAGATCCGGCAATTGCACGGAAGAGATCCAGAACGACTCCGCGGCCAGCTGACATGAGCAAGCGGTCGGCGCCATCGACCACACACAGTGCCTCGCCTCCGCTGCTGGCCAGACCGAGTAGTTCCGCCGGGTCGCTATCGATGCCAAGTTGCGAAAGGTGCTGGACGAGGCTTGTTGCGGAGACGCGATTGTCCTTGAGCACGATGCGCGGCCCGTCGAATGTCTGCGCGAGACGTTTCAAGATTGCGGACTTGCCTGTCCCCCCGTCCCCCGTCAGCCGGATCACGCGGTCCTTGGCAAAGGCGTCGCTCGCTCTTCTCCAGCTTTCGGGCCGCTCGATGGTGATTTGGGTCGGGCCATGGCGTAGCGTGTCGTCAATGCTGGCCAGCGCCGCGTCGCCAGCCGCGGCGACCCGCGACATGTCATTTTGTGCCGTCGGGGCGTGCTCGGGGTAGAATTGCCGAGTGACGGCTTCGTGCTGCGCGATCAGCGCCAGCAGCGATCCCCATCCCAGGACTTCCACCGGGAACCGCCCGACCGCCACCCGCGCCGTGCTTGTCTTTCGCGCGTGTTCCTGAAGTTTGGCGTCGTCAGGCGCGGTGGTGACGAAAATCCAACGGGACAGATCCGGCTGAAATTCGCCAGCCTTAACAAGCTCCGCATCGAACTCAGCCTTGGTGGCTTTGGATCCGTATCCGAGATCCTTGCCCTTGCACTGAACTCCAACCCAACTGCCGGGCTGATCCAAAAGTTCGACAAACACGTCAACACCATGCTGAGGCTGCCCCCGGCGACCGTTTTTCGAAGCTAGAGGGTTTTTGAAGACCGCTGCAAATAGGGCGCGGCAGAGGTCTTCGAACGTCTCCCAATTGCGCGGGGGGGCGATTTGCTTGTCTAGAAAATCCACCACATCGCCCACCCGTTAAGGCTAACTTCCTCACATCGGCGCACAGCTTAGTCCAGTATATTTTCTGCGAGCCACGATTTGCGAACAGTGACCGCGTTAGGCCAAATCGAGGGCTCTAAAGGGCGCTTCGGTCTCCTGTCCGATTGCGGGCCCTATACGATATCCGCCCGCGCGGGCGTGAAAAGCCGCCGCAGGCGGTCGAAGGACCAGTTTGGATGCCTGCTATCTGCCCAAACGGGCGTAGAATGTTGGCAGCACTGCCGCTGGCCGCAAAATCACTGCACTTCGCAATGGTTTTCTGGTTAGAGGGGTGAAGCAGGAGAGTTCGAGATGAGCGTGCCAATCGATCAACCAGACTCGCTCCATTTCCTTGCTTTGGAGCTGGAGAACGTACGGGCTTTCGCGGGAAGGCAGCGACTCGACTTGGCGGACGAGTCCGGCAAGCCCAACCGCTGGTGTCTGATCTTGGGCGAGAACGGCGTTGGCAAGACGACGCTACTCCAGGCGCTTGCGGTGCTACGCCCGGTTCCAGCGATGGCGTCGGGTCATGGGGGTGAAGGTACAGACGACGGAGTACCGACAATGTCGGAGCCAGAACTCGCCGGCAGGCAGAACGCCGAGGTGGAGCGCTTCGTGCGACGTTACGCTTCCGGCGCAGCCATGGCCGCCACACTCCAAGACCCTGCTGGCAAGAGTTTCGCCATGTCTGTACGGATGAGCATTGAGGCTGGGGTCTTAAAGGATTTTTCTTTCCCAAAGGCGCGTTACGCGCTTCACTCCGAAGGCCCCCTCGTGCTCAGCTACGGAGCGGCGCGGCACATCGGCCACGGAAACAAAGGAACCGTGTCGGAACGCGAGATGTCTTCAGCACTCTTCGCCGATGCCGTAGATCTCTATGACGCGGAGGAGTTGCTCGAGGAGTTGGAGCACGCGGCCGCGAAGGGTCCGAGTGAGCTCCGCACGCGCGATAGGGCAAGGCTCCGGGCGGTCTACAAGGCGATCGCCAGCCTTCTCGAAGGCTTAAAGCCGAGCGACATCGAGTTCCGGGGACCTCGCGTGCCGGGTCGTACGCCTGCGCAGTGCGGAGTGCATGTCAAAACACCGTCGGGTGTCGTGCCGCTCGCGGACTTGAGCCTTGGATACCAAGCGATGTTCGCCTGGACGGTCGACTTGGCCTACCGCCTGCTGGAGGCCTACCCTGCCAGCACGGCCCCCATGAAGGAGGCGGCCATCGTGCTTGTGGATGAGATCGATCTCCATCTTCATCCCAGATGGCAGCGGGATCTCAGGCGTCACATGCTCCAGCACTTCCCCAAGATTCAGTTCATTGCCACAACGCATAGCCCGATAACGGCTCAGGACGCGATTGCGGAGGGGGGGACGGTAGCAGTGGTTCGCTGGTGTGATGGTGCCGCCGAGGTACTCAACAATCCCCTTCCGCGGGAGCAGTGGCGGATCGATCAGCTGGTTACGAGCGAACTCTTCGGCTTCAGTGCCCCTCGTCCTCGCGGTGCGGAGGCAAAGCTCGAACGACGGGTGGAAATCATCCGCAAGAAGCGCATGACAAGACGTGAAAAGGAGGAGCTCGCGGAACTTGACGAGTTCGTGGCTGGACTGCCGACGGAGCGCAGCGCGGGCGAAGCGAATTTCGAGCGCCTTATGATGGATTATGCCCGCGACTTCCCCGGGGGGGCCGCTTGATCCGGGTAGAGAAGGGAGCGCCGCCGCGCAATCTGGCGAAGCGTGCTTCTGCCGGGCATGCGATACACGCGGCGCAGTATCTGGCCGACGGGGCCGACTATCGGAGCGGAAAGAAGTCGTTCAAGCCTGACAGCACTATATACGGCGCGAAGGCAGTGAAGACGAAGTTGAGGCAAGCACATAGCGGCAAGTGTGTGTATTGCGAAGAGAAGTTGGACAAGAGAACCACACATGGTCATGTCGAACATTTCAGACCCATCGCCTTCTCAAAGGCGAGCGCCGGGACGGTGGAGATTCGGCCCGGATACTACTGGCTAGCCTACGCATGGGAGAACTTCCTGTGGAGCTGCCACTATTGTAACTCGACTCGGAAGGGTAATCTCTTCCCGCTAGCGGACGAGATGGTGCGGGCGCGCCTTCCAAGTGACGATCTTGCGCTGGAGGAACCAATGCTGGTTAAGCCCGACAAGGAGGATCCGTCCCTCCATATCGGTTGGTATAAAGAGGTACCGATGGGCCTCACCGAGAGAGGTCGCATCACTATCGAGGTGCTCGGTCTGGATCTTCCGGTGCACGAGACTCGACTCAGCCACTATAGACGCCTGGAGCAGGCGCATGCGATCGTGTCCGATCTGACGGGTAGCCCTGATGCGAACGCCCATAGGCATGTCGTGAGCTTTCGGGCGTTCCTCCTAGGCTGCTGCACGGCGGACCAACCGTTCAGCGCGATGGCGACGGCCTTCCTCCGAGACAACCCGCTGCCCTGAATCGGCGTGAACCCTCCCGACCGCTGGTTTCGTCCTACTCTGCGGCGAAGCGTCGAAATCCGCAGCGGCGCTAGTCGGACAGGGCCTTGGCAAGGGTGCGGCCATCGTCCGTCAGATCGGTGCTCGACCACAGAAGGGCAAGTTCTGCGCATTCCTCATCGATTTCCGTGATCCGACGTCGCGCATGAGCTTCGTCGGATTGGTGCAGCCCTTCGGCCATGCAGGTGCGAAGCCAATCCTGAATGACGCGAAAGACGTAAAGGCCGTGGAGCAGGCCCTGCGTCGGTCGCGGACGCCGCTGCCAAGGTGAGTGAGCCTGATGGTGGGCACCGCGTACGAGCTGGACCTCGTTCTCAATGAGGCTGAGTTGCAGGTGCATGGTCTCGTGCAGGAGGCTTTCGGCGAGACGGAAGGCGGGCGTTGATCCGATGGGATGGTGCAGGCCCAAGAACACGGAGAAGGGCACGGCGGGATCGCTGTGGCTCACGTCGTACGCGATGTCGTCCACGGCGAGGACGGAGATCGACCAGACTAGCGCGCGGACCGCTTCACCTGCCTGCGGTGCTTGATCTACGTACGCCATGGCCTCGGCGAGGAGCGACGCTGCCGCATGGGGCGGGGGCGGTGGACCTTCCTGCAGGTCCACCATCCGGTATCGCTCGCGGGCTTGGGCGTCGAAGCGCTCCAGTAGAAGGGGGCGACGCCAGCTCCCTACGTGCAGTATAACCCCGTCGCGCGGCGCGTCGGCTCGGCCCTGCAGCACTCGGCACGTCCCGTAGCTGCTTCGATCGATGCCGATGGAGGCGAGGTCAGCCCAGCTGGCATTGGCCAACTGCTGCGCAAGACCGGCGTGCCAACGGTCGTGCGGCATGTGGAGAACCGCGCGTATGCGCTCGGGGAGATTGGTCAACCGGTCTTCCGGAAAGTATAGACGATGGTGTCGCGCGCGCCCGTCCGCACCGTTGAAACGGCATGATACGACTGCTGGGAAATCTCGAAGGCGAAGGCGCTGCGGTGGGACGGCATGACGACGTCGGTGAGGGAAGCGCTATCGTCGCCGGCGAAGAGCATCAGCAGGCCTCCCTGCTCCGCCCGCCATCCCCTGTTCACCTGCAGGAGGAGCCGGTGCGTCTCTTCTTCACCGATTTCGTCGTTGTGTACCTTGATTGTCTGTCCTTCGACCAAGCGATGGACGGTTACGTCGACCAGCGCTAAGCTGGGTGCGGCGAACCGCCGGGAGAGTTCGGACCCGACCGCCTTCACGAAGGGCCCCGAGGTGAAGGCGCCGAGAATACCCGGCCCCGGCCGGTCGGACAGCGAGAACTCGTGCTGTTCGTAGAAATCGGCGATGCGCAGCTTCCAGGGAGCTTCTTCGTCCAGCCAGTCCAGCATGGCGTCCGCAAGTTCCCGATCGATCACGTCCTGGGAGCGGAAGTTGGGGAAGGGATCGCTCCGGTTCACCGTGCGTGAGAAGTCGGGCAGGATCATGCGACCGCCCTCATCGACAGCGTCTGCCGCATGTGGTCGATCAGACGTCGCTGATCCGCGCAGAATACGCTGGGGTTATCCAAGCCGTTCCTAGCACTCCAGCGGTGCGTAGGCATCCCACCACCACAGACACGTAGGTCCGGACAGGATAGGCAAACGGGCGACGAAGGCTTCTGGGACCTGTGATATTTCTTGAACGCTTCCGAAGCGACGATCTCGAGCAGGTCGTCGTGGACGGTCCAGATCTCCTTGAAGCGATCGCCCCCACCGGCCGACTTCAGAGTGTCGTTCTTGGTTATTGTGCCGTCTGTCTCCACCACCAGGATCCCGTAGTCCTCGTCGCCCACTCCCTCCTTCACGGACCTGCCGCCAAGCAGCAGTCTGAGCATGTCGTCGAGCAGTCGGATTCGTATCGGCGAAGGATCGGCGAGATACTCGTCGAGCAGTGCAGTCATCCAGTCCCCGTACTCCGTGGAAAGGAGGCTCGTCTTGCCCACCGGCAGCAGGTCGTGGTTACCGTCCCGGTATAGGAAATCGACGCTTCTGGCACCGACGGCCTTGAAAAATGCGTAGACCTCGGCTGGGTTGGCTTCGAGATCGACAACCGAAAGAAGACCGGAGAGCAGCGCGTTTCCCTGAGGATGCTCCAGCACGCGCGCGATCGACGCGACTACCTTGTCATGGGACCTTCTGCCTCGCAGATCAGGTCTGTGACGATCATGGACGTCGGCGGGGCCGTCTATGCTTATGCTGATGCCGACGTCGTACTTCGCGCAGACGTCGATCACCTCGTGGGAGAGCAGCAGGCCGTTCGTCTGAACGTGCAGTCCGTGGGGCGGCGGCAGTTGGCTGCGAATCGCTGAGCACGCCGCCTCAAACCGTTGGGCTCCGACGAGCAAAGGTTCTCCGCCATGGAAGACCACACTCAGCGGGTCGGACTGGGCTCCGCCGAGACGTGCCAGGCCACGGGCCAGTGCGTCGAGCGTTTCCGACGACATCAGCTTGGGCTGCGCGCGCCAGGCTTGGTCGCCCATGCGGTAGACGTAGCAGTAGTCGCAGTCGAGATTGCACCGGCTCGCCAATTTGACGAGGACAGTGTCGATGGGGATCAAGCTGTCCACCTCGTGCGGAATGTCAGCGATTGTGCCGGTTGTGAGTGCGGTTGTAGGCGGTGGGCGAACTCACCGCGTCGTTGCGGACCTCCTCCATCAACCGTGCGAGAGCCGCGCTGTCGAGGCTCAGAAAGGTAGTCTCGGCATGCTGTATAGGTTCGGGTATTGGAGAGGCCTTCATACGGTCCTGCCTTCTATGATGCGGATTACGAGCTCTTAGCATAAGTGAAACTGTCTGCGAAATCCCCTTTCGGGACTGCGGGGTGCAAGCCTGCGTCGCCGTCCGGCAATGGCGAGTCGATCATTTCTGCATGGAACATAGTTATCCTGAAGTAGTCGATGATAAATTTAGGTTAATTATATGGCTCGTTATCAGCTTTGTTGAGAATGTATGATATTCGCAAGGCTAGATTGGGCTATTCCCGTGCGAATTCCAATGTGAATCTGTACGATAACTGTCGATGTTTCGCGTGACCGCTTCCCTATGCGTGGGAAATGGCATAGTCATGACGCTTAGCTCGTCGCTTATGGTGCTGCGGGCGGGAGCGCGGCGTGCCTGTCAGGTTTCGGTAATGGGGCCGCGTATGGTCATACTTGGCATTACGGGCACAAAGCCGGAGATTTTCCGGATTTCAGAATAGCGCTCGCGATCGGTGATAATCACTTCAGGAATATAGCGCAGCGGCGGATTGTGGGCATTGTAGCCAAGTATCGTCGCCCCCTCGGCCAGCGCCGACCAACGCAGCTGGACTTCGGTCGCCGACGATCCGCGCACCGAAACGTAGAAGGCGTTAGTCCCAGCTTCAAGGTCTTCGGCCGCGATATCATTCCAGACGTCTAGGCCGCCTCGCCCTGGGCCAAAGGGCGCGCCCATCTCAACGCCGGTACGAGATTGTTAGGTATCGGAACCGCAAAGTGACGCCCGGATTACGGGTCGCATGCCCCCAGAAATGGGTGATCGCATCGATTACGGACCCGGTGCGAAGCGTGACGTTGCCCGAACCGGCGGTATCCTTGACCTGCTCGGTCAGCACCGCCTCACCATCGATCCGGTCGAAATCTTTGGCCCCTTCAAGATAAAGCTCTTCCGTGTCGCCGAGATCTAGCCAGACTAAGGCGCTGCGCAGCACTTGGTAAATATATCCGCGCAGGGCATCGTTGGCTTGACGCTCCGGTTTCCCGAAAGGCCGCTCACATTGCGCTCCCGGGCGAGGCCAGCGGCATAAACTGGCAGGTCATGGGTGGTAGAGCGAGGCAAGCCGCGCTGGCATGGTGCCGTCTCCGAAGAAGAAACGCTCGCCGCGAAGCGCTTCCGACGCGAGCGGACCCGCCGAAGCATCGACATCCAGCCAAGCGCGCGCCTGCCAAGACCCAAACTCGACCATCCGGTCGAGCTCAGGGCGAAAATAAGCGAGGATATGGGCCTTCCATTTGGGAAAGCGGTCGATGACGCAAAGCGCGCCGTGCCCAAGATTATCGTATTGGACATTGGCAGATTCAGTCGGATGGAGTTCGCCAAGGTCGCGTTCGCGCAGCAATTTCGGATAATAGGGCACTGCTTCCAGCACGCGGATCTCCTCTTGCCAGGTCACCCGCAGCGCATGGCGGGCGGACTCAACTCGCAGGCTGCCCTGCTCGTCGCGGTGGTCGTCGATAAAGCGCTGCGATGCCAATCGCACGATATTGTCGAGCGCATGCAGCGCATGGCCGCCGGGCGAGGATGTTTGCTGCGAGAAACAAAGTTCATCACCGAAGTAGCGCTGCCGCAAATGGCTGAGACGCGCTGCTTGGTCGGCATCGGGCGACAGAATCGTTACAATCTTGGCAAGGCGGCGCACGGCGGCGGCGTGGAGCAGTACGACCTGCCAGTCGGGGGCGCTGGCGAAGCTGGTCAGGCAATGGCGGATCAGACACTCGATCGCGACCGTAGCGCGATTGCCGGCCTTGCTCTGGCCAAGCCAGGCGGGCGTCCAGTTGAGCGTGATGCTCTGCGCCTCGAGCCGCATCAGAAAATGCAGGCTGTTAGACATGTAGGCGTCGGTCACGACGCGCGGGTGGTCCGGAAAGATCTGATACAGGATGCGGAACGGGTCGGGCGTGCAATGCGCGATCAGATTGGCGGTCATCGCCTCCATTACCAGCCAGCTTGTCTCGAGCGGCAGATAGACTTCGATCACCGATGCCGGATCGAGCGCGCGAATCTCGGCTGCCATGGCGTCGGGTGCGTGCGACTTGGCGACCGCGCGCATATTCTCAACCACGCGCTGCGTCTTGCTGCCGAGGCGGCGGCGCAGCAGACCTTCGAATTCGTTGATCCGCGCGATGTTGAACTCGCGATCGAAGACCTTGTCGGTTAGGCGCAGGATGCGGCGCTTCTGGAAGAACCAGACCTGGAACGGCGACAACAAGGCGCGCAGCTGGTCGAAGTCGCGGACTAGATTGGCGCGCTCGACGCGCAGGATCGGCAGTTCGAGATCATGTTCGCGATCGAACACCTCGATCGCATGCCCATCGCACAGCACAAGCAACGCCGCGTTGATCTCGGGATGGACGGCATATTCGAATGCCTGGCGCAATTCGGCATAGCCGAACTTGCCCTTGGTCGCGCTCGGACGCTTAGCCTCGACGATCCAGAAATCCTCCTCCCACAACGTCAGGCTGTAGTCGGGTTTCAACAATTTGCCGGCGATCCGCAGCGGCACTTCGCGCTCGACCGAGAACATGCTTTCCTTGCGATAGCCGAGGGCGCGCAGGATCGGCGTGATGATCTCCTCGCGGACGTCCAATTCGACATAGTCGTCGAGCCCGGACAATCGCTCGATCTCGGCTAGCGTGGCCAGCGTCGCGGCCGGCAACGGCTCGAGCGCCTTGCCGAGCGAGAGCAAGGTATCACGGTCAAGCCGGGCGACGGTCCAATCGGTCATATGCTGGCTGTTCAGTATCTGGCCGCGACCGACACGCACGCGACGTCAAGCCGCGCCAGCGTGGCAGAGAAAGCAGTCACGCGCGCGCCTCCGCGCCTTCCGCCCCTGGCGCTAAAGCCGCCTTAGGCGTGACGGCGGCAACGGCGACAGGCGCCGGCGTTTGAAGGGAGCGGCGATGGGCGTGCTTGAGTCCGGCGAGGGCGGTGTGGAACGCCGCATAGGGTTCCACGGCATCGTCGGCATCGCCGTCGAGCGCATAGTCGCGGCGCAGCGAGAGAATGTCGTTGCGGATCGCGTCCGCTTCGACCGAAAGATCGAGATTGGCCTCTATGTCGTCGAGCACGATCCGCGCCTGTTCGCGCGTGGCGTGATGGGGATTGTCCATGACGAACAGCCGTGCACGCTGGTCGACCAAGGTTTCAAGGCGCTGGGTTCCGGCGTCGCGCTCGGCGATGCGCCGCGCCTGGTTGATCGCACGGAACAGGACGCGCATGCGATCGAGGAACAGCGCCATGTCCGTAGCGAGTTCGGGTTCAACCGGCTGCGCGCAAAACTGGGCGACCGCCTTAGCAAAACCAACCTTCTCGATGCGCCCGTTGGTCTGCTTTGCCACCTTATTGACTGCGTCAAGCAGCGGCCCGCCTTCGGCAATCGCCTTGGTGATCGCGGCAAGCGTGATCTTCGGCTTGACGCCCTCGCGGTACTTCATGACCTCGTCGATGAAGACGCAAACCGCCGCATGGGCCAGGCCGGGTGGGACCAGATCCTCCAGCTCAAGGGTGGTCGGCCAATCGGGTATGGAAGCGCCGATTGTCGCCAGGTCAAGCACCAGCGCGGGTGAGATGTTGCGCTTGAGCATTTTGTCGGTGATGAGCAACTTCTTGGCGTTGAGGCCGGACGTATCAGAATCGAGCAGGATCACAGTCGGCGGCTTGTCTGCGCCTTGGCCGCGAATGCGGAACAGGGTGTGGGGAACCTCCCCGGCCGAGCCACACGGCACGATGACGAGGCGGTTGAGATCAAGCGAGTCGTCCTCGATGTGGGGCGAGGCCTTACGGATCGCGGTTGCGGCGGCGGCCAAAATGATCTGATCGGCCGGGCCCTCGACCAGCAAGTTGACCGCGCCGACAAAGGCTGTCTCGCCGACGAAGGCGCCAAAGGCGGAGCGCAGCGGCTCGTAGTGATTACGCGTGACATTGGGCACGATGCGCGTGCCGTCGCTGATGGTCCCCTTTTCGAGGACGCGGATACGTTCGCCGTGATTCTTGTCGAGCAGGAATGGCGAGTGGGTGACGTAGACGATTTGGATGGGGTCGCGGTCCGATTTCGGGTCGGCGAGATCGTGAAACACGCGCATGAGATCCTGCTGCGCTTCGGCCGACAGATAGGTGTCGGGCTCGTCCATCAGCAGGATCGACTCGCGCGAGGAGGCCGGCCGGTGGACTTGCGCTTGGATCAGATAGGACAGGAAATAGCGCAGGCCGCTGCTGCGCTCGGAGAACGTATATTCGGTGCCGGTCCGATCGCAGATCGTGAATGCGAGCTCACGGTGGCGGAGCACGGTGCGCAGGCTGAAGTCGCGGTCCTGAACCCAATAGCGCCGGAAATTGAGCTTCCGCTCGAGCTGCTGGTTGACGCTGCGCAGTAGCCCGTTGGCATAGCCTTCATCGCTCTTGTCGATGGCGCGCGCGAGATCCTCAAGGCCATCAGGATCGATCTCGCCGAGTTCGACTAACAGACGGCGGCCCAACTCGTAGGACGCGAGTTCGTTTGGTGACAGCACGTCCTCGGCAGGTTGTACCAAAGGGTGCAACAGCGAGAATATCTGGCTGGCATGGCCCTGTGCATGCACAGGGTCGTTGCCGAGCAAAGATTGGAGCGAGGCCGCGGCATCGAGGATCGCACGCGCGGCCGATCGGCTAACCTCGGCGCGGGGCGCCGCCGCGCCGTCCAAAATATAGGCGAAGGGGATGGCGTTCGGGAGAGCTACGTCGGGCTTAATCACAAATGGCTGCGGCAGCAGCGCCTCGATAGCTTGGCTTGCAGCTGAATTGAGTTGCGCGCTGATCCAGTTGCCGTCGCTCCCGGGGATCCACAGATGTGTGTCTTCGGGCGATTCACGAATCAACACAAAGCGATCGAAGCCGCTATCGGCCTGCGCGATAGCGCCAATCGCCTGCGCCTCCTCAGCCGAGACATTGTCCCACGCGACGCCGACATGCGGCCAGCAGCGTTGCCCTTGGGCGACACCGAAATAGGGCGAGTAGCGGCAGAGATCGCGGCGTTCGATGTCGCGGCCGGTGATCGCGCTGTTGATCGCGCCGAGGAGATGGCTCTTGCCCGATTCATTAGCGCCGACCACGGTGGTGATCCGCAGGTCGATCGGCACCCGGACGAAGGGATAGCATTGGCCTCGGAAATAGTCCCATGGCATATGATCCTTGGCTTCGAGCTTACGCACGTGATCGAAGTTGAACGACTTGTAGAAGCGCGCAAATGCTTGGCTCAGCTTCATCCGGGTCTCCTGTCCACGCCATCGCGCGTTAGTGTCGCGCGGGCTGCCCTGTGTTCAAGGCGCCGTCGGATATGCGTTAGGCCCCTCTGGCCCACACTCTTCCACCAAAACTGTTGGAGGGCCAGCGCCGGATACATCAAAAACTCCAGTCCGCAGTCCGCCCTAATTCGGCTTTTCGCCGATGCAAGGCTGAACTTCTGATTTGGCTTGGCTTTGATCGACAACCTGCAGGTCCGCTTCCTGCTCGGCTTCAGCCGTAACGCGACGCCGCTCGAACAAGCGCTGAACTTCAACTTCTGACAAGAGCAGACGTTCAACCTGTGGCATGTGAACGACGGGTTTGTCCCAATTGCTGCGTACCGATGGCGACCCTTCCCAGACGCTCAACCGCAGATACCGAATTGACCCACAGCACCTTGTCCATATCGCCGATCGGGCAAGAGCGCTCAGCCGAAAACTATTGAAAGGATTGGCGTCAACGCCCTATCATCTAACGATGAACGCGCAAGTCGTGCTCACCTGAAGTCTGCGAGATGGCAAGTCCCCAAGTGTCGACAGTAAGAGCTACAGGTCAAGGCGCGGCAAACTGCGGGATCTCCTCCTATTTCACACGGCGGCTCAGGCTGCTGAGCAGCGAATCGAACGGGTCAATCGACGAAAACGGATTGCTCGGGCTTGCTGGTTCTCATGTCGTGCTGGGCGAACCGGGCATGGGGAAAAGCGAACTGCTGCGCGAGCTCGGCCGCCAGCTCGATGTCCAACCTGTCACCGCTGTCCGATTTTTGCTTTCCAAAAATCCCGCAGGACTTGTTACCTCCGGCAAGCCTCTTCTGATCGATGGCCTCGATGAGGCCATGGCACGTCGGGAGGGCGACGCCGTGGACGCTGTTCTTGAACAATTGGCTGATGCAGGGGCTCCTACGTTCATCATCTCCTGTCGATCGCGAGAATGGCAGGCGCGCACGATGGCGAACCTGCTTCAAATCTATGGCCTTGAACCAAATTTGGTCACTATCGAGCCGCTCGATCGGGATGAGGCAAGCGCTTTCCTCGCGACATATCATCCGACCGTGGACGCCCAGAGTATACTTGGCCATCTGGACGCGCATAGGATCAGCGACCTCTATAGAAACCCGCTGACGCTCGACCTGATGGGGCGTGTCGCCGATTCCGATATCGCCCTCCCTTCGTCGAGAGGTGTCCTTTTCGACAGGGTGTGCAAGCTGATCTGGCCGGAGCATAACCCCAACCGTCAGGATGCGGGCCTGGCTCAACTTTGCGAGGCTGACGCTTTGTCGGCGGCAGGCGCGATGTGCGCGGCTATGCTGCTGGGCGGCGCGGAGGCGTTGACGATGGCTGGCGCAGCCGAGACGTCCTCTGGCGACATAAGGATAGTGGAGGTTACCAACCTCCCGAACGGAATTGCGGCTCCCGCGCTCTTCCATTCGAAGCTTTTTCGGAGTTGCGGGCACGCCAGGGTCGAACCCATCCATCGTGTCGTTGCGGAGTATCTTGGCGCACACTGGCTCGCGAACCAATCGACCACGCCAAGATTGCAGCGCCGGCTACTTGCGCAGTTTCATGGCAGCGGAGCAGTCCCAGCCAGCCTTAGAGGCCTTCATGCTTGGCTGGCCTATCACAGTCCGGCACTTGCCGAGCGTATCATAGCTGCCGATCCTTATGGCGTGCTGCGCTATGGCGAAGCCGACTTTCTGACGCCCAAGCAGGCTCTTAGCCTGTTCGAAGCGCTTATCGCCCTTTCCCGCGATGATCCTTGGTTCCGATCGCGCGACTGGGACAGTCACGCGGCGAAATGCTTGATGGTAGCTGGCCTCAAAGAGCAGATCGACAATGCAATCGGCGATGCCTCGAGCAGCGTGCATCTGCGCTCGCTCCTGATCGAAGGTCTGAACGGCACAGCGCTCGCTGGCGACCTCGCTGATACCCTGGAGGGGATAGTTCGCTCGCCACAACGCTTCTACCGCGAACGGGCAGATGCAGCCGAGGCGCTGCTCCCCTATCGCGACCGAATCTGGTGGCAGACCCTCATCCATAGCCTGATCGAGATGCCTGGCGAGGAAAATGGACGTCTCGCCCGCACTCTGATGGAACTGATCGAGGCTGACGCCGAGGATGATCTGGTGATTCGCTCTATACTGGCGGAGCTGGAACTACTGGTTTGCCCTTGGCCGCGAGAGAACAGGCACAGGGTCCACACTCTGCGCAGAATGGGCCGATTGGCCGAACTGGTAAAATCCGATCGCATTTGTGGCATACTGGACCTGCTTATCCAATATGGGGCTCTGCTGACGGGTAATGACCGGTGGAGCACCGAGGATGTCGCAGATTTTGCTGCACGCCTCGTCGTTCGGGCCATCGACGAATCCCTCGTAGGCGTGGGTGACGGTGCCCGGCTATGGCAATGGCTCAAACTCATCGAGAAAGGCCGTCAGTCTCAACGCAAGGGCAAGCTCGCGGTTCGGGAACGCCTGCGGGCCGATCCGGAATTGCGGCATGCAGTGCAGGAATATGGCCTCTATGGCAGCGGCCGGACGGAGAGTTTATGGGCTTTTCAGTCTGATCTTCATGAATCCTCTATTGGCCTTGGAAGTTTCGATGGCGATGTCGCTTGGTTCCTGACACGACTGAGCGGCTTCGACAACAAGGATGAGGCTCTGCGGGAAGACTGGCAGGATCTGCTTCGGCTGGGCCGCTCGCCGGAAGGCGGATTTGCGGCGATCGTTCGACAAGCCAGCGAAGGCTTTTCGCGCGGAGACCGGGCTCTGGAGGCTGCCAGACAGTATATCGAACATCCTAAGGTGCCTGCCTGGGAGAAGCGCGAGCAACGCGAAAAGGCGAAGCGAGAACGCAAGGAACGCATTGCGCTGGCCGTTCAGCGCCAACGATATCAGCGTGGACAGATCGGACTTCGTGCCGGTGAACTCAATTGGATATATGATCCATCTCGCGCCTATTTTGGTCATTTCTCCGACATTCCCGAGGCGGAGGCTGGAGCCGGGCGGATAGAGGCCTGGATCGGAGCGCAACTCGCGGCGGACGTTTTCGTTGGTTTCGAGGCTTGCCTCCACCGTTCCGATATTCCCACGGTGGCCGATATCGTGCAGGGTTTTGCCGAGAATGTCAGCTACAGTTACAGTTATGCGATCATCGCGGGTCTGGCCGAACGAAGCAGGACAGGCACAGGCTTTGCGGGCCTACACCAGGACGTACTGACGACTGGCCTCCTCCTGCTGCACGAGGATGATGGTTGGTATGAGAAGGAAGATCTGGCACTTCTGACCGCTCAGCTCGAAGCGATCGTGATCCCGAATGGGGCGGCCCGGCAGGCTTATGCCCGCTTGATGATCGAGCCCTCCCTTGCGGCGGGTACGGATCATATCGGATTTTTATACAGGCTTGGTCATAACGAGGACTGGATTGCGACAGGTGGTGCGCTCGCGAAAGAATGGCTCGTACGCTATCCAGGCCTCTCCCTGGGCGTCGAGAATGCTCTTCTGGAATGCCTGACCCATGCCAATGATCTTCATGGGCTCAAGGAGGTTGCCCAGCAACGGGCAAGCTGGGTCCTGCGCGATTATGATCATCTGCTGAGCTGGCTCGCGATCGATGTGCTCGTACGCTTCGACGAGGTGAGATCGATCCTGGAGGAGATAGGCAGCGAAGATCGAGACTTTCTCTGGTTTCTCCGCGATCGCATCGTGCTTAAGCGACGCGGAGCCATGGTCCATCTGGATGTCGAACAATCGGCCTGGATCATCGCCCAATTTCGAACCCGATGGCCTTATGCCGAACTTCGCGGCAGCAGCACCGGGAATGGGATTCCGCATGACGCAACCGACTTTCTGCGAGGACTTATAAACCGTCTCGCCAATGACGTCTCGCAAGACGCAGGCTCAGCACTCGTCGCGTTGATCGGGGAACCTGAAGATAGCTATACCGATACCCTGCGCCATATGGCCGCGGAGCAACGCCAGAAGATGGCAGAGAAGCGATTCGCGCCCACGCGTCCGGCCGAGCTGGGCGCATTGCTGCAGGACCGGAACCCCGCCAATATCGATGACTTGAGAACACTTGCCCTTCAGGAGCTGGAGATCGCGAACAAACGCCTTGGGGGATCGGACATCGATGAGGTGCGAGACTTCTGGACCGATGATGGAAAACCACGCGATGAGAACCGATGCCGCGACCGATTGGCGGGAATGATCGGCCCGGAGCTGCTTCGCTATGATATCCAGCGGATACTGGAAGCCGACATGCCGGCAACGAAGCGGGTCGACCTGGCTTTTGCGCATGGGCCCATGCAGCTGCCGATGGAGGTGAAAGGCCAATGGCATCCAGAGGTCTGGAATGCTGCGACGGACCAGCTCGACGCCCAATATCTTATCGACTGGCGTTCGGATCAACGCGGCATCTATTGCATATTTTGGTTCGGCGAATTGCCAGAGCGGACAGGCCGCAGATTGAAGGCGCCGCCAGAAGGCGTAGGGCGGCCGACGAGCGCCGCTCAAATGCGTGAAGCTGTCATGGCGCTAATTCCCGAGAACAGGCGAGCATCTATCGATGTGGTGGTCATGGACTGCAGCCCGGGAAGAAACCTGTAGAGAGCAAAGCATCTTGCCCCCCTTGGGCATAGTGTCAGGTGTTTAAATCCGACCTCGTTCTGTCATTCGGCAATGCCGGCGGCATAGATACTAGAGCAGAATCAGATCATTCTGGCTCATATCCTGTGACCGTGAAATAATTGGCGCATTATTCTGGAGTGAAACGCGGTAAAGCGTCGCGGATAGCGTCCCATATCTGTGGAACGGTCCGTGCTGCTGCTTTTCGGAGGATGGCCTTAAGCTTGGAAAAGGCATTTTCGATCGGATTGAAATCGGGACTATATGGCGGAAGGAACAGCATGCGTGCGCCCGTTGCTTCGATCGCCTCGCGCGCGGCCATGCTTTTGTGCGCTGGCAGATTGTCGAGAATGACGATGTCGCCCGGTCGCAGCGTTGGCACCAGAACCTGCTGGGCATAGGCCGCAAACCATTCGCCCGTCATTGGGCCGTCCAAGACCACGGGCGCGGTCATGCCGGTCAAACGGAGCGCGCCGGTGAAGGTGGTGGTTTTCCAATGATCATGTGGGATTGGAGACCGGCAACGCATACCGCGCCTTGCCCGTCCCCGCAGGCGGGCCATCTTCGTTGAAGCGCCAGTCTCGTCGATGAACACCAATCGTTCGGGGTCAAGGTCAGGCTGCGCCTTGAACCATGCGCGTCGCCGCGCGAGAACGTCGGGTCGTTCCTGCTCGCGGGCGTGCGCCGTTTTTTTTTGACGGTCATCGAGTGACGGTCGAGGAAGCGCCAGATGGTGCTCGGCGCAAACACCGCTCCATGCTCCGATCGATGCATCTCGACCAATTCAACCAATGTGATGTCCACCTGCTGCTCGATCGCGCCGAGTATGACGTCGCGATAGGCGGCAATCCGCTGCGATCGCATGTCACCGCCCTGGGGCTTTGCCCGCGTCGATCCGGTCTCTCGCCGGTCGCGAACCCAGCGGACCGCGCTCGCCGCCGCAACGCCAAAACGCGCCGCTGCAGCGCGTCGAGACAGACTGCCATCAGCCCATGAGCTGCGAGCGGCAGTTATACTCAAGCGCGTCTTCCAAAGCCGATCGTCGCGAATGTTGTCTAATTGATATTCGCATCGCGGTTCCTTTTTACCCGTGCCCGATTGCCAAAGGTTGTCTTCGAGGTCGTCGGACAGCTGGGAGAGCTTAACNAATGTTGTCTAATTGATATTCGCATCGCGGTTCCTTTTTACCCGTGCCCGATTGCCAAAGGTTGTCTTCGAGGTCGTCGGACAGCTGGGAGAGCTTAACGTCCGGGCCTCATGATCGCGGCCGAGCGGTAGTGGGTGGACGTCTCTGGGTCCCAAACGAGGTTTAACCCTCCACATTTCAGACGAGATCGTCCGGGCATGGCTGATCGGGATCGGGAGCGCCGGGTCAGGCCCAGCGGAACTCGGTCTCGTTCAACCAAACGGAATGCAGTAGTGCAGCTAGCTTGCGAGCAACCGCGACCTTGGCCCGCCGTGGACCTTTGGCCTCAGCTATTTTCCTGCCCCAACTCTGAAGGGCACAGGGCCTTTTTACCCGGGTTAGGATGATGTTGGCTGCCTCGTACAACGATCGCCGGAGCATCGGATCGCCGGCTTTGGAGATATGCCCTTGCGTATCGCGTTCGCCCGACTGGCTTCGGCGCGGAACCAGGCCAGCATAGGCACCAACGTCTTCGCCTCTGGCAAAGCGACGGGGATCTTCGATGCTCATGGTGTAGGTGAGCGCGGTAATCGGCCCAACGCCGGGAACCGTCATTAGACGTGCGCAGACCGGATCTGATGCAGCGCGCTGCTCCAATATGCGACTCGACGTCCGCAGCTGCGCCTCGATCGCTTCGATGGATGCCAGGAGAGGCGCGAACAACGCTTCCAGATCAGGGCGCTGGGCATACAGAGCAACCAAGCGCTCGGTGCGCTTGCCTGGCGCCCTGGTCGAACCGAGCCGGAGACCGAACAGCTTCAGCAGCCCTCGCAACTGGTTTAGCATGGCAGTGCGCGCCATGATCAACTGCGCCCGAATGCGCACAGCTGCGCGGTCGAAGTGCGTGGCCGAGGCCTTCATATGGATGCGCTTAAACCAGCCCGTGCGGGCCATCTGCGCAATGCCCTCCGCATCATGAACATCGCTCTTATTGACCCGCGCTGACAGCACGCCCTTGGCATGGCGCGCACAGATACACTCGACCGGCACATCACGGGCCACCATGCCATGATATAGAAACGCCGACAGCGGCCCCGTCTCAAGCACCACTCGCACCAGATCCGGGCAATAGCGGCCGAGCCATTTCGCGATGACGTCGGGATCGCTGGCCAGAACCTCGCGCCGCAACACAGCGCCTTCACCATCCACCACACACACATGCGTGGTCTTGTCACTCACATCCAGTCCTGCGTAGATCGACATGGTCACCCTCCTGCATTGAAGCGTTCATGCGACTTCGTACCATACAGGAGGGTGGCTACATCAATTACGCGGTGT
>NZ_LMKV01000005.1 GCF_001421665.1 Sphingobium sp. Leaf26
TGATCGTCCCGCAGAACCTCGCCTTCCACACCAGCCTCCAAAAGCCAGTGTTGAATCAGAAATCTGCTAACATGGGAATCCCTAAAATGTCACTACAGCCTAGAGCATCGTGCGAAAAAGTGGGAACCGGTTTTTCGCTTAAAACGATGCGAAAACAAAAAACCAGAGCGCGCGACCTGCGTCGGATTGAACGCAGCGCGCTCCAGACAGGCATAAAAACTCAGACGCGAGGTCGCAAAACCGCACGACGTCATCCTGAACGTGTTTCAGGATCCATCGCGCCTCCATGCCCCGTCTGCCTTTGGCGAGACATGGATGCGGAAACACGTTCAGCATGACGATCTTAACCGATCAGGACGATTCCCGCACCACCAGTTCGGGCGCGATCTGGACCGATCCGGCGTCTTCCCCGCCGATCCGGCGGAACAGCAGGTCGACCAGATGATGCGCGCCGACCTCTATATCCTGCCGGATGGTGGTGAGCGGCGGGCGGGCGAGCCGGGCCAGCGGGATATCGTCGAAACCGATGATCGACAGGTCGCGCGGCACACGCAGCCCCTGCTGCTCGGCCGCAGCGATCAGGCTCATCGCGACCACGTCGGACGCAGCGAAAATGCCGTCGGGCCGGTTGCCCGCCCCAAACCAGTCGCGCGCGGTGGCCTCGCTCGCTTCGGGCGTCACCGGGCTGGACACCAGCGTCACCGCGTCGTGCAGCTCCGGCGGCAGGCCGGCGAGGAAGCCGGCATGACGCGCGGCAAATTCAGGCACGCCGACATCGCCGAAAAAGGCGAGCCTGCGCCGGCCGCGATCGGCCAGATGCTGCGCCGCCAACCGTCCGCCGGCGATATTGTCGGCGCCGACCGTGGCCGGGCCGTCGCCGGGCGCCTGCTCGCCCCACACCACCAGCGGCCGGTAACGGGCGGCGGCGCGCGCCAGCACCGCGCCCTGATCCGACTGGCCGATGACGATCACGCCATCGGTGCGACCGGTGCGGATGAAGGTATCGAGCCAGTCGTCCCTGTCCGGCAGCACCCGCGAAAGCAGCATGTCATAACCGCGATCCGTCAGCGCATCGGCCAGATAGCCGAGCATGGTGAGGAAGAAGGGATCGGACAATTGCTGGCCGCGCGCATGGCCCAGCGGCATCAATATGGCGACCGCACCGGTGCGCCCCAGCCGCAGATTTTGCGCCGCGACATTCAGGCGAAAGCCATGGCGATCGGCCAGCGCCTGGATGCGTTCGCGCGTCCCCCTGTTCAGCGCGCCCTTGCCGGTCAGCGCCCGCGACACGGTGGATACGGACACGCCGGCCAGACGCGCCAGATCGGCGATGCTCTTGAGCGGACCGGAACCCTGATCGTCCATCGCCGCAGACTAGGCCAAATCCGGGCTTATCACAATCTGCCGTATCAGTGGCTTCCAACCGGCTCATCCTGTCGGTCCTTGCGCCAGCCATCTTGACGCGCGCGGTCAGGTCTGTAGCTTCCTTGCACCCTATTCTCAGCCGGTTGGAGCGCACCTATGCGCATGGTCCAGTTGCTGATTGACGCGGTGCCCGATGCCGGACCGTCCTCGTCCGGCCGCCCGCCCCCACGCCTGTCGCCTGCCCGTCATTCCCTGCGGAGTGGTCGATGACAGTCATAACAGGGGGAGAGGAACATCCATGCAGATTGTCTATATCGCCATAGGGTGCGGCCTGCTGGCCTTGCTCTACGGGCTTTTCACCAGTCGCCAGGTTCTGAGCCAGCCAGCCGGCAATGACGTCATGCAGGCGATCGCGGGGGCGATTCAGGAGGGGGCGAACGCCTATCTCCGCCGCCAATATACCGCCATCGCCATCGTCGGCGTGGTCGTGGCGGTGCTGGTCGCGCTGTTTCTGGGCCTTACCTCCGCAACCGGTTTCCTGATCGGCGCGATCCTGTCGGGGGCGGCAGGGTTCATCGGCATGAACATTTCGGTGCGCGCGAACGTCCGCACCGCCGAAGCGTCGCGCGGTACCCTGCAAAGCGGCCTGACCGTCGCCTTCCGGGCGGGCGCGATCACCGGCATGCTGGTGGCGGGCCTCGCCTTGCTCGCGATCAGCCTGTTCTTCTGGTATCTGACCGGCCCCGCCGGCCATGCGCCCGACGACCGGCTGGTGATCGACAGCCTCGTCGCGCTGGCCTTCGGCGCGTCGCTCATCTCCATCTTCGCGCGATTGGGCGGCGGCATCTTTACCAAGGCGGCCGATGTCGGCGCGGATCTGGTGGGGAAGGTCGAGGCCGGCATCCCGGAGGATGACCCGCGCAACCCGGCCGTGATCGCAGACAATGTCGGCGACAATGTCGGCGATTGCGCCGGCATGG
Organism: Sphingobium sp. Leaf26; assembly: GCF_001421665.1. GTDB lineage: Bacteria > Pseudomonadota > Alphaproteobacteria > Sphingomonadales > Sphingomonadaceae > Sphingobium. The sequence goes on from NZ_LMKV01000005.1 coordinate 2,346, forward strand.
CGGCCGACCTGTTCGAAACCTATGTCGTCACCGTCGGCGCGACCATGGTGCTGACCGCCCTGCTGGTCACCGGCGTCGACAATGCGTTTCTGCTGAAACTCATGGCGCTGCCGCTGATCGTCGGCGGCGTGTGCATCATCACCTCCATCATCGGCACCTACATGGTCCGTCTGGGCGCCAGCCAGTCGATCATGGGGGCGCTCTACAAGGGATTCTGGACCACGGCGATCCTGTCCATCCCCGCCATCTATTTCGCCACCCAATATACGCTGGGCGACCTTGATGCCGTGTTCGGCGCGGACCTCGACGGGGTCGGCGGCTATACCGGCATGAACCTGTTCTGGGCGATGCTCGTGGGCCTCGCCGTCACCGGGCTGCTGGTTGTCATCACCGAATATTACACCAGCACCAATTATCGCCCGGTCCGCTCCATCGCCAAGGCGTCCGAAACCGGCCATGGCACCAACGTCATCCAAGGGCTGGCCATCAGCCTGGAATCGACCGCGCTGCCGACTTTGGTGATCGTGGTCGGCATCATCGTCGCCTACCAACTGGCGGGCCTGATGGGCATTGCCTTCGCCGCGACCGCGATGCTGGCGCTGGCCGGCATGGTGGTGGCGCTGGACGCTTACGGTCCCGTCACCGACAATGCCGGTGGCATCGCCGAAATGGCGCATCTCGACGACAGCGTCCGGGTGAAGACCGACGCGCTGGACGCGGTGGGCAACACCACCAAGGCGGTGACGAAAGGCTATGCCATCGGATCGGCGGGCCTCGCCGCGCTGGTGCTGTTCGGCACCTATACCGAGGATCTCGACTATTACGGGTCCGCGCTGGGCCTGACCCAACCGGTCGATTTCAGCCTGAAGAACCCCTATGTCATCGTCGGCCTGCTGCTGGGGGCGCTGTTGCCCTACCTGTTCGGCGCGATGGGCATGACCGCCGTGGGCCGCGCAGCGGGCGACGTGGTCAAGGATGTGCGCGACCAGTTCGCCACCAACAAGGGCATCATGGAAGGGACGTCGCGCCCCAACTATGCCCGCACGGTGGACCTCGTCACCCGCGCCGCGATCAAGGAGATGATCGTCCCCAGCCTGCTGCCGGTGCTGGCGCCGATCATCGTCTATTTCGCTATCGCGGCGGTGGCGGGCCGCGACAATGGCTTCGCCGCGCTGGGCGCGCTGCTGCTGGGCGTCATCGTGTCCGGCCTGTTCGTTGCTTTGTCGATGACGTCGGGCGGCGGCGCGTGGGACAATGCCAAGAAATATATCGAAGACGGCCATCATGGCGGCAAGGGCAGCGAAGCCCATAAGGCGGCCGTGACCGGCGACACCGTCGGCGATCCGTACAAGGACACCGCCGGCCCGGCGGTCAACCCGATGATCAAGATCACCAACATCGTCGCGCTGCTGCTGCTGGCCGCGCTGGCGCATGGCGGCTGATCCACATCAAGACGGAGGAGAGGCCCGCCTCTCCTCCTCTCATGACAGGCGCGGCCTGCCGCAAGACAGGCAGCCCGCGCCTGTTTTTAACGCTTTCTTCAGGGCAGCAGCGCAGTCTGCCACGGTGGTCGGCCGATAAGGGGGCGGGCCGCACCGCAGCTTATGTCCCGCCATGCCCCTATCGGCATGGCCCATTCGAGCAGCGGATGTCCTGATGATGCACGCGATTGTGAACGACGAACCCGGCCGTATCGCCGCCCTGCGCCGCTACCAGATTCTCGACACCCCGTCCGAAGGCGCGTTCGACAAGGTCACCGACCTCATCCGCACCCTGTTCGGCGTGCCCATGTCCGCCGTGTCGCTGATCGACACCGATCGCCAGTGGTTCAAGTCGCTCGCCGGCCTCGATGCGACGCAGACGCCCCGCAGCGAAGCCTTTTGCGACCATGCCATCCGCCAGGACGAGCCGCTGATCATCACCGATGCGCGGGACGATCCGCGCTTTGCCGACAATCCGCTGGTCACTGGCGATCCCGGCATCCGCAGCTATGCCGGCGTGCCGCTGCGCACGCCCGACGGCTATAATATCGGGTCGCTCTGCGCCATCGACACCCGCGCCCGCGACTTCGCGCCCGAACAGATCGAGATATTGAAGAGCCTGGCCCCGATCGTGGTCGAACAGATGGAATTGCGCCTGCTGGCCGAGCGCGACCATCTGAGCGGAGCGATGACCCGCCGCGCCTTCGTCGCCGCACTGGACAAGGCGATCGCGCTCCATATCCGGCACCGGCGTCCCGCCGCGCTGCTGATGCTGGACATCGACCATTTCAAGCGGATCAACGACACTTATGGCCATCCGGTCGGCGACCGGGTGATCGAGGCGGTGGCGAAACGCTGCGTCGAACTGTCCCGCCCCAGCGATTCGCTCGGCCGGATCGGCGGAGAGGAATTTGCGCTGTTGCTGCCCGAAACCAGTGAAGCGGACGCACTGGCCGCCGCGCGCCGTTTCTGCACGGCGATCGGGGAGATGCGGATCCCCAACGACCCGCCGCTGCGCGTCACCGCCAGTTTCGGCGTAGCCGCGATCGGCGCCGGCCGTCTGTCCAGCCAGGACTGGCTGTCGGCCGCCGATGCCGCCCTGTACGAAGCCAAGCGCGGTGGCCGCAACCGGGCGGTGCTGGCGCTGCTGACGGCCGAGTGCGCCGCCTGACCAGACATCGCGGCGCAGTTCCGGAAACACGGTGCGCGGGCGTCCGGCAAAGGCGCCACTGCGCGCATCGAAGGTTGCCAGCGCATGGCTTTGGTCGAAGATATTCTCGATCCGCAGTATCGCTGCGACGCAACCCGGATTTCGGCTGAACCTTTCGGCGAAGACTGGAATGGTTCCGTCATGTTCGACGGCTATGCCGAGACAGACCGAGTCCAGCCATGATGAAACGCCGACAGGGCAATGATTGTCATCAAATAGAAATATAAGTGACGCTTGCATGTCATATGTTGGTCATATTGGCGCGGCGACCCGTTGTTGGGAGAGGAAGTGTCGTGCGCTCCATTTGCCTGTGCCTGTCGTCCGTTGCCGCCCTGCCCCTGCTATGGGCCGTGCCCCCCGCCCATGCCAGCGAGGATGAACAACTGTGGACCACGGCCAGCGCCACGGTGAAGCTGGACGATCACTGGCGCCTGTCGCAAGAGATCGTCGCGCGCTTCAGCGACGATCGCAAGGGCCTGTATGAAGTCGAATCCAACACGCTGGTCGGCTACAAGCTGTCCAAGGCGGTGACGGTCTGGGCTGGCTACACCCATGACCCGCAATATGCCGGCGGCGACTTCACCGTTATGGAGCATCGCGCCCGCCAGCAGGTGACGTTCGACAATATCGCGAAGATCGGCCGCATATCGATCAGCGCCCGCGTGCGCATGGAAGAGCGCTGGCGTGAGGGCGTGGACGGCACCGCCTGGCGTCTGCGCCCCTATGTGAAGCTGGTCATGCCCTTCCGTGAGGGCGGAAAGACCGCGCTGGTGCTGAGCCATGAGAGCTTCTTCGACCTCAACAAGACCAATTTCCAGCGGGTGCAGGGTGAGGAGCGTATGCGCAACCTGATCGCCATCACCACGCCGGTGGCGAAGAATGTGAATGCGGAAATCGGCTATCTCCACCAGCATGGATTCCGCCCGGATGCCGACGACAGCAACGACAATGTCGCCTCCTTCTCGCTGAGCTTCAGTTTCTGATCCATAGAATCTCCAATGCCAACGAGTCTCCGCTTTGAGATAGCCCTTTGATCCCCCAGCCTTTTCCTGTCTCGTCGGGGGAGGGAAGGGATGCGTCTGAGCTGGCCGGAAATTCGTGCGAACGCCGCTCATTTTTCGGAGGAGTGGCGCGACCAGGGCTATGAAAAGGGGCAGACCCAAAGCTTCTACGACGAATTCTTCGCCATTTTCGGCGTCCCCCGCAAACAGGTGGCGTCTTACGAACATCGGGTGAAGGCGCTCGATCCGCGCCGGACCGGCGGCTTCATCGACCTGTTCTGGCCCGGCATGCTGATCGTCGAGCAAAAGAGCATCGGCCGCAATCTCGACCGCGCCATGATGCAGGCGCTGGACTATCATGACTGGCTGCCCGAACCGCAGCGGCCCCGCCACATGATGGTGTGCGATTTCCAGCGGTTCGAATTGCTCGATCTGGAAACGCGGCAGCATTGGCACTTTCCGCTGCCCGACCTCAAACGCCATGTCGAAGCGTTCGATTTCATCCTGGGCGCAAAACCGCGCCTGCTGCGCAACCAGTCGCCGGTCAATCGCAAGGCCAGCGAACGGATGGGCCGGCTGCACAATGCGCTCGCCGCGCACGGCTATGTCGGCGCGGATCTGGAACGGCTGCTGGTCCGCCTGCTCTTCATCCTGTTCGCCGACGACACCGGCATTTTCGAGCGACGCGAACAATTTCTCCTCTTCTTGGAAACCCGGACCAGCGCCGATGGCCGCGACCTTGGCCGATGGCTGATCGAATTGTTCGAAACACTCGATACCCCGCCTGATCGCCGGCAGAGCGGGCTGGACGCCGACCTCGCCGAATTTCCCTATATCAACGGCGCGCTCTTTTCCGGCCGCATCGCCACGCCCGTGTTCGACCGGGACATGCGCCAGATGCTGATCGACGCCAGCATCTTCGACTGGGGCGAGGTATCGCCGGCCATTTTCGGATCGCTGTTCGAAAGCGTGATCGACAAGGTGACACGCCGCAAGCAAGGCGCGCATTACACGCCCGAAGAGGCGATATTGAAGGTGATCGGCCCGCTGTTCCTGGATAATCTGCGCGCCGAGTTCGATCACGCCTGCGCGTTGCGATCCGGCCGGGATGCGGCGCTGCGGCGCTTGCAGGAGAAAATGGCCGGCCTCACCTTCCTCGATCCCGCCTGCGGCGCGGGCAATTTCCTGGTCGTCGCCTATCGCGAGTTGCGCGAGCTGGAGCGGGAGATCATCCGCGAACGGCTGATCGCGGACGGCCCCGTGCAACAGGTGTTGGACGTCGCCGACCTGACCCGGCTGAATGTCGATCGCTTCCACGGCATCGAGATCGACGAATTTCCCAGCCAGATCGCGCAGGTCGCGCTGTGGATGACCGACCATATCGCCAACACCCGGCTGGGCGAGGATTTCGGCCGCCCCTATGCCCGCATCCCGCTCGTCACCGCGCCCAATATTCGCCATGGCGACGCGCTGGAGATGGACTGGGCGGACCTGCTGCCGCCGGGCGCATGCAGCTATGTCTTCGGCAATCCGCCCTTCATCGGCGCCAAATATCAGACGGACGTGCAGCGTACGCAGTTGCGCCGCATCGCCGCCCTGCCCGGATCGGGCGGGACGCTCGACTATGTCACTGGCTGGTTCGTGAAGGCCGCCCGCTTCGCCGCAACCGGCAGCGCCCATATCGCCTTCGTCGCGACCAACAGCATCGTACAGGGCGAACAGGTGGCGCAACTGTGGCCGCTGCTGTTCCGCGAAGGCGTGGAGATCGCCTTCGCCCACCGCCCCTTCGTCTGGCCCGGCCGGGCGGCGGTACATTGCGTGATCGTCGGCCTTGCCCCGCAGGCCAGCGCGCCGAGGGAAAGGCGCCTGTTCAGCTATGCCGATGCGAAGGGCGAGCCGGTAGAAACCCGCCACGGCGCCCTGACCGCCTATCTGTTCGACGCCGGCGCGGCCGACCGCCATCTGGTGGTGCGGGAAGAAGGGCGGCCGATCAACGGCGCGCGGCGGATCGTCATCGGATCGAAGCCGATCGATGGCGGCTATCTGATCTTCAACGATGCGGAACGCGCAACCTTGACAGCAGCGGAACCGGACGCCGGCCGATTCCTGCATCCCTATATTGGCGCGCAGGAATATCTAAATGGTGGCGATCGCTGGATATTGGCTCTGCACGACGCATCACCGGCCGATATCCGCAAGCTGCCCCAGGTCCGTCAACGGTTGAGAGATGTCGCCGCCTATCGCCGTGGCGAAATCGCCCCGCGCGGAAAGGCGGCCGACAGGATCAAAACGCCCGGCCTGTCATCGTTGGCGCTGGCCGCAACGCCTGCCGCTTTCCATGTCACCGTCATTCCCAATGCCCCCTTCCTTGCCATTCCAGAGGTGAGTTCGGAACGGCGCGATTATATTCCCATCGGCTGGCTGGAGCCGCCGGTCATTCCTTCCAACAAGCTGCGCCTGCTTCCCAACGCCACGCTTTGGGACTTCGCTCTGCTCACCAGCCGGATGCACATGGCATGGACCATCCATGTCGGCGGGCGAATGAAGAGCGATTATCAATATGGCATCGGCCTCAACTATAATTGCTTCCCTTGGCCTGACGCCTCCCCGGCCCAGCGCGATCAAATGGAAGCCCTTGCACAAGCCATCCTCGACGCCCGCGCGCTTCCGAAAAATGCCGGCTCCACTCTCGCCGACCTCTATGATCCCGACACCATGCCGATCGAACTGCGCCGCGCGCATCGCGATCTCGATCAGGCGGTGGACCGGCTCTATCGCCGCGCGTCCTTCCCGTCCGATCGGGCGCGGGTGGAGCATCTCTTCACCCTCTACCAGCAACTGGCCGGGCGTTGATGCCGCGCTGTCCTACAGAGCGCGGTATATGCCAATATCCCCGGAACAGCGCCCGACAATGGCACGCAAGCCTATGTCCGAAATAGGAATTTATATGACAGGATATGCGGGAAATGTGCGAAGTTAAGCCCCTGCTTGCCGCCTCCTCCGGCCGGGCCTATAGCCCGCGCCATGACCGCCGAACCCTATGCCAAGCAGCTCGCCGCGCTGGAGTCGCGCGGGCGGTTGCGCCGCCTGATCCCCCGCGCCGGCCGCGATTTCGCTTCCAACGACTATCTCGGTCTGGCCGGTGATCCGATCATCGCGCAGGCCGTCGCCGACGCGATCGGACGTGGCGTGCCGGTGGGGTCGGGGGGATCGCGCCTGCTGCGCGGCAATGCGCCGGAACATGAAGGGCTGGAGGCGAAAGCCGCCGATTTCTTCCGCACCCAGTCCGCCCTGTTCGTCGCCAATGGCTTCGTCGGCAATCTGGCGCTGTTTTCCACCCTGCCCCAGCGCGGCGACCTGATCGTCGCGGACGAACTGATCCATGCCAGCGCCCATGACGGCATCCGCATGGGCAAGGCGCAGGCCGTCTTCGCCCGCCATAATGACGTGCAGAGCTTCGCCGACCTGATCGCCGCCTGGCGCAAGGAGGGCGGCACCGGGCGCATATGGATCGCGGTCGAGACGCTCTATTCGATGGATGGCGACATGGCGCCACTGTCCGACCTTGCCAAGCTGGCGGCTACCCATGGCGGCATGCTGCTGCTGGACGAAGCGCATGGCACCGGCGTCTTCGGGCCGGGCGGGCGCGGCCTGTCCGCCGGGCTGGATGGCCTGCACAATGTCATCACGCTGCACACCTGTGGCAAGGCGATGGGGACGGAAGGCGCGCTGATCTGTGGCCCGCGCATCCATGTCGACTATCTCATCAACCGTGCCCGCGCCTTCATCTTCTCGACCGCGCCCTCGCCGTTGATGGCGGTGGCGGCATCGGCCGCGCTGGACCGGATCGAACAGGCGAGCGACCTGCGCGATCGGCTGAAAACCTTGCGGCAGGATGCCGCCGAAGCCATCTGCGCGCCGCTCGGCCTGCCTGCGCCGCGCAGCCAGATCGTGCCGGTGATATTGGGCGACGATGTGCGCACCATGGCCGTGGCGGTGGCCTTGCAGGAAGCCGGCTTCGACGTGCGCGGCATCCGCCCGCCCACCGTGCCCGCCGGGACCAGCCGGCTGCGCATATCGCTGACCCTGAATGTCGGGCGCAATGATGTCGCCGCGCTGGGCGACGTGCTGCGCAAGGCCATGAAATGAGCGTGTTGATCGTCACCGGCACCGACACCGGTATCGGCAAGACCGTCTTCGCCGCTGGCCTGGCCGGTGCGCTCGGCGCTCATTATTGGAAGCCGATCCAGGCCGGTGTCGATCCCGAAGGCGACAAGGAAACGGTCGCCGCCCTGTCTGGCCTGCCCGCCGCCCGCATCCTGCCCGAAGCCTTTCGCCTGACCACCCCCGCCTCCCCCCATCTCGCCGCGCGGATCGACGGTGTCGCCATTACCCTTGACCAGCTAAGCCTGCCGCAGGTGGACGGGCCGCTGGTGGTGGAGGGGGCAGGCGGCGTGCTGGTGCCGATTTCCGAAACGCTGCTGATGGCAGACCTGTTCGCCCATTGGGGCCAGCCGGTGATCCTGTGCGCCCGCACGGGCCTTGGCACCATCAACCACAGCCTGCTCAGCATAGAGGCGCTGCGGTCGCGCGGCGCGCAGGTGGCGGGCATCGCCTTCATCGGCGATCCGCATGAAGAGAATGAGCGGATCATTCCCCAACTGGCGGGCGTGCCATCGCTCGGCCGGTTGCCATATCTGGACCGGCTCGATCCGGCATCGCTGGCAGCGGCGTTTGCAGCGACCATCCGACTACCCTAATATTTCAACGGTCGACAATTTTCGACCAACGACATGGACAAGCTTGTTGCACGGGCGTTCAAGTCCCGGTCATGCCGGGCCTGCAAACGCGCGCCCATCTGTCACAAGCAAGGGATGCTTTGATGAAAACCCTCCTTCTGGGCGCTGCCGCCACCGCGCTGGCGCTGGCCGCCACCATGGCGCAAGCCGATCAGCCCGCCACCCCCGCCCCGGTATCCGCCGATCCAGCGACCGCGACCGCCGCCAAGCCGACCTATGGCAGCTATGGCTTCGACGCGACCGGCATGGACAATTCGGTCAAGCCCGGCGACGATTTCTACGACTATGCCAACGGCACCTGGGCGAAGAACACGCCGATCCCGGCCGACAAGTCCAATTATGGCGCGTTCAACACGCTGGACGACCTGTCGCGGGAACGCACCAAGGGCATATTGGAAGCCGCCAAAACCGACCCCAACAGCAAGATCGGCATGGCTTATGCCAGCTATCTGGACGGCGCCACCGTCGAGAAGCAGGGCCTGACCCCGATCAAGCCCTGGCTGGACGAGATCAAGGCGATCAAGGATGCGAACGGCTATGCGCTGGTCGCCGCCAAGGCCGCCCGCGCCGGCGTCGAAGGGCCGTTCCGCTTCTATGTCGGACAGGACGACAAAGACCCCGAAACCTATATCCTTTCGATGAGCCAGAGCGGTCTGGGCCTGCCCGACCGTGACTATTATCTGGACCAGGACGCCAAGATGGCGGCGATCCGCACCGCCTATGTCGCGCATCTGGAACAGATGCTGACCCTGGCCGGGCAAAGCGATGCCAAGGCGCGCGCCGCCGCGCTGATGGCGTTCGAAACGGCCATCGCCAAGGTCCACTGGACCCAGGTCGACAGCCGCGACGCCGACAAGACCTATAACAAGATGACGCTGGCCGATTTGCAGAAGGCCGCGCCGGGCTTCGACTTCGCCGCCTTCTACAAGGCGAACGGCCTGACCCCGGCCAGCCTGCTGGTCGCCCAGCCCAGCGCCATCACCGGCGAGGCCGCGCTGATCGCCAAGGCGCCTGTTCAGGTGCTGAAGGACGCGCTGCTGCTGCGCAGCCTGCATGGCTTTGCCGACAAGCTGCCGGAGAATATCGCGAACGCCGATTTCGCTTTCTACGGCACCACTTTGTCGGGCACGCCGGAACGTGAGGCGCGTTGGAAGCGGGGGGTGGATTTCCTGAAGGAATCGCTCGGCGAAGAAGTGGGCAAGGCCTATGTCGCGCAATATTTCCCGCCCGAAACCAAGGCGGCGATGGACGTGCTGGTCAAGAATGTGCTCGCCGCGATGGGCCGCCGCATCGACGCGCTGCCGTGGATGAGCGACACCGCCAAGGCCCGCGCGCACAAGAAGCTGGCCGCCTTCACCCCCAAGATCGGCTATCCCGACAAGTGGCGCGACTATGCCGGGCTGACGATCAAGGGCGGCGACCTGTTCGGCAATGCGCTGCGGTCCAACCAGTTCGAGTTCGACTATAATATCGGGAAGCTGGGCAAACCCATCTATCGCTGGGAATGGGGCATGACCCCTATGGAGATCAACGCCTACGCCAATTTCGGCATGGTGGAGATCGTCTTCCCCGCCGCGATCCTGCAACCGCCCTTCTTCGATCCCAAGGCGGACCCGGCGGTCAATTATGGCGGCATCGGCGCGGTGATCGGCCATGAACTCAGCCATCATTTCGACGATCAGGGCGCGAAATATGATGAGACGGGCAAGCTCAACCAGTGGTGGACCGATCAGGACGTCGCCAATTTCAAGGCGCTGACCGGCAAGCTCGGCGCACAGTACGACGCCTACGAACCCTTCCCCGGCGCGCATGTGAAGGGCGCCTTCACCATGGGTGAGAATATCGGCGACCTTGGTGGCCTGGCCGTGGCGCTCGACGCCTATCATGCCTCGCTGGGTGGCAAGCCCGCGCCGGTGATCGACGGCATGACCGGCGACCAGCGCTTCTTCCTGGGCTGGGCACAGGTGTGGCGGCGTAATTATCGCGAGGCCAATTTGCGCCAGCGCCTTGTCACCGATCCGCATGCGCCGTCGCAATATCGCACCGACATCGTGCGCAATTTCGACGCCTGGTATGACGCCTTCAAGCCCGCACCGGGCGGGAAGATCTACCTCGCGCCCAAGGATCGCGTGAAAATCTGGTAAGCGATGGACGGCAGCCCAACCTCCCTTACGAGATCGGGCTGCCGTTATGCCGCAACCGCGAACAGGCGGTGCGATCAGTTGATCCGCAGGCGGGACAAGCCGTTTTAGCGAGTCTCGCCATCGCTCGAATCGCACGATTCGGCGTTCGCCGCTTTCTCACCCGGAACGATTTTCGCAGTTTGGCCGTCTGTTCATCAGAATATCGGTCAAGAGGAGAAGAAAATTGACGGGTCTGAAAACCACCGCCCTGCTGAAAACGGGTCTTGCGTCGATCGCCTTGTTCGCCGCTTATCCCGCGCTCGCACAGGATGCCGCTGCACCGGCGACGCCGGCCCCAGCGACGTCCGAGGCGCCCGCTGCCCCTGCAGCCGGTGCCAGCAACTTCAGCGATACCGACATCAAGGCTTTCGCCGCCGCTGCGGTCGAAGTGACCAAGATCCAGTCGGATGCGTCGATCGCGGCCGCCGACAAGCAGCCCAAGATGCTCGCCGCGCTGCAGGCATCGGGTATGCCGCCTGAAAAGTTCAACCAGATCGGACAGGCAGCAGCCGCCGATCCGGCGCTCCAGCAGCGCATTCAGGCCGCCGCGCCGCCGGCCCCTGCTGCGCCGGCCGCCCCTGCGGCGCCCGCTGACCCGGCCCAGCCGAGCCAGCCGCCGCAGTAAGGCCGCGGTAAGACAGAATATGGGGAGGGCCGGTTGCAAACCGGCCCTTTTCCATGGGGTGCACAGCGTGCCCCCACACATGATCGGGTTGATTGTTCCCGACACCAGCAAAAATATCGGGCGTGACGGACGCATTTCGCTCCGTTTATCCTGCCGCGATGCAGCAACAAGCTCTTTCCATTGCGCTGATCGGCATATTGGGCATCGGTGCCCAGTGGATCGCCTGGCGGACCGGCTGGCCCGCCATCGCGCTGATGCTGGCGGCGGGCGTCATCGGTGGCCCCGTGCTGGGCCTGATCCATCCCCATGCCGTGTTCGGCGACCTGTTGGAACCGATGGTGTCGGTCGCGGTCGCCCTGATCCTGTTCGAAGGCGGCCTCAGCCTCAATTTCCGGGAATTGCGCAAGACCGACGGGGCCGTCACCCGCCTCGTTCTGGTCGGCCCGCCTATTGGCTGGGCGCTGGGATCGCTGGCCCTTTACTATATCGCCGGTCTGGTCTGGCCGGTCGCCATCCTGTTCGCCGGCATATTGATCGTCACAGGTCCGACCGTCGTGCTGCCGCTGCTACGCCAGTCCAACGTCGCCGCCCGTCCCCGCGCCATCCTGAAATGGGAAGCGATCGTCAACGATCCGACCGGGGCGTTGTTGGGCGTCGTCACCTATGAATATCTGCGGCGATCCGGCGAGGGCGGCACTTTGGCGTCGGTCATCCTGTCGCTGCTGGCCGCCGCCGCCGTCGCCGGGCTGATCGGCTGGATCGCGGCGCGCATCATCGGCTGGCTGTTCCCGCGCGGACACATACCCGAATATCTGAAAGCCCCGGTGCTGCTGGTCGCGGTCATCAGCGTGTTCGTGGGGTCGAACATGATCCAGCAGGAAACCGGCCTGCTGGCGGTTACGGTGATGGGCATCGCGCTGGCCAATATGCGGCTCGATTCCCTGCGCGACATCCAGCCATTCAAGGAGAATGTGACCGTTCTCCTCATTTCCGGCATATTCGTGATCCTGTCCGCGTCGCTCGACCTCAATGTCCTGCGGCAGTTCGAATGGCGGTTCCTGGGCTTCCTGCTGGCGCTGCTGTTCGTGGTGCGCCCGGCGACCGTGCTGCTCAGCCTCGCTTTCTCAAAAGTGCCCTGGAACGAGCGATTGCTGGTCGCCTGGATAGCCCCGCGCGGCATCGTGGCGGTCGCCATTTCCGGCCTGTTCGCGCTGCGGCTCGATCGCCTCGGCTATAGCGACGGGTCGATCCTCGTCACGCTGTCCTTTGCCGTGGTGGTGGCGACCATCCTTTTCCACGGCTTTTCGATCAAGCCGGTGGCGCGGCTGCTGAAAGTGACCGGCGCGTCGGAGCGCGGTCTGCTGATCGTGGGGGCCACGCCGTTCAGCCTCAACATGGCCGCGCAGTTGCGCCAGTTGGCGGTGCCGGTGACCATCGCCGACAACAGCTGGCAGCGGCTGGCCCCTGCCCGGCATCAGGGCATCCCCACCTATCATGGCGAGATCCTGTCCGAAGCGACCGAGGAACGGCTGGACCTGACCCAGTTTCAGGTACTGGCCGCGACCACCGACAACGAAGCCTATAATGCGCTGGTCTGCAACGAGTTCGCGCCGGAGATCGGCCGCGACAATGTGCATCAGTTGGGCGATGCCAGCGATGATGACGATCCGCGCACCCTGCCCGAATCCCTGCGCGGCCGCGCCCTCTTCGCGTCGGGCCATGGCGTCGAGGACATCATGCAGCGCGAGGAACAGGGCTGGGCTTTCCGCAAGACGCGGATCAGCGAGCAGTTCGATTATGACGCCGCGCGCGCAGCGCTGCCGGAAGATGGCGACATGCTGCTGCTGTTGCGCAAGAATGGCGCGCTGCGTTTCTTCACCCATGCGTCGCGGCCGATGCCCCAGCCCGGCGACACGATATTATCCTATGTCCCGCCAACCCTGAAAAGGCCGAAAGGAGAGGAAGAATGACAAGATTTGCCCCGGCCGCCATCATCCTGAGCGCCGCGCTCGCCGCCTGCCAGCCGCCGACGGACGGCAGCTCCGCCGATGCGGCCAACGCAGCGGACAATGGCGCCAATATCATGGCCGCCAACGCCGCCGATAATGGAGCGGAACCGCAACGCTCCATCCTGCGCCCCGAAGTGGTGCCCGAAGCGGAAACGCCGACGATCGAAGCGGCCGATGCGGTGATCGGTTTCGGCGCATCGCCCATGGCGCTCGACGATGATGCCAGGGCCGCGCTCGACACGCTGCTCGCTACCCCGGCGATGCAGGCGAACGGGCCGATCGCCCTGCGGGGCCACAGCGATTCGCGCGGCAATGACGGCGACAATATCGTCGCGTCGCGTATCCGGGCGGAAAAGATACGCGACTATCTGGTCGCCAAGGGCGTGGACAAGGCGCGGATCAGCATCGTCGCGCTGGGCGAAGCGCGACCCGTAGCGCCCAATGCGACGGAGGACGGAAAGGACGATCCCGAAGGCCGGGCGAAGAACCGCCGGGTCGAGGTGCATGTGGCGCTACCCACCGTGATGGTGCCGCCGCCCGTCGTCGCCAATCAGGCCGAACCGGCCAGGGCAGAAGGCGGGTCAAAGCCGTAGAAATTGCGCGCGGCTGGCCCTAAAGCCCCGTCATGACCTCTCCCGTCTGGCACCCCTTCACCCAGCATGGCCTCAACGAGCCGATCCCGCATGTCGTGCGGGCGCAGGGCGCGATGCTGCATCTGGCCGACGGCAGCACGCTGATCGACGCGATTTCAAGCTGGTGGGTGACGACGCACGGCCATTGCCATCCCCGCATCGCTGCCGCCATCGCGCATCAGGCGGGCCAGCTCGACCAACTGATCTTCGCCGCCTACACCCACGAACCGGCCGAGGCGGTCGCGCGCGGCCTGATCGCCATCGCCCCCCGCGCCGAAGGTCAGCCCGAACTCGCCCATGTCTTCTATTCCGACAGCGGATCGACCGCGGTGGAAGTCGCGCTGAAAATGGCGCTGGGCTACTGGCATAATCTGGCGCTGGATGGCCTCACCGACGCCCGCAGCCGCATACTCGTCCTCGAACATAGCTATCATGGCGACACGATCGGCGCGATGTCGATCGGGGAGCGCGGCGTCTATAATGCCGCCTGGCAGCCCTTGCTGTTCGACGTCGGCACCATTCCCTTCCCCGCATCGGGGCAGGAACGGGCCAGTCTCGACGCGCTGGAGACCGCCTGCGCCGCCAAGCCCGCCGCCTTCATCGTCGAGCCGCTGCTGCTGGGTGCCGGGGGCATGCTGCTCTATTCGCCGGATGTGCTCCGCGAGATGGCCGCGATCTGCCGCCGGCACGGCGTGCTGTTCATCGCGGACGAGGTGATGACCGGATGGGGCCGCACCGGCACGCTCTTCGCCTGCGAACAGGCCAGCATCGTGCCGGACATCCTGGCCGTGGCGAAGGGGATCACCGGCGGCGCGATCCCGCTGGCGGCGACGCTGGCGATTGCGCCGATCTTCGACGCGCATCTCTCCACCGATCGCGCGCGGCTTTTCTACCATTCGTCCAGCTATACCGCGAACGCCATCGCCTGCGCCGCCGCCGCCGCTAACCTCGCCATCTGGCGGGAAGAGGATGTGCTGGGCCGCATCGCGCGACTCGCCGACGGCATAGCGACCCGGCTCGCCCGGCTCGCCACCCACCCCGCCTTCGCCAATGCGCGACAACTGGGCACGATCGCCGCGATCGACCTTGTCATCGCCGACGCCGGCTACCTGTCGGACCTTGCCCCCCGGCTGCGCGCCTTCTTCCTGGAACGCGGCCTCTTGCTAAGGCCGCTGGGCAACACCATCTACCTCATGCCGCCTTATTGCCTGGACGCCGATCAGCTCGATCGGCTCTTCGCGGCCCTCGCCGAAGCCGGCGATATATTTGGCGTGCAACCCTGACTTTCATTTTCTGCATTTTGGCGCTATGGCGGCGCGATTTTGCGAATTCGGGATAATAATGGCTAAAGAAGAACTGCTTGAAATGCGCGGACAGGTTGTGGAGCTTCTCCCCAACGCCATGTTCCGTGTCCGGCTTGAAAATGACCACGAAATTCTCGGCCACACCGCCGGCAAGATGCGCAAGAACCGCATCCGCGTGCTGGTGGGTGACGAAGTGCTTGTCGAGCTGACCCCCTACGACCTGACCAAGGGTCGGATCACCTACCGCTTCAAATAAGTCGCAAGACTGATGCGGCTTATTCTAGCTTCCGCTTCCCCCAGACGGCGCGACCTTCTGGGCCAGATCGGTGTCGTCCCCGATGCGGTGGACCCTGCGGATATCGACGAAACGCCCCGGAAGGGCGAACTGCCCGCCGTCTATGCCGCGCGCGTGTCGGCCGAAAAGGGCGTAGCGGTGGCCGTGCGCCACCCCGGCGCGCTGATCCTGTCCGGCGACACGGTGGTCGCAGTCGGCCGGCGCATTCTGCCCAAGACGGAAAGCGAGGGAGAGGCGCGTACCTGCCTCACTTTGTTGTCCGGGCGTCGGCATCAGGTGCTGAGCGCCATCACGCTGATCAACGGCGAGGGGCGGGCGTGGCATCGCCTGTCGACCAATATCGTCATCTTCAAACGGCTGGAGCCGGCAGAGATCGACGCCTATATCGCCAGTGACGAATGGCGCGGCAAGGCAGGCGGCTATGCGATACAGGGGCGCGCCGCCGGCCTCATCCGCACGATACAGGGCAGCCATAGCGCGATCATGGGCCTGCCGCTTTACGAAACCCGCACGCTGCTCAAGGCGGCGGGCTATCCGATCGATTAGGAACGAACATGGCCGAATGGCTCTATGAAGAAGGCATTGGCGAGGCCCGCGCCGCGCTGATCGAAAAGGGCAAGCTGGTCGAGGCGCTGATCGAGCGCGACGGCGATGCGGTTCGTCCGGGCGCCGTCGCGCAGGGGCGGCTGGTCGCCACCCTCATTCCCAAGAAGCGCGGCGTCGTGCGGCTGATTTCGGGCGAGGAAGTGCTGCTGGAGCCGATCCCGCCTCGGCTGTCCGAAGGGGCCAATGTGCTGGTCGAGATCATCCGCGAGGCGATCGCCGAGGAAGGCCGTCCCAAGCGCGCCAAGGGCCGCATGCCCCAGCCCGGATCGAAGCCCCATGCCGGCCCCAGCCTGTTGCAGCGCATCCGTGCCACCGGCACGCCCGTCATCCCCTGCCCCGCGCATGAGGAAGACCGGCTGGAAGCGCATGGCTGGAGCGAGTTGATGGACGAGGCGGTCAGTGGCGAAGTCGGCGCCGAAGACGCTGCGCTGCGCCTGTTCCTGACGCCGGCCATGGTGCTGATCGACGTCGACGGCTCGCTGCCACCTGCCCAGCTCGGCCCCAAGGGCGCGAAGCTGGCGGCGCAGGCAGTGCGGCGCATGGGCCTGTCCGGTTCGATCGGTATCGACCTGCCGACGATGAACAACAAGGACGAGCGGATGATCGCCGCCGCCCAGGTCGACAAATTCCTCCCGCTGCCGTTCGAGCGTACGGCCGTGAACGGCTTCGGCTTCCTTCAGATCATTCGCCGTCGCGAGCGGGCGAACCTGATGGAATTGCTGCGTGAAGACCCGGTGCTGACCGCTGCGTTGGCGATGCTGCGCCGGGCGGAACGCCATGGCCAGGGCGGCGGCGCGACCATCACCGCCGCGCCCGCGATCATCGACCTGTTGCACAAGCGGGCCGACTGGATCGAAATGCTGGCCAAGCGGCGTGGAGGCGCAATCACCCTGAAGGCGGACGCTATGCTCGACCTGCCGGGCGGCCATGTCGCCTAAGCCTGCCGCCTGCCCCGTCTGCGGCCAGCCGGCACAGGCCGCGACGCGCCCCTTTTGCAGCCCCGCCTGCCGCGATCGCGACCTGCTGCAATGGCTGGGCGAAGGCTATCGCGTGCCTGGCCCAGCCGCCGATAGCGACCTGCAAAAAAACGGCAATTATGGGCTGGACAGCGAGCCGGATTGACGCTTATAGGCACGCCTCCATCCGGCGGACGCCTCCGCCGTCGACCCGATGCCCGGGTAGCTCAGTTGGTAGAGCATGCGATTGAAAATCGCAGTGTCGGCGGTTCGAATCCGTCCCCGGGCACCACGTCTCCCATTATTGACCCTCATCCGCACCACGCGGTTCACGGCTTGCTTACCATTATCTGCTAATGGCAGCGGTCATGAACATGGTCGAACCACGCGCGCCTTCCCCCTGCCCCAAATCCGCCGTCAGCCACGGTGTCGGCATCGCCGGGCTTGTCGGCCTTGGTCTGTGGACGCTGGTTGCGCGCCATTATGGCATGAACGGTCCCAATGCGGGGCTGGCCGCCGTCGTCGCCTGCGGGCTGCCGATGGTGCTGTGGTCGCTGATCGTCGACAAGGTGCATCGCAACGCATCCACCGGGATCGACTGGCGCAGCCCTGCCCGCACGGTGCGCGACGTGCTGGATATCAGCATCGTCAAGATTGCCGGCCTGTGGGCGACATGGCTCGCCATCGCCATCTTCTACTGCATCGCCCGCTGGTACTGGTCGGGCAATTATCGCTTCTCCATGGACCTGTTCATGGCGGCCGCGCCCTGGCTGCTGGCATTGTCCATCCCCTATGTGATCTGGATCGACCGGCGGCTGGTGGAGCCGAAGGATGCCTCCTACAGCTTTGGCCAGTGGGTCATCGGCGGCGTCGCGGGGCAGGCGGATATGGTGCAGGTCGCCCATCACGCCCGCGCCTGGGCGGTGAAGGGCTTCTTCCTCGCCTTCATGGTGTCGATCGTGCCGGGCAATTTCGCCAGCGTGGTGGAATGGCGGATCGAGGACGCCTTCGCCCATCCGGTTGCGCTGGCCGGTTTCCTGATCGCCGTCATGTTCATGATCGACGTCTGCCTGGCGACGGTCGGCTATATCCTGACCTTCAAGCCGCTGGATTCCCATATCCGCACCGCCAACCCCTATCTCGGCGGCTGGCTCGCGGCGCTGATCTGCTACCCGCCCTTCGTCCTGATGGGTGGCGGCGGGCCGCTCGACTATCACGCCGGCGGCGCGGAATGGGATTATTGGACGCAAAACATGCCGGCGCTGCAATGGCTGATGGGCGGCTGGCTGGTTTTGCTCACTGGCGTCTACGCCTGGGCGACGGTGGCGTTCGGCCTGCGCTTTTCCAACCTGACCCATCGCGGCATATTGACCCACGGCCCCTATCGCTGGACCCGCCACCCGGCCTATCTGGCCAAGAATCTGTTCTGGTGGTTTTCGGCGCTGCCGTTCCTGGCGGTGTCGGGCAGCCTGACCGACATGGTCCGCAACTGCGCGATGCTGGCACTGACCAACGCGGTCTATTACTGGCGCGCCAAGACGGAGGAGCAGCATCTGTCGGCCGATCCCGACTATCGCGCCTATAGCGACTGGATGGAGCGCAACGCCCCCGTGCCGCGCTTCTTCGCCTGGGTGACGGGGAAGAAGCGCGAAACGATGACCGCCATGGCGCAGCCGGCGGAGTAAAATACCCCCTCCCCCTCTTCGCCTTGCGCCTTTCGACATTTGAAGGAGACATGTGGCTCTTTCAAACAGGACGAATGGAGGTTGCCGGTCAGAAACTCTCTTCCTCGTAGACCTTGCTCAGGTCGCCCTGCCATTCGCCATGATAGCGTTCGAGCAGGCGTTCGGCATTGGTCTTGCCGCTGGCGACCACTTCGTCGAGGAAGGACAGATAGCCCGTCTCATTGTCGCCCGCGCCATTCAGGCGCCCCCGCGCGGCCAGACCCGAACGGGCGATATCGACCACCTGCCCCGCAATGTCGCGCAGCTTGCGCCCGCCACCGATCGGCGCATCCAGACCCAGCTTCGGCACGGAATCGCGCAGCGTCTGCCGTTCCTCCATGCTCCAGTCCTTGACCACATCCCACGCCGCGTCCAGCGCGCCCTGATCGTAGAGCAGACCGACCCACAAGGCCGGCAGCGCACAGATGCGGTTCCACGGGCCACCATCGGCCCCGCGCATTTCCAGAAAACTCTTCATCCGCACTTCGGGGAAGGCAGTGGAGAGGTGATCCTCCCAATCCTTCTCGGTCGGCTTCTCGCCCGGCAGCACCGCCAGCTTCCCGTCGAGGAAATCGCGGAAGCTATGGCCCGCCGCGTCGATATATTTGCCGTCGCGGTAGACGAAATACATCGACACATCGAGCGCATAGTCGGCATAGCGTTCGTAGCCGAAGCCATCCTCGAACACGAAGGGCAGCATGCCGGTGCGGCCCGGATCGGTATCCGACCAGATATGGCTGCGATAGGAGAGAAAGCCGTTTGGCTTGCCTTCGGTAAAGGGTGAATTGGCGAACAGCGCGGTCGCGAGCGGTTGCAGCGCAAGGCTCACGCGGAACTTCTGCGCCATGTCCGCCTCGCTGCCATAGTCGAGGTTGGTCTGGATCGTGCAGGTGCGTAGCATCATGTCGAGGCCCATCGACCCCACGCGCGGCATGTGGCGCAGCATGATCTCGTACCGGCCCTTGGGCATGATCGGCAATTGCGCGCGAGTCTTGTCCGGCCACATGCCAAGTCCCAGAAAGCCCAGGCCCAGCATGTCGCCGACATATTTCACCTGCTCCAGATGGCGGCCGGTTTCGGCGCAGGTCTGGTGGAGGTTGTCGAGCGGCGCACCACTGAGTTCCAACTGGCCGGCAGGCTCCAGACTGATCGTGCCGTCGGTGCCGGACAGGGCGATGATATTCTCGCCCTCGAACACCGGGTTCCAGCCATAGCGGGTCAGGCCGATCAGCAAGGTATGGATGCCGCCCATCTCCTCATAGGAAGGGGCGTGATGATCCTTGCGGTTATAGACGAATTTCTCGTGCTCGGTCCCGATCCGCCAGCGCTCCTTGGGCTTTTCGCCGTTGGAAAAGGCCGCGATCAGCTGGTCGCGATTCTCGATGACGGGATCATGATTCCCTGAGTCTGTTCTGGTGCTCATGCCCCGCCCTTACTGCTTCCCCTAAGCGCGTCAAACAAGAGCGCGCGGCTGACAGATAAGTCGCGCCTATGCTTCGCGCAATAACATAGCGAAACGAAACTATTTCCAGTCGCCATTGATCGTCATCCAGGCCGATGTCGCGGCGATGGCCGCCGTCTCCGCGCGCAGGATGCGCGGGCCGAGCGATACCGGCACCGCGCCGGGCGTTGCGCGAATCGCTTCCCGCTCGACAGGATCGAATCCCCCCTCCGGCCCGACCAGAAAGGCGGCGGGGCCGGGATGCGTCCGCAACGTTTCTTCCAATGGCGCGCCCCCCGTCTCGTCCGCGAAGAACAGATGCCGGCCGGGCGTCCAGCCTTTCAGCAGCGCGTCCAGCTTCACCATCTCGCCCAGTTCCGGCAGCGCGGTCCGCCCGCACTGCTCCGCTGCCTCGACCAGATGGGCATGCAACCGATCCAGGTTCAACTTGTCCACCACCGCGCGCCGGGTCAGCACCGGCTGAAGCCGCGCCACGCCCAGTTCGCATGCCTTTTCCGCGATCAGGTCGATCCGCCCCTTCTTGATCGGCGCGCAGCACAGCCAGAAATCGGGCACATGCTCCGGCGGCCTGGTCTGCTGAACGCATTCCAGCACCAGGTCGCGCTTGCGGATATCCCGCGCGCGCGCTGCCCATTCGCCCGACCGGCCATCGAACAGCAGCACGATATCGTCGGGCTTCACCCGCATGACGCTGATGAGGTAATGGGCCGGATTGCCGTCGACCGGCACCACCACGCCTTCGCCCAACTGGGTTTCGACATGCAGGCGCGGCGCGCTTTGCGGGGGCCAGGCGGGGGTAGCGGTCACATGCGTCTCTTGTCTTGCCGGATAGATGTTCTTCCCTAAAGAGAAGCATGGCCCTTCGACAAGCGTTAGGGCGGACGGAGTCGCAGTTGAATCAGACCATCGTTCCCGACAGCGAAGCGCGCGGCCTGCTCGCCCGCCTGCCGGATATGCCCCGCACGCTGGCGCAACTGGCGCGATTCGACCGGCCGATCGGCTGGTGGCTGCTGTTCTGGCCCGGCGCATGGTCCGTGGCGCTGGCCGGTGGCGGCTTTGCCCGCTGGCCGCTGATCGGCTGGCTGTTGCTGGGCAGCATCGCCATGCGGGGCGCGGGCTGCGTGTTCAACGATATCGTCGATCGCGATCTCGACCGGAAGGTCGCCCGTACCGCCGCCCGGCCGCTGGCCAGCGGGGCGATGTCGGTCAAGGTCGCCTGGGCCTGGCTCCTCGCATTGTGCCTGATCGGCCTGATCGTCCTGCTGCAACTCACTTTTTATGCGCAGGTCGTGGCGCTCGGCAGTCTGGTGCTGGTCGCCGCCTATCCCTTCATGAAGCGGATCACCGGCTGGCCGCAGGTCTGGCTCGGCCTCGTCTTTTCCTGGGCCGCGCTGGTCGGCTGGAGCGAGGTGGCGGGCGCGCTGACCCTGCCCGGCCTGCTGCTTTATGCCGGCAGCATCTTCTGGGTGGTGGGCTATGACACCATCTATGCGTTGCAGGACCGGGAAGATGACGCGCTGATCGGCATCGGGTCCAGCGCGCTGTCGATGGGCCGCCATGTGCGGGGCGGCGTGACATTATGTTACGCGCTGGCTCTGGCCTTGTGGGGCGGCGCGATCTGGCAGATACGGCCGCAGGGGCTGGCGCTGGCCGCCCTGCTGCCCATGGCCGTCCACCTGATGTGGCAGACGGGCACGTTGAAGGAAGATGGAGTCGATCCCCTGCGTAAATTCCGGTCCAACCGCTTTTCCGGTTTGCTGATGTTCCTGGGCTGCCTGGTCGTGGGGAGTGCATCGCTATGACCCCGCAACCGGGTACGGATTGCTGGCGCATCGCCCGCGCCGAAAAGGCCAGCGTCATCATCGACGCCGACAATTATTTCCGCATCGCCCGCGACGCGATGATGAAGGCCAGGCGTCGAATCATGCTGATCGGCTGGGATTTCGATCCCGCCATCAGCCTGATTCGCGAGGATGAGGCGAAGGACGGCGCGCCCGTCGTCATCGGCGATTTCATCACCTGGCTGGTGGAGCGGAACCCGGAACTGGAAATCTTCCTGCTGCGCTGGGACGTCGGCGCGATCAAGTCGATGGCCAAACCCTCCCACCTCGTCACCACATTGCGCTGGATGGCGCATTCCCGCATCACCGTGAAGCTGGATGGCCATCATCCGCCTGCCGCGTCCCATCATCAGAAAATCGTGGTGATCGACGATTGCTTCGCCTTTTGCGGCGGCATCGACATGACCGGCGACCGCTGGGACACGCGCCATCATCGCGATGAGGAACCGGGCCGGCTGCATCCCGACGGATCGCCCTATGGCCCCTGGCATGACGCCACCACCGCGCTGGCCGGCCCCATCGCTGCGGCGCTGGGCGAACATGCGCGTAACCGTTGGGCCGGCGCTGGCGGCGATCCGCTGGAACCGGTCGAAGGTGTCTCGGATTGCTGGCCCGAAAAGCTGCCGGTGCAGTTTGAGGGCGTGGACATCGCTATCGCCCGGTCCGCGCCGAAAATGGACGATCAGGAAGAACTGATCGAGATCGAGCAGCTCTACCTGAATCAGATCGCGGCGGCGAAACGGCATATCTATGCCGAAAGCCAATATTTCGCCTCCCGCCGCATTGCCGAAGCGATCGCCAAGCGCCTCAGCGAAGCGGACGGGCCGGAGATCGTCATCGTCAATCCGGAACAGGCCGATGGCTGGCTGGAACAGCAGGCGATGGATACGGCGCGCGCGCGCCTCTACGAAACGCTGAAAAGCCGCGATCCTCATGGCCGTTTCCGCATCTACCACCCCTTCACCAGTCGCGGCGTGCCCATCTACGTCCACGCCAAGATCCTGATCGTGGACGACCGGCTGATCCGCGTCGGCTCTTCCAACATGAACAACCGCTCGATGCGGCTGGACACCGAATGTGACGTGTCGATCGACACCGCGCTGCCGGGCAATGACGGGCGGCAGGCGACGATCCTGAAGATCCGCGACGACCTGATCGCCGAACATCTCGACCTGCCGGCCGAGCGGGTGTCGGCGGTCATCGCCGAGCGTGGCCTGATGGCCGGACTTGAGGAACTGCGCCAGAAACCCGGCCGGACGCTGCGCCCCTATGTGACGCCGGACCTGAACGACGTGCAGCAATGGATCGCCGACCATGAAATACTGGACCCCGAAGGCCCGGAGGAAATGTTCGAGCCGGTCAGCGAACGCGGCCTGTTCCGCCGGATGAAGGGTTGGTTCGGGCGGGGATGATAAAGCTGTCCTATCGGATAGGCCCTGCCTCATAATGGCCCACGGCACTTTCCGATAGGATCACCGCAGCGTAATTTAATGTCGAAATCTGCGGGAAAAGTGCGAAGTTAAGCGAATATCCGTCTTCGCTTCTGCAAACATGATGAGGACTAATCCAGCTTCCTCACCCGGCTGATATGGGCGCCGTTGACCAGCCACAGCCATTTGTCAGTCGTGGCGACGGCGACAGGCTTGCGCATCCATAATGACATATAGGCATGAATTTCAGTGGGGCGGGGATCGAGCAAATGGGTGATGAACATCATCTTTGCCTGCTCCTGTCTGGGGGCCTGAAAGCAGGTTTTCATGAAAGCCCGGCTGGACAGGATCTTGCCGTCCTTGTCCACTTCCAGCCTGTAATGGCCGCCGAACGGATAGCGATCGGTCGTGACCTGAGGTGTCAAAAGATAGACGCTGATCGGGCCATTTTCCTGATCGGGTGGCAGGACGACCGGATTGAACGGCCTGTCGGAGCAAGGCGCAAGAACGGAGGCCTGCGCCAGAGCGGCCTCCTTTGCCGCGACCAGACGCAAGGCGAGGGGTGACAGCGGTTCGCGTTGCTGCGGCGTGTACCAGGATTGGCCGGTGACTGTCGCGCCCTGCGCATCCATTCTCGCCAGCGCAAAGAAGGCGTCATCGGCTTTGCCATAATAGATGACGGACAGGCCGTCACCCTTCGGCTCGATCACCCATCCCTGAGCACCGTTGCGGGCCAGTTCGTCCAGTCGCGCACCGATCGCGTCCGTCGAGTGCCATGCGGCCTGATCATAATCGAAAATACGCGATCCCAGCGCGCCAATGCGGGCTAGATCGTCCTCCTCCTCCCCCACCACGGGCAACGAAGGCGTCGTGGCAGATCCACCAGCGGAACTCAGAAACGCGCCGGTCAGGCCGATCATCATGCGCACCAGAAGAGCATGCCTTGTCAAACTGTCCCCCGTTTCTATTCCGCCGCCAGCAGCGCCTCGGCGCTTTGCAGGTTCACTGATACCAGCCGGCTGACGCCGCGCTCCACCATGGTCACGCCGAACAGCCGGTGCATGCGCGCCATGCTGACGGCATTATGGGTGACGATCAGGTAGCGGGTGTTGGTCTGCGCCACCATCGCGTCCAGCAAGTCGCAGAAACGCTCGACATTGGCGTCGTCCAGCGGCGCGTCGACCTCGTCCAGCACGCAGATCGGCGCGGGATTGGTCAGGAACAGACCAAAGATCAGCGCGACGGCGGTCAACGCCTGCTCGCCGCCCGACAACAGGGTCAGGGCCGCCAGCTTCTTGCCAGGCGGCTGCGCCATGATCTCCAGCCCCGCCTCCAGCGGATCGTCGCTGTCGATCAGTTCCAGATGCGCCTGACCGCCATTGAACAGCGTCGTGAAGAGCCGCCGGAAATGCCCGTCCACCGCCTCGAACGCAGCCAGCAGCCTTTGCCGCCCCTCGCGATTGAGGCTGCCGATCGACCCGCGCAACTGGTTGATCGCCTGGGTCAGTTCCGCGCTTTCACCCCGGCTGGTGGCCTGCGTCGCCTCCAGTTCCTCCAGTTCCTGCGCCGCGACCAGATTGACCGGGCCGATCCGCTCACGCTCGGCATGGAAACGGTCATGATCGGCCAGTTCGGTCTGGGCCAGCCGCACATCGGCGCTGGCAAAGCCCAGTTTCTCCGGCAGCACCGGCGGCGGGCATTCGAACCGCTCGCCCGACAGGCGGTTGGTTTCGATCCGCCGCTCGTCTGCCGCCTCGGCGCGGGCCACGGCGGTCGCGCGGGCTTCGCGCGCGGCGGCCAGCGCCTCGCCGGCCTGCGCGGCGCGTCCTTCGGCGCTGCGCACAATCGCTTCCGCTTCCAGTTCGGCCCGACGCGCCTGATCCGCCGCGTCGGCAAGGGCTGTGCCCCTGTCGCCCAGGTCGGTGATGGCCTGCGCCAACGTCTCCGGCCGGGTGGCGATCTGGTCCCGTTCGCCGACAATCTCCTCGGCCCGCGCGACCATCGCGGCGATGCGCTTGGCCGCCTCGCCAGCGCGGGCACGCCAGCCCTTCACCTCTGCGTCAGCCGCCGCCTGGCGCTCCCGGTCGCTCGACAGCGCACGATCGGCCAGCGCCTGTTCGGCTTGCAACTGGCTGACGGCCCCCCGCGCCTTCTCGCTCGCCTGCGACAGTGTCGCGACCAGATTGCGGGTTTCCGCGCCATCGGGCACGGTGGCACGGTTCGCCTCCGCCTTCTCATGCTCGCCCTGCGCGCCATCGCGATCGCGCCGCGCCTCGGCCAGCCGTTCCTCGATACCCTCGCGCCGCCCCGCCAGCCGTTCCAGCGCCGTCGTCGCCTCGTCGGCAGCGCGCAGCGCGCAGCGCAACCTCTGGTCCGCCTGCGACAGGGCGGTGCGCCCCGCCGCCAGCGCCTGCGCGGCGGCCTGTTCGCGCGCCTTCGCCTCATCCTGCGTAGTCGCAGCCTGCTCGACCTCGGCCTGCATGGCCGGACGGGCCGCGGCAATGGCGTCCAGCCGGTTGAGCCGGATCAGTCGCTCGGCCGCCGCAGCCCCGCCTTCTGCCGCGACATAGCCGTCCCAGCGGCGCAACTGCCCGTCCCGCGTGACCAGCCGTTGCCCGACGTCCAGCGCCTGCCCTTCGTCCCTGTCCACCACGGCGATCTGCGCCAGACGGCGAGCCAGTTCGGCCGGCGCGGTGACATGCGCCGCCAGCGGCGTCGCGCCAACGGGCAAGGCCGGATCGCCGGGCAGCGGATCGGCCCCGGCCCAGCGCCGCTTGCCCTCCGGCCCGACCGGCGCCTCCAGATCGTCGCCCAATGCTGCCGCCAGCGCTCGCTCATAGCCCGGCGCCGCCTTCAGCCGGTCGAGCGCCCGCGCCTTGCCGGCGCTACCGCTGTCGACCGCCCGCCGCAGCGCAGCGCCCTCGCTGTCCAATGCAGCCAGCCCTGCCCGCGCCGATGCCAGCGCAGCCTCCGCTCCGGCTCGCGCATCGGCCGCAGACTGGCGATCTGCGTCGGCCGACTGGATGGCGTTTTCGGCAGCATCACGTTCGGCCTTCGCCTTGTCCTGATCGGCCAGCGCAGCCGCCCGCTGCGCCTCCAGCGGCACGGCATCAGGCAGCGCCTCGACCTCGGCGGACAGCCGCACCACTTCTCGCTCGGCCCGATCGAACCGTGCGCGCGCGGCCACCAGCGCCGCCTCCGCCACGCGCAATTCCGCCTGCTCGGCCGCCTGCTTTGCCATCGCCTTCGCCAGATCCAGTTCGGTGTCGCGCGCCGAATCCTCGGCAGCCGCGATCCGCGTGGCGAAAGCCGGGCGCAATGTCTCCGTCTCCGCCACCCGCCCCTTCAGCGTCGCAATCTCCGCTGTCAGCCGGGCGATCGCGTCCGCCGCATCATTGGCCAGCGTCCCTTCGCGCGCGCGATCCTCCTCCAGCCTGGACGCCTGCTGCGTCAGGTCGGCCAGACGACGGACGACCGACTCCCGCTCGGTGCGCAGCGCGGCCAGCCGGTGCCCCGCCTCATTGGCGGCATCCCGTGCGCGCTGCGCCTCGGCGCGCCGCTCGGCCAGTGTCGCGACGGCGGCCTGCGCATGGGCGGCGGCCGCCATCTGCCCCCCCTGCGCGGCCGACACGGCCGCGTCCGCCTGCTTCGCCTCGGCCCGCGCCGCCTCCGCACTGGCATTGGCCTCGCGCCAGCGGGCGAACAGCACGCGCCCTTCGGCAACCCTAATCTGGTCCGACAGGCGGATATAGCGTTCCGCCGCCTTCGCCTGTCGCCGCAGCGCGTTGGCGCGCGCATCCATATCCAGCAATATCTCGTCCAGCCGCGCCAGATTGGCCTCGGCCGCGCGCAATTTCTGCTCGGCATCCTTGCGCCGGACATGGAGGCCGGCAATCCCCGCCGCTTCCTCCAGCATGGCGCGGCGCTCCTGCGGTCGCGCGGCGATGACGGCGGCGATGCGCCCCTGGCTGACCAGCGCCGGGCTATGCGGGCCAGTCGCCGCATCGGCGAAGACCAGCGACACGTCCTTGGCCCGGACATCCTTGCCATTGGCGCGGTAGGCGCTGCCCGCCCCGCGCTCGATCCGGCGCGTGACCTCCAGTTCGCCGTCCGCGCCGACATCGACGGCGGTAAACAGTTCGCCCTGTTCCTGGATGGTGAGCAGCGACACTTCGGCAAAGTCGCGCTGCGGCCGCGTGGCGGTGCCCGCGAAGATGACATCCTCCATGCCGCCGCCGCGCATGGATTTGGCGCTGGATTCGCCCATGACCCACCGGATCGCTTCCAGCAGGTTGGACTTGCCGCAGCCATTGGGGCCGACGATGCCGGTCAGCCCCGGCTCGATCCGCAACTCCGTCGCATCGACGAAGCTCTTGAAGCCGGAAAGCTTGAGCCGCTTTATCTGCATGACGAAAAGCCGGGGCAGCCTGCCACCCCGGTTCCGCTATGCGTATGCGCGCCTGTCAGCCCCCTCTGACGCAATCAGAGTCCCGCTTCCTTGAGCTTGGGCGAAAGCGCGGACCAGCTGGCGACATTGTCCAGCAATACGCCGTTGATCAGGAAGCTGGGCGTGCCCTGAATCTGATATTCGGTGTTGGCCTTCTCGACATTCTTGGCCAGCTTCTCGGCAACGGCGGTGTCGGCCAGGCAGATTTTCGCCTGATCGGCGGAAATGCCGCGCTGCTGCGCATATTCGACCAGACCCGCAATCTGCGCGATCGCGCCGGGGCGCTGCGCCGCGGGCAGCTTGTCGACGCCCTGGAAGGCGGCCTCATTGCCCTGCACCTTCTCGAACATCGCCGACTGGTTGGCGAAGAACTGCTCCGACAGCGGGTAGAAGATGTCCTTGCCGCCACAACGGGCGAGCAGCGCGGTGGTCAGGTCGATCGGATCGCGCAGATAGGTGCGGAACTCGAAGCTCATCTTGCCGGTGTCGACGATCTTCTTGATCTCCTCCGACGCTTCGGCTGAGAAATCCTTGCAATGGCTGCATGTGTAGGAGCCATATTCGATCAGCTTCACCTTCGCCGACGGGTTGCCCATCACGAAATAGCCGTCCGGCGTTTCCGCAATCGTCTCCGACCAGCTAGTCCCGGCGGGCGCTGCGACGGCGGCGACCGGATCGCCGCTGGGCTTGGCGGCTTCCTCATTCTTGCCACAGGCGGCAAGGGTGAGGCTAAGGGCGACAAGGGCTATACCGGAAAAGGCTTTCACGACGGGCAAGGCTCCGAATTCAGACAGGATGGAAGCGGTTTAGATCAGCGCGCGGCGGGGGGCAATGCGGCCTGAAGGATCGCCCAGGTCGATCCCTCCACCTTCGTGCCGTTGACGACGAAACCGGGCGTGCCACCGATCTTCGCCTTGTTCCACGCATCGTCGGTCATGGCCAATATCTGCTTCATCGACGCCGGATTGGCGACACAGGCGTCCAGTTGCGCATTGGTGAAGCCCCGCTTGTTCATCAGCGCATAAAGGCCGGTCTTCTGCCCGATGTCCCGCATGGCGGCGGTCTGGTCGGCCGGCTTGTCGGTGCCGCCATCATAGGCCTCGATCTGCGGCATCCATGCACTCTGGTTGGCGAACAGCGCCTCATGATTGCCCATGAAGCGGGCCGGGCCGCCACAACGGGCCAGCAGTGCGGCGGTCAGGTCATATTTGTCGCGCACCGCATTGCGTATCTCGACGCTGACCTTGCCGCCCTTCACATAGCCGGTCTTGAGCGGCGCGCTCGCCTCGCCCACGAAATGGGCGCAATGCGAACAGGTATAGCTCACATATTCGACCAGCTTGGTCGGAGCGGCAGGATTGCCCATCAGATGGCCGCCGATCGGCGACAGCACGACCCGGCTCACCCAATTGGCGGCAGGTGCGGCGACCAAGGCGGCGGGAACGGCAAGCAGGGCAAGCGGCAGGAGCAGTTTCTTCATGAGGCGCGTCCGTAGCGAGACTCCGCTGAACCGGAGCCGAATAGGGGTCATGTGCGGCGATTGGACGGATGTGCCATCCGATCCGCCAGCGCTCTAGTTAATTTTCGGCAATCCGTTGCTGTTGGCAAGACCCTGCGCCAGCGATTCGAGCACCGCCCGCAATTCCGGGTCGCCAATGTCGCGCAGCGAATCGCCCAGCTCGACCGGAATGGGTTTGAGGTTCCGGGGCGGCGGGCGGCGCTCGGCCCGCATCGGCGTGACCTCACCCTGCCGCATCGCCACCTTGGCGACGGCGGCATAGCCAAAGAAGCGGTTCACCCGCTCGACGATGTCGGGCAGCATATGCTGGATCATCGGCGCGTGGCCGCTCATCACCGTCAGTTGCAACGTGCCGCCCGCCTTCTGCCCCACCGGGAAGCGGATCGATTCGGGCATGGAAATCTCGGCATAATGGCTGCCGACAATCTCTGCCCAGCGCGTGACGATGCTGGACTGGACGAAACCGAACTTGCGGAAAGCGGCGCGGCCGATATCCGGCATCAGGTCGGCGATCGCGCGCGGCGCGCCAGTACGCGGACGTTCCGCCGGCGCCTTGGCACGACTCTTATATTTAGGGGGGGCCGGGCGTTCCGTCATGGCGCACTTAATGGCATAGGGCCGGCATGCGCGTCGAGGGTAGAGACAGAAAAATCGCGGGCGACCTGCTCGCCCATTATGATGTGCATGCCCGGCGCCTGCCCTGGCGCGCGCCGCCCGGCAGCAACGCCGCCGATCCCTATCGCGTCTGGCTGTCGGAAGTCATGCTGCAACAGACGACGGTGGCCGCCGTCGGCCCCTATTTCGCGAAATTCACTGACCGCTGGCCCACGGTGCAGGATCTGGCCGCCGCGCAGGACGCCGACCTGATGGCCGCCTGGGCCGGCCTTGGCTATTATGCCCGCGCCCGCAACCTGCTCGCCTGCGCGCGGGCGGTGGCGCACGATCATGGCGGGCTCTTCCCCGATACGGAGGAGGGACTGCGCGCGCTGCCCGGCGTGGGCGCCTATACGGCTGCCGCCGTCGCCGCCATCGCCTTTGGCCGGCGCGCGGTGGTGGTGGACGCCAATGTCGAGCGGGTGGTCGCCCGTCTCTTCGCCATCGCCACGCCCCTGCCCGCCGCCCGGCCGGCGATTCGCGAAGCCTGCGATCATATCACCCCGGATGCCCGTGCCGGCGACTTTGCGCAGGCGATGATGGATCTGGGCGCGACCATCTGCACCGCCCGCAATCCCGCCTGCGGCCTCTGCCCGATCCGCGACGATTGCGACGCGGTGCTGACCGCCGATCCCGCCGCTTATCCCGTCAAGCCGCCCAGGAAGGCGCGCCCGCATCGCACCGGCCATGGCTGGTGGATCGAGAGGGACGGCCATGTCTGGCTGATCCGTCGCCCGGACAAGGGGTTGCTGGGCGGCATGCGCGCGCTGCCCAGTTCCGACTGGAGCGACGCGCCGGAGTTCACCCCGCCGCTCCCGGCGCACTGGACCAGCATTGATGCGCCGGTAGCGCATGTCTTCACCCATTTCTCACTGGCGCTGTGCGTCCACCATACCCATGTGGGGGCGGATGTGACGCCGCCGGGAGCGGGCGAATGGTGGCCGGTCGACCGGATCGGGGAGGCAGGATTGCCGACATTGTTCGCCCGCGCGGCCGAAGCGGTGAGGAAGGAAAGGCAGACGCATGCACGGAACTGACCCGACAGCAAAGACCATGCCGGGCTTTGTCGGCAGCCGGCTGGACCGCGTGGACCCTATCCGCACCAACCCCGCCCGGCTTGCCGAAACATTCGCCGATCCCGCCGCTCGCCTGCTGGTGCTGGACGGGCTGGACCCGGTGGAGGTGGATGGCCATCTGTTGCTGGAACCGCTCGCCTCCGATGCGCGAGTGGAGGATCATGTCCTGCTCGGCGTCGATCCCGCCGCCCGGCCGATCTTCACCCGGCTGGTCGCCGATCTTGGCCCGGCCCTCACCCCCACGCCGCGCAGCCGCGCCATCGTCGGCCTCGTCCCGGCCGATGAGGTCGCGCTCTACGGCGCGGCGCGCAGCCTCGTCCACTGGCATGCCCGGCATCGCCATTGCTCGGTCTGCGGCGCAACCACTCGCCCGGCGAAGGCCGGTTGGTCGCGCCAATGCGAAGCCGACGCCTGTGCCGCCGAACATTTCCCCCGCACCGATCCGGTCGTCATCATGCTGGCTGAACATCGCGGGCGCATCCTGCTCGGCCGCCAGCATGCCTGGCCGCCCGGTCGCTATTCGGCGCTGGCCGGCTTTGTCGAGCCGGGCGAAACCATCGAGGAAGCGGTCGCCCGCGAATTGTTCGAGGAATCGGGGATACGCGTCCATGATGTCCGCTATGTGATGAGCCAGCCCTGGCCCTTCCCTTCCTCGCTGATGATCGCCTGCATCGGCCAGGCGCAGGATGATGCGCTGACTCTCGATGAAACCGAGATCGAGGACGCCTTCTGGTGCGATGCCGATCAGGTCCGCGCCGCGCTGGCGGGCGATCCCGACGCGCCCTTCATTGCCCCGCCGCAGATGGCCGTCGCCTGGCACCTGCTCGATCACTGGCTGGCCGCCGTTGCCCCTTTGTCGGCAAGCGCGTAAGGCCGACCGCAACCATCCCTATATTCGAGGACGATTTCCCCTCCATGCTCAGCCTAGACGAAGCCCAGTCGCGCGCGCAGGATCTGGTCAGCGCCGCGCGCAAGGCCGGGGCGGACGCCGCCGACGCCATCTATGCCTGCAACGCATCGACCAACGTGTCGGTGCGGCTCGGCGCGCTGGAGGATGTCGAACGGTCGGAGGGCGAGGAGATCGGCCTGCGCGTCTTCATCGGCCAGCGCTCCGCCAGCATTTCTGCCTCGGACATGAACCCCTCGACGCTCGCCACCCTGGTCGATCGCTGCATCGCCATGGCCCGCGAAGCGCCCGAAGATCCCTATGCCGGCCTCGCGCCGGAAGACCGGTTGCTCAAGAAGCGCCTGCCCGCGCTCGACCTGACCGACGATGCCGAGCCTGAACCCGCCGCCCTGCGCGAACGCGCACTGATCGCGGAGGAAGCCGCGCGCAGCGTACCGGGCATCACCAACAGCGAAGGCGGCGGCGCATCCAATGGCCGCAGCCAGGTGGCGCTCGCCACCAGCCATGGCTTTGCCGGCGCCTATGCCGGGACCAGCCATGCGACCTGGGCCAGTGTGCTGGCCGGCGCCGGCGCCGACATGCAGCGCGACTATGCCAGCCACAGCGTCCGCCATCTGGAGGATCTGGACGATGCCGAAGCTGTCGGCATCCGCGCGGGCCAGCGGGCGGTCGCGCGGCTCAATCCGGTGAAAGTCGAAAGCGGTGTCATGCCGGTCATCTTCGATCCGCGCATTGGCTCCAGCCTGCTCGGCCATCTGATCGGCGGCATGGTCGGCCCGGCGATCGCGCGCCGGTCCAGCTTCCTGCTGGATTCGCTTGGGCAGGCGCTGTTCGATTCGGCCATCACCATCATCGACGATCCGCTCCTGCCGCGCGGCATGCGCTCGCGCCCGTTCGACGGCGAAGGGCTGCCGGTGGACCGGCGCGCGCTGATCGACCGGGGCGTGCTGACCGGCTGGCTGATGGACAGCGCCTCGGCCCGCCAGCTCGGCCTTGAACCCACCGGCCATGCCAGCCGGGGCGGCAGCGGCGCGCCCGGCGCCAGCATCACCAACGTCCATATGGAGGCCGGCACCATTTCGCCCGGCGACCTGATGGCGGACGTGAAGCGGGGCCTTTATGTCACCGAACTGATCGGCATGGGCGTGAACGGCGTCACCGGCGATTACAGCCGAGGCGCGGCGGGCTTCCTGATCGAAAATGGTGCGGTCGCCCATGCCGTGTCGGAAATCACCATCGCCAGCAATCTGAAGGACATGTTCCGCGCCCTGACGCCGGCCAGCGACCTCAGTTTCCGCTATGCCATGAACGTGCCGACGCTGCGCGTGGACGGGATGACCGTTGCCGGGGGCTGACGCCTCCCTGCGCGCGATCGTGTCCGCCGTGGCGGATGCGGCCGATCATGCGCTGACCCTCTGGGCCAATGGCGAGACGCGCGTGCGCCAGTGGGAGAAGGTGCCCGGCCATCCGGTGTGCGAAGCCGACCTGTCGGTCGACGCCATGCTGCGCGAACGGCTGTCGGCGATCGACCCGCAGGCCGGCTGGCTGTCGGAGGAGACAGCCGACACCGTGCATCGCCTGGGCGTGCCGCGCGTCTGGGTGGTCGATCCGATCGACGGCACCCGCGACTATCTGCGCGGGCGGCGTGGCTGGGCCGTGTCGGTGGCGCTGGTCGATCAGGGCGCGGTGACGCTCGGCATATTGGCCGCGCCCGCCCGCAACGAACTCTGGGTGGCGCAACGGGGCAAGGGCGCGACCCGCAATGGCATGGCGCTTCGTGCCGGATCGCGACAGACCCTGCCCGGCGCGCGCGTCCCCGCCGAACAGCTCCCGCGCATCGACCGCGATCTGGTGACGGTGGAAAAGCCCAACAGCATCGCGCTGCGCATGGCGATGGTCGCCGCGGACGAGGCCGATCTGGTCGCCACCGTCCGCTGGGGCAATGAATGGGATGTCGCCGCCGCTGCGCTGATCGTGCAGGAAGCGGGCGGCACCGTGACCGACGCGCTGGGCGATCCCCTGCTCTTCAACCGCCCCCAGCCGACCGCCTTCGGCCTGCTCTGCGCCGCGCCCGGCATCCACGCCGCTGCGGTGAAGCGCCTCACGCCGCGCGCACGCGAAATATT
The DNA here is from genome assembly GCF_001421665.1 of Sphingobium sp. Leaf26. Taxonomy (GTDB): domain Bacteria; phylum Pseudomonadota; class Alphaproteobacteria; order Sphingomonadales; family Sphingomonadaceae; genus Sphingobium. The sequence goes on from NZ_LMKV01000005.1 coordinate 36,633, forward strand.
GGGCCAGCCACCGGCATAGCGGATCAGCCGGCGCCCGGAGGCAATAGTCTATCAATTTTTGAAAACTGGAGCGGGCGAAGGGATTCGAACCCTCGACCCCAACCTTGGCAAGGTTGTGCTCTACCCCTGAGCTACGCCCGCTCGGGCGGCCGAAAAGTTGCCTTTTCAGCATGTGTGGCCAACTGGCAGAAAATCTGGAGCGGGCGAAGGGATTCGAACCCTCGACCCCAACCTTGGCAAGGTTGTGCTCTACCCCTGAGCTACGCCCGCTCTTGGCGGCCGGGAGAGTGTGTCCCTCTCGGCGGGTGGCGGCCAACTAGCAAGGCTTTCCCCAATCGGCAAGGGGAAGAATGGCAGAAAAATGAAATCCTCGTTTCCAGTCGTAAAAACTCAAGCCTTTCTGCGGTTTAGCGCAACATGGAAAATGCCCGCAGGGGCGACATTTGGCCAGCGTCCAGCGAATCGTCGCGCAAAAGCGCGGCTTGGCGCAGCGCGTCCATCTGCTAATCTGCAACCGTCAGCGTCGCGGCGGGATCATTTGACGCCGCCCTTCGTACTGATCACAAGCCTACCGGCCAGAATAGCGGGCCAAACCAGCAGGGAAGTGCAACCATGTCGTCCGATCACCTGACACGCCGCGGCCTGTTGCAGGGCAGCGCCGTCCTCGCCGCCGCAGCCCCGACGCTGTCGGCCAATGCCACGACACCCAGGACCATCGGAGCCAATGCCATGATGCCCGTCGAACTGACCGTCAACGGCCGCGAGGTGCATCTGCAACTCGATCCGCGCACCAGCCTGCTCGATGCGCTGCGCGAACATCTGCACCTGACCGGCACCAAGAAGGGCTGCGACCATGGCCAGTGCGGCGCCTGCACCGTGATCGTGGAAGGGCGGCGGATCAATAGCTGCCTGACGCTGGCGGTGATGCACGATAGCGAGGCGGTCACCACGATCGAGGGGCTTGGCACGCCCGACAAGCTGCACCCGATGCAAAAGGCCTTCATTGTCCATGACGGCTATCAATGCGGCTATTGCACGCCGGGCCAGATATGCTCGGCCGTCTCGGTTCTGGAGGAAATCAAGGCCGGCATTCCCAGCCATGTGACCGACGATCTGGATGAGGTCGCGATCAGCGAGGCCGAACTGCGCGAGCGGATGAGCGGCAATATCTGCCGCTGCGCCGCCTATCCCAACATCGTCGCCGCGATGCGCGACGTCGCCGGGGAGGCAAAGGCATGAGGCCCTTCACCTACGAACGCGCCACCAGCGTCGCGGCTGCGGCCAAGGCGGCGGCCTCGGTCCAGGGCGCGCGCTTCATCGCGGGCGGCACCAACCTGCTCGACCTGATGAAGCTTCAGATCGAAACGCCGACCCATCTGGTCGACGTCAATCATCTGGGCCTCGACCGGATCGAGAAGACCGACGATGGCGGGCTGCGCATCGGCGCGCTGGTGCGCAATACCGACCTTGCCGCCGACAAGGCCGTCCGTCGCGACTATGCGGTGCTCAGCCGCGCGCTGCTGGCCGGCGCATCGGGCCAGTTGCGCAACAAGGCGACGACCGGCGGCAACCTGTTGCAACGCACCCGCTGCCCCTATTTCTACGACACGCGGATGCCGTGCAACAAGCGCCAGCCCGGCAGCGGCTGCGGCGCGATGCAGGGCATGAGCCGCAGCCTCGCCATATTGGGCGTCAGCGACGCCTGCATCGCCCAGCATCCCAGCGACATGGCCGTCGCCATGCGGCTGCTGGATGCGCAGGTCGACACGATGGGCGCGGACGGCGTCGCCCGGTCAATCCCGATCGCCGACTTCCATTTGCTGCCCGGCGACACCCCGCATCGGGAAACCGCGCTGAAGGCCGGCGAGATCATCACCTCGGTCACCCTGCCCAAGCCCATCGGCGGCACCCATGTCTATCGCAAGGTCCGCGACCGCGCCTCCTACGCCTTCGCTTTGGTGTCGGTGGCGGCGGTGTTCGGCAAGGACGGCAGCGCCCGCTTCGCCTTCGGCGGCATCGGCGCAAAGCCCTGGCGCACGCCAGAGGCCGACGCCGCCGCGAAACAGGGCGCCAAGGCGGTGGCAGAGGCCGCGCTGACCGGCGCCCGCACCACCCATCATAACGACTTCAAGACGCTGCTGGTCGAACGGACGCTGACGTCCATCTACCGCCAGCGGGAGACACGGGCATGAAGTTCGATACGCCAGCCGGCCCCAACCCGATCGACCGTGGCCGGGTCATCGGCATTCCCCATGACCGCATCGACGGCCCGGCCAAGGTCACAGGCAGCGCCCCCTATGCCTATGAACGGCACGATGCCGCGCCCAATGCCGCCTATGGCTGGATGGTCGGATCGGCCATTGCCAAGGGGCGCATCGCCGCCATGGACCTCCGCGCAGCAGAGGCTGCGCCAGGCGTACTGGGCATCGTCACCCACGCCAATGCCGGCAAGCTGGGCAAGGGTAGCATGAACACCGCGCCTTTGCTGGGCGGGCCACAGATCGACCATTATGAGCAGGCGGTCGCCCTCGTCATCGCCGACACGTTCGAAAATGCGCGCGACGCGGCGAAGCTGGTGCGGATCGACTATGCGGCGGCAGACGGCAAATTCGACCTAGCGGCCGATCAGGCGAAGGGCGTCAAACCGGACGGCGGTGATCCCGACACGGCAGCCGGCGATTTCGAGGCCGGCTTCGCGAAAGCTGCGGTCAAGGTCGACCAGCGCTACACCACCCCCGACCAAAGCCATGCGATGATGGAGCCGCACGCCACCACCGCCGCCTGGAATGGCGACAAGCTGACGCTGTGGACCTCCAACCAGATGATCGCCTGGGGCGTGGGTGAAGTCGCCAAGACGTTGGGCATTCCCAAGGATAATGTCCGCCTCGTCTCCCCCTATATCGGGGGCGGTTTCGGTTCGAAGCTGTTCCTGCGCGCCGACGCGCTGCTCGCGGCCCTCGGCGCGAAACAGGTCGGCCGCCCGGTCAAGGTCGCCCTCGCCCGGCACCAGATTCCCAACAACACCACCCACCGTCCCGCGACCATCCAGCGCATCCGCATCGGCGCGGACAAGGATGGCGTGATCGACGCCATCGGCCATGAGGTCTGGTCGGGCGATCTGCCTGGCGGCGGGCCGGAGACGGCGGCGATGCAGACCCGGCTTCTCTATCGCGGTCCGAACCGCATGACCGCGCACCGGCTGGTCACGCTGAACCTGCCCGAAGGCAACGCCATGCGCGCGCCGGGTGAGGCCGTGGGCCTGCTCGCGCTGGAAGTAGCGATGGACGAACTGGCCGAAGCCTGCGGCGTCGATCCTGTAGAGTTACGCATCCGCAACGATGTCCAATATGATCCCGAAGCCGGACCCCAGCGCCCCTTTTCCAGCCGCAAGCTGGTGGAATGTCTGCGCGCCGGCGCGGACCATTTCGGCTGGGCCAAGCGCAATCCGAAACCGGGGCAGGTGCGCGACGGCCGCTGGCTGGTCGGCATGGGCGTGGCGGCGGCGTTCCGCAACAATCTGGTGCAGAAATCCGGCGCGCGCATCGGCGTGGATGCCAAGGGCCGCGTCATCGTCGAAACCGACATGACCGATATAGGCACTGGCACCTATACCATCGTGGCGCAGACCGCGGCGGAAATGCTGGGCGTACCGCTTGATCAGGTGACGGTGCGTCTGGGCGACAGCCGCTTCCCGGTATCGGCCGGCTCCGGCGGGCAATGGGGTGCGAACAGCAGCACGGCGGGCGTCTATGCCGCCGCCATGGCACTCCGCGCGAAACTGGCTGAACAGGCTGGCTATCCTGCCGATCAGGCACTGTTCGAGGACGGCCTGGTCAAGCTGGACAACAAATCGCAGACGCTGGCATCGCTGGCCGGCCGCGACGGCCTCTGGGCCGAAGACAGCATGGACTATGGCGATCTCGACAAACGCTATGCGCAGGCGACCTTCGGCGCGCATTTCTGCGAGGTCGGGGTCGATATCGACACCGCCGAAGTGCGCGTCCGCCGCATGGCCGGCGCCTTCGCCGCCGGGCGCATCCTCAACCCCAAATCGGCGCGCAGCCAGGTGATCGGCGCGATGACGATGGGCGTGGGCGCGGCACTGATGGAGGCGCTGGACGTCGACACGCGCTTCGGTTTCTTCGTCAATCACGACATGGCCGAATATATGGTGCCGGTCCATGCCGACATTCCGCAGCAGGACGTGCTCTTCGTCGACGAACTGGACGACAAAAGCTCACCCATGAAGGCAAAGGGCGTGGGCGAACTGGGCATATGCGGCGCGGGAGCGGCAGTGGCCAACGCGATCTACAACGCCACCGGCCTTCGCTTGCGGGATTATCCGCTGACGATCGACAAGCTGTTGAAAGCACAGGCGGCATAGGAGACTCTCGACCCAAGGTATAATGGAGCGTCGCCCCCCGCCTCCCTGGCCTCCCCGCCAAAGGCGAACGGGTAGGGGATAGACATGCGGATTTTGGCGACGCTTCTTGCGGGCAGCGCGATTGCGCTCACTGCCGGGGCGGCATGGGCGCAGGACCCCGGTGAGGGGGGCGATGGAGACTATGGCACGCGCCAGCCGATCATCGTCACAGCGCCCGGCGGCGCGGTCGATATCGACGATGCGCTCACCCTGACCGCCGCCGATATCAACCGCACCGGCAGCCCCGATATCCTCGCTGCCCTCACCCGCAATTTCGCCGGCGTCACGTTGCAGGATGCGCAGAACAATCCCTGGCAAACCAATCTCGTCTATCGTGGCTTCAGGGCCAGTCGCAGGGCATCGCCGTCTATCTGGACGGCGCGCGTTTCAACCAGCCCTTCGGCGATACGGTCCAGTTCGACCTGTTGCCGCAAGCCGCGATCCGCGGCGTCGCCCTGCTCGACAAGAGCGCCGTTTACGGCCTCAATGCGCTGGGCGGCGCACTGATGCTGGAAACGAAGACGGGGCTAAGCGATCCGGGGCTGGAGGCCAGCCTCTCCTATGGCCGCTTCGGCATGACGGAAGCCAACGTGGCCGGCGGCACCACATGGGGCGACTGGAGCGCGTTCGGCACCTTCCAATATAAGCATGACGATGGCTGGCGCGATCATTCGCCCTCCACCCTCTATAATGGCTATGCCGATCTGGGCTTCGACACGGCGACCGGCGGTCTGCATCTGAAAGTCGTCGGCGCCGACACCGACCTCACCGGCAATGGCGTGTCCCCGGTCGAACTGCTGGCGGCCGACCGCCGCGCCGTCTTCACCTGGCCCGACAACAGCCGCAGCCGCTATGGCCGGGTCAGCCTCCACCCATGGGTCGCCCTGTCCGACACCACCCGGATCGAAGGCACCCTCTATGCCCAGAAACTGACGTTGCGCACCGTCAATGGCGACGCCGCCGATATCGAAGGCCGCGAGAATGACGACGATGCCGGTTTCGTCTGCCTCGAAACCGTTGCGCGGATGATGGAGACGAGGAACAGGCCGTCCTGACCAACGCCAATGGCGACCCCATTGCCGACTCGCTGGACGGCGAAGGCTATGGCGTGCTGAACCGGAGTCGCACCGCCACGCGGGCGATGGGCGCGCTGGTGCAAATGATCGACAAACGCATGCTGGGCGCGGGCGAGACTATTTTCGCACTGGGCATTAGCTAGGATACCAGCCGCACCCGCTTCGACGCCTCGACGGAACTGGGCGCGCTGACCGAAGACCGCAGCGTCGATGGCCTTGGCTCCATCATCGTGCAGAACGATAATGCGATCGCGCCGGTGGGCCTCATCGCCCACACCGACTATTGGGGCATCTTCGCGCAGGATCGCCTGCCGATCACATCGCGTTTCTCCGCCGAAATCGCCCTGCGCTACAATATCGCCCGCGTCGTCATGCAGGATCAGATCGGCACTGCCTTGAACGGCCGCTGCCGTTTCGAGCGGCTGGCCCGGCACAGCATCGCCGATGGCGGGCATGTCCAGGCGCTGGCCGATGGCCGCTGGGTCCAGATCAACGAGTTGCGCAACAGCGAGGGCGGGATCGTCGGCATCTATACCGACATTACCGAGGTGAAGGCGGAAGATCCCGCAACCGTGCGCTGGAACTGGCGCAGCGCAATCTGGTGTTGCAATCGACGCTGGATAATCTGTCGGAAGGCGTGTGCCTGCTCGACCCACAGAGCCGCATCGCCGCCTGGAACGAGGCGTTGCAGCATTTGCTGGGCCTACCCGATGACTGGATGCAGGAAAGCGCGAGCCATGCCGCACTGCTTGACTGGTGCCGGCGACCATATGGGCATGGCCGGTCGGGGCTGCCTCGACCTGCTGCAACCGCTGAACGCCGCCCGGCTCTTCGTCGCGGCGCTGGGCGACCGGCGGCTGGCGCTGCCCACCCGCGCGCTGGTCAACCAGACATCGACCGCACTCGATTCGGTCGAGGATCTGCTGGAAGCGCTGCTGGAGATCAGCGACTTCCGGCTGGATACTTTGCTGGGAACGTTGCGCGTCGAATTTGCGCCTGTAGCACGGGCAGCAGGACTGGCGCTGGACATGGCGAGCGAGCCGCTCTGGGTTCGATCCGAAATAAGGCTGGCGCGCCGCATCCTCCAGAATTTCCTGTCCAACGCCCTGCGCTACACCCAGCAGGGATCGGTCCGCGTCGTCTGCGCCGGGACGATCCGCGTCAGCGTGACCGACACCGGCAGCGGCATTCCCGCCGACAAGCAGGCGCTGGTGTTCGAAGAATTCCGTCGGTTCGACACCCGTACCAGCGGCAAGGGGCTCGGTCTGGCCATCGTCAAGCGGGCCAGCGACATGCTGGGCCACAGGGTGATGCTGGACTCCGCGCCGGGACGCGGATCGACCTTCGCGATCGAATTGCCTGTGGGTGAGCCGGTGGCCGATCCGGACAGCGACCCCGCCAGCGTCGGCCGCGATCGCAGCATGCGCGGCCTGAATGTGCTGGTGATCGACAATGAACGCGCCGTCCAGACCGGCATGCGGACGCTGCTGGGCGGCTGGGTGCGCGGTGCAGACGGCTGGCGGCTTCACCGAGACGACCGGCCTGTTCGCGCCGGGGGATACGCCCGACATCATCCTGATCGACTATCATCTCAACGATGGCGAGACGGGTGACATGACGCTCGACCAGGTCCAGGCGCATTTCATGCTCCCCGCGCCGGCCGTGATGATCTCTGCCGACCGTGGCAAGGCGTTGAAGGCCCGCCTCGGCGCCGATGGCATCCCGCTGCTCAACAAACCGGTGAAGCCGGCGCAGTTGCGCGCATTGTTACGCACGATGCTGAAATAGCGCCTGCCCACCGCTCCACCGCTGGACCTGCATCGCGCACGCGCTACTAGGGTCGGATATAGCTGGAAGCGGGGGCCGCATGCATCCTATGCAATTGTTCGAACTGGTGATCGCGATGCTGCTGGCGATCATCCTTCTCCATTATGCCGCGCATAAAATGGGCCTGCCGCCTGCCGTCGCGCTGCTGACAGGGGGGGCGCTCTTCGCCTTCGTGCCGGGCCTGCCGGTCCTTTCGCTCGACCCCGAACTGGTGCTGGTGATCTTCCTGCCACCACTGCTGATGGACGGCGCATGGTTCATCGCCCTGCGCCACCTGCATCGCCACATGCTGGGCATCATCGCGCTGGCGGTGGGCGCAGTGGTCTTCACTACGGCCGTCATTGCGCTGGTCGCGCATCTGCTGGTCCCCGGCCTGCCCTGGGCCGCCTGCGCCGCACTAGGTGCAATCGTCTCGCCGCCCGATGCCGTTTCGGCCCGCGCCGTGCTGCAACATGTGCGCCTGCCCCGCCGACTCTCCATCCTGCTGGAGGGCGAAAGCCTGTTCAACGATGCGAGCGGCCTCGTCCTTTTCCGCTTCGCCATCGCGGCCGGCGTCACCGGTGCCTTCAGCCTGGTCGAGGCCGTGGAGAGCTTCCTGCTGCTGGCGATCGGTGGCGCGGCGATCGGGGCAGCGGTCGGGGCTGCTTGGGTCAGGCTGACGCCGCGCCTGGACGACAAATATCTGATGATCGCCTCGTCGCTGCTGGCGCCCTGGGCATCCTACCTGCTGGCGGAAACGGTCCATGTATCGGGGGTGATCGCCACCGTGACCACCGGCCTCATCTGCGGCTGGTACCAGCATGTCGTCTTTTCCGCGACGGTGCGGATGAACGGCACGGCCTTCTGGGCGGTGATGATCTTCCTGATGGAGGCCTTCGTCTTCCTGCTGATCGGCTCCTCGCTGCGCGGGGTGATCGACCGGGTCGGCGGCTTCGAACTGGTGCTGGCGCAGATGACCGTCCCGGTTCTGGCGATCCTGCTGGCGCTGACGCTGGCGCGCTTCGCCTGGGTCTTCGGATCGGATGGCGTCATCCGGCTGTTGCGGGCCGTCGGTATACGCCGCTACACGCCGATCGGCGCGCGATCCGCCGTGGTGCTCGGCTGGGCCGGCATGCGCGGCGTGGTGACGCTGGCGGTTGCTTTGAGCGTTCCAGAGGGCTTTCCCGGTCGCGATTTCATTCTGGTCGCCGCCTTCGCCGTCATCATCGGGACCGTATTGATCCAGGGAACGACGCTCGGCGCCGTCATCCGACTGTTGCGACTGGAGGAACCGGCGAGCGACCGCGCGCGCCTCAGCATGAGCGAAGCGGAAGCCGCCATGGCACAGGCTCAACTGCGCATGGTAGAGACCCATGCCCATGGGACGGACGGCGCGCTGCTGCATCCGCGCCTGCTGGAACGCTATCAGCGCCATGCGACCCTGTCGGCCAACTATGCCGGGCAGGAAGAGGAACATGCCCATATCCTGCACGCCCATTTCGATCTGGTGCTGAAGGCTGTCGCTGCCGGCCGGATCGAATTGCTGCGCCTGCACCGGATCGGCGACATCGACGAGCATGTCTTGCAGGAACTGGAGCGCGATCTAGATCTGGAGGAGATGAGCGCCTTGGCAGCCAAGGCCTGAAACGCCTATACGCCGGCGGGCGGCGCATCGAACAGAGTTTCGACCGTGGTCAGTCGGCGCCGAAATGCACCCGGTTCGCCTTGATGACCGCCTGCGTCCGGCTCAATACGCCCAGCTTTTGCAGGATGGCCGAGACATGCGCCTTGATCGTGGTCATCGACACATTGAGGTCGTGCGCGATCTGCTTGTTGAGGCGACCATTGACCAGATGGCCCAGCACCGTCTTCTGCTGCGGCGTCAGGCTGTCGATCCGCCGGGCGATGTCATCCTCCTCGGCGGAGGGCGCAGCGCCCTCCCCCATGGTTTCGGGCAGGTAGATTTCGCCCGAAACGACCCGGTGCAAGGCGTCGACGATCGCGCTGCGTTTCAATGACTTGGGGATGAAGCCCGCCGCGCCGGCGGCCAGCGCCTCCTGCACGATCGAACGGTCGAACGCGCCCGACACCATCACGACCGGCAGGATCGGAAAACGATCGCACAGCAACTTCAGGCCATCAAGGCGGCGGACGTCGGGAATGTTGAGGTCGAGCAGGATCAGGTCGAAATTATCCTGTTTTTCCAGCGTGGCAACGGCCTCATCCAGGCTGACGGCTTCGAAAATCCCGATATTGTCGAAACCGATCGCGATCACGCTGCGCAAGCCGTCGCGGACGAGGGGGTGATCTTCGATGATCAGCACCCGCTCCATGATTGCTTCCCCGCCCATATAATGCCCCATATCTGTGGGCGAGCGCGTCTGGCATGTCGCGATCGGCGCTGACGGCGCCCATGCCTCTGCCGCCAATGGCCTTTCGGACAATGTCTCCGTGATCGACCTGGCCAGGGCGGAAGTGGCCGGGACGATCGCAGTCGGCGCAGCGCCGTGGGGCATCGTAGTCGCCACCTGATCCGCACCCTGTCCGAAGGGATGAGAACCTAAGTCCAATTTCTCGGCTCCCCCTTTCCGCCGCACACTCTGCTCCAGCCGGAGGCAAGCCGGCGGAATACAGGGAGGATGATATGAAGGGGACGTTGCACCTGATGAGCGCGGCTGGAGCGCTGAGGCTCGCCGCCACCGCAGCACCGGCCATGGCCGGCACCACCGCGGACCTGCTGAAGCGGCTGCATGAAAAGAGCATCCTGACCGACGACGAATATCAGGAACTGGCGAGGGGACAAAGCGCCGGGGCCACGCGGACGACCGCTGCCCCTGCTCCGGCGGCGACGTGACGCTGAAATTCTCCGGCTCGGTCAACGGCTTCTACGTCCGTGACAATGGCGATACGCCCAGCGCGACCACGATGGTGACGGGCGGAGTAGCGACGGTGGGCAGCAACAACTCGGCCATCCGCGACGGCCTGCTCCCCGGTTTCCTGAAGGTGGAAGCCTTGACCAGTCTGGACGGCTGGGATGTGAGGGCGCATTTCGGCATGTATCCGGGTATCAACTCGGTCAGCTATGTCGGTGGCGGTGCCAACAGCGGCTGCAATCCCCGCGCGCTCCAGACCGCTGGCATCGACTTCCGCCAAACCTACCTGACATTCGGCCGTGCCGGCTTCAGTGATGTCAAGATCGGCCGCGACATCGGCCTGTTCCAGTCGGAATCGATCCTGAACGACATCACCCTGCTGTCGTCGGGCACGCCGGCGGGCAATGTCGCGCCATCCAACACGACGCTGGGCCGGATCGGCACCGGCTATATATACACCGACTTCCAGCCGCAGATAACCTATACGACGCCCAGCTTTGGTGGCTTCACCGCCAGCGTCGGCATTTTCAAGCCACTGTCCTCGCTCACCGGCCCGGCAGAATCGAACAAGCAGCCAAGGTTTCCAGGCCAAGTTGGTCTATGATAGCAAGTTTGGCGACGTGGCCAACTGCCTGTGGGCGTCGGACATTTCGCAGAAGCATGATGTCATCGCCGGACCGGACTATACCGGCTGGGACGCCGGCGCCAAGGTCACATTCGGGCCGGTCGCTTTGGTCGGCCATCCGGCCTGGGTACGACCGCGCTCAACCTGTTCGACACCGATGGCCTGGGCGACAAGCGCGACAGCCATGGCTTTTACCTTTAGGGCCTCGCGACCTTCGGCAAATTCTCGGTCGGCGGCAGCTATGGCGAGAGTAATCTCGACTATGCCAATGCCGTCGACGCACTGGCCAACCCCACGCTGGTCGACAAGAACAGCAGTTGGGTCTGGCAGGTCCGCTATGGCCTCAATAGCTGGGTGACGCTGCTGGGCGAATGTGTCCCGAAGGCGCATAACGGCAACAAGGCGACGTCGGACGCGATCGCGGCGGGCGCCATCCTCTTCTTCCGACCGAAGGAACAATGTCACGGGGCGGGGGCTGCATCCTAATAGGGTGCGGACCCTTTCCATTTGCAAAAGGCACGGAAAATAAGGACAGGGGCGTCGAGGGGATCGCCATGAAACATATCCTATTGCCCGCCATCCTGCTGATCGTCCCGACCGCCGCCCTGGCGCAGGCGCCCGACGAAGCCGCGGCGGATCCGTCCACCATCATCGTCACGGGCGAAGGGCTGGCCCTCCCGCCGGGAACCCCGGCCTATGGTGCGGTGGTGATCGACCGGCAACGACTGCTCGACAGCGCGTCGGGCCGCATCGAAAGCGTGCTGGGCGATGTCGCCGGGTTCCAGCAGTTCCGCCGGTCCGACAGCCGCTCCTCCAACCCGTCGAATCAGGGCGCGACATTGCGGGCGTTGGGCGGCAATGCGTCCAGCCGAACCCTGATGCTGCTGGACGGCGTGCCGATCGCCGATCCCTTCTTCGGCTATATTCCCTTCAGCGCGCTGGCCCCGGAGCGCCTGTCGGTGGTGCGGGTGACGCGCGGCGGCGGCAGCGGCGCCTTTGGCTCCGGTGCGGTCGCCGGCACGATCGAAATGGCCAGTGCGACACGCGACCAACTGCCGGATTTCTCGGCCAGCGCCTTCTACGGCAGCCGTGACGCCACCGAACTGTCTGCCGGCCTGACTCAGGATCTGGGCGGCGGCTATGTTTCACTGTCGGGTCGCTGGGATAGGGGCGATGGTTTCCAGACCACGCCCAAGGACCAGCGCGTAGCCGCCACCGTACCGGCCGCCTATGACGGCTGGTCGACCAACTTGCGGGCCGTGGCGCCGATTTCCGCCACATCGGAACTGCAATTCCGTGCCACCCTGTTCGAGGATAACCGCACCCTGCGCTTCGCCGGCGCGGACAGCATGAGCCAGGGGCAGGATGCCAGCATCCGCTACATCAGTCGCGGGGCGTGGCAGGTCGATGCGCTGGCCTATGTTCAGGCGCGCAACTTCTCCAACATCGTGATCTCCTCCTCCAGTTTTCGCAAATCACTGGATCAGCGCAACACGCCGTCCACCGGCATCGGTGGCAAGGTCGAGATTCGGCCGCCAGTGGGCGAGGCGCATCTGTTGCGACTGGGCGTCGATACGCGATTCGCGACCGGCGACATGTATGAGGATGCCTATAACGCCAATATCGCCGCCAACCCGCGCACCTTCCTGCGCCATGCCGGTGGCGACCAGTGGACCACCGGCGTCTTTGTCGAAGATGACTGGACGCTGGGACGCCTCATCCTGACCGGCGGGGCGCGGGCGGATCGCTGGTCGATCAGCAATGGTTTCTATCATCAGGTCAGCGCCATGACCGGAGCGGCGACAGGCAGCGATTATGCCGATCGTTCCGAGTGGGAATTTTCCGGCCGGGTCGGCGCGCTTTACCATGCCAGCGATGCCCTCGCCCTGCGCGCCTCGGCCTATAGCGGTTTCCGCCTGCCGACGCTGAACGAACTCTATCGCCCCTTCGTCGTCTTCCCGATCACGACGCAGGCCAATGCCGCGCTGACTCCCGAAAAGCTGAAGGGCGCGGAAGCCGGGATCGATCTGACCCCGGCCAAAGGCATCACCCTGTCGGCCACAGCCTTCTACAACCGGCTGGATGACGCCATCGCCAATGTGACGGTCGCCACCAACACGCGCCAGCGCGAGAATGTCGACCGCATCGTTGCTAAGGGCATCGAACTGACCGCCGCTGCCACGCTGGGCGATTTCAACCTTTCGGCCTCTTACGCCTATAGCCACAGCCGCGTCCATGCGCCCGGCGCTGCCTTCGACGGCTTCATGCCCGCGCAGACCCCCCGCCATGCCGCCAGTGCCACGATCGCGTACAGCCCGGAGCACGGCCCATCACTCTCGACCACGCTGCGCTATGTCGCAAAACAATATGAGGATGACCTGCAAAGCGACGTCCTGCCAGACGCCCTGACGCTGGACGCCATCGCCCGCCTGCCGGTCGGCCATGGCATCAGCCTGGTGGCGCGCGGCGAAAATCTGTTCGATGAAACGGTCGTCACTCGCAATGCCGGCGGGTCGATGGACCTGGGCACGCCCCGCACCTGGTGGATCGGCGTCAGCTTTGGAGGCTGACGCCATTCTGACGATTCTGCTTCTGGCCGTCCTGCTACCAGCGAATCTGATCGCCTTCACCCTGTTCAGCATGGACAGGCGGCACGCCCGCATGGGTCTGCGCCGCCTGTCCGAACGCAGTCTGCTGCTGTGGGCGCTGGCGGGCGGGACGCCCGGTGCTTTTCTGGGTCGCCATGTCTTTCGCCACAAGACGCGCAAACAGCCCTTCACGGCACTGCTTTGGCTGATCGCGGTGGTACAAGCGATGATGATCGCCATATCGGCGATGATTTGATTTCAGATTGTCTGGGAAGAAATGGTGCTGCCGGTGAGGATTGAACTCACGACCTCAGCCTTACCAAGACGATGCCTAGCCTACGCCAACCTACCTAATTTTACCACAACATGCTATTTTATCGGCATAATATTTTTCAAAAGTTCGCCAGCTTGCTCTGGATGGCGCTGCATTTCTCTCTCCTTTGCTGACATTCTGCTGACAATGGCAATGTTCTGCGTTATTGTCAGCAAATCCACATGGAGGCACCGCATGTCTAAGCTAACCAAGACCAAGGTCGACGCTCTGACTCCACCTGCGAAAGGTCAAAAATATCTTTGGGATGCCGAGCTGCGCGGCTTCGGGGTGAGGACATTGCCATCGGGTCTTAAAGCCTTCGTACTACAATATAGGAATCTTGACGGTCAGAGTCGAAGGATCGTGCTCGGTCGATATGGCGTGCTAACGGTCGAGCAGGCACGCTCCGAAGCACGCATCAGGCTTGGGGAAATCGCAAAAGGTGGCGACCCGGTGGTTGAGCGAAGCAACGCGCGCGCTGCTCCTACAGTCAGCGAAATTTGTGATTGGTACCTTCAAGAGGCGGAAAGTGGTCGGCTATTAGGTAGTCGGCGGCGACCGATAAAATCGTCGACACTTCGGATGGATCGAAGCCGGATCGAGAGGCATATAAAACCGCTCATCGGAAACAAGAAGGTCCGATCAATCACCGCTCCCGCAATCGCTGAAATGCAAGCCGACATCGCATCTGGAAAGTCAGCGTCATCGAAAGGTCAAGGCAAGGGACGCGATACGATCGGTGGCGCCGGAGCTGCCTCGCGGTCAATCTCCACCTTACATTCCATATTTGAACACGCGGTCAGACTGGGTAAGGTAGATGCAAATCCTGCAAGGGGCGTACGTCGGATCGGTTCGAAGCAACGTACGCGAAGGCTCAGCGTGACTGAATTGGCAGCGTTTGGAAATGCCATCACAACCGCAGCAGATCAGGGTGACAACCCTACCGGCCTTGCAGCGGTGGTTTTTATTCTGACGACTGGCTTTCGCTTGATGGAAGCCCAAGCCTTACAAAAGCAATGGCTCGATCGCGATCGAGGTTGCATTGTGTTTCCCGATACAAAGAGCGATGGGCAAATCAGGGTTATAGGCAAGAGCGCGCTGCGTCTTCTGGCAAAGCAGCCGGACTTAGTTGCCTCTCCGTACTTCTTTCCCTCTGATCGAACAAAGAGCCACTACAAGCAGGTGCCAGATCTCGTTGCCCGTCTATGTCACATCGCCCGCTTGGAAGGCGTTACGACCCACGTTTTTCGCCATACGTATGCGAGTGTTGCAGCCGATCTCGGATATTCGGAACTGACGATTGCTGCCCTGCTGGGCCATGGAAAGCGTGGTGTGACCCAGGGATACATCCATGTCGACGACCTTCTCCAATCCGCTGCAGATGCAACTTCAGAAAAAATCCGCCAACTGCTCTCACCCCATACTACTTGAGGGCGGGTACTGCCGCAGGATCATGCAAATGTTATCGATCGACATCCAGAAACGGGGAGCTGTGTGAAATGCCCCTCCCACATGTAACGGCGAAGGCATATCATCAAAAACATTGGCTTAGATTTTATCTTTTCGACGGATCAAAGCATGCCATTCCACGCCGTCATTCTTTCCATTTATCCAGAGTGGAATGAGCGTCTGCGTCGGAACGTTCAAACGAGAAGTAAGCAGCATGGCTCGGCTTCCATAGCCTATCCTTAACTCCGCAGCGGCGGCCAGCATGTAGATCCATCGTCCTCTGTCACAAGCGACCGTTCGAGCCTCCGTTGCGTCTGCGGCGGGTAGCCATAGCTGCGTATGAATGCACAACGCATGCGTTCCGGGTCGGAGAAGCCAACCGCTCGTGCGACAACGGAAATCGGCTCATGACCATCGCGTAGCCTCAAGCGAGCAGCTTCGCAACGCAGGCGCTCGATAGCCCTTGCTGGCGTTTCCCCCGTCTCCTTTCTGAATAGCCGCCCGAACTGTCGTACACTCAGGCACGCTGCATCAGCGAGCCGCTCGATCGACAATGGGTCTGAAAGATGGTCCCGGGCAAATGTCAGAGCCTTGCGGATGCGGTCAGTCTGCGGCTCCATCTGTGAAATTGCAGCATATTGTGACTGTCCGCCCGGCCTCCGGTGATAGACAACCAGTTCGCGAGAAACCGCTTTCGCGAGTTCCGGGCCATGATCGAGTTCGATGCGGGCGAGCATCAGGTCGATGCCAGCCGTCATGCCGGCGGACGTCCAGATCGGACCATCGTTTATGAAGATCCGGTCTGCATCCACTTTCACGAGCGGATATCGCTCCTGCAAGGCTTGCGCGAACTGCCAGTGGGTCGTTGCCCGCCTGTTGTCCAGAAGGCCTGCTGCAGCCAACAGAAAGGCACCCGTGCAGATGCTGGCGACGCTTACGGCAGCCCCTGCCGTTTGCTGAATAGCCGTCACATTGCCCAACTCTAGCATCGGATCGATCCTCCCCCCTACGACGACCACCGTGTCAGCGATCACGGATGTCGCAGCGTGTGTCGTGAGTTGGGTGGCTACGTGCCCCAGGACTGCGCCCCCACCTTTTGAGATCAACTCGATCCGGTAGCTCTCATAATCCAGCAATCGGTTGGCGGCCTCCAAGGCGGCCATCGGCCCGGCGAGGTCAAGCAGCTGATATCCTTCGCAGAGATAGAAGGCCATCAATGTAGACATAGGATCCTCCGCAAACCGACAATGAAATGCCCTGCGCGTGTATCTTGGCTCACGAGATTACCAAAGCAAGCCATGTGGCCGAAATCGAGGGATCATTGCCCTATAGCCAATCGACGCTCCGCGCTAGGTTGGCGCCATCACAGCGAATTTCTCCTGCCGTGGAACAGCTCAATGAAGATCACGTCCTATGATGGTATGCTCGCCGCTCTCGCACCGGAAAGCGTCCGGCCATTTCATGTCGGCATTCTTATCGGCCCCGGGTTCGTGCCCATGGATATAATCGGCGTGCAGACCGTGCTCGCGATGATGCCAGGATCACAAATCCATTTCATCTGGAAGACCCATGACGTGGTCGAGGGCTTTCGATCCTGGCCTACCGTCCCGACAGCAACGTTCGACACCTGCCCTGAACTCGATGTTTTTGCGGTCGGCATGAATCCACCCGAAGTTCAGAATGATCCAGCAGTAATTGCGTTTACCAGGCAAGCCGCTGGGCAAGCGCGCTATGTGATCGGCGTCTGCAATGGTGTCGCACTACTGGGGGCAGCGGGACTCATCGAGGGGCGTACGGTGGCAAGCAATTTTGCTGCGGAGGAACTGCTCCTAAAGCTTGGTGCAGGAAAGATACTGTCATCGGGGTCCGGTGCAGCGGTGGACGGAAGTTTATATACAGCTGGCCCCGGTATCGGCAGCTTCGAAGTAGCATTGCTGGTTGCGGCTGACGCCTTCGGGCGCGAAGCGGGTGAACTGGCCGAGTTTGCAATCGAGTATGATCCACATCCGCCATTCCGGACCGGAACCGTCGCGACCGCCACGCCACAGATGATGCAGGCCGCCAGAGATATGATCGGCCCAATCATCGCTCAATATCACCACTGAGCTGGTTCAGGCATCCAGCAGAATCGTTCCGTCATTGCCTTTACAAAACCTCATGGAAATTTTGTCATGCGTAGCGTCATACTACCGATCCTGGTCGGCTTCGTTGTAACCTTCTCGGTGCATGCTTGACGATGTCGCACGCCCCACTCCTTCCGCTTGATGGTTCAGCGGTTCAGGACGTAGAGCCTGAAGATGCACGCTATTCGTCATCTTTGCGACTTCTACACTGGATTCGCGCCATCCTGGTCCTTGGGATGCTGAGTGCGGGCTGGTTGATGACCCGTCTTGAGGATGTGGTGCCATCCAAATACGGCACCATCTACCCACTCCACAAATCATTCGGCCTCCTGTTGCTCGGCCTGGTCGTGATCCAGATCATTATCAGGTTACGGACAAGACTACCGAAATCTTCCGAAATTCTTGCGCCTTGGGAAAAGCACCTCGCGAAGCTAACCCACGCTACGATATACCTACTGCTCGTGGCTGTACCTTTGATGGGCTACGCCATGTCAAGCAGCTACAGCCATAGCGACGGGATCACACTGTTCGGTCTTCCCGTTGCAGAACTTCTGCCAAAGAATGATACGCGCTTTGCCATGTTCCAATGGCTTCATCGGACAATGGCCTACGGGTTACTGGCCCTAATGGCTCTGCATGTGGCCGGCGTTGTGAAGCACCGCTATTTCGACAAGCGCCCGGGAAGCGATGTTCTTAGACGCATGCTCTAGGCCCACGCGGCGCGGCGCTATGGCGATGCGGGCCAGATGCTCCTTGAGCGCGCCGACAAAGACTCATTGTTCATTCCGGCAGCTAGGCCGATTCTAGCTAGAAAGAACATCGTATGCCCTACATCATCCATGGCGCAACTGGCGCGCAAGGCGCGCCGCTTCAAGCTTTGATGCTAGCAGCGAACCGCAACGCGCTCGCTGCGGTGCGCGATCCGGCCAAAAGGAATGGCAGGCCAGCGATCAAGGTGACCCATGACTCCGTAGAGTCTCTCATCGCTGTCGCGGCGCAGACGGAGTCTTCGTGCACCTTCCGCAAGCGGCCGAACATATCCGCCTTCAACAGGCAAACAATATTGCGGACGCAATCGCAGCGGCCAAGCCTAAGCGCGTCGTCATCTCGACCAGCGGAGTGATCGTCGACCAACCTGAAAGCGCATTGCAGGCATCAGGGGACAGCGCCATAGGAACGCTGTTGCGCCGCGTCTGCGAGAGTGGGGTTTCCCATGCCGTGATTGCGCCACGGCTCTATCTGGAAAATCTGCTTTTGCCGACTGTGCTAGCATTTGTGCTTTCCGCTGGGATGTTGCCTTATCCTGTTCGCGATGATTTCCCTGCATCCTGGAGTTCACATTTGATGTGGCCGTCGTGGCTGATCGGCTCCTGACCGATCACACAGTCACTGGCATTATCGGCGTTGGCCAATTGCCCGGCCTGATGGGGCCGGAACTGGCGTCGGCCTTTTCGGAGTATCTGGGCCGCAATGTCCGGTTCAAGGCGCTTGCGCCCGAAAAATTCCGTATTTTTCTTGAACCGTTGATCGGGCCAGCCGCCGCGAACGTGGCAGGCTTCTACGAAGCTCTTTCTCATGCCACACACAATGTCATCGCCTCGAACACCAGCGCGCAACGCCGACTGGGCCTGGTGCCGCAGACGGTCCGCCAATGGTTGACATACATGAGCGTATAATCGGTCGAAGGATCGTTCAACTAGGCGGACAGGAGGTCGGCGGCGGAAACCACCT
Organism: Sphingobium sp. Leaf26; assembly: GCF_001421665.1. GTDB lineage: Bacteria > Pseudomonadota > Alphaproteobacteria > Sphingomonadales > Sphingomonadaceae > Sphingobium. The sequence goes on from NZ_LMKV01000005.1 coordinate 55,640, forward strand.
TAGCATAGGCAACGGCGAGCGCGGCCATGAACGCCGCGTGGACTTGGGCGGCGGGCACCTCGACGTCGTCGATGGACAGGGTGCGCGTGGCGCAGGCATCGCCAACGACGGTGACAACATAACCGAAATCGAATGCCGCGCGCGCAGTCGCATCGATGCACATGTGGCTCATCGCGCCGACGATCACGACTTCTTCCACGCCCGCTTCGTCAAGCAAAGCCTGCAATCCGGTGTCGCGGAAGCTGTTGGGATAGTATTTGGTCAGCGTCGTTTCGCCCTCTACCGGCGCGACGGCAGCGATGATCTCCGCACCTCTCGTACCCAGGGCGAACGGGGCGTCTTGGGCTCCCAGCGCCTCATGGCGAATATGCACGACCAGCCCCTGTTTTTTGCGGGTAGCGGTCAATATCCGCTTCGCATTCGCTACGGCCTGATCCAGATTTTCCAGCGGCAGCTTGCCGTCGGCGTCATATTCATTTTGCAGATCGATTACGATCAAGGCGCGCTTGGCCATGACATTGCTCCTGGTTGCGTATCATCTCTTTTGATCCGCCGGATGCACCCTATGTCAGTGGCGATAACGACAAAGACCGGGTTGATAATGACATGGCAGAGATCGCCATCTTGGCATATCCTGGCGCACAGCAAGCTGCCGTGCTTGGCATGACCGACTTGCTATTAGCCGCTGATCGCATTGCTGCTAGAACACCGGATCGAGCGCCCGCGGTTGTCGTTAGCCACTGGGCGGCCGTGGATGCAAAAGGTCCGCTGGAGCGCGTCTACGCTTCAGCGGCGTGCCGCACCAATCCATCCCTCTGCATCCTGCCGCCTGCATTGGAAGGGCCGCGCGATGAGGCAGATCCGGTCATCACGGGCTGGCTACAAGATCGCAATGCCGATGGCGCCGTGCTGGCTTCGGTCTGCTAAGGGGCATTCTTGCTGGGTGCGACAGGCCTGTTGGATGGACGAACCGTCACGACCCACTGGACCTATGAAGATCGTTTTCGCAGCAGCTTCCCCCGAACGCATGTCGATACCGACCGGATCGTCATCGACGACGGCGACATCATCACGGTCGGCGGCGTCATGGCCTGGACCGATCTATGCCTTATAATCACCGCGCGGTTCATTACGCATGGCGCGATGATGGATGTGGCGCGCGGCTTTCTCATCGATCCACCCGGCCGCGATCAAAGCTATTATAGCGGTTTCAGTCCCCATACTGGACACAAGGACGAGGCAATATTGAAAGTGCAGACGTTTCTGCAAGACAGCGCCGGGAAAATCGTCGATATTTCAACGCTTGCGGCCAAGGCGGGCCTGGAAGCCCGCACGTTTCTGCGGCGCTTCCAAAAGGCGACCGGGCATAGCACGACCGAATATTGGCAACGCCTGCGCATAGCTAATGCCAAGGCGAAGCTGCGGGACACGGGACTGGCCATAGACCAGATCGGCTGGGACGTCGGCTACACCGATCCCAGCGCCTTCCGCAAAGTCTTCCATCGGATCGTCGGCCTGTCCCCCTCCGACTATCGACGCCGTTTCGCGGCGGGGGACAGGACGTCCGACTGAAAAGGACAGTTTTACTTTATCAGGCCCGGATATTCCATGAACAGCGCGACATTCCGCGCGGCTTTTGGGCCATAGGTCTTGTTGATGTCGGCCAGCGCGATGTCCAAAGCGCGCGTCGCCTGATGCGCTTCGAGCGGCGCTAGGGTGCGATCGACCTTCGTCGGGCCACCTTCGACGAGATCGGGCAGGAGGACGAGGCCGTGGGCCAACCGCAGGGGGGCCTTGCTCGCCGCGACGGCATAGGCCATCGTGTTCCCAGTCCGGCTGTAGGATTCCGCCGTCAGAGCCAGCGCGATCTCGTCGTCGCCCGCCTTGACCGGAATACCGAGCGTGACCTGCGGCGTTGGATTGCGACCGGGTCCGGGCATGTCCACATTGCCTGGGTCGGATTGGAAGGCGTCGCTATTGTGCTTGGAACTCCAGTCGCCAATGCCGACATCGCGGGCTACTTCCGCAGCCTTGGCCTGACCGGCGATCGCTTCGACCAACGCAATTGAGGTCGGCATCGACGCGCTGACCCCTGCGCTAGAAGCGACCTTGCCATCGGCCACGTAACGGATGTTCTTCTGCCAATTGACTTTGGGAAACAGCTTCGCCCGCATCTCTTCATTGCTATAGTGCGAGGTTGCCCGATGACCGTCGAACAGACCGGTCTTGGCGACGACCAGCGCGCCATAGCAAATGCTGATGACGGTGCAGCCCTTGGCACCCTGTGCCTTGACCCATTTTATGAGATTGGGGTCGCTGAAATTTTCTACTGCCGGCACGAACAGATAGTCGGCACCTTCCGGGTGCGCTTTGTCGAAATCGGCAATCGTCGACTGGAGTTCGAAGGTGAGCGGCTGCATCTTCACCGGCCCCGGCATTACCGAAACCGAAACGACATCGGCCACGTTCGACCGGGCCATGACGCCGAACGGGATGACAAAGTCACTGATCACTGTTCCCTCATTGAGTCCGACAACCGCCACCAGTGGCTTGGCGCGAGCGAACCGGGCCTGATAAGGCGGAAACTTCTCCGGTTTAGGATTGTTTGAAGCGTCGAACATTAAAGATGTTTTCCCGCTCTGCTGGGCGGTCGCAGATCCAGCACCAAGTGCCAAGCCGCCAAGCGCGAGAGATCCAGAGACGATTGCCGTCCGCCGATTCATATTATGCATGTAAGTCCCTCATGACCGCCGTGTTGCGCCATTTGTCATACGGTCAGCGCATGTCGTAAAGGACGTAGATCACTCATTTTCAGCCATGCGTGCCAGGCAAGTCCGGCCTTGGCCGGTCTGCCGTACCGACCTCTTCATTGCATGGTGAGACTGCTGCGCCGCTGGTCTGTTGCGTCAGTCCAGGGCCGCTTACCGTCTCCAACACGAGGCTGGGGAACCCGCCTTGCAGACGACAGCTATGTCAGTCCTCCACAAGCCATGGACAGAGTGCCGCAACCTGCTGTCAATTGGCATTCACTCAACTAGCCCCCGCTTTTTCGGCTATCTGGCAGGTGAGGCGGATTGTCCAAGTGACCCTGCCTGCCGGCGGACGTAGCAGACATCCTAGAAGCGATAACATTCGGCGGGTCATCCGGCGACGGTTGCTGACCTGAGCCGCCGACTGCCCTGCAAACCATCCCCTTTTCCCATATCCATCGTTGCAGTGGATGTGAACGATAGGCTTTGCCATGCACGATCATGCCCTTCTTCTGGCCAGAATACAGTTTGCCTTTACCGTCTCCTTTCATTTCATTTTCCCGGCCTTCTCAATCGGGCTCGCCAGTTTCCTGATGGTACTGGAGGGTATGTGGCTCAAGACCGGCAGAGGCGTGTACGCCAATCTTTACCGTTATTGGCTCAAGATCTTCGCGATCGTTTTCGGGATGGGCGTCGTCTCCGGCATCGTCATGTCCTATCAATTTGGCACGAATTGGTCGGTATTCTCCGACAAAGCAGGGCCGGTCATTGGCCCCCTGATGGCCTATGAGGTTCTCACCGCGTTTTTTCTCGAAGCCGGGTTCCTGGGCGTCATGCTGTTTGGCATCAAGAAGGTCGGCGCACGATTGCACTTCTTTGCAACCTGCATGGTAGCGCTGGGCACGCTAATCTCTGCCACCTGGATTCTGAGCGTCAACAGCTGGATGCATACGCCAGTGGGCTTCGCTATCAATGGCCAGGGTCAGTTCGTGCCAAACGGTTCGTGGGTTCCGATCATATTCAACCCCAGCTTTCCCTACCGCCTCACACACACGGTCATCGCGGCATTTCTAACGACAGCGCTGGTCGTCGCAGGAGTAGGTGCGTGGCATCTGCTCCGCGATCGCGCCAACCTGGGCGCGCGCAAAATGCTTGCGATGGGGCTTGGCATGGTTGCGATCATGGCCCCCCTCCAGATTCTCGCGGGCGACGAGCATGGGCTGAACACCTTGGAGCATCAGCCTGCAAAAGTTCTGGCAATGGAGGGTCATTATGATGCTCATCCTGATGGCGCGCCGCTGGTCCTCTTTGGCCTTCCTGACGACCGTGCCGAACGCATCCGCTACGCAGTCGAGATACCCAAGCTCAGTTCGCTGATCCTGCGCCACGATCCAAACGCAGCCCTGCCGGGACTGAAGGATTTCCCGCGTGATCGGCGCCCCCCCACGACAATCCTGTTCTGGTCCTTCCGCATCATGGTCTGCTTAGGACTAGCCATGCTGGCGCTTGGCCTATGGGGATTATGGGCGCGGTGGAGAAAGCGGCTGTACGACGCACCATGGTTGCACCGGGCGTCGGTCGCTATGGGACCGGCAGGCTTTATCGCCGTCCTAGCAGGCTGGATTACGACCGAGGTCGGTCGGCAGCCCTGGGTCATCTACGGTCATCTGCTGACAGCTGACGCCCGGTCGCCGGTCGCCGCGCCAGCCGTGGCAGCATCACTCGCGGCATTCGCGATCGTCTATTTCGCTGTGTTTGGCATGGGCCTGTTCTACGTCCTGCGCCTCATGGCAAAGCCACCGGAACCGCATGAGACAGAACCGCGACACTCTCCGCGTCACGCCGCCGGCATAACGTCGGCAGCTGCGTTCGATACCGCGAAACAGGAGAGCAGGGCATGAGCGCGCTAGGTCACAGCGTCGATCTGACGATTATATGGGCAATCATCATTGCCTTTGGCATATTCGCCTATGTGGTGATGGATGGCTTCGACCTGGGGATCGGCCTCCTTTTCCCCGGCTTCAAGGTGGGAGCCGAAAGAGATGCAGCTATGAACTCGATCGCGCCTGTCTGGGACGGCAACGAGACTTGGCTTGTTTTAGGCGGTGGCGGTCTTTTTGCAGCCTTTCCCCTCGCCTATGCCATCATCCTGCCCGCTACCTATCCGCTGGTCATCGCCATGTTACTCGGACTTGTCTTTCGCGGCGTGGCATTCGAGTTTCGATGGCGCGACCCTGGCCATCGTCACCTCTGGGATTGCGCCTTCACGTTTGGCTCCCTGATCGCGGCGGTATCGCAAGGCATGATGCTCGGCGCCCTCCTGCAAGGCATCCAGGTTAAGGAGCGTGCCTTTGCTGGCGACTGGCTGGATTGGCTTACGCCATTTACGGTTCTAACCGGCATATCGGTAGCCATCGGTTATGCTTTGCTTGGCGCCACATGGCTAATCGGAAAGACCGAGGATGAAGCGCAGGCGCACGCTCGGCGTATGGCGCGGTGGCTGGGTTTGGCGACGATCGCGGCAATGGCGGCGGTCAGCGCGGCGACACCGTTCCTGAACTATGATTACTGGCGGCGCTGGTTCGATATGCCGGGCGTGCTGCTCACGGCGCAAGTGCCGTTGCTCGTCTTCATCACGACCGGCATTCTGTTCTGGTCGATAGCCAAAGGACGGCAGCGATTGCCGTTTCTGTCGGCTCTGGCCCTCTTCCTGCTCGGCTATATCGGCTTGGGGATCAGCATTTTCCCCTTTGTTGTTCCGCCTGCGGTGACGATCTGGGCGGCTGCCGCGCCTCCCCAAAGCCAGTTGTTCATGCTCGTTGGAACTATGTTCATTATTCCGGTGATCATCGCCTACACCGCATGGTCCTATTGGGTGTTTCGCGGCAAAGTCGGCGAGGGCTATCATTGATGCCTGACCGTGTCATTTCCGGCCTTCGCCGTCTCGGCTGGCTTATCGCGATCTGGAGCGTAAGCGTCACTGCCCTCGGTATTGTCGCGTTTATAATTCGAAAGACATTGTTATGAGAGGCATGGTGGCCCTATGGGCCGCTTGCATCGCCTCAAACGGCTCTGGCTAGCGCCTAGCCTTCCGCATAGCGCCCACCGATCCAAGACACATATTCTAACTCGGCACGAGGATAAGCACGGGGCTAGACCATAGAAATTACACGACTGGTGCAGGACCTAATCCAAGATCTGGGATAGGATCGGTCCTGCAACGCCATAACGAGAATAGATGCCCCGGACCATCCTGTGACGACAGCACGGAACGAGGTTCTGCAAAGGCTCATTCCGGTTCGGCGACTTGCTTGGCCAGCATCTCAGCTGCAAACCATGGCACGCCGGCACGCAACAGCTCCCCTCGATCGCGAATCGGCGCGGTTGCGCAGAGCATCATGGACCAGCGCCTACCCCGACGCGCCAGCAGGATATCATTTTGTTGTCCACCCTGATCGAAGATGCCCAGAGCATAATCGCCGCTTATCACGATTCTTTTGATCGTTATGGGGGCGCCTTCCACACTGACACTGGCTTCGATCGCGGAGCGAATGGCCCCGCGATCCAGTGCCGTGTTGGGAATACAGGCTGACGCCAGCAGAAGGAGCAACGCGGGCACGGCCTGCTTTTTAAGCACTGATCAGCTTCCGGAGACGGGTCAGGCTGACCGCAATAGGCTCTGTGCCATCCATCATCTCGGCAAAACGTCCATTCCGGTCGAACAGCATGATTCCGGCCATATGATCGATCGTATAGTCGCCACCTTCGACCGGGACTTGCCGGAAATACACACCATAGGCCTTCGTGATCTGCGCGATCTGCGCATCAGTGCCGGTCAGCCCGATGATCGGTGTCCCAAATAGCGTTAGATAGTTGCCGATGTCTGCTGGCTTGTCATGGCCTGGATCGACGGACACGAAGACGATGTTATATTTCATGCCTTGAGCACCCATCTGCTTGCGCAGTTGGGTCATACGACTAAGCGTCGTGGGACAGACATCAGGGCAGCGGGTGAAGCCGAAAAAGATGGCGTACGGTTTGCCGCGCAGGGTCTGGTCGGTGACGGTGCGGCCAGCCGGATCGGTAAGCGTGAAGGCACCTCCGGGGCCTGAACCCTGCACGGCGCCGCCGTCGTCACGATAAGCAGACATCGCTATCAGCACGCCAAGCCCGAGCAGGAGAATGGCAACGAGGCCAAAGACGATGACCCGGGCACGGCGGGTCGGGCCGGCTGCGGCAACCATTTTAGGTTCAATGACGGCCATGACCGCCCTCCGTGCCGAACGTGACAGATTCCACCTTGAGCTGAACCGTAATCGTACCGGCGCGCTGGAATCGCAGCGTGATTGGCACCCGTCTGCCAAGGGCGAGAGGCTGCTTCAACCCCACCAGCATGATGTGGAAGCCGCCAGGCTTGAGGTCCAGTCTGCCACCGGCAGGAACAGGCAGGCCGCCGGGAACGGGACGCATGCGCATGATGCCGCCGTCCATCGTCATGCTGTGAAATTCGACTTTTTGCGCTGCTGGGGATGTCGCGCTCACCAATGTATCGGCGGTTTTGCTACTGTTGGCGATGCTCATGAAACCGCCACCGACCGATTGTCCCGCGGCGGTCTGCCGGGTCCAGGGCTTGGCGATCGTAAGGTTGTTCTTTTTGAACTCCTGCGCTGTGGCAGGGATCGTCAGAAAAGATAGCGCGATAGGGATGATGAAACGACGCGTCATTGAATAAGGCTCCTTCATTTTGCTTGGAATTAACGGCGCGACGCAGCGGCGAAACGGTCCGACACCGCCGCCCAGTTCACAACTTGCCACCAGCCGTCGAGATAGTCGGCGCGGCGGTTTTGATATTTGAGATAATAGGCATGTTCCCACACATCGTTGCCCAGGATTGGCGTTCCACGCTTTTCAGCAACGTCCATCAGAGGATTGTCCTGATTGGGCGTTGATGTGATGGAGAGGGTGCCGTCCTTCTCGACGATCAGCCAGACCCAGCCGGACCCGAACCTTTTGGTGCCCGCCTCCTTGAACGCAGACTTGAACGCATCGAATGACCCGAAACGCGCGATGATCGCTGACTGGAGCGCGGGCGAGGGAATGCCGACGCTCGTTGGCGGCGCCATCGTCTTCCAGAAAAAGCTGTGGTTCCAGTGACCGCCAGCATTGTTGCGTATACCCGCCGACAGCGTCCCGGCGCGTGAAACGAGCTGCTCTAGGGACAAGGTAGCCAGAGTAGGATCATCCGCGAGTGCCTTGTTGAACGCGTCTACATAGGCTTGGTGATGCTTGTCATGATGGATCGTCATCGTTTTAGCGTCGATGGCCGGTTCCAGTCCGGCCGGTGCATAAGGCAATGCTGGTAGGGAGAATGGTGACCGACTGGGCAATACGGGCTGGGCTTGGGCGGGAAGGATTGCTGTCGTTGGGTAGAGAACTGCGAGCATCAGTAGGATGGTCAGATGATAGGGTTTCATAAGGCTGTCCTGGGATAAAGTTCAGAAATGGGTGGCGAGCGAAATCTCGACGCTGCGTGGTGCGCCGATGTAGATGTTGGTGCTGGGACAACCGGAATATTCGCCATAAAAGGCGTCGGTCAGGTTGCGCCCGCGCAGGGTCGAACTGACAAGCGCACAGAAGGTCAGGTTGGATCGCTTCACGATATTCCCCGTCCGGGTCTGGACGATTGCCAAGGCGGTCCTGCAAGAGCAGCGCGGATGCGCGGCGCGAGTCTGCGCCGTTCCTTGGCGCAGACACACTGCCCGATGGCATGGCGTTGCTGGCGGAAGACGAGCCACAGATCGCAATCGACCTCCGACCGTCCCGACATTTCAAGCCGGGTCCAGAAGGCAGGGAGCGTGACCCGTGCCTCGTTGCCCCGACCGTCCGTGCGAATCAGCTCGACCATAGAGTCATTGACGCGCAGCCGCTCGCGACGCGGCGGACGCCTGTTGAAAAGATGCAGCGCAACAAGCAGCGCGCCCAAGTCGAGGATCGTGAAAAGGAGAACCGGCCACGCACCCACCAGCAAGAAGCGAAGCGACACAAGAAACCCCGCTGCCCCCGCGCCCACCAGAAGATATCTGCCGCCTGACGACACCGATGACCGCGGCGCCACCATATGGATTTCGAATGTCCCCGGCAGCACGTGGGATCGATGCCAGGGACCATGGATATACGGGATAGCGGCCGCGCCGTTGCCCAATGCCGGAACGACCATAGGTCAACCCTCCGCCACGGCGGGTGCAGGCGGCATCAGCACCAGTTGCTCAGGTACAATAGCGTCGCCGACCCTGAAGATCAGGCACAGCGTAATCAGTATCCAGGATGAGCGACGGACCTGGCGCAGCCAGACAATGAGGGCGCAAGGCGCCTCAATCGGAACAGACATGTAGAACCTCGTTTGCCAAAGCCACGCCTTGCACGCACTTAGCAGCGCATGGGCGGACCATGCGCAGAAGGGCGGCGAACGAGAGGGTCGGTGTTCGCCGCGCGAGCCATTTCAGATGCGCGCGGGCGGCGCCTGCGAGGGCGGCGGCGGCGCCGCCAGACGGTGAACGGTCAGGTCTGGTATGGCGCGCGTTGATCGATCAACGGTCGGCGTCCATGGCTGCCCCCTCATCTGGGCAGGAGGGTGATCGAGCAAGGGTCCACCCAGACCGACCGCAAAGGCGCAAGATCCATCAATCTTGTTCTGGTTGCCAGACCGATCATCCGTCTTTTCGATCGGGAGAACAGCCTTCACAGCCCCCTGTCCGGTGCAAAGCGAAATGACGAGGCCATGGACGCTTTGCGTCGGCATGAAGCCGGTTGGGATCATGACGCGGACCGCCAGCGCGCAAAGCACCGCAAAGCCAAATAGGCCTCGTGCGCGTGGCGCCTTTCTGATCCACTCGTTCATACGCATGGTACTAGTGCGTTTTGTGCCGTGGTCGATTGGACATAAAGCCCGATGCCGCAAGGAGCGTTGCGTGGCCTATTGCACGCCATCGGTCGTGCTAAGGTTTTTCAGGCCGCGCGTATCGGGACAGCAGAGCAAGGAAGATCGCCGCAAGCCGCCATTGATGCGGACATGGGATCGACTTTCTCGCGCTTCAGCAATGAAAGTCGATATTATTTTCGAACGTCCAGATGGTCGAATGAAACAGCATGACCCGCACTGCCGGACCTTTCTCCCTTCTTATTGATCCAGTACCAGCCCTCTCCGACGACAGATGCACTGAATGTATATTTGCCTCGCGGCAGACGCGGCGTAACGAACTTGACGTTCGAAACCGGATATTTTGAATACATATCGACGGTGGAGGACAGCAACTTAACACCGTGTCCATCACTCAAAGTGACGCGCGCATAACCTCCATCGGGGCGTGCCACGCTGTACAAGCTGGCTTGCGTACCGGTGAAAGTGACGGAGAATGACGCATCCCTATCCAGAGCCACTTGATGGATTGGACCGCCTATTTCCGACTTTTGCCAAGATCCTGTGTAACTGACCCGTCGATCGGTGGAGGTGATGATTTCACCTGGGACAGGTCCGGCTCGAAACTTACCGGCGCCTACATCTATGCGCCAGGCATCACGATATACAGGAATGGACAGCCTATCACCCTGGACTATCAGCGGTTGCCAAACATAAGTGGCTGCACTTGCTTGGCGGGGATATGACCAACGGTCGCCCATGAACATGAAGACCGTCTCCCGTTCACCTTTGATCGGCAGAACGAACGTAACCTGAGAATTCCAGGTTAAGGACCCTTTCGGCGCGACAAATCCTTTTCGTATCCACGGTCCATCTAATGATTTAGCCGTGAAGTAATAATTGTCATTACGTTCCCATCCCGTCAAATTCGATCCTAGGAAATAATAGGTATCCCCTTTGCGGAACATCGCGGGCGACTCGAAGCCATGCACCATCGCTTTGTTGACTTGCGCCTCGACGCTTCGGTAATCACCAGCCAGGCGGTAAATGTCGCCGCCATGCATCAGTATATAGCCGGTGCCATCTTTGTCTTGGAATGTTCCCATATCCCACTTCTTGATAGGCTTGCCTTCGAACAGCAGTGGGCCATGGAAGGTATATGGTCCAGTGGCGACTTTGGCGGTTGCATAGCCGACAAATTGGCTTCGATAGTCGAGCCCGTCGGCATGCATGAACATCACATAATCGCCAGTGGTAGGCGCGCGCATGACCTTAGGCCTTTCACCTACAGTTTCCGGCCCTAAAGGCCCAGATTGCTGCATCGGCAAGGCGACACTTTCAAAGCGCCAGTTGACGAGATCTGTCGACGAATAACAGTTAAACCCAGCAAACGCGTTGGTCATGTCCCGATGCGCTTCACCGAAGAGATAATAGATGTCGCCCACCCTGATAATTCCACCACCATGTGCGCTGATCGGCTGGCCTCGCTGATCGAACCAAGGCGTACCGGAATGGATGGCATCGTAACGTCCGCTCATCTTGGCCATCAGCGGATGTGCACATATGGCAAGCGCAACCAGGAAACTGGTACGCAGGCGGAGCCTTAATTCGAACATTTGCTTTTAGCCTTTGCAGAATTTTGCAGCGGATATTTCATTTCAGGTCGCGTCGCGATGGAACATGAACATATTAAAATAGCAAAGTCGCGCCACGGGGCTCAACCTCTCGAAAATAGGTCAGTTTCAATCCGCACATCAGAGAAGGCCGAAGGCACAGTCGGCGTTGAAGTCCAAGAATTCCGGTTCCCTTATCGATCGTAACGCTCGACCATATGCCTCGACCGATCCCGTAAGCCACCTCGAATCAGAGCCATCATATGGTCCAACGTCCCGCTTGTTGATAGCATCATGGCCCGATGCTACGCCTGCCCATGTCGCGAAAAGAACATGAGAGAGGATAATGCCATGAAGACGACGAGGCGCGAATTAATGAAAGGTGGCGCGTCTGCCGTTGCGAGCGCCGCTATCATAACCGATGCAACTGCCTCCTCGCTACCCACATTGCCTGGCAAAGGACGCGCAACAAAGGTGGAAGCGCCATCACGCTTTACCGCTGATTGGGCTTCACTCACGGCAGGCTACAGCACTCCTGATTGGTTCCGAGATGCGAAGTTTGGGATATGGGCGCACTGGAGCGCTCAATGCGTGCCGGAGGCGGGGGACTGGTATGCACGCAGCATGTATTTCCAAGGCACACGTGCTTATAAACATCACGTCGCACATTATGGCCACCCCAGCGAGGTCGGCTTCATGGAGATCCAGAATCAGTGGAAGGCGGAAGCATGGGATCCCACCCGCCTGCTCGATCTCTACAAGCGGGCCGGTGCACGCTACTTCATGGCGTTGGCTAATCACCACGACAATCTCGATACCTATGCGTCGTCCCACCATCCTTGGAACACCACGCGGGTCGGGCCGAGAAAAGACATCATCGGCACCTGGGCCAAGTTGGCGCGTGAGCGAGGATTACGTTTTGGTGTGTCCAACCATTCGTCCCATGCGTGGCACTGGAACCAGCCTGCTTATGGTTATGATCCTGAGGGGCCGCTTGCAGGGCGGCGTTATGATGCCTTTCGCCTGCGCGCTGGGCAGGGACGCGGCAAATGGTGGGATGGACTGGACCCGCAACAGCTCTACACCGGCCGCATGATGCCGATGCCCGACGGCATCCGCACGATTGCAGAGGCCAATGAATGGCATGAAGGCACCGACCGACTATGGAACGAGGGTATCCCGGCCGATCCTGCCTTCGCACGCAACTGGTTTTTGCGTTGCCGCGACCTGATCGACACCTATCGCCCGGACATGATCTATTTCGACAACTTTGATCTGCCGCTCGAACAATATGGCCTCGATATCACCGCCCATTTCTACAATCAGTCCATGCGCTGGAACAACGGCAGGCTCGAGGCGGTAGTGACTGCCAAGACGACCCCGCCACAGCGGCGCATGGGCATCGTCGACGACGTCGAGCGTGGCGGTAAGAACTATATCGAGCGTTTCCCCTGGCAAACCGACACCTGTCTTGGAAATTGGCATTATGATGCCGATCTCTATGCGCGCAGTGGCTATAAATCGGCGGCCACCGTCTTGCATACATTATGTGATGTCGTGTCCAAAAATGGCAATCTGATGTTGTCGGTGCCGATGCGCGGCAACGGCACGATCGATGACAAAGCAGAAAAGATCATCGAGGATATCGCCGCGTGGATGAGTAGATATGGCGAAGCCATTTACGGCACCCGACCTTGGCGGCGTTATGGCGAAGGACCAACAAAAGCCAGCACAGGGCTGTTTTCAGAAGGCGGTCCCATCTCTCCTTACAGTGCCAGGGATGTTCGCTACGTTACCAAGGGAAACAATCTCCATGCGCTCATACTAGGTTGGCCGGAGGATAATATCGTGCGCCTGACATTGCTCGGCAACGACGATCCGACACTCCGTGGTCAAGTAAGGCGAGTGACGCTCGCCGGATACAACGCATCGCTCCCGTTCAAGCGAACCTCCGACGCGCTGGAGGTTACATTGCCGCAAACCGCCTATAACAGTATCGGCGTGGCCATCATCCTTTCCGGTGACGGGGTGAATATCTGAAATGCGGGGGATCCTGGACATGCACTCGAGACGTTCGGCGTCGTCGAGTCAACTCGCAGGCGCATATCCCTATAATTCAGAAGTCAGGAGTTTGGTAAGCTCGGCTGTCAGAAATGAGCGATCGTGCCGAAGAGGTCGGCATCGCAGCCAATGATAGCGTTATTTGGTCTGAAACCTTCAGGCGCGGCGTATGGCCAAATCGTCTTGCTGTCTTTTAGTCATGACAAGACGCCATGCCGTGCCTATGAACGCTCCCTGTGGATCGACTGCGGCGCCTCATTTTTGCCAATCGGCTCTTAGCTTGCGCTGTCCTGTCACTTGCGCTGTTGATGAAGCTCGCCGTACCGGCCGGTTTCATGCCTGCAGTATCGAACGGCCAGATTGTGGTGAGCCTTTGCTCAAGCGCCGGTCCTGTAAAGATGGTTTTAGCGGTCCCAGGCCTAAAGCATGGGAAGTCGGACGACGGCCATCATCGCGGCACGGCTGAGCAGCCCTGCGCCTTTGCGAGCCTGTCGGCGCCTTTGCTTGCCGCTGCCGACGCCATACTTCTTGCAGCAGCGCTCTTGTTCGTTCTCGCGCTCGGCATGCGTCCGCTGGTGCTGTCGGCAGCGATGGCACTGCCCTATCTGCGTCCACCTCTCAGAGGTCCTCCGGCATCTAACTGACAGCACTGTCGCTATCAGCAGAGAAGCGTAGCGTGCAATAGCGCGCCGCGTTGATCGTGGACGCCGTCAGTTCTCTCGCACCGCCGCGCGTCCATGCGGGCTAGGCTGCCGAGGACAAATTCGATGACGATCCAAGTTGCCGCCTTGGCGATATCGCCCTGATCGGGCTGGTCGACATGTAGACGCGACCACTCGTCGTTCTTGGCCTGGCTGCGACAAAATCTCCGCTCAATATGGCTGCTATTTGATCCGTGCGGGTGCTGCTCCGTATGAAATTTACGCCCCCCTGCCCGCTTCAGCGGAACACTGGTCCAGACGCCAGCTTGCGACCGTCCTGGCGGCAGGCACAGGTGCGCGGCGTCGCCAAAGGACGGGGCAACGGATCAATGTCTCAATCCAACAATCACATCAGAGGATCCATATGTTTAAATCTGTTAGCACCGGGGCCTCACTTGCAGTGCTGGCGGGCTGTGGTCTCGCTTCGGCTGCGCAGGCCCAATCGGTGCAAACCGGCTCCAAGCCGAGCTGGACCTCCGACACGATCATCGTCACCGGCGAGCGTGGCGGCTATGCCGTGCCCAATGCCGGGGCGGCCACGCGCACCGACACGCCGCTGATCCAGATTCCGCAGTCGGTGCAGGTGCTGACCGGATCGCTGATCCGGGAACAGGACCGGCGCACGCTAGGCGATGCACTGGCCAATGTATCGGGCGTGGTGGGCGGTCGGCCGGAGGAAGGCTTGATCGCAGGGCCGCTGGTGCGCGGCTTCCTGGCAGAGATCTATCAGGATGGGCTGCCCATGTTCGGATCGACTCAGGCAGCGAACGACCCGACGAGCCTTGTCGGCATACGCCGTATCGAGGTGCTCAAGGGACCGACGGCAACGCTGTATGGCGGCGGCGTGGGTCGCCACTGGGCGGTCTTATCAATATCGAGAGCGAGCGACCCGGCGACATAGCAGACGGCTATGTCGCGATGCGCGTCGGCAGCTTTTCTACCATCAACCCCTATGGCGAACTGAACCTGCCGATCGCCACCGGCATTTCGGCACGCATTGCAGCCGAATATCAAAGCAACGATCATTGGATTGACCAGATCGAGGCGGAAGCCCGTTCGTGCAGCCCAGCCTGTCCTTCCAGCTTGGTGAGAAGACCGATTTTCTGCTACAAGGTCAGTATAGCCGACGCGAGCAGCTCGAATATTCGGGCCTGCCTGCAGCGCAGGCGCTGGTCGGCGAACTGGACCGCAATGCCTTTCCAGGCGCGCCCAATGGCCAGCCGCGCACCACGACCACCAACCAGATGACAACTGGAACGCTCCGCCACAGCTTCACCGACGATATGCGCCTCACCATCAGCGGGCGCTATTATGACAGCGAAGTTCCGCAGTTCAGCACGTTCATCTATCCCGATTTCTATCCGGCCAACCCGAAAACGCCGACAACATATCCGATCTTACCGCTCAATATGCTGAGCCATTTTGAAGAGTCGACCTTCGACGCGAACCTGATGGCAAAGGCGGACATGCTGGGCGGGAACCATAGCTTCCTGCTTGGCGCAAGTTATGACCATACCGACTTCTACTCGGACATGGCCTTCACCGGAATGACGGTCGGTTCGATCGACCTTGCCAATCCGACATATGACCTGTCGTTCGGTGAAACGCTGCCGCCTGACCTGGCCCAGACCGACAAGTATGAGACGGTGGCGCTCTATGCGCAGGATCAGGCGGATTATGGCCGCCTCCACTTCACCGGATCACTGCGTTATACTCGCCTGAAGTTCCGTGAAAACGAACTGGGGACTGACCGGACCTATCACCGATTATCGCCACGGATCGGCGCGACATTCGACCTCGCGAACGGCGTCGCACTCTATGCCGGCTATGCGACAGCTTTCCGTGGCGCTTTCGGACTTGTCAGCCGCTTCACGCCGCAAGCTGAAACGTCGCGCAACATCGAAGGCGGCGTGAAACTGGCTTTGGCGCAGCATGGCCTGTCGGGCACGCTGACAGTGTACGAGCAGAAGCGGAACAATGTCGCCACGCCCGATACCGACCCGGCTTTCCCGTTCTTTTCGGTCCAGACCGGGCAGCAGCGGTCGCGGGGCTTCGAGGCGGATATGACTTGGGAGCCGACCCCGGCTTTCTCTGTGATCGCCAACTATGCCTATACCGATGCCGAAGTAACGCGGGACAATGCCATCCCCGTGGGCGACAGGCTGCCGCGTGTGCCTAAGCATAGCGGCCGTATCGCCGCGCGTTACCGGGTGATGGATGGCCCGGCAAAAGGCCTGTCCTTCGGCGCTGGCATTACGGCTTTTACGGCGCGTGAAGTGACCCTGCCCAACAGCGTAACGATCCCGGGCTATGCCGCAATGGATGCGCAGGCGGCGTATGACATCGGCCGGTTAACGCTACAGCTATCCATAGTGAATCTGGGCGGGCGCAAGGCCTTCGACACCTATCAATATTTCGCGTTTCCGGTGGTGATGCCGGTTCAACCCCGTTCGGCCTTCGTCACGCTGAAAGCGCGACTGTGATGCCTGCCAGAACTCACAATCCAAGAAACATAAAAGGAGAAACCATCATGCGGTCCATTTTTGCATTTGGCATGCTGCTGGCTGCCGCCCAAGGGACGGCTTCGCTCGCGCAATCGCCCTCGCAACCTGTTGAAATCCGTTTCGACGCGCGCGTGGGCGCAGAACCGGCCCGGTGCGACCGCGCCTATACCAATGTCGGGTCGGGCAAGGCGGGGATGCGCTTTCAGGATCTGCGACTCTACGTCTCGGCCGTGAAGCTGATCGACGCGAGCGGACGCGAAGTACCCATCGCGCTCACGTCCGACGATCAATGGCAGAGCGACGTGGTCACGCTGCTCGATTTCGAGGATCGCACCGGCAACTGCAACGGCAACAGCGCCACCAACATGGTCGTGCGCGGCACCGTGCCAAAGGGCGACTATCGTAGCATCCTGTTCGAGATCGGCGTGCCGCAGGCGGTCAATCATCAGGATCCCACGCTCGCCGCCGCGCCGCTCAACGTGACGGCGATGACGTGGCCGTGGCAGATCGGCTACAAATTCACCGGCATCGACCTTGAGACCAGTGGCGGCGCAGGAATCGCCAATGCAGCAACCGGCTTCTCGATCCACCTTGGGAGCACCAGTTGCGGCGAAGGATCGCCAATGGCCCCACCAAAAATACCCTGCGCCAATCCGAACCGCCCGCATTATCGGCTCGATGGCTTCGATCCTGCCAAATCTACGGTGATTCTAGATGTCGGCGCCTTGCTTGCGGGCACGGATATCACCGTCAATGCGCCAGGGTCGGCGTCGGGTTGCATGTCCTTCCCCGGCGATGGCGACTGCCCGGCGATTTTCGACCGCCTGGGACTGCCGCTCGACGGGCGTCCGTCCGCAGGCCAGACATGGGTGCGGGCAGAATAATCATGCCGCGCACGTCGACCATCGCCCTTTCGCTGTCCGCCATTCTATTGCTCTTCAGCGTTGCGCACGCGCAGCAGAAGCCGTCGGCGCTCGAGCCGATCGACGTGCTGGTGCCCAGCCGGTATGACTTCGGTCTGCCGTCCTGGGCGCCAAAGCCGCTCGAACCGGCGGCCAATCCGACCACCCTGGCCAAGGTCGAGCTTGGTCGCCGTCTTTTCTACGACACCCGCCTGTCGGCCGATCGATCGATGTCGTGCGCAAGCTGCCACGAACAAGCCCGCGCCTTTACCGACGGGCGAGCGGTTTCAAAGGGCGTAACCGGGGCATCGACCCCACGCAACGCCATGTCGCTGGTCAATGTGGCCTATGTTCCCGTCCTGACATGGGGCAATCCGCTGCTCCAACATCTCGAGCAGCAGGCGCTGGTCCCGCTGATCGGGCAGGAACCCGTCGAACTGGGGCTGGCAGGGAAAGAGCACGAGGTCATGCGCCGTCTTGCCGCTGAACCGATCTATCGGAAATTGTTTGCGGAGGCCTTTCCCGAAACCAATGGCAAGATGGCGCTCGCCACCGTGGTGAGGGCATTGTCGGCGTTCCAGCGCTCGATCATATCGATGCGTTCGCCCTATGACCGCTACCGCTATGAAGGCGATACCGATGCCGTATCCGACGCCGCGATCCGCGGCGAAGCGTTGTTCTTTTCCGAACGGCTCGAATGTCACCATTGCCATAATGGCCTGAATTTGGCCGACACCGTGCTGCACGAACGCAACAAGACCGGCGAAATCGCATTCCACAATACGGGCCTTTACAATATCGATGGCAAGGGTGCCTATCCGACGGACAATATGGGCGTTGCCGAGATCACAGGACGGCCCGAAGATATGGGGCGGTTCCGCGCCCCCAGCCTGCGCAATGTCGCTATGACCGCGCCGTACATGCACGATGGTTCCATCGCGACGCTGGACGAGGTGCTTGACCATTATGCCGCCGGGGGCCGGACCATCGCATCAGGCCCGTATGCCGGTGTCGGACGGACGAACCCGTTCAAGAGTTCCTTCGTCCCTGGGTTCACGTTATCGCGCGAAGAGCGGGCGGATATGCTCGCGTTCCTGAATGCGCTGACCGACGACATGCTGTTGCATGATCCGCGCTTCTCCAATCCCTGGCCTCGAAAGGGCAAAAGGCAATGACCAGATTTTCCCTGGCGACGATCGCCGCCTTAGCGTTGTCGGTGCCCGCGAGCGTTCAGGCGCATACCGCGCTGCGCAGTTCCAGTCCGGCAAGCGGCAGCGTGCTGACCCAATTGCCATCGACGCTGACGATCACCTTTCTCGAATCCGCGTCACTCACCTCACTGACCCTGGTAACAGCAGCAGGGGAGCGGCAGATGCCTTTCACGCCAACGGGCAGTGCGCTGATTTTCGTCTCGCCCAAACCGGGCTTCGCGCCAGGCCGCAACGAGATACGCTGGCGGGCGCTGTCGCGTGACGGCCATGTCGTCGAAGGCAGCATCATCGTCGTGATGCGCGCGCCCAGGCCCTGACATGCTCGAAGCGCTGGCTGCCATCATCAAGGGTTTGAGCTATATAGCTGCTTTCGTCGCTGTCGGCACGGTGATCGCGCGGGCTTCGCTTGAGGGCAATCTCGTCCGGCCCTCTCCCGGCCCTACGTCTTTGATATGGTGGGCCGGCATAGCCTTGACGCTTGCCGCATGCGGCACGGCGGCGCTTTTCTTCATACGCCTGGGAGGCAACGCCGATAGCACGACACTCGACGCCATCTTCCTGTCGAAACTGGGTGTCGCTTTTGCTTTGCAACTGATCGGGGGCCTTTGGATCGCATCGTTCGCCGGTCGCCCCATCGCAGTGCTGGGGACTGCGCTCATCCTGCTTTCGTTCGGGGTCGTGGGTCATTCGGCATCGCGGGGCCTGCTCACCTCCCTCACCATTGTGCTGCATGTCGCTGGCGCAGCCTGGTGGTTTGGTGGATTGTTCATGCTGCTGCTCGCCAGTCGCGCTTCCGATGTTAATCATTTCCCCACTTTGATCGCACGGTTCAGCCGACAGGCCGTCTGGATCGTGGGCCTGCTGCTCGTCGCCGCACTAGGGACGGCGTCGTTGCTGGTGGAATGGCGGTTCGATGCCAGTCTCGGATATCAGCAGGGCCTGCTGACCAAACTGGGACTGACGGCATTTCTGCTCGCACTTGCAGGCGTCAACAAACTGGTGCTCACGCCGCGGCTTGCCGGTCCCGGCACAGCGCGGCTCTGGCTGAGGCGTATGATCGCGGCCGAGTTGCTGCTTTTCTTGGCCATCATGGCGACAACGGCCTATCTCACCACCTATCTGTCGCCGCACGACAGGAACGATTCCATGCACGGTTCGGGCGGGCAGGTGCGAGCCTCTGGCCCGATCGACATCATCGCCCCATGGGCGCCGGCCATGCCCAAAGGTGCGCGGACCGCTGCGGGCTATATGGAGATCGCCAACAACCAGATGATCGAGGATCGGCTGGTCGCGGCGAGCAGCCCCTGGGCAGAGCATGTGACGCTGCATGCGTCGAACATGGACAATGGTATCGTCCGCATGCGTGAAATCGCTGCGCTGCCCATCCCAGCGGACATGCGGATAACGCTGCGGCCCGGAGTTTTTCACCTCATGTTCACCGACCTTTACACGCCGTTCGTGGCGGGAGACACGGTGCCCCTGACGCTCATATTCGAACGCGCCGGGAAGGTGGAGGTGACACTCCATGTCAGGCCGCTCGGCGGCGGCGATCTGGGCGGCCATGGGCATTAGCGGTGTTGGCTTCCCCAGATGGCAGCCGTTCGCCGTCATTCCTGCGTGTCGAGCCCGCTCCAGCGATAGATGATATAACTCACGCCCCAGCATAATATGAAAAGGCCGATGATCAGGAAGCCAAGCATATTGAAATGCCCGGACAGCGTGCTGGCGCCCGTCCATAGGCCGCCTTGCAGACCGAACTTCTCCGACAACAGCGCGGCTGTCTGGATCGAGCCGATCACAAGCGCCACCATCGCCGAAATCGCGGTGATAACAATGTTATAGTAAAGCTTACGGATCGGCTTCACGAATGCCCATTCATAAGCACCTAACATGATGACGCCATCGCCGGTGTCCACCAAAGCCATTCCCACCGCAAACAGCGCTGGAAAGACGAGCACGGTCGCCAGCGATACCCCGACCGCCGCATGCGCGCTTGAAAGTCCAAGGATCGCGACTTCGGTCGCTGTGTCGAAACCGAGGCCGAAGAGGAAACCAAGTGGAGCCATATGCCATGCATGATGAATAAGGCGGAACACCGGCCGCAGGATCCGCGCAATCAGCCCTCGCCCGGCAAGCAAGATGTCCAGATCCTCTTCCGCGTAGCACCCACCGCGTCGGACATCCTGGAAACGCTGCCATACGCCGCGCAGGATCGCGAGGTTCATGATCGCGATCACGAACAGGAAGCCCGCCGAGATGGCCGTAGCGATCACCCCGCCGGATTGGCCGATCGCCTCGAAATCATCCAGCGTGCTGGCGGCAAGCGCAATCGTGGTCGCGGCAAGCAACACGATGGCCGAATGACCGATGGCGAACCACAGGCCGACAGTAATCGGCCTCTGCCCATCCTGCATCAGCTTGCGAGTAACATTGTCGATCGCCGCGATATGATCGGCATCGACCGCGTGGCGCAGCCCTAGACTCCACGCGAGAAGCGCCGTTCCCAGCATCAGCGGATTGTCCTGGAAAACGCTTAAGGCCCACGCCCAAACGAGCAGGTTGGCGGCGATGAGCGCGACGGACAGCAGCGCCACGCGACGCATGAGTGCGGTAAAGGTCATGCTCAATCCTTTCGTCACACCCGAACCTAGGCGGTATCGGGTGCAGTTGCGCCTCACGCACGGCAATATCCGGCGCGAGCATGCTCGTAGCCGGTCGCAACGAAGGAGCCAGCGGACGCAACGAAGCGACCGGCAGACCTGCCGTTGCGGTCTTACCGCACTATGTCGCTCAGACGGATTACCGTGCCTTAGCCATCCCCTGGACCAGGCGAGAGCGACCGGACGCTGGCAGGTCTCCTGGCTCACGGGTCATCACTCGATGCACGGCCTTCCCAGGCCTCGCTGGCTGCAGCGTCCGGCCCAGTGGCTGGCGGCTCGGGGTCCCCGTCCGCACATGTACATCGCGCTCACCGCTTACAGTTGCAGGGACAGCCGCGGTATCGAACGTTCTCACGCTCTTTGCGCATTCCCTATTAAGTCCTTTTCAGGACACCAACGCGATCTGTCGAAGCTATTGCTTCCACTGTCTGGCCCCTAACGCAAAGCCTGCGGCAAGGCAACGCGGCCTATAGCTCGTCATTCAGCGAACCGCTCCGCGTCTCAAGAAGCCACCGCTTTCTCTATGCCGGGCGGGCGCACCGCCAACTATGATCGAGCCAAGGACTGGTGCGTTGCTATACCGGCGAGCACGCCTGAAGCTGATGCGATCGTCGCATTATGCACTGGCGATGTCGCATCGCCGGCGGCGTAAACACCAGAGATCGAGGTCAGCCCCCAGGCATCAACTTTTATGAATGGCCCAGTTGGGCCATCATCCATCGCGCAACCAAGCATCTTCGCAATAGGACTCGTCAATTTCGTTGCTGGAGCCGTGAAAACCGCGAAAATTTCTATAACCCTGCCATCAGCCAGCGCGACTGCGCGCAGTCCGGGCGCCTCACCGATCAGGGCGACAACTGGTGTGCGCTCGATCGTCACACCTCGTTTGACGAGCAACGCCAACTCGTCTGCATTCGGCTCGTAGAGCCCTTGGGTGAAATAGGTCGCCCTTCCCCAATCTGGGATCAGCGCTGCCTGATGTGCCGACATAGGATGATTGGCGATGATGCCCAGCGCGCGGTCGCGCACTTCGTACCCATGACAATAGGGACAGTGCAGGACCGTTGCTCCCCATCGTTCTGCCATGCCAGGAATATCGGGCAGCATATCGGTCACGCCTGTTGCCAATATTATTCGTCGTGCGCGCCGTTCTGCACCGTTCCTCATGGTGACAACAAAATGTCCATCGTCAATCGAGGCTTCTTGGGCCTTTCCGGCCAGAACCTCGGCGCTTGGATAGGCCGAAAGTTGGCATGTGGCATCGCGGATGATCGCACCAGGCGACCGGCCATCCTGTCCGAGGAACCCGTGAGCAGCATCTGCAAATCGATTTCGTGGCAAGCCAGCGTCGATCAGCAGCACATCCTGTCGGGCACGCGCAAGCTGCAACGCGGCAGACTGACCCGCAAAACTTCCTCCAATCACAATGACGTCATGCATGGGTGTTTTTTCCTTACTCAGCAGTCGCGAATCATGAAACTTTTGACATTACATATCCATCAAGGCGCCTTTTGCAACTGATGAAGTGGCGTGATAGGGGGGGGGGGTGAAACTAAAGGATGTGCGATGCAACTGGATGGACGTTTGTCGAGGATGCTACATATTCTGATCCACATGGGTCACGCCGAGGGTCCGATAACGTCGGAAACAGCAGCAGAGATGTTGAACACCAACCCAGTGGTGGTTCGGCGCACGATGGCTGGCCTGCGTGATGCTGGACATGTTCGCTCTGTGAAAGGGCATGGCGGTGGCTGGACGCTTGCCAGTTCGCTGGACAGGATAACCATGTTGGATATTTACCGGGCTGTTGGAGAGCCCCGCATCTTCTCGATCGGCCTCGCTGATCCACAGCCGAAATGTCTTGTCGAGCAAGCGGTCAACGCCTCGATGTCATCGGCGCTGGGCGATGCAGAGGCGATGCTGATCGCCAGGCTGGCTCAGGTTACTCTCGCTGAAATCGCGAGCGAGTTCGAAGCACGGTCGAAAGGGTCCAGCTCAGATTTTCGGCGTCACTAACCGTCGGACAACGCGTGCCTCGATTGGCATACCCAAAACTGATGTCGAAACGCAGATCCCTCGACACCGCAATCTGGCCAACGAACATCGCGCAACGCATTCACTCTACGGTCCGCATGGCAATCGCCTAGTCCGGAATATGCTTTAGGGGGGCATCTGATTGTATTTGTATCTGAACCACAACGCGCGCTCGTAACCTTTGATATGGGACTAGTTCCACCACCGCTAAGGCAATCCTATCACTCCCTTGGTGACCGCCAGGAATGCAACAATCGCGACCGCGAGGACGATAGCGGCGGGAACAATGAACGGGTTGCCGTTCACATCCAGGCGGTCGCCGCGCCTAAGCCTTCGCAAGCGCCCCGACTGTATGCCGTGAAGGCCGCTGAGCCCAACGACGAAGATGAGCTTTGCCCACAGCCAATGGCTGGAGAACCATGCACCGTTGGCCGCGACCAGGGAGCCCGTAAGCCACACAGCGAGTACGGCCGGCGAGGTGACGCGCTGATCCCATCGGGACACGAGGGCGACGGTCTCTGTTCCACCGCGAGAGCCCGCCGCGACACCGAACGCTTGGACGAAAAGCCCGCCGATGAAGATCAGGACGACCGTGACATGCATCGCCTTAAGCCAGAGATAGTCCATCAACGCTGCTCGACCTGAGCTAAGGCGTCTATCTCTTTGCGGCGTAAAAGTCCGGCATTGGCAAACCCGCCGAATGGCATGAAAGCGGCGACGATCAATCGCATCTGCTCGCGCCAGGTCCAATCGCCCCCGCCGCTGACAGTGACGACGACGCACCAGATATAGGCGACGAACGCTGCGCCATGCACCGGTCCCATAATCCGGGTGGCAATCGCATAGCCCAGGACGTGTTTGAGCGGCACCGCGACCAGCACAAGGGCGAGAAGCGTGCTTGCCTCGGCGAAGGAGGCAAGTCGCAGCCTGCGGATCATTGAAAGCTCTGCATCAGCCGCAACGGATGTCAGCATGTGTTCTTTCCGCTCTTTAGAGGTGTGCAGCAACGATGCGGATCACGCGGTGCCGTACCGCCACGGCGGGCGAAACAAAGCGCAACATACATTATTCGACATCACGCAGAAGCTTCTCCACCGCGTTCATGCGGGATGTAAGCGCGCCAACCTCCGCCCGCAGTGCCACCACTGTCTCATCGCTGGTGGTCAGCCGTTTCGCTTCCAGCCTGCTTCGATAGACTGAAGCGGCATATTTCATCGTGAAAACGACAAGAATCAAAAGCAGTATGAAAACTGTAATCAGGAAAAAACGGGACGAAGCGTCAGTCATGGGTATCTCCATTGGCGTGAACGGCGCCGGGCGTGGGAAACGGCCCGGCCTCGGCGATGCTTCCGGCGTCGAGCGCCAGAGTGAACGGGGCATTCTGGTAAAAATTGGCGGCTTTGCCACTATCGGCCGTCTCGACGGTGCTAACCACCAATCCTGCATTTTCCAGTTTGCGCAGATGCATTTTCATCAGCGGCCGGCTGATACCGCCTTCACGCGCGAGTTGGCTGACATAGGCGCGCTGGACGTCAGCAAGATGTGCGACGATCCATAAGCGCGCCGGGTGCGCCAGCGCCTGAATTTGCAGCAACAATTTCTCGGATTTGATCACGACAGGGCCTTCACGGTTTAACGAGCGCCATCATATCGGTTTAGCCGTTGCCGTATACTTGCCCATATCCCGTGCAGCCTGCGCCGCCACGTCGCGCATGTCGATGCCGACACCACCCATCCAGGCGATGGCAGCCTGCGTAAGTTCGGGTCCGGCTTTGGCCGGCACACCGACGTCAAAGGGCGGTTCCGGGTCATATTGCATGGCGAGCTGCTGGATTTTGGCAGTCTGCTCACCTGCCAATTCAGCGACCAGGGTAAGGCCGAAATCCAGTCCGGCGGTAACACCGCCACCGGTCATGCGGTTCCTGTCCTTGACGACGCGCTTGTCGACGGGCTTAGCGCCGAACAGCGGCAGGAGGGGCATAGCCGCCCAATGCGTCGCAGCCTCATATCCCTGAAGCAGCCCGGCCGCACCCAGAACGAGCGCGCCGGAGCACACGGACGTTACATATTTGGCGCGCTCGCCCCGATCGGCAATGAACCGCAGCATCGCGTCGTCGCGCATAACGGCAACCTGGCCGGGTCCACCAGGGATGAAGAGAACGTCCAGATCATCCGGGCATTCGTCAAGAGACGTGTCGGCCTGCACAACGACACCCGTGTCGCTGATCATCGGGTCCTTGTTCTTCCAGATAAGATGAATATCGCAGCTGGAGTTCAAAGCCGTTTGCGGGCCGACCAGGTCCAGCAGTGTAAGGCCCGGATAGAGCAGCATTCCTACTTTCGGCTTCTGCCGATCGGTTGTTCTGACCACATGATATTCCTTGCCCTGAAGGGGTGCGGCGGCAGCCTGACTGCGTGCGATTGCCGACGCAGATAGTGCTATTGAGCCGCCGGCAAGAGCCGCGAATGTCCGTCGATTGATGCCTGCCATCCTGTTGTTCCTCACATGCGTCGGTGTCCATGGCGATGGCCACGAACTGCTGAAACCCCATTACGTAAGATTTATCTTACAGGAAAGATAAATCTTACGTAATGCTGAATTTCGTCCGGGAGAAGGCCTTGACGGATTTTTCGCAGCTCCACGCCTTCCACAAAGATCATCTGGCGGGAGGTGTGTGTGGGCGCAGTGAAAGGTGCCCAGCATTACAAAATCGGCGCTCACGGCGAGCACGACGGTGACATGATAATCTTGGCTTATCCTGCCATCCGAACGGATTGGAATGTAGATGCCGGTTTCCTGGTGAGAGGCTGCGCGCGGCTACGCCACATCACTTACGGCAAGCTATTCATTACCCGCACGGCGGGCATGGCTACCGCCACCTTCAAGATCAGTGAAATAATTGGGGCGGTTATCGGGACAAAAGCCATCAACCGCTCTATGACGCGCCTATTGATGATCGCACTTGTTGGATTATCCGCAGCAGGCGCGCCGATGCTGGCCGTTACCACCTGCCTGCCTTGTCCGGGTACCGCATCGATCATAGCGCTTCCCGCACTTGAATCAGCAATGCTCGGCGTTGTTCGGACGGCCCTATACCGCGTCGCCGTCCATGTGTTTCCGCCCCGGCTCGCACAACAGGTATCGGCATCTCTGCTGGTGTCAGACATATGGGTGCCATCGCCAGTACCGCGTCCGGAGCGATCGCGCTGAGCGCGAGATCGGTCTCGGCATTCTTCTCGACAGTGGCGGTGACTATGATCGCGCGCCCTGGAACCCTGGCGTGTATCCCAAAAACATGTCCCGTCGGGCGTGCGCACGTGACAAGCCATCGTCCAGCTAGTCCCATCATGGCCTCAGCGCTGCCATCGAGGCATGTTCCGCACCCTTGATGGCGGCCGTTTTGCGTTGGGAATGTCGGTCGACCTGTAGGTCCAAATGCGATGGCGTCAGAAGCGTCATGCGGACCTGCTCCTCCATCACATCGACTATGCTGTCATAATGGCTGGACGGCCTCATTCGGCCACCGTCATCGAACTCTGTACAGGTTACCTACAAGCGCAACCAGCAGGCTCTGCATATCTGACCGCATCCGTGGACCACAGCAATGGTATCCCGCATGCTGTCTTTGTTATTATCAGCTTCGAGCTCTGTCCTGACCATCGCAGCGCCTCTGCTTGACGCGCAGATATCTTCATGGCTTACCTAAAACAGGCAAGGGGGGTGTATCGCGTGCAATTTGGCGATACATAATGAACATGGCATCAGCGCAGCAACTCATAGGTCTCGTCAAGAGCCACGCGGAGGGGGATTCCGATCGCTTCTTCGATCTCGCGATGCAGCTGTCTGCGGCAGAGGAGCAGAAGGGGCACAAGCGGCTCGCCGAGACATTGCGTCAATGGGCCGCTGCCGGCCAGGCACCGCCGCAACCGGCCTCCCGCACGCCGAACCTGACGCCGATAGCTGCGCCCCGCGGCGATCTCGCGCAATTCCTTTTTGCCTCCTATCCCAGCGAACGGCTGAACAGCGTCATCCTGCCCTCGCCTATCGAGGAGGAGCTGGCGCACATCGTCATCGAGACGCGTATGCGCGAGAAGCTCGAGGAGAAGGGGTTGAAGCCCCGGCGGCGGATCCTGCTGTCCGGCCCGCCCGGCACGGGCAAGACGATGAGCGCGCACAGCCTGGCGGGCGAACTCCAGTTTCCGCTATTCTCGGTTATGCTGCACGGCCTCATCACCAAATTCATGGGTGAAACAGCCCAGAAGCTGAAGCTCGTGTTCGACGCGATCAAATCGACGCGCGGCGTGTACCTGTTCGACGAGATCGACGCCCTTGCAGCAACGAGAGGCGATGGAAACGATGTCGGCGAAGCGCGCCGCGTCCTGAACTCATTCCTCCAGTTTCTCGACGAGGACACGGGTCCCTCGATCGTGATCGCTACCACGAATCTCGCCGAGATTCTCGATCGCGCAGTCCTGCGTCGGTTCGATCTCGTTCTCTCCTACGAACTGCCCGATGCAGCCGCGATCCGCGAAGCGCTCGAACGGCGTTTGACCGGCTTCTCCTACGCCCGCCTGTCCTGGAAGAAGGTCACCGACTGCGCCACCGGCCTGTCGACAGCCGATGTCATAGCCGCGGCCGAAGACGCCGCCCGCCGGGCGGTTCTGGGTGACCGCGACGCGATAACAACGATTGATCTGGTAAACTCGCTGGAGCGCCGTCGCTCGCTACAGGGTCTGGGAAGAGGCGCGAATGCCACGGAACCTACGTCATTTTCTTCTGAAGGATCTCGGAAAGGCACACCCGTTTCGGGCAAAGACCGGACGCGGCGGCAAACCGCCAAGTGACGTCCTTGATCGGTCCGGCCACGCACAGGCTCTGCTTCAAGCGTTAGATTTTCTTCCTCCTATAGCGACCGAAGGCCTGCCGGGCATTTATCTCGAAGTCAAAGGGCGGCCGAACGAGCCTCTGGCAAAGAATAGTCTGGGAACCAGCGGAATCACGCTGTTGCGTAGCGATGCCGAGACAGGCGAAGCGGGCACGATCGAAACAGCGACCGTCTTTGCCACCGCCAAGGGCGTCGAAAGCCTCCGCAAGAAGATCGAGCAGTTCGAAACGGAGGACATGCCCGATACGGAAAAGGACGGCCAGATCATTCCCGGCCGTCCCAAAAACGCCAAGCTCGTCCAGAGTCTGGCCGCCATCACCAAAGCCGCGCTGCGAGCGCTCTGGCGCGGCCCACAGGACAAATTCCCGGCGCACGATGGCGCGATACATTGGGAAATCTGGCTGGAACCCGAAGAAGCCGACGCCTTCATCGCACAGGCCGCTGCCTATCAGGTTCAGATCGGGGCCGATCGTCTCTATTTCCCCGAAGACGTCGTCGTCATTGGACAGGCGACGCGCAATCACATCGCCCTGGCCGTGCGGCGGCTTGGCGCCGTTCGCGCGCTTGCGTCGCCAGCGACCACCGCCGATTTCTTCGATGCCATGGATGTTCAGGAACAGGTCGCCTGGGTTGACGACCTCTTCCAGCGAACGACCTACAATGGCGAGGCGCATGGGGGCTATGTCACCCTGCTCGACTCGGGCATCAGCCGCGCCCATCCGCTGCTCGCGCCTGTGCTGCTCGCGCAGGATCGACATGCCGCCGACCCGGCATGGGGGCTGGACGATATCAGGGGGCATGGAACCCAGCTTGCCGGCCTCGCGCTTTTCGGGGACCTGACCCTCAACCTGCAATCGACCATGCCCGTCACGATCTCTCATCGGCTGGAATCGGTGAAGCTGTTACCGGACGGCGGGGTCAATCCGCATCATCTGCTGGGCGTCGTCACACGGCGCGCCATCGACACGGTCGAGCAGACGGAGCGCAGGCGGACCTTCACCCTGGCGGTCACGACCGATGAGGACACGCCGCACGACGGCGCGCCCACATCATGGTCGACCGAGATCGACCAGCTCGCGTCCGGCGTGTCGGGCGCCCAGCCACAGGCACGACTGATCCCCGTATCGGCTGGCAATAGCGACAATAACAAGTTCAGTGCGGCCCCTTATCTTGGTGTTTGCGACCATCCCGACAATGAGCTTGAATCGCCCGCACAGGCTTGGAACGCGATCAGCGTCGGCGCCTATACCGAGAAGACGATGCTGCCGGCGGGCGCGGCCCTCACCATTGTCGCGCCTTTCGGCGACCTCTCGCCCAGTTCGCGCACCGCGTCCTGGTCATCGACCTGGCCGCTCAAGCCTGACATCGTCTTGGAAGGGGGAAACTGGGCGGCTGATACAATCCCTCCGCCCATGCGCCATGGCTGGCTTTCCCTGCTCACAACCCATCATAGCTATCCGCAACGGTCATTCAGCTTTACGTTCGACACAAGCGCGGCGACCGCGATCGCGGCGAAGCAGATCACCGAACTATGGTCGGACTATCCGCTGCTCTGGCCCGAAACCATCCGGGCGCTCTATGTGGCGTCCGCCCGCTGGACGCCGCAGATGCGCTCGCATCTTCCCGCGCAACCGACCAAGGGCAGCTATGCGCGCCTGTTCCAGCGCTACGGCTATGGCGTCCCCGACCTAGAGCGAGCCCATCGCAGCGCATCCAACGCCCTTTCGCTGATCGTCCAGGACGTGATCATTCCGTACGGCATCTCGGAAAAAGGCGGCGACGTTCACAAAGAGATGCGCCTCTTCACGCTGCCATGGCCCGTCGAAGAGCTGCGCAAGCTCGGTAATGCGAGCGTGACCTTGAGGGTTGCCCTGAGTTCGTTCATCGCGCCCAATCCCGCCGAAGCCTCCCGCGGGTCACGATATCGGTACGCGTCCCATAACCTGCGCTTCAAGCTGAACCGCGCCGGCGAGAATGCCCAGCAGTTCATGGCCCGTATCAGCAAGGCAGCCGAACCCATCGGCCCCCAGGTCGATGAAGATGACCTGTGGGTATTTGGCAGTGACCGGCGTGACGTCGGCTCTCTCCATATCGACCAGCTGACATGCAAGGCATCCGATCTTGCACGCCGCAATATTCTGGCCATTCATCCCGTTGCCGGATGGTGGAAGTCCAAAAAATTGTTGCAGGAAGCCGAGCCCGAGGTCCGCTTCGCCCTCATTGTCGAAATCGACACGCAAGGGGTGGAGGCCGAGCTTTATGCCGAAGTTGAAGCGACCGTGGACATTCTGAACGCAGCCCAGGCCATCATCATCTGATCCCTGTCGATCCAGCCGTTTTTGCAAGGAACGCTTAATCGTCCGAAGCTGCGGCATCCACCTCTTCGAACGTCATCGCCAGTTTTTGCCGGATCGGCTCCCCTTCATGGGATGTGATGACGACCTCAACCTCCACCCCCTTGCCGGTTAGGCCGGGATGCCGCGTCAGCAGAAAGGTGTCGAAGGTCATTTCGCATTTCTGCTTGAGCGACTTGATGGAAAATTGCGCCGTATGAGGGTCATCCTCGTCGACAAAGACTGTCCCATCGTGAAAATCGAAGTCCGGACGAGCAAAGTCGAGATAGCGAGGCCCGCCGTCCGCGAAATAGGCGCTGAGCGTGCCGAAACTTTCGGGGCGCACCGGAGGCTCTGGCGCCTCAGGCTCCTTTTGGCGGTCGCGCATGGAGGACAGGAAAATCGATTTGGGAAAGCGCAGGGTGACGTCGATGTCACTGGCGGTCGCCGATCCGTCATTGCTCAGCATTATGGAAACCGACGCCGTAAGCCTTAGCGCCTCCGTCCAGACTTTCAGGTCCGCCAGATATTGCTCGTAACGCCCGTAATAGGCGGTGAGCGCCTCGTTATACTCCTCGACGCGGTGACGGCTTGCGCCGCCCAGATTGGCAAAAGCCCGTAGTCCCCCGATCTGGACGCCAGCGGCCTCACCCGGCTTGGGCGGCACGCGCACATAGCTATGTTCCGCCCTGATCGTAGTCAGGCCGGGCGCCCCGAAATCCAGGCTTCGCGCATTGCAGACGTTGCGCCGGGTTGCGCCGTCCTTGAAGGTAACGGCAAGCTTGGGCTGCCGGGATTTGAGGCGCGCAAGTTCACGCTTTGCGTCGCGCAGTTCCTTCTGCTCGGCGTCGATTTCAGCCGGAAGGCGCAATGCATCGGGCAGTCGCAAGACGGAAATCGGGCGGGAGCGGAGCTTCATCGCCATCCCGCCGTCGTTCGAGGCTATGAATATGGACACGCCGCTTATGCCATGCCTCTCGATCGCCGCGGCGATATAATGGTCGTCATTGACTTCGCGGACGAGGTGATGGGCGGCAAAATCGATCCTCGGCTCATGTTCGGAAAAGACGAGTACGACGTGCGGCCGCACAACGACAGGATCGGGCAGCGCCATTTTTTCTACAAGAAAGTCGATCATCCCGTCTGCGCGCGCTTTGAGCGCCGAAGACGGACTGAAAATCTTCTTCTGCTCAAGTTCGCGCAGCAAAATTGGGGTGATGACGAGCGTGCAGTGTTCGCTTTGGGTCATCTCGCACCAGTCGATTTGATCGAGCCGCTTAAAGTGCAGCACTTGGTTGGTATCGATCAGGATTTCACATTGGGTCAAAGCGCATTCAACTCCGCATCCAGATCGCTTACGGTCACCCGTTCGGCATTCTAACGGTTTCATCGCTTATTCTGTCGGCCGATGTCGACACTGCCAAGCAGAATAAGAGATGCCTGCGTGCGCGCCGTTCGCTTTCGCCCAACCGACGATATGAGACTCACCTGATGGACCAAGAGATGGACGCCCCGGCCCTGGCCGGACGCGCTCTATCCCGATGCGGCTGCCTCGGGACCAAGCCCTGTGGGTCTTGGCCCTACGGGTTACGATCGCTGGCGCGAGGTCGGCCGCAAGGACCGACCAGCGGACGCCGCGCACCGCGCGGCGGCGTTTCCGTGTGAGCCTCTCCCAGGACGCGGGAGTAGGCGGCGCTCCCTCCTAGGCCCTTCGCGGCCGCCGGCAACCCGCTGCGCTGCACTTGCGGGTGCTCCACTGCCGTTTCGCCCTTGCGGTGCCTGCGCCCGCCGGGGCGGGCCTTTCCAGTCGCGTTTCGCCGCCCACCCCCGCTTTCCGGGGAGCCTCATGTTTTTGGGCAGGCAGGAGGACAGGACATGGCTCATACCCCCAGCGTTCGCGCAACGCCGCAGCGTCGCACCCAAGACACCCAGCCCGAACGGATCAATCTCTATGACGAGGTGACCGCCAAGATCGTCGCCCAGCTTGAGGAGGGGCGGTTTCCATGGGTCCAGCCTTGGGCATCGTCTGGCACCGACATGGCGCAGGGCGCGCTGGCTCCCGGCCTGCCGCGCAACGCGCTGACGGCTCGGCTCTATTCGGGCGTCAATATCCTGATCCTGTGGGGCGCAGCCATCGAAAAGGGCTATCCTTCCCAGAGCTGGATGACCTTCAAGCAGGCACGAGATGCGGGCGGATGCGTCTCCAAGGGCGAAAAGGGCACGACCGTCGTCTACGCCGACCGCTTCACCCCCGAAGCGGAGAAGGAAAAGGCGAGAACGACCGGCGAAGACGCCAAGTCGGTCGCTTTCCTCAAACGCTTTACCGTCTTCAACCTGTCGCAATGCGAAGGGCTACGGCCCGGCCTTGCCGCAGAACCCACCCCCTTGGCCGAACGCGAAATCGTGCCCCTAGCCGAGTCTGTGATTGCAGCCAGCGGCGTGGATTTCCGTATTGGCGGAGACAATGCTTTCTACATGCCTTCACTCGACATGGTGCAGGTGCCGCCCCAGCCCGCATTCTATGAGCAGATCAACTATTACCGGACCTGCCTGCACGAACTGACCCACGCCACCGGCCACCCCTCTCGCCTCGACCGCAATCTCAAGAACGGCTTTGGCAGCAAGGATTATGCCCGCGAGGAACTGATCGCCGAAATGGGATCGGCCTTCCTGTGCGCCGCGCTCGGCATCGTGCCGACCGTGCGTCATGCTGACTATATCGGCTCTTGGCTGGAGGTGCTGCGCGCGGACAATCGCGCCATCTTCCGCGCAGCAGGCGCAGCTAGCAAGGCGGCGGAATGGCTGCTCTCCCGGCACCGCGAGGCAAGCGAAGACCTCGACATTGCAATCGAGATGATGGCCGTGGACGCGGATGAGGACGAAGACGGGGCTGTGGTCCCGGTGCAGACCTGCGCCGTTCTGGACCGGAGGGCGGCATGATCCTCCTGACCCCAGACCTACGCTATGCCCTGCGCGCCAATGCCATAAGCAGCGCCGCCGCGCAGGCGCAGGACAAGCGGTTCGACCCCGTTCCGGTCGTCAAATTCTTCAATCCGCTGGGCGCTGGCACATGGCTGGCGACCGAACTCTATGGCGACGACGATACCCTGTTCGGCCTCGCCGATCTTGGTTTTGGCTGCCCGGAAATGGGCGTCTTCTCGCTGATGGAAGTCCAGAGCGTCCGCTTGCCCTTCGGGATGCAGATCGAGCGGGACGAGGGCTTCTATAGTTCCCATCCCCTGTCTCGCTGGGCCGATACCGCCCGGCGCGCCGGGTCGATCATCCATGCCGAGCAGCTTTTGATCCGCGCCCCGACCGGCACGGCTCCCGACCTTCCGACCGATCCCACCCACGGGACGGCAGGATGACGCGCGGCGCGTAACGCCGCATTTCCGTAAAGCCGGACCGCCCAACTCGTAAAAGAATGACGGCCCGGCACTCACAAGGAGTGACACCCATGAAACTCGATTTTATCCCGTTGAGCAAGCTGTCCATCAGCAAGACCAATATGCGCTTCACCAAGACGGCCACCGATGTGTCGGATATCCTGCCGACCGTGCGCAGGCGCGGCGTGATCCAGCCAATCATCGTGCGCCCCAATTGTGCGCCTGACGCATATGAGATCGTGGCGGGAAGCCGTCGCTTCCATGCCGCGCTGATCGTCGCGGAAGAGAAGCGCGCCATGGGCGACGCCGACAGCGAAGTCGCCGCGATCCCCTGCGCCATCCTTGAGGATGGCGACGACGCCGATGCGGTCGAAGCCTCGATGATCGAGAATATGGCGCGGCGCGATGCCGACGAGGTCACGCAGTGGGAAAGCTTCACCCGGCTGGTGAAGGAAGGCCGCAAGCTGGGCGACATCGCCGATACTTTCGGCCTTCCCGAACTCACCGTGCGACGGGTGCTGGCGCTCGGCAATCTCCTGCCCCGCATCCGCCAGATGTACGCCAGGGACGATATCGACCGGGCGACCGTCCGCCACCTCACCCTCGCGTCGAAAAGCCAGCAAAAGGCATGGCTGGCGCTGGTGGACCACGAGGATGCCTATGCGCCCACCGGCTCCCAGTTGAAGGGTTGGCTGTTTGGCGGCCAATCGGTCGGCACCCGTCATGCCCTGTTCGATATCGAGGCAAGCGGCCTTGTCACCATTGCCGACCTGTTCGGCGACGACCGCTATTTCGCCGATGCCGATGCTTTCTGGGACGCGCAGAATGCCGCCATCGAGGCCCGACGCGAGGACTATCTGGACGAGGGATGGCAGGGAGTCGTCATCCTGTCTCCCAACGACTATTTCTCGGTCTGGGAACATGTGAAAGCCACCAAGCGCAAGGGCGGGCGCATCTATGTAGAGGTGCGCGCAACCGGCGAAGTCACGTTCCATGAAGGCTATCTGACCCGCAAGGAGGCCGAGCGCATGGCCAAGGGTGATCCCGGCGGTAAGGGCATGAAGGTCGCGCGTCCCGAAGTCACCTCGACCATGGCGACCTATATTGACCTCCATCGCCATGCTGCCGTGCGCGCGGCGCTCACCGGCTTTCCCGCCGTGGCGCTGCGGCTGATGGTCGCCCATGCCATCGTCGGGTCGCCCTATTGGAAGGTGCAGGCGGACCCCCAGACCAGCCGCAACGACCTCATCGCCGAGAGCATCGAGAATGCGCCGGGCGAAGCGGACTTCGATCATATGCGGCGCAAGGCGCTTGGGCTGCTGGGTTTTGGCGCGGAGGAACCCACGCTGATCGGCGGCAATGGCGACGACTATGGCGTGGTCGGCGTCTTCCTGACCCTGCTCGACCTTAATGACGCACAGGTGATGGGCATCATCGCCATCGTCATGGGCGAGAGCCTCGCCAGCGGCAGCGCCGCCGTCGATGCGGTCGGCATGCATATCGGCGTCGATATGGCCGACTATTGGCAGGCGGACGGGGCGTTCTTCGAGCTGCTGCGCGACCGCGAGATATTGGGGCATCTGGTGGCGGACGTGACCGATCCCACTGTCGCCGCCGCCAACGCACAGGAAAAGGGCAAGACCCTGAAAGCCATCGTGCGCGATGCGCTCGACGGCACCAATGGCCGGGAGAAGAAGGACCGCTGGGTGCCGCGCTGGATGCTGTTCCCGCCTGCCGCTTATTCGGCGAGGGGCGGCGTCGGGCCGGTCGATGCCCATGCAAGGGTCGTCGCCGCCATGGCGATCCATGACGCTCCCCAACCCGATCCCGATGCCCCCGGCAGCATCTGCCCGCTGCCCGACGAACCGGAGGAAGGGACGCAGCGTCTTGCCGCCTGACTTTCTCCTGCGGGCGGCGGTTCGCCGCCGCCCACTCTTTCTTCGCCAACTTGGATTTGATCGAAAATCGGTCGCGCCGCCCCCGTTCCGGCGACGGCGCGCCTATTGGGAGTTTCATCATGGTCGATCGTGTTTCGCTTTCCATCACCATCGGCGGCGACCTCGCTGCCGCCCTGCGCGACGATCTGGTCGCACGCATCCAGAGCGAGGGTCTGGCCCTCGACTATGACGGTGAGGCATTTGGGACAGAGGATTTCCCCGCCGATGGCCCGCTGTCGCTCTACGCCCATGAAGTTGCATGGGGGCGGGCCGACGAACTGGAAAGCTTCTGCGTCGAGCAGGGATTGCCCTTCGTTCGCTGGTCGGGCGGGAGTGCAGCGCAGTTCGGCCCGGAGCGTGCCGTGTTCACCGGTGCGGGTGAAGTGGCCCTGTTCGCGGCCGATGAGGATGGCAATCTGATTATCGACCGCGACCGGGCCGAACGGCTCGGCAGCTACGAGGCGATCATCGCCCATTTCGTCGCAGGCGACCCTGCCGTGCCGCCGCTGCGCTTCCTGCCGTGAAAAATCGGCCGCGCCCCCGACCCGCCAGGCGGGCCGGGGCGCGGACTTCTGTACGTCGTTCCGCGCCGGAACCAGCGCTTACGGTCGAGATGGATAGTGCGAAAATTGCCATGATCGGCTATGATGATCGCATCAGCTTTGGGCTGCGGTCGGTTCGATTCCGTTACTTCTTGTGTGTGCGGTTCTGCTCCTGCTGTTCCTTCTTCTCAACTCCGTGCCCGATCAGGGGCCAGATGCAGAAGGGACACACGGCATGAACATAAACAGCAACTTCAATAATAGCCTCGTCGGCTCTGCCTTCAACGGCATCAGCCTTGGTTTTATCGATAGCGCAGCCTGCACAATCAGCCCCCCGCGCGCGGAAATGCCGGGGGGCTTTTTCTTCGCTCTCTCAGTGGAGCGGTTGGACACGGACCCGGCGGTCAGTCCAGTTGGCACCAATCAGGCTTGGCCTTGCCGCGCGGCCACCATCGCGCATCCCCCGACTCGACAAGGCGGGTGGCAAGATCACGCCCTGCATGGCGCACTGTCGCAACCGTGCGGTTGTAGCTGCGGCCGACCCGCGTGAAGCGGATCGACTGTCCCTCGATCATCCTCGTCAGGGGCGCCTTGGCGGTCTCGCCCCTGCGGCGCTCGGC
Source organism: Sphingobium sp. Leaf26 (assembly GCF_001421665.1). Taxonomy (GTDB): domain Bacteria; phylum Pseudomonadota; class Alphaproteobacteria; order Sphingomonadales; family Sphingomonadaceae; genus Sphingobium. The sequence continues at coordinate 92,696 of NZ_LMKV01000005.1, forward strand.
CGGACAGCGGGCGCGCTGCGCCTGCGTCTCCGGGGCGTCGATCCCCGCGATGCGGATACGCTCGCCGCTCGTCAGGCGGAAGGTGTCGCCATCGGTGACAGTGCGCACGGTCCCGGTCGCAACACGCGCGTCGGGCACCCTGGCCAGGGTGGCGAGCACGGCGGTGGCAGCGAGCGCCAGCAGGACAAGGCGCGCGCGACAGTGCCAGGGCAGATTGGCGCGCGAGGCAAGCGCCAGGAGAAAAGGGACGATGGGCATGGCCCGCGCTTGGCCCAGCGGACGGCGCCTGTCGAGCCCGGCCGTCGAGCGAGGCGCGGCTCGATTCCCGCCCTGGTCTTCGCCATTCCAGGCGCGATGGAAAGCGTACCGGTCGGCATGATATTCCAGGGTCGCAACCCCTTGCAGCCCTTTGCCGGTTGAAGTGCGTTGACCTGGCAGCGTCTCGGGTACCCCGCAAAACCATCGGTCCGCTCCAATTTCCCCGCCGTTCCGGCTCCTCGCGGGCGCTTCGCTACAAATTGAAGACGGCCCTCCGGTCCTCCGCTCATGTCGCTCCGGCCTTCGGTTCGGGGGCACCCAGCGCGCGGCCTGACGGTCCGCACGCCCGGCGGATCGGCCGCAGGGGCATATCACGACACAAGGAGATTACACATGCCAGCCATCGGTTACGTTCAGCGCCTGGAAAATGGCGGTTTCAAGGGCGTCCTCAAGACCCTCGCGGTCCGCGCCGAGATCGAGATCATTCCCAACCGGGGCAAGACCGGCGACCAGCCCGACTATCGTATCCTCTCGGGCGGCTCGGAACTGGGCGGCGGCTGGATCCGCACCGGCGAGGTCTCGGGCCGCGAATATATCCGCGTCGCCATGGCTGCCCCCGAACTGGGCGCCCGCACCATCTACGCCAATCTCGGCCGCGCCGCCGGTCAGGACGACGAGGACAGCTACGCCCTCATCTGGAACCCCGGCGACTGACGACGGACCGCCCCGCGCCCATCCGGCGCGGGGTGCAGCCTCCCCCTGGAGATCCGATCGGCCGGCGCGCAGGCGTCCGGCCGATCGGCATGGTTGGCGTCTGTCGCGCGGGCACGACCATTGGGTCCGCGTGGCGACGAAAGGAAGGACAGGTCTTCGGAAGCGCCAGCTCTGCTGGCGGCGCATCATTGAAGAAAAGGGTGGTGGGATGTCGAGACCCTCCCATCGTGACGGGCGGCGGCGCGGCTTTCAAGGCTCGCAGGTTCCCCCCAATTTGGCTGCACCAAATCGGCTCCCCCTTAGCGCCCGCTTGCGCGGCGCCGGCTTGCGCGCGGCGGCCCTGACAGCCTTCCGGCGCCCGTCCCTCCCTGTCGGTCCCCGATCTTGGGGACGCAAGCACAGGAGATTTTCCCATGAACGTCGTTCAGCCCATTGCCCTTGCTTCGGATCGCGTGATGACGGCCCTGATCGCAGGGCTTGAACTGGAATTTGGCCGTGGCGCAGGCGAAGCGCTGGCGTCCCGCTTCATGGAAGCCGAAGATATCGATATCCACTGGGATGCCCGCAACGAAGAGCGCTGGATCGGTGCCTATGGGAGCCAGGAGGGCGAGGTCGAACTCGACCGGATCGCGGCGACGGGCTTCCTGGACGGGCGCTGGTTCGTCGCACTCTTCATCGTAGATGGCGATGGCAATGCCCACGGTATGCTGAGCTGCCGGACATGTGCATCTGCCGATGCAGCGGCCCTTGCCTTCGCGCAGGCGCGATGAGGCCGGGCCGCCTCGGGGCGCCTGACGGTGCCCCGGTTTGTGCATTGGCGCGGATACTGAAAGGCGTATCCGCGCCAATGCACAAATCCGTAAAGGTACAGGCACAGAAGTCCGCAGGGCTGACGAGGCTGTCGGGAATCTAAAGGAAGCTCTCGCGGAAGCTCAATTTGCCTGTCCATGCTGTCGCGCCAGTTTGCGAATCTGATCGGCGATCGACCCAGCGATCGCCTCCATGCCCTGCGCTTGGTCGAAAGTGTCTATCTCAAGCTCTTTCAACGCGAAATATTCGTGATGATAGGCGCCCTTGGCGCTGCCGGTCAGAACGGTGAACTTCACCAGAACATTCCCACCCGCCTGAACCGCGGTTCTGAGCAGGTGGTGATCCCAAGCGTCGAAATTGGGGTGAACGAGGCGATAGTTGGCGCCGGTATCGTCAGGCCCAGCGCCGTCTGCATCGATGACGAACGCCACGCAGTCCTTCTTGAACTGCATGTTGCAGCGCTTGCACGACACCGAGAGGTTCCACGGCGCAAAGGTGAAGGGTCTATATATGCTCTTGGGAAGGACATGCTCCCGGTCGATCATGAAATAGCCGCCACCGTGCAGGATCGTGCGGCAGTAGCAGCACTGGTGGTTATGTCGTGTGAGATGATAGGTCTGAATGCGCTGCTTGGCGCTCTTGATGGCGTCCTTATGGGCTGCAGGCACCTTGTCCCAAGGGCTATCCTCTAGCATGGCAGCTACGATTGCAGCTTCCTCTTCGGCGCTGAACGCAAAATCGCTTAAGGGTGGCAAATAGGCGTCGGTCATCAGGATATGCCAGCCGCAGCTGAAAGCTTCTTGTCGAGATCGTCCACAAGCTGCGAAACAGCCTCCAGAAAAGCTTCTTGCTTGCGGTCGAAGCTGGCGCTCTTCATCCGATCGATGAGATCAAGGACGTCTGCCTTGGTCGCATTGCCCGCCTCGAACTTCGAGACGGCTCCCACCAGTTCCTCGCTCACGAAATGGCTGGCTGGCGTGACGACATCGAAGGCTTTCCAGAGCATTTCCTCGATGCTGCCACCGCCGGCCGCATCGTCGAGCTTGAGATATTTGGGGCGCCCGTCTTCAACCTGGAATACCGAAATTATTCCCGAATTCTGGGCGATTGCGCCGGTGACGATAAGCGGCGCATGGGTAGCAACGACGATGACAACATCATGATATCGCAATGTCGTGAGGACGGTATCGATATATTCTCGCTGCCAGTTGGGATGCAGGCTGTTTTCCGGCTCGTCGATGATAACGACAGCATTATCCCTGATGCTGGCAACCAGGAATATCATCGACGACATCAGCGACAATTCACCCGAGCTTGCCTGATGCAGTTCGATTTCGCGGTCGTCGAAGCGGCGTTCGAGATGAATATCGATGCCGCGAAGGACACGATCCTTACGCAGGAAGCGCTCGAACGTCAGCAGAGCATGCATGTCATCGACGCGATATGGAAAGCGGGAACCGGACGATGACGCATCGACCCAGATCGTGCTCGAAAGTTCGCCGCGCTCGATGCGATCGACGAGATCGCGATAGATGTCGTTCTCGAAATAAATGTCGGAGCGCTTGCGATCGCCCCTGCGGCCAGGTCGCAGTCGGAAGCCGAACCGGGGCCAGTATTTGCAATATTCGAGCACCGTACCGATTTGGAAAAAACGGGAATCCGTTTCTGCCATCGTCGTCTGCACGCAGCGCTTAATGATCGAAATTGGAGAGTTGAACCCCTTGCCGGCCGAGATGCGCTCCACATCTCGCAGGCCAGTAAACCTGTCATAGGCAGTGTTCGAAATGACGGCGACCTTGCGATGATGCCGGTTCCGCTGGGCAAGGTTCAGTAAGTAGCGGCTCTTCCCCGCGCCATTCGGTCCGACAAGGATCGCAACCCGTTCACCCTTGCGCATGCCATCTTCAAGACCGAGTTCGGAATATAGCATTGCGCATCATCTCGCATTTCTGATGGGTTCGTTTCATCATGACATCGTGCCGATAATGCAACAGCCAGGTTCCACATATGGCCATCTCCCAATCCGCAGACCAAGCCTGAGAATAGCCAGAATAGGCGCCTCATCCTCATCGGGTCGGAACGGATCATCACCCGCGTCAGACGTGAGGTAGCGGTCGGCAACACCCAACCAACGTCATTGGCTGATCGCGCCGATCCCTGTGACTGCCTCGTGGCATCGAGCAATCACCCTGCGGCCTGCGTTCGATGGACCTATCTGCCCGAAACCGGCTTCGCCTATCCAGGCTGGTCGCAACCCTGTCATCGGACCTATTTTCCGCCGCCGGCGAACCGGCTTTGCATCGCGAGGCAAAATAGCTCCGTCGCCAGAATCCTGCGCATGCGCTCCGGCCTTTCAGGTGCGCCGCCCTCCGTTCCGGGCCTGTCATGCCCATCGAGGCCGCGACGGGCGCGAGCTCGAAGACAGGAGTGAACATCATGGCAATCATCGGCACCTTCACCAAGACCGCAGACGGGTTCGCGGGCACGATCAAGACGCTGACCCTCAACGTCAAGACGACCATCCGCCCCAGCACCAAGGATAGCGAGAAGGCGCCGGACTTCCGCATTTATGCCGGAACCGCCGATTTCGGCGCGGCCTGGGCCAAGGTTTCGGCAGCCAGCTCTGACTATCTGAGCTGCAAGATCGACGATCCCAGCTTCCCGGCTCCGATCTACGCCAGCCTGGTGGCGACCGACGACGGCGAACGCTTCTCGCTCATCTGGTCCCGCTCCGTTCCCTGGAGAGGGCTGCACAATCCGCCGCGAAAAGGGATAACGCTCTCCCAACCGGAGGACTTCCGCAGGCGTCCCGCGCTGCCAGCTTTCTCGCGAAAGGAGCGAGACGCGATGGCGGCCGGCATGGTGACGGCGGGCCGGGATGTCTGCGACTATGCGCAAGCATTCCTGTCATATTCGCCGGCCTACCGAGCGGGCTACGCTACCATTGCCGCGCTGGGCCGACAGGCAAAGGAGGACTTTGCCCGGTCGTGGGGCCTTCGCTTTCCCCTTTGATCCCGACCTACCGCCCGAGTCGCAACCCGCGCTGTGGGATCCGGCGGCAGCCGCATGCGTCGTGATCATCGACCCAGGGCCTGATTTCCCGGTGGTCGAAGCGCTGCCTGGCCTCCAGCAGCTTGGTCAAGCCAAGGACGGCACCCATGCCGTCCTGTTTGCATGCGGACGCACGATCCGCTTGTGGCTGCGCGGCCCGCAGCGCGAACTCCGCACGGCGTTCCATCTGCCGGACGATCCGCTGTTCGATGAGCGACTGCGCGCCACAGCGCATGCCCGCCTCTGGCTCGGGGGAACAGGCGGATCGGACACGCCGCAAAGCGATCTGTCGCCTTTCCAGGCCGCGCGCTTCGACCTGATGCTGCGCCTGCTCGACGCGCATGTCGCCGGTGCCACGCTGCGCCAGTTGGCATATCTGGCCTATCCGGCGATGCCGGACCTGTCGGCCGCTCTATGGAAGGCCTCGAGCGAGCGCCGCGGCACCCATCGCCTGCTCACCCAAGCCCTGCGCCTGCGCGATGGCGGCTATCAGCGAAGGCATGCGCCCACGTGCCGAAGCGCGGGCTACGCTGGAACTGGGGCCGCGGACCAGCCAGGAGATTGCCCAGACGTTTGCCCGCGAGGTCGATGCCGAGCGCTGGACGGATATAGGTGATGTCGCCCGCCCATTTACAATTGGGTGCATCGGCTGCGAAATCGCCATCCAACCAGTTTGCCGCAACACCCAGGCGATGGTGACTGTCCGTCGTAACTTTGTGCTTGCGCGTGCGGACTGGCTTGATTCCGTTGATCCTCATCAGGCGCCCAACCCGGCGCTCGCCAACGTCGAGCCCCACCTCTTTCAACTCCATCGTCATCCTCGGACGACCGTAGCTGCCAAGGCTCAGGCGATACTGTTCCCTGATATGGGCGAGCACTTTCATATCTGTCCGTGCCCGACGACTGATCGGGCGTGAACGCCAGGAACGATAGCCACGCTCGCTGACCTCCAAAACGCGACACATCAATTCCACCGGCCAACGGTGCCGCCAACTATGCACAAAGGCGAACCTCACAGCCTTTGGCTCGCGAAGAACTGAGTGGCCCGTTCGACAGGCTCAGGACAGGCTTTTTTAGCACTTCCCTCTCCTCCCGCAGCACACGGTTCTCAAGGCGAAGGCGTTCATTCTCACGTGCCAGATCTGCCTGCGGCGCTGAAACCAGATCACTGGGCCGATACTGCGACACCCACTTGCCCAGCGTCGACTTCCCAATCCCCAAATCCGATGCAACCCGGTCGCGGGGTAATCCGCTGGTCAGCGCAAGCCGACCGGCATGGACCCCGGTTACACCGCTAGGCTGGCCGCAGGCTTGGCGGCCCGTTGGCCAAGCAGTTCGGTCGCGCGTTCTCGCGGATGGCCCTTGGCGTCGACATAGGCATAAAGCGTGGAGAGCGACACGCCGAGCTGGGCGGCGACATCGCGCGCGGTATTATCCCGGTCGGCCATGAGCGCCATCGCCGCCTTCAGCTTCTGGCGCGTCATCACGCGCGGGCGCCCGCCCGAACGGCCCCGCGCCCGCGCAGCAGCCAACCCCGCCATCGTCCGCTCGTGGATCAGGTCGCGCTCGAACTCAGCCAGGGTGGCGAATATGCCGAACACGAGCCTGCCGGTCGCGGTGGTGGTATCCACGTCGCCGGAGAGCACCTTCAGACCGACGCCGCGCCTCTGCAGGTCGCCGACCAGGCCGACCACGTGCGGGAGCGACCGGCCGAGCCGGTCCAGCTTCCACGTCACGATTGCATCGCCATCGCGCGCGACGTCGAGCGCACGGTCTAGCCCGGGCCGGGTCGTGCTTTTGCCCGAACACACGTCCTCATAGATGCGGTCAGGTGCAACACCGGCCGCCGAGAGAGCGTCGCGTTGCAGATCGACGCTCTGGTCCGCGGTCGATACCCGAACATAGCCAATGAGCACGCCCCGCCTCCCTTTCCAGAAATCTAGCTGAGCAGGGGTTTTGCGCAAGCAGATTTCTGGACGGCTTTATACGGAATCAAGGCCCGCTCGGAGCTGCTCGGCCGCTCTCGCCGCTATCCACATCAAACCGGGGTTTATTGGAAATCCTGAATCGGCAGTTATCGCCCCATTTGTGGCCGTTCAAAGCGAAACCCACGTGTCCCGAGAACTGCCCTTCATTCACGTTGTAAGTTCGATACAGAGGCTTAATGAAGGCTTTGCCGTTCAACGCTGTTCGTGCGTTGCTTCTCACGAATGTCGACATCGATGATCAGGAACGATCGCAGCACAATTGCCCAACCTCGCGCGTCTGGGCATCAGCCAGGCCTCAGGGAACCTCCCTATGATGCCGCGAGCCTTGGCGCATCCGAGATAAACCGCTAATCTCTCTCACATATTGGAGGAATGGGTCACATGTTAGACAGAAGAAGCGCGCTATCAGGACTTGCCGGCGGAGCTTTAGCGGCAAGCGTTGTGTTGCCAGCAGCCGCTCAAGACGTCCTAGAGCAGCCAATGCACGGGCTTCGTCTGCAGAACTCAGTTTTCCGCATCTCGATCGATCGAGACACAGGTGCACTAGTCTCGATCGCGAACCCCACCGACACTGCCGGTATGAGCTGGATCGGCGGGCCGCAGAATGCTCCTTGGCAGCCGCGCGGCTCATTGTGGGGGCTTGGCTTTGCCGATCTTGGCGCAGGTCAGCTCCATCGCGGGCGATGGGGTGAACCAACTTCGATCCGTCAAGTTGGCGAAACTGAGGTTGCAATCAGCTATCAGGTTGGATCGCTGGCGGTAGAAGTCGCTCGGAGGCTGGTCGGCGATGCGCTTGAAGAGAGCTATACCTTCAGAAACACTGGTGATGAGCCAATTCCGATGCGCGAGCGCGGCAAGGCGTCGCTGGCAATTTATATGCCGTGCAATGACCATTACACCAGCGCCGCTGACGTGCTGGAAAACCGCGCGCATGCCCACATCTGGACCGGTGGTTCGTCATCTTGGATCGCGATGCTGCGGATGGGCGGTCGGGCGCCGCATCTCGGCCTGGTCTTGACCCAAGGTGCATTTGACGGCTACAGCATCGAGGATCGCGATCAGGTGACGCTGTCCAACACACGCGGAACGATCCTGGTACATCCGGCAATAGACACGCTCCAGCCAGGACAAAGCGCGACCGTCAGCTGGACAATGTTCTGGCACAAGGGCTGGGAGGATTTCTTTGCGCAGGCGCTACGCCGTTCGCAGCAGATGGTTCGCATCGATGCGTCGGACTGGACCAACTTTCCAGGCGAGACATCCACGCTGATCTTCCAGGGGCAGCTGGGCAGTTCGCCGTCGCTGATGAGAGGTGACACATCTGTTCCGCTTCGGCGAACGTCCAAGGGATGGCAGGCAGACGTCGCAGCAGGAGAGATTGGCGAGCATATCGCCACGCTTAAGTATGGCAGCGGTCTGACTACTCGAGCAGTCCTCAATACCGTTGCGGATTTGGACACCACCGTTGCCGCCCGCGTTGAATTCATCGCCCAGCGCCAACAGTGGCACAAAGCCGGCGATCCCTGGGACGGAGCCTATATCGTCTTCGACAACGAGGCGGATGTACCTGCCAGATGGGAACGAGCCAGCGACCGCAACAGCGGCCGGGAGCGGGTTGGGATGGGTGTACTACTCGCCAAATGGTTGGCGGAGACCAAAGCATCAAGTGACGATATCCGGCGCTCGCTGGACCGCTACTACAGCTTCGTCTGCTCTCATCTGCAGCGTGAAGACGGATATGTGTTCGACGATGCGGATCAGCCGCGAAAGCGCCTCTACAACTGGCCTTGGGTCATGCAATTGCACCTCGCAATGGCAAGCCTCGCAAAAGACGCTCCGCCGTTGCGCCGCTTTGCAGCTACCGTTGAAAGTTTCTACCGTGAAGGCGGGGCGGAATTCTACCCGATCGGCTTACCGATAGCCGAAGGATTGCAGGCGCTGAACGCTGCCGGAATGACGGCAGAGCACGCACGCGTGTCCGCCTTATTCGTGCAGCACGGTGACCGACTGATGCAGCGAGGCACCCAGTATCCTGCCTCCGAGGTGAATTACGAACAGTCGATCGTGGCGCCGGCCGCCATCATCCTGCTCGAACTTCATCAGGCGACAGGCGATGCAAAATGGCTCCGCGGTGCGCAGCCGCACATCGAACTGCTTGAACTTTTTGATGGTCGGCAACCCGACCATCATCTGAACGGCATCTCGATCCGGCACTGGGATGGTTACTGGTTCGGCAAGGCAAGGATGTGGGGCGATACCTTTCCTCACTACTGGAGCAGTCTCAATGCCCTTGCCTGGGACCTGCAAGGGCGCGCCACTGGAGATCGCCGCTGGCAGCCAATGGCTCGTACGACGTTGCGCAACAATCTCAGCCTCTTTTCCGCAGATGGACGGGCATCAGCCGCTTTCATCTACCCAACCACCGTGAACGGGCGCCCCGGCTACTTTGCTGATCCCTATGCAAATGACCAAGACTGGACGCTCGTCCACGCTTTGCAGGTCAAGAAAGAAGCACCGGTGTAGCAGTTTTTGGGCTGATCTCCGTTAGGGCGGTCTTGCAGGATCGTAAACGATCATAGGCTTTGACGAATTCCACCTCCTAGGTTGAATAGTTGTTGTGCATCGACTGCAATAGCTTGCGAGCTAGGAACCTGCTTCAGCAGATGGATGTCCGATACACTCTGACTCTCCTCAAGAGCAGACTGGCAGCTTTCCATCAGAATTCGTCATTCCGGAAGGGCCCGTGGCGTGGAGGCGTGCTGCCTTATGTAGGTTTTCTGTTCCGTTGCTACTCGACCCCCTATCCTTCTTGGTAAAAGTGGCCGTTGCATGGTGAAAGTCATTGTGGTCCTGAAAACCTACCGGTTGGCAATCCATCAATCTCCGTGGACACTGACGGGCTGCTTTGTCAAAAAAGACCAGTTCTGGCCGAAGCCGCCGTTCCGCGACCGAGGTTTGATGGACTGGAATGTCTAAGGATTTCGGGCGCTTGCGTACGGAATCCTGACATGGAGGAACCCGCGGGCCCCATCCACTGGTCTATGGGTAAAAGGCTTTGGTGTGGATCGGGCTGGTTGAGAGAGCCGTGCCAGCTTGCCCATCATCGGCAGGATAGCAAGGACGTCGGACGAGATTTGCCCACAATGCCTCCCTGACCCGGCATGCAACAGGCGCAGTTTTGATCGTACCCGTGACGTTGGCGCACATATCTCCATGGGCCGGGACGCTTTGAACGCGGCCATACTGCAGGGCGAGCCATGCCGGATCATGGCGTTTTCTCCCGGGCGCGGGCCGCTGGCGCTGGCGGCCCGCGGGCTGGCACCAGCGGGCAAAGGTCTCGACGATGGTCATGTGCCCGCCGCAGCATGGGCATGGCGGACGGTGGTCGGGCGGTTCGTCGGGGACGGGTTCCACGATTGGCGCGGCGACGCCGAGCAGCCTGCGGGCGAGCGCCATGGCGTCCTTGTGCGCTGAACTGGCGAGCAGACCGTAGTGCCGAATGCGGTGGAAGCCGCGCGGCAGCACGTGGAGCAGGAAGCGGCGGATGCCGGCGAAACCATCTGAGGTTGTACCGACATCAAAGTGCCTGCCTGAAATCCTTCCCGTCCCGCCAACCGCACCAAAGCGGCCTTCGTTCGATGGACCTATCTGCCCGAAACCGGCTTCGCCTCTCCAGGCTGGTCGCAACCCTGTCGCCGGACCTATTTTCCGCCGCCGGCAAGCCGGCTTTGCATCGCGAGACAAAATAGCTCCGGCGCCAAGGTCCTGCGCATGCGCTCCGGCCTTTCAGGTGCGCCGCCCTCCGTTCCGGGCCTGTCATGCCCATCGAGGCCGCGACAGGCGCGGGTTCGAAGACAGGAGTAGACATCATGGCAATCATTGGCACTTTCACCAAGACCGCAGACGGGTTCGCGGGCACGATCAAGACGCTGACCCTCAACGTAAAGACGACCATCCGCCCCGGCACCAAGGATAGCGAGAAGGCGCCCGACTACCGCATCTATGTCGGCACCGTCGATTTCGGCGCCGCCTGGGCCAAGGTCTCCGCAGCCGGATCGGATTATCTGAGCTGCAAGATCGACGATCCCAGCTTCCCGGCTCCGATCTACGCCAGCCTGGTGGCGACCGACGACGGCGAACGCTTCTCGCTCATCTGGTCGCCGTTCCCTGGAGAGGGCTGCACAATCCGCCGCGAAAAGGGATAACGCTCTCCCAACCGGAGGACTTCCGCAGGCGTCCCGCGCTGCCAGCTTTCTCGCGAAGGGAGCGAGACGCGATGGCGGCAGGCATAGTGACGGTAAGCCAGGATCGCTGCGACTATGCGCAAGCATTCCTGTCATATTCGCCGGCCTACAGAGCGGGCTACACTGCCATCGCCACGCGAGACCGACAGGCAAAGGAGGACTTTGCCCGGTCGTGGGGCCTTCGCTTTCCCCTTTGATCCCGACCTACCGCCCGAGACGCGACCCGCGCTATGGGATCCGGCGGCAGCCGCTTGCGTCGTGATCATCGACCCAGGGCCTGATTTCCCGGTTCTGCATGCGCTGCCTGGCCTGCGGCAGCTTGGGCAAGCCGAGGAAGGCACCCATGCCGTCCTGGTTACAGGCGGACGCACGATCCGCCTGTGGCTGCGCGGCCCCCAGCGCGGCCAGCAACGCGAACCCCGCACAGCATTCCATCTGCCGGACAATCCGCTGTTCGACGGTCGACTGCGCGCCACCGCCCATGCCCGCCTCTGGCTTGGGGGATCGGGCGGATCGGGCACGCCGCAAAGCGATCTGTCGCCCTTCCAAGCCGCGCGCTTCGACCTGATGCTCCGCCTGCTCGATGCGCATCTCGCCGGCGCCACGCTTCGGGCGTTGGCATATCTGGCCTATCCGGCGATGCCGGACTTGTCGTCGGCGTTATGGAAGGCCTCGAGCGAGCGCCGCGGCACCCATCGCCTGCTCACCCATGCCCTGCACCTGCGCGATGGCGGCTATCGCGACCTGCTCCGGGCGGGCTGAACCGGCCTATCCCGCGCCAATAGCACGCCAGGCCACCCATCCAGACAAGCCCCAACGGGCATGCCTTCGCGCCATGCTTCCAGGAAAGGCCCAGATCACAAGCGAGGGGGTGACAATTTTCGCCTGCGCTTTTGCCACTCCGTTCGGGCCTCCACTGTTCGCCATTCTCGCCAGCGACACCCCAGGGCCGGCCAGCCATGCCAGCCCCGACGCTGGAGACCGATATGGAACGCGACTTTGCAGTCGTCACGCCGCGCTATCTGCGGACCCCCGACGCTGCCCTGCATCTGGGCCTTTCGCCCCGTACGCTGGAAAAGCATCGCTGCTTTGGCACTGGCCCCGTCTTTCGCAAGCTGGGCGGACGGATCGTCTATGCGCTGGTCGATCTTGAAGCCTGGGCCGAAATCGGTACCCGGCGCTCGACCTCTGATCCGGGACGCGGCACCGTGCATCCTGCCAAGCGGATCGACCCCGGCGCGCCGGTGCGGCGCTAGCATGATGCCCGCTTCGCCCGACCGGGCGCAGGACCGGCAACTCGACCTGTTTCGCGCGGTCCGCGGTGACATCGCGCCGCGCGACGCGCAGGACCTCATGTCCTGGCCGTTTTTCAGCCTCGCCAAGTCCAAGCGCATCGCCCCCATCCACTTCAGGATGGGCGATGTCACGATCTCGGTGGAAGCTACCCATGAGCATGGCATGGCCACAATCTGGGACGCCGATATACTCATCTGGGCCGCAAGCCAGATCGTGGAGGCCCGCGATATGGGGCGTCCGACCTCCCGGTTGATGACGACCAAGCCGCACGAATTGCTCAGTTTCATCGGCCGGGGCACCGGCGGCGACCATTATGACCGGTTGAAGGCCGCGCTCGACCGCTTGCAGTCCACCACGGTCGCGACGTCGATCCGGCAAGCCCATCAACGCCGCCGCCATCGCTTCTCCTGGATCAACGAGTGGAAGGAGCGGCTCGACGAAACCGGTCGGCCGCTCGGCATCGAGATGATCCTGCCCGACTGGTTCTATGCGGGCGTCCTCGATTCCGGGCTTATTCTCACTATCGACCGCGCCTATTTCACGCTGACCGGCGGCATGGAGCGCTGGCTTTATCGCCTGGTTCGCAAGCATGGCGGGCATCAGGTCAATGGCTGGAGCTTCGAGGTCGGCCATCTCCACCTCAAGTCCGGCATGCTGATCCCTCGCAAGCGGTTCGCCTTCAAATTGCGCGCCATGGTCCAGGCTCAGTCGCTGCCCGGCTATGTGCTCACACTCCAGACGATCGCCGACAAGGAGATGCTGAACTTTCGTCCGCTGCCGGACGATCCCTTCGACCTGGCCCTGCGCCGGGTGCGCCATGGACGGGGGCAGAAACGATGAAAAAACTCGGCCTATCGGGAACCGCCAGACTCGGCCTATCGGGAACCGAAAACTCGGCCTATCGGGAACCGATTTTGCCCGCAAAGCCGCAGAAATGCGCGGTTTTCTGGCCCCTTAACAATGCTAATAGAGAATCCTACGGATTCTTTCTAACCTGGGCTGCGCCCGCAAACGCGGATGCGACTCGCGGAGCGCACCCTGTTGCGCGTGCCATGACAGCGACGAGCCCAGGTGCGGCTGGCCGAACGGGGCGGCGGCCATGATCGTCGCCCTGCTCAACCAGAAGGGCGGTGTCGGCAAAACGACGCTCGCCCTCCATCTTGCCGGACAGTGGGCACGCGCGGGCAAACGCGTCTGCCTGATCGATGCCGATCCGCAGGGCTCGGCGCTGGACTGGTCGGAACAACGCGCCCAGCTGGGCCTGCCCCGTCTGTTCGGCGTCATCTGCCTTTCCCGCGAGACGCTGCACCTGGAGGCACGGGTGCAGGCTGCCAGCGTGGATCATGTCGTCATCGATGGACCGCCGCGTGTCGCCGGGCTGATGCGGGCGGCGCTGATCGCCGCCGACCTGGCGCTTATCCCGGTGCAACCATCGGCACTCGACGGCTGGGCTTCGGCCGAGATCGTGGCGCTGGTGAGCGAGGCACGCAGCTTCCACCCCGAACTCGAAGCCCGCTTCGTCCTCAACCGCTGCGATCCTCGCACACGGATCGCCCGTAGCACGCGAGCAGGGCTTGCCGACCAGCAGCCATCTTTGCTCGGACGCGGCATTGCCCAGCGCATCCTCTTCGCCGAGGTGATGGCGCAAGGCCGCCTGGTGTTCGAAAGCGATCCCGACGGCCCCGCTGCGCGCGAGGTTGCGGCCCTCACGTCCGCAATCGGGACTTTGGCCCCATGAAGAAGATGCCGACACAGGCGGGCACAGCGACGGACACCGTGGCGGGCTTCGCGACCCGGCCCGGTGCCGCCGAGCGCTGGATCCGTCAAACTGAACCCAGCGCATCCGACGCCGCCGCTTTGTTCAGCGCCCGCCTCACCATCGATGTGACGCCCGCCATGCGGCAGCGCCTCAAGCTCGTAGCGGTCACCCGCAGCACCACCGTCGCCAACCTTATGCGCGCGCTGATCGACACGCATTTTCCTGAAAATTCGAAGGAGCCGACATGATGGGCCATGCCCCAGGATATGCGCGCGACGCGCGCCATGCCGACAGTCAGACCCATATCGAACTGATCTGGATCGAAGGCCGACTCGAACATTGGCTGCGCTTCGGACTGCATGTCGCCGAGAATATCGTCAGTCGCCGCACGCGCGTCCTGAGCTTTCCACCCGACGCGCTGTTCGCGCTCATTCGCTGGGCGGCAAACGATCATGGCACTGTCAAATCGCGCATCGACATCGTGCGCACGGTACGGCCGGGTGAAGCCTATACGACTCTTCCGTTCGTGCGGCCAGGCGGTGAGATCCTGCTCAGCATCGAAGGTTGGCCGAAGGTCGAAAAGGTGCTGGGCGCGATCGATCGTGTCGAAGCGGCGGGGGTGGATCCGACCCGCGCCGCGCCCGATCACTGGCGCCATGTCCACAGCCGTGTCGCCGCGGGCATGGATCCGCGCGCCTATACGGCTGCACGGCATCACGCGTTCGAACTGCGTCAAGGTCTCGATCTATGACCCGGTCGGGCTATGTTTTCAGCACTGTCGTCGCAGCGCAGGTGACGGTGGTGCTGGCCTGCTTCGATCCGGCACCACGCCTGGTATGGAACGCGACGGCCAGCGCCCCGATCGGCCTCTATGCGGTGTCGCCGGGTGTCTCGCCGCGCGTCGGGGACATGGCGCTGGTGATGCCCGACGCGCGTCTGGCTCATTGGCTGGCGCATCGTCACGCCCTTCCGCTCGGCGTGCCGCTCATCAAACATATCTCGGCGACCGCAGGGCAGACGGTCTGCCGTTCGGGCGTAACCATCACGATTAATCACACGCCCGTCGCCAGGGCACGCACCTACGATCGCGCAGGCCGTCCCTTACCCGTCTGGTCGGGATGTTGCAGACTTGGGTCCGGCGAGATCATGCTCCTTAACCCGGCCGTCGGGGACAGTCTCGACGGGCGCTATTTCGGACCGCTGTCGGCGAAAGGCGTGATCGGCACCGTACGGCCGATGCTGACGCGCGCGAACAGTGGCGCGCCCTTTGTCTGGCACGGGTGGAAGCCATGAGGGCGCAGCTTCAGGGCAGTATGGCTGTCATCCTCGCGACCATGATCGTGCCACAGCTGTGCATCGCATCGGCAGCGATCGCGCAGACCGAGGGATCGGTCGGTGCAACTTTGACAGCCCAGGCCTATGCTGTGCCCATTGCAGAAGCGGAGCAGCAATTTGCTATTCCGGCGCGCTGGATCCGGGCGGTGATGGACCAGGAGAGTGGCGGCAATCCCCGCGCCCTCTCACGCGCTGGCGCCATGGGCCTCATGCAGATCATGCCCGCGACATGGGCCATGCTGGCGGCGCGGCATCGCCTCGGTCCCGACCCTTATGATCCGCGCGACAACATCATGGCAGGCGCAGCCTATCTGCGCGAAATGCATGATCGCTACGGCATGGCGGGAATGCTGGCGGCCTATAATGCAGGCCCTGGCCGCTATGAAGCCTATCTGCGTTTCGGCAGACCGCTGCCCGCTGAAACGCGCGCCTATCTCGCGCGATTGCTGCCGCGCATCGGCATTGATGCGCCAAGGGCAGCAGGCGGCCTGTCTCTACCGTCGCGTCCTCTCTGGACGGAAGCGGCGCTCTTTCCGCGACAAGTGGTGGCGTCGGCGCTGGGTGCACACCCAGCGCTGTCCGAGCCGCAGGATCGGACCGACGATGCAGGGCACCGGCCCGACGCCACCCCCGTCCCTTTGCTGTTCGTTGCGCGAACGGGAGCAAGGCCATGAGGGGGTTTTGGGGATGGCGAGATAAAAGGCCCGCCGTCGGCCTGGACTCATGTGGTTGGTTTTGGGGCGTTTTTACCGGCGGCACTGCAAGCACTGCGACGGCGCTCGGAGCGATTTCTGCCCTGCTTTCAAAGCATCAGGCGCTGGCAGTCACCATTTGGGGTGGGCATCCTGCGCCATGAGCCGGGACGAGCAGGACTTCGACGTCCGCCCCGGTCGGGCACGCGATCTTGGTGCCGGACAGGGGCGACGCGCCGCATCACTGGCCACTCAGGTACGGCGCGCGGCCGCCAAGGCCGGACATATGGGATTGTCCAGAGCGCGTCGGCCGGGCGGCACCGGCACGATCGGTCGGGGCAGGCTAGCGGCTGCATCCGCCCGCTTCCGTGCCGACGGGCGCAGAGTGGTCATCAAGGCGCGGATTGTGCGCCACAAGGGCACCCATTTCCGCGCCGCGCCGCTCGCCCGGCATATCGCCTATCTCGCGCGCGACGGCGTCACCCGCGACGGTCAGGATGCACGGCTGTTCGACCAGCGTACCGACGGGGTGGAGGCGGCGGATTTCACGCGGCGCTGCGAGGACGATCGCCATCATTTCCGCTTCATCATCTCGCCCGAGGATGGTGCCGATATGGAGGACCTGCGCGGGTTCGCCCGCGACCTCATGGCCGACATGGCGCGCGATCTCGACACACGGCTCGACTGGGTCGGCGTCGATCACTGGAACACCGACAATCCCCATGTCCATATCCTGCTGCGCGGGTGCGCCGATGACGGGTCCGATCTCGTCATCGATCGCGACTATATCAGCGAAGGCATGCGCGCACGTGCCGAAGCGCGGGCTACGCTGGAACTGGGGCCGCGGACCAGCCAGGAGATTGCCCAGACGTTTGCCCGCGAGGTCGATGCCGAGCGCTGGACGGCCAGGCTGGAACGGATGGGCCTGGCCGAATCCGTCGCGCCAGCGATGTGGATGCTGCGACCCGACCTTGAGGAAAGTCTGCGCGAACTTGGGATGCGCACCGACATCATCAAAACGATGCACCGGGCAATGCAGACAAGCGGACGCCGCCCCGACCTTGCGACCTTCACTCTGCACGATGGCTCACCCACAGATCCGGTCATCGGCAGACTCTCCGCCCGCGGCCTTGACGACGAATTGACCGGAACGGCCTTTGTGATCGTCGAGGGGGTGGACGGGCGCACCCATCATCTGCGGTTCGAGGATCTCGAAGTGACCGGCGATACGCCGATCGGCGGCATCGTTGAGCTGCGCTGCTGGACGGGCCGCGATGGGCGCGCCCACATGTCGCTCGCAACGCGCTCCGACATGCCGCTCCACGCCCAGGTCGATGCGCTGGGTGCGACCTGGATCGACCGGCAGCTTGTGAGCGACGAACCCCTGTCCATGGCCAATGGCTTTGGTCGTGAGGTCCGCGATGCCCTTGACGCCCGGCGCGACAGACTGGTCGAGCTCGGCGTGGCGACCCGGCGCGGCGGACGGGTGATCCTGCCTTCGGGCATGATCGCCAGCTTTCGCGCGTCCGAGTTGCAGGATGCCGCCACGCGGATTGCGCAGGCGACCGGGCTTGCCCACCAACCCTGCGCACCCGGCGAGATCGTAAGCGGCCAATATCGCGAGCGCATCACCCTGGCGTCGGGCCGCTTCGCAATGATCGACGACGGCCTCGGATTTCAGCTCGTGCCCTGGCGCCCCGCGCTCGACCGCCAGCTTGGCAGTCAGGTGCTGGGGACCATGAGCCCAGGCGGACGGATCGACTGGTCGCCGGGCCGCAGTCGCGGGCTTGGCCTGTGAGATTCACCACGGAAAAGGAGTGACGACGATGTCGGGCACACGCATACTCTGGGGCCAGTTGCTGCTCGTCGGCCTGGTCGTGCTGATCGCCATCTGGGGTGCGACCCAGTGGACCGCGGCAAGTCTTGGCTACCAACCGGCACTCGGGCCACCCTGGTTCATGATCGGCGACCATTCCATCTATCTGCCGCCCGCCTTCTTCTGGTGGTGGTTCAGCTATGACGCCTATGCGCCCCATATCTTCGAGCGCGGGGCCTATATTGCCACCTCGGGCGGGTTTGCGGCCATCGCGGTGGCGGTCGGCATGTCGGTCTGGCGCGCACGCGAGGCCCGCACCGCGGAAACCTATGGCTCTGCGCGTTGGGCTGTGCCTGCCGATATCAGGCAAGCCGGGTTGCTGAAAGACGAGGGCGTCGTGCTCGGCAGGTTTGGTCCGGACTATCTGCGCCATGATGGCCCGGAGCATGTCCTGTGCTTCGCGCCAACCCGCAGTGGCAAGGGCGTTGGCCTTGTCGTGCCCACATTGCTGACCTGGCCGGGCAGCTGTGTCATTCACGACATCAAGGGCGAGAACTGGCAGATATCATCGGGCTTTCGCGCACGCCATGGCCGCGTGCTGCTGTTCGATCCGACCAGCAGTGCGTCTGCCGCCTATAATCCGCTGCTCGAAGTGCGGCGCGGGCAGTGGGAGGTGCGTGACGTCCAGAATGTCGCCGACGTGCTGGTCGATCCCGAAGGCTCGCTCGAACGCCGAAACCATTGGGAGAAGACCAGCCATGCGCTGCTGGTCGGCGCAATCCTCCACGTCCTCTACGCCGAGCCTGACAAGACGCTGGCCGGGGTCGCCGCCTTCCTGTCCGACCCCAGGCGCACGATCGATAACACGTTGCGCGCGATGATGACGACGCCGCATCTGGGCGAGGCAGGCGTGCATCCGGTCGTCGCCAGCGCCGCGCGCGAACTGCTGAACAAGAGCGAGAATGAACGGTCCGGCGTGCTCTCGACCGCCATGTCGTTCCTGGGCCTGTATCGCGATCCCGTGGTCGCCCATGTCACCCGGCAATGCGACTGGCGTATCACCGACCTAGTCGAGGGTGCGCGCGCAACGAGTCTCTATCTGGTGGTGCCGCCTTCCGACATCAGTCGGACGAAACCTCTCATCCGCCTTATCCTCAACCAGATCGGCCGCCGATTGACCGAGGAATTGAAGCGCGACGCCAGGCGCCACCGGGTCCTGCTGATGCTTGACGAATTTCCCGCGCTTGGCCGCCTCGATTTCTTCGAGAGCGCGCTTGCCTTCATGGCGGGCTATGGCCTCAAGGCCTTCCTGATCGCCCAGAGCCTCAATCAGATCGAGAAGGCCTACGGCCCCAACAACGCCATTCTCGACAATTGCCATGTGCGCGTCGCCTTCGCCACCAATGACGAGCGGACCGCCAAGCGGATTTCGGACAGCCTGGGGACAGCGACCGAAATGCGCGCGATGAAAAACTATGCCGGCCATCGCCTCTCGCCATGGCTTGGGCATCTGATGGTCTCGCGCACCGAAACGCCGCGCCCCCTCCTGACACCGGGCGAGGTCATGCAGCTCCCGCCAAGCGAGGAAATCGTGATGGTATCGGGGATGCCCCCGTTGCGCGCCACCAAGGCCCGCTATTTCGAGGACAAGCGTTTTACGGCGCGGCTGTTGCCGCCACCGGAGGCTGCGGCGCTTGGTGGGGGCAGGCCACCGTCCGACGACTGGAGCGATCGTGCCACCATCGCGGTGCCTGTGGCAAAGCCTGTTTCCCCTGTGCTCCCACCGGCAGAACCGCCGGAGACTGATCCGCAAGCCATAAACGCAGGCGGATCAAGCGAATCCTGTCGCGCCGCACGGCCCTCGCAGGCGGACACTGCCAATGCCGGAATCCGCCGGGAACCCGATCTTCCCGAGCAAGAGGAGATCATACCCCCGCGTCCGTCCGCAAGGGCCGAGTTCGAATTCCACGAAAGGGACGATGACAAGGATGCGGCCCGCGCGCGGGCGATGACACGCATGCACCGGGCGGCGCGACAGGCCTCGCTCGATCCTGACGATGGAGTGGAACTATGAGTGGGCTCAAGATCAAGCACACGATCCGCCTCTCGCCGGAGATTTCGATGCAGATGGCGGACTATGCGCGGCGCAAGCGCAAGCCGCAGGCGGTCATCGTCGAGGCGGCGCTTGCCTCTTTCCTGTCGGCCGACGGCTCCGATCGGCTCGAAGCGGCGATCGGGCGGCGTCTCGATCGCATGAACCGGGAGATACAGCGGCAGGGATGGCAAAATGCCCTGAACGGCGAAGCGCTCGCCCTGTTCGTGCATGCGTGGATGCTACAGAACCCGGCATTGCCGCAGGAAGCGCGGCGCGCCGCGCTCGCGGACGCCAATATCCGTTGGACAGGCTATGTGGAGGCGCTGGCCAACCGCATGGAAGCAGGTCCGCGCCTGATCGACGAGATCGGGCAGGACTTCGGCGGTGACGAACCCGATCGAACCTAGGATATAAAGCCGACGGCCGATGGGGCCGTCGGCGCTTGTATCAGCCGTTCAGCTTGTCCTTGACCGCTTTGGCAGCGGAGAAGCCAAGCCCCTTGGAGGCCGGGATCGACAGGGGTTCGCCGGTCCGCGGATTCTTGCCCTCGCGCGCGGCGTTGAGCTTGAGCTTGAACTTCCCGAATCCGTTGACCGCGACTTCCTCACCCTTGCCGACGGCATCGCCGATCGCGCCGAAGGTGGCGTCGATGATCTTCTTGGCTTCGGCCTTGGTGGTGCCGGTCGCGCTCGCCACCGCGTCTACGAGTTCGGATGAGTTCATGGGGTCAGCCTTTCATCTGTGTCTTGGATGGCATCGGTTGCCAATTTCGCGCGCCATCGTCGAGCAAAATCGGGCTTTTGGCGGCTATGGCGTAGCGGCACGCCCAGCCGTCCCCCCATTTCTTGGTATGTGAGAGCCAGGCCCCTTCTGCTGTCCTTGCCGGACCTTACACAAGGGAGCCTGCCATGATGGAAATGACCGATCACGGTCATGGCGCGCGCGAAAGCGCCGCCATGCGTGCGATGTTTGCTGCCCGCAAGGAGGTCTTCATCGACCTTCTGGGCTGGGATCTGCCCGTCCTCGCCGACCGGTTCGAGGTGGACCAGTTCGATACGCCGGATGCCGAATATCTGATCCTACTTGGCCCCGACCATGTCCATCGCGCATCCGCGCGATTGCTGCGCACGGAGCGCGAGCATATATTGGGCCATCTCTATCCGCATCTTTGTACCGGCATTGTCCCGACCGGGCCCAACATCCGGGAAATCACGCGCTTCTGTCTTGACCGGCATCAGCGATCGGCCGAGCGGCGCAGCGCGCGCAATCAGTTGGTCAGCACGCTGGCCGACCACGCCATCCGACATGGCATTACCGACTATACCGGCGTCGCCGAGCAGGCCTGGTTCGATCAGATCGCCCGTTTCGGATGGGATTGCCGGGCGCTCGGACCATCGGTGCGTAATGGTCGCGACCTGTTGGTGGGCCTCCATATTCGTATCGATCACACCACCATCGACAGGCTGCGTGCGAGCGGCGTGTACGAGCCGATCCGTTTCGCCCTGATCGGTAGCGACGTCGAACCACCGGCACGCACGGGAGACATGCTGTCATGAATCCGCTTGAAACGATCGATCATCTGGCCGCGGTGCAATATTGGACCGGTCGCCTCCTGCGCGACGGCTTCTGCATCATACACGCCCTTCATTCGCCTTCCGCGATTCTGGCGCTGGAGCGGGATCTTTCGCCCATCTTCGGAGCGACGCCCTTTTGCGAGGGCGGCTTCTATGGCGAGCGAACCAAGCGTTTTGGCGGCCTCCTGCGCCGTAGCCGCCATATGGCACCGCTGGTGGAAGACCCGCTGATCGTCGGAATCGCGCACGAAATATTGCGCCCCGCATGCGACCGGATCCAGCTCAATGTCGCCCAGGCCATCGAAATCCATCCCGGTGCGCTGACGCAGCTGCCGCATCGCGATCACGACATGTGGCAAGGTGCCAAAGGCGCGCATGAATATCTGCTCAATGTCATGTGGCCGATCACCCCGTTCACGGCGGACAATGGCGCGACCCAACTCTATCCTGCGAGCCATGGTGCGACCGGCATGGCCCGGCAGAATTATGACGAGCCGATCGCGGCGACCTGTCTGCCAGGGTCTGCTATCCTGTTTCTGGGTTCCACGTTGCACGGCGCAGGCGGAAACAACACGAGCGAGGTCAGGCGCGCGATCGTCACCGGCTATTCACTGGGCTGGCTCAAGCCCTATGAGAATCCCTGGCTTGCCTATCCGCCCCAGGTTGCGCGGACCTTCTCGCCAGCGCTGGCCGCCCTGGTGGGCTATGCCCAGCATCGCCCCAATCTGGGCAATTATGAGGGGCAATGTCCCTCGATCCTGCTCCGAGACGAGATACCTGCGCATATTGCCGCGATCGATGCGCTCCGGCCCGACCAGATGTATCTGGTCGATCATTACCTTAGTCGACAGGTGCCAGGGAACGACAGGCCTTGGCTGGGAGGCAATGGCGCGGGCAAGGGCGGATGAGTCCCGCGCAGATTCTCGAGCGCAGCTACCAGACGCTCAAGCAGCGCCTGATCCAGGGCAGCTTCCGTCCCGGGCAGCGTCTGGAAGCGGCCCGGCTTGCCGATGACATGCATGTCAGCATCACGCCTGTCCGGGACGTTCTCAACCGGCTGACAGGGGAAGGGCTTGTCGAAGCCATCGCAGGCGGAGGCTTCTACGTGCCGTCCCTCGACGAGAGCGTCTTGCGTGACCTGCTCGACTGGAACGCTGCACTTGCCCTGCTGGCCGTGCGCAAGCCACGATCATCTATCGGCAGTGTCGCGACGTTGGAGCATGATGCATCAGATGTGCCCGAACGGACTGCGCGTCTTTTTCTCCGTCTGGCCTTGAGGCAAGGCAATAGTGCGTTCACTCGCGCTGTTGAAAGCGCCAATGATCGGCTCCATGCCATGCGCCAGCTTGATGAACGCGTGATTGGGAAAACGAGCGAAGAATTGGCTGAGTTGGAATCGGCAGCCGAAACTGCAACGGCCTCAGCATTGGCCAAGCACGTCCGGCAGTTTCATGCCCGTCGAAAGGCGCGGCTCGCCACCTATATACGCTTGCTGCGAACACCGCCCGCCATGCCTTGATTGTAATGGCCAGGGCGATGACCGGCTACTGGACAGGTAACCGCATCATCATATCCATTCGGTGTGCGATATCTTTCCACAGCGCCATGCCAGCCATATCTCCCGCAACCGCAAGAGAACCGATCCGCTCAGCCACCTTGCGCGGTGCCTGCTCACCATGTTGCTTCATCAGCATGGACACGGCGCCCCACAAAAGCTGGTCGTGCGTCATGCCAAGGTAATCCGTTCGACGGCAATCAGGTCAAAACCGTCACGTACGCCGATGATGGCAACGCGCTTGCCCAGCAGAGGCCGCCAGGTCTTGGTGATCTCCAGTCGCCATTCGCCGCCGTCGGCAACACGCAACACCGGATAGAAGTCGCCGTCCAGAAGAATGCCGGTCAGTTCGTGGCGCGTTCCTCTCGGCATCAGCGGCAATGCTCCCGCGCATAGCGATCCCATCGCAGGACAGTGCCTGACCTGATCATGGCGCAGCTTATGTCGCCCGTGCCCGGCAGATTGCACCATGCCCCTGTGCGACCGCCCCGTGCCGATCCATTCGAAACGCAACGCATGGTCGGCGCCGATACAAGAATATGGCCGGTCCGCACCTTGCCTTTCGCGCCGCCCAGCAATCGCACCAAATGGTCTCTTGCATCAATAGCCGATGCTTTGGGACAGGGGTGCCCCTGTTTGCATGTGCCATCCATCTCGCGGGCAGCTATACCGGCCAAACGCACCTTTGGACCTTCCGCACACCAGATCGGGCCGTCTCCGTCCCAGACATGGGTAGGCGTACAGGCAAAGACCTGCCCGGATGCCAGAACGACTGCGGACAGGGCGGCAAGCATGAGCTTCGCTTCAGCCTTCGGCCAGGATGGTCATGACACTGCCGAGGCTGCCCTTGACGACGAGATAATTTCCTTTCTCGAAATTGATCGCGCTGATGCCGTTTTCGCCGCGGAAGCGCCGCACAAAACTTATCCGATCGACATTGACGACCACGAAATCACCGTCCGCCGTTTCCAAACGCACATATCCGTTCATACCTGTTCCCGATTGCTCAAACGGCGACGCTAGCGCGGCTGTGCCAGGTTGCACACCCACCATGCCGCCGATTGCACGAGATAGCAGGACGTAGCAGTTTGTTTGGCCAAGCTGACCATGTGCAACACTCAAAGTGCTGTGGGTTCCAGTCACAGAGAAAGCATCATTTGGCGGGTGTCAGGGATTGTCAGAGGATGCTCCTTGGCAGCGATCACGCTTTGCCCCAGGCCTGCTGTTCATCATATGGACCAGACTGTGTGGAAACGCGTTAAATATGCTATGATGCGGCGACAGTCTGGAGGGTCAAATGGGTCGCTTCATCACCGGTGCGGATCGTAGCCAAACGACGCTTTTCCCGCCCTGTGTTGATGATTGGATCGCAGAGGACAATCCGGTTCGGGCGGTTGATGCCTTTGTTGCGGTGCTCGATCTTGGAGAGCTTGGCTTTGCCGGTGTCGAGCCTGCTGCGACGGGCCGGCCCGCTTATCATCCCTCGGTTTTGCTCAAGCTCTATATTTACGGCTATCTGAACCGGGTCCAGTCGAGCCGCCGCCTGGAGCGTGAGGCCGACCGGAACGTCGAACTGATGTGGTTGATCGGGCGGCTCGTGCCCGATCACAAGACGATCGCTGATTTTCGCCGCGATAATGGCGAAGCGATCCGGCAGGTCTGCGGGCGCTTTGTCCTGCTGTGCCGCCAAATGGGACTGCTGGCGTGAGCAAGCATCGCCATCGACGGCAGTAAGTTCAAGGCCGTGAACAACCGGGATCGCAACTTCACCAAAGCCAAGCTGGAGCGGCGGCGTCAACAGATCGAGGAAAGCGTTGCTCGCTATCTGGCCCAGTTGGATACTGCCGACCGGCAGGAGCCGACGGATGTGCTGGTGGCCAAGACGGACAGGCTCAAGGAAAAAATCACGAGGCTCGAACAGGAGATGGAGCGCCTCGATGGACTGGAAGCGCAGATGCTGGCGTCACCAGACCGCCAAATATCGCTGACGGATCCTGACGCGCGATCAATGTCGAGCAGCGGACGCGGAACGGGCGTTGTGGGCTATAATGTGCAGACCGCTGTCGATACCGAGCACCATCTCATCGTCACACACGAGGTCACGAATATCGGCACCGACCGGGCGCAGTTGAGCGGCATGGCGAAGAAGGCGAAAGCCGTTTTGGAAGTCGAGCGGCTCGATGTGGTGGCCGATCGCGGCTACTTCGCGAGCGAAGAAATACTGGCCAGCGAACAGGCCGGCATCACCGTGACCTTGCCCAAACCGATGACCTCCCGTGCCAAGGCGGAGGGGCGGTTCGGAAAAGCGGACTTCGTCTACCTGCCCGAGCAGGACGTCTATCGCTGTCCGGCCGGCGACATGCTGACCTATCGCTACACCAATGTGGAAGCGGGTCTGACGGTGAGCCGATACTGGACGAGTGCTTGTCCGAAATGCCCGATCAAGGCTCAATGCACACCAGGTAAGGAAAGGCGCGTCACCCGATGGAAGCATGAGTCCGTCCTCGAAGCCATGCAGGATCGGCTAGATGCCAATCCCGACGCCATGCGCATACGGCGACAGACGGTCGAGCACCCCTTTGGCACCCTCAAAGCCCGGATGGGCTCCACCCACTTTCTAACGAAGACCAAGCCGCGTGTGTCGACTGAGATGGCGCTCCACGTTTTGGCTTATAACTTTACCAGAGTGCTCAACATCATGGGGAGCAAGGCGATCCTCAAAGCCATCGCGAGTTGAGGTCGCGCCCAAACTAACAAATCTCGTTGCCTCCACCGCAAACGGTACACCCGCACAGATCTGCTGATCACGTTTTTACACAGCCTGGGACTAATAACGCCAGGTCTGTCCCAAAAAGCGGCGATTGATTTCAATAAGGCCAGCGGTGCGCCGGGGAGATGCCGACACGGCGACACACGAAGCCATTTTTCGCTCACCGCTCGGCCTGGCACTCGGGTTGCACCTGGTGGGAGGGCTATGGGTCGCAGGGTTCGCGTATCGTGCCGCCGCGCTGATCGGCGCGGCGCTGATTATTGTGGCGTTCGGCGTCGTTGGTCATTCCGCGTCGCGCGGTCTGCTGACGTCGGTCACGGTGCTGCTGCATGTGACGACCGCAGCCTGGTGGTTCGGCGGGTTGTGGGTGCTGCTTTTCGCAAGCTGGCGACCGTTGAGCGATCTGGCTCCGCTCGTCACCCGATTCAGTCGGCAGGCGGTGTGGATCATCGGTGTTCTTCTTACCGTCGCGCCGGCGACGGCTGTCTTGCTGCTGGAATTTCGGTTCGATCCGGCACTGGCCTATCAGCAGGGGCTGTTGACGAAAATCGGGCTGACCGCGGTCCTGCTGACGCTGGCCGGGTTCAACAAGCTGATCCTGATGCCACGACTTGTGGCCGGGAACGGTTCTCGCATCTGGCTGCGAAGCACGATCGCGGCGGAGATCCTGCTGTTCGCGGGCGTGATGGGCACCACGGCATATCTTGTCACCTATCGATCGCCCCACGACGCGGCCGACGCAGCGCATGTCCATCCCGACGAAATTGCGGTCAGCGGCCCGATCTGCATTGTTCAACCCTGGGCGCCCGCTATGCCCGGCGGCGCGCGGACCGGCGCCGGGTATATGGTCATCGTCAACAACCAACCGGTCGCAGACCGGCTGGTCGCTGCGAGCAGTCCATGGGCGGAGCATGTGTCGCTGCACGCGTCGATCAACGACGGCAACATCGCGCGCATGCGCGAGTTGGCCGCGTTGCGTGTTCCAGCGGGTGGACGCACGACCATGAAGCCTGGCGTCTATCATCTCATGTTCACCGGCCTCTACGCGCCGTTCGTCGCAGGCGACGTCGTGCCATTAACGCTGGTCTTCGAGCGGGCGGGCAAGGTCGCGGTGACGTTGAACGTTCGGCCGATTGGAGGCTATGTCGACGATCACAACCACTAAGCGATCTGCCCGCCGCCAGCCCTGATCGATGACCCTAGCTTGGCGCGGGGGCGTTCAGCGCGCTCTCCAGATCAGCGAGGATGTCGTCGATATGCTCCAACCCGACGGAGAGGCGCACATAACCCGGCGAGACCCCGGCGGCGCGCTGAGCATCCTCCGACATTTGCGAATGGGTGGTGGAGGCGGGATGGATGGCAAGGCTGCGCGAGTCACCGATGTTGGCGACGTGATAGAACAGGCGCAGTGCGTCGATGAAGCGCCGGCCCGCCTCGAGTCCGCCGGCAAGCTCGATGCCGACCAGGCCGCCGAAACCGCCCGTGAGATAGCGGTCGGCCCGCTCGCGCTGTGCACCGCCCTGCACCGACGGATGGATCACCGCCTTCACCTCCGGCCGCTTGCTGAGGAAATCGACCACCGCAAGCGCATTGGAGCAATGACGCGGCATCCGCAGCGGCAGCGTTTCCAGTCCCTGTAAAATCTGGAAGGCGTTGAACGGGGACAATGCGGCCCCGAGATCGCGAAGCAGCACGACCCGCGCACGCAGCGCAAAGGCGACCGGCCCGAGCGGCTTGGCGGCCTCTGCCCAGATCGCGCCGTGATAGCTGGCATCGGGTGTGTTGAGCAGCGGCTGTCGCGCTGGAATGGCATCCCAGTCGAAATTGCCGCCGTCCACGATCATGCCACCGATGCTGGTGCCATGCCCGCCGATATATTTGGTGGTGGAATAGACGATGATCGCGGCGCCGTGATCGAACGGCCGACACAGCAGCGGGGCGGCGGTGTTGTCGACGATCAGCGGGATACCGAGCGGCCGTCCTGCCTGTGCGATCTCGGCCATCGGGCAGACCACCAATTTGGGGTTCGGCAGCGTTTCGACATACCATGCGCGCGTCCGCTCGTCCGATGCGCGGACGAACGCGTCGGGGTCGCCCGGATCGACGAAGCGCGTCTCGATCCCCAGGTCGCGCAGTGTGTTGGCGAACAGATTATAGGTGCCGCCATACAGATCGGTTCCGCTGACGATATTGTCGCCCGCGCGTGCCAGATTCTGGATGGCATAGGCGGACGCAGCCTGACCCGATGCGACCGCGACCGCAGCCGCGCCGCCCTCGATCGCCGCGATGCGATCCTCCAGCACGGCGGTCGTGGGATTGCCGAGCCGGGTATAGATATTCCCCAGTTCCTTCAAGGCGAACAGGTTGGCCGCATGACCGGTGTCGTGAAACTGATAGGAAGTGGTCTGATAGATTGGCGGTGCGACAGCCCCGGTGGCCGGATCCGCGCGCCAACCCGCATGCAACGCTAGCGTCTCTGGCCGATAATCCTTCTCGTTCACGCGCGATCATCCTTTCAAGGGAGCATGTGCCGACCGGTATCGGTGGCCGCCTGACTGACAAGAAT
The DNA here is from genome assembly GCF_001421665.1 of Sphingobium sp. Leaf26. Lineage (GTDB taxonomy): Bacteria > Pseudomonadota > Alphaproteobacteria > Sphingomonadales > Sphingomonadaceae > Sphingobium. The sequence continues at coordinate 121,219 of NZ_LMKV01000005.1, forward strand.
CGACGCTATACCAAAAGTGCTGCCGTTGGCGATGTGTCGCAGATGGGCGTCGACAATTTAGGTTCGGGACTCATTGAATGAGCCATAAGATGACGCGGGCGATAGAGCGACTGGTCGTGCGGCATGGCGACCTTGCGATTGATTTGCGCAGGGATGCACGCGGCGATGCCACCTTCGGCAAGGCGTGTTCTGGGCGTGCGGAACGAAAGCACCTCTGTTATAATCAAGTTTCCTCCCCAAGGAGCTTTGCAATGAACGAGAACAAACAGATCGTCACTGACGCATACCAGCGGATTTTCGGTGATTTGGACGTTTCGGCAGTAGATGATTGCATCGGCAAGGAGTTTATTCAGCACAATCCTACAATCGCCGACGGTCCCGCAGGAGTGAAACAACTTATAGAATTACTTATTTCCCAAGGAGTTCAGAAACAAAAAAATCGAATTCAAGCACGTGATTGCAGATGGTAACATCGTCGTTCTTCATTCACGCTATGAAATGGCGGGAAACGAATGGAGATTCATCGACATATATCGCGTCGAGAACAAAAAAATGGTCGAGCACTGGGATGGGATGATGCAAATGCCTGATATTCGGGCGAACAATAATCCGCTGTTCTAGTCACCTGAATCTAAAGTTCGGTGCATAATGTTTGGTCGGTCTTTGGCAGAAGCGTTTGACGACGGCGAGGATGTCGTCGGCGGATTTGGTCCATCGGAAAGGTTTGGATTGGCATTGTGCCGATCAATGAAACTGCGGATGTCGGCTTCGAGTTGGGCAGTGGAAGTGTGGACGCCGCTGGAATATCCCGGTCCGACGTGAGCGCAGGTTGTTTCAGCCTGCTATTCTGTCCCCCGTTGCAAATCGTCGTCGGTAATCGGAGGGGGACAGGCCGACGATGCGGTCGAAGACTTTTCGAAACGCGCTCGGATCGGTGTCGCCGACGTCCCAGCCGATCTGATCGATGGCAAGCCGTGTATCGCGCAACTTCGTCTTGGCATTGGATATCCGCAGGCGCTGACAATAGTCGGTCGTGGTGTGACCTGTCGCTTTCTGAAAGCGCCTCAGGAAGGTTCGCTCTTCAAGGCCCGCTTGCGCCGCGAGCGTCGCGACATCGACGATCTTGCCATCGCTAACGCGCAGGAATTCCTGCGTCTTCAATATGGCCTCGTCCTTATGTCCCGTATGTGGGCTGAAGCCGCTGTAATAGCTTTGTTCGCGCCCCGGCGGGTCGATCAGGAAGGTGCGCGCGACGTCCATCATCACGGCATTCCCGAGGAACCGGGAGATGATCGTCAGGCACAGATCGGTCCATGCCATGACCCCACCGGCAGTGATGATATCGCCGTCGTCGATGACGATGCGGTCGGTATCGACGCGCGTCTGGGGAAACCGGCTGCGAAAGCGATCCTCATAGGCCCAGTGCGTCGTGATGATGCGACCACCCAACAGACCTGTCTCGCCGAGTATGAATGCCCCCAGGCAGACCGAGGCCAGCACCGCGCCATCGGCATGCTGCTCGCGCAGCCAGCGCGTTGTTGCCGGATCCGTCTCGTCGCGCAGCCCGTCCAGCGCGGGTGGCACGATACAGATCGATGGTGTTGTGCTGCACGGCGCCGAGGAATAGGCCCGCGCCAGCGCCCCTTTTGCACCCGCGGCCGCCCAGTGGCTGACGACCAGCGGAGGCACGGGCGCGCGACCCGGCATCGTCGCGGTGGTGCGTTCGGCTGCGACCAGCAGATCGGTCATGCCGAGCACCGCCGCCTGCTGCGCTCGCCCCGCTTACCGAACGGCAGACTTTGCTGCGCCATGTCGCTCCTGTGCGTAAGAAGCGCTGGGTGGTCTATGCCAAGCCGCCCTTCGCCGGACCGGAAGCCGTGCTAGCCTATCTGTCGCGTTACACACCGGGTCGCTATATCGAACCGGCGTATCCTCGCCTTTGACGGCACCGGCGTCACTCTGCGTTACATCCGCCGGTTCCTGCTCCACGTCCTGCCGCGCGGCTTCCACCGCATCCGGCATTATGGCCTGCTCGCCAGTTCCGCCCGCAAGGCCAGCCTCGCTCTCGCTCGTGAACTGCTCCAAATCGCTGCAGACCCCGAGGAGCTCACTGCCGATGAAGGCGTAGATCCGCACCCGCCATGCCCATGGTGCGGTGGCCGCATGGTCATTATCGAGACCTCCGAGCGCTGGCGGCAACCTCGTGCTCCGCCGACGGCAGCCTTATCTACCCGGGAACTGGTGTCATGATCCGGCATGGCCTGTCCGTGATCTCTCCCGCGCGCCCTACCTCGCGGGACAGCGGCACCCTTGTGCCCAGCACCATATCCACCGAGGAGAAGTGCCCGCAACCAACCGAAACGCCGCGTTCGAATACCCCACGACAACATCAATCTGATCTCAAAACGATCATATCTCTGCGTCTTGCCGCCCCATTAAGGGGGAGCTGCCCACAGCGAAAAGCCAAATCCCCATATTCCATTTCTTGCGGATCCTCGGGTCGTACATGTCCGGGGTTTATGTACGCCTGCTGGCGCCCGAAACCCTTCGACTTTGGTCAGTCTGCTTTCAGCAGCTGACGTCTAGAATGCTGCCAGTTCATCAGGAAACGATTTGTTCCATCATAACGGAGCTCCGGCCGCGGCTGGGTGGCGTAAAACAGCGCGACAGCGGCGAAGCCAGCCTCGAGCAGCTGGTCTTCCTCTTCCGCGGGGGTCAGCAGCGGCAGGCGCTCGGCCATCATCCGGCCGGTCGCGGCCGACCTCTCCCAGTCGAGCCCGGCGCGATCGCCGAAGGCGACCGACCGTGTCATCCAGCGCTTCGGATCGGGACCAGGAGCCGAGTGACCCGCGATGACGAGCCGTGCGCCGGGCCGCAGCCGCCGGCGGATCTGCTGCAGCGTGTGCAGCCGTGCGCCGCGGTCGATGTGGTGGAGTGTCAGAATGCAGGTTGCGCCATCGAACGCCCGTCCGGCGCCTGATCGATGGTGCCTTCGATCAGCTCGACCCGGTGGGTGAACGGCACCACCGTCTGGCGAGCCAGGTCCAGCATGGGGGCGGAAGGGTCGACGCCCGTGAAGCGCCAGCCCGCTTGTGTCTCGGCCATGGCCCGGGTCTCAAGGCCGCCGCCGGCCCCGACGACCAGGATCCGCGCGTCGCCGGCTGCTTGTTCGGCCAGCAACAACATCGCCATGCGGTGAAGGTCGGCGAGACCCGGCACCTTGTTCGGCGCATCCCGCGCATAGGAGGCGACGGCGTTTGCGTTCGCATAGGGTGAGGGCTTGTCGTGCATCAGGAAGCCCTTCCAAAAACGAGTGAGCGATGGATCGCGAGTGCGGCCATCACACCGTCCCCGCAGGCGAAGGTGACGGTGTGGCCCATGCGGGTGATGTCGCCGGCAGCGTAAACGTCAGCGACATTGGTGGCCTTCATCTCATCGACCATGACAATCGGTCCCAGCGGGCCGGTCTCGATTGCGCAGCCGAGCCGTTCGGCGATGTTGATGCTGAAGCGGTAGGAGGGGCCGATGTAGAGCGCCTCGAGGGGCAGCTCGCGCCCACCGGCAAGCCGGACGGCCGACAGGTGGTTGCCTTCGCCCACCAAGCCCTCGATCCGAGCTGGCTCCACCACGACGCCGCGCCTCGCAAGGTCCGCATCCAGGTTCGGATCGATCATGCCGCCGTTGAGGAAGAAGGTTGTGGGGCCCCATTCAGGGATGAGCGAGGCTTGGTGCCCCGACAACGTCGACATGTTGAGCACGCCCAGCCGTTTGTCGCTGAACTCATAGCCGTGGCAGTAAGGGCAGTGAATGACCGAATGACCCCAGCGCTCGGCCACCCCGGGGATGTCGGGCAGCTGGTCCACGATGCCGAAGGCAAGCAGCAGCCGCGCGCTGCTCAGGGCAGCGCCGTTCGCTAGGCTGACGGTCAAGCCGTCACCTTCACGCACCGCATGCACGGCGGCCTGGTCGACGAAGTCGATGGTTGGATATGCGGCGACCTGTTCGCGCATGGTTGCCAGCATGGTCAGCGGATTGCTGCCATCGTGGCCGAACTGCCCATGAGACGCGTCAGTGAAGCGGTTGCGGGGCTTGGCCGTATCGAGCACGCACACCGTTCGGCGTGCGCGTTCGAGGTAAAGCGCGGCGGACAGTCCGGCGAAGCTGCCGCCGATGATGATTGCATCGTATCGCATTACACTCTCCGGCGGCGGGGTCTGGACAGCGCGCCCCGCCATGTAGCAAAGAGAGCTACATGACAGAACACTATTTATGTATCTTTCGAAGATACGTGATCTGCCTCTTTGTGTCAACGCCGTCAGGTCGTCTCACGCGCTCGGCCGGCATCGCTCTACCAAAGGCCGCCCGATGAACAGAGACACCCGCCTGTCCGACGTCCTGCACGTCCTGCTGCACATGGACCAGGTCGAGGAACCGCTCACATCGGAGGTGCTGGCGCGCAGCATGGGCACCAATCCGGCCGTCTTCCGGCGCACGATGGGGGGCCTGCGCGAGGCGGGCTTCGTCCGCTCTGAGAAGGGCCATGGCGGAGGCTGGACGTTGGCACGTCCGCTTTGCGAGATCACCCTCTTCGCCGTTTATCAGGCGCTTGGCTGCCCCAACCTGTTTTCGATCGGCAACCGCAGCCAGCATACCGATTGCATGGTGGAGAAGAACGTCAACTCAGTGGTGGCTGACACGATGGCGGAGGCTACGGCTCTGTTCGCGAAGCGCTTCGGCGAGATCACTGTGGACCAGATCGCTTCGGAGGTCCAAGTGTCGACACCGGTGCGTCACGGCATGTGACGGCACGCCGCCAACGCTATCCGTCGATAATCGCCGTTCACGACTTAGGGTCAAGGCCATTGATCTGAGCACCGCGATCTGATTCTGGCTCCGTGAGGAGATGGAATATGAGTGACCTGTACCGGCTGACAGACACCGGCGGGTTGGCGGGTCTACGGGCCGGTCAGCGGAGTAGTCTTCCGTCATGCCACGCACAAATCGGTCTATGCCGTCGGCGATACCGTCTGGGACCCGATCGTCGCGCAGGCGATCGAGACATATCGGCCCGATATTTTAATTCTGAATGCGGGATAAGCCCAATGGGTCGATCTGGGACCGATCCTGATGGAGCTTCAGGATATCCTGTCCGTCCATCGTGCCGCGCCTGCCACCCAATTGATTGCGACCCACATGGAAGCGATCGACCACTGTGTCCTCAGCCGGGCCGATCCGGCCGCCTTCGCCAAGAACGAAGGGTTCGCCCCGCGCCTGAGCATTCCCGCAGACGGAGAACGGGTTTCGATCTGAGGGATCAAAGGGGCGTCCGTCCGGATCGACGCCCCCCTCGCCCGCTCGATTACATGCCCATGTCGGTCAACCATTGCCCGACGCTGCGCGGCGCCAGCCCGAGTTGATTCTGCGCACTGCTGTCGGACGCGATCACATTGTCCGGGGCATGGGCAAGAGCCGTGTAGAATCCGGCGATGTTCGCGGCAGCAGGGCCGATCAACGGTTCGAGCAGGGTTCCGAAGGTTTCGGGCGACAACGCCTCGAACCGAATCTCGCGGCCGAAATGCTCCGAGAATGCCTGCGCCAGTTCCGGCCCCGTCATACCGGGCAACTGGCCGATGCCGACGATCCCGGTCGCATCATGGTCGGTCAGCAGACGTTCCGCCAACACTGCCACGTCGAGATGCGAGCTCCACGATGCGGAAAAATCGGCGCGAAGGGGGTAGGGCAGCACCCCTTTGGACTGTACCGGCCCCATGACCATCGGCAGCAGCAAGTTTTCCAGATAGAAACGCGGCGCGATAACGGCATGCGAAACGCCGCTGTCGCCCACACGGCGCAGCAAGGTTGCGATGGCGCTGTCGCCAGGCGCCTGTAGCGGGCTTGCCGGCTGGTCGACGATCGCGCCGCTAGTTGAGATCACGACGCGCTTCGGTCGGGCAGCTGCGATCGCGTCCGCAATGTTGTTTGCCTGCTGCAGGCGACCTGGTTCGGATGTTTGCGGGAGATGCACGAACACTCCGTCCGCGTTGCTGTATGCGGCGATCAGCGACTCCACCGAGTCATTATCCACCGTGACATACGGCTTGCCTTGCGCGTTGGCAGGATCGCGCACCGCGGCAAACGCGCTCCGGTTCGAAGCGAGCAGCAGCGCCTGAAGGGGGGCGCCCTGCGCGCCGGTCGCGCCATGAATGATGTAGGACATGCAATTTTCCTCTCGGTGGAACCGGCCTGAATGCCGGAATGGGTAGGCCGGTGCCGGAAGCGATCTACAGCATGCGTAACTGCACATCGCTTCCGGGGCGCTCGTCGAAATACCGGTGCTTTACGACACTCCCTATTTGCAGGCCGATCAGGCCCAGCAGCGTGTAGGCCATGATCCTGTACATCCAATGGAACACCGCGAACCGTGCGTCGTCGGGGCCGACAAGAATACTGACGTGAAAAGCCGGCAGGTCTTCGGGAGCGAGCGCGGCTAGCATGCCGTCATAGGACGTAATCTTCATCGATGGTTCCATCGCTGGTAATGGTAGCTGGCACCGCACTAGCCCGACATCACGATTGGCTGTAGGGCAATGATCCCTCGTTTTCGGCCATCGACCGATTCTGCGCATCATACAACGGGATGGGTAAGAGCCTCGATTTCTGTTTAGTCCCGGCATCTGGTGGATCGCTTTGATCCCCAGCTCCAGGCTCAGCGTCGCGAGCGAAGCTTGCGATCGCTGTATTGCTGCTCGGACGGCGTGCGTGGTCGTGGCGCTTACGCCAGCGTAGTAGATGCTGCGGCGGCGGGGCGGTAAGCGAAATCGCATCGCGTCGACGCAATGGCGGCTCTGTGCCTACTTTGCCGTTCGGCACCAAATCGCATCGCAGAAACGGCGCGACGGATTTCATCTGGATACGGCCTTCGGCAAACCGCCGCTATCCCGGCGGGACCTATGACGACGGAAAACCCCTCGCCCTGTGTTGTCGGACACTTTCTCAGTCCGACAGTGCTTGTCGGACAGGCCAGATCGCAATCCGGAGCGCAACGCTGTCTGCGAAGCCGATTTCGGCAGAATTGCGCCGGCAGGCTTGGCTCTGCTTGTTTTGGTAATCGATCGCGGGTGCCGATCATCGGTCTCGTGTCTCCAGGTAAAACATTAAGACTGTTGAGATAGAAGCATCGAAAACTCTGAAGGAGAGTATGATGCTTCGTTCCGCATTCAACCGCCTGCTCGGGCGCGCATTCGAGCCAAAAGCAGACGAAGACACGACGTTTCGTAGGGTCGTTGAACAGAGCGCCGACGTAATCTGCCGGGTCGTCAATGGCCAGTTCTGCTATGTATCGCCTTCGGCTATGACTGTTTTTGGATGGAACACTCAGGATATCGTCGGCACCGATGGGCTATTTGTCATTTGTGAGGACGATCTGCCCATTATCCAAGATCTGATCGTCAGCCTTTCCTCCGGTGAACAGGACAAGGCAGTCTCCCAGGTCAGGATAGTTTGTGGTGACGGCTCGTTGAAATGGGCAGAAACCACCGCTCATATTGAAAGCTCAGGCACGGCCAATGAGATGATCCTCGTTATGCGTGACATCACGCAACGCAAGCAACTGGAAGAAGAGCTTGCGGCGATGGCTCTCCAAGACGGCCTCACGGGTTTGGCAAACCGACGCGCGTTCGATCAAGCCTTTGATAGAGAGTGGAAACGAACCCTTCGAACGGGTGGAGAAATGGCCATTCTGCTCCTCGACATCGACTATTTCAAGCAATTCAATGACCTGTACGGCCATCAAGCAGGTGACGACTGCCTAAGGGCCGTCGCCGCCCATATTCAAGAACTCGCGCGTAGGCCCACCGACATGGCGTGCCGATACGGTGGCGAGGAAATCGTCGTTATACTCGGTAGCACGGACTTGGCCGCTGCGGTGTCGATCGCAAAGGAAATGGCGTCTTGTGTGGCCGCTCTGGGGATACCGCACGAGGGCAGCGCGTGCACCGATCGTGTTACCGTCAGCATCGGTGTGGCAGCCGCGATAGCTCGCACGGGTGGATCTATGCGCATGCCGGAGGGGCTTCTCCAAGCGGCCGATCACGCCCTCTACAAAGCTAAGGCGGGCGGGCGAAACCGGGTTGAGCAGTCAATACTCATAGCGCCAGCGGAGTAATAGGAGATCTGACCTGACCCCCATTTTTCCGCCAGTTGGAGCTAGAGTCCGACCCCGAAGTGAGCTGCTACCCGTTCTTGGACCACTCAGCCGAACTCTCTCCTATTGTCGTGAGCTGCTACCCGATCTTGGACCGCCTGGCTGGGCGTCATCCAGTTTCTGCCGGCCAGGGGACAGCCGTCTTTCTGCTGGAATTCCGCTTTGATCCTAGTCTGGCTTACCAACCGGGTCTGCTGACTAAACTGGGACTGACTTCGGCTCTGCTCGCGCCTGCCGGGGTCAACAGGCTGATCCTGATGCCGCGGCTTACGGATGAGGACAGCGCGAGGATTTGGCTGAGGCGCACGATCGCGGCCGAGATTCTCCTGTTCATGGGCGTGATCGCCACGACCGCATATCTGACCGTCTATCTCTCGCCGCACGAATAGACGGGCGCGGAACATAATGATGATGGCCAAGCTCAGGTCAGCGGCCCGGTCGGCATCATTGAGCCATGGGCTCCCGCCATGCCCGGAGGCGCGAGGACCGGCGCGGCTTATATGATGATCGTCTGAGGATCGGCTGTTGGGGGCGAGTAGCCCATGGGCGGATCATGTGACGCTGCATGCCTCGGTCAGGGACGGCAACATCGCGCGCATGCGCGAGTTGGCCGCGCTGCCGATCCCGGCGGGTGGCCAGGTGACGTTGGAGCCTGGCGTCTACCACCTCATGTTCACCCAGCTCTACACGCCACTTGTAGTAGGCGACATCGTTCCATTGACGCTTGTGTTCGAACGGGCCGGCAGGATTGAGGTGATGCTTAGGGTTCTTCCGCTCGGAGGGCGGCCTGCGGACGATCACCGACACTGATGGCCGAAACGGCATTTAGAGTGACTTAGAACTCAGCCCAGCAGAGGCGCTCCGGCAGCCTCGCGCTCGCATCAGAAATGCCGTCCTAAGCTCCGGCCCCATCCTAGCTGCAAAAAACAGAGGGATGATTGCACTCGGGCGAACCAAACAATCACGGCGTGAACCCTGACGCAACGTGACCGCGGTGGGGTCAAGCGGTCACCAGAGTGATTGCATCATTCTTGTCGGGGCCACCTCATCGAACTGTTTTCCGCCCTCTCTCCCGTTCGTCACATAGGCCAGAACGTCCCCCATTGAGGGAATACACTTCTGATCGACTTGGCCCGCGGCGTCCCATAGCTTCGAACGAATGATCGCCCGTGCGCATTGCATAAAGGCCATTTCGACCGTTACGATCACCGCTGATCTTGGCAAGGCGCTCCCGATTGCAAAGGAGGCGAGAAGCCCTTCGTCAATCGAGATCTGGGCTCGGCCATTGATCCGAAGTATGATTCCTGTTCCGGGGATCAGGAACATAAGCGACACGAGCGGATTACAGATGATATTTCGCAGACTGTCGATCTTATTGTTACCTCGGCGGTCCGGGAAGATGATCGTTCGCTCGTCCTGAACTCGCACGAAGCCAGGGGGGTCACCGCGTGCGCTGCAGTCCAGCCCTTCCGCACCGGACGTCGCGAGCACGAAGAAGGGCGAGGCCTCGATCAGTTGGACGTATGGAGGAATGAGCTTGTCGAGATCGGAAGCCTTAGCGGCTGACGGGATTGGGGCGTCGTAAACGGCCTCAAGCTGTTCCATGGTGTCGATAATCATGCCGTTGATTCGCACTTACGCCATCACGAAGCAATACCGGACCTCCGCCGATGAGCTACAGGGCCAGGGCTTTCACGAAGGGGTATCTTGAAATCGAGCATGCTTGCGGCGCGGCGTGATCTGCGGCGAAGGCCCACCACTACCCCGGACAATTTGCCCAGTCCTTTCAGCGGATCGCATGGCGCACTGTGTCATGCGAGAGCAATCGCTGGAGAAAATGGACTGTGGGAAGAATTTCGGTGTCAATCGGCGTGCAAAAAGGGCTCTGACTCAATTTTGATGCAATTCTCTGCCTGAATGGCTTCGTTTTCCACGTTGGGAGCAACGCCATGCAGAAAGCACTACGACCTTCCTCGGTGATCCCACCGGGCTTTACCATCGTGGCCTCGTCAATCGCCGACGATGGTGCAACGATTCTCGTTCGTAGCACGTCGCCGACCAGCCATTGCCCAAAGTGCCGCAGCGTCAGTTGCCGCGTTCACAGCCGTTACCGGCGTCAGATCTCGGATTTGCCCTTGGCGGGCCGCGCCGTAAAACTGATGGCCGATGTCCGTCGTTTCCGGTGCGACGCTGTGTCATGCGGGCAAAGGATCTTCGCGGAACGCTTCGCTGATGGGGCTGTTGCTCCTTGGGCACGGCGCACGGGCCGACTCGAAACACTGGTTCATCACCTCGGTCTCGCGCTTGGAGGTCGGCCCGCAGCCAGCTTTGCGCGGCGGCTGATGCTCCCTGTCAGCAATGACACGCTGCTCCGCGTCGTAAGACGCCGGGGAACCCCACCGTCTCCGGCTCCGACGGTGATCGGCATCGATGACTGGGCCTGGCGGCGCAATCAAAGGTACGGCACGATCATCTGCGATCTCGAGCGGCGTCGGCCGATACGTCTGCTCCCGGACCGGGAACCAGCGACCGCCCAGGCATGGCTCGCAGAGCAGCCGCAGGTGGCGATAATTGCCCGCGATCGCGGCGGCGCTTATGCCCGCGCGGCGGCCAAGGCGCTGCCGAATGCTGTGCAGGTCGCCGACCGCTGGCATCTCATGGAGAACGCCAGCCATGCCTTCCTAGACGCGGTGCGCCGGTCGATGCGGCAGATCCGATGCGCGATCGGTGCGATGTCGATCAAGCCTGAGCTGCTCACGGCGGCCGAGCGGCTGCAATACGAAGGATATCTTCATCGCGAAGAGACCAATGCCGCGATCCTCGCGCTCTTCAGGGACGGTGTGGGGATCAAGGAGATCGTGCGCCGCACCGGCCACAGTCGCGGCACGGTGCGGCGGGTCCTGCGCGGCGAGCGCAGCGACGTGTTCAGGACGCGAGAAACATCCCTTGAGACCTATCTGCCATGGCTGGATCAGCAGTGGGCGGCGGGTCGCCACAATGGCGCAGCACGGTGGCGCGCATTGCAGGCACAGGGGTTCCGGGGATCGCTTCGCGTCGTCACAGAGTGGGCAACACGCCGAAGGCGAGCCGACAAGGTAGATGCCGACACGCTGCAGCGCGTGCCTTCAGCCAGAACCATAGCGCGGTTGATGACGATCGAGCGCAACGATCTCACCAAGGCGGAAACGCTCACCGTCGCCGCCATCGAAACCGGCGTGCCATCGCTTGTCGAGGCACGGCAGATCATCGACGGGTTCCACCTTATGATCCGCCGGAAAGCGGGAGCCGATCTTGATCCATGGATGTTGAGTTGCACTGAGAAGTGACCCGGGATTTTCATTGAGAAGTGACCCGGGTGGGCGAGGTTGATGTGCTGCCTGCGACGAGCAGGGTCAAGCGGGTGATTTGTCCTTTCTGGGTATTGGGGCGGCGGAACTGGCCCTAAAGCGGAAGCTGTCATTGCCGGTTTCAAGGATGTGGCAATGATGCGTTAGGCGATCCAGCAGGGCGGTGGTCATTTTCGCATCGCCAAAGATACTGGACCACTCGCTGAAGCTCAGGTTGGTGGTGATAACAACGCTGGTCCGCTCATAGAGTTTGCTGAGCAGATGGAACAGCATGGCCCCGCCTGAAGGGCTGAAGGGTAGATATCCCAGCTCATCAAGGATGACGAGGTCGAGGCGCAACAGACGCTCGGCCAACTGGCCCGCCCTGTTTGCGGCCTTTTCCTGCTCCAACGCATTGACCAGATCGACGGTAGAGAAGAAGCGGATCTTTTTGCGGTGATGCTCAACCGCCTGGACGCCCAAAGCCGTCGCGATGTGGCTTTTGCCGGTGCCTGGTCCGCCGATCAGTACGACGTTGTCGGCGCTATCCATAAAGTCACCACGGTGAAGTTGACGCACGAGCGCCTCGTTGACCTCACTGACGGCAAAGTCGAAGCCTGCCAGATCCTTGTAGGCCGGGAACCGGGCTGCCTTGATCTGGTAAGCAATGGACCTGACCTCCCGCTCGGACATCTCCGCCTTGAGAAGCTGAGAGAGGATCGGAACGGCAGCATCAAAGGCTGGTGCGCCCTGCTCGATCAGATCGCCAGCGGCTTGCGCCATGCCATACATTTTGAGGCCGCGGAGCATGACAACCACTGCGGCGCTGGCGGGATCATGACGCATGGCGCAACGCCCTCAGCGTGTCGTAGCGTTCGACATCGGCTACAGGCTCCTGGGCGAGACGCAGGGCCTGCGGGGCATCGATTGGGGATGCCGGTGGAGCCTTGCCATCGATCAGGCGGTGCAGAACATTGAGGATGTGGGTTTTGGTCGGCACCCCGGCTTCAAGGGCCAGTTCGACTGCGCTGAGTACAGCCTGCTCATTATGCTGTAGAACGAGGGCGAGGATTTCGACCATCTCCCTGTCACCACCAAGCCGCTTGAGCAGATGCCCCTGCAGTTGCCGGAAGGCTTCGGGCATTTCCAGGAATGGCGCCCCATTGCGCAAAGCGCCAGGCTTGCGCTGAACAACTGCCAGATAATGCCGCCAGTCATAGATCGTCTGCCCCGGCTTCTGGTGAGAGCGGTCGATAATCCGGTTGTGCTCGCACAAGATTTGCCCCTCGGCCGCGATGACCAAGCGATCAGGATAGACCCGCAGGCTCACTGGCCGGTTCGCAAAGGAAGCAGGCACGCTATAGCGATTGCGCTCGAACGCGATCAGGCAGGTGGGCGACACGCGCTTGGTATGCTCGACAAAGCCATCGAAGGCCCGACCCATCGGCATCAGGCTGATAATCTCAGCGGCATGCACATCGGCACCTGTGCCGGGCAGGACGCCATGCTGGATTTCTCCCCATTGTGCGATGCACCGCTCTTCCAACCAGGCATTGAGGGCGTCAAGATCTGGGAAGTTGGGCATTGGCTGCCATAACCGTCGACGCGCATCCTGAACGTTTTTCTCGACCTGGCCTTTCTCCCAGCCTGAGGCCGGATTGCAAAAATCCGTCTCGAACAGGTAGTGGCTGGCCATGGCAGCGAACCGCGCATTGACCTGTCGGACTTTACCCTGGCCGATCCGGTCTACAGCCGTCTTCATATTGTCGAATATTCCACGCTGCGGCACGCCGCCCAGCACCCGGAAGGCCTGTGTCAGCGCGTCGAACAACATCTCGTGGGTTTGAAGCAAATAGGCTCGCGTGATGAACGCCCGACTGTGGGAAAGCTTGGTATGGGCCACCTGCAGCTTGACAGGCCGGCCATTGAGAAGGGCGTAATCTTCACTCCAATCGAACTGGAAGGCCTCACCGGGCTGGAAGATAAGCGGTACGAATGTGCCGCGCCCACTGGTTTGCTTTTCATATTGGCGTTCGGCCTTCCACGCTCGAGCAAAGGCGGCAACACGGCCGTAGGATCCCTCGTAGCCCAGTTTAACCAGATCTGCATGTAGCTGCTTGGCTGTTCGCTTCTGCTTGCGCGACTTGCCGGATTCCACCCGCAGCCACGTCGTCAATTTTTCTGCAAACTGATCAAGCTTGCTCGGCCGTTTGGGAACCTTGAACGTCGGCTCCACCGCGTCATCGCGCAGATATTTGCGGATCGTGTTGCGCGATAATCCAGTCCGCCGCCTGATCTCGCGAATGGGGATGCCTTGCCGAAAATGCCAGCGGCGGATCACACTGAGTAAGTCCATGTCGATCACTCCAATGCCTCCTGACTGTCAGCCAGGGGCGAGAAAAACATGGGTCAATTCTCAGTAAAAACCTATAACCCTCCCGGGTCACTTCTCAGTGCAACTCAACAGCGAGCCGTCAAATACGGCGAACAACCCAATATAAGAGCCCAAGCTGGAGTAAAATCGCGAAGGCATAGGAGAAATTTTGGAATCTGAACGCCCACTTAGAGGACAGCTTTAGCTTGCGGGCTAGGCTGATTGAGGCCCCCACTAGGGCATGGCGCCCCTTATGTCCTGAGAGCTTGAACACATCTCCTAAAAACCAGGAAAAAAGGGCGTAAACAAGCGCCACTACAAGAGCCGCAGCGGCCGGCGGCTTTTCCGCGAACAACAGTAAGATCCAGTCCGGAATATTAAAACTGAAGAAAGAGAGCTCAGGCACGGGCTTGCCCGCCAGCTTTGCCGCCTCTACTTTTCTAGCCAGCTCCATATTCTTAATCGATATCATGGCATTTAGCATGGCAAGCACCGCGATGCTGCCGGCTACGCAGGCCGCCAAAAATGGCGCTGTGGCACCGCGTGTCGAAGCGAGCTGGTCGACTTGGACACGCGTTGATTCCCGGATATGCTTAAAATCGAAACCATAGGCAGATGCCTTCGGCACGAAGCCTTCTACATCCTTGGGGTCTCGGATATAGGGCATCAAAGTCATCTGAAATGCATCGGCGTAAGCGATTATGCCAAGAGAATCGCGTAGCCGATCCAGTCTTTTGCGTTGCCCTAGTTTCTCAGCCTCGCGTGAGAGAGACCACATCGTCTGTCTCCGCCAATCTTCTTCGTCGCGCTCCCGCGTCTTTTCTGTTCCAGCATCGAATCGGGTCAGCGGCGTGATCTGGTCCGAGGCGGGCTCATGATGGACATGCAAATGCACCATATCCTTAATGAAATAATAAGCCTGCCGCGCGATGACTTCGTGATCTCCTTCCTCATAGTCCGCGAGCTTCTCGCTGAACCAGAGGCGAACCTCTCCCGTCCGCATAAGGGCGAAATTGAGGCTGACGGAATCTGCGAAAAGAAAATGGACATCGACATCTACCCGGTCGATGAATTTCTCTAGAGCCTCCTTGCCGTCAGGTTTGCAGTCCTTGAAGTCGTTGCGCAAAAAAATCAGAAGAGCTTCTTCGCAAAGTCGGCTCATCCGGTCGGGATTGTGTGGGATGACATGGATTTTGCCCGACAGCATCCCCTGATCGTCGAAGATGGTCGTAACCTTATTTTCGACAATTTCCGTCCCGTCGTCCGTTGTCACCTTCCGGTCGTTAACACCTGCGGGTGTTTGTACCGGAATAGATCGGCCGGTGAGCAGCCAGTGTTGCGCAACAGTTGGATCCAGTAAGCGTTTGAGCCTTTTGGGAATTAGAAAATCATCGGTAGTGCGCTTCGCGAGCGCGCATACTACTCGCCCGACCGGCGAGGAATAAGCATGACTGAACCGGGAAACATCAATGCCGCGGCCCGCACCGATCATGCTGAAGGAAAGGTGACTGCCGACATTAGGCACCCAGCCTGCGTAGGAGCGTTTGCTGCTCGCCCAACCAAAGTCCGCCATAAGCCCGGAGTATCAACAAATATCGCGTGAAATCGTTCTGGTCTGAATGACGCGGGGCTTTCCGTCAGGACCCTTGCTCATCTTGATGCCTTCACGCACCGTCACGAGTGAACCATTGTCGGGGCGTGGGACGTCACCGCGCCAGAGACTACCCAGCGAAACGCCCCCCCGCATCAGTTCCTCAGTCTCGTGGGAGCCAGCCTCACGGAGCTGGCGCCAAGCCCGCACGGTCCAGCTCAGACTAATAATGAGGACGATGCCTGCCAAGGTATAGAGCGTAGCGATCATTGCACGAGAAGATGTAGCAGTTCAGCCGAAAGTTGCAAGTACAGCCTAATGCACAATGATTTAGCGAATTCGGAGCTTTCGTTGCTTTGCTTGCGCGCACATTCTTTGTGGTGCAGAAAACGCAATTATTACCACAAATGGTTAATCCCGGGCGAGCGAGATACATCCACTGGTAGCCCACGGCCGGATTAGCGCGAAAAATTGCCAAAAGGACGTGTACTGACGATTGCGAATATCATGGGCGGAAATCTCGAAACCAATTCGTGCGAGAGCAAAATGCTGCGCAAGGTGGGAAGGCATGGCGTCTGCCTTAGCAGGAATATCAAATCTGGCAGTTGGACGAATATGGCAAGCCTGGCACACTGGTAGCCAGCGAGCATGTATATGAGGGTGTAATTTGGGACACGAGGCGAGCAACTGGACGGCTAGGCGGAGCGGTCGCACGCCCCACTCCGATGATGTACGTACCAATTTTGAGATTGATTATGCCAGAGTGGTCCACTCCGGAGCGTTTCGAAGGCTTCAGGGCAAGACCCAAATCCTCTCGTTGGGGGACGATGATTTCTACCGCAGCCGCCTTACCCATTCGATGGAAGTTGCGCAGGTCGCCGAAGGGATCGCGCAACATCTCCGTGCGTCAGCGCTTCCCCCCCAGGTCGCCCAACTCGTGCCCCCACCCCCGCTTATCCAGACGGTGGGGCTTTCCCATGATATCGGTCATCCTCCTTTTGGCCATGGCGGCGAGCTTGCGCTCAACTATTGTATGCGCAAAGCGGGCAGCTTTGAGGGCAATGCCCAGACACTGCGGCTTCTCTCGCGGCTCGAGAATTTTTCCGATGATCATGGCGCCGATCTAAGTCGCCGGACATCGCTGGGCCTTCTGAAATATCCGGCACTTCAAAGCAAGGCGCGGAATAGTCAAATACAGCCTGGCCTAGCGCCCTCATCGACGACCATCGCTGTCCTTGAATCGAAAAGCTGCAAGCCGGCCAAAGCCTGCTACGATGACGATGTAGGAGCTTTCGACTGGATCCTAGAATGCCTTTCGCCGCAGGATCGTGAAGCCTTTTGCGCCATCGACGCACGAGAAGGAAAGCACGGTGAGACCCGACACAAGTCCTTTGACTGCTCCATCATGGATGTTGCGGATGATATTGCGTATGGCGTCCACGATCTTGAAGACGCGATCGCTCTTGGCTTCATCTCGCGAGACGATTTTTGTATGGCAATTACCGAACCGCTTTGTGAGCATCTTGTAGCGCAGCTCTCGAAGCGACCTCTGTCGGGCCTTACCGGTAGTTTTGCCGACCTTGTTAATCATCTATTTGGCAGCGCGTCGGCGCGCAAACGTGCCATCGGTCGACTAGTGCATTATTTCATAAGAGCGGTTGAGCTTGACAAGGTAGGCTTGTTTGACGAACCTTTGCTCATCTGGCGGGCAGTCATGGCCTCACC
Source organism: Sphingobium sp. Leaf26 (assembly GCF_001421665.1). GTDB lineage: Bacteria > Pseudomonadota > Alphaproteobacteria > Sphingomonadales > Sphingomonadaceae > Sphingobium. The sequence continues at coordinate 138,438 of NZ_LMKV01000005.1, forward strand.
AGCGAGACCCTTGCTGTCTGCCTTCCAGACCCTAATCGTCAATCTCGTGATCAATAGCCCACGGGTCCAGCATCTGGAGTTCAAGGGTCAGCGCATGGTGATCGCTGTTTTCGAAGCGATCGTTTCGGACCCTTCTCGCCTCTTACCACCTGACCTCGCTCGTGTTTACGAGGAAAGCGCCAACCCTTTACGGGTCGTGAGCGATTATGTCTCTGCGTTTACCGATGGCGCATTGCTACGAACATATGAAAGGCTCTTTAGCCCGCGTACCGGGTCGGTCTTTGATCGTATTTGAAGCCGTCGATAAGCTGCGACCGAAAACGGCTGTACGGTATCCAAACCGTCCTTTCAGGCAAACCCATCCCGTTTATATAGCAACAACGCGTGTAGGGACGCCTGATTTACGCGCCAGATCAGCCATATGGCTTGTGACGCCGATCGCCCCTCTAATCTCAACGCCCGTTTCAACATCGAGAGCACCAAAAAGCGATCGCAACGCCTCAAGGCCCTCCCTTGCCTCAAAGCCGATCCAGTTCGCGCGCTCGCCCGGTACGATCACGCGTTCCGTACTTGCTGTGGCTCCACGATGCAGTTGGACGATCCACACCATCGTGCCATCATGCACCCACTCCGTGCGCACAGGTCCAAAAACTTCACTAAGCTTCGCAGCGGCCCGAACAACATCCTCCGCGACGCTGGCAGGTAGCTCTTGAGGCAAACGCATCCCGAGCATGAAACTGTCGCCCTGCCCGCTGACACCTTCCACGATCGTTCGTCCGTCCGCGCTTACGAGACTGGCACCGGCAAACTCGGCCTGTACCCCAGCCTGGGAGAGAATCGCGGCGATGGCCGTTCCGGTCGGATCTTCGGTCACCAACAACTTAAAAGGATCAAGCCAGCCGCGATGCGTAGTGAAAAGACCAGGCTGTTGCTCAGTCGGACACGTACGGATCCATTGTTCATGAGATCCGGTGTCGGCTCCGAACACGAACGGGGCAACACGACGCGGTACAGCAAGTGTGCGAGGCACCGGGGCCGTGGCAATATGAGCCATCAACAAACCATAAAGCTTGTCACCAATATGTCGGCTGAAGCGGTTGGGCCATTCCAGCGTCGCTGTCACGCGCGCGTCGCTCTCATCCTCCTGCTCCCACAAAAGCGTTTGTGTTCCCCGCCATCCACGCGTCTTGGGATGAATGCTGAACTCCACACGACCAACGGCGTCACCAAGATCAGGGGAAAAACCATATACGAGCTTCAACAGCTGAAAGCCCATCTCCTTGGGAAGGGAAGCAGCACCCGGCTTCTCGACGCAACGCGGCGTATCATCCGGTGCGAATTCGATGACGTCGCCTTGGACTACACCCGATACACCCCCATCAGCGACATCCACCGTTTCATTGACGATCGTAAACAAACCCTCGCGCGTCAGGCGAACCACAGCCGCTAACACATTCTCGACCGCATCGAGTGCATAGATGAACTCTCGACTGCGCGGGTTGTCAGGAGCGTAGCTGCGGACATTTACCGTGCCTTCAGGCGATCGGCTAAGAAGAGCGAGGATCGCGTCCTCCGGCGTCGGGAAAATCTGATTGGGCTCGCAGTCAATAATGCGAAGATAGGTCTGGCGCGGCAGATCGCCCTCCGGCATGAAGGCAACGAACTGGGCAACATTCCCCTTTTCGGCCAACGCGTCGAGCGACTCATCCTTGCGCAGATACATGTATTCTCCTCATCGGTGCAACCGTGCCATAAATGGTATCTGCTCGCAAACACCGACGGGAGCGGCCGATGGCATGAGGCTATCAGCCAAAGCAAGTGGTTTATGTCCTAACGTCTCGTACCGACGAGAGTAGACTCTATGGCCGATATCCACGACATAAGACGGACGGTAGGGTATCGCGAGGCCGAAAACTGCGACCCTGTCTCAACTGGGCACAAAGCGCACATAGCGCTTGAGCCTTGGTCTGTCCGTTAAGTAGACGACTTTGCTCCAGAGCCGACCGAGCACAAAGTTCCAGCCCAAGGTCTGAGGTCACAGAGCTGCTGCCTGAACGTCGGCTATCGCTTAGCGTTCGCCGATAAGCCGACAGTCGCGAATGTTGTCTAATTGATATTCGCATCGCGGTTCCTTTTTACCCGTGCCCGATTGCCAAAGGTTGTCTTCGAGGTCGTCGGACAGCTGGGAGA
>NZ_LMKV01000006.1 GCF_001421665.1 Sphingobium sp. Leaf26
GCTGCACCCGCTGCACCCATGGCCATGCCCTCCAATCGGCACCCATAGAGTCAGAAATTTGCCGCTTTGGGAATCCCCACGTGAGTCAGTATCATGGGAGGTTGGTATAAGGCCGGGCACCGCTAAATCGCACCATGATCAGGGATTGTCGGTCGAGGCCGGCACGCTTTCGCTGCCGAACATCCGTTCGACCTCCAGCACCAGGTCGCGCAGGTGGAAGGGCTTGGACAGCACCTTGGCCTGCGGTACTGCCTTGCCTGCCTTCAATGTAACGGCGGCAAAGCCGGTGATGAACATGATCCGCATGTCCGGCGCGACCGAGGCCGCATGTTGTGCCAGTTCGATGCCGTCCATCTCAGGCATCACGATATCGGTCAGCAGCAGGTCGAACCGGTCCGATTCGATGTGCGGCACGGCCTCCCGCCCTGTCGATACCGACACGACGTCATAACCCGACCGTTCCAGCGCACGGGCGAGATAGACCCGCATGCTCTCGTCATCTTCGGCCAATAAAATACGAACCATTGCCCCCGACATTCCCACTCGGCCGTCCCACGGCGCTTGGCGCCGATCCGACAGGGTGGCGCGAAGCCCGCTTATATGCGACAAGGTTTAAATATTTGCCAGCCGGGTAACCTTTTTTGGCGCGCCGGTGAAAGGAGCCGCATTGGATCATCCCGCGCCGTGTTGCCCGACGCTTGGCGAGACCGCTTTCGACCTTTATGGCCCGGCTTTGCCCGACCGGCCGATCATCCTGTCGGTCCCTCATGCCGGGCGGGTCTATGGTGAGGATCTGCTTGCCGCCGCCCGCGTTCAGCCGACCATATTGCGCCGGCTGGAGGATCGCTGGGTCGACCTGCTCGCCCATCCGCTGATCGCGCGTGGCTTTTCTGTCCTCATTGCCCGTACGCCGCGCGCCATGATCGACCTCAACCGGCATGAGCGCGAGATCGACCCCGGCATGATCGCCGACCTGCCGCGCGACGCCACATTGCAGAGCAGTGCCAAACTGCGCGGTGGCCTTGGCCTCTTTCCGCGCCGTTTGCCGGGCGCACATGAATTGTGGCGCGGTCCGATGCGCTGGGCTGAGGCGCGGCGCCGGATCGAGACGCTGCACCGCCCCTATCATGCCAGGCTTGCCGACATGCTGGCCGCCGCGCGGCAGGCGCACGGACATGCGATCCTGATCGACCTCCATTCCATGCCGCCTTTGGCACCACCCGCCGCAGGCCAGCCGGCCCCGGACATTGTGCTGGGCGACCGGTTCGGGCGCAGCGCCTCGACCCGGCTGATGACGTTGGCGGCCGATGTCGCGACGGGCCATGGACTGATCGTCGCGCAAAATCATCCTTATGCCGGCGACCATATGGTGGATCGCCACGGGCGACCGGAACAGGGTATCCATGCGCTTCAGGTGGAGATCGACCGTGCGCTTTATCTGGACATCACGCTGGATAGACCGGGGCCGGGCGTCGCGCGGATGCAGGCGGTGGTCACGCGCATGGTCGAGGCGCTTGCTACGGAACTGCCGCGCGCTGGCTATGCGCTGGCCGCCGAATAGAGGTCAGCGCACCCCTGTCACCAATTGCGCACCCGCTACGCTCAGATGGTGGGAATCGAAATAGAGCGGATGGCCATTCTGTTCGAGCAGGCATTGTCCGCTGGAACAGAGCGCTTTGATCGGATTGATCAGCCGGACGCCCCGTGCCTGCCAGCGGGCGAACAAAATACCCAGATTCACCGTCCGCGCCTCTACCCAGGCGCGTTCCACGCCCCGCGCTTCCGACAGATGTCCGGCTTGCGCCAGATGGGCGAGGTGGCGCGGCACATCGAAGGGTTGCGGCGGCACCGGACCGATCAGTACGACCTCCCGCCCTTGGGCACGGATGTCGGCAATGGTGCGGTCAAGCCTGGCCACGAAGCCGGGATCATCGAAATCGCCATTGGCCCAGAAGGCAGAAAGATAGATGCGCCTGATGGCTGGATCGGTGCGGATCGCATCGAAGGCGGCACGGTTTGCGGTGGCGCAGCGCGGATCTTTCGCGTCATAGCCCAGCACTGGCGGGCAGCTTGATGTCGTCCGCTCGACCAGAGAGCGATTTTCTGCGCGTGCCTCCAGCGACAGCGCATAGGCCAGTTCCACGCCATGACTGTCCCCCCATAGCATCGCGTCGGGCGGTACGTCCGCGCCCAGTGTGCAGGGCTGGGCGCCGCGCATATAAGTGTCATGGCATCGTTTGCGCGTAGGCGCGAAATCCGCCTGCCCAGCCATCTGCGCCAGCACCTGCGGCGCGAAGCGGGAGGGCCAGCCGCCCATCGCCATCAGCGCCAGCGACAGCAGGCAGAGGATGGCCATAGCTGCGCCGGTGAAACGGAAAATGACCTTTGCCGGCATGTGTTGCGTATCCCGGAAGGGGCGTTCGACAAAGCGCCAGGAGGCCATTCCAGCCAGCAGCGCCGCGCAGATCACCATGAGCCGCGTTCCGCCGGATAGCGGCAGGTCGGTTGCATATTCGGTCAAGACGATCAGCGGCCAGTGCCACAGATAAAGCGAGTAGGAGATGAGACCGACACCCACCATCGGTCCCCAGCCAAGGAGTCGGCCGACGGATGTTCCCGGTGCGGCATGGATCAGCGCGGCGGCACCCAGCACCGGCGCGAGGGCTGTGACGCCGGGAAAGACGGTGTTGCGATCATAAAGTGCGACAGCGAGTAAGACGGTTGTTACGCCCGTCCACGCCGTCCATTCGCGCAGCCAGCGTGGCCGGATGGCTGGCACCGCGCCCAGTGCCAGCAGCGCGCCGGCAAATAATTCCCAGGCGCGGGTCGGTAGCAGGTAGAAGGTAAAGCCGCTGGTGTCGCGCTGCATCGCGATGGCGATCGCGAGCGAAAGCGCCGCGATCCCTGCGACCACCGCCGTGCGCCGGCGCGGGGCGAGGCGGGCAAGCAGCATCAGCAGCATCGGGAAGCCGATATAATATTGCTCCTCGACCGCCAGCGACCATGTGTGGAGCAACGGCTTCACATCCGCGCCGCCGGAGAAATAGCCGGTGTCGGTGAAGAACCAGAGGTTGGAAGCGAACAGCGTCGCGGCCAGTGCGGATCGCGGCACGCCCTCCAGGTCACCGGGCAGATAGAGCCAGGCCGCTACAGCCAATACCGTCAGGATCATCAGCGCCAGCGCGGGCATGATGCGGCGGAAGCGGCGTTCGTAGAAGCGGACGAGCGAAAAGCGCCCTTCATCCACTTCGCGGGCGATGATGCCGGTGATGAGGAATCCGGAAATGACGAAGAAGATGTCGACCCCGACATAGCCGCCTGAAAAACCCGGCACATGCGCATGGAACAGCAGCACGGGCAGGATGGCGAGCGCGCGCAGACCGTCGATGTCGCGGCGATAGCGAATCATGTTGGTCGTTTGCGGAACTGGGCCGTGCATCAGTGCGGCCTAGCAGCCAAGCCCTGACATTTGCTTAGCGCCGCGAATCGGGCATGAACGCAAGCTGACGGGCGGATCGGCAATGGATTGCGTTTGATGCAACCATGGTTTCGTCCTTCGCATTTGCGAAAATCCGACCGGCAGGACAAAAGGACTGTGCCTTTCAGGCATCCTCTCCTAAAAACTTTCAGGCTGGTCTCACGATCAGCCTTTTTTTTGTCATCGCGCTGGGCTAGAGCGACATCGCTGTTCGGCGCGCTACATAAAAAGTTTCTGGAGAGGAGCCGCCGGTTAAAACCGGCACGGCGAGCCGAAGCAAGGGGGATCGAGCGGTAACGCTCTCCCCCTTTTTTCTTGCCCCGACCCGTTCAGGCGGCGACCACTGTTTCGGCACCATAAGCGACAACTGCGGCCACTTCCGCCGTATCGCCCAATACCACGCCGATGCGCTGGTGCAGGGCGGTGGCGGGCACGTCCATGATTGGCATGAAGCCGTCGCTCGCAGCGCCGCCGGCCTGTTCGATCAGGTAGCTCATCGGATTGGCTTCATACATCAGGCGCAGCTTCGCCTTGCCGGGCGCGCGGTGGTCATAGGGATACATGAAGATGCCACCACGCTTCAGAATGCGATGCACGTCCGCCACCATCGAGGCAGTCCAGCGCATATTATAGTCCTTGCCGCACGGACCCGCTTCGCCAGCGACGCGCTCGTCCACATAGCGGGTGATGGCCGGGGACCATTGGCGGCGGTTCGACATGTTGATCGCGAATTCGCACTTGCCCTGCGGCATCTTCATGTCCGGGTCGGTCATGACCCAGCTACCGACTTCGCGGTCGAGGGTGAATTCATAGACGCCGGTGCCGACGCTGAGCACCAGGATCGTCTGCGGCCCGTAGATGGCGTAGCCTGCGGCAACCTGGCTGCGGCCGTTTTGCAGGAAATCCTCTTCGGTCACGGCGCGACCGGCGCAGCCTTCCGGCGCCTTCAGCACTGAAAAGATGGTGCCGACCGACAGGTCGACGTCGATATTGCTGGACCCGTCGATCGGATCGAACAGCATCAGATATTCGCCCTTGGGATAGCGATTGGGGATGGGATAGAGCGTCTCCATCTCCTCAGAGGCCATCGCGGCCAGATGCCCGCCCCATTCATTGGCGTCGAGCAACAGTTCGTTGGCGATGACGTCCAACTTCTTCTGCACTTCGCCCTGCACATTCTCGCTGGTCAGGCTGCCCAGCACTTCGCCCAGCGCACCCTTGCCGACTGCATGGCTGATCGTCTTGCAGGCGCGTGCGACCGTTTCGATCAACAGGCGCAGTTCGGCCGGCAGCGCGTTCGCCTCCCGTTGCTGTTCGATCAGGAAACGGGTCAGGGTGGTCCGGGACATATGCCGCCTTTCGCAAGTGATGGGATTTGCGGCTGCACGCCGCGGCAATGGTGGAAGAACGGCCCGTCGCTACGGCACCCGCCCGGTCAAGTCCAGTCGAAGCGTCAACCGCCTGCCGCGCGCCGTTTCGCATCGTCGCGACCGATGGCGAGGCCGCGCACCCGTGCGACATCATCCTGCGTGGCGCCGGCACGGCCATAGGCGCGTTCGGCGGCGACATAATCGCCGGCCTGTTCCGCACAGAGGCCGAGGTTGAACAGCAGGGATGGATGACCCGACAGGGTCCGGTCCATGTCCGCCCATGTCGTACAGGCCGCGATCGGGTCGCGCTGCGAAAGGCGGATACTGTCCTTGAACGCCTGTCCCATCGCCTTGTCCATGCCTTCGCGCCCCTCGCGCAGACGGATGCGATATTCCTCATGTCGCGGCATGATATCGTCGACGAAGCGGTCGGCGGCGGTTCGCACCATTTTTGCTATCCGGTCCTTCGGGCTGGGCTCGCCCTTGTCGTCGGGGCAGGTAGTGATGCTGTCCGTCTGCGGCCGGGTCTGGGTATAGAGGATGCGTCCATCGTCGCTGCCCGCGACCCGCAGGGTGGAGGAAAAGCTGATCATTTCCTGAAGGCAGGTTGCTTCCACCTTCTCCTTGCGCACGCATTTGTCGCCTTGCTTTTCGGCGCATCGCTCGACCTTGCGCTTGACGTCGCTTTCCCGGACCGATGCGTCGGCCATGCCCGACACCAGTATGTCGGCCTCCGGCCCGCGCCGCGACACGGCGATCAGGTCATAATAGGGCCGTCCGTCCGGTCCGCGCTGGCTGAGTTCCGCCTCGATCGCCAGCCCCAGCGCCATGCCGTCGCGCCCGGCGATCCGGTCGATGCCGATGCTGCGGGCCAGGCTCACCTCCCGATTAGGAGCGGGGAAATGGCCGTTCATTACGAAGACTTCAGCATGAACGGGCGTGGCGAGAGCCAACGCCATAAGGCAAAGGATGATGCGCATTGATGATCCCCAATATTCAACATGGCAGCATTAGAAACTGCGCCGTTGGGCATCAAGCAGCAACAAAGGAACGCTAGTCCTTTTACGCCGTTTCGGTACGCTGTCGGACAGTGCTGGCGACCGGATGCAACAGAGGATGATATGGACAGTCTGATTACCGCCTTCACCGACCCCACAGCCTTGGCCGCGCTGATCGCGCTGGTGGTGATGGAGGTGGTGCTGGGCATAGACAATCTGGTCTTCATTTCCATCCTGACCAACAAACTGCCCGAAGCGCAGCGGCCCAAGGCGCGCAAGATCGGTATCGGACTGGCGCTTGTCATGCGGCTGGTCCTGCTGTCGATGATCGCCTGGATCGTCGGCCTGACGCAGCCGGTGTTCAATCTGGGTTTCAATGGCCCGCTGGATCAGCATGGCGTGCCGACATTTGAAACCGACTTTTCCTGGCGCGACCTGATCCTGATTGCGGGCGGACTGTTCCTGATCTGGAAGGCGACCAAGGAAATCCATCACAGCGTCGATCCCGATCCGGCCGATGGCGTGCTGGACAAGAAGGGCGTGGCGACCATGACATTCGGCGCGGCGATCGCGCAGATCATCGTGCTGGACATGATCTTCTCGCTCGATTCCATCCTGACGGCGGTGGGCATGACGGACAATCTGGCGGTCATGTATATCGCCGTGATCGTCGCGGTGACGGTGATGTTGATCGCGGCCGATCCGCTCGCCAACTTCATCGCGCGCAACCCGACGGTGGTGATGCTGGCGCTGGGCTTCCTGCTGATGATCGGTGCGGTGCTGATAGCCGATGGCTTCGGTGTGCATGTGCCCAAGGGTTATATCTATGCGGCCATGGCCTTTTCGACGCTGGTAGAGGTGCTCAATATCTTCGCCCGCCGCGCCAAGACGCGGTCGGACGACGCATGACGCTGCGTTAGCCAGCGACGGTTTGGGCGGCGGCCGGATGGGCCATGCAGGCGAGCGTGCCGCCCAGGATCAGCGCGCCGGCCAGCACCAGCGGCACGACCAGGCCACTCTGGGTGACGAGCAGCGCCCCGATCGCGGCACCCAGGAGGATGGCGAGGACGCTGCCGATCCGGCGCACCCAATTGGGATTGCCACCGCCCGCGAGCGATGAGTCCGCGGCCAGCCCCGTCATGGTCAGCGTCAGCACCGTAGTCGTCAGGTCGGGCACCTTGAGTTGCCGGATGGTGGCGTTGCGGAAGCCCATGGCAAGGCCGGTAAGGGCGATGATCGCGTAGAGGGCGGAACCGGCCGACTGGCTGGCCATGTCGAACCCGGTCGCGACCCCGGCGGCAATCCAGAGCAGGCTCGCCTCCACCAGAGCCGCGATCAGCAGCCAGCGACGCAGTGGCAGACCGGCATGCCCCTTGCCTACGCGGCCCGCAACCAGCGCGCCGATCAGGAAGCTGGCGATCGCGACCAGATAGGATGCCGCATGAAAGCCCGGTGTGCCCACGGCGGCAAAGCCCAGAAAGACGATATTGCCGGTCATGTTGGCGGTGAACACCTTGCCCAGTCCCAGCACGCTGATCGCGTCCACCAGACCGGTCGTGACAGACAGGAGCAGCAGGAGCCAGGGCAGGGGCGAGGGGCTTTTGGCGGGCGCGGTCATGGTTGGTCTCCGGATGGAATGTGCGGCTGATCCTATGGAGGGGCAGGATTCGCAGGTAGTCGAATAATATGGGCCGGTTCGTTCTATAATATCGAATGATCAGAAGCGGAAATTGCTCTCCAGCCCCAACATGGTGATCGTCTTCGCCGGGCCGGTATCGCGGATGAAGGCACCCGGCGCGAAGGCAGAGAAGGAGGTCGACAGCTCCCATTCGGGCGTGGCTTGCCAGGCGATCGCCACCTCCGCCTCCTTGCCGATGAAGCGGGGCGCGCCGTTACCGGGCGCGCGGATCAGATTACCCGGAATGTCATACACGCCATCGCCTTTGCTGGCGCGCCAATAGGCCATGGCGGTGAGGCTGGCGGACAGGCCGCCGCCCAGCGTAGCGCTGACGCGCGGGTTGACGCTGATGATGTTGGTCGGGCCGACGGGCGATAATTCACCGAAATATTTGCCCTTGGGAAAGAGGGCGTTGAAGGTGCCAAGCCGACCGTCGCCGGCTTTCTTGTCGCCGCTGACGACGTTTAAGCGCAGCATTGCGTCGGGCGCCAGCGGCAGGGTGGGGAAAGTGTGGCCGACTTCGGTGCCCAGCGTCCAGGCGGCGATGCGCTGGCCCCCGAAATGGCCGAACTGATAGACGCCCTCGACATTCCAGTGCCAGTTGTCGCGCACTCCGTGTGACCGGAAGCCGAGGCTGTGGCGTATCTCTCGCCCGTCGACGCCGCCGAAACGGGCGGCGCGGTTGCGATAGCCCAGATAATAGATGTCGAGCTCGGGCAGTGCGGCATAGGCACCCCAGAGCGCTTTCGTATCGGACGTGGCATCGTCGAAGCTGCCGGAGCCGGGCTGGACCGGCTTCATCGCGAGCAGGCTGACCACCGCTTTGCCGACCCTCATGTCCGCGCGCGCGCCATCGAAGGCGAGCGGCACATTGCGACCATAGCGGGTGCCGATCAGCCTTTCGGTGCCGAGCGACAGCATCTGTCGTCCGGCGCGCAGGGTGACGGGGCCAAGATCGACCTCGCCAAAGGCCTGAAGCAGGTCGACGCGCGTCTGGTCGATCGGACTGGCGGAGGGGGCCACGCCCACGGCATAGGCGGCGATCGGCTGAACGAAGGCGCGGGCCTTGCCGACATGCAGGTCGACATAGGGCATGGCTCGCAACCAGAGATAGGCGTCGTCCGGCGCATCCGCCCCACCCCAGAGATTGTCGCCGTAACGTTCGCTGCGCGCCCGTACTTCAATGCCGGTGGACAGCCAGGCGTCGTCGCCGATCGGGATATATTTGAGCGGGCCGGTCCAGTGATGGGCACGCTTGTCGGCATCGGAGAGGTCGGACCAGTCCTCGTCATAGCGGGTGATGCTGAGCGTCGGCGCCTGCCATGCCTCGCGCTGCTGGGCAGCGGCCGGGACCGGCAGCGCCAGCAGCGCGAGGCATGGCAGGAGGCACTTACGCATCGACATGCTTCCGGTCCGCGATCATCGCCACGAGGATGAAGCCGCCGATCAGGCCGATATGCTCGAAAAAGGCATTGGTCGCCATGAAACGCTCCTGGCCCGCCGGCATCGCCCAGAAAGCGTTGGCGGTGAAGGCGGCGAGCAGGGTGAAGACGCCCAGCATGCCCGCGCCCAGCCAGACCAGCCGGCCGGTCAGGATCAACAGCGGGCCGACCAGTTCCAGCGCGATCGTCAGCACCGCCCACAAGGCGGGCGGACTCATGCCGAAATGCGCCTGCTCGGCGACGGCGCCCTGCCAGTCGGTCAGCTTGACGATCCCGCCAAGAACATAGGCACCGGTCAGCATCAGTCGGGCGAGGAACCATGTGGGTCGCCATGCGAGCAAGGCGGAGACGAAGCTGGGGGTGGCGATCATGACGCTTACGCCCCGACGTCGCTGTGCATTTCGGCGATATAGCCGCCGGGGAAACGGACGATCGCCGACTGGCGGCCGCCTTCTTCATGGGCTGGGACCAGCGTTTCGACACCGGCGGCGCCGGCCTTGTCCAAAGTGGCGCCAAGGTCCGCGACGGAATAGCCGGTCATGTCGCGGCCATAGGGCCAGGGTAGTTGTCCGTCCGAGACGATGACGCTCATCTTGCCATAGCCCGACGTCAGGCGAATGCGGCGGTAGGTCTTGCCCGGCTGGCCGATCTCCGCGCCGGGCGCTGCCTTCTCGTCGAACGTTACCTTCGCATGGGCAAAGCCGGTCCATTGCTTGACGAACAGGTCGGCGGCGTCCGCGGTCAGGTAGATGCGGTTTTCCGGCACGGTCGTCAGCGCCGGATAGTCGGGCTTGGCCGTGTGCCAGTATAGCTGCATGTTCACGCCGCCCGCCCATTGCACCACCACATCGCGCCCGATCGGATCGGGGAAGCTGGTGATGAGGCGGGTCGCGCCATGCTTGACGGCCGAAGCCGCTGCCCCGTCGATGTCGCGCACCAGATAGCCGGTCCGCTCCGCGCCGAAGGGATAGGGTATGGGCGTCAGGAAACCGAAGACGGAAATGGTGCCGGCGGGCGTCAGGGCAAGTTGCGATTTGGTCCGGCTGGTGGTCGGCGTGACCTGAAACTCGCCTTGCTTGCTGGTGGTGCCGCCGAAGGTCGCGGTGAAGCTGGCGACGAAGCGGTCGAAATCCTCCGTCGTGACATAGACATGCGTGGTGTCATATTGCGGGCCGACGGCATAGTCGGGGCTGGCGGCAGGCGCAGCCTTTGCAGGCGCGGGGGCGGGGCTGATGGCGACCAGTGCGGTCGCCACCATCAGGGTGATGCGGTTCATGTAATTGTCTCCGGCTGGAGAGGACGAGTGCCTCTCGGTCGATGTAGCAAGACCTGTCTAGGCGGCGATTGGGCCACTAACGATCCGAATAATATCGACCGTAATGTTCTACATTATAGAATGAAAGATGGCTGACCCCTCCTTACCTGGAGGGGCCAGCCGGGATCAGACGGCCCAGCAGCCGCAGCCCAACGCACCCCAGAAGCTCTGGACATCGGCGGCTGGCACATGGGCGCCCAGCGCGGCAGCATGGTCATGGCCATGGACGCCGCAGGATGAGGCGCAGCCACAGGCTGATGCCAGCTTGTTCGCGGTTTCATCCTTACGATAATGGCCGCCGAAGGTCGCGACCGGCGACCAGTCGGGCATCGCCTTGGGCGCGACCGGTGCGAGCGAGCCATAGTCGCCTTCGCCATAGACGATCTTGCCGCCCAGCACGGTCAGGACCGATCGGAGAAGGGCGATCTCATCCTCCGGCACGGAGAAATAATCGTCCGACAGCAAGGCCAGGTCGGCGAGTTGCCCCTTTTTGATCTGGCCTTTCTTGCCCACCTCGTTCGAGAACCATGTGTTCCTTTCGGTCCAAAGCCGCAGCGCCGTTTCGCGATCCAGGCGGTTGCGCACCGGATAGAGGGCCAGGCCGCCGACCGTTTTCGACGTGACCAGCCAGCTCAGGGACACCCAGGGGTTATAGCTGGCGACGCGGGTGGCGTCCGTGCCGGCGCCTACGGGCACGCCGGCCGCCATCATCCGCCTGATCGGCGGCGTGGCCTCGGCCGCTTTGGCGCCATAGCGTTCGACGAAATATTCGCCTTGGAACGCCATGCGATGCTGCACGGCGATGCCACCGCCTAGCGCGGCGATCCGGTCGATATTGCGCTCGCTGATGGTTTCGGCATGGTCGAAGAACCAGTTCAGCCCCTGCAACGGAATGTCGCGATTGACCTTTTCGAACACATCCAGTGCACGGCCGATCGTCTGGTCATAGGTGGCGTGCATTCGCCAGGGCCAGCGGCGTTCGGCGAGCAGGCGGATGACCGGCTCCAGATCGCCTTCCATCTCCGGCATCATGTCGGGGCGCGCGACGCGAAAATCCTCGAAGTCGGCGGCGGAATAGACCAGCATCTCGCCCGCGCCGTTGTGGCGATATGTGTCGTCGCCATCGCCGGGCTTCACCTTGGTCGACCAGTTGGCGAAATCCTTCAGCTCTTCCTTGGGCTTCTGCGTGAAGAGGTTGTAGGCGACGCGCAACGTCAGTTCGCCATCCTTGTGCAGCGTGTCGATGACCTCATAGTCGTCGGGATAATTTTGCGATCCGCCACCCGCGTCGATCACGCTGGTGACGCCGAGCGAATTGAGTTCGCGCATGAAATGCTTCGTCGAATTGACCTGATAGTCCTGCGGCAGCTTCGGTCCCTTCGCCAGCGTCGCATAGAGGATCGTCGCATTGGGCTGGGCCAGCAGCAGGCCGGTCGGGTTGCCCTGCGCATCGCGGACGATTTCACCACCGGGCGGGTTGGGCGTGTTCTTGTCATAGCCCACCGCCCGAAGCGCGGCGGCATTCAGCAGTGCGCGGTCATAGAGGTGCAGGATGAAGACCGGGGTATCGGGTGCCGCAGCGTTGATCTCGGCGATCGTGGGGAGGCGCTTTTCGGCGAACTGATGTTCGGTAAAGCCGCCGACCACGCGCACCCATTGCGGCGGCGGGGTGTTTTCCGCTTGGCGTTTGAGCATCGCCATGGCTTCCGACAGGCTCGGCACACCTTCCCAGCGCAATTCCATATTATAGTTGAGGCCGCCGCGAATGACATGGATGTGGCTGTCGATCAGGCCGGGGATCAGGCGGCGACCCTTGGCGTCGATCGTCTGCGCGTCGGGGCTGGCGGCGGCGCGAACGTCCTGCTCGCTGCCCACGGCCAGAAACTTGCCGTTCCGGATCGCCACCGCCTGTGCCGCCGGATTTTCCCGGTCCAGCGTCGTGACCCTGGCATTGGTGATGATGAGGTCTTTCCGGCTCATGGCGAAACTTTCCGAAGCGGTGAGAAGGGCGGTGGTGGCGGCGCTGGCCAGCGCCTGACGGCGGGTCATCATGCGTCATGCTCCGTAGATGCGATAGGGGGCGAAGGGGCAGTCAGCCAGTGGGCGATCGGCAGCAGTTGCTCGCCCAGCAAAATGCCTGCCAGCCCGATCAGGGCGATGACGGGCGGGGCAGGCGATCGCACACCGATCAGGCTGTAGACGATACCGACCAGCAGTCCCGCGCCAAGCGAAAGGAGATAGGCTTTCATGGGCTTGTCCTTCGGCAGCGATAGAGGGGAGCCATGCTCAGACAGCTCCCCCGTTGAGACTTAGTGGGCGCCTTCGGACGCATTGAACATCGCCTTGGCATAGGTGATGCCCAGGCCATAGGCGCCACCCCATTTGCGGGCGATGCCGGTGGTCATGTCGTAAGTTTCGGTGCGTGCCCAGTCGCGTTGCAGTTCGAGCAGATATTGCAGGGAAGTGATGGGCTTGGCGCCGGCGGCGATCATGCGTTCCACGGCGCGCTCATGAGCTTCCTCGCTGATGTCGCCGCTGGCGTCGGTGATGACATAGGCCTCAAAACCCTGTTCGATCGCCGAAAGGACCGGGCCGACGATGCAGACGCTGGTCCACAGGCCAGCAAAGACGATGCGATCCTTGCCGATGCGGTTCACGTCATCGATGACGGCGGCGTCTTCCCAGCTATTCATCGACGTGCGGTCAAGCATCGGCTGATTGTCGAAGGCTTCGGTGATCTCGCTGAACATCGGGCCGGAGAAGCTCTTTTCGGCGACGGTGGTCAGGATGGTGGGGACATTGAAGCCGGCGGCGGCGTTGGACACCAGCGCGGCATTGTTGCGCAGCAGTTCGGGCGCGATCGACTTGGTAGCGAAGGCCATTTGCGACTGAAAGTCGATGAGGACCAGCGCATGATTGGTGGGCGACAGCAGGGCCTTGGCGGGGGTCGGGGTGGCGGTGATCGACATGGGTGAAGTCCTTCCTGAGAATGTTCTGCGCCCGTCCGTTCGGGCTGATGTCGGTCTACCGCCCGGCTTAATTATGAAACAGGCTGATAAATTACGCTCTATCGTTCGATATTCTAGAAATGATGATGTTGGGTCTGGGAAGGGTCGGATCGGGTCGATCTCGCCTTCCGCAAGATGATCGCCTGGTCCGATGCTCATTTGACGCTGCTTGAGGCACTGGTGGTATAGGGCCGCAGCAAGCTCCGGGTGGCGATAAGATAGCTGACCTGTGAGTTGTGGCACCATATGGCCGCATGCGGTATGAGGAGGCCGATCCATGGAGGTATGGCCATGACTGACCTTGCGACGCCCAACCTGCCGTCTCGCGATTTCGGCGCGACATCGGCCTTCTATGCCCGGTTCGGCTTTGTCGAGAGCTGGCGCGATCCCCATTGGATGATCCTGCGCCGTGGCAGCATCATCCTGGAATTCTTTCCCTATCCCGATATGGACCCTGCCACTAGTTCCTTCGGTTGCTGTTTCAGGATGGACGACGTGAACGGTTTCTTTGCCCAGGTCATCGCGGCTGGCATAGTCGAAACCACCATCGGCTGGCCGCGCGCGCATCGCCCGAAGAAGGAGCCATGGGGCGGTACCGTGGGGGCGCTGATCGATCCCGACGGCACGTTGATCCGGTTGGTGCAGGCGCCCGATTGATCCGCAGATCAGGGATAGGGCGGACCTGACAAACTCCGGCCGATCCTCTATCCGCTGCGCTATGCCCGGCTCCTCCCTCCTGCCGCATGGCGGCCCGGATGGGCCGCACCGCATCCGCGCCATCGGCTTTGGCGCGGGCGACTATGCGTTCAATCTCTACTGGCAGACGGTCAGTTTATACCTGCTGTTCTTCTACACCGACAGTCTGGGCCTGACTCCCGACAGGGCAGGTATCATCATGGTGGTCGGCGCCTTTGCCGATGGGCTGGCCGATCTGGCCATCGGCTTCGCGGCGGACCGCTGGCGACTGCGCTACCGCCGCATCGTGGCGTGGGGAACCGTGCCGCTGGCTATCCTGTTCATGCTCCTGTTCATCCAGCCGGCCATGTCCGGCGAATATACGTTCGCGCTTGTCCTGACCGTGCATCTGTCCTTCCGCATCCTTTATGCGCTGGTCAATCTTCCCTATGCCGCCTGGTCCACGCGGGTCAGCGATCACGCGACCGACCGGACGCTGATGTCGGGATCGCGCATGACCTTCGGTGCCTTGGGTGCCGTCACCGTCGCCTTCGCGATGCCGGCACGGGGCGAAGGTTATGGCGGGATGGCGCTCTTGCTTGCGCTGGTCGCAACCTGCGTTCTGGCGGCCGTCGTCTGGCGCGTGCCGGAACAGGTGTCGGATGATGGGCCACAGGCCGTTGCGCGCAGCATCCGGCGGGATCTGGGGGCCTTGTCGCACAATCGCCCTTTCCTGATGCTGGGGGCGGCGACGCTGTGCGTGACCGTGGCCGGAGCGATCATCGGCCATTCGGTCCTCTATTACTTCACCTATATCCTGTCCGCCCCGGTGGGCGGGAAACAGGCGCTGGCTATCATGGGCGTGGCCGGGGCCGTGGCGGTACCATTATGGACGGCGGTGGCGATGGTCATCGGCGCACGCGCGAGCTGGCTGATCGCGGCCGGTGTCGGGATGCTTGCGCTTGCCGGCCTTGTCCTGTGGCCAGCCGTGCCGGGCGTCATCCTCTCCATCATCGTCCTCGCCATGGTGCAGGCGGCGATGAGCGGATTTCACCTCGCCGCCTGGGCTATGTTGCCGAGCGCCGTCGATCATGGCGAAAGCATCGCCGGCTTTCGCGTGGAAGCGACCGCCTTCAGCCTGTTCATGCTGGTGCAGAAGGTCGGACTGGGTCTGGCCGCGCTGCTGCTGGGCCTCTCCTATGCGCATTGGGGCTATGAAGGCGGCACGCCCGACGCCGCCGGTCGTGCCGCCATCTATTGGCTCATGGTTGCCGGACCTTTTGCGACCATCGCGGTCGGCGCGGCCATCATGGGGCTGTCACCGCGCCCCGATCAGGCCAGCACGAACATATCCGACACCCCCTCCGCCTGAGCCGAGGGCGCGACCCAGAGCCGGAATTTGCCCGGCTCGACGGTCGGCTGCATATCCTGCCCCAGGAAGGTCAGGTCGTCGCGCTTCAGCGTGAAGCGGACCTCCTGCGTTTCGCCGGGCTTGAGGGGGATCCGCTGAAAGCCTTTCAATTCGCGCACCGGCCGGGTGATGCTGGCGGTGATATCCTGCACGTAAAGCTGCGCGACCTCGATCGCCGCATGCCGGCCGCTGTTGCGGATGCTGGCCACGACCGTCAACTCGCCCCCCGCCGTCAACCGGCCGCCGCCCATGTCGAGCGTCGTATAGACGATCTCTCCATAGGTCAGGCCGTGGCCGAAGGGGTAGAGCGCCGCATTGGGTGCCTCGCGATAATGGGCCTTATAGTCCTGACGCGGACCGGGCGGGTTGGGGCGACCGGTATTCTTGTGCGCATAATAAAGCGGCTCCTGCCCGCTTTCATAAGGGAAGGAGCATGGTAGGCGCGCCGACGGGCTGGCCAGGCCGAACAGAATGTCGGCGATCGCCATGCCGGACATGGACCCCAGGAACCATGTCGCCAGAATGGCCGGCGCGTCTTTCACCGCGCCATGCAGCGCCAGCGCGCGGCCGTGGCGCAGCAGTATGACGATCGGCTTGCCGGTCTGCGCGACCGCTTCTGCCAGCGCCATCTGGGCGGCGGGAATGGTGATGTCGGTGCGGGATTGCGCCTCGCCCGACATTTTCTGGCTTTCGCCGATAGCCAGTATGACGATGTCGGCGGCCTGGGCGGCGGCGACCGCAGCCTCGATCCCGCCCGCAATCGGCTTTTCGATGCCGGACCCGTCGACCGCCACAATGGATTGCGGGTCGGCGGCCACCGCGCGCATGCCGCTCAGCAGGTCGATGGCATCGGCGTCCGTGCCATAGACATTCCATGGGCCGATCAGTTCGCGTTGCCCCTGCACGAAGGGACCGATCAGCGCGATCCGCTTGCCGGAGCGGGGCAGGGGCAGAAGATCCTTCTCATTCTTGAGCAGGACGATCGACCGACGGGCCGCATCGCGCGCGACGTCCAGATGCTCGGGTGTCCGTACCCGCGCCTTCTCCCGCTTCGGGTCGATCCGGCGGAAGGGATCGTCGAACAGGCCAAGTTTGGTTTTCAGTGCCAGGACGCGGCGAACGGCCTCATCCAGCCGTGCTATCGGCACTTCACCCGCCTTCACCAGGCCGGGCAGATGCCGGATGTAGAAACCCGACTGCATCGACATGTCCACGCCGGCAAGGAAGGCGAGTTTCGCCGCCTCCCGCTCGTCGGCGGCGAAGCCATGGTCGATCAGTTCGAAGTCGCCCGTATAGTCGGAAACGACCAGGCCATCGAATTGCCATTGCCGGCGCAGCACGTCGGTCAAAAGCCAGTGGTTGGCGGTCGCCGGCACACCGGACAGTTCGTTGAAGGACGCCATCACTGTCGCCGCCTGCGCCTCCAGTGCGGCCTGGAACGGCGGGAAATAGATTTCCCGCAGCGTGCGTTCCGACACGTCCACGCTATTATAGTCAAGCCCGCCTTCGGCCGCGCCATAGGCGGCGAAATGCTTGGCGCAGGCGGCCATGGCGTCGTCCGCCGTCAGGCCCGATCGCCCCTGAAAGCCGCGCACGCGCGCGTCCGCCATGATCCGGCCGAGCAGCACATCCTCGCCCGCGCCCTCGATTCCCCGGCCCCAGCGCTGATCGCGGGCGATGTCCACCATCGGCGCGAAATTCCAGTCTATGCCGGCCGCCGTCGCCTCGATCGCGGCGATCCGTGCTGTCTGCTCGGCCAGCGCCGGGTCGAAGCTGCCCGCTTCGGCGAGCGGCATGGGGAAGACGGTGCGGAAGCCATGGATGACGTCGGCGGCGAAGATGAGCGGGATTTTGAGGCGGGATTGCTTCGTCGCCATGACCTGCATCTGGCGTGCCATTTCCGCGCCATTGCCATTGAAGACGCCGCCGATTCGTCCGCGCCGCACCTCTTCCATCTGCTGCCGGAAACTGGATTTGGAAGGGGACGTCGGGTTGAGTGCATTGGCGGCGCCACCGGCCCAGGCTGCCGCCATCAGCGTGATCTGTCCTGCTTTCTCCTCGACCGTCATCTTTGCGATCAAGGCGTCGAGGTCAGCCGAAGCCGCGCCATTGGAGCCTGCCTGCGCCAATAGCGCGCGTGCCGGGGAAGCAGCCCAGGCCACCACCGCACCAACGCCCAGGAGAGTCGCGCGACGCGAGATGGAGGAGCCGGGCTGCATGTCTTTCTCCTAAATTTCGAGGCGTTTGCGGTGCCATCCTGCACCGTTTCGCCATCCTATTGCACTGCTGTCCGGTTTCTTGTAACCGGTTACAAGACGGATCGGCAAGGCATGCCGACAAAAAAGCGAATGACAAGGGCAGAGGATGAACGGCAAGGCCATCGGACAGGCGACGATCAGGGATGTGGCGCGGGAAGCCGGCGCGTCCGTCGCTTCGGTGTCGCGCGTGTTCAATCGCCTGCCCAATGTTCGCCCGGAGCTCAAGGAGCGGGTCGAGGCCGCCGCCTGCAAGCTCAACTATGTCCCCCACGCCGGCGCGCGCAATCTGAGCCTGGCGCGCACCGGCGTCATCGGCGTCGTGCTGCCCGACCTGCATGGTGAATTCTTCTCCGAAATATTGCGCGGCATGGAGCGGGAAGCGGCCATGCGCGGACGCCACCTGCTGCTGTCGAACATGCACATGGGGCTGGGCGATGGGGTCGAGGCGCTGCGCAACATGCGCGGGCGGGTGGACGGCCTGATCGTCATGGCGCCGCATATCGACCCGGATCTGCTGTTCGCGCATCTGCCAGCCAGCATCCCGGCCATTTTGCTGAACGGTCCCGAAAATCGGCAGGGCCGGCCGGAACTGCGGATCGACAATGCGGCGGGTGCCCGCACCATGGTCGAGCATCTGGTCGCGGCCGGCCGCCGGGCCATCATCCACATTGCCGGGTCGCAGGGCAATATCGAGGCTGCGGAACGCGCGCGTGGCTATCGCGAAGCGATGGCTGCGGCCGGGCTTGTCCCCGTCATCCTGCCCGGCAATTTCGACGAGGAATCCGGCCATCTCGCCGTCCAGCGGTTGCAGATGCAGCAGATGGAGGTCGATGCGATCTTTGCCGCCAACGACATGATGGCCATCGGTGCGCTGGTCGCGCTGCGCGACATGGGCGTCGATGTGCCCGGCCAGGTCGCCGTCGCGGGCTTCGACAATATCCCGCTTGCGCGCCTCATCAGCCCCGGCCTGACCACGATGGCGGTCGACATCGCCGATCTTGGTGCGCGGGCGATTAACCGGCTTTCCGCCGTCATCGACGGAGAAAACGTTCCGCAGACGGAACTTAGATATCCCAGCCTCATTGTGCGCAACAGCACGACGCAGACAATCGCGTAACGATCACCCCGAAGGAAACGGGGATATACAGGGGAATAGATGCCATGAACAAGACGAACGCCCTTCGCCTCCTCCTTGCCAGTGCGACCGCGCTGAGCGGGATCGTCGTCATGACGGCGCCGGCCAGCGCGCAGACGACGGTCTCCTCCATTCGTGGGCGGGTGACCGATTCCGCCGGAGCGCCCGTGCCCGGTGCGACCGTGACGCTGAGCAGCGCCGGCACCGGCCGCACCCAGACGGCGACGAGCGGCGCCAACGGCACCTATATCCTGAACGGCGTGCGCGCGGGCACTTATCACATCTCTGTAACCGGTTCCGACAAGGGGGTGTTCGAGCAGGATATCGCGGTCGGCGTGGGGCAGGCTGCTACGGTCGATGCCCGGTTGGGCACCCCGGCCACCGACGCGGCAGCTGCAACGCCGGATGACGGCGCCGGCAGCCAGATCGTCGTCACCGGCAGCCGCCTGCGCGAAACCCGGACCAGCGAAATCGCAACCAACATCAGCCAGGAACAGATTCGCGTCCTGCCGCAGACCGATCGCAATTTCCTCAGTTTCGCCGCGCTGGCGCCGGGCGTCCGCTACAATGACTCCGAAACCGACAAGAGCTTCTCGTCCGGCGCATCGCCGGCCAGTCAGGTCAACGTGTTCATCGACGGCGTCAGCCTGAAGAACAAGCTGCGCGAGGGCGGTGTCGCTGGGCAGCAGAACAGCCGCGGCAATCCCTTCGGCCAGCTTGCCGTGCAGGAATTCCGCGTCATCACGCAGAATTACAAGGCCGAATATGAGCAGGCGGGTGCCGCCGTCATCACCGCCGTTACCAAATCCGGCACGAACGAGTTTCATGGCGAGGTATTCGGCCAATATACCGACCGGTCGCTGACCGAGAAAAGCTTTATCGACAAGCGCGACGGCAACGCCAAGCCTGCGTTCGAGCGCAAGCAATATGGCGCATCGCTGGGCGGTCCGATCATCAAGGACAAGCTGTTCTTCTTCATGGCCTATGAAGGCAATGACCAGGATCGCGCCTTCAACGTCCGTTCCAACGGCGCCGACGATGCGATCGCCGAGTTCGAACAATTTTCAGGCCGCCGGATCAGCGATTTCGAAGGGGCCTTCGTCAGTCCGTTCCGCAGCGACTTCTACTTCGGCAAGCTGACATTGACCCCGAACGAGAACCAGACGTTCGACGTGTCGTTCAGCCGGCGTGAGGAAACCGACATTCAGGGCTTCGGCGATAACGTCGCCTATGACTATGCCGAAAACAAGGTCAATGTCGTCGATACATACCAGTTCAAATGGACCTATGACGACGATACAGTCGTCAATGAATTCAGCGCCAATTATCTGAGCTACAAGTTCAATCCGACCTCGCTGAACCCGGATCTGCCTGCCTATGACTATCAGGGCGTGATCCTGTTCGGTGGCAAGGATTCGACCCGGCGCGAGGTTCAGGAAAATTATAATTTCCGCAACGATCTGACCTATACCGGCTTTTCCGGTCACGCGATCAAGTTCGGTGCGCGGATCGAGTTCACCGACATATTGTTCGACAATCAGGCCTATATCCAGCCGCGCTACTATTTCCGGCGTGAACCCAACAACAACCTCAACTTCGCTTTCCCGGCAGAGGCGCGGCTGGGCCTTGGATCGGGCCTGATCAATGCGTCCAACACCCAGCTTGGCCTTTATATTCAGGACGACTGGGACGTCACCGACAAGTTGCAGCTCAACGTTGGTCTGCGCTGGGACTATGAAAGCAACGGCTTCAACAACCGCTACAAGACGCCGGCCGCCGCCGCCGCCGCCCTGCGCGCGCTGCCGACGACGGACTATTTCAACCCGGAAAACTATATCAGCGACGGCAATGATCGCAGCCCGTTCAAGGGCGCCTTCGCGCCGCGCATCGGCTTTTCCTGGGATGTGAAGGGCGATCGCAGCACGGTCGTCTTCGGTGGCGCCGGTCGCTATTATGACCGCAACAATTTCAACAATACGGTCGATGAACTGTCGCGAACGATCAACCCGATCGGCCTGTTCCGCTTTTCGGCCGACGGCCTGCCGCGCGATGGCCAGCCGACCGTCGCCTGGGACCCGGCCTATCTGACGCGCGAAGGGTTGCTTGCGCTGGTCAATGCCAATCCCGAAGTCGGCCTGCCGGAACTGTTCGCGGTCAAGAATAACGCCAAACCGCCGGTGAACGACCAGTTCTCGCTCGGTGTGCGCCAGCGCATCGGCATCTTCGAAACATCGGTAACCGCCTCCTACCAGCGCGGTCGCAACGGCTACACCAACCTGTTCGCCACCCGGAACAATGCCGGCTTCGGCACTTGCTGCGACGGCGCTTTGTTGGACGCGGTCCGGGCTGCCGGCTATTCCAACGTGTTGATCGGCTATGACGGGCTGGATACCCGGTACAAGGCGCTCTATTTCACGCTCGACAAAAATTACACAAAACAGTCCGGCTGGGGCCTTAACGTCGCCTATACGCTTAGCAAGTCGGAGAAGAATGGCGGCGACCTGTTCAGTCTGGATGCACCGACCCCCGATTCCTATGGCTGGCGCAATTCGCCGGGTGACGAACGCCATCGCCTTGTGATTTCGGGCATCGTGGATCTGCCGCTGGGCTTCCAGTTCTCGACCCTGACGACGCTCGGTTCCGGTCAGGCCTATCAGGTGACGGACGGCACCAACGGTGCTTCGTCGGGCTTCAACGACTTCACTGCCCGTTATCCCAAGAAGAATTGCATCAAGGGCGTGTTCGCCTTCTGCGAAATCAACGTGACGCTTGCCAAGAATTTCGCGCTCTTCGGCAAGGACGATCAGGTCAATTTCGCGGTCGATGTGCTGAACATCTTCAACAGCAAGAATTTCAGCGGTTTCGACGGCTTCTTCAACAACACCATCAACCCCGCGACCGGTCAGGTCACCGATCCGTTGCTGCCGGCGAACGGCGCCAATGCGTCGAATATGTTGACCCTGCCGCGGCGCGTTCAATTCCGCGTGGGCTATCGCTTCTGATGACCCCGCATCCCGCAGCGGACCGGTGCTGCACGATCCGGCCCGTTGCGGTATTGCAACTGGAGTAGACTATTGCTGGACAGACGGACGTTCGTTGGCACGGCGGGAATGGGCCTTGCCGGGCTGCTGTCAGGTTGCGCCACGCGCAAACCGGAAGTGCCGCTATCCACCGGACCGATCGCGGTGGATGGCTGGACCAAGCTGGATCATCGGCCCGCGCTGGATGTGGAAGTCAGCCCGCTGATCGACGACATCCAGAAACTGGCCTTTCGCTATTTCTGGGAAGTCACCGACGCAAAGACCGGCATGGCGCCCGATCGCTGGCCCACGCCGTCCTTCGTGTCGATCGCCGCCGTCGGCTTTGCGCTGACCGCTTATCCGATCGGCGTGACCCATGGTTGGATCACGCGGGATGAGGCGCGGCAGCGGACGTTGACGACGCTGCAATTCCTGGTCGCTGCGCCGATGGGCGACAAGCGCACCCAGGTCAGCGGCAATCACGGCTTCTTCTATCATTTCCTCGGCTCGACCAAGGGCTATCGTTTCGCCCTCTCGGAACTGTCCACGATCGACACGGCGCTGCTGATGGCGGGCGTGCTGTTCGCGCAGAGCTGGTTCGACGATCCGCTCCATCCTGATGAAGTGAAGATCCGCGAGCTGGCGGAGAGGCTGTATCGCGCGGTCGAGTGGACCTGGATCACCCCGCGTGCGCCGTTCGTGTCGATGGGCTGGCATCCCGAAAGCGGCTTCATCCGCTCCGACTGGGAAATCTATAATGAAGGCATGATCCTCTATATATTGGGGATGGGTTCACCCACTTTCCCGCTGCGCGACGACACATGGAACGTCTGGAGTACGCAGTTCGAAACCAGTTGGTCGTCGCGTTGGGGCGATCCGCATCTGCATTTTGCGCCGATGTTCGGCCATCAATATAGCCATGTCTGGGTCGATTTCCGCGACATCCGCGATCGCTACATGGCCGGCAAGGGCATCGACTATTTCGAGAATAGCCGCCGGGCCACCTATGCCCAGCGCAACTATGCGATGGAAAATCCGGGCGGTTGGGCCGGCTATGGCGCGGACTGCTGGGGGCTGACCGCTTGCGACGGGCCGGGCGATTTCAAGATGACGCTGGCTGGCAGGGAAAGGGAATTCTACAGCTATTCCGCGCGGGGACCGGGCGAACGCGATGACGGCACGTTGGCGCCGACGGCGCTGCTTGGCTCGCTGCCCTTCGCGCCGGAAATCGTCGAGCCGACCATCCAGGCCATGTATTTCCGCTATGGCGAGCAGCTTTACGACAAATATGGTTTCCTCGACAGTTTCAACCCGACGATCATCCGTCGCCCGTCCCAACCTTTCCGCCATGGCGAGTTTCGCTTGGGCGTCGGCTGGGTCGACAAGGATTATCTGGGCATCGACCAGGGACCGATCGTGGCGATGATCGAAAATTATCGGTCGGGCCTGGTGTGGAACACGATGAAGAAGAATCCGCACGTCAGGCGCGGCCTGCAACGGGCCGGCTTCACCGGGGGATGGCTAGGGCAATAGAGCTTGCTGGCGGACATGGAGCAATGACGACGCCCGCTCAGTCGACCGCTGCTGTTCCATCCAGCGTGAAATCCATCAGTCGCTGCCCCTTGTCGTGGCGCGGCCAGTCGGTCAGCCCCCGGCCATTGGGGTCGCCCGTCTTGACGAAATTGACCAGATAGGCGCTGATCGTCCGGCCCATCTGATTGTCGCGCGGGCTGGTCTGCGGCCCATATTTGATCGCCTGCGTATCGAAGAAGAAGGGGATGTCCGTGGCATGATAGGCCTGCGTCCCGCCGATCGCGGTCGCCACGTAGGAGAAGCGATAGGCATAGACCGGCTGGCCCTTCGCCGCGAACAGGGACGCCAGATTGCGCGCGCCCGCGATCATCCGCCCGTCCGGGCCGCCGATATCCGCACTGGTTGCGCCGATCATGACCGGCATCGGCCTGAACCGGCCCGCGCGATAGGCGTCGGCCGCTTCGACCGCGCTCCTGCCGTCGATGACAGGGCTGAAGAAGGCGGGCTTTTCCGGCGTGCCCATATGGGCAAGGTTGAGATCGCCCGTCACCTGCGCCGCCGTCAGGGCACGCAACTGCTCCGCCGCATCGGGCGCCTCCGGCTTGATCCCCCGGCTCCGCCCGAAAGCGACGGCCAGTTCCTGGGCATCGGCAGGCGTCGATAGGGGGCCGGACAGCCCGTCGCTGCCGGACATGATGACGGCGCGCTGGAACAGGCCCTGCGACAGCGGCGACGTCAGCAGCGCATGCACCGACCGTCCGCCTGCGCTTTCACCGACCAGCGTGACCTGCGCCGGGTCGCCACCGAAGGCAGCGACATTGCGGCGCACCCATTGCAAGGCGGCAATCTGGTCCATCAGGCCATAATTGACCACCTGATCCGTGCCTAACGCCGGATGACGGAAGGTGCCGAAGCGGCCCAGCCGATAGTTGAAGCTCACCACCAGCACGCCCTGCCTCGCCAGCTTTGCGCCGCTATAGGTGGGCGGGGACGATCCGCCATTGACGAAGCCGCCGCCGTAAACCCAAACCATCACGGGCAGCTTGCCGTGCGCCTTGGCCGGCTTCCAGATATTGAGATAGAGGCAATCCTCCGCCGGTGCGGTCCCCAATGGGGCAGCGTCGCTGGGGAAAGGCGCCTGCATGCAATCGTTGCGATAGGCCGTGGTGTCGCGGATGCCGGTCCAGCGTGGCGCAGGCTGTGGCGGGTGCCAGCGGAGCGAGCCTGTGGGCGAGGCGGCGAAGGCGATGCCTTTCCAATGCACCCCGTCCGCGTCGATCGCGCCACGCACCCGGCCAGCCTCGGTCCGCACGACCGGTGCAGATGTTTGCGCCGGGGCATGGGAAGGCGCCACCATCGCCAGTGCCGAAATGACGCACCAAACCTGTCTCATGACGCACCCAACTCCTGATGTCTGCCTTCGGAAATGGCATATTTTCATCCATGTAACAGCTTCGGCAGGGTCATGCACGCCAGGCTGCGGCAAGTGGGCCGGCGCACAGGATGGTCGCACCGCTTAACGATTAATCGACTTTTCAACGGCAGGGCGCTGCGATAATATTTGCCAAGGAGTGGTTGGATGGCCAGCGGGGCGTTGTCATCCGATCATGCGTTTCGCCACTGCGGGGATATGATCGTGTCGTTTCGCTTTATGCAGGCAATGTGCTGCCTGTCACTCACCCTGCCGGCGGCTGCCGCATGGGCGCAGGCTCCTGCAAAATCGGACATGATTGTGGGCGCTATAGTCGTGAAACCATGTCTGGTTTCGAGTTCTGGCAGTAAAAATCTCTGTAATATGAATATTCGTAAGACGAAATCGGATGTCATGGCTCAGATTATTGTAGCGGATTCAGCTAGTACCGGCGCTATGTCCAAATTTCATGCTTCATTCGTAGAGTATGAATTCTGAAATTGCATGTAAATTTCGGGTAGATGTATCATAATATTTCGCGTTTGAATCCGTAATGGACGATTCGACTAAAGTCTAAAACGAAAAGTAAGACTCCGTTAACGATCTGGGGCGATACTTTCCGCAGCAAAACATGCTCAGCTCGGAGAGTAAGATGTTCGGTTCCCGACTAGTTGCAGCGCTCATGGCCGCTCCGCTGATGATCGCGACCGGTAGCAATGCCCAGGCCGCTACCGCCACTACGACCTTCCCGGTGACCGCCACCGTCATCAAGGCGTGCATCGTATCGGCCACGCCACTCGCGTTCGGCAATTATGATCCGACAGCCTCCGCGCCCAACGATGCGACTTCAACCCTGTCGGTGCTTTGCACGGTGGGTACATCCTATACGGTGGGTCTGACCCAGGGCACGGCATCCGGTGCGACCGTCACCACGCGCAAGATGGCGAACGGGGCCAATCTGCTCAACTATGCACTGTATCAGGAAACCGGTCGTACCACCAACTGGGGCAATAGTGCCGGCACCGACACCGTCGCCGCGACGGCACCGGTGGGGGCGACCACATTGACCGTCTATGGCCGCATCACCGCCGGCCAGAATGTGCCGATCGGCGCCTATAGCGACACGATCACCGTCAACGTCGTCTATTGACGCGACGGCTATTCGGGGAGTTTTGGCGTGCGACGTTTTTTCCTGAACGGCGCGATCGCGGCGCTGATGGCCCTGGCGGTGCCGGTTACGGCGCATGCCACGACGCTGAAAATCTATCCGGTGCTGATTCAACTGGACGGCAAGACGCCGGTCCAGACGATGACGATCGAAAATAGCAGCGATGCGCTGGCCCGCATGCAGGTGCGTGTCGTGGCCTGGCGGCAGGATGATGGCCGCGACCTGTTCGAAGATACGCGCGATATCCTGGCCAATCCGCCCCTGTTCGAGGTCGCGGCCGGCGCACAGCAGATCGCCCGGTTCGGTTTGCGCACCACGGCCGGCACGACCGAGAAAAGCTATCGCATCTTCCTGGAGGAAATTCCGACCGAGCGTCCACTGGCGCCCGGAGAGGTGCGTACCCTGCTGCGTGTCAGCATCCCCATTTTCGTGCCAGCGCCCGGTGCCCAGCCCTTGCTCGACTGGCAACTGTCTGGCGCAGGTGACAGGCAGGTCGCCGTCACCGTGCGCAATAGCGGCGGCGCGCATATCCATCTCAACCGGATCGACATCCGGCGGGCGGATGGATCGGCCCTGACGACGCGGCAGGAATCCATCTATATCCTGCCGGGCGCGACCCGAAACCTCCTGCTCGACACCTCCGCCATGGTCCGGGCGGGGGAGAAACTGACGCTCGACGCCACCAGCGATACGCAGCGGCTTTCCGTCAATCTCGTCAGTCAGACGGGATCCCATGGCGTCGGGGATCATTAGGGCAGCCCTGCTGTTGACTGGCATCCTTGGCGCGGGCGGCATTGCCCGGTCCAAGGAGCCTGCACCCGCTGGCATGCCCGCCGTTTTGGACCCGGCGCCGGCGATGCTGCTGGTATCGGTCAGCATCAATGGCCAGCCCCAGCCCGACACCTATCTTGTCGCCCGGCGCGGCGATGGATTTTTCGTGCGGGTCGACGATCTGACGGCCTGGCGCCTCCGATTGCCCCCGATCGACCCAACCCTGCTGGATGACGAATGGTTCGTGCCGCTGTCGGCGATCGGCGGCGTGACGGCGGTGTTCAACGAACTGCAACAGGCGCTCAAACTCACCGTGCCGTCCGCCGCTTTCCTCGCCAACCGGGTGTCTGCGGCGCCGACCTTGCCGCAGCCGACGGACAGCGCCTTCGCGGCCTTTTTCAACTATAATCTGTCGTTCGAATATGCTGACAAGGCGCAGGTCGGCGCCTTTGTCGAAACAGGCATGTCGGATGACTGGGGTGTCGTGTCGAACAGCATGTTGCTGGGCAATGGCACCGTCTATGGTCGGGCGACGCGGCTGGACAGCTATTATATGCGCGACGACCCGGTGAGCCTGACGCGGCTGGTGGTCGGCGACAGCGTGACCGATGCTCGCGACTGGTCGCGACAGGTCCGTTTCGGCGGCATACGCATCGGCACGGAGTTCGCCCTACAGCCCAGCCTGCTGACCTTTCCCACGCCCTCGCTGGCGGGCAGCGCGGCCGTGCCATCCAATGTCGAACTGCTGGTCAACGGCACGCAACGGTTCCAGACCGATGTCGATCAGGGGCCGTTTTCGATCAATCAGGTGCCGCTCGTCACCGGCGCGGGGGAGGTGACGCTGGTGGTCCGCGATCCTCTGGGCGTCGAGCGGCGGATCAAATCCTCTTATTATGTCAGCAGCCGCTTGCTGCGCGCGGGTCTTTCCGCCTGGTCGGCCGAAGCGGGAGCGGAGCGCCGCGACTATGGCCTGCGCAGCTTTCGCTATGCGGCCCCCTTCGTCGCCGGCACCTATCGCCGGGGTCTGACCGACTGGATCACGGTCGAAAGTCGCGCGGAAGCGAGCAGCGACACCCAAATGGCGGGCGGGGGCATCACCATGGTGATGGTGCCGCTGGGCGAATTCGGCCTGGCGGCTGCCGGCTCCAACGGGAAGGAAGGGCAGGGGTTGCTTTATCGGGCCGCTTTCAACCGCAATGCCCCGACCTGGAATGTCGCGCTCAGCTATCAGCGGGCCAGCCGTGCCTATCGGGAAATCGGCGTGGAGCGCGACTCCGAACGCATCATCGAACAGATACAGGCGGCCGGTGGCCTGACCTTCGGCCGGATGGGTACGGCCGGCGTCTCCTATACCAGCCTGACCTATGCGGACGGACAGAAAGCGCAGGTGCTGTCCGGCAATTACAGCCTGTCGGTGCGCGACCGGGCCTTCGTCAGCCTCTATGCGATCCACAGCCGTTTTTCGGAAACGGGTCGAGACACCAGCCTGGGCTTCAATCTGACCGTCCCCTTCGGTCCGCGCAGCAGCGTATATCTTCAGGCGGGAACGGATGGCACTCGTGCAGAGGTGCGCAGCACGCCGCCGGTCAGCGGCGGTTGGGGCTATCGCCTCGCCAATTCCACCGGCAATAACGGGCGGCAGCAGGCGGAAGCGCAATGGCGCGGCGATGTGGGGGAGATGACCGCCCAGATCGACCATGCCGGCGGACAGACCGGCATGCGCGTCACCGGTCGGGGCGGATTGTTGATGGCGGACGGCGCGCTCTTCCCGACACGGCAGATGGAAAGCGGCTTCGCGGTCGTGCGCGTACCCGATCAGGCGGATGTGCGCGTCTATCAGGAAAACCGCCTCGTCGGCCGCACCAATGCGCGGGGGACCGCGATCATCCCGGACCTGCGCCCCTATGAGGTCAATCGCCTCAGCATTTCTGCGGCGGACATACCGATCGACGTGCGCATGCCGCAGGATCAGTTGCTGGTCGTACCGCGCTATCGCGGCGCTGTCAGCGCCCATTTCGTGGCGATCAGGGAACGGCCCGGCACGATCATCGTCGTCATGCCGGACGGCAAGCCGGTGGAAGCTGGAAGCGGCGTGTCGGCCGGCGAAGAACTATCCTTCGTCGGTAATGGGGGGGAGGTCTTCCTGCAAAATATCCATGCCGGCATGGTCCTGACCGTGGATGCGGCTGGCGGTGCCTGTGATGTCAGGCTCGACGTCCTGCCCGATCAGGTGTTACCCACAATCGGGCCGTTGCGGTGCGTGCGGTGAGGAGGGACAGGATGGGCTTGCGCTTCTATCTCGGCATGATCGTGCTGCCGCTCTCGGCGGTCGCCATGCCTGCCCCGGCGCAGGCGGCCTGCGACATATTGGCGCTCTGCACCTGCACCGTATCGGCCACCGGTGTCGATTTCGGCACTTACAATCCGATCAGTGTCGCGGACAACGACAGTTCGGGCACGGTCCGCGTGCGTTGCAGCCTGGTGCTGGCCCTGGCCGGAAGCTACACGATTCAGTTGAGCCGGGGATCGTCCGCCACCTATGCCCAGCGGAGCATGACCAGCGGCGCGTCGACGCTGCATTATAATCTCTACACCAGCAATGCGCGCAACCAGATCTGGGGCGACGGGACCGGCGGATCGCTGTCCGTGACCAAAAATTTCACAGCCTTGCTGGGGGTCGACCAGACCACGACCGTCTATGGCCGGGTACCGGCAGGCCAGAATGTGGCGCCCGGTGGTTATAGCGATACGATCCTGGTCACGATCATATTCTGACAGACTGTAAGATGGAATTGGACGCTTGCCGCCCCGCCGCCGTCAGCGTAGCGGGGCGGCAAGTCGCTGCCGATCAGGGATAGGCGAAGCGCAGCGTCGCGAACATGGTGCGCGGGCTGCCATAGAAATTGCCGCGCCCGGTCGAGGATATGCGCGCATAGTAGCTGCGATCGAACAGGTTGTTGACATTGACCGACAGCGACAGCCGCTCGTTCACCTTATAACCGGCGCGCAGGTCCGCGATCACATAGGCGCCCTGCCGCACGATGGTCGATCGCGTCCGCAATGTCCCGTCCGCATTCCAGACTGCCGCATTGCCGCCGAAGGTGGAACTCAGCCAGGTCAGGCCACCGCCGATGCTGAACCCGTCCAGCAGGCCGCCGGTCGGCGCATAATTGGTGAAGACCTTCGCCGAATGTCTGGGGATCACCGGCACGACCGAAATCCCTTCGTACAAGGCGTTGCTGTCACGCAGATATTTGTTCTTGTTGTAGCTGTAGCCACCATTGATCCGCCAGCCCGGCGTGATTTCCCCGCCCGCGTCGAACTCGATCCCGCGCGATCGCACCTTGCCGATCTGAAGCACCACATCGGGCAGGTCCGGGTCGCTGAACAGCCGGTTCGACTGGGTGATCTGGTACGCGGCCAGGGACAGCAGCAACTTGTCCTGGAACAGGGACAGTTTGGTGCCGGCTTCATATTGATCGCCGATCAACGGCTCGATCTGCCCGCCATCGACCCGCGGCAGCGTCGATGTCTGCGGCGTGAAGCTGTCGGCATAGCTGCCATAGATATTCAGGCTGGACGTCACGTCCCATACGATGCCGCCATAGGGCGTGAACTGGGCATCCATGCTGTATCCGGTCGGCGCCAGCCTGTTGGGCAGCAATGTCTGCGAATCCGTCGACCACCAGGTCATGCGACCGCCGCCGACCAGCGACAGCCCCTCGACCGGGCTGATCCGCATCTGGCCGTACATGCCATATTGCTCGACTTGTGTATCGCTCGCGCCATAGACTTGGGTGACGTCGCCATAGGGGCCGCTATAGGCCGGCAACGGACCATAGGGGTCGAGCGGCGGCTCAGCCGGCGACACCGGATTATAGACGTCGATCTGCGCATAGCGGCTGAGGCGGGTAAAATAGGTGCGGGCGGAACTGGCTTGATAGTCCATGCCCAGGATCAGGGTCTGGTCGCGCCCGAACAGCGGGAAGTTGCCCACGCCATTGAAATCGAAGGACCGCGTACTGTACGTGTTATCGCCGCGATAGGCGATGTGCGACGTTACCCCGTTCGTCTCCGTCACCGGCGCGCTGCCGATATAGCTATAGACGTCGATGCGATCGACTTCGGTGTAGAGGCCGGTTGCGCGCAGCGTCCAGCGATCGCTGATGCGATGGGTCAACTCCGCAAAGGCCGACCAGCTTTCCGACCGGAAACGGTTCCAGTCGGCGCCGACATAGGTGGAGCGCGGCACGTCCAGCAACTGGCCGTCGCTGCCGTCCGCGCCGCCGATCACGCCGGGCAGGCCGGTCTGGATCGAAGGCTTGAACCGCTCCCATGTGCCGCCCACGGTGAAGGTGGTGCGGTCGCCAATGTCGATCTTGCCCACGCCGAACGCGCCGACGCGGTTGCGATGGGCGATGTCGTAAAACTGGTCCTGATCTTGTACCATCGCGCCGAAGCGGACGGCGACGCCCTGCGTCAGCGGCGCGGACAGATCGATCTCGCCGCGCTTGTTCTGGTAACTGCCGTAGCCGGCAGAGCCTTGGAGATTGAACTCGTCCAGCGGCCGCTTGCGTACCAGATTGATGCTGCCCGCCGGATTGCCCGATCCGCTGAACAGGCCCGCCGGGCCACGCAGCACCTCCAGCCGTTCGTAGAAGAACAGGTCGGGGATGACGGCGGGGGAATCATAGGCGCGCGTCGGTGTCCCATCGACCAGATAATTGTTGATGGCGAAACCGCGCGAATAGAAGGTCGCGCCTTCGCTGCCCACGCCGTTGACGGTGATGCCGTTGGTTGCGGTCAGCGCGTCTTCCAGCGTGAAGAGATTCTGCGCATCGATCTGCACGCGGTCGATGACGGTGACCGTATTGGGCACGTCTTTCAGCGGCGTGATCGTCTTGCCGACTTCCTGACCGTAGCTTTTGCCGAGGACGATGATGTCGGCGCGGTCGGCGCTATCGCCCTCTTCGGCGGCCATGGCGACGGGACCGATGGCCAGGCTGGCAAGGGCCAGCCCGGTCATGCCGACGGCGGATCTGAATATATGGTTCAATGGAGACCTCCCTGTAGACGGGGTGCCTCTAGACATTTAGCTATTGCAAGTCACTATCAAAATAGATTTTTCCTCGTCTATCCATGGGATTGTGCGAACCGGCGGCTTGCATCTCTTTTGCGAAAGCGGAAGGCTGGCATGGCATCGGTCCTGGCTTGCCGGAATAAATGTCGCTTCGAGTGCTGGCGGGCCTGTCCAGCGGCGGGCCAGATAGGCTATGTGCGTGGCAGACGTCGCAGGCGGAACCCGGCGCATCGAGAAGGTTTTAATGTACATGCCCAAACCGACATCGCTTTCCCTGACCTTTGATTGCTGGAGCCTGGGGCTGGAGGCCTGCTCGGTCATCGGCATGCGGCTGCCCCGTTTGATGACCGGCAATGCGGCGGCGCTGGCCGAAGCGCAACTGATGGTTAGCGAGAAAATGGAAGCGGTCGCTACGCTGCAATGGAAGATGATGACGGGCGGGCTGGGTACCTCGGGACCGGCCATGCTGGATGCGTCGCTGGCCCATTACCGCAAGGCGGTTCGTAAGAACAAACATCGCCTGGCCTGAGTGGTGCGCCGCCGGCAAGGCGGTCAGGGCGCGACCTTCTTCTGAAAAAGCCCGCGCCCGCCGGTTGCGTTAAAAGTCCATGCTGGCGGAAAAACGCACCTGCCGCGCCAGTCCGACATAGAAGATCGTACCGCCGGTCGACCAATAGCGCTTATTGGTGATGTTGTCCCCATTGACCCTGAGCGTCAACGCCCGGTCGCCGGCCATCTTCACCCTGTAATTCGCGCCCAGGCTGTAGGTGGTATAGGCCGGCATCCGATAGCTGTTCAGCGCGTCGGCATAGCGCAATCCGGTATAATAGGCGCCCGCATTGACCCCCAAATCAGGCAGGGTGGCGGGCCGATATTCCGCAAACAGCGACGCCGACCAGCGCGGCGTATTATCGACCCGCTTACCATTCTGTGCCGCTACGCCGGTTTCGCGCTGCGTCGCTTTCAGATATTGGCCCCCCAGTGCGACCGACAGTTGCGGGGTCAGATTGCCCTGCAACGATCCCTCCACACCCTCATGGATAGCCCGTCCGTCGACGACATAGCTATTGGTCGTGTCGATATAGCCCAGCCCCCGGTCGATATGGAAATAGGCGATGCTCGCCAGCGCACCCGCTACCTGGATTCGCCCGCCAGCCTCGATCTGCTTGCTCAGCACCGGACGCAATATATCGCCTTCATTGGTCGTGCCCGTGGGCGCGGTACCCGCGCTTTCCAGCCCTTCGATATAGGTGAAGTAAAGGCTCGACCGGGGCGTCGGCTTGAACACGATCCCGCCGGTCGGGGTCCACGCCTTCATGCGGAAATCGTCGCCGCTTTCCCTGGTGTCGTAGAGCACCCGCCGCACACCGCAGATCAGCAATATCTTGTCGCCGACATGGGCGATGTCGAGCATGTAGAATCCGGTATCGATATTGACGCTGCCCGGCAGCAGCCGCGTCGTGGTGAAGGCCAGGTCGTCAAAGACGATGCGGCGGGGATCGTAGAAATTCTGCGCGACCGCCGTGTAACTGCGCTGATGCTGGTCTTCCTGCACCTGCCTGTTGCGGGCGACGCCGAACAGCAGTTCATGGTCGATGCCGAAGGTCGGCAGCTTGCCGGCAATTTCGGTACGGACATATTCGTTCCGATATTCCTGGTCGGGCGTGTAATTGCCCGCGATCCGGCCTGCGCCGCTTTCAACCGTCGCCGCGCTGATGAAGCTGAAATCCGCCCGGCTGCGTTGCCTCCGCGATTGCGCCAGCCCCGCTTCCGCCCGGATCGACCAGGCATCACTCAACATATAATCGGCCCGCCCCAGTATATTGGTCGACCAGGTGCGATAGGGCGCATTGTTGGGGGCGTAGCGGCTGTGTGGGTCCGGCACATGGTCGATCAACTGGAACGCCGCGAGCGAGATGCCGCCCGGTTCGTCGGTCGCGCGGCGATAATGTTCGACATCCAGCTTCAGCGACAATTTTTCCGACATCTGCCAGTCGAACGCGCCACTGGCAAGGTAGCGATAGCCATTCACCCCGTCGATCGGCGTTTCCACATGCGACGAATAGCCGTTGATGCGCAGGCCGAACTGGTCGTCGCCACCGAACCTGCGCCCGATGTCGAAGCCCGCGCCGACGCTGCCTTCGACATCGCCGTTCAT
Source organism: Sphingobium sp. Leaf26 (assembly GCF_001421665.1). Classification (GTDB taxonomy): domain Bacteria; phylum Pseudomonadota; class Alphaproteobacteria; order Sphingomonadales; family Sphingomonadaceae; genus Sphingobium. The sequence goes on from NZ_LMKV01000006.1 coordinate 33,910, forward strand.
ATAGACATTGTCGACCGGCCTGTCGCCGGCCCGCTTCGTCACCACATTGACGATGCCGGACGGCGTGGCGAGGCCATAATAAAGCGCCGACACGCCCTTGAGCAGTTCGACGCGCTGCTTGTTCTCGATCGGCACGGGGCTGAGGTTGATGATCTGCAACGCACCATTCAGGCGATAGTTGGTCCGCGCATTCATCAGTACGCCGCGCGACACGAAATTATTGCTGGTCGTCGGGCTGGTGGCCTGCTGCGTCACGCCGGGCGCGTTGCGCAGCGCGTCCTCCAGCCCGGTCGCGCCCTGCGCATCCAGCAGGGCTTTGGGAATGACGGCGATGCTGGCCGGTGTGTCCAGGATCGACTGGTTGCGGAAGGCGCCGACCTGCACCACGTCGGTCCTGAAGGTCGGGCGCTGGCCGGTGACGACGATATCCTCGTCCAGCCTGCGCTCGACCTGCGGTTGCTGATCCGGCAGCGGCGCCTGCGTATTGCCGGCCGCCAGCGCGGCGATCATCCAGATAGTCATATGCCCCCACGAATAAGCCCTATGCAGTCGGCGCATAGCGATACTGCGAATTTGTCGCAATTGCATTCGCGCTGCATATGCGCGATAGCGACGAAATCAGCCTATCGGATCAGCCATCGGAGTCCGGGTGACCAAACGCGTCTTCTTCCAAATTCACTGGTTCCTGGGCATCACCGCCGGGGTCGTGCTGGCGCTCATGGGTGTCACCGGCGCGACGATGAGCTTCGAAGACGAGATTAGCGAAGCGCTCTCCCCACGCCTGTTCGTGCCGGGAGTGCCGGTCGCGGCGGACCTGTCACCCGACCGGCTGATCGCCCGGATCGAGGCCGACCATCCCGGCTATTATGTCGCCCGCCTCGATTGGGAGGCCGCGCGCGACCGCACCCATGCGGTCCGACTGCTCGCCAGCGAAGGGCGCGGCCGGATGCAGGGGCAGGTCGATCGCGCCACCGGGCATTGGCTCGGCGAGCCGACGGGAGCCGGCTTCTTCCACCTGATGGACGAACTGCATCGCTGGCTTGCTTTGCCCGGCGGCGGCAACGGCATCGGTCGTCAGATTACGGCGTTCAGCGCGATTGCCCTGATCTTCTTCGCCTTGTCCGGCCTGTATCTGCGCTGGCCGCGTCAGGCACTGGACTGGCGCGCCTGGATAGTGCTGGACCTGCGCAAGACCGGTCGCAACCTGTGGCGCGCGCTGCATGTCGTGATCGGCACATGGGTTCTGCTCTTCTATCTGCTGAGCGCCTTGACCGGCCTGTGGTGGAGCTATGACTGGTATCGCCAGGGCGTGCTCTATGCCCTGGCCGGAAAGGCCGGCGGCGAGGAAGGGCGGCGTGAGGGCAAGAAAGACGGGATAGCGCCGCGCCCGGCGATCGATCCGGCCTGGACCGCCTTCCGCCGCGCCACGGGCGAAAGTTATGTCTGGGTCCGCATCGCGCGGCCAACCCCGGCCCAGCCGATGAAGGCGATCAATTTCGACGCCCGCCCGGCCGGCGCGCGCCACCTGCGCCAGACCGACCGCTACAGCTACGATCCAGAGACGATCGCGCTCAGGAAGCGCGACCTCTATGATCGCCGACCGCTGGGAACCATCATCACCCAGAGCATGTATGAACTGCATCGCGGCGCGTTTTTTGGCCTGCCGGGCCGGATCGCGATGCTGCTGACCAGCCTCACCATGCCCTTGTTCACCATCACCGGCTATCTCCTCTATCTATCGCGGCGTCGGCGCAAGCGGGAAGCCAAGGCGCTGGACGCTGACATCGCACTACCCGCAGGGTCGGGGACGGGCGACCTGCTGATCGCCTATGCCAGCCAGACCGGCACGGCCGAGATCCGCGCGCGCAATGCGGCGCTTGCACTGGCCCAAGGGGGCGTGCGGGCGCAGATAGTGCCGGTCGGCAAACTGACGCCGGCGCTGCTGGCGGAGAGCCAGCGCCTGCTGCTCGTGGTCAGCACCTATGGTGAGGGCGAACCGCCGGATATGGCGCGCGGCTTCGCGTCGCGGCTGTTGCGCGGGGAAGGGCCGGATCTCCGCCATCTCCACTATGGCATATTGGCGCTGGGCGATCGCGAATATTCCGATTTCTGCGCCTTCGGCCACCGGGTGGATGATTGGCTGCGTACGGCCGGCGCGACGGCGCTCTTCCCGTTGATCGCGATGGATCATGGCGATCAGGCGGCGGAACGGCAGTGGGACGCGGCCCTGCACGATCTGGGCGCGGCAGAGGCGCGGCGCGGCCAGACCGTCATTCCGTTTAAGGCCTGGACATTGGTGTCCCGCCATATGCTCAACCCGCAGAGCGATGCGCTCAAGGCCTTCCATCTGCAATTCGAGCCGACCACCGATATGGAGAGCGCATGGGAAGCCGGCGACATTGTCGAGGCCCAGCCTTGTAACGCGCCCGAAGCGGTGGACGCCTTGCTGTTTACGCAAGCGGCAGATGCCGACCTGATCGATCTGCCGGCATCGCTGCGCGATCATCTGACAACGGCGATGTTGCCCGATTCCGACCAGCCCATCACGGCGGAGGCGGGGCGGGCGCTGCGGCCCCTGCCGGTGCGCGAATATTCTGCGGCGTCGATCGCCGCTGATGGCACGCTGGACCTGGTGGTCCGGCAGGTCAGGGGTCAGGATGGCCGGCTGGGCGTAGGGTCGGGCTGGCTGACCGCGTATCTGCCGGTCGGTGCGACCACATTGCTCCGCGTGCGCCCCAATCCCGGTTTCCGCACCAATCCGGGGCAGGGCGGACGTCCGCTGATCCTGATCGGCAATGGCACTGGCATAGCGGGCCTGCGCGCGCATTTGCGCGCGCAGGCGCATGGCGGGCACAAGGGGCACTGGCTGCTGTTCGGGGAACGGACCCGGAGCCATGAAAGCTTCTTTGACGATGAACTGTCGGCCTGGATCGCGGATGGGACGCTCTCCCGCCTCCACCGCTGCTTTTCCCGCGACGAGGATTGCGGGCGCTATGTGCAGGACATGCTGCCCGATGCTGCTTCGATCCTGAGCGACTGGGTCGATCGCGGCGCGACGATCCTGGTCTGCGGCAGCCTGGAGGGCATGGCGCAGGGCGTGCATGAGGGGCTGGCCCGGATATTGGGCGAAACCACGCTGGAAAATCTGTCGGAGGATGGTCGTTATCGCCGGGACGTCTACTGACCGTCGTCGTCAGAAGATTTTTCGGACCGACAGCATCAGCGTGCGTCTTTCAGGGTCGAGATAGGCGGGCTGACAGGCGATCGGCGTCGCATCCGTCGCGTCCATGACCTTCTGCCGCCGGTTCAGCAGACTGCCGACACGCAGGCTGTGCGCCCAGTCCTGTCCCCGGAAATGATTGGCCGGTGCTGTCAGTCTAACGCGAACTCTTCTCCATCGGATGCAGTTCGGGCGGAGAGGGTAAGGGCCTGGCTAGCTCGCCACGGTCTGCTACTCCGCCAGCGCAGCGGAGCGTCGGTGCCCAGGCTCGGGACCTGTTAAATTGGTTGCGTGAAGCGTCGATGGTTGATTGCAATCACGTCCTTATCTCGACTTTGTACAATTAGGTAGCGAAGCATAGTGCTTGAGCCATACGTATGAGTCATGTTGTGGGAGTATATTGCGATTTCCGGTGCGGCGGGGAGTGTTGATTAATGTCGCCGACCCACAGTTGAAGCCGGACGGCTCAGATGGCGTCGCTGAATGTCAGGCTGGTTTTGCGATACCAGGTGGCGGCATAAGAGGTGCTGCTGGTGGTGAGCAGATCGCAGGCCCCCTTCGACTGCCTGCCAAGGCGGGCGCTCAGCACAGGCGACGCGATATGAGGGTGTAGAGACCCAGCAGCGCCGGCGTGGTTCGGGCTATGGCATCTCGTCGGTCCACTGGCGCTGTGTTTCGACACCCAGGTGAGCGCGCGTTTCGGTGAAGGTGACCTCGATCTGCCATCGGCGGACGTATAAAGCGATGATGTCGGCGGGCCCGAGGGTGATGTCGGTACTGAAGAAGGCCTGCGGGCCGCGCTTTCCGTCAGGATCGCGAACCAGGACCCAGCGGACCGGCAAGACCGGGGTGTCGGGCCTGTACCACGAGGCGATGTCGGATGTGGTCTCGAGCGCCTTGCCGCTGACATGGCCATAGCAGGCAGAGACGAGAATGCTGGTCCAGCGTGTCGCCGGGTTGGCGAGCAGGGGCTTGAGTTTTGGTAGTGCTCGCCCTTTCTGCGCCGGTCGCCCCATCGCGCGTGCCGTTCGCCCCGCAGGCTGTGCAAACAAGTTGGCGTCGAGCCGCAACCGGCTGATGCGTGCGGCCCAGCGGACGATCGCATGTGCCAGTTCGTGGACAGCAAAGCTGCTGTCGCCAATGAAGATGATCCGCCGACCCGGCAGCCAGCGAGACAGTTGCAGCGCGCCCTGCCGGGCCCAGTCCGTCAGCAATTTATGACGACAGCCGCGTTGACGGTTCGATCGTTCCGAAGGAGCAAGCAGCGTCAGGACTGGCAGTGCCTTGATCAGGCCAAGTCCATGACGCCGGGGTGAGCACCATGAAGCTGAGCCAGCGCAGTCCGCTGGCTTTGACGAAATGGCCGTGACTGGAGCGGGCCGGGTCGCGGTATATACCCCGTGCGGCGATCCGACGCCCCATCGCCGCTCAATGGTGTCGTCCATACCGATGGCTACAGGACCATCGGGCACGAGCCGTTCGACCACAATGCCCAGTAAACGCCTGGCAACGGCACGCGAACTCCAGCGGGCGCGGTTGAGGATCTGGTGATAGGTTGCAAAGTTGGCGTCGTCGGCTCGGCCGGTCACACGCAGGCAAGACGTAACGGTCCGCTTGCCCGTGGCCAGCAGGCCGCCCATTACCAGAACAAGCACATGCTCCCAACTGGAAGCCGTAAAGCAGGGACGCCATGCCTGCAGCCATTGGCGCAGGATCTGGGGAACGGGATCGCCGATAACGGCCTTGTTCTGGTCCAGCATTCCATGCTTGAAAATCCTGACTGAAGCACGTTGCAACGCTTGGGCTGTTGCCATGCGGCGAGGTGACTCGAATATGCTGTGACCCGATGGCAGCTATGGATGCACCATGAAAGACGACGAAATCATTCTGCGCATCGAAACGTTCGACGCCGCTAACGGTGGAGGCGTGGGGTGGTACGAGGACAAAGGCGCCTACCATCTCTATCTGCTGGAAACCGAGGCACCGATCGCCGGCCTCAAGCCTGTCGGCACGCGCGACGAAGTCAGGCTTGGCTACTGGTCGCACCGGCGAAAATGGGAAGATATTGACGATATGGGCGGATGCGTCTTGCCCCTCGATCACGCCCTCGACCACATCGCTGAAAACAGCATCTTCTGGACCTGAACCTGACCAAAAACGTACAAAGTCGAGATGGGGGGCTATGATACGACCCGCACTTGTGCGGACCTCTCGACGGTTGCCGCTGGACCGCGATCTCTGAGCGGCTATGATCAGCTTCAAGGTCGATGATGTCTCGCACAGGTTGCCGCTGGACCGCGATCTCTGAGCGGCTATGATAATTCAGCAAAGCCAAGGGCGCCCCGGTCAGTTGCCGCTGGACCGCGATCTCTGAGCGGCTATGATGGCGGGCAGCAACGGTGCCAGTGCGCCGGCGTTGCCGCTGGACCGCGATCTCTGAGCGGCTATGATGCGATTGACGGTCTGGTGGACGGCGCGCTGGTTGCCGCTGGACCGCGATCTCTGAGCGGCTATGATTATCCTTGCGCTCGACCAACTGCGCAGGCGGTTGCCGCTGGACCGCGATCTCTGAGCGGCTATGATAGAGCGGCCGATCGACGCCGCCCGCCAGGAGTTGCCGCTGGACCGCGATCTCTGAGCGGCTATGATGGCGGTCGGGCCATTCCACTCGCGGCGGCCGTTGCCGCTGGACCGCGATCTCTGAGCGGCTATGATGCATCAATGGATAGTGCATTGAAAAACAAAGTAATATCCATTGATCCATCAGCGTAAAAATCACGAGAATCATCAGAATAGCGCGAGTTGATCGGGGTTTTTCCGTTGCCGCCGTCGGCGCTGTCCTGAAAATCGCACGATATTTTCATATTGTCGGTCCGTGAAACTGAGGATGTGGACGTCGCCGCGATCAGGCAGGCTCGATTCGACCCGCCTCATATAGGTTTCAAACTGTTCCTTGCCGTTGCAGAAGCCAGCATAGACCGAAAACTGGCTCTTCTCAAAGCCTTCATCCAGAAGGAATTCGCGGAATTTCGTTGCCGCGCGCGCCTGTTCCCTGGTGGTCACGGGCAGGTCGAACATCACGAAAATCCACATCAGCCGGTATCCACTCAGCTGGGTTGCGCTCATGGTAGCAGCAAGTCGAGCCCGGCCAGTTCCAGCCGTGACGGGGGTGTAGGAAGCATGATATCCGCTGCCTGTCCGGTCTGGAATGCGCGCGCCAGACTTTGCGCGGCACGGTTCGCGGCGCCCGCTACGGTGGTCGTGCCGTCTGCGCCGGGCAGGTCGAGCGCGATCAGCCCGGCAAATGCGCGCTTGGCTTCAGGCGTCACCGCATCAATTCCGTGTGCGACCAGATGGAGGGCAAGCGCATCGACCAGTGGTCGGAACGGTTCGATCAGGTCGTCGGCCAGAGCAAAGGCATTGGTTCTGTTGGCATGATGCACGCCGATCGACGGATGCAGGCCGGACGCGACCACGGCACGGGCGCACAACGATCGCAGCACCGTATATCCATAATTGAGGAGGGCGTTGATGTCGTTCGCATCCCGATCGCGCCGGAACCCATCCCCCATCAGCAGGGGCCAGTAACGCCGCGCCGCCTGTGCTTCGACATTGTCGGGGTCGCCCGAACCCACGCGCCGGGCGAGCAGGTCGAAGGCGGAGGAGGAGATGCCATTGGCATCCAGCACCGCTGCCTGCCAGCGAATCTTGGCGATGACGATCCGGCGCCACAATTGCTTGGACAGTGGCTTGCCTGCCTCCCACTGCGCACGCATGCGGCTGTTCTGGGCATGATGCCCGTCCAGCGGGAGGCAAACGGCAACGGGGGCGTGATTGCTGCCGCACAGCAGCATCACCGCACCGCGCTTGGCCAAAGCGACGATCAGGCTGGTCGACCATGTCACACCATGGGCATGAACGATGACGGCCGCGACATCGTCCAGTGGCACACGACCCATTTCCTCGCGATCCCGCGACACGATCAGGAAACCGCGATAGGCGGACAGATGTCGGTGATCGGTGGCGATATCGACAATTCTGTCCATTCGTCTCGCCCCCACCCTGGTCAGATTGTCTTGCGTGTCTTGCGACGGGCGGTGCGGGCAGGAAAACCGGGGTCGAGGACGCGGCCTATTTCGTCGATACGGACTTTGCGAAACGACCATGCCTTCTGTTTGGCAGGGAAGAAGGAGAAATAGGAAAAGGGATCGCCCTTGTCCGCATCCCTGGATTTCAATGGGCCGCCTTCCTGCGGTTCGGCGAGGTACAGCCTGCCATCCTGGCCGAATTTGACGACGCGCAGCAGCAACCGCTCCTGTTCGGGGCTGGTCGCTGCCACGACATCATTCTGTTGCAGGCTCAGGACCTTGCGCGCGGTCGGGCTAAGGTTGCGAACGTTCGATATCCAGCCCGGCTGATGCGCATCGAACGTCGAAACCACTTCCGCCTCCCACTTGCCGCCCGGCAATTCCCATACATCGTACCGATAATTGGAATCGCCTTTATATCCCTTATAGATATGTCCATTCCGGTCGCTTATCGGAATGACGGACAGGGCTTCGGTCACGCGCACGCGACGGATGCCGCCAAAAGGATGCCATTCCCGATCGGGGAAATCCGCCACCGCTTTTTCGAACGCCTTGCCTTCCAGCCCGTCCAGATGCTGGTGGAGCGCGGCCTTCAGATCGGTGTCTCGTATGCGATCCAGATCAGCCAGCTTCTTGAGGCTGGACAGCGGCACGCGGCGCACGACGATGCTGTTGCCCTTGGCGTCGGTCTCTCCGGTAAAACCATAGGCGGTGTCATTATGCAGGCGGCCGGCGGTCGCGTCCTGGCCCTTGGGCAAGCCAGCCTTGGACGCGGTGCCATGGTCGGTGCGATGGCTGACGGTGATGGCGTTGACTGCGGTGCGCAGGTCATCGCGGAAGCCGTCCCAGGGTTCAGGAATGATGATCCGTTCGCGCCCTTCCGCGCCTTCTTCACCAGAGGCTTTGGCGATCGCATTCAGCATGGATCGATCGATGATCGCCACGACTACGGCGTCGATGGCATGGTGGCGATGGTCCAGCCGGTTCTTGGCCTGATCCGCGCCGCCGCCAAAATTATGATCGGGCAGCAGGTCGTTGAGGCCCAGTTTGCGCCGGACCATCTCCGTCAGCCGGCCGGGGGAAACCCAGATATGGCCCGTCCCTTCGCCCTTGTCGGGATAGAGCGTCGCCAGATATTCGCGCGACAGCCGGGCGAGATATTGGGTGTCCACCAGATGGCGCGCCTGAAAGCCGCTTTCATCCTTGAACTTCTCCATCGCGTCCGGTTCGAAGCGCCAGCGCTTGTTCTTGGGCAGTTGCGCGGCGCGCGCGGAGATGCCTTCCCAGCGCGGCGTGTGGCCCCAGGCTTCAAACGGCGATTGGCGGCGCTTCGCCTGATTGCAGCGGGTGTGACAGACGATCTTGTTGCCGTTGCTGTCGTCCAACGTCAATGCGAAGGGCAGGATATGGTCGACATTGACGCTGTTGGAAAACAGAGTTTCGATGCCGATGTTTTCACCGCAATAGACGCAGGGACGCGAGAGGACGTTTTCGGAATTAATCTCCTCCCATAATTTCAACAACGCCCGATTGGCGCCGCTGTTGCGCTGGCCAAGTTGTTCGAGCTTCAGCCCGCGCCGTTCCGCCGCTAGCCGGTTGTCATTATTTTCCTTATTGATCCGTTTCTTGTCGTCGTCGGTCAGCTTCAGTTCGCGCGCCAGTTCGATCGCGATTTCGGCGGGCGGACCATAGGCGCGGATCAGGGTGTTCACGATGCGGCGTAGCTGGTTCAGCCCGATATGGACGGTCGGATTGGTCAGGCGGCCGACCCGCATCTCATCCGAATGGGATGGATCTCCCGTCCCCGGCATGATGTGCCGCTCCAATGCGACGCCATAATAGGGAAGTTGCGGGCGGCCTTGCGCATCCTCGAAAATCTCGCCGGTGCGCAGATCGCTATGATGGTCGAAGCCTGCTGCGATGACCGCCTCGCTATACACAAGCACGCGCCCGTCCTTTTCGCCATCACGCAGCGCGTCGACCAGCCGCCGGGTCGCCACCTCGCCGAACCGGCCATAGCCGGGCGGCAAGGGCGCATTGGCGACAGCGCGCGCCTGTTCCGGTGTCAACGCATAGGCTTCGGTCAGCCATGCGCGGAATGTCGCATCATCGGCATCGCTCTCGACCTCCTCCAGCCGAGCGATGACCTCCCATTGCTCTTCTGCCGACAGATGGGCCCAGCGATTGCCGAACCGGGTCTTGGCGCCCATCGCCGCCGCTACTTCATCCCCTTTCAGGTCGGTCCGATTCTCGCTTTCCTTGTTGAATCGCGCGTCGGGATCAAGCTTGAGCGTCTTGCGCAGGGTCGCGAAACTCACCTTGCCCTTGTCCTTGAGCTTCAGGAACAGAATGTCCCGTTCTTCCCGCGTCAACCGCTGCGCGACTTCGCCGGTTCGCACGATCATCAGCGCGTTGAGTTCCTCCAGCAGGCGGCGGCGCTGAAACAGGGGATGTGCCTTGGGCAAACGCGGATCGCCCGCGATCAGCGTGCACATGCCGATCTGCGGCGCTTTCAAGGGGCGCTGGTAGAAAATGATCTCATGCAGCCGGTCATGGACGTCGTTGGTCAGCACATCAGGATGGTGCGGCGCCTACGCGGCCCAGATGGCGCCGAACTCTTCCTCCATCAGCGCGCGGCCGGGATAGAAATCATAGCCACGCTCCTTTCCCGCTTCATCTTTCTCGGTGTCCAGCCGGGTGCGAACGCGCGGAATATTATTGGCGTCGGTCGCTCCGATGCGGCGCATGTGCAGCCATTTGCCGAAGGTCCAACTGCCCGGCTCTGCACCCGCCTGCTCTTCGGCTGCCCGAATTTTCCTTCCCAGCTCTTCCACACCGGCTGCGATCTTCCCCGCGTCGTCATCCGCCTTGCGATCGGCCTTGCGGTTGGATTTGAAACCGCGCCGCTGGTTGAGGTGGAACAGCGCCCGGCCCAGTTCCGGCAGGGTCAGCGCTTCGTCCAGCGCCCGTGCCCGCACCGCATAGGGATCGATCGCGGCCATCGCCTTGCGGGCCGCTTCGTCGGCGGGGAAGAGGCCGTCGGCGATCAGATATTTGATCAACGCCTTTTGCCGTTGCTGGAAGCGGTCCCGCCGCCGCCGCATCGCCCGCGCATCGCGCCGGTCCACGGCCAGCGACGCGCCGGACTTGGGATCTCGGCCATCACTGAAAATGCGCGAACCCGCAGCGAGGATGGCTATCGGCTTGCCGTTTACAGGGGCGTCGAGTTCTATCGCGGCCCAGCCCAGTGAGTTCGCGCCCAGATCAGCACCCAGACGCCAGATTTTATGTTCGCCCATCAGTCGATCATCCCCCCGATAGTCAGGGAACAATGAAATCTATGGTCAGATGATCAAGTCGTATTCGGGCGTAACATATTTTGTCATGGTTCGGGGGGCTTGACCGCTGGCCCCGTCACGCTTTAAGTCAAGCATCAGAGATCGCGGTCTGGCAGTTAACAAGTGTCAGTACGCACCAGATAAGGGCGACGCTCCGGCGTCGCCTTTTTTGTGCTTGCTCGATCGGACAAGCCTCCCGGTGATCTTTTCGTTCGGCCCTCTGACGATAGGCTGACCATGCCGATCGTTGGCGGCGCTTGCTCCACGGCGCCGGGCCGTGCATGTCCGCCACACCATGGCCGAAACGGAAAGACCATCATGACGCTGACAGACATTCTCGCACCGACCTATGTCCAGATGTTGGGGGCGCTTTCGGCCTGGCTCGGCAAGGTCGATGAGGCGGCGCTGGGCGACAAGGCGCAGGCGATTATGACGGCCCGGCTGGCGCCCGACATGTTTCCGCTCTCGACCCAGATCCGCTTTGCCTGCGTACAGGCGCAGGAAGGGCTGTTCCGGTTGCGCCAAGAGGCGTTTCCCCCATCGATAGCCCTGTTGCTGGAGGAGGGGCGTCATGCCGCCGCGCAGCCCGGCACCGTCGCCGACGCGCGTGCGCGGATTGCGGAAACCATCGCAATCGTGGAGGCCGCTGCAACGGACGCGCCCGTCCTCGATCCGGCCACGCCGATCGCGCACAGCCTGCCGCAGGGCATGATATTCGACCTGACCGCCGAACAATATGTTCGCGACTGGGCGCTGCCGCAATTTTATTTTCATGTCATGACAGCCTATGCGATCCTGCGCGCCCAGGGTGTCGATCTGGGCAAGGCCGATTATGTCGCGCACATGTTCCCCTATCTGCGCCCCGGTACCCTGCCGGCGTAGTGAGCCGCTGGTCCGGGCGCCCGTCCTGTGCCATCGAGCAGCATCCGATTGCCGACAGGCAAAATTTCCCGCGCCTTGGCTGCATGCAATAAGTTACGCGATTCCATGCGTTTGGAAACAATATGACATGAAAATGAAGATCATCCGCCCGGACTGTCTTCAATCTTAAATCTTACTGTCTTGATTACGCCATATCAGCGCCCCGGTGAACAGAATCAAATCACAAAGGGGTTGAATTTCATGATGTTAAATCGATTCGTGCGGGCGACTTTGCTTGCCGGCTCCGCTTTGACGAGCCTGGTCGCGCCGGCCGCCTTCGCCCAGACCGCCACGCCCGACGCCACCGCCGCCGCCGAAACGCCCGGCGATGCCGGCCTTGGCGAAATCGTCGTCACCGCGACCAAGCGCGAAACCAATCTTCAGGAAACGCCGATCTCCATGGCGGTGATGAGCACGGAGGCGCTCAAGGACCGCCACGTCACCAGTCTCTATGACCTAGCCGACGGCGCCGTGCCCTCGCTGCGCATCGCGACCTTCGAAGCGCGCCAGTCCGCGCTGACCATCGGCATTCGCGGCATCGTGCCGCTCGACGCCAACCAGCCCGCCCGCGAACAGGGCGTCGGCATCTATGTCGACGGCGTTTACATGGGTCGCCAGCACGGCCTGAACGCGGCGCTGTTCGACATCGAGCGCGTCGAAGTGCTGAAAGGTCCGCAGGGCACCCTGTTCGGCCGCAATACCGAAGGTGGCGCACTCAGCATCGTCAGCAAGGCGCCAACCGGCGAATGGGGCGGCAGCGTCGAAGCTGGCGCCGGCAATTATGGCAGCCGCACCGCCAATGCCCATATCAACCTGCCCTCGATCGCCGGCTTCTCGATCAAGCTGGACGGCGTGATCCAGCATCAGGACGCCACAACAAAGAACCCGATGGAGGGTCAGGCCGGCTGGAACTATTATAATCGCAAGGGCCTGCGCGCGGCTGTCCGCTGGCAGCCGACCAGCAGCATCACCAACGACTTCTCCTATGATGTCGCGAAGGACGAAAATACGCCCTTCTACAGCCAGTTGCTGAACTACAACCCCAATGGTTGCGGCACCGGCACGCAGGCGTCGCAGCCCGCCTGCACCCTGCCTGGCACCGCCTATACCAACTTGACCGGTGGCCCGGTCAAGCCGCTCCTGCCCGGTGTCACCGTGAACGGCAGCAGCCGCATGAGCGAAGCCGATATCGGCGTGCCGCAGCAGGTCAGCGTCGACAAGACCCATGGCTTCACCAACTCGCTGAAGTGGGAAGTCTCGCCGCAGATCGAACTGCGCTCCATCACCGCATGGCGCGGCGTCGATGCGACCCAGTGGGACAATAGCGGCGGCGCCCACCGTCCGCCGCTGGTGAATCTCGGCCTTGGCACCGCTACCAGCGCCTGTACCGCGGCCGCACCCTGCGCCTTCAGCCGTTACAGCCTGGCCGATCTGCGCCAGCGCCAGTTCAGTCAGGAATTCCAGGCTGTCGGCACCTTCGGCAATATCGATTATGTCGCCGGGCTGTTCTATTTCAACGAACATGTGAGCGATGACGCCGCGACACCCAGTTCGATGGGGGCGGTGGCCACCTACACCAATGGCATCGTGACCGGCGCGGACTATGTGACCATTCCCTTCTGCACCGCCTCAACCCCGGCCTTCGCCGGATCGGCGGTCAATGGCTGCGCGATCGACCGTGCGTCGGAAGTCTGGTCGAAAAGCTATGCCGGTTATGGTCAGTTGACCTGGAACGCGACCGACGCGCTGCACATCACCGTGGGCGGCCGCTACACGCATGACCAGAAGAAGGGCGTGCTGCATTATTCGCGCAACGTGAATTACGACACCAACCCGCCCGCCGTCAGCGTCGGCTACAAGCCGCTGGACGCCAGTTGGAACCGCTTCAACCCGATGGCAACGCTCGCCTATGACGTCAGCGACGACCTGCACGTCTACGCGAAATATGCGACCGGCTATCGAGCAGGCGGCGCCAGCTCGCGCACGTCCAACTATCAGGCGTTCGATCCTGAAGATGTGAAGTCCTACGAAATCGGCCTGAAGTCAGACTTCTGGAACAACCGCGCCCGCTTCAACCTGGCCGGCTACATCATGGACCGCAAGGACAGCCAGGTGGACATCAGCTCCATCCAGTTCGTCGGTTCCAGCAGCTTCAACAACCTCGTCACGATCAATGCACCCGGCACCACCAAGATCCGCGGGATCGAGGCGGACCTGACGCTGAACCCGGTCGAAGGGCTGACGCTGAACGCTTCCTATGCCTATACCTACACGAAGATCCCGCCGGTGCTCATCACCGCCACGGATACGTCGGGCGCATCCACCAGCGTCTATCAGAATTTCTACATCGTGTTCACGCCGCGCAACGCCGCGAGCGGGTCGATCGACTATGCCGTGCCGGTCGGCGGTGGCGACACGAAGCTGAAATTCCACTTCGACGGCAACTATTCGCAGGCCACCCAGGCCTTCGATCAGTTCGCCACCAAGAATGACAGTTCGCTGATCTTCAACGGTCGCATCTCGCTGGCGGACATCGGCACCGGCAACGGCCGCAACCTGACGCTCAGCCTGTGGGGCCGCAACCTGTTCAACGAGCAATATGTGTTCCGCCGCGATCCGTCGAACAGCCTGCCATCCGCCCCGACCAGCAGCGTGTCCACGGGCAGCATCGCCAACGTGCTGGGCGACTATGGCAACTTCAACGCGCCACGTACCTATGGCGTGGAAGCCAGCTTCAAATTCTGATCCTGCGCTGACGCATTGATCGACCGGCGTGTCGCTTTTGGCGTCACGCCGGTTTTTTCATGTCCGTCAAAATGGCAGGGTCAGGACGATCCGCAGGCCCGGTGCGGCATCCTCCAGCATCAGGCTGCCATGGTGCAGCCGCGCGATGGCGTCGGCCAGCGGCAGGCCCAGGCCATGGCCGCCGCGAGACCGGCTCTTGTCCAGCCGGCCGAAACGCCGCATCACCAGCGGACGCTGCGCCGGTGCGATACCGGGGCCGTTATCCGTGACGGTCAAGGTGATGGCATCGACCCGCCGCATAACGGCGATAGTGATGCGTGTGCCTTCCGGCGTATGACGGATGGCGTTTTCGATCAGGTTGAGCAGCATTTGCGACAGCAACTGGCGGTCGCCGGTCATCTGCCCCCGGCCGCTTGGTTGCAGGATGATCGGCTGCTGCCGCTCGTCGGCCAGCGGCCGGGCCATCTCAACCATGTCCTGCGCGATCAGATCGACATCGAGTGGCTGGAACCCGGCCCGCCGCGACCCGCTCTCTAAGTCCGCGATCCGCAGCATCGCGCTGAACATGGCCAGCAGTTCGTCGGCCTGTGCGGTCGTGCGTTGCAGGCTTTCACGGACCGGTGCGGCCTCGTCCTTATATTCGATCAGGGCCAGTTCGTTGCGCAGTTTCGCCAGCGGCGTCCGCAATTCATGCGATATGTCGTTCGAGACATTGCGGATTTCCGCCATCAGCATGTTCATCCGGTCGAGCATATGGTTGAAGGCAGCGGCCTGCCGATCAAACTCGCCGCCATCGCCCAGCAGCGGCACGCGCCGCGACAGGTCGCCTTCGACGATCGACTCCGCCGTCCGTCGCGTCTGTTCGATCCGCTCCCCGATCAGCCGGCGGAACATCAGTAGGCCAGCCAGCACGACGCAGATGATGGCGCCGAAGCCAGCAATATAGATGCGCTGGCGGACCGCGAAATAATCGTCGATCGGCTCGGTTTCGGCAAAGACCGCCAGACGCACGCCCCGGCCCAGATCGCGGACCAGCACCCGCCCGGCGCTCAACCCCTCGATCCGGTCGCGCCGGTCGAGCGAAGAAAAGCCCAGCGGCAGCGGCCGGGAAAAGCGCACATTGCCGGCGATCGGGTGTCCCCGCGCGTCGGTCAGCAACATGCCAAGGTCTGCCGTTTCGCGCTCCTGCGCCATCTGGCTGATCCGCTCCTGCCATTCCGTCTGGTCGAAATCCGCGCCGGTCGGGGCGATGGCATGGCTTTCCGCCTCCACCCGCTCGTCCACCAGCGCATTGATCATCGAGAGCGTGGCGAAGAAGGTTCCCAGACCCGCAGCCGTGGTGACCAGCAGGAACAGGGCCAGAAACGCGATGGTCAGTCCGCGCAGCGATTGGAGGTGGCGGGTCATGTGCGCAGGGAATAGCCCATGCCGCGCTGCGTATTGATCGGATCGTCCCCATGTTCCAGCAGCTTCACGCGTAGATGCCGGATATGCGCTTCGACGATATTGGTCGTGGGCGCGAAGTCATGGCCCCATATGCGCTCGATCAGCATCGGCCGGGTGACGACCGTGCCGGCATGGCGCGCCAGTTCCAGCAGCAGCTTGAATTCCGTTTGCGACAGGTTGAGCGGCCGCCCGTCGCGCCAGGCGCGCAGGCGCGACGGACTGATGACGATATCGCCCGCGCTGATCGTGTCGGCCGGACTGTCTTTCACTTGGCGCGCACGCACCAGCGCTTTGATACGGGCATTCAGTTCCAGCGGATCGACGGGCTTTACGACATAATCGTCGGCGCCGGCCTCGAACCCTTCCACCTTGTCGAATGTCTGGCCCAGCGCGGTCAGCATCAGCACCGGGACGTTCATTCCGGCCTCGCGCAATTGGCGCAACAGGGTGATGCCGTCGACTGATGGCATCATCCAGTCCAGAATGATGACGTCGAACGACCTCTGGCCCACGATCGCCAGCGCGGCCAGGCCGTCGTCGGCCGTTTCCACGTCATGGCCGAACCGGGACAATTGTTCGACCAGTTGCCGTTGCAGATGCTTGTCGTCCTCGACCAGCAGGAGTTGCATGCTCATGGGGGTGGGGCGTCCGGTTGCGGATGTCAGGGGCGGCACGCATAACCCGATGCGGCGTCCATGGCCATCCGGCGCGGTGCATGCTCGGTATTTCCAACGGGCGGCACAAGCGCCCATTTGTGGCGCGATTGTCACAGCGCCGCACTTTGCGATCAGCCGCCGCGACCCAGCAACATTATGTCACAATAAGGACATGATCGAACCCTAGCCGCGGCGGCCATGGAGGCCACGAGCCTTTGCAAAACAATATTACGGGGAACGACCTTGTCCAAGACCTTCTTCACCCGGTCGGCACTGATGCTGACCGCCGCGCTCGGCGCCCTGACCACCATGCAGGCCGCACGGGCGCAGGAAGCCGCCGGCGCCGACCAACTGGACGAAATCGTCGTCACCGCCGAACGCCGCTCGGAAAATCTTCAGAAAGTGCCCGTCTCGGTCGGCGTCGTGCAGGGCGACGCGCTGCGCAACCTGACCGCCGGCGGCGGCGATATCCTCGAACTCGCCGCCCGCGTGCCCGGCCTCTATGCCGAAACCACCACCGGCCGCATCTTCCCGCGCTTCTACATTCGCGGCCTTGGCAATATCGACTTCTATCTCGGTGCCTCGCAGCCGGTGTCGATCATCCAGGACGATGTCGTGCTGGAGCATGTCGTGCTGAAGTCGAACCCGGTGTTCGACGTCAATCAGGTGGAAGTGCTGCGCGGCCCGCAGGGTTCGCTGTTCGGCCGCAACACCACGGCGGGCATCATCAAGTTCGACACCATCCGCCCCTCGATGGACTGGCAGGGGCGCGCCCAGGCCAGCTATGGCAGCTATAACACCGTCACCTTCGATGGCGGCATCGGCGGCCCGATCGTCGCGGACAAGCTCGCCTTCCGCGTATCGGCCCTCTACCAGCATCGCGACGACTGGGTCGACAACACGTATGAAGGCCCCAGCGCCGACGGCACCGTGTCCCCCAAGAAGGACGCGATGGGCGGCTATAATGAGAAGGACCTGCGCCTTCAGCTGCTCATGACGCCGACCGAAAATGTCTCGATGCTGACCAGCGTCCATGCGCGCGACTATGACGGCACATCCACCATCTTCCACCGCGCCGGTCTCACCAAGGGCAGCAACAGCGTAACGGGCGAACCCCGGTCGAAGATCGCCCTCGACGAAGCGATGAGCAATCCGCAGGCTTACAAGACCTACGGCGCGTCGGAAAATATCGCGATCGACATGGGGCCGGTCACGCTGACCTCGATCACCGCCTATGAAACCACCAGCGGCTACAGCCGTGGTGATACCGATGGCGGCGCTGGCGCCGACTATCCGGTCGGTGGCGTGGCGAACGGCTTCGGCCAGAGCCAGGGCAATGTCCGCGACCTCGACCAGCTCAGCCAGGAAGTCCGCCTTGCCAGCAATGGCGACAGCGCCTTCAAGTGGCAGGTCGGCGGCATGTATTTCGACAGCCGCGACACCACCGACTTCTACCAGCGCGCCTATTTCCTGACCGGTGCCGCCAACAATCCCAACAACTGGGTGCGTTTGCGCAACAAGAATGAAAGCTGGGGCCTGTTCGGCCAGGCGAGCTACGAAGTCGTGCCGGGCCTGACCATCACCGCCGGCGGCCGCTACACCAAGGACACGAAGGAAACCCGTCTGGTCCGCGCGACCGCCAATGCAGCCGGCGTCTCCACCTATGCCGGCCGTCGCTATGTCAAGCTGACCGGCAAGGAACCGAGCTGGGACGTCAGCGCCTTGTATGAAGTCAGCCCCGAAGTCAGCCTCTATGCCCGCGTCGCGCGTGGCTTCCGTGGCCCGACCATTCAGGGCCGTTCGGCTGTCTTCAACAGCGATTTCACCACGGCGGATTCGGAAACGATCATGTCGTACGAAGGCGGCATCAAGACCAGCCTGCTGGGTAACCGCCTGCGCTTCAACATGTCGGGCTTCGCCTGGAAGGTGAAGGACATCCAGTTGAACGGCAACGACGTCAACGGCAACGGCGTCCTGTTCAACGCCGACGCGGCCAAGGCCTATGGTCTGGAAGCCGACCTCGAAGCCCGTCCTTTCGAGAATTTGACGCTGTCGGCCGGTCTCAGCCTGCTGCACAGCGAAATCAACGACAGGAATGTCTATGCGCAGGTCTGCACGCTGAACGGCGTGGTGGTCTGCACGGTGGAAGATCCGACCGTGATCGTCGCCGGCCGCGGCACCTTCGCCCAGATCGACGGCAACCCGCTGCCCAACGCGCCGAAATATACCGCGAACATCGCGGCCCGCTACGACGTGCCGCTGGGCAATGGCGGCAAGCTGTTCGCGGCAACCGACTGGAACATTCAGGGCTATACCAACTTCGTTCTCTACAAGACGAAGGAGTTCTATTCGAAGGGCGACTTCGAGGGTGGCCTGAAGATCGGCTATACCGCGCCGGACGGCAAGTACGAGATCGCCGCCTTCGCCCGCAACATCACGGGCGAGAAGAATGTGAAGGGCGTGATCGAAAATTACATGGCGCCGGTGTTCAACGAACCCCGCATCATCGGCGTGTCGCTCAGCGGCAAGCTGTAACGATCGGGAAAGGGCGCGGCCGGCCACGGTCCGCGCCCTTTTCATGTCCTTGTGCGCAGCGGCGTCGCCGCTTTCATGGCGTCGCGCCCGCCCGTCCCGCAAATTTTTCTGTCCTGTCTGCCAGCATTGCTTGCAAGGCGCTTCTCTATAAGATCGCTAGATAAGCTGGATGAGTCGGCGCGGAGAATCTATGCAGGACAGGCAGGAGCAGGGCGAGGCCGATGGCCTGTTCGGGCGCTGGCGCGTACGGCTGGCGCAGGCCCTGTTGCGCGAACCGTCGGTTGTGCTGATCGACCGGGATGCCGATTCCCTGTTTGCCCTGACCGTTCCCGCCGACCAGATGCCGGCAGGCGAAACGGTCAACTGACCCCTTCGCAAGCGCCGGCGATCGCCTACATAGGCGGTTCAATCTTCTTCCCTTTTCCCGGAGATAGCATGGCCACCAATCCACGCACCACCACGCGCGCCGTCGACAGCCTGTTCCTCGATCGCTGGTCGCCCCGCGCCTTCGACAGTTCGGCTATCCCGCAGGCCGACCTCGACACCATTTTCGACGCGGCGCGCTGGGCGCCGTCGGCCTTCAACTACCAGCCCTGGCGCTTTCTTTACGCCCATCGCGACGATGCCGACTGGCAGCGTTTTCTGGATCTGCTGCTGCCTTTCAATCAGGGCTGGGTGAAGAATGCCGGCGCGCTGGTCTTCGTCCTGTCCGACACGTTGATGGCGGCGCCCGGATCGGACGATTTCAAACCGTCGCACAGCCACAGCTTCGATGCCGGTGCCGCCTGGGCATTGCTGGCATTGCAGGCGACGCGGCTCGGCTATCATACCCATGGCATGACCGGGGTGGATTTCGACAAGGCGCGCGCCGAACTGGCCGTGCCGGAGCGTTTCCGGATCGAGGCGGCGGTCGCCATCGGGCGGCAGGGCGACAAGTCCGTCCTGCCCGAAGCGCTTCAGGCGCGCGAGGAACCGAGCGATCGCAAGCCGATCGACAGCTTCGCCCATCAGGGCAATTTCGCGAGCTGACCTTTTGAAATCATTCCCTCGCCTTGCGGTATGGGCATGAATTGGGCACGATGACGGGGGGCTTCGCTCTGGCGACGCTCCCTTTTGTCATTCGAGTGCCCATTTTCCATGTCCCTTTCCGAAATGATCGCTGGAAGCGCCGTCGCGGCCGTCCTCACCAATCCGCGCCTGCCCGACAATCCGATCGTCGCCTGCAACGATGCCTTCGTCGCCCTGACGGGTTATGCGCAGGACGAGGTGATCGGGCGCAATTGTCGCTTCCTGTCCGGCGCGGACACGGAGCATGCCGCGATCGAGACGATCCGTGGCGCGCTGAAGGCGCATCGGCCGGTGCTGGTCGAATTGCTCAACTATCGCAAGGACGGGACGGGTTTTCGCAATGCGGTGATGATCGCGCCGATCTTCGGCCCCGACGGTACGCTCGACTGGTATCTGGGATCGCAGATGGCGGTCGAGGACAGGGGCCAGTCACGCCGTGAAGAGGCTGCCGCGCTCATCGCGACGCTGACCGATCGCCAGCGCGCGGTGCTGACCGGCATGGCCGATGGCCAACTCAACAAACAGATCGCCTTCGACCTCGGCCTCACCGAACGAACGGTGAAGATGCACCGCGCGGCGATGCTGCGGGCGCTGGGCGCGCGCACGGCGGCCGACGCCATTCGCCTGGCCATCGAAGCGGGGCTTTGAGCATGAAGCAGGCGCGCGACTGATGGTTTTGCTGGGGATCGCTATCATCGTGGCGGGCTTCCTGCTGCGCTTTCACCCGCTGCTGGTGATCCTCGCTTCTGCGATCGTCACGGGTCTGGCGGCGGGGCTGGACCCGCTGGCGATCCTGGCGGCCTTCGGCAAGGCGTTCAACGATGCCCGCTATGTCAGCATCATCTGGATCGTGTTGCCGGTGGTCGGCCTGCTGGAAGCGAACGGGTTGCAGGAGCGGGCGCGCGGCCTGATCGCGAAGATGCGCGGGGCGACCGTCGGGCGCTTCCTCACCTTCTACCTGATCCTGCGGCAGGCGCTCGCCGCCGTGGGCCTCACGTCCGTCGCAGGTCATCCCCAGACCGTCCGTCCGCTGGTCGCGCCGATCGCCGAGGCGGCGGCCGAACGTCAAGCCGGCGATCTGGAGGAAGCAGAGCGCGATGAGATCAGGGCCTGGGCCGCTGCGACCGACAATATCGGTCTGTTCTTCGGCGAGGATATCTTCCTCGCCATCGGTTCCATCCTGCTGATCAAGGGGTTGCTGGAGCAATATGGCATCAATCTGGAGCCGTTGCAGCTATCGGTCTGGGCGATCCCGACCGCGATCGCGGCATTGCTGATCCATGGTTTCCGCCTGTGGCGCCTCGACCGCCGGTTGGCGCGGAGGCGGAGGCAGCCATGATCACGCTGCACTGGGTCTATGCGCTGGCCGGCGCGGTATTTGCCGCCTTTGCCCTGCTGGGCGTGCGCGACCGGGACAATCCCCGCCGCTGGACGACCGCCGCCTTCTGGGCCTTGCTGGCGACCTCCATGTGGGCGGGCGACCGGCTGGGCGACCTGGGCAATGGTGTGCTGGTGCTGGGCCTGATCGCGCTGGGGGCGCTGGGGCTTGGCCGGGGCGACGGCGTGGTGCCGCCAGAACAGCGGAAGGCGCGCGCCGACCGCTTCGGCAATCGCCTGTTCGCCGTCGCGCTCATCATTCCTGTAACCGCGCTGGGCGGCACTTTCCTGTTCAAGGCTGCGCCGGACTGGTTCGACGCCAAACAAGCGACGCTGATCGCGCTGGCGCTGGGTGTGCTTATCGCGATGACGGCGGGCTGTATCTGGCTGCGCGCCGGAGCGCTGGTGCCGTTGCAGCAGGGGCGACGGCTGATGGATTGCATCGGCTGGGCCGCGATCCTGCCGCAGATGCTGGCCAGCCTGGGCGCGGTCTTCGCGCTCGCCGGTGTGGGCGACGTGGTGGGCGGCATCGTGCAACAGGCGATCCCGCAGGGCAGCCTGCTGGGCGCCGTGATCGCCTATGCTCTCGGCATGGCGCTGTTCACCATGATCATGGGCAATGCCTTTGCCGCCTTCCCGGTGATGACGGCGGCGATCGGGGTGCCCTTGCTCATCCGCACCTATCATGGCGATCCGGCGGTGGTGTGCGCCATCGGCATGCTGGCGGGTTTCTGCGGGACGCTGATGACCCCCATGGCCGCCAATTTCAACCTCGTCCCCGCCGCCCTGCTCGAACTCAAGGACAAGCATGGCGTGATCAAGCGGCAGGTCGGCACGGCGCTGCCGCTGCTGATCGTCAACATCGCTCTTATCTACTGGCTGGCATTTCGATGACGCTTCTGACCCACGACATCGGCGAAAACTTCGCCGATCTGACCCTGTCCCATCTGGGGCGGCAATATCCCTACAAGATGGATCTGGTCATGGGCGGGCCGGAGGATGCCCGGCCGCCGCAGGACCATCACCCGATCTTCCACGGCAGTTTCGACTGGCATAGCTGCGTTCATGGCTGGTGGCAGGTCATGCGCTTGAAGCGCCTCTTCCCGACGCTGCCGCAGGCCGATGCGATCCGCGCACGCGGCGATGCGATGCTGGTGCCGGACAAGGTGGCGGGTGAACTGGCCTATCTGCACCGGCCGCTGAGCGCCGGGTTCGAGCGGCCCTATGGCTGGGCCTGGGCGCTGGCGCTGCATCACGAACTGGCGCTGCATGACGCGCCCTGGGCGGATGCCTTCGCGCCGCTCGCCAATGCCTTCGCGGCGCGCTTCCATGGCTTCCTGCCGAAGATGACCTACCCGCTGCGGGTCGGCACCCATTTCAACATCGCCTTCGCGCTTGTCCTGACGCTGGATTGGGCGGAGACGCGCGATCCGGCGCTGGTGGCGCTGATCCGCGACAAGGCGACCGGCTGGTTCGGGCAGGATCGTGCCTGTCAGGCGTGGGAGCCGGGTGGCGACGAATTTCTCTCGCCAGCCTTGTGCGAGGCGCTGTTGATGAGCCGGCTGCTGGATCGCGGAGACTTTACCGACTGGTTCCACGCCTTCCTGCCGCATCTTGAGCGCGGCGAACCGGCGACGCTGTTCACGCCCGCCACGGTGTCCGACCGCAGCGATGGCAAGATCGCGCATCTCGACGGCCTGAACCTCAGCCGGGCCTGGTGCTGGCGCGGGATCGCTGCTGCGCTGGGGCCGGGCGCTGTCGCCGATCTGGCGGAGCAGGCCGCGCGCGTCCATCTCGACGCCAGCCTGCCCCATGTCGCGGGCGACTATATGGGCGAACACTGGCTCGCCACCTTCGCCCTGCTGGCGCTGGAATAGGCTTCAGTGGCTGACCATGTGCACGAACATATAGCCTTCGTTGCGGATGGTGCGGATGACCGGGCCTTTGAGGCCGCAGGCCGACAATTTCCGCCGCAACCGGCATAGCTGCACGTCGATCGACCGGTCATAATGGTCGCTGGCCGCGCCATAGACGCGGTCGAGCAACCGGCTGCGATCCAGCACTTGGCGCGGATGTTCGATGAAGACGCGCAGCAACTGGAACTCGCCGTCCGACAGGGCGATGGGCATGCCGACCGGGTTAAACAACTGGCCGGTGGTCATGTCCACGCGCCACCCTTCGAACGAGGCGAAGCTGCGGGCGACAGGGGCCTGCGCCTGCCGGGTCGATCCCGCCCGGCCGCGCAGGGCGGCCCGGATGCGGGCCAGCAGTTCGCGCGGGTTGGCGGGCTTGCTCAGGCAATCTTCCGCCCCCATTTCCAGCGCCGCGATCCGATCCGCATCGCTACAGGCGGCGCTGTGGACGATGACCGGCAGCCGGCGCTCGATCGCCAGTTCGCGCAACAGCGCCGCGCCCTGGTCCGGTGCGACGGCAGGATCGAACACGACCAGCGCATAGGTCTCCAGCTCCAGCCGCTCGCGCATCTGGAGAGCGGAGGCGGCGCCGGTGACATCCAGGCCATAGGGCGCGAAACTGTCGGCCAACTGGCCGATATGGGTGGCGTCATCGTCAACGATGAGCAGGCGACTGAGCATGACCGTCATATGGCAAAGGACGCTGCCGCCAGCGCAAAACCGTCCCTTCCGCGTCCTCATTGCGCGCCTGCCACTGCAATCGCGCCGCCAGCAGCCGTTCGCCGGGAGCGAAATGGCTGCGCAGCCGGGCGGCCAGCGCATCGTCGAGCAGATCGCGCATGCCCAGCGGACGGCCGAACCGGCCCGATCCGTTGGCCCGGCGCAGCATACGGCGGCTAAGGCCATACCAGCCGGGAATATGCACCAGCCAGCTTTTGTCGGCGACGGCGCGGCGCGTGAACAGGTTCATCGCCCGCGCCAACCAAAGCAGCGGCAGGCTGAGCGAGGGATTGCGCGTGCCCCAGTCGATATGGGCGAGGTCGATATCCAGCCCGAAACGCGCGGCGTAGGCGGCGGCGAACCCGCGCGGATCGGCGCGGAAATCCTCATAACGAAACACATGGACCCGCTCCGGCCCGAACAGCCCGTCATAATGGGTGATCAGCCGGACATAGTCGAAATGATCGAGGTTGAAGCCCGGCGCCTCGTCCCGTTCCGGGGCCAGCGGGCTGAGTCGGTCGCGACCGAACAGGTAGCGGCGCAGGCCGAACGTCCCCCCGCCCTTCACATATTGCAGCCAGGCGGAGACGATCGCGGACAGTGGATCGCGCACGAAGATGACGATCTGCGCTTGAGGCAGGGTGCGCAGGATGCGATCGGCGACATCCTTGGACAGGTTGCCGGCGAGGCCGCCATTATGCAGGCCGCCGGTCAGATTTTCCTCGCACAGGATCGCCTGTTCGGGTGCCTCGCCCAGATGCGTCCGCGCCTCGGCCGGATCGAAATGCAGCGCGCCGCGCGCCAGAAAGGCGGCCCGGACCGTTGCGCGGGGGATATAGTGGCGGTTGCGCACGGCCGGGTAGAAGCGGTCCTGAAACCAGGTCGTGCCGGTCTTGTGATAGCCGATATGGACGATCGGACCCATCAGGCGGCCTCCGCCAGCAGCGCGGTCGGGTCGGGCAGGGTGGCGGCTGTTCCGCCCAGGCACAGGCGACAATGCCGGTCCCAGGACAGGTTGTCGCTGGCCCAGACGCGCGCCCGTTCGCCGATGCGGCGGCACAGGGCCGGGTCGGACACGAGCAGGTCGATGGCCGCGCGGATCGCATCGACCGACTGGCCGTCGACGACGAAGCCGGTCACGCCATCCTGCACGAATTCCGCCGGCCCTCCGTCGCGACCGACGATGCAGACCAGCCCCTGCGCCATGGCGTCGGCGATGGACAGGCCGAAGCCTTCGACCTCCGCGCCGTCCTCAAGCGCGATCTGGGGGTGGAGGAAGATGTCGGCCCCGGCATAGGCGGCGGCCAGTTCCCCGGCCGGAACATAGCCGGCCATGGTCACGCTGTTGTCGAGGCCGCAATGGCGGATCGTCTCGCGCACCCGCACAGAGTCCACGCCCCGGCCGATGATGACATGGCGCAGATGCGCGCCCGCCTGCATGCAGCCGGCGACGGCGCGCACGGCCGCAGCGACATTCTTGCGCGCGACCAGCCGGCAGACGGTCAGCAACTGGGCCGGGCCATCGCCTTGTGCGAAGCGGGTCGGGTGGCGTTCGAATGGCATGACCACTCCGTTCCAGGCGGTGACGGTGCTGGCGGCCAGATGCGGTAGGCGCACGAGCAGCAGGCTGCGGGTAACGTCACTGACCGCGACGATGCGCCGCGCCCGCTTCAGCGTCAGGCGCAGCAGCATCAGCGCCGGCCCACGCGGGCGGCCCACTTCACGGCCATGAATGGTGACGACCAGTGGCCGGGGAAAGAGCAGGGCGGGCAGCGCCGCGCGCCAGGTGCAGGCGTGGATCAGCGCGGGGCGGTTGCCTTTGCCCCAGGCGGTCAGCATCGCGCGGAACAGCCGCCAGTAGACCGCCATCATCGACGCCGCGCCGACGTCGATCAGGTCGATGCCATCCAGTTGCTCCCGGCGTGGCCCGGCCGAGCTTTTGGCGAAGATGGTGACGCGGCGGCCCTGCGCGGCATAGGCCCGCGCCACTTCGCGGGCATAGGTCTGCACGCCGCCTTCATCGGGGGCAAAGACGCGGGCAACGAGCCAGATGGAAGAGGGCCAGATGGAAGAGGGCGAGATGGAGGATGTCGTGTCAGGCATGGGCGGCCAATTCCAGTCGGGAGAGGCCGTCCAAGGCCGGGCGTGCGGCCGTCTGGCTGCGTTGGAGAAAGTGGGACAGGGCACGGGCGGCACGGGCGCCCGCACCATGATCCAGATTGCCGAAGGTGCGGGCGACGCCTTGCCGCTGGGTATCGACATAGGCGGCATGGTCGGCGATCGCCGCCGCTGCGGCATCGGCTATGCCCTGTGCCGTTTCCAGCACCGGCCCATAATGCCAGTGGCCATAGCTGCGATCCTCCTGCCAGTCGGCACGATGACCGTTCAGGAACAGACAGGGCCGGGGGCGGGCGAGATATTCGTATATCTGGCTCGACACGTCGCCCAGATAGAGCGACGCCATATGGACATAGCGCATGTCCACGCTGGCCCGGCTGCCCAGGTCAACATGGATATGCGGCAGGCAGGCGAGATCGGCCAGCCGCCGTTCCATCGCCGCGCGCTTGCGACGATTGTCGAACAGCCGGACATGCGGCGCGACGATCAGGTTGAACCGGTCGTCCTGCGCGAACTGGCGGATCACCTCTTCCCCCATGGTCGGCCAGGAGGAGAGTTTGGGCGAAAAATGCGGATTGTAGAGGATGACCGGGCGATCCTGCGCGAAGAGCCGGTGTCGGTCGTCCTGCGGCCGGGTCAGGTCGAACTTGTTGTAGCCGCTGATCGCATAATGGCCTTCGCGGATCAGCCCTGCATCCAGCATCCGCCGGCGCTGCTTCTCGCCTGCCAGCAGCACGAAGTCGAACTGGGCTATGCGCCGGTCGTAACCGACCGCCCGGTCGCCCGCGCCATGGCAGCTATGAATGAAGCGGGTTTGCGACAGGCCGAGCCGCTTGAGCAGCAAGGATGTGCGTTCCGGCACGACGATCGCGTCATACTCGGCGAGTTGGCGCCGGGCGGCGATCAGGCTGGCGATCTTGGGCGGGATGGTGGCGCCGGTCAGGCCCGCCAGCGCATCGAGCCAGCGCCCGCCGCAGCGCAGGAAGCGGATCGGCCCAGCGCCCTGCGCCGTGGCGATATCGCGCGCCAGTACCAGATGATCGTCGGTCGCGGCCATGACGTCCACGGCAAAACCGGGATCGCGCGACAGGGCGATGGCGATCGGCAGAGCGTGGAAAAGCTGATGGATCTGGGCGTTGAAGAAGAAGCACAGCCGCTGCGGCTGGGCTAGCGTCGCGGCGTTGCTCCGGTCGAACCAGTCGCGTCCCATGATAATCTCCATTCGAGCAGACCCGAAAGGAGCAATGCCGCATGATTATCGCGAGGGAATTTCAGAGTGCGTCAGCGCGAAAAGCGCCTGCAACAAAGCGGTCACGAACCGCTACGGCGGGGTGGGGTCGAGCCACCCCGCCGAGAGGAGATCAGTCGCGCAGCAGTTCGTTGATGCCGGTCTTGGAGCGCGTCTGCGCGTCGACGCGCTTGACGATCACGGCGCAATAGAGGCTGGGGCCGGGCGTGCCGTCGGGCAGGGGCTTGCCGGGCAGCGAGCCGGGAACGACGACCGAATAGGGCGGCACTTCGCCGATGAACACTTCACCGGTGGCGCGGTCGACGATCTTGGTCGACATGCCGATGAACACGCCCATCGACAGGACAGACCCCTTGCCGATGCGCACGCCTTCGACGACTTCGGAGCGCGCGCCGATGAAGCAGTCATCCTCGATGATGACGGGATCGGCCTGCAACGGCTCCAGCACGCCGCCGATGCCCACGCCGCCCGACAAATGGACATTCTTGCCGATCTGGGCGCAACTGCCGACCGTCACCCAGGTGTCGACCATCGTGCCTTCATCCACGAACGCGCCGATGTTGACGAAGCTGGGCATCAGGATGACGTTCCTGGCGATATGCGCGCCGGCGCGGGCGAAGCTGCCCGGCACGGCGCGGAAACCGGCGGCGCGGAACGCCGCCTCGTCCCAGCCGGCGAACTTGCTCGGCACCTTGTCCCACCAATGGCCGGCGCCTGGACCATTGTCTATCATGGCATTGTCGTTCAGGCGGAAGGACAGCAGCACCGCCTTCTTCGCCCACTGGTTGACCTGCCAGCCTTCCGCAGTCGGCTCAGCCACGCGCAGTTCGCCCTTGTCGAGCAAGGCCAGCGCCTGGTTGACGGCGGAACGCACGTCGCCCTGCGTCTGGAGGTTGACGTTGGCGCGATCTTCCCACGCGGCGTCGATGATGGTGATCAGCTCTTGGCTCATGCTTTTGTCCCCAGAATGTCGGCCAGAAATGGCGTCAGATGGTCGGTTTCATAATCTATGAAATCGGGATGATGGTCGTGATTGCCCGCTTCCGACCCATTATTGATCCAGATGGTGGTCATGCCGATCGCCTTGGCCGGGCGGAGGTTGCGGGCCATATCCTCGAAAAAGGCGGCGCGGGTCGGATCGACGCCATGCACCCGGCACAATTCCGCATAGCCCGACGGATCGGGCTTGGGCACATATTGGCAGGCGTGGATATCGTGGATCAGCTCGAACGCGCCGCTCAGGCCCAGTCGGTCCAGTACGCGGCTCGCATAGGCGGCATCGCCATTGGTGAAGATCAGCCGACGGCCCGGCAGCGCCGCGATGGCGGCGTTCAGTGCCGCGTCCATCTCAAGCCGGTCCATCGATATGTCATGGACATAATCGAGGAAGGCGCGCGGCTCGATGCCATGATGGTGCATCAATCCCGACAGCGTCGTGCCATGCTCCATGAAATAGCGTTTCTGCGTCTGCCGCGCGATCACCGGGTCACATCCCAGCAAGCCCTGGATGAACTCGCCCATCTTCACGTCGATCAGCGCGAACAGGTCCGCCTTCGCCGGATAGAGCGTATTGTCCAGATCGAAGATCCAGGTGTCGACATGGTCGAGGTCCGCGCGCATGGCCGCGCCCTAATCCCGGCTTGGGATTAGGGCAAGGGCGGATCAGCAGCCGGGCGCTTCGCTGTCCTGATAGAAGGCCTGCACTGCGTTCCACGCATCCTCGGCGCTTTCGACCCAGGTCAGCAGATTGAGGTCGCTGTGCGAGATCACGCCTTCGTCGGCCAGCGCCTCGAAATCGACCACGCGGGTCCAGAAATCCTTGCCGAACAGCAGGATCGGGATCGGCTTCATCTTGCCGGTCTGGATGAGCGTCAGCAGTTCGAACATCTCGTCGAATGTGCCGAAGCCTCCGGGGAAGACGGCGAGCGCACGGGCGCGCAGCAGGAAGTGCATCTTGCGCAGCGCGAAATAGTGGAACTGGAAACTGAGTTCCGGCGTGACATAGACGTTGGGCGCCTGTTCATGCGGCAGGACGATGTTCATGCCGATGGTGGTCTGTCCGACATCCTGCGCGCCGCGATTGGCCGCTTCCATGATGGACGGGCCGCCGCCCGAACAGACGACGAAGTGGCGACATCCCGCATCATTCACCGGATATTGCGCCGCGATCCGCGCCAGCTTGCGCGCTTCCTCGTAATAGACTGCTTTCTTGCCCAGATTTTCGGCGATGCGCTTCTGTTCGGGCGTGGTCGCGGCGTCGATCCGCACTTGCACCTGATCCGGCTCGGGAATGCGGGCGGAGCCATAGAAGACGAAGGTCGATTCGATCTTCGCCTCGTCCATCAGCAACTGGGGCTTCAGCAACTCCAGCTGGAACCGCACCGGGCGCAGATCCTCGCGCAGCAGGAAGTCGGTATCCTGGAAGGCCAGCTTGTACGCGGCGCTTTGCGTCTGGGGCGTACCAAGATTTTTCTTGGCGTCATGGGCCTCTTCGCGGGCCGGGCGGAATTTGCGTTCTTCGATTTCTTTTTTCGTCATTTGCGCCAACTTAGTGTCGGGCGGTGACAAAACCAAGTCCGCATCCGCACTCATGCGGTAATAGGATCGTAGCGGCTTAACTTCACATATTTCCCGCAGATTCGGACATTTTGTTACGCGCCGATGATCCTATCGGAAAGTCTCAAGCTCTGTGCGCCGTCCACCGATGTTCATCCCATCATCGCAAAATAGGGCGATGTAGGACAGCGATTCCGCTTAGCGGCAAAAGCCGCCGCGACCGCCCATGTCGAAATGGAAATGGTCGTGGTGCGCGGCATTATAATCCGGGCTGAGCACGGTGTTGAACCGCTTGCAGGCGCTGGCATGCACGATCTTCAGGAACTGGCGCGTCTGCCGGTCGCCGTCCCAATCCTTCTGGATGCTGATTCGCCGGCCGTCCGCCAGGACGAAGGCGCTGACGTCGATCGCGTTGCTGTGCGCATGTTCGGACAACTTGCCGCTGCCCGCGATCGGCCGGCAATTATAGGTGCCGAACGTTTCGATCTTTTCGATTTCCGTGCCGAAGATGACCCGCGCGGCCGGTTGTACGCCATATTTGGCCCAGGCCGCAAAATTGGCGGCCAGGTTGCAGGTGATCGCGCCGATGCCCGTCGTCGGCACGCCGATGTCGATCAGCTTGACGCTGCCCAGCGCGCTGCATCCGCCACCGAAATTCCGGTCGGGCAGGGGGGTGAAGGCTACCGCCTGCGACTGGAGTTTCGCGAAGCATTGGCGCGTTTCCAGCGCTGGTTGCGCCGGCGCGCGGACAGGCGGCGGCTTGGGCGCGCTCGCCACGCGGCCGCGCGGCACCAGATCGCCGCTACAGGCGCTCAGCATGATCGCGCAGGCGGCGGCCAGGGCCGCGCCGCGCAGAAAACCCGTTTCTGTCACCCGCTCTTCCATAATTGGATGTTTACCATCACGAATCTTTACGAAAGTTAACGCGCGGCAGCGGCTCGTCGCATTTTGACAATCGCCTTGACTCTTTTTCGGACGGCTTTAGTGCGGCCGACGGGCCACGCGGTCCCAACGCCGCGCTGCTCTCTGTAAGGAGACGCTACATGACTGATTTGACTGCCGTCGACGCCACCATTGCGCCTGCGCAAAAGCCTGCTTCGCTTCCGGCCCGTCCCTTTTTCTCTTCCGGTCCCTGTGCCAAGCCGCCGGGCTGGAGCGCCGACAAGCTGGCGACCGACTCGCTCGGCCGCTCGCACCGCGCCAAGATCGGCAAGACCCGCCTTCAATATAGCATCGACCTGATGCGTGAGCTGCTGAACCTGCCCGACACGCACCGCATCGGCATCGTGCCCGGTTCCGACACCGGCGCCTTCGAAATGGCGATGTGGACGATGCTGGGCGCCCGCCCGGTCACGACGCTCGCCTGGGAAAGCTTTGGTGAAGGCTGGGTGACGGACGCCGCCAAGCAGTTGAAGCTCGACCCCACCGTCATTCGCGCCGATTATGGCCAGTTGCCGGACCTTTCCACCGTCGATTTCAGCACCGACGTGCTGTTCACCTGGAACGGCACGACATCAGGCGTGCGCGTGCCGAACGCAGACTGGATTCCGGCCGACCGTGAAGGCCTGACCTTCGCCGACGCCACCAGCGCGGTGTTCGCCTATGACATCGACTGGGCGAAGATCGACGTCGCCACCTTCTCGTGGCAGAAGGTGCTGGGCGGCGAGGGCGGCCATGGCGTCCTGATCCTTGGTCCCCGCGCGGTCGAACGCCTAGAAACCTACACCCCCGCATGGCCGCTGCCCAAGGTGTTCCGCCTGATGGCGAAGGGCAAGCTGGCCGAAGGCGTGTTCAAGGGCGAAACCATCAACACGCCCTCCATGCTGGCGGTCGAAGACGCGATCTTCGCGCTGGAATGGGGCAAGTCGCTGGGCGGTTCGGCCGGCCTGATCGCGCGCAGCGACGCCAATGCGGCTGCGCTGAGCAAGATCGTTGCGGAGCGCGACTGGCTCGGCCATCTCGCGCTCGATGAGGCTTCACGGTCGAAGACCAGCGTTTGCCTGACCGTCGAAGGCGCCGACGAAGCCTTTATCAAGGCCTTTGCCGCGCTGCTGGAAAAGGAAGGCGCCGCCTATGACGTCGCGGGCTATCGCGATGCCCCGGCAGGCTTGCGCATCTGGTGCGGCGCGACCGTGGAAACGGCGGACATCGAAGCGCTTGGGGGCTGGCTCGACTGGGCCTATGCGACCGTGAAGGCTGCCGCTTAACTCTCATCATTGTCGTCATTCCCGCGAATGCGGGAATCCATCTCCGGCCCTATCGGTAGGTGCAACGTCAGGAGATGGATCCCCGCCTTCGCGGGGATGACGGGACTATTTTCCCAAAGGAAACCCAGATGCCCAAGGTACTTATTTCCGACAAGATGGACCCCCGCGCCGCCGCGATCTTCAAGGAGCGCGGTGTCGAAGTCGACGTCATCACCGGCAAGACCCCGGAAGAACTGATCGCGATCATCGGCGACTATGATGGCCTGGCCATCCGCAGCTCGACCAAGGTGACGAAGGAAATCCTCGACGCCGCGACCAATTTGAAGGTCATCGGCCGTGCCGGCATCGGTGTCGACAATGTCGATATCCCTTACGCCTCGTCCAAGGGCGTGATCGTGATGAACACGCCGTTCGGCAACTCGATCACCACCGCCGAACATGCCATCGCGCTGATGTTCGCGCTCGCCCGCCAATTGCCCGAGGCGAATGCGCAGACTCAGCAGGGCCTGTGGCCCAAGAACGGCTTCATGGGCGTGGAAGTCACCGGCAAGACGCTGGGCCTGATCGGCGCGGGCAACATCGGGTCGATCGTCGCCACCCGCGCGCTGGGCCTGAAGATGAAGGTCGTCGCCTTCGATCCTTTCCTGACGCCGGAACGCGCGATCGAAATGGGCGTGGAAAAGGCCGATCTCGACACGTTGCTGGCGAAGGCCGACTTCATCACGCTGCACACGCCGCTGACCGACCAGACCCGCAACATCCTGAGCCGCGAAAATCTGGCCAAGACCAAGAAGGGCGTGCGCATCGTCAACTGCGCGCGCGGCGGGCTGATCGACGAAGCCGCGCTCAAGGACGCGCTGGATTCGGGGCAGGTGGCTGGCGCGGCGCTCGACGTGTTCCAGACCGAACCGGCCAAGGAATCGCCGCTGTTCGGTACGCCGAATTTCATCTGCACCCCGCATCTGGGCGCGTCGACCGACGAAGCGCAGGTGAACGTGGCGCTTCAGGTCGCCGACCAGCTCAGCGATTATCTGCTCGATGGCGGCATCACCAACGCGCTGAACGTGCCGTCGCTGTCGGCCGAGGAAGCGCCGAAGTTGAAGCCCTATATGGCGCTGGCTGAAAAGCTGGGCAGCCTTGTAGGCCAGTTGGAAGGTGGCCAGATCACCGGAGTCGCGGTGGAGGTCGAGGGCCACGCCGCCGAACTGAACCAGAAGCCGATCACCGCGGCGGTCCTTGCCGGCCTGATGCGCGTCTATTCGGACACGGTGAACATGGTCAACGCGCCCTTCCTGGCGAAGGAACGCGGTCTCGACGTGCGCGAAGTGCGCCATGACCGCGAAGGCGATTACCAGACGCTGGTGCGCGTGACGGTAACGACCGAAAGTGGCGAGCGCTCGGTCGCCGGCACGCTGTTCGGCCACGCCCAACCGCGTCTGGTCGAACTGTTCGGCATCAAGGTGGAAGCCGATCTGGACGGCACGATGCTCTACATCGTCAACCAGGACGCGCCCGGTTTCATCGGTCGCCTGGGGTCGAAGCTGGGTGAATCCGAAGTCAATATCGGCACCTTCCATCTGGGCCGTCGCAATCAGGGCGGCGAAGCCGTGCTGCTGCTGTCGGTGGACGGCACAGTCACCGAACCGCTGCGCTGGGAAATCTGCAACCTGACCGGCGTGAAGCAGGTCAAGCTGCTGCGTTTCGCTTAAGCTGCTCTAAAAGCCCTCTCCCCTCCGGGGAGAGGGTTGGGAGAGGGGGAGCAACGGTGCGTCTCGACCCAACGCTCAAGGCGAGCGCGAAATCCATGCGCGCCAACCCCACCCCCGCCGAACAGAAACTATGGCTCGCGCTTCGCGCCAACCGCTTCGAAAATCGGCAATTCACGCGCCAGACGATCATTGCCCCATATATCGTCGATTTTGCGTCCAAGGCCGCACGCCTCATCATCGAAATAGATGGGGATACACATTCCGCCCAGGATCGCTATGACACGCGGCGAACAGAGTTTCTGGAATCGCTGGGCTATCATGTGATCCGCTTTGCCAATCCCGATGTGATGGGGAATATCGAAGGGGTGCTGAGCATGATTGCGCAGGCGTTGCGCGAAACCCCCTCTCACCAACCCTCCCCCCAAGGGGGGAGGGAGCCATAAGGTGCCTGCCATGATCCCGCCCGGCCTTCTCCCTGAAGGACTCTCCGACCGGCTACCGCCGCAGGCCGAAGCCTCCGCGCGTCTGGCGCGCCGCGTGCTCGATACGGTCGCGACCCATGGC
Organism: Sphingobium sp. Leaf26; assembly: GCF_001421665.1. Taxonomy (GTDB): domain Bacteria; phylum Pseudomonadota; class Alphaproteobacteria; order Sphingomonadales; family Sphingomonadaceae; genus Sphingobium. The sequence goes on from NZ_LMKV01000006.1 coordinate 68,340, forward strand.
TATGAACGGGTCATGCCGCCGCTCGCGGAGTTCGAGGATACGCTGACCCAGCGCCTCAAGTCGATGCGCGCGCAGGATCTGGTGCGCGCCGTCGATCCCGTGTCGCAGCGCAGCCTGGCCTTCCGCCCGGACATGACGGCGCAGGTCGGCCGCATCGCCGCCACCCGCATGGCAAGCGCGCCGCGACCGCTGCGCCTGTCCTATGCCGGCCCGGTGATCCGCCAGAAGGCGAGCCAGCTTCGCCCCGAGCGTGAGAAGATGCAATTGGGCGCCGAACTGATCGGCAGCGACAGCAATGCCGCCGCAGTCGAGATCGTCAATATCGCGATCGAGGCGTTGCAGGCCGCCGGCGTCACCGGCATCACCATCGACTTCACGCTGCCCGACCTGATCGACGCGCTGGCCGCTGGCCCGTTGCCGCTTGCCCCCAATGAGGTGGAAGCGGTGCGTGCCGGACTGGATGCCAAGGATGCCGGCGCGCTGACCGCGATCAGCCCTCAGGCCGCTGCCTATCTGCCGCTGATCGAGGCGACCGGTCCCTTCCACGCCGCGATGGAACGGCTGGAAGCGTTCAGCGCCAGCGTCGGCGGCGCGATCGACAGCCGAATCGCGGGCCTGCGCGCCATCGCCAGGCCGATCGGCTGGGACATCACCCTGACGCTCGACCCGACCGAGCGGCACGGTTTCGAATTCCAGAACTGGTTCGGCTTCTCCATCTTTGCCGAGGGCTTCATCGGCGAAATCGGGCGCGGCGGCAGCTATGCCATCGCCCGTGCCGATGGCGCGGACGAACCGGCCATGGGCTTTTCGCTTTATCCCGATCCGCTGATCGACGCGGGATTTGGCGGTGACAGTCCCAAACGCCTGTTCCTGCCGCTGGGCCATGATGCCGCGCAGGCAGCCCTTTTGCGGGCAGAGGGCTGGCACACGGTCGCGGCGCTGTCGGAAAGCGAGGATGGCGCGGCCCAGCGCTGCTCGCACTGGCTGGATGGTGCAAACCCACGCGCCTATTGACTTGACTTCATCGGGCCAGCGCGGCTAACCCGCGCCCCGCATCGAGGGCGCACCATGCGCCCGATTATCCCACCGGCATGCCGAGTCCCGTCGAAGGGCATGGCCGGTCCGCGCGGCGGGCGGAGGACTGTATCTGTGGCAAATGTGACCGTGATCGGCGCTCAATGGGGCGACGAAGGCAAGGGCAAGATCGTCGACTGGCTGTCGGAACGCGCCGACGTCGTCGCCCGTTTTCAGGGCGGCCATAATGCCGGCCACACGCTGGTCGTGGGCGAAAAAGTCTACAAGCTGTCGCTGCTGCCGTCGGGCATCGTGCGCGGTACATTGTCGGTCATCGGCAACGGCGTGGTGCTCGACCCCTGGCACTTCCGCGATGAAGTCGCCAAGCTGGCTGGCCAGGGCGTCGAAATCACCCCTGAAAACCTCCAGATTGCCGAAACCTGCCCGCTGATCCTGCCCTTCCACCGCGACCTTGATGGCCTGCGCGAGGATGCTTCAGGCGCGGGCAAGATCGGCACCACCCGTCGCGGCATCGGCCCGGCTTATGAAGACAAGGTCGGCCGCCGCGCTATCCGCGTCTGCGACCTGGCCCATCTGGACGATCTCGACCTTCAGATCGATCGCCTGACCGCGCATCATGACGCTCTTCGTGCCGGCTTCAATGAAAAGCCGATCGACCGCGCCAAGCTGGTCGCGGACCTGACCGAGATCGCTGCCTTCATCCTGCCTTTCGTCAAGCCCGTCTGGCTGACGCTGAACAAGGCGAAGGCGGCCGGCCAGCGCATCCTGTTCGAAGGCGCGCAGGGTACTCTGCTCGACATCGACCATGGCACCTATCCCTTCGTCACCTCCTCCAACACGGTGGCGGGCACGGCGGCGAGCGGCACCGGCCTTGGCCCCAATGCGGCGGGGTTCGTGCTGGGCATCGTGAAGGCCTACACCACGCGCGTCGGCTCCGGCCCGTTCCCGACCGAACTGGATGACGCCACTGGCCAGCGTCTGGGCGAACGCGGCCATGAATTCGGCACCGTTACCGGTCGCAAGCGCCGCTGTGGCTGGTTCGACGCGGTGCTGGTGCGCCAGTCGATCGCCGTGTCGGGCGTGACCGGCATCGCGCTCACCAAGCTGGACGTGCTGGACGGGTTCGAGACGCTGAAGATCTGCGTCGGCTACAAGATCGGCGACCAGACCTTCGACTATCTGCCCGCCCACGCGCAGGACCAGGCGAAGGCGCAGCCGATCTACGAGGATATCGAAGGCTGGCAGGATACCACGGCTGGTGCGCGTAGCTGGGCCGAACTCCCCGCACAGGCGATCAAATATATCCGCCGGATCGAGGAGCTGATCGGCTGCCCGGTCACGCTGGTTTCCACATCGCCGGAACGAGACGACACCATCCTCGTCCGCGATCCCTTCGCGGACTGAAGGGCATGGCGGAACAACGCTTCGAGCGCCACAAGCAGGCCTGGACGCAGGATGAGATCCAGAAGCTGCATACGCTGGCCAAGAAGGGCATGGGCCTGAAAGCCATCGCCAAGGCGCTGACCCGCACCGAGGAATCGGTGAAGGCCCGCGCCAAGGAAGACGGACTGAACATCGCCAAGCTGCGGTAAGAGTGGACCTTGCCGGGCGCTGGTGCGACAAGCCTGTCCACCACAACAGAGAAGGCTTCGCATGGCGCTCGACATCCTTGTCCTCTACGGCTCCTATCGGCGCGGCCGGCTCGGCATCCGGCTAGCCGACTATCTGATCCGCGCCTTTGAAGGGCTGGGCCACAGGGCGGAACTGGTCGACGCCAAAGCGGTAGACCTGCCCATGCTCGACCAGCGTTACAGCGACTATCCGGCCGGCGACGCGCCGGCCGCCATGGCGGCGCTGGCTGAACGTCTTACCGCTGCCGACGCCTTCGTCTTCGTGGCGGGCGAATATAACCGCGGAATGCAGCCGGGCCTCAAGAATCTGGTCGATCATTATCTCAAGGAATTCGACCGTCGTCCCGCCGCCATCGCCAGCTATTCGGCGGGCCGCTTCGCGGGCGTGAACAGCCATGCCGACTGGACGGTGACGCTGTCGGCCATGGGCATGGCGATCGTGCCGGAGCGCCTCAGCGTCGGTCAGATCGGCCAGACGCTGGACGATCAGGCCCAGCCACAGGGCGAGGGTGGTGCGGCATTGGAGCGGGGTTTCGCTGGCTTTGCCAAAAGCCTTATCTGGTGGGCCGAAGCCGCGAAGGCCGCCCGCTGAGCCGTCCGTCGATCCAGACCATCATATAGCCCGCCAGCACGAAGCCGGTCGCGATCAGCAGCGCATTGATCGCGACCTGCCCGATGCCCAGCTTTGTCACGTTGATGAAGGGATAGGCATAATGCCCCTCAGCCATCCCGCGCAGCAGGGCGTAGGGCAGATAGGCCGCCGGGAATATCGCCCAGATCCACGGATCGCGTCGACCCAGCCGCCCCTTGCGGGCGAAGGCGATCCACCAGAGCGGCGCCACTATCGGTGTCACCTTGTGCAGCAGCGTGTCGGCCACAAGCGCCCCGCCGCTCAGCGACAGCAGCCCGCGCAGCAGCAGGCCGTAGTCGATCCCGACCAGCAGGATCGCCAGCACCGCACCACCCACGCGACGGGGCGACACATGCCGCCCCAGTGCGATCGGCCCGAAGGTGATGACGACTATTATGTTGGCCCAGATGGTGAAGAAGCGCAGCAGCGTCCACAGCGTTTGGCCGACCGACCCCGTTTGCGCCAGCGTGGCGTCGAACTGGATGGCGACGCCCGTCAGCGCCGTCGACGCGACGATGGCGGCTCCGATCCGCGCGATCCCTGTCGTCATACCCGCGCACCCTCCCGCCCGTCATCCTCGCCTGTGGGGATCATCGTAGCAGCGACCATATCGTCCGTCACGTCGGCGGTGTCGCGCGCCACGCCTGCCTCCCGCTGGATTGTTGTTTAACGACGCGCGGCTGCGCAGGTCGCAATCGCAGCAATATTTCGTTTCGATATGGCATCAACGGAGCATTTGCGGGCCATTAGGCGTTGCGCCGGTTCATGATCAGGAGTTTTGCATGATAGTCGATGCCGTTCCCAGCATGCGCCGGATCGCGTCCGAAGTGTGGAAGCCGCTGACCGCGCTGTTCGTCTGGGACTGCGCCGTGACGATCACCTATTATGTGCTGCCGTTCAGGGCGCCTTCGTTGCCGCTCACCATCTTCGGCTCGGCGCTGGCGCTGTTCCTGGGTTTCCGCTCTAACAGCAGCTATCAGCGCTGGTGGGAAGGCCGCGTGCTATGGGGCGCGATGATCAACGCCTCGCGCAGCCTGGCGCGCGCCGCCCGCAATTTCCTGCCCGATCCGCAAGCCAAGGATCTGAAGCGCGAGATCGTCAAGCGCCAGATCGCCTATGTGAACGCGCTGCGCTGCCAGTTGCGGCGCCAGCCGATCGGGGAGGATGTGACCGCTTTCCTGCGCGAGGAGGATAGGGGCAAGGCGCTGGCCCGCAGCAATCCCGCCAACGGCCTGCTCGACAGCACTGGTCGCCGTATCGACACGGCCCGGCGCGAAGGCTGGATCGACACAATCCAGCAGAGCCAGATGGAAGCCGTGCTGGTCGATATCTCCAACGCGCAGGGCGGCATGGAGCGGCTGAAGAACACGCCGCTGCCCTATCAATATCGCTTCATCCCGACCGCCTTCACCCATTTGTTCTGCATATTGCTGCCGATCGGGCTGGTCGAATCGCTGGGCTTTGCCACCCCGCTCGGGTCGACGGTGGCGGGCTTCATGTTCATGTCGGTGTTGCGGATCGGCGACGATCTGACCGATCCCTTTGCCGACAGCGTGCATGACGTGCCGCTGACCGCCATGTGCCGCACGATCGAGATCGACCTGCTGCAATCCATCGGCGATCCGGCCCCCGAACCGGTCGCGCCGGTGCGCGGGGTGCTGTGGTGAGTAGAGCATTTTCGAAGCAGATGGCATCATCTGCTGGCTCGGAAAATGCGGAAAACAAAAGATAATCAGAGCATAATCTGATCCTGTATGATCGGATTACAATGTGCCGTGCGGTCCATCCGCCAGCGGCATGCCGCCGGTGTTCATGCCGAACAGCCCCGTCACCAGCGTCGCGGGCAGCATCAGCGCGGTGACGATGGACAGCATATAGAGATTCTGGTTGGTGCGTTGCGCCGCCTGGATGTCCACCTCGTCACGCAACAGGCGCAACTGGCCCTGCACGCCCAAAATGTCGGCGTCGATCGCCTGCAATCGCTGCGCCAGCTTCTCCACCGTGGGCAGCAGTGCCTCGGGCAGTTCCTCATCCGCCTCCAGCCGCTGGAACACGCCGCGCATGCCGGTCAGCAGCCGGTGAATCTGGGCGAGGCGGCGACGGACGCGCAGGAGGTCGCGCGGATCGGGCGGATGATGGCCGTCGAGAAAAGCGTCCTCGGCGCTCTGCACATCATGGCTAAGCGCGCGGGCGATCTCCGCGATATTGGCGGTGATCGCCCCGACCAGCAGGTCCAGCGCCTGCGCCGGGCCATCGACGGTCGCGCCGCCGCCGCGCTCCAGCCGGCTGCGCGCGATATCGGCCGACCGCAGCGGATGCAGCCGCGTCGTCAGCATCAATGTCGGCGTCAGCGCGATGCGCAGCGCACCGATCCGTTCGGTATCGGCGACATCGAAGTCGCGCTCGAAATCATGCAGGACGCAGCCGACGCTGTCCCCGTCCACCAGCGCGCGCTGATGCGTGTCCGGCGCCAGTAGCAACTCGCATATCTGCGGCGACAATTGATCGGACGTGGCGATCCATTGCCGGGTGCCATGATCGGCCAGGTTCAGGTGCAGCCAGCGGAACCGGCCGCCCATATCCGAATCGCAACGGGCGACGGGGCTGATGCCGCCGTCGCCCGCAAAATCCAGTCCCCAGATAAGACCAGGCCCCATGCCCTGTCCGGGCATGGGAAGCTGAAAAAGGGGTGTCTGTTCGCGTGTCGTATGCCGCTCCCGTCAGAAAATCCGGGCGAAGAGCATGTAGAGGCCGCCCGCCAGCGCGATCGACACCGGCAGCGTCAGCACCCAGGCCATCAACAGGTTGCGGATGGTGCTCATTTGCAGGCCCGACCGGTTGGCTGCCATGGTCCCCGCGACGCCGGACGACAGGACATGGGTAGTCGATACCGGCAGGCCCAGATGGTCCGCGCCGAAGATGGTGCCCATGGCGACCAGTTCGGCCGATGCACCCTGCGCATAGGTCAAATGCGACTTGCCGATCTTCTCGCCCACCGTGACGACGATCCGCTTCCAGCCGACCATGGTGCCCAGGCCCAGCGCGAAGGCGACGGCGACCTTCACCCAGGTCGGGATGAAGCGGGTGCCGGCGTCGAGCGACTTTTTGTAGGTGGCCAGCGTTTCGTTGCCGGCGGCGGACAAATGCGCGTCCTTGTCCTTGCCGAGCCGCTTGATCGCTTCGGACGCCATATACATGTCGTTGCGGATGTTGCTGACGGCGGCGGCGGGCACGCGCGCCAGCGAGCCATATTCGCCGACCTGGCGATCGACGTCGCGGATCACCGTGGCAAGGCTGGGAATGGTGGCATCCGACAGTTTTCGATCGGCGATGTAGCTGGTGACCGCCTTGCGCGCGGCGACGACATCGCTGCCACCGGCCGGCGCGGCGCCCAGCACGTTGGCGGCGGCGACGCTGTTCTGGTGGAATTCGATCGTATAGCGTTCCGGCACGGCGCGGTTGAGCGCATAGGCGGTGGGCACGGTGCCGATCAGGATCAGCATGATGAGACCCATGCCTTTCTGGCCGTCATTGGAGCCATGGGCGAAACTGACGCCGGTGCAGGTGAAGATCAGCAGCGCGCGGATCCACAGCGGCGGCGGCACGCCATCTTTCGGCTCCTGGTAAAGCTCTTCCTTGCGGATCAAGACCTTCATGGCGATGAACAGCAGGGCGGCGACGCCGAAACCGATCAGCGGCGACACCAGCAGCGCCTGGCCGATTTCCGTGGCCTTGCTCCAGTCGACACCGGCCGTGCCGCTCTTGCCGTGCATCATCGCATTGGCGACACCGACGCCGATGATCGACCCGATGAGCGTGTGCGACGAGGAGGAGGGGATGCCCAGCCACCATGTGGCGAGGTTCCACAGGATCGCCGCGATCAGCAGCGCGAACACCATGGCGAAGCCGGCGTTCGACCCGACTTGCAGGATCAGTTCGACGGGCAGCAGCGACACGATGCCGAACGCGACCGCGCCGGTCGATAGCAGCACGCCCAGAAAGTTGAAGAAGCCCGACCAGACCACCGCGACATTGGCGGGCATGGCGTTGGTGTAGATCACCGTCGCGACAGCATTGGCGGTGTCGTGGAATCCGTTCACGAATTCGAAGCCCAGCGCGATCAGCAGGGCGATGAACAGCAGGATGAAGGGCAGGTAGGTGGTCGCCTGCACCCCGGCCGAACTGGCGTCGGCATAGATGCTGTAGGCGACATAGATCAGCGCGGTCGCGATGGCGGCGCCGAAGCCGATGGTGCCGACCAGCCCCAGTCCCTTGTCAAGATCGGGGCGGACGGGGCTGCCCTCCATCGCGCCAGTTATGGCTATCGTCGCGTTCATCCGAATCGTCTCCCGCTCGGGCAAGAATGTGGCTGAATTCTTGCTAGGCCGGGACAGTGACAGCTTGGTTGCAGCGGCAGGCGCGCGCGTTTTTTCTGAACGACCGGGGCGCCATGATCGTCATGGCGCCCCGGTCGATCGAACGTCACGCCGCGGCGCGACGTTCCTTCAGTTCCTCGTTGAGCATTTCGGCCAGCAGGAAAGCCAGTTCCAGGCTCTGCGCCGCGTTCAGACGCGGGTCGCAATGGGTGTGGTACCGGTCCGCCAGCCCCTCGTCGGTGATGGCGATGGCGCCGCCGGTGCATTCCGTCACATTCTGCCCGGTCATTTCGGCATGGATGCCGCCGCCGAAGCTGCCCTCGGCGCGGTGCACGGCGAAGAAGCCGCGCACTTCGGCCAGGATGCGGTCGAACGGCCGCGTCTTGTAGCCATTGGCCGCCTTGACGACGTTGCCGTGCATCGGGTCGCAGGACCAGATGACCGGATGGCCTTCGCGCAGCACCGCCCGCACCAGCTTGGGCAGACCAGCCTCGATCTTGTCATGGCCATAGCGGGTGATGAGCGTGATGCGCCCGGCTTCCCGCTTGGGGTTCAGCGTGTCGAGCAGGCGCAACAACCCGTCCGGCTCCAGCGAAGGGCCGCATTTCAGGCCGATCGGATTGCCGATGCCGCGCAGATATTCGACATGGGCCGACCCCTCGAACCGGGTACGGTCGCCGATCCACAGCATGTGCGCCGACGTGTCGTACCAGTCGCCGGTCAGGCTGTCCTGACGGGTCAGCGCCTGTTCGAATGGTAGCAGGAGCGCCTCATGGCTGGTGTAGAAGCTCGTCGCGCCAAGCTGGGGCACGGTTTCCGCATCCAGGCCGCAGGCGCGCATGAAGTCGAGCGCCTGACCGATCTGGTCCGCCATCTGTTCGAACTTCGCGGCCCATGGGCTGCGACCCATGAAATCGAGCATCCAGCCATGGACGCGATCGAGCGACGCATAGCCGCCGGTCGAGAAGGCGCGCACCAGGTTGAGCGTCGCCGCCGACTGGTTATAGGCCTGCACCATGCGCTGCGGGTTCGGTTCGCGGGCTTCAGGCGTGAAGGCGATGTCGTTGACATTGTCGCCGCGATAGCTGGGCAGTTCCACGCCACCGATCGTCTCGGTATCGGCCGAACGGGGCTTGGCGAACTGGCCGGCCATGCGGCCGACCTTCACCACCGGCAGCTTCGACGCAAAGGTAAGGACCACCGCCATCTGGAGCAGCACGCGGAACGTGTCGCGGATGTTGTTCGGATGGAACTCGGCAAAGCTTTCCGCACAGTCGCCGCCCTGCAACAGGAAAGCGTCGCCGGTCACGACCTTGGCCAGGTCCGCCTTCAGATTTCGTGCCTCGCCCGCAAAGACGAGGGGCGGAAACTGGCCAAGCTGGGCCTCTACCGACGCCAGGGCGTCCGCATCCCGATAAAAGGGCATCTGAATGCCCTTTTGGCTCCGCCAGCTATCCGGCGTCCACTTCGCCGCCACGTCGAGTCTCCTTCACACGAGATAAAATAGGGGCCGCCCCTACGCTTGTACGGGGGGCAAGGCAAGAATGTACCAGTTAGGTCATGGCCACGCGCAATGAATTGTCGCGATCAGGCTGATCGACCGGCTCTATTTTCGCTTCGCGGTGAAGGCGAACGTCACCGCCACCTGCGGAGCCAGTCCGTTGCTGCTGTCGCCATTGCCCACGCCAAAGGGTGCGCGGGCGATGGTGGCGCTGCCGGAGACTTTCCGGTTGGCGTCCTTGCCCGACAGGGTGAAGCGGATGCTCTGCGGCTTCGACACGCCCTTGAGCGTCAGCGTACCGCGCGCGCGATAGCTGTTCGGGCCGGTGGCTTCCGCGCCCTTGGCGGTGAAGGTCGCGGTCGGATGAGCGGCGACTCCGAAAAACTCGTCGCCCGGCAGCATGCCGTCCTTGTACGCATCGCCGACGCTGGCCGAGGCCATGTCGATCGTCACCTTGATATCGGCGCTGTCGGGATGGTCCGGGTCCATGACGATGGCGGCGGTCCATTTGGCGAAGTTGCCGCTGATCATGTCGCCATCATTGCCGACCGAAAAGCCGATGCGGCCGCCGGGTTGCACCGTCCAGGCGGGCGGCGGACCGGCGGGTTCTTCCGTAACGCCCTCGCTGGCGTTGGCGGCGGCATTGCCGGCCGGCGCGGCGACGTTGGCGGCTTGCGCGACATTGCTTTCCGCTTCGACTGCATTGTCCGCTTCCAATGCGACAGGTGCAGGTGCAGGGGCAGCGGCCTGTGGCGCGGGCAGGATCGCACGGCCGGCGAGGAAGCCGACGGCGATCAGCGCGGGCAGGCCGACCAGCAGGACCGGCGAGCGCCCCGGTATCATGCGCCAGATCAGGCCATCGCGCATCAGCACATGATGGCGCAGCGCACCCGCGACATGGAGCAGGAACAGCGCGATGCCGATCCAGGCGAGCAGGCCGTGCCCGTTTTCGGCCAGCGCGTGGCTCGCCGCCGGCAGCGGCAGATGGGGCAGGGGCAGGACGCCGAACAGCAGGGTCGGCACCTTGACCTTTGCCGTGGACACCAGCGCCCAGCCGCTCAGCGGCGCGCCGAGCATGAAGGCATAGAGGCCGACATGCACGCCCGACGCCAGCGCGCCCTGCCAGCCGCCCTCCAGCTTGGCCGGGCGCGGTTTCCAGTAACGCACCGCGATACGGGCGAGGGTCAGCGCCAGGATCAGCATCCCGACCGACTTGTGCCACTGATAGAGGACGAAGCCATGCGACCCCAGATCCTCCAGCGCCCACCCCACGGCGATCTGAAAGGCGAGCAGGGCTGCGATGGCCCAATGGAGGAAGATGGCGGCCCGGCTATAGCGTTGCATGGTCATTTCCCTTGCGCATCGACACCGCCGGTCCGATCGACCGTTTCAGGTGATGCGCATCCCTGTTATCATATCGGTCGCGAAACTAGTGGTCCGATTCTGACATTTGCAGACCCATCCCCGCCGCCAAGGGATGCAAATGTCAAAATCAATCCACTAGGATGGTGACCGGACTAAGTCCATCGGTCGTGCCGGAAACGCTTCGTTGCCACATGGCCGCCCTATGTGTCCAAAAGGCCGCACCGGCGTCACTTTTTGCGGGTATGATTGCATCACCCGCCATCCGGGCTAAGAGGCTAAGGCACGATCATATAAGGAATTGCAGGACATGGCCAAACCCGAATCCTGGCGTCTGAACCCGCAAGCCTATCGCTTCGTGACCAGCATCGACACGCGGTTCCAGGATCTGGATACCATGGGCCATATCAACAATGTGGCGATTTCCGGCATTTTCGAAACCGCGCGCATCCGCTTCCATCACCATATGGGCCGCCATCCGCAGGAACAGGGCGTGCGCTGGCTGGTGGCGAACGTGAACCTGAACTTCGTCGAGGAATCGCATTTCCCCTACCCGTTCGAGGTGCATTGCGCGATCGGCCATATCGGCCGCACGAGCTGGACGATCAGCTCGGCCGGTTTCCAGAAGGGCGTATGCGTCGCCACCTGCGACACCACGGTCGTCACCCATGGCGCCGAAGGTCGCCGGTCGATCGACGAGACGCTGCGCGAGGCGATGGAACTGAATTTTTTGCGCCAGCCGGACTAACAGGCTGGTCTGATTCAGCGGAATCCGGCCATGCGCCGGCTCCACTGCACCGCGATGACCGCGCCCTTGACCGGCTGGATCATCGCCACGGCCAACAGGATCGCAAGGGCAGGCCAGATCAGCGCCTGCCAACCGAGCGGAATGGCGAGCGCCGCATTCACCTCGATCATCAGCGGCACCAATATATGCCCCAGGAGCAGAATCACGATATAGGCGGGGAAATCGTCCGCCTGATGCCCGTCCAGCGTCAGCCCGCAAGTCGGGCAGGCCGGCGCAGGTTTCAGGAAGCGTGCAAACATCCGCCCTTCGCCGCAGGCCGGGCACCGGCCGCGCAGCCCATGGCCGATGGCGGGACCGACCGGGCGGTCACCGGAACTGTCATCGCGGGGCGTGGGATCGGTCATGGCCCGTCCGCTACGGGCTTTGATGGTGCGGCGCAACGTCCCATCGCCGCCATATCGCCTTCCGCTGATCGTAAAGTCTGTTAGGAAGCGCCATGCGCCTGCCCGGACCCCAAGAAGAATTTTGCCTGTTCGACGATGCGCGCGCGCGCGGCGCGCCAGCGCGCCTCTATCGCGATCCGGTGGCGGTCATCGTTGCGCACAGCATGGCGCAGGTTCAACCGGCGCTGGACCGGCTGGCGGAGGCGCGCGAGCAGGGGCTGCATGTCGCCGGCTACATGACCTATGAAGCCGGCCTGGCGCTGGAGGATCGGCTCGCGCCGCTTGCCCGGCGCCATGACGAAAAGGGCGCCCCGCTGCTCTGGTTCGGCCTGTTCGAAGGGGTGCGGCTGATCCCGCCCGCAGACCTGCCCGGCCTGTTGCCCGATCCGTCGGGCGCGACGGTCGGCCCGTTGCAGCCGCTGGTCGATGAAGCCGCCTATGCGACCGCCTTCGCCCAGGTGCAGGACTATATCCGCGCCGGCGACATTTATCAGGTGAACCTGACCTTCCCCTGCGATGTGCCGCTGTCGGGTGATCCGCTGGCCCTTTACGCGGCGATTCGGCCGCGCGCGGCGGCGGGCTATGGCGGCGTCATCCGCACGGGCGGACGATCCATCCTGTCCTTTTCGCCCGAACTCTTCTTCACCCAGGTGCGCGGCCAATTGACCGCCCGCCCGATGAAGGGCACCGCGACCCGCGCCGCCGATCCGACCGAGGATGAAGCGCAGATGCGCTGGCTGGAAAGCGATGCCAAGCAGCGCGCCGAAAATCTGATGATCGTGGACCTGTTGCGCAACGACCTGTCGCGCGTGTCGCAGGCCGGCAGCGTGACCGTGCCCGACCTGTTCAAGGTCGAAACCTATCCGACCGTGCATCAACTGGTGTCGACCGTGCGCGCGCGCATCCTGCCCGGCCTGTCGCCGGTGGACGTGCTGCGCATCCTCTTCCCCTGCGGGTCCATCACCGGCGCGCCCAAGGTGCGGGCGATGGAGATCATCGACGCGGTTGAGCCGCACCCGCGCGGCTTCTATACTGGCACGATGGGCTGGATCGACCCGGAGGGCGACGCGGCCTTCAATGTTGCCATCCGCACCCTTTCGATCGAAGAGGGAGCGGGCATGGGGCGGCTTGGCCTTGGGTCCGGCGTCGTCGCGGATTCGGACTGCGCCGCCGAATGGGCGGAATGTCTGGCCAAGGGGCGCTTTCTTTCACGCCTATGACCCTGGGGGCGCTTGACTTTTGGCGCTGCGGGCATTGAGACGTTTCCATGGCATTGGCTGACGGACGGTTCGACCTTTTGGAAACCATGGCTTTCGACCCGCTCGAAGGCATCAGGTTGCTGGAACTGCATCTTGAACGGATCAAGGCGAGCGCGGATGCGCTCGGCTTCCAGTTCGATCGCCATGATGTGCGCAACGAATTGCAGGCCGCGACCTTCCGCCTGCGCGAACGCAGCCGGGTTCGGCTGATGGCGTCGCGCAGCGGGTCGCTGGCGATCGAGGTGCGCGCACATCGGTCCTGGCCCGACGCGATCATGCGGGTCGCCGCCGTGCCCCGTCACGCGCCGCCAGATGATCTGCGCCTGCTGCACAAAAGCACGGACCGCAGCCTCTACAAGGATGCGCTGAAGCGCGGCGGCACCTATGAGGTCGTATTGATCGACGCGGCCGGCTATCTGACCGAAGGCTGCTTCTCCTCCATCTTCGTGGAGCGTGGCGACAAGCTGGTCACGCCGCCACTCTCGCGCGGCCTGTTGCCCGGCATATTGCGTCGCAGCCTGATCGAGATGGGCGAAGCGGTGGAGGGCGACCTGCGCGTCCATGATCTGGAGCGCGGCTTCTTCATCGGCAATGCCGCGCGCGGCATGGTCGCGGCGACTTTGGCGCGATAGACACGCTATCCTGCCGTAAAGCCAATTAGCGCCATCTGGCCGGTTGCCCGATCGTCCGTTGCGCACTAAGGGACGCCGCGTCCGCTTTTGTTGCGGGCCTTGGGGATTCTATATTTTTTTGGTGCGCGATTTGCGAGTCAGCGGGCAGTTCCGCCCGCTTCGAAATCGTTCTGGAGAGAGTTTATTACCATGAGCCAGACTTCCGCCGCCTTGGGTCGCATCCAGCCGTCCGCCACGCTCGCCATGAGCGCCCGCGTGAACGCGCTCAAAGCCGAAGGCGTGGACGTTATTGGCCTGTCCGCCGGCGAACCCGATTTCGACACGCCCGACTTCGTCAAGGAAGCGGGCATCGCCGCGATCCGCAACAACCTGACCCGCTACACCGATGTGGACGGCACCGCCGACGTCAAGGAAGCGGTCGCCTTCAAGTTCAAGCGCGACAATGGCCTGCTCTACAAGCGCAGCCAGATCAGCGTGAACTCCGGCGGCAAGCACACCCTGTTCAACGCGCTGGTCGCGACCGTCGATGCGGGCGATGAGGTCATCATCCCGGCGCCTTACTGGGTCAGCTATCCCGACATCGTGAATTTCGCCGGCGGCAAGCCGGTCTTCATCGAAGGCCCGGCAAGCCAGGGCTACAAGATCACGCCCGCCCAGTTGGAAGCCGCGATAACCCCGCGCACCAAATGGGTGATGCTCAATTCGCCGTCCAATCCTTCGGGCGCGGCCTATTCGGCCGATGAGTTGAAGGCGCTGGCCGACGTGCTGCTGCGCCATCCCCATGTGCTGGTGATGACCGACGACATGTATGAGCATGTCTGGTACGCCTCGTCCCCCTTCGCCACCATCGCGCAGGTCTGCCCGGAACTCTATGACCGCACGCTGACGGTCAATGGCTGTTCCAAGGCTTTCTCGATGACAGGCTGGCGCATCGGCTTTGCCGGCGGCCCGGAATGGATCATCAAGGCGATGAGCAAGCTTCAGTCGCAATCGACCAGCAACCCCTGCTCGATCAGCCAGGCGGCCGCCGTCGCCGCGCTGACCGGCCCGCAGGATTTTCTGGAAGAGCGCAACAGCGTGTTCCGTAAGCGCCGCGACATGGTCGTGGCCATGCTGAACGATGCGCCGGGCCTCGACTGCCCCACGCCCGAAGGCGCCTTCTACGTCTATCCCGACGCCAGTGGCGTGATCGGCAAGACCACGCCCAAGGGCGTGCTGATCGACAGCGACGAAAGGCTGATCGGCTATTTCCTGGACGAAGCCAAGGTCGCCGCCGTACATGGTGCCGCCTTCGGCCTGTCGCCGGCCTTCCGCATCAGCTATGCGACCTCGGACGAGGTGTTGAAGAAGGCGTGCACGCGCATCCAGGAAGCCTGCGCCGCGCTGAAATAAGCCCTCGCCCCTTCGCTTTTGCGGCACAGGAAGGACCGGCGTGAAAGCGCCGGTTTTTTCCGATCTGTCATAAAATGGAAACGGTCTTTTTCGCGTTGCGGCGTCTTGCGATTGACGCGGCATGGTCTATATGCCCGTTGCATAGAGAAACCTATTAAACGACAGCATCCATTCGTCGTTCTATGGCTGGCATTGGTCGAAACCCCTTCCGGGGCAGCCGACCGTTCAGTCAGGGGCAAGGCGCATGGAGATAGTCGGCAGACCCAGACGGTCTGAACAATATTTGAGAAAGGCGTCTGCCATGTTGGCATTCCTGAAGTCCGACCTGTTTCTGCGCTTCCTGGGCGGGTTCGCGATCGGCGTAGTGGGCATGTTCATGCTCCAGCCGGAGGATTCTCCGGTACTCGGTTCGACCGCGATTGCGGCGACCACGACCACGACTGCCGGTAGCGGTGCGTCGCTCTGACCGCCTTTTCCTGATTGCTCTGGCGGCGCTGGCCGTCGCCACCCCCGTGCGCGCCGAACGCGCCGTCCTCGCGCCCGTCCCGACCATTGATGCCGCGCCGACGCGCGCGCTGGAAACGGCTGTCTTCGCCGGCGGCTGCTATTGGGGCGTGGAGGGCGTGTTTTCCCACGTCAAAGGTGTCCAACTCGCTGTCTCCGGCTTTGCTGGCGGCCCGCGCGATCGTCGCGTCGATTATGCGGCGGTCAGCGAAGGCGACACCGGCTATGCCGAATCGGTGCGCGTCACCTATGACCCGCAACAGGTCAGCTATGGCACGCTGCTGCGTATCTTCTTCTCGGTCGTGGCCGATCCCACGACGCTGAATTACCAGACGCCCGACCATGGCACCCAATATCGCAGCGCGCTGTTTCCACTGAACGACGATCAGGCGAAAGCGGCCAGCGCCTATCTGGCGCAACTGGGCAAGAGTGGCCTTTGGCAGGGAGCGATCGTGACGAAGGTGGAGCGGTTCACCGGCTTTCAGGACGCAGCCCGCGACCATCAGGATTTCATGCGGAAAAATCCCCGCCATCCCTACATCATGCGCTGGGACGCGCCCAAGCTGGCGGCGTTCAAGGCGATGTTCCCGACCTATTATCGCGACTCACCGTCGGCCTGATCGCCTTGTCATCACGCCGCCAGCGCCTACCTGCCATCCATCATCATGGGAGCATCAGATGCGCGACACGCACAGCCGTACAATCCTCTCCACCCTGACCGATGACGGGCGGCTGATCGTAGAATTGGCGGAGGAAAGCCTGCCACCGCCGCAGGGGCATGAGATCATGATCCGGGTCGAGGCTGCGCCGATCAATCCCTCGGACCTGGGGCTGCTGTTCGGTCCGGCCGATGTCGCCGATGCAGACTATGGCGACGGGCGAATCGTCGCCCGCATGCCTGACGCAGCCTGCCGCGCGATGGCTGCGCGCTTGGGGCAGGCGATGCCGGTCGGCAATGAAGGGGCGGGTACGGTCATCGCCGCTGGCGCCGCCGTCGAAGCGCAGGCGCTGCTGGGCAAGCGCGTGGCCTGCGTGCCCGGTGGCATGTTCGCTCAATATCGCACCGTCGACGCCCGATCGGTCATGCTGCTGCCGGACGATGCCACGGCCGAGCAGGGCGCGTCTGCTTTCGTCAACCCGCTGACCGCGCTGGGCTTTGTCGAGACGATGCGCCGCGACGGGCATAGCGCGATCGTCCACACCGCCGCCGCCTCCAATCTCGGCCAGATGCTGGTCCGCATCACGCAGGAGGATGGCGTCCCGCTGGTCAACGTGGTGCGCAACCCGGCGCAGGTCGCGCTGTTGAAGGGCGTCGGTGCCGAACATGTGGTCGATAGCAGCAGCGACACGTTCGGCGAGGATCTGCGCGCGGCGTTGCGGGCTACCGGGGCGACGCTGGCCTTCGATGCGATCGGCGGCGGCACGCTGGTCGGGCAGATATTGCACGCGATGGAGCAAGTGGCGTCGGAGGGGAAGGACTATAGCCGCTATGGCTCCAATGTTGTCTAATTGATATTCGCATCGCGGTTCCTTTTTACCCGTGCCCGATTGCCAAAGGTTGTCTTCGAGGTCGTCGGACAGCTGGGAGAGCTTAACGTCCGGGCCTCATAGATCG
>NZ_LMKV01000007.1 GCF_001421665.1 Sphingobium sp. Leaf26
AGATACCCCTTGATCCGGCTCCATTGCTCGTCCGTCAGCACCCGTCTGCTCAAAGATCGTCTCCTTCAACGACCTTGAATCAGATCTCATGCAAAATGGAAATCCTATGAATGCAGACAGCGCCTAGAGCATCATGCGGAAAAGTGGGAACCGGTTTTTCGCGTAAAACGATGCGAAAACAAAAGCTAGAGCGCGCGACCTGCATCGGATTTAACCCAGCGCGCTCTAAGACGAAAAGGGCGGCGGATTGCGCCGCCGCCCCCTCGCTTATTTCTTCGCGAACCATGCCGCGGTAGGCGCCTTCAACCGGCCCCGCGTCTCGATCCGCGTCGCGATCGCAGCGATCGAGCGATCCACCACCTTGCGCGAGTCCGGCGTCAGATATTGGGTCGCATAGGCGTCCAGCTTCGTCACCATCGCCGGATCGGCCGACCCGCCGCCCAGCCGGGCCAGCGCCTGGCTGCGCGCCGATACGTCGATCAGCGCCTCATATTGCGCCTTGTGCGCCAGCACATAATCGACCGCCTGCATCGGATGGGCGCTGCCGACCTGGCTGATGATCGCCGCGCTGGTGGTCTTGCCCGGCTCGTCGGTCAGGGCAAGGTCGAGCGCCTGGCCTGTCAGCTTCTCATCCTTCGCCTTGCCCAGCAGCGCATAGACGGTGCTCTTCTCCAGGTCGCTCTGCGCACCCTTGGCCATGGCGCGCAGCTTGTCCCACGTCGCCTGATCGGCATTTTGCGCGATGATGCCCAACCACACATTGCGCAGCGGACCGTCGAGCGCAGCCGGATTGCTCGCCAAAGCGGCAAAGCGCTTGTTGGCTTCCGCCACCACCGCCTTGTCGCCCATGCTGCCCAGCGTGGATACGAGGCTGGTGCGCAACACCGGCACCTGCGGCCCCTCGCCGGCCTTCGCGTCATAGCCTATCGCGGCCAGCGCCGGGGTCAGCTTACGACCCGCATAGGCCGCGACTTTCGCCTGCGCAGCGGCATTACCCTCCAGCATGTCATAGCTGCTCTTGAGGTAGGACGGCACCTCGGCCAGCACGGCGGGGCTGCCATTGGCCGGCACCGCATCCACCAGATCCAGCGCCAGCCCTATCGGCTGATACCCGCCCAGCGCCAACTGGAAATTGTCCGCCATCAGGCCGGTCTGGTCGATGCTCGCCAACTGGCCGAAGCCCTTGGCCAGCGCCTTCACATTCTCCGCCGGATAGAGCGAACGATAATAGCCCGTCTGCCCCGCATTGATGACATAGGCGCCGCAGCCGGGCAGCGTGACCTGCCCCTTGCCGCCCGACAGGATCAGCCGCTGCGCCTCTCCGCCCGTCGTCTGCGCCTTCACCGGCACGTTCCAGCTTTGCGGCGTCTTGCCCTTGTCGTCGCGGCTATATTCGCCCTGGCTCAGCGTCAGTACAGTGCTGCCGCCCTGACATAGGGCGCTCTCCACCTTGACCAGCGGAATGCCCGGCTTCGACGTAAAGTCATGCGCGATGCTGACAAGCCCCTTGGCGCCCGCGCCCTCGACCGCCTTCCACAGGTCGTCGGTCACGGTGTTCCCGTACGCATGGGCCTTCATGTAGGACTGGATACCGGCCTTCCAAACATCCTCGCCGGCATAGCCTTCCAGCATGGTGATGACGGCTTCGCCCTTCTGATAGGTGATGGCGTCGAACGCCTGATTCACTTCATCGACGGTATGAATCTTCTGCACCACCGGGTGGGTGGTCTTGAGCGCGTCGAGACTCATCGCCCGCTCGCGCCCGTCGACGCGCGACAGCAACGTCTCCCATTCCGGGTTCAGCTTGTCCGTCACCTTGGTCGCCATCCAGCTAGCGAAGCCTTCGTTCAGCCACAGATCGTCCCACCACGCCATGGTGACGAGATCGCCGAACCACTGATGCGCCATTTCATGCGCCGCGACTTCGTAGATGGTGCGCTTGGTTTCTTCCGACGTGAAGCGCGGATCGACCAGCAGCGTACGCTCGAAGGTGAAGATCGCGCCCCAATTCTCCATCGCGCTGAAGAACTGGCTCTGGCCCGGTCCGGCAACATTGTCGAGCTTGGGCAGCGGGAAGGGCACGCCGAAATAGTCGTTATAATAAGGCAGGATCGCCGCCGACGCATCGAGCGCCAGTTGCGCCTTGCCGGTATTGCCCTTGCCGGTGATGACGCCGACTTCGACATTGCCTGCCATCTTGGTCGCGCGGTCCAGTTCGCCCAGGCCGAAGAACAGCAGGTAGGACGACATTTTGGGGCTGGTGCCGAACGTCACCAGCTTCTTGCCGCCGCCAATGTCTTTGCTTGCCTTGACCGGCATGTTGCCGACCGCAAGCTGATCCGCCGGCACTATGGCGCTCAGGTCGAAGGTCGCCTTATAGCTCGGCTCGTCAAAGCTGGGGACGAAGCGACGGGCATCGGGCGCCTCGAATTGGGTGAAAAGCGCGCGCTTCGCCGCACCGGCATTATCGGTGTAATCAAGCGCGAACAGGCCATTCGCCTGCTGGTTGATGATGCCGGCATAGACGATGTCCAGCTTGTAGCTGCCCGGCTGCACCGGCTTGCCGAAATCGAACGTCACGGTCTGCGCATTGGCATCGACCTTCGCCGTGCCAGTGATCGCCTTGCCCTTCGCAGGGGTCAGGGTGACGGTTGAAAATGTCAGGTCCGCCGCATTCAGCACCAATGCGGGCAGAGCGGTCGCTACGTTGACGTCGATCGTCACCTTGCCATTGAACTTCAGGTTCGCCGCGTCGGGCGTCACTTCGATCGCATAATGGCTAGGCGCGGCCCCACGCGGCAACTGGGTGGTGATGCCGGCGGCGGGGCCGGTGGGCGCAACCGGCTGGGCCAATGCGGGCGTCGCATAAGCGACCGGGGCAGCCGCGATCAGCAGCGGCAGGATTTTCTTGAACGACATAGGGTTTCAGACTCCGACACGTCTTGAAAGCGACATGAGATAGTATCACGCGCCATATGAACGTCGGATCGCCCCTTTGGCTGCACGGGTCAAGTGAACTCCGCGCAAGATTATGTCGTTGGTCGAACCCTGTCGGGCGTTCGTCAGTCAGAGAAACAGGATGACGGTGAGGTCGCTCGTCATTTCGTTCAGGTGGAGCCGGGAAGCGTGATGTTCGAGCACCGGAGCGCAGAACAGCGCGCTTCGCCGGCGCGCATGGTCGGAATGACGAGTGACCTCAGCCCCGCCCGCGATAGCCCGGCACATCCTGCGCCGGCAGCCATAGCCCGGCGGGGGGCACATCCGATTGCCAGAAGACGTCGATCGGAATGCCGCCGCGCGGATACCAATAGCCGCCGATGCGCAGCCAGACCGGCTTCATCTCGTCGAACAGACGCTGGCCGATGCCCACCGTGCAATCCTCGTGGAAAGCGGCATGGTTGCGAAAGCTGCCCAGGAACAGCTTTAAGGACTTCGACTCCACGATCGTCTCGGCCGGGGCATAGTCGATCACCAGATGCGCGAAGTCGGGCTGTCCCGTCACCGGGCAGAGCGAGGTGAATTCTGGCGCGGTGAAACGCACCAGATAGGGTTTGCCGGGGCGGGGATTGGGCACATAGTCCAGCACGGCCTGTTCGGGGCTGGTGGGCAGGGCGCTGGTCTGGCCCAGATGCAGTGGGTGTGTGGGAAGGTCGGTCATGACCGGCCATCTACGCGATTGCACGGCTGATGTCAGCCTTTCGCATTGTTCACTTGCGGTTCAGCCATTCTTGTGCCTTGGCTTGGGCCATGGGGTCTCATATTCGTCCGTTGCTTTTCGCCGCGCCGCTGATGCTGGTTGCGCCTGTCCATGCCCAGCAGACTGACGCCCCGGCCGGCGGTTTCCAACTGCCGCCCACAGGCAGCACGCCAGCGCCTGACCCCAATCGGCAGGGACCGGAACTCAATGTCTATCGCGATCCGGTGACGCCCAGAGCGAGCCAGCCTGCGACTCCGCCAGTCGTCGCACCCACGGTCACGACGCCGCCCGCCACGGTGCAGCCGACGCCGCGAACCGGCCGCCCGCGCACGACGCAGGCTACCCCGCCGGCTGAAACCCGTCCGTCCCGGCCCGCCGAGCGGAAGACACCGCCGCCACCACCTGCCCAGACGCGCCCGACGCCTGCGGCACCGGCACCGGCACCGGCACCGGCACCGGCCGAACCTGCCCCGGTCGAAGCGGACAACGCAACCGCCAACAACAGCGCCCCGGCCACGCCACCCGCCCAGACGCTCCCGGCCACCGCCGCCAATGCGGTCGACAGCCCGGAGCCCGCGCCTACCGCCACCAGCGTGCCGGCAGAAGAAGGCGTCAGCCTGCCCTGGATCATCGCCGCCATCGTCGCGGCGCTGGTCGTGCTGGCCGGCCTTGTCCTGCTGCGCCGCCGCCGGCCAGCCGCATCACGCGACGTGGCACCCGCCCCGGCCAGCGCTCCAGCGCCCGTCGCCAAGCCCAGGGCAGCCGTCCCGCCGCCGCCTGCGCCCGAACCCGCCGAAGCCCTGCATGTCCCTGCCGCAGCCCCGGTCACCGCGACCGACCGTCCCTGGATCGACATGGACATGGCCGTGGGTCAGGCCCGCTATTCGCTGATGGGCGTGACGATCAGCTATGCGCTGATCCTGCACAATCGCGGCGACCGCCCGGCACAGGATGTGCTGATACGCGGCATGCTCGGCAATGGTGGCGCGCAGCAGCAGGCGGTGCTCCAGGGTTTCTTCACCGGCCAGGACGGCCTGCCGCTGCACAGCGCGGTAGCGATCGCGCCGGGCGAAACGATCCAGCTCAATGGCGAACTGCGCCTGTCGAGCGACGAAATCGTGCCGGTCGAAATGGGGCAGCGCACCCTGCTCATCCCGCTCGCCGCCTTCGACGCCGCCTATCGCTGGGGTGCGGAGGCCGACGATCCGGTCGGTCAGGGCCGCACCGCCCGCGCCTTCATCGTCGGGCAGGAACAGGAACCGCCAGCCGCCCGGCTCGCGCCGTTGCGCCTGGATCAGGGGCCGCGCCAATATCGCCGCCCCGCCGCCCGCGCCGCTGCCGAACTCACCCCGGCCTGAAGCCCCCTTCCCAGCCCCGGCTCGGCATCCTAATACTAGCCCCAAAGGCAGTATGAACGCCGAAGGGAGCCGCATGACCATCTTCGTTTCCACCGACTGGCTGGCCGGCCAGCAGGGCGCGCCCGACCTCGTCATCCTCGACGCCAGCCTGTTCCTGCCCGGTACGCCGCGTGACGCGCGCGCCGAGTTTGAGACCGCCCATATTCCGGGCGCGGCTTTCATGGACCTGCCGACCCTCGCCGATCCCGCCGATCCGGTGCCGGGCCAGTTGCCCCCCGACGACATGATGACGCAGCGGATGCAGGCGCTGGGCGTCAATGCCGACAGCCGCATCGTCGTCTATGACAACAGCCCGACCCACAGCGCCGCGCGCGGCTGGTTCATGGCGCGTGTCTATGGGCTGGGCGCTTCTGCCGCGATCCTCGACGGCGGCCTGCCCAAATGGGTCGCGGAGGGCCACCCGACGGCCAGCGGCGTTCCCGCCATCGCACCCGGCAACGCCGTCGCCCGGCTCGACCGGACATATGTGCGCAGCAAGGCCGACATCCTCGCCAATCTGGACAGTGGCGACGCGCAACTGCTCGACGCCCGTGGCGCCGGCCGCTTCACCGGCGCGGAAGCGGAACCGCGCCCCGGCATGGCATCGGGCCATATTCCCGGCAGCCGCAACATCCCCTCCTCCGCCTTCTTCACTGCGGATAACCGCATGAAGCAGGGCGATGAGTTGCGCCGCCTGCTGCTGGACGCCGGCACCGATTTCGACCGACCGATCATCACCACATGCGGCAGCGGTGTGACCGCCGCGATCATCCTCGCAGGCCTTGAATCGCTGGGGAAGGCCGACGTCGCCCTCTATGATGGCAGCTGGTCCGAATGGGGTTTCGATCCTGCGACACCGAAAGCGACAGGCGCAGCATGAGCGATACGGACAACCGCAAGCCCCTGACCAAAGTTGCGCAGGCCGGCCGCAAGCCGGAATGGACCGGCATGCCGGGCCAGCCCGGCGGCATCGTCAGCCCCCCGGTGTGGCGCGCCTCCACGATCCTTTATGACGACGTCGCCCATCTGCGCAAAGCGGCGGGTAGCAGTACGCATGAGCGCCTCTTTTACGGGCGCAAGGGCACGCCGACCGCCTGGAGCCTCGCCGACGCGCTCACCGAAATGGAGCCGGGGGCGGAAGGCACGATGCTCTTCCCTTCGGGCGTCGCGGCGATCGCCTGCGCGCTGATGGCGGTATTGAGGCCGGGCGACCGGCTGCTGATGGTCGACAGCGCCTATGACCCGACCCGCAATTTCTGCGAGCAGATGCTAAAAAGTTACGGTATCGAAACGATATATTATGATCCCACAACTGTCCAACTCGATGTCTATCTTACCGATGGTCCAATCCGTGCGATCTTTCTGGAAAGCCCCGGCAGCCTGACATTCGAGGTGCAGGATATACCCGCCCTCACCGCCTGGGCGAAGACGAACGGCGTCGTCACGCTACTCGACAACACCTGGGCGACCCCGCTCTATTTCCCGGCCATGGCGCATGGCGTCGACATTTCCATCCTGGCCTGTACCAAATATATCGTCGGCCATAGCGATGTTATGATGGGCAGCGCCACGGCGAATGCCGACTGGTTCGGCAAGATTCGCCAGACCGCCTATCTCTTCGGCCAGATGGTCAGCCCGGACGATGCCTGGCTCGCGTCACGCGGCCTGCGCACCTTGGGCGTCCGGCTGAAACAGCATCAGGACAGCGCCCTTGCCATCGCCCATTGGCTGACGGATCAGCCCGACATCGCTCGCGTGCTTCACCCCGCGCTGCCTGACTGCCCCGGCCATGCCCTGTGGCAACGCGACTTCAGCGGATCGACAGGCCTGTTCAGCTTCGTCCTGAAAGGCGGGAACGAAGCTGCCCGCGCCGCCCTGATCGACGGCCTCGCCCATTTCGGCATCGGCTATAGCTGGGGCGGCTTCGAAAGCCTGGCCTTGCCCGTCGACCCCGCCCGCTACCGCAGCGCCACGCAATGGGAGGCGGAAGGCCCCACCGTCCGCCTGCATATCGGCCTTGAAGACCCGGCCGACCTGATCGCCGATCTGGACGCCGGCCTCGCCCGCTTCCGCGCGGTCCGGGACGGAGCCTGACGCGATGGGACCGGCTCTGTCCGACCTGATCGGCCTGCTGCCGGGCGATCCCGACATCGTCCAGCCGCTGGTCGCGCTGGCCCTGTCCATCCTGCTCTACGCCTTCGCCTGGGGCCTGGCCCGGCTGTGGGCCCCTCGTCTGCGCCGCCGCCTGCCGTCACTGGGCGACGCGATGGCAGGCCATGTCCGCGCCATCGTGCGCCATGGCGCCGCCGCGCTGTTGCTGACCCTCGCTCTGCCCTTTTTTCCGAAAGATGGGCTCGGCCATCTCGTTCTTGGCATGACGCTGGGCGCCGCCGTGGCGTTGCTGTCCATCCATATCCTGAAGGGCCTTGCCATGCCGCGCTGGGCGGTGGTGCCGCTTGCGCTGATCCTCTTCATCCTGATCGTCTCGGGCAGCGGCGGCGGTATCGCACCTGTCAGCGAAATGCTGGACGGCATCGGCATGAATCTGGGCAAGCGGCGCATCACCCTGCTCGGCCTGCTGTCGATCGCCGCCACCTGCGTCGCGCTCTTCGCCGCCGTCCGCCTCGCCAACAGGGTGATCAGCCGCTCGATCCAGAAGGCCGACAGCTTCGACCCCACGCAGAAATTGCTGGCGCAGAAACTCGCCGCCATCACAGTGATCGTCGTCGCCTTCTTCATCGGCGTCGACCTGCTCTCAATCGACCTCACCGCCTTCGCCGTCTTCTCTGGCGCACTCGGCCTTGCCATCGGCTTCGGCCTGCAAAAGACGTTCGGCAACCTCATCGCGGGTATCATCCTGTTGATGGACCGCTCAATCAAGCCGGGCGACGTCATCGTCGTGGGCGACAGTTTCGGCTGGGTGAACAAGATCGGCGTGCGCGCCGTCTCCGTCATCACCCGCGATGGCAAGGAGCATCTGATTCCGAACGAGAATCTGATGACGCAGGAGGTGGAGAACTGGTCCTATTCCGACCGCAACGTCCGCGTCCGCATCCCTGTCGGCATCGCCTTCGACAGCGACCTGAAACTGGCACAACGTCTGATGCTCCAGGCCGCGCAGGAAAGCCCGCGCGTGCTGCGCAATCCCAAGCCCAATGTCTGGCTCACCGCGTTCGGGGAGAGCCGTGTCGAGCATGACATCCTCGTCTGGATCAGCGATCCGGAAGGCGGCGTCGGCAATGTGAAGTCGGACGTGCTGGGCCGGGTCTGGCAACTGTTTCGCGACCATGGCATCGCCATCCCCTACCCGCAGCGCGTCATCCATCAGGCGCCGGATCGCCAACAGTCATAAAGTCAAAAACCCGCGCAAATGCGAGGTGCGACCGCGTTTGGCGGCCGCGCTCCCGCATGACCGCGACTGTATTTTTTTGCAGTCTACAAACATTAAAGAAGTAACGACATCATAGAGCAGTAAATTCTTGTGCGTCGCAGCGCGTGGAGGCACATCGAAGGCGTTGAGGCAGCCGGCCCATCCCGAGCGGGGGAAGCATGGAGGCCGGCGTCTGGACGCAGGCGGGACGATCGCAGAACCACCATCAAGGGGTTCCCATGCGTAAGTCCATCATCGGCATCTCGGCCCTCGCTCTTGCGGCGTTCTCGATACCTGCCATAGCCCAGGACGAGCCCACGCCCGAGATCACCGTCACCGGCAATGCAGCCGTCGTGACCGATTATCGCTTCCGCGGCATTTCGCAGACCAACAAGAAATTCGCGCTTCAGGGCGGCATCACCGTCAGCCACGCCTCTGGCTTCTATGCCTCGATCTGGGGCAGTTCGATCGACGAATATGTCGCGGCCGGATCGGATCAGGAACTCGACCTGATCGGCGGCTATTCGACCACCGTCGGCGCGGCCACGATCGACGTCGGCGTCCTCTATTATTACTATCCGGGCAACGCCGGCCAGAACACCGACTTCGTCGAGCCCTATGCCTCGGTCAAGGGCACCTTCGGTCCCGCCACCGCCAAGCTGACCGTGAACTATGCGCCCAAGGCGAAGGCGCTGAGCGTCGATAATGGCAAGGAAGACAGCCTCTATGTCGGCGGCGACCTGTCGGCCTCGATCCCCAACATCCCGCTTGGCGTCTCGGCGCATCTGGGCCACAGCTTCGGTCCCAGCTATCTGACCATTGGCGATGAATATACCGACTGGAATATCAGTGCGACCTACACTTGGAACCACCTGACCTTCGGCGTCTCCTATGTAGACACCGACAAATCCTCCTATACCGCGGCCGGCCATAATATCAGCAAGGCGGGCGTGGTTGGATCGCTGACCGCATCCTTCTGATCCGCTTTCCCTTTTTCGGGGGTGAACCGGGCCGCGATCTCTCCAGAAGTCGCGGCCCTTTCCTTTGCCTTGCCCAGAGCATAGTGCTCCTGCGAAAGCAGGATTCCAGGGGTCGAGCGGGATACCTTATCGCCCCGATCGCCATTTTTGCAGAAGCAGTGCGCTCTAATTACGGGGTCGCCACCCCGGCTCACCCAACCTATATAGGCGATCATGTCGCCCATAATCCTCATGCTGCTCTTCATCGCCACGATCGCCGCCATGGAGGGATTTGCCTATGTGATGCACCGCTGGGTGATGCACGGCCCCGGCTGGTTCCTCCACGCCAGCCACCACCGCCCCCGGACCGGCTTTTTCGAGGCTAACGATCTCTATTTCGTGATCTTCGCCATGCCCTCCATCCTGCTGCTGCTGGGCGGTGTGCAATGGGGCTGGGGCAATTGGGCAACGGCGGTGGGCGCGGGCGTGGCCGCCTATGGCGCCATCTATCTCGGCTTCCACGATATCATCGTGCATCAGCGGGTGCGCAACCGCTATGTCGCCCGCTCCCGCTACATGAAGCGCATCGTCCAGGCCCACCGCCTGCACCATGCTGTCGAAACAAAGGAAGGCACCGTCAGCTTCGGCTTTCTGGTCGCTCCCCACCCCACCGCCCTGAAACGCAAGCTGGCCGACCGCAACCGCCAAGGGGTGCGCGCCGCCAGAGGGCGGCGGGGTGTGGATGCGAAGATATGATTTGGGTGATTAGGCGACACACGCTTCCCCCTTCGAGGGAGGGGAGAAAACTGTCAGCTTCCGGTCGTTAGCTGCGCTTCAAGCCGGCAGCACAAGGCTGGCTTCCAGACCGCCTTCAGGACGATTTTCCAGCCGTAGTTCGCCCTGATGTTCTGCCATGATCGCGCGGACGAGGGCAAGGCCCAAGCCCGCCCCGCCTGTCTCGCGGTTGCGGGAGCCTTCCAGACGGGTGAAGGGTTCGAGCATTTCCGCCATACGGTCCTGCGCGATGCCCGGGCCTTCGTCGGTGACGGCGATGCGGAGCGCGCCATCTTCATGCAGCACCTTCACATGGGCGCGGTCGCCATAGACGATGGCATTTTCGATGAGGTTGCGCAGCGCACGGCGGATCTGCCGCGGGCGGACGAAGGCGACGGCACGGTCGCTGTCGGCCAGATCGACGGGCGATCCCAGTTCGATGAAATCCTCCACAACTGCGTCGGCCAGTGCGGCAAGATCGACCTTCTGCGCCGCTTCCGTACTGCGGCCCGCGCGAGCGAGTGAGAGGATATCCTCCAGCATGCGGTTCATTTCATCGATCGTCTCGGACATGCGGACGCGCTCGGCTTCATCCTCGACCGATTCGGTGCGGACCCGCAGCGAGGCGAGCGGGGTGCGCAGGTCGTGGCCGATCGCACCCAACATCCGGTCCTTTTCATCCAGCATGGCGATGATGCGCGCGCGCATGGCGTTGAAAGCCAGGGTGAGGTCACGCACGTCGCCGGGACCGCGTTCGTCCACCGGATCGGCGGCACCGGTACGGGCAAATTGCTGGGCGGACCCGGTGAGTTGCTTGAGCGGCCGGGCAAGACGGCTGCCGACCCAGAGCAAGGGCAGCAGGACGATGCCATAGAGGATCAGCGTCTGGCCGATCAGCCAGCCGCCAAAGCGCGGTGAGCGATTGCCGATGCGCGCCTCCGTCGTCACCCATCTACCCGGTTTATATTCGACCGCCAGGCTGAGGCGACCGACGCGCCGGTCGCGCATGGTTTCACCCGTTGCGCGGCTGCGTATCTGTTCCCAGCGGCGCATGGGCATGACACGGCTGTCCTCCGCCGCCGCGACCGAATGGACGGTGAGGCCGATATCGTCGAACATCGCTTCCGCCCGCGCCTGTACGTCGGGGCGCGCCCTGCCCTCCAGCACGGGGCGGGTCGTGGTAAATTCAACATTGCGCCGGTCGGGCCGTTCGCGACCCGCTTCGCGCAGGGCCGGCTCAAGCGGGCGATCCGGGCGATCGGGCCGGCGATCGGCACGGGCATCCAGCGCGTTGATGACACGATAGACGACCGGTGCGGTCTGGCTGGTCAAGTCGACCCTGTTGCGTTCACGCAGCAACAGGCCGAAATTGATCGCCTGCGCCACGAACAGCGCGATGGCGATCAGGATGATGATCTGACCGACCAGGCTTTGCGGCCAAAGACGAAGCCGCCTCACAGTTTTCGGACTTCGGCCGACAGGGTGTAGCCCCCGCCCCATACGGTCTTGATCAGCGTTGGGTTTTTGGGGTCCGGCTCGATCTTCTTACGCAGGCGGCTGATCTGGTTGTCGATTGCGCGGTCGAAGGCATTAGCCTCGCGGCCCTGGGTGATGTCGAGCAGTTGGTCGCGGCTGAGTACGCTATTGGGCCGGGTGGCGAAGGCCAGCATCAGATTATACTCGGCGGTGGACAGCGGCAGCGAGACGCCCTCGCTGTCCACCAGCGTGCGTTCCTGCGTCTTGAGCAGCCAACCGGCGAAGCTGTAATTCGCGCCATCGGGCGCGGTGACGCGCTGGCCGCCGGTGGCGACGCGGCGGAAGATCACCTTGATCCGGGCGACCAGTTCGCGCGGGGAAAAGGGTTTGAGCACATAATCGTCGGCACCCATTTCGAGGCCGACGATCCGGTCCGTTTCCTCTGTGCGGGCGGTGAGCAGGATGACGGGAATTTCGCTCGTCTCGCGGATGTGGCGGCAGAGCGAGAGGCCGTCTTCCCCCGGCATCATGATGTCGAGGATGACGAGGTCGATCGCATTGGCGTTGAGCCGCACCCGCGCTTCGGCAGCGCTTTCCACGGCGGTGACGCGAAAGCCGTTGCGCGCGAGATATTGCGCCAGCGGTTCGCGGATCGAACGCTCGTCGTCGACGAGCAGGAGATGGGGTCGTTCGCTCATCGTGCCTGTCTGTCATGGCTGGAGAAAGGTTGGAAGAGCGAAGCTGAGGGGAGCAGCCCCGCCCTTCCAAGGGTTCGGCACGGCGCCAGGGGAGGAACGCCGTGCCGGGATGCAGTGCGTCAGTCGGCCGGAGGGGGCGGCGGGGCGTCATGGCCCGGACCGCGCTTGCCCATGGGGCCGCGCATTTGCGGACGAGCGGCCTTCAGTTCGTCGGCGGTGACGAAGCCATCCTTGTTGGTATCAGCCTTGTCGAACATGGCGAGTGGGCCAGCCATAAACTCGGCCTTGGTAGCAGTGCCGTCCTTGTTCGCGTTGCCGAAGCCGGGACCGCCGCGCATCATCATGCCGCCACGACCGGGGCCGCGATGGCCGCCCTTGCCCCAGCGGTGCCGGTCGGGCTTGCCAGCTTCGTCACGCTTGTCGGCGCGAGCCTGATGACCGGCGGTGAATTCGGCTTTGCTGATCTGGCCATTCTTGTCGGTATCAAGGGCGACGAACCGTTCATCCAGGCGCTGCTGGCGGCGCAGGTCCCGATCCTTCGGCGTCAGCTGGCCGTCGCGATCGACGTCCATCTTCGCGAAACGGGCTTCCAGCCCCGCGGTCAGTTCCGCCTTGCTGATCTTGCCGTCCTTATTGCTGTCGGCCATCGCCATCAGGCCACCGCGCGGGCCGGGGCCACCGTCGGTGCCGGGCTGGGCGTAGGCCAAGTGGGTAGCCGCGAGGCCGCCGACGAATAGCGATCCAACCGCAACGGTAGTGAAGAATTTGCGAAGCATCTCTGTCTTCCTTCTTGGGTCTTGCTGAACGGCGGTTCGCCGTCCTTGAAACCGTTTATGAAGGCCAGTTGTCCCTTAGATATGTCAGGTCAGCGGACAAAATGTCGCAATTTGTATCTTTTCAGCCGGCGATGATCGCCCGCGCCCGACTAGTCGCGGCCTGAGTATCGACCGCCAGTTTCTTCACTTCCGACGCGACGACGGAAAAGCCGCGTCCGGCGTCACCGGCACGGGCAGCCTCGATCGAAGCGTTAAGGGCGAGCAGGTTGGTCTGGCGCGCGATGCCGTCGATGGCATCCACGATGCTGCTGACTTCACCCAGCACATGCTCGACCACGCTGCGACGATCGCTTTCCTGCTGACGCAAACGCTGTTCCGCCTCCTCCCGCGCGGCGATGGCGCGATATTCGGCACTGATATCGTTGGCGAATTTAATCACACCGGTCTGGGTGCCGTCAGGCCCGATAATGGGATTATAGCTGCCCCTGATCCAGACCTGCTGCCCGCGCGCGTCCCGCCGGCCATAGGCACCCGTGTCGAAATGGCCAGACAGGAGGTGCTGCCAAAAGAGCGCATAGTCGCGCGACCGGGCATAGTCGGCATCGCAGAAGATGCTGTGATGCCGGCCCTGCACCTCGTCAAAGCGATAGCCGAACAACGCCAGAAAATTATCATTAGCGCCTGTTACGCGGCAATCGCGATCGAACGTGACGATCGCCGTCGAGCGATCCATCGCCCGAAAGATCGTGGCGGCTTCCAGTTCAGGCCCGTGCACAGCATAACTCCATCATGGAGCCTATGCTGTGCAAAGATTAACCTGTCGATAACCCCGGAAGGGAAGCCGCGACTTGATCAGCGGTCGCGGCGGCCCAGCAAACGCAAGCGCAGCGCGTTCAGCTTGATGAAGCCCGCCGCGTCGCGCTGGTCATAGGCGCCCGCGTCATCCTCGAATGTGACGACCTTTTCGCTGTAGAGCGAGTAAGGCGACTTGCGGCCGACGACATAGACGCCGCCCTTGTACAGCTTCAGGCGAACGGTGCCCGTCACCTTTTCCTGGCTATGGTCGATCGCGGCCTGAAGCATTTCGCGCTCCGGCGAGAACCAGAAGCCGTTATAGATCAGCTCGGCATATTTGGGAGCGAGTTCGTCTTTCAGATGCGCGGCGCCACGGTCGAGCGTGAGTTGCTCGATGCCGCGATGGGCGAGGTGATAGATGGTGCCGCCCGGCGTTTCATACATGCCGCGCGACTTCATGCCCACGAACCGGTTTTCGACCAGATCGAGTCGGCCGATGCCATGTTTGCGGCCATATTCGTTGAGCGTTTCGAGCAGGGTCGCCGGCGACATGCCGACGCCGTTGATCGCGACGCCATCGCCCCGTTCGAAATCGACGGTGATATATTCGGGCGCGTCGGGCGCGTCTTCCGGGTTCACTGTGCGCGAATAGACATAGTCCGGGGTTTCTTCCCACGGATTTTCCAGCACTTTGCCTTCCGATGAAGTGTGC
Source organism: Sphingobium sp. Leaf26 (assembly GCF_001421665.1). Lineage (GTDB taxonomy): Bacteria > Pseudomonadota > Alphaproteobacteria > Sphingomonadales > Sphingomonadaceae > Sphingobium. The sequence continues at coordinate 14,655 of NZ_LMKV01000007.1, forward strand.
AGCATGTTCGCGTCGGTCGAGAAGGGGCTTTCGCCACGCTTGTCGCGCGGGATCGGGATCTGATGCTTTTCCGCGAACTCGATCAGCTTGGTGCGGCTGGCCAGATCCCATTCGCGCCAGGGCGCGATCACCTTGATATCGGGGGCCAGGCCATAATAGCCCAGTTCGAAGCGGACCTGGTCATTGCCCTTGCCGGTCGCGCCATGGCTGACGGCGTCGGCGCCCAGCATCTTGGCGATTTCGATCTGGCGCTTGGCGATCAGCGGACGGGCGATCGAGGTACCGAGCAGGTAGAGGCCTTCATAGAGCGCATTGGAGCGCATCATCGGGAAGACATAATCCTTCACGAACTCCTCGCGCAGATCGTCGATGAAGATATGTTCTTCCTTGACGCCCATCAGGCGGGCCTTGGCACGGGCCGGCTCCAGTTCCTCGCCCTGGCCGAGATCAGCGGTGAATGTCACCACTTCGCATTGATAGGTCTGCTGGAGCCATTTCAGGATCACGCTGGTGTCGAGACCACCGGAAAAGGCAAGGACGATGCGGTTGATCTTCTCTGACATGGCTGGGCGATTCTTCCGTTAGCAAGGCGCGGTAATGACCGGCGCGCCGGTAACAGCCGATCGCCCAAAGCGCAACATAAGCCGCTCAGGAAAAGGGACGGAGAGCCGAGTGGTTCTCCGTCCCTTTCAAGGATGGTTTACGCCTTACTTGGCGGGACGCGGGCGCAGGAAGCCCGACGAAGCCCGATCACTGCCAAAACGATAGACGGTCTGGCTGCGATCGGCAGCCGGGACGGTCGCGGGCTCGGCATAGGTCGCCTGCGGCACGGGCGGCGCGACCGAGGCCGCTCCACGCTGCGCGATAAGATATTGCGCGCGACGCAGACGCTTGGTGCGGGTGCGGAACGGGTTTGACGCGCTGGGCGCTTCGGCAACCATCGCTTCCAGCGTGGCGTCTTCACCAAAGCGCGGGCTGGCCATTGTGGGGCGCGCGGCAACCGGCACAGCCATGGCCGGCATCGGGGCCACAGGAACAGGCACGGGTTCATAGTTAGGCGCGATTACGTCTTCCTCATCCGGACGGCGACGGCGGACCAGCGCGGCGCCGCCCAGACCCAGCAGGAGCAGAGCGCCACCACCGAGCGCCCAGAACAGCGCCTGATCGGTCCGCGCTGCGACCGAATCAACTGATGCGGCGATTGGCACCGATGCAGCTTCGGGCACTGGCTGGACCATCGGTGTGGCCGGTAGCGTCGCTGGGGCTGATTCGGGCCTTATTGCAGCGGCGACCGGCGCTGGCGCGGCAGCGCGGAGTGCAGGCGACGGACGTGCCGCAGTGGGCACCGAAGCGGCACGTTGCGCCGTGCGCGGCGCGGTTGCGTCAGGCGACGCCTTTTCCGCTTCGGCAGCGGCAGTCGCGGCGGCGATACGCTCGTCGATCGACGGGGTCGCCTGCACCACAGGCTGGCCGGGCGTGAACTGCATGGCGGGCTTCGAGGCGGCAGGCTCCGTTGGGGCGGCCATCCTCGATGTAGCTGGCGCTGTTGGAGGCATGGGCGCGGCGGCAGGCGCGGCATCCGGTACCATGATCGGTGCGGCCGGTGCCGCGACAGGCACATCAATGGCCTGAGCCAGCAGCGGGGTGGCGGTCAAAGCCAGAACAGCGGCAATCGCGGCCCTGGCGGGGCGGTTTGTGCGAATATTTCCAGTCATAGTGATCGGTCAACGACCGAATTCGCGATTCAACGCAAAGCCAGGGTCAGAATCGCGACGAATTGTTATGGAGGAACGTCAAGATGATGAAGATGAATATTCGTTCACTTTAACATGAACGCAAAATTTACAGAATTTGATGAAGTCATCACTTCTTCATGGAGGAAATAGAATCAATTTTACTTGTCCTCGCCGCGATCTCGTCTGGCCCCGTCCAGCAGGGCCATGTGGCGCTGCTTTTCCATATCGTCTGCGTGCCGCTGCGCTTTGGTCCGGCCAAAGCGGGCGCGATTTTCTTCGGCAAGTTTCGCCTTGTCGGTCCGCGCCTTTGTTTTGCGCACCTGACGCAGATTGACGATGTCGGTCATGATCGGCTCCTTGTCGCGCCCTGTCCATCGACAGCCGCAGCACGACCATAATCTTCCGCCCCGCCTGTTGCCAATGCCTCTTGCCAACCCCTATCGGCTGTCGCCATGGTTTATCCATGACCAGTATCCACGACGTTGCAGCGCTCGCCCAGGTTTCGATCAAGACGGTATCGCGCGTCGTCAACAAGGCCCCCAATGTCAGCCCCGAACTTAAAACGCGGGTGGATGAGGCGATCAGGCAGCTGGGCTATCGCCCCAACCAGTCGGCGCGGCGGCTGGCAGGAGGCAAGTCGTTCATGATCGCCTTCCTCTACAACAACCCCGCGCCCGGCTATGTCAGCCGCATCCAGATCGGCGCGGCCTGGCGTTGTCGGGAACTGGGCTATCATCTGGTGGTGGAGCCGATCTCGATCGGTGGCGAGGAACGCTATGAAGTGCTGGAGCGGCTGGTCGGGGCGCTGCGGCCCGACGGCGTGCTGCTGGTGCCGCCGCTGTCGGACGATGAGGGCCTGCTGGCGCGGCTGGCGGAGATGAAGCTGCCCAGCGCCCGGATCGCCGGGTCGGTGACCGCGGCGAGCTTCACGATTCATACGCCCGAACGCGCGGCGGGGCGAATGGTCGCCGACCATCTGATTGCACTGGGCCATCATCGCATCGGGGTCATCACCCCGCCCTCCAACCACCGCGCGGCGCTGCGCCGGGTGGAAGGGTTCCGCGACGGGCTGGCGGCGGCAGGCATCGCCGTCGATGAAAGCCTGTTCGTGGAGGGACGGTTCGATTTCACGTCGGGCATAGAGGCAGGCGAGGCGCTGTTGGCGCTGCCCCAGCCGCCAAGCGCCGTCTTCGCGACCAACGACGAAATGGCGCTTGGGGTATTGACGCTAGCCCATCGTATCGGCCTTCGCGTGCCGGAGGATCTGTCGGTGACGGGTTTCGACGATACGACCGCCAGCCTGACATCCTGGCCGCCGCTGACCACGGTGCGCCAGCCTTTGGAGGATATGGGCCGCTCCGTGATCGACGCCCTGGCCAACGGCCCGACCGACGCGCCGGAATTTCTGTTCACGCTGATCGAGCGGGGCAGTTCGGGACCGCCGGCGGGGGATGCTGGATAGCGCTGGAGCGGGTAGCGGGGATCGAACCCGCATCACAAGCTTGGAAGGCTAGTGCTCTACCATTGAGCTATACCCGCCCGGCAGGAGAGCGCCCTGCCATTATCGGGTAGCGCTCGTCAACCATGATTGCGTCGCAAGGCGAAGATCGCCCCTTAACCGCCTGCATCATTTGTTCTATCACCCGATTATGAACAGCCCTTCCCTGCGCCAGTTGGATATATTCGCGCAGATGGTGGCAGCCGGCAGCGTGACGCGCTGCGCCGCCGATTTGGACCTCAGCATCGAACAGGTCTTGCAAGATCTGGCATCGCTGGAGATGCGGCTGGGCTATCGACTGTTTGATGATCTGGACGGCGCGACGCGGCTGACGCCGGCGGGGCGCAAGACCGCGCAGGCGATGACCCTGCTGTCGCAGGATGCGCCCGCGCCGACCGAAGCGCCGATGGAGGAAGTGCTTCCGCCTGAAACCGAACCCGACATACCGCCTGTTCCCGCCATCATTCCAGTCGCTACGCCGTCACTCATCGTGCTGGAGGGACCGCCGCGAAAGGTCATCACCCTCGCCGCGCCCGCCCCGGTCTTCGGCCAGCTTCAGGACGGCCTGTCCGCGTTCGAAGCGGCGAACGAGGATATCGCCATTACGCTGGACCTGCATGTCCATACGGCGGAGGATGCGGCGAGCACGCTGGCCAATGGACGAGCCGACATCGCCTATTTCTATGCGCTGGAGGAGCCTACAGACTTCGGCTCACGCTATGGCTGGTCCGAGCAGCTCAACCTCTACGCCGGCAGCGACCATGCGCTGGCGCGGGCCGACAGCGTCAGCCGCGACGATCTGGCGCTGACGCCGATGCTGGCGCTGGAAACGCGCAGCGGCCTGCGCGACATTATCGACGCGGCGCTGGCAAAGGGTCGCTTCCACAACATGATGCCGATGCTGGAAAGCGACAACATGTTCGAGATCATCGCCGCGTTGCGGGAAGGCGCGGGCTGCTTCGCGGCCTTCGGTACGCTGGCCCGCGATATCGGCCGGATGAGCGGCGTGCAGCGGCTGGCGCTGGACATGCCACTGCCGGCGATCGAGATACGCCAGGCAGTCGCGCCGCGATCGACGGAAAAGCCGGCGGTCGAGGCGCTGGCGCAGTTCCTGTTCCTGTAAAATCATGACGAAGATTTAATGTCGCATCGCAGCGAAAATGCGGCGAATCGACCTTGATATGATGTATCATCCTAGATACAGGGTCACATCAGACCAGAATCAAAAGGGTTGATCCTCATGTCCCGCTTTCCGTTGCTGCGCGCCGGCTGCGCTTTGTCCGCGTTGTGCCTTGCCTTCCCCGCCTTGGCCGAGGAGGTTGCTGCGCCCGACCAGGCCTATCATGACGATGCCAAGTCCGACATCGTCGTCACCGCGCTGATCCCGCGCCGGCAGGGCGACATATTGTCCGGCACATCGGTTCTGACCGGCGAGAAGCTGGTCCGCGACCTGCGCCCCAGCATCGGCGAGACGCTGGCGCGCCAGCCGGGCGTGTCGGCCACCAGCTTCGGCCCCAACGCCTCCCGCCCGATCCTGCGCGGTTTCCAGGGGGAGCGCGTGCGCATCCTGACCGACGGCATCGGCAGCTTCGACGTGTCCAATACATCGGTCGACCATGCCGTCGCGATCAACCCGCTGACTGCCGACCGGATCGAAGTGCTGCGCGGCCCGGCCGCACTGCTCTACGGGTCGTCGGCGATCGGCGGCGTGGTCAATGTGATCGACAGCCGCATCCCGCGCCGCGTGCCCGACGAGCCGATCCATATCGACGGCATCGCCACCTATGGCAGCGCCGCGAACGAGCGGACGCTGAGCGGCGAGGTCGAGGCGCCGATCGCGCAGAATTTCGTGATCCATGTCGATGGTAGCTGGACCAGGACGGACGACCTGCGGACTGGCGGCTATATATTGTCCAAGCCGATGCGGGCGATCGCCGCCCAGTCGGACGACGCGGAAATCCGCGAGGATGGCCAGTGGAAGGGCAAGCTGCCCAACACCGCCGCCGAGACGTGGGAGGTCGCCGGCGGCTTCGCCTATGTCGGCACGGGCGGCAATCTGGGCGTGTCGGTATCCCACAGCGAAAACCGCTATGGCGTGCCGTCGCGGATCGACGTGGCCGAGGATCAGGACCATGACGGCGAAAATCATGACCATGACGAGCCGGGCCACACCCATGAGGATGTGACGCTGTCGATGAAGCAAACCCGCGCCGACCTGCGCGGCGAAGTGGCGACCGGTGGCGGCTTCCTGGACAGCATCCGCCTGCGCGCGGGCTGGGCGCAATATCAGCATGAGGAAATCGAGCCGACCGGCGAGGTGGGCACGACCTTCAAGAACCAGTCGATGGAAAGCCGGCTGGAGTTCGTGCAAGCAAAGCGAGGCGGCTGGGACGGCGCATTCGGCGCACAATTCTTCACCCGCCGGTTCGAGGCGGTCGGCGAGGAGAAGTTCCTGCCGCGCAACGAGACCAACCAGTTGGGCGTCTTCACGCTGCAATCGCTGGACCTGGGCGACACGCGGGTCGAGGCTGGCGGCCGGTTCGAGCATACCGACCTGTCGGCGGTGGCCGATGATGATCTGTTCACCGCAGGCGGCCGCCGCAACTTCAACGCCCTGTCGGGATCGCTGGGCATCAGCCAGGCAATCATGCCCGGCTGGCGCGTGGGCCTGAACCTCTCGCGCAGCGAACGCGCGCCGTCGGCGGAGGAACTGTTCGCCCGCGGCAATCATGCCGGTACGCAGGCGTTCGAGTTGGGCAACGCCGATTTCAACAAGGAAAAGAGCTGGGGCGTCGAAGGCACGCTGCGCGGTCAGGGCGAAGGCTATAGCGTCTCCTTCTCCGCCTATCATAACTGGTTCAGCGGCTTCATCTACGATTCGATCGTCGATGACAGCGTATGCCAGGCCGCCAATGGCGGAGCCGAGCTGGAATTTCCCTGCTATGCCTATAATCAGGCCGACGCCCGCTATTATGGCTTCGAGGCCGAAGGCAATGTGAAGCTGGCGCAGGTCGGCAACTATGTGATCAACCTGGATGGCGTGGCCGACTATGTCCGCGCGACCATCAAGGGCAGCGGCCCGGCGCCGCGTATTCCCCCGCTGCGCCTGCTGAGCGGGATCGAGGCGCAGAGCGACCGGATCACCGCGCGGGCCGAAGTCGAACATGTGTTCGAGCAGAACCGGATCGCCGAAACCGAGACGCCAACCGATGGCTTCACCTTGGTCAACGCATCGCTGGCCTTCAAGCCGTTCAAGGGCAATGATCGCACCACGCTGATGCTGTCGGCCAACAATATCTTCGATGTCGAGGCCCGCCGCCACGCCAGCGTGCTCAAGGATTTCGCACCGCTTGCCGGGCGCGACATCCGCGTGACGGCGCGCTTCTCGCTGTAATCTCGCCATCACGCCGCTCCCCGGCGAAAGCGGGGTCCAGTTCAACGAATCAGGACTGGACCCCGCATTCGCCGGGGATCAGGCTGCGCATAACATTGCCTTTTGTGACAATATCGTTACAGGCAGTCCATGCGCCAGATCGCCGCCTTGCCCTATACGACCGACGCCAATGGCGCGATGCAGATCCTGCTGATCACATCGCGTGAGACGCGGCGATGGGTGATCCCCAAGGGGAACCGGATCAAGGGCATGGCCGGCCATCGCGCAGCCGAACTGGAAGCCTATGAGGAAGCGGGTATCCATGGCATCGCCTGCCCCGCGCCGCTTGGCCGCTATCGTTATGACAAGCGCAAGCGCAACGGGAACTCGCGCGAGGCGACTGTCGAGGTTTTTCCGCTTGCGGTCACCGGCCACCTGACGCAATGGCCCGAACAGGGTCAAAGGGAACTGCGCTGGTTCCCGGTAGCCGACGCTGCAAAGGCGGTGGACGAACCGGATTTGCAGTCGATCATCGCGGCCTTTCGCGAACCGCCCGCCAATCCCGGCTGGTTCTTCCGGCTGTTGCTGGCGATCCGCGAAAAGCAAAGTGAAAGGACTGGAATGCTGCGCTGGTTTCATGCGTTGATGCCCAAACAGGGGCGCTTCTTCGAGCAGTTCGAGGATCACGCCGCCACGTTGGTCGTCGGTGCGGACGCGCTGGCCAAGCTGCTCAAGGGCGGCCCGGACATGGCGCAGCATATCAAGGAAATATCGGACCGCGAGCATGAGGCGGACGATATCATCCGCGATGTGTTGCAGGACGTCCGCCGCATCTTCGTCACCCCGTTCGATCGCAGCGCTATCACCGGCCTGATCGGCGTCATGGACGACGCTATCGACCAGATGAACCAGACCGCCAAGGCGATCGCGCTTTACGAGGTGAAGGATTTCGCCCCGCAGATGCAGGATATGAGCGCGCTGATCGTGGAATGCGCACGCATCACCGCCGAAGCAATGCCGCTGCTGCGTTCGCTCAACCTCAATTCCACCCGGCTGCACGACCTGACAGAGCGTCTCGTCAAGCTGGAGGGCCATGCCGACATCCTGCACGAAGCCGGGCTAAAGGCCCTGTACGAACAGGCGCGTGCCGGCAATCCGATGGACTTCATCGTCGGCAACGAGATTTACAGTCATCTGGAAAAGGTCACCGACCGGTTTGAGGATGTCGCAAACGAGATTTCCGGCCTGGTCATCGACCACGCCTGACGCTTCACCTTCCCACATGTCCCGTTCATTTCGAGCATAGTCGAGAAACGGCCAGGGCAGTCATCTCGTTTCTCGACTCCGCTCGAAACGAACGAATCTAGGATGCTTCCGATCCATGCAGGACAGAGTCTAACCCGCCATGGACCCCATCGCCCTCCCGCTGCTGATCGCGTTGATCGGTGTCGCCTTGCTGTTCGATTTCCTGAACGGCCTGCACGACGCCGCCAACTCGATCGCGACCATCGTGTCGACCCGTGTGCTGAAACCGCAATATGCGGTTGCCTGGGCCGCCTTCTTCAACTTCATCGCCTTCCTCTTCTTCGGCCTGCATGTGGCCGAAACGGTGGGCAAGGGCATTGTCGACGCCAGCATCATCGACCCGCAAGTGATCTTCGGCGCGCTGATGGGGGCCATCGCCTGGAACCTCATCACCTGGGGGCTGGGCATCCCGTCATCATCCAGTCACGCCCTGATCGGCGGCCTGCTGGGCGCGGGGACTGCAAAGGCGGGACTGGGTGCGATCGTGTGGAGCGGCGTGTTCAAGACCAGCGCGGCGATTGTCATTTCGCCGGCGGTCGGCTTGTTTCTAGCGCTGATGCTGGTGCTGATCATCAGTTGGATTTTTCGCAAGTTCACGCCGCAAGGTGCGGACCGCGTGTTCCGTAAGCTGCAACTCGTCTCCGCCTCGCTCTATTCGCTGGGCCATGGCGGCAATGACGCACAGAAGACGATGGGGATCATCGCCGTCCTACTTTATTCGCAGGGTATGTTGACCGGCGGTTTCCATGTCCCGTTGTGGGTCGTGCTGAGCTGCCAGGCGGCGATGGGCCTCGGCACGCTGCTGGGTGGATGGAAGATCGTCCACACAATGGGATCGAAGATCACCCGCCTTACCCCGGCTCAAGGTTTCTGCGCGGAGACGGGTGGCGCGATTACCCTGTTCATGGCGACCCATCTGGGTATTCCCGTGTCCACCACCCATACGATTACCGGCGCGATCGTCGGCGTGGGCGCATCGCGGCGGCTGTCGGCGGTGCGCTGGAACGTGGCGTCGAGCATCATTGTGGCCTGGGTCGTGACATTGCCCGCGTCGGCCGCGATCGGCGCGCTCTTCTATGGGCTGACGCGGCTGTTCTGAGGATCGGTTTAAGCGAACGTAGCAAAGGGCGCGGGAGTGATCCCGCGCCCTTTATGTCTGGCCCTTCCGATCTTTCAGGCGACGCGACCCAAACGATGGTAGAGATTGGCATATTTGATCGATTCCGGCTGGTCCTGCACTTCTTTGAGGTAATGGGCGATAGCAGTGCGGATCAGGCCGAAATCCTGCTGGGAGAAGACGGCGCGCGAACGGCTCGGCTCGCGGGTCTGGTCGATCGTTTCGGTGGTCATATTTTGTCCTCGCGGTTAGGCTCCGTTCGAGCCGATAGACAACGAGTTAGACAGGTAAATCGCATCCTGTAAGACCGATGAGTGGCCGCCAGTCATAATCTAATTTGGTCATTTAGTCATTCTATGACATTATGACTTTATGGCAGAGCTGACCGACCGCAAACTCTATCTGGGGCCGAAGCTGCGCATGTTGCGCCGCGAACTCGGCCTTAATCAGACTCAAATGGCTGAGGAACTGGGCGTGTCCCCCAGCTATCTCAACCATCTGGAGCGCAACCAGCGGCCGTTGACGGCGCAGATGCTGCTGCGGCTGGCCAACACGTATGACATCGACATTCGCGACTTCACCGCGCAGGCGCAGGAGGGCGGTCCGGGCGAATTGGGCGAGATATTGTCCGATGCGCTGGTGCGCGACATCGGCATCGCGCGGGACGAAGTGCTGGAGGTGGCCGAAAATTATCCCGGCGTCAGCGAAGCGATCGCCCGATTCTATCGAGCGTTGAGCGATTTGCGCCGGCTGCCGGGCGATACGCTTGAACGTAGCGGTCCGGCGCCTTTGGTCGCGCCGGTCGACTGGCTGCGCGACACGATCGCAAGGGCTGGCAATCATTTCGCGGAGATCGACGCCGGCGCCGAGGCGATCGCCGCCGACTTGCCGGAAGATCCTGCGCTGTTGCAGGCCGAGTTGCGTACGCGCCTGAAGGATCGGCATGGAATGAGCGTGCAGGTCGTACGCGGCGATGTGCTGGCGGGAAGGCTGCGCCATTATGACATGCACCGGCGGCGGCTGTTGCTGAGCGAGCACCTGCCCGCGTCCGGGCGGCTGTTCGCCATCGCCTATCACCTTGGCGCTCAGGAACTGGCCAACGCCATCGCCGCGCAGATTGGCCGTGTAACGCCGCCCGATGAGGATAGCCGCAGGCTGGCGGTGATGGCGCTGACCAACTATGCTGCCTCCGCGCTCATCATGCCCTATGACCGCTTCCGCCAGGCGGCGGAGCAGAGCCGGCACGACCTGCCGCTGCTGCGCGACCGGTTCGGCGTGTCGACCGAGCAACTGGCGCATCGGCTGACCAGCCTCAATCGTACCGGCGCGCGCGGCATCCCCTTCTTCATGGCGCGGATCGACCGGGCCGGGATCGTGTCGAAACGCTTCGACGGCGAGGCCTGGCCCTTTGCACGCTTCGGCGGCACCTGTCCGCGCTGGGATGCGCATGGCCCGCAGGAGGCCGATCGGGTGCAATCACAGTTGATCGAGACGCTGGACGGCAAGCGGTTCCTGACGCTGGCGGTGGGCCTGCCTCAAGGCGCGGCGCGCGGGCGTGGCGTCATCGCGCTGGGGTGTGAGGCGAAACATGGCGGCAGGATCGTCCATGCCGACGCGATCGACCTGGACAAGGGCGATGCCACCGCTGTCGGGCCGACCTGCCATTTGTGCGAGCGGCGCGATTGCCCCGACCGGGCCTTGCCGCCGGTCACGCGGGCGCTGGACCTGCACAGTTATGAACGGACGATCGCGCCGTTTCCATTTCGGCGGGTTTAGAGTGAGACGTAGCAAGATGCCGCAAGGCCTATTGATACAAAGCGTTCCCCGGCGAAGTTGTTGGGAGGCACGTGACTCCCAACAAGGGTCCAGTCTCAAGGTCGGAACTGGTACCGGCCTTCGCCGCGGAACCACTAAAAGGAAGCTCGTCCGGGTTTAGGCGGCCTTGGCCACCCAGTCGCGCTTGAGGTGGCGGGCGAGGAAGTCGAGGCAGGAGCGGACCTTGGCCATTTCTCCCTGCCCCGGCACATAGAGCGCGACGATGGAGGAGGCCGGCAACGCAAGTTCAGGCAGCACGGGCTGGAGCCGGCCGGTGTCCAGATCGTCGGCCACTTCCCACAGCGACTTGATGACGATGCCCGCGCCGTCCAGCGCCCAGGCGCGCGCCATTTCGCCGTCATTGGTGCTGAGCGTCACGCGCGGGCCATTGCCGCTGCCGACCACCGAGCGCCAGATGTCCTGCTGCGCTTCGCCCACGACGATATTGTCGTGGAGCGCGAGGTCGGCGACGCTTGTCGGCCGGCCACGCCGATTGATATAGTCGGGCGCAGCGCAGAGCAGGCGCGGATTGTCGGTCAGCCGCTTCATGGTGAGCGCGCTGTCCGGCGGCGGGTCGAAACAGATGGCGATGTCATGCCCCGTCTCGACGATGTTGGTCGCCTGCTCGGCGGTTTCGAGATGGATGGCGACGTCGGGGTGCAATGTCGCATATTCGCGGAACAGCGGCGCCAGGCGCAGGCGCGCGGCGCTGATGGCCGTCACCACGCGCAGCAGGCCGGTCGCTTCGGTGGCGCGCCGCATCACGTCGGTTTCGACATCGTCGATGGCGCTCAGCGCCCGGCCGGCTTTGTCATACAGGAGCGAGCCTTCTTCCGTCAGCGACAGGTGGCGGCTGTTGCGGCGGATCAGCATGACCCCCAGCCGCGCTTCCAGTTGCGAGAGCCGGCGGCTGGTCGCGGCGAGCGACAGGCCGAGGCGACGGGCCGCTTCGGACAGGGTGCCCGATTCGGCGATCTTCACGAAGGATTCGATTTCGGCAAAGCGGTCGGGCATCTCCTCAAGCTAGGTGGTCGATGCTGCAACGCAATAGAACATCCATTGCGATACGGTATGGTTTCATTGCTGCGTCTCTCAAAACCGACGGTTTTGTAAGCTTTTCTTGCCGGCTTTCGCGCCACGCAACCTTGGTTTGCATCGGACGTACGGCGTTGACGAAGGCTTTTGCGGCGCATCATTTTCGTGGGTGATCCCGCAATGTCACCATGGAGTTTTCCCCACATGCCAATGCCGAGCGCCCGCCGCACGAAGGTCGATCCGCCGATCGCCTGGAACGATATCGAAGCCCTGCCCATCTATGCCGCGATGCTGCTCTGCCTGATCTGCCTGGGGATGGCGCTGATGGATTCGACGCCCAGCCTGCATGCCACCACGTTGAAGATCGTGGGTATCGTCGGCGGCCTGGCGTTGCGCCATGCCTGGCTGAAACTGGACGATGAGGGCGGCGACGCCGTTTAAGAGACAAGCATCATGATCGTCGGACGGTCCCCCCGTATCCGCCAGAGCTTCCGGAGGGCATGGAGCGCGCTGATCGCGCTGTTCTTCTGGGATCTGGCGGTCACCATCTTCTACTATGTCTCGCCCTTCAAGGCGCCGGCCCTGCCGCTGACCATCTTCGGCACCGCGCTGGCGCTGATATTGGGCTTCCGCGTGAACAGCGCTTACTCGCGCTGGTGGGAGGGCCGCATCCTGTGGGGCGCGATGGTGAATGTGTCGCGCAGTTTCTCTCGCGCGGTACTGGCCTACCTGTCCGACACGCCTGAGGCTCGCGCCATGGCGGTGACATTGGTGAAGCGCCATATCGCCTATGTCCATGCGCTGCGCTGCCAGTTGCGGCGCGAAGACCCCGCCCCCGATATGCGGCGCGTGCTGGGCGAAGAGGCGGCGCTGCCCGAACTGGAGCGGCGCAATCCGGCCAATGGCGTGCTGGACGGGTCCGACCGCAGGTTGATGGAGGCGGTGCAGCATGGCTGGATCGACACCATCCAGCAGACCCGGATCGAAGGGATGCTGGTCGACATGTCCAACGCCCAAGGTGGGATGGAGCGAATCAAGAATACGCCGCTCCCCGCCCAATATCGCGCCTTTCCCAAATATTTCACCCGGTTGTTCTGTATTTTGCTGCCAATCGGGCTGGTCGAGACGCTGGGCATGGCGACGCCGGCGGGGTCGGCCGTGGCGGGCTTCATGTTCCTGGCGGTGCTCCAGATCGGCGACGACCTGGTCGATCCGTTCGGCAACGACGTCCACGACCTGCCGCTGACCAGCATCACCACCACGATCGAGGGCGACCTGAACCAGGCGATCGGCCTGCCCGCCCCACCGCCGCTGCAACCGGTCGACGGCGTGCTGTGGTGAAACGCCGGACGCGCCGCTGAGGTCATGGGCGCGCGTCGGAGGGCGAAGTTCACGGTGTCGTTGCCCATTTTCATATGGAAGCGCTCGCAAGGCGCTCGCAACGCTTCCCCGACGCTTCCCCAAAGCGACGGGCCACGGAAGGGGCGCGTCACGCACGCGCCATCGACGCGACGGGCAGGCGGCGGGTGCGCGACGTTCAGGTCATGGGGACGCGGCGGGGCGTGGGCTGGGACCGGCGTGGGGAGGAGCGCTTTCATCCGGCAGGATAGATCAAAGATTATCCTACATTGGAAGCCGGACGTGGTAGATCGATGGCGGGATAGTCCCGGCGCGCTTTTGTCATGCGGGTTTGGCGCTGTACCGTCATCCATGGCGTGGTTTGACCATAGGCTGGTCCGGTTCGGGGGCATGGCGGTGGGTTAGCCCGCTGAGGACAATTGCAGGTGATCCAACGTCGGTGCACGCCGCGTTGACAGGAGACATTGACGGCAGGCATCGCATATGCTGCCTTTGGCCGGGAAGAGACTGGCAGGTTTCCGGGGAATGGCCTTGGAAATTTGACCTTCGTCAGTTAATCAAGGACGTGGAGCCGCGTAATCTCTTCCAAATTTCCGATGCTCACGAGAACGTGGTTGTTCATTGAGGTCGCATCTGGTTTCAGCGGCAGCACAATGCGGCTCTCGTTCTGTCCAGCGTATTCAGGCGGCTTAATGAGCACCACCCGTTCTGGGAAAGCCCAGTCGGCGGCGGGAATTTGATCGAGGGGACGATACTCCGTCGCCCCCATATCGACCCGGCCATAGTCGAGGCGCGATGAGGCGCTTGCTCGATGCTTGAGGCGACGAATGATAGCATCTGGGTCTGAGATCTCGACGCAAAATTGGCCGAAATCTCTAGCCCGCTCAGCCGAAATTTCGTTACTTGCGCAATAGACGAACACGCTCTCTGCGGCAGTCGTGAAGGATATGCCAGTCAGTTTCCGGCCATCTGCGACCATCGTGATCTCGATTCCGTCGGCTGGCGCGTAATGCAGCATCCCATCCCTGGGATCGCCCCTGACGCCACCATCCTCGATTTGGCGATAATAAGCTAGTGATCCGAAGCGCATCTCTCCCTTGCGTATAAACGCGAGGGCATAATTTTCGTTGGCAAAATATTTGAAGAGAGACATCTGGCTACCATCCAACACAATCCATCATGGCGCATCATAGCCGACGGTCGGTTTTGGGGTAGCGGATCAATGCGCCGGACGACCTCAATTGGCGCAAAGTGGTCAGAGGACTTCGACCTCACGATTGTCTGCTAATTGCATAAATCGGTAACAATTCGGGCGAACCGCTTTCCACCACTTTGCCATTTCCGCTGCCGAGATAGCCAATAATACCAGGATGCGATGATACTGACTCATGAGTTGAGTTCCCCGGCGAAGGCCGGGGTCCAGTTCTGACCGTGGGACTGGGCCCCGGCTTTCGCCGGGGAACAGCAAGCTATAGGTTCCGGTCAATGCATCTTGGTATAAGCAGGTCTTTCGCCGCCCAGCCATGTCCGGGCGCGCGCCTCATAGCAAAAGGGGCCGCCTTTGCAGGCAGCCCCTTTCATCCTCTCCCTGAAAACAGGGATGATCCGTCCGGCCTTATTCGGCCTTCGACTGGAGGTTCACCGCAGCATATTTGCCGCGACGATCGACTTCCAGTTCGAAGTCGAGGCGGTCGCCCTCGTTCAGGGCGGCCATGCCGGCGCGTTCCACGGCGCTGATGTGGACGAAGGCGTCAGGCTGGCCATCGTCGCGCTGGATGAAGCCGAAGCCCTTCATGGCGTTGAAGAACTTCACGGTGCCGCTGGAGCGCTCACCGGTAAGCTGACGCTGCGGGCCACGCTCGGGCGCACCACCGAAGCCACCGGCGCGAGGCTCGCGGGCTTCGCGCGGCGGGCCGCGATCGGTCACGGCGAGCGGTTCGCCGTCGATGACCAGATCGGTCGCCGACACCTTGCCACCACGATCGACCAGCGTGAAGCCGAGCGGCTGACCTTCGGCCAGACCGGTCAGGCCGGCCTGTTCGACCGCGCTGATGTGCACGAACACGTCTTCGCCGCCATCGTCACGGACGATGAAGCCAAAACCCTTCTGGCCGTTGAAGAACTTTACGACGCCCTTGCCTTCGCCGACGACCTGGGCAGGCATGCCGCGACCACCGCCGCCGCCACCGCCGCCGAAACCACCGCCGCCGCCGCCAAAGCCGCCGCGACCACCGCCGCCGCCGAAGCCGCCGCGATCACCGCCGCCGCCGCCAAAACCTCCACGGTCGCCGCCGAAGCCGCCGCCGCCGCCACCAAAGCGGTCACCACCGCCAAAGCCGCCGCCACCGCCGCCGAAACGGTCACCGCCGCCGCCGCCGCCGTAAAAGTTGTCGTCGCCGAAACCGTCGCGCTTATCCTTGCCGCGCCCGCCGCGGCGACCTCTGTCAAAACTCATGCCCTGTTAGTCACTTTCGCTTCGCCCCAAAGACAATTCGGACAAACATGTCGGGCGAATGACATGCAGAATCCACCGCAAAGGCGGGTTTGGGAATCACTATATCAACTTTTCAGGGCAGCGCGAATGATTTTCACTGCTGCGATCATGTTCCGTTCCAATAATGGAAAAAGTTCCGATATTCCACGGTTCGACGCAGGAGCGACGCGCTTTGCCGCAGCGTGCGCGCAGGCAAAAGGGCCGATTGCGGTCGAACCGGTTTCGCCATAGAGGGGAAGCCATGACCGTGCATTTCCATGAAGAAGATCTGCCCGCCGGCGTCCTCGCCCCCGGCCCGATCGCCATCGACACCGAAACGATGGGGCTTATCACCCCGCGCGACCGCCTCTGCGTGGTCCAGATCAGCGATGGCAAGGGCGACGAGCATCTCGTCCGCTTCAATCCCGGCAGCGACTATGCCGCGCCGAACCTGAAGGCGGTGCTGGCCGACCCGGAGCGGTTGAAACTCTATCATTTCGGCCGGTTCGATATCGCCGCGCTCAAACATTATCTGGGCGTGGTGGCCGCGCCTGTCTATTGCACCAAGATCGCATCGCGGCTGATCCGCACCTATACCGACCGGCATGGGTTGAAGGAACTGGTCCGCGAACTGCTGGGCCAGGACATCAGCAAGCAGCAGCAGTCGAGCGACTGGGGCGGCCCGGTGCTGTCGGACGCGCAGAAGGATTATGCGGCGTCGGACGTGCGCTATCTCCATGCGCTCAAGGCCGAACTGGACAAAAGGCTGATCCGCGAAGGCCGGATGGAACTGGCGCAGGCCTGTTTCGACTTCCTGCCCCACCGCGCCGAACTCGATCTGGCCGGCTGGCCGGAAATCGACATTTTCGCGCATATGTAAGGGAGCGCCGCTTCGTGTCCCTCCAGGCCGATCAGCAACGCGACGTGCGCCGCCAATGGGCGCGACCGGGCGGCAGCCATGACCGGCTGGTCGGGCTGCTCAAGAACTGGCTGCCGGTCGCGGTCGGCGTGCTGGCGGCATTGCTGGCGACCGCGCCCTTCACCGGCGGTGACAAGGTCAGCTTCGTGCTCGACAAGAACAAGGTCGAGGTGGCGAAGGACCGGATGCGGCTGACCGAGGCGCTGTATCGGGGCGAGGACAGCAAGGGCCAGCCCTTCTCCCTGCGCGCTGGCTCTGCCGTGCAGAAAAGTTCGCGCGAGCCGGTCGTCGATCTCAACACCCTGTCCGCGCGCATCCTGTTGTCGGACGGCCCGGCCGTGCTGACGGCGCAGAAGGGCCGATACGACATGGAAACGGAGCGGGTCGGCATCCAGGGACCGGTGCAGTTCGAGGCGTCGGGCGGGTACCGGCTGACCACGCGCGACGTGGGCATCGACCTGAAGACCCGGCGGATGAAGAGCGCGGGCCGGGTCGACGGGCGCATACCGATCGGCACATTCAGCGGCGACCATCTGGAAGCGGACATGGCTGCGCGCACCGTGACATTGAATGGCCGGGCAAGCTTGCGCATCGAGCAAAATGGTCTCAAAGGGCGAAATTGATGAAACGCACCCTGATCCTGCTGTCGACCACCTTTGTGGGCACTGCCGCGCTGATGTTCGCAGGCGCAGATGCGCAGGTGTTCAAGAATCACGACAGCAACGCCCCGGTCAATTTCAACGCCGACCGGATCGAGGTGCAGGATCGCGCCGACCGCGTCGTCGTGTCGGGTAATGTCGTGGTGACGCAGGCCGGCATGACGCTGAACGCCGCGCGCATGACCGTGGCCTATAACAACCAGCCGGGCGGTGGCACCGGCACCGACGGTATCCAGATCAACCGGATCGATGCGTCGGGCAATGTCGTGGTGAACAAGGCGGACCAGACCGCGCGCGGGAATGTCGCCATCTACGACCTCAACAGCAAGCTCATCACCATGTTGGGCAATGTTTCGCTGACGCAGGGGGCGAACAAGCTGACCGGCGGGCGGCTGGTGATGGACCTCAACAGCGGGCGATCGACCGTCGATGGCCGGTCTTCGGGCGGCGTGCCCGGCGCAGCGACCAGCCCGAGCGGGCGCGTGTCGGGGACGTTTACGGTGCCGCAGCGCAAGAATTGAGCCGGGGCGCCGTACGGCGCTCGCCCTTCTTAGGTGGAAGGAATTTGGATGCCGGTTCGATGCCCGGCATGACCTCTATCGTGCGCCTTCTCCCATGACATGATGAGGTTAAGCGCTCCCCGGCGCAGGCCGAGGTCCAGTTCACATCGTTAGACTGGCCCCCGGCCTGCGCCGGGGAACGTAGAATCTTGGCTTCACATCTATTATTGGCCGGCGAGGGCGTCCATGATCTGGCGCACGGGGGCGATGTCGTAGCCGGCGGCGGCGGCCTGCGCGGCCAACACGTCGCCATTGTCGCCGGCGCGGGCGCGGGTCAGCGCCCAGAGCAAGGTGCTGCGCGTGCCCGAACGGCAATAGGCGAGCAGCTTGCCGTCGGCCCTATCGACTCCGGCCTGTTCCAGCGCCTGCGCCATGCCATCCAACTGCCAGGGGGCAAAGCCGCCATGCGCGACCGGCACGGCCAAATAGGCGATACCCGCCGCCTGCGCCGCCGCCTCGATCTCCGCGCCGTTGACCTGGCCTGGCTCCTCGTCATCGGGGCGATTGTTGAGGATGAGGGTGACGCCCTGCGCCTTCGCCTCGGCGACCTGCTCGACGCTGATCTGCGGGGATACGAGAATGCGGTCGGTCAGCTTGCGGAACATGATAGGCGTCTCCTTTGGCCGACGCCATGCGCTCTGGAAGGGGAGGTTTCAAGATATTTGGTTCGCGCGGAGACGCGGAGACGTAGAGGCTGTCGCACCGGAACGGCGCCATGGTCGGCAAGCGAACCGAACAGTTTGCCTTATTACAGGCTTCGCCGTTCTTCTCCGTGGCTCCGCGCCTCCGCGTGAACCTTTACAGGAACGGGCGGATCGCGGCCAGGAAGGCGTCGCCCCAGGCGTCCAGCTTCTTCTGGCCGATGCCGCTGATATGGCTCATTTCCCGAATGGAGGACGGGCGTTGTTCGGCCATTTCGCGCAGGGTCGAATCGTGGAAGATGACATAGGGCGGCACGCCGGCCTCCTGCGCCAGTTCGCGGCGGCAGGCACGAAGGGCGTCGAACAGCGGATCGCCGACCGGGTTGGCGTCCGCGCCCTTGCGCGCATTGCGGCCGCGGCGCTCGCGCTTGGGCGGCATGAGGATGCGCACCTCCTCCTCCCCGCGCAGGATCGGGCGGGCATTGGGGCCGAGCATCAGCCCGCCATGTTCGGTCGTTTCCAGTGCGTCGCGCACCAGCAGCGCGCGCGAAACAGGGCGCAGCAATGCGGTTTCCTCGCCCGACACGATGCCATGGACGGAAATCTTGTCGTGACCGCGCTCGCGTATCTTGTCGTTGGGCGCGCCGGTCAGCACCGCCTCGATATGGCCGGCGCCGAAACTCTGCCCGGTGCGGTAGACGGCGGAGAGATATTTACGCGCGGTTTCGGTCGCGTCGACGCTCGCCGGGGGCGACAGGCAATTGTCGCAATTGCCGCAGGTGGCGGGCGGCTGCTCGCCGAAATGGCGGAGCAGGATGGCGCGGCGACAGGTGGCGGTTTCGACCAGCGCGCCCAGCGCCGCGATGCGGGCGCGCTCGCCCTGCTGCCGGCTCTGTTCCAGTTCGGCGATGCGCATGCGGGCGCGGGCGAAATCCTCCGCCCCCCAGAACAGATGCGCGACCGCCGGTTCGCCGTCGCGGCCGGCACGACCCGATTCCTGATAATAGCCCTCGATCGACTTGGGCAGGCCGGCATGGGCGACGAAGCGCACATCGGGCTTGTCGATGCCCATGCCGAAGGCGACGGTGGCGACCATCACCATATCCTCGCTGGCGATGAAGGCGGCCTGATTGCGCGCGCGCACCGCCGGGTCGAGGCCGGCATGATAGGCGCGGACGGCGCGGCCGCCCTTCCCCAGCGTTTCGGCCAGCTTCTCGGTCGCGGCGCGGGTCTGGGCATAGACGATGCCGGGGCCGGGATTGGCGGCGACGAGATCGCTGAGCTGGCGGGTGAGGCCGTCACGCGGATGGACGGCGTAGCGGATATTGGGCCGGTCGAAGCCGGAGATGATGAGGCCATCGCGCGGGATGCCGAGCTGGACGAGGATATCCTCGCGCGTGTGGGCGTCGGCCGTGGCGGTGAGGGCGAGGCGCGGGACGTCGGGAAATTCGTCCAGCAGCGGGCGCAGCAGGCGATAGTCGGGGCGGAAATCATGGCCCCATTCGGACACGCAATGCGCTTCATCGATGGCGAAGAGCGCGACCTTCGCGGCGCGCAACAGGTTGCGGAACGGCTCCTGACTGGCGCGTTCGGGCGCGACATAGAGCAGGTCGAGGTCGCCATTGCGCAGCCGATCCTGCGTTTCGCGCCAGTCCGCGTCGACGCTGGTCAGGCTGGCGGCGCGCAGGCCCACCGCATTGGCGGCGCGCAACTGGTCGTGCATCAGCGCGATCAGCGGGGATACGACGATGCAGCATCCGTCGAGCGCGGCGGACGGCAACTGATAGCAGAGCGACTTGCCCGCGCCGGTCGGCATGATCGCCAGCGTCGGCCGCCCCGCCATGACGCGGCCTACAACCTCTTCCTGCACGCCGCGAAAGGCGGTGAACCCGAAAATATCGTGGAGAAGCGTGGGGATATCGCGCGCCATCGGGGGGCCTTAGCGGGTGCGGGGCGACGGGGCTAGGGGGTGTTGATGGATGATGCTGGTGCGAGCGGCGAAGATGGATGGAAAGCGGTCATTGCATCGACAGCCCTCTGTAGTAGTTTGTGGCCGTGGAATTCGACGAACTACGCAGCCGCTTGGCGGCGATCTTGGCCGTTGAGGAACGACAGCCTACCGATTGGCTCGAAGTGGAGCGGCTAGCGAGCCAGCTACAACAGGAACTGCCAATCGACGCCACGCCAGAGGCGGTGCATCGCTACCTTGATGATGCGGACATTCGCTTCCGCGGCGACGCATACGGAGCGAGGCAGCGACGAGAAGTGCGTCGATATGTTGATCTTGGAGAATACGACGACGGCACCCCCGTTCCGTGGTGGGGGTGCGCTCTGGTCCTTCTTGCTGGCGCAGGCGTAGTTAAGTGGCTGCTTCTCTAGTTGCGGGAACGGCAACAAGTGGGGCGTTTCCAGACCCTCAAAAACCGCCACGCTCACCCCACCGGATCAAGCAAACACCCCCAGCCGGGTTTGAACCGCGCCGTCCGGCTCGCCAGTAGCGGCACGCTGGCCTGCACCGCGCGCTGGTCGGGCAAGTCCTCCAAGCCGACCAGTCCCATGCCCGGTTCCTTGTCGCCGTTGCAACTGCCCATGGTGCGGCCTTCGACATAGCGGCAGGAGCAGCCGATGCGCGCGCCATAGGCCGCGCCGAGCCGGGCGCGGGCGCTGAGGCTCGTCCAGTGCCAGGCCAGAGCCCCAAGCAGCACCAGAACGAGCAGACCGCCCAATATCCACCATTTGCGCCGAACCAGCATGGCCCTTTTCGAATCCCTTCTGTAAGGGCGCGGCTTATGCAGATCGACAGTCGAATCGTAAAGCGCCTTGGGCTGGCGCTGGGGGTAGCCGGTGTCGTCGTGGCGGGCGCGCTGGCCAGCCGCGCCGCGCCCGTGGCCGATCCCGTCTATCGCGTGGCCAGCGATGCGGTGGTGGGAAAGAGCGCGTTGCGCGGGGCGATCGATCCTTTGTTCGATGAGGATGCGATGGGGCAGACCCGCGCCCTGCTGGTGATGCGCGACGGCAAGGTGATTGCCGAACGCTATGCGCCCGGTTTCGGGCCGGAGACGAAATTGCTGTCCTGGTCGATCGCCAAGAGCGTGACGGCGGTGCTCGTCGGCCTGATGGTGGCGGACGGGCGGCTGGCGCTCGACATGCCGGTGCCGGTCGCGGCGTGGAGCCAGCCGGGCGATCCACGGGGCAAGATCACGCTGCGGCAATTGCTCCAGATGCGGTCGGGGCTGGACCATGTCGAGGATGGCGAGCCGGTCACTCAAGGTGACACGGTGCGGATGCTGTTCATGGGCGGCGCGCAGGACATGCGCGCCTATGCCGAATCCAAGCCGCTGGGCCATCCGCCCGGCGCCGTCTTTTCCTATTCCACCGGCAGCAGCATCATCCTGTCCGACCTGATGACGCGGATGCTGACCAGCAGCAGCGATCCGGCGGTACGACGGCAGGCGATGCAGATGTTCATCGACGGGCGGCTGAAGGCGCCGGGCAATCTGCCCAGCCTGACGCCGGAATATGATGTAACCGGCACGATGATCGGCGGGAGCATATTGCATATGACCGCGCGCGATTATGGGCGGTTCGGCGAATTGCTGCGCAACCATGGGCGGTCGCCCAACGGGCACCAGATATTGCCGGAGAAGTGGGTGGACTTCATGCGCGCCCCTTCCCCGCGCAACCCGGCCTATGGCGCGCATCTGTGGCTGAACCGCGACAGCAGCGACAGCGCGCTGATGCCGGGACAGGCGCCGACGAGCCTGTTCGGCTGCGTCGGGCATAATGGGCAATATATCCTGATTTCTCCGTCGCAGCGGCTGACCGTCGTGCGGATCGGCATGTCGCCGGAGAAGGAGCAGCGCGCCGCCGTGCGCGGCGCGCTGGCACGGTTGATGGGGCTGTTTCCGGGTTAAAGGATGAAGCGCCCCTCGATCACCGTGCGGCAGCGGCCGGTGAGGATGACGCGGTCGCCCGCCAGCGTGCAGCCAAGGCGGCCGCCCCGCGCCGATGCCTGATAGGCGCTGATCTGCGTCCGGCCGAGCCGATCCGCCCAGAAGCGGGTGAGCAGGCAATGGGCCGATCCGGTGACGGGGTCTTCATCCACGCCCCCGCCGGGCACGAAGCAGCGACTGATGATGTCGCTGTCATCGCCCGGTGCGGTGGCCATCAGCAGCAGGTCGCCGTGCGCCTTCAGGGTGGCGAAGTCCGGCGTCAGGGCGCGGATGGCGGCGGCGTCGGGATAGAAGAACAGGGCGTAGCCGCCGTCGCGCCAGTGGGTTTCGACCGGCTGGCCGCCCAGCCCCGCCGCGAGGTCCGGCAGCGGTTTTGGCGCCATGTCCCATGCGGGGAGCGAGAGCGCATAGCCGCCCCCGTCGCGGGTCACGGTGAGGATGCCGGCATGGCGGGTGCGGAAGCGGATCACATCGCCGTCGATCAGGACATGGCCGCTCGCCAGCGTGGCGTGGCCGCATAGCTTGACCTCCACCGTGGGGGTGAACCAGCGCAAGCCGTAATCGGCTTCGGCATCATCCGGCGTGGGCACGGTGAAGGCGGTTTCGGACAGATTGTTTTCCGCCGCGATGGCCTGAAGCGTGGCATCGTCCAGCCAGGCGTCGAGCGGGATGACGGCCGCGGGATTGCCGGTGAAGGGTGCGTCGGCGAAAGCATCGACCTGGGTGAAGGGCAGGCTGGTCATCTGGCTGGTCCTTTATGCGTTTGCGCCGTGATGGCGGGACCGGGGAGCGCCGAACAGGGCCAGTTCAGCCGAGAAGGACCAGCGCGCTGCATACCGCAAGGCCGACGACGATGTTGATCGGCACGCCGATACGCACGAAATCGGCGAAGCGATAGTCGCCCGCGGCATAGACCAGCGCATTGGTCTGGTAGCCGATCGGCGTCGCAAAACAGGCGGATGCGCCGATCATCAGCGCGATCACCAGCGGGCGGGCGTCGACGCCCAGTTGATGCGCCAGCGCGATGGTGATGGGGGTCAGCAATGCCGCGACCGCATTATTGCTGAGCAGTTCGGACAACAGCAGGGAGAAGAAATAGATCAGGAAGACGAGCGCCCATGGCGGCGCATGTTGCAGCAAGGGCGTGACCCAGCCGACCATCAGGGCGACGCTGCCCGCCTGTTCCAGCGCAAGGCCCACGGCCAGCATGGCGAAGATCAGGATCAGTACGTCCCCGTCGATCGCGCCCCAGGCTTCCTCCGGGTCGATGCAGCGGGTGATGAGGATGAGGCCCACCGCGATGACCGCAGCCAAGCCGATGCCGACCACGTCGAAGGCGGAAAGCCCCACTGCGCCGACCATGGCGGCGATGGCGATCCATGCCTTGCGCGGGCGGAAGGCGCGGGTGCGGCTGACATCGACGCCGATCAGGTGCGGATTGTCCTTGAGCGCGCGCATGGCGTCGTCCCCGCCCGCGACCAACAGCCGGTCGGCGCCGCGAATGCGAGCTTCGGCAAGGGCCGGGCCGGGAAGATGGCGGGCGCGGTGGATGCCGATGATGCGCACTCGCAGTGCATGGAGGAAGGGAATGTCGATCAGCCGTTCACCGATGGACGGATGGCTGGGCGCGATCATCGCCTCGACCACCGCGCCGACATGCGCGCTGGTGCGGGAATCGGCGGCGACGCCTATGTCGAACTGGCCGGATTCGCGCAGCGTCATGATCGCCGCGCCATCGGCCCGGACGATCAGATGGTCGCCGGCATGCAGTTCCTCCTGATCGAGGTCGCGGCGGCGGATCGTCCCGCCGCGCTTGATGCCGAGCAACTGGACCGAACGGCCGAAGATGCCGAAGGCGCCGACTTCCCGGCCGATCACGTCGCTGTCCTGCGGCACGATGAGTTCGGTCAGATAATCCTGGATCGCAGTGCCCCCGCCCTCCCCGGCTATGGACGGCGGATCACTGGGCAGCAGAAAGGAGAGGCACAGCAGCGCGACCAGCCCCGCGATCACGCCGGCCAAGCCATAAGGGGTGATGTCGAAAATGCCGAAGGGCGCCATGCCCTGATCGGCGGCGATGCCCGCCACCACCAGATTGGTCGATGTGCCCACGAGCGTCAGGCAGCCGCCCAGCACTGCGACGGCATTCATCGGGATCAGCAGCTTCTTGACCGGATAGCCGGTCGCCTGCGCCAGTTTGAACATGATCGGGATCAGCAGCACGACCACCGGCGTATTGTTGAGGAAGGCCGACAATATCATCGTGCCGAGCGTGACTTCGGCGAGGGCGAGGCGCGGGTGACGTTGCGCGCGGCTCATGACGAGATCGGCAACCCGGCCGATCACGCCGGTGCGGACAAGCGCCCCCGACAGGATGAACATCGCCCCCACGGTGAGCGGCGCACCGTTGGAGAAGACGGAAAACAACGCTTTTTCATCGAGCAGGCCGAATATGCCAAAGGCGCAGGCACCCACCACGGCGATGACTGTCGGCGAATAGCGTTCCCGCACGAAGGCGACGAACATGCAGGCCAGGATGAGCAGGCCGATTTCCGCGCGATAAATGCCCAGCAGCGCGGTGATGAAGTGCATGTGGCGATGGCCCCCTGATCGGTCGCGTGGTCGTGTCCCGGACGGAGGTGAAACGAAATGGGCCAGCCATGGTTGCATGGCTGGCCCGTGTCGCGGCTTTGAGGGGACGTTTTGACCGTCAATCCCTGCTTTTCAATCGCAGCGTTTTTCGAGAAAAACGCATGGACGCATGGTGACGCTCCCCAGGCTTACGCTCTGCCGCTCGCCCTCCCGCGGGCGATGGCCGTCATCATAGCGTAACAGGGGCGAGTCGTCTCGCGCCAATTGCGCGTTCGGCGCGCGATTGGCGCAGTTCGGCGCGTCAGCCCTCGTCCCTATCTCCACATTGGGCGCGGTGGAGCAGTTTCTGGTCAGCGAGCACCAGCGCCATCATCGCTTCGACTACCGGGACGCCGCGAATGCCGACGCAGGGGTCATGACGACCCCTGGTGATGATATCCGACGCTTCGCCTTCACGGGTCACGGTTTCGACCGGGATCAGGATCGAACTGGTCGGCTTGAAGGCGATACGGACCTTGACCGGCTGTCCGGTGGAAATGCCGCCCGCGATGCCGCCTGCATGGTTGGCGAGGAAGACCGGGCCGTCGTTTCCGGGGCGCATCGGGTCGGCATTCTGTTCGCCGCGCAGCCGGGCTGCGGCAAAACCGTCGCCGATCTCGACGCCCTTGACCGCATTGATGCTCATCATCGCGCTCGCCAGTTCGCTGTCCAGCTTGGCATAGAGCGGCGCGCCCCAGCCGGCCGGTACGCCGCTCGCGACGCATTCCACGACGGCGCCGATCGACGATCCGTCCTTGCGCGCGCCGTCTACCAATGCTTCCCAGCGCTGAGCAGCGACCGGATCAGGACAGAAGAAGGGGTTCTGGCCGATCTGCGAGGCGTCGAAATTGGCGTAGTCGATCGCGTCGCCGCCGATTTCGCTGACATAGGCGAAGATATCGACTTCCGGGATGACCGCACGGGCGACCGCGCCGGCCGCGACCCGGCTCGCGGTTTCGCGCGCGGAGGACCGTCCCCCGCCGCGATAGTCGCGAAAACCATATTTGGCGTCATAGGCATAGTCGGCATGGCCGGGACGATAGGCCTTGGCGACGTCCGAATAATCCTTCGACCGCTGGTCTGTATTCTCGATCATCAGGCTGATGGGCGTGCCGGTGGTCCGCCCTTCGAACACGCCGGACAGGATGCGCACTTCATCGGCTTCACGCCGCTGGGTGGTGAATTTGGACGTTCCGGGCTTGCGCAGGTCGAGCCAGGGCTGGATATCCGCCTCGCTCAATTCCAGCCCCGGAGGGCAGCCATCCACCACCGCGCCAATGGCAGGACCATGGCTCTCGCCCCAGGTGGTGAAGCGGAAGACGCGACCGAATGTGTTGAAGCTCATTGCCCCCTCTCCCCTTCGGGGGAGAGGGAGGGGCCCGAGCCGAAGGCTTGGGAGGGTGAGGGGGTTTCGCGCGCCATCATCAAAATTGCCTCCAACACCCCATCCAGAGTGTGCATCACATCCGCATTGCCGAAACGCATGACCCGAAACCCTTCTCGTTCCAGGATTTCGGTGCGATGTCGATCGCTGGCTTCCCTAGCGGCATGATCATCGCCGTCAACTTCGATGACCAGCTTGACTTCCGCAGCATAAAAGTCCGCGACATAGCCTGCCAGCCAGACCTGCCGCCGAAATTTGATGCCGCCCAACTGCCGCTTGCGCAGTTTCGACCAGAGCCGTTTTTCCGGCTCGGTCGGGTCGCGCCGCATCACGCGGACCTTGTTCAGGGAGTCTGGTTTCTCAGGATCGGGTCGTCGCATAGCCCCCTCACCCTCCCACCGCTTCGCGGCGGGCCCCTCCCTCTCCCCTTGGGGGAGAGGGGTTATAGCCTATTTATCCAGCGCGATGTCCGGTGCGTCTTCGGCCTTCATGCCGATGACGTTGTAGCCTGCATCGACATGGTGGATTTCGCCCGTCACGCCGGACGCCAGATCGGACAGGAGGTAGAGGCCGGCGCCGCCGACATCCTCGATCGTCACGTTGCGGCGCAGCGGCGAGTTCAGTTCGTTCCACTTCAGGATGTAGCGGAAATCGCCGATCCCCGATGCGGCCAGCGTCTTGATCGGGCCGGCGGAGATGGCGTTGACGCGGATATTTTCCGGCCCCAGGTCCATCGCCAGATATTTGACGCTGGTTTCCAGCGCCGCCTTGGCCACGCCCATGACGTTATAGTGCGGAATGACCTTTTCCGCGCCATAATAGCTGAGCGTCAGCAGGCTGCCGCCATCCTTCATCAGTTTGCGGGCGCGCGCCGTGACGGCGACGAAGCTGTAGACCGAGATGTTCATGGTCAGCAGGAAATTGTCGAGGCTGGTGTCGGCATAGAGGCCGCGCAGTTCATTCTTGTCGGAGAAGCCGATGGCGTGGACGACGAAGTCCAGCTTGCCCCAGCGCGCCTCGATTTCCGCGAAGGCCGCGTCCAGCTTGTCCATGTCGGACACGTCGCAGTCGATCAGGAAATCGGACCCGACCTGCTCCGCCAGCGGTCGCACCCGCTTGGCCAGTGCATCACCCTGATAGGAGAAAGCGAGTTCCGCACCGTGGGCGTGCAGTTGCTGCGCGATGCCCCAGGCGAGCGACTTGTCGTTCGCCAGCCCCATGATCAGCCCGCGCTTTCCTGCCATCAAGCCTGTCATAATCCTATTCCATTCCCTTCGTCCTGCGCGATCGGCTGCTCATCCTCTTCGGGGAATTCCGCCAGCGCCGCGTTCAATTCCGCGCCAATTACCACGCCAAGCCCCACGAGAAAGAAAAAAATGAGCGTGATCATGACACCTGCCAGGCTGCCATAGGTGCGGCCGTAGCCGCCCAGCAACGACAGGGTGGGCGGCAGCAGCAGCGTGGTGCCGTACCACCAGAGCGACGTCGCCACCGCGCCGGGCCATTTGGGGAAGCGGCGCGACTTGTAGGCGGTAGGGGTCAAGGTCACGAACAGCGACCAGAGCGCGAGGCACAATATCCCCATCGGCACCAGCTTGGCCGAGGCGACCAGCGCGATCGCCTGATCCGCCCAGGGGAGGATCTGGTGCAAGAACTGGTCGACACCGGTGATCACGACCTGAAGCGAGAAGGCGAACATCACGGCGAAGACGCTGGCGAGCGTGATGCCGATCGCGCCGAGGCGATAACGCCAGAAGGGCTTGGTACTTTTCGTGCCATAGGCGCGGCGGAGGATGTCGCGGATCGTCTCGATCAGGCTGCCCACGGTCCACAGACCCACAAGGCCGCCCAGCCAGAGCAGCGGGCCGCTGCGCGCGGTCAGCACATCGTTGATCGGCTGGCGCACCACCTCCGCAACGCCGCGCGGCACGGTGTAGAGAAAGGCGTTGACCGCCTGCACCCCGTCTTCGGTCCGGCCAAAGATGCTCGCCACTGCGGCCGCGACGATGAAGAAGGGGAACAGCGTCATCAGCGACAGATAGGCAAGGTTGCCGGCATGGATGAACCCGTCGCTATAGGTGCCGACGAGAACCCGCTTCATCACCTCGAACGGCTGGGTGCCGGGCCGCACCCGGTCGATCTGCCGATGGAAATGCGCACGGGCGTCATGTCCCACCTGACGACGGGATTCGGGCGAAAGAGGCGACGGCATCGGCATGGAGAGCGTAACGTCCTATCTTATGATTGGATCATATTGGACGGATCGTCCTCACTCTTCCAACGCTTCGCGCTTCCATCTCTCCCCGGTGGGAGAGGGTAAAGGACGGGCGTAACGGCAAATCAGACGCCCAGATGGGCGCGCACGGCCCGCTGGTCCTGCCAGCTTTCGACCAGCGCCTGAATCGCGGGATCGTCCGCCGGCACGTCGATCTGGAGCGTGACCAGCTGGTCGCCGCGCTGACCATCCTTGCCGGTGAAGCCACGCCCGCGCAGGCGCAGCGTCTTGCCGGAGGTCGCTCCGGGCGTCACGCCCAGCATCACCGGGCCATCGACGGTCGGCACCTTGACCTTGCCACCCTTCACCGCCTCGTCCAGCGTAATCGGCAGGTCGAGCAGCACATTGTCGCCGTCCCGCATGAAGAAGGGGTGGGGCTTCACCTCGACCGTGACGATCGCATCGCCCGCGCCGCCTGGCCCGGCCTGCCCCTTGCCGGACAGGCGCATCTGCGTCCCCGTCTCGACGCCGGGGGACAGTTTGAGGTCGATCGTCTTGCCGTCCTGAAGCGTGATGCGCTGCGGTGCCAGGGTTGCGGCGTCGACGAACTGGACCGCGAGGCGATAGGCGACGTTCGCGCCCTTCGGCGGGGGCGCCTGCCGGCCGAAGCCACCACCGCCAAAGCCGCCGCCGCCGCCGGGGCGCCGGCCCGCGCCGCCGAACAGCCCCTCGAAAATATCGCCGAAGTCCGCCCCGCCGGATTCGAAGCCGCCCCCGGACGAGCCGCGCGCGCCGCCGCCGCCAAAGCCGAAAGGTGCAGCGGGGTTGCCGTCGCCGTCGATCTCGCCCCGGTCGAAGCGGGCCCGCTTGTCCTTGTCGGACAGCAGATCATAGGCGTTGGTGACGGCGGAGAATTTGTCCGCCGCCTTGGGATTGTCCTTGTTCTTGTCGGGGTGCAGCTCCTTGGCGAGCTTGCGATAGGCGGACTTGATCTCCGCTTCGGTCGCGCTACGGGTCACACCCAAGAGGGAATAGGGATCGGCCATCATCTTACCTGTTGCACAAAAGCATCACTTGCCGACTATGTGGACGATGCGGCCCCGACATTCAAGCCGGCTTCCATGTCCGATGCTTCGGACCGCCCGTATCGACAGGGCGGCGGACGCGCCTTAAGACACCGATATGACCGATCCCTTCGCCCTTTTCGACGAATGGTACGCGCAGGCGCGCGATACCGAACTCAATGACAGCAATGCCATGGCGGTGGCCACCGCCGATGCGCGCGGGCGGCCATCCGTCCGCATGGTGCTTCTGAAAGGGCATGGCCCGGACGGTTTCGTCTTCTACACCAATTTCGAGGGGCGCAAGGCCGGCGAGTTGCTGGACAATCCGCATGCCGCCCTGCTGTTCCACTGGAAGTCGCTGCGCCGCCAGATCCGGATCGAAGGATCGGTCGGCCCGGTCGACGATGCCACCGCCGACGCCTATTTCGCGACCCGCAGCCGCGACAGTCAACTGGGCGCCTGGGCATCCGACCAGTCGCGCCCCCTGCCCGACCGGCAGACTTTCATGGACCGGTTCGACGCCGTCAGCGTCCGGTTCGAGGGCGGACCGGTGCCACGCCCGCCGCACTGGTCGGGCTTTCGCATGACGCCCGAACGGATCGAGTTCTGGCAGGATCGCGAGCATCGGCTGCATGAGCGCCGCCTGTTCGAACGGGTCGGTGACGACTGGTCCGAAGGGCTGCTCTACCCCTGATACTCCGCGCACGAAGGCATGGGCGGGGCGTGGAAAGGCGTGCCTGCTTCGTCTTGTTCGATGTGCGTGGTTGCAGCCCCGATTGCGGCTACCCCATGCGCCTGTTAGGTGTCGGCCTGACAGACGGATAATGGAACAGGGGCGCGTTCGCGGGCCTCCAGAGGAAATTGATGCGAAACAGACTGACGGCCTTCATCCTTATCGGCATGGTCCTGGGGGTGATAACGGGCTTCGTGGCCAATCTCTGGGTCGGCGGCGATGAGACGCTGGCCAAGGATGTGGCGGGCTATTTCCACCTGCTGGCCGACATCTTCCTCCACCTGATCAAGATGATCATCGCGCCGCTGGTCTTTTCCACGCTGGTCGCAGGCATCGCCCATATGGGCGACAGCGCGGCGCTGGGACGGATCGGCGGGCGCGCGCTTGCGTGGTTCATCATCGCCAGCCTGATCTCGCTGACTTTGGGCCTGATCTTCGTCAATTTCTTCGAGCCGGGCGCGGGCCTCAACCTGGTTCGGTCCGGCGCGGACGCGGGCGTGAATACCGAAGCGCTCAATTTCCGCGACTTCATCCTGCATGTCTTCCCGACCTCCATGATCGGGGCGATGGCCGACAACCAGATCCTGCAAATCGTCGTCTTCTCGCTGTTCGTGGGCGTCGCGCTCACCGCCATCGGCGACAAGGGCAAGCCGATCATCGCCCTGATCGAATCGATGGTCGAGCTGATGTTGCAGGTGACAGGCTATGTCATGCGCGTCGCGCCCTTCGCGGTGTTCGGCGCGCTGGCCTCGTCGGTGACGGTGCAGGGTCTGGGCGTGCTCAAAACCTATGGCGCGCTGGTCGGCGAATTCTACATCGCGCTCTTGTGCCTGTGGCTGCTGCTGTTCGGCGCGGGGTCGATTTTCCTAGGCAAGCGGATGTTCAAGCTGATCCGCTATGTCCGCGAACCGATCCTGATCGCTTTCTCCACCGCTTCGTCCGAAGCGGCCTATCCCAAGATGCTGGAGCAGCTCGACCGCTTCGGCATCCCGCGCCGCATCTACAGCTTCGTGCTGCCGCTGGGCTATTCGTTCAACCTCGACGGGTCGATGATGTATTCGACCTTCGCGACGATCTTCATCGCGCAGGCCTATGGCATCGACCTGCCGATCGCGACGCAGATCACCATATTGCTGGTGCTGATGGTGACCAGCAAGGGCATCGCCGCAGTGCCGCGCGCGTCGCTGGTCGTCGTCGCCGCGACGCTGGGCCAATTCGACTTGCCGGTGGAGGGCATCGCCTTCATCCTGGCGGTCGATCACTTCATGGACATGGGCCGCACCGCCACCAACGTGCTGGGCAACGCCATCGCCACGTCGGTCATCACCAAATGGGAAGGGATGCTGGAGGTCGAGGAGCCGATCGACGTCGAACATCCCAAGGCACCGGCCCATTCCCCAGCCCACGGCCGCGCCGGGCTGGAACTGGCATCCGACATGGTGGACGACGACCGCAAGGGGTGAGGCTTCACTCCCGCTGACGTGAAAAAGCGCCTCCGTCCCTTGTGAAAGGAGGCGCTTTTTTTAGAGCATCGTACGGAAAAGTGGGAACCGGTTTTTCGCGTAAAACGATGCGAAAACAAAAAACTGGAGCGCGCGACCTGCATCGGATTTAACGCAGCGCGCTCTAGAATCCTCCGTTCATTCAGAAGCGGTCCGGCACATACATGTCCGTCGGCACCGGGTGGCGGATATAGTCCTCGTGCCGTTCACGGTCGGGCAGGACGACCGGTTCCTTGGGCACATCCGCATAGGGAATCTGTTCCAGCAGATGCGCGATGCAGTTCAGCCGCGCCCGCTTCTTGTCGACCGCTTCCACCACCCACCAGGGCGCTTCGGCGATATGGGTGCGTTCCAGCATCGCTTCCTTGGCGCGGGTATAATCCTCCCAGCGGCGGCGCGACTGGACATCCATGGGCGACAGCTTCCACTGCTTGAGCGGATCATGGATGCGCATGGCGAAGCGGAACTGCTGTTCATCGTCGGTGATCGAGAACCAATATTTGATGAGGATGATGCCCGAACGGACCAGCATCCGTTCAAATTCCGGGACTGACCGGAAAAATTCCTCCACCTCATCCTCGGTGCAGAAGCCCATCACCCGCTCGACGCCGGCGCGGTTATACCAGCTACGATCGAACAGGACCATTTCGCCCGCCGCCGGCAGATGGGCGGCATAGCGCTGGAAATACCATTGCGTGCGTTCGCGCTCATTGGGAGCGGGCAGCGCGGCGACGCGGCAGACGCGGGGATTCAAGCGCTGGGTGATGCGCTTGATCGCGCCGCCCTTACCCGCCGAATCGCGCCCTTCGAAGATCACCACGACCTTCAGCCCCTTGTGCACGATCCAATCCTGCAAACGGACCAGTTCATGCTGTAGGCGGAACAGCTCGCGAAAATAGGTGCGCCGCTCCATCTGCTCGCGGTCGGGATGCTCCTCCATGTCGGCGAGCATCGTTTCCAGCCGATCCTCATCTATCTCCATCTCCAGTTCCTCGTCGAAACTGTCGGCAATCTCCGCTTTGATGCGGTCCATGGCGAAGGTCGGGTCGTCGAAGGTCATGGCGTCACTCTCGATACGCGGAAGAATGACCTCCTCGTCGCACCGGGCGATGACACTATATTGACGCTGCGCCCGCCAGCGGGACAAAAATAGGCCGACCGTTCCGGAGGCGCCCGGCGTGCGTTGTCTTATTTGCCGGCGGACAGCTTGATGACGCCGACGCCGCGTTCGATGGCAATCTGCGTGCCATAGGGTTGCGACAGGCGCTGGAGCCGTTCGAGAATACGCGCGCCGGTGGCGGCGTCGGCCATGTGCGGCACGCCGCGTCCGGCGCCGGTGGCATTGACGCCGAGGTCGACCGGGTGGAGGCGGATTTCGCTCAGCCTGCCGTCGCGAAAATGGCTGACCGCGATCACCGTTTCATAGAGGTTGGGGTCGCCAAATTCCTTCGCGCCGCGCGCCTGAAGCAGTTCCGGTGCGGTGACGGTGCCCGGCGTGATGCCGAATTGATCGTACATGTCGGCCGGCAGGTCATCGAGCGAATTGTTCATCATCGCGAAGTTGCCGAGCGAATAGAAGATCGGCTTGCCCTTGTATATTTCGATCCCGCGCAACTGGTGCGGGCCATGGCCGACATAGACGTCCGCGCCGGCATCGATCGCCTGATGCGCCAGCGGCTGGGCGAAGTTGGCGATGATCTGGCTGGCATTGCCGGGTTCATGATTGTGCAGCGAAAAGACGACGAAATTGCCATTCTGCTTGGCCTGGCGGATGGCGAGCAGATTGGCGGCGACATCCCTGGCGTTGAGGTCATATTCGATCTTCATCGGCATGGCCGGATTGGCGGTGGCGCGGAACTCGCGGCCCTTCATCTTGATCGGCGAGCCGGGCTTGGTGCCGGCAAGGCGGGCGATGGTGGCGAGGTCGGCGTCCGACACCAGGCCGATTTCGGTGCTGCGAATGGTGTTGGCGCCGCCACGGCCCGGCACCTTCCCCAGCGGATCGGCGGCGGGCGTCATCGGTGTGAAGCTGGTGGTGGCGGATATCAGGCCGACGCGGCCGAACGGGCCGTCATGATAGGCGGGCGCGCGCGCGGCGGTCATGCTGCGGCCGGTGCCGGCATGGGTGAGGTGCGCGGCGTCGAGCAGGTCGAGCGTTTCGGCCATGCCCTCCACACCCCAATCGGTGGCATGATTGTTGGCGTGGCTGACGATGTCGATGCCCATTTTCGCGACGTCGGCGGGCACGGCGGGATCGGCCAGCATCCAGGTGCCGCCCGATTCGGCCTGTGGCGATCCCTTGAAGCTATTGAGGTCGAGCGCGGTCGTTTCGAAATTGCCGAAGGTGAGGTCCGCGCCGCGCAGGAGGCGCAGCATGTCGGGCGACTGCTTCTCGATCGTCGCCAGCATCGGGCGCAGATAGATGAGGTCGCCCACCGCCGCGAAGCTGAAATCCCCGGCGATCGGCGTGCTGGGGACGGTGGTGGTGGTCAACTGGCCGCCGCTTTCCTCTTCCTCCGCATGCGCCGGCAGGGCGGTGGACAGGATGGCCGCGGCACCGGCGCACAGCAGGGTGCGCAACGCGCGGCGGTGGAAGATGGCAGGCATGGAAGCGGTCCCCTCTGGGCGGTGCCGAAAAGCGGCTGACGCGAAGAGACTTAGCCAAGACGGCTGACATGAACCTGTCACATGGCGGTATGTCGTGGGTCAGGCCGGGGCGAGGCGGAAGCGGATGAGGACGCACAGCCCCTGCCCGGTGCGACCGTCGCGCAACGCGATCTGCGCGCCCAGCCGGTCCGCCAGCGCGCGCGCGATCGGCAAGCCGAGGCCGGTGCCGGGGGCCGAGGTGCGGCCACCGATGCGATAGAAACGCTCCCACACCCTGTCGCGCTGGTCTGCGGGGATGCCGGGGCCGTTATCGTCGATTTCGACTACGGCATCCTGATCTTCCAGCCAGACGCTGACCGCGACGATGCCGTCGGGACGGTTGTAGCGGATGGCGTTGTCGAGCAGATTGACCAGCAATTCGCCCGCCAGCGCCGGCTGGCCCAGCGCCATGACAGGGCCGTCCATGCGATTGTCGTAGCCGATGTCGAGGCTG
Organism: Sphingobium sp. Leaf26; assembly: GCF_001421665.1. Taxonomy (GTDB): domain Bacteria; phylum Pseudomonadota; class Alphaproteobacteria; order Sphingomonadales; family Sphingomonadaceae; genus Sphingobium. The sequence continues at coordinate 49,727 of NZ_LMKV01000007.1, forward strand.
GCGGGGGCTTGGGCGGCACGGTCGGCGGTTACCGTCGCGGCCAGATCTGCCAGGTCGAAGGGGCGCACCTGCATATCGCCCTGATCCTCGCTCCGGGCGAGGGCGATCATCTGGCGCAGCAGCAGTTCGAGCGAGTCGATCGCATGAGGAATATCGGTCAGCGCCGCCCGCCCCTGCGGCGAGGTGGGGCCGTAGCGATCGAGCACATCGAGATGGACGCGGGCGACGGCGAGCGGCGTGCGCATCTGGTGCGAGGCGTTGGAGGTGAATTGCCGCAACGAATTGCTGGCCCGTTCCAGCCGGGCCATGAGGCCATTGAAAGCAGCGACGAACGGCCGGATTTCGGCCGGATCGGCAGTGCTGCTGTGCAGGCGGAAGGCGGGGGAGGCATCCTGCTGCGCCATCTCCACCTGCCGCGTCAGGTCGATCAGCGGGCGCAGCCCCCAGCGGATCGCCCACCAGAAGAGCAGGCCGGTCACGACCAGCACGGCCAGCCCCACCAGCAGCACCCTGACCATGAACTGATGCTCATAGGCGCGCCGATCATCGATATAGTCGGCTATCTGGATGACGATCAGGCCGCTTTCGCCGGCGGGACGGCGGATTTCCGTCGCGATGCGGGCGGGCTTGCCGTGCAGCGCGCCGTCGCGCAGATAGGCGGCCTGCGTCACCAGCTTCGCATCGGCGGGATTGAGATAGCCACGCACCAGCGGATTGGCGCGATAGGCGTTGACGAACGTCGCCGGGGGATGCGGGTCGATGACCCCGTCCCATGTTTCGCGATAATCGGCCGGCGGCGGCAGGGCGGGGTCGCCCGCCAGCAACTTGTTTCCGCGATAGACGCTGTAATGCACGACCGGCCGCGCCCGACGCTGAAGCAGGTGGACGGCGAGCGGCAGGAGCTTGTGCCGCTCAGGCGGCTGACTGTCGTAGACGAGGCTGAGCGTGCGAACCGAACCGATCAGCACGCGATCGACCGTGTCGGCCTCCGTATCATGCGTCACCCAGGCGGTGATGATCCCGAACAGCAGAACGAGCGCGGCCAAAGGCATCATCACCGCGCCGGTCAGGCGCAGGCGCAGCGAGGGGGGCAGGTTCCGCATCAGCGCGCTGTTAGCAGATTATGCGGATCAGGCCGCCTCTATCATATAGCCAAGCCCGCGCACGGTGCGGATTGCCGGGCCGGACGGCTGAAGCTTGCGGCGCAGGCGGCCGACATAGACTTCCAGCGCGTTCGGCGTGACGGCGTCGTCGAAATTGAAGATTTCGGCCGACAGCCGCTCCTTGGCGATCACCTTGCCCGGCCGACCCATCAGCGTTTCCAGCACCGCCAGTTCGCGGCGGCGCAGGTCCAGCATCTTGTCGTCCAGATAGACGGTGCGGCTCGACCGGTCGAACATCAGCGTGCCGATCCGCAGCATCGGGTCCAGTTGCCCCTGGCTGCGCCGGACCAGCGCACGGATGCGCGATTCCAGTTCACGCGGATGGAAGGGCTTGGCCATATAATCGTCGGCGCCGCGATCAAGGCCCTGGATTCGATCGTCCATCATGTCCCGCGCGGTCAGGATGATGATCGGCGTGGCGGCACCGCGCGCGCGCAACTGGCTGAGCACATCCAGCCCGTCCATGTCGGGCAGGCCGAGGTCGAGGATGATCGCGCAATAGGGTTCCTGGTCGGCCAGCTTCAGGGCATCTTCGCCGTTCGTGAGGATATCGACGGCAAAACCCGCCGCCTCGAGCGAGGCGACCATGCCACGGGCGAGCCGCTCATCATCTTCCACCAGCAACAAACGCATTGACCCGATACCTTCCGTCCTGCGCGCTTCATCCGGCGGCCGACATTAAATTGCGATACGCATCATGCGCGGGATTGCAAATGCGAAGTGCGCCGGCGCCGGTCTTGCCTTTGATTACGCATCCGGCTGCGTCCGCCCTTCTGTGTCAGGTTCATGACAGCGACATCGGTTAGGACAATGGGAAAGACGAATGGCGGGATCGTGATCCACAGCCTTCGGGTCGCAAAAAAATGACGCGCACATAAGCGCTTCGCCATTTTCCAAGGGGAATCGGAACTATGATGACGGGTCGCTCCGCGGTTGCGGGGATGTTGTTCTGTATGGCTGTTGCGCTGTCGGGCGGGGCCATGGCGCAGGATTCTGCGCCGGCCGATTCCGCCTCGCTGGCGCGCCTCGACGCCTTGTTCGCCAAATGGAACCGCAAGGATGCGCCCGGATGCGCCGTCGCCGTGTCGCGCCATGGTCAGGCGATCGCCAGTCGGGCCTATGGCATGGCCGATCTGGAACAGTCCGTCCCCGCCACCCCCGACAGAATCTATGAGGCCGGGTCGGATTCCAAGCAGTTCACCGCCGCCGCCATCCTGATGCTGGCGCGCGAGGGCAAGCTTTCGCTGGACGACGATATCCGCAAATATCTGCCCGAACTGCCCGCCTACGATGCGCCCGTCACCATTCGCCACATGCTGCACCACATCAGCGGCCTGCGCGACTGGGGATCGGTCGCCGCGGTCGAAGGCTGGCCGCGCAACAGCCGCACCGCCAGCAATGACGATGTGCTGGAGATCGCCGCCCGCCAGACCGAACTGAACTTCGCGCCGGGCGCCCATTATCTCTACAGCAACAGCAATTATAATCTGGCGGCGATCATCGTCGCGCGGGTCAGCGGCCAGTCGCTCGCCGATTTCACCCGCGAGCGCATCTTCACGCCGCTGGGCATGACGCATACGAGTTGGCGTGACGATCATGGCGATGTGGTGCCCGGTCGCACCGGCGCCTATGACTGGCAGGACGGCGTCTATCGCAACGATCAGGTGATCGAAGACGCCTATGGCAATGGTGGCCTGCTGACCACCGTGGGCGATCTGGTGAAGTGGCAGGCGGCGCTGGACGCCGGCACCTTCGGCGCTGGTTTCACCGAGCAGATGCAGACACCCACCAAGCTGAACGACGGCACGCCGATCGCTTATGCGCTGGCGCTGGTGAACCTCGACCATCATGGCCAGCAGGAAATCAGCCATAGCGGGTCGACCGGCGGCTATCGCGCCTGGATGGCGCGCTATCCCAGGCAGAAACTGGCCGTATCGCTGCTCTGCAACACCGGCAATGCCGATACGCCGGTGCTGGGCCGTGCAGTCGCCGATATCTTCCTGCCTGCGTGGAAGGACAAGCCCTACACGCCCAAGGGGCCGCTACCCGCCGGCCTCTATGCCGATGGCATGAACGGCTTTCCGGTGAAGTTCGACAGCGACGAACAAGGTCGCCTGCGCGCCGACGGCAAGCTGCTGACGCCGGTCGGTCCGGGTCGCTGGGCGCTGCGCGAGGATATCTTCGCCTTTGGCAAGACCGGCCTGGTGCGTGAAAATCGGGAGGGCGAAAAGATCGCTTACCGCAAGGTGGACGAGGTCACGGTCTTCGACGCCCAGCCCTATGTCGGCAAATATTGCGGCGTCGATACCCATGCCTGCCTGACCTTCCGCCAGCAGGGCGAAGCGCTGGTCTATAACGGCCCGCGCTGGGCCGACCAGACGCTCAGCCCCGCCTATGCCGATGTGTTCACCGGCGAAGCGTCGCCCGACGCCGGCCGCGTCACGGCGAAGTTCCAGCGCGATGCGAGCGGCGCCGTCACCGCGCTGCGCTTTGGCGAGGGTCGTGCTTACGACCTGCTGTTCCGCCGGGCCGACTGACCAGATTTCCAAAGAGATAAAAGAGAGCCGCTCAGGTCGCGGACAAAAAAGCAAGAAGACGAAAAGGGACGATATATGACTGATTGCAAGACCCGGTTTCGCACCCTGTTGATGGCTGGCACCGCTGGCCTCATCCTCTCGCTGGCGCAGGGCGGCGCGGCGATGGCGCAGACAAACACCCCCGCTGACACCGCAGCCGCCGACGAAGCCGAACCGGCGATCGTCGTCACGGGTTCGCGCATCGACCGCAAGGGTTTCGAAGCGCCTACGCCGACCACCATCATCGGCGACGCCGAACTGCGTCAGGGCGCGCGACCCAGCATCGCGCAGGTACTGAACGACCTGCCCCAGTTCCGCGCAACCCAGTCGCCGGCCAGCACGGTCGCCAACACCAACTCCTCATCATCGGCGATGGACCTTCGCGGTCTGGGCGTCACGCGCACGCTGACCCTGCTCAACAACCGCCGCTTCACCGGCGCGGTCGACCTCAACACCGTGCCGCAGGGGCTGGTGAAGCGCGTCGAAGTCGTCACCGGCGGCGCATCGGCAGCCTGGGGCTCGGGCGCGATCGGCGGCGTGGTCAACATCATCCTGGACGATGAGCTGGAAGGCCTGACCATCGGCGCGCAGAACGGCATCTCCTCGCGCGGGGACGGTTATCGCTACAGCGTCGACGGCACGTTCGGCACGAAGTTCGCCGACGGTCGCGGCCACTTCATGATCGGCAGCGAATATCAGCAGGACAAGGGCATCCTTGACCGCAATTCGCGCAAGAATGTCGGCAGTTCCAACGTCTTCACCCCCGCTGGCACTGATGCCCTCCCGATCCTGGTGCGCGACGTCAACGCCGCCAACACCAGCCTGGGCGGCCTCATCACCACGGGTAAGCTGAAGGGCCAGACCTTCAACACGGACGGCACGCTGCGTCCCTTCCAGTATGGCAGCATGGTGAGTGGCAATGGGACCACCATGGTCGGCGGCGAAGGCGTGGCCACCAATGACGAATATGCGCTGACCAACCCCTATCAGCGCGTCAACGCCTATGCCCGCGCCAGCTTCGAAGTCGGCGACGCCACTTTCTGGGCAGACGGCAGCTACAGCCGCATCTGGGCGAAATATCCCTTCTATGCGGAAAGCGGTTCGTACAGCATTTCGGCGACCAACCCCTATCTGTCGCAGGACATCCAGAACCAACTCGCCGCCGCCGATGAAAGCAAGGTCAGCATCGGCCGCGTATTCGAGGATTATGGCTATCGCACCTTCGACTATTATCGCCAGAATGTAGAAGGCGCAGTCGGCGTCGATGGCAGCTTCGCGGACGGCAAGTGGCGCTATTCGGCTTATTACAGCCATGGCGAAATGCGCAACATGCAGAGCTATCACAACCAGATTACCGGCGCGAACCTGACCGCCGCTCTGGACGCGGTGCGCGATTCCAGCGGCAATATCGTCTGCCGTGCCGCCCTGACCGACGCCAACACGGCGTGCCGTCCGCTCAACATCCTGGGCACCGGCACGGCCGATCAGGCCGCGATCGACTATGTGTTCGGCAACACCGCGCGCGTCGTCTACACGACCAAGCTGGACAGCGCTGGCGCCAGCCTGCGTGGCGACCTGTTCGAAACCTGGGCCGGCCCGGTTTCGGTTGCGGTCGGCGCCGAAGCGCGCTGGGAAGAACAGGTGACCAACAGTCTGGACGCCACGTCGGCCGCCAAGGGCTTCAGCCGCTTCAACTTCGCGCCGCTCGACGGCGGGTTCAACGTGCAGGAAGGCTTCGGCGAAGTCGCCATCCCGCTGCTCGACCAGCCGTTCAGCAAGATCGACGTCAATGGTGCGGCCCGTTACAGCCGCTACAGCACCAGCGGCGGCATCTGGTCGTGGAAACTGGGTCTGACCGATCGCATCTTCGACAATCTGCTGATCCGCGTGTCGCGTTCGCGTGACATTCGTTCGGGCAGCCTGGCCGAACTGTTCACCACCAGCACGACCAGCTTCACCACCGTCGTCGAAAACGATAAGAACGACAAGCCGCAGACCTATTCGATCACCCGCTTCGGCGGCGGCAACGCCAATCTGAAGCCGGAAATCGGCAGCACGCTGACTCTTGGTGCGGTATTTACGCCTACGTTCCTGCCGGGCTTCAACCTGTCGGTCGATTATTACGACATCAAGCTGAAGGACGCGATCACCTCGCTGGGTGCGCAGGACGTCATCACCAACTGCGCCAACGGCAACACCGTATTGTGCAGCCAGATCGAACGTGACTCTGAGGGCGCTCCGAAGAACATCTACACCACCTATATCAACCTGGCCGAATATCGGACCAAGGGTGTGGATATCGAAGCGACCTATACCCTGCCGCTAAGCAAGGTCAGCGAAAGCCTGGGCGGCACGATGCGCTTCCGCGGTCTGGCCACCTATGTGCCCAAGGTCATCATCAACGACGGCAACAGCACGGTCGATCGCGCCGGTGACGTGGGCGACAATGTCAACTTCGGCACGCCGCACTGGCGCGCGACGGGCGCGATCACTTACGCAAGCAGGGCTGTGTCGGTTGACGCTCGCGTCCGCTATGTCGGCGGCGGCAAGTTCAACCATACGCTGCCTATCGCCAACAATGACATCAGCGCCCGCGTCTATGTCGATCTGGGGGCACAGGCGACCATTGCCGATCGCTTCACGCTGTTCGCCAATGTGAACAACCTGTTCGACCGCGATCCGCCGCTGACCACCTATGGTGCGATCCATTATGACAGCATCGGCCGTTACATGACGGTGGGCGCGAAGGTCAGCTTCTGATCTAAGGGAAAGATGACGGCGCCCTGCCGGCGCCGTCATCAACTATAAAGGGGCATGTGCATGAATCGGTCGCTGTTGAACATGATGCTGGCGGGCTCGCTCATCGCCCTGCCTGCGGTGGCGGCCAGCGCCGCGCCCACGCCGGCCGACACCCGCCTGATGGCGACCATGAAGGCGCGCCCGGCGGTCAGGACCGCCCTCGCCGCGCTGGAGCAGGAACATGGCCAGTGGGTCGAGAATATCATCGCCCTGACCCAGATCCCCGCCCCGCCTTTCAAGGAAGCGGTGCGCGCGAAGGCCTATGCCGACATGTTCAGGGCGGCGGGCCTTGGCGATGTGGAGATTGATGAGGAAGGCAATGTGCTGGGCCTGTTGCGCGGTACCGGCAAACCGGGCGGCAAGCTGGTGGTCGTGTCCGCCCATCTCGATACCGTATTTCCCGAAGGCACCGACGTCACCGTGCGCCGCGAGGGCGACAAGCTGCATGCGCCGGGGGTAGGCGACGATGTCGCGGGCCTCGCCACCCAGATCAGCCTGGTCAAGGCGCTTGTCGCGGCGAAGATCAGGGCACCGATGGACATCCTGTTCGTCGGCGATGTCGGCGAGGAAGGGCTGGGCGACCTGCGCGGCGTCAAGCATCTGTTCCTGAAAGGCAAATATAAGGGCCGCATCGCCAGCTTCTTTTCGATCGACGACGGGTCTGTCGATGGCCTGACCAATGGCGGCGTCGGGTCCAGGCGCTACAAGCTGACCTTCAAGGGGCCGGGCGGCCACAGCTTCGGCGCCTTCGGTATCGTCAATCCGATGACGGCGATGAGCCAGGCGATCGTCAATATCTACAAAATTTCGGTGCCCAAATCGCCCAAGACGACCTTCAGCGCCAGCGTGGTCGGCGGCGGATCTTCGGTCAACGCGATCCCGCGCGAAACCTGGCTGCAACTGGACATGCGGTCGGAAAGCGCGACCGAACTGGCGAAGCTGGAACAGGCGGTGCTGGCACAGGTCGATGCCGGCGTGGCGGCGGAAAATGCGGCGCGCTCGACCAGGGACGGCGCGATCAGCGTGGACAAGCAACTTATCGGCGATCGCCCGGCCGGCAGCACCGACGCGGCCAGCCCGCTGGTGCAGCAGACCATCGCCGCCTACGCGACCGAAGGCGTCACCGCACGGCTCAGCTTCTCCTCGACCGACGCCAATGTGCCGATGAACCTGGGCATCCCCGGCATCACCATCTCGCGCGCGGCCACCGGCGGGCGCGGCCATTCGCTGGACGAATGGATCGACGTCAGCCCAAGCGAGTCATTGAAGGTGAAGCGGATGAACCTGCTCGCCATCCTCGCCGCGGCGGGCTATCGCTGAGCCGCCGAGCGCGATCCGTGTCGCTGGGGCGGGCGTGGCGCTCGCGGCGGTCTCGACCGGCGGATCACGTCGGACACCGCCGGGCAGGGGCATGGCCGGCGCAGGCGTCCAGCTTTTGTCGGCAGGCGGCATGACCTGCCCCACGATCGGCCGGGCGGCGGCGCGGAGCCGGTCTTCGGCCATGTCCGCCGTCGCCATCACCGGCAGCGCCGTGCCACGATGGGCCAGCGACAGGCGCGCGATCCGGCCGATCAGCGGCTCGGTGCCACCGACCGAAGGTTGAAAGGCGGGCGGCGTGCCCCACCAGCCGGTCCAGCGGAAGAAGATATGGGTGCCGACCTTTGCCGTCTTGTCGAGGCTGGCGCTCCAATAGGGCACGACCCAATCGGTGTGATAATGGGTGGCGAGGCCTACCGGGCGGAAGACCGATCCTGCCAGAGCAGCCTTGGCGATCGTCCGCGCGCGCGTCCAGGCGGCGGGCGACGGCGTCCGCGCCAGCGCCCCGTCGCAGGTGAAGGTGAACTGGCAGCCGGTCCGCCGCTCCTGCCCCTGAAAGACGACGCCGCACACAGATGTGGGGAAGGCGGGATGGCGCACCCGGTTGAGCACCACCTGCGCCACCGCTTGCTCGCCGACGGCATCGTCGCCCGCTTCGTAGATTTGCGCGGAGGCGAGGCAATCGGTGGCGCGCGCCAGATCCTCCGCACCGCCGGCGAAGCGAAACGGACTGGCCGCCGGATTGGCGCGCTGGGAAAAGGGGGTGGCCGCATTGAGCGCCCGCGCCTTGTCCGTGGGGAGCGCATAGAGTTGCGAGGGTTCTATTTTTGGTAGGGGTGGCGATGTCCTGCTGGTCGGTGCCGCCGTGGCGCGGGCCGCGACCAAGGCCTTCGCCGGGGCGGCAGGCCGCGGCGGCGGCCATAGCGCCAGTACCAACGGCAGCATCAGCACCGGCAGGGCAGCCAGGGCGATCCGGTGGACGGCCAGACCCATGCGTCAGCTACAGTCGCGCATGCCGTTCGGGGGGCGGCGCGGGGCATGGGGGGAGAAGGAGATGGGCTGAATCGGGGCGTTGCCGTGTGAGGCGGCCTCGCCCACCTCGAACAGATGTCTGAGGAAAGAAATCATCGCCTCGCGCCCCTTCTCGCTCAGCACCACCCGCATGCGGCGATGATCGTACGGGTCGAAGCGGCGGACGATGAGGTCCGCTTCTTCCAGGCTTTCGATGCGGCGCATCGTGCCCGTCGCGCTCTCGCCGGAGATAGCCATGATGTCCTTGACGCACAGGAAGCGCCCCTCCTCCGCCCCGGCGAACAGTTCCAGCATGATGTCCCAGGCGGAATCACGGAACACATTTTTGGGGAAATGCTCGGAACAGTTGATCCGCGCCTGCTGCGTCTGGCGGGCCAGGGCGAGCAGCGAGGTGCCAGCCATGTCCGGGCCCGATGATCCATCTCTTCGTTCGCGCGAGGCCATGCCATTTTCCTTGCATCGGGTTCTCGTGGCGCATCGTCAAAGCTGCCGACCCCGGATTAACGGAAGGTAAAAAACGTAATTTTCTTGCGGTCATGCGACCGAAACAATCTCCATTTCGGACATATTTTTCTCCTCTGCTGCCGCCTTCAATTGCGCGACCAACTCATGCAGGCCACTGCCATGCGACCCCTTGACCAGAATGATGTCGCCATCCCGCGCCGTGTCCTGGAGGCAGGCGTACAACTGGCCGACATGATCGGCATGGAGGCCGCGCCGTTCCGGCGTCAGTTCGGCCCAAAGCGGCGTGTAGAGCGCGCCGACGGCATGGACGCGGTCGATTCCCTGTCGCTGGATCAGCGGTGCCAGTGCGCCATGATAGGCGGCCGCTTCCGGCCCCAGTTCCAGCATTTCACCCAATATCGCGATGCGCCGACCACCGGTCCGGGCGCCCAGCAATTCCAGCGCCGCCGCCATGGAGGCGGGATTGGCATTATAGGCGTCGTCGATCAGCGCGATCCGCCGGCCGCCGATGGTCAGCGCGACTTCCTCGCCACGTCCTGCCAGCGGGCGGAAATCGGCCAGCGTCGCCAGACCCTGCCCGGTATCAAGCGACAGAGCGGACAGGGTCGCCAGCACCGCCAGGCTGTTGAGCGCCATATGCCGCCCAAGCGCCTGCAGGCGATAATCGAGCATGCCCGCGGGTGTCGCCACCTGCACCCGGTCGCCCTGCCGCCCGATCAGCCGGAAGTCGGCGTCTGCTCCCTCGCCATAGCTGATGACCCGCAGGTCATGCGCGAGCGCGAGCGCGTGGACGGTGGGCTGTTCAGCCATGTTCGCGTTGAGGATCGCGACGCTGCCGGGCGCCATCCCCGCGAAGATCGCGCTCTTGCGCCGCGCGACGGTGGCAAGGTCGTGGTGAAATTCCAGATGCGCCGGCGCGATATTGGTGAAGACCGCGATGTCGGGGCGGGTCAGCAGCGCATTCTGCTTCATCCTGCCGATCGCCATTTCCATCACGATGTGCGGCGTATCCCAATGGATGGAGGCCAGATTCCAGGCGATGCCGTGCGGCAGGTTGGCGTTCAGCCGCGTTTCGCCCACCGCGCCCCAGGGCCGCAGCGCCTGCGCCAGCATCGCGACCATGGTGGTCTTGCCCGCGCTGCCGGTCACGCCGATCAACTTGCCGGTCATCGCCGCGCGGGCGTGGCGGCCCAGCGCCAGGATCGCCTCGTCATTGTTCGGCACCGCCAGCACCGGCAGGCCCCTATCGGAGAACCGATCCGGCGCGCTGGTGATGATCGCAGCGGCCTGCGGTTGCAGTCGATCCATCAGGCGCGGCGCGATTCCGCGCTCCCCTTCCCCTCCGCGCATCACGACCATTTCGCCGCCGCGCAGGCTGGGGGGAAAGATACACATTCCCTTTGCCTGCCAGTCGGCCGGCGGTGGCACGGCCCAGCGCCCGCCCGTCGCCTGGCAAACGCTGCGCGCGGTCCAGCCGGCTTCGGCGGGCAGCGCGGCCTCTTCCGCCCGTGTTTCCAGCAGGTGCCGGCGATAGGCGACCAGGCCCGACAGATAATGTTCGACATCATCGATCCGCACGCGAAAGGCATGGTGGCGGATGAAGAAACTGCCGACGATCCGGCGCGGGTTGGCGAAGAACATCGCCAGTTCCGGCCAGAAATGGCCGTTGAGCAGATAATGGGCACGGGCATGCAGCGCGCGGTGGAATTTGCCGAGGTCGATCGTATCAAGCAGATGACGGTGATCGGGGTCGGTGGCAAGGCGCGCGATCATGTGCTGCGCCGCCATCATCAGTTCCAGCAGCGTCGGGAAGGTAGTGATGCGATTTTCCACGAAATCCAGATGATCGCGGACATTGTCCAGCCCGAAGCGGAACCAGGCGTCGTCCGCGCGGTATCGGGTCAGTTCATTGACGCAATAGCTTAGCCAATGGTCGTGCGCCGCCGCATGGCCCGCCGCGATGAAATGGGTGAAGGCCCGTGCCACCGCGTCGATCCAGCGCGGATCGCCGGTCAGGCCGTAGAGGCGCATCAGGCCGAACGCGGCCTCTCCATCATAATAGATGATGCGGAAGTCCTGCTTCACCGTCAGCGTCGGATAGTCGAGCACATGCACGAAGCGCCCGCTTTCCTTGTCCTGCATATGCAGGATGCCGGCCGCCAGTCGATCGAGCAGCGGGCGATAGCGGTCGGTCGCCATCAACTCGCTATATTTGACCAGCGCCAGCAGGCAGACGGCATTGCCACCCAGCTTCGCCTCGTGGCCGGGATCCACCAGGAAGGCGGCCAGCGTGCCGTCCGGCAGGGCCGCCGGCCGGATCAAATCCTGCTCCAGATAGGCCAGCGCCCGTTCGATCGCGGCCAGCAGGTCGGGCGATCGCGTCACCTCCCAGCTTTCCAGCATGGCATAGGTGCTGCTGGCATGGCGCAGGCTGTTATAGGATTTGATTTCCCGGTCGAAACAGGGATGCCAGCCATAATGGAACCGGCCGTCCGCCTGCACTTGCGAGGCGAGATAGGCGCTGCCGTCATCGATCAGGCCCAGCAGCAGGTCCGGGTCGAGCCGTTCCACGGTCCGACGCCCGGCATTGCGCCCCTGTTCGCGGATCGCATGGAGGACGCCATCCATGCCCATGAACAGGCCAGCCGTCGAAAACAGCCAGACCGGCGCATGGTCCGCAAAGTCGATCGCCCGGACGCCATGGCGCAGCCGGGCGTAGCGTCGGAAATTGCCTTCATTCACGATGGCGGTCGCATGGCCGTTGCCGCCATAGAGCATGGCGTTGGCGTTGATTTCCGTCTCCAGAAAAGCCTGTTCCAGACGCGCGTCGAGCGCGATGCCCAGCCGGAAATAATTGCGCTTGGTCGCATCCAGCCGCTGGCGCAGGCTTTGCCAGTCGGTCTGCTCGACCGCGCGAACCCAATCGACCCGCAGCCAGTCCAGCCGGTCCGCCGCGTCCCGTAGCAGCGGCAAAGCATTGTCCCAGCAATCCGCCGCATCCGGCGCGCTGACGGTGATGGTCTGCGCGCGCGCCGCGCCGTCAGTGAAGGACAGGAACAGGACGACCTTGGGCGCGCCGTCGACCGGCCCCGGTGCCACCTGCCGCACTCGCTCGCCGATCGCGGCCAGCTTTTGTTCCAGCGTCGGGTTCATCGTTCCCGCAACCCTTCGCGAGCGCGGTTCAGCGGCTTCAACAGATATTGCATCACCGTCTTGCTGCCGGTGTGGATATCCACCGTGGCGATCATGCCCGGCACGATCGGGAAATGCTTGCCCGCCTTGTTGACCACGGCGACCGACCTGGTCCGCACAAAGACGCGATAATAATAGATTTCCGGGTTCACCTCATCCTTGATCGTGTCCGGCGATATGCTCGACACCGTCCCTTCCAGCCCGCCATAGATGGCATAGTCATAAGCGGAAATCTTGACCGTCGCCCGCTGATCGGGGTGGATGAAGGCGATGTCGCGTGGCGAAATGCGCGCCTCGATCAGCAACTGGTCGTCCAGCGGCACGATCTGCATGATCTCGCCATTGGGCGACACCACGCCGCCGATGGTGGACACGTCGATGCTCTTCACCACGCCGCGCACCGGCGAACGCAGCGTCAACCGGTTCAGCGTATCGGAGCGCCCGCGCACTACGGGGGCCAGCGCCTCCACCTCCTCGCTGACCTTGGCCAGATCCTGCTGCGCCTCGACCAGATATTGGGAGCGCAGATCGGATTTCTTGAGCGCCAGTTCGGCCTGCTGCCGCTTCAGCCGCAGCACCTCGACGCTGCTGGCAGCGCCGACGGCGATCAGGGATTCGCCGATCTTCACTTCCTTGCCGATGAGGGCGAGGGATTCATCGATCAGCCTGTCCGAACTGGTCAGGCTTTCGCGCCGGTCGCGATAGAGGCGCGTTTCCGCCGCCTTCAATTCAGGATAGCGATCGAGTTCGGCAGGGAAGGCGATGGCCGTGCCGCCGACCTCGGCCCGCAACCTTGCGGCGCTGGCCAGCGCGGCGCGATATTTGGCGGCGCTTTCGTCCACCGTCGATCCCGCCAGTGTGGGGTCCAACTGCGCCAATATCTGGCCCGGCTTCACGATATCGTCCTGCTTGACCATCAGCTTGGCCAATATGCCGCCCTCCAGCGACTGGATGATCTGCTCCCGGCTGGTCGGCACCACGCGCCCGCTGCCGCTGGCCACCTCATCCAGCCTTGCGAACCAGGCCCAGGTGAAGGCGACGACGAACAAGGCCGTGACCAGCCACAGCAATCGCTTCGCGCCGGCGATGCGACCGCGCCCTTCATCATCGAACTGCCATTCGTCGTCGATGACCGCTACGCCGCTCATGCCACCCTCGCCCGGTTGGCCTGCATGGTGCGGAGCGCGGCATCCTTGGGCTGGTCCAGCAATATGCCGCCATTGTCGATCACGATCACCCGGTCGGCCAGTTCCAGCACCCGCATCCGATGCGTCGCGATCACCAGTGTCCGGCCTTGCGCCCAGGTCTTGAGGCCCTCGATAAAGTGGCGTTCCGACACCTCGTCCATCGCAGCGGTCGGCTCGTCCAGCAACGCAACGGTCGGCTGGCGCAGCAGCAGGCGCGCCAGCAATAACGACTGGATCTGACCGCCCGACAGGCCGTTGCCGCCCTCCAGGATGACGTGCTCCAGCCCGCTGCGCAGGCGACGGACGAACTGGATCGCCCCGGTCATCGCCAGCATCGACAGGATTTCCTCATTGGATACGTCCGGCGCGCCCAAGGTCAGATTTTCGCGGATGGTGCCGTGGAACAGGCGGCTGTTTTGCGACAGGAAACTGACGTCGCGGCGCAGGTCGTTCGGGTCGATGTGGTGGAGCGCCAGATTGTCGATCAGCACTTCGCCCGACACCGGCTGCATCATGCCCGACAGCGCCTGCAAAAGGGTGGATTTGCCCGCGCCGTTTCGACCCAGCAGCGCGATCTTCTCGCCCGCCTTGATCTCCAGTTCCGGGATCGTCAGCGCGGGCGGGCTGTTGGGATCGGCATAGCTGAACACGCCGCCATGGATCGTGATCGCACCCGCGATCGCATTGACCGAAATGCGATGTTCGGCATCGGGCCGATCCACCGGCAGGCCCATGATCTGGTTGAGACTGCCGATCGCCACGCGCGATTGCTGGAATCGGCTGAGCAGCGACGTCACCTGCGCCATGGGCGCCATCATCCGCGACCCCAATATCGAGGAGGCGACCAGCGCACCGGTGGTGATGTCGCCCGCGATCACCATCGGCGCGCCGACGCACACGATCCCGGCATAGACGCCATTCTGCACATTCTGCGTCCAGACCGTCAGGCTGTTGGTCAGGCCGCGCAGCTTCAGTTGCTGCTCCCCGGCCTCCGCATTGTAGCGGTTCCAGAGCTGCTGGAACCGCTCTTCGGCCTGCAACGCCTTGATATCCTCGATGCCCTGCACCGCCTCCACCAGCATGGCATTGCGCAGCGAGGCTTCGCGCATCGACGCGGTCGCATAGGCGCGCAGCTTGCGCTGGGCGAGCAGGCCCGGCACCAGCAGCAGCACAAGGGCGGCCAGCGGCACCAGCACCAGCGGCCCGCCGATGAACCACAGGATGACGAGGAAGATCAGGAAGAACGGCAGGTCCGCCATCGCCGCGACCGTGGTTGAGGTCAGCAGTTCGCGCACCTGATCCAGATCGCGCAACTGGGCGATGAAAGTGCCGGTGGAGGTCGGCCGCGCCCGGTTGCGCACGCGCAGGGCGTGGCCGAACACCTTGTCCGACATGCGCAAATCCGCGCGCTTGCCCAGCACATCGACGATGTTCATACGCAACCGCCGCAGCAGGAAATCGAAGCCGATCGCCAGCGCCACGCCCAGCACCAATATGTAAAGCGTCGGATAGGATTCCGCCGGGACCACCCGGTCATAGACCTGCATCGAGAAGATCACGCCGGACAGGCCCAGCACGTTGGCGATGCAGGACGCCACCATCACATGCACATAGGATCGGCTATCCTGATGGATGATGCGCCGCAGCCAGTTATCTTGCTGTTGATGGATATAGGGGTCGACACGGGCGTCGGGCGTGGCGCGCACCGGCCGGGCGATGACCAGCAGCGTCGCGCCCCGCGCCACATCCGCGATCAGCATATGGGCGCGCAGGCCGCCCTCGCCCGCCAGCGACACTGTCGCTTCGCCATCCTCGGCTATGGCCGTGACCAGCGCCAGCGCGCCGTCGCTCATCCGCACGATCATCGGCAGGCGCCAGCCGGACAATGTGTCGCGCGCGTCGGGCGTGCGGAATCGGATCGACAGGCCCAGCGCGCGGGCCATACCGCGTATCTTGGCCTGCTCCCCGTCCATGCCGGCCCACAGGCCCGCCAGCTTCGCGCCCTGCTCGCTGTTGGGCAGGCCATAATGGCGCGCCACCTGCTGCAACAGGTCCAGCCAGGCGTCGATCGAAACGGCGCAGGTCGGACCGGGAGTCGCGCCTGCACTGGCGACCGGCTTGATCGGGGGCATCATGTTCATAGCGTCACCCCGCGCACCACCGTTCCCGTGAGGTGAAAGGCCGCGCGGGTCCGGCCCGAATTATAGAGGCAGTCCATCTGCAACCGCCGCAGGTCGTGCGCGGTATTGGCCGCCTCGAACCGGACCTGCTGAAACTCCTGCTCGGCATTGAGCAGGTCGACCAGCGTGCGCGTCCCCATTTCCAGATATTGCAGGCGATAGAGCTTGCCGGTTTCGTCCATATTGCCCTCTCGCGAGGCCAGCGTCCTGAGCAGCGCGCCCAGACTGTCGATCTGCTGCTGCGCTTCGGCCAGGCGCTGCGCCGTCTCGTTGCGCGCGCGTTCAGTCGCGGCGTCGGCCGCATCCAGCGCGAAGGCCGCGCCGCGCACCCGCGCTTTGGTGATGCCGCCGCCAAACACATTGCTGCTGACGTTGAGCCCCAGCGAATAGGCGCTTCGCCGGCCGGACAGGGGGTCGGACACGTCGATCGTGCTGGTGCCGCCGATGGAGATGGTGGGCATCTGCTCCGCCTTGCGGCGCTTGAGGTCCGCGATCGCCTGATCCTTCTGCGCCGCCGCCACCATGACGGCGGGCACGTCGGTCCAGTCGGGCGGGGGCTGGCGGCAGGCCGCCATCAGCCAGCCGGGCACGTCCTCATCGACCTTGGCAGGCGGTGCAGTCCGCCCCAGCAGATAGGCCAGGTTGCTGGACCAGCGGCGGCGCGCCGCCTCGATCTGAGACAGGGTGGCGATCGCGGCTTCCACACGGGCCTGCGCCTGCAAACCGTCCGAGCGGGTCGCCGCGCCCTTCTCCACCCGGCTGTCGACCAGGTCGCTGATGGCACGGACACGCTCCAGTTGCTCCAATCCGATCCGGTGGAGCGCCTCGCCGCGCTGCACCTCGACCATCGCATAACCGGTGTCGCGGATCAGCCCGTCCACTGCCAACAACATCTCAGCCTCGCCAACTCGCGTGCCCGCGCGCGCCATATCGACGGCGCTCGACACCTTGCCGAAATCGTAGATCATCTGGGAAGCGTTGATCTGGGGCCGGGGGCGCCAGTCGGCGGTCAGGCGGCTGTCATAGCCGGTGGCGAGGCCGGCGCTGATCTGCGGCGAATAGCCGGCGCGGGCGACGTCCACCTCCGTCGTGCGGGCGTTGAGTTCACCCGCAGCCTGGGTCAGCACCGGATGCCAGGCGATCGCCTCCCGTGCGGCATCCTCCAGCGTCACTAGATCGGTGGGGTTCACCACCGGTCCGGTCTGCGCATGTGCGGCCGAAACAAGTAAGCCGCCGGCGAGCGATAGCAAGGCTCTGCCGTTACGGAACAATGTTCCCATGCCGGTCATATCCTCATCAAGTATGACCAGCATGGGCGCCATTCGTTACGAACATGCTAACGCGAGATTTTTACTATCAAACTAATATTGTCATGAATTGTCATATTTGCCTGCGTTTCTGATATCCATCAGAATGCATGACCGTTATTGGCATTGTGCTTTTCGATATCATCCGATGTGGACAGATAACCGAGCGGATCCTGGGGCATGTCCACTGGCGTCAGATCGACGCTTCCGGGAGCGGGCGCCGGGCTGGCTTCCGTCAGGTCCACCCGTTCGGGGAGCGGCTGGCGGTCGAGATAGGCCGACAGCACATCTTCCAGCACGCCCTGCCCTTCGAACATCTGATAGGCCAGTTCGCCCAGCACATCGTCGGAAACGGGCATGTCGGTCGGGTCCGCATCCGGCGTGACCGGCTGGTCCGCCGTCGGTTCGGATGTGACGCTCGCTGACCGATGCGTGTCGTCGCTGACCGCCGCCGTCTCGTCCATGCGCAGGCTCGCGTCCTCGATCGACATCACCGCCGATGTCCCGCCGGAACCGACATTGATCGTCACGTCCAGCGTGGCCGTGGCGGTCGTGCCATTGGGCTGGACGATCTGGTAGGTGAAGCTATCGACCAGATTGACGGTCGAATGCGGGATCGTCGTGCCGGGCGTGTAGGTATAATGGCCCGTCTCGTTGACCGTCAGCTTGCCATAGGTGCCCTGGATCGTCACCGCAGTATCGCCAACCTCAACGAAGCCACTGCCCGTCCCGACCTTCACCACCGGGAAGGCGGTGCCGGTCACGTCATTGGCGAGCAATTCGCCCTGCGTGCCGGTCACGCCCGACACCGTATATTGGTCAAGATAGGTGATGGATTCGCTGATATAGACGGTCGACCCATAGGTAGTTCCCAGCAGATTGGTGCTGGACACCGTATAGGTATAGGTGCCGGCCGGCAAATCTTCGAACGTATGGCTGATGCCCGATCCCAGCGGCAGGCCGGCCACCGTCGTCCCGGTATAGGTGTCGACCGTCACGCCCGCCGCATTCTTCACCGTGATGGTGTAGCTTGGCAGGAGCGCAATCGTACCGCCCCGGATGACGGTGATGGTGACGTCCGACTGGCTGTTGGCGGCAACGGTAAAGCTGTCATTGCCGGATCGGGTACTCAGGATAGGCGTGTTGAACGAGAATTCGACCGTCGGCGCCACCGTCTGCACGACATTCTGATACTGGACCCCGGCGGTCGCGATATCATGGTTGGCGATCGGCGCGGCGGTGATGTCGTCGCTGCCGATCGTGATCGACAGGTTCGCCGTCTCCGTCTCGCCATCGCTGCTGTCGATCAGCGTATATTGGAACACATCCGTCTTGCCGATCGACGTGGCGCTCGCGGACGGGGTGTAGGTATAACTGCCGTCCAGATTGATGACCAGCCGGCCGAAGGCACCGTTCACCACCGTCCCGTTCGCATTCACCGCCGTCGTCACCCCGTTGACGGTGACGCTCTGGATCACCGTCTGCGGACTGATGATGTCGATATGGCCGTCAGGACTAGGATCGGTGATGACGTTGCCGTGGATCTGCTGGGGCACGATGCCGCCAATGTCGGTGAAGTCCGAATCGGTCCCCGCGACATTGAGCGACCCCAGCAGGCCGACACCCAACGTCCCGTCGAAGGTGACGAAGGCACGATATTGGCCCGCCTCCAGCGTTTCGGTGCTGACCAGATTGCCGTTCAGCAGGGTAAGTTGCAGCACCGACGCGCCGGTACCACCGCCCACGGCGACCCAGGCCGATCCGTTCCACCGCTGTACCGCGACCGAATAGCCGGCCAGCACGCCAATGCTGAGCGTCGCGTCATAAGTGAAGACGGCATTGAGACTATGGCCGTCCGCCACGGTGAAACCGACACTGGGCGTCGCCAGTACCTGCGCATCGACGTTGAGCAGGCCAAGCGACACCAGCGCCAGATAATTGGCCGTTCCGTGATTCACCGCCGTCGATACCGGCAGCAGGTCGATCAGGGCGACCGTACTGTTGTCGAACGCGGCGATATCGAACGGCGCGCCGACCAAGCCGGGCTGCGACTGGTTGCCGGCAATATCGGTCTGGGTGACGGTCAGATTCTGGCCGCCCACCTGCGGGCTGGACAGGGCGATCGAGAAGCGACCATCCGATCCCACCTGCCCGGTGCCGATCACGGTACCGGTTCCGTCGCGGACCCTGACCGTCGCGCCAGCCTCACCGATACCGGTCAGCGTCGTGCCGGCGGTGTCGACCGCCAGATTGACGGGGGCGTTGGGCGCAGTGATGTCCGGCGCGATCGCGCTGGTTGCCGCAGACGGATTCCCGGCGATGTCGGTCTGGATGACCCCGATCGTCTCGCCATTGGCCTGAGCCTGGGTCAGCGTCACCGAATAGGTTCCGTCGACCGCCACCACCGCCGTGCCGATCACGACGCCCGCCGCATCGGTCACGGTGACGGTCGCGCCGGCTTCGCCTGTCCCCGTCACTACCGCGCCGGTCGCCGATACGGCGGCCGTCGGTGCGGTGGGCGGGGTATGGTCGGGCGCGGTGACGGCAGTGTTGGGCGATCCATTGCCCGCCCCGTCCGCCTGGCTGACGGTCAACCGCTCGCCGTTGAGCTGCGCCGGGCTGAGCGCCGCAGTATAGCTGCCATTGGCGGCCACCGTCGCGGTGCCCAGGATCGTGCCATCGGCCGCGCGGACGGTGATCGTCGCGTCGGGTTCACCGGTGCCCGTCACTGCTCCACCATTGGCGGACACGGCAGCCGTCGGCGCCACCGGTGCCGTCGTATCCGGCGCGGTGATCGGCACGGTAGGCGACACATTGCCCGCCGGGTCGCTCTGTACCAGCGTCAGCCTCTCGCCATTGGTCTGCGGCGTATCGAGCGTCGCACTATAGGTGCCATTGGTCGCCACCACCGCCGTGCCCAGCAATGTGCCGGTCGCATTGGTGATGCGGATGGTCGCACCCGCTTCGCCCGTGCCGGACACGATCGCGCCATTGCCGCTGATCGTACCGGTCGGTGCCGCCGGCGCTGTGCTGTCCGGCGCCAGCGTCGTCGCGCGCGGCGACACGTTGCCGGCCGCATCCGCCTGGGTGATGCCCAGCGTCTGGCCATCGGTCTGCGGCGTCGTCAGCGTGGCGCTGTAGCTGCCATTGGCGGCCACCGTGGCGGTGCCGATGACGGTACCGGCCGGATTGGTGATGCTGATCGTCGCGCCAGCTTCACCGCTGCCGTTCACCACCGTGCCATCAGAAGTGACCACACCGGTCGGCGCGACCGGCGGGGTCGTGTCGGGCGCGATCGTCGGCACGCGCGGCGATACATTGCCCGCCGCATCCGCCTGCGTGATGCCCAGCGTCTGGCCATCGGTCTGCGGCGTCGTCAGCGTGGCGCTGTAGCTGCCATTGGCGGCCACCGTGGCGGTGCCGATCACGGTGCCGGCCGGGTT
This sequence comes from Sphingobium sp. Leaf26, assembly GCF_001421665.1. Classification (GTDB taxonomy): domain Bacteria; phylum Pseudomonadota; class Alphaproteobacteria; order Sphingomonadales; family Sphingomonadaceae; genus Sphingobium. The sequence goes on from NZ_LMKV01000007.1 coordinate 70,388, forward strand.
GGTGATGCTGATCGTCGCGCCAGCCTCACCCGTGCCGTTCACCGTCGTGCCATCGGACGTTACCGTACCGGTCGGGGCATCGGGTGCCGTGGTGTCGGGCGCGATCGTCGGCACGCGGACCGATATATTGCCGGCACTATCCGTCTGCGTCACGCCCAGCGTTTCGCCATTCAGTTGCGGCGTGGTCAGAGTCGCGCTGTAGCTGCCATTGGCGGCCACGGTCGCGGTCCCGATGACGGTCCCGGCCGGGTTGGTGATGCTGATCGTCGCGCCAGCTTCACCCGTGCCCGTCACTGTCGTGCCGTCGGACGTTACCGTACCGGTCGGCGCATCGGGCGCGGTCGTGTCGGGCGCGGTGATCGGCACTTGTGGCGATACCAGGCCCGCCCCATCCGTCTGCACCAGCGTCAGCGCCTGACCATTGGTCTGCGGCGTGGAGAGGGTGACGCTATAGCTGCCGTCGCCCAGCACGGTGGTGGTGCCCAGCACTGTACCGGCCGCATTGGTCACGCTGATCGTCGCACCGGCCTCGCCGGCCCCGCTGACCACGGCGCCATCGCCGCTGATCGTGCCAGTCGGCGCTGCCGGCGCCGTGATGTCGGGTGCGGTCAGGTCAACCTCGCCCGACGCATTGCCGGCTGCGTCGGTCTGGGCAAGACCCAGCGTCTCGCCATTCACCTGCGGCGGCGTCAGCGTGGCGACATAGCTGCCATTGACACCGACCGTCGCGGTGCCCAGCACCGTGCCATCTGCGGCCGTGATGCTGATCGTCGCGCCAGCCTCACCGGTCCCCGTCACCACCGTGCCATCGGTCGAAACGGTGCCCGTCGGCGCATCGGGCGCCGTGATGTCCGGTGCGGTGATCGGCACCTGCGGCGACACCAGGCCGGCCGCATCGGTCTGCACCAGCACCAGCGCTTCGCCATTGGTTTGTGGCGTATCAAGCGTGACGCTGTAGCTGCCGTCGCCCAGCACCGTGGCGGTGCCCAGTACCGTCCCGGCGGCATTGGTGACGGTGATCGTCGCCCCGGCTTCACCGGCCCCCGCGATGATCGCGCCATCGGGCGTGATCGTCCCCGTCGGCGCATCGGGCGCGGTGACATCCGGCGCGGTGACGTCCACCTCTGCCGAATCATTGCCGGCGGCGTCGCTCTGGGTAAGGCCCAGCGTCTCGCCATTCACCTGCGGCGTGGAGAGGGTAACGATATAGGCGCCATTAGGCCCCACCGTCGCCGTGCCCAGCACCGTACCATCGGCGGCAGCGATGCTGACGGTCGCACCTGCCTCACCCGTGCCCGTTACCGTCGTGCCATCGGACGTTACTGTGCCGGTCGGCGCATCGGGTGCCGTAATGTCCGGCGCGGCGATGTCGGTTGCCCCCGACGCATTGCCGGCGGCATCTGTCTGCACCAGCGTCAGCGGCTCACCATTGGTCAGCGGCGGATCGAGCGTGACGCTGTAATTGCCGTCATCATCGACCGTGGCGCTGCCCAGAACCGTGCCATCGGCATCGGTGACGCTAATGGTCGCGCCGGCCTCGCCCGTGCCCGTCACCGCGCTGCCGTCCGCTTCCACTGTGCCGGTCGGCGCAGCGGGCGCTTCCAGGTCAGGCGTCGCGACCGGAGTCGGATCGGACATATTGCCTGCCGCGTCGCTCTGCGTGACGCTCAGCTGCGAACCATCGGTCTGCGGCGGCGTCAGCGTCACCGCATAATGGCCCTGGCCATCGACCGTCGCCGTGCCGATCAGCGTGCCGCCGGCATCGCGCACCGCCACGGTCGCGCCCTTCTCGCCCGATCCGGTCACGACAGTGCCGGTCAGGTCGATCTGCGCGGTCGGCGCGTCGGGTGCGGTGATGTCGGGCGCAGTCAGGATGACGGGGACGGAACTGTTGTCGTCCGCATCGGTCTGCACCACGGCCAGTTTCTCGCCATTGGCCTGCGCCGGGTCGAGCGTGATGCTGTAATTGCCGTCGCCATCGACGGTCGTGGTGCCCAGCACCATATTGCCGGGACCAGTCACGGTCACGGTCGCGCCGATTTCACCCGTGCCCGACACCGTTTCGCCGGTCCCGTCGATCGTCGCGGTCACTGGATCGGGCGCATCCGGCCCGTTCAGATTGGGCGCAATCACCGGGACTTCGGCGGATTCATTGCCCGCGGCATCGCTCTGCACCACGGTCAGCGGTTCGCCATGCACCTGCGCCGGCACCAACGCCGTGGTCCAGTTGCCATCCTCATCGACCGTGGCGATACCGATCACCACCCCGGTCGGGTCGGTGACGGTGATGGTGGCATCGACTTCGCCCGTGCCGCTCATCGACTCGCCGTCGCCGGCGATGCTGGCGGTCGGGGGTTCAGGTGCGGTCAGGTCAGGCGCGACGATATCGGTCGTATCGGACACATTGCCAGCAGCATCCGCCTGAGTCACGGCCAGCGGTTCGCTGTCCAGTTGCGGCGGCGTCAGCGTGACGCTGTAATTGCCCTGATCGTTGACGGTTGCACTGCCCAGCAGCGTGGTGTCAGCAGCCCGCACCTCGACCGTCGATCCGGCGACGCCGGTGCCAGTCACGATGCGCCCGGTATCGTCGATCGTCGCGGTCGGTGCCGGCGGCGGCGTTATATCGTCCGCCGTCACCGTCACGCCGGTCGACACATTGCCGGCCACGTCACTCTGAGTGACGCCCAGCACTTCGCCATCCACGCGAGCGGGACTCAGCGGGAAGACATAATTGCCGTCATCGTCCACCACCGTCGTACCGATGATGGCGCCTGCGGCATCGCGCACCGTGATGGTCGCACCGACCTCACCGGTTCCGCTGATCGAAGCACCATCCNTCATCGTCCACCACCGTCGTACCGATGATGGCGCCTGCGGCATCGCGCACCGTGATGGTCGCACCGACCTCACCGGTTCCGCTGATCGAAGCACCATCCGGCGCAATCGTCGCCGTCGGCGCATCGGGCGCCGTCAGGTCCGGCGCCACGATGTCGGTCGGGTCGGATATATTGCCCGACGGATCGACCTGCGTCACCGCCAGCGGCTCGCCATCCGTCTG
>NZ_LMKV01000008.1 GCF_001421665.1 Sphingobium sp. Leaf26
GATCGCACTGCCACCGCCCCGCGCCACCTATCCAGTCCTGCGTAGATCGACATGGTCACCCTCCTGCATTGAAGCGTTCATGCGACTTCGTACCATACAGGAGGGTGGCTACATCAATTACGCGGTGTCCCAAAGCAAGCCTATATCTATGGTGCGCTCGACACCGGGCCGACCATCCTCGACCGCAGCTTCGGATTTAGCTGGAATGTTGGCGGCTGGTTGCTCTTCCCTTTCCTGCAAAGCGCCGCGCCGGAGGTGACGGCGCGGATGCGCGCGCGGGTGCGCGACAAGCTGACCACGACCTTCGCCAGCCAGTATAAGGCGCGGATCTCCTTGAAAGACGCGCTGACCCGCGACGCGGTGATGACCTATAATGCGCGGCGCACGGGCGAAAAATATCTGCTGGTGCCCAACGGGTAGGACTGCTGTGCGATTGCCCTGTCCTGGCGCGATTGCTGCCCCCGGCGCAGGCCGGGGTCCAGTTCCACGGTCCCAACTGGACCCCGGCCTGCGCCTGGGAACGCAATGGGTGGCGTTGCAGCCCATAGCCTGATGTTGCCGACTGCGGCAGTTCTGATGGGCCTGCAAAGTACCCCTGAAAACCAAAAAGGGCGGGGTCTGAATCCAGACCCCGCCCTTTTTGCGGTTCGTGCGATCGAACGGCTTATTTCGGTGCCAGCACCATCAGCATCTGGCGGCCTTCCATGCGGGGATAGGCTTCCACCTTCGCGATTTCCTGCACATTTTCGGCCACGCGCTGCAACAGGGCCATGCCGAGCTGCTGGTGGCTGAGTTCGCGGCCACGGAAACGCAGGGTGATCTTCACCTTGTCGCCGTCGCCGATGAAATCATGGACCTTCTTCATCTTCGTATCATAGTCATGATCGTCGATGTTCGGACGCATCTTGATCTCTTTGAGTTCCTGCGTCTTCTGGGTCTTGCGGGCGATATTCGCCTTTTTCTGGGCTTCGTACTTGAACTTGCCGATGTCCAGGAACTTGCAGACCGGCGGGTCGGCATTCGGAGACACTTCGACCAGGTCCAGGCCCACATCGGCCGCCTGTTCGATCGCTTCCTGCGTAAACATCACACCCAGATTTTCGCCTTCATCATCAATCACGCGCACCTTTGGCACGGTGATGAATTCATTATAGCGAGGGCCGGACTTCGGCGGCGGCGCCAGCGGGCGGCGCATCATCGGGGGACGTATAGCAGTATCTCCTTCGGTCGTTTCAGAAACGAGTGGCTCTTAGCGGCTTTTAGGCAAAGCCGAAAGGGGTCCGTGCTGCCGCCGTAACGGAATCACGAACCCTTGTGGCATTGCTGCCTCACCGCATGTCGGGTTTGCAGGTTCAGATGTCAAGGAAGAGGGAGATCATAAACAGCAGAAAAGGGGCTGCGGCGATCGTTGCCGTAATGGTGAGCGCTGTTCTGGGCCATTTCCGGCGTAACAGAGCAAGTACGACCATCAGCACGATGCCGCCGAAGAAAACGTAGAATGTCGGCGGCGGGCCGGAAAGATGGTGATGAAAGAGGGTGGCGGCGATAGACCATAGAACGGTTTCGGCGCCGATCAGGAACAGCGCGGCGGAAAAGGCCGCGCTGCCCGGCTGATCTTCGTTATACGCCATGCAAATCCGGGGCACGGGCCTCAATTGCAAGACGTGAAATCACATCGTCCAGCGAAAGGAGGCTTTGCCCCTCCTTGCCCAGTTCGCGCAGCGCCACCGTGCCTTCGTCCGCTTCGCGCCGGCCGACGACCAGCAGATTGGGCACCTTGGCCAGCGAATGTTCGCGCACCTTGTAATTGATCTTCTCGTTGCGGACGTCGATTTCCGCGCGGATTCCGGCGGCCCGCAGCTTCTCGACGGCCTGCCTGGCATAGTCGTCCGCGTCCGACACGATGGTCGCGACGACGGCCTGCACCGGTGCCAGCCAGAGCGGGAACTTCCCGGCATAATGCTCGATCAATATGCCGACGAAACGCTCATAGCTGCCAAAAATGGCGCGGTGCAGCATGACTGGGCGGTGCCGTTCGCCATCTTCGCCGACATAGCTGGCGTCGAGTCGTTCGGGCAGCACGCGGTCCGACTGAATCGTGCCGACCTGCCAGGTGCGCCCGATCGCGTCGGTCAGATGCCATTCCAGCTTGGGCGCGTAGAAGGCGCCTTCGCCCGGCAATTCTTCCCAGCCGAACTCCGGAGTGTTCAGGCCGGCGGCGGCAACCGCAGTGCGCAGTTCCTCTTCCGCCTTGTCCCACATCTCTTCGCTGCCGAAGCGCTTTTCGGGGCGCAGCGCCAGCTTGATCGAGTAGGTGAAGCCGAAATCCTTGTAGATGCGGTCGGCCAGCGCGCAGAAGGCGCGGACTTCCTCGACGATCTGGTCTTCGCGGCAGAAGATATGCGCGTCATCCTGCGTGAACTGGCGCACGCGCATCAACCCGTGCAGCGCGCCATGCGGTTCGTTGCGATGGCAGCAGCCATTTTCGTAGAAACGCAGCGGCAGGTCGCGATAGCTTTTGATGCCCTGCTTGAAGATCAGGATATGCGCCGGGCAGTTCATCGGCTTCAACGCCATCCAGTTGGCGTCGTCCGACACCAGCGGGCCTTCGTCCGCGACGTTGGGCACTTCGTCGGGGATCACGAACATATTTTCGCGATATTTGCCCCAATGGCCGGATTGCTCCCACTGGCGCGCGTCCATCACCTGCGGCGTCTTGACCTCGCGATAGCCCGCCGCGTCGATGGCGCGGCGCATATAGGCTTCCAGCTCGCGCCAGATCAGATAGCCCTTGGGGTGCCAGAAGACAGACCCATGCGCTTCCTGCTGAAGATGGAACAGGTCCATCTCCGCGCCCAGCTTCCGATGGTCGCGCTTGCCCGCTTCCTCCAGCCGCGTCAGATGCTCGCCCAGTTGCTTCTTGTTCAGCCAGCCGGTGCCGTAGATGCGGCTGAGCATCGCGTTCTTCTGATCGCCGCGCCAGTAAGCGCCCGACACGCGCGTCAGCTTGAACGCGGCCGGGTCCAGCTTGCCGGTGGAAGCGAGGTGCGGGCCGCGGCACATGTCGTACCAGCCATCCCCCGAATGATAGACGGTCAGTTCCTCGCCCTGCGGCAGTTCGGCGGCCCATTGCGCCTTGAACGTCTCGCCAGCAGCCTCCCATTGCGCGATCAGCGTATCGCGGGCGATGACTTCGCGGATCAGCGGCTTGTTGGCGGCGATGATCCTGCGCATCTCCGCCTCGATTCCGGGAAGGTCTTCCTCGGTAAAGGGGCGGTCCTTGGGCGCGAAATCATAATAGAAACCATCGTCCGTCGCCGGGCCGAAGGTGATTTGCGTGCCGGGGAACAAAGCCTGCACCGCTTCGGCCAGCACATGGGCGAAATCGTGCCGCGCCAGTTCCAGCGCATCGGCCTCGTCCTTGCTCGTCACCAGTGCGAGGTTCGCGTCCTGCTCCAGCGGGCGACCGATATCGCGCAGTTCGCCATCGACGCGCGCGGCGATCGCGGCTTTCGCCAGACCCGGCCCGATCGCCGCTGCAATATCCGCCGGGGTAGTGCCGGGCGCGACTTCACGCACGGAACCGTCGGGCAGGGTGATCTTGAGCATGGCGGACAAGGGACAAGTCTTTCTGTGAAAAGGCGTGATTGCGCGGCCTGAAATAGCCGCGCCTTCCCCATAAATGGGCGGTCGGTCCTGTCAATAGAACCCCTCTTGCCAAGATGCCACAGGCGGCGCATCATTGATGTGCTGATATATCATATTTTCAGCTTATGGAGGGACGTATGGCTTTGAGCTTTGCAACACCCCAGTCGGGCGATCAGGGGACGCCCATTTCCGATCTGAACACTACGCCGCTGATCGACGTGATGCTGGTGCTGCTGATCATGTTCATCATCACCATCCCGATCCAGACGCATAGTATCGGCATCGACCTGCCGGGTCAGGCAACCGAACAGCCGATCGCCATGAACCCGGTGAAGAACAAGGTGACGATCGACGCGGGCGGCGTGATCCGCTGGAATGGGGCCGCGATCGACCGGCTGACATTGCGCCGTTATCTGGCCACCTCGCTACGCCTGCCGGTCGAACCGGAATTGCAGTTCCAGCCGGACGCGGACGCCCGCTACCTGACCGTCGATGAAGTGCTGGCCGATATCAAACGGTCCGGCGTCACCAACCTCGGCTTTGTCGGCAACGAACGCTACCAGGACTTCTGACAGCCTCTGTGCCTTGTTCCCCGCCTGTGCAGCCTGTAGGCAGGGCCGCATGGAAAGGGGGCAGGGCGCATGAAATCCGTTCGATATGGTCTGATCGCGTTCTTCTGCCTCGGCGCCGTCTGGGGCGTGACGCATATGGCGACCCTGCCGGCATCGAATGGTGCCGGCATCCCCGGCTTCGCCGCCGCGCCCTCCGCCCGGCACCATGGTCAGGGCAATTGGCGTTACCTGCCGGTTCTTCGATAAGTCACGCCATCAACAGGCGGACATCGTCGTCCATCTGTTGCAGAAAGCCGATCGGTCCGCCGACGCCGACGCCTTTGGGCAATTCCGCCGCCGACATGCCGCAGAGCGCCAGTCCGCTCTGGCAGGCGGAGATCGTTACGCCCAGATCCAGCGAATCGGCCAGCAGCGCGGCCAGATCGGGCAGGCCCGCCGCCCGATGATCGCCATCGCGCGGGGCAACTACCGGCGGTCGCAGCAACGCCACGGCATCGAGTTGCAGGAAGATCGCCGCCGCGCCGCCCAGCGCCGCCTGCGCCGCCGCCAGTAGCAGAGCGCCGCGCAGCCGCTCCGCATCGGCGGTCGTGACGACAATGGTCAGTCCGCGCATAGTTCGGCGGCGCAGCCGGAGCAGGCCGGGTCTTTGGGGACGTCCACCGTGCGGAACCGCATGGAGAGCAGGTCGGCGATCAGCAACCGCCCCGCCATGTCGGTCCCGAACGGCACCAGCGCCCTGATCGCCTCCAGCGCGGCCAGGCTGCCCATCGCGCCGGTCAGCGCCCCGATCACGCCGGTTTCGGCGCAGTTGCGTTCCGGCGCATCCTGTGGCGCGCCGACCAGGCAGCGATAGCAGGGCTTGTTCGATTCCCAGCCGCGATAGGTGGCGATCTGCCCCTCGAACGGGCCGACCGCTGCCGACACCAGCGGTATGCGCAGCCGCTGGGTCGCGTCCGCCACCGCCAGCCGCGTGTCGAAATTGTCGCAGCCGTCCAGCACGACGTCCGCTTCCCGCAGGACCAGGTCGGCATTGGCCGCATCGATCCGCGCGTTGATGGGAACCAGCTTCACATCGGGATTAAGCCGGGCGACGGCCGCCATCGCGGCCTCGGCCTTGGGCGCACCGACATCGGTGGTGCCGAACAGTATCTGGCGCTGAAGGTTGGACAGCGCGACCGAATCATCGTCGATCACGCGGATGGTGCCGACGCCCGCCGCCGCCAGATAGAGGATCGCCGGACTGCCGATGCCGCCCGCGCCGATCACCGCCACATCGGCGGACAGCAGCCGGGCCTGACCCGCGCCGCCTATTTCCTTGAGGATGATGTGCCGGGCATAACGCTCCAGTTGCGCATCGCTCAGCGTCACGGCGCGTCGGACCACAGGAAACGGACCTGCGAGCGCATCCAGTGCGGTTCCGCCGCGCCATCCTTGGGGAAGGAGCCACGCAACGTGCCCAATATGCGGCTGCTCACGAACTTTTCCACTTCGGGGCAGCGGGCGTTGACCGGTGCGATCTTCAACGGCTTGCCGTCGCCCGACAGCAGGAACAGCATGTCGATCTCCAGCAGTTGCGATCCTTCATGGTTGACCGCACCGCTGCATTCGCCCCGTCGATAAAGGCGGGCGATATCGTCCGACCATCGCGGTGAAATCTTGCGCCCCAGCCAGCCGTCGATCACGGGGACGCTACCCAGATCCTGCGGCATCGGCGGCGTGGCGTCCGGCACGGGAGTCGCGGCGGCCAGCATCAGCGAAAGCAGCATCGTCATCGCATCACACTCCTGTCGAACCGAACCCGCCCTCTCCGCGAACGGTATCGTCCAGACTATCGACTTCGGCGAAGCTGGCAAGCTGGACCGGCGCCACCACCAGTTGCGCGATCCGGTCGCCGCGCGCGATCAGGAAGGGTGCGTCGCCCAGATTGATGAGGATGACCTTCAATTCGCCGCGATAATCGGCGTCGATCGTGCCCGGCGTGTTGGGCAGGCTGATGCCATGTTTCAGCGCCAGGCCAGAGCGCGGGCGCACCTGCACCTCATAGCCTTCGGGGATCGCCATGGCAAAGCCGGTCGCCACCGCATGGCGGCCGCCCGGTTGCAGTATCAACTCCTCCGCCGACACCACATCCATGCCCGCCGCATGGGCGGTGGCATAGGCCGGCACCGGCAATCCCTCTCCATGGGGCAGGCGCTTGAGCTGGATTTCAATGGGGGCGAGCGGAGAGGGCATGGGCAACCTTTTCGATGAGTTTTTCGGCCACCTCCCCCTTGGGCAGGACGGGCCATGTTTCGATACCGGCGGCGCTGACGATCTGCACGGCGTTGGAATCGCCACCCATCACGTCACCCGACACGTCATTGGCGACGATCCAGTCCGCGCCTTTTTTTGCGAGCTTGGCCCGCGCATGGTCCGCGATCTTCTGCGTTTCGGCGGCGAAACCGACAAGCAGGGCGGGGCGCTGCGCATGATGGCCAAGCGTCGCGAGGATGTCGGGATTCTCGACCAGCGCCAGCGGGGCGGGCTGGCCCGATCCATCCTTCTTCAGCTTCTGGTCGGCGGCGTCAGCGGTGCGCCAGTCGGCCACGGCGGCGACCATGATCGCCGCGTCGGCGGGCAGGGCGGCTTCGACGGCGGCCAGCATCTGCCGCGCCGTCTCCACATCGACCCGATCGACCCCGGCCGGCGTCGGCAGATGGACGGGGCCGGCGACCAGCGTGACCCGTGCGCCGGCCTTTGCGGCGGCGGCGGCGATGGCGAAGCCCTGCTTGCCCGAAGAGCGATTGGCGATGTAGCGCACCGGATCGATCGGCTCATGCGTCGGCCCGGCGGTGATCAGGATATGCCGGCCTTTCAAGGCACCGTTTGTATCGAGCGACGTCACGATATGCGGCGCATCCGCCGCGAAATCGGGCTGGTCCGCCAGAAGGTCGGAAGGCAGGGGCTGGGCGAGCAACCGCGCAATGTCCGTCGCAATCGCTTCGGGTTCGGGCAACCGCCCCTTGCCAAATTCGCCGCAGGCCATCGCGCCGTCATCCGGCTCCATCACATGCACGCCATCGGCCCTCAGCCGGCTCAGGTTCCGCTGGGTCGCCTTGTGATGCCACATCCGAACATTCATCGCTGGCACGACCAGCACCGGCTTGTCGGTGGCGAGCAGCAGCGTCGTCGCCAGATCGTCGGCGATGCCGTTGGCCATCTTGGCCAGGATATTGGCGGTCGCGGGCGCCACCACGACCAGATCGGCCTGCCGGCTAAGCTGGATATGCCCGATCTCGCGCTCGGCCTTCAGGTCGAACAGATCGTCATAGACCTGATCCTCGGTCAGCACCCCAAGTGACAGCGGCGTCACGAACTGCTTTGCGCTCTCCGTCAGCACCGCCCGCACCGCGATCCCCCGCTTGCGCAGCGCCCGCACCAGTTCGAGCGACTTGTAGGCGGCTATACCGCCCGATACGATGAGGAGGACGCGCTGCTGGATCATAGATGCAGATGTAGGAGCGCGGAACCCAGCACGCCAGCCGCCGCCGCGATCAGCGCCACCGCCGCATAACGCCAGCCGCCGCTCACGCGGATCAGCTTTACCTCGCTCAAGGGCGGAGGGGGCGGTGCGCCGCCCTTTTCGGGGAAGGCGTCCTCGATCCGCTTGACCAGACCCGGCAACCGCTGGAGCGTGCGCCAATTCTCGATCAGCGTGTCGGCGGCCTTGGCCTCCGGCCCCAGTTCGTCGCGCAGCCAGCCCTTTACATAGGGGCCGCTCGTTTCCCACATATTGATGTCGGGATCGAGGCTGTGGGCGACGCCCTCCACCATCACCATCGTCTTTTGCAGCAGCAGCAGGTGCGGCTGGGTCTGCATGTCGAAGTCGCGGGTGATGGCGAACAGCCCGTCCAGCATCCCGCCGACCGACAATTCGCTGGCTGCCTTGCCGCGCATCGGCTCGCCCACGGCGCGCAATGCGGTGGCGAATTCCGCGACATTATGATGGCCGGGCACATATTGCGCCTCGAAGTGGATCTCCGCCACACGCTTGTAATTGCCGGTGATCAGGCCGTAGAGAATTTCCGCCAACCACATGCGCGCACGCCGGTCGATCCGGCCCATGATGCCGAAATCGATCGCGACGATATCGCCATCGGCCCGCACGAACAAATTGCCCTGGTGCATGTCTGCGTGGAAGAAACCCTCCGCAATCGCCTGCCGCAGGAAGGCGTTGACGAGCCGGGCGGCGAGATCCTTTACATCATGACCCGCCGCGATCAGCGCATCGCGATCGGAAATCTTGATCCCGTCGATCCACTCCATCGTCATGACCTTGCCGGTCGTGCGGTCCCAGTCGATGGCGGGGATGCTGTATCCGGGCATCGCCTCCATCGCTTCGGCCAGTTCGGAGGCGGAGGCGGCTTCGCGCCGCAGGTCCAGTTCGCGCGCGGTCCAGCGTTTGAGGTTCGCGATGACGAGGCGGGGGCGCAGGCGCGCGATTTCGCCGCCCAGTTGCTCGACATGGGCTGCGGCCCATTCATAGGTCTGGATGTCGCGGTTGAACTGGTCGATCACGCCGGGCCGGATTACCTTGACCGCGACGTCGCGGCCGTCGGTGGTCAGCGCGCGATGCACCTGCGCGATCGAGGCCGCACCGACCGGCACCTCGTCGAACCGACTATACAGGGCCTCCAGCGGGCGGCCGAAGCTCGTCTCGATCTGCGCCCGGATCGTGTCGAACGGCACGGGGGGCAGGGCATCCTGCAAGCGCAGCAGATCGTTGGCGGCATGATCGCCGACCAGATCGGGCCGGGTCGCAAGCGTCTGGCCCAGCTTGATCGCGGCCGGACCGATCGACTGGAAAGCATCGGCATAGCGCGGCTGCTTGGGCACGCGCGCGCCGAAACGGGCGATGCGGACGAGGCGACGGACCGGGCCGGGCGTCAGGGGATCGCGTTCGATCCCCGTCAATGCGCCATGCCGCGCCAGCGTGCGGCCCCATTTTACGAGGCGCCAGAGATGCGTGATATGTGCGGTCATGCGGGCTTCAGATCTTCCAGCCCGAATGAATGGCGACCAACCCGCCCAGGATCGGCTCGACCTTCGTGTTCACGAAACCGGCCTCGCGGATCATGCTCTCGAACTTGGGCATGGGCGGGAAGCGGCGGATCGATTCGATCAGATAGCGATAGCTGTCGGCATCATTGGCGAACAGCTTGCCCAGATGCGGCACCAGCTTGTGCGAATAGACGTCATAGACGTCCGAAAAGCCCGGCCATGTCGTGGTGGAAAATTCCAGACAGAAGAAGCGCCCGCCAAATTTCAGCACCCGGTTCGCCTCGCGCAGCGCCTGGTCGATATGAGTCACGTTGCGGATGCCGAAGGCGATCGTATAGGCGTCAAATTCCCGGTCGCCGAAGGTCAGTTGCTCGGCATTCTGCTCCGACCAGATCAGGCCGTCATAGCCCTTCTTCTGCGCCCGCTCGACGCCCACGGCCAGCATTTGCGGATTGATGTCCGACACCGTCACCTGTGCGCCATGCTTGCGCATGCGGAACGCGATGTCGCCGGTGCCGCCTGCCATGTCCAGAATCTGCTCGCCGGCGCGGGGCTTTACCCGGCGCACGAACTGATCCTTCCACAGCCGATGCGCGCCGCCCGACATGGCGTCGTTCATCAGGTCATATTTGGCCGCGACGTTGGAGAAGACTTCGCGGACCATGCCCTGTTTTTCGGTGGCATCGACGTCGCGATAGCCGAAGGATGCTGTTTCGCTCATGCACTTCGCTCTAGCCGCAGTTCCAACGCCATGCCAGCGCGAACGCGAAGGCTGGACGCTTTGGCTGCATGCCCCGTCGCAGGCCCTGTCGCAGCACGGCTTTAGTCCCTACATGACACCGCATGCCTGAGCTTCCTGAAGTCGAAACCACCGTCGCTGGCCTGCGCTCCGTGCTGGAGGGCAGCGTGCTTACCCGCGTGGAACCGCGCCGTGCCGACCTGCGCTGGCCGATCCCGGTCGACCTGCGCCAGCGGCTGACGGGCGCAACGGTGACGGGCCTGTCGCGCCGCGCCAAATATGGTCTGATCGAAACCGATCGCGGCGACATGATGATCTTTCATCTCGGCATGTCGGGCCGCTGGCGAATCGACCCGGCGGAGATCGGCACGCACGATCATCTGCTGCTGGAAACCGGGCCAAAAGACACAGGGAAGGGCCATGTGCTGGCGCTCAACGATGCGCGCCGATTCGGATCGCTCGATCTGGTGCGATCGGATGCGTGGCAAAGCTATACACCCTTCACGCGCATGGGGCCGGAGCCGCTGGGACCGGATTTCGATACCGCTTATATGGTCGGGGCGCTCAGCGGCAAGGCAACCTCGATCAAGGCGGCGCTGCTGGATCAGCGGATCGTGGCGGGCCTTGGCAATATCTATGTGTGCGAGGCGCTGAATATGGCCGGCATCGCCCCGACTCGGGCGGCAGGCAAGATCAGCCGGGCGCGGCTTGCTGTTCTGGTTGAAGCGATTCGCGATGTCCTGGCCGCCGCCATCGTCGCAGGCGGTTCCACCCTGCGCGATTATGCGCGGCCGGATGGCGAACTGGGCTATTTCTCCAAACAATGGCGCGTCTATGGGCGGGAGGGCGAATCCTGCCTGTGCGGCGGCACGGTCCAGCGCCGGGTGGATGGTGGTCGATCGACCTTCTTCTGCCCCAAATGCCAGAAATAGCGTTGGCCGAATCCGTTGACGCCTGCCCCGAACCTCTGTAAGGGGCGCACCTTCACGAGGCATGTCGGTTGTTCGGCGGGCCTCTTCCCGAGATTTGATGAGAACCGAGGAATAGAATGGCCAATACGCCGCAAGCCAAGAAGCGCATCCGTCGCAACGAGCGTCGCGCCGCAATCAATGGCGCCCGCATCAGCCGGATCCGCACCCTGGTGAAGAAGGTGGAAGCCGCCGTCACCGCCGGTGACAAGGATGTCGCTGCAACCGCCCTTCAGGCCGTCCAGCCCGAACTGGCCCGCGGCGTCGCTCGCGGCGTGCTGCACAAGAACACCGCGTCGCGCAAGTTCGGCCGCCTGACCAAGGCTGTCAGCGCGCTCGCCTAAAAGCCTCCGGCTTTTCTGACGCATTAAAGGCCCGCCCCGGCTATCGGGGCGGGCCTTTCGTCGTTTCTTCACAATAACGTCATTTTCACGATCGACCTATTTCCCGCGATTCGACGCACTGCCGCATAAGTGATCGGCAATAAATCTTTGAAAATACGCCATAATTTTATTGTCGGCGGATTCCCGCCGCTTTACCGAGTCAACGGCTTTATTTCACTTTTTTGAACCACGCTGCCCTTGATCCCGCGAAGCAGGCCCGTCTATTTTTGAAATCCGGCTGCTGTCGAATCACCTTGAAGCGGCCGTCATGTGAGATCGATCATCGTGGAGAATCCGGAAACGGGGGCGTTTCCGGATTGGGCTTCTTGCGTCTTTTTTCCTGCCCGAAGTCGGGGGGCACAGTTGGTAGGGTCGTTTACGTCTATGAAGGATATTGTGCGCGTGGTTGGTTGGCAGGACGGACAGGTGGACAAGGCCGATGCCGGTCTGGAATCCGCCTGGATCGCCATCCGCACCGGCCTGCGCCGCGATGTCGGCGCGCGGATGTTCGACCAGTGGCTCAAGCCCGTGCGGCTGGGCGACTATTGCGCCGAATCGCAGACGCTCGACCTGCTGGTGGCCAGCGATTTCAGCGCCAATTTCGTGTCCGGCCAGTTTGGCGACCGCTTGCGCATGGCCTGGCGCAGCGCCGGTGTGAGCGTGCGCGAAGTGCGCCTGCGCCACGCCCCTGACGTGGCCGGCCCGCGCCTGCTCGAAATCGTGTCTGTCGAAGCGGCAGCCGCCGCGCCGGCCGAAGCCGCGATCATCCCCATCGCCTCCAACTTCCTGCCGCGCCACGGTTTCGAGGAATTCGTGACCGGCGACACGAACCACCTGGCTTTCTCGGCGGCGCAGGCGATGGCGGGCGAAGCCACGCCGCGTTTCAGCCCGCTCTTCATCCATGGCGGGACCGGCCAGGGAAAGACGCACCTGCTCCATTCGATTGCACGCGCCTTTTCCGCCCACAGCCCGTCGCAGGCCGTGCTCTACATGTCGGCCGAGCGCTTCATGGTCGAATTCGTGAACGCGATGCGCGCCAACGAAACCATGGCGTTCAAGGGCCGGCTGCGCGCCGCGCGCCTGCTGCTGATCGACGATATCCAGTTCATCGCTGGCAAGGGATCGACGCAGGAGGAATTTCTCCACACGATCAACGACCTGATCGACACCGGCGCGCGCATCGTCGTCACCGCCGACCGGGCGCCGCAACTCCTCGAATCGATCGACCCGCGCATCCTGTCGCGTCTGGCTGGCGGCCTTGTCGCCGACATCCAGCCGGCTGGACTCGACCTGCGCCTTGCGATTCTTGAAGCCAAGCGCGCGGTAGCGGGCGATCCGCCGGTGCCCGACGCCGTCATCGACTTCCTCGCTCGCTCGATCCGGTCGAACGTGCGCGAACTGGAAGGCGCCTTCAACAAGCTGGTCGCCTATGGCCAGTTGACCGGGCGCTCGATCGACCTCGACTTCGCGCAGCAGATGCTGGCCGATACCGTGCGCGCCAATGCCCGCCGTATCACCGTGGACGAGATCCAGAAGGCGTGCGCTGCGCATTTCAAGATCGACCCGTCGGAGATGCGTTCCAAGCGCCGCGCCCGCGCCGTCGCCCGCCCGCGTCAGGTGGCCATGTACCTCGCCAAGAAGATGACGCCGCGCTCGCTGCCCGAAATCGGCCGCATCTTCGGTGGCCGCGATCATAGCACCGTGATCCATGCCGTGCGCACGATCGAGGCGCTGCGCGAAAGCAACCCGGACATGGATGCCGACGTCCGCGCGTTGCAGCGCCTGCTGGAAGGCTGAAGCGCATCAGGTTAGGCTGGCGGCATGATTCGCCAACTAGCCCTGCTGCTTGCCACCCTGCTCACCCTCTCGCCCGTCGCGGCGCAGACGGAGCCAGCCGCGCCGCCTGTGCCAGCATCCCATGACGTGCGGGTCGCGCTCGATACCAGCGCCGGCCCGATCATCGTTTCCGTCCATGTGGACAAGGCGCCGGTCACCGCCGCCAATTTCCTGAAATATGTCGACCAGAAGCGGTTCGACGGCACCGCCTTCTACCGTGGTGTGGGCGCGGCCGATTATGGCTTCGTGCAGGGCGGGGCGCAAAATGATCCGAAACGGATACTGCCGCCGATCAAGCATGAGCCAACGACGCAGACCGGCCTCACCCATGATGACGGCGCGCTGTCCATGGCCCGCTATGCGCCGGGCAGCGCGACCGGCGACTTCTTCATCGTGCTGGGCAAGATGCCGGGCATGGACGCCCAACCGCAGCAGGCCGGCGGCGACAATCAGGGTTTCGCCGTCTTCGCCCATGTGGTGGAGGGGCTGGATGTGGTGAAGGCGATCCTTGCCGCGCCCAAGTCCGCAACAGCCGGGGAAGGCGTGATGAAGGGCCAGATGCTCGAAGCGCCCATCCGTATCGTCACGGCGCGGCGGGTGCCCTGATCGCCGCCTGATCCACGATGCGTCCCGCCGCCATGTCTGCGGTGACATTGCCCACCGTGCGGAAGATGTCGGGCACCGTCTCCACCGCCAGCAGGAGGGGCAGCGCCTCCACCGGCACGCCCATGGCCAGGCAAATGGGGCCGGTGGTGGTGAAGAAGGTGATCTGGCTGGGCAGGCCGACCGCCGCCAGACTGACGATCGCAGCGACCAGCACCCCCATCGCCAGTTGCCCCGGACCCAGCACCACGCCGTTCATCGCCGCCACATAGAGGGCGACGCCCAGATTGGCCGGTGGGCTGGTAATGCGGAACAGCGATATGGCGAGCGGCAGGACGATGCTGCGCGTCGTTTCCCGCACATCGAGAGGCCCGTCGCTCGCCTGAATCATCGCGGGTAGGGACGCAATCGAGCTTTGCGTCGAAAAAGCGATGGCTTGCGCGGGCAGGGCGGCGCGGACGAAGCGGCCCAGCCCGATACGCCCGGCGATCATCACCAGCGGATAGACGAGCAGCGTCACGACGATGCAGATCAGCACGATGAAGCCGATATAATGGAGCAGCGCCCCCGCCGTCGCGAGGCCCGACCGTGCGCCCGCGACCAGCGCCAATGCAAAGACGCCGACCGGCGCCAGCCACAGCACCCAGCCGACCACGACCAGCAGCGCATCGGCCAGCGCCTGAAAAAAGCCGGTCAGCAGCACGCGCCGCGCTTCGGCAATGCGGGTGACGGCAAAGCCGAAGATCAGCGCGAACAGCACAACCGCCACCACCTGCCCCTCACTGGCGGACTTCAATGGATTGACCGGGATGAAACCCAGCAGCCATTCGGCCGACGGGCGCACATCCGGGACTTCGGCGATGCTTTCCGCGCCCGCCAGCGCGCCGACGGCGCCGGCCGGCACTGGCCAGAGATGCAGCATCAACGGTCCCACCAGCGCCGCGACCGCTGCCGATCCGACCAGCAGGATCGCGAAAAGCGCGATCGCGCGCCCGGCCATGCCGTTGATCCGCGCGCTGGTCGCCGCCTGGGTGATGCCCGTCACCAGCAGCGCGAAGATCAGCGGAATGAGCGGCATCTGCAATCCACCCAGCCAGGCCTTGCCGATCGGCTGGGCCAGCGCCACGATATCGTCGCCCCATGCCCCACCGCCCTCCGCCAGCGCGATCCCGCAGGCCAGGCCCAGCACAAGCGCGATCAGGATGCGGACGGTCAGGGACATGGGCGTGATTTTCCTTGGGCAGGCTGCCCCCATGGCAACGGCCCGACACAGGCTATCCGCTATGCCCGCGCTGCACAGCGAAAAAATAAGGGAGCGCCTCTTGCTCAATCATATTAAGAATAATAGTTCTAAATTAGAAGGCGGTTGCAGATGCCGCCCCATGACGGGAGAGGGACATGCTGAACCGCCGAACCTTGCTGGCCGCCGCTGCGGCCACCGCCGCCGCCACGCCGGCCCTTGCCAGAAAGGCTGCGGCCTTCAACCCGGCCTTCCCGCAAGACTTCCTGTGGGGTGCCGCCACCGCCGCACATCAGGTGGAGGGCAATAATAGCAATAGCGACATCTGGGTGATGGAGCATAGCAAGCCCAGCGTCTATGTGGAGCCATCGGGCGATGCCGCGAACAGCTTCGCGCTCTGGCCGACCGATCTCGACATCGTAAAGGCCATGGGCCTCAACGCCTATCGCTTCAGCCTCGAATGGGCGCGGATCGAACCGGCGGACGGCGAATTTTCGGTCGCGATGCTCGATCATTACAAGGCGATGATCGCCGGTTGCCGGGCGCGGGGGCTGCATCCGGTCGTCACCTTCAACCATTTTTCGACGCCGGCCTGGTTCGCAGCGCGGGGCGGCTGGGCCAATCCGCAGTCGCCGCAGCTCTTCGCCCGCTATTGCGACCGGGCGGCCCGCCATCTGGCGGGCGAGATCGGCCATGCGCTGACGCTGAACGAACCGAACCTGACCGGCCTGCTCGGCATCGTGCTGCCACCCGGCATCGGCGACAGGCTGATGGACGCGGACCGCGCGATGCAGGAAGCGGCGGCGAAGGCCCATGGTGTCGCGAAGTTCCAGGCAGGCAACGCCCTCTGGATCGAGGATGTGCCGACCACCACCGCGAACATGCTGAAAGCGCACAAGGCCGGGCGGGACGCGATCAAGGCGGTGCGGCCCGGCCTGCCGGTGGGCGTTAGCCTTGCCATCATCGACGACCAGCCGGTCGGCCGGAACAGCATCCGTGACGCGATGCGCGCCAAGCTCTACGAACCCTGGCTGAAGGCTGCGCGAGGCGACGATTTCGTCGGCGTGCAGAATTACGAACGCTCGCTATGGGACGACAAGGGCCGCCTGCCGCCGCCCAGGGGATCGGTGGTGAATGACGCAGGATCGGAAGTCTATCCCGCCTCGCTCGCCGGCGCGGTGCGCTATGCCCATCAGGTCAGCGGCGTGCCGGTGATCGTCACCGAACATGGCGTCAACGCCTCCGACGATGCGATTCGCGCGCGCCTGATTCCGGCCGCGCTGACCGAACTGAAAAAGGCGATGGACGATGGCGTGCCGGTGCACGGCTATCTCCACTGGTCGCTGGTCGACAATTTCGAGTGGGTGTTCGGCTATGGCCCGAAATTCGGCCTGCACAGTCTGGACCGCACGACCTTCGCCCGGACGGCCAAGCCCAGCGCGGCGGTGCTGGGCGCCATCGCCCGGCGCAATGCAATCTGAATTGATCGCACCAACAAAAAGGCCCGGCGCTTCCGATGAAGCGCCGGGCCTTTTTGTGTCTCGTCCGAGCCTGCGCTCAGCCCTTCTTTTCGGGCGGCAGCGTGACCCGCACATCTTCGCCGCTCTGACCGGGGAAGTTGGTGAACATCACGTCGATCAGGTTCGGCACCAGATAGGTCAGCTTGTTCGACAGCGACTGGGCGCTCGCCTTGCCCTCGAACAGGCGGCGATTGTCCGCCGCGCGGTCGATCTTCAGGCTGAGGTCGCTGGTATAGACGGTGTAGCTGGACACGTCGTTATAGCCGGCGCCGCCGAACAGCCAGGGATCATAGAAGCCATAGCCCCACGGACGACCCCAACGACCGCCGAAGCCGCCGCCCCATGGGCCACCACCCCAGCCGCCACCACCAAAGCCAGTGGAGCGCACCTTCTCGCGGCCATTGTCGACATCATAGGCGACGCGCACGATCAGGTCGGCGCGGGCCGGATCGCTGGCGGCGACATAGCCGGTCTGGGCCAGACGCTGGCCGACCAGATCGGCATAATGGGCGAACTCCAGGCCGCCGGCCAGACGCGGATCGTCCGCGACGACGGTGTAGCTCTGCCCGGCGGGGGCAGGGAGTTGCTGGAAACGGGCGACATTGGCCTTGAAACCCGTGGCGCAACCGGACAGCGCCACCAGCGCCAGAGCGGGCGCTGCGATCAGGCCGAACTTCTTGAAACGAGCCATGTTTTTACGTCCTATTTCAGGCGAACCCGCCTGCGACCATCTTAGCGCCCTGTCATAGCAAAACGCAACTGAACATCGTTTGAACGCGCGAACCCATCGAACGGGCGCAAAACCATGTCCTGCCATCTACGACGCTGCGGAAATGGCTATTCCGTCCCCCAAAGAAAAGGGGCCATCCCTTCGGACGACGTCTGTGGCTTTGGTGCATCAGTCCAGGCGGCTCACCCCGGCTGTCTGCGAAAGCCTTTATAGGACTGGAAAATAATCGCCCGATCGAACAGACATGCCGGATGATCCGATCCTGCCGCATCCTTCTCGTCCTGCCCCTCCTGCTCGCCGCCGCTTCGCCCGAACCGGCGGAGCGGGCGAAGCCACGGTCCAGTCCGGGCGCGTGGCTGACCGATGCGGACTATCCCGCTGATGCCCAGCGCCAGCAACAGGATGGCATGGCGGGGTTCCGGCTGGATATCGACCCGACGGGCACGCCAACCCACTGCACGATCACTTCAAGCACCGGCGTAGCCAGTCTGGACGATGCGACCTGTGCCCGCATGATGGAGCGGGCGCGCTTCACCCCTGCAAAGGATGCCAATGGGCGAGGGGTGGCCGATATCTATAATGGCCGGATCACATGGCGACTGCCCGATCGTGACGACGGCATACGGCCGCTGCCGCCCATGCCCTACCGCCAGCAGGTGACGTTCACCGTAGATTCCGACGGGATCGCGTTCGACTGTAGCATCACGCTGAATGGAGCGACGACCGCGAATTCGGCCCAGTGCGCGGATATCATGTCGCATCGCTATGTCCCGCAGCAGGATGCCGCAGGCAAGCCGGTGGCCCAGCGCGTTCGCATGACGACGACCTTCGACAAGGTCGATACGCCGTGACGCTGTGACGACCCGCGGCGGGCATCGCCGCCAGTCGTCACGATATCAGCGCGTCAGCGCATAAGCCCCATCGCGTCATAAGCCGCGCGCAACGTCGGCTCCGCCGCGGCCGCCGCCTTGGCCGCGCCCTTGTCCAGGATCGCGTCGAGCGCGGCGTCTTCGGTGCGCAATTCCATGAACCGTTCGCGGATAGGACGCAGCGTTTCCACCAGCACCTCGCCCAACGCCGGCTTGAACGCGCCAAAGCCCTTGCCCGCAAATTCGGCGCACACTTCGTCCGTCGTCCGCCCGGTCAGGGTCGCCAAGATGCCGACCAGATTACCGGCTTCGGGACGACCCGCCAGCCCTTCGGCCGTTTCGGGCAACGGTTCGGGATCGGTCTTGGCCTTCTTCACCTTGGTCATGATCGCATCATCATCGTCGGTCAGGTTGATGCGGCTCATGTCGCTGGGGTCGGACTTGGACATTTTCGCGGTGCCGTCGCGCAACGACATGATGCGCGCCGATTCCCTGGGGATGATCGGCGCGGGCAGGGTGAACAGCTCGACGCCGAAGTCGGTGTTGAACTTGGTCGCGATGTCGCGGCACAGCTCCAGATGCTGCTTCTGGTCCTCACCCACGGGCACATGGGTCGCGTTATAGATCAGGATATCGGCGGCTTGCAGCACCGGATAGACGAACAGGCCGACCGAAGCCCCCTCGCGATCCTTGCCCGCCTTGTCCTTGAACTGGGTCATGCGGTTGAGCCAGCCGATCCGCGCCGTGCCGTTGAGCAACCAGCAGAGTTCCGCATGGGCCGGCACCCGCGCCTGATTGAACAGCACGGAACGATCCGGGTCGATCCCTGCGGCGACCAGCGCGGCGGCCATGTCGCGGACATTGCGGATACGCTGCTCGCGCCCTTCATGCACGGTGATCGAATGCATGTCGGCAAGGAAGAAGAAACACTGGCTGTCGGCGTCCATCTCATCCTGCATCCGCACCCAGTTGCGGATCGCGCCCAGGTAATTGCCAAGGTGCAGATTGCCGGTGGGCTGGATGCCGGAAAGGACGCGCATGGGTAGATCCGTTCTTCTTCAGGTTGCACTTTTGCGGCGCATCAGCGCCTTGATATCGGACAGCCGATAGGCCCCCGTGACGACCGACGCCAGCCCGTAAAGCGCCACGCCCGCGCCGACCAGCAGGCTGAGCGCGACATAGCGCTGCACCATCGCCCCGGTCAGCCAGGGATCGAGCAGGCCCTTGCCGGCCCACAGCGCCACGCCCATGACGATCGCGGCGATCGCCAGCCGGGGCAGGCGACGGCGCAGCCCGGCATCGGCCGCGAAATGGCCGCGCTTCACCAGCGTTGTATAGAGCATGGCGACATTGACGGTGGAGGACAGAGCGGTCGCCAGCGGCGGGCCGATATGACCCAGCGTCGGGATCATGGCGAGATTGCCGACGATGTTGATGACGATCGACAGCATGGCATACCGCACCGGGGTCTTCGTATCGCCGCGCGCATAATAGCCCGGCGTCAGCACCTTCACGAGCACATAGCTGGGCAGGCCGATCGAGAAGGCCGACAGCGCCCAGCCGCACCGCATCGCATCCTCGGCCGTGAAGCGGCCATATTGGAACAGGCCGCGCACGATCGGTTCAGCGACGACCAGAAAGGCGACAGTCGCCGGCAGGGTCAGGAACAGGGCGAGTTCGATGCCCCGGTTCTGCGTCTCCATCGCCTCGGCCTCCTGCCCTTTGGACAGCATGCGCGAAATGGTGGGCAGCAATATCGTGCCAAGCCCGATGCCGATCAGACCCAGCGGCAACTGGTTCAGCCGGTCGGCGTAATAAATATAGGTGATCGACCCCGACGCCAGCAGCCAGCCGGACAACGCCGTGGAAATCAGCAAATTGATCTGTGACGCGCCCGCCCCTGCGGCGGCAGGCAATATCTTGCGCAGCAATTCGCGCACATCGCCGTCGAGGCGCGGGCGTTTCAGCGTCATCGACACGCCCGACCGCTTGCACGCCCAGATCAGCCAGAGCAGTTGCAGGGCGCCGCCGATCGTCACCGACATGGCCTGCACCCGCGCCGTTTCATATTCGTCGGCGCCATGGAAAAACCACAGTCCTGCGATCATCGCGACGTTGAGCAGAATGGGCGCGGCGGCATTGACCCAGAATTTGTCGAGCGAATTGAGGATGCCGCCCAGCAGCGAGGCCAGGGAGATCAATGCCAGATAGGGAATGGTGATGCGCGACAGGGTGACGGCGAAGGCGAACTGCTCCGCGCTCGGATTTTGTCGTGAAAAGCCACCCGACAGCGCCCAGGTGATCGGCCAGGCAGCCGCGATCAGGACGATCGTGAACAGGATCAGCACCGGCAGCAGTACCGCCAGCGCCCGCTCGGCAAAATCATAGCCGGCCGGCAATCCGCCTTCGCCCGCCGCCTTCTTGTTGAACAGCGGGATGAAAGCTGCGGAAAACGCGCCCTCGGCAAACAGCGCGCGGAACATGTTGGGCAGGCGAAACGCCACGCCATTGAAAGCGTCCGACGCAAAGCCCGCGCCGACATAGCGCGCCGCCAGCGAATCGCGCACCAGCGCAAGGACGCGGCTGGCGAGGGTAAGGCCCCCGACGGAGCCAAGGGCGCGAACGAGTTTCATGCGCTTAACCCCTGATCCGTTCGCCCTGAGCCTGTCGAAGGGCTCCCTTGTTCTTTCGCAGAGCAGGAGCGGGTTTCGACAGGCTCAGCCCGAACGGCGTTGGGGGTCATCGCAAATTATCAGGCGTGGCCGGCCGGCTCGCCAGCGGTCACTTCCATCTGCTCGGCTTGCTGGAGGTACAGCGAACCGAAATCGATCGGGTCGAGCAGCAGCGGCGGGAAGCCGCCGTCGCGGATCGCATCGGCCAGCACGCGGCGGGCGAAGGGGAAGATGAGGCGCGGCGCTTCGGCCAGCATGAAGGGCTGGACCTGGTCTTCGGGCACGTTGCGCATGCCGAACAAAGCGGCATAAAGCAGTTCCACGGCAAAGGCGGTGCCCTGCGGCGCGACTGCCTTCACTTCGATCTTCAGCGCGATTTCCAGCACGTCATCAGCGACGCGCTCGGCGCCGATATTGAACTGCACGTCGATCTGCGGCTGGTCCTGCCACTGATATACGGCCGGTGCGTTCGGGTTCTCGAACGACAGATCCTTCACATATTGGCTGATCAGCGCGATCTGCGGCGCGGTGTCGGCGCCATTGCCCAGGTTCGTGGTGATGTGATCCGTTGCGTCGGCCATGCTCTTCCCTTGACTTTCCTCTGGTCCGGCGGCGGGAAGCCCCCGAATATCTCGACCCGCGCGCTTAGCAGGGGCTTTGGGGCAGGGCAATGGCGCGACTGAGGGCGGCGAAGCGCAATCGGCACAAGCCCCTATTTGAAACTGCGCGCAAACATGCCTATGTTGGCCGGAACATTATCCCACACAAAAGGGTATAGCCTTCCGTGTATGTGATCGTCATCCTCGCCATGATCGCCGGTTTTCTGGCGCTGCGGCTCTATTCCGTGCTGGGCAAGCGCACTGGCCACGAGCAGGAGCCTGCGCCGCGTCCCGCCGATGAGCGTGCCAAGATGACGGTGCTGCAACCGGGCCTCCCCACGCAGAATAGCGGCGACTCGGTCCGCCTCGCCGATGGCCTGATCGGTCCCGGCGCGGAAAATGGCGTGCGCGCGTTGATCGCCAGCGACCGCAATTTCGACGTTCCGCAATTCGTGGACGGCGCCAAGAGCGCCTACAAGATGGTGCTGGAGGCCTTCTGGCGCGGCGACCGTGATGAACTGGCCTGGCTGTGCGACGATGACGTCCGCGCCTCGTTCGAGGAAGCGATCGCCGCCCGCGAAGCTGACGGCCATGTCCTCGACAACCGGCTGGTCCGCATCGAAAAGGCGCAGATCGTCGAAGCGTCGGTCGATGGCCGCATTGCCGAAATCGCCCTGCGGTTCGAGGCGGATATCGCCGCCGTCACGCGCGACAAGGACGGCAATGTCGTTGCCGGTTCGCTCACCGACGCGGTCGGCACCAAGGATATCTGGACCTTCACCCGCGACATCCGCAGCGCCGATCCCAACTGGAAGCTCAGCGAAACCGACGAAGCGGCATGATCGCGCGCCAGTCGGGGGCAGCGCTGCTTGCGGCGCTGATGCTGTCTGCCTGCACGGGCGGCATGATCCCACCTTCTGCCGGCGGTCCCGCGCCGGCCCGCCCGGTGACGTCGGGTGGTTCGAGCGGACAGGCAACCCCTCCCGTGCCCGCCACGCCGCGCCCGACCCTTCCGATCGATCTGCCGGCCGAGCCGGCGCTCGACAAGGCGACGGCCGCCGGCCTTGGTGTCACGCGCGGTCCCGACATTGCCAGCCTCATCCCCTCGGGCGAACGCTCGCGCCTCGCGCTTGCGGCCTTCCGCATCAGTTGTCCTACGCTGATGCGCCGCGCCGACGCCAGCGGCCTGACGCGCGGATCGGACTGGAACAGCGCCTGCGCCGCCGCCTCTAGCTGGCCCGAAGCCACGGCCAGCGAATTTTTCTCCCGCTATTTCGAAGCGGTGCAGGTGGGCGACGGCACCGCGTTCGTCACCGGCTATTATGAACCGGAAATCAGTGGATCGCGCACCCGCCAGCCGGGCTATGACGTGCCCATCTACCGTCGCCCGACCGACCTGATCGACGTCGATCTCGGCCAGTTCAGCGACAGCCTCAAGGGCCGCACCATTCGCGGCAAGGTGAATGGCACGAAGTTCGTTCCCTATGACGACCGCAGCCAGATCGTGTCCGGCACGCTCGCCGGGCGTGGCCTTGAACTCGCCTATGCCGCCGATCCGGTCGAATTCTTTTTCCTTCAGGTACAGGGCAGCGGACGGCTGAACCTGCCCGACGGCGGCGTCATGCGTATCGGCTATGACGGGCAGAATGGCCGCGACTATACCGGCATCGGCAAGCTGATGAAGGATCGTGGCCTGATCCAGGCCGGGTCGATGCAGGACATCATGCAATATCTGCGCGCCCATCCGGCCGAAGGCGCGGCAATCATGAACGAGAATAGAAGCTTCGTGTTCTTCCGCGAACTGACCGGCGCCGGGCCACTCGGCGCGCTCGGCGTACCCGTCACGCCCGAAGCGACCGTCGCGGCCGATCCCAAATTCATCCCGCTCGGCGCGCCGGTGCTGCTCTCGCTCGACCGGGCCGAACCCAATGGCATCTGGATCGCGCAGGATACCGGCGGCGCGATCAAGGGCGCCAACCGTTTCGACAGTTTCTGGGGCGCGGGCGCCCGCGCGCGCGGAATCGCCGGCGGCATGTCCGGGCGCGGCAGCGCGCTCATCCTGTTGCCGATCGGATCGACGGCCCGCCTCGCCAGGCCCTGATCCATGGCCCGGCGGCGGCTGTCCAAGGATGAAGCGGCGCTCTGGACAGCGCTCGCCCGGACGGTAAGGCCGCTCCGCCCGACCGCGCGCGCGGTCAGCGTGCCTGTCACGCCTTCCATGGACCAGTTGATCGACGCGCCGGTCATGGCAGGATCCGGCAAAACAGGGTTAACGGCCGCCCCGTCCCGGACGATTGTCGCGCCGCCCGCGCGCACCCCTGCCGCGGTGCTCGACAGTGGCTGGGAACGGCGTATCCGTAGCGGCACGATCAGCCCGGACATGAGCATCGACCTGCACGGCCACACCCTGTCGATGGCCCATGCGCGTCTTAACCAGGCGATCGCCCAGGCCCTGACACGCGACGTCCGCGTGCTGCTGGTCGTCACCGGCAAACCGCCGAAAAGCGCGGGCGCAGACGGCGCGTCGCGGCGTGGCGCGATCCGGGGGGAGATCGGCCACTGGCTGGAAACCAGCCCCTATGCCGATCGGATCGCCAGCGTCCGCGTCGCCCATCCGCGCCATGGCGGCGACGGCGCGATCTACTTGATATTGCGCCGCAAAAAATGACCCATTTTTGTAAGACTCAATGATCATTTCTTAACCACTGTCCTTCATATCCCAATGATCGGAGGTTCTGCGGAACGGTATCGGGGCGGGAGGCACATGCAGGGCGTGACGTTGAAAAGCCGCGCTGCTGCCTTCGCCTGTGCCGCAGGGGCGCTGGTGTTCATCCTGTCGCTCGTGCTGGGCTACACACCGGGGCAGGAGGATGACCTGCTCCAGGTCGGCCGTGCCCTCATCATCGCCATCCTCTGCGGTACGATGAGCTGGGCTTCGGCCCGCCGCACCATCGCCACCACCGCCACCGCCATCGATGCAGCCACCGACCGCCTGCTGTCCGCGGCCCATGGCGACCTGCAATCGCGCGTCCCGACGGAAATCGGCCAGGAACTGCCCGACCTGTCGGTCGCGATGGAAAGCCTGTTCAGTCAGGTCCGCACCAATCTCGATCATGTGCAGACGCTCGCCCTGTTCGACCAGATCACCGGCCTCGCCAACCGCACCAGTTTTTGTCGCCAGGTCGAACGGCTGCTCGCCGAGCGCGACGATAATGGCACCGCGACCCTGTTCTTCATCGACCTGGACGGGTTCAAGGGCGTCAACGACACGCTGGGCCATGCGGCGGGCGACCAGTTGCTCGCCCGCGTCGCAGGTCGCCTGCGCGAAGTGGTGATGGCCCAGGTCAGCACCGGGGGCGGCGATGCCGTCATCGGGCGTCTGGCGGGCGATGAATTCACCATGTTCTTCCCCCATCTGTCCGGCCCGGCGGCGGCACAGCGCATCGCCCGCGCCATCCAGTTCGCGCTGGGCGAACGGTTCGATCTTGGCAGCCAGCATGTCGAACTCGGCGCCTCGATCGGCATCGCCTGCCATCCCGACCATGGCGCTACGCTGGCCGACCTGCTGCGCGCGGCGGACGTCGCCATGTATCATGCCAAGCGTCAGGGCCGTGGCCGCGCCGAAATCTATACCGATGCGCTGGCGCTGGAGGCGGAGGATCGCGCCGAACTGGAACGCGACCTGCTGCGCGGGCTGGAGCGGGACGAATTTCTGCTGGAGTTCCAGCCGCAGATCGACGTGGCGACCGGCCGCGCCGTCACCGCCGAAGCGCTGGTCCGCTGGGCGCATCCCGAACGCGAACTGGTCATGCCCGGCGCGTTCGTCCCGATCGCGGAGGAAAGCGGCTCGATCGTCGCGCTGGGCGACTGGGTGATGGGCCGCGTGTGCCAGACGGCGGCACGCTGGATGCAGGCCGGCATCGACCAGCGCATCGCCATCAACATCTCCACCCGCGAACTGGCGCAGGCGGACTTTTTCCTGCGCCTGCGCCATGCCATCGCCACCCATGGCGCGCCACCGTCCATGCTGGAACTGGAGATCACCGAATCGCTGGCGATGGAGATGGAAACGCGGGTGCTGGAACAGCTCCGTGCGCTGCGCCGCGACGGCGTGCGCATCGCCATCGACGATTTCGGCACCGGCTATTCCAACCTGTCGCGGCTGAAGGAACTGCCCGTCGACCGGGTCAAGATCGACCGCAGCCTGGTCCGCGACATCGCCACTTCGGCCGAAGCGCGCACCATCTGCTCCGCCGTCGTCGGCCTGATCCAGGGTCTCGGCATGGAAGTGGTGGTCGAAGGCATCGAGAGCGAAGCGCAGATGGACGTCCTGCGCGTCATCGGCTGCACCCTGTTCCAGGGCTATCATCTGGCCCGGCCCACGGCGGAAGAGGCCTATCTGGCGCAGTTCGCCCCGCTGCGGCCTGTCGTCCGGGATGTGGGGTAGGGGATTTTCTTGTTCCCCCTCCCGAGCGCGGGAGGGGCGTGTTACGCGCTATTCACCCCAGCGCCCGCTCCACCACCAGCGCATAAATTCGCGTCAGATCGTGTAAATCCTGCACCGCGACCGCCTCGTCCAGCTTGTGCATGGTCGCATTGTTCAGCCCGAATTCCACCACCGGGCAAATCCGCGACAGGAAGCGCGCGTCCGACGTGCCGCCTGTGGTCGAAAGCTCGGTTTCCACCCCCGTCACATCGCGGATCGCCCCGCTCATCAGATCGCTGAACGCGCCCGGCGCAGTCAGGAAGGATTCGCCGCTGATCCGCGCGTCCACCGTGCCGCCCTCGGTCGCGGCAATCGCCTTGATCCGCTCGATCAGCGACGCGCCGCTATGCTGGTCGTTGAAGCGGATCGAAATGCGCGCCGTCGCCGCGCCGGGGATCACATTATGCGCGACATTGCCGACTTCCAGATCGGTAATCTCGATATTGCTGGGCTGGAACCAGTCGGTCCCTTCGTCCAGCACCTCCGCCTCGATCAGCGTCAGGATGCGCACCAGCTTGGGAATCGGATTGTCGGCCAGATGCGGATAAGCGACATGGCCCTGCGACCCCGCTACCCTGATCCACATATTCACCGACCCGCGCCGGCCGATCTTCACCACATCGCCCAGCCGCGCCGACGATGTCGGTTCGCCCACCAGGCACAGGTCCGGGCGCAGGTCGCGCGCCTTCATCCGGTCCATCAGCGCCAGCGTGCCATGGACCGCCGGGCCTTCCTCGTCCCCGGTGATGATCAGGCTGATCGTGCCCGGCAGATCGTCGGGCAGCGCGTCCAGCGCCGCGACGAAGGCCGCGATCGATCCCTTCATGTCCACCGCGCCCCGCCCGTAGAGCAGGTCGCCGCGAATCTCCGGCACGAAAGGATCGCTGGTCCATCCCGGACCCGGCGGCACCACATCCAGATGCCCGGCAAAGGCGAAATGCGGCCCCGCGCCCGTCGTGCGCCACGCCAGCAGATTTTCGACCGGCCCGTCGGGCGCTTCCCCCGCCACGAACCGGTCGACGGTAAAGCCGCGCGGCGCGAGCATTGCCTCTAAGGCCGTAAAGACTTCGCCGGTCGCAGGGGTTATGGATGGACAGGCGAGCAGGCGCTGGGCCAGTGCCACTACATCGTCATTGGTGCTGGTCATGGTCATCGCCCCGCGTTAGCGAAAGCCATGCGGGTTGGCCAGCTTTTGGGCGCCAGCCACAGGAGAATGGGCCATGCCACGGATCGACCTCGACCGCATCGAACAGACCAATCGCACCGGCTATCCCGCCCCCTATGCGGCCATCGTTGCGGGGCGCTGGGTCCGGCGGCTGGGTCCGGCCCATGGCCTCGGCGATTTCGGCGTCAGCCATGTCGTGCTGAAACCCGGTGCGGCCTCCTCCCAACGGCACTGGCATGAGGATGAGGACGAATTTCTGGTCCTGCTGGCTGGCGAAGCGGTGCTGGTGGAGGAAGGGCAACGCACGCCGATGGCGGCGGGCGACATGGCGGCTTTCCCCAAGGGCGAGCCGAACGGCCATCATCTGGTGAATGAAAGCGCCGCCGATTGCGTCTTCGTCGCTTTCGGCCGTGTGCCGACCGGCGACTGCCATTATCCCGATATCGACATGCGATGGTCGGGCGGTGCCTATCGCCACAGGGACGGGAGCGACTTTTGACGATGCGGATCGACCGACGGGACATGGTGGGCAGCATGCTGGCGGGCATGGGCGCGATGCTGGCCGGGCCGCAGGCGCTGGCCGCGCCGGCCCCATGGGTGAAGCCGCCCCGCCTGCGCGCGGGTGATACGGTCGGCCTGATCGAGCCGGCGGGCTTCACCGACGACGGTTTCGACCTCGATCTCGTCAAGGACACGATCACCGCCATGGGCCTGAAGCCCAAGGCCGCGCCGCATCTGGCGGGCCGCTACGGCTATCTCGCCGGCACGGACAAGGACCGGGCAGCCGACGTCAATGCGATGTTCGCCGACCCGGATGTGCGCGCCGTCTTCGCGGTGCGCGGCGGCTGGGGCTGCGCGCGCATCCTGCCGCTGCTGGATTTCGCCACCATCCGCAAGAACCCCAAGCTGCTGGTCGGCTTTTCGGACATCACCGCGCTGCATCTGGCCTTCGCGGCGAAGGCCGGCTTCACCACCATCCATGGTCCCAATGCGGCGAGCAGTTGGGGCCAATATAGCTGGGACGCCTTCCGCGCCGTCGCCTTAGATGGCGCCACGCCCACCTTCGCCAACCCGGTTTCGCATGAGGACCGGCTGGTGCAGCGCACGGGCCGTATCCGCACCTTCCGCCCCGGCGTGGCGCGCGGGCGATTGCTGGGCGGCAACCTCACCGTGCTGGCCGCGCTGATTGGCACGAACTGGCTGCCCGATTTCGACGGCGCGCTGCTCTTTATCGAGGATGTGAGCGAACAGCCCTACCGCATCGACCGCATGCTGACCCAGCTATCGCTCGCCGGTGTGCTGGGCAAGGTCAAGGGCGTGATCTTCGGCCAATGCACCGATTGCGGGCCGGGCGGCCCCAGCTATGGCGGCTTCACCTTGTCGCAAGTGCTGCAACAGCATCTGGAGCCACTCGGCATCCCCGCCTTCCAGGGCGCGCAATTCGGCCATGTCGCCAACCAATATAGCCTGCCGCTCGGCATAGAGGCGGAAATGGACGCGGCCGCGGGGACGGTAAGATTGCTGGAAAGCGCGGTGCGTTAGGGGTGAGATGGGTGGGTAGCGGGACGTCCGCTTTATAGATACGGCTTCGCTAAGTGGCGTAATCGCATCTGAATCGAGTTTTGCAACTCACCGGGAGCGGGACAGCAAATGCGAAAATCTTTTCTAAACTCGGCTCGGATAATGTTATCTGCTTTGGTTCTGATGCTCTGTGAAGGAGCACAGGCTGATAGCTTTGAAATCAATGAACCGAAAATGGTGTTGTTGGATACTGATGGAACGGTGAAGAAATCGTTTTATCTCGGCATATACGAGGTCACTTGGAAGGATTATTTGCCTGCCGTCACCGAAGCAAAATGCCCAATGCCAGCCAATCAATACAATGATCGGTTGAAATTTTCGAAAACACTTGCTGACCAATATCCGGTAACAGGCATAACCCGCCCTGATTTCCAGTGCTATTTGGACTGGCTCAATAAGAAATTTGGCAAAAAATACCGGCTGCCTACTACTGCTGAATGGCGAATTGCTGGGAAGAGCGCATCATATCAAAATCCTATTGTCAAAGCGTCCCCTGCTGATCCGAGATGGGCGGTCGAGCGTGGGTTGGTACGCCCTGTTGGCCAACTGAAGCCAAGCAAGAATGGCATCTTCGATCTTGAAGGCAATGCGATGGAAATTCTGGCAGATACCCGACGCATTACCGACGATTTAGGGTGTAAAAAGCTGGGCGGCCTCTTCTGCCAGCAGTCTGCCGTGATCGGGATGTGGTATCATGGGATGGGCGACAAAAAACCTAGTGGATTCTTAGACGCCCTTTGGACCTATGACGGAGGGCCTGAGAGGGGGATGGGCTTTCGCCTTGCTCATGATAAGTGACAGCTTATAGCTGCGAACTTGCCGAACCCTTATGATTGGTTATGGTCGATACCAAACCAGCAACCTACCGCTTCACTCCATCCAGCGCCGCCACGGTCCCGCTGCCCGCCGGCTCGCCCGCCATCCCCGCCGCGATCTTTTCCGCCGCCGCCATCACGCGCAGCACATTGTCGCCGGCCAGTTTGGCGATGTCCGCGTCGCTCCAGCCCCGGCGCATTAACTCCGCCAGCAAAGCCGGATAGGTCTGCACCCCTTCCAGCCCCTGCGGCAATGACCCCACGCCATCGAAATCGCTGCCGATGCCGACATGATCGACGCCGGCGACTTTGGCGATATGGTCGATGTGATCGGCCACCTGCGACAGGGTCACCACCGGTTCGGGATTCGCCTTCTCCCAATCCGCCAGCGCCTGCTTCGCGCCCTCGGGGTCGCCGATATAGAGGCCACCAAAGGGCGGCGCATTATAGCGCGCGACTTCCGCGCTGCGGGCCGCGCTCCAGATGCGACGGGCTTCCGACACATATTGCGGCGCATAATTGACCATCACCACGCCGCCATTGGCCGCGACCTGTTTCAGCACGGCGTCCGACACGTTGCGCGGCGTGTTGCAGATCGCCCGCGCGCTGGAGTGGGAGAAGATCACCGGCGCCTTGGTCACGCGCAACGCGTCCAGCATCGTGGCCTCACTCACATGGCTCAGGTCCACCAGCATCCCCAGCCGATTGAGTTCATGCACCACCGCCTCGCCGAACGGGGTCAGCCCGTCATGCTGCGGATTGTCGGTGGCGCTGTCGGCCCAGGCGATGGTGCGCGCATGCGTCAGCGTCAGATAGGAAGCGCCCAGCGCCCGATAGCTGCGCAGCACCGCCAGGCTGCCGTCGATCTGGCCGCCGCCTTCAACGCCCAATAGGGACGCAACCCGCCCGGCCTTGTGCGCCGCGCGCAATTCCGCCGCCGTGTTCACGAAGGTGAAGTCCCTGGGGTAACGGCGCGCGAAACTATGCGCCAGGTCGATCTGCTCCAGCGTATCCTTCACCTGTTGCAGTTCGGGCAGGTCGGCCGACACCCAGACCGACCAGAATTGCCCGCCCACGCCACCGGCGCGCAGCCGTTCGATGTCGGTGTGGAACGTCGCCGGGTCCAGCCGGTCGAGCGGGATCGTCCAGCGCTGCTCCTTGACCTTGTCGGTCAGCGCTTCGGGCCAGTCATTATGCCCGTCGATCAGCGGCGTGGCCTTCAGTATCTTCGCCACCCGCGCGGCATAAGGGCCAGAGGCAGGATCGGGAGCGGCGTGGGCAGCGGTGGCGAGGAGGAGGGGCAGCAGGGCCAAGGGAAGAGTCTTCATGGAATCGGGACGTTAGGGGCCGTCCCGCCCAAGTCAATCGTGCGCCGCATCCGGCAGGCGATAGGCGCCATGTCCGTCCGGCGGGATCAGGTCCGCGCCGCGCACGGTCAGCCGCAGCGTCTCAAATCCCGGCTCGGGCACCTGCGCGCTCTTTTCCGCCGTCAGCAGCACTGCGCCCTCCGCCTCGACCCAGCGCCCTTCCGCAAACAGGTCCAGCGCACCGACCGACAGATACCATTGGAACCGCCCGTCGGGCCGCAGCAGCAGCTCCGATCCCGTCTCCATCACCCCTTGCAGATAATAATGGCGGGCTTCATCCGGCGCGGCGATCGCGGGCACAGGCGCGGACAAGGCTGCCAGCAGCAACAGAGCGGGGATCAGGCGGCGCATGGTCCATCCTAACCCGCCCGAAAGGACCATGAAAGCCTTTCCCCAGCCGCCCGGTCTGCTACCCTTGCGATCAGAATGATGATCGACCCGCTCGTCCTGTTGCAGGCCTATTCCATCGGCGTCTTCCCCATGGCGGACGATCGCGACGCGCAGGACGTCTATTGGGTCGAACCCAAAAGGCGCGCGATCATGCCGCTGGACGGCTTCCACCTGTCGCACTCGCTGTCCAAAACCATCCGCCGTGACCGCTTCACCGTCACCGCCAACCGCGCCTTCCCCCAGATATTGGCGCTCTGCGCGCAATCCGCGCCGGACCGCCCCTCGACCTGGATCAACCACCAGATCGAAAGCGCCTATCGCCATCTGCACGAATCCGGCTTCGCCCATTCGGTCGAAGTGTGGGAGGGGGATGAACTGGTCGGCGGCCTGTATGGCGTGGCGCTGGGCCAAGCCTTTTTCGGCGAATCCATGGTGTCGCGCCGCACCGATGCGTCGAAGGTGGCGCTGGCCTGGCTGGTGGCGCGGCTGCGGGTCGGCGGCTTCACCCTGCTCGACTGCCAGTTCATGACCGATCATCTGCGCAGCATGGGCGCGATCGAAATCAGCCAGCGCGACTATCTTCAGTTGTTGGCGGGCGCGACCGGCGGCGTGGCGCTGGGGACGGCGGCCGGCGCGTCCGTGCTGGCGTCCGGATCGGGCGTGGCGGCGGAACGGGCCTTCGCGCCGTTGGCCGGCTTGCCCTCGGCGCCCAGCTTGACCGTCTCCGGCCCGGTTTCGGGCCATTCCATCGTGCAGCTTCTGACCCAGACGTCATAGATCGGGTGCTGCACGACATTACGGTCGGGCCGTTCGCGGAACAGCCAGCCGGAAAAATTGCGCCGCCACTTGCCATCGGCGCTGCTGCGCACGTCCAACTGCACGAAGGCGCCGGTTTCCTGCACATTTTCCCATGGCGCGCTGGTTTCGCACGCCTGCAACCGGACGATCGCATCGCCCACGCGCAGCGCTTCGCCCGGCTTCATCGTCAGATCGCGGGTCAGGCCGTTGCGCTTGTTCAACAGGCCGATGACGGCGCTCCGCTCGGCCATCGGGGTACCCGACGCCGCGCCGTTCGCCACGGCGCGGATCGGCGCGCTCTGCACCTTGACCGGCCCGCTCTGGTTGGCGGCGGGCACGTCCGTCTTGCCACAGGCGGCCAGCGCCAGCGCGCAGGACAGGAAAGGCAGCGCAGACAGGATCGGCGGGACGCTTCCCGCCGCATGCCGGGTCATGCCGCGTCGGGGCTCCACGCCTCATAATCGCCGGTCGCCTTCTGGCGCTGGCCGCCCTTTTCGAGCGCGCCGGACGGGCGATAGGCGTTGGCGGTGCCGGTCGCGTTGGGGGTGGATTCCTTTTCCCAGATGCGCGGCGGCGGCAGGAAGCTTTCGGGCGCACCCTCTATCGAATGATGCAGCCAGCCATGCCATTCGGCCGGCACGCGGCTGGCGTCGTTGGCGCCATTATACATCACCCAGCGGCGCGTCAGGCCATTGGGGTCGGTGCCGCCTTCATAATAGATATTGCCCTGATGATCCTCGCCCACTTTCGTGCCCTTGCGAGCCGTAAAGAGCCAGGTGCCGAAGGTGGCGCCATTCCACCAGGTGAAGACGTTAGCCAGGATTCCCATGCGCCAGCGCTTAGCCGCTGCGACGGGCGCGGGCAAGGCGTTTTGGGAATGGGTCATCGTAGAATTGGTGCGCTTTGAATGCTTTGATATGGGAGAGGTTCTATCGCAGAAGATTGCGACCAGCCTGTGCCGCCAGAAGCAGGAAAACGGCAGAGCTAAAGAGCGCTGAAATTATTATTAGAGACTCATCTCCATGCCGCATGCCGAGCTTATTGAGAACAGACTGCGGCCAGCCAAATACTACGATGTTCAGAAGCTGAATGATCAGAATGGGAAAGGTGATAACGGCCACAATAAGCGTGAACAGAATGACCCGTTTCAATGCGCGATCGGCGCTTTGATGGCTTGGCAGCATGGCTCAGTGACTCGCAACGGGACAGAAGTTCAGGGTGGTCGTACGCTTTTCGCCCGGCACGGCGCAGCCACCCCAACTGACCCGGTCGCCCTCCGCTATGCCCAGTTCCGCCGCCCGTCCGCCGCGCAGTTCCAGCACGGCCGCCACCGGCACGCCCGCCGACACCGGTTCGCGCGCATAGGGCTGCGCCTCGCTTTTCAGGAAAGCGATCGTCCCGTCGGTGTGGACGAACAGCATGTCGAGCGGGATCAGCGTGTCCTTCATCCAGAAACTGGCCGTGCGTGGCGGGTCCATGGGAAAGAGCATGCCGCCGTCGGCATCCAGTGCCTTGCGGAACATCAGGCCCTTTTCCTGCTCCTGCGGCGTGGCGGCGACCTCCACATCGAAACGATGCGTGCCTTTGGCGCTGCGGATGACGACGGGCAGCAGCGCACTCGTCGCCTGCACCTGCGCGCTGTTGTCGGCGACCGGCTGCGAACTGGAGCAGGCGGCCAGCAGGCTGACGGCGAAGAGGGCGGAAGCCAGCAGGGGGGACGGGCGGATCATAGGAGTGATGCCTAATGCGATTCGGCGCGCAAGGGGAGGGGGTAATGCGTCAGGACAGGGCACGGAAGCGGTCCGATCAGGGGAAAGGCTGGTCCCGACCATTTTTTGCCGCTCCCACTGCCTAATAGACTTACCGATTGCGGACATGCTTTTACGCTGGCACGACAGAAACCGTTGGGATGTCCTGAGATATGAACAAGCGCGCTTTCGCCATTGCTAGTTTGATGTTTTTTCTGGCGGGCTGTGATGCTTGGCCAACTGTGATCGACAATCGCAGCGGCCAGAATATCAAGCTGCGCTATCATGACAGCAGTTACGAGGAATGGTCGGCTCCTTTATTGATCCGATCAGACAAGGCGCAACGGCTAGCTTTAGAGCATTGGGTGCAGGATATGGTGGGGCTAAGGATAAACGAAGGGCGTTCCGTCTACAGCTTCTCGTATGCATCCCTCGCTCCCATCAGAAAGGCATGCGCAAGCAATTTGGTTGCCCGACGTTTGAAAATCACGCCTGATTGCTACATCACCTATCTGGGTAAAGGGCAGCTAAGTAGTTCATTCGCCAAGCCAGAGAACCTGTCAATCGAGGATGCCGTAATCGTCCGCTAACCGACCATAAATGCTAAAAAGCTGACAGTCCGCTCACCACCCAAATCCCCCTTCCAAAATAGGATTTCGTCTGTTCTATCCTTGTCGATGGAACAGCCTCTCTCCCCCAATCCGCCCGCGCCCGGCGCGATCCCTTCTGCCACGGCGCCCGTTCCCGCCAAACGCGCCCTCTGGACGCCGGATCGGCAGCGCCGCTTCCTCACGCACCTGCTTGCCAGCGCCAATGTCACGCAGGCGGCCCGTGCCGTGGGCATGTCGCCGGCCAGCGCCCACCGACTGCGCCGGCGCCTTGCGGGCACGGTGTTCGACCGGACGTGGAGCCATGCGCTGGCGCTGCATGCGCAAAGTCTGGCGGACCCATTCACCGATCCCGTCCGCCCGCGCGGCGCGACCCATGTATGACCTGACAGGCGCGTCCCTGTCGCGGGGGCGTCGCGCAGGCATGACCCAACCGGCGCGCAGCCGTGATCCCGATGGCGCGTCGGCCTCGCGTCATGGGTGCATCGGCGGCGCATGGCTGTCGCATTTGCCCGTATTTGCGAAGAAAGAACGGTGTGAACTTTGCCCCCATGCCCGGCCCGTGACCCAATCGTGACCCTCGCGGCCTATTCCTCCGCCAATA
Organism: Sphingobium sp. Leaf26; assembly: GCF_001421665.1. GTDB lineage: Bacteria > Pseudomonadota > Alphaproteobacteria > Sphingomonadales > Sphingomonadaceae > Sphingobium. The sequence continues at coordinate 34,982 of NZ_LMKV01000008.1, forward strand.
TTTCGCCCGGCGCGGCATCCACCCAGCGCCGTGCCGTCGCATAATCATGGCCCGCGCGCAGGAAGGCGGCGATCGCCTTGTCCCGTTGCTTGGGGTCGAGCGCGGTGGTCGCAAAAGGCCCCACCCGCTTGCGCCGCGCAAAGTGCTCCGCCGCGTTCCACGCTTCCGACGCGGTCTGCGCGTCCGCCTGTGCCCGGTCGCTCTCCGCTATGCCTGCCGCGCGCAGTTCCTCGTTGATCCGCCGCGCGCCATAGCCCCGCCGACCAAGCGCCCCGCTCTTCATCACGGCAAAGCCCGCATCGTCGATATAGCCAAGCTCCACGAAGCGATCGGCCAGTTCATCGGGATCGGCCGGTTCTTCGCCGCCCCAGCCGCGCTCCTTGATCTTGCGCTTCAGATAGGCCAGCAACTTCCCCCGGCTGGTTGCAAAACGGGCGACATGGCGCAGCGCCATATCGCGCAGCGCGGCTTCGTCCAGCGGTGGGGGGAGGCGTTTGCCGGTCATGATGACACTTAATGACCGATGCGCCATGTTTATGCCACAGTCGGGCCGGAATTTCACCGCGCCTTGTCGGCTAATAAGCGAGATTGGCATGGAATAGGCGGTGCATATGGCGGCCAAAGCTGCTAGCGGCCCCGCTTTCATGAGTTTTAAGACATTGGGTGAAACCAATATGACGGGTTCGCAAGAGATGATGGCACCAACGCCGACCATAGATGATCTGCCGCGCCGCTTCTCCGATTTCGGGACGCTGGGCGAAGCGCTGGACTATGCGGCGCAGGGCAAACGCGGTCTGAATTTCCACGATGCCCGTGGCAATCTGGCGCGGCCTTATCCGTTCAGCGAACTGCGCGCCGATGCCATCGCCTGCGCCCATCGCCTGATCGCGCATGGCGTCAAGCCGCAGGATCGCATCGCGCTGGTCGCCGAAACCGGCCCGGATTTCGCGACGCTCTTCTTCGGCATCGTCTATGCCGGCGCCTGGCCGGTCCCGCTGCCGCTGCCGACCAGCTTCGGCGGCAAGGAAAGCTATATCGACCAGCTCAATGTCCAGTTGTCGAGCTGCGACCCGATGCTGTTCCTCTTCCCCAAGGAACTGGAAGAGATGGCGGGCGAGTCCGGCCGGCAGAAATCGGTCGAGAGCATCGCGTTCGAGGATTTTCTGGCGCGTGAGGTGGTCCCCGTCGCCCTGCCGCAGGCGCAGCCGCAGGAAATCGCCTATCTGCAATATAGCAGCGGTTCGACCCGCTTCCCGCATGGCGTCGCGGTCACGCACCATGCGCTGCTCAGCAATCTGTCGGCGCACAGCCATGGCATGGAAGTGGTCGAAAGCGACCGCTGCATCAGTTGGCTGCCCTGGTATCATGACATGGGGCTGGTCGGCTGCTTCCTGTCCCCGGTCGCCAATCAGGTGTCGGCCGATTATATGAAGACGGAGGATTTCGCCCGTCGTCCGCTGGCGTGGCTCGACCTCATCAGCCGCAACAGCGGCACCTCGATCAGCTATTCGCCCACCTTCGGCTACGACATCTGCGCCCGCCGCATGTCCAGCCAGACCAAGGCGCAGGACCGGTTCGACCTGTCGCGCTGGCGCCTCGCCGGCAACGGCGCCGACATGATCCGCCCCGACGTGATGCAGAGCTTCGTCGACGCTTTCGCCGACGCGGGCTTCAGCCCCAAGGCGTTTCTGCCCAGCTACGGCCTGGCCGAAGCGACGCTGGCCGTCACCATCATGCCGCCGGGCGAGGGCATCATCGTGGAACTGGTCGAGGAAACCGACCTGTCGGGCGGCGATGCGCCCGAAGGCCGTCCGCAGCGTTTCCGCTCCATCGTCAATTGCGGCAAGCCGGCCAAGGACATGGTCGTGGAAATCCGCGACGAGGATGGCGGCCTGATGAACGAGCGTCAGATCGGCAAGGTCTGGACCACCGGGCCGAGCCTGATGGTCGGCTATTTCCGCGACGACGCCGCGACCAAGGCCTGCATGGCCGCCGATGTATCTGGCCGCATCTGGCTCGACACCGGCGACATGGGCTATCTGTCCGATGGCTATCTCTACATCGTCGGCCGCGCCAAGGACATGATCATCATCAACGGCAAGAATCACTGGCCGCAGGATATCGAATGGGCGGTGGAGCAGCTCCCCGGCTTCAAGCAGGGCGATATCGCCGCCTTCGCCATCACCACGCCGGGTGGTGAGGAAGCGCCCGCCGTGCTGGTCCATTGCCGCACCTCCGATAATGAGGAGCGTTCGCGCCTGCGCGACCAGATTCGCGAACGGGTCCGCGCCATTACCGGCATGAACTGCGTCGTGGAACTGGTGCCGCCCCGCACCCTGCCGCGCACCTCTTCGGGCAAGCTCAGCCGGTCGAAGGCGCGCAACCTTTATCTGACCGGCGAAATCCGGCCCTACGACATCGCCGCCTGACGGCTCGCCAAGGTTACCGATTGCTAACGCATGGCTGTTAACGCAGGCATGTGGGTAGCAAGACAGATCAGAGCGAAGAGCCGGATCGACAGGAACGTGTATCGCTTCGGGCGATGATGGGACTGTCGTCGGTGACGGACGCAGCCGCCATGCGCGTGCTGGAGGCGCAGTTGCGCTCCGCCGACGGCATCGCCATTCTGCGCCTTGGCATGAACATCTGTGGCCTGCTGTTCCTTTGGCAGGTCTTTTCGCATTGCTGCCCGCCCATGCTGCTTGCCGGCTGGAGCGCAGCCCTGATCGCCGCCACGGCCGTCGCCATCGGTCTGGACAGCCGTCGCCGTCGTGCCGATAATGCCGGTGTCGGCCCGTCCGACCTGCGCCGCCATGCTTTGGGCGCGCTGTTGCAGGGGGTGGTGTGGGCCAGTTGCATGGCCCTGATCGCCCGGTCCGGGCAGACAGAAGAGCTGGTGGCGCTCTGGACGCTGGTCAGCTGCATCATGGTCTGCGGCGCGATCAGCTATGCAGCGACTCCGCTCTCCGCCAGCGCCTATCTCCTGCCTTGCATCATCGGCCTGTTCTTCATGTTCGACGATCATGGCCAACTGCCGCTCCGGGCATTGGCCACCAGCTATGCCCTCTCCCTGCTCGCTGGCTGCTGCATCTACGCCCGCACCTTCGCCCGCCAACACAGCACGACCGCCCAGCTCGCAGAAAAGAGCGAAGTGGTGAGCCTCTTGCTGCGTGAATATGAGGCAGGCGGGTCCGACTGGTTGTGGCAGACCGACACGCTGCGGCGGATCAGCGGCGTATCCAACCGTTTTGCCGAAACGCTCGGCATGGAGCCTGCCGATCTGGAGGGCGCGTCGCTGGTGCAGATATTGGCCGGCAGCGGCTGGGACAATGGGCGCTTCGCCGCCGGGCTGCACAGTCTGGCCGATCATCTCAAGCGGCGCGAGAGTTTCAGCAATCTCGTCCTCCCGGTCGAAATCAAGGGACAATGGCGCTGGTGGGAACTGTCCGCCTCGCCCCGTTACGATGAAAACGGCGCGTTTCAGGGTTTTCGCGGTGTCGGCTCGGACGTCACGGCGCAACGTGAATCGGCAGACAAGATCGCCCAGTTGGCGCGGTTCGATCCGTTGACCGGCCTGCCCAATCGCAGCCATCTGCGCGAAGTGCTGGATCAGGCGATGGATACGGCGCGGGGGCGCTCGCCCGGATGCGGCTTCATGATGATAGACCTCGACCGGTTCAAGGCGATCAATGATACGCTGGGCCACCAGACCGGCGACAAGCTGCTGAGCCAGGTGGCGCGCCGATTGCGGCAGGTTTGCGATGCCGGCCAATTTTGCGGTCGGATCGGCGGAGACGAATTTGCCGTGGTCTTGCCCCATGTCGCGGACGGCGCGGTCATTCCGCGGCTGGCCTCGGCGATCATCGGCGCGCTGTCAGTGCCCTATCAGGTCGACCAGCATATGTTGCATGTCGGTGCCTCGGTCGGGTCGGCGCTGTCGCCGATGGACGGCCGAGAATCCGAAGCCCTGATCCGCAGCGCAGACCTTGCATTGTATCGGGCCAAGGACGACGGCGGCGGCGTGCATCGCGCTTATGAGCCGCAGCTACATGCCCAGGCGGAAGAGCGACGGCAGCTAGAACTGGCGCTGCGTGAGGCGCTGGAAAAGGACGAGTTGCACGTCCTCTATCAGCCGGTGGTCGACGCCAATCAGGGCGTGGTGCTGGGCTTCGAGGCGCTGGTGCGCTGGATCCATCCACAATTGGGGGCGATCTCGCCGGCCAAGTTCATTCCAGTAGCGGAGGAGGCGCGGCTGATCGCGCCGATCGGCGAATGGGTGTTGCGTATGGCCTGCATGGAAGCGACGAACTGGCCGGAGGATGTCCGCATCGCGGTCAATGTCTCTGCCGAACAATTGGCCCATCCCAGTTTCGTCACAGCCGTCATATCCGCCTTGGCGCAGAGCGGGCTGGAAGCGCGGCGGCTGGAACTGGAAGTCACTGAAAGTGTCTTTATGGGCGAGGATACGGGTGCACTGAAAGTGCTGGATCAACTGCTTGGCCTAGGAATCCAGCTATCGCTCGACGATTTCGGCACGGGTTATAGCTCGCTTGGCTATCTCAGCCGGACCCGTTTCAACACGATCAAGATCGACCGCAGCTTCGTTGTCGGGGCGTCGAAGAACACGGCGGAAAGCCTGGCGATCATCCGCGCCGTTGTGACGCTGGCGGACAGCCTGGGCATGACGACTACCGCTGAAGGGGTTGAGACGGAGGCTGAACTGGAGATGGTCCGCCGTCTGGGCTGCAAGAAGGTGCAGGGCTATTATTTCGGACGGCCGATGCAGCCCCAGGATGCAGCCAGACTATTTCCAGTGCCGCAGCGGGCCGCCATCGGCTGACTCTATTTCGTCAGCAATTGGCGCTCTACCTGCGTCCATAGTGCTGCAAAGGCCTGCGCTGGTGGCGATGTCGGGGCGAAGGCGCCCAGAGGCTTGCGGCGCACCGTCATCTGCTCGATCGTGCTGGCCATCGGGATGGCGTGCCAGCCCGGCTGGCTTTCCAGCGCCGTGCGATGCAGGCTGCGGCGACGATCGACCATCGAATAGACGGGCAAGATCGGGGCATGGTTGCCGCCGCGCTGCACCAGATAGCGGGCGACTTCCCCCATGGCGCGCTGCGACAGGGGGGACGGGATGACCGGGATCACGATCAGGTCTGCGGCGCGCAGCACCTGCTCGCTGGTTTCGGTCAGGCCCGGCGGGCAGTCGAGGATGATCCGGTCATAGTCGTGGCCCAGGCTCTCGATTAGCTTGGCCAGCCGCTTCTTCTTGTCCATTTCGCGGAACAGATGGTCGAGACTGCGCAGCGACGTGTCGGCGGCGATCAGGTCGAGGCCGGGCACGGTGGAGGGCTGGATCAGCTTGCGGACATCCACATTCTTGCTGAAGATCGCCTGCGCTGCGTCGCGGCTTTCCGTGTCTGTGGACAGGAGCCAACTGGATGCCGCCTGCGGGTCCAGATCCCAGAGCAGCGTGCGCCGCTTCGATATAGAGGCCGATGCCCAGGCTAGATTAATCGCGAAGGTCGTCTTACCCACGCCGCCCTTGAGGCTGTAGACGGCGATGGTCGCCAATGCCGGTTCCTTTGCCATGGGGAAGAAGCTACGGCTTCCTCCCGTCAAAGCAAGGGTTCAAATCAGCCCCTTGTTACGTTTGCGTGACAAAAGGCTGATTAATCATAGAATTTCCAAAACCTTGTCCTGCGGGCGACAGAAGCGGACGCCCTTTTCGGTCTCGACGAAGGGGCGGTTCACATAGGAGGGATTGGCGGCCATTTCGTCCAGGATCACGTCGTCATCCATATCCGGCAAGCCGCGTTCATCGGCGTCGGTGCCCATCTTGCGGATCGCTTCGGCCGGGGTCATCCCAGCGTCGGCGAACAACTGGACCAGCTTGTCGCGGATGAAGGGGGTCTTGAGATACTCGACCACCTCCACCTCGACGCCCGGCATGTCTTCAAGGATCGCCAGCGTCTTGCGCGACGTGCCGCATTTGGGATTATGCCAGATGGTGGCTTTCACTGGCCATCCTCGCGGGCGAGCCATTCTTCCAGCCACTTGATCGTGTAATCGCCGTCCAGAAATTCCGGATCGCGCAGCAGGGCCTGATGCAGCGGGATGGTGGTCTTCATCCCTTCGATCACATATTCCTCCAGCGCGCGGCGCAGGCGCATGATCGCGCCCTCGCGGGTGCGGCCATAGACGATCAGCTTGCCGATCATGGAGTCATAATAAGGCGGCACCTTATAGCCCTGATACAGGCCGCTATCGACGCGGACGTGCATACCGCCCGGAACATGATAGCTGGTGACGGTGCCCGGCGACGGCGCGAAGGTCTTGGGATCTTCGGCGTTGATGCGGCATTCGATCGCGTGGCCGGTGAAGCGGATGTCTTCCTGATTCACGGAAAGCGGCTTGCCTTCGGCGACGCGGATCTGTTCGCGGACCAAGTCGAGGCCGGTGATCATCTCCGTCACCGGATGCTCCACCTGAAGGCGGGTGTTCATCTCGATGAAGTAGAATTCGCCATTTTCCCACAGGAATTCGATCGTACCCGCGCCGCGATAGCTCATGTCTGCCATCGCCTTGGCGCAGATGCCGCCGATCCGCTCGCGTTCGGCCTGAGACAAAACGGGCGACGGGGCTTCTTCCAGCACCTTCTGGTGACGGCGCTGGAGCGAGCAGTCGCGCTCGCCGAGGTGAATGGCGTTGCCATTGCCGTCGCCGAACACCTGGATTTCGATATGACGCGGATTGCCCAGATATTTTTCGATATAGACGGTCGCGTCGCCGAAGGCCGCCTTCGCTTCCGAACCGGCCTGCTGCATCAGTGTTTCGAGCTGGTCGGGCGAGGTGCAGACCTTCATGCCGCGACCGCCGCCGCCCGATGCTGCCTTGATGATCACCGGATAGCCAGCGGCTTCCGCGATGATCTTGGCTTCCTCGACATCGCTGACCGCGCCGTCCGAACCGGGGACGAGCGGCAGGCCGAGCGCGCCGGCGGTGCGCTTGGCCTCGATCTTGTCGCCCATGGTGCGGATATGTTCGGGCTTTGGGCCAACGAAGGCCAGCCCGTGCGCTTCCACGATTTCAGCGAATTTGGCGTTTTCCGACAGGAAGCCATAGCCGGGATGGATTGCATCCGCGCCACTGATTTCCGCCGCCGAAATGATCGCGGCGATGTTCAGATAGCTATCCTTGGCCGCAGGCGGCCCTATGCAGATCGCTTCGTCGGCGAGGCGCACATGCATGGCGTCGGCGTCGGCCGTGCTATGCACTGCGACGGTCTTGATGCCCATTTCATGGCAGGCGCGGTGGATGCGAAGTGCGATCTCGCCGCGATTGGCGATCAGCAGTTTTTCGATGGCCATAAGCTTATGCGGGCCTTATTCGATGACGATCAGCGGCTGGTCATATTCGACCGGCTGGCCGTTATCGACCAGCACAGCCTTGACCGTGCCGGCTACGGGCGCGGTGATCGCGTTCATGACTTTCATCGCTTCGACGATCAGGATGGTTTCGCCGGCACTGACCTGCGATCCGATGCGTGCAAAAGGCGCGGAACCCGGTTCGGCCGAAAGATAGGCGGTACCGACGATCGGCGACTTGACCACGGTGCCCGAAGGCAGGGCGGCTTCGGCAGCGGGCGCCGCCACGGGGGCTGCGACAGGCGCAGCAGCAACAGGTGCGGCAGCCGGCGCGGCGGCATAGACCGGCGCAGCGGCGGATGCGGCTTTCCGGGCGACGCGAATTTTGCGATCGCCATCCTCGACCTCGATTTCGGTGAGGTTGGTGTCGTCCAGCAGCGCAGCGAGATCGCGCACCAGTTGTACGTCCACCTGCATTGCGCCCTTTTCTTGTTTGTCGGTCATGTGAAGTCCCTGGCCGGTGAATATCGTTTCTGGTGCCCGCGCCTATGCGCATTTACGGCAAAGCGCAACTTTCGTGCGCCAAAACGCAAGGCGTTACAACTCCAGCGCGGCTTCCAGCGCCAGCATGTAGGACATGGGGCCGAAGCCTGCGATCGTTCCCTTTGCCGCCATGCCGACATAGCTTTTATGACGGAAAGCCTCGCGCTTGTGCGGGTTGGATAAGTGAATTTCGATGACCGGCACGGTTATGCTCTTGATCGCGTCATGCAGCGCGATCGAGGTGTGGGTATAGGCGCCGGGATTGATGATGACGGCATGCGCACCCTCCGCATGCGCTTCCTGCAACCAGTCGACCAGATAGCCTTCATGGTTCGACTGTCGGAAAACGATCTCCACATGGGCGCGGCCTGCGACGTCTTCCATCCGTTCGGCAATGTCGTCCAGCGTGTCATAGCCGTAAATCTCCGGCTCGCGGGTGCCCAGCATGTTGAGGTTGGGGCCGTTGAGGACATAGATTTTGCGCGTGTCGGCCATGGCGAACCCTTCTGATGTTGCTTGGCGGGCAAGGCCGCCCCTATATGCGCACGATCCTTAGCCCTTCCCGTCTCGTTCAGTCGAGACTCCTTCTTGTCCGGGACAGCGCAGTGAGCATAGACGGCACCATCTCCATCCACATCAATGGCGAGCATCGCCGTATTCGCGACGGGCTGACGCTGGCCGAACTGGCGAGCGAACTGGGCTTCGTGCCGGAGAAGGTGGCGGTGGAGCGCAATCTGGAGGTCGTGCCGCGATCGACGCTGGCGCAGATCAAGGTGGAAGATGGCGACGAACTGGAGATCGTCCATTTTGTTGGCGGGGGCGATGTGTCTGCGGTCGATGATGATAGCTGGAGCGTGGCGGGGAAGACCTTCCGGTCGCGCCTGATCGTGGGCACCGGCAAATATAAGAGTTTCGAGCAGAATGCGGCGGCGGTCGCGGCGTCGGGTGCGGAGATCGTGACCGTGGCGGTGCGCCGGGTCAATGTGAGCGACCCCAACGCGCCGATGCTGACCGACTTTATCGATCCGAAAAAGATCACCTATCTGCCCAACACGGCGGGCTGCTTCACCGGGGAGGACGCGATCCGCACGTTGCGGCTGGCGCGCGAAGCGGGGGGCTGGGATCTGGTCAAGCTGGAAGTGCTGGGCGAGGCGCGGACGCTCTACCCGGATATGGTGGAAACGCTCCGTGCGACCGAGGTCCTGGCCAAGGAAGGCTTCAAGCCGATGGTCTATTGCGTCGACGATCCGATCGCGGCCAAGCGGTTGGAGGATGTGGGCGCGGTGGCGATCATGCCGCTGGGCGCGCCGATCGGGTCGGGCCTGGGTATCCAGAACAAGGTGACGATCCGCCTGATCGTGGAGGGCACCAAGTTGCCCGTGCTGGTCGATGCGGGTGTGGGTACTGCGTCGGAAGCGACCGTGGCGATGGAATTGGGCTGCGCCGGCGTCCTGATGAACACCGCCATCGCCGAAGCGAAAGATCCGATCCTGATGGCCGCCGCGATGAAGGCGGGCGTGGAGGCGGGGCGCATGGCCTATCGCGCTGGGCGCATGGGCAAGCGCCTTTATGCCGATCCGTCCAGCCCGTTGGCCGGGTTGATCTGAGCCGGAGCGAAGCGATAGCGACGCGACAGGGCAAAGTTCACAGTGTCGTCGGCCAATTTGGTCCGTAAGCGCTCGCGAAGCTCTCGCGACGCGCCTCTGAAGCGGCACGCGCGCGACGGATAGGGCGCATGTGCGCGTCATTGGCGCGCCATTGGGGTGACGCAGATACGCCCGTAAGGCGGCGTGTGCGGGACCATTGCTCGATAGGCGCGCTTTGAAGTGCGTTGGCTGGCCGGGATTATGAGGCAGGGCGGCGGGTTGCGGTTCCATTTCGCAGGATAGATCAAAGGCCGGCCGTGTAGGAAAGGTTTGTGGTCGAGGCCGTTGGCGGTCGGCCGTGTATGGCCGCTTGCCCCTCGATCCGCCTGCAATTGGCTGCGCCGCAAGGGGCGCTTGCGCTTTGATCGGCTTTCCCGTAGAGGCGCCCCTGCAATCGGTCGGTCCGCCGTCCGTACTCTGACGACTCCAGGGCGCCCGCATGGGGCATCGGATGGACGCTGGCCGGCGAGGTTTCGCCCGCCGGCGATTTTGTCGTTTGATGGGTAAGCATGGTTTTCCGGGCCTTTCGGCCCAAATGAGGTGATGATGTTCGATTCGCTAAGCGATCGTCTCAGTGGGGTATTCGACAAACTGCGTGGGCGCGGTGCGCTTACGGAGGACGATGTCCGCGCCGCGATGCGCGAGGTGCGAATCGCGCTTCTGGAAGCCGACGTGGCGCTGCCCGTCGTGCGCCAGTTCGTCGATCAGGCGACCGAAAAGGCTGTCGGCAGCGATGTGCTGCGGTCGGTCACGCCCGGCCAGATGGTCGTCAAGATCGTTTCCGACACGCTGACCGAGACGCTGGGATCGGAAACCAGCGACCTGATGATCGACGTGGCGCCGCCCGCCGTCATCATGATGGTCGGTCTTCAGGGGTCGGGCAAGACGACCAGCACGGCGAAGATCGCCAAGCGGCTGAAGGAAAAAGAGCGCAAGAAGGTGCTGATGGCGTCGCTCGACGTCCAGCGTCCGGCCGCGCAGGAACAGTTGGCGGTGCTGGGTACGCAGACCGACGTCGCGACCCTGCCGATCATCGCCGGGCAGCAGCCGGTCGATATCGCCAAGCGCGCGTTGCAGGCCGCGAAGCTTCAGGGCTTCGACGTCGTCATGCTCGACACCGCGGGTCGTCTGCATGTCGATCAGGCGCTGATGGATGAGATGAAGGCGGTCGCCGATGTCGCCAATCCCGCCGAAATCCTGCTGGTGGTCGACGCGCTGACCGGGCAGGACGCCGTGAACGTCGCGACCAGCTTTACAGCACAGGTGCCGCTGACCGGCGTGGTGCTGACCCGGATGGACGGCGATGCGCGTGGTGGCGCCGCGCTGTCGATGCGAGCTGTTACTGGCCGTCCGATCAAGTTCGCGGGTACGGGTGAAAAGCTCGATGCGCTGGAGCCGTTCCATCCGCAGCGGGTAGCGCAGCGCATATTGGGCATGGGCGATGTTGTGTCGCTGGTCGAGCGCGCCGCCGAGACGATCGACGCGGAAGAAGCCGACAAGCTGGCCAAGAAAATGGCAAAGGGTCAGTTCGACATGAACGACCTGCGCAGCCAGTTGAACCAGATGCGTCGCATGGGCGGCCTTGGTGCGCTGGCGGGCATGTTGCCGGGGCTGAAAAAAGCGCAGGCGGCGATGGCCAATAGCGGCGCGAACGACAAGACGCTGATCCATCTGGACGCGATGATCGGCTCCATGACGCCCAAGGAGCGGGAGAAGCCCGCGCTGATCAACGCCAAGCGCAAGATCCGCATCGCCAAGGGTGCCGGCCGCACCGTGCAGGACGTCAACCGTCTCCTGAAAATGCATCAGGAAATGGAAGGCGCGATGAAGAAGATCCGCAAGATGGGCGGCCTCAAAGGGCTGGCCAAGATGTTCACTGGCGGCGGCATGGGTGGCCTTGGCGGCCCCGATGGCGCGGGTGGCGCGCCCGACCTGTCGGGTCTGGGTGGCCTGGGCGGATTGGGCGGCAATATGCCCAAGCTGCCGCCCGGCTTTCAGAATTTCATGAAGAAGTGAAGCAACCCGTCATCCCAGCGAAAGCTGGGGCGTCACTTTCCCACCGGGAAAGAGAGACGCCAGCTATCGCTGGGATGACGACCCTAAATAAGCAGTTGAGTTAGAAAGGTTTAGTTCCATGGCAACCTCCATCCGTCTGTCGCGCGGCGGCTCCAAGAAGCGCCCCTATTACCGCATCGTCGTGGCCGACAGCCGCGCCCCGCGTGACGGCAAGTTCATCGAGCGCATCGGCAGCTACAACCCCGTCCTGCCCAAGGGCGACGAAAAGCGCGTCGTTCTGGACATCGACCGTGCCAGGCACTGGGTCGAAGCCGGCGCGCAGCCGACCGACCGCGTCGCCCGCTTCCTGGATGCCGCTGGCGTGAAGGAGCGCAAGGTGCGCAACAACCCGAACAAGGCCGAGCCGGGTCAGAAGGCCAAGGATCGCGCCGAAGATCGCGCGACCAAGGCTGCCGAAGCCGCTGAAGCAGCCGAAGCCGCCAAGGCCGCCGCCGCTGAGGCCGCTGCCGCCCCTGCTCCGGCTGCTGCTGAAGAAGCACCGGCTGAAGAAGCCGCTGCCGAACAGGCTGAAGGCTGAGCATAATGACAGACAAGCCCGTCACTCTGGCCGCGATCATCGGTGCGCATGGGGTGGCGGGCGATGTCCGTCTGAAGCTCTTTGGCGAAGGGGCGGAAAGCCTCAAGAGCTTCAAGAGCTTCGATGCGGCGGGGCGCACGCTGACGTTGAAGTCGGTGCGCCCTGGCCCCAATGGCGCGGTGGCCCGCTTTGCCGAGGTGGAGACACGCGGTGCGGCCGAAGCCTTGCGCGGTACGGCGCTGACCGTGCCCCGTTCTGCCCTGCCGCCGCTGGCCGAGGGCGAATATTATCATGCCGACCTGATCGGCCTGCCCTGCACCGCAAGCACCGGCGAAGCGCTGGGCACGATCGTAGCGGTCGAGAATTTCGGCGCGGGCGACATCATCGAGGTGGAGCGTCCCGCGATCGAGGGCCAGAAGCCCAAGCGCTTCATGGCGCCGATCCATGCGGTCACGCTGAGCGACGATGGCGCGGTGATCGAGGCGGCCTTTACCGAATAATCCGTCCGGCCGCCCTTGCGGTCGTGATGCAAGTCGGCATGCTGGCGGTTCTATAGGGGAACTTGCCAATGCGTCTTGCTGCCTGCCTGCTGTTCGCGATGATGGTGCTGCGTCCGGCACAAGCCGCCGACCCGGCCAGGATCGCGCAGGCGATACCGGAGATCGACCGGCTCTTCGCCGATTTTCAGGTGGACAGCCGTGCGCCGGGGCTGGTCTATGGCATCGTCGCGGACGGGCGGCTGGTCCATGTGAAGGGGCTGGGCGTGCAGGACTTGGTCATCAAGCGGCCGGTGACGCCCGACAGCCTGTTCCGCATCGCGTCCATGACCAAGGCATTTACGGCGCTGTCGATCCTGAAACTGCGCGAGCAGGGCCGATTGTCGCTTGACGATCTGGCCGAAACCTATGTGCCGGAAATGCGCGGCTGGATCTATCCGACTAGGGACAGCCCGCATATCCGCATTCGTGACCTGCTGACCCATAGTGCGGGGCTGGTCGACGACAACCCGTGGGGCGACCGGCAGACGCCTTTGTCGGAGGCGGACTTCACGCGCATGCTGCAACAGGGCGTGCCGTTCAGCAGCGCACCGGGCAGCCGCTATGAATATAGCAATTTCGGCTTCGCGCTGCTGGGACGCATTATCGCCAATGTCTCGGGCCAGCCCTATCGCCGCTATGTCGAACATACGCTGCTCACGCCGCTGGGCATGACGTCGAGCGGCTACGAGATTGGTGAATGGCCGGTCGAGCGGCGGGCGATCGGCTATCGTTGGGAAGAGGGGCGCTGGAGGGGAGAGCCCGATATGCGCGATGGAGCCTTTGGCGCGATGGGTGGGTTGCAGACCAGCGCGAATGATTATGCGCGCTGGGTCGCTTTCCTGCTGTCGGCCTGGCCGGCGCGCAATGACGTCGATAATGGGCCAGTTTCGCGCGCGTCGGTGCGGATGCTGGCGGAGGGCAGTAATTTCGCCGTCATCGCCCAGCGCAATGGGGCGAGCGGGCCATCCGCCTGCCGCCAGGCTGCGGCCTATGGCTTTGGCATGCGGATCGCCCAGGATTGCGATCTCGGCCTGACGCTGGCCCATGGTGGCGGCTATCCCGGCTATGGCAGCCATGTGATGCTGATGCCCGATTATGGCGTGGGTATCTTCGTCTTCACCAACCGCACCTATAATGGCGGTGCCGGACCAGCCTGGGACGCGGCGATCGCCTTGCAGAAGGCCGGTGCGCTGATCGAGCGGACGTTGGCCGTGTCGCCGCTGCTGGCGGAGGGCTATGCGGCGGCGGGGCGGATTTATGCCGCTGGCGATGTGGGCGTGGTGCGGGATCGGCTGGCGATGAATTTCCTGATGGACAGCGAGTTGGACAGTTGGCGGCGGAAGCTGGCCGGGTTGAAAGTGGAGGTTGGCGCGTGCCGGACCGATGCGCCGGTCAAGGCGAGCGGCGGCCTGTCCGGCAGTTTTACCTGGACCTGCGAAAAAGGCAGGGTGGCTGGTACGATTCTGCTCGCGCCGACGCCCGATGCGCAGATTCAGGAATTGAAGATCGCGATCAAGGCCCCCTGATCTGGACGCTGGGCACCGCATCGCCTAAGCGCGCTGCATGCCCATCGGTCCGCAACTTGCGCTAGGCGCTTATCTGCTGTTCCTGCTGGCGTCGGGGTGGCGGCTCTGGGCCGTTGGCTGGACGCTGCGCATCAAGATGCTGGCGGGGTTGGCGCTGGTCCTGCCGATGCCGCTGCTCTTCATCATTCCGGGATTGAGGCGGCAGGATGACTGGTCGGGAATGCTGATCCAGTTGGGCCTGACTTTGCTGCTGTGCGGCCTGCTCTGCCTGGTGGGTGGCTTTTCCGCAGCGCGGCTGCGGTCGCGGCGGCGCAAATGAGTTTCGCGGCGCAGATATTGACGCTTTACCCCGACATGTTTCCGGGGCCGCTGGGCGCGTCATTGGCCGGGCGGGCGCTGGCGGACGGCAAATGGACCTGCGATCCCATCCATATCCGCGATTTCGCCGCCGATCGCCACCGCACCGTGGACGATACCCCTGCGGGCGGTGGCGCGGGCATGGTGTTGCGCGCGGACATAGTCGCGCAGGCGGTCGATCATGCGCTGGACAAGCGGCCCGACCTGCCGGTGCTGGCCATGACGCCGCGTGGGAAGCCCATCACGCAAGCGCGGGTGCGGGCGCTGGCGCAGGGGCCGGGCGCGACGATCCTGTGCGGCCGGTTCGAGGGGTTTGACGAGCGTATCTTCGACGCCCGGCCGATCGAGCAGGTCAGCATGGGCGATATCATATTATCAGGCGGAGAAATGGCGGCCTTGCTGCTGCTCGATGCTTGTGTTCGGCTGCTTCCCGGTGTAATGGGCGCGGCTTCCAGCGGAGTCGAGGAGTCCTTTGAAACGGGGTTGCTCGAATATCCGCACTATACCCGCCCGGTAGAATGGGAGGGGCGCACGATCCCGCAAGTGTTGCGATCGGGGGATCATGCGAAGATCGCCGCCTGGCGGAAACAACAGGCGGAGGATGATACACGGCTAAGGCGGCCGGACCTTTGGGAACGTCACATCGGCGTTCGGGTCCAGTCGCCCTCTGGTGCGCAACGAACGACCAAGGACTGAGTTGACATGAACATCATCCAGCAGATCGAGGCGGAAAACATCGCCGCCCTCGGCAAGGACATCCCCGAATTCCGCCCCGGCGACACGCTGCGCGTCGGCGTGAAGGTCATCGAAGGCGAGCGTAGCCGCGTTCAGAACTATGAAGGCGTATGCATCGCCCGTTCGAACAAGGGCATGGGTTCCAACTTCACCGTGCGCAAGATCAGCTTCGGCGAAGGCGTGGAGCGCGTATTCCCGCTCTATTCGCCCAACCTCGATTCGATCACCGTGGTCCGCCGTGGCGTCGTGCGTCGTGCGAAGCTTTACTATCTGCGCGGCCGCACCGGCAAGCGCGCTCGCATCGCCGAGCGTCGGGATAACCGCGAGGGTTGATAGTGCGACGGTTAACTGCACAAAAGTGAACAGTTAACGACGCTTCTTGACAGTTGTAAAAAAGATACAGGCGGTGACCCCCAGGGTCGCCGCCTTTTTCTTTGTGTTACAAGGATTTGACAAAGCTGGACACTCGTCCTGATTTTGCCTGTGCGCAACGATTTTGCAGCGCAGCGAAAAGGGCCATTTTGTTGATGGTGGATTTATGCCAGCCTTCCGTTTCCAATTGTTACTGATTGTTGTTGCGCTGAAACTTTCAGTTTTGGCTGGGGGATTTTGCGACTTCATGACGTTGAAAATAACATAGGGCGGGGATGACGAAAAAGGCCTCTTAAAAAGAGAAAAAGGGGGCTTTTGATGAAGTATAAGGGTCTGATTTCGCGCAGCGCTATTGCTGTATATCTCTGCTATTCGATACCTGTTCTTGCGCAGGACGCGCCGCCGCAGGCGGCAGCTGCCGAACCGGGCCAGACCATCATCGTGACCGGCACCCGCCGGACCGACCGCACCGTGGCGGAATCGCCCACGCCGATCGACGTCTATTCGGGCGTCGAACTGCAAAAGCAGGGCACGGCGGATATGAACCAGGTGATCCAGAACCTCGTTCCCTCCTTCTCGGTCGCGCGCTACGCCATTGGTGACGGCTCCTCCTTCGTCCGTCCGCCCAACCTGCGCGGCCTGGCGCCCGACCAGACGCTCGTCCTGATCAACGGCAAGCGGATGCACCGTTCCGCGCTGGTCCAGATCGGCGCAAACGCACAGTCCGCCGGCGCCCATTCCGCCGATCTGGCGCAAGTGCCCGCGATCGCGGTCCGCGCGGTCGAAGTGCTGCGCGACGGCGCATCGGCGCAATATGGATCGGACGCGATCGCCGGGGTCATCAACATGACGCTGCGTGACGATACGGACGGCATTTCAGGCTATGCGCGCTACGGCCAATATTATCGCGGCGATGGCGAAGATTATCAGCTTGCCCTGAACGGCGGCTTCAAGCTGGGCGACAGCGGCTTCATCAACATCAGCGGCGAATATGTGAATGCGGGCAAGACCAGCCGTGGCGTGACCCGTGCCGGTGCCGATCTGCTGGCGCAGGAGCAGCCGACCATCGGCGTGCCCAAGCTGGCGCAGCGCTACGGCAATCCGAAGATGGAATCCTACCGCTTCTTCGTCAATGGCGGGTTCGATCTGGGCGATGACGCCAGCGTCTATTTCTTCGGCAATTATGGCCACAGCTTTCAGGAGGAAAGCTTCAACTATCGCCAGTCGCTCGATACGGCGGGGGTCGATATCGAAGGCAACAGCTTCGGCAGGAATGGTATCTTCAACGATTATTTCACCGACTTCGACAATACGCGGCCGGGCATCCAGACCGGCGCTGCGGGCGGCAATGTCTATGCGCCCAATTCGTTTGAAGTGAATGGCGCTTTCGCACGAGAAGGGTCCGTGGTTCGGGACTATACCAAGGTTTCAAACTGCTCCGACCCGCTGGTCCAGAATTGGAGCTGCGTCTATCCCGGCGGCTTCACGCCGATCTTCTTCGGCAAGATCGACGATGTGTCCGGCACGGTGGGCTATAAGGGCAAATTGGGTTTTGGCCTGAACTACGACATTTCAGGCAGCTATGGCCAGTCGACGCTGCGTTATACGATGAACGGCACGATGAACCCGTCGCTGGGCATTACGTCGCCGAACGAGTTCTATCTGGGCAAGCTGGAGCAGCGCGAAACGCTGGTCAATGCAGACTTCAGCTATCCGTGGGAAGTCGGTTTCGCCAGCCCGGTCACCATCGCCTTTGGCGGCCAGTATTTCCGGGAATCCTACGAACTGGGGCTGGGCGATCAAGCATCCTACGCCATCGGTTCCTACACCGGCAATCTGGTGTTCCACCAAGACGGCACACCGGTATATTCTGGCTTCGATGAAAATGGCGATCCGGTCCAGCTATCTGTGAACCTGCCCGTCGGCGCCAACGGCTTCCCCGGCTACAGCCCTGCCATTGCAGGCGAAAGCGCGCGCAATTCCAAGGGATTATATATCGATATCGAAGGGGACGTCACCGAACAGCTCTCCTTTGGTATCGCTGGCCGTTACGAGCATCTGTCCGACTTCGGCAACTCCACCACCGGCAAATTCTCGGCCCGTTATGCCGTGGTGCCCGACATCGTCGCCCTGCGCGGCACGGTGGCGACGGGGTTCCGCGCGCCGACGCCGGGTCAGGTCAACAGCAGCAGCATCGCGACCGGCTTCAACCCCGGCAATCCCAACGCGATCGAATCGATGACGTTGCCGGTCACCAGTCCGGTCGCGGCCTTCCTGGGCGCGACGCCATTGAAGCCTGAAGAGTCGGTCAGCTTCTCGCTCGGCACCGTGTTCACGCCCGCACCGGGTTTCACGCTGTCGGTCGACTATTACAACATCAAGGTGAAGGACCGGATCGGGACGTCCGGCACGTTTGAAATCAAGGACAGTGATCGTCCGACGCTCCAGTCGCTGGGGTTGGCCAACTATGCGACGGTCAATGAAGTGCAGTTCCTGACCAATGCCTTCGACACCCGGACGCAGGGTGTCGATGTGGTCGGCAGCTACCGCTTCGCCACCGACAATATGGGCAGTTTCAACACCACGCTGGCGTTCAATTATAACAAGACGAAGGTGACGAAGTGGGACCCCGATATCGTTTCGGCGACCCGTATTCAGCAGTTGGAAAAGACGTTGCCCAAGACGCGCGTCATCCTGACCGAAAACTGGAATAACGGCCCCTTCTCCGTGCTCGCACGCATGAACTGGTATGGCAAATACACCCAGTCGGATGACGGGACCGGTCTGAACAACGCAACCTATGTCCAGCAGACGTTCGGCAGCGAGTTCGTGTTCGACTTTGAAACCAGCTATGAAGTGAACGACAATTTCACGCTCAGCGTCGGGGTGCAGAACCTGTTCAGCAACTATCCCGATAAATATGACAACCGGGCCGGTGGCCTTGGTCCGGTCTATGGCTCGACCGGTGGTCGCTTCACGGGCGATATCTATCCCGACGTGTCGCCCTTCGGCTTCAACGGCGGCTTCTGGTACGGCAAGGTCGGCTTCAAATTCTGATCCCTGCATAACAGCGACGACGAGCGGCCGGTCCCTTGCAGGATCGGCCGTTTTCGTTGCAGGACATAGCCATGCCCCTGACTCATCGCCTTGCCATCCCAGCCGACGAACCGCGGCTGTCCGCGCTGATGACCAGCGCCATCGAACATCTGCAATCCGCCTGGCTGACGCCCGATCAGATCGCCGCCAGCCATGCCTTCATGGGGCTGGACAGCCGGTTGATCGCAGATGGCACCTATTTCGTTATCGAGGATGGCGATGCCATCGCCGGCTGTGGCGGGTGGAGCCGGCGGGCGACGGCCTATGGCGGCAACCATAGCGCGGGGCGGGATGACCGGCTGCTCGACCCCGCCACCGACGCGGCGAAGGTGCGGGCGATGTATACCCACCCCGATCATGTGCGGAAGGGCGTGGGGACGCTGATCCTGTCGCTGTGCGAGGCGGCGGCGAAGGCGGAGGGGTTCGCCGCGCTGGAACTGTCCGGCACGATGGCCGGGGTGCCGCTCTATCGCAGCTTCGGCTTTGAGGGCGTGCGCGAATTTGAGGACAGCGGCGTGCCGATGCTGCTGATGCGCAAGCCTATCTGACCGGGGCGGCGCGGCTGGTGAACCAGAGGCCGCCCAGGCTGATGACCGCCGCCGCCGACATGTAGAGGCCGACCAGCCCGACGCCCTGCATCCCGATCAGCCAGGTGGCGACGATTGGGGCAAGCGCGCCGCCGATGATGCCGCCGAGGTTGAAGGCGAAGGATGCGCCGGTGTAGCGCAACTGTATCGGGAAGAGAGCGGGGAGATAGGCGCCGAGCGGGCCGTAGATGAAGCCCATGACGAACAGGGCAAGGCTGAGCGCGACGAAGATCGGCAGCAGCGCGCCGGTGCCGATCAGCGGGCCGAAGACGAGGCCCATCGCCACGGTGCCGACGCAACCCCAGGCAAGCGCGGTCGTGGGGGTGGTGCGGTCCGACCACCAGCCGGCTAGTATGATGCTGAGCGCCATGAACAGGATTGCGCCGAGTTGGATGGCGAGGAAGATTTCCCGGTCGATTTTGAGCGCGGTGGTGCCGTAGCCGAGCGCGAAGGCGGTGGCGATATAATAGACCGCAAAGCAGGCGGCGCAGGCGAATGTGCCGGCGATCGCTGCGCCGAGGTGTGAAGAAAGCAGGGTGGCGAGCGGGACGGCGGGTGGCGGCGTTTCCTTCTGTGCGGCGGTGAACTCCGGCGTTTCGGTGAGTTTGAGGCGCACCCAGAGGCCCAGGATCACCAGCACCGCGCTGCCGATGAAGGGGAGGCGCCAGCCCCAGGCGAAGAAGTCGGCGTCGGTCAGGAAGGCGCCGAGCAACAGAAACAGGCCGTTGGCGGCGATGAAGCCGACCGGCGCGCCGAGTTGTGGGAACATGCCAAAGCGGGCGCGCCATCCGGGCGGCGCGTTTTCCACCGCCAGCAGCGCCGCGCCACCCCATTCGCCGCCCAGGCCGAAGCCCTGACCGAAGCGCAGCAGGCACAGGATCAGCGGCGCCCAATAACCGATCATCTGATAGGTCGGCAGAAAGCCGATCAGCAGGGTGCAGCCGCCCATCAGCATGAGCGAGGCGACCAGCGTCGCCTTTCGCCCGATACGGTCGCCATAATGGCCGAAGACCGCCGCGCCGACCGGGCGGGCGAAGAAGGCCAGGGCGAGGCTGCCGTAGGAGGCCATCAACTGTGCGCTGGGCGAGGAAGAGGGGAAGAAGAGCGAGGGAAAGATCAGACTGGCGGCGGTGGCGTAGATGTAGAAGTCATAAAATTCGACCGCCGTGCCGATCAGACTGGCGGACAGGACACGCTTGTGCCGCCACATTTCACCGATGCCGCTCGTCTGTGTCATTTTTTCTGCCCCCTCACGTGCGTCGTCGCTCGATATGTTCCCCGGCGAAGGCCGGGGTCCAGTCCCCGCGTCGGCCCTGGACCCCGGCCTTCGCCGGGGAACGCGCTATTATTCGCGCTGCCTCTTCTGGTTCAGCAATTCATAGGCCATGACTGCCGTGGCTACGGCGGCGTTCAGGCTGTCGGCCTTGCCCAGCATCGGCATCTTCACCAACTGGTCGCATTCCGCCTCATAGGATTCGGGCAGGCCCTGCGCTTCGTTGCCGACCAGCAGGAAGCTGGGGCTGGCGTAGCGCGGTTCCTGATAATCCTGTGTGGCTTTGAGGCTGGTGCCGATCAGTTCGCCCGGCCCTTCGCGCAGCCAGTGCATGAATTCGCCCCAGCGTGCCTGAGTGATGGACTGGGTGAAGAGCGCCCCCATGGAGGCGCGGACCGATTCGACCGAGAAGGGATCGACGCAATCGTCGATCAGGATGAGGCCGCCCGCGCCCACGGCGTCGCCGGTGCGCAATATGGTGCCGAGGTTGCCGGGGTCGCGCAGCGACTGGGCGACGATCCAGATGTCAGCGGTGCTGCGGTCCAGCCTGGCCAGTGGGGTCAGCCGGTCGCGATAGACGCCGACCACCGCCTGCGCATTATCCTTGCCGCTGATCTTGGACAGGATGTCGGGCGTGGTTTCGATGACGTCGCCGCCAGCCGCCTCAATCGCGTCGATCAGGTCCAGCGCCAGCGGATGCGTCGATCCGGCATGGAACAGCATTTCGGGCAGCACGCCCTCCTCGCGCGCTTCGGTGAGGATGCGCAGCCCTTCCGCCAGAAACAGCCCCTCCGCCTTGCGATGCTTCTTTTCCCGCAAGGATCGGACGCGCTTCACCAGCGGGTTTGAAAATCCGGTGATTTCGCGTGCCACGGTGGTTGTCGGTCCCAAAAGAGCGAAGGAAGCGGCCTCCTTACCCATGGAACGGTAAAAAGGACAGGGGGCAGCTTATGTTCATCGTTCGGTGATGGATTTGCGCCGCATATTTTGCGAAGGGACGGGCATGGATGACAAAACGCCCCCGCCGCTGAACGTCACGCCCAAGATCGAGGATGGCTTCTTCCTTGCTGTCGTGCTGACCGTGTCGATCGCCTTTGCCATGGTGATCGAACCTTTCTTCGCCGCTGTGCTGTGGGGTGTGATCGCTGCGATCGTGTTCGCGCCGCTCAATCGGCAGATTTTGTCGGCCATTCCCAAACATCCCAATGGTGCGGCGCTCATCACCTTGCTGCTGATCCTGGGCGTGGTGATCGTTCCGGCCTTCGTACTGAGTGCGGCCCTGTTGCAGGAAGCGGCCTATTTCTACGCCAAGATCCAGTCGGGCGAGATCAATTTCGTGCGGGTTTTTTCCGATACGATCGCGGCGCTGCCGGACTGGCTGCGCCCCTATGTCCGGCGCCTTGGCCTCACCAATTTCTATGCCGCGCAGGAGATGGTGACGAAGGGCGTGACCAGCAGTTTCCGCACGCTGGCGACGCAGGCGTTCCAGATCGGGCAGAGTGCGTTCAGCTTCCTGGTGGCGCTGGGCGTGATGTTGTACCTCACCTATTTCCTGCTGCGCGACGGAGAGGCGCTGTCGCAGCGGATCGCCGCCGCCGCGCCGCTGCGGGCCAGCCAGCGGACGGCGCTGATCGAACAGTTCGTCATCGTCATCCGCGCCACGATCAAGGGCAGCATCGTCGTCGCCATCGTGCAGGGGCTGATCGGCGGCGTCGTGTTCTGGGGGCTGGGGATACAGGGCGCGTTGTTGTGGGGCGTGCTGATGGGCGCATTTTCGCTGTTGCCGGCGGTGGGGACGGCGATCGTCTGGGCACCCGTCGCCATCTATCTCTTCGCGACCGGGTCGATCTGGCAGGGCGCGGTGCTGGTCGCCTGCGGCGTGCTGGTGATCGGCATGGTCGACAATGTGCTGCGCCCGATCCTGGTCGGGCGCGACACGCGGATTCCCGACTATGTCGTGCTGATCTCCACGCTGGGCGGGCTGGAACTGTTCGGGTTCAGCGGCATCGTGATCGGCCCGGTGATCGCGGCCTTGTTCATCGCGACCTGGAACATCTTTACCCGGATGCGCGGTGCGGACGAGGCGGCGGTAGCCGGGTAACAGCGACGCGGCAGGCCGAAGTTCACAGTGTCGCAGGGGTTTTTGGGGCTTTTGCGCTCGCGAAGCTTTCCCGAAGCGCGCGCAACGCGCCTCCGGCGCGCGGGCAGGGGCATGCAGGCGCGCCAGTGATGCGACGGTAGCGCGCCAGCGATGCGTCGGGAGAACCGAGGGGTGGAGTGGTTTGGCGTGAGAGAGGCTGCGCTGATTCATTCATCGGGATAGGCCAGAGGAAATCCTACATTGGAAGGGGAAAGCGGCTGGTCGGGTGCGGACCAGAGGCGGATATGTCCCCCATTCCCGCCCCTATGTTTCCCCACGCAATTCCAGTCGGCTGGCGCGGTCGAAAATGGCGAGGACCAGCGGGTCGGCTTCGGCTGCGCGGACGGCGATGTGGAAATCGACCGGCGGCATGGGTGGCGCGCCGGGGACCGGCACCAGCCGGCCATCGGCTACCTGATGCCGGACCATGGGTTCGGGGAAGATGCCGATGCCGCCGCCTTCCAGCACGATGTCGATCATCGTGCGGACATTGTTGCAGAGGTTGAGCGGGCAGTCCGCCAAAGTGGAAACGGCGATCGCTTCCTTCATGATGCGGTAGAGCGGCGAGAGGTTGGAGAGCGACCAGATGGGTGTCTGGGTCGCGTCCATGGCCGCCACTGTCGAGGGTCGGGCCAGCCAGAGCAGGTCGATGCTGCCGATCGGGGCGGTG
Organism: Sphingobium sp. Leaf26; assembly: GCF_001421665.1. Taxonomy (GTDB): domain Bacteria; phylum Pseudomonadota; class Alphaproteobacteria; order Sphingomonadales; family Sphingomonadaceae; genus Sphingobium. Next base: position 58,426 of record NZ_LMKV01000008.1, read on the forward strand.
CGCAGCATCGGATGGGCGATCCGCCCGGCGGCAAAGGCGATGTCGGCATGGCCGGACGCCAGTTGCTGGATCAGATCGACGGTGAGGGCGATGTCGACCTCCAGCGATACTTGCGGCAGGTCGCGGCCCAGTTGCGCGATGAAGCCGGGCAGGCAACTGGCCGCAGCGATTTCGCCCGCGCCGATACGTACGATGCCGGTCGCGCCGGATATGTCGCTGCATCCCATCAATACGCCCTGAAAGCGCGCCCAGAGCGGTTCGCTTTCGCGCACCAGTTCGCGGCCGGCCGGGGTGAGGGCCATCGTGCGCCCATCCCGGCGGAACAGGGCGGTGCCAAGATGGCTTTCCAATTCCCGGACGCGGGCGGAAATGGCGGGCTGGGTGGTGTTCAGGCGTGCCGCCGCCGCCGCGAACGTGCCGAGCCGGGCGATCCAGAGTAGGGTTTCGAGATGGTAGAAGGCGATGCGATTGATAGACATCTCTTATGTTTAGCGGAAAAAACAAATCATTGGTATTGATTGGTCGGCCTGCATAGGGTGACGGCAAATTTCAAAAGGATGGGTGTCGATGGTCAAGAAGCTCTACGCCGATGCGGCTGCTGCGCTGGACGGACTTCTCTTTGACGGGATGCAGATTTGCGCGGGCGGCTTTGGCCTGTGCGGAATCCCCGAACGGCTGATCGACGCGATCCGCGATTCGGGCGTGAAGGATCTGACCATCGCCTCCAACAATGCCGGGATCGACGGCGAGGGGCTGGGCAAGCTGCTGCGCACACGGCAGGTTAAGAAGATGATCTCCTCCTATGTCGGCGAGAACAAGGAGTTCGAGCGGCAGTTTCTGGCGGGCGAACTGGAGGTGGAATTCTGTCCGCAGGGGACGCTGGCGGAACGCTGCCGCGCCGGCGGGGCGGGCATTCCCGGCTTCTACACCAAGACTGGCGTCGGTACGCAGGTGGCAGAGGGCAAGGAAGTGAAGAGCTTCGACGGGCAGGACTATATTCTGGAGCGGGGCATCTTCGCTGATATCGCGATCATCAAGGGTTGGAAGGCTGACGAGAGCGGCAACCTGATTTTTCGCAAGACGGCGCGCAACTTCAACCAGCCGATGGCGACGGCGGCCAAGATCTGCATCGCCGAGGTCGAGGAAGTGGTGCCGACGGGGGCGCTCGATCCCGATGCGATTCACCTGCCCGGCATCTATGTGAAGCGCATGATCGTGGGCGCGCCCTATGACAAGAAGATCGAGTTCCGTACCGTGCGGACGCGGGAAGCGGCCTGATGGCCTTGAAGATGCGCGTGGCGGCGTCGCTGTTGCTGGCTCCGCTTGCCGCCTGCGCGACGACGCAGACTGTGACCGCACCCGTATCGCCGGCCAGTCCGCCGGCGGGGATGCAATATCTCTACGGTTCGGGCGAGGGGGCCGCGATTTCGGTGCAGGCCTGGCATGCGCTGCTGACCTATGTGGCCGCTAAGGTGAAGGCGCGGCCGGCCGACAGCGTCGTGCTGGCGGAGGGGGGGACGCTGAGCGCGCCGAAGTTTGCGCCGTGCGGGGACAAGCCCTTCGCGGCCGTGTTCGACGTCGATGAGACAGTGATGCTCAACACCGGCTATGAATATCATGATGCCAAGACCGGCAAGGGGTTCGACGCCGCAGCCTGGGACAAGTGGGAGAAGACTGGCGAGGGCGCGGTCGGGCCGGTGCCGGGCGCGGATCATGTGTTGGGCGCGCTGCGCAAGCTGGGCGTGACGGTGATCTTCAACACCAACCGGTCGGCCGCCAATGCCGATGCGACCGCACGCGCCATCAAGGCGGCCGGGCTGGGCGAGGCGGTGCATGGCCAGACGCTGTATCTGAGCGGCGACGATGCCATGGGATCGCGCAAGGACGGCCGGCGCTGGACGATCGCCATCAAATATTGCGTAATCGCTTTGGGCGGCGATCAACTGGGCGACTTTTCCGACCTGTTCAATGCCGGCCAATCCGTGCCCGACCGTCGCGCCGCGACAATGCGACTGCCGATCGCGGGGCTTTGGGGCAATGGCTGGTTCGTGATGCCTAACCCCGTCTATGGCAGTGGCCTCAAGGGCGGGTTCGACGATATATTTCCGATGGACAAAAGGTGGGCGCCGCCCGCCGAAGGGGAGAAGTAAGATGCCCTGGACTCGTGACGAGATGGCCGCGCGCGCGGCGAAGGAATTGCAGGACGGTTTCTATGTGAATCTGGGCATTGGCATCCCGACGCTGGTGGCGAACCATATTCCCGATGGCGTGGAAGTGACGCTCCAGTCGGAAAACGGCATGTTGGGCATCGGGCCTTTCCCGTTCGAGGGCGAGGAAGACGCCGACCTGATCAACGCGGGGAAGCAGACGATCAGCGAATTGCCGCAGACCGCCTATTTCTCCAGCGCCGACAGCTTCGCCATGATACGTGGCGGGCATATCGACCTGACCGTGCTGGGCGCGATGGAGGTGGCGGAGAATGGCGATATCGCCAACTGGATGATCCCCGGCAAGATGATCAAGGGCATGGGCGGCGCGATGGATCTGGTCGCGGGCGTCAAGAAGATCATTGTCGTGATGGAGCATACGTCCAAGAATGGCGATCCTAAGTTCATCCCGGCCTGCACCCTGCCGCTGACCGGCAAGAATGTGGTCGACATGATCGTCACCGACCTGTGCGTATTCCAGCGTCCTGACCACGATAGTCCGTTCAAACTGGTCGAACTGGCGCCGGGCGTGACGGGGGAGGAAGTCGCTGCTAAGACGACCGCTCATTATAGCAGCTAAGGGCAATCCATGAGCCTCGACGGCATTTATGACGACGGCAATATCTTTGCCCTGATCCTTCAGGGCAAGATCCCGTCGATGAAGCTCTATGAGGATGACACGACCTTCGCCTTCCTCGACATCATGCCGCAGACCAAGGGGCATGCGCTGGTCATTTCCAAATGGTCGAAAGCGCGCAACCTGCTGGAGATCGAGGATGAGGCGCTGGGCCAGGTGATGGCGACCACGAAGAAGGTCGCCAGCGCCATCCGCAAGGCGCTGAACCCCGACGGCATCCAGATCGCCCAGTATAACGGCGCGCCGGCCGGGCAGACGATATTTCACCTGCATGTCCATATCCTGCCGCGCTGGGAGGGCGATCCCAAGGGCTTCGCCGGGCATGGCGAAGGCGGACAGGCGGACCCGGCGGCTTTGCAGGCCCTGGCCGAAGAGATTCGCGCGCAATTCTGATGCAGGTCTTTCCCGCCGTGTGGCAGCGATCATCTAAGGGCGCCTGCTGATGGTATTGCGTCCCTTCAACGCGCCCGGCGCGCGTCTGGCCCTGCGATCCAAACGGGCCAGCCAGTTGTTTCAGGGGCATCGCGGCGAGAGCGAGGTCATCCTCGATATTTCGCGGCTACTGTCCCGATCCTTCCACCCCGCGCCCACCGGAATCGACCGCGTCGAATATGTCTATGCCCGCGAATTGCTGGAGCGGATGCCCGACCGGCTGGCCTTTTCGGCGGTGCATCCGGCCGGCGGCTATTATGGCCGGCTGGACAATGCCGCGGTGCGCCAGTTCCTGGCCTTCACCGCCGCCAAATGGCGCAATGCCGGATCAACGGGCGGAAGCGATGGCAAGGCGGCGGTGGTCCGCCATATGTTCGCAACCCGGCCGCGTCCGGTGCCGCGTGCACACGGGCCGCGCGTCTATTTGCAGGTGTCGCCGCACCATCTGGACGATCATGCCCAGGTCGGCGCGATCCTGCGGGCGGAAGGAGCGAAGTTCATCACTCTGGTCCATGACGTGATCCCGCTCAGCCATCCCGAATATGCGCGGCCGCAAGGTGCGGACGAGCATCGGCGCCGGGTGCGTACGATCGACAGTTTCGCCAGCGGCATCATCGGCAACAGCCAGGCGACGATCGATGCGCTGGGTCCGCATATGCGGCATGGTCTGACTGGGCGCGCCATCCGGGTCGCGCATTTCGGCGCCGATGCGCCGGATATCTTCGGCGCGAAGGCGAACGACCTGCCGGAGCGACCCTATTTCGTCTATATCTCCACCATCGAACCGCGCAAAAACCATCTGCTGCTGCTCAATGTCTGGCGGCGGCTGGTCGAGCGGCTGGGCGATGCGGCACCGGTGCTGGTGCTGATCGGTCGGCGTGGCTGGGAAAATGAGAATGTCATCGACATGCTGGAGCGGGCCGAGGCGCTGCGCGGCCATGTGATCGAGGCGGGCGAGGTATCGGATAATCGCATGCAGGCGCTGGTCGCCCACGCGCGCGGGATGCTGATGCCGTCCTTCGCGGAAGGATTCGGCATGCCGGTGGTCGAAGCGCTGGCCGCCGGCGTGCCGGTTATTTGCAGCGACATCGTCGCCCATCGGGAAGTCGGTGGCGAAGCGCCCGATTATCTCGATCCGCTCGACGGGCTGGGCTGGATGCGGGCGATCGAGGCCTATAGCCAGCCGGATGCGCCCGAACGTGCGGCGCAGATCGCGCGGCTGGTCGATTGGCGGGCACCGACCTGGCGTGACTATTTCGACATCATCACCGACCTGGTCGAAGAAGTAACAGCCTCTGTTCCTTGACCTTCTCCGACTGTGCCCGCATGGTCGGAGCGAGGCATGGAAGGACAAGGCATGGCTCGTATCCGGGCATCATGGAACAAGATGGCTGGCGCGTGGCGCGATCGGACGCGGATGGCGCGGAGGCTTGCCGCGCGCTGATGATGGCCGTGCCGTTTCTGCGATCACCGCCCTTCGCCGGCGTTGCGCCCGCGACCGCCGCTGTCAGCGCGCCGGCCGAGGAGGGCGCGTGCGCACCGTCGATATCGGACGAGGTGCTGGGCCTGCTGGCGGAAGCGCGGGTCGGTGGCGATTATTGGGGCCATCGCCAGCAGGGGCTGGTGCTGGTCGTGCGGGCGGGCGTGCCGGTAGACGGCTCAGCGATGGCCGGGCTGGTGCCGGAACAGATCGGGATTGTCGGTGCATCGACGTCAGGGATCGAGGGTCGCCAACTGCCGGACGGTTGCGATCCGTGGGCGCTGGTGGTGCAGGCGCGGGCGGTGCATGCGGCGCCGGAGGATGAACTGGCGCTGATCGCGGGCCTGCTGGCGGTCCCGGTGATCGACGCGGATGGCCGGAGGGTCGATCCCGCGTTGCTGCGAGCAGGGCTGAAGGCGCGGCTGGCCGCCGCCCGTTATCGCGACTGTTTTACCGGCGCGCCTGTGGATGTGACGCAGGTCATCGCGCAGTTGGCCGACTGGCGGCGGCATCTGGATGGCAATCGCGGCATTTCTGCGGCCAGCGGCATGGCCTTCTGGAAGCGGGAGGCAATCGGCCATTTCCTGTGGGACGGGTTGCGCAAGCCGCCTTTCCTGTCGGCGCCGCGCGGCCTGCGCCGGGCGCGCCGGGAAGGTGGTGCGCTGGCGGTCTGGCCATCGCGCGTGCCGCCCGGAACGGCGGCGGAGGCCGCGGCGGCGGGAGTGGGAATCGCGCAGGTCGAGGACGGTTTTCTTCGGTCGCGCGGGCTGGGCGCGGCCTTGCATCCGCCCGGATCCGTCGTGGTGGACCGGACCGGCATCTATTATGACGCGCGCAAGGCGAATGATCTGGAAACGCTGCTGGCGACCCATAATTTCCCGCCTGCACTGGTTGGGCGCGCGGCGCGGTTGCGGGCGCGGGTCTGCGCGGCGGGCGTCACCAAATATGGGCCGCAGGCGGGCGAGATGATCGGCCTGCCCGCCGGGCGCCGCACGATATTGGCGGTGGGGCAGGTGGAGGACGACCTGTCCGTGCGATTCGGCGGGGCCGGGGTCAGCGGCAATCTGGACTTTCTGACGCGGGTGCGGCGCGCCGAGCCGGACGCCTGGATCGTCTATCGCCCGCATCCCGATGTGCAGGCCGGCCATCGCAAGGGGCATCTGCCCGATGCGACGGTGCTGGCCCATGCCGATGCGATCGACACCGGCGCGCCGCTGATGCAGCTGGTCCAGACGGTAGATGAAGTGCATGTCCTGTCGTCGCTGACCGGGTTCGAGGCGCTGATGCGTGGCTGCGCCGTCGCCGTGCATGGCATGCCTTTCTATGCCGGCTGGGGGTTGACCCGTGACTTCGCCGAGGTGACTGGTCGACGCGGGCGTCAACTGAGCGTGGATCAGCTTGTGGCGGCGGCACTCATTCTCTATCCTCGCTATATCGATCCGGTTACGCGGTTGCCGTGCGGTCCCGAAGTGATGGTGGATCGCATGGCAAATGGATCGACGCCGCCGGTGACATGGCTCATCCGGCTGCGGATGTTACAGGGGAAGTTGCGCCGATTTATGACCTTGTTTGCCGAGTTCCTGCATGGTTGAGACCGCCGCGAAAACCTTCCTGTTCCTGCAAGGGCCGCATGGTCCCTATTTCGCCATGCTGGCGCAGGCGTTGCGTGATCGGGGGCATCGCGCCCTGCGGATCAACATCAACGGCGGCGACAAGATCGACTGGCCGGGCGATGCCACGGACTATCGGGGCACGTTCCGCAACTGGCCGCTCTTCTTTGACGATTTCGTCGTCAATCACGGGGTCACCGACCTCATCCTCTATGGCGATTGCCGTCCCTATCATGCGTCGGCCCATGGCATGGCACGTCTGCGCGACCTGCGTGTCCATGTCGTGGAGGAAGGCTATATCCGGCCCGATTTCATGACGTTGCAGGATGATGGCGTGAACGGCAATTCGACCCTGCCGCTCGACCCGCGCTGGTATATGGATCAGGCGCGCAGCCTGCCGCCGCAGCCAACGGACCTGCCGCCGGTACCCTCCACCTTTCGCGCCCGCGCGCGCAACACCATGCGCAACGGCCTTTCCTCCGCGCTGATGCGGCCCTATTTCCCCTTCTACAACACCCATAGGCCGCACAGCTTCCTGATGGAATCCGTCGCCTGGTGCTGGAAGCTGGTGATGCGCCAGAGCCATGAGCGGCGGTCGCGCGCGGAATGGGAGGCGGTCAAGGACAAGCCCTATTTCACGCTGCCGTTGCAGCTCAATTCCGACTATCAGATCCGCATCCATTCGCCCTTCGGCAACATGCGCGCGGCATTGCGTTTCGTCATCAAGAGCTTCGCCCAGCATGCGCCGGCCGGCGTGTCTCTGGTGGTGAAGCGCCATCCGCTCGATCCGGGGCTGGTCGGATGGGACCGGCTGACCCACCGCCTCGCCAGCCATTATGGCGTGGCCGACCGGGTTGTCTATCTGTCCGACTGGGACATTGCCGAGGTGGTGGACAAGTCGCTGGGCGTCGTGACCGTGAACAGCACGGTCGGCACGCTGGCGCTCAACAGCGGCAAGCCGGTCGTGGTGCTGGGCCATTCGGTCTACAAGATACCTGGCGTCGTCTATCGCGGGAGCCTGGACGAATTCTGGGCGGCGCCGGCCGCGCCGGACATGAAACTCTATGCCGCTTTCCGCAGCGTGCTGATCGACCGCTGCCTGATCCGGGGCGGTCTTCTCAGCGAGGAAGGGTTGCAGATGCTGGTCGACAATGCGGTGGAGCGGCTGGTGCGCGATCCGGCGACCCTGCTCTCGATGCCCCATGATGGCCGGCGCCGGCGCCGGGCGATCAATATCATCCATGGCGACGCGGCCTGAAAATCGGCAAGCTGCAAAGACTTTATGGCTTGTTCAGATAATCATGGCATAGCGGTGGTGACGGAAGAGGCCGGCCTGTTGCGTCACCGACTATGATCGGCATGCGGCCATGGGATCGCAATGCCGGCCTGTTCTGTATTTCTGGAGTGTGTTTCCATGCGTATCTATCCCGCCATTCTTGTCGGCGGATCGGGGACACGATTGTGGCCCCTGTCGCGTGGTGACCGGCCGAAGCAATTTTTGAGCCTGGTGTCGGAACAGTCGATGCTGGAAGACACGATCGCGCGCGTGGCGGGGCGTCCCGACTTCGCGCCGCCGATCTTCATTTCGGGCGAGCAGCACGGGCCTTTGCTGACGCGGATGCTGGCTACGCTGGCGATCGATGCGTCGGCCATCCTGCTGGAGCCGGAGGGGCGCAATACCGCCGCTGCCATAGCCATGGCCGCGCACTGGATCGCCGACCGGGGCGAGCCTGCGCTGATGCTGGTGATGCCGTCGGATCATGTCATCGCCGATCCCGACCTGTTCCTGGCAAAGGTCGAGCAGGCAGTCGAGGCAGCGCGAGCCGGCAATCTGGTGACATTCGGCGTGCAGCCGGACCATCCCGCGACCGGCTATGGCTATATCGAGAGCGGCGATGCGCTGGATGGCACGCCGGGCATTCATCATGTCCGGGAATTTGTCGAAAAGCCGCCTTTGGCCGTCGCCGAGCGCTATCTGGCGGACGGGCGGCATAGCTGGAATGCAGGCATCTTCCTGTTCACCCCGGATGCTTTCCTGAGCGAACTGGCGCGCCACGCGCCGGATGTCGCGGGGCCGATCGAGGTGGCGATGGCTGCCGTGGAATCGCAGGATGGGCTGTCACGGCCGAACCGGACCGGCTTTCTGGCCAGCGCGAATATCTCGATCGACTGCGCCGTCATGGAAAAGACCGATCGCGCCGTCGTGGTGCCGGTGGACATCGGCTGGTCCGACGTCGGATCATGGGATGCGCTGTGGACCGCGCGCAGCAAGGATGCCGATGGCAATGCGGTACGGGGCGACGTGTCCACGATTGATTGCGACGGCAACCTGATCCTGGTGGACGGCGGCCCGCCGGTTGCGGCGCTGGGCATGACCGACTGCGTCATCATCTCGACAGCGGAAGGCGTGCTGGTCATGCCGCGTCGCCGCTCCCCCGACATGAAGTCGCTGCATGACGCCCATATCAGTCGGGCGGCCGTGCTGTCCTGACCCCGCGTGGCCGGGCCGGTTGTTGGCGATCGGGTCACAGAGGGATTGCGTGAAACCCAGGGACCGCCCGGTCCCTGGGTTTGTTTCGAGATGGGACGGGAGCGCCTGTTTTCCGATCAGTTCCTGGACAGAGCGTTGTCGACGGACACGACCGGGATGATCGTGGAGGCCATGATCCCGACGAACCGCTGGAATTCGGATATCGGGCTGTTGGCGACATAGATCACGTCCTTGTCGCGGATCTGGAACCGCTGCATCGTGAAATAGGTGCTGGGATTCTTCATGTCGACGCGGAAGATGACCGGCACCTTGCCCTCCGCATTGACGATTGTCTCGGCTGTGCGGTTTGGGAACAGAGCGGCATCCTCCCAGCGGAAGATGAACACGCCCTTGGGGTCGGCGGACAGCAAGCCACCAGCCCGGCCCATCGCCTGCGACAAGGTGAGACCGGTCGATTCGAACGGCACCTCCGCATTCTGCTTCACCGCACCCAGCGTCGTGAAGCTGAACGGCTGGAACAGCGCGGTGACGACATCGCCGGGGCGCAAGATGATATTCTGTCGCGGGTCACGGATCACGCTTTGCAGCGGCATCATCACGCTTTGCCCGTTGCGGGTGAGCTGAACCGTGATCTTGTCGGCTAGCTGACGGGTGCCGCCTGATGCGGCGATGCCGTCCAATATGGTTTCACCTTTCGCGGTCAGCGGCATGCGGACGCTGGCAGTGACTTCACCCACGACCGTAGCCGTGGACGCGGCGTTCTGCGCCAGGCGCGCCGTAACCTGCGGCAGATGCGCCTTGTTGCGCAGCCGGGCGGCAATATCCTGTTCGATTTGCGTCAGGGTGCGACCGGCGGCCTGTATCGACCCGGCGAAGGGGACGGAGATCATGCCGGAATCACCGACCAGGAAGTCGGGCAGGGGCGTGCCCTGGCTGCCGGTGACGGTGCCGGGTACGGTGACGCCGCCGAACAAAACGGCCGGCGGCGCTTCCCAGATAGCGATCTGAAGCGTGTCGCCCTTGCCGATGAACTGGCCGATCGGGACGGACTGGCCAAAGCTGGTCGCGAAATCGGGCGCTGGTTGAACCGAGGTCAGATAGGGTGAATTGCCGTCTTCGAGATTGATCACCTCTATGCCGCGAATGGAGGATTTTTCCGGCGCGTTCAGGATACGTTGCCGGCCGGGGCCGACAGACGTGCAGGCCGAGGTAAGCATCAGCAAAGCGAGCAGGGCGGCGGCATGGCGGCGCGGGCGCTTCGTCTCTTGTTGGATCAGGCGATTCATGCGGTCTTCCAATGTTCAGGGCCGTCGGCGAGAGGGCCGGACTGCCGTCGCCTATCCACTATAGGCCATGGCGGGTTGCAAGCTTAATATGAGTGCTGGCCTGGACTGGTCTGCTTTTGCGATCAGCCGTTCAGCATCCATTCCAGCGTCTGGGCAATGGGGATGGTGCGGAGCGGGCCAATCGTCCGCTCCAGCTTTCCGGCATCGCCGCAGAGCGAGGCGGGTTCGTCCGGGCGGACGAAGGCCGGATTGGTCGAGGGTTCGAATCGGTGGCCTGCCAGTTCGCCGACCATGTCGAGCAGCGCGCGCAGGGCGACCGGCCGGCCCGAACAGATGTTGAAGACATCGCCATGGCTGGCCGAGGTGGCGAGCAACCGCTGATAGGCGTCCACCACCATGCGGACATCCGAAAAATCGCGGGCGACGTCGAGATTGCCGAGTTCGATCCGGGTGACGCCGCGCCGCGCATGATCGACGATCTTGGGGATCAGGAATTCGGCCGGCTGGCCAAGGCCGGTATAGTTGAAAGGGCGCACGAGGATGATCGGCAACTGGTCGGTGAACAGGTTGCAGACGATTTCCGTCGCGGCCTTCGTTGCGCCATAATCGTTGAACGGGGCGGCGGCCATATCCTCGGTCAGGCGTCCGCCGCGATTGCCGTAGATGTTGGCGCTGCTGGCAACCAGCACGGCGTCGGGTCGCCGGGGGAGAGCGGCCAGCGCACCCAGCAGATAGCGGGTGCCCATGACGTTGGTCCGATACATTTCCGCCAGATCGCCATGAGGGGCGAAGGATATGGCGGCCAGATGCACGACCTGATCGGGCGCCACGGCCTGGACCAGACGGGACAGGGCAGCCTGGTCGGTAATGTCCAGCCGATGGATCGCCTGCGCCGACGGGATCGGCCGGCTTTCGCCTTCATGCACGAGCGCATGGACTTCATGGCCGTCCGCGGCCATCGCGTCGGCCAGATGGCGACCGGTAAAGCCGCCGCATCCGGTTATCAGCAGCTTGCCCATCGCCCCGCCGTCAGAAGCTGACGCCGGCCTGGTTGCGCCGGATATCCGCCTGGACCATCATGTCGCACAAGGTTTCCAGCGATGTTTCAGGGCGCCAGCCGAGGCGGGAATGGGCATGGCTGGCATCGCCGACCAGATGATCGACCTCTGCCGGGCGATAGAAGCGCGGGTCGATTCGCATCACCGTCTTGCCGCTTTGACTGTCGATGGCGATTTCAGCCTCATCCGCGCCGGAAAACTCGATGCCGATACCGGCGGACTTGAAGGCAAGTCGCAGGAAGGTGCGCACGGTTTCCGTGCGGCCGGTCGCCAGCACATAATTGTCCGGCTCGCCGGCCTGGAGCATGCGCCACATGCCCTCGACATATTCCTGCGCATAGCCCCAGTCGCGGGCGGCGTCGATATTGCCCAGCGACAGGCAATCCAACTGGCCCAGCGCGATTCGCGCGACGGCGTCGCTGATCTTGCGGGTCACGAATTCGCGGCCGCGCAGCGGGCTTTCATGGTTGAACAGGATGCCGCTGCACGCGAACAAGCCATAGCTTTCGCGATAGTTGATCGTGCTCCAATGCGCGAACAGCTTGGATACGCCATAAGGGCTGCGTGGATAGAAGGGCGTCTGCTCGGTCTGCGGCACGGTCTGCACCTTGCCGAACATTTCCGACGTGCTGGCCTGGTAGAAGCGAATCGCGGGATTCACGATCCGGATCGCTTCAAGCAGATTGAGCGCACCGATACCGGTGATGGAGGCCGTTGCGATCGGCTGTTCGAAGGAGACGCCGACGAAGCTTTGTGCGGCCAGATTATAGACTTCGGTCGCTTCGGATTGCTGGAGCAGGCGGATGGAGGCCGACAGGTCGGTGACATCATATTCCACCAGATGGAGCCGGGGATCATTGGCGATCCCCAGTTCCTCTATCCGCCAGAAATTGACGGAGCTGGTGCGGCGATAGGCGCCATAGACCTCATACCCCTTGTCGAGAAGGGTCTGGGCCAGATAGGCGCCATCCTGCCCGGTGATACCGGTGATGATGGCGCTGGTCATGCGCAAAGCCCCGGACGAGCGGAAGGGGAAGGACGCATCATCTGACCCGGTCGCACGCTCAATCGGCCTTTCCGCCGACGCGGGAGATGGAGAAGCCAGCGGCCTGCGCCTCATCGACGGGATAGATGTTGCGCAGGTCGACGAGCGCCTTGCC
>NZ_LMKV01000009.1 GCF_001421665.1 Sphingobium sp. Leaf26
CTACTCGATACGACAAGATCGCCGCCAACTTCCTTGGCTTCATCAAGCTCGCCAGCATCATGCTATGGCTCAAATGATTAAATCGTCACTACAGCCTAAAGGCCCGCGACGGTCGCTTTAGCCGCGCGGATGACATCGTCCCAGGCCCGATCGAACCCGGCATCGTCGCCATAATAGGGATCGACCACGCCCGTCCCCTCGCGCCCCGGCACCATGTCCATCAACAGACGCAACTCCGCCGTGCCGTCCGACGGGCGGATGCGCCGCAGATTCTTCAGATTCTCCGCGTCCAGCGCGAAGATATGGGTGAAGCGGTGGAAATCCTCCGCTGTGACCTGCCGGCCGGCATAGCCGCCGATGTCGATGCCATGCCGCCGCGCCACCGCCTGCGCGCGCGGATCGGGCGCATCGCCGACATGCCAGTCGCCGGTCCCGGCCGAATCCACAACGATATCGACACCGGCCTTATCCGCCTCCACCCGGAGCGCCGCTTCGGCCAGCGGCGACCGGCAGATATTGCCGAGGCAGACGAAAAGAACGCAAGGCGTGCCCATCAGTCCGCCGCCGCCGTGGAGAGGCCAAGGCCCGGCACGCCGATCGAGCGCTTGCCCGAAAAATCGGTGCGGGCGACGATGACGCCCAATTTCTCCATATAGTCGATCAGCCGCCGCACCCGCCCCGGCGAACTGGTGCCATAGGCGCGGCCCAGCAGCGCGTCGTCCGGGCAAGGCCGCCCGTCCAGCGCGGCACGGGCGATCAGCAGGAAAGGGGCCAGCATATCCTCCGGCACCGGCTCCGCCGCGCGGATCGCATCCTGCCAGCGCACATCGTCGGCATCGGCCATTCCCGCCTGCGCCATGGCGAAGCGCTTGCGGAAGGCGGGAAGGTCGAGCGGCGATCGCTTCAGTCCCTTCATCCGGCAACGCACGCCGAAATCCTGATAGAGCGCCGCCACGCTGGGCGCGGCATCGCCCAGATCCGCGACGATATCCTCCAGCACGGCGATGACGACCGGCTCATTCTCGCCGAAATCCAGTTCGGGCGCGGCGGGCTTGGCGGATGGCGTGTCGGCCAGCGCGCGCATGATCTCCTCTGCCGGGCGAGCGGTCGGCTCAGGGCGCGGCGGGGGCGGCGGCAGCGCCTCTTCCTCGGCCTTGGCGAACAGCATTTCCTGAAAATCCCCGCCGGTCGTGACGGGCGGCGGCATCAGCTTGTGCGTGCCGCCGCGCGTACCGGTCTTCACCGTGCCGATCTTCACCGCCACCGGCCGCCGCGCGATCGCGGGGCCAAGGCCCAGAAAGCGCCCGCGCTCCAGATCGCGAATCTGCTCCGCCTGCCGCCGCTCCATGCCCAGCAGGTCGGCGGCGCGCGCCATGTCGATGTCGAGGAAGGTGCGCCCCATCAGGAAGTTGGACGCTTCGGCCGCGACATTCTTGGCCAGCTTGGCGAGGCGCTGGGTCGCGATCACGCCGGCCAGCCCGCGCTTGCGGCCACGGCACATCAAATTGGTCATGGCAGCGAGGCTCAGCCGCCGCGCCTCGTCCGATACATCGCCGGCGGAGACGGGGGCGAACATCTGCGCCTCGTCCACCACCACCAATGCGGGATACCAATGGTCGCGCGGCGCATCGAACAGGGTCGACAGGAAGGACGCGGCGCATTTCATCTGCGCCTCCAGTTCCAGCGATTCGAGGCTGAGGACGACGGACGCGCGATGTTCGCGGATGCGGCTCGCCATCTTCACGATCTCGCGCTCATTATAGTCGCCCGCGTCGATCACCACATGGCCATATTGATCGGCCAGCGTGACGAAATCGCCCTCCGGGTCGATCACCACCTGCTGCACCATCGGCGCGCTTTCCTCCAGCAGGCGGCGCAGGAGGTGCGATTTGCCCGACCCCGAATTGCCCTGGACGAGCAGACGGGTGGCGAGCAATTCCTCGACATCGACCAGCACGTCCTTGCCGTGATGGTCGGTTCCTATGCTGATGCTGGCGGTCACAGCATGCCTTTGGCCCAAGGGAGCGGTGGAGCGCAAGGGCACTCATGGATTGCCGAGACAATCGGTCCGCTGGGCCTTGCCCCGTTGCCTGCGCTAAGGCGTCACCATGCAGAGGCTATTTCATTGTGCCGCAGCGGCAATCCTGCTGCTCTCGGCTTGCGGCGACGATCGGCGGGAAGAACGATTGCGCGCGGTCGGCCCCAATCCTTCGCTGGACGCGCTGCTCAAGGTTGCGGATGCGGACGCCGGCGCGCGCAAGTTTGGCGTCTGTGCCGGCTGTCACAAGGCAAGCAAGGGGGCGCCCGATATTGGCGGACCCAATCTCTATGGCGTTTTCGGTCAACCCATGGGACAGCTTAGCAGCCGTTTCGGCTATACGGCGGCATTGGTCGAAGCCGGCGGGCGATGGGATGCACCGACGCTGGACGCCTGGATCGCCAATCCGCGCGCTTTGGTGCCCGGTACCAACATGCAGTTTGTCGGCATCAGCGATCCGCTCGACCGGGCGGACATCATCGCCTTTCTGAAACGACAGACGGACTGATACCGGCCGACCGATAAATATCCACGCTGGTGCCTTGACCATCGACATGTTGCGGTGCAGCATCATCCTGTCATGGAGAGCAACACAACCCCGCCCGCAGCCCCTGCGATCACGCAGAATCCCGACATTCGCTATCTGGGGCGGCTGCTCGGCGACGTCATCCGGGCCTATGGCGGGGACAAGCTCTACAAGCAGACCGAATATATCCGCTCCGCCTCGGTCGACCGGGCGCGGGGTTTGCAGGGCGCGGACCTGACGGACACGGGGCTGGATGCGCTCAGCCTGGACGACACGCTGAATTTCACCCGTGGTTTCATGCTCTTCTCGATGCTCGCCAATCTGGCCGAGGACCGGCAGGGCGTGGCGGCCGAACCGGGCGCGGACGTCGCCTCCGCCGTCGAGCGGCTCGCCGCCCATGGCGTCGACCGCAGCGCGGTGCTGGACCTGCTGTCCCACGCCCTGATCGTCCCCGTCCTCACCGCCCACCCGACCGAGGTGCGGCGCAAGAGCATGATCGACCACAAGAATCGCATCGCCGACCTGATGCACCTCAAGGATGCGGGGCGGACAGAGACCGACGAGGGCGAGAATCTGGACGAGGCGATCTTCCGCCAGATCGCGCTGCTGTGGCAGACGCGCCCGCTGCGCCGCGAAAAATTGTTCGTGCAGGATGAGATCGACAATGTCCTGACCTATTTCCGCGACATCTTCCTGCCGGTGCTGCCCGCCCTTTATGCGCGCTGGGAACGGGTGCTGGGCGCGCGGCCGCACAGCTTCCTGCGCGTGGGCAACTGGATCGGCGGCGACCGGGACGGCAATCCCTTCGTGCAGGCAGGCCAGTTGCGGTCGGCGCTGGGGCGCGGCTGCGACGCGGCGCTGGCCTTCTACATGGACGGCATCCATGGACTGGGCGCAGAACTGTCGCTCTCGACCGAACTCGCCCATGTGCCGCAGGCGGTGCTGGATCTGGCGGAAGCCAGCGGCGACGCATCGCCCAGCCGGCAGGACGAACCCTATCGCCGCGCGCTGTCGGGCATCTATGCCCGGCTCGCCGCCACCTATGTGGCCCTGGTGGGGAAGGCGCCGCCGCGCCCCTCCGCGCTCAAGGGGGAGGCCTATGCCGCCCCGACCGACCTGCGCCATGATCTGGTGCTGGTGGCGCAGGGGCTGGCCAGCGAGGGTGACGGGGCATTGTCGACCGGCGGCGCGCTCGGCCGATTGATCCGCGCGGTCGAAACCTTCGGCTTCCACCTCGCGACGCTCGACATGCGCCAGAACAGCGCCGTGCATGAGCGGGTCGTGGCCGAATTGCTCAAGCAAGCGGGGGTCGAGGCCGACTATCTCGCGCTCGACGAATATGCGCGCATCGCGCTGCTCCGCCGGGAACTGGCGAACAACCGGCCGCTCGGCGGGCGCTTCACCGATTATTCGGAGGAGACGACGTCCGAACTGGCGATCGTCCATGCAGCGGCGGACGCGCATCGCACCTACGGCCCGCAGAGCATCACCCATTATATCATTTCCAAGGCCGAAAGCGTGTCGGACCTGCTGGAAGTGAACATCCTGCTCAAGGAAGCGGGTCTGTGGCAGGCGGGGGCCGACGGCGCGCCGCCGCAGGCCGCGATCATGTCCATCCCGCTGTTTGAAACCATCGCCGACCTTGAAGCCGCGCCCAGCATCATGACCGCCTATTTCGGCCTGCCCGAAATCGCCGGCGTGGTGAAGGCGCGGGGCCATCAGGAAGTCATGATCGGCTATTCCGACAGCAACAAGGATGGCGGCTACATCACCTCCACCTGGAGCCTCTACAAGGCCAGCCTGGCGCTGGAGCCGGTCTTCGCGGATGCCGGCGCGGCGATGCAGTTGTTCCACGGGCGCGGCGGCGCGGTCGGGCGCGGTGGCGGTTCCGCCTTCAGGGCGATTCAGGCCCAGCCCAAGGGCAGCGTGCAGGGCCGCATCCGCATCACCGAACAGGGCGAGGTGATCGCCGCCAAGTTCGGCACGCGCGATGTCGCCATGACCAATCTGGAAGCGATGACCAGCGCCACCCTGCTCGCCAGTCTGGAGCCGGAGGGGATTTCGGACCGCGATGCCGCCCGTTTCGCAGGCGCGATGGACGAACTGTCCAAAAACGCCTTCGCCGCCTATCGCGACCTCGTCTACGGCACGGACGGCTTCAAGGAGTTCTTCCGCCAGCTAACCCCGATTCAGGAGATATCGGGTCTCAAGATCGGATCGCGCCCCGCCAGCCGGACCAAGAGCAACGCGATCGAGGATCTGCGCGCCATCCCCTGGGTGTTCAGCTGGGCGCAGGCGCGCGTCATGCTGCCGGGCTGGTATGGCGTGGGGCAGGCGCTGTCTGCGTTCGAGGACAAGGCGCTGCTGGCCGATATGGGGCAGCATTGGTCATTCCTCCAGTCCGCGCTCGCCAATCTGGAGATGGTGCTGGCCAAGTCGGACCTGGGCATCGCCGCGCGCTACCTCCCGCTGGTCGAGGATCAGGCGGCGGGCGACGCGATTTTCGGCCGCATTCGTGAAGGCTGGCAGCAGGCGCATGACGGCCTGCTCGCCGCCACCGGCCAGTCGCGCCTGCTGGAAAAGAACCCGGCGCTCGACGAATCCATCCGGCTGCGCCTGCCCTATATCGAGCCGTTGAACCTGTTGCAGGTCGAACTGCTGAAACGCCATCGCGCGGGCGAGGATGATCCGCGCATCAAGGAAGGGATCGAACTGTCGATCAACGCGATCGCCACGGCGCTGCGCAATAGCGGCTAGAGCGCGCTGCGTTAAATTCGACGCAGGTCGCGCGCTCTAGTTTTTTGTTTTCGCATCATTTTAAGCGAAAAACCGGTGCCCACTTTTTCGCACGATGCTCTAAATCATCGTCACCCCGGCCTTAATCCGGGGTGACATCGTGGTTGGACGGTTCGTCAAACCAGCCCCAATTTCGTCAATTCCCCCAGCATCGCGGGCGGCATCGCATCCAGATCGTCGGCCTCGCCTCCGTCCAGATCGGCGGGCGCGTCCTTGTCCTCCAGATAGCGCCAGCCCTGATGCGCGCGCTTGGGCTTGGCCCGCACCGGGATCAGGCGCGGTTCCAGCCTGATCCAGTACCGCCCCTGTCCCGTTTCCTCGAACCCGATGATCGGGCTGCGGCCGACCAGCATATGGCCGTGAATCCAGTAGAGCGATCCGCCCGCCATCTCCTCCACCCGCTTGGGCAGGTAGCGGGTGCTGGTCCGCGCCTCTCCTCCGTCTACACCCGCATGGCTTTCCAGCCAGGCGCGCAGGGTAGCGGGGCTTTCGGCGCCAAAGGCGATCTTGGTCATATGCAGCGACATCGGCAGACAGATGGGCGGTCGCACCGGATGGATCAATGCCTGGATCAGGTCAGAAAGATCGTCGCCAGCCCCAAAAATGTCAAAAAGCCCAGTGAATCCGTCATCATCGTCACGAACACCGCCGAGGATACGGCCGGATCGACATTGCTGCGGTCGAGCGTCACCGGAATGAGCACGCCCGCCAGCCCCGCCACCATATTGTTGATAAGGATGGCTGTGGCGAAGACCAGCGACAGGCCCAACTGCCCGTAAATCAGATAGGAGCCGATCCCGATCAGGACGCCCAGCACCGATCCGTTGGTGGCGGCGATGCGAAATTCCCGCCCGATGATGCGCAACGTGTTGGAACTGGTGACCTGATTGGTGGCGATGGCGCGCACCATCACCGCCAGCGTCTGCGTCCCCGCATTGCCGCCCATGCCCGACACGATACCCATCAGCGCGGCCAGCAGCGCCAGATGCTCGATCGTGTTCTCGAACAACCCTACGACCGACGCGGCGATCATCGCCGTCCCCAGATTGACGACGAGCCAGACCAGACGGGTCCGCACGGTCATCAAAACAGGCTGGTTGATGTCGCCTTCGCCCGCACCCGACAGGCGCAGGATATCCTCGCCCGCTTCTTCCGAAATGATGTGGACCACGTCATCGACGGTGATCATGCCGACCAGCCGCCCCGCCGTATCGACCACGGCGGCGGAGATCAGCGCATATTTCTGGAAGCGCAGCGCGACTTCTTCCTGATCCATGTCGACCGGGATCAGCGTCTGTTCGCGCTTCATCAGGTCGACCATGGATATGGCGCGCGGGCAGGTGAGTATCCAGCTGAGCTGGCAATAGCCGATCGGCCGATGCGCCGCATCGACCACATAGATTTCCCAGAAATCGCGGGTCAGGTCGGCATTGTCGCGCAGATAGTCGATCACCTGGCCGACCGTCATATGTTCGGGCACCGCGACCAGATCGCGCTGCATCAGGCGGCCGGCGGATTCTTCCGGGTAGGACAAGGCGGATTCGATCGCGGCGCGATCTTCCGGCTCCATCGCCTCCAGCACGGCCTGCTGGTCGGCCTCCTCCATATCCTCGATGATGGCGACGGCGTCGTCGGTATCGAGTTCGGCGGCGAATTCCGCGACCTGACGGGGCAGCAACGCCCCGATCAGGTCGTCGCGGACATAGTCGTTCAGCTCGGACAGAACTTCCGCGCCGACCAGATCGCCCAGCGCGGCCGCAACATCGGCGCGCCGGTCCGACGGCGTGAGTTCCAGAAGGTCGGCAATGTCGGCCGGGTGCAGCGGCGATACCAGCTCGCGCGCCGTCTCGCTGTCGCCATCCTCCACCGCGTCGAGCACGGCGGACAGAAATTCAGGTTTCAGCCGGTCATCCTCGTCCAGACCGGTTTCGGCCTGTTCCAGGATGACGTCTTCGTCAGTCTCGTCCCCATGCAACAGGGGTTCGGCTGGATCGCCGCGCTCGCTCATGGCGCCCCCTACTGTCCGGTTCCTGTAACATCGGGCTGCTTTCGCTGATGCACCAACGAATTGCAATGGGGGTCAGGCCCGTTGGCCGTCTTCTCCACAAGAAACTTCCATCCCTTTTTGAAGCCTCTATATGGGGGCATCACGCCTTCAACCACGAGAGGAAGCCTCATGGCCGACGATACCCTTACCCTTACCCTCGACAGCGGCGGCGACGTCGTCATCAAGTTGCGCCCCGACCTTGCCCCCGGCCATGTCGAGCGCATCACGACGCTGGCCAAGGACGGCTTTTATGACGGCGTGGTGTTCCACCGCGTCATCCCCGGCTTCATGGCGCAGGGCGGCGATCCGACCGGCACCGGCATGGGCGGGTCGAAGCTGCCCGACATCAAGGCGGAATTCAGCCGGCAGCCGCACGTCCGCGGCGTCTGCTCGATGGCCCGTTCGTCCAACCCGAACAGCGCCAACAGCCAGTTCTTCATCTGCTTCGACGACGCCACCTTCCTCGACGGCCAGTACACCGCATGGGGCGAAGTGACGTCGGGTATGGAGCATGTCGACGCCCTGCCCAAGGGCGAGCCGCCGCGCACGCCGGGCAAGATCGTCAAGGCGACCGTTGCCTGAAAGCGCGGCCTGAACTGACACAGAAAGGGCGCCCGGTTCAACGACCGGGCGCCCTTTTCGCGTCGCCTGCCGATCATGGCCGGCGTCAGCGTTTCTTCGCCATGCCGTCCGTCATCGAAATTGCCTGGGCCGGTTCCGTGCCGGGGACGTCCGGCGAGGGGACATAGGTGCCGATCGACACGATGTGCCAGCGCCGCTCCGCCGCCTTGTCCTCCGGTGCATCCTCGACCCGGCGCAGCACCACCTGCCGCAACATATGCCAGGGCTTGCCGTTCGCGGCGATACGGCCATAGACCTGCACCGGGACGGTCACCTGCGTCGCGGTGCCATCCGGCGCAGTCACCGGCTCGGACGGCGCGCCGATATGGGCGTGAATCTCGCTGAAGCCCCGGAAGCGCGCCGCGAAATGGGCGTCATCCTGCGATCCGATCGCGCCGCTCTGGTCCCAGAGATCCTGCGCGTCGACGAAGCGCTTTTCCTCCAGCAGGCCATAATAGCCCTGCACCACCTGTGCTGCGCCTTGTGCGCTGTCGGGAGTGATGGACCCTTCCACGACCGGTTCGGGGTCGATCGGCAGGCCGCCGGGCGTACCCGGCTCCGGCGGATTCAGCGGTTCCATCAGCGCCATGGCCTCGGACCGCACATTGTTACCCAATTGCGCGGCATTGGCGCCATTGGCCAGATTGTCGATCGCGCTCTCCTCCCGCCCGTCGCAGGCCGCGACGAACAGGAGGGGCAGCAGAAATATGGTCGTCTTGACAGCCCGCATCAGTCAGGACGTACCCGTGCCGACGGCTCGCGTCCACCACCGGATCGTGCCGGTCCGCTCCAACTGCGCTGTGGGCGCGGCTGGCTCATCTGCGGACGGCTTGGCCGGGGTTGCGGCCGGGCCTGCGGCTGGCGCAGACCCGGCTGCGGCGTCGGGCGCGCGCCGTCTCTCGCACCATCATTGCCGCGCCAGCGGTTGCGGTCGCCACCCTGGCCCGGATTGCGATCCCGGCCCCAGTTGCGGTCGCGCGCCCAATCGCCGGGGCTGCGGTCGCGTCCCCAGTTGCGGTCGGGCCTGTTGCCGTCGGGTGTGTTCGTGCCCTGTGGCGGGCGCGGCGGCCTTACCCCATTGCCCGGCCGGCCATCGCGATCCCGATCCCGCCAGTTACCGTCACGGTCCCGGTCACGCCAGCGATCACCGTCCCGGCGATCGCCCCGTCGGCCTTCCCAATAGCGGCGCTGGCCATCATTCCAGCGGTGACGCCGGCCGCCGCGATCATAGACGTAATAGCCGTTGCCCGGATAATAATAATTGTCATACCAGCCGCTATAGAGGCCGGGCTGATAATAGCCCGACGGACCATAATAGCCGTCACCATAATAGCCACCGCCACCATAATAGCCGGTGCCCACATTCACGCCGCCATAGCCATAACCATCGTCATAGGCGCAGCCGCCCAATGCCAGCGCACCTGCCAGCCCGATCACAGCCAGAAACCGATGTCGGATGCCCGTCATCGTCCTTCTCCTCATCATCATCTTCTGTCAGGCGTAACGCGGCCCGCTTGAATTGGTTGTGAATGGATTAATCTTTCTCCGCCAGCGTTTATCGCAGGTTCAGAAAACGGCCCTTCCGTTCATCCAAATGACAGAAAGCGTGGTCTTTCCGTCACATAATCGCCCTTCGGCGCGCTTTTCGGAATCATTCAGGAAACCTTCCGCCGGGGCCGGCGATTATTCCCCTTGTCGATGGCAGCCGCTTTGAGCGCTCGCATCGACCCGGCGGGTCCACACCGCCGCACATAATCCACAACCGATAAAGGGTCACACCCATGAAGACACTGCTTTTTTCGGCAGCCGCTGCCGCTTTCCTGTTGCCCGCCGCTGCGATGGCCCAGGACGATTCCGGTTCTACCCGTCGCATCGAACCCTATGTCGGCGTCATGGGCGGCGTGCATAATTTCGACAGCGAAACCGGCAAGGAAGGCATCCCGCCCGTCGGCTACAAGGGCCGCATGGTCGAAGGCGTCGCCGGCGTGAACTACAACGTCGCCGGTCCCATCGTCGTCGGCGTGGAAGGCACCGCATCCAAGGGCGTGTCGGGTGACATCGATTGGGAATATGGCGTGGCGGGCCGCGCCGGCGTGAAGGCGGGCAAGGACAGCCTGATCTTCGGCAAGGTCGGTTACAAGTGGGTCAATTTCGACGCGCTCGGCCCCAACAGCCCTGACTTTCACGGCACCACCTATGGCGCCGGCGTCGAACTGTCGCCCGCCGACATGGGCGGATCGGCCCAGAGCAGCAACATCCGTCTGCGCGTTCAGGCCGACACGATGGGCAATTTCCGCTCGATCCGCCCGATGGCCGGCGTCGTCGCGAAGTTCTGATCTATAACGGTTAGACAGGGGCGGGTCCGCGCGATCCGCCCCGTCGTTCGGTCAATTTCCTGTGCCTTTTGATGCAGGAGTTGGGGGTGCGGAACGGTTTCCAGGACTGCAACCGTTCCGCATTTCCACAGATTTTCGCGCGGGGTGCGTGTCTGAAAGCGACCATTTTTAGCCGGTCGCCGATGATTTACGCCACTCTGATAGCAGCCGTTCCCCCAGCACCAACGTAGCAACTATCTCAACGTGCGACCTTCGCGCCGCACTGCTTACCGCCTGCCGCTGCCACCAAATCAACAGCGCTGATGCCTCGTGATGCCATAATGATTCCGTCGTTATCAAGCTGTCCCCAGCTGTATTCATCAGCAGATGGGCGATCGACATCAGGGGGTGTCACCAACCACCATGCATCCTTCGCCCTGTAATGGATTGGCCGCATTAAGGTTTCGTAGTTCGAAGGCGTAAAACCATCTTCTGTATATGATTTATCGAGGGGCGACGCTATCGGCCACACGAGCTTCCCTTTACGATCATAAACGAGCTGATAATTCGATTCTTGCAGAGAATATTTCCCGTCACGTTCCATCTTTAGAAAAAGTAGGAATTGCTTAATGGCGGAGTTGAACCGGGTATGCAGTGATGTTCGAACATCGATATCGGAGGATTTGATTGATCCAGCAATCACCTGTTTGACTGCGAACCGAATTGAAACGGGCGATCTGATAATAATTTCGTCAGGCTTGCTCTCTACCGGCTGCCATCGATAGCGAGGGCTTGTCGCAATTAAAGCGACGTCGAAACATGACTTATCGGCTTCGACGGTTTCGGCACTCGCTGACGATATAGCTGTCACCGTCAATACAAGTGCCAAGCTATAGGTCCAGATTTTAGACATGCTGCTGAGAAGCCACGACGGCTTAATGTCGTCAAGATCGAAGTTTCACCCGAAACCGGCCTGTCGCCTACCCACCCATCCTGCAAGCTCACCCCCGCTTCACCCTTTCCGCCACCACGCGCAGATCGTCCACGAACCGCGCCTGTTCCGCCGCCTGCCTTTCCGCATCGGGCAGGCGCAGCAGATAGCTCGGATGCACCGTCACCCACCCTTCCGCGCCGTCCTTCAAAGCGATTGCCGAACCGCGCGTGCGGCTGATCGTCACCGCCTTGCCCAGCATCGCCCGCGCCGCGCTGGCGCCCAGCGCCACGATGATGCGCGGCCGGATCAACTCAATTTCCTGCCCCAGCCACCAGCGGCACGCCTCGATCTCGCCGGCGTCGGGCGACTGGTGCAGCCGCCGCTTGCCCTGACGCTCGAATTTGAAATGCTTGACCGCGTTGGTGACATAGGCGCGGGATCGGTCCACCCCCGCCTGCGCCAGCGCCCTGTCGAACAACTGCCCCGCCGGCCCGACGAAGGGACGCCCTGCCAGATCCTCCTGATCGCCCGGCTGCTCGCCGATGAACAGCAGCGGCGCGTCGAGCGGTCCCTCGCCGAACACCGTCTGCGTCGCGTCCCGGTGCAGCGCGCAGCGGGTGCAGCCCATGGCTTCCTGGCGGATCGTGGCCCAGACGGTGGCGATATCGCCCTGCCGCCTGGGCGCCTTTTCCGGCAGCGGCGCGGTCGCGATCATCGCGGCCTCACGCGCCTGCGCCCCGGCGATCAGGTCCGGGATCAGCGCCGCTTCGGGCAGGTTGCGCCAATATTTCTTCGGCATTTCGGACAGCATGGCCCCGGTCTTGAGCCGCGCCGGATTGAAGATCGCGGCGTAATAGCCCGTCCATAACGCTTCGACCGGATCGCCGTCGGGCGCATCGTTCCGCTGCGCGCCCAGTCCCTCGATGAGCGTCTCGCCATCCCAATGGATGCTGACGTCCGGCGTCAGGATCGACCAGCGCATCGCGGCGAAACGGCGCAGGAAAAAGCCCGCATTGGCGCGAACGATATGATGCTCCGGCTCGAACCAGGCGACGAATCGTTCGCCCCCCTCATCCGCCATTTCGCGAAAGCGCACGAAGGCGCGCATCTTGTGGATGTCGCGCCGCACCGCCTTGGCCAATATGTCGATCCGGCGGAGCAGCGGATCGGCCTTGTCCTCCATCAGCCCCGGCCGCCCGCGCAGCCGGCATAACAGGGCATAGAGCAAGGCGAACCGTTCAGGATCGCGATGCAGGCTGGCTTTCTGCGCCAGGTCGATAAAGGCGCGCGACACGGAAAATCCCGCGTCCGCCCGATCCGGCGGCAGGGGATCGCCGCCGAACAGGTCGCCCGGCGCTTCGCCCACCTGCCACAGGATATCCGCTGGATCGACGCCCGCCATCGCCAGCCGCCGCGCCGCCCCGCGCCAGCCGTCGAAGTCATCGTGCGCGGTCAGCGCGATGCGGTACATCGGGTTCCGTCACGCATCGGCGGGCGGATCAATTCTCCGCCTGCGCCCGCTCCAGTTCGGCCGGCTTGCGCTTCGCGAACAGCGCGCCCAGCTTCGCTTCCTCGGCCGCCGACAGCGCCTTCGCGGCGTCGGGGAACATCTCTTCCTCCTCCTCGTCGATATGGTGGAGGTAGCGCTTTTTCATCTCGGCGAATTTCTTCCGCCACGCCTCGCCATTGAATTTGAGGTCGTCCAGCTCTTCCAGATAATCGTCGATTTCCTTGTGCTCGGACACGCTGTGCTGCGCATCCTCGCGCAGGTCCGGCTGCGCCAGCATGGTGGCGTAAAGCGTCTCTTCCTCCGCTGCGGCATGAGCGGACACTTCGACCTTGAACTGCTCGAACAGCTTTTCCAGCCGCTCCTCGTCCTTCGCGCGCTCCGCCTCCGCCATCTTGTCGAACAATTGGCGATGGGTGTCGTGATCCTGTTTCAGGCGATCGAAAATGCTGGCGTCGGCCATGGTTCTTCCTCCTCGTGCGAGCAGGAAGAACGACGGTCGCCGCAATTGGCTCCGAAGGATCAGCCGAAGAAGAAGCGGAAGATGATCGCGACCGGAATCCACAGCAGGGCGCCGACGATGCTGGCGCCCCAAAGCTGCAACATGTCGCGGCGAAAGCGCAGCGCAAGGCCATGGTGCGACAGGCCGCCCTGCTCCAGCATCTGCCAGCGCCGTTCCAGCCCGCGCGCGGCGATGCCATAGCCGCCGATCGCGACGATGATGCCCAAGTGCAGGACGAGCGAGCCGCCCATCTTGGCGACGATGAAGATCTGGGCAAGGCAGAAGACGACCAGGGCAGCCGCCAGGTGCGTACTGATGCGCTTGGCGAAGCCTTTGCCCAGTGAACCCTTACCCTGCGTGCGATTGCCGATTGCGGTCGCCAAGACCCCATTCTCCTTTTTTGACCCTGGCGACAGAATTTCATGTGTAGCGCGATCGATCAACCCAAATTTACGCTTATGCGAACAAATCCAGTTGCTGCGCTGGCGGCGCGATATGCGCGCGCAGGTCCGCCCGGTCCGTCAGCGTGAGCGGCCGCCAGTCCGCCGCGATGAGGAACGGCCGCAATTTCTTGATGGACGTCGTAAGCCGCGCCACATCGTCCAGCCGCAACCGGCGGTGGCGTCGGCTCATCAGGATGCGATTGACCGCCTTCACCCCCAGCCCCGGCACCCGCAGCAAGGCTTCGCGCGGCGCGCGGTTGACGTCCACCGGGAAGGCGGCGCGATGGTTGAGCGCCCAGGCCAGCTTGGGGTCGATATCCAGCGGCAGGCAGCCGGTCGCCGCATCGGTCGCCGCCGCGATCTCCCGCGCATCATAGCCGTAGAAACGGATCATCCAGTCCGACTGGTACAGCCGATGCTCCCGCATCAACGGCGGGCGCTTCAATGGCAGCACCGCGCTGGGCGAAGGAATGGGCGAAAAGGCGCTGTAATAGACGCGGCGCAGCTTGTGCCGATCGTACAGGCTGCTCGCCCTGGCGATGATCGCCCGGTCGTCGGCCACGTCGGCGCCGACGATCATCTGCGTTGACTGGCCGGCGGGGGCGAAGCGGGGCGCGCTCTTATATTTGCGCCGCGCGTCATGCCCGTCCTCGATGCCGTTGCGCAGATGCCGCATCGCCCCTTCGATCCGCTTGCCGTCCTTTTCCGGCGCCAGCCGCTGCAAGCCCGCATCGGTCGGCAGTTCGACGTTGATCGACAGCCGATCGGCATACAGCCCCGCCTGCTGTAGCAATGCCGGGTCGGCGTCCGGGATCGTCTTCAAATGGATATAGCCGCGAAAATCATGATCCTCGCGCAGCGACCGGGCGACCTCGACCATCTGCTCCATCGTGTAATCGGACGATGCGATGATGCCGGAGGAGAGGAACAGCCCTTCGATATAATTGCGGCGGTAGAAGTTGAGCGTGAGTTCCACCACTTCCTGCGCGGTGAAGCGGGCGCGGCGCACATCGCTCGACCGGCGGTTGATGCAATAATGGCAGTCGAAGATGCAGCTATTGGTCAGCAGGATTTTCAACAACGATATGCAGCGTCCATCGGGCGCATAGGCATGACAAATGCCCATCCCCTCGGTCGATCCGATCCCCTTGCCATCGCGGCTGTCGCGCTTGGTCGTACCGGACGACGCGCAGGACGCATCATATTTGGCGGCATCGGCCAATATTTCGAGTTTCTGCCGGGTGGATAATTGCGCCATTCGTTCCTGATATGTTCGGGTCAACCCTCTGTCCACAACTTCGATCAAGGCCTGCACCATGGGACAGGGGCTGGCGCAAGCGCGCGCGACCCTTGCCTTCGTGCCCCGGCCCGGCCATCACCCGGCCCATGACATGGCATTTCTGGATCGACCGCGGCGGCACCTTTACCGATGTGGTGGCGCGAGCGCCCGACGGGCAATTGCACACGGCCAAATTGCTGTCGAACGACCCGGAACGCTATGCCGACGCGGCGGTCGAGGCGGTGCGCCGCCTGACGGGGACGGCCACTGGCCCGATCCCGCCCTGCACCCTGCGCATCGGCACCACCATCGCCACCAACGCCCTGCTGGAGCGCAAGGGCGAGCCGGTGCTGCTTGCCATCACGCGCGGGTTTCGCGATGCGATCCGCATCGGTACGCAGGAACGGCCGGAGCTGTTCGCGCGGCATATCCGGTTGCCCGACGCGCTCCACGCCGACGTCATCGAAATCGACGAGCGGCTGATGGCCGACGGCACCATCCGCACTCCGCTCGATGAAGCCGCCGCCCGCGCCGCGCTGCAATCGGCCTATGACAGCGGCCTGCGTGCCGTCGCCATCGTGCTGATGCACGGCTATCTCCATTTCGCGCATGAACAGGCGCTGGCGCGCATCGCCGCCGACATCGGCTTTACCCAGATCAGCGCCAGCCATGACGTCGCCCCGCTCATCAAGCTGATCGGGCGTGGCGATACGACGCTGGCCGATGCCTATCTTTCCCCGGTGCTGCGGACCTATGTCGATGGCCTGCGCGCCGCGCTGGGGGAGGATGCCGACATGCTGTTCATGCAGTCGAGCGGCGGCCTGACCGACGGCGCGCTGTTCCGGGGCAAGGATGCCGTGCTGTCCGGCCCGGCGGGCGGCATCGTCGGCCTCGCCCGCACGGCGGAGCAGGCGGGTTTCAAGGAGGTGATCGGCTTCGACATGGGCGGCACGTCGACCGACGTATCCCATTATGCCGGCGCTTACGAACGCGACAATGAAGCGCGTGTCGCCGGGGTGCGCCTGCGCGCGCCGATGATGCGCATCCACACCATCGCGGCGGGCGGCGGCTCCATCTGCTCGTTCGTCGATGGCCGGTTCCGCGTCGGCCCGGAAAGCGCGGGCGCGGTGCCCGGCCCGGCCTGCTACCGGCGTGGCGGCCCGCTCACCATCACCGACTGCAACGTCATGCTGGGCAAGATCCAGCCCGATCATTTCCCCAGCCTGTTCGGCCCGAATGGCGACCAGCCGCTGGACGCGAAGGCGGTCGAGGCGCGCTTCGCCGCCCTCTGCATGCAGGTGCAGGCAGAAACCGGCCGCACGATGCCCCCGCGTGACGTTGCGCAAGGCTTCATCGCCGTCGCCGTCGCCAGCATGGCCAATGCGATCAAGCGCATATCGGTCGCACGCGGGCATGACGTGTCGCGCTACACCCTCGCCAGCTTCGGCGGGGCTGGGGGGCAACATGCCTGCCTCGTCGCCGACGCGCTGGGCATGGACCGGGTGATGATCCATCCGCTGGGCGGCGTGCTGTCCGCCTATGGCATGGGCCTGGCCGATCGCCGCGCCGTGCGCGAACGCACGCTCGCCTTGCCGCTGGGCGATGGCGGGCTGGACGCCGCCCTCGTCACGCTGGCCGATGACGCTCGCGTCGATCTGCCGCAGGCGGACCGGATCGAAACGCTGCTGCGCCTGCGCTATGACGGCACGGACAGCCTGTTCGACGTCCCGCTGGGCGACGTCGAAACCATGCGCGCCGACTTCCTCGCCCAGCATCAGGCCCGCTTCGGCTTCGCGGGCAAGGGGACCATCCTCATCGACATGGCGCGGGTGGAGGCGGTCGCCTCGACGCGCGAAGCGATGGACGGCATCGTGGACATCGCCGCGCAGGCCGCCCCGGCGCTGGCCCATATCGACTATGCCGGCGACACGGCCCCCGTCCATGATCGCGCCGGTCTGTCCGCAAATAGCGTGATCGATGGCCCGGCGCTCATCATCGACCCCGTCTCCACCACGGCGGTCGAACCGGGCTGGCGGGCGCAGCTCGACGCGCATGGCAACCTCATCCTCACCCGCCATATCCCGCGCGCCAATCCCGACAGCGGCGACATGACGACGGTCGATCCGGTCCGGCTGGAGGTGATGGGCGGACTTTTCATGGCGATAGCGGAGGAAATGGGCGCCGCGCTTCAGCACAGCGCGTCGTCGGTCAACATTCGCGAACGGCTCGATTTTTCCTGCGCGCTGTTCGACGCGGCGGGCAATCTGGTGGCGAATGCGCCGCACATGCCCGTTCACCTCGGCAGCATGGGCGACAGCATCCGCACCATCATGCGCCGTCGCGGGACGGGCGCGGACGGACAGCCGATCGACGGGCGCGGCATGCTGCGGGGCGACGTCTATGCGCTCAATGCGCCCTATGATGGCGGCACCCACCTGCCCGACGTCACCGTCGTCATGCCGGTGTTCGTGGGGGACGGCGCACCGCGCTTCTATGTCGCGGCGCGCGGCCATCATGCCGATATCGGCGGCATCACCCCCGGCTCGATGCCGCCCGGCAGCACGTCGGTCGAGGAAGAGGGCATCGTCCTCGACAATCTGCTGCTGGTCGATCGCGGCGATTTCCGCGAAGCCGCGATCCGCGACCTGCTGGCGTCCGGCCCATGGCCCGCCCGCAACATCGACCAGAATATCGCCGACCTCTCGGCCCAGATCGCCGCCTGCGCCAAGGGGGCCAGCGAACTGCGCCGCATCAGTGATAATTACGGTATCGAAACAATATCCGCCTATATGGGCCATGTGCAGGACCAGGCCGAGGCCGCCGTCCGCCGCCTGATCGACCGGCTGTCCGACGGCCATTTCCGCTATGCGATGGATAGCGGCGATACTGTCCAACTCGCTGTCCATGTCGATCGCGCGGCCCGCGCGGCCACCATCGACTTCACCGGCACGGCGGCGCAGTTGCCCAATAATTTCAACGCCCCCGCCTCGGTCGTGCGGGCGGCCGTCCTCTATGTCGTGCGCACCCTGATCGACGAAGCCGTGCCGATGAACGACGGCTGCCTGAAGCCCATCACCATCATCGTCCCCGAAGGCTCGATGCTGCGCCCGTGCTATCCCGCCGCCGTGGTCGCGGGCAATGTCGAAACCAGCCAGGTCGTGACCGATGCCCTGTTCGGCGCGCTGGGCGTCATGGCGGGCGCGCAGGGGACGATGAACAATCTGACCTTCGGCAACGACCGCCACCAATATTATGAGACGATCGCCGGCGGCGCCGGGGCCGGCCCCGACTTCGACGGCGCGTCGGTGGTGCAGACGCACATGACCAACAGCCGCCTGACCGATCCCGAAATCCTCGAAACCCGTTTTCCGGTGTTGCTGGAAGAGTTTTCGGTGCGCGCCGGGTCTGGCGGGCAGGGGCGGCATCGCGGTGGCGATGGCGCGCTGCGCCGCATCCGCTTCCTGGAGGACATGACCGCCGGCATCCTGTCCAACCGTCGCATCGTGCCGCCTTTCGGCCTTGCCGGCGGGGCGCCCGGTGGGCTGGGCCGCAACAGCGTGGAACGGGCCGACGGCAGCATCGAACCGCTTGGTCCCACCGCAACGGCGCAACTTTCTGCGGGCGACGCCTTCGTCATCGAAACGCCAGGCGGCGGCGGCTTTGGCGATTGACCCCGATCAGGGCCTGATCGCTTGACAAGCGCCCCGTAGGGGTCTGTTCTGCTGTCGGGGGAGTGGGGCATGACGCCGGACTCAGCGACGCAGATCAGATGGGGCTTGGCGGCCGCGCTGCTGGCGGTGGCGGTTGTCGCCATCCTCGCGCTCGTGCCCGATCCCTTCTTCCGCCAGCAGGCGATCGCCACCACGCTGGACGATGTGGAGGGCGTATCGCCGGGTGTGCAGGTCTATTTCCGGGGCGCCCCGGTCGGCGCCGTCCGCTCCGTCGATCTCAACCGCCGGAACCGCACCTTCGCCGTCGAAATGGGCATCGACCGCAACTGGCAACCGTCCGCCTGTTCCTTCGCCACCGTCGCCTCCGCCAATCCGCTCACCGCGCCGCGGATCGAGCTGGTGGCGCTGGAAACCGCCGCCGCGCAATGCGTCGCCGCCCGCCGCGCCTATGGCTGCGATCCGGTGCCGGCCGGGCGCGACGGGGCGATGCTGACCGGCTGTCGCCGCCCGGCCGACCTGTTCGAAACCGCCGCGCTGGCGATTGGCGAAGCCGCCAATGTCGCCCGCACCGCCAATGCCATGGCGCAGACATTGTCCGGCCTGTTGCAGGGCGATGGTACGGGCGGCGCGGGCGACATGGTGCAGGTCGCCCGCAACGCGACCCAGACGCTGGCTGCGCTCAACAACCTCAGCACCCGGCTCGACCACAGCTTCACGCCCGGCCGGGGCGACATTGCCGTCACCCTCTCCCATGTCCGGCAGGCGACCGGCCGTGCCTCCGAAATCGACGTCGCGGCGCTCAACGGCATATTGCGGGAAACCCGCGCGCTGGTGGCGCAGAATCAGGCCAGCATCGCCGGCATCCTAGCCGAAGGAAAGAGCAGCGCCGGCGAAGTGCGCACCATATTGGAGGGGGCATCGGCCTCGCTGGTGGCGACCAGCGCCAATCTGGAGCGCACCAGCAGCAGCCTCGGCGCGCTCAGCGAGCGGCTGGCGGGCGATCCCACTTTTGCGATCCGGGGCCAGCGCTATGCCGATCCGCCCCCGCCGGGAGGTCAGAAATGAAGCCTTGCGCCCTCATGGTCCTGGCTGTCCTGTCCGCCTGCGCCGCGCTCAAGGGCGGCGACACGCCGGTCACCATGCGCCTGTCGCCGGCCTTCGCCCCCGGCCAGCCCGTCGCCAGCCCCAGCTTCACCGTCGCGCCGGTGCAGGCGCGCGGCCTGTCCGGCGGGTTGCGCTATGGCTATGTCGATGCCGCCGCGCCCGGCGAAATCCGGCAAGCCGCCACCTATTTCTGGGAAGAGCCGCCGGCCGACAGCCTTGCCCGTGCGCTGGTTGCGGGCCTGCGCACCCGCTTCGCCACAGTGACCGGCCCGTCGCTGCCGCTGGCGGCCGACCGTCGCGTGGTGGCCACGCTCGACCGGTTCGAGGAAGTGAGTGCCCCCACGGGCGCACAGGCCGTCATCGCTTTCGACGTGACGCAGGTGGCGCAGGGCAAGGCGATCTGGGCCGGCCGTTACTGCGCGACCCGGCCGATCGCCTCGGCCGCCGGCACCGCCCGCGCCGCCGCCTTTCAGGACGTGATCGAACAGGCCGTCGCCGCCTTCGTTCAGGATGTCGCGATCGGTGCGGTCACCGCTGCGTCCTGCTGAATCAGCCTTCCGCGTTCCAGCCGATAGACCCGCTCGCACAGCCGCCCGGCCAGCGCCATGTCCTGCGTCAGCAGCAGCAGCGCCCGGCCCTGCGGCACGATCCGGCGCCGCACCTGCGCCTCCAGCATGTCGCCGCGCGCAAAAGCCCCCTCGAACGGTTCGTCCAATATCAGCAATTCAGGATCGCGCACGAAGGCGCGGGCCAGTTCCGCCCGCCGCCGTTCGCCTGCCGACAGCGTATCGGCGCGGGCCGCCGCCACCTGCTCCAGCCCGAATTCCAGCAACAGCCGGTCGATCCGCCGCGCCGTCCGCCCGCTGCCGCTGTCCATCGCCAGCCGCATATTCTCCTCGATGCTAAGGTCGCCGAGCAGCGACCCGCCCTGCATCGCCACGCCGCAGCGCGCCCGCAGCAACCGGCGCGCATCCGGGCCGGTCGCGTCCAGCGCCACCCCCATCAGCCGCACCGTGCCACTGCCCGGTGGCGTCAGCCCGATCGCCAGCTTCAGCAGCCAGCTTTTCCCGCTGCCGCTGTCCGCCAGGATCGCCACCCGCTCCCCCGGCCCGATGATGAGGTCCACCCGGTCGAGCAGCCGCATGCCGCCCAGCACCAGACCCACCGCCTCGAATGCCAGCAGCGCCGTCACAGCAGGGCGGTCCATAATGCCGCCGCGCTGAATATCCCCAGCAGGCCGGCGGTGAAGGCGGTGGTGGCGCGCCGTCCGATGTCAGCGGGGGACCGCACCGGCCTTGCCCCCACCGCGCTCCCCACGCCAAAGGCGATCAGGGCGTAGAGCAGCAGCTTGGCCATGCCGGTCAGCATCGCCTGCGCCGCATCATGGGAAAAAGCGAAGCCGGCCCACAGCGCCCAGCCGACATTGGCGATCATCGCCAGGGGCAGCGCGCAGCCGACGATCGCCGCGATCCCGCCCAGCGCCATGTGGATCGGCGCGGACAGCAGCACCGCGACCAGCGGCGGTCCCAGCACATGCGCCACCGGATCGCGCCCCAGTGCCTCCAGCGCGTCGATCTCCCGGTTGAGCGCCATCGCGCCCAATCGGGAGGACAAGGCCACCGTCACGCTGCCGCAGGCGAACAGGCCGACCAGCAGCGGCACGATGTCGCGCAGCACGATCTCCGCCAGCGCGCTCAGCACCGGAATCTGTGCATTATACAGCGCCAGCAATCGCGCCGCGCCGATCCCGGCGATGAGTCCCGCCAGCATCGCGAGTGGCAGCAGGGTCCGAAGCGGCCGCCAGACATGCAGCGGCAGGCCATCGGCCAGTTGCCGCCCCGCCAGCCCGTCGCCGGCGATCACCCGCCGCCCCATGCCGGTGCCGGCGCGCATCGTCAGCCACGCCCCTGCGCCGATCGCCGCCAGCAGCTTCGCCAGGCCGTTCAGCGCGACCATGGCGCCCGGCCGATCGTGCCGTCCGCTTCGATCAATATGGCGCGCGGATCATCGACCGGCCCCGTCGCCAGCAACAGGTCCGCGCTGGCCGTGGGCTCCGCCATCCCGCCCGCATGAATGCTGTCCGCCCCCGGCACCAGTGCCGCCGCCTGCCGGGCTTCGTGGCCGGGCAGGGGATCGAGGATCGCCTGCACATGGGCCGGCAGGATCAGTTGCACCAATTGTCCCTGATCCTGCAATGCGATCAGCAGCGCGCGCGACCAGCCATCGGACAGGTCGCCGGCAAAGACCGGCGCCCGGTCTGGATAATGGGCGCCAAGGGCCGCCACCAGCGCGGCCGGGTCGGCCGCCCCTGCCGCGCCACCCGGTCGCAGCGCCACGGTCAGCGTCCGCAACGCCCGCCGCCCGGATGCCCCCAGCAGCCGCGCCATGATCCGCACCTGCTCCCGGTCCAGATCCTTGATCGGCTCGCTCAGATCGTCATAGGGCAGGATATCGGGGTGCAGCCGGCGGCCATCGTCCCGCACCGGCGCATAGGTCCAGCCCTGCACCAGCTTGGCCGCCATCCACCGATCATGTTCGGCGCGCGACAATTGCTCCAGCTCGTCCGGGGTCAGGACCAGCGACGGCCCGCCGCCCTCGACCAGCCGCGCCCCGATATCGCGCAACTTGAGTTGGTAGCAGTCCGCCACCAGCCGGTTGTCGTCGCGAAAGCTTTCGGGCAGGTCTTCCCATTCCTGCATCGACGTCCGTGCGCCGATCCGCTCGCCCTCGGCAAAGCGCCCTTCCAGATAGAAATCATGGATCGACCGGGCCAGCGCGTCATGCCGGTCCTGCAACAGCATGTCGGGATCGGCCAGGTCGGCCAGGCTGCCGAACGGGAACAGGCCCGCGCCGACATGATGGTTGTGCGCGCCTGCCATGCGGACATGGATCGGCGGCGCGGGCAGGGCGGCGGCGCGATAGCGGGCGTCGACCGCCAGCGCCACCGCCAGCGCACGATCGTCATCATCCAGGTCGATCAGGATCGCGACCGGTTCGCCGGCCAGCGCGACATGGGCGTCGATCAGCCCCGCCATCCCCGCCGGATCGGGCCGCGCCTCCACGAAGCGCAGCGGCGACAGGCTGTCCGCGCCGGGATTGCGCGCGTGAAACGCCGCCTCGGCCTGCCCCGCATCCTGCACATGGATCGCAAAGCCCGGCTTGCCGCCATCGCGATAATGGCCGCCCGCCAGCGTCCGCAGCACATAGCGCTCGATCAGCGGGGTGAAGCCGATCACCAGCACACCGCGCCCCGCCTGTCCCGCGCGGGTGAAGGCGTCGATCGGCCGGGCCAGCGCCAGATGCCGCGCGGCGATGTCGGGCAACGCCGCCAGCCGCACCCGCGCGGTGCGCCGGTCGCCTTGCTCGAATCGCTGCTCCACGCTGCGTCGCAGGTCCAGGTCGTCGACGCGCAGGATGATGTCGATCGGGTCGCCCGCCGGCCGCACGGCGGCGGCCTGCGCCAGCAGGGCGGAGGCCAGCGCGATATTGCCGCGCGCCTCGCGCGACAGCAGCAATGCCGCCCGCGCCTTGTCCAGCGCCAGCGCGGCGGCGCTGTCCTCCGCCACATCCTGCTGCACCTCGGCCGCGCCCGCCTCCAGCGCGTCGCCGATCCACAGCCATCGCCGGTCCTGCGGCCACAGCAGCACGCGCTGCCCGTCTGCCAGCGCGCCTCGCGCCGCCTGCCCCGCCAGTCCGCCGCTCTCGTCCCCGGCGATCACCAGATGTCCGCCCCGCGCGCGGATCAGCGCCAGCCGCAGCGGATTGCGCAACTGCTCCCACGCCAGCGCCGCCGTCGACCAGAAGGTCAGCAGCGGTAGCGCCCAGCGCGCGATATTCAGCGACAGCGGCAGGTCGCGCCCCTCCAGCAATTGCGGAAAGCTGCCGACGATCAGCCGCAGCGCGCGCAGCGCGTCCTGCATGAGCGTCGTGGGCAGGTGCGCATCGGCATAGGCCTGCGCAAAACCCCAGCTACCCAGCAGGAAGGCGACCGCCATCGCGCCGAAACGCACGACCGGCGCCACCGGCGGCAGGCGCAGGCCCTTCGCCCTCCCTTGCCGTCGCTGATGGCCCCGGCCGCCCATCGCCGGGGTCAGTTGCCGGTCTGGAGCCGGACGAAGGCGGCCGATACGCCTTCGCCCCGTTGCGCGGCCAGCCGGGCGCGCAGCCGGGTCAGGAATTGCCGCTCGGTCCCGTTCACCACCTCGTCATCGCCAAACAGCGGCTTGGCCGACGCCAGCGCGACGATCATCTCCGGGCCGAAGGGCGGGGCGACCTGATAGCGCTGCGCCGTCCGGGACAGGCCGATGGTGACGCGGCGCGCGCCCTTGCGATCCGGTTCGGGATGGCCGCGATGCAGTTCCACCGCGCTGCCATCCGCCTGAAGATAGATGATGCTGAGATAGGGGCGGGCGGCACTGGTCGTCGCGCTGACGCCGAAAATGTCATTTTCGCGCATCACCACCGGATCGCCGGCCCGATCCTTGCCATCCTGCGTCAGCACGCTGATCGCGGTGCCTTCACTGGCCATCGGCGCGGCCAGCGTCAGCGCGGCCTCGCATTGCGGCCAGGGCAGATGGCGCACTGCGAAGCTGCGGCCGGGATCGGCCTTGGCGGACGCTTCGCGCAGCGCGGCGATGGCGTTCAAATCGCCGGAAAAGCCGGTCACGCTACTGCTGCCCTGCACCATGACCGCACCACAGGGCATGGCCGCCATCTGATCGGCGAAGATCTGCGCATCGCTGCGGGGCGGCGGGGGCGGCGTGCCGGACGCGGCCGGGGCGACCGGCGCCTCCAGCGAATAGGCTTCGCCCGCCAGCAGCCTGAACGTGTCATAGCCGATCCAGGCATAGCCCTTGTCGCCCCAGCCCAGGCCCCAGCTATTCATGACCCGCAGCGCCTGCCGGTCCTCGTCATAGCCGACGATCGCCATGGCGTGATAGCCGGCCCTGTCCGGCTTGTCGGCGCGGGCATAGATGCCATCGCCCCGGAAGGCCTTGAAATCGGCTGAAGCGGGCATGGCGAAGATCACCGGCGCACCCCGCGCCAGCGCGCCCTTCACATCGTCCAGCACGATCGGCGTGCGCCAGTCGTCCTTCACCTCGCGATCGACGGCGCGCCAGTCGAGCAGGCGGAAATCGCTGGCCTTCGCTTTCAGCGCATCGGGCGCGGGGATGGCGCATTTGGTCATGTCGTCGGGGAAGTCGGCCAGGCTGACCGCGCCCTCGTTCTTCAACAGGGTCAGCGCCTGGACGATGGTGATGGAGCCGGTACAGGGCGACCCCGCCGGGCGCAGCCGGTTATAGACATAGGCCGGGCTCATCTGGTCGGCCGGTTCGTCCGGCTGCACATTCTTGTCGCGGAAATTGAGGAATGTGCGCGCCGCATAGGTGGTCGCCCAGGCCACGCAATTGGGCTGCGGCCCCTGCGATCCGGGCGGCGGATAGGCGTTGGACAGGTCGACCTGCTTGGGCAGATAGGCGCGGAATCGCCCCTGTTTGGGCAGCTTGGCATACTCTTCGGGGGAAACGGGCGCCGCACCGGTCATGAACATAGTGTCGTCGGCCTGCTGGGCCGACAGCCCCGCACCTGAGAGCGCCAGCAAAGCCGGCGCTCCCCATTTCACGAGACGGCGTGTCATCACCCGTTCCTCCCCCTGATGTATGTTTTTAGAAGCGGTAACCGACGGTCAGCGTCACCGCGTCGAAATCGAAATCATGCGCGACGCTGCTGGTGCCATGGGTGTAAATGAGGCCGATGCGCAGTTGCTCGGCGCGGCTCTTCTGTTCCGCCTCGCGGGTGCGGATGCCCACGCTCAGCGCGGCTTCATGCACATTTTCATAGGCTTGCGGATCGCCGGCCAGCTTGGTCCAGGTATAGCTGGCGCGCAGCGATCCCTGCCGCCCGCCGAACATCCGCCCCTTGAACGGCAATTGATAGGCGATGCCGTTGCGGAACGACCAGACATCTTCCTTGAAATAGAAGAAAGGCTTCTTGCCGATGCCGGTATCGGTGGTGGTGGACCAGCCGACCATGTTGCCGATGGTCAGGTCGCCGCGACCGACCTGCGCGATCTTGTAGCGGCTGGTGGCGGACATGGTCAGCACTTCGCTGCTGGCGCCGAAATAGCCGTCATTGTTCGACACGCCAAAGGCGACGCGCGGCGTGATCAACCAGTTGGGCTGGACCGGCAGTTCGACGCCGGCCGACAGGGTGCCCAGCACCGCCGTGTCGCCCTTGTTGACATGCAGGACGTTCAGGATCGGGTCTACCAGCACGCGGGCGCGGCTGCCCTCGAACGGGCGGAAGGCCTTCTGGTAGCGCAATTCGTAGCGCTGCCCCTCGGAGCCTGCGCCACCCCAATAGGTGAAGGCGCCGCCGATCGTGTCAGCATCGCCCTCCATGTCGAAACCGGGCGTGTCCGGATCATCGTCATAGTCGAGGTCGTTGAGATTGAGCGCCGTCGTGACGGCCGTATGTTGCAGGCTGTTCGGGCTACCGATGCTCGCATAATAAGGCGAAGCAAAGGCCGTGCCCGGCACCAGAATCGCCACCGCGCCTGCGATCAGAAACTTGTTCATGTAAACTTACCCCCTCTTGATGCGCCCCGGTTCCACCCGCCGGCGCAAACCCTCATTCAACCCCGGATCAGGACGATCCCCCGATTTCGTCCGGTTCCAGATCGCGCACGACGCGCAATCCCGCATCCTGCCGGCGCTTGCCCGGCGGTACGGTAAAGCGGTTGGCCGATCGCAGCGTATCGGGTGCGCTCTGGAACGACCCGCCGCGCATGATTCGCCCCTTGCAACTCGTATCGGTGCAGCCCGCTGTCCATTCCCACATATTGCCCTGCATCTGGTTGAGGCCGAAGGCATTGGCGGGATAGCTGTTCACCGCTTCGGGATAGCCGCGATAGGGCGCGGTATCGGAGCCGTGATAGCGGGCGGTATGATCGTAATTGGCCATGGACGGACCGATATCGTCGCCCCAGGGAAAGGCCGTGGGCGCGCCGGCCCGGCTGGCATATTCCCATTCCTGCTCGCTCGGCAGGCGATAGGCGCGGCCCGACTGGACCGTCAGCCAGGCGAGGAAGGCCTGCGCATCCTCATAGCTGATGTCGCTCGCCGGGATCAGCGGATTGGGATTTTCCTTCGACCAGTTGCCCAGCTTCGGACAGGCATTGTCGCGCACGCAGCCATTCCATTCGGCGATCGTCACTTCATAGACGCCGATCGCGAAGGGTCGGTCGATCTTCACATCGGCTTGCGCCATCTCGTCGCCGCCCCGGCCCGGTTCCGACAGGGGCGATCCGAACGGCGTGACGCCGGCCGGGACCGCGCGCATCCAGGGGCAGTTGGCGCAGTCGTAGAAACGATCGCTCGCCGCCCGGTCGCAACTGATGAAGCAGGGCGGCGCACCCTGAAGGCCATAGTCGAAGGTCGGCTTCTGGAAATTCTTGGTCGAGGACAGCGCCACCCGGTCCGACACGCGCTTCAGCGCATCGGCGATATTCTGCTGCGGCCGGCGGATTTCCTCCGCCAATATCTTGGAAAAGACGCCATCGTCGAACGCGACCTGATCGGCGCTGGTGGAAAAGGCGACCAGATAGCCCTGGTCCGGCCGGATCGCGGCGGCGGGCGCGCGCACCATGCGGCGCAGCCCCTTGCTGCCGGCCAGTTCGCCCACCGCGCTGGCCTCGGTCCCCGTCTCGGCCGCGATCATCTGCGTCAGCGAAGGCGGCGGCGCGGGCAGCACGTTGCGGCACATGTCCAGCACGATCAGCACCGTCTTCGCGCCCGATCCCAGCAGATTGTGGGTCAGCGCCGCGCGGGTCATCGTCGCGCTTTCGGGCGTCAGGTCGCGGCCTGCATCGACCGGCAGCAGCATGACGTCGCCATAGCTGCCCAATGCCGCGCCATGGCCGGAAAAATAGAGCGTGCCGAACGCCTTTGGCCCGGCGGCGGCCAGCTTCGCGCGGAAATCGGCGATGGCCTGGCGCATCGCCGCGCGGGTCAGGTCGCGGCGCACCTGCACCGGGCCGGTCCCGCTGGCGTCGACGAATCCGGTGGCGTTGAGCGCGGTCGCTACCTTGTCACCATCCGTATAAGTGGAACCCAGCCTGTCGAACGACTGGTACGCGCCGTTGACGATCACCAGCGCCAGGCGCGGTTCGTCCGCCGCGCGCACCGGCCCCGCCAGAACCAGCCACAGCATGGCCAGCATGGCCGCCAGCGCGCGGAGTCCGCCGCGCCCGCCCCCCGGCTGAATCCGGCTCATCGCGCGGCCTTGCGCGGGGCGAACTCGACCTGGGTCACGACCTGATCGACGGCGTCGACATGCAGCACCGCGTCATAGCGGCGCGCGGCCTTATAGGGTTGGGCGGGGCCGCCGCCGAACAGGTTGGCGAAGAAGCCGCCGAAGCCGCGCCCCTTCTGGCAATAGGGCGCGATGCTGACCGTGCCGCCGCTCTGCTTCACCTCATTGAGCCATGCGCCCAGCGGCAGCGGCGCCTCACGATCCGCCGCATAGGGCGTGTCCATGTCGACCACGACGGTCCGGCCGCGCCGCAGCTTGCTCTTGAGCGCCTGGTCGAAGGCGACGCCGTCGCCGAAGCGGAGGGTCGGTTTGCGCACCGGCCGGTCGCAGCTTTTGAGGACCGGCAGCACCGCTGCCTGCTTGCCCGGATCGGCGACAGGAGCGGGGACGATCGCATGGGCGGGCGCCTGCTGCACGTGTTGCTCATTTGCAATGGCATTGGGGGCGGGCGGCTCTGGCGGCAAAATCCGCACGCCGCGACCCGCTGCGCCGCTTGCGGGGGCCTGATCGGACGGTGGAACGGTCGCGTCCTGCGCCAGTCCGTTCGTTGTGCTTCCGAACATGAAGATAAGCGAAGCAATAGCTATAGTGCAACGCAACACGGTCATATGCCCGCTCCGAGTCATGATATAGTTATTGCCCCGATTACCTATCCATGATTATGAGTGTAGGAGTTTCAAGGCAACAAAAAAGCGCGGGGGATTCCTAATGTCGGTGGGGCGGCGTGGATTCTGGGCAACAATATTGACCGGATTTATCACACTAATAACCCATTCGGGTTATGCCCATGCCGAGACGCGGGCGCTGCTTGTCGGGGCCTGGCAATTTAAATCCAGTCTTATCATGGATCTGGTCGGGCCGGAAAATGATCTGGCCGCTATGGAGACGCTGATCCGGGAGCAGGGGGCCAGCGATGTCACCGTCCTGCGCAATGAGGGCGTCAACCGCACGACGGTGGAAACCGCGCTCCATGCGCTGGGCCTGCGGGCCAAGCCGGGTGACTGGATCTTCCTCTATTATACCGGCCATGGCGCGCTGGCGGAGGCGGCGGTCAAGGGGACGCGCGACGGCGATACCGACCAGTTCCTGCCGCTGCCCGGCTTCGATCCCGATGTGAAGGATGCCGAACGCTTCATCGTCGACAAGGATTTCTACACATGGCTGTCGCTGTACGTGCCGCGCGGCGTGCAGGTGCTGATGATGGCCGACACCTGCCATTCGGGCACCCTGCACCGCTCGGTCGATCCGCGCGCCATGGGCATGACGCCGCGCCTGACGCTGGGCGCCCGCAATGTCGAGCTGGGCGCCCGGCCCGCGCCGCGCTTCGCCTCGGTGCTGGCGGCCAGTGACGACATCGGGGGCAGTGCGACCCGCGACGACCTGCCCAACCTCTTCTACATCGCCGCCGCGCGCGACGACCAGATCGCCTGGGAAAATGCGCTGCCGGTGGAGGGCGCGCCGACTCGCGGCTTCCTGACCTGGTCGTTCGAGCAGGGGATCGCCACGCCGCGCGCCGATGGCAAGGGCATGGCCGCCGATCAGGATGGCGACGGCACGCTTTCGATCGGCGAACTGGGAGCCTATCTCAACGTGCAGGTGCGGATGCTCAGCGGTCAGCGGCAGGAAAGCAATATAATCATCCCGCCGGGGCGCGAACGGCAGGGCCTGTTCGCCACCGTGCCGCCGCCGCCGCCGCCGTCACCCACACCACCCGCGCCGCCGCCGTTGCCTGGCCTCTATGTCGAGGACCTCAAGGCGCGCGCCAGCGTCAGCGGCGACCATCCCTGGCGTATCCTGACCGACGGGCAGGGGGCCGACTTCGTCTGGGATGCGCGCGCGCAGGCGATGCTGCGGCGGACCGGCGACATCGTCGCGCAGACTGTGAAGACGCCGGCGCAGGTGCGTGGCGTGATCGACAAATGGGCCGCGCTGGAGGCGCTGCGTCCCCTCCTGTCGGAACGCGGCGCCCGGCTGATGGTCGGCCCGCTCGACAATGGCGCGCGCTATCCCTCCGGCGCCCCGGTCACGCTGGCGCTGGCCCAGTCGCAACCCGGTCAGGGCGTCGCGGCCGGTCCGCGCTATGCGACCATATTCAACATCGCTTCGGACGGTACTATCCAGCGGCTCTTTCCGGTCGCGGCGTCGGATGGCGATGGCGCGCTCGCCGCCGGCCAGTCGCTCCCCGTCCTCGACAGTCAGGTGATCCCGCCCTTCGGCGCCGATCATGTCGTCGCGCTGGTCACGCCGCAGCCGCCGCAGGATTTCCGCCTGCTGCTGCGCACGGTGGAAAATCAGCGCGCCGCCGCCCGGCTGGTCGAACCGATCCGCGCGCTGCTGGCAAAGGCCGGGGGACAGGCCGGCCTGTCGATCGGCGAACTCTATACCGGCAACTGACCGGCCATGTCGTCGCCCGCGCGCCTAGTTGCTCAGGATCACGGTCCGGCTTCTGGCGGCGCTGCGATTGCCGATATCGACGCGATATTGCCCCGACGCGCGCGGCGTGACGGCGCAGACCGGCGCATAATCCCTGTTGTCGTCCAGGCAAATCTGCTTACCCGACGCATCGAGCAGGCGGATATACATATTGGTGCCGATATCGCCGATCGCCCCGATGCGCAGCGGCTCGCCCCCTTTGGCGGTGACGGTGAAGCGATAGGCATTGCGCGGATCGACATCCAGCACCCGCCGCACCAGCCCCTTGCCAAAGGCGGAGGCGACCACACCGCGACCGGCCGACTGCGCCATGCGAATCTGCAACAACAGGCTCTGGTCGTCGCGGGCCAGCGCCCTGGCCTCGGCGAACAGG
This sequence comes from Sphingobium sp. Leaf26, assembly GCF_001421665.1. Taxonomy (GTDB): domain Bacteria; phylum Pseudomonadota; class Alphaproteobacteria; order Sphingomonadales; family Sphingomonadaceae; genus Sphingobium. The sequence continues at coordinate 30,903 of NZ_LMKV01000009.1, forward strand.
GCGGCCGGCGAGAAGGCGGCATCGTCCTGCGCCCTGTCGCCGCCCATCCTGTCGCCGCTCATCGGCACCTGTTGCAGCATCCGGGCAGCCGTCAGCATCGCATGGGGATCGCGCTCGCGCCGGGCGAAGTCGGCCACCTGTTGCGCGGCGATCGCCTGCGCGAAGGGATCGGCCGGTCCATGTGGCGTTGCGTCCTGCGGTGCGACGGGCGCGGGCGTCGGCTTCTGCGCCGCCATCGGACTGCCCATGCCGAACATCGCCGCCGCGATCAGGAATCCCCGCCTCATGCCCAATCCCCTCGGTAAGATCTTCTCCGCCCCTGTGAATACTGCCGCGGCGGTCGGAAAGCCAGTGCTCGCGGGCGGTGCGGAACTGGCCGGCTACGCCCATAAGCATCTTTCCGCGCTGGTCGGCGGGGCGGGCGACGGCCGCTATGCCGCCTTCATCAGCTACAGCCATGCCGACATGAAGGTGGCGCGCTGGCTGCACCGGGCCATCGAACATTACCGCGTGCCCAGGGGGCTGGTCGGGACGCAGGGCGATCGCGGCACCGTCCCGGCGCGGCTGCGCCCGGTCTTCCGGGACGAGGATGAACTGGCCGGCGCCGCCGAACTCGGGCCAAAGCTGCAAGCCGCGCTGGCCCGGTCCGACGCGCTGATCGTCATCTGCTCGCCCAGCGCCGCCCGCTCGCCCTGGGTCGATCAGGAAATCCGTTCCTTCAAGCGCCTGAACCCGGACGCGCCGGTCTTCGCCCTCATCGCCGCCGGCGTCCCCGGTGACGGGGAGCAGGCATGTTTTCCCGCCCCCCTGCTGTTCGCGCTCGATGCGGCCGGCGATCTCGACCGCAGCCAGCCGCTTGAACCGCTCGCGCCCGACCTGCAAAAGAACGAGCGCACCATCGTCAAGCTGAAGCTGATCGCCGGGCTGCTCGGCCTTCCCTATGCCGCGCTCTACCGCCGCGACCAGCGCCGCCGCCGGCGAATCGTCGCCGCCCTCTCGGCCTTCGCCTTCCTGCTCGTCGTCACCCTGTCGGGCCTGTCGATCGCCGCCTTCACCTACGCCCGCATGGCGGTCCAGCAGCGCAACGCGGCGCAGACCGCGCGCAAACTGGCGGAGGAGAATGCCGACAAGGCGGAACGCCGCGCCTGGCTGGCGCAGGTCGCCGCGCAGGAGGTGCGCCGACTCGCGGCCGAGGGCGAAAGCTGCCCCCGCCCCTGACCGCCGACGCCGCTCAGTTTCGCCAGCTTGGATCGATTTTGTCGATTCGCCGCAGCATCGTCTGGAAATCCGGCACCCCCGGTCCGACCGGCAATTGCACGGCGCTCAGGTCGCGCTGATGCACGGCGATCACTTCGGGCGGAATATCGACCGGCGTCCCCGCCGCGCCGGCCGCCACCTGGATCTCGCAGGCGCGTTGCAGCAGCCAGTGCGTCAGGAAGGCTTCGGGCAGGCTGCCCGCCATCACCAAAGTCCCATGATTGCGCAACAGCATCACCCGCCGCTCGCCCAGATTGGCGATCAGCCGCTCGCCTTCCTCCGGCCGAATCGTGACCCCTTCGAATGCGTGATAGGCGATTCGCCCGATGAAGGCGGCGGCATAGAAACTGATCGGACGCAGCCCTTCGGCGCAGGCGCTCACCGCCATGCCCGCCGTGGTATGGGTATGGATGATGCAATGGGCGTCGGGCAGGTGGCGGTGAAACACGCTGTGCTGGGTGAAGCCCGCCCGGTTCACCGGGTAGGGGCTGCCGTCCAGCACATGGCCGTCGATATCGATCTTCACCAGGTTCGACGCCGTCACCTCATCATAGCCCAGACCGAAGGGATTGATGAGAAAAGCGCCGTCTTCGCCCGGTACGCGCAGGGTGATATGGTTGTAGATCAGCTCCGACCAGCCCATATGATCGAAGATGCGGTAGCAGGCGGCGAGCTGCTGGCGCGCCTCCCGTTCGGCGGCGGACATGTCGGGGCGCTGGGTGGCAAGGTGAGTGGCTGTCGCCATGGCAATCCTCCTGTATCTTTATCGCACCACTATCGCGCCGACCGTTCGGAATGTCGAGTTTCGGCCCTTTGGGGTTGAATTTGCATAGGCCTGCTGGTAGGGCGCCGCCCACATGGCGTGGGGCGACCCGCGACGACTCATTGGCTTTGCTATTCGGTCGGCCCGTCGGGATGGACAGACAAGTCCCGGCGAACCGCCCGTTTTCGATTGGAGATTGACGGACTTATGCAGATCATCGTTCGCGACAACAATGTCGACCAGGCTCTTCGCGCGCTCAAGAAGAAGTTGCAGCGTGAAGGCGTGTATCGCGAAATGAAGCTGCGTCGCCACTACGAAAAGCCGTCGGAAAAGCGCGCCCGTGAAAAGGCTGCCGCGGTCCGCCGCGCGCGCAAGATGGAGCGCAAGCGCGCCGAGCGCGACGGCGCGAAGTAAGCGCCGTTCGGGGCGGCGCCCGGGTCTGCGGACTCAGTCGCCCCGCTCCCTTGAAGCTGCTTTCCTGCCCTTAATTGCGAGCTAACGCCCATGTCCACGACGGCCGTTCCCCTTCGTCCTATCGCCAAGGGGTCTTTGACGCGCCTCTGGATCGGCGTCGCCGCCGTGGCGCTGGCCGCAGGCGGCCTCGCCTGGGCGGGCCAGCAGGGTGTCCAGTCCTCGCCGGCCGCGTTCCTGACGCAGAACGGCCATGCCGACGGCGTCGTGACGACCGAATCGGGCCTTCAGTACAAGGTTCTTTCGGAAGGCACGGGTGCGAGTCCGACCACCGCCGACGTGGCGCTGGTGGGGTATAAGGGCACGCTGCTCGACGGCACGGTGTTCGACGAGAATCCGCAGGCGCCGATGCCGATCGACGGCGTCGTGCCGGGCTTCTCGGAGGGCCTGCAAAAGATGAAGAAGGGCGGCAAGTACCGCCTGTGGATTCCGCCGCAGCTTGGCTATGGCGATCAGGCCGCCGGCCCGATCCCTGCCGGCTCTGTGCTGGTGTTCGACGTCACGCTGCACGACTATAAGTCGAAGGCGGAACTGATGCAGCTTCAGCAGCAGATGCAGCAGCAGGGCGGGATGCCGCAGGGCGCAGTGCCGCACGCCGGCAACTGAGCCGCAGCGTCGCAAAGCCGGAATGAAAAAGGGGCCGTTTCGCGGCCCCTTTTTTCATGCCCGGATCAGGTCCGAATCAGGCGTGCCCCTGACAGACCGAATCGTCATCCATGGTGCCGAAGGCCAGCGCATCGGCGCTGCCGATCTTCTCTTCGCCGGTGAACAGCTTGTCGAGCCGGATCTTGATGTCGCGTCGATATTCGGCCGTGGCGACGGAACGGGGCGCGGACACCTCGATATCGCAGGCGATGGCGCCCTTGATCCGCTCGACCGCGCCGTCATCCAGCACGCCCGCGCGGCGCAGTTCCAGACAAAGCTGCAACAGCCCCACGGCGGTCGCCTGCGCGCGCATCCCGACATTGGTCAGGTCGAAATGCAGTTTCTTCTGCTTGTCCAAGGGTTTCGTCATGGTCCAATCCTCTCCAGCGCCACTCTTAAAGCCAATGACCGGCCAGGGCTGTGGTTCCCATTCTGTCCTACAGGCGGGCAAATTGCTATAAGGAACGCTACAGATCGCTACGCGACAGGAAATGTCCAACTCGGGTTCGATTATATCGAAACGAGCGGGAAATGTGCGAAGTTAAGCGCGCATTTCCCTTCACCCGTTCGGGCCGAGCCTGTCGAAGCCCTTCTCTTTTGGGGAATATTGGCAGGACCGGGCAGCCCTTGGACAGATTGAGGGCGAACGGACTTATATTCTATGTGTCCGTCGATCCAACGGCACCCGTCTGGATCAGGCCCTTCTTCCCGGCCATCGCCTTGGAACGCTCCTCCAGATAGACCTTGATCATCGCGACGATCGGGTCGGCCAGGAACAGCCCCATGATGCCGAACAACGCGCCGAACAATATCTGCGCCGCCAGCACCAGCGCCGGGGCAAGGTCCGTGGCGCGCTTCGCCACCATCGGCACGATCAGATAGCCGTCGACGATCTGCACCACCATATAGACGCCAAAGGCATAGAAGCCGGTATGCGTGCCCCCGGAAAAGCCCACCAGGATGATGAGCACGCCCGAAATGATCGACCCGATATTGGGCAGGAAAGCGAACAGGCCGGTCAATATGCCCAGCAGGCCCGCCATCGGCACATTGCCCATCCACAGGAACAGCCACACGCCCACGCCTTCCACCGTCATGCCGATCAGCCGCCCGAACATCAGCCGGCGCAGCGTCCAGCCCATCTTGTCGGCGACGGCATAGAAATGGGCGCGCTTGTCGATCGGCAGCATCCAGGCGACGCCGCGTTCATAAAGTTTGGGTTCCACCGCGATGAAGATCGCCAGCACCAGCATCATGACGCCGCTGGTGATCGCGCCGACCGCCGTGCCGACCGCAGCCGTCACCCGGCCCATGCTGCTCATCGCCTGGCCGGCCAGGCCCTTCAGGTCCGACGGCGTGGCGCTGATGCCCAATTGCTGCATCCAGCCGCCGATGCGCATGACCTGCGCCTCCACGATGGTGCGCATCGCCTGCGCCTGCGCCGCCAGGCTCGATCCGGTGAGGTAGAAGGTATAGGCCATGAAGGCGACCGCGCCGAGCAGCACGATGGTCAGCCGCCAGCCCCGCGATATCGGCAGGATGCGGCCCAGCAACCGCGTGCCGCCATCCATCATCGTCGCCAGCACCAGCGCGCCCATGACCAGCATCAGCGGCTGGGCCAGCAGCACGACCAGCGCCACCGCAATGGCCAGCCCGAACCACACGCCGGCGCGTTTCAGTTCCTGATTGACCAACGGGCTACGGACTTCGCTGGGACCGGGCAATTCGACATGATGCTCGTGCGCGTCGCTCAAAACCCGGTGCCCCTTCTGCATTTATTCCGGCACTGTAACGCTCTTTGGCCGCAGGCTGTTCCCGGCCCGGCCGCTGCGGAACGCATGCAGCCAGGTCATCGGGTTCCAGGTCGAATCGCCGTCCAGGCTGAAGGTGATGAACTCCGCCCGGCCGCCGATCGCCTCGAACGGCACCGGCCCGCCCAGCCCATTTTCCTCCAGCGGCGCACGGCTGTCGGCGCTGTTGTCGCGATTGTCGCCCATCAGGAAGACATGATCCGCCGGCACCCGCACCGGCCCGTACCAGTCGAGCGCGCTCGGCCCCATGTCGATCGTGGTGTAGGTCTTGCCATTGGGCAGGATTTCCTGCCGCACCGGCAGTTCGCAATAGGCCTTGCCGTCCTTGTCCGTCACCAGTGCGCCGGGGAATTGCAGCGGCGGGCAGGGGGCGTTGCCGTCGACGGCCAGCCGCATGGGTTTCAGCATCTTCTGCTTCACCGCCACGCCGTTCAGGATCACCTGGCCGCCGCGCACCTCGATGATGTCGCCGGGCAGGCCGATCACCCGCTTGATATAATCCTCGCGCCGGTTCTGGGGGCTGACGATGACGATGTCTCCACGGCCGGGCAGGCGGCCCAGCACCCGGCCTTTCAGGAAGGGCAGGGGGTGGAAACTGGGCGACACATAGGACCAGCCATAGGGGAATTTGCTCACCACCAGCCGGTCGCCGGTCAGCAGCACCGGCATCATCGATTCGCTGGGAATGTAGAAGGGCTTGGCGACGAAACTGTGGAACGCCAGCACCGCCAGGATCAGCAGGACGATGCTTTTCAGTTCGTACAACCAGTTGACCGCCGGGGCCTTGCCCTCCTGCTGCGCGTCGGGGGCGGGCCGGTCGTCAATCTGGTCTTTTGGCAGGTCGATGGCCGTCACGGGCTGGCTTTCGCTTGGGGGATTATCGCTCACAATATCGCTCACAGGGGCAGCGCTTCGATGATGACGAAGGCCTGCGCCCAGGGATGATCATCGGTGAGCGTCAGATGTATAACCGCCTTATGCCCCGCCGGCACCATCGATTCCAGCCGCGTGAGCGCTCCGCCGGTCAGCGCCAATGTCGGCGCGCCCGACGGCGCGTTGACCACGCCGATATCCTTCATGAACACGCCTGCCTTGAAGCCCGTGCCGACGGCCTTGGAAAAGGCTTCCTTGGCCGCGAAGCGTTTCGCCAGCGTGCCGGCTCTGGTGAAGGGCCGGCGCTGCGCCTTGGCCTGCTCCACCTCGGTAAAGACGCGCTGCACGAACCGGTCGCCAAAGCGATCGAGCGAATTCTGTATCCGCTCGATATTGCAGAGATCGGAGCCGAGGCCGATGATCACGCGAAAATCCAAACGGCGCAGACGTCAACAATGCCGAGGGTTACTAAGACGACGTTGGCCTGTCCGATCAATGCACTGCGTTTTCGTTCGTGGGCAAATGCTAATCCTGCGGTTTGCCAGATGGCTGGCAACAAAAAGGTGACTGACATGGCCATGATGAAACCGACCAATACGCCGACAGCCAGAAAAGCCAGGACAACCCAATGAACCGAAAACAATATCCAGAATAGCATCGGTTGGGCGGTCGGGGCGATGTTCACCGCGCCAGATCCATTTGCCGCCGCATCTCCCTGATGCTGGCTTCCAGCCCGCCGAAGATCGCCTCGCCGATCAGGAAATGGCCGATATTGAGTTCGGCGACCTGCGGGATGGCGGCGATCGGCGCGACATTGTCGAAGGTCAGGCCATGGCCGGCATGCGGCTCGATCCCGTTCTTGGCCGCCAGCGCGGTGGCGTCGGCAATGCGGCGCAGTTCGGCCGCGCGCGCTTCACCGGACAAATGCGCGTAGGCCCCGGTATGAAATTCCACCACCGGTGCGCCCAGCCGGATCGCCGCGTCGATTTGGCGCGCGTCGGCCTCGATGAACAGGCTGACGCGAATCCCCGCGTCGTTCAATTGGCCGACGATCGGCTTCAACGTCTCAAACTGCCCGGCGGCGTCCAGCCCGCCCTCGGTCGTGCGTTCCTCGCGCTTTTCCGGGACGATGCAGGCGGCATGCGGCTTGTAGCGCAGCGCGATGTCCAGCATCTCCTGCGTCGCCGCCATCTCCAGGTTCAGCGGCACGGTCAGCGCCGCCATCAGCGTGGCGATATCCGCGTCGCGGATATGCCGCCGGTCCTCGCGCAGATGCGCGGTAATGCCGTCCGCCCCGGCCTTCACCGCCAGCAGCGCGGCCTTCACCGGATCGGGATGTTCGCCCCCACGCGCGTTGCGGATGGTCGCCACATGGTCGATATTGACGCCAAGGCGCAGGGGCATGGTCATCTGTGTTACTGCTTCCGGCTGCCGGGCTTGATCGCGGGGACCGCCGCCAGTTCGGGCGGGATCGCATCGGCTTCATACACCGGGAAGTTGATGGACACGAGCGGGTAGAAGGGCACGCCCAGATCGACTTCACCGGCCGACCGGTCGACCAGCGCGACTTCGGCGACGACGATGCCGCCTTCGGCTTCCACCGCCGCGATCGCCTGGCGCGACGACAGGCCGGTGGTGACGACGTCCTCGACCATCAGCACTTTCTGCCCCGGCGTGATCGCAAAGCCGCGGCGCAGCTCGAACACGCCGTCGGGCCGCTCCAGAAACACGGCGTCCTTGTCCAGCGCGCGGCCGACTTCATGGCCGATGATCAGGCCGCCCATCGCCGGCGACACGACCAGATCAATCTCCTGCCGCACTTCGCGCGGCAATTGCTGCACCATGGCGCGGGCCAGCTTGCCGGCGCGATCGGCGTTCATCAGCACGCGGGCGCATTGCAGGTAATTGGCGCTGCGACGACCCGACGACAGGATGAAATGTCCTTCGAGCAGCGCCCCCGCCGCCCGGAATTCCGCCAATACTTCCTCGTCTGTCATGCCGTCCTAAATCCATGTCGTGCGCCCGGTGCCCTGCGGTCCGGTCGGTCTTCCACCCGCATGGCGCGCAGGTTGGCGCGCCATGATCGCGCCCCTGTGCGCGGAGCCTGCCGAATAGGCGGCCAAGGGAAGCGTTGCAACAGCGAAGAAAATCTGCTCCGACATGCTTGAGGCAGGGGAAAACCATGCCTATAAGCCGCGGCAGAACCGAAACGGGCGAGGACTATCAGCGCATGACATGCGCGTCTTCGTTGCAGCGGCGCCAAGGGGTTACGGGGTAGAAGACGCTATGAACAAGGTGAAATCGCTCGTTCTAGCCGGGTTGTTGGCCTTAGCGCCTTCACTCGCAATGGGCGGACATGCACTTGCGCAGGACAATGCCGTCGCTGCCGCACCAGCTACGGAAAATGCCGCCGCACCGGCCGAATCGGCCGCCAATGCCACCGCGCCCGCCGCGGAGGCTGCGCCCGTTGCCACCGTCGCCGCGCCGCCGCGGATGAAGCCTACCGAAGGCATCGGCATGCCCAAGCCGGGCGAATACACCCTGCAGGAACAGTTCACCTCGACCGGCCACACCGCGCGCTGGTTGCATGACGTGATGCTGATCCCGCTGATCTTCGCGATCTCGATCTTCGTCCTGATCCTGATGCTCTATGCGATGTGGAAATTCCGCCGCAGCGCCAACCCGATCCCGTCGAAGACCGCGCACAACACGATGATCGAAGTGATCTGGACCGTGTTGCCGGTCGTGATCCTGCTGGTCGTCGCGGTGCCCTCCATCGGCCTGCTCGCGGATCAGTATAAGCCCGCGCCCAAGGATGCCGTCGTCGTCAAGGTGACCGGCTATCAATGGTATTGGGGCTATGAATATCCCGACAACGGCATTCCGGAGTTCGTCTCCAACATGCTGCCGGAAGACAAGGCGAAGGCCAATGGCGAGCCTTATCTGCTCGCGCCCGACAATCGTCTGGTGCTGCCCGCCGGTCGCCCGATCAAGCTCATCATCACCGGCGCCGACGTGATCCACGCCTTCGCCGTGCCCTCGCTCTGGGTGAAGATGGATGCCGTGCCGGGTCGCCTGAACGAGAAGAGCTTCACCATCGACGAGCCGGGCGTCTATTACGGCCAGTGCTCGGAGCTGTGCGGCGCGCGCCACGGCTTCATGCCGATCGCGATCGAGGCACTGCCCCCGGCTCAGTTCGACCAGTGGGTGCTCTCGCAGGGCGGCAAGCCCGCCGGAACGGCCCCGGCCGCGACCGCAACGGCGCCTCAGGCAGCGGAAAAGACGGCTGACGCCGCGCCCGCCGCCGACGCGAAAATCTGATCAGGGGTAGGAACGCCATGACCACCATCACCGCAGATCATCATCACGATCACGCCCATGATCACGATCATCACGATGCCGATCACAAACCAGCCTTCTTCCAGCGCTGGTTCATGTCCACCAATCATAAGGACATCGGCACCCTCTACCTGATCTTCGCGATCATCGCCGGCATCATCGGCGGCGGCATTTCGGGCCTGATGCGCGCCGAACTGGCCCATCCGGGCATCCAGTATCTGCATACATGGGCGATGATGATGGACGGGCCGGAGGCGACTCTGGACCAGGCCTATCATCTGTGGAACGTGCTCATCACCGCCCACGGCCTCATCATGGTCTTCTTCATGGTGATGCCCGCAATGATCGGCGGCTTCGGCAACTGGTTCGTGCCGATCATGATCGGCGCGCCGGACATGGCCTTCCCGCGGATGAACAATGTCAGCTTCTGGCTGCTCATTCCCGCCTTCGCCCTGCTGCTCGGCTCGACCTTCGTTCCCGGTGGCACCGGCAACGGCGCTGGCACCGGCTGGACCGTCTATGCCCCGCTGTCGACCAGCGGTTCGGCCGGCCCCGCCGTCGACATGGCGATCCTCTCGCTGCACATCGCGGGCGCCTCGTCGATCCTGGGTGCGATCAACTTCATCACCACCATCCTCAACATGCGCGCGCCGGGCATGACCCTGCACAAGATGCCACTGTTCGTCTGGTCGGTGCTGGTCACCGCCTTCCTGCTGCTCCTCGCACTGCCGGTCCTGGCCGCCGCGATCACCATGCTGCTGACCGATCGTAACTTCGGCACGACCTTCTACGACGCGGCCGGTGGCGGCGATCCCGAACTCTACCAGCATCTTTTCTGGTTCTTCGGCCACCCCGAAGTCTACATCATGATCCTGCCCGGCTTCGGCATCGTCAGCCAGATCATCTCGACCTTCAGCCGCAAGCCCGTCTTCGGTTATCTTGGCATGGCCTATGCCATGGTCGCGATCGGTGTCGTCGGCTTCGTCGTCTGGGCGCACCACATGTTCACCACCGGCATGTCGGTGAATGTGAAGATGTATTTCACCGCCGCCACCATGGTCATCGCCGTACCCACGGGCATCAAGATCTTCTCGTGGATCGCGACCATCTGGGGCGGCTCGATCAGCTTCAAGACGCCGATGGTCTGGGCGCTGGGCTTCATCTTCCTCTTCACCGTGGGCGGCGTCACCGGCGTCGTGCTGGCCAATGGCGGCGTCGATGACGTGCTGCACGACACCTATTATGTCGTCGCGCACTTCCACTATGTCCTGTCGCTGGGCGCGGTGTTCGGTCTGTTCGCGGGCTTCTACTACTGGTTCCCGAAAATGTCGGGCAAGATGTACAATGAGTTCCTCGGCCAGTTGCACTTCTGGGTGTTCTTCATCGGCGTGAACCTGCTGTTCTTCCCCATGCACTTCCTGGGCCTGTCGGGCATGCCGCGTCGCTATCCCGATTATCCCGCCGCGTTTGAAAAGTGGAACGAACTGGCCAGCCACGGCTATGAAATCATGGCGGCCGGCATGGGCATCTTCTTCATCAACCTGATCTGGTCGCTGGCGGCCGGCAAGAAGGCGGAAGCCAACCCCTGGGGCGAAGGCGCCACCACGCTGGAATGGACCCTGTCCAGCCCGCCGCCCTTCCACCAGTTCGAAACCCTGCCGGTGATCGACGACACGGCGCATCATTAAGCGCTGCCATCATGGGCGTCCCGGTTCGCCGGGGCGCTCCAGGGGGTACGGGGCGGACAATCTGCCCACCGGAGGCCCCGTTGCCCGGATCGGCCCGGCCGTGTAAAGGCGCCGGGCTGAACCCACGAGGAAATTATGGCCAGTTCGTCGTTCGCCACCGGGGCCCAAACCCCTACCGACAGCCCCATGCTGCCCGCCCATTGGCGCGATTTCGTCGCGCTGACCAAGCCGCGAGTCATGACTCTGGTCGTGTTCACGGGCCTGTGCGGACTGCTGGCCGCGCCGGGGCATCTGCACCCCATCCTCGCCTTCACCACGATTCTCTGCATCGCCATCGGGGCCGGCGCCGCCGCCGCGCTCAATCAATGGTATGAGGCGGACATCGACGCCAAGATGAAGCGCACCGCCAATCGCCCGCTGCCCGCCGGCCGGATGGACCGGCAATCGGCGTTGCATTTCGGGGTCGGCCTCTCCTTTTTCTCGGTCATCCTGCTGGGTATGGCGACCAACTGGCTCGCTGCTGCGGTGCTGGCCGTGTCGATCCTCTTCTATGTCATCGTCTACACCATCTGGCTCAAGCCTCGTACGGCGCAGAATATCGTCATCGGCGGCGCGGCTGGGGCCTTCCCGCCCGTGATCGGCTGGGCGGCGGTGACGGGCGACATCAGCGCCCTGCCGGTCGCTCTGTTCATGCTGATCTTCTTCTGGACGCCGCCCCATTTCTGGGCGCTCGCCCTGTTCGTGAAGACCGATTATGCCGCCGCCGGCATCCCGATGCTGCCGGTCGTGTCCGGCGAAGTCGTGACCCGTCGCCAGATCTGGGGCTATACCGCGATCATGGCGATCGCCGCGATGGCGCCGGTGCTGCTGCAACTGACCGGCATCGTCTATGGCACCGCCGCATTGCTGGGCACCGCGCTGTTCGCCGTGTTCGCCTTCCAGGTCTATCGCCGGCGTGAGAGCGACCCGGCCCGCATGGCCCCGGAAAAGCGGCTGTTCAAATATTCGATCCTCTATCTCTTCCTGCTGTTCGGGGCAGTGGTCGTCGACCGCTGGCTGCTCGCATGACGCCGGAGGAAAACGACAAGATCCGCGCCCGGCAGAAATCGCGCGCGCTGGTGATGGGCCTGCTTCTGGGCGCGCTCGTCCTGCTGTTCTACGGCATCACCATCGCCAAGATGGGCGGCAATTGATGGCCACCCTGCCGCCTTCCCCGTTCGACCGCGATCGCCGCAACCGGCGCACGCTGGCGGCGATGGCGGCGGTGGGTCTGTCCATGCTGGGGCTGGGCTTCGCGTCCGTGCCTCTCTATCGCATCTTCTGCGAACAGACCGGCTTTGGCGGCACCACCAGACGGGCCGCCGCCGATGTGCAGGTGCAGGCCGCCACCGGCCACACCATGTCGATCCGCTTCGATTCCAACGTCCAGCCGGGCATGCCATGGCAATTCTACCCGGAACATCGCACGGATACCGTGACGATCGGGCGCAAGGACATGGCGATCTTCATCGCCAAGAACATGTCGGACAAGCCGGTGACCGGCACCGCCAGCTTCAACGTCACCCCGACGCAGGCGGGCGCCTATTTCACCAAGATCCAGTGTTTCTGCTTCACCCAGCAGACGCTCAAGCCCGGTGAGGAAGTCCGCATGCCGGTGCTTTATTATATCGATCCGAAGATTTTGCAGGATTCGGACAACAAGGATACGCAGCAAATTACCTTGAGCTACACCTTCTACCCTGTTGAGCAGGATGGGAAGCCAAGCTAAAGCTGGAAACGATAACGGAAAAGCGAACAGGGAAGAGACGATGGCAGGCGCCAAGAACCACGATTATCACATCCTTCCGCCCAGCATCTGGCCGCTCTTCGGCTCAATGTCGGCGCTGGTCATGGCATTTGGCGCGATCATGTGGATGCACCCCGACGCCATGCCGGCAGGCGGCGGCTGGGTCTTCCTGCTCGGCGTCGCTGGCGTCCTCTTCACCTTCTACAGCTGGTGGGCCAATGTGATCACCGAAGCCCATGCCGGCGACCATACGCCGGTGGTGCAACTGCACCTGCGCTACGGCATGATCCTGTTCATCGCGTCGGAAGTCATGTTCTTCGTCGGCTGGTTCTGGGCCTTTTTCGACTTCTCCCTCTTCCCCAGCGCGCTCGCCCCGATCGAGGGGATGTTCCCGTCCAAGGGGATCGAGGTCATGAATGCGTTCGAGCTGCCCTTGCTCAACACGCTGATCCTGCTCTGTTCGGGCACCACCGTCACCTGGGCGCATCATGCGCTGATCCATGGCGACCGCGAAGGCCTGAAAAAGGGTCTGTGGTGCACCATCCTGCTCGGCCTGCTCTTCTCGTCGATCCAGGCCTATGAATATGCGCATGCGCCGTTCCCGTTCGGTGGATCGCCTTACAGTTCGGGCTTCTACATGGCGACCGGCTTCCATGGCTTCCACGTCATCGTCGGCACCATCTTCCTGATCGTGAACCTGGTGCGCGTGTACAAGGGCCACTTCACCCCCCGCCAGCATTTCGGCTTCGAAGCCGCCGCCTGGTACTGGCATTTCGTCGATGTGGTGTGGCTGTTCCTGTTCGTCGCCATCTATGTCTGGGGCGGCTGGGGCGCGCCGGTCCACGGCGGCTGAGGCAACGCACTACGCTGACAAGATCAATCGGCCGGGGCATCTGCTCCGGCCGTTTTCTTTTGGCCTGCATGGGGATATCACCGCGACGGATTTCTCTTCATGCGTCATTGCGAGCATAGCGAAGCAATCCATTGTCGCTACGCTCGCAATGACGATATTCCATCACGTCTTGAGGACCGGCCATGACCGATCAGCCCCCGCTCGCCCCAGCGCCCACCCGCATCCCCCTGATCCCGACCCTGCTCGTCGCGCTGGCGGTGCTGACGATGATCGGCCTTGGCGTTTGGCAACTCCAGCGTCGCGGCGAAAAAGCAGCGGCGCTGGCGCTGGCCGCCGCCAATCCGGGCCGCCCGGCGGTGTCTTTCCCGAACCTGCCGCCGGTCGAAGCCGACATCCTCTTCCGTCCGTCCTCGCTCCATTGCCTGCGCGTGGTGGGCTGGCGAGTGGAGGCGGGCCGCGCTGCTGACGGGTCGACCGGCTATCGCCATATCGCGGAATGTTCGACCGGGGCGGAAGGGCCGGGCGCGCTGGTCGCGATCGGCGTGGGGCAAAAGCCCGACGACAAGCCGAACTGGACCGGGGGACAGGTCAGCGGCTGGATATCCCAGGAGCCCGACCATCGCGCCCTTGTCGAGCGCATAGGCGGCAAGGCGCCACCGCTCCGCCCGATGCTGATCGCCCGCGAAGCGCCCGCCGGCCTCAAGCCCGCCGCGCCGCCCAGCGCGGCCGACGTCCCCAACAACCATCTCGCCTATGCGGTGCAATGGTTCCTCTTTGCCGGCGTGGCGGTCATCATCTACATCCTTGCCCTGCGCCGCCGCAACAAAAGCGCCTAATCGCTTGCTCCCGCGCGCGCGGGCCGCTACCGCGCTTTCCCATTATGCAATATCAGAGCACCAGGGGGAGCGCGCCCGCGCTCGGTTTCGAGGATGTGACGCTGGCCGGTCTGGCGTCCGATGGCGGCCTGTATCTGCCGACCCGCTGGCCGGCCTTTACCGCCGACCAGATCGGCGCGCTTGCCGGCCTCTCCTATGTCGAAACCGCCGTCCGGGTGATGAGTCCCTTCGTCGCCGGTTCGCTGACCGAAGACGAACTGCGCGACCTGTGCACCGCCGCCTATGGCCGCTTCAGCCATCAGGCCGTGACCCCGCTGGTCCAGCTCGACCATCAGCACTGGCTGCTCGAACTGTTCCACGGCCCGACGCTGGCGTTCAAGGATGTCGCGCTCCAGTTGCTCGGCCAGCTATTCGAACGGTTTCTCTCGCGCCGCGACGATCACCTGACCATCGTCGGCGCGACGTCGGGCGATACCGGCTCCGCCGCGATCGATGCCGTTGCGGGCCGTGAGAAGATCGACATCTTCATGCTCCATCCCGAAGGCCGGGTGTCGGACGTGCAGCGCCGCCAGATGACGACCGTGCTGGCCCCCAACGTCTACAACATCGCGATCGATGGCAGCTTCGACGATGCGCAGGCGCTGGTGAAGGCGATGTTCAACGACGCCGGTTTCAAGAGCCGCTTCAACCTGTCCGCCGTCAACTCCATCAACTGGGCGCGGCTGATGGCGCAGGTCGTCTATTATTTCTACGCCGCCGTCCGCCTGGGTGCGCCGGGTCGGCAAGTCGCCTTCTCGGTCCCGACCGGCAATTTCGGTGACGTGTTCGCCGGCTATGTCGCTGCGCAGATGGGCCTGCCGGTCGCCAGACTGATCGTCGCCACCAACGTCAACGACATCCTGCATCGCGCCCTGTCCGAAGGCGATTACAGCCAGGGGCAGGTGGTCGCCACCGCCACGCCCAGCATGGACATTCAGGTCAGCTCCAATTTCGAGCGCCTCCTGTTCGACGCCGGCGGGCGCGACGGCCTTGCCCTCGCCGACCAGATGCGCGGTTTTGAAGCCAGCAAGGCGATGCGCCTTACCAACGCCCAGCGCGACGGCGCGGCCCATCTCTTCTCCTCCACCCGTGTCGATGCCGACGGCATGACCATGGCGATGCGCTGGGCCTATGACGGCGCTGGCCAGATCGTCGATCCGCACAGCGCCATCGGCCTTGCCGCCGCGCGTGAAGCAGGCCTCGACTCGTCCATCCCGGTCGTGACGCTGGCGACCGCGCACCCGGCCAAGTTCCGCGATGCCGTGGAACGGGCGACCGGCACCCGCCCGCCGCTGCCCGCCCGCGTGGGTGATCTGTTCGCGCGTGAGGAAAGCTATGCCAAGCTGCCCGGCACGTTCGAGGCCGTCACCGCCTATATCGCACAGCGCGCGACCCCGCGCGGCTGATCGGAGCGGGGTTTGGAACTCAAGACTCTCATCGGCGAACCCTGGTCCGACTACG
This sequence comes from Sphingobium sp. Leaf26, assembly GCF_001421665.1. Taxonomy (GTDB): domain Bacteria; phylum Pseudomonadota; class Alphaproteobacteria; order Sphingomonadales; family Sphingomonadaceae; genus Sphingobium. The sequence goes on from NZ_LMKV01000009.1 coordinate 46,725, forward strand.
GCCTGCTCGACAGTGGCGACGGGCGCAAGCTGGAACGCTATGGTCGCTTCCGCTTCATTCGCCCGGAGCCGCAGGCGATGTGGAAGCCCGCGACGACCGACTGGAAAGCCGACGGCGAATTCATCCCCGGATCGGACGAGGATGGCGGCGGTCGCTGGTATTATGAAAAGCCGGTCCCGGCCGAAGGCTGGCCGCTGCACTGGCGCGAAGTCACCTTCCAGTCGAGTTGCACGCCCTTCCGTCATCTCGGCTTCTTCCCCGACATGGCGCCGATCTGGGACGATCTGCGCGCCACCTATGCCGACAAGCCGGACGCGGAGGTGATGAACCTGTTCGGCTATACCGGCGTCGGCACGTTGGCCCTGTCGGCCGGTGGCGCGCGCATGGTGCATGTCGATGCGTCGAAGAAATCGGTTGCGCAGGCCCGCGCCAATGCCGACCTGTCGGGCATGGCCGACAGGCCGGTCCGCTGGATCGTGGAGGACGCGGCCAAGTTCGTCGCCCGCGAAGTCCGCCGCAATCGCCGCTATGACGGCATATTGCTCGACCCGCCCAAATATGGTCGCGGCCCCGATGGCGAAGTCTGGCGGCTGGAGGAAGACCTGCCCGGCCTGATCGCCAACTGCCGGGCCTTGCTGGATGCCGACAGTCGCTTCCTGTTCCTGACCGTCTATGCGGTGCGCATGTCCGCGCTGGCGATCGGCGAATTGCTGCGTCAGGCCTTTGCCGACCTGCCCGGCACCGTGGAAGCGGGCGAACTGGCGGTGCGGGAAGAAGCGCGCGGCATCGCCTTGCCGACCGCCATCTGGGCGCGCTGGAAACGCTGACCGTTAAAATTTGTTAACGACTTCCCGATAGACTGGCGGCCTGGAAACAAGGTCGCGCATGTTCAATTCTCTCTCCACCCGGATCGCCGCCTTTGGCGCGCTGGTCTTCGTTGCCGTTCTGTCGTTGATCTGGATGCTGGTCGATGCCTCGATCCAGACTCGCGACAGTTTCCGCTGGGTGAGCCATTCGGCCGAGGTGATCGAAACGATGGACGACGCCCTGTCCGCCCTGCGCGAAGCGGAATCGGGCCAGCGCGGTTTCGTCCTGACCCGCAATGCCAGCTTCGCCGATCCGGCCGATGCGCGCGTCGCGGTCGCGCGCGACGCCATGGTCCGGCTGGACCGGCTGACCGCCGACAATCCGACCCAGAATATGCGCGCGCGTGAATTGCGCAGCCTGATGGACCGGCGCATGGCCATGCTGAGCGGCACGTTGGCCGATGCGCGCATGGGGGATTATGACAAGGCGCGCACCGCCATCGCCAGCGGTGCCGGGCGCGATCTGATGACCATGCTCACTTTGCGCATCGACAGCTTCCTCGCCGAAGAACGTGCCCTGCGCCTCACCCGCATCGACGCGGCCGATCGCCGGCTGGGCTGGGTGCGGCAACTCGCGCTGGTCGGCGGGCCGATCGTCGCGCTGGCCATCCTGTCCGTGTCGCTGCTGCTGATCTGGGGCATCCGTCGTCCCGCTGGCGTCATCAGCCGCGCGATGACCGCATTGGGGGAGGGCGACCGGAGCACGCGGGTCACCACCGCCATGGGATCGCGCGAATTCGCCCGGCTGGCGTCCGGCTATAATGCAATGGCCGACCAGTTGCAGGCGGCGGTCGCCGATCAGGGGCGTAGCGAGCAGGAGTTGAAGGCCGCCCATGGCGAACTGCTGCGCAACAGCAATATCCTGCGCGAACGCGGCGAGGTGATCGAACTGCTGGGCGGCATGGCCCATCGCATGCAGGCGGCCCGCACCGACGAGGAACTGGCGCAGGTCATCCGCGTCTTCATGCCGCGTGTGCTGCCGGGCATCCCCGGCGCGCTCTACGCCCATAATAACAGCCGCAACCTGCTGGTGCCGATCACCGGCTGGAGCGGTTTCACCCCCGCTGAGGATGGCTTCGCGCCCGACCAGTGCTGGGCGCTGCGGCGTGGCCAGAGCCATTGCGTCACCCAGCCCGGCGGCGACATCGTCTGCGGCCATGTCGATCGGCAAGCCATCTATCATTGCGAGCCGCTGCTGGCCGGCGGCGAAGTGATCGGCACCCTCTATCTGGAGGGCGTGATCGGCGAGGAAAGCGGATTCCGCCTGACCGTGATGGCGGAAAATATCAGCTCCGCGCTGGTCAACCATCGGCTCCAGCGGGGCCTGCGCGAACAGACGATCCGCGATCCGCTGACTGGCCTGTTCAACCGCCGCTACATGGAAGAAGCGCTGACGATCGAGATCGCCCGCGCCCGCCGCTCCGCCGTGCCGCTGAGCGCCGTCATGTGCGACGTCGATCATTTCAAGCGCTTCAACGACGAATTCGGCCATGAAGCCGGCGACGTCGTGCTCCAGGCGGTCGCCCATGAAATGCGCAGCCGTTTCCGCGACGGCGACATCGTCTGTCGCTATGGCGGGGAGGAATTTGCCGTCATCGCGCCGGGCACCACCGCGCAGGCGCTGGCAGGCCGGGTGGAGGATGTGCGCAAGGGCATCGCCGAAATCGTGCTGCGCCATGGCGGCCGGGCGCTGGGATCGACCAGCATGTCTTTCGGCATCGCGACCTGGGACGAAAACATGGCGGGTGACGGCGCCGCGCTGCTGCAACTGGCCGATGCGGCGTTGTATCGGGCCAAGCGCGAAGGCCGCAACCGCACGGTCATCGACATGCCGCAGGCCGCCTGATCGCCACCCCTGTGAAGTGTTCCCCGGCCCACGCCGGGGAATGGAGAGCCGCAGGATCGGATCAAAGCCGGTCGATATCAGCCCAGCGTCAGGTAAATTTCCGCCTCGATCAGCCAGTCGTCCCCGACATGCCGCCATTTCGCGCTGTATTGGCCCGACGCGATCGTCGTGCCGGCGACCATGCCGGTCCAATGGCCATGCTCCATCGCGATCGGCTCGACCGGGGAGGCGACGATCCGGTCCGGCGTGCGGGTATAGATCATCCGCTCCTTCGCCGCGAATTCGCGCTTCCACGCCTGCAACTGCGCCTTGCGCCCGGCGATGATGGCGCTGTCCGTGCCAGTCATCATCACGACATTCATGGTCAGCAAGGGGCCGATGGCGTTCAGGTCGCCATCCGCCAGCGCCCGGTTGAACGCGGCGCGCGCCATGCGAATGGCCAGATCGGCGGTAGCGGTCATATCCAGCTATTATCCTGAAAAACCGTTCGCCCTGAGCCTGCCGAACGGCTCGGCCGAACGGGGTGAGGCCTTCGCTCGCGCTCAGGCGCCGGCTTTGCCTGGCCCGAACGGAGGTTGAAGTTCACCCACAGCGCGCCGATGTAATCACCATCGCTTCGTCATAGCCGACGGTCAGCCGGTCGGGCCGGAAATCCATCGTCATGGCCATGCCGGGACCGCCCCAGCGCAGCGACTTCGCGCCCGAAGCCTTGAGCAGCGCCGCGCCCACCTCCGCACTGGCCTTCTGCCCCGTAAAGCGCTCCAGCCCGTCATGCCTGCACGGTCCTTCAGCGGTGGCCGGCGGAGTGGCCGGTCCTTCGTCCCCCGCACCGGCACAAGCGGACAGACTTGATGCCATCAGCCCCAGGATCGCCATCCGCATCACCGCTCTCCTCATTCCGTGCGCGTCATCTTCAGCCGGCCATTCTTGACCGCAAAGGCCATGCGGCCCTCGACCAGATCAACCGCGTCCCGGCCGAATTGTTCATAACGCCAGCCTTCCAGGATGGAGAGGCCTTCGCGCACGCCCGCCGCCAGCGCATCAATATCGTCGGTCCGCGCGATCAGCCGCGCGGCGACATTGATGTCGCGCGACCGGATCTTGAGCAGCAGCTTGAGCAGGTCGGCGACCAGCGCGCCATCCTTGCCCAGCCCCGGCCGGCGCGGTTCGCGATCGGGCATCTCGTCGCGCGCCAATGGCTGATGCTTGGCCAGCGCATTCATCAGCCGCGCGCCGATATCGTTGCTTTTCCAGGTAGTGGACAGGCCCCGGACCTTGCCCAGATCCTCCTGATGGCGCGGCGGATGGCTGGCGATATCGGCCAGCGTCTCGTCCTTCACGATGCGACCGCGCGGCAGGTTCTTGTCCTGCGCCTCGATTTCGCGCCACGCCGCCAGCGCCTTCAGCCGACCCAGCACATCGGGCTTCTTGCTGGCGATGCGCACGCGCTGCCAGGCCTGCTGCGGGTCGTTTTCATAATGGGACGGATCGCTGATCCGCTCCATTTCCTGGTCCAGCCAGTCGCCACGCCCGGTCTTGCGCAATTCGTCCAGCATCTTGGGGAAAATCTGGATCAGGTAGGTGACGTCGCCGATCGCATAGTCGATCTGGCGCTTGTCCAGCGGCCGCCGCGCCCAGTCGGTAAAGCGCGCGCCCTTGTCCAGCACCACGCCCATCCAGGCATCGACCAGATTGCCGTAGCCGATCTGTTCGCCCAGCCCCAGCGCCATGGCGGCGATCTGCGTGTCGAACATCGGGTGCGGCGTCTTGCCGGTCAGGTTGTGGACGATCTCGATATCCTGCCCGCCGGCATGGAAGACCTTGAGGATATCCTCATTGTTCACCATCAGGTCGAGCAGCGGCTTCATGTCCAGCCCGGGCGCCTTGGGGTCGATCGCGGCCGCCTCGTTCGGATCGGCGACCTGCACCAGGCACAGTTCGGGCCAATAGCTATTTTCCCGCATGAACTCGGTATCGACGGCGATGTAGGGGGATTTCGCGATGCGGGCGCAGAAGTCGGCAAGAGTCTTGCTATCGGTAATCAGCGGATGAATTTGCATATGGTCTTCGATCTTATTATGGGCTGGCCCGCGTCCGTGGGCTGGTCAATATGACATGGCTGGCCATAGCGAGACTGCAACAGTTTGTCATTTCCGTAAAACGAATCCGAAAGATGTAAACGCCATGCACGCCTATCGCACTCATACCTGCGGCGCCCTGACCACAGCGGACGTCGGCAATGCGGTCCGCGTGTCGGGCTGGGTGCATCGCAAGCGCGACCATGGCGGCGTCCTCTTCGTCGATCTGCGCGACCATTATGGCATCACCCAGATCGTGGCGAAGGCCGACAGCGATCCGCTCCGCGCGCTGGAATCGCTCCGCCTCGAATCCGTCGTGACGATCGAGGGCAAGGTCGTCGCCCGCGCCGCCGAAGCCATCAACCCCAGGATGGCGACCGGCGAGATCGAGGTCGTGGCCGATGTCGTGACGATCCTCTCCGCCGCCGCCGAACTGCCGCTGCCGGTCGCGGGCGAGCAGGATTATCCCGAAGATATCCGCCTGCGTTACCGCTTCCTCGACCTGCGCCGCGAAACGCTGCACGCGAACATCGTCAAGCGTACAAAGGTCATTTCCGACATGCGCCGCCGCATGGAAGGTGCTGGCTTCACCGAATATTCGACGCCGATCCTGACGGCTTCCAGCCCGGAAGGCGCGCGCGACTTCCTGGTGCCCAGCCGCATCCACCCCGGCAAATTCTACGCCCTGCCGCAGGCGCCCCAGCAATATAAGCAGTTGCTGATGGTCGCCGGTTTCGATCGCTATTTCCAGATCGCGCCCTGCTTCCGTGACGAAGACCCGCGCGCCGACCGTCTGCCCGGCGAATTCTACCAGCTCGACCTGGAAATGAGCTTCGTCACGCAGGAAGACGTCTGGAACACGATGGAGCCGGTCATCGCTTCGGTGTTCGAAGAGTTCGCCGAGGGCAAGCCGGTAACCCCGGCGGGCAGCTTCCCGCGCATCCCCCACGCCGAAGCGCTGCTGAAATATGGCAGCGACAAGCCCGATCTGCGCAACCCCGTCATCATCCAGGACGTCACCGACCATTTCGTGGGTTCGGGCTTCGGCATTTTCGCCTCGCTGGTCGATGGCGGCGCGCGCATCCGCGCCATCCCGGCGCCGGGCGCTGGCGCCGGCAGCCGCAAATTCTTCGACGACATGAACGTCTGGGCGCGCGGCGAAGGCTATTCGGGCCTGGGCTACATCAACATCAAGGATGGCGTTCCCGGCGGCCCCATCGCCAAGAATCATGGCGAGGAAGCGACCGCCAAGCTGATCGCGGCGCTGGGCCTTGGCCCCAACGACGGCGTCTTCTTCGCCGCGGGCAAGGAAACGCAAGCCGCAAAGCTCGCCGGCCTCGCCCGCATCCGCGTCGGCGAACAGCTCGACCTGATCGACAAGGACCGGTTCGACCTCTGCTGGATCGTGGACTTCCCCTTCTACGAATATGATGAGGACTCGAAGTCGATCGACTTCGCCCACAATCCCTTCTCCATGCCGCAGGGCGGCCTCGATGCGCTGAACACGCAAGACCCCCTCACCATCAATGCCTATCAATATGATATGGTCTGCAACGGCTTCGAAATCGCGTCCGGCTCGATCCGTAACCAGTCGCCCGACCTGATGGTCAAGGCGTTCGAACTGGTCGGCCTGAGCAAGGCGGATGTGGAGGAACGCTTCGGCGGCCTCTACCGCGCCTTCCAATATGGCGCGCCGCCGCATGGCGGCATGGCCGCTGGCGTCGATCGCATCGTGATGCTGCTGTGCGGCGCGCAGAATCTGCGCGAAATCACGCTGTTCCCGATGAACCAGCGCGCCGAAGACCTTTTGATGGGCGCGCCCAGCGCCGCCGAATTCAAGCAATTGCGCGAACTCCATGTCCGCGTGGTGGAGCCGCAGGCGAAGGCATAACGCGCCTAGCGCCGGAAGACATTGTTCGCGCAGAGGCGCGGAGCCGCAGAGACAAAAACCCTCCGCGTCTCCGCGCCTCCGCGTGTTTCCTCTTTTTTCCGTCTTCCGGCCGCTACCGCGCGGCCAAATTTGACTTTTCCCGCTCCAAGGCGTTGCCTGCCATAGCAACAGCATCGGAGACGCGCCCATGACCATCGACCTTGCCGATTACGAACAGGGCGCGAAATATAAAGGCGATTATGAGGCCGACCTCGTCGCTCTCCAGCAGCGACTCGCCAAGATTCAGGTCGCCCATATCCTGCACGGGCGGCGCAGCGTCATCCTGCTGGAAGGCTGGGACGCGGCGGGCAAGGGCGGCATCATCAAGCGGCTGAGCGCCGACTGGGATCCGCGTTATTATCAGGTCCATCCGATATCAGCGCCGACCCAGATCGAGCAGGATCATCATTTCCTCTGGCGTTTCTGGACCCGCCTGCCCGCCAGCCACAATATCGGCATCTTCGACCGAAGCTGGTACGGCCGCGTGCTGGTCGAGCGGGTGGAGGGCTATTGCAGCAAATCCGACTGGAAGCGCGGCTATGACGAGATCAACGCCTTTGAAAAACAGTTGGCGCAGTCCGGCACGAATTTCGTGAAGCTGTTCGTCCACATCACGCAAAAGGTGCAGGACGAACAACTGGCCCAGCGGATCGACACGCCATGGAAGCGTTGGAAGACCGGCGCCGACGATTATCGCAACCGGGCCAGGCGCGCCGACTATCTCGACGCGATGCACGCGATGTTCAAGAAGACCGACACCAAACACGCCCCCTGGCAGGTGATCGACAATAACAATCGCAAGGCGGGGCGGATCGCGGCGTTGACCTATGTCGCTGATCGGCTGGAGAAACTGGTGCCGCTGGACTTTCCGGATGCCGATCCGGCGATCGTCAAACTGGCGCAAGATGCCTTCGGATATAAGGCAGAAATATAGTAAAAACAGTATCTTGTAACAAAACCGTCATCAAAATCTAACGCCGTATTTACCAATAGGGGGCTAGGCCGGCCGCCATGAACGCCGTTCCCCTCACCGTGTCCGACGCTTCTGCCTCGCCGGACTTTGCGCTGGCCCAGCGCAGCCCGATCATCCGGCTGGGCCGTCCGCTCAGCGAGGCGGTCGACTGGTTCCAGAGCGATTCGGGTCTGCGCCTGTTGCCGGTGCTGGATATGGCGGATCGTCCAGTGGGCGCGATCTACGAGCGCGATATGCGCCGCATCCTGTTCAACCCCTTCGGCCATGCGCTGCTGCGCAACCCCAGTTTCGGCGGTCGCCTCGACGATCATGTCCGCCCCTGCGCCACGGTCGATCGCATGGAAAGCGTAGAGGCGCTGGTCGACCTCTTCGCGGCGCAGGGCGCGGGCTGCGAAGGACTGATCGTCACCGATGGCGGCCGGTATGCAGGCATATTGGGCGGCCCGCTGCTGCTGCGCCTCGCGGCAGAGCGCGACGCCCGCGTGGCGCTGGAACGAGCGGTGCGGGTCGAGCAGATCACGCAGGAAAGCGCGGCCTTCCGCCACGATATCGCGACGATGATCGTCGACATGGCCGCGATGGCCGAACGGCTGTCGGCGCTGGCGGGGCAGGCGGCGGTGCGCGCGGCCGGTGATGGTGCCGATTCGGCCGCCATGGCGGTTGCGGCGGCACAGACCGCCGAACGGCTGGGCCAGTTGGCCGCTGGCGGAACCGAACTGGGCCAGTTGTTCCGTGCGATGGAGGCCGAAGCGGAAGCCGCCGGGCAAGCCATTGCCGAAGCCGCCGCACGCAGCCGCTCCGGCATGGCGCGTAGCGCCGCGCTGCGGATCGAGGCCGACGGCATCGGCGACGTGATCGCCCTGATCGACAGCATCGCCAGGGCCACCGCCATGCTGGCGCTCAATGCCGGGATAGAGGCCGCTCGCGCCGGGGAGGCGGGGCAGGGCTTTGCCGTCGTCGCGCGGGAAGTGAAATCGCTCGCGCAGCAGACCCGCGAGGCTGCGGCCGGCATATCCGGGCGCATCGACCATATCCGCGCCGCCATCGGGGAGGTGGCAGCCGGCCACGCCCATATGGACGCCACCATGACCCGCGCCGACCGGTTGTCGGCAGCGGTGTTCGAAGCGGTGGCGCGCCAGAGCGCCTTCAGCCGCACCATGGCCGACAGCGTGGCGGAGGCCGGCGCCGCCAGCGCCCATATCCGCACCGGCGCGCGCCAGATCAGCGACAATGCGCAGGCCACGGCGCTGGCGGCGCGGGGCATGCGCGACGTCGCGGACCGGATGGCGGGGGAGGCGCACCGGCTGGAACAGCGCGCCGGCGGCTTCATCGCGGCGGTCCGCGCGGCCTGAACATCCTGCGCGCGCAACACCGGCTAGAGCGCGCTGCGTTGAATCCGGCGCAGGTCGCGCGCTCTAGTTTTTTGTTTTCGCATCGTTTTAATCGAAAAACCGGTCCCCACTTTTCCGCACGATGCTCTAATATCGCGCTGGCATCGCCGCACAAAAGCGTTAGGCTGTTCATCCAAAGCATAAGGAGAGGCAAGCCATGCTCGTGATGTTCGTCGGCACCGATCGCACCCAGACCGCGATCAACCCTACGCAGGTCACCTTCGTCACCCAGGTCACCGACGGCACCCGCATCCGCTTTGGCGAGGGGCGCAGCGTGACCGTCACCGAACCGATCGACGCCGTCATAGAAACCCTCAACCAGGCGCTCCGCCCGCACGATTAGAGCATCGAGCGTTCAATTGGGATCACCCGATTTCCGTTCGTCCTGAGCCTGTCGAAGGACGTCGCGCGCGTCGTTGACCTTCGGTCGCCTGCGGCTCGACAGGCTGAGGACGATCGGGTCATACTAGGGCCGATCGACATTCAGGAGATGGCGAGCCGAGCCGCAGGCCACCGGAGGTAAAATGGTGTTTTTACGTGACCCGGAGCGCAGCCTACTCAAAGTAGGTGAGCACCGGAAGCACGGAAAAGCGCCATTTGCAGGCCGTCAGAACTGAATGTCGAACGGCCCTGAAGCGCGCTGCTCTGGAAGGGCTGCCATACACCTGCGAAAGCATGGAGGGTGCCCGGTCTATCCGTTTCGCTTTCGGGGCCAGGCACGTCCGCCTTCGCCCGGATGCGGCCGCCCTCCTATTCCGCCAGCTTCTTCGTCAGCGCCGCGTCCGCCCGCTCCGCATAACGGCGGCATATGCCGGGATCGACAAAGGGATTGGGCGTGCGCATCCTGGCCAGTTGCGCCACCCGTTCCGCATCGCCATCCTGTGGGTGCGATGCGATCAATATGTCGCACGGCATCGCCTTCACCCGCGCGAAGCTGGTCCGAAATGCCGCCACGAAGCGCTTATGTGCGGGATCGGCAAAGCGCCAGCCATCGGCGGCGATCGGATTGAGGCTGGCGGCAAAGACGATCGTTCTGCAATCCTTCCCCTCGCAACTTTTCCAGCGCCAGCTCATGCTGCCCAGCGTATGGCCCGGCGTCGCCTGCGCGGTGACGATCGTATCGCCCAGCCGGATCGCCTCGCCATCGCGCGCCACGCGCAGTTTCGTCACGCCGGGGAAGCGCTCCAGCCAGGCCGCCTGCGGATCGTCGGGATCGCCGCCGCCCTGGCGCAGCACGGCGGCGGCCGGGCCACTCGCGATCACCGTCGCGCCGCTGTCCCGCGCCAGCGCGGCGATGCCGCCGGCATGGTCGAAATGTGGTTCCGTGCTCAGGATCAGCTTCACCTGCCTGATCGAAAAGCCCAGTGCGCCGATCTTCCGCTCGATATCGCCCACCGCCTGCGGCACCGCCCCGTCGATCAGGATCAGCCCCGCGCTGGTGCGGATCAGCGCGACGTTCAGCCCGCCAAAGCCGACCAGATAGGTGTCGCCATGCAATCGCACCGCCGGCTGCGGCGCCAGCCAGCGCTTGGCGGACTCCGGCGCGATCGGTCGTGTCAGCGGGTCGTCCGGCTTGCCGGCGCCCGTCATCATCATCCCAGCCACACTAATAGCCAGATACGCCATCTTCCGCATTGATCCGCCTCCTTGCCTTGAATGCAAACAGATTGCCCCGCGCCTATGCCCTGAACAAAGCATCATTTCTCGACGGAGCCATAAGATGAGCTTATGTCTCATCGCCATGGACCGCGCCCAACTGCCCCTCAATGCCCTGCGCGCGTTCGAGGCGTCGGCGCGCCACCTGAACTTCACCAAAGCCGCGATCGAACTGTGCGTCAGCCAGGGTGCGGTCAGCCAGCAGGTCGCGCAACTGGAAGCGCGCCTCGGTGCGCCGCTCTTCCGTCGCCTGCCGCGCGGCCTGATGCTCACGGACGAGGGGCGGGCCTTGCTCCCGGTCATGGGCGATGCGCTGGATCGGATCGGCGCGACGCTGGATCGGATCGAAGGCGGCCGTCCGCGCGAGATATTGAACATCGGCGTGGTCGGCACCTTCGCGGCGGGCTGGCTGCTGGATCGGCTGGACGATTTCGCCCGCGCCTGTCCCCATGTCGACCTGCGCATCATGACCAACAATAATCGCGTCGATCTGGCGGGGGAGGGGCTGGACCTTGCCATTCGCTTCGGCGACGGCGCCTGGCACGGCACCCATGCCGACCCGATCCTGCGCGCGCCGCTCGCCCCGCTCTGTACCCCGGACCTCGCCGCGCGCCTGCCCGATCCCACCGCGCTCGCCCGGCAAACCCTGCTTCGCTCCTATCGCGCCGATGAATGGCCACGCTGGTTCGCGCTGGCCGACGCCACTTGCCCGCCGCTGCGCGGTCCGGTGTTCGACAGTTCGATCCTGATGATACAGGCGGCGCTGCGCGGTATGGGCGTCGCTCTGGCCCCGCCCTTGCTGTTCGAAGCCGACCTGCGCGCCGGTCGACTGGTCCAGCCTTTCGCAGCCTCCGTCGATCTGGGCGGCTATTGGCTCACCCGCCTCATGTCGCGCCCCGACAGTCCCGCCATGGCCGATTTCCGCCACTGGTTGATCGCGGCATCATCCGTGATTCAAAATCATGAATAAGGCGATTGCTTCTGCCTGCGCATGAACCGCGCAAACCGAAACAACTGTCCAACTCGCTGTCTCAAATTACGCTGGGCGCGCGGCCTCAGGCCGGATAACCGATCGCCATCACCTCATATTCCTTCTCGCCCGCCGGCAATATTACACGGCGCAGATCGCCCACCGCCGCGCCCCGAAGCGCCCGTGCGATCGGCGATCCCCAACCGATCCGCCCGGCGTCCACATCCGTCTCGTCATTGCCCACGATCGTCACGGTGCGATGGTTGTCATCCTCGTCCGCGATGGTGACGGTCGCGCCGAAATAGACCCGGCCCTTGTCCGGCTGCTCCCGCGCATCCACGACCTTGGCGTCCTTCATCTTCTTCGACAGGCGCTTCAACTGAAAGTCGATCTCCCGCATCCGCTTGCGGCCGTACAGATAATCGCCATTCTCGCTGCGATCGCCATTGCCCGCCGCCCAGCTCACCACCTCGACGATCGCCGGCCGCTCGACGCCCAGCAGATGGTCATATTCGGCGCGCAGCTTCGCGAAGCCTTCGGGCGAGATATAGTTGGGATAGGGGACGGTCATGGCGCAGCCTTATCCGTTGCCGGGGCGGTTGCGCAATTTTGTTCGCGCAGCGGCGCAGGGACCGCAGAGAAATGGATTCGCGCGGAGACGCGGAGGCGCGGAGATTTTTGGCAGCGGCCTGCGGCCGAAAAACCGCCGCGCAGCGGCCTCACAACCCTGCGCGTCTCCACGCCTCCGCGCGAACCAAAATCAACCCGGCGTCTGCTTCCCCAGATAGCGGCTCAGCACGGCACTGGTGCCCCGGAACTTCGCCCGCTCCGGGTTCATCGCCTCATAGACCACGGCATTTTCCAGCACCCGCTGCACATAGTTGCGCGTCTCGAAGATCGGGATAGCCTCGATCCAGCGCAGCATGTCGGCGCCCGGCATGCGCGGGTCGCCATTGGCGCGGACCCATTTGTTCACATTGCCCGGCCCGGCATTATAAGCCGCCACGGCGAGCGGATAGCTGCCGCCGTAATAGTCCAGCATCCGCTGGAAATAGGATGATCCCAGCATGATGTTGTAGCTCGGCTCGTTCAGCGATCCGGGGTTGTACCCCATGCCCAGCTTCCCCGCCTGCTCGCGCGCGGTGCCGGGCATCAACTGCATCAGGCCGCGCGCGCCCGCATGGGACACGATCTGCTTGTCGAACTGGCTTTCCTGCCGGGCGATGGCATGGACCATGGTCCAGTTATATTGCGCCTCCGACGGCACGGGGACGCGGGGGAAGGCCGCCTCGCCATAGCCGGTCAGGCCGCTCGACACGGCGCGGCGGCCCACCATCACGCCCATATCCGGCCGCCCGATCTTCTGTGCCAGTTCGGCGGCCAGATAATGGTCGACGTCGCTGTCGGCATTATTGGCGATGGCGCGGGCAAACTTGCTCTGGTCCTCCCAATAGCCCATCTGCCCCAGCGCCTTGACCGCGCGTACCACGGTCCGATTGTCGAAAGCAGTGCGTTCGGCGGCGGATATCGGCACCGGCCGCTCGACTGTGGCAGGGGCGGGGATCGGCCGGCCCAGCCGCTCCAGCGCCAGTTGACCATAAAACTGGTCTGGATAGGCGCCGGCTTGGGCAAAATAGCTGTTGGCGCTCGCCGCGTCGCCGGTCTGCAATGCGGCGCGTCCGGCCCAATAATAGCCCTTCGACTTGGTCTGGGGCGACTTGGCCGCGTCGGCATAGCGGCGGAACATGATGACCGCGTCGGTCGGCCGGTTGAGATTGTAGAAGGCGGTGCTGCCCGCCAGCCAGGCGAGGCTGGTATAATCGTCGCGCACGCCGATCGGCTGGATGCTGACATCGGTGCCCGGCGCAATCGCATCGTCGATCTTGCTGGCGATGCCATAGGCAAAGCTCCACTGGCTGTCATTGGCGGCGGCCCGCGCCTGCCCCAGCAGCACTTCATAGAATTTCTCGGCATTGCTGGGGCGGTATGTGACGCTCCCCCGGTTCGCCAGATATTGCCGCGCCGCGACCCAGTTGCCCGTGTCGCGCAGCCAGGCCGCCTTGTCGGCGACATAGCCGGCATCGCTCGCGCCGATCCCCTCGGCCGCCTGCATCAGGCTGGCGGCGTCCGGCGACTGGCGGCGGAAGGCGATCCGCGCCTGGAACGCGGCCCGGCGCGCCGGGCTGACATAGGCGATCATCCGCGCCGCGCCATTGCTGTCATTGGCCCACAGCAGCGCATCGGCACGCTGGTCATGATCGGCCAGCGTCAGGCTGGATCCGAACAGCGACAACAGCCGCGCCTCGTCCGTCACGCTCAGCGATCCGCCGATCCAGGCATTGCGCGCGGCCACCCGCGCCTCGTCCATCCGGCCCAGTTGCATCAGCGCCACGGCGTTGCGGGCATGGCCGGTCGCGGTGCGCGCCGGGAAGCGCGCGAAGAAGCCGGCAACCTGATTGGGGTCGAAACTGTCGGGATTGATGCCCGTCTCCGCCAGCCGCCGCATCCGGTCCTCGCCCGGCCAGCCGGGATTGGCGACGATGAAGCTGGCATAGGTGGAAAAGCCCAGGCCATCGCTCTGCTGCAACGCCCGCCATGTATTGATCGTGCTGCCGATGCTGCCGTCCTGCGCCACGCCGATTCGGCTCTGCGCCTGCTGCCAGGGGCTAGGCCCGGAACCCTGAGTGCCTTGGGCGGGCAGGGGCTGCACCATGGGGCCGCTGCTCGCGGGATATTCGGGCGGGATGCGCTGAACCGTCTCGGTCTGCGCGCCGGCACCGGCGGTCATCAGCAAAAGGGCAATGATAGGCATGCGGATCAGGTAACTTTCGACAATTGGGGGCGCGCGCATGCTGGACATAATCGCAATTGCATCCTTATCAGGCCCTGAATGACGCGCTATAGCGCGCGGCTCGACCGATCATGCCCCGGCTGCCCGGAGATTTGAAGGAGTTTAATCATGTTTTCGGGCTCGATTCCGGCTCTGGTGACCCCGTTTCGCGACGGACGGGTGGATGAGGCGGCGTTTCGCGCGCTGGTCGACTGGCAGATCGCGGAAGGGTCGAGCGCGCTTGTTCCCTGCGGCACCACCGGCGAAAGCGCCACCATGACGGTGGAAGAGCATAACCGGGTCATCGCCATCTGCGTCGATCAGGCTGCCGGCCGCGTCCCCGTCATTGCCGGCTGCGGGTCGAACGACACGCGAATCGCGCTCGAACATATGTATGCCGCGCAGGGGGCCGGCGCGAACGCCGCTTTGGTCGTCGCACCCTATTATAACAAGCCCAATCAGGATGGCGTGTACCAGCATTTCGCGTACCTCGCCGAACGCTGCGACCTGCCGATCCTGCTCTACAATGTGCCCGGTCGCACCATCACCGACATCGGCGTCCCGGTCATGTACCGCCTGGCCGAGGAATATCAGTCGATCGTCGGGATCAAGGACGCCACCGGCAATCTTGGTCGCGTCACCGCCCAGCGCCTCGCCTGTGGTCCCGATTTCTGCCAGCTATCGGGCAATGACGAAACCGCGCTCGGCTTCAACGCGATGGGCGGCCGCGGCTGCATCAGCGTCACCGCCAATGTCGCGCCGCGCCTGTGCGCTGATTTCCAGGCGGCCTGCGCCGCGCATGACTGGGACGGCGCGCTGGCGTTGCAGGATCGCCTTTACCCGCTGCACGATGCGCTGTTCAGCGATTCGTCGCCCGGCCCGGTCAAATATGCGCTTACCCGCGTCCGCGCCGACATGCCCAGCGACGTCCGCCTGCCCATCACCTGGCCGTCGGAATCGAGCCGTTCGGCGGTCGATCGCGCGCTGGAGATCGCCGGCCTCGTGTAAAGTCGCGGCCGGTGGCCCATATAGATGTGGCCCCTTAGAGTGAAATGAGTAGTTAGACAGTCATGGCCCGTCCCCGCCCCGCTACCTTCGACAAGAAGAAGATCGTCGCCGAAAACCGGCGCGCGCGTTTCGATTATTTCATCGAGGACGTATTCGAAGCCGGCATCGCCCTGCAAGGGACGGAGGTGAAGGCCCTGCGCGGCGGTGAGGGCAATATCGCCGAAAGCTATGCCGAGGTGAAGGGCAATCAGGTGTTTCTGGTGAACAGCAACATCCCCGAATATAGCCACGGCAACCGCGAAAATCACGAACCAAAGCGCCCCCGCAAGCTGCTGCTGCATGAGCGGGAGATCGAGAAGATGCACAGCGCCGTGTCGCGCAAGGGCATGACGCTGGTGCCGCTGATGATCTATTTCAACAGCACTGGCCGCGCCAAGATCGAACTGGCGCTGGCCAAGGGCAAGCAGACCCACGACAAGCGCGAGACGATCAAGGATCGCGACTGGAAACGGGATCAGCAGCGCATCATGCGGGACAAGGGCTGATCCATGGACAATCGGCTCACCCGATGGTGGCATGCCAATGCCCCGACCCGCGAATCGCTGGAAAAGAGCCGTATCCTCGCCCCCGTCGCCCATCGCGTGCTGGAACCCTCGCTCTGGCGCTTCACCCGCCGCTCGGTGCCGCGCGGCGTGGCGCTGGGCCTGTTCGTAGGCATCTTCCTGCTGATCCCCGGCATCCAGATCGCCGGTGCGGCGTTGCTCGCACTGCCCTTCCGCGCGAACATCCCGGTGGCGGCGGCCATGACGTTCCTCTCCAACCCCGCGACCACCCCGCTCATCCTGATGGCGTCGGTGTGGCTGGGCAACTGGATGCTCGGCCGCAGCGCCGACGCATCGGGCTTCATGGCGCTGGTCGATGGCCATGCCTCGGTACGGGAATGGACCACATGGCTGTTGTCGGAGGCCGCCCCGGCCATGCTGATCGGCCTCTTCCTCATCTCGTTCGTCAGCGCCGTGATCGGCTATGTGGTCGCCGACTGGTTCTGGCGCCACCGCATGGGCCGGAAATGGCAGGCGCGCAAATTGAGGATTGGCAAGGTCCATAAAAGCGGCGCATTGGAGAAGGCGACGGGCGCCTGACGCCTGAGCGTTTTGGTACCAAAAGCAGGACATCGGGTTTGAAAAGAGGTGAAGAGGCCTGGCTGATCCAGCCACGCTCGCGACTGGCGTTGCCGCTGCTGATCCTGGCCGCGCTGGCGTCGGCTGCGCTTGTCCTCTATGCCGTGGGCAGCTGGCCGCTGGCCGCCGGATTCGGCGCCACCATCCTCACCGCCGCCGCTCTGCTGACCTGGTACCAGCATCTGTATCCGCCCCAGATATCCGACCGCGAAGCCACGCCCGACTGGACGGTCGCGCGCGCTGCCGCCGACGCCTCCAGCATGGCGATCGCCGTCACCGACCGGGCCGGCCGCCTTGTCTGCGCCAGCGACCTGTTCGGCGAATGGTTCCCCGGCTATCCGACCCCGCCCGCCGTCACCACCGACGAAGCGCTGGCCGATACGCTGGCCAAAGCCGCCCGCGCCGCCTGGCGCGATGGCGAGGCTAAGGTGGAGGGCTTCACCCAAGGTGCCCTGCGCCTCGATATCGACATCGCCCGCACCGGCCGGTCGGAAGACTATCTGCTCTGGCGCTTCACGCCTGTGCGCCAGCCCAGCGCTTTGGACGACGTCAACCGCTTCCTGACCGGGGAAGCCGGCCGCCAGTTGGGCGAAGCCGGCATCATGGCAGTGATGATCGGCGGGGAAGGCCGCATCCGCGCCGCCAATGGCGCCTTCATGTTGCGCGCCGCCGGGCGTATCGACGCCAATATCAGCGGCCGGGATTTCGCCGCCCATATGCGGGTGGATGACAAGGGCCGGCTGTTTCTCGCGCGGGAAGAGCAGGGCGGCCTGCCGCTGCGCCTGCTCCAGGTGCCGTTGAAGCGCGCCGCCCAGCCCAACGGGTCGCAGGCCTCGATGCAGGACGGGCCGATGCTGCTGCTGCTCATCGACGAGCCTTCGGGCGGTGGCGGCACGTCGGCGCTCTCCTATATCGAAACCCTGCTCTCGCTGCTGCCCTTCGGCCTTGCCATGGCGGACCGGGACGGCCGCGTCCTCTTCCTCAACAATGCCTTCGCCCGCGTCGCCGGCCTGCGCGATGGTGAAAAGCCCAGCTATCCCGGCGATCTCGTCGTGCGGGAGGATCAGGCGGCGGTGGCCGACGCGGTGCGCCGCTTTGCCGTCGGCCCGCAAATGTCGGGCGACATCGCCGTGCGCATGCGCGGCAATCCCGACGATCCGATCGCGCTGTCGCTGGCTGGCGTGCGCGGCCTTGGCGAAGCAGCGGTGCTGCTCAGCCTCAAGGACAATAGCGAGGAGAGCAATCTCAAGCGGCAGGTCGCGCAGGCGACCAAGATGCAGGCGATCGGCCAGCTCGCCGGCGGCGTCGCGCATGACTTCAACAATATCCTGACCGCGATCATCGGCCATTGCGACCTGATGCTGATGCGCCATACGCCGGGCGACAGCGATTATGACGATATCCAGCAGGTCAAATCGAACAGCAATCGCGCCGCCGGCCTCACCCGCCAGTTGCTCGCCTTCTCCCGGCAACAGACATTGCGTCCGCAAATCCTGCAACTGCCCGATATCGTCGCCGACGTTTCCACGCTGCTCAAGCGCCTGCTCGGCGAAAATGTGAAGCTGGACGTCACCCATGGTCGCAATCTGGGCGCGATCCGCGCCGATCCGGGGCAACTCGAGCAGGTGGTCGTCAATCTTGCGGTCAACGCCCGCGACGCCATGCCCGAAGGCGGTACCGTCAATATCCAGACCTATGCCGTCCCTGCCATCAAGGTGCGGGAAATGCGCCAGCAAATCCTGCCGGCGGCCGACTATACCGCGCTGCGCGTGTCCGACACCGGCCTTGGCATCCCGCCGGACATTCTCGCGAAGATCTTCGAACCCTTCTTCACTACCAAGGAACTGGGCAAGGGCACCGGCCTTGGCCTCTCCACCGTCTATGGCATCGTGAAACAGTCAGGCGGCTATATCTTCGCCGAATCCGAACTGGGCCGGGGCGCCAGCTTCGTCATCTACCTGCCGGTCCATAGTGGTGCCGACATCGAACAGGCCGCCGCGCCAAAGCTGCCCGTGCCGCGTGCCGAAACCTGGGGCACCGGCACCGTGCTGCTGGTGGAGGATGAGGATATGGTCCGTGCCGTCGCCGAACGCGCGCTGACGCGGCAAGGCTATAAGGTGCTGACCGCCAATGATGGCGAACAGGGGCTGGAAGTGCTGGACGGCGCGGAAAAGATCGACCTGCTGATTTCCGATGTGGTCATGCCCAATATGGACGGCCCCGCCATGGTGGCGCAGGCGCGACGCACCCATCCGAACCTGCCGGTATTGTTCATGTCCGGCTATGCGGAGGAACAGTTGCGCAAGTCGATCGACATCGCCAACGTCGCCTTCCTGCCCAAGCCCTTCTCCGTCAATCAACTGGCCGAAGCCGCGCGCGATGCGCTGGCCAGTGCATCGGCGGCGCAATAGCCCTGCGCTGGATCAAGGTGAATATGCTGGGCAATGCCGCCGCGATGCGGTAGCGATTCGGCTGTATCAACGGGGATTAAGCAGCATGTCGGACGCCAGGAGCATATTGATCGTCGAGGACGAGGCAATGATCGGCATGATGCTGGAGGATTATCTTGATGCGCTCGGCTATCGCCTGCACGGCCTCGCTGCCTCGGTCGATGAAGCCTGTGCGCTGGCCAGCGCGGGCGGTTTCGATGCCGCGCTGGTCGATTGCAACTTGCAGGGTGAAAAAAGCTGGCCCGTCGCCGACATATTGGCGCAGCAGGACATTCCCTTCGTGTTCGCCACCGGCGGTATGGCCGACGATTTGCCGCCCACCCATGCCGACCGGCCGACGCTCGCCAAGCCCTTCACCATCGGCGCCGTCGAGCGTGCGCTGGGCAAGATATTGGGCGGCTAGAGCATTGTCTAAACAGGCGGGATCGCCTGCTGGCTCGAATCACGCTCCAGGAAACGCCATCGCAGGAACAGGATAGGAAATTTCCGTTCCCCTCTTGTTCTTCTGGAACAAACAGGATACATCATCGTCCAGGCACACGGAATCATGGGTTCCGCTTGACAGAGGACTGGCCGATGACTGCACTGCTCTCACTCATCGATTCCAAGAAGACGGGAAACATGGACAGACAGAAAGCATTGGACGCGGCGCTCGCGCAGATCGACCGCGCCTTCGGCAAAGGCTCGGCGATGAAACTCGGCAGCCGGGAGAAGCTGGAGATCGAGTCCATCTCCACCGGCTCCCTTGGCCTCGACATCGCGCTCGGCATCGGTGGTTTGCCCAAAGGGCGGATCATCGAAATCTATGGTCCGGAAAGCTCCGGCAAGACGACGCTGGCACTGCATGCGATTGCCGAAGCGCAGAAAGGCGGCGGCACCGCTGCTTTTGTCGATGCGGAACATGCGCTTGATCCCGGTTACGCCAAGAAACTGGGGGTCGACATCGACGAACTGATCGTGTCGCAACCGGATACCGGCGAACAGGCGCTGGAAATCGTCGATACGCTGGTTCGCTCCAATGCCATCGACATATTGGTGATCGATTCGGTCGCGGCGCTGGTGCCGCGCGCGGAAATTGAAGGCGAAATGGGCGACAGCCATGTCGGTCTTCAGGCCCGCCTGATGAGCCAGGCGCTGCGCAAGCTGACCGGCTCGATCTCGCGGTCCAAGTGCATGGTGATCTTCATCAACCAGGTGCGCATGAAGATCGGCGTGATGTACGGTAACCCTGAAACCACGACCGGCGGTAACGCGCTGAAATTCTACGCATCGGTGCGTCTCGATATCCGCCGCACCGGCCAGATCAAGGATCGCGACGATATCGTCGGCAACGCGACCCGCGTGAAGGTGGTGAAGAACAAGGTCGCCCCGCCCTTCAAGCAGGTCGAATTCGATATCATGTATGGCGAAGGCATCTCCAAGATCGGTGAGATGCTCGACCTTGGCGTCAAGGCCGGGATCGTTGAAAAGTCGGGCGCTTGGTTTTCCTATGACTCGGTCCGCATCGGACAGGGCCGGGAAAATGCGAAGACCTATCTGAAGGAACATCCCGAACTGGCGGACAAGCTGGAACAGGCGATCCGCGGCAAGACCGAGGAAGTCGCCGAAGGTATGATGACCGGACCCGATGCGGAGGATGATGGCGAATAAGCCCTGACGGTGTGCCCGGCCGGATCAGCCGGATCGCACCCATGTGGCCCCCCGCCCGCCTTGCGCATCACGCACTGAAAAGGCCCGCCGCGTTTCCCACGCAGCGGGCCTTTTACCGTCTGGGTAAGGACGGGGCGCTTTCCGATAGGATCAGGGCAACGTAATAATATGTCCGAACTTGCGGGAAATGTGCGAAGTTAAGCCGCGCCAATCCTATCAGGCCGGCCATGACGGGCGCCGATATGGTCCAACACGTGCTAATGTAAAGCGGCTGTTCCCCGCTCCCCCGGCGCAGGCCGGGGGCCAGATCGACGGTCCGAACGGGCACTGTCACCAGCCGGAAAAGCAGGCATCTCAACGCACTGGAACGCATTTGAGTATGATGCGATTTCCGCCTTGTCTCCGAAGGCATGCTTCAAGCAGCACCAAATTGGGGCCCATTGGTTTCACCACATGATTTGCGCATCCCCCTGGCTCCAAACTTGGTGGCCTCCGGCAAACGAATCCCATCTATAACCCAGATCATGACCAATCCGCTTGCGTCCGCCTTGCAGCCCTTCGATGCTGCTCGGCGCAACGCCGAATCGGCTTGCCCCTCTCACATCGGAATTATCCCCATGCGCGTCGCGATCGAAGCGATACTCGACTATCAATTTGCGGAACCGACCGACGTCCTTCTGGCCGTGGAGGCGGCGGCCGTACCGGACCAGCGGGTCGTCACCCAGTCGCATATTATCGACAATGCCGGCCCGCTGACCAACAAGGTCGGCGGCAGCGGCATCGGTCGTCGCACCTGGACCCGCACCGGCACGGGGCGCATGCTCAGCACCTATCGGGCGACGGTGGACATCGACCGCCCGTCGGTCGATATCGCCAGCCTCGCCCGCAGCCCGCTCCCTAGCCTGCCGGAGGACGTCCTCCCCTTCATCTGGCCCAGCCGCTATTGCGAGGCCGACCGCTTCGTCAGCTTCGTCTGCGGGCATTTTGCCGATCTGGATGGCGGGGCGCTGGTGCAGGCGCTGGTCGACTGGGTCCATGACAATCTGGTCTATGTGCCGGGCAGTTCCGACATCACCACCACCGCCGCCGACACCTTCGTCGCGCAGCAGGGCGTCTGCCGCGACTACGCCCACCTCACCGCCGCGCTCATCCGTTCACGCGACATTCCCGCCCGGCTGGTATCGGTCTACGCCCTTGATCTTGATCCGCCAGACTTCCACGCCGTGGTCGAAGTCTGGCTGGACGGCGCATGGCATCTGGTCGACGCCACGGGCCTTGCGCCGGTCGAAACCATGGTCCGCATCGCCGTGGGCCGCGACGCCACCGACATCGCCTTCATGACCATCTTCGGCGGCGCCACCATGAACGCCCAGGCGATCAGCGTCACCCGCGTCGCCGACGACTTGGGGTAACAACTCAACTGGCCGCAGGCGGCGGGCTGTGCTTGAATGGCATCATGGAAATGCTCGACAGCTTGTTCCGCCGCTACGCCACTAGGCTGTAGTGACGATTTAATCATTTGAGCCATAGCATGATGCTGGCGAGCTTGATGAAGCCAAGGAAGTTGGCGGCGATCTTGTCGTATCGAGTAG
>NZ_LMKV01000010.1 GCF_001421665.1 Sphingobium sp. Leaf26
TCAACAAACTCAAGCGCTTTCGAAGGATCGCCCTGCGCTGCGAGAAAACCATCTCTGCCTTCATGGGCTTCGTCCATCTCGCGTGCGCCATGATCTGGGTACGGTGAATGCAGACAGAGCCTAGAGGTCGTTCGAACCGCACCCCACCAAACTCTGCATGGTCGGCGCGAACAATCCTGCCAATCCCTCCGCTGCCGCCGATACCACTCGACCCTTGTGGAGCGAACGGGCGTGCATCGTCCCACAATCTCAGACGTCGGCCATGATCATAAGACAGTGAAATCGCCCCCGGCGCGCCCGTGTCCAGCAGACAATCGAACGCCTGACCATTCACTGCGACCTCGCCATACAGGCGTGGCGATGCACGGTTTCTATCGTTCATATTACTGCGAATGGCTTTTTCTATCTTCACAAAGCCGCTGCGTTCGGGCCGTCCGTCGGGGTAAACACGCCATTGACCTGCCTCAATGTCCAAATCGCCATCCACAGCGGTTAACATACCCGCAGCCAACGCGCCGCGAACCCGCGCGCCAAAACCGCCCGTCATCCCCGCCATCGATACCGTCGCCTGTCGCGCGCCACCGCCAAAGACCACGTCGCGCGCCATATAGGTGCCAAGTATTGCGCGGCCACCAATACCTCGCGCGCTCACCGTGCCCGTAACCTGCAACTTTAGTTCGCGTGCCAGCTCGTCCTCGATCATGCTGGTGGCCCCGCCGGTATCGATCAGGAAAAGATACGGTCCTTTGCCGCCGATGGTAATCGGCATCACAACGCGTCCGTCCACCAATCCGATGCGGCTGACAATGACACGGTTGCCAGGTGCACCGGAATCCTGCGAAAAACATCGCGGTGCCACGCCTGCTACGCCTGCGCCCGCCATCGCCACCAGCATGTCCCGTCTGTTCACAGCAATGTCCTCCACAGCCTAATGATCCATCAGCCGTGCTGACCATAGAGTATGAGACGCCCATGACCATAAGTAACTGACCTTGCTTCGGTAGCTATGGCTCTTCAAGCAATCATCGGCGTAGATGATGGCTCGGCTCCAAGTGGAACTAAAAACGCGTCAGCCAATATAAGGCGATCTGTGGCACATAAAGTGGCGCATGCCGTCACGGCTGTCAGCAGGTGTTCCGTAAGTGTCCGCCATTGGAACGTTCGACAGGAGCTTGAACAGCCATAAGTGGTCGATGGGCGCCCGCCCGCTTTTCCCTGCCGAAAATCACATGAAACGCGCCGGTCCGTGCTGGCGGTCGCGGCCAGGTGCCAGATCAGCGCCGATGCCCCCTGAAGGAAAACCCTGCCACCGGCGTTGTCGGACACTTTCTCAATCCGACGGTGATTTTCGGACATTCCACGGGATCACAGGACCGCGCAATTCCGTGCACGCCGGATTTTCGGCGGAGCCGCGTGGCGACTGGCTGAGATTCATGTGATTTTCGGACAGCGCAAAACTGCCGATCGTATGCCCCTCGGTACACGCGCCCTAAACAGGCCGTTCAAACCAATTGTGCCTTCCCCCATTGCCCGTTCCAGTCAGGGAAGCCCGCATATAGCGGAGACATGCCTGTAAAAAGAATTTGACAGGCCATGTTGCCTGTATAATTCTTTTTACATGTTAGAGGGTCGCATGGCTATTACGGCAAGGCAGTGGAAAATCGGAATTGCTGCGATTGGGGCGATATCTGCCGCCACTATTGGCGGATTTCTGATCGGCGTCATCCCACGATATCTGACCCCAACGTGGGGCGGTGTACTGGCAACAACGGTACTAATCGGCGTGTTTCTGGCTTCGTTGCCGCGCTGGCATAGGCTGGATCATATGCAGCGGGATAGCCGTCTCGTGAGCTGGTATTGGGGCGGAGGCTTTGGCGGGGGTCTTGGCCTGGTGCTGGCGCTAATGTTCGCCGGGTTCCGCAGTCCACTTTTCGCTGGCGCGGCGTTGATCTGGTTGCTCCAGTTTACGGGCTATGCCTTGGCACGCCTCCGGTGGTGGCTCGCTCACCGATCAGAAGCAGGATGAGGAACCGGCTGCGCGAGGAGCGGACTGCACGCGGCTTGAGCCAAGGCGAGTTGGCCGAGCGTATGGATGTGTCTCGCCAGACAATAAACGCCGTTGAGGCGGACAAATACGACCCGTCCTTGCCACTTGCGTACAAACTGGCGGCATTTTTCGAGATGCAGGTCGAGGCTCTGTTCCTCAATCCCTTTAAACCAGAGACGGGTTCGAGATAATTATCATGTCAGATGCCGCCCTGATCTTGACAGCTCTGCTCCTTGGGTTGGTCATCTATATCGCTATTCCGCCACTCGTGGCCTTTACCCGACAGCACCCTGAGCGGAGGTTAATCTACAAGCTAAGCCCCCTGTGCCTGCTGTCGCTCATTCTGTGGCTGGTCCTCGTTGCCTGGGCCTTTACCGGCCAGCGGAACGACGCAATTATCTCGCGATACGTATCGAAGCTGCGGGGAGACAACCGACTTCCGCTGGCAATCACGCTGCTTGTCCTACTTGGACTGGCCGGGAGCCTGCTCCCGCTCATGCGCTGATCCGCTCGTGGAATGGGTCATTGCAATTGGGCTGACCATTGTCCTAGCTGCCGCGTTGCCACGCGCAATCGTTGCAGCCAAGAAGTCCGTCAGGGGTAATCGCAGAATGGCGGGGGTGGCGCTTTCGATTGGGCTTGCGTTCTCGTTTCTCCACGACCCGCGCAAGCAAGAGGTAATCGAGAACATCGCCAAGCGGGAAAGCGACGATGCGGATCGTGACCACCAAAGCGGGCTGTAAGCCTAACCGCGTTCTAGGCAGTCCACCGCATCCTCAGCATTTACGAATGCGCGAAAATCAGGCATTACCCGTCGTCAGCTTGCGACCTTCTGGCACCATGCTATCTGTCGGGTCGAAAGGACCGACGCATGATCGTTACCATCTTGACCACTGTCATAGGGCTGACAATGATCGTGCTGGCCGTTCGCACCAACTCCCGGTTTCGGCAAGAGCAGAAGCTTCCCATGCAGTGGATGCTTTCGCGATCACGACCCCTTTCCAACACGGTGATCTGGTCCGCCCCCCGCATTCTTGCTCTCAGTCTCATTCCTGCTCTGGCGATCGTCGTCCTGGCGCTGTTCGCAATTGGCTCCATGATTTTAACACCGAGACCCGGGCAGGAAGGGATGGTGATCCCATCCCTGATATTCATTGGGGGCATCTTCCTCGGAGCTCAAATTTTGCACCTTCGGCTGATTGAGAAAACTTTGCACGGCGCGGAATAGCGTTCGAGCCGTCGCTGTTACACGGAAATCAGGTGTTTTTCAGAGGCCTCCGCTACCGGGATTTTGTCGACAGCGCGGCAGCCGCAATGATTATCACGGCGCCGCTGGCCATCCGGCATGGCAACCGGCAGGTTTATCCGAAACCCGGCACTCACCGTCGTGCGCAGGAACGGCAGATTTGTCCCACGACTCCGTGTTCGCTTGCGGTAGCAATCGACCCTTCCCGGTCGCTCAGCGGTCATTGTTCACGCCCTAGGTGCAGACCGTCAGCTATCGCACCGTCTCATGGCAAATGTCGATGCCACGTTCGCACGGAAGATCTTCGACGTTTCGCGGCGATGGGAAGAAGCGATGCACATCATCACGACGCGGCTGATCACCTCCGAGAATGAGTTGAAATAACGAAACGGGCTGGCAGCGGACTCGGTCATACCGGCCGGTTAGCGCGTTTCAGTTTCCTTGACCGTGGCCTATAGGATGCAATACGCCCCGGTCGCGCTTCACTCCAAACGAATGCACCCATTAATTCACTGCCACCAAGTATGAAACCTTCAATTGATGAATTGAAGTGCCATAACGGGTTTTCGGGCTTGTGAGGACGGCCATTGGTCCGCCCAATCACCAACTTCTTAAAGCTGGTGAAATTGCTTTGACAGAGCAAGCACAATCACTCGATACCAGCTTCTTGGGCTTCACTCACGCCGATAACCACTATCTCCAGCACGCGCGTCGCGAGTTCCATCTCTTCTTTGCTCAGTTTGGCAAATACCGTGGTTCGAATCTCTGACAGAACGGGCTGAACTTGCTCGACGACCGCCATGCCCGCCGGCGTGATCTCGATGTAGCGTGATCGTTTGTCGTTCGGGTTTTCCGTCCGGCGGATCAGACCGTCGGCCTCCAGAGAATTCAATGTTCGGATCAGCGGTGGCCATTGAATGGCGAGGCGGGCCGACAAGAGCGACGTGGTGACCGGCGGCGGTGCAACGCTCAGGACGAAGAGGGTCTGCCATCGGGATCGGGACTGGCCCGTGGCCGCCAACATGCGATTTTCGACATGCGTTCCCCAACGACGGGCCGACAGCGACAATATCCGGGTCAGCCGGAATTCGACGTCATCGCGCGATCCTTCGGGAAAATAGGCGCGATATTGCGGCGTAGTGCTATCGAACGGATCGGCTGGATTCGGATCGTCGGAGGCCATGTCATTCCCATCGCAAAGGCGGAACAGTGGATTTCAGTCCGCAAGCCGTTCTTAGCGGCGCTGATAAACAACTGCAAAATATCAGGTTTTCCGCTCATTTTTTCCGTGAAGGGAGGACGTTGACAATCTATGTATCACGGTACATAAATTGTGCAGAGGCCGCAGCAGAAGGCCAGGAGAGGGAAATGAAGATGCGATTGAGCACCCAGCGCCTGCGCGCAAACGCGAGTGTTTTGGCCATGATCGGGGTAGCGATGGCGCTGCCGACCGGTGTCGCCGCACAGGAGTCTGCCCCGGCCGATCCGCCCACTGCCCCGCAATCCGTCGTTACCCAGGCGACCGAAACCCCGTCCGGCCCCTTGCCTGTAACCGACATCGTCGTGACGGGCACCCGCCTGGGTTCCAATTTCAATGCCCCCACGCCCGTTACCTCGATCGGTGCAGAACGGCTCGATGCGCTCGGCATTACCAATGTCGGCGAAGCATTGAATCAATTGCCCAGTTTCCGCGCATCCAGCGGTCCGGCGGCACAGGCCAATCTGGGCGGCAATATCGGCGCGCGTCTGCTCGACCTGCGTGGTCTTGATCCGCAGCGCACGCTCGTTCTGGTCGATGGCAAGCGGTTCGTGCCCAGCACGACGCAAGGGTCTGTGGACACCAACCTCATCCCGTCATCGCTGCTGCGCACGGTCGACGTCGTGACCGGCGGTGCGTCGGCGGCCTATGGTTCGGATGCCGTCGCGGGCGTCGTGAACTTCATCCTAGACCGGAAGAAGGAAGGTCTGGACGGCGAATTTGCCGCCGGCATGTCGCAGCGCGGCGATGACGGCAATCTGTTCTCCAGCCTGTCGGGCGGCATGAGCTTTGGCGATCGGGTCCATGTGATCGGCGCGGTGGAATATGAAAAACTCGAAGGATTGGGCACCTGCACGAGCCGTAGCTGGTGTGACAGTCAGACCTTGATCCTGGGCAATACGCCGGGTGCTGGCGGCCTGCCTGCCAACCTGATCGTCGGCGGGGTCAATACGTCGACCATGTCGCCGGGCGGCCTCATCAACCGCTCCTATAATGCGGCCGGTCAGGTGATCGGCACGACGGGAACCGATCCGCTGCGTGGCACCAAATTCCTGGCCGACGGAACGCCGGGCCAGTTTCAATATGGCACGCTGGTCGGTCCGCTGTTCATGCTCGGCGGTGAGGGGCAGGGGCGTAATGGCTTCATCTCCGCCCTGCGGCTCAAGGTGCCGCTGGAGCGCGTATCCACCTATGGCGCGCTCACTGCCGAACTAACCGACGATGTGACGCTGACCGCCGATGTCTCCTATGGGCGGGTCAAGGGGACCGTCGACGGCGCGATCTTCCGCGACTTCAACGGGACTTTGCTAGGCCGCATTAAGCGCGACAATCCCTTCATCCCTGCCGCCGTCGCATCGACGATGGACGCCAATGGCGTCGCCTCCTTCATCCTGGGCAAAGCCGCGTTCGACCTTGGTCCCGGCCGGGCGACATCGACGACCGAAACCTATCGCGGCGTATTGGGCCTTGAGGCGAAGCTGAGCGACAGATGGACGGTGAACGGCTTCTACCAATATGGCCGCACCAATTTCACGCAACGCGCGACGAACCTGGTCAATCAGGCCAATCTTCTCAAAGCCGTGGATGCGGTGCAGTCCGGTGGACAGACCGTGTGCCGGGTCAATGCCGATGGCATTGCCAGCAATGATGATCCTGCGTGCGTCCCCTTCAATCCGTTCGGGGAGGGACGCTACAGCCAGGCATCGGTCGGCTATATCACCGGTAACGGCCTGCAACATACGGTCAACGAACAGCATGTCGCGGGCGTGGACCTGCGCGGTGAACTATTCGACCTGCCTGCCGGCCCGGTGACGGTCGCGGTGGGCGCAGAATATCGCCGGGATACGGTGGATGGCACCGCTGATCCGATCTCTGCGGCGAACGGCTTCTACTCGCTCAACGGGTCCGCTCTGTCGGGTGGCGTGACGGTGAAGGAATTGTTCGGCGAGATTGCCGTCCCGGTGCTGCGAGACTCTTCGGTCGGCTACGCCCTCGACCTCAACGGCGCGGTCCGGCGTACCCATTATAGCACGACGGGATCGGTCACGACCTGGAAGGCGGGCCTTGTTTATGAGCCGGTCGAAGGCGTTCGGTTGCGCGCCACCCGGTCGCGCGATATTCGTGCGCCCAACATTTTCGAACTGTTCGGCCCGCAGACGTTGCGCTCGATTGGCCTGTCGGACCCGCTCAATGGCGGATTGCAGACCAACCCTTTCGTCATCACCGGGGCCAATCCCGATCTGTCCGTGGAAAAGGCGGACAGCTGGACGGCGGGCTTCGTCATCGCGCCGCGCAGCGGCCTGTTGCAGCGGATGCGCCTGTCGGTCGATTATTATGACATCAAGGTGGAAGACGCGATCGGTGCGCTTGGCGCGCAGACATTGGTCAACCGGTGCGCGCAAGGGGCCACCAATTTCTGCAGCCAGATCACGCGCGACGCCAATAACCAGATATTGCAGGTGCGCGACGTCATCCTCAATTCCAACGCGCTCAAGACCAGCGGCTATGACATCGAGCTGCAATATCGTCAGCCGCTGGGTAACTGGGGCGAGTTGAATGCGCAATTTATCGCGAACATCACCAAGGAACTGACCACCGTCGATGCCTTGGGCGCTGTCGATCGTGCTGGTCAGACCGGCGTGCGCACCGGGACGATCCCCGGCGTGCCCGATTATGTCCTGGATGGCGTGCTCACCTGGACGATCGGGAAATTTCAGCTGACCGGCCACGGCCGTTATATTCCTTCTGGCATCTACTGGACGAATTTCGTCGGACCGGACCAGGATGGCTATGCCGTCACTGCACCAAACAGCGTCGACAATAATAATGTGCCCAGCCGCTTCTATCTCGACATGACGGCGCGTGTGAATGTCGATGCCGGCAACGGGCGGACCTTCCAATTGTTCGCCACGGTGAACAATCTGCTCGATCGCGATCCGCCCGCCATGCCCGGACCATCGGGCGGCACCAACCAGATACTGTTCGATCCGGTCGGTCGCGCGTTCAAGGTCGGCGCGCGCTTCCATTTCGGTGCATAAGACGCAGGAGAGGGACGAGCCAAGATGAGCATGACCGCAACCGATCCATCGCCCCCCGTCGTCATCGAGGTGACGGACGTGATAGAACGTCAGCGGATCAATGCGTTCGTCATCCGCCTCGTCGCGATATCCTGGGCGGTCACCTTTCTCGATGGCTTCGACATGCTCGTCATCTCCTTCGTCGCGCCTTACCTGCGCGACGGGTTCGGCGCCGACGTGATTTCGCTGGGCGAACTTTTCGCCACGGGCGTGTTCGGCGCTATGCTGGGCGGGATCGCCTTTGGCTGGCTGGGCGATCGTTATGGGCGACGGCCGATCATCATCGCATCGGTCGCGGCGTTCGGCGCCACCAGTCTCGCCATGGCGTTCGCGCCGGGGATGCAGGCATTGCTGCTGCTGCGTTTCTTCAATGGCGTGGCGCTGGGCGGGCTGATGCCGCTCGCCTGGGCGCTCAACATCGAATATGTGCCGCGTCGCTATCGGGCGACCGTCGTGACGGTCATCATGATGGGCTATACGCTGGGCGGTGTTGTCGCAGGGCCGATGACGGTGTGGCTTGCGCCGCTCTATGGCTGGCAATCGGTCTTCATGGTGTCGGGGGTGGCCACGCTGCTGCTCGTCCCGCTCCTCTTTGCGCTGCTGCCTGAATCCGCCCGCTATCTGGCGGTGAAAGGGCGATCGCCCGAAAAAATCGCAAAGGCGCTGAACGCGCTGGAACCGGGACTTGGTGCGCGGCCGCAGGATCGCTTCCTGGTTACCGACGAAACGTCGGCCGCCGCCGGGCAGGGCTTTCGTATCGCCACCCTGTTCAAGGGCGATCTACGGCCGATCACCAGCCTGCTCTGGCTCGCCTATATCGGCAGTTCTATGGCGGTCTATTTCAAGTCCAACTGGGGTCCGATCATCTTCGAGGATGTCGGTTTCACCCGGACGCAGGCGGCCATGATCATGTCGGTCAGCTCGGTCGGCGGGTCGCTCGCGGGCCTGGCGCTGATGCGCTTCACCGATCGGCTCGGCCCGATCGCGATCGCTTTCTATCCGATGCTGGCGGCACCCCTGCTGCTGCTCATGGGACTGGCACCCGTTTCGTTGCAGGGACTGGCGATCTTTTCCCTGCTCAGCATGGCGATGATCAGCGGCACGCATTTTGGTATGCATTCCATCGCGGGCATTTTCTACCCTAGCGCGATCCGCGCCAATGGCGCGGGATGGGCGACATCGGTGGCGAAGATCGGTTCGATCTTCGCGCCGTTGCTGGGCGGTTATCTGCTGGCGACGAACATGCCGCCGCGCCTGCTGTTCGTCCTGCTGGCGGTCACGCCGCTGCTCTCTGCTATTTCGCTCCTGCTGCTCGCCCGTGTCGGCAAGCGTCGGGCTGCCCGCAATCTCCTTCCCACCGACAACATCGTCCTTCCGGCGCAAGCCGTGGCGACCAAGCCTTAACAGGAAACATGATCATGGCTTTGACTGCGACCCCCTTCACCCCGCGCTTCGGCGCCGAGCTTTCCGGCATCGACGTCAGCGCGCCGTTGAGCGATGCCGATTTCGCTGCGATCAAGGATGCGATGAACCAGTGGGGCGTGTGTGTCATTCGCGACACCGGTTTCGACAATGCAGCCCATGTCGCCTTCAGTCGCCATTTCGGCCATCTGGAAACGGCGCCATCGGTCAAGAACCGGCCACGCCGCCACCCGGACACGCCGGAAATATTCGACGCCAGCAACCTGACGCCGTTGGGCGAGATATTGGTCGATCAAAATATGGTGCTGCACAAAAAGGGCGACCGGCTGTGGCACACGGATTCCTCCTTCATGGACCTGCGCTCCGCCTATTCGCTGCTGCTGGCCTATGAAGTGCCCAAGGAAGGCGGCCTCACCTATTTCGCCGACATGCGTTCGGCCTATGAAGACCTGCCGGCCGACATTAAGGAAAAGGTCGATACGCTGCAGGCCGAACATTCGCTCTGGTATTCGCGCCTGCTCGCCGGTTTCCCGATCACCGAGGAAGAGATTGACGGCCGTCCCAAAGCCCGCCAGCCCATGGTCATGCATCAGGAAGCAACCGGACGCACTGCCATCTATATCGGTAGCCATGCGATGGATGTCGTTGGCCTGCCGCGTGAGGAAGGGCGCGCGCTCATCAAATATCTGATCGAATTCGCCACCCAGCCACAATATGTATTCGGGGTCTCCTACCAACCGGGCGACATCGTCATCTGGGACAATCTGGCGACCATGCACAGGGGCGGCGATTTCGACATCTACAAGGAAAGGCGCGACATGCGTCGGACGACCGTGCGCGAAGGCGAACCACCCGAGCATGCCGACGATCCCTTCACGGCCTATTTCGCCGCTTCGATACAGCAGAGCTGATCCGTGACGATGCCTGACAAGCCCCGGCTATTGGTGACGCGCAAATGGCCCGAACGGGTCGAGGCGCTGATCGCGGAACGCTATGATGCGACGTTCAGTCAGGATGACATCCCGTTGACGGAAGCGGCACTGGCCGCGGCGATGCAGGACTATGACGCCATCTGCCCCACCATCACCGACAGGCTGCATGCCGGCATCGTCGGCGCGGCGGGGCGACGCACGAAGATCATCGCCAATTACGGCGCCGGCGTCGATCATATCGATGTGGACGCGGCGCGCGGCGCAGGCATCGTCGTGACCAATACGCCGGGCGTCCTGACGGATGCGACCGCCGATATCGCCGTCACCCTGATGCTGATGGCCTCCCGGCGTGCGGGCGAAGGCGAGCGGGAATTGCGCGCCGGGCAATGGGCAGGCTGGCGGCCGACCCATCTGCTTGGCACCAGCCTGCGCGGCAAGACTCTGGGGCTGGTCGGTTTCGGCCGCATCGCCCAGGCGATGGCAGAACGCGCCCGTTTCGGCTTTGGCATGGACATCGTCTATTTTTCGCGGCGTCCCGGCGCGCAGGACGCGGTGCAGCGCCTGGGTGCCCGCTATGTGTCGTCGCTGGCCGAGATGGTCGCCCAATGCGATGTCGTTTCGCTGCATATTCCGGGCGGCGCGGAAACCCGCAACATCATCGATGCGGCCATCTTCGCGCAGATGGCGCCCCATGCGATCCTGATCAACACCGCGCGCGGCGACGTGGTCGATGAAGACGCGCTGGTCGATGCGCTGGAAATCGGGCGGATTGGTGGCGCGGGTCTCGATGTATTCGTCGGCGAACCGCATCTTTCCCAACGCCTGCGTGACGCGCCGAACACGGTTCTCCTCCCCCATCTGGGCAGCGCGACGCGGGAGACGCGGGAGGCGATGGGCCTGCGCGCGCTTGCCAATCTCGACGACTGGAGGGATGGGCGTATGCCCCAGGACAGCCTGTAGTGGCGACCGCCATCGACGATTTGATCGCCGCCGAGCGATTGCCGCCTTCCTATACGGCGATGGTCGATTGCTGGTGGCGGCCGCTCGCACGACAGATCGCACATTGGCATGCGTCGGCCGGACGGCCCCTCATCATCGGGATCAACGGTGCGCAGGGCAGCGGGAAATCCACGGTCTGCCGCTTTCTCCAGGCCTCGTTGCTGCCCGAACAGGGGCTGTCGGCGGCGGTCGTTTCCCTGGACGATCTTTACCTGCCGTTGCAGGCGCGGGAACAGATGGCGAGGGACATCTACCCCTTGTTCCGCACGCGCGGAGTGCCGGGCACGCATGATGTCGATGCGGGCATCACTTTGCTGGAGGATATAATCGCCGGTCGAGACACGCTGATCCCGCGATTCAGCAAGGCATTGGACGACCGCTTGCCGCAGGCCGACTGGACGCACCATGTAGGCAAGGTCGATATCCTGCTGTTTGAAGGCTGGTGCGTGGGTGCGCGACCGCAGGATGCCGCAGCCCTGCAACAGCCGCTCAATGCGCTGGAGGCGCAGTATGACCCGGACGGCATCTGGCGGCGTCATGTGAACAGCGCCCTTGAGACATCCTACGCGCAGTGGTTTTCGCTGATCGATCATCTGGTCATGTTGAAGCCGCCGTCTTTCGACCATGTCCTGAAAAACCGGCTGCTCCAGGAACATAAGCTGCGGGCGACCGCACCGGATGCGCCGGGGATCATGGACGACGCTGCAGTCGCGCGGTTCGTCAGCCATTATGAGCGTGTGACCCGCCACATGGTCGCCGACCTGCCGGATCATGTCGACCTGTTGTACCAGCTAAGCGCCGGGCAGGACGTGATATCCTGCACGGGCCTTGGAAAAGAGGATGGTCATGTCTCCTGAAGATACCGTGCCCGCCGACGCCATTCGGCCACGGTTGGCGTTCGTCTATGTGGCCAGCGCCGAACTGGCTGCGCCCATTCCTATCGGGGAAACGCCCGATGGCATCCGGCGGATCATCCCGATCCTGTCCGGCACCGTCGAGGGACCGAATATCCGTGGCCGCATCCTTGGCGGGGGCAGCGATTGGCAACTTCTTCGGTCCGATGGCGTCACCGTCGCGGACGCAACCTATGGAATCGAAACCGATGACGGCACCATCATCCAGATCCGCAATCGCGGCCTGCGCCATGGGCCTGCCGAGGTCATGGCGCGCCTGGCGGCCGGTGACACCGTCGACCCGTCGGCCTATTATTTCCGCACCATACCCGAATTCATCGCGCCGCTTGGCCCTTATGCATGGCTCAATAGCAGCATCTTCCTCTGTTCGGGCGCACGCTATGCCGATTCCATCAGGCTATGGGTTTGGAGTGTCACCTGATCGGAGCAAAGCACCAATGATCTCTTGGTAGTGCCTTGGAACTTAGCGAGTAGATCATCGGGATAAGACCGGCTTTTCATCCGGCCAGCGATATCTCACGAGATCAAGCGGCGCGGCCAGAGGGCCCATGTCGATCGATAAGAAAGCGGTGTATCAAAGACCAGATGACCCACGGGATTCTCTACAGCTTCCGCCGTTGCCCTTACGCAATGCGCGCGCGTCTGGCCCTGGTTGGCAGCCGGACTCGCGTGGAACTGCGCGAGGTCAAGTTATCCGCCAAGCCGGAGGCGATGCTCGCAGCCTCGCCCAAAGGCACTGTCCCCGTGCTTGTCCTGCCTGACGACAGAGTTATCGACCAAAGCATCGACATTATGCACCATGCATTGGCTCGGAATGATCCAGACGGCTGGTTGAATGGTGATGACCCGGAGTTAATCGCGATGAACGATGGGTCTTTCAAATATAACCTCGATCGATACAAATATCCTGAGCGTCATGGATCGGACGCCTTATCCCATCGAAGCGCCGCTTTGGCATTTCTGGAAAAGCTGGAACGCAGGCTGGCGGGGAATCCTTCTGTGTGCGGTGACACATGGGGACTGACGGACGCGGCGATAATGCCGTTCGTTCGCCAATTTGCTGCGGTCGACCAGAGTTGGTTCGATACTCTCCCGCTCCCCTTC
Source organism: Sphingobium sp. Leaf26 (assembly GCF_001421665.1). Lineage (GTDB taxonomy): Bacteria > Pseudomonadota > Alphaproteobacteria > Sphingomonadales > Sphingomonadaceae > Sphingobium. The sequence continues at coordinate 13,000 of NZ_LMKV01000010.1, forward strand.
CTCAAAGCTTGGCTATGCGAATGCTTGGCATCGAGACTATTTGCCATGGTAATGGTGCGATCGGCGCCTTGGGTGCCCGAAGACGCTCCGATCTACCTCCCTTCGGAAAGTGGATAGCCCCCGTTTTTCAAGATGCTGAAACGACCCTTATCGGCCGTTCAGCCAGAAGTTTTTGATCCCCAGTTGCGGTCGGTCCGGTTTTTCTGCGTTTACCTCCATGAGATGGCGCAACACGGCAGATGGCGATCTGGGAAGCGAGTGGCGCACGCCATGGTTTGAGGAAAGAGACGGGATATCCGATTGGAACGGACAGCACAGGCGAGGCCGAGATCGTAATTTTTACCTTATGGACCACGATGGCGGATCGCTTTTTCATTGTCGTCAACACCTTGGACGAGGCAGTGCCGCACGTCGCGTCCATGTAGAGGCGGTTGCAAAATCAGCCGGTCCTGGCGCAACTGAACAAAGCGTCAATCAGGGAATATGGCGATGCCTAATGTGGCGATGAGAGCGAAAAATCCCTGCGCGGGGTCGCTCTAAAACAAAGGTAGCGAGGAAATGCGGACGGGCACCGCTTTTAACAGGCAAGACCAAGAAGAGCGGTACTTTCAAGCCCACCTCTTGAATGGAAATCGCATTCGATCCATCTGACCGTCGCATAGTCTGCCATATGAGAGAGCGAAGACCAATGACGATCGACACCGTAGGTGCCCCTGAAACGCATGCCTTCGAGGCGGATGTTTCCAAGTTGCTGCACATGATGGTGCACTCGGTCTATTCCGACAAGGACGTATTCCTGCGCGAATTGATCTCCAACGCGGCCGACGCGTGCGAGAAACTGCGCTATGAGGCCATTTCTGATCCAGCCCTGTTCGGCGACGATCCGCAGCCGCGCATCACACTGGCACTTGACAAGGAAGCCGGGATAATCGTCGTCGAGGACAACGGTATCGGCATGAGCGCCGCTGACATGGGGGAAACGCTGGGCACGATCGCGCGGTCGGGGACCAAGGCCTTCATGGACAGGCTGACCGCTGACAAGAATGGCGAGGGCCAGCAGTTGATCGGCCAGTTCGGCGTCGGCTTCTATTCCGCTTTCATGGTGGCGGGGCATGTCGATGTCGTGTCGCGGCGTGCAGGAACTGATGAGGCCGCCAGCTGGTCGTCGGATGGCATGGGAACATACACGATCGCGCCAGTGGACACTGCAGAGGCGCCAGCGCGCGGCACGCGCGTGACCCTGCATCTGCTGGACGATGCAAAGACCTATGCCGAGCGTTACACGGTCGAGCGGATCGTGAAGGCGCAGTCGGGCCATGTCCCCGTGCCCATCTTCATCAAGGAACTGGGCAGCGAAGAGGAAGAGCGCCAGGTCGCTGATGGGGCGGCACTTTGGACCAAGGCGAAGTCGGACATCAGCGAAGAGGATTATGCAGACTTCTACCGCAGCGTCGCGGGACAATTCGACAAGCCCGCACTGACGGTCCACTATCGCGCGGAGGGGCGGCACGAATATTCCGTGCTGACTTTCATTCCCGAAACCAAGCCGTTCGACCTGTTCGATCCCGACCGCAAGGGTCGGATCAAGCTCTATGTGCGCCGCGTCTTCATCACCGATGAGGCGGAAATCTTGCCTCGCTACCTGCGCTTTGTGCGGGGTCTTGTGGACTCCGCCGACCTGCCGCTCAACATGTCGCGCGAAATGATCCAGGACAGCCCCGTCTTGTCAGCGATCCAGAAGGGCGTGAGCAACCGCATCCTGTCGGAACTGGACAAGATCGCAACCAGCGATGCCGACCGCTATGGCGCGATCTGGGAGAATTTCGGGGCGGTGCTCAAGGAAGGCCTTTATGAGGATTTCGAGCGGCGCGGGCAGTTGCTGGACCTTGCCCGGTTCAAGACCAGCACGTCGGACGGCGAGTGGCGCTCGCTCAAGGACTATGCGGGCTCGCTCAAGGATAACCAGACCGCTATCTATTATGCGACCGGAACCGATCTCGATCGGATCGCCCAATCACCGCAGCTCGAGGGTTTCAAGGCGCGTGGGATCGAGGTTCTGTTGCTCCCCGACCAGGTCGACAGCTTCTGGACGACCGTTGGTGTAGATTATGACGGCAAGCCCTTCAAGTCGGTGACCCAAGGCGCGACCGACCTCAGCCTGATCCCGCTGGCAGAAGGCAGCGCAGCGGCGGATGCTCCGAACGAGGATGTGAGCAGCTTCATCAGCTTTGCCAAGGAAGCTTTGGCCGACCAGGTGTCCGACGTCCGGGTGTCCGACCGATTGACGACCAGCGCCGTCTGCATTGTCGCTTCAGAAAGCGCGATGGATCTGCAACTCGAACGGATGCTGGCAGCGGCTGGACAGGCGCCGGAGCGGGCGAAGCCGGTGCTGGAAATCAATGCCGGACATACGCTGATCGCCAAGCTCGGCCAGACCGGGGCCAGCGACGAAGAGCGGAGCGACCTTGCCTTCCTGCTCCTCGACGAGGCGCGCATCGCCGAAGGTCAGCCACCCGCCGATCCTCGCGCTTTTGCTGAGCGGCTGGAACGGTTGATGGCGAAATCGCTGAACTGACGCATCATTGCCCGACAGCGCTGTCGGCCTCTGTCCAAGGCCGGGCTGTGAAAGGCTCGGCCGAAGGCGGAAATAACGATACCGATCGTTTGGCCCAGTAATGGGAACGGTCGGCGCCGGCAGTCATGGCAGCGTGAAATGCCAGACCTGACCCATTAAGCTGCCTTCCTGTGACGACCCTTCCCGGACATTCAACAATCCACCTGCACATTCCAAAGGCGGACATTAGGTTAACGGACACGGGCTTCTGCCAGGCGTTGCATCAACCGGATTTGCGCTTGGTCCTGACCTTGGGAGCAGGCAATTCCTGGGATGTGATACGAACGATCTCGGCAAGCCACTCACGGTCATCCCACTTTTCCGCGTCGATCAGGAGACAGGGCTTTGCACCTGGATATGGAGGGGCTTCTTCCGCACCGGCAGCGAATGCCCGCCCTCCAACCGTGGGCTTTACGAATAGGTGGTCGTGGCAGACCAATGCGACCATTTTCCCATCGCAATAAATGCCGAATTCGCCAAACATTGCCTTGGCTGAAACGGTGCCGCCGCCTGCCATCTGCTCGACAAGGAATTCAACGGTTTTACGATCGGACGCCATAAGCCGATATCGCCGGTCCTGATGAAAAGGTCGAGGGTCAATCGCCCCTTTAACGCCATTCAGCGGCCAATTTCTCGTTCTCAGCTGCTGTTGGTCTGCTTTCCCATTCCGAATGCCCAAGACTGGCCGTAGGAGATCGGCAGGTTCAAGATTTTATTTTGGAATAGCTGCCAATGACGTACGATGGGTGCGACATGAGGACACTATATCATGCATCGACCACTGAGGCGCGACGCCTGTCCTACTGGGCCTGGCCCCATCAAATATCCATTGTAAGCACCGCAGCCAGCCTTCTTCCCGTCAATAGCGTATAACCGCCGCCGCCCGACACCTTCCAGCCAAAGACATCCGTTATATTTTTGGCCTGCAGCCTCAAAAGGTCGGTATACCGGCTATGCTGGTGCGATAACGCGCGCCCAGATCTATCACCGCCTGCGCGGGCAAAGTTGCGCTGTTCGCGGCATTGGCGACCTTCTCGCCCTCGTAGAGCATATGCACGTCAAATGAGAGCGCGGGCATGCACGGCAGGCGATAGTCCAAATTGGCATCGATCGTAAGGTTGGTGCGGCCGATCGGCTTGCTGCCCAACCGCCCTTCATCGACCGCCTGCCCGGTGACGCGTGGACGCAGATAGACCGCGCCGATCACCATGTTGAGCCCAGCGAGCGGCTGACCGGCGAGCGATGCCTCCAGCCCCTGATGCTTCACTTCGCCCAGCACCCGGTAAAAGCCATCGCGGCTGTCTATATCGAAATAGGGTTTGCGCAGGTCAAAAAGCGCCGCGACCAGTTTCATCCCACCCGGCAGCAACTGGCGCAAGCCGATTTCCTTTTGCCGCGTATGCAGCGCTGGCAGGGCAAGGTTGCGGTTTGCGGCGTTGGCGGGCGCAATCCCGCTTTCCTCCAGCCCCCGCGTCATAGCGCCATAGAGCGTTGTCGAGCGGGTCGGGGTGACGGCGATCGCGGCGTTCCAGAACCAGGGTTGGTCGTTCACCACCTCGGCAGGCCGGCCGGGCTGCGCGACCGTCTTGCGATAGTCGGCGCTGGTTATGCCCAGATTAAGTTCGCCAAAATCGCGCCAGCGTGCCTCATAACCGACCGAGTAATTCATCTGCCTCACCCGGTCGCGGGTCAGCGCGCTGAAATCGAAGTCGGGACGCGGCTGTGGATCGGGCACGCCAATCGTCGCCTGCCCCAGATCGAGGGTATCGAAGCCGCCATAGCGCGCCTCCGCCCGTCGCCCGCGCGCCGACAACAGCACGCGGTGAACCAGCGCGCCGTTGCCGAAGCTGCGGCTGATCCGTGCCTCGCCCGATGTTGACGCATTGTTCTGGTCCCGGCCGATCAGCAGGGTCGATCGCCCCGAACCCTGCGCCTCGACGCTGGAATAATAGGCCGATGCATAGTCGTTTTTGGTGAAATGGCTCTCGAACAGGCCCACCGCAATCTGCCACCGACCAACGTTCGCCTTGATCGTGCCGCCGACATTGCGATTGTCGCCCGCCCAGTCCGCCCAGTGCTGACCGAAATAGCGGCGGCGCTTGATGCGTGGCGGCGGCGCGCCATCAGCGGTGTAGATGACCGGCGCCTGTTCCTCGTCGCCATATTGATAGCCCGCGAAGAAGGCAGTCGCTTCCACTCCCTGCACCGGGCGATAGCGCAGCACTCCGCCATAGCTGACGAACCATCCGCTCGCGCCGCTGACATATTCATCGTCATACAGGCCAAGGTCGAGATTGAGGTCCAGCTTTTCGCTCACTGGAAGGGCGGCGTCGACCACGAGATCGGTGCCCAGATAGTCACCGCTGTTTAACTGGACGCTCACCACCGGCTTGTCGCCGACCCGGCGCAGGTCGGAATCGACGATGCCGGTCGGCGCTGGGAAGGGATAGCCGAAGGATGTAAGGCCGACCCGGACCGTCGTGCCGCGCACGATGACATTGCTGATCTGCCCTGCCTTGTCGAAATACAGCCCCTCGATCCGATTGTTGCCGGCATCGCTGGCGGAAAAGCCCCGGACATTGCCGCTGGCATAGATGCCGACGGAATCGCTGCCGACACTTTTTCCGAAACCATCCTCCGCCTCTCGCACCGCATTTTCATCGGTGCGCTGGGCGACGGCCGGATGGATGATCAACAGGGCGGAGAGGACAAACAGGCCACCATATTTAAGCATCACAGCGACAACACCAGCCTTCCGCGAACGGTGCGCGGCGCGCCGGGCGTGATCCAGATATTGCTGTAGCTGCTTTCCAGATAATAGGCGTCGAACAGATTTTCCGCGTCCAGATGCACGGCGACATGGCGGTTGATCTGATAGGACAGGTTCATCCGCGTAGTGACATAATCCTGCAGCTCGAAACCGCTGTTGATGTCGTCGCCGGGGCGTTCCCCGACATAGGTCAGTCCAGCGCCCAGACCAATCGATTCGGCATTCGTCGCGTCGGACTGCCAGTGGCCGTAAATGGCCCCAGAATGATGGGGGACATTGCTAAGGCCTGATCCAACCACGGTCGGCCGGGTGTCCTTAATCACTTCGGCGTCGGTATAGGCGTAGACCGCGGTCAGGTTGAACCTGTCATCCAGCGCGTAATTGATGTCGGCTTCGACGCCCTTGCTGTGCGCTTGGCCCGCCGCGATTGAAAAGCCGCTGCTGGTGCCGTCGCTGACAAGCACATTCTCCTTGGTAATGCGAAACAGCGACAGCGTGCCGGTCAGTCGCTTGTCGAGCAGCGCATATTTGATGCCGCCTTCCCATGCATCGCCCCGTTCCGGCGCATAGGGGTCGGAATTGGCATCGACGCCCTGATTGAAGCGGAAAGAACGCCCCCAACTCAAATAGGCGGACACGGACTGACTTGGTGCGAAGGTGAAGGCAGCGCGCGGCGACGTGACCGACGGACTTTGCCGATTGACCGCGCCGTTCCGGTAATTGTGAACGCGCTGCTGTATCCAGTTGCGCCGAACGCCCAGAAGCAGGCTGAAGCGGTCGCCCAGGGTGAGCAGATCCTGCGCATAGAGGCTCTGCCCCCGCTGTTGCTCCAGCAGATTCTGGTTGAGCGTCGCCACCGGCTTGGGCTGTCCGTAGACGGGATTGAAGATGTCGATGTCATAGGGGTTAGCCGCAGTCGGGCTGAACCGATAAAAAACACGGCGCTGGTCGTAGCGATAACCGTCAGCGCCGATCCGAACCTGATGGGCGACGCCCCCTAGCGTCCCGTTGGCGCTCAGTTCCACCCGGCCCGACATATCCTGCCAGTCATAATCATGCACGCGCAATTGCCGCCGCAGGCGCGTGCCGACCAGCGCGCTGTTATGCGTCGATTGCCCCTGCATCACGCCGTCTCGATATTGCACGCCCGCCTCCAGCGCGACGCCGTCGGCCAGGCCGATCGTCACACTGCCCTGATGCTGGCTGGTGCGCTGGAGCATCTGACCATCATTGGGTTCCCCAAGGAAGCGGCTGCGCGGCAGTGCCTTGCCATCGCCATTCACCGCGACAAGGCCGCGATCATGGGTGAAATGCACCAGATTATATTCGAGCTGATAGAGGAAACGCACGCTTTCGCTCGGCTGCCAGCTGATGGAGGGCGCCAGCAGCAGCCGGTCGCTCTTGTTATAGTTGCGGAAACTGTCTCCCTGCTGATAGACCGTGATCATGCGGGCGCCGACCGTGCCTGATACCGGGCCGCCGAAATCGGCGCTGGCGCGTACGGTATCAAAACTGGCATAGGAAAGTTCGGTCGACGCGTGGAAATGGTCCAGCGGCGCCTTCGTCACGATGTTGATCGATCCGCCCGGTTCGCCCTTGCCCGACAGGGCGGAGGCTGGTCCCTTGAGTACCTGAAAGCTTTCCACCGTGGCCACGTCACGCCGTGCGTTGAAGCCACGATTGGCGTTGAAGCGATTGAGCAGCAGGTCCGGCCCCTGATTGATGTCGCCGGAAAAGCCGCGAATGGCATAGGCGTCCCACGCCCCGCCAAAGCTGTTCTGCCGCGCCATGCCGCCGGCCAAATCGAACATTTGCGAAAGGTCGGTGAAACCCGTTTCATCGATCAGGCTGCTGCCCAGAATGCGCACATTTTGCGGCAGCAACAAGGGATCGACCACCAGGCCATTGATACTTGCGCTCGCTTCCCGCGATCCGGTGATGACGATATTGTCGTCGGCATCACCAGCTACAGGGTGCTGCGCCAGCGCAGGCGACACGGAGACGGATATGGCGGACGCGAGCAATGCGGTCCGCAAGACGGTGTGGAAATTCATGATGCCCCTAAATCGCGAATGATACTACATATCATTCGCGAGCCGTCTATTATGACCGTGACTGCCTCGTCAACATAAATGTTATAACATACCATTGACAAATTGCTGTGCCGCCGAAATGCTCCACGCCAACAGCCAAGGAGCCCATATCCATGTCCCCGACCACCACCGGCCAGCGCATCATCCTGTCCGACGTCAACCTATCCTATGGTAGCCATCAGGTGCTGCGCGGGCTGACCCTGCACGTCGATGCGGGGGAGATTTACGCGCTGCTGGGCGGCAATGGAGCGGGTAAATCAACCACCATGTCGACGCTGCTGGGTTTCGCCCGGCCCGACAGCGGGATCGTTCAGATTGCGGGCTATAATCCGACGGCGGAACCGGACAGGGCGCGGGAACAGATCGCTTATGTACCGGAAAATGTTGCGCTGTATGATCATCTGACGGCGCGGGAAAATACGGTCTATCTACTAGCGCTGGCGGGGCGGCACCCTGCCCCCGACGCCATCGACGGCGCGTTCGAGGCGACGGGATTGCAGGCAGCCGCCTGGGACAAGCGGTTGGGCGGCTTTTCCAAGGGGATGCGGCAAAAGGTCGCGATCGCTATCGCCCTGCTGCGCGAAGTGCCGGCGCTGTTGCTGGACGAACCATCCTCCGGCCTCGACCCGCGCGCCACGGCGGATTTTAACCGGCTCGTCCATGATGTCGCGCGCAAGGGCGCGGCGGTGCTGATGGTAACGCACGACCTGCTGTCGGCGGCCGACATTGCCGACCGTATCGGCTTTCTGGAAGCCGGCCGCATCGTCGATGAAGCATCGGCACAGGGTGACGACCGGTTCGACGTGCGCGAACTGCACCGCAAATTCGCGCGTGAGGTTGCCGCCGCATGAGCACCGTCACCTTGATCGCGAGCGATGAGTTGCGCCTGATGCGGCGCAACCGCGTCGCCGTCGTCGCCTTTGCGCTGCTGGTGCTGCTGACATTGGCCGCTGCGCTCATCAGCTGGGCCCACCAGCAGTCCATTACCGAAACCCGCGCGCGTTTCCAGTCGCAGGCGGCCGAGGAATTTGAGGCGCAGCCTGACCGGCACCCGCACCGGATGGTGCATTTCGGCAATTTCATCTTTCGCCCGCTGGGGCCGCTGGCCACATTCGACTCCGGCGTCGATGCCTTTACAGGCAACAGCATGTTCCTTGAGGGACATCGGCAGAACAGTGCAAATTTCGGCGATGTCCGCCAATCATCGCTGCTGGTCCGCTTCGGCCAGTTGACCCCGGCCTTCGTGTTGCAGGTGATCGCCCCGCTGCTGCTGATCTTCCTTGGCTATGGCGCGGTGGCGCGGGAGCGGGAGCTCGGCTCTCTGCGTCAGATGCTGGCGCAGGGCGTATCGGGCCGCGCGTTGGTGATGGGCAAGCTGCTGGCGCTGGGCGTAGTCGCGGCGCTGGTCGGCCTGCCCACCATGATCGCTTTCCTTCTGATCGCCGGGCAACCGGGCGCGCTGGCCGGACCGATGTTGGTTATCGCACTGGGCTATGCCGCCTATCTGACTTTGTGGGCGATCATCGTCATCCTTGTGTCCGCGCTGGTGCGGCGCGGGCGTGATGCGCTGCTCGCGCTGCTCGCGCTCTGGACCGCGCTGGTCATCCTGCTGCCCCGCGTCGCGCCAGATGTCGCAACGCAGGCCCATGCACTGCCCACCCGTCTGGAAACCGACATCGCAATCGCGCACGACCTTCACAAACTGGGCGACAGCCACAATCCCGACGACCCCTTCTTCAAGGCGTTCAAGGAAAAGACGCTGCGCCAATATGGCGTCACCCGCGTCGAGGATCTGCCGGTCAATTATAAGGGCCTGCTGGGGATGGAGGGCGAAAAGCTGACGTCCGGCCTGTTCGACGATTATGCCGACCGCAGCTTCGCGATACAGGCGGCGCAAAGCCGCATGACCGACGGATTCGGCATCGTCAGCCCCGCCATTTCGCTCCGACAATTGTCGATGGCGGCGGCAGGCACCGACCTTGCGGGCCATCGCCGTTTCATGACGCAGGCCGAAGCCTATCGTTACGACATGGTGCAGCGGCTGAACAGGTTGCAGGCCGATTCAGTCAGCTATGCCAATGACACCGCGGGCGATGTAGGCGCCGACCAGCGCAAGCGTATTTCCGCCGGCCATTGGCACGACATCCCGCAATTCCGTTTCCAGCCTGCCAGCGCCGCCGATCTGGTGAAGGCCAGCCTACCCGGCCTTAGCCTGCTGCTCGCCTGGCTGATCATCGCCGCGCTGGCGCTTCTGCCCGTCGCCCGCCATCTTCAGAAAGCCCGTCCATGACCCTGATCGCCCACGAACTGCGCCTGCTGCTGCGTGTCCGCATGGCAGTACTGACGCTGCTGCTGGTCGCTTTGCTCTCCATCGCTGCAGTGGTGGCAGGCATGGCCGAAGTCGCCCGCCAGCGCGATGTCATCGCCCGTATCCAGCCCAAACAGGCGCAGGATATTGCCAGCATCGCGGCATGGGTGGACAAATCGAAGGACGCAGGCAGCGCCGCCTATTACAGCTTCCATGCGACATGGGATGCGCCCGCGCCACTGGCCTTCGCCGCGCTCGGCCTGCGCGATGTCGCGCCCTATATATTGCGGGTTCGCTCGCTGGGGCTGGAGGCGCAGCTCTATGACGGAGAAGCCTTCAATCCCGAACTGGCCCTCCCCGGGCGTTTCGATTTCGCCTTCGTGCTGGTCTATCTGACCCCGCTATTCGTGATCGCCCTGTTCCACGATCTGGTGTCGGGCGAGCGGGAAGCGGGCCGCCTGCGAATGCTGGACGCGATCGCCGGATCGGGGCGCCATCTGTGGGCGCGCCGGGTGCTGCTGCGCGGGGGACTGCTGTTCGCGGCGCTGGCTGTGCCACTGGCGATCGGGGCGATTCTGTCGCATGTGACGGGCCTGGCCTTGTTGGCGGTGCTGAGCCTTATCGCCTTGTATCTTGCCTTCTGGATCAGCTTGACGTTGCTGATCGGGCGTCTGCGTTGGACTTCGGTCGCCAATGCGGCAACGCTGGCGGGCCTGTGGCTGGTGCTGACGCTGATCCTGCCCACGGTCGCCCATGTCGCGATCAATCAGGCGATCCCGGTCGGCCAGGGCGTCGAACTGACGCTCGCCCAGCGCGAAGCTGTGAACCGCGCCTGGGACATTCCGCGCGAGGACACGATGCGCGCCTTCTACGCGAACCATCCCGAATGGAAGGACAGTCCGCCGCTGAACGCCGCCTTCCACTATAAATGGTATCTCGCCTTCCACCAGCTCGGTGACGAAAGCGTCGCGGGCAAGGTCGCGGCCTACCGCCATGGCATAGAGACGCGTGATGCGGCCGCTCACGATATCGGCTGGCTTTTGCCGTCCGTTGGCGTGCAATCGGTCCTCGCCCGCCTGGCCAACACGGACATGCAGGCCCAGCTTGCCTATCAGGACCGCATCCGCGCCTTCCACAAGCAATTGCGCAACTTCTATTATGGCTATCTTTTCACCGACAAGCCCTTCGGCAAGGTGGACTTCGACAAGGCGCCCATGTTTGCGGGCTGATAGTCGCGATCCGCCAAGCCTTACGCGGATCGCACATCCATTATCGGCAGCTTTGGAACTCACGGCCGTAGTGGGATAGTTATCCGCTTCGAAACTTTGGCAATGTGCGCACTAAAACCAAACGATACGGGAACGGCGGATTTCAGAAAAAGTCCGGCGCCACTCGAAAGTCTTGAACGGAACGCGAAGCGGCTATCTCCGGTACCGACCCGTCAGAGACGTTCATCGGTCAAAATTCTGTCGCCAAGTGCAGACGTTCCGCGTAGGTGGTAGAGCGTATCGCCGGTTAACCGCGAGGTGTCGGAGCACTTTGAGACCGAAAAATGAACTGCGGTCGCTATTTCGAGGTTCACCTTGTCCGAACGCTTGCAAGTTCTGCTGCAACATCTCCTTCCCAAGCAAGCCCTAACCAGTCTCGCTGGCAGCATCGCAGGCGCAAACGCCGGTTCGGTCACCACCCGATTGATCCGCTGGTTCGTCAAAAGATATGGCGTGGACATGTCCGAAGCCGACAATCCGGACATAGCGAGCTATAAAAACTTCAATGACTTTTTCACCCGTCCGCTCAGGATCGGCGCACGCCCGTTGGCCCGTGCCGATTTCATATGCCCGGTGGACGGCGCGATCAGTCAATTCGGTGCCATCGACGACCATCACATCCTCCAGGCCAAAGGGCATAGCTTTACCACTGCGGAATTGGTCGGCGGCGATTGCGAGCTGGCGGCCAAGTTCCGCCACGGCAGTTTCGCTAACCTGTATCTCTCGCCAAGGGACTACCACCGTCTGCACATGCCCTGTGATGGCATATTGACGCGCATGATCTATGTGCCGGGTGCTCTTTTCTCGGTCAATCCGGTCACCGCACGGGGCGTGCCCAATCTGTTTGCGCGCAATGAGCGAGTGGTTTGCGTCTTTGAATCGTCGGAACATGGCCCGTTCGTAATGGTACTGGTTGGAGCTACCATCGTTGGTAGCATTGCAACGACATGGCACGGCGTGGTTAATCCGAAACATATTAAAAGGCCGTCCGAGTGGACGTATCCTGACCAGCGTATCCGCTTCAAGCAGGGTGAAGAAATGGGTCGCTTCCTGCTCGGCTCGACCATCGTGATGCTTTTCAGACAAAGCGGCATTGCCTTCAATGAAGAGTGGGCACCGGAACGACCTGTGCGGCTCGGCGAGATGATGGGGAACCAGGAAAAATGAAGCGCTTGTCGATCGCATCGCGTCGATTTCGACCCATATCGGTCTTCAAAGGGTAGGTACTGATTCTCACAACCGGACGTTTCGATCCTTTCGCAGGACGATGATATTTTCCGTCGGCGATTTCGCATCGATTTTAATCAGGACCATGCTTCCTGCTTTCCCTGTTCCTGCATGGCCTCGATAACCAACCGAACCGCAGCTATTGCCGCCGATCCGTGCCTTGCCCGACACCAGATCCCGTAACAAAGGATTCGTAATTGGGAAGTGGACTGATGGAATTTATAGATGTCGATCGTATTTCTGCATCATTTTTGCCATCATCGTCCACATCATCAGATTCTGCTCGAAAACTCCTTCCGTTATCTTTGACAATTTTGGAATTCACGTCTCGACAAACAAGAATAGGCCAGCGATAGCGCTTATGTGGATTAAATTTCAATGCTATATTTGCGCGACGTTATGGATGGGGGAGTTCGCATGATAGGTCGACAAACATTGCGGATTGGCGCCTCGTTGCTCGCACTTTCCACCTCCGCAGGGGCGTGGGCAGCATGCGCACCGGACGCATCGACATATGGAGTACAGGTCCATTGTACCGACCAAGATGACGACGGCCTGACTATTGCAGCCGATCTGGTCACCATCCGGGTAGCCGCCGACGCCCTAATCGCTGACCGCCCCGATGGCGTTGGCAGCATCGTCTTTCAGAATGGCGATGCGCGCGCATTGGCATCGCTGTTCAACGCAGGTTCGATCATTTCCGATCGTGGTGGCGCGATCGTAGGGTTGCAGACGTCCGGCCTGATCGGCTTTGGCGCGCTGGTCAATGATGCGACCGGCCGGATCATCGGCGCCAACGGCGCGATCGGTGTGGTGGTCGATCAATTGCAAAACGCCGGACTGATCGATGGCGGCAGTGGCAGCGCCTATGGTTTCGCCCCGACAGAGGGCACCTATATCTTCCCATCCACGATCATCAACAGTGGTGTGATCCGCAACAACAGCGGTGTCGCAACACTGAACCCTGGTTTTGGCAGTTTCGGCATCGCCAATAGCGGCCAGATCATCAACATGGGCAGCGGTTTGGTATATGATGCCAAAGGGGAAACGCTGAGTCTGAACAATGCGGCGGGTGGACTTGTCAGCACGACTGGCCCCGTCGCGCTGCGCAGCGATTTTCAAGTGAGCATTCGCAACGCAGGCATCATCAAGGGGTCGATCATCGGGGGTAACGGATTTGGGGATGAAATCGATACCAGCCTAGGCACGATCGACGGCGATGTCCTGCTGAACGACGGCGACGACATTTTGACCGCAGCACTGGGCATCGGTCGCTGGACAGGGAATATCAGCGGTACGGCCGATGGAGGCGCTGGGATGGACATCCTCGCTCTGGCGGTACTCGATGACAATAGCGTTACCCAAACGAACCTTCCCGCCGGATTTGAGCGCATCCAGTTGAACCTGGCGAACGACGCCGTCCTGACGCTTGGCGCCAATCGGGCGCCGGCTGGCGGCTATGCCGTCCGAGGTGTAGGGACGCTCGTGATGGGCACCGACCTGACCCAAGACGGTCCGGTCATCACCGGATCCGCTATTCAGCGCAATTATGGCGAAGAGGGCCTGACCTTTATCAATAGTCATGCGCTTCAGGGCAGCCTTACTGTCAATTATGAAGCGGCGGTTAGCCTGTCTGGCCTCAATTCGGTCGTCAATTCCGGGCTGATCAAAGGCGTTGGCGGTCGCGGCGCGAACTTTGTGTTGCAGGGCGAGGGATCCGTGACCAATAGCGGGACGATCGAGGGGGACGATCAAGGCCTCAGCCTGTCCGGTAGCCTGATCAACAGCGGCACGATAAGATCGCTCGGCGATATCGGCCTGGTCAACGATCTGGGCGGGGGTGTCGTTCGTGGCAAGACATCGATCAACAGCGGCTTGATAGAGGGCCGGACCAATGGGGCTGTGATATCGTCCATCATTCTGGTCAACAGCGGGACCATAAGCGGGAGCGAAAGCTACGGCGTCTGGCTTAGCGGGACCACAACGCTCGACAATAGAGCAGGCGGCGTGATCAGCGGCAACGGGACCGCCATCGCGGGCAGCTATGACGCCCATGTGCTCAACGCCGGCACGATCCATGGGGATGTCGACCTGCGCCAACCTTATGGAGAAGCCAACCTGTTCGTCGATCGGGGCGGCATCGTGAACGGCAACCTATGGTTGGGCGACGGCGACGGTTATTATGTGGCCGATCTGGCGCGGGGACTGGCGGGCGTGAACGGCCTGGTGAACCCAGGCGAGGGCCGCGACACACTGCGCTTCATGGTCGGTTCAGATGGCACAGCCAGCCTGGGGTCAGCCGGGACATTCGAGGTTCTGGAGTACGAACTGGAAAATGGTGTCGCCTTGTCGCTCAGCGGCATTGGCGCCACGAGCTTGGGTTTCGCAGGAACGGGCACGGTCACGCTCGATGCTGACCTTATGGCGGCGCCTGATGCTGATGCCGTATTGACCATCGGTACGCCCGCGCTGGCCAGGTTGCTTGATCCCACGACGCCCGTGACAGGGCTGTTATCGCTCGTCAGTCGCGGCACCCTCACCCTGGCGGCCAATCCGTCCATTCAGGCGGGGGTGGTCCTGTCCGGGTCGACCGGCTATTCCTACTGGCCAGACGATCGCGATGTGCGGTTTGAAAATGCCGGAACGATCAATACGGTCGGCACGACCGCCATCTCCGGCTGGGGCGATATCACAAACAGCGGTAGGATTGCGGTCGATCAGGCAATCGCAATCTACAGCCGCCAAGGTGACGTCCGCAACAGTGGCGTCATCCAGCAACTGGCGGGGGGCAGCGGCTCGCGCGGAATCTATGCGTCGGGACATGTCGTCAACAGCGGCACTGTCGATACCGACGGGACGGCGATCATGCTGGGCGACTCCTCGGGAAGCCTCGACAATTCCGGCCTGTTGCGCAGTGCGACCGACCCTACGATCATGGGCTATGCCTATGCCTCGATCGAAAACCGGGTAGGCGGACGTATAGAAACCGGAGCGAGCGGGGTTGCAATCGACCTCAGCTATGGCTCTGGCGGCGCCGTGAACAATGCCGGCGTCATCGTTGGCGACATCATCTTCGCCGGGCAATATTATTCCGGCTGGTCCAGCAGCTATGTCGGTAGCGGGACGGTCGATGGCGATATAATGTTCGGTGCAGGAAACGACATTTTCCTGCAAATGGGCGATGACAACGGCGTGACCGGGCGGATAGACGGCGGAGACGGCGACGACCTCTATGCCATCCTCTATCAGACCGATACGACCGTTGCGCTTGGCGGTCGTCCGGCTCTCGGCTTCGAACGGGATTATATCGGCGCGGCAAAGGACGTGACCGTCACGATCGAAGCGGGTGCCACTGCGTCCAAGCCAACCTTCGTTGGCGGCGAGGGGAGCGTCGTCAATCTCGCCACGCTTGACGGAGCAGTGACCAACGACGTCTCCTACTATTTCTACGGGGCGCTGGTGCCGGAACTGCCGCGTACCATCAACAGCTTCATCAATCGCGGCGTGCTCAACGACGGGCTTGGACTGAATGCGAACATGATCGTCAACGATGGTACGATCAGGGTAAAGACTGCGGGATACGGCTCCAGCTTCAGCCAATATGCCTATGAGGGCGCGTTTAGTTTCGTCAATCATGGCCGCGTGCTGCAATCCCCTTATGGCAATGCCGTTAGCCTGACCGGTTCAGGCGTTTCAGACTTTTACGTCGATAATAGCGGCCTGATTGATGGCGGCATGGACATAACCGCTGTGCTCGATGCGACGGCGAACGGCGAAGTGGCCATTCTCAACAGCGGCACGATACGCGCCGGCCTGGAATCGGCGCTGGCCGTCGACAATATCAATTTCACGACCTTCAGCGGCGGCCGATACAGCCTGATCAACAGCGGCCTGATCGAAGCCGATGCTCAGGCGGGTGCTGCTGTCCAATTCTCGTTCGACTATGTGGGAGCGGATGTCGCTGCGGTCATCAACAATGACGGCACCATCCGCAACAGCGGCTCAGGCAGCCGCGAATTCTATTATGATTATTGGAGCGGAGAAGATGTAGCACTGACCCATGCCGCATCCACAATCCTGCTCCATGGCAATGGCACGACCGCGCTGACATTGACGAACGCGGCCAGTGGAACGATCGAGGCGACCGGCGACCTGTCCACAGCGATAATGGTGACCAATGCCGCACTGACGCTGGACAATGTCGGCACGATCAGCGGCGGCGCGGGCACCGTCCTGGCCGACACCGACCAACGGGCCCTATCACTTGGCAATCCCTATCTTGCCGGGGCGATCCAGACCGTTGGCAGTGCGACTGACAGCATCACCAACAGCGGCACCATCATCGGATCGATCGACCTTGGCTTTGGCGATGACGCGATCGTCAATCGCGGCACGATCATCGGCGATGTCTATCTGCGCGATGGCGATGACAGCTTTACCCAATTGGCCAGTGCGATCTTTCAGGGCACGGCCGATGGCGGAGCGGGGATCGACAGCTTTATCGTCGACGCAACCGGCGGCGGGGCTGTGAACGGCGACCAGTTCGTCAATTTCGAGCGCTTCTTCCAGATCGGCGAGGGCAATGTTAGCTATTCGGGCGACTTCAGCTTCGACACGATCGGCCTGGATGGCGGGACCATCACCGTGGCGATGGGGGAGACGTTGAGCAGCGACGGCGCCATCACCATTACCGGGGGGGCAGGCAATGACACTGTCCTCAACGCGGGCACGATAGGTGGGGGCATCGCCCTGGCCGGCGGCGGTGACACTATCGTCAACGGCGGCACTATCGGAGGTCCGGTTTCGCTCGGCGCAGATGATGACGGTTTTACCGAGCAGGCCGGCAGCAGCGTCGCCGGGCTAGTTGATGGCGGCAGCGGAACCGACCTCTATCGCGTCATATTGGCGGGCGACCGCAGTGGTGTTGGCGCGCAGACCGGCTTTGAACAGCTGTCAGTGGAAGGCCAGGGCACGCTGACCTTGGGCCTTGGTCAGGGCTATGAATTGATCAGTCTTGTCGGCACGAACCTCAATCTCACCACCAACGGCCAGTTTGTCGGTCAGATCCTAGGCGACGACGGGTCGCGGCAGTTGCGCCTAACCGGCGACGCCAGCAGCGTGCAACTGGGCGACGGCGCTGACGCGCTGCGCTTCGGCCTGACGCGCGCAGCGGGCACCTATGATGGCGGCGCTGGCAGCGACAGCCTGGCCTTCACGGCGCAGGGGGCGGTTACGCTGGCTGGCACCGTAAAGGGTTTCGAGACCGTATCGCTGGCAGGCGGCAGCCTGAACGTAACTGGTCAGCTCGGCAGCGTCGATGGCGCGCTGCGCTTTGGCGACATGGGCGAACATCTCGACATCGCATCAGGCGGTCGCCTGCTGGGCCGGGTCGACATGGGCGACGGCGACGATGTCGTGCGCCTCGCCGATGGCGCCTTGTGGCAGGGCATCGTGTCGGGTGGCGCGGGTCATGATAGCCTGTCGCTCGCACTGACCAACGCGCAAAAGCTGGACGGCAATAGTCTTAATGGCTTCGAGTCGCTCGTGGCGCAGGGCACCGCTACGCTGACTCTGGTCAATGGCTTCACCTTGCAGAGCCTGAGCGCGCAGGGCGACCTGACGTTGGCGAACGGCTCCTCGCTGACGACAGAAAGCCTGACGTTGGGTAGCGGTGACAATCGCTTCACCATCAATGGCCTGTTTGCAGGTGCGGTGGATGGCGGCGCAGGCAGCAACCATATCCTGCTCAATGCCGGCAGCGCCGCTGCGCCGGTCCGCTTTGCTGCGGTCAGCAACATCGCCGGGCTGGATATCAGCAGCGGTTATGCGACTGTCTCCGGCAATGCTGCTTTCGGCCGGATCGATATGGACGGTGGGCGTCTGGTCGGTCTCGCCGGTTCGATCATTCATAGTGAGAGCATCATGGTGCGTCAGGGCGCGACCTTCGGATCAGCCGGCACCGTGGTCGGCGACATCAACGTAGCCGGCACGCTGAGCCCCGGCGCTTCGTCCGCTGTGATGACGGTCACTGGCAATGTCGCGCTCTCAGGCGGATCGACCACTTTGATGGAGATCACGCCGACCCTGTCCGATCAACTCGTTGTCTCCGGCACGCTGACGATCGCCCAGGGGGCCAATCTGGTGCTCACCGCCGACCAGCAGGTGAAACCCGGCACCACACTTGACCTCATCGTTGCATATGGCGGCATCTCGGGCAGCTATGGCAGCGTCGTAAAGCCGGACAATCTGTTCGGCTTCATTGTCCAGGATGAAGATCGCATTCGCCTGCTCGGCCAATTCTTCAACAATGTCAGCTTCTCGTCGCAGGTGCAGCGCGCTATCGATTATACCAACGCGTTGATCGCGGCTGGCACCGCCAGCGACGGCCTGATCGATGCTCTGCCTGCGTTGGCGACCGTATCGGGCGCATCCAACACCGCAGCTTTCGCGCGCCTGACCGCAGAACCTTATGCCTCTGCGACACAGATGGGTGTCGAAAACGGCCTGGCGATTGCCAACGCTACGCGCAGCATCGCCCGTCTCTCGGCCCAAGACGCTCCGCAAGCTTTCAGCATCGGGCAGTATCTTGGCGGGCTTGGGCGGATCGCGGCCGACGACCGCGCCGGCCTTTCAGCAAGCCGTTCGCGCAGCTACGGATTGCTCGGTGGCCTCGGCATCGGCACCGACCGCTGGTCGATCGCTGGCTTCGGCGGCTATCTCGACTCGCGGCAGACGTTGCATAAGCTGGGGTCGCAGACCGATGCCGATGGTTGGTTTGCAGGGGTCGCCGTCAGCCACGCGCTGGGCGCGCTGAGGTTCGATGGCACGCTGGCCTATCACCAGATCGATGCCGACACCGATCGCCTGACGCCCGATGGCGGCAAGGCCCATGGCCGCTTCCGCCTCAAGAACTGGATCGGCGATGCGTCGCTTTCCTATGAGGCGGCGCTGGGCCGCGACTGGGCGGCGCGCCCGGACATCGGCTTGACCTATGTTGCGACCACCCGCACGGGCGTTGACGAAGACGCAAGCATCGTCTGGGCGCTTGATGTCGCCAAGGACAAGCATGACGCCCTGTTGATCGACGGCGGCGTCGCCTTTGAGCGCAGCCGCGCTTCCCATGCCAGCTTCCGCCCGTTCGTGCGACTGGGGGTACAATATCAGCTGCAAGGCCGAAGCGTCGAGGCAATGGCTGGCTTCGTGGGCGCGGATCAGAACCTTCTGGCGCTCGGCGCGCGTCGCGGCAGATTGGTTGGCAGCGTAAGCGGCGGCGCGGAAATGCGTTTAGGTTCCGCCCTCTCGCTCTTCGCCAATGCCTCACAGACCTTTAACCAAGATGATCGCCGCGCCTCTGCCAATGTCGGGGTAAAGTTCGTTTTTTAGGATATAATGTTTTCGCATTACGGCTCTGGGAGTTTATCAGTTTAATGCGTCATCCTAACCAGATGCATCTCGGGTGAGAAGAGCAGGGTTGGCTTGCGACCATTTTAAGTCGTTCTGGAGCCGTGACGTCAAAGTCTGCTTCTGACGAAAGCTGCCGTTGGCCTACAACCCGCGTTCTCGCTTGCGCGTCAGCCTACCGGTGGCAGGATCGTTGCTACCCGTTATCGCAGATCAAGGCGTGGGTGAGGGCCGGTCCTGCATGTCGAGCCAAGTAAGAAGCTCGCTCATGATGAGCGACGTGGTGGAGCCCGGAAAGCCCATGCCGAAGCCATGACCGCCCGCCTGATAGGCGTGCAGTTCAACCGCCTTGCCCGCGCGATGCCACGCCTGGGTGAGCGGAAAGCCCCCCGTCGGAAAGAGAGGGTCGTCAAAGGCGATCGCGGCGAACATCGGCGGCGCATCGGCCGGCACGTCGATAGCGGCCTGGGGACCATAGACATAAGCAAGATAGTCAGGCCCCTCGCCCGGCGGTGCGGAGAGCACCGTATTCAGGGACAGCATCGCACCAGCGGAAAAGCCCAGCATCCCGACTTTTTTGGGATCGATATGATAGTCGCGCGCATGGGCGCGCACGAAGCGCAGGGCGGCCAGACCGTCCTGGGTCGCGTCCTGGTTCTGGAGCGTCGGCATCTTGCCATCACCCAAAAGGCCGGCGTTCATTTTCGCAAGTATATAGGGCCCAGCCTCATGCTCCGCTTTGGGGGTGGGCAGCAGCCGATATTTGAGCACGAACGCGGCATAGCCCTGGTCGGCAAGAGTCTTTGCGACATTCCAGCCTTCCCACCCCAGGGATAGCATCATGAAGGCGCCGCCCGGCGTCACGATGATCGCCTTGCCGTTGGCTTTGGCGGGGTCGGGCAGAACCGGCGTGATCGTCGGCTGCGTCACGTTCCTGACGACATAATTGCCCATGATCTTGGCCCAGACCTCAGACGATGCCTTGCCGCGCGCAGAGTCAAGAAGGATAGCATCAGGTTCGCTCGGCGCCACCGCAGACACTGCCGGGGGCATGCTAGTGGGCTGCGCCGCCAGTTCTGCTTCGCTTTCGATGATCGCAAGCGTCAGTAGCAAAGCTGCAAGTCTGTATGTCGTCATTTTTGTTCTCCTCGGCTGCAAGCCAGTTCGAAATAATGGAAAGTCAGACCTTAAAAGTCGAACGCCGCGCTCACGCGTCCCTGATGGATGAGAGCCGATTGGCGGGATGGTCCACTTGTCTTTTCATAAACCGGGAAGGCTATTCTCAGAAGCTGAGCCTGTGCTTGCCGGGACCGACCGTTCGGCTATCCTGGGCGAAGATAACTTCCGCGGAAGAATTGGGTGGAACGGTCAATGCCAGTTGCGCGCGCCCGTCTCGATAGGACCATTGCGTCTCGATGCGCCCCCTGACGCTGTCCACGCGGGCGCCGAATTGGGCGATGCGACTGTCGAGCACCGGGGCGATGCGGAATTTCGCAAAGCCCGGTTCGATCGGATCGATGCCGGCGACACGGCGGTAAAGAAATCCGCAGACCGCGCCGAGCGCATAATGGTTGAACGAGTTCATCGCCACGTCGCCCGTGTCGCCGTTCCATCGCTCCCAGATCGTCGTCGCGCCGCGCTTGACCATATAGCCCCATGAGGGGAAATCGGTGCGCAACAACAGATCCCAGGCAAGCCCGGTTTCGCCGACATCGGCCAGCGCGTCCAGCGCCAGGGGAGTGCCAAGAAAGCCGGTCGATAGCAAAGTGCCGCGCCGGCGGATGTCCGCCGCGAGCAGAGCGCCCGCCTTGGCGCGTAAGGCGTCGGGAACGAGGCCCAGGCGCAATGCCAGGATATAGCTGCAATGGCTGCCGTTGCCGACGGCGCCGTCGGCCTTGACGAAGGCTTTGGCGAAGGCGTCGCGCACGCGGGCGTGTTGCGCGTGCCATCGGGCGGCGTCGGCGGTACGGCCTGTCCATGCCGCCATCTGTGCGACTTGATCCAGCGACCGCGCAAGCATGGCCGTAGCGATCAACGCTTTGGGTGTCGTCTCGTCCATCGGTGACTTGGCATCGAGCGCCAGCCAATCGCCAAGGTCTGCACCCCGCTTGTTATTCCACAGCCCGTCGGGATTGGCCGACACTATGCCTCCGACATAGGCCGTCATCGCATCCCAATTCTCATCGACCACCGTGCGATCGCCGCTGTGAAGATAGGCGGTATAGGGCAGCATCACGCCGGCATCGGCCCAACCCGGCGTGGCACTGTCGGTCCCCCAACCCAGCCCCTCTGGCGAAGGCGCCCAGAGGGGATAGGCGCCGTTCGCGCCCTGCGCCGCGCGCAGGATGCGGCTGTAGGACCGCGTGAAGGCGCCGACATCCATATTGAAGCTCGCCGCGTCCCAGAATATCTGCGCGTCGCCGGACCAGCCCAGCCGCTCGTCGCGCTGGGGGCAATCGGTGGGGATGCCCATGAAGTTGGAGCGCTGGCTCCATAGCGTGTTGAGCCACAGTTTCTGGACGGTCGGGGCGTCAATTCGGAACATGCCGGTTTCCGGCATCGCGCTGGAAAGCTGGATGCCCGCGATCATATCGTTCGTCAGGGCGGGGACGCCATCCACTTCCGCATAGCGAAAGCCCTGATAGCTGAATACCGGTTCGAGCGTTTCGACATCGGCCGTTCCGCTGAGCTGGTATCGATCCTCGGCGCGCGCAGCGCGCAGGTTGCTGCGGTCCAGTTCGCCCGCTGGAGACAGGATTTCCGCATGTCGGACACGGACCAGTTGCCCGGCTTCGCCCTTGATCCGCAACAGGACGCGGCCAGCGAAATTCTGGCCGAAATCCACGATATGGCGCGACGTGCCCATCCTGCGAATGGATAGGGGGGCCAATGACCTGGTCGCGCGGACAGGGTCTGCGAGCGCGGCGACGCACGGTGCGGTCGGCGCGGGGGCATGCCAGACGCGATCCCAGCGCGCATCGTCGAACCCCGGCTGGTTCCAGCCTGTCGGCCACAGGCGCAGATCCTGATCCTCGCCGGCATAGATTTCGGACATCAACACGGGCGCGCGGAAGTGGCGCCAGTCTTCATCGGTCGTGACATGCTCGATCCGCCCGTCGCGCCGCGTGATTTCCAGCATCAATCGCAGGCGGCGCGGTGCATCGCCAAAGGCATAGCGGCCATTGGGAGCCTGATAGCTGGCATAATAGCCGTCGCCCACCATCGCCCCGATGACATTGTCGTCCTCCTGCACCAGCGACGTGACGTCATGCACGCGATAGGGGATGTGGGCGGCGTAATTGGCCGGTTCGCCCTGCAATTCATCCTCATCGACCCGGCGGCCGTTGAGCCACAGCCGATAGCCGCCCAGAGCCGCGACATAGATGCGCGCGCGGGTGATGGCGCCCTTGCTGGCAAAGGCGCGTCGCAGCAACCGCGCTGGCGTGGGCGGCCACGGAAAGACCGGTTGTTTATCGAGGGGTTTGGCGGGCACCCAGTCGCCCTCGTCCCCCATTCGGGTTTCCCAGCCGCTGGTGATCCGCCTGGTCGCGCCCGCTGCTCTGTCAAACCGGATCTGCGCGGCAAGCGACACGAAGGGTTTGACGAAAAAGCCCGGTGTCGGCGCCATATCGACGCGTAGAACATGGTCGCCGGCGCTGAGCCGCAGCGACACGCGCGTCGCCGGTGCGCCGCCAAAGGCGTTGGGATCGCGTGTCGGCAAAGCGATAGGCGCGCCATCCAGCATCAGCCGCGACATCACGCCATCACCGTGGATCGTCAGCAGCGCTTCACCGGTGCCGCTGCGAAAGGCGAGGCGGAACGACCGTGGCGCAGCGGGAGAGGGGGCTGCGCCGCCGACCCATTGCGCCCCTGCGACGCGATCGTCGCGTTCGGTTGCGTCCTCGACCGCCAGCCAGTCGCCCAACCAGTCGCCCGGCTCCAGCAGGCCCATGTCCCAAGTGGCGGGTGCGCTCCAGCAGGGCTTGCCGGCCTGATCCCATATCTGGACCTTCCAATGGCAGGTCTGGCCCGAACGCAATGGCGATCCGGCGTAGAGGATGCCGTTGCAATCGGCGCTTTCCGTCCGCCCGCTATCCCACAGGTCGCCGCGGTCCTGCGCCAATGTCGCTGCGCTGGAGGCGACCAGCACGCGATAGCCCGCCTGCATCGTCCCTTTCCCACCCTCGATGCGCCAGGACAGCGCCGGTTGCCGGTCGCCGATTCCGATCGGCGCGTCACGCATTGCGGTGCGCAGGCCAGTGACCGCCGCAGACGTCGCCGCGTCGGCCGCCATGGCGTGCGGCGCGCCCCATCCAACGATGGCGCCTGTGGCCAGGAAGGAGCGGCGATTAAGAGCGGGCATGGGAGAAGTCCTTGGCCAGACGAGAGGAAGTGGAGCGCGCGGGCTAGAGACTGTTGTCGCGCGCGTAACGGCCCAGATGCAAGCCACTCGGCTTCATGGTGCGGCGGAAGGTCGTTCGATCGACCGCGACCAGTCCGAATTGCGCGGTATAGGCGCGGTTCCATTCGAAATTGTCGAGCAGGGACCAGTGAATATAGCCGCGGACATCGACGCCATCGGCGATCGCGCGGCCAAGACCGGCAAGGCTGCCGTCGATGAACGCGACGCGGCGACTATCGTCGGTGGTCGCCACGCCATTTTCCGACACGATCACCGGGCGGCCCGTCGCCTTCGCGACCCAACGGACGGTCGCTTCGAGCGCTTGCGGGTAGAATTCCGTATCGGTCTGGGTCAATTCCACGCCCTTTGGCGGGGGCAGGTCCATATCCTTGCCGACGATGGCCCGGCCATAGGTCTGGACGCCGACGAAATCATCCTTCGCCACCGCCTCGAACCAAGGGGTATAGACATGGGCGATCTTGCGCTGAAGGCCGCTCGGATCAGGCCCGGCCTGCTCGTCGGCCACGGCCAGGCTGAGGCCTAGTTGCAGGTCCGGTCGCACCGCCTTGATCGCGTCTATCGCGCGACGATGCGCTTCGGCCTGGATCGGGGCGGCACGCGCAGCATCGAAGACCGGGGTGGAGACGAAACGGTCGCTGCCGACCGCCTTGGCGGCGGCGGCATTACCCTGCGCGAAATAGGGCATGGTTGCGCGGAAAGCGGGTTGCCAGGACAATTGTGCCGCCAGATTAGGCTCGTTGAATGTCAGGCCATGGCTGTAATTGGTCCCCAGCGCCTTGGCGGCCCGCTCGCAGAAACGCAGGAAATGGTCGATATTGGCGGTTTCTTCCCATCCGCCTTTAGCCGCGAACCAGCGCGGTACGGTGAAATGGGAATAGGTGACGAACGGCTTTAGCCCCAAATCCGCGCACCCTTCCACCATGCGCCGATAATGATCGAGCGCCGCGATCGAAAATTCTCCCGGCGCAGGTTCGATCCGCGACCATTCGATGCCGAAGCGGTAGCAATTGAGGCCCATCTGCTTGACCAGCGCCATGTCCTCACGCCAGCGATGATAGCTGTCGCAGGCGTCGCCCGAAGGCGCAGCGAAGGCATTGGGCTGGAGATGCTCCATGACCCAGCTGTCGCTATTGACGTTGCCGCCCTCTACCTGATGACCGGCGGTCGCCGCGCCCCAAAGAAAATCGGGGCGCAGCTTTCGGCGGGCGGCCAGCGCCGGTCCCGCCAGCGTTGCAGCCAGGCTGCCGCCAGCCAAGTGGATCATCGTCCGACGAGACATGGAAAGCATCGGGTCCATCCTTAGAAACGGAACTGGATGTTGGCGCCGATCGTGCGCACGGAATCCAACCCGAACTGCTGCTGATAGGAGGCGACGCCCGCGATAGCGTCGCCCGCGTCCAGTCCGATGAAATTGGGGTTATATTCGTTCGTGCAATTCTTGCAGAAGATCGAAAGGCGCATCCCGTTGTCCAGCCGCACGCCCGCGCTGGCCCCGATCAGGTCGAGCGTCGGCACGGTCGCGCCGGGCGCGCCGTTGATCAGATAGTTGATCGCGGTGCGATGATACCAGTTACCCTCGATAAAGGGATGAACCGTCCCTGACGTCTGCACTTCATACATGGCCTGCACGGACGACGTGAATTTCGGCGCTGTCGGCGTGCGGCGGCCGCGCGCATTGAACGATCCCGTGGTCGCGCAACTGGGTGTCGCTTGACCCGGATAACATTCTGCGCCTGCAAAATCGCCGAACTTGGAATTGAGGAACGTCGCCGACCCGTTGATCGACAGCCCCCGCAGCGGGTTGGTGTTCACCGTCAGTTCGACGCCCTTGCTCGTCACCGACGCAGCATTCTGGACGATGAAGCTTTGCAGCTGTGTATCGAGCGACTGGGTCTGATAATTGTCGAACTTGGTGTGGAAGGCCGACGCATTGACGATCAGGCGGCGATTGAACCAGCTTGTCTTGAACCCGATTTCCGCGGTGTTCGACTTTTCCGGTTGCACCACCAACGGCGCGTTGGCGGTCGCACCGGTATCGTTGAAGCCTGGCCCCTTGTAACCACGGCCGTAGGAGCCGTAGATCATGGCATCGCGGGTCACCTGATACTGGCCGCCTGCGCGCCAGCTGAAATCGGTATTGCCGTAGCTTTCCGATATGGCACCGGGGACGCCCAGGGTGACGAAATAAGCGCCCCGATTCTGGTCCAGGTCGATGCTGATTTCGTCGCGGGTTACGCGACCGCCGGCGAACAGCTTGAACTGGTCGGTGACGGCAAATGTCAGCTGGCCAAAGGCGGCATAGCTGTCGGTCTTCATGCTATAGACATTGTCGCGGCCCAGAAAATAGCTGTTGCTGGTCGAACAGGTGGGGGGGAATGCACCAGGCACGGCGGCCGCGCCGACGCAGAAGGGGAAGCTGGGCAGCAGGAAATCGGGCAGGTAATTATTGCCCGCAATCTGGCTGCTCTGCTTGATGGTGGAATGGAAATAATAGAGGCCGGCCTGGCCGGACAGCCGATTGTCCGCCGGCAGGGCGACGCGCAGTTCGTTGGAAAACTGGTCGTAATCGGCATTGGACCGATTGATGTTCGCACCATTGCTGTTGGTGAAATCGACATCCAGCTGCGAATCGAAATTATAGAATTTCCACGCGGCGATGTTGCTGACGACCAGCCCGCTGTCGGCCGTATAGGTCAGCGCAGCCTGCGCCCCGCCCAGTTTCAGATCGCGCCAGAAGCCGCCATCGCCTGCAACGGCGAAATTGCGGTCGCCTGCGACGATGCCCGAAGCGGCGAGGGGGTCGGCATTGACGCTACCTGCGCCCAGCTGCCGATAGGTGCGGTCGAAAATACCCGCAACGCCATGGGATTCGGCATATTCACCGATCACATAGAGTTCCAGCGCGGGCGTGATCTCCTGCAAATATTTGGCACGGATGCCATATTGCTTGCGATCCAGATCGTTGCGCACGCCGCTGGCGCCGACAAAATGGGTGCCTGGCTCTTCGATCGAATAGGTGCCGTTGACGCGCAGCGCGCCGGTGTCGCCGATCGGGATATTGACCGTCTGGCGTGCAATGGCGGACCATGACTGATCGCTGCTACCCGGCGTGTCGCGATTGTTCAGTTCGATGTTCGTCTCGCTGGCGAACGTGCCGATCTTTGGGCGGGTCGACACGACGTTGAGCAGACCGGCCGACGCATTCTTGCCGAACAACAGCCCTTGCGGCCCGTTGAGCACTTCGACGCGCTCGACATCGTTGAACAGCCCCTGGGTCAGGAACGGTCGACCCAGATTGACGTCGTCCAGCGCGGTTGCGACGCTCGAATCGATCGTCGTGGCAAAGGCCTGGGTGCCCACGCCGCGGATCGCGAAACTATTGTCGCTGCCAACCTGCAGGCTGGGGGCGGCGAGCGCGACCTGGGTGAGGTCATTGAGGTTGCGGGACTTGAGCGTATCGCCGCCAAGCGCGGTCACGCTGACGGGGACATCCTGCAACCGTTCGGCCCGGCGCTGGGCCGTGACGACGATTTCGGCGACGCCTTCGCTGGGTTGCGCGGTTTGCGCCTGCACCGGCTGGACCACCGAGATCAGGCTAGCGCCCGCGAACAATATTGCTTTCCGCATCCTATCCTCCCTGGATGTGCAGATCCTCTGCACTTGCCCCCCGCTTAGGTCTTTGCCATACAAACAGTCAATCCTGATTGTTGTTATGGAT
This sequence comes from Sphingobium sp. Leaf26, assembly GCF_001421665.1. Taxonomy (GTDB): domain Bacteria; phylum Pseudomonadota; class Alphaproteobacteria; order Sphingomonadales; family Sphingomonadaceae; genus Sphingobium. The sequence continues at coordinate 40,822 of NZ_LMKV01000010.1, forward strand.
ATCGATCGATTTTCGTTATACATGCCGGGCAACGGGCCGTTGGATAGAGCAGGATCGGTGAGGGCGGCATAAGCCGTGCACCGGGGAGGAAGACCAGATGCAGGACCAAACCGTACCCAAACTTCGCCGGACCCAGGAGGAGCGCACCGCCACGACCCGGATGGCGCTGATCGACGCCACGATCGCCGCGATCGGGGAATGGGGCTATGCCGGGGCCAGCACCACGCTCATCGCGCAGAAAGCGGGCGTCAGCCGCGGTGCCATGCTGCATCATTTCGCGACGCGGGCGGCATTGATGGCCGATGTCGTGCGGCATGTCTTCGATCATGAAATGGCGGAATATGAGGATGTCCGCGCCCGGACGGGACTTGGCAATCATCTCTACGACTGGCCTCGCCTGCTGTGGGCCGTGCTGGGCCGGCCGTCGGGCATGGCCGTGCTGGAGATATTGCAGGCGACGCGCAGCGATCCCGAACTGGCGGCGCTGGTCGTGCCGATGCAGGAGGCGGTCGAACGATCGGCGCTGGCCGTGATGCGGGGCGCCTTTGGCGGAGACGAGGCGCAGGCCCTGGCGGTCATGCGCCTGATGGTGTGGTCGGTTCGCGGGCTGTCCATCGCGGAGCGCTATCTGCCCCACCGTGCAGAAACCGCGGACGCCATAGAGTTGCTCGGCCGCCTGTTGCAACAGGCGGCGCCCGGCGGGCGGATAGCGGAACTGGGGCCGTTGCTGGCAAGATGATGTCGCTGCGCCCGGTCACGCAGCGGCGGTGTCTTCCCCCCGCTGCGCCCGGAACAGGCGCTGGATGAACTGGCGCGTCTGTCGCCCGCCCACGTCGCTGGCGATGTCCAGCATCGGCCGCCCCGGTTCCCGCGCGATCCGCCGCTGCTGCATCTCCAGGACGATCTGGTCTTCCTTGAAGGTGCGCGCCGTCTGTTCAAAGACGAGGTCGGGAATGTCACCCTGGGTGATGTTGGTCGCCATCGACCAGAAATAATGGGTGGTGCCTTCGGTTTCCGGGGTGATGCCGTGGAAACCCAGCATCGACAGGCCATGCGATCGATCGCCATCATAGGCGCCCGTGCCTTCGTCGCAGGCGCCGGTGTGGATGCGGATGAACATCGGATGGAATTCGATTTCCTGCCAGCGATCGACCAGCCCGGCAAAGCCGGCTGCGGCGACATAGGTCGGCGGCGGGACCGAGGAAGGCATCCGCCGTTCGACGCGGACGCCGTCTGCCAGCCGGGTCGCCTGCGTCGGCGTCTTGAAATGCAATTCAGGATCGCCGCCGATCGTGCGCGGGTGGATATAGGGCAGGTGGGACAGGTCCATGAGGTTATCGACCAGCAATTGCCAGTTGCCCTGCACGTCATAATGGGCGCTGCGCCAGGCCCAGCCCGGATCATTATGCCAGGGATGATTGGGAATGGCGGCAGGGTCGGCCTTCGCCGCGTCGCCCATCCAGATCCACAACAAGGCGTCCTTTTCGACAAGCGGATAGCGGCGGACACGCGCGGTGGCCGGGATCTTGTCTTGCGCTGGAATACGGACGCAGGCGCCGTCGGCCGCGAATTCCAGGCCATGATAGGTGCAACGGATATTCTCCCCGACTACCATCCCCTCGCTCAGCGGCATGGCGCGGTGGCAGCAGCGATCCTCCAGCGCGGCGACCGCCCCGGCTTCGGTGCGGAACAGCACCAGCGGTTGATCCATGATCGTGCGGGCGGTGCGCGTGCCAGGCGTCAGTTCATGGCCCCACCCCGCGACATACCAGATATCGGTAAGGAAGGATGATTCGCCGGCGGATGCGGGCTGCTGGGTCAATGCGCTCTCCTGTCTTATCTCCCAAATGACTTAGCGCGGTTCGAACTGATCGATGTAACTAGTTATGCTGATATGCTAGATCAGCTGGATGGATTACCGCAGACTGGACCTGAACCTGCTGGTGGTGCTCGACATCCTGCTGGAGGAGCGCGGGGTGCATGCCACCGCACGGCGGTTGAACATGAGCCAGCCCAATGTCAGTTTCGCGCTCGGCAAGCTGCGCCAGTTTTTCAATGACGCATTGCTGGTGCGCATCGGCAACGCCATGCAGCCCACGCCCATGGGCGATCGGCTGCGCGAACCGGTCCGGCGGATATTGGAGACGGTCGACGCGGAATTGATGGGGCTGCCGGTCTTCGATCCGCTCCGTTCGGAACGCTGCTTTGCGATCAGCACGTCGGACATCGGCGAACTGGTTTTTCTGCCGACCCTACTGGAGGTGCTGAAGGATCGCGCGCCGGGCGCCACCCTGCGCTGTCATTCCATGCCGCCCCAGGAACTGGAAAGGGCGATGGCGGACGGCGTGGTCGATCTGGCGCTTGGCTATTTCCCGGACCTTCAGGGCAGCAGCTTCCTGTGCCAGACCCTGTTCGATCACCCCTTCAGCTGCATCGTGCGGCGTGATCACCCGACCATCGGCGACAGCCTGTCGCTCGACCAGTTTCTGGGCCTGGGTCATATTCTGGTGTCGCAAAAGGGGCGCAGCCAGGAATTGGTCGAAACGCGGATGCAACAACTGGGCCTGTCGCGCCGCATCCAGTTGCAGTCGCCCCATTTCATGAGCGTGCCGCTGTTGGTCGCCGGGTCCGACCTCATCTCCACAGTGCCCCACGCCGTCGCGGCCATCCTGGCCACCATGGCGCCGCTCAAGCTGTTGCCGCCCCCGTTCGAAACGCCGCTGATCAGCCTTCAGCAATTCTGGCATCGACGGGTCGACGGCGATCCGGCGATCCTCTGGTTTCGCACGCTGATCGCGCAACTGTTTCTGGGCCGCGACCCGTCCATGTCGACGGATAACGCGACAAAGCGGTAGGCGGGATTTTCCTTCCGCCTACCTGCCCATGCTATGCGTGGTCCCCATATGTCCGATCAGAAACGAAAGCCTGCGCGCACGCCATAGGTGCGGGGCGGGCGAAGCTGGTTGTAGATCACACCAGGCTTTGCCGGGCTTTGCAGCGAGTTGGCGAACACCAGTTCATTTTCGATATTGTTGACAAAGCCGGTGAGCGAAAAATTGCCCGATGGCGTCTCGTAGGTCAGACGCGCGTTCGACATCATATAGCTGCCCTGCCGGCCCAGATCGAGGAAATCGAGCGAGAGATAGCGCGATGTCTCGATCCGCGTGTCCATAGCGGCCGTGATCCGGCCATGATCGCCCAGCTGGATGCCATGCTCATAGCCCAGGTTGAACACCCATTTGGGCGCATTGACCAGCGGTCGCCCCGAACAGTTGACGTCGAATATGCGCGCGGCCGGCGATGCGCCGGTCAGGGCCGTTGGCGTGACCGCGCAGCCGATGACCGGGGCCGTGCCGGTTGTCGAATAGGCCTGATAGATCAGCTCGTCATATTTGGTTTGCAGATACTGGATGTTGGCGGAGAATTGGGCGTTGGCGGACGGCTGGAACAGCGCTTCCAGTTCAAGGCCGTAGATGGTCGATTTGCCCGCATTTTCGGTGGTGAAGACCGGGCCGAAGATCGGGCCGCCTGGTGTGCTGGCGACCTGCACCGGGCCGAGATGCGAAATCTGCTGGTCCTTATATTTCCAGTAGAAGGCTTCGGCGTTGAGCTGCACCTTGTTGTCGAAGAAGCGGTTCTTCGACCCGACCGTATAGGCCATCATATTTTCGGGCGCGGAATAGTTGCGACCTGTCGCCGCGAACAGCGCGCCCGATTTGAAGCCCGTCGCGGCCGAAGCGTAAAGAAGCGATCGTGGCCCGACGTCGAATTCCACGCCCGCCTTCCAGGTCAGCTTGTTGAAGTCGATATCGGTGCGCGGGTTGCTGACGATATCTAGGATGATCGGCGTGAAATTACCCTGCGCGGGATTGACGAAGCCTACAAATGGCAACGTATGGGCCTCGGTCGCCTGGCGCTTGTGGTCGGTCGTGTAACGCAGGCCGCCAGTGACGCGCAAGCTGTCCGACAGCGACAGCGTCGCCTGACCGAAGGCGGCAAGGCTTTCGGTATCAAGCTGCGAATTGATCCGCGTGCCATTGCTCGCCTGGTCGAACAATTGCCGCGCGCTGACGTCTTCGGCAAAATAATAGCCGCCTACCACCCACTGCAACGGGCCTGATTGGCTTGCCAGGCGCGTTTCCAGCGACATCTGGCTGGACTCCTCCTGAATGTCGATCAGGAAGCTCGACGCATAGGATCGGAAATCGAGGTCCGTCTTGCGATAGGCCGGAACGACAGTCAGGGTCGCGAAACCCAGATCGGCATTGACCGTAAGCGCCGTGCCAAAGAAGCCATTATCCTGATAGCCATCGTCGCTCGCGATCGCCTGCGGCACGGGGCGGGTGGGAGAGCGGGCGACATAGGCCGCGATGACGCGCGGATCGCTCGGCCCCAATCGCTTCTTGCCGTCCAGCAGCGGCATGATCGTGCCGCCCGATCCCATGCCGCCGACATGAGCATAATCGACCGACAGCGTGGCATCCAGGCCCGTGCCGGTTTCCCCGCGCAATTGCGCGCGCACCGCCTGCGTGTCTTCATCGTCATAACCATCGCTATAATAGCCGTCGCGCTTCACATATTGGCCAGCGATCCGGAACGCGACTTTATCGCCTAAAGGTAGGTTGAGCGCTGCCGAACCCTTCATCGCGTCGTAATTGCCATATTCCGCATTGATATAGCCGCTGGTCTCGCCCAGCTTGGGCTTGGCGGTGATGACGTTCACGGCGCCACCGGTGGCGTTGCGGCCGTAGAGCGTACCCTGCGGCCCCTTGAGCACTTCGACCCGTTCAAGGTCATAGAAAAGGCCCGCAGGCGCGGCCGGGCGGGAGAGGTACACGCCGTCGAGGTTGAAGGCCACGCCCTGTTCGGCAAAGGCATTCGCGCCGAAGGTGCCGACGCCGCGCAGATAGATTTGGGTGAAGGATGCCGCAGGCGCGACCTGTAGGGCGGGCACGACGCGCGTGAGGTCATTGGCCTGGGTTATGCTCTGCTGCACCAGCGTGTCGCCGGTCACGGCGCTGACGGCGATGGCGGCTTTCTGGAGATTTTCGCTGCGGCGCTGCGCCGTGACGATGATGTCCGCGATGCCGCCCCCATTCGCCTGATCATTGCCCGCTCCTGCCTGAGCGTGAACGGGTGAGATCGGTGCTAGAAAAACGGCGGCGGTCGCTAGCAGGGCTGCCTTCATGGTCGTCTCCTCTCCAAATGCGCGCGCCTGATCCGGCGCGTCTGTCAGGAAAGCCTAGACAGGAAGGGCGCATAGGTTAAATCATTTGATCTTATCGTTATCCAATCATGGAATGGATGGATCATGCGTTTTCGCGGCCTCGACCTCAACCTGCTCGCTGTGTTTGAAGGGTTGATGCAAACCCACTCGGTGTCGGAAACAGCGCGTCAGATGCATCTGAGCCAGCCCGCCATGAGCGCTGCGTTATCGCGGCTGCGGGATTATTTCGGTGATCCTCTGCTCGTCAGTCATGGCAAGCGCATGTATCCGACCGCTTTTGCCGAAAGCCTCTCGCCCTTGGTGCACGAATGTCTGGGAGGGATTGAATCGCTGCTCGCAACATCGGCATCGTTCGATCCGCAATCGTCCCAGCGGCTGTTCAGGGTCATCGCGTCCGACTATGTCGTCGCCGCCGTCATCGCACCCTTGCTGACGCGCCTTGTCGTCGAAGCACCGGCGATCACTGTCCAACTCATGTCCCCAAGCGAACAAAGCACGCCGCTGATCACGGCGGGCAAGGCTGACCTGATGATCAGCCCGCGTGAATTTCTGTCCCAGGATCATCCGACGGAATTGCTGTTTGAAGAGCAGCATGTGGTGGCCGGGTGGAGCGGTAACGATCTGCTGTCTGCACCCCTGAACGAAAAGCGCTTTCTGGCGGCAGGCCATGTCGCGATCGCAATCGGCACGCTATCCAACGCGGCTTTCGCGGACCGACAATTGGCCCTCATGGGCAAGCATCGGCGGATCGAGGTATCTGCCTCGTCCTTCACGACCGTACCTTGGCTGCTGGTCGGGACGCAGCGGCTCGCGATCATGCACGAACGGCTGGCGCGCGCTGCGGCCCAGATGTTCCCGATCGTCTATCAACCCCTGCCTTTCCCCTTCCCCGTCATGGAAGAACTGGTGCAGTTTCATCAGACCCGCGCCGCAGACGAAGGCCTGCGCTGGCTACGATCACAATTGCGCACCGCCGCAATCCATAAATCCGATGGATAGATAATCATCCAAACAATCGAATTTTGATATTTTTTTTCCACGCTAGACTTACCCCCTCAAGATAAGAGTGGAGAGCGAAGTTTGGACGCGCAGCGTATCCTCGTCATCGGTGGTGGCATCGGCGGGCTGACCGCCGCGATCGCGCTCCGCGCGAAAGGGCATGATGTCCATGTCATCGAACGTGACCCGGACTGGTCGGTCTATGGTGTCGGCATCATCCAGCAGTCGAACGTGGTTCGCGCGATGAGCGAACTGGGGCTGCTGGACGATTATCTCTCGGCAGGCGTGGGCTTCGACGCGGTGGAAATATTCCTGCCGGACGGCACGATGATCGCGCGGGTTCCGTCACCCCGGCTCGTCGAGGGCAAGCCCGCCAATGTCGGGATCGGTCGCCGCGCGCTGCACAAGGTGCTGGGCGATCGCACGCTGGCCAACGGAGCAACTGTCCAACTCGGTGTCACAATCGCGTCGATCGAAGATGATGGCGCTGGCGTTCATGTTGGTTTTTCGGACGGCAGCTCTGGATATTATGACCTCGTGATCGGCGCCGACGGGGTCTATTCGCAGACCCGGTCTGCCTTGTTCCCGCACGGACCAGAGCCTCAGTTCACCGGGCAAGCGGTATGGCGCTATAATTTCGCGCGACCGGCTGGGCTGGATGCCTTGCAGGTCTATAATGGGCCAACCGGGGTGGGGCTGGTCCCGATCTCCAGCACCCTCATGTACATGTACGTAACCACGCCGGAGCCGGAAAATCCGCGCTATCCAAGGGACGGTCTGGCCGCCGCCATGCGCGACAAGTTGATGCAGACGGCGCCGGCCATCCGCACGCTTGCCGAGCAGATTACAGATGATGAGGGTGTGGTCTATCGACCGCTTGAAGGGCTTCTGGTCGAGGGGCCATGGCATAAGGGCCGGGTTGTTCTGCTGGGCGACGCCGTCCACGCGACCACGCCGCACCTGGGGCAGGGCGCCGGCATGGCGATCGAAGACAGCCTGGTGCTAGCGGAAGAATTGTCGCGCCATGACGATCTGGAAGTCGCCCTCACCGCCTATCGCAATCGTCGTTTCGATCGCTGCGCCTACATCGTGCGTGAAAGTCTGGCGATCTGCCATGGCCAGATCGGCCGGGGTCCGCCGGTCGACAACGCCAAGGCCACCCACGCCATGTTCGCAATCGTCGCGCAGCCGATCTGAGGCGCGCACCATTTTTCCTGGAGTTTCCATCATGAGCCGTGTCACTGAAATTCGTTATGTCGGCTATGCCGTTCCCGACCTGGAGGCCGAACGCGCGTTCTATGCCGACCAGTGGAAGCTGGTCGATGCCGGAGAGAAGGACGGCATGGTCTATTTCGCCGCGGACGGCGGCGAAGAGGGCTATGTCGTGCGCCTGCGCGCCGCCGACGAGAAGCGCATCGACGTGATCGCGCTGGCGGCCGACAGCCGGGCGGATGTGGATGCGCTGCACGACAAGGTGGCGGCATCTGGTGCGCGCATCATCTTCGCACCGAAGGATCTTGATACGCTGGGCGGCGGCTATGGCTTTCGCTTCTTCTCGCCCGATGGCCTGCCTTTCGAGATTTCCAGCGACGTCACCGCGCGCGCGCCACGCGCGCTAAGCCGCTGGGAGGGTATCCCGCAGAAGATCAGCCATATCGTACTCCATTCGCCCGATCACAAGGCGATGGCGCAGTGGTTCTGCGACGTGCTGGGGTTCAAGATCAGCGACTGGCTGGGCGACTTCATGTGCTTCCTGCGCTGCCATGCGGCGCATCACCGCATGGCGATCCTGCCTGGACCGCCCTGCCTCAATCATGTCGCTTATGACATGCTGAGCGTCGATGACATGATGGTGGGCATCAACCGTCTCAAGCACAAGGGCACCGACATTCGTTGGGGTCCGGGCCGGCACACGGCGGGCAACAATACCTTCAGCTATTTCACCACGCCCGCGGGCTTTGCGGTCGAATATACGTCGGAGTTGGAGAACGTGGATTTCGAAAGCCATGAGGCCAAGGTGCATGTCCCTGGCCCCAAGACGATGGACCAGTGGGGCATTGGCGTAGGCGGTCCGCAGACCATGCCGCACCCAGAGGCCGATACAGGCCTGTTCCAGGCCGTAGAAGTTTGAAGGGGAGTAGAAGTCATGGCCCTGTTTGAATATTTCCCAAACTATATCTGGAACCTGTCGGTTGCGATCGCGATGGAAAGCGGCGCGCAGATGGGTGAAATCATTGATATGTGCCAGCCGATCCGCGACGCGGCGGCCACCGGCGCAGATGCCGGCACCCCGCAATTCATGGCGCAGTGGGCGGCGATGGGCGACAAGTTGATCGGGCTGGCGCAGGAGGATGAAGCGCGCGACCGGGCCTTTTCGGCTTCCAACAAGCTGGAGCGGGCTGCCCTCTATCTTATCACCGCCGAACGGATGCAGGGCCATGGCCATCCGGGGCGCAAGGACACCTATGCCAAGGCGCTGGCTGCGTTCGAAAAGTCGACTAAGCTGGGCGGCCTTGATCGCGAGCGGGTGGACATCCCACTTGCGACCGGCACCATGCCCGCCCTCTACACCCGCGCGCCTGGTGCAGGCCGCAAGCCTGTCGTCGTCTATTGCAACGGCCTCGATAGCTGCAAGGAACTGCTCTACTGGTCGCGCCTGCCGCAAGCCCTTGCGCGGCGCGGTATATCGACGCTGTGCGTCGATCAGCCCGGCAGCGGGGAAGCGCTGCGTTTGCAGGAACTGCCCGTCGATCCGCACAGCGAAAGCTGGGCCAGCAAGGCGGCGGACTGGCTGGAAACGCAGGTTGATGTCGATCCCGCCCGCATCGGCATGACCGGCATTTCGCTGGGCGGCCATTTCGCGCCGCGCGCCGTGGCCTATGAACCGCGTTTCGCCAGCGGTGCGGTATGGGGCGCCAACCATAACTGGGCGGAGGTGCAGCAGAAGCGGCTCAACCGCGAAGGCGAGAACCCGGTGCCCCATTATTGGGCGCATGTCATGTGGGCGTTCGGCGCGAGCGACATGGAGGATTTCCACGCGAAGAGCGCGGACATGAACCTTAACGGCCATATGGACCGGATCACCGTGCCTTTCCTGGTGACGCACGGCGCGAAGGATCGGCAGATCAGCCTGTCCTATGCCGACGATCTCTACGACCAGCTCGTCAACAGCCCGCGCCGCGAGAAGGTGATCTTCACCGACCGCGAAGGCGGGGTGGAACATGTCGGTGCGGACAATATGGCCTATGGCCGCGATGTCATCGCCGACTGGTTCGCCGAAACGCTGGGCGGCCGGACAGAATGAGCCGCTGTTTCATCGATCTGTCGATCACGCTCGACAATGATGTGGTGTCCGATCCACCGTTCCTGCGTCCCAAAATCACCTATCAGACGCATGGCGAGACGGTGGCCGAACTCCAGCATTTCTTCCCCGGCGTCACGGCCGACCAGACGCCGGACGGGGCGGGTTTTGCGGCTGCGGAATGGGTGACGCTGACGACGCATAACGGCACGCATCTCGACGCGCCCTATCATTATCATCCCACCATGGATGCCAAAGACGGTAAAGCTGAGCGGGCGATCACGATCGATGAAGTGCCGCTCGACTGGTGTTTTCGTCCGGGTGTGAAGCTCGACTTCCGCCATTTTCCCGACGGCTATGTGGTCACGGCCGCGGACGTCGAGGCTGAATTGGCCCGCGTCGGCCACGACCTCCAGCCGCTTGATATCGTCCTTGTCAACACGGCGGCGGGCAAGGCGCTGGGGCGGCCCGACTTCGTCGATGTCGGTTGCGGCATGGGCTATGAGGCGACCATGTATCTCACCACCCGCGGCGTGCGCGTCACCGGCACCGATGCCTGGAGTTGGGACGCGCCGTTCAGCTATACAGCGCAAAAGGTGAAGGAAACCGGCGACACGTCGCTGATCTGGGAAGGGCATAAGGCGGGCCGGGACATCGGCTATTGCCACTTGGAAAAGCTGCACAATCTGGAAGCGCTGCCGTCCCACGGTTTCACCGTCAGCTGCTTCCCGCACAAGATCAAGGGCGCTTCGGCCGGGTGGACCCGCGCCGTCGCCATCATCGAGGATTAAGGCCATGCGCCTCGCGACTTTGGACAATGGCGCCCCCGACGGCGCGCTGGTCATCGTGTCACGGGATGCGACGCGCTGCCTTCCCGGCGCGCCCGTCGCCGATACGTTGCAGCAGGCGATCGAGCAATGGACGGTGGCCGAGCCGCACCTGCGGGCGATCGCCGATCGGCTGGATCGCGGGGAGGGGGCGCTGCTCGACCATGCGCTTCTGCTCGCGCCGCTGCCGCGTGCCTGGCAATGGCTGGATGGGTCGGCCTTTCCCCAGCATGGCGAACTGATGCAAAAGGCGTTCAACCTGCCCCCGATCGAAACGGAATGGCCGCTCATGTATCAGGGGCTGTCAGATCGCTTCCTGTCGGGCACGCAGGACGTGCCGCTGCCCAGCGAGGATGACGGCATCGATTTCGAGGGGGAGTTCGGCATCATCACCGGTGCCGTGCCGATGGGAACGACGCCGCAGGATGCCCTGAGCCACATCAAGCTCGTCCTCCTCATCAACGACTGGTCGCTGCGCGCGATCGCGCCCATCGAGATGAAGACGGGATTCGGCTGGGTTCAGGCAAAGCCCGCCTGCTCGGTCGCACCCTTTGCCGTAACACCGGACGAACTGGGCGAGGCCTGGGCGGACGGCCGGGTCCATCTGCCGCTGCACGTCACGCTCGACGGCGTCTGGTTTGGGCATCCCCATGGCGGGGAAATGGCGTTCGGCTTTCACGATCTTGTCGCCCACGCCGCGCGCACCCGTGATCTGGTCGCGGGGACGATCATCGGATCGGGCACGGTGTCGAACGCTGCCTATGACGAGGTCGGTTCCTGCTGCCTGTCCGAACGACGCGCCATAGAGATGATCCGCGATCATGCATCACAAATACCGTTCCTGAAGTTCGGCGATCGTGTCCGTATGGAGGTCCCCGGCAACCATTTCGGGCACATTGACCAAAGGGTAGTGTTAGCTGGATGACCTTGGTGGCAGGACGACTTGGGCAGAATTACGGAGAGTGCTGTCCGCCCTCCTTTGGATCGACATGTTTTGCATCAGTGACCAGATTTTCCCGAATTTTCTGCCTGATGACGCGCTAGTGTCGCGCCATCGATCCAGCGCGCGCGCGGTTGGCTCTACCCAGTTTCCACTGCTTGAGCTTCGAATGCGATGCCGAGCCTCCCGCGCACCGCTACAAAAATGGCAGTGAGATTATCCATAAGCCAAGTTCCTCCTGCGCACATCGACCCTTTGTAGACGCTCAGCGGCGAGCATCTGATCTACAAGTGCTGACGGTCCGCTTTTCCGGCTGCTATTGACCAAAAGCCAAGCGTCCACTCCATGGCCGAGGAGCGTCTGGTGCCAACGGAAGCTGACGATCGCGCCGGTCAAAGCGACCGATTGGTATAAGGCGCTGGCTTAGGGACATTGGAACAGGCGTGCTGATGGTGGAAATTGCCACACTGCTTATCGCCGATCGTAGTTTCGTGTGCCGACCTATTGTTCTCTCTATGTTCTCATGTCAAATCGTACGAATCAGATGTAATCACTGTTCGCGATCAGTTGATCGGCTGTTCGCCGTCAGCACCAATGGCACAGATTTGAGGTTTTGATTTAAGGAGGGTTGGGGCTTGGTCGTAGTGACGAAGGAACGAAGATGAAGGCCCA
>NZ_LMKV01000011.1:0-42500 GCF_001421665.1 Sphingobium sp. Leaf26
GCTTGCCCGTTTCCAGATCAACGCGCAGAATTGCGTCCATTGCAAGACGTGCGACATCAAGGACCCGACCCAGAATATCAACTGGGTCGTCCCCGAAGGCGGTGGAGGGCCGAATTATCCCAATATGTAAGGGAGTTAAGTGGTTAGCGTGAAGCGATAGCTGCCTGACCCCACCGTCATAGTCCCGTCGGCCGTCCACAGTATATCCGGATGACCGTCAACAGGTTGCCCGCTCTCGATCCAACGGCCGGCGGGCAACTCCACCTGTGCCGTGCAATTGGGGGGGAGGGTGATCGTCAAGCCGGAAAGGCCGGCTTCATCGCCTTGTGTCGCCGTCTCGATCCGGCCCAACTGGCTGTCATAGCGGGCCGACACGGCCCCGACGTCGGAAAACCAGAGTGGCTTGACGGCGACCTGGCGGAAGCCAGGCGTGGCCGGTGCTATCCCCGCCAGCCGGCGGTAGAAAAAGCCGACCACCGCCCCGAAGGCATAGTGGTTGTAACTGTTCATCGACAGGTCGCCGACATCGCCATTCCACCGTTCCCAGACGGTCGTCGCACCCACGCTTGGCATATAGCCCCAGGATGGATAGGCGGTCTGTAGCAACAGGCCGACCAGTTCCTCCCATGCCCCTGCGTCGGCCAGCACATCGAGCAGGTAAGGTGTACCAAGGAAGCCGGTGGATAATTTCATGCCCCGCGCCCGTATGTCCTGCGCCAGGAATCGGGCTGCATCGGCGCGCTGATCCTGCGGCACCAGATTCATGTAGAGTGCCAGAACCTGGCTGCATTGGCTGCCATTGCCGGCCTTTCCTGTGCCGTCCAGCAGTTCTGCGGCAAAGGCTTTGCCGATCGCCTCGCGTAAGCTGGCATAGCGCGAGGCTTCATCCTGCCGGCCGGTCGCAGCCGCCATTTCCGCCATCAACTGTGCGCTGTAGGCCCAATAAGCGGTTGCGCACAGAATGCGTGGCGTCGTTTCGTCATCGGGCTGGATGGCATCGACGGACAGCCAGTCGCCCAGATCGAGTCCGCGATCATTGCGCCAGATATGGTCGGGATTGTCGCGCGCGACGAAATCCATCCACCGCTCCATTGCTGCCCAATTTTCGTCTATGACGGCGGTGTCGCCATAACGCTGCCACAGGCCGTGGGGCAGGATGATGCCCGCCTCGCTCCACCCGGCCGTCACGACATCGGGGAAGGACAGAGGCTGCGGCACGACGATGGGATAGGCGCCATCGGGCCGCTGCGCCGCCCGCGCCTCCAGCAGGAAACGGCGGATAAAGGGATCGACCTCCATGTTGAAGGCGGCCGCATCCAGGAATACCTGAATGTCGCCCATCCAGCCCATGCGCTCGTCCCGTTGCGGGCAATCGGTGGGAACAGCGAAGAAGTTCGACCGCTGGCTCCAGAGCGCGTTGTTCCAGATGCGCTGGAGCAGCGGGGACGCAAAATCCATCGTCCCGGTTTCGCGACAGTCGCTATGGACGACGATCGCCTCGATATCATCGAGCGTTGGCATGCCGGGATAGCCTTCCACCTCGACATAGCGGAAGCCATGATAGGTGAAGCGCGGCGCGAATGTTTCACCGTCCGCATCGCCGCGCAGGGTGAAGCGATCGGTACATTCGGCCCGCCGCAGGTTGGACTGGTCGGCCGTGCCATCGGGATTGAGCAGTTCGGCAAAGCGCAGGCTGATGCAGCAGCCGGCAGGGCCGATGGCGCGCAATTTCACCCAACCGGGCATGTTCTGACCGAAATCGAAGATGAAGCGGCCGGGCACCGGTTCGCTGACGGATTGTGCCCGCATGCTACGGGACGCACGCAGCGGCGGCGACGTCTGGGCGATCAGTCGCGCAGGCGGCGCCTCTCCGATGCGTACCGTGGGCCAGGCGCTGTCGTCGAAGCCGGGCTGGTCCCATCCGGGTTGCTCCCGCCGGGCATCATAGGTTTCGCCACCATAGATATCGGATGCGATGACGGGACCGCTGCCGATGCGCCATGCCCGGCCGGTCGAGACCCACTCGCTCGATCCATCCGCATAGTCGATGCGTAATTGCGCCAGCAGCCGGCGTGGTGCCGGACCAAAGCCATAGCGTTCCATCCGCCATCCGAAAGCGCCAGCATAGAAACCGTCCGCCACGGTGAAGGCCAACGCATTGGCACCGTCGCGCAGCAACGGCGTCACATCATGGCATTGGTAGAGGATATGGCTCCTGGCAACGCTGATTTCCGGCGCCAGCACATGATCCGATATCGGCCGACCGTTGATCCTTCCCTCATAGGCGCCCAGCGCCGTCGCATAGAGGCGCGCTGCCACCACGGCACCGCGTGTGTCAAACTCCGTGCGCAGGCAAATAGCCGGTTCCTTTGGCCGCGGATCGCTTTGGGCGCGCGACCCGGATGGCTGTGCGGCGGCCCAACCGGCTGCATCGAAGCCAGCGTCCATCCACCCTTCGGGCGGGTCGGTCTGCACCCGCCAATATGGTCCGCTCACCCAGCGTTCGACATCGCCATTGCCGCGATGCAGCCGAATGAGTGCTGCCATGGCGCCGCCATCGACGGGAAAGAAGCCGCTGGTGTCGGCTGTGGCGAGCAGGCAAAGGCTGTTGCGCCCCGGTTTCACCTTTCCCTGCGCAGGGAGCAGGCTGCCCCAATAGACGAGATCGGGCAGTGTCGCCGGTTCGCCATTCACCCATATCCCCAGCAGATTATCCTTGGCGGCGACCAATATGGCCGTATCGACCAGATCGCTGGGTGCGTCGAAGTCCAGGCGGAACGCATGTGGACGCGGATCGAGCGGATCGGCGCTCCATATCCATTGCAGCCCGGCCGCACGATCGGCGGCGGACAGCTCATCCTCCGCCTCGATCCATGATGCGCGCCATTCCTCGGGCGCCATAAGGCCGCCTTCAAACCAACTGCGTTCGGACCGTGCGCTTAATCCTTGATTGTCATGGATCTCGACATCCCACCAGATGCGCTGCATCGGCTGGAGTGCCGGGCCATCATAAGGGATGTCGAAACAGGCATCGCTTTCCACGATGCCGCTATCCCATAAGAGTATATCGCCCCGGAAATCCGCCGTCTCGCGATCCGCCATCGCCCGGATGCGATAGCTGCGCTGCATGACCCCCCGGCCGTCGCTTTCCAGGTGCCAGGACAGGCGCGGGTGGCGGACCTCCATACCCAGAGGTTCGACCAGATGATCGGCGCGCAGATCCAGAACGCGCAGAAAGCGGGCAGGGGACGTCATCCTGTCTCTCTCAATAGGATGTGAAAAGGGCGTCGCGGGCGAGCATCATGGCGGCGACCGCATCCTGTCGGTCCTGCGCCGCCTGCATGGCCTCGAAATCCAGCTTGTCGAGCGCGCGCTCGATCACCTTCAGGAAGCTGATGGCGGCGTTGGCGGCTTCAACACTGTCCTCGCGGAACGGGAACTGGTCCAACTGCCACACGCCGTCCCAGTTGTTCTTGCGCAGAGTGTAGAAGAATTCGAACAGTTCGATCGGGTGCACCGACCCGGCAATCATGTCGTCGTCCCAACCACGCAAATTGTCGTTCACATCCATGCCGAACAGTCTGCCATGGTCGATCGCCAATTGTGCCGCATCTGCCGGAGATTCGCCGCCGTAAAGCGAATGGCCGAAATCGAGCAAGATGCCGATATTTGGCAAGCCGATCTTCTCTATGCCCAGCAACGTGCGGGCCACGCTGTCATAACTCATATGATTGCGCGGCTCACGCGGCTTATATTCGATAACGAATTTCAGGTCCGGATTCTGGCTGGCCAGTTCGCCCACGCCATCCATGCTCATCTGCCATAATTTGCGATGATCGACCTGGAAAGGGTAGTCCCAGCCATCCTGCCCCGGCCACAGCTTCACATAGTCCGCGCCGAAACGCCGCACCACATTGGCGGCGTCATTGACCATTTCATTGGCAAGCTTGCGCACGCCGGGATCAGGATTGGTGAAGGCGCCTTTGGCGAATTGGCGCGTGTAGATTTCCGGCGTGATCCCGATCACGGACAGGTTGTTGCGGTTCAGAGCTTCGTCCACGCGGTCGAGCGACAGGCTGGGGTCAACGAAGGGATAGTTGATATCCACGACCGAGAGATCTTCTACCTGTCCGGCGAGGTCGATCATTTCGATCAATGAGCGCGGCGGGCCATAGCCATCGGTGGCATAACGATCCACATAGGTTGCAAAATGCCAGATGCCTGCGCCATATTTCTGCTCGGCCATGGTTCATTCTCTCCAGTTAGGTTGCTGTTGTGGCGCCATGATGCGCCCGGCCTGCCGCTGTTGCGGTCAGGCGATGATGATCTGTACGCCGATCGCCTCGATCGCCTGACGGTCTTCGTCACGGATACCTTCGTCGGTGATGAGAATATGGACCAGTTCCAGTCCGCCCAGCGACGAGAAGGAGCGCTGGCCGATCTTGCTGCTGTCCGCGACCAGGCAGACCTGTTCGGCTGCACCGATCATCGCGCGTTTGACGGCGATGTCCGACAGCGCGGGATAGGTCAGGCCTCCTTCGATATCGACCGCTGCCGTGGCCAGAAACAGGCGCTGGACGTATAGCCCCTTGAAATAGTCGGCGGACCGCTCGCCCGACAACGACAGCGTCGGCGCCTTGAAATGGCCGCCGGTCATATGCACCTCGAACCCCGGCTCCGCACCCAGTGTCAGGGCGATGTTCAGGGCATTGGTGATGACGGTCAGGTTGCGCCGCCCCAGCAGATGGGTGGCGACGGCCGTAGTGGTGGAACCGCTGTCGAGAATGATAGTCTCGCCATTGCCGACAAGCGCGGCGGCAGCGCGGCCGATCCGCTCCTTTGCATCCAGATGCCCCTGATGCTGCAAGGCCATGGACCGGACCTGCTGAGGCACGGATTTCAGGAATGCGCCGCCATGTTCGCGCTCGATATGGCCGTCCGCTTCCAGCTTCTCCAGGTCCTGCCGCACCGTGACTTCCGATACACCGAAGGCCTCGGCCAGGGTGCGGACGCGCGCGCTGCCTTCCTCCTGCAACCATTCCAATATCTTGAGCCGGCGTGTTTCGCCCAGCAGGCGGGCTTGTGCGCTATCCTTCACCGTCTCTGTCTCCAGATGATGGGTGACGATGATCCAGGCACGTATCTCTCCGGCAAATTACCATCCGACGATGGCGCTGCAAAATCTCTAGGGCAGACATGACGGACTTGTCAATTTTTCTCATTGAATCAAAAAACGAAAGAAAACGAAAGTTCATGGATTGCGTATTTCTTCGTATCGGATTATTGCCCTGACGCAGGGAGAGTTTTGCCAAATGACGATGTCGCCTGTTTCCACCCCTGACTCTGGGGCTGGAGAAAATATGAATACTCGTATTCGCGAGGTTTCGGCGCGCGCCAACTGGATGCGCCGCCGCCTGATCACGATGATCGTGGAGGCAGGGCAGGGGCATCCCGGTGGCGACCTTTCGGCAACGGATATCATCGCGGCGCTCTATTTCGATATTCTTCGTTTCGATCCTGCCAAACCTGCTGCACCCGGTCGCGATCGCTTCGTGATGAGCAAGGGCCATTGCACTGGCGCGCTCTATACGGCGCTCGCCGGGGCGGGCTTTTTCCCCGAAGAGGAACTGCAAACCTATTTGAAGCCGGAATCGCGGCTGAACGGCCATCCCAACCGCACCTATCTGCCGGGCGTCGAAACCAATACCGGGCCGTTGGGCCATGGCCTTCCTGTCGCAGTCGGGATTGCCGTCGCGGCACAGATCGACAAGGCCGACTATCGCGTTTTCGTGCTGACCGGCGACGGCGAATTGCAGGAAGGCTCGATGTGGGAAGCGGCGATGTTCGCTGGCCATCGCGGACTTGGCCAGTTGACGGTGATCGTTGATCGCAACCGCCTGCAACAGGGCGCGTCGACCGAAGATACAAATGCGCTGGAGCCGCTGGCCGATAAATGGCGCGCTTTCGGCTGGGATGTGGCCGAAGTGGATGGCCATGATGCAGCGGCTCTGCTGACGGCGTTCGATGCCGCTTGTCAGCCCCGGTCGAGGCCACTCTGCATCATCGCCAACACGCAGAAGGGACATGGCGTCAGTTTCATGGAAAATCAGGCCGGATGGCATCACGGCGTACCCAATGCCGATCAATATGCTCTGGCCATGGCCGAACTGGAAGCGGAGATGGCGGCATGAGCGCCGCCATAGCCCCTGCCGGCCTGTTCGACTGCCGCGATGCCTATGTCCGCACGGTGGAGGAACTGGCGGTTCAGGACGACCGCATCGTTGCTGTCGTCAATGACTCGGTCGGCTCGTCCAAGCTCGGCAAGTTCCAGGAGCGTTTCCCTGATCGGCTGGTCAATGTCGGCATTGCCGAACAGAATATGGTCGGTGTCGGTGCGGGCCTGGCCAATGGCGGCAAGATTCCATTCGTCAGCGGCGCTTCCTGTTTCCTGAGCGCCCGCGCGCTGGAGCAGATCAAGGCGGATTGTGCCTACAGCCATGCCAATGTGAAACTGTGCGGCATATCCAGCGGAGTCGCTTATGGCGAACTTGGCGCCACCCACCATAGTATCGAGGATATCGCCTGGCTGCGCGCGATCGATCGGCTGACGGTGATCGTGCCGGCCGATCCCTGGCAAACGGCCGAGGCGATCAAGGCGGCGGCGGCGCATGACGGACCGGTCTATATCCGTATCAGCCGCATGCCGGTGCCCGAACTGGAGCGCGACGACGCGGTGTTCCGGATCGGCAAGGCTGAACGGCTGCGCCCCGGAACCGATATCGCGATCATCGCCAACGGCACGCTGGTCCATCATGCCGTGTCAGCGGCGCGAAGGCTGGAGGTGGACGGCATTGCCGCGCAGGTCATCAACATGGCGACCATATCCCCCATGGATGTAGAGATGCTGGCACAGGCGGCGGCCACCGGCGCCATTGTAACCGCAGAAGAAGGGCTGGCGCATGGCGGCCTGGGCGGCGCGGTGGCGGAATATTGCGCGACCCACAGCCCGGTGCGGATGCGGATGCTGGGTTTCCCCGGCTTCCTGCCTACCGGATCGGCGCAATGGCTGATGAACCGGTTCGGCCTCAATGCCGACGGGATCACGGCGGCGGCCCGTGACCTCCTCAAGGTAAAGGCACGCTGATGCGCAACCCGGTCATCCTTGCCATTGATCAGGGAACGACCAACACCAAGGCCCTGCTTGTTTCCCCGGCGGGAGAGATCATCCTGTCCCGTTCGCGAGCGATGCAGGTAACCTATCCGCAGCCCGGCTGGGCGGAGCAATCTGCGTCCGACATATGGGAAGCTGTGGCCGGGCTGATCGCGGAAATGGTCGCCGCGGCGCCGGATGCGGAAATTGTCTCGCTTGCCCTGTCCAACCAGCGCGAGACGATCGTCCTGTGGGATGCGCGAACCGGTGAGCCGCTGGCCCCCGCCATCCTCTGGCAATGCCGCCGATCCGAAGCGCGTTGCGCCGCTCTGCGGGAAGCAGGGCATGAGCAGATGATCGTTGCGCGCAGTGGCCTGGGCATCGACCCGCTTTTTCCGGCGGCCAAGATCGGCTGGCTCCTGTCCAACCTGCCCAATGGTCGGCAACGGGCTGCGCGCGGGGAATTGCGGTGCGGTACGATCGACAGTTGGCTGTTGTGGAAACTGACCAACGGAGCCGTGCACGCAACGGACTACAGCAATGCGTCCCGCACCCAGTTGTTCAACATCGACACCTTATGCTGGGATCCGGCACTCGCCGCCTTGTTCGACGTGCCCCTGACGCTGTTGCCGGACGTGCGCGGGTCGGACAGCCGCTTCGGCACGGTCGCCACCGGGCTGACGCCTTTGCCGGCCGACACGCCAATCCATGCGCTGATGGGCGACAGCCATGCAGCCCTGTTCTACCATAGTGCGAAACAGGCTGGCGCGACCAAGGTGACGATCGGCACCGGCAGTTCGATCATGACAGCCACTCCGCGCTCCGTCCGGTCGGCCCATGGCCTGTCCAGTACCATCGCCTGGCATCGGTGTGGCGAGACGCAATATGCGCTGGAAGGCAATATCGCCATTTCCGGTCACGCCGCCGCCTTCGCTGCAGATCTGCTTGGACTGGCGGATGAAGCGGCGCTCACCGCGCTGGCGGCCAGCGTAGCCGATAGCGGCGGCGTCGTGTTCCTGCCCGCCTTGGTCGGGCTCGGCGCGCCTCATTGGTGCAGCGAGGCACGGGGTGCCATTTCCGGCCTGTCGCTTGGCACCCGGCCCGCGCATATCGCTCGTGCGGCGCTGGAAGCGATTGCGCTGCAAATTGCCGACGTCGTGGCAGCGATGGAAGCGGATCTGGGCAGCGCCGTGCCACAAATTGCGGTGGATGGCGGCGCCACGCGCAATGCGCTGTTAATGCAGTTGCTGGCCGACCTGACCGACCGTCCGGTTGTTCGTCCGCATGTGGCGGAAGCCAGCGCCCTGGGCGTTTCCCGGCTGGCGGCCGAAGCAATCGGGCTATCGGTTCCTGTTCTGCATGGCACGATGGTCGATCGCATAACCCCGGCCATGCCTGGCGATGAGCGGCAACGGATCAGGACAGGATGGCAGGCTGCCGTAGCTGGCGCCATGCACCGGTCAAAATCCCGGCATGCCAACGAAAACGGGTCGATTCTGAAGGAAGTGCAGGCAGGCCGATAAGCTGATCTGCCGATACGGACTGCCGCGAAAGATAAATAAACAGCGGTTTCATTATCATAGGAGGGGAATGACCATGAAGGTTCATCATATTTGTCGTCGGCGCAGCCAGATGCTGCGCGCCTTGTGGCTGGGCGGTTCCGGTATCGTCGCTCTGCTCGCTTCGCCTGCTTACGCGCAGATTGCGCCACAGGAGGCGCAGGATAATAGCGCCAGCACGGCCGACATCGTCGTCACCGGCAGTCGTATCGCCTCCCCCGCCCTGACCTCACCCAGCCCGCTTCAGGTTGTTACGTCGGAAACGCTGCAAAATAACGGTATCATCAATGTTCAGGATGCCTTGCAGCAGAATCCGGCGATCGGCCTTCCCGGTTTCAGCCGTACTACCACCGCCAACACGACCAATCCTGGCCTGGCGACGGTGAACCTGCGCAATCTGGGTGCGGATCGTACGCTGGTCCTGATCGATGGGCGTCGCTCCGTTGCTGGCGTGCCCGGCACGGCGCAGGTTGACCTGTCGATGATCCCGACGCCCTTTGTCGATCGGGTCGATGTGCTGACCGGTGGTGCCTCCGCCGTCTATGGATCGGATGCGGTCGCCGGCGTGGTCAACTTCATCTACAAGAAGAAATTCGAAGGATTGCTGCTCAACGCGCAGGCCGGGATTTCCGAGCGCGGCGACGATCGCCAGATGGCCGTCAACGCCACCTATGGTCATAATTTCGCGGACGGTCGTGGCAATTTCATGATCTATGGCGGCTATGTGAATGAAGGGGCGGTCGATGCGCGTGGCCGCAGTTTCTCCCGCAGGGACTATACCAGCCTCGGCACCATCCAGCGTGTCGCAGGGAACAATGATTCCAACCTGACCGCGGCGCAGAACATCTTCACGTCTTTCTACAACCCGTCCAATGTCGGTCCCGGCGGTGTCTTCGTCATCGGGTCGCAGACCAATAGGGTGATCGACGCCGACGGCAGCTTCCGCGCCTATAACGCGGCGACGGATGGCTGGAACCGGGCGGAATGGGGGCTGCTGGCTTCGCCGTCGGAGCGCATGACATTCGCTGGCCGCTTCAACTTTGATGTCAGCGACAGCGTCAACGTCTTTTCCGAAGTCACCTATTCCAACGTCGTGACCAAGGGGCGGATGGAAGCGTCGCCGATGCGCACCGATGGTGCGTTGGGCGCTTTCACCGGCACCAATGGCTTCTATCCCATTCAGTCCCGCGTGCTGGTGCCCGGTGGCAATGGCGAAACCATGCTGGTTAACAATCCCTTCGTGCCGCAGGCGGTTCTGGATGCGGCGACGGATCGCACCGGTGATGGGCTGAAGGATCTGAGCTTCCTGATCCGCGCCACGGCTTTTGCCCCCGGCACCCGCACCATCCCGACTGAGCGCGACAATTTCCGTGCGGTCCTCGGCACTACGGTGGACCTGGGCAACAGTTGGAAATTCGACGCCTATTATCAATATGGCTTCACCAAGCAGAAGCAGTCGATGTCGGGTCTCGCCAATCTCTATAATCTGGCGGAGGGCTTGCAGGTCATCACCGACGTCTATGACTTTGACCGGGATGGCAGCACGACCGACGCGGTCTGTGCGAACGCCGATGCGCGGGCGCGTGGTTGCGTGCCGATCAATGTCTATGGTCAGGGCAAGCTGTCGCAGGAGATGGTCGACTATCTTCAGGTCAGCCTGCAACGCGATTCCAAACAGTCGATGCACGTGGCCGCCGCCAACCTGACCGGCACGCTCTTCAACCTGCCCGGCGGTCCGGTGCAGGTCGCGGTCGGCGCCGAGTATCGCAAGGAAGAAAGCCGTGACGTCTTCGATCCGCTGACCAACGCAGCGCGCAACGGCTACGTCCAGTTGACCGACACGGCCGGCGGCTTCAACGTCAAGGAAGCCTATGGCGAACTGGTCGTGCCGATCCTGTCGGACACGCCCTTCTTCCATAGCCTGACGCTGCGCGGCGCCGCACGTATGTCGGACTATTCGACGGTTGGCACCTTCTATGCCTGGAATGCTGGTATCGAATGGGCGCCAGTTGAGGATATCCGTTTCCGCGCCGTCTACGCCCATGCCGTGCGCGCGCCCAACATCGGCGAATTGTTCGCGGCGCAGGCGGCCGGTATCGTCACCATCACCGATCCGTGCCAGGGCATCACCCTGACGACGACCGGGACGATCGCGGACAATTGCCGGGCGGTACCGGGCATCCTCGCCAATATTCAGCAGAACGGGTCTTTCACCCTGACCCAGGCCGATCTGTCCGGCGTCGGTGGTGTGACGGCGGCCAATCCGAATATTCGCGAGGAAACGGGCAAGACGCTGACATTGGGCGTGGTCATTAATCCCAAGTCGATCGACGCCCTGCGCAACCTGACCCTGACTGCCGACTTTTTCGACATCAAGCTTGAAAACGCGATCAGTCGCGTGCCCGCCGCGACCGTGCTCAACAAATGCTATCGGGAGGGGCAATCCGACTTCTGCCAGTTCGTGACCCGCCGCACTGTCGCATCGGGCGCCTACAGCATCGGTTCGGTCGAGCAGGTCGTGCGTGGCCTTATCAACAGCGGCGGCTCCTTCTCGCGCGGGCTCGACTTCACGCTCAACTACAGCCACGAAATGGCGGGTGGCCGTGCCAGCGTCTCGGCGGCCTGGACGCATCTGCTCAAGAACGGCTTCCGTGCGCTGACCGGCGACGCCTATGACAATACCATGGGTGAAATCGGCACGCCGCGAGATTCGGTGAATCTCGGCCTCAACTGGGCCAATGACGATTTCGGCATTACCATCAACAATGAATATATGGGACCGCAAGTTCTGGATTATGAGAATTTCCAGACCCTCTATCGTCTTGCCGACGGATCGGTGCCGGACGAGAAATATTTCCGTGTGAAGTCGAAAATCTACACCGACATGCAGGTCCGTTTCACGTCGATCGCCAATTTCGAATTCTATATCGGCGCGAAGAACATGTTCGACGTAAAGCGTCCGCCGATCTGGGGCGGACTGCCGGGTAACGTCAACGGCACGTACGATGTGCTCGGCCGCCGCTTCTACACCGGCGTCCGGATGAAGCTCTGACGATTTGCGGCAAAAGGGGGAGGAGGGCGGTGCCTATGGCGCCGCCCTTTTCTGTCAGTCGATACTTCAGTCGATACTGTCGAGCAGTAGCGTCCAGTCATTGCCCGGCGTGGGCGTTCCGGGCGGCGTGAACAGTCGTTGCCCGCGATTGGGGAAGGTTGCGATGGGCTGCGTCATCCCGGTGCGCGGATCATACCATGCCGCGCGAACGCGGGTGCCGCCTATCCGGCCCATCTGCACGCGGAATGGCTTGCCACTATAGCTGTAAGCCATGGCGTAGCGGGTGCCGCGCGTCGCCGCCACCCGATCATATCGCTGTCCATTGTCCACGATCAGCGCCTGATCGGGTACACGTTCCAGATAGGGGCGCGACAGCATCAAATCTTTCAAGTGCCGCATCTGTCCGGCTCCTGCCGCATCAAGCGCCGCCCGCCAGGGGATATGCGCCCAATAGGCTGCCTTCTGCCCCGGCACATGGAACTGCATCACGCTATTCTCGCCATATGTATGGCCAAACGCACCGGCGAAGACCGACCACCAGGCATAACGCCGAACATCTGCCGCCTGCCAGATTGGCTCCGGCACGGCATCCAGTCCGTGGGGAATATTTTCATAGCTGGGTTCGCCATCGATGCTCGGCTTGGCGGGGCTGCGCGCGCGATCGTCGGCAATATATTTCCAGTTGTCCTCCCCGCGTGCGCAAGGCGTGCTATCCTGCGCATAGCTTTGGTGCCCGGACTGGAACATGTTGAAATCCAGCCAGCTTGCATTGTGGAAGGTCCAGCTGGAATCCGTCCGTCCAAAGGGATGGAATGTCATTAGATGATCGGGATCGATCGCCTTGATCGTGCTCCCCAGCGCCTGCCACGTAACGGTTGCCATGTCGGCATGGGTGTCGCCGCCATTCAGCCAGATGATGTTGGGCTTATCCTTGTAGCGTTCCGCCAGGAAACGCCCATAGACGGGCGCGCTGTCCACGGTCAGTTGGCGCATCTCGGCAAATGTGCCCCAGGCCGGAACCAGCGCCAGATAGAGGCCATGTGCGGCCGCCCGATCGATCACCCAGTCGAGATGGTCCCAATAATCATATTGGCCGGACTTGGCGGGATCTCTGCCCGGCGTCATCCTTGGCTTCATGATGTCGCCATTCTCCAGGGCTGGCCCCGTCATCGCATTCGCCATGTCGGGGCGGTGCAGGATCATGACCTGAATGACGTTGAAGCCCTGCGCTGCCCGGCGGGCCAGATAGCGTTCAGTATCGGTCCGATCCAGCCGGGACAGCAACAGCCAGCCGGTATCGCCCAACCAGAAGAAGGGCTTGCCGTCCGCCTCGACATAGCGGCCATTGGCTGACACGCGCAGAGGAGGCGTTTGCGGCTGGGCCGCGGCGGGGGCGACCGTACAGGCCAGCAGCAGGCCGGCGATGAACCTGATTTTGGGAGACATGGTGTCCTTCAACTCAGCCCGGCTTCCAGTTCCTCCAGCGACTTGCCTTCGTTGCGCGGTGCGCCCCAGAAGCCGATGATGCCGCTTACCACCAGGAATCCGGTCAGGATCCAGGCCAGGTTGGTAAAGCCGGTCGCCGTCAGTACCGGTACGAAGAAGCTCCATATGCCCAGCAGGATGCGCACGATCGCGAACATCACGCCCTGCGCGGTGCTGCGCAGCAGGGTTGGGAACATCTCCGAACTCCACAGTTGGAAGAAGCATTGGGCGCCAAACCCCTGACCGAAGGCCATGAGGAAGACATGGACGATCGCCACCGGCAGGGTGAGCGGCAGCAGCGCCAGCAGCGCCATGCCGATGACCTGAATAATCGCGGATATCAGGAACATCGTCCGCTGGTTCACCCGGTCCGACCAGCGCATGAAGACCAGCCAGATCGACGCCATGCCGATCAGGAAGCTGCCCGCCTGGATGGCAACCGACATGGCCTGGCTCTGATTACCGACCGTGCGCAGGATATAGGGGAAGAAGAATCCGTTGGTGCCGGCCCAAAGGTTCCAGAACACATACATGCCCGCCAGGAACGCCATGGATCGGATATGCTGGCGCGTGAACAGGGCGCGCAGACCCACTCTGGGCTGGCTGCGTGCCGCCTCGCTGGCCTGCGCATCCAGCCAGCGCTGCGATTCCTGCATCTTCGACCGCAGGAAAGTGAGCGCCACCGCCAATATGGCGAGGTGCGCGAACACGATCCGCGCGCCCAGCAGGCCTAGCGGCGTCAACGCCAGGAACATGAGCAGTACTACGACCGGCCCCAGATACCAGAGCACCTGCGCCACACCGCTATGCTTGCCGCGCGCGCCTTTGGGCGCCATCTCTGCAATCAGGGACCAGGATGCGGGGATGTCCGCGCCGACTGCCAGACCCACAAGGAAGAAGCCGACGACAATCATCCAGGCGTTCATGGCGAAGATCAGCCACAACATGCCGAAGGCGTAGAACAGCATGTCATATTGGTAGATCTTCTTGCGCCCGAACAGGTCGCACAACCGTCCGCCGATGAAGGCGCCTATACCGGCCGAGATCGCATTAGGGCCAAAGGCGCCGATCATGCCGACCAGATCGTTGCTCAGTCGGTAGGTTTCGACCCACAGCGCCAGCGCTGCGGAGCCGGCAACGATCGACCCGGCATCGATATAATTGGCAAGGCCTG
The DNA here is from genome assembly GCF_001421665.1 of Sphingobium sp. Leaf26. Taxonomy (GTDB): domain Bacteria; phylum Pseudomonadota; class Alphaproteobacteria; order Sphingomonadales; family Sphingomonadaceae; genus Sphingobium. The sequence goes on from NZ_LMKV01000011.1 coordinate 14,421, forward strand.
CCAGGATGCTATTCTTCCATGCGTCGTCCGAATGCTGATCGGCGGGACAGGCGTCGATGGCTGTCGTTGCGGACATGAATTCCTCCCCTCATAAGGCCTTGCCGGCCTCATATTTGTATGACATGTTTGCTCATATAATACTATTATTGTCGACGCCAGCCCCGATCGGGATTTTCCGGCGGAAATCGGCAAGGGAGAGGATAGCAGTGACGGTTTCGCGACGGAACATGCTGACAGGGGCTATGACCATGGGCGCGGCAGCCATAAGCGGCCCGCTGGTTGCGCGCCCGGCCCTGACGAAAACGGAGCGCTGGGGTGTCTTCGAACTGCGCCTTGATGGCCCCGCGAACGGTAATCCCTTCAACGATGTGACGCTCTCGGCCAGTTTCTCCAGCGGTGGCCGAACCATCCAGGTGCCCGGCTTCTACGACGGCGATGGTGTCTACCGCATTCGGTTCAGTCCGCCCGACCTTGGCGACTGGCAATGGACCAGCAGCAGCAACGTGCCGGCGCTGGACGGCAAGAGCGGCCGCTTCGACTGTATCGCGCCGTCGAGTGGCAATCATGGCCCGGTGCGCGTATCTGGTGGCTATCACTTCGCCTATGCCGACGGCACACCGTTCCGCCAGATCGGCACCACCAGCTATAGCTGGGCACTGCAAAGTGACGCCAAATGCGCCGAAACGCTTGCCACGCTGAAAAGCGCTCCGTTCAACAAGATGCGCATGCTGGTCTTCCCCAACGTGGAATCGGTCGCGACCAACCCCTTCGTACGGACCGGCCCCGGCGGCAGGGACTGGGATCCGTCGCGGCTGGACCCCGCCTATTTCCGCCGTTTCGAGGACCGCATCCAGAAATTGGGCGCGCTGGGGATAGAGGCGGACGTCATCCTCTATCATCCCTATGATGAAAAACGCGGCTATAATGACATGGGGCGCGCCGACGACGAGCGTTATGTGCGCTACTGCATCGCCCGCTTTGGCGCCTACCGCAATGTCTGGTGGTCGATGGCCAATGAATATGATGATGTGAAGAGCAAGACGATGGACGACTGGGACCATCTGCTGCACCTGCTCCAGGCCGAAGACCCGCATGATAGGTTGCGATCCATCCACCAGATCACGGTCTATTATGATAATCGCAAACCGTGGATCACGCATAGCAGCATCCAGAATGGGGCGGCGGTGCTGGACGACGTGCGTGCCCAGTTGCATCGCAGCTTCGGTCTCAAGCCGGTCGTGTTCGACGAGGTCTGCTACGAAGGCAATTCGAAGCTGCGCTGGGGCAACCTGACCGGCGAGCAAATGGTCGAGCGTTTCTGGTGGGGGCTGATGGGTGGCACCTATGTCGGCCATAGCGAAACCATCGACCCGCAACAGAATGCGGACCATTCATGGCTGGGGCAGGGTGGCAGGCTTCAGGGTAGCAGCCCGCCGCGCCTGGCTTTCCTCCGCAAGATCATGGAGGATGGCCCCGCGCCCGGTATCGAGCCGATCCAGACATGGTGGAATTATTCGATCGCCGGCAAGGAGTTCGAATATTATCTCCATTATTTCGGCAAGGATCAGCCGACCGAATGGCCGGTGGTGCTGCCTGGCAAGAAAGGCCAGCCGATGAACAGCTATCGGCTGGACATCATCGACACATGGAACATGACGGTGACGCCGGTTGACGGCCTGTTTCGTATGCAGCGGCACAGCGATTATGATTTCCACGATCCCGCCCGACCGACCGTGACATTGCCGGGCAAGCCATGGCTGGCCGTTCGTCTGGTCAAGGTTTGACGACCGGACGTAGGCTCTCGGAGGATGATGCGATTGAATTGCATCATCCTCCGAGAGTCTTTTATTTTCCGCATTTTGCGAGCTGTCATCCGTTCCAACGGTGCAGGCGCTGTGGCTTCACCCCTGCTGCGTGCGCGACAGGCTTCGCGACACCTTGATCGCGCCAAAATCAATAATCTCGCCCATCAGCCGCCCTGCTTCCTCCGCGGCGCCTGCCTCGATCGCATCGACCACGCGCTCATGCCGCAGCACGGTTTCGTCGTGCATGTCGTCCTCCTCCAGCGGCAGCATCAGGAAAGAGGCGACTAGCGCTACCTGCGTCACCGTGGAAAAGGCGTTGAGCAGGAAATTGCCTGATGCCGAACCGATCGCCTGATGAAAAGCCAGATCGGCCTCTGCGAATTTCTGGCGTGATCCGACGGCGTCGCGCATCCCCGCGACCGCCGCACGCAGCAGTGCGATGTCTTCGGGTGTCGCGCGATGTGCGGCCAACTCCGCCGCGCGGGATTCCACTGCGACGCGCGCTTCTGCAATCCCGCGCCGAAAATCGCTGTCCATGCCCAGGCTGACCCGCCAGGCCAGCACTTCGGCGTCGAAGAAATTCCAGTATTGCTGGTTGCGTACGCTGGTGCCGACCCGTGTCTTGGACACGATCATCCCCTTGGCGGTCAGGGTCTTGAACACTTCGCGCAATACCGTGCGGGAAATGCCGAACCGGTCGATAATCTCCTGTTCCGGTGGCAATTTTGTACCAGGCGGATAGGTGCCCGCCAATATCTCGGCACCCAATGTCTTGGCGACCTGGTCATGGGTGGAAGAGGTCTGTTTCAGATAGGCTTCGAAGCCGGATGTCTGCTGTTTTGCCAAAAGATATCCTTCACCATGACCGTCGCACCCCAATACGGTCATTCCGCTGTTAGGCTAAACCGGCAGCATAAACCAGATCGTACGGATCAAACTTTCGGATCATCCCTGTAATTTGAGCGCCTCGACATCTGTCCGATGCCGGGGTTCATGCGGTTGGAAGGGTCGAGCGTGCGATAGAAGGCGGCTAGGGCGGGCTTGGCCGGATAAAGATGGCCGACATTATGTTCGGCTGGATATTCCGCGCGCCGATCGTCCAGCAGGCGCAGCAATTCTGTTTCGAAACCATGAATGTCGGTTCCCTTCCGCACGACATAATCCTGGTGGAAGACGTGACAGAAGAAATGGCCATAATAGAGTTTGGCGATGGCCGCCGCCTCGACCGCCGGTGGCAACGTCTCGGTCCAGACGCGCGCGTTGCGGGGCAGGGCAACGTCCAGCGCGACGATATCCTCTACGCTATCGCGATGAATTTCGCGATAGCGTACGGCGGCTCCGGCCACGGCGAACCGGTGGAGAAAGGCCTTGTCGGCCTCCTCCGTCGAACATTCGAAATAGTCGCCATCCCGATCGCGGAAACTACGCTCAAGATAGGCTCGCATGGCCGCCATATCCTCCGCCGCCATGCGGAGCATCAGATGATGTTCGTACCGGTCACGCCAGCTTCGCATGCGCGCGGGCAGATGCTGCGGGAAAATCTGGGCGAGGCCGTTGAGCCAGCGATCGGTCAGGCCGCGCCGCCCCTTGCCCAATATCTCCAGCCAGCCGTCCACCCGCGCCTTGAACGCGAACAGGGCGGGTAGTCGATCGGTTCCCAGCAAGCGCACTGCCAGGAACAGATCCTTGCCGTATCGCGCGGCAATATCGAATGCCGTGCGATGCACATATTCTGCCGCGATCGGCAGGCCGCCAAAGTCGCGCAGCATGTCGCGGCGCAGCGTTGCCAGCAGATCGGCATCATTGGTGCCGATATAGAAGACGCCGCTGCCTTCCTCCTTCGCAAAACTGTCGAGCCTGACGGCGAACAGTGCGATCTTCCCGGCACTGCCTGACGCCTCATGCAGCTTGCGCGGATCGGCATTGAAGCGGGCGGGCGTATCGGCGTCGATATCGCGGACATGTGTGGCATAATCCCGGTCGGATGCGTGACGGCCGGCTTCATGCCGCACATCGGCATCGGTGAAGGCGCCGCGATCCAGTCGATCCAGCAGCCCTTCGGGATCATCGCCCAGCGCCACGCCCAGATGGTTGACGAGGGACAGGCGGCCATGATCGTCCAGCCGGGCATAGAGCGCCAATTCGGTATAGGCCGGGCCGCGCCGCACCAGTGATCCGCCGCTATTGTTGCAAACCCCACCCATGACACTGGCACCCAGGCAGGATGATCCGATCACGCTGTGTGGCTCACGGCCCAGCGGCCGCAATCGCCGCTCCAGCGCATGCAGGGTGGCGCCGGGCAGGCAGATGACCTGTCGCCCGCCTTCGATCAGGTAGATGGTCTTTATCCGTGTCGTGCTGATGATCACGACGGGCCGGTCATAGGTGTCGCCATGGGGGGTCGATCCGCCGGTCAGCCCGGTATTGGCTGCCTGCATGATGATGGCGGTGCCGGCATCGACGCAGGCCTTCAGCACATGCCATTGTTCGACCAGTGTGCCCGGCCGCACGACGGCGGAAACCTGCCCCGATCCGAACCGATAGCCGAAACGGAAACGGCGGGTTTGCCGGTCGTGAGTCAGGACATGGCGGGTGCCGACGATCCTGCGCAGGCTGGCCAGCAATATCGCCGGATTTCCCGTCATCCACTCCCCCTGCTGATCCCTGCCGGCTGGCCCTGTTGGGCTATCCGATTGTTCGGTGTGCATCTTGACCTGTTTCATCTATATAATATCATATTACTAATTATAAAAAATGGGAAGAGGGGCCATGAAATGCAATTATTTTGCTGCCGTTATGATCGCTTGGCTGATGGTTGGCAGTGCCGTCGCCGCGCCGTTCGATCCGCCAGTTGTTCCTTCAGATACGGCGCCCTATGACGTCGACCATCCCGGACGCGCCAATTCGCTGATCGACATGCGCTTCCTGCTGGATGGGCCGGCGGGCAAATATGGTTGCCTTTCAGGCAAAGACGGCCATTTCCGTTTCTCCAATGGTCAACGTTTCAAATGCTGCCCCTGCCGACGCCAGATTGGCTGTTGCTGACGGCGACGGCCAGGGCTGGCAACAGCGCACAGGTGTGGAATGAACGGCATGCCATGTTCGACATGTGGGGCATCGCGCCGACATGGATCGAACCGGTAAGGGGCTGGCTGACGCTCAAGGATCTGGATGGCGCGCTGGCTGTGACAGCGACTCCGCTGGATGATGCAGGCAAGCCGAATGGGCCGGACATCAAGGGGCGCATGCTGGAAGACGGCCGGGCGCTTCCCGCGCCACGCCTGCCGCTACCTCCTGGCGGATCAGTATTGCCCTTCGAAATCGCGCAAAACCGCCCTTTCCGCATTACTCCCACAAATAACTTGAACTCATATAATAGTATTATATAACGATAGTCATATAAGCATCCATATCGGGAGAGGGGTTATGCGTTTCGTTCATCACATGCTGGCGGGGGCAGCCGCTTGCGCCGTCATCGGCTTTGTGCCGTCCATCGCCTATGCCCAGAATGCGGCGGATGCCGACCCGGCGGACATCGTCGTTACCGGCATTCGGGCCAGCCTTCAGTCGGCCCAGAACATCAAGCGTAACTCCGACAAGATCGTCGACTCGATCGTCGCAGAGGATATCGGCAAGCTGCCCGACATCAACGTCGCCGAGGCGTTGCAGCGCGTGTCGGGTATTCAGGTCAGCCGCGATCGTGGCGAGGGCGGCGGTGTTGCCATTCGCGGCCTGTCGCAGGTGCTGACCACCATGAATGGTCGCGAAATCTTCACTGCGGGCGGCGGTCGCTCCTTCAACCTTCAGGATGTCCCGTCTGAACTCCTGTCGGGCATCGACGTCTACAAGACGCCCTCGGCCGACCTGATCGAAGGCGGTATCGGCGGCGTCATCGACCTGCGCACGCGCAAACCGCTCGACAAGAAGGGCTTCGTCTTCAGCGCCAGCGCGCGTGCCCGCTATTCGGATCTTGCCGATGAGGTAAAGCCGATGGCGTCCGTTCTGGTCAGCAATAGCTGGGACACGGACGCCGGTGAATTCGGCATCCTGGTCAGCGCCGCCTATCAGGAACGCGCCTTCGCCACTGACATCATCAATGTCGGCGCGCCCAATGGCCGCAACGACATCATTGCCGGTCAGACGGTGAACGCGCCCAATGGCTCCTACCAGCCCGCGATCAAGGGTAACCGTCGCCGTATCGGCGTCGACGGGATCGTGCAGTGGAAGCCGACGCCGGAACTCGAAATCTATGGTCAGGTCAGCTATCAGGACTTCCGTTCGATCCAGACCCAGTTCGGCCTCAACATCCCCACCAATGGCCGGACCGCCGTGCCGGGCAGTGCCACGCTGTTCGATGGAACCAATGACATCCGGTCCATTTCCTACAATAATGTCGCCTTCAGCACCTTCGGCGTGGCGCGCGACACTTATGACGAGAATTTTCAATATTCCGGTGGCGTGACCTATGAAACGGACAAGTCCCGTTTTAATATCGACGCCAGCTATTCGACGTCAAAGAATACGCTCTATTATTCCGAACTCGATCTTGCCGGCGTCGCACCGCTCGCGCAGCAGAACGTCAGCGGCTCCGTGCCTTCGATGGCGCTCAGCGGCATCGATCTCAACAATATCGCCAGCTACACCATCGGCGCGATGACGCGGAACGAGAATTACTTCAAGGGCGACATGTGGGCGATCAAGGGCGATGCGTCCTTCGATATCGAAAGCCCGATCCTGAAATCGCTCAATTTCGGCCTGCGCTGGGCGAAGCGTGGCATGGACTTCACGCCAGTCCGCTTCTTCCAGACGCCGGGCACGGCCGCTGCGCGTCTCAATGCCGGACCCTATGCCGACCTGTTCATGGCCAATCCGCTGAACAACATGTTCAACGGTTCCGGCAATATCAATCAGGATTTCCTGGTCGCCGATCCTGATGCGCTGCGCTCGATCGACAGCTTCAACGCCATTCGCCAGCAGCTTGGCATCACCGCGCAGGTCGGCGTCAGCCAGCCCGGTATCTACAGCATCAACGAAACCACGCTGGCAGGCTACGCGATGGCCAAATATGGCTTCGACCTCGGCAGCGTCCCGGTCGACGGCAATATCGGTGTCCGCGTCATCCGCACCGGCCTCAATGTGACGGGCAACCGTCTCGACGCTGGCCAGACCGTGCCGACGCCGATCGACATGGACAGCAATTATATGAGCGTCCTGCCCAGCGCGAACATCCGTTTCAAGCTGAGCGACGAACTGCAATTGCGCCTGTCCGCGTCGCAGGTGCTGACCCGTCCGGGCTTTGGCCAGTTGGCGCCGACCCTGACGCTGATACCGGCTCAGAATACCGGCTCTTCGGGCAATCCCGATCTGCGCCCGCTCAAGGCGGACCAGTTGGACGCCAGCCTCGAATATTATTTCTCGCCCACCGGCTCGCTCTATCTGGCCGGCTTCTATCGCAATGTGCAGAATTTCATCCTGACCGGCACGGTCCTGCGCAATATCGACGGCATCGAATATAGCATCTCGGCGCCGACCAACAGCAATCAGGGCAAGATCAAGGGCGTTGAAGTCGGCGGCCAGACCTTCTTCGACTTTATGCCGGGCCTGCTCAGCGGCTTCGGTGTCCAGGCCAACTATACCTTCGTCGACAGCTCGACCGGCACGTCGATCGCGGGGCTGAGCACGCCGCTGACCGACCTGTCGAAGCATAGCTTCAACGTCAGCGCCATCTATGAAAAGGGGCCGCTGTCCGCACGCCTTGCCTATAACTGGCGTGACAAGTTCCTGACCGGCTTGTTCACCAACAATGTCGTCACCGGCCTGCCTGTCTATCGCAAGGCCTATGGCTGGCTGGATGCGTCGATCAATCTGGATGTGACCAAGAATGTCACCCTGTCGCTGGAAGGCAGCAACCTGACCCGCAGCAAGACCCACACCTATTATGGTCGGGAAACGCTGGTCGGCAATCTGGAACAGGATGATATCCAGGTTCTGGGCGGCGTTCGCGTCACCTTCTGATCCCCACCGATTTTCCTCCCCCTCGTCCCTGCGGCTGCACCCGCGGGGACTTTTTTGTCATTGCGCGATCGGCAGCCACACGGCGCTCGCCGCATCGCCGCCCCAGTGGATCGTCTCGGTCGCCTTTACATAATCGGCCGGCTTGGCTTCCATGATGGAGGGCACCCAGCTTTGCGGGTTGCGGTCATATAGCGGGAACAGGCTCGACTGGACCTGCACCATGATCTTGTGCCCCGGCAGGAACACATGGTTCACATGGGGAAGCGACCATTTGAACGCATAGGTCTTGCCCGGCTCCAGCGCCGCCGGCGTGGCGAAGCCGTTCACATAGCGTCCCCGGAAAATCTCTATGCCGATGCCCAGCTGATAGCCGGCCATGGTCGGATCGGCCGAATTTTCCTGCGGATAGACGTCGATCAGCTTCACCACATAATCGCTGTCCCGCCCGCTGGTCGCCGCGCGCAGGTCTACCTTGGGTGCGCCCATGATATGGACCGGCTTGTCCAGCAGCTGCGTCGTATAGCTCAGCACATCGGGCCGGCCATCGACGAAGCGCTGGTCGTGGACCAGCCAGGTGCGCCATTCCTCGCCCTGCATATGGATCGGGCGCGGCAGCATCGGCACCGGCTTGGCGGGGTCGGAGACGTAACTATCGCTGCCTGCCGATGGCTTGGTCCAGGACAAGCCGAAGCCTGCGCCCAGATAAAGCGGTGTATAGTTGCCAGCCGGCCATTGCTGCGACACGTCCCAGCGACTGTCGCCGGTGGCATATGTCAGCACCGGCGGCGTGTCGCATGTAGGCGCTTGTGTCTTCAGATGGCAGTCGAGGAACGGCTTCATATAGCGGGTACGGAACTGTAATCCGGTGTCGCCCTCCCATTTGAGCGGCCCCAGTTCGCGCGCCTCATAATTGACCTGGCTATGACGCCACGGCCCGATCGCCAAACTGACCATGTCGTTGTTCGTGTCCTGCTTCTCCAGCGCCTGATAGACAGCCGGCGCGCCATAGCTGTCCTCCTGGTCCCATTGCCCCACGACCAGCATGATGGGCACGGTCAGCTTGCGCGTCTCCAGCAGCTTGTCGACAGCCTGCCCCTGCCACCATGCGTCATAGCTCGGATGCTCCAGCACCTTGCGCACCACCGGAAGGTCCATCAGCCCATAGGCCCGCGCATAGTCCGCCGCAGACCCGGCCGCCAGATAGGCTTCATATTCGTCGCCCGTCCCCTTGGGCACCGCGCCGCCGCCCTTCTTCACCGTCTGGCCCAGATCATAATCGAACCCGAAGGTACGGAAGGCGCCATTGTGGAACCAGTCGTCGCCCATCCAGCCGTCGACCATCGGGCTTTGCGGCACCGCCGCCTTCAACGCCGGATGCGAGTCGATCAGCGCCATGAGCGATGTGAAGCCCAGATAGGAGGAGCCGGTGATGCCGACCCGTCCGTTGCTTTCCTTCACATTCTTCACCAGCCAGTCGATCGTGTCATAGGCGTCGGTGGCATGGTCGACCCTGGTCGGGTTGAGCGGCCCGCGCAGCGGCCGGTTCATCACATAGTCGCCCTCCGACCCGTCCAGGCCGCGCACATCCTGATAGACACGGATATAGCCGTCGTTGACGAACGGCGCATCCATGACCGGCAGGATTTCCTCGATCTTCTGGCTGCGGTTGCGGCTGGTCGACTTGTCCGCATTATAGGGCGTGCGGCTCAGCAGGATCGGCGCGTCGGTCACACCCTTGCGATAGACGATGACGGTATAGAGCTTCTTCCCGTCGCGCATCGGGATCATCACCGTTCGCCGGACATAGTCGGCCTGCGGACGGACCCAGTCATACGCCTTGACCTGCTCGTTCGCCATCGTGTCGGTTGGCGTGGCCGGTGCTTCCTGTGCCAGCAGGGCGGGCGTGGCGAGCGCCATGGCCGAAGCGGCAATGGCGAGGTGCGCGAGCGTCGAAAGATGTTTTCCCATGACGCATGGGTGCGCCCGGCGCCTCCGGTCGTCAAGGGGACGACACAGGTCGGCGGTGTCGGTCGTGGCATGCCGCTATTGCAGCAGCACGTCCCGTGCGAACATCAGCCGCACCGGTCCGAGCAAACCGGAATCGAGCAGCGGCTCGCCTGCCTGATAGAAGGTCCATGGCGTGAAGGTTACGCGGCCGCCGGACGGCTTGGCCTCGCCCTTCTTGTACCAATCCGGCAATGCCACGATCTTGCGCGCCATCACCGGCGTCATCCTGCCGTCGGCGGCGGGTTTCTCCCCGATCACCCAGTCGGCATTGTCGATATATTCGCCCTCTTCCGGCAGTGCGGCGTCGCCGATCATCCGGTTGGCCCACAGGTTCGTGACGGACAGCGACAACTGATTGGCGCCGGCATGGACGGCATCGGTGATGTCGACCCGATAGGGTTCCTTCCACACCACGCCCAGATCCTTGCCGTTGACCTTGACGCCCGACAGCACTTCCACCCGGCCAAGGTCCAGCCAGATCCTCAAGCCCTGTTTCAGCGCCTCGGCGGGCACATCTATGCTGCGCTCATATGTGGCGGTGCCGGAGAAATGCCGCACGGCCGAATCGCCATGATGGCTCAGCGATTCCAGCTCCGGCAAGGTGATGGCAGCCGGCGCACCGCGGCCCGGTTGAAGCGTAACCTTCCATGCCCCGTTTATGATGCGCGGCACCGGCACCTGCGCCGTGACCGACTTGCCATCGCTGGTTGTATAGCGGCCGCTCTCCCAGGCGCGCAGGGTCAGCCTACCGTCCGGGCTGCGCGCGATCTCCGCCGGGCTGGCGGTGGTGGCGGGGGCAGGCGGCCCCTTCTTCGCTTGGGCGGCGACCTCCTGCGGTGTCAACGCCCGCGCCAATGTCTTCAACGGCGTAAAATTGCCTTCGAAAAAGTAGGTCGCGCCATTGGGTGCCGGCCGGTCCGATCCGCCGGCGAACACCGTTCGACCGCTTTTAATCCCGGTTCGCGCCAGCGTGCCGTTGATATAAAGGCTGGGCACGCCCTTGTCATAGACCAGCGCGAAATGGCTCCAGCCCGCGATCGGCTGGTGCGACACCAGTACGGCGGGCACATCGTCGGGCGATCCCCGTTCGATCACGAACGCGCCATTGCGTCCGACCGCCAGCCCCGCGATCGCCGTGCCCTCACCATGGATGTCGCGTCCCGACCGGGCGTTGATCAGGTAATTTTTCCCCGTCTCGTTGATCCGGCCCTCCACGCTCTCCTGCGGCATCAGGCGCAAGTCGAGGTCGGGCTTGGCCCAGAGCGACAAAGTGAAACTATCCGAAGGCGCGGTCACGGCCGGCGTTTCCAGCCTCAGATCGGCAAACGGCTTTCCGTCCTTCGCGGCCCATGTGATGGGCGTTGTGCTGGCCAGCGGCTCGCGGAAGCTGACGAAGGTCGATCCGGCGGGCGACAGGTCTAAGGCGACACGCATGCCTTCATCCGTGGCGTCGAACAGCGCCGGATGGCTGATCGCACCCGTTTCCGCATCCCACAGCGCCGGCGCCTTGCCGGACACGCGGAAGGTGCATGTCACCCGCTCGGCGCGCCGCTGGCGGTTGGCGAGGAAATAGACATCCCCGTCGCTGACCCGGCGGTGCAGCCATGTAATCTGCCCATCCGGGCTCCCTGTGTCGCAACTGACGTCCGGCGCGGTCCGCGTGGCGGCCAGCACATCGGCGATGGTTCCGCTGGCAAAAACCCTGCCCTTGCCGACCGTGCGTGCGGCGTTCCCGGCAGAGCCGCCCCAGAGCGTCGACACGTCCTTGTCGAATTGCGCGTCGTCCATGGCCAGCGATCGGGTTGGGCGGGGGGCGAGCAATGTCATGCCCTGCTCCACCATCGTTCGCAGGCGCGCGACCAGCTTGCCCGTCAGCCCGGTCATCCCTTCCGGCAGCGCCAGCATGGCATAGCTTGCCCCATCGGGGAGGATGACCTTCCCATCCTTCACGCTGGCACGGGTCAGCAGGACTTCGGCATTGACCAGATCATAGCTGTGGCCGGCCGGGATCAGCGGGTCGAAATATTGACCGATCTTCGGATTGGCGTCGGACGAGACATCGGGCCGCACATTTTCCGACTGGTTGGGGCTGTCTTCGCCGACAAAGAACAGGATATCCGCGATGCCATGGCCCTGCCGCAGCATATATTGACTGCGCGCCAGGTAATCCATCCACGGCTTGGACTGGCCGAACCATGTGTTGGTACGATCCAGATTGATGCCCCATGGCCCCATCACCATGCCCGGCTCCGCTTTCACATTGGGCTGATGGGCATAGCGGTGGAAGAATATCTGGTTGAACCCCTGCGCGAACATCTGGTCGCCCAGCGCTTTCATCGAATAGGGATAATCCATCCAGCGGCTGGTCTGGGATTCGCCGGTGAAGGCTTCCGCCGCGACCACGCTCTTGCCATAGACATGGGCGGCGGACGACACCATCTTGACCGTGCGATTGTCGGTCCAGGGGGTGCGGGTCCAGAATTCGGTCATGGGCACCTGCGCCCGGCCGCTCACCTGCAAGGCATCGAACGGCCCCGGCCCATAGCCTTCGGTGTAGAAGTTGAGGCCCGCCCGATGCGCATGGTCCTGCATCCGCCCATAATAGTTGTCGGCCATCAGGTCGGCCAGCGTCCGGCGGAAATCGAACAATATCTTGTCCGACATCTCGACATTGCCCACGATCCGCCCGGTCAGCGTCGGCAGATATGGCAGCAGGCTGTATCCGTTACGCTTCTCGAAATCCGCCAGCAGGGCCGGCGTCCAGTTTTGAAGGCCCGCCTCATAACTGTCGATCTCCAGATTGGCGAAAGCCTTGCCCGCCATCGGCCCCGCCGCCTTGACGACGCGCGCGACGCTGCTGTCGAACTGATGATCGACAGCGCTTGCACTCAGCTTGTCGACTTCCAAGCCGCGCCCGGCGTCGGATGCCGCGACATTGATCTTGCCTGTCGGGGTATGCCCCATGCGCAGGATCGTCCAGCGCCCTTTGGGAGCCGCCCAGTCCAGCCGACCCTGCGCATCCACCCTGTTCGTCAGGTCGATGATCGTCGCCGGATCTACGGCGTCGGGGGAGGGGGCATCGCCCGGCCCCCTGGTCACCGCCCCCATGCGAAAACCATGCTCGCCCTTCACGTCCCAATCCTCGATGCGCCGCGTCGCATGGAGCAAAGCCTCGGCCAGCTTCACCGTCGTCGAGGGCTTGATCCGGAAATAGCGCGCCGTGACGGCGGAGAAGTTGATCGATCCCGGTGCCTCGATCCCGCGCTCGACCGCGACGCTGACCTTGCCGACCGGGGACCAGCGCTGGCCGTCATCAGACTTTTCCAGCATCGCGGAAAAGCCCGGCACCTCCTTCTGGGCATAGAGCGTCACGGCCTGCGCCGTGAAAGGCGCCTTCATCTCCACCACCAGCGGCGCGTCCGGCGATATCTCGGCGCTGCTGTGGAGATCGCGATCGGTCAGCCTGGCTGGGTCGATCGCCTCGCCCGTCCGCATGGAGGCAATAGCATCGCGATAATGGCTTTCATCGCCCTGCGAAGCGGGAAAGGCGACGATCGCGGCATCCCTGTAATAGTCCAGTTTCGTGTAGGGCTGGGGCAGCGCGATGCGCACGCGCTTGCCGCCGTCTATGCTGGTTTCGGTCCAGACGATCTGCTGCATCGCCTGTTCGGGTGAAATCCAGGGGCCACCGCTGGACGACCAGCCCGGCGCATTGTGCATGCCGACCTGCAATCCCAGATCGCCTGCCTTGCCCATCATATGCGTCATCAGGCCCAGCCACTCCGGGCTGAGATAATCGACCGGCCCCTTGGGCACATCGTCGCTGCCGTCGAACACCAGTACGCCGCCCAGCCCGGCCTTCTTGATCGCGGCCAGATCGGCGTCGATCCCCGCCTGGGTCACATTGCCGTTCATCCAGAAATAGAGCGTCTGGGGGCGGGTGTCGGACGGCGGATCACGGAAGCTTTCGGCATCGGGGGCATTTGCGGCCTGTTGCGCGGCCAGCGGCGTTGCGCCGATGGCCGCCATCGCCACGCTGCTTGCCATCCTGACCAGAAATGCGCGCGTCATCCAAACCCCTCCTCGTTATTATCTGCCATGGCATGATCGCGCGCATTGTCGAAATTGGCGGCTGACAGCCTGAAGCGCGGCGAAACTGGTTGACTCGGTTTAGTCATACTAATAGCCACGCACAAGCAAATGTCATAAAATAATACTAATTGAGGTTTCGGTGCATGGAGTGGGGCATGAAAGCACGTAGTCGCAGGGAAAAAGGCTGGTGGAAGGCCGCCTTGTTGCTCGCGCCCGCGCTCATCCTGTCACCGCCGCTCCTCGCTGCGCCAGCGCCGGGGGCCACCGCGCAGGGCGGGCAGGAACAGTTCAAGTCGCTCTACCTCGGCTCTGCTTGGTATCCCGAACAATGGCCGGAAGAACGGTGGGTCGAAGACCTGCGCCTGATGAAAGCGCATGGCGCCAATGTCGTTCGCATCGGCGAATTTGCGTGGAGCGCGATGGAGCCGACCGAAGGCGCCTATGACATGGGCTGGCTGGTCCGCGCCGTCCGTCTCGCCGCGAAATATGACATCAAGGTCGTGATCGGCACCCCTACCGATACGCCGCCGGCCTGGATGACGCAGAAATATCCGCAAGTCCTGCGCATCGACGGCGATGGCAAGCGCCTCGGCCATGGCGGCCGCCGTCAATTCTCGATCTCCGACCCCTTCTATCGGGAACGCAGCCGCGACATAGTCGGCCGCATGGCGGAGGCATTGGGCGAGGAAGCCAATGTCATCGGCTGGCAGATCGGCAATGAATATACCGACGAAAGCTACGATCCCGCCGCGAAGGCCGGCTGGGTCGATTGGCTGAAGTCGCGATACGGCACGCTGGACAAGCTCAACGACGCATGGACTACCCAATATTGGTCGCAAACCTATAGCGACTGGAGCCAGGTGCCGTTCAACACGGAAAAGGGCAATCCCGGCCTGATGCTGGAGCAGAAACGCTACATCACCAGCCAGTGGGTCGCGTTCCAGAAGAACCAGCTCGACGCCATCCGCGCCCATGCGCTGCCCGCGCAATTCATCACCACCAATCTCGGCGGCCTTGGCTGGGCCAACAGGTTCGACCGCTACGACATCAATCGCGACCTCGACTTCGCGTCGTGGGACAATTATGTCGGCACCGGCCATCTGCTGCCCTATCGCAACGGCGCCAGCCACGATCTGGTACGCGGGTGGAAGCGCAAGAATTTCTGGGTGATGGAAATCCAGCCCGGCTATGTGAACTGGGCGCCGGTCAGCAATATGCTCTATCCCGGCGAAACCCGCGCGATGGCATGGCAGGCGATCGGCCATGGCGCGGACGGCATCCTCTACTGGCAATGGCGCAATGCGCTCAACGGTCAGGAAACGATGCACGGCTCGATCCTCGGCCCGGATGGCAAGCCGCTTCCGGTCTATGCGGAAGTGACGAAGATCGGGCGCGAATTGGCGAAGGCTGCGCCGATCATCGCAGGCACCGCGCCAGTCTCGCCTGTCGCCATCCTTCAGGACTATCCCAGCCGCTGGACGATAGATTTCCAGCCGCACCACAAGGATTATGACCAGATCGGCGTATTGCTCGACTATTATGCGCCCTTGAAGGATGCCCTCGGCAGCGTCGATATCGTGGAGGCGGCCGGGCCACTCGACGCTTACAAACTGGTCGTCGCTCCGAACCTCGCCATCCTGACGCCGGCAATGACGGCAAAGCTGACCAGCTTCGTGGAAAATGGCGGCCACCTGATCCTCGGTCCGCGCTCTGGCATGCGCGACGAATATGATCGGCTCCAACCCCGTCGCCAGCCCGGCCCGCTCGCCGATCTGCTCGGTGGGCAGGTCGAACAATATTATGCGCTGGACGAAGCGGTTGAGGTCGGCACCGGCAAGGCCACGATATGGGCCGAAGACCTGACCGTCACATCGCCCGATACGCAGGTGCTGTTGCGCTATGGCAAGGCGAATGGCTGGCTCGACGGCCATGCCGCTGCGCTGACGCGACCAGTGGGGAAGGGGCGCGTCACCTATGTCGGTGCACTGCTTGACAAAAGCCTGATGCAGACGCTGATCGACGACGCGCTGAAGGGCGCCAATGTCACCCGCGAATTCGCCGTCCCCGCCGATGTAGAATTGATGACGCGGCAAGGCGACGGCCGCTCCATCGTCATCCTCATCAATCATGGGAAAGAGACGCGCAGCTTCACCCTGCCCGAATCCATGACCGACATATTGGAGGGCGGCCGCAAACAGGCCGTCACGCTGGCGGCCGAAGGCGTCGCCGTCCTGAAACGGGGAAGCACAAAGTGAAAAAGCCTCTGATCGCTGCTTTTTGCGCGTTTACCGCCATGAGCGGCCCTGCACTGGCGCAGAAATCTGCACCCAAATCGTCATGGCCGATGGATTATCAGGCTGCCCCGGTCGAAGCCCAATTGGCCAAGGTGAAGCAGGGCGTCAATGAAGGCCCGTTCCGCCCGGACTGGGATTCCCTGCGGGGCTTTCGCACGCCCGCCTGGTTTCAGGATGCGAAATTCGGCATCTTCATCCATTGGGGCGTCTATTCGGTCCCGGCCTATGCCAATGAATGGTACAGCCGGAACATGTATGTGCCGGGCAACGAGGCCTATGCGCATCACCTGAAGACCTATGGCCCGCAGAACAAGTTCGGCTACAAGGATTTCATTCCGCAATTCAAGGCGGAGAAATTCGACCCTGCGACATGGATGCAACTCTTCCAGGACGCCGGTGCCCGTTATGTCGTACCCGTCGCCGAACATTGCGACGGCTTCGCCATGTACCAGTCCGCCTTCACCAAGTGGGACTCCGCCGACATGGGGCCAAAGCGCGACGTGACCGGCGAAATCGCAAAGGCTGCGCGCGCCAGCGGCCTGCATTTCGGCCTGTCCTCACACCGCGCCGAACATTGGTGGTGGTATCATAAGGGCCGCACTTACGATTCCGACGTCAATGATCCCAAATATGCCGGCCTCTATGGCCCCGCCGCGCCCACCGGCCTGCCTGCGGACAAGCCCGACAACTGGCCCGACAGCGACCTGCTTCACAATTGGAGCCCGCCCAACAAGGAATTCCTGAACGACTGGATGGCGCGCACGTCTGAACTGATCGACAAATATCAGCCCGAACTCATCTATTTCGACTGGTGGACATCCTCGCCCCTGTTCGAACCGTTGATGCGCGACACCGCCGCCTATTATTACAACCGCTCCTCGACATGGAAGGCGCCGGGCATTATCGCCTATAAGGGGTCGCAATTCGCCGAAGGCAGCGCGATGTTCGACCTCGAACGCGGCAAGAGCGATGCGCTCAAACTCACGCCATGGCAGTCGGACACCTCGGTCAGCGTCAAAAGCTGGGGCTATGCCCAGAATGACAGCTACCGCACGCCCAAGTCGCTGATCGCCGACATGATCGACATCGTGTCGAAGAATGGCAACCTGCTGCTGAACGTCGGTCCCAAGGCGGACGGGACCATCCCGGAAGAAATCGCCACCGTCCTGCGCGGCATGGGCGCATGGCTGAAGGTGAATGGCGAAGCCATCTACGGCACGCGGCCGTTCCTCTATTTCGGCGAAGGCCCGACCAAGTCCGGTCATGTCCGTCAGGTCGGCCAGTTCACCGAGAAAAATGTCAGCAGCTTCACGAAGGAAGATATCCGCTTCACGACGAAGGACGGCAATCTCTACGCACTGGGCCTTGAACGCCCGGCCGATGGCGCGGTCCTCATCAAGACGCTGTTTGCAAAGACGCCCTATCTCGACCGCCCGATCGACCGCATCGAATTGCTCGGCACCGGCGCGGTGAAATGGCAGCAGACGGACAAGGGCCTCAACATCAGCTTGCCGCAAAGCAACACCGATGCAATGCCCTATGCCCTGCGCATCAGCTTCAAATCATAAGAACGGAGAGAACCCATGAAAACGCTGGCCCTGCTCCATACCAGCCCGACGCTCAGTCCATTGTTCAACGAACTGACGGCGCGGATCACGCCGGGCGTGCGCGTCCTCCATTTCGTGGACGAAAGCCTGATCAAAAATACGATCGCGGCGGGCAAACTGGAAAAATCCACGATGCGCCGCTTGATCGATCTGGTCGGATCGACCTTCGACGCAGGGGCGGACGTGACGCTCGTCACCTGTTCCTCCATCGGCCCGGCGGTAGACATTGCCGCGCAACTGCATGACAAGCCGGTTCTGCGCGTCGACCGCCCCATGGCGGAGAAGGCCGTCGCGGCGGCCGCTGCCGGTTCGGGCCGGGTCGGCGTCCTTGCAACCCTCTCCACCACGCTCGCCCCAACGGTCGCGCTCGTCCGCCGCGTGGCGGAGGAAAGCGGCAAGCATATCGAGATTGTCGAACATGTCTGTGAAGGCGCGTTCGAAGCCGTGATGGCGGGCGACGGCGCGACCCATGACCGCATCGTCGGCGAAGCGCTGACGGGGAAGATGGCGGGCATGGACGCGATCCTCTTCGCGCAGGCGTCGATGGCTCGTGCGCTCGCCGCCCTGCCCGAAGGCGCGATTCCCGCGCCGGTCTTCACCAGCCCGGAACTGGGCGTGGAGCGCGCCCGCGATGTGCTCGCCAGCCTCGCGTAAAAGGAGAATAGGGGGGTGAAGAAACGTCATGCCGTCGTCGGGCTTCTCGGCGTCCTTTCGGTCATCACCTTCCTCGACCGGATGGCGATCGCGGTCACTGGCCCTGCGGTGCAGAAAGAACTGGCGATCACCCCGCAACAATGGGGGTGGGTGCTTGGCGCCTATGTCATCGCCTATGCCGTGTTCGAAGTGCCGTCGGGCGCATTGGGCGACAAACATGGCTATCGCAAGGAACTGACCCGCATCACCCTCTGGTGGTCCTTCTTCACCGCCGCCACCGCCTTCGTCCACAATGTCTGGCAGCTCACCGGCGCGCGCTTCCTCTTCGGCCTTGGCGCGGCAGGCGCTTACCCCAACATGTCCGGCGTCCTCTACCGCTGGCTCCCGGCGCGGGAGCGCGCACGCGGGCAGGGCGTCATTTGGGCCGCCAGCCGCCTTGGCGGCGCGCTCGCGCCCCTTTTGCTGGTGCCGCTCCAGGCGCAATTCGGATGGCGCGCCGTCTTCATCGCATTGGGCGTCATCGGCCTCGGCTGGGCACTGGCCTGGCGCGCCTTCTACCATGATCGTCCCGCAGAACAGCCCGGCATCAGCGCTGCCGAAGTCGCGGAAATCGGCAGCGACGAGTCCAGCGGCCATAGCGGCACGCCCTGGCGCAAGCTCTTGTCCCTGCCGCAACTCTGGCTGATCGCGCTCGCTTATTGCTTCTATGCGTTCGGCAGCTGGTTCTTCTTCAACTGGTTCCCGACCTGGATGGTGAACGGCGCGAAGTTCACCATCGCCGAAATGGGCCTTTACGGCTCCATCCCCTTCCTGCTCGGCATCGTCGCCAATCTGGCGGGCGGGGTCCTGTGCGATCGCCTTGCCGACCGCATCGGCATCCGCAAAGCATATAGCCGCATCGCCAGCACTTGTCTCACCATCACGGCGGTTCTGCTCGTTCTGATGAGCCTCGCCACCAGCAAGGTCGTCATCATCCTCCTCGCCGCCTCCGCCTTCGGTGTCATGGACCTGATGCTGCCGTCCGCCTGGGCGATGTGCATGTCGATCGGCGGCCGTTACGGCGGTACGGCGAGCGGCGTCATGAACACGGCGGGTAATCTGGGCGGGTTCGTCTGTACCGTGGTGATCGGTTACATGATCGGCGCGACCGGCGACTATAATCTGCCTGTGCAGGGCGTCGCGGCAATGGTCCTGATCGCGGCCGTGCTGTTTTCAAGGATCGACTGCACCAAGGGCTTCGACCAGAAGGCTGCGCCGTAGCATCCAGTTCCCCGGTGAAAGCAGGGGAACCTATCTCCCGCGCCGCACCGTCTCGAAAAAGTCCGGCGCGCCCATCTGCCCGCCCTTCAGCACCAGTTCCAGCCCATCCAGTTCCGGCTCGGACGCATAGGCCCGCACCAGCGGCGCGCCGCGTTCCAGTGGCGCGGCCCATGCGATGGCCTCCAGCCCCATTTGCGCCACGCCATGGCTGGACGTATCGCCGCCCGCAAACAGCAGCCGCGAAATCCCGGTTCGCCGCACGACATCCCGGCTGACCCGGCCCAATGCGGCACCGATGGCTGCCCCGGCAGCAGGCACATCCTGCGCCAGCGGCCCTTCAGCCGAATGTACTACCACGCGCCCATTTGCGCCAAGCATTTCAGCCGCAGTCTGCACCAGTCGCGCTTCCTCGGAAGCGCTCCCGCTCAACAGCGCGGCAACATCGGCCTGCACCGTCGCAAAGCCATCAGTCCGTGCCGTCGCGATCTGCGCCGCCGTCACCGGGGAACAACTCCCGCTCATCACCAATAGCCGGTCAACGGCCCCGGCACCGACGCAGGGCAGGGCGTTCGGCGGCGGCACAAACCCCATCGCCTGCCATGCCAAAATCATCGCGCGCGTGACGCCCGAACTGCCCACGGCAAAGCGGAAATGCGCGCCCTGATGCGCCAGCAACACTTGCCCCACCGCAGCCAGGCTAGGCTCGTCCATGCCATCGAACAGCATCGCATCCGCGCCGTCTGTCACGGCATCCAGAAACAAGGTTTCCGCATCTCCTGCCTGTATCCGGTCGATGGTAGCCAGGGCAATCTTCGCCTTCGTCTGCCGTGCCAGATGGCGGCGCATGTCGGCCTCATCCATCGGCGTCACCGGATGGCGCGCCATCGTCGGGTGCCGGTCGATCCTGTGCACCACACCGCCCGCCACCGCGAACAGATTGCCGAAGATCAGATATCGACCCAGATGCGGCGCCCCGATCGCTATCGGCACGATCCCGCCCAGCGTTGCCTTCCCGATCTCCAGCGCCCGCCCGATAGAGCCGACATCAGGACTGCTGTCGAAGGTCGAGCAGGTCTTGTAATGCACAACCGGCGCGCCGCTCGCGCCCAGCGCTGCAAAGGCACTAGGCAGATGCGCGTCCATCCAGTCCGGCGACTGGCTGCGCGCGTCGCCCGCCAGCCCGATCGCCCGCACATCGGGGAAGCGCGCCAGCATCGTTGCATCCGGCTGCCGCAGGAACAGGATGGCCGGCACCCCGCCTTCCGCCAGTTGCTCCAGCACATCGGTCGACCCGGTAAAATCGTCGCCGTAAAAGGCGTAGAGCAGATCCGTCATGGAAGCAGTCTCATAGAGTTATGCCGGAGCAGATTCTCTCCCCAAAGGAAGGAGAACAATATCAGGCAAAAGCCGCCAGCGCATCGCGCAATTCCGGCTCCTGTGTCGCCGCTTCGGCCAGGTCGACCCCGGCCACCGCCGCCGCCCATGCCTGTTGCAAGGCGCGCACGCCCGCGCCCGGCCCGCCCGGATGTGCCATGATCCCGCCACCCGCAGCAAAGATCAGGTCGGTCGATCCCAAAGCCGCAAAGGTCGCAGGCACCTGCCGCGCCGACTGCCCGGACGAAAAGACCGGCATGATCTCGCACCCCGCATGGGGCGAAGGGAACATCGGCATCAGGCATTCGCGGGCCGACGCGATCACGCTCTCATTACTCTCGCAGAATTTATTGTCGATGCCGTTCACATGAGTATGATCGATACCGGCCAGCCGCCACAATTTCTGGAACGCGATATAGCTCATGCCGATCGCCGGCGACCGCCCCAGCATGCCCCAGCCATTGCGATGCCCATGGATCGGCAGTTGCGAATGGGCGCGCAGCATCTTCATCGCGGGCAGGCCGATGCTGTTCATGCTCGCCATGATGCAGGTGCCGCCTTCGCGCAGCACATGGTCGTGCCGCTCCAGCATCTCGTCCATGTCGCCGGTCAGGTTGGCCGCGAACATCACCTTCTTGCCGGTCCTGTCGGCATGGTCGTTGATGACGCGCATCACCGCGCTGACCCGCGCATCGAACGGACAATGCGGTCCGTCCGCCTGCAATTCATCATCCTTGATGAAATCGACGCCCGCCTCCACCAGGCCGCGCACCTGATCCGCGGTGGCTTCCGGCGACAGGCCGACGCTCGGCTTGATGATCGTCCCGATCATCGGCCGGTCATGGACCCCCGCCAGCTTGCGCGTCCCTGCGACGCCGAATTGCGGCCCCTGATAGCGGGTCAGGAATGCGGGCGGCAACGCCACGTCCACCAGCCGAAGCCCCGAAAAAGCCTTCAGTTCCGACAGATTGCCGTTGATCGTCGCCAGCAGGTTCGGCAGCGAAATCCCGAAATTGGATGTCGGCCAGGACAGAGTCACCCTCGCCCGCCGCCTTTTTCCGTCGCCGCCACCCTTGGGCAGGCCCGATCCCGGCAGCGACGGCGCATCCACCTCTCCCAGCTCATCCAGCACTTCCACCCGCGCCGCATGAGCTTCGCGCAGTTCGTCGGTTTCCCCCGGCACGCGGACGAAAGTGCCGGTCGACTGCTCGCCCGCCATCGTCGCCGCCGCCTGGGCGAGCGGAAAGGCCGTCTCGATCTCGTAGGTCGCAAAAACGCGGTCAGACATGGTCACGCAATCTTGAAATAGGTGTTGTACCGCTCAAGCCCCACATTGAAATAGGGGATGAAGACCAGATTCCGGCCGCCCGTTTCCATCGCGTAGTTCAGGCCCGATCCAGGCACCGGCGTCAGCGACGCGGGCAATGCCAGCGGCTGATCCTCCACCCCTGTCCAGGGATTGAGGCCGACATACATCACCGCCCCGCGCATCACCGCCGCGATGTCCGGATTCTTGTCGTCGATGCTCAGCGTCCGCAGGGCTTGCGGCAGGGTCAGTTCCACGGAGTCGCCCGCCTTCCACGTCCGGTCGACAACGGCCAACGTCCCCGGCTGCACGCCCTGCGCCGCGCCGTTGACGCGCAATTGAGCGCCCTTCGCCCAGGCGGGAATACGCAGCTTCATGGCGAAGCGGCCATTGCCCGGCGCGGTAACGGTCAGGCGGGTGGTGTCCTCCGCTGGATAGCTGGTCTGCTGATCCACCTGCACAGCGCCGCCGGGGCGATCCCATTTCACGGTCGACGGCGCGAACATGTTCACGACCAGGGCGTCATCGTCATGGAAATAGAGGTTCAGCACATAATCGGCGACGGCCTGCACCAAAGTCCCCGAACAGCATGGCCATTTCTGGTGATAATAGAGTTTCTCGGCCGTGGCGCCATAATTGGAATAATAGGGATATCCCCCATCGCTGTCGGGCAGGCGGGTCGCCAGGATCGTGTTGTAGAGCGTCCGCTCCAGCCCGTCGCCATAGACCGGCTCGCCGGTGAAGCGCACCAGATAGCGGGCCAGCTTCATGTCGGCAAAACTGCCGCACGGCGTTTCGAAATGCGCTTTCGACGATTTCAGGCTGGCGGCCAGCTTCCCCTGATGCAGTTCGACAAACTGCTCCTCCGGCCCCCAGCCACCCGATGCGAAGCGCTGCGGCTCCATATAGGTCCATGCGTTGACCAGCGCCTTGCGATATTTCTCGTCGCCCAGATGCAGATAGGCCTGCGCGCCGGAACTCAGCGCGATGGTGTGGCTGTACGCATGCTTGGTCGGCAACACATCCTGCCCGGCGGCCAGCGGATCGAACCATTCCTTGTTCAGCAGATAATGGGTCGCCATCTGGCGGTACTTTTCCTGCCCCGTAATCTCGGCGACATGGAACAGATTTTCGGGCAGCACATAGGTTTCGTCATAGGGCGGATCGACCTTGCCCACCCGGTCGCGCGACACGGGCGAGATATAGGGTCGGCACTTCTCGATCGTGATCGGCAGCAACGTCCTGGCCTGCTCCACCCCCGACAGGCGATATGCGTCGATCAGCCCGACGACATATTTGTCCATGGTATAGGCAGCCCACTGGTCCTGCGCCTTGGGACCGGCATAGGGGTTCTTCGTCTTGGTGATGAACTCGCCGAAACCCTGCACCAATGCCGCGACCTTGGCATGGACGGCCTTATCGCCAGTCGTTGCGCCAATACGCGCCAGACCCGATATATATTGGCCGAATGCCAGGCCGGGGACGAAGCCGTCGCGGTCATACCATCCGCCCATGTCCGGGCCGGGGGCGGGCAGGCCGGCCTGCTGGCGAAATACCTTGAGCGCCCGATCATTGTCGAGCGCCAGATAATGGGCATGGATATGGTCATAATGCTCCTTGACCACCCCACCGGTAAGCTGGACCGCGCCATAGGGAAATTCCTGCAACACTTCCTTGCCGCGCCCGGCGGTCGCAGCAGCGAACGCCATCGATGATGCGCCCAGCGCACCGGCACCGGCAGTCGCACAGGTCGCGCAATGGATGAACCCACGCCGCGAAATGCCACCGCTGGCGTGGCCGTCATCATGATGCCCCATGCTCATCCTGTCCCCGATTCTTCTTTGATTGCATGCGCAGGCTTGCGCTATGGCGCGATTTAACAATATCATATGACTAATTGCAAGAGGAGGGATGAATGGTGAAGGGGTTTTGGACGGCATCGCTGTTATGTTTGGCGGTTGCCGTCTCTCCTTTTCCCGCGAAAACGCAGCCATATCAATCCCGCGCGACTCAGTTCGCGGACAAGCCTGCCATCGCGGTCGGCGTCGCCTGGTATCCCGAACAATGGCCCGAATCCCGCTGGGATGTCGACCTCAAGATGATGAAGGACACCGGTTTCAATACGGTCCGCATCGGCGAATTTGCCTGGAGCCGCATGGAGCCGGCCGAAGGCCAGTTCGACTTCGCCTGGATGGACCGCGCCGTCGCCGCTGCAAAACGCCATGGCTTCATGATCGTCATCGGCACGCCCAGTGCGGGGCCGCCGGCATGGCTCACGCAAAAATATCCCGACACACTGCGCGTCGATGAAAATGGCGTGCGGGCGGGCCATGGCGGCCGCCGCCATTTCTCCTTTGCCAGTGCGCGCTATCGCGACCTGTCCCGCCGCATCGCCGTCGAGATGGCGAAGCGTTACGGCAAAGACCCGTCGGTCGTCGGCTGGCAGATCGACAATGAAGTCGGCCCGCCCAGCTTCGACCCCGAATCCGTCGCAGCATGGCACAGGTTTCTCAAGGCTCGCTACGGCAGCATCGACACGCTCAACCAGCGGTGGACCACCCAATATTGGAGCCAGCATTATAACGACTTCGATCAGGTGCCGCTCCACGCCACCGGCCAGCAAAATCCCGGCCTGTTGCTCGACTTCAAACATTTCACCAGCGCCACCTGGACCGATTATGTGCAAAATCAGGCGCAGGCGATCCGCCCCCTGATCGACCGCCGTGCCTTCGTCACCACCAACACCATGTTCTGGAATGCCGGGTTCGATCATTTCCAGATGCACCGCGATCTCGATATCGCCTCATGGGACAATTATATCCCGGACGGTCGCCCCGACTGGGTCGCCAATGGCGCGAACCATGATCTGGTGCGGGGATATAAGCAGCGCAATTTCTGGCTGATGGAAACCCAGCCGGGCCGGGTCGACTGGGTGCCGGTCAACCGCTCGCTCGATCCGGGCCAGACCCGCGAACTGGCATGGCAGGCGGTGTCGCATGGCGCCGACGCCATCCTCTATTGGCAATGGCGTTCGCCCGCCAACGGGCAGGAAGTCTATCATGGCGCGGTGCTGGGGCAGGACGGTCTGCCCAATCCCGTCCATGCCGAAATCACGCAGATAGCGAAGGAACTGACCGCCGCCGCCCCTCTACTGGCCGACACCCAACCCGCAGCCAAGGTCGGCTTCCTCTTTTCCTATGACAGCCGCTGGGCAATCGACCTGCAACGCCACAACAAGGCGTTCGACCCGATCAAATCCTTCACCGAAACCTATCGCCCTTTCCGCACCGCATCGCAGGGCGTCCATATCCTGTCGGCCGACGACGACCTGTCCGGCTATCCCCTCATCGTCGCGCCCAACCTCAATGTCTTGACGCAAGGCCAGGCTGACCGCCTCGCCGCCTATGTGCGCGGCGGCGGCCAATTGCTGCTCGGCGCGCGCTCCGGCATGAAGGATGATGCCAACGCGCTCTGGCCCCAGCGGCAGCCCGGCCCGCTGGCGGATTTGCTCGGCGCACAGGTGGAGCAATATTATGCGCTGGACGAAAATGTCGACATCAAGGGCGCGGTTGGCGGCACCGCGACCCTGTGGGCTGAGGAACTCAAACTCATCGCCTCCGACGTCCAGGTGCTGGCGACCTATGACAATCCGGGCGGCTGGCTCGATGGTAAGCCCGCGCTGGTTACGCGCACAGTGGGCAAGGGCCGCATCACCTATCTCGGCGCATGGCTGGAACCTGCCGCCATGCAGCAACTGGCCGACCGCCTGCTCTTAGAGGCAAGGGTTCAGCCACTCGTCCCGAACGCCCATCCCGATCTCGAAATCAGCGAACGGGCCGGGAAGGGCAAGCGCGTGATGATCATCATCAACCATGGCAGCGAAGCGCGACCATTGACGCCGCCAGCCGGTGCTGAACTGTCGCAGGGTGAGTGGCGCAATGGCCAGATGGCTCCCCACGGCATCGCGCTGTTTGAATTGAAATAGGCTGTCGCTGCTGCTCCCCTCCCTGAAAGGGAGGGGCCGGGGGTGGTAAGCCGCGTCGGCGGCTCCCATCTGTCCTATTCGTCACGCACCCGCTAAGATCGCCTTGGCTCTGTCCAACATGCGGTGCTCCGCTGACTGAAAATTTCCAACTCCAGCACATAAATGTCAAAATCAGCGGGAAATGTGCGAAGTTAAGCGATCAGCGTCCTACCAGGGCACCGACCGCGCCACCGCGATCCCGCGCACGTCATCGGGCCATTTCCCGCTGACCGCGCAATAATGATGGTAGAGCGCGCCCCTGGCGTAGACGACCGAAGGCTTGTGCGCATATTTCTCGTCCACCGATCCCGGCGCGCCATGATCGACCAGTATCTCGTCCACCTTGCGGAAGTCGGTCAGGCTCTCTCCCAGCGCCAGCAAGTCCCGCGCATAGCCATCGGTCGACAGCCCGAAATAGAACATCGCCCATCGCCCGCCATGGCGCAGTAGCACCGGATCGCTGGCAAAACGGTCGTCCCACGCCCCCTTCACCCCATTGCGCAGCAACGGACTGGCCGGATGTCGCGTCCAGTGTTTCAGATCGGTGGACGTCGCCAGTCCGGTCTGCTCATGCCATGGCTCGCCCTTGGTCTTGGCGTTGTAGAACAGATAATAGGTCCGCCCGACCTTCATCAGGTACGGCTTGTACAGCCCGCCTTCCTCCCATGGTGCGCCGCCATCGGGAAACAGGATCGGTGGGGTCTTGTCCCAGTGGATCAGATCCTTGCTATACGCCAGCCCGATGACCGCCGGCCCCGCCTCATAGCCGGTGCCGGGATAGGCATGCCATGCGCAGACATAATGCCCGTCCACCTTGATCAGCCGCCCCGGCGACATCAGGTCATTGTCGCGCAGGATCGACGCAGTCGCGATATTATAGCGGGTGATCGGATCATTTGGATCGCGGGCGAGGATAATCCCCTTGCGCCGCCAGTTGACCAGGTCGTCGGAGTCCGCCAGCCCCGTCTGATAGCCGCTACCATCCCACCCGACATAGGTCATGCAGAACCGCCCCTCATGCGAAAAGACGAAGGGGCAATCGACCAGTTTCTCGTCGAACGTGCCTTTCACGCCCGATCCCGCCAGCACCAGCTTGGGATATTTATAGGGCGTCCTGAACGGCGCGACCGGGTCTTTGCGTCCGACTTTCGCCGTCGCCCCCTCCACAGCCAGTCCGCCAAGGCCCAAAGCCGCTGACCCGATAAATTGCCGCCGATCCACGATCCCGTCCCTCATTGCCCGCACACTTTCTGTCCCATCACGCCCGGCAGCGCCGCCGCCGCATTGCTGCCCACGGCATAGACCCGCCGCCGCGCCAGCCCATAGCCCAGCAGGGCAGCGCCTATGACCAGCAGCACCCAAATGGCCGACACCCGGCCACTTTCGAACGCCAGCATCTGCGCCAGAACCTCCGGCCGTGCCACCATCAGCGATCGCCCGTCGGTCAGGATCAGCACCAGTCCCCGCACTGCCGTCAGCGTGCCCAGCGTCACGATGAAGGCGTTGATGCCCACAAATTGCACGATAGCTCCGTTCAGCGGCACCAGTGCATAATAGACACCCGCTTCACGCAGGCTCAAGAGGCGGCGCCAGTCCGCCCTGCACCAGTTACGCACCTGCCATCATGTCGGTGATGGACAGC
>NZ_LMKV01000011.1:47500-50530 GCF_001421665.1 Sphingobium sp. Leaf26
AGGTATCACTAAGCTGAATAAAATAGGCTTTGGTGAGGCGAACCCGGAGAACTGAAACATCTCAGTACCCGGAGGAAAAGACATCAACCGAGATTCCGTTAGTAGTGGCGAGCGAACGCGGACCAGGCCAGTGCCTGGGATATAATTAGCAGAACGCTCTGGAAAGTGCGGCCATAGCGGGTGACAGCCCCGTATGCGAAAATGATATTCCAGGACTTGAGTAGGGCGGAGCACGTGAAACTCTGTCTGAACATGGGGGGACCACCCTCCAAGCCTAAATACTCGTACATGACCGATAGTGAACCAGTACCGTGAGGGAAAGGTGAAAAGCACCCCGATGAGGGGAGTGAAACAGTACCTGAAACCGGATGCCTACAAGCAGTGGGAGGGTCCTTGAGACCTGACCGCGTACCTCTTGCATAATGGGTCTGTGACTTAGTGTATCAAGCAAGCTTAAGCCGTTAGGTGTAGGCGCAGCGAAAGCGAGTCTGAATAGGGCGACCATAGTTTGATGCATTAGACCCGAAACCCGGCGATCTATGCATGACCAGGTTGAAGGTGCGGTAACACGCACTGGAGGACCGAACCGTTCAATGTTGAAAAATTGTCGGATGAGTTGTGCTTAGGGGTGAAAGGCCAATCAAGCCGGGAAATAGCTGGTTCTCCGCGAAATCTATTGAGGTAGAGCGTCGAATATTTGCCGTTGGGGGTAGAGCACTGGATGGTTGCGGGGGTCGCGAGATCTACCAATACTAACCAAACTCCGAATACCAACGAGTCTAGTTCGGCAGACAGACGGCGGGTGCTAAGGTCCGTCGTCAAAAGGGAAACAGCCCTAACCTACAGCTAAGGTCCCCAAGTCACGTCTAAGTGGGAAAGCATGTGGAACTTCCAAAACAACCAGGAGGTTGGCTTAGAAGCAGCCATCCTTTAAAGAAAGCGTAACAGCTCACTGGTCTAAACAAGAGGTTCTGCGGCGAAGATGTAACGGGGCTCAAGACGTGCACCGAAGCTTAGGGTTTGGATCTTTGATCCAAGCGGTAGCGGAGCGTTCCGTAGGCCGTTGAAGCCGTCTGGTAATGGACGGTGGAGGTATCGGAAGTGCGAATGCAGACATGAGTAGCGATTAACAGTGTGAGATGCACTGTCGCCGAAATTCCAAGGGTTCCTGCTTAAAGCTAATCTGAGCAGGGTAAGCCGGCCCCTAAGACGAGCCCGAAGGGGGTAGTCGATGGGAACCACGTTAATATTCGTGGGCCTGGTGGTGTGTGACGGATGCCGTAACTTGTCTGGGCTTATTGGATTGCTCCAGGCAGGGAAGGTGTCCCAGGAAATAGCCCCACCGTATAGACCGTACCCTAAACCGACACAGGTGGAATGGTAGAGTATACCAAGGCGTTTGAGAGAAGTATCCTGAAGGAACTCGGCAAATTGCCTCCGTACCTTCGGAAGAAGGAGGCCCCATCTATGCGCAAGCACTGATGGGGGGCACAGGCCAGGGGGTAGCGACTGTTTAGCAAAAACACAGGGCTCTGCTAAGTCGGCTTCAAGACGACGTATAGGGCCTGACGCCTGCCCGGTGCCTGAAGGTTAAGAGGAGGAGTGCAAGCTCTGAATTGAAGCCCAGGTAAACGGCGGCCGTAACTATAACGGTCCTAAGGTAGCGAAATTCCTTGTCGGGTAAGTTCCGACCTGCACGAATGGCGTAACGACTTCCCCACTGTCTCCAGGATATGCTCAGCGAAATTGAATTCTCCGTGAAGATGCGGAGTACCCGCGGTTAGACGGAAAGACCCCGTGCACCTTTACTGCAACTTCAGAGTGGCATTAGGAAAGAGCTGTGTAGCATAGGTGGGAGGCTTTGAAGCATCGTCGCCAGATGATGTGGAGCCATAGGTGAAATACCACCCTGCTGTTTTCTGATGTCTAACCTCGCACCGTTATCCGGTGCAGGGACCCTCTGTGGTGGGTAGTTTGACTGGGGCGGTCGCCTCCTAAAGAGTAACGGAGGCGCGCGATGGTGGGCTCAGGACGGTTGGAAACCGTCTGTTAGAGTGCAATGGCATAAGCCCGCCTGACTGCGAGACTGACAAGTCGAGCAGAGACGAAAGTCGGTCATAGTGATCCGGTGGTCCCTCGTGGAAGGGCCATCGCTCAACGGATAAAAGGTACGCCGGGGATAACAGGCTGATGATTCCCAAGAGCTCATATCGACGGAATCGTTTGGCACCTCGATGTCGGCTCATCACATCCTGGGGCTGGAGCAGGTCCCAAGGGTTTGGCTGTTCGCCAATTAAAGTGGTACGTGAGCTGGGTTCAGAACGTCGCGAGACAGTTTGGTCCCTATCTGCCGTGGGCGTCGAAATTTGAGAGGAGTTGACCCTAGTACGAGAGGACCGGGTTGAACATACCTCTGGTGTACCTGTCGTCACGCCAGTGGCGCAGCAGGGTAGCTATGTATGGACGGGATAACCGCTGAAAGCATCTAAGCGGGAAGCCTCCCTCAAGATAAGATTTCATCGAGCCGTCGTAGACCACGACGTTGATAGGCTGGATGTGGAAGTGCGGTAACGCATGGAGCTAACCAGTCCTAATTGCTCTGATCACGCTTAAACGGGTCAGCGATGAACCGTAGAGTCCCACCATCAACAACAGCACTGGAAAAGCAGTGAAACAGTTGAAATGGCGGTTGTCAGACAAAGCCAGATATAAATATACAAGTCTATTTTCCCACGCATTTTCCCAACGGAAATGCCCGTGCACGGTATCGATCATAACCCAATATATGCGCCAGCTTCATTGCTTGGTGACCATAGCGTCTGTGACCCACCCGATCCCATCCCGAACTCGGCCGTGAAACCAGTCTGCGCCGATGGTACTATTGCTCAAGCACTGGAAGAGTAGGGCGTCGCCAGGCATTGCAGCTCGCGCATATATCGAAAAAAAACCCTTCACAATCTCAAGAGACTTCTCCCACAACACAAGAAGTCCTCCCCCCAATCCCGGCTGCACCACATGGCCCCATATTAG
>NZ_LMKV01000012.1 GCF_001421665.1 Sphingobium sp. Leaf26
CGTCACCAACGTCTTCGACAAATTCTACTAGACCATCGCTGCGCGGCCCACGCTTGCCTTTGCGACCGCCCGGTACAAACTCGCGCAGCCGCTCCCACTGATCGTCCCGCAGAACCTCGCCTTCCACACCAGCCTCCAAAAGCCAGTGTTGAATCAGAAATCTGCTAACACGGGAATCCCTAAAATGTCACTACAGCCTAAAGCTGGGCGCGCTTTGGCGGCTTTGCATGTCAACTATGAACAGGTGGAACTTTACCCTGTCACCTTTGCTCGCGGCGACACATCGCTTGTGCCACCCCCCGATCCCAAGAGTTTTTACCGGGTCGAGCAGATGAGGTTTGCGGGCAAGCGACCGAAGCTCGACAAGACCTCGTTGGTCTACAACGCCAATATCACCATAACCGGTATACCGCTCGCCGCATACGAATATGTGGTGAACGGCAAGCCCGCTCTTGAATGGGTTATGGAGCGTCAGTGCGTGAAGACCGACAAGGCCAGCGGCATCGACAACGACGCTAACCGCTATGCCATCGAAACGGTCGGCGACCCGGCCTACCCCATGCGACTGTTCCAGCGAATGATCACGGTGAGCTTGGAGACGATGAAAATCGTCCGGGGCCTTCCGTCGCTCGACATCCAGTCTGCAGGATTGGTCGGACAAAGCATCCCGGCATAAAGTTGTGTACTTCGCGCTGGCGCAGAGACAGCGCAGGAGGTCCAGTCGGTCGGACGCGGTAATTATATAAAGCCAAAACCCCCGCCGGTTTCCCGACAGAGGTCTTGTTACAGAGAAACCTCTGTATCAGTGCTTCAATAAGGAATTTCCCCGGAGGGATGATCCTTCACAGTGAAGCTCTGTTACCGTGGCTTCCCTACCGATTTGCCGCAATCAGATGAACTGGTTGACGCGATGCGGTCAAGCGGTTTCTATCCCGCGCAAGGGGGGGCGTCATGATTATCGAGGATTTGGCTTTTGGCATCGACCTGGGCATCGGCTCTTGTGGCTGGGCGGTGATACGCCAACCAGCATCGATCGAAGAAGCAGGCACAATCGACGGCATTGGAAGCTGGATTTTCGATGTGCCGGAAACCGACAAGGAACGGACGCCAACGAACCAGATACGGCGCGGCAATCGCCTGCTCCGCCGAGTGATCCGCCGTCGCCGCAACCGCATGTCTGAATTGCGCAGCCTGTTCCGGCAATCCGGGTTGCTCTCGATAGATTCCGCCGATGCGCTCAAGCTCAAGGGGCTTGACCCTTGGGAGTTGCGAGCAAGGGGACTGGACAAGCTGCTGACCAACCATGAATTTGCTGTGGCCTTGGGCCATATTGCCAAGCGGCGGGGGTTTAAATCCGCAGCAAAAAGCAAGTCAGCGAATACGGCGGGCGACGACCAGAGAATGCTTAAGGCGCTGGAGGCGACAAGAGAGCGGCTTGGCCGCTATCAGACGGTCGGCCATATGTTCGCACGTGATCCCGACTATGTTGGACGGAAGCGCAACCGCGACGGCATTTATGATCGTACCGCCAGCCGCGACGATCTGATCCATGAGGTCGGCGTCTTGTTTTCTGCACAGCGGCGGCACGGCAATCCTGGCGCTAGCATTGATCTGGAGGAGGCTTATCGCGCCATCGCGTTCCGGCAAATGGCGATGCAGGACAGCGAAAAACTCGTGGGTCATTGTCCCTTTGAAAAGGAAGAAAAGCGGGCGGCGAAACTCGCGCCATCGTTCGAAAAATTCCGCTTGCTGACGCGCCTCATAAATCTGCGCGTGACGACGCCGGATGGCGAGCGCCCACTCAGCCCCGACGAATTGGCGCGGGCCACGTCCGATTTGGGAAAGACCGCGAAGCTAACGGCTAAGCGGGTCCGTGATCTGATTGGCCTGTCGGTCGAGCAACGGTTCACGACCATCAAGCCGGATCAGGAGTCCGGCGACATCGCTTCCAAGACGGGGGAAGCTATGTCAGGCACGGCAACGCTGCGTAAGGCGCTAGGCGACTCTCTGTGGGTCGAAATGGACAGGCAGCCCGAACAACTCGATCAAATCGCCCACATACTAAGCTTCTTTGAGACTAATGATCGGATCGGCGCACAATTGCGCGCCCTAGGTCTCGACAACGCCGTGCTCGATGCGATAATGGCAGCCCTTGACCGAGGCGGTTTCGCCAAGTTCAAGGGCGCTGCGCACATTTCCGCCAAGGCCGTCCGCAGGTGCTGTCAGTCTAATGCGAACTCGTCTCCACCAAATGCATCTCAGGCTAGAAGGGCAGGGGCCTAGCTCGCGATTAGCCGCCACTCTGCCAGAGCGGCAGAGCGTCGTTCCTTGAATGTTTTGCGATCTACGAGATGGCGTTCCAGTGAGAAGTGGTTGTGCAGGTTGGCATGGATGGAGGCGAACTTTTGTAGTGCCTTCATCTGCCTGAAACGGAGCATTGCGCGCTCTCGTCGTCGGAAGGGCAGGTGGCTGTTCTCCACCCTGTTGTTTGCCCAGCGACCAACCGCCTGCTTCTCGCGATTGCCAAGCTCGTTCATCGCCGCGCCGTAGGATCTCAGCCCGTCGGTAGTGATCGCTTCAGGCGAACCGTGCCGCTTGAGCGCCTTCTTCATGAAGACCAAAGCAGCCTTCTTGTCGCGGGTTTTGGTGACGTAGCTCTCGAGGATTTCGCCCTCATGATCAACGGCACGCCAGAGGTAGACCATCTCACCGTTGATCTTGACGTACATCTCATCAAGGTGCCAGCGCCAATGGCGCAAGCCCTTCATGCGGCTGACCCGCTGCCTACGAATGTCGCCGGCAAACAGCGGACCAAATCTGTTCCACCATAGCCGGACGGTTTCATGGCAGATGTCGATACCGCGCTCGAACAGCAGGTCTTCGACATTCCGCAGAGACAAGGGGAAGCGGACGTACATCATCACGACGAGGCGGATCACCTCGGGTGACGAATTAAAATAGCGGAACGGGTTGCCAGCGGGCTTTGTCATGCCCGCTGATATCGCGCCGTCATTTGCTTTGACAGTGCCGAGCCATGACATATCCCTGTCGCCAAATGGGGATTTAGTAAACTGTCACCGTAATTCGTAATTCACCGTAATTCCGTAATTCTAATTCCCGTAATCCTAATCCTAATCCAATCCGTCCACCGTAATCCGTCACCGTAATCCGTCACCGTAATCCGTCACCGTAATCCGTCACCGTAATCCGTGTCACCGTAATCCGTAAACTGTCACCGTAATCAATCCCGTAATCCTAATCCTATCGCTCGATAGGGATTTAGTAACTGTCACCGTAATTTGTAATTTCGTAATTTCACAGAAGTCCTGACCCTAGGCCTTGATCACGGCTTTCCGCCCTCAGAATTTCCAAATAATATAAACGATGGGACTATGCAAAATATGGCATAGATCAATATTTTTAGAACGAAATTGCCGCCATTTTCACCGAAAAACATTAAACCTGCTCCATATGTCGAAAAAAATAGCACGGACATAAGGGAGGCATATCTCAGAATTTTGTAGATCATCTGATCACCATATTTATTTCAAGGCATTTTGACAGGATTTTTTCGCCTTATTTTCGAGAGCCTCGATTTCATTTCTATAATAATATGACAAGCCTATCGCGGCAATTGCCGTGAATACGCCAGCCTTTGCCCTCCCGCCCCACCGAATTGAGCGCTCAAGATTTCCAAGACCGGTGCTACCCTCAGGCATTCGAAATTTATTGACTCGCTGGTTGTATCGAACAGCTATTTCACCCCCAGCGGCGCCCACGATGCCACCGACCGCTATGGCACCGGCTTCTTGCGCCACATCGGAGATTAACTTCTGAGGGTCGCCGAGGGTATCGACAAGTATTCTACAAATGGTCGACGCTGCCTTGTCGCCCATTCCGTTTTGCGGCGACGCTGTGTTCGTTGATTCACCGCCCGTTATCGGCCAGCATGAAGCAGAATATCCATAGCTGACATAGCCCGGCGGACATATCGCCTTATCTGGCCCGAGCGTATATTGCCCATTTCCTTGCGGAACCTTCCTGACACAGCTCCCTTGAGATAAGTATGAGCCTAACCGACACTGGCCCACAACGACGATTGTGTCTCCTTCAAGCCCCGTCGGATCCACCATATTCACCGGATCCCCACCGACATAATTATACCAGTTCATGCCATCGCCATAGCCGATGGGATCGGTTTGCATGAACCGCCCCAGCAGCGGCGAGTAAATCCGCGCCTTGTAGCTGTACATCCCCAGTTCCGGCAGCCAGGCCTGCCCCGTATATTGGAACATGCCCACATTGCCGCTCGCCGGGATGCCATATTCGTCATAGCTGTTGATCTTGACCACCGCGCCGGCAGTGTCCGTCACCGCCACCACCGAGCCGCGCTCGTCGGCGGTGAGAAACTTCTTCACCAGGCTGCCCGAGCTATAGTCATACCACACCAGCGCCTCGTCGCTGCCGGGGCCATAGACATAGCGATGCTGGATCGACATGTTCGCCGGCTTCCATTCGGTCGCGATCTGCGCGCCGTCATAGTCGAACATCCGCGTCCACATCGTCCCGTTGCCGATGAACTTCATCCGTCCGATCGGGTCGGGATAGACCTGCGCGCCACTGTTGGAACTCACCAGCATATTGTTGACATTATAGCCATAGGTGACGCCGGTGCCAGTGGTCGATCCGCTCGTCATATTCCCTTTCGCATCATAGGTCGGGGTGATGGTCGAACCGATCTGCGTATATTGGTTGAGCGCGTTGCTGGTATAGGATCGCCCGGTGTCGACATGGGCGGTCCAGGCATAGAGATTGTTGGATCCCGCCCGCGACATGATCTGCCCCGCCGGGTTGTAGGCAAGATCGATCGCCTGGTCATTGGTGGTGTTGGTTCCAGCCAGGTCGATATTGAAGTCGGACATGTTGGGGCCGGTATAGCCGTAGCTCGTCTTCGCGCCATTGCCCAGCAGCAGCGAAGCACGGCGGCCCAGAGAATCGTAGGCGAAGGTCGCGAGCGTAGTCGAACCATTTTCCTTGATCGTCTTCAACATGCCGGTCGGATCATAGTCATAGGTGACGTAGAAATCGTCGCTCCAGGTCAGCCGCGTGCGCCGACCCGCGCCGTCATAGGCCATGGCAAGCGCATTCGTCTCATCGCCCTGGCTGACCACGCGGCCCAGCGCGTCATAGGCGTAGGTGACCTTGCGACCCAGCGCATCCTGCGCCAGCGTCATGCGGCCCAGATTGTCATAGGTGAAGCTGGCGTCCTGATCATAATAGCCGGTGCCGGGATAATCGACATTGGTCACCCGGCCGAGCGCGTCATAGACATATTGGGTGATGCTGGTTTCCGAGGAACCGCGCACGCTGGTGCTGACGAGGCGCTCCTTCTGGTTGCCGCTCGTCCCATAGACATTGGCGATCTTGTCGCTCGCCGCGCTGGTGCAGGTCGCCGCGTTGAAGCAGGTCCGTAGCAAACGCCCATGCCCGTCATATTGATAGGAAGTCGCGTTGCCCTTGCCGTCGATCGCCTTGATCACCGCATCATTATTATCGCGGTCGTAATGCGCATCGACCCGCTGCGACGATGTGCCATAGCCGCTGATGGTCTCGACCAGATTACTGGCGTCGTCATAGACATATTTCGTGATCCGGTCGCGACCTGTGCTGCCGGTCGCGCTATGGTTGCAGGCCGATACGGGCAAAGCGCCATAAGCCGCAACATTCATCCGTAACGCCACGCAATCCTGGCGGCCGAGCGGATCATAGCTGATCTGCGTACGCGAATAATGGGTGCCTTGATAAAGTACGGTCTGCGTCAGCCGGGCATAATCGTCATAATAGAGAATCTGATGCTGGATGCCGCCAAGGCCGGTGCCGTCATAATTGATGGTGGACTTGCTATACTGGCTGGGCAACCCGTTCGTGCCGTAGATGGTGTAATTCGCGCGCGGCTTGGCCGAACCGGTGCCATCCGGATCAGGAGTCCAGGCCAGGGTGTTCTGACGCGCCTTGTTCCAGCGGAACTGATAGACATTGCCCGCGCCATCGCTGCGGCTCTGGAGGTTGCCGATATCGTCATAGGTCAGCGCGATCGTCTGCGTCTGGTTCGGATCGCTATTGCCCGAGCGGGTCTCGACCTGTTGCAGCATTACGTTGGTTGGTGTGGGTCCCCCAAAATAAGTATATTCTGTCACTGTCTCTTTGGTGGTGCCAATACATGTCGTCGCTGGAACGCCAGTAGCGCTGCCCGATGAACAGGTCGAGAGGGCCAGAGGAAAACGAGTCACGGCATCCGTGACCACCGTCGCACCAGCCTCATTCTTGATCCAGGCTTGGAGATTGACGAACGTGGTGCGCACCTCCGGCCGAGCCGTAGTGGAAGTCGGCGCTGGTGCAGTCATCTTAGCGACCATGCCGGAAGAACCGTCATAGACATAATTAGTGACCTGGAGGGTCTGATCGGTCGTGCTCGTCGGCTTGTTGCACGTCTTCTGGTTGGTACAACTGCTCGGATAGATCGCCGACGAAGCGACATAGGCCGACCCGCCGGCGCCGGTCTTGGGAGTGACCGTTGTTTCGGTCACATTGCCACGTAGGTCATATTTGTAAGCGACCTTATTGCCTTCCGGCATCGTCACCTGCTTCACCAGATCGGTAGGACAGTTGGCATCTGCCGCGAGGCAATAAAGATAGCTGGTCGTGTTGGTATTTTCATCGGTGTTGGACGTCAGCAGCGTGGACGTGCTGTTGAAGGCGATCGAGCGATTTTTGTTGAGTGGATCATTCACTGTCGTGGTGCCGGTGCCATAGCTGTAGGTCCAGGTCTGGCCAGCCTTGGCAACCTTCCACACTTTGGGCGAGCTGGACGAAATATAGGTCACATCGACATTGTTGACGCTCGCGCCGGGCAGCTTGATGCTCGACAGCTTGCTGTTGGTGTAACCGTAGGTCGTCACGCGGCTTTCCGGATCAGTGACGGTGGAAATGAAGCCCCCGCTGTTTACGTAGCTGACATAGGGCCATGCGCCCGTAAGGGTGCAACTGTCCGCAGACCAGCTGCAATATTCCACGGCATTGTTGATGGCTGTCACTCGCGTCGGCATTGCCCATGCAAGGCGGCTGGCAGCGTCGGTCATCGTGTTGGACGCATAGCTCAGTTTGAGCTGATAGCCGGTCGAATTGGCGACGGACGCAAGTCGCGAGATCGTGACTGCTGCACATCCGGAGCATGGCGAGTAGCTGCCGACTTTATAGTCGAACCACAGCATTGTGCCATCAGGATAGGTCACCACCCAGGCCCGGCCCAAATTAGACAGCGAATCGTAAAGCGCCAGGCCATCCGTCGTGAAGCCGATGGTAAGGCCATCTCCAGACGTGAACGTTCCACGATCTGCGGTCAACGTGGAGCCATCCTGATCATCTGGCACGAAGGGAGACGTCGCATTGGCGCGCGTGAAGCTGTAGGATCGCCCCTCAAAAGTGATCGTCGGTGAATTGACGCTGCCGCTGATGACAGGAACGACGGCTTGGCGCCATTGCGACGAAACCCACTGACGAACATATTTCAATCCGTGATTGCCGTCCGGACCGATGGAAATGTCGGTAACCGACGTTACCAGACCACCAGTTGTGAGGTTGACGGATTGGGCATCGATTGCAGCCCGCGTCGGTGGCGGCGGTGCACCGTCCTGAGCCAGAGCAGGCGCGGCTGCCAAAGTGACGATGGCGGCCAGCAGCCCAAGCCATTTCCGGACGGCATGCTTCTGGTTCGACATGACGATCATTGTTCCCCCTCCTGCTGCGTGCCGACGGCAACGACGCGCGGCGCCTCCTTGGGTAGGGTTTGCTCAAGCGCCACATCGGCCAGCAGTTGATTCAGGGAAAATTCCTTGGGGGTTACTGCGCCCCGCTTGGCGGTGCCAGTCTCCTGCACGGCGATGACGCCGGTTTCAGCAAAGCTCGACATATCGATCGTCAAATCGGTCAAGCCGGCACCGGGCGCGCGTCCGGCTTGCCGGGCAAGATCCGGCGTGATGATATCCAGGACCGCATTGCCATCTGCATTCGGGCGGACCAGCAAAACCTGCGTGTCGTCGGCGCGCTGCACGATCGCCACGACAACCCCAGTCTTGGGGTTGGGATGCGCCTCATAGGTGGACGCCACGCCCAACATCACTGCGCTCTTCTCGCAGCTACCAATGAGTGACAGCCCCACCTCATCGCGACTTTCTCGAATTTCACACTGAACAGGCGCAGCAGAAGCCAGCGACGCCTGCGCCGCCAACAGCAAAAATTCGAGCATGTCTTAACCCCCGTGAGACTCGAATCCGATTTTCATCCAATTCGATAGACCGCACGATGGCAGGATGAATTTATTCATGCAATCCATAAAGATAGATTGCGTCGAAGAGTATGTCGTGCGAGCGGTGTCTCTTGTTGATTTCGCTTCGCACATAGATTTTGGCGACTCTCGCACGCCTGCTTGACTCTGCGATGGCTTTCGATGATCCCCGCCATGGAGCGATGCCGGGGCACGCGCTTGTGGGGAAATGGGGGACCGATGAACAGATTCTCGGCCGTTTTGGCAGCAGTTTTTCTTGCGCCGATCGCGGCAACGTCAAGTTCGGCAGAAACCCTCAGCTATTCTTACGATGCATTGGGACGGCTGGTGGGTGTCGTGGCCGACCGGGGGCCAACGGCCACGGCGACGTCGCTCTATCGCTATGATGCCGCCGACAATCGCAACTATGTGGGCGTCGCCAAGGCAGACGGCACGAAAATCCCGATTTTTCGATTTTTCAAGAATCCCAATCGCTTCTACACGACCGACTATATGGAAGGCAGCGAGCTGGGGTTCGATCCCGAGCAATTGGCCTTCTCTCTTTATCCCAGCAGCGGTTCGGGACTGGTAGGCCTGTATCGCTGCTACGCCAGCGCCAATGCGGCCTATTTTATCACTACGGCCAGCAATTGCGAGGGCCAGACCGTGCAAGGGTTGATGGGATATGCCTATACGACGGCCGGCACAGGCCGGCGCGCGCTCTATCGCTTCTACAAGGCCAGCACGGCAGATCACCTGGTCACGGTCAGCTATGACGAGGGCAATAATAACGGCTACACGCTCGTCTCGACCCTTGGCTATGTCATCTAATCCATAGCACCAGAGCCAGTTCTATTATGACAGCCCTGCCTGCTGGAATATTTTGTAAATTGGAATGTGTCGATGTTTCGCCTTATTGACCGGCTGGGCTCATACAAGCGCGCGCTGGTGCTGATGATGTCGGCCATTTCGACTGCGTCTCATGCACAATCCGGCTATGGCGACCCGGCTGGCTCGGGACCGATCGTTGGTGCATTGCAATGGCTTCAGGGCACGCTTCTGGGTACGGTTGCGACCGTTGCCGCCGTTATCGCTGTAGCAGCGGTTGGCTTCATGATGCTGACCGGCCGCATGAACTGGCGCTATGGCGGAGTGGTAATCTTGGGCTGCTTCATCCTGTTTGGCGCTGCCAGCATCGTGGGTGGCATCCAGTCCACTGCCTCTGCCGGTTACTGATCCGTGAGCGTGCTTGATCGTGACACGCTGTTCGTTGCGCTGGCGCGCCCGCAAATGTTTGCGGGCGTGACCTACAGCTTCTTCGTCATCAACGCGATCCTCACGACCGAACTGTTTCTAATCCTCAAGTCCCCATGGGTATTGCTCGCGGCGGTAGTGATCCATGCAGTGGGCTATCTGGCCTGCCTGCGTGAGCCACGCGTCTTCGAGCTATGGCTGGTAAAAGCCGCCCGCTGTCCCCGCATCCCCAACTATCGGCGATGGCATTGCAATTCCTATCATCCCTGAGCGTGACCGAGAAAGCGGCCAGACGCGAACGATCGGTCGGCAGCCGCCTTCCTTACGCCTCGCAGATCGATGACCAGACGCTGCTGACCCGCGATGGCCTGTTGATGCAGGTCATCCATCTGGGCGGCTTCCTGTTCGAGACGGCCGACACCGACGAACTCAACTATCGCAAGGGGTTGCGCGACACGATGCTCCAGGCGGTCGGGTCATCACGCTTCGCCGTCTATCATCATATCATCCGTCGCCGTGTCGATACCGAACTCGACGCCAGCTATCCCGACAGCTTCAGTGCCCGTTTGGATGAGGCATGGCGCGCGCGCCTCGGGTCGCGCCGCCTCTATGTGAATGATCTCTTCGTCACCATCGTGCGGCGTCCGCTGCAAGGACGCGGCGGCATTGCCGATCGCCTGTCCCGCAAACTAACGGGAGCGAGTAGCGCCCAGGCGGATCGCGTGGCTGACCAACGCGAACTGGCCGCCGCGACCGAACAGCTTGTTGCCGCGCTGGCCCATTACAAGCCGCGTATCCTCAGCAGCTATGACACCGACCTGGGCCTCTGTTCGGAACCGCTCGAATTTCTCTCGATGCTGCTTAATGGCGAGGCTCGGCCCGTCCGCCTGCCAGAAGGCGATATCGGCGAGTATCTACCCTATCGCCGTATCAGCTTCGGGCAGGATATGGTCGAACTGGCAAGCGCTGGCACCCTGCCCCGCGAGTTTCAGGCGATCCTCTCGATCAAGGATTATCCGGGACAGACCACGCCGGGCATGCTTGATGACCTGCTCCGCCTGCCGGTGGAAATGGTCGTGAGCCAGAGCTTTGCCTTTGTCGATCGGCAGGCAGGGCTTGGCCGCATGAACCTGGCCTTGCGCCGCATGCGGGCCTCCGATGACGAGGCGCTCAGCCTGCGCGGAGAACTGGGCAGCGCCAAGGACGATCTGGCCGCCGGTCGCGCGGCTTTTGGCGAGCATCATCTCACCATCGCGGTACGTGGCGCGGACGTGGCCCTGGTCGATGCCCAGGTCGCCGAAGTGCAGTCGGCATTGACCGACCTTGGCCTGATCGCCGTGCGCGAGGAGATTGGCCTCGAGGCCGCCTACTGGGCGCAGTTCCCCGGCAACTTTCCCTATATCGCGCGACGCGCGCTGATCTCCTCCCGTAACTTTGCGAGCATGGCCAGCTATCATAATTTCCCCAGCGGCAGGGCCAGCGGCAATCATTGGGGCGATGCCGTCAGCGTCCTGGAATCGACGGCGGCCGGTCCCTATCATTTCAATTTCCACCAGGGCGATCTTGGCAATTTCACCGTCATCGGCCCTTCTGGATCGGGCAAGACCGTGGTGCTCAATTTCCTCCTCGCCCAGGCGCGTAAATTCACGCCACGCATCATCTTTTTCGACAAGGATCGGGGTGCGGAACTCTTCATCCGTGCGATCGGCGGGATATACGACATTTTGCGGCCGGGCATGTCCGCTGCGCTCAATCCGCTCCAGATTGACGATACGGCCGAGAACCGCCGCTTCCTCGCCGATTGGCTTGCGCAACTGGTCGGCCGCCCCGGCGAGGCGCTGACACCGCAGGAACTGCTTCATATTCAGGAAGCCATCGACGCCAGTTTCGCGGTGCCGCGCTCGCACCGTCGCCTGCGCCATGTCGCGCAGCTGTTCCGGGGCAGCGAAAGACCGCATCCCAATGATCTCTGGTCACGTCTGCGTCCCTGGTGGGGCGAAGGCGAACATGCCTGGCTGTTCGATCATGCAGAGGATCGCACCGACATTGCGGCCATGACGGTCGGGTTCGACATGACCCGCATCCTGGACACGCCCATCCTGCGCACGCCGGCCATGATGTATCTCTTCCATCGTGTGGAAGAGCGGCTTGACGGAACGCCGGCGATCATCGTCATCGACGAGGGCTGGAAGGCACTGGACGACGATATCTTCGTCCACAAGATCAAGGATTGGGAGAAGACGATCCGCAAACGCAATGGCATTGTCGGCTTTGCCACGCAAAGCGCCGAGGATGCCCTGTCCAGCAAGATCGCCAGTGCGATCGTCGAACAGGCTGCCACGCAAATCTTCATGGCCAATGCCAAGGCACGGCGGGAAGATTATTGCGATGGCTTCGGTCTGACCGCGCATGAATATGATCTGGTACGCAGCCTTGCCGACAATGCCCATTGCTTCCTCATCAAGCATGGCAATGACAGCGTGGTCGCCCGCCT
The DNA here is from genome assembly GCF_001421665.1 of Sphingobium sp. Leaf26. Lineage (GTDB taxonomy): Bacteria > Pseudomonadota > Alphaproteobacteria > Sphingomonadales > Sphingomonadaceae > Sphingobium. The sequence continues at coordinate 12,072 of NZ_LMKV01000012.1, forward strand.
CGACCTGAGCGGCGAAAGCGAGATACTGACCATTCTCTCGGGCCGGGAACGCACCGTCCGCCTGCTGGACGAGATACGCGCCCAATATGGGGATGATCCCCAGGCCTGGCTGCCGCAACTGCTCAAGGTCGCCTGATGGAAGGCTGCGCACCCTTTGATGCGACCCAGGGCTATGCGATGGCGCTGACCCGCTATGTCGATTGTCAGGCCGGACTGTTGGGCGAAGCTGGCTATGCGGCCTTGTCCGCAAGCAATTCGCCGATCATCATGGCATTGGGCAGCCTGCTCACCATCCTCATTGCCTTTCAGGGCTATCGTCTGCTGCTCGGCGATCAGCTGCAAATCCGAGACGGAATCCTGCTCGCCGCCAAGATCGGCCTTGTGCTCGCCTTTGCCACCCAATGGTCGGCCTATCGATCGGTGGTCTATAATCTGGCAGTCGAAGCGCCGCAGGAGATCGTCGCGCTATTGCCAGGTGCTGGTGGTGGATCAGGTCGCAGTTTCCCCGCCCGTCTCCAGGGCAGCTATCAGACGATTGCGGAACTGACCCGTCCTGCTGCGGTCGCTGCGCCGATAGCGCCACCAGCGCCTGAGACGGGCGCTACAGCCCCGGCCTCGCCACCACCCATGGCATTCTCGCTTGCCGGTAATCCGCTTCTCGCAGGCGCTGGTATCCTGCTACTGATATCGGGTCTTGCCATATTGCTGTCCGTGCGGCTCATCACCGGACTGCTGCTGGCGCTTGGTCCGCTCTTCTTCGCCTGCCTGCTCTTCGATACGACGCGCGGGCTGTTCGAGGGGTGGGTTCGCGCGCTGCTAGGTGCGGCCATAGCCAGCGTGGCTGCCGGTCTGCTGCTTGGCATCGAGTTGTCGATCATCGAACCGCAACTCGCCACATTGATCGGCGCCATGCAGGCCGGCACGCTCCCCGTGCTCGCTCCGGGCGAAATCCTTGCGACCATCATCATCTTTGGCCTGGCTTCCCTGGTTGCTCTGGCCGTCTCGATGAAGATTGGCGCGGGTTTTCGTTTTCTTGAACAGGGCCGGATTCTGGGCTCGCGCCTGTCGGGACGCTGGCGTTCTTCGACCCTGCCGCCGGAAGCGAACAGGGCGAGCATTCAGCCCACCGATGCTCGCGCTGCCGAAGCGGGCCGCTCCCGCGCCGCGATGATGTCGGATGCCATCAATGTGAGCGATCAATGGCGCATGCGTCCTGCGCTGGCGGGGCAAGACGCGCCAGGCGACCGGCGCATGAACCTGCCTGATCGCGCCGATGGTGAGGTCCGGGCGACGCCCTATGGCCAGACCTACAGGCGCACGGGCAACCAGCGTAAAACCAAAAGCATAAGCCAGCGGAATGGCCGGACATGACCGATAAGAACAAAACCTCTACCGAGACGAAGACCGACCGCGAGGCCTATTATGCGCGGGCGACCAGCTGGGCGGAAGATGGTCAGGAGCGGCTGCGTCAGTCGCGTCGCATCGCCTGGCTCGTAGCCGGAATAGCCTGCGGCGTCGCTGCCATCGCGATCGTGGCGATCGCGCTGATGATGCCGCTCAAGACCGTGGTGCCCTACACGCTGCTGGTCGACCGGACGACCGGCTATGTGCAATTGCTCAAGGGCGATGGCCGGCAGTCACTCGCGCCCGACGAGGCTTTGCTCAAGTCCCTCCTCGCCCAATATGTCATTGCGCGCGAAGGCTTCGATATCAGCAGCATCCAGGCGGACTATCGCAAGGTCGGCCTGTGGTCGGCCGAGCGTGCGCGTAGCGACTATATGGCGATGATACCTGCCTCCAATCCGGCAAGCCCGTTCCAGCGCTATCCGCGTACCAGCGTGGTGGCCGTCGATATCAAGAGCGTGTCGCCGCTTGGCCCCGGTACGGCGCAGGTGCGGTTTGAAACCGAGCGCAAGGACCAGGGGCAGACGCAAGGTCCGCGTCAGGCCTGGGTAGCGATCGTCCGCTATCGCTTCATCGATGCGGCCATGTCGATGGAGGATCGCCTCATCAATCCTCTGGGGTTCCAGGTGCTGCGCTATCGTCGCGATCAGGAGGCCATGATCGAGGCGCCGGTGCAGGTCATTCCGGCGCAACAGGTGGCCATGCCTGACGGAAGTACGGCTCCGGTGTCCAGGGCACAGCAGCCATGATCCGCGCGTTCGCATCGGTCTTGTTACTTTTTTCCTGCGCACCATCTGCATGGGGCGAGGTATTGCCCCAGCCTTCCCCCGGCGACCCCCGTATCCAGACGGTCGATTATGACGCCGATCAGGTCGTGCGGCTTCCGCTCCAGATGGGTTTTGCACTCAGCATCGAGTTTGCCGCAGACGAGCGGATCGAGAATGTCGCCATTGGTGAAAGTGCAGGCTGGCAGGTCACACCCAACAAGCGGGCGGACCATCTGTTCATCAAGCCCACAGAGGGCGCGGTCGATACCAATCTCATCGTGCTGACCGATGCACGGCGATACAGCTTCCTGCTCGCCCCAGGGTCAGCCATCGGCATCAGCCCCTATATCGTGCGTTTCCGCTATGCCGGCATCGATATGGCGCAGCCGACGATCGTCAGCGAAAGCCACGCCACCTATCGCGTCAAAGGCGCAAAAGAGCTTATCCCGACCGAAATGTCCGATGATGGCCTGGCGACCATGATCCGCTGGCCAGCCGAGGTCGCCATTCCTGCCGTCTATGCGGTCGATGACCAGGGCGATGAGACCCTCATCAATGGTGCGATGCGGGACGGCGCCTTCGTTGTGGATTCGATCGCGCCGCGTTTTGTGTTCCGCTCGGGCAAGCGCAAGGCGGTGGCTCAGCGCCAGATCGGCAAGGCTCAACCATGAGCGAACAGGATGTCGATCCGAGGAGCGAACTGGACGAGCGTGATGTCGGGCCGATCGTGCGCAAGCCGTCGGCCGGGCTGTCAGGCATAGCGATCGCCGGCATATGTGCTGTTCTGGGTCTATGCCTCTTTCTCATTCTGGATGGCAATAGGCGCAAGAGTGACGAAGCCAATCGCCGGCCCGTGACCGTCGAGGCCGTGCTGGCCTCGCCTCAGCCCCTTGCGCTGCCGCTGGCGCCGCCAGTCTCGATCATAGCCGATGCCCCCGTTGCAGAACCCATGACGGGCGCTGCTCCGCCCATGCAGCAGCCTGTCGATCGGCAGCCATCTGCGCCATCGTCACCCACCTATTCGCAGCCCATGCCGCCGCAGTTGGCGGCTGAGCAGGCTGTGCCGCGCCCAAAGCGTGAAGGGAATGATTCTCCGCTGATCATCGATCTTGCCTCTGGGGATGGCCTTGGCAACGCTGCGTCTGCCGCAGGAGCGGCAGGCGACGATCAAGCCGTGCGCGCCAGCGTCATTCGCAATCGCGCCAATCTCGTGCCGCAAGGGTCGATGATCAATGCAGTGCTGGAGACACCAATTGATAGTCGCCGGCCCGGACTTGTCCGCGCCGTTGTTTCGCGAGACGCGCGTGGCTTCGATGGCACGCGAGTCCTCATTCCGCGCGGCAGTCGCCTGATTGGCGAAGCAGCGGGCGACGCCAAGGCGGGGCAACGGCGCGTTCTCGTCACCTGGACCCGACTGATCCGACCCGATGGTGTCGCGATCCGCATCGGCTCGCCGGCGGCTGACGTGCTGGGCGGCGCTGGCATTCGCGGCAAGGTCAACAATCACTTCATCGAGCGGTTCGGCAATGCGGTGCTGCAATCGGCGCTGACCATTGGGGTCAATATCGCCTCGCGTCCAAGGAGCAACTCGGTGATCGTCGGCCTGCCTGGGCAGATTGGCGCTACGGGTCAGAACCTGCTGCCCAACGTCGATCTGGCGCCCACCATCAAGGTGGCTTCGGGCGCGGAGATTTCGGTGTTCGTCGCCAGGGATCTGGACTTCAGCGGAACCGGGTTGCGCCGATGAGCGATGCCGCTTCATCCGGTGAAGGCAGTGCACCGAATGTACCGCTGTCGGACTTCCCGTTCCTGGACGCCTATCTTGCCCCCATATCCGGCATCCTTGTCCAGCCGGATGTGACCGACATCTATATCAACCATCCCGGAGAAATCTGGATCGAGCGACTGGGGGGCGGCATTGAACGGGAGGAAGTCCCTGCGTTGACCGAAGCTGGACTCTGGCGGCTTGCACGACAGATCGCCAGCCTGTCGCATCAGGGCATCAATCGGGAGCATCCCTTGCTGTCTGCGCGGCTGCCTGACGGATCGCGGGTCCAGATCGTTGCGCCGCCAGCGACGCGCGGGCCGCTCGCCATGGCGATTCGTCGCCATGTGTCGGCCAGCCTCACGCTGGAGGATTATGCCAGGAGCGGTGCGTTCGACGAACCGGAGCCTGAAACGGCGGAGCTGCCAACTATCGGTCGTGACGATCGGGTATCGATGTTGGCGGACGCCGTGCGGCAGCGGAAGACCATCCTTATCTCAGGCGGCACGTCTACGGGCAAGACCACCTTCCTCAATGCTCTGATACGCGAGATACCCCGCGAAGAGCGACTGATCCTGATTGAGGACACGCCGGAATTACAGGTGGATCATCCCAACGCAGTCGGGCTGGTAGCGGTTAAAGGAGAGCTGGGAGAAGCTAAGGTCAACGCTGACGATCTGCTCCAGGCGTCGCTGCGTATGCGGCCCGATCGTATCATCCTGGGCGAGCTTAGGGGCAATGAGGCCTACACCTTCCTGCGTGCTATCAACACCGGACATCCTGGTTCCATGACCACCATCCATGCCGACAGTCCGGTCAAGGCGATCGAGCAACTGGCGCTGATCATTCTACAGTCGGGCACTCGGCTTACGCGGGACGACATCGCCCATTACATTCGGGGCACAGTGGATCTGTTCGTCCAGTTGGAACGGCGCGGCGGCAAAAGGTTCATCCGCACGATCGCCGACAAGGACGCGCTGTAGGCGCTACCAACCGGGCGGTAGCGCCGCACCGGCATAGGGATCATATTGCTCTGGCGCGCGAGGCGGCGGAGGCGCAACTTCTGTCTCTGCGGTCTGACGGGACATGGCTGGCGCGCTCGCATTCACCGACACAGGCAGTCCCGATGTGATCACTGGCGCGCCGAAGATCAGGAAGCAACCGACAATCGTCCGCGCGCCGCGTCGCCAATCCATCCGCCCTTCAAGCAGCATGAAGCCGACAATGGCGACAGCCAGCGTGGCCGCGATAGTCGCTAGCGAACCGAGCATCATGCGCTCGATCCACTGCACTGCCGTAACCAGGCCGTTTGATGGCATATGTCCGCCTATGTCATGGCGCCGTGCGGCTGCACCCAACGGTTAGGACACAACCCAACATATGGCAAATTCACACCTCCACCATATGTCGCGACAGGTCATCAATGTCCAGATCTGCCCGCAGATGACGGTCGCTGATGTCTGATCGCTGGGGGTAACGTGAACTATCCGTTCGAAGACAAGCCGCCCGAACAGAAGGCTGCCGATACTCCCCAACGGCATTGGCCGCGTTCTCGATAGCGCGAGCGATACCGCTGATAATTTTCTGTATGAGGCCTTTATCGGGGGTGAGCGTCGATCACGCCATTGCATGCTGTCACGACACTTATCTTTGTCCACCCCGACAAAGAGCTCGACTTCGCCCCGCACCAGAGCGACAGCGGTTGCACGCAATCGCGCTGCGGATGGAACCGGCGCGCTGCCCCGCCACGCTGCTGGCCGGGGCTCTGGGTGGTGGGAGCGGCGCAGTGCCGCTCCTTGCCAAGGAGACGATCCATGCCCCGCAAGCCCCAACTTACCGACCTGCAGCTCATTCTTCTCTCGACCGCATGTGCGCGGGAGGACGGGCATCTGTACCCCCTGAAAGCCAGCATCGCCAGCAAGGGCGAGGACATCACCGCCGCGATCAGCGCGCTGTTGAAGCGCAGGCTGGTTGAGCGCGTCCAAGTCAGTGATACCGCGAAGGCGTGGATGCAGCAGGGCAATAGCCAGTGCGGCCTGGTGTTGACGGACAAGGGTCGCGGTCTGATCGATGGACATGGGGAGAGCGACGACCAGGTCGCGATACCCGCGCCATCCGTTCCACGCACCGGTTCGAAAAGCGAGATGGTGCTGACCCTGCTTGGCCGGGAGGACGGCGCGGCGCCCGCCGAGCTGATCGATGCTACCGGCTGGCTGCCCCATACGATGCGGGCAGCACTGACGGGTCTGCGCAAGAAGGGGCACGCCATAGAGCGCGGCCGCCGCGGCGACCTGAACGTCTATCGCCTGATCACCGGCGCTTGATCCATGAGCGCGAGCGCGATGAACGAAAGGATCGATACGGAACTGGCGGAGCTGGAGACGCTCTCCTCCCGCCTGCTTCGCGATCGATGGACCGCCATGGCGCTGGGGCCGATGCCACGGATCAGTCCTGCCATGCTCCGCCTCGCCCTTGCCTGGGAAATCCAGGCAAGGGCGCTGGGAGGCCACAGCCGCGCGACAAGTCAGATGCTGACCCAGCGCATGGCGGCCAAGACCAGCACGACCCTCGCCCTGCCAGGCATGCGGCTGGTGCGGGAATGGAATGGCGTCGCCCATATCGTGACGGTGGGCGAAGATAAGATCATTCGCTGGAACCAGCGGGAATGGCGCTCCCTGTCAGAGGTCGCCCGCGCCATCACCGGCACGCGCTGGTCGGGCCCGGCCTTCTTCGGGCTCAAGAAAAGGCTGGCGGCATGAAAATGGTCCGCTGCGCCATCTATACCCGCAAGTCGAGCGAGGAGGGGCTGTCCCAGGACTTCAACTCGCTCGATGCCCAGCGTGAGGCCTGTTCCGCCTATATCCTCTCCCAGGCCAGCGAAGGCTGGAACGAGGTCGGGGATCGCTATGATGATGGCGGCCTGTCCGGCGGGACCTTGGAACGTCCCGCGTTGCGGCGCTTGTTGAGCGATGTCGCTGAAGGCAGGATCGACATCATCGTCGTCTACAAGGTCGATCGGCTTACGCGGTCGCTGTTGGATTTCGCCAAGCTGGTGGAGGCGTTCGACAAGACCGGGACCAGCTTCGTCTCCATCACCCAGTCTTTCAACACTACGACCAGCATGGGGCGGCTGACTCTCAACATGCTCCTCTCATTCGCCCAGTTCGAACGAGAGGTCACTGCCGAACGGATCCGCGACAAAATCGCCGCCTCCAAGGCGCGAGGCATGTGGATGGGTGGCATTCCCCCGCTAGGCTATAAGCCCGACGGCCGCAGCCTCGCCGTTGTCGAAGAGCATGCCGATATCGTACGCACTGTCTTCGAGCGCTATCACGCCATCGGCAACGTCCGGTTGCTGGGCCACCAACTCAAAGCCGACGGCGTCCTGTCACCCGTACGCACCACCGCGACCGGTAAGACCATCGGGGGAGGGGCATTTACCCGCGGTCAGCTCTATCTCATGCTCAAATGCCGCACCTATCTGGGGGAGGTGCAGCATAAGGATAATGTCTATCCCGGGTTGCATTTACCCATCATCAGCCAGCCCTTATGGGATAAGGTGCAGGCCCGGCTCGCTGCCAATCTGCAAGGCCATCGCAACGGCATCAGGATGAAGGCGCCCAGCCTGCTTGCAGGCCGGATCGTCGATGAGAAGGGCAACGCCCTGATCGCATCCCATGCAGCCAAGGCCGCAGCAGGGTCAGCCGAGGCGAAGATCCGCTATCGCTACTATATCAGCGATCCACGCCACAGCTGCAGCAGCGATAGCGGCATGCGCATTCCCGCCGTCGAGATCGAGGCAGCAGTGACTGAACGGATCGCCCAGGCTTTTGACGACCCGCTGACATTGCTGGAACAGGCTAAGCTGCCGCTTGAGCCCGCTATACTGGCGCATATTGAACAGCGATCCACCGAACTGGCGGCACGCATCCGGCTCAGAGACCATGAACTGGTCCGGGAGATCGTCATCAGCACGCTGGTTGAGAAGGGGAGGGTAACAATCCTCTGTTCGCTCATCCAGATAGCGGCGTTGCTCGACATCGACGCAGACCTCGACGCCGCAGCCGAACTGAGGCTCACTTCCGCCATCCGCCTGACCCGGTCGGGCCGGGCGATGCGGCTGATCCAGAGCAATGGCCAGCATGCCTCTCGCCGGGTCGATCCGGCGCTGACGAANACTTCCGCCATCCGCCTGACCCGGTCGGGCCGGGCGATGCGGCTGATCCAGAGCAATGGCCAGCATGCCTCTCGCCGGGTCGATCCGGCGCTGACGAAGCTTATCGTCCATGCGCATCGCTGGTGGGCGGAGATCAGGCAGGGCGAGATCAACATCACCCGCCTGTGCGAGCGCGAGCAGGTGTCCGACGCCTGGGTCAGCCGTGTGCTACGGCTTGCCTTCCTTTCGCCCAAGGTGACCGACGCCATCCTGCGCGGCGAGCAGCCGGCCGGTCTGAGCAGCGCGGCATTGCTGGCCACAGGAGCTGTCGCGCCTGGTTGGCGGGACCAGGAGAGGGGACTGCTGTGCGGGGGGTAATGCCCATGACGGGCCGCATGGCCGATTGCGCTAACAACCCGCCATTGAAAGCGCGTGCGTCAGCGCTATATCAGCTCCTGTCACTCTTCCCCCTTTGGAGTGACAAACCTCCCTGAACTTCGGCCCCGTCGTAGAGCTCGCTCCGGCGGGGCTTTTTTTATGGGCACGTCGGCTGTCGAAAGCACGGAGCCGGCCGACTGTGGAAGGCGAAGGCGAAGGTTGCTGATCGCCAACGGAGAACTCACAGGCAGGTCGCGACCAACATACGTCACTCAGGCGCAAGCACTTAAATGTCCGCTTACGCCGAAACCCGTCTATAGCTTAGCCCTCAATCTCTGGGTCCGAGACGTCCTCATGTGTGCCGCGTCAAGGGATGAAAGGCGTACCGTGAGTTGCGGATCGTTCATGAGCCGAAAATAGGTATACTGACCACGGAAACCCCGGAGCGAGCGCGCGCTTGACATCGAAGGAACGATGGTTCACTTTTTGTTCACCGCCTGACATCAAGATGGCAGGGATACCATGAGCCGGAAATCGCCCAACCTGACCTTGAGTCTGCCGAAATGTCGCCATTGCGGTCGGCATTGGCGTCCCGTGCGGGGCGTCGTGGCTGCCGCGGCCTTCTGCTCGAAGTGCTCGGCCGAGCGCACGGCGACAGCAAGCGCCAGGTTAGGTCTCAAGAAGATCACGGGTTCCGATCTTACCGGCAGCTATCTCCTTCCAAGGGGATTGAGGCCGCGCTAGGCGAAGAAGGCCTCTAGCCCCTTCAGCGCCACGCTGCGACTCACGATGCCGGGCGATCCCGCCAGGCGCTTGTCCTGTCCCTTGCCGACCGGCTCACTCCGGGCTTCCCATTCATGACGCCGCGGCGAATGGCGCTTCCACTCTACGATTTGGCGGCGAGCACCTTTGACCTGTTCCCAGCGCACCAGCTCCGGCGTGACGCTGGATTCCCATATCGGCGTGGTCGGCAGGTTCGCCAGGGCCTTGAGCGCCTGCGACGCGCTCTGGCACCGAACCGCATCGTCGTCATTCAGCATCTTGCGGATGGCGGTGCGCCACGGCTTCGTGACGTGTGGTAGCCAAGTTAGCGTCCCGGCGAATCCGCCGTGTCTTACGATTTCTTGGGGATCGGGCGCGTCGTCGTACCAGATCTTACCGTGAAGCAGGCGATAGAGCGTCATTCCCACCGCCCAGATGTCCGACTTCGCGCTGGTACCCTTACCGTTCCAGACCTCGTAGGCGATGTGATCGCTGTACCCGGCCTGCGAAGCGTATCCCAGGACGAGTTCGTCGGTGACGAGCCCGAAGTCACTTATCTGCGCCTCTGCCTTGCCGTTGAGCAGGATGTTCGCGGGTTTGATGTCACGATGGACCATGCCGCGCGAATGCATGGCGCCCAAGCCCATAAGGGTCTCTGTGCCGACCTTGCGCACGGCGGAGAGTGTCATCGGGCCGCGGTCGAATGCTGACTGTAGAGAGCCGCCAGGACAGAAGGCCATGCAGATCATGACGCTGTCGCCATCCGGTGCCTCCACGACGTGATGGACCTGGACGACGTTACGGTGGCTTGCCTTGGCCAGGCTCTTCGCCTCGGCCAGATAGCCCGCCTTGTACTCTGGCCATATCGCGTCGTCGTGGAACACCTCGCGCTTCAGTACCTTCACTGCCACCTGGCCGTGCGCCGGGTCCTCACCTTGAAAGACCTCGCCGAAGTGGCCATTGCCGAGCCGAGCGCCCAGCTTCAGGTCGGAGACGAAGCCCGCCATCAGTCGTTCCGCGCCGCGACGATGAGCATCGTCGTCTCCCGGCTCAGCTTGCGAAGCGTACCTCCGGTGGTCTTGTCAGCCCAGAACGCGTCGTCACCGACATAGTCGTCGACGTTGCGATCGCCGTAAGTCCTGCTGATCACCGCCTTCGACAGGGCCTTCACGGGGCACTGCGATGCGGCGGCCGCAATGACGACGCCCCGCACCTCGGCACTGAGGAGGAGGCCGAGCGTCGCCGAGCCCTTGCCGGCTACGGCGCTCGCCTTCACGACCACCGCATCGATCCCGTTCTCCTTGATATGGTCGGCGCACTGCTGATGCAGGACGTTATATGCCGCCGAGCGGTCGCCTTTCTGGACCTTCCAGGTATCGTCCATCCTGACGACGATCGGACCGTCATCGTCCGGGATCTCGGCATCGACGACGATCACAGAATCCTTCGAGGCGCTCAGCCCCAGCCACCGGCTTGTCATTCAAGTCCCCCCTAGTTCGAACGGAATGAGTACAGGAGGACCCCATCAAAGGAAATCGGGATCGCGATAGAATCCGCGATGATTCAGCATCGAAAAGTTGGGTTGATAGGACTCATTTCTTCCCCGAGGCAAGGATCGTCGCTTCGGCTATGAGCGCATCCAGCACGCGTTCCAGCTTCTCCGTATGGTAGCCTTCCCCAGCGAGCTCAGCATCTGTCCGTTGAAAGAAGTGCTTCGCATAGCTCTCCTTGTATTCGAGCGCCCCGTGCCAAGCGTCGACATCCTTCTTGTAATTGCTCCACACGATCTGCGCCTGACCATATGACGGCAGTTCGAGATCGAGATAGCACTCGATCGCGGCAGCACGCCCGTTGATGTCGGCAGTCGATAAACCCTGCGGTCCATAAGCCGGAAAATCCCGGAACGCTTCGTGGTCGGGCAGCACCATCGCCCGCATATTGGAAGGCATGTCGAGGCCTTGCAGGCGACGGTACGCATCCTGCCCCTCCGCGTCGTTGTCCAGCAAGAACAGAATGCTGTTCTGCACATCTATTCTCACTAACCCTTCGGCGAATTTTACCAAGCTGCCGGTGCCCCAGAATGGATGATTCTCGTTCACGTCGATGAAACGGAAAAAGTCGGCGATATCTGGCCGGAGGACGTCGAGGGCGCGCTTAATGATACGGGCATCCGACGTCCCCTCGGTCGCGACGAGGATCGTACTGTAACGCCCTATACCCGGAACGAAGGACGACGCCTTCTCCCAGCCATTCTCGACCAACGGACCATACAGCCAGACGATCTCGGCGTCGGCGTTGGCGCCGTTATGCCCGAGCACCTGCATCATCGGATACGGATCCAGGATCATGACGGTCGAGGCAAAGAAACTCTTCTCCGACTGCCCTTCCTCACGCATCCACGGATAATAGTCGGGTTCGGTCGGTATGCGGCGTACCTCGTCAGCGTGTGCAGCGAAGCGGCCTGGAGGTGTCGTCTCCTCCCCCTCTAGGCCGGGCGGTATTCTGCGTGTGTCGAGGCTCGATAGCGGGTATCGTGAGCAAAAGGCGCAGAATTCCTCGAAGGACATAAACTCGGTTGGCAGGGAGACGGACGTGATATCGCGGGCGGTCTCGATAGCTTGCGACACGGCCGCTTCGTATCCGGCTCGAGCCGCCTCGATGTCGGCGCCGAGGAGATTCAACCGCGGAAGCGTCCGTCCGAGCGAGCGCACAAATGCCGCGTCAAATGGCTCTTCGTCATCGGCCTCGTCGGATGCGTAATCGACTTGGTCGCTCCGTCGGCGGGCTTGATCACCTTTCTGGAACAGGGTGCCAAAATCGATTCCCATGGAATTTTTCGACCAGCAAAGTTCGAGGCCATCGATCGTCAGGTCAATGATGGTGCCCATTGTGGTTTCTCCCCGTGATCGCGCGTTTGGACGACCAAGTTTTCAACTACGATAACGGCCTGTTAATGATCTGACGATCGCCATGATGCCTTGTCTGCAAACGGCCAATTGCGGTCGCTCTGCAAGCCCATCGGGCGACCCCTGGGTGTCGGGTTTTGGCAGAGAACCTGTCGCTAAACACCTTGCGTGGGAATGACCGAAAAGTACCACGAAGCGGCGTTCCGCTTCCGGCAGCACGCGACCAGACTCAGTCGCTCAGGTGCGCGCTATTGGTCGTCCGGTCTCGACAAAAGCTGCCACCGTCGGCAGCGCCCGATATCGATCATCTGGGTAGCTCTAGGGCGAACCTGCAAGCCTACATTTAGTCTTGAGTCTGAGCGCAACTATCGCGCCTAGCCGTCGCGCTTGAAGCGCGTCCTCGGCGTGATCGGAATGGAGCGCGGGCGGCCTCGGCCACGATACACCTCTGTTTCGAGCCAATCCTCTTCGTGGGAGAGCTCGGAAGCCTCTACTTCGCGCCACCAATGGCGACGGACGGCGTCCCATCTGTAACCCCGTGATTTCAATCCATCCTTGGCCTCGAAGGGCGCGCCGATGGCGTCGATACGATGGCTGTCGCGTTCGCACCGGTCCAGAAGGTGCGCAAGTACGGAGCGGCCATCTGGCGCCATGGTTCCAAGTAGCGTGATTAGCGCACTCGTGTCGTTTCCGGCGCGGTGGCCATCGAAGAACCATCCGCTCTGCAGCACGAGGTGGCCCAGTGCCCGACCGTCATAGCCGAGGTCGCGCCAATTCAGCTGAGATAGGCTGCATGCCCAAGGTAGGTCCGAGAGGCTCGGGAATCGCCGGTCTAGGAAAGGGCGATCGAACGCGGCGTTGTGGGCAATGACGATGTCAGAAGTGCCGACCATCTCGAGGATTGCCTCGTCGTCGAACCGCTGCCCGCACAGGTCGCGATCGACGAGTCCGGTCAGCTGTGAGATATCGGCGCTGAGAGGGCGTTGCGGGTCCTCCAACCACGACCTCGCGCGCTCGATCTCGACGATGCGCTTCCCGCCATCGAAGATCATGCGTTGGATAGCGATCTCGATGATCCGGTCGTTGGTCGGATCGAGACCCGTAGTTTCGGTGTCAACGACCGCCGCGATGCGCTCGCCGGCGACGGCGGCCCGCAGCTGCTCGACGCCGGCATTCGTATCAACTTCCCGCAGGACACGATAGCCAGGGATCGACGACAGCCTGAGTGCGAGATCCTCGCCGCTGAGCGCGTCGGAACCCGACGATCTGCCTCCCGCGCGGTCGGCCGGCGAACCCGCGAGGAGATGACTAATTTGGTCGAAGATGCCTGCCACGATTAGAGGTCCACGATGTGCTGATACAGCGGGGCGGCAAACTCGTAGCCCGGTGGAAGGCTCTTGAAGAGGTTGACCCCGTCGCTCTGCGGATAGTTGAGGTGCTGATGCTCATCGAGCTTCGAGACGGGCACCTCGATCACCTGCGCGGTGGCGAGGCCAGCACCCGAGTGCTGGTAAATCGTCCGCCGCTCAGGCAGCCGGTATGGCGAGACGGCGAGCGATCCGCCGTAGTGTCCGCAATTGCAAATGATCACGTTGCAGAAGGCCATCCTGGCGACGGCCTCCGCGACGTGACGGAAGGACGTGGCATCCTTATTGAGCGCGAGGATGAAGAGATGGTGGACCTTGCCACGATACATCGCGATCCGCTCGAGATCGAGGAAGTCGTAGCAGACCATCACGCCGAAGCTGCCAATATTTCCGCCATCGAGCAGCCAGACCGATGGGTCCTCCTTGAATGAACACGATATCGCCTGGAGCTTCTTCTTTTCCTCGGGTGCCGGATAGGTCTTCCCAATCCGGCGCGTCGTTGTCTTCGCTCCCATCTTCTTTCCGCGCCAAACGCGGGGAACGATGAGGAGCGCGTCGTTGTGGACTTGTCCTGCGGAGTTTCCATCCCGGTAGTCGAAGCCAGCGATCACCACAGATTCCATCTTCGTCGCCATGGTGCGCAGCTTTGCTTCGAAACCAGTAGGGACTGCCAGTTCGGGAAGTACGATGATGTGTGGAGGTGGTTCCTCCTGATGGAACGCCGCGAAGAAGGAGCGGATCTCGATGATCGCCCGCTCCTCCTCGCATGCGGTCATCTTCGTGTTCGTCACCCAGGCCGCGGCGGGATCGAGCGATGTCTGAATCAGCCCGATCTTCAACTTCTCCTCGAGGCTGGACACGTGTGGTGTAGTCATTGGAGATCCTCCGGATCGACCGCATCGCCCTCGCCCAACCGTCCGACGTGCTGCAGTCGGACAGGTATGAGCTGCCTGGGCTCGTATTCCAGGACGGTCATCTGGCTGCGGGTCAAGACCAACTGCGCCCTCTCAATCACATCGATCAGTTTGGGGAGGCTCTTGATCGGCCGGTCGAACTCCACGTCGTCGGCCGCGCCACCGAAGAGGTTCCCGAACAATGAGGGAAAGTCGAGTAGGAGGGCACTCTCCAGCGAGCGGGGAAGGAGGCATGCTTGAAGAATCTTGAGTGTGAACGACGAGATGGGCAGACGCTCGAGATCCCAGGCGACCAAGTCCACTAGGCCGCGCTCCTGTCCCCGGATGTTCCAAGCCGAAGGAAGGCTGAAGTCATGCCGCAGCGTTCCCCAGAGCAATTGGCCCACCGGTCGGAGCCGGCGTGCCCACTTGCGATCATTGTCGTCCAAGTTCTCACGGTATCTGTAATCCTCGAGCCCTTCCGGACGGAAGTGCACCGGCTTCGCTCGCGCCACCGACCGCCAGCCTTCCCAAGTAAGGCGCTCGTTCGTGAGGACGTCGGCCGGCGGGTCCTTCCAGAGCGGGTCGACGAAGACGTTCTCCGGGTGGATTAGGTCGAGGCCATCTATCTCTGGTCCGCCGAACTCGCAGAAAGCCGACAGTATCTGCCTTGCGATCTCCAGAGCGGTCCACTCCGATCGGCGCGGATCGTTCGGCCCTCGCTCCTTCGCAAAGACCGCCCAGTCCAGCAACGTCATCTCATTGTTCTCGGCGGCGAGGCTCGCCTTTACGGAGGCAACGACGGGATCCGATGGCGGGAGGCTGGAAAACTCCGTCGGGTTCGCGCGAGCGGCCTCGATCAGCCAGCCCGCATCGTCCGTGCGAAGCAGATCCGGAGAGCGGACAAGACGCGCCCACGCTTTGGCTGGCAGCCTTGCAGGGTATCGCCGCAGATTAAGCCAATCCTGTGGAATGTCCGGGTCGTGCGCGGCTTCGATTCTCGGCCAGTAGGACGGCGGAAGATCCCGATGCGCGCGCGTCGTTGACAGGAAAAGGTGATACCAGCTGCCGATCGGAACACGGGTGGCTGCGGCGAGTGCCTCGAACGTGTCACCGCCGATCGCCGCCATGACGCGCTGACGCATCTTCTCGGAGAGCTGAGGGGCGCCTTGCTCTACCTCTGCGGCGCCGAGGAGCAGAGCGGCGACATAGACCCGCCTAGCGTCATGCTGAAAGTGCTGGAGGGACGCCGTCTCTGCGGCCATGGGGACGAAGCGGTCCAAATCTGCGCCTAGCACGCTCTCCAAGAAGGAGATCGCAGCATTCCTCTCCCGGTGTAGCAGGTTAGGCCGGTTGGCGTCCGCGCAAGCGGTCAGGATGTGCTTGGAGAGTGCCTGGACGGCCGTCGCGCCGAGGTAGCAGCACAGGAGTCGAGTTTCCCCATCCCGGTTCTCGTCCATCCACCTCGTCAACTTGCCTAGGCCGTCGTGGCCTGTCGTGCGGCAGAAGTCTATGACGCGCAGGAACAGTCGCACCTTGTCCGGATGTGCTGCGAAGGCCTCGAAGAGGAGGCCGAAATGTCGATCCAGAAGATTGCGCCAACCCGTCCTTTCGAGATTGTCGAGTTCCGCGACGCGCTTCTCGAGCTCAGCGATCTCCACCTCGTTCGCTTCGTCGGCGGCTTGGCCGCGACGCCTGTTCTTTTCTCTCTTGTCGAGGTGGACCTGCATCGAGCGATGTGCGGCGAGAAGATCGTCGTTTGGGCGGAAAAGAGCCGGCGTAAGCAATGCGATCCGCGCGGCGGCGAATGCCATGCGGGTGTCGCCGCGGATCTCCTGCTCGGGTATGTTCGCAAGCAGCAGCCACTCTAGTTGCTCCAGTCGCTGACTGCGTCCGGCATCGGTCAGTAGGTCGAAATCGGTCGCGGCCAACATCGAAACTTGGGCGAGGGTGCGGGTCATGAGCTGCGTGGGCTTGCGCCCGTCGACCATCGACGCCTTCCTTGCGCGCCTCATCGCCTCTTCTGCATTTGGAGGCTTGTCGATCTCCTTTTCGTCCTCCAGCCTCTCTGGATGGAGGAGCCACTTGAGTTCGGGAGGCACGTATTTGTCGGGCTCGACGTTCACGCCGATCCCAGATGCTTCCAGCAATCCGGTGTAAGTTCGGATCCAGTCCAGAAGGGCATCGAAATCGTAAGCCAGGACCTCATGGTCGTCGACGAAGCGGAAGTGGGCAATTTCCCGGTTCTCGAGCAGCAGCCGGTCGGCTTCCAAGTCGATCGAGAGCATTGCCACGTTCGCAAGGAAGCCCCCTACGAAGAGGCCAGTCGGAATTCCGTCGAACTCTCCGGATGACACAAGAGGATTGATCGCTTCCCTCATGTCTTTCGAGACGCCTGAGGCATCCACTTCGAACACGAGCATCTGGCGGAGCAGTTCAGCCAGAACCGGTTCGCCGCCGATGCCGTCGACATGATCATGGAAACCCCGACGGATTGCTTCGACCCGCACGGAGGGATAGAACTTCATAAGGTCGAACGATCCGGCGAACATGGTGCCGCCGTCCGGAGCCTTTCTAACCCAGAACTGCGCATCAAGGTATCGCAAGCCGTCCGATTGGTCGAGGGCACGACGATCGCCTTCGTCGAGCAGCTCAGGGTCGAGCCGTTCGTTCACCATCCGCCGCACCGTAAGCGAGATGTGGCGTCGGTATAGTGGCCAGCTATGCTTGAAACGGCGATAGAGATGTCCGGCAGCATGCCTGTAAGGCCCGATGTTGAGACGCGATGGCTTTCCTGCTTCGCGTTCCTCATCATACCACGCGGCGCGATATAGCCGATTCCCGTAGCTCCAAGCGGGCATCTTTCGGTCCAACTCGGGTCCCAGGACCGTCGCGACCGCTGCCCAAGCGACTTGGTCGCGGACGGACACCTCGAAATACTGCCGCATCCTTGGCGCCCCCTGCTTGTCCGGGCTTTTCGGCTGCGGCACTAAGCGCAGGGGACGGTTGGACCAGCTGCCTTCGGCGAAGTCCGTGCGGATGGCGTCGAGTTCGGCCTCGAGATTTAGCTCGAAGGGCTGGATCATACAGGCTGTCAGCCGCCTGATATGCGCGGCGCACCTTGTGCCACGCCCAGAGCACAGTCTCTGGAAGCTGCAGCAACTCATGCCAAATCATGCGGCAATGCCTTTGATCCTTCGGAGATGGTCGTTTAGATCATTGGCTCCCAATGGCAGCCGCTTCGGTATCGCCGTTACCCCCATCCCCGCGAGCCGATCGACTAGGCGCCGGGCGAAGCGGGAGCCGGCGGTATCGCGGTCACCGAAGATTGCGACGTTGCGGCCGCGAAGCAAGTCGAGAGTCGTATCGTCGAGACGGGCATTGGCACCGACGAGGCCGATGGCGGGTATTCCGAGTTCGTGGGCTGAGATGACGTCGGTGACGCCCTCGCAAATGGAGATCGTGGCGGTGCTGTCAGACAGCGCGGACCGGTTAAACACGGGAGGCAGGAGGCTGTTCGGACAGAGCCAGCGCCACTGCGTGCCGCTGTCTGGGCGCCGTGCCTGAAGATACGCGATGTTGCCGTCTATAATGAAGGGGAACAGGAGGTAGCCGGCGGGAAAAACGAATCGGTTACCGAACTTGCCATCGCAGACGAGCCCGCAGCGCCGCAATCTTTCCAGGCCGAAGCGGGCTACCGCCGTCTTCATTGCTTCGCCGCGATCACCGATCTGGCCGACACGGAAATGCGCTATAGTCTCTGCACTAAAGCCGCGGCTGGCTAGGTAGTCGTAGCCGGACGAACTCAGCTTGGAAACGAGTAGCAGCCATTCGAAGGCTTCGTGGTCGGGCGCGGCGGCGTGTTCCGTCTTGGCGGGCACGATCGGGGGTTGCTTGGCGGCCGCCTCTCTATCGGCTGGCCTTTGCCTCATTTCCGGACGCACTGACGCGCCGCCGAGATGCCGACCAGTGAGCCATTCGCAAGCGTCGACGAAACTGATATCGCGCATCTTCATCACGAGATCGATCACGTCGCCGTTTTCGCCGCATGCATAGCAGGTGAAGCGGTTGGTCGCTGATCGAATAGAGAAGGAGGGATTGCGATCTTCGTGGCCGGGGATACGGCAACGTCCGGTGCCGCCTGCCGTCAGCCCGAATCCGAGGTCGATCGCGACCGCACGCATCGGGATTGCGCGGATGCTCGCAAGGTCGAACTTATTGCGGCCTGCACTGGCAATGCTTTTATAGTTCGTGAAACGCATCAGCTCTTCTACGTCTTGGCGACAGATTATTCCACGGCCGTTATCACTGGTCGATATATCTCGAGACTTCCAGCCTCTAATGTCAGGTTCTGCCGATACTCGTCGTTCGACGGGAATGCACCGAACGGCCGAAATGTCCCATTTCACGGC
Organism: Sphingobium sp. Leaf26; assembly: GCF_001421665.1. Lineage (GTDB taxonomy): Bacteria > Pseudomonadota > Alphaproteobacteria > Sphingomonadales > Sphingomonadaceae > Sphingobium. The sequence continues at coordinate 30,882 of NZ_LMKV01000012.1, forward strand.
GATGAATGAAGGTCCGGAATCGGGCAGCCAATCTTGGCTCGGGAACGACCGGAATCAGGGCGGACGTTCCAGGCAGAGCAGAGGGCTTTTGGTAGATTCCCATGAAATCCGGTCACTCGATGCCCGCGGCATGAACGACTATCCCCGCCAATACCGCTATTCCTGCACCGACTTTGGGCTGCCGGGTTATCGAACTTGGGGGCTGCCACGGAGAGCACAACACCCCGGCTAGAGGCTTGACGACCAGGCAACTACGCTTGGGGTCCCCCCTTTATTGCCTGCCGAAGTGCTTGGCGCAATTGATCTGCGGAGTAGGGCTTTTGCGGCAAGCCCACGTCCGGCGCTCACTTCTGTGCAAGAACGTGGCTATGGGCATGGCTCCACCTTCGCACATATCCACCGCGCGCTGTGGATCGTAAAGTGCGCCGGGTACACGCCGACCGTAAATGCCTCATCGCCCAAAGCCGCCTGCGTATGAGTTGTCGGGGCAACCAACTGGTTAGTGAGACCGTTGCACAGCTTATCATGGATCTAGGCTAAAGAAAAATGTGGGTGCCCAGAGGGCAAGAAGCTTTTACTTCGGTCGAAGCCGATTACGACCAAGTTCGGCATCATCTTGCGAGTGTCGCAGGCGGCGATGGGAGGGCTTTGAGGAAGGTCATGCGCTCAATTCGAGCAGGGTCTGCGCCATGGGCAGAACAGCAGGGCAGGAAAACCTACGGATGCGCATGAACGAGATGGACGATCCGGAATCACGGCGGCTTTCCGCATTGGTTCGGTATGAAATATTGGATACACCTCGCGAGGTCGCTTTTGATGAACTGGCGGCGCTCGCGGCGAAGCTTTGCGATACGCCCATTGCGGTCGTGAACCTCATCGGCGACCGGCGCCAGTTCTTCAAGGCAGAGGTCGGCCTCGGTGTACGGGAGACCCCTTTCGAAAGTTCATTCTGTGCCAAGGCAATTCTCGAACAGGACTTCCTGCTAGTTCCGGACGCGACTCAGGACCGCCGTTTCGATTGCAATCCGCTGGTGGTCGGCGAACCCCATCTGCGCTTTTACGCCGGTGCCCTTCTCAAGACGGACGATGGCCTTCCTATCGGCACGTTGTGCGTGTTGGACTATGAACCAAGGCAATTGACCGAATTGCAGCAGGAGGCACTGCGCGTGCTTTCCCGACAGGTCATGATGCAGCTAGAGCTTCGTCGCGCATTGCAGGAGAGGACACGGCAACTCGAGGTAGCGGAGGCTCGCGAACAAAGCCTTCGCTTTGCCCGCGCCGAACTGAGCGATAGCGAGGCTCGGTTCCGCAACATGGCTGATAACACCCCGGTGATGATGTGGGTGACTGACCCGCAAGGTTACTGCACCTATCTGAACCGAAGCTGGTATGAATTCACTGGTCAGGCCAAAGACGAAGCGCTTGGCTATGGCTGGCTCAATGCGACACATCCCGAAGACAAGCCAACAGCAGAACAGGCTTTTCTTGAAGCTAATGGCGCCCAACGGCCGTTCAAAGCGGAGTACAGGCTGCGGCGTGCCGACGGCTCCTATCGGTGGGCGATAGATGCGGCAAGTCCCAGGTTTGGTCCCGCGGGTGAGTACCTCGGCTATGTCGGTTCCGTAGTCGATATCGATGAGCGGCGAGAAGCCGAGGACGCGCTGCGGCGGGCTAACACGCTCCTCGAAGCGGTGATGGAAGCAGTTCCTGGCGTGGTCTACGCCAAGGATCACAAAGGACGGATAATCGCGGCCAACCGCGGCACCACAGAGCTGGTAGGCAAGCCGCTTGAAGAGCTTATCGGCCGCACTGACAAGGAATTCCTGGACGACCCGATGCAAGCGGAAAAGGTTATGGCCAACGACGCCCGTGTTATGGCTCAAGTTCGAGCAGAGGCACTAGAGGAAGAAGTCAGCTTCCCGGATGCGGTCGCATGGGTCAGCGAGGTTGATCCCGACCTCCAGACTGCCGCTGAGGCGGCGAAGCGCTGTTTCGGCGAACCTGGCCCATAGAGGCTCATGTTTTTCAGCTGCTCATTCAGCGAAACTTCGGCGAGGCGGCGAAGGGCTCTCTGACATACCTGCCCTAACGTTGGCTCGGAAAAGGCTCAAAGGCTTGCCTCCAGCGGACGCATGATCAAGCCGATCGGGGTGCACGGCGGATTATGTCCACAGTGTATTGTGTGAATGACCGGTGACTTTTGATCGTCAGGATCCGTCTTCACCCACTTGCCCTCGCTGCGCCGGTGAACTCGATAACAAACCACTTTTAGGCGCTTCGAATGGCTTTTGACACTGTTGACAGTACACAATTGCGGCCCTATCGGCTGCGAATAATTCGCAATATCGCATCTGGCGCAGTGCTCGGGGATTCGTACGTTATGGTTAATTCGGGGGCCTCGGGCCGCATTCGGCGCGGACTTTCTTTGTTTGTGGCAACGTCCCTTTTGATCGGAGGAAGCGCGGCCGCGTATGCAGAAGCAGCGTCCGGTCCCAAGAACGACAGTGAAACGGATGAGCCGGGAAGCACCGACATTATCGTCACTGGTTCCTACACGACCAATGAAGAGCTCTCATCTGCAACAGGTCTTGGGCTTACCATCCAGGAGACGCCGCAGTCGGTGACCGTCATGACCGCGCAGCGTCTTGAGGACCAGGGGATCCGAACGCTGAGCGAAGTGATCAACAATGCCGCAGGTGTTTCATCCAAGGCGTTTGATAGCACTCGCAACGGCTTCTCGGCGCGTGGCTTTGCCATCGACAACTATCAGATCGATGGCGTTCCCCTCCAATGGGACGCGGGCTACAGCGCCGGAGAATCCGAGATCGACGTTGCCTTGTACGAGCGTGTCGAGATCGTGCGCGGGGCAACGGGGCTGCTTTCGGGTGCGGGCAACCCGTCCGCTTCTATCAATCTGGTGCGCAAGCACGCCGACAGTCAAGAATTTACGGCAACGGTTACGGCGGCGGCCAGCCGTTGGAACAACTATTTCGGCATGGTGGACGTTACCGGCCCCGTGACCGGCGACGGCAATGTCCGGGTACGCGGCGTTGCCAAATACGAGGAAAGCGATTCCTTCATTGACCTCGTCCACAATAAGAAGCTGGTCCTCTACGGCGTTCTCGATGCAGACCTGACGCCCGGTACCAAGCTGAGCATCGGCGCCAGCTATCAGGACAATTCGCCGCGCGGAACGCTCTGGGGCGGATTGCCGGTGTGGAACAGCGATGGCACCCGCACTGACTGGTCCCGGTCCAAGACAATCGGCGCAGACTGGACGAGTTGGTCGTCGACCAACCAGACCTACTTCGCCAATCTGACGCAGTCGCTCGGTAGCGACTGGGCCCTCAAGGTCTATGGCAGTTATTCGCGCAACCAGAGCGACATGCAGCTGCTGTATCTCTATGGGCAGGTCGATAAGGCCACAGGGCTTGGCATGAATCCGTCGCCGGCCAACTACAAGGGTGACCTTAAGCAGATCGACGTGGGCGCGCGCCTCACCGGCAAATACAAGCTCTTCGGCCGCGAGCACGAACTGATCCTCGGTACGAGCTTCGCACGCCAAACGCTGGATTTCTATGGGTTCGCGCCGGATTATGAAAATCTCGATCCGATCGGAAACTTCTACGAGTGGGATGGCTCCTATGCAGAGCCCGCCTGGGGAACGGCGTCGCATGACGTCGACTGGCGGACAAAGCAGTGGGGCTACTTCGGCGCCACCCGCCTTTCCGTCAGCGACCAGTTCAAGGTGATCCTGGGCGGAAGATTGAGCTCGTGGGAGCGCACGGGTGTGTCTTACGGCACGAACGCAGACTTTGGTGACCGCAATCGGTTCCTGCCTTACGCCGGCGTGCTCTACGATGTCGTACCAGGCCAGACGGTCTACGCCAGTTATTCGAAGATATTCCAGCCTCAGAGCAGCCAGGATCGCAACGGTGGATTTTTAGCCCCGGTTTATGGGGTAAACTATGAAGCGGGCCTCAAGAGCAGCTTCTTCGGCGGCGCGCTCAACACCGCGCTGTCGGTCTTCCGTATCGAGCAGGACAACTTGGCCCAGGTCGACACCGGCTACCTTGTCCCTGGCACTATCAATCAGGCATACTACGCTGCCAACGGCGCACGAAGCACTGGTTTCGAGATTGAAGCCAACGGGGAAATCTTGCCGGGTTGGGCGTTGAGCGGCAACTACACTCAGTTCAAGGCGAAGGATGCAGACGGTCAGCGCATCAACACGCTTTTTGCGCAAAAGCTGCTGCGGGTGTTCTCGACCTACCGTTTCGACGGAGCGCTCGACGGGCTCGCCGCTGGCGGCGGTGTCAATTGGGAAGGACTTAGCTACACCGATACGATGAACCCGGTGACTGGCGCTGCCGAACGCCTCAAGGTGAAGCCCTATGCACTCGTCAATCTGATGACACGTTATCAGATGGCGAATGGACTTTCTCTTCAGGTCAACGTCGAAAACCTTTTCGACAAGAAATACTACTCGCAGATCGGCTTTTACAACCAACTGGCATTTGGCGAGCCGCGTAATGTAACTTTCACCCTAAGATACCATTACTGATCACAATCGCTATGCTCGATGGGCCGCGATACGATCCATCGAGCACATAAATTGGTCGGAACGGATATCATATCTGGATTGGGTTCGGGCGGTCTACGGTATCCATTTTCGAAAAATTGATCGTCAACAGCGGATGCCGCGGGGTAGGCGTAACAGCTTTCCAAACATTGTATTTACTTCCTGCGACATTTCAAATTCGGTTCTTTGCTACCTGAACAACTGACTGCTTTCAGGCAGCCAACTGTACCTTGGGAGCGTCCACAATCAGGGCGGAAATTCGTGCGAGGGCAGGGCGGTAGTGGCAGGTCGCGACCAACTCAAGCCGTTCCGGCAAGGCCCAGGAAGGTCGGCTCGTGCCGCAACCGGTCATTGGTGGGGCGAACGGCGGTCGAGCAGGTATCGCCCCAAGCGGTCATTTGCGTAGGCGCATAATCTCGCCATCAATAAGTCGCGATTAGTTCGCCGGCGACATCCACGAACGGCTCTGCCTGCTGTCCCGACAGGCTACGAGCGAAATGGCGAGCGGCGACAATCGCCTGCTCGCGGAGAGGCTCGTGACGCGCGAGCCGAAGAAGGTCGCGCGCCAAAAATTGCAGGCGTTCAGGAATGTCGGCGATCAATGTCGCGCGCCAAATCGCGATCTCGAACAGCACCATGGCTTCGTCATCGCCCGCACGCGGGCCAAGGGCAGACGCGGCTGCATCAATCCTGTCACCCTGATCGACCCAGCCATTGACTGCGGCGAGCGCGGCAAAGGTGAGGAGGTGAAAGCGCGCGCTTTCCAGTTCTTCGCCCGGAATAGATAGATCCCAGTCCTTGGCACGCTCATGCGCAATGTCAGCCAAATTCTTTGGCAAGGGCGTATCGGCGCTGGCCTGACGCAGCAGATGCCAGCCGGCGAGAGCCTCACGGCTTGCGGGCTCGGCAGCAAGCAACGCTGTTAGAAAACTCTCGACCTTGTCCCGGAATGTTACGCCGGCATTGGGATAGACTGCATCGAACACGCCCCCGAGCGCAGCGTGAAGCCGACTGGCCATCGCGTTATCCGGCGATAATGACCCGCGGATGATGTCCATTCGCGGACGCTCACCGTCGTCGTTGGTTTCGACCACCAGTTGGCGAAGCTTGGCCTCCGCCCATTGCTGATGCGAAGCGTGTTTCTGAAACTGGATCAACGCGGGTGCTGCAATATGCGCCCGCAAGCGATCGACCGTCATCTGCTTGGGATTGGCGGTATCGTGGCTGAACAGGTCTAGTTGCTCGACCAAGATACGCGGTGAGATAAGCCGATTGCTCGCGATCATATCGAGAATCTTATCGATGATCACATGGCCTGAGACGAGGATCTCGGACAGCGCACTGGCGTGTGACCAACAGGCGGCGAGCTGCTGTCGCGCGGTCAGCGTGGCCCAGTCCGGGTCGGCATAGGCTTCGATAGCTGTGAACCGCGCTAAGGCAATGTAAAGGTCCCATAGGGGAGTGGCCTCGTCAGAAAGCGCGCGGTCGATCCAGCCGCGCACTCTGGCCGATATTAAGTCGCTCATGTCACAGGCAGCCAGCGCATCGGCAAGAAAAAGCTGGGTCCAGGGAGGTGAAGTTTCACCTTCGACCTCATCGAGGAAGCGGGCGATGCCGGGCTGGTCGAGCGACGCGAGGGCAGTAGCGATCGATGTTGGTGGGGTAATGGGGAGGCCGCCGAGCCTGCGCACAGCCACAACCAGTCCGCGCTCGTCGATGAGCGTCTGCGCTGCCCGCTCAAAATCGTGGTCCAAGCGAAGGTGACGGGTGAGCTTGCCGATCGCATCGGGTTCAAGATCGGCCAACGCAAAGGCACGCTTCTCGCGAACACCTGTGTCAAGATCGGCGTACCATTGCTGCATCGCCTCATGCGATTTTGCGAGGCTCGCCCGCACGCGCATGTAGGTCGGGTTCGTCGAGCCAAGCGACGCATTGAACGCGCCCAAGTCCTTGTCCGACATGTCCATGACGCCGGCCCGCTCTTGAAGCGCTTCCTTTCGAACAGTGGAGTCATCGCTGGCGACGCGACGCGGCCAAGCGTCGAGACGCATCTTTCTCCGACCGACCGTCAGCTTCAGATGGGGATCGCCGTCGCTCTCGATCCACGCTAAAGTCGCCGCTTCGCCGCGCATCGTCTTCAGTTTCTTGACATGACCGACAGCGGCATTGACGACGGCGTCCCAGAATTCCAGTTCATCGAAGTCAAGACCGTCGATCGTGATCTGCCCGTGATCGGGAAGATTGAATGCTTCGCGCATACCTGGGCGCTGAAGCAGTGGCACACGAAGTGGCAGCGGCATGGCATTTAGCACCCGTCCTGACAGGGCAAGCCACAGGCGATCTTCCATCAGTCCGTCGTCGGTCCGCGTGAGATGGCTTTCGATCATCTCTTCAAGGCCGTCGCGAATTTCAGGGCGAACGCGCAGCGCATTCGCAAGCACGTGCCGCCAGAACCAGTCGAAATAGGCGCGCTGACGCTCGTTAGACCTCTTGCTTGAAAATATCTGGATGGCGACGAGCGCCAGCCCGCCCAGATGGATGCCGAGTAGGCTGTCCGATCTAGGATCCCCGGCCGCCAGAACTTGGAGGGGAAAGAGGCTCATTTCTAGCGTATCGACGATCCAGGCCGAAGCGACTTCGGCATCATCAACGGTCCAGCTGTCATCGTTCCAGATGGCTGCGAGGGCTTGGCTTATAGCATGTCCGGAATCGAGCAAGAACGGAACTTCGCCTTTGTTACCTTGTTCGACTGCGGTCGGCTCGGGCCATTGCAGGCGCCGGCGATGGATAAGGGCATCGCCGATGTACCGGCGAATGATGGCTAGGTCGTCGGTCTCTCGAAGCTCGCCATTTCGCACCGCAGGTCGCATGAAGCGGGCGATCTCATCGCCCCGCAGCGGCATGAAGAGCCAGCGCGCGGCGCGCAGGCGCTGGCGAAAACCGTCACGCTGACGCTCTGTCAGCCGCCCATATCGAAAAAGTGCGTCGAGAAGTTCTACGGTCGTCGCGGTCCGGAAATCCCTATTGCTGATCGATGAGGTATAGCGGTCGTCGACCCATGCGATCCCTCCGTCCGTCGCCAGCGACTGGAGGAGTTGCATGAAGCTCCGGCCCGTATGCTCTGGCTGCTGAACATCGCTGACCGGAACGCTCTTGTAGGTGCCGTCCTCAAGGCCAACGCGGATCTTGCAGATAATGGCCGAGAGACTTTCCACGGTCGCCATGCGCCGATCGGCGTCAGCGATCGTTGCGCGCATATCAGCGATATCGTCCGCCTGGATGCCGACCTGAAACTGCGCGCACAAGGCGCCGAGGAGATTGGCTTCTTCCAATGTTACCGCGATGCCGTGGTCAAGCGTGACGACCGCGCCATTCGGAGGGGTTGCACCAACGGCAGCAGCGTCGAGGGTCGTTCCCAACGCATCGCGCGCTTTCGTCTCGATCCGCTTTCCGAGCGGCTTCGTTATGACGTCGAACAGGCGATGGAAGGACAAGGTGGAATTTGGCTGTCCGCCATCGCCTTCCCAAAGCACGTGAAAGGTGTCGATCGCGGATAGCTGCACCTGATCGTGAAGCCCGCCATCACCGAGGCGCGCCAGAACTGCGCGCATTGCGTCGATGCGTTCAGGCTGGGTCACCTCGCTGTCCGATCGTAGCGCCAGCAAGCCAGGAACGGCTTCGGGCGCGATCCAAAGCGGCGCGAAGGCGCGCTCGGCGAGTTCCAAAATCCCGAGCCCGTGCGCTGTCAGTAGAGCCGTGATATCCACCAGAAGCCGGACATCCTTGCGTTCATCCGGCCATGGGTCTTCCTCCAAACGCCGACCGTAGCGAGTCGAGAGAATCGAACGGCGTTCCGTGGGTTCGGGGGCCTTCAGGAGTGGGCCAAGATAGGTAGAGGCCAGCGCTTCTTGTCGGAATCTTGCCAAAACATAGACCGGCGCGTGCCCGTTGGCATAAAGCTCGAAGGTGCGCTCGACCTGCTCGCGGCGCTCCTGCATCATCCTTACGATGTCGTCGATCGAGATGAGCGTGACGCCGCCGCGCCCTTGCTCGCCCAATTGTTGGAGTCGGCCCGTGAGCACACGCTGTTCGGCCGCCATTTTGAGTTTAAGCGCCAGATCGAAGGCCGCTGTCACATATTCGTCGGGGGCATCGGCAGAAATTTGCCGGGTGATGCGCATCGCCGCGTCGGGATGAGACTGCAGGATCGCTCGCGCCAAGGCGATATGCCCTGGTGATGGCTTCGTCAGGGCTTCGGCATGTTGTTCGTACAGCGCCAGAGCTTCCGGCGCCGCCCCAATCGCAAGTTGGAGCTGAATCGAGCGCCACAGATCGTCGGGCCGCTTCGTTGAGTGGGCGATCAACAAGCTGACATCGCGTGCGCCGACCAACTCACCTGCGGCCACGAGACTGTTTGCGCGCAGTCTCTCGAGTTCAACGGGGAGCGTTCCGCCCGGGAAGGCGTCCAGATGCTTAAGCGTTGATAACACCTGCGAAGGCTGCCCATTTCGATAATAGGCATGCGCGGCCGCCGCCAGAGCCTCGGCGGTGCAGATCTGTTCGGTGAGATAAGGCGCCGCTTTCACCGCGCTTTTATGCCAGCCAGCTTCGATCAGCATTTGTGTGGCAGCCAAGATGACGCGTGGATCGCCGCCGCCGGCAAGCTGCTCTTCCAGGACCGCGGCGATAGCGACGCGACGCGGCTTTTTCCGGCGGGTGTCCATTGCGCGGCGAAGTCGGAGCCAGGGATGCGCGTCGAGCGCGCTCTCGCCTAGTGGGCGATGTGTCTCCATGTCGATAACGGCGAGCCAATAATCCCGCACCTCCGCATGGCCAGCGGTTGCTAGTGTGTCTGAACGCGTCTGAAGGATCTGACGCGCGTGCGAGAAGTCGCGATCCGCGTTTGCGAGCGCCACTCGGATAAACAGCGTCTCGAAATCATCGGGATCCGAGGCAAGCGTTGCATCACATTGCGCGATGGCGGCTTTTCTGTCGAGCGGGAGCGCGCGGGACAATGCCCACGCAATGAGCGGTGTGGGTAGGGCTCCATCGGCTTGCAACTGGGCGAGCCGCTGCGTCGTGTCTGCGTGACGCCAGGGCATGCAGGCCAGGACACCGAAATGCCACATGACCATAGAACGGTGCGCGGCCAAAACAGGATCGGCGATCAACGCACTGAGAAGAGATTCCGCCCTTTCCAAGTCCTTCCGGGCCGCATCCGACAGTCGGACCAAAGGCTGGTCGATCGGCGGTGGCCATTCACCCACCGCGATCTCAACGGATGGCGCTAGGGCGCGGTGAAAATAGCAGATGGCGAGCGCCTGCTGACAAGCACGCGTCTCGGGTTCGCGGGCAAGAGCTTGCTCTGCCAAGGCGACGGCCGCTTCGCGATCGTTCGCGGCCAGCTTTGCCAATGCCGCGAGCCGAAGGGTCTCGGCCCGAGCGTCATTCCCGTCGATGTAGGCTGCTAATTCATCGTAAGCTGTGTGCGGTTGACGCTGACGAAGCAGCGCCACCGCCCGCACTTCTGCCAACTCTGCCATATCCTCGGCCGAAACGCCGTCCAGCAGGGGCTGTGGGCCAAGTTCTTCAAGCGTTAAAATTGCTCGCAGCCTGATCGACTCTCCTTCGAGCGCGTCGGCTTGATCGAGCAGCTGTCGTACTCGGGTGAAGTTTTCCGAGGGGATGAGCAGGCCAGCCAAAAGCCGCAGCTTCTGGGCTTTGACGCTCGCACTCAGGGCGTCGGCGGCTTCAGAGCGCAGCGCACTTTCAAGTTCCGCGATAACACGAGGCGTTTCTCCCCGCCTTGCACGACGTTTGAGCTCCGCGATCTCACCGGTCTCAGCCTGATTGAGCCGGGTCACATAATGTTGGAGGCTGACTGCGCTCAAGTCCCAGCCGCGCTCGAGAGCCTGCTGCAAGCCGGTTAGTGGCCCTGTGGGCTTGCCGAATATTCGCTCATACCAGTCTTGGCCAAGATAGGTTCGAACTGCGACATTCGCACCGGGCAGCCGATCATAGATTTCGGACGAATCCCACACCGAAAATTGGATGCCAAGGGCTGCAAACTTCTGAGTTTGGGCGATGATCTCGTCAGTCGCCTGACGGCTCTTGATTGCGCAGCCAACGAATAGGATGAAGTGACGAACGTCCTTTTCCCGCCAGTGATCGTCCCAATGTTCGATGAACTTGTCAGCGGCTGCACGGATGTCACTTTGCCCGAACCGCCGTTCGGCTTTGGATTGACCCACTTCGAGATAAGGCACCGGGTCGTGTCGATGAAATGCTATATGATCAGCACCAAACTGCTCTTGTCCATCGGGACCGTAGAGGTTCGTGCTGAGGATGTCATGCTCGGCGCCATGCAGTGCGCGCGCAAATTGCTCGAACCTCCGTGAGCCGAGCTCCCAAAACGCATGTTCATCTTGCGGATTTTGCGAGAGCTTGGGATAACTTGGTTGCGGAGCGACCGAAGACTTTTTCATCGCCGTAGACAATATCTGGCCGCAATTAAAAGCGCCAGCGTTGAGCGCAAAGAACTACCAGTTTTGGCACAACCGGACGTTCTGGCGGGTGGCGGCCAACGGTAGCTTTGTCCCACGACGCGGCGTTCCGCTTCCGGCAGCACGCGACCAGAGTCGGTCGTCCCCGTGGGGTTCCAAGAGGGGCAGCTTACGCCGACACCGGTCATTCCGAGGTCATTGATCGCTTTGGTGGAGGTCGCCGACATAGCCGTCATTCCGTGCTTCGGATTAGCTCGTCTCAAGCGGCTCTACATTCAGGGATTTGAAAGCGACAGAGAAGTCGACGCAAGCTCCCGATCGGCTTGTAGTAAAGTGAGCTTCAATGCGCCTGCGCTGCCTCTCATTCCGCGCAAGCACTCTGCCTTAACGAAGGCAAAACAAACTCGATCTGGCTTTGCGTGAAACTCGCTGCTGGCTAGCGTTTGGATGAGGGTTGTAAAGAAAGGTCGACTTTGAGATTCGAGGTTTACATCTTGATTTTATTGCCTGAGATAGCCAAATCAAAACCTTGATCAAGATATATTCGCCGATCAGCGGGTCGCTCTTCGACTACGGGTTACCCATGTAATTGTGGACCAGGGGGCTGTCCGTTGCCGCGCAAGACCACTCGCAGGAAGCCGCGTGCGCAGCACCTCAACCAGGTGCGCGGGGCCGGGCGTGGCCCCAAAGCCCTGCTGCTTGCCCGTATTCTCTCGGCGACGGGCGAACGATCGATCATTCCCTGGACGGTGCGCAATCTGCGGGTTGCGGGCGCGGTCTCGGCCTTGCGTCCGCACTCGCCGCCTGCACTCCACAGCCAGCCCATTTTGCCCTCGCTCGAACTCGGCGTCGAACTCCAGTGGGCGGTTGAAAGCCTGGTTACCTTTGCCCCGCAGGTCCTGACCGGGCTTCGCCTGCAGCGCGAGATTTCGGATCATCTGATTGCGGGGCAAGGTGATCAGGCACTCGCGGCACTGGACGCGATGGACGAGGCCATCGGCCTGTCGCTTACCTCGATCGCCACACGGCTCGCAGTCCTCCAACTCCACGGAGGGCTTGAGGCGCAGAAGGACGAGCTCGCTCGTCTTCGCTCGAGCGGCGTCGCGCAGAACGTCCAGTTCTTCGCCTACTGGTGGAGCGTGCGGGCCGAAGAGAGCTCATCCTGGAAGAACTTCGCGCGCAATTTCGAACGGCGTATGGCCGTCTGGGACATCAGCCAGGAATTGCGCACCCACATTGCATTCCAGGTCCTGCGCCGGCTTCCGCCCGCCGGCGATGAAGCCCAATTAATATCGGCATCCCACCAGGGCGCAGCGATCGATCTTTACAACGCGGTGCTCGCCTGTGCGGGCACCGCCATCGCCGAGGACCGGCCAACGGCAGGCATACTCGCCAGAAGTTGTTCGCGGCTCGCCGAGCATATCCACGATCCGCGGCTTCGAAAACTTCTCACGCTTCATGACCCCGACGCGGCCGCGCTGACCCTTAAGCGCGCGCCAACAGCATGGCGCGATTTCGGACTGGGCATCGGACCAGAGCCTGCATCGCCTCCCGCAGGCATCGGCGACCTCTTTGCCCGCGCCCTGCCGTGCCTCGAGCCCGATGCCCGCGGCACCCTCTCGCAGCGTATCCGCCATGCCCTCACCGAGATCGCCAGTGCCGGGGGTGACGAAGCAGGCCGAGCCGAACTAGCCAAGCTCGGCGCGATGTTCGATCATCTGCCCATGGGTAACTGGATCTCCGAGCACTGCGGACCCGGCAATCCGTTTTCCGCGGTTGACCCCACCCGCGCGCGGTTGCTTTTCTGTCTGACTGGCGAAGTCGAACCCGAAAGCCTCGCCTGGCTCGACCCTGTCCGGTATACGCGCCTCGTTGCGCTGACCGGCAGTGCCGCGCCGCTGAGTTGGGACTGGCACCGATCCTGTGCCGGCAATCTGGCTCCAGCCATGCTCGCGGCGCGCCTGTCACCGCAGGCCTCTCTCGAATTGAGCGCAATGCTCGAGCTATCCGATGCTCCAGCATCTCGTCTCAGCACCCTCGCCGACGAGCTCGACGAGCATTCGGGCGCCCCGAGCGAACTTTCGCTGCAGTGCCGCCTTCGCGGGCTCGAACGGTCTGCGGGCGTCGAAGCAGCAATCGCGTTCTGCGTCGACCGCATGCTGGCCGATGCGAGCCTCGCGCATTGGCTGCCGCTCGCCGCGCTCGCACGAAAGATCGAAGACGAGGAGATTCCACGTTCGAACATCGATGTGCCGATATTTCTCGATTTCACGGCGCGGATGCACGGTGCAGAGTTCGCCCCGGCGCGCACCTATGCCGCCGAGGACTTTGTCCTCACGGTTGGTGCAACTACCCCGTTGGGCCTGGCCGGCACCGGAAAGCCCGAGGATGCAAACGACCGTCTGCGCTACTTCTTCGGGGAAGTGTGCGTTCCAGCTACGCTCAGGACATCGACCCTGTTCACGACCCAGCAGGAACTCGAGACCGACCGGATCGGGCTTTGCCTGTGGCTGATCGACGCCGATCCGCGCCAAGCCGACCGGTACGAAGAGGAAGCGCGCGAACTCGTCCGCTCGCGCCACATCCGGCAAGGGCTCCAGGCGCTCCAGGGAAGCAAGCTGGCGCTCGATATCGACAATCTCAGGCGCTGGGCCGAACGCGTCGTCAAGGAAGACTACGAACGTTACATGGACTTGCTCGAGCAGGGCATCTTCACACTAGACGAAGCGTTCCACAAGTCGGTTTACGCTGCACTCGAGGCCGGTTCCGTGGCGCAGAAGGCGCTGGAAATTCCCGACAACGAGGCTGCCGCTCTCTTCGCAAGGCTGTGCCGGACGGTGCTGAAGGAATTCGCGCTGAGCCCTGAGCACGGGCTCGACGCCTATCTCAGCCTGCGGATCCGGCACGGCACCTTGTCGGGCCACCTGCGCGGCCCGATCGAACGCGAACACCTGATCACCCGCAAGAATTCGGCAGGAGCCTACACGGATAACGACTATTGGATCGAGCATCTTGCCGGTGAACTCGGCTTTGCAGAACTCGAATGGCTTGACGATGCCCTCAAGGCATTCTCGGCGGGGTACGACGGCCTGATTGCCGAATTGACCAACGAGTTTATCCAGATTCGCAGCGAGGACAAACCCAAGGGAATGATCTCGACCATTCCATCGAGCACTCTCATCACCCTGATGATCACCGACATCGCGCCCGGCCAGTCCTTCGACGACTTCTTCGTGCGCTCGGAAGAGTATTTCTGGACCGTGGTCGCCTCGAGCAAGGAGGAGATCCACCGCGGGATCGAGGCCGTAACCGAACGGATGTCCACCCTCTTCGACCGACTCGACGACGCCGTCCGCAGCGTCGCCCCCGATGGCGCCGGCCCGCTCAGGGATGCCCTGATCCGGGCCAAGGGCGCCGCGCTGCAAGGCGTCGCATCGATCGCGCAGTGGCTCAGTCCGCCCACCACCCAGGGATCGCTGATCCTCACCGTCGAGGAGCTCGTCCACGTGTCGCTCGAAGTGGTCAAGGGGTTCTATCCCGACTTCCAGCCCAAGGTCGAACTCGATATCGCTGAACTGCCGAGCTTTCCCGGTGTCTTGCGGCTATTTTCCGACATTTTCTTTAATATTTTTGAGAACATCGTGAAATATTCGGGAACCCCGACCGACCCCGTTATCAAGATCGCCGCATGGGACGGAGAAGACCAGATCTACTTCCGGGTCGAAAATTCGGTCGCGGCGATCCGGCCCGAAGACCTCGCCCGGGTCGAGCGCGCCCGCGCCATCATCGCGGATGGCTCCTTCCGGCACTTGGTCCGCGGCGAAGGCGGCACGGGGCTGCCCAAGCTGGCAAAGGTCATTGGCTACGGCGCGGGTGGTGGTACCTTGAGTTTCACGCTTGACGAGGAAAGCAAGATCTTTGCCGTGGAGTTCAGTCTGCGCAAGATCCTGGTTGCGGAATTGGCGGGAGGACAAGCATGATCAAGCTGCTGATCGTCGAAGACGACCTCAACAAGAAGGAACAGCTTCTCCAGCTGGTGGCGCAGAGGTTTCCAGCCTTCGAGGTTCGAACCGCGGAATCGCTAATCGGCGGCGTGCGGGTCTTGCGGCAATGGAAACCCGATCTCGTGGTGCTGGACATGACCCTGCCCAACTACGATCCTGCAGCGGACGGTGGGTCGAGCGGGGGTATGGAAGCCTTTGGCGGGGAAGAATTCCTGCGCCAGGCCGACCGGTTTGGCCTCGCACCGGCCGTGATCGTCGTCACCCAGTTCGAGACCTTCGGCGACCTCGGCGAAAGCAAGGACCGCGACGAACTAGCTGCCCATCTCATCCAGGCCTTCCCGAGAACCTACCAGGGGATGGTCTACTATCACGCCAGTCTGAACGCCTGGGCCGACGAACTCGAAACGAGCATCCGGTTGGCGCTGCGGGGAGCCCTGAAAACATGATTATCGGAATCGTCGACGATGATGTCTCCAAGCGCGAGACGATCCGGGCGATCGTTGCCCGCTGCGGCGGCGATTCAACGATCCTCCAGTGCGGCTCGCTGTCGGCGGCCCGGCGAATGCTGCGCGATAGCGCGCTCGACCTGTTGATTTTGGACATCGCCCTGCCCGAGCACGAGGATTCTGGCGACCCGGTAAAAGACGGCGGCATTACCCTGCTCGGAGAGCTTACCGCCAGCAACCGCTTCAAGATGCCCAAGCATGTCATCGGTCTGACCGCTCTTGCTGAAATCCACGAAGACGCCGTGTCGCGGTTCGGAAGCGAACTATGGTCTGTGCTGCGCTACGACCCGGCCAGCGAGGAATGGGCCGAGCGACTTTCCGCCAAGGTTCGCCATCTGCTGCGCCTTAAATCGTGCCAGGCAAGCGCAGAACCCGGCTGCGACCTCGCCCTCATTGTCGCGCTCAAAACTCCGGAGCTCGACGCTGTACTCGCCCTCCCGTGGGACTGGGCGGTCGTCGACCGCGACGGCGATGCTACCGTATACCACCGCGGGACCTTTCGCCGACGTGATGGCACCCTGGGGACCGCCATTGCCGTGCGCGCAGGCCAGATGGGCATGCCGGCCGCCACCGCGCTCGCAACGAAAGTTGGGCTGCTTTTTCGCCCACGATGCCTCGCCATGGTCGGAATCTGCGCCGGCAACAAGGATGGCACCGCGCTCGGCGACCTCATTGTCGCCAATCCGACCTGGGATTACGGCAGCGGCAAGCACGCGATGAAGGACGAGACCCCGTCATTCGAACCGGCGCCCTACCCTCTAGCGCTCTCGACCCGGGTTCGCAGCATAGTCGAGCGCCACGAAGGCGAAACCGATATGCTGAGCGCGCTGCGGAAAGCCTTTCCGGGCAAGCCGCCCGCAAGCGTGCCGAACCTCCATATCGGGCCGTTTGCCAGCGGCGCAGCCGTTGTGGCGCGCGGCTCGATGGTCACCGAGGTCAAGGAACAGCAGCATCGAAAGCTGCTTGCCATCGACATGGAGGCGTACGGGGTCGCGATGGCCTCGCACGAATTACCCGAGCCGCAACCCGAATTCCTGATCGTCAAAGGGGTTTCCGACTTCGCCGACGAGGACAAGGGCGAAGCACACCGAGACTATGCCGCCTTCATGAGTGCACGTTATCTGGCGCTCCTGTGCACCGATTACGCGCTTTGCTGACGTTTTGGGCGAAAACGGTGGGCTCCACTGATCGTGAAAACGGCTCCCCATTCAGTCCTTTTCCGCAAGTTCCGGCCGCAAACCAGCGAAGAGCAGCCAGGGTCGGCGTCCCCCTTAACGAAGCAGCCGACACCTTCCTCATTCAGGGATCTGACCCACAATGGCGATTCCCTACAATTGCCGCTGAGACACCTGGGGCTAGCGAAACGCGGCGACCCGAACGACTTTGATTCTCAAAGTTCTCAACTGAAGCGGCGGTGCCCGACGGTTGCCGCCGCTCTTTCTCCACCACACGCTCACTCGTCCGATCCGTGGCTTGTGTAACGCGCACAACCGATTAGGACCGGTCACCTATCGGCGCAGCGCCCGCACCTCGCGCACCAGTAGCAGGGTTTTGAAGCGTTCGATAAGGCCGCGCGCGCTCTGCCGAGCAGCTGACCCGCCGGCTCGCTCGCGATATTGTCTGCTATCCCCGATAGTGATCCTAAAAGGAGCCGTTCCGGTCAGTCCGTAATCCTGGACAAGCGAGAGAGGCGTTGCGCTGCTCTACGAATGACCGGCTTCGGTTTAGCCAGACGTTCAGAGCCGTAGGAATATACGACCGGTTTGTCCCAGGCCCTCCCTTCCGGTGTCGACCCTTCCAAGACGCTCAGTGCTGATTTTGCCGTTCTCAGGTGCAGCCCGTCCGCTTTCCCGTTCTGGATGTCCAAGTCTGGCTGTCAGCTTCTGGCATAAAGATAGTGAAACCTGAAGATCGCGCCAGCTACCTGAAGCCAACGATTAACGCCGAGCGCGAATGCGCAGAGAGAACAATTATTGAACATGCGGAACGACCGCCTATCTTGATGACAGAGGTTTCATCGGGGGAAGGCAAGTCGTGCTTGAGGGGGAAATGGTTCTTCGGATATGGGATGTTGAGCACGGTGCTTGCGCTATGCTTCAGCACCAGATCGGCGCCTACGGAGGTCGTCTGGCCATGATCGATTCTGGCTGCACGGATACGTGGCACCCCAGCTCCTACATCAAAAACCACATGGGCAGATCAGTGCTGGACTATCTGTTCATTACGAACGCCGACCAAGATCATATGTCTGATCTGAAAGGGTTGGACTCGTCAGGTGTCGCGGTCACGACGCTCGTTCGGAACCCGACCTACTCGGGTCAGCAGATGGCGGGAATTAAGGCAGTGAGCGGTCCGTTGACGCGCGATGCTGAATGGTACGTCAGCGCCTGTGACCGATTCAGCTCGCCGGTCAGCGAACCGTTCGACAATCACATGGCCGGGATAACTGCGACTTGGTTCTTCAACCCCTATCCGCAATTCGTGAAGACGAATGACCTCAGCTTGGTCGTGTTTATCAAATATGCCGGTTTCAAGATCCTGTTCCCCGGCGATCTGGAAGGACCAGGCTGGCGCGCCCTGCTTGATCGAGCCGACTTCCGAGCAGAACTGATGAACACCAATATCCTCGTCGCATCGCATCACGGCCGGTTTAGCGGGTTCTGTGAGGAGGCGTTCTACCACTTCAAGCCCGATGCTGTCGTAATCTCCGACAAACCTATCATGCACGAGACGCAGCGTATGGTGCCTGATTATCGCCGTCTGGTTTCCGATCAAGGTGTCATGGTTCGGACGAACAGTAAGCGAAGGCACGTTTTGACCACGCGCCGAGACGGATGGATACAGTTTCGTGTGGACGGTAACGGCGGATACTTCATTGACACGGAATACGCCGGATGAGCAGCAAATCGCTCAAATCAGAGTATCAGAAATGGCTCTGGATGCTGGCAACGGCAGACCTAATCGTTGTGCTTCTGGCCTTGGTCCCCGGCATTCCTTCCAACGCTAGCCTTGCACAATTGGGGAACTGGCGATTGCTGACCACGGTTGTCGTGCCGATCGGCATCCTGCTGCTCGTAAACGTCTTGCCGCACAAGGTGAAGTGCATGCTGGTCTATTGGAAGCCTTATGGTTGGCTTCCCGGCTGCGAAGTGTTCAGCAGGTTCGCTCCCGATGATGTTCGCATCGACATGGTAAATCTCACGAAGAATGTCGGGCCTCTGCCTACCCACTCGGGCGCGCAGAACGCGCGCTGGTATCAGCTCTACAAGGTGGTGGAGAACCAAATCGAGATACTGGAAGTGCATCGCACGTTCTTGATGTATCGCGATATGGCGACCCTCAGCCTTCCCTTTGTCGGTCTAGCTCCGCTCTGCCTGTATTTTGCAGGCGCGTCGCAAAAGGCGCAATGGATCGGGGCTGGCATCTTCCTCATCCAGTTCATTCTCACCGCGATAAGTGCACGGTGGAGCGGGATACGTTTCGTCTGCAACGTGCTGGCGATCCACTCTGCCCGGAAGGTCGCGGGTGCGACGACACCGCGCGCGCGCAAGGCGAGGCCGAGTTTACGTTAGGCGGCGTGGACAAATTCGTCCTGTGATGCGGAGAGTGTTGACGACCGTGGTTCGTCCGGTAGCTTCAGGATATGTTGATGAACCGCCTGTTTCTTTTCGGCTATGAATCGCCGACCGAAAGACAGTCAAATTCGGACCATGGGACCGACTTTGAGTCCAGCACTGGGGTTTGGATCGCCAGCGCGTCCGAACAGGAAGCTGTGGACTGGGGGCGAGCGATTGCGGAGCGCTTTGTGACTTGGCTGTGCGAACACGAGGGGAAGCCCCCATATTCGTGGATCACCGGTCAGTTTGCGCACTGGGTCGAAAACGATCTGGCCGTGCTTTCCTCCGCTAATGATCTTCCCATCGTCCCGGTTGGCGGAATGCCGGATTTTGCACTGCTGACAAATGCCGCCTGAGGCATTGACGTAGCGAGAAGAGATTGATTCAAGACTGCTTTTTGGAGGCGGGCTTGAGCAGGGGCGATCTAACCGAAGCGGAATGGCACGTTCTGAAGGACTTGCTGCCGATCGAGCCTGAGAACCGTGGCCGAGGCAGGCCACCCGAGCAGAACCGCTCCATCATCAATGGCATTCTATGGCGGCTCCGGTGCGGAGCGCCATGGCGCGACGTTCCGCCTAAGTATGGGAGTTGGAACACCATCTATCGTCGGTTCCGGCGATGGAGCGAGGCCGGGGTCTGGGAGACCGTAGCGGTGACACTGGCCGAGATCATGGCGGACAGCGGCCACTACAGCATCGACAGCACCACAGTCCGCGCCCATGTCTCGGCAGCGGGCGGAAAAGGGGGGCTCATCGACGCGCTCTTGGCCGCTCGCGGGGCGGGTTCACCAGTAAGCTTCACTGCCTGGCTGATGCCCTCGGACGACCGCTCGCCTTCCATCTAACGGTCGGCGAGGCGGCAGATTGCAAGGCGTATGATGACCTGATCGGGCTGCCGGAGCGGGCACCGGTCGCGCTGCTTGCCGACAAGGGCTACGATGCTGACGCCATCCGCGCCGATCTTGCCGAACGGAATATCGCCGCCGTCATCCCCGGCAGATCAAACCGCCGCGTGAAGATCGAGCATGATCGGGCGCTCTACAAGCAGCGTAACCGCATCGAGCGCATGTTCGGCCATCTCAAGATCAACCGCGCCATCGCCACCCGATATGATCAACTCGCCAATAGCTTCCTCGGAATGGTCCATCTCGCCACCGCCAGATACTGGCTCAAATTTGTCCACGCCGCCTAGGCTTCGTCAAAGGCGCCGCATCTGATTGCTCACACCATCATAGGTTATGGCCGCTTTCGGGATGGCTAGTGAGCATTTCTAACGGCCGAATGAGGTCACCAGTGCGTATCGGCGCAAAGATGCGTTCGATAAGCACAGGGTCTTGTTAGATTGGACCAACTATCTTTTCGGGCAATCCGCAGCGGGCGAGCAAGCCGCTTGCGGCCCCGATGAAACACCACCAATTGCCGAAAAGGGGATTGAGGCCGCATAGCGAGGTTATCCAAACGGTTGGGATGGCGCTTGCAGGGGGGCGGCAGCGGTGGTTGGATCGCGGGATGGCGAAGGATCACGATTCGGACAAACTCGATGCCAGCGGTCTGCGCGCTGCGGCGCGCGAGGGCGATCTCGAACCGTTCCTCAAGCGTGCTCAGCAAAGCTTAGACGACCAAGAATGGGCGGAACTTGTCGCTGAAACCGTCGGCGCACACCGTGCTGGCGAGATCGATTTCATCGCAGCGCTGACCGCAGAGAACGACGAACGGACCAACTACGCGACCCAGCGTTTTTTGGAACTGGGGCTGCCGCAGCTCGACGTAACGCTAGTTCAGATTCTGGATCTATTGACTGCGCTCTCCCACCGCGATTCGCGCCAGGGCATTCCTTATTATCTGGTGGAAGGATTTGGCGGCTGGTGCGAGGCGGCGCCGGCACGCCCGTTGGCGGCGATCGCGGCGATTCGCTCTGGCGAAGCGCCGATCGAGCTGTTACGCGCAACGCTGCTCGCAGGCCTGCGTGTCGATCGCGTGCATTTCCTGCCGTTCGCGCTCCGGCTGCTGCACGACGGAAATGCCGAGGAATATACCGTCGCGGCAAGCTTGCTCGGGCTGTTCGAGGCGTTCACCGGTGCCGAGCTTGATCAAGCGGTCACTGGGCTCGAGCAAGCGCTACAGGCTGGCAATGGTCCGTCGCTGGCACCGACACTGCGGGCACTGCTCGCCATTGCGCTGCGCGTACCCGAACGCGAGTCGACCGGACTCGCAGCGCTCGACGCGGTGGCAGACCGCGCAGATGCTGGGTTACGCGAAGCCATCGCCACTGAATTGATGTTCGCGCGCGATAAGCTTTCGCCAGCATTAGGCCGCGCGGCGCTGCCGCTGCTACGCGATACCCAGCCGAACGAAACGTCGGCGATCGATGCGATCGACCATATGCTCTCGCAGCATCTCCACGGACCATTGGCACCCGAGATGACCGCACTCCTTGACCATTTGCTGGCGGAGCGCGTAACCAAGATAAAGGCGCTCGATTCGACCCGGTACGCGATCTACCAAGACGCGGACAGCCTGCTGACTGCAACGGTCGCGCGCTGGCTGGTGTCGGAGCGCCTCGCCCACACCCGCGCGGTCAAAGCGATGTGCCGCAATGTCGCGGGGGATCCGCTTGAATTCACCCTCGACTTTAGCGGCTATGGCTTGAACGCTATCGAAGCCGAGCGGATCGGGCGGCGCTGCTGTGCCTTGCTGATGGTGTATCCCGAGACATTGGCCTCAATCCTGGCCAGTCTGTTACGCACGGGTCCCAGCGAAGCGGGTCATGCGATCGAGCAACTGATCGTCAATCCGCTGCTGATCACCTACTGGATCGGCCCCCGTCGCACGCTGGAACGCCTGCTCCCTACGGCGGACACTGCCCTAGCGGCTGCCCTGACCCGCATTTTTGCCGCGCATGACGACTATAAAACGGGAATTGAAGCCGTACGCAGGTTACCCGAGCTTCAGCCCTCATCGCATCACCGCTTCCTCGTCGCGACCATGAAGCGCGAAGAGCAACAGAAAATCGCGAAGGCCGCGCATCGCGAGTCGATCCTCGGCAGCCTGATGTCGACCTCGATCCTGCTCTACGGGGATAGCGCGATCTATGAAATGCATGTCGAGCCGGGGAAGACCGTGCGCCAGGAGACCCCGCTGGTGTCGCG
The DNA here is from genome assembly GCF_001421665.1 of Sphingobium sp. Leaf26. Classification (GTDB taxonomy): domain Bacteria; phylum Pseudomonadota; class Alphaproteobacteria; order Sphingomonadales; family Sphingomonadaceae; genus Sphingobium. The sequence continues at coordinate 53,242 of NZ_LMKV01000012.1, forward strand.
GCGATACTCGCACGAGCTTCCCCGCCTCGACGTGATCGATCCCTTGGGCTCCTGGTATCAGCGAACCGTGTTGCTGCGGGATGAGGGGGACGAATGAATCCGATCGTTCGCGAGTTCTTTCGTGGACTCAAGGAGCGCAACGAACTCGACGCGATCCTGCCCGAATTGCTGACCACAATGGGTTTCGAGGTGATTTCGCGGCCGATGATCGGCACTGTCCAATATGGCGCCGACGTCGCAGCGATCGGGACCGATGACGACGATGTCCGCAAACTGTTCCTGTTCGCGATCAAGCGCGGGGATTTGGGACGCGAGGGATGGGATAATGGCGTGCAGGCATTGCGCCCCTCGCTCAACCAGATCCGCGACGCCTATCTGCTCGGCGTCGCGCCCGAACATAAGAATTTGCCGGTCGTCGTGGTCGCCACGATCGGCGGCGTGTTGCTAGAGACCGCCAAGCTTTCAGTTAACGGTTACCTTCAGACCGAAGGGCGTCCCGGCCTCGAATTTCGCTTGTGGACCGGTGACACACTGACCGGGAAAATCGTCGATGGTGCGCTGCGCGAGGAAGTCTTCTCGCCCGAGCTGCGCGGGCATTTGCGGCGCGCGGCTGCCTTGGTCGATGAGCCCGAGTCGGCGCTCGACCAATTCATGCAGCTGGTCGAAAAGGTTATTGTCGATACTAGCCAGTCCGCCCCGTCTCGCATCCGCATCCTGTACCTGGCACTCTGGATTTTGACGGTCTGGGGCCGCGAAGCTGACAATCTCGACGCACCATACCGGGCCAGCGAGTTACTCGTGCTGCGCGCGTGGGAATTGCTTTGGCCGGAGGTCGAGCAGGAAAAGGGGCGCAAACGCGAAGCCAGTTACACGCTGCATGAGGTGATCCAGCTGCATTTGCGCATCTGGGACGAATTATACGGGGCCAAGATCCTGCCGCGCGCCGCCAATCTCCATGCGCTGAGCTTCGCGGTCTGGTCGCATGAGAGCGTCGATATCAATTTGGCATTGTTCGAGACGCTCGGGCGGGTTGCGCTAGGCGGGCTGTGGCATGCCTGGCTGCGCATGCCGCCGGATACACCGCTAGGGCTCCTCGAAGCGAATGAAGACAAGGTCACCGACATTGCCGTTGCGTTGCTTGCGCTGATCGAAAACAATCCGGCGCTGCTGACGCCGATATGCGATGACCAAGCCATTGATGTCTGCCTAGCCTTGCTGCTGTTGACGATCGTCCCCGATACCCGCGCCGCTGCGGCGCATTGGGTTTCGCAGATTTCCATTGCAAGCGTATTCAGCTTCTCGCGAGGGGCCGGCTATCCCATCATCTCGCGTGATTACGCAGACCTGATCCGCCATCCGGGAACGGGCGATGACGAATATGTAAAAGAAATGACTGCCGGCAGCATCCTCTATCCGCTGCTCGCGGCGTTCGCGCGTGCGCTTGGGGAAGACGAGGTTGTTACCAAGCTTGGCGGACTGCAGACCGTCCAGCTCGCCCATAGCAATTTCCAGACATGGGTCCCCAATCCGCGCAGCGAAGGAGGCTTGTGGCGCGGCAAGAATAATGGCTCGTCGCTCGGCAATCTGTCTATCGGTGCCGACGCCGAAGCGCTCGTTGCCGCGTTGCGCCGCGAGGTCGAGCAGGACGGTGCCTATGCCGGGCTCTCTGCCATCCGTCTCGACCACTGGCCGATCCTCCTGCTCGCCTGTCGCGCCCATCGTTTCCCACCGCCGCCTCATATCTGGCTGCCGCTGATCGACGCGCTCGAAAATCCCGCGCTCGACCATGTCGGCCGCTGGGTCAGGTCGCACCGGCGGATCGGCAGCCGTCGCATCGCCCGAGCCGCAGCGCTGATTTCCACTGCGCGCGAAGCGCTGACTCATCGCCTGCCGCCAGTCGATCTTTCAAGCCTGACGCCACCCGCCGTTACCGCCGCCAAAGCGCCGCATGGAGCCGACTGAAGATGCGTTTCTTGGCCGACGGTCCCGACATTCCCGATACGCTGATCGAAGCACGCGATCTCGGCGAAGTAGTGTTCTTCTGCGGTGCTGGCATCTCCGCGCCCTCTGGGCTTCCCGATTTCGGGGGATTGGCCGACGCGCTGCTCGATCGTCTCGCGGCACAGGAATCGCGTACCGCGCGGGTACGCCAGGAGAGTCTCGACCGCGTATTCATGGCGATGGTCAAGGAGTTTGGCGGCACTGCGGTCGATCGCGAGATGTCGCGGGCGCTACGGACGCCGCGCGGCGCCGATCTACGATTCCACCGCGCGGCGATCGACCTGTCGCGCGGCGTCGACGGCGTCGCCAAAATCGTCACCACCAATTTTGACCTGCTGTTCGAGCGTGCAGACAAAGGCTTGCGCGCCTATGTGCCACCAACACTCCCGGATCTCGCGCAACTCCAGCCGATCCAGGGGGTCGTCTACCTGCATGGTCGGGTCAACCGCGCCGAAAGGGCCCGCGCCGGCTATATCATCACCAGCGCCGACTTTGGCCGCGCCTATCTTGCCGAAGGCTGGGCCGCCCGCTTCGTCCGTGCGCTAAGCGAGCGCTATACGATTGTCCTGCTAGGCTATTCGGCGAACGATCCGCCGATGCGCTATCTGCTCGAAGGGTTGAACAGTCGCGACGACCCGGCCCGGCGGTCGCAAATCTACGCATTCGCGCCCGAAGGTCTGGCCGCCGACGACGAAGCATGGCGCGACAAGGGCGTCATCCCAATTCCCTATTGCCCCGGCGACCGGCAGCATAGCGGCCTGTGGAATAGCATCTTCGCCTGGGCCGAGACCGCGCGCGACCCCGATGCCTGGCGCGCCCGGCTGGTCGCGCTGGCGCAGCGTCAGCCGGCCAGCTTGCAACCGTTCGAACGCGGCCAGGTCGCGCATCTCGTCAGTACCAGGGCGGGCGCCGGCGCTTTCGCCGGTGCCACTTCCGCACCGCCGGCGGAATGGCTGTGCGTGTTCGATGGGTTCAGCCGCTACGCCCGTCCCGGGCGCGTCAGCTGGCGTGACGGCGTGCAGGTCGATCCGCTCGAGGTCTTCGGGCTCGACAATGATCCGCCTCGGCCCGACCCTCGCCCTGGCGGCGGCATCGACGTTCCCGGCGAGGATTTGCTCGGCTGGCGGCGCGGCGATGAAAGCTGGCCCGAGCGGATGCGCTTGTCAGGCTACCGGGCCGAGTGGAGCAACCAACTGCCGGCGCGGCTCTATCAGTTAGCAAGGTGGTTCGGCCTGGTCATGGACCAGCCTGCTGCGATCTGGTGGGCCGCGGGCCGGCCGTTTGCGCATCCCGGCTTGATCCGCGAGATCGACTATCGGCTCGACCGTGGTGCCGCACTTGCGCCCGAGGTGCGTCAGTTCTGGCGCTGCTATCTAGACGCGGTGCGCGCCCACGCCGAGGATGTGCACGACCTGCGCCAATATGAAGTGCTCGAACGCATCAAGCGGGAAGGCTGGAGTCCCTCCGTCCTGCGCGAACTCGAGCGCGCGCTGGCGCCGGCCTTCACCATCGAGCGCACCACGCTCGGATCGCCTATCCCGCCTTGCGGCGAAGATGCCGCCGAGCTCAGACACGTCGCCACGATCAAGGTCGCCGTATCGCGCTGGGCGGACGGACTCGATCCGCCGCCCGAAATGCTGGCCGAGGTGACGCGCTTGGTTAGAGACTCGCTCAAGCGCATGGCGGCGATGATCGGTGAAAGCACGATGCGCCTCTTCTGGAGCACGCCGACGCTGCACCCGACGGGCGACCGCGGCGAGTCCTTCGATTACGACCGGCAGGCCAGCCATTTCCTGAAGTTCAGGGATCTGTTCGACGCGCTGGCCAAGCATGACCCCGACGCCGCGCGGTATGAGGTCGCGGCATGGGACAGCTCGGATCCGATCTTCTTCGCCAAGCTCTTCCTTTATGCTTCTGCCAAAGCGGAACTCGTCGACGCTGGCACCTTTGCCCGTCAAATCCTCGCCATGCCCGACGCGCTCTGGTGGGAAGGCAATATGTCGCGCGAGCTGCTGCTAGCGCTCCGGGCGCAGTGGCCGCGCTTGCCGGAGCGCATGCGCAGGCGAATCGAAGTCCGTATCCTTCGCGGTCGGCCGCGCTACGATAGCGAATCGCGCGCGGATTATCGCCGCGGAAAGGCGGCTTGGTCGGCAAGCTGGTTACGTTGGCTTGAATTGCATGGACGCGCGTTGTCGCCCGCGACTGCCGCCAGGCTTCCAGCACTTCAGGCGGCCGATCCGCGCTGGTCCGATGCCTGGGCATGGAGTGCCGATGATAGCCTGGGTTCGCGCGGCGGCTTCATCGAACGGGTGTCCGATTCGCAGGGGCTGGAGGAGGCGCCGCTTCCCAGCATCCTTGCCCTCGCCGCCGAGCTCAGCACCGACGATCATCGCCAGCTACGCGACTACCGGCCGTTCGATGGCCTCGTCGCCAAGGATCCGTTCAAGGCGCTCGCTGCGCTGCGCCTCGTCGCGCGCCGCAAGGAATTTCCGTCGCGCTTCTGGCACAGCCTGGTCGACAATTGGCCTGAAGGCGCACCGCCGCGACTGGTCCGGCTGATGGCGCTTGCCCTGGCGCGCCTCCCACAGGAAATGTTCGTATCGCTACGGCACGGTATCGCCAGCTGGGCACAGAAGCATCTGCCTGCACTGATGCGCACCAATCTCGACCTCGGCCTGGCGGCATTCGACGCCATCGTAGCGCGCTACTTGGGCGCCGAACCCGAACTCCTTCACAGCGGTATCGGGATGGGGAGCGTGGGCGGCGTGCCGCTCGAGCGTTCCGAAGTGTCGCTGATGAAAGCAATCAATTCGCCCGGCGGTCATCTTGCCCAGACCGTGCTGGCCTTGCTCGAGCCGGCCGCTCCGGACGCCATGCCCGACTGGGCCGCGAGACGCTTCGCGCACTTGCTGACCTTGCCCGGGCATGGTGCCGGACACGCCGCCTGCGTCCTCGCCCGGCATTTCCGCTGGTTCGACTATTGGTTCCCGGACTGGACTCGGTCGCTATCCCCGATCTTCGCACTCGACAATCCGCTCGCTGAGGCGGCCTGGCACGGGTTGGCGTTGGCTCCCGACTTCATCGGCGACGACGCCGGGCGGCGGATCAAGCCGCAGCTGATCGCCTTGCTCAGGCGCACCGCACCATTCGCGCTCGATGATGAGGCCCACAAGCGGCTGATCGGGCTGATGGTCAATCTGACGCTCGGACGCGATGGCAAGCGCGCGGTAATCGGTTTCGCCGAAGCCCGGCGGGTGCTGATCGCGACCGACGATGAGGGTCGCGTGGAAGCGCTTGGGATGTTGGCACGGACCAAGCAGACCGACGAAATGTGGACCTACCTGATTCGCCCGTTCCTGCTCGAGGCATGGCCGCGCCAGCTACGATATCAGACCGGCAATACGGCCCGCCAGCTGGCCCAGATCGCCGAACACGCCGAGGCCCGCTTTCCGGAGGTCGTTGCCCTGATCCTGCCGTTCCTGCGACCGGTGGCGCACCTCGACACCTTCGCTTATCGGATCAAGAAGCAGGGCGAAGAGGGTAAGGGTTACAGCGTCGACTATCCGGCTGATACGCTGACGCTGCTCAATGCGTTGGTCGGCGATGATCGCCAAGCGCAACCGTGGAACCTGCGCGAACTGGTCGAATTGATTGGCGAGGCGCAACCGGCGCTGCGGCAAAGCGATCCTTGGCGGCGCCTGAAAGCGCTGACTCAGTGACCTGCCCTCCCTCATTTTCAGGCGTAGGTACGGTTCTTCTCCCAGCGCAGTACCACAACGCCCTGCTGCACAGCATAGGCGGCGTCTAGGCTGAACGAACGGCCGGTTTCGGGATCACGACAATCCAAGCCCAATGGCTGAAATGGGGCGCAAAGCCGCCATCGCGCATTGCGGCTCAAATGTCCGCTATTCTGCTGTCGCTTCTCCAAACCGGACAGAGCGCAAAGTCCCAGCCCTTGGCAAAAGAGGAAAATGCTTCAGCCCCAGATGCAGCCATTTCTCGCAGCTGGTGATGGCTTTCATGGTGGCCAATATCAGTCGACGGTCCGTCAGAAAGCATTTTTCAGAGTGGATTTGGTGAGGCCTGACTCCAAAATATGCCCCGCCGGACGTTGTGTCGACGGCGGGGCCAAGGTTCAGGGAGGTGTCACTCAAGGGGAAGAGTGACGATGCGTTTATGACGGAGATGGCCTGAACACCTGCTGAAACCGCCATTCATCTCCCTGAAATCCCCCAGCATTTGCGCCCATCGCGACATTCCACTTGCCTGCGCCCCCAAGTCGAGCAATGTGGCCTCGCTTCCCGAGAAAGCCGGGAAGCGGGGCGTAGTAACCCCAATTCGCTAGAACTCGGTCACGGCATATTGCTGGGGCCGGGTGGCATGCGCGCATGTCCAGCCGGCAACGGTAAAGGCGCATGCGCCTGCTCTAGCGATCAGGTTACTAACATCCGGCTTCCGAGCCGTCGCCCCGAGAGGACATAGGAGCGACGCACGAGGCCAGGGCCAGAGCGCGGCGCTCCTGAACAGAGGAGCGCGACCACTGAGTGCATCTGCCATCCGCAACGCCGCATCGAAGGGCGAGCTGTCCCGTCAGTCCACACTGATCGAGAACACGCTCGAATATCAGTTCTGCGGCGCCATCACGTCCGAGCTTCTGCTGCGGGGCCATGCCTTCGATCTGCTGCGCAGCGACCGCGACCTGACAGGCTATGACCTTGTCATCGAGGCCAATGGCGTCACGCGGCATATCCAGCTCAAGGCCCAGATCGCAGGCGGCAGGGCAGGGGAGGTGAGCGCCCAGACAAAGCTGGAGACAAAGCCGTCAGCCTGCATCATCTGGAGCACCTATGACCCCGTGACGCTGCGCCCTGCCGCATGGCGCTTCTTTGGTGAGAAGCCGGGTAAGCGCATCACGCCGCTGGGTGACCGCATCGCAAAGCATAGCAGGGGTGACAAGGGCTTCCGACCCCATCACCGGATTGTGAAGGCAAGCCGGTTCGAGAAGGTCAGTGATGTCGAGGAGCTTGTAGACAGGCTCTTCGGCACCACCGACCATGAGATTGCCAGCCTCGTCGACCATATGGCGATCCTTCCTGCACCCGACAGAGAGCCATGGCTGGACGCCGTCCGCGCAGGAGACTTCACCGCGATCCCTGCAGAACTGGACTGGGAAAGCTCCACCGACCTTGCCCATCTGATCGACGGCTACGCCCTGCTCGAACAGCGCGGGCGGGCTGACTTCTCCCTCTTCGCCGATCACGCACTGTCGGTCGCCACCCAGATCGGCCGCTGGTGTGGCGGCGTGACCGAGCTCTGGATCGCCCTGTTCCTCGAGCATCGCCGCTGGCGCCATGCCTCGCCAGTTGAACCTGACGCCGCGCAGCGTGCGCTGCTCGAAACCCTTGTCCGCCAGCTCTGGGAGGCCCTTGTCGCATGAAAATCCGTTTTGCCACGGCTGCTGCCCTTGTCGCAGTCGCCAGCATCTCCGCGCCTGCTCCCGCAAAGGAAAAGACCCCACGAACCTGGTTCGTGACCCGCACCGGAGATCCGGTCACCGGGCAGACGCGCTGCGTGGTGTCAGCCATGGATTATGTAGGGAAGGCCCGATATTCGCGCACCGGCTTTCTCTATCCGGTGATCGAGAATCATCCTAAACATGGTCTGCTGATCGGCGTAAGCAGTGGCGGCCGCTTCCGCCTGCCCACAGGCAATATCCTCTGGCGGGTCGATGACCAACCCTTCCGCGAGATAAAGCCCGAAGACGGTCCGATGCCCGAGGGTACAGCCATCGCAGTACCGCCCGTGCCAGCCGGTACCGATCCTGCGGCGGCAAAGGCCATGGCCGATACGATGGCGCTCGCTACCCGCATGGCCGCCGGCTTCTCTGCCACCAGCACCTTTGCGACCGGCGAGGTGGCAAAGGCGATGCTGGCCGAACTGCGGGCAGGACATGGCCTGCTCTATCGCGCGAAGGCAGCAGCTACCGATACGGGTCTGCCCGACAGCGGCATGTACCGGGTCGGGCAGTTCACGAAGGATGGCCTCAAGCCGATACCGGTGGACGAATCGCTTGAAACATCGCTCGCCCAATGTGGTATGGCCGGGTGAGAAGTGCTCACACTGCCGATGACGCTGATGCGACACGGTGACGGCAGCAAAAATAAATACGTTCCGGAACAGTAGCTTGCTCATTAAAAGTTAGAAGAGTGAGTAACTGAGTTATGTTCCCATATTGACGCCACACCATCGATGAGGGATATCCACATCATCGATGATGTGGAGTGTGCCGTGACCAATGAAGAAATGGACCGCCTGACCGAGGGGCTGACAGCCAAGGCGGCCAAGGTACGTGCCCTCCATGCGGCAGGAGTGTCGACCGGTGATATCGGCCGCTATCTCGGGATCCGGTACCAGCATGTCTACAATGTTCTCCTGCGCGCGGGGCTGATCGAGAAAGCAGCGCCGCCTGTATCGGAAAGACTGCCGCTGAGTGGCGACGAAATTATCGTCGCGCAGGTTGGAAAGGCAGGAGGCATCGAACTCCCTGCCGAAGTGATGGAACGATATGGCCTTGCTCCTGGCGGGACCGTCTACTGCCAGGCCCTGCCCGAAGGCCTGATGATCCTCAGCCAGGAAGCAGCCCTGCGGCAGGTCACTGCACTGGCCCGCGAGAAAATGCCCGAGCAGGCAGCGCTCATCGAGGCGCTGCTGCGAACACAGCGCGACGGGTAGTCGCGCTCCCGCACGGCGGGATAACCCTACACAGGAACCTCACCCATGACTGACCATGACAGCATCCGGGGGGACGGGCTCATCCGTTCCCTCAAGGTAGAACTGCGTCCGCTCGAGGCGGTCCGCCCGGCAAAGCGCAATCCGCGCACCCACAGTGAAAAGCAGATCGGCCAGATCGCATCGTCGATCCGGCAGTTCGGCTTTACCAATCCCATCATCGTAGATGACGAGGGTGTGATCGTCGCCGGGCACGGCCGACATGCGGCAGCAAGGCTGCTTGGCCTTGCCGATGTGCCGGTTATCCCGATTCGCGATCTCGATGCGGCGGAGCTGCGGGCCTATGCGCTGGCCGACAATCGCATCGCTCAGAACGCCGGTTGGGACGAGGAGGTGCTGCGCATCGAGTTTGAGGAGCTTCATGCGTTGGAGCTAGGCTTCGATCTTGAGATCACCGGCTTCTCGACCACGGACATGGACCTGCTGATGTCGCTGACACCTGCCGACGCCAGGCTCGAGAAGATCCCGGAGGTGGACAGCCGGCAGACCTGCAGCGTGGAACGGGGCGACCTCTGGATCCTTGGCAACCATCGCCTGCTGTGTGGCGACACCCGCAAGCCCGAAAGCTTCGTCCGATTGATGGGTGAAGATCAGGCGCGGCTCGTCTTTTCCGATCCGCCGTTCAACGTGAAGATCAACGGTCATGTGGGCGGGCTGGGCAAAACGAAGCATGCCGAGTTTGCCATGGCGACCGGTGAGATGAGCGAGCCGGAGTTCACAGGCTTCCTTGAAACCGCTTTTCGTAATGCGGCCGATGTCAGCATGGATGGGGCCATCCATTATCAGTGCATGGACTGGCGGCACGTTGAGGAGATGATGCGGGCGGGCAGGGCGGTCTATTCCGAGCTCAAGAACATCTGCGTCTGGTCGAAGGACAACGCCGGCATGGGCAGCTTCTACCGGTCGCAGCATGAACTGGTCTTTGTCTGGAAAGTAGGAACGGTGCCGCATCTCAACACGGTCGAGCTGGGTAAGAACGGTCGCTACCGCACTAACATCTGGAACTATCGCGCCGCCACGAAGACGGGCGCTGACGCGGAACTGGCCATGCATCCGACGGTAAAGCCGGTGACGATGGTGATGGATGCGATCAAGGACACCTCGAAGCGGGGCGAGATCGTGCTCGATCCCTTTGGCGGATCGGGCTCCACGCTCATCGCCGCGGAAAAGACCAAGCGACACGGACGGCTCATTGAATATGAGCCGGGCTATTGCGAGGTGACGATCCGCCGTTGGCAGGCGCTGACCCGTAAGTCGGCCATCCTCGAAGCGACTGGAGAGAGCTTCAATGACGTATCCGCGCGGCGGATCGCTGACATGGAAAGGCTGGCCGACGCGGCGCTGGGTGGAGGTGTAAGCGATGGTGACTAACCGTGATCCCCAAGGGCGCTTTCCCAAGGGCAGTTCGGGAAACCGGAAGGGACGCCCCCTAAAAAAGGTGCAGCGCTACGAGACGCTGGAGGATTTCGACAGGGTCATAATCGACACAGCGAATCGTTCGGCAGGCAGAACAAGCGACGGTAAGGAAGGGCCGGTGTTATTCGCCTATGCGGCGCTGAACCTCGCAACTGGCGCAAGCGAAAACCGGCTCGCCGCGCGGCACTTCATCAGGACGGTCCAGGAGGCGGCAAGGCGTCAAGAGGTTCGGGAACAGCAGCGCTGGGAAGCCGAGCATCGGGAGGCGCGTCGTGAAGCCTTTGAGGATGGAGGCGCAGCGGGGCTTGCGGAATTTGATGCGCGCCATCGGTGACATGATGGATGGATGGTCTCCAGGGCAGGATTTGCGCGCGGATCTTCTTGCTCTGGCGGCAAAGCCAGTGCGGATCATCAATGCACACGGAAAAAAAGAAACAGTCTCGCTATTCGAGGCGCGACTGCTCGAACTTGCCACGGGTAAGGCTCCCCGACGCATTCACTGCCAGGATTTCATCTGGCTGCTACTGCAGGCAGCGTCGATGACAGCGCAGGAGTTTGACGCCACTCACATCAGGCATAGGCTCGCACATTCGTCAATCCGCGTTGACAAAGAGATCAGCCAAATCTCGTATTGACCGAGGGATACTTCTGAGCGGTCAGCCAATGATAGCAGGTGAAAAACTGCCTGCTCATTGTTATGAGATGTCCTGCAGCGACGCTCTTTTCTACCTGTTTTTGAAATTAATTCAGAACCGCTCAATTTCCGAAAAATGCTTTAATATCAGTAATATTCGTGGATTTTCGTCTGTCTGTTTCCGAGCATTTTGCCCAAAAGTGAACCATACTCCCATCAGGTACCTTCCGTTCCATCGACGGGCGTTCCTGCTCTCTGCTGAAAAGCTGGAAGGCGGAGGCTTCTGCTCAGCCAACGGAAGTTTATGATGGCACAACTGCCATCCCACCGATTCCGTACGGAGGCACTTGCGGTGGAGAAAAGCAGCTCGGACCCCCCGCGAATCTGGCGCGATCCAAATTCCCTGCGGAAGGAAATCACACCGAAAGGCGCGAAACAGCGCAGTTCAGGGGAGATTTACCCAATTATCTGGATTGTCTGAGACTGTTTGGCGGCGCCAAAGTGGATCGAACCATCGATATGCAATCGACAATTTTCACTTCCGTACTGCTGGCTATCGGCGCGGAGAATTTTGACCGAAATTCCATATTTCAAGTTTGGTTCTGACTCTCTGCAGTACCAAACGAGATTGGAAAGGCGCAGTTTCGCGCGCAAATCTTGGATTTTATCCAGTCTTTTGAACTACTTAAGACTAAATGGCGGAGCGGCAGGGATTCGAACCCTGGATACGCTTTTGGCGTATACTCACTTTCCAGGCGAGCGCCTTCGACCACTCGGCCACCGCTCCGCATGCTCTGGAGGCGGCTCCCTATCGTGGCGCGTCGCACTAGGCAAGGGGCATTGATACAAGGCTTTACATTATCCCGCGCGCCCTGTTTGATCGCGACATGACCCATCGCCTTCCCGCCCTGCTGCTCGCGGCCCTCGCTGCAACCCCGGCTTTCGCCGCCGATCCACCGGCAACGCCCGCCGCCGTCGTGGCACAGGCGCCCGATGCCGCCTGGCAGGCCATCCCTGCCGAGGACCTGCTGGTCATGACGGTGGAAGGTGGCAAGCGCGTGGTGATCCAGCTGGCGCCCGGCCTGTCGCCGCGCCACGTCGCCAATATCGTCAAGCTGGCAAAGGCCCATTGGTGGGACGGGACCAGCATCAACCGGGTGCAGGACAATTATGTCGTGCAATGGGGGGATTCGACCGAAAAGAAGCCGACGCCGCCGGGCCTGTCGGCTACCAGTGCCGATGATTATGGCCTGCCGCTGGCGAACCGCCGTCTGGCCGTCACGCCCTTGCCCTATCCCGATCCCTATGCGCCTTCGACCGGTTTCGTTGCCGGATGGCCGGTGGCGATGGATGGTGCCGCCGCCTGGCTGCCACATTGCTATGGCTATGTCGGCGTGGGGCGCAATGTCTCGCCGGACGCCGGGACAGGGGCGGAGCTTTATGCCGTCATCGGTCAGGCACCGCGTCAGCTCGACCGCAACATCGCCGTCGTGGGCCGGGTGATCGAGGGGATGGCGATCCTGTCCAGCCTGCCCCGTGGGTCGGGCGAACTCGGCTTCTACACGTCGCAGGAACATCCGGTGCCGATCCTGAGCGTCCGCCTCGCCAGCGAATTGCCCGAAGCGGAGCGGCCCCGCTTCGTCATGATGGACACCGGCTCACCCAGTTTCGCACGATATCTCCACCTGCGCGCCAACCGGAAGGATGATTTCTACGATCGCCCCGCCGCTGGTGTAGATCTGTGCAACGCGCCGGTCCCGGTCAAGCCGCTGCCCTGAGCCTAAGGTAAGGTGAGAGGGGCGGATAAAGAAGGAGAATCCTGCGTTATGCTGATGCCATGATGGCGCGGTCCACCGCGCCCTGATCGGGAGAGGCATGATGATCATAGGCACCGTCAAGGAGATCAAGAATCACGAATATCGCGTCGGCCTGACGCCTGAGAGCGTGCATGAACTGACCGCGCATGGCCATCGCGTGCTGGTGGAAAGCGGCGCGGGTGAGGGGATCGGCGCCAGCGATGCGCTTTATGAGCGGGCCGGCGCCGAGATAGGCCCGGCCGCCGCCGGCATTTTCGCCACGGCCGATATGATCGTGAAGGTGAAGGAGCCGCAGCCGCAGGAGCGGGCCATGCTGCGCCCCGGCCAGATTCTCTACACCTATCTGCATCTGGCGCCAGACCCGGAACAAACCAAAGACCTGATCGCTTCGGGCGCCGTCTGCATCGCTTATGAAACCGTGACCGATGCCCATGGCGGCTTGCCGCTGCTCAAGCCCATGAGCCAGGTTGCAGGCCGCATGGCGATCCAGGCGGGCGCCACCGCTCTGGAAAAGGCGCATGGCGGGCGCGGCGTGTTGCTGGGCGGTGTGCCGGGCGTGCTCCCCGCAAAGGTGGTTGTCATCGGGGGCGGTGTGGTCGGGTTCAACGCGGCGCAGATGGCGGCCGGGCTGGGTGCCGACGTCACCATCCTCGACCGCAGCCCGGAAGTGCTGGAAAAGCTCGGCATGTATTTCGAGGCACGGGCCAAGACCCGATTTTCCAATCGCGCCAACCTTGCCGAATGCGTGGCGGAGGCGGATCTGGTGATCGGCGCGGTGCTGATCCCCGGCGCGGCCGCGCCCAAGCTGGTCAGCGCGGCCATGCTCAAGACGATGAAGAAGGGGGCCGTGCTGGTGGACGTTGCGATCGACCAAGGCGGCTGCTTTGAAACCAGCCATGCCACCACCCATGCGGACCCGACCTATATCGTCGATGGCGTCGTCCATTATTGCGTCGCCAACATGCCCGGCGCGGTCGCCCGCACCAGCACCTATGCGCTCAACAATGTGACCTTGCCCCATGCCCTGCACATTGCCGAATTGGGCTGGAAGGAGGCGCTGCGCCGCGACCTGCATCTGCGCGCAGGGCTGAACGTGTGGGACGGGAAGATCACATATCAGGCCGTGGCCGACGATCTTGGCCTGCCCTACACCCCGGCGACAGAGGCCCTGAACTGATCGATCCTGCGACATGATCAAAAACGAACGGCGTCATCCCTTGGCCGGGGATGCGTCGTTTTTCTCATAGGTTGCCGCCATGATTTTGTTTCTCCCCTGCGTCATAGTTTGGGAGAGGGGCTTGCGGGTTCCTGCCCGTCGTTCGTTGAACGGGGCAGGGGGACATGACCACATGCCCCCCATGCAGCTTGATTCCGCCGAAGAGAGGCATGGTCTAACGTCATGGTCGATTACCCCATTTTCGCCGCCTTGATCCGCAAAGGCGAACGCCGCAATATGCGCACCGGACAGGAAGGGGCTCGCTGATGCACACCGACGTCATGACCTGGCTCATTCCACTCGTTTCCATGCTTGCTGCCGGCCTGCTGGCGGGTTTTGCCGCGGGTATCTTCGGCATCGGCGGCGGCTTCGTCGTCGTGCCGGCGCTGCTGGTCGTGCTGCCGCTGCTGGGCGGGACGCATGATGCCATCGCCCATGTCGCCATCGGCACGTCGGCTGCGACCATCATCGTCACCTCGATCCGCTCGCTGCTCAGCCATGCCAAGCGTGGCGCGGTGGAGTTCGAGGTGCTCAAGACCTGGGCGCCCTGGATCGTGCTGGGGTGCGGTGCGGGCGTCATGCTCGCCAGTCATGTCGATGGCACCACGCTCAAGATGATCTTCGGCGGCGGCGTCCTCCTCATGTCGCTCAACTTCCTGTTGCCCAAGGTCAGCGGCAAGGTGGTCAGCGATCATATGCCCTCGGGCATCCTGCGGGTCGGCATCGCCGGCGGCCTCGGCACCTTTTCTTCGCTGCTGGGCATCGGTGGCGGCACCATTGCGATCATGGTGATGACCTTGTGCGGCCGCACCATCCACCGCGCCATTGCGACCGCCTCTGGCATCGGTACGCTGATCGCCATCCCCACCACCATCGGCTTTGCCATCATCGGCCTCAAGGAAGGCGGCCTGCCCTGGGGTTCGCTCGGCTATATCAACATCCCCGCGACGCTGGCGATCGCCTCCATGTCGATGCTGACGGCGCCGCTCGGCGTCGCCGCCGCGCACAGCTTGCCGGCCGGCCCGCTCAAGAAGATATTCGGCGTCTATCTCCTCCTCATCGGCGCCCTCATGCTGCGTGCTGGTCTGAAGTTCTAAAGCCCCTCAGTCCGATATTGCGCAAGGCCGCCAGAGACACGCTTTAACAGGCTTTGTCACTGGCGGCTTTTCGCGTTATCTGCGAGCGGGGGGATCATGATGGCGCAGGCGGACGCAATTTCGGTATTGCTGGTGGAAGATGACGAGGCGGCGCGCGCCAATATCGCCGCCATCCTCGGCGGCGCCGGCATGGTGGTGGAACAGGCGATCGACGGCGCGACCGGCCTTAACCGCGCCGGCGGCGGCAGCCACGACGTCATCATCCTCGACCGCATGCTGCCCCATTTGTCGGGCATCGACATCGTCACCCGCCTGCGCGTCGCGGGCGTCGGCGCACCGGTCCTTATGCTGTCCGCGCTCGGCCGCAGCGAACATCGGGTCGAGGGGCTTGAAAGCGGCGTCGACGACTATCTCGCCAAGCCGTTCGAGCCGGACGAACTGGTCGCCCGCGTCCGCGCGCTCTGGCGCCGTGCCAACCGCCGTAGCCATGAACCGGTGCTGCTGTTCGGCGATCTGGAATGTCATGTGAAGGCGCGCACGGCCTTTCGTCATGGCAAGCATCTGCCGCTCTCGCCCAAGGAATTCGAACTGTTCCGCTATCTGATGGAACATGCCGGCGAAGTGGTGACGCGCGAAATGCTGTTGCGTCAGGTGTGGAAACTCAGCTTCGATCCCCAGACCAACGTGGTGGACGTCAATGTCGGCCGCCTTCGCCGCAAGCTGGAAGACGGGTTCGACGGGCCGGTACTCGAAACCGTCTGGGGCACCGGCTACCGGCTGATCGCGGCGACGGGACCGGGCCTTGCCTAGACCCGGCCTGTTCCGCTCGGTCTTCGGGCGGGTTACGCTTTCGGCGCTGCTGGTCAGCCTGCTCTCCACACTGGCGCTGTTCCTGGTGGTGCAGAAGATCGTGGATGATGACGGCCGGGCGATGCTGGCGCGTGAAGTCGACACCGACCTCGCTGGCCTTGCCGACATCTATCTCAGCAGCGACGTGACGGAATTGCGCGCGCGCATCGCCGACCGGCTCGCCATGAACCGGGAGGATGGCGAGCGCAGCTGGTATCTGCTGACCGACCCGGCCGGTCGTCGCCTCGCCGGCAATCTTGATCGCTGGCCGGTCATCGCCTCCGAAGTGTCGGAGGCGCGCTATATCACCCTGCCCGATGGCGACCGCATGTTCGCCCGCGCCACCCAGTTGGGCACCGGCGCCCGCCTGCTGGTGGGGCGCAGCAGCTATCGCGGGCAGGCATTGCTCGGCCGCCTTGCCACGGCCTTCGCCGTCGCCGGCGCGGGCATCGCGCTGCTCAGCCTGGTGGCGGGGCATTTCGCCGCCCGACGCCTGCGCGCGCGGGTGGAGGTGGTGAACGCCACCTTCGCCGCCGTACGGGCCGGACGGATCGCCGCTCGCGCACCGGGGGCCGGGGGCAATGACGAACTGGCGGAATTGGCCGGCAATACCAATATCATGCTCGATCAGGTCGAACGACTGGTGGAGGCGCAACGCGCTGTGTCGGACCAGACCGCGCATGAAATCCGCACGCCGCTGATGCACCTCGACACCCGAATCCTCAAAGCGATGGAAAGCACGCAGGATGTCGCCCTGCTGCGTACGCTCGACCAGTCGCGCGGGGAAATACGTGGCGTCGTCCGCCTGCTCGATTCGCTGCTAGACATTGCGGGGACGCAGGCGATGCGCGGCGATCCGCGCGGCCTTGCCGAAGTCGATCTCAGCGACATCGCCGAAAGCCTGGCCGATCTCTACGGCGCCAGTGCCGAGGATATGGGGATCGGCTTCCACGCGCGGATTGCGCCGGGGGTGCGCTGCCGCGCCGATCCGATGCAGATGACGCGCCTCATGTCCAATCTGCTCGATAACGCATTCAAATATGTGCCGAGCGGCGGCTCGATCATCCTCGAACTGGCGCCGGGGCCGCGCATCGTGATACAGGATAACGGGCCGGGCATCCCCGCCGCCGATCGGGAACGGGTGTTCGAACGCTATGTCCGGCTTGACGGCGCGCGGGGTGGCGGGCATGGCCTTGGCTTGGCGCTCGCCAGGGCGATCGCAGAGCGGCATATATTGTCGCTGCATGTGGAGGACGCCGCGCCCGGCGCGCGCTTCGTGCTCCAGCCGGAGGTTCGCGATGATTAGGCTGCTCTTGTCCGGATTGCTGCTTGCTGCTGGCCCCGCTGCGCCGGCGGCGGACCTGTCGCCGTCCGATCCCGTATTACGCACCCTGCTGGAGGGTGATGCGGCAGAGGGCGCAGGCAATCATGCGGCGCTGCTCGACACGGCGCAGATACTCAAGGCGCTGGGTGCGACGCCCGCTGACGGACAGGACGATCTGGCGACGCAGTGGACGCAGCAGGCCCATGACCATGGCGTTACCGATTCGGGCCTTGGCTTTCGCGGTCGTGCGCTGGGGCCGGCCTATCGCCATGGCTCGCTCAACGCGGGGGGTAGCGTCACCGTGCGCCAACTGTTCCTCGCGGGGCAGCGGGCCCAGATATCGGTCGCGCCCGCGCGGGGCGCCGCCAATCTGTCGATGCGGGTGCAGGGCGCGGACGGCAATACGCTCTGCGCCAAGCCGGTCGGCGGATCGCAGGCCGACTGCATCTGGTTGCCGCTTTTCACCGACCGCTATGACATCGTCATCGAAAATGGCGGCCCGGCACCGGCGGCCTTCTATCTGGTCGTCCGTTAACAGCATCTACTTGATTTCAGGCGGAAAAATTGCGATGGAGCGGTGATATCCACATCACGGCTCGTCGCCTGCATCTCTCACTTCGTCCATTCTGCACATCCGTTCAGGCGAAAAAGGCCGGGGTTGGCGCGTTGTGCCCGTCATGGTTCAGATCGAAAGAGGAGAAGTGCCCATGACTCGTTCGAAGATTCTCGCCGCCGCTGCCCTGATCGCCATGATCCCTGCCGCCGCAATCGCACAGGAAGGCCCGGTCAGCTATGAAGAGCAACTGGCGCAGGTGGAAACCCAGCTCGTCTATCAGGCGCCGATCGCCGGGGTCGAAAACGACTATTGGTTCAACTATCAGACCGACCTGGCCGAAGCGCGCAAGGAACTGACCAAGGATTTGCGTGGCGCGTCCGATGCAGAGGATAATCGCGACGCCTGGGAGGAATATCGCGCCGAACTGGCCGATGCCCGTGGCGACTATGCCAAGGAAATGGCCGAAAAGGGCTATCCGGTCGGCGAAGTGCGCGTCCTGACGGACAATGGACGCTGACAGATTGTGGAAGGGGTGGGCGCGACCTGCCCCTTCAATCGTCGTCGGGGTCGCGAAAATTCAGCCGCCGCGTCACCGTATAGTCCAGCACCCCGACCAGCAGATAGCTGATCCACTGTTTCAGCAGGGAAAGGCCGCTGCGCCCGGCGCGATAGGCCTCCAGTTCGATCGCGCGGCTGGCTCCGGCTTCCTGCGCGATAAAATCGCGCACCTGCGCGGCAAAGCCGGCATCCTCGATCCGCAGCATCACCTCCAGGTTGATGAACAGGCTGCGCATGTCGAAATTGGCTGACCCCACATAGACGGCATCGTCGATGACGATCAGCTTCATGTGCAGCTTGCAGGGCTGATATTCGAAAATCTCCACCCCGCGTTTCAGCAACGGCCCATAGAGCAACCGGGCGGCCGCCACGGTGGCGCCATTGTCCGACCTGGCCGGCAGGATCAGGCGCGCGCCCTTGCGCCGCGCGGCTCGCGCGATGCGTTTCAGCATGCCGCGCCCCGGCGAGAAATAGGCGGCGATCATGTCGACCCGGCCGGCTTGCTCCAGATCATGTTTCACCACCTGCGCCCAGGGGCTGAGGCGCCGGGTCGGCCCGCCGATCAGCCAGCGGAACGGGTCAGCCGGATGATGATGGAGCGAGGGATGCCATTGCCGCACCATGTGCCGCAAAGTGCGGAAACGGTGCCGGCGCGTCGCCGTCCAGCGCCACAACTGCCCATACCAGCGGCTCATCGCCTCGACCCGATCCCCCTCGATCAGCAGGCCGACATCGCGCCAGCAATCCTCCGCAGGAATGCCGAAATAGCCGTCCTCGACGTTGAAGCCGCCGATCAACAGGCATCGATCGTCGGCGATCGCCATCTTCTGATGATTGCGGATCAGATAACGGGTGGTGCGGCTGGTGCCGAATCGCGCGAAATGCGCGCCGGCCTCGACCAGCGGCGCAAAGAAGCTGTCGGGGGTATGGGACGATCCGAACCCGTCGACCATCAGTGTCACCGTGACGCCCCGGTCGCGCGCCGCGATGAGCGCGTCCCGAACCAGCGTCCCGCTGCCATCCCCGGCAAAGATATAATAATAAAGCTTCAGGCTATGACGTGCGCCGTCGATCAGGGCGATCAGCGCATCACGCAGGGCGGGGCCGTCCGCGATCAGGCGCAGATGATTGCCGTGCAGCGACAGGCGGATATCATCCGCTTCGGTGCAGGCAGGGGCAGGCTCGATGGTCGCCATCGCGCCTCCATGCCTCTTTTAATGACACCCCGCCATGGCTTTATGGCCTTTTCATTGACTCTGCGGAGGGGTGCTGCTAGGCGATCGGTTCAGAATTTTTCCATTCCTTGTTAGCAGGAGGCCCTGTTTGGCCCGCGTTACAGTCGAAGATTGCGTCGACAAGGTTACCAACCGTTTTGACCTCGTCCTTCTCGCCGCCCAGCGTGCGCGGGAAATTTCCGGCGGTGCCGAGCTGACGCTCGACCGCGACCGTGACAAGAATCCGGTCGTCGCCTTGCGCGAAATCGCCGAAGAAACCGTCTTGCCCGCCGATCTCCATGCGTCGGTCGTCGCCTCGCTGCAAAAGGTGCAGATCGACGATGACGATACGCCGGACGAAATCGGCTCGATCGCCCAGTCGGCGGAGGCGCTGCGTCTCACCGCCGCCGCGCCGCCGCGCAACCAGAATATCGGCGGCGATTACGACGGCTGATCGCCCTGCCAGTTTGGAGAGGGAAAGAGGCCCGGCCCGCGCAAGCGGGACCGGGCCTCGACCTTCTTGGAAACGCAAAAGGCGCGGAGGGATGCCCTCCGCGCCTTTCTCTATGGATCGCTGTTAGCAGCTACCGTTGCGGTCGATCGCGCGGCCGGCCAGCGCGCCGGCGCCAGCGCCGATGATGGTGCCGGGGGCACGGTCGCCACGGGTATCGACAGCTCGGCCCAGCAGGGCACCCGCTACACCGCCCAGCAGCAGGCCGGTGGTGCCGCCCGACTTGCGGCAGCCATAGCGGCGATTGTCGCGATAGTCGCGGCGGTCGGCATAGCGCTGGCCACGATAATGATCGCCACGATCGCCACGATATTCGCGATGATGGCCACGACGGTCATGATCGCGGGCGTAAGAGGCCGACGGGATGACGGCTGTCATGGTGGCGGCGGCCAGGGCGGTGGCCATGATGGCCTTGCGAATGAACATTATGTTTCTCCTCGAACCTGTAATCTCTGACTGTGATTCGAGTTATGGCATGCCCCGCTTGTGACGATCCTGAACCGCCCTGTTATCCACCGTTCAGCTAAGCAAATTCTGTCCTTAAAGGGACAGCCCCCGCTGCTCGCCATCCAGTTCCGGCAACGCCCAGTCGATCGCCCCGCGCCCCTTCGCCTCCAGGAAGGCATTAGCCTTGGAAAAGGGCCGCGATCCCAGAAAACCGTTATGTGCGGACAGGGGGGAAGGGTGGGCGGACTTGATCACCAGATGACGGCTCTGGTCGACGAAGCCGGCCTTGCGCTGGGCATAGGCGCCCCACAGAAGGAAGACGACCGGCTCCTCCTTCTGTGCGACGAGCCGGACGATCGCGTCGGTGAACAGTTCCCAGCCCTTGCCCTGATGCGACGCGGCGCGACTCATCTCCACCGTCAGCACGCTGTTCAGCAGCAATACGCCCTGCCTGGCCCAATGCTCCAGAAAGCCGTGGCGCGCGCGCGGGATGCCCAGGTCCGTCTCCATCTCCTTGTAGATATTGACGAGCGACGGCGGCGTCCGCACCCCCGGCTGCACCGAAAAGCATAGGCCATGCGCCTGACCTTCGCCATGATAGGGGTCCTGCCCCAATATCACCGCCTTCACCTGATCCAGCGGCGTCAGGTCCAGTGCGCGGAAATATTCGCCGCCCTTGGGGAAGATGCGCTTCCCCGCCACCTTCTCGGCCTGAAGAAAGCTTTTCAGGCCCTGCATGTGCGGGGCGGCAAATTGTTCGGCCAGCGGCGCGCGCCAGCTTTCGTCCAGCTTGATGGTATCGCTCATGCCGGCCAGATGGCGCGTGGCGCAAAGGCCTGTCAACCGGGCGCATTTGCGGGGCGCGATCACGGTAAAGACTCTTGCCTCGCGCGCCGCTATCCGTAACAGCACATCCATGCCGCTTCACCGTTCGATCAGCCTGCTGGCCGCCCTGGGCCTGTTTTTTGCGCCCCTGCCCAGCGCCGACGCCTTCGGCCCGCCGCCAAAGCCGCTGGTCCAGCAAACCGCCGAGGCCAAGCTGCTGGCCGAATTTACCCGTTTCGCGACCTTGTCCGACGGCACGGTCGGCGTTGCCGTGCGCGATCTCCAGACCGGCGAGACGCAGGCGCTGAACGGCGACACGCTGTTCCCGATGGCCAGTGCCTACAAGGTCGCCGTGGCCGGGCGTATCTTCGCACTGGTCGATGCCGGTGAAGTGCGGCTGGACGACCAACTCGCGCTCGATCCCGCGCTGGCGAGCGAAGGCGGCATTGCCTGGATGTTCAATCGCCCCGGCGCGACCCTGTCGGTCGATCGGTTGCTGGAACTGATGCTGCAAAAGAGCGACAATAATGCGACCGACGTGCTGGTCGCGCGCGCTGGCGGTCCGCAGGCGATTACCGCCTTCGTGCAGAAGCTCGGCGTCACCGGCCTGCGCGTCGATAGCGATACCGCGCATCTTCTCTACCGCGCCATGGGCATCCATCCGCTCTCGGGCAGCTTCCGTCAGAATGCCGACGCCGCGCGCCGGGCCGATCCGCAACTGGTCACGCGCGATATCCGCGACCTGCCCAATCTCGCCTTCGCGATGGAACCGCAGGATACCGCTACGCCGACGGCGATGCTCGACCTCATCACCGCCTATGAATCGGGCCGCGCTTTGTCGGCGGCCAGCACCCAGCGGCTCTTCACCATCATGGCCCATTGCGAAACCGGCAAGGCGCGGATCATCGGCATGCTGCCGCCCGGTACGGCGGTTGCGCACAAGACCGGCTCGCTCAACGGTACCGGCAATGATGTCGGCATCGTCCGCCTGCCCGACGGCCGCCGCTTCGCCATCGTCGCCTTCGTCATGAAGGACAGCAAGGGCCATGTGTCGCGCGACCGGATCATCGCGGAAGCATCTCGCGCCGCCTATGATTATTTCCTTTACGCTCCCGACCGGGCGCACGGCCTGACGCATAACGGTTAACATAGATCGATTCGACCGCTACGCTGGCTTCGGAGAGGATGCCAGAGAGAGACGCATGACCAGCATCACCCGTTTCCGCGACTTTTGGCCCTATTACTTACAGGAACATGCGCGGCCGGGCACCCGCGCGCTCCATTATGCCGGAACCAGCCTGGTCGTGGGGCTGCTTGCCAGCCTGCCCTTTGCCGGCGGCTGGTGGATGGCGGCGGCGGTGCCGCTGGCAGGCTATGGCTTCGCCTGGGCCGGCCATGGCCTGATCGAACGCAATCGTCCCGCGACCTTTCGCTATCCGCTCTGGTCGCTGCGCGCCGATTTCGTCATGTGGTACCGCTTCCTTACCGGCCGCATGGGCCGTGATCTGGCCCGCGCCGGGGTGCGCGCGGACGGCACGGTCGATCCCGCCCGCCGCCTTTCCGCCTGACGACTTGACCGGTTCCTGCGCTCTGCCACAAGGGGCGCGATGACAGTATCCGCGACCTTCTCGCAGCCCGACCGGGCGACTTTGGCGCAGCGCTGGCAGGCGCTGGAGGCGCGATCGGACGGCAGCGTCTTCCTTGGATGGACCTGGGTGTCGGCCTGGCTCGACAGCTATGGGGTAAGGCCCGACCTGCTCGCCGTCACGGACGCGTCAGGGGCCGATGTGGCGCTGGCGCTGGTCGGCCATGCGATGGAGCCGCGACGGCTCGGCCCGGTGGCGACGCTCAGCCTCAACCAGTCGGGCGATCCACAGGCCGATCGGCCCTATGTCGAATATAATGGCCTGCTGGTGGAGAAGGGGCGGGAGGCGGAAGCGACCGCCGCTGCTCTGGCCGCGCTGACCCGTCGCCGCGACTGGCGCGCACTGCGGCTGAGCGGCATCGCGCCCGATTCGCCGCTGCTCGCCCTGCCGGCCCGCCGCCGCACCCGCGTCGACCATTCGCCGGTCTATCAGGTCGATCTCGACGCCGTGCGCGTCGCCGATGGCGATTATCTCTCCTTGCTCAGCAGCAATACGCGCAGCCAGATCCGGCGCGCGATGAAGGATCATGGCGGCCCGCTCCCCGACGTCAGTATCGGCACGCTGGACGATATCGGCCCCTGGCTGGAGGCAATGGCGGCGCTCAATGGTGGCCGTCATGCCGACAATGCGTGGGACGATGCCAGCTTTCGCAACTTCGTCGGCGCGATCGCTGCGCGCGGCCTGCCCACCGGCGCGGTCGAGCTGCTGCGTTTCACTGATGCTGGCGGCGTGGTCGGGCTGCTGGTCAATTTCGTCCATCGCGGCGCGGCGATGAACTATCAGTCGGCCTTCGCCAGCCCGCGCACGGCCAAGGACAAGCCGGGCCTGCTCTGCCATGCTGCGGCGGTCGGCCATTATGCCGCCCGCGACCTCAGCCGCTATTCCCTGCTGGCGGGCAAGGATCGCTACAAGCAGAGTCTCGCCACCTGCGAGGAAACCTTGGAATGGTGGGTGCTGGAACGGTTCAGTCCCCGCCTCGAAGCCGAATCGCTGCTCCGCCGCCTGCTCAGGCGCCCAGCTTCCGCATGATGCGATAGACCAGCCGGCGGATACCCTGCGTCTCAGGCTGGGCGCTGACTGTCCCGACCGGCAAGCGACGCTTGCGCAGCAGGGCGTTGAAGCTGTGCAGTTCGCCCTCGGCTACGCTGCGTTCTGACCGCCACGTCACCGACAGGCTGACCGACACGGTCGGGCCATTTTCGACGAAATGCGGCGCCTTCACCGGCACATGGATGGCATCGCCCGGTTCAAGGCGCACAGCCTTGCCGCGCGCCTTGAATCCGTCCTGCCAGATCAGGTTACGATGCCCGCCGCCATGGAAATCCTCGCTCTTCTGCGCCGGGACCAGATGGTCGTCGCGCGCGGGAAAGACGGTCATCGTCTTCTGCCCCATGATCTGGAGCAGGATATTATGCTCCGGGTCCATATGGAACGGCGTCACGCTGCCGGGAGAGGACAGGAAGATGAAGGCTTCCCGGTGCAGCATCGACCCGGTCTTGCTCGCCACGATCGGCTCCAGTTCCGCCAGCGCATCGTCCAGCAACGCGGCGTAGGCCGGGTCGCGCTCGACATTCTTCAACACTGCCCAGCTACCGTTCGTTTCGATCGTGCGGATCGTCTCGCCCAGCGTCAGCCCGTTGGTCGGCGTGTCTTCGGCGGTCACGCCCAACGGCAGCTTGCCCAGATTATATTCCACCGACGTTGCCGGCATGCGCTCCGCCAGCGTCGCCAGCGCGTCCAGCGTCAGCAGGCCATGGCCTGCCAGTCCATGGCTCAGCTTGGTCGACTGGTCGGGATAGGCGGCGGCAAAGATGGTGCGCGCTTCATCGGGGAAGATGGCGCCAGCGACCGGCGCGATCGGGCTATGGGCGGTCATGCCTGTCCTTTCAGTCTTCTGGCGAGCGCTTCGACGCCATTGGCGATGGCGAAGGCGGCGCTGCGCTGCAACCGTGCCATGCCGCTGCCGTGCAGTGCGATACGATATTGTACGATGGTCCGCCGTTCGGCCCACAGGCTGTCGATCATCGGATGATCGGCGGCGGCGCAACTGTCCATCCAGCCTATCGTCGGATCGTCCTGCACCGCGTGAAGGTTGGCGATCTCGATCAGCACGCCGGGCGAAAAGCGGCCCAGCGATTCGTCGAAGGCGATCTTGAAGGAAAAGGCGCCCTCGCCATGGCGGAAATTGACGAGCATCGCGATCGCCCGCCCGTCCAGGTCGACGCGCAGCATATGCAGCCGCCCCGCCTCGAAGGCGGCAGCGCAGGCGGCACGAAAGAAAGCCTCGTCGGCGGGCCTGCATCCCAGCGCCGTCCCTTCCTGTCCCTTCCATCCCGACGCTTCGAGCGCCAGGAAATCATCGCACCACAGCGCCAGATCGTCCTGCGCGCTCAGCAACCGCGTCTCGACCGTGCCCAGTTCGGCCAGCCTTTTTTGCAGGCGTCGCAATTCCTTGCGCTTCTTGGATCGGACATGCGTTTCCCAATAGGCGTCCGCACTCAGGTCCGACCGCAGCATCGCCCGGTCGTAGCGATGGATCTCCAGCCGCCCGCGCCGCTGCTCGACGCACAGCGCCTCCAGCGCGGCCGCATTGGCGCCCGCTGCATCCAGCCCCTCCAGATGCAGGAAGCCCCCGCCCCAGGGCGCCGCGTCCAGTTGCGCCAGAAAGCCGCGCCAGGCCGCGATCTCGTCGCCCCGCCGGATGATCGGTGCGCCAAAAAAGCCATGATCGTGCATCCAGTTGGCAACGCAACCGATCGGCAGTCGCCCGTGCCGCGCTCGCCGTACCACCGGCAGCAGCCCGATCAGGCGATCACCGTCATATACTTCGATCAGATGCACATCCTGCCCGGCGGCCAGATGGTCGATCGCCGCGCCCAGCATGTCGGGCGCGTAGAAGGCGTTGGCTTCGGCGGCGTCCTGCGCCAGCGCCAGCCAGCGCGCACGCTGGCTCTGCCCGCTTGCGGCGGGAACGGCGGTCGGAAGCGCAGGATGGTATGCCATGTCCATGGCCCTGCCATAGGCGACAAAGATTAGAGTGCGGTAAAGATGCCGAAAAGCCTGCCAGTCGCCGCCCGTTCACGGCCCGGCGATACAGGAAGGGGGGTTTACAAGCCGACATGGATTGGTCGAGACGGGGGTAATGGCCGCGCGCCTGCACCCATGCCGAGAGGGACATTCATGACGATCCTCGTTACCGGAGCCGCCGGATTCATCGGCATGCACGTCGCCGATCGACTGATGGCGCAGGGCCATGCCGTGGTCGGCATCGACAATATGAACGACTATTATCCCGTCTCGCTGAAGCGCGATCGCATCGCCCGGCTCCAGGCGAATCATGGCCGCCTCTTCACCTTCCACGAACTCGACTTTGCCGATCTCGACGCGCTGCATGCGGCGCTTGCCGATCAGGTGATCGAATCGATCGTCCATCTGGGCGCACAGGCGGGCGTGCGCTATTCGCTCATCAATCCCCATGCCTATGTCCGCTCCAATCTGGCCGGCCATGTCAACATGCTGGAACTGGCGCGGGAGCGGCGGGTGCGGCATCTGGTCTATGCCTCCTCGTCGTCCGTCTACGGCGGCAACGACACGCTGCCCTTCCGTGTGGAGGACCGGGTCGAGCATCCCGTCTCGCTCTACGCCGCGACCAAGCGCGCCGACGAACTGATGAGCGAAACCTACGCCCATCTCTTCCGTATTCCGATGACCGGGCTGCGCTTCTTCACCGTCTATGGTCCATGGGGGCGTCCCGACATGGCCATGTGGATCTTCACCGCAAAGATTCTGGCGGGCGATCCGATCCCGGTCTTCAATCATGGCCGGATGCAGCGCGACTTCACCTATATCGACGATATCGTCAGCGGCATCATCGGTTGCCTCGATCATCCGCCGGCGGACGATGGCGCGGCCAAGGCGGGAGGCAGCCGTGCGCCGCACCGGCTCTACAATATCGGCAACAACCAGCCTGAAGAACTGATGCACCTCATAGCCGTGCTGGAGGATGCGATCGGCAGGAAGGCGCAGATCGATTTCCAGCCGATGCAGCCGGGCGATGTCCATGCGACCTATGCGGACATCAGCGCCATATCGCAGGATATCGGCTTTGCGCCCACCACGGGAATCGACTCGGGCGTGCCGCGATTCGTCCAATGGTATCGCGACTACCATGCTGCATCATGACATCATGGTGCGGTGCACCTGCGGAACCCTGAAAGGTTCCGCTGTTTGTCGCTGATATTGCTCGCTTCATCTTGTGCCATTCTGGTTTGTCTCGTTTCGACCCTTCCAATTTTCTTTCGCACTTGCAAAATAGATTGCCATAAGTGCCTGAAACGGCGTAAGCCATCATCCCATGCTGGTTGCAAAACCGGCTAGGGGTCGCGGAACGAGGGAAAGACGACACGTCGAATACGATGGTTCGTCGCCGTGGATCCGGTCGGGGTCTTCCGGTCGGTTGAAACGGAAAAAAGGGCAAACGCGTGTCGACACCAGCTTCGAAGATAGTCCCGTTCGGCTCCGGCAGCCGTATCGTGGAGACTGCCTGCCGCAGTCTGTCCGTTGCGGCCTTCGGGCTCAATGCGCTGGAAGCCAAATTCGCCGACCGCGACTTTGCCGCCACTTTCCTGCGCGTGATCGGCGTCATCATGAAGGTGCGCGGCCGCGTGATCGTCACCGGCATCGGCAAGAGCGGCATCGTCGCCCGCAAGATGACGGCGACCCTCACATCCACCGGTACGCCCGCCATCTTCCTGCATCCGGCCGATGCGGGTCATGGCGATCTTGGCATGATCACCCCGGACGACGTCGTACTGATGCTGTCCCATTCGGGCGAATCGACCGAACTCGGTCCGATCATCCATTATTGCAAACGCTTCGCCATTCCGCTGGTCGCGATCACTGCGCAAGTCAATAGCACCGTCGCCGCCGCGGCCGACATGGCCATATTGATGCCGGAAGTGGAGGAGGCCTGCCCCAACGCGCTGGCGCCCACCACGTCGACCACGGTGCAGATGGCGCTGGGCGATGCGCTCGCCATCTCGCTGATGGAAATGCGCGGCTTCTCGGCCGACGATTTCCACAAATTCCATCCCAATGGCCGGCTTGGCGCGCAACTGGTCAAGGTGCGCGAACTGATGGCCAAGGGCGGCGATGTGCCGATGGTGCGTGAGGATGCCTCGCTGCTCGACGCCACCATCGAAATGACCCGCGCACGCCTCGGCGGCACTGCGGTGGTCGATCGCAATGGCCGCCTGATCGGTGCCTTCACCGACGGCGACCTGCGCCGAACCGTCACCGGCAAGCAGAATCTGACCGATGCGGTCGGTCGCTTCATGACCATGACGCCGTTTGCCGTCACCTCGGACGAACTGGCCTCCGAAGCGCTCCGCCTGATGCACGAGCGGAACATCATGCTGCTCTTCGTCTGCGACAATGGCCGCCTGATCGGTGCCGTCCATATGCACGATTTGCTGCACGCCGGGGTCGCCTGAGCCTTCTCGTCGTCATTCCGGCGCGGGCCGGATCGTCCCGCCTGCCGCGCAAACCGCTCCGCCTGATTGCCGGGCGGACCCTGCTTCATCGTACCATCGCCATGGCGCGCGCCGCGATCGGCGACCGCGCCGACGTGGCGCTGACCGTCGCCACCGATGATGATGCCATCGCCGATCATGCCCGCGCCGTCGGCTGCGATGCGGTGATGACGGACAGCGCCATCGCCACCGGCTCCGGCCGCGCCCTGGCGGCGGCCCTGACCCAGCCGTCGCCACCCGGTTTCGTGGTCAATCTTCAGGGCGATTCGCCCTTTCAGCCGGAGGGCGCTCTGGGTGCCGTGATCGCCGCATTGCAGGCCGGCGCACCGGTCGCCACGCCGGTCATCTCGCTCGACTGGCCCTCGCTCGACGCGCTGCGCGACCACAAGACCCGATCGCCCTTCAGCGGCACCACCTGCGCCCGTGCACCGGATGGTCATGCCCTCTGGTTTTCCAAGACCATCATCCCGGCCATTCGGGGCGAGGAGAAGTTGCGCGAAACCGCGCCTCGCTCGCCGGTGTGGCGGCATGTCGGCCTCTATGGCTATGCGCTGGATGCGCTCCAGCGGTTCGAGGCCTGCCCGCCGACGACGCTTGAAAATCTGGAGGGGCTGGAGCAGTTGCGCCTGCTCGAACTCGGCATTCCCGTCATGACCGTCGCCGTCGATCCGCCGCGGTTCGACAGCAGCGGCATCGATACCGAAGCGGACATCAGCCGGGTCGAGGCGCTGATCGCGCTGCATGGCGATCCCACCCCGCTGCTCTGACCCTGCCCTGATGCGCCGCCTTTTCATCATCCGCCATGGCAACACCTTCGCCAGCAGCGTCGAAGCGCGGCGCGTCGGCGCGCGGACCGATATTCCGCTGGTGGACAGCGGCCGCGCCCAGGCCGACCGGCTGGGGGAATGGTTCGCGCATCAAGCGCTCCCGATCGACCGCCTGTTCTCCAGCCCCCTGAAGCGCGCCCGCGAAACCGCCGATCGCATCGCGGCGGCAACCGGCCATGCGTGCGACGGCAGTCTCGATTGGCTCGGGGAGATCGACCATGGCCCGGACGAGGGCAGGCCGGAGGCGGATGTGCTGGCCCGGATCGGCGCGCAGGCGCTGGCCGACTGGGACGAGCGTGGCATCGCGCCCGATGGCTGGATCGTCGATGCCGACCGGCGCATCGCCGCCTGGCGCGCCTTTTTTGCGGAGGGCAGGGCGGGCACGGACCTGCTCGTCACCAGCAATGGCGCCGCCCGCTTCGCCCTGCTCGCGGCCGGCCTGCCGCTCGCCACGCTCAAATTGCGCACCGGCGCCTTTGGCGAACTGGCCGTGGATGCTGCCGGTGGGGTCGCATTGGTGCGCTGGGACGAGCGGCCTTAGGTTTCAGACCCCGATCCTCGTAAAATCTACTTGCCCTGAGCCTGGCCAGGGCGCTCAACCGCCTGAAGGGTGATGCGATTAGATTGAATCGCATCACCCTTCAGGAGTCTTTTGCTTTCCGCATTGTGCGAGCCGTCATCCGT
The DNA here is from genome assembly GCF_001421665.1 of Sphingobium sp. Leaf26. GTDB lineage: Bacteria > Pseudomonadota > Alphaproteobacteria > Sphingomonadales > Sphingomonadaceae > Sphingobium. The sequence continues at coordinate 83,184 of NZ_LMKV01000012.1, forward strand.
TCCAGATGACGTCAAAATGCTCTAGCCGCACTCCACCGTGACATGCTCCATGCGCGGCAGCGACCGTACCCGCGCCCGCACCCTGGGGGCATCTGCGCCGGGCGCCAGGCTGATGATCGCGGCATGGGCATGCGGCCCGATGCGCCAGACATGCAGGTCGCGAATGGTCGCGCCTTCGGCCTCCACCAGCCCGCGCACCCGCGCCATCAATGCCGGCTCGGCCGTGTCGAGCAGGATCGCGGCGGTATCCTTCATCAGCCCCCAGGCCCAGCGGGCGATGACCACCGCGCCCAGCAGGCCGACCGCCGGGTCCATCCACCACCAGCCCAGATAGCGCCCGGCCAGCAGCGCCGCGATCGCCAGCACCGACGTCAGCGCATCGGTCAGCACATGCACATAGGCGGCGCGCAGATTATTGTCGGCATGCCCCTGCTTATGGTCGTGCGCATCCGCATGGTCATGGCCATGGTCGTGATCGGCATGTCCATGCCCGTGATCGTGACTATGGTCATGCCCCAGCAGGAAGGCGCTGATGATGTTGATGATAAGGCCGACCACCGCCACCAGCGTCGCCTCGCCAAAGGCGACATGGATCGGCTGAAAGAATCGCATGCCCGATTCGATGGCGATGAACAACGCGGTGCCCATCAGCAACAGGGCAGAGGCAAAGCCCGCCAGATCGCCCACCTTGCCCGTGCCGAACGTGTATCGCGGGTTGCGCGCATGGCGCTTGGCATAGTCATAGGCCGCCGCCGCGACCGCCAGCGCCCCGGCATGGGTCGCCATGTGGAAACCGTCGGCCAGCAGCGCCATCGACCCGGTGATCCATCCGAAGACGATCTCCACCACCATGGTCGCGGCGGTCAGCCAGACGACCCACAGGGTTCGCTTCGCATTCTGGTCATGCCCGGCGGACAGATAGATATGGTCGAAATAATGGCTGTCCCCGCTCTCGTCCTCGTCCGACGCGGGCAGGGCAATCGCCGGTGCATCATGGTCATGGTCATGCCCATGCCGATGATGATGGCCGTCAGAATGATTATGATCGTCGTGCATCGTCATTTCCCGTAGCGGCGGATCAGTGCCAGCATTTCCTCGGTCGCGGCGGTGCGCGCCTCGTCGGACAGGCCCGGCCGGGCAACATGCTCCCGCACATGCTGCTCGATCAGTTCTTCCATCAGGCTGCCCACCGCGCCGCGCACCGAAGCGACCAGTTGCAGCGTTTCCGAACAGCCCGCATCGCCGGTCAACTGCCGTTCGACGGCGGCGACCTGTCCGGCGATCCGGCGCACCCGCGCCAGCAACTTGTCTCGATCCGCAATGATGTGCATAGGGTACCCCCCTATACTATATTTCGGAAGACGCCTAGCCCTCCTTTCGCCTAACAGAGGGCATGATGAATGACCTCGACTGTGACCTGGCCATTATCGGTGGCGGCCTGTCCGGCGGCCTGATCGCGCTGGCCTTTGCGCGCCTTCGCCCGGAGGTTCGGCTGTTGCTGGTCGAGCAGGGCGATCGCCCCGGCGGCAACCATGTCTGGTCCTTCTTCGACGGCGATGTCGCGCCCGCCGATCGCTGGCTCGTCGATCCATTGGTCGCCCATCGCTGGCCGCAGGGCCATCACGTCGATTTTCCGGGCTACCGCCGGGATCTGGATACGCCCTATAACAGCGTAACTACTGTCCAACTCGCTGTCGCACTGGAGCGCGCGCTCGGCGACCGGCTACTCACCAGCGCGCCGGTCACGACACTTGCCCCCGATCATGTCGCACTGGCCGACGGCCGGACGATCAGGGCACGGGCAGTGATTGATGCGCGGGGGGCGGGCGACCTGACCGCCTTGCGCTGCGGCTGGCAGAAATTCGTCGGCCATAGCCTGCGATGTGATGAACCCCATGGCATCGACCGCCCGGTCATCATGGACGCGACGGCCGACCAGCAGGACGGCTATCGCTTCGTCTATCTGCTCCCCTGGGACGACCGGACCATTTTCATCGAGGATACCTATTATAGCGACACGCCGGACCTCGACATCGCCACCCTCGACGCCCGCATCGCGGCCTATGCGCAAGGGAAGGGCTGGCAGGGCGAAGTCGTCCATCGCGAACAGGGCGTGCTGCCGGTCGTCCATGGTGGCGACTTCGATCGCTACTGGCCCACTGACGATCCCGTCGCCCGTGCCGGGGTGCGCGCCGGCCTGTTCCAGCCGATGACGGGCTACTCCCTGCCGGATGCCGTGCGATTCGCGTGCTGGCTGGCGGATCAACCGCTCGATGGCCTGGCCGCCGCCTCCCGCACGTACGCCAGGGCACATTGGCGGCGCGGCGGCTATTATCGCCTGCTGGGCAAGATGCTGTTCGGCGCAGCCCGCCCCGACCAGCGCTGGCGCATCTTTGCCCGCTTCTATCGGCTGCGCCCGGACCTCATCCAGCGCTTCTACGCCGGTCGTTCTTCGGTGACTGACCGTTTGCGCATCTTGTGCGGACGCCCCCCTGTACCCATAAGGGACGCCATGCGAACATTATGGAATCCGCCCGCCTGATGACCAACAGGACAGCGATCGTTATCGGCGCGGGCTTTGGCGGCCTGGCGCTGGCCATCCGGCTGCAATCGGCCGGCGTCGACACGACTTTGGTGGAGGCCCGCGATCGCCCCGGCGGCCGCGCCTATATGTGGGAAAAGGACGGCTTCACCTTCGACGCCGGCCCGACCGTCATCACCGACCCGGATTGCCTGGCCGAACTATGGCGGCTGTCGGGTCATGACATGGCGCAGGACATCGGGCTGGTCCCGGTATCGCCCTTCTATCGGCTCAACTGGCGCGACGGCACCAATTTCGACTATTCCAACGACGAAGTCGCCTTGCGCGCCGAGATCGCCAAGCTCGATCCCAACGATGTCGCAGGCTATGATCGCTTCTGCGACTATGCCGCGGGCGTCTATGAAGAGGGCTATCGCAAGTTGGGGTCGGTCGCCTTCCTCGACTTCGCCTCGATGATCAAGGCCGCGCCGTCGCTGGCGAAATATCAGGCCTGGCGGTCGGTCTATTCGGTCGTCGCCAGTCATGTGAAGAATGAGAAGCTGCGCGAGGCGCTGTCCTTCCACACCTTGCTGGTCGGCGGCAACCCGATGAAGACCAGTTCCATCTACGCCCTGATCCACAAGCTCGAGAAGGACGGCGGCGTCTGGTTCGCCAAGGGTGGCACCAACCGTCTGGTGCAGGCTATGGCGACGCATTTCGAGCGGCTGGGCGGCACGCTGCGTCTGGGCGATGCGGTCACGCGGATCGAAACCTATGGCGACAAGGCAACGGCGGTCCACACCGCGTCGGGCTGGCGCGGGGAGGCGGATGCGATCGCCACCAACGCTGACCTGATGCACAGCTATCGCGACCTGCTCGGCCATCATCCTCGCGGCCAGAAACAGGGCGAGAAACTGGCGCAGAAGCGTTGGTCCCCCAGCCTGTTCGTCCTCCATTTCGGGATCAAGGGCAGTTGGCCCGGCATCCCGCACCATATGATCCTGTTCGGTCCCCGCTATGAAGGGCTGCTGACCGACATCTACGATCACGGCGTACTGCCGCAGGATTTTTCGCTCTACCTGCATCACCCGACCGTCACCGATCCATCGATGGCGCCCGATGGCTATTCGACCTTTTATGCACTCGCTCCCGTGCCGCATATGGGCAAGCTGCCGATCGACTGGGACCAGTTCGGTCCTGCCTATGCCGAGCGCATCCTGGACGAGATCCAGCACCGGCTGATCCCCGATATCCGGTCCCGCATCGTCACGCGCTTCCATTATGCGCCGACCGATTTCGGCCGCGATCTCAACGCCCATATGGGCAGCGCCTTCAGCCTGGAGCCGCTGCTGACCCAGAGCGCCTGGTTCCGCGCGCATAATCGCGACGATGTCATTCCCAACCTCTATCTGGTAGGGGCCGGCACCCATCCGGGCGCCGGCATCCCCGGCGTGGTGGGCAGCGCCAAGGCGACCGCGGCGTTGATGTTGCAGGATCTGGGTTGAATTCATGAAAAGACTGGCTGTTTATTGCGGTTCGGCGACGCCGGCGGACCTCACTTATATCGACGCGGCCCGCCATGTCGGCCGCACGCTGGCGGAGCGCGGCATCGGCGTCGTCTATGGTGGCGGGCGGCTGGGCCTGATGGGCGCGGTGGCGGATGCGGCGCTGGAGGCGGGTGGCGAAGTGATCGGCGTGATCCCCGAAGCACTGGTCGGCGCGGAAGTGGCGCATCGCGGCTGCACGCAGTTGCATGTCGTCCAGACCATGCACCAGCGCAAGCAACTCTTCACCGACCTGTCGGACGGCTTCGTGACCTTGCCGGGCGGCGTCGGGACGATGGACGAATTGTGGGAAGCGATCAGTTGGGCGCAACTGGGCTATCATGGCAAGCCGGTCGGCCTGCTCAACGTCGCGGGCTTCTATGACCAGTTGATCGGCTTCAACCGGCAGATGGTAGAGGCGGGCTTCATCCGTGCCCAGCATGCCGGCATCCTGATCCATGAAGACAGTATCGAATCCTTGGTCGACGCCATGGCCGCCTATCAGCCCCACGAAACGATCTTCGCGATGAAGGCGGCGCGGTTGTGACTGATAGTCCCTCCCCTTCAGGGGAGGGGTTGGGGTGGGGCCGTGCCGCAAGCGCAGCTTCCGTCTCACCCCTGGACCGCGCCGCTCTCGTCACCCATGCCCGCGATAGCATCGCGCGCGGCTCCAAATCCTTCGCCATGGCCTCGAAACTGTTCGACCGGGTAACCCGCGAGCGGGCCTGGCTGCTTTACGCCTGGTGCCGTAAGTGCGACGATATCGCCGACGGGCAGGACCATGGCGGCGCGATGACCGGCGTGCCGGATGCGCAGGCCCGTCTTTCCATGATGCGGGTGCTGACCGACAAGGCGCTGCGCGACGAACCAACGGGCGATCCGGCCTTTGACGGCTTTGGCGTGGTGATGCGCGAATGCGCGATCCCCGCCCGCTACGCCCATGACCTGATCGAAGGGTTCGCGCTGGATGCCCGCGACTGGCGACCACGCAGCCAGGACGACATGTTGCGCTATTGCTATCATGTCGCCGGCGCGGTCGGTTGCATGATGGCGGTGCTGATGGGCGTCGACCCGGAGGATCAGGCGACGCTCGACCGCGCCTGCGACCTCGGCCTGGCTTTTCAGCTTGCCAATATCGCCCGCGACATCAGTGAGGATGAGGCGGCGGACCGCTGCTATCTGCCGCAGGAGTGGCTCGCGGAAATGGATATCCCGCCCGGCGAACATATGAAGCCCTGGGCTCGCCCGCGCCTTGCCATCCTCGCCCGCCGCATGGCCGACATGGCCGCCGTCTATGAACAAAGCGCCCGCCACGGCACCGGGGCCTTGCCGCCCCGCGCGGCCTGGGCGGTGCTGGCGGCGGCGGGCATCTATGGCGACATCGCCCGACAGGTCGCGCGCCGGGGCGATCATGCCTGGGATCATCGCGTGGTCACGTCCAAGCGCGAGAAGCTGGGCTGGGTGGCGCGGGCGGGAGTGCAGGTCATCGGTCGTGGCCGTCGCTGGCCTTCCGGGGCGTCGCGTCCCGCTACCCTCTGGACCCGCCCGGACTGACGGGAACAGCGTCTTTGATCGAAGCATGGGAGCCGATGCTTTCGTATCGGTCCGCCAAAAAAAGGGCCGGTACTTTCGTACCGACCCAAGGCATGTTCGCAGGAGGAACATCGGAAGGCGGGGCGGCGGAACATGCCGCCCGGCCAATATGGTGAAAACTTACTGGTTGTAGGCACGCTCGCCATGTTCGCCCAGGTCGAGGCCTTCATATTCGACCTCCTGGCTGACCCGCAGACCGGTGACGGCCTTGGCGATGAAGATGGCGATGGCGGTGCCGATCGAGGCCCAGATGATGGTCACGACGACCGCTTCGATCTGGACCAGCAGCTTGGCGCCGATCGCATAGTCTGCCGCGCCGGGGCCACCAAAGGCGGGCGAGTAGACGATGGCGGTGCCGATCGCGCCGATCATGCCGCCGATGCCGTGGATGCCGAAGGCGTCCAGCGAGTCGTCATAGCCAAGCTTGGGCTTGAGGACGGTGACGGCGTAGAAGCAGACGATCGAGGCGACGGCGCCCAGGATGATCGCGCCGAACGGGCCGGAGTTGCCGGCGGCAGGCGTGACGGCGACCAGGCCGGCGATGATGCCCGAGCAGAAGCCCAGAGCCGAACCCTTGTGACCGTTCAGCTTTTCGGCAAGCATCCAGAACAGACCACCCGAAGCCGTGGCGACGAAGGTGTTGATCATGGCGAGCGCGGCAGAGCCATTGGCTTCCAGCGCCGAACCGGCGTTGAAGCCGAACCAGCCGACCCACAGCAGGCCGGTGCCGACACCGGTCAGAGTCAGGCTGTGCGGGGCCATCGGCTCCTTGGGGAAGCCGATACGCTTGCCCAGGATGAGGCAGGCGACCAGAGCGGACACGCCGGCGTTGATATGCACCACGGTGCCACCAGCGAAGTCGAGAGCGCCGGCCTTGAAGAAATAGCCCGAAGCGGCCCAGACCATATGCGCGATCGGGAAGTAGACGATCGTCAGCCACACGGCGGCGAACACCATGACGGCCGAGAATTTGATGCGTTCGACCACAGACCCCAGCACCAGCGCCACGGTGATCGCGGCGAAGGTCATCTGGAAGCAGATGAACACATATTCGGGGATTTCGACGCCAGCGGTGAAGGTTGCGGCCTGCGAAGCGGGCGTGACACCCTTCAGGAACGCCTTGTCGAAGGTCGAAACGAAGTTGGAAAGGCCGCTGGTATAGTCGGGGCCGAACGCCATCGAATAGCCGTACATGACCCAGATAAGCATCGCGAGGCAGGCAGCCGCGCCGATCTGCGTCATCACCGACAACATGTTCTTGCTGCGGACCAGACCGCCGTAGAAGAGGGCGAGGCCTGGCAGGATCATCGCCAGCACCAGGATGGTGGCGGTCATCATCCAGGCGGTGTCGCCCTTGTCGACCGTGGCGACGGGCGCCGCAGCGTCCTGCGCCCAGGCGGGCAGGGCAGCGAACAGCGAAAGCGCGGTTGCCCCCGCCACGCTGCCAATTTTCTTGGAAAAGGTCATCATTCCCCCCTTTTACAGCGCGGTTTCGCCGGTCTCGCCGGTGCGAATGCGCACGGCCTGACCGACATCGAGGACGAAGATCTTGCCATCGCCGATGGCGCCCGAATTGGCGGCCGCCTGGGTCGCTTCCACGACGCGCGGGGCGAGGTCGTCATCACAGACCACCTCGATCTTGATCTTCGGGACCATGTTCGTCGAATATTCGGCGCCGCGGTAGATTTCGGTCTGCCCCTTCTGGCGGCCGAAGCCCTTCACTTCGCTGACCGTCATTCCTGCGATGCCGAGCGAGGATAGTGCCTCGCGGACATCGTCAAGCTTGAACGGCTTGATGATAGCCATGACAAGTTTCATGTCGCCCCCTGTTACTGGTGTGCGGGGACATACTCAGCAAGAGCTGTGCCAAACCGTAAAAGGCGCGTTAATGCGGGTTAGGAAGTTCGGCGTGCGCGTTTGACGCCAAAAAATTGTGCAGCGCGACTTTGCTGCCTAAATTTTGTGCAATCGGACGCTACCAGCGCGCGCCTTCTGCGACTGCTGCCGCCTCTTCGGGCGATGTGGGCCGGCCGAGCACTGCGTTTCGATGGGGGAAATGCCCGAACCGCTTTATGGTTGCATGATGTTTTCGCGCGAAATCAAGCGATCGCTCATCGCCGGTGCCTTCGAACAGGGTCAGCGACAGTTCCTGATCCTCGATCGCTTCGCTATGCTGGAACGGCATGTAGAAAAAGAGCCGCCCGGCGCCGCCGATCTGGATATCATAGCCCATCGCGATTGCGCCACGCGCCACGTCCCGCGCCAGCGCATCGGTAGCAAAAGCATCGGCAGTCCCCCGGAACATATTGCGGGGCAACTGGTCGAACAGCAAAATCGCCGCCAGCGCGTCATCCGCGCGATCCAGAAAGCTTTCGGCAGGCAGGCGCTGCTTTTCCAGCCACAATGTGTGGAACCGAGTGGTACATGATTGGTCGAGTGAAGGGTCGTGGTTGTACCAGCCCTGCTCGCCCACCTGATTGAACCAGAAATCGAGCAGGGCGGCGGCCCAGTCGTCCGTCACCGCGTTATGGCTGTCGATCAGCATGTTCATGCGCAAATAAACAAAGAACGCCGGATCGCGTTCCGCCATTCATGCCGCCGCAGGCTCGGGTCGTCGCGTCTCAGCCCGACGATCATCACCCGTTCAGGTTGCGGTGCCACCCACGGTCAGGCCTTCCATCAGCAGCGTGGGCTGGCCCACGCCGGCCGGCACGCTCTGTCCACCCTTGCCGCACATGCCGATTCCCTCGTCCAATGCCCAGTCATGGCCGATGCCGATCACCTTGGTCAGCGCGGTCGGTCCATCACCGATCAGAGTCGCACCTTTGATCGAATCGCCGATCTTGCCATTCTCGACCTTATAGGCCTCGGTGCAGGAGAAGACGAACTTGCCGGACACGATGTCGACCTGTCCACCGCCGAAGCTCTTGGCGAAGATGCCGGATTTCATGCGGCTCAGCAATTCCTCCGGATCGTCCTGCCCGCCCTTGATGAACGTATTGGTCATGCGGGGCATGGGGGCATGGGCGTAGCTTTCGCGGCGGCCGTTGCCGGTGGGGGCGACGCCCATCAGGCGGGCGTTGAGCCGATCCTGCATATAGGCTTTGAGAATGCCATCCTCGATCAGGATATTTTCCTGCGTCGGCGTGCCTTCATCGTCGATGGAGAGCGAGCCGCGGCGATTGAGGATGCTGCCATCATCGACCACGGTGACGCCTGGCGCTGCGACGCGCTGGCCGACGCGGCCGGAAAAGGCGCTGGTGCCCTTGCGGTTGAAATCGCCCTCCAGGCCGTGGCCGATCGCTTCATGCACCAGCACGCCGGGCCAGCCGGGGCCGAGCAGCACGGTCATCTCGCCAGCGGGGGCGGCGATGGAGCGCAGATTGACCTGCGCCTGGGCCAGCGCCGCGTCGATGGCGCGGTTCCAGATCGCCGGATCCATCACCTCGTCATAGAGGTAGCGGCCGCCGATACCGAACACGCCGGTTTCGCGGCGGCCATTTTCTTCCAGAATGACGGAGACGTTGAGGCGCACGAGCGGGCGGATGTCGGTTGCGGTAAAGCCGTCGGCGCGAACGATCTCGACCACCGACCAGCTACCGGCCAGGTTGACCGACACCTGTGCCACGCGCGGATCGCGGGCGCGGGCGGCCGCGTCGATCTCGCCGCACAGCTTCACTTTTTCGGCGAAGGGCACGATCTCCAGCGGATTGGCGTCGGTATAGAGATGGCGGTTGGTGCGCAGCGGTGGCGGAGCGGGCTGGCCCTTGGCCGGATCGAGCAGGCTCAGCGTCTGCGCCGCTTTGGCGATCGCCGCTTCGCTGATGTCATTGGCGTGGGCGAAGCCGGTCATTTCGCCGGACACGCCGCGCAGGCCGAAGCCGGCATCGGTCGAATAATCGGCGGTCTTCAGCCGGCCATCGTCAAAGCCGAAGCTCTCGCTCGCCCGATATTGCAGATAGAGTTCGCCGTCATCGCAAGCGCCCAGCGCCTGTGCGGTCAGGCGGCGGGCGCCATCGGGATCGAGCAGGCCCGGACGATAGAGAAGGCCGCGGGCATCGGTGAAGAGGGGAGCGAGTTCGGTCATGCCGCCCGATATAGGGGCGGCACGGCGGAAGCCCAATAGAAAAGCTTAAAGGCTGGCGCCCGATGCGATATCCGGCTTCGCAGTGACGTCACCATGGTCGGCCACGCCACCGATCAGCACGAAGCGCCGATCGCAATAGCCGCAATCGACATAGCCATGCTCGTCAATCTCCAGGAAGACGCGCGGATGGCCAAGCGCGGCGGGAATGTCGCCGCTGCCGTCGCAGGACACGCGGGACTTGGAGACTCGGATGGTTTCTGGCGGCTGGATCATGGTCCAGCGGTTAGCAGCGGTGCCGCGGCGCTGCAATATGCGGCTTCACATCATCGGCGGTTGGCGCCGGGTGCAGGACTTCTGGCCGTGCGCGTTCGCGGCCTTGACCACGGGATGCCAGTCCGTGCAAGGGGCCGCCGCCATCACCGCAAGCGGGGAGAGCATCAGCACGAGCGGCAGGATCGTCCCGCTGAAAAAGGCTGCGAATGGCATGCACTGACAATGCTATCGGCATGCTTGCTGCGCGATGAACGTTACGGAAGCGGATTGGATGTTCAAGCTGCGCGATTGAGGCGCCCTTCGCGGTCGCTCAGGCGTTTTCCGCGAAAATGTCCCCCGGACATCGTCTTTTCCGAAAAACTGGTGGGCGATGACGGGCTCGAACCGCCGACATTCTCGGTGTAAACGAGACGCTCTACCAACTGAGCTAATCGCCCCCTCTCGGGAGAGCGCCTATCTAAGGGAAAAAGCCGGCCCGTCAAGCACTAGCGTGTCAGGTCGCGAGCAGGCGGCGGCTGGCCCCGAACCAGCGGGTCAGCGCGTCGGCGGCTTCCTGCGCCAGGGCGATGAAGACGCGGCGGCCGTCATGCGGATCGGCCTGGCGCTCGACCATCCCCTTGTCGGTGAGGGTGCGTATCCAGCGCAGGGCGGTGGTCGGCGGCACGGCGGCGGCGATGCACAGGCTCGACACCGACACTCGCTCATGTTCCAGCCGCGCGGCCAGCAGGTCCAGCATCATGTCCCAGGCGGGATCGGCGAACAGGTCACCGGGCAGGAAATCGGCGCGAATCCGCCGGGCGCGCAGCAGATCGCGGACCTGGGTGGCGGTGATGGCCGGTGCCGCCTTGTCCACCGTTGGCGCCGGGAAATCGGCGGGTGCACCGATCGGCGCGAGGGCGGGCATGCCGATATAGTCGCTCGGCCGGTCGGAAATGCGCGGGCCAAGGTCGAAGCTGGGCACGGCCATCCGCGTCCGTTCCGTCAGCGCGTCAAGCGTGCGGGCGAGGCGGCCGACCTCTTCGCTCAGCTGCTGAAGCCGGGCGCCTTCGCGATCAATTTCATGCACCTGACCATTGGCGGGCCGATGTTCGCCGGCGGCGACCAGAGCGGCGGCCAGTTCGGTCCGGTCGGGATTGCATAGCAACTGGCTGTGCGGGCTGCGCAGGCAGGCGAAGGCCAGGTCGACCGTCGCCAGTCCGGCGACCAGAATCACGGCCATCCCGTTCTGAATCGCCTGCGTCTCGATCTGCACCAGCAACCGTTCCAGCAGCGGATTCATGGTCGGGCAGAAGAACAGGATCGCGTCGCATTGCGCCTGAAGATCGAGCCGGATCGGCGCGTCGGCCGATGGCGTCACGCCGAGCAGGCGGAAGCCCGCCGCGTTCGCCACCGGTTCCAGGTCGGCCGCCTCCATCCGGTCCGCCACCACCAGCAAGCTGGCGCGCTCATCACGCGGCATCAGCGGCGCGGCGGAACCCGTTTGGGGGCGTGCGTAGGAAAAATCTTCCATCATGATCTGACTCCCGTTCTACCTTCGTTCCGGAGAATAAAGCAAGAACGGATCGTTTCAGCCGGCAAATCGGCCATAATGGAGTGGCTCTGGAGGAAAACTGGCGTCCGGCCGCGATCAAGGCCCGGTCCGGCATGCCGTTCCGTCCAGCTTGCCGCCATTTCGGCGCCACAATGAAGGAAGTTTCCTATCTCTCAATTAGGGATGGCACTTCCTCCATTATGGAGTCATTTCTCAGCGTCCGATGTCAGACCCCGGTGCGGCGCGCGAAGTCGACATAGAGGCTGCGCATCCGCGTGGCGACCGGGCCGGGCGTGCCGTCGCCGATCGGCTGGCCGTCGATCCGCACCACCGGCAGGCAGAGGGTCGATGCGCTGGTGATGAAGGCTTCCCTGGCGGCGAGCGCTTCCGCGACGGTGAAGGGGCGGCGGATGACGGCAAGGCCGCTTTCCTCCGCCAGCGCGGTCAGCGCCGCGCCGGTGCAGCCGGCCAGCACCGCCTGGCTGTAGGGGCGGGTGACGATGCCCTCGTCGGTGACGATGAAGGCGGTGGAGGAGGCGCCTTCGGTGACGAAGCCATCCTCGATCATCCAGGCTTCCTGCGCGCCGGCGTCCTTTGCGGCCTGCTTGGCCATGGCCTGTGCCAGCAGGCCCACGCTCTTGATGTCGCGCCGCGCCCAGCGCAGGTCGGGCATAGTGGCGACCGCAATGCCGGTTTGCACGCCGGGCAGGTCGACCACGGCCTTGTCCTGCATGAACATGAACAGGGTCGGCTGGGTGCCGGGCGAGGCGATGAAGTCGCGGCTGGCGTCCGCGCCACGGGTGATCTGGAGATAGACCAAGCCCTCGGTGAGGCCGCTGCGCACCACCAGCTCCTTCTGGGCCGCCTCGATCGCATCGAGAGACAGGGGCAGGGCGATGCCGATCGCGGCGGTGGAGCGCTCCAGCCGGGCGAGATGGCTGGCGCTGTCGACCAGCTTGCCGTCGATCACGGCGGCGACTTCATAGATGCCGTCCGCGAACAGGAAGCCGCGATCGAGCGGAGAGATGCGGGCCTCTTCGAGGGGCAGGAAGGCACCGTTCAGATAGGCGACGGACATGATGGGTGCGATCCTTTGATCTGGTTCTGGCGTTTCTGGCCGCCGCTTTTGCCGGTCATGCCGGCGCGGTCAAGGGGCAGGCCGGCGCGGCACGGAAATAGGATTGCGCCCGCTTAACTTCGCACATTTCCCGCACATTGGGACATTGCATGTCCTATGTTGGACATTTTGTTGCGTCGGACGCCTGCGGTTCCCGCATGGGAGTTGGAAAGCGTCGCAGCGATCATAGCGGGTGGTGGCGTAGTAGGACAGGCTTGGGGGATTTGGGTGGATTCACGACTGTCGGCTTTCGGAGAGTTTGGCGGCGATAGCGGACACTGACGAATATGCTATGGATGTTCCATGACCCAACATTGCTGTGACACGATGTCCCATTTTGTAATGTTACCTAAAGAGCACTTGAGTAGAGGCGCTGGCCTCACTGCGTCTCTTGGAATTGAGCAACCGGAACCACCAGAACCGCTCGTCGATTTTTACGCAGCGGTGCCAGTCTATTGCATACAGTCAGTAGCACTGCGATTCTGTCCTTGGTGTGGCGCTTCACTGCCTCTACCAGATGTTGACGCTCTTCCTGACCTAAACTGATCGAATGTCCGCTTTCGGAGTGCAACTCGGCTCAGCTGAACGGCAACAAGTGGTCGGGAGCGGGCTTGTCCCTTACCGTGATCTTCCACCGTCATGCCAGCGAAGGCTCGCATCTCAGGCAGGAGAGCTGAGCGTTAACGGATGGCGCAAGAGGGCCGGCCTCCTTCTACTCCCGCCTGAGACCCCAGCCTTCGCTGAGGTGACGGCAATGAGGCAAGCCACAACAGCCGCCGCGCTTACGCTTCTGGCCGTCAGCCGTCAGAACTCAAAGCTTCCACCTTCACGCCGCCTTGCCCTTCAACGCCTTCTGGCGCCGTCTCTGCACCGACGACCCTATCCCCAGCGCCTCGCGATATTTGGCGACGGTGCGGCGGGCTATGTCCATGCCCTTGGCGCGCAGCAGGTCGACCAGCGTGTCGTCGGACAGGATCGCCTGCGGGTCTTCGGCGCCGATCAGCGCCTTGATATGGCTTTTGACCGCTTCGGCCGAGACGGACCCGCCGTCGCCGCCCGATGACGCCACGCCGCTGGTGAAGAAATATTTGAGTTCGTACAGGCCGCGCGGGCAGGAGAGATATTTGTTGGAGGTGACGCGGCTGACGGTGCTTTCGTGCATGCCGATCGTGTCCGCCACGGCCCTGAGCGTCAGCGGTTTCAGATGGGCGACGCCCTGCTGGAAAAAGGCTTCCTGGGTGCGGACGATCTCGCTCGCGACCTTGATGATGGTCTTTTGCCGCTGGTCCAGTGCCTTCACCAGCCAGTTGGCGCTGGCGAGGCAGTCGGCGAGCCAGGCCTTGGCCGTCTTGTCCTGCGGGCCGCTGGCCAGTTCGACATAATAGCTGCGGTTGACGAGCACGCGGGGCAGGGTGGCGCTGTTGATCTCGATCCCCCAACCTTCGCGTGTCGGTCGCACGAACAGGTCGGGCGTCACCGGCGCGGCGCGGTCATGTGCGAATTGCAGGCCGGGCTTGGGATCATAGCCGCGCAGTTCGGCGATCATGTCCGCCATATCCTCCTCATCCACACCGCAGATGCGGCGAAGCTGGGGCAGGGCGCCCTTGGCCAGCAGGTCGAGATTGGCGAGCAGCCGCGCCATGCAGGGGTCGTAGCGGTCGGCTTCCTTCGCCTGCAACGCGAGACATTCGGACAGGCTGCGCGCGCCGACGCCGGTGGGATCGAAGCTGTGGATGACGCCCAGCACCCGCTCTACGTCGGACAGCGGCAGGCCAAGGCCATGGGCGGTCTGGAGCAGGTTCGCCTCCAGATAGCCGGCCTCGCTGATCTGGCCGATGAGTTGGGTGGCGATGAGCAGGTCCATGGCCGTGAGGGCCGCGCGGGCCTGCCCCATCAGATGTTCCTGCAGGCCGATGTCGGGCGCGGCGAAACTGTCGAAGTCCGGCGCATCCTCGGCATAGCTGCCTGATAGCGCATCCTTGCCGCCGCCGCTGGCGCCATGGGCTTCGGCCATCCGGTCGCCCGGACCATCGTCGATGAAACTGTCCGCGCCATGATCGACGTCGAGCGGGCCGTCGGCCGCGCCCAGCCCCTGCGCGATCAGATCGTCCGCGCCGCCGGTTTCGGCGGGCAGGACGGGCGTTTCGACCATCTGGTCGATGCCGTCGGGTGCCGGCGGGCCATCATCGCCGCCGCCCGATTCGAGCAGCGGGTTTTTTTCAAGTTCGCCCGCGACGAAGGCCTCTATCTCCAGATTGGACAGAGCCAGCAGCTTGATCGCCTGCTGGAGTTGGGGTGTCATCACCAGAGACTGGCTCTGGCGAATGTCCAGGCGGGGGCCGAGCGCCATTAACCGCCGCTCCGATCATAGGGAAGGGCGCGCGCGGTCATCATATCAAAGCTGGAAATTCTCGCCCAGATAGAGGCGGCGGACGTCGGCATTGGCGACCAGTTCGGTCGGATTGCCGGCAAAGAGCACCTGCCCGCCATAGATGATGCAGGCGCGGTCGACGATTTCCAGAGTCTCGCGGACATTATGGTCGGTGATGAGCACGCCGATGCCGCGCGTCTTCAAATCCTTCACCAGATCGCGAATGTCGGCGATCGACAGCGGGTCGATGCCGGCAAAGGGTTCGTCCAGCAACACGATCGACGGATTGGCGGCCAGCGCGCGCGCGATCTCGCAGCGGCGGCGCTCACCGCCCGACAGCGCCATCGCGGCGGAATCGCGCAGGCGGATCAGGCCGAACTCCGACAGCAGTTGTTCGAGGCGGGCGGCGCGGGCGGCCTTGTCCGGCTCCGCCTGCTCCAGCACCGCGCCGATATTCTGCGCCACGGTCATGCCGCGAAAGATCGACGTTTCCTGCGGCAGATAACCCAGGCCCAGGATCGCGCGGCGATACATGGGCAGGTTGGTGATGTCCTGCCCGTCCAGCACGATGCGGCCATGATCGGGGCGGACGAGGCCCATCACCGAATAGAAGCAGGTCGTCTTGCCCGCGCCATTGGGACCGAGCAGGCCGACCACTTCGCCCTTGCCCACGGTCAGCGATACGTCGGACAGGACGACGCGCTTGTCATAGCTTTTGGCGATCGAAATGACCGACAGGCCTTCACCCACTTCCTGCGGGATTTGCGGGCGCTGGGCGGTCCGGTCAGGGGTCATCACATCGTCCATCGTCTTGTCCTTGCAGCCGTTCATGGGGGCACGCGGGAAATTGGTGCGCGCACGGCAGTTGGCAAGCTTTGTGCATGGGATCGCGGCCGGGGCAAGGGGGAAAATGGCGACCGGGGCTGAACAGGAGCGGGCGGGCGTACATTCCGGCCTGCTCTGCGGCGGCCCTTTTACGGTGCGATCAGGCGGACGAATCGCCGCATTCCGTCCTGCGCCCGCGACGTCGGCTCGACGGAGCGTGGCCGATGCGGGATAAGCGGAAGGGCGTATTTCCATCCGGGTTAATCCGCAATTCATGTCGGTTTTTGGCGGAATAGCGTGGGTTTGCCGATCGCTCCATTCGACTGGCAGCACGCACGGCCGGTCAGAATTTCGTTGTCGGTCCTTCCGCGCTCAGCTTCGACTGTTGCGGCTGTGTTACCAATAAGGAGAAAAATATGTCGCTGTCCCTGACGAAAATGGCCCCACTGGCCGTGGTTCTGATCGGTTCGCTGGGCCTGGGTGGCTGCGCCACGAAGGGGTTCGTCCGTGAACAGGTCGCGACCGTGAATCAGCGCGTCGATGCGCTCGACGCGAAGCTTCAGACCACCGATGGCACCGCCCAGCAGGCGTTGGCGGAAGCGCAGTCGGCATCCGGCCAGGCGCAGCAGAACAGCCAGCGCCTCGACCAGTTGAACGGCCGCGTCGATGGTGTCGAGCAGCAGCTTCAGGCCGCCCAGCGCAAGCGCGCGCGCAACTGAGGCCGCAGGGCGGCCTCAAATATCGCATGGACGGCGGGGCACATCCGTCCGTCCATGACGATATGACCATAAAGCGGACGCGCAGCTTCCTTTGCGACCGACCCCCATCGGTGTGCGTCCGTGCCATAAGATCATGACCTTTCCGGCCGGCGCTTCCCCCCTGAGCGCCGGCCCTTTTGTGCCAGAAGTTATTCATGAGTGTAGAGAAGAAGATGATCCGTGCTTTTCTGGCGCTGGCGGGTTTCGCGCTCGTCACCGCCGTCCCGGCCCAGGCGGTGGTCAAGAAGTCCGTCGCCAAATCCGCCGCCGCCAAGAAGAAAGCTGCTGCGAAGAAGAAGGCTGCTGCTGTCGTGAAGGCCGAGCCGGAGGCGCCGCCGCCGATCCTGTCGGACGGTGCGACCCGCGTGGCCGATTGGGTGGGGTCGGCGAAGGACAATCGCGCGCTGCCCTATATCGTCATCGACAAGCCGGGGGCCGTTGCCTATCTGTTCGATGGCAAGGGCAAGATGCTGGACCATGCGCCGGTGCTGATCGGCATCGCGCCCGGCGACGATGCGACGCCGGGGATCGGCGCCAAGAGCCTGGCCGAGATCGGCCCGGCGGAAAAGACGACGCCGGCCGGGCGTTATCTGGCGAAATTCGGCGTGGCGGCGGGTAGGCAGCGGGTGTTGTGGGTCGATTATGCGACGTCGGTGGCGCTGCACACCATCCCGCCGGGCAATCCCAAGGAGAAGCGCAAGGAGCGCATGCTCTCGCCGGGGATCGAGGATAACCGCATCACCTTCGGCTGCATCAACGTGCCCAAACTCTTTTATGCCAAGGTCAGCCCGCTGTTCGGCAAGAAGGGCGGCTATGTCTACATCCTGCCCGACAGCAAGCCGATCGAGGAGATTTTCCCCCGGCTGCGCGTCCAGCCCTTCCTGAACGCCGGCCAGGCGACGGAGGCGGGGTGAGGGCATAACCCGGCGGGGTTATTCAGCAGGGGCGCGGGCGATGCTAAGGCCAGTGTGCGACCCGAAGACTTGCCTTGTCAGGCGAGACTTCACGACTGGCCCGGTGCGTTTGCGCGCACCGGGCTTTTTGCTGTCGATCATTCCGCGAACAGTTTGAATTCGGCAAGGCGGACGGCGGTGTCTTTGGCCTGCGTGAAGAGCAGCCGGACCTTGTTCGTTCGAAGCCGGGACCAACGGACGTCGGTGACGCCGTTGGCGACCGGGCCGCCCTTGGGCACGGCGATGTCGCGCCAGTCTCCGTCCACCCACGCCTGCAACCGGTAGCTTTGCGGCACGGCAAAGCTCTTGTCGTCGGCGAAGAAGGCGAGTTCCGCGCGGGAAAGCTCGGTCGGCTTGCCCAGGTCGATCGCATACCATTGATCGGCGGGCGAGGGTGCCGACGACCAGCCATTGGGCAGTTCCGGGAAGAACCAGACGCGCCCGTCGATCGCGTCATGGACATTTTCCACGTCGGCGTTGCTGGAGGCGGACCCCAAGGGAAATTGGCCGCGCACCAGTTGCACCGCCCGGTTGATCGGGCGCTGGATGGCGGGCGTGGCGGCGCGCGTCACCGGCACTTCGATCCGGCCCAGCGTTTCGCGATGGGCGACCTGCCGCCCGTCCACTTCGATGAAGAGGCCCTTGCCGCGCTTGTAATGGCTGCCGTCCGCGTCCCATGTCACCGCGACCTTGTGGCCATGATAGGGGACGTCCTGCACCCGGAACCAGGCCAGCGCCTGCGGGTCGCCAGCGGCGGGCAGCAGCGGGTTCACCTCCAGCACATCGTCGGCGCGCGGACGGATGCCGACAAGGCCGGTCAGGATCAGGTCGTTGAAGCCGGAGTGGAAATAATGATGGCTGCGGTCCAGGCCGACGATCGGCTTGCCGGTTTCGGGGTGATAATCCTCCTCGATGTCGAGGCGATCCCCCTGATAATGAAGCGCGGCATATTGGCGCAGCAGGCGCATATAGGCGCTGCGCGTGACAGGACCGGTCTGCGTCTGATGATCGAGCAGGTTGGCCATGCCGTGCAGCACCTGCGTCGTCTGATAGGGCCAGACCGGGCCGTTCCACTGACATTCCGGGTCTTTGCCCAGATAGCGATATTGCCGCATATAATATTCGTAGTTGGCTTCGACCGTGCGCATCCCCGCCTTGCCCGCGAGCGAGGCGGGGTCGAGCAGATGTGCCCAGGCCGCCGCATATCTGGCGTCGTCGGGAACGAGGTCGAACATCCAGGGTAGGTAGCCGACCAGTTCGCGATTGCGGATCGGATCCCAATAATTGACGAAGTCGGTCTTCGACTGGTGGCGGTCGATGAAATGGCCGAGCCTGTCGCTCCAAAGGTCGGTCAGGACGCGCTTTTGCAGGGCGTCGGCGCGGGCGGCATAGTCGCCGGCCATGGCCTTGTCGCCGGCCATCTCCGCCATCTTCGACAGGGCACGGGCATTGGCGAACATGTAGCTGTTGACCGAGGGGCGGAAGGCATCGCCGCCCCGGAACCCGTCCTTGCCGCCCGATGCGTCGATCGAGGAGACGGTATATTCGGTGGCGTCGAGCAGCGGCTCCACGAAATACAGCCCCTTGGCGAAGTCATATTTATCGTCCCACAGGCGATAGATATGGTTCATCACCGGCAGATGCTCGATCGCGTCCGCCCGGTCGCCATCGACCAGATAGCGGCCCCAGACGCTGTCCGCCATATGATCGGTGAAATGGCGGTCGTTGCCGCCGCTGCGATACATGAAATTGATATAATCGTCGGTAAAGCGCCGGTCGTTCAGCCAGCGCCCTTCGCCGATATGGAAGCCGCTGGCGTCGTTCAGGCTGGCATAGGGATGCCGCTGCCAGTCGACATCGTCGAAAAATTCGGTGGTGATATAGCCGTCCGCGCCAAGGTCGCGCTGATGCCCGCGATAGAGCGCCCAGCGATAATAATAGACGGCGTCGAGCTTCGGGTCGGCGGATTCGAAGAAGGGGATTCGGCCCCGATACCAGGGCGCGTCGTTGCCGAAGCGCTGCGTGGCGATGGCGGCGGTATCCATCGTGGCGGTGTCCATCCCGGCCATGTCCATCGCGGAACGCGGCGGCGAGGCGGCGCCGATGCCCATCAGGGCGGCCCCCGCCAGCAGGATCATCTTCATCGCGCGCATCGGTCGTCCCTTCGGTGGCGGAAACAAATATGGCGGCCGTAACGGGACTGGAGAGCATCCCGGAACGGCCGCCATGTTATGAGGCCCGGCGAGGAGACGCCAAGCCCCATGGGCACTCAGTCGAACTTGAAACGGACACCCAGCGCGAAGGTGCGGTCGATCAGCAGCGTGCTGGAGTTGAACTCGGTCGGGTTGCCGACATCGCCGAACTTGTAATAATTCTGCTGCTTCGCCTTGGTGATGTTCACCGCGTCGAAGGTGATGCCGATATCCTCGTTCACGTTCAGGGTGAGCTGGAAGTCCAGGCTCTTTTCAGGCGCACGCCACATGCCGATCGGGTTGGCGAAAGCGCGGGCTTCATTGTTGTTCAGGAAGCCCTTGCGCCAGATATAGGACAGGCGCGCGCCAACTGGACCCTTATCGTAGGCCAGCGTGGCGTTGTAGGACAGCTTCGACACGCCGAAGAAGGCGGACTTGGCGGTGCCGGTGATTTCGCCTTCATTGTTGACGACCGGGATCGTCTGTTCGGAATCCAGGATCGTCGCGCTGCCGGTGAAGCCCAGACCGTCCAGGAAACGGGGCAGGTAGGAGGGGAAGTAGGTCAGCCCCAGTTCCAGGCCTTTCAGCGTGCCGTTGGAGGCATTCGCCGGACGGGTGATGTTGAAAAATTCGGTATAGGTTTCGTTGCGCGGCAGATAGTTGTCCGGGATGAACTCCCGCACGGTCAGCGGCACGACCAGACCTTCGATCTTGCGACGGAAGGCGGTCGCATAGATGGCGCTGTTGCGGTCGAAATACCATTCGATCGCCAGATCCATATTCTCCGACTTGGTCGCCCGCAAATTGGGGTTGCCCGAAGACCCGGTGCCAAAGCCGATGCGCGACAGATCGCCGCCCAGCGCCAGATTGGGGTTCAGGTCGCCGAATGCCGGACGACGCAGCGTTTTGCCATAGTTGAACCGGATGCGCAGATTGTCGGTGATGGCGTAGCGCGCGGTAAAGGACGGCAGGAAATCATCGGAACCGGTCGACACGCCGGTCCGGGCGAAATTCGCGCCCCGGTCGAAATATTCATAGTCGGTGTCGATCGCGACATAGCGCACGCCGCCCTGCAATTGCAGCGGGCGCCCGAAAATCTCGACCTCTGCATCGGCCACGATATAGGCGGCCAGGTTGCTTTCCTTGATGCCGAATACGCGGCCAAAGCTGAGCTGATCCGACAGCAGCAGGCCGGGGGCGACACGACGATACAGGTTGCGGACGGCATCCTTGTCCATGCTGCGCGGATCGGCCAGCACCCAGCTGGTCGGTATGTCCGCCCGGCCGTCGAAAAAGCCTTCGTTGGTGAAGGGGGTGCCTTCGCCAAAGGCGTCGAGCGTGACGCCAAGTCCGCCAGCGCCCTGATCGCGGACATAGCTGTCGGCCGAACGATTGTCATAGCGCCAGCCCGCCTTGATGCGGCGCAGGAAGCCTTCGTCCCATTTATATTCGCCGTCCAGCATCATCGTCAGCGCGCTGCCGGTATTCTTGGTGCCGCTGTCGAACAGGTTGCCGACGGTCCACTTGCTCGCGTCGGTCAGGACGTCCTGATTGGCGAAGCTGTAAGCGGGCAGGCCGCCCCCGGCGTTGAAATCGACATCAATGTCGAGCGGACCGCGATCGGTGCGGATGGCAAAGAAGCTCGTTTCGTTCTTGCTGTCCTGATAGGCGATGTCGGCCGAAATCTTGCCGCGCTCACCCACATCCCACTTGGCGTTGAGGGCATAGACATAGCTGTCGGTGCGGTTGGTCGCCATGTCGCCGCTGTTGAAGCCCGCGACCGCGCCGGCCCGACGCGACTTGATGATGTTGGTGCCTTCGAACAGTTCGAAGCTGTTGGCGACGTCGGTGGGCAGGTTGCCCCACCAATCGACGAAGCTGAAGTTCAGGCTGTTGAACGTTTCGCCTTTGAATCCCGTGTAGAACACTTCGGCGGTATAGACTGAGCTGTCGTTCGGCGCCCATTGCAGCGCGGCGTTGATCGCCTTGCGATCGCGCTTGCCATAGACATCGGATGCAATCACGGCGTCGCGTGAGAGATAATAGGGCGTTTCGACGCCATTGATGTTGAGCGTCGATCCCGGCGCGGTGGGCAGGCCCGCGTCGAGGCCAGGCGTCCAGTTTTCATTGGTAGCGCCGGGGAAGATGCGCTGCAACGGCGTCAGGCCCGATCCGGCAGGCGGGGTTTCGGTGGCGAACGGCACCATGGCGCCGGCCTGCAGATTCTGGTTGCGGAATTCGGCGCGGGTATAGCTGCCATTCACCAGGAAGCCGATATCGCCGATGCCGGTTTCCCAGCGGTCGCTGACGAGCAGCGCGACGTTGGGGTTATATTTGTCCGCCAGTTCCGAATAGACGCCGCGCGCCAGGCCCGAAATGGTGAAGCCATCGAAGTCGAGCGGGCGACGGGTCTGCACGTCGATCTGGCCGGCGAGGCCGGTTTCCAGCTGGTCGGCCGACCGGGTCTTGTAAACGTCGACCTGCTTGACGAGGTTGGCGGAGATATCCTGCAACGCGAAGGATGTGCCAGCAGCGGTGAAGATGTTGCGGCCATTGAGCGTGGTCAGCGGATCGGTCAGGCCGCGAATGGTGATGGTGGCCGCTTCGCCGCCGGCGCGATCGGTGACCTGGATGCCGGTGACGCGCTGGAGCGCTTCGACGACATTGTTGTCGGGCAGCTTGCCGACGTCTTCCGACACGATCGAATCGACGATCTGGATCGAATTTTTGCGGACGTTGACCGCGCCGACGATCGAAGCGCGGACGCCGGTGACGACGATGTCGGCGGCGTCATCTTCTGCGGCGACCTGCGGCGCGGCGGTGGTGGCATCCTGTGCGTGGGCGGCGCCCGACAGCATCAGTGCGAAGATGGACGCAGAAGCGAGTGCGACCGGCTTGAAAGCCATTTGGATATCCTCCCCATTTGAGCTGGCGTATCTACGCCATGCATGAATTACTCTGACTAATTATTGCTCCGACAAATGAATCGCAAGCGGAAATTTGCAGTACGTTGCAGTGAAATTTCAGGGATGTGATATTATTGCCGCAGCCAGCAAGATGGGGATAATTCCGCCTGTTCCCGTCCCATCAACACAGAAAATCGGGCGCCCGGAGGATTGCCGGACGCCCGATTGCCTTTGAATAGTCTGACTTATGATGTCAGTCGAGATGCCACCAGACGCTGGGGTCACGGCTCTCCACCAGCGTCAACCGGTCTGCCGAAATGCCGATGGCCTTGCCTGCCACGGCGATCGACACGAAGCGCGCGGCGTGCAGCGTCTTTTCGTCGAAGCGCACGAACTGGCTGCGCAGATTGAAGTCCGCGCTTTTGCTGTCGGGTTGCAGGTTCAACGATCCGTCCCTGCCGGCCACCAGATAATGGTCCGGCATCAGGATGGGGGAGAGCATGACGCTGCGCGCGCCGGCCCGGCCCGGCGTCTGACGGAACTGGGTCTGCGCCAGCGACGGATTGCCCAGGATCAGCGCCATGCCGTCATGCGCCATCAGCCGCGTCGGGTCAGTGGACGAAATGAAGCGTTCCGGCAGGGGACCATTGCCCACCGGTACGCCGAAATCGGGCGTGCCGTCCGCCGTATAATAGAGGCGCTGGACGCGGGTGTGGCGGTCGGGATTCAGCAGCGGGTCGCCCTGGATCACCTTATAGTCGCGGCCGTGATAGACAAGGATGTCGCGGCCCTTTTCGTCCACGGTGAAGCTGTTATGGCCGGGACCGTAGACGCTGGTCTGGTCGTTGCTGACGAACACCGGCTGCGGCGACTTGGTCCAGCTCTTTGCATCCAGCAGGTCGGCATTTTCGTCCGCCGTCAACAGCCCCAGGCAATAGCGGTCGTCGGTGGCGCTGGCCGAATAGGTCATGAACAGGCGGCCGTTGCGGTGCAGGATGGCAGGGGCTTCGGCGACCTTGTAGCCGCGCACTTCCCAGTCGAGCGTCGGCACGGTCAGGCGTGTGACCTGCTCGCCCAGCTTGAGCGGCGATTCCAGTCGGGCGATATAGAGGTTGCTGTTCGTCTCGATCCCCGGTTCGCGCTGCGCCCATGCGAAATAGCGCACGCCCTTGTGCACGAAGCTGGTCGAATCGAGGTTGAAGCTGTCCCATGGCGTTTGCAGTTCGCCCAGCACGCTCCACTTGCCGGTCATCGGATCGGCGCCGTCGCAGACGATCGCATAGGTGCGGATGCGGAACACATCGTCACCGCCGCCTGCTGGGCCGGCCGCGAAATACATATACCATTTTCCGTCGATCTGGTGGAGTTCGGGCGCCCAGATATAACCCGAACGCGGGCCGCTCTTTTCATGGCGCCACAGCACCGCTTCCTTGGCGGTGGCGAGACCCGCGATCGTCTTCGACCGCCGCAGGACGAGGCGATCATATTCGGGGACCGAGCCGGTCAGATAGTAATAGCCATCCTCATGGCGGAAGACCTGCGCATCGGCGCGCTGCTTGACCAGCGGGTTGACCGGCACCGGCGCGTTCGCCTGGGTCGATGCCGCACGGGCGACGCCGGGTACGGCAGAAAGGGCGGCGGCGGTGCCGATGAAGCCACGGCGGGACAGGTGGAAGGGCATCAGAATCTCTCCGAAATCGTTAGTCGGACTAAAAGGGCTCAATATTCGGCTTGCGGCCAGCCGTCAGCCCCCCACCGCACCGGCGCGATACGCAAAGTGGGGGCGCCGTTCGCCTGTTTGTCATAGGCGTGGTAGACGACATAATCCTTGTCTTCCTGGCCGTTGCCGCCCTTGTCATGGAGCCAGCCGGCATGGCCGGGGCCACGGAAGCGCTGCTGTTCCTGAAGGTCTGCGCGCAGGAAGATGGTGCCGCCGCCCTCCATCAACGGGCTGCCATCCTTGCCCAGATAGGGGCCGGTGATATCCTTGGAGCGGCCCATGACGGTGTAATAGGTGCTGTTCACGCCCTTGCAGCAATAGTCATAGCTGACCATCAGCCAGTAATAGCCGCCATGGTCGATGATGAAGGGGGCCTCGACCGGGGCCGGGCCGCCGGCGGGGGCAGGGCGGCGGGCGATGGAGACGGGCGCCTTAGCATCCTTGGGCTTGCCGGTCTTCGGGTCGAGTTCGAACAGCTTGATGCCGGTCCAGAAACTGCCCAGCGACAGCCAGTGACGGCCTTCCCGGTCGATGATGAAATTGGGGTCGATGGCGTTATAATCGTCATCCTTCGTGGACATGACGACGAGGCCCTCGTCGCGCCAGCCGTAATTTTTCGCCTTGGGGTCCAGCGTCGGGCTGGTGGCGAGGCCGATGGCCGAGCGGTTGGAGCCGAAGGTCGATACCGAATAATAGAGGCGGTAGCGGCCGTTCACATGCGCAATGTCTGGCGCCCACATGCCGTCGCTGCCGGGGATCGCTTCCCTGGCCCAGGCGGGCAGGGCGGTGAAGATCGGATCGCCTGCGGTCCAGTGGATCAGGTCCGGTGAGGTGCGCGTCTCGATCAGCCGCTTGCCATGGCCGGTGCTGAACACATGATAGGTGTCGCCTTCGCGGGCGATGACGGGATCATGGGTGGGGACGAGGTCGCCGGTCAGGCGGCTGTTGAGCGTCGCTTTCGCAGGCACGGCCGCTGGCTGCGCGATGGCGGGTGCATTGGTTGCGAACAGGGCGAGGCCCGCCAGCGTGAACATGATCTGCCGCGTCATCCGGGCCTCTCCTTGTCGTCAGCGTCATGCGCCCGCCTGCTGGCGGGCGCATGACGGCAGGGGGATGGAGCGGGCGGTAATTCCACCCACCGCCCGCTCCAAACAGCTTAGTTCAGTTCCAGCACCACCACCGACTTGGCCGGCAGCGTCACGGTCAGCGTGCCGCCGCTGACCTGCGCGCCGGTGAAGGCGACAGGCTTGACGGTATCGGGCGCGTCGAAGCTGTTGTGCGCATTGATCGCCGAAGCGGTCAGCACGCGGCCGGTGACGGTGGCGGCGTTCAGGCCGTCCAGCTTGACCGTGACGGTGTTCGGCTGGTTGGGGTCGAGGTTCGACAGGCCGACATGGACCTTGCCGTCCTTGGCCCTAACGGCCGATCCGCTGACCGCGGGCATGGTGAACTGATCCTTGCCATACCAGGGCGTCTGGATGTCGATCGGCAGCACGGTCGCATCCTGCCACGGCTTGTACATTTCAAAGACATGATAGGTGGGGGTCAGCACCATCGTCTTGCCTTCGGTCAGGATCATCGCCTGAAGCACGTTCACCATCTGCGCGATCGCGGTCATGCGGACGCGGTCGGCATGTTTCGCGAAGATATCGAGATGGGTCGATGCGACCAGCGCGTCGCGCAGCGTGTTCTGCTGGCGCAGGAAGCCGGGGTGGGTGCCCTTGTCCTGCGCATACCATGTCCCCCATTCGTCCACCGCCAGGAAGACGCGCTTGGCCGGATCATATTTGTCCATGATCGCGCTGTGCCGGGTGATGAGGTCGTCCATCCGCCGGGCCTGCCACAGGATGTTGGCCCATTGCGTTTCATCGAATTCGGACGGGTTGCCGATCGGCGGGAAGGCGCCGTTGAGCAGCGTATAATAATGGAGCGACAGGCCGTCGAGCTGCGCGCCTGCCTCGCGCATCATGACTTCGGTCCAGTTGGTGTCATCGACATTCGCGCCGGCTGCGATCTTCATGATCTTCGTGCCGCGCGGCGCCTTGACGAAGGTGGCGTAGCGGCGCGTTTCGTCCGCCGCAAATTCCGGCCGCATATTGCCGCCGCAGCCCCAGAGTTCGTTGCCGATGCCGAAATAGGGGACGGACCAAGGCTCCTTATGCCCGTTCTTCGCGCGCTCGTCGGCCAGTGAACCGGCTGGCGAGGTCATATATTCGACCCACTCCGCCATTTCCTGCGGCGTGCCGTTGCCGACATTGCCCGACACATAGGCCTGTGCGCCGACCTGACGGATCAGCTCGAAAAATTCGTGGGTGCCGACCGTGTTCGGCTCGGTCACGCCGCCCCAGTGGGTGTTGATCTTGACCGGGCGCTTGTTCTTCGCGCCGATGCCTTCACGCCAGTGATATTCGTCGGCGAAGCAGCCGCCGGGCCAGCGGATGATCGGCACCGACAGATTCTTCAGCGCCGAAATGACGTCGTTGCGGAAGCCGTTGGTGTTGGGGATCGCCTTGTCGTTGCCGACATAGAGTCCGCCATAGATGCCGTTGCCCAGATGCTCGGCGAACTGGGTGAAGATCGCCTTGTCATAGACCGCGCCGGGTTTGTCGGCGTGGATGGTGGCGGTGGTGGGCTTGCCATCGGTATCGGCGAGCGCCGCCGTGGTCGACAGCGCACTGGCGCATAGCAGCAGCGCAGCGGAGGCGCGGCGTAGAGACTTCATCATATTCCTCTCCCTTGGAAATGTCAGTCGTGAAAGGCTTGGGTCGTTTCGCGTGTGCCGCGCAGGAAGGCGTCGGCGACCAGCCGCAACGGGCTGGTGTCAACATCCGACCGGCCGCCCCGGATCAAAGTGGCGAAACGGGCATAAAGGCCCGCATATTCGACATCCTCGCCATGGTCGGTGCCGCTGGGCAGGGTCAGAACCGCGCCGCCATGGGACAGCTTGAGCGTGCCCGCATCAGTCTCGACCATGATGTCCCAGCTTTGCGGGCCGGTCTGGCGCCAGTCGAGGTCCATGTGGATCGGCGCGCCCGCGGTGTCGCGAAAGGCAAGGTCGGCGGCGATCGGCGCGGCGCGGTTCTCCGGCAGCACCAAAGTCGCGTCCTTCAGGAAGAAGGGGCGCGGCAGGATATGGGTGACGATCGACAGGGCGTTGATGCCCGGATCGAACACGCCCAGCCCGCCGGGCTGCCAGATCCATGCCTGACCCGGATGCCACACGCGGACATCCTCCCGCCAGACGATCGACACCTTGTCGATCCGCCGTTCGGCCAGCCAGGCGCGCGCCGGGGCGACCCCGGCGGCGAAGCGGCTGTGCCAGGCGGCGAACAGGCTGACGCCGACCTTGTCGGCCTGGCTTTTCAGGGCCTCCACTTCCGCCAAAGTCGCGCCGGGCGGCTTTTCGAGGAAGAGGTGGATGCCCTTCTTCAGCGCCTGCGTCGCCAGATCGTAGCGGACCTGCGGCGGGGTGCACAGTGCGATGGCGTCCACCGCCGGGCCTTGCGCCAGCAGATCGTCCAGGCTGGCATGATGGGACACGCCGTCGAGGCCCGCATCATGCGGGCTGACGGTGGCGGCCAGGCTGAAGGCGCTATTGCCCAGAATCGCGGGCACATGCTGATCGCGGGCGATCTTGCCTATGCCCACGATCGCGATGCGGATCGGGTCCATGTCGATGGGTTCAGAGTTGCTGGACGGCGACCTGAACCGGGGCAGCGCGCTTCAGCGGGTTGCGCACCGGCAGGGTGAAGGGCGCGGCGATGATTTCAAACACATCGCCTTCTTCCGGCACGATGCCGTCGCTGAACGACAGGGTCGCGGTGCCGAAGAAGTGGACATGCACGTCGCCCGCGCGGCGGAACAGGTCATATTTGAAATGATGATGTTCCAGATTGGCAAAGCTGTGCGACATATTGCCTTCGCCCGACAGGAACGGCTTTTCCCAGATGACCTTGCCATCGCGCAGGATGCGGCTGGACCCTTCGATATGCTCCGGCGGGGTGCCGACCAGCAGTTCCGGGCCGAGCGCGGCCTGACGCAGCTTGGAGTGCGCCAGCCACAGATAATTGTGGCGCTCGGTCACATGGTCGCTGAACTCGTTGGCGAGCGCGAGGCCGATGCGATAGGGCGTGCCGTCTTCGCCGATGATGTAGATGCCGGCCAGTTCCGGCTCCTCGCCGCCATCCTTGGCGAAGGCGGGCATGGTCAGCGGATCGGTCGGGCCGACAAGCTGCGACCCGTCGCCCTTGTAGAACCATTCGGGCTGCTGGCCTGCGACGCCGGCGGCGGGCTTGCCGCCTTCCAGCCCTTCCAGGAACATGCGCATCGAATCGGTCTGCTTTTCGACGGCGGCGGCTTCGCGGTGCATCTTGTCGCGGCCTTCGGCGGAGCCGAGGTGGGTCAGGCCGGTGCCGGTCAGTTGCACATGCGCGCCATCTTCATGGTCGATCGGGGCGAGCAGGCGGCTGGCGTCAAATTCAGCGGCGATGTCGACCGCGTCGCCCTGGCCGGCGGCGTCGATGGCGGCGGAGAGGCTGATCTTCTGGGCGATCGCGTGCAGCGCCAGCGCGCGGATGGTGGTGAAACCGGGCACGAACCAGGCAGCGTCGCCGCGAGCGGCGATGACCGACCGATCGCCATTGTCCGAACGGTGCTGCAACAGGCGCAATGTCATGAAAACTCTCCTCCCGCGCGCCTCAAACATGGCGCTCAATCCAACGTGCAAGACATTTCGCCGCGCGCCCGCCATCGCCATGGTGGCGAGCGCGCGGCGGTGAATCTGGTAATTACTCCGACATATTACAGGATGATGGTAATGGCAATGCTTGTATTATAGGGACGGATATGCCTGACTGGGGAAAGGCGAGAGGAGCAGGAATGGTGAAGGAAAACCCGTCTTTGCACAGGGATGAGACGGAAAATGGCGGCGCGGCCAAGCCGGTCCGGGGGCCGGGCCGTCGGCTGCACGGGGCGATCGCGCATAAATTGGGCATGGCGATCTTGTCCGGCCAATATGCGCCCGGCGACGTGCTGTCGGGCGAAGTGGCCTTTGCCGAGGAACTGGAAGTCTCCCGCAGCGCCTATCGCGAGGCGATCCAGGTGCTGACCGCCAAGGGGCTGGTGGAAAGCCGGCCCAAGGCGGGGACGCGGGTCTTGCCGCGCAATCGCTGGAACCTGCTGGACCCCGAAGTGCTGGCCTGGGCCTTTGCCGGGGAACCGGACATTCAGTTCGTGCGCGACCTGTTCGAACTGCGTGCCATTGTCGAGCCGGCGGCTGCCCGGCTGGCGGCGCAGCGGCGCGACAAGGACGATCTGCGGATCATGAAGGATGCGCTCGCCGCGATGCGCCGCCATACGCTGGCGACCGAGGCGGGGCGCGCGGCCGACCGCGATTTCCACAATGCGATCCTGAACGCCACGCGCAATGATGCGCTGCTGACCCTGACCGCCAGCATCGGCGCGGCGGTCAACTGGACGACGCAATATAAGCAGCGCGCCCGCGCCCTGCCACGCAACCCGATCCCGGACCATGTTCGCGTCTATGACGCGATCGCGGCGGGCGATGCGCAGACGGCGGCGGAAGCGATGGGCGTACTGGTCGACCTGGCGCTGGAGGATACGGCCAGCGCGATGGCGGGATGATCCGCTTTGTTCCCCGGCGAAGGCCGGGGTCCAGTTGCGACGTTCCATCTGGACCCCGGCCTTCGCCGGGGAACGGGACAGTAAAAAGGCCGGAGCGGTATGTCCGCTCCGGCCTTTTTGCCGTCCGAAGTGCGACCCTCGGCCTTATTCGGCTGCGATCTGCTGGTCCGGCAGTGCGTGGGTCGTCTTCGACCCCCACAGCGCGTAGAAGAGAATGTAGAGTTCGCAGGCGGCGGTCAGCAGGAAGCTGGTCTGCAATCCATAATGGTCCGCCAGCCAGCCCTGCACCACCACCAGCGCGCCACCGGCGATAGCCATGATGAGCAGGCCGGAGCCTTCCTCGGTCAGCGGGCCAAGCCCCTTGATGCCCAAAGTGAAGATGGTCGGGAACATGATCGAGTGGAACAGTCCGACCAGGATCAGCGCCCACATGGCAGCCGGACCGGTGGTGAAGACCGTCACCAGCATCACGATGAACGCGCCGATCGAGAAGGCGGCGAGGACATGGCCCGCATCGAACTTCTGCATGATTGCCGAACCGGCAAAGCGGCCGACCATCATCCCGCCCCACAGCAGGGTCAGATAATTACCCGCCTGCTCATGCGTCAGGTTGGCGATCTGCGGCTGGCTGACGAAGTTGATGAACAGGTTGGCGACGCCGATTTCCGCGATCAGATAGATGAAGATCGCCGGGATTCCGAACACCAGATTGCGGTGCTTCCAGAGCGAATGCTTCTTGCGCTCTTCCTTGTTGTGGCGCTGCGTCGCATTGCCCATGGCGGGCAGCGGGAAGCGGGCGATGACGACGGCCAGCACCGCCAGCACGACGGCGACGATCACATAGGGCAGGACCACCGACTGCGCGTCGGCCAGCCGTTCGGCCTGCGTCAGGACGACTTCGCCCTGTGCCGTGCCGCCCTTCGACCGGCCGAGGATCAGATAGGCGCCGAACATCGGGGCCAGCATCGTGCCGGCCGAGTTCATCGCCTGCACGAGGTTGAGGCGCGAGGAAGCGGTTTCGGGCTTGCCGACGACCGCGACATAGGGGTTGGCCGCGACCTGCAACAGGGTGATGCCGCTGGCGATCACGAACAGCATGACCAACGTCACGCCATAGGAGGGGATCGACGCGGCCACCGTCATGCCCAGCGCGCCGACCGCCATGACAAGCAGGCCGATGACCATCGACTTTTGATAGCCGACCCGCTCGATCAGCTTGGCCGAGGGGATGGAGGCGAAGAAATAGGCGATGAACCAGACCGATTCGATCAGGGTCGTCTGGGTGTAGCTCAGCTCGAACACGCTGCGCAGATGGGGCAGCAACGTGTTGTTGATGACGGTGATGAAGCCCCACATGAAGAAGAGGCTGGCGAGCAACGCGAGCGCAGGGCCATAGCGCGTGCCGGGGTTATGCGATGCGACGGGCGCAGCGCCTGACGAAATCGGTCCTGCCATTCATCCTTCTCCAGTGCAGTTCCAGTAACAGGCCGCCCGATCAAGGGTTGCGCCTGCTTATTTTGTCGGAGTATATCCCCCTCAACCGCCCGTCAATGGGCGTAGGTTGTTAGGGAGGAAGTCCATGCGAAAGGTCGTCGATTTGAAAACAGCGCTGTCATGCGCTCTGGCTCTCGCCATGGCAAGTGGAACCGCCCTTGCCGCCGAAGCCAGCCGCGCGCCCGCCGGTACCGCCGACGGTGCGGCGATCGAAACGATTACGCTGAAGAACGGCGCGGGCATATCGGCGAAGATCCTGACCTATGGCGCGACGCTCCAGTCGCTGTCCGGCCCCGGCAAGGACGGCCAGATCGCGGACGTGCTGCTGGGCTATGACGACCTGAAGGATTATGTCGATCATCCCAATTTCTTCGGCGTGACCGTGGGCCGCTATGCCAACCGCATCGCCGGCGGCACATTCAGCCTCGACGGCAAAGCCTATCAGCTTCCCCTGAATGACAAGGTCAACTCGCTGCATGGCGGCGGCAAGGGCTTCGACAAGCAGGTGTGGAAGGTCGTGTCGCTCAAGAGCGGTCCCAAGGCCAGCCTGGTGCTGGGCCTGACCAGCCCGGATGGCGATTCGGGCTATCCCGGCAAGCTGGACGTGACCGTCACCTACACGCTGGACGAGAGCGGCAACCTCGGCATCGCCTTCGATGCGAAGACCGACAAGCCGACCATCGTCAACATGACCAATCACGCCATCTTCAACCTTCAAGGCGAAGGATCGCCCGATGGCGCGATGGGGCATCTGCTGACGATCCCGGCCAAGGCCTATACGCCGGTAGACGCCAACCTGATCCCGACCGGCGAACTCAAGCCGGTCGAGGGCGGCGTGTTCGATTTCCGTAAGCCCCGCCGGGTGGCGGACGGGCTGCGCGATGGCCGCGATGCGCAGATCATCGCCGGGCGTGGTTACGACCATAACTGGGCGCTGGACAAGGGCGCGACCCGGACCCCGGAACTGGCCGCCCGGCTGGAAGATCCGGTGTCCGGCCGCGTGCTCGAAGTGCTGACGACCGAACCGGGCGTGCAATTCTATACCGGCAATTTCCTCGATGGCACCTTCATCGGCAAGCAGAGCCATGTGTACCGCATGGGCGACGGCATCGCGCTGGAGCCGCAGAAATTCCCGGACTCGCCCAACAAGCCGAATTTCCTGTCGGCCCGTGTCGATCCCGGCAAGCCCTATCATCATGAGATGGTCTATCGCCTGTCGGTGGCCCGCTGATGCCGGAATGGCGGCTGATCGAGCGCGGCTTCGCCGACACGCTGGGGGAGGGGACGCTCTGGTCGGCGCGCGACAACGCCGTCTACTGGGTCGATATCCTGGCCCCGGCGCTCAACCGGCTTTCATTGAAGGATGGAGCGCTGGAGAGCGGCGCGGTCGAGCGTTTCGCCATGCCCGAGCCGCTCGGCTGGGTGGCGGAGCGTGAGGCGGGCGGGTTCATCGGCGGCTTCCAGAGCGGCTTTGCCGACATCGCGCTCGATCCGCTGGTCATCACGCCGTTTGGCGATCCGGAGCCACATTTCCCCGGCAACCGGATGAACGATGGCAAGGCGGATGCCCAAGGCGCCATCTGGTGCGGCACGATGGACATGAGCGAGTCGCATGATCGCGGCGCGCTCTATCGCCTCGCGCCGGACCGTAGCTGGACCGTGGTGGACAGCGACTATCGCGTGCCCAACGGCCCGGCTTTCTCGCCTTGCGGCCAGTGGCTCTATCATAGCGATACCGCGAAGAAGCAGATGTACCGCTTCCGCCGGACCGAAGATGGCGTCACCGAACGCGCGCCGTTCATCCGGTTCGGTGAAGAGGATGGCTATCCCGACGGCATGACCGTGGATGCGGACGGGCATATCTGGGTCGCCCATTGGGGCGGCAGCCGGATCAGCCGCTTCACGCCGGAAGGGACGCTGGACCGTGCCATCGCCCTGCCGGCGCGACAGGTGACGAACATCACATTCGCCGGCCCGAACCTCGACCGCATGTTCGTCAGTTCGGCCACCGTGGGTCTGGACGATCCGACCGAATATGACGGCGGCTTCTTCGAGGTGGACAGTGGCGTGCGTGGATTGCCGGCCAACCTCTACGCGGGCTGACGTCTGACGTCATCATGTCGATCGGGGCGCGGCTGTCATCGGGCAGCCGCGCCCTTCCTGTATCCGGCACATGGAAATCCGGTTGCGCGCTTGCCGCGAATCAGCTAGAGCGCCGGGACAACGTTGTCATGCCCTCTCCAAAGTCATGCGATGTTGCGATCCCGGACGGCCCGCTGGCGAACTGCACGCGCCATCAGCCGTCCGGGACGACTTTTTCTCTCCCGCCGCCGCCGTCCTCGACTGCATGGTCCTGCCATCGCCGGGCGACGCTGACCGGCTGCCACAGCGCTGGCCCCCAGAAAAGCAGCATCGCGCCCAGACTGGCGCAGGCGAAGCAGATTGCCGCCAGCAGTCCTTGCGCCGGCGTGATCCTGTCGGATTGACGGATCATCATGCGCAACGCCTTGCCCTGCGGCTCCAGGCTGGCGAGCAGGGCGATGCCGATCAGCCGAAGGGCGATCCGCGCGACGGGACGGTGATGGTATCGGGGCATGATGCGGGCGCCTTCCTGACCGGAGAGGCGCTCTATCTATCGCTTGGGGCGGAGGGGTTTGAAGAGGAGAAAAGGCCTGATCGCGTAGAAATTGCGTAGTAAAAGGCCCCTTATCGGCGGCGCCAGCGCCGGAACAGCGATACGCTCAGGAAACCGCCGCCGACCACGGCCGCGATCGCGCCGCCGGCAGACGCCAGCGCCCACGCACCGGCCGCCAGCAGGCCCGTCAGGAAATCGACGATGATGAGCGTCAGATGGATCATGACAGGGACAAGACGGCGCTAGGCCCCCAATTCCTTGGCTTCCTGATATTTCAGCTCAAGAAACCGGTTCTGTGTGGCCAGTTTGTCAAGGTCGCCGCTGGCCAGGCTCTCGCTCATCCGGCCGATTTCGGCGTCGATAACGGACAATCCCTCGACCAGTTGTTTTTCTGGCACGCGGCCATTGCGCGCCTCTCGCCGCAACGGGGCGGGGATCGATTGATAGCCGGTCACCAGTTCGGGCAGATGATCGGCCAGCAGCCGGCGAATTTCCTGCGCGGCCGGCTCCTGATCGCCGAGCCGCTCCAGTTGCGGCGCCAATATCTCCAGCTTGACCCCAATACTGTCGACCAGCGTGACGGCCGGCGCGGGCAGGGCCTTGCGCTGGTTTTCCAGCCAGATTTCGGTCTTGAGCGGCAGGGCCGCGAGGTCGGTCTGCGCCAGCGCCTCCGTCTTCACCCGATCTTCCGTCGGCGCGAGGGCGATCAGCAGCACCGCCGCGATCATCACGCCCAGCGCGATCATGACGCCGGTGGTGCCCAGCGGCAGGACGAAGCCCGCCACCGCGCTGCCCAGCAGGATCGCCAGCACCGCCCAGAAGGCATATTTGACCTTGCGCATCAGTCCGGCATTGCGCCGCTGCCGCGCGCGCGTGGACAGGTTCTGCCCGCGATCGCTATGGCGGCGCAGCACCGCTTCGGCATCGGCCAGCACACGGTCGGATCGGCTCAAAACACGGTCTCCAAAGTCCGTGCGCCCTGAACGAAGCCGCAGGGGGCCGCACTTTTCCTCAGTGGGAAAGAGCAGGGCTTCGACAGGCTCAGCCCGAACGGAAGGAGGGGAAGCATTGCCTTCATCCCTCGATCGCGCTCAGCAACGGATTGTCCGCGCGCACGTCCTTGGCGGCCTGCGCCTGGCCCTCCGCGCGGGCGATGTAGCCCTTGGACTTTTCCACTTCGCCCGACAGGGTGTTCACCGTCGTCTTCATATTCTCCAGCGCCTTCAGCTTGAAGGCGTCGATATTGTCCATCGTATCGTAGATATTCTGGAACGCGCGCTGGAGCGTCTCGATCGGAATCGTGCTGGACGCCGCCTGCTCGTGAATCTGCGCGGTCTGGCTTTTCAGCAATTCGCCGGTCCGGTCGATCATGTTGGCGGTCGTCGTGTTGAGTGCGCTGATCTGTTCCAGCACCAGCCTCTGCCCGGCCAGCGCCTGAGCGACCGTCACCGCCGTCCGCAGCGCCGCGACCGTCGTCGTGCTGGCGCGATCCACGCCCTTGACCAGCTCGACATTATTTTTCTTGACCAGATCCAGCGCCAGATAGCCCTGCACCGTGACCGCCATCTGCGTCAGCAGATCCTGCGTGCGCTGGCGGATGTAGAACAGCGCGCTTTCGCGGATCGCCTTCGCCTTGGCCGGGTCGGACGAATCCAGCTCCAGCGCCTTGTCTTCCAGCCGCGCGTCCATCGTCTTGCTGATATGGATCATCTGTTCCAGACGACCCATGGTCTGCCACATATTCTGGCGTTCCACGTCGATCGCGGCATTGTCCTTGATCAGCACGTCCTTGCCGCTGGCCAGCGACCCCAGGATCGAATTGATATGGCCCTGCGCGCTCTTGTAGCCGTCGAAATAGTCGCGCATCTTGTTGCCGAACGGGATGATCCCGAACAGCTTCTTGGGCGCCAGCAAATTGCCGCGTTTCCCCGGATCGAGATCCTCCACCGTGCGGCGCAGTTCGGCGAGGTCCGCGCCGACCTTGGTGTCGCTGTCCATCGCCCGCACCGGTCGATCGAGGAAGCGGTTGGAATGTCCCGCAGCTTCGGCAATTTCCTTGCGGCCCATATTGGTCAACTGATCGACCCGCGCGCCGAACTCCGGCGAATTGGCGTCCTGCGCGACCAGATCGGCGACGAAGGCATCGACCTTCTCGTCCAGCTTCGACTTCTTCTCATCCTCGATGGGGACGAGGCCCGACGCCTTTTCGGGCGCAACCACCGGCACCGGATCGGGCGGCGTCAGGTTCAGCGTGTCAGCAGTGGCAGTCGTGGTGGGCGCAGTGGTGGCCATATCGTCTCCAGTCGCCATGAGCGGCTTGCCGTGTCATATGGTGATAATACACCGTGGCGCAAGCCTTGTCCGGGGAACGATATAGGGCTTCCGGTGATTGCTTGACAATCGCCCGGCGCAAAGAACTCGCATTGCCCGGCGATCTTGACCGGAGAGGAACCTGCCATGGCCAGCCTGAAACCCGTCGCCGACCTCGTCACCCATCGCAAAGCCCGTTTCCCCGGCGAGAGCGCCGCCTATCGCGATGCCCGCATGGCCTTGCTGGCGGAAGAGATAGAGGTTCGCCGCCACATGACCCGGCTGGTGGAGCAGCGGCAGGCATTGCCGCCCGGCCCGCTGATCGAAAAAGACTATCGCTTCAAGGATGAACAGCGGTTCGATGTCGGCCTGTCCGACCTGTTCGGCGACAAGGACACGCTCGTCGCCTATTTCTGGATGTACGGGCCGGAGAGGGAGCGGCCTTGCCCCATGTGCACCAACTGGATCGGATCGGTCGACGGCAATGCCGCCGATATCAAGCAGCGCGTCGCCTACAAGATTTTCGGCCGCAGCCCGGTCGAGCGGCAGTTCGCCTTCGCGCAGGAGCGGGGCTGGCGTGACACCGACTTCGTCCAGACGATCGGCGACGATTATGCCAATGACCTGGGCCTGCTGACGCCCGACGGCGAATATCCGGCGCTGGTCGTATTCCGCAAGGATGATGAAGGCATCCGCCTCTTCTGGATGAGCGAGATGACTGGCGAGATGGCCGATCCGGGGCAAGACCCGCGCGATGCCCCCGACATCGCCTCGCTCTGGCCGATCCTCGACCTGACGCCGCAGGGGCGCCCGGCGGACTGGTATCCGAAACTGCGCTACTGACCCGGTTCCCGTGGCGCCGGCTCCGATCCGCTATCTACGACCCCAGATTCCTTGACTGCGCAACCAAAGGCGGCTGGATGGTCCGCCTGTCGATGAACGAAGGGTGCCGCAATAGTGAAGCGATGGATATGGGGGCTGCTGATCGTTCCAACGATTGCGATGGCACAGGATTCGCTCGATCGCGCCCGTCGGATTGCCGGCAATCCGGCCGGTCCCGCGCCACGATTGCAACTGGCTGATATCCCGCGCGCCACCGGGCCTGGGCGTGACCTGTTCGATGGCCGCAGCCTGTCGGGCTGGCAACCCTGGCTTGGCTATGCCGACCCCGCCGTCACGTACAAGGGCGATCCCGCCAATGTCCCCATCGGCACCGGACGGGATATGGCCGATGATTTCGCGGTGCGGCAGGTCGATGGCGCTCCGGCCATCTGGATCAAGGGGCAGACATGGGGCAGCCTGGTCCATCAGGCGGACCTGCGCGACTATCATCTGCGGCTCGAATATAAATGGGGCGACGGGCGGTGGGCGCCACGGGAAGGGCAGCCGCCCAATAACGGCCTTCTGTACCATACCCATGGCGTGCCGGGCGACGTGTTCGGCACCTGGCGCCCGTCCGTCGAGTTCGAGATCATGAAGGGATCGACCGGCATGGTCGTGACCGTGGGTGGCAAGGTGCGGGCACAGACCAGCGCCGTCGCCGATCCGTCGATCATCGCCCCGCATCTGCGCTTCCGCCTGGATGGGCGACCGGTCGAGATGATTAACGGCACCGGCACATGGAATGTGGAAGCGGCGACCGACGCCGAACGTCCGATTGGCGAATGGAACAGGCTGGACCTGTATGTGCTGGGCGATCGGGCCGTGCATGTGGTGAACGGCGTACCCGTGGCGCAGGTCAGCGGTCTGGCCACCATCGCGGCCGATGGGAGCCGCCAGCCGCTGAACCATGGCCAGATCCAGCTTCAGTCCGAAGGGGCCGAAACCTATGTGCGCGCCGTCCATGTCGAACCGATCGCCAGCCTGCCGCGCATCGTGGCTGCCTCGGCAAAGTGAAAAGGGCGGTGTCGCCACCGCCCCCTCCGTCCTTCAGCGCGCGCCCTCGGCGTAATAGCGCTCCATGTCGAGCCGCATCTGGTGCAGCGCTTCCGGGTTCAGATAGACCATGTGGCCCGCCGGATAATATTTGAATTGCAGGTTCTGGCGCAGTTGCGGCTCCAGCATCATGTGCTTCAAATCACGCTCGGTCGAGAAGAAGGGCGTCGCCATGTCGTACCAGCCGTTCAGCGACAGCACGCGCAGATGCGGGTTGGTGCGCATCGCGGCGCTCAGATCGGCGGTCACGTCCGCGACATTCTGCTTGCCGCCTTCTGGCGGGCTATGGCTCCAGTCCCACTTGAAATCGCCGCCCTCGCGCGCGCTCAGCCGATAGCTGAGGTCGGTCTTGTAGCCGATCCTGTTCGTCACCTGGTCCAGGAAGCTGCCGACATAAAGGCCGGTGATGCCGGTGCTGGAGGCGTCATATTCCGGCTCCTCGCCCGCCGCATCGGCGTCGATCCCCTTGTAGCGGCTGTCGAATCGTCCGATCGTCTCATGCGTGTCGCGCAGCAATTCCTTGCGGAAACGGCTGAGGCTGACGCGCAGGTTGGCGCGCTTCAAGTAATCGACCGACAGGCCGGTGAAGCGGCTTAGCTGCTGGGCGATCGCATCGCTTTCCTGCGCGCTGATGTCGGAGCCTTTCAGCAGTGCCGTGGCATAAGCGCCGTTGGCGAAGGTGCGCGCTTCTTCGACAAAGGCGTCCAGGCTTTCAGGACGGCCACCGGGCACGCGATTATGATACCAGGCGGTCGCCGCATAGCTGGGCAGATAGCCGACATGGATCGCGTCGAAGCCCGACTGGCGGATGCCGTAATTCATGATCGACGACAGCAGCACCACGCCGTTCAGCGTCAGCCCGCGATCTTCCAGTTGATAGGCGAGCGCCCCGGACCGGGTCGTGCCATAGCTTTCGCCGAAAATATATTTGGGCGACGCCCAGCGGCCGTTCTTGGTCGTGTAGCGGATGATCGCCTTGGCAAAGGCGTCCACATCGCCATCGACGCTGTAGAAGTCGGACGGCTTGGCATCGCCCAGGATGCGCGAATAGCCCGACCCGATCGTATCGAGGAACACCATGTCGGTGCTGCCGATCAGGCTGTCATTGTTCGGGCCGACGTCGAAGGGGGCGGGCCTGACCGCTTCGGGGTTGCCGGTGCGCACATGTTCGGGCGCGAAGCTGCCCATGCGGAGCCACAGCGACGAGGAGCCGGGGCCGCCATTGTAGAGGAAGGTGACGGGGCGGTTCCTGCCGGCCGCCGTATAGGCGGTGTAGAACATGCTGGCGACCGGCTTGCCCTGCGCGTCGCGGATGGTGAGCGTGCCGGCGGTCTGGGTATAGGGGATGCTCTTCCCATCGACGCGGGCCGTGCCCTTGCTGCTCTGGGTGACTTCCTCGACCGGCGCGCTGGCCCAGCTGGCCGCGACCGC
Source organism: Sphingobium sp. Leaf26 (assembly GCF_001421665.1). Classification (GTDB taxonomy): domain Bacteria; phylum Pseudomonadota; class Alphaproteobacteria; order Sphingomonadales; family Sphingomonadaceae; genus Sphingobium. The sequence goes on from NZ_LMKV01000012.1 coordinate 123,023, forward strand.
TTCGGCGACCTTGTCGGCATGTTGCTTGGCGGCGTCGGGACCATCCTTCTGCGCAAGGGCAGGGGACGCGAGGGCGATCAGGGAGGCGAAGGACAGGATAGCGGCAGGCCGCATCGGGAAAGGCTCCTTACAAGGATATGGTATATTATTGGCGACGGGCCGCACCATAGAAAGGTCGGCCCGCGGGGCAAGGAGATATTGCGCTTTTGTAAAGCAAGGGGTTTCCTTGATCCCTCTCCCCACCGGGGAGAGGGCTGCGCAGACTTGGCAGCTTGCTGCCTAGTCGTAGCTGGGTGAGGGGGAGGCAACCTCACAGAAGTCGGCTGAGTTTGCGCCAGCCCCCTCATCCAACTCCGCCTAGCCGCTACGCGGCAAGGCTTTGTATCCTTCTCCCCCGACGGGGAGAAGGGGTCAACTCTGCCGCAGCCCCTCGATCACCGCCGCCACATCCTCATCACTATTATAGACATGCGGCGAAAAGCGAATCGCCGCGTCGCCGCCGATCTTTGACGCGGCGGTCGCGATCTTCGCCTGCCACAGCTTTGCGCGCAGTGCCGGCACATCGCGGCCGGGGAAGGCGACGGTGATGACCGGGCCGGTGATCGCCGCCTCGCCGCTGCCGAAGGGTCTTGCGCCCGGCACGGCCGACAGCGCCTGCCGCATCGACGCCGCCCGTTGTCGCGCCGCCTGCTCGATCGCCGCCTGGCCCACGCCGTCCAGCACGTCCAGCGTCGCGGCAAAGGCCATCAGGCGCGGATCGTCGCGCTGGCCCAATATCTCATATTTCTGCGCCGTGTTCAGGTTCGCCGGATCGGTCAGCCAATAGCCATGGCTCATCATGATCGGCTGCAATTCCGCCTGTCGCTCGCGCCGGACATAGAGCATCCCGCCCTCCAGCGGCCCCATCAGCCATTTGTGCGTGCTGCCCGAATAGCTGTCGACGCCCAGCGCCGCGAGGTCCAGCCCCAGCCAGCCGAATGTCTGCGCGCCGTCGGCATGAAGCCAGATGTTCTTCGATCGCGCCAGCGTCGCGATCTCCGCCACCGGATAGACGATGCCGCTGATGTTGCTCATGTGCGACAGGAAGATCGCCTTCGTGTTCGGCGTCACGGCGGCGGCAATGCCGTCGAACAGTTGCTGCGCCGATTTCGCTTCGACCGGCACCGGCACGACATGCAGGTCCAGCCCCTCGCGCTCTGCCCGCAGCTTCCAGCTATCCCAGGTGGACGGATGATTATGGTCGGTCAGGATGATCCGGTCGCCGGCCTTGAGCGCCAGCCCCCGCACCGCGACCGTGTTCGCCTCGCTCGCATTGCGGACCAGCGCGATCTCCTGCGCCGTGACGTTGAGACGTCTGGCGATCCGTTCGCGCAGCGCGTCGGCGGCCTTGGGATAGAGCGCGCGACGCTCGACCGACGGGTCCGTCTGGAAGGCGCGCGTCTCCCGTTCATGCACGGCCGCCACGCTGCGGAATGTCGGCGCGATGTTGGCCGCGTTGAAATACCGGATCGCCGGATCGAGGATCATCGCCTCGCGCAGCGCGGGCTTGCCAGCGGCGCTCAGCATGTCGGGCGTCAGGGCCAGAGGGGCGGCAATGGCGGCGGCCTGCATCAGGGTGCGGCGGCTGATGAGCGGGCTGTCGGTCATGGGCGTCTCCTTCATGGGCAGACGGTTCGACGGATGGGGCCGTTCAACCCGCCACCTGACCGCCCGCCCTTGCCGCATCGCATCATTTCCTGTAGGGGCGCGCCCGATAGTCCTGGACAGGCGTGGTGCCGGCCGGGAGAACCCGAATCCCGAAGGCACACTATGTCCCTGCGTAATATCGCCATCATCGCGCACGTCGACCATGGCAAGACTACCCTCGTCGACCAGCTTTTCCGCCAGTCCGGCACGTTCCGCGACAACCAGCGCATCGAAGAACGCGCCATGGATTCCAACGACCTGGAAAAGGAGCGCGGCATCACCATCCTGGCGAAGCCCACCTCGGTCGAATGGAACGGCACCCGCATCAACATCGTCGACACGCCCGGCCACGCCGACTTCGGCGGTGAAGTGGAGCGCATCCTCTCGATGGTCGACGGCGTGATCCTGCTGGTCGATTCGTCGGAAGGCGCGATGCCGCAGACGAAGTTCGTCACCGGCAAGGCGCTGGCGCTGGGCCTCAAGCCCATCGTCGTCGTCAACAAGGTCGACCGTCCCGACGAACGCATCCAGGAAGTGCTGGACGAAGTGTTCGACCTGTTCGTGACGCTGGACGCCACCGACGAACAGCTCGACTTCCCCGTGCTCTACGCATCGGGCCGCAACGGTTATGCCAGCGACGATCCGCAGCGCCGTGAAGGCACGCTGGAGCCGCTGTTCCAGAAGATCGTGGATCATGTTCCCGCCCCCGCGCTGGATCAGGACGCGCCGTTCAGCTTCCTCGTCACGCTGCTCGACCGCGACAATTTCCTGGGTCGTATCCTGACCGGCCGCGTCCAGTCGGGCGTGGTGAAGGTCAACCAGCCGATCCACGCGCTCGACATGGACGGCAATGTGATCGAAACCGGCCGCGCGTCGAAGATCATGTCGTTCCAGGGTCTGGACCGCGTGCCCGTGGACGAAGCCAGGGCGGGCGACATCATCTCGCTCGCCGGTCTGACCGTCGCCACCGTGTCGAACACCATCGCCGACCCGCAGGTCAGCGAACCGATCCAGGCCCAGCCGATCGATCCGCCGACCCTGTCGATGCGCTTTGCCGTGAACGATTCGCCGATGGCGGGCCGTGAAGGCAGCAAGGTGACGAGCCGCATGATCCGCGACCGTCTGGCCCGCGAAGCTGAATCCAACGTCGCCATCAAGGTGACGGAATCGGCCGACAAGGACAGTTTCGAAGTCGCCGGTCGTGGCGAACTTCAGTTGGGCGTCCTCATCGAAACGATGCGCCGCGAAGGCTTCGAACTGGGCATCTCGCGTCCCCGCGTGCTGTTCGGCGAAGACGAGACTGGCGGCAAGACCGAGCCTTACGAAACTGTCGTCATCGACGTGGACGATGAGTTCTCCGGTACGGTCGTGGACAAGATGAACATCCGCAAGGCCGAAATGACCGACATGCGTCCGTCGGGCGGCGGCAAGACCCGCATCACCTTCTCCGCGCCGTCGCGCGGCCTGATCGGCTATCATGGCGAATTCCTGTCCGACACGCGCGGCACCGGAATCATGAACCGCCTGTTCGAGAAGTACGGCCCCCACAAGGGCAAGATCGAAGGCCGCAAGAACGGCGTCCTGATCTCCAACGGCGCTGGCGAAGCCAATGCCTATGCGCTGGGTCCGCTGGAAGAACGCGGCATCCTGTTCGTGGGCGTGGGCGAAGCGCTGTACGAAGGCATGATCGTCGGCGAGAATGCGAAGCCCGAAGATCTGGAAGTCAACCCGATGAAGTCGAAGGCGCTGACCAACTTCCGCGCCAGCGGCAAGGACGACGCCGTCCGCCTGACCCCGCCGAAGAAGGCGACGCTGGAACAGGCCATCGCCTATATCGACGATGATGAAATGGTCGAAGTGACGCCCAAGACCATCCGTCTGCGCAAGCGCTACCTCGACCCGAACGAGCGCAAGCGCATGAGCCGTTCCAAGGCCGCCTGATTTATCAGGGTTGGGCTCCACAAAGGGGCCGCCTGATTTATCAGGTTGGCCTCAACGGAAAGGCCGCCTGATTGTTCAGGTTGGCCTCAACAAAAAGGCCCGCCTGATTTTTCAGCGCTGATACGTTATCAAAGGGCCGGCGTCGCAAGGCGTCGGCCCTTCGCTTTTGAAAAGGAGCCATCCGCATGGCCGATCTCTATCTCAAGGCGCTCAATAGCGAGCGCAAGGCGCTCTGGGCCGAATGCCGTCTCAAGGGCCTGGCCAAGGACACCCCCCAGCGCCAGCGCATCGTCGAGATCGACGCCCTGCTGGCCGCGCACAAGGCGAAACAGGACGGGGCGAAACAGGACGGGGCCAAGCAGGACGGCAAGAAGAGCGGCTGAAATCCTGACAGCGATTTTTGCAAGACAGACGCAATAAGCCTTCCTATCCTGCGCCCCTCACCATTCAGGGGAACGTCGATGGAATATATGCTCTTGCCGCTGAAACGCTATGCCGACTTTTCGGGCCGTTCGCGGCGCAAGGAATATTGGATGTTCGCGCTGGGCTATATCCTGCTCGCGATCGTCATCTCGTTGCTGGCTGTCGCGACCGGCGGCTTTGGGGAAGGCTCGCCGTCCGGTCCCTTCTTCTGGCTGTTGATCCTGCTGATGCTCGCGCTCATCGTCCCGTCGCTGGCGGTGCAGGTCCGCCGTTTCCATGACCAGGACAAGAGCGGCTGGTTCATCCTGCTGAACTTCATTCCCTATGTCGGCGGACTTATCGTGCTGGTCTTCATGTGCCTGGACGGGACGCGCGGAGACAATCGCTTCGGTCCCGATCCCAAGCAGACGGCGGCGGATGTCGCGGACGTGTTCAGCTAAACTGTCACAGCTATTGCGGGGATGTTCCGCACAGTATCTCCAGCCATGGCCGGCGCGGTGGATGACCGCGCCGGCCATCTACATTGCGCCTGTTGCCCATATCGTGCGAATTTAGACCCAGCGTGAACCGAATCATAACGGCTGGTTCGCAAATTGGGGAAGGCGTAGGGCCTTTCCATGCCGGTCGATGTCTCAGGCCGGCGGCGCACGCAGGAGGAATGACGACGTGGCGGAAACCCTTCCGGCCTTGAGCGAGGGGGAAAAGCAGTGCCTGCGGCTGGTGGCGCAGGGCTTCAATTCCAAGGAGATCGCCCGTCAGCTCCATGTGTCGGAGCATACGGTCGATCAGCGCGTCCGCACCAGTTTGCGCAAATTCGGCGTGCCATCGCGCAAGGAAGCCGCGCGCCTGTTCGTTTCGGTGGCGGAACCAGCGCCCCAAAGTGACACATATCAGCCTTTGATATATCAACCGGAGCCGCTTGCCTCCGATCCCGAACCTGCGTCATCCCTTGTTCAGCCGGACAGGCCGGATGGGCAGACGGAGCACAAGACGCTCCTGAACCGCATCCTCGCCTTCGGCCCGCCGCTCGGGGGATCGACCAATGAACTGAGTAAAGATGGCCGCCTTTTGGCGATGATCCGCGCCGCGGTCCTGACCGGGGTTGGCGTCGTCACTCTGCTGCTGCTCATTGCCGGGGCCTTTACGGTCCTGGGCTGATCCATCCGAAAATCGCTACGCCGAACAACGCGCCGCCCGGCCGGGGCTGGTGCGAAGGAGAAGACTTGTGCTCAACCTCGATCCCATCAAGACCCAGGCCGTCGCCGACCAGACCCGCCAGGCCTTTGCCGCTTTCGACAGTGCGCTGGTCGATGCCGCGCAACTGACCACGGCCTTTCTTACCGCGTCGCAGGGTTCGGGGCTGACCGCCAGCGAAAGCCAGCGCATCCTCAAGCAGATTCATGACAGCGCGACCAAGATCATCGAGGGCCGCAGCGATATGATCCGCGCCACCGCCCTGCTGACCCGCTGCCTGGAACATAGCGCCATTCCCGTCACGTCGGTCGGTTGTCCGATCGGTCTGGAACTGGAACAGCAGGAAACGGCGCGCCACCTGACCCTGGTCGCCTGACGACAAAAGGCGCATCAAGAAACCTGAGCGGCCGATCCGGTCGGAACGGCTGCTCCGGTGGAGGCCACCGCGTCCGCATGACCTTTGCCCCCCCTCTCAATTGGAAATGTGGATGACGGTGGCTTCCTTCTGGCTGACCCTTTTCTTCTGGATGCTGACCGCTTTCGGCTGCGTCTTCGCCGTCTTTTTCGGCGGCCGGGACGGCCGGTGGTTCACCACCGCCTTTCTGGGCTGCGTGCTGCTCACCATCCCGGCGCAACTGGCCGGGTCGTGGCACGCGACCCAGATATGGCTGATGCTGGTCGACGCCCTGCTGCTGGGCTGTCTCATCTGGCTGATGATGCGCAGCGACCGCTACTGGCCGATCTGGGCGACGGCCAGCCAGTTGATGACCGTATTGACCCATGTGGTGACGATGATGCTGCCCGGCTTTTCGGAGCGCATCTACGCGGGGCTCAGCACCGTCTGGGTGATCCCGCTGCTGCTCTTCACCATCATCGGCATCGAACTCGACCGGAAGGCGTCCCATGACCGCGCATATCCCGCCTGACCGGCACCTGCCGAGCCAGGAAGCGGTCGATCTGGTGGTCGCGCTGCAACGCTGCCTGACCAGTTTCCACGCCCGCAAGGAAGAACCCGCCATTCTGGACGGGGAGGGCACGGACCAGCTTCCCATCCTTGCCCGCTATCTGGAGGCCCGCCGCGTGCGGGCGATGCTGTTCGGGCAGAATCTCTTTTCGGACCCGGCCTGGGACATATTGCTGGCCCTCTATCAGGCGGAACTGGAGGGCGGGGCGCTCACGCTGGAGCAATTGAGCGAGACGCTGCGCCTGTCCTTGAGCGTCGTGGTCGGGCAGGTCGGCACGATGGAGCGGCGCGGCCTGCTGGACGAGCATCGCACATCCCCTAACAGCCGCCGCCGCCGCGCGATCCGCCTGTCGCCATTGGCGATGGACGCCATGGCCTCCTGGTTCTCGCTCGCCTTCGAGGAGTGAACCGGGCGCCTTAGCCCTGCCGTTCCAGCGGCAGGGTCACGCTCGCGCGCAATCCGCCCTCGACCCGGTTGGCGAAGTCCAGCCGCCCGCCATGATCGTCAGCGATGCGCCGGGCGATCGCCAGGCCCAGGCCGACGCCGCCGGTTTCCCGGTTCCGTGACGCCTCGCCGCGATAAAATGGCTCGCACAGCCGGTCGATCGTCTCGTCCGGGACGCCCGGCCCGTCATCCTCGACCGCAACGCTCACGCGCCCGCCCGTGATCGCCAGCGCGATCCGCGCCGATCCGCCATAACGCACCGCATTCTCCACCAGATTGGCGACGCAGCGGCGCAGCGCGATGGCATCGCCACGGATCACTGCGCGGGTGCTGCGCGTCACCGTCACATCCTGTCCCATATCGGCCAGATCGTCGGCCAGCGTCTCGACAATGGCGCTCAGGTCGATGCGCACATGGGCGGCGGCGTCGCCTTGACCACGCATGAAATCGAGCAGGTCGGTAACCATCGCCCGCATTTCCTCGACATCCGCCTGCGCCTTGGCGCGCGGACCGTCGGGCAAAGCCTCCAGGCGGAAGGACAGGCGGGTCATCGGTGTGCGCAGGTCATGTGCGATCGCCACCAGCATCGCCGTCCGCTCGTTCAGATAGTCGGCGATGCGCGCGCGCATGTGATTATAGGCGGCGCCGACCGCGCGCACCTCCGGCGGGCCGGTCAGCGGCAGCGGGTCGGCCCGTTCCGGCCGCTCGGTCGCCGCGCCCTCGGCCAGCCGCCGGATCGGCTGGGTAATGCGCCGCGCCACCCAATAAGCGGGCAGCAACAGCAGGACGAAAATCCCCGCCATCAGCGACAGGGTGATGGCATACCAGCGCAGATTGGCGCCCTGCCGGGCCTGCACCACCTGCCAGCCGCCGTCGCCATGGCGGGCCAGCAGGACCGACCCGTGCAGCATCATCCGGTCCGGGCCGAAACCGGGCGGGGGCCATGCTTTCCGGTCGGGATTGCCCATGCGCATCGGCGGTTGTTCGCGCAGCACGCGGACGTCGGCCGGGCGAACGCCCAGCAGGGCCGCGATCTGCGCCGCCATGCCGCGATCCTCGATCTGATCCGGTTCGGCGAGCGGCGGCGGATCGGACCGGTAGCGCGTCACCGTCCAGCTACCGGTCGGGACCGCGCCGCCCTGCATCAGCGCGGCGGCCTCGCCCAGCATCATCGGCCGGGCATGGGGCGGCGGGCCGCGAAAGGCGACCAGCATCATCGCGCCCAGCGCCAGCATCAGCGTCGCGGCGACCAGCGCGACGATGCGCGTCAGGATCGACGGATTGGGCGGCGTCAAACCGGGCGGACCTCGGCCGTGAACATATAGCCTTCGTTGCGGATGGTGCGGACCAGATCGTCCGTTCCATCCGCCCGCGCACCGCGTTCCAGCTTGCGGCGCAGGCGGCTGACCTGCACGTCGATCGCCCGGTCGTAGCTTTCGGTTTCGCTGCCGGCCGAATAGTCGAGCAACTGGTCGCGGCTCAGCACCCGGCGCGGATGCTCGATAAAGGCCCGCAGCAAGCGAAATTCGCCGTCGGTCAGCGTCACGACGACATTGTCGGGATCGGTCAGCAGGCGCGCGCCCATGTCCACCTGCCAGCCGGCGAAGCGCAGCCGCTTGCCACTGGCCTCCGGCGCTTGCGCCATCTGCCGGCGGTGGCGGCGCAGCACGGTGCGCACACGGGCGAGCAGTTCGCGCGGGTTGCAGGGTTTGGGCAGATAATCCTCCGCCCCCATTTCCAGGCCGACGATCCGGTCGATGTCGCTGCCGATCGCCGACAGCATGATGATCGGCAGGCCGCCCCGCGCCGACAGGCGGCGCAGGATCGACAGGCCATCCTCGCCCGGCATCATCACGTCCAGCACGGCGATGTCGAAATCCTGCACGGCCAGCACCTCGTCCATGCGCGCGCCATCCGGCACCGCCGTCACGGCAAAGCCATGCTGTTCCAGGAAATCCGACAGGAGCGTGCGGATATCCGCATCATCGTCGACCACCAATATGCGTGAACCGTCCATGACGGCCAGCATATCGGGGGAATGCGCCTCCTGCAAAGTCATCCCGTTCCTTCCTTCAGATTGCCAGGCCGACCGTCACGGTGCCGGTGAAGCCGTTGGTGATGTCGCCGGTCATGGTCGGCGTCATCGCCGCGACCTGCGCGGATGTATTGTCGCCGAACACATTGTCGCTGCTGGTGGTGATCTTGGCGAAATTCGTCTTGCTGCTGCTGTAGCCGCTGGTGGCGTAGACCGTGTCGCAGGCGTCGGTCGGCATCGCGAACTGCGACGTCAGCACGCGGTTGGCATAGCTGGTGGCGCGCGCCAGGCTGGGATAGACCTCGAAATGGATATGCGGGTAGCGCCCGTCATAGCAGCCGGGGAAGATGCTGGTGAAGGTCACCTGCCCGTTGGCGTCGGTCACGCCCACGCCGCGCAGGTAATTTTCGCCGGGCACGGTGTAGAGCGAATACAGCCCATCGCGGGTGCAGTGCCAGATATAGACGGCATAGCCTTCCAGCGCGGCGCAACCGCTGTTCACATTCACCACCGTCAGGGTCAGCGTCATGGTGATGCCCGCCGCCGTGCCGCTGGACGAACCGAAGCTAGACCGGATGTCGGTGCGCACGATGCCCGTGTCGTCCAGCACATTGACCACGCTGCCATTGCTGCTGTTGGACCCGTCGGCCGGATAGGGGCCGTTGGTTTCGGTCGGATCGGCGATGCAGGTGCCGGTTGGAGTAGGGGTAGGGGTGGGCGTCGGCGTAGGTGTTGGAGTCGGCGTGGGTGTCGGGGTCGCTGTCGAATCGCTCGAAGACCCGGATCCGCCGCCACATGCGCCGATCAGCGCCGCGCCGCTTGCCGAAAAAAGCAACCGCAAGGTACGCCGCCGCCCGATTGCCTCCCGCGCCAGCGCGCGCATCTGTTCCAGGTCGTGCATCAACCCATGGTCGTGCGCGTCATCCATGCCAGCCATCTACCCTGATCCCTCTCATCTTGTGTAAAGACCCTCAAGGACCGTCCCTAGCCGCGCCACATCTCCGGCCGATTGCCCAATGTAGCGACTTTGTAGCAGTCAAACGCTCTGGCTTCCCGGCGTCGGGGGCCATATAGTCGCCCGGTTCGTCATTTCCCGCGAAAGCGCTTCATGCATCTTCTTATCGGCCTCGCCGGCATCCTGCTCATTCTCGCCATCGCTTTCGCCCTCTCGTCCGATCGTCGCGCCATTCGTCCGCGCGTGGTGGGCGCGGCTTTCCTGTTGCAGGCGGGGATCGCCATATTGGTGCTCTACGTCCCGGCCGGCCGCGCGATCATCGGCGGCATGTCGCACGGCGTCGCCAACTTGCTCAGCTATGCGCAGGCGGGCACCGACTTCATCTTCGGCCCGCTGGCCAAGCCCGAAATCGGCGGCGCCAGCTTCGCCATCGCCGCGCTGCCGGTCATCATCTTCTTCGCCAGTCTGGTGTCGATCCTCTATTATCTCGGCATCATGCAATTCATCGTCCGCTGGGTCGGCGGCGCGATCGAAAAGGTGACGGGCGTGTCCAAGGTCGAAAGCCTGTGCGCCGCCGCCAACATCTTCGTCGGGCAGAGCGAAAGCCCGCTGGTCATCCGCCCCTATCTCGCCGGCCTCACCCCGCCGCAACTGTTCACCGTGATGACCAGCGGCATGGCCGGGGTCGCGGGCACTATCCTGGCCGCCTATGCCTCGATGGGGATCAAGATCGACTATCTGCTCGCGGCCAGCTTCATGGCGGCGCCCGGCGGCCTGCTGATGGCCAAGATCATGATGCCCGACGTGCCGGAATGCGAACCGGAACTGCCGCTGGAGGATGACATCCACCTGCCCGAAACGCGCCGCAGCGGAGCCGTGTCGGCGGCGCTGAACGCGGAAACCACGCCGGGCGAGCCGATGCCGGTCGCCACCCATGATGAGGAAAAGCCCGCCAACCTCATCATGGCCGCCGCGCAGGGGGCGCAAACGGGTGTCAAACTCGCCGTCGCGGTCGGCGCCATGGTGCTGGCCTTCGTCGCGCTGGTGGCGCTGGCCAATGGCATATTGGGCGGCATCGGCGCCTGGTTCGGCTATCCCGACCTCAGCTTCCAGATGCTGCTCGGCTATGTCTTCCAGCCGGTCATGTATCTGCTCAACATTCCCTGGAACGAGGCGCAGGTGGCCGGTGGGCTGTTCGGAACGAAGGTCGTGCTCAACGAATTCGTCGCCTATATCAACCTTGGCCAGGTGCAGGGTGCGCTGTCGCCCGCGACCATCGCCATCATCACCTTTGCCTTGTGCGGCTTCGCCAATTTCAGCTCGATCGCGATCCAGATGGCGGTGACCGGCAATCTTGCCCCCAATCAGCGGCCGATGATCGCCAGGCTGGGGCTGAAGGCGCTTGTCGCGGGCAGCCTCGCCAATCTGATGAGCGCGGCGCTGGCAGGGTTGATGCTCAGCCTCTGATCGCGATCGGGACGATAGCGTAACGTTGGGCCTACCCCTGCCGATGCAAATCGGTTATGGTTAACCCATGGGGGCAAAGCATTTTTTCGTGGCCGCGCTGGCGGCACTCGGCTCGACGGGCGCGGTCGCCGCGCAAGCGGCGGCATCCGAACCGATCAAAAGCGCGCAAGGTCCAAAACCCGGCGCGCTGGAAACCTTCAGGGACTGGACCATCGGTTGCGACAATCGCAACCGCTGTGAGGCCGTATCGCTGCTGCCCGAAGGCGGCGTATGGCCCGACAGCCCGATCATGGTCGGCGTCGTCCGTGATGCGGGACCGGATGCCGCCGCCGAAGTGTGGGTCAGCCGCGACGGCAAGGGCGGCGGCGAGTTCAGTTTCCATGTCGACGGGCGCCGCATCGCCAGCGCCATGAGCCGCGAGGGCGACGCCACGCTGCGCGGGCCGCAGGCGTCCGCGCTGGCCATCGCCATGGCGCGCGGCGGCACGCTCGAAATCAGGTCGGGCAATCGTTCGCTCGGCAAGCCGTCCTTGGCCGGATCGGGGGCGGCCCTGCGCTATATGGACGCGCGGCAGGGCCGGGCGGGCACCAGCACGGCGCTGGTCGCGACCGGGGCCATGGGGCCGATCGCCGTGCGCGCCGCCCCGGTGGCGCCCACCATCCGCCGCGCGCCGCTGCCGGGCACGAGCGCGCCTGTCGCGCTGTGGCGCGAGGAACTGACCGCCATCGGCAAGTTCACCGGATGCGCCAACGAGATGAAGGGCGCCGAACCGCCGCAACTCTATCGCCTGTCCAAGTCCGAGACGCTGATCCTCGTCCCCTGCGGCAGCGGCGCCTATAATTTCACGGCCATCCCCGTGATCGCGACCGGCGACCCCGGCCGCCGCGCCTTCCGCCTGGCCGGCTTCGACATGAAGCCGGGCTGGAGCGAGGAGGAATCGCGGCCGATGCTGGTCAATGCCGGCTGGACGCAGGAGAAACTCCGGCTCGACAGCTTCGCCAAGGGGCGGGGACTGGGCGATTGCGGTGGCAGCGAAGCCTATGTCTGGGACGGCACCCGCTTCCGCCTGATCGAGGCGACCAGCATGGGCGAATGTCGCGGCGCCTGGCACTGGATCAGGACATGGTCGGCGCAGGTGACGGACTGATAAGGCCGGCATGATGTGAATCTGCGGTTGCCGTTCCCCGGCCTGCGCCGGGGAAAGCTTCACACGAATGCGCGCATCCCGCCATGCTGTCATCCCTGCTTCAGGCAATATTCGCAATCGCCTCACCCGTTTTTGCAATGGAATATGCACATAGTGCCGCCATATCGGTGTCATGATCCAGCCGCTGCGCCAATCCGCCCCGTCCACCCCCTCGACCCTGCCGGACACGATCCGCGCGGTGATCTTCGACATGGACGGGACGCTGATCGACACCGAAGCGGCGCATCGTCGCGCCTTCGCGCAAACGGGCGACGCGATCGGCTGGCCGATGTCGGACGCGCTGCTCCTGTCCATGGTCGGCATCCATCGCGATGAAAATGAGCGGATGCTTAGCCGCCATCTGGGGCCGGACTTCCCCCTCGCTCAATTCTACGCCGACAGCGACGCCCTGTTCGAGGCGGCGGTCGATTCCGGCATCCCGCTGCGCCCCGGCGCGCTGCTGCTGCTCGATCATCTCAGGCAGGCGGGCATCCCCATGGCGCTCGCCACCTCCACCGCCGCGCCCTATGCGCAGCAGCGGCTGGAGAAGAGCGGCCTGCTCCATTATTTCGACGTCATCGTGACTCGCAGCGACGTCGAACGACCCAAGCCGCACCCGGAACCCTATCTGCTCGCTGCGCAGCGGCTGGGCATCGACCCGGCCCATATCGTCGCGGTGGAGGACAGCCATGCCGGCGTCCGCTCGGCCGTGGCGGCGGGCATGGCGACGGTGATGGTCCCCGACCTGCTCCCCCCGACCGAAGAACTGGTGCTCGCCTGCGCGCAGGTGCTGCCCAGCCTCACCGACCTGCGCGATCTGTTGCTGGCGACGGGGTAGGGGGGGGCTATTCGTCATGCTGAACTTGTTTCAGCATCCATCAGGCCCAATAACCCATTGCTCTGTGGGGAGAAATGGACCCTGAAACAAGGTCAGGGTGACGATGCAGGTTAAAGCAGTTTGGGTGGTCGCTTCCTGCCCCGACCGTCCTCTTTTACCCCGCCTTCGCCAGCACCAGCGCGAACAATCCCTCCGCGTCCACCCACTCCGTCGCCGGCTCCCATCCGCCGGCGCGCAGCAGCAACCGTTCGTCGCGCGCGCCATATTTATGGCTGCTCTCGGTATGGATCGTCTCGCCTGCCGCCATGTGGAAACATTGGCCCGCAACATGGAAATGCAGCGGCCGCCGCGCCTCCAGATGCATTTCGATCCGCGCCTTCCCGTCATTCCAGACGGCGCGATGGGCAAAGTCCTCGATCGGCAGATCGCCCTCCAGTTCGCGGTTGATCCGTTCGATGAGGTTCAGGTTGAAGGCGGCGGTCACGCCCTGCGCATCGTCATAGGCGGCGATCAGCCGATCGCGATCCTTGATCCGGTCCATGCCGATCAGCAATTGAGCATCATCGCCCAGCAGGCGGCGCATCGCGCGCAGCAGGTCTACCGCCGCGTCCGGCTCCATATTGCCGATGGTGGAGCCGGGAAAGAAGCCAAGGCGCGGCATCCCCTCGATCGCGGCGGGCAGCGTCAGTGGTCCGTTGAAATCGCCCACCACCGGCAGCACCGGCAGGTCGGGAAAGCCCTGCGCCAGTTCCGCGCTGCTGGCATGCAGAAAGTCGCCGCTGATGTCGATCGGCACATAGGCGGCCGGCGCGATGGCGCGCAGCAGATGCGGCGTCTTGCGCGCACTGCCCGCGCCGAACTCCACCACCGCCCGGCCCGTCCCGATCGCAGCGGCGAAATCCGCACCATGAGCCGTCAGCAGCGCGGTTTCGGTACGGGTCGGATAATATTCGGGCAGGTCGGTGATCGCCTCGAACAATTCCGACCCGCGCCGGTCGTAGAACCAGATGGGGGGCGTCGCCTTGGGACTGCGCGAGAGGCCTTCGATGATGTCGTGGCGAAAGGCCGGGTCGATGGTCGCGGCAAAGGGCACCGCCTGACCGGTCAGCAGCATGTCAAAGATCCTTGGCCAGCCGCAGCCCGGTGAACTGCCAGCGTTGATGAGGGTAAAAGAAATTGCGGTAGCTGGCCCGCCCATGGCCGCGCGGCGTGGCGCAACTGCCGCCCTTCAGCACGAACTGGCCGGACATGAACTTGCCATTATATTCCCCGACCGCGCCGGGTGCCGCGCGGAAGCCGGGATGGGGGCGATACGCGCTGCCGGTCCATTCCCATACGTCGCCGAACATCTGGGTCAGGCTGGTGCCTGCTTCCGCCGGGCGGGGGCGGGGACAGGTGGGGCCGTCCAGTTGGTTGCCGCTGATCGCGGCGACATTCTGCGCCGCGCATTCCCATTCCGCTTCGGTCGGCAAACGCGCACCGGCCCAACTGGCATAGGCGTCCGCTTCATACAGGCTGATATGGGTGACGGGGGCGGCGGGGTTGACCGGCTGCCGTCCGTCCAGCCCAAAGCGGGTCCAACCCTGCTCACCCTGTTTCCAGTAGAGCGGCGCGTCGATCCCCTCGGCCTGCGCCCAGGCCCAGCCATCCGACAGCCAGTGGGCGGCGGTGCGGTATCCGCCATCCTCGATGAAGGCGATCCATTCGCCATTGGTAATGGGTCGATGCGCCAGCGCATGCGGGCGCAGCACCGCCTTGTGCCGTGGCCCTTCGCAATCGAAAGCGAAGGCGTTGTGGCCATCCTCGCCCATTTCCACCAGCCCCTCGCGCCCCTCGATCCAGTGGAGCGGGCCGGGCAGGTCGACCGGGGCGGCGCTCGGCGCCTCGAACAGCGCCGGCTCCAGCGGGTTGAGCGAAAAAAGGTGGAGCAAATCGGTCAGCAGCAATTCCTGATGCTGCTGCTCATGATGCAGGCCCAGCGTCACCAAGGCGCGCGCCGCCTGCGGCAACATGCCCAGCGCACCGGTCAACGCCGAGTCGACATGGGCGCGATAGGCATAGATTTCGGTCAGCGACGGGCGGGTCAGCATGCCCCGCAACGGCCGGGCATGGCGCGCGCCCTCCGCCTCATAATAGCTGTTGAACAGGAAGGCGTAGCGCGGGTCGAACGGGCGATAGCCCGTCACATGATCGCGCAGCACGAACGTCTCGAAAAACCAGCTTACATGCGACAGATGCCATTTGGCGGGCGATGCGTCGGGCATCGACTGGACGGTGGCGTCGGCGTCGGACAGCGGAGCGGCCAGCGCCTGCGTCAGCGCGCGCACGGCACGATAGCGCTCCTCCAGATCATCCTGATGGGCGTCGGTCCAGCTTTTTGCCATGTCTGCCCCTTCCGATACGGTTGGCCGCTCTCGGAAGCTAAGCGCATGAAACTAGCCGAGGGTTCCACCCTGACCCAAAGGTCACACCTCTTGCAGGATCGGCACCGCGCGGCATACCCGGTCGCGGCCCGATTGCTTGGCCTCGTACAGCGCATCGTCGGCGCGGCGCAGCGCCTCGTCCAGATCGCCACCGGTCCAGCGGCATATGCCGGCGGAAAAGCTGATCGGCCGGTCGTTCACCTCGCCGATCGGGTCGCTGCGCATCAGGCTGGCGATCCGCGCCAGCGACCAGCTCGCCTCATCCTCGATACAATCCTGAAAGAAGATGGCGAATTCCTCGCCGCCCCAGCGCGCCACCATGTCGACGCGGCGGACCAGTGCCGACAGGCGGGTGGCGAAGGCGGCCAGCACCCGGTCGCCCTCTTCATGGCCCTTCAGGTCGTTGACCCGCTTGAAATAGTCGATGTCGATGATGGCGACGCAGCCCTTGCGCCGGTCTTCGGGCACGGCCTCCATATGGTTGAGGAAACCCCGCCGGTTGGCGATGCCGGTCAGCGGGTCTTCATGCGCCGCCTGGTGCAGATGGTCCATCCGCTCGCGCGTGGCATGGGCCGCACGCTGCACCCCGGCATACAGGGTGTGGATGACGTCGCCGACCTCCGGCAGGGCGTGCACTTCGCCTTCGCCCCGATGCAGCGTTTCGGCCAGCGCATGAATGGGGTTCAACAACGCGCCGATGCCCATCAGGGCGATGCCGGTGCCGACCACCGTGGCCATGGTCAGCAACAGGAATTCCGTCCACTGTATGCGACCGCTGGCAAAACCCCAACCCAGATAGGTAAGCAGCGGCAGATGGGTGGCGATGAAGCAGAGAGTGAACAAACGCAGGCGCAACGAGCGCGGAAAAATGAAGGAAGTGGCCAGATAAAAGTGCATGGCGGTCCCCGTCCGGTATCAACCGATGCCCCATCTCCGGCTGGCCCTAAACGCCCTCTGAAGAAACAGGGTTAATTGTCCGATATACGATCAGCCGTGTCGCCCAAGAGTCAGGCCGTGTTTCCAGACAGTTGCCCGGCGGTCAGCGCGACGCGCCCGGCACCCATTTCACATCGGCCGCGCCATTGCCGTTCAATCGCCGCGCCAGCACGAACAGCAGGTCGGACAGGCGGTTGATATAGGCGAGGGCCTGCGGGTTCAGCGCCACCCCGGTCGCGGCGGCGGTCGCGCTGCGCTCGGCCCGGCGCGTGATAGCGCGGGCGAGGTGAACGGCGGCAGCGGCGGACGATCCGCCCGGCAGAATGAAACTGTCGAGCGGGTTCAGATCGGCGTTCATGGCGTCGATCTGCTGCTCCAGCCGCGCGACCTGACTCGCCACGATGCGCAGCGCCCAGGGTTCGTCCGGCCCGTCGGGAATGGGCGTGGCCAGATCGGCGCCCAGATCGAACATGTCGTTCTGGATGGTGGTCAGCCAGTCCGCTTCTTCGCCCGCGCCCATGGCCACGATGGCAATCCCGATCGCGCTGTTCGCCTCGTCCACGTCGCCCACCGCCTGCATGCGCGGCGCATGTTTGGGCAGGCGCGATCCGTCGACCAGACCTGTGGTGCCGTCGTCACCCGTGCGGGTGTAGATCTTGTTCAGCTTGACCATGAAAGGGCGATTCGTCCGTCGGCGTGTTTGGGCAGATTGGTTTGGCGGCGTTTTTCGGTTTCGCGTCGTGCGCGCCGTTGGCTGTTCCAGCCGACGGCAAAACGCTCAGTGCCCCTTGGACATCAACAGGATCGCGACGATGATGATCGCCGCCGCCTGAAACAGGATGCGGTTCAGCATCATCTTGTTCTGCTTCAGGCTGGACGGGCGCACCACCCCTTCGGGCAGGTTCAGCTCTTCCTTGGTCGTCTGAAGGAAGGCGACGATGCCCCGGATCAGCGCGACCAGCGTGGCGATCATGGCAAGGATCAGGGCGATGACGAGGATCGTGTTCATAACGTCCGATGCTAGGCGCTTGCGAGGGTTATGCCAATGGGAAAGCGTCCCGCGCGCAGGTCCGCCGCCAGCACCGCCGGGTCCATGCCGTCGCGGCGCAGTTCGGCCAGCGCGATCGCCCCGTCGCGCTTGGCCAGCCGCCTGCCATCGGCGCCCAGCAGCAACGGATGGTGGACATAGGCGGGGCTGGGCAGGTCCAGCAGCGCCTGGATCAGTCGGTGGACATGGGTGGCGGTAAAAAGGTCGTCGCCGCGCAGCACATGGGTCACGCCCATGGCGGCATCGTCCAGCGTGCAGGACAGATGATAGCTGGCCGGCGCATCCTTGCGCGCCAGAACGACGTCGCCATGGATGAGCGGGGCAGCGGTGACGCGCCGATCTGCTTCGCCGCCGGGCGGAAATGGAAGCGCGCGCCACTCCAGCCCGCCAACCCGCGCCACCGCCCGGCCGATGTCGATCCGCCAGGCATGGGCCTCGCCAGCGGCGATGCGCCGGGTGCGTTCGGCCGTGCTCAGTCCCCGGCACGTCCCCGGATAGACCGGCCCTTCCGGGCCATGCGGCGCGGTCAGGCTGGCCTGTATGTCCGCGCGCGTGCAGAAACAGGGGTAGAGCAAACCCTCCGCCCGCAGCCGGGCGAGCGCCGCATCATACTGGTCCAGCCGCCGCGACTGGAACATCGCTTCGCCATCCCAATCCACGCCCAGCCAGCGCAGATCGGCCAATATCCCCGCGACATGCTCGTGCCGACTCCGCGTGCCGTCGATATCCTCGATCCGCAGGCGAAAGGCCCCGCCTGCCGCGCGCGCCATGGCATGTCCCATCAACGCCGACCAGCCATGGCCGACATGCAGCAATCCAGTGGGGCTGGGGGCGAAGCGGGTCACCATATGCAGTGGTGCGACAAGATGAGTCATACAGGCTCTTGACGGGAGATATTCGTTAATGCTGTCATGCCCCTGTCACCTTGCTGGACGATCAGCGGCGGGGACAAGGGGGAAGAAGGTTTTTATGTACCATCCCGACCTCATACGGCATCCGGAAAATTGTCCGGCACTTGTTCTGAATGCGGATTTCACGCCGCTCAGCTATTATCCGCTCAGCCTCTGGCCCTGGCAGACGGCGATCAAGGCGGTGTTCCTCGACCGGGTGGACATCATCGCCAGCTATGAGCGGCATGTGCACAGTCCCAGCCTGGAAATGAAGATACCCTCGGTCATCGCGCTCAAACAATATGTGCGGCCGTCCGAACATCCCGCCTTCACCCGCTTCAACCTGTTCCTGCGCGACAAGTTCGCCTGCCAATATTGCGGCACCGGCGCCGATCTGACCTTCGATCATGTCGTGCCGCGCCGCGCGGGCGGGCGCACCACCTGGGAAAATGTCGCGACCGCCTGCTCGCCCTGCAACCTCAAAAAGGGCGGGCGGACGCCCAGGCAAGCGGGCATGCGCCTGCATGTCCAGCCGATCCGCCCGACAAGCTGGCAATTGCTGGAACATGGCCGTGCCTTCCCGCCCGGCTATCTGCATGAAAGCTGGCACGACTGGCTCTATTGGGACGTCGAACTGCTGGCCTGACCGGCATGACCCGTTCGCCCTCAGCCGACCGGCAACCAGTTCCCAAGGACGGCTTCAGCCGACCGGCAACCAGTCTAAGTCCATGTCCTTGTGCCGGTTGGTATAATGGCCGATATCTTCCAGCCGGGCCATGTCGTTCATGATGATGCGGCCGTTGGATCGGCTGATCAGCCCTTCCAGCTCCATCTGACGGATCATGCGGTTCACATGGACCGACGTCAGGCCGATCGAATCGCCGATCTCCTCCTGTGTCAATTTCAGGTCGAAACTGTCGGTGATGCTGTCGTCGGTCACGCGCAGCCGGTCGAACATGTCCAGCAGGAAGGATGCTACGCGCGCCTTGGCCGATGTGCGGCCCAGCGCGGCCAGCCGGTCGGTCATCGCGACCCGCTCCGCATTGGACAGCAGGAACAGCAGCGCGGCGACGCGCGGATATTCCTCCAGCAGCCGGCGCAGCGCATGCTTGTCGAACGGACAGACGATCGCATCCGACAGAGCGACCAGCGATTCGGGCGCCTTGCTATAGATCGTACTGGCCGATCCGATGAAATCGCCGGGAAAATAGACGCGCAATATCTGGCGGCTCCCATCGGGCAGGATGACATAGCTCATCACCCGGCCTTCGCGCAGCACGAACAATTCCGTCACCGTCTCATTGACGCGCTGGATCATTGCGCCGCGCTTCACCTTGCGCGGATTTTCCTCGAGCCGGGCCAATGCCTTCTTTTCCGCATCGGACAGCGGCACCTGTTTTGCCAGCCTTTCCGCGAAACAACTCGTTGCCACCAAAAACACCTTCTTTGCATTGTCGTTACGATGGCAGAACGCCCTATCCGCCTTTTGGCTGCATTTTCAGAACGCGCACTAAACTCGATCAAGGTCGGGCCACGCTTTGCAATAATGTTTCACATTGCCGCCGGTCCGCCCGGATCGCGCTGTCGAATGACCCCGCAGCCGCCTTGCGCGGCTCGCATTAAGCGCTATTAACCCTGCCCAATGGACCGCATTCACATTCGCGGCGGCAACACGCTCAACGGCCGCCTTCCCATCTCCGGCGCAAAGAACGCCGCCCTGACGTTGCTGCCTTGCGCGTTGCTGACCGACGAGCCGGTGACGCTGCGCAATCTGCCGCGTCTGGCCGACGTCGACAGTTTCGGCCATCTGCTGAACCAGTTGGGCGTATCGACCATGATCGAGGGCGCCCGGCCGGAGGATTTCGGACGCGTCCTGACGATGCGCGCCGGCCGCGTCACCTCGACCGAAGCGCCCTATGACATCGTGCGGAAAATGCGCGCGTCGATTCTGGTGCTGGGTCCGCTGCTCGCCCGTGTCGGCGAAGCGCGCGTGTCTCTGCCCGGCGGCTGCGCCATCGGCAATCGCCCGATCGACCTGCATTTGAAGGCGCTGGAAGCCTTCGGCGCGACGCTCGAAACCACGGCCGGCTATGTCCGCGCCAGCGTGCCGGACGGCGGCCTGCCCGGCGGCATCTACACCTTCCCGGTCGTGTCGGTCGGCGCCACCGAAAATGCGGTGATGGCGGCCTCGCTGGCCAAGGGCACCTGCATCCTCGAAAATGCGGCGCGCGAACCGGAAATCGTCGATCTCTGCAACCTGCTCGTCGCGATGGGCGCGGACATTGAGGGCATCGGCACCGACAAGCTGGTCATCCACGGCCGCGATCGGCTGCACGGCGCGACCTACAGCGTCATGCCCGACCGGATCGAGGCGGGCAGCTACGCCTGCGCCGCCGCCATCACCGGCGGATCGATCGATCTGATCGGCGCCAATGCCGACGACATGCACGCCATCCTCGCCGCCCTGCGCGATGCGGGGGTACAGGTCGATCCGCACAAGAACGGCATCCGCATCTCCTCGGACGGCAAGCTCAAGCCGCTGACCCTGTCGACGGCGCCGTTCCCGGCTTTCCCGACCGATATGCAGGCGCAGTTCATGGCGATGCTGACCAAGGCGGACGGCGCATCGGTGCTGACCGAAACCATCTTTGAAAATCGCTACATGCACGTACCGGAACTGGCGCGCATGGGCGCGGACATCGCCGTCAACGGCCGGACCGCCGTGGTGCGCGGCGTGGACAGGCTGGTCGGGGCGCCGGTGATGGCGACCGACCTGCGCGCTTCGATGAGCCTCATCCTTGCCGGTCTTGCCGCCGAAGGCGAAACCCAGGTCCAGCGCGTCTATCATCTCGATCGCGGCTATGAACGGCTGGAAGAAAAGCTGTCCGCCGTCGGCGCGGATATCGAACGGGTCAGCGATGGCTGAGACATGCGGCCTGGCGACCGATCGGGCGACGTTGCTGGCGCTCTATGATCTGGACGCCGGCGGCTTCCACAGTCTCGATGAGATTACGGGCTTCGCCGCGCAATTGTGCGGCGTGCCGATCGCGCTGGTCAGCATAGTCGAAGATGTGCGCCAGCGTTTCCTGTCCCGTGTCGGTCTGGACGCTGAAGAAACGCCGCGCGACGTGTCTTTCTGCGCGCTCGCGATGTTGGGGGGGGACATCTTCCTCGTCCCCGATGCGACCCGCGATCCGCGTTTCGCCAACAATGCGCTGGTCACCGGCGCGCCGCATATCCGCTTCTACGCCGGTGCGCCGCTGGTCGGCTCGGACGGCGAGCCTTTGGGTGCGTTGTGCGTCATCGACACCGTGCCCCGCGACGACCTGACCCCGCTCCAGCGCCACGGCCTGACCCTGCTGGCCCGCCAGGTCATGGCCGAACTGGAAGGGCGCCGCCGCGACCGCAGCCTGATCCTGCGTCAACGGATGGACGCAGCCGCGATCGCCGACAGCGATCGTCTGTTCCGCACCTTGTCGGACGCCATGCCGCAGATGGTCTGGTCGACCCTGGCCGACGGCTATCATGATTATTATAACGCCCGCTGGTATGATTATACGGGCATGCCCGTCGGATCGACGGATGGCGAGGCGTGGAACGGTGTGTTCCATCCCGACGATCAGGACCGCGCCTGGGCGCGATGGCGTAACAGCCTGGCCACCGGCGAGCCTTACGAGATCGAATATCGGTTGCGGCATCATAGCGGCGAATATCGCTGGACGCTGGGCCGCGCGCTGCCGATCCGTGACGGCGACGGCGTGATCGTGCGGTGGATGGGCACTTGCACCGATATTCACGAACAGAAGCTGATGATGGAAGAGCGCGAGATGATCGCGCACGAACTGTCGCACCGGATCAAGAATATCTTTTCGGTGATCGCAGGCCTGATCGGCCTGTCGGCGCGCCAGCACCCGGAAATCAGCGATGTCGCGGACGATCTGCGTGACCGCATCCTGGCGCTGGGTCGCGCCCATGATTTCGTGCGGCCGCACAGCGCTGAATCCGCGCCCAGGATCGGCGGCGGACAAGGCAGCCTGCGCGGACTGCTTGCCCAGATTTTCGCGCCCTATCGCAACGAAACCGGCGCACGCATCGTGCTGTCTGGCGACGACCCGGCGATCGACGATCGCTCCGCGACGCCGCTGGCGCTATTGTTCCACGAACTGGCGACCAACGCTGCCAAATATGGCGCGCTGTCGGAAACCGATGGTCTTGTTCGCCTGCATGTCGCGGTGGATGGCAGCAATGTCTGCATCGACTGGCAGGAAGAGGGCGGCCCGGCGGTCCTGTCCGGTCGCCCGGACGGCTTCGGCACCCGCCTCATGACGCTCAGCGTCGAACGGCAATTGGGTGGGCGGATCGAACGGCACTGGCGACCGGACGGCCTGCGGCTCAGCCTCTGGATTCCATCCCGTTCCATGAGCCGGGCGGCGGGAACGGCGTAAAGCCGGCAATCTCCGCCTCGGTCAGGTCAGGCTGCTCCGCAGCGGCCAGTTGCAGCGCAGCGGCGATGCTCTGGGGACGGAACGGCTTGATGATCACTCCCAGCGCCGCACCCGACGCTGCGCCGATCTGGGCCGGGTTGGCGGTGACATAGATCACGCGAATGCCATGCCGCGCCGCCAGCTCCATGCCGATCTGCGGCCCGGTCGGCCCATCGCGCAGGTTGAGATCGACCAGCGCGATGTCGCAATCGTTCGCACCGGCCAGCGCAGCCGGACGATCGGCGGCGATCGCGGCGACGGCGAATCCGGCATCCTCGACGATCTGCTCGATCTCCAGTGCGACGAAAATCTCGTCCTCGACGATTAAAACCTTCTTGCGCATTTCATGACCTGTAAAATCTGGAATAGATAAAGTCCGATGCAGCGGTTCGGTTCCCTGTTGAGCGCTAAAACACCGCCATGGCATCCGGCAAGGATCTATTCCGGCACATTGGTCCACACAGTCTCGAACTTGGTGCCGGCCATCAGCAGCACCGACGCCGGATAGCCTGCATCGCCGGCCTTGCGCGCGGTATCGGTGGCGGTTGCCACGGCCAGCGCCTCGGTGGCGAAGGGGCCATAATATTGATTGTTCAGGTTGATCTTCCACGCGCCCTCATGGGGCACGACGATATAGCGGGCGTGGGGCAGGGACATGGATCAGAGTACCTCTGTGTTATAATGGTGCCAGGCCATGATCGCGGCGGCGCCGCGATGCGGGCGCCAGGCTTCGGCGACTTGTCGGGTCATTGCTTCGCTCGGCCTTTCGGCCATGCCCAATATCCGGCCAATCTCTATCTGTATCGCCAGATCGCCGGCGGGCCAGATATCCGGCCGTCCTTCCGCGAACAACAGGTAGATTTCCGCCGACCACCGCCCGATCCCCTTGATCTGCACCAGTTGTGCGATCGCCGTCTCGTCATCGGCGGGCAGGGCATGGAGGTCGAGCGCCCCCGCCACCACCAGTTCGGCAAGACTCCGGGCATAGCCCTGCTTCTGCCGCGATAGCCCGCATGCCCGTAACGCATCGAAATCCCGCGCCAGCAACGCTTGCGGCGCGCAGCCTTCGCCCAGTTCCGCCTCCAGCTTGCGCCACACGGCCGCGGCCGACGCCACGCTCACCTGCTGGCCCACGATCGTACGCAGCAGCGTCTCATAGCCCGGCTCCCGCACCCGCGGCGCCGGGTAGCCGACCCGCGCGATCGCCGCCACGAAGCCCGGCTCCAGCGCGGCGATCGCATCCAGGCTCGTCCGCAACTGATCGACACTGTTCACCATATTGCCGTCGCCCAGACCTTTGATTTACTGGCCTCTTGATTTCCCGCTCCCTGTCCGTCAGAGCAGAAAAAATTTTGAGGGGATAGGGTAGATGCCGAAACTGATCGTGGTCAACCGTTCGGGTGAAGAACAGGCTGTCGATGGCGACACTGGCCTGTCGGTGATGGAAGTCATCCGCGACAACGGCTTTGACGAATTGCTGGCGCTGTGCGGCGGCTGCTGCTCCTGCGCGACCTGTCATGTCTATGTCGACCCGGCCTTCGCCGACGCTCTGCCGGCCATGAGCGAGGACGAAAACGACCTGCTCGACAGCAGCGATCATCGCAACGACAGCAGCCGCCTGTCCTGCCAGGTCGTGCTGAACGACGCGCTGGACGGCCTGCGCGTCACCATCGCACCGGAAGACTGATCCCGCGCGGGTGAAGCCGGGCTACCGCTTCACCCGCAACGTCGCGGCCGGCGCGTCGCTGGTCAGCGGCGTGATCGTCCAGACGATCCGCTTGCCCTGCGGCGTGGTGTCCGCGCCTTCTTCCTGATTCTGGCTGACGATCTCCGCGTCCGTTGTCAGCGTGAAGGTGCCGTTCAGCGCCTTGGCCGCCTCATCCCCGGCGCTACCCATGCCCGCCGGCCCCTGGCTCTTGTCGAACCCGTTGGCGAATCCCGGCGCCTTCACCCGCACCCGGTCGTCCCCGCGCATCTCCACCGCGACGAAGGGCAGCACGATCTGCGCGTCGATGTTGAACGGAAACAGGAAGGCGTGGTCCAGCCGGCCCGTGATCGCATAGTCGATCTCGAACTTGTGGTTGCCCATGTAACGGGCCGACCGAAACCCCTTCTCCTTGCCCAGCGCGGCCGCGATCGCCTGCATCTGCGCCTCGTCGCTCTTGTCGTCCTTGCCGACCGCGTCGCTGAAATCCTCATCCTGCGCCGCGATCTGCATCATCGTGGGGCTATTCTCCGCCTCACCCTCCGCCGCATCGTCGCTGGACGAAGACGCGCCCGTCAGCGCCTCCTTCCCCATGTCCGACGCCAGTATCTCGCCCTTATAGGCGAAGCTGAAACTGCGGTCGGCGCGGATGTCCAGGCTCGATTCGAACCGGCCCGGCGTCACCAGACAGGCGGAGAGCGCCAGCAGCCCCGCCAGCGCCCCCAAAGTGCGATACAGCCGGCCCATGGCCTCTCTCCCCCGTGTCAAAGCCCCCGTCAGCCGACCGTCGCGGCGTAGAGCGCGATCGCCGCCGCGTTGGAGACGTTCAGGCTCTCCATGCGCGGGCTGATCGGCAGTTTGGCGATAATGTCGCAATGGGCGATGGTATTATGACGCAAGCCTTCGCCCTCGGCGCCCAGCACCAGGGCGACGCGCGATTCGCCGATCGCCTCGCCCAGCGTGGTGTCCGCCTCGCCGTCCAGCCCGATGCGCCAGTAACCGGCCTCGGCAATTTCCTCCAGCGCGCGGGCCAGGTTCACCACCCGCACCCACGGCATGCTTTCCAGCGCGCCCGACGCCGCCCGCGCCAGCACCCCCGATTCGGGCGGCGCATGCCGGTCCTGCGTCACGATGCACAAGGCGTCGAACGCGGCGGCGGAGCGCAGGATCGCGCCCACATTATGCGGGTCCGTCACCTGATCCAGCACCAGGATCGGCCGCTTGTCGTCCTGCCCCTGTTCCAGAATCTCGCCCAGCCAGACATCGTCCAGCGGCTCGACTTCGGCGACGATGCCCTGATGCGGCGCGTCGGACGGGACCATGCGGCCCATGTCGGCGACGTCGGCATAGACGATCGGCAGCACCGGCGGCAGGTCGAGGGCGCCGAGCGCCTCGCGCGTCCCCCATATCTTGCGCACGATGCGGTCGGGGTTGGCGAGCGCCGCGATGACGGCATGACGACCATAGAAGCGCGGAAAGGCGCTCTTGGGCTTGGTGGAGCGATTGGGCTTTTTCATGATTTCGCTCTTTTCACATCAGGCCATTGACAGGCAAGTCTCCATTCGCCATTGAGCCGCCTCCAACGCAGCGGGAACGCAATTTTCCGCCGCGCAGGGCACTGGACAGGTGGCCGAGTGGTTAAAGGCAGCAGACTGTAAATCTGCCCGGGTTTCCCGTACGCTGGTTCGAATCCAGCCCTGTCCACCACTGCATCGGGCCGATGCAGTCACCCCCTCCACGGAGGGGCGGAGGCAGGCCAGTGTGGACACATAGCTCAGTTGGTAGAGCAGCTGACTCTTAATCAGCGGGTCCTTGGTTCGAGCCCAAGTGTGTCCACCACCCTCCTTCCTTAGAACAACGGTCCTCCGGCGCGCCGCCTCTTTCGGGTTTCCGGCCAGCGCGCCGCCTTTCCGAGCCCGCCCTGTATGAAAGGGAAGCGCCCCATGGCGTGGCTCATCCTCGGCATTGCCGTATTCACTGAAATCTGTTGGGCCTTGAGCCTGAAATGGGCGGCCACCATAGGTAGCTGGCAAGCCTCCGCCGTGCCGATTGCTTTGAGCTTCCTCAACATGGGCCTGCTCGCCCTCGCGATGAAAGGCATCCCCGCCGGCACCGCCTATGCGGTCTGGACCGGCCTTGGCGCCGTGGGCGTCATCATCGGCAGCATGATCGTCTTCGGCGACCGCGTGAATATGGTGCAGGCGGGCTTCATGGCGATGATCGTGGTGGGGGTCGTGGGGACGAAGGTGTTTGGGAACGGGTGAGGGGCGGCGAGGGTGTCTAGATCGCACCCCGTTCGTTCATGTCGACCGGCTCAAAACATGCGGTCGCGGATTGGCCGAGATGTAGACTTGGGTTTCAACGGCGTAGAACATGGCCACAGATGGCCACATCATGGCAATCTTCCAAGATCAGAGCCAGACCTATCGCTATTCGGTGGCCTGAATGAAGTCCGAATCGAACATCCAAGAAAGCGGAAAGGGCTGGACCATGCGGCATTTGGTACAGCGCACACTTTCCGAAAGGATCATTCGCGCCGCGTTATGGCGGGTGATGCGAAGTGGTTGGCCACAATGGTCGCAAGCTATTGGGGGCAACTTTCCTAAGATACTCAGGACAGTTGCTGCCTTATCGCCCTCTTCTAGGAGCAAGTAGCCGAGAATCGACCGGGCCTCGAAGGCCAGCATGCTTCCACCCTCAGGTGGGTGCATGCGTTCGAAGAGTCCCATGACCACATGCGATAAGTAGAGGAGGATGTGCGGGAGCGCTCCGTAGACCGCGTGGTAGTTGTCGTCGTTCTCCAGATTCGCGAAGATGAAGTTGAAGTTCTCCGGCGACGTCCTGAGTTCTATCCTATCGACGGTGATGAGATGCACGGCATGCTGGAAGAGCAGTTGCAGGCCGTAAGGATTTTTCCTGTCGAAGAGGGTTTCGTCGATAAACACGCTGTCGATAACGGAAGCAACCCGCGTTCTCGTCAGCGCATCGCCTAGGATTTGCGCCCGACGCTCTTTGAGCCTTTTGGATGTCAGCGCGTTAGGGCTGTTGGTCGAAAATGCCTCATAGAACCCGTCCTCGTCCCCCAGCATCCACGAAAGGTAGAGTAGGTTGTCGGTCAGAGGTTTGCGGAGTAGGTTAGCGGCGACCACAATTTTTCGCTTCTCAAGGCACCGGAGCGCCTCGTGAATATGGTGAAGGCAGTCGGACACCATTGCCATTGTAATCTGGTTAATTATCACCCGGCGTGCCTCTGCCTCATATCCGGCCGCGCGCATCGCAGCGATGGGGCCATTAGCGCTATCGCTCGCGTTGAAGAGCGCTGTCTCGTCCTCATTCTTGAAGGTGATTGTGACGACATGTGCCTTCGCGCTTTCGTAGTCGCACAGGATGCGCACGCACTCATCGTGAAGGAAAAAACTGTACTCATGAGCAAGCCGGAGAGGGCGCGGCATCCATCTCAGTCTATTTCGGGGGATTAGGTTTGCGCTGATGCTCATGCCCAGATGTTAGCGAGCCAATCGCATCTGGCTACCCTCGCACCAGTGAAAAGGCGACAACTTGTATTAAGGCGTTAGCTTTGGTTGTTAAAAAGCTGTGCGGTTGCTTGTCTCGCAACCGGCCACAACATCCCGCTGTCCTACACTCCCCAATCCATGTCATCCTCCCGCTGGCTCTTTCCCACCGTCGGCTTCATCCACCCCGCGCCGCCTTCGCACCGGTACGGGCCGTACTTTGCAGAAATTTTCCTATTGCGAAATCCACGGCACCCGTCTGTGCCCACGCTTTTGCGTCCGCCACGACGGTATGAACTTCGCATTCCATGACCCTCTTGCAAAACGCCACCTCCCGCCTTTGCGCCTCGCCACACCTCTGCTACAGGCGCGCCCATGCTGAATCTGAATTCCATCACCGTGCGCCTGGGCGGCCGCGTCATTCTCGATCGCGCTGCCGCCGCGCTGCCGCCGCGCAGCCGTGTCGGCCTCATCGGCCGCAACGGCGCGGGCAAGTCCACGCTGATGAAGGTGATGATCGGCCAGCTCGACCCGGACGAGGGGTCGTGCGACATGCCCCGCGACACGCGGCTGGGCTATATCGCGCAGGAAGCCCCGTCCGGCACCGCGACCCCGTTCGACACCGTGCTCGAAGCCGACAAGGAACGCGCCACTTTGATGGCGGAGGCGGAGCATACGCAAGACCCCGATCGCCTGGGCCACATATACGAGCGGCTGACGACGATCGACGCCTATACCGCCCCGGCCCGCGCCGCCCGCATCCTCGTCGGCCTTGGCTTTGACGAGGAAATGCAGGGCCGCCCGCTCGACAGCTATTCGGGCGGCTGGAAGATGCGCGTGGCGCTCGCCTCTTTGCTCTTCTCCAACCCCGACCTGCTGCTGCTGGACGAACCGTCGAACCATCTCGACCTCGAAGCCACGCTCTGGCTGGAGAATTTTCTCAAAGCCTATCGCGGCACCGTGGTCGTCATCAGCCACGAACGCGACCTGCTCAACAATGTGGTCGACTATATCCTCCATCTGGAAGGGGGGAAGGTCACCCTCTACCCCGGCGGCTACGACGCCTTCGAGCGGCAGCGCGCCGAGCGGCTCGCCCAGCAGGAAGCCGCCCGCTCCAAGCAGCAGGCGGAGCGCGAGAAGTTGCAGGACTATGTCGCCCGCAACTCGGCCCGCGCCTCGACCGCGAAACAGGCCCAGTCCCGCGCCAAGGCGCTGGCCCGCATGCAGCCCATCGCCGCCGCGATCGAAGATCCCACGCTGCATTTCGGCTTCCCCAGTCCCGCCGAACTGCGCCCGCCGCTCATCACCATGGACATGGCCTCGGTCGGCTACACCGACACGCCGATCCTGCGCCGCATCAACCTGCGCATCGACCCGGACGACCGGCTGGCGCTGCTCGGCCGCAACGGCAACGGCAAGACGACGCTGGCCCGCCTGATCGCCGCGCAACTCGCCCCGATGGAAGGCGAAATGGCCTCCAGCCCCAAGATGAACGTCGGTTACTTCACCCAATATCAGGTGGAGGAACTGGACGTCACCGACACGCCGCTGGAACATATGACCCGCGTCATGAAGGGCGCGACGCCCGGCGCGGTGCGCGCCCAACTCGGCCGCTTCGGTTTCTCCGGCGAGCGCGCGGTGCAGAAGGTCGGCTCCATGTCGGGCGGCGAGCGCGCCCGTCTGGCGCTGGCCCTCATCACCCGCGACGCGCCGCACATGCTGATCCTCGACGAACCGACCAACCATCTCGACGTCGACAGTCGAGAGGCGCTGGTCCAGGCCTTGAACGACTATAGCGGCGCGGTGGTCATCGTATCGCATGACCGCCACATGATCGAACTGGTCGCCGACCGTCTGGTGCTGGTCGACAACGGCACCGCCCAGCCGTTCGACGGCAGCCTGGACGATTATACCGACATCATCCTGCGCAAGGCGGACGGCAACGCCAGCAGCAGCGGCGGAGACGCGCCCAAGGTCGATCGCAAGGCCGACAAGAAAGCCGCCGCCGAATGGCGCGAAAAGCAGAAGCTGCTGAAGAACGCGGTGAATAAGGCGGAGCGCGAGATGACCGCGCTGACCACCGAACGCGGCCGGATCGACGCCGCCCTGTCGAACCCGAAGACGGCGACCGGGGCGGAAGCGAAGATGACCAGCAGCCAGTTGATGGTGAAGCGCGCCGAGGTCGAAAAGAAGCTGGCGACGGCCGAAGAAATCTGGATGGAAGCCGGCGCGGCGCTGGAAGCGGGTTAACGCCCCATCAGGATGAAGGGCGCCCAGATATAGGGCTGCACCGCATTGGGATGCTTCGACGCGATCAGCTTGAGCATCGCCCGCTGCAACGCCACCGGCCGGGGCAGGCCGCGACGGGCGCCCTTCACCGTCTCCAGCGTGACGAAGGCGCTGGCATCGTCCCGCACCGGCCAGTGCGACACCAGCAGCGATCCCGCCCCGGCATAGCGAAACGCCTGGGCGAGGCCCGAATAGGCCGGCGACTGGCCGTTGTCGCCCGCCGCCGTGTTGCAGGCGGACAGGATGACCCAGTCCGCCCCGATCCGCATCGTCGCCACCTCCGACGCGGTCAACAGGCCGTCATCCTGGCGATCGTGGGCCGCCGGCGGCGACAGGACCAGCGCCGGTTCGCTCACCCCCTCCATCTCGCCGCTCACCAGCCCATGCGTTGCGAACAGGATGACGCCATAGCCGGACAGGTCCAGCGTGCGCAGCGCGCGCTCATTGGCCTGCGCGCCCAGCAGCAAGGTGGTGCGCGCCGACCCGAAACGCTGCGCGACCGCCTGCAACTCCGCCTGCGATCCGGGCAGCGGCGGCAAATGCGACAAGGCCTGTGCGGTGTCGCCATTGCGGGCGGACGGATCGACCGCCAGCGGCGGGCCATCGCCGCGCGCAACAGCCTCAGACCGGACAACGCCGAACGATTGTGGCGCACCGATGCCCAGGAAACGCTGGTCGCGCGCTGCAAGCTGGTGCCGATGCCGGCCGCCGGTGGAGAAACCGGGCTGCACCTCGATCGCGAAGCGATGGATCAGCCATGGCGTCGTGCGGGTCACCGTCTCCACCGGCCGCTGCGGCAGCATGGAGAAGGGCAGGGAGGCGAAGGCGCCGGTCGGCACGATGCGCAGGCTGCTGGCCTTGCCCAGTGTCGCGAGGATGCCGGGCGTGAAGATCTGGCGGTAAAGGCTGTGCGCGCTGGACCGGTCGAAACCCGCCGGGGTGAGCGAACCGCGCAATTTCCCCACCAGCGCCACCAGCCCGGCACGGTCCATCTGCGCCCGCTCGACATGCACGGCGTCGTTGCCGACCGCGAGCAGATAGACCCCGTCAAAGGCCGGCATCACCGCCAGCAACGCCTCATCCTTGCCAAGGCTGGCACGCAGCGCGCCAAGATCGGGCCGCGCGCCGCCATGCGCCTCCACCCAGCGCGGATAGTCGCGGGCGATGGCGGTCCGCTCGGCATCCACCTCCGTCGCGACGGTGGCACGGTCCGCGCGCGCCTCGGCCACGCCGCTGTCGATCGCCAGCGCTTTGAGCAAATGGCTGTCGGCGGCCTGCAACCTCTTGGTCCGGTCCTGAAGGCTGCGCACGCGCGCGGCCAGGGCCGGATCGGCGACCAGCCGCTGCGCCACCAGCCGGTTGGCCTGCGCGATCCGCGACCCGGCCAGGATCGCCATCGCGTCCAGCGCCAGCGCGCCGTCCTGCGTCTCGACGGCCACCGCCAGGATCGTGTCGAGCGCGGCGCGCTGCTCCTCGTTCAGCTCGCCATCGTCATTGACGCTGGCATTGTCGCGCAACAGGCCCGCAAGCTGGCGCGCGGCCGGCCCCAACGCCGCCTGATCCTGCCGGGTCCAGGCGACCAGCATCGCCGCCTGCGCCAGCGGAATGGCGGGCGCATTGTCGAGTTGCCGGGTCTCTGCGGCGAAGGCGTCGGCGGCGCGACGGGCATCGTCGCCCCGCTTCGCCGCAATCAGGGCCGGAACAAGATAGGGATAGACGCGCTGGCCGATGTCGCGGTCCTTGTCCGACCCGGCATGCACGCGCGCCAGCGCATCCGTCAGCCGCTCGACGGCCTGCTCGCGCCGTCCCTCGGCCAGCGCGGCCGATGCGGCAAACGCCAGCGCACGGGCGGATTGCGGACTGTCCTCGCCCTCCAGCCCGCGAAAGCCGCGCTCGGCCTCCATGAACAGGGACTCCGCGTCGGCATAGCGTTCCAGCGGCAGCAGGACCGTGCCCAGATTTTGCAGGCCGAACTGGAAATAGAGGCTGCTGGTGCCGACCGTCTCGCGCTTGATGGCGATGGCGCGTTGCAGATAGTCCAGACTCTCGGTCCGCCGGCCGGTACGGGACAGCAGCAGGCCCAGCGCCTCCAGCGCGCGGGCGTAGCTCGGATGTTTGCGATCGACATGGTCGGTGGCGATATCCACCGCCATGCGGGCATATGTCTCCGCCTCCGCGTCGCGGTCGGCGCGGGCGAGCATCTGGGCATAGCTGTAATAGGAGCCGATCGTGTCCGCACTGTTCGGTCCGGCCGCCAGGATGCGCGCCTCCATGCTGGCCTTTTGCGCCTCCACCGCCTCGTCATTGCGGCCGAGCCGGGTCAGCGCCTGCGCATGGGAGAAGGCGATGTTCGACCGCAGCATCTGGGTCGATTCATCCTGCCGGTCGGCCGGGGTGCGGGCGATATAGAGGTCCATATAGCCGCTCGCTTGCGCCAGCGTATCCGCCGCACCGGTCACGTCACCCAACGCCGCCTGAATGAACCCCTTGATCGACAGGCCCTGCATCCAGGCGACCGGATAGGCATCGGCAAAGGGCGCCAACAGCGTGAGGCCCTCGCTCGACCGGGTGAGGGCGTCGGTATTTTTGCCGTCGATCTGGTCCATGGAGGACAGGTTGATGAGCGCCACCCCGGCGAGCGGATGGGGCTTTCCGTCGATCCTGACCCGCATGGCGGCGGCGTGCAGGCGGTTCCAGGCGTCGCGGGTCTTTTGCGACATGGACAGGGCATAATCGTCGCTGTTGAACAGGTCCGACGCCTGCTGCTCCAGTGCACGGAGCCGCGCATGACGGGGATCGGTAGTGGAAAAGCCGGCGGGTGGCGCGGCAAGGGCGCATGGCGCAGGCAGGGCCAGCGTCAGCAGGATAGCCGAAACAGCAGCGGAAAGTCTCATCTTACCCCCACCATGGCGCGACCCTCGCGTCTCATGGGTCCGGTGCGGGCGGGCGTCAAGGGGACGCCGCGCCCCGT
This sequence comes from Sphingobium sp. Leaf26, assembly GCF_001421665.1. Lineage (GTDB taxonomy): Bacteria > Pseudomonadota > Alphaproteobacteria > Sphingomonadales > Sphingomonadaceae > Sphingobium. Next base: position 156,415 of record NZ_LMKV01000012.1, read on the forward strand.
TTTGCTCAGGCGAGCGTCAGCCGCCAGTCCCAGCGCAACGGATCGCCGTCCATCACCTCGACCCCGCGGGCGATCAGGGCATCGCGAATCTCGTCGGACAGGGCGAAATTCTTTTCGGCGCGGGCAGCGGTGCGGCGCTCCAGTTCCGCCTCGATCTCCTCCGGCATGATCTGCGCATCCCTGGGCTGGACGCGCAGGTCGGCGCGGCCAAGCGTCAGCAGATTGAGGCCCAATGCCTGGTCGAAGGCGGCGATCAGGCAGAGCTTCTCGTCCACCGGCACCTTCTTCATGCCAACGGCTTCCTCCAGCAGCGGCAGCGCGCGCGGCGTCATCAGGTCGTCGGCGATCGCCGCGTCGAACTGCTCCAGCAGCGGCGCCAGCTTCGGGTGCAGATTGGCGCGCAGATAATCGAGCCGCGGCGATTGCCAGGTCACGCCCTCGGCGCGCGCCTTCAAGCCCTCGACGCCCATGACCAGCCGCTTGAGCCGCGTCAGCGCCGCCGCCAGATTGTCCGCGCTGAACTCCAGTTCCGACCGGTAATGCGCGCCAAGGCACAGCAGGCGGTAGGCGATCGGATGGACGCCCGCGTCGATCAGGCTGAACAGTGTCGTGAAGCCGCCCTTCGACTTCGACATCTTGCCCTGACGATCCACCAGGAAATTATTGTGCATCCACCAGCGCGCGCCGGTGAAGCCCGCCGCCGCCGCATCGGGTTCGCCGCAGCAGCTATGAAAGGCCTGATTCTGGGCGATTTCGTTCGGGTGATGGATCTCGCGATGGTCGATGCCGCCGGTGTGAATGTCGAACGGCTGGCCAAGCCGCGCCTGCGACATGACCGAACATTCCAGATGCCAGCCCGGCGCGCCCTTGCCCCAGGGGCTGTCCCATTCCATCTGGCGCTGCTCGCCCGGCGGCGACTTGCGCCAGATGGCGAAGTCGGACGGGTTGCGCTTGCCGGCGACAGGATCGATCCGTGCGTGCGCCGCATCATCGCGGCCACCGGCCAGCGCGCCATAATCCGGCACGCTGCTGCTGTCGAAATAGAGGCCGCTCTCCAGCTCATAGCAATGATCCGGCGCAATCTTTTCGGCGAAGGCGATCATCTGCGGCACATAATCGGTCGCGACCGTCCATTCGCTGGGCGCCAGGATGTTGAGGTCGGCGATATTGGACTTGAACGCCTCGGTATAATGGGCGGCGATGTCCCAGATGCTGCGCGCGCTCGCCTTCGCCGCTGCCTCCATCTTGTCGTCGCCGGCGTCGGCGTCGCTGGTCAGATGGCCGACATCGGTGATGTTGATGATCTGGGTGACGGCCAGCCCCTTCCACAACAGCGTCCGGCGCAGCGTGTCGACGAAGACATAGGCGCGCAGGTTGCCGATATGGGCGTAATTATAGACGGTCGGGCCGCAGCTATAGACGCGCGCATGACGGCCCTCGATCGGCGCGAACGGCTCGATCGTGCGGGTCAGGCTGTTGAACAGGCGCAGCGGCGCGGGGATGTGCTGGTCGTCGGACATGGTGGCCAGCCATGTCGCGAAGCAGGGCAGGGGTCAATCCTTCCCGGTCATCACGATGCAGAGAATTATTTAGTTAGCTAAGTAATGAAATTGCGCAGGCGATTTGGGTGTCTCACTCGCTGTCTCATTGGCGACGACCGGACCCCATCCGCGACCGTCAAGACCCTGCCCGATTGTAATAAAATGTTGCGCAGCGGCCGATCCCTTGCGGCCGCGCATGGGGCATCCGATATTGTCGATGCGGGCCGGGCCCCTCTGGCGACATGGATTTCCCCCTGATCCCTGTCGCGATGTCGGACCGCATCGGGTGTGCCCGGTGCAGGTTCTGCGGCGATTTGCCCCCTCTCGTCGCCGCAGGAGACCGCACCGGGCCACTCGAACCAACTGTTTTGGCCATTTTGAATGGAGCGAGTGTAACCCATGAATAATCCCGTTCGCATGCCGGGCTATGGTGCCAGCCAGACGGCGCAGACCGACGCCGGCCTGCGTGCGCACATGCTGGGCGTCTTCCGCAATATGGGCATCGGCCTGGTCATCACCGGTCTGGTCGCCGCTCTGGTCGGCAACACCCCGGCGCTGGCCGCCGCCATCTACGGCACGCCCCTGAAATGGGTCGCGATCTTCGCGCCGCTGGCCTTCGTCTTCTTCTTCAGCTTCCGCATGGAAAAGATGAGCACCTCTGGCGCCCGCACCGCCTTCTACGCCTTCGCCGCCGTCATGGGCGTGTCGCTGGGCAGCGTGTTCCTGGTCTTCACCGGCGGCAGCATCGCCCAGGCCTTCTTCTCGGCTGCGGTCATGTTCCTCGCCATGGCGCTGTGGGGCTATACCACCCAGCGTGACCTGACGAAAATGGGCAGCTTCCTGATGATGGGCCTGATCGGCATCATCGTCGCCAGCCTCATCAACCTCTTCATCGGCTCGTCAGCGATGGCGATGGTCATCTCGATCATCGGCGTGGTGGTCTTCACCGGCCTTACCGCCTGGGACGTGCAGCGCATCAAGTCGGAATATTTCTACTATGCCGGCCATGAAGTCGCAGGGAAGATGCAGGTCATGGGCGCGCTGTCGCTCTACCTGAACTTCGTCAACCTGTTCCAGATGCTGCTCAGCCTGACGGGTGAGCGCGAATAATGCGCGATCCCGCCATGGTGTCGGCGATGCTCTGCCCGGTCTGTCATGTCGGCCTCGCCATGACGGACCGGCAGGGGGTCGAAATCGACTATTGCCCGCAATGCCGGGGTGTCTGGCTGGACCGGGGCGAACTGGACAAGATCATCGAGCGATCCGGGTCGGCAAGCGCCCCCACGCCCCAACCCGCACCCTTCGCCCAGCAAAGCTATCGCCCGGACCGGGATTATCGTGATGACGGTCGCGACAACGGGCGCGGCTACCCGAAGAAGCGCAAGAAGAGCTTTCTGGAAGAGCTGTTCGATTGACGAAAGGCCGGCCTGACGAAGGACCGGCCTTTTGCTTTCAGTGCGCCGCGCCCCAACTCGGTCCGGTCCCGATTTCCACACCCAGCGGCACGCTCAGCGTCACGATCGGTTCGGCCGCGCTCTCCATCACCTGCCGGATGACCGCGCTGGCGGCGTCCACATCACCTTCGGGCAGTTCGAACACCAGTTCGTCATGCACTTGCAGCAGCATCTTGACGTCGGGCAGGCCCGCCGCCTCCAGCGCCGGTCCCATGCGCGCCATCGCCCGTTTGATGATGTCGGCGCTGGTACCCTGGATCGGGGCGTTGATCGCGGCGCGCTCGGCGCCCTGCCGTTCGTGCTGGACCGATGCCTTGATGCGCGGGAACCATGTCTTCCGGCCGAACAGCGTTTCGGTATAGCCGCGTTCCCGAACCTTCTCGATCGTCTCGTTGATATAGACGCTGATGCCGGGGAAGCGCTCATAATAGCGGCTGATCATGTCCTGCGCCTCGTCCGCGCTGATTTCCAGCCGCCCGGCCAGCCCCCAGCGCGAAATGCCGTAGAGAATGGCGAAATTGATCGTCTTAGCCCGGCCGCGCGTGTCGCGATTGACCTCGCCGAACAATTCCTGCGCGGTGCGGTTGTGGATGTCCTCGCCTGCGGCGAACGCCTCCTTGAGCGCCGGCACATCGGCCATATGCGCCGCCAGCCGCAATTCGATCTGGCTATAGTCCGCCGCCAGGATGACGTTGCCCGGTTCCGCGACGAAGGCGTGGCGGATCTGGCGGCCGACTTCGGTGCGGATCGGGATATTCTGGAGGTTGGGATCGGTCGAGGACAGGCGTCCGGTCTGCGCGCCGGTCAGCGAGTAGCTGGTATGGACGCGGCTCGTATCCTTGTTGATCTGCGCCTGAAGCGCGTCGGTATAGGTCGATTTGAGCTTCGATAGCTGCCGCCACTCCAGCACCTTGCCCGCGATCGGAGCGCCCTGTGCTGCCAATTGCTCCAGGATGGTGACGTCGGTGGAATAAGCGCCCGACTTGCCCTTCTTGCCGCCCTTATAGCCCATCTTGTCGAACAGGATCGCGCCGAGCTGCTGGGTCGATCCGATGGCGAAGGGCTGGCCGGCGATCGCGTGAATCTCGGTTTCCAGTGCGGCGATGCCGGCGGTGAACTCGGCCGACAGGCGGGACAGATGCTCGCGATCGACCTTGATCCCCCGATGCTCCATCCGGGCGATCACGCCGACCAGCGGGCGGTCGACCAGTTCATAGACGCGGTTCGCCCCTTCATTGGCGACGCGCGTCTTGAACCGCTTCCACAGGCGCAGGGTAACGTCGGCATCCTCGGCCGCATATTCGGTGGCGCGGGGCAGGGGGACTTCGGCGAAGCTGATCTGGCTCTTGCCGGTGCCGACCACCTCCTTGAAGCTGATGCACTGATGGTCGAGGTGCGTCTTCGCCGCCTCGTCCATGCCATGACCCGCCAGCGATTGCCCGGCGTCGAGGTCGAAACTCATGACGATCGTGTCGTCATAAGGCGCGATCTCGATCCCGTGACGGCGCAGCACGGTCAGGTCATATTTCAGATTCTGGCCGATCTTGAGGACGGAGTCATCCTCCAGCAGCGGCTTCAGCTTCGCAATGACTAGCGCCTTGTCCAACTGCTCGGGCCGTTCCGCGAACATATCCGTCCCGCCATGCCCGACCGGAACATAGCAGGCCTTGTTCGGCCCGGTCGCCAGGCTGACGCCGACCAGTTGGCAGGACACGGCGTCCAGCATGTCGGTTTCGGTGTCCACCGCGACCAGCCCTTCGGCATAGGCGGCGGCGATCCAGCGATCGAGCGCCTCTGCCGTCACGACGGTTTCATAGAGGCTCCGGTCTATCGCCGGTTCTTCCGCCCGCGCCGGGGCAGCGGCCGCGGCTTCCGCGCTGACGGCGCTGGCTGCGGCCACCGCTACGGCAGCAGCCGGCGCGCCAAGGCGGTTGAGCAGCGTCTTGAAGCCATGATGCGACAGGAATGCCTGCAAAGGCTCCTTCGGGATGCCCTTGAGCGTCAGATCGTCCAGCGGTTCGGGCAGATCCATGCTGTCATGCAGCGCCACCAGCCGCCGCGACAGCCGGGCCATCTCCGCATGGGCGATGAGGTTTTCCTGCATCTTCGACTTCTTCATCGCAGGCGCAGCCTCCAGCGCGGCTTCCAGCGATCCATATTCGGTGATCAGCTTCGCCGCCGTCTTCGGACCGATGCCTGGAATGCCGGGGACATTGTCGACGCTGTCGCCCATCAACGCCAGCACATCGCCCAATTGCTCGGGCTGCACGCCGAACTTGCCGACCACATAGTCCGCGCCGCGCCGCTCATTCTTCATCGTGTCGTACATGTCGACGCCGGGCTGGATCAACTGCATCAGATCCTTGTCGGAACTGACGATGGTGACATGCCATCCCGCGCGCACGGCGGCCTGGGTATAGCTGGCGATGATGTCGTCGGCTTCGAACCCGGCTTCCTCGATACAGGGGAGGGAAAAGGCGCGGGTCGCGTCGCGGATCATCGGGAATTGCGGGACCAGATCCTCCGGCGCGGGCGGGCGGTTCGCCTTATACTGGTCGTACATGTCGTTGCGGAAAGTGTGCGACCCCTTGTCCAGAACGACGGCGAGGTGGGTCGGGCCTTCCGCCTTGCCCAGTTCCTCGGCCAGCTTCCACAACATCGTCGTATAGCCATAGACCGCGCCGACCGGCTGGCCATGCTGGTTGGTGAGCGGCGGAAGCTGATGATAGGCGCGGAAGATATAGCCGCTGCCGTCGACGAGATAGAGGTGATTCTGGGTCATGGGTGGAGGGGATAGCGGGTAAAGAGCGCCCCCTCCAGCCTTCAGGACCAGTCGCGCGTCAATGCCTCCGCCGTGGCGTCCATCAGGCGCGGTTCACCACTGCCGGTCAGTGCATAGGACATGTCGCCGCGCCGCCAATAGGCGACCGATTCCGCGCCTTCCTGCACCGCGTCGGGCCGTTCGGGCGCACGGCTGCGATCGCGCAGGGCGAAGAGCGAGAAATTCTGGCCGCCCTCCGTCTTCACCGCCACCACCAGCGCCGGGCCGCGCTCGGTGGGGAAGAGCTGGACGTCGGTGACGCGCCAGTCGTCGGGCAGATGCGGCATGGCGATGCGGGTGTTGGACGCGATTTCGCGGGCGTCATATCTGGGCGTTTCCACCTGTGACACCATGGCTGCGCGCATCATCGCGATGCGATGCGAATTGACCGCATAGTCGACATAGTCAGGCGGGCCAGAGGGAGGCAGGAAGGCCAGGGCCAGACCGGCTGCTGCCGCAAGCGGAGCAAGCAATGGCAGGGCACGGCGCCAGCGTGGCCGGACAGGCGCGGCGTGCAACCGGGCGGCTGCGTCGGCCATGGCCGGTGGTACCGCGTCGGAGCGTGGCGTCATCAGCCGCAGAGCGCTGCGGGTCGACAGGTCGGCCATGACCTGCGCCGCCTGATCGGGGTGGCGGGACAGATGTGTCTCCACCACGAAGCGGCGGGACAGGTCCAACTGGTCATCGACATAGGCGTCTATTTCCAGCGCGTTCACATCATTGGTCATCCTGTCCTCCCACCAGCCGCAGGTGCGGATGGCCTTTTTCTGTGTTTCCGTCCCGGAGCGCCGCCCTCGCCCGCGACAGGCGTGACATGACCGTGCCGATCGGGATGCCCAATATGTCGGCCGCCTGCTGATAGCCCAGCCCTTCGATCGCGGTCAGGTGCAACACCGCGCGCTGGGCGTCGGGCAGGGTGGCGAAACCGTGCGCAATCTCCGCCAGCCGCATATGGTCTTCCTGCTGCGGATCGACGCTGGATAGCAGTGTTTCGGCGAACCGGTCGTTCCGGCGCGTTTCGGCAGCCTGGCGCCGCTTGCCGGATACGAAGACATTATGGACGATCCCCAGCAGCCAGCGCGTGCGGCTGCGGTCGGGCTGATAGGTCGCCTTGCGCTCGATCGCGCGCAGCAGCGCATCCTGAACCACATCGTCGGCATCGACATCGTCACGGGCGAGCGCGCGCGCATAGCGGCGCATCGCCAGCAGGTCCGCCTCCATGTCGTGCACGTCGTCCATAGCTGGCTTATCCGGTTCCGGCGCGCGCCGGGCAAGCGGCGGTCATAGGCGCCTGCCGATCGATCGGGGCAGGAGTGCCGAGCAGCCCGGCATAGGCGCGCACGACCGATTGCAACACGTCGTCCCAGCGATGACGGCTGGCCGCGACGGCGGCTGCCTGACGCATGGCGGCGAAGCGGGCTGGCGTACGGATCAGCATCGACGCGGCATTGGCGTAGGCACCCGCGTCAGTTGGTGGCAGCAGCAACCCGGTGCGGCCGGCGTCGATCAGGCTGGCGGCGCTGGGCACGTCGGCCGACAGGACGGCCAGGCCGGATGCCATCGCCTCCAGATTGACGTTGCCGAAGGCTTCGGTGACGCTGGGGTTGATGAGAAGGTCTGCGCTCGCCACCGCGCGGCCAAGGTCGGTACCGCTCAGATGACCCATGAAGTTGGCGTTGGGCAGGCGCTGCGCCAGCCAGGACCGGGCGGGGCCTTCGCCCACGATCAGCGGGCGGACTTGATGTCCGCGCGCCCTTATGGCGGCGATGACGTCGGCAAAGATGCCCAGTCCTTTTTCAAGGACCAGTCGTCCAAAGAACAGCGGCACCACCTCCCGATCCTCATGGCCGAGCGCGGAGCGGAGGGCTGGGTCGCGCAGCGTCGGGGCGAACTGGGTGGGGTCGATGCCCCGGCCCCAGACAGCCACTTTCGCTTCACCATGGCGCGCAGCCATCTCGTCCCGGATCGGTAGAGTTGGCGCCAAGATGCAGTCGGCATCGCCATAAAAGCGATCGAGATAGCGCTCCATCGGTCCACGCAGGAAGCCGAGGCGATAATAATCGAGATAGGTTTCAAAGCGCGTATGGAGGCTGGCGACGACGGGGATGCCGCGCGCCTGCGCATGTTTTTGCGCCTGACGGCCGAGCAGGTCGGGGGCGGAGAGATGAACGATGTCGGGCGCGAAAGCATCGAGATCGCGGCGTACCCCGTGCGTCAGGCCGATGGCGAGACGATATTCGGGGCGACCGGGCAGGCTGAGCGAGGGTACCGAACAGACGTCGCCGACCGACGCGAAGGCGGGCTGCGGCGCGGTGGGCGAGTAGATGCGGACCTGTGCGCCGATTCGATGCAGCAAATAGGCGACGAGGCGATTGAGCGCGCGGTTGGCACCGTCGCGGACGCAGTCATAATTGCCGGAAAAAAGGGCGATGCGAATCGGGCTGACGCGGGCTGCGGCCGGGCGGATTGGGACGACCCGCGAGGAGATAGGGGCAGGCAAGAGGGTGTTCATGTCCGGTATACGCCTGCCGGACGAGGCTTATTCCATCAGACGCCGCTGGCTTCGTCCTGGGCGGAGGTGACGGGCGTGGCTGGCCGGCGAATGCCGAAAGCATGGCCGATCAACAGCACCGGCAGCAGCATGGCGATGCCGATGAAGATCGCAGTCAGCCGCTCCAGCGCGGGCAGGCGTTCGGCCGCGTCATAACGATCAGGTGCCAGCGTCACCAGCACCGCGAGGGTGAATTGCGTGCCGATATAGCGATGGGCAGGATCGCGCCTTGTGCCAGCACGCCGCGCATCGGCGTTTCGGCGGCATGGCCGCGCATGACCATATAGCCGGCAAAGGCCGCCCAGGAGATGTGGGTCGGGCCGAGCAGATGGGCGATCAGGATCGCCAGCAGGACCGACGCAACGCATTCGCCTTCGTCGATGGTGGGCGCGGTGATCGGCTTCGACAGAGATCGGCCCCAAGCCATGGCCGGTTCGTGCCGCAGAGGCGCCTTTGGCCAGATTGCGTGCAGTAAGTCGATTATTTCCGGTCTGTTTCCTGCTAAGCGGTTTGATAACAAGAGGGGGAATAAGGGTGAAGCGGATTTGCATGATACTGGTCGCGCTGATGCCCGCGATGGCACTGGCACAGGAAGATAGACCACGCGATCTATGTGCAGATCGGCCGGGGCTGGGGACGCCGGCCTGTACGGTCGACAAGGGACATGTCGTGGTGGAACTGGGGCTGGGCGACTGGACACGGGAACAGGACCAGGCAAGCCGGACCGACATGATCCAGGCCGGCGACATGCTGGTGCGGCTGGGTCTGGCCGACCATCTGGAGGCGCAAGTCGGCTGGACCGCCTATGGGCATGTGCGCATGCGCGATCGGGTGAGCGGGACTGTCGAGAAGGATAGCGGGGTCGGCGATGTGCGGGTGGCGTTGCGACGCAACCTCGGCAATCCTGACGGGTCCGGCTTTTCGGTGGCGCTGATGCCCTATGCCTCTGTGCCGACCGGCGGATCGGCCATTGGGGATGGTGACTGGGGTGCCGGGCTATTGCTGCCGGTCAGCTTCGACATTGGCCACGGCCTGTCGCTTGAATGGGTGCCGGAGATCGACGCGGCGGTCGATGAGGATCGGTCCGGGCGCCATGTCGCCTATGGCAGTGTGGCCGGACTGGGCTTTGATCTGAGCGATAGCCTGTCCGGCACGATCGAGGCGTCGCTGATGCGGGACGATGATCCGGCCGGTCACGTCACCGAAGCGCTGGCCGGCCTGTCCTTTGGCTGGCAGCCGAGTGACGACATGCAGTTCGACATCGGCGTCAATGCCGGGCTGAATGCGGACAGCCCGGACGAGGAAGTCTATTTCGGCCTCGTCAGGCGATTCTGACTCAACGCGGTTCGTGGTTGGCGACGACGGCCTTGGCCACTGCCTGCATCAGCGCCCACCGTTCGGGGATGGCGACGGTGGTCGATCCGATCATCACCGCAACGGCATAGCTGGTGCCATCCGGTGCTGTCATGATGCCGATATCGTTGAAGCCGGTGGAGCGGGGCGGCAAATCCTGACCGGTCCCGGTCTTGTGTAGATAGGACCAACCGTGCGGTACGCCGCCCTTGATCCGTTGCGGCCCGGTCTTGGCTTCCGACATGATCGAGAGCAGCAGGCGCGAGGAGGCCGGGGAAAGCATGTCGTTCTGCTTCAGCTTCGCCAGTGCCTGAACGATCGAGGAGGGCGCTGCGCCGTCGGGCGGGCTAGCCAGATAATTGTCGAGCGCCTTTTGCCGCACGGACATGGGCAGTTTCGATCGTGCGGTGTAGAAGTTGCGGCCGATCGCATAATCCTGTCGCCAGTCGAGACCGGCCGTGGTCGATTGCAGCAGCCGTTCGCCGGGGCCGAAGCGGATATCCTTGATCATCCGTCGCGCCAGGAAGCTGCGCACCGCTTCCGGCCCGCCGACGGCGCGCAGCAGCGTGTCGTTGGCGGTATTGTCGCTCTGCGTCATCGCGCGGCGCATCAGGTCGGAATAGCTGGTCGTCCAGCCGCCATTCTGCGCGACCAATGCGGCGGACGGCTGGTGGAACAGGGTCAGGTCGTTGCGGGTGATGGTGGTCGTGTCGGTGATGCGCAGCTTGCCGCGATCCACCGCGTCGAGGAAGGTCATCGACACCCAGAGTTTCGACACGCTCTGCTGCGGGAAGAGCGAGGTGCCGTTCCAGGCTACGGTCCAGTCCGCGCCGACTCGGCGGACGGCGATGCCGACCTTGCCCCTGAAGCTTTGGCCAAGGTTGCGCACGACGCTGACCAGCGCGGGGGGAGGCATCTCATTCTGGTCGATGTCGCGATAGGGCAGTGGCGGGTTGGCGACTGGGCGGATCGGCCAGGTGTTCGTGGTCGGCTGCGGCCGGCCGGGGATCGGCTTTTGCGGTATGGCGGAGGCCGCCTGCGCGCGGGGCGGCTCGGGTGCGCTTACACAGGCGGACAATGCCGCAACCAACAGGACCAGGCGCGCCGAAGCCGCCCGGTTTTCATTCGATCTCATTAGCGTCCCCGCACTCTTTCAAGGTACAATAGGGGCGGTCCGCCGATCGTCCGGCAAGACCCATGCGACGAATGATTCCACAAATGCGATGTAAGGAGGCTGAACGATGCAACCGCCTGACGTCCCGTTGCGGTTCAGGGGCAGAGGGTCAATAGCGGGCGCATGACGATGAACGGACTGGACAGGCGGACGCTGTTGTTGGGCGCCATGGCGACGGGCCTGATGACGCAGGGTGGGGCGGCATGGGGTGCGCCCTTTGTTTCGCGGCGCATCGCCATGAATGTGCGTGGCGCAGGCCGAGACGTGATCCTTATTCCCGGCCTTGCCAGTGGGCCGGGAATCTGGAACGGCGTGCTGGGCGGGGTGCCGGGCCATCGCTATCATCTGGTGCATGTGCGCGGCTTTGCGGGGCTGACGCCGGAGGGCAATGCCAGCGGTACGCTGCTTCAACCGATCGCGGACGAGATCGCCCGCTATGTCGCCGCCGCCGGCCTGAAGCGCCCGGCGATCGTCGGGCACAGCATGGGGGGCACGCTGGCGATGCTGCTGGGCCTGAAAGGGCTGGCGAGCCGGGTGATGGTGGTCGACATGCTGCCGGCCGGCGCGGCGATGGTGGGCGGGACGGCCAGCGGCATGGGCTATCTGGCCGACCAGTTGAGCGGCTATTTCACCGGAACGCAGGCGGGCCGCCGTTATCTGGCGCAGATCGTCGCGCAGGCGCCGGGGGCGAAGGGCAGCGACCCCGATGTCATCGCCAACGCGCTGCGCGATCTGGCCAATACCGATCTTGGCCCGCAATTGCCGCGACTGACCATGCCGCTGGAGGTGGTCTATGCAGTCGGTAGCGATGCGCAGCAGGCGGCGTCGATTACCCGCAGTTTCCAGAGTGGGTACGCAGGCAAGAAGGGGGCGGTGCTGAAACCGCTGGGGCCGAGTGGCCATATGGTGATGGCCGATCAGCCTGTCCGCTTCAACGCGCTGCTCAAGGATTTTCTGGCCGTTTGACACGGCCCAAACCATGACGGGGAAAGCGGGAGCAGGAAAGCATAACCGGATGCGGTTGCAGCGCGTCCATCCCCATGCCTCATGGCGCGGCGTCTCCCCGGACGACTGCGCCATTTTTTATGGAGCGAGAACCGTATCCACCGCGTCCGCCAGCGTATCCGGATAGTCGAGCGTGTAGTGGAGACCCCGGCTTTCCTTGCGGTGGAGGGCGGAGCGGACGACGAGACGCGCCACTTCCAGCAGGTTGCGCAGTTCGATGAGGTCGGGCGTGACGCGGAAATTACCGTAATATTCATCGACTTCCTTCGAGAGGAGGTCGATGCGGTGCTGGGCGCGCTCCAGCCGCTTGGTGGTGCGGACAATGCCGACATAGTCCCACATGAAGCGGCGGATTTCCTTCCAGTTATGCTGGACGATGACTTCCTCGTCGCCGTTGGTGACACGGCTGTCGTCCCATGGCCGGATCGCCGGCGGGGCGGGAAGGTCGTTCCAGTTGGCGCGGATATGCTCGGCCGCCGCCTCGCCGAAGACGAAACATTCGAGCAGCGAGTTGGAGGCGAGGCGGTTCGCGCCGTGCAGGCCGCTTTCGCTCACTTCACCGGCGGCATAGAGGCCGGGCAGGTCGGTGCGGCCGTCCAGGTCGATCACCACGCCGCCGCAGGTATAATGTTGCGCCGGGACGACCGGGATCGGCTCCTTCGTGATGTCGATGTCGAGGTCGAGCAGCCGGGCGTAGATGGTCGGGAAATGGTGCTTCACGAACTCCGGCGGCTTGTGACTGATGTCGAGATGCACATAGTCGAGGCCGAGCCGCTTGATTTCATGGTCGATGGCGCGGGCTACGATGTCGCGGGGTGCCAGTTCCTCACGCGGGTCGAAGCGGGGCATGAACCGCTCGCCGCCGCCGGGAACGCCGGGGGGGAGCTTGAGATGGCCGCCTTCGCCGCGCACGGCTTCTGTGATCAGGAAATTCTTGACCTCCAGATTGTAGAGGCAGGTCGGATGAAACTGGTTCATTTCCATGTTCGACACGCGGCAGCCCGCACGCCAGGCCATGGCGATGCCATCGCCGGTCGCGCCGCGCGGGGCGGTCGAGAAGAGGTAGGTGCGACCCGCACCGCCGGTGCACAGGATCGTCGCCCGGCCGAGCAGCGCATCGACCCGCTGGGTCTGGCGGTTGAAGGCATAGACGCCCCAGACATGGCCGTCGCCCGAATAGCGTTCCCCATGGCGGGAGGTGATGAGGTCGATCGCGACCATATCCTCCATCAGGGTGATGTTCGGGTTGGCGCGGGCGGCCTTGAGCAGCGCGACCTGAACGGCATGGCCGGTGGCATCATCGACATGGACGATGCGGCGATGGCTGTGGCCACCCTCCCGCGTCAGATCCCAGCGCTTGCCGAACGCCTCGCCGCCGTTGAACGGGACGCCGAGATCGGCGAGCCGCTCGATCGCGGCGGGGGCTTCGGAGACGACGAACTGCACCGTCTCCAGATTGTTGAGTCCGGCGCCCGCGATCATCGTATCTTCGACATGCGCCTCGAAACTGTCACCCGCGTCGAGTACGGCAGCAATGCCGCCTTGCGCCCAGTTGGTGGAGCCACCATCGAGCGCGCCCTTGGCCAGCACAAGCACCTTGCGGTCCTGCGCCAGGTTGATGGCGGCCGTCAGCCCCGCCGCGCCGGAGCCGATGATGATGACGTCATGGGTGATGGTGGGCATTATTTATTGCTGCTTCTTACTTACTCCCCTCCCGCAGGCGGGAGGAGACCATAAAATTACGGCGTTACCGCAGAAGGATCGGTAGGGTCAGACCGATTTTCTTTCAATGACTGTCCAGTCGGGGCGATAACCGTGTATCTCCCACAGATCATGTCGGAAGCCAGTGACGCTGGCTGCCAGTTCGATCGGAATGTCGAAAATAAAATCCACTTCCGCACTTCCGGCGTCCTCGTTCTTTTGTTCTAAAAACAGCTTGTCTTTGATCGACAGCAGTTCTGGAGGTGGATCACCGGAAACGGAAAGGTCGTGCAGCGATTGCTGCGCGTCATGGGCCACGCTCCACAGCTCAATGCCATCTCCGGCACCGTGTGCGGCGCTGTACATCACGCCTTCATGTAACTGACAGCTAATGGCGCGTTTGGTCGGAAAGCGTAATTTGACCGGCTGGGTGGCGGCCCATTCAAAATCGTTGGACCAGATTACACTCCAGCCATTACGCAATTGAACGGCCGAAAATGGACTTTCATTCGCTTCGTCGGCTTCACCGGTATCCCGGAATTCCAAGGCATCTAGCATCGCTTCTTTTTCGATAGCCTCAAAAGCCAGCCATGAGATTTTAAAGCCCACGATCCCTCTCCTTCAAAATCAAGCCGCCGCCGTCAGGTTGAGGAACACATCCTCCAGATCCGGGTCGCGCGTCACCACGTCCACGATGGCGAGGCCGCTCGCCTGGACGGCGCTCAGCACTTGGCCCGCATTGGCGCGGTCCTTCATATAGGTGATGGTCAGGGTGCGGTCGCCCGACAGGTCTATTTTCTCGAAACAGGGGGCGTCGGGGATCGCCGTCACGTCGCGATCCACCGTCACCTGCACCACCTTTTCCTGTGCCATGGCCAGCAATTCGCGGGTCGGCTTGTCGGTGATGACCTTGCCATGGTTGATGATGCCGATGCGGTCGCACAGTTCTTCGGCCTCCTCCAGATAATGGGTGGTGAGCACGATCGTCACGCCCAATGCGTTCAATTCGCGGACATAGGCCCAGAGTTGCTGGCGCAGTTGCACGTCGACGCCTGCGGTCGGTTCGTCCAGCACCAGGATGGGCGGCGAATGGACCATCGCCTTGGCCACCAACAGGCGGCGCTTCATGCCCCCGGAGAGCGTGCGGGCATAGGCATTGGCCTTGTCCTCCAGATGGACGGCGCGCAGCAATTCCATCGAGCGGCGGCGGTCCTTGGGTACGCCATAATAGCCGGCCTGATTTTCCAGTGTTTCGAACGGGGTGAAAAAGGGATCGAAGACGATTTCCTGCGGCACGATGCCGATGCTGTTCTTCGCATTGCGGGGTTGCGCGTCGATGTCGAAGCCCCAGATGCTGACGTCGCCGTCGGTCTTGTTCACCATGCCGGCCAGGATGTTGATCGTGGTCGACTTGCCCGCGCCATTGGGGCCGAGCAGGCCGTATATCTGACCGCGCGGGATAGACAGGTTGATCCCGTCGAGCGCGCGCTTGCCACCCTGATAGACTTTGGTGAGGTTGCGGATCTCGATTGCGGCTTGGGGGGTGTCGATCATGGCTGATCTCTATGGGGATCGAAGCGGGGGAAAGAAAGGGGGCTGATGGGTTGGAGCGCACTTGTAGAGAGAGAATGTATCCGCTTGATAGCTGTATGACTCACGCTCTGACTTTCAAATGTGAATATATAAATGGCGCAACCCCGTCTTTGATGCCGTGCATTGATGGCGTTGCTTTGGCCGACCTCGTCACAAAGTTTGAACGTGAGAATGGATATACGGACCCGGCCGGTGGTTATGGAGGTATCGTGCCATCGCACTTCAATCTCGGCCCACTCTTCTCCTATTTTTTAGGAAATGAGGAGCCGATTGAAGGAGATAAAGAAGGCGAGATATATACGCTCTTCTGCGAGTGCGGCGAAGCGGGATGCTGGCCTTTGATCACTCATGTGCGTCCGATGGGCCAATTCATCATATGGGAGGATTTCGTCCAACCTCATAGGTCGCAAAGAGACTATACAGGTTTTGGACCGTTTGTGTTCGAACGTTCAGATTACGAGCAAGCAGTCGCGATTGCTTCGGCCTTTGACGACGATGCCTGAGTTCGCACTCTACCCACTTTTTGTCATCCCAGCGCAAGCAGGGGTTCTGATTTTCCGGCTTGAGCGAAGAAAAAAGCAGGGAGATGCCAGTGTTCGCACCTCTAAAACTGATCGGCGATATCCATCAGGCCCAGTAGTTTCTTCGGTGCGATCTGGCGCCAGCTTGACCGCAGGCGCTCCGCGATATGATCCCAGTCGGTGTCGCCCAGGTCGAGGCGGATGCCGATCCAGTCGGTGCCGAAATAGGCGGGGCGGTAATAACGCTCCGGGTCTGCTTCCATCAGCGTCGCCTGTTCTTCCGGCGCGGTGGTTTTTACCAACAGGGCGATGATTCCGTCGCCATGATGGTCGCGGGTGAAGTAAGCGAACTTCTTGCCCTTCACGATGCCGAAGCAGGGCATGCCGTGCGACACGATCTCGTCCGCCTGCGGCAGGGAGAGCGCGGCTTCGCGGACCTTGTTCAGCAGCCAGTCGGGTTGGCGTTCGCGGGTGACGAATTCGGCGAGGGTGCGGGAATAAAGCTGATGTTCGGCGATGAGGATGCGGGCGGCCAGGCTGTCTTCGGTGTCGCCGGGCAGGATCGCCACCGGGGTCTGGCCCAGCACCGGGCCGTCGTCCAGTTCGGCGGTGACGATGTGGACCGAGCAGCCGGCATGGCTGTCGCCCGCGTCGATCGCGCGCTGGTGGGTGTCGAGGCCCTTATATTTGGGCAGCAGGCTGGGATGGATGTTGAGCATCCGGTTTTCCCAGCCCGACACGAATTCCGGCGAGAGCAGGCGCATATAACCAGCGAGCGCGACATAATGGGCACCTGCTTCGCGCAGTTGCGCGTCGATGATGCGGTCGAATTCGGCGCGTTTGTGGCCCTTGTGGCTCTGGCCGAATGTTGCGATGCCTTCGGCGGCGGCCAGCGCGAGGCCGGGGGCTTCGGGGTCGTTGGCCGCGACCAGCACGATCTCATAGGGGCAGTCGGCGGCCTTCGCTGCGTAGAGCAAGGCCGCCATATTGGAGCCGCGGCCGGAAATCAGGACGCCGACTTTTGCTTTGGCCATTTCAAAACTCCGTTCGGGCTGAGCCTGTCGAAGCCCTGCTCCTTCTATAAAGAGAAGTACGGCCCTTCGACAGGCTCAGGGCGAACGGAAATTTTTTGAGGCTTAGCCCAGATGCGTGGCGGACCAGTCGGCCTTGGCGCTCCAGGTTTCGCTGCTGCCCTTAACGGTGCAGCCCTTGTCGCCTTCGCCGATCGCGCCGATGCGGAAGACGGTTTCGCCCGCATCCTCCAGCGATTTCGTCACGGCGGCGACATGGGCTTCGTCCACGGCCAGCACCATGCCGATGCCGCAGTTGAAGGTGCGCGCCATTTCCTGCGGCTCGATATGGCCCTGCGCCTGGAGGAAAGCCATCAGGCGCGGTTGTTCCCACGCGTCGGCGTTCACCATGGCATGGGCGCCTTCGGGCAGGACGCGGGGGATGTTTTCCAGCAGGCCACCACCGGTGATGTGGGCCAGCGCATTGATCATGCCGGCGCGGACCAGCGGCAGCAGGCTCTTCACATAGATTTTCGTGGGCGCCATCAGCGCGTCGATCAGCAGCACTTCATTGTCGAAGAGGGCCGGGCGGTCGAGCTTCCAGCCCTTGTCGGCGGCGAGGCGACGGACCAGCGAGAAGCCGTTCGAATGCACGCCCGAGGAGGCGAGGCCGATCAGCACGTCGCCGGTCTTCACCTTGTTGCCGGTCAGCACCTTCGAGCGTTCCACCGCGCCGACGCAGAAGCCGGCAAGATCATAGTCGCCATCGCTGTACATGCCCGGCATTTCGGCGGTTTCGCCGCCGATCAGCGCGCAACCGGCGATCCGGCAACCTTCGGCGATGCCGGCGATGACCCGCTCGGCGACGCCCGACTCCAGCTTGCCGGTGGCATAATAGTCGAGGAAGAAGAGCGGCTCGGCGCCCTGCACGATCAGGTCGTTGGCGCACATGGCGACCAGGTCGATGCCCACGCCGTCATGGCGATCATGGTGGATCGCCAGTTTCAGCTTCGTGCCCACGCCATCATTGGCCGCGACCAGCAACGGGTCGTCATAGCCGGCGGCCTTGAGGTCGAAAAAGCCGCCGAAGCCGCCCAATTCGGCGTCGGCGCCGGGGCGGCGCGTGGCCTTCGCCAGCGGGGCAATGGCACGGACAAGGGCATTGCCCGCGGCGATGTCGACGCCAGCCTTGGCGTAGCTGTAGGATTCGTTGTCGCTCATATTTTGGCCCCTAGAGCAAAGGGGCGGAAAACGGAACCTTCGATGTTGCTGGCATCTGTCCTGACGCCTGCGAGCGGGGGTGGGGCGGGTGGAGTAGAATTTCTACAAGTGTGTTGAGGCGAAAGGTGGGGATAAGTCGCGCCTTGCCGCTTGGCATCACGGGCAATGTTCGCCAAAAGGACGCCCGTGAGCCTGAGCCAGACCCTTTCCCGCCCGGCAGCCTATGTGCGGCTGTTTTCGCGGCCCGTCCAGATCATCGTCGCGATCCTGATCGGCCTGGCCGCCGCCGCCCTGTTCGCGCAGATGGAAGGCGAGCGGGGCGTGCCGCCGATCGCCAGCGGTGGTGATTTCGAGGTGCGCGGGGTCAAGGTCGATGTGCAGGCCAAGGATGCCGACACGGCGCGCTATGCCGGATGGCGCATGGCGCAGCGGCAGGCGTGGCGGATGTTGTGGACCCGTACCCATGGTGGGAGCGGCGCGCCGGCTTTGTCCGATTCGCAGATCGAAGCGATGGTGTCGGGCATCGAGGTGGAATATGAGCAGAACGGCCCCAATCGCTATGTTGCGACGCTGGGAATCCTGTTCGATCGCGCGCGGACCGGCGCGCTGCTGGGCGTGTCCGGCAATGTGATGCGATCGCCGCCGTTGCTGGTGATTCCGGTGCTGTGGGATGGCGGCAGCGCCGTATCCTATGAGCGGACCAATGAGTGGCAGAAGGCCTGGGCGCGCTATCGCACGGGGGACAGCGCGATCGATTATGTGCGCGTGGCCGGCTCCATCGCCGATCCGATCCTGCTGAACGCGGGGCAGACCGGGCGGCGCGGGCGGCTGTGGTGGCGCGTGCTGCTCGACCAATATGGCGCGGCCGATGTGGTCGTGCCGATCGCGCGGCTGGACCGGGCCTATCCGGGTGGTCCCGTCACCGGCACCTTCACGGCGCGCTATGGCCCGGACGACAGCCTGATCGGCAGCGTCACGCTGCGCGCGTCCAATGACAGCGGTATCCCGCAGATGATGGACGAAGGCGCGCGCCGGATCGATGAACTGTATATCCGGGCGCTCAACGATGGTCGCCTGCGACCCGACCCGTCGCTGGTGATCGAGGAACCGGTCGATCCCGCCGCGCTGGAAATCGAGAACGCGATCGAGGCGCCGGTCGAGGCGGTCGAATTGCCGACCGTGGCGACCAGCGGCGTCAGCTTCACCATCCAGTTCGAAACGCCCGACGTCGCGTCGGTCGGTTCGGGCGAGGCGACCGTTCGGTCGATCCCCGGCGTGCGGCTGGCCAATACGAGCAGCCTGGCGCTGGGCGGTACGTCGGTCATGCAGGTCAGCTTCGACGGCACGGCCGACATGCTGCGGGCCGGCTTGCAGGCGCGCGGCTTTACCGTCGCGGCGTCCGGCAACACGTTGCGGATCACGCGGCGTCAGGCATCTCCGCCGCCGCAATGACCCAGATCAGCCTGCCCTTCGAACGGCATGGGGGATCAAGCGAAGGTGATTTCCTGGTCAGCGATGCTAATCGCATCGCCGTCGCCCATCTGAAACGGTGGCGCGAATGGCCGCTGTCGATCAGCGTTTTGACCGGGCCGTCGCGATCGGGTCGATCCATATTGGCCCGCCATTTCGCGCAGATGAGCGGCGGCGAGGTGATCGACGATGCGCAGGGGGCAAAGGGCGCGCGTGACGACCATTTCCTCTTTCATGCCTGGAACGAGGCGCAGACGGCGCACCGGCCATTGCTGATGGTGGGCGATGCGCCGCCGTCCGACTGGGACGTCAGGCTGCCCGATTTGCGGTCGAGGCTGGCCGCCGCGCCGCATGTCGCGATCGAGGCACCGGACGAGTTGCTCGCGCGGGCGCTCATTTGTCGCGCGTTCGATCTGGCGGGGGCGAGCTATGCGCCTGATGTGCCTGACTGGCTGCTGCGTCGGGTCGAGCGTCGTTATGATGCGATTGCGCAGGTGACGGGGCTGCTGGATCGCGCGGCATTGTCATCTGGACGCAAGATTTCTGTCGCAATGGCGAAAGAGACCCTGCAATCGGCAGGCTTTCTGCCTATAGTCCCGCCCGATCCCTCTCCTCCGCAACGCGAGTAATCCGTGGCCGAAGCCGATCCCTCCGCCAGCCTGGCGCTGCCCAGCGACCGTTATTTCAACCGTGAGCTGTCCTGGCTGGCGTTCAACCAGAGGGTGCTGGAGGAGGCGATGAACCGCGCCCATCCGCTGCTGGAACGGCTGCGGTTCCTGTCGATTTCGGGCGCGAACATGGATGAGTTCTTCTCCGTCCGGGTGGCGGGGCTGAAGGGGCAACAGTTGCAGGATGTCGACCTGCGTTCCGTCGATGGCCTGACCCCGGTGCAGCAGTTGAACGCCCTGACCGAAGAAAGCGCACGGTTGATGCGCGCCCAGCAGAAGGTGTGGGGCGCAGTGCATGACGAACTGGCGCAGGTGGGGATCGAGGTGATCGGACCGTCCGCCGAGATGGATGCCGGTTGCGGCGAGTGGCTGCGCGAGCATTTTCTGACGCAGATTTTCCCGATCCTGACGCCGCAGGCGCTGGATCCGGCCCATCCCTTTCCCTTCATCCCCAATCAGGGGCTGTCGATCATCTTCGATCTGGAGCGATTGTCGGACAAGCAGCCGATTCGCGAACTGGTGATGATTCCGTCGACGCTGGCGCGGTTCGTGCGCGTTCCCGGCGATCCGGCGAGATATATGGCGCTGGAGGCGATGATCCGGCGCTTTTCCGCCGATCTGTTCCCCGGATACCGGGTTCGCAACAGCGGCGTGTTCCGCATCATCCGCGACAGCGACATCGAGATCGAGGAAGAAGCGGAAGATCTGGTCCGCCATTTCCGCAGCGCGATCAAACGCCGCCGTCGCGGCCGCGTGATCCGCATGGAGATAGAAGAGCGCATCCCCGAGCCGGTCGAGGAGATGTTGCAGGACATGCTCCAGGGCCATGAGGCGGTGGTGGTCGAGGTGGAGGGTTTCATCGGCATCGGCGACCTGTCCGGCATCGTGGACGCCGACCGGCCCGACCTGAAGTTCGAACCCTATGTGCCGCGTTTCCCCGAGCGGATTCGCGAATATGGCGGCGACTGTTTCGCCGCGATCCGGGCGAAAGACATTCTGGTCCATCACCCCTATGAGGCGTTCGACGTCGTCGTATCTTTCCTGAAACAGGCGGCGATCGACCCGGATGTGGTGGCGATCAAGCAGACGCTGTATCGCGCGGGCAAGCAGTCGGCGATCATCCGTGCGCTGATCGACGCGGCGGAGGCGGGCAAGTCCGTGACCGCCGTGGTCGAGTTGAAGGCCCGGTTCGACGAGGAGCAGAACCTGATGTGGGCCGACGCGCTGGAGCGGGCGGGCGTGCAGGTGGTCTATGGCTTCATCGACTGGAAGACCCACGCCAAGATTTCCATGGTCATCCGGCGCGAGGGCGGGCAGTTCCGCAGCTACTGCCATTTCGGCACGGGCAATTATCATCCGATCACGGCGCGCATCTACACCGACCTCAGCTTCTTCACCGCCGATCCGGCGTATAGCCGCGATGCAGCCGCGCTGTTCAATTACATCACAGGCTATGTCGAACCCAAGCGACTGGAAAAGCTGGTCATGTCGCCCCGCGACCTGCGTAATATGCTGAGCCAGCTGATCGACGCGGAGATAGAGCATGCGCGGGCCGGGCGGCCGGGCACGATCTGGGCCAAGATGAACAGCCTGGTCGATCCGGCGATGATCGAGAAACTCTATGCGGCGAGCAATGCCGGGGTGCAGGTCGACCTTATCATCCGGGGCATATGCTGCCTGCGGCCTGGGGTTCCGGGCATGTCGGAAAATATCCGGGTGAAGTCTATCGTCGGCCGCTTTTTGGAGCATAGCCGCATCGCCGTGTTCGGCAATGGCAAGGCGCTGCCCAATAATGGCGCCAAGGTCTTCATCAGTTCGGCCGACTGGATGCCGCGCAATTTCGACCGGCGGGTCGAATTCCTGGCGCCGGTGGAAAACCCCACCGTCCACGACCAGATTTTGGATCAGGTGATGGTCGCCAATCTGATCGACACCGAACAAAGCTGGTCGCTGGACAGCGATGGCCATTATGCGCGGCTGGAGCCGGGCGACAAGCCGTTCAACCTGCACCGCTATTTCATGACCAATCCGTCGCTGTCGGGGCGCGGGGCCGCGTTCGACAATGAGGCTGTGCCGACGCTGCGCCTGCGGGGCCTCACGGCATGAATTCGATGCTGAGCCGCGTGCGCGCCGTCGCCGAAAGCATGGCGACATCGCCCGAACCCGCCCATGCCCGCACCGCCATCATCGATATCGGGTCGAACAGCGTGCGGCTGGTCGTCTATGACGGGCCGCGCCGCATCCCCTTCATCCTGTTCAATGAAAAGGTGATGGCGGGGCTGGGCGCGTCGCTGGCGAAGACCGGCACGATCGAGGCAGAGCCGATGGAGCGGGGGCTTCGCGCCGTCGGGCGCTTTGCCCATCTGTGCCGGGCGATGAAGGTGACCGAGATACGCTGCGTCGCCACCGCCGCCGTGCGCGACGCGACCAATGGGGACCAGTTCATCGCGCGGGCCAGGGATATGGGCCTGACCGTCGAACTGCTGACCGGCGCGCAGGAGGCGATCGGCGCGGCGATGGGGGTGTTGTCCGGCATTCCCGGTGCGGACGGGATCGTCGGCGATCTGGGCGGCGGCAGCCTGGAACTGGCGCGGGTCAGGAACGGCGCGGTCGAGCAGACCATATCGTTGCCGCTGGGCGTGCTGCGCCTACCGCAGATTCGGGCGAAGGGGCCGCGCGCGCTGGAACGGACGGTCGCCAAGATGCTGGAGAAGGCGAACTGGCGGCCGGAGCCGGACCTGCCCTTCTATCTGGTCGGCGGATCGTGGCGTGCGCTGGCGCGGTTCGACATGCAGTTGACCAGCTTTCCGCTGCCGGTCGTCCACCAATATGAGATGAGCGCGGCGCGGGCCGAGCAGTTGACCCGGATCGTCAGCCATGTCGACCGCGCCCGGTTGAAACAGATACCGGCGATGACCGGATCGCGCGTGCCGACCCTGCCGGATGCGACCGCATTGCTGTCCATCGTGGTGCGGCAGTTGCGGTCCAGCCGGATGATCGTGTCGGCCTATGGCCTGCGCGAGGGGTTGCTGTACGAGGCGCTGCCGGACGATATAAGGGCGCATGACCCGCTGCTGGTCGCGGCCGAGGCGGAAGGGGAGGCGCAGGCGCGCTTTCGTGGCCATGGCGACCGGATCGACCGCTGGATCGCGCCGCTCTTTCCCGATGACGATGCCGCCGCCCGGCGCATCCGCCGCGCCGCCTGCTTGCTGGCCGATGTAAGCTGGCGTGCGAACCCGGATTTCCGGGCGGAGCGGGGCGTCGAGGTGGCGCTGCACAGCAATTGGGTGGGCATCACCGCGATCGAGCGCGTAATGCTGGGGCAGGCGTTGCACAGCCATTTCGGCGGGGGTGTGTCTGCGCCGCCGGGGCTGGAGCATGTTGTCGCGCCCGATGTCCTGCGGCGCGCGGCGCTGTGGGGACTGGCGATCCGGCTGGCGCAGCGCCTGTCGGGCGGGGTCGAAGGGCCGCTGGCGGTGTCGCATCTGGAGCGGCATGCGGACCGGATCGACCTCCATCTGCGCGATGGCGATGCCGATCTCTATGGAGAAGCGGTCGAGCGGCGGCTGAAGAACCTGGCGCAGGCCATGGGGCTGAAATATCAACTGCTGGCGGGGTAGGGCTTACGCGCCGGGCCATCTTCCCCCGCAGGGCAAATGTCGGTAAGGGCGGGCGATGACTGCTTTGCCTGCGCCCATCAGCCGTTCGCTCTTCGCCTTCTCGATCTTCTATGGTGGCATGGTCTGCATCGCGGGCGTGCTGGGGAACAAGCAGGTTGCGCTGGGGCCGCTGTCCGCTATCGGGCCGATGGTCGGGCTGGGGCCGCTGGCGGTAGAGGCAGGCATCTTCGCCTTCCTGCTGCTGGTCACCATTTCCAGCGCGGTGGCGGAACTGCATGGGCGCAAGGTCGCCAACCGGCTGGTGCAGATCGGTTTCCTGCCGCTGATCGCGTCGATCCTGATTTCCATCCTGGTACTGGCCGCGCCGGCCGCCGGAGACATGGACCCGGAGCGGGCCAAGGCCTTTGCCATGATGATGGGCGGTACGCCGCGCATCTGGCTGGGCGGGATCATCGCCTATGGCATTTCGCAGACGCTGAACGTGACGCTGTTCGCCGCGCTCAAGGGGCGGGAAGGGAGCCGGATGCTGTGGCTGCGCGCCGCGACGGCGAGCATCCTGTCGCAGATCGTGGATACTTTACTGTTCGTGTCGATCGCTTTCTATGGGGTGTTCCCCATCGGCGAGTTGCTGCTGGGGCAGATGCTGGCCAAGGTGCTGCTGTCGGCGATCCTGGTGCCGCCGGTCATCTATCTGCTGGTCGGGCTGGGGCGGCGGCTGGATCGTCCGGGCGCGTAAGTGAGACAGCGAGTTAGACAATTGTTTCGCCATGCTATTTTCGTTGCTTAGCTAACTAACTAAATGGAGCGGTGCGCAAAACTTGCGGTGCGCACCATATGCTTTTATGCGCGCGCGCATGAACAGCAAGCACGCTCCCGATCCCGCGCTCCTCGCGAAGGCCGAAACCCTTGTCGAGGCGCTGCCTTACATGCAGCGATATGCCGGCAAGACCTTCGTCGTGAAATATGGCGGCCATGCCATGGGCGATCCCGAAGCCGCGCGCGATTTCGCCGAGGATGTCGTGCTGATGAAGGCGGTGGGCATCAATGTCGTCGTCGTCCATGGCGGCGGGCCGCAGATCGGCGCGATGTTGAAGAAACTGGGCGTCGAATCGCAATTCATCGGCGGTCTGCGCGTCACCGATGCCGAAACCGCCAAGATCGCCGAAATGGTGCTGGCCGGTTCGATCAACAAGGAAATCGTCGGCTGGATCGCCGGCGCGGGCGGCCGCGCGGTCGGCATTTCGGGCAAGGATGGGGGCCTCGTCCTGTGCGAGAAGGTCGGCGGCAGGCGCGAGGCGGACCCCAATTCGGGGATCGAGCGCAATGTCGACCTGGGCTTTGTCGGCGATCCGGTGGCGGTCGATCGCCGCATCCTCGACACGTTGGCGCAGGCCGGCATCATTCCGGTCATCGCTCCGGTGGGCGTCGGCACGGACGGCCACACCTATAATGTCAACGCCGACACGATGGCCGGCGCGATCGCGGCGGAACTGAAGGCGTCGCGCTTCTTCCTGCTGACCGATGTGGCGGGCGTGCTGGACAAGGACAAGAATCTGCTGAGCGATCTGGACCCGGCGGCGATCGAAATTTTGCAAGCGGACGGCACGATCAGCGGCGGCATGATCCCCAAGCTGGAAACCTGCGTCCGTGCGGTCGAGGGCGGCGTGGACGCCGCCGTCATATTGGACGGCCGGGTGCCGCATGCGATGCTGCTGGAAATCTTTACGGATCAGGGGGCTGGTACGCTGGTGCGGAAGTGAGCGGTTAATGACCATTCCTTGCCGTTTAACGGCGTTGCCTTCATTCCTATAAGCGGACATATGCGAGGTGGTTGATACGGGAGTATTTCGCCAATGCTTATTTTCGTTTTAGTGGCGATGGCAGTGGCTTCGACACCGCCAGAAACCGACGTCTTGGCTCAGTTGCAGGCTGGGAAGGTGCTTTGCTCGAACCCAGATGCAGGCACCAAGACTTGCTCGACTATTGATACCTTTTCTAAGTCAGCAGATGGCACGATCATTGACGTGGGCGAAATCCTAATTTCTCCGGATCAGCCGGTTACACTTGAGGTCTCGACCACCGTTCAAATTGAAAGTGGCACCATCTGCGGCATGATGGCTTTAGGTGATCTTGAGAAAGGGCAAGTGCGCGTGAATGGCACGCTCTTGCCACCGGAACGCAATGCTGCGGTTATGAACAAACTTGTCGAAAAGTTAAAGCCGCTGGCTGGACGCAAAGTCTGTGAAGCCCTGCGATTACAAGACGGACAACTTATGAAATATGGGCAGGTTGAGCGAATAGACATCAATCTGCCGGGCAAGCCCGTTCGTTGGGTTATTAAGGACGACGGATATAAGGTCGCGCCCCGTTAGAATCCGACACACCCGTGATTGTCCGCTTTCCCTTTATCCGTATGAATAAGCCGACTTTCCGCAATCCACCCATCCTCGCCATGCGCTTCGATGTTGGCCGGGGGGGAAACGGGGTTGGTGGAATAAAGCCGGGCGCCTGCTTGTCCCGGCGGCGCCCCGCCGCTAGATACAGCGTCACATTCGCGGCAGCGCAGCATGGAAGGCCGGTAGCTTGTTCGAACTCCTCAACGCCCTGAACGGCATCGTCTATATCGTGCTGGAAGCGATCTGGTGGATCATCATCGTGCAGGCGGTGCTGAGCTGGCTGATCGTGTTCAATGTCATCAACACCTCCAACGACTATGTCCGCAACGGCCTCTATGCGCTCGACCGGATGACCGAACCGCTCTATCGCCCGGTGCGCAAATTCATGCCGGATCTGGGCGCGCTGGACCTGGCGCCGATGGTGGTGCTGCTGGCGATCATCATCCTGCAAGGGCCGGTCCGGCAGAATCTGTTCGCGGCGCTGATGCGGGCGGCGGCCTGAACGCTGTCTGGCCTGAATATTGTCTGGCCTGAATATCGTCTGGAACGCGGCGGGTGACGATCTGCTGCTGAGCGTCCGGCTGACGCCGGGATCGGCCAATGAGGCGATCGGCGGAGGCTGGACCGATGCGCAGGGTGCGCGCTGGCTGATGGCGCGGGTGCGCGCCGTGCCCGAAAAGGGCCGGGCCAATGATGCGCTGATCGCCCTCCTGTCGAAACGGCTGGATTGGCCGCGCAGCGCGATTTTGCTGGAATCGGGCGACACCAACCGGCTAAAGCGGTTGCGGATCATTGGCGGGGCCGCTGGTTCCGCCAGTGCATCGGCGCGCCTGACCGCCATCATCGCAACATGGGTAGAACAGACATGACCATCGGCAAGATCATCGACGGCAAGGCCTTTGCCGCCACCCTGCGCGACAAGGTGGCCGACGGCGTCGGCGCCTTCGTGGAGGCGACCGGGCGCAAGCCGGGCCTTGCCGTGGTGCTGGTGGGCGAAGATCCTGCGAGCAGCGTCTATGTCCGGTCCAAGGGCAAGATGACGGCTGCGGCCGGCATGGAAAGCTTCGAGTTCAAGCGCCCGGACAGTATCGGCGAGGAAGATCTGCTCGACCTGATCGAGGAACTGAATCAGGATGATCGGGTCGATGGCATCCTGGTGCAGTTGCCGCTGCCCAGGCATATCGACGAGGCCGCCGTGATCGGCGCGATCGACCCGGCCAAGGATGTGGACGGGTTCCATGTCGTCAATTCGGGCCGGCTGGCGACCGGGCAGGAGGCGCTGGTGCCGTGCACGCCGCTGGGCTGCATCATGTTGCTGAAGGATGAACTGGGCGACCTGTCCGGTCTGGAGGCCGTGGTGGTGGGCCGGTCCAACATCGTCGGCAAGCCGATGGCGCAGCTTTTGCTGGCGGAAAGCGCGACGGTGACGATCGCGCATAGCCGCACCCGCGACCTGGCCAGCGTGGTGCATCGCGCCGACATCGTCGTCGCCGCCGTGGGCCGGGCGGAGATGGTGAAGGGCGAATGGATCAAGCCGGGCGCGACCGTGATCGACGTCGGCATCAACCGGGTATCCGATACCGAGGATGGCAAGAGCCGGATCGTGGGCGACGTCGCCACCGCCGAGGCGCTGGCCCATGTGCGCGCCATTACGCCGGTGCCGGGCGGGGTCGGGCCGATGACCATCGCCGTGCTGTTGCGCAACACGCTGGTCGCGGCGCATGCGCGCGCGGGCCTGACCAAGCCGGCGGGCCTGTGAGGGCGCGGCTGGCGCTGCTGATCGCCGGCGCGGCGGTGCTTGTCGCTGCCCCCGGTTCAGCGCGCCCGCCGCTACGGTTCCAGCCCGATCCCAGCAGCGTGATCGCGGCGGAAATCGCGTTCAACCGGCTGGCGCAGCAGAAGGGGCAATGGACCGCCTTTGCCGAGACCGCCGCCGACGATGCCGTGATGTTTGTGCCGCAACGGGTGGTGGCGAAGGAGTGGCTGAGGAAGCAGGCGAATCCGGCGGCTTCGGTCAGTTGGGCGCCGTCCATCGCCTATGTGTCGTGCGACGGCAATCTGGCCGCCAGCACAGGCAACTGGAAGCGGCCGGACGGATCGGTCGGCTATTTCACCACCATCTGGCGGCGCGACAAGAAGGGGCGCTGGCAGTGGATCATGGACCATGGCGACACGCTGGGCGAGGCGCGCGAGGCGCCGGAGTTTTTGACCGGCAAGGTCGCCACCTGCAAGCGGCCGGCGGAGGGTGCGCCTGTGGGGCCGCCGCCCGAAGGCAAGCCGACCAAGGGCGCCCCGCCGCCACCGCCTGACGAAAGCCTGGTCTGGAGCGCCGATGTGGCGACCGACGGCAGCCGCCATGTCCGCGTGCGGATGTGGACCGGCGACGAGTATCAGACAGTGATCGATGACAGGGTAAAGGCCGGATCATGATCGAATTGTTCATTTCCGCCTTCGTCACGCTGTTCGTGGTGATCGACCCGCCCGGCTGCGCGCCGATCTATGCCAGCCTGACCAGCGGTGCGAGTCACGCGCAGCGGCGCGCCATGGCGATCCGCGCGGTGGGCATTGCGGCGGCGATCCTGCTGGTCTTCGCCCTGTGGGGCAAGCAGTTGCTGGGCGTGCTGGGCATTGCGCTGGACAGTTTCCGCATCGCGGGCGGCATCATGCTGTTCATGATCGCGATGGACATGGTGTTCGAGAAACGCACCCAGCGACGCGAGGACCGGGCGCAGAAGATCACGACCGAGGAGCCGCATGTCGAGGATGTGTCGGTGTTCCCGATGGCGATGCCGATGATTGCCGGACCTGGCTCCATCGCGACGGTGATGCTGCTGATGTCGCGCGCCAATGGGATCGCCGAGCGCGGCGTGGTGCTGGGCGCGGTGGTGCTGACGCTGGCGCTGATGCTGGGCGCGCTGATCGCGGCGGGGCCGCTGATGGCGATGCTGGGCCACAAGATCGAGGCGGTGATTACCCGCCTGCTGGGCGTGTTGCTGGCGGCGCTGGCGGCGCAGTTCGTGATCGACGGGTTGAAGGCGAGTTTTTAATCCTCCCCGGCACGGGGCGTTCAACACAGTCACGTGCCTCTGTTGAACCGGCGAAGCCTGACGGAGGGGAAGCGCCCGGTGGCACCCCCCCCTCCACCACTCGCTTCGCGAGCGGTCCCCCTCCCCGTACCGGGGAGGATATATCAGCCCTTCACGTCGGCTTCCGTCACCGGGGCGATCTTGATTTCGACGCGGCGGTTGGCGGCCTTGCCTTCTTCGGTCGCATTGGAAGCGATCGGCTGCGTTTCGCCATAGCCGCGCGTGCCGATGCGGGCGGACTGGACGCCCTTGCTGCTCAGATAGGCGGCGACCGACTGGGCGCGGCGTTCGGACAGGGTCTGGTTATAGGCGTCCGCGCCATCGCTGTCGGTATGGCCGTAAACGTCGATATAGGTCTTGGGATATTGCGCCAGGACCGAGGCGACATCGTTCAGCGTCGGCTGGAACTGGGGCTGAACGTCCGACTTGTTATAGGCGAAGGTGATGCCGGACGGCATGCGCAGCAGCAGATTGTCGCCGTCGCGAATCACGTCCACGCCACTGCCGGCGGTTTCCTCGCGCAATTTGCGTTCCTGGGCGTCCATGTAGGCGCCGATGCCCGCACCTGCGACCGCGCCGATGCCCGCGCCGAGAATCTTTTCGGTCCGGTCGTTGCGGCCGCCGACCAGATCGCCCAGCAGATAGCCGCCCAATGCGCCGCCGATACCGCCGATCGCAGCCTTGGAAATGCTGCGCTGACCCGTAGTCGGATCGGTGGTGCAGGCAGTGGTGGCGAGCATGGCGGCAAGGCCTGCGGCGCCGATGATGCTGTGAGAAATCCTCATGATCCTGTTCCCTTGTCTTTTCGTCCGGAGGGGCGACTGCACCCGTCAGAGTGTTTTTTCGCGTTCTGCGATCCATCGGTTGTTCCGGCCGACTTCAGAACGCTCTAATCGCCCGACGAAAGCGTTTGTTCCACATGCGAACTGAACTGATGATGATGGCGATGTTGTTAAATTGAAAGATTAGCGGTTATAGGGACAAACTGACCACCATGGCCACGATCCCCCCTCCCAATCCGACGCCCTTTCCCTGGGTAGACCTTGTCATCATTCTGGTGCTCGTCGCGGTGAATGGTGTCTTTGCCATGTCCGAGCTGGCCATCGTGTCGGCGCGCAAGCCGCGCTTGCAGGCGATGGAGAAGGCGGGGCGCAGCGGGGCGAAGGCCGCGCTGGCGCTGGCGGCCGATCCGGGGCGGTTCCTGTCCACGGTGCAGATCGGCATCACGCTGATCGGCATCATATCGGGCGCCTATTCGGGGGCGAGCCTGGGCGGGCCGGTGGGCGAACGTTTGCAGGGGCTGGGCCTGTCGCCCAGCACGGCGCAAAGCGCAGGCTTTGCCGTGGTGATCGGCCTGACCACCTATGCCTCGCTGATCGTCGGGGAACTGGTGCCCAAGCAGTTCGCGCTGCGCGCGCCCGAGCCGATCGCGGTGCTGGTGTCGGTGCCGATGCAGTGGCTGGCGAAGCTGACCGCGCCGGTCGTGTGGGTGCTGGATGCGTCGAGCAGCCTGATCTTCAAGGCGCTGGGTCTGGCCCGCGAATCGGAAAGCCATGTCACCGCCGAAGAGCTGCACCTGATCGTTGCCGAGGCCAGCAAGTCCGGCGTGATCGAGGAAAGCGAGCGGGCGATCATTTCCGGCGTGGTGCGGCTGGCCGACCGGCCGGTGCGCGAGGTGATGACGCAGCGCATGGACGTCGACTGGATCGACATCGCCGCCGACGACGCCACGATTCGCAGCCGGTTGCTGGAAACGCCGCATACCCGCCTGCCGGTGGGGCGCGGGTCGGTGGAGGATATCATCGGCATCGTCCAGGCGCGCGACATCATGACTGCGCTGTTCCGGGGCGAATCGCTCGACGTGCAAAGGCTGATGCGCAAGGCGGAGGTGCTGCCCGACCAGGTGGACGCGATGGACGCTCTGGAAGTGCTGCGTCGATCCGACGTGCCGATGATCATGGTCCATGACGAATATGGGCATTTCGAGGGGATCGTGACGCCGTCCGACCTGCTGTCGGCGATCGCAGGCCATTTCGCGTCCGACCGCGATGCCTATGACGAGCCGGACATGGTCGAGCGGGAGGATGGCAGCCTGCTGGTGTCGGGCCAGATGCCGATGGACCAGTTGGCCGAGCGGATCGGCATCACCCTGTCCGAGGATCGCGACTATGCGACCGTCGCGGGGCATGCGCTGTGGCTGATGCGGCGATTGCCGGAAGTGGGCGATTATATCGACGATCAGGGATGGCGATTCGAGATCGTCGACATGGACGGGCGCAAGATCGACAAGCTGCTGGTGGCGGCGCGGTAACAGCAAGATGCCATGATAGGAATCGTTTCCCGGCCTGCGCCGGGGAACGAAAAGCCAATGCTTGTTGGTGTAGAGCCTGGCAGGCGTGACGCTGCTCTGCGCCGAAGACGATGCCGCCGAAAAAGTTTGGCGTGAATGAAGCGAGGCCTGCCGAAGAGGCTAAAGCGCCTTGACCCAGAATTGCATTTCGTGGTCGCTTTCGGCCGCGTCGCCCGGTTCCTTCCAGTTGAAATGGCCGATCAGGCCATCGACCGGCGCATAGCCGCGCTTGCGCCAGAAGGGGTCGAGCGGGCTGTAGTCGGCCGGACGCGCGGGGTGGTCGGCGGGGCGGATCACGGCGCAGAAACTGGCCATGGCGAAGCCGAGTTCGCGCGCCTTTGCTTCACGGCGGTCGAAAAAGGCGTGGCCGACGCCATGGCCGCGCCATTGTGGCAGCAGCACCGATTCCCCGAAATAATAGATGCTGTTTATGTCCATGCCGCGTGCGCGAAACGGATCGGCAAAGGCGGCGGCATGATCGGCCATGGGGGCGGCGGTGGCGGCGCCGACGATCTGCTCGCGCCCGTCGACCTGCGCGAAGGCGCCTGCGATCAGCGCGCCGGGGCTTTGCGCATAGGCGGTCAGATAGCCGCGCTCATAGCCGCCGCTGCCTTCGTACAGATAGGGATAGTCGCGAAAGACGGCGATGCGCAGTTGCGCCAGTGAATCGAGCGCGGCAACCAGTGCCGCGCCCGTCAGATCGCGTATTGCGATGCTATCGGTGATTGCCGCTTACTCGCTGGCGTTGGCGGCGTTGTCCGCCGGGGCTTCCGCCGCATTGGCGGCGTTGCCGGCTTCGGCGGCATTCGCGCCTTCCGCAGCGGCCGGGGCAGCATCGGCGGCGGGGAGCGGCAGGTTGGAACCCTGGCTGTTCAGCCAGGCGATCAGGTTGGCGCGGTCGGCCGGATTGCCGAGGCCGGCAAAGGTCATCTTGGTGCCGGGCGCGAATTCACGCGGGCTTTTCAGCCAGTGATCCAGCGCTTCGAAGGTCCAGGTGCCGCCCTTGCTCTTGAGCGCTTCGGAGAAGGCGAAGCCAGCCTTGCCATGGCCGATTTCCTCACCGACCGTACCGTAAAGATTGGGACCGATGCCGTTGGCGCCGCCCTGGTTGACGGTGTGGCACGCGGCGCATTTGGCGAAGACCTTCTCACCGGCGGCGACGTCCGCGCTGGCGAGCAGGGTGTTGAGGCCGGGGCCGCTGGCCGCGCCGCCTTCACCCTCTGCTTCGACGCCTTCGATGGCATAGCCCATCTTTTCGGGCCGTTCTTCATGGAAGATCTTGGAACTGACGATCGCGCCGCCGAGCGCTACGATCCCTGCAAACAACGCCCAACCCGCCGCGGTATTGAAACGATCGCCCATCTCGCTCGACTTCCCTTGCCTTATTGTTATGGCGGCTGTCTTCCGCGCCCCCTCTTGTGGGTTGCCATAATGGCGGATACGCGCAGGCGCAAGCCGGGTTCATCCCTATTGTCATGGAATGACGTGCCAATACTTGCGCGGGGACGGGGGAAATCCTAAGCGCGCGGGCACCTATGGACAATTATCCCGCCCCCGCCCGCGCTATCGTCGCGGACCTTGCCGCCAAGGCCGCGCTCGATCCGGCCCGCGCCGTCGCCTATCAGGGTGCGCCCGGCGCCAATTCGCATCTGGCCGCCCTGGGCTATGCGCCCGATTGCGTGCCGCTGCCCTGTTTCGCGTTCGAGGATGCGATCGACGCCGTGCGCAGTGGCCTTGCCGCGCGGGCGATCATTCCGATCGAGAACAGCCTGCATGGCCGGGTGGCGGACATGCATTTTCTGCTGCCCGAATCGGGCCTGTCGATCATCGACGAATATTTCCTGCGCATCCGCCATTGCCTGATGGCGCCGGACGACAGCCCGGTGAAGAGTGCGATCAGCCATCCGCAGGCGCTGGGCCAGTGCCGCCATTATCTGCGCGAGCGGGGCATCCAGCCGGTCGCCTATGCCGATACGGCGGGCGCGGCGGCGCTGGTGGCGGAAACGCGCCTGCCCGGCGAAGGGGCGATCGCGCCCTATCTGGCGGCGGAGTTGTACGGCCTGCGCCTGATCGCCGAGAATATCGAGGATAGCGACGACAATATGACGCGCTTCCTGGTGCTGGCGCGCGATCCCAGGGTGCCGACCGCCAATGTGGGGCCGGTCATGACCACCTTCCTGTTCGAGGTGAAGAATATTCCGGCGGCGCTTTACAAGGCGATGGGTGGTTTTGCGACCAACGGGGTCAACATGACCAAGCTGGAAAGCTATCAGCGCGGGGCCAGTTTCGCGGCGACCGAATTCTTCTGCGATATCGAGGGGATGCCGGGCGACCCGGCGGTGGACCGCGCGCTGGCGGAGCTGGAATTCCATACCAAATGGGTGCGGCAGTTGGGCAGTTACCGGCAGGCGCGGCCGCGGACTTGAAATATCTGTTCCCCGGCGAAGGCCGGGGGCCAGCGCACGACTGAACCGGACCCCGGCCTTCGCCGGGGAACAGAGTTTGATTGCGGGCTTCTTCTTCTTTCGTAGTGGCGTAACCGCGCCTATAGCCCCTGCCATGGTCGCAGCCATCCTCCTGTCCGCTCTTGCCATGAGCGCCATCGTCGGCGTGCGATACCTGCTGGCCAGCGGGAGTTTTGCGCTGGCGACGCGAATCCGACAGCCGGGCCTGTACCGGGGGCTGGAGAAGCAGATGGGGCGGGAGATCGGCTGGTCGCTGTTGTCCGCTCTTATCTATGGCGTGCCGGCGGGCGTGGTCGCCTGGGGCTGGCAGGCGCGGGGATGGACGCGCATCTATGCGGATGTCGGCGCGTATCCGCTCTGGTGGTTGCCGCTGTCGCTGCTGCTCTACCTCGCGCTGCATGACACATGGTTCTACTGGACGCATCGCTGGATGCACCGGCCGCGCCTGTTCCGCATCGCCCATGCGGTGCACCATGCCAGCCGCCCGCCGACCGCCTGGGCAGCGATGAGTTTCCATCCCTGGGAGGCGCTGACCGGCGCGTTCGTGATTCCGGTGCTGGTGCTGTTGATCCCGATTCATGTCGCGGTGCTGGGGTGCGTGCTGACGATCATGACCGTCATGGGCGTGAGCAATCATATGGGGTGGGAGATGTTCCCGCGCGGACTTGTGCGCGGGCCGCTGGGCGGGTGGTTGATCACCGCGACCCATCATCAGCGGCATCATGACCATTATAATTGTAATTACGGGCTGTATTTCCGCGTGTGGGACCGTCTGTGTGGGACGGACAAAGGGCTGGGCGACTTCAAGAAGGTGGACGGGTGAAGCGGGCAATCGGGATCGCGTTGTTGGCGATGGCAGGGCAGACGGGCGCGGCGCCGGCGGGGCAGTCGCTGAGCATGACGCTGGACGGGTTGCGATCGGCCAAGGGGCAGATATTGGTATGCGTGACCCGCACGGCCGCCTATTTCCCCGATTGCACCAAAGATCCGGAGAAGCGGCATTTCGCCGTGCCGGTGAAAAGCGGGCCGATCCCGCTCGGCACGCTGGCGCCGGGCGATTATGCCGTTGCCATCATCCATGACGAGAATGGCAACGGGAAGCTGGACACTTTCGCCGGCATCCCGCGCGAGGGCGTGGGCTTCTCCCGCAATCCGGTGCTGCGCTTTGGCGCGCCGAGCTTCAAGTCGGCCAGTTTTCCGGTTGCTGGCGCGCCGGTGGAGCAGGCGATCAGGCTCAAATATTTCCTGTGAGGCGCCGGCGCCGTTCGGCGCGGGGGAACCGCCAAGGCCCTCGAAACATTCTAGACCCTGAACGCATCTTCATAAACAGGGTCATCATGGATCATTTCCGCTGCCGACTGGCCGCGACATTCGTCGTGGCCCAACTGCTTGTCGCGCCCGCCATGGCGCAGGAAGAGGAGCAGCATAGCACGCTGACCATCGGTGCGGGGATAGCAGCCATTCCCAGCTATGAAGGGTCGGATGACTACCGTGTGATGCCGCTGGTGCAGGCGCGCGGCAAAGTCCATGATTTCTCCTTCTGGACGCGCGGCACGGCGCTTTATGTCGATGCCATCCCCGATCCGGGCGGCCCCGGTGTCGATTTCGAGCTGGGTCCGGTGGTCAATGTCCGGCTGGACCGGACCAGCGGCAAGGCGATCCGTGACGACGCCGTGCGGGCGCTGGGCAAGCGCGACGTGGCGGTGGAGGTCGGCGGCTTCGTCGGCGTGGGCAAGACCGGGGTCATCACCAGCGAATATGACAATCTGGCGGCGCGCGTGGCGGTGACCAAGGATGTAGCGGGCGCGCATGGCAGCTATGTCGTGACGCCGAGCATCGAATATTTCACGCCCCTGTCGGTCACCACCTTCGTCGGCGCGTCGGTGTCGGCGGAATATGTCGGCAAGAAATATGGCCGCTATTATTTCGACATCACGCCGCAGGAGAGCCTGGCCAGCGGGCTGGGTGTCTATAACCGGGCCGGAGGATCGGGCTTCAAGCGGCTGAGCGTCAACCTGTCGGCCGGCAAGTCGCTGTCGGGTGACATTCGCAAGGGGTGGGCGGTGTTCGGCGTTGCGGGCTATTCGCGTGTGCTGGGCAAATATGCGGATTCGCCGATCGTCGCGGACGCCGGGTCGCGCAACCAGTTCGTCGGCGCGCTGGGCATCGGTTATACCTTCTGACGCTTTCCTGCGCCTTCGTCTTGTCCGCAAGGGGTGACGCCCCACATAAGGCGCGGTATGACGGCGGCGAATGACCGCATTGGCAGGAGATTATAAGCGTGGCGACCCTGGGATTGAGCGAGGCTGACAAGGCGGCCGTGGAGGCATTTCGCCTGGATGTGGTCGAGCCGTCGCGCACGAGCCTGGTGATCGTGGATTTCTGGGCCGAATGGTGCGGGCCGTGCAAGCAATTGACCCCCGTGATCGAGAAGGTGTGCGCGGAATATGCGCCCAAGGGCGTGAAGCTGGTCAAGGTCAATGTCGACGAAAATGGCTTCATCGCCAGTCAGTTCCGGGTGCAGTCGATCCCGACAGTCTATGCCGTGTTCCAGGGCCAGCCGGTCGCGGACCTGAGCCAGGCGCGCACCGAAGGACAATTGAAGCAGTATCTGGACCAGTTGCTGTCGCAATTGCCGATCGAATCGGATGAAAAGGCGCAGTTGCAGGAAATCGCGCCGTTGATCGCCATGGGGGAGGACGTGCTGGCGGCGGGTGATGCCGAGCGGGCGCTGTCGGTGTTCGGCCAACTGGCCGAGATGGTGCCTGATAATGTCGAGGTGGCGTCGGGGCTGGCGCGGGCGTTGGTGGTGCTGGGGCGATTGGACGAGGCGGAGGCGGTGTTGGCCGCGCTGCCCGCCGATGTCGCGAAGAATGTCGCGATCGATCAGGCGCGCGCGGCGATCGCGCTGGCGCGGGATGCCAAGCCGGTGGCCGACCTGTCGGGCGTGCAGGCGCGGGTCGATGCCGATGCCGACGACCATGAGGCGCGGTTCGAGCTGGCCGGCGGCCTGATGGCCAATGGCGATCGCGACGGCGCGGCCGAGGCGCTGCTGGAGATCGTGCGGCGCGACCGGGCATGGAATGACGGTGCGGCGCGGGCGCAGTTGCTGACGATCTTCGACGCCGTGGGTCTGGAAGATCCGTGGGTGTCGGCGCAGCGGCGCAAGCTGTCGCAGATATTGTTCTCGTAAAGCCCATGCCCATCGCGCGCGTCTCTATCTTTCCTTTGTCCGGCGCCTTGCTGTTGCCGGGAATGGACCTGCCGCTGCATATTTTCGAGCCGCGCTACCGGGCGTTGATCCACGACGTCATGGCGCGCGACCGGCGGATCGGCATGATCCAGCCGCGCGGCGAAGGGGCGGTGCCGGCGCTGTTCGACGTCGGATGCCTGGGCCATGTCAGCCATATCGAGGCGCTGGAGGATGGACGGTTCAATATCGTGCTGACCGGCCTGGCCCGGTTCCGGGTGGTGCGGGAATTGTCCGTGCCGACCCAGTTCCGCCAGATCGAGGCGGATGTCGAGCAGGCCCCGCAGGAGGATGAGGTGCTGCACGCGGTCGAGCGGGCGGCGCTGGAGCAGGAATCGCGGCGCTTTGCCGATATGCTGGGCTATGTGGTGGACTGGACGGCGGTGTCGCGGCTGGACGATACGGCGCTGGTGAACGGCATCGCCCAGATCGTGCCGTTCGACCCGGCAGCCAAGCAGACGCTGCTGGAGGCGGACAGCCTGTCCGAACGGTCGGAGCGGATCATCCAGTTGATGCAGATCGTCGGCCGGATCGAGCGCGACGGCGGCGCGACGATGCAGTGAGTATAGGGTTTGACTGACGTATCTCCGATCGACCCCTGGTTGCTGGCCAAGCTGGTGTGTCCGGTGACGCGCACCCCGCTGCGCTGGGACGCGGTGCGGGGCGCATTGCTGTCCGAAGCGGCGGGCCTGGCTTTTCCGGTGCGCGATGGCGTGCCGGTGCTGCTGGTGCGGGAAGCGGTGGCGCTCTGACCGGCGCTATCGTTTGTGCTGCGGGTCTGATATCATCGGGCAATGCGTGAGAGTCTGGTCTTTGCGATGCTGATGATGATAGCCGCGCCGGCCATGGCCGCCGGTACGCCGGCACCTGCACCGGCGCCGGGCGTTGCGCCCGCTGTTGCCGTGCCGACGCTGACGGACAGCCGGGGCCTGTCCTGCACCGCCGATGACCGGTCGGTGCGGGAGATCGTGATCGACTTTACCGGCGGGCGCTGGCGCGATGCCGGCGGCGATTGGAACAAGATCGCCGCGCAGGACGATGCGACCATCACGCTGGTCAATCAGGGCGGCGGAATGCTCGGCGGGATATTGAGCGACCTGCGCCGGGTGGAGACGCTGGACCGGGCGACGCTGATGCTGTCGACCCAATTGCACACCGGGCTGATCGACGAGGCGCGATCCTATCGCTGCAAGATCGTCGCGCCCTTCGATGCCAGGCGGCAGATATAGGCGAATATCTTCAGTCGCTGCCATCACCGTCATGCCGGGCGCGACCCGGCATTCCGCCGTTTTTCTTCCCCCTTTTACCTGACCAATCCAAAAGGCAGCGGAACCCCGGATCAAGTCCGGGGTGACGATTGGCGAAAACGCAGCAGCTAGAGCGCGCTGCGTTGAATCCGACGCAGGTCGCGCGCCAGTTTTTTGTTTTCGCATCGTTTCAAGCGGAAAACCGGTTCCCACTTTTCCGCACGATGCTCTATTTGAACGCGGCGATACATTCCACTTCGAGCGGGGCACCGAGCGCCAGGCCGCTGGCGCCGAAGGCGCTGCGGGTGGGCAGGCGCTTGCCTTCGAAATAGGGGAGGTAGGCGGCGTTGAAGCGGGGCCAGTCGGCCATGTCGGCCAGCATCACCGTGCATTTGACGACATGGCCATAGTCGAGACCGTTGGTCGCCAATATCTTCCCGATCGAATCCATAGCGCCTTTGACGGCGGCGTCGAACCCTTCCTTATGCTTGTCCATGCCTTCGGGCACCTGACCGATCTGGCCCGACATGAACAGCAGGTCGCCCACCCGGATAGACGGCGAGAAGGGGAGCTTGGCTGGCAAAGGCTGCGGCGCAGCGGCGGGCTGGGCGAAGGCTGGGGCTGGGGCTGCGGCCAGTAGCAGGGCGGTGGCGAGAAGGCGCTTCATGGGTGTCTCCGTTCAATGGATCAGGCGCGGGGGAGCGCGGCGAGCAGGCGGTCCACATCATGCCTGTTGTTGAAGACCGACGGCGCGATGCGGAAATGATGGTCGTGGAGTGAAATGCGGACCTGCGCCCTGGCCAGCGGGTCGGTGAGGCGGGCCTTGGCTTGTGGGTGCAGCGCGGTGAGGATCGGGGTCTTCGTGCCGGGCGGGGTGATGATGGTGTACCCCTTTGCGGTCAGGCCTTCGCGCAGGGGGGCGATCAGGCGCTGGGCATGGGCCTGGATCGTGGGGACGCCGAGCGTGCCGATATAGTCGAGGCTGTGGTCTATCGCTGCGATAACCGATTGGGCGTAGGTGCCGGTGCCGAAATGGCCGAGCGTGCCGGGGCGGATGCTGTAGCTGACCGGCGTGTCGCCGGGCGTGTCCATGGGATAGATATGGGTTTGCGGCGGCGACAGGCCGATGCCGGGCGGGGCATCCGGGGCTGCGAAACCATAATAGCCGAAGTCCGCGAGCGGCAGCGCATCCAGCACGCCGCGCCGGGCATAGAGGAAGCCGAGGCCGAAATCGCCCATCAACCATTTATAGGTGGCGCAGGCGGCGAAATCGACTGTGCTGCCGTGCAGGTCCACCGGGACCGCGCCGGCGGCGTGGATGATGTCGGCATAGACCAGCGCGCCCGCGGCATGGGCGAGGTCGCAGACGGCCTTCAGGTCATGATGGAAGCCATTATAGGTGGAGACGAGCGAGAGGCTGACCAGTTTCGTGCCGGGGGTGATGGCCTTGGCCATGTCCTCCATGGCGATGCGGCCGTCGCGCGCCTGCACCCAATGGACGTCGACGCCCTGCTTGCCCAGTTCCTGATACATGGGGAAGCCGGCGTAGAAATGCAGCGTGTCGGTGACGATGCGGCCTCCCTTATGCGGGAAGCCGAGCGCGCGCAGCACCGCCTGTTCGCCCATGGTGGTGGACTGGACCCAGCAGAGTTCGTCCGGGTCTGCATGCACCAGCCGGGCGAATTTGGCGAGGGTGGCGGCACGATCCACGGGCTTGCGCGCGGCGGCGGCGGGATCGAGCGTGCGGGCGGCGACATAGGCGTCCATCGCGGCGCGCGCGCCCAGGCTGATCGGGTGGGTGGAGGCGTTGTCGAGATAGGCGATGGGGGTAGGCGCGAAGCTGGCCCGGTCCGGCAGGCTGGGTGTGGTGGTTGCTCGCGCAGCTTGTGCCGCCAGTGGCACTGCAATCGCCGCGCCCAACGCCTGACGGCGGGACAGGCGTGCAGGATCACTCATTCTTCGCTGCCCTTGATGGCGGCGGCGATGCGCTTCACATCCGCTTCGGCGACCGGATCGGCATAGCTGTTGTCGAAATGGGTGCGGACATAGCCGACCACGGCGGCGACCTGCGCCGGGGTGAGCATTTCGGAGAACCAGGGCATGCCGCCCTGACCCTTCATGACCACGGTGATCGGATAATGGGCGTCGGCCAGCTTGGCATTATGGGCGAGCGCGGGGACGGTGCCGTCGGGCGATCCCTGCGCCTTGTCGAGATGGCAGGCGGCGCAGATCTGGTCATAGACCTGTCTCCCGTCGGGCAGGGCGATCTTCACCGGACGGCCGCCGGGGGAATCCGCCAGCGCGGGCGTGGCGGCGAGGATGGCGAGCGCGCCAAGGCGCAGGATCGGGCCGCGCATGCCTATGCCGCCTGTGTGCGTTCGTGAATCTGGGTGATGGCGTCGATGCCCGACAGGATCGACCCTTCCATCCAGCCGCCATAATAGCTGGCATGTTCGCCGGCCAGAACGACGCGATTGTCGAGCGTGACGAGATTCTTGTAATGCGCCTTGCGGTTTTCCTCGCTCCAGGCGGAGGTGCAGCCGAGAATCCAGGGCACGCGGCTCCAGGGGACGGACACGCCGCTGAGAAATTCCTTGCGATATTGGGGGTGGAAGACCTCGCCCTGCTTGAGCGCAGTTTCGATGCGCTGTTGCGGCGTCATGCTGGCGAGCTGGAAACCGGCGAGGTCGCGGGCGAAGGCGCCGAGCAGCACGGCCGGGCCTTGCCCGAACATCCTGTCATTGGGGTAGGATAGCTGGGTGATGGTCTGGTCGGTGAAGCTGTGGCCGCCATAGATATTGTCGTCTTCCTCCCAGAAGCGGCGCTTGAATTCCATGCCGATCTTCACATGCCCGCCATAGGGGACAGCCTTCATCGCGGCCTTGAGCGCCGGAGACACCTGCATGTCGACCTGGCTGATGATCGACAGCGGAATGGTGCAGACGCACCAGTCGGCGCTGACATCGTGCATCTGGCCGGTCGCGACATCCTTGTAGCTGACGGTGACGCCCTTGTCGGACTGGGCGACCTTCATCGCCCTGGCGTTGTAGGTGACGATCTTGCCGATCTTCTTCGCGAACGCCTTGCCGATCATGTCCATGCCGCCAACCGGCTGGAACATCGTCGTCTGCATCACATAGCTGAAATAGAAGGACATGGCGGTCCAGACCTGCGGGTCCAGCACATCCTGTAGCGTGGCCATCTGCGACGGGGTGGGGGCGCCGTTGCGGCCGCCGCCGGGCGCCTGGTCATAGCCGCGCTGGGCGGACACCTTGAGGCTGCTGGTGTAAGCCATATTCTTGTCGAGCACGCCCCAGTTGCGGAGCGCCTCCATCAGCTTTTCCTTGTCCTCGGCAGACAGCCTGTCGTCCAGCGCCCTGGCGCTGACCGCCTTGGCCAGCAGTTCGGAGGTGTGGCCCTTGAAGTCGGTCGCGACTTCCTTGTAGCGCATCGGCTTGCCGCCAAAGGCTTCGGTCGAATGGATGAAGCCGTTATGGTTGAGCTGGATGAAGGGTTCCAGCGCGACGCCGAACTCGCGGCAATAATGGAGCAGCGCCTTGTGATGGTGCGGGATGCGCCAGGGGCCGGGGTTGATATAGTTGCCGGGCGCGAACTGCACCTTCTGCACCGTGCCGTCGCTTTCGGTGAAGCTGTCGCCGCCGCGCAGCGAATAGTTGCGGCCGCCGGGGCGATCCTGAAACTCCAGGATCTTGACGCTGTAGCCGGCCTTTTGCAGCTCATAGGCGGCGGCCATGCCGGCCAGACCCGCGCCCAGCACGATGACGGACGCGCCGGGTTTCGCGCCGCTCAGAACCGGCGGGCCGGTGAACTGGGTTTCGGCGGCGTGGCCGAGCGCGGTCATCGCCTGATACATGGCGGCCGCGCCGCCGACCTTGCCGATCATGGTCAGGAGGTCGCGGCGGCTGGGTGCTGTGCTGTCTGTCATGCTGGCTTCCCGTTTCTACGGGCGAGTAGTGTGGCGGCAGGGGTCTCGCCCCCCAAATCCCTGCCGGTATGTCCCCTGCATCGTCTTCGTCCATCGGTGCGACCCGAGCGGCTCAGGGTGCCTTGGCCGCGATGCCTTCGATCTCGATCAGTTGCTGCGGCCGCGCGAGTGCGGCGATCTGGAAGGCCGATCGGGTCGGCAGATTGGGCTGGTCGGCGGTGCCGAAGAATGTCTTGTAGGCGCGGGTCAGGCCGTCCCGGTCCATCTTGCCGCCATTTTTGGGATCGCCGACGAGGAAGACGGTGAGTTTCACCACGTCGCCCATGGTCAGGCCCATGTCGGCCAGTTGCGCCTTCATCTTGGTGAAGATGGACATCGCTTGCGCCTCGGTATCGCCATAGGCGTCCGCGCTGTCGGTGTCGGCCGGGTTGATCGGCGCGGCGGTGGCGCCGGACAGATAGTAGAAGGTGCTGCCGGGCGGCACGATGGCCGCGCTGGCGATCATGGCGCCGGGCGCCTGCTTATGTTCGACGGTGGCGGCCGAGGCCGATCCGGCTGCTGGTCCGGTGGCCATGGCGGCCAGGATCAGCGCGGCAATCGCTGCTTTCATGACAATCCCCTTCCAGAAAGAGTGAAGGGCCGGTCCTTGCCGGACCGACCCTTCCTTCGTGACTTCGCTTAGAATTTGAAGTCGATGCGGGCGTAATAGTAGCCGCCCGAACTGCCATAGGCGCCATGGCCATAGGGTGAGTTATAGGTGGTGCTGCCGTTCACATAGGGCGAGACGCCCGGCGCGATCGTATAGCCTTCCAGCAGCTTGGGGACTTCGGGGCGCTTGTTGAACAGATTGTTCGCACCCACCGAGACGGTCACCGAGTCGGTGAACTCATAGCCCGCTTCCAGATCGGTGATGGCGGCGGCCTTGACGACACCGGTATAGGATGGTGCGCCGCTGATCGCCGGGAACACCAGAATGCTGGAGCTGCCGTAGAAGGTTTCACGTACGTTCAGGCTGAACTTGCCGCTGGTGAACAGGCCGCCCCAGCCGATCTTGTAGTCGGGCGCCGCGTCTTCCAGATAGCTGACCGACTGGGCGCTGAAGAGACCGGGGATGCGGTTCTTCGTAACCTTGGTCTTGGTGTAGTTGGCCGACAGAGTCAGGTCGAGCCGACCGAAGTCGAGCATGACCGGATAGCTGGCGGCAAAGTCCAGACCCATGGTGCGGGTATCGACGCCGTTGGTGAAGGTCGCGACGCCAAGGTTGGGCACATTGTCGATGGCCACGCCGCGCGCGGCGATGGCGTCGAGAACCTGCTGACCGGTCGGAACGCCGGTCGCGGCATTGCCCGGCTGGATCACACCGTTGACGGTGCCGCGAATCTGCGCGGTGCCGGCGATGCGATCCTTGATCTTGATGTAATAGCCATCAAGCGTGACGGCCAGCTTCGGGATCGGGCGCAGAACGATGCCCGCCGAGAAGTTGGTCGACTTTTCCGGCTTCAGCGCGCTGAAACCGAGCAACTGCGCGGCAGCCGAGGACGGCGGCAACTGAAGCACGGCGCCGGTCGGACTGACGTTGGTGGCCGAATAATTGCCTTCCTGAAGAGTCGGCGCGCGGAAGCCCGTGCTGGCCGTGCCGCGGATGGCGATGGCGTCGTTGAAGTCGTAGCGGGTCGTGATCTTGCCGATGCTGGTGTCACCGAAATCGCTATAATCTTCGTAGCGACCGGCAAGATCGACGGTCCAGCCATCGACCGGCTTCAGGATGACGTTGCCATAGACCGCCTTCACATGACGGCCGAAGGTGCCGGCGTCGCTGGCCTGATAGCCTGGGAAGGACTGGCCACCCTCCAGATAGGTGGAACCCTCGTCGCCCGCGCCGATGGTGTAGCGCTCGCGCCGATATTCACCGCCGAAGGCGAAGGTCAGCGGGCCAGCCATGCCGACGTCGAA
Organism: Sphingobium sp. Leaf26; assembly: GCF_001421665.1. Classification (GTDB taxonomy): domain Bacteria; phylum Pseudomonadota; class Alphaproteobacteria; order Sphingomonadales; family Sphingomonadaceae; genus Sphingobium. The sequence goes on from NZ_LMKV01000012.1 coordinate 200,811, forward strand.
TTCCTTGCGGATGTCAAGCGTGGTGGTGAGCTGGGTCAGCTTGAACATGCCGTCATAGAAGTCGGTCGGGGTGAAACCGGTATTCTGGTAAAGCGAGCGGTTGGCGGATTCGATCGTGTAGATCTGGTTCTTGTCCGAACCATAGGTCACGCCGAAGTCGTAGTTCCAGTCCGCCACATCGCCGCGAACGCCGCCCGTGATGCTATATTCGTCCTGCACCACCTTCTGCTGCGGCACCATGCCGACGACGCCGGTATTGCCGAAGCAGAGGCTGGGGTCATAGGCTGCGGGGGTGATGCTGCCGCCGATGTTTCCGGGAACGTTGCAGATGCGCGACGGGTGGCGATAGCCCTGCTTGGCATAGCCGACGCGGTGCGAGATGTCGCCGAAGCTGTAAAATTCGATTCCGCCGAAATCATAGCCCATATTGTAGAAGAGCAGGCTGAGTTCGGATTTGGCCTGGCCGCCATTGATGCCCGACAGGGCGTCGCCGGAGAGGTTCGACCATTGCGCCGGGACGTTGGGTTGCAGCGTGCCGTCCGGCTTGGTGACCTGAACCTGGCCGGTGCCGGTGGTGGTGTAATCCTGACGACGGTGGAAGGCGGTGGCGTTGAAGAAGCCGTCTTCGCCCAGCTTGAAGCCGACATTGCCGCTGACGCTGAACAATTCGCCTTCGCTGTCGTAATATTGGCCGCCCGTCATCTTGAAGCTGCCGCCTTCATTCTGGTCCTTGAGGATCAGGTTGATGACGCCGGCGATCGCGTCGGTACCATATTGGGCGGCGGCGCCGTCCTGAAGGATTTCGATATGATCGACCGCATCTGGCGGAATGAGGTCGATACTGGGCGCGGCGGAACCCTGGAACGGGCCGGCGATGACCTGAAGGATGGAGGAGCCATGGCGACGCTTGCCGTTGACCATGACCAGCGTGTGGTTCGGCGACAGGCCGCGCAGACGGGCCGACAGCGCGAAGTTCGACATGTCGGTGCCCTGCGTCTGGGCGGTGAAGCTCGGTACGATCTGGGTCAGTGCCTGGTTGAGGTTTGGCTGGCCCACTTTGGCGAGCGCGGATTCACCCAGAACCTGGACCGGTGCGGCGCTGTCCGCGGCAGACATGCCCACGGCGCGGGTGCCGGTAACGATGATGGCGCTGCCATCATCTGCCTGCGGTTCCTGCGGCGCTTCTTGTGCGAGTGCACAGGCCGACCAGGACGAGGCGAGGATAAGTGAAAGCTTGAGTGCAGATAGTCGTGTCATTCATACCCCCTGTTTATACATTATTGATGACAAGGGGGACGACGGACGGTCTGGCGAAATCCTCTACCGCACCGCAAAAAATCGCCTTTAAAACGCAATATTTCTCAATTATTTCTCATGAAAATCCGCCCAGCATATTGGCAGTGTACGAAATGGTGCAATTGATGATTGCGCATCATGTCGATGCCATTTTGCAATCATGCGGCATGGCGGATTTTTTATCTTCGTTCGTCTTAGGTATTTCTGCGCGTGATTCAGGATTGCATCGCGGCGTCGATCAGCGCCTTGGCCTCCGGCCCTTCCCAGTCCATCGCGCCGATGACGCGCACCATTTCCTTGCCCTGTGCGTCATAGATGACGGTGGTGGGCAGCAGGCCGGTGGCATAGTGGAAGCCGAAATTGGTTTCCGGGTCGGCCCAGCCCTTCAGATGGGGCAGCTCATGTTTCTCGAAGAAAGGTTTGGCCGCCTTCAGCCCCTGATTGTCTTGCGAGATGGTGAGGACGGCGAGGCCCTTTGGCCCATAGGTCGCCGCGACCCGGTCGAGCGTCGGCATTTCGGCGATGCAGGGGGCACACCAGGTGGCCCAGAGATTGACGAGCAGTGGCTTGCCGGCAAAGTCCTTGAGCGTCTTTTCGCCGCCATCGGGGTCGAGGAAAGCGAAGTCGGGGGCGGGGGTGCCCGCCTTGCTGCGGTCGAGTCGATAGTCGAAGGTGCCGTCCTTCGCGCCGATCGCCTTCACTTCCCCGGATGCGGCCGGAACCTCGCCGCTGATGGCGGCATTGGCTTGCTCCTTGGGCGGCGATTGCCTATCGCAGGCCGCCAGAACGGCAGGCAGGAGCAGTATCATCAGCGCGCGTGAAGAAGAGATCACTGGGAAAGGCTCCAACAGCATGTGGGGCGGCCGGTTCGCCGCCGGCCCGGCATCGATCATGCGTGAGATAAATGCCTCCATCCCGTTCGACAAGCGATTGTGGAAACAGGATATCGCCGGGTCCAAGGCGCATGTCGCAATGCTGGCCAAACAGGACATCGTTTCGCAGGCGGATGCCGACGCGATTAGCGCGGGCCTCGATACGATCGCGGCGGAATATGAAGCCAATGGCGTGCCGGTCGATCTGGACCTGGAAGATATTCATATGGTCACCGAGTCGCGGCTGGCCGAGCTGATCGGCCCGGCGGCCGGGCGGCTGCACACCGCGCGGTCGCGTAACGACCAGGTGGCGACCGATTTCCGCCTGTGGGTGCGCGATGCCATCGACGAGGTGGAGGCCGGGCTGCTCGGCCTCCAGCGCGCGCTGGTGGCGCGGGCGGAAGAGAATGCCGATGCGGTGATGCCGGGCTTCACCCATTTGCAGTCGGCGCAGCCGGTGACGCTGGGCCACCATCTGATGGCCTATTATGAAATGGTGCGGCGCGACCGCAGCCGTTTCAGCGATGCGCGGGCGCGCGCGGACGAGTGCCCGCTGGGCGCGGCGGCACTGGCCGGCACCGGCTTCCCGACCGATCGCCATGCAACGGCGGCGGCGCTGGGTTTCGCCAAGCCGACCGACAACAGCCTGGACAGCGTGTCGGATCGCGACTTCGCGCTCGACTATCTGATGGCGGCGACGCAGGCCTCGCTGCACCTGTCGCGGCTGGCCGAGGAGTTCATCATCTGGGCGAGCCAGCCTTTTGGCTTCGTGAAATTGCCCGACGCCTATTCGACCGGCAGCTCGATCATGCCGCAGAAGCGCAATCCCGATGCGGCCGAACTGGTGCGTGGCCATGCCGGGCGGATCATGGGGTGCATGACGGCGCTGTGCGTGACGATGAAGGGGCTGCCGCTTGCCTATTCCAAGGATATGCAGGACGACAAGCCGCCGGTGTTCGAGGCGCACGACCTGCTGGCCCTGTCGATCGCGGCGATGACCGGGATGGTGGAGACGGTGACGTTCCGCACCGACCGGATGCGCGGCCTTGCGGAGAGCGGCTTTGCCACCGCCACTGACCTGGCCGACTGGCTGGTGCGTGAAGGCGGCATTCCGTTCCGCGAGGCGCATCATATCACAGGGCGCGCTGTGGCGGCGGCGGAGGCGGCGGCGGTGCCGATGGACCAGTTGCCGATGGCGACGCTGAAAGAGATTGATGCGCGGATAGACGAGCGGGTCTATGCGGTGTTGACGGTCGATGCGTCGGTCGCCAGCCGCCAGAGCCATGGCGGTACCGCGCCCGCCCAGGTACGGGCGCGGATCGCCGACGCGAAGAGGGAATTGGGATCATGAAGACGCGCGCGCTGGTCGGACTGGGATTGATGGCGGTAGCGCTGGCCGGGTGCGGCGGTCGCCAGCCGTTGAAACCGGTCAAGGGCCAGAGCCTGCCTGCCGTGCCGGTGGGGGCCGCGACCGCGCCGACCGCCGCTGAACTGATGCAGCCATCCATTCAGGCGCGGCCAGAGCGCAATGTGGAATTGCTGACCCAGTCGCGCAAACGCGGCGACGATCCGTTCGACCTGCCGCCCGAAAAGCAGCCGCAATAAGCCAGGAATCCGACTTTGGACCATTTTGATTATGTGAACGGCGCCATGCAGGTGGAGCAGGTGCCGCTGGACGCGATCGCCGATGCGGTCGGGACGCCCGTCTATGTCTATTCGACCGCGACGCTGGAGCGCCATGTCGGCGTGTTCCGCGACGGGCTGCGCGCGCTGGACAACCCACTGATCGCCTTTGCGGTCAAGGCCAACCCCAATGGTGCGGTGCTGGCGACGCTGGCGAAGCTGGGGCTGGGCGCGGACGTGGTGTCGGGCGGCGAATTGCTGCGCGCGATCGCGGCGGGCATCCCGGCCAGCCGCATCGTCTTTTCGGGCGTCGGCAAGACCGCCGAGGAAATGCGGCTGGCGCTGGACAAGGGCATTTATCAGTTCAACCTGGAAAGCGAGCCGGAGGCCGAGATGCTGTCGGCGGTCGCGCTGTCGATGGGGCGTCGGGCACCGGTCGCCTATCGTATCAACCCCGATGTCGATGCCGGCACCCATGCCAAGATTTCGACCGGCAAGTCGGAAAACAAGTTCGGCATCCCCTATGACCGGGCGCTGGAAAGCTATGCCGTGGCGCGCGATTTGCCTGGCCTGGATGTGCAGGGCGTGGCGGTGCATATCGGCAGCCAGTTGACCGACCTCGCCCCGCTGGAGGCGGCCTTCACCAAGGTCGGCGTGCTGATCGAGGCGTTGCGCGCGGCGGGGCATGACATTCGCACCGCCGATCTGGGCGGGGGACTGGGCGTTCCCTATGATCCGTCCCAGCCCCTGCCGCCCAGCCCCGCCGATTATGGCGCGATGGTGACGCGGGTGACTCAGGGCTGGCCGGTGCGGCTGATGTTCGAGCCGGGCCGGGTGATCGTGGGCAATGCCGGCGCGCTGGTATCGCGCGTGGTGCGGGTGAAGCAGGGCGCGCAGGCGCCCTTCGTCATCGTCGATGCGGCGATGAACGACCTGATGCGGCCCAGCCTTTATGACGCATGGCATGATATTCGCGCGGTGAAGCCGGCGGGTGCGCGCGAAACCGCCAATGTGGTGGGGCCGGTGTGCGAGACGGGCGACACCTTCGCCATGCACCGCGACATGGATGTGGTGCAGGCGGGCGATCTGGTCGCCTTCATGACGGCGGGCGCCTATGGCGCGACCATGGCGGGTACCTATAACAGCCGGCCGCTGACCCCCGAAGTGCTGGTGTCGGGCGACAAATGGGCGGTGGTGCGCGAGCGGCCGCCGCTTGAGGCGCTGATCGCGGCGGACATCATCCCCGACTGGATCGGCCACTGATGCAGAGCCTGCCCGTCTTCCTGACGTTGACGGGTCGGCCGGTCATCCTGACCGGGCAGGGCGAGGCGACCGAGGCCAAGCGCCGCCTGCTGGAGCGGGCGGGCGCGGTCATCGTCGGCGAGGATGACGGGGATGCGCGGGTCGCCATCGTATCGGATGGCGACGACGCGACCGTGGCGCGGCTGAAGGCGCGCGGGGTGCTGGTCAATGCGACCGACCGACCGGGTTTGTGCGATTTCACCCTGCCGGCAATCGTGGACCGTGATCCGGTGCTGATCGCGATCGGCACCGGCGGGGCGTCGGCGGGGCTGGCGGCGGCGTTGCGGCAGCGGCTGGAAGCGCTTTTGCCGGCGCATCTGGGCGATCTGGCGCGCGCGTTGTTTGCAGCGCGGGGCGAGTTGCGGCGGCTATGGCCGGATGCGTCGCAGCGGCGGCAGGCGATCGGCAAGGCGCTGGCGCAAGGTGGCGCGATCGACCCGCTGGGGGGCGACCCGAATGTGGACAGGTGGCTGGCGGATGCCAGTGCCGGGGCCGATACCGGACTTTATGTTGTGCGGCTGCGATCGGCGGACCCGGATGACCTGACGCTGCGCGATGCGCGGATGCTGGCGCAGGCGGACCGGGTTTTCCATACGGCCGACGTGCCGATGGCGATCCTGGACCGGGCGCGAGCGGACGCGGTGCGGGTGGTCGCGGACAATACGCCCGACGTACGAGGCGAAGGGTTGACCGTCCGGGTTACGCTTTAACCCTGCCTGGCCTGCTTAACCCTGCGCAGCCTGTAGCCGTTCGACCTCGTCATGCAGCGCCTGGATCGAGGAGACGAGGCGCGCGCGGTCGAGCTGCATTTCGCGCAGCGCTTCGCGGGTTTCGCCCAGTTCCACGGCGCGGCGGGCGATGCGGGCGTCCAGTTCGGCATATTGGCGGGTGAGTTCACCGACCTGTTCGGCGCGCTGGCAGAGATGGCGCATGCGCGCGTCCAATATGTCGAAATCGAAGGGTTTGACGACATGGTCGTCGGCGCCGGCGTCCAGCGCCTCGACGATCGACTGGCTGTCGAGGCGACCGGCGATCATCACGAAACAGGCATGGCCGGCGAGATTGGCGGCGCGGACCCTCTGCATCAGGGCGACGGCGGGCAGCATGGTCAGGCCGGTGTCGATCAGGATAATGTCGACCGGGCGGGTGACCAGCAGGTTCAGGGCGATGAAGCCATTTTCCGCCAGCACCACATCATAGTTCAGATGCGACAGGCGCCGGGCAGCGACGGCGCGCGCGGTCGGATTTTCATCGACCAGCAGCAAGCGCAGGCGGCGGTGCGGCCGCGTTTCGGCGGCGCTGTCCAATTCGCCATGACGGATTCGGTTGCGCTTGAAAAATGCCATGTCGTCCCACTTTCACGGTCGGACCCTGATCCGGCCATAGTGGGGCAGGATAGGGGGTGCGCGCCAAGAAATGGTTAACGTCTGCGCGGCGATCAGGCTGGGAGCGCATAGGCGCGCAGGAAGATATCCACGGCGAAATCGGCGTCGGCGGCGATCTCGTTCGGGGCCGGGTTTTCGATCCGGCCGATCAGCATCTGCTGGTGGCAGCCGGACAGCGAAAGAGACAGCAGGGCGCGGGCGGCGTCGATCGGGTCGCCCTTGCGAATCTGGCCGCGTTCCATCGCGCCGTGGAGAAAGTCCGCCAGCAGCAGCCGGGTATTTTGCGGGGCAAGGTCGAAGAATATCTGACCGAGTTCAGGGAAGCGGCGACTTTCCGAGATAATGAGGCGATGCAGGGCGCCCGCTTCGGCCGATGTCACTTTCTGGATCAGGCTGTAGCAGACGGTCTTGAGCGTCGGTTCCAACGGGCCTTCCGGATCGAGCAGTTGCGACAGGCGCGCGCGATAGGCGCGGGCGGCCCGATCCAGCACGGCGGCGAACAAGTCTTCCTTTGACGGGAAGTGATTCCACAAGGTGCCCTTCGACCCGCCCAGTTCCGCCGCGATGCCCGACATGGTGGTGCCGGCAAAGCCATGTTTGAGGAAATAGCCCTGCGCCACGGTCAGGATCGCGTCGCGCCGATCCATGCGGCGGGCTTCCCTTTTAGTGGGAATCAGGGGGCAGGGGGGCGATGTCATTAAATCGTACCATAGAGTACGCTATTCCTGTTGACAAGGCTCTGCACGAGGCGCAAGGGCGATATTCATACTGGATGGTACGGTTAGATATGCCCGTTAATCGCATTGCCGAAGCCGCCCGCCTGGGCGGCACGGCCTCTTCCCTTTTGCTGCTGGCCGCTTGCGCCGCAGTGCCCGATCTGGGCGCGAAACCCGAACTGCGCGCGCCGGCGAGCATTGCCGCCGAGCGCAGCCTGGCGGCCGCACCGGTCGCCTGGCCAGGGGATGGCTGGTGGACAGCCTATGGCGATCCGCAACTGGACCAACTGATCGCCGAAGGGCTGCGCGCTTCGCCGGACGTTGCCGTTGCCAGTGCCCGTTTCCGCAAGGCGGCGGGCATGGCGCAGCAGGCGGGGGCGACGCTGCTGCCATCGGTCGACCTGGAGACGAGCGCCAACGCGACCAAGCAAAGTTACAATATGGGCATGCCCAAGGCGTTCGTGCCGCAGGGCTGGCTGGGCACCGGACGCACCGCGCTGGACCTGGGCTTCGACCTCGACCTGTGGGGCAAGAACAAGGCGTCGCTGGCCGCCGCCACATCCGAGACGCGCGCGGCGGAGATCGATGCGCAGCAGGCGCGGCTGGCGCTGACCACGGCTATTGCCGACGCCTATGCCGATCTGGCGCGGCTGCATGATGAGGCCGATATTGCCCGGCGCACGCTGGACATCCGGCTGGCCAGCCAGAAGCTGGTCGCCGATCGGCGCGACAACGGGCTGGAAACGCGCGGCAGCGTACGGCAGGCGGATGCCACCGTGTCGTCCGCCAAGGCGCAAATGGCCGCCGCCAACATGGCGATCGAACTGCGCCAGCATCAGATTGCGGCGCTGATCGGCGCCGGGCCGGATCGCGGCCTGTCGATCGGCCGGCCCAAAATCGGTGCGCTGGCGCCGCTGGGCCTGCCCGCCGATGTGACGACCAATCTGGTCGCGCGCCGCCCGGACATCGCCGCCGCACTCGCGCGCGCCGACGCGGCGGCCAAGCGGATCAAGGTGGCGCGGGCCGATTTCTTTCCGGCCATTCGCCTGTCCGCGCTGATCGGTTTCCAGTCGCTGGGCTATGACACCGTGTTCAGCGGCACGTCGGCGACGGGCACGGCCAAGCCCTTCCTCAACAGCCTGTTCGACAAGGGATCGCTGTTCGGTACTGTCGGCCCGGCAATCAGCCTGCCGATCTTCCATGGCGGGGCGTTGCAGGGCCAGTATCGCGGCGCGCGCGCCACGTATGACGAGGCGGTCGCGAGTTACGACAAGACCGTGCTGGCCGCCTATCAGGAGGTGGCCGACGCCGTGACCATGCGCAAGACGCTGGACCAGCGACTGGTCGATGCGCGCGCGGCCGTCGCGGCGTCGCAAGATGCCTATGGCATTGCGCAGAAACGCTACAAGGGTGGGCTTTCCACCTACCTCGACGTGCTGAATGTCGAGGATCAGTTGCTGGGCGCGCGCCAGTCCCTTGCCGGGCTGGAGGCGAGCGCCTTTTCCACCGATATTGCCCTCATCCGTGCGCTGGGCGGCGGTTTTGCCGCCAGCGACTTCCAGTCCAAGGATCGTCCCAATGGCTGATGCCACGCCCGAAACCCCCGCTGTGGACAATGATGCGCAGCAGGATGCCCGTCAGTCGGCGCGCAAGACCTGGCTGACCCGGCTGGGCATCGTCGTTGTCGTCGGCGGCGTGCTGTGGGCCGGCTGGTATCTGCTGGTCGGGCGCACCCATGTCAGCACCGACAATGCCTATGTGAATGCCGAGCTGGCGCAGGTGACGCCGCTGATGTCGGCGCAGGCGACCGAGGTGCTGGTGAGCGACACGCAGGCGGTGAAGCGCGGCGACATATTGGTGAAACTGGACCCGACCGACGCGAAGATCGCGGTGGCGCAGGCGGAGGCCGATCTGGCCGAAGCCAAGCGCAAGTTCCGCCAGACCAGTGCCACCAGCACCTCGCTGGCGGCGCAGGTCGATGCGCGCGGCGCCGATATCGTGCAGGCGCGCGCGCAACTGACGAGCGCACAGGCCGATTTCGACAAGGCGCGGATCGACCTTCAGCGGCGCGAGGCGCTGGTCGGCGATGGCGCGGTGTCGGGTGACGAAGTGACGACGGCGCGCAAGGCCTATGTCAGCGCCAGGGCGGCGCTGGAACTGGCGCGGGCCGGTGTGCAGACGGCGCAGGCGACGCGCAGCGCGGCGAGCGGCCAGTTGGCGGCCAATGATGCGCTGGTGCGCGGATCGACGATCGACACCGACCCGGCGGTGATGGCGGCGCAGGCCAAGCTGGATACGGCGAAGCTGAATCTGGACCGCAGCATCATCCGCGCGCCGATCGACGGCGTCGTCAGCAAGCGGCAGGTACAGGTCGGCCAGCGCGTGATGCAAGGTAGCCCCATCATGAGCATCGTGCCGCTCGCCCAGGTCTATGTCGATGCGAACTTCAAGGAACGCCAGTTGCGCAACGTGAAGGTCGGCATGCCCGCCACCGTGACGTCCGACCTGTATGGCGGCGATGTCGTCTATCATGGCAAGGTCGCTGGCTTTTCGGGCGGCACGGGCGCGTCCATGGCGCTGATCCCGGCGCAGAACGCGACCGGCAACTGGATCAAGGTGGTGCAGCGCCTGCCGCTGCGTATTGCTCTCGACCCCAAGGAACTGGCGGCGCATCCGTTGCGCGTGGGCCTGTCCATGGATGTCGAGATCGACCTTTCCGGCAAGTAAGGACGCACGGATCATGAGCGGCGACGACGATATTTTTTCGCGGCTCTCCCCGCGAAGTCGGATGCTGGCCGGACTTGTTCTGGCCATGAGCAACCTGATGGTCGTGCTCGACCTGACGATCGCCAACGTATCGGTCCCGCACATTGCCGGGAATCTGGGCATCGCCCCGGATCAGGGCACCTGGATCATCACATCCTATGCGGTGGCGGAGGCGATCTGCGTGCCGCTGACCGGGTGGCTGGCGCAGCGGTTCGGCGTGGTGCGCATGTTCACCTGGGCGATGATCGGCTTCGGCCTGTTTTCGGTGCTGTGCGGCCTGTCTTCGACGCTGGGCATGCTGGTCGCCTGCCGCATTGGCCAGGGTATTTGCGGCGGGCCGATCATGCCGATGTCGCAGACGCTGTTGATGCGCATCTTTCCGCCGGAAATGCGCGGGCGGGCCATGGGCATGTGGGCGATGACCACGCTGATGGGGCCGGCATTAGGGCCGATCGTGGGTGGTTATATCAGCGACAACTGGAGCTGGCACTGGATTTTCTTCATCAACCTGCCGATCGCGGTGATGTGCATTTTGGCGGCGCAGGCGCTGTTGAAGCCGGTGGAGACGGAAACCGCCAATGTGCCGATCGACAAGATGGGCCTGTTCCTGCTGGTCTTCTGGATCGGCTGCTTGCAGGTGATGCTGGATATCGGCCGCGACCATGACTGGTTCGCCGATCCGTTGATCCTGGGGCTGGCGTTGCTGGCGATCATCGGTTTCGTCGCCTTCGTCATATGGGAGCTGACCGAAGAGCATCCGGTCGTGGACCTGCGCGTGTTCCGCCATGTCGGTTTCAGTTCCGGCCTGTTCACCATGTCGCTTTGCTTTGGCTCCTATTTTGCGAGCATCGTCGTCATCCCGCAATGGTTGCAGATGTCGATGGGCTATACCGCGACGCTGGCGGGCATCGTCACTGCGTTGACGGCGATGGCGGCGCTGTTTACAGCGCCGATCGCCGGGTACCTGCTGTCGCGGGTGGATGTGCGACTGATGATTTCGGGTGCGGTGGCGTGGATCGGCATCATGTCGCTGTGGCGGGCGCACTGGACCAGCGGCGTCGATTTCTACACGATGGCGATCCCGCAATTCGTGCAGGGCTTTGCGCTGCCCTTCTTCTTCATTCCGCTGACGACGCTGACGCTGGGGTCGGTGCGGCCGGAGGAGACGGCGTCGGCGGCGGGCCTCCAGAATTTCGTGCGGACGATGGCGACCGCGATCGCGACGTCTTTGGTGCTGACAAGCTGGGGCGACAGCCAGCGCGTGTCGCGCAGCGACATGGCCAATGTGCTGCAACCCGACCAGACCCAGTCGGTGCTGTCGAGCCTCGGCTTTTCCGCCGAGAAGGCGCGGCAGACCATTTCCAACCTGGTCGAGCAGGAGGCGATCGTCATGGCGGTCGACCATGTCTTCTTCCTGTCGGCGATCATCCTGTTTGCTGCGGCCGTGATCGTGTGGATCGCGCCCAAGCCGCGCGCCAATGTCGATACGTCGTCGGCACATTAAGGCAGGCTGATCCGGCGGGTGATGCCGATCGCATCGAGGAAGGCGGGGTCGTGGCTGACCACGACCAGCGCGCCGTCATAGGCGGCAAGTCCCTGTTCGACCGCTGCTATGGAGTCGATGTCGAGATGGTTGGTCGGCTCGTCCAGCAGCAGGAGCGGGGGCAGCGCCTCTCCGCCGAGCACGCAGGCGAGGGCGGCGCGTAGTCGCTGCCCGCCGCTCAGGTTCTCCACCCGTTGCAACGCAAGGTCCGCGCGGAAGCGGAAACGGGCGAGCGCGGCATGGATGGCGTTGCGGGTGGCGCCGGGATGCAGCCGGGCGAAATTGTCCGCGATGCTGGCGGTCGGATCGAGCAGGCTGGCATGCTGGTCGAGCAGGGCGCTGGCGGCGGGGCGGTGGACCTGGCCTGCCAGCGGGGCGAGATGGCCCGCGATCAGATGCAGCAGTGTCGATTTGCCGGAGCCATTGGGACCGGTGATCGCGATCCGTTCCGGTCCGGCGATGGTCAGGCTGAGGTCGCGCAGTGGCGGATGGGCCGGATCATGACCGGCTGTTACCGCGTCGAGAGTCAGGAGGATACGCCCCGGCGGGACATCGGCCGAGGGCAGGGTGACTGTGAGCGGGGCGAGGATTTCGATCTGCGCGCGCGCGTCGGCGATGGCAGCCTGTGCCTCAAGCCCCTGTTGCTGCGCGCGGCGGGCGGCGTCGCCGCTCGATCGTTCCGCCTGCTGCTTGCGCCGGCCCAGCAGGATGCGGGGCATGCCACCCTTTGCCGCCTGGCGCGCGCCCGCGCCGTCGCGGCGCTGCTGTCGTTCGGTCGTGACCTGGGTCTTGCGGGCGATGTCGGACGCCTGCCGCTCGGCATGGTCGAGCGCGTGATGGGCGGCGGCCAGTTCGATATCCTTGCGCGCGCGCCAGCTCGACCAGTTGCCGCCATGGCGGGCGATGCCGAGGCTGGTCAGTTCGGCGATCGCGTCCACCTGCTCCAGCAGGCCACGGTCATGGCTGACGATGATCGCGCCACCACGCCAGCGGCGGAGCAGCGCGGCCAGCGCGTCGCGCCCTTCGGCATCCAGATGATTGGTCGGTTCGTCCAGCAGCAGCCAGTCGGGACGGGCGAAGATCGTCGCCGCCAGCGCCGCGCGGGTCTGCTGGCCGCCCGACAGGCTGGCGAGCGGGGTCGGCGGGTCGGCGGTGAGGCCGACCTCCGCCAGCGCATCGGCAAGGCGGCCGGGCAGGGTCCAGTCGCAGGCATCCAGTTCGTCCATGGTCGCCTCGCCCGCCTCTGCCTTGTCGAGCAGGGTCAGGGCGGCGCGCGCGTCGAACAGGTCGGCGAGTGTGTCGCCGGGCGCCGGTTCCAGTGTCTGGCGCAGCGTGGCGATTCTACCGTCGATACGGATTTCACCGCTTGCCGGGCGCAGGTCGCCGGCGATCAGGGCGAGCAGGGTCGATTTGCCGACGCCGTTGCGGCCGATCAGGCCGATGCGCTCGGAGGTAAAGCGGAAGTCGAGGCCGGAAAGGACGGCGGTTCCGTCAGGCGCGGACCAGCCGAGTTGCGAGAGAATGATGGCAGGCATGGACGAATATTTCCCTGAAGGCAGAGCAGGTGGGCTGTGCGGTCAGGGCGATGTCCATGGGGGCGATCCTTTTGGGTCCGGGGTGAGGTGGTATCGTAAGCAGGGGAGGGAAAAGAGGCAAGTGTCAGCCATTTCCTACCATTCCCCTTTCGCTTGCGGGAGGGGGGATGATTGAAACCCACCCATACCCGCCCTTCCTCTTTCCGTCTCGCGATTGACGCGGCGCAGCATTGGCGTCACTCACGGGGCAAAAGAGGCAAGGGTAGATGCGAATCGTCATCATCGACGACAGCGGGTTGCGGGCGACCGTCCTGGAGGAGGGGCTGCGCGAAGCCGGTTATGACGATATCCATATCGTGCCCCCGCGTGGCGCGTTCGTCGCGCGGCTGGAGCGGATGGCGCCGGACGTGGTGCTGATGGACCTTGGCAGTCCCAGCCGCGACACGCTGGAGGAAATGCTGATCGTCAGCCGGGCGCTGGCCAAGCCGATTGCCATGTTCGTCGATCAGTCCGACGAGGCGATGATCGGCGCGGCGATCGACGCGGGCGTGTCCGCCTATGTCGTCGATGGCCTGCGCAAGGAGCGGGTGAAGCCAGTGCTGGAACTGGCGGTGCGGCGCTTCAATGCCTTTGCCAAGATACAGGGTGAACTGGACGAGGCGCGTACGGCGCTGTCCGACCGCAAGATCATCGACCGGGCCAAGTCGATCCTGATGAACCAGCGGTCGTTGAGCGAGCAGGATGCCTATGCGCTGTTGCGGTCGAGCGCGATGAACCAGGGCAAGAAGATCGTGGAGGTGGCGCAGGCGCTGATTACTGCCAGCGACCTGCTGGGAGGGGGGCTATGACGACCGAACTGAAGATCGCCTTCCTGCCGCTGACCGATGCGGCCGTGCTGGTGGCGGCGCAGGCGCGCGGCTTTGCCGAGGAGGAGGGGCTGCGGCTGGACCTCATCCGCACGACGAGCTGGGCGACTTTGCGCGACCGGCTGGTCTATGGGCAGGTCCATGCGGCGCAGATGCTGGCGCCGCTGGCAGTGGCGGTGACGCTGGGGCTGAGCCAGCAGCCGGCCGCGCTGGCCGCGCCCTATAAGCTGGGCGTCAACGGCAATATGCTGGTGATGGCGAGCGATTTCGCCAAAGCGCTGGAGCCGGACGTCGCGGCGCGGCTGGCCGATCCGCTGGGCACGGCGCATGATTTTGCCGCGGCGATCGGGCTGTGGCGGCGCAAGCCGGTGATCGGCGTGGTGCATCGTTTTTCCAGCCATAGCCTGATGCTGCGGTACTGGCTGGCGAGTGCGGGGGTGGACCCGGACAAGGATGTGGTGCTGCGCGTGCTGCCGCCGTCGCTGACGGTCGAGGCGATGCGCGCGGGCGAGATTGACGGCTTCATCGCCGGCGAACCCTGGGGCAGCGCAGCGGTCGAGGCGGGGCTGGCCGAGACGGTGGCGATCGGCGAGCGGATCTGGCGGCGCGGGGTGGAGAAGGTGCTGGCCTTCCGTGAAAGCTGGCTGGAGGAAAATCCCGAAACGGTGGACCGGCTGCTGCGCGCGCTGGCGCGGGCGGCGGACTGGTGCGACGATCCGGCCAATCACGGGACGCTGGCGGACCTGCTGGCCGATCCGCGCCATGTCGACCAGCCGGCCGACCTGATCGGGCGGGCGCTGAACGGGCAGATCGTGGCGCGGGCGGGGGAGGCCGCGATCGACAATCCCGATTTCATGCTTTTTTGGCGCGAGGCGACATCCTTCCCGTGGCGCAGTCAGGCGCTGTGGATCTATTCGCAACTGGTGCGCTGGGGCATGGTCGATCATGACGCGGCGACCGTGGCGAAGGCGGGCGGGGTGTTCCGGCCGGACATCTATCGCCGGGCGCTGGCGAACAGCGATGTCCCCATGCCGGGTGCGAGCATGAAGCTGGAAGGGGCGATGGACCTGCCACTGGCGGTGGGATCGCGCCGTGGGGAACTGACGCTGGGGCCGGACCGCTTCTTCGACGGTCGGGTGTTCGATCCTGAACGGATCGAGGAATTTTTGGCGGGGTTCGTGCCGGGGCGGTGAACGGCGCGGATAATCGCTTCTCCAAAAAAATCCGTGCCGGCGGAGTCCGTCGAAGACGCGGCGGCCTTTCTCCTTGCAAGATAAGAAGAAAGTGCGGCCCTTCGGCAGGCTCAGGGCGAACGGCGGGAGGGAAGATACTCGCCCCCTGAATTTGTGCCTTGCAACATGACGCATCTTGCAGGATGATCATGGAGTCGCGCATCGAAGCGCGCTGACATGGATGCGCTGTCCCAAGGGTGGGATTGCCGTCCTCACCATATTTCGCAGCAAAGCCGCTGACCGGACTTACCGATTGGGTAACGTCCGGCCTGCGGCTTTTTTCGTGTCCATTTTCCATCTATTGGGGGACGTAGCATGGCAACCGCTTATTGGGATCGTGAAGGACAGGAGGCCGAAGTGCCCGCGTCCGCGACCAGCTTCTGGAAGGCCGGTCACACGCCGACCTTGATCGCCGCCTTTCTTTATTTCGACCTTGCCTTCATGGTGTGGGTGCTGCTGGGGCCGCTGGCCCCAATGATTTCCAAGACGCTGATGCTGACCCCGGCCGAAAAGGGGCTGATGGTCGCGACGCCCACGCTGGCCGGCGCTCTGCTGCGCGTGGTCAACGGCCTGCTGGTCGACCGGATCGGACCGAAGCGGTCGGGCGCGATCAGCCAGATCATCGTGATCGTCGGCCTGTTCACGGCCTGGGCGATGGGGGTCAACAGCTTTGGCGGGACGCTGGCGCTGGGCGTGATCCTGGGCTTTGCCGGCGCCAGTTTCGCCATCGCGCTGCCGCTGGCGAGCCGCTGGTATCCGGCCGAGCATCAGGGCAAGGCGATGGGCCTTGCCGGCATGGGCAATAGCGGCACGGTGCTGGCTTCGCTCTTTGCGCCGATGCTGGCGAAGCTGTTCGGCTGGAATGCGGTGCTGGGACTGGCCTGCATTCCGCTCAGCATCGTGTTCGTCGCCTATATGCTGATGGCGAAGGATGCGCCGGGCGCGCCGCCGGCCAAGAAGATGATCGACTATTTCGAGCCGCTGAAGCAGGGCGACGCCTGGTGGCTGATGGGGCTGTATTCCGTGACGTTCGGCGGGTTCGTGGGGCTGGCCGCCAGCCTGCCCATCTATTTCACCGACCAGTTTGGCCTGACGCCGATCATCGCGGGCTATTGCACCGCCGGCTGCGTGTTCGCCGGGTCGCTGGTGCGGCCGATGGGTGGCGCTCTGGCAGACAGGATCGGCGGCGTGAAGACGCTGACCATGGTGCTGGCCGTGGCCGCGGTGGCGCTGGCGGGCGTATCCTATGCGACGACGCTGGTCGGGGCGCTGGGCTTCTTCGTGCTGGCGATGCTGGCGCTGGGCACGGGCAATGGATCGGTGTTCCAACTGGTGCCGCAGCGGTTCCAGGCGGAGATCGGCGTGATGACGGGGCTGGTCGGGATGGCTGGCGGCGTTGGCGGCTTCTACCTTGCCAGTTCGCTGGGTCTGGCCAAGCAGATGACCGGCAGCTTTGCGCCGGGCTTCCTGATCTTCGCGGGCCTTGCGCTGGTGGCGCTGGTGGGGCTGACAGCGGTGAAGGCCAAATGGCGCGCCACCTGGACCAGCGGCGCGCGCATCTGAGGGTTGGGGAGGAGGGCGGCGGCCGGTCAAGCATCGCGTGGAAAAGTGGGAACCGGTTTTCCACATCAGCGATGCCATAAGCAGTCGGACCGCCGCCCCATTTCCGCATCCATGTCGTTCGGGCTGAGCCTGACGGCATGAAGACAGAGCAGCCCTTCGACAGACTCAGGGCGAACGGATCTTATTCCAGGCCCGATGCTCCAATTCGTCCGAGGGGGGACGATTTCTCATGAAGATAGTATTCGCATCGGCGGCCGTGCTGGCCGTCGCGGGGCCGGCTTGTGCCCAGACCATCAGCCTGAAACCCGTCGCCGAAGCCCGGCTGCGCTATGAGCATGTCGATCAGGACGGGCTGGCGCAGGAGAAGGCCGACGCGCTGACCGTACGTGCCCGCGCTGGCCTGACCGCCAGCAGCGGCGCGCTGTCGGCGACGATCGTGGGGCAGGGGACGCTGGCGATCGGTGACGATTATCATGACGGGCTGAACGGCACCGCGACCCGGCCGATCGTCGCCGATCCGCAGAATATCGCACTCTATATCGCGCAGCTGCAATATAAGGCCAAGGCGTTGACCTTGACCGCCGGGCGGCAGAAGATCGTGCTGGATGACGAGCGGTTCGTGGGCAATGTCGCCTTTCGCGACAACGCGCAGACGTTCGACGCGGTGCGGGCGGAAGTGACCCCGGCCAAGGGACTGAAACTGGACGTCGCCTATGCCTGGAGCGCGCGGACCATCTGGGGATTTCAGGGCAAGGGCGCGCGCCAGCAGGCGGTGAGTGGCGACAATATCCTGGCCAACCTGTCCTATGCCACGCCCGTCGGGACGCTGACCGGCTTTGCCTATCTGGTGGATCAGGATGAGGCGGCGGTGCAGGCGTTTCGCCTGTCGAGCCAGACCTATGGCGTACGGCTGGCAGGGGCGCGGTCTTTGTCGAAGGCGGCGAAGATCAGCTACCAGCTCAGCTATGCGCGCCAGTCCGATTATCACCGCAATCCCAATGATTATGGGGCGGATTACTGGCTGGCGGACGCCACGCTGGATGTGCGCGGATGGAAGTTGAATGGCGGTTATGAGGTGTTGGGCGCCAGCAGCGGCCCAACTGCCGGAACCCCCTTCACCAGCTTTCAGACGCCGCTCGGCACCAATTTCAAGTTTCAGGGCTGGGCCGACAAGTTCCTGACGACGCCGGCGAATGGCATCCGCGACCTGTATGTCGGGGGTGGCTATGGCTGGAAGCAGATGGGTCCGCTGACGGGCTTGGCGCTGGCGGCGACGTGGCACCGGTTCGAGAGCGACCGGCTGGACCAGCATTATGGCGACGAGATCGACCTTCTCGCATCCGCGAAGATGGGGAAGACCGCGCTGTCGCTGCGCTACGCCCATTATGACGCCAAGGCGATGGCGCGTGATACGGACAAGATCTGGGTGCAGGCGGACTGGTCCATCTGATTGAAAAAGCATGAGAGGAATCGCTTGAGTGATCGGGCGATTCCCCATATGCTGCACTGCAAGGGACAAGGATGTCCTGTTCACATAGCCGCGACGGTTCAGGGTAGAACGGTCAAGGCGCGATATGATGGCAAAGCCGCCATCCTGACTCTCGGTTCTCACCGGGGGTCAGGATGGCGGCTTTTTTGGTTTCTGAAAGGCACGGGGATGGAATTTCAGATCGGGACGGGCGCGGTGACGGATTGCGAGGACGATATCCTCGTACCGACCGACGATGTGCGCGAGCATCTGGTGGTCGTGGGCAACGGCATGGCCGGGTGCCGCGCGGTCGAGGAACTGCTGGCGCGGGATAGGCCGGTAAATGGGCAGGGGCGCTATCGCATCACCATCTTCGGCGCGGAACCCTATGTGAATTACAACCGCATCATGCTCTCGCCGGTCCTGGCGGGGGAGAAGACGTTCGAGCAGATCGTCATCAACGACCGCGCCTGGTATGACGACAATGGCATCGAACTGGTCGCCGGCGATCCGGTGACGGCGATCGACCGGACGGCCAAGCGGGTGACGGCGCAGAGCGGCCGCAGCGTGCATTATGACAAGCTGCTGATCGCCACCGGCTCCGATCCGTTCATCATCCCGGTGCCGGGGAAGGATCTGCCGGGCGTCATCAGCTTTCGCGACATGAAGGATGTCGACACCATGCTGGCGGCTGCCCAGGCGGGCAAGGCTTTGGGGGGTGGCGCGGCTGTCGTGATCGGCGGTGGTCTGCTGGGGCTGGAAGCGGCACATGGCCTGACGCTGCGCGGCATGAAGGTGACGGTCATTCACCTGATGGACACGCTGATGGAGCGGCAACTGGACGAGGCGGCCGGCTGGCTGCTGAAGAGTGCGCTGGAAGGGCGTGGCCAGACGATCCTGACCGGCGCCAACACCGAAGCCATTTATGGCGACGGCAAGGTCGAGGGCGTCCGGTTGAAGGACGGCACCGAAATCCCGGCCAGTCTGGTCGTCATGGCGGTGGGCATCCGCCCGTCGACCGCGCTGGCGCGTGAAGCCGGGCTGGAGGTCAATCGCGGCATCAAGGTCGACGACCATATGGTGACGAGCGATCCCGATGTGCTGGCGGTCGGCGAATGTGTGGAACATGACGGCAATGTCTATGGCCTTGTCGCGCCGCTGTGGGACATGTGCCGCAGTCTGGCCGATGGCCTGACCGATCAGCATACGGGCTATAAAGGTTCGGTGACTTCGACCAAGCTGAAGGTCGCGGGGCTGGACGTCTTTTCCGCCGGTGATTTTTCGGGTGGTGAAGGCTGCGAGGATATCGTCCTGCGCGACGCATCGCGCGGCGTCTACAAGCGTGTCGTGGTCAGGGAAGACAAGGTCGTGGGCGCGGTGCTCTATGGCGATACCGTCGATGGTGGCTGGTATTTCGATTTGCTCAGGAAGGGCGAGGATGTCGCGGACATTCGCGACCTTCTGATCTTTGGTCAGGCCTTCGCCCAGGGAGGGGGCGCGCTGGACCCTAAGGCGGCCGTTGCGGCGCTCTCGGACGATGCCGAGATTTGCGGCTGCAACGGCGTCAGCAAGGGTCAGGTCGTCGCCTGCATATCAGCGGGCAATTGCAGCCTAGATGCGGTGCGCGGGTCGTGCAAGGCATCGGCAAGCTGTGGCCAATGCACCGGCCTGGTCGAGAATCTGCTAGCGCTGACGCTGGGTGACGATGTGGCGTCCGGTCCGAAGACGATGTGCAAATGCACCAGCTTCACCCATGACGATGTCCGTCGGGAAATCGTGGCGCAGAATATGCGCTCCATCCCGGAGGTGATGCAGCGGCTGCACTGGTCGACGCCGGACGGTTGCTCTTCCTGTCGTCCCGCGCTCAATTACTATCTGCTCTGCGCGCTGCCGGGTGAATATCAGGACGATCAGCAGAGCCGCTTCGTCAACGAACGCATGCACGCAAACATCCAGAAGGACGGTACGTATTCGGTGGTGCCGCGCATGTGGGGTGGCCTGACCAACCCGCGCGAACTGCGCGCGATCGCCGATGTGGTCGAGAAATTCAACGCGCCGATGGTGAAGGTGACGGGCGGCCAGCGTCTCGACATTTTCGGCATCAGGAAGGAAGATCTGCCCGCCGTCTGGGCCGACCTCAACGCCGCCGGCATGGTTTCGGGCCATGCCTATGGCAAGTCGCTGCGCACGGTGAAGACGTGCGTCGGGTCCGAATGGTGCCGCTTCGGCACGCAGGATTCGACCGGCCTTGGCGTCAGGATCGAGCGGATGACCTGGGGGTCGTGGATGCCCCACAAGTTCAAGATCGCGGTGTCGGGCTGCCCCCGCAACTGCGCGGAAGCGACGATCAAGGATTTCGGCGTTGTGTGCGTAGATAGCGGTTACGAACTGCATGTCGGCGGCAATGGCGGCATCCATGTCCGCGCCACCGATTTCCTGTGCAAGGTCGCGACCGAGCAGGAGGCGATGGATTACTGCGCCGCCTTTACCCAGCTCTATCGCGAAGAAGCCCGCTATCTGGAGCGCACCGCGCCGTG
The DNA here is from genome assembly GCF_001421665.1 of Sphingobium sp. Leaf26. Lineage (GTDB taxonomy): Bacteria > Pseudomonadota > Alphaproteobacteria > Sphingomonadales > Sphingomonadaceae > Sphingobium. The sequence goes on from NZ_LMKV01000012.1 coordinate 221,515, forward strand.
GATCGAGCGGGTCGGCGTGGACTATATCAAGCAGCGGATCGTGGAGGATGAGGCGGGTCGCGAGGCGCTGCGCGCCCGGTTCCTCTATTCGCAAAGCTTCAGCCAGGACGACCCGTGGGCCGAACGCGCCGCCGGCCAGCATGCCGAGTTGCATCAGCCGCTCGCCCCTATCGCCATCGCTGCGGAGTAAGATCATGACCACATGGATCGACATCGGAACGCTGGCCGACATTCCCCAGCGTGGCGCAAGAACTGTGCAGATCGAGGGTGAAAAGGAAATCGCCATATTCCGCACCGGCGACGATCAACTGTTCGCGCTGGTCAATGAATGTCCGCACAAGAAGGGGCCACTCAGCCAGGGGATCGTCCATGGCCACAGCGTCGCCTGCCCGCTGCACAACTGGAACATCGCCCTGAAAACGGGCGAGGCGCAGGGCAATGACGAAGGCTGCACGCCGACCATAGAGGTCCGGCAGGAGGGCGGCCGTATCCTGATCGCTCGGCCTGCGGCGCTGAAGGCGGCTGCCTGATGGAAGAGGCCATCCGCACCACCTGCGCCTATTGCGGCGTCGGCTGCGGCATATCGGCCACGCCGACCGGGCCACGCTCGGTCGTCATCAAGGGGGACGAGGCGCATCCTGCCAATGGCGGGCGGCTTTGTTCCAAGGGCACGCATCTGGGCGAGACTGTGGGCCTGACCGGTCGCCTGCTTGCGCCCATGATCGGCAGCAAGCGGGCTAGCTGGGACAAGGCGCTGGATCTGGTCGCGAAGAAATTTCGCGAAACCGTTGCGCGGTACGGCCCGGACAGCGTCGCCTTCTACGTTTCCGGCCAGTTGATGACCGAGGATTATTATGTCGCCAACAAGCTGATGAAAGGCTTCATCGGTTCGGCGAACATCGACACCAATAGCCGCCTCTGCATGTCGAGCGCGGTCGCCGGGCATAATCGGGCGTTCGGCGAGGACATAGTGCCCGCCACCTATGACGATCTGGAGGAAGCGGACCTGATCGTGCTGGTGGGGTCCAACACCGCATGGTGCCACCCGATCGTCTATCAGCGCATACAGGCGGCCCGCGCCGCGCGCGGTACGAAGCTGGTGGTGATCGATCCGCGCCGGACCGAAACCTGCGAAGGAGCGGACCTGCATCTGGCGCTGAAGCCGGGCACGGACGTTGCGCTGATGAACGGCCTTTTGGCGTGGTGCGATCAGGAAGGGGTGACCGATCCCGCTTATATCGCCGACCATCTGAACGCGCCCGAAGGTTTCTGGGAGCATATCCGCGCCGGCCACGACCTGTGGACGACAGCCAAGACATGCGACATCGCGCCCGCTGTGCTGGAGCAGTTCTTCCGGCTGTTCGCCGCCACCCCGCGCACCGTCACCATGTTCAGCCAGGGCATCAACCAGTCGATCCGCGGCACCGATCAGGTCAATGCGATCATCAACGTTCATCTGGCGACCGGTCGCATCGGCAAGCCGGGGGCGGCGCCCTTCTCCATCACCGGCCAGCCCAACGCCATGGGCGGGCGCGAGGTCGGCGGACTGGCCTCGACGCTCGCCGCGCATATGGATTTTGCCCCGGACAATGTGGCGCGGGTCGGCCGTTTCTGGGCCGCGCCGACCATGGCGACCAAGCCGGGGCTGAAGGCTGTCGACTTGTTCCGGGCGATCAATGAGGGGCGGATCAAGGCGCTGTGGATCATGGCGACCAACCCGGCTGTGTCGTTGCCCGATGCAGGCCGTGTGCGAGAGGCGCTGGAGGCGATCCCTTTCCTCGTCGTGTCGGACATCATGGCCGATACCGACAGTTCTACCCATGCCCATGTCCGCCTGCCCGCCGCCGGCTGGGGGGAGAAGGATGGTACGGTCACCAATTCGGACCGCACCGTCAGCCGCCAGCGCCCCTTCATGGCATTGCCTGGCGAAGCAAGGCCCGACTGGTGGATCGTCAAGGAGGTCGGCCGCCGCATGGGGTGGCGCAACGCCTTCGCCTATGACCGGCCCGCCGATATCTGGCGCGAACATGCCCGCCTGACAGCCTATCAGAATGACGGGCAACGGGTGCTGAACCTGCGCGCGCAGGCCGCGATCGGCAATGACGCCTATGACGCGATGGAGCCGTTCCGCTGGGGTGGAGAAAAGCCCTATGCCGATGGCACATTCTCCACGCCGGACGGCAAGGCCCGGCTGGTGCTGACCAGGCAGATGGAGATTCAGGCCCCCCTGAAACAATGGCCGATGACGCTCAACACCGGGCGCTATCGCGACCAGTGGCACACGATGAGCCGGACCGGCTTGTCGCCCAAGCTGGCCCGCCATCGGGAAGAGCCGCTGGTGGAAATCCACCCGGAAGATGCCGCTGACCTGGGCATTGTCGAGCGTGACCTGGCACGGGTACAGACCGCCCAGGGCAACAGTATTTTCCGCGTGGCGTTGAGCAATGGCCAGCGTCCGGGCGAGATTTTCACGCCGATCCACTGGACCGACCGACAAGCAAGCGGTGGCCGCACCGGCCTGTTGCCCCGTCCGCTGGTCGATCCCCATTCGGGCCAGCCCGGTTTCAAATCCACCCCGGCCAGCGTCGAAAAGGTCGCGACCGCGTGGAAGGGTTTCCTGATCCTGCGCGGGGACCAGCCGGTGAAGCTGCCCTGCCTGTGGGCGACGAAGATCAGCGTGCCGGGCGGCGTACTCTATGAGATTGCGGGCAATGGCGATCCGGGGCGGATCGACGCTTTCCTGCCGAAGGGCGACCGGGTCGAGGCCATCGACGCCTCTCGCGGCACCCGGCGTGTCGCCACCATCAGCGACGGCCGGTTGAATGGCGTGCTGTTCATGACGCGCACGGGTTTGCTGCCGTCGCGCGACTGGTTGATCCGGCAACTGGAGGCCGAGGGGGTAGGTGGTTCCGTCCTCGCGGCGCGTGGTCCCGGCAGCCAGCCGGACAAGGGCGCGACCATCTGCGTCTGTTTCGACATCGGCCTCAACCAGATCATCGCGGCGATCCGCGACCAGCAACTGGTCGACGTCGCCGCCATCGGCAAGGCGATCGGTGCGGGGACCAATTGCGGCTCCTGCCGTCCCGCACTCGCCAACATTCTCGCTCAAACCACGCAGGAGACGCTCCATGCAGCCGAATGACCTTATCGCGCCCGGTGAAGTGTGGCTGGTGGGGGCGGGGCCGGGCGACCCGGATCTGCTGACCCGCAAGGCCGAAAAGCTGATCGCGGCGGCGGAGATCGTCTTTTACGACGCACTGGTCGGGCCGGGCGTGCTGGACCTGATCCCGGCCGGCGTCGAACGGGTCAGCGTCGGCAAGCGGTCCGGCCGTCACTCCAAGGCACAGGAAAGCATCAACGACCTGCTGCTGGCGGCGGCAAAGGCGGGGAAGCGGGTCGTGCGGCTGAAGGGCGGCGATCCGTCGGTGTTCGGGCGGTCGGCGGAGGAGATGGCGCATCTGGCGGCCGATGGCATCCGCTTTCACATCTGCCCCGGCATCACTACGGCCAGCGCGGCGGCGGCCAGCGGCAGCGCATCGCTGACCTTGCGCGGCGTGGTGCGGGGGCTGACGCTGGTGACGGCGCATCTGAAGGTGGGCGAACCGCTGAAGCTGGACTGGACCATGCTGGCTGGCGCGGGCAGCACGCTGGGCATCTATATGGGGCGCGCGGCGGCGGGGGAGATCAGCCGCAATCTGATCGCCGCCGGACGCGATCCGGAAACGCCGGTGATGGTGGCGGTCAATGTCTCTCTGCCCCATGAGCGGCTGATCCGGGGCAAGCTGTCGGCGCTGGCCTTTCTGGTGGCGACGATCAGCGATGACGACCCGACCCTGCTGCTGATCGGTGAAGCGGTGGCGGGGACGCAGGTGCCGGCGGATATGGTGGCGCGTGTGGCGCTGCCGGTTTGACGATCCCGTCTCAATCGGTTCGGGCTGAGCCTGTCGAAGCCCCGTTCTTCGACGTTGAACGGAAGATGGCCCTTCGACAGGCTAAGGGCGAACGTAGTCAGGAGGAGAGATTCAACAGATCCTCCGGCCGGTTGATATTGGGCAGGATGAGGTCCGGCACCTCCACCACGCGCGCGCCGATGCGGTCGAGCCAGCCATAGATGGAACGGCTATTCTCTTCGTTGAGATGGGCGTCGAGTGCGAGCGCGAGCGTGGCGGGCCACCAGCCGAGCAGTTGCTGGCCGTGGAGCACTGCGGCGCCGTCCCCGATCAAGGCGGCTGGCAGGGCGTCGGGATAATGCGGCATGTCGCAGCCGGTGGTCAGCACGCCGATGAAACCATGGCCAAGTGCGTAGTGCAACGCGGCATTGAGGCCGCCCAATGGCCCCAGGTCGTGATGCGGCCGGTCCGCCAGCCCGCCATCGCGGCCACAGATCACCACCTCTGCCACATGCGGTGCAAGGCCGGCTCTGGCATGATCGAGCAGCGTCCGGCCATTCAGCAAGGCCAGCGCCTTGTCGCTGCCGAAGCGGCTGGCGCGTCCGCCGGCCAGCACGGCGCCCAAAATCGGCCCTTTGCGCATCGGCGCCTCCCGTTATAGCTCTCCTCTATCAAGGAGCGCAGGGCTGCATTATAACAGTTTCATGCAGACGCGGCTTGTCGAATATTTCCTGGCGCTGGAGCGCGAAGGCCATTTCGCCCGGGCGGCCGCGCATTGCAACGTGTCGCAGCCGACCCTGTCCGCAGGCATCGTCGCGCTGGAGACGCAACTGGGCAAGCGGCTGATCGTGCGCGACCGCAAATATGTCGGGCTGACGGCCGAGGGCGAGGCGATATTACCCTGGGCGCGGCAACTGGTGGCGGCGGCCGAGGCGCTGGGGCAGGCGGCGGAAACGGCGCGCGGGCCGTTGAAGGGGGAATTGCGGCTGGGGGCGATCCCGGCGGCGATGCCGGCGATCGGATGCCTGGTCGCGGCGATGCTGGCGCGGCATCCGGGGTTGAACGTGTCGATCCGGGCGCTGACGTCGCGGCAGATCGAGCGCGAACTGGCGGCATTCGAACTGGATGCGGGGCTGACATATCTGGATTTCGAGCCACCCGCCCACGCGCTGTCGGTGCCCCTCTATGTCGAGCGGACGATGCTGGTCAGCGCGGTGGATGGCGTGGCGGTTCCTGATCCGATCGACTGGGCCGATCTGGCGCGGTTGCCGTTGTGCCTGCTGCATCAGGGGATGCAGAACCGGCGGATTTTAGACGCGCGGCTGGCTGAACGGGGTCTGGCGCTGCGGCCGCTGGTGACGGCGGACTCCTATGTCGCGCTGCTGGCGCTGGTCCAGCAGGGACGGCTGTGCTCGATCATTCCCGACAGCCATGCCAATCTGCTGGATGGGCTGAGTTGGGCGCGGACATGGCCTTTGCCGGATATGGGTGAAGGCAGTCGGGTCGGCGTGATCGTGTCGGATCGCGCCCCCATGGGGCCGCTGGCGCAGGCGGTGCTGGGCGTGGCGCGTGACCTGACGCTGCCTTCCGGGTTCAGCGCTGCATGATAGAGATTTTCTATCGAAGATATCGGACTTCGATTTGACCCGCTGAAGGCTCAGGCGCAGGATCATGCGCAAAATGAGCCAAAAGGCAGGGTAGATATGGAAGAGTTTATCGGCGCCTGGGCCGTGCGCCATGGCGCGACGCGCGATCGGCTGTTGCCGCTGCTGCATGCGATACAGGAAGAGGCAGGCTATATCGACGATGCGTGGGTGCCCGCCATCGCAAAGGCGCTGAATATCAGCCGCGCCGATGTCCATGGCGTCATCACCTTCTACCATGATTTCAGGCGCACGCCGCCGGGCCGCCATGTGGTGAAGCTGTGCCGGGCGGAAAGCTGCCAGGCGCGGGGCGGGGCCGCGATCGAGACGGCGGCGGCCAAGCTGCTGGGCGTGGCGATGGGCGAGACGCGGGCCGACGGGCAGGTCGCGCTGGAGCCGGTCTATTGCCTGGGCCTGTGCGCGATCGGCCCCAATGCGCTGATCGACGGCCGGCCGGTGGCGCGGATCGACGCCGCCGCGCTGGAGCGGATCGCGCTGGAGGTGGCGGCATGAAGGTCTTTGTCAGCCGCGACATGGCGTCGGTGGCGCTGGGCGCCAACGATGTGGCGCGTGCCTTTGCCGAAGCAGGGTGCGACGTGGTGCGCACCGGATCGCGGGGGCTGTTCAGCATCGAGCCTTTGGTCGAGGTGGAGACGAAGGAAGGGCGGATCGCGTTCGGGCCGGTCGGGCCGGGTGATGTGGCGGCGGTGCTGGATGGCAGCCATGCGAACCGGCTGGGCCGGATCGAGCATCTGCTTTTCTTTGCGGGGCAACAGCGGTTCACCTTTGGGCGGTGCGGCGTGATCGACCCGCTGAGCCTGGACGATTATGCGGCGCATGGCGGCTGGCAGGGGTTGGGGACAGCGCGGGTGATGACCCCGCAACAGGTGGTCGATGCAGTCAAGGCGTCTGGCCTGCGCGGGCGGGGCGGGGCGGGTTTCCCCACCGGGATCAAGTGGCAGACGGTTTTGGATGCGCCCGCCGGGGCCAAGTTCATCGTCTGCAACGCCGACGAGGGTGACAGCGGCACCTTCGCCGACCGGATGCTGATGGAGGGCGACCCCTATTGCCTGATCGAGGGGATGGCGATCGCTGCCCATGCGGTCGGCGCGGGCCATGGCCATATCTATATCCGGTCCGAATATCCCTATTGCATCGCGACCATGCGGGCGGCGATTCAGGCGTCGGCGCATCTGGTCGCGCCATTCGTGCTGGAGGTGCGCGAAGGTGCGGGCGCCTATGTCTGCGGCGAGGAAACGGCGCTCCTCGATTCGATCGAGGGCAAGCGCGGGCAGGTGCGCGCCAAGCCGCCGCTGCCGGCATTGCAGGGGCTGTTCGGCCAGCCGACCGTCATCAACAATGTGCTGAGCCTGGCCGCTGTGCCGTTCATCATGGTCGAGGGGGCGGAGGCTTATGCGGCGGTCGGCTTTGGCCGGTCGCGCGGGACCATGCCGGTGCAACTGGCGGGCAATGTGCGGCATGGCGGGTTGTACGAGATTGGTTTCGGGATCACGCTGGGCGAGCTGGTGAACGAGATTGGTGGCGGCACGGCGAGCGGTCGGCCGGTGCGCGCGGTGCAGGTGGGCGGGCCGCTGGGCGCTTATTTTCCGCCCAGCATGTTCCATTTGCCGTTCGATTATGAAGCCTTTGCGGCGGCGGGTGGCCTCATCGGCCATGCGGGCATCACCGTGTTCGATGAGAGTGTCGACATGGCGCATATGGCGCGATTCGCGATGGAGTTCTGCGCGGCGGAAAGCTGCGGCAAATGTACGCCCTGCCGGATCGGATCGACACGCGGGGTGGAGATCATGGACCGGATTATCGGGGCGCGGGATGCTTCTGTCTCCGTTCGCCCTGAGCCTGTCGAAGGGCTTTCCTCCTTGGCGGATAAGGGGAAGGCTTCGACAGGCTCAGTGGGAACGGGGGAGGGGTATCTGAATAGAGCGCTCTATTCCCGTTCGCCGGATCGGATCGACGTGTCGATCGCGGCGCAGACCGGGTTGCTGCGCGATCTGGCCGATACGATGAAATATGGCTCGCTCTGCGCGCTGGGGGGCTTCACGCCCTATCCGGTGCTGAGCGCGCTCGATTATTTTCCAGAGGATTTTGGCGCGCCTGCGCCCATCAAGGAGGCGGCGGAATGAGCTTTTCCCGCGAAACCGACCATGGCACGCCGGCAGCGATCGCGACGGGCAAGAGCGTCACGCTGACCATTGATGGGCAGAGCGTGACCTTGCCCGAAGGCACCAGCATCATGCGCGCGGCGTCATTGTCGGGTGGTTCCATACCGAAACTCTGCGCCACCGACAGCGTGGAGAGTTTCGGCTCCTGCCGCCTGTGCCTGGTCGAGGTCGAGGGGCGCAACGGTTATCCCGCATCCTGCACCACGCCGATCGCGGACGGCATGGTGGTGCGGACGCAGACCGAGCGGCTGAAAAAGCTGCGGCGCGGGGTGATGGAACTCTATATCTCCGATCATCCGCTCGATTGCCTGACCTGCGGCGCGAATGGCGACTGCGAATTGCAGGATCAGGCGGGCGCGGTGGGGCTGCGCGATGTGCGCTATGGCTATGACGGCGCGACCAATATGGGGCAGGCGAAGGACCAGTCGAACCCCTATTTCGATTTCGACCCCAGCAAATGCATTGTCTGCTCCCGCTGCGTGCGCGCCTGCGACGAAGTGCAGGGGACGTTCGCGCTGACGATCGAGGGGATGGGCTTCGATTCCAAAGTCTCCGCGTCGCAGGGCGAGGGATTTCTGGGGTCCGAATGCGTGTCCTGCGGTGCCTGCGTGCAGGCTTGTCCGACCGCGTCGCTGATCGAAAAGAAAGTCGTCGAGGTCGGGACGCCGGATCGCGCCGTCGTCACCACCTGCGCCTATTGCGGGGTGGGCTGCACCTTCCGTGCGGAAATGCGGGGCGAGGAACTGGTGCGCATGGTGCCGTGGAAGGACGGCAAGGCCAATCGCGGGCATAGCTGCGTCAAGGGGCGGTTCGCATGGGGCTATGCCCAGCATCAGGACCGCATATTGAACCCCATGATCCGCGCATCGGTGGACCAGCCGTGGCGGGAGGTGTCGTGGGACGAGGCGATCGCGCATACAGCCAGCGAGTTCCGGCGGATTCAGGCGAAATATGGGACGCGGTCGATCGGTGGCATCACATCCAGCCGCTGCACCAATGAAGAGACGTTTCTGGTGCAGAAGCTGATCCGGCAGGGGTTCGGCAATAATAATGTCGATACCTGCGCGCGGGTGTGCCACTCGCCGACCGGCTATGGATTGAGCCAGACGTTCGGCACATCGGCGGGGACGCAGGATTTCGACAGCGTGATGCAGGCCGATGTCATCCTGGTGATCGGCGCCAATCCGACTGATGGGCATCCGGTGTTCGCATCCCGCATGAAGCGGCGCTTGCGGCAGGGGGCGAAGCTGATCGTGATGGACCCGCGCCGGACCGATCTGGTCAAGTCACCCCATGTCGAGGCGGAGCATCATCTGCCGCTGCGGCCCGGCACCAATGTCGCGATGCTGACGGCGATGGCGCATGTGATCGTCACCGAGAAGCTCTATGACGAGGCGTTCATCCGCGAACGGTGCGATTGGGACGAGTTTGCCGACTGGGCCGAGTTCGTATCGCAACCCGCCCGCTCGCCCGAAGCGATCGAGCCGCTGACCGGGGTGAAGGCGGACGAGGTGCGCGCGGCCGCGCGGCTCTATGCCACCGGCGGCAATGGCGCGATCTATTATGGGCTGGGCGTGACCGAGCATTCGCAAGGCTCATCGACCGTCATGGCGATCGCCAACCTCGCCATGGCGACGGGTAATGTCGGGCGCGAGGGCGTGGGCGTGAACCCGCTGCGGGGGCAGAATAATGTGCAGGGGGCGTGCGACATGGGCAGCTTCCCGCATGAGTTCAGCGGCTATCGCCATGTGTCGGACGATGCCACGCGCCAGTTGTTCGAGGCGGCTTGGGGCGTGGCGCTGGATGCCGAACCGGGGCTGCGTATCCCCAACATGCTGGACGCAGCGACCGACGGGACGTTCAAGGGGTTGTTCGTGCAGGGCGAGGATATTCTCCAGTCCGACCCCAATACCCACCATGTCGCAGCGGGGCTGGCGGCGATGGAGTGCGTGGTGGTGCAGGATCTGTTCCTGAACGAAACCGCCAATTACGCCCATGTCTTTCTGCCCGGATCGACCTTCCTGGAGAAGGACGGCACCTTCACCAATGCCGAACGTCGCATCCAGCGGGTGCGCAAAGTTATGGCGCCGCTGAATGGCCATGCCGATTGGGAAATCGTGCAGTTGGTGGCGAACGCCATGGGTTTGGGCTGGACCTATGACCATCCCGCGCAGATCATGGACGAGATTGCCGCGCTGACCCCTACCTTCGCCGGCGTGCATTATGACCGGTTGGAGGCGGAAGGGTCGCTGCAATGGCCGGCCAATGACGCCGCGCCGGACGGCACGCCGACCATGCATATAGACGGGTTCGTGCGGGGGAAGGGCAAGTTCGTCGTGACCGACTATGTCCCGACCGACGAGAAGACCGGGCCGCGTTTCCCGCTGCTGCTGACGACCGGGCGGATATTGTCGCACTATAATGTCGGCGCGCAGACGCGACGGACCGCCAATACCGCCTGGCACCCGGAGGACCGGCTGGAAATGCACCCCAGCGATGCCGAGAACCGGGGGCTGAACGACGGCGACTGGGTGACGCTGCGCAGTCGGGCGGGGGAGACGACGCTGCGGGCGCTTGTGACCGAACGAGTGGCGCCGGGCGTGGTCTATACGACCTTCCACCATCCTGAGACGCAGGCGAATGTCATCACCACCGACTATTCGGACTGGGCCACCAACTGCCCGGAATATAAGGTGACGGCGGTGCAGGTGATGGCCAGCAATGGGCCGAGCGACTGGCAGCAGGGTTATGCGGAGCAGGCCCGCAACAGTCGCCGGATTGCGCCGTTGGAAGCGGCGGAATAGGAGGACGGGCATGAGCGACGATACTTCCGTCATGTCCACGCGGGACCGATTGGTCTACATGGCGCACCAGATTGCCCGCAACCTGGCGACGATGGGGGAGGAAAAGGCCGTGGCGGCGCTGGCCGAGCATCTGACCCGCTTCTGGGATCCCCGGATGAAGGCGCAGATTGTCGCCATCGCGCTGAACCAGCCCGATCGGCTTTCGCCGAGTGTGGCTGCCGCCGTCGCGCGGATGGCGCAGGGCAAGCCGGCGCCGGATGTCGATGCGACGCAGTTCAACGCCGTGGACGAGACAGGCCATTGCGACGCCGGTTGAGCGGCACGCCGTGCGGCGCTAGAGCGCGCTGCGTTAAATCCGATGCAGGTCGCGCGCTCCAGGTTTTTGTTTTCGCATCGTTTTAAGCGAAAAACCGGTTCCCACTTTTCCGCACGATGCTCTAGGCCATCATCATGGAAGATACCGCCGCCAGCCCCCTGACATTCGATCGCCTGACCCCGGATGGCGGGACAAAGGGGATCGATCGCGCGCTGGCGGAGGAAGTGCCGGTCGCGATCGAATTTAACGGCATCGGTTATGCCGTGCTGATGGCGACGCCTGCCGATATTGGCGATCTGGTGCTGGGCTTCGCGCTTGCCGAGCGGTTGATCGGGCCGTGGGATGGGACGTTCGAGGTCGATACGCATCGCACGTCGCAGGGGATCGTAGCCCGCGCCACTTTGCCGCAGGATCGGACCGACGCCTTGCTGGAGCGGGTGCGGCATCGCGTATCGGAGTCATCCTGCGGGATATGCGGGATCGAGAATCTGGAGCAGGCGATCCGGCCGTTGCCGCACGTGACCGGCGAGACGCGGGCGGATCGGGCTGCGATTTTTCGCGCACTGGATGGCTTGCGCGATCACCAGCCGTTGAACGCCGCGACCGGAGCGGCCCATGCGGCGGCCTGGGTAGGGGCGGACGGCGCGATTCGGCTGGCGCGGGAGGATGTCGGGCGGCATAATGCGTTCGACAAGCTGATCGGCGCGATGGCGCGGGCTGGCGCAGACTGGGACGGCGGCTTTGGGCTGCTGTCATCGCGCTGCTCCTATGAACTGGTGGAGAAGGCGGTGCTTTCCGATTGCCCGCTGCTCGTCACCATCTCCGCACCGACCCGGCTGGCGGCGGCGCGGGCCGAGGCGGCGGGATTGCCGCTGGTCGTGCTGGCGCGATCCGACGCGCTGTTGCTGCGAGGCCACAGCCACCCGATCTAAACGGAGGCCCGCTTGGCAGAGCCACCGCTTTCCCTTAAGGCGCGCGGCGTGGGAGGGACTTGCTTTCCTGCAACATGATCGCGCCGGTGCCCGGAAACGGGTTAATCGGGAATGTGGTGCGGGCGTGATAAGCGCCCCAATCCACGGCTGTCCCTGCAACTGTAAGCGGATAGCGCGATGCACTGGCCCCAAAAGGGCGACCACTGGAGCGATCCGGGAAGGTGTGCATCGTGCTGCGACCCGCGAGCCAGGAGACCGGCCGGCGCATGGTCGCTCTGCTTTGGTCCAGGGGATGGTCGGGGCACGGTGGTTTTTCCGTCGAGCGACGCCATGCGGCCGGGGCCGCATCGGGCCGCGGACGGGATATGGCGTCATCCCTCCAACACCCGACCGCTGTGTCAGGCGGACGCCCCTGCCTATCGTCGCACCGACGCTTGAGGGGCAATAGATGTTGAAATATGGACTTTCGCTGGTAGCTTTGATGGCCGCCAATCCTGCTTTTGCGCAGAGGGATGACGAGATCGTCGTGACCGCCGCCGGCATCGAACAGTCGCGCGACGAGGTCGGGCAGGCGATCACGATCATCGACGCGGAGACGATCGAGACACGGCAGGCGATCGACGTGGTGGACCTGCTGGCGACGACGCCCGGCGTGCGCTTCAACCGCAACGGCACCATCGGCGGCGTGACCGGCGTATCGCTGCGCGGCGCGGAGACGACGCAGACTTTGGTGCTGATCGACGGGGTGAAGGTCAACGATCCCAGCGGCATCGGCGACGGTTATGATTTCGGGCCGCTGCTGACCGGCAACATCCGCCGGATCGAAATATTGCGCGGGTCCAACTCGGTGGTGCATGGCAGCCAGGCGATCGGCGGCGTGGTCAACATCATGACCGGCGTGCCGGCCGAAGGTTTCGGCGCCAATGCTTCGGTCGAATATGGCTATAGCGATACGTTCAGCGCCAAAGCCGATGTGTCCGGTACCGCCGGCATCGCGTCGGGCGGCGTGGGCGCGGCCTATTTTCGCACCGACGGCATTTCGTCGGCCGCCAATGGCACGGAGCGGGACGGCACCGAGAATATCGCCGCCAATGCACGGGTGAAGCTGGCCTTCTCGGACGCGCTCAGCCTCGACCTGCGCGGTTATTATATCCATGCCGATCTGGATACGGATGGTTTTCCGGCGCCGACCTATGCGCTGGCCGATACGCCCGAAGTCGCCATCACCGACCAATATGTCGGCTATGCCGGCCTGAACCTGGCGCTGCTGGACGGCAAGCTGACCAACCGCGCGGCCGTCACCTGGATGCGCAACGATCGCGACTATTATTCGGCGCGCGGCGCGGATGTGGATTATGGCTATAGCGGCACCAACCTGCGCTTTGAATATGAGGGCGTCTATGCGCCGGTCGATCAGGCCAAGCTGGTCTTCGGCTATGAGCATGAACGGCCGGACTATGATTATTTCGACGCCTTCGGCACGACGAGTGCGAAGATCAATATCGACAGCGTCTATGCACTGGCGATCGTGAAGCCGTTCACCGGTCTGGCCGTCACCGGCGGGTTGCGCCATGACGATCACAGCCAGTTCGGGGGCGCAACCACCGTTGGCGCCAATGCTAATTATTCACCCAATGGCGGCGCGACCAATATACGCCTGAGCTATGGTGAAGGCTTCAAGGCGCCGTCACTCTATCAGCTCTACGATAGCTGGAGCGGCAATGCGGCGCTGCGTCCTGAACGGTCCAAAAGCTATGATGTCGGTTTCGACCAGCGGCTGGACGGTGGCCGGGCGGTGCTGTCGGTCACGGCCTTCCGCCGCGATACCCGCAACCAGATCAATTATGACAACGACACGTTCCGTTATGCCAATCTGGACCGCACCCGCGCCAAGGGTGTGGAAGCGTCGATAGCGTTGAAGCCGGTGGACGCGCTGACCGTGACTGGCAGCTATAGCTATGTCGATGCGCGCGACCGGTCGGCCGGATCGGTCAATATCGGCAATCGCCTGGCCCGCCGCGCTGCCAATGCGGTGAGCGTGTCGGCCGACTATGCCTGGCCCTTCGGCCTGTCGACCGGCGCGACCATCACCATGGTCGGTGACAGTTTCGACAATGCGGCGAATACGCGCCGGCTGAACGGCTATGCGCTGGCCGGTGTGCGGGCGTCCTTCCCCGTGGGCGAGCATCTGGAAGTCTATGGTCGCGTCGACAATCTGACCGATGAGAATTACCAGACGGCCTATGGTTATGGCACCTATGGTCGCGCTGCCTATGGCGGCGTGCGTGTTCGCTTCTGACGATCGCCAGCGGGGGTCAGCGCGGCGCGTGCAGGCGCGTCGTGATGGCCCTTGCCGCCTGTACATAGGCGGGACCGCCGCAGACGGTCCAGCTTTGCGGCAGGCTGATCCGTGGGATGGTGCGCAGCGCGGGATGATGCAGCATCTCCGTGCCCTGATCGACCACCCGGTCTGTCGCGCTTTCCACGATCAGCCAGTCGGGCCGGGCGGCGACCATTTCCTCCAGCGATACCTGCGCCAGCGCGGGCTTGCCCAGTCGGGCGGCAAGATTGGTGAGGCCGGCACGGCGCATGAGATCGTCGATCAGCGTACCGGTGCCGGTCATATAGCCGCGTCGTTGATAATAGGCCGCGACGCCTGCGCGTTTGGATCGGGGCAGGGCGGCAAGGTCGCGGTTCATGCCCGCGATCAGCGCTTCGCCCCGGTCGACATGGCCGGTGGCGCGCGCGACCTGCCTGATCTGGTCGAGGATCGCGGCGTAGCTTTCCGCGCTGGCGAGGCCGAGCGTGCGCCAGTTGCCCGGCGGGGCACCCGCCACTTTATTCGGGCCGATCGGGAAACCCAGGATCAGGTCGGGCTGGATCGCCAGCACTTCCTCCGACGGGCGGCGCAGCGTGCGCAGGCCGCGCACCCTGTCCGCCGCTGCCGACAGGGACGGATCGCGCGCGTTGCTGCTGAGTGCGGCGATCTGCCCCGGATCGGCCAAAGCGAGCAGATATTGATCGGCGCAGACGTTGAGCGAGACGATGCGTTTCGGGTGCGACGTTGGCGCCGCCGCCCCGGTCAGCGCGAGGGCGCCGAGCGCCGCGAACATCATCCTGCCGATCATTCGCATCGCCTTATCAAGCGCAGGCAAGGAGGCAAGCCATGAGCGCGCGCCGTTATCATCCATTATTGATTCCCGGCCTGTCAGTGCTGGTCGTCGGCGCGGCCTTTGCGTCCATATTGCTGGGCGCTGTGCCGATCAGCCCGGCGCGGATCGGTGCGGTGCTGACGGGTGGCGGCGATCAAGTGGCGCGGGCGATCATCCTGGACCTGCGCCTGCCGCGCATGTTGCTGGGCCTGATCGTCGGCGCGATGCTGGGGGTCGGTGGCGCGGCGTTGCAGGGCTATCTGCGCAATCCGCTGGCCGAACCGGGCGTGCTGGGCGCGTCCAACGCGGCGGCGCTGGGTGCGGTCTGTGCGCTCTATTTCGGTCTGGTGGAACTGCATCCGCTGGCACTGCCGGCGCTGGCGATCGCGGCGGGGATGGTTGCGATCCTGATCCTGTTCCTGCTGTCGGGATCGGCGGAAAGCCCGCTGACGCTGATCCTGGCGGGGATCGCGATGGCAACGCTGACGACGGCGGGGACCAGCCTGGCCCTCAACCTGTCGCCCAATCCCTTCGCTGCGATGGAGATCATGAGCTGGCTGATGGGCAGCCTGGAGAATCGCAGCTATGGTCATGTCTGGATCGCGCTGCCCTGTGTGGCGGTGGGCGTGACTTTGCTGGTCGCGGACGGACGGACGCTGGACGCGCTGACCTTGGGGGAGGAAGGCGCGCAGGCGCTGGGCGTAAACCTGAACGCGGCGCGGGTGCGGATGATGCTGGGCGTGGCGATCGGCGTGGGCGGCGCGGTGGCGGTGTCGGGCGCGATCGGCTTTGTGGGCCTGATCGTGCCGCATCTGGTGCGGCCGCTGACCGACCGGTCGCCATCGGCGGTACTGCTGCCGTCACTGCTGGGCGGGGCGGCGCTGCTGACGCTGGCGGATGTCGGCGTCCGGTTGATCCCCACCACCAACGAACTGAAGCTGGGGGTGGTGACGGCCTTGCTGGGCGTCCCGGTCTTCCTTGTCCATCTGATGCGGGAACGGCGGCTATGGTGACGATCGTTGCGGAGGGGCTGTCAGTGCGGCTGGGGCGCCATGCGGCGGTTCGGGATGTCGGCGTGACAATGACGCCGGGCGCGCTGGTGGGGGTGATCGGTCCCAATGGGGCGGGCAAGTCGACGCTGATACGGGCGCTATTGGGGTTGGCGAAGCCCGAAGCGGGGCAGGTGCGGATCGACGGGCGCGACCTTGCCGGGCTGGACCGGCGGACGGTCGCGCGTTCCGTCGCTTATCTGCCGCAGGGGCAGGCGCTGCACTGGCCATTGGGTGTCGAGCGGCTGGTGGCGCTGGGGCGGTTGCCGCATCTGGGGCCGCTGTCGCGCCTGTCTGCGGAGGACGAGGCCCTGGTCGAGGCGGCGATGGCGCGGACGGATGTGCTGCACCTCAAAGGCCGGATCGCGACCGAATTGTCGGGGGGCGAACGGGCGCGTGTGCTGCTGGCGCGGGCGCTGGCGGTGGGCGCACGGGCGCTGATCGCGGACGAGCCGCTCGCCGCGCTCGATCCGGGGCATCAGATCGATGTGATGGACCTGCTGCGGGCTGAGGCGCGGGGCGGGGCGTTGGTGGTCACGGTGCTGCATGACCTCAGCATGGCGGCGCGCTATTGCGACCGGCTGCTGCTGATGGAGGGCGGCGCGCTCGTCGCCGATGGCGCGCCGATGGATGTGCTGACGCCCGACATGCTGGCGCGCGTCTATGGCGTCACCGCCCGGATCGAGCGGGACGGGGATGTGCCGCTGATCCTGCCGGTGGGGCGGGTTCGCTAAATCCTCCCCCCGAAGCTTTCGTTCGGGGGGAGGGCAGGCTTACTCGCCGAAGCCGCGCGGGGCGGGATCGATCACGGTGATGGCGCCGGCGCCCACTTCGCCGACTTCGAGCGCGCGTTCGGCAACGCCCGCGCGGTTGAAGCGGAAGGCGCCGTCGATGCCGGAAAAACCGCCTGTGTCGCGCAGCCGCGCTGCCGGGAAGGGTGTGCCGGGCTTCCAGTCCTGCGCGATGCGGACGGTCAGCAGCACCGAATCATAACCGAGCGAAGAGAGGCGGAACGGCGCGCTGCCGTAACGGGCGCGGTATTTGTTGGCGAGTTGGCGGTAGAGCGTGTCGGACACGCTGGCGAACCACGCGCCGCGCAATACCGGGCTGGCAGCGAGGCTGGTGTCGGTGTTCCAGAGTTCCGTGCCCAACAGGCGCGCGGCGGCGCCGCCATTCTTGCGCACGATCGGCGCGACCTGCAAAGCGACCCGGCCGCTGTCGGCGATCAGCAGCGCGTCGTAGCTGGAGGAGGCCTGCAATTTCTTGACCGCTGCGGTGATGGAAGCGGGCGAGCGGTCGAAGGTCTGCATCGATACGACGGTGCCGCCGGCCTGCTCGACCGCGCGCAGCATCGCATTGCCGGCGCGTTCGCCATAGACGCCGCGCGGCACCAGCGCGCCGAAGCGGGTCAGGCCCTTGCCCTTGGCGAAATCGACGACACGGTCGATCGACTGGGCGGTATTGTAGCCCAGCACATAGACGCCACTGCCCGCGATGCTGGCGTCGTTGGAGAAGCTGACGACGGGCACGTTGGCGCGGGCCGCGATCGGCCCGATGATGCGGGCATCCTCCGCCAGCAGGGGGCCAAGGATCAGGCGGTTGCCGTCGGCCAGCGCCTTGTTGACCGCAGCGGCTGCACCCAGCGCCGTATCATAGGTGGTGATGCGGACCCGGTCGGTCTTTGTATCCATCAGCGCCAGCGTGGTGGCGTTAGCGATCGATTGGCCCACGCCCGCATTGGCGCCGGTCATCGGCACCAGCAACGCGACGCGGTGGCGGGTCGCGTCGGTCGGCAGGCCCTGCACCACTTCGGGACCGGTAGGCTGGACAGGGCCGGTGGGCGCGACCGGTCCCGGCCCCTTGGGCACGATCGACTGACAGGCGGCCAGGAACAGCGCCGCCCCCATGAAGGCGATCCGCGCGCCCCTTTTTGCGGCGGCGAACATGTTTGCTTGCCGGGGGGCATCCGTCTCTGTCATCTGGCGTCCTTATGGAAACTGAACCTTCAGGGCTTGAGCCTGGGCTTTATATCGTTGCTGGGCCGATCGGCAACCTTGGTGACCTTACGCCGCGCGGGGCGGAGGTGCTTCGGCTGGCCGATGTGGTCGCCGTGGAAGATACACGGGTGAGCGCGCGCTTGCTACGCCATGCCGGATCGGACCGGCCAATGGTCCCCTATCACGATCATAGCGCCGAAAATGTGCGGCAACGGCTGGTGGAGCGGATGGCGGGCGAATCGGTCGCGTTGCTGTCGGACGCGGGAACGCCGCTGATTTCCGATCCGGGGTATAAGCTGGTGCGCGACGCGCGGGCGGCAGGGCGGCGGATCACGACGCTGCCGGGGCCGAGCGCGGCGATCGCGGCGCTGACACTGTCGGGGCTGCCGACCGATCGTTTCCTGTTCATGGGATTTTTGCCGTCCAAGGCGAAGGCGCGGGGCGACGTGCTGGACGAGGTGGCTGCGTTGCGGGCGACGTTGCTATTCTACGAAAGCGGGCCGCGCCTGTCGGAAAGCCTGTCGGCGATGGCGGCGCATCTGGGCGATCGGGACGCGGCAGTCAGCCGGGAAATCAGCAAGACGTTCGAGGAAACCGCCTGCGGCACGTTGAGCGAATTGTCGGCGCGCTATGCCGATGCGCCGCCCAAGGGCGAGATCGTCGTCACCGTAGGCCCGCCGGGCGAGGCCCCCCCGGCGAGCGCGGAGGATGCCGATGCGGCGCTGCTGGAGGCGCTGACCCGGTTGTCGGTGTCTAAGGCGGCGGGCGAGGTGGCCAAGAAGCTGGGGCTGGACCGGCGGACGCTGTATGACCGGGCGACGGAATTGAAAGGGTGACACGCGCGGCGGCGGAGAAGCGCGGGCGACAGGCCGAACGCATCGCCGCCTGGTGGCTGCGCCTGAAGGGCTGGCAGATCATCGGACGGCGGATGCGCACGCCCGCGGGCGAGGTCGATCTGGTCGCGCGGCGGAACTGGACCTTGCCATCGACGAGCGCAGGCTGGCGCGGGTCGCCAAAGCGGCGGAAATATTGTGGCATGATCTGGCGAAACCGGGCGACGACATGCGAATCGACGTCATCCTCCTTGCGCCCGGACGCGCGCCACGCCATCTGGCCAATGTCTGGCATGGGGGATAGGCGTTTCGCCTCCCCGTTCGTCCTGAGTAGCCGCCGAGCGAAGTCGAGGTGGCGTATCGAAGGATGGGTGCCGGGCGATGCTTCGATACGGGACTTCGGCTTCGCTCAGTCCCTGCTCAGCACGAACGGATATGGAAGGAAGCCGCAGGCATGACCGAACTCAACCCCCTGACCGTCGCCATGCAGATGGATCCGATGGAGGGCATCAAGATCGGCGGCGATTCGACCTTTCACATCATGCTGGCGGCGCAGGCGCGGGGGCATCGGCTTTACCATTATCTGGCGCCGGACCTGACATTTCGGGATGGACGGGTGCTGGCGCAGGCGCGGCCGGTGAAGGTGCAGAAGGTGCAGGGCGATCATTTCGCGTTCGGCGAGCCTGAACTGCTGGACCTTGGCCGCGACGTCGATGTCGTGTGGATGCGGCAGGACCCTCCCTTCGACCTCAGCTACATCACCGCCACCCATTTGCTGGAGCGGGTGCAGGACGAGACACTGGTGGTGAACGATCCCGCGAGCGTGCGCAATGCGCCCGAAAAGCTGTTCGTGCTGGACTATGCACGCTTCATGCCGCCGACGATGATCACCCGCGACCTTGCCCAGGTGAAGACGTTCCTGGCCGAACATGGCGAGATCGTGGTGAAGCCGCTCTATGGCAATGGCGGCGTGGCGGTGTTCCATGTCGGCAGCAATGGCGCGAACCTGTCGTCGCTGGTGGAGTTGTTCAACGCGTCATGGGTCGAACCCTTCATGGTGCAGGCCTTCATCCCCGGCGTGGCGGAAGGCGACAAGCGGATCGTGCTGATCGACGGTGAGGTTGCGGGCGCGGTCAACCGCATTCCGGGCAAGGGCGAGATCCGGTCGAACCTGGCCGTGGGCGGATCGGCGGCCAAGACCGTGCTGACGGAGAAGGAGCGCGAGATTTGCGCTGCGCTTGGCCCGGAACTCAAGGCGCGGGGATTGCTGTTCGTGGGAATCGACGTGATCGGCGGCGAGTGGCTGACGGAGATTAACGTGACATCGCCCACCGGAATCGTGTCGATCGATGCGTTCGACGGCACGGACACCGGCGGCCTGATCTGGGACGCGATCGACGCCCGGTTGGCGATTCGGGCGGCGGGGTAAGGGCACCATCAGAGATCCGTTCGGACTGAACCTGTCGAAACCCTGCTTTTTTTTGAAAAAAGAATGACCCTCCGACAGGCACAGGGCGAACGGAGGAGAGGTTGGCGCGTTGACGCATCGTTGCTGTTGACGGAACGCCTCATGCCAAGAACCGAGTTGAGTAAAATTTCATGACCGACTGGGTTCTGCGCCTGATCGATGCGGGCGGTTATTGGGGCATCTTCCTTTTGATGATCCTGGAAAATGTCTTTCCGCCGATCCCGTCGGAACTCATCATGGGCATTGGCGGTATTCGCGTCGGGCAGGGGCGGATGGCGATGGAGTGGCTGTTGCTGGCGGGCACGATCGGCACCACCATCGGCAATTATTTCTGGTATCTGGTCGGGCATGTACTGGGCTTTTCCCGGTTGAAGCCGCTGGTCGATCGCTATGGCCGCTGGGCGACGCTGGAGTGGCGCGATGTCGAGGCGCTGGACCGCTTGTTCGGCAAATATGGGCAGATCGTCGTGTTCGTGTTCCGCTTCATGCCGGCGTTCCGTACGATGATATCGCTGCCGGCCGGCCTGTTCCGCATGGGGCATGTCCGCTTTCTGCTCTGGACGATGGGCGGGGCGCTGATCTGGAATGTGATCCTGGCCTATGCCGGCTATGTGCTGGGGCAGAATTTCCGGCATATCGACCATTATGTGGGGCCGGCGGCGACGGTCTGCGTCGTCGGCGCGGTGCTGATCTATCTGTGGCGGCTCGTGACCTGGCGGCCCAAGGGGTAAGTCAGGCGCGGGGATGGGCGTTGCGGTAGATGTCGAGCAGATGGGCGGCATCGACCTGGGTGTAGATTTGGGTCGAGGACAGGCTGGCATGGCCCAGCAGTTCCTGCAACGAGCGCAAGTCCGCGCCGCGTCCGAGCAGATGGGTCGCGAAACTGTGGCGCAGGGCGTGGGGCGTGGTCCGGTCCGACAGGCCGAGTCGCCCACGCGCGCCCTGCACTGCGCGGCGGATGAGGGCGGGCGACAATGGCCCGCCGCGCGCACCCCGGAACAATGGTTCGTCGCGAACGGGCGGATAGGGGCAGAGGTCGAGGTAGGCGGCGATCGCGTCGCGCACCTGTGGCAGCAGCGGGACGATACGGGTCTTGTTCCGCTTGCCGGTGACGCGCAGCGTGTCGGCCAGCGGCAGGACATCGCCGTTCAGCCCCAGCGCTTCCCCGATGCGCAGGCCCGCGCCATAGAGCAGCAGCAGCACCGCCCAGTCGCGCGCGCCGATCCATCCGTCGCGGGCGGTTTCGGCGATATCCTGCGCCAGTGCGATCGCTTCGTCGGGGGAGACGGGGCGGGGCAGGCCGCGCTTGACCCGTGGGCCTTTCAGGTGCGGCACGCGGGCATCGTCACCACCGACGAATGTCAGGAAACCGCGCACGGCGGACAGTTCGCGCGCGGCGGACAGGTTGCCGATGCCGTCGGCGCGGCGGCTGGACAGGAAGGCGCGCAGGTCGGCCTGGCCGAGGCTGGCGAGCGTCTCTGCGGTGACGGTCCCGCCGCGATGGTCGGTCAGGAAGGCGATCAGCCGTTCGGCCGTGGCGATATAGGCGCGCACGGTGTGGATGGAGCGGCGCCGGTCGAGGGCGAGATGCTGGCGCCAGCGTTCGGGGAGGGCGGGGGTCATGTTGGAACAGCCGTGCTTAACTTCGCACATTTCCCGCTGGTTTTGACATTTTGGAACAGGAGTTGGAAATTATGTTGCGAGAAAGGTCGTGACGAGGAGGGGCGCGGCGTTGGCATGGGGGAAGCGTAGCAAAGCGGGCGCAGGTAGGACAGGGTGATGGCATATAGCGGGGTGAGTATACCCTCCATTCTAAGTTGATCGACGTCGTATCCAGCCCATCACAGTCCGGATCGCAGCCCCAATGACAAAAACCGCTGCGCCCGCAACGAACCCCACCATCGGTGCTTCTCTGTTTCTGTCTTTCACGCCGGCAAGATATTCCGGCGTGCCAGCGTCCGGGCAATGTCCGTCTTGGCAGGGTAAGACCGTGCCGTTGTTCAAATGGTAAAGCCAGACGCCGACCAGCGTCCCCGCCAGTAACAGAAGCAGCCAGAACAGCCGCTTAGGGCGCTCTATTTCCTGAAATTCTAACCTCTGACGCGCAATTTCGTCGGGCCACTCAACACCAACAGCCTTGAGTATCTTTGAGGCGGCTGCCCTGTCCCCCTGTTGAACAGCATCCTCAAAATCCTGAAGCAGCCCGGCAACGAACAGTCGCTCGTTCACGGTCATTCCAGAATAGTCGCGCTGAACCATTTCATTAAAATAGCTGACTTGCCTTGAGTCCGGTAGTGCCCGTTCTAGCGCACAGCGCTTCTGCTCGCGTTTTGCCCGTCACCCTTGAAATCCGCACACAAATGGGCACATGGGTGGGCATGGCACCTCCCTTCGATCCGGCCGACCTGCCGACCGGCCTATTGATGGCGCTCAGCCCTCTGGTTCATCGCGTGCTGGCGCCCAATCCGTCGCCTTTCACCTTTACCGGGACGCAGACCTATATCGTCGGCGCGCAGGCCGTGGCGGTGATCGATCCCGGCCCGGACGATGCCGATCATCTGGCCGCGCTGATCGCCGCGATCGCCGGGCGGCCGGTGGTGGCGATATTGTGCACCCATACCCATCGCGACCATAGCCCCGCCGCGCGGCCACTGAGCGACCTGACGGGCGCGCCGGTGATCGGTTGCGCGCCGCTGACGCTGGACGATGACGGGCCGCGTGCCGATGCCGCGTTCGATGCGGCATACCGGCCTGATCGGGTGCTGGGCGATGGCGAGCGGATCGACGGGCCGGGCTGGACGCTGGAGGCGGTCGCGACGCCGGGCCATACGTCCAACCATCTGTGCTTTGCGTTGCTGGAGGAGAAGGCGCTGTTCAGCGGTGATCATGTGATGGGCTGGTCGACCAGCGTGATTTCCCCGCCCGATGGCGACATGACCGCCTATATGCGCTCCATGCAGTTGCTGCTGGGGCGCGACGATAGCGTCTATTATCCCGCCCATGGCGAGCCGATCGAGAATCCGCAGCGGCTGGTGCGCGGGATGATGGGGCATCGCAAGCAGCGCGAAGGGCAGATTTTGCGCTTCCTCGAACGCCATGGCGACAGCGCCATCCCGGATATGGTGGCGGAGATGTACAAGGGCGTCGATCCGCGCCTGCATGGCGCGGCGGGGCGATCGGTGCTGGCGCATCTGATCGACCTGGACGGCCGGGGGCTGGCTGCACCGACCGGGGACGGGCGATGGCAGATGTGTTGAGGCGCTATGCCGGGCCGATCGGGGCGGCTTTGCTGATCCTGTTCATGGGCGCGGCGATGCTGGTCGGCTGGCAGCGCTATAATCGCGACTATGTCGTCACCGTGGAGGATGACGGGTCGGCGGTGACGAAGATCATCGCCGAGAAGATCGCCGGCACCAGCGACCTGCGCGTGTCTCGGCTGAATGGTGTCGTCCAGAGCACGGCGCAGGATGTGCGCGGCTTTGGCTGGCTGAAGTCCGATCAGGTGGTGAAGATGCCCTATTCGGTCGATTATTTCATCGATCTGTCGAAGCTTACGGCGCGCGATCTGGAATGGGATGAGAGGGGGCGGACGCTGATCGTCAATGCGCCCGACGTGAAGCCGGACAAGGCGAATGTGGATGAAGCGCGCCGGACATTGGTGCGCACCAGCGGCATGTTCGTGACGCGCGAGGCGGGCGAGGCATTGAGCCGCAAGGCGTCCGCCCATGCGCAGGCGCGGGCCGAAGCATCGGCGCGGTCGCCCGAACGCATGGCGCAGGCGCGCGAATATGGGCGCGATGCGACGGCGAAGCTGATGAGCGCACCGCTGGCCGCGATGGGTTTCGGCGACGCGCGGGTGATCGTGACCTTCCCTTCGGAACGCAAGGCGGATCGTCGCGAGCGGTGGGACGTCACCACGCCGATCAACGAGGTACTGGCAAACCGGAGACAGGCCCGCTAGGGCGCGGGTCAAGCCCGTATGGCAGGGACGCAGGAGTTACAGGGTATGAACGCTTTTACCGGGATTCCGCAGGGCACCGACCTGCGCGCTGAAATCGAGCGTTTGCGCAAGGAGCGCAACGCCGTGATCCTTGGCCATTATTACCAGTCGCCAGAGATTCAGGACCTGTCCGATTTCGTCGGCGATTCGCTGGAACTGTCGCGCAAGGCGGCGGAGACGGACGCCGACGTCATCGCCTTCTGTGGCGTGCGCTTCATGGCGGAGACGGCCAAGATACTGTCGCCGCAGAAGATCGTGGTGCTGCCGGATATGGACGCTGGTTGCAGCCTTGAGGATAGCTGCCCGCCCGCCCAGTTCAAGGCGTTTCGCGAGGCGCATCCCGATCATATCGCGCTGAGCTACATCAACTGTTCGGCCGAGGTGAAGGCGCTGTCCGACATCATCGTGACGTCGTCTTCCGCCGAAAAGATATTGGCGCAGATCCCCAAGGATCAGAAGATCATCTTCGGCCCGGACAAGCATCTGGGCGGGTACCTCAAGCGCAAGCTGGGCCGCGACATGCTGCTGTGGCCGGGCGTGTGCATCGTGCATGAGGCGTTCAGCGAAACGGAGTTGCTGAAGCTCAAGGTGCAGCATCCCGACGCGCCGATCGCCGCCCATCCAGAATGTCCGCCCTATATCGTCGATCATGCCGATTATGTCGGGTCGACCAGCGGCATATTGGATTTCGCCAAGACGATGCCGGGCGACACGCTGATCGTGGCGACCGAGCCGCATATCATCCACCAGATGGAAAAGGCGGTGCCGCACAAGAATTTCATCGGCGCGCCGGGTGCGGACGGCAACTGCAACTGCAACATCTGTCCCTATATGGCGCTCAACACGATGGAGAAGCTGTACCTGTCGCTGCGCGACTTGCAGCCCCGGATCGAGATGGACGAGACGCTGCGGTTGCAGGCGAAGAAGAGCCTGGACCGGATGCTGGAAATGGCCAGCGCCACGGTGGGGCAGGGTGATGTGGGCGCGCGGCCGTGAGTTTTGCGCTGCCCGGCTTCGACCTTGACGCTTTCCTTGCGGCCACGCTGGCCGAAGACCTTGGTCCCGATGGCCGCGATGTCACCAGCGAGGCGGTGATTCCTGCCGATGCGATCTTCGACGGGGTGATGGACAGCCGGGACGATGTGACGCTGGCCGGTTTGCCGATCGCGGTGGCGTTTTTCCGGGCGCTGGACCCGGATGTGGAGATCGAACTGCTGCATCAGGATGGTGACCGGGTGTCGGCGGGGACCGACATCCTGCGCATCCGGGGCAAGGCGCGGGCGATGCTGACGGCGGAGCGGTCCGCGCTCAATACGGTGCAGCATCTGACCGGTATCGCGACGATGACGCGGGCCTATGTCGATGCGATCAAGGGCACGGGCGCGACCCTGCTTGATACGCGCAAGACGATTCCGGGTCTGCGATGCCTTGAGAAATATGCGACGCGGCAGGGCGGGGCGACCAATCATCGCATGGGGCTGTGGGACGCGGCGATGATCAAGGACAATCATGTCGCGGTCGCCGGATCGGTCGAGGAAGCGGTACGCCGGGCCGTGGTGGCGGGCGTCGAGCGGATCATTGTCGAGGTCGATCGGATCGACCAGATCGAACCGGCGCTGGCGGCCGGGGCGACCCATCTGCTGCTCGACAATATGGACGCGCCGACATTGCGCGGGGCGGTGACGCTGGTGGGCGGGCGCGTGCCGACCGAGGCGTCGGGCGGCGTCACGCTGGACACGATCCGGGCGAAAGCCGATACGGGCGTCACCTATATCAGCGTCGGGCGGCTGACTCAGTCGGCGCCGGCGGCCGACATCGGACTGGATTTCGCTTATGCTTAAATCGCTTGTCGCCTTGATCCTGATGGCTGCCCCCGGCGTGGCGCTGGCCCAGTCGGCGCAGTGCCGCATGCCGGCGCAGATCGCCCGGCCGGACGCGGAAGGGCCGAGCGCCAAGGAACCCAAGCGCGCCCTGCCGATCGGCAGCTATACGCTGGCGATAAGCTGGTCGCCGCAATATTGCTCGACCGCGCGGGACCGGGGCAGCCTGCAATGTGGGGGCAAGGCGGGGAAGTTCGGCTTCACCCTGCATGGGCTGTGGCCCGACGGCTATGGCAAGGAGTGGCCGCAATATTGTCGCCCGGCCGATCTGGTCCCGCGCGAGGTGATCCGCCAGAATCTGTGCAACACGCCGTCGCCGCAACTGATCCAGCATGAATGGGCCAAGCACGGCACCTGCATGACGACGAAGCCGGAGCTGTATTTCAACCTGTCGCGCGCCTTCTACCAGTCGCTGCGCTATCCCGACATGGGGGCGCTGGCGCGGCGCAAGACGTTGACGGTGGGGCAGTTTGCCGAAGCCTTCGCCCGCGCCAACAAGGGGATGAAGGCCGAGATGATGCGTGTCACCACGACGCGCGGCAACTGGCTGAGCGAAATCTGGCTGTGCCTGGACCGGGCGCTGGAATTTACCCGCTGCCCGCCGCATCAGGGTGGCGCGCCCGATAGTGCCTATCTGCGGATCGAGCCGGGTCCGAGCATAGCCAATCCGCGTCGGCCTGCGCAGACGCCCACGCCGCAGCGCGAGCCGGGGCTGTTTCTGGACCTGGACCCCAATGCGCAGCCTCCCGCCGAGGGCACGCACTGACAGCCTGCTTCATCCGTCGATCGTCACCGTCGAGGGATGGTGGCGATCAAGATGCTTGCGGATGATGCGCAGATTCTTGGTGTTCGATTTATATAGGAAGTCGAACAGGTCGCCGGCGAAGGGGATGGCGCCGACCAGCGTATCCACGCCGACATTGGCGGCCATGCGGGTGATCTGCCATTTCGACATGCCCAGGTTGCGGGCTTCCCACACGATCCATGCGCCCATCGCGGCGGTGGCGATGTCGCCCACGATCGGGATCAGGCCGACCAGACTGTCCAGCCCGACCCGGCGATTGGTGCCGGGGATGACGAACAGCCCCTCCAGCACAGCCTCCATCGCCTCGATCCGGCGGCGGATCGAAGCGGGGTCGCGACCGAAGCCGGGTATGTCGCGCACCACCTGGTCGAACTGATCCTGCGAAATCGCCATCTGCAACATCTCCTCGCCCCGTTTTTGATGGGAGCCTGATTCACGCGCTGCCCCGGACGCCGGTGCGTTTAGGGTCGAACGCTCAGCATCCTAATTGGTGGCGCGGAAGAGATGGTTCAATGGGTGACGGGCGCGGGCGGACAGTTGGAAGCCGGTGAGCCGTTTCGACACCAGCGACCAGCGTACCGGAGCGCCAAGCGGGATATAGCCATTATGCGCGACCATCTGCGCTTCGGCCTCAGCGATGCGGGCGACCCGTTCGTCCACCGTGCTGGCCAGGCTGGCCGCCTGCAACTGGGCATCGGCGACGTCGCTGCAATGGATCTTGCGGGCGCAGCCGATGCGACCGAGATACCAGAGCGCGCTGTCATAGGCGGCGACTTCATCGATCAGGCGCAGATCGGCATCGGCATTGAGCGCGACGCGCTGCACCGGAAGCCCGATGCTGGCGAGGTCGCGGCGCAGCATGCCCAGCAGCAATGTGGCGCCGGGCCCGGACGGCAGGGCGATGCGCAGCGGCGGCGGCGGGCCGTTGTCGGCGCGCCAGCGGGTGACGCTGGCCCCGGCCTGCGCGCGGCGCTGGTCGAGCGGGAGGGCCGACCAGGCGGGATCGGTGGGCGCACGGCCAAGGTCCATCTGGTCCGGCAGCAGCCGTTCGCTGGTGGCCCAGCCGCCGAGCGGGAAGGTGGCGGGCAACTGGCTGCGGTCGATGCTCATGTTGATGGCCGCGCGGATGGCGGGATCGTCCAGCAGCTTGCCCCGGCCGGTGACGGCCAGGCCCAGCAGCCCGCTGACCGGGTCGACGCGGACATTGTCGCGGTCGATGCCGGCCGGGACCAGCAGCGGCAAGTCGGTGAAACGGCCACCAAGGACCAGGTCGGCATCGCGTTCCCGAAAGCGGATGATCGCCAGCGCGGCGCGTTCGGCGCGCAACACGCGCGTTTGCCAGGGGGGCAACGGTTCGTCCGCCGCATCGTCGCCGCTGGCGCGGTCGATCGGCGTCAGGATCACGGCATTGCCCCGCGCCGCGCGGCGATAGGGACCGGTGCCGCCATCGCGGGACAGGACGGCCATTTGCGGCTGGGCCAGCATTTGCAGCACATAGGGGCGCGGTGCGGCGAGGCGGATTTCGATCACTTCGCCGGTCATCGGCACCACCGCCTGTACCGCGTCGAGCGGTCCGTCCGGGTCGAGGCGGCGCAGCGATTCGATCCGCGCCATCAGCATGCGGGCGACATCGGGGGCGGTGACGCGCGTGCCATTGGCCCAGAAGGCGCGGCGCAGGCGGAATATATAGCTGCGCCCGTCATCCTCCACGATCCAGCGCTGCGCCAGTGCGGGCAGGATTTCGCCGCCGGCGTCGAAGGCGACCAGCCCTTGCGCCGTGGCCTCCAGATAGAGCTTGGCGCCGGGGTCGGGCAGATTTGGTAGCGGCTTGGCGAAATCGTCGCGGCTGCCCACGACGCTGACGACGACGGGATCGCGCCCCTCATCCGAGCAGCCGCTGGCCAGCAGGCACAGGAGCGGGGCGGCGGCCAAAAAAATGCGGCGACAGGACCGGAGAGGAGCGGTGATGAAGGGCATGTCGGGCAACGGCTTAACGCATTTCCATGGCAGGGGGAAACAGCCAGCGGTGCGAAAGACAAGCTCATGGTCACGCCGCCGCAACGCAGCACCCTCATAGAGCAGGTGAGAGGCGGGGTTGCAGGCTATTGTCATAAAAGTGAGATATAAACGTCATTTTGACGTCATCGAACTGACATAGCGCTCCGCCGCATGCGAATTGGAGGCGGGGCAATGGCAGGATTACCATTCAAGAGCGCGGCGCTGGCGGTGAGCCTGATCGCGCTGATGCCGGAGGCGGCGCAGGCGCAAAGCAACGCCGCGTTGCAGCAGCAGATCGATGAACTCAAGGCGCAGGTGCAGGCGCTGACCACTGCTCTGGCGGCCCGCCAGACGGCGACTGCCCCGCTATCCAGTCCGGTGCCTGCGGGTGAGGGGGCTTCGTCCGCATTGGCCGTGGCATCCGCGCCGCCAGCCGTTCCGGTAGCGGCGTCCGCATCTTCACCCGCTCCGAAATCCAAGGCCTGGTATGAAAAGCTTTCGCTGCGCGGCTATACCCAGATGCGCTACAATGCCTTCCTGTCGGGTGACGATACCGCGCCGGCGGGCATGTCGCGCCTGCGGTCGGTGCATGACAGTTCGATCTCGGATCGTGGCAGCTTCTCGCTGCGTCGGGCGCGGCTGGTGTTGCAGGGCGATGTGTCCGACCGCGTGTCGCTCTACCTCCAGTCCGATTTCGCGACGGCCGTGAACAATCAGGCCGGCAGCGAGCGGCGCGAGGGCTTTGCCCAGTTGCGCGATGCCTATGCCGACATATTCCTGGACAAGGACAAGAGCCTGCGTGTGCGCTTCGGCCAGTCCAAGGTGCCGTTCGGCTGGGAGAATATGCAGTCGTCGTCCAATCGGCTGACGCTCGATCGCAGCGACGCGATCAACAGTGCGGTGCCGAGCGAGCGCGATCTGGGGATCGTCGGCTATTATACCCCGCCATCGGTTCAGAAGATCTGGGACCGGCTGGGGCATGACGGACAGAAGCTGTTCGGCAATTATGGCGCTTTTGGCGTCGGTGTCTTCAACGGTCAGGGCACCAACCGGACCGAGCAGAATCGCGGGTTGATGAAGGTGGCCTTCGCCACCTGGCCGTTCGAGCTGGATGGCTTGGGCGGGGCGTTCGAGGGGCAGGTGGTCGAGGTCGGCGGATCGGCGATGCTGAACGATGTGCAGCCTGAATTGCGCAGCGGGGCGATCAGCAGCGTCGCCTATAAGGATGATCGCGTCGGCGTGCATGCCATGCTCTATCCCCAGCCTTTTGGCATCCAGGCGGAATGGAATTGGGGCAAGGGACCGGAGTTCGACCGCGCCAGCCAGACGATCGCGGTGAAGAAGCTGAGCGGCGGCTATGTCCAGATGATGTATCGCCTGCCGACGGAGACAGTCGGTGCGCTGATGCCCTATGGTCGCTGGCAACATTATCGCGGCGGATGGAAGGGCAGCACCAGCGCCCCGCGTCTGGAAACCGACGAGTTCGAGATGGGCGTCGAATGGCAGCCGTGGAAGGCGCTGGAGATCACCATCGCCTATGCCCGGATGAAGCGCGCGGAGGCGGACGAACGGCGCACGGGGCGGGCCGAGGGGGATCTGATCCGTACGCAGGTGCAGTGGAATTATTGAGGGGCGAGCAGCCATATCTGACGCAGCGGGGTGAAAAGTCGTTTGGCACCGATCGCCCAATTGCGGAGATTTCATCCTCATGAGAGGCTGGCGCGATGATTGCGCTTTGGCTTGTGCTGCTCTTTTTTCTACCAGCGCTAGTGATGTGTTCGGCTCAGTGTAGCGAGCCTCTCCTGTCAGTGGCTTTCTGCCATTCCACCAACGTCATGCTGAACTTGTTTCAGCATCCATCAGGCCCAGCAAACCACTGTGCGGGGGAGAAATAGACCCTGAAACACGGTCAGGGTGAGGATGCAGATTAAGGCGGAAGATGGTGTCGGCGGTCATATCCCCGGACGGCAATGCCCGGTGAAAGCTGGCTCGCCACCCCGGCCCAAAGTCACCACCGCAAATGCACAAAAGAGGCGGCAACCCGAAGGTGCCGCCTCTTTGTCCGGCTGGGCCGGATCGGTTCGCCCCGAAGCATGACGCTCCGGGGCCAGTCCGATTACTTCAGCTCGACGGTCGCGCCAGCTTCTTCAAGCTGCTTCTTGACCTTCTCGGCTTCGTCCTTGTTCACGCCTTCCTTGACGGCCTTGGGAGCCGATTCGACCAGCGACTTGGCTTCGGTCAGACCCAGGCCGGTGATGGCGCGGACTTCCTTGATGACGTTGATCTTCTTGCCACCGTCGCCGGTGAGGATCACGTCGAATTCGGTCTGCTCTTCAGCAGCCGGTGCAGCGGCGGCGGCGGCCGGGCCGGCGACGGCGACGGCGGCAGCGGCGCTAACGCCCCACTTTTCTTCCAGAGCCTTCGACAGCTCGGCGGCTTCGAGGACGGTGAGGGCCGAGAGCTGGTCGACCAGAGCGTTGATGTCTGCCATGATATAGTTCCTTTTGTGGGGCGAAATGCCCCGTCAGATGAGGGTCAAAAATCGGGAAGGCGAACGGCTTACGCCGCTTCCTTCTCCGCATAGGCGTTGAAGACGCGCGCAAGCTGCGCAGCCGGTGCCTGGGTGACGGTTGCGAGCTTGGTAGCCGGGGCGACCAGAAGGCCGACCAGCTTCGCACGCAGTTCATCCAGCGACGGCATCGATGCGAGCGCCTTGACGCCCTCCGCATCGAGCAGCACTTCACCCATCGCGCCGCCAACGATCTCAAGCTTGTCGTTGGTCTTGGCGAAATCGATCGCAACCTTGGCGGCTGCAACCGGGTCGACCGAGGTGGCCAGACCAACCGGGCCGGTGAGCAGGTCGCTCAGGCCGGTGTAGCTGGTGCCATCAAGGGCGATACGGGCGAGGCGGTTCTTCGTAACCTTGTAGGTCGCGCCGGCGTCACGCATTTTCTGGCGCAGGACGGTCGACTGTGCGACGGTCATGCCGAGGTTGCGGGTCACGACGACCACGCCAACTTCTGCCAGTTCTGCGTTCAGCGCGGAAACGACATCAGCTTTCTGATTACGATCCATGCCATTACTCCACTTCATGTTCGCTTCGCCTGAACAGCCAAGCGAACGGCTAACACCCACGCCTGACGGCATGGGGCACTAAAGTCCGAAGGGGAGAGATCGACTGGCCCGTGTCCAACAGGATCAGGCAGACCCGAATCGGGCGCATGGCCCGTCCGGTAAAGAACTTTTCCCCGTCTAGGCTGGAGATTAAGAAGGGCATATTCCCTTCACCAACTGTCTCGGACGGAAGACCCGCGCCATTGCCGGCAGGGGTCCGCTGGGCGCGCCATTAGGGCAAAAGGGCGGCTATGTCACGCGGAAAAACGGGCGACGGCGCGGGTCAGCGCTGTCCTATCGTTATCAGGGCTTGTGGCGCGCGGTCAGGAGATAGTTGATCGCGGTGTTGGCGGACAAAGTGAAGCCGCGCCCCGGATCGAAGCTGAGGCCGATATTGTCGGTGACGTCGAGGCCGGCCTGATCGAGCAGCGCGGTCAGTTCGTCGGGCGTGATGAATTTGTGCCAGTCATGCGTGCCCTTGGGAATGCCGCCGACGCTTTCACCGATGGTGATCATGGCGAGGCGGGAGAGCGGCGTACGATTGGGCGTGGACAGGATCATCAGGCCGTCGGGCGAGAGCTTCGCGGCGAGGGCGCGCACGAAGGCGGCGGGGTCGGCGACATGCTCTATCACTTCCATCGAGGTGACGAGATCGAAGCCGGCGTCGGCCATCGCTTCTACCGGGGTGGCGCGATAGTCGATGGTCAGGGCCTGCCCGGCGGCATGGGCGGTGGCTGCGGCGATATTTTCCGGGGCGGCGTCGAGGCCGGTGACGGTAGCGCCGAGGCGGGCGAGCGGTTCGGTGAGCAGGCCCGCGCCACAGCCGACATCGAGGGCGCGTTTGCCTGCGAGCGGACGGAATGCCTGGGCCTCGCCGGGCCAATGCCGGTCGATCGCGGTGCGGATATAGCGCAGGCGCACCGGGTTCAGCTTGTGGAGCATCGCGCTGGAACCGGCGGGATCCCACCAGTCGGCGGCCATCGCGCCGAAATGGGCGGCTTCCTTCGGGTCTATGGTGGCGGTGACGGTTTCGATTGTCATGACTGCCTTCTAGTGGATTGATTTTGACATTTGCATCCCCTGGCGGCTGGGATGGGTCTGCAAATGTCAAAATCGCAAAATCCACTAGAATCAAAAGATTGCTAGTGGTCCGAAAAGATTCTGACATTTGAACACGCCTTATCCGATAGGGTAGCAAATGTCAGAATCGGATCACTAGCAGGGCGACAAGCGAAGGCCAATGTCCGGCCATCCGCTTGAACGGAAAAGCGCCCGCGGCAGGTGATGTCGCGAAGGGGCGTGAAGCGGCGGGATTGCTTGCCATATGCGCCCGCGCTGCTAATAGGAGCGCCGTTTCGCCCCTTTGGGAAATTTTGTTTCACAATAACGAATAGGTTCGACAAGCAAATGGCGCGCATCGTGATGAAATTCGGCGGCACCTCCATGGCGGGGATGGAGCGAATTCGTAACGTGGCGGCGCGTGTCAAACATGTCGTCGAACAGGGGCATGAAGTCGCCGTCGTCGTATCCGCCATGGCCGGCGAGACGGACCGTCTGGTCGGTTTCTGCAAGGAAGCGTCGGCGCTGTACGATCCGGCCGAATATGATGTCGTGGTCGCGGCGGGTGAGCAGATCACCAGCGGATTGCTGGCGATGACGCTCAAGGCGATGGACGTCGATGCGCGGAGCTGGCTGGGCTGGCAATTGCCGATCCGCACGGTCGAGGCGCATGCCAAGGCGCGGGTGAGCGATATCGACACGCTGGACCTGCTGGCGTCGATGCGGTCGGGCACGGTGGCGGTGATCCCCGGTTTCCAGGGCATGATGGCCGATGGCCGCGTGTCGACGCTGGGCCGTGGCGGTTCCGATACGTCGGCGGTCGCCGTGGCCGCCGCGATCAAGGCCGATCGCTGCGACATCTACACCGACGTCGACGGCGTCTATACCACCGACCCGCGTATCGTGGCGCGCGCGCGCAAGCTGAACCTCGTCACCTATGAGGAAATGCTGGAACTGGCATCGGTCGGCGCCAAGGTGTTGCAGACGCGCTCGGTCGGCCTCGCCATGAAGGAGGGCGTGGTGGTGCAGGTGCTGTCGTCCTTCGACGACCCCACGCAGGATGATTTGCCCGGCACGCTGATCGTCAGCGACGTGGAACTGGAAGCCAAGCTCAAGGAAGACAAGATGGAACGTCAGCTCATCACCGGCATCGCCCATGACAAGAATGAGGCGAAGATCATCGTGACGCGCGTACCCGACAAGCCGGGTGCGGTCGCCAATATCTTCGTGCCGCTGGCCGATGCGGCGATCAACGTCGACATGATCATCCAGAATGACAGCAAGGACACGGAAGAGACGGACGTGACCTTCACCGTCCCGCGCGCCGACCTGGCCCGCAGCGTCGATATTTTGGAAGCGAACAAGGACGAGATCGGTTTCCGCCGCATCATCACCGACACCGAAGTCGCCAAGATCAGCGTCGTGGGTGTGGGCATGCGCAGCCATGCGGGCGTCGCCGCCACCATGTTCAAGACGCTGGCCGAGCGCGGCATCAACATCGAGGCGATTTCCACGAGCGAGATCAAGGTTTCGGTGCTGATCGACGAGGATGAGACGGAACTGGCGGTGCGTGTGTTGCATACCGCTTATGGTCTGGATGCGCCGGTGGGTTGATTTTTTGGCGCTCCCCGGTCAGGGGAGTGATGAGGAAGGGCGAGGGTCCGTGTTGCGGCACGCCCTCGGCCGGACCCCTCCCCCGCAGGGGAGGGGCTTTTTTTGATTCTGGAAAGTCCGTTTATGACCCACGCCAAGCTCACTTCCCTCATGGCTCGCGGCACCGAATTTTTCGGGTGCGAGACGGCGATCCTGTGCGGGGCGATGAGTTGGGTCAGTGAGCGCAACCTGGTGGCGGCGATTTCCAATGCCGGCGGGTTCGGCGTGATCGCCTGCGGCGCGATGACGCCGGAACTGCTGGACGCGGAGATTGCGGCGACCAAGGTGCTGACCGACAAGCCGTTCGGCGTGAACCTGATCACCATGCATCCGATGCTGTTCGACCTGATCGATGTGTGCGCCAGGCATGACGTGTCGCATGTCGTGCTGGCTGGTGGCCTGCCGCCCAAGGGCAGCATCGAGGCGATCAAGCAGAAGGGAGCGAAGCTGATCTGCTTTGCGCCTGCGCTGGCGCTGGCGAAGAAGCTGGTGCGGTCGGGCGTGGATGCGCTGGTGGTGGAAGGCATGGAAGCGGGCGGCCATATCGGCCCTGTGGCGACCAGCGTGCTGGCGCAGGAAATATTGCCGGAAATGGCGAGCCAAGTGCCCGTGTTCGTGGCGGGCGGTATCGGTCGGGGCGAGGCGATCGCCGCCTATCTGGAAATGGGCGCGGCCGGCGTGCAACTGGGCACCCGTTTCGCCTGCGCGAGCGAGAGCATCGCCCATCCCAATTTCAAGAAGGCGTTTTTCCGCGCGTCGGCGCGCGATGCGATCGCCAGCGTGCAGATCGACCCGCGCCTGCCGGTCATTCCGGTGCGCGCATTGAAGAATGCCGGCACCGAAGCCTTTACCGCCAAGCAGCGCGAAGTCGCCAACCTGCTCGACAGCGGCACGGTGGACATGATGGAAGCGCAGTTGCAGATCGAACATTATTGGGCCGGGGCGCTGCGCAAGGCGGTGATCGACGGCGATGTCGAGGGCGGGTCGCTGATGGCGGGCCAGTCGGTCGGCATGGTGACGAAGGAAGAGCCGGTCGCGGACATCATCGCGCAACTGATGGCGCAGGCTGCCGAGGCGCTGGAACGGCGAGTCGCTTAAAGGGTTGCGGTGAGTCGCGGGTTAGGCATATTTCCCCTAGCCCAACGCCCGGCATGACCGGTGCTATCGTCCTGCCGGAGAATTTGATGTTGTCCTCGCGCCTTATCGGCCGTCTTTCCCTTGTCTCGCTGGCCGTGCTGGCGGCCTGTTCGACGCCGCCGCCCCCGCCGCCGCCCACCCCGCCGCCGCCGGTGGTGCCGACCGTGCGCCCGGTGCCGCCAGCGAGCGCGGCCGCAGGGATGAGCATCCCCGAAAAGGGCGAGGACGGCAAATATCTGACCGCCAATCGCGGCGTCACGTCCAATACGGCGCTGTGGCATATCCGCATGGCGCTGAACGTCGCGGCGCTCAATTGCGACAAATATGGGCCGACCGCGCGGCTGCAATATAATCAGATATTGGCACAGCATAAGGTGATGCTGAGCAGCGCGAACGCAGCGGTCGATCGCAACTACAGCGTGGCCTATGGCAGTTCGGGCATGGCGTCGCGCGAGCGGCTGAACACGGTGGTCTATAATTTCTTCGCGCTGCCGCCGGTCATCAAGACGTTCTGCCCGGTCGCGGTGACGGTGGGGCAGAAGATCATCGCCATGCCATCCTCGCAATTGCTGGAGGAGGCCCCCGCCCTGCTGGCCGAGCTGGAAAAGCCGTTCCAGGATTTCTATGAGGCCTATGCCGATTATCTGCGGCGGCTGGCCGAATGGCAGTCCCGTTTCGGTGCGACGGTGACGGTCGTCGTGTCGCCGACGCCATTGCCGCCGCCGCCGATCCCGCCGGGTGAGGCCCCGCCCAAGGGCTGGACGCCAAGCTACAAAAGTTCGATGGACGCGACCCAGACGCCGCCGGCTGCCGCACCTGCACGCTCGACCGTCGCGCCGTCAGGTCCGCCCGCGCCGGCGCGGACGTTGCCGGATAACAGCACACCCAAGCTGATCGTGCAGCCGGTGCCTACGACGTCGGGCGAGTAAGCTATCAAACATGTCCGTTCGGGCTGAGTTTGTCGAAGCCTTGTCCTTTCCTACCAAGAAGAAAGGCCCTTCGACAGGCTCAGCGCGAACGGATTTGAGGTAAAACCCACAGCGTCTAGAGCGCGCTGCGTTAAATCCGATGCAGGTCGCGCGCTCCAGTGGATTGATTTTGACATTTGCATCCCCTGGCGGCTGGGATGGGTCTGCAAATGTCAAAATCGTAAAATCCACTAGAATCAATGATTTCTAATGGTCCTGAAAGATTCTGACATTCGATCGCCACATGGCTTCATTCGGTATCGAATGTCAGAATCGGACCACTCGTTTTTTGTTTTCGCATCGTTTTAAGCGAAAAACCGGTTCCCACTTTTCCGCACGATGCTCTAATCGCGCGCATCGAAGCTGGCGCGGGCGGCTTCCACCGTTTCCAGATTGCGACCGGCCCAGACCCATACGCCGCAAAAAGCCGCGCTGAGGCTGTTGCCGAGCGGGGTCAGCGTATAATCGACGCGGGGCGGCACCACCGGGTGGACGGTGCGGGTGAGCAGGCCGTCCCGTTCCATCCGGCGCAACGTCTGGGTCAGCATCTTCTGGCTGATACCCTCCACCGCGCGGCCGATTTGTGTGAAGCGCAGCGTGCCTTTCTCCTCCAGTTCCTCCAGCACCAGCAGCGTCCATTTGTCGGCGATGCGGCCGATCAGCTCATTGACGAGCCGCTCGATTCGCGGGTCGATGTCGGTGGGCGGTTCATGCGCCAGATAATGCTCGGCCTGCGCGATATCGGCGGCGGCGAAGCGGGATTGCAGCGGATTTGCCATTTCTCACCTTTGGGTAACTACAGCACTTTATGGTGCCTACTTTCCAAAAGAGAGTATAGGCCTAGATTGGGTGTCAGCCAATCGAAAGGAGCTGACCCATGCAAAGTTCAGGCAATACCATCCTCATCACCGGCGGCGGATCGGGCATCGGCGCGGCGCTGGCGCATGAATTTCATGCAGCGGGCAATCAGGTCATCATCGCCGGGCGGCGGCAGGCGGCGCTGGACGCGGTCGTGGCCGACCATCCTGGCATGGCGGCGCTGACGCTGGACATGGAAGATCCCGCAGCGATCGTGGCCTTTGCGCAAAAGCTGGTGAAGGATTTTCCGGCGCTCGATGCCGTGTTGCTCAACGCCGGGATCATGGTGGCGGAGGACAAGATCGACCTGGCGATCGCGGAGGCCACGGTGGCGACCAATCTGCTCGGTCCGATCCGGCTTGCCCATGCGCTGCTGCCGCATCTGGAAGCGCAGGCGGCGTCGACCATCCTGACCGTGTCGTCGGGGCTGGCCTTCGTCCCGCTGGCCGCGACGCCGACCTACAGCGCGACCAAGGCGGCGATCCATGGCTGGTCGCTGGCGATGCGCGAACAGCTCAGGGCGACGCGGGTGGAGGTGGTCGAGATCGTGCCGCCCGGCGTGCAGACGGACCTGATGCCCGGCCATGCGGAGAATGACCAGATGATGCCGCTGGCCGACTTCATCGCGGAGACGATGGCGCTGTTGCGGCAGCAGCCGACCCCGGCGGAAATCCATGTCGAGCGGGTGAAGTTTTTGAGCGAGGCGACGCAGCGAGGGGAGTTTGCGCAGGTGTTCGGGATGTTGAACGGGGCGCATTGAGCGCGCTCGGCCTGTCGAAGTTCAGAAAAGGGCTTCGACAGGTTCAGCCCGAGCGGGTATGAGCGTGGCAGCGAGGCCACGTCCTCCACCCCTGCGGGTCTTCAAGTCCGGGACGGCCCGGCTCTCTGTTGGAAGGAGAGCCGTCATGGCCTGGGTCTATCTCTTCATTGCCGGTATATTGGAAATCGTCTGGGCCTTTGCGATGAAACAGTCGCATGGGTTCAGCCGGCTGGTGCCGAGCCTTATCACTTTGGGTGCGATGGTCGCCAGTTTCGGATTGCTGTCGCTGGCGATGCGCAGCCTGCCGCTGGGCACGGCCTATATGATCTGGACCGGGATCGGGGCGCTGGGCGCCTTTGCGGTCGGGGTCGCCTTTCTGGGCGAGGGGATCAGCGCCGCGCGACTGGTCGCGGCGGGGCTGATCCTTGGCGGGCTGGTGCTCATGAAGCTGTCGGCGCAGGGCTGACCATGTCGGGCGCCTTGGGGGGCAGGGGGAAGAGCGTGGCGAAATGGTCTGCCAGCGCCTCGTCCCCCTCGACCGTCAACAGGACATCGGCATAGCGCGCACCGCCATAGAGGACCGCGATCAGGCTATTCTGGTCGCCGCTGAGGATCGTGTCTGCGCCAGCGGCCACGCCCCGGTCGATCAGGACATCACCCTTTGCCAAGGTGGCGCGAAACTCTTCCTCACCGAAGCGGAAGCCGATGGTGGTGTTCAGGTCGCCGATGCGGCTGCGGTCGATCATCGTGCGCATCGACAGGATGACCGACACCGGACTCATCGGCTTGCCCGGCTCCATCGTGGGTGATCGGCAGGCCCAGCGGCCCAGCACCTGGAACAATATTTCCGATTCGCGGCCCCAGTCCGTCAGTTCGTAGATCTGGCTGGCGGCAGGCGGGGGCAGGCGGCGGCGGACGAGGATACTGGATGCTTCCAGTTCCTCCAGCCTTTGCGTCAGCACATTGGCGCTGATTCCGGGCAGGCCGGCGCGCAGGTCGGTGAAGCGCTTTGGCCCCAGCATCAGTTCGCGCATGATCGGCATCGCCCAGCGATCCCCGATGATGTCGAGGGCGTGGGCGACGGCACAACCGTCCTGATAGGCGCGTTTTTGGCTCATGGTTATCTTTTCTAACGTAACAGTTGCATAAAGTAATTACCAAGCGCACAAAGTTCAAGCGGTGAGTCGCATAAGAGATGCGATCGTCGGGAAAGTTCAGAGGAGAAGCGTGATGGCAAATGAACCCGCTCCGAAGATGATTTTCGTCAACCTGCCCGTCAGCGACCTTCGCGCTTCGATCGCTTTCTATGGAGCGGTGGGCGCGGTGCCGAACCGGGATTTCGCCGATGACAGCGCGCAGATGATGAACCTGTCCGAAACGATCCATGTGATGTTGCTGACCCATGACCGGTTTCGCAGCTTCACGCCCCGCGCCATCCCCGATGCGCATGAAACCGCGCAGGTGCTGCTGTGCTTGAGCGAGACGAGCCGCGATGCCGTGAATGCGACGGTGGATAAGGCGTTGGCGGCGGGCGGCAGCGAGCCGAACCCGACGCAGGATCATGGCTTCATGTTCGGCCGCAATTTCGCCGACCCGGATGGTCATATCTGGGAAGTGATGTGGATGGATATGGACGCCATGATGGCGGCCGGCCAGCCTGCCACCGCCTGAACGAAGATAAGAGGAGAGAGACAATGGCCTATATGGACGGTTTCGTGATCCCGGTGCCCAAGGGCAACAAGGAACGCTATCGCGAGGTTGCGGCCTTTGCCGCGCCGATCTTCATCGAATATGGCGCGTTGCGCGTGGTGGAATGCTGGGCGAACGACGTGAAGGTCGGCAAGACCAACGACTTCCGTACCGCTGTGATCGCGGAAGAGGATGAGGAGGTCGTCTTTTCCTGGATCGAATGGCCCGACAAGGCCACCCGCGACGCCGGCGCCGAGAAGGTCATGAAGGATGAACGGATGCAACCCAAGGAGGGCGAGGACATGCCCTTCATCGGCGCGCGGTTGATCTATGGCGGGTTCGAGGTGCTGCTGGACGCGAAGGCCTGACCTTCCTGCCCTGACCTCCATGCAAGGAGACAGATGATGACCGACTCTACCGGCAAATTCTTCTGGTATGAATTGATGACCAGTGATCCGCAGGCGGCGCTGGCTT
Organism: Sphingobium sp. Leaf26; assembly: GCF_001421665.1. Taxonomy (GTDB): domain Bacteria; phylum Pseudomonadota; class Alphaproteobacteria; order Sphingomonadales; family Sphingomonadaceae; genus Sphingobium. The sequence continues at coordinate 262,177 of NZ_LMKV01000012.1, forward strand.
TTTATGGCGATGTGCTGGGTTGGAGCCATGCGCCCTTTGGCGGCGATCTGGGCGAACCCTATCATGTCGTATCCGGCAGCGCAGGCGCGGTCGGCGGGATCATGGCGATCCCGGCCGAAGCCAAGGACTGCGGCATGACGCCCTGGTGGGGCGGCTATATGGGATCGGCGGATGTCGATGCGGATGCGCAGCGGCTGGGTACGGCAGGCGGCAAGGTGATGCGGCCGGCCGAGGATATTCCCGGCGTCGGGCGCTTTGCGGTGATGGCCGATCCGGGCGGTGCTGTCTTCATGCTGCTGAAGGGATCGAGCGACGAAGGGATGGAGGCGGCCCCGCCCATGGCGCTGGGCCATGTCGGCTGGCATGAGTTATATGCAGGCGACTTCGACAAGGATCTGGCCTTCTACACCGGACAGTTGGGTTGGACGACCGGGGACGCCATGGATATGGGCGAGATGGGCAGTTACCAGTTGGTGTCGCAGACCGGCGGCAGCGATTTTCAGGACATGACGGGCGGCATCATGCCGATCCCGAAGGAAATGCCCCGGCCGGCCTGGCTCTTCTACTTCGTCGTCGGCGATATCGATGTCGCGGTGGAGACAGTGAAGGCCAGCCGCGGCACGGTGCTGAATGGCCCGACGGAGGTGCCAGGTGGCGGCTGGATCGTGCAGGCGCGCGATCCGCAGGGCGCGATGTTCGCGGCTGTAGGCAGCAAGGCGGCGGCATGATGGACAAGATCACCCCCTGCCTCTGGTTCGATGGCAAGGCCCAAGAGGCGGCGCAATTCTATGTGTCCGTCTTTGGCGGGTCGATCGACCATGTCAGCTACTATCCGCAGGAGAATCCGTCGCCATCGCCGCTGCCGGGTGGCAGCGTGCTGCTGGTCGAATTCACCCTGTTCGGACAAAGCTATCAGGCGCTGAATGGCGGGCCGCAATTCAGCTTCGACGAGGCGATATCGCTGTCTGTGGCGTGTGCGGACCAGGCGGAACTGGATCGCCATTTCGACGCGCTGACCGCCGATGGCGGCAAGGATGGACCGTGCGGGTGGGTCACCGACAAATATGGCCTGTGCTGGCAATTGGTGACGCGCCAGATCATGGACAATTACAAGACCGATGACCGCGAGGGCATAGCCCGGATGATGGGGGTGATGATGACGATGCGGAAGCTGGACACCGCCGCGATGCAGGCGGCGTTCGAAGGGAAAACGGCATGAACAGTGCTGAACATATATTGTCGGTGACCTGTCATATCGCCGCGCCGCGCGAGATATGCTGGAAGGTGTGGACCGACCTGAAGGAAGAATGGTTCTGCCCCAAGCCCTGGCGCGCGGAGGTGATCGAACAGGATTTGCGCCCCGGCGGGCGCAGCGCGGTGCAGATGTTCGGGCCGAATGGCGAGGAAACAGGGCCGATGGAGGGCGTGTTCCTGGAGGTGGTGCCGAACGCGTTGGCGGTGACGAGCGATGCCTATGCGGCGGGCTGGGTGCCGCAGACTCCTTTCATCACTGCCGTCTGGCACTTTGTCGAGGAAGGGGACGGCACGCGCTTCACCGCCACAGCGCGCCATTGGGATGCCGAGGCCAAGGCGCGGCATGAGGCAATGGGCTTTCATCCCGGCTGGGACATGATGATGGAGCAGTTCAAGGCATTGTGCGAAACGTCGGCGGCGAGTGCCTGATATCGGCGCGCTATGACGTAGACTTATATGGAGCGTTCCCCGGCCTGCGCCGGGGAGCAGATTGTGGCACTATATCTGTTTTATTCCGGCTTTGCCACTTCCACCGCGTAGATGGCCGGCTTACCCTCCACATTGGCGCGGTAGACCAGCCATTTGCCGTCGGGCGTGAAATGCTGGTTGGGTTCCAGGGTATAATCCTGTTTCGACAGGTCGGCGAGCCGATCGGTTTGCAGGTCGCCGGCCGCGATCAGCCTGTCGCCGTCCAGCGTGTCCGGGACGCGGGGATTTGTGTCGGCGCGGGGATGAAAGAGGCTGATATATTTGCCATCATCATTGCCGTCGCCGGAAAAGAGGCGATTGTCCGGCGAGGAACTGTAATGATAGCTGCCTTGCCCTTCACCCAGCTTGTACCAGATGCGCTTGCCGCTCACCACGTCGAGACTGGCGAGCCAGCGCACGCCCATCGGCTGGATGAGGTCGTACCAGATGGTGCGGCCGTCGGGTGGCCAATATTCATGGCCGGCTATTTCGCCCTGAAAGGTGCGCTGATGCACCTTCGTCTTCTGGCTGCCGTCGGTGCGGATGGTCCAGATGCGGTCGACTTTCTGCCAGGGGCCTTCATGGCAATAGGATAGCAGGGTCGGGTCCGATGGCGAGAAAAGGACGTGGTTCAGCCAGTCGTTGGACTGGGTGACGGTCTTCCGTTCGCCGGTGCGGATGTCGATGGTGAAGATTTCCATCGGGACCCCGGCGGCGAGGCGCTTGGCCATCCATTGTTCCTTGGCGACCGCGAAAGGCAGGGGCTTCCCGTCCGGGCCGTTGGCGGCATAGGTGGGGGAGCCGGTTTTCGGATCGCGATTGCCCTGCGCGGCGATGGCGGCGGGCGGCGGTTCCAGTTCGCGATGGCCGGCCAGCAGCGTGTCGTCGGCGTTGATGGAGGCGATGCGGCCGCCGGGCAGGTCGGCGATGCGGCGACGCTTGCCGGTGTCGAGATCGACCGACCAGATGGTGGAGGCGGCTTCGTTGCCGATCGGACTGGTGCTGTAATAGGCGACGGGCGTGCTGTTGCCGACGAAGAGCAGCCGGTCGATCTTTTCCTTCAGTACCAGCTTCGTGGTCCAGTTGGCCGTGTCGGCAACGCGGATGCCCTCCGGCGTCAGGTAGATCATCCGCTTCCCGTCCGGCGTGAACGGGTTATAGTTGAAATAGAGACCGTAATTGCCGGGCCGGTCATCTACCCGCACGATGCGGTGGCCGGTGGTGGCGTCGATCCATGATGCGGGCATGGCAGCTTTTTGGGGCGCCGGAGCCGCCGCGACCAGCAACGGCAACAGTCCCATCAGAGCCAGCCCTTTTCCGCGCATCTTCGTCTCCAAATATCCATTTTGTGGAACGTGGTAACGCATGGTGGAAATTTAGGCAATGCTTGGTCGCCGGTGTCTGCCTTGAGCCAGCCTGGTATCCTGCTGGAGAGAAATCAGGCTATGTCTGCTCGCGTCAGGGGGCCTTGTTCCAGTTTGCGACCTTTTCCTTCGTGTCGGCCAGCATCCCGTCGAGCGCGGCGCGGTCGTAGGGTTTTCCGCGCATGACGACCGTGGCGATCGCGCGGGTCGCCTCGATATCCTTGAGCGGATTGCGGTCGAGGAGGACGAGGTCGGCGGCCTTTCCGGCTTCCACGCTGCCATAACGGTCGAGCTGGCCGAACCAGGCCGGGCCGGCGCGGGTGGCGGAGAACAGGGCCTGGGCGGGTGTGAGGCCTTGGCGGACGAACAGCGAGAGTTCGTCGTGCAGGCCGATGCCGGGATAGTTGAAACTGTTCAGGAAACCCGCGTCGGTGCCGGCGATGATCGTGACGCCCGCCTTTTGCAGCAACGGAAGGATGGCGGCCATGCGTTCGAAATGCTCATGGCGTGCCGTGATGGCGGCGGCATCGGCCCCTGCCGCACGCTGGATGCGCCAGTCATAGGTCTTGCGCAGCTTCGGCCCGATATAGGCGAGATAGGCATCGTTCGCGTGGGTGTCGCGATCGAGATAGGTCAGGATGCGGCTGCCATTGAGGGTCGGGGTGACGAACACGCCCTTCGCGGCGAAATTGCGATAGGCGGCCATGGCGGTGGCGCTGTCGAAACCACTGTCGAGCCGGCGGCTGGCCTCCGCCCGGTCGATGCGGCCCGCAGCGAAATCGGCGGCGATGGCGGCTTCGTCATTCACCCCGGCCTTATAGGCATAGTCGAGATGCTCGATCGAACTGATGCCGGCGTCCACCGCCTGCCCCACGGTCAGCGCCATGGGGATATGGCCGGAACTGCGCAGGCCATGCGCCTTCGCCTGCGCCACGGCGTAGAGGAACAAGTCGGGCTTCAGTGTGCTGTCGGTGATCTTCACGAAGTCGACATGGTCGCGTTGCTGGAGCCGGGTGATGGCGGCGTCGACATCGGCCTTGCTGCCGACCTCGATCGTACCCTTCCAGACAGGGGAAATCCCCTCGATCTTAGCGCCGGAGGAGAGCAGGCGCGGGCCGAACAGACTGAAGTTGGCGATGTCGTGGCGCCATTGGAGGACGGTTTCGGGCAAATCGCCCGAACAGTCGCGGATGGTGGTGATGCCATGGGCGACATAGAGGGGGAGAAGCGCCTTATTCTCCTCGATCAGGTCCGGGCCGCCGCCGAAATGGACGTGCATGTCCCAGAGCGCGGGGATGAGGAAGCGGCCCTTGCCCTCGATCGCACCGGTCGCGCGCCAAGCCCTGGCTATCGCCTTGTCCGGGCCGACGGCGACGATATCTTCGCCGCGCAGGACCACGGCCTGATCCGCATCGGCGCGGCCCTGTTCGACGTCGATGACCGAGACATGGCGGATGATCATGTCGGCCCGTTGGGGAGCGGCGCGCGCTGGGCCGGCAATGAGCGCGATCAGGGGCAAGGTGGTGGCCAGCAGGGTCTTCATCGTCGGTCCGCGCTCCAGAGGGGAAATATAACTCTAGCGGCGCCCTCATCATGCGCAAATTAGATGTTGGAATGGATAGCATGCGGATTGATAATGGCGGTCATGTTCGATCCCCGCCTGCTGCGCAGCCTTGTCGCCATTGCCGATAGCGGCAATTTCACCCATGCAGCCGAGCGGCTGAACATGACCCAGTCGACCATCAGCCAGCAGATCGGCCGACTGGAGGCGATGACGGGGCACAGGCTGGTCGATCGGTCGGCGCGGCCGGTGTGCCTGACCGCGATGGGCGAGCGGCTGATCGGCCATGCGCGGCGGATCTTGCTGTTGAACGAGGATGCCGCGCTGCTGCTGCGCGATCCGGCGGGGACGGTAGCGATCTCGATCGGTCTGCCGGAGGATCTGGCGACGGGTGCGATGGCGCAGGCCTTTGCCGGTTTTGCGCGGGCGCACCGGCATATCAGGCTGGATGCGACCACCGGCCTCAGCCGCGATCTGGCGCAGCGATACCGGCAGGGGGAGTTCGATGTCGTCATCGTGAAGGAGGCCGTGGCAGGGCCGGATTGCCGTGCGGCCTTCGCCGAGCCGCTGGGCTGGTTCGCGGCGGCGGGTGTGGAGACGGTGGATGAGGCGGCGTTGCCATTGGTCTGCTTCCCGGCAGGCGGGCTGTACCGCGAGCAGATGTTCGCGCTGCTGGAGCGGGAGGGGCGGCGCTGGTTCGTCGCATTTTCGGGGAGTAGCCTGCAAAGCGTCGTGGCGGCGGTCGCGGCCGGGGTTGGCGTGTCGCTGCTGCCGCTGGCGGGCGTGGGCGCGGCGGCGGTGGCGCGGCGGCACGATCTGGGCGGGGTCGAGCCGATGCTGGTGTCCCTCTACGCCCGCGAAGGGGACGGGCCGCTGGCGGATCTGGGGCGGGAGATGATCGCGGTGCTGGCGGCGCGGGCGGGATGAGTTTGGTTCTCCCTCCTGTTTGCGGGAGGGGCCAGGAGCTGGGCTGGACGTTGCGATGCCCACCCGGCTGCAACTAACGCGCTGCGCCCGTAAGTCTCGCTGCCCCTCCCGCAGGCGGGAGGGGAATGACTTGTTCCCACCTTCATTCACCATCACCAAAAAAGGCGCCCGGTTGCCCGGACGCCTTTCTGCGTGCCTATGGGAGGCTCCGGCCTTTCAGGCCTTGTAGACCTTGTCCACGGCGGCGCGGAACTTGGCCATGTCATCGGCTGAACCGACGGTCACGCGCGAGACTGTGGGCCAGATGGGCCAGTTGCGGCCGATCTGCACCTTTTCGGGCGTGGCGAGCAGGGCGGCCTGCATCTCCTTGGCCGGCTTCTTCCAGTTGATCATGAACATGTTCGCCTGGCTGCCGGGCTGCACTTCGATGCCCTTCTTGGTCAGCCATGCGATGGTTTCGTCGCGGTTGGCGATCATTTCCGCGCGGCGCGCCTTGATGAGGGCGGCTTCCTTGTAGACCGCATTGCCGCAGTGCATGGCGGTGATGGCAAGGCCGCCGGCCGAGGGTCCGAAGAGCGAGATGCGCTTCTGGACTTCGGGATCGGCGAAGGTGAGGCCGAGGCGAACACCGGCCATGCCGAACAGCTTCGAGAAGGTCCGCATGACGATGATGTCCTTGCGGTTGCCGATCAGGCTGGCAGCGCTGGGCGCTTCGGAGAAGTGGATATAGGCTTCGTCCACCAGCAGCATCGCGTCGGCGGGCTTGTTGTCCAGCAGCCACTTGATGTCGGCCAGCGGGGTGATGGTGCCGGTCGGGTTGTTGGGCGTGCAGATATAATAGAGGCCGGCGTTCGGGTTGGCGGCCAGCATCGCCTTGACGTCATGGCCCTTGCCGATCGCCTGGGGGGCCTTGGCGATGGGAGCCTTCATATAGTCGGCGGTGCGCCAGGCGGATTCGAAGGTCGGATCGGCCGTCACCAGCCCCTTGGTCGGCGAGCAATAGGCCGCGACGATGCTGACCAGCGGGCCGCCCGAACCGGGCCAAGGCATGACCTGCGCTTCGGGGATGCCTTCGACCGCGGCGACGGTGGTGATCAGGTCGCCCTTATAATTGTCCGGGTCGTACCAGTTACCGAACGAGGCGGCTTCGGCGGCGGCCTGAACGCCCGAAGGGAAGGGGCCGGTCCAGCATTCGTTGGAGCCGATGCGTACCGCACCCTTGACGCCGCGGGCGGCCTGTTGCTGCGCGAGGGCCGATCCACCCAGCAGCGAACTGGCGGCGACACCGGCACCCAGCAATGCGGCGACTTCGCCCAACTGGCGGCGCGAATAGCCGCGTTCGATCAGGTCTTCCTGCGCGTCCTTGTTCAGCATCATGGTCATGTCGTCCGTCCCCTTGTCCTGCAAACAATCTGGTCATGGGGAAAGACGAAAGGGCGGCGCATTTCCGCAATGCGTTGTGCGTCTTTTTAGTAATTTTCCTACGGAAAATTATGCGGCACCGGCCCGCTCCCCTGCCCGGCCACCCATATGATACTGCCGTTGGGTGGCCGGGTGGGGGAGCGGGCCGGTGCGGTCCCAGAAATGCGCTCTTTCGCGCATTTTTCAGAGAGCTTTACGCTTTCCACACCTTGTCGATGGCGGCGTTGAACGCTTCCATTTCGGCCATGGAGCCGACCGACACGCGCGAGATATTGGGCCAGATCGGCCAGTTGCGGCCGATCTGCACATTTTCCGCCAGCAACGCGGCCTGCATGTCCTTCGCGCTCTTCTTGCCCCAGTCGACCATGAACATATTCGCCTGGCTGCCGGGGATGACCTTGATCCCCTTGGCAGTCAGGTGGCTGACCGATTTTTCGCGGGCGGCGTTCATTTCGGCGCGGCGCGCTTTGATGAGGTCGGCCTGCGCGACCGAGACGGTGCCGCAGGCCACGGCGGTCATCGGCAGCATCCAGGTGACCTGCATGCCGTCATAGCGCATCATCTTTTCCATCAGCTTGGGGCTGGCGAAGGTGAGGCCGAGGCGCATCCCCGCCATGCCGAACAGTTTCGAGAAGGTGCGCAGGATCAACACGTCGTCGCGGGTCGCGGCCAGCTTGGCCGCGTTGGGACCGTCGACCCAGTGGATATAGGCTTCGTCCACGACCAGGATCGCATCCTTGGGCTTGTTGTTGGCCAGCCATTCGATGTCGGCGACCGGCGTGACGGTGCCGGTCGGGTTGTTGGGCGAGCAGATATAATAGACGCCGGCATTGGGATCGGCCGCGAGCATCGCCTTTACGTCATGGGCGTAATCCTTGGTCAGCGGTACTTTCTTGACCGGGGCGCCAATCCAGGCGGCGGTACGCCAGATGGCTTCATAGGTCGGGTCGGCGGTGACGATGCCGCGCGTTGGCGAGGCATAGGCGACCGCGACGCGGCTCAACGGATCGGACGAGCCGGGCCAGGCGACAATGCGGTCGGCCGGGATGCCCTCGACCGAAGAGACGGCGTCGAACAGCTTTTGATGTTCATTGTCCGGCTCGTAGCGATTGCCTTCCTGTACCAGCTTGAAGGCGGCTTCGGCGGCGACGGGGAAGGGGCCGGTCCAGCATTCGTTGGCGCCGATCTGTACCGCGCCGGCCCGCGCCTTCGCCGCCTGCTGCGCGCCCGCGCCGGTGACGCGGATGGCGGCCGCGCCGGCGCCGAGCAGCGCCGCGACCTTCGCCATCTGTCGGCGCGAATAGCCGCGCTCGCCGAGTTCCTGTTCCATTGCCGGTTCCAGTCGCGTCGCCATGATCCCGTTTCTCCCTGCGTGCCCGCCTGCGGGCTTTCAGCCTGTCTGACGAATGTCCGTTATGTTTCCGCCATGCAAATCAGCTCTGCTTAACAATATTGCGAGGCCGATCATAGGAAACGCCTTGGAAAGCGGTGCGTCAATCTGATAGCGCAACATCATGCCCAGCACACCCGCCGCCGCCGCCCGCCAGATCCTCATCCGCCTTCAGGAAGTCATGGCCGCGCGCAACAGCGCCCAGGCCAAGCTGAACAAGGTGGTGGAGATCATCGGCGAGTCGCTGTCGAGCGAGGTCTGTTCCATCTATCTGGTGCGCGAAGGCGTGCTGGAACTGTTCGCGACGCGCGGGCTGAAGCAGGAGGCGGTGCACGTCACCCGCATGGCGATGGGCGAGGGGCTGGTCGGCCTGATCGCCACCAATGTCGAGACGCTGAACCTGGACGAGGCGGCGTCCCATCCCGACTTCTCATATCGCCCGGAAACCGGCGAGGAATTGTTCCACAGCTTTGCCGGCGTGCCGATCGTACGGCGCGAGCGCGCCATCGGCGTCCTGTGCGTACAGCATGCGGAGCCGCGCAAATATGAGGAAGTCGAGATCGAGGCGCTCCAGACCGTCGCCATGGTGATGTCGGAACTCATCGCCAACGCCGAGCTGGCCGACGACGGTCCGGCTGATGCACGGATCGCGGACACCGGCACCAACATGCTGCACGGCCTGCAACTGGTGATGGGCATGGCGCGCGGCCATATCGTCTTCCACCAGCCGCGCGTCCATATCGAGCATACGGTGGCGGAAGATACGGAAGCGGAACGGCAGCGCGTCATTTCCGCCTTCACCAAGATGCGCGAGCAGATCGACCGGATGACCGGCGCGGCCGAGTTCGGCATGGAGGGCGAGCATCAGGAGGTGCTCGAAACCTACAAGATGTTCGCCTATGACGAGGGGTGGACGCGGCGCATCAACGAGGCGATCGACAGTGGCCTGACGGCGGAGGCGGCGATCGAGCGGGTGCAGCAGCGTACGCGGATGCGGATGCGCCAGATCGACGATCCGCTGCTGTCGGACCGGATGCACGATCTGGAGGATCTGGCCAACCGGTTGCTGCGGATCGTATCGGGGCAACTTGGCACTGCCGCGCAGATGGGGTTGCGGCAGGACGCGATCCTGATCGCGCGCAATTTGGGTCCGGCGGAGCTGCTGGAATATGACCGGCGGCGGCTGAAGGGCGTGATCCTGGAGGAAGGGTCGCTCACCGCGCATGTCACCATCGTCGCGCGCGCCATGGGCGTCCCGGTGCTCGGCCGGGTGCGCGACATCCGCCATCTGGTGAACGAAGGCGATCTGGTGCTGATGGACGTGGGCGCCAATTCGGTGCTGATCCGCCCGACCAGCGACATGGAGGAGGCGTTCGAGAACCGGCTGCATGTGACGCAGAAGCGCCGTGCGGAATTTACCGCGATGCGCGACCTGCCGTCGGTGACGGCGGACGGGCAGCGGGTCGAGCTGATGGTCAATGCCGGCCTGCGCGAGGATGCGCAGGCGCTCGATCTGGTAGGTGCGGACGGCATCGGCCTGTTCCGCACGGAATTCCAGTTCCTGGTGTCGGCGACCTTGCCGCAACGCGAAAAACAGCAGCGGCTTTACAAGGATGTGCTGGATGCGGCGGGCGACCGTCCGGTCATCTTCCGCACGGTCGATATCGGCGGGGACAAGGCGCTGCCCTATATGCAGCGCGACGATGATGAGCATGAGGATAATCCGGCGATGGGCTGGCGCGCGCTGCGGCTGGCGCTGGACCGCGACGGGTTGATGAAGGCGCAGGCGCGCGCGCTGCTGGAGGCGAGCGCGGGCAAGATGCTGTACGTCATGTTCCCGATGGTGTCGGAGCCTTGGGAATATGAGCAGGCGCGCGCGCTGGTCGAGCATCAGCGCGAATGGCTGTTGGCACGCAAGAAGAAGCTGCCGATCGCGGTCAGATATGGCGCGATGCTGGAGGTGCCGGCGCTGGCCGAGGTGCTGGACCTGTTATTGCCCAAGCTGGATTTTCTGTCGATCGGCACCAACGACCTGACCCAGTTCCTGTTCGCTGCCGACCGGGCGCATCCCCGGCTGGCCGAACGTTATGACTGGCTGAGCATCGCGATCTTGCGTTTCCTGGACCGGGTGGCGCGCACTTGCCACGACCATCAGGTGCCGGTCGGCGTATGTGGCGAGATGGGCGGGCGGACATTGGAGGCGATGGCGCTGATCGGCCTTGGTATTCGTCGCCTGTCAATCACGCCGGCGTCGGTCGGTCCGGTCAAGGCGATGATCCGCGCGGTGCATGCCGAGGAATTGCGCGCATTGATGCGCGAAATGCTGGATGGCGGGGCGATCGACATTCGCGCGCGGCTGACGCAATGGGCGGTCGAACGGAATATCGAACTCGGCTGATTTGGCGGGATGCGGCGTTGACAACGCCCGTCCCGCAATGAGACAAGGCCGGCCATTACAGGTCGCGGAGCAGCATGGCAGACGAAGCAGAAACCGAAGCCGGCGCCATCGGCGTGCCGGAAGCGCAGCCTTCAACCCCCGGCGCGAAGTTGCGTGCCGCGCGGGAGGCGCAGGGCCTTTCGATCCAGGATGTCGCGACCCGTACGCGCATTGCCCAGCGACAGCTGGAGGCGGTCGAGCGGGATGATTATGCCGCCCTGCCTGGCATTCCCTATGCTGTGGGTTTCGCCCGCGCCTATGCCCGCGCCGTCGATCTGGACGAAGTCGCCATCGCCGCCGAAGTGCGCCATGGCGTGCACAACAGCGATATCGGCGCCAACCGTTACGAGGCGTTCGAGCCGGTCGATCCGGCGCGGGTGCCGCCCCGGCGACTGGCCTGGGTCGTGCTGGCCATCGTGGTCGTGCTGATCGCGGGCTACACCGTGTGGCGGACGCAGTTGATGACGCCGCCGACCACGGAGGAAATCGCGCAGGACAAGCAGGAAGCGACCGGCGCGCGTCCCGCCGGTGCCGCCCCGGCCGCGCCTGTCGTGCAGACCGTTGTGTTCACCGCCGTGGACGATGTGTGGCTGCGCATCGTCGATGAAGCGGGCGAGCGGCTGAAGGACGGGACGCTCAAGAAGGGCGAGAGCTTCACCCTGCCGGCCGACGCCAAGGGGCCGACCATCCTGACCGGCCGTCCGCAGGCGCTGAACGTCACGGTGGGTGGCAAGCCGATCCCGCCGCTGGGCGCGCCCGATCGCACCATCTCCGACGTGCCGGTAAGCGCGGCCGCGCTGCTGGCGCGGGCGGCGGAAACGCCGGCAGCCCCAGCCGCCGCACCTGCCACGATACCTGCACGGGCGCCGGCGGCGCGGCCGGCCCAGCGGCCGACGACCGCGGCGCCTTCCGCAACCAATGGCCAGATGGCTGGCCAGCCGGGCGGACTGAGCGTGCCATTGCCTGCGTCGCCAGCCCCTGCACCGGCCACGGGCGGCGCGACCGGCATCCAGCCCTGAGCCATGTCGCGCTTTACCGCGCGAAATAACGGCTTATGGTCAAGCCAACAGATTTAGTCGGGGAACATCATGCGTAACGCCCTTTTTGCGACATCGGCAGTGCTGCTGGCGATAGCCGCGCCCGCCATCGTTCAACCCGCCGCCGCCCAGAGCGCGCCGGTCGAGGTGCGGGTCGATCGGCTGGAAAAGGAAATGCGCGCGGTGCAGCGCAAGGTGTTTCCGGCCGGCACGCCGATCGAGGCGGAGATCACCCGCCCGGCCACGCCCACGGTCGCGCCCGGATCGCCGGCTTCGACCCCGATCGCGGACCTGACCGCGCGGGTGGGCGCGCTGGAATCGCAGCTCGCCTCGATCACCGGGCAGGTGGAGGAAAATAGCTACAAGCTGCGCCAGCTGGAAACGGCCTTTACCAAATATAAGGCCGATAATGAGGCGCGCATGGCCGAGCCTGCGCCTGTTGTGCCGACATCCGTGACGCCTGCGCCGGTCGCGGCTGCGCCCCAGTCCCAGCCCCAGCCAAAACCCGCTGCGCCCAAGCCAGTGGCGCCGGTCGCCAGCGAGGCGCGCAAGAGCGCCGTGGCGGCGGTGGAGCGGCCCGATACGGGTGATGCGGCCAGCGACGCCTATAATTATGGCTTCCGCCTGTGGGACGCGAAATTCTATCCCGAGGCACAGGGCCAGTTGAAGGCCACGGTCGAGAAATATGGCACCAGCCCGGTTGCCAGCAAGGCGCAGAATCTGCTGGGCCGCGCCTATCTGGACGATGGCAAGCCGGCGCTCGCGTCGGTCGCCTTTTATGAAAATTACCAGAAGCGGCCGCGTGGCGACCGGGCGCCCGACAGCCTGACCTATCTGGGCGAGGCGCTCATTCAACTGAAGAAGCCGGCCGACGCCTGTAAGGTGTATCAGGAACTGGAGCAGGTCTATGGCGACAATCTGTCGTCCAGCCTGCGCGGCATGATGACCGCAGGGCGCGCCAAGGCGAAGTGCAGCTAAATACAGGCAGTGCAGCGCTGACGGCGCGGCTGGAGTCCGTGCTCGTCGGGGCGACGCAGGCGCTGGTCGGCAACGACCCGGCGGCGCGGTTCGGCGTGGCCGTGTCGGGCGGGCCGGACAGCATGGCGCTGCTGCTGCTGGCGGCGCGCGCCTTTCCGGGGCGGGTGGCGGCGGTCACGGTCGATCATCAATTGCGGGCAGCTTCGGCCGATGAAGCGGCGATGGTCGGGGACTGGTGCGCCGGGCAGGGGATCGCCCATGCGACGCTGACACCCGATGGCCCGGTGGCGGGCAATGTGCAGGCCTGGGCGCGGGCGATGCGATACCGGCGGATCGAGGCATGGCGCACCGACCAGGGCATCGACTGGATCATGACCGCCCATCATGCCGACGACCAACTGGAAACGATGCTGATGCGGCTCAACCGGGGATCGGGCGTCGGTGGCCTTGCCGGGGTCCGGGCGCGATCGGGGCGGGTGATCCGGCCGCTGCTCGCGGTGCGCAAGGCGGCGTTGCAGGCTCTGGCGGAGGCGGAGGGGCTGCCCCACGTCCATGATCCGTCCAATGCCGATCCGCGTTTCGACCGGGCGATGCTGCGGACGGCGCTGGCCGGGGCAGACTGGCTGGATGCGCAGGCGGCGGCGCGCAGCGCGGCGGCGCTGGCCGAAGCCGAAGCCGCGCTTGTGTGGAGCGTGGCGGACCTGGCGCAGGCTTATGTGCGCAGCGACGGGGCCGGATGGCGGCTGGAGCGGACCGATCTGCCGCGCGAATATCTTCGGCGGCTGGTGCTGCATATGCTGGAGCAGGCGGGCGTACCGCAGCCGCGGGGCGAGAGCCTTGACCTGGCGCTGGCCGAGGCGCTGGCGGGGCGACAGGCGAGTCTGGGCGACTGGCTGCTCAAGGGTGGTGGGCAATGGCGGCTGGCGCCGGCGCCACCGCGCCGCTGACGGTCGTTACGGAAAGGTTCCACGGATCGTCGCATCTGCTCCACGGACTGCCGATTTACGTGGGTATGAGGCTCTTTCCTTCATCGGTTTCCGCTTTAATCGGTCCGATGGGTTTAGCGGGATTTGGCATATCATGATGGAGTTTGCGGCACTGACCTATGGCCTGCTGGCCAGCGTGATCCTGTCGGCGGCGCAGCAGAACCGAAAACTGGCGCGGCCGCATCCGCCGCTGCTGTTGTATATGGGCTATTTGCTGTGTGGTCTGTCGGCCGGCCTGGCGCTGGCGCTGGGCTATGTTGCGCTGACGTTGCTGGGCGTCTGATCATCGACGGGACCGGGTGAATTAGCGGGCGGGACGGGCCTGCGCCTGCTTGCGCTTTTGCGGACGCGCCCTATCTTGGCTGGCGAAAGTGAGTGATGATGAACGACGAGAAAGACCCGCAGGGCAACCCCTGGATCAAGAGCGCCATGATTTGGGCGGGCGTGATCGTCGCCCTGCTGCTGTTCGTATCGCTGTTCGACAGCCGGACGACGTCGGCTGCTGGATCGGCCATCGCCTATTCCGAATTCCGGTCCAAGGTGCAGGAAGGCCAGGTCAAGGACGTCGCTATTGCGCCGGACCGGATCAGCGGCACCCTGTCGAGCGGCCAGAAATTCACCACGGTTCCCGTCACTGATGCGGGCCTGACGGGCCTGCTCGATGACTATAATGTCAAATATTCCGGTCAGGCGCAGGATCAGCCGAGCTTCTGGCAGATACTGCTGTACCAGTCGCTGCCGTTCCTGCTGATCCTGGGTATCGCCTTTTTCGTGCTGCGCCAGATGCAAAAGGGCGGCGGCGCGGGTGGCGCGATGGGCTTCGGTAAGTCCAAGGCCAAGCTGCTGACCGAAAAGCATGGCAAGGTCACGTTCGATGACGTCGCAGGCATCGACGAAGCGCGCGAGGAATTGCAGGAAATCGTCGAATTCCTGAAAGACCCGACCAAGTTCGCGCGTCTGGGCGGCAAGATTCCCAAGGGTGCGTTGCTGGTCGGTAGCCCCGGCACCGGCAAGACACTGCTGGCCCGCGCGATCGCGGGTGAGGCGGGCGTGCCCTTCTTCACCATTTCGGGTTCGGACTTTGTCGAAATGTTCGTCGGCGTGGGCGCAAGCCGCGTACGCGACATGTTCGAGCAGGCCAAGAAGAACGCACCCTGCATCGTCTTCATCGACGAAATCGACGCGGTCGGCCGCCATCGTGGCGCGGGCCTGGGCAACGGCAATGACGAGCGCGAACAGACGCTGAACCAGTTGCTGGTCGAGATGGACGGTTTCGAAGCGAATGAGGGTATCATCATCGTCGCGGCGACCAACCGCCCCGACGTGCTGGACCCCGCGCTGCTGCGTCCGGGCCGTTTCGATCGTCAGGTCGTGGTGCCCCGTCCCGACATCGAGGGCCGCGAGAAGATCCTGGCCGTGCATATGAAGAAGGTGCCGCTGGCCCCGGACGTCAATCCGCGCACGATTGCGCGTGGCACGCCCGGTTTCTCCGGCGCTGACCTTGCCAACCTCGTCAACGAAGCGGCTTTGACGGCGGCCCGGCGGGGCAAGCGGCTGGTCGCCATGGACGAGTTCGAATCGGCCAAGGACAAGGTGATGATGGGTGCGGAACGCCGCTCCATGGTCATGACCGACGATGAAAAGAAGATGACCGCCTATCATGAGGCTGGGCACGCCATCGTGTCGGTCCATGAAGCCGCGTCCGATCCGATCCACAAGGCGACGATCATCCCGCGCGGCCGTGCGCTGGGCATGGTGATGCGCCTGCCGGAACGGGACAGCTACAGCTATCACCGCGACAAGATGCATGCGAACATGGCCGTCGCCATGGGCGGGCGCGTGGCCGAGGAAATCATCTTCGGCTATGACAAGGTGTCGTCGGGTGCTTCGGGCGACATTCAATATGCCACC
The DNA here is from genome assembly GCF_001421665.1 of Sphingobium sp. Leaf26. Taxonomy (GTDB): domain Bacteria; phylum Pseudomonadota; class Alphaproteobacteria; order Sphingomonadales; family Sphingomonadaceae; genus Sphingobium. The sequence goes on from NZ_LMKV01000012.1 coordinate 277,912, forward strand.
AAGCTGGCGCGCGACATGGTCACGCAATGGGGCATGTCCGACAAGCTGGGGCCGTTGCAATATGAAGAGCAGCAGGGCGAAACCTTCCTGGGCTATTCGCAGAGCCAGCGCGTCCATATGTCGGACGAGACGGCCAAGCTGATCGACGCCGAAATCCGCGCTCTGGTGGAGCAGGGCTATGCCCGCGCGCAGGAACTGCTGAAGGGTCATGAGGACCAGTTGCACCTGCTCGCCAACGCGATGCTGGAATATGAGACGCTTAGCGGCGAGGAGATCAAGGCGCTGCTGGAAAAGGGTGAGATCACCCGCGACGACGGCACGACGATCAAGCCTTCGGTCATTCCGGCGGCTGGGTCTTCGATCCCGCGCATCCGCAAGCGCAAGGGTCCGTTCGGCGAGGCTTCGCCGGCTGGGGCGTAAGGGCTGGGTTTAACGATAGGAGAAAAGAAGGGCGTGGCGGTGGCCGCGCCCTTCTTGCATTATGGATACGGCATTTTCGGCCGCTTGCGGACATCCAATAGCCATTCAGACTGAGCGTGTCGAAGCCCTTTCTTTTCTTTAAAGCCTCGTGTTTTGAAGAAGAAGTAAGCCGTTCGACAGGCTCAGGGCGAGCGGCATTCGGGAAATGGAGCGGCCGAAAGCCATCCAATCGCGTTGTCCCACCATCCCCGCAATAAAATCCCGTAGGGGTCTGGCCGTTTGGCGTCGGAGTGGTTACATGGGCCGCCACAAATCCCCCAGCGATCCGGCTTCCCTCCGCCGGGTCGGCACAAAAGAAAGTGGCTTTTTCCATGGACATCCGCCTTGGCCTCACCTTTGACGACGTGCTGTTGCAGCCCGCCGAATCCGATGTGCTGCCCAGCCAGGCGGATACGTCCACCTATGTGACCAAAGCGATCAAGCTGAACATCCCGATCCTGTCATCCGCCATGGACACGGTGACGGAGGCCGACATGGCGATCGTGATGGCGCAGCTTGGTGGGATCGGCGTGTTGCACCGCAACCTGACGGTCGAGGAACAGGCCGACGCCGTGCGCGCGGTCAAGCGGTTCGAAAGCGGCATGGTCGTCAATCCCATCACCATCCTGCCCACCGCCACGCTGGCGGACGCGCAGATGCTGATGCAGCGGCACAAGATCAGCGGCATTCCGGTGGTGGAGCAGAGCGGCAAGCTGGTCGGCATTCTGACCCATCGCGATACGCGCTTCGCCGAAAATCCCGCCCAGCCGGTCAGCGAATTGATGACGAAGGACAATCTGGCCACCGTCAAGGTCGGCGTGGGTCAGGAAGAGGCGCAGCGTCTGTTGCATGGCCGCCGGATCGAAAAGCTGCTGGTGGTGGACGACGCCTATCATTGCGTTGGCCTGATCACGGTCAAGGATATCGAAAAGGCAGTCACTTACCCGCAGGCGACCAAGGACGGCACCGGCCGCCTGCGCGTTGCCGCCGCGACGACGGTGGGCGAAAAGGGGCTGGAGCGCAGCCGCGCGCTGATCGACGCGGAATGCGACCTGATCGTCATCGACACCGCCCATGGCCATAGCCGTCAGGTCGCTATCGCGGTGGAAGCGGTGAAGAAGCTGTCCAGCCATGTGCAGGTGGTCGCCGGCAATGTCGCCACCGCCGAAGCGACCAAGGCGCTGATCGGCGCAGGTGCGGATTGCGTGAAGGTCGGCATCGGACCGGGATCGATCTGCACCACGCGCGTCGTCGCGGGCGTGGGCGTGCCGCAACTGACCGCCGTGATGGATTCGGCCGAGGAAGCACATAAGCAGGGCGTGCCGGTGATCGCCGATGGCGGGCTGCGCACGTCGGGCGACCTGGCCAAGGCGCTGGCGGCCGGCGCGGGCTGCGTCATGGTGGGGTCGCTTCTGGCGGGTACGGCAGAGGCGCCGGGCGAAACCTTCCTGTATCAGGGTCGCGCCTATAAGAGCTATCGCGGCATGGGCAGCGTCGGCGCGATGGCGCGCGGCAGTGCCGACCGCTATTTCCAGGCGGATATCAAGGACCAGATGAAGCTGGTGCCCGAAGGTATCGAAGGCCAGGTGCCGTTCAAAGGCCCGGCCAAGGATGTCATCCATCAGCTGGTCGGCGGCGTGAAGGCCGCGATGGGCTATACCGGCAGCGCCACGATCAGGGATTTGCAGGAACGCGCGCGTTTCGTGCAGATCACCAATGCAGGCCTGTCCGAAAGCCATGTCCACGACGTGACGATCACGCGGGAAGCGCCCAATTATCCGACGCGGTAAATAATATTCCCCTCCCTTAAAAGGGAGGGGGGAAGGTAGAGATGACACCATCTGCCCGCATACAGGCCGCGATCGATCTGCTGGACGCCATCATCGCGTCCGCCCGCGATGGCGGGCCGGCGGCCGATACACTGATCGCCCGCTATTTCAAGGAACGGCGCTATGCCGGTTCGCGTGACAGGCGGGCGGTGCGCGACCATGTCTATGACGCGATCCGCCGGGCGGCCGAACGGCCCGATACCGGGCGCGCGGCGATGATCGGCGTGGCGTCGGAGCGGCCGGAGGTCGCGGCGTTGTTCGACGGGTCGGTCCATGCGCCGTTGCCGATCGAGCCGGGTGAAACGTGTGCGCACGCTGGCGCGGTGCCGGGCTGGTTGCAGCCGCTGCTGGCCGCGCCGGTGGAGCAGGATGCGCTGCTGGGGCGGGCGCCGGTGGATCTGCGCGTCAATCGGCTGAAGGGCGATCCCGCCCGTGTCGCGCCGATGCTGTCCGATGCGGTGGCGATCACGGGCTTGCCCGATGGACTGCGGCTGCCCGAAGGCTATCCGGTGGAGCAGCAGGCCGTCTGGAAGGACGGGCTGGTCGAGGTGCAGGATGCGGGCAGTCAGTGGATTTCGGTGGCCTGTGGCGCGCAGCCGGGCATGACGGTGGTGGACCTGTGCGCGGGCGCGGGTGGCAAGACGCTGGCGCTGGCCGCAGCGATGCAGGGCAAGGGTAGGCTGATCGCGGCCGACACGATCCGGTCGCGGCTGGCGAGGCTGGAGCCGCGGGCCGAGCGGGCCGGGGCTTGTCTTATCGAGACGCTCCTGCTGGACCAGAGCCATGAGGTGAGCGGGCTGGAGAGCCTGCGCGGCAAGGCGGACGTCGTGCTGGTCGATGCGCCCTGTTCGGGCACCGGAACCTGGCGGCGCAACCCTGAGGCGCGCTGGCGGCTGACGCAGGCGCGGCTGGACCGGCTGGTCGCCGAACAGGCGCGTATCCTCGATTTCGCGGCGCCGCTGCTGGCGCCCGGCGGGCTGCTGGTTTACGCTACCTGCGCGCTGACCGACCGCGAAGGGCGGGGGCAGGTCGATGCTTTCCTGTCGCGCCATGCTGGCTGGACAGCCGAGCCGGTCGCCCTGCCCGTGGGCCGCGCCCATGGCGCCGGACTGTTGCTGACGCCAGGGCATGACGGCAGCGACGGTTTCTTCTTTGCACGGTTGCGTCGGGGGGCGTGAAACAGGCGATGGACAAGCGCCCGCAAAATAGCGACACTTGTTCTGAATTAGCGCCTGAAACATGGCTGGAGATAATGATGCGTTTCACCCCTGCCTCGATCGCCCTCGCCGTCGTCCTGACCACTGTGTCGAGCGTGGGATTGAGCCAGAAGCCCGACAGCCAGATCATTCCGCAGTCGCTTGAATGGCAGAAGGCAGGCGAAGCGGCGCACAAGGCCGGCAATCTGGAAGGCGCGACCGACGCGCTGGAAAGCGCGCTGGCGATCGACCCGCGCAATCGCGCCGCCTATGTCGAACTGGCCGAGGTCGCGCGCGCGCAAGGGCTTCAGGGCAAGGCGATCCGCCTGTACAAGGAAGCGCTGCTGCTGGATCCGACCGACCTCGTTGCGCTGGCGGGACAGGGTGAGGCGATGGTCGAGAAGGGCGCGGTCGCCAGGGCCAAGGAGGTGCTGGCGCAGGCGCAGGCCCTGTGCAAGGGCGATTGCGCACCGGTCGGCAAGCTGTCGGCCGCGATCCAGAAGGGGCCGCCGGCCGTTGCCATGACGACGGCGAAGGACATGGACCCTGCGGCCAAGAAGGCGCCGACCGAAACGCAGTAAGCGGTTATGGCATCGGGCGTATTGAAGGCTCGATCATCCGCGCGGTATTTTGACTTAACCGGCCGGGCGGGGCAAGGCCGGGTCGACGGGCGCATGCAGCGCGCCGTTCGCTGGCGAGATTTTCCATGACCTTCACCGACTTCGACGTCGATCTGTTCCTGCGCGATTATTGGCAGAAGAAGCCGCTGCTGATCCGCAATCCCTGGGGGCGCTGGACCAATCCCGTGGAGCCGGACGAACTGGCGGGCCTGGCCTGCGAGGACGGGATCGAATCGCGGCTGATCGGCCGGGCGGACGGGCGCTGGACGGTGGAGCATGGTCCGCTGCCGGAGGATCGCTTCGGGCATATGGGGGATCAGCCCTGGACTTTGCTGGTGCAGGCGGTGGACATGCATGTGTCCGATGTCGCGGCGCTGATCGCGCCGTTTCGCTTCGTGCCCAACTGGCGGATCGACGATGTGATGGTCAGCTATGCCACGGACGGCGGGGGCGTGGGCGCGCATTACGACCAGTATGATGTGTTCCTGATCCAGGGGCTGGGACGGCGGCGTTGGCGCGTGGGGCAGCATTGCGATGCCGACACGCCACTGCTGGTGCAGGAAGATTTGCGCCTGCTCGCCGCGTTCGAGCAGACGGACGAATGGGTGCTGGAGCCGGGCGACATTCTCTATGTGCCGCCGGGAGTCGCGCATGATGGCGTTGCGGTGGGTGATGACTGCATGACCTATTCGGTCGGTTTCCGCGCCCCGGCGCGCAGCGAACTGGTCGAGCAGTTTTGCGCGCATGTCGTGGGCGAGATGGAGGAGGACGACCGCTATGCCGACCCGGACCTGACCGTGCAGGCCAATCCGGGCGAGATCGGTGCGGCGGCGCTGGCGCGGTTGCAGGCGATGGTGATGGAGGCAGTCAGCGATCCGGCGGCCTTTGCCCGTTGGTTCGGTGGTTATAGCAGCGATCGCAAATATCCCGAACTGGACTTCCGGCCGGAGGAGTCGATCGGTGCCGAAGATGTACGCGAACTGGTGCAGGATGGCGTGGCGCTGTGCCGCAACCCCGCGAGCCGCTTTGCCTTCGTGGCGCAGGGGGCAGGGGCGGTGACGTTGTTCGTCGATGGGCAAGACTATGGGTGCAGTGGAGCGGCGACGGTGTTGGCCGAACAGTTGAGCGCAGCGGATAGGCTGGTGGTCGATCCCGCACTGCTGGCGGATGCGACGGCGGTGGCGTTGATCGTGACGCTGTTCAACGAGGGCAGCGTGAGCTTCGACCCGGAGGACTGAGCGATCCGCACACGGTTGAGCATCTGCGCGAAGAAGACGCGCTTTGCGTCGCAGGACGCGGCGCTGGCGGTGGCGTTGCGGGCGGATGTGCCGCTGCGGCCCTATCGCTGCGACCGGTGCCGGCAATTTCACCTGACCAGCCGGACAAAGGGGAAGCGGGTGCTGCGCGGGACGTTTGTAGACGGAAATTGATGCGTCATTGAGAGCGTGTAGTGGGCGTTCCCCGGCGTAGGCGGGAGACGAGTCTCACGCTTCGGACTGGACCCCGGCCTGCGCCGGGGAACGCGGAAGGCGGGGGAAGGTCAGCCGACCTGAACTTCCCGCCATTGCCCCGGTTGCAGGCCGTCCAGCGTCCAGTCGCCGATGCGCCAGCGGACGAGGCGCAGCGTGGGGTGGCCGATGGCTGCGGTCATGCGCCGAACCTGGCGGTTGCGGCCTTCGTGGATGGTGAGGCTGATCCAGCAATCGGGGATGCTCTTGCGCACGCGGATCGGCGGGTTGCGCGGCCAGATGTCCGGCGCATCGACCCGCTTGGCTTCCGCCGGGCGGGTGAGGCCGTCCTTCAGGTCCACGCCTCGGCGCAGGACGGCGAGCGCTTCGTCCGTCACCTCGCCCTCGACCTGCGCCAGATAGGTTTTGGCGGTCTTATATTTGGGGTCGGCGATGCGGGATTGCAGGCGACCATCGTCGGTCAGCAGCAGCAGCCCCTCGCTGTCGCGATCGAGCCGGCCGGCGGGATAGACGCCGGGGATGGCGATGCAGTCGGACAAAGTCGCGCGCGCGGTTTCGGTGCCGCGATCGGTGAATTGCGAGAGCATGTCATAGGGTTTGTTGAACAGGATCAGGCGGGGCATGGGCTATCCAGTCGGTTCGGAATGCGGGTCGGTACGAGAGCATCGACTCTTACGCCGATCGCCCTGAGCGACGTCGAAGGGTCTTTCAAGAAGCAAGGGGCTTCGACAGGCTCAGCCCGAACGGTTTGAAGTGGTCGCTTTTTCAGCGGCTCAATATGCGGGCGACTTCGACAAACTCTTCGACGCTCAACGTTTCGGCGCGGCGCTGTGGGTCGATGCCGAGCTGCTCCAGCGCGTCGAGCGCGCCGGGCAGGCCTTTGAGGCTCTGGCGCAGCATCTTGCGGCGCTGGCCGAAGGCGGCGGCGGTGAGGCGTTCGAGAAATTTGAGTTGTACGCCGTCCGGGGCAGGTTTGGGCGTGATGTGGACGACCGCCGACATGACCTTGGGTGGCGGCGTGAAGGCGCTGCGGTGCACCTTCATCGCGATCTTCGCGTCGCTGCGCCATTGGGACAGGACGGCGAGCCGGCCATAATGGTCGGTGCCGGGCCTGGCGACGATGCGCTCGGCCACTTCCATCTGGAACATGAGCGTCAGGCTGTTCCACCATGGGAGCGGCGACCAGTCAGCCGAGAGCCAGCCGATCAGCAGGGGGGTGCCGACATTATAGGGCAGGTTGGCGATGATGTGGGCGCCTGTCCCTGCCTCGGTCAGCGCGTCGACCTGCATCGCGTCGCCGGAAATGACGCGCAATTGGCCGGGGAAGGCTACCTCCAGTTCGGCGAGAGCGGGAAGGCAGCGATGGTCGCGCTCGACCGCCACCAGCTTTGCGCCGGCGCGCAATATGGCGCGGGTCAGGCCGCCGGGGCCGGGGCCGACCTCGAACGCCGGGGCGTCCTTGAGCGGGCCGGGAATGGCGGCGATGCGGTCCAGCAATTGCTCGTCGAGCAGGAAATTCTGGCCCAGAGCCTTGCTCGCGGCAAGGCCGTGGCGTGCGATCACATCACGCAGCGGCGGCAGACCAATTTTGTCTTGGTCGGGGCGGGCGTCAGCCATGGGCGATACGGGCGCGGGCGGCTTCGGCCGCCATCTTGAGCGCGGCGATCATCGCGCCGGGATTGGCGCTGTCGGTGCCGGCGATGCCGAAGGCGGTGCCATGGTCGGGCGAGGTGCGCACGATGGGCAGGCCCAGCGTGATGTTGACGCCATCGTCGAAATTCAACGTCTTGATCGGGATCAGAGCCTGATCATGATACATGCAGAGCGCCGCATCATAGGTTTCGCGGGCGCGGGCGTGGAACATGCCGTCGGCAGCGAGCGGCCCCACGATGTTCAGCCCTTCGGCGCGCAGCGATTCGATCGCGGGGCGGATGATGTCGATCTCTTCCCGTCCCAGCGCGCCATTTTCGCCGGCATGCGGATTGAGACCGGCGACCGCGAGGCGCGGGCGGGCGATGCCGAAATTGCGTTGCAGCCCCTTGACCGTGGTCAGCGCACGAGCGCGGATCAGGTCGATGGTGAGGACCGACGGCACGTCCGCCAGCGGGATATGGATGGTGATCGGCACGACCTTCAGGGAGGGGCCGGCGAGCATCATCACGGCATTATGCGCCGACACGCCGCAGCGTTCAGCCACGAATTCGGTCTGGCCCGGATGGGTGAAGCCGACGCCGTATAATTGTTCCTTGCCCACCGGGGCGGTGACGATGCCGGCCGCCGACCCTTGCCGCGCCAGGCCGACCGATACTTCGAGCGCCTGAAAGGCGGTGCGGGCGCCGTCGATGCTGGGGCTGCCCGGTACGATCTCACCTGCATCCGCGACCTGAAGGCACGGCAGGGCGCTATCGAAGACCTGCGCCGCCTCTTCGGGCGAACTGATCGGTGCGATCGGCCCCAGCCAGACGGCGCGCAGCGACGCGGCGTCGCCGACCGCGAAGAAGGACGGCAGGCCACGCGCCTGTCGCATCACCCAGCTTTTTGCGACGATTTCCGGCCCGATCCCGGCGGGATCGCCCAGCGACACCGCAAAGGGTGCAAGAGGCACGGCGTCAGTTATATTCGATCACCGCATCGCGACGCAGGTCGCGCAGATAGATGCGCGCGCGCTTGTTGACCCGTTCCTCTTCGAGCTGGGCCATGATCTGTTCGGCATTGGGGGCATTGGCCGACGCCGGTTCGTCGCGGCCGCAGACCACAAGCACACGCACGCCGTCGGTGATCGAGCCGAAAGGCGGGGTCGCTTCACCCACTTGCAGGTTGGCAAGGATATCCTGCAACTGCGGCGGCAGGTCGCGCACCTTCACATTGTCATTGTCGACAACATCTGCGCCGATCTTCTTGCCGACATCATTGGCCTGGCCACAACCCTTGATCTCCTTGATCGCGGCGGCGAAGGCGGCGGCCTTGGCGCTGGCCTGATCCTTGGTCGTGCCCTGCGGGAAGAGGACCGACAACTGCTTCAGGCTGAGCAGCGAATCGCGCGGATCGGCGGTCAGCACCTTGCGCTTGTCCATGAGATAAAGCAGCGACACGCCGCCGGCGACCGGGATTGGTCCGGCAATCTGGCCGACCTGCATCTCCGCTGCCGCCTGGGCCAGTTCATTGGGCAACTGCGCCGAACGGACCCAGCCAAGATCGCCACCGACCGCCGCCGTGGAGGCTTCGGAGAATTGGCGGGCATAGGCCTGGAAGCTGCCGCCCTGCTGGATCTGCTGAATGATGTTGCGCGCGTTGGCGACGATCTGCTCCTGATTTTCGGGCGTTGCCGACAGGTAGATTTCGCCTACGCGATATTCGTCGCTGCCCTTGGATGCGTTCAGCCGGTCGACCACCGACTTCACTTCATCTTCCGACACGTTGACGAAGGGCTGGATATTGCGCCGCTGGAGCCGGCTCCAGGCCAGTTCGCCCTCGATCTGGCGCTTGATGCTGGCGGCAGAGCTGCCCTTTTCGCGCAGATAGGCGTCGAATTGCGTGGGCGACTGGCGGAAATTGGCGGCCACGCGCTCATAGCTTTGCTGGATTTCGGCCGGGTCGATCTTGATATCGTTGGCGGCGGCTTCCTGAATCTGGAGCGTTTCGTCGATGAGGTTGCGCAGCACCTGCACGCGCAGCCGTTCCTTTTCTTCCGCTTCCACCTTGCCGCCATTGGCGGTGATGATGAGGGCGAGGCGCTGGTCGATGTCAGTGCCGGTGATGATCCGGTTGTTGACGATGGCCGTCGCCTTGCGGACGTTCGGGTCGCTCTTGCCAAAGACTGTGACGTCCTTGGGCAGGTTGAGCTGCTGGCTCGCGACATTGCCGTCATCATCGACCGTCTGGGCGAGAACCGGCTGAATACCGGCGCTGAGCAGCGCGGAGGACAGGAGCAGGGTGCGAAGGCCCGAGCGAACGCCATGGTACAGGCTGTTGGGCGAGGAAACGACAGGCAGCATCGTCGGCAATAATCTCCAATACGAACCCGCACCTGATGCGCTGGTCCGCCTTAACCGGCCCTGACGGGGATGCAGGAGCCTGTTCCTTATATACCAATATTGCGGAAAGCTAGCCGTAGCTGGAAGCCATTGCCCTTTCGCGCGTCGCCATTGGTCTGATAACTGCGGACCCAGGTGAAGCCCAGGGTCAGGCAATCATCCTCATAGGCGAAGCCCAGACGATGGCGAACAGGCTCGAACCCGTCGGCTTCGCTGATTGGATCTTCCTTGGTATCGGTCAGGTCGATGACGGTCGAACCGAAGACGGACCAGAAGCGCGCGAACTGGGCGCGGGCGCCGAGGCGGATTTCCTCGCGGTCCTGCAAATCCTCCAGCCCCGAACTGGCATTGCGGTTGAGCCGCAGATAGCCCGCCATGACATAGGTGTTCTTGCTGCCGATCGTCGTGTCGATCTCGTTCCGGCGGACCGACAGACTGTTCTTGTCCAGCCGGAAGCGGTGAGTGAGGGCGATGAAATCCTTGTAGCGTACGGTGGTGCGGCCGACGACGTCGGACGAGCGGTCGGACAGGCCGGTGCCGTCGGGCAGGATGCTTTCGCGGCTGTCGAGGCGATAGCTTTGACCGACGATGCTCTGGAGCGAGAAATTGGGCAGGTCGAGGCTATATTCGAGGCCATAGGTGATGCGCGAACTATCCTCGAACCGGTCATAGCCCGCGAAACGGTTGAGCGCGAAGAGGTTGCTGTCCTCCAGATCGACGGCGCGGGCGTCCTCATTCGGAAGGGAGAGGTTGGCGATCTTGGGCGAGGCGACGATCTGGACCCGCGGGGCGATGCGCTGCACGCCGCCGAACGCTTCACCGACGAAGGGCCAGCGCATGTCGACGGCCGCCGCCGCGATGCCGCGCGACTGCCAGCCCGGATCGCCGGCATAGCTGACCACGGAGGTCAGGGCGTTGTCGCTGCTGTGATAGACGTCGCCGCGCAGATAGCCGGTGAAGGTCACTTCCTGACCCATGCCCGTCAGTTTCCGCAGATTCCACTCGGCGGCCGCGAAGGCGCGCTGTGTATCCTGCCCGTGGGTGCGGGTGATGGCGAGCGTGTTCGCCTGCAATTGCAGCACGCCGCCCAGCCATGGGTCGGTGAACCGGCGGCGATAGTCGATGACGGGTAGCGCGATCGGCGTCTGGCCCTGCGAATCGCCCTGACGCAGGGTCTGGACGGCCCAGCCGCGAATTGAAAAATAGCTGTCGTCATCGATCCGCTGCGCGCCGATGGTCGAGCGCAGCCGGTCTTCGCGACTGATGTCGTAGCGGCGCAGGAAGGTGCGGTCGGTGGTAACGCGGATCGAGCCGTCGAGGCTCCATTCGGGTGACAACTGCATTTTGCCGCTGGCATCGAGATAGCCGCGAATGTCTTTTTCGGTGTTCGCCGACACCGCTTCGCTGCCGATGCCCACGCGCCGGCCGTAGGTTGCATAGCCGGTGATCGTATAGGCGCCCCGGTCGTAAAGGTGCCGGTAATTGGCCTCCAGCATCGGCAGGACGCCGGTGTAGACATGCGGAGTGATGGTGACGTCGCGGTTGGGCGCCAGCTTGAAATAATAGGGAAGGTCCGCTTCGAACCCGTTGTTGCGGTCGTAGCGCAGATTGGGAACCAGCAGGCCGCTGCTGCCGCCATCGCCGACCGGGTGGGACAGGCCGGGCAGCGGGATCAGCGGCAGGCCGAACAGTTCGATATTGGCGTTGGTATAGGTGACGCGCTCGCGCGTCGGATCATAGACGACCTTGATCGCGTTGATCTGCCAAGTCGGTTCCTTGGGGCAGCCGTCGCTATCCTCCACCGCGCAGCCGGTATAGGTGGCGCGATTGAGCGTGTAGACGCCATTGACCCGCGTGCCCTTGACCGAGGCGAGGCGTCCGCCGGACTGGAGCACCAGCAGCATATTGTCGACCGCCCCGTCCTTGAGCGTATCGGTGACGTCGAAGCGATCGCCATAGGCGACATTGCCGTCCGCATCGATGATCGACACATTGCCCTGCGCCTCGACCTTGCCGCTGTTGCGGTCCCACACGATCTTGTCCGCGCGCAGGCGGTTGCCCTCTCGCAGCAACTGGACATTGCCGTTGGCGGTCACGACCTCGTTATTGCTGTCATATTGCAGCGCGTCGGCGGCGAAACCGATCTGATCGTCATTTTCCGGCATCGGCGCGTCGGGCGCGCTGATCGGGGCGGCAGGCTCGTTCAATTGCTGCGCCAGCGCATGGGGCGCGGCGACAAGCGCGGCGCTGCCCAGCAAGGCGGCGCGGAAGGAGAGGGATAACAGGGCGTTTTGCAAGCGGTGGTGCCTCATAGACAGGCGCGTCTGGCTGTCCCGCCTATCGCACACAAGCCGTGTCGGCAATCGCTCGTCGTGCATCAGTCATGGGAAAATCGGTCGAACGGCTTTGCCAGACGGAGAAAGCCGCACTATCTGGCAGACAAGAGCGCGGTTCGCGCCGCACAGACAAGAGGAAAAGCGCCCCGATGGATATCCAGTTCAGCCCGACCCGCCCCGATGCCGACACGCTGGCCTTCGTGGTGCCCAAGGGTGGATTCGACGCCCTTCCGCTGGCCGCCGCGCCGGTGCTGGCGGCCGGTGCCGCCGCGTCGCGCTTCACGGGCGAGACGGGCACGAGCTTCGAAAGCTTCATCGAGGAAGGCGGCAAGACGCTGCGCGTGCTGTTGCTGGGTGTGGGTTCGGGCAGCGAGACGGATTATGAAAAGGCCGGGGCAGCACTGACCGCCAAGCTGAACAATAGCGGCGCGACGCATGTTGCCGTGGAATTTTTCGGTGGAGCGAGCGCCGAGCAGGCCGCGCATCTGGCGCTGGGCGTGCAGTTGCGCGGCTGGCGGATCGACACATATCGCACGCGCCAGCCCGAAAAGGCCAAGCCGACGCTGAAGACGGTGACTCTGGTCGCGGCCGGCGCGGCAGCGGCCTGGGAGACGCTGGCGGCGGTCGCGGCGGGTGTGGCCTTCACCCGTGAACTGGTGTCGGAGCCGGCGAATATCCTCTATCCCGAAAGCTTCGTGGAGCGTTGCCAGCATCTGAGCGACCTCGGCATCAAGATCACCGTGCTGGACAAGGCGGCGATGGAAGAACTGGGCATGGGATCGCTGCTGGGCGTGGCGCAGGGTTCGGTGCGGGAAGCGCGTCTGCTGGCGATGGAATGGGACGGCACCGGCGGTACGTCGGACAAGCCGGTCGTCTTCGTCGGCAAGGGCGTGACGTTCGACACGGGTGGCATTTCCATCAAGCCGGCCGCCGGCATGGAAGATATGAAGTGGGACATGGGCGGCGCGGGCGCGGTCGCCGGCGCAATGAAGGCGCTGGCCGGGCGCAAGGCGAAGGCGCATGTCGTCGGCATCTGTGGCCTCGTTGAAAACATGCCCGACGGCAATGCCCAGCGCCCCGGTGACATCGTGACGTCCCTGTCGGGCCAGACGATCGAGGTGCTCAATACCGACGCCGAAGGGCGTCTGGTGTTGTGCGATGCGCTGACCTGGGCGCAGCGCACCTACAATCCGGACGTTATCATCGACCTTGCCACGCTGACGGGCGCGATCATCGTGTCGCTGGGCACCGAATATGCGGGCATCTTCTCCAACGACGACGGGCTGGCGAACGACCTGATCGCAGCGGGGCAGGCGGCGGGCGATCCGCTGTGGCGTTTCCCGCTGTCGCCCGCCTATGACAAGTTGATCGACAGCCCGATCGCCGACATGAAGAATATCGGTCCGCGCTATGGCGGGTCGATCACGGCGGCGCAGTTCCTCAAGCGCTTCATCGACGATGGCGTGAAGTGGGCGCATCTCGACATTGCCGGCATGGTGTGGGCAGACAAGCCCGGCGCGACCTGGGACAAGGGCGCGACCGGCTATGGTGTGCGCCTGATCGACCGGTTCGTGGCTGAGAAGTTCGAGGGCTGATCGCACTCCATGCAGGTCGATTTCTACCAGTTGAGCCGCGATCCCGTGGACCAGGTGCTCCCCGCGATTGCGGCGCGCATCCTGGATCTGGGCGCGCGGTTGCTGGTGGTGGCGCAGGATAGCGACCGGCTGGAGCGGATATCGCAGGGCTTGTGGGCCGGGGCGCCTGAGAGCTTTCTGGCGCATGGCCGGGCAGGCGAGGGCGGGGAGGCGCAGCAGCCGATCCTGCTGGCCACGACCTGCGACGCGGCCAATGGTGCGCGGCATATCGCGCTGGCCGACGGGGTCTGGCGCGACGAGGCGCTGGGGTTCGAGCGGGCTTTCTATTTCTTCGATGCCGACACGATCGACGGGGCGCGGGCGAGTTGGCGCGTGCTGAGCAAGGCGGACGATGTCGAGCCGCGTTTCTGGCGACAGGAAGGTCGCAAATGGGTGCAGGGGCCTTGAGCGGTTGAAAATGGATCGGCTGGTTCCGAACAGAGCCGGTCCCTCGCCGAAAATTGGTTGGTTAAGATCCGTACGAAACCTGACCATATTTCGTTTTCTCTTACCGCCGACTCCTGCCAGCGACAATTACGAGATGTTTTTCGGGTCCCAACCGCCGCCGAGCGCCCGGAACGATGCTATCGACCCTCGTGTTGCCGCAGCCCGCGCCTGGATTGCGCCATCGCGGGTTTCGAGAAGGCGCCGATCGGCATCAAGCACCTCGATCAGGCTCGCCATCCCGCCTTTGTAGGCCGCCATGGCCGAGACTCGGGCGCGCGACAAAGAGCCCTCTCCCTGGACGAGAGCCGCCGCGCGCGCCTCTTGCTGGACCAAGGTCGAGAAGGCGTCCTCGACGTCCTGCGCGGCGCGCAGCACCGTCAACCGATAGGCAGCCAGCGCCTCCGCATTTTGCCCCTCGGCCGCCTTGATCTCGGCGTCCACGCGCCCGAAGTCGAACAGACGCCAGCGCAGGCCCAATAGGCCACTGGCCTGCGTCGCATTGCCGGTGAAGAGGCCCCCTGTGGCGGTGGAAGCCGTTCCAAGCAGGCCACTCAGCGAGAATTTGGGATAATATTCCGATACCGCTGCCCCGATGCGCGCGTTGGATGCGGCGAGCATCCGCTCGGCCGCGATGATGTCGGGCCGGCGTCGCAGCAGCGCAGCCGGCCCGCCCGCCGCCGATACCGCGGGGGCATGCGGGATCGGAGCAAGGGCCGCCAATTCGGTGCGGGTCGTGCCCGGTTGAACGCCGATCAGCACATCGAGTGCGTTCATCGCCATGTCGAGTTCGTTCTGCAATGCCGGGACGGAGGCGCGGACCCGGGCCAGCGCGCCTTCCGCCTGCCTCCACTGCAATTCGGCAGCAACGCCCTTGCGATACTGGAGCGCCACGAGATCGACCAGATGCTGCTGGACGTCGAGTTGCGCACGCGCGACATCAAGGCGCGCTTGCAGCATGCGGATGGCTACATAGGTGTCGGCAATTTGCGCCGCGACGGTGAGGCGAGAGGCGACCGCACCGGCCTGCGAGGCTTGCCAGTCGGCCCGCGCTGCGTCGCGGGCGGCGTCCCGGCCGCCGAACAGATCGATTTCCCAACTGCCCCCAAGGTTCAGTTCATAGGTTTCCGTAGAGCGCTCGAACGGCGGGAAAGCACTGCCGATCCGCCCGATCGGCGTTTCCCGAGATTGATAGACTTCACCCGCCTGGCCGCTGATTTGGCCGGAAGGCAATAGCGCGGCATGAGCGCCCCTGAGCGCGGCGCGCGCCTGCACGACACGCGCGCTTGCCTGTTGCAGGTCGAGATTCTGCGCGAGTCCCCGTTCGACAAGACTGGTGAGAAGCGGATCATCGAATGCCTGCCACCAGGATATCAAATCTGCGGTCTCTGCGCCCGGCGCGCGCGCCTCGACCGCCGGTCCGCCTTGAAAGGCTGCGGGCTGCGTCGAAACCAGTGGCACATAGCGCGGCCCGACTGCGCAACCGGCGAGAAGGATGGAGCCGACGAGGGCTGTAAGGATCGAATTCACGGAACGCATTGCTTCCCCGGTACGCAAATAGGCAAGACGTGACCGATATATATTATGGTCACTCGTTGTCAATTAGTTTCCGTGTCATTATGCTTGGATGATGAGCAGCAGCACCCCAGACACCCCCAGCCGCGGCCCCGCGGAACATGCCGTGCGCGATCAGATCATTGCGGCGGCCCATGAATGTTTTGCCCGCTACGGCTATGCGAAGACGACCGTCGCCGACCTCGCCAAGGAGATCGGCTTTTCCAAAGCCTATATCTACCGCTTCTTCGAATCGAAGCAGGCGATCGGGGAAGAAATTTGCGGCTCGCGCCTGACGCAGATCGTTGCCGAGACTCGCGCCGCAATCGAGCAAGGCCATACTGCTACGGATCGTCTGCGACGCATGTTCAAAAGCCTTACGACACGGAGTGTCGACCTCTTTTTTCATGATCGCAAGATTTATGACATCACCGCCCATTCGGCTGCCGAGCGATGGGGATCGTCGGAGGCCTACAAGGAAACGCTCAAGGATATCCTGGCGGAGATCATCAAGAGCGGTCGGGAAAGCGGCGAGTTCGAGCGCAAGACGCCGCTCGACGAAAGCTGCCGCGCCATCCTCTACGCCATGACGCCGTTCATCGACCCGCTTCACCTGGAGCGCAACCTCGATCTCCTTCCGGAGGCGCCGCAGGAAGTGACGAGCCTCATCCTGCGCAGCCTTGCACCATGAGCCATCGACCAGTGACTCATTGACATATTGGTTATAAGGAAACAAATGATCCTCCAAGTCTGGAGGATCAACCCTTGTCGAGTCGGATCATCACAGCGGGATTGCCCGCACTCATGCTCTTGCTTCCCCTGGCCGCGTGCCAGAAGGCGGAGAGCGACCCGCGTACCGAGCCGCCGCTGGTGCGCGTCATGACGCCCACGGCGCAGGGTGCCGCCAATCGTGCATTCACCGGTATCGTCGCCGCCCGTGTGCAAAGTGATCTCGGCTTCAGGATCGGCGGAAAGGTGATCGAACGGCTCGTCGATGCCGGGCAGGTCGTCCGTCGCGGGCAACCGCTGATGCGGATCGATCAGGCCGATCTGGCGCTGGCCACGCGGGCGTCGCAGGAAACGGTTCAGGCGGCCCGCGCGCGCGCGGTGCAGACCGCCGCCGATGAACGGCGCCTGCGCGATCTTGTAGCCGCAGGCGCCGTCTCCGCGTCAACATATGACCAGGCAAAGGCGGCGGCAGATTCAGCCCGCGCGCAACTCTCTGCGGCAGAAGCGCAGGCGAGGGTTTCCCGCAACGAAGCCGGCTACAGCCTTCTTCTCGCCGATGCGGACGGCACCGTTGTCGACACCCTGGCGGAACCCGGACAGGTTGTCGCCCCCGGCCAGATCGTTGTGCGTCTCGCACGGTCGGGTCCGCGCGAGGCGCTGGTGCAGTTGCCCGAGACGATCCGCCCGGCGGTGGGTTCGATCGCGCGCGCCAGCACCTATGGCGGTGAGACCGGACCAGCGCGCCTGCGTCAGTTGTCCGACGCCGCCGATCCCGCGACGCGCACATTCGAAGCCCGCTATGTGCTTGAGGGCGCGCCGGCTGGTTCGCCTCTCGGCTCCACGGTCACCGTTTCGCTGACACAGCCGGGAGAAGCGGCGTCGACTGTCGTGCCGCTCGGCGCCATCCGGGATGAAGGCAATGGCCCCGGTGTGTGGGTGATCAGTTCAGGCTCTCCTGCAAAGATTGCGTGGCGGGCCATTCGCATTTCTGCCGTCGGCGAAGAGACAGCGACTGTCACGTCAGGCCTCAAAGCGGGCGAGCGCTTTGTGGCGATGGGCGCCCATATGTTGCATGAGGGCCAGACCGTTCGCATCGCGCGGCCTGTTGCAGGAGCTACGCGATGAACGAGCATGTCCCTGAAGCATCCCCGCCCGAAAAGAAGAGCTTCAACCTTTCCGCTCTCGCTGTACGTGAGCGATCGGTCACGCTCTTCTTCCTGATCGCGATCGTGGGTGCAGGCATCTTCTCCTTCCTCAGCCTTGGCCGCGCCGAAGATCCCAGCTTCACGATCAAGGTCATGACCGTGGTCACCGCTTGGCCTGGCGCGACTGCAAAGGAGATGCAGGACCAGGTTGCCGAACCGCTCGAAAAGCGGTTGCAGGAACTGCGCTGGTATGACCGCAGCGAAACCTTCACGCGACCCGGCCTTGCCTTCACCACCTTGACCTTGCGCGATAAAACGCCGCCTCGGGAAGTCCCGGAGCAATTCTATCAGGCGCGCAAGAAGCTGGGCGACGAGGCGGCCAGGCTGCCGCAAGGCGTGGCAGGGCCATTCATCAATGATGAATATGGCGATGTCACCTTCGCGCTCTATGCGCTCAAGGCGAGGGGAGAACCGCAGCGGTTGCTCGCCCGCGAGGCAGAGAGCCTGCGGCAGCGCCTGCTCCATGTCCCCGGCGTCAACAAGATCAACATCGTCGGCGAACGCCCCCAGCGCATCTACGTCGAATTCGCGCAGGAGCGCCTCGCAACGCTGGGCGTGGCACCGCGCGATATCTTCACGGCACTCGCCAGCCAGAACCTGATCACGCCGGCGGGCGCGATCGAAACCAAGGGGCAGCAGACCGTGGTGCGCCTTGATGGTGCCTTCGACGACCTGTCGAAAATCCGCGATGTCCCGATCGTCGCCAACGGCCGCACCCTGCGTCTCTCCGACATCGCCGATGTCGCACGCGGCTATGAAGATCCTGCGACCTTCCTGGTCCGCAGCGAGGGTGAGCCTGCCATATTGCTGGCCGTCATCATGCGCGAAGGGTGGAACGGGCTTGATCTTGGCAAATCGCTCAAAGCCGAGGTAGGAAAAATTTCGACCGAGTTGCCGGTGGGCATGAGCCTGACGCCTGTCACCGACCAGTCAGTGAACATCAGCGAAGCCGTCGACCAGTTCATGCACACCTTCCTCGAAGCGCTCGCGATCGTGATGATCGTCAGCCTTATCAGCCTGGGCTGGCGGGTCGGCATCGTCGTGGCTGCCGCCGTACCGCTCACCCTTGCCGTGGTCCTGCTGATCATGTGGGCGACGGGGCGCGTACTCGATCGCATCACGCTGGGCGCGCTCATCCTCGCGCTTGGGCTTCTGGTCGACGACGCAATCATCGCCATCGAGATGATGGTGGTGAAGATGGAGGAAGGTTACGACCGCATCAAGGCGTCGGCCTATGCCTGGAGCCATACGGCCGCGCCCATGCTGGCGGGCACGCTGCTGACGGTGATCGGCCTGATGCCGGTCGGCTTCGCCCAGTCGACCGCCGGTGAATATGCCGGCAACATCTTCTGGGTCGTCGGTTTCGCCCTTATCGCCTCCTGGTTCGTCGCGGTCATCTTCACCCCCTATATGGGCGTCAAGCTGCTGCCCCACATCAAGCCGGTCGAAGGAGGGCATGAGGCGATCTACCAGACCGCGCGCTACCAGAAGGTACGCAGGCTCATCGGGTGGGCCGTGCGCCGCAAGAAGCGGGTGGCGCTGGCTACGCTCGTCGCATTCCTCGTCGCTGGCGCCGGCATGCCGCTGGTCAAGAAGCAGTTCTTCCCCACCTCTGACCGGTCCGAACTATTGGTCGAAATTCAGATGCCCAAAGGCACGGCGCTCGCGAATACCGGTACGTCAGCCAGAGAGGTGGAGGACTGGCTTCGCAAGCAGCCTGAATCAAAGGTCGTCACCTCCTATATCGGACAGGGGCCTCCGCGCTTCTACATGCCCATTTCGCCGGAATTGCCCGACCCTTCCTTCGCCAAGATCGTCGTGCGCACCGACAGCCAGGACGATCGCGAGATCCTAAAACTGCGTTTGCGGCGGGTCGTAGCGGACGGACTCGCGCCGGCGGCGCGCGTGCGGGCCACGCAACTGGTCTTCGGACCGCCATCACCCTTCCCCGTCGCATTTCGCGTGAACGGTCCCGACCTCGCCACCGTTCGCACGATTGCCGGCAAGGTGCAGGACGTCTTGCAGGCCGATCCCATGATGCGCATGGTCAACAGCGACTGGGGCGAACGCGCGCCGGCCCTCCACTTCGTCCTTGATCAGGATCGCCTGCGCGCCATCGGTCTCACCTCCAGCGATGTGGCCCAGCAGCTTCAGTTCCTGCTGACCGGCGTCACCGTCAGCCAGGCTCGCGAGGACATTCGCACCGTCGATGTCGTCGTGCGCTCCGCAGGAACAGACCGCCTCGATCCGGCGCGGATCGGCGATTATACGCTCACCGGTGCGGGCGGGCAGCGCATCCCTGTCAGCCAGATCGGCCGCATGGAGGTACGCATGGAGGACCCGATCCTCCAGCGCCGCGACCGGACACCCACGATCACAGTGCGCGGCGACATCGCCGACGATCTTCAGCCGCCCGACGTGTCGACCGCGATGATGAAGAAGTTGCAACCGATCATCGATGATCTGCCGATTGGCTATCATATCGATATGGCGGGCTCGATCGAGGAAGCCGGCAAAGCCAACGCCGCGCTCGCTCCGATCTTCCCGATCATGATCGTCCTGATGATGATCGTCATCATCCTTCAGGTGCGCAGCCTGTCGGCGATGTGGATCGTCCTGCTGACCGCGCCGCTGGGTGTCATCGGAGTCGTTCCGACGCTGCTGTTGACGGGACAACCGTTCGGCTTCAACGCGATTCTCGGGCTGATCTCGCTTGCTGGCATCCTGATGCGTAACACGCTCATCCTGATGGGGCAGATCCATGACAATGAGCGCGCCGGACTCTCTCCGTTCGACGCGGTGGTCGAGGCGACGGTGCAGCGCTCGCGGCCGGTCATCCTGACCGCGCTCGCGGCCGTGCTGGCATTCGTGCCGCTCATCAGTTCCGTCTTCTGGGGGTCGATGGCGATCACGCTCATTGGCGGCACAGTGGGGGGCACGGTCATGACACTCCTGTTCCTGCCCGCGCTCTACGCGCTCTGGTATCGCATCACCCCGCCCATGGATGGTGATCGATCGGCGGAGACGTCGAATGTGCATGGCGCGGGGGCAAAAGACCTTCCGGCATGAGCAGCATCCTGACGGCAAAGGCCGACATCCTTAGGAGAGCCAGGATGGCTATTGGCGAACTGCCGACAAGAGCTTGGTCCGGGACGCTGCGCTATCTCGAAATGCTCGATCATCTTTGGAATAGCCCATGCGCCGCAATGCCGCGTTGATGGTGTTTTCGCTGATCGGCCTTGCTCGGGTGCGGATCGAAGGGAACACATAGCGACGGGAGCCGGATAAGGATCGCATGGCTTGCAGTATCGCGAGAGCATGTCGAGACAGAGGCACCGAATGGGGCTGGCGCATTTTCATCTTTGTCACCGGGATCGTCCAGGCAGCTTTGTCGAAATTGACCTCAGCCCATTCCATTTGCCGCAGTTCGCCCGGACGCTGGAAGACATGGGGTGTCAGTTTCAAAGCATATATGACGGCGGGGTCACCCTGATAATCTTCGATAGCGCGCAGGAGGACGCCGAACTCGTTCGGATCGATGACAGCGGCAAAGTGTTTGACCCGCGGTGTGGTCAATGCGCCGATCAGGAGTTGCGCCGGATCACGTTCGGCACGCGCTGTTGCAACTGCAAAGCGGAAAACACGGCTGGCAAAGGCGCGCAGGAGATTGGCGGTTTCCAAGCGGCCACGCCGTTCATGCTTCTGCAGTTCATGAAGAAGTTCCTGAGGCGTGATATCGGTGACAGGTCGCTTTCCGAACTCTGCCCCCATCAGTTTCACAAACCGGCGCATCTTCTCCAGCGTTGGCTCAGCCAACCCCTCACGCGCTTTCTTCTCTATCAATTCCTCGGCTACGCTAGCGAAGCTGTTGCTGGCCCGAATGCTCGCCTCGATGCGGGCTTGTCGTTTGGCTACGTTGGGATTGATCGCATGAGCCCGCTGCCTACGGGCGGCATCCCTGGCAGCGCGCGCCTCTGCCAAAGTAATCTCGGGATACGCCCCGAGTGACAGTTTTCGCTCTACGCCGTCGATCCGGTATTTGATTCGCCACAGCTTGCTGCCTCTTGGATTGACGAGCAGATACTAACCTTGGGAGTCAGTAACCTTGTAAGGCTTATCTGCGGGCTTGGCATTGCGGATAGCGGTATCGGTTAGCGCGATTGGGGGCCTCGATTCTGCCGGGGCCTTTTGAGGCCCCCAAATTAGGCCCCCATCATCCGCAATTGCAGGCAAACAAGGGCATCCACTGACAATCAGAGAATGCCCATAAACTACCGGAAATCAGGAATTTTCAACTGTTGGCAGACGTTGCCAGACAGGATTTTGGAGGCCCGAGCCGGAATCGAACCGGCGTGCAAGGATTTGCAGTCCTCTGCGTCACCACTCCGCCATCGGGCCTCGGCGTGGGACGCCGCAAATGTGCGGCTTTGGATGCAAAGTCAAGCGGCCAGTGCCGCGTGCGTGCCAAGAATCTGTGCCATAGCGTCAAGAATCTTGGGGCATGTCGCGCAAAGCCGCTTGGCGCGGCGCGTCCGCTGATTTAGAGGTCCGATGACATGCTTAGTGTATTGCATTGCCAATACAGTTGTGCCAAGCCCACCGGACGAAGCGAGAAATGATCGTGACCGAGCAGACTTATTCTTCGATGCGGACCGCTATGGTCGAAAGCCAGTTGCGCACCAGCGACGTGGACGACCAGCGCGTGATCGCTGCGATGGCCAGGGTGCCGCGCGAGGAATTCGTTCCCGCGCATCGCCGGGCCATGGCCTATATCGACCGTCCGATCCCGCTGGATGGCGGCCGTGCGCTCAATCCTCCGCTGGTGACCGGCCGATTGCTGACCGAAGCGCAGATCGTGCCGGGCGACAAGGTGCTGCTGATCGGCGCTGCCACCGGCTATGCCGCCGCGCTGCTGGCGGACATGGGTGCGGTGGTGACGGCGGTCGAGGAAGAGGGCGGGCCGGAGATCGCGGTTGCCGGCGTGACCGTCGTGCGCGGCGCGCTGAATGCCGGTGCGGCCGATGGTGCACCTTATGACGTGCTTTTCATCGACGGTGCGGTGGAGGAAGTCCCCGCAACGCTCGTTCAGCAGCTTGCCGAGGACGCCCGCGTAGTGACGGGCGTCGCGGATCGCGGCGTCACGCGCCTGAGCAGCGGCCGGGTGGTTGCCGGGGTTTTGGGCCTGAACAGCCTGGTCGATATTGAAATGGTGGTGTTGCCGGGGTTCGGCGCGCCCAAGGCTTTTGAATTCTGAAAGATGATGGGCGGGGATAGATGACGGCGAAGCGCAAATTTTATCGGCACCATGCCGCGGCTGCTTTGTTGTTGCTGTCCTCCGCCCTCACGGTTTCGGCGCAGGCCGAAACATTGCAGGGCGCGCTGGCGAAGGCCTATACGTCCAACCCGACGCTGACCGGCGCGCGTGCCGGGCAGCGCGCCACGGATGAGAATGTGCCGATCCAGAAGGCGGCCGGGCGTCCCAATGCGGACGTCACCGGCAGCTTCTCCGAAAGCGTGTTGAAGCCGACGATCAGCTTCACCTCGCCGCAGCGGACGGTGAATGCGCAGGCCAATCTGAATGTCCCTATCTATTCCGGCGGCGCGGTGCGCAACGGCGTGAAGGCGGCGAAGGTTCGGGTCGAAGCCGGGCAGGCCAATCTGCGCGGGACGGAAGCCAGCATCTTTTCGCAGGTGGTCGCGGCTTATATGGACGTGATCCGCGACAATGCGGTGCTGTCGCTCAACCAGTCCAACGTGAAGGCGCTGGAAGTCAATCTTCAGGCGACCAACGACCGGTTCGAGGTCGGCGACCTGACCCGCACCGACGTGGCGCAGTCGCAGTCGCGGCTGGCGATCGCGCGGTCCGATCTGCAAACGTCCGAGGCCAATCTGGTGGCGAGCCGGGAAAATTATCTGGCGCTGGTGGGTGAAGCGCCCGACACGCTGGATGCGCCGCCGGCCTTGCCGGGTCTGCCCGCCACGCCGCAGATCGCGGTACAGGTCGCGCTGGACGATAATCCCGACATATTGGCGGCCAAGCAGAACCGGATTGCGGCCGGCTATGATGTGAAGGTGGCGCGGGCAGGACGCCTGCCGACCGTCGCTGGCTTCACCCAGGCGGGCTATACCAATTATCTGCACACGTTGGGCGGCACCGCGCAGGATGCGGAGGGCAATGCCGTAGAGGGGCCGCAGATCAACAAGCAGGCCGTCGCCGGCGTGCAAATCAGCATCCCGCTCTATCAGGGTGGCCGCCCCGCCGCGCAGGTGCGCCAGAATCAGGCGCTGGAATCGCAGGCGATCGAACGCGAGATCGAGGTCGAGCGCGGCGTCATTTCCCAGACCCGCGCCGCCTATGCGAGCTGGCAGGCATCGCTGGAGAGCATCGAATCGAATCAGAAGGCGGTGGAGGCCGCGAACCTGTCGCTGGAAGGCGTACGCGCGGAAAACAGCGTGGGCAGCCGTACCATCCTCGACATTCTGAATGCCGAGCAGGAAGCGCTCAACGCCAAGGTGTTGCTGGTGACGGCGCAGCGCAACGCCTATGTCGCCGGTTTCAGCGTGCTGGCCGCCATGGGTCATGCGGAAGCGGGCGATCTGGGGCTGGATAGCGGCACGCTCTACGACCCGATGGTCAATTACGAACGGGTGAAGGGCAAGTGGCTGGACTGGAGCTTTGACGGCAAGCCGGCGCCGGTTGCGACGCGGACCGTTGACACGCCCGCGCAAAACGCCAATGTCGCATCCGCTACACGGCAGCCTTAACCGCTTGTTAACCCGGCTGGGTAATTTTAACGGTTAAGGATGCGCAATGCGGGTTGGACGGGGACTATCCATGGGTGACATGACCAAGGAACCCTCGATGGAAGAGATACTCTCGTCCATCAAGCGGATCATCGCTGAAGAAGGCGAGGAAGCGGTGCAGGCCGCGCCCCGTCGTATGCGGGCCGAAGCGAAGGCCGCGTCCGCGCCGGTGGAACCCGTTTATATCGAGCCGGTTGTCGAGGAAGTGCTGGAACTGACCGACGAGATCGCGGAGGAGGAAGTCGTGCCCGCTCCCAAAACCACGGCCAAGGCCGCCCAAGTCGCCGAGACGGACGATTCGATCCTTTCGGTGGAAAGCGAAGTCGCCGCTCGCCATTCGCTGTCGGCGCTCTCCTCCATGCTGGTCACGCCCAAGGATGGCGGCGACAATACGCTGGAAGGGCTGGTTCGCGCGATGCTCAAGCCCATGCTGAAGGAATGGCTCGATACGCGCCTGCCTTCGATGGTCGAAGAGATGGTGGCGAAGGAAATCGCGCGCATCACCGGGCGCTGATTCGCGTTCTTGCGGTCGCTTTCGGGGCGGCCTAGACCCTTGGCATCCTGACGGCGCGCGTGATGCGCCGCCTGCGCGATCCGAGGGTGATTTTCCATGAAGACTTTTCTGCTTGCAGCGGTTGGCGCGATGGCTCTTGCCGCCGCGCCTGCGCTGGCGCGTCCGTTCACGCCGGCCGACATGGTGGGACTGGACCGCATTGCCGCGCCGGCCGTGTCGCCGGATGGCAAATGGCTGGCCTATCAACTGCGCAGCACCGATCTGGCCGCGAACAAGGGGCGGACAGACCTCTATCTGCTGGATATCGGCAAGGCCGGGCAGACGCCGAAGCTGATCGCGTCGAAGCCCGACAAGAATGAGGCGTCGCCGGTCTTCTCACCCGATGGGACCGCGCTCTACTATCAATCCAATGCCAGCGGCGATGATCAATTATGGCGCGTGGCGTTGAACGGCGGTGATCCGGTGCAGATCAGCAAGGCGCCCGGCGGCATCAGTGGTTTCCTGCTCAGCCCCGATGGTGCCAAGGTGGCGCTGTGGGCCGACCGTCCCGTGGGCGCGAAGACGATCGACGATGTGAAGGCGGACGCGCCCAAGGAGGCAGGGTCGGGCCGCGTCTATGAGCAGATGTTCGTGCGCCATTGGGATACATGGTCCGACGGGCAACGCTCGCAAATCTTCGTGATGCCGGTTGCGGGCGGCCCCGCCGTGTCGGTCATGGGCGCGCTTGTGGGGGATAGTCCGTCCAAGCCCTTTGGCGGCGCAGAAGAAATCGCCTGGAGCAAGGATGGCAAGACGCTGTTCTTTGCACTGCGGGAGGCGGGGCGCATCGAGCCGCTGTCGACCAATCTCGACATCTTTGCCGTGCCCGCGGACGGCAGCGCTGCGCCGGTTAACCTGACCGACGCCAATGATGCGACCGATACGCTGCCCACGGTGTCGCCGGACGGGAAATGGATGGCCTATGTCGCGATGAAGCGGCCGGGCTATGAAGCCGATCGGCAGGTGCTGATGCTGCGCAACATCGCCAGTGGCGAGACGAAGGCTCTGACGGAAGGCTGGGACCGGTCGGTCGCCTCGATCGCGTGGGAGGCGAATGGCAAGGGTTTGCTGGTCACGGCCAATGACGTGCTCGACAATCCGGTGTTCCGGGTCGATGCCGCGTCAGGCAAGGTGACGCGGCTGACGCAGAAGGGCCATGCCGGCAGCGTCGTGCCCTTGCCACGAGGCGGCTTCGTCTATGCGATGGACAGCATCCAGTCGCCGGCCGATTTCTGGAAGATGCCGGTGAAGGGGAAGCCCGTCCGCCTGACCGATGTGAACGCGGCAAAACTGGCCGGCGTGGATGACGTGTCGGTCGAGCGGTTCAGCTTCAAGGGCGCCAATGGCGATACGGTGTGGGGGCAGATCGTCAAGCCGTTGAAACCCTCCGCCAGCGGCACGGTGAAGACGCTGCCGGTCGCTTTCCTGGTGCATGGCGGGCCGCAGGGCAGCTTCAACGATTCATGGTCCTATCGCTGGAACCCCAAGGCGTTCGCGGCGCATGGCTATGCCGCCGTGATCGTCGATTTCCACGGTTCCACCGGCTATGGACAGGCCTTCACCGATGCGATCAACAAGGATTGGGGCGGCAAGCCGCTGGAGGACTTGAAGCTGGGTCTGGCGGCGGCTGCGGCAAAGGATGCCGAGGTCGACGCGACCAATGCCTGCGCGCTGGGGGCCAGCTATGGCGGCTACATGATGAACTGGATCGAGGGGCAGTGGGCCGATGGCTTCAAGTGCATCGTCCAGCATGACGGCGTATTCGACGCCCGCGCCATGGCCTATGAAACCGAAGAATTATGGTTCGACGAATGGGAACATGGCGGGCCCTATTATGCCAAACCCGAAGAGTTCGAGAAATGGAACCCAGTCAACCATGTGACCGCGTGGAAGACGCCGATGCTGGTGGTGACGAGCGAGAAGGATTTCCGCATTCCCTATACGCAGGGTCTGGCCGCCTTCACCGCGCTCCAGCGGCGGGACATTCCGTCCAAGCTGTTGGTGTTCCCGGACGAGAATCACTGGGTTCTGAAGCCGAAAAACTCGCTGCAATGGTATGGCGAAGCGCTGGGCTGGCTGGACAAATGGACGGGGAAATGAGGCTTTAAGCGGATGGCACGGCCTGCTATATTGATCCGATGGCAAAGATGAAGGTCGATATCGTCGATGGTCCCATCGACATGGGCATGCCGGGCAAGCCGAAATACCGGACGGTCCACAAGAACGGACAGACGGTGAAGCTGCGGGTGGTCGATGCCGACAGCCCCAATTTCGGGGCGGAGTTCCTTGCATCCTTCAAGGCAAGCGTCCGCAAGGCGCGGGAAGAGAATCGGGCGATCAAGGACAAGATTTGATCGGGCAGGGGAAAGGCCATGCCCGCCCGCGCCTCTGGATCGTGGCGGGGCCGAATGGTTGCGGCAAAAGTTCCGCCTATGGACGCAGCGATGTCGCCGAGTTCGACGGATCGGTTTGGATCATCAACCCCGACTTGCTGACCGATCGCCTGCGCGATGGCGAAGCGCTGGATCGGGAGGCCGCCAATCTGGCGGCGGTGCAGCGGATCGAGGCGTGGCTGGATGCGTCGATCGACGTGCATCAGACGATCGGCGTCGAAACGGTGCTGTCCAGTCCCAAATATCGCCGGTTGGTGGAGAAGGCGCAGGCCAGGGGTTTCGAGATACTGCTGATCTACGTCTATCTCGATTCGGTTGCGCGGCAGTTGGAACGCATTGCCTATCGCGTTGCCAAGGGCGGCCATGATGTGCCAGCGGACAAGGTCGCCGCGCGGCGGGCGCGCTCCTTCACGCAGCTTCGCTGGTTCTTCGATCGGGCGGATCGGGCATGGGTGTTCGACAACAGCCTGTCGGAGCCGCAACTGGTCGCGCGAAAGGGCGATGGCGGCATTACCGTCCGTTCGGGATTGCCTGCGGAAGTCATGGATAGTCTGGTCTGAAGCCCGGCATCTCTTGCGTGTCGTGCGGCAGGCGCTAAAGCGCGATCATGACCGAATTGCCCAAAACCTTCGACCCTGCCGATATCGAATCCCGCTGGTATGCCCATTGGGAAGCGAATGGCCTGTTCCGCCCCGAACGGCCGGACGCGACGCCCTTTACGATCGTCAATCCGCCGCCTAACGTGACGGGCAGCCTGCATATCGGCCATGCGCTCGACAATACGTTGCAGGACATCGTGATCCGCTACGAGCGGCTGCGCGGCAAGGATGCGCTGTGGGTGGTCGGCACCGACCATGCGGGCATCGCGACGCAGATGGTGGTCGAGCGGCAGTTGAACGCCAAGCAGCAGAAACGCACGAACTTCACCCGCGAAGAGTTCGTCGCCAAGGTGTGGGAATGGAAGGCCGAAAGCGGCGGGACCATCACCGGCCAGTTGCGGCGGCTGGGCTGCTCCATGGACTGGGCGAACGAACGCTTCACCATGGATGAGGGGTTTTCGAAGGCGGTCGTCAAGACCTTCGTGGAACTGCACAAGCGAGGGCTGCTCTATCGCGACAAGCGGCTGGTGAACTGGGACCCGCATTTCCGATCGGCCATTTCGGACCTTGAGGTCGAAACGGTCGAGACGAAGGGCGGTTTCTGGCGCTTCCGCTATCCGTTGGCCGATGGCGTGACATTGGCGGACGGCAGCGATCACATCGTCGTCGCCACGACGCGCCCGGAAACGATGCTGGCGGACATGGCGATCGCCGTGCATCCCGATGATGAGCGCTACAAGGCCGTTATCGGCAAGGAGATTCTCCAGCCGATCACCGGTCGCCGGTTCAGGATCGTGGCCGACGAACATGCCGACCCGGCACTGGGCACCGGCGCGGTCAAGATCACGCCGGGGCATGATTTCAACGACTTCGACGTGGGTAAGCGGGCGGGCTTCAAGGCCGGCGACATGCTCAACATGTTCGACGCCGACGCCAATGTCGTGCAGACCGCCGATGGCCTGATCCCCGATCGCTTCCTGGGGCTGCACCGCTTCAAGCGCGACGGGGTGGACGGCGCGCGCGAGGCCGTGGTCGCTGAGATGAAGGCGCTCGGCTTCCTCGTGCGCCATGTCACCAAGGACAAGGAAGGCGAGGACGTCTCCGCCGATTTCGAGCCGCGCACGATCCAGACGCCGTTCGGCGATCGTTCGGGTGTGGTGATCGAACCCTGGCTGACCGACCAATGGTATGTCGATGCGGAAAAGCTGGCGGTTGCGCCGATGCAGGCCGTGCGCGACGGCGCGATCGAAATCGTACCCAAGACATGGGAAAAGACCTTCTTCAACTGGATGGAGAATATCCAGCCCTGGTGCGTCTCGCGGCAATTATGGTGGGGGCATCAAATTCCTGCGTGGTTCGATGAAGACGGCAACAGCTATGTCGCCGAAAGCGAGGCCGAAGCGCAGGCTCTGGCTGGCAACAAGACGCTGACCCGCGACCCCGACGTCCTTGACACCTGGTTCTCCTCCGCGCTCTGGCCCTTCGGCACGCTGGGCTGGCCGGATCAGAGCGAGAAGCTGTCGCGCCATTATCCCAATGATCTACTCATCAGCGGCTTCGACATCCTGTTCTTCTGGGACGCCCGCATGGCGATGCAGGGGATGGAGTTCATGGGGGAAGCCCCGTGGAAGAAGCTCTATCTCCACGGCCTCGTCCGCGCGGCGGACGGGCAGAAAATGTCCAAGTCCAAGGGCAATGTGGTCGATCCGCTGGGCCTGATCGACAAGTTCGGTGCGGACGCATTGCGCTTCTTCATGGCGGCGATGGAGAGCCAGGGCCGCGACGTGAAGATGGATGAGAAGCGGGTCGAGGGATATCGCAACTTCGCGACCAAGCTGTGGAACGCGGCGCGCTTCCTCCAGTCGAACGGTGTCACGGCCTCGACCAGCCATGAGGCTCCCCTTGCACATCTGCCGGTCAACCGCTGGATCATCGCGGAGACGGTCGCGACCGTACAGGCGATCGACACGGCGCTGGCCGACCTGCGCTTCGACGCGGCGGCCAACGCCATCTATCATTTCGTGTGGGACCAGTTTTGCGACTGGTATATCGAACTGACGAAAGGCGCGATGGACGATGAGACGCGCGCCGTCGCGGGCTGGGCGTTCGACCAGATATTGGTGATGCTGCACCCGTTCATGCCGTTCATCACCGAAGAATTGTGGCACCTGACCGGCGAACGAGAGAGCGAACTGATCGTCGCGCAATGGCCGCAGGCTCTCGCCGCGGTGGATACGGAAGCACAGGCGGAGATCGACTGGCTGATCCGGCTGGTGAGCGCGATCCGCACGGCGCGGACCGAACTCAATGTGCCGCCCGGCGCCAAGCTGCCGATGGTGGTGCGCGACGGATCGGAAGAAACGCAGCGTCGTCTTGACCGTCAGGGCGTGGCGTTGGCGCGGCTGGGTCGCGTCGAAAGCCTGACCTTTGGTGAGGCTCCGGCAGGCGGGGCGGCGCAGATCGTAGTGGATGAAGCGACCTTCATCCTGCCGCTGGAAGGCGTGATCGACATCGCGGCGGAGAAGGCGCGGCTGACCAAGGCATTGGCTGCGGTGGAGAAGGAACGGGACGGGCTTGGCAACCGCTTGGGTAATCCTGCCTTCGTAGACAAGGCAAAGCCTGAAGCCGTCGCCAAGGCGCGCGAGGATCATGCCGAAAAGACGGCCGAGGCCGAGCGGTTGAAGGCGGCGCTGGAGCGACTGGGGTAATCCATCTCCGATAGCCGGGCATAAATGCCACTATCATTGGTTCGCAGCTTGTCGAAGTGGCGTTCTTTCTTCAAGGAAGAGAAGGGCTTCGACAGGCCCAGCCCGAACGGGGACGGGAAACCGCTCTCCAGGCGTTATGGGGACGGAAGACGGCAATGGCAGCGAGCAGACCGGGCACCAAAGACCTGACGCAGGGGCCGATCGCGGCGACCCTGTTGATGTTCGCCATTCCCACGCTGGCGTCCAATATCCTCCAGTCGCTCAACGGGTCGATCAACGCGATCTGGGTCGGGCGCTTTCTGGGCGCGCAGGCACTGGCGGCGACGGCCAATGCCAACATCATCATGTTCCTGATGTTCTCGGTCGTGTTCGGCTTCGGCATGGCGTCGACTGTGGTCATCGCCCAGTCGGTCGGCGCGCGCGATATCGACGCGGCGCGGCGGGCCTTCGGCTCTGCGGTCGGTTTCTGCTCGATATTGGGCCTGGGCGTCGCGATCACGGGATGGATCGGCGCGCCTGCGCTGCTGCACATGCTCGCGACGCCGGTCGAGGCCTATGATCTGGCTTTGGTCTATCTGCGCGTGATCTTCTTCGCCATGCCCGCGACCCTGCTGGTGGTGATGATCATGATGGGCCTGCGCGGTGCGGGCGATGCGCGCACGCCGCTCATCTTCATGATCGTCAGCGTGGCGATCGACCTGATCCTCAATCCGGTGCTGATCCTGGGGCTGGGACCGATCCCTGCCTATGGCATCGCCGGATCGGCCGCCGCGACGGCTGCTGCGGGGATCATCAGCCTGATCGGCGTGGTCGCCTTCATTTACGCCAAGGACATGCCGCTGCGGCTGCGGGGGGCTGAACTGCGCTATCTCTGGCCCGCCGCCGACCAGTTGCGCATCCTGGTGGCCAAGGGGCTGCCGATGGGCCTCCAGATGATCGTCATGTCCGCGTCCGGCCTCGTGATGATCGGCCTCGTCAATCGGGAAGGGTTGCTGGTGACGGCGGCCTATGGCGCGGCGCAGCAGATATGGACCTATCTCCAGATGCCGGCGATGGCCATGGGCGCAGCGGTCAGCGCCATGGCGGCGCAGAATGTCGGGGCCGGGCGGTGGGACCGTATCGGTCGGATCGCGGGCTATGGCATATGCTATCTGCTGGCGATCACCGGGGCGATGATCGTCATCATCCTGCTGTTCCATGAGGCTTTGCTGTCGCTGTTTCTGGGGACCAATCAGGCGGCGATCGACGCGGCGTGGCATATGCAGTTGCTCGCCAGTTGGAGCTTCATGATCTTCGGCGTCACCATGATCCTGTTCGGGGTGATGCGTGCGAATGGCGCCGTGGTGGCGCCTTTGCTCATCCTGATCTTCACTTTGTTCGGGGTGCGGCTGGGCTTCTACGAACTGGGCTATTCGGCGCTGGGTTCCGATGCGCTGTGGCTCAGCTTCCCGGTCGGTTCGGGGGTCGCGCTGCTGCTGGCATGGGCGGTCTATGCGAAGGGCGGATGGCGCAAGGCGCGCCTGTTGGTGCCGGTGCATGAAGAACAATGCCGGGAGTTGGCCAACAGCGATGCCGAACCGGCCGGGCGGATCGCGCCGGCGGGGTAACGCCGCCGCTTAACGCCCTTGATTGCGCCAGCGGGTGATGGTGCGTTCCAGGATGTCCGCTTCGCTGCCGGACTGACGCCATAGCTCCGTGAAGCTGGGATCGCTCGACGCCGGACGACGATGTTCTTCCAGATTGTCGAGCGCGACCCGGATCGGCACGGCGACACCTTCGCCGCAGATGATCGCCTCCCGATTGCGCAGCGCCGGTATTGAATCGAGGAAGCCGCGCGCGCCTTCGGGCATGGCGGCCTTCACGAAGGCCTGATCCCGATCGTTGTTCAGGCGCATCGAGATGATGGTGCCGCACTGCGACAAAACGCCTTCGGCCAGATCCGACGGACGCTGGGTGATCAGGCCCAGCGAAATGCCGTATTTACGACCTTCCTTGGCGATCCGTTCCAATATCTTGCGCACCGCCTGCCCGGTGCCGGTGGTCGTGTTGGGGATGTAGCGATGCGCCTCTTCGCAGACGAGCAGGATGGGGCGCTGAGGCTCGTCGCGCGCCCAGATGGCATAGTCGAACACCAGCCGCGACAGCACCGACACGACGGTCGAAGTGATGTCGGATGGCATGGCCGACACGTCGATGATCGAAATCGGCTTGCCGTCCGACGGCAGGCGGAAAATCTTGGCAAGGAAGGCCTGCATCGTGTCGGCGACCAGCATGCCCGAGAACATGAAGCTGTAGCGCGGGTCGGCTTTGATCTCGTCGATCTTGGTCTTCAAGCGCATATAGGGCAGCGAATTGGTGCCCTTGTCGAGCTTGCCCATCTCGTTCTGGAGAATGGTGGTCAGGTCAGACAGCAGATAGGGGACAGGCGAATCGACCGTCAGCCGGCCGATGCTTTCAGCGAGGCGGTTCTTCGAGCGGGCGGCGAGCAGGCATTTGGCGAGGATGTCGCTGTCCACGGTGCGCTCGGAACCGGAGGAGGTGACGAACACCTCGCAATGCTCCTCAAAATTCATCAGCCAGTAGGGCAGGGCCAGGTTGGTGACGTCATAGACCGCGCCATTGGTCGCGAAGGCCGCGCCATATTCGCCATGGGGGTCGATCATCACGATATGCCCCTGCGGCGAAAGGTCGCATATGCGGTGCAGGATCAGCGCGGCGCTGGTCGACTTGCCCGTACCGGTCGATCCCAGCAGCGCGAAATGCTTGCCCAGCATCGAATCGACATAGAGCGCGGCGCGCGTGTCCGTCGTGGGATAAACGGTGCCGATTTCCACATTGGCGCGATCATCGGCGGCGTAGATCTGCTGCATGTCATGGCTCGACACCGGGAAAATATCGGTACCGGGCGTGGGATAGCGGGTGACGCCGCGCCGAAAGCGGTAGATGCGGCCGGTCAGTTTCTCTTCATCGCCTTCGCCCAGGAAATCGATGTCGGCGACGATGCCCTTGCTCGCCTGATCCAGCGTCATGGCGCGCACGCTGGCGACCAGCCAGCTATTGCCGACGCGCATCTTCACCTGACTGCCGACCTGACCCGCCATGGCGGTGCAGGGGTCGGGATCCTGCCCCAGGACCGCCAGCGTCTGCGCGTCGATCAGTACCTTGGAACTCGACCCGGCGATCTGGAACACCATGCCCATCGACGGGACCGAAGCAAGATGCGCGGGCGCGGCGGCGGCAGGGGTGAAATGTTGTGCGCCCGGCATATGGGTCATGAGCCTTTGTCGTCCCTTCGACCGGAAAGGCTTCCGGTTAACAGGCCGCTTCTAGGCAAAAGAGGTAAATATTGGCTTAGCTGCCTTTGCAGCACGGATTTGCAAGCCCCCCATCAGTGTGGAGCGACAAGGTTAAGAGGCGCTGAGCCGGGGTCCGATACGGACCAAATACAGGTTCGGGTAGGAACATGGCGCAAGTTCGGGCATTGAGGATGCGTAACAATCAGGATGGCCGCTTGTCCAATACCCTCAAGCCCGATGGAGCGCGCCGCTCCGATGCGATCGCGATAGCAAGGGTCATCTGCATCCTGGGCGTGGTCTATGTTCACGCCTGGACCGGCATGAATGGAGAGGCGCTGCACGCGATGCGTGGTACGGGCCAGGAAAATCTGCGCTGGCTGCTGATGGAATTGTTCGGGCGCAGCGCGGTGCCGCTGCTGGGGCTGATTTCCGGCTGGCTAGTGGCGAACAGCAGGCGGACGCTCGACTGGGGCGAGCATGTCCGGCGCAAGGCGCGGACGATCCTGTTGCCGATGGCGCTGTGGAACATCATCGCGATCCTGCTGGTATCGGGCGCTGCCTGGCAGTTCGGGCTGGCTGCGCCGGTGCCGCAATCGGTCTGGTGGACGATCGACGAGATTTTCATCATCACCCGCAATCCCGACATCAATGTGCAGATGCCGTTCCTGCGCGACCTGTTCCTGTGCATGGTCGCCGCGCCTTTGCTGGTGCGCTTGCCCAACTGGTCGCTGCTGCTGATCGCGCTGGTCGCGGCCGGATGCCAGATCGCAGGGTTCGGTCCGCCGGTGTTGATGCGGGCATCGATCCTCGTCTTCTTTGCGCTTGGCATAGTGGCGCAGCGCGGCGGCTGGGCGGAGAAAGTGGCGGCGCGGCCGCTGTTGCTGATGGCGGTGCCGTTCGCATTGTTGATGGCGGTACAACTCTATGTGGCTGTTTCCACCACTGACGATGCCTGGCCTGCGGCACAGAGGGCGCTTGACCTGACGTTGCGGATCGCGGCTGCCATGGCCTTCTGGCGCTTCGCTTGGGGGCTGGCGGGCAGTCCCGCGCGCGCAATGCTGTTGCGGATCGAACCTTACGCCTTCTTCCTGTTCAGTGCGCACCTGATCCTGATCTGGCTGGGCGGGCCGCTGCTGGGCGGACTGTTCGGGCGGATGGGTTCGCCGCTCTATCCCTTCTACCTGATCGCCCAGCCCTTCATTATCCTTGGCGTGGTGATGCTGATCGGTGGCGGGTTGCGCCGGGTCGCGCCAGCCGCGGCCGGGATATTGAGCGGCGGCCGGCTGAAAAAGCCTGAACCTCAGACGGTTTCGCGACTCGCCACCGTCTGAGCGGCCGCCATGGCGATGGCGAAGCTGTACTTGCGCGCGGCGACGTCGAAAATCTGGCCGGTCAGGATCAGTTCGTCTGCTTGGGTGCGACGGAGGAAGGCGGCGATATCGCGCTCCACATCCGCCTGCGTACCGATGCTGGAAACGCTGAGCACGTCGGACAGCATCGCCTGCGCCTGCATAGGCAGGTCGTCATAATAGCCCGGCACCGGCGGTTGCAGCTTGCCCGGCTGGCCGGTGCGCAGTCGCACGAAGGCCTGCTGCATCGAACTGGCGAGCAACTGCGCCTCCGCCTGCGTGTCGGCGGCAAACACATTATAGCCGGCCATCACATAGGGATATTTGAGCTGCGTCGAGGGGCGGAAGTCGCGGCGGTAGATTGCGATCGCCTCGTCCAGCGCGGCTGGGGCGAAATGCGATGCGAAGGCATAGGGCAGGCCCAGCGCTGCGGCCAGTTGCGCGCCGTAAAGGCTGGAACCGAGAATCCACAACGGAATGTCCGCACCGGCGCCGGGCGTCGCCTGAATGGGCAGCCGTTCGTCATCGGCGAAATAGGCCTGCAATTCCATCACATCGCGTGGAAATTGATCAGCCCCGCCCGACAGGTTGCGGCGGATCGCCTGCGACACGCGCTGGTCGGATCCCGGCGCACGGCCGAGGCCCAGATCGATACGGCCGGGGAAGAGCGCGTCGAGCGTGCCGAACTGCTCCGCGATCAGCAGCGGCGCATGATTGGGCAGCATGATGCCGCCCGCACCGATGCGGATGGTGGATGTCGCCTGGCCAATATGGGCCAGCACGACGGCCGTTGCGGCCGACGCGATACCGGGCATGCCATGATGTTCGGCTACCCAGAAACGGTGATAGCCAAGCTGTTCGGCATGGATGGCAAGGTCCGCCGCGTTGGCGAGCGCCGTAGCGGCATCATCGCCTTCACGGACGGGAACGAGGTCGAGCAGGGAGAAGCGTGTCATGCCCGCCATATGGGAGCATGATGCGTTTTGTTTCAAGACTTAAAAGCTCAGACGGCCCGGCCGAATGTCGGTGCAGGGGCGTCAACCCGGCGGCCAAAGCCGGTGGGACGGCGCGCGACCAGCGGATTGGCGTCGCGGTCCAGCAGCGCCATCGTCTCGGTGAAACAGGGGCGCAAGGCGACGACCACCTCGATCAGTTCGTCAGGCCCTTCGTGCATTTCCACGCAGCGGCGGGCGACCATTTCGATCTCCTCCGCCATGGCGCTCAGGCGATAGGCGCCGAACTGCGCCGATTCGCCCTTCAGCGTATGGGCCGGGCGAATCACATCAGCGGCGCTGCGGGCGCGAAAGGCATCCTCGACTGCGCTGATGGACTTGGCGCCGTCTTCCCGGAAATAGCCAAGGATGCGAAGGAAAGCCGCACCCAACTCACCGCGGGTGCGCGAAAATTCGCTCCAATTGACCAATTCGGTATCTTGATAGGACACCCGTGCCGCTCCTTCACTCTAGCGAGGCCAAAATAGGCACAGGCGGTAAATAGCGAGTTAAAAGTTGGCGCGATGCTATCTGTTTCCGAGGCAATTCAGTCCGGGCGGGCGAGGGCGAAGCGATGATCGCCCAGCGCGGAAAATCGCCACCCCTGCGCCTGCGCCAGCGCCTCCAGTTCGCGTGGGGCGATCGGGTCGTCGGCCTCTATGACGATGGCCTGCGCCGCGCGCAGCGCGCGGGCGGCGCGCAGGGCGGGCCAGGGGCATTTCATGCCCCTGG
Source organism: Sphingobium sp. Leaf26 (assembly GCF_001421665.1). Taxonomy (GTDB): domain Bacteria; phylum Pseudomonadota; class Alphaproteobacteria; order Sphingomonadales; family Sphingomonadaceae; genus Sphingobium. Next base: position 314,847 of record NZ_LMKV01000012.1, read on the forward strand.
CATTCACGATCACCGGGTCGGCGGCCATGCCTATTTGGTCGCGTAGGGATTTTTCTGGCTGCGCAGCGTCAGCCGCACCGGCACGGCGCCAAAGCCCAGTTCCTTGCGGATGCCGTTCACCAGATAGCGACGATAGCTTTCGGGCAGATCGTCCAGTCGCGTACCGAACAGCACGAAGGTCGGTGGGCGGGTCTTGTTCTGGGTGATGTAGCGCAGCTTGATCCGCTTGCCGCCCGGCGCCGGCGGCGGATTGGCCTCCAGCGCGGTTTCGAACCAGCGGTTGAGGATGCCGGTGGACACGCGCTGCGACCAGGCGGTGCGGGTTTCGAAGGCGACATGGATCAGGTCGTCCAAGCCTTTGCCGGTGGCGCCCGAAATCGTCATGATCGGCACACCACGCACCTGCGCCAGACCATCGGACAGCGCCTGCTTGATGCCCTGATAGAGCGCCGATCCATGCTCCACCGTGTCCCATTTGTTGAGCGCGACGACGAGGGCGCGGCCCTCCTCCAACACCTTGTCGGCGATGCGCAGATCCTGCGCTTCCAGGCCGCGTGTAGCATCGATCATCAGCACGACGACTTCGGCGAAGTTCACGGCGTTCAGACCGTCCGACACGGCCAGCTTTTCCAGCTTTTCCTGCACCTTGGCGCGCTTGCGCATGCCAGCGGTGTCGATCAGGCGGACAGGGCGCTCCACGCCTTCACGGCTGGTCCACATCCAGTCGACGGCGATGCTGTCGCGGGTGATGCCCGCTTCCGGGCCGGTCAGCAGGCGGTTTTCGCCCAGGAATTTGTTGATGAGCGTGGACTTGCCCGCATTGGGACGGCCGACGATGGCGAGCTTGAGCGGCGCGCCTTCCTCATCCTCGTAAAATTCCTTCTCTTCCGCCTGAAATTCCTCGCGGTCGAGATGGGGCAGAAGCGCCTGGAACAGGTCGGCCAGGCCCTGGCCATGTTCGGCGGAGAAGGGGATCGGTTCGCCCAGCCCCAGGCTGAAGGATTCCATGACGCCGTCGTCCGCCGCCTTGCCTTCCGCCTTGTTCGCCACCAAAATGACAGGCGCGTCATTGGCGCGCAGCCAGCGGGCGATTTCCTCGTCCAGCGGGGTGATGCCCGCGCGGGCGTCGATCACGAACAGGGCGACGTCGCAATCCTCGACGGCGGCCTCGGTCTGCATCCGCATCCGGCCGGGCAGGGAGTTGGCGTCCTCATCCTCATAACCGGCCGTATCGACGATGGTGAAGTCGAGGCCGAGCAGACTTGCCTCACCCTCACGCCGGTCGCGGGTCACGCCGGGCTGATCGTCGACCAGCGCCAGCTTCTTGCCGATCAGGCGATTGAACAGGGTGGACTTGCCCACATTGGGACGTCCGACGATGGCTACCGTGGGCAGCATGCCCGTATTCCTTCCGAAAATTCAAACTTATTAAATGCGCTACTCCCGCGCAGGCAGGGCCTGCGCGGGAGTAGCGCTTAGCATAGTTTTGGCGTTTAGCGGAACGCCGTCAATTTTCCGTCGTCGGCCAGCACATAGAGCATGTTGTTGGCGACGATGGGGGACAGCGACATGGACTTGTCCATATCGACGGTCGACTGGACGGAGCCGGTCGCCGGATCGACATAGACCATCTCGCCGCGTGTCGACACGACGATCAGGCGGCCGCCCGCCAGAACCGGACCGGTCCAGCGGATCGCCTTGTCCTTCTTCTTTTCCTTCTGCCAGCGGCGCAACTGGCTGACCCAGCGGATCTTGCCGGTCGCGCGCGCGACGCACAGCAGGCGGGCGTCGCTGGTCACGGCGAACACCCATTCGCCGACCACGGCCGGGGTCGAAATGCCGGCGATGTTGATTTCCCACAGGCGCTGGCCGCTGGTCAGTTCATAACTGGCCATGCGACCGCCCTGACCGATGGCAAAGACGCGCCCACGATCGATCACCGGATCGGCGTCGATATCGGTCAGCGATGCCACGGCAGTAGAAATGCTGGTGCGCGAGAGGGCGTCACCCCACAAGGTACGGCCATTTTCATATCGATAGGCATTGATTTCGCCCGAGCTGTAGCCCGCGATCACGGTGCCCTGCGCCGCGGCGGGGGCGGCCACGCCGAAAATGCCGGTGACCTGCAACGTGCCGCTGTCGGTCCATTGGGTTTCGCCGTCGCTCTGGTTCAGGGCGAAGATCTGGTTGTCCTGACCCATCACATAGACATGGCCATTTTCCAGCGTCGGGGCGCCGCGCAGCGGGCCGGACAGATGCTTCTTCCAGACGATCGCGCCATCGGCGACATTCAGCGCGAAGACATCGCCAAAGCCAGTGCTGGCGAATACCCGGTCGCCCAATACGCTGACGCCACCGCCGAACAGCACGCGGCCATTGCCCTTGCCCTCGGACGGCAGGTTGGTCTGCCACAGTTTCGACCCGCTCGCGGCGTCGAAGGCGATGACATGCGCGCCGGCGTCGGTCACGAACAGCTTGCCACCCAATACGACCGGCGATGCGGCCAGGCGCGCCTGCGGCGAACTGCCTTCGATCTTGGTGCTCCACACCTGGCTTGGCGAACCGCCCAGCGAGACATGGCCCATCGTCTTGGACGGATCGCCGCCCGGCTGCGCCCAGGCGTCGTTGACATAGGGCGCGGGCAGGGTGACCTGAACATCGGCCAGGCTAGGCTCCACCTCGACGCCCTGTTCATTGCTCAGGATCGAGACGCGGTTGCCGACCACGGGGGTCTTGGGTCCGCCCTTCTTGCCACCGACGATGCCGCAGCCCGCCAGCAGCGCGACCATGGCGGCCATCGTCACCACCCGGCCCATCTTCATGCTTGCCATCCGCTCGATCATCCTTCGGTGGTTTCAGTCGGAATTTCGACCGCGTCGATGCCCATGACACCTGCCATCTGACGGGCGCGTGAACGGATCGATTCGGGCACATTGGCGTCCTTGGCCAGTCCCGCGAACATCGGGCCGGCAAGGTCCGTCTTGCCCATCTTCATATAGGCGATGGCCACCAGTTCGCCGGCGCTGCCGAACCAGGGCGCGCCCTCGATCGCCAGCGGCTTCAGCCGATCGACGACCTGCTGGGGCTTGAGGCTCTCAAACTCCAGCGCGGTCTGGCGGATCAGCGCCAGATCGCGATAGGGCTGATCCAGCTTCGAGTCGGCGGCAATGGCGGTGTAGAGCGCGATCGCGCTCTTATTGTCGCCTTTGCGCGATGCTACGCCGGCCTGGGTCAGCAGGGCCGCAGCGCGATAGCCCGGCTGGCTGGCCTTGGTCAGCGTTTCCAGTTGCTTGGCGTCGGGCGTGCCGCCACCGGCCGCCGTCGTCAGTACAGAATCCATCTGCTCCGAAACGGCTTGCGACTGGGTCTTGCTATAATGTTGCCAGTAGAGCCAGCCACCGAACGCCGCGAGGCCAAGGACCACCACAACCAGCAGGGCGCGGCCATAGCGTTCCCAGAAGGTCAGAAGCTGGTCCTGGCGGACGGCTTCGTCGACCTCGCGCATGAAGGCTTCGCTGTTTTGCGGCGTGAGGGCCACGTCATTCTCCGAGAAATAGAACAGAAACTCTGCCGGAAGGCGCGATCAATAGCGGTGCTTATGCCACAGGCAAATCAATTTTTGGGGCGGTACACCTGATCGTCGGTGGGAAAGCTGCGGTCGCGCACATCGTCGGCATAACGTTTCGCCGCATTACTGATTGTTTCAGCGATATTGTCGTAGCGCTTCACGAAGCGCGGCACCCGTTCGAACATGCCCAGCATGTCTTCCGTCACCAGCACCTGCCCGTCGCACCGGGCGGATGCGCCGATGCCGATGACCGGCACGTCGACACTGTCGGTCACGGCATTGGCGATATCCTCCAGCACGCCTTCGATCACCATGGAGAAGGCGCCGGCCTGCGCCACGGCGCGGGCGTCGGAGATGATCTTGGCATGTTCCTCCTGGCTCTTGCCGCGCGCGCCATAGCCGCCCAGCGCATTCACCGCCTGCGGCGTCAGGCCGATATGGGCCATGACCGGAATGCCGCGCTGGGTCAGGAAACTGATCGTTTCCGCCATGGCGACGCCACCTTCCAGCTTCACGCCGGCCGCGCCGGTTTCCGCCATGATGCGGCTGGCGCTGGCAAAAGCCTGCTGCGGGGAGGCTTCGTAGCTGCCGAACGGCATGTCGACCAGCACGACGCTGTGATAGCTGCCACGCACCACGGCGGCGCCATGGGCGATCATCATGTCGAGCGTGACGGGCAGGGTGGAGGGCAGGCCATAAATCACCTGGCCCAGCGAATCGCCGACCAGCAGCATGTCGCAATGCGGGTCGAGCAACTGCGCCTGCCGCGCCGTATAGGCGGTCAGCATCACCAGCGGCTCTTGCGTCTTCCCCTCGAACTTGCGCCGCTGGATCGCGGGCACGGTCAGGCGCTTCATCGGCGCGGGCGTGGGATTGGCGCGGCTGGTCGCGGTGTCGAGCGTGAAGGTCGTGGACATGGCGCGCGGTCTAGCCCAGCGCAGGGCGCGGCGCAAATGGCAGAAGGGGGCAGCGACGCTGATGCCGCTGTCCCCTTCTGTCTCTATCAGAAACTGAACTTGATCGTGCCGCCCCAGGTCTGGGGGTCGCCGACCTGACCGGCGATCAGGCCGGTATTGCCCGGCGCGACCTGAAGATTTTCTATATAGTTCACGTCGAAGGCATTGCGGACCCAGCCGAAGATGTCGAAGCGCTCGCCGCGGAAGCCGGCGCGGACGTTGGTCAGCGCATAGCCTTTCACCTGGGTATAGATGGACGGCGAGGCATTGCTGTTCCAGTCCGAACGATAATTGCCGTCGACGCCCAGATAGACCTGTCCTTCCTTCGCCAGCAGCGTGACCGGGATGTTATATTCCCCGCCATAGGAGAAGGCCCATTTCGACACGCCGGGCAGATCCTGTCCCGAAATGTCGCACTGGCGCGGGCTGAGCGCACCGGGCACGCCGGCCTGCGAATAGTCGGCCGCCTGTCCGGACGGCTGCAACGTGCCGCCCGACAGTTCGGGCGGGCAGGGCGCGTTGGTGAACTTCTTATATTTGGCGTCGGTATAGGCGCCGTTGGCATAGGCGGTGAAGCGGTCGCTCACGACCACCTTGAAATCGGCCTCGATACCTTGCGAGCGCACCTTTTCCGCATTGGCGAGATAGCCGCGCACGGTGCCGAACTGGCCGCCATTCACCGTCGCCTGGAAATTCTTGATCTCCGTGCGGAAGGCGGTGAGGTTGAAGGTGGCGCGGCGATCCCAGAATTGGGTCTTGAGGCCCAGTTCATAATGGTTGACCGACTCCGGCTTCACCGTGCTGGCATCGTAATTGACCGTATTGTCGGCGTTGAGCGGCAGGCCGTTCTGGTTGATGCCCAGCGTCTTGAAGCTCTTGGCATAGGTCGCATAGGCCAGAACGTCGCGAGCCACCTTGTAGTTGACGTTGAAGTCGTAGGTGAAGTTCCAGGCGCTGTCCGACGGCGCGCTGACCTGCGGCTGGTAGACGCCGCACTGCTGGGTAGTGCCCTTGATGGTGCCGGGTTCCGCAACCGTGGTGCAACTGATGGTCTGGCCCTGCGCATTGGTGACGACGCGCTGGTAGAAGCCGGACTTCTTGTCATAGTTGAGCCGCACGCCCGGCTGGATGGTCAGGGCGTCCGTCACCTTCCAGCTAAGCTGCCCGAAAAGGGCGGCGCTGTCCGCCTTCAGCCATTGTGTGTTGCTGGCGGTCAGGCCTGACAGCGTCGCCGGGATATTGGCGGGGTTGGTCGGATCGGTCGAGGGCGCAAGGCTCCACTGGGCCGCATCGTCGCCCTGCTGCTCGGTGCCCTGGGTGTCGATCCGCTGCTTGAAACCGAACAGGCCGACGACGAAATCGACATCCTTGCTTTCGTAATTATAGCGGAATTCCTGGCTATACTGGTCCTGCTGCGACGGGTTCTGAGACTTGGACACGATCGACAGGCCGGTAAAGTCACGGTCGTTTTCCGGCTTCCAGTCCCAGAAGCGCCAGGCGGTGACGGAAGTCAGCGTGCCTGGGCCGACATCCCATTTGATCTTGGCCGACACGCCGCCGATCTTGTTGCCGGCGTTCAGGTTGCTGTCGAGATCGGTCAGCCGGTCATAGGGATTGCGGCTGGGCACGACATAGCCCTGCGCAGCGGCCAGCGCGTCATATTGGCGGGCGAGCGGACGCTGGGTCTTGCCGACGCGCACGAAGGTCGTGCCGCAGCATTCGGGGTCCTGCTTGCTGTAATCGCCCGACAGGGTGAGGCTGAAATCGTCATTGGGCTTGAACAGCAACTGGCCGCGAATGCCCAGATTGTCCTGCTCGTTGATCCAGCGCTGACTGGTCACATTGTAGAGCGTGCCGCGACGGCTGGTCGATGCGATGGCGACGCGCGCGGCGATCGTGTCCGACAACGGGCCGGAAATTGCGGCCTTGGCCTGCTTGAGGTTGAGATTGCCGACGGTCAGTTCGGCGCGGCCTTCGAAATCGAAGGTCGGCTGGTTGGTCGTGATGTTGATCGCGCCGGCCGTGGTGTTCTTGCCGTAAAGCGAACCCTGTGGGCCGCGCAGCACTTCGACCTGGTTGACGTCGAGGAAGTCGAAGGTCGCGGCGGCCACGCGGCTGTTATAGACGTCATCGACATAAATGCCGACGCCCTGCTCGAAGCCGTCGCTGGTCAGGCCGAACGGCACGCCCAGGCCGCGGATATTGACCGATGTGTTGCGCGGGTTGGTGGTGTAGACCTGAAGTGTGGGCGCGAGCTGTTGCAGCTTCACGATGTTGAAATTGCCGGTCGCCTCGATGCTGTCACCCTTCACGACGGAAATGGCCAGCGGCACTTCCTGTGCGGTTTCCTGACGGCGGCGGGCAGTGACGACGATCACGTCGCCGCGGACGTTGGGCTGCTGGACCTCATCCGCCGCCGGCTGCCCAGCATCCTGGGCAAAGGCATTGGGCGTGATGATGGAAGCGCCAGCGACGCTGGCGAGCAACAGGAAACGCGCAATCATGATATTCCCCTTTTATCCGGCTGTCCGGTGGTGTGTGATCGCGGCCGTTCCGGTGGTCCGGTCAAAGCCGATATATTGGGAATGAAGCTGTCTGCGGCTCATCCCCTGCCGCATGGGTCTGTTCCCCGACCCGATTGTCATGTGCCCCCGTCCGACCCTTCAATTGGTCAGGCGCGTCTTTTCCGTCACGTCGATCTGGACCACGCGGGCGTCATGGACGGTCAGCGTGATCGACCCGAAACGCAGCGCTTCCAGCACGCCGCGCACCTTGTCGATGCTGGCGGCAATGTCGGGGCGCTGGCCCTCGATACGGGCGTGATGGAGTTCGATGGGTTTATGTTCGCTCATGGACACCTCTTGTTCCGTCTAATATCTCAACTTTAAAGATAGACAAAAAAGCAAATATAAGGGGCGCGCAAGTTTGTCTTGTCGCGCCCCTCGGGGGTGAGCTTTATGAATGAAGGGTGGGCCGTCCGGGCCTGCGACGCTCCTGCTGGGCCATGGGCAGGGCGGGGCGCATCTGCCGCATCGCGGACGCCTGCTCCTGCGCATTGTCGATCAGCCGTTCGAGCAGCGATTGTCCGAACTGCCAGTCGTCTAGGGCGGAATCGGCGTTGATATGGCCGGCATGGCCCGCATCGACGAACTGGCTGCCCCAATTCTTGCCGATGCTGTGGGCGCGTTCGAAGAAGATATAGGGGTCGTCACGACTGGCCACCAATATGGACGGGAAAGGCAGTTGCGCGCGCGGGGTCGGGCCGAAGCCGCCGATCGTCTCTGGCGTTTCCATCCGGTCGCAATCGGGCGGCGCCACCAGCAGCGCACCCGTCACCGGCCAGCCATAGGCCTGGCTCTGCAAGGCGCCCCACCAGGCGACCGCCATGCAGCCCAGACTGTGCGCGGCCAATATCACCGGCCCGTTGGCTTCACGAATGGCGGCGTCCAGCCGCGTGACCCAGGCATTGCGGTTGGGGCTGGCCCAGCTGCCCAGATCCACCCGCTCGCAATCGCCGCGGGTGTCTTCCCATAGAGTCTGCCAGTGACCCGGCCCGCTATTGTTCAGGCCGGGGATGGTCAGCACGACCGGCTGGCGCGCGTCACCCGAAAAACCGAATCGCTCCATCGTCTGATCCTCATCCTGCAAATAGAGCATCCGAGAGTAATTCTATTTATATGGTAGACAATGGGCAAGCGGTGAAATGTGGTGAAATCTGGGCAGCCGGAAAGGTCGTTCCGCAGGCGCGCGAAAGGCCGGGGTGGCCGCATGCCAACCCGGCCATCCGATGGCCGCCTAAACCGGCCTACCAGGGATAGATAAGACCATAATATTGATACACATTGCGGCCATAGCCCTCATCATAATCGGGGCGCTGGTCGGTGGCGTAACGGGGTGCATTGTCCAGCAACTGCTTGTCGAGGTCCACGACGTAACCGCCTTGTGCGACGTCATAGGTCAGCATCGACCAGGGCAGGGGATAATGGTCATGGCCCATGCCGAGGAAGCCGCCGAAGGACAGCACGGCGTAGCGGGCCTGCCCGCTGCGCTTGTCCACCATGAAGTTGGATATTTTGCCCAGCCGCTCGCCCTGCCGATTGTAGACGGCGGTCCCTTCGACGCGGTCGGACGCGATCAGGTCGCCCCGGTTTTCGAGCGTTAGATCAGTCATTGTCACTCTCCTGCACATTCCTATCTGTTAGGATGCAACCATGGGGGACCGCTGGGGTTCCTCCGCTTCACAAGAAGGAGCATGCGCATGAAGATCAATCGCAGCGGTTCGGCCGTCTGGAGTGGCGGCCTGAAGGATGGGAAGGGCACGATATCGACCCAGAGCGGTGCGCTGGACGCCTATCCCTATGGCTTTGCGACCCGTTTCGAAGGCGTACCGGGCAGCAACCCGGAGGAACTGATCGCGGCGGCCCATGCCTCCTGCTTCACGATGGCGCTCTCGCTGATCCTGGGCGAAGCCGGGCTGACCGCGGAAAAGATGGAAACCAGCGCCGTCGTGACATTGGAAAAGCAGGACGATGGCTTCGCCGTCACCGCCAGCCACCTGACGCTCAAGGCGACCATCCCCGGCACCGACGACGCGACTTTTCAGGAATTGGCGGCCAAGGCGAAGGCGGGCTGTCCCATTTCCAAGCTGTTGAAGGCGGACATCAGTCTTGAGGCGGAACTTCTAGGCTGACGATCGGCCTTCTGGCGCGGACATGTTCGCGCCAGGCGATATAAAGGCCGCTGGCGATGATCAGGGTCGCCCCGATCCAGGTCGTCGCCATCGGCCAGTCCTCGCCGATCGCGACGCCCAGCAGGGTGGTCCAGATGATCGCGCTATAATCCATCGGCAGCACGACCGACACCGGCCCCCAGCGCAATGCGGCGGTCAGGCAGAGTTGCGCAATGCCGCCGAACAGCCCGATCGTCAGCAACAGGCCCCATGTCGCCGGATCATGCGCCTGCGCGACGAAGGGCATGGCGATGCCCAGCGGGATCATCGACAGCGCCGTGAACCAGAAGACGACGACGCCAGCCGCCTCGGTGCGGCCCAGTTCGCGCAGCACCAGACTGACGCTGGCGGTCATCAGCGCGGCGGCGATGGCGACCGCGACACCCTGTAACGGGAAATGGCCGGCATCCGGGCGGATCATCACCAGCACGCCGATAAAGCCGATCAGCACCGCGCCCCAGCGATGGATGCCGGTCACTTCGCGCAGGATCAGCGCAGACAGGATCGTGCCGAAAATCGGCATGGTGAAACCGATCGTGGCCGCCTCGGCCGGGGGCAACAGGATATAGGACAGGAAATTGAGCAACATGCCGGTCAGGCCCAGCATCATCCGGCTGGCATGGACGCGGATGCGCCGGGTGCGGATGGTCTGCAACCCGCCGGCCATCGCCACCCAAGCCAGCACCACCGGCAGCGCCAGCGCCTGACGATAGAAGAGCGATTCGACGACATGGACGCCACGCTCGCTCGCCAGACGCACGGTGATGAACATGACCGACAGACATAGGACGGCGATCAGGCGCAGCGCGATGGCAAAAAGCGGACGGTGGGGGCGGTCGGCGGCGGTCACGCCCCCGCCTTTAGCCCGGTCACGCCGTGGCGCAACCGGGGGGCAGGGCAGAAACAGGACTTATTTGGCGGGCTTGCGGAATTTCAGCGTCATCCGGTCGCTTTCGCCGATGGCCAGATATTTGTCCTTGTCGACATCCTTCTGGCTCAGCGTCGGCGGCAGGGTCCAGACGCCCTTGGGCCAGTCTGCCGTATCCTTGGGATTGGCGTTCACCTCCGACGCGCCGACATATTCGAAGCCGGCCGCCTGCGCGATGCGGCGGATGGTGGACAGCTTCAGGTAGCCGCTGCTCTTTTCCAGCGCGATGTCGCGATCTTCGGGCAGGCGATGGTCGACCACACCCAGCGTGCCGCCGGGCTTGAGCACATCGAAAAAGGCCTTGAAGGTCGCGGCCTCGTTGCCGGCCATGACCATGTTGTGCACGTTGCGGAACGTCAGCACCGTGTCGACGCTACCGGCGGGAATCTTCGCCGTCTCTTCGGGGAAGGCGACGACCTTCACCTTGTCATAGACGGCCGGGTTGGCGGCCAGGAACGTCTTGTAGCCATCCAGATAGCGGCCGGTGGGTTGCAGCGCATAGAAAGTCCCATGGTCGCGCAGCAACGGCGACAGGATTTCCGTGTACCAGCCGCCACTCGGCGCATATTCGACAACTGTCTGACTCGGTGTCACACCGAAGAAAGCCAGCGTCTCGGCCGGATGGCGATAGGGGTCGCGGGCGACATTTTTGGGCGTACGGCTGGACGCGGCGATCGCGGTGGCGATCGGGTCGACGGCCTGATGGTGGCCGGCATGTTGGGCGATGACGGCGCCGGCTGGCAGGATCAGGGCGGCAGCGGCGAGCAAGGCGGGCAGGCGCATTGGGCAATCCTCTCTCATGGAATGAGGGAGGGTGTGCCGCCTGCGCCGGTCCAGCGCAAGAGGCGGCTGGCGACCGGAAGGTCACCAGCCATAATAAGTTACAGATGAAGGATCAGAGGCAGGCTTCCAGGAAGGGCTGGTCGAAGCCGAACATGCGCGCCTTGTCGAGCGTGTAGGGACGCAAGCCCATCGAGCGATATTCGCCTATGATCTTTCCGCTGTCATCTTCGTCATGATATTCGAACTTGAACAGTTCCTGCGTGACGATGACGTCGCCTTCCATGCCGATCACCTCGGTCACGTTGGTGACGCGGCGCGAACCATCGCGCAGGCGCTTCACCTGCACGATCAGGTCGACCGAATCGGCGATCTGCTTGGAAATGGCTTCCTTGGGAATCTTGATGTCGCCCATCAGGATCATGTTTTCCATACGGCCCAGGCATTCGCGTGGGCTATTGCTATGGAGCGTACACATGGAGCCGTCATGGCCGGTGTTCATCGCGGCGAGCAGGTCGAAACATTCCGCACCACGAATTTCGCCCAGGATGATGCGGTCAGGGCGCATACGCAGGGCGTTCTTGACGAGGTCGCCGATGGTGATCGCGCCTTGCCCTTCCAGGTTGGGCGGACGGGTTTCCAGCGGCAGCCAGTGCGGCTGTTGCAGTCGTAGTTCGGCGGCGTCTTCGATCGTCAGCACGCGCTCGCCCGGATCGATCATCTTCGACAGGGCATTGAGCATCGTCGTCTTGCCCGAACCCGTACCGCCCGAAATGACGATATTGAACCGGCACGCGCCGGCGATCTTCAACGCCGTCGCCATCTTCGGTGACATCGCGCCCCATCCGGCCAGCATGTCGATGGTGATCGGCTTGGCGGAAAATTTACGAATCGAGATGGCGGTGCCGCGCAGGCTGAGCGGCGGTACGATCACGTTGACACGCGAACCGTCGGGCAGGCGGGCGTCGGCCAGCGGCGTGGTCTGGTCGACGCGGCGACCCACCTTGTTCACGATGCGCTGGGCGATCTGGAACAGATGTTCCTCATCGCGGAACTTGATGGGCGCTATGACCAGCTTGCCCTTCTTTTCGATATAGGTCTGTTCCGGGCCGTTCACCATGATGTCGGTGATGTCCGGATCGTTTAGCAATTCTTCGAGCGGGCCGAGGCCGAGCAACTCGTCCACCAGCACCTTTTCCAGCGCAAACTGCTCGCGCCGGTTGAGCGTCAGCTTCAACTCCGCCAGCACTTCCATGATGATCGGGCGGAATTCCTCCGCCAGTTCATCCTTGGTCAGTGTCGCGGCCGCTTCCGGGTCGACGCGCTCCAGCAGGCGGGGAAGCACCTGCTCCTTGATCTTGTGAACGCTCGCTTCAAACCCCTGCGGCCCTGCGTCGGGTACATGATCGGAATTGGCGCGGTCGGACAGGCGCGCCATAGCGTCGGCGTTGCGCTGCATCTGGCTGGTCGGTGCCGCCAGCGGATCGAAAGGCGCCTCGCCGGGCAGCGATGCGATGTCCAGCGGCGGGAACTGATCGCCGCCACGCGGTGCCTCTTCCTTGGGGGCAACGCCGCCCTGCATCGGGCGGGCCACGCCGAAGCCGGGCTTGATGCCCGCAGGTCCATTCTTCCGTCCAAAGGCGCTCATATATCTCCGCCGCTCTGTCGCGATCGGTCCCGGCGCGTCGAAACGCGCCGATCCAATCTGTGTGATGAAGGTGAATAGGATGGAAACTTTGACAAATGGCTAATGGCGCGTTGACCCATTAGGAGTGCGACCATCAACGCCGCAGCGAGCAGGCTGATTACGGCACCCCATGCCTCCTGCCACAGACGCACACGCTCGACGCGATAGAGGCCGGGCGCGGCATCGAACCGCAGCAGGGGACCGCTACTGGCCACCGGACGCCCATCCCGCGTCACCTGCCAGATCGGGAAGGCGGCATGGCCCAGCGTCATGGGGCCGGCGTGATTCACTATGATCGTGTCGCCGCGCGGCAGGGCGCGCCAGGGCGTCAGATCGGTCCAGTGATTGTCGGCCCGCACCCGCGACAGGTCGAACCCGCGCGGCAGATATTCCGGCGCATCGGGCGCAATCCGTGCGATCCGGTCCTGAGCGACCGGCTGGCGCAGGAAGGCGGCGGTCAGCAGGCCGCCGAACAAATAAGGGAACAGCAGCATCACGCCCGCCGCTGCCAGCAAAGGCGCGCGCGGACGGCTGGCCATCAGCGCGGTGATCGCGGCAAATTCGGCGATGCAGAAAGCGCGCCAGGGGAATTGCACCTTGTCCAGCAGCGGTACGTCCCAGACGAAGGGCACCAGGCGGATCGACAGTAACGCGGTCAGGATCGCCACTATGCCCCAGAAGGAACGGGCGGCAGGCCAGGCCAGCAGGATCAGCCCCAGCGTCAGGCAGGGAAACAGCTCGAAGCTGCTGGTCCAGATCGACCAGTCGGTCGCGCGATAATCCTGCCCCCACAGCATCGCGGTCGACACATGGGATTGCAACGTCAGCGCCGGGATCAGGTAGAAGGCGGCCAGCCCAAAGGCGAATGCGCCTGCCACCGTTCCGGACAGCAGCACCGGATCGCGCTGCCACAGCCGACGCCCGATCATCGGTGCGATCAGGAACAGGCCAGTCAGCATCGCCAGCGGCAAATGACTGAGCAGCAGCCCGGCATAAGCGATCGCCAGCAACATCATGCCCCGGCGCGTCGGCAAGCGATCGACCGCCAGGGCGATCAGCGGCAGCCAGATGAAGGCCGCCGCCTCGGCCAATGCGCCGCGCACATAGATATCGTAGAGATGATAGGGTGCCGCCATATAGAGCGCCGCGCCCAGCAGCGGCCGCGTCCCCCGCGCGGCCAGCCAATGGTGCATGGCCAGCCCCGATGGCACCAGCAACGCCAGACCGGTCAGGTTCACGGCCATCGCTACGCTGAAGCCGATCGCGCAGAAAGCGCCGCCGATCCAATAGGCGAAGGGCGGATAGAAATAGAAGGTCGGGCTGCCCAGCCCCTCGAAACTGTCCGGCAGCCAGCGTTCATACAGATGGCCCACCGCCATTTCCCGACCGAAATGCGCGGTCCACAACAGATTATACTGGTGCGAATGAGTAAATCCCGGTCCCCAGAGCAGGGCTGGCAGCATCAACGCTACGCCCAGCAGGCTGAGCAGGCAGGCAGGGCTGCGGATCAACAGGGCAAGACGCGGGACCATGGCGCGATCCATGCCGCAACATCGTAAAGAAATGCTGTGCGCCCCTCGCCTGCTTACGCGGCGTTAACCATTGTGGCCGATAGCGGGGACAGGATTTTGGGAAAAGTTGCGCGCGATGCCGACCCTGTCGATCGTCATTCCGGTCTATAATGAACAGGATGCCATATCCCTGTTCCTCGACGCCGCGCGCCCGGCCGTGGCGCAGGCGCTGGCGCTGGTCGGGCCGGATGCGCGCGCCGAATATCTGTTCGTGGACGATGGCAGTTCCGACCGCACCGGCGACATCGTGGCGATCCTCGCCCGGCTGAATCCGGATGTGCGCTGCCTGTCCCTCTCGCGCAATTTCGGCAAGGAAGCGGCACTGGCGGCCGGTATCGATCATGCGCTGGGCGACGCGGTGATCCCGATCGACGTCGATCTGCAAGATCCGCCGGCGGTCATCATCGACATGGTCCGCGCCTGGCTGGGCGGGGCGCAGGTGGTCAATGCCCGCCGCACCGACCGGTCGAGCGATAGCTGGTTCAAGCGGTGGAGCGCACATGGCTTCTATCGCCTGCTCAATCGCCTGTCCGACTATCCGATCCCGGAAAATGTCGGTGATTTTCGCCTGCTCGACCGACAGGCGGTGGATGTCATCAAGCAACTGGGCGAGCAGGCGCGTTTCAACAAGGGGCTGTTCTCATGGATCGGCTTCCGTGTCGCTACGGTCGACTATGTCCGTGCCGCGCGCGGGGCGGGGACGACCAAATGGCGGCTGGGCAAGCTCTGGTCGCTGGCGATCGACGGTATCACGGCGTCGACCACCATGCCGCTGCGTATCTGGTCCTATGTCGGTGGGGGCATCGCGCTACTTGCCTTCGCCTACGCGGCCTTCCTGATCGTGCGGACGCTTGTGACGGGCGTCGACGTGCCGGGCTATGCGTCGATCATGGTCGCGGTGCTGGCGCTGGGCGGGCTCAACCTGCTCAGCCTTGGCATCATCGGCGAATATCTCGGCCGGGTGGCGCGCGAAGTGCGCCAACGGCCGCTCTATGTGCTGGCCGGCAAGACCGAGGCGCAGCCCGCGCCGACTGTCGAACGGCTCCGCGCCTAAATCAGCTTCTCGTTCGGATGATACCAGTGGCCGTCCCAGCATGTCGCGGGTTCGGCTGGGCTGACGCGCGTAGGATCGGCGGGCCGGACCAGCGCGGGCATGTCCGGCAAGGGCGCAAGATAGGAGCCTTTGGGCTGGAAGCCGAAACTCTGGTCCCATGCCTTGAAGAAACTGCACCGGACCTGCGGCGCGGGCGGATGGGCGAAGGCGCGGCGGATCTCGTACAGGCCAGTGATGCTGCCGATCAGCAACGGCACGATCAGCCATATGCGGCTGCGCGGTTCGTGGATCAGCGCGTCGGCGACCATCACTGCCAATAGGGTGAGCGCGCTGACCGACGCGCGCATCATGAAGTCGATCGACCAGCCCACCTGAACGAAGGGAATGGCGAGCAGCCACAGCGTCAGCAGCGCCAGCGTGTCGCGGCCAAGGCGCGGGTGCCGGACGATCAGGGCCAGCGGCGCGACATAGACCAGCACCTCCAGCAGTTCGAACAATCCCCATTGCAGCGGCGCGACCGTCATCAGCCTAGCCCCCACGCCGTCATTGGCGGCGCCCAGATAGAGCAGTCCGGGGATGCAAAGCAGGGTAGCCAGCGCCGGAAGGGCGATGTCCATGACCCGCAACTGACGACGGAGCACCGTCTGCACGCCGGCCAGCGCGACGAAGGGCACCGCCCCCATCAGCCCCAGTGGCGAGAGCAAGGCAGTCAGCGGCAGCAGCGCCAGCACCGCGCCCAGCGGCGTCTTCCCCGCGCGCCAGAGTAGATAGGCCAGCGCCCCGATCCAGCCCGACAGCGCATGTTGCGGTACCCAGAAGGCGAGCGTGATGGTGGAGCTATATTGGAGATAGGCCCAGTTTTCGAGATGGTCGGACAGGCCGCCGCGAAACAGGATGCGGCCCAGTGCATCCAGCCCGGAAAAGCCGATCACCACAGCCAGCGCCACCAGCCGGTGCCGCCGGCTGTCGAACAATGTCGATCCCAGCGCCAGCACACTGCCCAGCATCAGGCTGTTCTGGACCAGCAGCGCGATGTCGCCCGCGCGCGCACCCAGCGTCTTGGCGGCGAGGGCAGGGACCAGGAACATGCCAATGGGCGCACGCAGCACATCGGGCGTGGCGCGGGCGGTGTAGACGAAGGGCCAGGGGTTTACGACCATGTCGCGCATCGCGGCCAGCCGCACCTGCCAGTCGATATTGGCGTAGAAGACGCGCCCCTCGCCACCCAGCAGCAGCAGGATCAGCGCAACGCCGATGCAGACCAGCAAAGTGGCGGGACGGGGTCCGACGAAGCCGCGCGTCGCCCGGACGATCAGCACGCAAAGCCCGGCGAGTATCGCTGCGCCCAGCCCATAGGCCCAGAGCGGCATGACGTCGAGGAAGCGCCACAGCAGCAACTGGTCCGCGCCCAACCACGCCGCGAGGAAAGCCAGCAAGGCCCCGCCGGGCAACGGGCGGGCGAGCGGGGGAAGGGGGGCTGACGAAGTCATGGCGCCAGCGTCATGGCAAAGAAAAAGGGGCGCGGAAAGCGCCCCCTGTCCAATTCATGCTGTCCGACGGGATCGCCCTGACGGACCGGTCGCCTTCAGCCGGCTTTCTCAGCCAGGACCGTCAGGCCCTTTTCATTCACTTCGGCAAAGCCACCCTCGACCGGAATGACTTCCGGCGCGGCGCCCGCGCTGCTGAATATCTGGATATTGCCGTCGCGCACGGTCGACATGAAGGGGGCATGGCCCTCCAGCACGCCGAAGTCGCCGTCGGTGCCGGGAACGACCACCTGATAAACCTCTTCGGAGCGAACGAGCTTTTCCGGGGTCACGAGTTCGAAATGCAGTGCCATCAAATAAACTCCCCCCTCCCTTTCAAGGGAGGGGCCGGGGGTGGGTGCGATTGCGCAGCAATCGCCTGCAACCTTTCGGGATAGGTTGCCGGTTCGCTCTGCTCACCACCCATCCCACCCCCTCCCTTCGAAGGGAGGGGGTATTTCCGTTCAGCTTACGCCGCTTCGGCCGCCAGCTTCTTGGCCTTCTCGACGGCTTCGTCGATGCCGCCGACCATGTAGAAGGCGTTTTCGGGCAGATGGTCATATTCGCCATCGACCACGGCCTTGAACGACTTCACCGTGTCTTCGATCTGGACGAACTTGCCGCTGATGCCGGTGAAGACTTCGGCGACGTGGAAGGGCTGCGACAGGAACTTCTGGATCTTGCGGGCGCGGGCGACCGTGACCTTGTCCTCTTCCGACAGCTCGTCCATGCCCAGAATGGCGATGATGTCCTGAAGCGACTTGTACTTCTGGAGGATCGACTGGACGGCGCGGGCGGTGTCGTAATGTTCCTGACCCACGGTGCGCGGCTCCAGGACGCGGCTGGTCGAATCCAGCGGATCGACCGCGGGATAGATGCCCAGTTCCGAAATGGCGCGGTTGAGAACCGTCGTCGCGTCAAGATGCGCGAAGCTGGTTGCCGGCGCCGGATCGGTAAGATCGTCCGCGGGAACATATACGGCCTGCACCGAGGTGATCGAACCCTTGTTGGTCGACGTGATGCGTTCCTGCAACTGGCCCATATCGGTCGACAGGGTCGGCTGATAGCCCACGGCCGAAGGAATACGACCCAGCAGAGCCGACACTTCCGCGCCTGCCTGCGTGAAGCGGAAGATGTTGTCGACGAAGAACAGCACGTCCTGATTTTCGACGTCGCGGAAATATTCGGCGATGGTCAGGCCCGACAGGGCGACGCGCGCACGGGCGCCCGGCGGCTCGTTCATCTGGCCGTATACCAGCGCAACCTTCGACCCTTCGCTGATCGCGTTGCCGTCGGCATCCTTGGCGATGACGCCGGCGTCGAGGAATTCGTGATACAGATCGTTGCCTTCGCGGGTGCGTTCACCCACGCCGGCGAAGACCGAAGTGCCACCATGGCCCTTGGCGATGTTGTTGATCAGTTCCTGAATAAGAACCGTCTTGCCGACGCCCGCGCCGCCGAACAGGCCGATCTTGCCGCCCTTGGCATAAGGGGCCAGAAGGTCGATGACCTTGATGCCGGTGACCAGGATGCTGCTTTCGGTCGACTGATCGACGAATTCAGGAGCCTTGGCGTGGATCGGCGAGCGCATCTCGGTCAACACCGGGCCGCGCTCGTCGATCGGCTCACCGACGACGTTCAGGATGCGGCCGAGCGTAGCCGGGCCGACGGGGACGCTGATCTGCGCACCGGTGTCGGTGACGTCCTGACCGCGGGTCAGGCCCTCGGTCGAGTCCATCGCGATGGTGCGGACGGTGTTTTCACCCAGATGCTGGGCGACTTCCAGCACCAGACGCTGGCCGTTGTTGCTGGTCTCCAGCGCCGAAAGGATCGACGGGAGCGCATCCGGGAAGGTCACGTCGACGACGGCGCCGATGATCTGCGAAATGCGGCCTACATTATTGGTGGTTGCCATGACTACTGTCCTTGCCTGCACTTAAAGGGCTTCGGCGCCCGAGATGATTTCAACGAGTTCGGTGGTGATCGCGGCCTGACGACCACGGTTATACTGGATGTTCAGCTTGTTGATGAGGTCGCCGGCGTTGCGGGTCGCATTGTCCATGGCGGTCATCGACGCGCCCTGTTCCGATGCGTTGTTTTCCAGCAGCGCCTTGAACAGCTGCACCGTGATGTTGCGCGGCAGCAGGTCGTCCAGGATCGCTTCCTCGCTCGGCTCATATTCCACCGTCGCGGCGATCGCATTGCGATCGGCGTCGGCCGGGATCTTCACCGGAATGATCTGCTGTTCGGTCGGTATCTGGGCGAGAGCCGACTTGAAGCGCGAATAGAACAGGTGCGCGATGTCGAACTTGCCGTTCAAATACATGTCGGTCAGTTCGTGCGCCACTGCCTGCGCCTGGGCGAAGCCCGGCTCCTTGGTGCCGGTCGTGTCATAATGGGCGACGATCTGGCCGGGGAAGGTGCGGTTGATGACCGGACGGCCCTTGCGGCCGATCAGGTAGAACTGGACCTTCTTGCCGGCGTCTTCCAGCTCGCGCGCCTTGACGATCGCTGCCTTGACGATGTTGGCGTTGAACGCGCCGGCCAGGCCACGGTCGGAGTTTGCGACGACCAGCAGATGGACCTCGTCCTTGCCGGTGCCGGCGAGCAGCGGGGACGCGCCTTCGCCCGAACCGCCGGCGATCTTCGACGCGAGGCTGGCGACGACCGCTTCCAGACGGCTGCTATAGGGGCGGGCGGCTTCCGCGGCGGCCTGCGCCTTGCGCAGTTTCGCAGCGGCGACCATCTGCTTGGCCTTGGTGATCTTCTGCGTCGACTTCACCGAGTCGCGGCGGATCTTCAGTTCTTTGAGACTGGGCATAATTCAAATATTCCGCGCAAGGGCCAGGCGGCCCGCTAGACCAAAGAAACCGACGCCCATGGCGCCTTCGAACCAGCGCATCGCGCTGCTTTGACCGACCTTGCGGCCTGCCTTCACCGCGAGCGCCGCAAGCAAGGCGCACCAGAAAAAGCCCAGCGCATAGACGATCGCGATCAGCAACATGCCCTGCCACGGCGCATCCGGGCCGGTGCCGACGAACTGCGGCAGTGCGGCCAGGAAGAAGATCGCGACCTTCGGGTTCAGCACGGTGCTGATGAAACCCTGCATGAAGGGCGATCCGCCGATGCGGACTTTCGCTTCTGCCGATACCGGCGCAGCTTTGATCGCGCCGCGCAGCAAGCCGATGCCCATCCAGGCAAGGTAGAGCGCCCCGGCGATCTTCACCGCCATGAACAGCCCCGGCACCGCGTTCAGTACACTAAGGAAGCCGAAGCCGCACAGCAGCATGTAGAACAGGCCGCCCAACTGGATGCCGCCGATCGCCGCCATCCCCGCCTTCAGCCCACGGCGCGCTGCGTGACCGGCCACCAACATGGTGTCCGGTCCCGGCAACAGCACCAGACCGATCGACATCACGGTCCAGGCAAGAAGGGATTGGGCGGTCAGCATTGTCGCTTAGGCGAAGGTCTTGCCGAACGAGTCCAGCGCAGCCTTGAGCTTGCCCTTGGCGTCGTCGCCCAGATCCTTGCTGTCGCGGATGGCGGTCAGCACGTCGGGGTGGTCGTGACGCAGATAGGCGAGCATCAGTTCTTCGTAACGGGTCACATCCTTGACCGCCACGCTGTCAAGATAGCCGTTGGTGCCCGCAAAGATCGACGCGGTCTGCTCCTCGAACGGCAGCGGCGAGAACTGGCCCTGCTTGAGCAGCTCGGTCAGGCGCGCCCCACGGTTCAGCAGCTTCTGGGTCGAAGCGTCGAGGTCCGAACCGAACTGGGCGAAGGCGGCCATTTCGCGATACTGTGCCAGCTCCAGCTTGATCGAGCCGGACACTTTCTTCATCGCCTTGGTCTGCGCGGCGGAACCGACGCGCGACACCGAAAGGCCCACGTTGATGGCCGGACGGATGCCCTGATAGAAGAGGTTGGTTTCCAGGAAGATCTGGCCGTCGGTGATCGAGATCACGTTGGTCGGGATGTAGGCCGACACGTCGCCCGCCTGCGTCTCGATGATCGGCAGCGCGGTCAGCGACCCGGAACCGTTTTCCTTGTTCATCTTGGCCGCGCGCTCCAGCAGGCGGCTGTGCAGATAGAACACGTCGCCCGGATAGGCTTCGCGGCCCGGAGGACGGCGCAGCAGCAGCGACATCTGGCGATAGGCCACGGCCTGCTTCGACAGATCGTCATACACGATCACGGCGTGCATGCCGTTGTCGCGGAAATATTCGCCCATGGTCACGCCGGTATAAGGCGCGAGATACTGGAGCGGCGCGGGTTCCGAAGCGGTCGCGGCGACGACGATGGAATATTCCATCGCGCCATTTTCTTCGAGCTGCTTGACGATCTGCGCGACGGTCGAGCGCTTCTGGCCGATAGCGACGTAGATGCAGTAGAGCTTCTTGCTCTCGTCATCGCCCGCGTTCGCGGTCTTCTGGTTGATGAAGGTGTCGATCGCCACGGCGGTCTTGCCGGTCTGACGATCGCCGATGATCAGTTCGCGCTGGCCACGGCCGACGGGGACCAGCGTGTCGATGGCCTTGAGGCCGGTCTGCACAGGTTCATGGACCGAGGTGCGCGGGATGATGCCGGGCGCCTTGCGCTCGACGCGCATGCGGGTGTCGGACACGATCGGCCCCTTGCCGTCGATCGGGTTGCCCAGACCGTCCACGACGCGGCCCAGCAGGCCCTTGCCGACGGGAACGTCCACGATGGTGCCGGTGCGCTTGACGACATCGCCTTCCTTGATTTCGGCGTCGGAGCCGAAAATCACGACGCCGACATTGTCGGCTTCCAGGTTCAGCGCCATGCCCTGCACGCCATTGGCGAACTCGACCATTTCGCCCGCCTGGACGTTGTCGAGGCCATGGACGCGGGCGATGCCGTCACCCACGGTCAGTACGGAACCGACTTCGCTGACCTGCGCTTCGGTGCCGAAATTGGCGATCTGGTCCTTGATGACCTTCGAAATTTCTGCGGCGTTGATATCCATGACTTAGCCTTTCATGGCCTGTGCGAGCGTATTCAAACGGGTGCGGATGGAGCTGTCGATCATCTGGCTGCCGATCTTGACGACCAGCCCGCCCAGGATCGCAGGATCGACCTTCGCGTCGAGCGTGACGGTGCGACCGACGCGCGCTTTCAAGCTCTGCGTCAGAGCGGCGATCTGGGTTTCGGTCAACGGGTGGGCGCTCGTCACTTCGGCGCGGGCTTCACCCTTGTGATTCGACAGCAGCGTTTCATAGGCACGGATGACGGCGGGCAACTGGCTCAGGCGACGATTCTGCGCGAGCACGCCCAGAAATTTCGTCGTCAGTGCGTCGGTACCCATGGAGGATGCGACGGCGGCGATCGTCTTGCCTGCTGCGTCCCGGCTCAACACCGGGCTGTTGATGAGTCCCTTGAAATCGGGGGATTGCGCAATAGCTTGCTTCAACCCGGCCAGGCTGTCCGCCACCGTGTCGAGCGATTGTGCGTCGCGAGCCAAGTCGAACAGCGCCACCGCGTAGCGGCCGCTGAGACTGGCCTGTATGCCGCTGTTAATCTCCACGCGCCTGCCGTCCTCCGTGATTTGCGGGTCATGCAAAAAGAGGGCGCGGTCTGATCCCGTCCCGAGCCCCTGTTGCCGGGCCGGTTAGCAGTGCGATTATGACTATGCAAGTCATGTGACGCGATTCCATCGATAGTGCGAAAAACGCCCTATTTGACTGAGTATTTCCACTGCGACGAATCGGTCAATCGGCAGGATCGGTCGGGGCAAGCCGTCCCTTCTGGCAATGATAGATGATCCGCTCGTTGGGTTGGGCCGGAAGCAACGTTGTCATGTCGCTCTGGAGCGTCGCGATCCGTGACAGCAGTTCGGAGTTGCTGCCGCAACCCTTGATCGGCCCCTTGCCCGGACCCTCCTTCAACAGGGCGCGTGCCTTGTCCATCGTGTCGAGGTCGGGCAGCCAGCGCTGCACGCGCAGCGTGCCGGTGGCCGGGTCGAACTGGCTGCTGGTCACATAATTGGCTTCGTCGGGCACGGTGGCCCGCTGCCAGACCGTGCCTGACGCGACATATTGGGTGTCGCCGTTGACGCATCCGCCATCGGCCCAGTTCAGCCCGATATCATTGGGCTGCGACACGGTCAGGCGACTGCGGGCCAGATCCACCTTGCAGACATTTTCGCCGGTCCAGGCGAAGGCGCCGTTGCCGACCACATTCTTGTCCTCCGGCAATTTCACCCGTTCATCGACGCTGGAAAAGCTGGGGCGCAGGAAGAAAAGGCCCAGCGCCGCCAGCAGCGCAACGCCGCCGCCGGCCAGGAACCAGGTGGACTTGCGTTCCTTGCCCTGGCTGTAGAACAGCCCGCCGGCCCCCAGGCCCAGCACGGCGAGCGCCAGCAGAACGGCCGCGCCGGCCATGGCGTTTTCCCGCGCGGTGATGACGTCACGCTCGGCCGCGTCGCGGGCGCGGGCGACTGCCTGCTCGCGGGCATCGGCGCTGGCGCGGCTCTTCTGCTCGGTCATCTGCGATTCGCGCTGGGTAATGCTGGCATCGGCCGCATCCGCTTCGGCCATCGACCGGCAGGGGACGACGCTATGCAACGACGACACGCCTGCCTGCCGCAGGAAGGACGCGACCTCCCGCCAGGACACGGCAAAGCCGAACTCCGCGTCATTGCCGTCCGACACGGAGCCGAAGCTGTTGACGCCCAGCACCCGGCCGCAGTCGTCGGCGAGCGGCCCGCCACTATTGCCGGCCGCCAGCGGGGCGGTATGCAGGATCGTGTCGAAGCTCTGGCTGGCGCGGCCGGAGGAGATATTGCCGCTGGTCTTCACCGTGGCGAGCGGTTGCACCAGTTGCTTGAGCCCCAGGCCCTGCGCCCGGTCGACCGTGCCGGGATAGCCGATCGCGGTGACATGCTGGCCATCGGTCACTGCGCCGGCATAGAAGGTGGACACCGGCAGGCGCCCTTCCTCCAACTGGATCAGGGCCAGGTCGTTGCCCGGCGAATAGGCGATGATTCGCCCGCCATAGGTCTTCGTGCCCTCTGAAGGGATCACCCCGATGACGAGATTTTTCTCCTCGCGCGCCAGCTCCACCACATGGGCGTTGGTCAGCACCTTGTCCGGCGCCACCGCAAAGCCGCTGCCATGGCCGACGAAATAGGCGTCCGACCCGTCGGTCGCAACCAGCGCGACGCGCACCACCCCGCGCGCGGCGGCGGCGATGTCCTGCTGTTCGGCATGGAGAGACACAGGCGCCAACAGCGCGAGCGTGAAGCCAAGGATCGGGGCGAAGCGGCGGGGGAGGGCGGTCATGGTTGCGCGCATCAATATTGCATGGCGCGCGCGGCGCAATGTGGAAAAAGATGAAATGCTTTGAACGCAAGGCGCGGGAAGCATGGCGACGGGCGATCATCTACCCCATATCGTCATGAACCAGATGACTCGCCTTGCGCCTTCTCCCCTGCCGGGCATGCCCGACCCGGATGCCTGCTGGGATGCTTTCCTGCGTCGCGACCGGGCGTTGGACGGCCTGTTCGTCGGCTGCGTCCTCACCACGGGCATCTATTGCAAGCCCAGTTGCGCCGCGCGGCATCCGAATCGGGAGAATATGCACTTCCTGCCCGATCCCGCCGCGGCGCGGGCGGCGGGTTTCCGCGCCTGCCTGCGCTGCCGCCCGGACGAGGTCGGGCGGGACCGGATCGCGGTGGAAAGGGCGATCGCCTTCATCGAGGCGGCGGAGGATATGCCGCTGCTGGAGGCGATTGCCGCCCATGCCGGTTATGCCCCCCATCATTTTCATCGCCTGTTCAAACGGGAAACGGGGCTGACCCCGGCCGCCTATGCGCGTGGAGTGCGCGCGGCGCGGCTCAAGGAGGCTCTTGGGCGCGAGAACAGCGTGACGGCCGCCATCTACGAGGCGGGCTATAACGCCCCCAGCCGCGCCTATGCCGATGCGCAGGCTCATCTGGGGATGACGCCGACGGCATGGAAGACAGGCGGGCGCGGAGCCACGATCCGCTGGCGCACGGTGGAGAGCAGTCTGGGGCCGATGCTGGTGGCCGCGACGGACAAGGGGCTGTGCCGCATCAGCTTTGGCGAGGGCGGCGAGGCGTTGCATGCCCGCTTCCCGCATGCCGACCTGCAACCCGCCGATGCGGCGCTGGACGCGATGGCGGCGCGGGTCGCGGCGCTGGTCGATGACCCGGCGGCCGGCGCCGATTTGCCGACAGACATTGCCGGCACGGCTTTCCAGCAGGCGATATGGGCCGCCCTGCGCGCCATCCCGCCGGGGCAGACGCGCAGCTATGGGGATGTCGCGCGTGCGATCGGCCGTCCCGGCGCGGTCCGCGCGGCGGGCACGGCCTGTGGCGACAATGGTCTTGCAGTCCTCATTCCCTGCCACCGTGTGGTGCGCAGCGATGGCAGCATGGGCGGCTATGCCTGGGGACTGGACAAGAAACGGGCGCTGCTTGCCAAGGAAAAAGGCAAGTAACGGGAAAATTGCATCTTTTCATCCACGCGGCACTCCTTCACCCTGTCATCAAGGTCTTTGGGGAAAGAGTGGATCAATGCGATTCTGGATGAGGGCGCTGGCCGGGTTGGGGCTGGCCATGACGGGCATGGGCACGGCGCAAGCCGCATGGTGGCAGGCGCAGACGCAGCATTTCACCGTCTATAGCGAGGGCAGGGACGAAACGCTGCGCGGCTTTGCCGAGCGGCTGGAGAAGTTCGACTATCTCCTGCGTCGCCTGACCGGCGTGACCAGCCCGGACAAGGGCAGTCCGGTGAAGGTCTATCTCCTGTCCAGCGAAGCCAAGGTGAAGGAACTGGCCCGCAATCCCAACATCGCCGGCTATTATACGACATCCGATCGTACGGCTTACGCCTTCCTCGCGCGTGGCGCGAAGACCGGCAAGTTCGACATGGGCGCCGAAGAGGTGCTGTTCCACGAATATACCCACCATTTCATGCTGCACCATTTCCCGGCCGCCTATCCGGCCTGGTATGTGGAGGGGTTCGCCGAATTTTTCTCGGTCGTCGATTTCCCCAAGGATGGATCGATCCATTTCGCCAAGGTGCCGATGGGCCGGGTTCCAGGTCTGGTGCTGGGCCAGCCCTATCCGCTTGCCCAGTTGCTGTCACGCACGACCGATGGCCTGAATCTCAAGGATGGCGATCGCTATTATGGCACGGCCTGGTTGCTGACCCATTATTATTTCCAGAACAAGAATGGCTATACGACGGGGATGACCCGCTATCTCAACGATCTGGCGCAGGGGAAGCCGGACGTACAGGTCGACAGCTATTTCGAAGGCGGGCTGGGTGGGCTGGAGAAGGAACTCAAGGCCTATATGCGCAAGCGCCTCTCCATGTCGGTGCTGAAGCCGCAGGAGATGAATATCGGCGCGATCACGGTCGTTCCGGTCGATCCGGCGCAGGCGGCTCTGATCGAGGATGAACTGCACCTCATCCACCGGCCGCAACAGGATGAGATACCGGCTCTGGTCACGTCCATCCGCGCGACTGCCGCCAAATATCCCGACAGCGCCTACGCGCTCGCGCTGCTGGCAGAGGCGGAATGGGAAGCCGAGCAGGCGGACGCGGCGCTGACCGATGCCGATCGGGCGATCGCGATCGACCCCAAATCCGCGCGCGCCTATGCGGTCCGCGCCGAAGCCTTGCTGGCCCGCGCACAGGACAGCGACAAGGCAGAGGATTGGAAGGCGGCGCTGACCTCCATCGTCCGCGCCAACCGCGCCGATACGGAAGATCCCGTGCCGCTCGCGCTGTTCTACCGCTATCATGCGATGCGCGGGGGCAAGATGCCCGATATCGGCTATGACGGCCTATACAAGGCGTTCAGCCTGCTGCCGCAAAATCCCAACTATCGTTTCCAGATCGCGCAGGCGATGGCCTATCGCGGCGAATATGAATCCGCGTCGATCATGCTTGATCCGATCGCCTTTTCACCGCACGGATCGGACATGCGACAAGCCGCGATCAGGATGAAGGCGGGCTATGACGCGCAGGCGGCGGAGAAGAAAGCCGCTCCGGCTGGAAATCCTTTACCCGCGTCATGATCGTGGCCCGTCGCGCATCGCCCAGGCTGCGCCAGTGGACGATCTCCTCGATCGTCCGGCCGCATCCGGTGCAATAACGCCGGTCGCGGTCGAGGGCGCACAGGTTGCGGCAGGGGCTGTCCATCACATGAAACTGTAGGGGTCGACGTCCACCGCGACGCGCGTGCCTGACTTCCACGCCAGGTTGCCCAGCCATTCGCGGATCGCCGCCTGGATATCCACCTGTCGCGTGGCATGGACCAGCAGCCGGTGGCGGTGTCGGCCACGCAGGACGGACAGCGGCGCAGGGGCGGGGCCATAGACGCGCATCCCCTCGATCACCGGGGCGGACTTGCCGATCAGCCGTGCGGTTTGCACCGCCTCGTCCGCATCCTCGCTCGATATGATGATCGCGGCGAACCGGCCGAAGGGCGGGGCGTTGGCCCGCCGCCTGTTCTCCGTCTCGACCGCATAGAAACGCTCGGTATCGCCCTCGATCAGCGACTGGATCACCTCGCTGCCCGGCATGCGCGTCTGGATATAGACCTTGCCCGGCTTCTCGCCACGCCCGGCGCGGCCGGCCACCTGCACGATCTGCTGGAATGTCCGCTCAGCCGCGCGCAGGTCGCCCCCCTCCAGCCCAAGGTCCGCGTCGATCACGCCCACCAGTGTCAGGTTGGGGAAATGATAGCCCTTTGTGACCAACTGCGTGCCCACGATGATATCGACATCGCCTGCCTCCACCGACTTCACGAAATCGGCGGCGCGGGCCGGGGACCAGAGCGTGTCGGACGTGGCGAGCGCGATGCGCGCCTGCGGCCACAGCGCCTTCACCTCGTCCGCGATCCGCTCGACACCCGGACCACAGGCGACCAGGCTGTCCTCCTCCTTGCACTCCGGGCAGCGGCGCGGAGCCGGGATCACATGGCCGCAATGATGGCAGGCCAGGCGATGGGTCAGCCGATGTTCGACCATCCAGGCGGTGCAATTGGGGCATTGGAACCGGTATCCGCAATGGCGGCACAGGGTCAGCGGCGCATAGCCGCGCCGGTTGAGGAAGAGCAGGCTCTGCTCCCCCTTCGCCATCACCTCGTCCATCGCCTTCACCAGCGGAGGCGCGATCCATCGGCCGCGCTCGGGCGGATCGGTCAGCAGGTTGACGCCCTCGATCCGCGGCATCTCCGCCCCGCCATAGCGCGAGGGCAGCTTGATCTCGGCATAGCGGCCCAACTCCACCTGATGCCGCGTCTCGATGGCGGGCGTAGCGGACGCCAGAATGACCGGAAATTTCTCGATCAGGCCCCGCATCACCGCCACGTCGCGGGCATGATAATGGACGCCATCCTCCTGCTTGAAGCTGGCCTCATGCGCCTCGTCCACCACGATCAGGCCCAGATTGGGATAGGGCAGGAACAGCGCCGACCGCGCGCCGACCACCACCTGCGCCTGACCCGAAGCGATGGCGCGCCAGGCCCGCCGCCGTTCGCTCTGGCGCAACCCGCTATGCCAGTTGACCGGCACGGTGCCGAACCGCTTTTCGAACCGCTCCAGAAAGGGTTCGGTCAGCGCGATTTCGGGCAGCAGCACCAGCACCTGCCGGTCGGCGCGGATCGCGGCGGCGATCGCCTCGAAATAGACCTCCGTCTTGCCGGAGCCGGTGACGCCATCCAGCAGGAAGGGCGCGAAGTCATGCGCCCGCACGGCGTCGGCCATCTGTTCCGCTGCGCTCGTTTGCGCCTCCGACAGCACGGGCTGCGCATGGGCCGGATCGGGCATGGGGAAGGGCGTATCGACGCTCACCTCGACCGGCTCGAAGATATCCTGTTTGATGAGGCCGCGGATCACCGCGTCGCTCACCCCGCCGATCATCGCCAGTTCGCGGATCAACCCCTGTCGATCGCCGATCCGCTCCAATGCTTGCGCCCGCTGCTCGGTCATCCGGTCGGGCACGGCCCCGGTGGCGCGATATTCGATCACGGTCCGTGCACCCTCCAGCGCCGCCATGGAGGATAGCGCCATGCGCAGCACGGCGGCCGGGGGCGCCATATAATAGTCCGCCGTCCATTCGATCAGCCGCCGCAGCGTTTCGGGCAAAGGCGGGGCATCCACCACGTCGATCAGGTTGCGCAGCCGATTGTCGCCGACCGTCTCGCTATCGGGGAAACTATCCTCTTCCCACACCACGCCGATCAACTGGCGCGGCCCCAGCGGGGCGACGACGATGCTGCCGGGCTTCACGCTCATGCCATGCGGCACGCGATAGTCGAGCGGCCCCAGGGCGGCGTTCAGGATCAGGACACGGGCGCGAGACGACATGGCCCTAGTCCTTAAAGCGCTGGACGCGGGGCGCAATGGCTTGCTGCCTACAGTCGCCAGCTCAGCGTCAGCCACGGGATGTGCGACACGACATCAGGCCGGCCATCGCGGAAATTCTGCTGCCGCATATAGAGCAATTGGGCATCGATCGCCTTGGCGACCGGATGGCGCAGGCCGATCTGATGGCGCATCATGGCAAGGCCGGTCTTGTCGCCCGGCCGGGCGCGATTGAGGTGAAAGAAGAGTTCGGTTGCGGCGATGACCGTCCATTGCTTTGCCCGGTCGATCGGCACGGATGCCTGTATCCGCTGCCGCAGCCGCCAGCCTGGATCGTTCGCCGTACTGAAGAATCGCTGTTCGATCCGGGTGCGGCTCAGCCAGATGCCCCTGGTGACGATCGCCTGCTGGAACAGGCGCAATTCCTTGTCCGTCTCGCTTTCCAGATAGGCGATGCCGCCGCCCAGTTGCAGATGGGGGGCAACCGCATGGTCCAGCCCGATCCGCGCGACGAATTGCTCGCCGCCACTATCGGCGTCGGACCGCAGGCGCTGGCTCGAATCGACGGTGACGATGTCGGTCGGGCTTATCCTGATGGTTGCCAGTTCGGTCAGCCAGGCTTGGCTTTCCTCGGTCGCGGCCCGCGCCTGGCAGGCGAAGGACAGGGTCAGGCAAAGCCCCGCGATCAGGCGGGCGCGGCGCAAACGGGGCATGTCTGGTCCTTTGGAAAGGTGCGCGCGCCTTAATCGCAGCGTGCGCCAGATGCAAATCGCCGCGTCCGACATGGCGAATCCCGCCCGCAACCGCTAAAGGGGCGCGATTCGAACCTCCCCGGAGCATCCCATGAAATTCTTCGTCGATACTGCCGACACCGCCGACATCCGCGATCTGGCCGCCACCGGCCTGCTGGACGGCGTCACCACCAACCCGTCCTTGATCCACAAGTCGGGCCGCAAGTTCCTGGAAGTGGTGGAAGAAATCTGCGGCATCGTCGATGGCCCGGTATCCGCCGAGGTCGTCGCGCTCGACCATGAGACGATGATGAAGGAAGCCGAAGTGCTGCGCAAGATCGCGGACAATGTCTGCATCAAGGTGCCGCTGACCATCGACGGTCTCAAGACCTGCAAGGCGCTGACTGACGAAGGTACGCTGGTCAACGTCACCCTCTGCTTCTCGGCGAATCAGGCGCTGCTCGCGGCCAAGGCCGGCGCCAGCTTCATCTCGCCTTTCGTCGGCCGTCATGACGACAATGGCTTCGACGGTATGGCCCTGATCGGCGATATCCGCCTGATCTACGACAATTATGGCTTCGACACCGAAATCCTGGTCGCGTCGGTACGCCATCCGATCCATGTGCTGGAAAGCGCCCGCATCGGCGCCGACGTGATGACCGCGCCGCCCGCCGTCATCCGTATGCTGTCCAAGCATGTGCTGACCGACAAGGGCCTGGAAGGCTTTGCCGCCGATTGGGCGAAGACCGGCCAGACGATTCTGTAATGTCATTATGCCGGCTCTCCCGCGCTTTTGGGAGGGCCGGCAAGACTATTGGAACCCTCGCCCGATCCGGCTCATTCTCCTTGAAAGGCAAGGAGAGAGTCGATGTTCGTCGCAGTCTATTGGTGGCGGGTTCATCCCGGCAAGGAAGAGCAGTTCCGCACCGCCTGGTGTCGCGGTACCGACCTCATCCGCGAAAAATATGGCAGCTACGGCTCCCGCCTGCATCGCGATGCCGATGGCCGTTTCGTCGGCTATGCCGAATGGCCGGACGAGGCGACATGGCGTGCGGCATTCGATCGGAAGATGGTCTATGATGAACCCGCAACCCGCGCCGCCTTTGTCGATGCCGTCGCGGAAGTGCCGGCGGACGCCGACCCGATCTTCACCATGACGGTGATCGATGACCTGCTGACACGCAATGAAGGAAAGGCTTGATGAGAGATCCTGACAAACCGGACTTGGGCTTTCTCGCCTTCGCCTTCATGCTGACGCTGTTCGGCCTGGCGATGCTGATCTTCAACTTCTGATTCGGTGGCGACCCCGGCAGGATTCGAACCTGCGACCATTCGCTTAGAAGGCGAATGCTCTATCCAACTGAGCTACGGGGCCGTGCGCGTGCCGCGATAGCGGGCGATCCGGCCGGTTGCAATCGCCTGACTGCTCCGGCCGCCAGATCGTCAGGCCATGCCGGGTGCTGGCGCCGCCGATCCGCTGACCTGTCCCGGCTGGACCAGCATGGGCGGCGAGGCGTCCACCGTGACGGGCTGATCGCCCCGCACCAGCGCGATCGCCTCCGCCCGGCTTTCGACCGCCGGGGGCGAACCGCGCAGCGGCATGCCGGCGGTTTCGCGTACGCGCCACATTGTGAGGATGCCGATCGCCGCCGCACCCATCAGATAATAGGCCGGCACCAGCGGATCGCCGGTCCGGCTCACCAGCCAAGCGGTGACGAGCGGGGTCGTCCCGCCGAACAGCGAGACGGAAATGTTGAACGCGATCGACAGGCCGCTGTATCGCACCGGCGTATAGAACAGCGCCGGCAGGGTCGACGGCATCGAACTGGTGAAGCAGACAAGGGTCACGCCCAGCAGCATCAGCCCGGCAAAGATCAGCCAGTCATTGCCCGTCCCGATCAGCCACATGCACGGCACCGACAGCAGGATCAGCGCGGTACAGGCGCCGATGATCATCGGCCGCCGCCCCAGCCGGTCGCTGATCGCCCCGCCCACGATATTGAGCGGCATCATCACCAGCATCACCAGAATGATGAGCAGTAGCCCCTTGCTGTCCGCATAGCCCATGGTGACGCTCAGATAATTGGGCATATAGGTCAGCAGCATATAGTCGGTGACGTTGAAGACCAGCACCAGCCCCATGCACTTGACCAACTGGCGCCAGTGGGTGCGCAGCAGGGCGGTCATCGGCAGGCGATCCAGCTCACGCTTGTCGGCTTCCTGCGTATAGGCGCGGAACGCGGGCGTTTCCTCCAGCTTCAGTCGCATATAAAGGCCGAGCAGCCCCAGCGGCCCCGCGATCAGGAATGGAATGCGCCATCCCCATGCCAGCATATCGGCATCGCCCAGCGTCATTTGCAGCGCCGTGACCGTACCAGCACCCATTATATACCCGCCCAGCGTGCCGAACTCCAGCCAGCTCCCCATGAAGCCGCGCTTCTGGTCGGTCGAATATTCCGCGATGAAGGTCGCCGCACCACCATATTCGCCGCCGGTCGAAAAGCCCTGGATCAGCCGCGCGACCAGCAGCAATATCGGCGCGCCCATGCCGATCCGCTCATAGGAAGGAATGAGGCCGATGGCGAAAGTCCCGATTGCCATCAGGGTCATGGTGAAGGCCAGAACCTTGTGCCGGCCGTATCGGTCGCCCAGCGGCCCGAACACCAGCCCGCCCAGCGGCCGGACGAGGAAGGCGGCCGTGAAGGTCGCAAATGTCGCGATCAGTTGCGCGGTGGGATCGCCGGCGGGAAAGAAGACGCGGCCCAATGTCACCGCCAGATAGCCATAGACGCCGAAATCGAACCATTCCATCGCATTGCCCAGCGCAGCCGCGCCCACGGCCCGGTTCAACTGCGACTTGTCGACGATGGTGATGTCGTCGACCTTCAGGTCGTGACGACGTTTGAACCAGCCAAGATGCGCGCGATGCGCGCTGGAAGTGGACATATATGTCTCCGGTCCCGCCACCGGGACGCGAAAGCTCGCGCCGCGCACGATGGGCGGATGAGGGGTCGAACAGGCGACCGTGAAAGGTGCGACGCCGCTGCGGCATCATGCGAGGAAGGGCGGACATAGGCAGCCCATGCGCAAAAGTGGGCAGCTAAGGGACGGGCCGTGGCCACAAGGGGATGAAGCGACCAGAAATGCTGCAATGCAATATTGCGGTGCAGCAAAATGACGAAACCGGCGACCCGGCTGGCGGTGGCTTGCAATCGCCCGCCTGCGCGATAAGCATCGTCTGTATGATGGATGGGGCGGTTCACAAGATCGAAGCGGATTCGCTGGGAAGCCGGCCGCTGCGCTATTATGATTTCTTCATGGCGGCCTTCGTCGCGATACTGCTGCTATCCAACCTGATCGGTGCGGCCAAGCTGTCGACGCTGGGCGGCTTCACCTTCGGCGCCGGCATCCTCTTCTTCCCGCTCGGCTATGTCATTGGCGACGTACTGACGGAAGTTTATGGCTACTCCCGCGCGCGCCGCTGCGTCTGGGCCGGTTTCGTCGCGATGCTGTTCATGGCGCTGATGAGTTGGGTCGTCGTCGTCCTGCCACCGGCAGCGGGCTGGCCCGACCAGAACGCCTATGAAGCGGTGTTCGGCAGCACCTGGCGCATCGTCTTCGCCTCGCTCGTCGCCTTCTGGGCGGGCGAGTTCGCCAACAGCTTCGTCCTCGCCAAGATGAAGCTGCTGACGCAAGGGCGGCATCTGTGGATGCGCACCATCGGCTCGACCGTGGTGGGACAGGGGGTAGACAGCCTGCTTTTCTATCCGCTCGCCTTCCTTGGCACCTGGACCCATATGCAGGTGCTGACCGTCATGGTCACCAACTGGGGCATGAAATGCCTGTGGGAAGCGGTGCTGACCCCGGTCACCTATATGGTCGTGAATTTCCTCAAGCGCCGCGAAGGGCTGGACGTCTATGATGCCGGCACCAATTTCACGCCCTTCCGCACCCGGCTCTGAAAATTTGACCACTGCGCAACGCGGTAAAGTCTCTATTTACCGCTCGCCATCAATAAGGGCGCATGAGCCGCCATCTGCACGACGATTTTGCACAACCCTTTGATTGCAATCCTTTGCCTGCCGTGGTGGAGGCCGATCTGCTCGACTCGCGCAGCAACATGATGATGGAACTGGGGCGGGCGCAGCGCCGGTTCGAGGCGACGTTTCACCATGCCCCGATCGGCATCGCCCATGTCGGGCTGGACGGCCATTTCCTGACGGTCAATCCGCGCTTCTGCGAAATCAGCGGCTATGATGCCGATACGCTGATCCGCACCGGCTTTCAGCAGATCACCCACCCCGACGATCTCCATGCGGACGAAGCGCTGCTGGCGCGGCTCAATGCCGGCGAACTGCCCCGCTACTCCATGGAAAAACGCTATATCCGCTCCGACGGCACGGTGATCTGGATCAACCTGACCGTGGCCATGGTGCGCGATGATGATGACCGGCCCGAATTCTACGTCGCGGTGATCGAGGATTTGTCCGACCTGCGTCAGGCCAGTTTCGAGGCGCTCCACGATCCGTTGACCAGCCTGCTCAACCGACGCGGCTTTGCCTGTCGCGCCAAATATATGCTGATCCATGCCGCACAGACGGGCCGCGCCGCCAGTCTTCTGTTCCTCGACCTCGACGGGTTCAAGCAGGTGAACGACCATCACGGCCATGCCGTCGGGGATGCGTGCCTGGCCGATATCGGCGCGATCCTGCGCAGCCATACGCAGGCCGGCGATGTGATCGCCCGGCTGGGCGGCGACGAATTTCTGGTGCTGCTGGCCAACCGGGAAGAAGCCGCCGTCGCCACCCTTGCCGAAGATGTGCGACTGGCGCTCGCCGCCTATGGCATCGGGATCAGTGGCAGTCTCGGCCTGGTCACCACCGACAGGCCCGACCCGGCCGACCTCGACTGGCTGATCGCCTGCGCCGACGATGCGATGCGCGACGCCAAGCGCGCCGGCAAGAATCAGGTGCGGGTCGCCGCCTTCACCTGACGCCGTCGTCCGGATAGGAGGCGCGCACGAAATACAGCCCGTCCGGCGGCGCATTCAGGCCCAGCGCCGCCCGATCCTTCGCCTCCAGCGCAGCGCGCAGATCATCCGCGCTCCATCGTCCCATGCCGACCATTGCCAGGCACCCGACCATCGACCGCACCTGATGGTGCAGGAAGGATCGCGCCGCCGCATGGATGGCGATGCGATCGCCGTCGCGTTCCACCGCCAGCCGGTCCAGCGTCTTCACCGGACTATGCGCCTGACAATGGGCGGATCGGAAGGTGGTGAAATCATGCAACCCCACCAGGAACTGCGCCGCCTCGTGCATCGCATTGGCATCCAGCGGCTGGATC
This sequence comes from Sphingobium sp. Leaf26, assembly GCF_001421665.1. Taxonomy (GTDB): domain Bacteria; phylum Pseudomonadota; class Alphaproteobacteria; order Sphingomonadales; family Sphingomonadaceae; genus Sphingobium. The sequence continues at coordinate 350,084 of NZ_LMKV01000012.1, forward strand.
ACCCGCCACATCAGCCCCCGGTCGAAGGTCAGCGGCGCGCGGCGATTGGCGATGCGATAGACATAGGATCGCCCTACGCAGGAAAAGCGCGCATGCCAGTCGTCCGGCATCACCTCGCACGCCAGGATTGCCACCGGATCGGGCCGCAGCCGTGCATTGACCGCCTCCATCAGCCGGAAGGGGGCGATATCCTTGTCGATCTCCGCATGGGCGCGCATCGCCAGCCCATGGACGCCCGCATCGGTGCGCCCCGCGGCATGGATGACCGCCCGCTCGCCCGTGACCGCGAAGATCGCATCCTCAAGTCGCTGCTGCACGCTCGGCCCATGCGCTTGCCGCTGCCATCCCATGAAGGGGCGACCGTCAAATTCGACGGTGAAGGCGAAGCGGGTCATATACGACCTTCGCGCCTATTACCCATCCACCCGGCTCCCCTGCGGCATTTCGTAACCGCGCAGCAGATCGCCCGGCGTCATCACGGCTTTTCCCGCGCGCTGGATTTGCGTGACGCGGATCGCCCCATGGCCGCACCCGATCAGCAGGGCGTCGTCCAGCAATGCGCCGGGCGCGCCATCCTCATGCTCGACATGGGCCGCCAGAATGCGGAACCGTTCGCCGCCATATTCAAAGAAAGCGCCGGGGAACGGATTGAAGGCCCGCACCTGCCGCTCGACCTGAATCGCCGGGCGCGTGAAGTCGATCCGCGCCTCCGCCTTGTCGATCTTGGCCGCGTAGGTGACGCCTTCTTCGGGCTGCGCCATCGATGGATGGAGGGAAATATCGTCCAGCACCTCGACCATCAGCGCGCCGCCGGCCTGCGCCAGTTCGGCGGTCAGCGCGCCAGCAGTCTTATATTCGATCGGCGTGATATATTTGGCCCGCATCGGCCCGGTGTCCAGACCAGCCTCCATGTCCATGATGGTGACGCCGGTGACATTGTCGCCGGACAGGATCGCCCGCTGGATCGGGGCCGCCCCGCGCCAGCGCGGCAGCAGCGAGGCATGGATGTTCATGCAGCCATGGCGCGGCGCGTCCAGCACCGCGCGCGGCAGGATCAGCCCATAGGCGGCGACCACCGCGACATCGGCGTCCAGCGCGGCGAAGGCAGCCTGCACGTCCGCATCCTTGAGCGATACCGGCGTCCGTGCCTCCATGCCCAATTCCTCGGCGCGCATATGAACGGGGGAGGGTCGCAACGCCTTGCCGCGACCGGCGGGCCGGGGCGGCTGGCTGTAGACCGCGACGACGTCATGCCCTGCCTTGACCAGCGCATCGAGCGAAGGAACGGCGAAATCGGGTGTGCCCATATAGATGATACGCATGACCGATGCTCAAACCCCTTGTCTCTCCCAGTTGCAACCCCTTATCTCATGATATGGCCTCTCCTGAAATCGAAGCACTTACTCAAGCGCTGTCCCGTCTGCCCGGTCTTGGGCCCCGTTCGGCGCGGCGCGCGGTGCTGCATCTGCTCAAACGCCGCGAAGGCGCGATGGAGCCGTTGCTGCGCGCGCTGGAGGCGGTGAATGAGCGGCTCGTCACCTGTCACATCTGCGGCAATGTCGACACGGTCGACCCCTGCGGTATCTGCACCGATCATCGCCGCGATCCGCGCGCGCTGTGCGTGGTGGAGGATGTGTCGGACCTGTGGGCGCTGGACAAGTCACGCCTCTTTCCCGGCCGCTTCCATGTGCTGGGCGGGCGGCTCTCTGCGCTGGAAGGGATACGGCCGGAGGATCTCACCATCGACGCCCTGATCGCACGGCTGGAACCGGGCGGCATAGATGAGGTGGTGCTGGCGATGAACGCCACGCTGGAGGGGCAGACCACCGCTCATTATCTGGCCGAACGGCTGGAGCGCTTTCCTATCCGCCTGACGCAACTGGCGCATGGCGTGCCGGTCGGCGGCGAACTCGATTATCTGGATGAGGGCACGCTGGCGCAGGCGCTGCGGGCGCGGCGGCCGGTGGGGTAGGGGCAGGATGTGCGTTCCGGGGAACGATGGGCGGAACATGCTCGCGAACATACTGTCCTATGCTTCCCATCTCCGCTATGCTACCCGACAGCCGCCGCAGATTTTATATGTTAATTTCCAACTCTTGATCTTATATTTCAAAATATGCGGGAAATATGCGAAGTTAAGCGGCGCGCACCCCTTGTCGCCCCGCTTGATATTGCCACCTGTTCCGCCTATGTTCGGACCATGGCTATCCGTCCCATTCTTGAAGCGCCCGACCCGCGCCTGCGCACCATCTCGACCCGCGTCGAGGCGATTGACGACGATCTGCAAATGCTGATCGATGACATGTTCGAAACCATGTACGACGCGCCGGGTATCGGCCTCGCCGCGATTCAGGTCGGTGTGCCCAAGCGTGTGCTGGTCATGGACCTTCAGGAACCCGAATCGGACGAAGAAGACGCCAAGCCGGTCAAAAATCCGATGGTGTTCATCAACCCCGAAATCCTCAAGGGTTCCGAAGAATTGTCGGTCTATCAGGAAGGATGCCTGTCGGTGCCCGACCAATATGCCGAAGTGGAACGCCCTGCCACCGTCCGCGCCAGTTGGATGGACCGCGAAGGCCGCATCCATGAAGAGCAACTGGACGGGCTGCTCGCCACCTGCCTCCAGCATGAGATGGACCATCTGGAGGGCATCCTCTTCATCGACCATCTGTCCCGCATGAAGCGCGACATGCTGCTCAAGAAACTGAGCAAGGCCCGCCGCGCCGCCTGATCCGATTCGGCGGATAGCCAAAACAAAGCCTCCCCAAATTGCCTTGGGGAGGCTTTGTTTTTTCAGCCCTGGTTGGTGAAATCAGCTTATTCCGTCCGTATCGAGCGCATAGCCGGCCGACCGAACGGTGCGGATGATGTCCTGATACTGGCCGTCGCCGTTGATCGCCTTGCGCAGACGGCGGATATGCACGTCCACCGTCCGCAACTCGATGTCGCTGTCCTGGCCCCAGACGCTGTCGAGCAGCCGCTCGCGCGAAAAGACCCAGCCCGGATGCTCCAGGAAATGCTTGAGCAGGCGGAACTCGGTCGGTCCTAGCGGGATCACCTGGCCGCTGCGGCGGACCTTGTGCCCCACCGTATCCATCTCCACGTCGGAGAAGGTCAGCGTCTCACCAGCCAGCGCCGGGCGCACGCGACGCAGCACCGCGCCGACTCGCGCCACGAGTTCGCGGGGACTGAAGGGCTTGGTCACATAATCGTCCGCGCCCGTTTCCAGCCCACGGACCCGATCCTCTTCCTCACCGCGCGCCGTCAGCATGATGATGGGCACGTTGGCCGTGCCGTTCATGCGACGCAGGCGGCGGCATACCTCGATGCCGGACAGGCTTTCCACCATCCAGTCGAGCAGCACGATGTCTGGCGTACTTTCCTGCGCCATCAGCAGCGCCTCTTCGCCGTCGACCGTATGGGCGACCTCGAAATCCTCCCGCTTGAAATGCCAGATCAGCAATTCGGCCAGCGCCGCGTCGTCCTCGACCAGCAGCATTTTCGCGCGTGCCATGGATCAATCCTCCGTCTGCAAGCCGGCGCCGCGCTCACGCTCCGGCAGGGTCTGGCCGGTGGCCGCATAATAGACCATCTCCGCGACATTGGTCGCATGGTCGCCGATCCGCTCGATATTCTTGGCGACGAACAGCAGGTGGGCGCATTCGCTGATCGTCTTGGGATTTTCGACCATGAACGTCACCAGCGTGCGGAACACGCTGTTGTAGAAATCGTCCACCACCGCGTCCCGCTCGATCACCGCCAGCGCCAGGTCGGGATCGCGTGCGGCAAAGGCGTTCAGCGCATCATGCACCATCTCGCTCGCGACCTGCCCCATGGACGGCAGCAGCGAAATCGGCTCCAGCGTGCGCGTGTTGGTCGCGATCAGCGGCACGCGCTTGGCGATATTCTTGGCATAGTCGCCGATGCGTTCCACGACGCTCACGATCTTGAGCGCCGCGATGACGTCGCGCAGATCATTCGCCATGGGCGCTCGAAGCGCGATCACCTGGATCACCAGTTTCTCGACCTCCGCCTCGATCGCGTCGATCCGCTTGTCGTCGGCCACCACTTCGGCAGCCAGCTTCTTGTCCTGCCGCTGGAGGGCCAGCATCGCATTCTCGATCGCGGCTTCCGCGCGCCCGCCCATCTCGGCGATCAGCCCGCGCAACCGGTCGATTTCCTCGTCAAATGCCTTGATCGTATGTTCAGCCATGTCTGTCTCTCCCGCGATCAGCCGTAGCGACCGGTGATATAGTCCTTGGTCCGCTCCTGGCGGGGATTGGTGAAGATGTCGCTGGTCACGCCATATTCGACCAGGTCGCCCAGATGGAAAAAGGCGGTCCGCTGCGACACGCGCGCGGCCTGCTGCATATTGTGCGTGACGATGACGATGGCATAACGGCCGCGCAGTTCGTGGATCAGCTCCTCGATCTTCGCCGTCGCGATCGGGTCCAGCGCGGAACAGGGTTCGTCCATCAGGATCACCTCCGGCTCCACCGCAATGGCGCGCCCAATGCACAGCCGCTGCTGCTGGCCACCCGACAAGGCGGTGCCGCTGTCATGCAGCCGATCCTTCACCTCGTCCCACAGGCCCGCACGGCGCAGCGATTTTTCGACGATGACGTCCATGTCCGCCTTGCCCGCGGCCAGGCCGTGGATGCGCGGCCCATAGGCGATATTCTCGTAGATCGACTTGGGGAAGGGATTGGGCTTCTGGAACACCATGCCGACGCGCGCGCGCAACTGCACCACGTCCATCGACGGAGCATAGATATTTTCGCCGTCCAGCGTGATCTCACCCTCGACCCGCGCCGAAGCGACCGTATCGTTCATGCGGTTCAGCGTCCGCAGGAATGTCGACTTGCCGCAGCCCGACGGGCCGATGAAGGCGGTGACATGGTCCATGCCGACGTCGATCGACACGCCCTTGATCGCCTGCTTTTCGCCATAGAAAACCTTGACGTCGCGAGCCGACATCTTCGGGTTTTCAATGGCCAGCTTGATTTGTTCTTCTGTCATATTGCGGTTTACCACCGTGTTTCAAACTTGTTGCGCAGGTATATGGCGAGGCCGTTCATCGCGAGCAGGAAGGCCAGCAGAACGATGATCGCGGCGGACGTCTTTTCGACGAAACCCTTGGAGACTTCATCGGACCAGAGGAAAATCTGCACGGGCAACACGGTCGCCGGATCGGTGATCCCGCCCGGCGGCGTCGCGATGAACGCGCGCATCCCGATCATGAGCAGCGGCGCGGTTTCGCCCAGGGCGCGGGCCATGCCGATGATCGTGCCGGTCAATATGCCGGGCAGGGCGAGCGGCAGCACATGCTGGAACACCACCTGCACCGGACTGGCCCCAATGCCCAATGCCGCGTCGCGGATGCTGGGCGGCACCGACTTGATCGCGTTGCGCCCGGCGATGACGATGACCGGCATCGTCATCAGCGCCAGCGTCATGCCACCGACCAGCGCCGCCGATCGCGGCAGATGGGCCAGGTTCAGGAAGATCGAAAGCCCCAGCAGGCCGAAGATGATCGAGGGGACCGCCGCCAGATTGTTGATCGACACCTCGATGATGTCGGTCCACCAGTTCTTGGCCGCATATTCCTCCAGATAGAGCGCGGTCGCTACGCCCACCGGGAAGCTGAGGATCAGCGTGACGAGCATCGTCAGCAACGATCCCTTGAACGCGCCCCAGATGCCGACCTGCGTCGGATCGGTACCGTCGCTGGCAGTCAGGAAGCCCATGTTGAAACCGGTCGACAGGATACCCTGCTGTTTCAGCCGCGCCACTTCCGCCTCCATTTCGGGAGAACCTTTGCTCTTGGCGGCAAGGTCCAGACCGGTGGAGGCCGGCACGCTGATCGTCGCGGTGCGGCTCAGGATCATAGGATCGGCCTTGATCGCGTCACGGATGCTGATCCAGGCGGTGGGCGACAGCAGGTCGTCCGCCTTCTCGCCCAACACCGTCTTGGCCACCGTGCCCGTCACCATCGGCAGATTGGCGTTGGCCAGAGCCTCGTCCGTGATCGCCTTGGGATCGAGCAGCAGTGGCGAGGCCGGGAAATCGACCTTCAACGCAATCTCGGTCCGGGTGAAGCCGCGCAGGCCATTGCCCATCATGGTGACGAGCAGAAAGGCGAGGAAGGATGCGGACAGGACCACGGCGAACAGGCCGGCGAATTTGAAGCGGCGTTCGGCGGCATAGCGCCCCGCGATCCGCTTGCGCATGGCCTCCGACTTCCAGTCGGTGGGGTTGCGAACAGCGGTCATTCGTATGCCTCGCGATATTTCTTCACGACCCGCAGGGCCACGATGTTGAGCAACAGGGTAACGATGAACAGCACCAGACCCAGCGCAAAGGCTGCCAGCGTCTTCGCGCTGTCGAACTCCTGGTCGCCGGTCAGCAACTGGACGATCTGGGTCGTCACGGTGGTCACGCTGGCGAAGGGATTGGCGGTCAGGTTGGCGGCAAGGCCGGCGGCCATCACCACGATCATCGTTTCACCGATGGCGCGGCTGACGGCCAGCAATACGCCGCCCACAACACCCGGAAGCGCAGCGGGGATCAACACCTTGCGGATCGTCTCGCTGGTCGTCGCGCCCATGGCGAGACTGCCGTCGCGCATGGATTGCGGCACGGCGGCGATGCTGTCGTCGGCCATGGAGGACACGAAGGGAATGATCATCACGCCCATCACCAGACCAGCGGCCAGCGCGCTTTCGGACGACGCGCCATGGATGCCAATGGCGACCGCGAAGTCACGCAGGGCAGGGGCGATGGTCAGCGCGGCAAAATAACCGTAGACCACCGTCGGCACGCCCGCCAGCATCTCCAGCGTCGGCTTCATCCACTTGCGGACGGTCGGGCTGGCATATTGCGTCAGGTAGATGGCGCTCATCAGGCCCAGCGGGATGGCGACGATCATCGCGATGATCGCACCGATGAAGATGGTGCCCCAGAAAAGCGGTACCGCGCCGAACGCATCATCATTGCCATAGCCCATGGCCGCCGATTGCGGCGACCATTTGGTGCCGAACAGGAAGTCGATAGGATTGACCATGGAGAAGAAGCGGAAGCTTTCCCACAGCAACGACGCGACGATGCCCACCGTCGTGATGATGGCGATCAGCGATGCGATCAGCAGGCTTGCCATCACTAGCCGCTCGACCCGCGTCCGCGCCCGGAAATCGGGACGGATGCGAGTGAAAGCGAAGGCGCCGCCGGCAAAGGCCAGCACCAGCGCCAGAACAGCACCCGCGATGCCATATTTGTCGAGCGCGGCGCGATAAGGTTCGACCAAGCCCTGCGACAGGGGGTTGAATGCGCCCGCCTGATTGCCGCTGGCGATCGCCCGCGCCTCGCCCAGGATGGCGGAGCGGGAGAAGCCATCGAGAGGCAGGCTCTGCGCGGCCGGGTCGGCCAGCACGCTCTGCGTGACGAGGCCGGGTGCGACATTGACCCATATGATCAGGAATATCGCAGCCGGGATCAGCGTCCACAGCGCGACATACCAGCCATGATAGCCAGGCAATGAGTGGACGGCGTCACGCCGCCCCGTGGCCCGCGCCACGGTTTGCAGCCGCAGCGCGCGGGCGCGGGCGCTGACCCAGGCGATCGCGCCCAGGCCCGCCAGCAGCAGGAGGATGGCTGGTCCGGTCATGTCGCCCTTACTTCAGCTGCGAACCGTCGAGGACGGTCAGCGCCTTGACGATCTCGGCGCTCTTCTTGCGCACATCTTCCGGCGCCGCGACCATGCCGCGCTTGGTCAGCGCGCCATCGGGGTTCCAGTTGGCGGCAAAGGCGTTCAGGAAGCCCTGAAGCCCAGGTATCGCCTGCATATGCGCCTTCTTCACATAGATGTAGAGCGGGCGGGCGCCGGGATATTGGCCGGTCGACACGGTTTCATAGGTCGCCTCGACCCCGTTGATCGAAACGTCCTTCAGCGTGTCCTTATTTTCCTCCAGGAAGCTGAAGCCGAACACGCCGACCGCATTGGGGTTCGCGCCCAGCTTCTGCACGATCAGATTGTCGTTCTCGCCGGAGTCGACATATTTGCCGTCTTCGCGAACACGGGTGCAGGTCGCCTTATATTCGTCCTCGCTCTTTTCCTTGAGCGCCTTCATCGCCTCGTCCGACTGGCAGCCCTTTTCCAGGATCAGTTCGGCGAGCGAATCGCGCGTGCCGCTGGTGGACGGCGGGCCGAAGACGGAGATGGCGATCGCGGGCAGGCTGGGGTCCACGTCTTTCCAGGTCTGGGCCTTGTTCGGACCCTTGCCATAGGGATTGGCGGCCAGCGCCTCATAGACGATCTTGGGGGTCAGCTTCAGGCCCGGACCCTTGTTCGATTCGGCAAAGGCCAGGCCGTCGACGCCGATCTGGATTTCCACGATGTCCTTCACGCCATTGGCGGCGCATTGCTCATATTCCGCCTTCTTCATCCGGCGCGATGCGTCGGCGATGTCGGGATATTGAGCGCCGACGCCTGCGCAAAACAGCTTCATGCCACCGCCAGTGCCGGTCGATTCGATGATCGGCGACTTCATGCCGGCATTGCCCTGCACGAACAGTTCGGCGACCGCCGTGGCAAAAGGATAGACGGTGGACGAACCGACCGCGCGGATCTGGTCGCGGGTCTGGCCGGCACCGCCGCTGGACTGGTCGCCGCAGGCGGAAAGGCTGAGAACGCTGACGGTCGTGGCGGCGAGCAATGCGAATGTCTTCACGGAAACCTCCATAAACAAGGCCGCGATTCGCAAGTCGCCGCCCCCCTGTGGAAGCGCCCTAGCCGCGGACAGTCGCGCATTTGTGACAGTCAGGTTTCGTTTTTATGACATCGTCCCCGAAAGCGCTGATGGTCGCTTCTTTTCGTCATTTTTTGCAGGGGCCTCCTCGACAGGCGGTGGCAGCAGCACGGTGATGGTCGTGCCCTTGCCCAACGTGCTGGCGATGTCGAACCGCCCGCGATGCCGTTCCACGATATGCTTGACGATGGCCAGGCCCAGGCCAGTGCCACCCATCGCCCGGCTCCGCCCGGAATCGACACGGTAGAATCGCTCGGTCAGGCGCGGCAGATGATCGGGGCCGATCCCTTCACCTTCGTCGGCAACGGTTAGCCGGGTCATGCCGCTCGGCCCCTCGTTCAGCGTCACGCGGATCGGCGTGCCGGGGCGCCCATATTTGATCGAGTTGCCGATGAGGTTGTGCAGCAACTGGGACAATTGCGCCCGGTCGCCCTGAACGCTCGGCAATAAAGGCGTGATCTCCATCTCTACCTCGCGTCCCCGCTCGCCATGGCTGGATCGGAAGACGCCTACCACCTCGGCCGCCAGTTCGGACATATCGACCAGTGCGTCGGGCGCACGATATTTCTCCGCCTCGATCCGGCTGAGCGAGATGAGGTCGTCGATCAGCCGCTGCATCCGTCGCGCCTCGCCGTCCATGATCTTCAGGAAGCGCTGGCGCGTTTCGGTGTCCTTGCCCAGTTCCGGGTCGGCCAATGTCTCGATGAAGCCCAATATGCCGGCCAGTGGCGTGCGCAGTTCATGGCTGGCATTGGCGACGAAATCGACCCGCATCCGTTCGGCCGCGTGGGTGCCGCTATGATCGACCAGATGGACCAGCCGGCGTATATCGGCGACCTGCCCGATCGGCGCCACGCGCATCTGCCAGCGCTGGTCGCGGCTGCCCAGGCCCACCAGTTCCACCATCACCGGTTCGGCCATCGGCGCGCTGTTGGCCAGCCGTTCGGCGGCGGCGGGGTGGCGAATGGCGATACGGGCATCCTCCCCCTCGATATGGTTACCCAGCAAGCGCTGCGCCGCCCGATTCGCCCGCACGATCCGTCCGCGCTCCACCAGCATCAGGGGGTCGGAAATCCCTTCCAGCAGGCTGGCGAAATCGGGATGGGCGATCAGGTCGGGCGTATCCGGCGCGACCTGTGCATGCACCGGTCGGACGGCAATGCCTTCGGCGCAGATGAGCAGTACGATCAGCCCCGCCAAGATGGGCAAGGCGATGGTGATGGGCGAAGCGCCCAGCAACAACGCGCCGCCAGTACCAAGCAACAGCATGGCGAGGGAGGCCGTGATCTGGGATATTGTCAGTCGATTCATGGTTACCGCGCTGGATTTGTCGCGCAATTGCTGCGATGGCTATGGCAATAATGTGCAATCTTTACGCTTTGACAAGCGGGACGAACGGATCTTGACGCAATGAGCGACCAGAAGCCCGAACAGGATGATGCGCAGGCGCCCGATGCAATGGTTGCGCCCGTTGTGCAAGAATCGCCGGACTCTCTGGCTGTGCCTACCCGCCGGCAATTGCTGATGGGCGGTGCGGTGGCGGCATCCGCCATTGTGTCGATTCGCCCCGCGCTCGCCAATACCGCCGCTTCGGTGCTCAACTGCACCATCCCTGTGCCCGATCAGGGGCGTGCCGGCAATTTCATCGCGCCCAGCGGGCAACTGGTGCCGTCGGGCACACCCGGCGCTTATCCCGGAACCGGTCGCAGCTTCACCGGCGAACAGGTGAAGCAGGCGCTGCGCGGCGGGCGACTGCCCGGCACCGGCTATGAGCAGAATCAGGCCTATCTCAACTATATCCGCCGGCTTCAGCGGGGGACGAGCGGCTTTACCTGCTACGCCTCGCTGCAAATGCCGCGCTGATCCGTTCTGCTATCGCCCTGAGATGATTTGAACGAATACGGGTTGCCCGCGTTGACGACGTCGAACCTGCAACGGTCCGATCTTTCGTCGAGGGCATATCCATGTTTCAGTCCCGCCGCACCTTGGCGCGCGATTTTTCGGTGGCGGTCTATCTGTACCAACCCGGTGACGGCGGGCTGGACCGCGTCGCCATCCTGCTGGCCAATCACTTGCTGCACCGGGGCGTTCCGGTGGAATTGTGGATGACGCACACGGATGGCGCCTGTGCGCATCTGATCGACCCGGAACTGACGATCCGGCAGGTGCCTGCTCTGGGCGGGACGCGCCGCCTGTCGATGATCGCGCAATTCCCGGCGCTCGCCGCGATGGTCCGTCGGCATCGGCCGGACATTCTCTATTCCGCCGGCAATCAGAGCAACATGCTGGTCGCGCTCGCGACGCTGGGCACCGCAACCCGCGCCGTCAGCCGCATTTCCAATCCGATCGTGCGTCCCGGTCAGCAGGGGCTGGGCGCCTGGATGCGACTGAAGCGCTTCCGCGCCATCGCGTACCTCAGCGACCTGACGATCGTCATGGGCGAGCATGATCGCGCCCTGCTGGACGGCAGCGGTGACGCGCGGTTGCTGCCTCGCCCGACCGTCACCCATGCGATGGAGCAGGCCCGCGCCGGGCGCATGCCACGCCAGGCTGGCGATCCCTGGCGGCTGTTGATGGTCGGACGACTGGCCGGGCAGAAGGATCAGGCGCTCGCCCTGACCGCGCTGGCGCGGTTGCGCCATCATGACTGGCGCCTCACCATTGCAGGACAGGGGCCGTTGCGGGATGATCTGGAACGGCAATGCGTGGCGCTGGGCATCGCCGATCGGGTCGATTTTGCCGGCTTCGTCTGTGACCCCGACCGACTTGCTGCACTGATGGGGCGGGCCGATTTGCTGCTTCAGCCCTCCCGCTGGGAAGGGTTGTGCGCCACCCTGATCGAAGCGATGGCCTGCGGCACGGATGTCGTTGCTACCGACTGCACGCCCAATATCCGGCTGTTACTAGCTACAGGCGGGCAGCATCCCGCGACGCCGGTCGGCGATGCAGGCGCCTTCGCCCGCGCCATCGAACGCAGCATGACCCGGCCGGCCCCTGCTGCCATGCGCGCCGCCGCGATCCGCGACCATGGCGTCGATCGTGCACTCGACCGCTATCTGCGCGCCTTCGAAGGGCTGGCCGGCAGCCATGTCCGCCAAACCGTGCCGGCGCCAGCCCTCTCCTGATATATCATGGCCTGATGCGTTAGGCTCTTGGCTACGTCTTTCGCGCTACAGCGAGTTGGACAGTAGTTTGGGATGCCGGATTTGGACGCGACGACAGCCTATCGCCGGGATGCAGCGGACGCGGTTACGGCCTGTATCCTCGACGATCTCACGCTTTTCTACCACCATCGCTCCGGCCAGACCCATATGGTCATCAGCCCCGTGCCGGAAATCATGGAGCGCATGGCCGATGGCGCATCTGTCACCGCGCAGGTGATGCACGACCGGCTGGCACGGGATTATGATCTGGGGCCGCAAGAGGAAGCGATAGCGGAAATCACCGCGCATCTCGACGCACTGGTCGCGCTGGGTCTGGTGCGCCTCGCATGAAGCACAACATCACCCTGCGCATCGGCCCCGCGACCTTTCGCATCGGTTCCGCCTGGCCGCAGCCGATTGCACAATTGGCGCAGCTCTATGCGGCCTATCCCGATGTCCGGGGTGCGGTCGCCGACTTTACGGTCCGTCTCCAGCCGACCAACCTGCTGCGTCGTGTCCTACGCCCGTCCATCTTCATCACCGGCGACCATGGCCTGGCCGATGCCGCACCGATGAGCCTTGCCCATGGCCTGCTGGCCGCCGAAATGGGGATGAATCTGCAAATGGCGCTGGGCTGGCGGCGGCACTTGCTGCTCCATGCCTCCAGCGTGGAGAAGGATGGCCGGGTGCTGGTCATGACCGGCGAGTCCGGGTCGGGAAAGTCGACCCTTTCGGCCCTGTTGGGCGAGCGGGGTTGGCGCTTCATGGGCGACGAGTTCGCTCTGCTCGATTGCGATAGCGGCGCGATCCTGCCCTTTCCCCGGCTCGTCAGCCTGAAGAACCGCGCGATCGACGTCGTGGCCGATGCGGTAGGGGAAGCGCGCATGGGACCGCTGCTGAACGCCACGGCCAAGGGCGACATTCGCCATATGGTGCCCCGCTCCGACGCCGTTGCACGGATGGATCAGGGTGGGATGCCGGCCCTGCTGCTCTTTCCCCGTTTCGGCCATGCCGCCGACGTGCGTACGTTGGGGCAGGGCGAAATCTTCATGCGTCTCACCCAGGCCTCCACCAATTATGTCGCGTTGGGAGAACCGGCCTTCACCGGCCTCACGCGCTTCGTGCGACAGGTGCCGGCGCGGGCGATCGACTTCGCATCGGGCGAGGAAGCCTTCGCCATGGTCGATCGGCTGTGGGAGGAACTGGCATGAGCGCGGCCCTGCTGGTGCGGGTGTTGCGTGATCCGGCGCAGGTCGGGCGGCTGGACGCGGATGGCTGGAACCGCCTGCTCGCCGCGGCGCGGGCCGAGCGGCTGATCGGGACGCTGGCCTTTCGACTGGATGATATCGCGGTGCCCGACGGGGTGCGGCCGATCCTAACGGATGCGAAGCGCGACACGGCGCGGGAGGCGCAGCAGGCGCTGTGGGAAGCGGACCGGGCGGGGCAAGCGATGCGCGGGCTGGGCGTCAGGCTCGTGCTACTCAAGGGCACGGCCTATGTCGCGGCCGGCCTGCGCGCCGGGCAGGGGCGCTTCATCGGCGATCTCGATATATTGGTGCCGCGCGACACCATGCCGGCGGTGGAGCGGGCGTTGATCGCGGCGGGATGGGAATGGGTCAAGGAAGACCCCTATGACGACGCCTATTATCGGCAATGGATGCACGAGCTGCCGCCGATGATCCATGTCGAGCGCGACCGGATGATCGACGTCCATCATACCGTGCTGCCGCTGACTGCAAGGCAGACCCCCGATGCCGCCGCGATGATCGCCGACGCCGTTCCCATAATCAATGGGTTATATGTCCTATCGACCGAGGATCGGATCGTCCATTCGGTCGCCCACATGCTCGCCGATGGCGACATGCAGGGCGGCCTGCGCAATCTGTGGGATATTCATTGCCTGCTGCCCGATGCCGATCCGGCGGCGCTGGAGGCGCGGGCCACGCATCACGGCCTCGCCAGCCATGTGCGGCAGGCGCGGCGACTGGCGGCTGCGATCTATGGCGATGGAGCATGCCTGACCCTGTGGGACCGGCTGGCGCGGGCGCGACTGCTGGCCCGCAATGGCTGGGGGCAGGAAAGCCGCAAGCTGCTGGTCTTTGCCTTCTACCTGCGTTCGCACTGGCTGCGCATGCCGCCGCTGATGCTGCTGCGGCACCTCTGGACCAAATGGCGCAAGGGGCATCGGCCCCAATAGATGACAGGCGTGCGTCGACGCGATGACACTGGCTGACTTGCAACTTTAACCGCACTGCCATCGCGCGGACATGGGCATGACCCACGGGCGGGCTAGACGCCGTTCAGGGGTCTGTATCATGTTCAAACCAGCGCGCGCCTTATTGTTTGCGAGCCTGACGGCCTTGCTGGCCGCCAGTTCGCCCAGCGTCAGTTCGCCCGGTGATCGGCGAATGCCGTCGCCTGTCGCGGCAAAGGCTGACCTGCCGCTCTCCATCATGACCTATAATGTCATGGGCCTGCCATGGCCGATCGCCTTCGGCCGGGACGAGGCGCTGGGACGGATAGCCGATCGGCTGGCGGGACTGCGGGTGGAGGCGCGCCAGCCCCATATCGTGCTGATCCAGGAAGGTTTCGTCGCCGACCCGACCGCGTTCGCACGGCGCGCCGGCTATCCCTATGTCGCGGCCGGGCCTGACCCGGCGATGCGCAGCGCCATCTCCGCTACCGCCGCCGACCGCGCCTATCTGCACGCCGCGCGCTGGGACCGGGGAGAGGCGCTGGACAAACCGTTGAGCAGCGGCCTCATCATCCTGTCCGACTATCCGATCGAAGCGGTCGATCGCATCGCCTATCCCGCCTTTGCCTGTGCCGGGTTCGACTGCCTGGCCAATAAGGGCGCGATGATCGCCCATCTGCGCGTGCCGGGCATCGACCGGCCCGTCGCCGTGGTGAACACCCACCTCAACGCGCGCAAGGCCGCTGGCGTACCGATCGCCCGATCGCTTCGGGCGTTCGATCGGCAGGCGGGGCTGCTCGCCCGCTTCGTGGCGCGCCATGTACCGCGCGATCGCATGCTGTTGCTGGGCGGCGACCTCAATATCGGTGGCGATGCACAGCGCATCCGAACCTTCTTTGCGCATTGGAACCGTCCCGGCCTGACGTTCGTCGCGCCGCTTCTTGGTGGCGGGGAGCAGGCAAAGGCACAGGCATTGCTGGCCGATCCGGCCGACCAGCGCGATCTGGACGAAGCGGTCCTCCGGTCGAAGGACTGGATCTTCGCCCGCAGCGCAGTCGGTGCGCCGATGCCGGTGGCGGCCGCACATATCCCCTTTGGCGGCCCGGTCGACCAGCGCCTGTCCGACCATGTCGGCTATGCTATCGGCTACGGACCAACCGAGAAAAGGCCGCTGCGCTTCGCCGATGGGGGAGGCCGCTGATGCGCATCCTATCGGCGGGACTTTCTTGATCGGAGCGGGCGATGCGGCACGGAATGACGATAATGGCTATAACGGTACTGGCGATCGCCGGTGCAGCGCAGGCGCAGGATGCCGATGCGCCGTCACCCCCTCCGTCGCCCGTCGCGCTGCGCCTGCCCGCGCCCGAAGCGCATCAGGGCGTCGCGTCGGATGGCGTCCATGTCTATGCGATCGACAACGACCGGATCGGCAAATATGTCATCGCCACCGGCCAGCGTGTCGCGCAGTGGCAGGGCGAGCGCCGCCTCTTCCCGCATATGAACAGTTGCACCGTGGCGGACCGCGAACTTGTCTGCGCCGCGTCCAACTATCCCGCCGTGCCGCAGACCAGCGCGATCGAGATTTTCGACACGAAGACGCTGCGCCATCTGCGCACCGTCAGCCTCGGCTTTGGTCCCGGCTCGCTGACCGTGCTGGATCGCCATGCCGGCAAATGGTGGGCGGTCTACGCCAATTATGCGGGCAAGGGGGGCGAGCCGAACCGTGACCATCGCTACACATTGCTGGTGCGGATGGACGATGGCTTCCGGCAGGAAGCGGCCTGGACCTTCCCGCAGCAGGTGCTGGCCCGGTTCGCGCCCTTCAGTTGTTCGGGCGGCAGTTGGAGCAAGGACGGTCGCCTCTATGTGACCGGCCATGACCGGCCGGAAATGTACGAACTCGCCCTGCCGGAGGCGGGGTCGGTGCTGGAATGGAAACGCACCATCGGCATAGCATCGCCGGGGCAGGCGATCGACTGGGACCCGAAGGTCGCCGGTCGCCTCTGGTCGGTCGATCGCAAGCAGACGACGCTGGTCGCCAGCGGCATCGCGGACTAGAGCGCGCTGCGTTAAATCCGATGCAGGTCGCGCGCTCTAAGTTTTTGTTTTCGCATGGTTTTAAGCGAAAAGCCGGTTCCCACTTTTCCGCACGATGCTCTAGGCGGTGGGCAGCATCGCCGCGATCGCCAGCGCCGCCATGTTGGCGACGGCGGTCAAACGTTCGGTCGAGTGGCCGGCGCGCGCATCGGCGGACATGCCGGACATCACCGCCGCCACATAATCAGCCACGACGTCCGCCTTGTCGGGATGGGTGACGGCGATGAAGCCATGCAATTGCTGCACGCTGGCGTCCTTGCAACTGCGCGCGCGACAGGCGGCATCGGCGTCCGTGCTGCGTTCGCCCTCCAGCACCAGGCACCCCGCCGTCGCCGGATCGGCCGAATAGATGCGGGCCGCCTTGCGCAACAGGTTGGTCAGCGCTTCCGCAGGGCGGGCGTCAGGATCGGTTGCTGGCCCGATCAATGGTTCGCTCAATGGCGAGGCGCGCGAATAGCGATCCAGCACTTCCGCATAGAGTAGGGCCTTGCTGCCGAACGCGGCATAGAGGCTGGGTGGATTGATGCCCATCGCTTCGGCGAGCGCAGCCACGCCGACTCCCTCATAACCCTGCGCATGGAACAGCGCCTGGGCCTGATCCAATGCCATGTCCCGGTCAAAAGCGCGGGGGCGCCCACGCCCTCTGGTTTTTATTTTATCACTCACTACAAAAATCCTTGAAGCGACCTTGTGCTGATTTATATAGCGATCACTAATCATTTCTCAAGGAACAGGATCATGACCGACTTCACTGGAAAGAAAGCCCTCGTCATCGGCGGCAGCCGTGGCATCGGCGCCGCCATCGTTCGCCGCTTCACCAAGGATGGCGCCGCCGTCACCTTCACCTATGCCGGATCGCATGACGCGGCGCAGGCGCTGGCCGCCGAAACAGGATCGACCGCCGTCCGCTCCGATGCGGCCGACCGCGACGCCACCATCGCCACGGTCGCCCGGCAGGGCGCGCTCGACATCCTCGTCATCAATGCCGGCGTCGGCATATTGGGCGATGCGCTGGAGCAGGATGCCGATGCGATCGACCGGATGATCGACATCAATGTCCGCGCGCCTTACCACGCCGCAGTCGAGGCTGCCCGCCAAATGCCCGATGGTGGCCGCATCATCGTGATCGGATCGGTCAATGGCGATCGCATGCCCTTCGCCGGCGGGGCGGCCTATGCGCTCACCAAATCGGCGTTGCAGGGGCTGGCCCGTGGTCTGGCCCGTGATTTCGGTCCGCGCGGCATCACCGTCAACATCGTCCAGCCCGGCCCGACCGATACCGACATGAACCCGTCGGATGGCCCGATGGCCGACATGATGCATGATTTCATGGCGATCCGCCGCCATGCCACTGGTGAGGAGATTGCCGGCCTGACCGCTTATCTGGCCGGACCGGAAGCGGGAATCATCACCGGGGCGATGCACACGATCGGATCGATGGTGGCTTCGGAGCCTGAGCCTCTCCTGTCAGGCTGCGATGCCCGGCGGCTGGAGGTCTTCGGACATCAGCCACATTTCCGCCGGCAATTGCGAAGAGAACACGCCGACGATCGCCCTGCCGAGGCGCGCGCGGACATACATCTTGTCCGCGACGTCGGCGACCAGGATGGCCACACGGTCGGTGGGCAGATAGGTCCGTTCCATATGATGCAGGATGCGGGCTTCGGTTTCTCGCGCCTGCCGCTGCGCCTCGGTCACGTCGGACAATATGCGAATCGGCAGGCCATTGCGGCGTCGATCGGCGATGACCAGGCCCAGATGCGTGTAATGGCGATCGACATCGGCGATCGACCATAGTCCGGTTGCGTGGACAAAGATGATTCCGTCAGGATCGTCCAGTTCGCATGCGATCATAGGGCACCTTGGAGCAACACGGAAAACATAACCTAAATCAAGTCAATGCAGCAAACCGCTTCACCAAAGGATTGCAGAAAAGTCCGCGCGACACTCATGACAAATGCTGTTGTAGCTTCATCGAATCGGGGCAATGCGCCGTAGCGGCATTGCCCCGGCTATCTGGCTCAGTCCTTCTTCAGGATATCCAGCGCCAGCACGGTCATCGCCTCGCTCGCGGTGGCGATCACCTTGTCCGCTTCGGGCGCCCAGAACGGGCTGTGCAAAGAGGGCAGACTGGCCTGACCGGCTGCCGCTGCGGCCATCTTGTCCGCCGGCACACCACCGACCCAGAAGATGAAGCTGTTGATGCTCTTGTCGGCGCGATAATATCGACTGAAATCCTCGCCGCCCATCACGGCCGACGTCTTGATGACGCGGCCCTCGGGGAAATGGCCCTTGAGCACGCCTGCCATCTGCTCGGCGAATTCGGGCGGGTTGTAGGTGGAGGGGGTGAACTCGTCCTGCACGCTGACCACCGGCATCCGGTCGTCCGGCACGCCTGCCGCGATCGCCTCCCCCCGGCTGATCCGCTTGATCCCTTCGATCAGTTTCGCGCGCGTTTCGTCCGAATAGCTGCGCACGGTCAGCAGCAGCTTCGCTTGATCCGGGATGATATTATGCTTGGCGCCGGCCTGAAAGCTGCCGACGGTGACGACGGCGGGATCCTGCGGATCTTGTTCCCGGCTGACGAGCGTCTGGAGCGAGGTGACGATGCGCGACGCCAGCACGATCGGGTCGCGCGTCGTCTGCGGATAGGCGCCATGGCCGCCCAGTCCTTTCACCAAAATGTCGACACTGTCGACATTGGCCAGTGCATAGCCCAGCGTATAGCCGATCTGGCCCGCGGCGATATTGGCCGCGTCATGGAAGGCGATGGCATGGGTCGGCTTGGGGAAGCGGGTATAAAGCCCGTCCTCCAGCATGTTGCGCGCGCCCTTGCCCACTTCCTCGGCCGGCTGAAGGATCATGACCAGCGTGCCCTTCCACTTGTCCTTCGCCCCGGCCAGAAGCTTGGCCGTCTCGATGAAAGCGGTCATGTGGGTGTCGTGGCCGCAGGCGTGCATCACGCCTGTCTCCACACCTTCGGGCGTCTTGGTGCGGACCTTGGAGGCGAACTCCAGCCCGGTCTGCTCGACCACCGGCAGCCCGTCCATGTCTGCGCGGATCAGCAGCACCGGGCCGGAGCCATTCTTCATCACCGCCACGACGCCGGTGCCGCCGACTTTCTCGGTGACGTCGAACTTGAGCGCCTTCAACCGCTTGGCGAGTTTCGCGGCGGTGTTGACTTCCTGCAACGACAGTTCGGGATTGGCGTGCAGGTCGCGATAGAGCGTCATCAGCCCGTCCATATCCTTCGCCACGGCTGCGCCGATCTCGCTTTGTGCGGGCGGGGCGGGGGCGGGCGTCTCCGGTGCGGGAGCCGAAGCCGGGGGCGTCTGGGCGATGGCGATGGACGCAAAACTGACGGCGGCCAGAACGGCCGTAAGCGCATGGCGCATGTTGATAATCTCCCTTGCTGATCCGGAGCATAGGGTCATTTCGTGACCGGGGAAGGGGGAATTGTTACGGGCGCGCCTATGCCTGGTCGAGTTGGAGCCGCTCCAGATAATCGCTCGCACCATGGAGGATATGCAGTACGACCACCCGCTCTGCTTCGACCCTGTAGAAGATCGGATACTGGCCATGCACCCGTGGCCGTACATCCGGCTGGGCTTAGCGGGGCACCACCGGGAACGCTCCGGGATAGTCGGCAAGGCTCAGGCATTTATCGCGCAGTTCGAGGATGAAACCAGGCGCACGAGCGGGATTGTCGGTCGCGATATGATCGGCAATCGCTTCCAGATCGCGTTCAGCGTCCGCGGCCAACTGGCCCTTCATTCTGCCCTGTCGGGCAGTGCGCGATATTTGGTTTCCAATCGGTCAAAGACGGACCCGGCCTCCTTCGTGCGTCCGGCATCGACGTCGGCGATACCGCGCAGGATCGAAGCGTCCAGTGCGGCCAGTCGTGTTTCACGCTCCTGGATCAAGCCCACGCCTTAGCGCCGCACTTCGCTCTTGCTGTTATAACGGCCGGTTTCGACCAGACCGGCGACGAAGGATTCCAGTTGTTTGCCCAGATCGGCACTGATCATATCTCTATTCTCCGGCACCGATCATGAGGCGTTTATCAACTATTATCAACGCGCCGCGATGAACGCCCGGATGTCTGCGCTCAGCTTGCGCAGGTCGTCGGGGCGGACATACATCATGTGGCCGGCGTCATAATAATGATATTGGATGCGCGAAGCGTCGAAGCCGGTCCGGCTCATCGCATATTCCGCGCCGAAGAAGGGCGTCGCGAAATCATACCAGCCCTGGCCGACGAAGACCTTGAGGCCGCTATTTTCGCGCAACGCCTTGCCCAGATAGGGGGCGACGCTGCCATAGACTTCGCTGGCCCGGCCGCTCTTGCCGTCCAGCTTCCAGTCCCAGCCGCTGACCCCGCCGATCGTCACATAGGAGCGATCCGTCTTGTAGCCCAGATCGTCGCGGGCATAGCTGTTCATCGCGGCGGTATAGGCGCCGTCGATCGCATAGAAGCTGGGATCATTGTCCGGCTCCTCGCCCGCCGCGTCATAATCCTTGCCGGTGTAGCGGGTGTCGAGCCGGCCGATGCTCATCCCCCGGTCGCGGAGCAATTCCTTGTAGAAACGGCCGGGCGAAATGCGCAGGTCGGCATGGTCCACGAACGTTTCCGACAGGCCGGTGAGCCGCGCCAGTGCCGCGCGCACGCTGGCGCGTTCTTCGGCGGGCAGGGCGTTGCCCTTCAGAAGCGCGGCGGCATAGGGGCCGATGGCGAAGGCGCGGGCCTGCTGCGCGGCCTCCGCCACGGTTGCGGGCGGATTGCCCATCTTCTTATGATACCAGGCGGTCGTCGCCATCGACGGCAGGTTGAGGATATAGGGCATTTCATTGCCCTGCACCTCGGCCGTGGCGCCGAAGTCGAGGATGGTCGAGATCAGGATGATGCCGTTCACCGCGACATCATTATAGCTGCCCTCCAGTTCGTTGATCAGCGCCACCGACCGGGTCGTGCCATAGCTTTCGCCGCCGATATATTTGGGCGACGACCAGCGGCCATTGTCGTTCAGCCACAGCCGGATAAATTCGGCGATCGACTTCGCGTCGGCCGACACGCCCCAATAATCCTTGGGGTCTTTCTTGCCGATGGCATGGGAAAAGCCGGTGCCGACCGGATCGATGAAGACGAGGTCGGTGACGTCCAGCAGGGATTCCGCATTGTCCACCACCGGATAGGGCGGCGCGCCGTCATCCTGCGCATCGGGCAGCACCACCCGCTTGGGACCGAAGGCGCCCATGTGCAGCCAGAGCGATCCCGATCCGGGGCCGCCATTATAGAGGAAGGTGATCGGCCGCTTCCTGTCGCCGCCATCCTTGACATAGGATGTGGCGTAGATCGCCGCGAGCGGCTTGCCGTCCTTGTCCTTGAGATAGGTTTCGCCGGTGGTCGCGGTGTAACTGATCGCCTTGCCGCCGAACACGCCCTTATGTCTGGTCACGGATATGTTGGGGGCGGGGACGGGGCTTTCCGCCGCGTCGTCCTTCTTGCCGTCGTCCTGGGCCATGGCGGCGGTGGCGGGCGCCATGGAAATCAGGGCCAGCGCCAGGGCGGCAAGGCTGGTGGTGAAGCGCATCATAATCCCCTTGTTTTACGCTCGTCTGGCTAGCGGAGAGAGGGCGCCATGGAAAGAGGGGGCGGCATGTTGGGATGACAGCGACGCGACAGTGCAAAGTTCACACTGTTGCAGGGCTTTTTCGGCTTGAAGCGCTCGCAAGGCGCTCGCGAAGCGCCTGCGACGCGCTACCTGCGCGTCATCCGGGTCACGGCGGCGCGCCTTCGACGCGACAGACGCGCGGCAGGGAGGCGTTGGGGAAGAAGGGGCCGGTTCCATCGCCAGGAGTGGATCAGGGATAACCCTATTAGGAAAGAGGTTTGTGATGCCACGGGTACGGGGGAAGCGAACGCGCCCATCCCATTTGGTCATCCCCGCAGGCGGGTATCCATTTCCCCAGCGCAGTCCCTGGCGCAAGGTCAGGAAATGGGTTCTCGCTTTTGCGGGAATGACGAAGTTGGGTGGAGTGCGGACTGACTCCTTATGATGGCGACCAAGCTAAAAGCTGCCATCGTGGCATGGCCCTAGATTTCCATCACCGCAAAAATATTATATATGGTGCATATGAAGCTCTTCGGCATCTTTCCTAATTTATCTGGCAGTAATGTAGAAGCAGACGCTCCTAATTCGGACCAAGCCAAAATTGAAGCAGTAGCCGATTTGATCGTGGCTCATATGTCGTCTGACCCGGCGCTTTTTGCCATGGAGCATGCAGGAGAATTTTCTGGATCGCCCATCGAGTTGGATCAAACTTATGGCCATGTGCGGGCCTCGCATATTACTGATCCAAAAGCGTTGCGTGAAATGCTCTTAGATTTCGGTAACCCTAATAGTGGCAAATGGCTTTTAGTTCGGTCGCTGGTTACGTGCAGATCGATTATGTATGGCTGGGACGGTCAAGCGTTCGTGTGCCTTCCTAACTCGGCTCCCGCAATTTCTTCCCCGGATGCAGACTTCATAACAGTCCAAGACCTATCAAATTTAATTTTGGAAACGGACTATATGGATGGTCTTTTCTCTGACGAGGAATTGGACGGTTGGGCGGAAGGTGCATCACTAATGAGAGGGAAAGAGGGCATAGCAAAGTTTCATTAATGTCTGCCTATGGTCGATAAAGACAGGTTGGCCTGCGACTACAATCGAACCTCAGATATCGCGTCGCCCCGTTCCATTTCCCAATGTTTGACCATGTTGAGCACGTCGTCATATGTTTCGTCAGAATGAGACGTGGTGCAAA
Source organism: Sphingobium sp. Leaf26 (assembly GCF_001421665.1). GTDB lineage: Bacteria > Pseudomonadota > Alphaproteobacteria > Sphingomonadales > Sphingomonadaceae > Sphingobium. Next base: position 373,129 of record NZ_LMKV01000012.1, read on the forward strand.
GAAAGCGGTCAGTTACGGACCCATCGCCCACAACGATTTCATCAATCAAATCTTCCAATTGCGAACAGCCCGGCCCGACAATTGCAACCAGAGACACCTCAGCCTGAAGGCAACGCTCTACAAAATCATCAAGAAGGGTTTCGTCAGAAATAGGCGAATGCAGGATGATTTTACGTGCGAGTCCCATGACCCTGATTTAGCAAACCTAACGTCCGCTGTCAGGAGTGCAGATCGCGACCCGGAACGGCAACAAATGGTCGAAACCCGCCATTCCCTTTTCGCTGAAGAAGGAACGGCGGGCCATGTTGGCAACGCCCCTTATTGCGCGGTCCATCCCCCGTCGATCGACAGGTTCGCGCCCGTCACCTGCGCGGCGGCGTCGCTGCACAAATAGAGCGCCGTCGCGGCCACCTGCTCCGCCGTCACGAACTGCTTGGTCGGCTGTCCGGCGAGCAGGACGTCGTTCATCACCTGCTCGCGGGTCAGGCCGCGCGCCTTCATCGTGTCGGGGATCTGGTTTTCCACCAAAGGCGTCCAGACATAGCCGGGCGAGATGCAGTTGGCGGTCACGCCGAAGGTCGCGACTTCCAGCGCGACCGTCTTGGTGAAGCCGGCAAGGCCGTGCTTGGCCGTCACATAGGCCGCCTTGAAGGGCGAGGCGACCAGCGAATGAGCCGAGGCGGTCTGGATGATCCGACCCCACTTCTTGTCCTTCATGTAAGGGATGGCGAGCCGGGTCGTGTGGAAGGCCGCGTTCAGGTTCAGCGCGATGATCAGATCCCATTTGTCGATCGGAAATTCCTCGACCGGCGCGACATGCTGCATCCCGGCATTGTTGATGAGGATATCGACGCCGCCGAACATGTCGGCCGCTTCCTTCATCATCGCTTCGATCTGATCCACCTTGGTCAGGTCATGACCCGAATAGAGCGCCCTGGCCCCGCTCAGGGCTTCCAGCCCGACCCGTTCCTTTTCGATCGCGTCCTTGTCGCCGAACCCGTTGATGACGATGTTCGCGCCTTCGCCGGCCAGCGCCTTGGCATAGGCAAGGCCAATGCCGGAGGTGGAGCCGGTGATCAGGGCGGTCTTGCCGTTCAGCGACTTGCTCATGCCTTTTTCTCCTTGAGATGATCGGGTTCGTCGAGGTCGAAGGTCGCGCTTTTCCCGTCGAGGATGTTGCGGGCGATCAGGTCGCCCTTGTGCATCACTTCCTCCACGGCCTCGCGGCCCTGGCTCCAATGGTCCAGCATGGTGGCGCGGGAAAATTCGAAATCCTTGGCGCCGCTTTCCCAGGCGCGCGACCGGTAGATGAGGTGGACGATATTGACCGTCCCCTGATCCAGGCACTGGCGCAGTTCCTGCGCCTCCGCACTGTCCTGCAATTGCGGCGGCAGCTTGTCGAGCAGCGCCTTGATCGCGCCATGCTCGCGGCGCAGGCGCAGATACTGGTCGGTCACCTGCCGGGTGCGGCTGCTATATTGCACGTCCTTCATGCGCGAATAGACATCGGTCATCTGCCGCGGCATCGGCCCTTCGGCGGGGAAGAGGTCGACCTGGAACACCAGCATATCCTCGGTCTGGTGGGTGAGGACATGGGCAAGCGGCGTGTTGGAAACGAGGCCGCCATCCCAATACCAGCGGCCGTCGATCTCGACCGGGGGCAGGCCGGGGGGGAGCGCGCCCGACGCCATGATGTGGCGCGCGTCGATCCGCGTGTTGCCGCCGGGACCGCGCGTGTCCCAATAGGCGAAATTGCCCGTCTCGACATCGACCGCGCCGACCGACAGCCGCACCGGGCCGTCGTTCAGCAGATCCCAGTCGACGCAGGCGTCCAGCGTATCTTTCAGCGGGGCCGTGTCATAGAAGCTGATCGCGCCCGGCGTGCCTTCGGGCATCAGCATGGCGGGCCAGAGGCGCGGGCGGAACATGCCGGGCACGCCGAAGCTGGCGACGGTGGCGGCCGCGCCCAGATGGGCGGCTTCGCGGATATGGTCGATTTCGGGCAGGATCATGTTGGGGATGCCGCCCGACAGCGTGTACCAGAATTTCTTCAGCCGGCTGAGGCGGCGATGCGGTTCGTTCCCTGCGATGATCGCGGCATTGACCGCGCCGATGGATATGCCCGCGACCCATGTGACGTCGACGCCCAGTTCGTCCAGTCGTTCATAGACGCCCGACTGGAAGGAGCCGAGCGCGCCGCCGCCCTGCAACAGCAAGGCGACTTCACGGGGGAGGGGGAGGGGCGTGCGTGCGCGGCGGGCCGGCTTCGCATCCTGTCGGGGAAATTCACTATCAGCCATGTCGCAGTGCAATATAGGCTTTGCCCGCGCCATTCCAACTTAATGTCTCGTAACAAATCGGGAAGGGTCGCAACCTTGACTTGCAAGGACCGTTTCACCCCCGGCCTGAATCAGATAGGCAAGGGGCCAGAAGATGGTGCCATTAGAGCAGTTCCGATCCGATTGCATCGGACCGGCTGCGCTAAGTTTTTGGTTTACCGCGTTTTCCGGGTCAGCAGGTGAGTCCACCGGCTTGGAAGGCGCTCTGAAGGGACAGCGGGATGCGGCTCGACGACGAACAGGAAAGCAGCCATTATGAAGTGCAGGACGGGCGCGGCGGTGGCGGCTTAGGCGGTGGCCTGGGCGGAGGCCTGGGCATGTTGTTGCCGCTGATCGGCAGCCGTTTCGGCTGCGGTGGCATAGCCGTCGTCCTGATCATCATGGTGGTGATGGGCGTCAATCCGTTGAGCCTGATCGGCGGTGGTGGTGGCGGGCAGCAGGTGCAAACGCAAAAGCCGGCCAGCGGCCAGTTGACCGACGTACAGCGCACCTCGCTCAAGGTGCTGGGATCGACCGAGCGCCGCTGGACCGACATTTTCAAGGCGGAGGGGCAGCAATATCCGGCGCCCACGCTGGTCTTCTACAGCCAGAACGGCCGGTCGGGTTGCGGCGCGGCGCAATCGGCGATGGGGCCTTTCTATTGCCCCGCCGACCAGCGCATCTATCTCGACACCGATTTCTTCAAGGAGATGGAGACGCGCTTCAATGCGCCGGGCGACTTCCCGATCGGCTATATCATCGCGCATGAGGTCGGCCACCATATCCAGACCATCACGGGGCAGGCCGACAAGATCCGCAAGGCGCAGCAGAGCGCGAGCGAGGCCGAGGGCAACGCGCTACAGGTGCAGATGGAGTTGCAGGCGGACTGCTATGCCGGCGTATGGGCGGCGCGCGACACCAATTTGATGGAGCCGGGCGATCTGGAGGAAGGCATGCGCGCGGCCGAGGCGATCGGCGACGACACGTTGCAGCGCGAGGCGGGACGGCGTCCGGTGCCCGACAGCTTCACCCATGGTACCAGTGCGCAGCGGATGCAGTGGCTGCGCAAGGGGCTGAACAGCGGCGACCCCGCCCAATGTGACACCGGCGCAGCCTGAGCGCGCTCAGCGCTCGCCGTTGGGGGAACCGGCGGGCGCGCTCTGCGGCGAAAAGCCGCTGGGCATGCCGGTGGTGATCGGCGGTGCGGACGTGTCGGGCAGGCCGGCGCCCGGCGCCATCGCCGGTTGACCAGCGCCCGCCATCGGCTGGCCGAAGGACGCATCCGCCGACGGCGCGCCCGGCACGGACGGCGGCGGGGCGACCGGAACGGGCACGGGCGGTGGCGGCACATCCGGCTGAATGGCGGATTGCGCTGGTTGCTCCGGTCTGGGCGTGAAGCTTTGCACCGCCATCACGATCAGCGGGGCGCCGAGCAGCGTGGCGATGGCGAAATTGCGGTACATCATGAGCGCGTGCGACTTTTTTCTGGCAAAGGATGAATTATTCTACCCGGAATGGGTAAATAAAGCCTTCCGCCAGGGTGCCGGGCGAAAGGTCAGTGCCGGTCGAGCTTGGCCAGCAGCGCCATCATATCAGATGGCATGCCGCCGTCGCCGGGTACAAAGGTGGCGCGAAGCGCATTGCCGACCCCCTCATAAGGCTCTGGCAAAGCGACATTAAGCACCCGCGTACCGCCTTCGTCGCATGCCGTTGCCGATCGGCCAAAGGGTTTACGTTGGGACTCCATATGGCCAGAACGGCTTCATGGGCCAAAAGTTTCTGGCGTTCGTCGCACGGCCAAGCGATAGCGCACCGGAATAAGGGAAATCCCATAAGAGAGAGTAGATGTGATCGACTGGCTGGATACCGAAAAGCGGATCAGGGGCCATTCCCCCTTTCTGGCGCGCGCGCTGGACCGCTATCCGGCGGTGACGGAGCGGTTGGCGGTCGGCGATTTCGACGGCGCCTTTGCCGCGGCGCAGGCCGCCGGGGTGCCGGAAGATGGTATCGCCAGGTCGCTGCGGCGACGACGTGGGGCTATCGCGCTGGCGGTGGCGGCGGCCGATCTGGCCGGGGCCTGGGATATGGACCGGGTGACGCGCACCCTGTCCGACTTTGCCGACCAGGCGCTGGAAGAAGCGCTCGCCGCCGCAATGCAGGAACGGTATCCCGATGCCGAGCATCAGGGGTTCGTCATACTGGCGCTGGGCAAGCATGGCAGCCGCGAGCTGAATTATTCGTCCGATATCGACCCGATCCTGCTCTATGACCCCGCCACATTGCCGCATGGCGAGCGGGAGGATGTGGCCGACGCCGCCGTGCGCATCGGCCGGCGGGTCAGCGAATTGCTCAACGCGCGCGATGGCGACGGCTATGTCTTCCGCGTCGACCTGCGCCTGCGTCCCTCGCCTGAAGCTACGCCCATCGCCCTGCCGGTGGAGGCGGCGATCGGCTATTATGAATCGACCGCGCTCGGCTGGGAGCAGGCGGCGTTCATCCGCGCGCGGCCTGCGGCTGGTGACAAGGCGCTGGGCGATTATTTCCTGCGCCAGATCCGGCCCTTCGTCTGGCGGCGCAGTCTGGATTTCGGCGCGATCGACGCGATCGTCGACATATCGCGCCGTATCCGCGACCATTATGCGCAGGGGCAGGCGTTTGGGCCGGGGTACGACCTGAAGCGCGGGCGCGGCGGCATTCGCGAGGTCGAATTTTTCGCGCAGGTGCATCAGTTGATCCATGGTGGCCGCGACCCGTCGCTACGGTCGGGCAACACGCGCGAGGCGCTGCGCGCGCTCGCCGCCGCCAATGTGATCGAACCCGATGTCGCGGCGCGGCTGGACACCGCCTATATCCTTTTTCGCACCATCGAGCACCGGCTCCAGATGGTCGAGGATCGCCAGACCCATGAACTGCCCAAATCGCCCGACAGCCTGGACAATGTCGCCCGCCTGCATGGTCTGACCGACAGCGCGGCGCTGCTCGACCGGTTGCGGCCGCATGTCGAATGGGTCGGCCGCAATTATGACCGGCTTAGCCCGGAGAAGGCGGATGCCTCGCTCTCGCATGATGAGGATCGGCTGAAAGAGCAATTGATGGAACTGGGTTTCGCCGACCCTGACACGCCGATCGCCCGCATCGCCCGCTGGCGCGGCGGTACTGTTCGCGCGCTGCGTAGCGCGCCCTCGCGCGAGGCGCTGGAGGCGTTGCTGCCCGGCCTGATGCGCACGCTGGCCAAAGCGCCCGATCCGTCGCGCGCACTCAACCGGCTGGACGACATGATCGGCCGGCTGCCCAGCGCGATCAACTTCTTCAAGCTGCTCGCCGCCCGTCCGGCACTGGTCGAACTGCTGGCCGAAATATTGAGCCATGCCCCGACACTCGCCGATGCGCTCAGCCGCCGGGCGGAATTGATCGACGGGCTGATCGACGCCTCCGCCTTCGATCCCGCGCCACCGGTCGCCCAGCTTGCGCAGCAACTGGGTCGGCTGGAGCCGGGTGAAGATTACCAGACCCTGCTCGACCGGGTGCGCCAGCGCGTGGGCGACCGCCGCTTCGCATTGGGCGCGCAGATCATCCGCGGCGGCGATCCGCTGGAGGCGGGCCGGGGCTATGGTCGCGTTGCCGAGGCTGCGATCGAGGCGCTGGCGGCCGGCACCGTCGCCGAGTTTGAGAGCGCCCATGGCAAGGTGCCGGGGGGCGAATTGCTGATTCTGGCGTTGGGTCGCATGGGCGGCGGGGTGTTGACGCACGCATCGGACCTCGACCTCGTCTATCTCTTCACCGGCGATTTTTCCACGGAATCGGACGGGGCCAAGCCATTGGGCGCGACCCAATATTTCAATCGCCTTGCCCAGCGCATCACCAACGCCCTGTCGGTGCACACCGCGTCCGGCCCGCTTTACGAGGTCGACACGCGGCTGCGCCCGTCCGGCGCGCAGGGGCTGCTGGCGGTCAGCCTCGACAGCTTCGCGCGCTACCAGCGGGAGGAAGCCTGGACCTGGGAGCATCTGGCGCTCACGCGCGCGCGGCCGGTGTTCGGATCGCTGCAGGCACGCGCCGCGCTCGACGCGATATTGTCCGAAACGCTCCAGCGCCCGCGCGATTTCGATGAACTGGCGCGGCAGGCGGTGAAGATGCGCGGCGACATTGCCAGGCACAAGCCGCCGGCCGGCGACCTCGATGTCAAGCTGGTGCCGGGCGGCCTGGTCGACCTGGAGTTCCTGATCCACGTCAACCAGTTCCATTATCGCATGGCGTTCAACCCCGATCTGGGCAAGGCGCTGGCCGATCTGGTCGCGGCCGGTCATCTGCCTGCCGACCTCATCGCCGCGCATGACCTCATCACCCGCTATCTGGTTGTCTCTCGTCTTGTGTCGCCCAAATCGACCGAGCCGGCGGAAGCCACCCGGCCGCTGGTCGCGCGCGCCTGCGGCGCGGAAGATTGGGACGGGCTGCTTGCCAGCTATGCGCAGGCGCGGATATGCGTCGGTGAAGCCTGGGCCGCGCTCGCCGCGCCCTATCAGGAGGAATGACCATGCTCGAACAGGGTGACGCGATCCCGGAAGTTACGCTCAAGGATGCCGATGGCGTCGATTTTGCGCTGCACGGCTATCAGGGCAAGCCGCTGGTCGTCTATTTCTATCCCAAGGCGGATACGCCCGGTTGCACCAACGAAGCCAAGGATTTCACCGCGCTGGCCGATGAATATGCCGCCGCCGGCGTGTCGGTGATCGGCATTTCCAAGGACAAGCCGGCGAAGCTGAAGAAATTTGCCGAGAAATATGGCCTGTCCGTCATTCTCGCTTCCGACGAGCCGGGCGCCGTCTGCGAAGCCTTTGGCACATGGGTCGAAAAGTCGCTTTATGGCCGCAAATATATGGGAATCGAGCGGGCGACCTTCCTGGTCGGGGCGGACGGCAAGATCGCGCGCGTCTGGCCCAAGGTGAAGGTGAAGGGCCATGCCGAAGAGGTGCTGGGGGCCGTGACCGCGCTTTGAGCCTGCCGCTGTCCGTGACGAGTGTGGGCGCGGCCTGCGCCCATGTGCTGCTGACCGCCGACCCGCAAGCCAAGCTGATGGCCGCGCGGTCGGTGGCGCGCGCCTGGCGGCTGGGGCGGCTGGAGCATCGCTTCGACGCCGTCATGCCCGATCGGCCGGCGCGCCCGGATGCGCCGGAGCTATTATCGCCCGCGCACATGCCCCGGCGTGGCAAGATCGGATCGGAACGGGCGCGCATCGCCATGCTCCATGCGCTGGCCCATATCGAATTTGTCGCGATCGACCTGGCCTTCGACCTGATCGGGCGGTTCGGCGACCAGTTTCCCCCGGACTTCACGAGCGAATGGATGAAGGTCGGCGCCGACGAAGCCATGCACTTCGCGTTGCTCGACCGGCGATTGCGGCAGATGGGCAGCCATTATGGCGCGCTGCCCGCGCATGACGGGCTGTGGCAGGCGGCCGAGGAGACGGCGGGCGATGCGCTGGCGCGACTGGCCATCGTGCCGATGGTGCTGGAAGCGCGCGCGCTCGACATCACGCCCGCTACGGTCGAGCGGTTCGAGGGGGCAGGGGACATGGTTTCGGGCAGGATGCTGCGGCGCATCGTCAAGGACGAAATTCGCCATGTCGCGGCGGGGACGACATGGTTCGTCTGGGCGACGAACCGCATCGGCGTCGAATCCCCCAAACATTATCAAATGCTTGTGAAAAGGCATTTTCGCGGCGGCGTTAAGCCACCGTTCAACGACTCGGCGCGTCGGCAGGCCGGTCTGACGGAAGAATTTTACGTCGCGCTTGCAACATGACCGGCAATTTGCAGTCTGCATTTTGCGGGGGCGATCCAGGTCGCCAAAAAATTTTAACACGGGAAGCGCCGAGGGGCATCAAGCCTCCGGTGACATAGTCGGGGTCTGCATGTCGGTTCTTCATTCGGTTAATGTTCGTCCGTCGCTTTGGTTCCAGGCGAATAAGGTTAAAACGGTTTTAGCGAGTATCGGGGTTGTCGGCGCGCTGTGCGCAACCGCCCCGGCCCACGCCACCGGAACCGACGACCCCTATGGCGATGCTTCGGAAATCAACACCAGCGCGCTCGGCCCGTCCGATGTCGGCTTTTCCAACCTCTTCTCCAGCCTCCAGCGGCTGGACGGCAACGCCAAGACCGCAGCCTATATCCCGTCGGGCCGCCCGGTCGAAAAGCTTGTCCTGACCTCCAACTTCGGCGTCCGTTCCGACCCGTTCAACCGCTCCGCCCGCATGCACAAGGGCATCGACATTCCCGGTCCCATCGGCACCCCGATCCACGCCACCGCAGACGGCATCATCAGCCGCGCCGGCTGGGCCAGCGGCTATGGCAACCTCGTCCAGATTTCGCATGGCAGCGGCATGGAAACGCGCTACGGCCATATGTCGAAGCTGCTGGTCGCCGAAAACTCCTATGTGAAGCGTGGCCAGGTGATCGGCCTGATGGGTTCGACCGGCCGCTCCACCGGCAGCCACCTTCATTATGAAGTCCGCGTCGACGGCGCCGCGATCAACCCGCTGCCCTTCGTCGCCGGTCCCGACTATCTGGTCGCGATGAACACCAAGCCGCCGCTCGCCATGGGCGGCCCGACCAAGGCGGAAGAAAAAGCGGCCGACTGATCGGCTTCATGACGAAATTCGCAAAAGGCCCGGCGCCCGATGGGGTTGCCGGGCCTTTTGCTTGATCCTATCTAGGCACCATGTCCGACATCGACCTGACCCCGTCCGCTGCCGCCCGCGTCGCCGCCATCGCCGCCAAGCAAGGCAAGCCCGCCATCCTCCGCCTGTCGGTGGAAGGGGGGGGCTGTTCGGGCTTCCAGTATAAATTCGGTCTGGCCGAAGCGATCGAGGCGGAAGACCTGACAGTCGAACGCGATGGCGTGACCCTCGTGGTGGATGACGTCAGCCTCGATCTGGTGCGCGGCTCGGCGGTCGATTTCGTGTCGGACCTGGGCGGGCAGGCGTTCAAGGTAACGAACCCCAACGCGACCGCCGGCTGCGGTTGCGGCACCAGCTTCTCGGTCTGACTTTCCACCTCCGTTCGCCCTGAGCTTGTCGAAGGGCTGTCCTTTCTCCAAAGGAGGGACAAACGGAAGAGAGAGTCATCATGCGCATCGCCACCTTCAACATCAACGGCATCAAGGCGCGCCTGCCGCGTTTGCTGGAATGGCTGGACGAAGCGCGGCCCGACATCGCCTGTCTTCAGGAAATCAAGACCAGCGACGACACCTTCCCGGTCAAGGATATCGAGGCCGCCGGCTATGGCGTGATCTGGCACGGGCAGAAGGGGTTCAACGGTGTCGCCATCCTTGCGCGCGGCGAAACCCCGGTCGAGGTGCGCCGTGGGCTGGAGGGCGAGCCGGAGGACGAACATAGCCGCTATCTGGAGGCCGATGTGAAGGGCGTGCGCGTCGCCAGCATCTACTTGCCCAACGGCAATCCGCAGCCCGGCCCGAAATTCGATTACAAGCTGCGCTGGATGAAGCGCCTGCGCGACCGCGCCGCCGAAATCTGGGCGGAGGAAGTCCCCGCGATCCTGGCCGGCGACTATAATGTCATCCCGCGCGACGTGGACACATTCTCGGTCAAGGCGATGCAGGACGATGCGCTGATGCAGCCGGAAAGCCGCGCCGCCTATCGCCGGCTGCTGGGCGACGGCTGGACCGACGCGATCCTCAGCCGTCACCCCGATGGCGGTGTATGGACCTTCTGGGACTATCAGGCGAATAGCTGGCCGCGCGACGCGGGCTTCCGCATCGACCATCTGCTGCTCAGCCCCGCCGCCGCCGACCGCCTGATCGACGCGCAGGTCGACAGGGAATTTCGCGGCCGGGAAAAGGCCAGCGACCATGCGCCGACATGGGTGGAATTGCGCGATATCTAATTATTACCCGGATTATATTGACTCCATAAAACCCGGATAATAATATCCGTGCCGAAAGGGAGATTCGGCATGGAACGGACGTTGACGGCCTTTGCGGGTGAACTGTGGATCGCCACCGGCGATGAGGGCGAAGTGCGCGCGGCCCTGCGCGCCATGGGTGATGAGGCCCAGAATATCCTGCTGTTCGATGATGCGACAGGCCGGCAGGTCGATATCGACCTGCGCGGACCAATCGTGGAGGAGGCACGGGGCAGGGGGCGGCCCAGGCTGGGTGTCCAGCCGCGCGAAGTGACGCTGTTGCCGCGCCATTGGGACTGGCTCGCCACCCAGCCCGGCGGCGCATCGGCCGCCATCCGTCGCCTGGTCGAGGACGCCCGCAAGGCCAGCGCCACGACGCCCGACCCGCGCGCGGCGATGGACGCCGCCTATCATTTCATGACGGCGATGGCCGGCGACCGCCCCGGCTACGAACCCGCGATCCGCGCGCTCTTCGCGAAGGACGGGGCGCAGTTCATGGCCCTGTCGCAGGACTGGCCCTCCGGCATCCGCGACCATGCACGGGCCTTGGCGGCGCCGGCTTTTGGGTGACAGGCCTGCTGACGATCAAAGATTGCCGCTGGTATTCCCGTTTGAACTTGCCGATTGCGGACGTTCCCGATCATGATATTTTCGGGTTCATGAAGGCACGTCAGAAGAAGCTACGCCTGACCGAAGCGACCGCCCGATACTTGCGGCAGATCGGGCGGAAGGCGCAAAAAGGTGAGGAACCGAACGATCGCGGCTTTGATCGCAAGCTTGATGAAAAACTTAAGCGAATGCGGCCTGAAGACGTTGACGCTCTTTTTCGTGGCGAAGACGAATAGCGCTGTTGCAGCGGCAACAAGTGACCAACAGCCGACCCTACGATGCCTCCTTATTAGTCGGCGCGACCAACGTAGCTATCTGACCGGCAGCGGCCGAAAGTAGAACAGCGGGAAAGGCGAGTCCGACGAGAAAGAACAGACCAACTACCAAGAGCGGGCCGGTCCCCGAGTTTAGCAGCATCACTGGAAACTGCGCCAATATTATGATCACACCGGCAGACCATCCCCACAACCGCAGACAGAAGCCGCTTACGGCGGAAGCCGCTAATGCGACGGGATACCATTTGGTCATGAAGTCCGCAGCGTCCCAAGGCTCGTTGGCACCAGTCACGTCGCAGACCATTTGCCAGTAGAGCAACGCGAAGGCGGAAATCGCCACCAAAAGGACCGAGCGAAAGAGCATTTTGTCACCGTCTCACGCCGAAGCGGGCTTCACAAGTCTTCCTTCGCAGTCCAGCGGTTAGGTCTGCTCACCACCCTTCCCGGCCATCCCATCATGCCGCAGCGGCCAGCCTCAATAGCGCGATACACCCTCGATATGCGCGTCATAGCCCCGGAGCGCGGCAGTCACGGGGGCGTCGCCGGCATAGCGGCGGCGTAGCATGGACAGCCGGGCGTCGGTGCCGTGGCACAGTTCGGCGATATTCTCCGCGATATAGGCGCGTCGTTCCGCGTCATAGGCTTCTTCGCCGCGGAAATGGTCGCACCCGTCACGGTCGACCATGAAGGCGGTGACCTCCTGCGGGAAGGGCAGGGCGGACATGTCGTCGTCGGACGGCGGCAGGTCCATCACGTTGCGTGGAGCCGGCTGGGCGCGGACCGTGACGACCGGCGACGGCTTGACCGGAATCGTGGCATTTTCGACCGGCAGCGGTGCGGGTTCCTGGGGTAGGATGGCGGCGACAGCGGGGGCAGGCGCCATGCCATTGTCGGCCTGTGCGCTGTCATCGGACGAGCCGCGACAGCCGGCGAGCAGTGCCAGCATCAGCCCAACAGCAACCAGACCCACACGCCCGCTCACCCGATCTCCTCCCGCAAGCTGGCAATGAGATCGGCCACATGGGGCAGCCGCGACTCTTCCTCATCAAGGATCGCCAGAAACGCGGCCCGCCTATAGTCGGCCAGCGCGTCGGGCGAAAGGCGGCTTGCTGTGGGCATGGCAGAAATCACGATGTCCAGAAGCCGCTCGGCCCCGTGCAGGCGACCCCACAGATAGTCATTCTCGCGATAGACCCTGCTAAAGAAGGCGCCGAAGTTGTTGAATTCAATGCCCTTGAGGGTGGCGGTGGCGCCACCGCTGCGGATCGCGGTGCAATCTTCGGGCGAAATCCGGTCGACCTTGACCGGATCATATTCATCCAGAGTGTCACCCTGGAGCAACGGTAATGTGGCGATATCGGTGAAGGGGAAGCCCAGATAGGCGAGCAGCATCGTCCGGCGACCGGCCTTGGGCAGGCCGGCGAAGGCTTCGGCCAGCATCAGGTCGGCCGCCTCGTCCCGCGCCTTCAATCCGCGCGCCTGCGCCACCGCCGCCATGGCCGCCGCCGCGTCGGTCGGCACGGCCTTGGCGGCGGCGATCACCTCGGCTCCATGAAACTCGCTGTCCTCGCATTCGGCATAGAGCGACAGTGCGCCATAGATGGCGTCGTGCATCGCCTGCACCGCCGGATCGTCCGCATCGGCTTCCAGTTCGAGCGTATCGGCCAGCCGCCGCGCCAGATAGCGCAGCCGCCGGATACGAAAGGCCAGATCATGCGCCCGAAAGAAGGCGACCGGGGTGGATGCAGACCCGCTTTCCTCGCTTAGCTGGTCCGCGCCCTCCTTGCGGATCGCGGCCCAGATCGCCTGGCGATAGCTTTCGCGCATCATTGCGCTGTCCTCGCCGCTCAGGCGGAACAGCAGCGAGCAGAGCGATTCGACGATCCCCGACAGCTTCAGATGGCCATAAGCGGGGTAGGCAAAGCCCGCCGCGCTTGCCGCCCGCTGCTGCGCCTTGGATCGCCAGGCCGACAGGCGCGCGGGCGTCGGCCGGTCCAGGAACAGCATCCGCCCGATCGCGCTTTCCACGTCCGCCTCTATGCCCGGCCGCAGCGCGTCCAATATCCGCCGCATCCGCCGGATACGCGCGCTATGCCGGTCGATCGCCTCCAGATTGTCGCGGATCGGCTGCTCGCGCGGAATGTCCGACAGCGCGCCGAAAATGGTGCGGAAGAAGCCGGGCAGCGGCGCATCCTCACCCGTCGGAGCGTCCTGCTGCTCGCCTTCCTTGTTCAGGCGGATGGAGCGGTGCCCCGGCTTGGGGTCGATATAGACGAAGCGCCGGTCGACCTCGCGCCGCGACGGCCGGTTGCGCAGCGCGCCGATCGCCTGCGCAAAGGGCGCATTGGCCAGCACCGACCCGTCGATCAGCACGGCGTCCTCCGCCGTCCCCCGCGCGGCATGGCGGGGCAAGGCGCGGCCCAGAAACGCCTCGCGCCCCGGCCAGCCGCGATGCCGGCGCTTGAGCACCCGATCCAGTTCCCGCACGGTGAAGGGCGGGAAGGCACCGGGAAAGCTGGCCGTCGCCCGCGCCGCAAACACCAGTTCGGCCGGATCGGCAAAGGGGCGGCCATTCCCATTCTGGCCGCGCCCCCGCGCGCGGAAGCCGATCGAGAGCCGATGCTCCGTCTCGATCACCTGTGCCGGGCTGTTGAGGTTCAGGCTTTGCGGATGCCCTTCGAAATCGGTGACGGTCACGAACAGGTCGAGCGGGTGGCCGTCCGGCAGCAGCGGCTGTCCCTTCTCCGCCGCCGCCATCGCGTCGAAGGCGTCGATCAGCATGTTGGAAAATATCTCTCCGCCAAAGGGCGGCTCGAACCAGCGTGACCGGATGAAGCGGGAGAGTTTCATCCGCACTTCCTCGCGCGTGTCGGGCGCGACCGTCCGCTCCACCGCATCGCCCGGCCGGCGCGCCGCCATCCACACCAGCGGCGTCGCCCAGAATTTCGTCATGGCGCGCGCGGGGCGGGCGTCCGGGTCGAGCAGCCGGTCCACATCGGCATTGTCCAGCCACAGATGAGTCAGCGGCTCCAGCGACTGGCCGGTCTCGATCGCCTGCGCGAGGAAGATGCCGTTGATCCCGCCCGCGCTTGCGCCCGCGATGATGTCGGGCATGACGCGCAGCCTGATCCCGCTCGCTGCCTCCATCGCCGCCAGCACCTGCGCATAGACGGCCTCGCTGCCGCCTTCTGGCTGCACCCCGTCATAAAAGGCCCGGCTGGCCCGCGCCAGATGCCACACCTCCTTGGTGATGCCGTGCATGTAGATCGCCAGGCTGATCCCGCCATAGCAGACCAGCGCCAGCCGCAATTCCCTCTCCTTCATGGGGTGAACGTCGCAGAGCGCGGCGGCAATGTCGAGCATTCAGATAAGAGGATTTCCATCATCCCCGTTCGCCCTGCGCTTGTCGAAGCCTGTCCTGAGCTTCGCCGAAGGGGGGCTGTGCTTCCTGAAAGTGAAGAGCCGCGCTTCGACAGGCTCCGCCCGAACGGAGGATGATCCATGGAAGTGCGTTCACCCAACCGCAAATTCCGCCCAGATCGGCAGATGGTCCGAAGCCTTCCGCGCCGCCGCGCTCTCATGCACGCCGCAATTCTTCAGTGTGAGTTTCCCGCAGTGCATGATCCGGTCCAGCCGCGCCACCGGCCGCCGCGCATGGAAACTGCGCCCGCATGGCGCGAAATGATAATGGCGGGCAAAATCCGCCAGGCACCCGCGCCCGGCGCTCCATTCGTTGAGGTCGCCCATCAGCACGGTGGGCATGACTGCACCCTGCTCCGCCGCATGGATCACCGCCGCCGCCTGCCGCCGCCGCCAAAGGCCCGACAGGTCGAGGTGCATGCCGAACACCCGCACGGCCGCGCCGTTCAGCCTCACCTCCGCCATGGTCGCGCCGCGCGGCTCCAGACAGGGCAGGTGCAGCACGTCATGGGCCGCAACCTCCGCCTCCTTGCGCACCAATATCGCATTGCCGTGCCAGCCCATCGAATCGGTCTGCACATTCAGTGGAACGGGTCGATACCCACTCTGACTATCCATCAGCAGGGGCGGGATCGCGGCGGATCGTACGCCAAAGCGTCGGTCTGCCTCCTGCAAGGCGACGATGTCGGCATCCACCTCACCCAGCACCTCCAGCACCCGCTCCGGCACGCGGCGCCGGTCTGTGCCTATGGCCTTGCGGATATTATAGCTGGCGACCCGGATCGTTTTCATGCCGTATCAATGCGCCAGAGCGGCGGATGTTTCCAGCGGCACCATTGATGTTCTTGCAATGTTCGCATGGCATCGGCATATCCGTGCCATGGCCAAGGCAAAACGCAAATTCGTCTGTCAGCAATGCGGCACCGTCGCCAGCCGGTGGCAGGGCCAGTGCGAGGATTGCGGCGAATGGAACAGCATCGTCGAGGAGGCGGCGGAGACGGTCTTCTCCTCCCGCCACGATCTGCAAAATGGCGGACGCGCCATCACGCTGGTCGGCCTTGACAGCCAGGTCGAACTCCCCCCGCGGACCAGCACCGGCATCGCGGAGTTCGACCGGGCGCTCGGCGGCGGCATCGTCCATGGCTCGGCGACCCTGATCGGCGGCGATCCGGGTATCGGCAAATCGACGCTGCTGTTGCAGGCGGCGGCGCGCATCGCCGCGCGCGGGCTGTCCGTGGCCTATATCAGCGGCGAAGAAGCCGCCGATCAGGTTCGCCTGCGCGCGCAGCGCCTCGGCCTTGGCAACGCCCCGGTGCAACTGGCCAGCGCCACGTCCGTCCGCGATATCCTCACCACGCTGGGGGAGGGGCCACCGCCTGCTCTGCTCGTCATCGATTCGATCCAGACGATGCACAGCGACCTGATCGAAGGCGCGCCCGGCACCGTCAGCCAGGTCCGTGCCGCCAGCCAGGAACTCATCAAATTCGCCAAGCAGCGTGGCACCGCGCTGATCCTGGTCGGTCATGTGACCAAGGATGGCAGCATCGCCGGTCCCCGTGTGCTGGAACATATGGTCGATACGGTGCTGGCGTTCGAGGGTGAGCGCAGCCACCAATATCGCATCCTGCGCGCGGTCAAGAATCGCTTCGGCGGCACGGATGAGATCGGCGTGTTCGCCATGGTGGCGGAGGGGCTGGAGGAAGTGGCCAACCCGTCCGCCCTGTTCCTCACCAACCGCGACGAGACCGTGACCGGCGCGACCGTCTTCCCCGCGCTGGAGGGTACGCGGCCGGTGCTGGTGGAAATACAGGCGCTGGTCGTTCGCCTGTCGAGCGGCGCCACTCCCCGGCGCGCCGTGGTCGGCTGGGACAGCGGCCGGCTCGCCATGATATTGGCGGTGCTGGAGGCGCGCTGCGGCCTCAGCTTCTCGACCTGCGAAGTCTATCTCAACGTCGCGGGCGGCTATCGCCTGACGGACCCGGCCGCCGATCTGGCGGTCGCTGCCGCGCTCATCTCCGCCATGTCGGAACGGCCGGTGCCGGTGGACGTCGTGCTGTTCGGCGAAATCGCGCTCTCCAGCGAAATCCGCCCCGTCTCCCACTCGCCCCTTCGCCTGCGCGAAGCCGCCAAGCTGGGCTTTACCCGCGCCTATATCCCGGCCTCGGCCGCCGACGGGGTGAAGGGAATCGCGGTCAGCGGTTTCCGCACCCTCGCCCAACTGGTTGACCAGATGCTGGGACGCGGATAGCGACAGCGGGAAATCTCCAACTCGTTCCCCGGCGCAGGCCTGGGTCCAGTTGAGAGCGTGAAACTGTTCTCTGGCCTTCGCCGCAGAACAGTGCTGGAATTTGAAGGCTTGCCATGAACGCCATCGACATTCTCGTCCTGCTCGCCATCGGCGGTTGCGCCGTGCTGGGCCTCATGCGCGGCTTCGTGCTGGAAACCCTCTCGCTCATCGCCTGGGTGCTCGCGATCTTCGCCATCCGCCTGTTCCACGCTTCGGCCGCCGAAATCCTGAGCGCCTTTATCGGCAACAGCAGCGGCGCGGCGATGCTGGCGCTGGTCCTCGTCTTCGGCGTGACATTCGGCGTCGGCAAGCTGATCGCCCACGCCATCGGCCGGCGTACCCGACAGTCGATCCTTGGACCCGTCGACCGTGTGCTGGGCGCGGGCTTCGGCGCGGTGAAGGGGCTGATCGGCGCGACGATGGTCTTCCTCGCCTTCAGCCTCGTCTACGACACCTTCTACGGCAGCGGCGCCCGCCGCCCCGACTGGCTCAGCGACGCGCGCACCTATCCGCTGCTCAATGCCAGCGGCCAGGCGATCAGCGAATTTCTGGCCGAACAACGCGCGAAGAAGCCCGCTGCGGCGGATCAGTAGAAGCTGCATCCCCGCCCTGGCGGGGAGGACGAGCATGAATGCCCTACAGCCACCCCTTCAACCGGTAAGCCGCCACCGTCGCGCTTAGCCCGTCTTCGGTGTTCACCTGCGGCAACCACAGCCTTTTGGGCGGCTGCCTGCGCTTGCCCACCACCCAGTCGGGGTGACAGAAATAATCGACCCGGTCCGGCGTCAGCTTGGCATTCTTGCCACGCACCAGCCGGTCGGTCCGCGCCGCGACGTTCAGCAGCCATTCCGGCGTCGCCACGGTCTTCACCGA
The DNA here is from genome assembly GCF_001421665.1 of Sphingobium sp. Leaf26. GTDB lineage: Bacteria > Pseudomonadota > Alphaproteobacteria > Sphingomonadales > Sphingomonadaceae > Sphingobium. The sequence continues at coordinate 390,830 of NZ_LMKV01000012.1, forward strand.
CCGCCCGACAGCCCGGCCGATCGCCTGCCCGAAATCCTTATGATCCCATCCGCCCGGCGTGCCGTCGTCCACCTCATAGGTGCGGGTCAGGCTATTCTCCCGCTCGCCCGACAGCGCCAGCAACAGCGCGGCCAGATCGCCCACATGGATCACCGACAACCGCCCGCCCGGCGGCAGCATCATGATGCCGCGCTTGGCCATGCGGAACAGTTCCAGCATCTCCTTGTCGCCCGGCCCGTAAATCGCCGGCGGCCGCACGATGGTCCAGTCCAGGCCGCTCGCTTTCACATGCTTTTCGGCCAGTTCCTTGGACCATCCATAGTCGGACAGGCCCGGCTCCCGCGCTGCCAGCGACGACACATGCACCAGCCTTTTGATCCCGCGCTTCCGCATCGCATCGACCACCGCCATGGTGCCGCGCGCATTGCCCGCCTCGAACCCGTCGCGGTCGGGCGCGTTCACCACGCCCGCGATGTGGATCACCGCATCGGCATCGCGCACCAGCGTATCGAGCGCTGCTGCATCTTCCAGCGACCCATGCACCCATTTCAGCTTCGCGCGCGGCGGCTGCGCCCGCCGGGTCAGCGCATTGACGCGCAACCCATCGCTTAGCGCCTGCTCCAGCACTTCCGCGCCGACGAAGCCCGTCGCACCGGTAATGGCAATCCGCATCTGCTGCATCGCGCTCAGACCATCGCCATATGGTCGCGATGGACCAGCACGGATCGCGGCATTTCGCCCAGCAGCGCAGCGATATCCTCGCTACGCTTGCCCGCGATCTTCACCGCCGCTGCGCTGTCATATTCGATCAGGCCGCGTGCGATCACACGCCCGTCCTGCGCCACGATGTCGACCACGTCCCCGCGATCGAACACCCCTTCGACGCTGGCCACGCCGGCGGGCAGCAGGCTGTTGCCGTTGCCCAGCGCCTTTTCCGCGCCTGCATCCACGATGATCCGGCCGCGCGTCGTCAGCCGCCCGGCCAGCCAGCCCTTGCGCGCGCCCTTGCCCTGGGCCGCGAGGAAGATGGAGCCACGCCCGCTTGTCGCCCACTGCGCCAGCGGCGAATCCACCTTGCCCGAAATGATGGCGAGGTGCGCGCCTGCGCCGGTCGCGATGCGCGCCGCCTGTATCTTCGACACCATCCCGCCCGATCCCATCCCGGACGCAGAGCCGGTGTCGGCCATCGCCGCGATCCGGGCGTCGATCGTCTCGATTGTCTCTATCAGCATGGCGTTGGCATCGACGTGCGGGTTGGCGGTGTAAAGCCCGTCGACATCGGAAAGCAGCGCAACCGCGTCAGCCCGTGCCGCCTGTCCGATACGCGCCGCCAGCCGGTCATTGTCGCCGAACCGGATTTCGCTCGTCGCCACGCTGTCATTCTCGTTGATGACCGGCACCACATCCAGCGCCATCAGCCGCTCCAGCGTGGCCGAAGCGTTCAGGTAGCGCCGCCGGTTTTCCAGATCGTCCAGCGTCACCAGCATCTGCGCGGCGGTGATGCCCTTTTCATCCAGCAGGCTGGCCCAGCATTGCGACAGCGCGATCTGCCCGGTCGCCGCCGCAGCCTGCGCATCTTCCAACGATCCGCGCCCGCCCTTGGGCAGTTTCAAACGCCGCGCGCCAAGGGCGATCGCGCCCGACGATACGATGATGACCTGCTGCCCCGCCGCCTTGCGCTGCGCGACATCGGCGACCAGCGTACGCAGCCAGTCGACACGCACCTGTCCCGCCGGATCGACCAGCAGGGCCGACCCGATCTTGATGACCAGACGGCGGACAAGGGCAGGGGGGAAACCGGAGAGGGAAGAGGTCATGCTTCATTTCCCCCCTCCCTTTTCAGGGAGGGGCAGGGGGTGGGTGCGCCGCGTCAGTGGCGCTTCAACGTCTCAACCGGAAGCAGCGCTCGCTTCGCTCGCGACCCACCCCCGCCCTCCCTCGAACGGAAGGGGAGATTAATCAGTCAGATCGGCGACCAGCCGGCTTCGCTTTCCGTGCCGCCTTCATCCGCGTCGTCACGCGCCTCGTCATCCATCATCAGCAGCACCGCGTCCAGCAACGGACCCACGCCCTCGCCAGTCGCGCCGGAAATGATGAACACATCCTCCACGCCCGCTTCCTCGCGGAGCTGGTCGGCAATATCTTCCATCAGTTCCTGCCCCAGCAGGTCGCCCTTGTTCAGCACGACCAACTGCGGCTTTTCGTCCAGCCCCTCGCCATAGGCGGCGAGTTCCTCGGTCACGATATGGAAGGCCTCGACCGGATCGTCGGTCGTGGCGTCGATCATGTGCAGCAGTACGCGGCACCGCTCGATATGCCCCAGGAAGCGATCGCCAATCCCCACGCCCTCGGCCGCGCCCGCGATCAGGCCCGGAATATCGGCCAGCACGAATTCGCGGTCGCGATGCAGCACCACGCCCAATTGCGGCTTGGTGGTGGTGAAGGCGTAGGCGCCGACCTTCGCCTTGGTATTCGTCACCTGATTGATCAGCGTGGACTTGCCCGCATTGGGCATGCCCACCAGCCCGACATCGGCCAGCAGCTTCAGCCGCAGCCACACCCACATTTCCTGCCCCGGCCAGCCCGTGCCATGCTGGCGCGGCGCGCGGTTGGTGCTCGTCTTGTACGACATGTTGCCCCGGCCGCCATCGCCGCCGCGCAGGAAGGTGACGCGCTGCCCGACCTCGGTGAAGTCGGCCAGAATGTCCTGATCCTCATAATCGGGGATGCCGTCCTCGTCCTCGCTACCCTCGATCGGCTTGGGGTCGGACAATATCTGGGTGCCGACCGGCACCTTGACGATCAGATCCTTGCCGCCCGCGCCATAGCGGTTCTTGCCCATGCCCGGCGTGCCGCGCTGCGCCTTGAAATGCTGGGTGTAGCGGAAGTCGATCAGGGTATTGAGGCCCTGCACCGCTTCGAAGATGATGTCGCCGCCCTTGCCGCCATTGCCGCCGTCGGGGCCGCCATATTCCTCGTATTTCTCACGACGGAAACTGACCGCGCCGGGGCCACCCCAGCCGGATTTGATGTAGATTTTGGCTTGATCGAGAAAATGCATGGCGCGCCCATAGAGCATTCTGGAGGCGGCTGGAACAGCCGACGGCTCTCAGAATGCGTAAAACAAGAAACAACGGGACGATGCAGGGATCGTCCATCCTGCCCGCGCCCATAGCGCCATTGGGGACAAAGTTAAACCTTGGCCTTCGAAGCAAAGGCCGCCACCTCCTGCATCAGCGCAAATGTCAGGCTGCGCGTGGCGATTTCCCGCGCTTTTTCGCGCGGCAGGGCCAATGCGCCGGCCATCGCGCCGCCCAGTTGCGAATCACCCAGCGCGAACAGGACCAGCATCAGCGTATTTTCCCGGATCAGTTCGGCGAGGTTCGGGGTCAGCGCGCTCGCCGCCAGCTTGTCGACCAGCCGGTGGATCGCCTCCACCACCGGGTCCAGCGCATCCTCATTGCCCGACGCCAGCATCCAGCTTGCCAGCGCGCCCGCGCCTTCCCGGTCGAAGGCGTCGAACGTCATGTCCACGATCGTGCGCGGGCTGACCTCGCCGCGCCGCGCGGCATTGACCGCATCGCCGATCTTGGCCGTGATCGTGTCACCCAGATGCGCGGCCAGCGCCTTCTGCAACCCCGCCGCCGACCCGAAATGATGCAGCAGATTGGCATGCGTCCGCCCGACCCTGCCCGCCACGGCCTTCAGCGTCACCGCCTGCGGTCCCGCCTCGATCAGCAGGGTGCGCGCGGCCTCCACGGCGACAAGGCGGCTTTCATCCGGGCTGAGGCGGGCGCGTTTTATTGACATGAGTGTCAGTTACTCTTATTTACATCAATGTAAGTAACAACCGGAGGCATCCTCGTGACCCCGACCGATCTCACCATCACGCCCCGCGACCGTCGCTTTGCACGCGATCGCCGGGCCGCGCCACATTGGCTGAACGGCGATCCGATCGCCACGGCTTTCTTCAACGCGCTGTCGATCACCTTCCCGCGCGGCGAAGCCTATTTCATCGACAGCGTCCGCGCCTTTCGTGACGGCGTGCCGGACAAGCTCGCCGGCGAAATCGCGGCCTTCATCAGACAGGAAGTCGTCCACAGCCGCGAACATCTGGCGTTCAACCGGCAGGTGACCGACCATGGCTATGATGTCGCGCGGCTCGATGCCGACGTGGTGATGGTGCTGGACCTCGCGCGGCAACGCCCGCCCATCGTCAGCCTCGCTGCCACCATGGCGCTGGAGCATTTCACCGCCATCCTCGCCCATGAACTGCTCAGCGATCCGCGCCATCTGGACGGCGCCGACCCGGAAATCGCGGCGCTGTGGCGCTGGCACGCGATCGAGGAAATCGAGCATAAGGGCGTCGCCCATGATACATGGGTGCACGCCACCCGTGACTGGAGCCGCTTCAGACGCTGGTGGGTGAAGAACGCCATGATGCTCGTCGTGACGAAGCATTTCCTCCACCACCGCGCGCGGGGGATGATGGACCTGCTGCGGCAGGACGGTATCACCGGCCGTCGCGCCTGGGGCGGGCTGCTCCATTATGCGCTGGTCCGTCCGGGCATATTGCGCCGTGTCGCGCGGCCCTGGCTTGGTTATTTCCTGCCCGGCTTCCATCCATGGAAAGTGGACGACCGCGCGCTCATCGCGCTGGACGAGAGCGCTTATGCAGCGGCCTTGCCCGCGGCTGCTTGATCCAAAACGCTCACATCCGTTCGCCCTGAGCTTGTGGAAGGGCCGCTTCTTTCTTTAAGAAAGAACGAGGCTTCGACAGGCTCAGCCCGAACGGAGGATAAGTGGGCACTGCACCAACCCTGGAAACCATTCGGCTGATCCTCCGTCCGCACCGGGTGGAGGATCATGCCGAATGCCGCAGATTATGGGCCGATGCCGGCGTGGTGCGCCATATCGGCGGCATGCCGCTGGACAGCCAGGCGGTCTGGTTCCGCATCCTGCGCTATGCCGGCATGTGGTCGCTGCTCGGCTATGGCATGTGGGTGATCGAAGAGCGTGACAGCGGCGCTTTCCTGGGAGAGGCTGGCCTGCTCAGCGCCGAACGCGGCCTGCCCGAACTGGAGGGCGTACCCGAAGCCGGCTGGGTGCTGGGGCCCAATGCCTGGGGCAGGGGCATCGCCACCGAAGCGATGCAGGCGATCCTCGACTGGGCCGACGTCCATCTCGACGCGCCCTCGCTCCGCTGCATTATCGATCCGGGCAATGCCGCCTCGATTCATGTCGCCAAGAAGCTGGGATTTCAGGCGCTGGTCGACACCGACTATGGCGGCAAGCCGACCCGCATATTCGACCGGCCCAAAGCCAGAGACGGTCGCACGATCAAAACAGGGGTAATTATGTGAAGACAGGAACGCTACGGGTGATCGGCCTCGCCGCATGGTTGCTGGCCGGATCGATCGGCATTCAGGTTCACGCGCAAGAGATCGCACCGGCCGATCGCACCGCGATCGAAAGTCGGATTGCTGCATTCGATGCGGCGATGAAGGCAGGGGAAATAGCCCGGAGCATCGACTTCATCCCGCCGCGCCTGTTGCGCACCATGGCGGACAAGGTCGGCCTGCCGGAAGCCAAGTTGAAGGATATGGTCGCCGCTCAGGCCGCCGCAGCGGTCGATGGCATGACATTCCTGTCCTTCGGCATGGACCTTTCGGCGGCAAAGATCGTCGCGACCCCCGATAAAAGCCGAACCTATATGCTGATCCCGACGCAAAGCGTCATCGCCATCCCCGACGCGGGCAAGATGCAGAGCAAGACCAGCACGCTGGCGCTCAAGGATGAGGGGCAATGGTTTCTCGTCCGCATCGACAATGCGCAGCAGGTCGCGCTGCTGCGGTCGGCCTACCCGGAATTTTCGGGCGTCGATTTCCCGTCCGGCTCGACCGCCATCATCGATTGAGGCCATCGTCGGCGCGGGTGCAGCGAACCGGACCCGCGCCCATGGTCGTCACGCCGCCATAGGCACGACCGCATCGCGATACAGGTCCATGGCCGGGTCATTATCCTGTCGCATGGCGTCGCCTTCCTCGAACAGCAGGCAATCGACCATCGCGTCGCGCCCCAGGCTATAGCGCTGCGCCCTTTGCCCGGTGAAACGGAAGCCCAGCTTGCGCAGGACGTTGCCCGACGCCGGATTGTCGGCAAAGTGGCAGGCGCGGATATCGCGCACGCCATTGGCCCGCGCCATGCTCATCACGGCCCGCGCAGCCTCGGTCGCAAAGCCCAGCCCCCAATAGGGGCGGGCGATCCAGTAACCCAGTTCCGGTGCGCCATTCTCATCCAGATGGACGCCGCACCCGCCAACCAGACGCGGGGCGCCCTGCGTGCGGGTGAAGGCCAGCAAGCGCGGCAGTTGCGGATGGTGCGGCAGCGCCAGGAATGCTTCCGCATCATCGACGCCATAGGGGCTGGGTGCGCGGCTCAAATTGCGCAGGACCGAGCGATCACCGATCGTCCGGGCCAGCATGGGGGCATCTTCCATCCAGCCCGGACGCAGGAGCAGGCGGGGGGTACGGGCAAACATTCTCGTCTCTCCTCTTGTCTTGCGCCCTTAGTCGCCAATGATGACGACTTCGCGACGGCATGTTCTGGATGAATCCCTGCCCGCAAGACGCGCGAGAAGGCGTGGAGTTCCAGAGGCTTGAGGGAAATCGGAGGAGGAAGAGCCGCTCTATTCCTTTGTCACGATCCGGCTGGAATCGCGCAACGGAAAAAGGGGCGCTCCCATGAAAGGAGCGCCCCTTTTTCCCTCGAAACCGGCAGGTGCCTGTACGACATCTGCCGGGAGGATCGCCCCTTTTGCGGAGGACGACCCGTCATCAAGTCGTCCGTTATTCGGCGGCCTGCGCCATGGCGTCGACCGACACATATTTGCGGCCGAGCTTGCCGGTGTGGAATACCACGCGGCCTTCGTTCAGCGCGAACAGCGTGTGGTCCTTGCCGATGCCGACATTGCGGCCCGGATAGACGCGCGTACCGCGCTGGCGGATGATGATGTTGCCGCCGATCACTTCCTGACCGCCGAACTTCTTCACGCCAAGGCGCTTCGACTCAGAATCGCGACCGTTGCGCGACGAACCGCCAGCTTTTTTATGTGCCATGACCTAAACTCCTTACTTAATCTGCGCTCAGGCGATCGACACGATCTTGAGGATCGTGTGCTTCTGGCGGTGGCCGTTCTTGCGGCGATAGTTGTGACGACGACGCTTCTTGAAGACGATGACCTTCTCGCCCTTCGCCTGCGCGATGATCTCGGCTGCGACGGTCAGCTTGGCAACGTCCTTCAGGTCGCCGCCTTCACCGGCCAGCAGGACGTCGTCCAGCGTGACCTTGTCGCCGGCTTCGCCAGCCAGCTTCTCAACGACGATCTTGTCTCCGGCGGCGACGCGATACTGCTTGCCGCCTGTGCGCACGATAGCGAACATGGCTTGTCTCTTCTCGTTCAAATCTGCTTTACGCAAATCACCAAAGACATGACGCCTTAGCCGACCCGCGCGGGAATGTGGCCCGTTAGTGGAATGACTCGGGCCTGTCAACCGATGGCGGTTCGGAACCGGGGTGGTCTTCCCGCTTTTTCGTCCCTATCTTCACGGCTACACAGGCGAAGGCGGCGTTATACGCGCGCCCTTGAAGGAGCAAGTCTCGCGCATGCGGCAGGGTACAGGGCCATGGTGGAACGGAAAGGGCGCGATGATGCGCCTGCCGATCCTTGCCGCCCTGTGGACGTTGCTGGCGGTGACCTTGCTGTCCGCGCTCGCGCCGCTGGGGCCACCGCTCAGCCGCGCAACCGGGTCCGCCTTCAACCCCGCGACTCTGGACGTGGTGCTGAAGGCGCGAACCCAGTCGGCGTCCCAGGCGGTTGTGCTTGCGCCGCGCCCGGAAGGCGATGGCGATGGCGGTCCACCGCCCATGCTGCTGGCGCTGGCTCTGGCCATCGTCCTGCCGGGGCTTGCCCGTCCGGCCGGGCGCGTCCCTCTTCATCGCTATAGCCTCCCGTCCTTCGCCCCCGCGCGCACCCGTCGCGCCCGCGCGCCGCCCGCCGCTTCCTGACGATTCGCGTCCCTGCCCGGATCACAGCCGGGCATTCGTCGGAAGAAGGAGCATCTCCCATGGCTCGCAGGAAATCCGCGCGGCGCATCCGGCGCCGTCGCCCGCCCTGGTGGTTCATGCCCGCCGTCATGTCCGGCCTCGCCATCGCGGCGGCCGGCCTGTCGGCGGTGATGATGACCGTCGTAGAATGACCCAGCTATCCAGGTTCGTGTGTGCGAAGCGAACGGACTTGGATGGACTCGGCGCACACTGCTAATTTCCCGCCGGACGCATCGCATCGCGTCCGGCGACAGGATCGAAAGGCTTTCATGCCCCACCACACGCCCCTGATCGGCACCATCGTTGCCGGCCTCGTCGTCGCCTTCATCATGGGCGCTATCGCGCACCGTCTCAAACTCTCGCCGCTGGTCGGCTATCTGGTCGCCGGCATATTGGTCGGTCCCTTCACGCCGGGCTTCGTCGCGGACGCGGGCCTGGCCAATGAACTGGCTGAAATCGGCGTCATCCTGCTGATGTTCGGCGTCGGCCTGCATTTTTCGTTGAAAGACCTGTTGTCGGTCAAGAATATCGCCGTCCCCGGCGCGCTGGTGCAGATCACGGTCGCGACCCTGCTCGGCATGGGCCTTGCCTATTATATGGGTTGGGGCCTGATGGGCGGCATCGTCTTCGGCCTCGCGCTCTCGGTCGCCAGTACCGTGGTGCTGCTGCGCGCTTTGCAGGGCGCCGACCTGGTCGAAACCCGGCGCGGCCGCATCGCGATCGGCTGGCTGATCGTGGAGGATCTGGTGATGGTCCTCGCCCTCGTCCTGCTCCCTGCGCTGGCCGGCGTCCTCAACAATGCCGATGGCAGCGGCGGGGCAGGGGCGCTCATAGCGCCGCTGCTGGGCACCTTGCTGAAGGTCGCGGGCTTCGTCGCCGTCATGCTGCTGGTGGGCCGCCGTGTCATCCCCTGGACGCTCCACTGGGTCGTCCATACCGGATCGCGCGAACTGTTCCGCCTCGCGGTGCTGGCCATCGCGCTGGGTGTCGCTTTTGGCGCCGCACTGGCCTTCGACGTCTCGTTCGCGCTGGGCGCTTTCTTCGCCGGCATGATCCTGGGCGAAACACCACTCAGCCGCCGCGCGACGGAGGAGACGCTGCCCCTGCGTGATGCCTTCGCCGTGCTGTTCTTCGTGTCGGTGGGGATGCTGTTCAACCCGTCGATCGTGCTGGAGCATCCGCTGCCGCTGCTGGCGACGGTCCTCATCATCGTCATCGGCAAATCGATCGCCGCCTGGGGCATCGTCCGCGCCTTCGGCCATGCCAATGTCACCGCGCTCACCATCGCCGCCAGCCTCGCGCAGATCGGCGAATTTTCCTTCATCCTCGCCTCGCTCGGCACCGGCCTTGGCGTCCTTCCGGCCGACGCACGCGACCTGATCCTCGCCGGCGCGCTCGTCTCCATCTTCCTCAATCCCATCCTCTTCTCGCTCATCGTGCGCGACCATAAAAAGGATGACGATGAGCAAGTGGAAGCCGCCAAGGCACCGGAGAAACCGCGCATCGGTCATGTCATCCTCATCGGCTATGGCCGGGTCGGCAAGATGATCGCTGCGCGCCTTAAGGATCGCAACGTCCATTTCGTGATCGTGGAAGGGGACGCGGAACGGGTGGAGGAGGCCGAGGAGGCCGGCCTGTCCGTCGTGAAGGGTAATGCGCTGGAGGACAAGCATCTGCTCGCCGCCGGCATCTGTGAGGCGCGTCACCTGCTGATCGCCGTGCCCGAAGGCTATGAGGGGGGCGCGATCCACGAACATGCCCGCAACCTCAATGACAAGGTTCAGGTCATCGCCCGCGCGCATAGCGATGCAGAGGTCGCCCATCTGGAGCGGCTGGGCGTGCCCCATGTCGTCATGGGCGAACGCGAACTGGCCGGCCGCATGCTCACGCTGTGCGGGGCGGGTTAAGCCAGACTGTCGAGAAACCGCGCCGCCTGCTTTCGCGTGGCGGCGCGGTCTTCCTCCGCCATCCGCTCCCAGTTGCGATAGGGCATGGCGAGGCGCGGATTGCGCGCCAGCTTGTTTTCGTTTCGGATCAGGAAATCCCAGTATAGCGCATTGAACGGGCAGGCATTCTCCCCCACGCGCTGCTTCACGTCATACCGGCACGACCCGCAATAATCCGACATGCGGTTGATATAGGCGCCCCCGGCCGCATAGGGTTTGCTTCCCAGCAATCCGCCATCGGCGAACTGGCTCATGCCCAGCGTATTGGGCAACTCCACCCATTCATAGGCGTCGGCATAGACCTCCAGATACCAGACATGCACCTGGAATGGGTCGATCCCGGCGATCAGCGCGAAATTGCCGGTAATCATCAGCCGCTGGATATGGTGGGCATAGCCATGGTCGATGGTCTGGCCGATCGCCTGGGCCATGCAGTGCATGTCCGTGTCGCCGGTCCAGTAGAAAGCCGGCAGGTCGCGGCTCGCGCCCAGCGCGTTGCGCTGCGCGTAATCCGGCCCCTCATGCCAATAGACGCCGCGCACATATTCGCGCCAGCCGATGATCTGCCGGATGAAGCCCTCGGCGCAGTTCAGCGGCACCTTGCCTTCACGATACCGCTTCTCCACCGCCCGGCACAGGTCCAGCGGATCGAGCAGTCCTGCATTGATATAGGGCGACAGGATCGAATGCCACAGGAACGGCTCGTCGGTCAGCATCGCGTCCTGATAGTCGCCAAAGCGCGGCAACGCCTCGTCCAGAAACCGCGTCTGCTGGCGTAGCGCCTCCTCCCGCGTCACCGCGAAATGAAACTGGTCGAGGCGGCCGATATGCTCGGCAAAGCGCACCTCCACCATCGTCATGATCGCCTGCGTCACCCTGTCGGGGCGAAAGCGGATCGGCCGGGGCATCAACAGGTCGCGTTGCGGCGGCGGCTTGCGGTTTTCCGCATCATAATTCCATTCGCCGCCTTCCGGCTTGCCGTCCTGCGTCATCAACAGGCCGGTCTTGCGGCGCATGGCGCGATAGAAATATTCCATCCGCCACTGCTTGCGGGCTACGGCCCAACTGTCGAATTCGGCATGGGAACAGAGGAACCGATCATCCTCATGGATCGTCACCGGCATGGCGAACCGCGTTGCCCAGCTTTCCAGCATGGCGCGGACCCGCCATTCGCCCGCTTCGGTCACATGGACGGCGCGCGGGTCATGCCGCTCGATCGCCCGCGCGACCTCGGCCGTGAAGCTGCCCTGATTGGCGGGATCGTCCAGCCGCACATAATCGACCGTCCATCCCGCCATGCGCAAGGCGTCCGCATGATGGCGCATGGCCGACAGGATGAAGGCGATCTTGGCCTTGTGATGCTTCACATAGGTCGTCTCGTCCGCCACCTCCATCATCAGGACGATGCTGTTCGCCTTGTCGGCGTGGCGCAGGGCAGCGATGTCGGGCGTCAACTGGTCGCCCAGCACCGCAATGAGAAAGGGGCCGTCGGTCATGCTGACAGCAATGACCGACGGCCCCTTTGGCTCCTACCTGTCCTAAAAGACGTCAGCCCCGGCTGCGGGGCGGCCCCTTGCGTGGGCCACCGGCGCCTGCGCCCTTGAACGGGCGGGCGCTATGCGGTGCGCCGCCGCCACGCGAAGGGGCGCCGGGACCGCCACGGGGCGGGCCGCTGCGGGCAGGGCGGTCGCTGTTGGACGGGCGCAGTTGCTTGCGATTGCCACGCGCCTCTTCACGCGGTGCGCCGTCGACGGGGTCGAACATGACGTCCGCGCCTTCGTCGCCCGCTTCGCCGGACCGGCGAACGGCGGCCAGGAACTTGGTCGAAATCGCCTTGGGAATTTCGAACATCGTCTCGGACGCGGTGATGCGGATCGCGCCGATGTCGCCCCGCGACACATGGCCCCGGCGGCAGATCAGCGGCAGGATCCAGCGCGGATCGGCATTCTGGTTACGGCCGATGTTCATGCGGAACCACTGCGTATCCTCAAAGCCCGGACGCGGCCCTTCACGACGCGCAGGCGCTTCGCTGCCATCCAGCAGCTCTTCGGGCGCAGGCATGGCCGCACGGGCGCTGCGCACCAGCATCGCGGCGATTTCCTTGGCGCTCTTGGCTTCCAGCAATTCGCCGCCCAGCGCCCAGTCGGACTCTTCCAGTTCCATCGGCTCCAGCAGGCGGGCGCGCAACCGTTCGGCGTCCTGTGCGGCGATCTGCTCCTTGCTCGGCGCGGTCGTCCATTCGACCGGGATCTTCGCACCCTTCAGCATCGATTCGACGCGGCGACGGCGCGGATAGGGCACGATCAGCACGGCCGTACCCTTCTTGCCCGCGCGGCCGGTGCGACCCGACCGATGCTGCATGGTTTCGGCGTCGCGCGGCAGCTCGACATGCACCACCAGCGTCAGCGACGGCAGATCGATGCCGCGCGCGGCCACGTCAGTCGCCACGCACACCCGCGCCCGCTTGTCGCGCAGCGCCTGCAACGCATGGTTGCGCTCATTCTGGCTATGCTCACCCGACAGCGCCACGGCGGCAAAGCCACGCTCGGTCAGGCTGGCATGCAGATGACGCACATTGTCGCGGGTGGCGCAGAACAGCATCGCCGTTTCCGCCTCATGGAACCGCAGCAGGTTCACCACCGCATTTTCGATGTCGGACGGCGCGACGGTCATCGCCTGATAGCTGATGTCGCCATGACCGCGCTCGGCGGAGATGGTGGCGATTTGCAGCGCGTCCTTCTGGTAACGGCGGGCCAGCGCCACGATCGGCTTGGGCATGGTCGCCGAAAACAGCAGGGTGCGACGGCCATCGGCAGTCGCGTCGAGAATGCCTTCCAGATCTTCGCGGAAGCCCATGTCGAGCATTTCGTCCGCTTCATCCAGCACGGCGGTCTTGAGCGCCGACAGGTCGAGCGCGCCGCGTTCCAGATGGTCGCGCAAACGGCCCGGCGTACCGACCACGATATGCGCGCCCTGCGACAGGGCCCGGCGTTCCTTGGCGGCGTCCATGCCGCCCACGCAAGTCGCGATGCGCGCACGGGCACCGGCGTACAGCCATTCCAGCTCGCGGCTCACCTGCAACGCCAGTTCGCGCGTCGGCGCGATCACCAGCGCCAGCGGCCAGGCGGGCGGGGGCAGGCGATCGGCGTCGCCCAGCAATTCGCCGGCCATCGCCAGGCCGAACGCCACGGTCTTGCCCGAACCGGTCTGCGCCGACACGATCAGGTCGCGGCCAACCGCTTCTTCCTGCGTCACTTCGGCCTGAACGGGGGTCAGCGCCTCATAGCCCTTGGTCGTCAGCGCCTGGGCAAGAAGGGGGTGGAGTGTTTCAAATGTCATTTTCTGTTTTCTCGTCGGTTAAAGCGACCCGCCTTCATCCGACGGAATCAACATAACCTTTCTCGCTGTCGCCGGTTCGCGATCAGCCGGTGCGTCAGGTCATTTCGCACCCGTTCCAGTTGGTTGCCCAACCGCCATTCTCTCTCTGGAATGGCGAAAGGGACGGCGCATGCGCTACGTCCCTTAAAAAAGAAAGCCTCCTTCCGCTTTCCGAGGAAGGAGGCTTTCCTATTATCTATAGCGCAAAAATCAGGCCGAGGCGACTTCCGCCACATCGACCTTCACGCCCGGACCCATCGAGGACGACAGGGCGATCTTGCGAACATATTTGCCCTTCGAACCGGTCGGCTTCGCCTTGACGATCGCATCGACGAAGGCGTCGAAATTCTTGCGCAGGTCTTCGGCCGAGAAGCTCGACTTGCCCAGACCAGCGTGAATGATGCCGGCCTTTTCGACGCGGAATTCGATCTGACCACCCTTGGCGGCCTTCACGGCTTCGGCGACGTTCGGCGTCACGGTACCCAGCTTGGGGTTCGGCATCAGGCCCTTGGGGCCAAGCACCTTACCCAGGCGACCGACCAGACCCATCATGTCAGGGGTGGCGATGACGCGCTGGAAGTCGATGTTGCCGGCCTGGATCGATTCGAGCAGGTCTTCGGCGCCCACGATGTCGGCGCCGGCGTCGAGCGCCTGCTGAGCCTTGTCGTTGCGGGCGAACACGGCGACGCGGACGTCCTTGCCGGTGCCGGCGGGCAGGGTGACGACGCCACGGACCATCTGGTCGGCATGACGGGGATCGACGCCCAGGTTGATCGCGATTTCGACGCTTTCGTCGAACTTGGCGGTCGCGTGGGTCTTGATGAGGCCCAGCGCCTCGTCAACGCCGTGCAGCTTTTCGCGGTCGACTGCGGTGGCCAGGGCCTTCGCCTTCTTGGTGATCTTCGCCATTATATCAGCCCTCCACCACGTCGAGGCCCATCGCGCGAGCGGAGCCTTCGATGATCTTCGTTGCAGCGTCGATGTCGTTCGCGTTGAGATCGACCATCTTGGCCTGCGCGATTTCGGCGAGCTGGGCGCGGGTGATCTTGCCGGCGACGACCTTGCCCGGTTCCTTGGAACCCGACTTCAGGTTGATCGCCTTCTTGATCAGGAAGGTCGCGGGCGGCTGCTTCATCACGAAGGTGAAGCTGCGATCCGCATAGACGGTGATGATCGTGGGCAGCGGGGTGCCCTTGTCCATGCCGGCCGTCTGCGCGTTGAACGCCTTGCAGAATTCCATGATGTTCACGCCGCGCTGACCCAGGGCAGGGCCGATCGGCGGGGCGGGCTTTGCGTCTCCAGCGGGCACCTGGAGTTTGATATAGCCCGTAATCTTCTTGGCCATTGTCACTCACTCTTTAGCTGGGCAGCGTGCAAGCATGCCGCCCGGTTCAAGTTTAGCGGTCGAACGGTCATCCGAAAACGACCTCCCGCATATGGTCCGGCAACCCAGGGGGCGGCACGGAAGCGCGGGCCTATAGCGATGTTCGTACCGAAAGGAAAGGGGGACTGTCGCGTTTGTCTATGATGGCGCAGCCGTCTTGCCATCCACGCGACCCTGCCGACACAGTGCGTTCACGCGGAGGCGCGGAGACGCAGAGGAATTGCGCTATCCCTCCGCGTCTCCGCGCCTCCGCGTGAACATTTGCATAAGGCTGCCGAGAAAGAGGATGGGGCAAACAAAAAGGGTCGCCAACCCTGCGGTGGCGACCCTTTTTCAGAACCCGTCCTGCGACCGGTCGTCCTGCGACCGGTTACTTCGACAGTTCGACCTGCTCGAAGTCCAGTTCCACCGGGGTCGCACGACCGAAGATCGACACCGACACCTTGACGCGGTTCTTTTCGAAATCCAGTTCCTCGACCACGCCGTTGAAGCTGGCGAAGGGGCCGTCCAGCACCTTGACGCTGTCGCCGATTTCGTAATCGACGCTGACCTTGTGCTTGGGGGCGGCTTCGGCTTCCTTCTGGGCGCCGAAATAGCGGGCGGCGTCCGCCTCGCTGATCGCCTGCGGCTTGCCCATCGAACCCAGGAAGCCCGTCACCTTGGGCGTGTTCTTCACCAGGTGATAGATGTCGTCGTTCATCGCCAGCTTGGCGAGGACATAGCCGGGCATGAACTTGCGCTCGACCTGGACCTTCTTGCCGCGCTTGACCTCGGTGATGGTTTCTACAGGCACTTCGACCTGCTCGACCAGTTGCGACAGGCCCATGCGCTCGGCTTCGGACAGGATCGATTCCTTGACCTTGTTTTCGAAGCCCGAATAGGCGTGGATGATGTACCAGCGCGCCATGTTACCGTCTAAACTCCTGTTCAGAGCATTATGCTCAATGTCCCGACGCCCGCAAATCTAAGCTTGAAGCTTAACGACCTGCTGCAACGCCCAGCAACCACTGGACGATCGCGCCGAAGAAAGTGTCGATGCCAAAGAAGAACAGGCCCAGCAGCGTCGTCATGATGACGACCATCACGCCGGTCATCACCGTTTCGCGACCGGTCGGCCATACGATCTTCTTCGCTTCGGTCTGTACCTGGTTGACGAATTCGCCGGGGGATACCTTCGCCATCGTCTGCCTTTGCACGTCGTGAAACCAACACCAAATCGCGAAGCAACAGTCCGCCCTCCCGATCCCGCTCTGTTTCAGCGTCCGGGGGTGCGGCCGCACGCTCCGCGACCAAATTCGCCAGCAAACCTAGCCGCGAACCCTTGGTTTTTCAAGGTTTCGCGGCCAGTTCGCTTGGCAGGAGTGGAGGGACTCGAACCCACGGCATTCGGTTTTGGAGACCGACGCTCTACCAACTGAGCTACACTCCTGCACTGGCCGGAACCAGCGAAGGAGGGCGCTTTAGCGCGGGCGGTCGGGCAGGGCAAGCGCCATTATGCCGCTTTCTGCATTGGCTCGGCAACTTGCGTGTCGGCGCTGGTCTGGCGCTCGGCCTCCGCGTTGATCTGCGCGCCCAGCAGGACGATATAGGCGGACACGAACAGCCATAGTTGCAGCACCACCACAGCGCCCAGCGACCCGTAGGTCTTGTTATAATTGCCGAATGTGGAAACATAGAAGGACACGCCCAGCGTCGCGGCCAGCCAGAACAGGGTCGCCGCCACCGATCCCACCGTCAGCCACTGCCATTGCGCATGGCGCCGGTTCGGCCCGAACCGATAGATCATGCCGAAGATCACGCTCGCCAGCAGCCCGGCCAACACCCATGTCGCCGCCTTGATCGCGAACAGCACGCCCGGCCCCCAATTGGTCAGGAAATCCTGCAACAGCCCGATGATCGTGGCGGTGAACACGCCGGCCACCACCACCAGCACCGCCGAAAAGGTGATGCCCATCGACGTGCGATAGAAACGCAGGATATTGCGGCCTTCCTTCTGGCCATAGACGATATTGAGCGCCTCCATGATCGCCGACGCCGCGCGGGTTGCGCCATAGACGGCGATCGCCAGCGCCAGCAGCAGCCCGAACCCGATCGCCGGCTTGCGCGTGCTGACGACACCCAGCAACTGGTCGTTGATCAGCGAGGCCGCGTCCTGCGGCACGACGGAAATGATCGCCTGCATATGCCGCCCGACCATCGCCGGATCGCCGAACAGCCCATAGGTCAGCACCACGGCCGCCAGCAAAGGCGCGATCGACAGAAACGCATAATAGGCCACGCCCGCCGCCAGCAGCCCGACATGATTGGCCGACAGCGCGCCATGGACCCGCTTCAAAATCTCCCACCATCCCCGCGCCGGTATCTTCCACGGCGCATCGACATGCACTTGGCTCGCGACTTTCGCGGTCATCACATTCCCCTGCTGTCCACAAAGGCAAGCGCGCGAGGGGGGAGGGTGGTTCCCTTATGGGCGGGTAGATGGGCGATGGAACGGTGGTGTCGGGTGGGTTGGAGACAGTCGGCTTTGTATTCTGGATCAGGAAAAGCCGACAAACCTAAACCCGGCCATGCCTGTTGAGTGCTACTACCTCAGGATCATACGGTCCGACCTTCTTACGCTTATTGCGTAGAGATACGACCACAATGCCTAGCGCGGCTGGAATCAGGAAAAGTTGAGGATTTTGAAACAAGCCTGCGCCGGGAATGTAACTGTTCCACCAGAGAACGGCACCAGCGAGTAGCCCACAAACAACTCCGGTTACCATGCGCCAAGGCCTTAGCTTTGCGATGTCAGCTTCAGTCAGTAGCTGTGCCTCGTCACGCAGTGCCATCAAGACGGTCTCGCCATCCGCATTGAGCGGCAAATCTAAAGCAGCGGCCCGCAAGCGAATGCTGTTCAGTTCCGCACTGCGCAGCGATGTCGACGTGAAGTCATCCCAGTCCCGCTCACCACTGGACCCGTTTAGGAATGCCCCAATCGTATCAACTACGTATTTCCGCTCATCTTGCATGGTTGTTGAACTGCCCCAATGGCAGCTTGCAGGCAATCGCGCTTTTCGATGGAACGGCAATAAATGGTCGGGAGTGGCGATTCCCTTACCCCTCTCCCCCTTGAGGCAAAGGGCTGCGCAGACTTGGCAGCTTGCTGCCTCCTCGTAGCTGGGTGAGGGGGATGCAACCTCACGAAAATAGGCCGGCCTTGCGCCAGTCCCCCTCATCCAACGCCGCCTAACCGCTTCGCGGCAAGGCTTCATATCCTTCTCCCCCCGGAGAAGAAGGATGACCGCTTTCGATCGCCGCCAGCCACCCCGCATCGCGCTTCCAATGTAGGATTTTCTCTGGTCTATCCTGCGGGATGAAAGCCTCGCCCTTCAACAGCGCGAT
Organism: Sphingobium sp. Leaf26; assembly: GCF_001421665.1. GTDB lineage: Bacteria > Pseudomonadota > Alphaproteobacteria > Sphingomonadales > Sphingomonadaceae > Sphingobium. The sequence continues at coordinate 409,028 of NZ_LMKV01000012.1, forward strand.
CCATCGGCCAGTTGTCATCCGCATCGCTGCGGCGTCGGCGCGCGGGAGTCGCGGCCATGTCGCTTTGATGGCGCGCGGTCGAAACCCGAATGTGGCGCCGGTGACGCTTCGCGAGCGCGTCGCGAGCGCCTCGCGGACGCTTAAGGTCCAAAAAAGCCGCACGACACCATGAACTTCGCCCTGTCGCGTTGCGCATCAGCGCCCCGGATAATCCTCGCAGGCGATGCCGTCCCCGTCGCCATCCATATGCACGCCATAGCCCGGCTGTCCGCGATGGAGCGGCGTGGCGCCCGCGGCCCTGGCTTCGCGACAGCCTCGATAGGACCAGCTTGCGCGGGACGACGCCACTGCGGCTGGCGATGTCGCAACCTGCCGCACGCGCGGCGCGGTGGTTGCGCCACCGCCGCTCGGCTGTTGTCCGTCCAGATCGGCAGCGGACATCGGTCGTTCAGGGCCGATCGTGTTGCGGGTCGGTCGCCATGGCGTGCTGTCGACCGCCGGCGTGGCGACCGCCGGTTCGCGCGTGACATAGCGCGATGCCATGCCGCCGATACCGCCGATGGCCACGGCCGCCAACGCCGCCTTGATGGCAAAATTTCCTGCTGTCATGCTCTGCGGATATGTCGATCACGGTAAAGGATCGGTTGCCGCAAAGATGACAAATGCCGTTCGGCTACAGGAAAACGCCGCCCTTCATCACCCGCCGTGCACGGCCCTGCACCGGCACCCGGTCGAAGGGCGTGTTGCCCGCCGATGCCGCCATCTTCGCGCTGTCCACGATCCACGGCGCATCGGGATCGACGAAGATCAGGTCCGCCGCGCTGCCGCTTGCAAAACTGCCGGCGTCGACGCCCAATATCCGCGCCGGATTGGCGCTCAGCAGCGTCATCAGCCGGCCCATGCTGACATGCCCCTCCCGCACCAGATTGAGCGACAGCGCCAGCAAAGTCTCCGCCCCCGCCATGCCCGGCGAAGCGTCGGCGAAGGGCAGGCGCTTGTCCTCCGGCCCGCGCGGATCGTGGCTGGATGTGATGACGTCCACCGTCCCGTCCGCCACAGCCGCCAGACTGGCCTGCCGGTCGCGCTCGTCCCGCAATGGCGGGGACAGCCGCGCGAACGTGCGGAAATCGGTCGCGGCCTGATCGTTCAGGAACAGATAGGCCGGGCTGATGCCGCATGTGACCTTCAGCCCCTCCGCCTTGGCCGCGCGGACAAGCGAGAGGCCCGCCCGCGTCGTCACCAGCCGGAAATGGATCGCCGCGCCGGTTTCGCGCACCAGCATGATGTCGCGCGCGATCGCCAGCGCCTCGGCGCAGGCCGGCGCATGCGGCAGGCCGAGCCGCGTCGCCGTCTCGCCGCTGGTCGCCACGGCCTTGGCCGTCAGCCCGCCATCCTCGGCATGGGCGATCAGCGTCAGGCCAAGGCCGCTGGCATAGGACAGCACGCGCAGCATCACGCCTGAATCGGCGATCCATTGCCGCCCGGTGCCGACCGCCCTGGCGCCCGCCATCTGCATCAGGCCCATCTCGGCCATTTCCTGACCCAGCAGGCCGCGCGTGGCCGCCGCGATCGGATGGACCCAGAAATCGGGCTTGCCTGCCCGCGTCGCCTGCCGGATCAGGCCGACGTCGTCCAGCGGCGCGCGCTGGTCGGGCATCAGCGCCGCGCGCGTGATCCCGCCGAAATGAAAGGCCGGCTTGTCGGTGGCGAACACGCCCAGGTCGATCAGGCCCGGCGCCACGACCAGCCCGCCCGCATCGACCCGCTGCGCATCGTCCGGCACCGCGACATCGCCCGTCGCGACGATCCGGTCGCCCTCGATCAGCACAGTGCCGGGCGTCAGCGTGTCACCGGCGGGATCGGCCAGCTTGCCGTTGATGATGGCTATCTTGCTCAAGCGCCGACTCCCTCAAAACTAACTCCGTCATCCCCGCGAAGGCGGGGATCCATCTCCCAACCTTGCGACTGGGGATCGGGTGGGAGATGGATTGCCGCCTGCGCGGCAATGACGAAGAGGGGCGATGCCATCATGCCCATCCCGCTTTTCATGTCGGTCGGGACGGTCAAGACCATCCCGCTTTTCATGTTGGTCGGGACGGTCAAGACCATCCCTCCACGCCCCGCGCACTGCGCGTCAGCACATCCAGGCACGCCATGCGCACCGCCACGCCCATCGCCACCTGTTCGGTGATGGCGGACCGTTCGGGATGATCGGCCACCGAACTGGTAATTTCCACGCCCCGGTTCATCGGCCCCGGATGCATCACCAGCGCATCGGGCTTGGCGATGGCCAGCCGCTCCGGCGTCAGCCCGTACAGCGCATGATATTCGCGCGGAGAGGGGATGAAGGCCCCGTCCATCCGCTCATTCTGGAGCCGCAGCATCATGACGACATCGGCGCCATCCAGCCCCTCGTCCATCCGCGTAAAGGGCGTCGCCCCCAGCATCTCGACCTCCGGCGGCAGCAAGGTCGGCGGCGCCACCGCGCGAACCTGCGCGCCCAGCGCGGCCAGGCACAGCATGTTGGACCGCGCCACCCGGCTGTGCAGCACATCGCCGCAGATCGCGACCACCAGCCCCTCGAACCCGCCCTTGCGGCGACGGATCGTCAGCGCGTCGAGCAGCGCTTGCGTGGGATGCTGATGCCACCCGTCCCCCGCGTTCAGCACCGGACAGTCCACCTTGTCAGCGATCAGCCGCACCGCGCCCGAACTGGCATGGCGGATCACGATCACGTCGGCCGCCATGGCGTTCAGCGTCATCGCCGTGTCGATCAGCGTCTCGCCCTTCTTCACGCTGGACGTGGCCGCTGCCATGTTGACGACATCCGCGCCCAGCCGCTTGCCGGCAATCTCGAACGACAGCAACGTGCGGGTGCTGTTCTCGAAAAAGGCGTTGATCTGGGTCATCCCCGCCAGCCGGTCGTCATGCTTGCGCGCCCGGCCCTTGTTCGCCTGCGCCCAATGTTCGGCCTCATCCAGCAGGAACCGGATTTCCCAGGGCTTCAGGTCCGCGATGGACAGAAGATGCTTGTGCGGAAACAACGCCCGGCCGGTCAGCTCGGGAGTCGCATCGGGAATGAAGATGTCGGGCATGAGCCGGTGCTTTAGGGGAGCCAGCCGGGGAGGGCAAGGCGTCCTGACACGCTTATCCCCGCCCGCGCCATTTCCCGAAGATCGCCTTGTCCTTCATCACTTCCCGCGCTGCATTATGGCCCGGCGCACCCGTCACGCCGCCGCCCGGATGCGTGCCCGCGCCGCACATATACAGCCCCTTCACCGGCCCGCGATAGGCCCCATGGCCCAGCACCGGGCGCGCCGCCCACATCTGGTCCAGCGTCAGATTGCCGTGCATGATGTCGCCGCCGACCAGTCCGAACTTGCGCTCCAGGTCGAGCGGCGAATGAATCTGCCGCGCGATCACGCTCTTGGCAAAGCCCGGCGCATGCGCCTCCACCGTCGCGATGATATGGTCCGCCGCGGCATCCCGCTCATCGTCCCACGAACGCCCGTCGGGTAATTCCGGCGCGAATTGCTGGCAGAACAGGCTTGCGACATGGCACCCCTCCGGCGCGAGGCTGTCGTCGATGGTCGACGGAATCAGCATCTCCACGATCGGCGCCTTCGACCAGCCGTCCCGCTTCGCGTCCAGAAACGCCCGGTCCATATAGTCCAGTGTCGGCGCGATGATGATCCCCGACTGGTGATGTTCGCCCATACCGGGCAGGCAGGTGAAGTCAGGCAGGGCGGACAGCGCCACATTCATGCGGAACGTGCCCGACCCCGCCTTGAACGCCTTGATCCGCTTCGCGAAATCGGTCGGCAGGTCGGCGGGGTCCATCATCCGCTCATAGAGCAGCTTCGGCCCGACATTGGCGATCACCGCGCCGCCCATCACCTCCTCGCCGCTTGCCAGCTTCACGCCCACCGCGCGCGCGCCATCCACCAGCACGGACGCGACCGGCGCCTCCAGACTGATCTCCACGCCCATGGCGGTCACGATCTGCGCCATGATCTGCGTGATCGTGCCCATGCCGCCGACGCTATGGCCCCAGGCGCCTTTCTTGCCGTTCACCTCGCCAAACACATGGTGCAGCAGCACATAGGCGCTGCCCGGCGTATCGGGGCTGGCATAATTGCCGACCACCGCGTCGAAACCGAACGCCGCCTTTACTGCGTCGCTCTCGAACCAGCTATCCAGGAAGCTGCGGGCCGATTTGGTGAACAGGTCCAGCACGTCGCGCTGCTGTTCCAGCCCCAGTCCCGCGATCCGCCGCCCCTGCTTCAGCGCCTCCACGATCATGGTCAGCCCGTCGCCGACATTGGGCGGGCTTTTCAGGACCAGATCGCGCAATATATCGGCCACCACCTCCAGCGCGTCATAATAGGCCGGCAGGGCCGCCGCGTCATGGGCGCTGAACTTGGCGAACTCGGCCTGCGTCTTCTCCAGCCCGCCGCCCAGCTTCAGATAGCCGCCATCGGGCTGCGGCAGGAAATTGCTGATCGGCCGCTCGATCACGCGATAGCCATGGTCCGCAAGCTTCATGTCGCGGATGACCTTGGGGTTGAGCAGGCTGACCGTATAGCTGGCGGTCGAATTGCGGAAACCGGGATGAAACGCCTCCGTCACCGCCGCGCCGCCGACGATATCGCGCCGCTCCAATATGCGGACCTTGTACCCGGCCCGCGCCAGATAAAAGGCGCAGACAAGGCCATTATGCCCACCGCCAATGATGACCGCGTCATAGGATTTGCTCATGCCTTGCTGCTCCATCCCATCCCCGGCGCGCGATGCAGCCGCGCCTGCGGAATCACCGCCCGCACCCGCCCGCAAAAATGCCGCAGCGCCACTTCCTGTTCGCTCAATGGCCCCACGGTGAAGCTGGCCGATGCCATCCCCGCCTGCACCCGCCCGACCAGCGCCGTATCCTCGGCATTGACCTGCCGGTTGATCCGCCAGTTCAGATAGCGCGCGGCTTTCATCTCCCTGCGATCGTCGGGCAGCGCATAGCTGATCTCCCGGATCAGCGTCTGCGTCGGCGACACCGGCAGCCATGCCATGAAATCCACCTGATCGGGATAGATGTCGAAGGCGAAGTTGGGCCACAGCTTATAATAGGTCCACAGCCGCTGCCGCTCCGTCGGCAAGTGCGGCACTTGAGGCAGGAAATGCTGATAGGCCCGCTCGGACAGGTTGGCCGATGGCCGGTCGATGATCGGCCCCCACATCTTGTCGGCATGGGCGGACGCTTCCACCCCATAGCCATCACCCATCAGCCGCTTCAGCCCCGGATGCGCGACCGCGATATGCAGCCCGTCCGAATAATTGTCGCCGATATTCTTCCAGTTCACATCGCGCGGCCGCAACGTCACCCGCCCCAGCGCGCGCAAGTCCCCGAAGCGATAGGGTGAGACCTCCGCCTCATGGGGCGCCATCATCTGCGCCACGGATGGCCCGCCATCATCGTCCAGCCGCACGAACAGGAACCCCTGCCAACTGTCCACGTCGACGCCCGCCAGCCCATGATCGGCCAGCGCAAGGTTCTCGCCATAGCTGGCCTTCATCGGCACGCCGGTCAGCCGTCCGTCCGTCTCATAGGTCCAGCCATGATAGGGGCAGACCAGCTTCTTCGCGCAGCCGCTGGCCCCATCGACGATCCGCGCGCCGCGATGGCGGCAGACATTGGTGAAGGCGCGCACGGCGCCATCGTCGCCACGCATCACGATCACGCTTTCGCCGACATAATCGAGCGTATGGAAATCGCCGGGGTTCGGGATATCGCTGTCATGGCAGACGATCTGCCAGGACGGGCGGAAGATGCGCTCCACCTCCGCCCCGAAAAACTCGGCGTCGGCATAGGTCCAGGCCGGCAGGCTCCATCCCGCGTCGGGATCATTGCCGGACAATGGCCTCACCTCATCCCCTTCCATCACGTCCAATGCCCCCCGGCCTCGTTATGTTTTACGTCTGTATAACAGTGTGTCGCAAAAGTCTATTTACCTGTCCAACTCGCTGTCTCGATTTGCAGCCGGATCGGCCTGCGCCTGCGCGCCATAGCGCCGCGCCAGCCAGGCGCAGGCCATCAACTGGATCTGGTGGAACAGCATGATCGGCAACAGGATCGGCCCGACGGCTGCTGCCGGGAACAAGACGCCGGCGATCGGCACGCCCGACGCCAGGCTCTTCTTGGACCCGCAAAATTGCAGCACGATCGCATCTTGCCGCGACAGGCCCAGCATCCGCCCCAGCGCCAGCGTGAACAACAGGACCACCACCAGCATCGCGATGCACAGCCCCGCCAATACCAGCAGTTCCTCGCTCGATACCTTGGCCCACAGCCCCTCGACCACGGCGGCGGAGAAGGCGGCATAGACGACCAGCAGGATCGACCCGCGATCGACCCGCCCGATCATCGCCTTATGCCGCGCCACGAAACCGCCGATCCACGGCCGCAGCAAATGCCCCACGACGAAGGGCAACAGCAGTTGCAGCACGATCCCTTCGGCCGACGACAGCGAAATCAGGCTGCCGCTGCCGCTCTTCTGCATCAGCAGCGCGACCAGCACAGGCGTCAGGAAAATGCCCAGCAGGTTGGAGAAGGACGCGCTGACCACCGCCGCCGCGACATTGCCCCGCGCGATCGCGGTGAAGGCGATGGACGACTGCACCGTGGACGGCAGCAACGTCAGGAACAGCAGTCCCGCGCGCATATCCTGCGGCACGAACCCGAATCGCCCTATCAGAAGCCCCAGCAGCGGAAAGGCGGCAAAGGTCGTCGCCAGCGTCGCCAGATGCAATTTCCACGCCTTCGCCCCGTCCCATATCGCCTCGCGCGACAATTTTGCGCCATGCAGGAAAAAAAGCAGCACGATGCCGGCATCCGCCACCCAGTCCGCAATCCGTGCGCCATCGCCGCGCGCTGGCAGGATCGACGCTAGGGCAACGGTGGCGATCAGCAGCATCAGGAACGGGTCGAGGGCTTGGCGCAGGCGGTTCATGGCTATTCCGGGTCGAGCGATGGATTGCGGCGGGGGATAGACGCGGCGTCCTGCCTGCGCCAACAATTTCCCCTTGGATGCAGACAAGGAGAGGCTGGCCCATGAACGACCATATCGCGATCACGAAAAACCAGGGCGTCGTGGAAATCATGATCGACCGCGCCGACAAGAAGAATGCGCTGACCGCGCCCATGTACCGCGCCATGACCGCCGCGCTGGCGGATGCCTCCGCGCGTGCCGAAATCGGCGCGGTGCTGATTACAGGGCAGGGCGATGCCTTCTGCGCCGGCAACGACCTTAAGGATTTCATGGCCGGGCCGGAGGGCGGAGCGGCCGCGTTCGATTTCATCCGCGCCATCGCCGCCTTCGACAAGCCGCTGGTCGCGGCGGTGCAGGGGTTGGCCGTGGGCGTCGGCACGACCATGCTCTTCCATTGCGACCTCATCTACGCCGCGCCGGACGCGCGTTTCGTGATGCCCTTCGTCAATCTGGGAATCGTGCCGGAAGCCGGCTCCAGCCTGCTCGCGCCGGCGGTGATGGGGCATGCGAAGGCAGCGGCGATGCTGTTGCTGGGCGAACCGCTGGATGCCGAAGGCGCCGACCGCGCGGGTCTCGTCACTGCGGTCGTTCCGGCGGACGGCTTGCTCGCACATGCCCGGACCAGGGCGGCGGCGCTGATGGCCAAGCCACCCCAGGCCCTGCTCGCCACCCGCCGGCTGATGAAGGGCGATCCCGCCTTGCTCATCGCCCGGATCGAGGAAGAAGCACGCCTGTTCCGCGAAAGCCTGTCCTCGCCCGAAGCGCAGGAAGCCTTCGCCGCCTTCTTCGAAAAGCGCGCGCCTGTTTTCAACCGGAAATGAGGGTTTAACCCCTCCCCTTCAGGGGAAGGGTTGGGTGGGGCGGGTGATCGTCAAAAACATCTCTGTCCTACACGCCCCGATCTGCGTTAGGCCGATGCCGGTTCTTTGACAGCGTCGGCTCCCGCGCATTTTTTCTTCCGCCCGAATTGCATCTCGCTGACGATCACCGCCGCGACGATCAGCAGGCCGCCCATCAGCGCCGTGGGTGGCAGCCTCTCGCCTGCGATCCGGCCGATGATTCCCGCCCAGACCGGTTCGCCGGCGTAAATCAGCGTCGCCCGCGTCGGTGACACCGTCCGCTGCGCCCAGTTCATCACGAACTGGATCAGCGCCGTCATCGCGCCCAGCCCGCAAGCGCTCAGGCCTACGGTCCAACTGAGCGGCGGCACAGGCTCGCCCACCGCGCCCATGCAGGCAAAGGCCAGCAGGGATGTCACTGCAAGCTGCACCAACGTCACCCGCGCCACATTCACCTTGCCCGCCCACAGGCTGATGAAGATGATTTCCAGCGCGATCGCCACCGTGCTGATCAATGTCAGTGCTTCGCCCTTGCCCAGCGCCAGCCCGTCCTTGGGCGCAGCCACCAGCATCAGCCCGATGAAGGCCAGCGCCACGCCGATCCAACTGGCCAGGCGCGGCCGCCGCCGCAAGATGATCCACTGCATGATCGGCACCAGCGGCACATAGGCGGCGGTGATGAAGGCGGACGTACTGCTGCTGATCGTCTGCAATCCCCATGTCTGGAGCGAATAGCCGACGAAAATTCCCAGACCGATCACCAGTCCGGCCCATAATTCCTTCGCGGTAAGCCCGCGCATCACCGGTAGCGCCATTGGCAGGGCGATCAGCGCGGCAGTGCCAAAGCGCAGGCCGACGAAGAAGAAGGGGCCGGTTTCCTGCACGGCATGATGCACGATCAGGAAAGTGCAGCCCCAAAGCACCGTCACGCCGATCAGCGCAAGTTCGGGGCGGCCGATCATCAGGTGCGGAGAGTCGGGCTTGCCGGAGGCGTCATTGTGCAACATAATGCACATCGCCCTATGAGCAATATATTGCACAGTCAAGACACGCCGACGCTGGATTCGCGCATGCCGGAATCGCGTCCCGACGTCCTCGCCCATGTCGCCGGCAATGTCCGCGCGCTTCGCGCCGAACGCGGCCTCAGCCAGGATGGACTGGCAACGGCGGCCGATGTCAGCCGTCGCATGATCTCCGGCATCGAAAGCGGGGAGGCGAATGTCAGTCTTTCGACGCTGGACCGGCTGGCCCACGCGCTCGACGTCAGTTTCTCCCGCCTCGTCCGGCCGCCCGAAATGCCGGACAACAGCCGCATCGACAGCCTTGCCTGGCGCGGGCAAAGCCCGGACAGCCGGGCCACGCTGCTCGGTACGGTGCCGGCTGCACGGGAAGCCGAATTATGGACATGGTCGCTGGGGGCAGGGGAGTTCTATCCGGCCGAAGCCGACGCCGCCAACTGGCATGAAATGCTCTATGTGATGGACGGCGCGCTGACCGTGGAGGTGGAGGGCGCGGACCCCCGGCGCGTGGAAAGGGGCGACTTCCTGATCTTCACCAGTGATCGCCCCTATCTTTTCGCCAACCGCGAAACGGAACCGGTCCGCTTCGTCAGAAATGTGGTATTCTAGAGCGCGCTGCGTTAAATCCGACGCAGGTCGCGCGCTCTAGTTTTTTGTTTTCGCATCGTTTTAAGCGAAAAACCGGTGCCCACTTTTTCGCACGATGCTCTAGCCGAATGGACTAAGGCTGAACCTCAGTCCTTCTTCAGGTCACTGCCGGCTTTTTCCAGCGATGATCCGACGTCATGCTTGGCGTCCTTGGCCTCACGCTTCGCATCGGCCGCTGCATTCTCGCTCGCCGCACCGATCCGTTCGGCGCCATTGTCGATCGCGCGGCCGGCATGGTCCAGCCCGTTGTCGATCTTTGTCCCGGCATGATCCAGCCCGTTGTCGATCTTGGCTCCGGCATTATCGACCGCATTGGTCACGTCATCACCGATCGCCGACCCGGCATTTTCCAGATTGTCCTGGGCCTTTTCCGAGCAGGCGGACAGGCCGGCGACGGTCAGCACCGCGACCGCAGCGAGTAGGGATGTGCGCATGGTGGCTCCTCTTGCCATTGAATGATGCGTGTCTAAGCGCAGGAGACGGCAGAAGGTTTCGCAGCCGTGTCGTTATCCGCCGCGCAGACCGAACACCATCGACCGGTCGGCCTCTGGAATAAGCCCTTCCAGCACGCGCCAGAACCCCGTCACCGATCCCTGTCCTGCCTGGGCATAGGCGGTCGCCATCTTCTCGCGCAGCGCGCGGAACAGTTCGGCCTCCAGCGCCTTGCCGGCTGGACTGAGCCGCAGCAATTTCTGTCTGCGATCGCTCGCCCCGGTGCGGGTCTCGATATAGCCGCGTTCGACCAGATCGTTCAGCACCCGCCCCAGCGACTGTTTGGTGATGGCCAGCAGCCGCAACAAATCCTTGACCGTCAGGTCCGGCTGGCGGGAAATGAAATAGAGCGCCCGGTGATGCGCGCGGCCCAGCCCCTGTGCCAACAGCCCTTCGTCGATCGACCGGGTCAGCGCGGAATAGCCGAAATAGAGCATCTCTATCCCGCGCCGGATCTCGTCCTCGCGCAGGAACAGGGGGGAAGCAGGGCTGATCTGCGTGGCGGAGGCGTTGGAAACCGACATGAAGGGTTGTGATCCGGCAAAAGGGGTGCGCGCATATTGGCGTCATCAAACTATCATGACTAGGGCTTTCCTTTCGCAGATGACGCGCTATATGCCGGTCCGCGCCGACAAGATCGGCGCTGCTGGGGCGTCGCCAAGCGGTAAGGCAGCGGCTTTTGATGCCGCCATGCGCAGGTTCGAATCCTGCCGCCCCAGCCAGTTCTTCATATAGATTTCTCTGCTGATCGAGATGATCGTGCCGCATTCGTTGGGTTTGGTTGCCCGGCGTGGCGATTGTGCCGACTTTCATCGAGAAGCGCTCCCCCCGGCCCGACGCCAGGGTCTGGACCCGATAGCCGGGGGACTTGCCGCCAGATCCCGTTTCACTGGGTGAATGAGGAGGCGATGGGGATGGCGGATTTCTTCCGGTTTTCCGATACGCAATGGGCAGCGGAGCGAGCCGCTGCCGCCAACCGACGATCGTCTTGGTGAAGCGCGTGGCCGGCTCAATTTCGATATCGATCGATCTCTATCCCGTGGCGGTTCAATTTGTCGTAGAAGGTTTTGCGCGGAAGTTGCAGTTCGGCCATGGCGGATCGGGCGTCGCCCTGGACGCGCTCCAGAACCTGGCGGATGATGCCCGCCTCGAACCGTTCGACCTGATGAGCGAGCGAGAGAAGCCGCCCATCGGCAGCGCCATCCGCCTGCATCCCCAACAGGGTCCGCTTGGCGAAATTGGTGAGTTCGCGCACATTGCCGGGCCAGTCATGGTCGGCCAGATAGGCTTGGATGTCCGGGCCGATCCGGGGGACGTCCCGCTTCATCTGATCCGCGGCCTGATGCAACAGATAGCCGAACAGCAGCGGAATATCGGCGCGCCGTTCGCGCAGTGGCGGGATTCGCAGGCGCACCATGTCCAGCCGGTAAAGAAGGTCGGCGCGAAATCGCCCTTCAGCAACGCTGGCCTCGATCCCCGGCTTGGTCGCTGCGATCACGCGCAAGTCCACCGCTTGCGGCTGCTGCGCACCGACCGGCAGGATTTCCCGCTCCTCCAGCACGCGCAGCAACGCACCCTGCAACCAGGCGGGGCTGCTTTCTATCTCGTCCAGAAACAGCGATCCCTTGTTCGCGCTCGCAATCCTGCCTGGCTGGATCGAACGGTTGTGCGACGCCCGGCCGCTTTCCTGTCCGAACAGATCGACCTCCGCAATGGCATCGGGCAGTGCGGCGCAATTGATCGCCACGAAGGGGCGGCCGCGCCTGCGGCTCCAGCGATGGAGCAGCGTCGCGACCAGTTCCTTGCCGGTGCCCGTCTCCCCTTCGATCAATATATCGACATCGGCGTCGGCGACCTGGCGTATATTATCGCGCAGCCGGATCATGGCGGGCGTTTCACCGATCAGCGGCTCGCCGCCCGCGCTCTCGTCCGCCGCCGCTCTAAGGCGACGATTATCGAGTACCAGCCTCCGCATCTCCAGCGCCCGGCGCGCCGACGCGACCAGATGATCGGTGGCAAATGGCTTGGCGATGAAATCGAACGCCCCGGTTCGCAGCGCCGCGACCGCCATCGACACGTCGCCATGGCCGGTCATGAGTATCACCGGAATTTCATGATCGATCGCGGCAACCCGCTTGAACAATTCCATCCCGTCCATGCGCGGCATACGGATGTCGGATATGATGGCGCCGCCAAAGCCTGCGTCCAGCCGCGCCAGCGCCGACTGGCCATCGGCGAAGGCCTCCACCGTCATGTCCGCAAGCTGGAAGGACTGTAGCAGGGCGTTGCGCAGGTCGTCGTCGTCATCGATCAGGATGATCGGCATCTCGCTCATAGGGCTTCCAATGTCATACGGAACAAGGTGTGTTCGTCAGTCGCCACATGGTCGAGCGTGCCGCCAAACTCGACCATGATGTCGCGCGCAATATGAAGGCCGAGGCCCAGGCCGCCCGCTTTGGTCGTGGCAAAGGGCATGAACAGTTGGTCGGCTACGGCGGGATCGATCCCCCCTCCACTGTCGCGGACGTCCAGCGCAATTTTGCCTTGCGATTGCCCCAGGTCGATCCTGACCCAGGGGTCGGGCCTGTCGCGCACCGCCTCCAGAGCATTGGTCAGCAGGTTCACCAATACCTGTTCCAACCGCACGCGCCCTGCCTTTACGATCAGGTGAGGACCGGGCGTTGGCAGCGACAGCGCCACGCCAGCCCGGCGGAACTGGTCACCGACCAGCAGCCGCGCTCCATCCATCGCCTGTGCCAGCGATACAGGGCCGATCGTACCGACGCCGCGTCGCGCATAGCGCCGCAACTGTGCGGTGATGCTGCCGATCCGGTCCGTCATCGCCACGATTTCGCGCAGGTTGGTGGCGGCCTGTTCGGGCTGCGCGCGCACCAGAAAGGCGGCGGCATTTTCGGCGAAGGTGCGGATCGTCGCCACCGGCTGGTTGATTTCATGCGCCACCCCGGCGGAAATCGTGCCCAGCGTGCCCAGGCGATTGGCATGGGCCAGTTCCTCACGCGCCTGCCGATAACGTAGATCGGCCGCCGCCCGCGCGTCCATCTCCCGCGCCAGATCGCCGGTGCGCAGGGCGACTTCCCGTTCCAGAAGCGCGCGCGTGTCGAGGGACCGGCGTCGCCGCACAATGGCCCATGCCAGCCCGGCGAGCAGCAGCGACAGCAGGATGGCGAACAGAATGGCGGCGATCTCCGCCCGCTGTCGCGCCGCCTGCAACGCGCCATCCAGCGGTTCGATATGATAGAGTCGCCAGCCGGGGACCGGCGCGGCGAGCGTGGCAGTCATCGCCTGCGATCCATCGCCCATCCGGGTAAGTCCGTCGGACCCGATCGTCATGCCCAGCGGCGTCAGCGGTGCGCCGCCAAATTGCAACGCCTGCTTGATCTGTGCCTTGCGCGCCGGATCGATCGGCCGCAGCGCGCGAAAGCGTAGCGCAGGGTCGCTGCTGATCAACAAGACGCCATTGGCGTCTGCGACGAAACTGAGCGCTGGCCGGTCCCGCCAGGTCCGTTCGATCGCATCGAACTCCACCTTGATCACGATCACGCCGATCGGACCGTCGCCATCCTCGATCCGACGAGACAGATAGAGGCCCGGACGGCGGCTGACAGTGCCAAGCGCGAAATATTCGCCCCCGCCTTTGGCCCAGCCCAGGCGATAATAGGGGCGAAAGCTGTAATCCTGTCCCACGAAACTGCTGGGCAGGCGGGCGTTGGACGCGGCGATCGTGCGCCCGTGCCGATCGAGCGCGAAGATCGCGCCCGCGCCGGTCTTGGCCTTCAGCACCGCCAGCTTATCGTTCAGCGTCATGTCCGTGCGCCCCGAACGCAGCGCCACGCGCAGATCGGGATATTCGCTCAGGACCACAGGCAACAGACGGAACTTCTGTAATTCTGAGTCCAGCAGGCTCAGCACGGCGCGGGTCTGTTGCGTGGTTTCACCCCGTTCCGTCGCGATCGCCTGCGCGCGCAGGGCGACATGGTAGCGATCGGCGAACAGGGCGGAGGTCGCGACGATCCCCGCAATCGCCAGCAGCCACGAAACCCAGGCCGGGAGGGAAGCGAAACGTCTCATGGATGTGTGGATTATCACACAATCGTCATCGAAGCGATGCGGTAATCCACATATGCGCGGCTGTCAGACGGAAGCTGGACTGCAATAATAATGTTCATTATCAATGCACTGATCGATATTTGCTCCAGCATTTGGCGCTGGCCACATTTCGCCGCACCATCAGCATGCCGCAAAGACTGAGCCAGCGGCGGCTATGGAGATGGAGCAAGCGCTATGATCAACCAGACCTTCCCGGCCTCCGTGCCACCGCCCCGGCGCAAGGGATTTGCCTCCCAACTCTATGTGCAGGTGCTGGTCGCGATCATGCTCGGCGCGCTGCTCGGCCATTTCTGGCCCGTCTATGGCGAAGCTATGAAGCCGCTGGGCGACGGCTTCATCAAGCTGGTCAAGATGATCATCGCCCCGGTCATCTTCCTGACCATCGTCACCGGCATTGCGGGCATGAAGGAATTGGGGTCGGTCGGCCGCGTGGCGGGCAAGGCGTTCGCCTATTTCCTGACCTTCTCCACCCTGGCGCTGGTCGTCGGCCTGATCGTCGCCAATGTCGTGCAACCGGGTGCGGGCATGAACATCGATCCGGCCACGCTGGATGGCGGCGCGGTCGCCGATTATGCCGCCAAGGCGCATGAATCGACGCTGACCGGCTTCCTGCTGGGTGTCATTCCTGCCACATTGGTCAGCGCCTTTACCGACGGCAACATCCTGCAAATCCTGCTGGTTGCGATCCTGTTCGGCATCGCCATCAGCATGGTCGGCGAACCCGCCGCGCCCGTCATCCGCTTCCTGGAGCGGTTGAGCCTCATCGTTTTCAAACTGGTGTCGATCCTGATGCGCGCGGCCCCCATCGGCGCGTTCGGGGCGATCGCCTTCACCATCGGCAAATATGGCGTCGGCAGCCTCGCCAATCTGGGCGCGCTGGTCGCGACCTTCTACCTCACATCGTTGCTGTTCGTGGTCGTGGTGCTGGGCACCGTGGCGCGGCTCACCGGCTTTTCGATCTTCAAGCTGCTGCGGTACCTGAAGGCCGAACTGCTGCTGGTGCTGGGCACATCCTCGTCGGAAGCTGCGCTGCCAAACCTCATCGAGAAGATGGAGCGGGCGGGCTGCGAGAAATCGATCGTCGGGCTGGTCGTCCCTACCGGCTACAGCTTCAACCTGGACGGCACGAACATCTACATGACGCTGGCCGCGCTGTTCATCGCGCAGGCGACGGGTGTGGAATTGACGCTGGGACAGGAACTGCTGCTGCTGGGCGTTGCGATGTTGTCGTCCAAGGGCGCGGCAGGCGTGACCGGCGCGGGCTTCATCACGCTGGCCGCGACGCTCTCGATCGTGCCGACGGTGCCGCTGGCAGGCATGGCGCTGATCCTGGGCGTGGACCGCTTCATGAGCGAATGCCGCAGCCTGACCAACTTCATCGGCAATGCCGTGGCCACCATCGTCGTTGCACGCTGGGAAGGCGGACTGGACCGCGAGAAGTTGAACGCCGCGCTCGACGGGCGCATCGCCGCGCCGGTCGTGGCTGCCGCGTCGCCGCAGGCCGCCGTCCACGCCGCCTGAGATACGTCCCCGGAGGCGCGCGCCGACCATAGGCGGCCCTCCGCTACCCGATCGGTTTCAAAGCCATGTTCATGACTCGCTTGCTATGCGGCGCGTTCACGCTCGCCTGCGCGATGCCTGCCGCCGCCCAGACCGCAGCCCCGCAAACCTATCCCGCCGCTGCGCAAGGCGATGGCGCGACAACAAAGGGCTATAATCTCTCCCGCTGGGCGGAGGATTGGACAGCCTATCGCGACAAGGCCAAGCGCGACGATATCCTGGACCGCCTGAAATATCTGCCGCTGGACGATGACGGCGACATCTATCTGACGCTGAGCGGCGAGGCGCGGTTGCGGATGAACCTGACCAGCAATCCGCAACTGATCGAAGGGCCGGAGCAGCGACAGGACATCCTGCGCCTGGTCGGCGGCGCCGACCTCCATATCGGCGATCATCTGCGCTTCTATGGCGAGATCGCCCATGGGCGATTGTCGGGTAAAAATGTCGGCACGCCATCGGGATCGCTGCGTAATAATTTCGTCCGCCAGCAATATTTTGCTGAAGCCAAAGGCGGGATCGGCGACGTCGATCTGGGCATCCGCTATGGTCGGCAGGAATTTACCGATGGTCCCAACCTGCTGATATCCCAGCGCGACAACAACACCATACGCTTCGTCCTGAACGGCGCGCGGGTCTGGGCGCGCACGCCGACCATGCGCGCGACGTTGTTCGATTTCGAAACGACGGATCTGGGCAATGGCGGGCTGGGCGACGATGTGCCGGACAAGAACCGGCGGTTCAGCGGCGTGTCGGCGGGTTTCGTGCTGCCGACCCACTGGCTGGGCGGATCGAACCTCTATTTCGACCCCTTCTTCTGGCGGCGGCGCAATCGCGTGGGGACGTGGGGCGGTGTCGTGTCGCCCGCCGTGCGCTATTATGCCGGGGCGCGGCTGTGGGGCGATGTCGGTCCCGTGGCGCTCGACTGGACGCTGGTCCACCAATATGGCCAGTTCAACGATCGCCCGATCCGTGCCTGGCAGGCCTTTGCCGCGCAGACGGTCCGGCTCGGCGCGGACAAAAGTGCGCCGCGCGTCGGCGTCCATGTCGATTATGGCAGCGGCGGAGGCGGCTATGACAAGGGCACGCTACGGAACGCCTACGCGCCGTTCGGCAACAATATCTATTTCAGCTATGGCCTGTTCCTGACCGCCACCAACCTGATCGCGGTCGCACCGAATGTCTCGTTCCAGCCAGCGAAGGGCGTGCGCGCCAGCCTGGAATATCAGTTCAGTTGGCGCGACGATCAACGCGATGCCGTCTATCGCGCCAACTACACGCCCTATGTCGGCACGGAGCGGGTTGCGGGCAAAGCGGTGGCGCAACTCGCACGCGCACAGATCGTCTATTCCATCTCGCCACGAGTCACCCTGACCATGCGGGCCGAATATCTTCAGGCGCAGGCGGTGTTGAAGGCAGCCGGCTATCGGAATTCGGCCTTTCTTGCGACTTGGCTGAGTTTTCGATTCTGATGTCAACTATCCTGTCGTCGTCGGACCCGGCCTCGCCACAGCCTTGCCAATCAGACGGAAAACCTCACCAGAATCGCCTTTGCCGATGTCCGTTATCGGGCGGGATCGGTCGGCCTGCGCGATATACTGGTCGCCCGGACAGCGTTGCGGGATGCGCGGGCGGCGCAGGCGTCCTCGCGCCAGCCCCTTTCATCGCTGCGGTTGGATGTGTTCAAGGCGCTCGGCGGCGGCTGGGCAGGGCAGCCCGCCGGCTTGATGGCGATGCAGTCCGGCAGGGGCATGTTCCTGCCGGACGGTCAGCCGGTCTTGCCATATGTTTCGACCAGCGTGACGAAAGAATAGAGGGCGATCTCCTCCAGCTTGGGCATCAGCGGCTCGAACGGCTTCTCGAAGCCGGCAAAGGGCGTCATGCCCTCGATCGACGCGGAGATGAACAGGGCGATCGCCTTGCGATCCCCGCCCGGCAGGTCCGGGCGCATTTCGCCGACGATCTCGCTCAGCGGCGCCCGCGCACGGTCATACAGATCCTGCACCCGGCCCAGCACAAAGGCATCATGATTGGACAGTGCCCATAGTTCCGGGAACAGGTGCGTCGTCTTCTTGCTGCGAATATCCTCCAGGATGAAGCGACAGATATGTTGCAATCGCTCGGCCGGCGTTCCGGGCAGATGGATGATCTGGTCGAACTCCACCTCATAGCTGCGGATCACCGCTTCCAGCAGTTCGCGGACCAGATCCTCCCGCGTGCGATAATGATAGGTCAGATTGCCGAACTTGATGCCGCAATCGACCGCGACTCGGCGCATGCTCATCGCCCGATACCCTTCCTCGATCAGGATATGGAGCGCGGTGTGCAGGATCATCTCGCGCGTCTCATGCCCTTTGGAATAACCGCCATCGCGGTCCGCCATGATCAGGACCGCGGGTTGGGCCTCCACCTCATCCATCTGATTTTCCATCCTTTCCCGTTCCAGGAAATGGATCATATGGGTTCGTAAAAACTATGTCGAGCGACAAATTTAGGTCAATTGACAGTTTTGTTGCTTATTCGTCATATTTCCGGGCAAGCGGACGAGAGCCGCGACAGGGAGAATGACATGCGCTCCATTATTGCGAGCTTGCTGCTTGGCGCGGCAATGCCCATCCCGGCGTTCGCCGACACGCAGAAATTTCCGGCCCCTCTGCCGGAAGAAACGCTGCCGAGCGTCCAGCAATTGCCCGACAAATGGCCGAAAAGCTGGGTGTTGATCCATGATCTCAACTTCGCCTCGATCCTCGACGGGAAGCTGGCGCTGGTCGACACGCATTCTGTCGACCGGCCGCTCAAGGGGCTGGTGCGCGCGGCCCAGTTCGCCAATGAACTGATCGCACCGGACCGGGGCGAGATTTACACGGCAGAAACATTCTACAGCCGCCTGACCCGTGGCGCGCGTACCGACGCGATAACCATATGGGATATGAAAACGCTCCAGCCCAAGGGGGAGATCATCCTGCCCGACGGCAAGCGGCAACTGTCCGTCACCTATCCCAATGTGTTCCAGTTCACCAATGGCGGCAAATGGGCGCTGGTCGCCAATTTCACCCCGGCCCAGTCGGTCACGGTGGTCGATCTGGAAGGGCGCAAGGTGCTGAGCGAGATCGACCTCCCCGGCTGCACCCAAATCTATCCCAGCGGCCAGCGCGGCTTCAGCAGCCTGTGCGCCGATGGGTCGGTCTTCAGCGTGACGCTGGATGACAGGGGGCAGGCCGCATCCTCCGGCAGCGTCGCCGGGGTGCAGGATATCGACCGGCAACCGCTGTTCGGCACGCCCGCCATGGTCGGCCGCACCGCCTGGTTCGTCAGCTATCATGGCATGGTGCAGGGCATCGACCTATCCGGCCCGGTCGCCAGACCGCTCCCCGCTGCCTTCAGCGTCGGAAAAGCGGACGGCGGCACGCCCCAATGGCGCCCCGGCGGCTGGCAGGTCATCGCGTCCGACGCGAAAGGGCTGCTCTATGTGCTGATGAGCGCCAACGGCAAGGAAGGCAGCCACAAAGACGGCGGCACCGAAGTCTGGGTCGTCGATCCGGTCAGGAAAGCCCGCCTCTCCCGTATCGCGCTCAAGGGGCAGGGG
Source organism: Sphingobium sp. Leaf26 (assembly GCF_001421665.1). GTDB lineage: Bacteria > Pseudomonadota > Alphaproteobacteria > Sphingomonadales > Sphingomonadaceae > Sphingobium. The sequence continues at coordinate 428,334 of NZ_LMKV01000012.1, forward strand.
CTGGCCATCGCCGTCACCCGCGAGGATGCGCCGCAACTGATCGTGGCGCGGGCGGATGGCGTGGTCGATGTGCATGATGCCGCGACCGGTGCCTTCGTGCGCACGCTGGGTGCGACGGTCGCCGCCAACCCCATCGTCATCACGGTGCCCTGATGGCCGCGCTCCCCCTGTTCCTCGCCCTGCTGCTCGGCGGCTCGGCCCTGCACAAGGCGCTCGATCGCCGGCGGCTGGGCGGCGCTGCGGAGCGGCTGGCCGGAACGCCCCTCTCGACCGGCCCGTTGCTGCTGATCGCGGCGGGTGTTGCGGAAGGGACTGCCGCCCTCTGCCTGCTGCTGGCCCCGTTGCGACTGGTCGGCGCGCTGGTCGCGCTGCTCCTCTGGGCGCTCTATGCCATGCTGCTGCTGCGTCGTCGCGGCCAGTCGCTCGATTGCGGCTGCGATCTCGTTGCGCGGGAACGGCCGGTTGGCGCAGGCCAGATCGCCCGCCCGGCCCTGCTCGCCGGTCTTGCCGCGCTGACGGCCCTGCTACCGCCGACGCCCTTCACTCTCGACGCGCCTTTCGCCGCCGCCGGCTTTCTGGCGCTCTGGTTGGGCGCGGCCGAAATCCTTGTCATCCCCCGGCCTGTTTGGAGGAACAACTGATGCTGACATCCCAGATATTGCTGTGGGCGGCGGTGATCGCCCAGGCTCTGCTCATCGCCGCGCTCGCCCGGCAGGTCGGCATATTGCATGAGCGGATCGCTCCCGCCGGCGCGCTGACCCTGCATCAGGGCGTGAAGATCGGTGAGGTGGCGACGCCCATGGACCTGCTCACCATCGACGACGCAAAATTGCGCGTCGGCGGCAAGCGGGACGGGCGCAGCCAGTTGCTCTTCTTCGCCTCGCCCGATTGTTCGATGTGCAAGTCCTTGTTGCCGGTGCTGCGCTCCGCCGCCCGTGCGGAGGCGGACTGGATCGACGTGGTGATCGCGGGCGACGGCACAAAGCCCGCCTATCGTGCCATGGCATCCGATCATGGGCTGGATGGCCTGCCGATCATCCTGTCCGAAGCCCTGGGCCGCGCCTTCGGTGTCGCGAAGCTGCCCTATGCCGTGCTGCTGGACGAAAGCGGCAGGATCGCCTCGCTCGGCCTCATCAACAGCCGCGAGCATCTGGAAAGCCTGTTCGAGGCGAAGGAGCGCGGCGTGGCCTCGCTCCAGGATTATCTCGCCCGCCGGAAGGAGGCCTGAGCCATGGCCGGTTTCGATACATTCACGGAGCGGATGGCGCGCGGCGTTGCGCGCGGCACCTCCCGCCGGTCGCTGCTGGCGTGGCTGGGCGCGGGCATGACTGGGACGGCCATGCTGCCCGCCTTGCCGGTGGCGCGCGCCGCCACCCATCCCGATGCCGCCCGGCCGGAAATGAAGTCCGGCACACCACAAGACCCCGGCAATCCGGCCAGTTGCGACTATTGGCGCTATTGCGCGATCGACGGCTTTCTCTGTTCCTGCTGCGGCGGCACGGTCAATAGCTGCCCGCCGGGTACGGAAATGTCACCCATCACCTGGATCGGCACTTGCACCAATCCGGCGGATGGCCGCGCCTATATCATCAGCTATAATGACTGTTGCGGCGTGTCCTCCTGCGGCCAGTGCCTGTGCAACCGCAATGAGGGCGACCGGCCGCAGGTCCGGCCCCAATCGAACAACGACTATAACTGGTGTCTGGGCACGGAAAGCAGCATCTACAACTGCTCGGTCGCCGCGATCGTCGGCACCGCGCTGGACCAGCCGCAATGAAGGCGATCTTCGCTCTCATCTTGCTGACCGGCGCTGGCGTGGCGCAGGCCGCGCCCGACGGCGCGACCATCTATAATCGCTGCGCCGCCTGCCATACCCGCACCGGCGCCGGCGTACCGGGCGCCTATCCACCGCTCGGCGCCGATTTCCGTGCGCTGGCAGCCAGGCCGGGCGGCCGCCGCTATCTGGCGCTGGCCGTCATCAAGGGGCTGAACGGCCCGATCAGCGTGGAAGGCAAGCCCTATCGCGGCATGATGCCGGCGCAGGGCGGGCTGGACGATATGGGTGTGGCGGCCGTGCTCAACCATGTCGGTGGCACGATCGCCAGGGCCGGGCCGGCCTTCAAGCCCTTCACCGATCAGGAAATCGCCGGCTATCGCGCCGGGGCCAAGCCGCTGGGTTCCGCCGATGTCGCGAAACTCCATGAAGGGGCGGGCGGCAAATGAAACTGGTCCCGCTCGCCTTGGTAGCCCTTGTCGCATTGTCCGCGACACTGGCAGCCAGGGCCAGCGAGCGGGCGATGCCGGGCGTGATGAACCCACGTCAGGCGCATCAGGACTATATCCTGAAATGCCAGGGCTGCCATCGGCCGGACGGCAGCGGCGACGATCGGTCCAACCCGCCTATGCGCGGCGTCGTCGCCCGTTTCCTGACCGTGCCGGGCGGGCGGGCCTTTATCGGCCGGGTACCGGGCGTCGCCACTGTCGATCTGGACGACGAACGCCTCGCCGACCTGGTCAACTGGACGCTGCACAGTTTCGACGCGGAGCATCTGCCACGCGATTTTCAGCCCTATTCGGCGGCGGAAATCGCGGCCCTGCGGCGCAATCCCATCCGTCTGGACCGCGTCGCCACAAGAGCGCGGCTGGTGGAGGGCTTTTCTTCACAAGAGGCAAAACAAGCACAACAGGATTGAAGGGGAAGAGACATGGGGAAAATCTCCACGAAAATGCTGGCGCTGAGTGGCACGATCTGGACCGGGCTGGCGCTGGCCCAGCCGGTCGCCGCGCAGGAAGCGGCACAGCAGGCATCACAGGACGAAATCGTCGTCACCGCCGCCAAGCGATCCGAAAATGTGCAATCCGTTCCCATTTCCGTCTCCGCCATCGGCGGGGACATGCTGGCCAAGTCCCGCATCAGCAACGTCGACAGTCTGGTGACGAAGGTCGCCAATCTCCAACTCACCTCGATCGTGGGCGACAACACGCCGATCTTCGCGCTGCGCGGCGTGTCGATGTCCGATTACAGCCTCAACCAGTCCAGCCCGGTCGCGACCTATTATGACGAAGTCTATAAGGGCAATTTCGCCTTTCTGGGCGTCGCCATGTATGATCTGGAGCGGGTCGAGGTGCTGCGCGGGCCACAGGGGACGCTGTATGGCAAGAACACCACCGGCGGCGCGGTCAACATCATCAGCCGCGAAGCCAAGCTGGGAGAGACCAGCGGCTATCTGAACGCGGGCTATGGCAATTATAATCGTTATGAGGCGAGCGGTGCGGTCAATGTCCCGCTGGGCGAGAAGGCGGCACTGCGCGTGGCGGGCACCTTCGCCCGCGCGGACGGCTGGTTCAAAAATGTCGAGCCGGGCATGCCGGACCTTGCCAGCACCCGCGAATATGCGTTTCGCGGTACGCTGAAGGCGCAGCCGGTCGAGGGCCTGACCTTCGTGCTGCGCGCCTCCACCAGTTTCCAGAACCCGCAAAATTACGGCATCTACGCCCAGCCGGAAGCCGACCATCGCGCCGGCCTGTCGCGCCGGGAGATCGCATCGGACGTCGCCACCCGCCGCCGCGCCCGCACCACGTCGGTGGCGTTGACCACCAATATCGACCTGTCCGACGCGATCGCGCTGACCAGCATCACCTCCTATGACAAGGGGACGCTCTTCTTCCGGGAAGATACGGACGGCACGGCGACGAAGCTGCTGGAAATCCCCTATTATGACAAGGCGAACCAGTTCGCACAGGATCTGCGCCTGACCAGCGACACGGGCGGCCCGTTCGACTTCATCCTCGGCGCCTATTTCAACCGGGAAAAGGTCTTCAACCGCACCGCCTTCGAAATCGCGACCGACGTGGATGTGAATGAGGATGGCGCGATCGACGCGCAGGATTGCGCCGCTGGCCTGCCGCTGGCCTGCAAGGTCCAGAACCAGTTCAGTCAGGTGAAGAAGAGCGTCGCCATCTATTCCGACCTCAAATATAAGCTGGGCGGGGCGGTGACGCTGCGCGGTGGCCTGCGCTACACCCACGACACAGGCCGCCAGACCGGCTTCATCTCGCAGGCGCTGGGCGTGGACGACAGCGTCGTCGCCACCCTGATCCCGCTATCGAACCTGCGCTTCAACAAGAATAATTTTTCCGGCAAGATCGGCCTCGACTATAAATTGGCCGACGGCAATCTCCTCTATGCCAGCCTCAGCCGCGGCTATCGCGCGCCCAGCTTCAATGCCCAGGCCTTCTTCGATCCGTCCGAACTGTCGGTGGCGAAGGCGGAGCAGGTGACATCCTATGAAGTCGGCGCGAAGACCCAGTTCTGGGACCGCCGCATCACGCTGAACGTCGCGGGCTTCTATTATGATTACAAGAACCAGCAGTTCATCAACGTCGATCCTGCCAGCGCCGCCCAGACGCTGCTCAACATCCCCAAATCGCGCATCTATGGCGGGGAAGCGGAACTGACCGTCCGCGCCGCCGACACGCTGACCGTCCGTGCGGGCATGGGAATATTGTCGGCCAGGATAAGGCAGGGCACCGTCAGCGGCGTCGACGTATCCGACAATCGCCTGTCCAACGCGCCCAGCATGACGCTCAATGGCGGCATCGACTGGACGGTGGCGCAGGGCAGTTTCGGCAGCCTCTCCTTCCACCCCGAAGTCGCCTATCAGTCGAGCCAGTATTTCGAGGTGGTCAACATCCCCCGCCTGAAGCAGAAGGGCTATGCGCTGCTGAGCGGCCATATCGACTGGGAAAGCGCGGACGAGCGGTTCAACGCCTCGCTCTGGGCCAGGAATCTGACCAAGCAATTCTACTTCACGTCGCGGGTCGATCTGCTCGCCGGCTTTGGCTTCGACTATAATCATATCGGCAATCCGCGCACCTATGGCGTGAGCGTCGGCGCGAAATTTTAAGGAGAGGATGATGGCTGACTATAAGCTGCTGATCGGCGGCGAGCTGGTCGATGGCGACCTTGAAATGGAGGTCGTCAATCCCGCGACCGGCGCGCCCTTCGTCACCGTGGCGCGCGCCTCGCCCGCACAGGGGGATCAGGCGATCGCCGCTGCCAGGGCGGGCCAACCGGGCTGGGCGGCGGTGCCCTATGCGGATCGACAGGCCAGGCTGCTGGCATTGGCCGACGCCATCGCCGCCAATGCCCATGACCTTGCCCGGCTGCTGACGCTGGAACAGGGCAAGCCACTGCCTGAAGCGCAGGGGGAAGTCGCCTGGACCGAGGGGTTCCTGCGCCATTACGCCACGCTGGAGTTGCCCGACCGCATCATTCAGGACGATGACGCCGGCTATATCGCGGTGAAGCACCGGCCGCTGGGCGTCGTCGTCGGCATCATCGCCTGGAACTTTCCGCTGCTGGTCGCGTGCTGGAAGATCGGACCGGCGGTGCTGGCGGGCAACGCCATCGTGCTGAAACCCGCCCCCACCACGCCGGTCACGGCACTGGCGCTAGGTGCCCTTTGCCGCGATATCTTCCCGGCGGGCGTCGTCAACATCATCACCGACGCCAACGACCTTGGCCCGCAACTGACCGCCCATCCCGATGTCGCCAAAATCGGCTTCACCGGATCGACCGCGACCGGCAAGCGCATTGCTGCGGGCAGCGCCGACGGGCTGAAGCGCGTCACGCTGGAACTGGGTGGCAATGATCCGGCGATCGTGCTGGACGATGTCGATGTGCGCGAAACGGCCAGGGCGATCTTCGGCAATGCCTTCCTCAATGCCGGGCAGGTCTGCCTGGCGGTGAAGCGCGCCTATGTCCATGCCGACATTTACGACGCCATGTGCGCCGAACTGGCGGCGCTGGCGCAGGCCGCGATCGTGGGCGACGGACTTGAGCAGGGGACGCAGATCGGCCCGATCCAGAACGCCGCCCAATATGAAAAGGTGAAGGGCTTCCTCGACGCGGCGCGGGCGGATGGCACGATCGTCGCGGGCGGACACGCCATGGAACGCGCCGGCTATTTCATCGCGCCCACCATCGTGCGCGACGTGACCGACGGCATGCGAATAGTGGACGAGGAACAGTTCGGCCCGATCCTGCCGCTCATCAAATTCGACGATGTGGAGGATGTGATCGCGCGCGCCAATGCGTCCGACTATGGGCTGGGCGGGTCGGTCTGGTCCGCCGATGTCGAGCGCGCTGCCGCTATCGCCGCGCGGATCGAAAGCGGGCAGGTCTGGGTCAACCAGCATATCGCCATCGGTCCGCACATTCCCATGGCCGGCTTCAAGCAAAGCGGCCTGGGCGTCGAGCAGGCCGAGGAGGGACTTGCCGAATATACCCAGTTGCAAGTCATCAACATCAAACGATGAGCGCATTGTCGATCGCAAGGAGCGCCACCGACGTCCCGCTGCTGGAAACCACCATCGGTCAGGCGCTGTTGCAGATCGTGGCTGACCATGGCGACGGACTGGCGCTGGTGTCGCGGCACCAGGCCATCCGCTGGACCTGGGCGCAGTTGCTGGCGCAGGTGGACGCCGTCGCCACTGGCCTGCTGGGCCATGGCGTGGGGAAGGGCGACCGGGTCGGCATCTGGGCGCCCAATTGCGCGGAATGGACGGTGATCCAGTTCGCCACGGCGCGGATCGGGGCCATCCTCGTCAACATCAACCCGGCCTATCGCACCAGCGAGGTCGACTATGCCCTGAACAAGGTCGGATGCAGCCTGCTGGTCACGGCGCCGCGCTTCAAGAGCAGCGACTATGTCGCCATGCTGCGGGAAATCGGGCCGGACCGGCTGCCCGCGCTGCGCCATGTGATCGTGCTGGGTGATGAACGGCATGACGGCTGGCTGAACTGGACCGATCTGCTGGTGGAAGCCGATCCCGACCGCCTTACGGCGATCGAGGCGACGCTCGACCGCAATGACGCGATCAATATCCAGTTTACCAGCGGCACCACCGGCCAGCCCAAGGGCGCGACGCTGACCCACCGCAACGTGCTCAACAACGGCTATTTCTCGGCCCGCACGATGCGCCTGACCGCCGCCGACCGGCTCTGCATCCCGGTCCCGCTCTACCATTGTTTCGGCATGGTGCTGGGCAATATGGCGGCGCTGACCAGCGGCGCGGCGATGGTCTATCCGGGCGAGGCCTATGATCCCCGGCTGGTGCTGGACACGGTGCAGGCGGAAGGCTGCACCATGCTGCACGGCGTGCCGACCATGTTCATCACCATATTGAACCAGCCGGACCTCGCCGCCTTCGACATATCGACGCTGCGTACCGGCATCATGGCGGGGTCGCCCTGTCCCGAAACGGTGATGCGGCAGGTGATGGAGCGGCTGAACCTGCGCCAGATCACCATCGGCTATGGCATGACCGAAACCAGCCCGCTCACCACCCAGACCGCGACCGACGATCCGCTGGAGGAGCGGGTGACGACGGTCGGCCGCGTCCATCCCCATGCGGAGGCGAAGGTCGTCGGTCCCGATGGCGCGATCCTGCCCATCGGCCAGCAGGGCGAATATTGTTCGCGCGGCTATGCGGTGATGCTGGGCTACTGGGACGATCCCGACCGCACGGCGGACGCGATCGACGCCGATGGCTGGATGCACTCGGGCGATCTGGCGACGATGGACGCGCGCGGCTATGTCCGCATCACCGGCCGGATCAAGGACATGATCATTCGCGGCGGGGAGAATATCTATCCGCGTGAGATCGAGGACTATCTGCTCCGTCATCCGGCCATAGCCGACGCGCAGGTGTTCGGAGTCGCCGACGACAAGTTCGGCGAAGCGGTCTGCACCTGGATCATCCCCAGGGCGGGCGCGATCCTGTCGGAACAGGATGTGCTGGACCATTGCCGGGGGAGGATCTCCCATTTCAAAATCCCCCGCTATGTGCGTATCGTCGACCGGTTCGAAATGACGGTGACGGGAAAGGCGCAGAAGTTCGAGATGCGGGCGATCATGGAACGGGAACTGGGCCTTGGGGTCTGAAGAGGGCGACGCGCAGGCCTATTTCCTGCGGATGGACGATGGCCGCTTCATGCCCACGGCGCATGTCGGTGGCGCCTGGAATGTCGCGGAACAGCATGTCGCGCCGGCGATCGGTCTGCTGCTCCATGCGGTAGAGGCGGATCATGCCGCACGCCGCTCCGACTGTTTGCAGGTCGCACGCCTGTCCTACGACATATGGGGCGTCATTCCGATGGACGCGGTGGAGATCGCGGTCACCGTGCTGCGCCCCGGCCGGACCATCGAACTGGTCGAGGCACGCCTCAGCCATGGCGGCCGCACCGCCATCGTCGTGCGCGCCTGGCTGACCCAGGCCTATGACAGCAATGCTCTTGCGATGGACAACTTCCCCCCGCTTCCGCCGCCTGAAGCCATGCCTGCCGGCGATCCGTCCGCCCTGTGGGACGGCGGCTTCATCGCCAGCGTGCAGGTGCGGCGGCTGGGCGAGGGGCAGGGGCGGGCCCGCTGCTGGGTTCGCTCGCCCTTCGCTTTGCTGGAGGATGAGTCCGTGTCGCCGACCGCACGGATGATGGGGCTGGCCGACATTGCCAACGGGCTTGCCCCGCTGGCCTCGCCAAAGGATGCTGCCTTCCCCAATCTCGACCTGACGGCCCATCTTTTCCGGCAACCTGTAGGCGACTGGCTGGGCTTCGACGTGTCCGTATCCGGCGGTACGACCGGCCTCGGCATCACCCACAGCATCCTGCACGACGGCGACGGCGCTTTCGCCACCCTGATGCAGTCGCTGACGATCCGCCCCAGACCCTGACGATGGTGGCGGACGGCAAGAGGCGACCCGTTTGACGCCATCGTCCGCCGCCGCTACCGGCAGTGCCATGATCGTCCTTCTATCCCCCGCCAAGACGCTTGATTTTGAAAGCGCGCTGCCCGCCTTCACCCCGACCGCCCCGCATTTCGCGGAAGAAGCGAGCAGCCTCGCCCGATCGGCCGCAAACCTGACGCAGAAGAAGCTGGCGGAGTTGATGCACATCTCGCCACGGCTGGCGAAACTCAATGCCGACCGCTTCCGCGACTTCGCCGACCTGCCCGATCGGCCGGCGCTCTTCGCCTTCGCCGGCGACGTCTATACCGGCTTTGAAGCGCATACGCTGGACGATGCCGGTATCGCCTTCGCGCAGGATCATGTCCGCATGCTCTCTGGCCTCTATGGCCTGCTGCGGCCGCTCGATGCGATCCGCCCCTATCGGCTGGAAATGGGTACGCGCTGGGCGCCGCGGCAGAAGCGCCTGACCGACTGGTGGGGGGACCGGATCGCGGCCCTGCTGCGCGCGCAACTGGCGGAGGAAGGATCAGGCACGATCCTGAACCTCGCCAGCCAGGAATATTATGCGGCGGTCGAGGGCAAGCTGGCCGGCGCCCGGATCATCGACGTCGATTTTCGCGAACCGGGACCAAACGGCCCGCGCTTCGTCAGCTTCAATGCCAAGCGGGCGCGCGGCATGATGGCGCGCTGGATGTGCGAGCATCATGTCACCGATCGTGATGCGATGCGCGGCTTCGACAGCGACGGCTATCGCTTCGATGCGGCGGAAAGCGACGATAATCGCTGGCGCTTTACCCGCAGCTAAACCGCGCGGGCGCGGGACGGGCGCAACCGGGGCTTGCTCGCGATGCGCAGGGCGATCCAGCCCAGCAGCATCGGCACGACACACAGGCCGATCGCGATCAGCATCAGATGTTCGGCCTGCAAATCGAACTGCGCCAGCTTGCCGCCGGCAAAATAGCCCGGCAGCAGCAAGGCCGGCGCCCACAGCATGGCGGACAGGATATTGGCGGTCTGGAACAGGCGCGGCGGCATCTTCACCACGCCGGCCACGACCGGCACGGTGGAGCGCACCGGCCCCAGGAACCGCCCGATCAGCACCGACATGAAGCCATGGCGGCGAAAGAACAACCGCGCCCGCGCAAAGGCCAGTCGCTGCCCCTTCAGCCAGCGATGGCGATAGATGGGGGGGCCGATCCGCCGACCCAAGGCATAGGACACCCAGTCGCCCAATATGGCGCCGATGATCGCGCAGGCGAACACCGGCGCAGGATGGATGATGCCCGCGCCGATCAGCCCGCCGACTGCAATCATCGTGGCGATGGCGGGCACGAACAGGCCGATCAGCACCAGCGATTCGAAAAAGGCCAGCAGGCCGATGATCGGGCCGCTCCACCCGGCATAGCGGGACAGGGTATCGAGGAGGAGGTCGGATGGGTCGGACATGCGCGATCGTTCGATGAAGGGATGGTCAGCTTAGCCGGGTTGGATGAGCCTTTGGTTAACGAAAGCCCGTCCCCGACCCGCCATGGCCCCGGTCCGGCGCGTAAATCCGGTAGCCCTCATCCTGTCAGACGCGGATCGTCGGCGCCGGCGCTTCGACCATGCCGCCGGCCGGCACATCCTGACGCAGCCACACATTGCCGCCGACCCGCGCGCCCGCGCCGATCGTCACCCGACCGATGATGCTGGCATTGGCGTGGATGACGACATCGTCGCCGACGATCGGATGACGCGGCACGTCGTGCCGGCCGTCGACATCGGGATCGCCGCCCAGCGTCACGCCCTGATACAGGCGCACCCGGTCGCCGATGATCGCCGTCTCGCCGATCACGACGCCGGTGCCATGGTCGATGAAGAAATGGCTGCCGATCGTCGCGCCGGGGTGGATGTCTATGCCGGTGCGTTCATGCGCGATCTCGGCGATCACCCGCGCCACCAGCGGCGCGCCCAGTCGATACAGAAGATGGGCGATGCGATGATGGATGACAGCGGTCAGCGACGGATAGGCCAGCAACACCTCGTCCACACTGCGCGCGGCGGGGTCGGCGGCATAGCCGGCCTCGACATCGGTATCGAGCAGGCGGCGAAGGTCGGGCAGGCGCGCGGCGAAGATGCCGATGGCCCGTTCGACGTCCAGCGCGATCGCGGTCTGGTCGCTGCCCTGCGCATCATAGCCGCGTTCCAGCCTGATCTGCGCCGCCAGTTGCGACAGGGTCGATTCCAGCGACGCCGCGACATAATTATTTTCATTCTGCGCGGTCAATTCCGGCGGGCCGACGCGCAGCGGAAACAGCGCGATCATCAACTCGTTGGCGATGCGCTTGAGCGACTGGCGCGACGGAAAATAGACGCCCTGTTCCGCGTGGCGCGCATGACCCGCCCGCCAGTCCAGCCGCGCCTGATGCAGGCCCTCGACCACCAGGTCGATCTGCTGGGGAAACTGGATGCCCTCCTGGGGCAGCAGCGGATCGGAAGAAAAGGTCATGGCATATCCTGAATGACGATCGGCCAAAGCCAGCCGAAAAAGCTGACGACGGCCATATATCTACTCATTCAGTAGTGAAATTCAGCTTTATTATCCGTCTGGAAAGCTGGGGTTTCAAACAGTCCGTAAAGACGCAGGAAATACGCCATCCCCCGCCCGCTCACCGGGCAGGAGACGGGGCATCCGATATCTTACAGCGCCGATCCACCCAGCTTGTAGGTCAGCTGCATGAACATGCTGCGCCCGACGCTGTCGAACCAACTGATGTCATAATAGGGATAGGCAGCGTAGGTCGCGTCCTTCACCGGCTTGCGATCCAGCAGGTTCGTGACCGACAACGACCCGCGCAGATGGTCGGTAAAATCATATTGCAGCGTCGAATTGAACAGATAGCTCGCCTTGATATAGGCGTCCTCGTCATAATTGGGCAGCTTGCCCAGACGCCGCCCCTCCAGCGTCCATTTCAGCCCCTCGACCGCCCAGGTGATGCTGGCCGTGCTCTTGTCGCGCGGGATATAATAGCCGCTGGTCGCCGCCAGCTTGTCGATCGACGCATCGCCCGGATATTGGCGGAATTTATGGTCGAACACATGGGTATGCGCCACCGACAGGCTTAATTCGCCAAAGCTGGTCGGCACGTTGCCATGCACCGCGATGTCGATGCCGCTGGTCTTTTCGTGCGCGATGTTGATCGGGTTGATCGACACCGAATCCAGATAGCCTTCGTTCACGCCGCTGGTGAAGCGATGGACGCGCGTCAGAGCGTCCTGGCAGGTGGGCGAATTGATGTCGACCGCGGCGCCGCCCATGGTGGTGCCGATCCGGCAGTCCGCCTCGTCGCGCAACAGCGTGTCGATATCCAGATCCTGCACCTGATTGGACAGCGACACGCGGAAATAGTCGACCGACACATCGAAATGGCGCGACGGCGACCAGACGATGCCGGCATTCAACGACTTGGCCGTTTCCGGTTTCAGCGCGCGATTGCCGTTGCGCTGGGCGACGATGCCCTCGTCGGCATAGCTGCAATCGCCCAGATCCTCGTCCGGCTCCTCGGTGCGGCAGCTATAATAGTCGGTTGCCGAAGGGTGGGTATTGCCCGGCCCGGTAAAGACATAATGCAGGTCGGGCGCGCGGAAGCTGGTGCCGTATGCGGCGCGCAGCAACAGCGTATTCGTCGGCCGCAATTCCGCGCCCGCATTATAGGTGAACTTGCCGATACCATTGCCGGCAAAGCGGAAATGGTCGAACCGCGCCGCGCCCGACAATTGCAGGAAGCTGGTCACCGGCACGCGCAATTCGCCGCCCAGCGCCCAATGGCTGCGCTTGCCCTTGCCGGCGCTGTCCTTCAGCCCATAATAATAGTCGGTCAGCGCCAGCGGATCGGGGTTCAGGTCATAGCCTTGCTTGCCGATTTCCCCGACCGCCGCGAAGCCGACCGGCCCGGCCGGCAGGCTGAACAATTCGGTGCTGGTCAGTGTGGCGGAGACGTTATCGGTCCAGCTCTTGGGATTATAGACGCTGTAGACCGCGATGCTGTCATATTCCGCCTTGGTCAGCGGCGTATAGAGCCGGGTCGGGTCAGCGTTGAAGATCGGATAGCCGCTATCTTCGTCCACGCCCTGCTGCTCGCCCAGGAACAGGGCATTGGCCTTGGCCGCGATGATCTGCGGGAATTTGACCTTCGCCTTATATTCGCTGTGGTTGTAGGACAGTTCATAGGACCATTTGTCGGCGAAGCTACCCTTGATCCCCGGCGTGATGCTGAACGTCTGCTGCCGGTTGCGGGTCATGACATTGCCGAAGCCGCCGGATTCCTCCGGCGTGAACTGGCGATACCAATCGTCCAACTGCCCGTCGAAACTGTTATAGAAGGTCGTGTCGCTGCTGCCTGAACTATTCTGATAGCCCCAACTCAGCACATCGGACATCAGCGCCACTTTGCTCACGCCGAACTGCGCATCCACGAACAATTGCGCCGCGTCGGACAATTCATATCCGGCCGAGGCGAAACTGTTGAACCCCTCACGCCGCGAAATGACCGTGCCGTAACCGATCGACGTGTTGCTGCCGCAGAAATAGCCGGGGCCATAATCCTCCAGCGCATCGTCATAAGCGCCATAGCGCGGGCGCGATGCATAATAGGTGGACCCGCCGTTCAGGTAAGACAGCGCGCCACAGGTCGCCGCAGTCGGATCGACATATACGTCCTCATCGGGATTATAGCGCAGGAAGGTCCGGCGGGCGAGCGGCACGGCGGTATCGGGATTGTCCGCCGTGCTGTCCTGTATCTTGCGCTGATAGGCCCAGAGCGGCTTTTGCAGCAGATATTCCGCGCCCGCGACGATATGGAAGCGATCGTTGGACCAGCCCGTCGTCGCGGTGATACGATGCGACGCGCCGCCGCCATGCTCGGTGCGGCCATGGCGATAGTCGATCGTCGTGCCGTCCACCTTGTCCTTCAGCTTGAAGTTGATGACGCCGGCGATCGCGTCCGACCCGTAAATGGCCGACGCGCTGCCGCTCAGCACTTCGACCTGTTCGATCAGGCCCAGCGGGATGTTGGATACGTCGGTGAAGTTGCTGCGGCCGTTGAAGGGCAGCGGGAAATCGGCGATGCGGCGGCCGTTGACCAGCACCAGCGTATGGTTGGGGCCAAGCCCGCGCAGGTCGACCTGCTGCGCGCCCGGCGTGAAGCTGGCGCCGCTGAACGACTGCTGGCTCTGCGTCTCGCCGCCATTCTGCGTCACCGCGCGCAGGATGTCGGGCACGCTGGTATAGCCATTGGCGCGGATCGTGTCGGCGGTGATGGTCGTGACCGGCGCCGGCCCTTCCTGCGCAGCGCGGGGAATGCGCGATCCGGTGACGATGATCTCGCTCTCGCCGCTCGGCTCCGCCGCCGTCTGCGCCATCGCCCCGCCGATCAGCGCCGGCAGGCTGCACCCCAGACCCAGCGCCAGACGTACCGTTCCCGACAACCGCATAATAACCCCCTGTTCGCGGCCCCTGATGCCGCATGTCCCCATATTTCTACATATTACAACAGAAATGGCTTTCCGTTTCAATCAGACTGATCGTAAAAAGGAACATATTGTTTTGCGCTGTGGACAATATGTGACATGAAAATGCGCATATCGAACGAAGGAGATAGATATGCGGGGCAGGCTGAAGGCCTTGATCGCGCTCGCCGCCCTGGCGACAACCATGGTGACAGCGCAGGCGAAGGAGGCGGCCTATCGCCATTACCGGCTGGGCAAACTGACCACGCCCACGCCTGATCCCGTATCGGGCGGGCTGCTCCTGATGGGCGGCGGTGATCGCAATCACGACGCCATGCAATGGTTCTTCGCCAAGGCGGGCCATGGCCATATCGTCATCCTGCGCGCTTCGCAGGAAGGGCAGATCGGCGAGGAGTTTTTCCGCGAACTGGGCGGCATCCAGTCCGCCGAAACCTTCGTCTTCACCAACCGCGCCGCCGCCACCGATCGCAAGATCCTTGCCAGCCTGAAACGGGCCGACGGCATCTTCATCGCCGGCGGCGATCAGGCCCGCTACGTCCGCTTCTGGAAGGGCACGCCGGTCGCTACGTTGCTCGACGCCCATGTCGCGGCGGGCAAGCCGATCGCCGGCACCAGCGCCGGCCTCGCCATGCTGGGCGAGAAGCTTTACGGCGCGATGGACGATGGCAGCATCACAAGTCCCGAAGCGCTGGCCGCTCCCTTCGGCCCCGCCAACACGATCGAGGGCGATTTCCTGCACCTCGCGCTGCTCAGGGGCATCGTCACCGACACCCATTTCAAGGAGCGCGATCGTCTCGGCCGCCTCTTCGCCTTCGTGGCCAAGGCGCAGGCCGGTCGCCCGGCCGACCAGCCCGCCATGCTGGGCCTGGGCGTGGACGAAAGCGCGGCTCTTGCGGTAGAGCCGGACGGCAGCAGCCGCATCTACGCCACCGATGCAGAAGGCAGCGCCTGGCTGGTCGATGGCAGCAGCCTGCGCGGCCTCGATCCCAGGGGGCCGCTAAACGTCGCCCGCATCAAGGTGACGGGCATCGGCCCGAATTCGGTCCTGCACCTGCCGCAGGGCACGGTCGATCGCCCCCTGTTCGAGCGCATCTACAGCGCGCAGGGCGGCAAGGTGGCGCAACCGCCCCGCTGGTCATTGGCCATCCACGGCGGCGCAGGCGTGATCGAGCGCAGCAGCGTCACGCCCGAAAAGGAAAAGGCCTACCGCGCCGGACTGGACGCCGCCCTCCGGGCTGGCGGCGCCGTCCTCGACAAGGGCGGCGCGTCGCTCGATGCGGTCGAAGCGGCGGTGCGCGTGCTGGAGGATAATCCGCTCTTCAACGCCGGGCGCGGCGCGGTCTTCACGGCGGAAGGCCGCCATGAACTCGACGCCGCGATCATGGACGGCGCGACACTCAGGGCCGGCGCGGTCGCAGGCGTCACCCGCACCCGTCACCCGGTCGACCTGGCCCGCGCGGTGATGGACCAGAGCCGCCATGTCATGCTCGCCGGTCCGGGGGCCGATCGCTTCTCGGCCGAACAGGGCCTGGAGCAGGTCGATCCCGCTTACTTCAGGACGGAAGAACGCTGGCAGCAATTGCTCGCCTGGCACAAGAAGCAGGCGGCGGCGGTCGATCGCACCCATTTGTTCGGCACCGTCGGCGCGGTCGCGCTGGACCAGCAGGGCAATCTGGCTGCGGCGACATCGACCGGCGGCATGACCGGCAAGCGCTGGGGCCGGGTCGGCGATTCCCCCATCATCGGCGCCGGCACCTACGCCAAGAACGGCCAATGCGCCGTTTCCGCCACCGGGTCGGGCGAATATTTCATCCGCGAAAGCGCCGCGCGCCAGTTGTGCGATCGTGTCGCCTGGCATGGCCAGACGATCGCCGACGCAGCGCAATCGACCATAGGGGCGGTCGGCGCGATCGGCGGCGACGGCGGCCTGATCGCCATGGGCGTCGATGGCGCCCCCGCCTTTGCCATCAATGATCTGGGCATGTATCGTGGCCGCATGTCGGCCGGTACGGAACCACAGACCGCGATGTTCGCGGATGAAGCCATGGCGCCGTGATGCCCCATGGCAGCCAGCGCCTCGACGAAGTGGACGATCGACTGCTGACGCTGCTGCGGCAGGATTCGCGCCAGCCCATCGCCCAGCTCGCCAAGGAACTGGGCGTCTCGCGCGGCCATCTCTATTCCCGCATCGCCCGGCTGGAGGAAGAAGGCATCGTCGCGGGCTATACCATCCGCCTCGGCGCCGAATTTTCCGCCAGCCGCATGCGCGCACACATGATGATCAAGACGCTGCCCCGCCATCGCCGCGCCGTCGAAAACGCCCTTATCCGCATCGGCGATGTTCAGGCCGTCCATGCCATCAGCGGCGAATATGACATCATCGCCGTGCTGGAGGCGGAGGGCGGCGCCGAACTCAACGACATCATCGACGATATCGGCCAACTGGACGGCATCGAAAAGACCACGACCCTGGTGCTGCTGGCGACGAAGCTGGAGCGGTAGGGCAGGCTGTCGTCGCGCGGTTCGTGCCTGGAGCGAGACGATATGGATTTTTCCCACGGACGTCGCCATGATGCGGCCGATGTTGCGCCCCTGGACCCTTCTGCTGAAGGAACGTGTCAAAATCGCGCCGGACAGCCCGCGCTACATGCAGATCGCCCATGGCCTGATCCATGAGATAGAGCGTGGGCGCCTGCTGCCGGGCGAATATCTGCCCAGCAGCCGCGATCTCGCCGACGCGCTGGATGTCAATCGCAAGACCATCGTCACGGCCTATGAGGAACTGATCGCCCAGGGCTGGCTGGCGAGCGCGGGCACGCGCGGCACGCGGGTATCGACCTCTTTGCCGCGCAGCGAGGCGGCCGATGCCGTCCACCTCGCTGCCGCGCCGGCCATCGCGGCGGACGAAACCGAATATCCCTTCCTCGCCGCGCCCGACCGGCCGATCGCCATCCCCGTCGGCCATTGGCGCAAGCTGGACGAGGGCGTGTCGGACTCTCGCCTGCTGCCTGCCGATCTGCTGCCGCGCGCCTATCGCAAGGCGGCCGAGGATGCCGCCCGCACCAACAGCCTGTCCTATCGCGATCCGCGCGGATCGCCGCATCTGCGGCGCGAGATTGCCGACATGTTGCGGCGCCAGCGTGGCCTGATGGTCAGCGCCGACCATATCTGCATCACCCGCGGCAGTCAGATGGGCGTCTTCCTGACCGCGCGCGTCCTGATCCGGCCGGGCGATGCGGTGCTGGTGGAACGGCTCACCTACGAACCCGCCGTCGCCGCCTTCCGCGCCTGTGGAGCCAGGATCGTCACCGTCGGGCTGGACGAGGATGGCGTAGACGTCACCGATGTCGAGCGCGCCTGTCGCAAACATCGCGTGCGCGCCATCTTCGTCACCCCGCACCATCAATTTCCCACCACCGTCTCGATGCGCCCGGATCGGCGGCTGCGCCTGCTGGAACTGGCGCGGCAGTTCGCCTTCGCGATCATCGAGGATGATTATGACCATGAATTTCATTTCGGCGCGCAGCCGCTGCTGCCTATGGCCAGCTATGCGCCGGCGCGGGTCATCTATGCCGGCTCCCTGTCGAAGCTGCTCGTGCCGGCGCTGCGCATCGGTTACATCGCCGCCGCGCCACGGATGATCGACGCGCTCGCCTATCAGATTTCGATGATCGACGGCATGGGCAACAGCATTACCGAAGGGGTCGCCGCCCATCTGCTGGAAAGCGGGGAGGTGCGCCGCCACATCCGCAAGACCGCGCAAATCTACGCCGCCCGGCGCGATGCCTTCGCCCGCAGCCTGGACGCCACGTTGGGCGACCTGATCGACTATCGCATCCCCGATGGCGGCCTCGCCTTCTGGCTGCGCTTCCGCGATCCCGCCGCGCTCGACCGGATCGAGGCGCGCGCGCCCGATCTGGGCCTCAGCTTCGCCTCGTCCCACAGCTATGCCACTGACGACAGTGCCGAACGCGGCCTGCGCCTCGGCTTTGCCAGTCTGGATGAAGCGGAAGCGCGGGCGGTGCTACAGGCGTTGCACGATTGCACGGCGCCATGAAAAACAGCTTGGACCCCTCCACTTTGTAGAATTGGATGTTTCTGACGGGTCCATTGCGACTCATTGTCACCAACATGAAATATCCGCCGCGCACCCCGGACGACGTGATCGCCCTGATCGACCAATATCCGCTCTGCTGGCTGGTGTCGGCGGGGGCGTCCGGCTTCGGCGCCAGCCCGCTGCCGCTGCTGGCGGAATGTGACGCGGATGGCGCGCTGGTCGCCCTGTTCGGCCATATGGCCCTGTCCAATCCCCATGTGGCTTTGCTGCGGCATCAGCCCGAAGCGCTGATACTGGTCAATGGTCCGCAGGGTTATATTTCGCCAGAGTATCAGGGTAATCCGCAATGGGTGCCGACCTGGAATTATGCCGCTGCAACTGTCCAAGTCGTTGTCTCATTCGTGCCCGAAGAAACCCGCGAATCGATCGAGCGACTGACCGATCGCATGGAACAGGGCCGCGCTGCCCCATGGCAGGTCAGCGATGCCGAAGGTCGGCTACCTGCCATGCTGCCGCACATCATCGCCTTCCGCGCCCATGTCCGCAGCATCGACGGCCGGTTCAAGCTGGGCCGCGACGAATCGCGCACCGGCATCAACCAGATCGTCGGCACCATGGACCGGGGGCCGCTGCGAGACTGGATGCGGCTCTACAATGAAGATCGTCTGGAAGAGGAGACACAGGCATGAGCATCAGCCGTCGCGACCTGCTGGCCGGGGGCGCGGGGGGCGTCGCGCTGGCGTTGATGTCGGCACGCGGCTGGGCAAAGGGGCCGGCGCTCGACACCGCTTATGTCAACGCGCTGGTCTGGACCGGGCAGGGGACGCCGGCCCTTTCCGCCATCGGCATCGCCGGCGGACGGATCGCGGCACTGGGCAGCGCAGCGGTCAAGGCGCACATGACCAAGGCCACCCGCGTCGTGGATCTGGGTGGCGCCTTCGTCATGCCCGGCTTCATCGACTGCCACACCCATTTCCTGATCGGCTCCGACCTTCTCACCCAGCCCAACCTGCGGGAGGCGAAAAGCCCGCAGGAATTCGCCCGCATCGTCGGCGAAGCGGCCCGCCAGATAAAGCCTGGCCAATGGGTGCAGGGTGGTAGCTGGGACGCGGAACTATGGGGCGGCGCGCTGCCCGACCGTAGCTGGATGGACCCGGTGACGCCCGACACCCCGGTCGCGGTGCAGCGGCTCGACCTGCACATGCTGGCGCTCAACGGCGCGGCGCTCAGGGCTGCGGGCATCGACCGCAACACGCCGGACGTCCCCGGCGGCGTCATCGTCCGCGACAAGGACGGCAACCCCACCGGCATCCTCAAGGACGCGGCTATGGATCTGGCCAAGCGCGCCATTCCCGCCCCGACCGAAGCGGATCGGGAGGGGGCGGTGCGCAAGGGGATCGCCCATGGCCTGTCGAAGGGCGTGACGCAGGTGCACACCACCGAACTGGACTGGATGACCCATGACGCGCTGCGCCGCCTGCGCGCCAAGGGCGAAACGGACATGCGCTTCTATTCCTTCCTGCCGTTGCAGGACTGGGCGAAGGTCAAGGCGCTGGTCGATGCCGAAGGGCGCGGCGACGACTGGGTGCGCTGGGGCGGGCTTAAGCTGCAATATGACGGCTCGCTGGGGTCGCGCACGGCTATGTTCTACCAGGCCTATGACGATGCGCCCGGCAATAGCGGCATGCCGATCCACACGCTGGCTGACGTCCAGCAATGGACCAATGACGCCGACGCAGCCGGCCTCCAGATCACCATCCACGCCATCGGTGACAAGGCGAATGACGAGGCACTCGATATCTTCGCCGCCGCCGCTGCCAAAAATGGCGCGCGCGACCGCCGCTTCCGCATCGAACATGCCCAACATCTGGCGCCCGCCGCGATCCCGCGCTTCGCCAAACAGCAGGTCATCGCCTCGATGCAGCCCTATCATGCGATCGACGACGGCCGCTGGGCGATCCAGCGCGTGGGCACGGAGCGGTTGAAGGGCACCTACGCCTTCAAGTCGCTGCTCGACGCCGGGGCGAAGGTCGCGTTCGGGTCGGACTGGCCCGTCGCCCCGCTCGATCCGCTGACCGGCGTGGCCGCCGCCGTGTTGCGCCAGACGATCGACGGCGCCAATCCGGGCGGCTGGCTGCCCGACCAGAAGCTGACCATGGCGCAGGCGCTCCACGCCTATACCGCGACCAACGCCTTTGCCGGTTTCCAGGATGATCGTGTCGGCCGGATCGCGCCGGGGATGCTGGCGGACTTTGTCGTCATGGATGCCAATCTGTTCGCGATCGACCCGGCCAGAACCGGCGCGACGAAGATACTCAAGACCATTGTGAACGGCACTGAGCGGTTCAGCGCCTGACGCGATTTCATCATCGGGCGGGGGCGACCGAACACGGCGCTCCGGCCCAGCCATAAGGGGAAAGACATGAAGACGATTATGCCCATAAAGTCGGTCAGCCTCGCCGCATTGGCGGCCGCAACCCTGTTCGCCGCGCCCGCCCTGGCGCAGGTGCCCGCCGAAGATAGTGACGCCATCATCGTGACCGCCGGCAAGCGCAACGAAGATATCCGCCAGGTCGCGATGCCGATCAGCGCGGTGACCGGCGAACAGCTCAAGGCGATGAACGCCAACAGCCTGTCGGACTATATCACCCGCCTGCCCGGCGTGGTCTTCAACGACTATCAGCCCGGCATTTCCGAAGTCGTCATCCGCGGCGTCGCCGCCACCACCTATCATGAGCAGGGCCAGACCACGGTCGGCTATTATCTCAATGAAGTGCCCATCGTGGAGCCGGGCTTCCCGATCGGCATCCCCGACATCGACACGTTCGACCTGCAGCGCGTCGAAGTGCTGCGCGGGCCGCAGGGCACATTGTTCGGCTCGTCCACGCTGGGCGGCCTGGTCAACTATGTCGCCAATGTCGCCGACGCCAGCAAGATCGACGCCGCCGCCTCCGGCCTGATCGGCACGACGAAGAACGCCAGTGGCGAACTCAACTATGCCGCCAAGGCGATGATCAACATTCCCCTCGTGCAGGACCAACTCGCCCTGCGCTTGGTCGCGTTCCAGCGTTCGGACGCGGGCTATCTCGACAATCCGGGCATCGGCGTGAACGGCTCCAACGACTTCCGCAGCCGCGGCCTGCGCGGGTCGATCGTCGCGCATCTGGGTGAAACGACCAAGGTGACGTTCTTGTCCAACTATCAGGACAGCAAACTGGACGACCAGACCTATCTCGACCTGCCCAACCCCTATGTCCGCAACCTGCCGCGCGCCGAAACGCAGAAGACCGATTTCTGGATGAGCAGCCTGCGCCTCGACCAGGAAGTGGGCGACATCGCCAACCTGACCGTGCTGGGTTCGATCACCAAGAAGAACAACACCACCGTCTTTTCCTATCCCTCTCCCTATGTGACCGGCGTGACGACCGGCGACGGCGCGGCATATTCGCTGGGCGACGCGGATGCGCTCATCAAGACGGTGGAGGCGCGCCTGGCCTCCGCGGGCGAAGGGCCGTTCAAATGGCTGGTCGGCGTCAGCTATATGCAGGCGAAGAAAACCAGCTACGACCAGATCATTCAGGCGGGCGCGGCGGACTTCATCGACGCCAATCCCGTCTTGTTCGGCGGCTTTAGCGGCGCGCAACTGACGCCGGGCGACCGCCTCTATGGCTATTATACCAGCAGCACGAACGAGGATTTCGGCGTGTTCGGCGAATTGTCGTTCAAGCCGATCGAACAGTTCGAGATCACCGTGGGCGGCCGCTATTTCGACACCACCGCCAAGGCCGACGTGCTGAACCAAGCCGGCGCATTGGGCGGCTATCCGGGCGGCTATACGCCGACCGACAGCACCGGCAGCGTCAACCAGAAGGAAGACGGCTTCACCCCCAAAGTGACGGTCGCCTTCCGTCCGACCAAGGACGTGATGGCCTATGCCACCTATTCCGAAGGCTTCCGCGTCGGCGGCATCAACCCCAATGCCGGCCTGCTGCCGACCATCCCCGCCTCCTATGAAAGCGACACGGTCAAGAATTACGAAGCCGGTATCAAGGCGCAGACCCCCGACGGCCGCTTCGCCATCGACCTCACTGGCTTCCAGATCGACTGGGACAATATCCAGGCCCGTCTCTTCGGCCCGGCGCCGTCCTACTTCTCCTATGTCGTCAATGCCGGCGGCGCGCGGATCAAGGGCGTCGAATTTTCCGGCACGGTCAATCTGAACCGCATGGTCCGCTTCAGCAGCAACGTCACCTATCAGGACGCCAAGATCACGACTTTCCTGCCCTATCCCTTCGATGCGGCAGGGCTGGGCGGCTATCCCAAGGGGACGACGCTCCCCGGTTCGTCCAAATGGTCGATATCCAACAATCTGACCCTGACCTTCGCGGACGTGTCGGGCGCGCCGACCTTCGACATTGCGCATCGCTATCTGTCGTCGGCGCCGACCAGCTTCGACGATGTGTCGCGCCGCGGCGACTTCAATGTCTTCGACCTGCGGGCTTCGGTGGGTCTGGGTGAAAAGGTCCGCTTGATGGCGTTCGCGAACAATCTGTTCGACAAATATGGCGTGCTGAACGCGCCCTTCGCCAACGACGCCTTCACGCCGCAGGGGTCGATCATCCGTCCCCGCACCATCGGCCTGCGCGCCGACTGGAGCCTCTAAGCCCTTTGGTGGGGCCGCTTGCCACAGGGCAGGCGGCCCCATTTTCTTTGCATCCCATACCTGCCAGAAAGGCCGCCATGCGTTTTGCCGCTTCCCTCCTGCTTGGCGCCGCCCTTCTGGTGGCACCCGCTCTCCACGCGCAGGATAAGGACAGCCTCAGCCTCCAGCCGACCCGCACGCTCGCCTACGACGCGCATGAAGGCACCTGGATGCAGCCGGACATATCGCCGGACGGCAGGACCATCCTGTTCGACCTTCTGGGCGACATCTATGCGCTGGATGCGTCGGGCGGCACGGCGCGCCCGCTGCTCACCGGCATGGCGTTCGAGCGCAATCCCGTCTTTTCGCCGGACGGCAAGCAGTTCGCCTTCATCTCCGACCGGTCGGGCGTCACCAACCTGTGGGTCGCCAATGTCGATGGCACCGGCCTCAAGCAACTCTCGCACGACAGCAGCGTCGCCATCTACACCTCGCCCGCCTGGTCGCCGGACGGCCGCTTCGTCACCGTGTCGCGCACTGTCCATGCCATCCTCGCCTTCGAACTGTTCATGTATGACAAGGATGGCGGCAGCGGCATCCAGATCACCAAGGCGGGATCGCCCGACAATTGGGACGCGAAGATGAACGCCATGGGCGCCGTCGCCGCGCCCGATGGCCGCATGCTCTACTACGCCACCAAGCGCGGCCATACCTGGACCGAAAATGACCTGCCCAACTGGTCGATCGCGCGCCGCGACCTCAAGACCGGACAGGATGAAACCGTCATCCAGTCCGCTGGCGGTGCGATGCGGCCGGCTTTGTCGCATGATGGCCGGTTGCTTGCCTATGCCAGCCGAAAGGGGCAGGCGGACGGGCTGCGCCTGCGCAATCTGGACACGGGCGAGGACAGATGGATCGCCTTTCCGATCGACCGGGACGGGCAGGATGGCGGCTATTATGCCGATCTGCTGCCACGCTTCACTTTCATGCCCGGCGACAAGGCGCTGCTGATGAGCGTGGGCGGCAAGTTGCAACGGCTCGACATCGCCAGCGGCCTGGCGACCGACATTCCCTTCACCGCGCCGGTCAAACTCGGCCTCGGCCCGCTCACCCGCGTCCGCCAGAAGGAGGAAGATGGCCCGGTCCGCGTCCGCGTGGTGCAGGCGCCGCGCCAGTCGCCCGATGGCAAGAGCGTGACTTTCACCGCGCTGGGCGGCCTCTATGTCCAGAACCTCACTGCCGATGCCAAACCACGCAAGATCGTCGCCGAAGACGCCTTCCAGCCTGCCTGGTCGCCCGATGGCCGCACCATCACTTACGTTAGCTGGACCGCGAAGGATGGCGGCCAAGTCTGGACCATCCCGGCCACCGGCGGCGAGCCAAAGCGCCTGACCCAATTGCCGGCCTATTACACCCAGCCGATCTTCGCCCCGGACGGCAAGAGCGTGGTCGCGCTCAGGGCGAACCACTATGACCGGCTGCGCGCTGTGTCGGAAATCGACCCGTCACGCCCCACCGACATCATCCGCCTGCCGGCGCAGGGTGGGTCCGCCACCCTCGTCACCCACGCGATGGGCGCGCGCCTGCCGCATTTTGCGGACGATGGCCGGCTGCTTTTCTACAGCCCCGCCGGCGTCAGCGCCGTGCCGCTATCGGGCGGCGATCCGCAGGTCGAACTGCGCGTGCTTGCCCCCGGCCTCGGCCAATATTTCCCCGGCCCCGCACCTGTCGAGGAAGTCCGCCTCAGCCCGGACGGCCATCATGCGCTCGTCAAATCCTTCAGCCAGGTCTATCTGATCGACGTCCCGCCCGCCAATGGCAGCGAACCGCCGACCATCGACCTGTCCGCGCCGATCGTCGCAAAGGCGAAGCTGACCCGCATCGGCGCGGATTTCACCGACTGGGCGGACAAGGGCGCGACCGTCACCTGGTCGGTCGGTGCGACCTTCCGCCGCCTTCCCACCGCGCAGGCGCTATCTGGCGGTGGTGAAACGACGGCGCAAAGCGTCGCTCTCCCGGTAGAGCTGCCGCGCGATGTGCCCAAAGGCAGCACCGTCCTGCGCGGCGCGACCGTCATGCCGATGGCGGGCGGGCAGGGCGCGATCGCCCATGCCGATGTCGTCATCACCGACAACCGCATCGTCGCGGTCGGCCTGTCCGGCTCGGTCGCCATTCCCGCCGGCGCGACCATCCGCGACGTAACCGGCAAATTTATCGTCCCCGGCTTTATCGACACGCACGCCCACTGGTTTGAAATCCGCCGCGCCATCCAGGAGCGCGGCCATTGGGACTTCGCGGCCAATCTGGCCTATGGCGTGACATCCGGGCTGGACGTCCAGCCCTTCACCACCGACGTCTTCGCCTATCAGGACATGATCGACGCCGGCATGATGCGCGGACCCCGCGCCTGGTCGACCGGGCCGGGCGTGTTCGTCAACGCCGAAATCCACAGCAAGCAGGACGCGATCGACGTTCTCACCCGCTATCGCGACCATTATCGCACGCGGAATATCAAAAGCTACATGATCGGCGATCGTGCCCAGCGACAATATATGATCGAGGCGGCGAAGGATCTGGGCATGATGCCCACGACCGAGGGCGCCAGCGACATGGTGCTGAACATAACCCATGCGATCGACGGCTTTTCGGGCAATGAACACAGCATCCCGGTCGCGCCGCTGCATGAGGATATCGTCCGCCTCTTCGCGCAGAGCCGCACCAGCTACACGCCGACCATCATAGTCGCCTATGGCACCACGCCGATGCTGTTCGACTATATCATCAACAAACGCCCGCAGGACGATCCGAAATTCACGCATTTCGTGCCATCCGGCATCGTCAGCGAAAAACTGCGCAACCGCCACTGGATGCCGCCCGAAGCGCAAAGCTGGCAGCAGATCGCGGCCGACGCCGTCGCCATCCAGCGTGCCGGCGGGCTGGTCGGCATCGGCAGCCATGGCGAGATGCAGGGGTTGGGCTATCAATGGGAAATGCAGGCCCTCGTCGCCGGCGGCGCAACGCCGATGGAAGCCTTGACGGCAGCGACGATCGGATCGGCCGAGGTCATCGGCCATAGCGACGATGTCGGCAGCCTGGAGCCGGGCAAGTTCGCCGACCTGCTGATCCTCGACGCCGATCCGCTCGCCGATATCGCCAACGCCATGAAGATCAGTGCTGTCATGAAGAATGGCCGCCTCTATGATCCGATGACGCTGGACGAGATAGGGCCGCGCCCCGACAAGGCGCCGGAGACGTGGTTCGCCGCCGAGGGCAGGGGAGAGTAGGCCACTGGCGCAAGGTTGGCGCTTCTCCTCGACTTGGCCTGCGGCTAGAGCCGGGGGTGCAAACAGGAGCAGCGCATGGACCAATCGCCCGTCATCACCATCGCCGACATCATCGATGCCGCTAACGTCATCGCGCCTACCGCGATCCGCACGCCCTTGCTGGAAAATGATGCGCTCAACGATCGGGTCGGTCGCCGCGTCCTGCTGAAGTTCGAAGGGGCGCAGCGGACCGGATCGTTCAAATTTCGCGGCGCCTATAACCGCCTCGCGCGTCTGGACGAGCGCGAGCGGGCGGCGGGCGTCGTCGCCTGGTCGTCGGGCAATCATGCGCAGGGCGTGGCCGCCGCCGCAAAGCTGCTCGGCATGCCGGCGACCATCGTGATGCCGGCCGATGCGCCCGCGATCAAGCTGGCCAACACCCGCGCACTCGGCGCGGAGATCGTGACCTACGACCGCCATAGGGAAAGCCGCGAGGAAATCGCCACCGCTTTGTCGCAGGAGCGGGGCGCGACGCTGGTGCCGTCCTTCGACGATCCCTTCATCATCGCAGGGCAGGGGACGACCGGCCTTGAAATTCTGGATCAGGCGGCGGAAGCGGGCGCGGATATCGGCCAGATTCTCGTCTGTTGCGGCGGCGGTGGCCTGACCGCCGGCATCGCCACGGCGGTCAAGGCGCGCGCGCCCGGCATCGACCTGTACTCGGTCGAACCCGTCGGCTTCGACGATACCGCCCGTTCGCTCGCCAGCGGCCAACGCGAAACGGTGTCGGCCGATGCCCGCAGCATTTGCGACGCGTTGATGGCACCTAGCCCCGGCGCCATGACCTTCCCGATCAACCGGGCGCTGCTGTCCGGCGGTCTGGTCGTCAGCGACGATCAGGTGCGGGATGCCATGCGCTTCGCCTTCTCTTCGCTCAAACTGGTGGTGGAGCCGGGCGGGGCGGTCGCACTGGCCGCGATGCTCAGCGGCCTCGCGCCGTCCTGCTATGGCGCCAGCGTCGTGGTGATGTCGGGCAGCAATGTCGATCCTGCCGCTTATGCCGCCATCATCGGGGATATCGGCTGATGATCGACCCGCGTGCCATTCGCACCTTTCTCGCTGTTTGCCGTGCCAACAGCATCAGCGGCGGCGCGCGGGCGCTCAATATTTCGCAGCCGTCCGTGTCGAATGCGATCGCGCAGCTGGAACAGTCGCTCGGCGGAGTGTCGCTGTTCGAGCGCTCGCGCAGTGGTATCCAATTGACCCCTGAAGGCGAAGCGCTGCTGCGCCGGGCGGAGGCGATCGACAGCCTGATGGCCGATGTGCAGACGGAGGTTAAACTGGCCAGCGCCGGTGTCACCGGGCCGCTGCGCGTCGGTGGTACGCCCGGCGCGCTGGTCAGCCTGCTACCCGACGCCGTGCGTCGCATGGAGGCACGGATCGGCCATTTCGCCCTGCATGTGGTGGAACGGCCAGACCATGATCTGGCGGCGATGCTCCATCGCGGCGAGATCGAGCTGGCGTTCGTCACGACCGGCATCGAACAGCCGCCTGAAGGCATTGAAGAACGCACCTTCTCCCGTGATCCCTTTGCCCTGATCGTGGGCAAGCAGAATGATCATATGCCTGCGCGCCTCTCGTTGCGTGACACGGCGCATATGCGCTGGGTGCTGCCCGAAGCGCGGGGCGCGTTCCGCCGTCAGGTCGATGCGCTGTTCATGGCCGCCGACATCCCCGTGCCGCAGGATATCATCCGCTGCGACTCCCTGCTCACCACCAAGGCGATGGTGCGCGGCAGCCAGCGCGTCACGATATTGCCGATGCAGGTCGCCTCGGCAGAGTTGTCGATCGGCGTGCTGCGCGCCATCACCATCGAGGAAGCGCAATTCGCTCGCAGCATTGGCGTGCGCAAATTGGCGGGCGCTCGCCTGTCACGCCTGGGCACTGAATTGCTCGATACGCTCATCCATAGTTCCAAGCTATGACATATCGAAAAATCATTATTTTTCTTCCCGGTCGGAGAGGTCCATAACGTCTCCATAACGACGGCAGGAGAGACTTCAGGTGCGACAGCTTATCCGCAATGTTCGGATATTCGACGGAACGGGCAGCGATCCCGTCCCCGGCGCCGTCCTGATCGAAGGCGATCGCATCGCTGCTGTCCTGCCTGCCGATACGGATGTCGAAGCCGACAGCGTGATCGACGGCCAGGGCGGCACTCTGATGCCCGGTATGGTCGACGCCCATACCCATCTGACCTGGGGCAGCTCGGTCGAGAAAATCTATCACCAGTTCATCCTGCCGCCCGAAGAGTTGAAGGTTGCCGCCTGGCGTAACGCCCGCGTGCTGCTCGACCATGGCTATACCAGCCTCTATTCGGCCGGCGCGCTGGGCGACCAGATCGAACCGGAACTGGCTCGCGCGATCGAGGCCGGCGAAACGCCCGGCCCGCGCCTCGTCCCTTCGACGCTGGAACGCAGCCCGGAAGGCGAAGAAGGCGTCGAGACCGGCGACGTGTTCAACGGTCGCGGCCCCGAAGCCATGCGCGGCTTCGTCGCCTATTGCGCGGCGGAAGGGGTCAAGTCGCTGAAGCTGGTCATTTCCGGTGAGGACGCACTCAAACCCGGATCGTCGGGCGACATCCTCTACACGGACGAGGAAATGCTGGCTGCGGGCGAGGCTGCCAAAGAGGCGGGCCTGTGGATCGCCACCCATGCCTATTCGCCCCGCGCCATCACCCTCGCACTCGAAGCTGGCGCGCGTATCCTCTATCACTGCTCCTTCGCTGACGATGCTGCGATCGACGCGATGGCGGCGAAGAAGGACGCAATTTTCTACGCCCCCGGTCCCGGCGTCTCGGTAGCCGCGCTCGAAGCGTCGCCGCCGCCGCATATCGACATGTCGTCGATGAAGGCCAGCGCTGCCGAGCGTCTGGAACTGGAAAAAGCGCTGGTGCCCAAGCTCAAGGCGCGGGGCGTGCGCATCCTGCCTGGCGGGGACTATGGTTTCCCCTTCAACCCCCATGGCCGCAATGCCCGCGACCTGGAGCATTTCGTCACTTATTACGGCTTCACCCCGGCCGAAGCCCTGAGCGCCGCCACCATGCTTGGCGGACAGCTTATGGGACAGCAAGTTGGACAGGTGAAGCCGGGCTATCTGGCCGACCTGCTGCTGATCGACGGTGATCCTGCAAAGGACGTTCGCATCATGCAGGATGCCAATCATATCAAGATGATCATGCTGGGTGGGCGGCTATATAAGTCGCCGGCAGAACAGCCCGTGACCGCCTGACCGGAAAGACGCTTTCATGTTCGATGTTGCGATCATCGGCTGCGGGCCGGTGGGGGCCTTTGCGGCCAATCTCCTTGGGAAATCCGGTGCATCGGTCCTGGTGATCGAGCAGGAGGCGCATCCCTATCCGCTGCCCCGCGCGGTGCATCTGGACCATGAGATGATGCGCCTGTTCCAGTCGGCCGGCGTGATCGATCGGGTCGCAGGCGACATGCGCGATACCGAAGGGCATCTGCATGTCGGCGCAGACCATGGCGTAATCCGCTACATGGGCACGGTCGGCCGCGCGCGCCCGTTCAGTTGGTCCAACGACTATTTCTTTTATCAGCCCGAACTGGAGGATCACCTCCGGAATGCGCTGAATGATTACCCCAATATAACTGTCCAACTCGGTGTCGCATTTGAAGGGCTGGATCAGGGTGCGGATGGCGTCACGCTCCACCTTTCGGGCGGTCGCAGCGAACAGGCGCGCTATGTCATCGCCTGCGACGGCGCACGCAGCGCAGTGCGCAAGGCGCTGGATATCAGGCTGGACGATCTGGATTTCGAAGAACCCTGGCTGGTGGTCGATGCCGAGGTCGATGGCCCGGTCCGCTTCCCCGACCTCTGGGCCGTGCCCGAAGCAGCCGACCTCCAGAAATTGTCGGTCATGATGTGCGATCCCAGGCGGCCCGCGACCATCGTGCCGGGACGCGGCAATCACCGCCGCTGGGAATTCATGTTGCTGCCAGGCGAAGACGACCGGGCGATGATGGAGCCGCAAGCCGTCGCAGCCCTTGTCGAACCTTATCTCTCCGGGGTTCCACACAAGGTGGTGCGCGCAGCCACCTATCGCTTCCACGGTCTGATCGCCGAGCGGTGGCGGCAAGGCGCCGTCTTTCTGGCCGGCGATGCCGCGCACCAGACGCCGCCCTTTTTTGGACAAGGCATGTGCCACGGTCTGCGAGACGTCGCCAATCTGGCGTGGAAGCTGGATCTGGTGCTGGCAGGCAAGGCGCCCGACGCGCTGCTCGACACATATCAGCCCGAACGCGACCCCCATGTCCGCGCCGTCATTTCCGCCGCCGTGGGGGCGGGCCGCTATATTTGCATGCTTGATCCGCAAGCCGCCGCCGAGCGCGACGCGACCATGCGCGAAGCCGCCAAGGGCGCGCAGCAGGGCACCGCCGCCGATTTGATCCCCGCCATTGCGACAGGCATCGTCGCGACCGGTACGGCTGGCGCAGGCGAGCGCTTCATTCAGCCGCGCGTCGGCGACCTGTTGCTGGACGATGTGACCGGCGGCGGCTGGCGCCTCTTCACCCGGACGGCGATCGATGGCGGTGATGTGACCATCGTCGATCTCGCGCACCTGGCCGATGGCGGCGCGATCGCCGACTGGCTGGCCGACCGCAATGCCGACTCCGTGTTGATCCGGCCCGACCATTATGTCTTCGGCACCGGCAAGGCCGCCGACCTCATCGCCCGGCGCAACGCCCTCATCGCCGGCGCAGCCCATCAGGAGATTGCCGCATGAGCCTCACGCTCGTTCAGGCGCGGACCATCATCGATGCCGCCCTTGCCAAGGGGCGCACTGATGGCGCCCAGCCGCTGGCCGTGGTGGCGCTGGATGCCGGCGCGCATCCTGTTGCCATGGTGCGCGAGGATGGCGCCAGCCTGTTCCGCTTCGACATCGCAAAGGCCAAGGCCACCGGCGCACTGGGGATGGGGGCGGATACGCGGATACTTGCCGCGCGTGCCGCTTCCAACCCTGTATTTTTTCAGAGCGTCGTCGCCGCCACCGGCGGTCGGCTCGCTCTGTCCCCCGGCGGCGTCCTGATCCGTGACGTGGAAGGAACGGTAATGGGCGCCGTCGGGATCAGTGGCGACACCGGCGAATGCGACGAAGCCTGCGCCATTGCCGGCATCCTGGCCGCCGGCCTTTCCCATGGAGACAAGCAATGAAGTTGCGCAGCATCGAACTGGCGCTGCCCGGCGCGGCGGAGGCAGCGGCCTTCCTGACCGACATCTGGGGCATGGCCCCGGCGGATGTCGTCGGCGACATCCATTATCTGCGCGGATCAGGCAGCTATCCCTATCTGGTCGCACTGGAAGAGTCGGCGCAGCCTTATGTTCGCTCAACCACCTTCGTCTGCACCGCCGATCGGCTGGAGCAACTGAAGCACAGCGTGACCGATGCGGGCCTGATCGCCGCGCCCGTCACCTCCAGCGATCTGGGTGGCGGCCACGGTATCGTTGTCGAACTGGCGGAGGGCGAACTGCTCCGCTTCCTGGTCGACGCTGCGGAAGTGGCACCGATCGAGGGCGCGGACCTGCCGGTCAAGCTGACCCATGTCGTGTTCAACAGCGCGGACGCCGAAGCGACCGGTCATCTGGTCGAGGACGCGCTGGGCTTCCGCGTATCGGACCGGACCAAGGGCATGGTCTTCGTACGCTGTAATGACTCGCATCACAGCACTGCCTTCGCCCGTGCCGGCTTCGCCAGCCTCAACCATATCGCCTTCGAGATGGAGGATATGGATGCAGTGATGCGCGGCATCGGCCGCCTTCGCGATCAAGATATGGCGCCAGCCTGGGGGCCGGGCCGTCATGGTCCTGGCGCCAATGTCTTTGCTTATTTCATCGCGCCTTTTGGACCCGTCATCGAATTTTCGACTGCCGTGAACAAGGTGCCTGACGATTATCAGGCTGGTGCGCCGGAAGACTGGACCTGGCCGGAAAACCGAATCGACCAATGGGGCATGTCCGACAAGGATTTCGGTGGCCTGCGCGCCGCTGAAGAGAAATTTCGCCATCGCCGCGACTGGGATGCCAAGCCTTTGGCCCAGCCGCTGGACGTCCTGACAGAGGAAAATCACTAATGCGTTATGTCAGCTTCCGCCGCCCCAACGGCACCCCAAGCTTCGGCCGTCTCGATGGCGAAACCATCGTCGAACTGGCGACCGATGCGACGCCCAGCCTGAAGGCGGCGCTGGCCGAAGGCAGTCTGGGCGCGCTGGCGGATGGTGCGACCTTTGCTGCCGCCGATATCGTGCTGCTGCCGGTTATTCCCGATCCCGCCAAGATACTCTGCGTCGGTTTGAACTATGCCGAGCATGTCAAGGAAACAGGCCGCGAGCAGAAAGCGCATCCGGCGATCTTTGTCCGCTATGCCGACAGTCTGATCGCCGACGGCCAGCCGATGGTGAAGCCGGCCGTGACCGAACGCTTCGATTATGAAGGCGAACTGGCGGTCGTCATCGGCAAGCCCTGCCACAAGGTCGCAGCGGCCGACGCCTGGAACTATGTCGCCGGTTACGCCGCCTTCAACGATGGCAGCGCGCGCGACTGGCAGCGTCACAATATCCAGTTCACGCCCGGCAAGACCTTTCCCGGCACCGGCGGTTTCGGCCCTGCGCTGGTGACGGCGGATGAGATCGAAGACCTTGCCGCGCTGCGCGTCCAGACCCGCCTCAACGGCGAACTGCTTCAGGACCAGCCGGTCAGCGACATGATCTGGGATATCCCGACCGTGATCGAATATGTGTCGGCCTTCACCCCGCTCGCCCCCGGCGACGTCATCGCCACCGGCACGCCCGGCGGCGTCGGCGATAAGCGTACCCCGCCGCTCTACATGAAGGCCGGCGACAAGGTCGAAATCAGCATCGGCACGGTCGGCACGCTCACCAACCGCATCATCGACGAACAATAAGTCCAATCGACCCAATCATAAGAAGGGGAGGAGTAATCATGCGTAAGTTCCAAAAGTCCATCTTGGCCATGGCGGGCGTCAGCACGCTCGCCATCGTCGCGCCCGTCTTCGCACAGGACGCCACGGTGCCGCAGGAAGCTGCCGATGCCGCGCCTGCCGGCGTCGACATCGTCGTCACTGCGACCCGCCGCGCCGAGCGTTTGCAGGACGTGCCGCTCGCCGTGTCGGCGATTGGCGCGGAGCAACTGGCGGCGACCGGGTTCAAGGATCTGACCAACATCGCCTATACCTTCTCCGGCGTGCAGTTCGGGACTACCCCGAACGATGCCGGTTTCCGCGTTCGCGGGGTTGGTACGCTTGGGGGCTTTACCAGCGCGTCGGAAGCGCCTGTTGGTCTTGTGGTCGATAACGTCGTGGTCGGCTTCGGCAGCCCGGTGAACAGCCTGGGCGACCTGGAGCGGATCGAAGTGCTCAAGGGACCGCAGGGAACTCAGTTCGGCAAGAACGCTTCGTCCGGCGTCATCAACATCACTACCAAGAAGCCCGAACTGGGCGCTTTCAATGGTAATGCCTTTGCCTCTTACGGCTCGCTCAACGAGCGTGACATCCATGGCGCCGTGAACATTCCGCTGGGCCAGAAGGCGGCGCTCAACATCTATGCCTTTGATCGCGCCTATGACGGCTTCATCAAGAATACCGTCCGCGATGAAAGCTGGGGTGGCCAGCATTTCTACGGCACCCGTGCCAAGCTGCTGATCGAACCGACTGACGGCTTTTCCGTCTATGTGATCGGCGACTATTCGCGTCAGAAGCAGAAGGGACCGGGCCAGACCTGGACGCTCAACAAACTGTCTGCGGCCCAGACTGCGCCGGGTGGTATTGCAGGCCTTCCATTTGTTAACTTCGCCGCGCTGGGTGTGAACCCGGGACTGCATAACGACGTGTCGATCGAAGACGGTCAGGGCTATTACGACGTCGAAAATTATGGTGCGTCGTTGCAGGCCGACCTGGAACTGGGCGATTATACCTTGTCGTCGATAACCGCCTATCGTGAATTTAACGAAGCGCCTTACACTTATTCGATCGATGGATTGCCCTATGAAAAGTTCTTTGCCAAGGCAAAGGGCGAAACCAAGCGCTTCTACTCGCAGGAATTGCGCCTGACGTCGCCGTCTGGACAACCGCTTGAATATATTGCGGGCCTATATCTTTCACGGCAGAAATCGGGATTGGGCGGCGGACAGAGTGCTATTCTTCGTCCCGCGCTTCCCTATTCCTCCTTCCCCACCGTATCGATTACGTCGGGTTACAATGTGACGCGAACGACGTCGGATAGCGCGGCGCTGTTCTTCGACGGCAAATATCACATCACCGACACGCTCAGCCTGATCGGTGGCGGTCGCCTGACCCGGGACAAGGTAAAGGCAAGCAACTTTTCCTATGTCGATACGGATCTTGATCCGTTCGTGCCGCCAATGCCGTCCAACGGCTTCACGCCATCAGGTACCATACCCTACGCCGCGCGTGACCTTCAGACCGGCAGCGCAAAAAAGACGGACGTGTCCGGCCGCTTTGGCATGGAATATAAACCGGACCGTGATCTACTGTTCTACGCAACCTTTGCACGCGGTTATCTCGGTCCCACGGTCACTTTCTCGGGTCTGACCGGTACGCGCAGCTCGGTCGCGCCACAGACGGTTAAGGATCTCACGGCTGGTGCCAAGATGCAGTTTCTGGACCGCACGCTGACGCTCAACATCAACGGTTTCTGGGACAAATATAAGGATCTTCAGACATCCGTTTTCAACGGTCAGGAGTTCCTGACAGAAAATGCGGGTGGGGCGGAAGTCAAAGGCTTCGAGATTGAAATGGTCGCACGCCCGGTCAAGGAGTTCTCAGTCAACGCCTCGCTCACCTATTCGGACGCCAAATTCACCGATTATCTGACCGCTTGCCCGTCGGTATTCGTGCTGGCTGGCACGTCCGCTACGGTATGCAACGCACCAGGATCGACGGCCACGACGCCACTTTATCAGGCGAAGGGACAGGTTTTGCCCGGATCGCCCAAATATAGCATCGTGCTTGGTGCGACATGGGAAAAGCCGGTTACCGAGACTCTCACCTTTGATGCGTCGGCTAATCTGTCTTTCCGCAGTAAGACCCAGAATGCGGTTGGCGACAAGAACACGATCCAACCCGCTTATGAGATCGTGAACCTGAATATCGGTCTTGGCGATGCGGATGGTGCCTGGCGGATCGGCGGCTTTGTCCGCAATCTGTTCAAGACCGATTTTAACTCGGCCATCCTGGGATTGCCTTTCTCCGATGGTGGCTATGTGAACTGGCGCAGCCGTGAAGCCGAGCGCACCTTCGGCGTTTCGCTTGAGGGTCGCTTTTAAAAAAAAGATGCGGGGGGGCATGTTGCCTCCCCGTTTACCAGCGGGAGAGGATGAATGATGCAGCAGGCTGACATCAGACAGGCGATAGCCGCTCTGGGTACCAGCCTTGGCCCGGACGTGCTGATCCGATGCCGTGCGCTGTTCGATGCGGACCAATCGGCTCTGGTGCTAGGGCAGCCGGTGTCGCAGGCCGATATCGCCTATGGCCCGCATGATCGGCATCGCCTCGACCTCTACCAGACACAGGGTGATGGCTTGGCGCCGATCCTCGTCTTCGTCCATGGCGGCGGTTTCCTCAAAGGGAACAAGGGCGGGGCGGAGGACTGGCCCAACGCCAATGTCGGTCGCATGGCGGCGCAGGCGGGTTTCCTGGGCGTCGTCATCAACTATCGTCTGGCGCCCGACCATGCCTGGCCGGCGGGGTCGGAGGATGTCGCTTCGGTCGTCGACTGGCTGAAGGCTCATGCCGCAGAGCATGGGGGTGATCCCGATCGCATCGTACTGATGGGGACATCGGCCGGAGCCGTGCACGTCGCCGGCTATCTGAAGCTGGCGGGAGCGCGCGACATTCGCGCCACCATCCTGCTGTCGGGCCTTTATGGCTACACGCCGCTCGATGAGCGCGACATGCTCTATTATGGCGATCCTGCGCTCTATCCCGACCGGATGCCGCTGGAAGCGGTCGCCGCCACCGACTTGCCGTTGCTGCTCGCCTGCGCCGAGTTCGACCCGCCGCGTTTCCAGGCCGAATTTCTGGGTCTGATGCAGGATCGGCTTTCCCGTCACGGCATCATGCCGCGCGGTTACATTCATTCGGGCCACAATCATTACAGCATGGCAATGCACCTTGGCACCGCCGACCGGCGGCTCGCCGACGAAATCTGCGCCTTCGTGCGCGAAACCACCGCCTGACAATCATAAGAGGAGAGACGGACATATGCTCAACCGCAGGACCCTTCTGGCCACCGGCGCCGCACTGATGGCTGCCCCCGCCTTCGCCGCGCGCAAGACAGTAGATCCGGCCTTCCCCAAGGGTTTCCTATGGGGCGCGGCTACCGCGCCGCACCAGATCGAAGGCAATAATATCGCCAGCGACCTGTGGTTTCTGGAAAACCAGCAGCCCACCGTCTTTAGCCAGCCGTCCGGTGATGCCTGCAACAGCTTTACATTGTGGGAAACCGATCTGGATCTTGCCAAGGCGATGGGCCTCAACTGCTATCGCTTCGGCATCGAATGGGCGCGGATCGAGCCGGAGAAAGGCTTGTTCAGCCAAGCGATGCTCGATCACTACAAGGCTGTGATCGACGGCTGCCGGTCGCGCGGTCTGACCCCGGTCGTCACCTACAGCCATTTCACCGCACCGCGCTGGTTCAGCGCGCAGGGGGGGTGGACCAACCCGGAAAGCGCCGCGCTCTTCGGCCGCTATTGCGACAAGGCGACCCGCGCGCTTGGGCAGGGGATCGACCGCGTCATCACCTTCAATGAACCTAATATCCTGCTGCTGCTGAAGCCGATGCTGCCTCCGCAGGTCTGGGACATTCAGAAACTGACGCTGGAAACTGCGGCCAAGCGCCTCGGCGTGCCCAAATTCGTCAGCGCCAATGTCGCCGGCTTCGACGATCTACCCGCGCTGCAAACTGGCCTCGTCGCCGCGCACAAGGCGGGCAAGGCCGCGATCAAGGCGGTACGCCCCGACCTGCCGGTCGGTATTTCGCTGGCGATGATGGACGATCAGGCCGTGGGCAAGGCGTCCATCCGCGACCGGATGCGCAGCGAACTCTACGGCCAGTGGCTCGATATCGCGAAGGGCGACGATTTCATCGGCGTGCAGAATTATGAGCGCGCTCTCTGGGGCGACAAGGGCCGCCTGCCCGCGCCCCAGGGATCGATGGTCAACTGGTCGGGCACAGAAGTCTGGCCGGGTTCGCTCGTCGGCGCCGTCCGCTACGCCCATGAAGCGACCGGCGTGCCGATCCTGGTATCCGAACATGGCGTTGGCACGGAAGATGACGCGATCCGCGCGAAATTCATCCCAGAAGCGCTCGCCGGCCTCAAGGCGGCAATGGACGATGGCGTGCCTGTGCTTGGCTATTGTCACTGGTCGCTGCTCGACAATTTCGAATGGATTTTCGGCTACAAGCCCAAATTCGGGCTGCACAGCGTTGATCCCGTCACCTTCGTCCGCACGCCCAAGCCCAGCGCCGCTGTCTACGGCGCCATCGCTCGCCGCAACGCGCTCTAAAGGAGCATCCGCCATGAAGAGTCTCGCCCTTACCGCCCTGTTGCTGGTCGCCGCCCCGGCGGTCGCGCAGATGCCCATTCCGGTCCCGGCTCAGGCGCCAGCCGAACCCGATGCCATTCCGCTTTACCCGGACATGAAGGCGCCCAACGGGTCGATCGAAAACTGGGTGCGGTTCGGCGAAGATCTGGCTGTCCGCAATGTCACCGTGCCGACCATCACTCCCGTCCTGCCCGATCCCGCCAAGGCGACCGGCGCGGCAGTGGTGGTCGCGCCGGGCGGCGCCTTCATGCTGCTGGCGATGGACCATGAGGGCTGGAGCGTCGCTCGCTGGCTGGCTGACCATGGCGTCGCCGCCTTCGTCCTGAAATATCGGCTGAACCCGACCCCGGCAGATACGGCGGCAGCCTCCGCCTATATGGGTAAGCGTATGGAGGAATCGCTCCGCGATTCTGCTGCGCCGCCTTCGATCAGGGAGCCGCGCGCGACGCTCGATGCATTGGCAGCGCTCAAGCTGGTGCGGGCAAGTGCCGGAAAATGGGGCGTAGATCCGCAGCGCGTCGGCATGATTGGCTTTTCCGCTGGCGCGATGACGACGCTCAACGCGGCGCTGGAAGGGAAGGGGGGCAATCGCCCGTCCTTCATCGGCTATGTCTACGGTCCGATGCTCGCGCAGGATGTGCCGGCCGATGCGCCGCCGATGTTCGCGGCCATCGCCAATGACGACGGCCTGTTCCCCAATCCCTCCTATGCGCTGGTCGAAAGCTGGCGGCGGGCGCATGTGCCGGTGGAACTGCACGCCTATGAGCGCGGCGACCACGGCTTCGGAATGGGCAAGCCCGGCACGACGACGATCGGCCTGCTGCCGCAATTCCTGTCCTGGATGGAGATGCGCGGGCTTTTGAACAGGAAGGTTGAACCATGACCAGGGCCATTTCGATCCGGCGGGAAGCGGCGATCAGCGTGGTCATCAATGGCTTGTTGAGTTTCGCCTTCTTTTTAGCTGTGTTTGGGGTGCAGCCGCGACGGATCGGCTGGGTGGCGCCCGACAATCTGGCGCTGGACTTCATACCCCAGAGCATCGCCGTCGCCTTGATGAGCGCTTTGGTTCCGGCGCTCATCGCGCGGCGACGGCTGGGCCATGCGCCGACGCTTGGGCCTGTCCTGACCCGCGCGGCGCTGTTTGCGCTGGCCGGTGCAGTTCTGGGCGGTGCGCTCGCCTTTTCTATCGGCAGCGTCTCCTTTCCGTCTATCGCCTGGGGCGCTGCCCTGACGATCAAGATCGCCTATGGCGGCGCGCTTGGCGCGCTGGTCGCCACATTGGCGCTGCGGCGGCTGCTGTCGACCGCCCGATAAATTTGAATTTGAGGATTGCCCGCCGATGACATCCCGCACGCTTCGCCTGTCCGCTTTGCTGGCTTGCACACTCCTCGCTGCACCCGCGCTGGCGGATGAACTGGCCGACGGCTTCGCGAACCCGCCCCAGTCGGCCCGCCCGCGCGTTTGGTGGCACTGGATGAACGGCAATGTCACCAAGGACGGGATCGACAAGGATCTCGACTGGATGGCCCGTATCGGGATCGGCGGGGTCCAGAATTTCGATGCCAGTCTGATGACGCCGCAGATCGTCAAGGAGCGGCTGATCTATATGACCGACGGCTGGAAGGATGCGTTCCGCCATGCCGTTCAGACCGCTGATGCGAAGGGGCTGGAATTCGCCATTGCCGCCTCGCCGGGCTGGAGTGAGACGGGCGGTCCCTGGGTCAAGCCGCAGGATGCGATGAAGAAGCTGGTCTGGAGCGAAACCGACCTTCGCGGCGGCCAGCGGTTGAAGGGCGCGGTGCCGACGCCGCCCTCCATCACCGGTCCTTTCCAGAGCGCGAAGTTCAGTGACCCTCTGGCCAGTGGCGCCGAGAGTGGCGCGCTGCCGAGCTATTATGCCGATGCGTGCGTTCTCGCCTATGCGGTCAGCGCAACGCCGCTGCCGCTGCCGCAGGTGACCCAGGCCGACGGCAGTACGCTCATCGCCGCTCCCCTGCTCGACCATGACCTGGAAACCGTGGCGCAGGTCGCCAAGGGTGACGCCGCCAACCCCGGTGCGCTGATCCTCGACTATGGCAAGCCCGTCACCATCCGTTCCGCCAGCCTGTTCGTGCCCCATGCTCGTCCCCCGTTCGGCGATCCGGCCTATCGTCCTACGTTGGAGGCCGAGACAGCGCAGGGCTGGCAGCCAGTCGGCCGTTTCGCCCTGACCGAAGTGTCCGCGACGATAGGCTTCGCGCCCGTCACCGCGCGGCGCTTCCGGCTGGTCCTGTCCGCCAATGATGCGCCTAAGTCCCCCGGTCTGGGCGATGGTGCCCCTGGCGCAATCATGATGGACGTCTTCGCCCGCCCGGACAGTCCGATGCTGGGCATCGGCGACCTGCGCCTCTCGACGGAAGCGAAGATTGATCAATTTGAAGCCAAGGCGGGCTATGCGATCGTGCCCGACTACAACCGGCTGAGCGACGGCGTCGCGCCGTCCGCCCCGGCGATCGATCCGGCAAAGGTGTTGGATATCACCAATCGGTTGCGCTCCGACGGCACGCTGGACTGGACCGCGCCGAAGGGCAGCGACTGGCGCATCGTCCGCATGGGCTATTCCCTGACCGGCAAGACCAACCATCCCGCGACGCCCGAAGCCACGGGCCTTGAAGTCGACAAATATGACGCCGCCGCCGTCCGCCGTTATCTCGAAACCTATGTTGGCATGTATCGCGATACGGTGGGGGCGGACTGGATCGGCAAAAAGGGCATCCGCGCCCTTCTGACCGACAGCATCGAGGTCGGAGCATCCAACTGGACGCCGCGCATGGTCAATGAATTCAAGGCGCGGCGCGGCTATGATCCGGTCCCTTTCCTGCCCACGCTGACCGGCGCGGTGGTGGGATCGGCCGCGCGCAGCGATGCCTTCCTTCATGACTATCGCCAGACCTTGGCGGATTTGCTCGCCAATGCGCATTATGGCACTGTGGCCAAGGTTGCGCATGAAAATGGCATGACCGTCTATGGTGAGGCGCTGGAAAATGCTCGCCCGGTACTGGGCGACGATCTCGCCATGCGCGCCCATGCCGATGTGCCGATGGCGGCGATGTGGACCTTCAACCGCGGCGCGGCACCGCGCCCGACCCTGATTGGCGACATGAAAGGCGCAGCCTCGGTCGCCCATATTTACGGCCAGAACATCGTTTCGGCCGAAAGCATGACCTCGGCCTTTGCGCCCTGGGCTTTCGCGCCATCGGACTTAAAGCGCGTCATCGACCTGGAGTTCGTATCGGGCGTCAATCGCCCAGTCGTGCATACATCGGTGCATCAGCCGGTGGATGACAAGCTACCGGGCCTCAGCCTCATGATTTTCGGCCAATATTTCAACCGGCATGACAGCTGGGCGAACATGGCGAAGCCGTGGATCGATTATATGTCCCGTACCGGCTATCTGCTGCAACAGGGCCGCGATCATGCGGACCTCGCCTATTTCTATGGCGAGGATGCGCCTATCACCGCGCTGTTCGAACATGGTGTGCCATCGGATTTGCCGACCCGCTATGCCTATGATTTCGTCAATGCCGATATCCTCGCCCACCGCATGAGCGTGGACAAGGGCGAACTGGTCGCCGGTAACGCTCGCTACCGCGCCCTCTATCTTGGCGGGTCGAGCCGGGTGATGACGCTGGCGACGCTGCAACATATCGCTGCGCTGGTGGAGGCCGGCGCGACCGTCATCGGCACAACGCCTCAACGCGCGCCGGGCCTTCAGGATGACGGCGCTGCCTTCAGGGCATTGGCCGATCGTCTGTGGAGCGGCGGCCCGGTCGGCAAGGGCAGGGTGATCACCGCGCATGATGTCGAAGCTGCACTTGCCACAGCCGGTGTCGAGGCGGACTTCCGCATCACTCAGGGCGCGTCCGATGCGGATTATCGTTTCGTCCATCGCAAGCTGGCGGATGGCGACCTCTATTTCGTCAACAACCGCACCGACAAGGCGAGCCGCATCGAGGCGCGCTTCCGCGTGACCGGCAAGCGGCCCGAAATCTGGCGCGCGATCGACGGCTCGGCGGCTCCCGTCTCGTACCGCATTGAAAGCGGCGAGACGGTGATCCCGCTCGATGTCGGGGCGGAGGACGCCTTTTTCATCCTGTTCCGCACGCCCGCGACGTCGTCCGCCGCCGTTGTTGCCGTAAAGGCGGCCCGCCCGGCTGCGACGCTTGCCAATCCCTGGACAGTCCGCTTCCAGCCCGGACGCGGCGCCCCGGCGCAGATCGCGATGCCGACACTGACGCCATTGGAGAACAACGCCGATGCCGGCGTGCGCTATTTCTCCGGCGAAGCAACTTACAGCAGCCGCTTTACCTTGCCCAAAGGCGTGAAGCCAGGCGCGCCGCTCTGGATCGATCTCGGCAAGATCGGCGATGTCGCGGAAGTGCGCGTCAACGGCCAAGCCGCCGGCACGACATGGTTCGCGCCCTACCGCCTCGACATCGGCAAGCTGGTGAAGCCAGGCAACAACGCAGTGGAGATCAAGGTCGCCAATCTGTGGGTCAATCGCCTGATCGGCGACCAGCAGCCCGGCGCACAGAAAATTACCTTCACCGCTGCGCCAACCTACAAACCGGATGCGCCCCTGCGCTCTTCTGGTCTGATCGGGCCGGTGCAATTGCTTGTCGAATGAACTTCAATGATCGAGCGTCTCGCCGTTCCGCAAGGGCGGCGGGCGTTTCACCTTCTTGATCTGGCGCAGCCCCAGGAACACCACGCCGATGATCGCGGGGATCAGCGCCAGATCGATCCCGCTGGGCAGATGCGCACCCTGATGCTCGATGGCTTCCTTGATATGGTGCCACAGACCCAGCGCGTAATAGCTGATCGCCACGACCGACAGGCCTTCGACCGTATGTTGCAGGCGAAGCTGCAATCCGGTTCTGCGGTCCATGGAAGCGAGCAGGTCGCGATTGCGACGGGCGAGCGCGGTATCGACGCGGGTGCGGAGCATGGCGCTGGTCCAGGCGATCCGCTGCGACAAATCCTCCAGCCGTCGCCCGAATGCGTCGCAGGTGCGCATGGCGGGGAGGAGCCGACGCTCGGTAAAATCGTCGAGTGAGCGATAGCCGCGAACCTGCGCCACTTCCAGCCGACGGATGCGGTCGAAGCAGAGTTCGGCATAGGCATGGGTTGCGCTCATTCGATAACGGGTGCGTGCGACGATCTGCGCCAGTTCGGCGCTGAGCGAGGACAGGGTTTCCAGCACGGCGTCCGCGTCCGCCTGCGGTTCCGCTACGCATGTAGTTACGTCGGTCAACCGCTGTTCCAGTGTGGCGAGAAGGGGCGTTGCCTGTTGCGCTTCGGGCAGGCCCAATAGCGCTATCTTGCGATAATTGCCCAATTCCTGAAGCCGCTGAACCAGCAGGGAGGCTTCCGCTCCCTCCAGCCCCCGGTCGTGAACAAGCAAGCGGCCAAAGCCATTATCGTGGAGGCGGAAATCGGCCCAGACCCGCGCACGCCCCTGCGCCACATCGGAAATGGTCAGGTCATCTGCCATGAAATAGCTGGAGATCGATATATTGGTCGGCTCCTGCCGGGTCAGCGCGATTTGAGTCGATCGGATGATCTGGCCGGGAAGGCTATCGATCCAATGGGCAACCGGCGTGAAAGGCGACAGGTCGAACGGTTCGCCATAGCCGTCTGCAATAAAGCTGTAGGTTATAAATTCGCTATGCCGTTCCCAGGAGAAGCCGAGTGCGCCGACGCGACAGGCGAAGAAGCGATCGCCTGCATCAGGGGAGGGGCCATCCGATGGCAGCAGGTCATTGAGCGCGGCGATGCTGGTGCGGGCCTGCTGCTCATCGACGATCATCATGAATTGCACGGCACGCGCCGGCGCATCCATGCGTGGCATTTTGCGAATGTGCATCTCGCGCGAGAGCGAAGCGCGCAGGGCATGGCTGCGCCGCGTCAGATTTTGGAAGGGACCATCGCCCGTTGGTGTGCCGGCTTCCATTTGTGTTTCGATCCCCCCCGATCTGTTTGCTGCTATGCTAATGGCCCCTGAACATGCTGCAATGGGTCCGGTCCAAAGAATGAGGCATCAAATGCGGCGGGCGATGGCGCCGGCGGCCCATCCCATGCCGACTGCCATGGCGATCGCCACCAGCCCATAGACGAAGGACCAATGTTCGGCCGCGGTGGCGATGAACTGTTCGAAGCCGGACTTGCGCACGGTGATGTCGCGCACAGCGGCGGCGACGACGCGGCCATCCTGCACCAGGAAGGTTTCGGCGGTATAGTCGCCCACGATGACGCGCGCAGAGAGCGGCAGGCGGGCGCGATAGAGGACGCCGTCAGTGATTTCGACTGTGCCGGGGCGTTCCACGAACAGACCGGACCGCGCGCGCAGGTCGACCAGTCCTTCCTGGAAGCGGGACAGTTCGCCGCTCTCGTTCAACGAGGCGGGGGAAAGTTGCAGCTTGTCGACGCCCAGTTCGTAGATGGCGGCGGTGCGTTCATCGACGATCCGGTCGATCGGCCGGGATGAAGCCATGGCGTAGAAGCTGGGCGCGGAGCGGAAGCGCGCTGTATCGGCATTGACCCAGATGCCAGCAACCTTCTGCTTTTCGCGCATGGTGATCGATTGTTCCGGCCCTTTCAGCACCACGACGATGTCGGCTGGCTTGTCGGGCTGGCGCCCATCGGGATAGACGATCGCACCGAACAGCAGCAGATCCGCGCCGGTGAAGCTGTATTGAATCTCCACGTCGCGCTGCGATACGTCGGGCACAAGTTGCGGTTCGTCCGCACCGATCAGCAGCAGGGCGGCGAGCAAAACGGCAAGGCTGCGCATCAGCCCACCTCGATCATATAGATTTCGTCCGGCCGCCAGCCCAGACCCAGCGCCATGCGCACAGCAACCAGCAGCACGATCGCGGCGAGGAGGATGCGCAGATACTCCGGGCGGATCGACATGGATATGCGGGTGCCAATCTGCGCGCCCACCACGCTGCCGATCAACAGCAGCAGCGCCAGCACCAGGTCTACCGCTTTGGTCGTCATGGCGTGCATCATCGTTGTCGCCATGGTGACGAACAAAATCTG
The DNA here is from genome assembly GCF_001421665.1 of Sphingobium sp. Leaf26. Taxonomy (GTDB): domain Bacteria; phylum Pseudomonadota; class Alphaproteobacteria; order Sphingomonadales; family Sphingomonadaceae; genus Sphingobium. The sequence goes on from NZ_LMKV01000012.1 coordinate 473,300, forward strand.
GAACAGCGATGTGCCGACCACCGCCTGTGTCGCCATGCCCAGCAGATAAAGCATGGCCGGGACCAAGATGAAACCGCCGCCAACGCCCAGCAACATGGTGAGGATGCCGGTCGCCATGCCGAGCAGCAGCGGTGCCAGCGGTGAAATAAAAAGGCCTGACCGATAGAAGCGCCAGCGCATCGGCAGGGCGGCGACCAGCGGATGATGGCGGCGCTTGCGGGCGGGCGGTCGCTTGCCGGTCTTGAGCGCGACCAGCGCCTGAATCGATTCCTTTGCCATAAGGGCACCGATGCCACCCAGCATCAGCACATAGAGGATGCCGATGACGGTATCTATCTGTCCCAGATATTGCAGCAGGCGGAAGATGAAAACACCCATGCCAGCGCCGATCACGCCACCGGCGATTAGGACGCCGCCCATGCGGAAATCGACGGTGCCGCGTGACATATGGGTAAATACGCCCGACACGCTGGCCCCCGTGACCTGCGACGCGGCCGAGGCGGCGGCGACGGTAGGAGGGATGCCGTAGAAGATCAGCAGCGGCGTGGTCAGAAAGCCGCCGCCCACGCCGAACATGCCGGACAGCAGGCCGACGACGCCGCCAAGGCCGATGATGACAAGCGCGTTGACCGACAGATTGGCTATGGGCAGGTAGAGATCCATGCCAGTCGGGGTTACCGCCAACCAGCGCCGATATAAAGCCGCGATGGCACCGTTGAATCAAAAATCTGCTGCCAAGGTGACGGCAAGGCCAGATCCGGGGCGGGCATGCCCAGCTATCCGCTGTCGCCATTCGACCGAAAGGCGCGCGTTGTTCTGCGGCAGGGGCAGGCGAATTTGTAGCTCAGGACCGATGTCGAGGCGGCTGGCACCAGGCTGCGCACCACCGGACAGGGCGATACCAAGACGCAAAGGCGTGGCGGACAGCGGCGTCGTCAACGAGAACTTGCCGTCTATGAATGCATCCCGTTGCCGAAAGCCCACGAATCCGGTCTGGACATAGGCTTCCGTCATGAGCGACGGTGCGATCGCTGTCGGGCCGAAGCCGCCCACTGCCATCACCGCATTGGCGTTGCGACCGCCGACTCCCAAGGCGATACGGCGTTCTGTCGCGAGGCTGATGGGAAGAGAACGGACCGGCTGGATGGCCAGGCCGACCGCCCCTTCCGGCGCGGCCGGGCGGTGGAGCGCGCTGGTCGCACGACCATAGGCGGTCATTCGGGTCGCGGCGTGAGGCGCGAGGTCATAATCCAGACGCAGACCGGCCTGCGATCCGCCGAGTTGGCCTGCCGTGACTGTCTTGCTGCCCACTGATCCACCGGCGCGCCACAGGAGCCAGGCGCCAGCGTGCCATCGGTCAGCTGTAGCCGTCTTCCTGAGTAGCGGTGGCATGCTGACGGTCAGGCTGTGGGAGCCACTGATATAATCCGGGTCGCTCGCATAATGGCGGTTGGCGAAGCCGGTTGTGAAGGTGATGAAGTTCATCAGGTCGACCGGTATCTCTTCCTTGCGCGTTGGCGGCGGGTTGGAAACCGGAGAGAGCACAGTGCTGGGCGGTACAGGCGTCATGCCCATGGTCAGGGCGGAAAGGGCGGTGGCGGGCATAGTCACGATAGCGCTGGCTGCCAGCCGGGCTGACGGAGCAATCACCGGTACAGGCATTGGTAAAGGCACGGATATGGGCACGAATGTCGGCAAGGCGATGGGGGCGCGCTGTCCCGTGGTCATGATGTCGGGGCCAAAGAGGCGCAGCATCATCCAGCCTGCCAGCAGCACGGCGAAGAAACGCAAGGGGCGACCGCTTGCGCTGCGCGTCATGGCTCGGTCTTCAGATCGGGGAAACTATGCTGGGTCTTGTCCCAAGTGAGCGGTTGCCCCAGCAGTGACCGGGCGTAGAGGGCCATCGCCCGCCGGGCTGCCAATATGGCGATATAGTTGGCAATGACGGTGCGGGGAATGGCCATCAGCCCGTGATGCCATCCATAGGCGCGGCCCACGAACAGGGCGCGCATGATCGTGCGCCACAGCATCAGGCCGAGGTTGCACCAGAGTAGTCCGTTGATCAAAGGCGGCAGCGGTGGCTGGAGGAATGGCACCACGATTCCGATCGCCGCGATCAACGCCCAAAGGATCAGCGCCAGATAGGCGGCGAACAGGACGAAGGCGGCCAGAGTGGCGCGGCGATCGCGGATGCGCATCCACCATTCGGCCGGCCCGCCATGCCATCCCATCCGGTCCCACCCGGCCAGCGATATGCCCACCATCCAGCGCGCCTTCTGCTTGACGGCGGCATGGATGCTGTCGGGGAAATATTCGCGGGTGGCCACCAGCGCGCCAGTCCGGTCGCGCATCCGTACGAACACGCCGCGTCCACCCATATGGGCGATCCGAAGGCCGGCCTCATAATCCTCCGTCAGCGAAGACGGGTCGAACGGTCCTTCATGGATCGGATCGACCAGGCGACCGAGCATATGCCGTTCGAAGGCACAGGCGACGCCGGCGGATGGGATGGAAGCGCCCAGCGCCTCCCTTACGGTCAGCGCCTTTCCATGGTTTTCAGCAAATTCATCCCCATAATGATTACCGATGGCGCGGGCCAGCCAGCCGCCACGACCGCGTAGAGGCAGAACCGGCAACTGCACCAGCGGGAAACGGTCGATCATGAAATCGAACAGACGGATCTCGTCGGGATGCACCACATCCTCGGCATCGTGCAGCAGCACGGCCTTGAAAGGGCGACCGATGCGGCCTTCCATGTCGATCATCGCGCGCCATAGGGTGTTGAGGCAGTCGGCTTTGGTGCTGGGACCGGGGCGTGGATTGACTCCGATGATGATGCGGGGATCACCGGCCGCGACCGGGGCCACCATGTTCAATGTTTCCGGATCGTTGGGATAGATGCCGACAAAAATCCGGAAGTCATCCTGCGGCCAGCAAGCAAGCGCATGACGTAGCATCGGACCTATGACATCGGCTTCCCGCCAGGCTGGGATGAATATGGCGATGCTGCCGGGGCTGCATGATGCCGGAAGGGTGGCAGTGGTCATGCGTGGGTGGCGGGCATAGATGGTCAGATTGCGCCAGCAACGACGGAACAGAAAAAGGGCATCGACCATCAGGTCGTCCAGTCCGCCGATTGCCAGTCCGACGACGGCGAACAGCAGGATTTCACGATGCAGGGCCATCAGGCCCGCGGTCAGCATGTCCCCCAAAGGCTTGACCCCCACCCCTATCGCAAAGAGGATGACATTTGCGTCAGGTGGTTCCAAGTCTTTTGCAGATTTTACGCATAAGCCATTGTAATACGGTGCAGGATAAATGCTGTACCTGCCTTTGGGCGAGTGGTCGGCTGGAAAAACGGCATGAATCGAGTGCTTTCAATCCTGACCTTCGCGCGGGCAAGGCGATGCTGTGCGAGGCCGGTTTTGCCATAAGCATGTCCACCGATATCCTCGTTTTTTAAGCCGAGGTCTGTCCGAAAAAAGAAGCGAAGGGCGACATATTTCCGGGGTCTTTGCTGTCTACCTCGTCCGATTACGCCACGCTGCGCCGGATAGCGCGGCCGGTTGCCTCGGTGTCGCGATAAGCGGGTTCGCCAAGGGAACGCGGCGATGCTATTATTCCTGCGCTCGTGGTGCGAGTCGAACGCGGTATGGGCCAATCGACCAGTCTCTACATTCTACTGTACGGGAGGAGGGCGACCATGGAGATGGATGTCAATTATCTGCTGCATCGCCAGCAAGTGTCTTTGATGCGGGCACAAAGTTCGCGGTCCCGACAGGCGCGTGATGCCTATGAAAGTTTGGCCCATAGCTATGCCGACCGGGTCGACGCGCATCGTCGGGAAAATGAGAGGCTGATCATCCGGTCGCATTGATCGCTTTGCTCAGCGCCGCTGGATCAGCCTGTCGATCGCCAGGCGGTGGGTTTCGTCGTCACCGCATTCGCGTTCCAATACGGCCTTGATGCGCTGAAGATCCGCCTCGGTCAGATGTTCGATGCCGATGAAATCGTTCCGGGCCGCATCGACGGCGCGGATCAGCTCATCAAGTTTTGCCTGAATCGCGGAGCCGTCGCGATTTTGCGCATTCTGGATCAGGAACACCATCAGGAAGGTGACGATGGTAGTGCCGGTGTTAATGACCAGTTGCCATGTGTCGGAATAATGGAAGATCGGACCCGTTACCAGCCAGAGGGTGACCGTGATGAGGGCGAGGACGAAGGCGCTGGGCTGGCCCGCCCAACTGGCAACGCGGTGTGACAAGGCCGCGAAAATTCGATCCATGTGCGATTCTTTCTCTACAAAGTTGCGTCATTTATCCCTTGTTCAGCCGGAAAACGCCATGGACGGCGCGATGCGATCCTTTCATTTTCGTGCTGCAATGGCGGCAGCACTTTTCGCCCTTCCTGCTTGCACATCCCTTTCGCCCGAATCACGGCTGCGGTCCGAACTTGTGGAGGCTGGCATGTCGCCGCGCATGGCCGGTTGCATGGCCGAGCGGATGGTGGATCGACTGAGTCTGATGCAGTTACGAAAGCTCCAGTCGCTCGCCTCGCTCCGCAAATCTCACAGTGGCAGGATGAGCGCGGACCAATTGCTTCACAAGGTCCGGGCCTTGCAGGATCCGGAGATTTTCGCTGTCACCAGCAGTTCCGCGCTGGCTTACGCCTTCTGAACTTGGCGGACCGATCCGGTCCGAAAACGCTCAGATCGGCTTCCCGGGCTTTGCAATTTTGCAAAGTCGTTTTGCGAAATTTTCTGGCGCCCTGCTTTTGCCTGTGCTTAGCCGCTGACATCAGATTTCAGCGAAAGGGCGCGCCCCATGAACATTCACGAATATCAGGCCAAGGAACTGCTGGCGAAGTATGGCGCGCCGATCGCTGCCGGTTATGCCGCCTTCACGGTCGAAGAAGCCGTCGAAGCCGCAAAGAAACTGCCTGGGCCGCTTTACGTCGTGAAGTCGCAGATCCACGCCGGTGGCCGCGGCAAGGGCAAGTTCAAGGAACTGGCCCCCGAAGCCAAGGGCGGCGTCCGGCTTGCCTTCAACCTGGACGAAGTGAAGGCTCATTCGGCCGACATGCTGGGCAACACGCTGGTCACCATCCAGACCGGCGACGCGGGCAAGCAGGTCAACCGTCTGTACATCACCGACGGTGCCGATATCGCCAAGGAATTCTACTTGGCGCTGTTGGTCGATCGCGCCACCAGCCGCATCGCTTTCGTCGTGTCGACCGAAGGCGGCATGGACATTGAAGAGGTCGCCCATTCGACCCCGGAAAAGATCCACAGCTTCTCGGTCGATCCCGCTTCGGGCTTCCAGCCGCACCATGGCCGCGCCGTCGCCAACGCTCTGGGCCTGACCGGCGATCTGGCCAAGCAGGCTTCGAAGGTTGCAGCGTCGCTCTATGCCGCGTTCGAAGACACCGATGCCGAGCAGATCGAAGTTAACCCGCTGGCGCTGACCGAGCAGGGCAACCTCCTCGTGCTCGACGCCAAGGTGGCTTTCGATGGTAACTCGATGTTCCGTCACAAGGATATCGCCGAACTGCGCGACCTGACCGAGGAAGATGCGGCCGAAGTCGAAGCGTCGAAGTACGACCTGGCTTACATCAAGCTGGATGGCAACATCGGCTGCATGGTCAACGGCGCTGGCCTGGCCATGGCGACGATGGACATCATCAAGCTGAACGGCGAATTCCCCGCCAACTTCCTGGACGTAGGTGGCGGCGCCACCACCGAGAAGGTGACGGCTGCCTTCAAGATCATCCTGAAGGACCCGGCGGTGAAGGGCATCCTGGTCAACATCTTCGGTGGCATCATGAAGTGCGACATCATTGCCAATGGCATCGTCGCTGCCGCCAAGGAAGTAAACCTGTCGGTTCCGCTGGTCGTCCGTCTGGAAGGCACCAACGTCCAGCAGGGCAAGGACATATTGGCCAATTCGGGTCTTCCGATCGTCCCGGCAGACGATCTGGGCGACGCGGCCAAGAAGATCGTGGCGGAAGTGAGGAAGGCGGTCTGACCGTCTACTTCGCCTGAACGATACACCAAAGGGTGCGGGGGGACCGGAAACGGTCCGCCCGTGCTCGCATTGGCGTTTATAGAGGAGGATGTTGAGATGAAGATCCTTGTGCCCGTGAAGCGGGTGATTGACTATAATGTGAAGCCGCGGGTGAAGGCGGACGGTACGGGCGTCGATCTGGCGAACGTGAAGATGAGCGCACGGCGCTCGCCATGGGCGCGGACCGGGCGATCCTGATCCAGACCGATGACGAGGTCGAGCCGCTGGGCGTCGCCAAGCTGCTCGCCAAGGTGCAGGAAGAGGAAGGCGCAGGCCTCATCATCCTGGGCAAGCAGGCGATCGACGACGACAGCAACCAGACCGGCCAGATGCTGGCCGCGCTGCTGGGTCTGCCGCAGGGCACCTTCGCCAGCAAGGTCGAGGTCGAAGGCGACAGCGTCAACGTGACCCGCGAAGTCGACGGCGGCCTGGAGACGGTGAAGCTTTCCACCCCGGCGATCATCACCACCGACCTGCGTCTCAACGAACCGCGTTACGCTTCGCTGCCCAACATCATGAAGGCGAAGGCCAAGCCGCTGGCGAACAAGACCCCCGCCGATTATGGCGTGGACACAAGCGCCCGTCTGGAGACGCTCAAGGTGTCCGAACCGCCCAAGCGCTCGGCCGGCATCAAGGTCGCCGATGTCGATGAACTGGTGGGCAAGCTCAAGGCTCTGGGAGTGGCAGCATGACGAAGGCTCTTGTCTGGGTTGAACATGAAGGCGGCGCGGTCAAGGACGCGACGCTTTCGGCCGTGACCGCCGCAGCGAAGCTGGGCGAAGTGCATCTGCTGGTTGCGGGTCAGGGCGTCGATGGCGTCGCTGCCGCCGCCGCCAGGATCGCCGGCGTGGGCAAGGTCCATGTCGCCGACGACGCGGCCTTTGGCCATGCGTTGCCGGAAAATGTGGCGCCGCTGATCGTCGAACTGATGGGGCACCATGATGCTTTCGTCGCGCCAGCCACCAGCAATGGCAAGAATATCGCACCGCGTGTCGCTGCGCTGCTCGACGTCATGCAGATCAGCGACATCCTGTCGGTGGAGAGCGAAGACATGTTCACGCGCCCCATCTACGCCGGCAACGCCATTGCGACGGTCAAGTCGAAGGATGCCAAGAAGGTCATCACGGTGCGCGGCACCGCTTTCGAGAAGGCGCCGAGCGAGGGCGGTTCGGGCGTCGTGGAAGCTGTCGCCTCGACCGGGGACAAGGGCATTTCGTCCTTCGTCGGCGCCGAGATCGCCAAGCTGGAACGGCCGGAACTGACCAGCGCCAAGATCATCGTATCGGGCGGCCGGGCCTTGAAGGACGGTGAGACGTTCGAGGCGACCATCTTCCCGCTGGCCGACAAGCTGGGTGCGGCGGTGGGTGCTTCACGCGCTGCGGTGGATGCGGGCTATGTGCCAAACGACTATCAGGTCGGGCAGACCGGCAAGATCGTCGCGCCGGACGTCTATATCGCGGTCGGCATTTCCGGGGCGATCCAGCATCTCGCCGGCATGAAGGACAGCAAGACCATCATCGCCATCAACAAGGATGAGGATGCGCCGATCTTCCAGGTCGCAGATATCGGCCTGGTCGGCGATCTGTTCAAGATAGTGCCGGAGCTCACCGAAAAGCTGTAAGCTATCGTTACGATGTAGGAAAGGGCGCGGGGAGTGATCCTCGCGCCCTTTTTCGTTGTCGGCTTATTCGCAGTTGATGTCGTTCTTGTCGATGGCCCGACCAGCCAGCGCGCCGCCGGCACCGCCGAGGATGGTGCCGAGTGTCTTGGAACCCCCGGGAGCGATGATGTTGCCCAGCACGCCGCCAGCGATTGCGCCGACGATGGTGCCGGTGGTGCCGTCATCGCGTTTGCAATAATAGCGGCCGTCGCGGTCGCGATAGATCTGATCATTGTCGCGGATCGGACGACGATGGCCACGGCGGTCGCTCGGGCGGTCATAGCCATAACCGCCGCGGCCGCCATTGTCGGACATGCAGGCGCTGAGCGGCAGTATCGCCAGAATGGCCGCGGCCAGGATTGGTTTGCGCATGGGGTTCTCCTCTAATCTCCCTGTCGGCGGATCAACCTTTTGAAGCGCCGATGTTTCCCAAAAAGAAACCGCCCGTCGCTGCCATGAGAGGGGGGTATGGCAGCGAGCGGGCGGTGACCGGCGGCGAGCGGGGGACTGAGCCGCCGGGAGGGGAAAAGATTAGTTGGGCAGCGGGCGGTTTCCGGTGACGGACGGCGTCACCAACGGCGCAGCGGGTGTGGTCGCGGTTTCGACGCGCTGTTCGTCCAGCTTGGCCTTCGCCTCGCCATAGCGGGCGACGATGTCGTCCTTGAATTCGGTCAGCTTGCCTTCGTCGTAGAGCTTCTTGCCGACATAGCCGGCGATGGCGCCGAAGATCAGGGTGCGGATCATGGGGGTCTCCGTTGATTATGGGTTCGGGAAAGATAACCGGCCAGCCGGGAAGCGGTTCCGACGATGATTGCCTGTTTTCCGCTTTCCGCTAGTCTTGCGACGGGTTGTGGGGGAATTGCGGCATGTCGGCTTTCGATCTGGTGTTCGCGGTGTTCGGCCTGTTGCTGGGGCTGGCCGTTGCCGAAGTGCTGGGCGGATTTGCCAGGGTGCTGAAACTCAAACGGTCCGCCAAGCCGGTGCGGGTCGGTTGGCTGACGCCGCTGCTGGGCCTGTTCGTCATGCTGGACCTGACCAGTTTCTGGGGCATGGCATTCGGCATGCGGGACCAGATGGACGCCAGCTATCTGACACTGGTGGTCGTGCTGGCCATCGTCGGTGTCTATCATCTGGTGGCGTCGGTGATCTTTCCCGACGAGCCGGAGCAATGGCCCGATTTCGATGACTGGTACGACCGGCAGAACCGGCTGGTGATCGGCGGGCTGCTGGGCATCAATATCGCCACGATGGTCGTTCAGGGGGTGCTGGACAGCATCCATCCCTTGCCGGAGACGCCCGTGGGACCGGCCGGCGATATCGGGTTCCTATTCTATGCCGGGGGGGCGATGTCGCTGTTCGCGCTGCTGATCGCCCTGCTGTTCGTGCATAATCGCCGGTGGAATGTGGCGATGCTGGCGGCGCTGAACCTGATCCTGCTGAGCACCAGCATATTGGAGGATTATATCTGAAGCCCGGTCAGCCCGGATTGCCACCCCGTTCGCGCAGCGCGCGGCTGACGTCGATCTGGTCCTGGCGGCGGGCCATGGCGAGGAAAGCGGCTTCGGAGCGGAGGCAGCGGTTGCGGACATTGTCCAGCGTGGCGGCGGCGGCGTCACCATTCGCCTTGGCGGCGAGGGCGTGATAGTCGGGATTGGCCATGACTTGCGCTCCTGAGTTTTTCGCGGGCCTCGTTTTCCGGGTCGGCAGGTGCTGTCACCTGCGTAGAAAACGCTCCAGGACAAGCCGGGCGCCACGGGTGCGGCACCCGACCGGATCGCGCGCCGCGCCAGCCGATAAGCAGGCGCGGCGGACGTGAGCAGCGGGGCGGCGAACCCGAAAGTCCGCCGCCCCAGGCCGCTTATTCGGCGTGAGCGATGTTCACAGCCGCCATCTTGCCGCGACGGTCCTGCTCCAGATCATAGGAGACGCGGTCCTTTTCGCGCAGCGTGGCGAGGCCGGCGCGCTCGACGGCGCTGATGTGGACGAACGCGTCCGGGCTGCCGTCATCGGGAGCGATGAAGCCAAAGCCCTTGTCGGCGTTGAAGAATTTGACGGTGCCTACGATGGCCATGGGAAAATTTCCTTCTTTCAATGCGACGCGTCCCGTGTGGACGCACCGGGTTGCTAGAGGGGCAGGGAAAGATGGAGAGAAGGAGCCGCAAAGCGCCGAACAACCGTCGATTTGCGACTATAGCCTGACCCATATAGGGCAAGGTCCGTGAAATAGCAAATGGCGGGCCGGCAGGGCCATGAAGATCAGGCCGGTGCGGGCATGGCGGCCGCCCCGGCACCGTCCATTGCCGGTGCAATGGCCGCGCTGTCCATCCACTGCATCGTGAAACCGAAATAATCGTCGCGCGCCTGCGCCGCAGCGGCCTCATAGGGGCGGCGCCAGACTTCATGCTGGGCATCCATTTCCTCTTCCTCGTCCGGCGTCAGGTCGCGCTCATAATCGTCAATCTCGTAGATTTCGGCGCTCGCATCGCCCTTGAAACCGAGCGGCGGGGGAAAATCGGTGCGCCAGCGGGCCAGCTTTGCATTCCACCAGATGCCGCGCAGCCGGGCGGCGGCCTCTTCCGGCGGAAAATCGGAGCGGTCGGGCTTTGGTTCGGGGCGAAGTTCACACCGTTCATTGGTGACGGAGAATAGCGGTTTTTGACCGGCTGCAAGCGGCAGGCGCGCGGCGACGAACAGCGCGGCCGAGGCGCCGGAGGAGATGGCGGCGGCGACCGCCTCCACCGCCGGTTCGGGGGTGTCGGGGCGCGCCCCGTCGAGCAGTTGCGCATCGGCCATGGTCCGGGCGTGGGGCTCCTGACCGGTGCGGGGGAGGGCGAGGCCGTCCAGTTCCGCCTGCGCGATATCCTCCGGGCAGAGCATGTCGAGATAGGCGGCGAAATCCTGCGCCACGACGCGGGCGAGCGCGGCGTCGGAGCCTTCGGGAGGGCTGTCGGCCATGCGATCCAGCCGGGACAGCATCGACATGGCGCGGCGGTTGTCGTGGCGGTGGCGGGTGATTTCGTGATTGTCCGGGTCTTTGCGGATCGTTTCCTCATTGCCGGTGAGGGCGCGGGCGAGCAGATCCGTCGCGAGACGCGCGCGGGCGATCAGGATCGCCGCGTCCCAGCCGAGGCGAAAGGCCGCGCCGTCATGGCGGGTGCGCAGGGCGTAGGCGGAACGGGCGGTGATGCGCACGGCTTCGCAGGCGAGCATGATGACGCCGGACGCGGCGAGGACTTCAAGGAAGCGGCGCTGGCGCGCGGGCGACCAGCCATCGGCGCGGGATCGGGGCGCGGCGGTGGGGAGGATGGGGTCGTGAACGGACATGGGTTGGTGCCTCCGGCTTGAGGGGTTTGCCGGGAGGATGGGCAGAAAGGGGGCGTGTAGGACAGGGGAATAGGATTTTGGGGGCGGGGTCAGGGGTATTGTTGCCGAGTATGTTTGACGGCCAGTATTTCGATGCTGTCGATGCCGATGCGATAATTCGGCGTCACCAGAGCCTCGCGCGTGCCGGGAACGCGGCCGGTCCGGTGCATATAGGGATGCTGCGGCAATTGGGCGGCGGTGTCACGGATGGCCTGGCCGGTGCGCTGCGCGGCGGCAGGGTTTTGAACCTCCATAAAGTCGATGATGGCTTCAAGATCGTCCAGCGCTTCCTCAAGCCAGACGAGCGAGAGCATCAGGCTTTCTTTCGGCGATCAATGATCGCCTGCATTCGCGCCATCGCCTCGTCATGCGGAATGCGCGGGCTGTTGGACGCCATGCGCGCTTCGACCGTTGCGCGGAACCATGCGTCATAGGCATCCGCTTCCTCGGTCGTCGCGAACTCGGACTCGATGGGGGTGAGTTTGGTCATCGGGAGAGTGTAGCAGATGGGTGTGGTGGGGCCAATTGGGGTAGCGTTGGTTGGTCCGATGTGGATTAGGTTTGGTGCGATTTTCGTATTTAGTAAACTGTCACCGTAATCCGTCACCGTAATCCAGTAAGCCACACAGGATTCTGTTGCTGTGTTCGTGATTTACCGCAAAGGCTGACTTTAATCGTTACGGGGGCGACAAGATGGCGGGTGATGCAAGGGGATTTTACGCGACGCTTGAGTTAGATAGCTCGGCCTCGGCGGCAGACATCAAGAGTGCTTACCGTCGATTGGCGAAAGAATATCACCCTGATACTGGAAGGGTTCGAGACGGAGGGGCGCGTTTCCAACAGATTGGCGCGGCGTATGAAATTCTGGGCGATGCCGAAAAGCGTGCCGACTACGACAATTTATCTGAACAAGCTGATCAGGCTGACTATTCAGAAAAGCGCCGTCCCTTAAGTCCAATCCGGTGTGGAACCTGTCGACAGATCACCGCCCAACCGCGCTATATCATTTTTTGGCGCGTCATCAGCGTGGTCCTGGCAACGACACGTACACCTGTTCAAGGCATTTTTTGCTCTACCTGCGCGGCGAAGGAATCATTGAAGTCCACAGCAATCACAGGGCTTTTAGGGTGGTGGGGATTTCCTTGGGGACCAATTTGGACGGTGTTGGAGGGGGTCAAAAATCTTTTTGGCGGAGTCCAAAACAAGGAGCATGAAGAAGCTCTTCTTTGGCACAACGCTTTAGCTTTTGCCGATGCCGGTAAAGTACCGTTATCGTATGCGCTCGCCGAACGACTCTTGTCTGCGAAAAACGGGGAAATAAGAGCTGGGGCAGCCCAATTGACAACCTTCTATCGTTCTCAGGGATTTAAGCCGACAGGAACACTGAAAAATAACTGGATCAACAATCCGGCTCAATTTCTGGCTAAACTGCTGTTGCTATCTATGGTGCCGGTCGCTTTGACCGCTGCAATTATGTACTCGGATCGCTCATCTCCTGAGGCATCTTATGGCGTCGCGAGCGACCTATCAGAAGCATATCGTGAGCCAACTGCAAATTCTTTGGAAGCTCCAGCAGATGACTACAATGCTTCTGAACCTGCCACGCCAACGTGCACCCGCAAAGTGGAAAACGGCAAAATATTGGTCGGTGCCAAGCGCTTAGGCGAAGACGGGCATATATTACAGATCAGTAATGGTTCAAGCGGCGACGCTATAGTGAAGGTGCGTAGTACCGATACTGGTAACCTACTCGCTTCCTTTTTTGTTAAACAAAATAGTGAATCTCAGCTTTCTGGAATACCAGATGGTTCCTACAAAATTCAGTATGCCATCGGAACGCAACTAGCCGAGAACTGCAAATCGTTTACTGGAATGTCTGCTGTAAATGAGTTTCCAAACCCCGAATCATTGACAACAACAAGTGAAGAGACATTTGAAGGCACGCTGGTTAAACGGAAGCGGCTTTCATACACTCTATATGCAGTGCCGGGCGGAGACGTCGCTCCAACGTCCATAAGTCCCGAAGAGTTTGAGAGCGGAACTTAGCGTTACTCCGCCGCCACACTCTCCAACCCCAGCAACGGCGCGAGATAGTGCCCCGTAAATGACCGCGGCTCCTTTGCGACCTGTTCGGGGGTGCCGACAGCGACGATCTCTCCCCCTTTTACCCCACCCTCTGGACCGAGATCGATTATGTAATCCGCGGTCTTGATGACGTCGAGATTATGTTCGATCACGACCACGCTATTGCCTTGCTCCACCAGCGCGTGGAGGACTTCGAGCAGTTTGCGGACATCCTCGAAATGCAGGCCGGTGGTGGGTTCGTCCAGGATGTAGAGGGTCTGGCCGGTGGCGCGGCGGCTCAGTTCCTTGGCGAGTTTGACGCGCTGGGCTTCGCCGCCGGACAGGGTCGTGGCCTGCTGGCCGACCTTGATATAGCCAAGGCCCACTTCGGCGAGCATCGCCATCTTGTCGCGGATGGGGGGGACGGCCTTGAAGAATTCGACCGCGTCCTCGACCGTCATGTCGAGCACGTCGGCGATCGAGTGGCCCTTGAACTTCACCTCCAGCGTTTCGCGATTGTAGCGCGCGCCGTGGCAGACGTCGCACTCCACATAGACGTCGGGGAGGAAGTGCATCTCGATCTTGAGCACGCCATCGCCCTGACAGGCTTCGCAGCGGCCGCCCTTGACGTTGAAGCTGAAGCGGCCGGGCTTGTAGCCGCGCGCCTGCGCTTCGGGGAGGCCCGCGAACCAGTCGCGGATGTTGGTGAAGGCGCCGGTATAGGTCGCCGGGTTGGAGCGCGGGGTGCGGCCGATGGGCGACTGGTCGATGTCGATCACCTTGTCGCAATGTTCCAGGCCCGTCACCTTGTCATGCGCGCCGGCAATGATGCGCGCGCCGTTGAGGGCGCGGGCGGACGCGGCGTAGAGCGTGTCGATGGTGAAGCTGGACTTGCCGGAGCCGCTGACGCCGGTGATGCAGGTGAAGGTGCCGAGCGGGATCGACGCGGTGACGCCGGTGAGGTTGTTGGCGCGGGCGTTGTGGACGGTCAGCTTCTTGCCATTGCCCTTGCGGCGCTTGGCCGGGACTTCGATGCGGCGGGTGCCGTTCAGATAGGCGGCGGTCAGGCTGTCCTTGTTCTTGAGGATCTGCTTGAGCGTGCCCTGTGCGACGATGGTGCCGCCATGGACGCCCGCGCCCGGTCCCATGTCCACGATATAGTCGGCGTGGCGGATCGCATCCTCGTCATGCTCCACGACGATGACGCTGTTGCCCAGGTCGCGCAGGCGCTTGAGGGTGACGAGCAGGCGGTCGTTGTCGCGCTGATGCAGGCCGATCGAGGGTTCGTCCAGGACGTAGAGGACGCCGGACAGACCGCTGCCGATTTGCGACGCCAGGCGGATGCGTTGGCTTTCGCCGCCGGAGAGCGTGCCGCTGGTGCGGTCGAGGTTCAGATAGTCCAGGCCGACATTGTTGAGGAAGCCGAGGCGCTCCACGATTTCCTTGAGGATGGCTTTCGCGATCTGCTGCTGCTGGTCGTTCAGATGATCGGGCAGGGTGGTGAAGAAGGCGAGCGCGTCCACCACCGAGCGGCGGGTGGAGACGGAGATGTCCTCGCCCGCGATCTTGACGGCCAGCGCTTCGGGTTTGAGGCGCGCGCCGTGGCAGGTCTCGCAGGGCATGGCGGTCTGGTATTTGGCCAGTTCCTCGCGCATCCAGGCGGAGTCCGTTTGCAGCAGGCGGCGGTTGAGGTTGCCGATGACGCCCTCGAACGCTTTCTTGACCTCGTAGCTTTTCTTGCCGTCCTGAAAGCGCAGGGTGACGGGCTTGCCGCCGGTGCCGTGGAGGATGATGAGCTTCACTTCGCCCGGCAGGTCGGTCCATGGCGTGTCGAGGGAGAAGCCGAATTCCTTGGCGAGGGAACCCAGCACCTGCATATAATAGGGGCTGGGCGGGTTGGATTTGGCCCAGGGGACGACGGCGCCCTTCTTGATGGTGAGCGCTTCGTTGGGGACGACGAGGTCGGGGTCGAACTCCTGCCGTTCGCCCAGGCCGTCGCAGGCGGGGCAGGCGCCCAGAGGGGCGTTGAAGGAGAAGAGGCGCGGTTCGATGTCGGGAATGGTGAAGCCGCTGACCGGGCAGGCGAATTTCTCGCTGAAGACGATGCGGTTCAGGGGGATGCCCGCGCCCTTCATCTTCTTGTCGGTGGACTGCACTTCGCCTTCGCGGCCGGGGACGATGCCGTCGGCAAGGTCGACATAGGCGAGGCCGTCGGCGAGCTTGAGCGCCTGCTCGAAACTGTCGGCGAGGCGCGTGCCCATGTCCGGCTCTACGGCGAGGCGATCGACCACGACTTCGATATCATGCTTGTATTTCTTGTCGAGGGCGGGGGCGTCCTCGATCAGCATCATCTCGCCGTCGATGCGGACGCGGGTGTAGCCCGCCTTCTGCCACTCCGCCAGTTCCTTGCGATATTCGCCCTTCCGCCCGCGCACCACGGGGGCGAGCAGGTAGAATCGGGTGCCTTCTGGCAGGAGCGCGACGCGGTCGACCATCTGCGACACCGTCTGCGCGCTGATGGGCAGGCCGGTCGCGGGGCTGTAGGGGATGCCGACGCGCGCCCACAGGAGCCGCATATAGTCGTAGATTTCCGTGACCGTGGCGACGGTGGAGCGCGGGTTGCGGCTGGTGGTCTTCTGCTCGATGGAGATGGCGGGGGACAGGCCCTCGATATGCTCGACATCGGGCTTCTGCATCATCTCCAGAAACTGGCGCGCATAGGCGGAGAGCGATTCCACATAGCGGCGCTGACCCTCCGCATAGATGGTGTCGAAGGCGAGGGAGGATTTGCCGGAACCGGACAGGCCGGTGATGACGACGAGGGCGTCGCGGGGCAGATCGACGTCGACGCCCTTGAGGTTATGCTCGCGCGCGCCGCGGACGGAGATGTGGGTGAGACTCATGGGGGCCGTTCTATAAATGTTCCAGGCTTAATGCCAGTGTGGAAATAGGAACCGGGTTGGCGAACCTCAACAGGTGGCGGGCGTCGCGGCCATCATCCGGAGTGATGGGCCGGCCGCGGCGGATTTTGTCGTGCTGTAATTCTCGTGAGGCGGTCAGCGTTAGGCGCTTTGCCATCCTTTGTTTCCCCGCCCGTCAGGTCGCGCACATGATGATCGTGATAATTGCTGTCATGTATAAGTCGTTGACGAAATTTCCGAATTCCGCCAGTCATCAAGTCAACAGGGGGATATTATGGCAAATTTTTCGGGGACTTCGGGCAACGACATCTTTACTGGCGGTGATGAGGACGATGTTGCGACCGGCGGGCTGGGCAACGACCGGCTGACCGGTGGTGAAGGCAGTGACATATTGAGCGGGGACGAAGGCGCCGACACGCTCAATGGCGGTGGCGGGGACGATTATCTCTTTTCGGCCGGCCGCTATTATGACTTCTCCTTTTCCGGCATCTATTATCTCAACAAGCCGGTGCTGGACACAGGCGCAGAAGCCGACACGGTCTTGGGTGGCAACGGAGACGACGTGATCTTCGCCGGCTATAATGATGTGATTGATGGCGGTGCGGGCGGGGAAGACACGCTCTACTTCAGCCTGATGGGTGCGACGCACGGTGTGACGATGGATTTCCGTCTGCCGGTGATCGCGAACGGCACGGGCAGCATCAGCGGGATCGAGAATATCGGCTGGGTGCAGGGCAGCAATTATGGCGACACTCTCATCCTCGACCAGCAGGGGAGTTACGGCCCCTTCGGCGTGGTCTATGCCATGGGTGGTGACGATCATGTCGTGGCCTCCTATTATACCGATCATATCTATGGCGGCGGAGGGAACGACATATTGGACGGGCGTCCGTCGGGCTATCTGGACATCCTGGATGGCGGCGACGGCAACGACACGCTTTATAGTAACGATGGTTCCGGCGAAGCCTATGGCGGCAATGGCGACGACACCATCTATGCCGGCGGGCTGGTCCGTGGCGGTGCTGGCAACGACCGGATCGTCATGCAAAGCAGCTATTATCATAGCGGTGTCTTTGGTGATGAAGGCAATGACGAGATCCGGACCTCGCGGGAAGGCAATGTCGTGTCGGGTGGGAGCGGAGCCGACCGCCTGATCGGCGATGCGGGATCGGACACGTTGATCGCCGGCGATTATTTGCCCGGCCCCTATTATGTCGGATCACATGACATGGGCACGGAACGCGACGTCCTGTCGGGTGACGGCGGCGACGACATATTGTGGGCCGGTTGGGGCGACAGTGTCGATGGCGGCAGCGGCACCGACCGGCTTTATTATTCACTGGGCGGCGCGACCGCAGGAGTTGCCCTGTCCACCGGCATTTTTGCTAGCGCCAGCCCGCAGGCTCTGGGCGGCGGTACGGTGCAGAACGTCGAGCGGCTGGTCGAGCTGATGGGCAGCGCCTTTGCCGACCGGATCACCGTGGCGACGCAGGACAGCCTGCTCACCATCCATGCCGGCGCAGGCGACGATGTCGTCACCACGGGCGACAGTTCGGTGACGCTGAATGGCGGTGACGGCAATGACCGGCTGGTCAGTGGCGCGGCCGCCGACAGCTTTGACGGCGGTGCGGGTGTCGATACGATCGACTATGACGCCTATGCTTCGGGTGTGTCGGTCAATCTGCTCGTCGGCAAAGGCGCGGGGGGCGACAGCCTGCGCAATGTCGAGAATATCGTCGGATCAGCCTTTGCCGACACGTTGGTGGGCGACGGGTCCGCCAACCTCATCACCGCAGGCGCAGGCAATGATAGTCTTGACGGAGGCGCGGGGGCGGACCGGCTGGTCGGCGGGCTGGGCAACGACACCTATTATGTCGACAATGTTGGCGATGTCGTGGTGGAGCAGGCGGGTGAGGGCTATGATGTGGTCATCACCAACATCGACTATACGCTGGGCGCGAATGTCGAGGGGATCAAGCTGCTGAACCTCACCAAGGGCGTCGAGGTGCATGGCAATGGGCTGAACAATTCGGTCAACGCCGCCTATGCGAGCGCGCCGCTGGCGGCGGGGACGCAGATACGCATGTTCGGCGAGGGCGGCGATGATACGCTGCTGGGATCGCGCCATGACGATTATCTGGATGGCGGCACGGGCGTCGACACCATGACCGGCGGGCTGGGCAACGACAGCTATGTGGTGGACGATGCCCGCGATGTCGTGGTCGAGCAGGCCGGGCAGGGCTATGACGTGGTCATCACCAGCATCGACTATACGCTGGGCGCGAATGTCGAGGGGATCAAGCTGCTGAACGTGACGCGCGGCGTGGAGGTGCATGGCAATAGCCTCAACAACTCGTTCAATGCAGCCTATGTGGGGGCGTCGCTGGCGGCGGGGACGCAGATACGCATGTTCGGCGAGGGCGGCAATGATACGCTGCTGGGGTCGCGCCATGGCGATTATCTGGACGGCGGTGCGGGCATCGACACGATGACCGGTGGGTTCGGTAACGACACCTATGTGGTCGACAATAAGGGCGATGTCGTGGTGGAGCAGGCCGGGCAGGGCTATGACGTGGTCATCACCAATATCGATTACACGCTGGGCGCGAATGTCGAGGGGATCAAGCTGCTCAATCTGACGCGCGGCGTGGAGGTGCATGGCAATGGGCTCAACAACTCGCTGAACGCCGCCTATGCCAATGGGCCGCTGGCGGCGGGTACGAAGATCCAGATGTTCGGCGAAGGCGGCAACGACACGCTGCTGGGGTCGCGCAACGACGATTATCTGGATGGGGGCACCGGCGTCGACACGATGACCGGCGGATTTGGCAACGACACCTATGTCGTGGACAATGCCGGCGACATCGTGGTCGAGCAGGGCGGTCAGGGTTACGACGTCGTCGTCACCAGCATCGACTATATGCTGGGCGCGAATGTCGAGGGGCTGAAGCTGCTCAACCTGACCAAGGGTGTCGAAGCGCATGGCAATGGGCTGAACAACTCGCTGAACGCGGCTTATGTGAATACGCCGCTGGCAGCGGGCACGACGATCCGGCTGTTCGGCGAGGGGGGTAGCGACAGCCTGCTGGGGTCGCGTTATGGCGATTTCCTGGATGGCGGGGCGGGCAACGACACGCTTCAGGGCGGGGGCGGCAATGACCGCTTCCATTTTGGCGATGGGCTGCATGCGCTGAGCAATGTCGATACGATCCTGGATTTCCAGCTTGGCGATATGATCGAACTGGACGATGCGGTGTTCAACGGGCTGTCGACCGGCGCGCTGGGGGCGGGTGCTTTCGTCGCCAATGCGGCGGGCGCGGCGACGAGCGCGGAGCAGCGGATCGTGTACGACACGGACAGCGGGCAGTTGTTCTTCGACGCGGACGGATCGGGCGCGGGCGGCGCGGTGCTGTTTGCGGTGCTGAACGGCCATCCGGCGATCGGCGCGGCGGATTTCGTCGTGGTGTGAGGATCGGCCTGGCCAGCCTGTCATGAAAGAGGCTGGCCAAGTCGGCCGTGCTGGGGCAAGGCGACGGGCATGACCCTGCCCGATCCGTCCGATTTCGTTGCTGCCGGGCAAAGTGCCGAGGTGTTCCGGCTGGATGGCGGGCGCGTGCTCAAGCTGTTCCATGACGGCGTCGATCCCGGCATCGTGGAGCGCGAATATGGGTTGATGCAGGCGATCCAGGCGACCGACCTGCCGGTGGCGCGGGCGCTGGATCTGCGCGAGGCGGGCGGGCGACCGGGCATCGTCTATACGCGGATGGAGGGGCCGGATTTGCTGGCCTATCTGCGCGAGAAGCCGTGGCGCTGGCGCTGGGCGCTCACGCAGATGGCGCGGTTGCAGGCGCATATCCAGGCGCAACATCTGCCGGCGCTGCGCAGCCGGAAGGCATTGCTGGCCGAGGATATAGAGGCGGCGCCGATCGGCGAGACGCTGCGCGCGGCGGCGATCGAGCGGCTGGAGCAACTGATCGAAGGCGATGCGCTGTCGCATGGCGACCTGCACCCCGCCAATCTGATCGTGACGCCTGACGGGCTGGCCGTGATCGACTGGTCGCGCGCGGCGCAGGCGGCGGCGCCGACCGACGTGGTGCGCAGCGAGATGCTGATGCGCTTTGGCCCCGGTCAGGCCGGCCGCTGGTGGGAGGAGCAGATACGCGACCAGGCGGCGGCTTATTATATCAAGCGCTATCGCGCCTTGACCGACATGGAGCCGGAGGCGCTGGCGGCGTGGCGGCCGCTGGTGGCGCTGGCGTGGACAAGGCACCGGTTGCCGGCGCGCGACGATGGCTTTGCGCTGTATCTGGCGGATGCGCTGGTCGCGGCCGGATTGCCGCCGGTCGACGCCTGACCCCCGGCACCCCCGATCACTTGGGCATGTCGTTGGTGGGGCGATGAGCGCCGTTCGTCCCCCGGCCATGCCGCCGGGCGCTGCGCATGGGCGGATCATCGAACCAGCCGGGAACGTCATCATCCTGTCGCTATGATGGCGGCATAGGGCGAGCGCGGGTTGCACCCGTTAAGCGACGGTTCAGTCCGAATGGCGTCGTTTCCCTCTCATACAGTTTATCCTGATCCGGAGTGCCCGACAGCATCTGGATACGCCCCCGGCATCCCTTGCGCCGGGGGCGTTTTCATGTCCGCGCGATTCGCGGATTTCCCCTACGGAAATGTCGTTTGCAGAAGGGGCGGATGTCGTTCGTCCCGCCGTTCGTCCGCGCCTGTCTGCGCTTGGTCGGCTGTCCGGTCGTTGGCCGATGGAGCGCGTTGCCGGGTCGAAGCGGGCGGGCGTCGCGCGGATCGCAGGCGTAACACAATGAGGCGAACGGGACAGGGGCCGACCCCTGAAAGACCTTCCGGCTCCGCCCGTTCGCACCCCGGCGCGCCGCGCAGCCCCCTTTGGCGGCGGGCCGGCCACAACAGAATTCGAGGAGATAGTCCCATGTTCGTTTCGACCAAAATCGCCGCCGCCCTTGCCTCCGTCGCTTTGCTGGCCAGTGCCGGCGCAGCATCGGCGCAGGAGTTCCAGTCCAACGGCCGCACCACCGGCGTCTATCATGGCGACCTGGACCTGACGAAGCCGGGCCAGCAGCAGCAGTTGCGCAGCCGCATCGCCCGCGCCGCCAACCGTGTCTGCTCCTCCATGGACCTGCAAGCGCAGATGAGCTGCAAGGCCAAGGCGATCGCCCATGTCGAAGCGCCGATCAGCGCTGCCATCGCCCGCGCCGAAACCGGCGAGCGTTATGCCGATGCCGGCAAGAGCGTGCGCCCGGTGGTGGGGAACTGATCCGCGCGGTTCGTGTGGCTGGTTCAGCGATAAGGCCCGGTTTACGCCGGGCCTTTTTGCGTGGGGTGTCAGAAATCGGGGCGGCGTTTGGCGCGGAAGGCGGCGACGCCCTCGGCGAAGTCGGGCAGGGTGAAGGCGTCGCGGAACAGGGCCAGCGTGGTGGCGTCGTCGTCCGGCTGGCCGTCGAGGATGCGGCGGATGATCGCCTTGGACGCGCGGACGCTGTGCTGGGCGTTGGCGGCGATGGTGCGGGCGAGCGTGTCGGCCGCGGTCAGGGGATCGGGCGCGATCTCTTCGATCAGGCCGATCGCCAGCGCTTCGTCGGCGGTGTGGAGCGCGCCGGTGAAGAGGATGCGTTTGGCGCGGGCCGGGCCGACCAGGTCGACCAGCAATTTCGTGTCGAACAGCGAATAGACGATGCCGAGTTTGGCGGGCGTGATGCCAAGGCGCGCGGCGGGCGATGCGATGCGCAGGTCGCAGGCGATGGCAAGGCCGCAGCCACCCCCGATACAATCGCCGTCGATCGCGGCGATGACCGGCTTTTCGGCATGGGCCAGCGCATATTGGCTGGCCCGGATCGCGGCCTGATTGGCGACGCGCCAGTCTTCGCCCGCAGAGCAGGCGGCAAATTCGTGGATGTCGGCGCCCGCGCAGAAGAGGCCGGGGGTGGCGGAGGCGAGGATCAGGACGCGGATGGCGTCATCCGCCATGGCCTGGCCGACGAGGTGGGGGAGTTGCTCCCACATGGCCTGGGTCATGGCGTTGCGCCGGT
Source organism: Sphingobium sp. Leaf26 (assembly GCF_001421665.1). Lineage (GTDB taxonomy): Bacteria > Pseudomonadota > Alphaproteobacteria > Sphingomonadales > Sphingomonadaceae > Sphingobium. The sequence goes on from NZ_LMKV01000012.1 coordinate 495,432, forward strand.
CGGGCCGGTCGATCAGCAGCCGGGCGACGGGGCCTTCCTGTTCCAGCCGCAGGTGCATGTCAGGCGGGCCAGCGTTGCAGCAGTGGAACCAGTTCGTCGAAATGCTGGATGACGGCGTCCGCCTCCAGATTTTCCACGGGACCGTCGAGGAAGCCGAAGCCGACCGCGATATTGGCGATGCCGGCATTTTTCGCGCCGGCGATGTCGTTGATCGTGTCGCCGACGAAGATGGTGCGGCCGCCGCCCGCGCGTTCGATCATGGCATGGATCGGGGCAGGATCGGGCTTGGCCACGCCGACCGTGTCGCCGCCGACGATGGCGGCGAAGCGGTCCGACAGGCCGATCTGGTGCATCAGGGGGATGGTGAAGCGTTCCGCCTTGTTGGTGCAGATGGCGAGTGTGACGCCCGCGTCGGTGAGCGCATCCATCGCGTCCAGCAGGCCGGGATAGGGTATGGAGTGGATGGCGAGATTCTGCTCATAATAGTCGAGCAGGATCGGGAGCAGGGTGGCCAGCGTTTCTGCGTCATAGCCGCCCGATGCGTCGAGCGCGCGTTCCAGCATCACCTTTGCGCCCTTGCCGACGAAGGGATGGATCGCCGCGACGGGAAAGGGCGGGCGGCCGATCGTGCCGATCGCATGGTTGACGGCGGCGGCGAGGTCGCCGCTGGTGTCGAAAAGGGTGCCGTCCAGGTCGAAGCCGACGATGTCGAAAGGGATGCTGCTCATGGCGCCAGCCATGCCGCCTGCGCGGTGGCAAAGGCAAGGCAAACATGGCAGAGAGCGGACAAGTCCAAAGCTTTTGCCGGGAAAATCATCGTGACCAGTTCCGCCAGCCGCCCGCTCGCCGTCATCATCCTTGCCGCCGGGCAGGGGACGCGGATGAGATCGTCGCTCCACAAGGTGCTGCATCCGATCGCGGGGCGATCCATGCTGCTGCATCTGCTGGCGAGCGTGGAGGAACTGGCGCCCGAGCGGCAGGTGGTGGTCGTGGGCGCGGGGCGCGAACAGGTGGAGAAGGCGGTGGCCGGCACCGGGGCGATCGTCGCGGTGCAGGAGCAGCAACTGGGCACCGGTCATGCGGTGAGCCAAGCGCATGATGCGCTGGCCGGGTTCGCGGGCGATGTGCTGATCCTCTATGGCGACGTGCCGCTGGTGAGCGCGGCGACGATGCGCGCGATGCTGGATCGGCTGAACCGGGGCGACGAGCCGCGCGCGGTGGTGCTGGGCTTCCGCCCCGACGAAGCGGCGGCCTATGGCCGGATCATCGCCGACGGGCAGGGCATCATCGAGAAGATGGTCGAGTATAAGGACGCCAGCGAGGCCGAGCGGGCGGTGACGCTGTGCAACAGCGGGTTGATGGCGGTGCGATCGACCGACCTGTTCGTGCTGCTGGACCAGATCGGCAACAATAATGCGGCGGGCGAATATTATCTGCCCGATATCGTGATGCTGCCCGGCGGAGCGAGCGCCGTCATCGAGACGGAAGCGTGGGAAGTGGCGGGGGTGAACAGTCGGGCCGAACTGGCGGGGGTCGAAGCGGTATGGCAGGCGCGCCGCCGGGCCGATGCGATGCGCGACGGTGTGACTTTGGTGGCGCCGGAGACGGTGTTCTTTGCGCATGACACCGTGCTGGGGCGCGATGTGGTGGTGGAGCCGAATGTGGTGTTCGGGCCGGGCGTGCGCGTGGCGGACGATGTCGTGATCCACGCCTTTTCGCATCTGGAGGGGGCTACGATCGCGCGTGGCGCGGATATCGGTCCCTATGCGCGGTTGCGGCCCGGCGCGGAGATTGGCGTGAAGGCCAAGGTCGGCAATTTCGTGGAGATCAAGCAGGCCGTGCTGGGCGAGGGGGCGAAGGTCAATCACTTGTCCTATATCGGCGATGCCAGCGTGGGGGCGGGCGCGAATATCGGCGCGGGGACGATCACCTGCAATTATGACGGCTTCTTCAAATATCGGACGGAGATTGGCGCGGGGGCGTTTGTCGGGTCGAACAGTGCGCTGGTGGCGCCGGCGACGATCGGTGCGGGCGCGATCGTGGCGGCGGGCAGCGTGGTGACGAAGCCGGTCGAGGCGGATGCGCTGTGCCTGGTGCGGCCGGAACAGATCGGCAAGACCGGATGGGCCGCGCGGTTCCGGGAGCGGATGGCGGCGGCGAAGGTGGGGAAGTGAGGGAGCAATCAGCGGCGTGAGGCTGATCGTTGCATTTCAGGAAAGTGGAGGACCGCTCAGTGAATGATGATCTCGCTTTGATAATATCCGGAACCTGTATCAAGGCAGCTCGGGACATTGGGGACTTGGCGCGATTAATTCCTGAAGACGGGAAAGACCTGAAAATCGCGATTGCATCCGCTGTTCATGAAATTCATGCCAATATTATCGATCTGATATTCGCTGAAGCTCCTGCAATGAAGGAGGATATGGCGAGGAGATTGGCGATATATGATCGTTGCATATGATAAGCGGTCGTGACTTGAAGGAAATCTTGGTGCTCCTGCGAAAGCAGGAGCCTAGGGTCGATCGGACTGCCTTACACCCTGGGCTCCTGCTTTCGCAGGAGCACGGTTGCCTGTGAATAAGGGGCGGAAAGTCCTTTGGGCGCTTCTGGCCCTGATTCTGATCGTCGCAGCGCTTGCCCTGTGGCTCATCCACAATGCCAGCGCCATGCCGGTCGTGCGGCGGGCCGAGATCGTGCTGCCCTTTCCGGCCGATGCGCCGCGCAAGGCGGTGACGGTCGCGCTGCTGACCGACACGCATCTGTCCGGGCCGGACAACAGCCCGGAGCGGTTGGCGCGGATCGTGGCGCAGATCAACAGGTTGAAGCCCGATCTGATCCTGCTGGGCGGGGACTATATCGGCGATGACAAGGGCGGGTCGATTCATGATGCGCGGGCCAGCATCGCGCCCTTTGCCGGGTTGCGCGCGCCGCTGGGCGTGGTGGCGGTGCTGGGGAATCACGACAGCCGCAGCAAGATCAATCGCCGGGCGCTGAGCGGGTCGGACTGGCGGGCGGCCTTTGCGAAGATCGGCATCACCCTGTTGCAGGACAGCGCGGTGCGGCGCGGGCCGCTGGCGGTCGGGGGATTGAAGGACATCTATACCCGCAGGATCGACCTGCCCGGCACGCTGGCGGCGATGGCGCGGGTCGGCGGCGCGCCGGTCATCCTGTCGCATGGGCCGGATGTGTTTCCGCAGGTGCCAGACGGGCGGTCGCTGACGCTGGTGGGGCATACCCATTGCGGGCAGATCGCCTTTCCCGTTGTCGGCATCACCTATGTGCCGTCGAAATATGGCACCCGCTATGCGTGCGGTCTGTATCGCGATGGCGCGCGCACGATGATCGTGTCGGGCGGGGTGGGGACGAGCAGCGCGCCGTTCCGCATGCTGGCGCCGCCGGACCTGTGGCTGATCACCATTCGCCCGGCATGAAATTCTTGTCACCGCGCGGCCATGGCGCTGTTGCGTGACGGTCATTAATGGCATGGCGATAACTTCACCCTATATGGGCGGATATCTGACTTAATTTCGGTTCGACGGGGCTTTCCTGCATGTGCGGTATCATTGGAATCATCGGCAAGGACGACGTTGCGGAACGGCTGGTCGACGGCCTGAAGCGGCTGGAATATCGCGGCTATGACAGCGCCGGGGTCGCCACCGTGCATGACGGCGCGATCGACCGGCGGCGGGCAGAGGGGAAGCTCAACAACCTGGTGAAGGAACTGGCGGGATCGCCGCTGCCCGGAACGACCGGCATCGCGCATACCCGCTGGGCCACGCATGGCGCGCCGACGACCAGCAATGCCCACCCCCATGCGACCGGCGAGGTGGCGCTGGTGCACAATGGCATCATCGAGAATTTCAAGCCGCTGCGCGAGGAACTGATCGGGCGCGGGCGGACCTTCGACAGCCAGACTGATACCGAAGTGGTCGCCCATCTGGTGAGCGAGTTGGTGGAGCAGGGGGCCAGTCCCAGGGACGCGGTGGCGCAGGTGCTGCCGCGCCTGCATGGCGCATTCGCGCTGGCGATCCTGTTCCGCAGCCATCCCGACATGCTGATCGGCGCGCGGCTGGGGTCGCCTTTGGTGGTGGGCTATGGCGATGGCGAGACCTATCTGGGGTCGGACGCGCTGGCGCTGGCGCCGCTGACGCAGCGCATCGCCTATCTGGAGGAGGGCGACTGGGTCGTCATTACGGCACAGGGCGCGGAGATTTTCGACAAGGACAATGTGCCGGTCGAACGGCCGGTGACGATTTCCGGCGTGTCCGGCGCGATGATCGACAAGGGCAATCATCGCCATTTCATGCAGAAGGAAATCTACGAGCAGCCGGTCGTCGTGGCCCAGACGCTCAAAGCCTATCTGCAACGGATGGACGATCGGGTGTCGTTGCCGATCCCCGATTTCGACCTGTCGGCGATCCGCCGCGTCACCATCGTCGCGTGCGGCACCAGTTTCTATGCCGGGATGGTCGCGCGCTACTGGTTCGAGCAGTTCGCGCGGGTGCCGGTGGATTTGGATTTCGCGTCGGAGTTCCGGTACCGCGATCCTGTGATGGAGGAAGGGGGCCTTGCCCTGTTCATCAGCCAGTCGGGCGAGACGGCCGATACGCTGGCGGCGCTACGCTATGCGCGGGCGCAGGGGCAGAAGATCGCGGTCGTCGTCAACGTGCCGACCAGTTCGATGGCGCGCGAGGCCGACCTGCTGCTGCCCACCCATGCCGGGCCGGAAATCGGCGTGGCGTCGACCAAGGCCTTTACCTGCCAGTTGGCCGTTCTGGCCGCCTTCGCCGCAAATCTGGCGCGGGCGAAGGGGCGGCTGACCCTGGCGGAAGAGAAGGAGATCGTGCGGCATCTGGCCGAAGCGCCCGCCGCGATCAACGGCGCGCTGGCCTATGACGAGGCGATCGAGGCGATGGCGCACCATATCGTGCCGGCGCGCGACGTACTCTATCTGGGGCGTGGCACCGACTATCCGATCGCGCTGGAAGGCGCGCTGAAGCTGAAAGAGATCAGCTATATCCATGCCGAGGGCTATGCCGCAGGCGAGATGAAGCATGGGCCGATCGCGCTGATCGACGAACTGGTGCCGGTGATCTGCATCGCGCCGTCGGGGCCGTTGTTCGAGAAGACCGTGAGCAACATGCAGGAAGTGCAGGCGCGCGGCGGCAAGGTGGTGCTGATTTCCGACTATGACGGGGTAAAAGCGGCGGGCGAGGGGTGCCTGGCGACCATCACCATGCCCAAGGTCCACCCGCTGATCGCGCCGATGGTCTATGCCGTGCCGGTGCAGTTGCTGGCCTATCATGTCGCGGTGCTGAAGGGCACGGATGTGGACCAGCCGCGCAATCTGGCGAAGAGCGTGACGGTGGAGTGAGTGGGGGCGCCACCTTCGTCATCATACTGATGCTGGCCTTTTTCGGGCTGGCCTGGTGGAACGACCGGCATGGCGAAGGCCGCCGCCGGCGTGGTAGCGGGGGCGATGGTGGTGGTAGCGATTCAGGCTGTGGCGCGGATGATGGATGCGATGGCGGGGATGGTGGCGATTAGGTTGGTTTGATCCCGGCAAAGCGTAGCTGGGTGAGGGGGGAGGCTGGCGCAAGGCCAGCCTGTTTTCGTGAGGTTGCCTCGCCCTCACCCAGCTTCGACCAGGCAGCAAGCTGCCAAGTCTGGGCAGCCCTCTCCCCCTGAGGGGAGAGGGATCAGAGGTTTACCCGCCGCCCGGTGCATTGTGGCCGCCGGCGGGGACGGGGCCGCCGCTGGGGGCGTGGCTGTGGTCGGGATTGCTGTCCCATTCGATATGGTAGAGGTCGAAGCGGCGGTCGCGCAGGTTGCGGACGGTGCCTTCGGCGCGCGCCCAGCTCAGGTCGGCGAGGTTGACGTCCGCCATCGTGAGCGTCTCGACATTTTCGGTCGATTCCGCCGCGATGCCGTCGCGGGCGAAGGGCAGGTCGCAGGGGGTCAGGATCGCGCTCTGGGCGTATTGGATGTCCATATTGTCGACGTTCGGCAGATTGCCGACATTGCCCGACATGACGACATAGCATTGATTTTCGATCGCGCGGGCCTGCGCGCAATAGCGGACGCGCAGATAGCCGAGGCGCGAGTCGGTGCAGAAGGGCACGAAGATGATGCGCGCGCCCTGATCCACCAGACGGCGGGCCAGTTCGGGAAATTCGCTGTCGTAGCAGATGAGCACGCCGATCGGGCCGCAGTCCGTCTGGATCACGTCGAGGGAATCGCCGCCCTTGATGTTCCACCAGAAGGCTTCGTTGGGGGTCGGGTGGATCTTTTCCTGGGTGTGGATGGAGCCGTCGCGCAGGGCGACATAGGCGATATTCTGGATGTCGCCATCGTCGGCGCGGGTCGGGTGGGAGCCGCCGATGATGTTGATATTATATTCCAGCGCCATCCGTCCCAGTTCCTTGGTCAGGCGCGGGGTGTAGCCGGTCAGCTTGTCGATCGCCTCGATCGGGCTCAGCTTCTTCGTTTCGAAGGAGAGGAGCGGCAGGGTGAAGAGTTCGGGGAAGATGATGAAGTCCGACCGGTAATCCGCCGCGACATCGACGAAATATTCGACATTGCGGATGAATTCGTCGAAATTCTCGACGGCGCGGGCCTGAAGCTGGCAGGTGGCGATGCGGACGCTTTCGACGCCGCGCGGCACCCGCATTTCAGGCGCTTCGTCGGGATCGACATAGGGGTTGCGCCAGACGAGATGGGCGGCGTGGCCGTCCGACTGCTTGTCTTCGGGCAGGTAGTTTTCGAGGATGCCGAGCGGTTCGAACTGGTTCTTGAGCTGGAAGCTGATGACCTGATCGCGCATCTTGCCGGTGACGACCTTGTCCAGATAGTCCTGCGGCCCCTGAACGCGGCGCCGGGCGCGGGCATAGCCGGGCATGCGGCCGGCGATGACGATGCCGTGCAGGTCCAGTTCCTCGGCCAGTTCCTTGCGCTCGTCATAGAGGCGCTGGCCGATGCGCAGGCCGCGCAGTTTGGGATCGACCGCCATTTCATAGCCGTAGAGCCATTCGCCCGCCGCGCTGTGCCGGGTGCCGAAGCCGTTGGCGGTAATCTCGTCCCAGTCGTGGGCGGCGAAGGCCATCGCCTTGCTGACCCGCATGGTGGCGCAATAGCCGACCACCTTGTCGTCATAGAGGGCGACGAAGCAGCCATTGGGGAAATTGTTGATCTGCCCGCGCAGGGTGGCGAGCGAATAATTGGGCAGGCCCGGATAGACACGGGCGATCAGCCGCTGGATGCCGCGCACGTCGGACGGCAGGGCGGCGCGCGTTTCGAGACGCTTCTTGGCGGTGTTGGTCATGGGGGGAAGCCTCCGGGCGCGTTCCCCGGCGAGGGGCGGGGTCCAGTTCCGACGGCAGGACTGGACCCCGGCCTTCGCCGGGGAACATGTTGGATCATAGAAAAAGGCGGCGTCGGATGATCCGGCGCCGCCTCGTTCCGTTAGCGTACTGAAACCGCGAGCGGTGGGATCAGTTCCACACTGGCATTTTCAAGTCGGCCGGGAACCGGCCGACGCCTCGGAAAATGCGCTCAACAAGGGCTTAGGCCCACTTGCCCATTTCGGTTTCGAGGTTGGCGCGGATTGCTTCGAAGAACTGCTCCGTGGTCATCCACGACTGGTCCGGGCCGATCAGCAGGGCCAGATCCTTCGTCATCGCGCCGCTTTCGACGGTCTGGATGCAAACGCGCTCCAGCGTTTCGGCGAACTTCACCACTTCGGGCGTTTCGTCGAACTTGCCGCGGAACTTGAGGCCGCCGGTCCAGGCGAAGATCGAGGCGATCGGGTTGGTCGAGGTCGCCTTGCCCTGCTGATGCTGGCGATAGTGGCGGGTGACGGTGCCGTGGGCGGCTTCGGCCTCGACGGTCTTGCCATCGGGCGAGAGCAGGACCGAGGTCATCAGGCCGAGCGAGCCGAAGCCCTGCGCCACCTGATCCGACTGGACGTCGCCGTCATAATTCTTGCAGGCCCAGACGAATTCGCCGCTCCACTTGAGCGCGGAGGCGACCATGTCGTCGATCAGGCGATGTTCGTAGACGATGCCGGTGTCCTTGAACTTCTGCGCGAAGCCCTCGGTTTCGAACACTTCCTGGAACAGATCCTTGAAGCGGCCGTCATAGGCCTTGAGGATGGTGTTCTTGGTCGACAGGTAGACCGGCCATTTCAGGTTCAGGCCATAGTTGAACGAGGCGCGGGCGAAATCGCGGATCGAATCGTCCAGATTATACATCGCCATGGCGACGCCCGAACCGGGGAAATCGAACACTTCGCGGTCGATCGTCTCGCCATTTTCGCCTTCGAAGACGAGGCGCAGCTTGCCGGCGCCGGGCACCCTGAAATCGGTTGCGCGATACTGGTCGCCAAAGGCGTGACGGCCAACGACGATCGGCTTGGTCCAGCCGGGGATGAGGCGCGGCACGTTGGAAATGACGATCGGTTCGCGGAAGACGACGCCGCCCAGGATGTTGCGGATGGTGCCGTTGGGTGACTTCCACATCGACTTGAGATTGAATTCCTCGACGCGCTGTTCGTCGGGCGTGATGGTGGCGCACTTCACGCCGACGCCATATTCACGGATCGCGTTGGCGGAATCGATCGTGATCTGATCGTTCGTCTCGTCGCGCTTTTCGACGCTGAGGTCGTAATATTTGAGGTCGATGTCGAGATAGGGGAGGATGAGGCGCTCGCGAATCCACTCCCAGATGATGCGGGTCATTTCGTCGCCGTCGATTTCCACGACGGGGTTCTTCACCTTGATCTTCGCCATAGCGCCTATTCGCCTTCTTTCTACTGGGTGGAATATGGGGACGCCCTAGGCAAAGCGGCGCCAATGTTCAACCTTTGAGAGTCTGTTTGGAAATGCGCGGAAGAGCGCATTCTGGAAGCTGCACCGGCCCTCACCCCACCCGACTGCCCATCAGCTTGCCATGGCTGGGTGGTCGGGCAGGGGGGGCGGCCGGTGCGGATATGCCGGAGACGCATTTCAAAACGGCATCCAGGGCCGATATATCTGTGTTGCGTGGACCCTTGGAAGGGATCGGTCGTTGTCAGGGCGCGGCTCTCTCCCTAAAGACGGTGGCCATGGAAAATGATGAGATCACGATTGCCGCCGGCGGCAATGTCAAATGGCGCTTCCCTTCGGTTCATCCGGAGGGGATGAAGTTCGGCCTGATCGCCGTGGCGATCACGGCGGTCCTGTTCCTGATGGGGTGGGACATCGTCGGCTGGCTGATGCTGATCGTGACGATCTGGGTCTTTGCCTTTTTCCGCGATCCGGTGCGTGCGGTGCCGCAGGATGAGGGCGCGATCATCGCGCCGGCCGACGGGCTGGTGACACTGATCCAGCGCGTACCGCCGCCGCGCGAGATGGCCGGCGCGAACGGCCTGGGCGACCAGCCGCTGATCCGCGTGTCGATCTTCATGAGCGTGTTCGACGTGCATATCAATCGCACCCCGATCGGCGGAACGATCAAGTCGGTCGTCTACATCAGCGGCAAGTTTCTGAACGCGGACCTGGACAAGGCGAGCGAGGATAATGAGCGCCAGCATATATTGGTCGAGCGGCATGATGGCGTGCGCATCGGCTTTACCCAGATTGCAGGACTGGTCGCGCGGCGGATCGTGCCGTTCGTGAAGCCCGGCGACATGGTCGCGGCGGGACAGCGGATCGGCCTTATCCGCTTCGGCAGCCGCGTCGATGTGTATCTGCCCGCCGGCACCGCGCCGCGCGTGATGCTGGGCCAGCGCACCGTCGCGGGCGAGACGATCCTGGGCCAGATGGGCGACAGGCGCGTGATTGCGGGTATCCAGCAGTGATGGTGATGCAATTGCCCATATCCGTTCGTGCAGAGCCTGTCGAAGGGCGCGAGCGTGTTTCGACAGGCTCTGCACGAACGGAGGTTGGTGCATTGGTCCTGACATTGGCGGCGCGCGCATGAGCCGGCAGCGGCGCGCGGTGCCGCGCGGGCTGCGGCGGGGCATTACGCTGCGGATGCTGGCGCCGAACGCGGTGACGGCGATGGCTTTGTGCTTCGGCCTGACCGGCGTGCGCTACGGCATTTCGGGCGAGTGGGAGCGGGCGGTTCTGTCCATCCTGTTCGCCGGCGTGCTCGATGGTCTGGACGGGCGGATCGCGCGGATGCTGCGCGGCGAGAGCCGGTTCGGCGCAGAACTGGATTCGCTGTCCGATTCGATCGCGTTCGGCGTGGCGCCGGCGTTGATCCTCTATCTCTGGTCGCTTTATGCCATGCCGAAATTCGGCTGGATCTTCGCACTGGCCCACGCGCTGTCCTGCGCTTTGCGACTGGCGCGGTTCAATGCGGCGATCGATGCGGATGAGCAGCCGCACAAGTCGGCCGGATTCCTGACCGGCGTACCCGCGCCGGCGGGGGCTGGGCTGGCCTTCGTGCCGCTTTATCTGTGGCTGGTGACGGGCGAGGATATTTTCCGCGCCTGGTATGTGGTGGCACCATGGGCCGCTTTCGTCGCCTTCCTGATGATTTCCAACATCGCGACCTATAGCTGGTCGGCGCTGCGGTTGCGCAAGCGCATCCGGCTGGAGATGATCGCGCTGGCGGGATTGCTGGCGGCGTTGCTGGTGACGGACCCGTGGCTGACGCTGCTGATGATCTGCGCCGTCTATGTGGCGCTGATCCCGTTCGGCGTCATGTCCTATGCCAAGGTGCGCAGGCAGCGGGAAAGTGCGGCGGCAGCGACGACCGGATGAACTGGTCCGACTGTCTGAACCGGGATTGTAAGAAGAAAGAGGCTTCGACAGGCTCAGCCCGAACGGGATGGGGGAAGCCCTATTGTTCAGGCTTCGTCGTTCAGGCGGCCAGCGCGCTGCTGTGCGTGATCCGGGTCGTGCGGGGAGCCGACTGCGCCACGCGCGGGCGGCGGATGCGGATGTTATAGACCGGCGGGTTCTGGGGGATCGGTTCGAACTGAAGCGCGGCCACCATCTTGTCATGATAGTGGGCGAACATCCAGGCGATGGTGCCGATCGCCAGCAGGAACGCGGCGGAAAACAGGGTTGCGGCAACAAGAGCGAACATAAGGATCACTTTCTGTCTTGCCATCTACACGACATGGCGCATTATGACGGATTGAACGGTGGTTAACCGTATTTGTTCCATCTGTTCCCTTTATGTTCTCATTCGAGGACAACGTCAACCCTTGCATTTGCTTTTTTCGACGTCTAAAGGCGCGACCATTCCACATGGGAATCAACATATCCGGTGCCGGCAACGCCTTTCAGGCTGTTTTCCGTGTTCCTGATTCCCAGAGGTGTAACCGGAAGGAGAAATATTATGGCGGCACCTGTCGTCACCATGCACCAATTGATCGAGGCTGGCGCCCATTTCGGCCACCAGACCCACCGTTGGAATCCGCGCATGAAGCCGTACATCTTCGGCGAGCGCAACGGCATCCACATCCTTGACCTGTCGCAGACCGTGCCCCTGTTCGGCCGTGCGCTCGACTTCGTGTCGGGCACTGTCGCCGCCGGCGGCAAGGTGTTGTTCGTGGGCACCAAGCGCCAGGCGCAGGACCCGATCGCGGACGCGGCGCGCAAGTCGGGCCAGCATTTCGTCAACCATCGCTGGCTGGGCGGCATGCTCACCAACTGGAAGACGATTTCGGGTTCGATCAAGCGCCTGAAGACCCTCGAAGAGAAGCTGTCGGGCGATACCCACGGCTTCACCAAGAAGGAAGTGCTTCAGATGACTCGCGAGCGCGAGAAGCTGGAAGCCTCGCTCGGCGGCATCCGCGACATGAACGGCATCCCCGATGTCATGTTCGTGATCGACGCCAACAAGGAAGAGCTGGCGATCAAGGAAGCCAACACGCTGGGTATCCCGGTCGTCGCGATCCTCGATTCGAACGTCTCGCCCGACGGCATCGCCTTCCCGGTTCCGGCGAACGATGACGCCAGCCGCGCCATCCGCCTTTACTGCGACGCGATCGCCGCCGCCGCCACCAAGGGCAACCGTGGTGCGCAGCAGGCTTCGGGCGTCGACCTGGGCGCCATGGACGAGCCGATGGCTGAAGAAGTCGTCGCCGAAGCGTAAGCCCGTCGCACGACTGCAAGAATAACAGGCTAGGGCGCGCTCTTTAAGAGACGCGCCCTCCTGCGTATTGTGAAACATTCAAATTAGGAGCCGAAACATGGCCGAAATTACCGCTGCCGCCGTCAAGGAACTGCGCGACCGTTCGGGCGCGGGCATGATGGACTGCAAGAAGGCGCTCACCGAAGCCAATGGCGACATCGAAGCGGCAACCGACTGGTTGCGTGCCAAGGGCCTGGCCGCCGCGCAGAAGAAGTCGAGCCGCACTGCCGCTGAAGGCCTGGTCGGCGTTGCCGTTTCCGGCACCAAGGGCGTTGCCGTCGAAGTGAACAGCGAAACCGATTTCGTCGCCAAGAACGAACAGTTCCAGGACTTCGTGCGCACCGCTTCGGCTATTGCGCTGGAAAGCGGCGCGGCCGACGCCGAAGCGCTGACCGCGCAGGCGCACCCCGCCGGCGGCACCATCGCCGAGAAGCTGGTCGCCAACGTCGCCACCATCGGTGAAAACCAGACCGTCCGTCGCGTCGCCCATGTCGAAGTGACGCAAGGCGTCGTGGTTCCCTACGTCCACAACGCCGCTGCGCCGGGCCTGGGCAAGATCGGCGTTCTCGTTGCGCTGGAAGGCGATGCGCCCGCCGACGTGCTGGAGCCGCTGGGCAAGCAGCTTGCCATGCACATCGCCGCCGCTTTCCCGCTGGCGCTGTCGGCTGCCGACATCGACCCGGCGATCATCGAGCGTGAAGCTGCGATCGCGCGCGAAAAGAATGCCGACAAGATCGCCGGTAAGTCGGAAGAGATCGCCGCCAAGATCATCAACGGCCCGGTCGAAAAGTTCCGCAAGGAGAATGCCCTGCTGACGCAGGCGTTCGTCATGGATGGCAAGACCCCGGTGCAGGACGTGATCGCATCGGCGGCCAAGGATGCCGGCGCGACCATCACGCTGAAATCCTATGTCCGCTTCCAGCTCGGCGAAGGCATCGAGAAGGAAGTCAGCGATTTCGCGGCGGAAGTCGCGGCCGCCGCCGGCGTCTGATCGACCGCTTCAGTCGACACGAAACAGGGAAGGGGAGTGGCCGCAGGGCCGCTCCCCTTTTCCTTGCCCGTCGATCGGGCGATTGCCGGCCTGCATATATTCTCCATCGGGCAAGCTGCATTATGGCAACAATCGCCCTTCCCATTGCCGGCTTGCGCCCCTAATGTCCGGCCGCTTCCCTGCTACTCTACCCAAGGATTCTTGCCCCGCATGACCCGGCCTGCCTACAAGCGTATCCTGTTGAAATTGTCCGGCGAAGTGCTGATGGGGCAGGGGCAGTTCGGCATCGAGCCGGAAACCGTGGCCCGTGTCGCAGGCGAGATCGCCGCGGCCAAGGATGCCGGGTTCGAGATTTGCGTGGTCGTGGGCGGCGGCAATATCTTCCGGGGGCTGGCCGGCGCGGCCAAGGGCTTCGACCGGGCGAGCGCCGATTATATGGGCATGCTGGCGACGGTGATGAACGCGCTGGCGGTGCAGAATGCGCTGGAAAAACTGGGTTATGACACCCGCGTCCAGTCGGCCATCCCGATGGCGTCGGTATGCGAACCCTATATCCGTCGCAAGGCCGAGCGCCATATCGAGAAGGGCCGGATCGTCATCTTTGCAGCCGGCACGGGCAGCCCCTTCTTCACCACCGACACGACCGCAGCGTTGCGCGCGGCCGAGATGAATTGCGACGCGCTGTTCAAGGGTACGAGCGTCGACGGCATCTATAATGCCGATCCCAAGAAGGTGGCCGACGCGGTCCGTTATGACAGCATCAGTTTCGATCAGGTGCTGAACGATAATCTGAAGGTCATGGACGCCAGCGCCATCGCCTTGTGCCGCGAGAATAACATTCCCATCGTCGTGTTCAACATCCGCGAAACCGGGAACCTTGCCACCGTGCTGGCCGGGCAGGGTGTCGCGACGATCGTTCAGAATCAGGAGTCCTAAGTCATGCCGCAATATAACAAGTCCGACCTAGAGCGCCGCATGGCCGGCGCGATCGAAGCGCTGCGTGGCGACCTGACGGGCCTGCGTACCGGCCGCGCCAATGTGCAACTGCTCGATCCCGTCACGGTCACCGTCTATGGCGCGAACATGCCGCTCAATCAGGTGGCGACCGTGTCGGCGCCTGAACCGCGCATGCTGTCGGTGCAGGTGTGGGACAAGATGAATGTCGGTCCGTGCGACAAGGCGATCCGCTCCGCGGGCCTGGGGTTGAACCCCATCGTGGACGGACAGACGCTGCGCCTGCCGATCCCCGACCTGACCGAGGAACGGCGCAAGGAACTGGCGAAGCTGGCCAGCAAATATGCCGAAGGCGCGCGCGTGGCCGTGCGCAACGTCCGCCGCGACGGCATGGACAGCCTGAAGACCGACGAGAAGAAGGGCGAGATCAGCGAAGACGAGCGCAAGCGGCTGGAAACGGAAGTCCAGAAGATGACCGACAGCACCATCGCCGATCTGGACGCGCTGGCAACCGCGAAGGAAAAGGAAATCCTCGGCCAATAAGCCGGGGCTTTCCTTTCGCGGCCAAAACACGCATGCCTATCTGATGGCCACTCAAGCCAAGCCCGATCTGACCAGCGTTGCGCCTGTCCATGGCGCGCGTCATGTGGCCATCATCATGGACGGCAATGGCCGCTGGGCTAAGAAGCGGCTGTTGCCGCGCGTCGCGGGGCATCGCGCGGGCGTCGAGGCGGTGCGGCGGGTGGCGCGGGCGGCGCAGGAGTTGGGGCTGGAGTGCCTGACGCTCTATGCCTTTTCGTCCGAAAACTGGAAGCGGCCGGCGAGCGAGGTCGCGGACCTGATGGGGCTGCTGCGCCATTTCATCCAGTCCGATATCGACGAATTCCATGCCAATGGTGTGCGGTTGCGGGTGATCGGCAATTATCGTGCACTCGACCCGTCGCTGGTGGACCTGATCGAGGGCGCCATGGCGCGGACGGCGGGCAATAGCGGGCCGATCATCGCGATCGCGCTCAATTATGGCGCGCAGGACGAGATGGTGCAGGCGGTGCAGGTGCTGGCGGCGAGGGCGGCGGCCGGCGAGATCGCGGCCGAGGCGATCGACGCGGCCGACATCGACGATGCGCTCTATACGTCGGGCCTGCCGCCGCTGGACTTGCTGGTGCGCACATCGGGCGAGCAGCGGCTGAGCAATTTCATGCTGTGGCAGGCGGCCTATGCCGAGTTGTATTTCACCGACACGCTGTGGCCGGATTTCGGCGCAGACGCCCTGGCGCAGGCGCTGGATGCGTTCCGCATGAGGGACCGCCGTTTCGGCGGATTGTGATCGAATGACGAGCGAATTGCGGACCCGCAGCATCGTGGGCGTCGCGTTGATCGCGGTGGCGCTGGGCGCGCTGCTGTCGGGCGGCCTGATCTTCTGGACCCTGCTGTCCGTAGCCGGCGTGCTGATGCAGGGAGAGTGGGGCGACCTGACGGGCGCGACACCGGAGCAGCGCAAGTCGGCGATGTTCGCCGTGTCGATCCCGCTGGCCTTGCTGTGCCCCTATGCGGCCGGGATCGACTGGCCGGTGCTGATCGCGGCGGCGGCGGCGTTTTTCTTCGTCCTGTTCACCAGTCGCAAGCCGAAGCTGGCGCTGGGCATCCCCTATATCTGCCTGCCGATCGTGGCTTTGCTCTATCTGCGCGGGCAGGCGCCGAATATCTTCGGGCTGCTGCTGGCCTTCTGGGCGCTGGGGCTGGTGTGGGCGACCGACATCGGCGCCTATTTTGCGGGCCGGTCGATCGGCGGGCCGAAGCTGGCGCCACGGATCAGTCCGTCCAAGACCTGGGCGGGACTGGCGGGAGGCGTGCTCGCTGCGCTGGTGCTGGGTTTTCTGCTGCATCGCTTTGCCGACCTGCCGATCCAGTTGGCGGCGGCGAGCGGCCTGCTGGCGGTAGCGGCGCAGGCGGGCGATCTGCTGGAAAGCCATATGAAGCGCCGGGCGGGGGTCAAGGATAGTGGCACGCTGTTGCCCGGCCATGGCGGGGTGATGGACCGGCTGGACGGAGTGGCGACGGGCGCGCCGCTGGCTGCCATCCTCTATTGGCTATTGGTCGCAGGCGCATGAAAAGCATATCGATTTTCGGCGCGACCGGATCGGTCGGCCTGTCGACGCTGGACCTGATCCGGCGGGAACCCGATGCCTATCAGGTCGTGGCGCTGACCGCGAACAGCGATGTGGACGGTCTGGCGAAGCAGGCGCGCGAGACGGGCGCGCGACTGGCAGTGATCGGGCAGGAACGGCTGTACGGGGCGCTGAAGGGCGCGCTAGCCGGGTCGGGTATCGAGGTTGCGGCGGGCGAGGAGGCGCTGGTCGCGGCGGCGCAGGCGGGCGCGGACTGGACCATGGCGTCGATCGTGGGCTGTGCCGGGCTGCGTCCGACCATGGCGGCGCTGCAAGCCGGCGGGACCGTGGCGCTGGCGAACAAGGAATCGCTGGTGTCGGCCGGGGCGCTGATGATGGAGGCCGCGACCGCATCCGGCGCGACCCTGTTGCCGGTAGACAGTGAGCATAATGCGATTTTCCAGTGCCTTGCCGGCAGCAGTTTGGAGGATGTGGCAAGGATCACCCTGACCGCGAGCGGCGGGCCGTTCCGCACCAAAAGCCGGGCCGAGATGGCGGCGATGACCCCGGCGCAGGCGGTGGCGCATCCCAACTGGTCGATGGGCGCGAAGATCAGCGTCGATAGCGCGACGATGATGAACAAGGGGCTGGAACTGATCGAGGCGGCCTATCTCTTCCCGGTCGGACTCGATCGGATCGAGATATTGGTGCACCCGCAGTCGGTGATTCATTCGATGGTCGAATATCGCGACCGGTCCACGCTGGCGCAGCTTGGATCGCCGGACATGCGGATTCCGATCGCCCATGCGCTGGCCTGGCCCAAGCGGATCGCGACGCCGTGCCAGCCGCTGGATTTGGCACATATTGGCAGGCTCGATTTCGAAGCCCCTGATATGGAGCGCTTTCCGGCGTTGCGTCTGGCGCGGGATGCGGCGCAGGCGGGCGGGGCGACCCCGGCCATCATGAATGCCGCCAATGAAGTGGCGGTCGCCGCTTTCCTTGAGGGGCGGATCGGCTTCCTTGATATCGCCATGATTGTGGAGGATGTGTTGAACCGCTATAGCGCGGCCAGCCCTTCCGCGATCGACGATGTGCTGGCGGTGGACGGACAGGCGCGCAAGGAAGCGGGCCTAGCGATGGAAAGATTGACGGTTTGATCCACAATCCCGGTTTCCTGTTGACCGCACTGGCCTTTGTCGCGGTCATCGGAACGCTCGTCTTCGTGCATGAGCTTGGCCATTATCTGGTTGGGCGCTGGTGCGGGGTGAAGGCGGAAGCGTTTTCGATCGGCTTCGGGCCGGAACTGTTCGCCTGGGTCGACCGGCGCGGCACGCGCTGGCGCATCGCGGCGCTGCCGCTGGGCGGCTATGTCCGCTTCAAGGGCGACATGAACGCGGCGAGCATGACCGATCCGGCCTGGCTGGAAATGTCGGCGCAGGATCGGGCGGACAGTTTTCCCGCCAAGCCGCTGTGGCAGCGCGCGGCGATCGTCGCGGCCGGCCCGGCGATCAATTTCCTGTTCGCGATCCTGATTCTGGGCGGCTTTGCCGTCGTCCATGGCGAAAGCCGAACGCCGGCCGTCGCCGGCCTGATCCAGCCGGGCAGCGCCGCGCAGGCCGCCGGCATCCGCGTCGGCGACCGTATCCTGTCGTTCAACGGACGCGGGATGGACACCTATGGCGACATGGTGATGTACACGCTGTACCACCCCGGCGAGGCGGTGGACATCGTGATCGAGCGCGCCGGCGAGCGGATCGAGACGAAGGCGACGATCGCCGTCGTTGAAGAAAATGACGGTTTTGGCGGTAAGGCGCGTATCGGCCGGCTGGGCATCGGCGCTGGCAAGCCGGTGGTCGAGCGCGTACCCCTGTGGCGCGCGCCGGCGGTGGCGGTCGACCGGCTGGGCGACATCATCCGCAACATCGTCGAAACGATGGGCCAGATCCTTAGCGGGCAGCGGTCGGTCAAGGAAATGGGCGGGCCGCTCAAGATCGCGCAGGTTTCCGGGCAAGCGGCGACGCTGGGTCTGGAATCGCTCGTCCTGCTGATGGCGTTCGTGTCGATTAACTTGGGGTTCATCAACCTGTTGCCAATTCCCATGCTGGATGGCGGGCATCTGCTCTTTTACGGGATCGAGGCGGTACAGCGGCGTCCGGTCAGCGCACAGGCGCAGGAATGGGCCTATCGGTCCGGTCTGGCGGTGCTGATGGCGATGATGCTGCTGGTGACTTTCAACGATTTGTCGTCTTTCGGGCTGTGGAAGAGCCTGTCCGGCTTGATCGGTTGACGCGCATCGGGCAGGGAAGCCCGGTTTGGCGTCGTCTGTGTCGGCGGAAACATTTTAGTGCGAGTTTTTGAGGTGATGCGGGTGACAGCGATGAAGAGCAGCTTGAGGCAGCGCCCGGTCGTGGCCGCCCTGTTGGCGACGACCATGATCGCGGGCTTGCCGGCCGTTCCGGCTATGGCCCAACAGGCGGCGGCCCAGCAGACGCCGGCCCCGGCCGGTACGCTGGCCGCGCCCGCAAGCGCGCCGGCCGCCGCGCCGATACAGGGCACGATCCGCGCCATCAGCGTGATCGGCACCCAGCGCCTGGAGCCGGACACGGTGCTGTCCTACACCAAGCTGCGCATCGGCCAGCCCTACACGCAGGAAAGCCTGGATCAGGGCCTGCGCGACCTGTACGAGACGGAATTGTTCGCGGACGTCCAGATCCGTAACGACAATGGCGCCCTCACCGTCGAGGTGAAGGAAAACCCGGTCATCAACCGTATCGTCCTTGAAGGTAATAAGCGCCTCAAGGAAGACAAGATTCGTCCCGAAATAAAACTGGCTCCGCGCCAGATCTATACCCGGTCGAAGGTGCGTGCGGATGTGGCCCGCATCGTGGAGCTGTATCGCCGGCAGGGCCGCTTTGCCGCGACGATCGAGCCGAAGATGGTCCAACTGGACCAGAACCGCGTCGATATCGTGTTCGAGATCAGCGAAGGCCCCAAGTCCAAGGTCCGCCAGATCAACATCATCGGCAACGAGAAGTTCAAGGACGGCGAACTGCGCACCCAGATGGTGACCAAGCAGTCGCGCTGGTTCCGCCTGTTCTCGTCGGGCACCAGCTACGATCCCGATCGCCTGGCCTATGACCAGCAGAAGCTGCGCCAGTTCTACCTGACCGAAGGCTATGCCGATTTCCGCGTGATTTCCGCCGTGGCGGAACTGACGCCCGACAAGCAGGACTTCATCATCACCTATGTGGTGGAAGAAGGCGATCGCTATAAATTCGGGGACGTGAAGGTCGAATCCGACATTCGCGACCTGTCCGGCGACGGCCTGACCAAGCGCCTGCCGATGAAGAAAGGCGACTGGTACAACGCCAAGCAGGTCGAGGATACGGTCGATACGCTGAGCGAGACGGCGGGCCTGTTCGGCTATGCCTTTGCCGACGTGTCGCCGGACTTCAACCGCCAGAAGGACACGCTGACGATGGGGATCAATTTCCGCATCGCCAACGCGCCGCGCGTCTATGTCGAGCGGGTCGACATCAACGGCAATACGCTGACGCAGGACAAGGTCGTGCGCCGCGAGTTCCGTCTGGCCGAAGGCGACGCCTTCAACAGCTTCCTGGTGAAGCGGTCGAAGGACCGGATCAACTCGCTCGGCTTCTTCCAGGAGAAGCTGGACGTCGAGCAGAAGCCGGGTTCCGCGCCTGATCGCATCATCCTGGAAACCAACGTGCAGGAAAAGTCGACCGGCGAATTGTCGCTGTCGGCCGGTTTCTCGTCGCTGGAACGCTTCATCGTGTCGGCGTCGATCACGCAGCGCAACTTCCGCGGCAAGGGCCAGGAACTGCGCACCTCGGTCAATTATTCGGCTTATTCGAAGTCGGTGGAAGTGGGCTTTACCGAGCCCTATTTCATGGACAAGAATATCGCGCTGGGCGGCGACATCTATCGCCGTGACTTGAACAGCTTCCGCTATCTGACGAGCAATACGCGCGATACGACCTATGAGCAGTCGACCACCGGTTTCCAGATCCGCGCGGGCGTGCCGATCACCGAATATATGTCGCTGGCGCTGCGCTACAGCCTCAATTACGACGATGTGACGCTCGACAAGGACACTTACTACACCAACGGTACCTGCGATCCGATCCTGGCTGGCCGCTATCTGTGCGATGCGATCGGCAAGCGGACCACATCTTCGCTCGGCTATTCGCTGATCTACGATACCCGCGACAACCGCATCCGCGCGACCCGTGGCCAGAATTTGACGCTGAGCCAGGATTTTGCGGGCCTTGGCGGCAGCGTGAAATATGTCCGCACCCGTATTCAGGGCGCGAAATATGTACCGCTGGGCAGCGGTTTCATCTTCTCGCTGTCGGGTGAAGGCGGCTATATCCACAGTCTGGAAGGGACGCGCCGCGACGCCACCGGCGCAGAAGTCGATCCCGTTCGCCTGACCGATCGCTTCTTCCTGGGTGAACCGCAGTTCCGCGGTTTCGACATTCGCGGCGTCGGCCCGCGCGTGAAACGCTATTATCTGCAATCGCAGACGGTGGATGGTACGACCAGCTATGTCCGCGATACCAGCAACAACAACGTCACCGACGACGCATTGGGCGGCCGTGTCTATTATCTGGCCCGCGCAGAAGTCGAAATTCCGCTGGGTTCGGGTGCGCGCGAAATGGGCCTGCGTCCGTCGATCTTCATGGACGCGGGTGCCGTCGCTGGCCTGAAAAATCCCGGCCTTATCAATGGCGACGGCAGTTTTGCCGGCTATTGCGACCCAGGCACCGACGCCCCGACCGGTTCGACCCGCGTCCGCGCCACGGGCACGGCACGTGCGCCGGTTTGCGGCACGAACTACACGTTCGCCGGCGGCAATTTCGAAGAAGAATTTCTCGGCAACACGCTCAAGCCGCGTCTGTCGGTGGGCTTTGGCGTCAACTGGAACTCGCCGTTCGGCCCGTTCCGGATCGACATCGCCAAGGCCCTGCTCAAGGAACCAGGGGACGACAACAAGCTCATTACCTTCAACGTAGGGACTCAATTCTGATGAAGACGATTTTCAAGGCCGCGGCGCTCGTTTTCGCGCCCATGACCGCCATTGCACTGACCGCCGTTCCGGCCGTTGCCCAGACCAAGTCGGGCATCGCCGTGGTGGATCTGGAAGAAGCCGTGGGCAAGAGCGCTGCCTTCACCACCGCGATGAGCCAGATGCAGACCACCTACAAGCCGCAGATCGACGCGATCAACACGCGCCGCGCCGCGATCGAAACCGACCTCAAGACCAAGGGCGACGCGCTTCAGGCCGCGCTGAAGGCCGCCGGCAACAAGCCGACCCCGGCGATCGAGACCCAGTATCAGCAGTATCAGCAGGCACAGCAGGCCGCCCAGGCCGAATTGCAGCGCATGGGTCAGCCGGTCGGCCTGGCCCGCGCCTATGTCGAGCAGCAGATCGTCGCCAAGCTGGACGACGCGCTGAAGGCTGCGACCGCCAAGACCAAGTCGGAAATCGTGTTCAAGAAGGCCGCGACCGAAAGCTTCGGCGCTGGTGCGGACATTACCCCGTCGGTCATCACCGAACTCAACGCGCTGGTCCCCAGCGTCAGCATCACCCCGCCGGCCGGCTGGCAGCCGGGTGGTCAGGGCCAGCCGGCCGCTGCCGCACCCGCTCCGGCGACCCCGGCGCAGGCGCCCAAGTCGCGCTGATCCGGGCATGACAGGGGAGGTTGAAACGACTGCGCTTGGCCCGATGGATGTCCGTCGGGTCATGGCCGCGCTGCCGCATCGTTACCCGATGCTGCTGGTCGACCGTGTGGTGTCGCTGGTGCCAAGCCAGTCGATCCACGCGATCAAGGCAGTGTCGGTGAACGAACCGTTCTTTCAGGGGCATTTCCCGACCCGGCCGATCATGCCGGGCGTGCTGATCGTGGAAGCGATGGCGCAGGCGGCCGGCGTGCTGGCGGTGGTATCGATGAACCTGGCCGATTCGGGCAAGCTCGTCTATTTCATGAGCATCGACGGTGCGAAGTTCCGTACTCCTGTGGAGCCGGGCTGCCTGCTGGACCTGCATGTGGAAGTGACGCAAAATCGCGGCGCGATCTGCAAGTTCAGCGGCAAGGCGCTGATCGATGGCAAGCTGGCGGCGGAAGCCAATTTCGTCGCGATGATCAGCGATCCGCCCAAGGATTGATAACCGCCATCGTCCCGGCCTGTACGGGGACGATGGCTTAAGCCTTGCCAAGGCGCGCCGAACCCGCTAACGGCGCGCCTTCGCTATTTTCTACGCATCCACAGCCGGTCGGAACCGGCACTTTACGGAGCATTACGCCATGAAGGCCGATACCCACCCCGACTACCACCTGATCAACGTCCAGATGACCGACGGCACCATTTTCCAGACTCGCTCCACCTGGGGCAAGGAAGGCGACACGCTGGCGCTCGACATCGATCCCAAGTCGCACCCGGCCTGGACCGGCGGCAACCGCCAGCTGGACACCGGTGGCCAGGTGGCGCGCTTCAACAAGCGTTTCGGCGGCCTGACGCTGAAGAAGTAATCGGCCCTTACAGGCATGATATCGGAAGGGCGCCTGCGGGCGCCCTTTTTTTGTGCCTGCGTGGGGTCGGGGCAAAAAAAAGGGCCTCCAGCAAATATGCTGGAGGCCGAGGTTCAGGGGAGAGTCAGCGGCGACAGAGGGGGTCTGTAGGGGATGCCGCTGACAAGGAGGGATGTAGGCCGCGCATGATGCAGGCGAATGTCCGGCTTGTTACGAAGCGGACGGATGGGTGAAATTTTTGGCGGGTGGCAGGGACTTGGCGACAGCCCATCCCGCTGCGCCTAGCGCGCGCTGCGTTGAATCCGATGCAGGTCGCGCGCTCTTATTTTTTGTTTTCGCATCGTTTTAAGCGAAAAACCGGTTCCCACTTCTCCGCACGATGCTCTAACGCGCTTCGCGCATAAGTCTCGCTGCCACTCCCGCCTGCGGGCGGGGGGTGCTGGTGGTCGCCTTATCCCGTCGTGCGATCTGCGTCCAGGAAGGCGGCAACGTCGTCCAGCACGACGTCCTTCGACAGAAACGTCTGGCCGATGCCGCGCGCGAGCAGGAAGGGCAGGGTGCCGGCGTCCATTTTCTTGTCGTGCAGCATATGGCCGACCAGTTCGGCGCCGTTCGCGCGCACATGGGCGGTAGCGAGGTCATGGGGAAGGCCCACGGCCCAGAGGTGGTCAGTCAGGCGGTCGGCATCCGCCTGCGGGCACAGGCCGAGGCGGGCGGAATAGCGGAAGGCGAGCGCCATGCCGGCGGCGACGCCCTCGCCATGCAGCAGCGTGTCGGAGAAGCCGGTGTCGGCCTCCAGCGCATGGCCGAAGGTGTGGCCAAGGTTCAGGAGGGCGCGGCGGCCGGAGGTTTCCCGCTCGTCATCCGCGACGATCGCGGCCTTGGCCTGTACGCTGCGGGTGATGGCGTAGGTTCGGGCTTCCGGGTCGCCGGCGAGCAGCGCGGCGGCGTTGGCATCGCACCAGGCGAAGAAGGCAGGATCGTCGATCAGGCCATATTTGACGACTTCGGCATAGCCGGCGCGGGTTTCGCGCAGCGGCAGGCTGTCGAGGGTCGAGGGGTCGATGAGGACGAGGGCGGGCTGATAGAAGCTGCCGATCAGATTCTTGCCGGCCTTGGCGTTGATCGCCGTCTTGCCGCCGACCGACGAATCGACCTGCGCCAGCAGAGTGGTGGGCACCTGGATGAAATGGCAGCCGCGCTTGAGGATCGAGGCGGCAAAGCCGACCAGATCGCCGATCACGCCGCCGCCCAATGCGACGATATGGTCGCCGCGCTCGACCTCCAGTGCCAGCAGCGCGTCGAGCAACTGTTCGAGGTGACGCCAGCTCTTGGTCTGCTCACCCGGTGGCAGGATGATCGGTGCGATCGCGACATCGGCGGCGCGCAGGCTGGCATGAAGGCGCGGCAATTGCATCGCGGCGACATTGGCGTCGGTGACGACGACGAGGCGGCCCTTGCGCGCATAAGGGGCGAGCGTTTCGCCGGCGCGGTCGAGCGCGCCCTGTTCGATCAGGATATCATAGCTGCGCGCACCCAGCGCGACGCGGACTAATGCCATGCGGTCAGTTGCTCCATGATGCTGTCGACCGCGACTTCATGCGGGGCAGCGATGCTCTTCACATGAATGGGCGCGAGCGCGTAGATGGGGTTGCGGAGCGCGGCCAGTTCCGTGAGCACGGCGCGCGGGTCGCGATTCTTGAGCAGCGGGCGGCTGTCGCGGCGACCGAC
The DNA here is from genome assembly GCF_001421665.1 of Sphingobium sp. Leaf26. Classification (GTDB taxonomy): domain Bacteria; phylum Pseudomonadota; class Alphaproteobacteria; order Sphingomonadales; family Sphingomonadaceae; genus Sphingobium. The sequence goes on from NZ_LMKV01000012.1 coordinate 519,896, forward strand.
GCGGTCGACCAATATGTCGATGTCGGCGTCCAGCCAGATGGCGGTGGCGGCCTCCAGGATCAGGCGGCGCGTTTCATCCTGCATGAAGGCGCCGCCGCCCGTCGCGATCACCTTTGGCGCGCCGTACATCAGCCGGGCGATGACGCGGCGTTCGCCGTCGCGGAAATAGGGTTCGCCATAGCGTTCGAAAATCTCCGCCACGGACATGCCGGCGGCTTTTTCGATTTCCTCGTCTGCGTCCACGAAATGCAGGCCAAGGCGCGCGGCAAGACGGCGGCCGACCGTGGATTTTCCCACGCCCATCATCCCCACCAATACGATGGGACCGCGTCGCGCCGGGCCGTCGGGGATTTTGCTGTTTCGCTGCATGGCTTGCGGGGCTATACAGCCAGCCGTCACAGAGGCAAATCGCATCTTTTCCTTTCCCCCGGCCAAGTTTCCGGGCCAGTCATAGCCAAGGACTTATGAAGAATAATCGCAACTTCAGCAGTTTCGAGGGCGGCCAGCGTCGCCGTGGCACCCGCCTGCCGATCATTCCCATCGCTTTGGTCCTGTTGCTTGTCGCACTGCTGGCCTTTTTCTGGTCGCGCGGTGGTGAACAGCCGCAGCAGCGCGTCGAAAAGGTGATCCCCGCCGAGAAGCTGGGCCAGTAAGGCGGATGCGCTGGCCGCGGGCGAACGCGAAATGGGCGCTGGGTAGCTTTGCGCTGGCGCTGACGCTGCCGGTCGTCGCGCAGCAGGCGCCCGAATCGCTATTGCCGCCCGGTTTCGGCGACGCGCCCGAAGCACCGCCCGCGCCGCGCCCGGCCCAGCCAGCGTCGGGTGCGCCTGTGGCCGTCCGGCCGCCGGGTGCTGCGCCGTCCGCCCCCATGGTGCAGCCGCTCAATCCGGCGGTACCGCCCGACCTGTCGCTGGTGCAGAATGCGGCCGAAGACGCGCTGACGCCCGAGGAAATCGCGGCGCAGAAGGCAAAATATGACCTGCCCGAAACGGCGCGTCGGTCGCTCGACCGGATCGGGCCGCTGACGCCGCAGACGCGCGGGTTCGAGCCGGATGCCTTTGGTGGTGAGTCCGGCAAATATCTGGCCGCGCTGATGAAGCAGACCCACGCGCCGATCGTGTCGCGCTGGGCCTCCATCCTGCTGCGCCGGGCGCTGATGACGGCGGTGGATACGCCGCGCGACATAGATGGGGCGGACTGGGCGGCGGAACGCGCCTGGCTGCTGCTACGCATGGGCGAGGCGGACAATGCCCGGTTGATGGTGCAGAGCGTGGATGCGGATCGCTATTCCCCGCGCCTTTATGCCGTGGCGATGGAAACCTATCTGGCGGCGGCCGATCCGGCGGGGCTTTGCCCGCTGTCGGCGGGGGCGCTGCGGTTCAGCAAGGCGCCGGGATGGGACATGACGCGGGCGATCTGCCCGGCGCTGTCGGGCGATCAGGGCACGGCCAGCGGCGCGCTCAATCAGGCGCAGCGCAAGGGCGTGGTGCGCGGCATCGACTATCGGCTGGCCGAGAAGGTCGTCGGCACCGGGTTCAATGCGCGCCGTTCGGTGAAGATCGAATGGGACGGCGTGGATCGGCTGACGGCCTGGCGCTTTGGTCTGGCGACGGCGCTGAATGTCGAGATACCCGATACGCTCTATGGCACGGTTGGTCCGCATGTGCGGGCATGGGAAGCGCGCGCGCCTGCGTTGAGCGCGGTGAAGCGTCGGCCCGGCGTGGAAATCGCGGCGCGGCTGGGCGTGCTGTCGAGCGCGGCGCTGGTCGGCTTCTATGGCCAGTTGGGGACGGATGGCGATGCACCGGCCGATGCCGCCGACCGGATCGAGTCGCTGCGCACGGCCTTTTCCGGCGCGACCGTGGGCGACCGGATCGGCGCGATGCACAGCATGTGGGGCGAGAACGGCAAGCCTGATTATCTGGGCCTGATCGCGACGGCGCGGGCTGCGGCGGCGCTGCCGGTGGCGCAGGCCGATGCGCAGGATGCGGCCAATCTGGTCGGGTCCATGCTGACGGCGGGCTATGACCGCAACGCGGCGCGCTGGGCGCGGGCGCTGGGGCAGTTGGACGGGGCTGGGGCCTCGCAATTCTGGGCGCTGCTGGCAGTCGGTGCGCCGAGCGTGAGCGTCGAGATCAACAGCAGCCGCGTGTCCGGCTATGTCGGCGATGTGGGCGCGGACAAGGGGCGGATGCTGATTGCGGCGCTGGCGGGGCTTTCGCGCCTGTCGGCGTCCGATGCCGCCACGTTGGCGCAGGATAATGGCTTTGCGCTGGGCGCGAACAGTCGCTGGGCGCGCGCCATCGGTGCGGCGGCGCAGCGGGGCGAGAAAGGCACGGTCGCGTTGCTGGCGGCGGTGGGGATGCAGGGCAGTGACTGGAGCCGGCTGCCGGCCGGGCACCTCTATCATGTCGTAGCCGCGCTGCATCGCGTGGGGCTGGACCCCGAAGCGCGGATGATCGCGGCCGAGGCGATCAGTCGCGCCTGACCATGACAGCGCCTGACCATGACAGCGCCTCACCATGACAGGGGATGACGCCGTCCTGATCGACCGCTTTCTGGAAATGATGGCGGCGGAGCGCGGCGCGTCCCGCAATACGCTGCTGGCCTACCGCGCCGACCTGAATGGCGCGGGCGACCTGCTGGGCGGCCTCGCGGGGGCGAGCAAGGACGGGTTGGGGACGCTGGCCGCGGCCTGGGCGGAACTGGCCGCGTCGTCCGTGGCGCGCAAGGCGTCGGCGTTGCGGGCTTTTTACGGCTTTCTGGAGGAAGAGGGGCTGCGCGCCGACAATCCTTCCGCCGCGTTGCCGCGACCGGTCACACGCCGCGCCTTGCCGAAGATATTGTCGGTGGCGGAGGTGGACCGATTCTTCGCGACGATCGCCGAACGGTTGGCGGTGGAGCATCCGGTGCCGGCGGACCTACGGCTCGCCGCGCTGATCGAGCTGCTTTATGGGTCGGGATTGCGCGCGACCGAACTGGTGTCGTTGCCGCGCCGGGCGCTGTCGCATGACCGGCCGTTCCTGATCCTGAAGGGGAAGGGCGCGCGCGAGCGGCTGGTGCCGATTTCGGATCGCGCGCGGGCCGCCGTCGCCGCCTGGCTGCCGCATGTGCCGGTGGACAGCATATGGCTGTTTCCTTCGGGCAAGAGCCATTTGAGCCGCATCCGGCTGTATCAACTGGTCAAGGCATTGGCGGCGGCGAGCGGCATCGCGCCGGAGCGGGTCAGCCCCCATGTGCTGCGCCATGCCTTTGCCACGCACCTGCTGGAGGGGGGGGCGGATCTGCGTGCGTTGCAATCCATGCTGGGCCATGCGGACATTGGCACGACGCAAATCTATACCCATGTGGATAGTCGGCGGCTGGTCGAACTGGTCAACCAGCGGCATCCGCTGGCGGGGATGAGCGCGAAGAAGCCGCATCCGCGCGTTGACGGCGACGCGCCAGCGCCTTAACGCACCGGCCATGGTAAGCTTTCTGGAATTCGAAAAGCCGATCGCTGAGCTGGAAGCGCGCATCGTCGAACTGCGCGCCACCGCCAGCGTGGGCGACATCAACATCGACGGCGAGATCGCGACGCTGGAACAGCGCGCGGCCAAGCTGTTGTCCGACACCTATGCGAAGCTGACGCCCTGGCAGAAGACCCAGGTGGCGCGGCACGCCGAACGCCCGCACTTCAAGGACTATGTCGCGGGCATGTTCGACAATTTCATGACGCTGGCGGGCGATCGCGCCTTTGCCGACGATCAGGCGATCATCGGCGGCTTCGCCACGCTGGGCGAGCGCAAGGTCATGGTGATCGGCCATGAAAAGGGCGACGACACCGCCAGCCGCGTGCGCCACAATTTCGGCATGGCCAAGCCCGAAGGCTATCGCAAGGCGATCCGCCTGATGGAACTGGCCGACCGGTTCGGCCTGCCGGTGGTGAGCCTGGTCGATACGTCGGGCGCATTCCCCGGCGTGCAGGCGGAAGAACGCGGCCAGGCCGAAGCGATCGCGCGCTCGACCGAGGCCTGTCTCAAGCTGGGCGTGCCGATGGTCGCGGCCGTGGTGGGCGAAGGCGGTTCGGGCGGCGCGATCGCGCTGGCCGCCGCGAACCGCGTGTTGATGTTCGAACATGCGATCTATTCGGTGATCTCGCCCGAAGGCTGTGCGTCGATCCTGTGGCGTACCGCCGACAAGGCGAGCGACGCGGCGACGGCGATGCAGGTGACGGCGCAGCACCTGAAAGCGTTGGGCGTGATCGACCGTATCGTGTCGGAGCCGGTGGGCGGCGCGCATCGTGACCCGGTGCAGGCGATCGCCAATCTGGGCGTAGCGATCGAGGCGGAACTGGATGCGCTCGACGGGATGTCGGCGGATGCGCTGCGCACCGACCGGGCCGACAAGTTCCTCGCCATCGGGGCCTGACGGAATCTTGGCTGGACCCCGGCCTTTGCCGGGGAACAGGCTCCATTGACCGTTTAACGACTGGCCTTTTCTGGAACGGCTCGCCATGTCCATCGTTACGTTGGGGTAACGTCGAGGGTGGAGAGACATGGACTGGAAGTGGAAGCTGGGCGCTGCGGGCGCGGTGCTGGCGATGGCGGCGAGTGCGCCTGTGGTGATCGGGCAGCAGCGGGCGATTCGCACGGTGTCGAACATCAGCGCGCAGGACAAGGCAAGCGGCGCCAAGCAGCATCCTGAACTGCTGAAGGAGTTTGGCGGCGCCTATGCGGGACCGCAGGCCAAATATGTCGAGGGTGTGGGGCGGCGCATCGCGGTGCAATCCGGCCTGTCCAATGCGCAGGGCGACTTTACCGTCACGCTGCTCAATTCACCGGTGAACAATGCCTTCGCCATTCCCGGCGGCTATGTCTATGTCACGCGCCAGTTGATGGCGCTGATGAATGACGAAGCGGAACTGGCCGGCGTGCTGGGCCATGAGGTGGGCCATGTCGCGGCTCTGCATGGCCAGCGGCGACAGAAGGCGGCGCAGCGCAATGCGGTCGGTGGTGCATTGCTGGGCGCGCTGGCGGGCGCGTTGCTGGGCGATTCGGGCTTTTCGGGGCTGATTCAGAAGGGGATCGGCACCGGCAGCCAGTTGCTGACGCTCAAATTTTCGCGCACGCAGGAATATGAGGCCGACGACCTTGGCATCCGCTATCTGGCGAGCGGTGGTTATGATCCGCGCGCGCTGTCCGACATGCTGGCATCGCTGGCCGCGCAGGGCGATCTGGACGCACGGGTGACGGGTAACGCCCGGTCGACGCCGGAATGGGCGAGCACCCATCCCGATCCGGGCGCGCGCGTGCAACGGGCAGCAAGGGCGGCCGAAGCGACGCGGGTGAGCAGCAAGGTGCGCAATCGCGACGCCTTCCTCAATGCGGTGGACGGCGTACTCTATGGTGACGATCCCAAGCAGGGTGTGATCGAGGGCAATCGCTTCCGTCACCCCGACCTGCGCCTGAGCTTTGCCGTGCCGAGCGGGTTCGGCATGGAAAATGGCGCGGATGCGGTGTCGATCACCGGATCGGGCGGGCAGGCGCAATTCAGCGCCGCACCCTATTCCGGCAATCTGGATGCCTATATCAACAGCGTCTTCGCCAAGCTGGGTGGCGGCGATGGCGGCGTGCCGGCGGGTGAGGTCAACCGTACGACGATCAACGGCCTGCCCGCCGCCTATCGCACGGTGCGGGCTTCCACCCAGTCGAGCCAGGTGGACGCGACCGTCTTCGCCTATGATTTCGGGGGCGGAAAGGCCTATCATTTCCTGGTGCTGACGCCGGCGGGGCAAGGGCTTGGCGCCTTCAGTGCGATGGTCCAGTCGATGCAGCGGTTGAGCGTGCAGGAGGCGGCGGCGATCAAGCCCCGCCGGGTCGATGTGCTGACGGTGAAGACCGGCGATACGGTGCAGTCGCTGGCCAAGCGCATGGCCTATAGCGATTATCAACTGGACCGGTTCCTGACCATCAATGCGCTGAGCGCGAACAGCGTGTTGCGGGCGGGCCAGCGGGTGAAGATCGTGACATGGTGATCGCTTAGAGCAGGTTCCGATCCGATTGCATCGGACCGATTGCTCCAAGTTTTTAATTTGCCGCGTTTTCCGAGTCAGCAGGTGATTCCACCTGCTTGGAAAACGCTTTTAACGAAAGGAGGCGGCGGAATTGCTTCCGCCGCCTCCTAATTCGACAAACGTCTGGGCTTACTTGAGGTTGCCCGAGACGTTGTTGAAGGTCGAACCCAGCTTGGTGCCCAGGCTGGTCATCGCGCCGATGGCGGCGACGGCGATCAGAGCGGCGATCAGGCCGTATTCGATCGCGGTTGCACCCTTTTCGTTCTTCAGCATCTTACGGATGAACTGCATGTGACGTCTCCTTGGAATGGATTACTACGTTTAACTACCCGGCCGCCCCGCATGGATAATTCGTGGTCAGCAAGGATCGAATTAGAGAAGTCCGGTTGAAAAACTCTTAATGCGGACAGTGTCTGTCAAATATTGATGGTTAATGCTTGGTAACTTCGGTTGCGACGTTGTTCCACATGCCGGTGGTCTTGTTCGCGACGTTATTGAGCGCGGCAATCATGGCGAGTACGACCATCGCGATAATCAGCGCATATTCGACGGCCGTCGCTCCGCGTTCGCATCGCGAGAGCTTCCATCGGGCGATGATTTCGACAAGCGCGCGCATATGATCCCCGTTTCGCTACAGACAGTCCCCGATCAACGTGTAAAGGAAGCACGGTTAACAAAGCCCTCCCGACTGGACCGATATGCCCCCTTTTTCTCCCTTGCTGGTGGTAGCCGTAGCGTTGGTGGACGCCGATGGGCGCGTGCTGCTGCAACAGCGGCCACCGGGGAAGGCGATGGCCGACCTGTGGGAATTTCCCGGCGGCAAGGTGGAGCCGGGCGAAACGCCTGAAGCGGCGCTGGTTCGCGAACTGGAAGAGGAACTGGGGATCGAGACGCATGCCAGTTGCCTGGCGCCTGCGACCTTTGCCAGCGAGCCGCTGGGCGACCGGCATCTGTTGCTGCTGCTCTATGTCTGTCGCAAGTGGAAGGGCATGCCCGAGGCGCGCCATGCGACCGCTCTCAAATGGTTCAAGCCGGCGCAGATGTATGCGCTGGACATGCCGCCGGCGGACCTGCCGCTGATCGGGCTGATCGAGGCGCTGCTGTAAAAGCAAAGGGGCGCCCGGATGGAGTGCCCCCTTATTTGGATCAAGATTGGCGTTCCCCGGGGCAGGGCGGGGTTCAGTTCAAAGCGTGGAACTGGACCCCGGCCTGCGCCGGGGAACGTGATCAATAAGTCGGTCTGATCGCGCGCGCCGGACCGAACAGGTCAGGAATCAGTCTTCCTTGGCCTTGCTCTGCAACTGGACATAATTCTGGATGCCCATGCGTTCGATCATTTCGAACTGGGTTTCCAGCGTGTCGACATGCTCTTCCTCGCTTTCGAGGATATATTGGAACAGGTCGCGGCTGACGAAATCCTTGATCGATTCGCAATAGGCGATGGCTTCGCGCAGGACCGGCAGCGCCTCATATTCCAGTTCAAGGTCGGCCTTGAGGATTTCCTCGACCGTTTCGCCGATCTTCAGGCGACCGAGCAACTGGAAATTGGGCAGGCCGTCGAGGAAGAGGATGCGTTCCGCCACCTTGTCGGCATGCTTCATCTCATCGATGGACTCTTCATATTCGAACTTGGCCAGCTTCTCGATGCCCCAATGTTTGAGGACGCGATAGTGCAGGAAATATTGGTTGATCGCGGTCAGCTCGTTCTTGAGCACCTCGTTCAGATATTCGATGACTTTCAGATCGCCTTTCATGGCGCTTTACTCCGGCAATGGGGGTTGCCGGCCCGTATATCGTTTCGGACAGGAACTGTTAAGTCAAAAACCCTTGGAAATCAGGGCTTTTTTCATGCGCTATTGCGTCAAGGTCGCGATTGACCATTGAGGTTGATTCGCAATGCTATTCAGGCCGAGGCGCGTTCCGCCGCGATGATGGTGCGGGCGAAGGGGACGCACTGGCCGCATTTGGGGCGACGACCAAATCGGGCATAAGCGCTGCAAGGGGTATCGGCCCCGTTTCGCGCGGCTTCCCGTACATCCTTTTCCCGAATGGCATTACAAACGCAGACGACCATCGACCACACTCTCCTGACGAATCCGAGATAGCGTGTATGATAATGGGTCGCAATAGTATTCAGTCGCTTTTGCGAATCTTTTGCGATCGACCGTTGATGAGGCTGCGCCATAGCCATTCGGCCGGACCCAGCGCGAACCGATTCGCATAGGGACGCGACCAGGCCAGCATCGCGACCCAGCCGGCGAGAACGAAGAGCGGCAGGGCGGCGGGCGGTACACTGGCGAAGAGGCCGAGGCCCCAGCCGTAAAAGAGTGCGGTCATGACGAGGCTGGTGGCGAGATAGTTGCTGAGCGTGAGGCGGCCGGCGGCAGCGAGGCGGCCGACCAGTGGATGGCCAGGATGGCGGGCGGCAAGCCAGAGGATGAGCGCGGCCCAGCCAACGGTCAGCGGGATGCGGAAGGGCAAGGACCAGGCGAGGGCGACGCCATAGGCGGGGAGCGGCGCGAAGCCGCTGAGCGCTACCCAGAGCGCCAGCGCGGCCATGGGCGGTACGCCGATCAGGAAGCAATGGCGCGCAGTGCGGCGATATTGCTCCATGTCCCAGTTGCCGGTGAGGAAGCCGCCCTTCAGCATCGCCATGCCGAGCAGCATGAAGCCGAGCGTTTCAAAGGCGGTGAAAAGGAAGCCCCAGAGCCAGTCGCCCGGCAGGCCGATCAGCTTGTGCTGGAGGATGGTGGCGAAACTGCCGCGATAGGTGAGGATTTCCGCTTGCGTCGAGGGGCTGACGGGATCGGACAGGGCGGCCATGAAGGTGGCGTAGCCGTCCCGCATCGCGCCGGTGGCGTCTGGCGCGGCGGCGGCATGACCCCAGAGATAGAGGCTGGCGATGAAGGTGGCGCACAGCAGGAACTGGAGGAAGAAGAAGAGCAGGGCGCGCTTGACCAGGGCGAAGGGTTCGAGGTTGACGAACAGCAGCGCGAACAGGCTGACGAGCGCATAGACGCGCAGGATATCGCCCCACCAGAGCAGGAAGAAATGCGCGCAGCCCAGCACGAACAGCCAGCCGGCGCGGATCATCTGCGCCCGGCGGCCGTCGCGTCCGGCCATTTCTTCCCGGTCGATCAGCAACAGCATCGACGCGCCGAACAGCAGGGCGAAGAGGCCGCGCATCTTGCCGTCGATGAAGATGAGGCTGACTGCCCAGGCGACGATGTCGGCAAGCGAGGGCGTGCCCGCCACCGCCGGGTTGAAATAGGCGTTTTGCGGCAGGGCGAAGGCGGTGATGTTCATCCACAATATGCCCAGCACGGCGCAACCGCGCAGCACGTCCATGGCGGGAATACGGGGGGAGGCGGTCATGAGGCGGATGGTCCTGCTGATACTGGCCAAAAGGGCAAGGCTCTGCCAATGCGCCTAGAGCCTTTCCACAATCGGTGGAAAGACTCTTGTTTCCTGCGGCCGCATTTTCCAAGGCGTTAACCGTGACCGGTCAACTGAAAATGCTTCATCCATGAACGAGGCCCGCAAGCAACGGATAAGCGACGCATTCGGCGCGGCGGCGGCGCATTATGACGCCTATGCAGGGCCGCAGCGGCTGGCCGCTACATTGGTGGCGGACCTGGCGCAGCGGCAGCGGCCGGACGGGGTGACGCGGATCCTGGAGATTGGCTGTGGCACCGGCTTCTTGACGCGGGACATCCAGGCGCGCTGGCCGGGGGCGGAATTGACCGCGACCGATATTTCGCCCGGCATGCTGGAGCAGGCGGCGGCGAATGGCAGGGTGGCGGGCCGGTTCATGACCATGGACGGGGAAGCTCCGCTGTTCGATGGGCCATGGTTCGACCTGATCCTGTCCAGTCTGGCGTTCCAGTGGTTCGATGATCTGGAAGGCGGCATTGCGCGGCTGGCGCGGCTGTTGCGGCCGGGGGGGAGCCTGATCTTTTCGACCATGGGACAGGGCAGCTTTGCGCGCTGGCGCGCCGCCCATACGGCGTGCGGACTGGTGGCGGGGGTGCCGGACTATCCTTCACTCGATGCGCTGCGGGGCATGGTGGGGAGCCATGCGGACGGGTTTGCCTTTGATGAGGATTATGCGCTGGCCTGCGGCGGGGCGCGCGGGCTGATCGCGCATTTGAAGGGCATTGGTGCGGTGGTGCCAAGCGAAGGGCACAGGCCGCTGACGCCGGCCGACCTGCGCCGGGTGATGGCCGCGTTCGAGGCGGACGGCGGCGATGATGGCTATCAGATTTTGTTCGGCCGGGTGACGCGGCCGCTGTCGGGGACGGCCTGAGGAAAGATTAACTTTTTGCGGGTTAGGGTCGCGCCATGGAGATGGCAGGCGCCCTTGATCGCGCTTCAGCGCAGGCGAAAGTCCCGGCTATGCGCGTTGTCGCCTGGCCGCTGGCGTTCCTGTTGCTGCACGCCCTGCTGATCGGCCTTGCCGGTGACGAGGCCGAATCCGTCTCTCTCCACATGCTGATCGCGGCGCCGATGATGGCGGGGCTGGCATGCCTGTGGCGCGGATGGCGGGACGGCTGGGAAGGATGGGCGGCGCTGGCGATCGCCATGCCGCTCTGGGCCGGGGGCATGGCCGCGAGCATGGTCAGCATCGTCTGGCTGAGCGCGCAGGGCGAGGGCGGGGCCAGCATATTGCTCTATGTCCTCTACGGCGTGCCGCTGATCTTTGCGCTGGCCAGTCCGGCGGACGAGCCATGGCCGGTCCGGCTGGTCGATGGCGTGCTGGCGGCGGCGCTGGGCTATTTCTTCTTTCGCTACGTCTTCACCCAATCGACCCTGTCGGGCACCGGGGACGGGAATATCGCGGCGATCCGGCTGCTGTTCGATCTGGAAAACGCCTATATCGCCGCCTTCGCGCTGATCCGCCTGCTGGCCTGTCAGGATGCGCGTTTCCGGGGTTTTTTACGGACGCTGTGTCTTTATGCGGCGGCTTATCTGCTCGTGGCTTTCTACATCAATCATTTCGAATGGCAGACGGCGTTCGGTTCCTGGCCCGACCTGATGATCGACCTGCCCTTCCTGATGCTGGCGGTCCTGGCGATCATCGGGGGCGAGGGACAGGCGATGATGCGGACCGGGCGGCGTTTCGCCCATGTCGTGCGGGCGGGCAGTCCGTTGCTGTTGCCCGCGACGTTGCTGACGGTATCGGCGCTGTTGCTGCGGCAGGATGCGGGGCTGGCGGTGGCGGGGTGCATCATGGCGACGCTGGGCTATGGGCTGCGCAGCATATTGGTACAGTTGCGCAGTTATGACGAGCAGGACCGGCTGGAGCGTCTGTCGCACTTCGATGGGCTGACCGGCGTGGCGAATCGTCGCCGCTTTGACGAGATGCTGCGCCGCGAACTGGCGCGGATGCGGCGGCAGGGCGGGGCGCTGGCGCTGATCATGGTGGATATCGACCATTTCAAGCTGCTGAACGATCATCATGGCCATCTGGTGGGCGATGCGCGGTTGCAGGAGGTGGCGGCGACGCTGGCGGCCTGTGCGCGGCGGGGTGGCGATCTGGTGGCGCGCTATGGCGGGGAGGAATTTGCCGTGCTGCTGCCCGGCGCAGACGCTGTGGAAGCCGCCGAGGTGGCGGAACGGATGCGCGCGGCGGTGGAGGGGCGTGTCCTGGTGTCGCCGGCGCCGGACGGGGTGGTGACGGTCAGTATCGGGCTGGCGCAGGCCGGGGCGGGGGAGGAGGCGCAGGCGCTGGTCGACCGGGCGGACCGGGCCTTGTACGATGCCAAGCGTGGCGGGCGTAACCGGGTGGGGGTGGCAGTGATCGCGGGGGCTTAACTTCGCACATTTCCCGCAGATTGCGACATTTTATTGCGTGGGCCTGATCCTATCGGGAAGTGGGAGAGCCAGTATAGCGTGCCGGACGGGTGTAGGACAGAAGCCCTTCGACAGGCTCAGGGCGAACGCAGGTGGAGGCGCATCGGTCGGCTTGTTTGCAAGGCGCTTCCGGGCATGGCATGCGGAGCGCTATGTTGACCATTCGCTCTGCCGTCCCGTCTGATGCCGCCGTCTTGTCCGTGCTGAAACTGACGGCGTTCCGGCAGACCTTTCTGGATGACTTTGCCGTGCCCTATCCGCCGGCCGACCTCGCTGTGTTCGAGCAGGACAGTTATGGCGTGGAGCGTGTCGCGGCGGAACTGGCCGACCCGTCTCATGCGACCTGGGTGGCGGAAACGGCGGACGGGCAGATGCTGGCCTATGCCCATGTCGGCCCGTGCAAATTGCCGCATCCCGATGCTTCGGCGGATCAGGGCGAGTTGTACCAGCTTTATGCGCTCTATGCCGCGCAGGGGCAGGGTATCGGGCGGGCGCTGATGGATGTGGCGCTGGACTGGCTGGCGGCGGAAATGCCAGGGCCGGTGTGGCTGGGCGTCTGGTCCGGCAATGAGCGTGCGCAGGCGGTCTATGCCAAACGCGACTTCGTGAAAGTGGGCGATTATGGCTTTCGCGTCGGCGCGTGGACCGACGAGGAATATATTTACCGCCGGGGATAGGGCGGGAGCGGGCGCTGCTCCCGCTCCCTTATCCTTTACAGTTCGCTGTCCATGAGGGCGGGGAAGAAGCCTTCATGGGCGGTGCGCAGGGTTTCGAGGGCGACGCCCGCGACGGTGCCGCCGCCGACAGCGCCGATCTTCACCGCGCCGGGGACGTCCACGCCCGCCGCGGTGGTGACGACATAGCGGCCCTGATCCTCGCCAAAGGCCGACGCGGTGGTGAGCGTGACGTTCAGCGTCGCACCGATCCTGCCGGCGAGCGCCATTTCCGCGATCGTGACGATCAGCCCGCCGTCTGCGATGTCATGTACGGCGGTTGCCTTGCCGTCGGCGACCAGGGCGCGGACGATGTCGGCGTTGGCGCGCTCTGCGGCGAGGTCTACCTTGGGCGCTTCACCCGCTTCACGGCCGGCGATTTCGCGCAGCCAGATGGTCTGGCCGAGGTGCGAGCCTTCGCCACCGATGAGCCAGATGGCGTCGCCTTCAGCCTTGAACGCGACGGTCGCCATGACGTCCACATCCGCGAGCAGGCCGATGCCGCCGATCGCCGGGGTCGGCAGGATCGCCGAGCCGCCGCCGGTCGCCTTCGATTCATTGTAGAGCGACACGTTGCCGGACACGATCGGGAAGTCCAATGCGCGGCAGGCGTCACCCATGCCCTCCAGGCAGCCGGTGAGCTGCGCCATGATTTCGGGGCGCTGCGGGTTGGCGAAGTTGAGGCAGTTGGTGACGGCGAGCGGCGTGGAGCCGACGGCGCTCAGGTTGCGGTAGCATTCGGCGATCGCCTGCTTGCCGCCTTCATAGGGGTCGGCATAGCAATAGCGCGGCGTACAATCGGTGCTGATCGCGATGCCCTTTTGCGCGCCATGGACGCGCACGACGGCGGCGTCGCCACCGGGGCGCTGCACCGTGTCGGCGCCGACCATGTGGTCGTACTGCTCCCAGATCCAGCGGCGGCTGGCGATGTCGGGGCTGCCCATCAGCGTGACGAGGTCCGCGCCGATGTCGGCGCTTTCCGCGATGTCGCCCAGCGGTTCGACCTTCGACCACAGCTTATATTCGTCCTTCGGCATGGAGGGACGGTCGTAAAGCGGCGCGTCGTCGGCCAGCGGGGCGAGGGGGATGTCGCAGACGATCTCGCCCTTATGTTCCAGCACCATGCGGCCGGTGTCGGTGACATGGCCGATGACGGCGAAGTCGAGTTCCCACTTCTTGAAAATGGCTTCGGCGAAGTCTTCGCGGCCGGGCTTGAGCACCATGAGCATCCGCTCCTGGCTTTCCGACAGCATCATTTCATAGGTGGTCATGCCGGTTTCGCGCTGCGGCACGTCGTCCATCTTGAGGTGGAGGCCCACGCCGCCCTTCGACGCCATTTCCACCGAAGAGGAGGTAAGGCCCGCCGCGCCCATATCCTGAATGGCGACGATCGCGTCGGAGGCCATCAGTTCAAGGCAGGCTTCGATCAGCAGCTTTTCGGTGAAGGGGTCGCCGACCTGCACGGTGGGGCGCTTGGCGTCGGCGTCGTCGCCGAAATCCGCGCTCGCCATGGTCGCGCCATGGATGCCGTCACGGCCGGTCTTGGACCCGACATAGACGATCGGATTGCCGATGCCGCTGGCGGCGGAATAGAAGATCTTGTCGGTGTCGGCGATGCCCACGGTCATCGCGTTGACCAGGATATTGCCGTCATAAGCGGGGTGGAAATTCACCTCGCCGCCCACGGTCGGCACGCCCACGCAATTGCCATAGCCGCCGATGCCATGCACCACGCCGGCGATCAGATGCTTCATCTTGGGGTGGTCGGGGCGGCCGAAGCGCAGCGCGTTCATGTTGGCCACCGGGCGCGCGCCCATGGTGAAGACGTCGCGCAGGATGCCGCCGACGCCGGTCGCCGCACCCTGATAGGGTTCGATGTAGGACGGGTGGTTGTGGCTTTCCATCTTGAAGATCGCGGCCTGACCATCGCCGATATCGACCACGCCGGCATTTTCGCCGGGGCCGCAAATGACCTGCGGGCCGGTGGTCGGCAGCTTCATCAGGTGGATCTTGGAGGATTTATACGAGCAATGCTCCGACCACATGACCGAGAAGATGCCCAGTTCGGTCAGGTTCGGCTCGCGGCCGATCGCCTTCAGGACGCGGTCATATTCTTCCGGGCTGAGGCCATGTTCGGCGACGACTTCCGGGGTGATGTGGGGCGTGGTGCTGGACATGCCCGCGCCTTTAGCGAGGGCGGGCGCGCAGGGCAATGGTGGGCGTGGCGAATGCGTCGGTCGCAGCGCCTGTCCCGCCATGTCATCGGTTCATCCCGGCGGTAACCTTTCGTTAATCGCTTTCCCCAAAGTTCATGTCAGAGAGGGGTGGAGATTCGACGGAGATCGAGGCCACAGAGAGGTTTTCCATGCGAGGGAGTGACTTCTTTTATTTTTCCAGTCGTTGCAAGAAGCAGCGTCTGATGGAGCAGGCGTCCACATCGGAGCGCGCCAAGGCCGCACACCGGCGACTGGCGGCGGCTTATGCCAATCGCGCCGCGCTGGCGATGCTCAACAGCGAGTGACGGGCGACAGGCAATAAAAAGGCCGGACCTTCGATGAAGGCCCGGCCCGGTAATCAGGAAAGTCGTGCGACTCAGACGTGGCAGGCCTGCGCGCCCTTGCCCGGTATGGCGATGGTCACATCGTCGCCCGAACCCTTGACTTCATAGCCGCCCTCGGCGGTGAAGGGCTGGCCGGCTTCGGCAGCCTTGAGCGAGGTGGCGGTGCCGCCCTTTTCAGTGCGCAGCAGGGCGGTCTTGTCGTCGCTCATATAGTCGACGAAGATCAGGCTGTTGTCCTTGCAACGGAACTGCTTGTTGGCTTTCACCGACGGCGGCAGCTCGACCGGCGCGGCGTTGGCAAGTTGAGCCGCCATCGGGTCGGCAGGGCCGCCCACGACTTCGGGTTCGTCATTCTTGTTGCAGGCCGACAGCAAAGCGACGCTGGCGACGGCGATCAGGGGGAGATAATGTTTCATAGCGATCCTTTTATGTGCATGCGCAACATGGTGCGTCAACGCAAAACTGCGACGTTCCCGCTATGCCCCCTGAAATGAGGTCCTGACCGTTTGATGACAGCGATTGCGGTACGGAGTCATTTGGAAAATGCGCGAAAGAGCGCATTTTCGATGCCGCACCGGCCCGCGCTCTCACCCGACCGCCGGTCGAAGCCGCACCGGCCCGCATTTCCAAACAGCCTCCAAGGGCTTATTGCCGGGGCGGGCTTGACCGGGCGTGCAGTGGCGGCCAATGCAAAGCCATGGCTGAGGAAATTTCCACCCCCGACACCGAAACCCTGTCGTTCGAGGATGCGCTGCGCGCGCTCGAAACGATCGTCCGCCGGCTGGAAAGCGGCGACGTGCCGCTGGACGAGTCGATTTCGCTCTATGCGAAGGGCGAGGAACTGCGCAAGCGCTGTACCGAACGGTTGCAGGCGGCCGAGGCGCGGATCGCCAAGCTGACGGTCGACGCCAATGGCGCGGTGACCGGCGCCCAGTCCTTCGGCGCGGACTGATCCGCATGACGGGGGAAGTCGGGGCGGCCTCCGCAACAGCGCTGGTGACGGCGGCTGCGGCTGACGTCGCGCAGGCGATCGACACGGCGTTCGACCGGTTGTTGCCGGTGCCGCAGGATGCGCGCGCCCGCCTGTATGACGCGATGCGCCATGCGGCGATCGGCGGGGGCAAGCGGTTGCGCCCGCTGCTGGTGCAGGCGACCAGCGACCTGTTCAACATTTCCCGCGAATCGGCGCTGCGGGTCGGCCTCGCGGTCGAGTGCATCCATGTCTATTCGCTGATCCACGACGACCTGCCGGCGATGGATGATGACGATATGCGGCGCGGCAAGCCGACCGTGCACAAGGCGTTCGACGAGGCGACCGCGATCCTGGCGGGCGATTGCCTGCACGACCTGGCGTTCGATATATTGGCCGACGAGGAGACGCATCCCGATCCGTTCGTGCGGATCGAACTGGTCAAGGCGCTGGCCGCGTCGAGCGGGCCGGCCGGCATGGCGGGCGGACAGATGATGGATCTGGAAGCGGAAAAGACCCGCTTCGACCTCGCCACCGTGACGCGGTTGCAAAATCTCAAGACCGGGGCGCTGATCGCTTTCTGCGTGGAGGCCGCCGCGATCATGGCGCGCCTGCCGCATGAGGCGCGGACCGGGCTGCACGGCTATGCCCGCGACATCGGCCTGGCCTTCCAGATCGCCGACGACCTGCTGGATGTAGAGGGCGACGCGGCGCTGGCGGGCAAGGCGCTGGGCAAGGATGCGGCGGCGGGCAAGGAAACATTCCTGTCGTTGCTGGGCGTGGAGCGGGCGCGTGAACAGGCGCATATGCTGGTCGATCAGGCCAAGGCGCACTTGCACGGGCATGGCGCGGAGGCCGACCTGCTGCGCGCGATTGCCGACTATATCGTGGAGAGGGACCGCTAAAAGTCATGAGCAAGCAGCGTATCGGCGTCTATCCCGGCACTTTCGACCCCATCACATTGGGCCATATGGACATCATCCGGCGCGGCGCGAAGCTGGTCGACAAGCTGGTGATCGGCGTGACCACCAATATCAGCAAGTCGCCCATGTTCAGCGACGAGGAGCGGCTGGAGATGGTACGGCGCGAATGTGCGGGCATCGACACGGATATCGTCGTCACAGGCTTCAATTCGCTGCTGATGGACTTTGCCGAATCGCAGGGCGCCGGCGTCATCATCCGGGGGCTGCGCGCGGTCGCGGACTTCGAATATGAATATCAGATGGCGGGCATGAACCAGCAGATCAATGGCCGGATCGAGACGGTCTTTCTGATGGCGGACGTCGGATTGCAGCCGATCGCGTCGCGGCTGGTCAAGGAAATCGCGCTTTATGGCGGGCCGATCCACAAGTTCGTCAGCCCGGTGGTGCGCGACGAGGTGGTGGCGCGGGTCGAAAAGATCGGACGAAAAGGGACGGTTTGAGGCGCGCTCAGCGCTCGTTCAGTTGCCAATCGCGATCAGGGCGCTATCAGGGCGGCTTGGCCCTATGGCTTTTACGAGATCAAGGAACTGCTGCTCCATGCGTTTGACTAGCGCGCTCAAGACTCTGGCGATCACGTTCGCCCTTTCTGCGTCCGGCGTGGCTCTGGCCCAGGGTGGCGGGGGCGGCAATGGCGAAGAGATGAAGAAGGCCGAGGCCGCGGTACGGGCGCAGGACAATGCCAAGTCGCTGGGCACCGACCTGACGCCGAAGCTGCCGCCCGCCACCGTGCCGGCCGATCCGCAGAATATCTGGGATCTGGACCTGTCGAGCGGGGGCCGCGTGCGCATCCAGTTGCGCCCCGACATCGCGCCCAACCATGTCGAGCGGATCAAGGAACTGACGCGGCAGGGCTTTTACAACGGCCTGAAATTCCATCGCGTCATCCCTGGCTTCATGGCGCAGGGCGGCGATCCCAAGGGCGATGGCACCGGCGGTTCGACGTTGCCGGACCTGAAGGCCGAGTTCAATCCGATGCCGCATCTGCGTGGCACGCTGTCGATGGCGCGCGCGCAGGGTGAGGACAGCGCGAACAGCCAGTTCTTCATCGTGCTGCTGCCGCGCATGCAGCTCGACAAGAAATATACCGTCTTCGGCCGCGTGATCGAGGGCATACAATATGTCGACGCGATCCATCAGGGCGAGCCGCCGGCCGACCCGACGGTGATCCTTCAGGCGTCGATCGAGAGCGACGGCAAGCCGCCGGTGACGGCTGCGCCCCCGCCGCCGCCGGCACCGCCCGTGTCGATCATCGACACCCCCGCGCCCAAGAAGGTTGCGCCGAAGAAGAAATAAGCCGGTTCGGCTTTTGCTGTAGTTTCAAGGCCCCGGTCGCTTCTTTGGAGGCGAGCGGGGCCAAGCTGTTTGGATGAAGCGTTTCCAGCCATGCGCGTAGACCTGTTCGATTTCCACCTGCCACCGGACAATATCGCGCTGCGCCCGGCGTCTCCGCGCGACAGCGCGCGGATGCTGCTGGTGCAGGGCGATGGCGCGATGCAGGACCGGATCGTGCGTGACCTGCCGTCGATGCTGCGCCCCGGCGATGTGTTGGTGTTCAACGATACGAAGGTCATTCCCGCCCAGTTGGAGGGCATGCGGGGCGAGGCGCGGATCGGCGCGACGCTGCACAAGCGGCAGGGGCTGCGGCAGTGGCAGGCCTTCCTGCGCAATGCCAAGCGGGTGCGTGCCGGCGACCGGATCGATTTCGGCGCGGGCGTAACGGCGATCGCCGGGCCGCGCGACGAGGATGGCGGCGTGACGCTGGACTTCGAGGGCGACGAGCCGGTTGAGGTGCTGCTGGAGCGGGCGGGGCGGATGCCTTTGCCGCCCTATATCGCCAGCAAGCGCCCGACCGACGAGCGCGACCGCAGCGATTATCAGACCATGTTCGCGCGGGAGGATGGCGCAGTGGCTGCGCCGACCGCCGCGCTGCATTTCACGCCGGAACTGATGGCGGCCATCGCGGACGCCGGCATCGCCACCGAGACGCTGACGCTGCATGTCGGGGCGGGCACTTTCCTGCCGGTCAAGGCGGACGATACCGACGACCATCGGATGCACGCCGAATGGGGGCGGATCGATGCGGCGACGGCGGATCGGCTGAATGCGGCGCGGGCCGCGGGTGGTCGCCTGATCGCGGTGGGCACCACATCATTGCGGTTGCTGGAAAGCGCGGCGGGGGAAGATGGCTTGCTGCGCCCCTTTGCCGCCGAGACCCGCATTTTCATCACGCCGGGCTATCGCTTCCGGGCGGTGGACGGGCTGATGACCAATTTCCACCTGCCCAAGTCCACGCTCTTCATGCTGGTCAGTGCGCTGATGGGGACGGAGCGGATGCAGGCCGTCTATGGCCATGCGATCGAAACGGGATACCGTTTCTACAGCTATGGCGATAGCAGCCTGCTCCTGCCCGATCGCAGCGTTTAAAGCATATTCCGATCCGATTGCATCGGACCGGCTGCTCCAGGTTGTTGGTTTGCCGCGTCTTCCGGGCCAGCAGGGGATTCTACCCGGCTGGAAAACGCTCTAGTTTTTTGTTTTCGCATCATTTCAAGCGAAAAACAGGTGCCCAATTTTTCGCACGATGCTCTAGTTGCGAATGCGGTTGCGGGCGAAGCTGAACACGCCGTAGCCGACCGCCGCGAGCGTACCGATCTTGGCGACCGTCTTGATCGCGCCGGACGTCACATAGCCCAGAATCGCGCCCTTGACGCCGCTGTCGCCGTCCTTGCGATCGATGGCTGCGCCGACGAGCGTACCTACCAGATTCTTCATATATGCTCTCCGTTGTTGCAGGAGGGCAGCGTTTTGGCGCGGTGAAAGTTCCGCCGCTGGTGCGGACGGTCCATTTGGTTCGCGGGTGAAACCTTTTGCGCCTCATGCGTTGTTTTAACAGGCAATATGAGGACAAGGCCCATGCAGACCGTTTCCCGCACGGCGCGGCCGCCCTTCGCATCGGGCTTCAGCCCGCTTTATCATGCCGGCGCCGCCAATCATTGCCCGTCCTGCACCCGCCAGCAATGGATCGTCGGGCGGATGGTCGCCGAATGCGCCTTTTGCGGCACGGCGCTGCCGCTCAAGCATTTCAGCACCTATAGCGCCAGCCCACGCTTCGCCTGCCAGGGGCCGAGTGGCGACGATAGGCCGGACGAATTGCGCCCGGTATCCTGAGCGATCAGGCGCGGCCGACGAACAGGAAGCCGACCGCGCCCATGATGCAGGCGAAGGCGGCGATGTGGCGCCAGTGGAGCGGTTCGCCCAGCACCGTGACCATGAATCCGCCGAAGATGATGAGCGCGATCGCTTCCTGCGCGACCTTGAGCTGGCCCGCGCTCCAGCCGCTGGCGAAGCCTATACGGTTGGCAGGAACGGCGAGGCAATATTCGAACAGCGCGATGCCCCAGCTTATCAGGATGACCAGAAGGATCGGCTTGTCCATCCCGCCCTTCAGATGCCAGTACCAGGCGATGGTCATGAAGATGTTGGAGATGATCAGCAGGATGATGGTCGGCATGACAGCAGACTCGCGCAGGGAGGGGCCGCTGCTTTGGCACCGGAGGTGGCTCCGGCGCAAGCGGGCATGAAAAAGGCCCGGCGTGGATGCGCCGGGCCTTTTTTCATCTTCAGGTGTGTGTATCAGCGATAGCGCGTGCTGCTGTCGCTGGTGTTGTTGCTGCTGGCACTGCTCTCGCTGCTCCAGCCGCCCTGATCGCGATCACGGTCGCCGAACAGCGCATTTTGCTCGCGCTCGGTGCGCCAGGCGTCCTGCGCCTGCTCGGCGGTCTTTTCCAGCGTCACCTTCGTCGCGTCGACGGACTTGATCCAGCTCGACGGGATGGAATGGTGGACGCCGCCGGCTTCGCTGTCGCTCTTGGTCAGGATGATGCGGTCGCCGCGCAGCTTGTCGACGGTGCCGACATGTGCGCCGTCGCTGCCGACCACTTCATGATGTTCGCGCACCTGCTGGATCGCCTGCCGCTGTTCGCCGCGACGGTTGCGCCAGGTGCCGAATTCGCTGTTGAAGCGGTCGCGATTGTCGCGCTGATATTCCGCATAGTCGCGGTCCAGTTCCTCGATCCGCTGCTGGCGCCAGCTATGGTAGTTGCTGTCATGATGCGCCCCATAATCCTGCTGCGGGCCGAAGGCGCGGACGCGGTGATCCTCGCTGGCATAGCCGCTGCGTTCGCCGGTATAGGGGGTGTAGCCGCGATTGGGGAGATAATCGCTGCGCGCCGCGCTGGCATATCCAAGGCGGCTCGACTGGTCGCGGGGGTCCCCATAGGGGCGGTTGTAATATTCGTCATATTCGCGGCGGCGCTCTGCTTCCTCATCGCCGAACCAGCTGCGGATTTCGTCGCCGGCGCGATCGAAGAAGCCGCGATCGTCATAATCATAGTCGCCGGGAGGACGGCGATAGTCGGGGCCGCCAAACTGTCCGCGCGTGCCGTAACGATAGCCCTGATCGCCGCGTCCATAGTCGCGCTGGCCGCGATAACGATCGCCTCCGCGATCCAGATTGCCCGAATACCGGTCTTCGCCACCATAGCGGCGTCCGCCTTGGTAACCCATCGTCCTTCTCCTTCTGCATTACGGCGCTGCATGGCACCAACGCAGCATCAATGAGTGGGCTGGGGGCATCGTTCCGGGCGTTACGCAGGGGTAATGTCCCGCCTTACGGGCGCTCTGTCGCGCCGGAAGGGTCGCCATCGGCGCGGGCTTGATGCAGATCAGTCGGCGGCCGCTTTTTTTGTGCAAAATGCTGTTGCAAGGGCCAAATCGCTATCCTATAGGCAGCGCTCCTTCGGGGGCCTTAGCTCAGCTGGGAGAGCGCGTCGTTCGCAATGACGAGGTCAGCGGTTCGATCCCGCTAGGCTCCACCAACCCCCTTCCCAGGGTTGATTCCGAAGGACTTTACCGCAAGCGCCGGATGCGCGTAGAGCGGTTTCCATGACAGATGAAAATAATGCGGCCGAGGATAAGGGCCGGCCGGCCGCCACGGTCGTCATCGTGCGCGACCGGCATGATGGTGCGCCCGAATTGCTGATGGTGGAGCGCGCGTCGAGCATGGCCTTTGCCGCCGGCGCGCTGGTTTTTCCCGGTGGGGCGGTGGATGACGCGGACCATGACCTGGCTGCGCGTATCGGGCATGGACTGGAACCGGACGAGGCGGCGGCACGGATCGCCGCCATTCGCGAGACGATCGAGGAAGCGGGGCTGGGGATCGGCCTTACCGGCGCGGTGGATGCGGCGGCGGTGCTGCGGCTGCGCGACGGGCTGCACGACGGGCGCATTTTGGGTGACATGCTGGAGCGGCTGGGGCTGGGGATCGCGCTGGATGCGCTGACGCCCTTTGCGCGCTGGCATCCCGCGCCGTTCGAGCAGGCGCGGCGGGTGTTCGATACGCGCTTCTATATCGCCCGCGCGCCCGAGGGGCAGGTGGCGAGCGTCGATACGACCGAAAATGTCCGGCTGTGCTGGAGCAGTGCGGCCGACACGCTGGCCAAGGCGGCGGCGGGCGAGGTGCAACTGGTGTTTCCGACGCGGCGCAATCTGGAGCGGCTGGCGCTGCATGATGGTTATGTGGCGCTGATCGAGGATGCGGGCGCTTATCCGGTCGAGAAGGTGCGGCCGTGGCAGGAAGAGCGGGACGGGGAGGCGCATTTGTGCATCCCCGATCATCTGGGTTATCCGGTGACGGCGGAACCCATGGCCCGCATCCGGCGTGCCTAGACTGTGCGACGATTGCATCTGACCCTGCGCCGCCTGCTCTGGCTGGTAGCCTTCGTTTGTGTTGCCCTGCTGGCCTATGGCGCGATGCGGCAGCGGCCGCAGGATCTGCCCTGGACGCCATTGGATATGGACCAGCCCGTCGGCCTGTTCACCGGGCGCAAGCTGGCGGCGTTGACCGGCGATGCGGCAGGGTGCGGGGCGTTGCTCGACCGGGCGGGGGTGGATTATGTCGCGATGGAGCCCGGCGGAGCGGGGCAGTGCCGCTATGCCGATGCGGTGCGGTTGCGCGCTGACAAGGGCGCGATCGCGCTGGCGCCGGCGGCGGTGGCGCCTTCCTGCCCGGTGGTGGCTGCGTTGAAGCTATGGGAGTGGCAGGTGGTGCAGCCAGCCGCCCAGCGTATCTATGGCGCGCCGGTTCGGTCGATCCGCCATTTCGGCAGCTATAGCTGTCGGCGGATGTACGGGCGCAGCGCGGGCGATTTCAGCGAGCATGCGACGGCGGATGCGATCGACATTGCGGCCTTCGTGCTGAAGGACGGGCGGCAGGTGAGCGTGCTCAAGGACTGGAAGACGTCGGGCAAGGACGCGGCGTTTTTGCGCGCGGTGCGGGACGGGGCATGCGGCCTGTTCTCGACCGTGTTGTCGCCGGACTATAATGCCGCGCATCGCGACCACTTCCATCTGGATCAGGCGGAGCGCGGCGCGATGGGGTGGCGGGCTTGCCGGTAGGACTGCCGTCTTTCAGCATGACGGCGTAAGTGGGCCAGTCGGGCGCTTTACTGCCCGAAGCTGCTTTCCCGTGCCAGCGTTACCGCCTCGCGCGCGGCCGCGAGCAACGCGCCGCTCTTGGCTTCGCATTCGCGCTGTTCATATTCGGCGGTTGAATCAGCGACGATGCCGGCGCCGGCCTGGACGTGCATGACGCCGTCCTTCAGCACGGCGGTGCGCAGGACGATGCAGCTGTCCATATTGCCGTCCGGGCCGAAATAGCCGACCCCGCCAGCATAGGCGCCGCGCGTTTCGGGTTCCAGTTCGGCGATGATCTCGCACGCGCGGACCTTGGGCGCGCCCGACACGGTGCCGGCCGGGAAGCCTGCGAACAGCGCGTCGATCGCATCCTTGTCGTCGCTCAGGCGGCCGACGACGTTCGACACGATGTGCATGACATGGCTGTAAAATTCGACGGTGTAGCTTTCCGTCACCGTCACCGATCCGGCCGAAGCGACCCGGCCGACATCGTTGCGGCCCAGGTCCAGCAGCATCAGATGCTCGGCCCGTTCCTTGGGATCGGACAGCAGGCTTTCGCGATTGGCGGCGTCCTCGACGGCGTTCCTGCCGCGCGGGCGGGTGCCGGCGATCGGGCGGATCGTGACTTCGCCATTGCGCGCGCGCACCAATATTTCGGGCGACGAACCGATCAGCGCGAAGCCGGGCAGGTCGAGATAATAGAGGAAGGGGGAAGGATTGATCCGCCGCAGCGCGCGATAGAGGGCGATGGGCGGCAGGGTGAAGGGGCTGGTGAAGCGCTGGGCGATCACAACCTGAAAGATGTCGCCGGCGACGATATAGTCCTTCGCCTTGTCCACCATCTGCGCATAGCGGCCCGGTTCCAGCACCGGCGTGACTTCCACGTCGGCAATGTCGGCCGGCGCGGGAACGGCGGGCAGGGGCGCGGCGAGGCGGGCGGCGGTGGCGTCGATCCGTTCCAGCGCGCCTTCGATCGCCTTGTCGGCGTCAGTGAAACTGCCCTTCCACACCGGTGCGACCAGATAGAGGGCGTCGGCCAGACGGTCGAACACGAGGATCACGGTGGGCCGCACGAACAGCATGTCGGGCACGCCGATCGGATTTTCAGCCGGGCGGGGCAGTTTTTCCACCAGCCCGACCGTTTCATAGCCGAAATAGCCGACGAGGCAGGCCAGCGCGGCGGGCAGGGCCGGGTCCATATGCGCGCGGCATTCGGCGACCAGATCGCGGAGTGCGTCGAGCGCGCCTTTGTCCTGCGGGACGAAGGCGTTTCGGTCGGTGGCCCAGAGACGGT
This sequence comes from Sphingobium sp. Leaf26, assembly GCF_001421665.1. Lineage (GTDB taxonomy): Bacteria > Pseudomonadota > Alphaproteobacteria > Sphingomonadales > Sphingomonadaceae > Sphingobium. The sequence continues at coordinate 544,798 of NZ_LMKV01000012.1, forward strand.
TGATTTCGGCCTGCCGGCCATTGGCGCGGAAGACGAGGTCGGGGGCGAGGCCGATCAGGCTGTGGCGGCCGCGCACGGCGCCGCCCTCGACCGATTCCAGCAGATAGTCTCCGCGGTCCGGCTCGAACAATTTGAGCGCGGCGGAGATGGGCGTGTCGGTGTCGGCGATCTGGCGTTTCCACACCAGTGCCGATTCGCCCCGTGCCAGCGCGGCGCGCGCGGTCGTGATGCCGTCCGTCATCCCACCGATCGCGACCATCTTACTGTTCGCCGCTGTTGGTGGCGGCCAGCGCGTTGCGTACCTGATCAACCGCCTTGGCATTGCGGGTCACGCCCAGATCCTTTTCGACGGCGCGTTCGAACTGCTGGCCATATTCCTGGCCGACCACTTCCGAAAGCTGGGTGCGGACCTGATTGAGCAGGTCTGGCTGGCCCTTGGCATCGCCGCGCTCGATCTTGTTCAATTGCACGACGAAATAGCCGCGATCCTGACCGATCGGCAGGGTCTTGACCGTGTTGGCCGCCATCGAGAAGAGGATGGCGACTTCGGCCGGGGGACGCTGCTGCCCGCGCATGATGTCGGCGCGGCGGCCGCCCAGCATCTGCGGCGCAGGCAGCTTGACGCCCGCCTGAGCGATGGCGTCGGCCAGTTTCGCGCCCTTGGCGACCTTCGCCTGGATCTGCTCGGCCAGCGCCTTGGCCTTCTGGCTGCCTTCGTTGAGCTTATACTGGGCCAGCACCAGTTGCTTGACCTCGGCCAGCGGCGGCGGGGCGGCGGCGACGATTTCACCGGGCGCGGCCAGCGCATAGCGCTTGTCGGCAGCGATCGGGATCAGTTGCGCGTCGTCGTCAGCACTCATCGAGAAGACCGGGGCGAGCAGCGGCTGGAGATCAGGGCCGGCAGTGAAGGCCGAATCCTTGACCTGCTTGCCCGTGGCCAGCACCAGCGGGCTGGTTTCCAGTTTCAGGCCGTTATCCTTCACCACTTCGTCGAAGGTGCCGCCATCAGCGATCGCATCCTCGATCTTGCCGGTGAAGTCGGTCAGCAGCTGCTTCTCCTTCTGTACGCGCAGGGCGGCGACGATGTCGTCACGGACGGCGGCGATCGGGCGGGCAGGGGTTTCCTTGACGGCGGTGACGCGCACCAGCAGCCAGCCGAGCGAACCACGGATCGGGCCGATCAGGTCGCCCTGCTTGCCGGCGAAGACGGCGTCGGCGACGGTCTTGCCGGCCGATGCGGTCAGTGCCTCGCGGCTCTGGTCGGCGAAGGTGGCGGCAGCGAGGCCCGCGCCCCTGGCGGCGTCGGCGAGGCTCTTGCCGGCCTTCACCTGATCGGCGATCGCCTTGGCGCCGGCCTGCGTCGGCAACACGAGCTGTTCGACACTGCGGCTCTGCCTGGCGGCGTAGGTGGCCTTGTTCTGGCTGTAATAGGTGCTGATGTCCGCATCGGTCGGCTGGGCCGCCTGGGCGAAGCGTTCGGCGTCGATCACGGCATAGCGGATGCGGCGCTGTTCGGGGATGGTAAAGCGGCTGGCATTTTTCTTGTAGAAATCGGCCAGTTGGGCGTCGCTCGGCGTCTTTTCGTCGAGGAAGGCGACGGCCGGGATGGCCGCGACGGTACCTTGACGCGCTTCCAGCAGGAGCGAGGCATAGGGCAGGACGAGGCTGTCGGTCAGCTTGACGCCGAGGCCCACGGGGCTGAGCAACTGGCGCTGGAGGATGTCGCGGCTGATATCGTCGCGCAGCGCCTGTTCGGTCAGCCGTTCGCGGGCCAGCAGCGCGCGGAAATTATCGTTGCTGAAATTGCCGGCCGCATCCTGGAAAGCAGGGATCTGCGCGATCTGCGCATCGACCAGCCGCTTGGAGATATGTACGCCCTGATCGTCGGCAAAGGCGCGCAGCGTCAGCGAGGCGACCAACTGGTCATAGACCTGCTTGCCGCCGCCCTGCGCGAAGAAATCGCCGATCTGGATGCCGGGGTTGGAGCGACGCGCATTTTCGAACACGCGCTGGACCCGATCCTGCAGTTCGGATTCGCTCAGCTTGTAGCTGCCCGCCTTGGCAGCGGTGCCGCCGCCGCCGATGGAGTTGCCAAATTGCCCACTCGACAAATCCCCCAGGATGAAGGCCGCGGCGATCACCCCCAGGAAGAGGATGGCGAAGAGCGCGCCGAACTTGGAGCGGATGAAGCTGCGAAAGACAGAAAGCATGGGGGTTCCGGAACTGCGGCTGTGTGGCGGCCCGCTTTAAGGGCGGATGCGCGCGGCGGCAAGGCTTGGACTGGACAAATGCGCGAGCGCCGTTCATCGGCTTTGGCAGCATCCGGCTCTTTCGAGGAGACGTGCGGGTAAAGGCCCGGCGGCGAAGGGGCAGGGGGCGACGTGCAGCAATAATCACAAGGAAGTCTTTGATGGGCAGGCGCAAGCTGGTTGTCGGCAATTGGAAGATGAACGGGATGCGCGCGCATCTGGACGAGGTCGAGGCGATCGGTGCGGTCGCAGCGGCGCATCCGAACGTGGAAGTGGGCCTGTGCCTGCCCGCGACGCTCATCATGGCAGGGTCCGAACGGCGCGGAGCCGCCTTCATCGGGGCGCAGAATTGCCATATGGATTTCAGCGGCGCCTATACCGGATCGCTGTCGGCCGAGATGCTGGCCGAAGCCGGCGCCACCTGGGTCATCACCGGCCATAGCGAACGGCGCGAGGCGCGCGGCGAAACCAATGCCGACATCGCCGCCAAATCGGTCGCCGCGCATAATGCGGGCATCAATGTGATCCTGTGCGTGGGCGAAACGCTGGCCGTGCGCGACGCCGGACGGGCGGAGCAGGTGGTGGCGGACCAGTTGCTGGCGTCCCTGCCCGAAGGCGCTGCGGCCGACTGGCTGGCGGTCGCCTATGAACCCATCTGGGCGATCGGCACCGGCCGCATCCCGACGATCGAGGCGGTGGCCACCATGCACGCGGCCCTGCGCGCGGCGCTGGCCAGCCGGATCGGCGTGGAAGCGGACAAGGTGCGCATTCTCTACGGCGGGTCGATGAATGGCGACAATGCGGTCGACCTGATGGGAATCGCCGACGTCGATGGCGGGCTGGTCGGTGGGGCGAGCCTGACTGCGGCGAAATTTGCGCCGATCATAGAGGCGGCGGACGGCAGGCTGGCGGCTGCGGCCTGAGCCGGCCAGTTTGCCGACAGATTCCGTTCGTGCCGAGCAGGGGCTGAGCCTGACGAAGACCGGTATCAAAGCATCCTTCGATACGCCATTTGCCCTTCGGTCGTCTTCGACTCCGACTTGGCTCAATGGCTACTCAGGACGAACGGCGTTTTTGATTGTTCTGCCTGCGCCATGAAAGTGTGCAATGGTTGCCCCCGCGCGCCATCGTCGCTATGTGCGCGGCAACGCACCCATTTGACCGGACACTTTGTCGCCATGTTCACCTTCCTTCTCGTCGTTCAGGCGATCATCGCCGCCCTGCTGGTCACCGTCATCCTGATGCAGAAGTCGGAAGGCGGCGGTCTGGGCGTGGGCGGCAGCCCGGCGGGCCTGATGTCGGCGCGCGGCGCGGCGGATTTCCTGACCCGTTCGACCACGGTGCTGGCCAGCATCTTCGTGCTGCTGTCGGTCGTGATGGCGGTGATCGCCGCGGTGCGCCACGCGCCGAGCGACATCGACACCTCGCTGGTGAAGCAGGCCCCGGCGACGCAGGGCGCCCCGGCGACCCCGAACGCTGACCCGCTGGCCGGCGCGGCGAGCAACGCGGCGTCCGCGCCTGCGGCCAATGGCGCGGTTCCGCTCGCCAACTAAACATTCCGTCGATCTTTCGATCTTTTTTCAAGCGCGCGTGGATTCGCGCGCTTGCCCTTTGTTGTTCCGAAAGGCTAAGCCTCTCTTCCCATGACGCGGTATATTTTCATCACCGGCGGCGTGGTCTCCTCGCTTGGCAAAGGCCTTATGGCCGCTTCGCTTGCAGCTCTGTTGCAGGCGCGAGGTTTCCGTGTGCGAATCCGGAAGTTCGACCCCTATCTCAACGTCGATCCGGGCACGATGTCGCCCTATCAGCATGGCGAAGTCTATGTGACCGACGACGGGGCGGAAACCGACCTCGACCTGGGCCATTATGAGCGGTTTACCGGTGTTTCGGCGCGGCAGTCGGACAATGTGACGCAGGGCCGCGTCTATCAGACGATCATCCAGCGCGAACGGCGCGGCGACTATCTGGGCGCGACGGTGCAGGTCATTCCGCACGTCACCGACGAGATCAAGGCGTTCGCCACCGCCGACACCGAAGACCTCGACTTCGTCCTGTGCGAAATCGGCGGCACGGTGGGCGACATCGAGTCGCTGCCCTTCATGGAAGCGATTCGCCAGCTGCATAACGATCTGGATCGTGGCCAGTCGATCTTCGTCCACGTGACGCTGGTGCCCTATATCGCGGCGGCGGGCGAACTGAAGACCAAGCCGACCCAGCGCAGCGTGCGCGACCTGACCTCGCTCGGTATCCAGCCGGACATCCTGCTGTGCCGCTGCGAGCATCCGCTGCCCGACAGCGAGCGCAAGAAGATCGCGCTGTTCTGCAACGTGCGTCCCGAAGCGGTCATCCCCGCGCTCGACGCCAGCAGCATCTATGCGGTGCCGCATCAATATCATGCCGAAGGGCTGGACGAGGAAGTGCTGCGCGCCTTCGGCATCAAGGATGCGCCCGCGCCCCTGATGGATCGTTGGGACGACATCATGGACCGCCGCCAGAATCCTGAAGGCGAAGTCACGATCGGCGTGGTCGGCAAATATGTTGGCCTGCTGGACGCCTACAAGTCGCTCTTCGAAGCGCTGAGCCACGGTGGGCTGGCCAACCGAGTGAAGGTCAACGTCAAGTGGATCGACGCGGAGCTGTTCGAAAAGGGCGATGATATCGTCGCCAGCCTGGAGCCGATGCACGGCATCCTGGTCCCTGGCGGCTTTGGCGTGCGCGGGTCGGAGGGCAAGATCGAATCGGTCAAGTTCGCGCGCGAACGTGACGTGCCTTTCTTCGGCATCTGCCTTGGCATGCAGATGGCATGTATCGAAGGCGCGCGAAACACCGCGGGCATCGCCGCCGCGTCCACCACGGAATTTGGCGAGACATCCGAGCCGGTCGTCGGCCTCATCACCGAATGGATGGGCAAGGAAGGGTTGCAGAAGCGCACCGCCGACACCGATCTGGGCGGTACGATGCGTCTGGGCGCCTATCCGGCGAAACTGGACGGCAACAGCGTGGTCGCGGGCATTTATGGCAGCAACGACATCAGCGAGCGGCATCGCCATCGCTATGAGGTCAATGCCGGCTATCGCGATCGTCTTGAAAAGGGCGGCCTGATCTTTTCGGGCATGTCGCCGGACGGCACGCTGCCCGAAATCGTCGAACGGCCCGACCATCCCTGGTTCGTGGGCGTGCAGTTCCACCCGGAATTGAAGTCCAAGCCGTTCGATCCCCACCCGCTCTTCGCCAGCTTCATCGCGGCGGCGGTGAAGCAGAGCCGGCTGGTATAGAAGGAAACGGGGCCGGTCAGGCCCCGTTTTTCGTTGCGGCCTGTTCTTTCGAGGCTGGAGTCAAGGGTAGATCGCCGCAATTCTGTTCCCCGGCGCAGGCCGGGGTCCAGTCCCACGGTTGCAACTGGACCCCGGCCTTCGCCGGGGAACAGCATGGGCCGGGGAACAGCATGGGCCGGCGCGCAGCTTCAGTCCTTCGGCGCGTCGAACAGATGCCGATACTGGCGCGGCTGGCAGCGCAGATATTGCGGAGCGGCCTTCACCGATGCGCCGAGATGGGCGGCGGCGTGCCATGGCCAGCGCGGATCGTAGAGGATGGTGCGCGCGATCGCGATCAGGTCGGCGTCGCCGGTGCCGATGATCGCTTCGGCCTGTTCATAATCGGTGATGAGGCCGACGGCGATCACGGGAATCGCGACCGCCTGCTTCACCGCGCGGGCCAACGGCACCTGATAGCTGGGGCCGACGGGGATATCCTGTTGCGGGTCAAGGCCGCCGCTCGACACATGGATGGCGGCGCAACTGCGCGCCTCCAGCGCTTTGGCGAAGACGATCGTCTGCTCGATATCCCAGCCGCCTTCCACCCAGTCGGTGCCCGACACGCGCATCGTCACCGGCTTGTGCGCGGGGAAGGCCGCGCGCACCGCGTCGAAAATCTCCAGCGGCAGGCGCATACGGTTTTCCAGCGACCCGCCATAATCGTCATCGCGCCGGTTGGAGAGGGGCGAGAGGAACTGGTGCAGCAAATAGCCATGCGCGCCATGCAACTGGATGGCGTCGATGCCCAGATTGTCGGCGCGTCGGGCGGCCGCGACGAAAGCATCACGCAGTCGGTCGATGCCGGCCTTGTCCAGCGCCGTCGGTGCGTGGGTGCCGGGGGTGAAGGGCAGGGCGGACGGCGCCACCGTCTGCCAGCCATTTTCGGCGTCGGGGGCGATCTGCGCGCCGCCTTTCCATGGAACATGGGTCGACGCCTTGCGCCCGGCATGGCCGAGCTGGATCGCGATCGGCATGTCGCTATGGGCGCGCACGCCGTCCAGCACCCGCTTCATCGCGGCCTCAGTGCGATCGTCCCACAGGCCGACATCGGCATGGGAAATGCGCCCTTCCGGCAGGACGGCGCTGGCCTCGATCGTCAGCAGAGCCGCGCCCGACAGGGCAAGCTGGCCCAGATGGATGAGGTGCCAGTCGGTCATTTCGCCATCGACGGCCGAATATTGGCACATGGGCGCAATGACGATGCGATTGTCGAGTTGCAGGTCGCCGACGGGGAAAGGTTCGAACAGCTTGGGTCCGCTCATGATATCTCCGGCTTTTTATGGAGACGAAAGCCGGGGACCAGTTTCGCGCGTCGAACTGGACCCCGGCCTTCGCCGGGGAACGGGAAGCACTCTATATAGGGCGCCGTCCGTCCCCTGAAAGGCGCCAGATCAGCCCGCCGGGGTCAGTTTCAGCATCCGGCCCTGCGATCCCTGGCCGCCATCTTCCAGCAGCCACAGCGCGCCGTCCGGGCCTTGCTCCACTTCGCGGATGCGGGCGCCCATGTCCCACTGGTCGGCCTTTTCCGCCTGCTCGCCGTTCAGCTTCACGCGGACGAGGCTCTGGCTGGACAGGCCGCCGATGAACAGCGAGTTTTTCCACTGGGGGAAGAGGTCGCCCGAATAATAGAGCAGGCCACCGGGTGAAATGACCGGGTTCCACCAGACTTTGGGTGCCTCGAAGCCGTCGCCGGGGGCATGGTCGGGGATCGGCTTGCCGTCATAATGATCGCCGTTCGACACCTTGGGATAGCCGTAGTCGAGGCCGGGCTTGATGAGGTTGACCTCATCGCCGCCCTTCGGTCCCATTTCCTGCTCCCAAAGGCGGCCGTCCTTGTCGAAGGCTAGCCCAAGCAGGTTACGATGGCCGTAGGACCAGATGGCGGGGTTGAAACCCTTGGCCGCGAGCGGATTGCCTGCGGCCGGCGTACCGTCGAGGTTGAGGCGCAGCACCTTGCCCAGCGTCGACTTGGGGTCTTGCGCGGGGTCGAACTTCTGCCGTTCGCCATTGGTGAAGAAAAGATATTTTCCATCGGGCGAGAAGGCGATTCGGCCGGAATAATGGCCGTTGCCTGCCACATAGGGGCTGGCGCGGAAGAGGACGGTCACTCCCGCCAATACGGTTTTACCTGCGCGGTCACGAGTAAGCCCGCCCTTGGCCAGCGCCACGCCCTTCACCCCGTCGCGCTCTTCGGAGAAGCTGAAATAGACGGCCTTGTCCTTGGCGAAGGTTGGCGAGGGCGCCACGTCCATCAATGCGCCCTGGCCCGCGCTGTCGACGGCCGGGATGCCCGCGACGGGGATTTTGGTGCCGTTCTTGGGATCGAACAGGATCATCTCGCCCTTCTTCTCCGTCACCAGGGCGCGGCCGTCGGGCAGGAAGGTCATCGCCCAGGGCGAATCGAAATCGGCGATGACGGAGGTCTTGAACGGTTTGTCGCCGGCTGTGGTAGTCTGGCTGTTGGCGCCTTCGCCGGAGCAGGCGATCAGGAGGAGGGGCAGGGCGGCGAGCGTCAAATGGCGCATATTCGTCTCCGTGAAGGGGCTGGGGGCGCAGGGTGATGCGCAGGAAATGATCGGGCACGAATAATGTTGCAGATTTCCCGCACCATGCCTATATCGCTCTTGCTTCCTTACATCGTCAAACATGTCAGGGTCGCGGGCAGGACGCTCGCGGCTACGGAATGTTGCATGGGCGGGAAGCGCGCATATTTTATTTTCGGAGACTGCATGGCGGACATCGCCGAACTGACCGCGCTGATCGAACCTGAGGTGAAGGCCTTGGGCTTCGACCTTGTGCGCATCAAGCTTTTCGGGTCGGGCGACGAACATACGCTCCAGATCATGGCCGAAAATCCCAGGACCAAGCAACTCGTGATCGAGGATTGCGCGGCCATCTCGCGCCGCATTTCGGACGTGATGGATGAGCATGACCCGATCGAGGAAGCCTATCGTCTGGAAGTGAGTTCGCCCGGTATCGACCGGCCGCTGACCCGCCTGTCCGACTTCATGGAGTGGGCCGGGCATGAGGCGAAGATCAGCGCCGCCGAGCTGGTCGAGGGACGCAAGAGTTTCCGTGGTATCCTGAATGGCGTTGAGGGCGAGGATATCCTCTTCACCGACGGCAAGGCCGGCGATGTCGCCATTCCGTTTTCGCTTGTCAGCGACGCCAAGCTGGTGCTGACCGACAAGCTGATTTCTGCTAGCATGCCGCTCTCTTCCGATGGGGCGGATGAATTTGAAACCGAAGAATAAGGGTTCATAAGTCATGGCCAACGCCATTTCCGCCAATCGGGCCGAACTGATCGCCATCGCCAATTCGGTGGCCAGCGAAAAGATGATCGACAAGGCCATCGTCATCGAGGCGATGGAAGATGCGATCCAGCGCGCCGCGCGCGCCCGTTATGGCGCCGAAAACGATATTCGTGCGAAGCTGGACCCCGAAAGCGGCGACCTGCGCTTGTGGCGCGTCGTGGAAGTGGTCGAGCTGGTTGAAGATTATTTCAAGCAGGTGGACCTCAAGCAGGGTCAGAAGCTGAAGAAGGACGCCGTGATCGGCGACTTCATCGTAGACCCGCTGCCCGCCATCGATCTGGGCCGCATCGACGCCCAGTCGGCCAAGCAGGTGATCTTCCAGAAGGTCCGCGACGCCGAGCGCGAGCGTCAGCATGAAGAATATAAGGATCGCGTGGGTGAGATCATCACCGGCGTCGTCAAGTCGGTCGAGTTCGGCCATGTGGTCGTGAACCTGGGCCGCGCCGAAGGCGTGATCCGCCGCGACCAGCAGATCCCGCGCGAAGTCGTTCGCGTCGGCGATCGCATCCGTTCGGTCGTGCTGAACGTGCGCCGCGAAAATCGCGGACCGCAGATTTTCCTCAGCCGCGCGCATCCTGAATTCATGAAGAAGCTGTTCGCGCAGGAAGTCCCCGAAATCTACGACGGCGTCATCACCATCATGGCCGCCGCCCGCGATCCGGGTTCGCGCGCCAAGATCGGCGTCATCAGCCGCGACGGCAGCATCGATCCGGTCGGCGCCTGCGTCGGCATGAAGGGCAGCCGCGTACAGGCCGTCGTGCAGGAAATGCAGGGCGAGAAGATCGACATCATCCCCTGGTCGGAAGATACCGCGACCTTCGTGGTCAATGCGTTGCAGCCCGCGCAGGTCGCCCGCGTCGTCATCGATGAAGAAGAAGAGCGTATCGAAGTCGTCGTGCCCGACGATCAGCTTTCGCTCGCCATCGGCCGTCGTGGCCAGAATGTCCGCCTCGCCAGCCAGCTTACCGGCAAGGCGATCGACATCATGACCGAGGCCGACGCCAGCGAAAAGCGCCAGAAGGAATTCGTCACCCGCTCCGAATTGTTCCAGAACGAACTGGACGTGGACGAGACGCTGTCGCAGCTGCTGGTCGCCGAAGGTTTCGGCGAGCTGGAGGAAGTCGCCTATGTCGAGATCGACGAACTGGCCGCGATCGAAGGCTTCGACGACGAACTGGCCGGCGAGTTGCAGAATCGGGCGCTCGAAGCGCTGGAGCGTCGCGAACAGGCCGCCCGTGAGGAACGCACCAACCTGGGCGTCGAGGACGCTCTGGCCGACATCCCGCACCTGACCGAAACGATGCTGGTCACGCTGGGCAAGGCGGGCATCAAGACGCTGGACGACCTCGCCGACCTGGCCACCGACGAACTGGTGCAGAAGAAGCGAGTCGATCAGCGCCGCCGCAAGACGGACAGCAACAGCGACGACAAGGGTGGCATCCTGGCGGCCTATGGCCTGTCGGATGAGCAGGGCAATGAGATCATCATGGCCGCGCGCGCCCACTGGTTCGAAGAGGAAGCGTAAGTCTCCATGGCTTTTGTCGACATCCGCACGGCTGGCAACGCGATCATCGCCGACGCCACCTGGTCGCCCAGTGGGCGGCCGGGACAGCGGGCGGCTGTTTTTCTTGCATCGCTAACAAGGCCTGCGACTCTAACAAGGCCTGTGACTCTAACAAGGGAGGACGCCAATGTTGCGGACACTCCCCGATGAGAGAATAGCGCCCCCGAACAGCGTTGGACTTGCCCTTTCATCCGTTTTGGCGGAGGGGCGCGCATGACCGAACGCAAATGCATATTGAGCGGCGATCGCGCCGACCCTGAAACGCTGATCCGTCTGGCGATCGGCCCGGAGGGTCAGGTGCTGCCCGACATCCGCGCCAAGGCGCCGGGGCGGGGTGCCTGGGTCGGCGTGTCGCGCGCCGAACTGGAAGTTGCGCTGGCCAAGGGCAAGCTGAAAGCCGCGCTCGCCCGATCCTTCAAGGATGGGACGCTGGATATTCCGGCCGATCTGCCCGCCCTGATCGAATCGGGGCTGCGCAAGGCGCTGCTCGACCGGCTGGGGCTGGAAGCCAAGGCGTCCATGCTCCTGACCGGCTCTGAAAAGATCGACGTCGCTTGCCGAAAGGGGCAGGTGCAGTTGCTGCTGCACGCCGCCGATGCGGCGGCGGACGGCAATCGCAAACTGGACCAGGCGCTGCGCGTCGGACAGGAAGCGGAAGGCACGGATTTGGCAGGCATCACCTTGCCTGTGGACCGCGATGCCCTATCTATGGCAATGGGGCGCGACAATGTCGTCCATATCGCGGTGACCGACTCGCGGGCAGCTTCGCGCCTGCGCGCGGCCATAGGCCGCTTGGAAAGCTATCTGGGTTGCGCTAACGGGGCGTCCGTGCATGGGGAGACTGTCTCCGCTGATGCACCGGCCGTTCCTGATTAGATTTTGCCGACAGGTATTGAAGTTGAAAAGGCGTCGGCGGGCCTATCCGGCCGAAGCGGAAGTGAAGGGTTAAGTTCGATCGTATGAGTGACAGCAAGGAAGACAAGCCGGTTCTGGGTCGCAAGCCGCTGGGCATCAAGCGGACCGTGGAATCCGGCCAGGTGCAGCAGCAGTTCAGCCATGGCCGCAAGAATACGGTCGTGGTCGAGGTGAAGCGGCGCCGCGTCCTGGGCAAGCCCGGCGAGACGACCGGTGGCGCGCCTGCGGCTGCACCCCAGGCCGAAGCCGCCCCGGCGCCCGTCGCGCCCGCTCCGCGTCCCGCCGCGCCTGCGCCGCAACAGACTCGCGCGCCCCAGCCCGCGCCGGTGCGTCAGGCGCCGCCGCAGAGCCTGATGTCGCGTCAGGAATTGCAGGCCAAGCTGCTGCGTGAGGCCGAAGAGGCCCGCATGACTGCGCAGGAAGATGCGCGCCGTCGTGAGGATGCCGCGCGCATCGCCGCCAGCGAGGAAGAAAAGCGCCGCGCCGAGGAAAATCGCCAGGCTGCCGAAGCGGCCGAAGTCGCGGCGGCTGCGCCCGCGCCGGTCGAAGAGCCTGCGCCGCAGCCTGTCGCCGAAGCGCCTGCCGCGCCTGCGGCTGAGCCGACGCCTGCCGCAGCACCCGCTGCCGCACCGGCCAATGCGCCTGAACGCCCTGCCGGCACGACCGCCGCCGTGCCGCCGCCGCGTCGCTTCACCCCGGTCACGCCGGCCAAGCGCCCCGAGCCGGCCAAGCCCGAGCGCGCCAAGAAGGGCGATGACAATCGTCGCCAGTCCGGCAAGCTGACCGTCACCAAGGCTCTGGCCGATGATGACAGCGCCCGCGCCCGCAGCCTCGCCGCGCTCAAGCGTGCGCGTGAGAAGGAGCGTCGCGCCCATTATGCCGGCGGTGCGCAGCCGCGTGACAAGCAGGTCCGCGACGTCGTGGTGCCTGAAGTCATCACCGTGCAGGAACTGGCCAACCGTATGGCCGAAAAGGGCGCGGACCTGGTCAAGTCGCTGTTCAAGATGGGGCAGGCGGTCACGCTGAACCAGCCGATCGATCAGGATACCGCCGAACTGCTGGTCGAAGAATTCGGCCACCGTATCCAGCGCGTGTCCGACGCCGACGTCGAAATCGGTATCGAAGGCGATGTCGATGCGGTCGAAACGCTGAAGCCTCGTGCGCCTGTCGTCACGATCATGGGCCATGTCGATCATGGCAAGACCTCGCTGCTCGATGCGCTGCGCGGGACCGACGTGGTTGCTGGCGAAAGCGGCGGCATCACCCAGCATATCGGCGCCTATCAGGTGACGACCAAGAAGGGCGATGTCATCACCTTCCTCGACACGCCGGGCCATGAAGCCTTCTCCGAAATGCGTGCCCGTGGCGCCAACGTCACCGACATCGTCATCCTGGTGGTGGCGGCCGACGACGGCCTGATGCCGCAGACGATCGAGGCCATCAACCATACCAAGGCGGCCGGCGTGCCGATGATCGTCGCGATCAACAAGTGTGACAAGCCCGACGCGAACCCGCAGAAGGTGCGTGAGCGCCTGCTGAGCGAGGAAATCGTTGTCGAGGATATGGGCGGCGACGTTCAGGACGTGGAGGTTTCGGCGCTCAAGAAGACCGGCCTTGACGAACTGATCGAGAAGATTCTGCTTCAGGCCGAAGTCATGGAACTGACTGCCAACCCCGATCGCGCCGCCGAAGGCAATGTGATCGAAGCGCAACTCGACAAGGGCCGTGGCGCCGTCGCCACCGTTCTGGTGCGCAAGGGTACGCTCAAGATCGGCGACACCTTCGTCATCGGCGCTGAAAGCGGCAAGGTCCGCGCGCTGGTCAATGACAAGGGGCAGCAGGTGAAGGTCGCAGGCCCCTCGACCCCGGTCGAGGTGCTGGGCCTGTCCGGCGTTCCCAAGGCGGGCGACCAGCTTACCGTCGTGGAAAACGAAGCCCGCGCCCGCGAAGTCGCCGCCTATCGTCAGGAACAGATGACGCTCAAGCGGACGGCGTCGGTACCGACCAATTTCGAGAGCATGTTCTCGGCGCTCAACACGACGATGATCGAATATCCGGTCGTCATCCGTGGCGACGTGCAGGGGTCTGTCGAAGCGATCGTCACCGCGCTCAACCGTATCTCGACCGACGAGATCAAGGTGCGTATCCTCAGCTCCGGCGTCGGTGCGATCACGGAAAGCGACGTGACGCTGGCTGCGGCCAGCCGCGCGCCGCTGATCGGCTTCAACGTTCGTCCCAATGCCAAGGCGCGTCCTCTGGCCACCCGCGAGAAAATCTCGCTGCGCTATTATGACGTGATCTACGACCTTCTTGAAGAAGTCCGCGGCGAAATGGCGGGCCAACTGGCGCCCGAACGCATCGAAACGATCGTGGGTCGGGCCGAAGTTCTTCAGGTGTTCCCGGCGGGCAAGAAGGACAAGGCGGCTGGCCTGCTCGTGCTGGACGGTATCATCCGCAAGGGGCTCAATGCGCGCCTCACCCGGTCCGATGTCATCGTGTCCAAGACGGTCATTCACTCGCTGCGTCGTTTCAAGGACGATGTATCCGAAGTGCGCGCCGGCATGGAGTGCGGTGCGGTGTTGCAGGACACGAACGACATCAAGGCTGGCGATACGCTGGAACTGTTCGAGGTCGAAGAGCGCCAGCGCACGCTGTAACGCAAAGAGAAAGCCCCTCCCTTCCAAGGGAGGGCGATCAGGATAAACAGCATGGGATGCTTTTTACCCTGATCGGGGTGGGTGCGAGCGAAGCAAGCTTCAACCTGTCCCGATAGGTTGCTGGCGATTGCGGACGCAATCGCACCCACCCCCGACCCCTCCCTGGAAGGGAGGGGGGAGATTTAGGCTATGGCTCAACAACAATCCGAAGGCCCATCCGTCCGCCTGCTGCGCGTGGGCGAGCAGGTGCGCCATGTCCTGTCCGACATTCTCCAGCGCGGCGACGTGCATGACGATGTGCTGGACAAGCATGTGGTCAGCGTCACCGAAGTGCGCATGTCGCCGGACCTGCGCCACGCGACCGTCTTCATCAAGTCGCTGCTGGGGCAGGATGAGGAAGCGGTGCTCAAGGCATTGCGCACCAATACCGCCTATCTCCAGCGCGAGGTGGCGCATCGTATCGCGCTCAAATATGCGGCGAAGCTGAAATTTCTGGCCGACGAAAGCTTCGACGAGGGCAGTCATATCGACAAGCTGCTGCGCGATCCCAAGGTCGCGCAGGATCTGGTGAAGGATGAGGGCGAGGATTGACGCATATGACGGTAAGACGCATCCTGCCGTCATGATCGCCAAGACCAAATTGTCGGCAAAGGGGCAGGTCGTCATCCCCAAGGAGGTGCGCGACCGGCTTGGCTGTGCGCCGGGGCAGGTGCTGGACGTGGTGCATATCGTTGCTTCCATTCGCGCCGACAGCTTCGTTACCTTCGATCGCGCCATGTCAAGACGACTCGGCGATTCTCCTTTGCCAATCGAGGTTTTGAAATGATGCGCGTGATATTGGCCTGCATGATTGGCTGTGCAGCAGTCGTCCCCGCTGCCCTTGCCAAAGAACCCGCCATCCATCACGCCGTCATCGCCGATCCAAAGCCTGACGCAGCCTATCCCGCCGGCATGGCCGCCTTCGTCATCCCGGTCGAGGATGGGGCGATGAATGCGGTGATGTATACCGCCGCCGGATCGGGCCTGCATCCCACGCTGCTGCTGCTGCATGGGTTTCCCGGCAATGAGCAGAATCTGGACCTGGCACAAGCGGCGCGGCGGGCCGGATGGAATGTGCTGACGCTGCATTATCGCGGGTCGTGGGGCAGTCCCGGCACCTTCTCCTTCGGCCATGCGTCGGAGGATGGCTTTGCCGCCCTGCAATATCTGCAACAGGCGTCGGTCGTGGCGAAATATCGCATCGACACCAGCGCGATCGTGGTCGCGGGGCACAGCATGGGCGGCTTCATGGCTGCCGATGCCGCCGCCGCCGATCCGCGTGTCGCCGGCCTGTTCCTGATCGACCCCTGGGATCCGGCGCAAACCGTCGCGTCGCTGGCCAGCGCAGAGGGCGAAGCGGGCTGGAAGGCGGAGGTGGCGGGCGACCTGCCGCCGCTCCATGGCGCGACCTATGAAAGCCTGACTGCCGAGATCAAGGCGGACGGGCAGAAATTCGATCTGGGTCGGCAATTGGCCGGCTATGCTCGCCGGCCGTTGACCATTATCGGTGCGGAGCGGGGAATCGGTGCGATGGCGCGCAAGGTTGCCGCTGATGCGCAAGGCGCCAACCCGGATTCGCGGCTGATGGTCTGGCCGACCGATCATAGCTTCTCCGACAGTCGCATCGCGCTGGCCGATGCGCTGGTGCGGTTCCTGGCGGGCGTGGCGCCGACGATGCGCTGAAGAGGCGAAGGCTGACAATCCGTTTGGGCTGAGCCTGTCGAAGCCTGTGCTGAGCGTTGACGGCGGTTACGTACCTGCTTTGAACGTCGGCAGGCAGTCGAAGGGGCTTCGACAGGCTCAGCCCGAACGGAGGTGGGGTGAGGGTGTGCGCCGATCCCTGCCGTTACTGCACGGACATTTCCATCCGCCGTGAAATCGCTCTATGCGCAGGGGCATGGCGAAACTCTATTTCTACTACAGTTCCATGAATGCGGGGAAATCGACCACCCTGTTGCAATCGGACTTCAACTATCGCGAGCGCGGCATGGATACGATGCTGTGGACCGCCGCGCTGGACGATCGCTATGGCCATGGCCGGATCGTGTCGCGCATCGGGCTGGAGGCGCAGGCCCATCTGTTCGATCCGCAGGTCGATATCTTCACCGCCATCGCCGCGCAGCATCAGGCGACGCCGCTGTCCTGCGTGCTGCTGGACGAGGCGCAGTTCCTGACCGAGGCGCAGGTGTGGCAGTTGGGCGCGGTGTGCGACCGGCTGGGTATTCCGGTCCTGTGCTACGGCATCCGCACCGATTTTCAGGGGCAGCTTTTTCCCGGCAGTGCCGCGCTGCTGGGGCTGGCCGACTCGCTGAGCGAGATCAAGACGATCTGCGAATGTGGGCGCAAGGCGATCATGAACCTGCGCGTCGATGGAGCGGGCAGGGCGATCCGCCAGGGCGACCAGACCGAGATCGGCGGCAACGACCGCTATGTGGCGCTGTGCCGCCGCCATTTCGTGGAGCAGATGCAGCGATGAGCCGAATGGAAGACTTGCTGGCGCCGATCGCCGCGCCGGGCCTGTATCTGGAGCAATTGCGGGAAGAGCATCGCGAGACACTGCGCGCGTTGTGTCCAGTGGACGATCCGGTGTGGGAGATTTTTCCGGCCAACTGGTCGGGAGATCATTTCGATACGATTTTCGATGCGACCATCGCCAACCCGGACCGTTTTCCCTTCCTGATCGTGGCGGATGGCGTGCCGGTCGGCATGTCCGGCTTCCTGCGGGTGGCCGCCGCCGACAATTGGCTGGAACTGGGCGGCACCTATATGACGCCGGCGGCGCGCGGCACGGGCCTGAATGGCCGGATCAAGCCGCTGCTGATCGGCCGGGCGCTGGATTGCGGCTTCACCCGCATCGAATTCTGCATCGACCAGCGCAATGTCCGGTCGCAAAAGGCGGTGGAGAAACTGGGCGCGGTGCGTGAGGGCGTGTTGCGCAAGCAGCGCATCACCTGGACCGGGCATGTGCGCGATACGGTGATCTACTCGATCCTGGCGGACGAATGGCGGGGGCGTTTGAGTGAGTGACTGTTCCCCGGCCTGCGCCGGGGAACCATTGCCAGACGTGATTCAATCGATCGTCGCGATCCAGTCCGGGAGGTCGGCGAGCCGTTCCAACTGTGCGAATTGCGGGTGGTCGGATGGCGCCTTGGCGCTTTCATGCGACCAGCCGCACTCTTGCGGGATGAACGCGGCCCATGCGCCGGCCTCCAGAGCGGGCAATATGTCCGACCGCATGGAATCGCCCGCCATCACAGCCTCTTGCGGGGCGATATTGAAGCGCGAGAATAGCGTGCGGAACGTGTCCGCCTTCTTGTCGCTGACGATTTCTATGCCGGAAAACAGGTCGCCCAGACCCGATGCGGCCAGCTTGCTTTCCTGATGCAGCAGGTCGCCTTTCGTTACCAGCACCAGCGGGCCGATCTTCGCCAGCCGCTCCAGCGTGTCCTGAACCCCGTCGAACAGATCGACCGGATGGGCGAGCAGGGCGCGGCCGGCCGCCAATATCCCCTCGATCATCGCGGTGGATAGCAGGTCGCCAGCCAGTTCCGTCGCCGTCTCGATCATCGAGAGGGTAAAGCCCTTGGCGCCATAGCCATAGAGCGGCAGGTTGCGTATCTCGCACGCGATCAGCCGCTCGCGCGTTACGTCCGCGTCAGCAAAGGGGCGCAACATGTCGAGCAGCGCGTCTTCGGTGGCGTTGAAATGGCGCATATTGTGCCAGAGCGTATCGTCGGCATCGAGGCAGATGAGCTTGATGGTCATTGGCGCGCCCTAACGCATTAGGGGCTGACAGGACAGGGGCGGGCAGGTAAGCGCGCGGCCATGCACGGCTGGATCATCCTCGACAAACCCCATGGCCTGGGTTCCACGCAGGCGGTCAGCGCGGTGAAGCGCGCGTTGCGGACGCAGCGGGAACTGCTGGGCGGCACGGAGAAGTGGAAGGTCGGCCATGGCGGCACGCTCGATCCGCTGGCGACCGGCGTGCTGCCAATCGCGGTGGGGGAAGCGACCAAGCTGGCCGGGCGGATGCTCGACAGCGACAAGATTTATGACTTCACGATTCGGTTCGGTGCGCAGACCGATACGCTTGACCTGGAGGGGAAGGTCATTGCGCAAAGCGATCATCTGCCCAGGCTGGCCGAGGTGGAGGCTGTGCTGCCGCGCTTCACTGGCCCGATCGAGCAGGCGCCGCCGGCCTATAGCGCCATCCTGATCGACGGCCAGCGCGCCTACGACCTTGCTCGCAAGGGGGAAGAAGTGGAGATGAAGCTGCGGTCGGTGACGATCCATTCTCTCCGCGTCTCCGCGGCTCCGCGTGAGCAAATGGGATTTGGGGGCGTTGGTGAACTGGCGGAAGTCACTCTCCGCGCCCATGTCTCGAAGGGTACCTATATTCGCAGCCTTGCCCGCGACATCGCGCTGGCGCTCGGCACGGTCGGCCATGTCACCATGTTGCGCCGGATCAAGGCCGGGCCGTTCACCCTGGAAACCGCGATTTCGCTGGACAAATTGGACGAAGCTGCTAGGGGCGGCACCATCGGTGGGCTTATGCTGCCGTTGACCGCAGGGCTGGACGACATCCCGGCTTTTGCAGTCTCTCCCGATCAAGCGCTCGCTCTCCGACAGGGGAAGGTGCTGTCGGGGTCCGACATTGCCACCGGCCTTCATCTGGCGTTCGACGGGGTCATTCCCGTGGCGCTGGTCGAAATGCTGGACGGAGACATCCGGGTCGTGCGCGGATTTAACCTGATGCCGAAGGAAGATGATAGATGACGATTACTGCCGAGCGCAAGGAAGCGCTGATCAAGGAATATGCCCGCGCTGAAGGTGATACGGGTTCGCCCGAAGTTCAGGTTTCGATCCTGACCGAGCGGATCACCAACCTGACCGAGCATTTCAAGGGTCACCACAAGGACAATCACAGCCGTCGTGGTCTGCTGATGATGGTCAACAAGCGTCGTTCGCTGCTGGACTATCTCAAGAAGAAGGATCAGGCGCGCTATGTCGACCTGATCGGTAAGCTGGGCCTGCGTAAGTAAGTCCGCCATAAAGGGACGGCCCCATTCGGGGCCGTTTCCGATTCTGAAACATGGCGTCGGGCAATTCGGCACGGCGCTCATGATCCGGGGAACACTTTCCCGCCCCGTCGCAACCGCGACGGAGGAGAGCGTGAAGCTCTCCATTCATGGAGCCGCATCGGCTCCGCCAAAGGCCCCGCCCGGCAATAGGGCCGACGCGGGCGAAGGAAAAAACTATGTTCGACGTCAAGAAAGTATCCATCGAGCTGGCCGGCAAGACGCTGACCCTCGAAACCGGCCGTATCGCGCGTCAGGCTGACGCCGCCGTGCTGGCCACCTATGGCGAAACCGTGGTGCTGTGCGCCGTGACCGCCGCCAAGAGCGTGAAGGAAGGGCAGGACTTTTTCCCGCTGACCGTTCACTATCAGGAAAAATATTCCGCCGCCGGCCGCATCCCCGGTGGCTTCTTCAAGCGTGAGCGCGGCGCGACGGAAAAGGAAACGCTGGTTTCCCGCCTGATCGACCGCCCGATCCGCCCGCTGTTCCCCGAAGGTTTCTATAACGAAATCAACGTGATCGCGCAGGTTCTGTCGTTCGATGGCGAAAGCGAGCCTGATATCGTGGCGATGATCGCTGCGTCGGCCGCGCTGACCCTGTCGGGCGTGCCCTTCATGGGTCCGATCGGCGCCGCGCGCGTCGGCTACAAGGATGGCGAATATATCCTCAACCCCTCGCTGGACGAAGCCAAGGCCGGCGAACTCGACCTGGTCGTCGCCGCCACCGGCAACGCTGTTATGATGGTCGAATCCGAAGCCAAGGAGCTGTCGGAAGAGATCATGCTGGGCGCCGTCCTGTTCGCCCATGAAGCCAGCAAGAAGATCGCCAACGCGATCATCGACCTGGCTGAAAAGGCCGCCAAGGACCCGTGGGAAGTCGCCAAGGGCGACAATCTGGACGACCTGAAGAAGAAGCTGAAGAAGCTGATCGGCAAGGACATCACCGCCGCCTACAAGCTGACCGACAAGTCGGCCCGCTCGAACGCGCTGAACGAAGCCCGCGCCAAGGCGAAGGCAAGCTTCACCGCCGAAGGCCTGGACGCCCAGACCGTGATGGCCGGCATCAAGCTGACCAAGAAGCTGGAAGCGGAAATCGTGCGCGGCGCCATCCTGAAGGACGGCAAGCGCATCGACGGTCGCACCACCACGCAGATCCGTCCGATCGACGCGATGGTCGGCTTCCTGCCCCGCACCCATGGTTCGGCCCTGTTCACGCGCGGTGAAACGCAGTCGATCTGCACCACCACGCTGGGCACCAAGGACGCCGAGCAGATGATCGACGGCCTCACTGGCCTGCATTATGAAAACTTCATGCTGCACTATAACTTCCCGCCCTATTCGGTCGGTGAAGTTGGTCGTTTCGGCGCGCCGGGTCGTCGTGAAGTGGGTCATGGCAAGCTGGCATGGCGTGCGCTGCACCCCGTGCTGCCCAGCAAGGACGAGTTCCCCTACACGATCCGCGTCCTGTCCGACATTACCGAGTCCAACGGTTCGTCCTCGATGGCGACGGTGTGCGGCGGTTCGCTGTCCATGATGGACGCCGGTGTGCCGTTGAAGCGCCCCGTGTCTGGCATCGCCATGGGCCTGATCCTGGAAGGCAAGGACTTTGCCGTCCTGTCCGACATCCTGGGTGATGAAGATCACCTCGGCGACATGGACTTCAAGGTCGCAGGCACCGAAGTCGGCATCACCACGATGCAGATGGACATCAAGATTGCGGGCATCACGCGCGAAATCTTTGAAGCCGCGCTGACGCAGGCGAAGGAAGGCCGTGCGCACATCCTGGGCGAAATGGCCAAGGCGCTGTCCTCGACCCGCACCGAGTTGTCGGCGCACGCCCCGCGTATCGAAACCTTGCAGATCGACAAGTCGAAGATCCGTGAAGTCATCGGCACCGGTGGTAAGGTGATCCGCGAAATCGTCGCCGAAACCGGCGCGAAGGTGGACATTGACGACGAAGGCCTGATCAAGATCAGCTCGTCCGACCCGGCGCAGATCGAGGCCGCCCGCAAGTGGATCCTCGGCATCACGCAGGAAGCGGAAGTCGGCAAGGTCTATGACGGCAAGGTCGTCAACATCGTCGATTTCGGTGCGTTCGTGAACTTCATGGGTGGCAAGGACGGCCTCGTCCACGTTTCCGAAATGAAGAATGAGCGCGTCGAAAAGCCGACTGACGTCGTGTCGGAAGGCCAGGACGTGAAGGTCAAGGTTCTCGAAATCGATCCTCGCGGCAAGGTTCGCCTGTCGATGCGCGTCGTCGATCAGGAAACCGGCGAGGAACTGGAAGACACCCGTCCTGCTCGTGAACCGCGCGAACCGCGTGGTGATCGCGGTCCGCGCCGTGATGGCGGTGGGGATCGTGGCCCGCGTCGCGAAGGCGGCGAAGGCCGTGGCGATCGCGGTCGTGGCCCGCGCCGTGATGGCGGCGATCGTGGTCCCCGCCGCGAACGCAGCGAAGGTGGTAACGATGACGGCCCTAGCGGCGGTCTGCCCGACTTCCTGACTCAGGACTAAATGATCGCTCCGGCCGCAAGGCCGGGTGACGGAATGGAAGCGGGGCGTCCGGCCAACCGGGCGCCCCGTTTTTTGCGTGTGCGTTTCCGCGCGCTAACTTCGATCAAGGAATCCGGACAAAGTTCTGATAGTGTAACGACGGTCTGAAAGGGGATCGTAGTGCAGCGAGGAAATGAACGCTTTGTCGAACGCCTGCCGCTCGTGCTCGACCGGCCGCTCTATGCTTATGGCCTGACGACCGTCTTTTGCGCGTCTGCGTTGCTGCTGCGTATCGCGGCGGAACCGCTGCTGCCTTCCGGCTATCCTTTCGTCACCTTCTTTCCCGCCGTCATCCTCTCTTCCTTTCTGTTCGGCGTGCGGCCCGGCATCTTTGCCGGCCTGCTGTGCGGGCTGATCTCCTGGTATGTCTTCATCCCGCCGCATCATGTCTTCGCGATCAACCCGGCGGTCATGGTTGCGATGCTCTTCTATACCGGGGTGGTGGCGATCGACATCGCGTTGATCCACTTCATGCAGCGCGCCAATTTCAACCTGGCGGTGGAGCGGGAACGCAGCCGGACGCTGGCCGATAATCGCGAACTGCTGTTTCAGGAATTACAGCATCGCGTATCGAACAATTTGCAGGTCGTGGCGGCGATGCTGTCGCTCCAGCGCCGCCATGTCGATCATGATGTCGCGCGCCGCGCGCTGGACGATGCGTCGGAACGGCTGGCGCTGGTCGGACGGATCAGTCGGGCGCTTTACGATCCCTCGGGGGCTGGACAGGATATGCACGGTTTCCTGTCGGCCCTGACCGCCGACATCATGGACGCCAGCGGGCGGCAGGACGTCGCCCTGACCGTGGCGGCGCCGACCGGGCTGCGGCTGGACCCCAATATTACCGTGCCTTTGGCGCTGGTCGTGGCGGAATCGGTCAGCAACGCAATCGAACATGGCCTGCCCGATCGTGCGGGCCATATCCATGTCAGGCTGGCACAGACGGATGGCGCGCTGGCGCTGGAGGTCGCCGACGACGGGCATGGTCTGGCGCCGGGCGGCGGTGCGGGCGAATCCCTGGGCCTGCGTATCGCCCATGCGCTGGCGGCCCAGTTGGGCGGGCGTTTCGCCCTGACCGCCGCGCCGCAGGGCGGGGCGATCGCCCGGCTCGACCTGCCCGCTGCGCCAGCCTGTTGACGAAGGCGCATTCTGCCGCTTGGCGAGGGCGTGTCCCTCGGCTATGACCCGGCCATGCTGACGAAAACCCTGACGCGCATCGGCGCGGCCACCACCCTGGTCCTGATCGCCTCGCCCGTGCTCACCGGCTGTTCCACATCGAAGAACAAGGCCGACACCCAATATGTCGCCCGCGACGTGTCGACCCTGTATAACAGTGGCAAGGACCGTCTCGATCGTGGGCAGTACAAGCTCGCCGCCGCCCTGTTCGACGAGGTGGAGCGCCAGCATCCCTATTCGCCCTGGGCGCGCCGGGCGCAGCTCATGTCCGCATTCAGTTACTATATGAACCAGGACTATAATGAGTCGATCGCCGCCTCGCAGCGTTTCCTGTCGATCCATACCGGCAACAAGGACGCGCCCTACGCCTATTATCTGATCGCGCTCTGCTATTATGAGCAGATCGCCGACGTCACCCGCGACCAGAAGATCACGCAGCAGGGCCTGGACGCGCTGGGTGAATTGATCCGCCGCTATCCCGACACCCGCTACGCCGCCGACGCGCGGTTGAAGGTCGATCTGGTGAACGATCACCTGGCCGGCAAGGAAATGGAAGTCGGGCGTTTCTACCAGCGCCGTGGCCAGTGGCTCGCCGCCACGCTGCGTTTCCGTTCGGTGGTGGATAAGTATCAGACCACGACTCACACGCCCGAAGCGCTGGAGCGTCTGGTCGAATCCTATCTTTCGCTCGGCATCCCCGCCGAAGCGCAGAAGGCTGCCGCTGTGCTGGGCCGCAACTATCCCGGCACCAAATGGTACGAACGCAGCTACAAGCTGATGCAGCAGCATGGCGGCAAGGCCTGATCGGGGTCTGGAACTGGCAGGCTTGACCTGTTCCCCGGTGAAGGCCGGGGTCCAGTTGCCATGACGTCTGGACCCTTGATGGGAGTCACGTGCCTCCCGCCAACTTCGCCGGGGAACGGCATTGCCGAACTTGTTCGTTCCTAATCTGTTCAGTGGCGGTTATAGGCGAATGTCATGCTAACCTCGCTCGCCATCCGCAATGTCGTGCTGATCGAGGCGCTGGACCTGGAGTTCGGCGCCGGCCTGTCCGTGCTGACCGGTGAGACAGGGGCGGGCAAGTCGATCCTGCTCGATTCGCTGGGGCTGGCCTTGGGCGCGCGCGCGGACAGCGGTCTGGTCCGTAATGGTGAGGCGCAGGCCAGCGTGGTTGCTGCCTTCGAGCCGCCGGCTGCCGATCATCGCGTGACCGCGCTGCTGGTCGAAAACGGCATCGACATGGAGCCGGGCGAACCGCTGCTGATCCGTCGGCTGGTAAAGGCCGATGGCGGCAGCCGGGCCTTCGTCAACGACCAGCCCTGTTCGGCCGCATTGCTGCGCGACCTTGGCGGATCGCTGGTCGAAATTCACGGCCAGCATGACGATCGCGGCCTGCTCAACCCGCGCGGCCACCGGGCGCTGCTCGACAGCTATGGTCGCTGCGAAGCCGGGCTGGTCGCGACGGCGCATGCCGGCTGGCGTGCCGCCACCCACGCGCTGAGCGCCGCGCGCGAGACGGTCGAGAATGCGGCGCGGGATCGCGACTATCTGACCCACGCGGTCGAGGAGTTGCGCAAGTTCGCGCCCGAACCGGGCGAGGAGGCGACACTCGCGCAAGAGCGTGCGACCATGCAGAAGGGCGCGCGGCTGACCGATGATCTGAGCGCCGTCGGCGACTGCCTGACTGGCTCCGACGGCGGCCTGGCCCAGTTGCGGCAGGCGGCGCGCCGGCTCGATCGCATCGCGGGCGAGGAGCCGCTGCTCAATGCCGTGCTCGAAGCGCTCGACCGCGCCGTGGTCGAAGCGGGCGAGGCAGAGGATCGGCTGGCCGAGGCCGCCGAGGCGCTGAGTTTCGACCCCGCACGGCTCGATATGATCGAAACCCGCCTGTTCGACCTGCGTGGCCTGGCCCGCAAGCATCAGGTGCAGCCTGACGATCTGGCTGCCCTGCGCGACGAGATGGCGGCAAAGCTGGCTGCGATCGAGGGCGGGGAGGAGCATATCGCCGCGCTGGAAAAGGATGTGGCCAACAAGGCCGACGCCTATCGCGCCGCCGCGCAGGCCTTGTCGGTCGAGCGTCAAGTGGCGGCCGGGCGTCTGGACGCGGCGGTAGCGTGCGAGCTGGCGCCGCTGAAGCTGGACGCGGCACGGTTCCGCACGGTGGTTGCTGAACTGGACGAGGGTCAGTGGAGCGCGCAGGGCATGGACCGGGTGGAGTTCGAAATCTCGACCAACCCCGGTGCGCCGTTCGCGCCGTTGGCGAAGATCGCATCGGGCGGGGAATTGTCGCGCTTCATCCTGGCGTTGAAGGTGGCGCTGGCGGAGCGGGGCGGGGCGGACACGTTGATCTTCGACGAGATCGACCGTGGCGTGGGCGGCGCGGTGGCCGATGCGATCGGTGAGCGGCTGTCGCGGCTGGCGCAGAGCAACCAGATATTGGTCGTCACCCATAGTCCGCAGGTCGCGGCGCGGGGCGCAAGCCATATGCTGATCGCCAAGTCCTCCGATGGCACCGTGACGCGCACCGGCGTCCATGCGCTGAGCGACGCCGAACGGCGGGAGGAAATCGCGCGGATGCTGTCGGGCGCGGAAATTACGGCGGAAGCGCGGGCGCAGGCGGAACGGTTGCTGGAGCGGGTCTGACCGTTCCCCGGTGAAGGCCGGGGTCAGTGTCACCCGGTGGCTGGACCCCGGCCTTCGTCGAGGAACGGTGTAGAAGGAGGGGTATATGACTCATAACCGCAGAGACATGCTCGGCCTGACTGCCGTCGCGATAGCTGCCAGCGCCATCCCCGCAGCCGCGCAGGAGGCCAAGCCGCGCTATGGCCTGATCGGCCAGATGCTGAGCGCACCCGGCAAGCGTGACGAACTGGTCGCCATCCTGACCGACGCGACGGGCGCGATGCCCGGTTGCCTGTCCTATGTGGTGGCGCTCGACGCCGCGAACCCGGACGCGATCTGGATCACGGAAGTTTGGGACAGCCGCGAAAGTCACGCCGCATCGCTGAAATTGCCTGACATCCGCGCGGCCATCGCGAAGGCGCGCCCGATCATCGCGGGCTTCCCCCAGCATTTTGAAACGGTGCCGGTGGCGGGGGTGCAAGCATGGAAATGATGTGGCCCTCAATGATGGCTCTTCTGTTCGCGGCCCTGATCTTGTTGGTTCGCGCCTTCATCGACGCTAGAAGGAAGCAGTGGTTTTGGGCGGCTATCAGTTTTGCTGGAGCCTTGGCTATTTTATGTGCTCCCATCCAGACACATGCTGTCAAAATCGACCTTCCGCGGTCGAACGGCTGATAGTGGCCTTTCTGGCCGGCGCGGGCTTCGCTAAAGCATCCTCATGACTAATCCCGCGCCCCTCTCCGAAGCCGAAGCCGCCAACCGCCTCATGCGCCTTGCCAGGGAGGTGGCGAAGCATAACCGGCTCTATCATGATCAGGACGCGCCGGAGATCAGTGATGCCGACTATGACGCGCTGATCCGCGAGAACAACGCGCTGGAGGCCGCCTTTCCGCATTTGGTCCGCGCTGATTCGCCCAATGCGCAGGTCGGGGCCGTCGCCACGTCGGCGTTAAAGAAGGTGCCGCATGCCGTCCGCATGATGAGCCTCGACAATGGCTTTTCCGACGAGGATATCGGCGAGTTTCTGGCCCGCGTCCGCCGCTTCCTCGCGCTACCCGAAGAGGCACCGCTGGCGCTGACCGCCGAGCCGAAGATTGACGGTCTGTCCTGTTCGCTGCGCTATGAGCAGGGCGTGCTGGTGCTGGCGGCGACGCGCGGGGACGGTGCGACCGGCGAGGACGTCACCGCCAATGTCCGTACGATCACGGACATTCCGCAGCAATTGACCGGCCCCGGCATCCCCGACCTGTTCGAGGTGCGCGGGGAGGTCTACATGGCCAAGGCCGATTTCGTGGCGCTCAACCAGCGCCTGCTGGCCGAGGCCGACGATCCCGAAAAGGCGCGTCAGTTCGCCAATCCGCGCAACGCCGCCGCCGGATCGCTGCGCCAGAAGGACGCGACCGTCACTGCCGCCCGCCCGCTGCGCTTCCTGGCCCATGGCTGGGGTGCGCACAGCGCGGTGCCCGCCGACACGCAACTGGGCGTGATGCAGGCGATCGCAAGCTGGGGCCTGCCGGTGTCCGACATGCTGGCCTGCGTCGACAAGCTGAAGGCGCTGATCGGCCATTATCGCGGGATTGAGGCGGCACGCGCTGAGCTGCCGTTCGACATCGACGGGGTCGTCTACAAGGTAGACCGGCTCGACTGGCAGCAGCGGCTGGGCTTCGTGGCGAAGGCGCCGCGATGGGCCATCGCGCATAAATTCCCCGCCGAACGGGCGCAGACCACGTTGGAGGCGATCGACATTCAGGTCGGTCGCACCGGCAAGCTGACCCCGGTCGGCCGCCTGACGCCCGTGACCGTGGGCGGCGTGGTTGTTTCCAACGTGACGCTGCATAATGCCGACGAAATATCGCGGCTGGGCGTGCGGCCCGGCGACCGCATCGTGGTGCAGCGCGCGGGCGACGTCATCCCGCAGGTGGTCGAGAATCTGACCCGCGAGGAGGACCGCCAATCGTTTCCTTTCCCCACCCACTGCCCCGTCTGCGGCTCCGAAGCGGTGCGCGAGGAGGAGGAAGTCGATTTCCGCTGCACCGGTGGCCTGATCTGTCCGGCGCAGCGGTTCGAGCGGCTGCGCCACTTCGTCAGCCGGGCGGCGCTGGATATCGAAGGGCTGGGTGAAAAGACGATTCAGGAGTTTCTGGACCTGGGCTGGATAGCCGAACCAGCCGATATCTTTCGTTTGAAAAAGCATCGTCCCGACCTGATCGGCCGCGAAGGCTGGAAGGAAAAGTCGGTCGACAACCTGCTCGCCGCGATCGAGGCGAAGCGCGCGCCCGATGCCGCCAAACTGCTCTTTGGCCTGGGTATCCGCCATGTCGGCGCGGTGACGGCGCGCGACCTGCTCAAACGCTATACGACGCTGCCGGCGGTTCGCGGACTGGCCGAAGAAATCATCGCTCTGCGCGCCGCTGCCGACCCGGCGGAGACGCAGGCCAAGCGCGACAAGGCGATCGCCGAACATATCGGGGTGGAAAATGTCGGTGCGGCGGTGGGGCATGCGCTGGCCGACTTCTTCCATGAACCGCATAATGTGGAGGCGTGGGAAGACCTGCTTGGCGAGGTTTCTCCGCCCGATTATGTGGTCGAAACCACCGCCAGCGCCGTGACCGGCAAGATCGTCGTCTTCACCGGCAAGCTGGAGACGATGAGCCGCGACGAGGCGAAGGCGCAGGCTGAACGGCTGGGCGCGAAGGCGGCAGGATCGGTCAGCGCGAAGACGGATCTGGTAGTCGCGGGGCCAGGTGCGGGCAGCAAATTGAAGCAGGCCGCCGCGCTGGGCATAGAGGTCATCAGCGAAGAGGCATGGGCGCAGATCGTGCAGGCGGCGGGGTAACAGCCGACCATCATGCTGTTCCCCGGCCTGCGCCGGGGAACAGCCACTATACAACCCGTATCAAATTTCCTGCACCCCGCTCACCGCCAGCCCCGCAACGGCGCAAATCGCCAGCACCGTCATCACCCCGCGCCTTGCGACAAAGATCAGGAGCGCAGCCCCCAGCGCGATGGCGGCGATGCGCCAGTCGATGCTGGTCCAGTCGGGCCACCACAGTCGTACCGGACCAACAGCCACCCTCTCGCCGCGCATGAACAATATATGCAGCGCGAACCAGACCGTCAGGTTGCCGATCACCCCCACGATCGCGGCGGTCAGCGCGGCCAGCGCCCCTTGCAGGCGGGGCGCGCGCTCCAGTCGCTCCATCCAGGGCGCGACGCTGAAGATCCACAGGAAACAGGGCGCGAACGTCACCCAGGTCGTGAGCAGACCGCCCAGCAATCCCGCCATCAGTGGCGTAAAGGGCGCCGGCGCCCGGAACGCGCCCAGAAAGCCGACGAACTGCGTCACCAAAATCAGCGGTCCCGGCGTCGTTTCGGCAAGGCCGAGGCCATCGGTCATTTCGCCCGCCGACAGCCAGTGCATCGATTGCACGGCCTCCTGCGCCATATAGGCCAGCACCGCATAGGCGCCCCCGAACGTCACCACCGCCAGTTGCGAGAAGAAGGCGCCGATCTTCCACAGCACATGATCAGGGCCGAGTGTCAGCAGGATGGCCAGCATCGGCGCGGCCCAGATCGCCGCCCATAGCAGCAGGGATCGCAGGGTCTGGCGCCATGGCAGCGGCCCGACCGGGGCGTCACCCGCCGCCTGGCCATGGGCATGCAGCCAGTCCGGGCGTAGCCGTGCCAGCAGGAAGCCGATCGCTCCCGATCCCAGCACGACCAGCGGGAAGGGCAGGTTGAACAGGAACAGCGCCAGGAAGGCGGCAAAGGCCAGCGCCCGTTTGAACCCGCTGT
Source organism: Sphingobium sp. Leaf26 (assembly GCF_001421665.1). GTDB lineage: Bacteria > Pseudomonadota > Alphaproteobacteria > Sphingomonadales > Sphingomonadaceae > Sphingobium. The sequence continues at coordinate 574,070 of NZ_LMKV01000012.1, forward strand.
CCAGTGCGCGCCGGCCGATGCGGATCAGCGCCTGCACCACGATCGCCAGCACGGCCGCCTTGATCCCCAGGAACAGCGCCGCCACAGGCTTCAAATCGGCGGCGAAGGCGTAGAGCATCGACAGGCCGATCATGATTGCCGCGCCGGGCAACACGAACAACAGGCCGGCGATCAGGCCACCGATCGTGCCGTGCATCCGCCATCCGATCCAGGTGGCCAGTTGCTGTGCCTCCGGCCCCGGCAACAGATGGCAGACATTGAGCGCGCGCAGGAACGCGCCTTCCTCCACCCATTGCCGTTCTTCCACCAGTTCGCGGTGCATCAGCGCGATCTGGCCGGCCGGTCCGCCAAAGCTGATGAGGCCGATCCGTCCGAAGACTCGGAAAAGTTGCGATACATCCGGTTGCGACACACACATCCCCCCTTCGGGTCAGACACGCAGAGCGCGCCGGAAGCCCGATATAGTCGCAATGCTTGGGCGGGGAGTGCCTGAACGGGAGATTGCCTTGTCCCGTATGCGCATCATGCGATGATGGCGGAGGCCGCGCAAGCGGATTTACGCCGCCAGCGCATCACCCCGGTCATGCGCGCGGCGCGATGCCATGATATCGCCGACATGGATTTCGGCCCAATGGGTGATCTGGTCCAATATGCCGATCAACCCGCCGGCCAGCGGCGTCAGCCGATATTCCACCGTCACGGGCACAGTAGGGAAGGCGGCGCGGCTGACGAGGCCGTCCCGCTCCAGGCTCTTCAACGTCTGCGACAGCATTTTCTGCGAAATGGCGCCGATCCGCCGACGCAGGTCGTTGAAGCGCACCGGCCCGTCCTTCAGCGTCAGCATCACCAGCACGGCCCATTTGTCGCCGATCCGGTCCAGCACGTGCCGCGTCGGGCAGTCGGGATTATAGGCGTCGCCGATGCGGGGCGGGGGAGAGTCCGGGGTGGAGAACATGGGGTGGTTTCCTCGACGTAAGCTGATGATGGCGAAGTGCCCTCTTGCGGTCATGATATCCTGATCGCTATCTGGTTTCTATTAGTAACTACCTATGGAGACATGCAGCATGAAAGTAGCGATCATCGGCGGCACCGGCCGCGCCGGCACGGAAATCAGCGCTGAACTGGCGCGTCGCGGGCATCAGGTTACGGCCATTTCGCGCCATCCCGAAAATGCGGTCAAGGTCGATGGCGTCACGGCGGTCGCCGGCGATGTGCAGCAAGCTGACGCCCTCGTCGAAACGATCAAGGGCCATGATGTGGTGGTCAGCGCGGTCATGTTCTCCGACACCGATCCGGCCTCGCTGGTCGGCGTGGTGCGCGACTCCGGCGTGCCGCGCTATCTGGTGGTCGGCGGGGCTGGCAGCCTGGAAGTCGCGCCGGGTGTTGCCCTGATCACCACGCCGGACTTTCCCGAAGTCGCCAAGGTCGAAGCGGGCAAGGGCGCGGACTTCCTCGATTATCTACGCGGGGTGGACGACATCGACTGGACCTTCCTTTCGCCATCGGCCTATTTCTTCGTTGGCGTTCGCAAGGGCAGCTTCCGCCTGGGCAAGGACGCGCTGCTGGTCGATGCGGATGGCAATAGCAGCATATCCTATGCCGACTATGCCATCGCACTGGTCGATGAGATCGAACAGCCGCGGCATAGCAAGGCGCGGTTCACGGTGGGCTATTGAGCATCGGGGTATAAAGGAAGCCGTTCGGGCTGAGCCTGTCGAAGCCTCTTTCCGTCTCAAGAAGAAAGAGGCTCTTCGACAAGCTCAGGGCGAACGGAAATCTATCATGGAAGGGAGCCTAGGCGGCCCCTTCCAGCTTATCCTGCGTCTTCGTGGCGAAGTCGCCGGCGTCATGCCGTTCGTGCAGTTGCTCTTCCAGCGGACCGTTCGCCTTGTTGACCATGCGGCCACGCTTCACGGCGGGGCGGGCGTCGATCTGTTTGGCCCAGCGCAGCAGGTTGGTGTAGCTGCCTGCGTCCAGAAACTCCGCCGCGCCATAGGCCCGGCCCAGCACGACGCCGCCATACCAGGGCCAGATGGCGATGTCGGCGATGCTATAGTCCGCGCCGCCAATATAGTCATTGTCCGCCAGCCGCTTGTCGAGCAGGTCCAGTTGTCGCTTCACTTCCATCGTGTAGCGGTTGATCGGATATTCGTATTTTTCCGGGGCATAGGCGAAGAAATGGCCGAAGCCGCCGCCCAGCAGCGGACCGGCGCCCATCTGCCAGAACAGCCAGTTCAGCGTCTCGGTCCGCCCGGCGGGATCGGTCGGCAGGAACTCGCCGAATTTTTCCGCCAGATAGAGCAGGATCGAGCCGGATTCGAACACGCGCTGCGGCGGCGACACGCTGCGGTCGAGCAGGGCGGGGATCTTGCTGTTGGGATTGACGTCGACAAAGCCGCTGCCGAACTGGTCGCCATCGCCGATCCTGATGAGCCAGGCGTCATAGTCGGCGGCGGATACGCCCGCTTCCAGCAATTCCTCCAGCAGGATGGTCACCTTCTGCCCATTGGGCGTGGCGAGCGAATAGAGCTGGAGCGGATGATCGCCGACCGGCAGATCCTTTTCATGGGTCGCGCCGGCGATCGGCCGGTTGATATTGGCGAAGGGGCCGCCATTTTCCCGGTCCCAGGTCCAGACTTTGGGCGGGGTGTAGCTGTCGGTCATGCGGGCTGGCTCCGATAAGGGGATGTGGCCCGCAGGTAGGAAGCAGCACCGCCGCCCGCAACCAAGCGCCGCTCAACTATCCATGATTATTTCGAAACCGTTCGGACCGTCAGCACGCTGATCGGCGACTGGTGGACGATGGCCGATGCGTTGGAACCCAGCAATTTGGACGAGAGCGATGGTTGATGCGATCCGATGACGATCAGATCGGCGTTGCGCCGCTCCGCCTCGATCAGCACTTCGTCCCGCACACGGCCGCGCCGGGTGAAGATCTGGGTACGGGCCGGGTCCAGCCCTGCGTCGTCCGCCCAATCCTGCATGGCGACCATGGCGTCTGCCTCTTCCTGCTCATCGAAGTCGATCGCCAGCAATTCGGAGTAGCGGGTAGGGAGGTAATAGCGGACATAGAGGATATGGACGGTGCCGGTGGCGCCCGCGATTTCGGCCGCGCCGGCAATGGCTGCATGGGCAAGGTCCGGGCTGTTGACATCAACAGCGGCCAGGATCGTGGTATAGGGCATCAATCTCTCCTTCTGCTTATGTCCCTCTCAACCGGCGACACGCGCGAGCGATGCCGCTGTCATCAAAGATTCCTTAAACGACATATATAAGGAACAGCCGCAATATCCGCGCAATCCATCGCGCGGCGGATGACGATGGCGGGCGCCGCGCCTATCGAAACCAACGCGCTGGCCCCGGATCGGGACGGGCAGGAAATTTTTCGGGTCGCGCACCCTTGACCAGCGGACCAAATTTTCCATATTCATGCCGCTAGCACTCCTTGTCAGTGAGTGCTAACAAAGACAGGTTCATCGGGAGAAGGACAGGCGAACAAGGCATTTCGGGGCACGACTCCGTTTTCCTACTCGCTGCGCCCTATCCCAAATACGCCAAGGGAAAGGCAACCAATATGGCATTTCGTCCATTGCATGACCGCGTTCTCGTCCGCCGCATCGAAGCGGAAGCGAAGACCGCCGGTGGCATCATCATCCCCGACACCGCCAAGGAAAAGCCGCAGGAAGGCGAAATCGTCTCCGTCGGTTCGGGCAGCAAGGCCGAAGACGGCAAGGTGACCCCGCTCGACGTCAAGGCTGGCGACCGCATCCTGTTCGGCAAATGGTCGGGCACCGAAGTCAAGGTCGACGGTGAAGACCTGCTCATCATGAAGGAAAGCGATATCCTCGGCATTGTCGCCTAAAGGCGACGGGCTGGGCGTCGTGGCGTAAAGCTGCGAACCGGATATCCATTCCAGATTTAGGCGGAAATTCGCGCCCTGTGACGGTGTGAACTTCGCAAATTTTGCAATTCTCAAACGAAGGTAAAAGATCATGGCAGCGAAGGACGTAAAGTTTTCGCGTGACGCTCGTGAGCGCATCCTGCGCGGCGTCGACATCCTGGCCGACGCGGTCAAGGTGACCCTGGGGCCGAAGGGCCGCAACGTCGTCATCGACAAGAGCTTCGGCGCGCCCCGCATCACCAAGGACGGTGTTTCGGTCGCCAAGGAAATCGAACTGAAGGACAAGTTCGAAAACATGGGCGCCCAGATGGTGCGCGAAGTGGCTTCGAAGACCAACGACATCGCCGGTGACGGCACCACCACCGCGACCGTGCTGGCCCAGGCCATCGTGCGCGAAGGCATGAAGTCGGTTGCCGCCGGCATGAACCCGATGGACCTGAAGCGTGGTATCGACCTCGCCGTCATCAAGGTCGTCGAGGACATCAAGGCGCGTTCGAAGCCGGTTTCGGGTTCGGCCGAAGTGGCCCAGGTCGGCATCATTTCCGCCAATGGCGACCGTGAAGTCGGCGAAAAGATCGCCGAAGCCATGGAAAAGGTCGGCAAGGAAGGCGTCATCACCGTGGAAGAGGCCAAGGGTCTCGACTTCGAGCTGGACGTTGTCGAAGGTATGCAGTTCGACCGCGGCTACCTGTCGCCCTACTTCATCACCAACCCGGAAAAGATGGCTGTCGAGCTGGCTGATCCGTACATCCTGATCCACGAAAAGAAGCTGTCGAACCTTCAGTCGATCCTTCCCATCCTGGAAGCCGTCGTTCAGTCGGGCCGTCCGCTCCTGATCATCGCGGAAGATATCGAAGGCGAAGCGCTGGCGACCCTGGTCGTCAACAAGCTGCGTGGCGGCCTGAAGGTCGCTGCGGTCAAGGCGCCCGGTTTCGGCGATCGTCGCAAGGCCATGCTGGAAGACATCGCCGTCCTCACCAAGGGCGAAGTGATCTCGGAAGACCTGGGCATCAAGCTTGAGTCGGTCACGCTGGGCATGTTGGGCACCGCCAAGCGCGTCACCATCGACAAGGACAACACCGTCATCGTCGATGGCGCTGGCGACCATGACTCGATCAAGGGCCGTACCGAGCAGATCCGTCAGCAGATCGAGCACACCACCTCGGACTATGACAAGGAAAAGCTTCAGGAACGTCTGGCGAAGCTTGCTGGCGGCGTTGCCGTCATCAAGGTTGGCGGCGCGACGGAAGTCGAAGTCAAGGAACGCAAGGACCGCGTCGACGACGCCCTGCACGCCACCCGTGCAGCCGTCGAAGAAGGCATCGTCCCCGGTGGCGGCACGGCTCTGCTGTACGCGACCAAGGCGCTCAATGGCCTGACCGGCGTCAATGACGACCAGACCCGCGGTATCGACATCGTTCGCAAGTCGCTGACCGCTCTGGTTCGCCAGATCGCGCAGAATGCGGGCCATGACGGCGCCGTCGTGTCGGGCAAGCTGCTGGATCAGGACGACACCTCGTTCGGCTTCAACGCTTCGACCGACGTCTATGAAAACCTCGTCGCGGCCGGCGTCATCGACCCGACCAAGGTCGTGCGCACCGCGCTCCAGAACGCTGCCTCGGTCGCTGGTCTGCTGATCACCACCGAAGCGGCCGTTTCGGAACTGCCGGCCGACGACAAGGCGCCGATGGGCATGCCCGGCGGCGGCATGGGCGGCATGGGCGGCATGGACTTCTAAAAACGATCGTGCGGGTGGGGCCTGGCTCCGCCCGCAGATCGAAGTCCTTCGCTGTCTGCGAACATCTGAAAAAGGCCGGTGGAGCGATCCACCGGCCTTTTTCTTGTCCTATTTTCCTGTCCTACAGCGGCGGGGCCATCCTACGGCGCCGGATACCCGCCGCCTGTCACCACCATCATCGGCAATTCCGCCCGCACCTCAAAACCCAGCGAGCAATAGAGGGCGATCGTCTTGTCATGGGCGGCATAGGCGTGAAGGAAGGGCGTCTTGCCGCGGTCGAGTATCGCCTGCGCCACCACCCGCATCAGCGCGCCGGCGAGGCCCCGGCCGCGCCAGTCGGGATGGGTGCAGACGCCGCTGACTTCGGTGAAGCCTGGCAGGCGCATGCGTTCGCCGGCCATGGCGACCAGCCGGCCATTCTCCCGTACGCCGATGAAACGGCCCAGCCTGCGGGTGTGGGACCGGAACGGGCCGGGCTTGGTCAGCAGCGCCAGGGCCAGCATGTCCGCCGCGTCGCTTTCGCCCAGCGGTACCCAGGCGGGTGGCGGCGCGGTGGCGGGCGTGATGGATGGGGCGACCATCTGGGCCAGCATGGCGGTGCGAGTGACGATGACGCCGGGCGGCAGGGTCAGAGCTTCCGGCCCGATCATCCATAATTCGCCATCTGCGGGGACCAGCGCGGCAATGGCGGCGAGGCTTTCTGGATGCTCGTCTGCCGTTGCGCCGAACGGGCCATAGGAGGGGTCGAGTCGGCGGGCATGCTCATCGCCTTGCGCCAGTGCCGCCCAGCCACTCGACAGGCTGTTCCAGACGGGGCGATCGAGCGGGTGCATTTATGGGGAACTCCTGTTTTCCGGGGCAATGATCGGATTGACGCCTAACAACAATGTTAACCGAAAAATAAACGGGAAATGCGATGACTGGAGCGGGAACCGGAGACCCGCCATTTGCGCGTGCTGAAAACATTTCTTGAAAGGCGCAGGGCGCGGGACACGGGGCAGGACGCCGATGTGCGGCGGAGCCTGGTCGAATCACTCTATGCCTCGCCCCGATCGCTGACCATCGGCGCGGTCACTGGCGTGGCCGTCGGCATCGTCATCAGCACCATGTCGGCAGCCGGACCGATCCAGTTGGTCGTCACGGCCCTCTGCCTGGTGGCGACCCTGCGTGTCATTTCCGCCGTTTTCTTTCATCGCCAGCTCGTACGCGGCACCGCTGTCGCGTCGCGTAGCTGGGAACTGATTTATGAGCTGGGCGCGTGGGGCTATGCTGGCCTGCTGGGCCTGATGAGTTTCGTCACTCTGCTCGGATCGCCCAATCCCGTCACCCACATGCTCAGCGTGTCGATGGCGACGGGCTATGCCGGCGGCATTTCCGGTCGCAATGCGGGCCGCGTTCAGATCGCCATCGGTCAGGTCTGCCTGACCCTGCTGCCGACCGCGACCGGCCTGTGGTTGCAGGGATCAACCGGCTATCGCGTGCTGTCCGTAGCGATGGTGATGATGGTGCTGGGGCTGGCGGAAATCAGCTCGACCATCCATCGCATCGTCGTGCAGGCGCTGGTCGGCAAGCGGGAAAAGTCGCTTCTGGCCGAGAAGTTCGAGCGGCTGGCCCGCTTCGACAGCCTGACCGGGCTTGAAAATCGCATGGCGATGCAGATGCGCCTGCGCGAGATATTCGACGCCAACCAGAAGCGGAACGACGCCGTCACCATCCTGTGGATGGACATCGACCGGTTCAAGGAGATCAATGATTCGCTGGGCCATATGGTCGGCGACCAGCTGCTGCGCAGCGTTGCGGAGCGGTTGACCGACGTGGTGCAGGGACGCGGGCGAATCGCCCGCTTCGGCGGCGACGAATTCGTTGTCATTTGCCCGGACATGGATCGCGTGACGGCGGCCGCGCTGGCTCAGGAGATTATCGGCTACTTCGCCCATGGCTTCGACCTCAGCGACAATCATCTCCAGGTCACCGCCTCGATCGGCTATGCGGTCGCACCGCAGGACGGGCGCGACATGGACGAACTGATGCAGCATGCCGACTTGGCGCTGTATGAAGCGAAGCGGGAAGGGCGCAACCGCGCCGCCAGCTTCAACTGGTCGCTCAAGGAACGGTTCAACCGCATCCATGAGATCGAAACGGGGCTTCGCCGCGCGCTGGACGGCGACGAACTCAAATTGCTCTACCAGCCGATCGTAGATCTGGAGAGTGGGCATATCGAAGCTTGTGAAGCGTTGCTGCGCTGGGATCATCCGGTGCTGGGGCCGATCCCGCCGTCCGAATTCATCCCGATTTCGGAAAGCATGGGCATGATCGAGGCGATGACCGGATGGGTGCTGCGCGAAGCCTGTAACACTGCCGTCGCATGGCCGGGCGAAGTGCGCATCGCGATCAATATTTCGCCAGCGTCGCTCAAATGCACGGAATTGCCGGCCAATGTCATCGCTGCGCTGCTGGAATCCGGCTTGCCTGCCCGGCGGCTGGAGTTGGAGGTCACCGAATCCATCTTCCTCGACAATAGCGGGCAGACAAACAGCATCCTGCGCGAGTTGCAGCGGATCGGGCTGCGGCTGGCGCTGGACGATTTCGGCACCGGCTACAGTGCCTTGTCCTATCTGCGCTCCTACCGGTTCGACACGCTCAAGATCGACCAGAGCTTCATGGCCGGCGTCAGCGCCAATGCCGAGGATCGCGCCATCGTCCGCGCCATCGGCAATCTGGCGCGTGACCTCAACATGGACACGGTGGCGGAAGGGATCGAGACGCCCGACCAACTCACCCATGCGCGCGAAGCCGGCTTCACCAATGTGCAGGGCTATCTGTTCAGCCGACCGGTCCCGCGCGAGCGAATCGCCGAACTGATCGCGGCGGGGCCGCTGGCCGGCAGCGAACGGCCCGACCCGGTGCAACGCCGCCGCCGCGCCTGAACGCAGCGGGGCGTCTTCATCTTATCTGCGCAGACGGGTTTGCGCTGCGGCGAGGCGGCGCATCATACGCAGGTCGCGATCAGACAGGGCCAGGGCGGTGTCGGTCCAGGTTTCGACGATATCCACCAGTTCTTCCAGCGTCATCGGGTTCACCCGGCGCCCGGCGCGGTTGATGCCGACATAGCCGGCATGGTGCGACGCATGGTCCTTGATCCACCGGGCGGTAGCGGCTTCCCCTTCCCCGGTTTCGACCACCTGCGTGACGATGCCCATGTCGCACATTTCCTCGGCGGTATAGATGCGTCCTGCCGTCAGCATCTGCCGCGCCAGGACGGGGCCGACCCGGCGGGACAGGATGGAATAGGCACCCATGCCGGGGAACAGGCCGAACAGCACTTCGGGCAGGCCGAATCGCGCCTGTCGTTCGGCGATGATGACATCGAAGCACATCAATGCTTCAAGCCCGCCGCCCAGCGCATCGCCCTGCGCCAGGCCAATATTGATGATGTTCATGTCATTGCAATGCCAGATACGATCGACGATTTCGCAGCAGGCAATGCCATATTTCAGCAGCGTCGCGCGATCGCGGCGCTGGATGCACTCGGCGAACATCTCCAGATCGCCGCCCAGGTTGAATACGCCCGGAAAGCGAGACCCCAGCACCATGAATTTCAGCAGGCCGCTCCCGTCGCTGGCCCGCTTGCCGTCGAACGCCAGTTTGCTTTCACGCTGCCAGGCCATGGTGTCGCGAATCAGGCCCATATTGCTGTTGGGCCGTTCCAGCGGCGTCATGAATGCCCAGAGCGTCGACAATTCATCGTCCCAGCGCACATCGATCTGCCCCAGGTCGAACAAGGTGGACTGGCGGAACGCCCGTTCCAGTCCCGTCTCCGGCCCGGCTTCCGTAACGGCAAGCGGCGGAAGTTCGGCGCTGCCTGAGAAATCGTCTTCGAATGCAGCTTCAGCTTCATCCCTGGTCGGATTAAACCGTCCTGAATCAATCATCTGCGACCCCGTTTTGTTATTCGGCATGAAAAGATCAGGCTTGCACGCAGCATGCAATCAAGCCGAACATGATTGACAGGACGTTAACCATTTTTGCTGCCGACTGTTGCAAGGAGGTCGCCCCAAAAGCCGCCGAACCCGATCCAATGTGGCGCGGATGCCACAAAGACCGTTGGTATACAGATGTAAAATTCCGTGCTCAGGTCTTTGTTAACCTTTGTTAATTATGCCGAGGGCCATGAACGAGTCACGACGGAACAGTCCCAGCGTTACCCTGGCCCTGCATGACGAGCAGGGCGATCCCTGGCCGTTGCGCCTGTCAGCCGATTGCCTCCGCTTCATCGGTCCCTATCGTCGGGTGGAAGGGTTCCATATTGATGCGATGGCCCTGTTCGAGGGCGTGCGCAGGGCGGGCTGAGCCGGCTGGTCCTTGAACCTGCGCAGGTTCGCCATTAGAGCGCGGCGATGACCAAGCCCCGTTTTTCCTTCTCCATCAGCGCCACCGACGGCAAGGCCCGCACCGGCGCGATTCATATGCGCCGCGGCGAAATCCGTACGCCTGCCTTCATGCCGGTCGGCACCGCCGCCACCGTCAAGGCGATGCGCCCTGCCGAAGTCCGCGCAGCCGGCGCCGACATCATATTGGGCAATACCTATCATCTGATGCTGCGTCCCGGCGCCGAGCGTATGGCACGGCTGGGCGGGCTGCATGGTTTCATGGGCTGGGACCGGCCGATCCTGACCGACAGCGGCGGCTATCAGGTGATGAGCCTGTCCGCGCTGACCAAGATGAGCGAAGAGGGCGTGGCCTTTTCCAGCCATATCGACGGTTCGAAGCATATGCTGACGCCGGAACGATCCATGGAGATCCAGCGCCTGCTCGACAGCGACATCGTCATGGCGTTCGACGAGTGCACCAAAAATGGCTGCACCCATGACGAGGCGGCCAGGTCGATGGAGCGCTCCATGCGTTGGGCGAAGCGGTCGCGCGACGGGTTCGACGCCGGTGGCGAGCATGCCGAGCGGGCCGCGCTGTTTGGTATCCAGCAGGGATCACTGGACGAGGGGTTGCGCCGTATTTCAGCCGAAAAGCTGACCGAGGTTGGTTTCGACGGATATGCCGTAGGCGGCCTGGCGGTGGGAGAGGGGCAGGAGGCGATGTTCGCAACGCTCGATTTCGCGCCCGACATGCTGCCGCAGGACAAACCCCGCTATCTGATGGGCGTAGGCAAGCCCGACGATATCGTCGGCGCGGTGGAACGGGGCATCGACATGTTCGATTGCGTGTTGCCGACCCGGTCGGGCCGCAACGGGCAGGCCTTCACCTGGGCCGGGCCGCTCAATATTCGCAATGCCAAGTTCAACGAGGATCAGGGACCGCTCGATCCGCGCTGTCGCTGTCCGGTCTGCGCGACCTGGAGCCGCGCCTATCTGCATCATCTGGTCAAGGCCGGGGAAATGCTGGGCGCGATGCTGATGACCCAGCATAATATCCATTTCTATCAGGAACTGATGCAGGGCCTGCGCGACAATATCGCCGCCGGGACGCTGGCCAGTTTCACGGCTGATTTCCGGCGCGACTATCAAAAGGTTTGACAGAGTTCAGGGGATGATAGTGATGGCTATGGCGTAGCTGCCCGCTTCGCCGTCATAATCAAGCGGCGCGCGCAACTGTCGCGACAGGCCGGTCAGGACACGACCATAGCGTTCGTCCAGATAGCTGACCATGTCGTCCGACGTCTTCAGCCCGGCCGATCGGACCATCAGCCGCGCCCGATCGTCGCGATCCGGCTCCAACTGCATGGAAATGCGCATGGTTGCCTGAGGCGCGAGCATCATCGCCATTTCTACCAGCTCGGTCAGCAGGAATGCGATCGGGACAGCCACGTCCTGGCTGATATGGAGATTGTCGCAGTCGATCTGGATAGCGAAGCGGCGTGCTGGGGCAGGGGCGGTGCCGCGCAGGCTGGCCGACAATTCGCTGATAAGCGGACGGACGCCGACGCCGCGATTTTCCTCCAGTTCCGCAAAATGGTTGCGATGAACCACCGACAGCGCATCGACCCGGCGCTGGATCGACGCATAGGCTTCCGATGCCTCGACATTATGGGCGGATCGGGCATGCAGGTTGATGAGGCTGGCGATGATCTGGAGGTTGTTCTTGACGCGATGGTGCACCTCGCGCGTCAATTTACGCTGGGTTTCCAGCCCCTCGGCCATTTCCGCCTCATGGGTGGCGACATCCTTGCTGATCTCGTGGAAGGTGTCGCCCAGCGCGACGATTTCCTGCGCAGGCGTGCGGATGCGTTGTAGCGGTTCCAGCACTTCGCCGGGCTGATAGGCGGCGACTGCCCTGCGTAGCAGCACCAGCGGGCGGATCAGCAGCCGGTTGACCACGAACCAGCCGATGGCGGCGGCAGCGAACCACATGACGAGCGGCAGGAACAGCGATAGCATCCTGGCCAGCGTTGCGGGCGGTTCGCGCACGGTCATGGTCAACAGGACATCGGGCGGCTCCAGTCGGGCGGACAGGCTGCTGCTGCTGTGGCCGCTGATGCTGCCGCCTGGCCGGCTGACGACCAATTGGCTTGTGCCCTGACGCAGGGTGAGTTGCCGATTTTGCAACGCTGTCGCGGGATCGGCGACGCTTTCCAGATGGGCGCGTGAATAATAAGAGAGGGCGACCATCCGGCCGTTGTGGCTACGGACCCGGCTGACCAGATGCGTCGGCAGCAATTGGATGATCGGTCGGTCGAAACGGTTTGCGGCGGTGATGCCCGCAGGTTCCGGCCGGGTCGAATGACAGGGGGTGCGGCCGGCGCGGTCGTAGATGTAGAATTGACCGCCTTCGGCATCATGGGAGGTCAGGAAGAAGGCCAGGCGCCGGCACATGCCGTTGTCAGCGGCGCCGTTGGCGATCGCGTTGACAGTGAGTTCAAGTGCGGTGCGGTCCGATTGCAGATCCGCCGTCAGCTTGCGCGCGCTCTGCGTCACGGCGACGCGCAGCAGCGCTTCCTTTTCAAGATCGGCGGTGCGGATCGCCTGCAACGAGGCGACCAATGCGATCAACCCGAGCGGCAACAATGCCAGGGTCAGGATGAGAAACATCTTGACCCCGGTCGATCGGAAAAAAAGCAGCAAGGGCTCGATCATCGAGCGGGCTGCCGGAGGAAGGCTGCCCCCTAACATAAGTGTCTCAGTCCAGCTTGCTCAGCAAATCCAGCATTTCGGAAGGAATATCCTCCTCCACGGCACGCTGATATACCGTGCGCAGTGCATTGGAGACGTTACCATCTTCCTTGTCCGCGCCGGAGCGGCGTCTGCGCTGGGCGGCGGAACCCTTCACCTTTGCTTCAAGCGGTGCGACGTCGGCATTCCTGTCGTCATCGGTCACGCCCCGCTCTGTCATTGAAGAAACCAAAATCAGCCCCTCTGCAGCAATTTCCGCCATGCCGGCACGCCCGTTTCGCGGGTTTCCGTCATGACGTCAATTCGCTCAACCGTGCAATCCATGGGAAAATCACGATATCGTCGAAAAAACCATCTGGATGCGAAACAAATCCGTGTGTCGATGGTTCCGTCATCCGAAGCATTTTTTACGCCGCACAAGTCTGCGCGGCGATGGGGCAGGCGGGGGGTTGTCATAATGTCATGGACATTCCATCCTTCGCGACGTTCCCATGCTTCGGGACAATGATGCCCAAGAGGGCAGGGAGAAGACTTGACGATGTCGCTTGGACAGCAACTGCACCCCCATCTTCCGTTCCTGCGTCGCTATGCCCGCGCGCTGACCGGCAGCCAGAATCATGGTGACGCCTATGTTCGTGCCGCACTGGAAGCGATCGTCGCGGCGCCGGAAGAATTTCCCAGCGACGTCGATCCGCGCCTTGGCCTCTACAAGACCTTTCAAGCGATCTGGTCGTCCGCGCATCTGGAAGACCTGCCCAGTTCCGCTGGCAATGGTCGCGAGGCGATCGCCCAGGCACGGTTGGCACGGCTGACGCCGCTGCCGCGTCAGGCGCTCCTGCTCACCGCGCTGGAAGGCTTTACCGTCGATGACGTGTCCTATCTGATCGATCTGGACAGCAGCGATGTCGAGGCGCTGGTCGAGGAAGCGTTGGGCGAGATCGAGGCGCAGACCCGCGCCAAGGTGCTCATCATCGAGGATGAGCCGATCATCGCGATGGATATCGAGACGATCGTCCGCGATCTGGGCCATGACGTCACGGCAATCGCCGTGACCCGCGAAGATGCGGTCCGCGAGGCGCTGGCCGACCGGCCGGGGCTGGTGCTGGCGGACATCCAACTGGCCGATGACAGCAGCGGCATCGATGCGGTGAAGGATATTCTGGCGGAATTCTCCGTACCGGTGATCTTCATCACGGCCTTCCCGGAGCGGCTGCTGACCGGCGAGCGGCCCGAGCCGACCTTCCTCATCACCAAGCCGTTCCAGCGGGCGACGGTGAAGGCTGCCATTTCCCAGGCCCTGTTTTTCGACGAGGCAACGGCGCCCGCCTGACGAGGCGGATCAGAAAGTCACGGAACCCCGATCGGAGCGCTGCGTTAATGATGCGTAACGATCGGGAGACGTGTCATGGCCGAACAGGAAAGACATATCGCAACCGATGACGCGCGCGCAGGCGCCACGCCCCACGTGGTGCGCTACGTACTCGCCATCTCGCTGGCGTTGGCGGTTCTCGCCATGCTGCTGGTGATCTGGCGATAGGCAGCGGAACGGAAAGTTGGTTGTTGACATTGATCGGTTTAGGGTACGGATGCACTTATGGCTTTGACGACGTCGGTTCATGCGGCGGATACAGAATCCGACACGGGGGGTGTTCCCATGGGTGAGGACGTTGGCGAAATCAGCGGGATCGAGGAGCGTGCGACGCTGTCCGATTCGGATTTCAAGCGCGAACTGGCTGCCGTGATCCCTCATCTTCGTGCCTTCGGACGGTCGCTCTCTGGCAACCGCGACGTGGCGGATGATCTGGTACAGGAAACGCTGCTGAAGGCATGGGCGGCGCGTAACCGCTTTCAGGCTGGCACCAACATGCGCGCCTGGACCTTCATCATCCTGCGCAATCATTATCTCTCTCAGATGCGCCGGTCGCGCTTTCGTGGCGAATGGGACGATCTGACCGCCGATCGCATCCTTGCCGCACCGGCCGGACAGGACAAGCATGTCGAACTGTCCGACATGCAACGTGCGTTGTTGCAATTGCCCCAGCCACAGCGCGAGGCGCTGATCCTGGTGGGCGCGGGTGGCTTCGCCTATGAAGAAGCCGCCGAGATTTGCGGCGTCGCGGTCGGTACGATCAAGAGCCGCGTGGCGCGTGGCCGGGCTGCGTTGGAACAGATATTGGAGAGCGGGTCTTTGCCGTCCCGTCGTACTCAGGAAACCACCGAGACGGCGGTGCTGGACGAGATCATGGACGATGTCGATCGCCTGAGCCGCGGGCGCCCGTCCGGCCCCGCGAAAGAGGATGATTGACCGGAACGTTCGGCTCCCCTTGTCCGTTGTCTGGGCATGAAGGAGAAAATCCATGGGTGACGCACCCTCCGGCCGGGACGGGCAACAGCCGCCGGTTTCACCGCATGTCTCGGTCGTCCAGCGGTCGCGGGGAAGCGGCGTCGTTTTTGCATTGGTGGCCATTGCGCTCATTCTCGCCATCGCTTTTTTCTACATGACCAATGAACGACGTGGAGACCGCCAGGCCGATAAGGTGACGCAAGCCGCCGGATCGGTCGATGACGCGGCGAAAGTCGTGGGCGAGGCGGCCCGCAACGCCGCCGACGCACTGCGCAACGACCATTGAGGTCCGTCTGATCCGTCCGATCGGCGGAGCAACCATCGCTATCTTTCCCATCGCAAAGCCGGACTGACGGGATGGCGTTCATGCAGACTTGCACCGGGATCGCCTAAACAGTTGCCTGCGGATTCAGCATTTCTTTGCCATTGTCGGGCAGGGTGCATCCACTGTCGGATTATCTTACAGGCATTGTAAGAAAAGTCCGGCTCCCCGGAAGGTGCGCCAGTTTGGCGGCCAGCAGGATATGCGCGACGATGATAAGGCTGTTCAAACATTATGTGCCGCATGCGGTGCTGCTGCTGGGACTGCTCGATTTCGCGCTGCTGCTATGCGCCGCAGAGGGGGGATGGATATTGCGTGCGCGCCAGATCGGCATGGATGTCGATCATGTGATGACGCGCATGGGACCGCTGTTCAGCTTCGCCATCGCGATCCAGACCGGCATGATCGCGGTCGGCGTCTATGGTCCCGAAGCGTTGCAGTCGATCCGCTTCGCTTTTGCGCGCCTGCTGGTGGCAGTGTCGCTGGGCGTCATCTTCCTGTCGGTTCTTTATTTCCTGCTGCCCGGCATGACGCTGTGGCGCTCCAACTCGCTCTACGCCATGGGCCTGGCCATTGGTCTGCTGGTAATTGTACGACTACTGCTCGGCTCGATGCTGGGTGGGGAGGCGTTCAAACGGCGGCTGGTGGTACTGGGAGCCGGCAATCGCGCCAACCGCATCAAGGAACTGGAGCAGAAGCGCGGCGCCGGTTTCCTGGTGGTTGGCTTCATCGCGATGAATGACGGGCCGCAGGTGATCCCCGAAGCGATCAACCGCGACGCCGTGTTCAATCTTTCCGATTTCGTCGTCCGGCTGAACGCCAGCGAAGTGGTGCTGGCGCTGGAGGAACGGCGCAACGCGATTCCGATGTCCGATCTGCTGCGGATCAAGACTACCGGCGTTCATGTCAACGACCTGTCCAGCTTTTTAGAGCGGGAGACGGGGCGCGTCGATCTGGCCAGCGTCAATCCAAGCTGGCTGATCTTCTCCGACGGCTTTTCCGCCGGCCGGCGTTTGTCGAGCATTGCCAAGCGGCTGTTCGACGTGATCGCCAGTTCCATCCTGCTGGCGCTGACCGGTCCGGTCATCCTGCTCGCCGCGATTCTGGTCAAGCTCGACAGCAAGGGGCCGGCTTTCTACCGCCAGCAGCGCGTCGGCCTGTTCGGGCAGGAGTTCTGGATCGTGAAGCTGCGGACGATGCGGCTGGATGCTGAAGTCAACGGGCAGGCGGTCTGGGCTGAAAAGGACGATCCGCGCATCACCCGCCTGGGCTATTGGCTGCGCAAGCTGCGCATAGATGAACTGCCGCAGACCTGGACGGTGCTGAAGGGCGAGATGAGTTTCGTCGGTCCACGCCCTGAACGGCGCCAGTTCGTCGAGGATCTGGAACAGCATCTGCGCTATTATGCCGAGCGCCATATGGTGAAACCCGGCATCACTGGCTGGGCACAGATCAACTATCCTTATGGCGCGTCGATCGAGGATGCCCGGCACAAGCTGGAATATGACCTCTATTACGCCAAGAATTATACGCCCTTCCTCGATCTGCTGATCCTGATCCAGACGGTACGGGTCGTCCTCTGGCCCGATGGCGCGCGCTGAGGCGATAGCGGACGATGGGCGCGCTTCTTCAATTTGTCGGCGACTGGGGCCATGCTCTGGCCGCGGTGCTGTTTGCGGCGCTTGGCATCTTCCTGCTCCGTCGCCGCGACGAGGCGCCTGAGCCGCGCCTGCTGGCCGCTGCGCTGCTGCTGACTTCCTGCTGGGCGCTGTACGTCTCCTTCGGCGGGGTGTCGAAGCCGCTGTCCGGTGTCGGCGAAAGCATCCGCAACGCGGCCTGGCTGCTGGCCATGTATGTCATGTTGCGGCGCGGGCCGGTGGGCCGGGCCGGGCCGACCATGGCGGTGAGCGCCGTCTATGCGGCGGTTTCGGGCCTTATCCTGCTCCAGACCTTCACCGACCTGACCTGGCGGCAATTGTCGCCGGCCAGCGACCTGCATCATGCGCTCGTTAGCTGCTCGCTGATCCTGCGCATGATGACGGCCATCGGCAGCCTGTTGCTGGTTCACCACCTCTACACTGCATGGCCGTCGCGGGCGCGAGGCGGGGTGTCGTTGCTGCTGGGATCACTCGCGGCGATGTGGACCTATGATCTCAACCTCTACGCCATTTGCTGGTTTGCGCCACATCGGGTGAGCGAGCTTTATGCGCTGCGCGGCTTGCTGATGGGGCTGGTCGCACCGGTCATTGCGGTCGGCATGCGCAAGGGGATGGCGGGGCGGCTGCAATTATCGCGGGCCATCACCTTCCAGTCACTGTCGATCTTTGCCGTTGGTCTTTATGTCGCAGTGTTGACCGCTGCGGCCGTGCTGATCGAACTGATCGCCGGCCCGTATGCGCGAGTGGTGGAGATCGCCGCCGTCTTTTTCACCGCCGTTACGGCGCTGGTGCTGCTGCCCTCGCCGCAGGTGCGGGCGCTGTGGAAAGTGCAGGTCGCCAAGCATTTCTTCCAGCATCGTTACGACTATCGCACCGAATGGATGCGCTTTGGCGACACGATCGGCCGTCCGGGTGAAGACGCCGCGCCGCTCGGCGAGCGCGTGGCGAAGGCGATGGCGGATATTACGGATTCGCCGGGCGCGCTGCTGTTGCTGCGCGACGAGCAAGGCGGGTTGGCGTTCGAGACGCAGTGGAACTGGAGTAGCGACCTGTCCGATATCGGCACGGTCGCCCCTGCCATCGTGGCGCAACTGGAGCAGAGCGGCTGGATCGTAGACCTGGGGCGCCTGAAGGCCGGTGATGGTGCGCTCGACCTGCCGCAGTGGATGACGCGGGAGTCCCGCTTCTGGGCGCTGGTGCCGTTGATCCATTATGGCCGCATGATCGGCGCTTTGCTCCTGGCGCCGCCGCCGATCGACCGGCGGCTGGACTGGGAGGATTTCGATATGCTGCGCGCCGCCGGACGGCAGGCGGCGACCCACATCAGCGAGGCGCAGGGGCAGCAGGCGCTGGACGACGCCCAGCGGTTCGAGGAGTTCAACCGCCGCTTCGCCTTCATCATCCATGACGTGAAGAATCTGGTGAGCCAGTTATCGCTGCTGTCGCGTAATGCGGAGCGACACGCCGATAATCCCGAATTTCGCGCCGACATGGTGCTGACGCTTAAGGAATCGGTGGGCAAGATGAATGACATGCTGGCTCGGCTGTCGCAGCACAACAAGGGGCGGGCGGAAGAGCCGCGCCCGGTGGTGTTGATCGACCTCCTGCAACAGGTCGCCCGCACTCGCGCGCGCCAGCATCCGGTCCATGTCAGCGGTGATGCGCCGCTGGCGCTGGCCGACCCGGCGCGAGTCGAGCAGATCGTCACCCATTTGCTGCAAAATGCCATAGATGCCAGCACGCCGGACAGCCCGGTCGACCTGCGCCTGTCTGCGGAAGCCGGCGAGGCGGTGGTCGCCATCATTGATCGGGGCAAGGGCATGAGCGCGGAATATATAAGGCGCGACCTGTTCAAGCCCTTTTCGTCCAGCAAGGCCGCAGGCTTTGGCCTGGGCGCGTTCGAGGCACGGACCCTGGCGCAGGCCATGGGCGGCCGGATCGACGTGGAAAGCAAGCCCGGCGCCGGGAGCCGCTTCACATTGCGCCTGCCGCTGGCGCCCCATAGCGACACACGAGAGAAGGCCGCCTGATGAGCGACACCCGCCCCAAATTGCTGATCGTGGAGGATGATCCGGGCCTTCAGCGCCAGTTGCGCTGGGCCTATGAGGATTATCAGCTCTTCATCGCCGGCGACCGGCAGGAAGCGATCGAGATGCTGCGGGCGGAAACGCCTGACGTGGTTACGCTCGACCTTGGCCTGCCGCCCGATCCCGATGGCACCAGCGAAGGCTTTGCCACACTGGCGGAGATGCTGAAGATCAAGCCTGACACCAAGGTCATCGTCGCGTCCGGCCATGGCGCGCGGGAGAGCGCGCTGGATGCGATTTCGGGCGGGGCCTATGATTTCTACCAGAAGCCGGTCGATATCGACGAACTGGGCCTGATCGTCCGTCGCGCCTTCCACGTCCATGCGCTTGAACGGGAAAATGCGCGGCTGGCCGAAACCGCGCCGGAGGATAGCCGGGTGCTAGGGCGCATCATATCCGGTGCGCCGGAAATGATGAAGGTGGCGCGTACGATCGAGCGGGTTGCGGGTGCGCAGGTGTCGGTATTGTTGCTCGGCGCCAGCGGCACCGGCAAGGAGTTGCTGGCGCAGGGGCTGCACGATGCCAGTCCGCGCGGTAACGGAGCCTTCGTCGCGATCAACTGTGCGGCGATCCCGGAAACCCTGCTGGAATCCGAATTGTTCGGCCATGAGAAGGGCGCGTTTACCGGCGCGATCAAGACCACGCCGGGCAAGATCGAGCAGGCGCAGGGCGGTACCCTGTTCCTGGACGAGGTGGGCGACATTCCGCTGGCCTTGCAGGTCAAGCTGTTGCGCTTCTTGCAGGAGCGGGTGATCGAGCGGATCGGCGGGCGTCAGCCCATCGCCGTCGACACGCGGATCGTGTGCGCGACCCACCAGAATCTGGAGCAAATGATTGAATCCGGCAGTTTCCGCGAGGATCTCTACTATCGCCTCGCTGAGATCGTTGTACGCATTCCCGCGCTCAAGGACCGGCCCGGCGACCCTGCGCTGCTGGCGCGCCACTTTCTCACGCGGTTCGCGCGTGACATGAACCCGCAGGTCAAGGGACTGGCGCCCGATGCGCTGGCGGCGCTCGACGCCTGGGGATGGCCGGGCAATGTCCGCGAACTGGAAAACCGGATGAAGCGCGCGGTCATCATGGCGGATGGCAAGCTGATTACCGCCGCTGATCTGGATCTGGACGATGAGCGCGCCGATGGCGGCGATGTCGTCAATCTGAAGGCGGCGCGGGAAATGGCGGATCGCCGGGCGATCCGTCGCGCGATCGCACGCACCGACGGCAATATTTCCGGCGCGGCCAAGATGCTGGGGATCAGCCGGCCGACGCTCTACGATCTGCTCAAACAATATCAGATGCAGGGTTGATCCCGATGCGAAGGTCTCGTCTGGCCCTGATCGCGGGGGTAGCGTTGCTGGCGCTGGGTGGCGCCGGGCTGATGCAATGGCGCGCGCATGAACGCGATGGCAGTGCGGCGCTGACGCGCGGGCTGGCTGCGCTCGACCGGGGTGACGCGCGCACGGCGCGGGTCGAACTGATGAACGCGATCAAGCGCGATCGCAAATCCGTGGCGGCCCACGCCGCGCAGGCGCAGGCGCTGGTCGATCTGGGCGACGGGGCGGGGGCGCAGACCGCCGTCGATCGGGCAAGGGTGCTGGGCGGATCACCGGCGGCGACGCGCGCGGTCATGGCGCAGGCGTTGTTGTTGCAGGGTGATCTGGACGGGGCATTGCGTGAGGCGCGCGCATCCGACTTGCCTCCCGAAGCGCGCGTCGTGGCAGACCGCGTAATTGCGCAGGTAGCCTTGGCGCAGGGTGACCTGCAAGGCGCGCGCGTGGCATTGCAACGGGCATTGGCGAGCGCGCAGGGTGATCCGGCCAACTGGGTGGAACTGGGCCGGTTGCAGATCGTGGCGGGAGACCAGGCCGGAGCGATCGCGGCGGCGGACCGGGCAGTGGCGCTGGCACCCAGCGACGCGAAGGCGCTGACCCTGCGCGGCGAACTGACCCGTGCGCAATATGGGCTGACGGCATCGCTCCCCTGGTTCGAGCGGGCGCTGGCGGCCAATCCGGATTCCGTGACCACGCTGGAACAATATGCAGCCACGCTGGCGGACGCCGGGCAGTCGAGCCGGATGCTGGGGCTGACGCGCCGGTTGCTGGCGCTTGACCCGTCCAATCCGCGTGCGTGGATGATGCAGGCGGTGATGGCGGCGCGGGCGGGGCAGGGCGATCTGGCACGCAAGCTGCTGGAGCGGACCAAGGGGCGGCTGGATGACGAGCCGGCGACACGTCTGCTGCGCGGGATACTGCAATTGCAGGATGGCAATCCGGTGCTGGCGGCCGAAGCGTTGGCACAATTGGTTGCTGCCCAGCCGGACAACCGAACGGCGCGCACGCTGCTGGCGCGGGCGCTGTATGCTAATGACGATTTCCCGTCTGCTGCCACGATATTGGCGCCGATCGTGGCGCAGCGGGACGCCGATCCTTATGTGCTGACGCTTGGCGCGCGGGTGCAGGAGGCGCTGGGCAACCTTGCGATGGCGGGAGACATGCTGGCGCGGGCTACCTGGCCGGTGCGGGCTTCGAGCGATGCTTTTGCCAGTGCGTCGGACAATGGGCTGGCGTCCGGTTCGGGACCGGCGAGCAGTGCGACCGCGCGCGACAATATACCCTATATTCGCGCGCTGCTGAGCACAGGCCGGACGGGTGACGCGCTGGCACGGGCGCGGTTGCTCAGTCGCGCCAATCCCGGCGCGCCGGATGCCTGGTTGATTCTGGGCGATACGCTCAGTGCGGCGGACCAGCCGCAGGAGGCAGCGCGCGCCTATGCGACGGCGGCCAATATCCGGTTCGATCGCGCGGCGGCGCTGCGGCTCGCTGCCATCTGGACCCGTATCGGCAACCCGGCCCATGCGCGGCAGGTGGTGCAACTGTTCCTCAACCAGAACCCCAATGATGCCGAGGCGCAGCGGCTGGCCGCCGACATGGCGATGCAGGCGCAGGATTGGCGCAGTGCACGCCGAATGTTGCAGGCGGTGCGCGCACAGATTGGCGATAATGACGCAGTACTGATGGCCGATCTGGCCCGTGCGGCGATGGAGGATGGCGATGGTAGCGCCGCGCGGGCCTATGCCGCGCACGGCTATCGGTTGATGCCCGGCAACCCGGTCATGGTCGACATGCTAGGCTGGGTCTTGCTGCGCACCGGTGAAAAGGGGACGGCGGCGGTAGATCTGCTGGAAAAGGCGGTGGCGCTGGCGCCCGGCGCGCCGGCGCTGCAACTGCATCTGGGGCAGGCCTATGCAGCGGCGGGGCGCAAGGGGGAGGCGAAGCTGGCTCTGGGCCGCGCGGTTGCGGCGCGGGGCTTTACCGGCCGACAGGAGGCGTCGGACGCGCTGGCGGCCCTATAAGGGTCAGCATCGGACAGGCTAGAGCGCGCTGCGTTAAATCCGATGCAGGTCGCGCGCTCTAGTTTTTTGTTTTCGCATCGTTTTAAGCGAAAAACCGGTTCCCACTTTTCTGCACGATGCTCTTGGGGCGTCAAGCCTTCGCCAAATCCAGATCTTCGATCCGCAGGCCCAGCCGCCTGATTTGCGCTGCGACTGGCGGCCACACGCTGTCGAGGAAGCGTTCGCGTTCGGCTTCGCGCAGGCGGCGGGTCGCGCCATCGGCGACGAACATGCCGACGCCGCGCTTCACCACGACCAATCCGTCATCCTGAAAACTTTGATAGGCCTTTGCCACGGTCAGTGGGTTGGCACCCTGCGCGGCGGCGAAGGCGCGCACCGACGGCAACAACTCGCCATCGGCATAGTCCCCATCCAGGATGGAGGCGGCAATGATCTCACGCAGGCGGAGATAGACGGGTTTGGATTCGTCGGCCATAGTGCATCAGTGCCATAATACAGCCATGCGGGTCAATCCGCAGAGGTTGTCCGGCAAAGCATTGCTGTCGTAATTATCTGTCCCAGGTCGATACGATGGCGTCATATTCTGGCCGGGGCCGTTCTTCCTGTTCTTTGCCCGGAGTCCCTATGAAGACGAAGCCGGCGATTTTTTCGCCGGCCTTGCCAAAGGCGTCGCGGACATCATGGTTGAAACTGGGCCAGCCGGTCAGCCAGCCGCCGGCAAAGCCCAGCGCATGGGTGGCATGGAGCAGGTTCATGATCGCCGCGCCGGCCGACAATTCCTGTTCCCAGAGTGGAATCTTGCTGCCGGCGACCGGGGAGGACAGAGCCACGACCAAAGTCGGCGCCTGATAGGCGAACTGGTGCATCGCTTCGATCTCAAGACGGCCGGCGTCGGGCTTTTCGGCGCGGTAGGCGGTTTCCAGCACGTCCGCCAAAGCGGCGCGCTTGTCCTGCGACACGATCACGAAGCGCCATGGGGCCAGCTTGCCATGATCGGGGGTCCGTAGCGCGACCTCCAATATCTGGCGCAGTTGCGCGTCGTCCGGGCCGGGCGCGATGAGGTCGCGCGGTTTGCCGGAACGGCGGGTCTGGAGCAGGGCGAGCGGGGAGGAAAGATCGTTGAACATCGGCCCGACAGATGGCGTGTTCAACGCTTCGGCGCAAGGGGCCGGCCGCCCTTTTGACAGGGCGGACCGATCCGCTCTAGGTTCGCGTGCATAAGCGGTCCCCAGCATGGCGGGCCGGACACAAGAATAAGCAAAGGGTGCCGAATGGCGACTTCGGACATGATTTCCGCCGAGGCAGGGAAAACCTGGCTCGGCCATCCGCGCGGGCTGTATCTGCTCTTCTTCGCGGAAATGTGGGAGCGGTTCTCCTATTACGGGATGCGGGCCATCCTGATCTTCTATCTCACCAAACATTTCCTCTTCGGCGAGGACAAGGCCTATCTCCTCTACGGCGCCTATACCTCACTGGTCTATATCACGCCGGTCATCGGCGGCTATCTGGCCGACCGGTTCCTGGGGCCGCGCAAGGCGGTGCTGGTCGGCGGCGTGTTCATCGCCATCGGCCATTTCCTGATCGCCATCACCGAAGGGCCGGGCGGGCAAGACCCGCTGTTCCTGAACGGCTTCTATCTGGCGCTGGCGTCCATCATCGTCGGCACGGGTTTCCTCAAAGCCAATATTTCGGTGCTGGTGGGCGAGCTTTACGCCCGCGACGATCATCGCCGCGATCCCGCTTTCTCCATCTTCTACATGGGGATCAACATGGGCGGGATGCTGGGACCGATCGTGTGTGGCTTGCTCGGCGAACTCTGGGGCTGGAGTTGGGGGTTCGGTGCGGCGGGCGTGGGCATGCTGGCGGGTCTGGTCATGTTCGTGTGGCTGAAACCCTGGCTGCTGGGCAAGGGCGAGCCGCCTGCGCCGCAGCAACTGCGCGCGCCGACTGCCACCGGGCTTAGCCAGGAATGGACCATCTATCTGGCTGCGGCGCTGGGCGTGGCGGCTATCTGGCTGGTGATCCGCTATGCCGAATTGCTGGGCTATGCGCTGTTGGGTTTCTCGGCGCTGACCGTCATTTATATATTGTGGCGGACGGTCGGCACGCTGGGCAAGATCGACCGCGACCGCATGTTTGCGGCGCTGTTCCTGATCGCGCTCAATCCGCTGTTCTGGGGACTGTTCGAACAGACCGGGTCGTCGCTCAATATCTTCACCGATCGCAATGTCGATCGCAGCATGCTGGGTTGGGAAGTGCCGGCCTCGCTGTTCCAGTCGGTCAATTCGGTTTTCATCATTCTGCTCGCGCCGCTCTTTGCGGTGCTGTGGACCTTCCTCGACAAGCGGCGGCTGGAGCCGTCCTCGCCTGCCAAGTTCGGCATCGGTTTGGTGTTGTGCGGGGCTGGGTTTCTGGTGCTGGTCGCGGGCGCGGCGATGGCTGGTGAAAATTTGACCCCGGTGATCTTCGTGTTCCTCATTTATCTGCTGCATACCATGGCGGAACTGTGCTTCTCGCCCGTGGGGCTGTCCGCCATGACGCGCCTGTCGGTGTCGAACATGGTCGGGCTGGTCATGGGCACCTGGTTCCTTGCCATGGCGGCGGGTAATTTCATTGCGGGCCTCATCGCCCGCGCGACGGGGAGCGGCGAGGCTGGTAACGTCACGCAGGTTCTGGACGTCTACACCCGCATCGGCTGGTTCGCGATCGTGGTGGGGGCGCTGGTGTTGCTCGTCTCCCCCTATGTGAAGCGACTGATGCATCTCGATCTGATCGGTTCGGAGGAAAAGGCATGAGTGCAGGGGGCAAGTGGCTGCTGATCGCGGCTTTGCTGGCGGGGACCGCTGGCCCGCTCGCGGCGAAGCGGGAAAAGGAGGCGGCTCCGCCGTCGCAAGGCTCTTCGGCAGAGCCGGACAATCCCTATCCGTCGACATACAAACCCTATCCGGGGCGGCCGACGGTGATCCGCAATGCCACTATCTTCGACGGAGAAGGGGGCCGGATCGACAAGGGCGTGGTGTTCCTGAACGAAGGCCGGATCGTCGCGATCGGCGGGCCGGATACGCCGATCCCGGCGGACATCGCCGTGTTTGACGGCACCGGCAAATATGTGACGCCGGGCGTGATCGACATTCACAGCCATCTGGGCGTCTATGCCTCGCCCGGCGTCGATGCGCTGTCGGACGGTAACGAGATGACGTCGCCGGTGACGCCCCATGTCTGGGCGGAACATAGTATCTGGCCGCAAGATCCCGGCTTTGGCCGCGCGCTGGCCAATGGCGGCGTGACGACGCTCCAGATCCTGCCCGGATCCGGCAATCTGTTCGGCGGGCGCAGCGTGACGGTGAAGAATGTCCCCGCCCGCACCCAGCAGGGGATGAAGTTTCCCGGCGCGCCCTATGGGTTGAAGATGGCGTGTGGCGAAAATCCCAAGCGCGTCTATGGCGCCAAGGGGCGCGAGCCATCGACCCGTATGGGCAATATGGCGGTCGATCGCCAGACCTGGATCAAGGCGCGGGACTATCAGAAGAAGCGCGCGGCCGGGAAGGACCAGACCCGTGACCTGGGCATGGAGACGCTGGCCGACGTGCTGGAAGGCAAGATCCTGGTTCACAACCATTGTTATCGCGCGGATGAGATGGCCAATGTGATCGATATGTCGAAGGAGTTCGGCTACAGGATCACCGCCTTCCACCATGCGGTCGAAAGCTACAAGATCGCCGATCTGCTGCGCGAGAATGGCATCTGCTCGGCGATGTGGGGCGACTGGTACGGTTTCAAGATGGAAGCCTATGACGGGATCAAGGAGAATGTCCCGCTGGTGCAGCAGGCCGGTGCCTGCGCGATCGTGCATAGCGACGATCAGGATGGTATCCAGCGGCTGAACCAGGAAGCGGCCAAGGCATTGGGCGCGGGACGGCGCATGGGGATCAATATTTCCGACGAGCTTGCCTGGACCTGGCTGGCCATCAATCCAGCGCGGGCCATGGGCATCGACCAGCAAACCGGCAGCCTGAAGGTCGGCAAGATGGCGGACGTCGTGCTGTGGAACGGCAACCCCTTCAGCACCTATACGCGGCCGGAAAAGGTGTGGATCGACGGGGCGCTCATGTATGACAGCGGCAATCCCAAGCTGCGCCCGGTAAGCGATTTCGAACTGGGCCAGATCGGCGCGGGAGACGTGAAATGATGAAAACTTTCTCTCTCCTTCCGAAGAAGGCCGGTGTTTCGACAGGCGCGGCCCGAACGATGTTGGGGACATTGTTGTTTGCTATCTCCACCCCTGCATTGGCGCAGTCCATCGTGATTACTGGTGCGCGGCTGGCGATCGGGGACGGGTCGGAGCCGATCGAGAATGGCACCGTGGTCATCACGGCCGGCAAGGTGGTCGCGGCCGGGGCGGGCGTGGCTGTGCCGGCTGGCGCCAAGACGGTCGATGCCGGTGGCAAATGGGTGACGCCCGGCATCGTGTCCGGCTTTTCGCGCGTCGGGCTGGCCGAAGTGCCGGGTGTGCGCGAAACCAATGACATGCGCGCGACCAAGTCGCCCTTTTCGGCGGCGATCGATGTGGCGCCGGCGATCAACCCTTTCGCCAACCCGATTGCGATCAGCCGGACCGCTGGCGTCACCCGCGCCGTGGTCGCGCCGGTTGCCGCAACCAGCATCTTTGCCGGGCAGGGCGCGGTGGTCGATCTGGGTGCGGATGTGACGCCCATCACCAAGGCCCGTGCTTTCCAATATGTGGAAATGGGCGAGGCCGGCGCGGATGAGGCTGGCGGCAGTCGTGCGGCGACAGTCCTGACATTCCGCATGATGCTGCGCGAGGCGCAGGAATTTGCGAAAGCGCCGGCCAGCTATGACGGGCGATCGCGCGATGCGCTGCTGAACCGTGTCGACGCCGAGGCGCTGGTGCCGGTTGTGACGGGCGCCATGCCGCTAATGGTGCATGTCGAGAGTGCGCGCGATATCCTGACCGTGCTGTCGCTACGGCAGGATTTCCCGGCATTGAAGCTGATCCTGGCAGGCGCGGCCGAAGGCTGGATGGTTGCGCCGCAGATTGCGGCGGCCAAGGTGCCGGTCATCACCGCGGGCCTCGAAGACTTGCCCTCCAGTTTCGAGAAGCTGGCTGCGACCCAGAGCAATGTGGGGCGCATGGTGAAGGCAGGCGTCAGCGTGTCGATGGGCCTGCTGACCGGCGACGATGCGCTGCAATTGCGCGCGGCGACCCAGCAGGCGGGCAATATGGTAGCCCTGACCAAGGTGCCGGGCGCGACGGGGCTTAGCTGGGGGCAGGCGTTGCGCACCATTACTTCGGCCCCGGCAGAGGCGATGGGGCTGGGCGATCGGTTCGGATCGCTCAAGGCCGGCAAGGCGGGCGATATGGTGATGTGGGACGGCGACCCGCTGGAAATGACGTCGGCCCCGGTCGCGGTGTGGATCGACGGGGTCGCGCAGCCGCTGGAAAACCGCCAGACGAAACTGCGCGACCGTTATGCCACGCCGACCGAAGGGGCGATGCCCAAGGCGTATGAATGGTGAGGGGCGGGGCTGCCCCTTCAGGCTGGTAGCCGGAGGCAAAGCCCCACCCCAACCCCCTTCCCTGAAGGAGAGGGGCCTTTGTCTGGAAAGCCTGTCTTGATCCGCCCCCGCCTTTTCCGCTAAGGGCGTTTCATTCGCATGGACCCGGTGAAATTCCGGGTGGCTATTCCGGCCGCCGATCCGCCGGACAACATCCCACATGATCCAATTGATACTCCGCTCTGATTGCGGCGTCATGTGCCTTGTTGTGGATTTCCTATGACTGATATTTTGACTCGTTACCGTCGGCAGTGGTTTGTCGATGCTGCGGCCGCGCGGCGCGATGCGCTGGCCGGGATCGTCGTCGCGCTGGCGCTGATCCCCGAAGCCATCGGCTTTTCCATCATCGCCGGAGTCGATCCGCGTGTCGGCCTCTATGCCTCCGTCGCGATCGCCATGACGATCGCGCTGATCGGCGGGCGGCCTGGCATGATTTCCGCCGCGACCGCCGCCGTCGCCGTGCTGGTCGGGCCGCTGGTGAAGCAGCATGGCGTCGAGTATCTGTTCGCCGCCACCATCCTCATGGGTCTGATCCAGATCCTTGCCGGATTGCTCAGGCTCGACCTGCTGATGCAGTTCGTGTCCCGATCCGTCATCACCGGTTTCGTCAATGCGCTGGCGATCCTGATCTTCATGGCGCAATGGCCGCAACTGACCGATGTGAGCTGGCAAAGCTATGCCATGGTCGCGGCCGGGCTGGCGATCATCTATCTCTTCCCGCGGGTGACTAAAGCGGTGCCTTCGCCGTTGGTGGCGATCCTTTCGCTGACCGCCATCAGCCTGTGGCTGGGCCTGCCGGTCCATAGCGTGGGCGACATGGGCAAGCTGCCGGAAGGGCTGCCCGGCTTCGCCGTGCCACATGTGCCACTGACGCTGGATATGTTGCGGATCATCCTGCCCTACTCGCTGACGATGGCGGCGGTCGGGCTGCTGGAATCGATGCTGACGGCGCAGATCGTCGATGACATGACCGATACGGACAGCGACAAGAAGCGCGAGGCGATGGGGCAGGGCGGGGCGAATATCGTCGCGGCGCTGTTTGGCGGCATGGGCGGTTGCGCGATGATCGGGCAGTCGGTCATCAATGTGACGTCGGGCGGACGGGGGCGTTTTTCGACCTTCGTGGCGGGGGCGTTCCTGTTGTTCCTGCTCGCCGTGCTGGGGCCATGGGTCGGGCAGATGCCGATGCCGGCGCTGGTCGCGGTGATGCTGATGGTGTCGATCGGCACGTTCAGTTGGAATTCGATCCTGAACCTGCGTCGGCATCCGCCGACATCGTCCGTGGTGATGCTGGTGACGGTCATCGTCGTGGTCGTCACGCGCGACCTGTCGATGGGCGTGCTGGCCGGCGTTCTGCTGTCGGGCCTCTTCTTTGCCGGCAAGGTGCAGCGGATGTTCGCGGTCGAACGGATCGAGGAAGAAGGGCGGGCGGTCTATCGCGTGACCGGCCAGATCTTCTTCGCCTCGGTCGATCGCTTCACCCGCGCCTTCCAGTTGGAAGATGATGCCAGCCCTGTCCTGATCGATGTGTCGGGCGCGCATTTCTGGGATATTTCGGGGGTTGGTGCGCTCGACAAGATCGTGGCGCGGCTGCGCCGGGATGGGCGGCCGGTCGAGGTGGTCGGCTATAACCGGGCCAGCGCCGACCTGATCGACCGCTTTGCCCTGCATGACAAGACCGGGGTGGAACTGGGCGCGACGCCGCATTGAGACAGCGAGTTGGACAGGTATTCGGGCTTTTCGCGCTCAAGCCGGCGCGCAACATGATGTCCTATTCGCGCATGAAAATATCCTACAGGGCGCGGCGCTGGATCAGCCGATCCGATTGCATCGGACTGGCAGCTCCAAGTTTTTGGTTTGCCGCGTTTTAGCTGCGCTGGCCTTACGGCTCCGAGTCAGCAGGTGTTTCAACCTGCTTGAAAAACGCTTTATTTGTCGGTCGCGCCCCAGATATCGCTGATCTTCACATAGCCACGCTGGCCCTTCGCATCGAAGGCGCACCAGTCGCCCGAACAGTCGCTGAGGCGGCCGACAACGCCGCGTTCGGCACGGAACAGCGCGCGGGCGCCTTCGCTGGCGGATTCGCGCAAGGGGGCTTCGTCGGCGCGGACGATGGCGGTCGGCGTGTCGCTGAGCAGGCGGACGTGCATCCAGCCCTGCGCGCCGTCGGCATCCTCCACCTTGCGCCACAGGCCCAGCACCTGCACCACCTTCACCGGCAGGTCGCGGCGGCGGTAGATCCAGTTGGAGGGGTAATCGAGGCTCGGCCCGACACGCATGCGCGCCTCGTCATGCGAGAGCGATGCCCAATAGGGCACCTTCTTCGCGGAGCCGGCGATCGCCATGCCACTCGCCGCGAAGGCCGCAACCATGCCAGCGCCCAGCAGCAGACGCTTCAATCCAGACCCATTTCCGATGTTACCCATGGCTTTCCCATACTCCCTGCCGTGGCGCGGCGACAAGCGCTGATCTTGCCGGCCGCGCCATATCCGCTTGACCGGGCGCGTGGGCAGGAATAGCGGCAAGGGCATGGCCCAGAAACCGCGCATGACCAAACCGCGTCCCGCCAAGCCGCGCGTCATCGTCACGCGCCGCCTGCCACCCAATGTGGAGGCGCGCATGGCCGAACTGTTCGATACCAGCTTCAATGTCGGCGATGTCGCGATGAACCGGGCCGACCTTGCGCGGGCCATGGCCCAGTGCGACGTGCTGGTCCCCTGCATCAGCGATCCGATCGACGCGAGCCTGATCGAGGGCGCGCCGGAGCGGCTGCAACTGATCGCCAGTTTCGGCAGCGGGGTCGATCATATCGACCTGACGGCGGCACGAAAGAAAGGCATCATCGTCACCAACACGCCCGGCGTCCTGACCGAGGATACGGCGGACATGACGATGGCGCTGATCCTGTCCGTGCCGCGTCGACTGGCGGAGGGCGAGAAACTGGTGCGGACCGGCGAATGGCGCGGCTGGAGCCCGTCGGGTATGCTGGGCCACCGGATCGGTGGCAAGAAACTGGGGATCATCGGCATGGGGCGGATCGGTCGCGCCGTTGCCCGTCGTGCCCGCGCGTTCGGCCTGTCGATCGCCTATCATAACCGCCACCGCCTGCCGTTCGAGGTGGAGCAGGAACTGGAGGCGGAATGGCATGGCGATCTGGATGCGCTGCTGGGTGCGAGCGATATCGTGTCGATCCATTGTCCGCTCAATGCCGACAGTCGCGGGATGATCGACGGGCGGCGCGTGGGGTTGATGTCGGCGCATGCTTACCTCATCAACACGTCGCGCGCGGAAATCACCGACGAGCAGGCGTTGATCGCGGCGCTGGACGAGGGGCGTATCGCCGGGGCCGGCTTTGACGTCTATACCCATGAGCCGGCGGTCGATCCGCGATTGCTGGCGCTGTCCAACGTCGTGCTGCTGCCGCATATGGGGTCGGCGACGTTCGAGGGGCGCGATGCGACGGGCGCGCGAGTGATCGCCAACATCCGTACCTGGGTGGACGGTCATCGACCGCCCAATCAGGTGCTTGAGGGTTGGGTCTGAACGTTTCGACGGAATCGACGTTCGGTTTAATTCCCCTGTTTTTACCTGCCGCACATCGTCACGCTGGACATGTTTCAGCATCCATTTCCAGCCGCAAGCCGAGGGGCATGGTGCCCGATGGATATTGAAACATGTTCAGGATGACGTCGCTTTCACAGGCAAATCATGTGCGGTTACGCTGTCGCGAGTTGGTCCTTGAGGCCCTGGACCACCCTGTGGCCATGCGCCACTGATTCATGGGCCTGGCGCACGATGACCTGGGTTTCGGCGTCGATCGCCTCGTCCTTCAGTACGCGCTCGAATTCCTCGCGCAGATAATCTTCGCCCCGGTCGATCGCCTGAATGACGGCCTTGTCGCCGCCGCCCAGCGCCACGAAGATGTCCTCCATCCGCCGGTGCACGGTACCGGCCATGGAGCCAAATTCGTTCGGCTTGCCGCCCAGAGCACGGCTGCGCGCCTGCAAAAGGTTGACCGAACTGGTACGTTCGGTCGCCAGTTCGCGGAAGAGGCTCTGATATTCGGCCGACGTCGCCTTGTCGGCGCTATGTTCATATCCCTTCACGCTGTCGATCAACGTCGTGATCAGGTCATCCAGCTTGCTGACGGCATGGTTGTTCGACATCACCTTCTCCTTTTCGATCAGGCCACAACCCACCAGCAGCGCCGATTGTTCAGTCAAGACTCTGGTAATCGACCTTAATTTCGCATTATCCATCTTTGTGTCGCAGACGGAACAAGGAGAGCGATCGTCGGTTGAAAGGGGCATTACCATCCCATCCAAGGACGTTTTTCATGATTAAGCTCGCGATCATTTCCCTGGTCATCGCCGCAGTGCTGGCCCTGCTCGGCTTCGGCGGCGCGGCGGGCACCTTTGTCGGTATCGCCAAGATCCTGTTCTTCGTCGCCCTCGCCGTGTTCGTGCTGTTTCTGGTGCTGGGCGTTCTGGCTGGCAAGGGCATCAAGGATGCCATAGACTAAACCGCATGATGCAGATCGGCGCTGGAGTGGACGAGACAGGCAGGTTGCTGCGCGACGAGGCCGGTTTCCTGCTCCAGCGTGATCTGGGCGGCAGCTATCGTCTTGTCCTGTTGCGCGTGCCTGTGGATCATGTCGAGAAACGGGTGCGGGTGCAGGGCTATTATGCCGGTGAGGGCATAGTCGAGGCGGAGGGCGTCGCCGCCGCCTGATGACCGGATCAGGCCCCTTGCTAAAACAGCACGGACGCGCGAACCATTGCGTCCATGCGCAAGATTCTTTCTCTCCTTATCGCTGTTTCCGCTCCGGTCCTGGTTCAGGCGCAGACGGCGCCGCATGACCGGTTGACCAAGGTCATCGACGATCATTGGGCCTGGTATCTGTCGACCCATCCGGTCGAGGCGACGGCGCGGGGCGTGCGCGATCATGATGACCGCATCTACGACATGTCGCTGGACGCGCGCGACGCGCAGGTGAAGGCCGAGCAGGGCTTCGTCACGCGGCTGGAGGGAGTGCCTGTCGCACAACTGGATGCCGCCGACCGGGTGAACCGCGACGTGCTGCTATGGATGCTGCGCGACGACATCGACGGCGACCGGCATCCGGCCGAGCGGTTGATGCTGTTCACCACCTATTATGGCTGGCATCAGGGCTTTTCGGGCATGGCCGATGGCCTGCCTTTCTATAACCGCGCCGATTATGACAGCTATTTGAAGCGACTGGCGCTCTATCCCAAGCAGAATGGCGACGCGCTGGCGATCACGCGGCAGGCGATCAAGGGCGGTTATGTCCAGCCCTGTTCCGTGCTGCAAAATTATGCCGGGACGATCAGCGGTGTCGTGGACGGCAAGCCTGAGGAGACGCGCTTCTACGAGCCGTTCAAGCGGGGCAAGCCGCGCGATATAAGCGATGCGGACTGGAGGGCGATGCAAGCGCGGGCCGTCACACTGATCCGTGATGTGCTGACGCCGGAATATCGCAAATGGCACGACCTGTTCGTGGCTGACTATCTGCCCCATTGCCGCAAGAGCGACAGCGCGTCGGCACTGCCGGGCGGTGCGGCCTGGTATGCGGCCCGTGTGAAGGCACATACGACGACGGACCTGACGCCCGATCAGATCCACCAGATCGGGCTGGACGAGGTGGCGCGGATCGGCAAGCGGATGGACGAGATTGCGGCCAAGGCGGGCTATCCCAGTCGCGCTGCCTATATCCAGCATCTGCGCACCGATCCCAGCTATTATGCCAGGACGCCGGAAGAGTTGCTGCGCGTCGCGGCGCGACAGGCCAAGACGATCGACGGGCTGTTGCCCCGCTATTTCGGCACGCTGCCGCGCTTGCCCTACGGGTTGAAGGCGATCCCGGCCGCCGAAGCGGAAGGCACGACGACGGCCTATTATGGGCCGGGGGCGCCGGAGAGCGGGATTGCCGGCACCTATTGGGTCAATACGTCCAAGCTGGACCAGCGACCTTTTTGGGAAGTTCCGGCGCTGACCGCGCATGAGGCGGTGCCGGGGCATCACAACCAGATCGCGCTGCAACAGGAATTGCCGCTGCCGCCGTTCCGCAAATATCTGGCCGGGTTCACCGCCTATGTGGAGGGATGGGCGCTCTATACCGAATATCTGGGCGAAGAGATGGGCCTGTATGATACGCCCGAGAAGATGATGGGGCGGCTGTCCTACGAGATGTGGCGGGCGTGCCGGCTTGTGGTCGATACCGGCATCCATGCCAAGGGATGGGACAAGGCCAAGGCGGTGGCCTTCATGAAGAGCAACAGCGCCCTGTCCGACGCGAATATCGATGCCGAGGTCAATCGCTATATTAGCTGGCCGGGGCAGGCGCTGGGCTACAAGCTGGGCGAGATCAGGATCCGGGCGTTGCGGGCGAAGGCGGAGGCGGCGTTGGGGCCGAAGTTCGACCTGCGGCGCTTCCATGACGCGGTGCTGGCGCAAGGGGCGGTGCCGTTGACGATATTGGAAAGCCAGATCGACCAGTGGATAGCGGCGGAGAAGGGCAAGGGATAGTCGTCCTACCCAAGTCCATTCTTTACTCAGAGTAATGAAAAGCCGCAGTTTTCGGCGGATTTGTGCGGCTGGCAGCAACATTTTGCTGCGCTGCGGCGACTTGCCATTTTGCGTCTCTTGGCGTACCGGGGCGGCGTCAGCTCCCGGACCGGGCATATAAGTCGGCAAGTGGCGCTGCGCGTCGACTCCGTGCACTTTATATGACGTTGGGAACGAGATGAGCATCTACCTGGATTATCTGGCCGAAATCGAAAGCCGTAAGACACAGGGGCTCGCGCCCAAGCCGATCGACGATGGCGCACTGGTGGCCGCACTCATCTCGCTGATCGAAGATGCGGGCAGCGAACATCGCGCCGACGCGCTGCAATTCTTCATCTACAACACGCTGCCCGGCACCACGAGCGCCGCAGCCGTGAAGGCCGACTTCCTCAAGAAGATCGTGCTGGGCGACGTCACCGTCGCGGAAATCACCCCCGCCTTCGCGCTGGAACTGCTGAGCCACATGAAGGGTGGTCCCTCGATCAAGGTGCTGCTCGACATCGCGCTGGGCGATGACGCCGCGCTGGCCGTGCAGGCAGGTGAGGTGCTCAAGACGCAGGTGTTCCTGTACGACGCCGATATGTTCCGCCTGCGCGACGCTTATGCGGCGGGCAACGCGGTCGCCAAGGCGGTGCTGGAAAGCTATGCCCAGGCGGAGTTCTTCGTGAAGCTTCCCGACGTCGAGGGCGAGATCAAGGTCGTGACCTTCATCGCCGGCGAAGGCGACATTTCGACCGATCTTCTTTCGCCGGGCAATCAGGCGCACTCGCGTTCCGACCGCGAACTGCATGGCCAGTGCATGATCTCGCCGGCCGCGCAGCAGGAAATCCAGGCGCTCAAGATCCAGCATCCCGACAAGCGGGTGATGTTGATCGCCGAAAAGGGCACGATGGGCGTCGGCTCCTCGCGCATGTCGGGCGTCAACAATGTGGCGTTGTGGGCCGGCAAGCAGCAGAGCCCCTATGTGCCCTTCGTCAATTACGCCCCGGTCGTCGCGGGCACCAACGGCATCTCGCCGATCTTCGCGACCACGGTGGACGTGACCGGCGGCATCGGCCTGAACCTGAAGAACTGGGTCAAGATGACCGGCCCGGACGGCAAGGCGATCCTGAACAATGACGGCAACCCCGTCCTGGAAGAGAAATTCTCCGTCGCGACCGGCACGGTGCTGAAGATCGACGTCAGGAACAAGACGCTGACCGACGAGGCCGGCAACGAACTGGTCGACGTCGCCGCATCCTTCACGCCGCAGAAGATGGAGTTCATGAAGGCGGGCAGCAGCTATGCCATCGTGTTCGGCAAGAAGCTCCAGACCTTCGCCGCCGAGACGCTGGGCATCGAAGCGCCCAAGGTGTTCGCGCCGAACAAGGAAATCACGGTCGAGGGTCAGGGCCTGACCGCTGTTGAAAAAATCTTCAACCGCAATGCCGTGGGCGTGACGCCGGGCAAGGTGCTTCATGCCGGCTCCGACGTGCGCGTGAAGGTGAATATCGTGGGGTCGCAGGACACCACCGGCCTGATGACTGCGCAGGAACTGGAAGCGATGGCGGCCACCGTCATTTCGCCACTGGTCGACGGCGCCTATCAGTCGGGCTGTCACACCGCGTCGGTGTGGGACAAGAAGGCGCAGGCCAACATTCCCAAGCTGATGCGCTTCATGAATAATTTCGGCCTGATCACCGCGCGCGACCCCAACGGTCGTTATCACGCGATGACCGACGTCATTCACAAGGTGCTGAACGACATCACCATCGATGACTGGGCGATCATCATCGGCGGCGACAGCCATACCCGTATGTCGAAGGGCGTGGCGTTCGGTGCGGATTCCGGTACGGTCGCGCTGGCGCTGGCCACGGGTGAGGCGACCATGCCGATCCCGCAGTCGGTCAAGGTCACGTTCAAGGGCAAGATGCAGCCCTATATGGACTTCCGCGACGTGGTGCATGCGACGCAGGCGCAGATGCTGGCGCAGTTCAGCGGCGAGAATGTGTTCCAGGGCCGCATCATCGAAGTGCATATCGGCACATTGCTGGCCGATCAGGCCTTCACTTTCACCGACTGGACGGCCGAGATGAAGGCCAAGGCGTCGATCTGCATTTCCGAAGACGAAACGCTGATAGAGTCGCTGGAAATCGCCAAGTCGCGCATTCAGATCATGATCGACAAGGGCATGGAAAATGCTGCGGGGACGCTCAAGGGCCTGATCGCGAAGGCGGACCTTCGCATCGGCGAAATCCGTTCCGGTGTGAAGCCCGCGCTGACGCCCGACGCCAATGCGAATTATTTCGCCGAAGTCGTGGTCGACCTGGACCTGATCGACGAACCGATGATCGCCGACCCGGACGTCAACAATGCCGATGTGTCGAAGCGCTACACCCATGACACGATCCGTCCAGTGTCCTATTATGGCGGTACCAAGAAGGTCGATCTGGGCTTCATCGGATCGTGCATGGTGCATAAGGGCGACATGAAGATCCTGGCGCAGATGTTGAAGAACATCGAAGCCAAGGAAGGCAAGGTCGAGTTCAAGGCGCCGCTGGTCGTCGCGCCGCCGACCTATAATATCGTCGACGAGTTGAAGGCCGAAGGCGATTGGGACGTCCTGAAGAAATATGCAGGGTTCGAGTTCGACGACGCGCAACCCAAGAACGTCGCGCGCACCGATTATGAGAATATGCTGTATCTGGAGCGTCCGGGCTGCAACCTGTGCATGGGCAATCAGGAGAAGGCGGCGCGGGGCGACACCGTCCTCGCCACCTCGACCCGCCTGTTCCAGGGCCGCGTCGTGGAAGATACGGCGGAGAAGAAGGGGGAGTCGCTGCTCGCATCGACCCCGGTGGTGGTGCTTTCGACCATTCTTGGCCGTACGCCGAACATGGACGAATATAAGAGCGCGGTCACGGGTATCGACCTGACCAAGTTCGCGCCGTCCGCCGCGCATTGATCTGCGCCTGGGGCTGGAGCATCGTGCGAAAAAGTGGGAACCGGTTTTTCGCTTGAAACGATGAGAAACACAAAACTGGAGCGCGCGACCTGCGTCGGATTGAACGCAGCGCGCTCTAAGGCCCTTATGTGACAAGGCCGCCGTGATGCTTTCCACCTTATGGGGAAAATATGGCGGCGGCCTTGTTATTTATGGCGCAGTCATACCGACAGCCGCGGATGTGATTTTCGTTCTCCCGCGAAGGCCGGGGCCTGGATTGGAAGGTGGAACTGGACCCCGGCCTTCGCCGGGGAACATTCTGTATAGGCCAGTCTCATGGCTTTGTTGGATACTGAACGGTCAGACGCGGGTGGAAGCGTCGGCCCGGAGCGGCATCAACCATGCGCGATGTTGCGATGCAGCAAGGGGCAGGGGCGTGTCGCAATGGGCGCATTCGGCCACCACGCGCCCGACGATCCACTGATTGCCGCCGCAGTCCGGGCAAGGGGTTTTGCGACCCTGATAATATTGCGGATTGATAGCAGTTAACGCCGATTCGACTGGCGAAAAATGTGCATCCATGAGCATGTCCCCTTTTCTGCCGATGCAACGTTTAAAGGGACGAAACGTATCCCTACATTAGGGTTTCAGACTGCGATGCCATTTGATTTGAACCGATCGAATGTTATGGCACCGCAGCATCGGGACATATCTGCTTCGACCATCTGATCGGGGCGTATTCTTGCCACCTTGCCATCCGGCGAGCCTTTGGTGGAAACGCGCCATTTTCGGGCCGAGGCCATGCGAGGAGACGCACATCTTATGACCGCCATCGGACAGGACAGCTTGGGCACGCGCGACATATTGCATGTCGGCGGCAAGGACATCGGCTATTATTCGTTGAAGAAGGCCGCGGAAAAGCTGGGCGATGTGTCGCGACTGCCTTTTTCGATGAAGGTGCTGCTGGAGAATCTGCTCCGTTTCGAAGATGGCGTCACCGTCACGGTCGAGGATATCCAGGCGATCGTCGACTGGCAGAAGGACAAGGGCAAGGCCGAGCGCGAAATCCAGTATCGCCCGGCGCGCGTGCTGCTCCAGGACTTTACCGGCGTGCCCTGCGTGGTCGATTTGGCCGCGATGCGCGACGCGATGAATGCGCTGGGCGCGGACGCGGCCAAGATCAACCCGCAGGTGCCCGTGCATCTGGTTATCGACCATAGCGTCATGGTCGACGAGTTCGGCACGCCCAAGGCGTTCGAGCAGAATATGGAGATCGAATATCAGCGCAACATGGAGCGCTACGACTTCCTGAAATGGGGCAGCAAGAGCCTTGCCAATTTCTATGCCGTGCCGCCGGGCACCGGCATCTGCCATCAGGTCAATCTGGAGAATATCGCGCAGGGCGTCTGGTCGTCGGTCGATGCCGATGGCGCGACCGTCGCCTATCCCGATACCTGTGTCGGCACCGACAGCCATACCACCATGGTCAATGGCCTGGGCGTGCTGGGCTGGGGCGTGGGCGGGATCGAGGCGGAGGCCGCGATGCTGGGCCAGCCGGTGTCGATGCTGATCCCCGAGGTCGTGGGCTTCAAATTCACCGGCAATCTGAAGGAAGGCGTGACTGCCACCGACCTGGTGCTGACCTGCACCCAGATGCTGCGCGCGCGCGGCGTCGTGGGGCGGTTCGTGGAATATTTCGGTCCGGGCCTTGGCACCCTGTCACTGGCGGACCGGGCGACGCTGGCGAACATGGCGCCGGAATATGGCGCGACCTGCGGCTTCTTCGGCATCGACCAGAAGACGCTCGACTATATGTATCTGACCGGGCGCAGCGACGACAATATCGCGCTGGTCGAAGCCTATGCCAAGGAGCAGGGCTTCTGGATCGACCCGGATGCGGACCTGATCTTCACCGACACGCTGGAACTGGATCTGGGTACCGTCGTGCCGAGCCTGGCCGGGCCGAAGCGGCCGCAGGACCGCGTTTCGCTGCCGGAAGTGGATGATGTGTTCAACGCCGACATGGCGAACACATACAAGAAGGCGCAGGTCCGGGTTCCGGTGGAGGGCAGGGATTTCGACATTGGCGACGGCGACGTCACCATCGCCGCGATCACCAGTTGCACCAATACGTCCAACCCCAGCGTGCTGATCGCCGCCGGCCTCGTCGCGAAGAAGGCGAACGAACTGGGCCTGAAGCCCAAGCCCTGGGTCAAGACGTCGCTGGCGCCGGGGTCGCAGGTCGTGACCGACTATCTGGAAAAAGCCGGTTTGCAGTCGCATCTCGACGCGCTCGGCTTCAATCTGGTGGGCTATGGCTGCACCACCTGCATCGGCAATAGCGGTCCTCTGGCCGAGCCGATCAGCAAGGCGATCAACGAGAATGGTCTGGTCGCCGCCGCCGTCATTTCCGGCAACCGCAACTTTGAAGGGCGGGTGTCGCCGGACGTGCGCGCCAATTTCCTGGCCAGCCCGCCACTGGTGGTCGCCTATGCCCTGAAAGGCACGGTGATCGAGGATTTCCTGACCACGCCGATCGGCGTCAGCACGGCGGGTAACGACGTATATCTGAAGGATATCTGGCCAACCAATGACGAGATCGCGACCACCATCGCGGGCGCTGTCGACCGGCCGATGTTTCAGGCGCGCTACGCCAATGTCTATAAGGGTGATGCCCATTGGCAAGCGATCGAAGTGACCGGTTCGGACACCTACACGTGGCGCGCAGGGTCCACCTATGTCGCCAATCCGCCCTATTTCGAGGGGCTGAGCATGACGCCGGCGCCGGTGACGGATATCATCGAGGCGAAGCCGCTAGCGATCTTCGGCGATTCGATCACGACCGACCATATTTCGCCGGCCGGGTCGATCAAGGCGTCGTCGCCGGCAGGCAAGTGGCTGAGCGAGCATCAGGTCGCCCAGGCCGACTTCAACAGCTACGGGTCGCGGCGCGGGCATCATGAAGTGATGATGCGCGGCACCTTCGCCAATATCCGTATCAAGAATCTGATGCTGGACGGGGTCGAGGGCGGCATGACCCGCTATGAAGGCGAGGTCATGCCGATCTATGACGCGGCCATGGCGCACAAGGCGGACGGCACGCCGCTCGTCGTCATCGGTGGCAAGGAATATGGCACGGGTTCGTCGCGCGACTGGGCAGCGAAGGGCACCAATTTGCTGGGCGTCCGTTCGGTGATCGTGGAAAGCTTCGAGCGTATTCACCGGTCCAATCTGGTCGGGATGGGCGTGCTGCCGCTCCAGTTCAAGGATGGCGATACGCGTGATACGCTGGGCCTGACGGGGGACGAGACGTTCACCATTCAGGGCGTCGCGGCCCTGAAGCCGCGTCAGGATGTGGATGTGATCGTGAAGCGGGCCGATGGATCGACCTTCACCTTCACTGCACTATGCCGCATCGACACCGTCAACGAGCTGGAATATTTCCTGAACGGCGGCATTTTGCAGTATGTGCTGCGCAAGCTGGCGGCTTGATCGGCTGACGCGCTGAGTTAAGAGAAAAAGGCTTCTTCCGGGCGGAAGGAGCCTTTTTCTTATGGGGCGGGCATGGCGTTGTTCGTGGAGATTGCCGGATGGGGCGGCGCGTTGCTGGTGCTGGCGGCCTATGTCGGTGTATCGACCGGGCGCCTGTCGGGCGGGTCGGCGGCTTTCCAATGGCTGAATGCGGTCGGCGCTACCCTGTTCGTGCTCAACACATGGTGGCATGGTGCCTTTCCGTCGATGGTGCTGAACATCATCTGGAGCATCGTCGGCTTCGTCACCCTATGGCGCATCGGCCGCCGGAGAATAGCGCCCTCATGACCCGTTTCATCGACCTGAGCCATGCGATCGAACATGGCATGCAGACCTATAAGGGCGTCGCGCCGCCGCATATCTGCGATTACTGGACCCGCGAGCAGTCGCGCGCCAATTATGCCGATGGCAGCGCGTTCCAGATGGGCCGGATCGACATGGTGTCCAATACGGGCACCTATCTGGATGCACCCTTTCACCGGTTCGAGGATGGCGAAGACCTGTCGATGCTGGATCTCGACCGGCTGGCGAGGCTGCCCGCGATCGTTGTGCGGCGACCGTTCGAGACGGTCGGCCTGGCGACCGACGCGGCCGATCTGGACGGGATCGACGTGGCGGGGCGGGCGGTGCTGGTCCATACCGGCTGGGATCGGCACTGGCGCACGCCCGCCTATTTCGAAGAACATCCCTTCCTGACCGAGGCGGCGGCGCGTCTGCTGGTGGAGCGGGGCGCGAAGCTGGTCGGCATCGACAGCCATAATATCGACGATACCCGGCCCGGCACCGGGCGGCCGGTGCATCGCGAACTATTGGGCGCGGGCGTGCTGATCTGCGAGCATATGACCAATTTGGGGGCGCTGCCGGAGGATGGCTTTACCTTTACCGCCGTGCCGCCGAGGATCGTGGGGATGGGGACGTTTCCGGTTCGGGCATTTGCCTGTGTTCAATCCGGGTTGTAACGGTTCGTGCTCCAAGGCTGAGGAATATGTGATGCAGAACATTGTCGCTCTGGCTGTGGCGGGCCTCTTGACCCTGACGCCCGTCGTCGCCCACGCTGAAACCATCTCGACCCATGTTCTGGACCTCGTCCGGGGCGAAGGCGGTGCCGGTCTGCCGGTGACGCTGTCGCGGCAACAGGCCGATGGCGCCTGGACGCTGCTGGCGAGCGCGGTGACCGACGACAATGGTCGGGTCCGTGCCTTCGGTGACAATCTTCAGGCGGAGGCGGGGCTTTATCGGCTGAGCTTCGACATGTCGGACATGAGCAAGCCCACGCATTCGGCATTTTTCCCGGAAATC
The DNA here is from genome assembly GCF_001421665.1 of Sphingobium sp. Leaf26. Taxonomy (GTDB): domain Bacteria; phylum Pseudomonadota; class Alphaproteobacteria; order Sphingomonadales; family Sphingomonadaceae; genus Sphingobium. Next base: position 616,508 of record NZ_LMKV01000012.1, read on the forward strand.
AATATCGTCTTTCGCGTCGCCGATCCAAGCCGCCACGTCCATGTGCCGATCGTGCTCAGTCCCTATGGCTATAGCACCTATCGCGGTAACTGACCGGGGGGCGTCAGCGTTTGCCATAACCCGTCAGGGAATAGGGCCGCGCCTTCACCCCCGTCGCCCATGTCTTGTTGGGCGTGGCCTGCATGGTGAAGCGTAGTTCGCCACCCGCGCGGATTTCGGCGTCGGTGATGAAGCCGCGGTCCAGCGCTTTGCCGTTCAGCGTGACTTTGCCGATGTAGCGGTTGGCGTCGGACAGGCCGTCTGCCGTCACGGTAAAGCGCTTGCCGTCGGGGAGCGCCATGTCGGCGCGGTCCACGAAGGGGCGGCCGATCACATATTCATTGCTGCCCGGCGCCACGGGGTAGAAACCGAGCGCGGTGAAGACGAGCCAGGCGGACATCTGGCCCAGATCGTCATTGCCGGCGAGGCCATCAGGTGTCGGCTTATACTGGCTGTCGACGATCTGCTTGAGACGTTCCTGCGTTCGCCAGGGCTGGCCGGCATAGCTGTAGAGATAGGCGACATGGTGGCTGGGTTCGTTGCCATGGATATATTGGCCGATCAGGCCGGATATATCTTCGGCATGGCTATAGTCGACCTTGCTGTTGTCATAGTCGAACATGGCGTCGAGTTTTGCCACGGTCATCGCGTCCCCGCCCAGCAGGCGGAACAGGCCGGCCTGATCGTGCGGCATGAACCAGCTATATTGCCAGGCATTGCCTTCCGTATAATCGGACCCATAGTTGATGGCGGTCGGATCGAAAGGGGTGCGGAAGGTGCCATCGGCCTTGCGTGCACGCAGGAAGCCGGTTTTCGCGTCGAAGCTGTTGCGCCAGTTTTGGGCGCGTTTTTCGAAGCGCCGGGCCGTGGCGCTGTCGCCCAACTGGCGGGCGAGCCGGGCGATTGTCCAGTCGTCATAGGCATATTCGACGGTCTTGGACGCCGCTTCGGGTTCGCGGTCGATGGGGACATAGCCCAGCTTCATATAGTCGCCAAGGCCGCCATAGGGGGCATAGTCGGCGCTGGCGACCATTGCCTTTAGCGCAGCGGCGCAGTCGATGCCCGCTATCCCCTTGAGGCAGGCGTCGGCGATCACCGGGACGGCGTGATAGCCGATCATCGTCCAGGTTTCCTTGCCGCCGAACTGCCAGACGGGGAGGATGCCGAAGGGGCTGGTCTTTTGCCCCGCGACCAGCGAGTTCACGAAGTCGGCATTCTTCGCGTTGGGCTGGATGAGCGTGAGCAGCGGATGTTCGGCGCGAAACGTGTCCCACAGCGAGAAGGTGGAGTGCATGGTGAAGCCTTCACCGGGATGCACCTGATCGTCCGGCCCGCGCCAGCGGCCGTCGGCGTCGCTCCAGACGCTGGGCGCCATCAGGCTGTGATAAAGGGCGGTGTAGATGTTGCGGCGCATGGGGGCGGGGGCGGCGATCTTGATTGCACCCAGGGCGTCATTCCAGGCGGTGCGGGTCTTGGCGCGGATTGCGTCAAAATTGCCGTCTTCGCTGGTTAGGTTGGCGATCGCGCCATCTTCGTCCACGCCGGACAGGGCCACCTTGACCTCAAGCGGCTTGGCGAGTTTGCCGAAGTCGAGTTGCGCGACGATGGCGCGGCCGGACAGGGAGTCCAGCGTTTCGGAACCACGGCCCGGTCCCTTGAACCCCTTGTAGAGGACATCCTTTTCGGTGCTGACGAACTGGTGCGCGGTCAGTGGTGCGGAGAAGCGCATCGCGAAGAAGATGCGGCGCGGGGTGGCCCAGCCGCGCACTTCGCGCGAGCCGGTGATGGTGCCGTCGGGACGGATGCGGATGGAGGACCAGAGGATCTTGCCGGGATAGTCGTAGATGATCGAGCGCAGGTCGAGGACCAGATGCGCGGCCTTGCCGGAGGGGAAGGCGTAGCGGTGGACGCCGATGCGGGTGCCGGCCGTCACTTCCGCGCGGACGCCCGGATCGGTCAGGGTGACGGCATAATAGCCCGGCGAGGCGATCTCATCGGCCTTTCGCGAGCGGTAGCCGGGCGTCTTGTCGTCACCGGATTCCCGCGGCACCGTGTCGCCGCTGACCGGCATGACGAGGATATCGCCGAGGTCGCTATGGCCCGCGCCGGAGAAATGGGTGTGGGAAAAGCCAAGGATGGTCGGGTCTTCGTGGCGGTAACCAGCGGCCCAATCATAGGTCTGGCGGGCGGGGCCGACATGGGTGTCGGGCGACAATTGCACCATACCGAAGGGCGCGACGGCGCCGGGGAAAGTGTGGCCTTCGCCCGATGTACCGATGAAGGGATCGACCGCCTCGACCGGATCGTCGCTCGCAGGGCTTTGGGCCAGAAGGGCGGTGCCGGAGAGGAGGCTGGCGGCGATGACGATGCGGGCGATGCGGAAAGCGTTCATGGCGCGGTTAGAACACGGCCTTTACCATTGTCCAATAGTGTTGATTTGCCGGCGTCAAGAAAGGCTGGGGTGGCGGTGGTCCGCAACATTGTCTAGCGTCCGACTCAGCAATGAAGAGAGCGTTGATCGTCCGTCATGTGCCGCGCGAGGGTGCGGCAGGGTATCTCCAGCCCATAGAGGCCGCTGGCTATCATATCGATCGGATCGATGTGGCCAGTCCCGATTTTGCGGATGTGAATCTGTGCGATCCCGACCTGCTCATCATGATGGGCGGACCGATGGGCGTTTATGAGCAGGAACTGCATCCGTGGATTCCGGTGCAGATCGAGAAGCTGGCGGCGCGGCTGGCGGCGGACCGGCCGACTTTGGGCGTGTGTCTGGGCAGCCAGATGATCGCGGCGGCGCTGGGCGCGCGGGTCTATCCGGGCGGGCAGATGGAACTGGGCTTTGCGCCGGTGAGTGTGAACGCGGCGGGGGCGGGGTCGCCTCTGCGGCATATCGATGGCGTGCCGGTGCTGCACTGGCATAGCGATACGTTCGATTTGCCGGACAATGTCCAATTGCTGGCGTCGACATCCAAATATGCGCATCAGGCCTTTCGGCGCGGTCCCAACCTGCTGGCGGTGCAATTTCATGCGGAGATGGGTGAAGACCCGCGCTTCGAGGATTGGCTGACCCATTTCTGGGCCGATCTGGATGTGGCGCAGCAGTGCGGGATCGCGTTGCGCGAGGATCATGGTCTGCACGGGCCGATCGCGGTGGCGGCCGGGCGGGCGATGATCGGCGAGTGGCTGGCAGGGATAGAGTCGTAGAGAGTCGGTTGTGACTTGATCTCGTCACGGCCTTCCTATTAACTCCGACAAATGACGAGGATGACCATGAAGGCCAGCCGCCGCGAGATGATCGCGGGTGGTATGGCAGGGCTTGCGGCTGCGGGAGCAGCGCGCGCGGGGGCAGCGCCGGTGGAGCGGGGCGGGGCGATATTGGCGCATCGACCGCCGATGGGGTGGAATAGCTGGAACAGCTTTGCCACCACCATTACCGAAGCGCAGGCGCGCGAAACCGCGAAGATCATGGCGGAAAAGCTGCTGCCCTTCGGTTATGACATCTTCACCGTCGATATTCAGTGGTATGAGCCGGATGCGTCCAGCTACACCTATAATGCCAAGCCGAAGCCGGCGATGGATGGCTATGGCCGGATGATCCCGGCGCCCAATCGCTTTTCCTCCAGTGCGGGGGGCAAGGGGTTCACGCAACTGGCGAAGGACGTGCATGCGCTGGGCATGCAATTCGGCATCCATGTCATGCGCGGCATTCCGCGTGCGGCGGTGGAGGCGAATTTGCCGATTTTGGGGACCAGCTATCGCGCGGCCGATGTTGCGGACAGAAACAGCATCTGTTCGTGGAACCCGGACATGTATGGCGTCGACATGAGGCGGCCGGGTGCGCAGGCCTATTATGACAGCATCTTTCGCCTCTATGCCGACTGGGGCGTCGACTTCGTCAAGATGGACGACATGAGCCGGCCCTATGACGCGCACGCGCCGGAGATCGAGGCGGCGCACAAGGCGATCGTCGCGACGGGGCGGCCGATCATCCTGAGCCTCTCGCCCGGCGAGACGCCGGTGATCCGGGGCGAGCATGTGCGCAAATATGCGCAGATGTGGCGTATTTCCGATGACTTCTGGGATGATTGGGGGATGCTGGAGGCGCAGTTCACCCGGCTGGAGAATTGGACGCCCTGGCGCGGGCCGGGGAGTTGGCCGGATGCGGACATGTTGCCGCTGGGGCGGCTGGCGCTGGGTGAGCGGGATACGCGCTTTACGCCGGACGAGCAGAGGACGCTGATGACATTATGGGCGATCGCGCGGTCGCCGCTGATCATGGGGGGCGATTTGCGGCATCTGGACGCGGCGACGCTGGCGCTGCTGACCAATCGCGATGTGATCGCGGTCAATCAGGCGAGCCAGGGCAATTGCCCGCATTTCGTCGAGGATGGCGTGCGGGTCTGGTCGGCGGTGCCGGAGGACGGCAAGGGGCGGTATCTGGCGCTGTTCAACACCGGCGACAAGGCGCGGGAGGTTGGCGTGACGCTGCGCGATCTGGGGATCGGCGGGCCGGTGGCAGTGCGGGATTTGTGGTCTGGCAAGACGCTGGGGCAGCAGGCGGCGCGGGTGGCGGCGATGCTGCCGGCGCATGGCGCTGGCTTGTATCGGTTGGGCTGAGTCCGAGATAAGCTGTTCCCCGGCCTTCGTCGGGGAACAGCGTGATTGCGTCCTGCGCGCGGCGTCCTACTTCCTCACGGCCGCGCTTTTGTCGCGGATGGTCTTGAACTCGGACCCGGCTTTCCATTGCGGCCAGCGGGTGGAGGTGGCGAGGTCGCGGCCGATGTCGAGCATCAGGTCGATGTCCTGCGCCGCGCCGTCCAGCTTCCATGTGTCGTCCACGGCGTCGCAGGCCTGATGATAGCATTTGCCGGTATAGGCGTCGATCCACGCCTGACCGGCAGGGCGACCGCCTTCGACCATGTCGGATGCGCCCGCGAGGCCCATCATCAGCAGCACGGGCACGCCGCGCTTGGCCATGGAGAAATGGTCGGCGCGGTAGAAGAGGCCGCGTTCGGGCAGGCTTTCCTGCGTGATAACGCGGCCCTGTTTGGACGCGAAGCTGGCGAGGTCGTCCTCCAGGCTGTTCTGGCCCTTGCCGATCAGGATCACGTCCTTCGCCTTGCCGGCGGTCTGTAGGACGTCGATGGTGAGGTTCGCGACCGTCTTGTCGAGCGGATAGACCGGGTTCTGGGCATAATGTTCGGAGCCGAGCAGGCCGCGTTCCTCTGCCGTCCAGGCCGCGAAGACGATGGAGCGGTCGGGCGCGGGGGCAGCCTTGAAGGCGCGGGCGATTTCGAACAGGCCAGCGATACCCAGCGCATCGTCATTGGCGCCGGCGCGATAGATGCGACCCTGCGCGTCGGGCTTGCCTTCGCCATAGGCGTCCCAATGGGCGCCGTACATGACCGTTTCGTCCGAGCGCCTGGCGCCGGGGATGCGGGCGAGGACGTTGGCGCTCTGCACCACTTCCTGCTTGACCGGGAAGGCCGCGGAGAAGGTCGCGCCCTTCAGGTCCACCGGCTTGAACTTGGCCGAGCGGGCCTGTTTGCGCAGGGCGGCAAGATCCTGGCCTGCGCCGGCGAACAGCGCCTTGGCGGCGTCGCCTTCGACCCAGCCCTGCACTTGCAGGCTGGTCAGCTTGTCGGCGGGGCGGACGAGGTCGTAATTTTCGCCGCCGGGGCTGACGACGACGTTCCAGCCATAGCCTGCACCGGGCGTGTCATGGACGATCAGCGCGCCGATCGCGCCGCGTCGGGCCGCTTCCTCGAACTTGTAGGTCCAGCGGCCATAATAGGTCATGGTCTTGCCGCCGAACTTGCCGAACGGGTCTTCGCCCTTGGCGGCTTCGAAATCCGGGTCGTTGATGAGGAAGACGGCGATCTTGCCCTTCAAATCCACGCCCTTGAAATCGTCCCAGCCGCGTTCGGGGGCGGACACGCCGTAGCCGACGAAGACCATCGGCGTGTTGGCGACGGCAACCTTGTCCTTGGGCTGGAGGGTGGAAAGATAGACCTGTTTGCCGAAGGTCCAGGGGGTGGCGGCGCCGTCCTGGGCGACTGACAGGGTTTCCGACTGGCCAAGGCGGGTGTGGAGCAGAGGCACGGTCTGCACCCACTGGCCGTCCGGGCCGCCCGGTTCCAGCCCCAATTGCTCGAAGCGGGCGACGAGATAGCCGATCGTGCGCTCTTCGTCGATGGTGCCGGGCGCGCGACCCTGAAACAGGTCCGAGGCGAGGGTGCGGACCGACTGTTCGAGGCGGGCCGGCTCGACGGTCTGGGCGTGAGCATGGAGCGGAAGGGCGGCGGTCAGGCCAAGGGCCGTGACAAGAGTGCGTATCGTCATGGCGATGCCTTAGCCCCGGCGTCCGACCGGGGAAAGGTCAGAACTCGGTTTCGAGTTCGATCATCTCGTCCGGTTCGGCGCGGGCATCCTCGATCCATTCGCGCATCAGGGGCCAGATATTGATCGTCTGGCAATAGGCGGCGGACCTGGGCGATACCGCCACGGTGTAGGTCAGGAAGCGTTGCGCCACGGGAGCGAACATGGCGTCGGCCACGGTCGGCTCCGCGCCGAACAGCCAGGGACCGCCATAGCTGTCCAGACATTCGGCCCAGATCGTCTCCACCCGCTCGATATCCGGGCGGACGCCGGGGAAGACGGGGAATTTGCTGTGGCGGACCTTGAGGTTCATCGGCAGGGCGGAGCGCAGGTTGGCAAAGCCGGAATGGATTTCGCCGGATACGGACCGGCAATGGGCGCGCGCCTTCCGATCGGTGGGGTACATGCCGACATTGGGATAGAGTTCGTGCAGATATTCCGCGATCGCCAGCGTGTCCCACACGCTCGCGCCCTCATGGGTCAGGCGGGGGACCAGCACGGAGGGCGAGAGCAGCAACAGTTCGGCGCGATTGTCCGGGTCGTCCAGCGCGATCGTCTGTTCGATGACACTGAGGCCCGCGAGCCGGCACAAAAGCCAGCCGCGCAGCGACCAGGACGAGTAATTCTTACTGGATAAAGTGAGTGTCGCGACCGCCATGGTGACTCTCCTACGATAGGCACAAGGTCACATTTATGATGATGCAGCGCAACATAAAAAGCATGTATAGCGTTGCACCAAAATACTGATTCGATTTCGGGTTCACAGGATAAGGCTCAGCCATCATCATGCGCATGCTTTACAGCGGTTATCAGGCTTTGAATGACATGCTGGCCCCGGCACGGTTCGGAGCGCAAATCGCGCTGGGTATGCGCGACAAGATGGGGCCGATGGCCGATTGGGCGATGCCGCGCCGCATGTTCGCGCTGATGGATGTGTTCCAGGGCGCAAAGCTGACCCATAAGCGGCCGGCCTATGAGATTCATAGCGTGACCAGCGGCAATGCTGACGTGCCAGTGCGCGAGGAGGTTGCGCTGGAGCTGCCGTTCGGCGACCTGCTGCATTTCGTGAAGGACGAGGTCGAGGCGGAGCAGCCGCGCGTATTGGTGGTGGCGCCGATGTCGGGGCACTTCTCCACCCTTTTGCGCAGCACGGTGCATACGCTGCTGCGCGACCATGACGTCTATCTCACCGACTGGAAGAACGCGCGGGACGTGCCGTTGGAGGCCGGGCGCTTCGGCTTCGACGATTATGTCGATTATATCATCCGGTTTTTGCAGGAACTGGGCGAAGGCGCGCATGTCGTGTCGGTGTGCCAGCCCTGCGTGCCGGCGATGGCGGCGGTGGCGCTGATGTCGGAGGACAAGGACAAGGCGACGCCACGGTCGATGACGCTGATGGGCGGCCCGATCGACCCCAACGCCGCGCCGACGGCTGTGAACGATCTGGCCAATGAGAAGCCGATCGAATGGTTCGAGGAGAATCTGATCTCCGTCGTGCCGTTTCGCTATGCCGGGCGCGGGCGCGAGGTCTATCCGGGCTTCCTGCAACTGTCGGCGTTCGTGTCGATGAACATGGAGCGGCATTCGTCGCAGCATCGCGAACTCTATCAGTTGCTGGCCGACGGCAAGGGGCAAGAAGCCGACAAGATCAAGAGTTTCTATGAGGAATATTTCGCGGTTCTGGACATGACCAAGGAATTCTACCTCGAAACCGTGGACATGGTGTTCCAGCGGACCTTGCTGGCCAAGGGCGAGATGACGGTGCGTGGGCGCAAGGTCGATCCGGGCGCGATCCGCAATACGGCGCTGCTGACGGTCGAGGGCGAGCGGGACGATGTGTGCGCGGTGGGCCAGACGTCGGCGGCGCATGGGCTGTGCACCGGGCTGCGGCCGCATATGAAGCGCCACCATCTGCAACCGGGCGTCGGCCATTATGGCGTGTTTTCGGGCAGCAAATGGGAAAAGCAGGTCTATCCGCAGGTGCGGAACATGATCCTGGCGATGAACTGAGGGTGAGGGCGCGCGATAGGAAAAGCGCGGCTTAACTTCGCATATTTCCCGTTGATTTCGACATTTTCATGCGTGCTGGAGACAGGAAGTTACGTGTCGTCTTCGGGGGCGACGGGCGTTGACGATGGGAAAGAGCCGACCGGCTTGTATCAGCGCGGCGTGATGTAGGACAGATTTTGGTGGGGCGGGCGGCGCTTGCTCAATGTTGAGCGGGCATGGCGGCGCAGCGTCTGCCATATCGTGATTCCCGGTGGTGCGGGCATAGTCTGGCCGGCGGTCGGGCGAATGGTGATGGCGGGGCGGTCAGCGTTCCGGGCGGGTCCATATCCAACTGCCGCCGATCAGCGCGGCGGCGACGGGGACCAGAAACCAGGGCCAGGGGGAGAAGATCAACGCGAGTATGACGCTGAAGGCGAAGGCGGCGAGGGCGGCCTTCTTGCCCCGGCGGCTGATCGCGCCATGTTCGCGCCAGCGGCGGATATGCGGGCCGAAATGCTTATGATCCAGTAGCCTGGCTTCGAGGCGCGGGCTGGAGCGGGCGAAGCAGAAGGCGGCGAGGATCATGAAGGGGACGGTCGGCAGCAGCGGCAGAAAGGCGCCGATCGTGCCGAGGCCGATCGAAAGGAACCCTGCTATGAGATAGAGATGCCGCCGCATGGGGTGTCCTGTGGGTGGGGATGGCGCTGCTATTGCTTCGCAGGGGCGGGGGTGGATGGCAAGGTGGTTGTGGGCAACGGGGGGAGTGGGAGGCGGACGCCTCAATTCTATACAGTCATACTCGCGGAGGCAGGGACATTTCTCCTTGGCGTTACACTTGACGCACGGTCGGGAGATGGGTTCCCGCCTTCACGGGACCACCAATGTTGTAACTCGCTGGAAATTGCGATCTGATCCGATGTAACTTGGCTGGTGACCGTAGGATCACCAAAATACTCTCCCAGAGAGTATCAGGTGCCAGGAACGGCGGATTTCTGAGGTTTTTCATGGTACAGGTTTCCCATACGGAGCGGTCTCGGACCACCGGATACCAGCAACTTGATGGTATGTCTGATGGTAGCGCGGCTCTCCTCGAAAAGGAGATACCATCATGGCGCTCACCGCCGCTGCGATCAAAAACGCCAAGGGCAAAGCGAAGCCCTATAAACTCACCGATAGCGATGGCCTTTTCCTTTATGTAGCACTTAATGGTGGGCGCTACTGGCGGATGAACTATCGCCACCTTGGCAAACAGAAGACGTTGGCGTTCGAGATCTATCCCGACATCGGCCTTGCTGACGCCCGCGAGCAGCGCGACGTCGCCCGCAAGGTGCTGGCAAAGGGGAATGATCCCGCCGAGAAGATCAGGCTGGATCGGATTGCCGCGACCGTGGCCGCATCCAACAGCTTCAAGGCGGTTGCCGACGAATGGCTGGTGAGAGTCGAGCGTGAAGGCCGCTCCTCCGTCACGATGAAGAAGCCGCTGGCTGCTGGCCTTTATCAATGTGTCGCTTGGCAAGCGGCCTGTCACCGCCATCACCGCGCAGGAGGTCTTGACCATGCTGCGCAAAATGGAGGGCAAAGGCCGCTATGAGACTGCCAAGCGCCTGCGCAGCACATGCAGCCAGATATTCCGCTATGCCATCGCCACGGCGCGCGCGGAGCGCGACGTGGCCGCCGACCTGCGCGGCGCTCTCATCGCGCCCAAGACCGTCCACAGGGCCGCCATCACCAGCGCGGACAATGCGGGCGGACTGTTGCGCGCCCTTGAGGCGTTCGAGGGCTTTGCAAAAACCAAAGCAGCGCTGCAACTGCTCCCGCACGTGTTCGTGCGCCCAGGCGAGCTACGCCATGCCGAATGGGCCGACTTCGATTTCGACAAGGCGCTGTGGACCATCCCGGCGCACAAGACCAAAATGCGCCGCGCCCATACTATCCCCCTCTCCCGGCAGGCATTGGCGATCCTTGGTGCCATCCAACATGATGCCGACTATAGCCGCTACCTGTTCCCGTCGCTCCGCTCGGTGGACCGGCCCATGTCGGAGAACACCATTAACGCTGCCTTGCGGCGCATGGGCTTCGCGCAGGATGAAATGACCGGCCACGGCTTCCGCGCGATGGCGGCGACCCTGCTCAACGAAATGGGACTATGGGCTTGCCCGCCGATCGCCAAGGCAGCGAAACATAGGCTTCCTGTGATGAACCGCATGTTTTGCATCTCCCCCGCACTTGCTGATCGCGCTCAATTTTCGGTCAAATCTCGATCAGGTTGATCGTACAGGTGGTGCCGGTCACGGTGTAATCCACCCTTACGATGGGCTGGCCGGTAGCCTGCGCCGTCAGTAGCAGAGCATAGTTTGCCCGGCCTGCATCGGTGTTTACCGCAATGTATAGGGTGTTGAAGGAGCACGTCGCGCTGGGGGCGACGGTGAATTGCACGTAGGCACTGCTGTTGGAGTTTTGCACGCCGACCCGCGAAATCGTTCGGTTGTTGTCGATGATAGCAAAAGCCGGAGTTGCTGACGCAAGCAGCGATGCAAAGGCGGTGAAGCATAGCAGCTTTTTCATCATAATTCTCCATTTACCAAGATACGGCAGTCCGCAGCTATGATGGTGGATGTCAAATTTCGTGGCTGTAGGAAAGATGAAAACGGGATGGACAAACCACACAAATCCTGTTCATCCTGAACGGACGTTATTTTTCAGTTGCAATGTAGGATTTTGCTTTTCATCATCATATTAACAACGGGGTTTCAGGGGAGGTCGGGCTGGTGTGCCTTCATGATTTTGAGGGTGATGGCCCACGTCTTCGGTATATGGAGGGGCGGATGAGATTTTTAAAAATATCCTGTGCATGTCTGGCTGCGCTCTCTAGTCCCGCATGGGCAACATGCGGGACTAACGCATGTAACAATGTTAATATTGTTCGGCTGTACGTCAGCACTGACAACAATATTTACGTCAAGATTTCGGACAATATAACGCCGTTAAACTGCGTGCCCTTGCAAGATGAATATCTGACGCTGCGGCGGTCGGAGCCTAACTCCGATGCGATTTACTCCATGTTGCTTACGAGTCAGGCCATGAACCGCATCCTCACTCGCATCAGAATAGTAGAGGGCAGTGGCGGGTGCACCGTCGCCTATGTTTGGCAGGATTAACGCGATGAAAGCTACCTTCATTCTCTTTGCATTAGGCATGTCGCTCCCGGCGCACGCCTCCAGCACTACTACCTACAGCTACGATGCGCTGGGGCGGTTGGTTCAATCCGACACCACCGGCACGGTCAACAATGGCGTACAGGTGACGACGAGCTACGACGCTGCTGATAATCGTGAAACCTACAAGGTTACCGGTTCGAAGAACAAGGTCGTGGTCGTGCCGCTGAATGGGTTTACGGTCATTCCCATTTCAGACTGACCACAGGTTTTTACGACATTATTGGGGGAATGTGCATGGGGCAGAAGTACTCCATCGCTCGCCAGGCTGTTCTTGGCCTGTTGCTTGGTACCGCCGGTCAATGCCTAGTGATCGCATCCGGCGGCGCGAACGCGATGGCCGCCAATCCGGCGGTGATGATACCGACAGCGCCGCTTATCACACCGGCCAATGCGCTCACCTACTATGGTAGCCCGACCAGCCCGACGCCGCCGTCCACGCGCGATCCTCTCGTGGCGGAAGCGGCGCGGTCGCTGCGCTATGATGTCGATACGATCTATGCCTTCGTGCGGGACAATGTGCGCCTGACCCCGGTATTCGGTCTTCAGAAGGGGGCGAGGGGCGTGGTGCTCGACGGCTATGGCTCGGCATTTGATCAAGCGCAGTTCATGGTCGATACGTTGCGCGAGGCTGACGCTGTAGCAAGCAAGGGTTATAACCCGGTCTACAAGCTGGGCACCATATCCTTGACCGCTGCCCAGTTCTCCGCTTGGACCGGCATAGCCGATGCTGCCATCGCCAACAAATATCTCGCCAATGGCGGCATACCTGCCAGCGTGACGGGAAGTGGTTCATCGTTCACGGTGTCGATGTTGCATATCTGGGTGCAGGTGACGATCGGCGGCACCAATTATCTGTTCGATCCCGGTCACAAGCCCAGTAGCTCCGTAGCGGGACTGAACTGGCAAGCGCAAACGGGCTATAATCAAGCGACCCTGCTGAGTGCTGGCGGCGGGGCCACAGCCACAACCGTCAATGGCTTCAACATCACCAATTTTCGCGCGAAGCTCGCAGACTATCGGGCAAGCCTTGAGAGCTACATTGCTACCAATGCCGCTGGCAAACGCGCACAGGCGGTCGTGGGCGACGACATCATCACTCCACACACCACGGCGGAGGACCGGCGCACAAGCCTGCCTTATGTCACTGCGACCAGCAGAAGCTGGAGTGGGCAGATACCGGACGCCTTCCGCACATCCTTCACGGTCAAGCTGAACGGTTCAGCATACAACACCTATTATGCCGATGTAGATGGCGGGGAAATACTTGGTTTCTCCTACTCCTATTCCGGCGCTCAGTTCATCAAGGGCAACCAACTTCCTTCGCCAGTCATTGCGTCGAGTTTCCTCGATGCCTGCGATCAATATCTGAGCAACAAAGCCACAGCCGCCACGCCCGCGACGGCATCGATCGACATCAATCATCCCTATGCTGCCAACTCAGGCGGTTATGCCGACAGGACGATCAGCCGTCAGATTGTGTCGCAGGTTTGCGCCAGCGGTCGCTTCTTCGTGTCCAATGACTGGGGCTTCACCGGAAACGGTGTGTCCCAGCGCATGGCCCCTGTGGCAGCAGCAATCCGATCAGATCCGAACAGATCGACGGAATTCACCTTCGGTCCGACCGTCGCGAATATCGCCAGCCAATATTCCAGCTTTCTCGATCTCGCAGGCAAGGCGCAATCGTCCGTATTTCAGGTGCATGACCTGATCGGCATCCACGTGCTCGACAATGTGAACTTCAACGTCGATCTCCCTTATTCCATGAGTCTGTCCACCAACCCGTCGCTCAGCTTTGAGGCAGCCGTGAGCGCCTACGGCCAGACGGGAACGACGGCGTCTGATATCACGGCGGCTTACACGGCGGGTCTTGGGCTATCTTATGCCGAGGGCGCGGTGCCCCGTCAGGAAACTGATTCTGTCTATGACATGGCAGCGCTCAGCCTTGTTACCCAGCAGGATGCACGCGCGACATCGGCCGGCACTTACACTACCTATCTGGCAAATCCTTCAGCGGTTCCAAATTGGTCTTCGGTTCAGGGAGCTTTATCAGACTATCCAAAGGACCCAGCAGGAAAAATTCTTGCGGCAGACGCTTATGTGTCTGAGGGCTATTCCCTCTTGATTCCGCAACGAGGCGCCCTTCGCCAGCCACCTATCGCCGTGCAGATAGCTAACACAAGCTCCTATCGAACCGGCAGGCTATGGGAAGGGGCCGGGCCGGGCAGCACCGCAAGTGAACTGACGCGTTCTGCTTTCCTTGCCTGGCGCCCATCCGCCGGGGCAGGCTCGGCGCCTGATCGCATTGCACTCGTCCTTTATGACCAGCGGCGGGGCAGTATCCTCAAGGCCGGGGTCGGTGTGCCTATCCAGACCGGTACAAACGCCGCCCCGGTGCGCAAGCCTGATGCGCCCAAGGTGGAAAGCAAGGATTTCATCCGTGCGGCGCTGAACGTCGATGGGAAAAGCGGGGCGCTGTCCTACGCACCGGCGGCTGACCTCACAGACGGCGCAGGCGATTTCCCTCGGTCGCTTAGTCTTCAGCGCGTCTATTCTCAGCGTGATCAGACTAACTACGGCTTTGGCATGGGCTGGAAAAGCAACTGGTACCAGCTAGCGACCATGTCCAACGACGGTCAACTCGCACTTGGAAATGGCGGCGCCCAAGCGGTTGCAAGCGCGCTCGTGGCAATTCAGACGATAGGTGATCTCACGACCACGCAGGATGCTCAGCATCTCTATGCAGCATTGCAAACAGCATCATGGTTGGCCGATCAGACCATAAACAACAGCATCGTTATCAGTCGCGGCCTTGATTCCGACCACGCCTTTTACAAGCAGGCATCAGGTAATTTTGTGAGCGCAAAAGCCGATGGCGCGACCCTGACTATGACCGGAGCGCCATCTGTCGGAATCATTAACCGGCGATTGTACCTCGACACCGATTTTTCTTTCGTCGATAGGGATGGCTCGGTACGTACCTATCCAAATTCCGCGGTTTCACCGCCGGACATTTCCGAGCCTGCAATCGCTAGCGCTTACACGCGTAAATTCGTCTATATGAGCAATTGGGCCTTCCCGAACGGGATCAAGATAGACACCGCATACACCTCGACCCTGCAGGCGGATATCTATTATCTTTTCCGGGCATCTAACAATCTGGGGGCCGCGATCAAAAGCCTGGATTATGTTGTCGGATCAGCGACCAATTTTCCGTACTGCCAGGTCAACGGGGGATTAGTTTACTACGATCCCCCTTACCCGGCAAAGATAAGCTATATCACGCCGAGCCGGCAGGTGAGCTTTAATATGGATGCGCAGGTGGGCTGGGAGCTTACCGTCGATCCGGATGGTGCGCGTTGTGCGCCGGGGACCAAGACCGTTCCCATGCGGCAGCTCCAATATGTCTCCTATCTGCGCAATGTGGTTGATCCTGCCAGCAATTCATGGCCGGTAGGATATGCAAGCGTTGGCGGCATGTTTGGCAACACAACCGGCTTGGGTCAGATATTCAAGCCAAGCAACACATCCCCTGACATCGCGATTGCCTATGGCGGCGACGGCAACGTGTGGAGCTTCACAAACCTACGCGGGAATAGCTGGAACTACTATTCTACACCGTTCCGCTCGGAAAGCGTCTCACCCCTTCAGGCTGCGGCGCCGGGCAGTGGCAACGTCACCTATTATGACCAATATGGTCAAGCGATCCGCTCGGTCGATCCCCTGCTGCGCACGACGACCACAGCCTATGATGATTGGGGCCGCCCGCAACTGGTGACCCAGCCGGAAGGCAATGCCACGCAGAGCGCTTATGACGCGCGCGGTAATGTCATCACCCAAACGCAAAAGGCGAAGCCGGGATCGGGCCTGACCGATCTTGTGACCAGCACGGCCTATGGGGAGGGCGTGAGCGTCACCACATGCGCGAACATCGTGACCTGCAACAAGCCGGTCTATACGATCGATCCACGAGCCTATCGTTCGGATTATGAATGGGACCCCATTACAGGTATGCCTCTGTCGGTGCGGCAAGGCTGGAACAGCGTGGGTACAGCTTGCCAGATCAGCACGGGTGGTGGCTGTCCTTCAGTGACGTTCGGCTATGGATCGGGCTTGACTGGCTTTGACCCTTACACCGGTGATACGTCAGGGCCGATCTATCTGCCGCTCACGCAGGTTGAAGCGGTGCAGAGCGGCACGACGACCACGGCTTATGGCTACACGCTCAAGGCATTCAGTTCGACCTATGCGCCTCTGAGCCTTCAGAATGTCCGCAAGCTGGTGCCTACGCAGATCACGGTCGACAATGGCGGCCTCAACCTCGTCACTTGCTTCGACTATGATGATGCGGGCAACGTCATATCCGACAGATCGCCGCGTGGGGGAGCGACTTGCCCATGAGCCGCGTCACTTTACCCTGGATCGCCGCATTGGCACTGTGCGTCCTGCCATGCGCATATGTGTCCACAACTGCAGATGCCCAGGCAAGCGCGGCGCCTTTCCAAACCGGCTATCGCTGGGACGCCGAGCGACGGCTGGTGGGCAAGATTTCGCCTTATCCCAACGATGGCAACACGACCTACTATCCGGCCGAGCGGTACAGCTATAATGCGGATGGCCAGTTGGTCAGCGTTGAGACGGGCATCCTCTCAGCATGGCAAAGCCAGACCGTGCTGCCGTCCGCCTGGACCGGGTTCACCATCCGCAAGACAGTTGTGTACAGCTATGATGCTGCGGGCAATCAGGTCGAGGAACGGGTCAGCACTGCCGGCGCTGTGCAAAGCGTCACGCAGATGACGAGCGACGCCGACGACCGGTTGCTTTGCTCTGCCGTGCGTATGAATCTTACGGCAATCCCAGCGACTGGCTCGAATGCCTGCGCTCTTGGCACGGTTGGCAGCAATGGACCGGATCGCATCGCGAAAACCATCTACGATACGGCCAACCAAGTTCTCCAACTTCGTCGTGGCGTAGGGACGTCGCTGGACCAGGGCAATGTCACCTATAGCTATACCGACAATGGGAAAAAATCCTTTGTCATCGACGCCAATGGCAATCGCGCAAAGCTTGCCTATGATGGGTTCGATCGCCAGTCGCAGTGGTATTTCCCGTCGAAGACCCGGCCCGGCACATTCAATTCGGCTACACCCGCCACCGCGTTGGAGACGGCTGGCAATGTCTGCGTCATCGGCGACCTCGGCTGCACGCTAGATTATGAGCATTATGGCTATGACGGCAATGGCAACCGCATCTCGCTGAGGAAGCGCGATGCACAGGTCATCGCCTACAGCTACGACGCGGTCAACCGCATGTCGGTGAAGGACATTCCCGGCGGGACGGCTTCGGACGTCTATTACAGCTATGATCCGCGTGGCCTGCAACTCAACGCCAAGTTCGTGTCGCTCAGCGGACAAGGCATCACCAGCGTCTATGACAAGGCGGGTCGGCAAACCAGCAGCGCCAATAACGTCGGCGGCACGAACCGGACCCTGTCCTACCAATATGATGCCAATGGCAACCGAACGCGGCTGACCTATCCCGACAGCAATTATGTGACCTACGAATATGACGGGATCGACCGGCTGGATCTGGTCAAGGAAGGTGCATCCACGACGGTCGCGACAATCACCTACAATAATGAGGGCGAGCGTACCGGCCTGACGGGCGGAGCGGCGACCAGCTATAGCTATGATCCATTGTCGCGGCTGGCTTCGATCACGCATGATCTTGCCGGTACGACCAATGACGTCACCTATTGCATGGGAACGATCAGCGGCAGTTGCACGCCATCCTACAGCCCCGCCAGCCAGGCGCTCAAACGCACGATCAGCAATGACCTGTACGCCGTGCGCGGGCAATATAATGCCAATCGCAGCTATGCCGCCAACGGCCTCAACCAATATACGGCCGCTGGCAGTGCCCGTCCGACCTATGATCCGAACGGCAATCTCACCAGCACCGAAGGCACGACCTATGCCTATGATGTCGAGAACCGCCTGACGAGCGCCACCGGGATCACCAACGCCGCGCTGGGCTATGATCCCATGGGGCGGCTGAACACGACGGTCAGCGGCGGCGGGACGACGCGGTTCCTCTATGACGGAGATGAACTGGTCGGCGAATATGATGGCGCGGGCACGCTATTGCGCCGCTACGTTCACGGCACCAATACCGATGAGCCGATCCTCTGGTATGAGGGAAGCGCGTTTGGGAGCGGCAATCGCCGCGTCATACGGGCAGATCATCAAGGTAGCGTCGTTGCCGTCGCCGATGCCTCTGGCAACAGCCTTGGCATCAACAGCTATGATGAATGGGGCAATCCGGGGCCGGACAATCTCGGACGGTTCGCCTATACCGGGCAGATCATCATCCCGGAATTGAAGCTTTATCACTATAAGGCGCGGGTCTATGCTCCACGGCTAGGGAGGTTCTTGCAAACCGATCCGGTCGGATATGATGATCAGTTCAATCTCTATGCCTACGTCGCAAACGATCCGGTCAATAAGACGGACCCCACAGGGATGGAGTCTCCGACCTATTCCCTAACAGGCCGAGGCCCGGAGCTTCAGGCGCCCTCCGCGGAGCGGGCACTTGGTGCATTGACTGCAACTGTCGCCCTTGTTGCTTCAATCTACGTTCCAGCAGCGCTACCAATGGTGGGGCTAAGTAGTTTAGGTGAACCGGGCCCAACGGGTGCCAGCGCAATTGGCGCTGGAGGGCGCGCTACTGAAACGGTTCAGCGTGCAATGTCTCGTGCTGAACTAAGAGCAACGCAGGATACCGGACTGTTAAGAGGTGGGCGGCCCGGCACACACTTTGCTTCTGACGCAGTGAATAGTTCCGCCGGACGGGCACAACAGCGGCTTGCATTGCCTCAACGTCCAGAAGTGCGGGTTTCAATGGAAGTGAACAAGGGGGCATTCTCAAAGCCGTCACGCGTTGAACCTGCGAACGGCATGAAAGGGGGCGGTATGGAGCGAACAGCTACAGGCCCCGTTCCAGTTCAAATCAAACGGATTGATGAGATGAAAAAATGATAAATCTCGATGTGGTGGTTTCAATAGATGAGCCGTGGGACGCTGGAGAAGCCTTAGGCTGGCCAAAAATATTTGGGCATCTATCTTACGATAGAGATAAGAAAAATGGAGTGTTGCGCCTTGCAGAGGTACTGTCTTGGAGTGGGTCATCGGCACGACAATTCGATGTGACCTTAAGGCACGAAAAAATTGATATTGATATAATACACAGCGGCGAAGAGGTGACGTTCAATGCTTTCGACTCATTGGGTGGTGTAATGAGATTTATTTTCGGCATTAAAAAGCATTGAATTACGCTGATCCTTTCTGAAATTTGGCTGCCGTTTTGCTGTCCATGCTACGGAGGAAGGCAGGGCAAGATAAAAGCATTGGCTCCCCCTGTGGGTTAAGCCATTGTCTGCACATCGAAATTTAGCGAGATAGGCGGCACTGGTAGCGAGACACCAGTGCCGTTTTTTGTGCCAAGCCATTGATGTTGCGGGCGGAATGGCGGTGCCGCGAGTCTCGCGGCCTGGTTGCCCGGCGAAGGCTGGTTCCCGGCTCGATCCGGCGACGGAACTGATCCTGCGCGATCGGGCCGGAAATGGCAGTGTAGGAAAGCACACCCTACGCACCAAGGTGCACTGACCAATTAGAAGAACGGCAGAAATCCGACGATTTTGGCCTAAGTCTTGTCCCAGATTTGGGAGCCGGTTCGAAGCCTCGAAATGGCCATGTGATCCGGCTTCGGGCTGATCCGGCCTGCGAATCATCTCAGCTTCCGGACGTTCGGCGCGAGCGGCTGACAGGGAATCTTGCTCGCCGAAAATTCTCTACGAGCGGTTATATCTGGGACGACGAACTCAAAGGTTTTGCGTTACGCCACACGGCGTCCGGCGGAAAGACCTGGGTCGTCCAATATCGCCATCGGCGCGATACTCGCCGCGTCACGGTCGGGTCCTTTCCGGCGATGAAGGCGGCAGAGGCGCGTCGAGAGGCGCGGCGTATCCTTGCGGACGCCTCACTAGACGGGCTGCCGACGCCACCTCGTAAAAGATCGCCTGATGCCGGGATGAGCTTCGCTGAATATGTACCCATCTTTTGGACGCACTATGCCGCTCATTGGAAGCCCAGCACCCAGCGAACCAATCGCGCATACATTCGAAACCACTTCATCCCGGCCTTTGGCGAACGCATCATCGGCTCATTGATCCGACCAGACATCGTCGCCTGGCGCGATGCAATGACGCGGAAGGAGGGGGCGTTCAACCGCGCGATACCCATCTTGTCCGTGATGTTGGGATATGCCGAGACTTTGGGCTATCGACCGCGAGGCTCTAACCCGTGCAAAGGTATCTCGCGCTACAAGCGTCGAGTTAAGGAGCGCTTCCTGTCAGCCCGTGAATATCAAAGGCTCGCTACTGTCCTGCACGCGCAGTCAGCGACGATGCCGATCGAGACTGCTGCAATCTGGCTCCTCGTTTATCTTGGCGCACGCAAGGGCGAGATCCTCGGCCTGCGCTGGGAGTGGATCGGTGAGGCATATATCGATCTGCCAGACAGCAAGACCGGCCCCAAGCGCCTATATCTCAACAGACAGGCTGCAATCATTCTGTCCGGCCTTACGCGGCAATCGAGCGGGCGCGTCCTGGGCGACGCGTTCCGGCCTCGGCGACTCGACAATGCCTGGGTTGAGATACGGTCGGTAGCCGGTATCCCGGATGTCCGCCTGCATGACCTGCGGCACAGCTTTGCCTCTGTCGCCATTGGGCATGGTATTTCCTTAAGCAAGCTGGGCGGACTGCTTGGACATGCGTTGCCGGAAACTACTGTCCGTTATGCGCATCTTGCCGATGACACGATAGGGGAGGCAGCGTCTCGTATATCGGGTTCCATGGCGCGCGTGTTGGGGTTGGTGTCATGACGGGCCTGTCGTTGCGGCAGATCGCCGAACGGGCTCTCGCCGACATTGCAGTCGCGCGGCTGGCTCGGGCAGGCTTTGGCAACGAACGCGAGACCATATGGTCGAGGGACCTTCCAGGGTTCGGCATTCGCAGATATGCCTCGGGTCGCCAAATCTATGTCGTCCAGGCGCGCATGGGCGGCAGAACGCGGACCGTCACCTTGTGCAACGCCGCGCTTATTTCGAAAGCTGCGGCGCTCGACGTGGCAAGGCGGATCTTGCTGCGCGCCCAAGTCGGCGAGGATACTGCTGATGCGCGTAAACGCACTCGCAAGACACCTCCGTTCGATCGCTTTCTCAGCCTCTTCTGGCAGCGCATGTCGCCGAAATGGAAAGCGTCGACGATCGTCACGCATGACAAATACCGGGTTCTTTATCTCGATGGCGCCTTTGGAAGGACAGGGGTGGATAAAATTACCCAGGCCGACATCGCGCGATGGTTTGCCCAAACGGCGAAGCGAGGAGGGCAGGGGGGCGCTAACCGCGCCATGGCCATCATGAAGGCCGCATTCAACAAGGCTGAGCAATGGGGGCTGCGTCCACCCAACAGCAACCCGTGTGCCGGCATCAAGTTATACCCCCAAATGCGGTTTGCGCGCTTCCTGCGGGAGGAGGAGCTGGGGCGTCTGGGAGCGGCGCTGCAAAGTGAGGAGGCCGACCGGCCATTACATGTCGCAGCTATCGCACTTCTGCTTCTCACAGGATGCCGATCATCGGAAATCACCGGCCTCCTCTGGTCGGAGGTGGCCGGTCGCCGATTGAAACTGACGGACAGCAAGACTGGGCCACGGACCGTATGGCTTGGGAACGAGGCGGTCAGATTGCTTCAGGCCATTCCTGCCTCTGGCAATAACGCTATCTTCTGGAATGCGCGGACGGGAAAGCCGATCAATCTGGCCAGTTTCTGGCGAGATTTTCGGCGGCGCCATGGCTTTGAAGGTCTGCGGATCCATGATCTGCGGCACAGCTTTGCCAGCCATGGGGCGGCGATGTCGGAGACGCTGCCGATGATCGGAAAGCTGCTTGGCCATACCAATATCCAGTCCACCGCTCGTTATACGCATCTGGATGATCGCGATCTTCGGCAGGCCGCCGCCAGCGTGGGCGACCTGATCGAGGCCTTATGTTCACCTCGCCCTGTTGTCTCCAAGCCCCTCGCGACGATGGAGGCGAACCATGACCTATGAGCATATCCCGCCTGACATGGATCGCGGCCAGGATAGACGTCGGCAAATCTGGATGATTGCCGGACCGCGAATGACCCGTCTTGCCGTCATTCTTTTGAGGCTGCGGGTAGGGCGCGAGTGGAGCACGGAGCGGACATGCAGGAGGCTTCATATCTCCCGGCGTGCTTTCCGCCGCCACATGGGCATCGCAGTTCGACAGATTGCCCTCGCTATTGCGGAACTCGAAAAGAAGAAAGGGTAAGCCATACGGGGCGATGCGCGCCTCGAAGAGTGCATCGCCCCGTATGGCTTGCTATGGGAAGCACGTGAGAACCGATCTGGACCATCTGCCGCCGGCAAAGCGCCGTGAACTGGAGCTTGTCGTTAAGCTCATATTTGAAGAGTTTGGCGATGCCGTCGCGCTCGCCCAACAGCCTTGGAAGAAGCAGGCCCGTATCCTCAAGATCATCCTGTTCGGCAGTTATGCGCGCGGCGGTTGGGTCGAGGAGCCGCACACTGCCAAGGGCTATCGTTCGGATTTTGACCTGCTGATCATCGTTAATCATGAGAAGCTGCTCGACCGGGGTGCCTACTGGAGCAAGGTCGACGAAAGGCTGATCCGGGAAGTGGATGTGACGGGCGCGTTGCGGACCCCTGTCAATTTCATTGTCCACACGCTTGGCGAGGTGAATGACGCTCTGTCACAGGGGCGCTATTTCTTCACGGACATCGTCCGTGAAGGGATCGCCATCTACCAGGCTGGTGATGAGGAACTTGCGCAACCTCAATCCAAGTCCGCCTTGGAAGCTCTGTCATTTGCCCAAGAATATGCGCGAGACTGGCTCGGGAGTGCCGAGGAGTTTCTCGACAATTATAGATTCAATCTCGCGCAGGGGCGGACAAACAATGCGGCTTTTCAGCTCCATCAGGCCGCTGAGAGAATGTACCATGGGCTCTTGCTCACGCTGACTTTCTACACGCCTCATACCCATCGGCTTTCCGCACTCCGCTCCATGGCAGAGCAAGCGGACAGGCGGCTGGTCGCTGTCTGGCCGCGGGAAACGCGCTCTGATCGCAGCCGGTTTGAAAAGCTGAAAGACGCTTACATCAAGGCGCGGTACTCCAAGCATTATGAGATTGGCGCTGACGATCTCGCGTGGCTTGGTGACCGGGTCGAGGAACTAGCAAATATCGTTGCGGTGATCTGCCGCGAGAGGATTTCGGCTTTAGAGGCCGCCACGCGGACTTAGATTCGGCGGTTCGCACGTGGTGTCGAGAATTTGGGCCAAAGCTGTTCGAGGACGACACTTGAAATATAACACTATGTGTTATACATGTCGTTAGGAGTGCAGCGGTTATGCGCGTCTTCAAAAATGGTTGGTTTGAGCGGTTCGCGCGAAAAGAACGGATTGCTGATTCTGCGTTGAGGGAGGCCGTGGAGCGCGCGGAGAGGGGGCTGGCCGACGCGGATCTGGGCGGCGGGGTGGTAAAGCAACGCGTCGCGCGCACTGGTGGCGGCAAATCCGGCGGCTACCGGACGTTGATCCTGTACCGACAAGGGGATCGGGCGATATTCGTTTTTGGCTTCGCCAAGAGTGCCCAGGTGAACATATCGAAGGCGGATCTCGCAATATTGCGTAGTGCTTCGGCTGAGGCTTTGCGATGGACTGATACGGAACTCAATCGGCTGGTGACATCAGGCGCGTTGGTGGAGATCGAAGATGACGGCGAAGATTGATAAGAGCTACCGCAGCGAGATCGCTGGCGCGATCCATGAGATGATGAGCGATGCCCATGATGCAGGCGTGGTGCCGATCGCCACGCTGAAAAGCTTCGATGACACCTGCCTGTCGCCGGTACAGATGCTTGGCGGGGACGAGATACGGGCTATCCGCGAGCGGGAGCATGTATCGCAGCCGGTCTTCGCGGCCTATCTTAATGTATCGCGCAATCTGGTTTCGGATTGGGAGCGGGGCGTCAAGCGGCCGGGTGGTCCGGCGCTCAGGTTGCTTTCGATCATAAACCGGAAAGGGCTTCAGGCGGTCGCGTGATCTCGTTCCGTAGGATATATCCGTTTTTGGGAAAGGAGCTCAACCTGTATAAAGGCAGAAGCATATGGACGTCTGCCGTTTGTCGGCAACGGCCGCCAGCTTCTGCTGACCTGATGTCGCAAGGCAGAGATATCAGACCGTCAATGGCAGGATGTGCGCGGCAACAAACTTAAACTACATCACGGTAAAATGACTCCGATGACAGTCGGCTGGGCAAAGAAGCGCGGGCGCTCATCGGCGCTCTGCCTCGTCGTGGCTATTCAGGAACGTTACCTACGTGCGACCGATAAGGGCATAATCCGTTGCTGGCATGAATTCCGGGACGAGGCCGATTTTGAAAGTCGGCGCATCCATAACCTGCACCACACATTTGCCAGCCATGCCGCCTTGAACAAGGAAACATTGTCCATCATCGGACGGCTGTTGGGCCACGCCAACCTGCAATCCACAGCGCGCTACCCTCATCTCGACGATGAGCATTTGCTTGATGCCGCCGATCAGATCGGAGCCGCGATCGAACGTCTGATGGCGTACCCGATCAAGCTCTACCGTCTTCGTTCTCGGACTCGAAACTGTTCCCACTTGTTGCCCTGCGGAGTGTCGCTGAGAAGCGCGCTCGCTCATCATGGGTCGGCGATAAAATGCGCCCGATGCACCGGGACAGGTTATCAACGCTTGCAATGTAAGGGGTCGCATCGCATATACGCGTCGTGGGCTCGGCCCCGGGGTTCGCCTTTGCGAGCCGAAATGAGGGGCTCGGCTTAATCGCCGGGCCTTTCGCCTTTCTGGATCAGGTCAAAGCAGCTGTACTTGATGCCAAGCGACGCTCGGCAATCTTCTGGCAGTAGCGCATCGATGACACGATTGGCGGCAAAAAGCTGATCATAAGGCGGATAGCCGTCCTGATAGCCCGCCTTGACCATAGGGTACAGGTAGAGATCGGCAATTTGGATCAGCGGTGAGCCCTTCTTCGTTACACGCTGCGGATCACCCAGAACGCCATTCTCAAACACTTCGGGTTTAAGCCCGGAGTATTCCGATGAGTTGCCCTGATCGAACGGCATGCCGTCTACTTTCAGGCTCTTATGGTATGCGTGAACTGCACGATCTTCTTGCTTACCCGCCTCTTCGAAGAATACCTCCAGATCGGCACCGGCCGTTATCGCGAATTTTAGCGATCGTTCGATCAAGATTGCATAGGCGGTTTTGCACATCAGCCAGCGCTGCTCGCCGTATTTCTCCGCATAGCGCCCATTGTAACCCGGTCGATCAATGACGCAGGCGATTCCCGTGACGGGCAGGCTAACAAGCAGCTCACCCAGTTCTCGATAGAAGCGCTCGGCCTGGACTGCGTCCTGCCCGAGCCACCGGAACTTGTCACGCCGTCCCCGAATTTTAGTTGAGTGGAGCGGATAGTCTATGCCCCAACGACTGACGAACGCGTCGAAATGTTCGAGCGCCAGTTTGCGATCAGCCTTGTCGATCAACATACCCCCCAGCGCAAACGAATCCATGCCGTCCGCGCGAGCGGCGTCGGGCTTGTGATCAGGGAAACGCGATCCGCTGTCGTCGAGGTAAAGTTGTAGCGTGGTCACAAAGGTCTTTCTTGATTCTATTTGACTCATTATCGCTTATAGCAGATATAACAAACATGACAAATATATCAAACTCTGCTGCGATGCTGCGGACTATTCGCGACACAATGGGGATCACGCAGGAGCAGTTGGCCGAGAGGCTGGGCGTTTCTTTTGCGACCGTGAATCGCTGGGAAAACGAACAAAATACCCCGCAACGCGCCGCCAGAGCGGCAATAATAGCGTTGGCGGTCGATGCCGGGTTGGACGTGGGAGAGGGTGCGGTGCTTCCTGCGCCTGTCGCTTCCCCCGGCCGTCGCGGGCGTCAAGCCGCTGGGCAGGCGCCGTCCACCAAGTCGATGGAGCAAATGCTTTGGGATGCGGCCTGTTCGATCCGTGGGGAGAAGGACGCACCGAAATTCAAAGATTACTTACTGCCGATGGTGTTTCTTAAGCGCTTGTCGGACGTGTTCGATGATGAGATTGCGCGCCTATCGGAGGATTACGGGAGCTGGCAGACCGCGCTAAAGATCGCCGCCGCCGATCATACCGTTGTGCGCTTCTATATGCCGCCTGAGGCCCGTTGGGCGATCATCAGCGGGCGTGAGCGTTTCGAGTGGCCGAAGGATGAAGCGCCACGCGATATCGGCGAGCATCTGACAAAGGCGATCCGCGCGGTCGTGAAGCAGAACCCTGACCTCGACGGCACGATTAACGTCGTGGACTTTGCCGCCGAACGGAACGGCGAACGCGATATCAACCCGGCCAAGCTGCGCGAGGTTGTCGAGACATTCTCCGATCCGCGCTACCGACTTGGCCTCGCCGATGTTGAGCCGGATTTTCTCGGTCGCGCTTATGAATATCTGCTGCGCAAATTCGCCGAAGGATCGGGTCAAAGCGCGGGCGAGTTCTTCACCCCGACCGAAGTCGGCTTCCTTATGGCCTATCTGCTGCGTCCCCGCCCCGGTGAGGAAGTGCATGACTATGCCTGCGGTTCGGCGGGCTTGCTGATCAAGCAACAGATCGTGTGCCGCGAATTAGACCCGCTCAGCAAGGTGCCGCTCAAGCTCTATGGGCAGGAACTGATGGCGGAGAGCTTCGCCGTCGCCAAGATGAACGGCATCATCCACGACATGTCGGTCGAAATCGCGCGTGGCGACACGATGATCAACCCCAAGTTCAAGACTGCACAGGGCGACATCCGCACCTTTGACATCGTGGTTGCCAATCCAATGTGGAACCAGCCGTTCGATCCGGGGCGCCTGAGTGCGGACCCCTTTGATCGTTTCCGCACGGCGGGCGGAGTGACGACCGGCAAGGGTGATTGGGCCTGGTTGCAGCATACGCTGGCCTGCATGAAACCGAATGGGCGCGCAGCGGTGGTGCTGGATACCGGCGCGGTGACGCGCGGATCGGGATCGAAGAACGAGGACCGCGAGCGCAACATCCGCAAATGGTTCGTAGACCGGGATCTAATTGACGGTGTGATCCTGTTGCCCGACAACCTGTTTTACAACACCAGCGCGGCGGGCATCATCGTGTTGCTCAACAAACGCAAACCCGAGGCACGCAAGGGCAAGATCACACTCGTCAACGCCAGCAAGCGGGTAAGGAAGGGCAAACCGAAGAACTACCTGCCGGATGATGCCGTAAAGGGCATCGCGGCGCTGTTCGTCGGCGGCGAGGCCATCGACGGCGAGGTTGCTGTGATCGATGCCGCGCAGGCTATTGAGGCGGACTACAATCTTAGCCCGAGCCGCTGGGTCGGTCAGGTCCAAGCAGAATCGTTCGGGTCGATTTCCGAACTTCTCAAGGCAATCTCTGATTTAGATGTCGCAGCAGCGCAACATTCGAAGACCTTGGTTCGACTACTCGGCGGAGTTTCAGATGCTGTTGCATGAATTCCTGGCGCAGCAGGAAGGCTCGACCACGATAGGCGAACTTTTCGAGGTGACGAAAAAGCCGCGCGGGCTTGACCTGTCCCCTCGAGCGCAGATCCCTTTCGTACCGATGGATGCGATTCCGCAGGGGGGGGCCTTCACCCCACGTTACGATATGAAGCCCTCAACCGAGAGCGGCACAGGCACCTATTTTGAGAAGTGCGATGTCCTCGTTGGGAAGATCACGCCATCCTTTGAGAATGGTAAGCAGGCGTTGGTTTGCGATCTGCCGTCTGAATTTGGGTTTGCAACAACCGAGGTAATTCCGCTGCGCCCAAAAGGTGCCGACCGGGATCGGCGTTTGCTGTTCTACTACCTACTGCACCCTGATATCCGTTCGTATGTCGCTGGTAGGATGGAAGGGGCTACGGGCAGGAAACGGGTGCCTGAGGATGTGCTTCTAGGATTGCCCTTCCCAGCTTTTGATAGCGAAGAAGAACAAGCCATTTCGAATTGCTTGAGCCGCATCCGTTCCAGCATCAACATTGAAGGCGCGCTTGGCGATCGATTGGCATCACTCAAGCGCACTGCGATGCGCGAACTATTTTCGCGGGGGCTGCGCGGCGAAGCACAAAAGGAATCGGAAATTGGACCTATTCCTGAAAGTTGGACTTTGGTTGAGTTCAGTCAGGTTCGAAGGCGTCTGCAATATGGAACGTCCATCCGTTGTAGTAGTGAGCTGTCGCCGCACCCCGTCTTGAGGATACCCAACATCGCGCCGGGCCGCGTTGACGCGTCTGATCTGAAATATGCGACAGTTTCAGAAAAGGAAGCGAGCCGTCACCGCTTAGAGGACGGAGATATTATCTTTATCCGAACCAATGGTGTGCTCGAACGCCTTGGCTGCTGCGCCGTGTTTGATGGCGATCCAGAAGGCGCATTGTTCGCGTCCTACCTCATTCGCGCACAGCCTGATCGAACGAAGCTTAATCCCTATTTTGCGGCTCACTTCTATAGCTCGCAGGTTGGTACTGCACTTGTGGCCGGACGCGCGACCCCAGCAGCCGATGGCAAATACAATTTGAACACGGGCATCATTGATTCATTGCCCTTGCCTCTGCCGCACTCGCTGATCGAGCAAGGTGAGATTGTCTCGATACTCGATGCCATCGACGCCAAAATCAACCTACATAAACGGAAGCAGGCACTTCTCGAAGAACTCTTCCGCGCTCTGTTGCACAAGCTGATGACCAGCGAAGTTCGCGTCGCCGATCTCGATCTGTCGGCGCTCGAAGCAAATTGCGAGGTGGCGACATGACGGACCTTGCTATCTCCGAAGCTGGCTCAGTCCAATTCCCGATGGTGCGCCATGCGGAAGAAATCGGGTGGACCCAGCTGACACCCGACGCTGCCCGCACAAAGCGGGGTGGCGAAGCTGCGATGTTCCTGCGCGACGAATTGGAAGGTGCGATTGCCCGGTTCAATACGTGGCTACCTTCGGATGCTGTGCGCTCGATCTTTGAAACGCTCGACGCCATCCCGGTGACAATCGAGGGCAACCGGACGATGCTTGGCTGGATGCGCGGCGAGCAGAGCTGGTATGACGAAAACGAGAAGCGCCACCGCTGCGTCACGCTGATTGACTATGAGAACATCGCCTCCAATGTCTTTCATGTGACGTGGGAATGGACGCTCAAGCCGCCCGCCCGCAAAGGCAACCGCGCCGATGTGCTGTTCTTGATCAACGGCCTGCCCGTCGCCATTGTCGAGCACAAGAACCCCAAGGACGGCAATGCGATGGAGCGCGCTGTCGTGCAGCTTCGCCGCTATGAAGCGGAAACGCCCGAATTGCTCGGCGCGCCGCAATTGTTCAACGTTACCCATCTGATCGATTATTGGTATGGCGTAACGTGGAACGCCAACCGGCGCTTCATCGCCCGGTGGAAGGAAGCGCGCGAGGAAACCTATCGCTTCGCGGTGCAGGCCTTCTTTGAGCGCACGGATTTCCTCCGCACGCTTCAGCATTGGGTGCTGTTCTATGTAGAGGACAACGAAACTCGGAAGTCGGTGCTGCGCCAGCATCAGCGTCGGGCGATCGATGCCGTGGTCGGTCGCTGTGCTGATCCTGACAAACGGCGCGGGCTGGTGTGGCATACCCAAGGATCAGGCAAGACTTTTACGCTGCTGACCGCCGCCAAGCTGATCCTTGAGGACAAGGAACGGTTCGACAATGCAACAGTGATCCTCGTGGTCGATCGGACCGAGCTTGAAGGACAGTTAAAGGGCTGGGTCGAGCGGCTGCTTGGCGAAATGCAGAAGCAGGATATCGCTACGCGGCGGGCGAACTCGAAGAACGACCTGCAAGCCCTGCTCGACGCCGATTTTCGCGGGCTGGTGATCGCGATGATCCACAAATTCGAGGGGATCACCAAGGGTAGCGCCGACCGTTCCAATATCCACGTGTTCATCGACGAGGCCCACAGGTCGGTGGCGAAGAATCTCGGCTCCTATTTGATGGGGGCGGTGCCGAACGCGACGATCATCGGCTTCACCGGCACACCGATCGCCGATACCGAGCGCGGAAAAGGCACGTTCAAGATTTTCGGTGCCGAGGACGAGAAGGGATATCTCGACAAGTATTCAATCCGGGAATCGATCGACGACGAAACCACCCTTCCCATCAAGCACGTCATGGCCCCAAGCACGATGACGGTGCCGCTGGAGCGGATCGACCGCGAGTTTTTCGCCCTGGCCGAAGCGGAGGGCGTGAGTGATATTGAGGAGCTGAACCGCGTTCTGGATCGCGCGGTGGGCCTCCGTGCCTTCCTCAAGGCCGATGAGCGCGTGGCGAATGTCGCCAAATTTATCGCCGATCACTTCCGGGAGAACGTGCTGCCGCTGGGCTACAAGGCTTTCGTGGTCGCCGTCGATCGGGAGGCGTGCGCCAAGTACAAGCGCGAAATCGACAAGCACCTTCCGCCCGAGTGGTCCGACGCAATCTATACGAGCAACGTCAACGATACGGTCGAACGTCCCGATGTAGCAGCGCTGCAATTGACCGACGAGCGGGAAATGGATGTCCGGCTGCTGTTCAAAAAGCCCGCCGAAGAACCGAAAATCCTCATCGTCACCGACAAGCTGCTGACCGGCTACGATGCGCCCGTTCTCTACGCGATGTACCTCGATAAGCCGATGCGCGACCATGTGCTGTTGCAGGCGATTGCGCGGGTGAATCGTCCTTATGTCGATAGCGAAGGGGTGCGCAAACCGATCGGCCTTGTGGTCGATTTTGTTAGCGTGCTGCGCGACCTCAAGAAGGCGCTCAAGTTCGACTCCGAGGATGTTAGCGGGGTGATCGAAGACCTCGACCTTCTACAGAACGACTTTCTTGCTAAGATTGCTACCGCCAAGGCCGAATATCTTGACGTTGGAGAAAGCGGCACTGCGGATGAGCGACTAGAAGCATTGGTTTACGGCAAATTTCTCGACCCAGAACCCCGGAAGGCATTTTTCGAGGCTTACAAGGACATCGAAAGCCTGTGGGAAATTCTGTCTCCGTCTGCCGAACTGGTTGACCACGTCAAAACCTATAAGCGGCTAGCGCAACTCTACGCAACCGTTCGCAATGCCTATGCCGACAGCATCGGTTTTGTTGCGGATCTT
Source organism: Sphingobium sp. Leaf26 (assembly GCF_001421665.1). Classification (GTDB taxonomy): domain Bacteria; phylum Pseudomonadota; class Alphaproteobacteria; order Sphingomonadales; family Sphingomonadaceae; genus Sphingobium. The sequence goes on from NZ_LMKV01000012.1 coordinate 647,442, forward strand.
GCCTATAAGACACGCCGCCTGGTTGAGGCGAATGCTGAGCAATCGGGCCTCGGCAATCTGACCAAGAGCGTAACCTTCGACGTGAAAACGCTCGATACGCTTCGTGACGGAAAGGGCAGCGATGAGGGCAAGGTCTTCAATCTTGTGCGTGGTCTGCAAAAAGAAGTGGATGACGATCAGACCAACGCGCCGATCCTTCAGCCACTCAAGGACCGTGCCGAACGCATTCTGAAGGACATGGAAAGCCGGAACGTCAATGGGTTGGCCGCAATTGATATGTTGGGTGCATTGGCTGTTGAGAAGGAAGCACTCCTAGCGGAAGCTAAGGCGAGCGGCCTGTCTGCAGATGCATTCGGTGTCATGATCGCGCTACGCGACGATGTGGCGTTGGCGGGCGGCAATATCGATGTTCGGCAAGTTGCAGTTCTGATTGATGAGCTTCGAACGCGCTATCCCAATGCCAAGCTCAATGATGACGAACGCAGGCGATTGCGGGGTGCGCTCTATCTACCTTTGCTTGAACTGAACGATCAGGACCGTTCGAGGATCGTCGATCTGATCATGCGGTCGCTGCTGTCGTGATGCAGGAGGGTGGCGCGATCGATCTGAAAATGCGCGTGATAAGATGGTCGGTAAAGTTGAAGGTTAACCCGCGGATCGTGCGCATTTACCCCATGCGCCGAAAATGGGGTTCATGTTCATCTGCGGGTGTCGTAACGCTGGCAATGGACCTAGCGGATCGCGAGCCAGAGTTCCGGGATTTCGTGATCGCCCATGAACTGCTCCATTTGCGCTATCCGCATCATAATCAGCTGTTCAAAGCCGTAATAACTGCGCATATTCCAAATTGGCGTAAGTTGGATTTAAGCCGTTAAACACTGTGTGAAGAATGGCTGCAGGCGATCCAGTGCTATGGCATCTTTAATGCCTATACTGGGCGTGATGCGATCGAGGGATTGTTGCCTCACAGACGTCATAATATGCGGGACGTTTTTGCGACCCACATCCTGAAACACACCGGCTCATATGAACAGGCCGTCTATGCCATCCAGGATACACCAGAGATGGTCGTCAAACATTATGGCCGCCTCATTCAGGACAAGGCGGCGATGGCAGTGAAGATACTAAACCGGTTCTGGGGAGGCGCCTAAAAATCATTTGGCGCGACCTCCTGGCCGGGCCAAAGGGGAAACGGGCTTGGATTTTCATGCGGATCGTGCCGCGTTTGCAGCGGCAGCGGGGTGTTAAGCGACCGGGTGGTCCAGCGCCTAGGTTGCTTTCTATCATTAAGCGGAAGGGGCTTCAGGCAGTCGCGTGATCTTGTTCATAACTAGCCTCTTGTCGACACCTACCGTTCTGAGCTGACAGCATCGGCAGTTGGGAGCCCTCACAATCCGCCCTCAAGATCCAGAAAATGCGAAGAACTGTCAGCGGCTTATTACAAGGCAAAACTGCCTGAAAGCATAACGGAATTTGTCATGTCTTTATCGTAACAATTTGGCTGGCCCCTGCCTATGTCAGGATTTTCCGATGTCGTGGGGAAGGGCGCGCATGCGAAATGAAATCCGTCACCATTGCTGGATCATGGTTCGTCCTAAAACAGGGTACGAGGCCAGTTTATCGCACCGATATCTTTTTCAGGCCGATCCATTGCGGATAAAGGGTGGCAGGAATGAAAGAAAATCCCTTCCGTCCCAAGATGCGTTTCTTGCAGATCTTTGATCTGGCAACTTGCCTTGAAGATGCTTAGGATTTCGACAGAATGATAATGGGATAACTGTCAGATCGAACGAGATCCAAGGGGGGAAAGAGATTGGGTAGCGCGATGCTGTTGATGAACGCAGCGTACTGGCAGAAGCTGCGGGGGTGTCATTGACAGAAACGTCTAGGGCCATCGTCACGGCGTGCATGCTCGCCAGAGGCTTATGCGAAGTATATGATGGCATTGCCACTGATGGCGGCTCCGTTCAGCAGGATGCGAGCATGCCGATCATCATGCGCCGCGCACTGGCACGTCTTTCACGCCATTGTATCGAGGACGGCGTCGACGACATCGGCTCGAGCATTCACCTTCTCATGGAGCAGGCAACGGACGCGATGATCCGATGGGGCGTCCCGAGTTTTGCCGGCCAGTTCCGATATAGCGAGGTTGCGCTCGTCGATGGTGATCTGGGCGTACCCACCGAAGATTGCCGGGAACTGGCGCGGATCGGCGGGAGCGAACTCGACGCATGTGAAGATCTTCATCACGAGCAATTAAGAGCTGCGATCCAAAGCTATCCAACGTCCGGGCGGGAAGCGGCCTATACCGCGATCCGAGAATTTGTCGTTCGCAACCCCGTTGTATCGCTTGAAGCGCTCCATCGGTTCATGTCGGATGGGCACGCACACGCAGCGCGTATGATCAGCGGTCTTTACCGCAACATTCCGCGGGGTGCGATTGCCAGCGGTGCGTTCACGACCTGCGGTCGATGTGGTGCGCTGCTCTGGCCCGTCCGCGACCCCGCCTATCCGCTGGGCCGTTGCCAAATACGCCAATGTTTCCTTGAGGGGGAGACGCGCGTCGGCACCCAATGTGACGAGCCGGTCTCTCACCGTCTCGCCAGTGCCGCGCTGCTGGCATTCTGGGTGGGCCCAGGCCTCGATGAAATAGGGCTATATGACATGCTCAGGGCGGCCGGACGGCAGGTAGCGCTTTACCCGCTTATGGACGCCGCTGACGTCGGCATCGATGGCCTGGCGGTAGGCCTCGACGTCAAGAGCTATGCGAGCCCTCTCGTTCTTGGCGCGCGCCTCACGCGGGGGATCGGGCGGCTGGCCATGTTTGCCCGCAAGATAATCGTGGTCCCGGACTATAAAATCCGGCTCAATCCCCGCTATCTCGAAGATCTGCGTGCGGCCTATTGCGGGACGGACCCGCTCGAGTTCATGACCGTGGCGCAGACGATGCGGGCCTTTGCACGATGAGAGCCATGCCGCCCCGCTTCCAGGTCGCTCTTGGTGCGCAATGGCTATGCGCCGCAATGGACGTCCTGCTGGGCGCACGCGACTTGCGGAACGCGCCCGTCCTCATGTCTGGCTTTGGTTCCGTCCTCGATAGCGCGGTGGTCGCGCGCTTCGCGCCGGCCGCCACGGCGCTCCGCCTGCTCGGCGTGGTGGCCGCGTCCGAGATCCAGCTCAAGCAACTGGCCTATGCCGCTGTCGGCTGGGAGGAAGATCATCGCGATGACCCGGACTACCGCGAGCCACCCTATCGCATAGATGTTTCCGACCCGCGTCTCCCCTTTCACCGCCGGGTTCCGCTCGACGATCCGGAGCTGACAGCGATGATCGCAGCGCTCACCACCCCGCTTGGTCTGCGCCCCTCGACCGGCTTGCGCGCCGATCCAGGCAGGCCGATGGTGATCGAAGCCGGGATTCCGGGCGGGACTGACCGGATAACGGTTGACCTTGAAGGGCTTGATCCCGATCCGCCCCGGCAATTCGATCTCTCTCGCCAGCCGCGCGGTGCCATCGAGGTACCCGTCGGCGAACTCATAGCGGTTGCAGAAGAGCTGGACGAGGACGATCGCGCCCATCCTGAGCGACCGGGCGGCAACTGGGCCGCGCGCCTGCGGGAAGCCGACGGGACGATGAAACTGGAATTTCTCTCGCCTGACCGGGTCGAGGGACGCCTCTTGCCAGACAGCATGCTCCGGCTCGATGGGCTGCGTCACCTTATCGGCCTGCCCGGAACCGGCAAAACGACCCTGATCGTCCTTCTCCTGATGTGGCTGGATGCCCGGGGCTATCGCGCCGTGGTCCTGCTCCCCTCTATCGAAACGTCGCTCAACCTCCTGGCGGTTCTTCGCAGCTACGGTGCGGACGTCGGGCTGCTGATGGGGCAGTCGCCGCAGACACGTATCGAGCATGCGCGCAAGCTGGCAGACCGCATCGCGGCGGACGAAGCGCGCGGTTTTGGCCGGACCGGCAGCGGGGCCGAACTGCTCGCAATCAATTGCGCGCTCGGCGGATTTGAGGAGGATCCGCAAGTCGAGCGCGAATTTCCGCATCTTTCTCCACCCTGCCTCTCGGTCCTGCAGCGGCCAGCGCGCGCCGACGGCGGTCTCAAAGCGCAGGAATCCGCGCATCTCTGCCCGCTGTCAGGACAGTGCGGTCGCCTGCGTGCCCCGCGCGAACTTGTCGACCGCAGAATCTGGCTGGGTCATGTCCTATCGATGGACACGCGGATCAGTCCGCATTTCGCGGACCAGAATGTGCGACATTTCGAAGCGGTGGCAATGACAGCCGATCTGGTTATCGTCGACGAGGCTGACGGCGCGCAGGCTGTGCTCGATCGCAAGGCCGTCGCCTCGCTGGATCTGACCGGCAGCGAGTCCAGCTACGAGCATGCGCTGAACCGAGACCTGTTCCTGCCGCTTTCCGCCGGACGGACGGATATGGCGGCGAGCAATATCCAGCAATATGGCCGGGCTGCATCAGATTTCCGGAGCCTCAACCATAGTCTGGTGGGGCATCTCCAGCACCTGCGCGCAAGAAGCGGTGCCGAGACACCCCTGTCCCGCTTCGAGGACACCTTCGTCACCGGCAACAATATCCTGACGGCCATCTTCAGTCCGGCGGACATCTCGCTGCTGGCAGGCGCTGAGCAGGAGGCGGAGGAGCGCCGGTTCAACGCCATCCGCGCTTTCTGGGATGGCTGCGTCAGAGCCGCGCTCCTGCGACGGACGGATGAAGATCAGGATGTCGATGATTATGGCTTCGATCCAGGCCGGATCGCCGCCGACCTCGGCTCCGATCCCGACACGGTCGGCAGCGCGGCTGTGACCATTGCGGGCCTCACCCGCGACTGGATATCCGAACCGCTTGCCGCGCGCCGCGACGACTATCTTGAGGAAATCCGCGCGGCCTTTTTCAACCTGGTCGAGCCCAGCGCTGCACTGGGCAGGGACGAGCTGGTCGAGCTCTTTCGTTTTCTGGTGGGTGTCACCACAGTGGTCATGCAGTTTCTGGCGCTGATTCCCGCGCAGCAGGCCATGATCGCCGAAGGCATTCACCGCGAGCCGCTCTTCCAGCAAGGCATTTCAGAGGATCTCGGGCGGCTGGTTCCCGAGGCGCTGATAGGCCGGTTGTCGGGCGTCAGGTTCCGCTATGAGGAAGACGGCGCGCGCGCGCGCGTGCGCCTGCAATATGTGTCTTTCCGCGGCGCTCCCCGGACGCTTCTGTACCGACTGGGAGGCCTCCTGCGCCATCAGGGCCGCGAGCGTGGCCCCAACGTCCTTCTTGCCTCGGCCACCTCCTTTCTCGTCGATAGTCCAACCTTCCACATCCCGGTCGGACCCGACATCGTCCTCAGGCGCCCTGGCGCGCGCCGCGGCTGGTCGGCTTCCCGCTATGTGTTTGCACCCATCCCCGACCCGCTAAAGCCCAGCAGAATGCTACGTTTCAGCGGTTCCCCGCTGGGGGCGCGCGATCGCGTCCTGAGAAAAATGGTGGAACATTATTTCTCGGGCGACGATCCGCTCGCGCTCCAGATGACGCGGGATTTCGACGACGGCCGGAAGGTTGGAATCGTGGTCAACAGCTATGATCAGGTTGCGCAGGTCAAGGCGCTCATCAAGCGCATCCGGCCTGACGTGGACGCAAGGGTGATCGGTGTTACCAACAGACCGCCTGAGCGGAATGAAGGCGACTGGGTTACGGCCGCGCAGGTCGAACGGCTGAGCCTGAGAGACAATTGGGATGTGCTTGTCTTCCCGATGAAGGCCCTTGCGCGCGGGGTGAACATCGTGTTCGAAGATGGCCCGCGACGCAGAGATGCGTTGCTGGGGACGCTCCTGTTCCTCGCGCGTCCGCATCCCGCGTCCGAGAGCCTTGACCTTGTTGCGGGCATCGCTGGCCAACATTCCCTCGCCTTTGACATGCGTGCCTTCCCGAGGGACGCCGAGGTGGGAACGCTTGCGTCCGAGTGGCGGCAGGCCCGGCGCACGCTTTCAGGCGTCAGCCGCCGTCTTTTGCGTTTCCCGCTCCAGGCAAGCAGGCTGGGGGATCTGGCCATTCCCTTCACCGCTGACATTATGGTCGACGTCCTGCAGACGATTGGTCGCGCCATGCGCAACGGTTGCGCCGCAAGGGCCGTATTCGTGGACGCCGCTTGGGCGCCCCGTTCGGCTGCGGGCCATGCAGACACCGCGCGCACCAGCATGCTGGTTGCCATGCGCGACATTCTTCGGGCGCGCATGGCTGATCCCGACCCGATCGACGCCGAGATTTATCGCGCGCTTTATGAACCCTTTTACGAACCGCTCTCGCGCTGCGAAGGGCTGTATCTCTCCAATGGATTTGATGACGATGAAGCGTGAAGCGCTGCCCGAGACCCTGTATCGCAAAGTGAAAGGCAGCAGCGCGGCGGGACGCGCACCCATCGTCTGTGCCCTCCAGCACGATGGGACCGCGCCGGTCCGCGTTGATGCGGACAGTGTGTCGTGGAGTGCACGGGCGGCGGCCTTGCTGCGGGATCTGAAACAGGCTGGCGATGCGTCCGGGACGGCGCGCGGTCATGCGCTCCCCTTCGCTTCGCTGCGCGCGGCGATCGCTGCGGTTGTGCCTGAGGCCGTGACGCTGCAGCGCGACCTGGGCGCGCCTTGGATGGAGAGAGAGAAGGCCGAGCGTTTCCTGGAGGTCAGCGCAGTGACCCATTTGCAGGATCAGCTTGGCAGGGCCCTTTCCCTCTGGACGGCGCAAGCCCTGCGCCCGTGGGCCGAAAAGGTCGATGCCCCGGTTCTGCTTGTCGACACGCTGCAGGAAATGGGGAGCGCGGCATTCGAAATCGTCCGGCGCGAGGGCAGCTTGCCCGATGTTCTTGCAACCACCGATAAATTCGCGGAAGCGCGGGATGCTATCGTCCAGCGGTTCGCGGCAGCGCTCGAAGGCCGGGAGCTGTTTGACAGGCTAGGGCCCGTCTGGCGCATCGTGCGGGGCAACAGCAAGTCCAACGAACTCGAGTTCATAACATGGCCGTCTCGTCACGATGATGGCCTCTACTCCATGGTCGCCTGCATCAGTGTCGAAACCATCCCCTTTTCCAAGCAGCCGATCGTCAATGTCCGGGCCTCCCGGCGACGCTGGCTCGCGGCCGTGCCATCCGGCTATCCGCTGACCGGCCAACGGTCGGTCACCGTAACGCTCATGGGGCGGCAGGGGCCCCCTGTCGCGCTCGAAACCCCCGCGCCCGTCCGATCCCTCGCGGTGCAGGATCCGATCGCCCCGGAATTTCTCGGCCAGATGCTTCGGGTCAGTGCGGACACAGTCGGCGCGCCGCTGTCGGAACTGGTCGAGCGGGGCGCAGCTGGCGATACGTTCGTCGGCATCGCCTACTCGCCCAAACTCGGTGGCACGCACCCGATCGGTGCGGGCGCTTCGACCCGGGACCAGACCGATCTTTTCGATGCAGTCCAGGAAGCCGTAGACGCAATCGGTTTCATCCCGATCGCGTTTGAAGAAACCCCTTCGCTCAAAAGGGCACCAAAGCGGTCCTGCGAAGTGCACAAGGCGCTGGAGATGGAGGCGCTTCTCTCGGACGTGGCGATCTCGCTGGGACGCAATGACCTGGACGATGACGCGTCGATCGAAGCGGCTTGGTCTTCTCTTGGAATGAACGAAGAAAGGCCGGCCATTTCAGCGAAGGCAGCGGCGAAGGCGCGCGAGAAACTGGCGGAGGTTCGGGCGCTCAACGTCGCGCGCGTGGTACGGGTGTTCGGCGATCGCAGGCCCTCGGTCGTGGTCATCGCCCGCACAGACGAGGAAAGGCAGCTGCTGAAGACTGTCCTCGCCTCACTTTTTGGGACCTCGATCGACATATCCGCGCGGCCGCTTCCGGCAGATGTCCACGGGCCTAGATCCGCGCTGCCCGCGTCGGACGGCAAGACGCTCAAGCGCTTCGAGGCGCGCGTCGAGGCGTGGCATCCGCTCGCCGCCGTGCTGAACAAGGCGGAAGGGGGATGCCATGCGCTGGTCCAGGCAGAGGATCGTTATGAAAAGAAGCCCGACGACCCGGTGAACAAACCGGCCGGGCGCTACTCGCTCGCCACACAGGCCAACGCCAATGTGCAATATTTGCGTCCGCGTGGCCCTGGCCACCGGGGTTTGGCGAACTATCTCCATCGCGTTCAGGCCGCGATGTACGATCTTGTCTTTGGACATTCAGGTCTGGTCACCGAGATCAGGACAACCATTGCCAGCGCCTTTCAGGACGAGGCTGCACGGCCGACATCGGTCGTTGGCATTTCGGTCTTGTCTCAATCGCGGACCCGCATCTCGAGCCGCACCGGTAAACTGTGCCTCGCGACACGTATCGACTGTGAGACTGGCCGGACCACGGCGCGAGTGGGCTGGCATGATGGCGAGATGCGCTGGTCGGCCTCCTGGGAGCCATTGTTCGAAACGCTCAAGCGCATAGCCAGTCCGTCGATCAAGCCGTCTCTTGGTGACAGCAGAGCGCAAGAACGCACCAGCTTCCAGACATTTGTCCGCGAAATCCTGGATGAATGCACGGAAGTGGGCGATCGGCCGCTGGTGGTGATCGACAGTACGAACGCCGCCTCGCTCTGGCCCTGGCTCGCGGACGGGCAGATCGGAGGAGATATTTGTCTTGGTACCGAACGGCTCGACGTCTCGCGCCGCTGGCCAGGCATCCGTATCGTCCGCGTCAGGCTAGACCATGCGGCGCGCGTCGCGGAGCGCAAGACGGTCGACTATCGGGGGGTCGATACCGCGACCGGTACGGAAACAGGCGAAGTTTTCGAGCGCTATTGCCCTACCATTACCGCCCGCACCATCCGCCTCTCTGGCCAGAACGGCTCGCAGGCCCATTATTGGTCGACCGCAGGCTATTTCCAGATGTCCTTTCCCCGGGGCCTGAGTGTATACAGGGCCCTTGCGTCCCTTGTCCCGGTGGAGAAGGCGCTGCGTGACGTCACCGTGCCACCACACGCCAAGGGACTTCTGTTTCCCCTGGAAATCCCGCTCTACGACGTCAGCTATCGCCTGCCTAATCCGCTTGAAATGACGGTGGCGGTCATCTGCGAAGGGGATGAGCCCGATCGCATCGCCCATCTGGTATCCAGCCTGCGCTATGGTTATGGGCACACGCAGGCCTGGACAGCACTACCTGCGCCACTCTCTTTTGAATCCAAGGCGCGCGATTATATGACGCGCTTCGCGCTCGACATCTCCGATGACGAGGACGACGCGGCAACCCAGGTCGGTGCCGCCGCGCGACCGAGTGCTACAGCGACGGACACCGACGATGCGGCAGACGCTGAAGACGCGGCGTTCGGGATGACCGATCCGCGCGCTTGGCGCCAGCTCGTCGAAAAGGAAGACACCATGCCGATGAACAGCATGTCGCTCGCGGCTGGCCAGTTCACCAGCCGGGAGGTCGATGAAGCGGAGGGCGCAGGCGGCGAGGCCTCAGGCGCGCCATCGCAAACGGCTGGTGAACGCCATGATCGCGCACCGGCCGAACCATCGACGAGAGAAGCATGGTCGGCGCTGGCGCCCGTGATACGGCTGCCGGAATTCGTCACGGTCGAATGGCTCGCTGCGAATATTACTGTGCAGAACAGACAGTTAAGCGCGATCCACAATGAAAGGCACGATCTTGCCAGGCTGACCGGCTTCCATGGCTGGCCAGACGTCAGGCCCGATAGCCATGCGTTCGCCGAACTGTTGCATGAAGGCCTGCGCTATCCCCGCTTCGCAGCGGCGGTCACGCAGATGGCGAAGCGGAGCCTAGCGCACGGAAAGAAGAAACACTGGTCAATCTACAAGCATCTCGTGGCCAACGCTGAAGGCAGGGCGGCGGCGCTTGCACAGGAAGCCGGCAAAGCCCGCGGCTGGGGCAGGTCGGACCGGGTCATGGCCGAAATACTAGCCGACAGCGGCGAGACGGAGCTTGCGCTCGCTCATCTTTTCCGGCGCGCCTATGTCAGGCCCGCCCCTGCAGAGGTGAGGCGGCTGATCGAAACCGATGACAGATTTGCGCCACTCCGCGCCTTTGCGTCCGATACGGACTTTCACCTTCACCGTGACGATTATGCCTGGGAAGGCGATTTGCGCACGCTACCCACACGGCCAGGCGATAAGGCGCTTGAAGGGCCGCATCCCCAGGCGGAGCGCGAACCGACCTTGTCCCTGCAATCGCCAGAAGCAGAGCTGCCGGCCGTAGCGCCACCGTCCTACGATAGATCGATTGCGGCGCCGACCATGGCCTCATCACCCCGGATTCTCACGGAGCCGGAGGCCACAGACGGCACCGCCGAGTGGGCCGCCGCGATGGCGTCCATTGCTGCGGTCGCCAGTGCCGAAGTCTATCCAGATGAGGTCGTCCTGGATTGCATCGTCGCGCAGGTCCGTAACGCCAGGGCAGCCCTTGCGGCCTATATCGCCTCGCGGCCCCGGGGCATCGATCCTGCGGAGTTGATCGCTCGCGCGCAGGCGGTCCTGACGCTGGCGCGCCAGGTGCTCTGTCAGGCCGCCGAGGAGGATGGCCTGGCAAGCGCACCAGACGGCCCGTTCATCCCGGCGATCGAGGAGATGCTGGCGGAGTCGCTTGAAGCCGACGTCCAAGCCAGCGAGTCTCTGGCCGAGACGGCGCGCACGCATATCGCTCAGGCGCAAGCCATTCTTGACGGTTCGGACAAGATGGCACGCCTGCGTGAGGCCTTTGACCTTCAGGCCCAGGCGATTGCGTCGGGCCGCGAGGCGGGATCGCGCGCGGTAGCGATCCTCGATCGCCTGCTGGAGGACGAGCCGGAGGTTCCGGAGCCGCTTCCGCAAGCCGGCGATGGGCTGCTGGCGGTGCGAGACGAAGCATTCTACGATCTTGACGAAGCGATAGCCGGAGAGGCGGAGCCTGTCCCCGCCGGCGACTGGGACTCGACGCAAGAGGAAATATCGCCGACCGAAACCCTCGAGGATCAGATCTATGGTGCCATCGAAGGGGAGGTGGCCGAGGAAGAGGACAGATCCCTCGCTCAAGCCGACAGGGCGGTGCCGAAGGCCGAACCCCAGCCAGATCTGATGGCACCCCAAATGCTTGCCCGTTTCGAAGCGCTGGTGGAAGCGCGGCGATTTGGGCTGGCCTACCACCTCTGCGTGGCCTCCAAAGCGGCTGGCCTTTTCAGCGCATTTCCCATTTCCCCGACCGAGCTCCGCCTGGCGGCTGTATCGAGCCATGTGAACCACGCCGCTTTGCAGGGCAGTGATCTTGTGCATGGCCTCCTGAGGGACGCACATGCGATATTTGACACTCTGGAGGATGAAGCATCGAATGTGACGGCGCGACGGATCATCGCGCTTGCATCGCTCGCGCCCTTTGCATTCTACCATAATGACCCGGAAGCAAAGCTGGCGCTCGATGCCCTGCGCCAGGTGGCAGACGGGCTCGGTGACGCGGCGCACAAATTCCGCGAGGCGCTTGCAGCGCCCCTCAGGCAGGGCATCGCCATGAGCCCTTCGCTCATGCGGCTGGCAAATGAGGAGACCCGCGAGGACGAGCATGCCCAGCAGCTGGGCGAACATATTCTGGCAGCGCTCGAGGATTTTTCTCTCAAGAGCTACAAGTTCCAGCTCGGCAATAAGCTTCGCGTGGTCTTGATGCGCGGTGACGGCGAAATGGGGCGTCTCCGCGAGAGAATGACCAGAGGTGGGTCCGCCGCACTTGAGGCATGTCGCGAATTTGCAGCGAATTATCGGGACCGTGCCCAAATATTGCGCTTGCTCGGCGACGCGGAACTGCGCTCCAACAACTATAAGATGACCGGCATCGATGGCATCGCGCGCGAGCGGATGCTGGGCCTGATCCAGAACATTGCGGCACAATGTGCTGAATATGTCGAAACCGTTGAAGCGGCACCGACCATGCGGCGCACGCTCGCCACCCTGCGGAGGTTGCAGGGCGCTATCGCTGACACGGTCACGGCGCTCGACGGCGCGCTTGAGCGCTTCGAGGTGCAGACACCGCTGGAAGCCGGCGCATTGGGGTATGCGCGACACGCGCTGGCGCTCTTCGCCGAAACGGTGCAGGGGCGGGGCCGCTTGCCGGCCCCGACTGAACATATGATGGCGCTACATGGACCGCTGCTATGGTTTTCAACGCTTGATTTCGGCCTGGGATGGTTGCCGGCACCCTATGCGCCGGAGATCCTGGTGGACGCCATTTTGGGCCTCGATGCCCTGTCGCCTGATGGTCCGGTCGACGCGGATGCCTTCGTAAAGCTGGTCGAGAACCGCATTGAGGCCGGATCCCATATCGGAGCGTCGATGCTCATCGACATGGCTGAGTTCCTGTCGATACCTGACGCGCTCGCCGACACGCTGACCCTGGGTCGTCAGGTAGATATCGCGTCGCGGCGCGACGCCCTGACAGCGGTTCTGCGCGACGCGCGGCTTGCTGTTGACCGCGTTCAGCGGATGCGCGGCGCAGGATCTCAGGATGACGCCCAGTCTCTACTCTCCCTGCTCGATCGTATCGCACCCGAGGAACTCCCCAATGTCGTGCCGATCGAGTCCCGCGGCGAGGTCCCAGAGCCCGAGCAGATCCTGGACTTCAAGGCTGCCTATGGCCTGATCGCGGACGTACGCGCCAGGGTCGACCTGCTTCTGAAGCAGCCACGTGACGAGCTCATGGTGCGGATCAGGGACATGGCGCACTCAGGTTCGGCCGTCGAGGCGGACCTCGAGAAGGTCCGCGGCCTGGTGGAGCGGGACGACCTCCTCACGGCGATGGAATATCTCGAATTTCTGAAGGATGGCAGGGCCCTTCCCGAGACGACCTCCCCTAATCCACGCTTCCTTGCCTATTTTCCTGACGTTCCCAAACGCCTCGCTGCGATGCCACGGGAAGACCAGGACGCTATTCTGCAAGCGGTCGACCATGGTGGCGAATTTGCGGGTCTGAACTTCGGGCGCATCCCCGGCGATCGCCGTTCCGACGTCAAGGACGCGCTTGAGGCATGGGGCGAGCTCCGCCGCGCTGTGGTCGCTCTGCGCGCGGAATCGGATGTTACCGGAAAGCTCGTGCGTATGCTCGAGCGCTTTGGCCTGAAGGTCGATATCCTTTCGACACAGAGCAGGAATAACCGGCGCATTTACAATGCCGACTTGCGGATTGACCTGCCGATGGACCGCACATCGGTGCTTCTGCCCGACTTTGGCAGTCAGACAGGCGGGAGCTACAGGGTCTGTATCGCCACGAAAATGCCGAGCGACTCCGAGATACGCGGCATCCAGAATGATGCAGGCGCGCTTCGCGTCATCTTCTTCGTCACAGAGACAGTATCGCCCGAGCGTCGCCATCAGCTGCATCTTTCCTGCCTGGAGAACCAGACAAGACTGCTCATCATCGATGAATCCATGGTCTTTTTCGCCTTGGCTGAGCCGGAACTCAGGGGGGTGACCCTTGTTGAGCTTGCGCAGCCTTTCTCCTTTGCCGATCCGTATAAGGATTATGGGAATGGTGCCGTGCCGCGCGAGATGTTCTTTGGTCGTTCGGCGGAAGGACGAAAGCTCAAGGATCCTCATGGCAGCTGCATCGTCTATGGCGGTCGACGCCTCGGCAAGACGGCCCTGTTGCGGCACATTCAGACTGAAACAAATGATCCGGCAGCCGGGGTGGCCGTCGCCTATGTCAGCGTACGCGACCTTGGCGGCAAGGCGGGTGAAAACCAGATATGGGAATATATGTCTGGTGAACTGAAAGCTATATTCCCCAAGCCGGTCGAACAGAGCGACCGGTTTAGCGAGGCGGTCCGGGCCTGGCTGGGCGGAGACAGCAAAAGGCGCATATTGGTGCTCCTTGACGAGTCCGACCGGTTTATCGAAGCCGATGCAAGCGAGGCGTTCACGCAATTCATCCGCCTGCAAAAGCTGATGGACGAAACGAACCGACGCTTCAAATTCGTGCTCGCAGGCCTGCATAATGTGACGCGCCTGGTACATACTGAAAATCCGCCGCTCAAGCAGATCGCGTCAGACCCTCAGCGCATCGGACCGCTCATGGATGAGGAACTTGGCGATGCTGAGGCGCTGGTCACGCGTCCCATGGCAGGCATGGGATATGAGTTCCAGAACCGCGAGGACGTCTGGAGAATTCTGAGCTACTGCAACTATTATCCCGTACTCGTCCAGAAATTCTGCAAGGAACTGCTGCAGGAGCTAGTTGCCGAGACGAAGAAAAAGCGACGTGCGATCGACAAGATTACCTCGGAACATATTCGCGCGGCGCTCGAAAATGAGCATATCGCAAAGGAAATCGGCGAAACGTTCGACACGACCATCAAGATTGAGGACCGTTACTCCCTTATTGCGCACATTGTCGCAGACCGGGCCCTGCGCGACGCTCAAAATGGTCGCATCGGCGAGGGCATGTCCGCTGTCGAGGTCCGCGATGCCGCTGCCAGCTGGTGGCCCAAGGCTTTCAACGAAGCGAACCGGCTGGCGGTCGTCGAAGATCTGCTCGACGAAATGGAAGGGCTGGGTGTTCTTCGCTGTGTCCAAGGGAACCGCTGGGCGCTCCGCTCGCCCACCATCCTGCGGCTGCTGGGAGACGACGATAAGATTGCTGCCAAGCTTGGCGAGTTCATGGACCGCCCGGCACCGCCCGTATTCGATCCGCGATCGATGCGCCGGCAACTCAAGGCCAGTTCGACGATGCGGGTCGTCGAAGGCGCCACTTGTCCCCTTACTCTGGGACAGGAACATGACCTGTTGCGTGATCGGGCGCCTGTGACGCTCATTTTCGGAAACGCCGCGTCGGACATCGGCATGGTGACCGGCGCTCTGGCCTCGATGGGCGAGGGCAGCGATCAGCGCCGTGTCGCGGAGGTGTCCGCCCGTTCCTTCCCGGACGCAGAAGCCATGACGAAAGACTTGAAGGGCGCCGCAGCGGGTTTGCCGGCGATGCTGCATGTCGTATCGGACCTTAGCCGGTGGAATCCGCAATGGGTTGAACGGGCGCTTCGCGCAAAAGCGGTACGGGAGGGACGCGCACGCGTGATCTTCGTGGGTCGGCCCGAACATGCCCTGGAATGGGTGCGCAGCCCGTTGAACCCCATGCTGGCGGCTGAGGTAAAAATCCTGCCTCTTCAAACCTGGTCGGCGACGCTTACCGACGAAATGTTGCAGCGGGACCATCTCGACGTGGATGCGTTGCGCGGTCCGCTCCGCGATGCAACGGGCGGTTATAACCAGCTGATGCACGATGTATTTTCCGCAGGTGCCTCCACGAACAAGGCGTTCAGCACCCGCCTGCAGGCCATACAAAGGCGGCATCGCGATGTTTCGCTGCCGCTCGATCTCGGCCTCCTTGGCCAGATGGCAGAGGTCTTCCAGGCTATCGTCCGCTTTGCCGGCGGTGAAATCGTCACGGCCTATGAAATCGGCGAGGGCCCGGTACTCCAGCTTGATCTGGACCTAAGCGGCCAGCGCGTTGTCGATTTCGGGCTGTTGATGGGCTTGCTTGAACCGCTGCCAGCCAGCCGGGACGAGACGGAGGACGCTCGCCCCTTCCGCGTGAACCCACTCCTCGTCAGGCTCTTCGGTGCGGGCAGCGGGCGTGATTGACTGGGCCCATGTCGACTGGTGGGATCTTCCCGGGCCGTCGCGATTCCTGATGCGGGCGATTGCGCGGATTGCGTCCGATGAGGGCGGGATCGTCGGGTTGTCGCTGCCGGAACGGCGCCCCTCTGGACTTATGGATGCGCTTGCCAAAAAGCTCGAAGCCGAGCGGGCTCTGCGTGTCGCTGTCGTCCAGCCCCAGGCCGCGGCGCACTCTGCGCGCTCGCCCGCCCATGCGCTGGCTGCCGCAGCGGGCGCTGAACCAGGATCGATCCGGTCGACCGCTGATTTCGTCCGTTCACGCGAGCTGGCCGATATGGTTTTTATCGTGGACGCCGTTCCGGCCGAGGATTGGGGCAGGTGGGGGCTATTCTTCCGGTCCTTCCGCGCCGAGCGGGCGCGATTGGGACGGATTACCGCTCCGTCGCTTCTGGTGGTTGCCCCGAGGCAGATACCCACTGCAGAAATCCTATCGGCTCTGGGGCGCGACCAACTCACCTGGCGCCACGCAGTGTCTCGCGGGGACATGCAGCTCTATGTCGAGTCGCTGCTCGGCCGTCCGAGCGGCCTGGCCGAACGGACGGCCGCAGCAACCGTGGCGGAGGCAGCCTGCTGGGATCCGGCAATCGCCACGCATCTTGCCTCTCTGCCGCTCGAGGACCAGATCGATCCGCGAGGAAAGCTGGCTGCTCTCGGTCTGACATTGGGCTATCCCTCCTGGGCCAATGGCTTGATCGACATGATGGACGGGACGCCCCATACACATACGCTCGCGCTGCTGGGCGAGCCGGAACGTCTTGCGCGGAGAATCTGGCGCGCGCATGTGAGCGTCGTATTTGCTGTGGTGGAACAGATACGCCAGGCCTTCGTGCGCATGTATTTCGATCTGCTCGCGAGCAACCTGCCCCACACGAAAAGCTTCCAGAACGGCGTCCAAAGGCATTATGACGATCCGATGCAATTGGAGGTCAACGAGGTCACCTATTTCTTGCGGGATCATATCGCCGGGTGGGAAAAGGATCTGCTTTGGAATCTCAAGACGCTGCGAATGTCGATGGCGCACATGGAGCCGGCGGATCCGACCATCCTCATCTCAGCCTCCAGGGCGTGGGACCGCATAGTCGCCAATATCGACGACGTCGCCGACGTGCAGGGCTGGGACTGGCCCCGCTGCGGTCAGCGTCTCGTGCTTCTTGTCGGCCCGTCCGGTGCTGGCAAAACGACATATGCAGCCGCGAATTTTGTCGACGAGACGGTGCTCTCGTCTGATGCGATCCGCGAGGAACTATATGGGTCTTTGGGCATGACAGGCAGCCAGGAACATGTGTTTGCGGTGTTAAGAGGCAGAGCACGCGACCTGCTTGCTGCGGGCCGAAGCGTCGTCGTCGATGCCACAAATCTCAGGCGCGAGGACCGGCTCGCCAATGTTAATCTGGTGCCTGACGATATCCCTGTCGAATATATTCTCATCGACCGGCCAATGGGTCAGAAAAAACGGGACGGGGGATGGCGCCTCGAGAGACCAGGACTCCTCGATGGCCATGCGCGAAGCTTCCAGGCAGAACTTACTGCGCTGCTGGCTGGCGACGGTCTGATGAACGTCACGGTCATCGATAAGAGGATCCTCGAGGATGCAAAATAGGCGGGGCATGGGGCGCAAGCACAGCGGCGTCCGCCGGAAATCCTGTCATGATATCTGCAATGGGGTCTTGCGGTCGGAACGCCGAGATTATTCCTCAGGGTTGTCAGAGGCGCCACCAAGGCAGGACCGATCGTCCTTCAGCTGTCCTGCGATAGCCTGTAAGGGTTTGGGATAGCTGTTCGTCAAACTGATCGCGCAAGATCTGTTTCTGCCATTGGATATGCTGTCTGGCGATAACATCATGCTCCCATGCCAATCGTTCGTCGCAATCCATAAGAGCCGCCCGTTCCGCCATGATCTTGGGCTGATGAAACAGCCAGTGGAGAAAGGGCAATGCGTCGTGCGTCTTATGCCAAAGCGTCCCATAATATTCGACATAGTCCTGGGCCACCTCCAGCGATGCGAATGTGCCATGCCAGATTGCGAGCGGCGCGGGCGCGGGATGGCCGCACAGCATCTCGGCGACATAGGAATTGGCCATGAAAGCGAGCCGTAAAATTGTTGCGGCTGCGGCGTGGCGATGCTCTCTGAAAAGCATCAGCCCCAGATCATAGGCACAGGGCGGATAGTCAGTGGCCCAGCTTTCGAGCAAAAACCGCGCTTTTTCCGTCGCGCGTGCTCGCAGATATTCTGATCCCAAGAGCAATCGGATGTTGAGTGCGTCGGCGGGATTAAGCGTGAGGCTGCGTTCCATCAGAGCAATGGTTTTCTTGCGATTGCCAAGGCGACGCTGGCAGGTCGCGGCTCGGCAAAGCGCGCGCAAAAACGGACGGTTAGCAAGATCCCAGGACAGCCTGCCGGTATAGCCGGCAGGGATTGCTGCCTCCCCGAGAAGCACAGCGCGTTGATAGGCGACCAGAGCGGCCTTAGTACCGCCCTCGGCCATTAGGGTGTCTCCGATATGAACATGCGTCTCGATATGGTCGGGATGATTCACGATGATCTGCTTGAGACCAAAAAAATAGGCTGCGGTAGAAAGTCCTCCACCCTCATATTCTTCGAGAAGGTCCGACAGTCTGGTTTCCACCTCGGCATGGTTGGCGCAGTGGCCAAGTCGGCCTTCATCGTCGATGATCTGGAACAGCGCCACGCTCTTGCCTTCCCTCATATCTTCACTGAGCGCTATTTTAAGCAGATGGTATTCTCTACCAACGCGGAAAATGCGGCAACGCAAAAACGGGAGAATGGTTATAACGAAAGCTTTAACGGCCTGACGCATCTACCCCATGCGCCTGAAAAACATGCTTGGCGATATCCAACCCGATTATGCTAACTTCCGACACGGACGCCTCCCTAAAGTGGTGTTCAACACCTCCACTGTGGCCCATCGATGCCGTCGGGGGGCGTCCACCCCATCACTAACAAACAAACCGGTCCACTCGGTGCGAGCAGATCAGCCCGCCGGATTACTCTCCTCGATCAGCCGCTTCATGTGCCCTGACAACCAGATTGGCTGAATTCTGCCCTCGACACTTCTCATGCCAGCTTCACGCGATATCCGAAACAGGACCTGGCGCAATTTCTCATAAGTTGAAGCTGAAAGCTCAGAATGCCAGGATCACTCCCGCCTTTCTCCGCCAGAAAGCGGTTAAAAACCTCAGATCCAAGCCAGGCTGAAATGGAACGGACGTGCTTGAGACTTTCTCGGTGGCAGCGTCACATGTCGCGCCGGGACGGCATAAGCCTTGGCGGGAAAGCGACGATTGGGCGATCATCGACAATGATCGCCCGGCCTCGTCTGAATTGGACTGGTTTGGATACCGGGCCTACGACAATAGGTTTCCGGACGGCAAGGTCATGAACGTCACCGGCTTCCCGGCGGACGTGTTCGGGACCCATTCCGACCTTGATGCCGCTGGCCTGAGAGGGACCGGCTTCAAGTACATGGATTCGGGCTACTAAGCGGACGTGAAGCCCAAGGTGATCACCTACACTATCACGACAGCGGCCGGAATGACTGGCGTACCGGTCTTCTTGACTGTGGCCTTGAAGCGTTTCGCGATCGGGATCCACACGCAAGGGCGCGGAGATCGCAACCTAGGCCGTCGGATCGACGACGATCTGCTGGCAACTCTAGACTCGTTCTGGGTGTGATCAGGCAGCCGCATTTTGGCTGAGATCCGCCTTCCACCTACGCGCCGTAAGCACGCAGCGAGTCAATGGCGCGAAATACCAGCTTTTTTCAGATGATTGCGCACGCTTTGAACGTGCCCGACATTGATTCCGAGTCATCGTCCACCTACTCTGGGCCAAGTTGGCAACAATCGGAAGTATTGCATGCAGCGGCAGACCTATATTGCGCACGGTCGTCTCGCATCCCGTGAAATCCGTCTAGATGCTGCACGGCACCAGCATCACGGCATACAGGTCATGGCCTTCGAGCAACTGGCAGCGCGCCTTGCCGGCGGTTTCAGGCAGCCCATCAACGCTGAGATGCTGCGCGATGCGATTCAGCGCGTGTTGCCTGACATCGATCTCGGCGAGTTAGACGCGATCAAGCTGCTTCCGGGCATGGTTGGCGCGACCGCCGACACGCTGCACAAGGTATGGCGAACTGGGATCGATCTCTCTGCGCGTGCCGGCGACCATCCCCGTCTCGCCGCGATGGCGACGCTCGAGGAGGCGGTGCTCGCGATGCTGCCGCCAGCCATGCTCCGGCCTGTCGATCTGTCATTGCAGGCGTTGGCGCGCATCCAGCATGCGCCCGCTTTGTTCGGCGAGATCCACATCCAAGGGATCAGCGAGTTGTCGCCGTGTTGGCGAGAACTGCTGATCGCGCTAGCCGCGACGACGCCGGTCCGCTGGAATGCCGGCCCGCGCTCGGTACCGGCATGGCTGGAAGGATCGGGCGTCGAGGTAACCCGGTCCGAGCCGACCACCCCGGAAGTTGAGGCGGTCAGTACGGCCAATGGCTATCATGAAGCGATTGAGGCGCTGCGCTGGGCGCGCGAGCTGATTGCAAGTGGAACGGCCAAGCCGTCTGAGATCGCGATCGCAGCCGCCGCACCCGCCGCCTATGACGACGAGTTCATGGCGCTGCGGGTCGACGCCAATATCGATCTGCACTTCGTCCACAGCATCCGCGTGGTGACGACGCGCGATGGCCAGACAGCCGCCGCGCTCGCCGATATCCTCGTACGCGGCGTCACTCAGAGACATTTGCGACGTCTCGCGACGCTGCTCGCAGGTGCGGGCCCGTTCAAGGCGCTCCCGGACGGCTGGCAACGCGTTCTCCCGCCCGATGCGCCGTTGTCTTCTCCCGGCGCCTGGACGCGAATCCTAGGCACCCTTAGTGCCGAGCGCTGGCCGGATGGTGTTGATCATACCGACGATTTGAGCGCGATCGTCGAGACGCTTTCGGGCGGTGTCGCGCAGGCTGAGGAGATTGGTCGCGCTTTCCTGTCGGGCGGGGCACTGCGCATCTGGCGCAAGGCGCTGCTCGCGGGAAGCCCAGCGGCGATCGATGTCACGATCGATGGTCTGCGCCAAGAGGATGCTTGCGAAGCCTGCGTGTCGGTCGCGTGGATGCCGGCCTCGGCGCTGGCGGCCTCGCCGCGCAAATTCGTGCGCCTGCTTGGGCTGACCTCGGCCGGCTGGCCGCGGCGGATTTCGGAAGACCGGCTTTTATCGGACCATATCATCCCGACCGCGGAGCTTGATCCGCTGCCGGTGACCGCCGCCGATCGCCGCGATTTCGAGACGATCCTGTGTACGACCAGCGCGCAGGTCGTGCTCTCGCGGCCGCGTCGCGACGGGGAGGGCCGTCTGCTCGGCAAGAGCCCCTTGCTGCGCGGCCAGCCCGAGGCGCGCTATTTGCGCCGCAACCGGCGGCCAGCACATGCAATGAGCGAAACCGATCGTCTGGTCGCGCGCCCGGCCGACTTCGCCGCCACGCCGCAGGCAGCCTCGGCGACAGGCTGCTGGCAGGATTGGCAACGCCCGGTCGTCACCGCCCATGATGGTCTGCTGCGTGCCGACCATCCCGCAGTGCTGGCAGCGCTCGAACGGGTTCAGTCGGCGAGCTCGCTCGCCAAGCTACTGCGCAACCCGCTCGGCTTCACCTGGACTTATGCGCTCGGGGTTCGGGCGCCGGAGAGCGCTGAGGAGGCGCTGGTGCTCGATGCCCGACAGAGCGGCATCCTGCTCCACGACACCCTCGATCACGCCGTGCGCCTCCTGGAAGGAGAGGGAGGGCTCGCGGTCGCGCGCCCTGACCAGCTCACCGTCGCGATCGAGTCCGCCGCCGCGGCAGTCACGAGCCGCTGGCAAGGCGCGCAGGTGGTGCCGCCTCTCGTCGTATGGCGTCGCACTGTCGAGGAAACCAAGGAGACCGCGCTCAACGCGTTGCAGCATCCCGAACCGCCGCTCGAGGATCAGAGAAGCTACACCGAGGTGCCGTTCGGTGGTGAGGCGGCGAAGTCCGACGGCGCGATCCCATGGGATCCGACGACGACCGTCGCGATCACCGACACCGGCTTCGAGATCTCCGGCTTCATCGATCGTCTTGATCTGTCGGGCGACGCCGCCAAGGCGCGGGTGATCGACTATAAGGGCGGCAAGATGCCATCCAAGCCGGTGATCCTACAGGGCGGCAAGGAGCTGCAGCGTTGTCTCTATGCTTATGCGGTGAAGGCGCTGCTCGGTGACTGCGTAGAGATCGACGCGGCACTGCTCTATCCGCGCGACACCGAGGCGCGGCACCTGGATGCTCCAGCCGAGGTGCTGGAGGAGCTTGCCGGACATCTCCGCGCGGCGCGCGCGAGCCTCCTCGCAGGGCACGCGCTGATCGGCGAGGACAATGGCAGCGACTACGACGATCTGAGCTTTGCGCTCCCGGCCAATGCTCTGAACGGCTATTGTCCGCGCAAAATCGAACCTGCCCGCGCGACGCTTGGTGACGCGGCCCTCGTCTGGGAGGCGATCTAATGACTAACGCGACACCCGTCCTGAGGGACGAAGCCGCCCGCCTCGCTGCGATGACGGCGCATGACCGCTCGGTGCTGGTCGAAGCCGGCGCCGGCTCGGGCAAGACGGCGGTTATGGCCGGACGGCTCGCACTGCTGCTCGCCGGTGGCACCGCGCCCAGAACGATCGCGGCGGTGACCTTCACCGAATTGGCGGCGAGCGAACTGCTCGCGCGCGTCCGTGACTTCGTCGACGAGCTGCTTGACGGACGGATCCCACGCGAACTGCGCATTGCCCTGCCGGACGGTCTCTCGGCCGAGCAGCGGACGCATCTCGATGGGGCAGCGGCCGCGATCGACGAAATCACCTGCTCGACGATCCACGGCTTCTGCCAGCGCCTGATCAAGCCCTATCCGGTCGAGGCGAATATCGACCCGGGCGCGGCGCTCATGGATCCGGCGCAGGCAGAGCTGGTGTTCGGCGAAATCGTTGATCGCTGGCTGCGCGAGGTGCTCGATGTCGGTGACGACAGCCTAGTCGCCGAGCTCGTGTTTCAGAACCCAGCGAAGGCGACCGAACTCATTGCGACGGCGGCCATGGCGCTGCGCGACAATCGTGTGCTTGTACCACCACTCACGGGCGCGATCCCGCCGCTGGTGACCGCGTTCTGTGAGGCTGCCGACGCTTATCGCGCCTTCGTGGTGGGCTTGGCTGCACAGGAAGAGGAGAGCATCGCGGGCGCGAGGGCCTTCGTCGACATGGCAGCGGCGGTGGCCTTCGCCACGACCGACCAATCGCCGGCCGCGCTCGTCCGGCTTCTGGCATCTACTCCGCACCCGTCGCTTTGCACCGCCAAGGGCGGGTTCAGCGCTTACAAGAAGAAGGGGAAGTGGGAGGCCGCAGCCAAGATCGCAGGCCTCGCCAAGTCCGAGGGCGGCGTCCTCAACACGCGCGCCGAGGAATTGCATCTCGCCTGCACGCACAGCTGGACCGCGATGCTGCAGGGTGCGGCGGCTCGCGTGCTCGCCGACTTGCTCACCGCGATCCAGCCGATCGCGGATAATTTCCGCGCCTATAAGCGGGCGGCCGCTTTCCTCGATTTTGACGATCTGATCTTTGCCGCCCGCGATCTCTTGCGCGATCATGATGCCGTCCGTGGGGCGCTCGCGGGACGCTATGCGCATGTGCTGGTCGATGAATTCCAGGACACCGACCCGCTCCAGACCGAGATCTTCTGGCGTCTGTGCGGCGATCCGGCGCCTGGCGCCGATCTGCTCGACTGGGCGGCATATCGCATCCGGCCCGGCGCGCTGTTCCTGGTCGGTGACCCCAAACAGGCGATCTACCGGTTCCGCGGCGCCGACGTCGCCGCTTATGTCCGGGCGCGCGAAGCGATCCGCGCGCTTAATCCGGGCGACCTGCTGTCGATCTCGACCAATTTCCGCTCGTGCGCGGCGATCCTCGCTTATGTTAACGACCGCTTCGCCCCGCACCTGTCTGAAGAGAAAGGGCAGCCGGGCTTCACCGCGCTCGACAGCTTCCATCCCGATCATGGCGAGGGCCTGTGCGTGGCGGCGCTGCCGGTCGCGTGCGCCGGCGAGGACGGCAAGGCCAAGTCCGGCGTGCAGCGCGACTGCGAGGCGGAGGCAGTCGCAGAGATGTGCAGCCGGCTGATCGGCAGCCAGATCATCGTCGATCGCAAGACCAACACCAAGCGTCCCTGTCGTCCGGGCGATATCGCGCTGCTGGCTCCTGGCGGCACCGAATTGTGGCGTTACGAGGAGGCGCTGGAGAAGCGCGGCGTACCGGTCGCGACACAGGCCGGAAAAGGCTTTTACAGGCGGCAGGAGGTGCAGGACCTCATCGCGATCACGCGCGTGCTTGCCGACAGCCGCGACAGCCTCGCGCTGATGGCGCTGCTGCGCGGGCCGCTGGTCGGCCTGACCGAGGAACAGCTTCTCGATCTGGTCTGGAGCCAGCCGCGCGATCCTGAGCGGCCCGACGCCCGGCCCCGGCTCACCATCCATCTCGATGCCGAGGCGATCGCCGACGCCCATGCCCGCGACATCGTCGAGAAGCTGCAGGCGCTGCGGCGCGGGATCAACGGCACGACGCCGCACCAGTTGCTTGCTGAAGCGGTTGATCTGCTGCGCTTGCGCCCGGTTCTGCTCCAGCGCCATGGTGGGCAGGCGGAGCGTCCGCTCGCCAATGTCGACCTCTTCCTGAGCTTGGCTCAGCCCTATGGCGTGCGCGGTCTGCGCGCCTTTGCTGATGCGATGACGGCTGCCTGGGAGGGCAAGACGCGCTCGGCGGAAGGCCGCCCTGATGCCCAAGAAGAGGCGGTGTCGCTGGTCACGATGCACGCCTCCAAAGGTCTGGAATGGCCGATTGTCGTGCCGATCAACACAATGACGTCGGGCAATGATGTGCGCGATCCCGTAATCGACGGCGACACCAAGACGATCTTCCTGCCCATCTTCGGGGTCGTGCCTACCGGCTATGAGGAGGCCAAGGCGGCGGAAGTCGCGGAGCGCGAGCGCGAACGATTGCGCCTTTGGTATGTCGCGGCAACCCGGGCGCGCGAATTACTCGTCCTGCCCAAGCTCGACGTGGCGCCAGCAAAGAGCAGCTGGAACGCGTTGATGGATTTCGATCTCGACGGCCTGCCAGCGATCGCGATCGACCATCATCCCGAAGGGTTCGACACGGCCGACGGCGATCCCGCCAATGATCAGACGCGCGAGATCTTCGCGGGCGAAGCGGCGCGCGTGGTCGCGGCGACCACGCGCCTGCGCTGGCTCGCGCCCAGCCGCGACGAGAATCCGCAAGGACCGCTCGTGGTAGCAGCCGAACCGCAGATCGTGGTCACAGCCGAGGACGCGTCCGAGTCCGAGGTGATGATCGCGGTGCAGGGCGGACGCGAGCGTGGGCTCGTCATCCACAAGCTGTTCGAGGAGGTGCTGACGGGCGAGACGGCCGACGACCTCACCGCGCTCACGGCGCGCGCAACGGATCTGGTACGCGCGCTTGGACGTGAGCCCGGCGCTGACGCGGGCGCGAGCCTCGCGCCGGACGAGATGGCGGGGACAGTCGCGCGCACGTTGGCCTTGCCGGAGATCGCTGCGCTGCGCCTGCGTCTCATCGCCGAGCTCCCGGTCTATGGCCTCGGCGAGGAGGACGGCGTCGAACTGGCGACCTTCGGGATCGTCGACGCACTTTCACTGGGCGAGGACGGCACGCCCGAGCTGGTGATCGACTGGAAGAGCGACGTCAGCCCGAGTGTTGCGGCGGCCGATCATTATCGACAACAGGTTCGCCGCTATCTCGAGGTCACCGGCATCCCGGCGGGCCTCGTCGTCTTCGTCACTACCGGCGAGCTGCTGCAGGTTGCAGCGCCAGCGCGTGATACACTGGTCGCTGCTACCGTCTAGTCCATGGGTCAGAGAATTCTCTCAATGCGAAGTGAAGATAAGGCGAGTCAGGAAATCTGGAGCAATGCGTGCGGGGCGCTCTCAGACGATGCTTTCAATGATCTACCGTTCAACGTTCAGAGAACGTGCAGTCGGGTCCATTTCAGTTCCACCATTTTCGAAGAAGTGATAGGAGTTCAACGCATTCGCGTTGCAACGATGATCCCATCTTCAATTTTCAAATCCATCGAGAGGGGGGTTTCGTGAATGGAGATATCAGTGTTTATCGTCTGGAGGCTATCGAACACAGTGGCGCCTTGAGTCGAAATTCGATTCAATAGAGCGTTTTCATTCCGCAAAATTTTGAATCGCTCAGCCGGGTTAGTAACTGCTTTGATTTTCTCGCGGAGGAGCTGGTCTAGCCCGATGGCAGCGTCGCCCTGCGGCAGCAAGGCTAGTACAGAGGCTCTGATGTCCTGAAGGCGATCTCTTTTACGCTGTTCACGGCCAGGGAAGGCAGAAAAGAGCTGCCAACCACATGCGCGCGCCCGTAGGCACAACAGCATTTCACGATAGAGTTTATCCAGCGCCGTTTGTTGCTCGTCGAGCGCCTTGATATACTTACCCTGTCCGACCCACTCTGCATCCTTCAGGATTTTCAGGGCTTCATTTTGGCTACGGATGTCGATGGCAAGATGGTCCTGCACCTCAAGCAGTTTGGTCTCGTGCATTTCGATGAGGTGAATCACCTCATCTGAGAGCTCCCCAGACATCACTGAGCCAGCAATCTGTTCGAAATAGCGGATCGATCCTGTCAGGATCGATCGACGCTCGTTCTTTTGGAACGCGGCGACATCGTCAATGGCTTCTTTAATGTCCGACAGCTTCTCGCTGATGTCGGCGAGATGTTTTTGCGCCAGAAGAGCAGATGCAATATTGAGAGCAGCGCCGGAAGTGGCTAGGGCCGAAAGCTTCCCGACATCGAGTTTGGCGGCTCCGGCGAGTTCGGGCTTGCCGATTTTGCGGAGCGTGCCGATGAGGCTACCGTGCTTGATGCTCTCCACCAGCTCGGTCCCAGCCGGGACGATCACATTCATGTAATTGCTGGTCCTAACTTCAACGGCCGTCGCCATGCCGGGGACAGCCTGCAAAAGCGGATTTAATCGACTAATCCCCATGTCATCCTTGCTGACCTTGCGCCATCCAGCGTCCGAATCAGATAAGCCGATCTGGGCGAGCGTCAGGACAGGTGTTCCGCTATCGTTGCTGATGACCAACGCATCGCCTTGACTGACAGGCGCTGGTGACGAGCTTTTCTTCTTGGCCACCTTATTCGCACACGCGGCTTCAGTATGCATGCTGCGTAGGAATGCAATTTGCAAAAGGGAGGCGGCTAGAGGAAGCCATTCTGCGGCACTAAAAAAGCTTTTGGCACTCTCGGCAGCTGCTTGACGAGCCTCGTTCACCGCCGCTTGCTGCTTGTCCGCCGTGATCGACGAGAGCCGTTGCGGCGTGAAGAGGTTCAGTAGTGCTGTCTCATTGTCTGCCAGTTCATCCTCTTGGGCGGGCAACCCCACCTGTTTGCATAATGCGCTGATCATCCCTTGATACGAGGGACGGCTACCATCCGTGATATTCAGCGCCTTCTGCCCAAGGCGGTAAATCTCATCGCCGATTTGATCGGTATACTGACTGTGATCTGGGGCATGCCGTTCATAGGCCCAGCAAATCTTGAGTATGCTGACAGGCGTCTGCGTGAGCGTGTCGACCAATGGTGCTAATTGATGGTCGCTGCTCATACCGAGAATCTCGTAGATGACGGGAACGGCGGTGACGTTCACTGGGGCGTTCATGCAGGCTATACCGATCTTCGCTTGAAAAAATGGCTCGATCCGATGTCCGTCAGGACCCGATGGCGGTCAAGATATTGTCATTTTTTTCAAATTCTTTAGGTTCGCTCCGGCTACTGGTCGGAGATCAAGGGCAAGAGCGCTGAGTGCGGCAATCTTCTCGTCGCTACCACGCGCAAGGTGATTCACCAGATCCTCTTGGTTCGGCTGGCCGAGCGCCAGGCGATAGAGCAAACGCTGGCGCTGAAGGTGATCGAACCGCGCAATGTCACGGCTCTTGGACAATGCCAGAACATGTCGGTCGATGTCGGCGTTCTCGAACGTCCACCATGGTGACAGTCCGGTGTCGTTAGGAAAGCGCGCCTCCCCAAGGGCCGCAGCCGCGTTCCACGGCGACTGCCCGCCCTTGCCTGCCGCCACTGCGTCCTCGCGCACCTTTGCGCCAAGCGGCCGGCGGATCAACAGGCCGCCATAACGGGAGATGCGACCTTCGCGTTGTTCAAGATCGACCGGATTCGATGGAAGATCCCAATGGACGATCCGCCGACACCAACTGTGGAAATCGAGCCCCTCCTGGCCGATCGACGTCGTGGCGAGAACATGCGGCCAGAACGGCGTGTTGAACGCCCGCCTCAAACCCTCGGCACGCGGTGGGGTGCCTTCTTCGGAATCGGAAAGGGCGCGTTCGGTCGTCTCGGCGTCGGCTTTATCCGTCCCGCTGAACGGCACGGCCGCGTGGCATCGCAGGCGGATCGGGCTCCCGGTTGCCGGTAGGCCGCGGAAGGTGAACCAGCCCAGCGAAGCGTGCAGCGCCGAGCCGAGTTCGTCCAGCAACTGCGCTGCCTCGACCTGCCCTTGCGCGAGCCAGAAATGTTCGTCGAGCACGCTTTCGAGACCGCCATCGCGTACCGCGGCCACCAGAACCTCGGTAATGCTGCCGCCCCCGAGCCGTCCCCAGAAGACGCGATTGTCGAGATAGGTCCGGAGCCGGTGCCAGCAGAACCAAATAAGGTCGTAGATATGCTCAGGGTCGATCGCAGTCGGGAGATGGCGTAACAGCGCGCGGCCCACAGTGACAGCGGGCGACGACAGCGCGATCTCGGCGAGGCGATCCAATTCCCTGCTGCTGATCCACTCGATCGCCTCTACGTCGTCCCGCTCCTCGACGATTCGCCCGAGCACGGCCTCATCGCCTGCCGTTGCGACCCATGCCAACTGGGTGGCATCGTAGTCGCCCGACTCCCGCTCGATCGCGGCCAGCAGGTTCCAGAGCGGCCTGGAGCGCTCCGCGTCTTTCTTCGGCCTGTCACGGATTTCGATCTTGAGACGGCCCAGCGCACGGCGGAGCTGATTGGCCACCGTCTTAAGCGCCGTGTCCGCGGTCGCGTGGTGTCCCTTGAGCGGATCCGTCACCCGGATCAGGAACGGCGAGGGGTGGAATAGCCCCATCACCGGCAGGCCGGACTGCGGCGCCAGACGCTTGCTCTCCCAGTTCCGGCGGCGATCGGTGCCTGCCGCATTGAGATAGGCGTTCTCGACCCCAAGGCTCATCAGCGCCGCCACGCTCTGCGGCGTCGCGCGGAAGCGGCTGAAGAGAAGAGTCTTCTGGGAGGGCGCGCTCGCCCACGGCCCGGCCAAACGCCACCAACGTATCGACGGCGCGACCCATGGCAGGGCTAGCTCCGGATTTTTCGCAATTTCCTGCAGCGCGCGCAACTTCGCGCTTCCCCAGCCTTGCTTCGCCTCGGCGAGTTGCTTGCCGGCGCGCAGGAATGGTGCGCCGGGCTCGCGCTCGAACGGTCTATCTTCGGCAATCTTGTAGCGGGAGCCCAACGCCTGCGCCGGTAGCGGGACCGACAGCCAATAAGCCGAAGCAGCGGTCTTGTTCCGGTCGGTTACCTTGCCGGCAAACTGCTTGAACACCCGTAGATCGCCCGGCAAGATGGGGAGGGGAGCGCGGCGTGTCCGATAATCCTCGCTGGTCGACGGCGGGCGCTCCGTGCGGGCGATGCACGGCCGCAGCAGCGCATCGATTCGGTCACGCGTCGCTTCGGCACGATCGCGAAGCAGCGGGTCGATACCGTCCCCTTTCGCATCGCCGATCGCCCGCAGGATCTCGCCAAAGTTGGCGAACAGCTGCTCGGCCTCCGCGCGGGTCTCCTTGTTCCGACTCAGGAACTCGATCGTCTCGAACAGTTCCTCATGCGCCTGCGGTCCATCCTTGCCATCCCAGGACTCGCCGTAGAGGCGATAGGGCGTCGCCGAGAGAAGCAGCATCGCCGGTCTCTTCCTGCCGATACCGAGCAGTGCCTGCCCGAGACGGTCGCCAGCTGCGGGCGCCAGCATCTCCCGGAAGCGCTGGAATTCGTCGAAGATGATGAGATCGGGCGGCGTAGCCTCCAGGCAGGCCTCGGCAAGGAGCCGCCTCAACACGGTCAGGGTGCGTGAATGGGGCTTTTCATTCGCAGCTTTGGCAATGCGGTCGGCGAGGCTGGGCCGCTTGCCTTCCGGATTGAAGCGCGCCTTAAGCGCGTTGCGATAAGTCTCGACGAGCTTGGGATCGATGCCACCCATAAGCCGATCGGCGGTACGACACGCGCCCTCCCAGCTCTTCACGGCGCGCTGCTGAATGAACAGATTGGGCAGCTTCTCCGAAGCCCCTGGCACGGCGCGTTCGAGCAGGCGGCCGAGGAACGCCCGCTCGACAGCGGCCCCGGGAGACTGGTGTTTGCCCTCGGCCGGAAACGAGGTCTGCGGAGCGAGCGAATAGAGACGTAGCGGAGAGCGTGGCTCGCCCGG
This sequence comes from Sphingobium sp. Leaf26, assembly GCF_001421665.1. GTDB lineage: Bacteria > Pseudomonadota > Alphaproteobacteria > Sphingomonadales > Sphingomonadaceae > Sphingobium. Next base: position 677,666 of record NZ_LMKV01000012.1, read on the forward strand.
CGGCCGTTGGTCGAGTGGGATCATCGATAGCCGATCGACCTTGGAGAGGGCGCGTTTCCTCGCATCCTTGTTCCCGAGGAAGTCGACGAGGCGCGACGCATTCTGATCCGAAACACGCGTGTTGTTGGTGACATAGAAGGCTGTGAACGCCTTGGTGCCTCCTTTTGACAGATGTCGGAGAGCTTCGCGCGCGACCGTGGTCTTTCCCAGCCCGACCTCGTCCGCAACGAGGAACCGGCGGCTCCCCTTGCCGGTAAGTGCCTCGACGGCAGCGGCCACCGTTGCCTCCTGGAATGCGCGCGGGGTGCTGCTCATTTCTTCAACAACACGTCGCGTGCGACGCCCCACGTTTCCTGGAGCGCCCTGAGATCTGCGCGATCCTCGTTCGAAAGATGCTCGCCGTGGGCAAGTACGGCTGCGACGTATCGATCAAGCATCGCATCGACCCGCTTGAGAGCGTCGGTCTTCTGCATCTGTTCCTTCGCCCAGGCCGTGAGGATATCCTCGAGCGCGAAGCCGTCATGCTTCCAGCTCTCGCGTCGCCCCGCGCCGGACACCGGCTCCACATCCCAATCGTCCTCGGCACCTGCGCCGGCCTCGCCCTCCAACAGTTCGCGCAACCAGACCTGCAGGCCGGCGACGCTGAGGAAGCGGCTGATCGCCGCGGAATCGCGGTCCCCCTCGATCATCGGTGAGATCGGCACCCGCATCATCCAGGAAGCGGCTGGCAAGTCGCCCATCACGAGGCGGAACTGGACGAGATCGGTCTGTAGGGACAGTGGGACCTCGCCCAATGCGACGCTCCGGGCACCACCTTCCCATGGGTGCATCACCATCGTTGCGAGACCCACTTCGAGGCGGGCGGACGCCGGCAGCGTAGGTGCTTGCTCACCCTCGACAGTGAACAGCTTGCCATCGCGCCGGAGGCTCAGGGGCATGTCCGCCAGCATCCAGCGGACCTGTTCCAGCTGCAGCTCGGACGCCTCGCCCTCACCCTCATCTAGAACCCCCTCCAGCAGCGCCGGCGCGATCGGGGTTGCGGAGCCGACGATCGCCAGGACCCCGTCGATCTCTGCGGCACCGCCGCTGAACCGGGCGGCCACCTCTGCGTTGCGGCCAGACCAAGCGCGATCCGTCGCGTTGGCGCTGCCGGCGACGATGTCGATGCGGTTGCCGGTAATCGAGGCGAACAGCTTGGCATGCAGGCCGGAATGCGCAGGACCTGCTTGGCCTTCATCCTCCTCGTTGGTGGCAGGCTCGCACGTGGTGTCGATCGGGACCTCGTCCGCCGCGCTCCCGTCCGGGCTCGGCGCTGCGAGCGACAGCAGCTTGAAACCGGACAGGTCGGCGCGTCCTTCCGCCCTCAGCTTGCGCACCGCCGGCAAGGTCGTGACGAGGGTGCGATCGGGACACCCCGCCGTCATGCGCCCAAGTGCGCCGGCGAACGTGTCGCACAGAAAAGGGCTCAGTATGATGATCTTGCCGGCCTTCGACGCGGCGAGCGGGGGCGCCGGCTCCCCGCCTCGCGTCCACAGGTCGATGCTATCGACATGGATCCCCTCCGGCGCGATCCATCGAACTGTCTTCAACTCATCGGAGAGCGTGTCGGGATCGAGGTCGGGAAGCTTCGCCTCCAGGGCAAGCGTGGCACCGAGCGCGTCGATCCCGCTGATCGCCTGACTTCCTTTGCGCCGCTTGCTCTCGCCGTCGAGGACCAGCCCGAGATCGAGGTCCCGGCTTGTCGTGAGATTGCGGCTTCCGATCCAGAGTCGCCAGAAACAGTGCGACTTGTCGTCCTCGTAGCAGATCAGTGCGGCCTTTGGGTGCCAGCTGTTTAAACGCTCCCGATACGGCGTTTCGATTACGAACTGGTCGAGCACCGCAGCGATCCGGGGAAGCTTCGGGCCGCGGTGGATGCGGCCGCGCTGGACGATGAACCGGACACGGTCGCGCAGCGCCTCGACGGCACCGGCGAAATCGGACTTGTTGCCGCCCGCACTATCGCGGCCGCGAGCATGCAGGTTCAGCAGGGCGCCGCCAAGCACGATCGGATCGGCCGAATAGGCGGCGAACAGCGCGAACCGCGTGCGCGTGAGCTTTGGCGGTCGCAACAGCTCGAGAAAAGCCTGGCCCGGGAACTCCTTCGGTGGCTTCTTCATGCGCCGACCAGATCCCTGAGCAACATCTGCACCCGGTCCCAACGATAGTGAAGCGGCGCGCCGATCGGATGGTGATCATTGTCCCAGTCCGCGCGCTGATCGACGCCGAATTGGGTGAGCGACAGCCGCGCGCGGCGCCCCTTCCGGCCGATCTCGGCGTTCCGATAGACCTCCTCAAGCCGCATCGGATCACTGTGCCCGTCACGGATCCACGAGAGCGTATCGCGCAGCGCGATCGAGACGACGGGGGAGAACTCGCTCTTGTCGTTCATGTCATCGAGAAAGGCTGCCCAGTCGAGCCGGTCCGCCTGCGTCCGCCACCGCTCCAGCACCTGCGGCAGCGCGTCGCGCTGCGTAGCGGTGCGCTTGCTGCCGTCGATGGTCTCACACAGCGTCTCGACCTGTGCGGCATAGACCGCACGGCCAATCGCCGCCAAGGCGGCTGCTTGCCCTGAGCGTTCGAGAGCCGGTCGCTCGGTTTCGGCTAGGTCGCAGATCTGGGGACTCCACGCAGTTCGGCTCGACAACACGTCGTGCCCGACCAGAAGCGAGAATATCGACCGCGCGCCCGGGTTCTTCGGCGAGGTGAGGCTGCGTAACCGCTTCGCCAGGAACTTCTTCTCCTTCGCGGTGAGTTCGAAGCTGAGCGTGCCTTCGCCAGTCTGGTTCCAGTCCTCGGGCGGTTCGGGACACACGAACGGCCAGGACATGCCGTTCAGCGGTGTCCCCTCGTCATCCTTCAACGGGCCGCCGGGCTTTCCGGCAACGATGCGCTCGACCTGATAGCGGCTGAGCGGCCCGGTCCCCTCCTGCTCGCGCACCAGCCCCCAGCGCTGCAGTGCGCCCCAATATACCTGGCTTGGGCGCTGATCGACCGGCAACGGATAGTTCCCGCTTCCGATGACGCCCACCGGCTCGTTGATCAATCGTCCCGTCAGCAGATATTCGCGGCGCTTCATGCTGTCCTGGGTTCGCATGCCCTTGGTGGGCTTGGCCTGCTCGTCGCGGTAGAGCCAAGGCACGAACAGGACGTAGCGCAGCCGGGTGTGCAGGACCGAGGTGCCGGGGAAGAAGCGATCGGCGTAACGCTGGTGGACGATTAGGAAACCGATCTCGTCGCGGACACCTTTCTGGTCCGCGTTCATGAATTTCCGTGCCTGGCGCATTGCGTCCGGCGACAGGTATGTCATCCCGAAGGAAGCCAAGCTCCACCCTCCAAAGCCTAATAACTGAATAAATGATGGAGAAATCTACGTCAAAGCAATGAATTGCTCAAGCTTGTACTTTTCCGCGTTCCTTTTGGAATCCGATAATCGCAACTTTTTATGCCCAACCAACAGTCAATCCACCCACTTACGATCTTTGCAAAACATGCGGAGGCACAGATTATTTCGACGCGATTATCCGGTCGCACGCGGGCAACAATTGTCAGTGCGCCTGCACGAAAAATTCGACGTACCTTACGCGAGCCCATCACACTGTACATCTACTTTTAAAAAGACCTGCTATTTGGAAAATTTGTCGGAAATGGCAGCAAAATTCCAAACCACGTCATTCCGAATTCGGCGCGGACAGATGCCCTTTTCCCGCCAATCTCACGTCCGATAACTGTGATTTCCGGGCACAACGACAAAGCCGCCCTATGTTGGCCGAGAGGCGGATTAAAGATCAAGTCTTGGCTGGCCGGTATCGACGCTGAGCCGTCATCCATAATGAACCTCAGGTTGGATTGGTATCCGCAGCTCCTCCGCCTTTGACGTGACACCTGCGACGAGACGTTGACGGATCACAACCCCCTCCGGGCGCCCGTGTTGCCGCTGCGCGGCGGCCCGCGCCAGCGCCCTGCACGGGTTCCCTTTCGCTACGCTTCGGTGTGATCCGCCACCGCGCGCCGCTCATTCGGTGTCACCGGCGGGAAGGCTGCCGGAACCAACGAAGGAGGCACTATCATGAACGTCGTCAACCTCGCAGGCCGCATCGCCAAGGATCCTGAAATACGCAACAATGTCACCACCCTCATCGTCGCGACCGATCGCGTGAAGCTTAAGGACGGCAAGACCTATATCGACCAAGCCACCGGATACACAGCGAAGTCGACCGAGTTCCATAAGGTGACCTGCTTTAACGGGCTCGGTCAGGCCGTCGCTACCCGTACCAAGGGTTCTGTCGTCGCGGTGGGCGGCGCCATTCATTACTCGACCTGGCAGGATCGCGAGGGCATCACCCGCTATGGCTGCGAGATCATCGCCGACCGGATCGATTTCTTTTGATCGGCCTGATTGGGCGGCTCCGGCCGCCCAATCGATGTGCAGATATCCGGCATGCCTTGACCCAAAAGAAGATATAGAAATAGGGCGCCAGGAGGAGAGGGCAGGCTGCCCCACTGAGAGGGAGTTTCTCCCACTGGTTTCCAAGCCTGTCGTTGAGGACACCACTGCGTCAAAGATGCGTGGTACCCCCAATTTCGCGGCTTCGGCTACGCCTTCGTCCGTGACCCGGCGGCGCCCTCAACGACCCCTGTTGTCCCATCATTTTTGAAACAGGAGGTTCCCATGCATATCATGTCTGACGCTGCTGCGCAGGACGCTTCGCTTTACCTGACCGCTGTTGCTTACGCGGAGCGGCGCGGGCGGATCGCTGAGAGCTCACCCTTTCCGCTTACTACCGATGCCGATGGCCACGATAAAGCGCGCTTGCTGTCGTCATGCATCTGCGCCTGCATTCTAGGCGTGTCCGGAAGAGAACGGGCTGATACCTATGAAACTGGAATTTCCTTAATGGCAATGAATAGCCGTGATGACGGCGATGCGATCCACGCTGTTTCGTTAAAGCGCGGTCCCAAGGCACTACCGACCGTTGACCGGCCAACACCGCGCCTTAATGAGTGGATTGATCCGCCAACCTTCCGTGAAGCGCTTGTCTTGCATCTGAGCCGCTTTTCCGAAAGCTACTATCAACTCCACCGCGCTATCATCCAACCGGGCGAGAAATTCGATCGAACCACACTGCGCTCGTGGATTGAGGGGGACCGTACGCCAGGAAGTGCCGCCAGTTTGGCTCTGCTCACGCGCATTGAGCATCGTTATGGCCTCCCAAACGGGTATTTCAAAGCGAAGCTGCCAAATCGCACCCGCGCGCCGTCTGGTCTCGAGGCCAAGGGCCTGTCCAAGGCCGAACAACGGCGTGTAGCCTGGCACCTGCCCGATGACTTCAATTTCAGATCGCTTCCTGAGCAGAAGAAGATACTGGATTGGGTCCAGAACGTCGTGATTTCTGGCGCAACGGAATATCGTCGTTTTCAGGCCCAGGCCTTGAAACTGCGCTACGCTGTCCGGTTTCCTTCTGTGACCGGCAAAAAGGTCAGAGGCGGGTTATCTGGCGAACAAATCTGTGATCTCGATGACCAAGCTGATCATGTCGGCGTGGTAGATGCGCCACCTCATCTTGTGTCGGAACTGGCCGAGCTTGTCCGCTTCAAAACGGCCACGCTTACCGACATCGGCTTTCAGCGCAGCGGGGTCTGGAATGAAGAAACCACGGCCCAGAAGATCGAGCATTTCGGATTGATGTTCGGTGCCTTGGCAGCCTCACCAAAGGGGGCTGTGCAAGGCTGCGGCGTACCACTTAGGAATTTGACGTTCGCCATGCTTGTTTTCCCGCGCGTTTGGGATTGGTATGTCCAGTGGCGGGAACGGCGGCGTGGCTTCTTCACCCGCTGGGAATGCGACATGCTTCGCAACGCTATGGCATTGGTTCGCACCGACACGGGTTGGATACGCCAACATCCAGAACTAACTTCGCGTCTTGTTCCAATCGAAGGCTTGATATCGGCGGCGGAAATTGAAGCGGCAAGCGCTGACTGGCAAGCCGCCTGCGACATTCTCCATGCCCATGCCGGCGCTAGGGTGAAGGAAGTGGATCGCGTCGCACGCGTGCATCGCGACCCCTTTGAGCCGATCCTATCTATTCTCGAAGCAGACAGCCCCGTGGCGGAGTATCTGAAGATCGCCGACGAGATTTTGAAGCTCCGTCCGGACGCGCGACGCTACCCCCGTGCGGCTGCTGAGATGGCACGCTCCTACTTGATAATTCGATTAGGTCTTCATCTCGGCTTGCGGCAGAAAAATCTTCGCCAACTGATGGTTTGCCCACGCGGGCAGCTGCCGCGATCAGAGCGGCAGCTTGAGTTGCTGAAGCGCGGTGAAATCCGCTGGAGCGAGCGCGAGCAGGGCTGGGAGGTTCTCGTGCCAGCAGTAGCTTTCAAGAATGCCCATTCATCCTTCTTTGCCGGTAAGCCTTTTCGGCTGATATTACCCGATCTGGGGGACCTCTATAATCATATTAGCGCCTACATAGATCGGCATCGAACCGCCCTGCTGAACGGTGCCGACGACCCCGGTACTTTCTTCGTGAAAACGGTAAAGACAACTAGCCGTGACGCTTCCTACAATCAGACGACATTCTATGAAGCATGGCGGCTGGTAATCCAGCGCTATGGCATCTTTAATCCCTATACCGGCCGAGGTGCGATCAAGGGATTGCTGCCGCATGGGCCTCATAATGTACGGGACATTTTGGCTACCCATATCCTCAAGCATACCGGCTCATACGAGCAGGCCAGCTACGCGATACAGGATACGCCAGAGATGGTCGCCAAACATTACGGCCGCTTCCTTCCGCAAGATAAGGCGGCGATGGCCGCGAAGATATTGAACCGGGTTTGGGAAGCCGCCTGAGTCTCATTTGGCGCGGCCGTTCGGCCGCGCCATTCAAGATCGGAAAAGAAGAAAATGGACTTGGGTGTTCACGTGGCGCCGACACGATTTTCACCGATATTTTGAGATCAAATAAAGCCATCTTTTGCACTTCATCAGCAAAGAATCAGTGGTTTGCCAAGCCCAGAAACGAACAGGTAGTTTGGAGAGGTAAGATGGCTATTTGCTGCCTATACCCGGACAAAGCAGGAACACATTCTTTATTTCAAGCGCCAGATAGGCTATGAAGTTACCCGCCGGAACTAGAAAACGGCACATTTCTGAGCAGTATGACTAGACGCCCAAGCAGGAGGACGTGGCTGTGATAATAAGCACACCCTACGCACCGAGGTGCATGAGATTATGCTTGCGGAACAAGGCATTGCGCGTCGCGGCGCGTGTGTTCTCCTGTAGTACGGCTTTAGCGGGATCGGAAAACTCCGCCCGATCAACGGCTTGCCTGTAGTCTGGGAGACTACGCCTTTGCCTGCGCTTCCTGCCATGATGATCGGCGCGAAGTCTGCTTGAGCAGACCGTGGAGCGAGGGGGTGTGCGGGGATGTGCGGGGATGTGCCGGATAGGCTTGCCGCCGGTGATGTATGACAGATGGGCATTGTGTGCCGGGCCGGAAAGGTGGGCTTGAGCGGTGCCGTTTGTTCTCCATGCTACGATGGGAAGCAGGGCGAGATAAAAGGCCCGCCGTCGCTTGGGGCCTATGTGGTTGGTCTTGTTGAGGCTTTTGCGCCGTCGCGGAAATGGTGCCGCCGTCGCCTGCGTCGAAATCCTCTGGAATATCAATGTCGGGAGCGCTGGCACGGGCGCAGGCGTTGGAGAGCACGGCCGATCGAGCGCCTCAACCCCGCTGCGCGCCCTTCGGGCTGCGGCTGCGCCGCAGGGGTTGACCCACTCGCCCGCCCGCGCTGCTGGTGTGGCATGGTCGCTGTCGCGACCCGCTCAAGATTGCGGCATCGTTACGCTAACCGAGCAACTCACCGGCTGCTTGGCCCTAGCGGCAGCCTTCTGACATGCGACAAGGGTGTCGCGGTTCTCCCGCGCAAGGTCGGCGGCGTCCACAATCGCCTGCCAACCGTCCGGGTTCCCGGCGCGCATGAGTCGGATACCGGCATCCCATAGTGACGGCTCGCCCAGCGTGCGACGGGCAACCCTTTCCGGCCAGAGCCAGCTTTGCGGACCGATGCTGGCCGCCCAGCCGGGATAGATCAGCCACAAAAGCGAGATGGCCAGTGCAGCGCCACCGCCGCAATAGAACATGTGCCTGCGCTGTTCCCGCTTGGTCCGAACGGTGCCGATCGCGCGCATCTGATCCGCATGGGCTTGATGATGCAATTCCAGCGATTTCTTGACGGTAGCGCGGTCGCTCGTGCGCGCGGCTTCCGCCGCTAGGCCGATCCGCTCCGCCATGCTCTCTGGCGTCAACTGCATGGCGGGCGCATCCATGATCGTCTTCGTCTGCCCAGCAACCGTCGCGAGAAAGCCGTTCATCTTGGCGAGTGTCGGCCCATAGTCAGGGTATTCGAGGCTCTGCTTCTCGATTGCGATATGCTCAAGTGCGCGGGCCATCACCGCCATGCGCCCGTCCAACCGCTCCTCCATAGCGGCCACGCGCTCCGAGAGTTGCGCGAACGCCTGCGCGGCGGCATTGGGCCGAGGTTCCGGCTCCGGTTCGTTTAGAAGGCTCTGTTCGTCGTCCATGATGTCGTCTCCTTGGGTTAGCGGCTCATGCCGCGACTGATGTCGCGTCCGTGATCGAAGGGAATGGAGGATGCGAGATCGTGGGACAGGCTGCGGCCAACCTGCTGGCCGATCTCAAGCCCAAGTTCGCGACTGCGCAGGCCCAGCACCGATTCAAGCTGGGCATCGCGCTCAAGGCTTTTCGCCATGCCCGCCATCTGCTGCGCGGCACTCTTCGCCCCCCGGAAATTGCCGCCGCGCACCAACTCGGCATGATGGCGCTGCAACTGCTGCCACCCTTCCACGAACCTGTCGGCCCGCTGGAACGGGTCCATGCGGATTTCGGTTTCCAACTGCATTGCCCGCACGGCGGCCTGGCCGCGCCCCTCGTCCGCCTCGTGGACAAGCTTCGGGCTGCTGCGGAAGGCGCTGTTCAGGTCCGAAGAACCTTCAGGGCGGATGGCCTCCAAGGCATCCCGCGCCGTGTCGAACGCCTCGCGCTGGTGGGGCATGGCATCCAGACCTTGCGCGCGCGTCTGCTGTATCGCGTCCAGCGCCTTGGCGTAGCGCTCCACCGCACCGCGCACGCCGCCAGCCCGAAGCGGCTGCATGGCATGTTCGGGTTGGCGCTGAACGGCCCGCTCCTGCGCGGGCGGCTCAGCCTTCGGCTGAAAGCCCGCAAATATGTCGCGCTCCTGCTGCGGCTGGATATTCGGCCGGAAATTGTCAAATATCCCGCGTGCCTTTTCGACAATGGGTCTAACGATTTCCGCGATCCGCTCACCAAAGGTTATGCCACGCCGCTCGGCATATTCCTTTGCCGGGTCGGTCTTCTGGTAATCGGTGGCCATATCCTTGCCGCGCTCGCGCGCGAGCGTGCGAACAAGCCGGGACTGATCGCGAAAATCGTCGCGGCCATAATGGAGCGCCATACCGTCACGATGGCGAGACATGGCAACATAAGCCCCGTGCCGATCCATCCCCGGCGTCGCCAGCACATGCGCCCTGTCCACGGTCATGCCCTGCGCCTTGTGGATGGTGGCGGCATAGCCGTGGTCGAGGTCGCGATAGTCTTTTGTGTCGAACGATACGACACGCCCGTCATCGGTGCGGACGGACATATGGCCTTCACTCACATGTTCGATGGTGCCCAGCGTGCCATTCTTGACCTCAAGGCTGCGCTCGTTGCGCAGGAACATGCTGCGGTCGCCGGACGCGAATAGCCGGTCGCCGCGCTCGGTCTTCACCTGGCACTCGTCGCCTAATTCGCCCGCATTGCGCATCGCCGCGCGCGCGGCCTCGTTGAGGTCGCGCACCTCCGCATTGGTGTGGGTCAGGATGATGCGGCTCGCATCGGGGTCGGATTGCCGTTCGCGGTCCCAGCGCTCGATAAGATCGCGCCGCGCCTCCTCACGCGTCTCGGCCTGATGCACCAGGCCCTTGTCGGCGTAAGCGGCAATGGCCTCGCCGGTCCTGCCCGTGGCCAGATGCCGGGTAGCATCCTGCTGCCATCCTTCATGCTGGCGGCGAACCTGTGTGATCTCGACGCCGCCATGGCGCTCATGGATCGCGCGGAACGCCGCGCCCGCTTCGATCGACTGCAATTGCTGCGGATCGCCGACTAGCACGACCTTCGCGCCAACGTCGGCGGCATGGGACAGCACGCGCTCCATCTGGCGCGTGCCGACCATGCCCGCCTCGTCGATCACCAGCACGTCGCGGGAGGTTAAAAGATCGCGACCCTGCGCCCAGCTATGCTCCATGCTGGCGATGGTGCGCGACGCGATGCCGGAACCGTTTTCCAGCCCCTCGGCAGCGATGCCCGCAAGCGCCGCGCCGCGCACGTTGAGGCCCGCACTTTCCCATACGTCGCGCGCCACGCCCAGCATGGCGCTTTTGCCGGTCCCGGCATAACCCAGCACCAGTGACAATCCGCGCCCGTCCGTTATATGGCGCAACGCGGCTTCCTGCTCTGCTCCCAGAGCAAGGCCACCACTCTCGGCGGCGCGACTGGCGTAGGTCGTCGCCGCCGAGAAACCATCGCTCCGGTCCATCGCAAGCCGGTCAGCGGCGCGGCCCATCCGCTGTTCGGTCTCGATCATTTCGCGCGAGGTGAACCGCTCGTCGCCGCGCCCATCCTTGCCCAGCGCAATCAGGTCTGGCGATCCCCTAACCGCGCGCATGGCGGCGTTGAACTGCTCCTGCCCGTCGCTATGCCGGTGGATGAACATCGCCATATCGCGATTGGTGAATGTCGCCTGTTGATGGGTGATGGCGTTGAGCGCGATGCCGGGATCGGCAATGATGCGCTCGCCATTCTCCCGCGCGATCTCGCGGTGCATTTCGGCGCGGTCGGCTTCGAGCCCTTGGGCTTCCATCCGGTGCGCAGGGCCGCCGATCTTGCTTTGCGGTTCAAGGTCGATGCCCTGATCGGCAAGGCTGCGGCGGTCGATGCGCGCGTCTATATCGAGTTCGGCAAGGCGGGAGTTGACGTGGGTCTCCCAGCGTTCGCGCCAGCGCTCGACATTGCCATGCTCATTCCATTCGCGGACCTTCGCCCCGAAGCCAATGGTGCCGTCCTCGCGCTGCACAACCTCCCGCATGGTGAGCATGACATGGGCGTGCGGTTTGGGCTGGCCGTCCGCGTCGATATCCCAATGCACATTGAGGTCGGCGACCATGCCCCGATCCACAAACTCGCCGGACACGAAATCGCGGGCCAGTTCGATGCCCTGCGCCTTGGTCATTTCGCGGGGCATGGCGAACTCGACCTCGCGGGCAAGCTGGGCGTCCTTGCGCTTCTCGAATGCCTCGACATCGTTCCACAGGCGTTCACGGTCGTGCCAGTGTTCGGGCGCGCCTTCGGGCAGCATAATTTCGCTATGCTCGACGCCGGAGCGGGCGCGGAAATCTTGGGGCCGGTCAAGGCGCTCGTCGTGCAGGCGTTCGCCCGCACGATAGGCGGCAGCGGAGACGGCGGAACGGCCTGCCGCGCGACTGATGACCTGAACGGAGAAATGGAAGATCGCCATGATGGCAATCCATCTACGCCATCAAAGTGCACGTCGGAACGACGTATAAGCGCGCCCTTCTCGAAAATTTCTCGGACGGGACTAGGCGGTGTCAGACTGTCCCGGCGACTCTACTGCGCGGCGGGTCGGTTCATCTTATCATAGCGCCATCGTCACTCAATGGAGACTTTGCGATGCGCAAACCGCGTGATTTTGATTCGGAACTCAAAGCCCTGGCCGACAAGGCCAAGGCACTCAAAGAGCGGCGCGTGCGCCAGCTTGGTGAACTGGTGACCGCGACCGGTGCCGATGCGCTTGACGCTGATGTGCTTGCCGGGGCGCTGCTGAATGCCGCCACGTCGAAGGACCCCGCGACAAGGGAGGGATGGAGGAAGGCGGGCGCAGGCTTCTTTCTCGGCAAGGGCGGCAAGCCTACGGGCGGATCTTCTGGCCAGCAAAGCGGGGCACTCCCGCTCGACGGCGGCGTGGCATCGGCTTGAGGCCCGGAAGGCGCGAACCGACATGAGGGACTGGGCCGTCGCACGCCGTCAACGCACGCGGCATCTGATCGAATTGGGCGGCCTTGTCGTCAAGGCGGGACTGGTCGATCTGACCGACGATGACCGCGCTACGCTTTACGGCGCGTTCCTCACGGTCGCCGACAGATTGCGCGGCGACGAACGCGCCAACGCACTTGCCGTCTGGAAGCGCAAAGGCAAGCGGGCGTTCGAGGCGGAACAGGACGGCGGTTAGCGCGACACCGACAAGCGCACATTGCTGTCCGGTTCTGCCTGATACTCGACCATCGGTGCCATGGGTGGGCTGCTCTTGTCGCAATAGCGCACGGTGATGAAGTCTTCTCGGATCGCAGGACACAGGCCGGAGCCATAGAGAATGTCCGCCAGCGCGTCGAAGGTCGTCGCCTTGGCGCGATAGGCACCGGTCCACCGCACGGTCCAAATGTCTTCATTGGCCTTGACCCGGTATCCCGCCCTTTGCGCAACGTGCATGACCGCGCCCAGCACCGTGTCCGCGCGCACGTCGAAGTCCAGCACGGCGGACAGGTCGGCGGGTTCGGAACGGACGGCTTGCGCGGACTTTAAACGCCATAGCGTTGTCTCCGCGCCAGCCATGAAGAAGCACAAGCAGACAATCGCCAAGGGCAGATGGTCAACCCAGCCCATGAACCTGTCGGAGCGCCAGAACCGGTGAACGGGAACGAGCTGATTCCATCGGCCTTGTAGCGGGGCGACACGTCGCACGATCCGCCATGTCCTTTGCAGCATATTGGCGCGGCGCACAGGTCGGGAAAGCGCTATCGCTGTCGTCGGCGCTGGCGGTGGTGGAATCATCGGTGCTGGCAGGCTCACGGTAAGTGAAGTCTGATGATCTGCGCAGGCGGACGCTGCCCGTTTCTGCAATATCTCCACCCGCGCGAACGCCCATGACAGTTCCTCGCCCGAAATGCTGTAGGATCGCCCATAGCGGGCTTCGACATAGGCGCGGCGAATACAGCCGAATGCGCGGCGCTCGAACTGGCTATTGCGCGGCCATGCCGAACACAAGCGCGGGTCTAGCGTTTCCGCCGCTTCGCGCAGTTCATCCAACGCATGGGTGCGCGGCGCGTGCAGGCTGATCGACCGCAAGACGGACAGATAGAAATGCTCGCACGCCTGATGCAGCAGCAGCGCCGCCATCGGCGCATCGCCCCGGTCCCGATAGAAAGCCGCGCCAGCCAGAAATCGGGTTCCGCGTTTATGCCACCGGATAAACTCCGCTACACCCCGAATAACCCGTTCCCGCGCCGGAAGGCGGTGCGGCTCTTGCAGGCGGAAGCCCTGCATCTGGTAGAGCGCGATACCCTGCTCGGCGATGGTGACGAAATGCGGGACGCCTTCGACAAGAGCGCCGTTGACCCGCTCAAGGCTTTCGACCGTCAGCCGCACCGGGCGGGTAATGTCGCCATGCTCCCATGCGCGCCGCAGCCGGTCACGCACCAGTCGCCAGTCGTGTTCGCTGCGGGCAAGCCGGGAATAGTTGACGATCGCCAGCAGCCGGAACGCTTCCCCCGGCGCGACCTCTTTCCAATCCTTCTCGGCGTGGGGACCATGCAGAATCAAGGTGAGGATGCGGCCCGCCCGGAAATGTTCGGAGCAACGGCCTTTGGTTGTTTCCTCGAATGCCTCGAACAGGATCATGGTGACGTGAAGAAGCTCGTCCTGGATATGCAGGGGCAGATGGTCGGCGTCGGTACGCAGCATCATGACCGCGCCTCCTGTGGGCGACGCTGGCAACCCTTCGGGCGCGGGTGGCCGGTCACGTCATGCACGCGATCTACCAAGGTACGGACAAGGGGCGTGATCGTGGCAGGGATGAAGCCGCCCGTGCGGGGCCGGTCTTCCTCCCAATCATGATAATAATAGCCCCATTTCCAATAGGGCGAGAGAACCCCAGCCAGCCGCGCCATGTCGGGGCAATCATGACCAAAGCCGCACGCCTTGGCGTAGGCCAGCGCCTTGGCGATGTCTTGCTTGATGTGGTGGGCGTTCCACGTATCGGCAAAGCCCACGTCCAGCAGGTAGGCGCACAGGGCCTGCTGGGTCACGAAACCGGCCTGATGCAGCGCTTCCTTTGCATGTCGCGGCTCGATGAGGAAATCTGCTTCCAGCGTGGTCATCCACCGTTCCGCATTGTGATAACGGAAGCGGCTTATGCTCCGGCCTTCTTTCGTCCGAACAAGTGTCGCGGGTTCGTCTTCATGCCGCAGGTGGAGCGATGCCAGGGTCTTGGCACAAGGCGAGGCGATGGCTGACGCGGCAACCGGAGCGATAGTTAATCCGCGCAGCAGGGCGCGGCGGGATTTGGAGACAAGCATATGCACCTCCGTTCCGCATCCATCGCAGGGAAGCGAGATATGACGGGCGGATACGGAACGGTCCCGGCACTCCCACATGATTCGCGATGCCGGTTGCGCAAAAGCCCTTTAAGAATGGACCTTGCGGCATATACGCCATCGTTTACTCAATAAACGATGGCGTATATTCAAATAAACGGTGGCGTCAATAGGTTTGATTTGGAAATTGAGTTTCTACCCGATAGCGACGAGTTGATGGGACGCCCGCCACTTGGAATGAAGCCGACGACGGTCAGGCTAAGTACCGACACGATCCGTCGTATCGAGGCGCTTGTAGGCAACCGCAGGCTCGCCTTGTTCATCCGCGAGGCGGTTGAGAACGAATTGCAGCGCCGCGAGAATCCGGAAGCGTCCACGGGTCTGGGCAACCTCTGAACGAAAGCACTTCGGCGGCAGTTGTCGGACGTCTGGCCAATCCGACGGTTATTGCCTGGAACTCCGCGAGACAGCTTAGCCACGCGGCACCGATTGTCATGGTATCAACGCAAGAATGCGCCACTAGTGGCCGATTTCGGAATGTCGGCTCACCGGAGGGTAAGAAGGCATAGCCGCCGGTCCTCTCTGGGGCAGGCGACACGATCGTAGGCGGCAATAGCTGCCTGTCGCCCATTGGCCAAGGTGCGACCTCTGTCCCTATCGATTCAATCATGCCAACGTCAGCCCAACGATCCAAGCGTGACCGCGCGTTCGATCCTGCTATGGCCGAGGCGGGCAGTGTTCAATCATGGCGTGGCCCAAGTAGGAGAAGATGCATGCTTTTTCACACGATGGTGGGGTCGAACGACATCGACCGGGCGAAGCGCTTTTACGACACGGTGCTCGGCACCCTCGGAGTTGGGGAGGCGACGATCAACGTGGCCGACAGTGGCCACACGCGCCTGATCTACAACAGTGGAAATGGGGCCAATTTCATTGTCACCCAGCCCATCAATGACGAACCGGCATCCGTCGCGAATGGCAGCACCGTTGCTTTTTCATGCGATTCGCCAGAACAGGTGAAGCAGTTTCATGATGTTGCAGTCGCCAATGGTGGCACGTCGATCGAGGTAGCGCCCGGTCCTCGCGAAACAGCGTCTATGGGTACGATCGTACTCGCGTACTTCCGCGATCCAGATGGAAACAAGCTATGCGGCATCCACTTCCCCAAATAACCCTGCTTTGCATCGTTTAGCCTGAGTCAGCTGCCCGCCAATGCTTTGGTGGGGCAGCTGGGCGCTCTCTTCCCGTTCCATTTTTCGTCCGAAGGTGGATAATCCGTTCACTGCAAGGCCGTAGCGATTTAGGCGGGCGATATGCCCTCAATGGGTGGAAGGCGGACTGTCCGGTTTTTGGAAGCGGTTGCCGATTAGCAGACGTTCCGCTGGCCGATCACATCGTGCTCCGCTGTAGCGCGTCAATTACGCCATTATCCTTGTCGACCAAAAACACGAGATTAATGTCAGTTATTCCGGCAGGTTCAAAGGCCAGATAGTATCGGGTCTCGGACACCTTTCTTGCATCCACCATTTGAATGGAATGGTGAGGCCCGAAATAAGGGTGCGCGGCCCAGCATTGTTGGACATTCGCAACAATCGCATCAGGAATTTGATCGTCGGAAAACGCTGGTAGTCGATAATATTCACCGGCAAAGGGCCGGTATCCGTCAGCCAAATACGAACATTTTTTGCCTTCGGCATGATCCCGCAATGTCCAGCCAGCAGCCGCACCTAAACAAGCCACCGCTATCGCTGCAATGGGGATAATAGGCTTCATGCTGGGTTGATATAGCACCATTGAAAAATCGAAAAGCTCAATCGCGGATCAGGGTGGTTAGGGGACGGTCAGGTTTGCGCTGATACAGGCGAATAGCGGATGCTATTTCAAATTCGCAACGGTAGATAGGAACGCTTGCCGCTTCGCCTGTTTCTTTAAGCGCCGCCAACGCAGAATAAATCCCACCACGCCAAATGGAACGCACCATAATAATGCGATGCCCATGTGCGCAAATATCTCATGCGCTCGGTCAGGATTGTCATTTACCTCAATTCCGTCTGCGAGAATCGCTAAGGCGGACATGACAATCCACAGCACGAAGAAAACTCGTTCATGGATCGCAGACGGGACTGATTGGTGGGACGGATAACGCTGCATCAGGTCATGGTGCCATCGACCCAGAATGTCCGCAATCGAGAACGGTTGAACGCGGTTCCACCGGCGAACAATGGTCGTTTCAGTTCGTCCGTTTCAGCCATCGGTCAAGAAGTCCACGCTTTCGAATTATCTCGCCAGCCCCCCACACAGGGGTGTGGTGATCGGGATCGAGAAAGCCTTGAACCTTGATGAGAATTGCGCCGCCAGCCTGTCGTTTCCAATCGGCATCCCAAGTGACTGCCATGTAGCGCCCGTCGGCCTCTGGCCTGACATAGGTCCACCCTACTGGAACGCGCCTTGCTAAATCTTCCCATGCGAACCCAGCAACCTCATAAAGGACGTCGCTGACTCTCGCTTCTAATTCATCCCGTTCGGCGTCTGTGGGAGCGTCCATGAACCCTGCTTATCCTAGCCGATGAATGTCTGCTATCCGGCGAGTGAAATTGCTTCATCAATGACAATAAATGGTCGGTCGCTGCCCACCTTTCCCCTTTCTGGTAGAAATCTGCAATGGATGCTGCCAGATCTTCTCCAGAAGGGGCGAACGAAATGAATTTACGCGCATTTTTTCTGGCTCCAGTGCCAGCAGCAATCATTGGTGGCATTGTATCTTGGGCAACCGGCGGCTTTCCGCGCCCAATACCAGTGGCAATCTTCTATCTGTTTCTGTTGTATGGAACTCAGATTATCCTTGGGCTGATCATCCGTGCTTTCCTCTTACGAACCAACCGCCGCTCTCCAATACAATTTGGAATGGGCGGATTGTTCATGACCGGCGTTCCGTCAGCCTTGTATCTCGTTTGGGCGACGACCAAACATCCCGCATCCTCCGCGAACGCTCTGTTTGTATTCGCGCTGTGGTCAGTGCTCGGTGCCATGACAGGCTTGTGCTACTGGTTTCTAGCCCAGCGGCACCATGGAAAGCCTATCTGAACGTCTGCAAACCGGAACTCGTTTTCGGGGTCAGAGCGGCAATAAATGGTCGGCGGCAGCCTGTCCGGTTCTCACGCACCAATATGAAGCGGTTTTTTGCCGTTCTGGACGGGATCGGGTGGGGAGCGGACCGTCCGGTTTCGATACGGTGACTGTGGTTAGCTGCCGGGCGGTTTGATTTGAACCCAGATGGTAGGCACATCATATTTCGCCGCCCAATTCTGCGCGGCAGCCAAGGCAGCTTCCAACGAGCCATCATTTTCAGCAAGGGAGACATATCCCACCCAATCGCCGTTGGCTTTAAATGAACCGCCCGTGCCAAAGAACTGACGATCGTCCGATTCCTCAATTATTAGCCAACGCATATCGTCGCCATGATCCGGCATTGCCTCACCAGGCAAAAGATAGACGATATTGACCATGAAGCGATCCTGCTTAGCTTGGCGAATGACTGCAAGCGGGAAACCCGACTGAATTGTTCAAGGTCAAAAAATGGTCGATTTTGCGGGCGGCGACGGATTAACTGTTAGCGAACCATACGAACATGCCAACTGAGGCGATGACCCAAGCAGCCACACCAACTCCTAGGCCGCCAAGGACGCCAACGGCAGCATTCCAGCGGCGAGTTAGGAAAATGGCACTTCCGAACGCCAAAAAGAATATCATCAATACAATTGCCACGGTCGCCATAGCAAAAGGTATTGCAGCGCCGGACAATGTCCGCAATCAGGAATGACGCTCAACCGATCCAATGACAATATCTGGTCGGTTCGCCCCGGTCTGCTTTCCTGCCCAAATCCGGACAGGCCGGTCATCGGAAGGCCACAGCGCTGCGGATATCTGCGCCGCCCGCGATGGGTGGGGAGCGGAAGGGCAGGTTTGACGCAAAAAACCTATTTAGCTGCCATGCGGCAATCCACATTGTCTTTTGAACCCCCTCCAAACCGCATTCGCAACGCGACGGTTGCTCGCTTCCATGAAGACCGAACTAAAATTAGCGTCGCCGTCAAAGTAGGCCATCAGGACAGGTGGCGAGCGTTTCGTGTCTGGTGCGGCACGGAGCATCAACCGGATCAGTCCACCCTCGGGGTTGCGTCCCGTCTCGCTAACGACATCGCCAAATTGACTCAGCACACGAGCCGCGCATCTCGTTGTAAATCCGATGGGACGGTTCGAGAACCCCTGCCATTCAGGCACCGGCCGATTGGCATTGAGCAACAGCATAATTATCAATGTGACGGCTGACCGACCGAGGAAGCGTTGGCTCATGCCGCCATTGTCATCCAGAATGCAGATGCACACAACGTCCGCTTTCGGGGAGCGCCGAATCATCTTCGTTCGTCCAAAAATTGGCCGATTTCGGAATGTCGGCTTACCGGCGGGTAAGCGGGGATAGCCGCCAGTCCTCTTTGAGGGCAGGGGACACGATCGTGGGCAGAAATAGCTGCCTGTCGCCCATCGACCAGAGTTTGCCGTAGAATAGGCGATGCGCTCCGTCTTAAAGCTGAAATTGACGCATGAGGGAATGCAGGCACTTTCGCCCAAAATTGCGGGGGCAAGAATGATAAAAGGCTGGCTACTTCTGATGGGTTTTGCGTTCCTTGGCGGGTGCGGCTCTTCATCCATAAAGGCACAGGCTGGATCACTAACCCAAGATCAAGCAGATGCCATCTCCGCCAAGTGCGGTGCGTCAAAGGAAATGTTGGCAGTCAGAAATGGCGAACTCACCCTTGCACAGGCGCAAAATTTTGAAGTCACGAATTGCATGATGAAAAGCCTTGATAAGGCTGGGATAACTAACTTTGCTGGCTTAACGGGCAACGAAATGTACCAAGCGCCGGACAAATAACCTTAAATTTCATAGTTTGGCTGAACGAAAAACCGACATGCTGCCGTCGACCATTTCTTGCCAGTCGTCCCGTATGCCGTAATTCTTGATTGCCGACGTTCTGTGCATAGTTCAAATTCAGAGAATGGCCGATCTGTCTAAATCTGAGCGCATGGAACTGCGGCGAGCGTTGGGAAACCGAGTTGTTCATGAGCCATATGTGCCTCCTCGGCATCGTGGCCCGGAATGCCTTTGGCCACATGCTTGCTTCGAATGCCGGAAGTCATGGAAGCTGGCAGAGGAAGCGAGCGCCATATGCCCGGAATGCAGGGCTAACCTCCATTGGATGGGGCGTGCATTTAAGGTGCCTCGAAAATCAGACGTTGAGCAATGGGCCAAGGTCCAAGCCCTCTGGAACGCGGGATTTCGCTTTATAAATCATGCGCGATGGCGAGATATCGAGGCTATGCCAGAGCGGCTAAGCGACGTTGAGGATTTCATTCTGCGCAATCCCCAGCATCCCTTCCGAGTCAGCGGGTAACGTCTGCTATCGGTGAATTTTTCCGAAAACCAGACTGTCCCCTAACCACCCATCCCGGCGATTTGGGCGGGTCAAAGGCGTGGCGAGTCACGCCGATGCTGCCGGTCCGGTTCATATCCGCATGAAATCCAACGCGATAACGGCGGTGACGGGTGGGGAGCGGACGGTCAGCTTTACGGCCAAATCTACTCAAAGCGGACCTCATTTTGAGAAAGATGGCTGTTTCCACATGCCGGGATCGGCCGATATATATGCGGGGCGCACGCGCTTAACTAACCGGTCTATTTCGACGTTGTATGGCCTTCGTGCATTTCCGTATCCATTGAACGATTGCTCTGCTCGATACATTTCATGACTACCCGTGAGGAGTATTCTTATTTTTTCTCCTTTTTTCTGAAGCGCAATATCGCAAGAGCTGAGAAAGATGACGAACACGAAGTCGTCTTTCTTATGTGGTCCCTTCCATGAATTTAAGACCCTCAATACTGCCATTGGTGTGAGGCCATCTTTCCACGCGGAGCCAACGACCATCGGCGAAAGCACTTCAGCGTCGATTACCGAATCACTTTGGGAAAATGCGATTTGGGCGGCATGTTTGATTTTCGCAGGGGATGTTTCGTTATGAGGGAAGGAGCATGCGTACGCTGGCAAGCTGGCGAGAAATAAGACGGGCAAAAGTGACGAAAAAGACAAAGCCGATCGAAGGGGAATGGTATTAAGTTTCATCTGCGAATGATGTGGCAAGATACAGGTTGCAGCAAGACCCGATAACGCATGTCAGCTTTAGCGATGCCCGCAGAAGCATTTTGGTGGCAGCCTCTGGTCGATTGCACCCTGTCCGCTTTCCTTTCCGAAACCGGACAGGCCGTTAAATCGGAGGGCGCTGCGCTTCGCAGAGCAGCAGCACCCGCGATGGGTGGGAAGGCGACGGTCAGCTTTGGAGGTGATGATCGACCATAGCCGACGCTGCGTGGTTAAAAATCATTTGGCCGACATGCCACTTGTGCCCAGACCAAGATTTAGGGCTGGGACCGAATACGCCGGAAATCTGAGGTTTCCCGAATGAGCGTCGGGAGGCTTGTATTAGGCTTTCGTAGTAACTGAGCCAAGATGTTGGCCTATTTTGACCATTGATAGTGACTCGAACCGGATGGAGAAAGGAAGCTCAGGCGGGTGACATGCCAAGGACGATCTTAGAGGTAGCACCGCACTGATGACAGGTAACATCGTCCCGCCGTCTCACATCACTATGCCAGATTTGCAACCGATTGCCGCAGCCATCATTTTGGCATTTCGCGTATGTAAGCTGCGGATTGATGAGAACGGCATTCTTGCCATCTTTCATCACGTCATACGTCGCGGCACATTCAAAGCACTCCACGACGTTGCTATATGCGCTCGCTACAGGCTGCATTGAAAATGCGTTCATCCTCCGCCTTATGTTCGACGAACACCCCTCTCTCATGCATTGAAAATCGTAAGGGATTGCTAGAGAGAATGACCAATTTTCGATCGCAAGAACGCTATCTATCTCTTCAAGTATAGCTCGACATTTCGCTACCTGCTTATCAAGATTTATGATTTTGCCGCTGCGTAGCTGGCCGATGGTTGGGGTATGAAGGAAATTGCCAAGGGCATGATAATTTCCTTGCAATGACTTCATGCTCAACGCTTTGTCTTCGCCGAGTAGCACCCAGACCTTTTCATCGTCAGCGGCATCGACTTCAACCATAAGTCTGCGAGTGTAGGCTACGCCGGGGTCGATGCACGCGACCGTTTCCAAGACCTTGGGAGCCTGCCATTCATTAAGTCGGCGAGGTGGAATGTCATCTATATAATCTTGTAACCGCCCATAAGCTATTGCTTCAATGGCCATCCTTAACTCGACTGCAACATATGCGACAGAAGCAGCGGGAACGGTTAGTAGGTCGGCGGCTCGCTTGGCATGATGTCTTGCCATACCCCTGTAATCGATTATTGCCACCATGATATTCGCCTTGCTGCCGTGGTCAGGATGTCCAATCGTTACGACTGGACAAATGCTAGAGATTTTCCGGGAGGCAATCAAACAGTCCTGAGCGCGGTTTGACACCGTTCCAGAATCGCCAAACGAGCGCTTGGGAGCTTTTGTGGTTGGGGCAAAACGTCCTCTTCCCGCCAGATTTAGCCGTTCCACCTTCGACTTGCCCCCGAATGAGTGACTGGTTTCAGGGATGCTTATGGCACGAGCAAACTGCAAAAAATGGTCGCTAACGGATCGTCCGACGTTTCAGATAGGCCGACTGAGTTGCAGCTTCATCCAGTGTGTAAAAATGATCTGGAGCATCATCAATCGGCTCGTAATCACCATAGCCAAGGCGTGCATTGCGGGCTTGCATCGCTTCTCGCCAAGACGACGCCCATATCTCAAACACACGTCGTGCCCCCGGATTTAGGGTCGGTCGAATTTCGTCAGCTCGCTCTTGCACAACTGCGAATTCGCCCCCTTGGTCGTTTTCCCAATACTCATGAAGCAACGCAGGCATCTTTCCAGCATATAGGGGCCGATGAATGTCTGCAATCGGGGACAGCAGCAGCAGCATGGAACGACAAAAAATGGTCGGCGGCCGACCGGCAGCTTTTCCCTCGCCAGATGGGGCGGTGGAATCTGACCGAATGACCGCTTCCGAGAGATGAAAATGAGCCGCTGAACGGCGACAAATGGCGCAAACTAGCCATCCCAAAACCGCCCACCCCGGCCAGTTGTTACGTTAATACCCCCTCTGGACATTCGATTTTAATGAGGAGATCAGGTTCAAAAGGGGCACAATATATTTACAAACGTGTCTCGATCTCCTGACCTAACGTAACAACGTAACAGGCCCGCCAACCCATGCCCCGCGAACGCCCCATCACCCTGAAAGGCATGCTGCTGCTCGCCGGCCGCCAGCTGATCCTACAGACGCCAGACGGCGGACAGTGGCTGCTGCTGGCCCTGGGCCGCCATGACCGTCTGCTGGGCCGAAGGGTGCGCGTCGAGGGTGTCCGGCAGGGCCACGACGTGGTGGCCGTGGACAGGACACTCCCGCGTGACGCTGACCCCAGATCAGGTGCCCTGGGGCGCTGCGTCCATGCTGCTGCGTCAACACGGCGAGCGCGCTGCCTCTGTTGCCGCCGCGCGTGTCGAGGAGTTGGAGCGGGTAGGCAACGCAGGCGGTGTCGCGATGTGGAAGAAGATCGCGAGCTGCCTGACCAAACTGTCGCGGCCTGACTGCCTGTCCTAAAGTACGGTGGTCGCCTTTCCACGTCGTCCATGCTATGCGCGCCCTGCATCAAGCAATCCAAGCCAATCAAAAATCTCTTTCCCTAAATAGAGAGACAGGTCGCATGTCCACAGAATCTTTAGCGCAAGAAACGCTTATCAACCTGACCGCCGACATTGTGTCGGCGCACGTGTTCAATAACTCCGTTAGCGTGAGCGACGTTGCCGGACTGATTGCCAACGTCCACTCTGCCCTGTCCGGTCTGGCCGCCCCCAAGGTGCAGGAGGCGCCCAAGCAGGAGCCTGCCGTCTCCGTTCGCGCGTCGATCAAGCCGGACCATCTGGTCTGCCTGGAAGACGGGAAGAAGATGAAAATGCTCAAGCGCCACCTGATGACGGCCTACGGCATGACCCCGGCCGACTATCGGGCCAAGTGGGACCTGCCGTCGGACTATCCTATGGTAGCCCCCAACTACGCCGCCCAGCGCAAGGAGTTGGCGCTCAAGATCGGCTTGGGCCGCAAACGTGCCGATTCCGTCACTGCTGAGCCAGCGGCAGAGCCTGCCGCCAAGGCACCCGCTAAGCGGGGTCGCAAGCCCAAAGTGGCTGAGCCTGAGCTCGCCTAATCGGCGGAAACCTTGTCTTTACCGTGGGGCGGCATAGTGCCGCCCCATGTCGTTCAGGAAACCCCTCCGCGCCGTCCCTATTCGGGAGGGTGCCCACTACGCAGCCCAGCGGCGCAAGCGTCGGCGGGAGCGCAACGCCCTCCAGCTGTTGATTGGCGCTGTGCTGGCGGCGGCCGTTGGCCTTGGCTCACAGCTGCTCCCCAGCGACCGCGACGATAGCGCGGGGCAGCGGGCATCCGACATGGCGGCGGTGGCAGACACAGTACCGTATGTGCCGCAGCCGCTCATGTCAGCCGTAGAACTAGACGCTCAGCAGCCCAGCGCCGCCAACGCACGCGCCTCCGTTGCGCCCCGCGCAATAGCGCCTGTGGCCGCAAGCGGTGGATGGTCATACCGCAACTGTCGAGAAGCGAGGGCCGCTGGCGCTGCGCCGCTATACGCCGGGCAGCCGGGCTACGGGCAGCACATGGACGGCGACGGCGACGGTATAGCCTGCGAGCCTTACGTCGGGCCACGCTGACGTGAGGCCACATGTCCGTCTGCCACAGTCGGGCGGCTTTCTCCCATAGCTGGTGTGTTAGACGATATCGCAGGGGTGGCAAGAGGATCGCAAAGGTTGGTTGATAATGCGGCCTGACGTGGCCCACTTGAACATATCCCCCGCGCCGATACTGTGGGGCGCAAGGGGAAATCGCGATGGCGCGAAAGGCCGACGGCAATGGAGGGTGTGGGCTGATTGCCCTATGTCTGGTGGTCATGTTCGCCGTGGGAAAGTGCGGCGGGTCGGCGGACAGTCCGCCGGGAGCCCAATCCCCCGTGTCGCGGATCGGCCAGGACACGGCGGCTGTTGCCACCACCACCATGTACGTCACCACCGCGACGCTTAACTGCCGGGCCGATCCAAAGCCGGGCGCGTCAGTGATAGAGAAGTTAGCGCGCGGCGACGCGGTGTCGGCTGGCGAGACGAGTGACGCGTGGGTCAGCCTTGACCGCGTAGGCCAAGACTGTTGGGTCGCCCAGCACTTTCTGTCCGAAAACCAGCCGGAACCCGAGCCCGCGCCAGCAACGCGGCCAACCCGGCTCTACTCGCCGTCATCAGAAAGCTTGGGCGCGCTGTCGTCCGGCCGAAGCGGTAGCAGTGGCGGCAGTAGCTGCGGATCAAAACGGACGTGCGGCGAGATGAATAGCTGCGCCGAGGCTTATCACTATCTGAACGATTGTGGCCTGGGGCGGCTGGACCGGGACGGCGACGGGATTCCGTGCGAGAGTATTTGCTAAAAAGAAATAGTCAGCCCTTTGCGACGAGTTAAGAGTGTTTGGAAATTTATGCTGGTAGTCGGGGCTGCTACAAAGAGGGGGATTCGAGATGCCGCGCGTAGCTGAAGCAGAATGCGCAACTTGCCATCATATCCGTCCGAAAACAGAGATGCGCATGGTTACGGTACGCCGGAAATCAACCAGCTCTTACAGGACCAGTATAGGGCTATCAAAGAACAGGGGCCATAGTGTTGGAACCCGAGACACATATCGGCATGATCGCGTGTTCGTCTGTGCAGATTGCCGCGCACCACGTTCGGACGGCGGTTTTGGTTTCTTCTTTCCTGCAGTCATTGCTGCATCCGTTGTCGGCTATCTAGCCTATCCAGCTGCGGTTGGAACAAGGGCGGTGGACGCAGTAGCTTCGTCATCGTTATCGCCGCTGACGAACGAGACTACTGAAGGTCAAATCGATCAGGTTGTGACGAGCCAAGAGCCCGAACCAGCCTATGCTGCCGAATCCAGCGGCCAGAAGGCAGAAGCGTCGCAATCCCCGCCCGACGAGCCCGGCAGTTTGCAGGGACAGTCGAATGCCAGAAGCAATTTCAACTTCAATCTGGTCGAGATAGCCGACGCAGAGCGGCGATCGCTAGAGGTTGAAGAGCCGGTCCGTTGGTCAGTAGCCGGGCTGAGCGGGTACAGCATAGCAAGTACCGCCACGGTAGCAAATGGCATCGCGTGCCGTAACGTTTATTCCGTGGAGGATGCGTCGTCTGCGACATCGCCCACCAAGCGGTATTGTCGGGCAGAGGACAGTTCCTGGGTGGCTGCAACCCAGATATGATGCCATAAAGTAATCCGGTCTGTCAGTCCGCAATATGCGTCAGCCGCGCCTCGAACCGCACCCCTGGCACCTGCTTTGACGTGCCGCGCATCCGCAGCGCGCCGTCGTCGGCCCTCCCCGCTATCTCTACGACCACGTTGTTGAACCCTATCACGCTTACTACCCCCGGAATGGGACGATGCTGCGTCACACTGACCTGCATGGTCAGCACTTCCCGGTCCTCCTCGTAGGTGCCGACATAGGCGTTGCCGCTGTCGCCGCCGCGCAGCTTGCCACCCTCCTGCAGGACCAGGACACCAAAGTCGGTGCCGTAGGCGGAGGTGAAGGCTATCTTGTACAGGCCGGTGGGTAGGGACATTCTCTGGCTCCTGCTGTCGGACAGCTGGGCCGGAAGGGCTGGGCGTTTGGCGGCCGGGTCCGGTCCGGCTGGGGATGTGGAGGAGTCGATAGCGGGATGGGGTGGCGGGGACCAGTGATGGCGGGGACTGGCCGAAACTGGCTTTTTCGATTGGCGAATGTGCGCCATATTCCGCCATTGAGCACTGCCTTTCCGCTTCCTAAAAGCAGACGCTCATTTATCCCATCAGGCTAAGCTGCGACTAATTCAGCGATCTTAGTGGCAACCATTGCCATTGACTCTTCGGAGGTGCTCAGCCCAGCCCGAGATGCGAGCAAGAGGCTGACCTTTTCAAGCTCCTCATAGGTCGTCCCATGCACCACTGGAACAAGGCGCTCCCGGCGCAGTAGAGCCGATAGCTCCTTGTCAGCAACACCCTCTGACGGAAGCCGGCGTAGCATCGCGGGTGTCACGAGCACGATCCCAACACGAGAGTTCACCAAGCCCTTGTCGATCGCCCGCATCATCGGCACGCCAAGGCCGAGGTCCTTCTCGCTAAACCACACCCGAACGCCGCGCGCCTCAAGCAGGTCATGAAGGTCTTTTGCTGCCCCCTGACGATCATCCCAAGCGTGGCACAGGAAAACGTCTCGAAGGTCAGGTTGCGCAACGGCGAGACTTTCGACCTCTTCTCGAACCGGGGTTAGCGCCCGTACCTCTTCGGGGGTATACCACACTCCGGACCCGGACGGGGACCAACGCGGCTTTGAGCTGCGCCGCCCGGTGCCACCGGATGAAGAGGGGGATGGGGTAGGGCTATAGCCTCCGTAGCCGCTGTAACCGCCGTATCCACCATAACCTCTCGACCGACCACCACAGGCAGGACAATCGGCTGCCGCTGCCGCTGAACGGTGCCCTCTAGTCGGTGCAGTACATCTTGCCATACGAATTTGCCCCCTTCTTGTTGATATACGTCCGCGCTGAGGTGGTTACTTAGTCAATCGTTCAATGCGGATTTTTATCCGGTCTGGTGCTTCCAATCATTATCGACCGCGACGTTTTGGCCGGTAACCGTTCCGTCGCCTTCGCAATCCGCGCTCGAACAGCTTATCATGGAGCAGAGCAGTCAGCCGCGCTTGCCATCCGTCCGTATGCACGACCCGATCGAAGTGAGCGTCTTGGTCGCGGAGAAGGTCAAGACGCGATCGTTGGGATATCTCGCTCCAATCCTGGTAGAGCAGATAAATGGCGTTGCCATACTTCAAGTTCTCGAACACGACTAAATCGTCGGCAAACTGAGCTCCGAAATAAGATCCGAAGCCACCTTGTCCACGGATGTAAGCCTTCGGCCGGAACTCCTCGAACAGTCGCACCCGCTCTCGCACGTGCTTCTCGAAATCTGGTGCGTTGGCTGGGTGCGCCGATCCTACCAGCCGCGCCACAACCTCATCAGCCGTACCTGGCGGGAATATCTGCCAGTCGAGTGTGATTGTAGCAGCGTACTCCTCTCTGCTCGCATCGCTCGCGAATGCACCGGTAACCCCGCTATTTTCTTGGAGTACGTTGATCGACCAAAGTAACATCAGGTCGAACTCAGGCATTCCCCGTTCTAGCATCGGAGATAGAGCGAACTTCACCACGACCGCATTGCCGCCGCGATCTTCAAGTACGCTTGGTTCAACCGTCATTCCCTGTGGCTCGAAAATCTGGTGTTGATAAACGTCCTTTGTCCAAGAACGCATCGTCCACCCATTGCGTGCGCCATCGCCAAAATTCGGTGACTCAAAGGTCCATGTCTTTTGAACCATAGGCCAGTCTTGGCGCTTGCGATCCCAGCCTAAAGCATTTCGTTCCGACCATTTACCAGCGTCAGCAGGGGGCGGGACCGTGCCAGATGTAACAACTTCGCCGTTCTCGATCCGCAAGCCAACATGAGCGTACAGGCCTGCGGCGATATCATCGCGGGATATTTTCTTCGTCGCTGCAACCGCGATCAGGTCACCGTCGATGGCATCAACAGATGCTCGGACATTCGGCGGGACTTTCTGATAGTTCCCTTTCCAAGGAAAACGTGACGGCATCTTCTCAAACCTCCCATTCCTTTTCGGAACATAACGGCCATTGGCCGTGGCTTCGTAGAAATAGAGCGCCTCGACGCTGGCGACCTCATGCATGTCGATGGAAACGGAAAGCCAAGCTGCGCTGTTGAGCGCTTATGGCCGTACCAAGGCAAGAGAACAGCGTAACCGGTTATTCCCGGCCCACTCGCTGGATTGCTTCCAGGACAAAGGCCATCAGAAGGTTCAAGCCGCAACGATCAATCCCGACCTTACGACGCTCTCGACCCTCCAATCCCCCGGCCGCGTCCTGAAGGGCAGCGATAAGCGGCCCGCGCTGATCACTTGTAGGACCAAACAAACTGAAGTCGGTTTCGCCAGGATATCGGGCCGCCAGATCTTCAAGCACCGATCCTGCCTCGATCATTCGATAGACCTCGTCAAATTCGAGGTCGCCCGGATGTTCTTGGATCAGAGAATTAAGGTAAAATCCGACAAAGGTTAGCGAGGAAACGCGTAATGCCATATGTCCGCTCCGTCTGTTTCCGGCAACTTAGCAAATGGGAACAAAATGGCAACCATTTGCCACGTGATCTGCTACGTCAACGCCATAGGCCGATCCCCTGCTCCTCACAGCCAGGAGCGAGTTCAACATGGTCGCGGTCGCGTCGAAGAATATCACTGGCGGGTCAACTGGAAGCATTTGTCGATACACGAGGAGCCTCCGCCGACCGGGTCCCTGGAGCTTGAAGACCGTAAGTTCGGTCGGCTCAGATCGCGAGCGAGGCACGCTATTTCCCTCTCGTCGAGCACGCGGACTTGATAGCCTCATTAGACCCCTTTCAGCTGCACTCCTCGAAGCGTTGCCCTGACCTGAGAGGCTTCTTGGTCAAGTGGCAGTGGGAGGAAGGGCCGCTATCGCGGGTTGCGGATCCGAAAGCAGACAGGGTGCAAACGGCCATTGCACGACAATCGGAAGAAATGCGTCCGGTAGAGCCGGACGCATGAATTTTTGTAGAATGCACCGCGAATATCTATGGAGGTCGCTCTAACAGGAACCCGGAGGCGTAAACGTCGCCGGGTTCGTCACAATCAAGCCGCCTGCGCCAAGGGCCGTTGCTCGTCATCGCAAGCCTGGGTTTCGCTATCGAGCAAACGGGAAATGTTATTCCACCGTTCTACGCTAACGGCGCCGCCCCGGTCCGTATAACTGGAAGGCGGAAAGGCCATCCAGCGCGGCACCCAGCTATCCACTTTGGCGCGTCCGCCCGTTCCCGCAAGACAATCGCGCACGATGTGGCGCTGCACCTTGACGCTCTCTCCGGCATTGGCCGTTGCTACGGCATCGCCCGCGACCTCCGCGACAATACGGCCGATCACTTGCTTGTCGCGGATGCTATCGAGCAGCGCATCATCGGCCTGCCAGACCGCCGCCATATCGACGCTGAGCAATGCGCCCACCAATTCGACTATCGCGCTTCCCGCCGTCAGCGTCTCGCCCATCACGATCGCGAGGATCGACAGCACCGCCTCATCGGGCAATTCCAGCAGATGGACGAACAATCCCGGCAGGCCATCGTCGCTCGCATAGCCACCCGTGACGGTGGGCGTGTCGGGATCGAACCCCAGCAACGCCAGTACCTCGCGCCTTCCGGCGTCAAACATCGCTTCCGAAACACAGACCTCCACGCTCTCGGCGATGGCGTCCGTGTTGGCGCGCTGCTTCTCCACATCCACCCGCCACATCGGCGAACCGACGATCGCGTGGGCGACCATCAAACGTAGCGCCATGGCAGGTTGCGAAAGCAGGGAAGCGCGCACAGCGGCATGACGGTGCAGATCGACATAGTTCTGGATCGGCGCGCTAATCTCCAGGCGCGCTGGCTTGGTTCTGGCATCGCCCCCTTCAACATGCTTCTCGCGCCTCCGGGCTTCCTTAGTGGTCAGATACCCCTCATGGAAGCTGACCTCGCCGCGATGACTGATGGCGACATAGACCCGCCCGCCTTTCTTCTTCGGGCAGCGGTCATACTCCCACGTGTGGAAATATTCGCCGCGCTCCATGACGACGACCTCCGGCCATCCCGCTGCGCGATAGCCTGCGGCTCGTTCCTCGACCGCCGCCATCTGCGCCGTCCAGAAATCGGAGGGACGCGCGAAATAGCTGTCGTCGCCGAACAGGTCGGAGACGATCTCGCCGGAATAGGTGGCAAGGTCAAACAGCGCGACCTTGGTGGAAATGGCCGCGCCACCCATCAGCCATGATTTGAGATTCTGACCCATTGGGGCGTGATCGGTCTCACTGTCGAACAATGCCAACCAATCCCGTTGTTGCCCCTTGGTGGCAAGGGTCAGGTGCCGGACAGTGACGGCATTGATCCTGTCGGACCGATAGAGATTGCGGATTCGCGGCATGAGATTGCCTAGCGCGAGAGTGCGCTTCACCTGCAAGGTCGTCAGACCAAAGGTAAGGGAAATGTCCTCCACGTTGCGCCCCTCCCGGACCAGCCGGGTGAAAGTTTCGCATTGGGTCATCTCGTCGGGGTCCAGACGTGCGATGTTCTCGATCAAGGAGGCCTCCAGCGCTGCCGCGTCATCGCCCGCTTCCATGACGGCGCAGGGCAGCGGGTCGATGCTCCCGCTTTCCTCCGCAATCGCCAGCGCGGCATGATAGCGCCGCTTGCCCGCAACGATCTCGTAGGTGGTCGGCGATCCGTTCTGTCGCACGATCAGAGGCACAAGGATGCCCCTTGCCCGAACCGATGGGAGGATGTTGTCGAGGTCCGGTGCCTTCTTCACGCCGCGCATGTTGGTGGGCGAAACCGAGAGGCAGGCGATGTCGATATGCTTGAGTTCCATGTCCTTTACTCCTTGCCAAAACACCGGCCCCGGAATGCGGGGTGGGCGGCAAGAGCGACCGGAAGGCACGTCGGCAGAGGCGGGCTGCACCTGCAAGGCTGAAACGAAGAGGAAGACCCGGCACCGCCGGGTTGCGGTCCGCCGCGACGGGCCTAGAGGGTAGCGACGCCCACACCGCTTGCCGGAGCCGCTTAACGCCATCGCGGTCGCCGCGATGTCCCCATGGGGATTGACCTGGCGATCCCCCGCGTCATGCGATCGTGACGCCGAAGGCGACGAGACGGCGCGCAGCGGTGGCTCGGTGGAGCGAAGCGGAATAGAGCGCGGTCCGTGCGGAATGCGCGGGAACGCCCGCCATCGGTTCATGAGAACAAGCCCTGCCATGGCGACCTTGCAGCGAACTATTGTAAGGGGGGGGGCTTCCAATCAATTCCATGTTGGCAGAAAGCCCTGTGTGTTAAAGTCAGGCGGGCGCGAACATGCCACTATCCCCGACGTAGGCTTACCCCGCTGGGAGCCACAACGGAATAGATTGGCATTTCATCTGCGTTGCATCGCACGGATACGGCTGAGCGGGCGACGGTTTGGGACAGTAATGGCACTTTGCAGCACCGTGTCGCCCAAAAGGAGATTGGAACTGTTGGATGTGAAGCGGCCACCGAAGCGAGCGCGACAGGCTCAATGCGCTGTCTGCGGGCGGCGTATGTCGGGAAAATGGGCTAAGCTGGATGGAGTGATGACCCTCATACCTCGTTTTCACAGCAGGATTGGAGGTCGCACCTGTCCAGGAACCCGCCAAGCCGCAATTCTTCTCGATCATCTATGTGCGGATGCGGCGGGCCATTTTTTGACCGCATGATTATGGGGCAACTGCGGTGAAGATCACCCGTTCTTTTGTGGCGGTGAATGGAAGGCCCCTTAACCCGCGCAACCTCGACGCCTGCTTGCAGCGTCGATAGCTTTTACCGGTTCCCGCCACATCTCTTTTATCGCGGCGATGGTGGTGGGGACACATCATTCTACAGCGACGCGTAGCAATAGCGCAGTCGGACGTTTTCGGCGCGTCAATTCGGCCTGCGCGGCTGTAAGGCAGGAAGCGCCCCCGTCATGCCAACATAGCAGGCGCGCCTCGGCAGTTTTAAAACACAATTGGAGGAATTAGCGCGATATTGGCGCAGTCGGCACTTCAGTACCCGCGCCCTTGCGGGGTGGGATCGTTTGAGGCAGATTGATTCGCGACGGGCAGGCCATCGAAAAGGACGATG
This sequence comes from Sphingobium sp. Leaf26, assembly GCF_001421665.1. Classification (GTDB taxonomy): domain Bacteria; phylum Pseudomonadota; class Alphaproteobacteria; order Sphingomonadales; family Sphingomonadaceae; genus Sphingobium. The sequence continues at coordinate 710,114 of NZ_LMKV01000012.1, forward strand.
GATATGCTAAATACATCATAGCTCAGACGATCTGCGGGGACCGGCGAGCGTAAAAATCGTGGCAATCAGGCAACAGTGCCTGAGAAAATGCGCATGGGTGATGAGGCAGGCAAATCCCCGCCAATTCCCTCTACGTCCGCCGATGTCCCTCACCGTCCCTCTACAGCCCTACGACATGTATCCGGGCGGCCTGACAGGCTGCAATGGATGTCTTGTCTTGCGCGAAAACTCCGCCAATTCTGGCTTTAGGGGGCTTTGGCAACGCATGACTTGAAAGCTCTCTTATGCCCAACACCGATCGTATCATTCGACTGAAAACCGTTCTCGACCGTACCGGCCTTTCCCGGTCCACCATTTACCGCAAGATCGCGGAAGGGACATTCCCCCGGCAAGTGCCAATCAGCGTCCATGGCGCTGGCTGGCATGAGTCCGCCGTCAATCGCTGGGTCGCCGATCCCGCCGCTTACCGGCCGGACAACGACAATCCTCCATCGCTTTGGAAGTCCGGCCATGGAGAAGGGTGACAACGCCGCGCCGCCCAATCGACTGGCCGCCGCCAACGATAACGGGACGGGCCCTGAGCCGCCCAGCGTGGACATAGATGCGGCGCTGATCCGCATCGCGGAGTCTATCGGTCGCCATATTGCGCGCCAACATATCCGCGCGTGCAGGGCGGCCAACGACAATGAGCCGGACGAAACAGAATGATGGAGCCATTGACATCAATGCTATTCGATGGCATATAACCCATCATGAAGGCGGAACCGTTGCTCAACGAACGTCACCAGCTTGATGCGAAGTCCTTCGTGGAGCTTCGTATCTGGCGGGTGCCGCAGCCGGTGAAGGGATCGATGCACGATCTCAAATATGCTCTCGCCTATATTGTCGATAGTATCTGCGTGCTGCGCTACGACAATGAGGCGGGCAAGGGCGATCACCGACATATCGGCGAGAGCGAAACGGCCTATGCCTTCACGACGCCCGCTGCATTGCTGGCGGACTTCTGGAAGGACGTGGAACAGTGGAGGCCAGAATGAACATCGTGACGCTCTCCGTCGCCAGCCGCGACGATGTGACGCGCCGTGCGCTTGCCGCTTTCGCGGGCGAGGCCCAGGGCGCGCATCATAGCTTCGCCAGTCCCGATCTGCTGTGGCAGACGCTCACCCGTAAGCGCTGGGATTTGATCCAGGCGATGACCGGACAAGGCGTCATGTCGATCCGTGAGGCCGCGCGGCGCGTGGGCCGGGATATGAAGGCGGTGCATGGCGACGTGCAGGCGCTTATTAGCGCTGGTGTAATCCATAAGGAGGGGCGCGGCATCGTCTTCCCCTATGATGGCGTCCATGTCGATTTCATGCTGACCAAGGCCGCCTGACGGCGGAATGGATCACAGGAGCTTTTCTCATGACCCGTATTGCTCTTTATGCCCGCTACTCCTCCGACCAGCAGAGCGCCGCGTCGATCGAGGATCAGCTGCGCATCTGCCGCGAGCGCGCCGAGCGTGAGGGCTGGCATGTCGTCCACAGCTATCAGGATGCCGCGATCTCGGGTGCGAGCATGATCCTGCGTCCGGGCATCCAGTCGCTGCTCCAGGACGCGCAGGCGGGTAAGTTCGACATCGTTGTTGCCGAAGCGCTCGATCGTGTGTCGCGCGATCAGGCGGACGTGGCGACGCTCTACAAGCATCTTCAGTTTGCGCGCGTGCCGCTGGTGACGCTGGCCGAAGGCGAGATCAGCGAATTGCATGTCGGCCTCAAGGGAACGATGAACGCGCTGTTTCTCAAGGACCTGGCGAAGAAGACCCATCGCGGTCAGCGCGGGCGGGTGGAAAAGGGTTTTTCGGCGGGGCCGGTGGGTTATGGTTACCGCAATGTTCGGCGGCTTTCGAGCGAAGGGGAACTGGTGCGCGGCGAATGCAAAATCGAGCCGCCCGAAGCGTTGGTGGTGAACCGCATCTTTCGCGAGTTTGCTGCTGGCAAGAGTCCCCGCGCTATCGCCCGCGATCTCAACGCGGAAGGTGTCACCGGCCCTGCCGGACGCGCGTGGAGCGACACGACCATGATCGGCAAGCGTTGCCAGGGCGTGGGTATCCTCAACAACGAACTCTACGCTGGCTTGCGGGTTTGGAACCACAAACATTACCTCAAGGATCCGCGCACCGGCCGCAGGATCAGCCGGACCAATCCCGAGTCCGAATGGATCCGGGTTGAAATGCCGCAACTGCGCATCGTCAGTGACGATCTGTGGCAGGCGGTCAAGGACAGGCAGGATGCCTTGGCTGTCCGGTATAAATCGACGATCGACGGCGTCCATGCCACACAGGCCAGCCGCATGCATCTGGCCCGCCGCCCTGTCCATCTGTNGGCAGGATGCCTTGGCTGTCCGGTATAAATCGACGATCGACGGCGTCCATGCCACACAGGCCAGCCGCATGCATCTGGCCCGCCGCCCTGTCCATCTGTTGTCCGGTCTTATCGAATGTGGTCTGTGCGGCGGTAAGATCGGAGTGGCCGTCAACGGTCGCTATGGCTGCCTCAACCATCATCGTCGCCATATCTGTGCCAACAACCGGACCATCCTTCGCGGAAAGCTGGAACAGCGTGCGCTGTCGGGCCTTGCCGAACGACTGGTCTCACCGGACAAGGTGCAAGCCGCCGTCTCCGCCTATGCCGAATATATCAACCGCAAGAACCGCGAACAGCGGACGCAGATGGACGCGGATGCCCGCGCGGTGGAGAAGATCGAACGCGCCGTTGGCGGGATCATGTCCGCCATCGAGGACGGGCTGTATCAACCTTCCATGAAGGCCCGCATGGACGAGCTTGAACGACAGAAGGCCGATATTGCTGCCCGCATGGCACAGGCACCGCAAGCAATCCCCGACGTGCATCCCGGCATTGCTGAAATCTATAACCGGCAGATGGATCGATTCAGCCAAGCGCTCGAAGACCCGGAAACCCGGCTCGACGCCTCGGAGGCCATCCGCTCACTAATCGACCGGATCGTCCTGCATCCGGGCGATAAGCGCGGAGAAATCCACGCCACGCTCCATGGCGCGCTCATGGGCATTCTCGACTTTGTGCAAGTCAACCCTCGACCTGTAGCCGCTGTTACGACAAAGGCGGCTTCGGGTTCGCGGGAATGACGAAAAGGGGTGGTTAGCGGAATGGCGGCTTTTTGGTCGCGCTGGGCCGTTAGCTGCCGTTCCGCTTGCACTTGGTAGAGCCGAGATTAAACTTGCGCGATGACGCTAAATTATCTGCATCTATCGCTCGACCATCCCCTGCCCAGTGCAGAGGTTCGGCCTTACCGAGCTGTTTTGATTTCCGAACAGTCTGTGAGCGAAGTGTGGCGGAATGAAGTGGCCTCTTGGCTCTTGGAGAGCGGATGCCTCTACTTTATTGCTTGGGGTATCGACTGCGAGGCTTGGCACGACACAGTAGATTGGGCCAACTTGAAAGCCTTTGATTTCGGGGAAATTCCGGACGACAGGTTTGTGATGACGACATGGCATGACAAAGAGCCGCTATCAGAGGCTCTTTGGTTCGCTGGTAATTGTGCGTCGCACCCTGACATCGAACTTTTGGACACGGTGATCGTGCATGTGGCGCGCGAAGAGCGACGAGTCGCCACATTAGAGCTTTATGATGAGAGCCAAACAATGGTCGACGAGACCTGATCCTGCGTCCGATTTGGGGAGCCGCAGGACGACATGACAACGGCGAAAATTGGTCGGGAGGAGGCGCAACGCGAACGGTAGCTATCTGCGGACCATGCTCCGAAGCACACGTTCGCTTATCGATCATCAGCCAAGCCTGATGAAAAGACAGCGGAGGATGGTCGGCCTGTGAGCAGGCCCGCTGGATACTGGCGGCACCCTGTTTGATCCGCATACCCAGCGCCACTCCTGGTCCGCTCCCTTGTGCCTGACATGGCTATATAAGCAATTGGGAAACCAATGTGATTCGTGATTCCGGCATGACCGAACCATGGCCCTCTGCGGGGGCCATCGGCTCATCTGATTTTCGATGGGTATCTGAAAATCGACACGGAATTATTCTGGATTGGATCCCGGCCCGGCACATTTTACCGGCGCTGGACCTTCCTTCTCGACTTGCCGCGCATCCGCCGTCTAAGAAGGCGGCATGATGAAGCTGTTCATTGGCAACAAGGCCTATTCGAGCTGGTCGCTGCGCGGCTGGCTGGCGTGCAAGCTGTCCGCCCTGCCGTTCGACGAGGTGGTCGTCCCCCTCTATGACGAAGCGTGGGAAAAGCGGCGCGAAGGCGACGAATTCGCCCCCTCCTCCGGCAAGGTGCCGATCCTGTGGGATGGCGACGATGTCGTCGTGTGGGACAGCCTGGCCATCGTCGAATATCTGAATGAAAAGACGGGGGGCGACCTGTTCTGGCCGACCGATCCCGCCGCGCGCGCCATGGCCCGCTCCATGGCCGCCGAAATGCACAGTAGCTTCGCTGCGCTGCGCCGCGAGCACAGCATGAACATCCGGCAAATCTACCCTGCCGTGCCGCCATCCGAGCCTGTGGCGCAGGATATCGCCCGCATCATGCAGCTTTGGGCGCAGGCCCGCGCCCGCCATGGTGGCGAGGGCGACTTCCTATTCGGCCAGTTCGGCGCCGTGGATGTGATGTTTGCCCCGGTCGTCACCCGGCTCATCACCTATCAACTGCCCGTCGCCCGCTTTGCCGAAGCCTATATGCGCGCCGTCATCGCCCACCCCTGGATGCAGGAGTGGATCGGCGGCGCTCAGGCGGAAGACTGGGTGATCGACCGGTTCGAAATTCCGCCGCAGACGGTGTGAGGCCATGAGCGACACGCCCGAAACCCCGAAAGAAACACGCGCGGCCGAAGCCGCCGCGATTCGCCGCCGGTGGATTACGCTGGGCGAAGTGCTGGCGGTGCTGGCCGTATCCATTTCCGCCCTCACCCTGTACCTCAACTGGGCCGACAAGAAGGATGAGCGCGCGGACAAGGCGGCGGAACGGGCCGCCGAAAGCCGCAAGGCCAACAGCCGTGCCGCCGCGCTGGTGCTGAACGCCGATTCGGTGAAGGACGACCGGATCGCGCTCAGGCCCACCGACCCCGACCAGGTGATCCAGAGCCAGACCATCCTGTTCCCCCGCGCGCTCGGTATCGCGCCGGTCGACACCACCGGCGATCCCCGGATCGAGGCCGGCTGGTTCGACGGTGCGCTCAAGAAGGCGCGGGCCAAGGCGAAGCTGCCCGATGACAGCGTGGGCGACGAACGGCTGCCGGTCGTCATCACCACCCGGTTCGTGGTGGCCGGCGACGCGCATGATAATGTCGCCCTCTACGATATCGGCTATGGCATAGCGGGCCGCTGGATCGCGGGGCACAGCCTGGCGCTGCGCGGCATATCGCGGGTCGAATCGGTTCAGGTCAGCAGCGCGCAGGCGAGGGTGGACGCCCGCTGGGCGCGCCTCACACAGGCCCGGTGAAGCCCTGCTTCACCCCCTGAAACAGGAAAACCGCTTGTCTTGCGGCGGCGAAACGGGTGGAAGACCCGCGCAGGGTAGCAGGCCATGATAATAGGGCCATGATAATCAGGACAGGGCGGGCGCGATGAGCGTGATGGGATCTATCGACCTCTTCCATGCCATGGCCGGCCTCCTGGTCGGCGTGCTGGTGGGGGTGACCGGCGTTGGCGGCGGATCGCTGATGACGCCGCTGCTGGTGCTGATGTTCGGCGTCAGCGCCAAGACAGCCGTGGGCACCGACCTGCTCTTTGCCGCCCTGACCAAGATTGTCGGGTCCGCCGTCCATGGCAAGCGCGATACGATCGAATGGCCGATCGTCCGGCGCATGGCCGCGGGCAGCGTGCCGGCTGCGCTCGTCACCCTGCTGGTGCTGGGCTGGATCGGCGACGTCGGCAAGTCGACCGAACATATCATCCTGCTCTCGCTCGCCTCGCTGCTGGCGCTGACATCGGTCGCGGTGATCGGTCGCAAATGGCTGTTCCGCCACCGTGGCGACCTGGGCGCTGCCCATTCGGCCGGCGCCACCTTCTATGGCACGACGATACTCGGCGCGCTGATCGGCGTGGCCGTGTCGCTCTCCTCCGTCGGCGCCGGCGCGATCGGCGTGACGGTGCTGCTGGTGCTCTATCCGCGCCTGCCGGTCGCCCGCATCGTCGGCTCCGACATCGCCCATGCCGTGCCGCTGGCGCTGATCGCCGGCACCGGCCACTGGCTGATGGGCGACGTCAACGGCGTGCTGCTGGTGAACCTGCTGATCGGCTCCATTCCCGGCGTGATCGTGGGCAGCTATCTGTCGTCCCACGCGCCCGACAAGGTGCTGCAACCGCTGCTGGCCGCAGTGCTGGCGGTGTCCTCCTGGCAATTGTTCGTGAAGGCGCGCACGCCCGACCCGGTCAAGGTCGAAGCCCCGGCACCGACCCGGCCGCGCTGATATTTCCCGTGATTGCGAGCGGGCTATCCCAACAAAAAGCCCGGCCACTCCATAGGGAGCGCCGGGCATTTTTCGTCCGTCGAAACGGATCGGTGATTAGCCGACGATTTCTTCGGGCTTGAAGAAATAGGCGATTTCGATCGCGGCATTGTCTTCGCTGTCCGAACCATGGACCGAATTGGCTTCGATCGATTCGGCCAGTTCCTTGCGGATGGTGCCGGCATCGGCGTTGGCGGGGTTGGTGGCGCCCATGACGTCGCGGTTGCGCTTCACGGCGTCTTCACCTTCCAGAACCTGGACGACGACCGGGCCGGAAATCATGAAGGCGACCAGATCGGCGAAGAAGGGGCGCTCCTTGTGCACGGCGTAGAAGCCTTCGGCCTGTTCGCGGCTCATGCGGATGCGCTTGGAAGCGACGATGCGCAGACCGGCTTCCTCCAGCATCTTGGCGACCGCGCCGGTCAGGTTGCGACGGGTCGCGTCGGGCTTGATGATCGAGAAAGTGCGCGTGACGGCCATGGGCCTCAATACTCCGGATGGTTGGAAATAAAGTTGCGCGGCCTTTAGACGCGAGCGCGCCGGCCCGCAAGGGGCTTAACCTAGAGGAGTGAATGCTGACGGGCGGGCGGGTCAAGCCGGCAGGTAGCGGACGGCGAAAACGGGTGGGGAGCGGACTGTCTGCTCGCAGAAGACTATGACTTGATAGCTGTCATTCAATGGGCGACGGAAAACCCAGGTTGAGAGGTTTTCGGGCACTTTCCCAATCCGTTGGTGTTTTTCGGCTATGGCAACGATGCCATGGCAACAGCCTGCCAACCTCTCGAAGGTTGATCATCATGTGGCTTCCGACAGGAAAAAGCGGTCGGTCGCCCATCGACCATTTGTTGCCATTCAGCCGCTGATTTATGCTCGCCATTTGCGGATAGGCCGGTTTCGGATATCATGAACGCATGAAAATTTGGCTGCGAACATTGGTGATATTAGGTTCAGTGGGATGGATCATACCCCTGTGCATAGCCTTTGCAATTGGCCGCAGCTTTGCTTGGCTAACTTTCAGAATTGCAGTGGGCGAACATGTAATGGTATCCTGGCATCCCTTTGAAGCCATAGCCGCACTGTTCTACGGCGCAATGATTTGGCTCGCAATTGCAATCATTTGCTGGACATTTTATCTCACCAAGAAGGTGTGATGCTGCCCGAACACCGCCGCATCCCGGCGCACAAAACGTCGGCTATCACGGGCCGTTGTTCGGAAAGCCGCCAGTCCGCTCCCCGCCCATCCAAGCCATCGGCGAAGGACGCACGACAATCAGGTGTTTTCCGTCGTCGTCGGCTTTCAAGCATCGGAGGAAGCTACACGATCGGCAATGTCTGGTAATCAGCGGCGGGTTCGATTTAGCAGCCGGTCGAACAGGTTTCTTGTGTCCGGGCGGTGTGTGCGGAGAAGCGGGGCCCTGGATCAAGCCTGCCCTGAGCCTGCCGAAGGGGCCGGGGTGACGATGTGTTTGGCCATCTACTTCTCTTCTCACGCCGCCGGCAGTCTCAACCGCACCAGCAGCCCGCCCAGATCCTCGCTTTCCTCCAGCGTCACCGATCCGCCGTAGATTTCGGCGACGTCGCGGACGATGGCGAGGCCGAGGCCGGTGCCGGGCTTGCCGCTGTCCAAACGCACACCACGGTCGAAGATGCGGACGCGGTCGGCTTCCGGTATGCCCATGCCGTCATCCTCGACCTGAATTTCCACCATGCCGCCGCTGCGGGCGACGACCGTGGCGAAGACGCTGCCGCCGCCATATTTGGCGGCGTTTTCGATGAGGTTGCCGAGCATTTCGTCGAGATCCTGCCGCTCCACGCGGACGGCGGCGTCCTTGTCGCCGTCCATGTCGACGCGGGCTTCGGGATAGAGGCGCTGGACGGCGCGCTCGACGGCGGTGAGGCTGGCCCAGACTTCCGCGCGGCTCTGGGCGGCGCCGCGACGGCCGACGGCGCGGGCACGGGCGAGGTGATGGTCGACCTGCCGCCGCATCGTCGTCGCTTCGCGGATGACCGCATCGCCAAGGTCGGGCGCCTGCGCAGTGGCGGCGTTCATGATGACGGTCAGCGGAGTCTTGAGCGCATGGGCGAGATTGCCGGCATGGGTGCGCGCTTCTTCCGCCTGCCGCTCATTATGGGCGAGCAGGGCATTGAGTTCCTCGACCATGGGGAGGACTTCGGCGGGCATGGGTTCGGTGACGCGGCTTTTCTGGCCGTCGCGCATCTTGATGATCTCCATCCGCACCTTGCGCAGCGGGCGCAGGCCATAGATGGTCTGGAGCGTGGCCAGCATGAACAGGCCGACTGCCAGCAGCGCAAAGCTGTTGAACAGGGTGGTGCGCAGCGTCCGTATCTGGCCGTCCAGCCCTTCGCGCGCCTGCGCCACCATGAACAGCCAGCGGGTGTTGGAGCCGGGCAGGACGACGGTGCGTTCCATGATGCGCAGATCCTCACCGGGGAACTGCTTGCTGTTGTAGGTGTGGAGGTGGCGGTCATTATGCTGGGCCGGCACCTTGAGCGCGCGGTCCCAGAGCGAGCGGGAGCGCCAGTCTTCATGGCCCTTCGCGCTGACCTGGTAATAAAGGCCGCTGCTGGGTTCCAGGAAGCGCTGGTCGGCCAGTTCGCGGTTGAACAGGACTTCGCCATCGGGCCCGATTTCCGACGCCGCGATCATCGCGGTCAGCACATAATTCATGCCGTCGTCGAAATTGCGGGTGATCGCGTCGGCCAGAACCCTGTCCAGCGCCACGCCGCCGCCGATCAGCAGCACGCTGATCCACAGCGCGGCGATGCCGATCATGCGCCGGCTGATGGAGCCGGTGGAGCGGACGGGGGGAGGGCTTACTGCGTCAGTCACAAAAAGGCCGTTCGCCCTGAATAGCCACTGAGCGAAGTCGAAGTGGCATATCGAAGGGTTCGTGCGAGATGCTTCGATACCGTATCAGGTGAAACATCCCCCGGATGTTTCAGGATCGTCCGGGGGACGATCCGACCTGACACGCTTCGACTTCGCTCAGCATCTTAACAGCACGAACGGTGCAAGGAAATCAGCGCCCCGGCTCGTCCAGGCTGTAGCCCAGGCCACGGATGGTGGTGATGACGTCGGCGCCCAGTTTCTTGCGGATGCGGGTGACGAAGACTTCGATCGTGTTGGAGTCGCGGTCGAAATCCTGATCGTAAATATGTTCGATCAGTTCGGTGCGGCTGACCACCTTGCCCTTGTGATGGAGCAGGTAGGAGAGCAGCTTATATTCCTGCGCGGTCAGCTTTACCGGATCGCCGTTCAGCGTCACCTTCCCCGATCGGGTGTCGAGGCGGACGTCGCCGGCGGTGAGTTCGCTCGACGCATTGCCCGACGCGCGGCGGATGAGCGCGCGCAGGCGGGCGATCAATTCCTCGCTCTGGAAGGGTTTGGCGAGATAATCGTCGGCGCCCGCGTCGAGTCCGGCGACCTTGTCCGACCAACTGTCGCGCGCGGTGAGGACGAGGACGGGGAAGGTTTTTCCCTCCTTGCGCCAGCGGTCCAGCACAGTGAGGCCGTCGATGGTGGGGAGGCCCAAGTCGAGCACGACCGCGTCATAGCTTTCGGTCGTGCCCAGAAAATGGCCGTCTTCGCCATCGGTGGCGAGGTCCACGGCATAGCCTGCCCCTTCCAGCGTGTTCCTGAGCTGCTGGCCCAGATTCGGTTCATCCTCGACGATCAGCAGGCGCATGGGGCTTTTGTCCGTTTTCTGTTATGCGTGAATCTTAAAGCTGCGCGCCGGTCAGCGCGCCATGCCGATGATATCGCCTGTCCGGCCGTCGGCATCAACCCAAACCACTTTGCCGTCCTTCACATATTTCAGGCGATAGCGATTGGTGGCCGGATTAAATTCGCTGCCGACATAGGAAGCGCCGTCGACCGCCGCATCGACGCGGCGCTTGATGAGGGAGAAGGGCATGACCTGCCCGTCCAGCATCGCCCGGCGCGCGGCATCCTGTTCGTCGCGGCGATTGCCGGCGTCGGCGGGGATGGCCACCGCCAGAGCGAGGGCTGCCGTGAGCGCAGCGACCAGAGAGCGGGGCAGGCTGTTCCACTTCATATTCATGGACATGACATAGGTGAACGGCATTGAACAGGTGGTGAATGGCGCGAAGATGAACAGAAAAGGCGACGGTGCACAAGCGCCGCCGCCTTTCCAGATATTACTTATCCAGTGCGTACTGCACCGTCAGGGTGACGGACGCGCTGACCTGACCGGGTTCGACCGGCGTGGTCGGGGCCGCATCCGCCTTGAAACGGGCGCTCTGCATCATCGGCATGGGCGGTTGGCCACCGCTGTTGCTTTCGCTGATCGACACGAGGCGTGCGGTGCGGAATCCCGCCGCCTGGGCGTAGAAATCGGCCTGCGCCTTGGCGCTCTTGAGCGCGGTGCCGCGGGCCTGTTGGATCATCTGCGATGGATCGTCGATCGAGAAGCTGGGGCCGTTGATGTTGGTGGCCCCGGCCGCGACGAAGGCGTCGAGCGAGGCGCCCACTTTCTTGATATCACGCAGCTTCACGGTGAGCTGGTTCGACGCTTCATAGCCGATGAAGCGCGGGCCTTCCGGCTGGCCGTCGCGATTGCTGTAATCATATTGGGCGGACAGGTTGATGCCGCTGGTCTGGATATCCTTCTTGGCGATGCCGACTTTGGCGAGGGCGGCGATCAGCTTTTCGGTCTTGGCGGCATTGTCCTGCATGGCGGCCTGCGCGGTGAGGGCGCGGGTCTGGACGCCGGTGCCGACGGTGGCGACATCGGGCGCGGCTTCGACGCTTTCGGTGACGTTCAATGTCACGACCGGCGCCGTCTCGGCGATGGTGACGCTGGTCTGGGCAAGCGCCGCCACGGGGAGGGCGGCAACGCCGAGCGCCATCAGGGCGAGAGCGGATTTCATGGACGTTTCTCCTCTGTAAGTCCTTGCCCCCATATTTGGCCGGGGTGCGATGAATGGACGCTGTCCTGCGTTGAAAGCCGTCTGAAAGCTTTCCGGTTCCGGTCTTGCTCATAAGCGTGGGAGCGCTTAGCTGCACCTTCATGGCAGCTCCTATTCTCTCGTTCGAAAATCTTGGCCTCTCGCAGGGTTCGCACTGGCTTTTCCGTGGCCTCAATATCGCCGTCGGCGCGCGGGATCGGCTGGCGCTGATCGGGCGCAACGGCGTGGGCAAGACGACCCTGCTGAAATTGCTGGGCGGGCAGATCGAGGCGGATGAGGGCGTGCGGTCGGTGCAGCCGGGCGCGCGGGTCATCACGCTGGAGCAAGACCCGGACGTCACGCCGTTTGCGACGCTGCATGATTTCGCGCTGGCCGGCGAGTTCGCGCCGCCCGCGCATGAGGTGGAAGCGATTGCCGACCAGTTGGGTATCGACTTGTCGCGGGAGGCGAAGACGGCGAGCGGGGGCGAGCGGCGTCGTGCCGCGATCGCCCGCGCGCTGGCGAGCGAGCCGGACCTGCTGCTGCTGGACGAGCCGACCAACCATCTGGATATCGCCGCGATCGACTGGATCGAGAATTGGATGGCGCGTTATAGCGGCGCGTTCATCGTCATCAGCCATGACCGCGCCTTCCTGACCCGGCTGACGCGCCAGACATTGTGGCTGGACCGGGGGCAGATGCGCCGTAACGAGATCGGTTTCGGCGGCTTTGAACAGTGGATGGAAGCGGTCTATGCCGAAGAGGCGCGGGCGGCGGAGAAGCTGGACGCGAAGCTGAAGATCGAGGCGCACTGGCTGGAACGGGGCGTCACCGCGCGGCGCAAGCGCAACCAGGGGCGGCTGGCCAAGCTGTGGGAGATGCGGGAGACGCGCGCCGCGATGCAGGGGCCGCAGGGGACCGCCAAGATTGCGGTGGCGAGCGACGACAGCAAGACCAAGAGCGTCATCAAGGTCGAGCATGTCACGAAGACATTTGGCGAGCGCACGATCATCGATGACCTGTCGATCCGCGTGCAGCGGGGCGACCGGATCGGCATCGTCGGCGGCAATGGCGCGGGCAAATCCACGCTGCTGAAGCTGCTGACCGGCGAACTGGCGCCCGATAGCGGCAGCGTGACGCTGGCCAAGACGCTGGACATGATCTTCATCGACCAGCAGCGCAGCCTGATGCAGGGCGACAAGACGGTGCGCGACGTGCTGGCCGAAGGGGGCGACTGGATCGACGTGCGCGGAGTGCGCAAGCATATCCATGGCTATCTGAAGGACTTTCTGTTCGATCCGAGCCTTGCGGAGGCGAAGGTAGCGACCCTGTCGGGCGGCGAGCGGTCGCGGCTGTTGTTCGCGCGGGAATTTGCGCGCGAATCGAACCTGCTGGTGCTGGACGAGCCGACCAACGACCTCGACCTGGAAACGCTGGACCTGTTGCAGGAAGTGATCGCCGATTATGACGGCACCGTCCTGATCGTCAGCCATGATCGCGATTTCCTGGATCGGACGGTGACGGTGACGCTGGGGCTGGATGGCACCGGGGTCGTTGACGTGATCGTGGGCGGATATGCCGACTGGATCGCCAAGCGCGATCCGCGCAAGGCCGCGAAGGTCGAGAAGAAGGACGCCGCGCCACCGCCACCGCCCAAACCCGTTTCGGCCAAGCTGACCTACAAGGATCAGCGCGACCTGGACCTGCTGCCCAAGCGGATCGAGGAACTGGAAGCGGCGATCGTGCGCGATGAGGAGGCTTTGGCCGATCCGGCGCTCTATACGAAAGATCCCAAGACGTTCGCTGCCCTGACCGGTGCGATCGAAAAGGCGCGGGCCGATAAGGATGCGGCCGAGGAACGCTGGCTGGAACTGGCGGAGAAGGCCGAGGGGTTGGCGGGGTAGTGTTCCCCGGCGTAAGCCGGGGAACGCGATAGGGGCGAAAGGCGATATCCATGGACACGCAAGCTACACCGATCGCCCATCACGCCGTCCATTATGTCAACCGGGTCGGCTGGCTGCGCGCGGCGGTGCTGGGGGCGAATGACGGGATCGTGTCGACCGCCAGCCTGATGACCGGGATCGCGGCGTCGGGGGCCTCTTCGCAATCCATATTGCTGTCGGGCGTGGCCGCGTTGGTCGCGGGCGCCATGTCGATGGCGGCGGGCGAATATGTGTCGGTCAGCGCGCAGTCCGATACCGAGCGCGCGGACCTCGCCAAGGAAGAAAAGGCCTTGCGCACCCAGCCCCATGCCGAATGGGTGGAGTTGCGCGATATCTATGTGGAGCGCGGGCTGACGCTGGACCTGGCGGGGCAGGTGGCCGAGCAGTTGATGGCGGCCGATGCGCTGGGCGCCCATGCGCGCGACGAACTGGGCATATCCGATCTGGCGACGGCGCGGCCGGTGCAGGCGGCGCTGGCTTCGGCCGCGAGTTTCGCCGCTGGCGCCGCGCCGCCGGTGGTGGCCGCGGCGCTGGCGCCGGCGGGCGGCGCGATCCCGGCGATCGTGGGCATGTGCCTGCTTTGCCTCATTCTGCTGGGCTATGCCGGCGCGAAGCTGGGCGGAGCGAAGCCGTTCCGGTCGATCGTGCGGACGCTTTTCTGGGGTGTGTTGGCGATGGCGATCACGGCGAGCGCGGGGCATCTGTTCGGCGCGGCGATTTGATGCCAAGGTCCGGCGCAACCTGATTCCATAAGGAGACGCGCCGTGACCGATATCCAGAACATCCCTCTCAAGACCATCAAGGGCGCGGATGCCAGCCTGGCCGATTATGCGGGCAAGGTGGTGCTGGCGGTCAATGTCGCGTCCAAATGCGGCCTGACCCCGCAATATGAGGGGCTGGAAAAGCTCTATGCCGAATATAAGGACAAGGGGCTGGTGGTCGCCGGCTTCCCCGCCAATGACTTCGGGGCGCAGGAGCCGGGCAGCAATGACGAGATCGCGACTTTCTGCACCACCAATTTCGGCGTGGAATTTCCGATGTTCGAGAAGATCGTCGTCACCGGGCCGGACAAGCATCCGCTCTACGCCGCGCTGACCAGCGCACAGCCCGATGCGCAGGGCGATGGCGCGGTGTTTCGCGAGAAGCTGACCGGCTATGGCATGACGCCCAATCCGGAGCCGGAGATATTGTGGAATTTCGAGAAGTTCCTGATCGCCAAGGATGGCAGCGTGGCGGCACGCTTTGCGCCGACGACCGCGCCGGACGATGCGGCGCTGATCGCGGCGATCGAGGCGGAACTGGCCCGATGAGGCCAAATAAAGTGACGGTGCGGTCCTTGATTGCCGCCGCCCTGTTGCTGGGTGGATCGTCGGTGGCCCATGCGGCGCTCAGCCCGGCAGAGAAGACGATCGGCGCGACCGTGGAGGCGGGCTATGAACCGTCGGTCGGCTTGCTCGAAAAGCTGGTGAACCAGAATAGCGGGTCGATGAACCTGGCGGGCGTGAAGGCGGTGGCCGACATGCTGCGGCCGGAGTTCGAGGCGCTGGGCTTTACCGTGACGTGGAAGCCGATGGATGCGGCCAAGCGCGCCGGGCATTTGATCGCAGTGCACACGGGTAAGGCCGGCAGCACCAGGATGCTGCTGATCGGCCATCTGGACACTGTGTTCGAGCCGGATTCGCCGTTCCAGACATTCGCGCGAGAAGGCGACGCCTCTGGTGGAGATTGGGCGCGCGGTCCGGGCGTCGCCGACGACAAGGGCGGGGTAGTGACGATGGTCCTTGCCCTCAAAGCCATGCAGGCGGCCGGGACGCTGAAAGGCGCGAATATCGAGGTCGTGCTGACCGGTGACGAGGAGGATTCGGGCGATCCGGTGGAGATTGCGCGGGCCGATCTGGTCGCTGCGGGCAAGCGGGCCGATGTGGCGCTCGATTTCGAGGGGCTGAGCCAGGAAAATGGCAAGGATATGGGCTCGATCGCCCGCCGTTCCTCCAACAACTGGACGCTGACCACGACGGCGAAGTCGGGCCATAGTTCGGGCATTTTCTCCGCCGAGGCGGGGGATGGCGCGGTCTATGAACTGGCGCGGATCCTGGTCGCTTTTCGCAAGGAATTGCCGGAACCGAACCTGACCTTCAACGCCGGGCTGATCGGCGGCGGGCAGAGCGCGGCGATCGACAAGGACGGCGTGCGCATCGCGGTGACGGGCAAGACCAATATCATCCCGTCGATCGCCGTGGCGAAGGGTGATTTCCGCACGCTGAGCGAGGCACAGACGAAGCGGGTGCGCGAGAAGATGCAGGGGATCGTGGATCGCGAGCATCTGAACGGTACGTCGGCGACGATCGCGTTCGACCAGGGCTATCCGTCCATGGCACCGACCGAAGGGAACAAGGCGCTGCTCGGCAAGCTGAATGGCATCAACCGCGACCTTGGCCTGCCGGAAATGGCGGCGCTCGATCCGTTGAAGCGGGGGGCGGGGGACATCAGCTTCGTGGCGGCCGATACGGATGGGCTGGTGGGGCTGGGTCTGGCGTCCAGCGGCGACCATAGCGCAGCCGAGAGGGCCGACCTGTCCACCATGAAGCGCCAGGCCAAGCGCGCCGCGATATTGATGAGCCGGCTGGCCGGGGACAAGGGGCGGAAGTAAGAGGGCTTTCAAAAGGGGGAGAGTTTCCCGGCGCAGGCCGGGGTCCAGTCCCACGCTCAGGACTGGACCCCGGCCTGCGCCGGGGAACTCATTGCCAAGGATATTGAATTTCGCCGATGCTTCCTCCCACGCCCTTGCTCGTCACATCCATCGGCCCCGTGCTCGAAAGTTTGAGCATCATGGGTACGTTCGTCTTCGCCGCGTCCGGGGCGCTGGCGGCGGCGCGGTTGCGGCAGACTTTGGTGACGTTCGCCTTCTTCGCGCTGGTGACGGGGGTGGGCGGGGGCACGGTGCGCGACCTGCTGATCGGGGCGCCGGTGTTCTGGGTGGTGGATGCGGTGCCGGCGATCGCCTGCATGGGGGCGGCGCTGATCGTGTGGTTCACGCCGCGCCGCTGGTGGAGCGACCGGGCGCTGGACTGGCTCGACGCGATCGGGCTGGCCGCCTTTGCCGTGTTCGGCGCGGCCAAGGCGATGAGTTTCGGCGTGCCGCCCTTCGTCGCCGGGATGATGGGGGTCGTCACCGGCTGCGTCGGCGGCATCATGCGCGACCTGCTGGCGGGCGAGCCGTCCATCCTGTTGCGGCCGGAATTGTATGTGACGGCAGCGGCGTTCGCGTCCGGGCTGTTCGTGGCGCTGCGCTGGATCGGGCTGGAGGTGCCGGTCGCAGGGGTGATCGCGGCTTTGCTGGGCTTCGGGCTGCGGGCCGTGGCGATCTGGCGCGGTCTGGGGTTGCCGATGTATCGGGGGGAGGGGGAGCGGGGCTGATTTGGGTGGATGGCGGACTGACCGATTTTGGGAAGCGGTTGCCGATTAGCAGACGTTCCGCTGGCCGATCACATCGTGCTCCGCTGTAGCGCGTCAATTACGCCATTACCCTTATCGACCAAAAACACCAGATTGATGTCCGTTATTCCGGCAGGTGCAAATGCAAGATAGTAACGGTTCGCAGACACCTTTCTTGCATCCACCATTTGGATGGAGTGATGATGCCCGAAATAAGGCTGCGCAGCCCAGCACTGGTAGACATTTGCGACAATCGCATCAGGGATTTGATCGTCAGGAAAAGCTGGTAGTCGATAATATTCACCGGCAAAGGGCCGATATCCGTCAGCTAAATATGAACATTTTTTGCCTTCGGCATGATCGCGCAATGTCCAGCCAACAGCCGCACCGAAACAAGCCACCGCTACCGCTGCAATGGGGATAATAGGCTTCATGCTGGGTTGATATAGCACCATTATAAAATCGAGAAGTTCAATCGCGGGTCAGGGTGGGAAGCGGACTAGCAGCTCCAAACGAGGCTTCGTAACAAGCCGACTATATCTTTCGGCGAATCCAGCGGGGTGGCTCGGCCCGCCGGAGATTACGAATATCTGTTGTTTTGACCACCAGACCTAGCGGAGCGTTATCGCTTTTTTCGGTAATGCCTTTGATATTTGCCCGAAAAAACTTAACTCCATACCAGTCAGAAGCACTTTGGTCTGCGCTCATTTGGTTCATGGCTGCCTTGCTTACTCTTAACCACAATGGGGCAGTGTCACAGTCTGCCGGGTGCAGGGTGGTTGCCCCGTCAAAACTATATCCGATGAACGCATTATAGGCGGTCACGCCCGCTCCTTCGGAAATCGAAAGCTTCTGGCGATCCCAGCATTGCGCGAGGTCCACATTGGGAGGCGCGGCTTTGCAGCTACTGAGAGCTATTACGATCGGCAGAATTTGACGCATCTGCATAGATATCCCTCCCCTGGTTGCTACCTCAACTTCTGCTAACGGATAGCATACGATGCGGGTTCAAAGGGCAAGAAATGGTCGATCTTGTCTAATTCGCCAGATAGCCTAAGGGCGCAGATGACGAACGAAAGGGATAATCATGGCCGCGCCAATGTCGATGGATGAGCGAATCGAGCATTTTGCTTTTTGCGTTCAGCTCTTCGGCGGGACCACCGCTTTCTCGCGGCGTCTTGGGATAGACGAGCGGGCTATCCGCCGGTTTATCAATGGGGAGCGCCCGATCAGCGATGGGCTTCTGGAAGATACGGCAAAGGCTTTGCGCGCGCTTATCGTTGAAGCGACCACGGCTGAGGGGCAGATTGCGGCGTCGCTGCGCGCCGACTGATCCGTCATCGGCTGATACGGCGCGCGTCGGTCGCGCTACAGCATCGTGCGGAAAAGTGGGAACCGGTTTTCCGCTTAAAACGATGCGAAAACAAAAAACTAAGCATCGTGCGGAAAAGTGGGAACCGGTTTTCCGCTTAAAACGATGCGAAAACAAAAAACTAGAGCGCGCAACCTGCATCGGATTTAACCCAGCGCGCTCTAGCCGATGTTGGGTGAACAGTCCCACGGACCGTTCACCCGACACTCGTAAACGGGAGCGGCGTCAAGTCAGCGTAGCCACCCCGCCAGCATCGTCATCATGCCGCGTTCGTCCGCAGCGCTCCGCTGTTTCGGTGCGCCGTAGCCGCGGCATTCCAGGCAGTCGGCGCGCACGCCGGCGCCCATCATCAGCGCCTTGACGTCCGACACGGCCTGCATCGCCCAGCTGCGCTGCATCCATGCCTGACGGGCGAGCATGTCGCGGGGCGCGGTGGCGCTGTCCTGTTCGCGGTCGGCGAGCGATTGGACGAACTCGGCGAATTTGTCGGGCTGCTTCTCGATATAATAGGGCCTGGCATTGGCGGGATCGAGTTTCGCGCGGCGGGCGGCTTCGGCGATGGCGTCTTCGAGGCCGCCGAAGCGGTCTACCAGACCGATCTGGCGGGCGGTGCCGCCGTCCCAGACGCGGCCCTGCGCGATGGCGTCGATGGCCGCCGGGGTCTTCCTGCGCGACTGGGCGACGAGGCCGACGAAGCGACGATAGATATCCTCGACCCCCAACTGCATGATCTGGTCGAATTGCGGCGTGGTGCCGCCGGTGACGTCGGGCTGCCCGGACAGCGGCGTGGTGCGCACGCCGTCGGTGGTGATGCCCATCTTCGCCAGCGTGCCTTCAAAGCTGGGGATGATGCCGAAGACGCCGATCGAGCCGGTGATGGTGTCCGGCTCGGCGAAGATGACGTCGCCCGGCGTCGATACCCAATAGCCGCCGCTGGCCGCGACATTGGCCATGGAGACGACCACGGGCAGGCCGGCGGACTTGGCTTGCAGGATGGCGCTGCGGATCTTTTCAGAGGCCATGACGGAGCCGCCCGGCGAATCGACGCGGACGACGAGGGCCTTCAAGTCCTTTTCGTCCAGCGCGGTCAGCAGCAGGTCGGAAATCGTGTCGCCCGCTGCGGTGCCGGGACCGCCTTCGCCATCGACAATGTCGCCGGCGACCGTCAGAACGCCGATCTGCCCGTTATTGGCGGGTTTGCGCGCCTTCACATAGGCAGCGAGGTCGATGGTGGCGAAGCTGCCGGCCTTGTCGCTGGAGGCTTCGCCCGCGATCTGCGCGACGCGCTTTCCGAAAGCGGATTCGTCGCCCAGCTTGTCGACCAGGCCGGCGGCCAGCGCGGCTTTGGCGATGTCGCCATTGGCGGCGCGGGCGGCGGCGGCGGGATCGGCGGCGTAGGCGGCGATCTTCGCCTTGGGCCGGGCCTTTATCACGTCGTCCTGCCAGCTTTGCCACAGCGCGCCGGCCAGCGCCTGATTGGCCTGTTTCGCTTCGGGCGACTGTTCGGTGCGGGTGAAAGGCTCTACGAAGCTCTTGTAGGTGCCGACGCGATAGACATGGGTGTTGACGCCCAATTTGTCGATCAGCCCCTTATAATAGAGTTGGGAGCCGCCCCGGCCGAGAATGGCGACGCCGCCGAACGGATCGCTCCACACTTCGCTGGCATGGGCGGCGAGTTGATAGCCGTCGTCGCTGTAGAGGGTGGCGTAGGCGAGCACTGGCTTTTTGGCGGCGCGCACGGCGTCCAGCGCCTTGCCCACGCGGCTCATCGCCACCTGTCCACCGCCCACGAAGCCGTCGAGGTTGAGGACGACGGCCTTGACCTTGGCGTCGTTCTTTGCCGCGTCGAGTGCGGTTACGATGTCGGAGAGGCGATATTCCTTCGCCTCCGGGCCGGAACCGCTGAGCAGGGCCATGGCGCTGGTTTCAGCGGGTTGCTCGACGATGCTGCCGTCAAGATCGAGCAGCAGCGCGCCAGATGACACGGCGGCGGCCGGCTTGGGCGAGAAGGAGAGGGCGGCATAGAGCGCGCCGAAGAAAAGCAGCAGGAAGAGGAGGACGAGGCCGTCCTTGATCGCGACCAATATGCGCCAGGCGCCCTTCACAAATGCCAAGTTGCTGCTTCCTTCTCGTTGGTCCGTCCGTGGCTATCGCATTGGCGGATCGACTGCAATGTGGGCGCGGCGCGACCGCTCGCAAGGCTTGCGCACAGGATTTTGCCCGTTATGGGAAGCCGTGCATGACGAAGCCGTCCTGGCTCCGTTCGCCCTGAGCCTGTCGAAGGGCGCGCAACGCCCTTCGACAGGCTCAGGGCGAACGGATGAGGGGGTGGTTGGTCATGCACTCATTTTCCGCGCTTGTGCAGGAGACGCGCCCCATGCCCACTCTCGTCCTTATCCGCCATGGCCAGTCGTCGTGGAATCTGGAAAACCGCTTCACCGGATGGTGGGACGTCGATGTGACCGAAAAGGGTGTGGAGGAAGCGCGCGCCGCCGGTCGTCTGCTCAAGGAAAAAGGGCTGGATTTCGACCAGTGCTATACCTCGGTGCAGAGCCGCGCGATCAAGACGCTGAACCTGGTGCTGGAGGAAATGGGCCGGCTGTGGCTGCCGGTCGAGAAGGACTGGCGCCTCAATGAGCGCCATTATGGCGGGCTGACGGGCCTGAACAAGGCGGAGACGGCGGCCAAGCATGGCGACGCGCAGGTCAAGATCTGGCGCCGCAGCTTCGACATTCCGCCGCCAGTGCTGGAGGCAGGCAGCGAATTCGACCTGTCGTCCGACCGCCGCTATGCGGGCATTCCCATTCCGTCGACCGAAAGCCTGAAAGACACGATTGCCCGCGTGCTGCCCTATTGGGAATCGACCATCGCGCCCGACCTGAAGGCGGGCAAGCGCGTCGTCATTTCCGCCCATGGCAATTCGCTGCGCGCGCTGGTGAAGCATCTGTCGAACATACCCGACGACGAGATCACCGAACTGGAAATCCCGACCGGCCAGCCGATCGTCTATGAACTGGCCGACGATCTGAGCGCGATCGAGCGTTATTATCTGTCGGAGCGGTAATCCTGCCCGCTGGCGGAGAGGGGGGCATTTGCGCAGCAAATGGGGGAGGGGCGTGGCCTCCGCGCGCCAACTCGCGCCTGGTCTCCTACCCCCTCCGTCGCGCTTCGCACGCCACCTCCCCTGAAAGGGGAGGAATAGCATTGCCCCCTGGCGGCCCGGCCGCTAAGGGGCTTGGCTTTCCGGGCGGGTGCCAAGTCCGCCCTGTTTGGGGAATAGGCTATGAGCGGGGCAGTCACAGTCGGCATCATCATGGGGTCGCGGTCCGATTGGGAGACCATGCGCCATGCCGCCGAGACGCTCGACGCGCTGGGCGTCGCCCATGAATGCAAGGTGGTGTCCGCTCATCGTACTCCGCAGCGGCTGTATGAGTATGCGACGGGTGCAGTGAATCGCGGCCTGAAGGTCATCATCGCCGGCGCCGGCGGGGCCGCGCATCTGCCGGGCATGACGGCTTCGATGACTCGCCTGCCGGTGCTGGGCGTGCCGGTCGAATCCAAGGCGTTGAAGGGCATGGATTCGCTGCTGTCCATCGTTCAGATGCCGGGCGGCATCCCCGTCGCCACGCTGGCGATCGGCAAGCCCGGCGCGATCAATGCCGGCCTGCTGGCGGCCTCCATCCTGGCGACCAACGATCCTGACCTTGCGGAACGGCTGGACGCCTGGCGCACGCGCCAGACCGACGCCGTCGCCGAAACCGTCGAAGACTGAAACGAAAGACATATGACGACCATCGCGCCCGGCTCCACCATCGGTATCCTTGGCGGCGGCCAGCTTGGCCGGATGATCGCCATGGCGGCGGCGCAACTGGGCTATCGGACCTGTATCTATGCGCCGGAGGACAGCGGCCCGGCGGCGGATGTTTCGCCGCTGTGGACGCGGGGCGCCTATGAGGACGCCGATGCGCTCGCGGCCTTTGCCGATGGCGTGGATGTCGTCACTTATGAATTCGAGAATGTCGACCCGGCCGCGGTCGAGGTGCTGGCCTCCCATGGGCTGGTGCGTCCTGGCGCGCAGGCTTTGCGGGTGGCGCAGGACCGGCTGGCGGAGAAGCGTTTCGTCTGCGATCTGGGCGGGCTGACCGCCCCCTTCGCGCCGGTCGAGAGCCTGGACGATCTGGAGACGGCGATCGAGCAGATCGGCAGCCGCGCGATCCTGAAGACCAACCGCATGGGCTATGACGGCAAGGGGCAGGCGCGCCTGTCCGAACCGGGCGATGCCGTGGGCGCTTGGAACGCGATCGGGCGGCAGAGCGCGATCCTGGAAGGGTTCGTGACCTTCGATCAGGAATTTTCCGTGATCCTGGTGCGTGGGGCAGATGGTGAGGTCCGCTTCTGGGACTCGGCGGCGAATGTGCATGTCGACGGGATATTGGCGACGTCGACGCTGCCGGCCGGGGCGGCGATCGAGGCGCAGGTGCCGGAGGCTCGCGTGATGGCCGCGAAGATCGCCGATGCGCTGGGCTATGTCGGGGTGCTGACGTGTGAGTTCTTCGCCAGTGCAGATGGCCCGGTGTTCAACGAAATGGCGCCGCGCGTCCATAATAGCGGGCATTGGACGATCGAGGGCGCGGTGACGAGCCAGTTCGAGAACCATGTTCGTGCCATTTGCGGCCTGCCGCTGGGCGACACGGCGCTGGCCGCGAAGGGCGTGGAGATGCGCAACCTGATCGGGGATGACGCGCATGGCTGGCTGGCGATCCTGTCCGACCCGGCGAACCATCTGCACCTGTATGGCAAGCATGAGGCGCGGCCCGGTCGCAAGATGGGGCATGTGACGCGGCTGAACCTGTGAGCATGGAGATCGTCCTCGTCCTTGCGCGCGCCGATAATGGTGTGATCGGCAAGGATGGCGATTTGCCCTGGCGATTGCCGGCGGATCTGAAGCATTTCAAGGCGGTCACGCTGGGCCACCCCATGGTCATGGGGCGCAAGACCTTCGACAGCCTGCCCGGACTGCTGCCCGATCGCCGCCACATCGTGCTGACCCGTGACCGGGACTGGCGCGCGGCGGGGGCAGATGTGGCGCATGATGTGGCTGGCGCGATCGCGCTGGCCGATGCGCCGACGCTGATGGTGATCGGCGGGGCGGAGGTCTATCGGCTGTTCCTGCCGCTGGCCGATCGGATCGAATTGACCGAGGTGCATGTCGATGCCGAGGGGGACGCCAGCATCGCCTACCCCGATCCGACCGACTGGCGGGAAAGCGTGCGGGCGGAACATCCGGCGGTGGATGGGCGACCGGCCCATAGTTTCGTGACGTTCGTGCGCGTTTGATCTTCATTGCTCAACGTATCGAAGGACTGATGCTTCGATACGGGTCTTTGGGTTTAACCAAAGGTGCCGGGACGGGTTTGCGCATCCCGATTGCCACGCTCCGCCCACCCCCCTATAGGCCGCGCCATGGAGCGGCTTTCTAGCAGCGCGCCGATCCCCGCGCATTTGCGTGGGAGCGTCATGGCGCTCGGCAATTTCGATGGATTTCACGCGGGCCACCAGGCGGTGGTCGGGCGTGCGATCGCGCGCGCGCGGGCGGAAGGGCGTCCGGCGATCGTCGCCACATTCGATCCCCACCCGATGCGGCTGTTTCAGCCCGATACGCCCAATTTCCGGCTGACCACGCTGGAGCAACGGGAGGCGCTGTTTGCGCGGGCCGGGGCGGACGCGATGCTGGTGTTCGATTTTACCGCCGCGCTGGCGGCGCTCGATCCGGCGGCCTATGTCCGGTTGCTGACCGATCAACTGGGCGTCAGCGCGGTGGCGACGGGCGAAGACTTCACCTTCGGCCGGGCGCGCAGCGGTACGGTGGCCAGCTTTGGCGAGCTGGGCCTGTCGGCGCAAGCGGTGGCGCCGGTGGCGGACGGGGAGGGCGTGATTTCCTCCAGCCGCATCCGTGCCGCGTTGCAGGCGGGCGATTGCGCCACGGCGACGCGGCTTCTGACCCGGCCCTTCGCGATCAAGGGGATCGTCCAGCATGGCGACAAGCTGGGACGGACGATCGGTTTTCCGACCGCCAATATCGAAATTGGCCCCTATCTGCGCCCTGCTTACGGCATTTATGCGGTGCGCGGGCTGCTGCCCGACGGGCGTGTGCTGGATGGCGCGGCGAATCTGGGTATCCGGCCGAGCTTCGATCCGCCCAAGGAGTTGCTGGAGCCGCATTTCTTCGATTTTGCCGAAAGCCTGTATGAACTGGCGATCGAGGTGCAATTGATCCACTATCTGCGGCCGGAGGCGAAATATGACGGGCTGGAGCCGCTGATCGCGCAGATCGCGCTGGACTGCGCCGATGCGCGGCAAATCCTTGCGGGAACGCCCCGGCTCGCTTAATGCGCTGCTCAGATTTCCTCATTCCCGTTCGTGCTGAGTAGGGACTGAGCGAAGTCGAAGGCCCGTATCGAAGCATCCTTCGATACGCCATTTCGACTTCGCTCAATGGCTACTCAGGACGAACGGGGTGTTTTATGCCGGATACCCATGACCGACCAGCCCGATTATAAGTCCACCGTTTTCCTGCCCGTCACCGACTTTCCGATGAAGGCGGGACTGGCCCAGAAGGAGCCGGCGATCGCCGCCAAGTGGGAGGCGATGGGCCTGTACGACCGGCTGCGCGAGCGGCGCGCGGGGCGCGAACGCTTCATCCTGCATGACGGCCCGCCCTACGCCAATGGCGACATCCATATGGGCCATGCGATGAACAAGGTGCTCAAGGACATCATCGTCCGCTCGCAATCCTTGCTGGGCAAGGACGCGCCCTATGTGCCCGGATGGGATTGCCACGGCCTCCCGATCGAATGGAAGATCGAGGAGGAATATCGCAAGAAGAAGCTGAACAAGGACGAGGTTCCGGCACAGGAATTTCGCGCCCAGTGCCGCGCCTATGCCGACAAATGGGTGGATGTGCAGAAGGAGCAGTTCAAGCGTCTGGGCGTGATGGGCGATTGGGCCGATCCGTACCTCACCATGAAGTTCGACGCGGAAGCGACGATCGTGGGCGAACTGCTGAAATTCGCGGAAAGCGGGCAGTTGTATCGGGGGGCCAAGCCGGTGATGTGGTCGCCGGTGGAGAAGACCGCGCTGGCCGAGGCTGAGGTCGAATATGAGGATGTGACATCGACCCAGATCGACGTGGCGTTCGAGATCGTGGAAGCGCCGAACGCGCCGGAGCTTGTCGGTGCTTATGCGGTGATCTGGACGACGACGCCCTGGACGATCCCGGTGAACCAGGCGATCGCTTATGGGGAAGAGGTTGAGTATGTTGCCTTTGACGTCACAGGATATGTTACTCCGGTTGTAACTTATGATGAAAATAGCGCGCCACCGTCTGCTCCCTGGCTTGACCAGATAATTGGTAAAAGGCTGTTGGTAGCTGGTGATCTAAAAGACAGTTTCATCTCCCGTCTTGGCCGAGGTTTTACTCCTGTAATTGAAGAACATGGGCGCTTCAGCGGTGCCAAACTTGCCGGAGCCATTGCCCGCCACCCGATGGCTGGTCGCCTTTCTTTACCCCTCCCCTTCAGGGGAGGGGCCGGGGGTGGGGCTTCGCCTCATGGCGAGGCGTCTGGGGCAACGCCCCACCCCAACCCCTCCCCTGAAGGGGAGGGGCTATCCTTCTTCGATCGGCCGCGTCCCTTCCTCCCCGCCGACCACGTCACGACCGACGCGGGCACCGGCCTCGTCCACATGGCCCCCGACCATGGCGAGGAGGATTTCATCGCCTGCAAGAAGCTGGGCATCGATCCGGTCTTCGCGGTCAACGATGCGGGCTTCTACCGCGACGATTGGGACTGGCTGCCGGGGCAGGGCAGCGTCATCAATACCAAGTTCAATGGTCCCGAAGGCCCGATCTGCACCGACCTGCGGGCTGCCGGTGCGTTGCTGAGCGCCAGCGACTTCCGCCACAGCTACCCGCATAGCTGGCGGTCGAAGGCGCGGATCATCTATCGTTGCACGCCGCAATGGTTCATCCCGATGGATCGCCCGCAGGAAGCCACGCTGGCCGATGTCGATGGCGGCGTGATGCCGACGCCCGTCATCGCCGGCAATGGCGCGACGCTGCGCGACATCGCGCTCGATGCGATCGCGCAGACTCGCTGGGTGCCGGAGCGGTCGACCAACCGCATCCGCTCGATGGTGGAAGGGCGTCCCGACTGGGTCATCAGCCGCCAGCGCGCCTGGGGCGTGCCGATCGCGCTCTATGTCCATCGCAAGAGCGGGCAATATCTGGTCGATCCGGCGGTCAATGCCCGCATCATCGAGGCGTTCAAGGGCGCGGGTGCGGATGCGTGGTTCGGCGCGGATCATCAGGCATTGCTTGGTCCCGATTACGACCTTGCCGACTATGAGCTCGTGAACGACATTCTGGACGTCTGGTTCGACAGCGGTTCGACCCACAGCTTCGTGGTGGAAGGGCGCTATGGCGAAGGCACCCGCGCCGATCTGTATATCGAGGGTTCCGATCAGCATCGCGGCTGGTTCCAGTCCTCGCTGCTCGAAAGCTGCGGCACGCGGGGGCAGGCGCCTTACAAGGCGGTGCTGACCCATGGCTTCGCGCTGGACGGCACGGGCAAGAAAATGTCCAAGTCGTTGGGCAATGTGGTCGATCCGCTCAAGATCATGAGCGAGAGTGGCGCGGACATTCTGCGTGTCTGGGTCGCCAGCACCGATTATTTCGATGACGTGCGCATCGGCAAGGAAGTGCTGGCCGGTTCGTCCGACGCCTATCGCAAATTGCGCAATACGTTCCGCTACATGCTGGGCGCTCTTTCCGACTATGATGAAGAGACGGAAGCGGTGTCCTATGCCGACATGCCCGAGCTGGAGCGCTATATGCTCCATCGTCTGGCACAGCTGGACGCGGAATTGCGCGCCGTGGTGGACAAGGCGGCGAAAAGCGAGAACTGGCTGGAGTTCAGCCGCTATACCCGCGCGATCTTCGATTTCGCCAATAGCGACCTGTCGGCCTTCTTCTTCGATATCCGCAAGGACTGCCTCTATTGCGATGCGAAGTCGGACCCCAAGCGCCGCGCCTATCGCACCTTGCTCGACACGCTGTTCCATGCGCTGGTGCGCTATGTGGCCCCGATCATCCCCTTCACGGCGGAAGAAGTGTGGCAGAGCCGCTTCCCCGATGATGCGGAAAGCGTTCATTTCCTGGAATGGCCGGAGATCGACCGGCACTGGATCAATGGCGATCTGGACGACAAGTGGACCGAACTGCGCAACCAGCGGGAGCAGGTGAACGAGGCGATCGAGCCGCTGCGGCGTGAAAAGATTGTCCGCTCCAGCCTGGACGCGGACGTCACCATGGGCGAATTGCTGCCGGTGGGCGACGTGGATTTCGCCGAAGTGGCGATCGTCGCGCGCGTGACCATGGGCGAAGGCGACGGCATCGTCGTGACGCCAAGCGACTGGCACAAATGCGGCCGTTGCTGGCGCAAGTTGCCAGAGGTCGTGGAAGACGGGACGTTGTGCGACCGCTGTGACGAGGTGCTGAAGGCATGAGCCTGGTCAATCATCGCCCGCTGGGCCTGACCGTCGCGATCGTGACGCTGGCTTTGGACCAACTGGTCAAATATAGCGTCACTTATCCATTGGCGCTGAAGAGCCGGCTGGAAGGCATTGATATATTGCCGATCTTCCGTTTGCGCTGGCTGGAGAATCGTGGCGTTTCGATGGGCTTCTTCCATGCCGATACGGATTTTGCCCGCTGGGCGCTGGTGGGCATGACGATGCTGATCGCCGGGTTCGTGGGCGTGTGGATGTGGCGCGAAAAGGCGCGGCAGGACGTCGCGGCGCTGGGGCTGGTGCTGGGCGGCGCGATCGGCAATATCGTGGACCGGATGCGGCTGGGCTATGTGGTCGATTATGCGGACCTGCATTTTGGCGAATGGCGGCCTTTCCTGATTTTCAACCTGGCAGATGCCGCGATCACCATCGGCGTGCTGATCCTGCTTGCGCGGGCGTTGCTGCTGCGCGACAAGGGCGCAAATACGGAGACTTTGAAGTAATGCGTAAACTGATCCTCGCCGCTGGTCTGGTGTCCACCCTGTCCGCATGCGGCGGCGGTGGCGGGTTGTTCAACCGGGAGCGCCCCGACGAATTCGCCGTTTCGCGCCAGGCGCCGCTGGTGATCCCGCCCGACTTCGCGCTGGTGCCGCCGGCGCCGGGTACGCCGGCCGCCGCTTCGGTCGATTCGAGCAAGGCTGCGATGGACGCCATGTTCGGTGGCCCCGCTGCGCGTAGCGCGAGCGAGAGCGCGACGCTCAATGCGGCGGGCCGTGGCAGTGCCGCCGCTGGTATCCGCTCTTCGGCCGGCGATCCGGGCACGGAAGTCGTGGACAAGGGCGCCACCACCCGCGACATCATCGCCGCACCAGAAGGCGACGGTCAGGACGCGCGCGCCGCGACTCCGCAATAACAGGATATCCCGGCTGATTGTGGAGGGGGTCAGTCCTCCTCCATCAAGGCTTTCAGCCGGGCGAGCATGTCGTCCCATCGGGTGCTGGCGTGTTCCAGCCAGAGCCGGGCCGCGTCCATGGCGTCAGGGTGCAGCGTGTAACGGACCTCGCGCCCGCTCTTGCGGCGATGAGCGAGGTCGGCGTCGTGCAGCACATCCAGATGGTTGGCGACGGCCTGCCGACCGATGGCCATCCCTTCGCCCAGTTGCATGATGGACAGGACTTGTCCGTCGCTGAGACGGCGGACCATGCCGAGCCGGCTGGGGTTGCCGAGGGCCGCGAACGATGCAGATGGTCAAGCGTTCGGCATAGCGTCTGATACTCTGCACCTGCTCCGCCCACCCGCCATCGTTCGAGCGCAGGACGTTGGAGCGGCGCGGTTCGGGGATATGATCGAACGCGTTTCGGTGACGGTCAGCCGGGTGCCGGTGCCGATCGGTTCCAGCCGAAATTCCACCAGCGTCCATTCGGGCGCGCCGCTGCGGATCGCCTGCTCATCGCCACCGATCGCGGGCCATTCGAAGGCGAAGCGGGTCATCGGTTCGATCGCAAAGGTGCGCGACGCCCATGGGCAATGTTCATAGCCCGGACAGGTCATGTGGCCGGTCGAGCAGGCGCCGACTTTTCCGATGATCGGTGAGCGCGTCCCACATTTTCTCGACAGGGGCGGCAATCTCGATGGTCTTGATGATGGAGTCGGTCATGATCGCACACTCCTCATCCTTATTTGCGGTCCCGTACCGGCTGGTAGCGCATGCGGGCCGTGCCCTGCGCTTCGACCGGCAGGTGCAGGCCCGCACCATAGGCGTGGATCTGGCCAGTGGTCATGCGGTCGATGCGGCTCTGGATCAGCAGGTCGCCCAGCCGCTTTTCGGCGATGGCTCGGCGGATCTTGCCTTGCAGTTCCTCCACATCCTTTGTGAAATTCTGGGTGAGGGCGGTGGCGATCAGTTGGGAGACGCCGGGGCTGTTGCCGAGTGCGACCAGCATGTCGCCCGCGACGCCATCCGTGGCACCCGAGACCGTCAGGTCGGTGAAATGAACCTGCGCGCTGTTGGGGGCGTTGACCGGGCGCGCGGTGATCCAGATGCGGCCGTGGGTTTCATCCGTCCCGCTGGTCGCGGGGCGTGCGGCGAGGGTTAGGCCCACCGCGATGCGGCCTTTGTCGGTGCCATAGGCCTCGACCTTGTCGAAACGGGCGATCACAGGGCCGATAGCGGGCAAATCGAACGGCTGGGCGGCGCGTCTGGTGAGGGCGCGCAGAATGACCGGTTCCAATTGGGCATAGTCGGCGGTGACGGGGATCGCCATGGCGAAATGGCCGTCGACGCTGGCGGGGGCGGGCGGCGGCAGTGGCGTCGGCTGGGGCGCATCCGGGCGTGGCCCGACATAGGTTTCCGTCAGCGCCTCCAGTCCCATGTCGAGGCGGAGCCGGCCATTGCGCAGCGTATAGCCGCCATAGAATAGTTTTTGCGGCGTGACCCGCATCCAGACGGCGGGATTGCGGGCGTTCAGTTCCAGCGTAGCGAAGCCCTGACGCCAGAGTCGCTCCACCTTGGGCCGGACATGGACCTGCGCCAGTTCACGAGGGAGTTCGCGTTCCAGCTTGCGGATGATCGGTTGCAATTTCTCGTCCGCCTTGTCGGTGAAGCGGATGCGCTGGCCCAGAAAGTCGATGCCGGGCGGGGTGGTCCAGTCGTAGCCGAGGCGCACCGTACCGGTCAGCGCCCATTGCGGTGTCAGCGTCAAGCGGATGCGGGCATGGGCCATGGCGGCGCCGGTCGCGGTTTCACCCTTGAGCCGACCATCGACGTCGCGTGCGCTGATCTCTGCACGGATCGGCATGTCCGCGATGATGTCCTGCCCCTCACCGCGCAGGCGGATCGGGCCGCGCGTGACGGTGCCGTGGATGGCGCAGTGGATCGGCGGCGTGACCTTGATCCGCTTGCCGAACAGCTTGACCTGCTGGGGCGGGATGCAGCGGGCTTCGGGTTCGTCGATCGACCAGAGGATATGGGGAACGGCATTTTCGACCGCGCGGCGGATGATTTCGGCATCGCCCTCGATCGGGGCGGTGAGGATGGAGGCTTTTTGCGGGACCGGGACGGGATCGTCGGCGCGGGGCGGCGGCTTGTCCTCCTGTTTGGGGTGGCAGGCGTTCAGGGTCAGGAGGCAGGCAAGAAAAAGCGTTCTCCCGACATGCCGCATCCTTGTCCTCCCCTTATGTCCCGGCCCGCACTGATCATCGCATGATCGGCACGGTCCGGCTAGGACGCAAGAGGCGGGATTTGGTTCCTGAACACCGTCAGGCTCCTGGTCAGGCGCGGGCTTCCGTGCCGACGCTGTTGTGGCGGAGCGCGGTCAGGACCGTGTCTATGATGGCGTCGGCGTCGAGGCGGGCCTGCGCATATTGCACTTCGGGCTTGTCCTGATCCTGGAAGATGTCAGGCAGGCGCAGGGTGCGCAGTTTCAGGCCATTGTCGATCAGGCCAAGGTCGCTGGCGAGCGTCAGCACATGGGCGCCGAGGCCGCCGATCGCGCCTTCCTCGATCGTGACCGCGACGTCATGCGTCGTCAGCAGCTTGCGGATCAGGGCTTCGTCCAGTGGCTTGGCGAAGCGCAGGTCGGCGACGGTGGTGGACAGACCCTTGGCCTCCAGCGCTTCGGCAGCTTTCAGCGCTTCTTCAAGGCGGGTGCCGAGCGAGAGGATCGCGACCTGACGGCCTTCCTTGACGATGCGGCCTTTGCCGATCGGCAGCGCTTCGGGAACGGCCGGCATATCGACGCCAGTGCCATTGCCGCGCGGGTAGCGCAGCGCGATCGGCCCGCTGTCGTGCATGGCGCAGGTATGGACCATATGGACCAGTTCGGCTTCGTCCGCCGCCGCCATCACCACCATGTTGGGCAGGGTGGCGAGGTAGGTGATGTCGAAGCTGCCCGCGTGAGTGGAACCATCGGCCCCGACCAGACCGGCGCGGTCGATGGCGAAGCGGACGGGGAGGTTCTGGATCGCGACGTCATGCACGACCTGATCATAGGCGCGTTGCAGGAAGGTCGAGTAGATGGCGCAGAAGGGGCGCATCCCTTCGGCCGCAAGGCCCGCCGCGAAGGTGACGGCATGTTGTTCGGCGATGCCGACGTCGAACAGGCGATCGGGGAAGGCCTGCTCGAATTTGTCGAGGCCGGTGCCGGACGGCATGGCGGCGGTGATGGCGCAGACCTTCGGGTCGCGCCGGGCTTCGGCGATCAGGGCCTGGGCAAAGACATTGGTGTAGCTGGGCGGTCCGGGCGGGGCCTTCGCCTGCGTGCCGGTGATGACGTCGAATTTCTGGACGCCATGATATTTGTCGGCGGCCGCTTCGGCCGGGGCGTACCCCTTGCCCTTCTGCGTGACGACATGGACGAGGCACGGCCCTTCGGCGGCGTCGCGGACATTTTCGAGCACCGGGATCAACTGGTCGAGATTATGGCCGTCGACCGGGCCGACATAATAGAAGCCCAGTTCCTCGAACAGGGTGCCGCCCATTGCCATGCCGCGGGCGAATTCGTCCGTCTTGCGTGCGGCGTTGTGGAGCGGGCGGGGGAGTTTGCGCGCCAGTTTCTTGGCCAGGTCGCGCAGGCCGAGAAATTCGCGGCTGGAAACGAGACGGGCGAGATAGGCGGACAGGCCACCGACCGGGGGGGCGATCGACATGTCATTGTCGTTCAGGATCACGACGAGGCGGTTGCCGGCCGCGCGGGCGTTGTTCATCGCCTCATAGGCCATGCCGGCCGACATCGCGCCGTCACCGATGACGGCGATGCCCTTGCCGGGGCGATCCTGCATCTTGTTGGCGACCGCGAAGCCAAGCGCCGCGCTGATCGAGGTGGAACTGTGCGCCGCGCCGAACGGGTCGAACTCGCTTTCGGCGCGCTTGGTGAAGCCGGAAAGGCCGCCGCCCTGTCGCAGGGTGCGGATGCGGTCGCGCCGGCCGGTCAGCACCTTGTGCGGATAGCATTGATGGCCGACGTCCCAGACCAGCTTGTCATTGGGCGTGTCGAACACATAGTGGATCGCGGTCGTCAGTTCGACCACGCCCAGCCCCGACCCCAGATGACCGCCGGTGACGCCGACGGCGGAAATCACTTCCTGCCGCAGTTCATCGGCGAGCTGGCGCAACTGGTCGGGCTTGAGGGCGCGCAGGTCCGACGGCCAGACGACCTGATCGAGGAGCGGGGTTTCGGGGCGATCATTCATGAAAGACATAGACTCCCAAGGCCCTAGCGCCGTTCCGGATCAAAGCAAGGCCCGCCAGGCCGTTCCGCACGCAAGCGCACCGTTCCATCAGGCCGCGCATTTCGCGCAAAGGCCCAGAATCTCGATGACCGGGCGTTCGGGGTTGAAGCCCTCCTGCTTCGCGACGGCGCGAACCTGGTTGGTCACCTTGTCGTCATCGACATGGGTGGCCTGCTTGCAATTGCGGCATACCAGAAAGATGCAGTCATGGTGACAGCCGGGATGGGCGTTGGCGATATAGGCGTTGGCGCTTTCGACGCGCATCGCGATGTTGTTCGTCACGAACAGGTCGAGGATGCGGTAGACGCTGTTGGGCGCGACCCGCTTGCCGCGCGCCTTCGACACGGTGTCGGCGATGTCATAGGCCGATGCCGGGCGTTCCTCCGCGGCAAGCGCGTCGAAGATGGCGGCGCGCATCGGCGTCCATTGCTCATTCTGCGCCTCCAGCGTGGCGCGGGCGGCGTCGGCGAGATTGGTGCCGGTCGGTTCATGATGATGGTGGTGGTCGGCCATGATCCCAATCTAGGCTTGCAGTGGTGAAGGAGCAAGGCCGCAGCTTAACGCTGCGCAAAGGTCCAGGCGGCCCAGAGCCATCCCGCGATCATCAGCGTGCCGCCGATCGGCGTGATCGCACCCAGCCATTTGGGACCACCCAGCGCCATGACGTAGAGGCTGATCGCGAAGATCGCCGCGCCGGCCAGCAACAGAGCCGCCGCGCCGCGCGTCACGCCCATGATGGCCATGGCCGCGACGGCATGGATCAACTGATAGAGGCCGCCGGTGCGCAGCCATTCCGCCGCCTTGGGATCGGCCACGCCATGGGCGCCGAACGCGCCGGCGCCGATGGCCAGCGCCGCCGACAGGCAAGCCAGAATCGCGATCATGCCTTTTCTCCATCCCCTCGACTGATGAGGCGCATGCCCTTGCCCGGTCGATACATCAAGTCCTTCGCCGCGAGCAGGCTGCCATGTTCGGTCTGGAGCGCGAGGCGATCGGTATCATTCTGGCGATATTGGCGCTCGACCTCCTCGACCTCCTCACCCGGTACGCCCAGCGCCTGCATCGCCTGAACGCCCATGCAGATGGCCGATTCATAGACTTCGCGGACGGTGCCGGCGAGGTCCATGTCCTGCAATTCCAGCAATTGGCGGCGGTCGAAGACGCGGACCATGAGCGCGGCCTGGGGGAAGGCCTCCGCGATCGGTTGGAGCGCGCGCGAATCGAGAGCGGGGTCGTCGATGCAGAAGGCGATCAGGCGCGCTTCGTCCGCGCCGGCGCGGTGGAGCAGGTCCATGCGGGTGCCGTCGCCATAATAGACCTTCATGTCGAAGCGGCTCGACACTTCGATCTGGGCCGGCTTCTTGTCGATCAGGGTGACGGCGAAGCC
Organism: Sphingobium sp. Leaf26; assembly: GCF_001421665.1. Classification (GTDB taxonomy): domain Bacteria; phylum Pseudomonadota; class Alphaproteobacteria; order Sphingomonadales; family Sphingomonadaceae; genus Sphingobium. The sequence goes on from NZ_LMKV01000012.1 coordinate 744,463, forward strand.
ATGACCCATCAGCATCTGCGCCACGGTCTGGCCGAAGCGGCCATAGCCCACGATGATGGCGGAGCCGCGTGGCGCGTCCTCCGGTCCCGACAGGTCGTTGACGTCCTTGGGCTTGGCGAATTCGAAGCGGCGGGCGAAGAGCATCAGGAACGGCGTCGTCGCCATGGAGAAGGTGACGATGGCGCTGAACAGGCTGGACGCTTCGGGCGCTATCAGCAGGGCGTTCTGCGCCTGGGCGAAGAGGACGAAGCCGAATTCGCCGCCTTGGCTGAGCAGCAGGCCAGCGCCGAGCGCCTGTTGCCAGGCCATGCCGAACAGGCGAGCAAGGCCGGTGATGATCGCCGCCTTGGTCGCGACGAGGATCGCGGCCATCGACAGGACGAAGAAGGGATTGGCGGCGACGGTGCGCAGGTCCAGCACCATGCCGACGGCGAGAAAGAAGAGGCCGAGCAGGATCGAGCGGAACGGCTCGACGTCGGCCTCGATCTCATGCCGGTAGGGCGAATCGGCGAGCATGACGCCCGCGACGAAGGCACCGAGCGCGGTCGAGAGGTGCAGGCTGTGCATCAGCGCGGCGGCGGCGAGCACGGTGAAAAGGCCGACCGCGACGAACAGTTCGCGCTCGCCCATGCGGCCGACGAGGCCAAGGAGCGGGCGCAGGATGAAGCGGCCGGCCAGCACAAGGCCGACGATGGCGGCGACGGTGTAGGCGGCCATCATCCATCCGGGCGGGCCGCCAGCGTCGGCGGGGTTGCGGGAGAGGGCGGCGATGATGGTGATGAGCGGGACGATCGAGAGATCCTGGAACAGCAGGATCGAAAAGACCTTCTCACCAAAGGGGGAATTGATGCGGCCGCTGGATTTGAGGCCGGGCAGCACCTGCGCAGTGGAGGACAAAGCGAGTGGCAGGCCGAGCGCGATCGCCGCGCCCCAGCTAAAGCCGGTGGAGTAGAAGATGATGGCGGTGAGGACGCAACCGCACAGCACCACCTGCGCCAGGCCGAGCGCGAAAATGTCGCGCTTCAGGCGCCAGAGGCGGGCGGGATGGAGTTCGAGGCCGACGAGGAACAGCAGCAGGACGATGCCGATTTCCGCGATGGCGAGTTTCGATTCGCCGCCGCCGACAAGGCCAAGGCCCTGCGGTCCGACCAAAGCGCCGGCGACGAGATAGCCGAGCACCGCGCCGAGGCCGAAGCGGCGGAAGAGCATGACGAAGAGGACGGCGGCGCCCAAGAGTATGACGCCTTCGGACAGGAGGACGTCGGTGGCGCTGATGGGGGCATGGGCTTCCATCAGGCGTCTGCCTGCCGGGCGGCTTGCGCGATCGCTTCAAAGCCGAGGCGGATCGAGGCGTGGCGGGCGGGATAGCCGCGCGCCGGGGCGAGGACGGCAAGGCCCGGCCAGAAGGCGAGATCGTCGCTGTCGCCCGCCAGATAGGCGGCGAGCCTGTCGCGGGCGTCGGCCAGTTCGTCTGCGGTCAGGCCGATCGCATGACCGGCCATCAGGGCGGCGGAGGCCTGACCCAGGGCGCAGGCTTTCACGTCGAGGCCCATGTCGGACAGATGGCCGTCGGTCATGCGGACATCGGCGGTCACGCGCGATCCGCAGGTGGGCGAGCGCTTCTCCACGGTCGCCTGCGGGTCCGGCAGGCGCTGGTGATGCGGGATGCCGGCAGCGAGCCGCAATATGTCTTTATTATAGAGGGGGGCATTCATGGCGAACCATGTAGGACAGGAATATCGCGGGGTGAAGGCGGCATAGGGCGATGTGGGAAAATTCCTCAGTCGCTGGAGCGTTGCACCAAAGCGGGGAACCGGAGTGGCGTGGGTATGCCGCTTTCCTGCGGGGCTGGTTGCCGGGATTGTGCTGGTCGGCCCCAAAGACTATCGCCCCGCCCATGAAGATACTGGTCGATGCCGATGCCTGCCCCGTGAAGGAGGAGATCTACAAGGTCGCCTGGCGGCATGAAATACCCGTGACGATCGTGAGCAACAGCCCGATCCGCATTCCTGTGCACCCGCTGGTGGACCGGGTGGTGGTGAGCGACGGTTTCGACGCGGCGGACGACTGGATCGCGGAGCGGGCGGATGCCGGGTCGGTGTGCATCACCGCCGATATCTTGCTGGCGGACCGCTGCCTGAAGGCCGGCGCGGTGGTGATCGCGCCCAATGGCAAGCCCTTTACGCTGAGTTCGATCGGTGCGGCGGTGGCGACGCGGGCTATCATGGCGGACCTGCGCGCAGGGGCCGTGGGCGATCCGATCGGCGGGCCGCCGCCCTTCGGCAAGGTCGATCGGTCGCGCTTTCTTCAGGCGCTGGACGAGGCACTGGTGCGTCTGAAGCGGGGGCGGTGACGATGGCCGATTATGACGCAATAATCCTTGGCGCGGGCGCGGCCGGGATGATGTGCGCGGCCACCGCCGGGCAGCGGGGACGGCGCGTGCTGCTGGTCGACCATGCCGAGGCGGTGGGCAAGAAGATCCTGATTTCGGGCGGCGGACGGTGCAATTTCACCAATATCCATACCGCCGCCGACCGATACCTGTCGGCCAATCCGCATTTCGCCAAGTCGGCGCTGGGGCGCTACACGGCCCAGGACTTTATCGGGCTGGTCGATCGCTATGGCATCGCCTGGCATGAGAAGACGCTGGGGCAGTTGTTCTGCGACGGGTCGGCGAAGCAGATCGTCGCGATGCTGGAAGAGGAATGCGCCAAGGGCGGCGTGACGCTGGCGCTGGGACAAGCGGTCGCGGATATCGACCATGGCGATGGCCTGTATCGGGTGAGCGTCGGCGGGACCGGGCATCGGGCGCCGGCGCTGGTGCTGGCGACCGGTGGGCCGTCCATTCCCAAGATGGGGGCGACGGGCTTCGCCTATGATGTGGCGCGGCATTTTGGCCTGAGCATCGTGCAGCCGCGTCCGGCGTTGGTGCCCTTCACGCTGGGGCCGGAGGAGTCGCTGTTCCAGTCGCTGTCGGGCGTGTCGGCCGATGTCGAGGTGCGATGGAACAAGACGCGCTTTCGCGAGGCGGCGCTGTTCACGCACCGTGGGCTGTCCGGGCCGGCGATGTTGCAGATATCCTCCTATTGGCAGCATCGGACGGCCATTCAGGTGAATTTCCTGCCGGATCGGGCGGCCGACTGGTTGCTGGCGGAAAAGGCGGAGCGGCCGCGGGCCAGCCTGCGCCGGGTGCTGGCGCAGGCGCTGACCGAGCGGCTGGCCGATGCGCTGCTGGAGCGGCTGGAAGTACAGGGGGAAATGGGGGCGCTGACCGACAAGGTGCTGCGGCAAGTGGGGGCGCGGCTTGCCGACTGGGCCTTCATGCCTTCCGGGACGGAGGGCTATGCCAAGGCCGAGGTGACGGTGGGCGGGATCGCCACCGCCGGGCTTTCGTCACGCACGATGGAGGCGGCCAAGGTGCCGGGGCTGTATGCGATCGGTGAGGCGGTGGATGTCACCGGATGGCTGGGCGGCTATAATTTCCAATGGGCCTGGGCCAGCGGCGTAGCGGCTGGGCAGGCGGTTTAAGACGTCGGGGAACGAGTCAGCGCCCCGTCATCGCCCGTGCGTTGGCGAGGAAGGTGCGGCCGATGCGGATTTCGCCGCCGTCGGTGAGGGCCGCGAACCAGACGCCGCTGCCGTCGTGGCGCAGGCGGGCGATATGGTCGCGGCGCACGATATGGCTGCGATGCAGGCGGACGAATTGCTGCGGGTCGAGCCGTTCCTCCAGGCTGCTGATCGTCTGGTGCAGCAGATAGCTGTGGGCGCTGACATGCAGGCGCATATAGTCGCGTTCCGCCTCGATCCGGTCGATCTGGTCGGTGGCGATGCGGATCAGTTCGGAGCGGTGCGGCACCCAGAATTCCTCCGCCCATTCAGGGCTGGGTTCGCTGGCGATGGCAGGCGCACCGGTGGAGGACTGGTTGCGCAGCGCCGCTTCCACCCGGTCGACTGCGCGGGTCAGCCGGTCATGGGCGACGGGCTTGAGCATGTAATCGACGGCGGCGAGATCGAACGCTTCGACTGCGAAACCCTCGAACGCGGTGACGAAGATGACGGCGGGGCGGATGCCCATCCGGCCTACGGCGCGGGCGACGCCGATGCCGTCCAGCAGGGGCATGGCGATATCGAGCAGGACGAGATCGGGCTTCAGCCCCTCGATCAGGCGCAGCGCCGCTTCGCCATCGGTGGCGGTGCCGACCAGCGCGATGCGCGGTTCGCGGGCGCAGAGCATCTGGAGCCGTTCGACGGCGAGCGGTTCGTCATCGACGATCATGGTGCGGATGGACATGGACGTCAGCAACCCCGGCGGATGATGGGCAAGGTGAGGAGGACGGAAAAACCGTCGCCTTCGCGCGGACCATAAGCGATGCGGCCCTGTTCGCCAAAGCGGGCGGTCAGCCGGTCGCGGACATTGGCAAGGCCGATGCCGCTGCCGGCGTCGGCCCCGCTCGGCGGATTGTCGCCATCATCGGTCACGGCAATGTGCAACTGGTCGCCATCCTCCCGCGCGGTGATGGTGATGGTCACGGGACTTAAGGTGCGGGATACGCCATATTTGATCGCATTTTCGACCAGCGGCTGGAGGATGAGGCCGGGGACGCAGGCGTTCATCAGCGCGGGCGGGATGTCGATGGCGGTGGTCAGCCGGTCGGGGAAGCGGACCGCCTCGATATCCAGATAGAGTTTCTGAAGATGGACTTCCTCCTCCAGCGGCACATCGTCCAGCGGATCGCCGGTCAGGCTGGTGCGGTAGAAGTTGGAGAGCGACATGATCATCTGCTCCGCATCGTCCGGCTTGTTGCGCATGACCAGGGTGGAGAGGGAGTTGAGCGTGTTGAACAGGAAATGCGGGTTCACCTGATAACGGAGCGAGCGCAGTTCGGCCTGCTGGGCGGCGCGTTCCAGCCGGGCGGCGCGGCGTTCGGTGCGGTGCGCTTCGCTGGCATAGGAGAGGGCGAGGTAAAGGCCGGCCCAGGCGGCGAGGAAGAAATAGCGCGTCATCGCGTCTTCGACGATGGAGATGAGCACATAGCCTTCCTCCATCGCCTTCTTCTTCATGTCCGCGTCGGGAAAGAGGCTGATCGGATCATAGACGTTGAAGATATAATAGTTGGCCGCTGCCATGGCGAGCGCGAAGGGGGCGGCGAGCGAGAAGGCGGCGACGAAGCGGACCGCCAGCGGCTTATAGTCGAACCGGCGCAGCGCGAGATAGAGTATCCAGGTGACGATGATGCCGATCACCGCCACGACCATGCGGCGGGCCGCCATTTCCCATTGCGCGTCGAAGCCGACGACGATGGCGCGCAGGGTCACGATGACGGTGTAGAAGAACCAGAAGCCCAGAATCGAATAGAGCGCGATCGACGGCGCGACGCCGCGATCGTCTTCGGGAAGATCAGTCATGATGCCTGTCTACGCCGGGATATTGCGAAAGTCTGTAGGACGCCGTGTTGCTGGTCGAACTGGCGGCGGCGTTGGTCGAAGGACGGGCGGAACCGCGCTGCCGGGCTGTCCGTTGATCCGAGGAAACGACAGGAGAGTGTCATGACGGACAAGAACGAACTGCGTCCGAACAGTCGCGAGGAGGCCGGCGACGATCGGGAAAGCGATACGCAGGACCATGTGCTGCACCCCGACGAGAAGCGCGACGAGAGCCTGAAGGATTCGATGGATGCGTCCGATCCGCCATCGACCGCCAAGCCCGGCGACAAGGGCGACCCGGTGCCCTCGTCCGGTTTCAGGGAGGGCGAGGACCGATAGCTCCGCCTGTAACGATATGCTATCGTAACGGGCGGAAGAGCGAAAAGCGCCGCCCCTTTTGAGAGGAGTATGCCATCCATGCCGACATCCGCCACCCCCGCCATCGAGCGCATCGCCCGTGTCCTTGCCGGTCGCCAGTTGAGCCTGAACGGGGGCGGCCATGATCCGCATGCGGCCGGCGCGGTGGATGCCGCCTGGCCCGACCATGTCGATGATGCCTATGCGATCCTGCATACGTTGCGCGAACCCGATGCGCAGATGGCGCAGGCCGGCGACGTGGGCGTATGGCGGGCGATGATCGGCGCGGTGTTGGAGCGGCGGGCCAGCGCCTGAACTTTCCGCGCCTGAATCTGCCGGGGCCTGAATGTGCGGGGGACGGCTGGCGCGCTCTGGCGCTGGCGGTTTTAAACCGTTAGGCGTGGGCGACGGGCCGATGCTGAAGATCAAGATCCAGATATATTGTGGCGACGAGATCGCCATGGGGCCGGGCAAGGCGGACCTGCTCGACGCGATCGCGGCGGAAGGGTCGATCTCGGCGGCCGGGCGGAAGCAGGGGATGAGTTACCGGAGATGCTGGCTGCTGGTCGACGTCATGAACCGCTGCTGGGCCGATCCGCTGGTCGCGACGTCGAGCGAAGGGGCGCGTTTGACGCCGAGCGGGACCGCGATCCTGGCGACCTATCGTGCCTTGCAGGCGAGCGTGGCCGGGACCGGGCTGGAGAGTGCTGCGGCGCTGGAACGGTTGCTGCGGGATAGGCCGCTGTCCACGCAAGTCGCTTCGCCGCATAGCTAATCTTTCGGTAACGCGCGTGCGGCATGAGAGACGGCGGAGGCCGCTTTCCCATGTATGACATCCGATTTCGCCACGATATCAACCTGCTCGACATCGCCTGGCACGGCCAGTTCACCAATGAGGGCGTGGCTGCCTACGCCCGTGAGGTGAAGGCGCGATTCGTGGCCGAGGGGTTTGCGCCCGGCTATCTGCTGCGGATGGACATGAGTGGCAGCGCGGTGCAGCCGCAGGTAGCGGTCGCGGCTTTCCGCGCGCATCTGGGCGAAGGGCTGTTCCCGCGGGCGTCGCGGATCGCCATCGTCACCCCCAGCATCATCGCCACGATGCAGGTGCGGCGGGAAATGACCCAGGATTATATGCGGATATTCACCCAGGCCGATGAGGCGCTGGCCTGGCTGCTGGAGAGGGTGAGCGCTTGATGAGACAGCGAGTTGGACAGGTGAATCGCGTGGGTTTATTAGTTACTTAGCTAACTAATTAAATTGTGGCCAGCTATGTTCGCGGGATGGGGTGTCATATTTGGCGGGCCTGTCCCGACTTGGGTTCAGACGCTGTTTCAGCCGATCATCGCGCGGGTCATGCAGGCGCGATGGGGGGTGTTGTCCGCGTCTCCAACGGCTTGTCGCAGTCACGGAAGTTTCATGTTGCGCCGCACAAAGAAATCTGTTCCGTTATGAACAGCGGTGGAACAGGCGCTTAAGCCTTCGGTAACCATAGAGGGCGCATGTTTCATCCTACGACTTCAAGTCGGAGGGCATGAACATGGGTACGAGTGCAAGACCTGCGGACGGGGCTGTCACCTTGGCGGAACTGCGTGAATTCGCCAGCTTCCCGTCTGCCACGCAACGCTATATCCGCCGATCGCTGGATATCGGGCTGCATCGCCGCGATGCGATGAAGCTGTGGTCCCGCGACATGGTGGAGGAAGCGTCGATCCGCGCACAGGCGCGCATCTACGGCCGGCTGGACGATATCAAGGCGCGCGTACCCGATGATAGCGGGCTGGAGCAGGTGGAGCCGTTCATGGCGCCGCTGGTCACGGTATCGGCCTTCGACCTGGGGCAGGATCGGCTGAGCAGCTTTTCCGCCTATCGCTTCCTCTATGAGCGCCTGCTGGGCGCTGGGGCGCGGCCCTGGTTGCCGGGGGCGTTCTGCGCCGCCGCCAGCCTGCCGCACCTCCACCCCGAAAAGCGGCGCGCGCTGCTCCAGTCGATCAGCGAGGCGGCGGCGACGGCGGTGGGCTGGTCCAACCGCGAACCGACCTTCTATCCTGAGTGGGTGGAAAAGGTGGATCTTTCCAAGGCGAACTGAGGGGGAACCCAAGGTTGTGCCTTAACGAAAAAGGCCGCGCGAAGTGGGGGCTTCGCGCGGCCTTTTTCATGGGGCTGCGGGATGACGGAGACGGGTATGATCGGAACGGTGATGGTGGTGGCGGCGCTGGCCGGGGCGAGCGATATCGGCGTGGGCGATGCGCAGCGGCGCGTGCTGCTGGATGCGCTGCGGCCGGTGATCGAGCGCGATCTGGGGCAGAAGGTGCAATTCGTCGTGCGGACGCTGCGGCGGCAGGATCGCTGGGCCTTCGCCCATGTGGTGCCGCAGACGGTGGCGGGCGGGGCGATCGACTTTCGCCGCACCCGCCATGCCGAGCGGGTCGAGGCCGGGATATTAGACGGGCCGGATACCTATGCGCTGCTGGAGATGCGGGACGGGCGCTGGATGGTGCGCGACTTCGTGGTCGGGCCTACCGATGTGACTTATGCGGGATGGCCGGACGACTATGGCGCGCCGGCGGGGTTGTTCGGTTTGGAGGAGTGAAGGCCGGGTTGGCGGCTAGGGGTGGATCGGCTCCCCCGCCGCCGTCCGGTCAGACCAGTGCGAAATCGGCCAGCGTGAGTTGCGCGGGCGGCAGGCCCAGGCCGAGATCGGCGATGTCGTAGATGTTCGCGTCCTGCGTGCCGCTGGCATCGGCGGTGTAATATAGGTGGGTGCGGCCGTCGGCAGTGGCGGCGGCGATGAACAGGCCGGCGCCGACCGCGCCGCCGCTGCCATGGTCCGCCAGGATGGCGCGCAGGTCCACTATGTCTTCGACCGGTCCGTCATAGAGGAACAGGTCTGCGCCGCTGAGGTTGGCGACGCCGTTTTCATCGCCCTGGACCAGCGTGTCGAGCCGCCCGTCGGCCAGGATGAAGCCGGCTGCGGAGAAGTGCAGTTGATCCTCGCCCGGCGTGAAGTCGGTGATGCTGTCCCAGCCCTGTTCGGCGCTGCCCCAGAAGAAGATGTCGCCGCCGGCGCCGCCGGTCAGGATGTCGTTGCCATAGCCACCCTCCAGCCGGTCCTGCCCGGCGCCGCCCAGAAGCTGGTCGTCGCCATAGGAGCCGTCGAGGTCGACGCTGTAGGGGGCGGAGAGGGTGCTGGCGTCGAGGATGTCGTTGCCATATTCGCTGACGACCTGAAGCCGGCCGCCATGGGCGGTCGAGACGAGCGCGTCGGTTATTTCGAGGCTGTAGTCGGCCGATTCATAGGGGCCTTCGGTGTACCAATAATAGCCATCGTCATAATAATAGTCGCGATACCAATAAAAGACGTTGAGATCGATCTTCTCGATACCGGATACGCCGGACAGCAAGGCAGCGTCATAGACGGCACCATAGTTGAGGATCAGCGTGTCGATGGCGGCGCCGTCGCCGCCGACCACGACATCGCCGCTGACGAAGGAGGTGGGTTCGTAAGCCAGGCTGCCTTCATAGAAATTGAAGATGTCTGCGCCAGCGCCGCCGACCAGATGGTCGGCCCCACTGATTGTGAGAATGGAGACGGCATAATCGGCCGAGACGGCCGAGGCGTCGACCATGGCGTCCCATCCGAATTGCAGTTCGATCCGGTTGCTGCCCGTCGATGCGATCAGTGCGTCGCCCAGAGCGATGCTGCTGCTGCTCAGAAATTCGATCTCGCCGATATCGCGGACCTGTGCGAAGTCCGCTTCGGTCAGGTGGACGCCGTCGCGGAAGGTCAGGACGTCCGCACCGCCATTGCCCTCAATCCGGTCGCGCGCGTTGAAATCCGTTCCATCGACCAGAATTTGATCATAGCCCGATCCGCCAAGCACCGTGTCGTTGCCGCTGCTGATATAGATGGTTCCGCCGGCTCTGCCGCTGGCGTCGATCCTGTCATTGCCAGCGCCGTCGCGGATCGTGCCGGACATGGCCGAGGACAGTTCGATCCAGTTGTCACCATCGGCCAACTGGATTTCCTGCACCACATTGTCCGCATTCCAACTGGCGGCGGAGAAATGGCCGGCGGTCGAGAAGATGAGCGTGTTATAGGCCCAGCCGCCGTCGCCACCATCCATGAAGTCGGCGCTGGTCAGATCCTCCATGCGGAAGATGAAGAAATCATCATACCAGCCGCCGACGAGATGATCGTCGCCTGCACCGGCCGTTACCCACACGCCGGTATCGAAATCGGTCGCGTCGAGGCGGTCGTCGCCGTCGTTCAGGATGATCTGATAGGGTTCAAACGGATACCAGTTGGTCGGGCGGCCGGACAGGGTGATGTCGTTTGCGCCATTGGCGAAGCTGACCTGCTCCACCGAACTGAGGGACGACCATAGGGCATCGGTTATGCTGACGGTTCCGGCGGTCTGAAAGGCGATCCGGTCCCGGCCGCCATTGCCGACGATCCTGTCCGCTGCGGTCAGCGCGCCGGCGTCGAAGCGGAAGATGTCGTCGCCCGCGCCGCCGATCAGCATGTCGTTGCCAAGGCCTGCATAGACGTCGAGATGGTCGGCGGCGGTGAAATCCCGCGCGTTGATGCTGTCATTGCGGGCATTGCCGATGATGGTGACGGTGCGGTTCTGCGCCGTGGCGGCCCAATGCGGGGCGAGGCTGAGATGGTTGGCGCCGTTGGCCAGGTCTATCCGTTCTATGCCGGAGACATTGGCCAGTTGCTGGCCATAGAGGCCACCGGCGCTGGTCAGGATGAGCCGGTCGAAGCCGGCACCGCCCCGGACTGTGTCGCCGCCATCGAGGGCATTGGCGGCGAAGCGGAAGCTGTCGTCGCCCGCGCCGCCGATCAAGCTGTCGTTGCCAAGGCCGGCTGTGACGTCCAGCCGGTCGAAGGCGGTGAAGCCGGAGGCGTTGACGCTGTCGTTGCCGGCATTGCCGATGACGGTGACGGTGCGGCTTTGCGCGGTAGCGGCCCAGTGCGCGGCGAGGCTGAGATGGTTGGTGCCGTTGGCGAGGTCTATCCGTTCGATGCCGGAGACATTGGCGAGTTGCTGACCATAGAGACCGCCCGCGCTGGTGAGGATGAGGCGATCGAAGCCGGCGCCGCCCTGGATGCTGTCGCTGCCGTTGAGGGCGTTGGCGGCGAAGCGGAAGATATCGGCCCCGGCCCCGCCGATCAAGCTGTCGTTGCCGGTGCCGGCGGTGACGTCGAGATGGTCGGCGGCGGTGAAGCCGGAGGCGTTGATGCTGTCGTTGCCGGCGTTGCCGATGACGGTGACGGTGCGGCTTTGCGCCGTAGCGGCCCAATGGGCGGCGAGGCTGAGATGGTTGGCGCCGTTGGCGAGGTCGATCCGTTCGATGTCTGAAATGTTGGCGAGTTGCTGGCCATAGAGTCCGCCGGCGCTGGTGAGGATGAGGCGGTCGAAGCCGGCGCGGCCGTTGACGCTGTCGCTGCCGTTGAGGGCGTTGGCGGCGAAGCGGAAAATGTCGTTGCCTGCGCCGCCGAGAAGATTGTCGTTGCCGGTGCCGGCGTGGATGTCGATGCGATCCGCCGCCGTGAAGGTGAAGGCGCTGATGACGTCGTTGCCGTTGTTGCCGAGGACGGTGACGGTGCGGTTATGGGCGGTGGCGGCCATCCGCGCGGTCAGGATCAGGCGGTTGGCCCCCGCCGCGAGTTCGACCTGTTCGATGCCGGATACGCCGGCCAACTGCCCGTCATAGACGGTGCCGGCGGTGTCGAGGACGAGGCGGTCTATCGCGGGGCCGTCGCCGCCGATGACGGTGTCGCGATTGTTGAGGTCGGCAACGCGGAAATGAAATATGTCCGCTGCCGTAGTGCCGGTGAAATGATCGTCGCTATTAGGGTTAGACCTGAAGATCGCCATCACGATTCGTCCCGCTATTGCGCATGAAATCATCATGCCTGACTTATGAACGACTGACGAGTATCAAAGTCGGTCATGATATTGCCGGTTCGTTTCCATGTGCGATAGTCGGCGTCATCATGCCGCTATGGTCGTGCATGATGCGATGCGCGGGCCGATCCGTTTTCCCGCAGGCGGGGGCATGAAATGGCTGGACAGGCGGCGTCTTTCTGGCATCCCATCGTTGGTGCGCGACAATCGGGGGACGATGATGGCGATCAACCTGAAGGTGAATGGGCAAGTGCGGGCGGTGGAGGCCGATCCGGCCAAGCCGCTGCTATGGGTGCTGCGCGAGGATCTGGACATGGTGGGCACCAAGTTCGGCTGTGGCGCGGGGCTGTGCGGCGCGTGCACCGTCCATATCGACGGCAGCCCGGCGCGCGCGTGCCAGACGCCGATCGGCGAGGCGCAGGGCATGGCGATCACCACGATCGAGGCGGTGGCGCAGAGCGAGGCGGGCAAGCGCATTTCCGATAGCTGGGTGAAGCTGGACGTGCCGCAATGCGGCTATTGCCAGGCGGGGCAGATCATGAGCGCGACCGCGCTGCTGGCGACCACGCCCGATCCCACGGACGAGGATATTGACGGGGCGATGATGGGCAATTTGTGCCGTTGCTCCACCTATGTCCGCATTCGCGCCGCGATCAGGGATGCAGCCAGGTCGGGAGCGAAGGCATGAACGCGCCGGTCCTGTCGCGCCGTGGCTTTTTGAGCGCATCGTTGGTCGCCGGGGGCGGATTGCTGTTCGACCTCAACATCCCGATGGCGGGTGCGGCCGAAGGAGCGCCGCAGATATTGACCGCCTTCGTGCAGATACTGCCGGACAATCGCGTCATGATCGGGGCGAAGAATGCCGAGATCGGGCAGGGCGCCAAGACGATGCTGCCGATGCTGATCGCCGAGGAGCTGGACGTCGACTGGGCGCAGGTGACGATCGAGCAGACCCATGCCGACCAGACAATTTTCGGCGGGCAGAGCGCAGGCGGCAGCCGCACGACGCCGCGCGAATGGCTGCCGACGCGCAAGGCCGGGGCTGCGGCGCGGTCGATGCTGGTGGCGGCTGCGGCGCAGCTATGGGGCGTGGCGCCGGCGTCCTTGAAGACGGGCAGCGGCACGGTGCGCGATCCGGCGTCGGGCAAGAGCATGACCTATGCCGCGCTGGCCGCCGCCGCCGCGCGGCAGCCCGCGCCCGATCCGGCGACGCTGGTGCTGAAAGACCCGAAGGATTTCCGCATCATCGGCCAGTCGATCGGCGGGGTGGATACGCCCGCGATCGTGGCGGGCAAGCCGCTGTTCGGGATCGATTTCAAGCTGCCGGGCATGCTTTATGCGGTGCTGGAAAGCTGTCCGGCCTTTGGTGGCACGTTCAAATCGGCCAATCTGGATGCGGTGAAGGCGCTGCCTGGCGTGGCCCATGTGCTGACGATCAAGGGGGACGGCACGCCGGAGTCGCTGTTCGATGGGGTCGCGATCCTGTCGGGCAGTTGGTGGAGCGCCAACCAAGCGCGCGAGGCGCTGAAAGTCGAATGGGACATGAGCAGGGTCAGCGGTTTTTCGACCGACGGCTATGCCGCGCAGGCAGCCACGCGGCTGAAGGGCAAGGCGGATGGCGATATCGTCCGTGCGGGCGATGTGGATGGGGCCTTTGCCGCTGCGGCAAAGACGGTCAGCGCGCAATATCATTATCCCTTCCTGGCGCATGCCACGCTGGAGCCGCAGAACTGCACCGCCCTGTTCAAGGATGGCGCGATCGAAATCTGGGCGCCGACGCAGAATCCCGAAAGCGGGCGCGGGCTGGTGGCCAAGGCGCTGAACCTGCCGCCGGAGAAGATCCGCATCAACTTCACCCGCATCGGCGGTGGTTTCGGCCGGCGGTTGATGAATGATTATATGGTGCAGGCGGCGGCGATCGCGGCGCAGCTACCGGGCGTGCCGGTGAAGCTGCTCTATAGCCGGCAGCAGGATATGCAGCATGATTTCTATCGTCCCGCCGGCTGGCATGGTTTCCGCGCGGCGCTGGACAAGGGCGGCAGGCTGACGGCGTTTCACGATCATTTCGTGACGTTCGGCAAGGACGGCAAGCCGGTGCGATCGGCGGAAATGCCGGCGAGCGAATTGCCTGCCGGCCTGATCGACACGGTGCTGCTGGAGCAGAGCTTCATCAGCACCAATATGCCGACCGGCTGGCTGCGGGCGCCGGGGTCCAATGCGCTGGCGTTCGTGACGCAGGCTTTTCTGGACGAAGTGGCGCAGGCGGCGGGCAAGGATCTGCCGAGCCTGATGCTGGAATTGCTGGGCGAGCCGCGCGAACTGGCGCGTGGACCCAATGCGCCGCCCTTCGTCACCGGGCGGGCCAAAGGCGTGATCGAGACAGTGCTGGCGATGAGCGGCTGGGCCGATCGCGGGAAGCTGCCCAAGGGACGGGGCAAGGGCTTCGCCTTTTACTATAGCCATATGGGCTATTTTGCCGAGGTGCTGGAGGTGGCGATGGTCGACGGGATGCCGAAGGTTGCGACCGTGTGGGTCGCGGGCGATGTCGGCAGCCAGATCATCAACCCGATGAATGCGCTGCATCAGGCGCAGGGATCGGTGATCGAGGGGCTGGGGCAGGCGCTGGCCGGGCAGAAGATCACGCAGGTCGCGGGCGCGGTGGAGCAGGCGAATTTCGATACCCATCCGTTGCAGCGCATCCCCGATACGCCGCAGATCATCGTCGAGTTCGTGAAAACAGACTATCCGCCGACCGGCATGGGCGAGCCGGCGCTGCCGCCGGTGATCCCGGCGCTGGTCAACGCGCTGCATGCGGCGACCGGCAAGCGCATCCGCACCCTGCCGATCGTGCCGGAGATGTTCGCCTGATCCATCTTTCCTGAGTTTTTCGGCCCCCCGAAAAAAATCTTGATGATCGTCAAGATTTTTATGGCGGATCGGCATGGTGTCCTTCGTCATGCCGATCAGAGGGGCGAAAAGCCCCGTCCAGGCTTCGGCTGCGTCCAGGACAAGGGACCGGACGCCAAAGGGGGACATCAGGGTGAAGCGGCTTCCGGTGCAATTCGGTCTGTTGGCGTTGCTCTCCGCATCGGTCGTGCTCGCCCAAGGCAATAGCGGGGCAGATGGCGGTCCCGACGGCGCGACGATGAAGGAGACGGAGGCGGGCATTCCCGTCACCGATCCGCTGGTCCAGGAAAAATGCGGCAGTTGTCATGCGCCCGATGCCAAAGGGAACCTGTCGCGCATAAGCTGGGTGCGCACCACGCCGGAGGGCTGGGCGCAGGCGATCAAGCGGATGGTGCGGCTGAACGGCCTGGGCATCACGCCCGAAGAATCGCGCGCGGTCATCAAGTCGCTGTCGGCCTCGCACGGGCTGGCGCCGCAGGAGGCGCGGCCGGTGATGTACCTGCCCGAAAAGCGGATCATCGACGAGGCTTTGCCCAACGAGACGATGCGGGGCGCGTGCGCGAGTTGCCATGCCTATGCCCAGCCCCTGTCCTGGCGCCGGTCGAAGCTGGAATGGAAGACGTTGCAGGACATGCACGTCGCGCTGTATTCGCAGGCGGACGCGCAATATCGCCGCCCGGCCGAGGATAGCGAGCAGCCGGCCGGGCGCGACCCCAAGGACAAGATGACGCGCGGCGACTATGCGCTGACCTATCTGCCCAAGGTGGCGGGGCTGCATACGCCCGAATGGGCGGCGTGGAGTTCGCGCCTGCGCGCGCCGAGGCTGGCCGGCGACTGGCTGGTGGTGGCGTCGGTGCCGGGGCAGGGGCGCTTCGTCGGCACGATGACGGTGGCGCAGGGCGCGGCGGCGGATGAGTTCAGGACCAGTGCTTCGCTGACGTCGCTGGGTAGTGGCGCGACCGTCAGCCGCAGCGGGACGGGGCTGGTTTATTCCGGCTATAGCTGGCGGGGGTCGTCCAAGGGTGGGGCCGCGCCGACGAGGCCCGACGACCTGACCAGCGCGGCGCGGGAGGCGATGTGGTTCGCGCCCGACCAGCAGAGCGCGGAAGGGCGCTGGTTCTGGGGCGAATATCAGGAATTCGGCTATGATGTGAAGCTGGTCCGCGCGACCGCCGCCCCGTCCATATTGGCGGTGACGCCGGGGGCGGTGAAGGCCGGGGCGAAGGGCGTGGCCATGACCATCTGGGGGCATAATCTGCCGGCTTCGCTGGCGGCGGGCGACGTCGATCTGGGGGCGGGCGTGACCGTCGGCAAGATCGTGTCGGCAGCGCCGGGCAAGGCGGTGCTGAGCGTCGATATCGCGGCCGATGCGCCGGCTGGGCAGCGCGATGTCGGTATCGGCGGCGCGGTGCTGGAAAAGGCGTTCCCGGTCTACGCCAGGGTCGATTATCTGAAGGTCACGCCGGAAACGAGCCTGGCGCGGCTGGGCGGGATCAAATTTCCCAAAGGCTATCAGCAGTTCGAGGCGATCGGTTACGACAATGGCCTGGACGGCAAGCCGAGCACGAGCGACGACGTCGCGATCGGTCCGGTGGACGCGACCTGGTCGATGCAGGAATTCATGTCGGTCTATTATGATGACGACATGAAATATGTGGGCGCATTGAGCCCCACCGCCTTCTTCACGCCGGGGCCGGAAGGCCCCAATCCCGAACGCCGGTTCAGCCGCAACAATTATGGCGAGGTCTGGGTCGTCGCCACGGCGAAGGCGGAGAAGGACAAGTTCGGCAGGCCATTGAGCGCGCGGTCCTATCTGGTCGTGACCGTGCCCATGTACCAGCGCTTCGACCAGCCGGAGGTATCGCGATGACGGTGATGCACATGCCCGCCTACCGCCGGGCCGAATATCATGGCTTTTCCGCGGGGGGCAGCGACTTCGTCTATCTGGTCAGCGCCGGTGCGATCTTCGAGATCGACGCGCAGGTGCGCGATGTGCTGGACCGGATCGACGGGCAGGAACTGGGCCATGCCGCGCTGGTGCGGGAGCTGACGGGCGAGGGCGGCGATCCGGGTGAGGCGGAGGCGCTGGTGCGCGAATTGCGCGCGGCGCAGCTTATCCATCCGGGCGCCGCGCCGGTATCCGTGCCCGAAGCGCCGCCGGCCGATTTTCCGTTGCAGGCGCTGGTGCTCAACGTCACCAACCAGTGCAATCTGGCCTGCACCTATTGCTATGAATTCGGTGCGGACAAGATCGCGACACCGGCGGGCAAGCCCAAATATATGACGCTGGAGACAGCGAAGGCGTCCGTCGACCTGCTGATCGCGGAGGCGGCGCATCGCCCGTCGGTGCACGTCACTTTCTTCGGTGGCGAAACCTTGATGAATTTCAAGCTTTTGCGGGATGTGGTGGCCTATGCCAACGGCGCGACGGCGGCGGCGGGCAAGGGGATCACCTACAGCCTGACCACCAATGCCACGCTGCTGACGCCGGAGATCGTCACCTTCCTGTCGGACAACCGGGTCGGCGTGACCGTGTCGATGGATGGCCCGCCCGAATTGCAGGACAAGCATCGCGTCTACAAGAATGGCAAGGGCAGCTATGCGGTGATCGAGCCGCGATTGCGCACGCTGATCGCGCATCATCGCACCCGCGCCGTGACCGCGCGGGTGACGCTGACCGATGGCGTCACCGATGTCGTGCGCATCTTTCGCCATCTGAAGGACGATCTGGGCTTTCACGAGGTCGGCTTTGCGCCGGTGACGACGGGGGAGACGCGGGCCTATTCGATCGACGCCGACGGCATGGACAGCGTGCTGGCGCAGTTCAACCTGCTGGCGCAGGAATGGCTGGACTTCGCGCTGCGGGGGCAGGTGCATGGCTTCACCAATGTCAGCGAGACGATCAGCGAGCTGATTTCGGGGGTCAACAAGTCGCATCCGTGCGGCGCGGGCATGGGGCTGATGGGGGTCAGCCCGTCGGGCGACCTGTCCCCCTGCCACCGCTTCACCGACGCCGACACCCATGTGATGGGCCATGTGTCGAGCGGCATCGACCGGGCCAAGCAGGGCGATTTCCTGCGCCGGGGGCATGTGGGCGCCAAATATGATTGCCAGAGTTGCTGGGCGCGGCCGCTCTGCGCCGGTGGATGTCACCATGAGGCGTTCGTCCGCTATGGCGACACCGGCCACGCCAATCTCCATTATTGCGACTGGATCCGGCAATGGACCGACACCTGCCTGCATATCTATGGCGAGCTGGCGGTGAAGAATCCCGGCTTTCTGGAGCATTTCGCTGAACGAAAGGGGCTGTCATGAAGCATCTTCGTGCCATCAATAAAAAGGCGCGGCGGATCGACGAGGCGGTGACGCAGATGGAGGCGGCGATCGAGGCTGCCGCTGCATCGGGCACCATGCCGTCGGACATGGAGGAGGATGTCGTCGCGCTGCAACAGCCGCCGCGTCCCCATGTGCCGATGGGCTGCACCCTGTCCTTCTCGCCGGGCTGGGAAGTGGATGCCGGCGGCGGCACGGCGGGCCTGTGCCAGCCGGTCGAGCGCGACATCTACGACTGCTACGTCACCTGCTTCTGGCCGGTGCAGGTGCCCGACCATGTGAATTATTCGCCGGACTGGGCCAGCAATTGCGCCACCGCGACCAAGGATTGGCGCAATCTCGACCTGGTGTTCCCATGAGGCCCGCGATGCAGAAAATCCGCTTTGCGCTGGCGGCCGGTCTGGCCGTGCTGGCGACCATGCCCACCCATGCCGCGACCCTGTTCATGGGCGCCTATCCCGACATGCTGCTGGTCTTTGACGAAGGCAAGGGCGCGGTCACGCAGAAGATCAAGCTGGACACCGGCCTGCCGACGGCCATGACCCTGTCCGACGATGGCAAGCGCATCTATGTGTCGACCATCACGACGAGCGGGATCGAGGTGATCGATGCGGCCAGCCGCAAGGTCATCAGCAAGTTCAGCCTGAATGACGGCCCCAGCAAAGTGCGCTTTTATGGCGGGGTGCCGGACCCGGCCGGCCGGTATTTCTATACGATCGTCACCAGGATCGACAAGGAAATGGACCGCTACAAGGTCAGCAAGCCGCTATATGGCGTGGTCGACCTGAAGCTGGGGAAGCTGGTGCGCACGGCCGAGATCGAGAAGGAGGATGAGAAGGCGATCGGCGGCTTTCGCGTCGGTTTCAAGGTGTCGGGGGACGGCAGATATCTCTATGCCTTTGGCGAGAAGGTGATCGTGATTGACACCGCGACGCTCAAGGCCACCGATCGCATCGACCTCGCGCGGCCCGAAGGCACGGGGCTGGAGAATGTCGGCTTTGGCGGATCGCTGGAGACGCTGCGGACGCCCGGCCAATATGTGTCGCTGTTCAACGCGGCCGACCCCTATATTCATAGCAAGATGTTCGGGCTGGCCCGGTTCGACCTCAACAGCCGGCAGTTCGACTTCACCCCGATCGGTCCGGCGCCGACCGCGATGGCGGGGCTGGAGATTACGCCGGACGGCAAGCAGGCCTATACGGTCGTGACCAACGGTACGCTGGGGGCGAAGCGGTGCGAGTTCTGGCACATGGACCTGGCCACCAACAGGGTGGTGGACAAGGCGGAGTTCCCCTGCCGATCGCGCTTCCGTCTGGGCATGTCGATGGATGGGGCCAAGCTCTATATCTACGGCGCCAGCTACGACATCGAGGTGTATGACGCCAAGACGCTGAAGCTGGAAGCGACCTGGGATCTGGGCAATGACGCGACCGGGGCGGGCATGGTGTCGGTGCCGTGAGGGTGGCGCGCTTCTCCTCCGGGATTTTGGGGGCATGAGGTCCGTGGCCATCCGGGGTAGCGGGATGGCCGCCAATGGCTGCGCGTATTTGCTGAAAGAGGCGGGATTTCGGGTCGGACAGGAAGCTGTCCATCGGCCGCCGGTGCCGAGCATGATGTTGAGCGAGGCGGCGCTGGCATTGATGCGCGATCTGTTCGGGCGGCCGGACCTGTTTGCCGATGCGCCGCGTGTCCGCCGCCGGCTGGTCGCCTGGGGCGGGGCGCCGGTGACGGTGCTGCATGACGCTGTGCTGGCGTCCGAGGCGATGGTGCAGGGGGCGCTGGGCGTGCGGGACGAAGCGACGGTGGCCGCCCCCGATTGCACCATATATGCCGCGCCGCCGATGCCCATGGGCGAGCTGCATGTCTTTGGCGAGCGTCAGGCCGTCGCTGTTCGCGTGCGGTTGCGCAACCCGGCCTGCCGCGAGGAGGGGCGGGTCGAGGCGGTCGGGAGCGGCTGGCTGTTTCTGGTCCCGGCGGATGGCGATGAAGGCTGGCTGCTGGGCGTCGGCGGCGAGGTGGACGCGCTGCTGGCGCAGAGCCGGCTGATCGCGCCGGTGGTCGATCCGATCGGCGGATCGTCCCGCCCCTTCCTCGCTGCGCCGCGCCTGCATATGCCGCTGGTCGGCGGCGACTGGCTGGCTTGCGGCACGGCGGCGATCGGCTTCGATCCGATCTGCGGCGATGGCACCGCCCAGTCGGTGCGCGAGGCGATATTGGCGAGCGCGGTGGTGCGCGCGATCGCGGACGGCGGCGACCAGGCGGCGCTGCTCGGCCATTATCAGGCGATGCTGATCGCGGCGATGCGGCGGCATTTGCTGCTTTGCGCGCAATTCTACGCCAATGGCGGGCAGGGCGACTGGTGGCGGGCGCAGCATGACGCGCTGATGCAGGGGCATCTTTGGTGTACCGGGCTGCTGGCGAAGCTGCCCGAACCGCAATTTGCGCTGCACGGCCTGACGCTGGTGCCACGGCGGGTGGCGGCATGAGTGCGCCGCCATCGACGCCTGTTGCCGGCTGGGGCAGCTATCGCCGGTTGCTGCCCTATATCCGGCCCTACCGGCGCGGGCTGTTGCTGGTGCTGGCGATCAGTGTGCTGTCGACCGCGCTGGGGCTGGCGCAGCCCTATCTGTCCAAGCTGATGATCGACCAGGCGCTGTTGCGGCGGGACATGGGCGCGCTGTGGCGGATCGCCGGGATCATGATCGCGGTGACGGTGCTGGGGTTCGGCGTCAATATCGCGGCGAGCTATCGCTATGTTCGGCTGTCGGCGGCGATGCTCTATGATATGCGCGCGGCGTTGCTGCGGCATCTCCAGACATTGTCGCCGCGCTTTTATGCGACTTTCCGGCTGGGCGATCTGGTTTCACGCATGAACAGCGATGTGAGCGACGTGCAGCGGATCGCGTCCGACACATTGTTGTCAGTGGTCAGCAACCTGCTGTTCTTTATCGGCTGTGTCGCGATGATGGTCTGGCTCGACTGGCGACTGTTTCTGGTCGGCGTGTTGCTGGTGCCCGCCAGCCTGGGGGCCTTCACCTATTATCAACGACGGCTGACCGCGCTGACCCGCGACATGCGCGAGCGGGGGGCGGACCTTGGCAGCCTGCTGGTCGATACGGTGATGGGGATGCGGGTCGTCACCGCGCTGCGGGCGGGCGAGCATGAGGTCGGGCGTTTCAGGGCGAAGAATGACGCCTTTGTCGGCGCGATGCTGAAGATGCAGGTGGCCTCCTACATGACGGGCGCGCTGCCGGGGACGTTGATGACCGCGGCGACGTCCGCCGTGATCCTCTATGGCGGGTGGCGCATCATGGAAGGCGATATCAGCATCGGAACGCTGGTCGCCTTCATGGCCTATCATATGCGGTTGCTGTCGCCGATCCAGACGCTGATGGGGCTGACGTCCGGGCTGGCGTCGGCGCGGGTGTCGCTGGGGCGTATCTTCGAACTGTTCGATACCCGGCCCGATGTCGAGGAGCGCACGGATGCCGTGGCGATCGGGCGGGTGCGGGGCGAGGTGCGCTTCGAGCAGGTGGCGATGCGCTATGATCGCGATCCGGTGCTGCGGGGTATGGACCTGACCATCCCGGCCGGCAGCATCTGCGCGATTTTGGGGCCGAGCGGTGTGGGCAAGTCGACCATGGCCGACCTGATGGTGCGCCATGCCGATCCCACCGGCGGGCGCATCCTGCTCGACGGGCATGATGTGCGCGATCTGCGGCTGGACGATCTGCGGCGGGAGGTGATGCTGGTCGATCAGTCGCCCTGGCTGTTCAACGACACTATCGCCGGCAATATCGGCTTTGCCCTGCCGGACGTGCGCACCCAGGATATCGAGGCCGCTGCCCATGCCGCCGGACTGGATGCGTTTCTGACGCGCCTGCCTGATGGGCTGGAAACCCGCACCGGCGAGCGGGGGCTGGCGCTGTCGGCGGGGGAGCGGCAGAGGATCGTCATCGCCCGCGCGTTGCTGCGCCGGCCGTCGGTACTGATCCTGGACGAGCCGACATCGGCGCTGGATGGCGAGACGGAGGCGCTGGTGGCGGGGCGGCTGCGCGGGGCGTTGCCGGCGGCGACGATCATCCTCATCACGCACAAGCCGGCGCTGGCGCGGATAGCCGACCGGATCGTGACGATTACGGACGGCCGGGCGCAGGTCGTGGCGGCGCCGGTGCCGGTCGATGCCTGACGCCTTGCGCATCGCCGTGATCGACAGCGGGGTTCATCCCGATCATCCCCATATCGACGCGGCGCGGCTGTTGCCCGGCTTTGCGATCGCGAAGGATGGCGCCGACATGGGCGAGGATTGTCTGGACCGGCTGGGCCATGGCACGGCCGTCACCGCCGCGATCCAGCATCGGACGGCCGATGCGCTGTGCCTGCCGATCCGGGTGTTTCAGGATGCGCTCAGCACGACGGCGCGGGCGCTGGTCACGGCGATCGACCGGGCGGTGGCGGCGCGGGTGGATATCATCAACCTCAGCCTTGGCACCGTCAATCCGGGCCATGCCGACGCCTTTTCGGCGGCGGCCGACCGCGCGCTGGGCGCCGGCATATTGATCGTGGCGGCGCGGGATAAGGACGGGATGCCCTGCTATCCGGGCAGCCTGCACCAGGTGCTGGGCGTGGGGCTGGACTGGGACTGTCCGCCCGGCGAATATCGGTTGCGCGACGGGCTGGCCTTTGCGTCCGGCCATCCCCGGCCGATCCCCGGCGTGCCGCAGCGGCGCAACCTGTTCGGCGTCAGTTTTGCCGTCGCAAACATGACCGGGTCGATCGCGCGCGCGGGGCGGGTCGATCCGGCGGACTGGGTTCAACTGGCCGGAACGTCGGGATAGGCATCCACCAGCGGTCCCAGCGCGTCGGCCAGCGGGCCAAGATGGGGCGCGAAACGCTGCCAGTGATCCACGCTGTTGCTGTAGATGGGCTGGCGCACCTGTTCGGAGCTGGCGGTGCGCACGGCGCGGTCGGTCTGCCAGAAGGACAGGCAGGCCGGCTCGAAATCCAGGCCGAGATAGGCGAGCAGCCGGTCGACTTCGCCCGGCGTGTCGGCCACCATGCGTTCATAGATGACGCGGTGGACGCGGCCCGGCGCAGCGGCGTCATAGGCGGCCATCAGCGCGACATAGTCCCGATAATAACGGCCGATGTCGGTGAGGTCGTAGCTGAACGCCTGACCACGGGCGAAATGCTGTTTCCAGCCGGAAAAGCAGCAGCCCATCGGATGGCGGCGCGCGTCGATGATGCTGGCATTGGGCAGGATCAGTTTGATGAGGCCGATATGCTGCCAGTTGTTGGGCATCTTGTCGATGAAGCGGGGCTTGTCGCTCTGACGATGGACGCGGGTCTGGTCGACATATTCCTCGCCCAGCCGCTGGCGGTCGGCGGGTGAGAGGGATGCGGCCATCGCGGCGAAATCGGCAAATTCGCCGTCGTCCACGCGCGATTGCAGGCGGCTGGCGATGACCATCATTTCGGGCAGTTCCATCGTGCCTTCCACCCGGCTGTGGCTGGCGAGGATCTGTTCCACGAGCGTCGATCCGGCACGGGGCAGGCCGACGATGAAGATCGGGTCGGGGGCAGGGCAGCCACCATCGCCCATGGCGGCGATGAAAGGCGCGGTGAAGGGCGCGGAGGTGGCCGCGACCTCGGCGGAAAATTCGTCAGCATCGTGGCGGATCATGGCGCGGCGCAGGCTGTTGCCGAGGCTGTAATGGTGGAAGGCGGCTTCGTCGGCCTTGCTGTCCTCCAGCGCCTTGCCCAGCGAGAAATGGAGGTGGAAGACGTCCTCGCCTGAGTCGTGGCCGTCCTGGGACAGAGTCGTCAGCGCCTGTTGCATCGTCGCGATATCGTCGGCGTCGAGTTTCACCGTCTTGAGATTGGCGAGGCTCCACCAGGCTTCGCCCATGGTCGGGCGGTGAAGGACGGCCTGGCGATAGGCATGGACGGCGTCCGCCTGCAATCCGAGGGTTTTGAGTGCATGGCCGAGATTCTGCCAGAGCTGTGGCTGGTCGGGACGGTCGGCCAGCAACCGTTCGTAGATGGCGCGCGCGCCCTGCTGGTCGCCGAGCCGCACCAGCACCGAGGCGCGGATCAGGTCGTAGCCCGGATTATGGATCGGTGAGCGGGCCAAGATGTCGGCATGCGCAAGCGCCTCGCGCAGGCGGTTGTTCTGGAGCAGCAGGCGGATGAGGAAGTCGCGCGCCAGATCGAAGCCCGGTGCGAGCGTCACCGCCCGTTCGACCAGCGCCAGCGCTTCGGTCATGTCGCCGCGTCGCCACTGGACCTCGCCCCACAGACGGGTGCCGGCGGGGTCATGGGGCAATCGTTCGGCGCGCGCGATCAGCAGCGCGTCGGCTTCGTCCAGATTGCCTGCGTTCATCGCCATCGCCGCTTCCAGCAGGTCGCGGTCGCGCGAGGCGGCATGGATGCCGGACAGGTCGGCGCGCCAGCCATCGTCGTCACGCCCGGCCGCGCGCAGCAGGCCGGCGAGCAGGAACCAGCCGCCGGCAACGGCGGGTTGCAGGCGGGTCAGCCCCTCCAGCGCGGCGATGGCCTGTGGCCGGTCGCCGGCCTCCTGCGCGGCCTGCGCCAGTTCCCACAGGATCGCCGGGATAGCGGGATGCTGGCGGGCGAGCGGGGTAAGGCGGGCGAGCGCCGCCTGAGGCTGGCCCAGGCGGCGCAGCGCTTGCCCTGCAAGCAGTTCGGCGGGGGGGAGGCGGCCGGCACGACGGACGATCGCGTCCGCCTGCGCCAGCGCCCTGTCGGGGTGCGTTTCGAGCCAGCCGGTCGCCTGGGCCAATGCCGCCCGAATGCTGTCTGTTGCCGTAGCGGCAGGCGCGTTCCCCATAGCCCCTCATATTTGTGCGACTGCTCAAAATTCTATGGTGCCCGCAGGCAGTCGTCCAGTCAGCCTGTCGCAAAAGTTTCAAAAACTTGCTGAACAGGCGCTTGACACGGCGTGTCCTATTGGCAGTATCGAATTTAGGACAGTTGTTATGATTGCTGCAAAAGCGAACTGTCCAAGGGTGTGTACGAGATAATCAGCGTAACCGGCGCCATTGCGGCGATCCTGGAGGGCATGGCCTTTCGGGCGGGGTGGGTTTTGTCCTGCTCCGATCAAACGCAGGCGCGAGGCATGATGGAAGACCCGGATAAACGGGCAAAAAAGCTGGGAGAGGCCGAGTCGCAACGCATACAGGGGGTATTCGTATGGCCATTCGTCTCCGTTCGCACAGGGTGCGCATGTTCTGCGCGCTGGGTACGAGCACGTTTCTGACACCGATGATCGCGCCCGCCATGGCGCAGGAACCCGTTCCGCAGGCCGCGGACAGCGCCGAGGCGGCGGGGGACGCAGCGTCGGGCCTGAGCGAAATCGTGGTCACCGCGACCCGCAGCGCGCAGAGCATCCAGAAGGTGCCGATTTCCATGCAGGCGCTGGGCGCCGAGGTGCTGTCGCAGCGGCAGGTCAAGGGGCTGAGCGATTTCGCCGCCCTGCTGCCGTCGGTGTCGTTCGAGGGGATCGGACCGGGTCGCAACACCGCCTTTTTCCGGGGAATCGTGCCGGCAGGCGGCGCCTATGCCTCGGTCGGCTATTATCTGGACGATATTCCCATCACCGGGACCGAAGTGCCCGATATCCACGCCTATGACATGGAGCGCGTCGAGGCGCTGTCCGGGCCGCAGGGGACGCTGTATGGCGCCGGTTCATTGTCGGGCACGATCCGCCTGATCACCAACAAGCCCAATCTGGACAAGTTCGAGTTCGGCTATGACGTCGAAGCCAATAAATATGGCAAGGGCGATTTTGGCGGGCAACTGGAATCCTATGTCAACGTGCCGGTCAGCGACACGCTGGCGATCCGCGCCATGGGCTATTACCGGCGCGACGGCGGCTATATCGACAATACACCCAATGAGGGGAAGCTGAACAACGGCGATCCGGCCGTCTATAATCTGGGCGATACCAACCCGCTGACCTTCTATAATCTCGACAACAGCGACATCGCGAAGGACGATTACAACACGATCAAGGAATTTGGCGGCCGGTTGCAGTTGCTGTGGGAGCCGGTCGAGGGATGGTCGTTCAACCCGTCCATCACCGCGCAGAAGCAGGTTGCGAACGGCTATTTCGGCTATGATCCGCGCGTGGGCGACCTGGAAGTCCATGACTATGACAAGACGAAGAATGACGATCGCTGGTATCAGGCGGCGTTGTCGATCCACGGCCATATCGGCGACTGGGACGTTGTGTCGGCGACCGGCTATTTCAAGCGGCGCACGCGCACGCTGAACGACTATACCTATTACACCGTCACCTATGATGGATTTGGCGGCGGCTATGAAAGCTATCTGCAATTTTTCGATGCGGCCGGATGTACGGGATCGGGCGACAGCCTGAAATGCACGACCCTGCTCGATCCGACGCAATATTATCATGCCGATACCAAGCGGAACAAATTCACGCAGGAATTGCGCATTTCGACGCCGAAGGACTGGCCGTTCGACGTGACGATCGGCGGATTCTACCAGCGCCAATCGAACAAGCTGAACACCTATTATGCGATCCGCGGGCTGGAAAATGTCGTGGGCTATACCGCCGCGTGCGCCTATTCGGTGGTCGAGGATGTCTGCGACGGCAATGAAACCACGCTGGACGGCTTTGGCATTCCCGAATCCGCTGGCGGCACGATGGTCATCGGCAATCCGGCGGCGAAGGGCGATGGCTATTATATCGTCGAGCAGAACCAGCTTTATCATGACAAGGCGATCTTCGCCGAAGGCCATTACAACATCACGCCGACGGTGAAGGTGACGGGCGGTATACGCTATTTCTGGACCGATTATTCGGTCGTGGGCTTTGCCGGCGTCGCGGCGTCGGCGCAGGCGGTGGGATGCGAAACCCCCTTGCCGGCCGATCAGCGCCTGACCTGCCTCAACACCAATCCGCTCGCGGATGACCGGACGGGCCGCTACAAGGAAAATGGCGAAACGCACAAGGTTGCGGTCGACTGGCAGATCACGCCCGACAAGATGGTCTATGCCAATTATTCGACCGGCTTCCGGCCCGGTGGCTTCAATCGGCCGCTGCGTATCCGCGCCACGGCGACGAAGCCGTCCTTCCTGGCCGAAGTTCCGTCCTTCGAGTCCGAGACGCTGACCAATTATGAGTTGGGCGTGAAGACGACCTGGAACAATATCTTCCGTCTGAATGCGGCCATCTACTTCGAAAAATGGAATAATATTCAATATGGCGTCGTCGTGGCGGGCGCGCAGGGCGCAGGCATGACCGGCAATGCGGGCAAGGCGGAAGTGAAGGGCATCGAATATGATGCCAGCCTGAAGCTGGGGAAGATCACCATCAATTCTTCCGGCGCCTTCAACGACGCCAAGCTGAAGGGCGATTTCTGCAATTTCGCGGTGAATGCCGAAACGGAGTCGATTTCGCAATTGGCGACCTGTTCGCAGGGCACCTTTACCGAAGGCAATCCGCCGATCCCGACCGTGGCCGCAGACGACGGCACCCGCCTGCCGCGTCAGCCCAGATTCAAGGGCACGACATCGATCCGCTATGACACCATGTTCGGCGATTATAGTGGTTTCCTTCAGGGCGCGGCGCTCTACCAGACCGGGGCCACGCAGGATCTCAACGTCAATGCCAACAGGTTGCTGGGCAGTACGAAGGGCTTTGTCAGCTTCGACTTTTCCGGGGGGATTAAGAAGGATAACTGGACGCTGAGCTTCTTCCTGCAAAATGCGTTCGACAAGCGCGGGCAGTTGACCAAGAACACCTTCTGCTCGATCGACTTCTGCGCCAATTCCTCGCGCACCTTCACCATCAAGCCGCAATTTTTCGGCGTCAGGTTCGGCCAAAAATTCTAAACAGGTCGCCGAACAATATGGCCATGCTCCGCCGGATATCCGCGCGGGGCATGGCCATAGTCTTTGGGATGGCGGGTCTGGCGCTCGCCATGCCGGCGGCGCCGCGCGCGCAGGAGGATCATTCCGGCCTGACGCGGGCGGACTATCGCCGCAGATGCCTGATGTGCCACAGCCGCGCGGCGCCCGAGGGCGTGGCGCCGGAGATATTGGCGGGGCTGCATCCCGAACCGGGACTGACGCCGGCTGCGGCGATGCCGGGGGTGACGTGCTGGCGACGGTGCACGACTTGCTGGCCGGGGGAGGGGCGGAAATCCGTTCCACATCAATGATGCTGTGCTACCATGCCTGTATGACCACAGGCGGCATCGAATATTTTCCGCAGCCAGACGATTGGACTGATGGCTTGCTGCATGAATTGGGCTACAGGCGATACGCTGTTTCAGTCTTTGACCATTGGCTGACCGAAGAAGAGTGGGAGCTAAACCCGTTCATTGCGTTTGAGCGCGCGCGTGCGGCAGGATTTGAAGCCGTCTATCGCGAACAATGCTGTCAATTCCGGGCTTTTTACCAATGGCTTTTCAAGGAAGGCGTGTTCCGCCTTACCGGATTGAGAACAAGGAGGCAGGTGGTCTGGCATGATCGTTGGGACCGTCGACTAAAGAAAGCTGTGACGGCCATGGTCAGCGATCAACGATGGGGAGCAGAATTCTACGCACCGGCTGAGCATCTTCGCGTCATATCTGGCGACGTCCGCACGGATACTCTCCTCCTGGAAGACAACGCGGATGAGAAGGCATTGGAGAATGTCGCGAATAAATTTGGGCTGAACTTCATTCGCTGAAAAAGTTCTAGGCGATATGCCTTCTCCGCAATCTTGAACTAATCCTCCTCAACGCCCCGCAGACGGAAACAGCAGCCGCAGTGATGCTGGTGCGTGGCACTGCCTGATCGCGGTTTCGACGTGGCGGGCGCGTTCGGCTGTCAGGGAGGCGGAGGACAGGGCGAAGCGGCGTTCGCGGGCGATCTCTTCAGCGGTGAAGGGAGTGCTGCCCTGGGGCACGCTGCCGCCGCCCAGGCCGAAGACGACGAAGTTCATCATGTCGGCCAGTTGCTGATTATCCCTGATCCGGCTGAGCGCGACATTGGGCAGGCGGATGAGATAGGCGCGGGTCTGCGGCGTGCAGAGGAACCAGCCGACCCGGCCGCGCAGTTCGGGCAGGGCGGCGGGCGCGGCGCTGCCCTGCACCCCGTGGCAGCCGCCGCAATTTTCGACATAGTCGGACCGGGCGAGATCGGGATCGGTGATCGCAGCGGGGAGCAGCCCCATGGGTGGCAGCGCGGCGCGGCCGATGCCGACCGCGCCGAGCAGCGCCAGCGATCCGATCAGCAACGCGCGCTTCATGGTCCGCTGGCTCAGCTTGCCGCGCCCACCAGCACGGCGGTCGAGCAATGATACTCCATGCTGCTGGTGCCGAAACACCAGATCACGTCATTGTTGAGCTGGGGCATGTAAAGCTGCGTCTCGCGGTCGGTATTGTCGCAGCCGCACTGGCCGCAGGCGGGCTTGCCGCAACAGTCGCGATAGGCGATCAGATAGGCCTTGCCATCGTCCGGGTTGATGCAGGTGCCGACCCAGGAGACGGGCGAAGGCTCCGACCCCGCCGGGCAGCTATGGATGCCGCCGCCGCAGCAGGTGCAGAGCGCGCCGTCGATCGCGCAATAGCGCCAATAGTCGCACTTGGTTTCATCCTTGCTCTGCGCGGTGCGGGCAAAGGCGGTCTTGGCTTCGGGCGAGCGGTCGGGCTTGGCCGCTTCGGCGCGGCTGACCGGCAGCAGCGGGAAAGCTGGCGCAGCGACCAGGACGGCCCCCAGGCGCGAGAGCATCGAGCGGCGCGAACTGCCGCCGGCCAGCTTGCGCAGCAGCTTTTCCCCCATGGCATCGGCGTCGAACTTCTTCATGGTACGGACCCCCTTGTTTGAAAATTCAGGCCGCCTGCGCCTTGAGCGAACCGATATAGTCCTGCACCGTGGCGATCCCCATTTCATGGGCGACGATCAGGCTTTCCAGATGCTCGCGGCTGTTGACCAGCCCCTTGGACAGGATGGTGCCTTCGGCATCGAGCAGCACGGCGAAGGGCAGTTTGGCGACGCCATAGGCTTGCCCCGCGTCGGGGCCGTTGACGAAGGCGTAGCCGTCCAGCCCATGCTGGGCGATCATGGCGCGCTGGGCGGCGACATCATCATCGCCCACGAAGGTCAGCGTGACCCGCTCGTCGCGGGCGAAGGACTTGGCCATCGGGATGATATTCTTGCACAGCGGGCATTGGGCGGACACGAACATCAGCAGGCGCAGCGCCGTGTCATGGGCATGGCCACCGATCGTCACCGGCGCGCCTTCGATGGTGCGGGCGTCGATCTTCACGATCGCGTCGCCGACCGCCGGGCCGCCGCTGGTGGCGAGCGCGCCGGCAGGCGCCACGCGGATATGCAGCACGCCGACCTGCCGCGCGACCGCGAGCAGCCCGACGCCAAGCGCCAGCAAGACGACCCAGGAGAGGATCTGCGCGATGATGAGCGACGTCAGCATATGTCTATCTCCGGTAGGCGGCGGCAGGGGAGGCGATCAGCGCCAGCAGGGCGCCGAGCAGATGGTAAGCGAGGAACAAAGCGATTCCGCCGGCGGCGGCGGTGGCGATGTCGAGAGATGAAAGCGGTGGGGCGGGCAACAGGCGCGGCGCGACCAGCGCGATGAGCAGCAGGTTGCGGACCACCAGCGGCCAGCCGATCGGGTGGCGCAACTGGGATCGGCCGCAGCCGCAGTCGATATGGCTGCGGCCGCGCCGGATATTGATCGCCATCGCGCCGGCAAAGGTGGCCAGCAGCAGCATGGCGAGCAGCACCGGCACAGGCGCGAGGCCAGCGATCAGCGTGGCGCCGATCGCGATCTCCGCCAGCGGCAGGATGGTGGCGGCCGGCGGCACCAGCGCGGACGGCAACAGCCGGTAATTGGCGATCACGCCGGGCAGCAGGGCACGGTGACGCAGTTTCGATACGCCCGCTTGCAACAGGATCAGGCCGATCCCGATGGCAGCCGCCAGCGCGGCGATCGCCAGACCCAGCGCCATGGTCAGGACGGGTCCGCGACCGTGATGGTGCTGCCGCCGGCTTTTTCGATCTTGTGCTTTTCCTCCCAGGTGGCGAGGTCGATGACGAGGGCGGTGCCCTTTTCCCCGTCCATGATGAGCAGCGGCTTGTCCGACTGGGTGACTTCGATATTGTTCATCGGCTCTTCCAGCGGGCGGCGCTTCACGACCTTTTGCGTGGCGAGGTCGACTTCCCAGACTTCCGTACCCGATGCCTTGTGCGACCAATATTCGCCCATGTGCATCAGCACGAACAGATGGCCGGTGGCGCGGTGCAGGGCCATGGGCTGGCGTCCGCCCGGATACCAGTTGAGTTCCAGCGGTTTGGTTTCGCCCGGCCGGATGCCGGCGGCCGCCTGGATCGAGAAGGGGGCGGAGATGGTCGGCGCGGGGCCGAGCCTGGCGGTCCAGACCTGGCCGGTGTAGCTGAGGAAGGTCGTTTCCTTCTTCTTGCGGTCATAGGTGAAATTGTCGAAGATCGGATCGTCGGTGGCCGAGAAGAAGGGCGCGCTGTGGGTGATGTCGGCCTTCGTCCCGGTCAGCTTCACCGTGGCGAGCGATCCGTCGCCGCACAGGGCGGAGAAGCCGACGCCCGGATTGGGCATCATGCTGGCGCAGCCGGGCAGTTCGACATTGGCGACGAACTTGCGCTTCACCAGATCGACGATGTTCACCGAGGATGCGGGGCTGAGATTATAGACGAAGCCGGTCTTGCCATCGTCGCTGATGATGAAGTTATTCTTGCGCGATCCGATGAGGATACGGTCGGGAATGGTGATTTCCGTGACCAGCTTGAGTTCGCGGGTGTCGTAGACCGACACCATGTCCTGCCGGGTGCCGCGATCGCCCTTCGACCAGATGGTTTCGGCGACATAATAATAGCGGCCCGCCGGATCGATCGCCATGTCGGCCAGGCGGCGGGTTTCGACCATGCCCTTCATCTTGCCGGTTTCCCCGTCGAAGATGCTGGTGCCCGGCATGTCCCAGCCGCCGTCGATGAAGAACCAGTTGGGCTTGGGCGGCTCCATCGTCACGACGTCGGACGTTTCCGGTTCCAGCGCAGCCATGGTGTCGGCGGGTGCGGCATGAGTGGTGACGGCTGCGCACAGGGTAAAACCCATGGCAGTGGCGGCGAAAAATCCCCTGACGACGCGGTTCGACATCTGGTGTGATCCCCCTTGATCGGTGCGGCGGGAAAGGACTCGTCGATCGCCTTTCCTTGCGCTCGGATGAAGGCTGGACAAGTGTCAAGAATTGGTCAAGGGGGTTGAGCCGGCTTTAGACAATATTTTTGCGATGCAGCAATTTCAGGCGATGATTTCGTCCACGCCGCGCACAAGTCGCAGGGACCGGCCGCGCGGCAGTGCCGCCATCAGCAGCGCGATACAGCCGCATGCCAGCGTGGCGAGCGCGCCATCGACCAGACCTTGCGCGCCGAAACCGTCCGACAGCATGGAGCCTGCCACCGGCCCGGCGATCATGCCGAGACTGTGGACGCAGGCGACGAAGCGGCGGAACAGCGGGCTGCCGTCGGCTGCGGACGTCGCCAGCCCGGAGAAGCGGATGATCGTGGCGGTCGAGCCGATGTTGAGCAGGCCGATCGCAAGGATGAACAGGGCAGGTTCGCCCGGACGGGTCAGCGCCAGCGGCGCCAGCAGGCAGAGGCCCGACAGCAGGCCCGTGAGCGGCAGCGGCATGACGGCATGTTCGCGCATGACCGCCAGGGCCGTCAGCGCGCCGACCAGCGACCCGATCGCGACGGCGGTGCCGACCACATTGTCGCCCATGCCGGCTGCCATGGCGAGCGCTCCGGCAAAGCTCCAGATCATCATGGTCGCGGCGATAAAGCAGAAGAGCGCGGCGGCCAGCGCCCAGGCATGAAGCGGGGGCGCTGTCCGTTCGTCCGGGGCGAGCGTGCGGGCGGGCGCCGGGCCAACGGACGGAGAGCGGGCGGCCAGCAGCAGCAAGGCGACGGGCGCCAGTGCCAGCAGGCGCAGCGCAGCGGCCGGACCCGTCGCGTCGCCGATCGCCGGCAGTGCCAGTGCGACCAGGGTGGAGAGCAGCAACTGGATCAGGAAGACGGCGCCATAGGCCCCGGTGGGTCGATGCGACGCGGCCATGCTCATGGCATGGGTATAGGCGATGCCCATGCCGATGCCGAACAGGCCGCGTATCGCGACCAGCGCTTCCAACTCTTCCAGCGCGGGCGTCAGCAGGCTGGCGGCGAGCGCGACCAGCGATGCGACGGCGGGCGTGCCCTGGGGCAGTCGGGCGCCGCCGCGCCAGACGAGGACCGCGCCGATCGCCATGCCGCCCTGGGTCGCGCCGACGATCCAGCCATGGTCGGACGGGGCGAGGCCGGTCGCGGCGCTGAGCAGGGTCAGGAAGACGGGGTCGATGCCGGGTTGCAGCAGGGCCAGCGCCGCCGCGACGATGCAGGCGGTGGTCCGGTCGGTTGCCCATAAGGGCAGGAGGCGGCGTCCTTCCATGATGATCCCCACAGCATGAACGGGCACCGGTGGCGCCCCTGCCGTTCAGATCATTCCCCTCCCTTATGCCGATTCGATCAGGCGGACTCAGGCCGCTTCGGTCATCAGCCCCGCAAGATCGCGCGAAGTCACCGTCTTGGCAAGATGCACCAACGACATGGCGGCCATCGCGGTGAAGACCGGCATCTTGTGCGCCCAGGGCTTTTGATGGCCCAGGAACGGCGTCGATCCTTCCATCGACGCGCTGATGAACAGGGCGACGCTATGCACCTCGTCCGCGCTCAACGCCGGATTGACCTGCGCCACATATTCGCCGATCACTTCATGCACCTTGCCGTAGAAGAGGCGGACGCGGTCGGCGACGAACGCGCTCTGGTTGGCGAGCGCCCAGAGTTCGGTGAACAAATGGGTGGTGCGCTTGGTCTGGATATCATCCAGGCACAGGATGATGACCAGTTTCAGCCGTTCTTCCGCTACAAGGCCGGGCTTGCGCACCATTTCCTCCAGCAGCTTGTCATAGGATTCCAGCATCTCGTCCAGCATCACCTGGATCAGCATTTCCTTGCGCGGGAAATGATAGCTGACATTGCCGACCTTCATGTCGCAGCGCGCGGCGATGCGGCGCAGGGTGAAGGCGTCGGCGCCCTCGTCGATCAAGACGCCAAGGGCCGCCTTGAGGATATGGTCGACCGTTTCGGACCCGCGGGCGTAGATGCCGGGCCGTGAGGGAGCAAGTATCATGTCACATCTGCCTTGACCGCTTTCCTATCATGGCCGGGGCGAATGCGCCACCCTTTGCGCCGGGGGGCGAAAGAGCGGCTTGACGAATATTTGAAGACTGTCCAATATTGTTGCATCCATACAAGATTGGGAAGAGGCGCGAAATTGGAGACGGCGGCCCGGCGGGCGCAGTTTCCGGTCAAGCGTCCACCATGTCCGGGAGCATATCAGGCGATGATTCAGGGTATCAGGCGCGTCACTCTTTCCCTACTGGCCGTCGCGGTCGCAACAGCATCCGGGGTGGCGAGTGCGGGCGGTCCCCAGACCTTCGCTGGCCGCTGTTCGATGTGCCACCAGCCGTCGGGCGCCGGGTTGCCGGGGCAGTTCCCGCGACTGAGCGGCCGGGTGTCCGAGATCGCGACCAGCCCGGACGGACGGCGCTATCTGGCGATGGTGCTGCTTTACGGCATTTACGGCCCGATCATGGTGGACGACCGGAAGATTACCGGCCTGATGCCGGGCATGGGGACGCTGAGCGACCAGGATGTCGCCGACGTGCTGAACCATGCGGTGTCGTTGAAGAAGGCCGCGAAGGCGGGCGCACCCTTCACCGCCGCCGAAATCGCGAAGGTTCGGGCGGGCGGCAAGATGACGGCGGCGCAGGTCGCGGCGGAACGCGGCCGTCTCGCCGCCAAGGGGCTGATCCGCTAATGCGGTGGATCTGAAATACGCCACCGTGCGGCGGCTTGGCCCGGTGCGTATTCCAAACCATAAACCACATCAGAATCAAATATTTCCCAGTAGCCCTGATGAGATCAAGCGGACGGTGCCTCTTGCGCGAGATTTGCGAGCGTGGTCGCATTGGCTTCTGCCGGCTGATCCGGGCGACCCCGTCGACATGGCCACAGGCATGAAGGCCAGCAGGACATCCGCAAGACCATTGGCGGATTTGATGTATTGAGGATTCATCGTGGAGGTAGCCATTGGAGGTGATCTGCCATGGACCCCAAGTCCCTTTTCAGCCTGAATGACCATCCTGCGATGCCGGGCCGGCATGGCGGCCCGCTTGAGGTTCTGGAACGGACAGTGGATTTTGAGTGTGTCCGGGTATGGCGCCAGCGCCCAGGCAACAGAAGATCGATTGAAACCTGATCGCCCGTATGGTCGCGGGGGCCTTCCATCGCTCCGCCGAGCCATTATCGCTCGCAGGAGAGGGGATAGGCTGTCCCGGTCCGCAGGCCGTCACGGGATCAACCCATTATGCCGGGCAGGTCGAGCCTCTTTTCCTCTGCGCAGGCGCGCGCCAGCGGATAGCCGGCGTCGGCATGGCGCATGACGCCGGTGGCGGGGTCGTTCCACAGGACGCGCTCCAGCCGCTTCGCCGCTTCGGGGGTGCCATCCGCCACGATCACCATGCCGCTATGCTGGCTGTAGCCCATGCCGACGCCGCCGCCGTGGTGGAGCGACACCCAGGTCGCGCCGCTGGCGGTGTTGAGCAGCGCGTTGAGCAGGGGCCAGTCGCTGACTGCATCCGAGCCGTCCATCATCGCTTCGGTTTCGCGATTGGGGGAGGCGACCGAACCTGAGTCCAGATGGTCGCGACCGATGACGACGGGGGCTTTCAGTTCCCCCTTCGCCACCATGTCGTTGAAGGCGAGGCCGAGGCGATGGCGGTCGCCCAGTCCGACCCAGCAGATGCGTGCGGGCATGCCCTGAAAATGAATCTTCTCCCGCGCCATGTCGAGCCAGTTATGGAGGTGCGCGTTGTCGGGGAGCAGTTCCTTCACCTTGGCGTCGGTCCTGTAGATATCCTCCGGGTCGCCCGACAGCGCCGCCCATCGGAACGGGCCGATGCCACGGCAGAAGAGCGGGCGGATATAGGCCGGCACGAAGCCGGGGAAGTCGAAGGCGTTGTCGACCCCTTCATCCTTCGCCATCTGACGGATATTATTGCCATAATCGGTGGTGGGGACGCCTGCTGCCTGAAAATCCAGCATCGCGCGGACATGGACGGCCATGCTCGCCTTGGCGGCCTTCGCGACGGCTTCGGGCGCGCGTTCGCGCCGTTCGATCCACTCCGCGACGGTCCAGCCGATCGGCAGATAGCCGTTGACCGGATCATGCGCGCTGGTCTGGTCGGTGAGGAGGTCCGGGCGGATGCCGCGCGCGAACATCTGCGGTAGCAATTCGGCGGCATTGCCGAGCAGGCCGACCGAGACGGGCTTCTTCCGGGCGCAGCTTTGCTCGATGATCGCCATCGCTTCGTCGATGGTGGAGGCCGCGACGTCGAGATAGCCGGTGCGCAGGCGCATCTCGATCCGGCTGGGCTGGCATTCGATCGCGAGGCAGGAGGCGCCGGCCATGACGGCGGCCAGCGGTTGCGCCCCGCCCATGCCGCCAAGGCCGGCCGTGAGCAGCCATTTGCCGCTCAGGCTTCCGCCATGGTGCTGACGGCCCATTTCCACGAAGGTTTCGTACGTGCCCTGCACGATGCCCTGTGTGCCGATATAGATCCACGAGCCGGCGGTCATCTGGCCATACATGGCGAGGCCGCGCTTATCGAGTTCGTTGAAATGGTCCCAATTCGCCCAATGGGGAACGAGGTTGGAGTTGGCGATCAGCACGCGCGGGGCGTCTGCATGGGTACGGAACACGCCGACCGGCTTGCCCGACTGGACCAGCAGGGTTTCATCGGCTTCCAGCCGCTTCAATGTGTCGACAATGCGGTCATAGCTTTCCCAGTCGCGCGCGGCGCGGCCGATGCCGCCATAGACGACCAGTTCTTCCGGCCGTTCCGCCACATCGGGATGGAGATTGTTCATCAGCATCCGCATGGGCGCTTCGGTCAGCCAGCTTTTGGCGCTGAGCGTCGTGCCGGTGGCGGGGCGGATGATGCGGCTATTGTCGATGCGGGTCATGGACGGCCTTTCGCAAAGTCGATGCAGGCGGCGATGATCTGCCGCAGGGTGGGAAGGATAGCGGGATCGGGGTCGATCGGGGTGGGCCAGTTCGCAGGGCCGGGCTGGTCCGGTTCGGTCAGATAGCCGCGCATGGCCAGTTCCATCTGGATCGCGTGAACGCCCTGCTGCGGCCTGCCATAATGGCGCGTGGTCCAGCCACCCCGGAAGCGGCCATTGACGACATGGCTGTGGCCGCTGGCGGCGCAGAGCGCGGCGACGGCGCTTTCCAGGGCCGGGTCGCAGGTCGCGCCGCCGTCAGTACCGATGTTGAATATCGGCAGTGCGCCGTCGAACAGGCGCGGCACATGGCTGCGGATCGAGTGGGCGTCGTAGAGGACGATATGCGGGTGCAGCGCGCGCAGCCGGGCGATTTCGGCAGCGAGGGCAGCGTGGTAAGGCGTGAACCAGCGAGCGCGGCGGCGGACGATCTCGGCCTCGTCCGGGACCGCCGCTGTGTAGAGCGGATCGCCGTCGAACGTCGTGGCCGGGCAAAGGTCGGTCGTCGCCTGCCCCGGATAGAGCGATGCGCCGGAGGGATCACGGTTGAGATCAATGACGCTGCGGCTGATCGTCGTGCGGATCAGCGTTGCACCCATTTCGGCGGCGAAACCGTAGAGTTGATCCACCCACCAGTCGGCGTCGCGCCGGGCCAGCCAGGGCGAGCGGAATTGCTCCTCCACGTCGGCCAGGTCGCTGCCGACATGGGGGAAGGCAAGGATCAGTGGCGCGTCGCCGGGTGCTGTCGACAACCAGTCGCTCATGCGATGCCCGGCAGATGGTCTGCGGCGATGACGGCGAGCGCGCCGGAGCGGATCAGGGCGTTGGCGGCCTCCATATCCGGGTGGAAATGGCGGTCGTCGGTCAGATGCGGCACGATGGCGCGCAGCCGGGCGCGGGCGGCCTCCAGCATGGTCGAGGAGGCGAGCGGGGCGTGGAAATCCACCCCTTGGGCCGCGGCGAGATATTCGATGCCGATCACGGCCGTCGCATTGTCCGCCATGTCCAGCAGGCGGCGCGCGCCATGGGCGGCCATCGACACATGGTCCTCCTGATTGGCGGAGGTCGGGATGCTGTCGACGCTGGCGGGATAGGCGCGCTGCTTGTTCTCGCTCACCAGCGCGGCGGCCGTGACCTGCGGGATCATGAAGCCGGAATTGAGGCCGGGCCGGGGCGTCAGAAAGGCGGGCAGGCCAGACAGCGCCGGATCGACCAGCATGGCGATGCGCCGTTCGGCGATGGAGCCGATCTCGCATATGGCCATGGCGATCATGTCGGCGGCGAAGGCGACCGGCTCGGCATGGAAATTGCCGCCGGACAGCGCTTCGTCCGTCTCCGGGAAGATCAGGGGATTGTCGGAGACGCCATTCGCCTCGATGGCCAGCGTGGTCGCGGACTGGCGGAGGATGTCGAGCACGGCCCCCATCACCTGCGGCTGACAGCGCAGGCAATAGGGGTCCTGCACACGGGCGTCATTGTCGAGATGGCTGGCGCGGATATGGCTGCCGGCCATCAGCGCGCGCAGTGCATCGGCGACGGCGATCTGCCCGTGATGCCGGCGCAGCGCATGGATGCGCGGGTCGAAGGGGGTGTCCGAACCCTTCGCCGCCTCGGTCGAGAGCGCGCCGGTGACGAGAGCGGACCGGAAGAGATTTTCCGCCTCGAACAGGCCGGCGAGCGCGTTCGCAGTCGAGAATTGGGTGCCGTTCAGCAGCGCCAGCCCTTCCTTGGGACCGAGCGCCAGCGGGGTCAGCCCGGCGCGGGCGAGCGCTTGCGCGGCGGGCAGGCGTTCGTCGCCGATCCGTATTTCGCCAACGCCGATCATGGTGGCGGCCATGTGCGCCAGCGGGGCCAGATCGCCGCTGGCGCCGACCGATCCCTGCGCCGGGACGATCGGGGTCAGGCCGTGCGCCAGCATCGCTTCCAGCAGCGCGACGGTCTGCGGCCGGACGCCCGACGCGCCCTGGGTCAGGCTGGCTAGCTTCAGTGCCATCATCAGCCGCACGACCGGAACGGGCGAGGGCGCGCCGGTGCCGGCGGCGTGGCTCAGCACGATATTGCGCTGGAGCGTGGCGAGATCAGCGTCGCCGATGCGGACGCTGGCGAGCTTTCCAAAGCCGGTGTTGATGCCATAGACGGGTTCGTGCCGGGCGAGGATGCGCTCGACCGCGGCGGCGCTTTCGGCGATGCGCGGGGCGCTCGCCGGGTCGAGCCGGACAGCCGCGCCGCGATAGATGGCGCGCCAGTCGGCCAGCGGCACCGCGCCGGGAACAAGCAGGATCGATGTCATGAACCACTCCAGATGCGGGCATGGAGCGGGTTCAGCCCCATGCGATAAACCAGTTCGGCAGGCCGCTCGATGTCCCAGATGGCAAGGTCGCACCGTTTGCCCGGTTCCAGTGTGCCGCGATCGCTTAGCCCAAGCGCGCGCGCGGCGTTGCGGGTCACGCCGGTCAGGCATTCCGCGACGGTCAGGCGGAACAGGGTCGCGCCCATGTTCATGACCAGCAACAGGGAGGTGAGCGGCGACGTGCCCGGATTGCAGTCGGTGGCGAGCGCGATCGGCACGCCGGCGCGGCGCAGGCTCTCGATCGGCGGCAATCGGGTTTCGCGGACGAAATAGTAAGCGCCGGGCAACAGGGTGGCGACCGTGCCATTTACGGCCATCGCCGCGATGCCGTCCTGATCCAGATATTCCAGATGATCGGCGGACAGGGCGTCATGCCGGGCGGCCAGCGCCGCGCCATGCAGATTGGACAATTGCTCCGCATGCAGCTTCACCGGCAGGCCATGCCGGGCAGCCGCCGCGAACATCCGCGCGGTCTGCGCGGGGGTGAAGCCGATCCCTTCGCAAAAGGCATCGACCGCGTCGGCCAGGCCCAGCGCCGCGACCTGCGGCAGCAGATCGTCGCACAGCATGGTGATATAGCCATCGGCATCGTCGGCATATTCGGGGGGGAGGGCATGCGCGCCAAGGAAGGTGGTGGTGATCCCGACCCGCCTTTCGCGCCCCAGCCGACGCGCCGCGCGCAGCATGCGGATTTCGCTGTCCGCGCAAAGGCCATAGCCCGACTTCACCTCGATCGTGGTCGTGCCCTCCGCGATCAGGGCGTCGATCCGGGGCAGGGCCTGCTCGACCAGTGCGTCCTCGCTCGCGGCGCGGGTGGCGCGCATGGTCGACAGGATGCCGCCGCCGGCGCGGGCGATCTCTTCATAGCTGGCGCCCGCCAGCCGCATCTCGAATTCCTGGGCGCGGTCGCCGCCATGGACCAGATGGGTATGGCAATCGATCAGGCCCGGCGTGACCCAGCGGCCACCGCAATCGACCACAGCCGTCGCGTCCCATGCCGGAGCGGTGCTTGCCGGGCCGGCATAGAGGATGATGCCGTCGCGCGATGCGATCAGGCCATCTTCGACCAGCCCCATATCGTCGCCGGTCA
The DNA here is from genome assembly GCF_001421665.1 of Sphingobium sp. Leaf26. Lineage (GTDB taxonomy): Bacteria > Pseudomonadota > Alphaproteobacteria > Sphingomonadales > Sphingomonadaceae > Sphingobium. The sequence continues at coordinate 785,030 of NZ_LMKV01000012.1, forward strand.
TGGTTGCCAGCCGGGCATGCCTCCAGACCCTGTCGCATCGCATGAGATGATGTCCTCCGCCTCGCTCCCGATGGGAATTGCAGCAAATCGCTTTTAATGTATATACATAAAATGAGGACAGGGAGCAATTATGTCGGAACGCCTTCGCCCCAGCGGCGCATCCCTCTTTTTCGATCAGTTGCTGTTGCCCGATGGCTGGGCGCGCAACGTTCGGCTGACGCTGGAGGGCGGCCGGATCGGCGCGATCGAGGCGGATGCAACGGCGACGGTCGGGGACGAGCGGCATGCTATTGGATTGCCGGGCATGCCCAACCTGCACAGCCACGCCTTTCAGCGCGCGATGGCGGGACTGGCCGAGCGACGCGGTCCCGGCACGGACAGTTTCTGGAGCTGGCGCGACATCATGTATCGCTTCGTCGCGCGCATGAGCCCGGACGATGTGCGGGCGATCGCGGCCCTTGCCTATATGGAGATGCTGGAAAGCGGCTTCACCCGTGTGGGGGAGTTTCACTATCTGCACCATGACCGGGACGGGGCACCATTTACGGACCCGGCCGCCATGAGCGGCGCCATCGTCGCGGCGGCGGCCGACAGCGGGATCGGCCTGACGCTGCTCCCGGTGCTCTACAGCCATGCCGGCTTTGGCGCGCAGCCGCCCCATGCGGGGCAGGCGCGCTTCATCCTGTCGATCGACGGTTATGCGCGCCTGATCGAAGGGGCGCAGCGCCATGCCGCCACTTTACCGGACGCGGTGGTGGGGATCGCGCCGCATAGCCTGCGCGCCGTTTCCGCCGACCAGTTGCGGATGCTGGCGCCGCTGGCGGTAGACCGCCCGGTCCATATCCATGTCGCCGAGCAGGTGAAGGAAGTGGAAGACTGCCTGGCCTGGAGCGGGCAGCGCCCGGTCGCCTGGCTGCTCGATCATGTCGATGTCGATGCGCGCTGGTGCCTGGTCCATGCCACCCATGTCGATGCCGGCGAAATGGCGGCGATCGCGCGCAGCGGCGCGACGGTGGGACTTTGTCCTGTCACGGAGGCGAATCTGGGCGACGGGATTTTCCCCGCCGGCGCCTATCTGGATGCGGGCGGGCGCTTTGGCATCGGCAGCGATTCCAACATATTGATTGATTGCGCGGAAGAATTGCGGCTGCTGGAATATGGCCAGCGCCTGCTGCATCGGAGACGCAACATGCTGGCGCGACAGGCGGGAGAGGCGACCGGTGCCGCCCTCCATGCGCGGGCGCTGGCCGGTGGCGCGGCGGCGCTCGGCGTCAAGGACGGCATCTGTGTCGGGCAGTCTGGCGATATCGTCAGCCTGGATGCGGATCACCCCGCACTCCTGGCCCGGTCCGGCGATGCGATCACCGACAGCTTCATCTTCGCATCTGGCCGGTCCGCCATAGATTGCGTATGGCGCCATGGGATCAGGCTGGTGCAGGGCGGTCGCCATCGGCAGCGTGAGGACGTCGTCCGCACCTATCGTGCGGTACTGGAGAGATTGATCGGGTGAAGATCGCGCTGCACGAACGGATCAGGCAGGATTTCGAAAGTCGCATCCTGTCGGGTGAACTGGCACCCGGCGATCGCCTGCCGATCGAGCAGGATATCATGGCCCACTATGGCTGCGCCCGGATGACCGTGAACAAGGCCTTGTCGGCGCTGCTGGCGGCCGGCCTGATCGAACGGCGCAAGAAAGCCGGCACGTTCGTCGCCCGGCCAAAAGTGCATAGCATGATCCTGGATGTGCCCGACATCGCGGCGCAGGTGCGGGAACGCGGGCAGGATTATGGCTTCCGCTCCCTCGCCCATGCCGTGCGTCAGCCCGGAGCCGGTGCGGAGGAAGAGCGGTTGCTGGCCGGACAGGGCGCACTGATGCAGGTCGATGGCCTGCATCAGGCCAATGGCGTGCCACTGTGCGTGGAATATCGGCTGGTCAGCGTGGCGGCGGTGCCCGACATCGTGGATGCGGACCTGCACACTATGGCGCCGGGCACGTGGCTGCTCCGGCATGTGCCATGGACGGAGGCGGAAACGCGCATCTCTGCCGTGCCTGCGGGCGCGGCGGAGGCGTCGCACCTGCACCTGCCGGTGGGCACGGCCTGCCTGAGCGTCGAGCGCTGGACATGGCGCGGCGCCGAACGCATCACCTATGTCCGGCAGATATTTCCGGGCGACGCCTACGACATGGTGGCCCGCTTCGGTCCCTCGGCCGCAGCGGCACGATAGATTTACCGACAGACCGCCCATTTGTCGCAACGGATGCTGTCGGCGCCGGGCAGTCCGCGCAGATAGGCCTGAGTCCAGAGCCGGCCGCCGACGACCACATTGTCCAGTATCGGCGGGTCTACATCCACGGTGACGGACGGCTTTGCCTCATGGGATACGCTGATATCTGCCAGCCGCAGGTCGCGGATTGGTGCATGCGGCAGGCCGCGCACGATCAGCACCCGCTCCGTCGATCCGATCATGCAGTTTTCTGCTGACACATGGGCAACCTGCGGCACATGGCCGCCGCCTTCCCCTTCCTCATAGAGCATCCAGATCTGGATGAAGGCCTTGTCCACCGCGCTAGCCTGGATACGGCGCAGATGGATATGCTCTATCTGCCCGCCGCGATAGCTGTTCGACTTGATGATCAGCGCCCGCGTCAGGTGCGGGCTGTCCATCCTGCAATCATGAACGAAGACATTGCGTACCCCGCCGGTCAGTTCGCTGCCGATGGCGACGCCGGCATGGCCATCCTTCATCAGGCAATGGCGGATGACGATATTCTCGCACGGCTTGTGCAAACGCCGGCCGTCCGCATTGCGTGCCGCCTTGATGGCGATGCAATCGTCGCCGGTGTCGAATATGCAATGTTCGATCAGCACGCCGTTGCAGGATTCCGGGTCGATTCCATCATTGTTCGGGCCTTTGCTGGCGCATGTGATGCGGCGGAAGGTCACATCGGCGCAATCGACCGGATGCACCTGCCAGAAGGGTGCGGCCTCCACCCGGATGTCCTCCATCAGCACCCGGTGGCAACGATAGGGCTGAAAGAAGGACGGGCGCAGGCGGCTGCCCTCGCCGAATATGCGTTCCGCTACCGGCACGCCGCGCTCCGCCATGGCGAACAGGCGGGCGCGGTCGGCGGCTTGTCGCTCTATGTCCGGCGTATCGTCATAACGCCCCGCCCAGGGGCCTTTCCATGGCCACCAGGTTCGGTCGTCGGCCGATCCGTCGATCACGCCCTGGCCGGTCAGTGCGATATCCTCCTCTTCAAAGGCGTAGATGAGCGGCTGATAGCCCATCAGTTCCACGCCTTCCCAGCGGGTATGGACCGGCGGCAGATAGCGGGCCGGTTGGGGAATGAATTTGAGCCGCGCCCCTTTTGGGACATGCAGTTCCATGCGTGATCGCAGGCGGACGGGACCGGTCAGCGTCACGCCGCGCGGCAATATTATGCGGCCGCCGCCTGCTTCGGCACAGGCGGCGATAGCGCGGGATATAGCGGCGCTGTCATCCGTCTGTCCGTCCGACACCGCGCCAAAGGCGGTGATCGGGAAGCGACGGCGCGGGATACGCGGCGGCTGGATGCGGTCGGCAATGGCTTTGGCCTGCGCGTCGAAATCATCTGCCGGCGCTGCCCGGACGGGGCCGACGGGCACCGCCAGAGCGAGCGCGCCAGTCATGAGGTCGCGACGGGACGGCGTCATCGGGTCGCGTCCAGATCAGCCGTGCCGGCCTTCAGCCCGTCGGCCGTGGCGGTGACGGTGAAGTGGCCCTTGCCCGCGCCCCGGACCAGAGCGACGGCCAGCCCATTCAGCGCGGCGCGGTCTGGCGAGGGGAAGGGGGTATGATCGACCGAGGAGCCATTGGCGGTTGCGATCAACCGTCCTGCGCCCCTGACCGCAAAATGCAGCTTTTGCGCGGCGGAGGGTACGGTGACGCCGTTCGCATCGACCACCCGCGCGCGGACATAGACCATGTCGTCGAAGGTCGAGCCAACGGTCGGTGCATCCGGCTTCAGTTCGATGCGCACCGGTTTGCCCGCCGTCCGCAGACGGTCGGATACCGACTCGCTACCCGGATCGCGGCAGGTGGCGCGCACCTCGCCCGGTGCATAGCGCACAGACCAGCGGCGGGGCGACGCATCCTGGTTGATCGGCAGTGTGCCAAGCGAACGGCCGTTCAAAAACGCTTCGACCTGCTGGCAATTGCTGTAGACCTCGATCGTCTCGTCATGCGGGGTACGATCCTGCGGCGTCCAGTCGTCGAACAGGGCGACCTTGGGCTTGGGCGTCGCCACCGCGATCATGGTCGGCAACACCGGCTGGTTGGGACCGCCAGCGCCATCGGTCGATGGGCCAGCCGCCCCCGGATCGGCATTGCGCACCACATGCAGCACGGGCCGCTCCGACCACCAGCTTTCGCGCTCCATGCCGCTGATCTTCTGTCGCCCGGTGCGATCGAGCAGGCCGGCCGGGTTCTGGATATTGGGCCAGCCGGACCGGTTCGCCTCACCCAGATAGTCGATGCCGGTCCACAGGAACATGCCGGAAAAGGGCGCATAGTCGCGTACCGGCACCCAGTTGCTGCGGTTATGCGCATTTTCGGTGCCGACGATGCTGCGCTTCGGATTTTGTCTGCTGGCCGCGATCAGTTCATTCTCACGATAATTCTGGCCGACCACGTCCAGCATGTCGGCGAGGCCATTGTCATAATCCTTGGTGACGTTGGGGCGGAACAGCGCCATCGTCACCGGCCGTGAGGGATCGGCGGCATGGACGATGTCGAGGATGCTGCGCAGCGCCGCCTTGGCCTGGACCGGATAGGCGGTGTCGTGGATTTCGTTACCCGCGCTCCACAATATAATGCTGGGATGATTGCGGTCACGCCGCACCATGTCCAGCGTATCGCGCTTGTGCCAGTCGCCGAAGAACAGGTGGTAATCCTCCGGCGTCTTGGCGACGTTCCACTGGTCGAACAGCTCGTCCATCACGACCAGCCCCAGTTCGTCGGTCAGGTCGAGAAATTCCGGGCTGGGCACATTATGGGCCGTGCGGATCGCGTTGACGCCTTGCGCCTTGAGCGACGTCAGCCGCTGGCGCCAGACGGCAACAGGCACGGCGGCTCCGACCGCGCCGCCATCCTGATGCAGCGCGACGCCCTTCAGCTTGAAGTTGCGGCCATTCAGCCAGAAGCCGGTTGCGGGATCGAACCGCGCTTCGCGCACACCGAAGCGGACATCCTCATTGTCGAGCAGCGTGTCATCGGCCGCCAGCACCCGTATGGTGGCGCGATATCGGGCAGGATCGGCGATGTCCCAGCGACGGGGGCGGGGCAGCATCAGCTCGACCGGCAGGATCATCGTCCGGCCCGCCGCAATGCTGGTGGGCGTGGTCACGGTGCGCGCGACTTCGTGCCCAGCGGGATCGGTCAGCACCACCTCCGTTTTCACGGCCATGGCGACGGGGCTGTCATTCTGCACATCGGTCGTGACGGCGATGGTCGCCTGCCCGTCGCTGATGGCGGTCGCGCGCACATAGGCGCCACCCTGCGGGATATGGACGTCGCTCGTCTCGATCAGCCGGACGTGGCGATAGATGCCCGATCCGGTGTACCAGCGTGAGGAGGGCGCGGCGGAGGTGTCGGCGCGCACCGCGATCATGTTGCGGCCGTCTGTGCGCAGGTGGCGCGTCAGGTCATAGCGCTGGCTGACATAGCCCATCGGCCGATAGCCGATATGGTGGCCGTTCACCCAGACGCCGCTCCGCTCCATGATGCCGTCAAATTCGATATAATAGCGCCGCCCCGGCTGCGGTTTCAGGTCGAGGCTCTTGCGGTACCAAGCCACGCCGCTCGGCAGGAAACCGTTCTCGCCCGCAGCCTTGGCGTTGGGATCGAACGGGCCGGCGATCGCCCAGTCGTGCGGAACGCTGACAGCCTGCCAGCCTGCATCATCCAGCGTGGGCGTTTCCGCGCTTTGCGGATCGGCCTGAATGAAGCGCCAGCCGTCGGGCAGGGACGTCACAGCGCGAGGTGCCGCTTCGGCTGCGCCGATCGATGCCAGCGCTGTCGCCAGTGCACAGAATATCGTCATGCTGCCCGTTCTGCGCACCTGTATCTCCTCTCCTGCCAAGCCGTCCTGTTTGGCGGCTAAGGCCCAACAGCTATCCAATATTCCACTATTTGCAATATGGTTTCAACATGCGGCCAATTGCGGTCGTGCATTTTGCCGGTCTGAAAGGTCGGTGACAGGATAGTCGTCTAAGCGTTCGTCGCATTTTTTGGATGGCGAGAGGATTTATGAACAACATCTTGGCCCATATCGTGGCCGATTTCTCCAATATCGGCTCCCCCCCCGCGCTGGCCGCCTTTGGTCAGGTGGTGCTGATCGACATCATGCTGGCGGCGGACAATGCGATCGTCGTCGGTGCGCTGGCCGCCGGTCTGCCGCCAGCATCGCGGCGCAAGGTGATCGCGATCGGCGTGATCGCCGCGCTGGTGCTGCGTGTCGCCTTCGCCCTGCTGGTGACGCAGTTGATGCAGCTTGTCGGCCTCGTCTTTGCCGGCGGCCTGCTGCTGGTCTGGGTCGCGTGGAAGATGTGGCGCGAACTGCGTTCGGGTGGCGAAGCGGAAGATGCCGGGGATATTGCCGGCAAGGCCGCGCCCAAGGGCTTTGCCCAGGCGGCATGGGCCGTCGCGGTCGCCGACGTGTCGATGAGCCTGGACAATGTGCTGGCGGTCGCCGGCGCTGCGCGGGAGCATCCCGGCATTCTGGTCGTCGGTCTGGTCCTGTCGGTCGCGTTGATGGGCGTGGCGGCGAACCTGCTGGCCCGCGTGATCGAACGCTATCGCGCCATCGCCTATTTTGGTCTGGTAGTGATCCTCTATGTCGCCGGCAAGATGATCTATGAAGGCGTGATCGACCCGGCGACGGGCCTCATGACCCTCTTCTGATACCCATGAACCTGAACCCGAGTGGTGCGGCGATCAGGACCAGCACCACGCGGGTCAGGTGATGGATGATGACCACGCCCGGCTCCAGCGCCAGACTGAGCGCCACCATGCTCATTTCGGCAAGGCCGCCGGGCGAATAGGCCAGGGTCAGCAGCACCGGGTCCAGCCCGGTCAGCGCGCTCACCCCGGCCGCCCAGGCGAAGGTCACCGCAAGCAGGATCAACGTCGATCCCGCCGCCAGCGCCAATGTGCGCAGCAACATCTTCAGCGTCAGCCCGACGAAGCGGCAGCCGATGGTGGCGCCAAGGCCGACCTGCGCGGCCGCCAATGCCCAGCCGGGGATACGGAAATCGGCAAGGCCGCTCATATGCACGGCGGCGCTCACCGCCAGTGGCCCGACCAGATGCCAGGCCGGCAAGCGCAGCATTTTCCCGATCAGCAACCCTACAGCCACGCAACCGGCTGCCCAGAACAGCAGCGACAAGTCGGCCACGTCGCCTGTCGCTGGAGCGGTCTGCGTGATGGCGACCGGCGCATGATCCAGCCGGATCAGAAAGGGCAGGATGAAGACGACCAGAAAGATGCGCGCGCCATGGATCAGGCCGATGGTCCGCTCGTCGGCGCCGCGCTCCGCTCCCATCACCACCATTTCGGCAATGCCACCGGGCATGCCGGCAAAATAGGCGGTGGCGGGGTCGAATTTGGCGAGCTTGCGGAAATAGGTGACGCATAGCAGCGCCGCGGTCGCAAGGAAGAAAGGCAGCGCGACGAGCGGAATGATCCACTCGCGCGCCTGTGGCAGGAGGTGCGGGCCGAAACTGCTGCCCAGCACCACCCCGATGACTGCCGCCATCGGCCTGCGCGTGGCGGACGAGGCCTGTATCGGCAGGCCGATGACGCTGGCGACGGCGCAGGCGGCCATTGACCCCAGCACCCATGGCAAAGGTGCGCCGATCTCCAGAAACAATGCGCCCCCCGCTGCCCCGACAGCGATGGCTGCCAGGAAGCGGAGGGCGGCCTGCGTTGCCCGGTGTGTGACCGGTTGCGACCCGTCAGGCAACGAAGGGGAAGGCCAGCGCGATCATGCCCACCAGCGTCATGACGATGCAGACGGCGGCGGCCGGCAGCAGCGTAAAACGCTGATGGTCGGCCAGGTCGATGCCGGCAAGGCTGACCAGCAGATAGGTGGAGGGCACCAGCGGGCTGAGCAGATGGACCGGCTGGCCCATCAGCGACGCGCGGGCGATCGCCATCGGTTCGACGCCATAATGGGCGCCGGCCTCCGCCAGGATCGGCAACATGCCGAAATAGAAGGCGTCGTTGGAGATGAAGAAGGTGAAGGGCATGGACAGCAGGGCCGTGATCGGCGCCATATAGGGGCCAAGCGCGGGCGGGATGAAGCCCACCACTTCCTTGCTCATCGCCTCCACCATGCCGGTGCCGCCCAGGATGCCGGTGAAGATGCCCGCCGCAAAGATCAGCGACACGACCGACAGGACATTGCCGGCATGGGCGGCGATGCGCTCCTTCTGCTGCGCCACGCCGGGATAGTTGACGATCATGGCGATGGCGAAGGCGATCATCATGAGGACCGACAGCGGGAGGATGCCCCACACCAGCAGCCCCAGCAGTGCGATCACCAGCGCGGCGTTGAACAGGCGCAGATGCGGACGGCGCGCTTCGGGATATTGGGACACGCCCAGGTCGGCGATGTCCACCGCCTCCCGCTGCGGCAGATGGACGTGGCCGAGGCGCCGACGTTCCTTGATCCCGAACCAGAAGGCCAGGCCGAGCAGGAAGGCCAGGCCCGCGATCATGCCGGGGATGAGTGGCAGGAACAGCGTGGCCGGATCGAGCTTGAGCGCGCTCGCGGCGCGGGCGGTGGGGCCGCCCCATGGCGTCAGATTCATGATCCCGCTCGTCACCATCAACAGGCAGACGAGGTAGATGCGCTTCATGTCGAACCGCTTGTAGAGCGGCAGCAGTGCCGCACAGGTGATGATGTAGGTGGTCGATCCGTCGCCATCCAGACTGACGATCGCGCACAGGACCACCGATCCCAGCAGGATCAGCAGCGGGTCGCCATGGACCAGCTTCACCAGTCGGCCGACCAGCGGATCGAACAGGCCGGTATCCGTCATGGTGGAAAAGAACAGGATGGCGAACAGCAGCATCACGCCGGTCGGGGCGAGATTCTTGATGCCGTCGATCATCATGTCGCCAAGGCCGGCGGCCTGACCGGCCACCACGCCGAACAGCGAGGGGATGACGATCAACGCCACCAGCGGCGTCATCTTTTTGGTCATGATCAGCGTCATGAAGGTGGCGACCATCAGGAAGCCGAGCAGGGCAAGATTCATCGCTGCATCCTTGAAGAGGCGAGGAGAAGAAGGATCAGAAGGTCACGCCGACACGCGCGCTGACGGTCTGGCCGTCGTCGCTGCCGGTGAAGGCGCCGGCGCGATTGTCGGTGCGCCAGTGGATGCCGTTCAGTTGGAGCCGGGTGAAGCTGTTGAGATACCAGTTCACGCCGACCGTCGCGGCCCAGCCGTCGCCGCCAAGGACGAGGTCGGTATAGTCCAGATTTTCGTAACGGGCCGTCAGTTCGATCGCACCCGGTCCACCGTCGAAGGTGGGGTGCAGCACGTTGGGCTGGCCGAAACTGCCGAGGCGGGGGTTATAGGGCGGCAACTCCCCGGTCAGGAAGAAGCCGGTCGATACGCTCCATGCCTTGCTCTCGAAATCGGGGCGATCGCCGGTCAGGCGCGCGACGCGGCGGCCTGCTTCGCCCATGACCCACAGGCTGCCGGTATAGCCGCCCAGTTCGACGCCATAGCCGGTGGTGGAGCGCCCGCCGAGCAATTCGCCGGTCGACACCCGCACCGCGCCGTTGAAGCGCCCGCCAATGACAGTGCTGCGGGTCAGCGACGTCGCAGCAGCCGACAGGGCCTCGTCAAAGCCCCATGCGCCGACATGCAGCAGCGACCGGTCGGTCCTGATCGGGTTCCAGTGCGCGCGGAAGGAGGCGGTGCGGCTGTCGTTCGTCGCCTGCTCGCCGTCGATCCGGTCGCCGGTCACGCTGACCGACGCATGCCAGTTGGGACCGAACATGCGGCCCATGATGCCGATGCCGTAGAAGCCCCGCTGCGGGATGATCGCGGTCGATACCGTGCTGCGCTCCAGGAAGGGCGTGGAGTCAGAACCGGTGCTGCCCTCGAACGCGCGGTCGTTGAACAGGTGGCCGGCACGAATGTCGTAATCGATCTTGCTGCTCAGCCGATTGCGCCAGCCCAGGAAAGCGGTGACGATATCGACTTCATTCTCCGAAAAGTCGCTTTCGAACTGGTAGAAGAAATGCGGTCCCACGCCGCCTTCCAGACCAAGGCGCAGCGCGCGCATGCCGGTCGTGGTCGTGTTGCGGCCCTTATAGTCGGACCCCATGGTCGAGCTGACATCGACCAGAATGCGCCCGCGCGGCTTATAGGTGAAGACGCCGTCGGCCGATCGGAACACGGGCAGGCCGGCGCCCCATTCGGTTTTGACGCCGACTTCCCTGGCGATGGCGCGGGCCTGACCCACGTCGATATCGGCGGGGCCGGGCGGCACGATCTGTGGCGCGAAGGGGGTGACGACCAGCGGTGGCGAGGCTTGCTGCTGCGCCACCTGCGGAGCGGGGGCGGGCGCTGGTGCGGCAGCCTGCGCGAGGGCCTGCCCTTCGATCTTGTCGAGCCGCGCCTTTAGCGACGCGATCTCGGCGGCCTGCGCCTTGACCAGCGCGGCCAGGTCTTCGGCGCTGGGTGTCTGCGCCAAAGCGGGGGTGGCGGCGATCAGCGCCAGAGCGGCACAGCCATTGCGCAACATCAGGGACGTCATTTCACTTGGCTCCAGAGGCGAGGATCGCGTTCCAGTCGCGCAGGAAGCGCTGCTGTTTCAGGCGATCGAGATTGGCGAGAAGCTGGGGACCGACACGTACCGGGCGGGCCTGTGTCGCAGGAAGCCGGCGACCGCGAATGTCGGTGCGAACCGGCCAGAGGCTATGCTGGGCAAGCAGGGTCTGGCCCTGACGCGACAGCAGGAAATCAAGGAATAATTTGGCGGCGGCGGGATGCCGCGCCTCCCGCGCGATGAAAGCGATGCGCGACATCACGATGGTGTAATCCTGCGGAAAGATGACGCCGATGCGCGGGTCGCGGCGCGCGCGCTCCACCGCGTAGGAGCCGATGACATTATAGGCGATCGAGAGTTTCCCCTCTGCCACGCCCCGCAGCATCGGTTCGGTGGTGATCGACAGGACCGGCCGGGTCGCCGCGATCGCCTCCACCAGCGATCTGGTATCGCCGGTGATCGCGAAGTCCTGCGTCAGATACAGATAGCCGGTATTCGACCGTGCCGGATCGAAGGTCGCGACCTTGCCCGTCAGCGCGCGTCGATCCTTGCGCAGCAAGGCTTCCAACGCGGCATGGCTGCGCGGCGGATTGGGGATCGCCTTCTTGTTATAGACATAGGCGATCGGCTCGGCGGTAACGCCGAACCCCATATTCTTCCACACCGCCGAAGGGGGAAGGGCAGGCTTTTCGGGGCTGGCATAGCCCTGCGCGAAGCCGTCATTGATCAGCTTGACCTGCTGGTCCATCGCGGATGACCAGACCAGATCTGCGGACGGCTTGCGCGTCCGCGATTCCGCCACGAAGCGGCGATACATCTCGTTGGAGCCAAGGTCGGCATAGCGCACGGTCACGCCGGGATAGCGGCGCTGGAAGGCAATGATGACGGGCGCCATTTCCGACGTGTCGGCATTGGCATAGACGATGACCTGCCGTTCGGCCTGTGCATCGGCGATCAACTGGTCGTAGGATCGCGGATAGCCCGCTGGCCTTTCCGCCACCGCCACGGCCGTCGGCACAGCCAGACTTGCCAAGATCGAAACAATCTGAATAACCCGTCGCACCAACCCTGCTCCTCGCCTTCCGTTTCTGTCGCCGGATAAGATGTGAGGCTCAGTTACGAAGCCAAGCTGTCATCAACCTTTCAGCATCGGGTGCCCCATTCGGATTTTGATGATCGAGGATGACGCCGCGCTGGCGCGCAGCATTTCCGCCCTGCTTCGTGCAGGGGGGCATGCCGTGGACCATGTCGCGACCGGGGAGGATGCGCTGTCCGTCGTCGGCAGCGAACCCTATGCGCTGGTCATACTGGACGTTGGCCTGCCCGATATGGATGGATTCGCCGTACTGGCCGAACTGCGCCGCCGGGGGGAGAAGGTCGCGGTGCTGATGCTGACGGCGCGCGACGCGCTGGACGATCGGGTGCGCGGGCTGGACCTGGGTGCCGACGATTATCTGCGAAAGCCGTTCGACCCGGAGGAACTGGAGGCGCGGGTGCGGGCGCTGGGGCGGCGGCGCGGTGGCGATCCGACACCGGAACTTGTCGTCGGCCCGCTTACCATCCATCGCTCCACCGGCGCGGTGGAGGTGGCGGGTCGCCTGCTCGACCTGCGCCGCCGCGAACTGGCCGTGCTGGAGGCGCTGGCGACTCGTGCCGGGCAGGTGGTGCCACGCGAAATCCTGATCGGGGAGGTGTTCGGCTTTGACGAACCGGTCGGCGGCAATGCGATAGAGGTGCATGTGACGCGCCTGCGCGGCAAGCTTGCGCCCGATGGCCCTGGCATCCGCACCGTGCGCGGCGTGGGCTATATGCTCGATGCGGGGTAAGTCGCAGGCCATTGCGTTGCGCACCCGGTTGCTCGCGGCGATGCTGGGGCCGTTGCTGGGCGCGGCGGCGATCATCGGCGTGGGCGGAGCGACGCTGATTGCCGACGTGGTGCGCCGGACCAACGACCGCGTGCTGGGCGGCGCGCTGGGTGCGATTGCCGAAACGGTGCAGGTGGAACGGGGCGAAGTCACTCTGGACCTGCCCCCGGCCGCATTCGGCATGCTGGAGAACAGCGAGCGGGACAATGTCTATTATCGCATCGCCGTGGGGGGGGAATTGCTAACGGGCTATGCCGATCTGCCCGCGCCCGACCCGACGACCATGACCGTCGATCAGCCACGTTTCCGCTTCGCCCGCTATCGCGATCAGGGCATCCGCATTGCGGAGGTGAAGCGGATGCTGCCCCGCATCGCCCAGCCGGTCGTCATCCAGGTCGCCGAGACGCTCGACAATCGCAAGACGCTCGCCGGGCAACTGACCATCGCGCTGCTGCTGGGCGAGGTGGCGTTGGTCGGAGTCGCCGTGCTGCTGCTGCGTCCGGCGCTGGGCTGGAGCCTGCGGCCGCTCGCGCGGCTGCGGCGTACCGTGGAAGCGCGCGACGGTAGCAAGCGGCCGGATTTCTCCCCGCTTGACGCAGGGCCGCTGCCCAATGAACTGCAACCGCTTGCCACCGCGTTCGACCACATGCTGGCGCAGCTCGACACGGCGACCGGGGGCATGCGCCGCTTCACCGCCGACGCATCGCACCAGATGCGCACGCCGCTTTCGGTGCTGAAGGTGCAGGTCGAACTGGCCCGTCGCGGGTCATCGGCCGCGCTGGACGAAATTGCCGACGCGGTGCAGCGGCTGGAACGGCTGGTGACGCAGCTTCTGGCGCTGGCGCGGGCGGAGGAGAGCGGGGTGTCCCCGCCGCTCGAAGCCGTCGACCTGAAGGAAGTCAGCACGGCGGTCATCGGCCGCCTCATAAACCACGCGATTGCAGCGGAAGTCGAGTTGAACCTGGATGCGGCGGATGGCGAAAGCTATCGCGTGCAGGCGCACCGGACACTGGTGTTCGAAATCATCGCCAATCTGATCGACAATGGCATCCGCTACAATCGGCGGGGCGGAACCGTGACCGTGACCCTGTCGCGCGATGCCGACCATGTCCGGCTGACCGTCAGCGACGATGGCCCCGGTATCGCGCCCGAATATCAGGACAAGGTGTTCGAACGCTTTTTCCGCGCGACCGGGCCGCAGGGGGCCGAAGGGACGGGGCTTGGCCTTGCCATCGTCCAGTCCGCCGCTTCGCGCATGGGGGCCAGCGTGACGATCGCGGATCAGTCCCCCGGCCTTGCCGTGATCGTGCACTTCCCTGTCTGACGGCTTCGTTTCATTTCATCCCCTTATCTGCACATGCCGCAGGATGGGGTGTGGCATTGCCGTTCGCAGGGCCTATCTCGGCCTTATGAATATCGGTTCATATTTCCGCCTCGAAGGCGTGCTGGTCGCGGGCGCCGTCAGCCTCTATGTTCAGGCGCGGGACGGGGCTTTGTGGGAGATCGGCCTGCTCAGGAATGTCGGCCACCTGTTGCAGACCAATGTGGTCGTCGAAGGCATCCGCACCGGGGCCGAAGCCATGGCGGTCAACTGGATCGAAGCTGGTGAACCCATCCAGCGCGCTTTGTCCGTCGCGCTCATGTAACCGGCGCCGTTGGCGGCAGGTTCAGGCCGTTGTCAGCACGCCGCTATAGGCGGGATCCTCCAGCGCCTTGCCCGCGCCCATCGCCACGCAGGTCAGCGCATCGTCGGCGACCCGTACGGCCAGACCGGTCTGTTCCGACAAGGCCTGGTCGAGATGGCCGAGCAGGGCGCCACCGCCTGTCAGGGTTATGCCTTCATCGATGATGTCGGCGGACAATTCCGGCGCCGTCTGTTCCAGAGCCGACATGACGGCGAGCTTGATCTGCCCGACCCCCTCGACCAGCGCATCGGCGATTTCCGCTTCGCTGATCGTGATTTCGGCCGGCCTGCCATTGACCAGGTCACGCCCCTTGACTCGCATCGTCCGGCCCTGGTCGAGCGGGATCACCGCCGAACCGATGCCGTGCTTGATGCGTTCCGCCGTCATTTCGCCGATCATCAGATTATGATTGCGCCGGACATGGGATGCGATCGCCTCATCCAGCTTGTCGCCGCCCATGCGGACCGAATTGCTGTAGGCGATGCCTTGCAGCGACAGGACCGCCACTTCGGTCGTCCCGCCGCCGATATCCACCACCATGGCGCCGCGCGGCTCGGTCACGGGCAAACCGGCCCCGATCGCGGCCGCCATCGGCTCGTCGATCAGTTGCACGCGCGATGCGCCCGCATTCATCGCTGCAATCTGGATCGCGCGGCGCTCCACCATGGTCGAACCGGAGGGCACGCAGATGACGACGGCATGGCGCCGGCTGAGGCGGCCGGATGCGCCCACCGCCTTGGCCATGAAATGCTTGATCATCTGTTCGGCGACATCGATATCGGCGATCACGCCGTCGCGCAGCGGCCGGATCGCCTGGATATTGGCGGGCGTCTTGCCCATCATGGGCTTTGCCTCATTCCCCACCACCTTGACCCGCCTGACGCCGGCAATGGTCTCGATCGCGATGACGGATGGTTCGTTGAGAACGATACCGCGATCGCGCACGTGAATCACCGTATTCACCGTGCCAAGATCAATTGCCATGTCATGCGCGGAGGAAGCGAATAGTCTGCGGAACATCTGATATCCGATTGGGAATTTGCCGGACGCCTTGCGTGCGCAACCGGACAACGCAATGGCCAAACGCCGAAGCGGATGATTGCCGGGATCATCGGAGTGCCGGCGTCGGGCGTGATCCTGAACGTCGGTTGCTGGTCAACCGCTCCGGTCGCCCATGGGCCAGCCATCACATTGTCCGGTCACAAGGTCGGTGGCAGGCACGGCACATTGTCGGCCGTCCAGTCCAATTCGAATGTCGCAGGTACGCGCCGGCGTGCCTGAGCCGCCATGTTCCGGCCGCCGGGGTTGTAGGTTATCCACGCCATGCTGTTGTCGAACGCGGCGATGCGGCCGTTGTCGCGCTGGGCCTTTGCCGCCTCGAATTCCTTCTGTTCGATCCGGGCGCCGCGGATCATGCGCAACGAACCGTCATATATGTCGAAGACCCGGTAATAGGTTCGCCCGAATATCCGGTTGTCGATATTCGCCTTGTGCGACCATTGCTCTGCCTTCGTCGTCGATGGCAGGCGAACCGTGGTCACATAGCAATCGAAATTGGGCTTGTTGTAGAAGGGCAGCGCCTGATCCTGTTCGGCCGCCCGGATGCGCTTTTCGGGCGGGTTGAAGCCGCCGCCGGGCAGCGCGAGGGATTTTACCCCGTTGCCATCATCATCCCAGTCGACCGTGCCGGTGCCCACGATGGTCAATATGCTGGCCTGCGCCTTGCGATCATAGCGCCACTGCACATCCTCGATCGTCTGCCAGGTATCGCCGATCGCATTCTGGCGAAAGGCGTTGAGCAGTTGCGCGGGCGTGACGGCGGAAAACTGCACCTCCTGCTGCACCCCCTCGATCCCGCGCTTGATGGTCGTACTGCTAATCCGCGCCGGCTTCTCGAAACCGGATCGTGCGTCGATTTCAAACAGCGCGATTTCGTTCGGGCGCGACGCGGGGGTCCAGCCAAGCCGTTCAAGACCGCTGCCCTGCCCGGACAGCGGCAGCACCCACTGATAGGGGATGAGCGGATCGGCCGTGGGCGGGACGACCGCAGGCATGGTGCCGTCCAGCCAATAGGGCTTTCCATCCATATGTATCCGCACCAGCACATGATCGAACATGCGCGGGCTGGGCAGCCGTTCGTCCAGGCCATCGTCGGTGCCGCTATTGTTGACCAGCACGGCTTCCGCCCCGATCCCCAGTTCGCGCAACAGGGCCATGAGAAGAACGGTCTTCGCCTTGCAGTCGCCATAGCGCCGCTGCCATGTCTCGTCGGCGCTGGCGGGGGTCAGATTGCCGCCATTCAGCCCGACATAGATATAGCGGACATCCTGCTGCACCAGCTTGAGTGCAGCGGCGGCGCGATCGAACGGCGTGGCATGAGCAGCGGCGATCCGGGCCGCCTCCCGCTTCAGCGGCGAACTGGCGGGCAGTTTCGACGCATCGGCAAACAGCGGCGCGAACCGGCGCGATATGCCCTGCCAGTCGGCAAAGCTGCTGTATTCCACGGCACGTTGCCACTGATAGCGCGGCGGCGCGTCCTTGGGCGGCGCCATGACGGCGGGATTGTCGAACCGATATGCGATCGCATTGCCGCCCGGCTGGGCAACGGCGGCCATATCGCTGGTCATCTTGACGGTCGGCTTGTTCCTCTCCTCCCAGCTCAACCGCAACTGATAGCGGCCGGGCGCGGGTTCAGAGGCCAGGAACAGCAGGCCGGCATCGTCCTTCCCCAAAGTGGGGTCGCTCGCCCGCAACGTCGCGCCGAACTCGATTTCGTCCCCGACCCGCAGATCGGGTACGCGCAGCACCGCCGTCAGATTGCCGTCCAGCCTGGCCGCTTCCAACTGGTCCTCGCGCCGCAATATCTCGAACGAGGCTTTCTTCAATATGTCGATCACCGCGCCATCGCGATGGATCTTGATCACATGGACGACAGGCGAGCCGCCCGCCGGGTTCCAGGCGAGCGACAGGTTGCCCAGTTGCAGCGCGCTGGGATGGAGAATGCGGATGCGATAGCCATTATAGAGCAACTGCCCTTTGTCATCGAGATGGACCTCCGTATCCTGACGGCGGATGAAGACGGCGCCCGCAGCATCGGCGGGGACGGGCATCGGGTCCGACTGGACCGCCCATTTGGGCACCGGCCCGTTCTGGATCTGGTTGCCAGCGGCATGGGCAATGGTTCCCGGCAGCAGGCCCGCCAGGCAGGCAATGATGGTAAAGCGCACGATATCCCCCTCGTTTCGCACCATAATGTCGCTGGCTTACGAATAAGCAAGGGGGATATATTGGGCCGACGACCGATGATGATAGTCCGGGCGCCGGATTTGTTCCGGGAGGCTGTCGTGGATCGGCGGACGGGGCATCCTGCTCCAGAAGATCAGGACCTGGTGATCAAATGCCTTATATGGATGGCCGTCCGCCACCAGAATGATGGATGCATCGAGCGGTGCCAATGAACGATGGTGACTGAGACAAGAAAGGGATCAATCGAGGGTGGCAACGCGCAGATGAGCGGCCTTGCGCAGCAATTCGCGCTCGCATCGGTCCTGCTAGTGGTCCGATTCTGACATTTGCTACCCTATCGGATAAGGCGTGTTCAAATGTCAGAATCTTTTCGGACCACTAGGCTGTAGTGACATTTTAGGGATTCCCATGTTAGCAGATTTCTGATTCAACACTGGCTTTTGGAGGCTGGTGTGGAAGGCGAGGTTCTGCGGGACATGTTAGCAGATTTCTGATTCAACACTGGCTTTTGGAGGCTGGTGTGGAAGGCGAGGTTCTGCGGGACGATCAGTGGGAGCGGCTGCGCGAGTTTGTACCGGGCGGTCGCAAAGGCAAGCGTGGGCCGCGCAGCGATGGTCGGCGGTTTCTCGACGCGCTGCTATGGCTGGCGCGTTCGGGCGGCCGGTGGCGTGATCTGCCCGATCGCTTTGGCCCCTATCAAACGGCCAAGCGGCGCTATTATCGCTGGGTCGAGCAAGGGGTGATCGACCGGATATTCGAGGCGSTATCCGATGATCCTGACATCGAATGGCTGGCGATCGATGCCACCGTGATCCGTGCTCAGGCCCAGGCGGCCGGGGCGCGGGTAAAAAGGGGGGCGTTCAAGCCCAGGCTCTTGGTCGTTCCAGAGGTGGGTTCGGCACGAAAATCCATGCCGTAGTCGATGCCCTGGGCTTGCCGGTGCGCTTCGTGCTCGGCCCTGGCCAGCAAAATGACATGGCGCCAGCCTGTGACCTCATCYGCGGACTGCACGCAAAGCAGGTTCTTGCCGATCGCGCCTATGACGCCGACAGCCTGTGCGAATTGATCCGCACACAAGGCGGTGAACCTGTCATCCCGCCACGCAGACATCGCAGCGTTCGCCGGCCCTATGATGTCATCGCCTATCGACACCGATGGGGCATCGAAAGCTTCTTCGCCCGCCTCAAGCAATGGAGGCGCATCGCTACTCGATACGACAAGATCGCCGCCAACTTCCTTGGCTTCATCAAGCTCGCCAGCATCATGCTATGGCTCAAATGATTAAATCGTCACTACAGCCTA
>NZ_LMKV01000013.1 GCF_001421665.1 Sphingobium sp. Leaf26
GACAGACCATCGAACATCGGCGCTTGCAGCACCGCAAGTTTGCCGCCTAACATCAACCCCCAGACGAAGCCCGCACTCCGCTAATTTACCCCGCGAGTTGCGCCACGACATGCTGCGCCGGATTGCCGACTCAATTACCACCGCCGCCACCGAAATCGGCACGGTCCTGGCGCGGGAGGAGGGCAAGCCGCTGGCCGAAGCTGTGGCTGAAGTTCACCGCGCCAGTCAAATATTCGGCTTCTTCGCGGGCGAATGTTTGCGCCAGACCGGCGACAGGCTGGCGTCGGTTCGAGATGGCGTCGATATAGAGGTGACGTGCGAGCCTGTGGGGGTGGTCGGCATCATCACGCCATGGAATTTCCCGATCGCCATTCCCGCCTGGAAGATCGCGCCCGCGCTTGCCTATGGCAATGCGGTCCTGTTCAAGCCGGCCGACCTGACTCCCGCAACCGCACTGTGGCTGGCCCGGATCATCGATCAGGCGGGGGGTCCGCCGGGCGTCTTCAACATGATCTTCGGCAAGGGACGGGTGGTCGGCAATGCCATCCTGTCCCACCCCGGCATCGATGCGATCAGCTTTACCGGCTCCGTCAATGTCGGCAGGACCATCGCTGCCGCATGTGTCGCATCGTCGCCGATGAGGCAATTCCAGTTGGAGATGGGGGGCAAGAACCCGCTCGTCATTCTCGATGATGCGGACCTCGACCTTGCCGTCTCGGTCGCGGTCAACGCCGCCTATATGTCTACCGGCCAGCGTTGCACCGCGCCCGAACGGTTCATCGTCACCGATGCCATTCATGATCGCTTTGTTGCGCAACTGATCGAACGGCTGCGGCACCTGAAGGTCGGCCACGCCCTTGGCGCGGATATATTTGTCGGACCGGTCGTCAGTCAGGCGCAACTGGACAGCAACCTCGCCTATGTCCAGCGCGGCTGCGACGAGGGCGCGACCCTGGCCTTTGGTGGGCATCGCGTGGAATGCGATACGCCGGGATTCTATATGGCACCCACACTTTTTACCGACGCGATCAACAACATGGCGATTGGGCGGGAGGAGATTTTCGGTCCCGTCGCCTGCGTCATACCGGCAAAGGATTATGCCGAAGCTTTAGAGATGGCGAACGACACGACGTTCGGTCTGACCGCTGGTATCTGCACCTCCAGCCTCAAATACGCCGCCGATTTCAAACGGAACAGCCGCGCCGGCATGGTGATGGTGAACCTGCCGACAGCAGGCGTCGATTATCACGTTCCCTTTGGCGGACGCGGCAAGTCCAGCTTCGGTCCAAGGGAGCAGGGCAGGTACGCTGTAGAATTTTTCACATCTTGCAAAACAAGTTATGTAGACTCGCGATGACAAGGCATATCTAATTGATCTGATATGCCTCCATCGATCGAGCCAGGAGTTATTTGGTGATCGACGATCATAGCTTCCATATTCCGACCTAAGCGGAGCGAAGACTATGGCCCGGACCCAATGATCGGCTTTCCATGTTCGCCCGATCCTGATTCACTGGGTGAATGAGGAGGCGATGAGACGGCCGATTTCTTCTGGTCTTCCGACGCGCAAAGGTCTCGGATCGAGCCGCTGCTTCCAACCGATGTGCGCGGTAAGCGGCGCCGGATTGATCCGGGCCATCTGGTGGGCGAGGATGGGGAACGCTATCTGTCCCTGTCCGGCGTCAACCGGGTGGCTATCGCGCGACGCCTGGCGATCGTGGGGTCGGTGGAGAAGGCCTATGACGGCTGGCACTATCCAGACGACTGGGTGACGGAAGGCCCCAAGCTGATGCGGCGGGGGACAGGCTCCATCTGATCAGCGCGGTCGGTGGCACCGGCGGTCGAGCGACGGGCCATATGGTCATTGCGGCGCCATCCCGATCGGCGAACGGGCCGTGGGAAAACTGCCTGCACAACCCGAACCTGCGCACGAAGAGTGACAGTGAACAATGGTGGTCGCCCGGCCCGCCACGGCGATCGAGGGTGCGGGCGTGCGCGGGTATCTGGTCTATCATGGCTGTGAAAATGGCCACCGGACGCTGGGGCGGCAAATTTTGCTGGAGCTGATCGAGTGGACCGCCGATGGCTGGCCGCGCGCCATCGCGCGCTCGCCTGACACAAGGATACCGCAGGCGTCGGACGCCTGCGGCAGTCAGAGAGAGGATCGGGTTCAGGCCACTGGCAGGTCGATCCTGAACGGCAGGTCGATGCTGGACGCGCCGATCGCGACGGGCACCGGGCCGCCGGGCATCTGCCAGCCGTCATCGGTCCAGCGACGCAGAGCGATGGAATCGACTATGACCATGAGGGTTGCGGTTTCGCCGGCGTCAATGACCTGCTTGGCAAAGCCGATCAGCGCGCCATCCTCGGCCAGATAGACCTGCGCGACGAATGCGCTGGCGCGGCCGGCATCGTTGCGCACCGTCACGGCGATGGTGAAGGGGCCAGTCGCCTGCACATCGACCACAGTGAAAGCGCCATAGCCCGTCCCCGCGCCGAAAGCATGAGCCGGTCGCGCCGTGAAGCCGCGATAGCCGATCTTCGTGCCCTCGGCATAAGGCAGGCCGCCATCGGCATCGGGAATCGCGCCGAAGACCGGATAGTCGGCCTCGTCCGCGGCAAAGCTGACCGGCAGGCGGCCCGAAGGTTCCCGGTCGCCCGCCAGCACGGAAGCCAGCGCCGGTCCGAATTCCTCGCCCGGATACCAGACGATCATCAAAGCGGCGGCATCGGCGGCAAAGCCGGTGTCGATCGCATGGGCGACATTGGCGATGATCGCGGTCCGCGCATTGGCAGCGCAGACGCGCTTTGCCAATGCGATCTGGTCGGGCGACAGGAAGGTCGTATCGCGATCCTTGCTTTCCACGCCGGCGTCCGACGTCTCGCCTAGCACCAGCACCACCGCGTCGGCGTCCCGTGCCGCCGCCTCGGCCCGCGCCAGCAAGGTTTCGGGATCGCCCGGCGTCGCCACGCCATACCACAGGCCCTGCGCCCGCGCCGGTTCGAACCGCAGTTCGGCTTCGATCAGATAGATGCGCTCCGCCTCCAGCGGCAGCACAACATGATCGCTGTCCCCACTCTTGAGCACGCCCATGATGTCGCCCGGTGCGATCGACCGGCTGGCGCTATGGACCACCTCGCCATCGACACGCAGCGTCACCGATCCGGTTCCGCCGATATGCAGGCGATAATCGCCATCGACCGGCGCGGCGAAGCGGCCCGCCGCGCGCACGCCGCCGGGGCGGTCGAAGGCGTCCATGCCCGGCATCCCGGCGAACCAGGTCAGGCTGTTGGTGTCGCGCGTTTCCTGAAACAGCGGCGTATCGGAAAAATCATGCCCGCCAAAGAAGGAGACGGTCATGCCGTGCGTGCAGCCATCGCCGATATCCTGTGCAGGTGCTGCCGGCATGGCGGGCAGGCGCGGGCTTGGATCGGTTCCCGGCTCGAATATGATTTCGGTGTCCGCGCCGTAGCGCGCCCGCAGCGCATCGACCAGTCCGATGGCGTCGGGCCGCAACGCGATCTTGGCGAAGGTGCCGCCCTGGAAACAGGGCGCTGCGGCATTGGGTCCGATCAGCGCGATCCGCTTGTGCCGCCCCGGCGTCATCGGCAGCAGCGCGTCGCGATTATCCAGCAACACGAAGCTGGCGGCGGCAGCATCGGCCAGGATCGTCGCGCGGTCGCCCGGCTCATTGCCGGCATCGCCGCCGGCCCATGCCCGCGCCGCGGTAGCGACCCGATCGGCGGCGGTCAGGATGCGCGCCTCGTCCAGTTCGCCCGCATCCACGGCGGCGCTCAGCTTCTGGCCATAGAAGCGCGCCGGACCGGGCATTTCCAGATCGAGGCCCGCGATCATCGCCGGTGCAGTCGACTTCGACCCGAACCAGTCGCTGACGGTGAAGCCCTCAAACCCCCAATCGTCCCGCACCACGGTCGTCAGCACGTGCGCCTGTTCCGCGCAATAGCTGCCATTGACCCGGTTATAGGCTGCGAGCAAACCCGCGCAGCCGGCCTTAGCCGCCATTTCGAACGGCAGCAGATAGACTTCGCGCAACGCCTTCTCGTCAATCTGCGCGTCATAGCTGTCGCGCATCGTTTCGCTGTCGTTGCAGACCAGATGCTTGGCGACGGCACCGACATGGCGGCTTTGCAGCCCCCCGATCCACGCGACGCCCAGCGTGCCCGCCAGCAGCGGGTCTTCGCCGAACAGTTCAAAGGCACGCCCGGCCAGCGGCGTGCGGACCAGATTGACGTTGGGCGCCAGCACCATGTCGACGCCCAGCCGCTTGGCCTCACCGCCCACGATCGCACCGACCTTGCGCACCAGATCGGGGTCGAAGGTCGCGCCCAGCGCCATGCCGCAAGGGGTCAGCACCGACACGTCCCGCTCGTCCACCCGGCCGCTGGCGATGCCCATCGGCCCGTCGGCCATCCTGGCGGAGGGAATGCCGGGTAGCTGCGCGGTCGACCACATGTCGCGGCCGACGGTCAGGGCGATGGCATCGTCTCTGGTCATTTTCTCTTTCTCTCCCCCGTTCGGACTTAGGGCGAACGGACCTTCACTCTATCGTTGGGCGAAACCCATCACCTGCCCGGCCAGCATCTTAAGCTGACCGGCAATGGCCTCGTCCGTCACCGCACCATCCGCGCCGAAGGGCTTTTGTTCGATACTGTTGATCGCCACGCCCATGGGCGTCGGCCAGCCGCGCATCGCATGGATGATGCCGCGCAGCGCCTGCAAGGTGACGCCGCCCGCCTGCCAGCCCGCTGCCGTGACGATCAGCCCCACGGCGCGCCCGTCAAAATAGGGGCGGGCGTCGCCGCGCAAATCCTCCAGCAGGTCGATGGCATTCTTCACCAGCCCAGACACCCCGCCATGATAGCCGGGCGAGGCGATGATCAGGCCATCGGCCGCGCGCACGGCTTCCACCAGTTCCCGCTCGCCCGCTGTCCGCTCCGGGCTTTCCGGCGCGAAATGGGGCAGGGCGGCCAGTGCCGCGCCGCCGAACATCCGCGTTTCCGCGCCCAGTTCGCGCGCATGGTCCAGCGCCGCTTCGGTCAGCCGCTCGCTCGACGATCCGGGCCGATTGGTGCCGCCGATGCCGACGATCAATGCCATGCCGGCACGCCGTTCAGCGCCGGCATCACCTTTTCGGACAGCAACTCAAGCGTCCGATTGCCCCAGTCGAGCCGCTGCTGCGTCAGCGGACCCGTGGTGGTGCCGCACAGGACATTGCCGATGCCCAGTTCCTGATAGGGCCTCAGATGTTCGATCACCGTTTCAGGCGATCCATAGAGGCACCAGGTGCCGATCCAGTCCTCGGTCAGCGCCAGCGGCGTCTTGTCGGTCTTCTGGTTGGCGGATTCGCGCTCGGCCTTGTCGGCATAATATTGCTCGCGATCGACCGCCTCCTGATAGGCGGTCAGGATCTGCTCCAATTCCTCACGCGCCTGCTCGTCCGTCTCGGCGACATGGACGCACTGATAGGTGTGGGTGGTCCACGAAAGCGCATCGGCGACGACCGCATCCGCATGGCCCGCCGCCAGCAGCGCGTCACGATAGGCGGTGAAATATTTGGTGACATGGGTCAGCGGCTCGGTCCCGCCGATCTTGGGCGGGGTGAAGGCCGGGATGAAGGCGGGCCAGCCATGTTCGGCGGCGCGGCGCATGGACGCTTCCTTCATCGCCACCGGCATCAGCCGGGCATGACCGGGCGAATAGGGGGCAGGGGCGATGCGCTGGAGCACTTCGCCCTTGAACGGACCATTGTCGATCTTCACCGGCGCGGAGTCGATCGTCTTCGCCCAAAGCTGTTCGGCGATGCCAAGATTGGCTTCGGCCACGGCCGACGCTTCCTTATAATTGACGCCGAAGCCGATCATCTCTTCCGGCGTGGTGCCGGAGCCGATGCCGACCAGCAGCTTGCCCTGCGTCAACTGGTCCAGAATGTTGATGCGTTCCACGAAGCGGACCGGATGATGCAGCGGCACCGACGTCACGGAGAAACCGAAATACATGCGCTTCAGCTTGGCGGCCAGATAGGCGGCGAACATCATCGGGTCGGACGCGACCGGCATGTAACCGGTGAAATGATGGTCCGGCAGGAACACCGCGTCAAAGCCCAGCGCCTCCGCTTTCTCGCTATGGTCGATCAGGTCCAGGATCAACTGGCGATCCTGGTCGGCGGCCGTCGTGCGGGCATTCAAGAAAATGGAAAAGCGCATGGCCCCCTCCTGATTTAAACTAGAATTATAATTCTGATAAAAGGATATGCGAAGAGCGTCAAGTCCGCCTGACCGGGTCAGGCGGCGACGGCGACGACCTTGCTGTCCTCGGCGAAGAGCGGGAAAGGCAGGTAGGAAATGCGCAGCTTTTCCTTGAGCGTCAGGCTATACGCACCGGCGCCAAGCCTGCCCGCGCGTTCC
Source organism: Sphingobium sp. Leaf26 (assembly GCF_001421665.1). Lineage (GTDB taxonomy): Bacteria > Pseudomonadota > Alphaproteobacteria > Sphingomonadales > Sphingomonadaceae > Sphingobium. The sequence goes on from NZ_LMKV01000013.1 coordinate 6,427, forward strand.
ACCCGGATGGTGGCGATGCTGCCGAACTCCCAGCGATCGTTAAAAGCCTCCTCCATGGCGTCCAGACTCCAGCTCTTGCCGTGCTGCTCGAAGAAGACCGCCGCGCGCGGCTGCGCTTCGCCGTCCAGCGTGACGGCCAGATCCTCGATCATCGACAGGCCTAGCCCACGATAATAGCCAAGCCGCGCGTCGAAGGCGAAACCGCTGTCGGTGGCGCGAACGCTGTCTTCCAGGATGAGATATTTGTCGAACATCGAAACGGTCCTTCGTGAAATGGGGTCAGCGCGCGGGCGTGTTGAGCCTGATCCAGCGCAGCAGCAGGGCGGGCCAGTCCTCGGTCGGCGTGTCCGCCTTGCCGAGTCCAAAGCCATGGTCGCCGCTTTCGAACAGATGGAACTCCACCGGCCGCTTCGCCTGTCGCCAACTGTCGATCAGGCCAAGGCCGCCGCGCGCCAGCAGGAAATCATCATTGGCGATCGCCACGAACATGGGCGGAGCATCGGCCGGAACGGTACGCGCCGCCATATTGGGATAGATGGGCGCGATGAAATCGGGCCGCTCGCCGGCCGGCAGCGCCAGCGCGGTACTGAGCGTCAGGAAGCCGCCGGCGGAAAAACCCATCATGCCGATGCTCTTGGGGTTCAGCCCATAATCGGCAGCATGGGCGCGGACATAGCGCACGGCCGCGATGCCGTCGGCCAGCGCTTCTGGCGGTGTATCGTCGGGCGGACCGAAGCCGACCTTCTCCCCCTTGATCGCGCGCATCAGCTTCTCGGCGAACTCCGGTTGCGATGCCGGTGTCGGCATCACCCGATATTTGAGGACGAAGGCGGTAATGCCCTGATTGGCGAGCCAGCGGGCGACGTCCCAGCCTTCCTTCTCGATCGCGAGGCCGAGGAAGCCGCCGCCCGGCGCGACGATCATCGCTATGCCATTGGGTCGGCCGACCGGCAGCACCGGCGTCAGCGTCGGGCGCACGACATTGCGCACGGCGACCTGGCCATTGTCCAGATGCCAGACCTCTTTGTCGGCACCGGGCGTGGCCGTCGGCAAGGCAATCGTACCGGGTTGAACCGGCGTGGAAATCGTCTCGCGGCTTGGGCCGGGGCCTTGCGCCATGGCAGGCAGCGGCAGCAGCGCCGCTCCCAGCGCCAGAAGCAGGCGCAGCCTCACAGCGCGGGTTCCGCGACCTTGGCGGCAAGCGCCTCGAACATTACATGCTGGCGGCGCACTTGCTCGCGACTATCGACCGGGCCGGCATCCTGTACCCAGCGATTGCCCTCATATTCGGACGACAGATATCCGTCCCATCCGCCCGCCACCAGTTCCGGGATCACCTCGTCATAGGCGATGGTGGGATCGGTGCAATCGTCCGCCATGCCATAGAATTTCGCCTGGATGTGGCAGAAATAGGGGATGAAATCGCGGATGCGCTTCGGATTGGAATAGGGCGCGTGGCGCAGCGTTTCGGCCATGGCGATGTCCGCCTTGTTGCCGCCCATCTTCACCGCCACTTCAAAGATCGTATATTCGCACATGATCTTCTGTTCATGCTGGTCGATGATGAAATCGACGATGTCCGGCGTCGCGCCCTGCCGCAGGAAGCGGTCGCGGAATTCGGGCGGGTAATGTTTCATGAAGATGCCCATGTCGGGCAGGATGCCGAGATGCTGTGTGCCCAGCCGATCGGCGACCTCGATCGTGCGCAGGATCCAGGCATGGTCCAGATGCCATGGCGCATGGACCTCCACCCCCATATGCACGTCATATTGTTCGGCATAGGGGACGCAGCGTTCGAGGATGTCGGGCCGCACGAACACCAGCACACGCATGTTCCTGATACCCAGCCGATTGCACAGCTTCAGGTCACGGACGATCGATTCGACCTGCTCGTCGTCGGTCATCAGGCGGTCCTTGCGCCGCTTGGTGTCCAGGAACATGTCGTAGCAGGTCAGGGTGGTGCCATGGCGATCCATCATCGCCAGCCACTGGTTCACGGTCGCATCGTCGATGTTCGGGAAGCCGGGCATATTCTGCTCGGGCAAAATCTCGATGCCGTTGGCACCGATCGACGCGGCGAAGGCGACCACGTCCTCCACCGTCATCTGGCCAAGAAAAAGCTCTTCCTGAAAACTGTACAGGCTGACGCCGCGCTTGAACATGGGCTCCCCTCCATTCATCAATATTAGAATTATTATTCTTATATAATGTGAATCGAGAAGGTCAATCCTCTTTGACGCCGATCAAATTGACGGGACCAATCAGCCCCGAAGGACGCAGCGGCGCGTCGGCGGCATAGGTCGGACCGGTGGTGAAGGTCATGGGCGTGGCGCCCGGCTGGGCATCGCCGATCAGCCGGTTGACCCACAGATTGGCGACCCGGACGGTCAGGCGGTTGATGCCCACCTTTGCATAGGGCGTAATGTCGAGTTGATAGGGCACCTTCCACGCCACGCCCGCGCGCTGGCCATTGACGCGGATTTCCGCGACATCGGCGACGGTACCCAGGTCGATCAACAGGCGGCCTTGGTCGGCCGTCCACCCTTTGGGCAGGGTAAAACTGCGACTGTAGCTGCCGATGCCGGAATAGTAGCGGGTGGCCGGGTCGCCGGCCTTCGACCAGTCTCCCAGCGGCATCGCGCGTTCACCGGTCGGCGCGCCGGGGCGGGCGTCGAAACGCAACCGCCAGTCGCCGTCCAGCGTCGCCAGCGTCCGGCGTTGCACCGGCGCGACTCGCACAGACCGTGCCGACGTCGGCTTGCGCAGCACGATGAACATCGCCTCATCCTTGTCCAGGTGGAGCGGGATGTGCGTGCCGTACCCGTCCATGTCGTAACTGACCGCCTCTGTCCGCCCGCTGTCCGCGCGCCACAATTCCGGCGTCCGGCCGCTGACCCGCAAGTCGATCGTCCCGTCCACAGCCTTGTTCGACCGATTACTGATAAAGTAGATGTCGCGTTCGCCGTCCACCCGATGCAGCAGCGCCAGCGCCCCCTCGCCGGACCAGCGCCAGTCGGGCCGCACCGCCAAAGCCGCGCCCAGATCGCTTTTGATCGGCCCGCTCCACAACCGGTCGATCAGCGCCACGATCATCTGTGGATCGTCCGCCAGACTGGGCGATCCCGTCGGCCGCTTGCCCACGATCGTCGCCCCGGCCCGGGCCAGCGCCTCGATCCGGCGCAGGGTCGCCAGCGTCATTTTCGCGCTCGATCCGCCCAGATAGAGCAGGCGCCAGCTTTGTCCCTCCGGCGTCACCAGCCGTCCGCCCTTGACGCTCAACCGGCTGGCCAGCGCATCGGCATTGACGAAATCATAGTCATATCCTGCCGGCACATCGCTGACCGGTGTATCGCCATACAGGCCCGTAACCGGGCTTTCCTCGCCATAGAAATAGGCGATGTCGGCGACATGATGCCCTTGTTGCAGCAGGAAGCTGGTGCGCGCCAGATAGTCGGTCCAGCCGTCCGCCATCTCCGCCCATGTCTCGTTTCGGGTGAAATACTGGCCGAGGAAGGTGGCCAGTGCAAAGCCCGGCGCGCGATCCGTGAAAGGCTGGTGTGCGGATGTGTGGATCAGCAGGCGATTGACGCCCAGCGCAAATTCCAGATCGACCGTGGCCTTCAGGTCGGCCGGCGCATAGGCCCAGGGATGGCCGAATGCGGTCAGCGATTCCGCCCCTACCGCCGCCTTGCCATAAAGATTGGCGACAGACGCCGCACCCTTGATATCGGCGACATAGGTCGGGTTTGGCGTTGCGCCCGGCTCCAGCGTCCACATTGCGCCCATCGGCACATCGGCATGGGCGCGCATCGCCAGATCGTCGCCCAGTTGCGGCCGATGATCCTCCAGCGCCTCGGCATAATAGGTCATGCCCGCCTTGTGCGCCGTGTCGGCCAGCACGCCATAATGCGCTTCGCTGTATAGTTCTGCGATCGTCCGGCGCCAGTCCCACAGAAAAGCGTCCGTCTTCGCCGTGTCGCCGATCACGATCCCGGTCAGCGCTGGCAGCCAGGGCGTGGGGTCATAGCCGCGCCGTTTCGCGAACTGCGCTGGCAAATCCTCGGTCCAGTTTTGCGGCCCTGCTTCGATGCTGTCGCTCAGCATCGACCTTATGCCCTTCGCCCCGATCAGATCGTCACCCACCGACTGGCGATACAGGCCTAGAAAATGGTCGATATAGGCGGTTACGCGCGGCGCGGACAGCTTGTCCGCCTCCAGTCCCGTCGCCTCTTTCGGCGCGGGACCGTTGCGATGCCCGGTCAGCGACCAGCCCATGCGCAGCACGCGCCAGCGCCCCGGCGGCGGCGTCCAGTCGAGCGTGCCGTCCGGCCGCATCCGGCCGGTCAGGTCGATCACCTTGTCCGGTGCGACGCCCCCGGCCGCTGGCGTGGCCGCCGCATAATATTCGGGCAGTGTGGCAAAGCCGGCCTTCTCCTCCGCCTGCCGTACCCGCGCCTCGCCATGCAGCGCAAATTCCGACAGCGCATAACTGGAGGCCGGACCGCTGGGGAAGGGTGGCCGCAGCGCGCCCGGCGCATAGGTCAGCCTGTCCATGAAACTCGGCTTGGGATCGGGCGTCAGGCGCAGGCGAAACCAGCGCGCAGTGACAGGCGCGAAACTGGCCGATCGCACCGGCGATGTCGATGGCGGCAACGCCGCGATCGGGCGATAGTGCACGCCATCGTCGCTCGCCTCCAACGTCGCGATCGGCGGGGCCGGCGTGCCGAAACCACGCGGGCCGGGCAGGCCGACCGTCACCGACCGGATCGTCTGCGGCCGGTCATAGGCATAGGCGACCCACGCCTCGCCCTGCTCCGTCGATAGCGTGAGGGCTGGGCCATAATAGCCGTCGGCCAGCATCGGCCCGTCCAATTTTCCACTATTGGCGATCATCTGCGCCGGAACCACATCGGGTGCCGCCGCCGGCACCGCGATCACCCGCGCGTCACGATAGAGCGCCGGCCCTTCCGCTTCGCCGGGCTGGACCATCGTCAACGGCACATCCTGATAGGGACCAGCCATTGCCGGTGGCATCGTCAGGGCGCCCGTAAAGCGCCGACCGCCTTCGACCAGCGTCTCGCTCCACACCAGCTTCTTCATCGCGTCCTCGGGCCTGACCCACGGCCCGCCGGTCGCGCTCCAGCCGCCCGATGTCGCGATCCCCAGCGGCAGGTCCAGCGCGGCGGCGGTGGCCACGCTGTCCTTCAACACCTCGCGCCACGCTTGGCTCATATACACGCGCCGTTCCGGCACGATCGTCGGCGCGTCCATGCCCGCCTCGAACAGATGGACGCCGCCGATGCCGATCCGTCGCATCCATTCCAGATCGCGCCTCGCCCCCTCCGATTCGACGTTGCCGTTCATCCAGTGCCACCAGACATGAGGGCGGGCGCTGGCGGGCGGATCGCGAAATCCGTCGAGCAACGGGTCGGTTTGCGCCTGCCCGGCCACGCTGATCAGCAACATCGACGCAGCCGTCGCTCCGAAAAAATGGCGCTTTTTCATGATCCTGCCCTCATCAATCCGGTTCATCCGGTTCTTGGAATATAGAAACTAGAATTTGAATATTGATTTTTATCAAAAGGGACAATAGCAAAGGGGCATCCGGTCACTCTGCACAAGGGCCGGAAGCAACTATCGGCCCCGGCACAGGGGCGACATAAGCGTATGGGGAGGATATGATGCGCACCGCTTTTTCCACTTTTCTGATGTCGACGGCTGCCGCCGCGCTGGCGTGCGCCGCGCAGGGCGCTGCCGCTCAAACTGACGCCGCGCCGCAGGCCAGCACTGACAGCGCCGCGCCCCAGAATGAACTGGGAGAAATCGTCGTCACCGCCAACCGCGTGGCGAGCAGCGCGCAGAAGACGGCGACCGCGCTCACCGTCTATTCGGGCAACGACCTCGCCTCCGCCGGTGTCGCCAGCGTCCAGTCGCTCCAGACCATCGACCCCAGCGTCAATGTCACCAGCAGCACCGGCGCCGCCTATGTGGCGATCCGGGGCATCGCCTCGACCGATGTGACCGAAATCGGCGATCCCTCGGTGCCGATCGCGCGCGACGGCTTCTTTACCAATCGCAGTTTCTCGATCGGCACGTCGATGTACGATCTGGCGCGCGTCGAAGTGCTCAAGGGGCCTCAAGGCACCCTGTTCGGCCGCAACTCGACCGGCGGTCTGATCAGCATCATCACCCAGAAGCCGACCAATGACCGGTCCGCTTATGGGTCGATCGAAGTCGGCAATTACGACACGGTCAATGTCGAGGCGGGCGTCAACCTGCCGGCCAGCGACAAGCTGCAATTCCGTTTCTCCGGCATTTCGCGCCGCCGCGACGGCTATCGCGACATCACTGTCATCAATGCCGAGGGCGATGACGAAAAGACGCTGTCGGGCCGCGGCCAGGTCGCCTTCCAGCCGTTCGACGGCTTTTCCGGCCTGATAAGCTACCAGCATGACGCGATCGACGCCGTGGGCGATCTGGCTCTGCAATCGCCGATATCGACCGTGCCCAGCATCACCGACGAAAAGCGTTTCCCCAATTATCAACCGACCTTCACGAAGCTGAACGGCGACCGCATCCGCTGGGAATTCAGCTATGATGCACTGCCGATGGGCCTTACGCTGACCTATGCCGGCGGCTACGACAATCAGAAGTGGCGTCATGCGCTCGACGCATCGTCGCTGGGCGGCTCGATTGAACGTCAGTTCCTCCAGAGTGAAAGCCCGGAAACCTGGAACCATGAAGTCCGCCTGTCGACGCCGCAGGACGGGCGCTTCACATTGCAGACCGGCTATTTTCATTTCGACGAGAAGAACACGATCGACAGCGGCCTCCTGATCCGATCGGGCGCCTTTGCCGAACAGTATCTCATCAAATTCGACTATAAGGTAAAGACCCAGTCGGACGCCGTGTTCGGCCATGCGACCTACAAGCTGACGGATATGCTCAAGGCATCGGCCGGCGTGCGCTATACCTGGGACAAGAAGGATCGCGAAGGTCAGGGTGTCCTGAACCTGCAAGTTGCCAGCAATGGCGCGCTGCCGCCCATCATCGTGACCACCCCCGGCAATGGTTCGATCAGCCAGCACAAGCCGACCTATCATATCGGGCTCGACTGGTCGCCGACCAACCAGAATCTGGTCTATGCGAAATATGATACCGGCTATAAATCGGGCGGCTTCAATTCCAACGGCAGCGCGCCGGCGGTCGATTATGCGCCTGAAAATCTCGATGCCTTCGAAATCGGCACCAAGAACCGCTTCCTGAACAACAAGCTGCAATTCAACGCTGCGGCCTTCTACCAGCAATATAAGGGCTATCAGGCCTCGCAGACGACGGCAGTGATCTCGTCGGGCAGTGGCACCTTCAACATCGGCAGCGCGACCATCTATGGTGCGGAAGCGCAGATCGTTGCACTGCTGGGCGGCCTGCGCGCGGACCTCAACGGCACCTGGCTGCATGCCAACTTCTCCGACAGCGTCGGCAGTGTGCGGGATGGTGCCGGTGTGGTACGTGACATCAGCGGCAATCGCCTGCCAAACGCGCCGCGCCTGTCGCTGACCGGTGGCCTCGAATATGTCTTCCCGATCGGCGACGGCACGCTCAAGCCGCGGATCGACGGCAAATATAGTTCGGCCTTCTACTATAGCGTGTTCAACGACGCCGATACCAGGCAGGGCAATTATGCCACCGGCAATATCTCGCTGACCTGGATGCCGCAGGTGGATGGTCCGCTGGAAGTGCAACTGTTCGTGCGCAACTTCACCGACGAAGCGGTCTATGCCAATGCGTCGCGCAACTTCGTCGCCAACGTCAATACCTATCAGTTCCAGGCGCCCCGCACTTATGGCGGTCGCCTGGCCTTCCACTTCTGATCATGGGGATCGCGCCGTCGCCTGGATGTGACGGCGCGATCCGACTTGACAAGCGGGCCTGTGGTGGGGAGGGGTTGATATTGTGACAAAAGCGACATCCACCTTGCGCACCACGCCGCCCCGTGCCCCGCGCCAGCAGCGCAGCCAGGCGTCGTTCGAGCGGATGATCGCTGCGGCCGAAGCCTTGTTGCGCGAACGCGGCAATGATGATTTCACGCTTCAGGAAGTCGGCAAGCGCGGCAAGGTGTCGATCGGCTCCATCTATTGCCGTTTCGACAGCAAGGACGACCTGATCCGTGCGGTACAGGCGCAGGTGCTCGAAGCGGTCAATGCCGACCAGTTGCGCGTCATTGCGGAGGCGGATGCCAAGGCGTCGACCTTGCGCGAACTGGTGCCTTTGCTGGTCAATGGCATCGCCAATGTGCTGCGCAAACATGCCGACCTGATGCGGCCTATGATGTTGCGCGCCACGACCGACCCGATCGTGTCGGCGGCGGGCAAGAAAAGCTATGCCGAGGTGGCGGATCGCGTGCAGGCGATGATGCTGGCGCACCGCGCGGAGATCAAGCAGCCCGATCCTGAGCGCGCGGTCCATTCCGCCTATCGCGTCATCTACGCCGCGATTGCCCGCTATCTGGGCTTCGGGTCCGCCACCACCGCGGGCTGGGAAGGCGACTGGGATGTGCTGACGGAAGATCTGGGCACGATGTGTGCCGCCTTCCTGCTGTCGGGCGACTGACCCGTCAGATCGCTTCCCCCGCCGCCCGCGCGCGCGGCAGCAGGCCGGCATGGTCGCGCTCCACCCGCCACAGCAGGATCAGCAACAGCAGCACCAATGGCGGCGCCACCCAGTTGATCGACAGGATCGCGCCGGCCAGATCGCCGCCACGCGCGTCGCTGATCATGCCCACCGCATAGGGACCAATCCCTAACCCAAAGATGGTCGATACGACGATATAGAGGCTGGCGGTCAGGCCGCGCATGCGCGGCAGCACCTGTTCGAACAGCACCGCATAAAGTGGTGGCATCCACATGGTCAGGATCAGGCTGTAGAGGGTGAAGCGCATATAGAAGCCGCTGGCATCCCCCGCGCGATAGACCCACAGCGCGATCAGCGGCGACAGGCCCATGGCGAACAGCGCCACCCAGATGCGGCGCGACAGGCGATGCGCGCCGATCCGGTCGGACAATGGCCCTGCCAGCAGCGGCCCGGCCACACCCAGCGCAGCGGACAGCAGGCCGAACTGCATGCCCGTGTCGGCGGGTGAGAGGCCATAGCTTTTCATCAGGAAGGAGGGCGTGAAGCCCATCACGCCATAGTTGATGACGCCCTGGAGCGATCCCGCCGCGATGCAGAGCAGCAGCGAGGGATTGCGCGTGATGAGCGCGAAGGCGACGGGGTCGCGGCCTTTGAGATTCTGCATCAGGTTGATGATCACGAAGGCGCCAAAGCCGATGACGCTCCACTGCACGACATGCGGGCTGATCGCGATGCCGCCCAGCATCAGCGGTGGGCGCGGCGAGAAAGCCTCGGCCCAGCGGATCGCCAGCGTCATGGCAATGACGATCAGCGCCAGCGAAGCGATATTGCGCAGCCAGTCGCGCCTGCTGGCCCGTGCCTGGGCGAGGCTGAGCCAATGGAATCCCGGCGTCACGGCGCACAGCACGGACAGGCTGGCGCGGAAAGGGTGGGGATCGGGTGGAGTGGGGATGCCATCCATCGCGCCGCGCGCCGGCTCGGCAAGGCGGCTCATGAGAAAGGCGATAAGGAAGCCGGGCGTAGCGGCCACGGCGAAAGCGAACTGCCAGCCCTTCAGGCCCAGTGGTGCTCCGCCCGCTACATAGCGCGCATCCCACCATTGCGCCGCGACGCCGCCGATGATCAGCGACCCGCCAAGGCCGATGGCGATCGCGGCGGCCATCACCGCCATCACCATGCCGCGCTTTTCCCGCGGGAAATAGTCATAGGTCAGGCTGGTGCCGGCGGGCTGCGACGCCGCCTCGCCTATGCCCACGCACAGGCGCGAGAGCATCAGCGTGAAGAAGCCCGTGGCAAAGGCCGCGCCGCCGGTGGCGAGCGACCAGAAGCCGATGGTGATGGCGAGCAGCTTCGTCCTGACCCAGCCGTCCGCCAGCCGCCCCAACGGCAGCGAGAACAAAGCGTAGAACAGGGCGAAGACAGTGCCGTAGAGCAGCCCCATTTCCGCGTCACCGATCTTCAGATCCGCCTTGATCGCCGGGGCCAGGATGGCGAGGATATTACGGTCGAGCAGGCTGACGAGGTTCGTGCCCGCGACCAGCGCGAGCGCATAATAAGCGGTGCTACGGGGCGGGATCGTCCGGCTCACAGGCGGAACACGCGCTCGGCGTTCGTCTGCATCAGCTTGCGCCTGGCGGCGTCGGACATGTCCAGCAGGTCATGCGTCCGCACCTCGTCCGCCACATATTGATAGGGATAGTCCATCGCATACATGACCCGATCCTCCCCCAGCACGGATTGCGCGAATGTGATCGCCGGCGCCCATGCCATGCCGCTGGTGGTAACGCAGATGTTCGATCGCATATAGTCATGGATCGACTTTTGCAGCGGTTTCATCCGTTCATAGCGCTGCGATCGCACGCCGGCCTGGTGCATGTAATCGAGCCGATAGAGCCAGTAGGGCAAAGCTTCCCCCATATGGCCGACGATAATCTGCAAATCGGGATAGCGATCGAAAATACCGATGGTGATGAGGCGGAGCAGGTGCATGCCCGTCTCCACGCCAAAGCCGAAGATCGCGCCGTCCAGCCCCGCCTCCAGCATCGGCCCGATCATCGCGTCGGGCGGGGTCGACGGGTGGATGTAGAGCGGCTGGCCGGTATCGGCGAGCGCGCGGAAGATCGGGTCGAATTTCGGATCGTCCAGATATTCGCCCTGGCTATGGCTGTTGACCATCACCCCCTTGAACCCCAGGTCGTCCGCGCCGCGCCGGATTTCGGCGGCGGACCAGTCCGGGTCCAGCGGCGCGATGGAGGTCATGCCGACGAAGCGGGTAGGATGGGCGGCGCAACGATCGGCCAGATGATCGTTGGCGCGACCCACCATCGCCTTCGCCTCCGCAATGTCCAGCAAGGGTTGCACCCCCGGCGATGTCAGCGACAGGATTGCGACATCGATGCCTGTCGCATCCATGTCCGCCAGCCGCTGATCGCCCAGGTCGAGCAGCCGGTCGATGATCTGGGTCGCGCGCTCCGACGGCGATTGACCGTAAAAGCCCCAAAGCGACACCATGCCCCGGTCCGCTGTGCCGTCGCGCACCATGCGCAGATAGGCGTCGATCTGCTCGCCCGTGGCAAAGGCTTCTTCGGTGGCGATGCGCAAATAGCCGCGATCGCCGCCTGTCTTGAGTTCATGCGTCATCGCTTATCCTTCATGCACGGCTTTGGTGACGAGGCAGGCGTCGATCCCTTCCGGCCCGTCCTCTGCGCCATGACCAGACCATTTGACCCCGCCAAATGGGGAATCCGATCCGCCGATCATGGATGTATTGATGCCGACCATGCCGGCTTCGATATCGCGCGCCACCCGGCGCTGTCGTGCGGCGTCGCTGGTCCAGGCATAGGCGGCCAGCCCATAGGGCAGGCGATTGGCCTCCGCGATCATCGCGTCTTCATCGGGGTAAGCATTGATGAGCGCGACCGGGCCGAACGGTTCCTCGTTCATGATGTCGGCATAGAGCGGCGCACCCGACAGCACGGTGGGCGCGTAGAAATAGCCCTCCTTGCCGATCCGCCCGCCGCCGGTTTCCAGCGTCGCGCCCTTTGCCACGGCATCACCGATCAGCCTGTCCATCGCGTCCAGCCGCCGGGCGTTGGCCATCGGTCCCATGATGCTGCCGGGGACCGATCCGTCACCCACCACGACCTTCTGCGCGCGATCGACAAAGCCGGCGAGAAAGCGATCATGCACGCCCGCTTCCACGATGAAGCGGGTCGGGGACACGCATACCTGCCCCGCATTGCGATATTTGCCCGCCACCACCGTATCGAGCGCCTTGTCGATATCGGCGTCGGCAAACACCAGCACCGGGCCATGTCCGCCCAGTTCCATCGTCGTGCGCTTGCAATCCTCCGCCGCCAGCTTGGCCAGATGCTTGCCTACACTGGTGGAGCCGGTGAAGCTCATCTTGCGGATGATGGGGGAGCTGAGCAGATGCCGCGATACTTCATCGGGCACGCCGAACACGGCCTGCGCCACATCGCCGGGCAGACCGGCATCGAGCAGGCATTGCAATATGGCGAGCGCGCTCGCCGGCGTTTCTTCCGCCGCCTTCAATATCACGGAACAGCCTGCCGCGATCGGCGCGCCCAGCTTGCGACCGGGATTGCCCAGCGGAAAGTTCCAGGGGGCAAAGGCCGCGACCGGGCCGACCGGCTCCTTCGTCACCGTCGATCGCTGGCCGGCCGGGCGGACGAGCGCGCGCCCGTAGAGGCGAAACACCTCCCCGGCATAGAAGTTGAACAGGCCGACATTCATCATCACTTCGATGCGCGCTTCGGCCAGCGTCTTGCCCTGTTCCAGTGTCGCGATCCGGGCAAGGTCTTCCTGCCGTTCGACCATCAGCCGCGCGGCACCTTGCAGCACGGCGGCGCGCTCCTGCGGAGTGGAGTCGCGCCAGCGGCGAAAGCCTCGCTGTGCCGCCGCCAGCGCGGCGTCCAGGTCGGCTGCATCGGCCAGCGGCAAGTCGGCCAGCGCCGCGCCGGTGGCGGGGTTGACGACCTTATGGATGCGCCGCCCGCCGCCCGACAGCCGCTGGCCGTCGATCATCAGGTAAAGATCGGGATAGGCCATGGCGCTCAGGCGCTCACCGCTTCGCGCGCCACCGTCTCGCGGTCGATATCGCCCTGCCAGCGTTCGGCGACGATTTCCTTCCCCGTCACCGGATGCGGCATGTGGAATGGCACCAGCTTGTGTGTCGGCCACAGCCAGTGATCGGTGATCAGCGCGTCCGGCCCGGTCGGGTCTTCGGGATAGGTGATCTTGGGGAAGGGCACATACTCCGCCGGCGTGTTGGCCCAGCCCTGGTCGAAATCGGCATGCCATTGCGGCATGTAATTCAGGATCTGGATGCGCCAGATGCCGTCGACTTTCTTGTAGGTGTTCTCGTAAATGCCGCCTTCCCACCACTGGCGCGCGCCCAGCATCGGGTTCGACGGATCGGTATAATCCTTGTGTCGGCCGGCCTGCATCATCGACCGGGCGCGGGCATAAGCGGTGACGCCGTCGGCATCGATGTCGACGATATCCTGCAATTGCGGATGGTCGAGCAGGAAGCCGTCGATCGGCCCGTTGGTGCCATGGGTGAAGCGCTTCTGGAAGCGTTCGACATAGAGGCGGCGGATGCCGGCCTGCCCGCGCCATACCCCACCGAAGAAGCGCACTTCGCCATCCTCGGTGAACAGGTCTGCCGTCTCGTTATACAGGCATTTGTCGATCAGATAGCCGTAGAGATGCTGGAGCTTGCGGACGTCCAGTTCATCCTCCCGCCGTTGCAGGCGCGTGGCCAAATCGGAAACGGTCTTTTCCAGATGCGCGATGCGGTCGGCTTCGGACATGGCGGTATCGGACATGAATCTCTCTCCTATCATTGTATGTAATACTTACGAATTGGATGCCTCAGCGGCCAGCCGCTCCACTTCTTCCCGATAGGGACGGATCGCGCGGATCATGCAAAGGGTCGCGATCGGCAGCAGCACGCCGGCGGTCATCACCAGCGACTTCCAGAGCTGGCTGGGGTCGCCGACGATATAGTCCTGCACCAGCCCGACCAGGAAGCTGCCCATCGCCCCGAAGAAGGTGAACATGAACAGGTAGATGGCGGTCACCTGTCCGCGCATCGCATTCGGGGCGACGCGCTGGATCGCGGCATTCTGTGGCACCGCGCCGGCTATGCCGAACATCGCGCCGATGCTGGCGACGCCGAGCGACGCATAGCCATTGGGCATCAGCGGGGCGAGGATGGCGCAGATGGTGACGCAGCCGAAGAAGATGGCGGCGGCGCGCACATTGGCGTCGGCATGGCGCTTAGCCAGCCACTCTACGAAAATGCCGCCCAGCAGCAGCCCGGTCAGCGACGCCGCCAGCGTCATCGTGCCCATCACCGCGCCGATCTGCGCCTCGCTCCATCCATAAGTGCGGATCATGAAAGGGACGCGCCAGAATTGCAGGCCGAACACCTCGATCGCACTCAGTGCCAATCCGGCGAACAGCGGATAATAGACGCGGCGCTTGGCATGGATCGCTTTGGCGGCATCAAGCCCGGTGAAGGTCAGGATGCGGCGGCCCAACGACGCATCTGTCGGCGGCATGATCGTACCTGCCGGCGGCGCCTGGCGCGGCGGTTCCTTGACTGTCAGGAACAGCAGGCCAACGAACAGCGCGGGCAGGCCCAGCCAGATCATCAGCCATTGCCAGCCCAATATGGTGAGGCCCCCATGCTGGGTCGGCGGCCATCCCACGGCATGGGCGATCAACATCCCGCCGATCACGGGACCAAGCGTCGTGCCGCCGATGAAGCCGAATTGAAGCAAGGCAAAGGCGCGGGTCAAGATGCGCGGCGGGAAGGCGTCGGCCAGCAGCGAATAGGAGGAAGGCGCATGGGCCGATCCTCCTGCCGCCAGAAATACGCGGGTACCGACGAACTGGCCGAAACCCTGCGCGATGCCGCCGAGCGAGGTGATGATGCCCAGCGCCGCGCAACCGCCTGCCAGCACGAACTTGCGTGGGAATATGTCGGCGAGGCGCGCCAACGGGATACCGACGAACAGATAGCAGATGATGCTGGCCGGGCCGGCCAGGAAGCCGAGCTGCGAGTCGGACAGGCCGAAATTGGCCTTGATCCGCTCCGCCAGCATGGCGAACACCACCTGCTCGAAAAAGGTGACGAAGGTCGCCAGGATGATGACGAACAACGCCCAATAGGCCGCTGCCGTGGAATAAGGCGGGCGGGGGGACGCGGTGGCATCGGGCGATGCGGCATCGCGTTCGTCCCATATGGTATCGGTCGCAATCGGTGCGGGCGCCAGGGCCATTGACCTTCTCCTCTCCATCTCTCCCTTTATTCACAGGGATGAAATTTCGGCTTGGCGAATTTGTAAGTGAACTATACGATTATGGCGAGCGAAAAATGCACATATGATGCAAAGAACATTGTAGGAGAATGGGATGCTGGACTTTGCGGGACGCACCGCCTTCGTAACTGGCGGCGCCAATGGCATCGGCCTTGGGCTGGTACGCGCTTTGCTGGCGCAGGGATGCAAGGTGGCGATCGCCGATATTCGCGAGGATGCACTGGCGGCCGCGCTCAAGACGCTCGACAATCAAAGCGTTTTACCTGTCCAACTCGATGTCGCATCGCGCACCGGCTTTGCCGACGCGGCCGACCGGGCGGAGGCGGCTTTGGGACCGGTCAGCCTGCTCTTCAACAATGCCGGTATCAACCTGTTCCAGACGATCGACGAATCCAGCTATGATGACTGGGACTGGGTGATGGGCGTCAATCTGCATGGCGTCATCAACGGGGTGATGACTTTCGCGCCACGCATGAAGGCGCTGGGGCAGGGCGGCCATATCGTCAATACAGCGTCCATGGCGAGCTTCCTGTGCGGCGGTGCGCCCGGCATCTACAACACCACCAAATTCGCGGTGCGTGGGATGAGCGAATCCCTGCGCTACAGCCTGTCGCCGCACGGCATCGGCGTATCGGTACTTTGCCCCGGACTGGTGAAGAGCCATATCTACGCCAGCGACGAAGTCCGGCCGGCGGCGCTCAGCGGCGGCGCGAAGCCGGTGGACAGTGCCGCCGTCGGCCGACTGGAACAACTGCACCAATTTGGCATGGAGCCGGACGTCATTGCAGCGCGCACGCTCGAAGCCGTGCGGGAGAACCGCTTTCATATCTTCCCCCATCCCGAATTTCGCGACGAACTGGCGACGGTGTTTGACGAAATACTGGCCGACTTCCGGGACTATCCGCAGGATGCCGGCTTCGACCAGCGGGTCGGGTTCGAAAAGATGCGCCGTGACGGTTACGCCAAGGCCCGGCACGAGGCGCGCGAACGCGCCTGACCCTCTGCTTTCTGCATTCTGAAGTCGGCCGTTCTACCCGACTTCAGAAGGCTTCAATGCGCGAACAGGTCGCCCTGCCGGGGTGGGGCGGCCGTGCGGCGCGGCGTGGCCGGCACACCGACCAGCACGCGCGCCCGGCCGATCAAGGTGTAGACGGCCTGACGCTGTGCGCCGCGATTGAGATGATCGACACGATAGCCCTGATAATGGCGCTTGAGCAGTCCGGCCTTGACCAGTTCGGTGACGGCGCGGCTGAGGTTGGTCTTGCCGGACGCGCGCACACGGCCCCGGACTTCTTCCTGCACCAGCGCTTCGTCGGCAATGGCGTCACCGGACAGGCGCTGCCCATTGCGCAATTCATCGCGTACCCGCTCGACCAGCGCCATGCGACGCGGATCGCGATGGCCCATCGGTGTCAGCGCATCGCACAGCCAGTCGCGCAGGGGGATGAGGCCTTCGCCAACCCGAACCTCCGGCCCGGCGCTGCCGTCCGGGCGGGCCACATCGGCAATCAGAGTCAGAAGCATGAAGGCGTAGCGCGGTCGTGAGCAGCAATGGGATAGCTGATCCAGCAACAACGACAAATCGCTGCCACCGGGGATGCGGGAGGAGACGGACGCATGAAACATATCGTGAATCAAGCATAGTCTCATCATCTTGTGAATCCCGTTTTTCCGCCGAGTCGCATTTTGTCGTCCGTGACACTTTGCCCTCCGGTAAAGTGTCATGTCCGGCACTTTACCGGAGGGGGCGTCGGGAGGGGCAGCGATGTCAGGACAAGGAGGAGGGGGACGATCCGGCTTCACATGCGGGCAAGGTCAGCATGACCCGCAAGCCCGGTCCTGCATCGCCCAGCGTCAACGTCCCGCCGTGCATATGGGCGACGGCGGCGGCGAGCGACAGGCCCAGCCCTGCACCACTGATATGGCGGGATGCGTCCAGCCGGGCGAAACGGCGCAATGCCTCGATCCGCCGTTCCTCGGCAATGCCGGGTCCATTGTCCGCCACGGAAACCTCGATCATGTCGCCGGACCGTCGTGTCGACAGCCAAATGCGATCGCCGCCATATTTGAGCGCATTGTCGATCAGGTTCGACAAGACCTGACCGAATATCTCGCGATGCGACCGGATATGCAGGCCGGGTGCCGCATCGACGCTGATGGTCACGCCCTTGTCCTCTGCCAGGGCGTCATACATGTCCTGGAAATCCTGAAGCAGTGCGGCCACATCGACGGCCACGAAGCTGTCCCGACCGATACCCGCCTCCGCCCGGCTGATCAGGAGGGCAGCGTCCAGCATGCGCAGCAGCGTGTCGCCTTCCTCCTGCGCCTTTTCCAGCGCCGCGATCGACTCTTCGTCCCGGCTCTGGCGGACCGCATTGTCCAGCACGGCCCGCATTCGGGTCAGCGGCGACCGCAGGTCATGGGCCAGCCCGTCCGTCACCAGCCGCATCTCGTCCACCAGAGCGGTGATCCGCTCCAGCATGGCGTTGATCTCTTCGCCCAGCGCATCGAACATGTCGCCGCTGCCGGACAGGATGATTCGACGCTTCATGTCGCCGGTGCCAACCGCTGCGGCGGTGTCTATCACCGATCGCAACCGTCCCCGGATGATGGCCGCGGAGAAGAAGGCTGCGCCTGCCGCCAGCGGTATGGCGAGCAGCACCGCGCCGAGCAGTGCGGCCTCCAGATAGCCGCCAAAGCGCAGGTCATTCTCCACGACATGACCGGTCAGCAGCCGTGTGCCATCCGGGAACCGGGTGCTGACGATGCCGATGCTCTGGGGATCGCGCTCCTTCTGGCCGATGCGCAGCAGGTCGAGTTGCTGCCAGCTTTCCGCCGGGCCGATTGCGGATGGCCATGCGGGGATATTCCCCGCGATGCGCTGGCCATCGGGGCCGATCAGCAGCATGACCGAACTGCCGTCCGGGTCGGCGGTCATGCGGCTGCGCACGGTGGCGCCGGCTGCCTGCAACCCCGCCGCCGCATAGGTGGCCGCAATATCGTCGCGCAGGTTGACGGCCACCGCGCGGCTCGCTTCCTCCACCGAATTGCTGGTGAACTGGTGCACCGCCCACAGCGCGAGCAGCACGCAGGCGATCTGCATCAGGAAGACGAGCGCGGCGAACCGCCAGATGACGCTTTGCCGCCAGCGCATCGTCAACCCTGTTCGCTCAGGCGATAGCCCGCGCCGCGAATGGTGTGGATCAACGGGCTTTCGCCTTCCTCATCCACCTTGCGCCGCAGGCGGCTGATATGCACGTCGATGACATTGGTACCGGGATCGAAATGATAGTCCCATACGCCTTCCAGCAACATGGTGCGGGTGACGACTTCGCCCTGATGGCGCAGCAGATAATCGAGCAGGCGGAATTCGCGCGGTTGCAGGTCGATGGCGCGCGCGCCGCGCTTCACCTTGCGGGACAGAAGGTCGACCTCAAGGTCGCCGCAGGACAGGCGTGTTTCAGGTGCCTGCCCGCCGCCGCGGCGCAGGATGATCCGCAGCCGCGCCAGCAATTCGGCAAAGGCGAAGGGCTTGGCCAGATAATCGTCCGACCCGCCGTTCAGGCCCCTGACCCGTTCATCGGCGGTTGCCAGTGCCGACAGGATGATGACCGGCGTGTCGATGCCTGCCGCCCGCAACGCCGCCAGCACGGCCATGCCGTCCATCCCCGGCAGCATGCGATCCAGGATGATCGCATCATGCGCGGCCTCGGTCGCCAGGAACAGGCCGTCGCGCCCATTGTCGGCGCGGTCGACGGTAAAGCCCTCCTCGACCAGCCCCTTGGCTATATAATCGGCGGTGGTGGCATCATCCTCGACCAGCAGCACCTTGTAGCTCATGACTGTCCTCATTTCCCGGCCTCCCGCATCCGGGTGGCCATGCTGCCTCGCCCGCCGCCGATCAGCCGCTGGAGGTCCACCATCGCCCGCGCCAGAGAAAGCCCCTGTGGCCCGGCAATGAAGCGCGGTTCCCAGATCGGCGCGAACTTCGCCTTATAGGCACGCAATCCGCCAAAGCCATAGAAGGCGTCGCCATGGCGGTAGAGGAAGGCTCCCGCCTTGACCCAGAGCGGGGACAGGCGGCGTGCCTCCAGCCCGGACAGGGGCGCAAGGCCGAGCGTGAACCAGCGATAGCCTTGCGACTGGCCCCAGAGCAGCAGGCTGGTGAAGATGAAGTCCATCACGCCGGGCGGGGCGACGGCGCTGTGGCGCATCAGGTCGACGGACAGTTCCTGTCCATCGACTGTCGCCCAGATATTGGCGAAGGCGACGATTGCCCCATGGCAGCGCACGACTGCACAATCGAATCTTGTCATATAGCTGTCCTCGAAGCGGCCGACGCTGAAGCTTTTCTCGGTCGCGCCCTTGGCCTTCAGCCAGTCGTCGGACACGGCCCGCAATTGGGGCAGCAGCGTCGGCACATCTGCGGCCGGGACGATATCGAAACTGGCGCCGTCGCGGGCAGTGCGGCGGAGGGCATGGCGCAGCGGGCGGGCCTGCGACCCGTCCAGCGTGAAGGCATCAAGGTCGATTCGCGCCTCCTCCCCATATTTGACGATCGACAGGCCGAGGTCGACGGCCAGAGGCAGGGATGCAAGGCTCAGTTGATAGAGAAGCAATCGCCCTTGCGCGGCATCGGCCCGCTCGCGCATCCGCCACAACAGGTCGCCCCACTCCGCCGGATCACCGACCGGATCGCCCATGACGATCCAGCTATGCCCCTGCACCTGATACATCAGGAAGGCACGGCCGGATGGAGAGGTGAGGAAACGCTTGTCTCCGGTCAGCGCCAGGCAGGCATCGGTGCGGCAGGCCAGGGCGAGCGCGGCGTCACCGGGCGGGCCGCAGGATGGGTCATCGCCGCGATCGGCGGCCGGGCGCAACAGCCCCATGATCGCCGCACCGACCATCACCACGCCGGCCGCCAGCGCCCCGCGCAGAAAGCGGGAGGCATCCTGATGCCGGCCGAACTGCCACCACAGGTCGCTCTGATAATCGACATGGCGATAGGCGATGAAGCCGATCCAGATCGACAGACCGATGGCGACGCCCAGCGTGGCGATCCATCCCGGTGTCAGTATCGCCGACGTCAGGCTGGTGCGACGATAGAAGGCCGCGTGGCTCCATTGCAGCAACGCAGCGATGACAAGGAGGATGATCGCCTCCTCATAATCCAGCCCCTTGGCAAGCGAGAAGAGCGCGCCCGCAACCAGCAGCAGGCGGGTCATCCAGAACGCGCCGTCCAGTCGTCGATAGAGGCCAGACGCCAGGAGGATCAGCACGGCGCCGATCATGCTGGCGGCCAGATGGGATGCTTCGACGAAGGGCATGGGGATGATGCCGGCCACGGCGTGCAATCGGTCCGGGACGGCCGGCAGCGAGCCGGAGATGAGCAGGATGGTGCCACCCACCGCCACCAGCGTAGCGAACATGGTGGGGGCGATCGCGCGCGTCAGTGTCTGTGCGCCATTCACGGCCCGTAGCACCGGTCGGCGCCAGGCATGGCCTTCATGCGCGGCAATCAGGATGACGGCGACGAACAGCGGGACGAGATAATAGAGAATGCGGTAGGCGATGAGCGCTGCGATGAGCACCGGCTGGTCGACATGGGGCAGGGTGGCGACCATGACCCCTTCGAATATGCCGATGCCGCCTGGCACATGGCTGATCAGCGCGGCGATGATCGCCAGCGCATAGCCCAGGAAGAAGACGGGATAGAGAGCGGGCGACAGGTGAGGAACGAGGACGAACAGCGCTGCGCTGGCAAAGGCCAGGTCGATGCAGGCGATGCCGATCTGCGCCAGCGCCTGTGACCGGCTGGGCAGCGTCAGGGTCCAGCCGAACAGGGTGATGGGGCGAGCCGCCGGGCCGAGCGCGGCCAGCAGCAGGATGGCGGCGGCAAGCAGCGTGGTGCCCGCGATGCGCTGTGCGGCTGGATCAAACGTGACGCCGCCCAGCGCGATGGCCGTGGGATGGAGTGTCATGGCCAGCGCAGCGAGGGTGAATACGCCGCCCCAGAATGCGAAGCTGGCGGACGCGATGATGCGTGCGACATCGCCCGGCCCCAGGCCCGCCGCGCCATAGATGCGCAGCCGCGCCGACCCGCCGGTCACGATCGCGAGGCCCAGATTGTGGCTGAGCGTATAGCTGCAAAAGGACGCCAGCGCCGCCGTGCGCCAGCCGATCGTACTGCCGATGATGCGCAGCGCCAGGTGATCATAGAGGGTGAGCGCCAGATAGCTGAGACCCGTCAGCAATGCGCAGGCAGCTATGGCGGCGGGCGGAATGGCATGGAAAGCAGCGCGGACATCATGCCAGTGTATTTCGGTGAAGGCATGGTCGAGCGCCACGAAGGCAAGCACCGCCACCAGCAACAGCAGTGCAAACCCCGGCAAGTGCCGATGCCGGCTGGCAGCGCCAGTGAGCGCGAGGCTGCTCATCGACCGGCGTCGGGCCAGCCGACGGCGCGTCCGATCCCCTGCAACAAAGCGGCGCTGACGGCATCGGCGTCATGGTGCAGCGGGTGGCCGCCGGGTAGTTCCAGCCGGGTGACATTGGGCTGGCGCAGCGCCGGGCAGAGGCTTTCCACCTCATCCGCGCCATGAATGCACAGCAGGGGCGTCCAACTGAGCCGCCGGGCCGCCGTGACTGCGTCCTCGGCCGGTTCGTTGAAGGAAAAGATTTCGGAGGGAGAGGCGCGCCATTGCCGGGTCGCGCCGGGCACGATCAGGCCGATGAAGGCGATCCGCCTGCGCAATTCCGTCGGGACATAGGGAAGCGAGGGCGCGATCACATCCGCGCCAAAGGATTGGCCGAGCAACAGCAGCCGGGCATCCGGGTCAAGGGCGATGGCACGGCGCAGCCCGTCCGCGATCATCGCGCCGACCTCCTCTGGCGTGCGGCGGGTGCGGAAGAAATGCAGGCTGTTTTCAGCCACGACGGGAATGCCTTGGCGTGTCAGCCGTGCGGCGACGTCTGGTCCCAGCCCGGCATGGAAACCCATGTCGCCGGACAAATAGAGCGCCACCGCGCGCGGCTGATGCTGGCGGGGGACCGTCTTGGCCGGCAGCGTGTCGAACAGCGCGCCATTGCCGATATAGCCGATATACCAGAGTGCCATCAGCAGGGCGCCAGCCAAACCGGCGAAGGCTGCGGTCGACCGGCTCATGTCGCATGGCTCCGGGCAGTGCTCGCGCCATGCGGTACGTCGGTCGACTGTACGCGCCCGCTGCGCTCCAGCTTGCCCCAGCCGACCCAGGGGCCAAGGATGGCCGTGCCCACGGCGCGAATGACGACGCTGTACATGATCTGCCGGTAGATGAATCGCTGCGCCACCAGCAGCAGGGCGGGATAGCGTTTCTCGCGTGGCTCCAGCCGATAGGCGACCGCGCCGCAAGCGATGTCGATCGCGGTGAAGGCGATCCAGTAGAGCGCCATGCGCAGCACGTCGCTTTGCGTCTGCGCCCAGCCATGCTGGTGGACGCGCAGCGCGGTATCGAGCGCGCTGACGACCAGCGCCAGATCGATGATGGGCGACACCATCGCGAAGGCGATCTGGAACAGCCAGGCTTGCGGCAGGCCGACCCAGGCAAGGCCGGCCGGCTTGCCTTCCCGCCAGATGCCGCGATGCTTCCACAGGCATTGCAGCGTGCCAAAGGCCCAGCGGAAACGCTGTTTGGACAGGGCACGGAAGCTTTCCGGCGCCTCGGTCCAGGCGACGGCTTCCGTGTCATAAGCGATGCGCCAGCCGGCGCGCTGCACCGCGATGGTCAGATCCTGATCCTCGGCCAACGTATCGAGCGGATAACCGCCCACCGCGTCAAGGGCCGCCCGCCGCCACGCACCGACCGCGCCCGGTACCACGGTGATTGCGCCAAAGCGGGCGAGCGCGCGGCGCTCCAGATTTTGCGCCGTTACATATTCCACCGCCTGCCAGCGGGTGACGAGGTTGATGCGGTTGCCGACCATCGCGTTACCGGCGACGGCACCAACCGCCGGATCGGCGAACCAGCGGGCGAGCCGGGCGATGGTCAGCGGCTCGAACTGGGTATCGGCGTCGAGCGCGACGATAATGGGCGCGCGCGCCAGGTCCAGCGCGCGATTGAGCGCGGCCGCCTTGCCGGCATTGGCCAGGGTCAGCAACTGCACACGGCTATCGCCAGCGAAGGCATCGGCGACGATGCGGCTGGTGCCGTCGGTCGATCCGTCATCGACTACGATCACCTCCAGCCCGACCTGATCGCTGGACAATACCCGACGCACGGATGCCTCGATCACCTTGGCTTCGTTGAAAGCGGGGATGATGACCGACACGAACAGGTCCGGCTCGATCGCGGGCGGCGCGATGCGATTGCGCGGCAGGCGGCTGCCCAGCGCAAGTCCCGCCAGCATCAGGGCGCGGCCGATGCCGAACAGGATGACTGCGAAGAACAGCCATTTGAGTGTCACCGCAATGGCCGCGAGGATCAGGAAGATGGCGACGTCGATCCGCACGGCGGTCAGGTCCGCGCCGCGCACCGCCGGCATCACCTGCGCCGGTGTCAGCCCGGCCAGCGTCGATACCGGCACGAAGCGATAGCCACGCGCCTTCAATGCTCCGATGATGCGCGGCAGGGCCGCCACCGTCTGCGCCCGATCGCCGCCGCTGTCATGCAGCAGGATGATCTGGGCCGAACGATCCGCACCGCCGGCCTCCACCTGGGCGATGGTGCGTGCGACGATGGCCTCGGTCCCTGGCCGCGTCCAGTCGCCCGGATCGACATGCAGGCCGACGTTGAGATAGCCCGCCTGTTGCGCTTCCAGCGCCGGTCCGATCTCGTCCGCCGTGGTCGGTTCCGCATCGCCGAAATAGGGCGCCCGGAACAGACGCATGGCATGACCGGTATAGGCCTCGACCAGCCGCTGCGTGCTGTTGAGTTCCAGCGACACGCCTCTGTCCCACACCTGCGCCAGATTGGGGTGGGTATAGCTGTGATTGCCGATCTCGCTACCCTGCGCCACGATCTGGCGCAGCAGGCCGGGATGCATCATCGCATTTTCGCCGATGACGAAGAAGGTCGCCGGCACATGCGCCTTGCGCAGGATATTCAGGATCGGCGGGGTCCACACCGGGTCGGGGCCATCGTCGAAGGTCAGCGCCACCGCATGCGGGCGATAACCGGTGCGGCGGATGACATAGGGGGTGGGCAGGCTGACGAAATGTTCGTCGGTGATGAGTCCGGCGGTGCGGCCCGATCCCATGGCGATCGTGCGACGGCCGATGGTGGGCACATCGTCGATCCGCAAAATCTCTCCATTGCCCTCGACATCGACCGAATTGAAGCTGGTCAGCTTACCCATCGCTGCGGGCGGCGTCATGTCACGCTGCCTGAGTGCGGACCAGAAGCCGGGATCTTCAGACCCAAGCCGCCACAGCGCGATGCCCCCGGTGCCGGTCATATGCGCGGCGCGAATCTGGTTCCAGGCACTTGCGGCATCCAGCATCCAGACATGATGAACCCGTCCGTCCTGCTGATAGTCGAAACTGGCATTGCCCGATGCCGGGTCGAAACGAATAGGCGCGCCGCTGTCATGCGCGGACAGCCAGGCATCTTCGATCGAGAGCGTGTCTGCGCTGGCCGCGCCATCGGTCCAGTCATAGGCATAGTTGCCGATGGCGACGATCGTCTTGGCGGCCGGCACGACCGTCAGCGCGGCACGCAGCCGCTGCACGAACCAGGGCTGGGCGGCGATCGGACCGGCCTTGTCGCCGATATAATGTTGGTCATAATCCATCAGGAACAGCCGGTCGGCCACATGCCCATAGCGCGAGAGATCCCAGCTTTTGTCGTCCACCGGCACGGTCAGAGTCAGCCGCAGATGCTGGTCGCGCAGCGCCGGCGCGGCCTGTCGCAGGAAGGACAGATAGTCGCGTTGCGCCGCCGCCGGCAGCGCCTCGAAATCGAAGACGACGCCGGCAGCGTGCAGCGCCTTCAGCGATGGCAGGAGCTGATTGAGGAATGTCGTGCGGGCGTGGCGATCATGCAGCAGGGTGGCGGTACCCTGGCCATCCCATGCGTCATTGGCGACATTCTGCACGACCGGGAAAATCTTGGGACGGCGATGGGCGGCGTGCAGGATAGCCGCGAAATTACTGTCGTTCGTCAACTGCAACCGGTGTGCGGGGCCAGTGACGGACAGGAGGGCGGGGGCGATCCAGTCGATATGGTTCACATGTTGCCGCAGCGCGGCGCGGCTGGCATCGTCCCATGGCACGTAGAAGGCGGCGGTAACCGGATGAGCGGCAGCGGCAGAACCGCCATGTGGCAGCCAGTGGGCAAAGGACGCGCGCAGGTTGGCGCTGAGATGGCCCAGCTTCTGGCCGATGCCCTCGGCGCGCGGCCGTTCCATGCGCAGCGGCACGGCCGGCGGGATGGGGACATCCACGATCGTGATGGCGAAGGCGACCGCTGCCAGCATGATAGCGAACAGCATCATGAAGAGCGCGGGCAGGGTGAAGCGGCGGCGGCGCCCGCTGGCGTCGTAGAAGATCGGCCTGTGCATCGTCCATCCGTGCGGTTGGAGAGGCGGCGCAACAGGGGCGAGCCGCCTCTCACTTCACGGTCGAGGAAAATGACCGTAACCGTGGATAGTATGGGTCACCATTCGCAGGCATGAGCGCATGATTACAGTTTCGTCATGAATGTTTCTCGCTGGCTCCTGCAAAAATCATTCAACTTTATCGAATGAAGTGTCCGATTTTATCGGGATGATCGCGAAAGATCCTATCGGCTATCAGGTTGCACAGCCGAACAGGAGTTTTCGTCATGCTGACCATCGCCACACCGCGCCTCAACGCTGCCGAATGGCAGCATGTCCAGGCGACGCTGAGCGCCGTTGCCGATTGCGGTTGCGGTGAACCGACCGCTGCCGGATCGCTGCGGTCGCGCATCGGTCATGCGGTCGATGTCCTGGTCGGCCCGAAAAAGGCGGCACCCGCGCCGCTCCCCGCCCGTCTTCATCCGGTGCGCGATTTCCTCTGCGAAACCGGCCGCACCCGTCAACTGGCTGAACGCCATGTGCCGACCCTCGCCGCGCAGGGCTTTTCCCGCGCCCAGATCGAAGCGCTGGCGCTGCTCGGCGCCTGACTCATTCCCCCGAAAGGAACCGCCCCATGTCCATCCGCTCGTCCGATATCGACGCTGTCGACACGATCATCCTGCCGCCGGTCCGTGATCTGGGCGACGGTTTTACAGTCCGTCGCGCACTGCCTTCGGCGCACCGCCGCATGGTCGGTCCCTTCATCTTCTTCGACCAGATGGGGGAGGCAGTCTTCAATAGCGGCGAAGGGCTGGATGTCCGCCCGCACCCGCATATCGGCCTCGCTACCGTCACCTATCTGCTGGAAGGCGAGATACTGCATCGCGACTCCGTCGGGTCGGTTCAGTCGATCCGGCCGGGCGAGGTCAACTGGATGACCGCAGGCAGCGGCATCGTCCATAGCGAGCGTACGTCGGATGAAAATCGCGCCAAGGGCGGCAAGCTGTTCGGTCTCCAGACCTGGGTGGCGCTGCCGACCCGCTATGAGGAGGTCGATCCCGGCTTTTCCCATCACAAGGCGCAGGAAATCCCGACGATCGAGGATGCGGGTACGCGCCTGACGCTGATTGCCGGCAGTTCCGATGGGCTGGTTTCGCCGGTCAAGACTTTCTCAGACATGGTCTATGCCGATATCGCCTTGCAGGATGGCGCGCGCTATCAGGTGAAGGCCGAGCATATCGAGCGTGCCATCTACGTGGTGGCGGGCGAGATCGAGGTGATCGGCCAGACCGGCGGCTTTGCGACCGGCGAACTGGTGGTGTTCAAGCCCGGCGCTGAGATCGTGCTGCGGGCCAAGGGTGGCGCGCGGCTGATGCTGCTGGGTGGCGAACCGCTGCCGGAAAAGCGCAACATCTACTGGAACTTCGTTTCCTCCTCGGCGGAACGGATCGAGCAGGCCAAGGCCGACTGGCAGGCGCAGCGCTTCGCCAAAGTGCCGGACGAGAGCGAGTTCATCCCGCTCCCGACCTGACTTGCTCAAGGGCGCGGGGGTCAGTCCCCCGCGTCCCCATTCCAGCCCGCTCGGCGCCCCGATGCCGCCAGACTGGCCAGTTGCACAAATTCCTGCCGCCAATAATCGGCCTGAGGGCCAGCCAGTCGGACGATATCGGCATAGTCGAAGCTGTCCAGCTTGGTGTCGCCGCGCAGCTTCTGACCAAAGGCGGCGACCGCCACGGCAAAGGCCATGTCGCCCTTCGGCCGGCGGGCAGTGGCGATCAGGCTGGCGGGGACAGGACGCTCGATCAGCCGACTCGTCTCGCCCTCCGGTAATTTGTAGCGCAGGCGGACGGTGGCCAGTTCGCTGGCATCGCTCGCTGAAAGGGATGATGGATTGAGCGCATATTTGCGCGGTCCGGCCCAGCCCGCTTCCCCTGTCGGCACGACCTCATAAAGCGCGGTCACCTGATGGCCGGCGCCGATCTCCCCCGCGTCGACACGATCATCGGCGAAATCTTCCTCGGCGAGTGCGCGATTTTCATAGCCGATCAGCCGATATTGGCTGACCGCTGCCGGATTGAACTCCACCTGCACCTTCACATCCTTTGCGATTGTGAAGAGGGTGGAGGACAGTTCCTCGCCCAGAACCTTTCGCGCCTCCATGGCGCTGTCGATATAGGCGTGGTTGCCGTTGCCCAGATCCGCCACGGCCTCCATCATCGCATCATTATAATTGCCCTGACCAAAGCCCAGCGTGGTGAGGCTGATGCCGTCTTCCCGGTTCTGCTTCACCATATCCTCCAGCGCCTGCTGGTCGGACAGGCCTACGTTGAAGTCGCCGTCCGTCGCCATCACGATACGGTTGATGCCGCCCGATATCCGGTGCGCGCGCGCAAGTTCATAGGCCATGGCCAGCGCCGGCCCGCCTGCCGTCGCGCCTTCGGCGTCCAGCCCGTCCAGCGCCGCCTTGATCTCATCCGGGTCATGGCTGCCCTCGACCAATGTTTCGACCCAGCCGGCATAGGTGATGATCGACACGCTGTCGTCGGGGCGCAGCGTGTCGGCCAATATCGACAATGCCTGCTTCACCAGCGGCAGTTTGTCGGCATCCTGCATGGATCCCGACACATCGACCATGAAGACCAGATTGGCCGGTGGCCGCTGTGACTGGGAAATATCATAGCCGCGCAGGCCGATGCGCAACAGTCGCGTGTGCGGATTCCAGGGTGTCGTCGCCATGTCGCTCGTTATGCTGAACGGCGCGCCACGATCGTCGGGTAGGGGATAATCGTAGCGGAAATAGTTGATCATCTCCTCGGTCCGCACCGCGTCGGCCGGAACGGCCTGCCCCCCGAGCAGCATGCGCCGCACATTGGCATAGGCGCCCGTGTCCACATCGACTGCGAAGGTCGAGACCGGGTCGTTCGCGACCTGGTGGATCGGGTTGACCGGATGGCCGTCATAAAGTTCCGCGCCGGCGGGCGGGACGGCGCTGCCGATCGCTTCATTAGAGGCATAGCCGCTGGGTGGCTGGCTGCATCCGGCAAGGAGCAGGCCGGGAAGAAGGGTGAGAGCAATGGCCGAGCGCGTGTGCATGCTGGTTTCTCCACTGTTGTAGTAGAGAGAAAATAGAAGCGATGAAGCGATGCTGGCAAGCGACGAATGGTGAGTGACAATCCTTACTCAAGACGCGCGTCAGCAGGCAACCATGGCTTTTCCGCAGAATTGCGCGGGTTGTGATCGGCCCTGCACATCGTCTGCATCAAGGCTGCGCCAACTATTGATCGACACCACCCCCTGATCTGCTTGGGCGTGCCGCATCTTGCCTCGATATTCAGGGAGACAAGATCATGCGTGCCTCTGCCCTGCGCCTCACCGCGCGGTTCCAATGGAAACTGCTACCGGCCCTGCTGGTCGTCGCGCTTGGCGACTGGCTCTTCTATCAGCGCCAGCTTCATGGCGGCTATTTCGGCCTGTTCACGCTGGCGGTGCTGGGCGCGCTGTTGATCGGGCGTCCGGTTGTGCGGCACGATCCGCGCGCCTGGCTGGCTCTGGGGATGGCGACGCTGTTCAGTGGCGCGCTGATGTACGATGCGAGCTTGCTCGCCTGGGTGCTATTCTGGATCGCGGTGGCAATGGCATCACTGCTACCGGCAACGGCGCGTTTCGATGATGGCTGGCGCTGGTTCCAGCGTCTGGTCCTGCACGGGCTGCGCGCGCCCCTCGTGCCGCTCTTCGATCTCAAACGCCTGTTCAAGGTTCGCGCGGCCGGTCGATCGGGCCGCTACAGCGTCCGGGCGACCCTTGGCACATTCGCCCTCCCCATGATTGGCAGCGCCGTGATCCTCAGCCTGTTCGCGGCGGCCAATCCCTTGATCGAGCGTTTCTTCAACGCGATCATGCTGCCGGAACTGTCCAACTCGTTGTTCATACGCGGCGCTTTCTGGGGTCTTATCTTCATCAGTATCTGGAGCCTGCTGCGGCCGCGCCTGGCCCGGCATCTGTTGCCGACCGTCGACCGGCGCGATGATCTGGCCCTGCCGGGCGTGTCGGTCGCCTCGATCACGCTCTCCCTGATCGTCTTCAACCTGATCTTCGCGGCGCAGAATCTGATGGACGCCGCCTGGCTTTGGGGCTGGGCGCCGATGCCTGAGGGCATGACCATGGCCGATTATGCCCATCGCGGCGCCTATCCGCTGATCGCGACGGCGCTGCTGGCGGCGCTGTTCGTGCTGGTGACGCTGCGTCCCGGATCGGACACGGCGCGCATGCCGGCGATCCGCCGGCTGGTGCTTCTCTGGATCGCGCAGAATATCATCCTCGTCGCCTCCTCCATGCTGCGCACGGTCGATTATATCGAGGCCTATTCGCTGACATGGCTGCGTATCGCGGCGCTGATCTGGATGGCGTTGGTCGGCTTCGGCCTCGCGACCATCTGCTGGCGGCTGTTGCGCAACCACACGGCCGCCTGGCTCATCAACATAAATTTGGCGGCGGTGGGGCTGGTGTTGGCGGTGGTCAGCCTTGTCGATCTGGGGGCGACCGCTGCCCAATGGAATGTCCGCCACGCCCGCGAGGTTGGCGGCCGGGGCGTTGCTCTTGATCTCTGCTATCTCGACGGTCTCGGCGATTCGGCGCTCTTGCCCTTGCTCGAACTGGAACAGCACCCAAACCTGGCCCCGGTGTTTCGCGAGCGGGTACAGGCAGTGCTGGCGCGTCGTCTCTATGAACTGGCGGCCGGCCAGCAGCGCGGCTGGACTTTGCTCGGGCAAAGGCGGCTGACAGACGCCCAACGGATAATGGCGGAACGTGCGCCGGTGGGACTGACGCCGGGAGCGCGCGGTTGCAATGGCGCGTTGATCCCGCCGCCACCACCGCCCCCTCGAACCGACAATGACGAATCCAAGGTGCTTCCCGCGTTGACAGGAGAGATCGGGAAATGATCATGTATCCCATGCCCAGCACCATCCTGATCGTCGATGACGATCCCCATATCCGCCAGTTGCTTGTCTTCGCCTTCGGCAAGGCGGGGCTGGACACGATTGAGGCCGCCGATGGGGAGGAAGCGCTGACGCAGGTTGAGCGGCAAAGGCCGGACCTTGTCATCCTCGACATCAACATGCCGCGCATGGACGGGCTGGAAGTCTGCCGCCGTTTGCGGGCGCAGGACGATGTGCCGATCTTCTTCCTTTCGTCACGCGACGACGAACTCGACCGGGTGCTCGGCATAGAATTGGGTGGCGACGATTATGTCGTGAAACCCTTCTCTCCGCGCGAAGTGGTAGCGCGGTCGATGGCGATCCTGCGCCGCACTGCTGCCAAGCCACCGGCAATCGAGAATGTCGGTATCATGCGCCACGGCCTGCTCAGCCTCGACACGGAAAGCTGGTCAGCGCATTGGCGGCAGACGAACGTCACCCTGACGGTAACGGAGTTCACCATATTGCGGACCTTGCTGGCGATGCCCGCGCGCATTTTCTCCCGTGACCAGATCATTGACCGCTTCCGGGGGCCGGGTTTCGCGCTGACCGACCGTACCGTCGACAGCCATGTCCGCAACCTGCGCCGCAAATTTGCCGAAGTGGGCGGCGTCGACCTGATCGAGACACGGGCCGGGATCGGTTATCGTCTGGGCGCATGCAGCGGGATGGCGCCGCCTGCATGATCGCCACGGCAAAGGCATGGATCGCCCGTTATTGGCCGGTGCTGCGGTTGCGCACGGTCCTCCTGGGAACGTTGCTTTTCGTGGCGGCGCTACCGGGGCTTGGGGCGATTTTCCTGCGGGTCTATGAAAATGCGCTGGTCCGCCGGACCGAAGCGGAATTGGTGGCGCAGGGGGCAGCCTTGGCTGCGAGCGCAGCCGTGGTGGCGAGCGACACCGTTGCGCCGGATGCCGGGCCGACGGCTGCTGTCCGATATCATGATCGGATGACGGAGGTAGACCTGCGTGCGTCGCCGATCCTGCCACCGCGTCCGCCAGCGTTGCAGACGGACGAACATCCGGATGGTCTGGCGGTCGGGATCGCGCGCCGAATGATGCCTGCCTTTCAGGAAACCAAACTCACCACCCTTTCCTCCATCCTGATATTGGATCGGCAGGGGCTGGTGCTGAACGGTCGGGAAGGCGGCAGAAGCCTCGCGGCCCTGCCGGAGATCAAGGCGGCGCTGGCTGGCAGGGCGGTGACGGTGCTGCGGCGGAACGAAGGCTATATTGCGCCTTATCCGCTGACGTGGTTGAGCCGGGCCGGCTACATAAGGCTGCATCATGCGCGGCCGATCCGCGTCGATGGGCAGGTCGTTGCGGTACTGCTGCTGTCTCGTTCGCCCCGCGCGCTGTTCCTTGGCCTCTATGAAGACAAGGGCAAGATCATGCTGGGTGTGGTGACGATCTTCCTGCTGCTGCTGTTCCTTTCCGCGATATTGTCCCGAGCGATCGTGCGGCCGATAGAAGGTCTGAGCCGGGCGACCCGCAGCCTTGCTTCGGGTCGCCGTGTCGTACCGCGGCACCCTTCGTTGCAGGTGGTGGAAATCCGGACCCTCTTCGAAAATTTCGAGCAGATGGCCGACAGTATCGAGAAGCGGTCGCGCTATCTGCGCGACTTTGCCTCTTCGGTCAGCCATGAATTCAAGACGCCGCTGGCCGCCATTTCCGGTGCGATCGAACTGCTACAGGATCACGGCACGGACATGGATTCTGCGGACCGGGCGCGGTTCCTCGCCAATATGGCGGCAGATGCGGAACGACTGTCGCGGCTTGTGCGACGCTTGATGGAACTTGCTCGGGCCGATGTGTTGGTGGGGGAGCAGGATGCCCAAACGGAAACGGGCCCGCTCCTGGCCGCCATGGCCGACGCGCTTGGCGGGCGCGAGTTCACCATCATTGTGGCCATGCCGGATCAGGCCCCGATGGCGGCCATTGATCCCGGCGCGTTGGAAGCGGTGCTGACGATACTTGCCGACAACGCACGGCAGGCAGGCGCCACGCAAATGACGATCGCCCTGACGGTAGAAGATGACCTTGCCTGCTTCGATCTGGTTGATGATGGTCCAGGCATTCCAGAGGGGGATCGGGAAAAAATCTTCGATCCCTTCTTCACCAGCAAGCGGGAGCAGGGAGGGACGGGTCTTGGCCTGGCGATCGCCCGTTCCTTGCTGGAAGCCTATCGTGGCGAGCTTTCCTTTCTGGCCTCGACCCAGGGAACGCATTTCCGTCTTCTATGCCCGATCGCGATGCGTCGTTGAGCAGGACGACATATTTTTGAAAAACGGTGTTGACCGAATCGCGGTGTGGCCATAGAGGGCATTTCACCGGACGGGACGGTGCCACTGCGGCGCTGGACTGGATGGTCGCCAACATAGACGGACACTGTTCCCCCGGACGCAAGGAAGGGGTTGGATGGTT
>NZ_LMKV01000014.1 GCF_001421665.1 Sphingobium sp. Leaf26
CGGGGACGAAAGCCTATGCCTTCATCTGGGCGATGGCGGGCGAGAACCAGGATTATACCGACATGAATGTGCTGGATATCTGCCAGCTGGCGTAGCTGGTTGCCCCCCTCCCTGTCAGGGAGGGGACGGGGGTGGATCGCGCGGCTTCCCGCGCGCTGCATCGCCCGCGTCGAGCGCCCGCTTCGCGGACGCACCCACCCCCTGCCCCTCCCTGACAGGGAGGGGGGAGATATAGTCATGACCCACATCTTCGATCTGAGCGGCAAGGTGGCCATCGTCACCGGGGCCAATACCGGCATCGGTCAGGCGATCGCGCTGTCGCTGGCGGCTGCGGGCGCGGACATCGCGGCGGTGGGCCGCACCCCGGCGGAGGAAACGGTCGGGCAGGTCCGCGCGCTGGGTCGCCGGGCGGAGATCATATCGGCGGACCTCAGCAGCATCGAACCGGTGCAGCGGGTGGTGGACGAGACGATCGCAAAGCTGGGTGGCCTCGACATCCTGATCAACAATGCGGGGATCATCCGCCGGGCCGACAGCGTCGATTTTANTGCAGCGGGTGGTGGACGAGACGATCGCAAAGCTGGGTGGCCTCGACATCCTGATCAACAATGCGGGGATCATCCGCCGGGCCGACAGCGTCGATTTTACCGAGGCGGACTGGGACGCGGTGATCGACACCAATCTCAAAGTGCTGTTCTTCCTCTGCCAGGCGGCGGGGCGGCACATGATCGCGCAGGGTGGTGGCAAGATCGTCAATATCGCGTCGCTGCTGTCGTTTCAGGGCGGCATCCGGGTGCCGAGCTATACCGCATCCAAGAGCGGCGCGGCGGGGCTGACCAAGTTGCTGGCCAATGAGTGGGCGGCCAGGGGCGTGAACGTCAACGCGATCGCGCCGGGCTATATCGCGACCAACAACACCGCCGCGTTGCAGGCGGACGAGACGCGCAACCGGCAGATCCAGGAGCGTATCCCGGCCGGGCGCTGGGGCGCGGCGAGCGACATCGGCGGGGGNAGTGCTGTTCTTCCTCTGCCAGGCGGCGGGGCGGCACATGATCGCGCAGGGTGGTGGCAAGATCGTCAATATCGCGTCGCTGCTGTCGTTTCAGGGCGGGATCCGGGTGCCGAGCTATACCGCATCCAAGAGCGGCGCGGCGGGGCTGACCAAGCTGCTGGCCAATGAGTGGGCGGCCAGGGGCGTGAACGTCAACGCGATCGCGCCGGGCTATATCGCGACCAACAACACCGCCGCGTTGCAGGCGGACGAGACGCGCAACCGGCAGATCCAGGAGCGTATCCCGGCCGGGCGCTGGGGCGCGGCGAGCGACATCGGCGGGGCGGCCGTGTTCCTGGCGTCCAGCGCGGCCGACTATATCCATGGCCATGTGCTCGCTGTCGATGGCGGGTGGCTCGCGCGCTGAGGAGGGGAGAAGATCATGCCTGATCGCCGCGGCTTCATCGGTGCGGGACTGGCGCTGATGACGTCGCCGGCCTGGGCGGCCAAAGGCGATCCCGTCGTCACGACACGTCACGGCCGCATCCGGGGAACGCGGGAAGGCGGGCTGCATGTCTTTCGCGGCGTTCGCTACGGGCGGGATACGGCAACCGTGCGCTTCCGTGCGCCGCTATCGCCCGCCCCCTGGGGCGATATCGTGCCCGCTTTTGCCTTCGCCCCATCCTGTCCGCAAAAGGCGGCGCAGGCGGCCACCAGCGAGGATTGCCTGTTCCTCAATATCTGGACGCCGGGAACGGAGCGGCAGGCGAAGCGGCCGGTGCTGCTCTATATCCATGGTGGCGCCTATTCCAACGGCAGCGTGGTCGATCCGCTGAATGACGGGCGCCATCTGGCGGGGCGCGATGTCGTGGTGGTCACGGTCAACCATCGGCTGAACGCGCTGGGCTATCTCTATCTGGCCGGGCTTGATCTGCGCTTTGGCGATAGCGGCAATGTGGGGCAACTGGACCTGATCCTGGCGCTGCGCTGGGTGCGGGACAATATCGCGGCCTTTGGCGGTGACCCGGCCAATATCCTCGTCTTCGGCCAGTCGGGCGGCGGCGCCAAGATCGCGACGATGATGGCGATGCCTGCCGCCAAGGGGTTGTTCCACCGCGCCATCACCATGAGCGGGCAGCAGGTGACGGCGAGCGGTCCGATCAACGCCGGGCGGCGGACGGCGGCCTATCTGGCGAAGCTGGGCGTGTCGCCGGCCGATCTGGAGCCGTTGCTGACCATGCCGGTCGCCCGGCTGATCGAGGGGCTGGACGCGGTCGATCCGATATTGGGTGGTGGCGTCTATATGGGACCGGTGCTGGACATGCGCTGGCTGGCGCGGCACCCTTTCTGGCCGGATGCCGCGCCGCAGGGCAATGCCATTCCGATGATGTTGGGCAATATGAGAGATGAGACGCGGGCTTTCATCGACCCGGACGGGCCGCTGATCCGGGGGCTGGACTGGTCCAGTCTGCCCGGCCGGATGGCGAACGAACTGCGCATGGACCTGCCGCCGGAATGGATCGTCGCGCAATATCGGGCGCATCATCCCGACTGGTCGGCAGAGCGCATCTTCTACGCCGCGACCACCGCCGGGCGTAGCTGGCCGGGGCAGGTGATCGAAGCGGAAGCGCGGGCGCGGGCCGATGCGCCGACCTGGGTCTATCAGGTCGATTTCCAGTCGCCGACCCAGCCCAGGCGCGGCGCGCCGCACACCATGGACATCGCGCTGGCCTTCGGCACGCTGGATGCGCCGGGTTCCTTTACCGGGACTGGCGTGGGCGCGCGGGCGGCGTCGGCGGCGATGATGGACCGCTTCCTGGCCTTAGCGCGGCAGGGCGATCCCGGCTGGTCCCGATATCGGCTGGACCGGCGGGCGACGATGATCTTCGACGTCGAGAGCGGGGTGGTGGACGATCCGCGCGGCTGGGAACGGGAAATGTTTGCGCGGGTGCCCTATATCCAGCCGGGCAGTTGACAGGGCGCCCGACACTTAACTTCGCACATTTCCCGCAAGTTTCGACATTTCATATCCTATGTTGGATATATTGTTGCTGACCGCAACGGTTGATCGGGGGGTGGGCAGCCATCGCCACTGGCCGTTCATGACATTACGAGGTTGAATAGGACAGTGAGCGGTTGGTCTGGCTTCGACCAGAAATTGCCGTTAGCGCAATTATAGTTCATGTCTAAAAGCTGACATCGCCGAGGGATGAACATGCTGAACAGGCTGAGGGTGCGAGTGCTTCGCGCTGGATTTTCAATGTTTTGCATCGGCGCGGCTTCGTGCGGAGATGGCATCCCGCCAGCAATGAATCAGATCGAAATTTTTGCGCCGGGTTTAGAAATATCCATCAAGCATGATGGTGCTGGCCAATTCCATCAGCGGCTTGAAAATAAAAAGGGGTATTTCAACCTCGGTCGCGAAGGCTTTGCTAAGCTGCAAACCCAGACGGAACCCTACCGAGTTTCCCATGAAACCATATCAGCAGACGTTGTTTCCGATTATATTGCCAAAGATATTCGCTGCGAGGGTCATTACGTTACTGACCAAGGCGGCATCACACTCCATTGGAAGGGGCAATCTATAGATCAATTCTACACAGTTGATTATGGTTGTGATGGCGAACTGCATGCCGCGAGGAATAGAGCGCTGCGAGGAATCTTGACATCACTGCCGGTACCTCCTCCAGCGCTTCTGCCCTGAGTAGGCTGATCAGGCAGCAGTTAGGCTGGGGTCAAGATAAGCATACTCGAAGCCGACCGTCCGCTATCCACCCATCCTCACTCCTTCACCGGATAGGAAATGATCAGCGCCAGCGGTTCCGTCCCCGTCTGTTTGATCCCCACGACCGCGCCGTCGTAGAGATAGGCAGCCATGCCGGGGGTGAGGGCGCGGGTCTGGCCGTCGGAACTGACTTCGCCCGTGCCGGACAGGACATAATAGACCTCGTCATGGGCGATGGGGTGCAGGCCGATGGCGGAGCCGACATGCAGGATGCGCTTGCGGAATTCCATGCGGCGCGGCTGGGGCACGGCGTCGCTTATGCGATAGGCGGTGCTCATGCCGATCTTGCCGTGGGGCGTCGGCTCCTCGCGCGCGACATCCTGTTCGTCGATGACCGCCATGGGCGGCGCGGCGGGCGTGGCGGTGGTGGCGGCTGTGGCGGCCAGAAAAAGGGACAGGATGGTCATTTCTTCTCTCCCGCTTCGCCCTGCCGCATCATCTTGTCGCGATCGGACAGATGTTCGGCGATCTCCGCCTTCTGCCCCGGATAGCGGCCCGATTTCGGCTCCATGGTGTCGAGGTTCCAGTCCGCCTCGACAAAGGGCGCGCGGGTCTGGGCCATCTTCGGATAGCCGCCGACCTGTTTTTCATCGTCGATGATTTCGCCGCGCCCTTCCGCGACGAAGAAGAGGACGCGCAGATCGTCGGCGTCGCGGTCCCAGGGACGGGCGCCGGCATGGCCGAGCACATGGGTTTCCACGTCGCGCGCCGGCAGGACTTGCGTCCCCGGCCACCAGACGGGCGGGGCGGGCAGCTCGTTCAGCTTCGCGCGGGTTTCGCCATAGCGGCCGAACATCGGCAGGGCCACGCCGAACCGGTCGACGGCGATATTGTCCTTGCCATGATAGTCGAGGTCGCCGTCACCGCCCAGCGTCAGGAAGGGCATGCCGGGCGCGGTCGACACGCCGCCGCGCAGGACATTGCCGACCGCCGCTATCTTGCCGGTCTGATAGGGATGATCGCCCCATTCCAGCGCCATGAGGTTGTAATGGACTGCCCGTTCGCCCGGATCATAGAGGATATTGTTGACCAGTTCGACCTGGCCGCCACCCTTCACCAGCGGATTGCGTTCCTTGTTATGGGCGTAGATATTGCGCCAGATCATGATCTGGCTGGCATTGTCGTGGATCAGCGTGCCTTTGCTATGCTCGCCCTTGGGATGGCTGGCGTCGGCAAGGCCCTCGGCCGCGATATTGTAGGAGAAGGTGATGGCGTGGCTGGTGCTGGCGCGCCAGTCGTCGGGGGTCTTGCCATCGAAGCGCGGGCCGGACGCGGACATATTCTCGTCGATCGCCCAGGTGAAACTGCAATGGTCGATGATGATGTTGTGGGCGGCGACGGTGGACAGGGCGTCGGCTTCCCAGCCGCTCAGCTTGGGCTGGCCATCGACACCGGTGCGGATGCGGATATGGCGCATCACGACGTCATGGGTGGCGATGTCGATGCCGGTCTTGATCAGGGTGATGCCGGGCGACGGCGCGGTCTGGCCGGCGATGGTCACATAGGGTTCGGTGATTTTCAGCGTTTCGCGACCTAGGTCGATGATGCCGCCGACCTCGAACACGATGATGCGCGGGCCTTTGGCTTCCAGCGCGGCCTTGAAGCTGCCGGGGCCGTCAGGGGCTAGAGTGGTGACGCGGATGATGCGCCCGCCGCGCCCGCCGGGCGTCGTCGCGGCCCAGCCGACCGCGCCGGGGAAGGCGAGCGCGCCGGCCTGCGACGCGCCCGCCTTGACGGTGCTGGCCGGGGGCGCGGCGATGGCTGGCGCGAGCGGGGCCAGCATGAAAGCGCCCAGCAGGGCAAGCGATGGCGAGGCCGAAGGCAGGGTCATGGCGTTTCTCTCCTATGCGTCTGTCTTGGCATCGCTGCGGGAGGGTCGCAAGATCATTTGACACCGGTTTCCAATTGATGCGCAAATTAGGGTGATAGGGCAGAGATGGGTAAAGGGCGGATGAGGGGGCTTTGCGCGCCGAAAGGCTGGATTTCCGCGCCTTGCAAGACAGGATCGGGGCATGAAGGGTTGGAAAGCGGCCTATGCTGCATCTTTGTTTGAACCATCCGGCGCGGGGTGTGCTTCTCCTCTTCGTTCGAGGGGACGGCGGCTCAGGGCAGGGCGAGGGTATCGGTCTTTTCACGCCTTCCTTTGCAAGGGTCGGACGGAACGGCTCTCGTCGATCATATATGTCATTAAATTCAAGGATATACTATATGATCTTCGTCCTTTGCCGTCCGACATATTGACAGTCGATCGCAGCAAGCGCATCAATGACACCGGTTTCCAATGACGGTTTCGATCGCTGAAAAGGCGACGGGCCGTGACGCCGGGCGAGGCCCCGGCCGGGACCGTGACGCGCGACCGACTGTTTCCGGCGCGCGTCGACATGGGAAAGGGAGAGGAAAGCTGATGCAAGCACAGGATTTCAAGCAACGCCATCGCCGCTGGCTGGCTGGCACGTCGCTGGCCGCGATGCTGCTGGCGGTGCCCGGCGTCGCGCTGGCGCAGGACGCAGCGCCGGGAGGGGGGCAGGCGGACGCCGCGCCGCAGGTGGCGGCGGACAATGAGGCGGCGGATATCGTCGTCACCGGTTTTCGCCAGTCGCTGGGCGCGGCGATCAACCTGAAGCGCCAGACGGTGGGATCGGTCGATGCGATCGTGGCCGAGGATATCGCCAAGTTCCCCGACCAGAATCTGGCGGAATCCTTGCAGCGCATTCCCGGCATCTCGATCCAGCGCGACGGCGGCGAAGGCCGCGCCATCACCGTGCGTGGGCTGGGCGCGCAATTCACCCGCGTACGGGTGAACGGACTGGAAACGGTCGCGACCTCGACCGACGGCGCTAGTTCCAACCGCGACCGCGCCTTCGACTTCAACGTCTTCGCGTCGGAACTGTTCAGCTCGCTGGTGGTGCACAAGACCGCCGAAGCCTCATTGGACGAAGGCTCGCTCGGCGCGGTGGTGGACCTCAATACCGGCAATCCGCTGGCGGGGAAGGAGGGCTTCACCTTCGTCGGCTCTGCGACCGGCTCCTATAACGACCTCAGCAAGAAATGGGGGCCGCGTCTGGCGGGCCTCATGTCCTGGAAGTCGGCCGACGGGCAGTGGGGCGTGGCCCTGTCCGCCGCCTATTCCAAGCTCGATACCAAGCAGATGGGCAACAATACGGTGCGCTGGTCGCAGGCGCGGTTCGACAGCGTCGACGGAACGCCCTGCTTCACCCAGGCGAACAGCGGCGGCACCTATGTTCCCGGTGCGGCCTGCGACGAAGCGGCGCTCGCCTTCCACCCACGCATTCCCCGCTATGGCGAGATCGCGCAGGAACGCGAGCGGCTGGGCGTGACCGGGTCGATCCAGTGGGCGCCGTCCGACGCGACCAAGGTGTCGATCGACGGTCTCTTTTCCCGCTTCCGCGAGACGCGCGAGGAGAAATGGGGCGAAGTGCTGCTGCGCTCCAACGAACGTTCGATCGACGTCGTGAACCCGGTCTATGACGACAAGGGCAATATGGTGTCGGCGACGCTGAACGACGCCTGGGTCCGCACCGAACATTATCTGCGTAAGTCGCAGACCAAATTCTACCAGTTGGGCGCGACCTGGGATCAGGATGTCAGCGACGCCCTGCGCTTCACCCTGCTCGGCGGTTTTTCCAAGTCGGATGCGTCGATCCCGGTCGAAACCACATTGGTGTTCGATGACCGCGATGCGCAGGGCTACAGCTATGACTATAGCAATATGCGCCGTCCGGTGCTGACATTCGGCACCAGCGTCACCGATCCCGCCAATTTCCAACTGGCCGAAATCCGCGATCGACCATCGTCCACCGTCAACAAGTTCCGTACCGCTCAGTTGCGCACGGAATGGGATGTGGCGGAGGGCTTCACGGTCAAGACCGGGGCGGTCTATCGCCGCTTCTCCTTCGACACCGAAGGCTTCACCCGCGATACGGTGGTGTGCGGCAATGGCGGCGTCGACCGTGTGCTGGGCACGGTCAACTGCTCGCCCAACGGCACCTTCGGGCCGGGCGCCATCTATGGCCTGCCGGTGACGTCGGCGCTGGCGGAGCTGTTCACGCTGAAGGGCGCGGGCGCACCGGCGGGCACGACAACGCAGTGGCTGATCCCCAATCTGGCGGCCGGGACCGACTATACCAACCTGTATGAGCGGGCGCTGACGGTCGATGCCGGCAATACCCGCGGCGTGGTGGAAAAGACCACCGGCGGCTATATCCAGTTCGACGCCAAGGGCGAGATTTTCGGGCTGGAATATGCCGCCAATGCCGGCATCCGCTATGTGAAGACCGACCAGAGTTCGCGCGGCCTGAACAATGGCACGATGGTCAGCGTGTCGCGATCCTATGAGGATTGGCTGCCCGCCGCCAACATCGCCTTCTTCCCGCATCGCGACGTCATCGTGCGCGCGTCGGTGGCCGATGTCGTGACGCGCCCTTCGCTCGGCAATCTGACGCCGGGCGGGTCGGTCGATGGCTTCAACTACCGGGTCAGCTTCGGCAACCCCTTCCTCGATCCGTTCCGGGCCACGGCCTATGACGTCGCGGTCGAATGGTATTTCGCCCCGCAATCGGTCTTCTCCGTCGCGGCGTTCAAGAAGGATGTGCAAAGCTTCCCGATCAGCCAGACGATCACCGGCACCTTCGCCTCCACCGGCCTGCCGCTGTCGGTCATCCCGCCCAGTTCGCCCGCCGCGATCCAGCCGGAACGGACGGAAGGCTGGGCGATCAGCACGATCGTCAACGGCACTGGCGCCAGCCTGAAGGGCATCGAACTGTCTGTGCAGGCCCCCTTCACCTTCCTGCCCGGCTTCCTGTCGCATTTCGGCGGGATCGTGA
Organism: Sphingobium sp. Leaf26; assembly: GCF_001421665.1. GTDB lineage: Bacteria > Pseudomonadota > Alphaproteobacteria > Sphingomonadales > Sphingomonadaceae > Sphingobium. Next base: position 8,621 of record NZ_LMKV01000014.1, read on the forward strand.
ACGCGACCTTCGTGGATTCGAGCGCCAATTACACCGTGTCCGGCCCGGCGATCGTGCCCGGCGGCGGCAATATCGCCTCGGTCCGCAACGCGACCCTGTTCGGCCTGTCCAAACGCGCCTTCAACGGCACGCTCTATTATGAGGACAGCAAATTCTCGGCCCGCGTGTCGGCCAGCTATCGCAGCGGCTATATCGACCAGAATAGCGGCACCGGGAACATCTTCGAGGGCTATAACAGCACGGTCAATGTCGATGCGTCGGTCCGCTACAAGTTGACCGAGGGACTGGAATTGTCGCTGGAAGGGATCAACCTGACCGACGATTATCGCGATCGCTACACCGATCTGGACGCCAATCGCAATTATGAGCAGCTACATTTCGGCCGCACCATCCAACTGGGTGCGCGGTTCAAGATGTGACGGTTCATGGGTCCGGGCCGCTTCTGCACGGGCGGCCCGGATATTTTGTTCAAGGAGAGAGCATGACGATCAGCCGGCGCGATGCGATGACGGGCGTATTGGCCGCAGGCGGCGCACTGGCGCTGGCCCGCACGGATCGGGTGGAGGCCGCGCCGGGCGCTGCGGTCCCTGCCACCGACTGGAAACGCGGGCCGGACAATCAGCGCATCGCGGACCTTGGCGACGGGCGTTTCCTCAATCCGCTGCTGTCCGGCGACCGGCCCGATCCCGCCATCCTGAAGGATGGGGCGGATTATTATATGACCTTCTCCAGCTTCGACAGCTATCCCGGCATCACCATCTGGCACAGCCGCGACCTGATCAACTGGCAACCGCGCAAGGCGGCTTTGAGCAAGAATATCGGGTCGGTATGGGCGGTGAGCCTGGAGAAATATAAGGGCCGCTATTTCCTCTATATTCCGGTCAAGGCCGAACCGAACAGCATCTTCGTCATCCATGCCGACCATATCGACGGGCCGTGGAGCGACCCCATCGACCTGAAATTGCACCAGCATATCGACCCCTGCCACGCGGTGGGGGAAGATGGCAGCCGCTGGCTGTTCCTGTCGGGCGGCGACCGCATCCGCCTGTCGGACGACGGGCTGTCGACCGTGGGCGCGGTCGAGCATGTCTATGACCCCTGGCGCTATCCCGACACATGGGATGTCGAGGGCTTCGCGCCGGAAGGGCCGAAGATCCATCGGCGCGGCGACTGGTTCTATATGCTGACCGCCGTGGGCGGCACGGCCGGACCGCCGACCGGCCATATGGTGATCGCGGCCCGCTCCAGATCCATTCATGGCCCGTGGGAACAGCATCCCGGCAATCCGCTGGTCCATACGACAAGCGCCGACGAACGCTGGTGGTCGCGTGGCCATGCCAGTCTGGTCGAAGCGCCCGACAAAAGCTGGTGGGCGGTCTATCATGGCTATGAAAATGGCCTGTGGACCTTGGGGCGGCAGACCTTGCTCGATCCCGTCGAATGGACGGCGGACGGCTGGTTCCACATGAAGGGCGGCGACCTGTCGCAGCCCATCGCCAAGCCGCGCGGCGGGCAGGCGCTGCCCCACGGCATGGCGCTGTCCGACGATTTCCGCGAGTTGAAGCTGGGCGCAAAATGGAATTTCTTCCGCCCGGCCCCGGACGAGGCCAGCCGGGCGTGGGTGGAAAAGGGCGGGCTGATCCTGAAGGGGCGGGGGACCGCGCCGGTCGATTCATCGCCGCTGCTGCTGATCGCGGGCGACCCGGCCTATGAATTCCAGTGCGATATCGAGATCGCGCCGGGCGGCACGGCGGGGCTGATCCTCTTCTACGACGACAGGCTCTATTGCGGCTTGGGGTTTGATGAAAACCGCTTCGTCACGCACCAATATGGGATCGAGCGGGCGCGACCGGCCAATCCCCATGGCCGGCGGCTGACGATGAAGGTCAGCAACCGCCACCATATCGTGTCCTATCATCTGTCGGGCGATGGCGGACAGAGCTGGAGTAGGTTCGACAGGGGCATGGAAGTGTCGGGGTACCACCATAATGTGCGCGGCGGTTTCCTGATGCTGCGGCCGGGGCTTTATGCCGCCGGGCCGGGGGAAGCGACGTTCCGCAATTTCCGGTTCCGGGCCTTGTAGCACAGCGTCTGCCGATACACCGGCCGTCATGCTGAACTTGTTTCGGCATGACGGTCGGAATATTCGGCCGCCCTATAACGGAATAGCCGTCGTATATTTCGTCATCGACAGGGCGAAATGCGACGCCGCGCCCGCGACCGACGCATGGCCCAGCAGCGTCTGCATCAGGAAGCGGTTATAATCCTCCACGTCGGCGACGACGACCCGGATCAGATAGTCCCACTCCCCGGACATGGAGAAACATTCGACGATCTCCGGCCGCCCGTCGACAAAATGTTCGAAGGCGGCGCGGGCTTCGCGGGCGTGGCTGCGCATGCGGATGTTGCAGAGGACATTGACGCCGCGCCCGACCTGCGCCGGGTCGACCAGCCGCACGGTGCGGGTCAATATGCCCGCCGCCTCCAGCGCCTTGATGCGTCGCCAGCAGGACGCGCTGGACGCGCCGACCCGCTCGGCCAGATCCTGATGGCTGAGGCCGGCATCGGTCTGAAGCGCGGACAGAATGCGCCGGTCTACGTCGTCAATCTGACCGTCCTGTTTCATATCTAGTCCATATCTGATAAATATTTATCGAATATAGTCCAAAAATCGGCAACAATGAAACGTAATTTCCTATTTTGCGTGGCATGATGGGCCAATGGCGCAGACAGAGAATATCGCCCCGCCGGGCGCCGGAGAGGATTGGACCATCCCGCAGGACTGGGCGGCCTACACCGCGCAGGATCATGCGATGTGGGATAGCCTCTTCACGCGCCAGACGCAGATGCTGGCCGGCCGCGCGGTACCCGAATTTCTGGAGGGGCTGGACATATTGCGGATGACCCGGCCGGGTATTCCCGACTTTGCCGAACTGTCCGACCGGCTGATGCAGCGCACCGGGTGGCAGGTGATCGCGGTGCCGGGGCTGGTGCCTGATCGCCTCTTCTTCGAACATCTGGCCAATCGCCGCTTCGTCGCCGGGCGCTTCATCCGCAAGCCCGAACAGATCGACTATCTGGAGGAGCCGGACGTCTTCCACGATGTGTTCGGCCATGTGCCTCTGCTCGCCAACCCGGTCTTTGCCGATTATATGCAGGCCTATGGGCAAGGGGGGCTGCGCGCCCATGCGCTGGGGTCGATCGAGCGGCTGGCGCGGCTTTACTGGTACACGGTGGAATTCGGCCTGATCCGGCAGGACGACGGGCTCAAACTCTATGGCGCCGGCATCGTTTCCTCCCATGGCGAATCTGAATTTGCGCTGGATGATCGCTCGCCCAATCGGTTGGGTTTCGATCTCCAGCGACTGATGCGCACCCGCTATCGCATCGATGATTATCAACAGAGCTATTTCGTGATCGACAGTTTCGAGCAATTGCTGCGCATGACGGCGGAGACTGATTTCGCGCCGCTCTATGCGCAACTCGACGGCCTGCCCGATCTCGACACCGACACTATCCTGCCGACCGACCGCATCTTCACCCGCGGCACGCAGGCCTATGCAAACAGGAAAAAGAAGGAGGATGCCCTATGACCGGCGATAACAACCCCCTGGGTCTCAATGGCTTCGAATTTGTCGAATTCACCTCGCCCGATCCCGAAGCGATGGCGGCGCAGTTCGAGCAACTGGGCTTCGTCGCCAGTCACCGCCATCCGCGCAAGAATATCACCCGCTATCGGCAGGGCCGCATCAACCTGATGCTGAATCGTGACGATGCCGGGCGCGTGGCGGAGTTTCGCGGCGTCCATGGCCCGTCGGCCAGCGCCATGGCCTTTCGCGTCGCCGATCCGAAAGCGGCACTCGCATGGGCGCTGGCCAATGGCGGCAAGGCGACGGCCGAGGACGACACGGTGATCGAGGGGATTGGCGGCGCCTATCTCTATTTCATGCCGGCCGACGGCGATCCCTATGCCGACTGGGCCGAGTTCCCCGGCTGGCAGGAAAAGGCGGCGGCAAACAGCGTCGGCCTCGACCTGCTCGACCATCTGACCCATAATGTGCGGCGCGGCCAGATGCGGGTATGGAGCGAATTTTATCGCACCCTCTTCGGGTTCGAGGAACAGAAATTCTTCGATATCAAGGGGAAGGCGACCGGTCTTACCAGCCAGGCGATGATAGCGCCGGACCGGGCGATCCGCATTCCGCTCAATGAAAGCCAGGACGACAAGAGCCAGATCGAGGAGTTCATCCGCGACTATCATGGCGAGGGTATCCAGCATCTGGCGCTGACCACAGACGATATCTACGGCACGGTCGAGAAATTGCGGGCGCGCGGCGTGCGGCTCCAGGACACGATCGAAACCTATTATGAACTGGTCGACAAGCGCGTGCCGGGGCATGGCGAGGATCTGGATCGGCTCAGGAAGAACCGCATCCTGATCGACGGCGATGTCGAGGAGGAAGGCATATTGCTGCAAATCTTCACCGAGAATATGTTCGGCCCGATCTTCTTCGAGATCATCCAGCGCAAGGGCAATGAGGGGTTTGGCAACGGCAATTTCCAGGCGCTGTTCGAAAGCATAGAGTTGGACCAGATCCGGCGGGGCGTCGTCAGCGTCGAGGCGTGAGCTAATCGGACACCGTTCGCGCTGCGCCCTTCGACAGGCTCGGGGCGAACGGAGGAGAGTGACGATGGATTATCCTGACGGCGATTATCTGACCGGCTTCGGCAATCATCATGCGACCGAGGCGGTGGCTGGCGCGCTGCCGGTGGGGCGCAATTCGCCGCAGCGCGTGCCCTATGGCCTGTATGCCGAACAAGTGTCCGCGACCGCCTTCACCGTGGCGCGCGCCGACAATCGGCGCAGTTGGCTTTATCGCATGCGGCCGAGCGCGATGCACGCGCCCTTCCTACCCTATGCCAAAGCGAGCCTGTTGCGCAGCGCGCCCGACGCCGACGCGGTCGCTTCGCCCAATCGGCTGCGCTGGAACCCGCTCGACCTGCCGGCCGACGCGGTCGATTTCATCGATGGGTTAGTCACCTATGCAGTCAATGGCGATGTTTCGGCGGGGCTAGGGTGCAGCGTTCATCTCTATGCCGCGAACCAGTCGATGGTCGATCGCGCCTTTTTCAGCGCCGATGGCGAATGGCTGATCGTGCCGCAACAGGGGCGGCTGCGGATCATGACCGAAATGGGCGTGCTGGTCGTCGCCCCGCTCCAGATTGCACTGATCCCGCGCGGCGTGCGTTTCCGCGTCGAGTTGCTGGACGATGAAGCGCGCGGCTATGTCTGCGAAAATCATGGCGGCCTGTTCCGTCTGCCGGACCTTGGGCCGATCGGTTCCAACGGCCTGGCCAATGTTCGCGATTTCGAGGCGCCGGTCGCGGCCTATGAGGATGTGGAGCGGCCGCACGAACTGGTGCAGAAATATCGGGGGCAACTCTGGTCGGCCAAGCTCGATCACAGTCCGTTCGATGTGGTCGCATGGCATGGCAATGTCGCGCCCTACCGCTATGATCTTAGTCGGTTCAATGCGATCGGGACGGTCAGTTTCGATCACCCGGACCCCTCCATCTTCACCGTGCTGACATCGCCGAGCGACAGCGCCGGCACCGCCAATATCGACTTCGTCATCTTCCCGCCGCGCTGGATGGTGGCGGAGGACACGTTCCGGCCGCCCTGGTTCCACCGTAATGTCATGAGCGAGTTTATGGGCCTCATCACCGGCCAATATGATGCCAAGGCGGGCGGCTTTGCGCCCGGTGGGGCAAGCCTGCACAATATGATGTCCGCCCATGGGCCGGATGTCGCCAGCCATGACCGGGCGGTCGCGGCGACATTGCAACCGCACAGGATAGAGGAGACGATGGCCTTCATGTTCGAAAGCCGACTGCCGTTCATGCCCACGCGCTGGGCGATGGAAACGCCTTTGTTACAAGGGGATTATGACGCATGCTGGACAGGCTTTCGCAAGGCGCGACTGCCGGAAGCGGGGGATGCGGCATGAACTGGTGGACGACCGACGAGACGCATGATCCCGCCCGCACCAGTTGGGTGGACATCGCGAACGGCCATGCGGATTTCCCGATTCAGAACCTGCCCTATGGCGTCTTTTCACCGGCCGGCGGGGAAGCGCGGATCGGCGTGGCCATCGGCGACCGGATATTGGACCTGTTCGCCTGCGCCACTGCCGGCATGCTGCCCGCCGCCTTCGCGCCGCTTTGCACGGCCGGGACGCTGAACGGGTTGATGGCGCTGTCTGTCGCCGACCGGCGGGCGCTGCGCCATAGGCTCAGCGATCTGCTGTCCGATCCCGCCCATGCGGATCGGCTGATGCCCCTGCTGCATCATACGGCGGATTGCACCCTGCATCTGCCCGCCCATATCGGCGATTATAGCGACTTCTATGTCGGCATCCATCACGCCACCAATATCGGGCGGCAGTTCCGTCCGGACAATCCATTACTCCCCAATTATAAATATGTGCCGATCGGCTATCATGGCCGCGCGTCCTCGATCCGGCCGTCGGGCGTGGCGCTGCGCCGGCCGGTGGGTCAGCGCAAGCCGCCAGAGGCCGATGCGCCGCTGGTCGGCCCGTCCGCCCGGCTGGATTATGAGCTGGAACTGGGCGTGTGGATCGGCGCCGGCAATGCACTGGGCACCCCCATCCCGATCGCGCAGGCGGCGGACCATGTCGCCGGCTTCTGCCTGCTCAACGACTGGTCGGCGCGCGATTTCCAGGCCTGGGAATATCAACCGCTTGGCCCGTTCCTGTCCAAAAGCTTCCAGTCCACCATTTCCCCCTGGGTGGTGACGAGTGAGGCGATGGCGCCGTTCCGCCCGGCGCAACCACCCCGCCCGGCGGGTGATCCCGCGCCCTTGCCCTATCTGTCCGACCCGGACGATCAGGCGCATGGGGCGCTGGGCCTGACGCTGGAGGTGCTGATCCTGACCGCAGCGATGCGCGCGCGCGGCGATGCGCCGTTCCGGCTGAGCAGTGGTCCGGCCAGCAACATGTATTGGACGGTGCAGCAGATCGTCACCCATCATGCGTCCAATGGCTGCAACCTCAATCCGGGCGATCTGCTGGGCAGCGGCACCATCTCCGCCCCGGACCGGTCAGGCTATGGCAGCCTGATCGAACTGTCCGTGGGCGGCAAGGAACCGATCGCTTTGCCCGGTGGCGAAAGCCGCACTTTCCTGGAGGATGGGGACGAGATCATCCTGCGCGCGCAGGCGTCAGCGCCGGGCTTCATGCCCATCGGCTTGGGCGAATGCCGGGCTATGGTCATGCCGGCGCTTTGAGCGCGGCTTCGTAGGCGGCGATCAGCCGGTTGAAATGGGCGTCCTCTTTGAAGCGGGCGGATACATCGGCATGGCCGGCCGCGCCCAACTGGCGGCACAGTGCCGGATCGTCCCAGAGGCGGCGCATCTGCCGCGCCAGATCAGCAGCGTCGCCGGGAATGAAATGCAGGCCGGTCACGCCTTCGCGCACCGTGTCCTGCAAGGCGCCGATGCGTGAGGCGATGACCGGCACGCCATGCGCCATGGCTTCGGCCGCGACGATGGCGAAGGTTTCGAACCAGAGGCTGGGCACCACCAGCGCCCGCGCGCCGCGATAGATGGCGGCGAGCGACGCCGGCCCGTCCGTGATCGTCACTGGTACGCCCTGCGCAAGCAGCGGCACTGGATCGCTGCCCGCCGGCCCGGCGACATGGATGGGCAAGCCTGACAGGCGCGCCGCCCGGATCAGCGTGTCCAGCCCCTTTTCCGGGACGAAACGACCGGCAAAGGCGAAATAGCCGCCGGTCGCGGGATCGACGGGTTCGGGCGTGGCAGGGATGGCGCATTCATTGACGCTGATCCGGTCGAACGGAATGCCTGCGCGGCGATGCAGCCAGTCGCGGCTGAACTCCGTCAGCACGATGAAGCGGCTGACATGGGCATAGAGGTTTCGCCGCTCCGCCAGCGCGTGGCGCAAGGCGAAGGCGGCGCTTTCGGGCAGGTTGCTGCGACAGTTGCGCACCACGGCCTGATGCGCGCCATGATCGGTGCAGCGGGTACAGACGGCAGCGCCATCATGATGGGTGGCGATCGGGCAGGTGATGCGGAAATCATAGCAGCTTTGCACCACCGGCACGCCGGCGCGGGCGCAGAGCGGGAAGAGCCAGGGGGTCAGCAGCGGATAGAGTTCATGGCTATGCACGATGTCGGGCCGATCCCGCTCCAGCCGCGCGGCAAAATCCCGAAGCGTGGCCGCCGGGTAGATGCCTTGGATGAAGGCCGCCATTTTCCCTGACAGGCTGGTTGAAAGATGCCGACTATCCTTTTCGAAGATATCGACTTTCAGTCCTTTTCTTCGCGACAGGGCGATGGTCGCATCCCAGGCATTGTCCGCTCCGCCGCCGCCGCGATGACGATTGAAGACATGCAGGATCTTCATGCCACCTGCGCCGGCGCGAACAGGTCGGGACGATAGGGGTCGCCGATCTGCTTCGCGCTTGGTCGGCGGCCCGCCGCCTTGGCATCCACGATAAAGCCGAACAGATCGGCGTAGGCGGCAACCACCGCATCCCAGCGGAAAGTGGCGGCCGCATGCGCCTGCGCCGCCCGGCCCAGTGCAGCGCGCCGCTGCGGATCGGCGTCCAGTTCGCGCAGGATCGCCGCCAGATGGCCGGCCTCCCTGCGGAAATAGGGCGCGTTCGGTCCGACATTTTCGCGATGGAAGATCACGTCGATCGGTATGCAGGGCGCACCCCAGTGCATCGCCCGCAGCAGGCTGGGATTGGTGCCGCCCACCTCATGCCCGTGCAGATAGGCGGCACAATGGCGATAGAGGGCGTTGAGCGCGGCGGACTCGAACACGCCGCCGACGCAGCGCACCTGCCCGTCATGTTCGGCGGCGACGGCGCGGGCATAGGCGCTGTCATAGGGAACCGACCCTACGACGATCAGCGGTTTGGTGATACCCGACGCGCGATATTCGCGGATGATATGGTCGACATTATTTTCCGGCTCCATCCGCGCGACGACCAGATAATATGCGCCGGGTGTGACGCCATAGCAGCCGAGTGCGGTGGCGTCGGGCGGATCGCCGACGGCGCCGGAATAGGGGATATAGGTGGAGGCGGCGCCATATTCGCGGGCGTAATAATCCTGCATCGCCCGCGAATCGGTGACCAGCCAGTCCGCCGCCCAGGCGCTGACCCGTTCAGACCATTTATAATAAGCGCGCTGTATCCTGTTCCATTTACGCCGTTGCCAGCCCAGGCCATCGGTATGGATCAGTACCGCTATGCCCCGCGCGCGCAGTGGCAGGACGAACGGGCCATTGCCCGGATCGACCACGAAGACCAGGTCGAAATCGCGAAAGGCAGCATCCCATAGCGACAGGTTGCTATGGACGATGCTCTCGAAGCTCTTGCCGCCGGGCGCGGGCAGGTAGCGGCAGCGCACGTCATTCCATACGGGCGGGCGCGCTGCATAATAATGGGTGCGGCAATAGACGGTGACGTCCATGCCATGATCGCGCACCAGTCCGGTGGCCAGTTCCTCCACCAAGGTCGAAAAGCCGCTGTAGCGGGCGGGGATGCCGCGATCGCCGATGATGGCGACGCGCAGGGGGGGCGTGGCGGGATCAGCCATGGGGTTTGTACCCGATCCAGATATCCTGCATCATGCGGACCTTCGGGTCGGGATCGACCTGCTCCACCCGCTCGAACGCGGCGAGCAGATGATTGCGGACCCATACCGGCGGATGGACGGCGAAATACCATTTCTTGCCCTCGGCAAAGCGGCTCTGCGTGACGAGGTCGCCGCGCGCATAGGCGTCGGCTTCCTCCCGCCGCGTCAGCAGATAGCGATAATGGTCGCCATGGGTCGTCGCGATCATCAGCCCGCCGGGACGCAGCACGCGATGAAGTTCAGCGGTCCAGTCGCGGTGCATATCGGCGGACAAATGGGTGAAGACGGAGAAATTATAGACCGCATCGACGCTGTTGTCGGGCAGCGGCAAAGGCGGCGGCAGCCCGTTCAGCGCAAAGTCGATGCCGGGCAGATGCGCGCGGCACCAGTCGATCGTCGCCGCATTATAATCGGTGCCGATGACCTCCGGCGCCCGGTCCGCCAGCAAGGCCGGCATATGGCGGATCAATCGGCCCGGCCCGCACCCCCATTCCAGTACGCGCAGGGACGGCATGTCGGGCAGTCGTTCGCGGATCAGCCGCGCAAACATTCCGGCATGGACGAGGCCCAGATCATGATAGTCGGCCCAGTCGACCTTGTTATAGGCGTCAAAGGCGAGATCGGCGGGCGGCACGGCAAAATCAGGATGGGCGTCGATAAAGGCGCGATTGCGCCGCGCCGCCGCCGCCCGCTTGCGCAGGAAGGCCATGCGATCGAACATGGGCAACAAGCCGAGCGATCGGGTCGCGTTGAGAATGTGATATTTCATATGTTTGAGCCTCCTTGTTCAGTCGTGATGGCAGGGAGATCGAACAGGCGGCGGACATAGGCCCGGTCCTGTCCGACGATGGCGAGCAGTGGGAATGGCGCGTCCGGCTGGCTCAGGCGGTAGCGGTTGGCGCGATCCTGAATGATGTCGATCAGCACGGCGACGACCACCCCCGCGCCAAGGCCGATGATGATGGCGGCGATCAGCAGCAACTTGGTCTGCGGCGCGTCCGGCTTGTCGGGCAGGGCCGCGCCCTCGACGATCTGGATGGCGGATGGCGCGGACTGGGCGGTTGCCGCCGTCACCGCCGCCGTCATCAGCTTGTCCTGCAACGCCAGATAGGTCTTCTCCAGGATGTCATGCGCGCGGCTGAGGTCATGACTGTCCTTCATCTTCTGCGGAATGAGGTCGATCGTGGCCCGGCGGGCGCCGACCTCCGCCGACAGGGTGGCGAGGCCCGCCCGATCGCCGGCAAGCTGCGCCTGCAACGCCGCCTGCCGCGCGCGCAGCGCATCATAGCCGCCGTTGCGGGCGATATTGCTCTGCTGCACGCCGCGTTGCGGCTGGCCGGCCAGTTGGCGGCCGATCGCCGCGATCTGATCGTCCATGTCGCGCACATCGGGCGAATCCGGGCGATAGCGGACCAGCAGCGCATCGCGCGCGGCGATCAGCTTCGCCTGTTCCTGCTTCAACTGGGCGGCGACCGGATTATCCTGCACCAGCCGGCTGGCGAGGATGTTCCTTGGCTCGCGCGACAATTGTGCGGTGACCGTCGCCAGTTCGCTCTGTGCGGCGGCGATGGCGGTACGCTTGGCATCCAGTTCCGCCTGTTGGCTGAGGAACTGGCCGATCTCCACCTTGTCCTTCTCGAACATCAGCAGCATGTCATTGCGGGTATAATAGCGCTCCATCCGCGCTTCGAGCAGGCGCAGGTCGGCGCGGGCGCGATCGGCCTCCCCCTGCAACGCCGCTTGCGCCTGCCGCGCCTCGTCGGCGAAGCGGGCGCGGCGCTGGGCGATATAGGTCGCCGCCACCGCATCGGCGATGTCCGCCACGCGGGGTGAAGGGCCGCGCACCGTCAGCAGGGCGATATGGCTGTCGGGGATCTGCACCATGGCGACGCCGGTGCGGAAATCGTCCAGCGTGCGGGCGCGCTCCACGGCCTGCGCGCTCGGCACATAGGGGGAGGGTGCACGGGGGAAGAGCGCCTCCTTCGTCCCCCGCCATGCCCGCCCCGGCCAGCTTTGCGTCCACAGCCAGGTCAGGTAGCGCAGCGGCGGATGATAGACGTCGCCATAGCCAAGCCGCTGGTCGGCGATCACCTGCTTCAGGACGGGGCCGGATGTGGCGAGGATCATCTCGTCCTTCAGCGCATTGCGGCGAAACACGGCCCAGTCGTCGTAGAAGCTCTCGCGCTGTCGGTCGTCGTCGGACACCGCCGACACCGTGACGCTGGCCGAAAAGACAGGCGGCCAGACGAGGATGTAAAGCCCGACCAGCGCGACCGTCAGCGCCATGATGGTCAGGATCATGCGGCGATGAATTGCGATGGCGACGGCGGTGACCTGCCCTGCGCGCCGCAGGTCGAAACTGTCGGCCTCCGGTCGATAGGGGACAGCTTCGGGGAGGCCGGTCATCGGTCGATCTCCTGCAACAGGCGCAACTGGACATAGGGCGCCATCAACTGGCTGAGGCCGCCCAGCGGCGCGTTGACATAGGTCTGGAGGAAGCGGGCGAAGCGGGTGCCGCCGCTTTCCTGCACCACGATGATGTCGCCCGGTTGCAACGGCACATTCTGGAGCGTCAGCAGCAGGCCGGCATGGCCGCGTGCGCGGTTGCGCAGGATATGGGCGGTCAGGCGCCCGTCGGCGTCCAGCCGGATGAGCGCGACGTTGGAAAGCGCTGCCCCCTTGCCCGCATCGCCCGCCATGATCAGCGCCTGCGCCGCTGTAGGCGCATCACGCAAGGGGACCGGGCCGGGGCGATTGACCTCACCGGCGATGAAGACTTTGGCTTCGCGCGGATTGGCGACGGCAACGCTCACCTGCGGGTCGCGCACCCGCGCCAGCAATCGCTGCCGCACCTCTGCCGCCGCCGCCATCGGTGTCATGCCCGCGACGGCGATGTCGCCCGACCGGGGCAGCGTCACCATGCCATCGGCCCGCACGGTCGCGCTGCGCGACAATTCGGGCATGCGATCGACCGCTATCTCCAGCTGGTCGCCGGGGCTGAGCAGATAGGCGCGTTCGTAGCGCGCGGTAGAGCGGATCACGTCCGGCGCGGCGGCGATGCTCTGCGGCGCGGTCAGGCTGGTCGAACAGGCGCCGAGCAGGATCGGGATGAGCAGGATCAGCGCGGTGAGCAGGCTGGTGCGGGGGGCAGTCATCTCGAAGCCCCCGTCAGGTGCAGGCGCGCGCGCATCGCCCAGGCGCGGGGCGACAGCGGGTTGGCGGCGCAGGCGCGGGCCAGCGCGGCGCGTGCGGCCTCGGCGTCGCCTTCGTCCAGCCGCATCTGCGCCTGAGCGCGATGCAGTCGGGCGATAATCGCGCGACGGCGGCGTTCGGGCGCGCCGGCATAATGGCGCTGCTCCAATATCCGCAACATCGTGCCGACGACCTGTGGATTGGCCATCAGGCCCAGCGTGTTGCGCAACTGCCCGGCATGATAGCGGAAGCCCAGCAGCATGTCCGGGTCGAACCAGCCGGTCGCCCCGATATCGCCCAGCCGGGTGAAGATGTTCAGTTCGAACGGGAAATTGCCATGGCAATCGGCATCGACAAAACCCGACCGGCGCAGCGCTTGTGTGCGAAAGACGGTGCCGGAAATCGGCGTGAAGCCGCTGCGCATATGCGTGTCGAGGATCGGGAAGCGCCCGGTCTGGCGCCGCGCCCGGCCATGCCCGCGATGATAACGGGCGGTCATCTCCGGCGATGGTTGCCCGTCCGCCTCCATCAGCCAGGGATTGGCGACGAACAGCGCTGCGTCCGGCGCGGCATCGAGCGCGGCGACGGCGCGCGCCATATAGGGCGGCGACAGCAGATCGTCGTCATGCAGGATGCAGAAATATTCGGCGTCTCCTGCCGCCCCGAACAGATAGCGGCCCTGCCCATATTCGCCGCCATTGGCCGTTTGCTCCACGAAGCGGATGCGCGGATCGCCTAGCCCCTCGACATAAGCGCGCACGACATCGCCCGCGCCGCCGGGGGAGGCATTGTCGCTCACCACCGCGCGAAAATCGCGCAGGCTCTGCGCGCGCAGGCTCTCCACTGCCTCCCGCACCAGATGCGGACGGTCGTAGGTGGGGATGCCCACGAAGAGGCGCTCAGAAGAAATGACGATGCGCCTTGTACCAGAGGAAGGTCTGGGCCAGCCGTTCATCCAGCCCCGCGCCGGGCGCCCAGCCCAGTTTCTCCGCGGCCAGTGCGGAGGAAAGATATTGGGCCTGAATCTCGCCATGGGCATTGTTGCGCACGTCAGGCTCCAGATCGGCGCGCCCGGCGGCGGCAAGCGTGCGGCGGGTCAGGTCCAGCACGCTGACCGGTTCGCCCGTGCCGAAGTTGAAGGCGCGGCCGACCACATCCGCATCGCCCATATGCCGGGCGAGGAGGAGGTAGCCGCGCACGATATCCTCCACGAACACATAGTCGCGCACCGGCGATCCGTCCGACCGGATCAGCGGCCGAGTTCCGTCGATCGCGGCGAGGCAGGTGCCCGGCACGATCCGGTTGCTGTTGAGGTCGCCCGGCCCGAACAGATTGCCGCAACGGGTGATGGTGACGGGCAGGCGATAGGTCGCCGCATAGCTGAGCGCGATCAGGTCGGCGCAGCTTTTCGACACATCATAGGGATGGCGGCCCTGCAAGGCGAAATCCTCCTGATAGGGCAGGACGTCATGGTCGCCATAGGCCTTGTCGGAGGAAGCGATGACGATCCGCTCCACCGTGGCGACGCGGCGGCACGCCTCCAGCAGCACCCAGGTACCCTTGATATTCGCTTCGAAGGTGGAGAGCGGGTTGCGGTTGGCGACCCCCACGATCGCCTGCGCGCCGAGGTGGAAGACGGTGTCGATCGCATATTCGTTCAGCGCGCGCTCGATGACGTCATAATCCTCCAGCGCGCCGCGCACGACCTTGGCCCGTGCGACAAGCCCCTCCGATTGGAAACGGGACTGCGGCACCATGTCGCGGACCAGCGCCACCACCTCCGCACCCTCGCGCAGCAGTTCGGACACAAGGCTGCCGCCCAGAAAACCGGTGGCGCCGGTGACGAGGCAGGTCTTGCCTTTCCAGAAGCCGCTCATGCCGCACGCTCCTGCGGTCCATGGTCGCCGATCCATGGCGGCGGCGTTCCGCCAGCCAGCATCTCGTCCGCCTCGATCACATCCTTGTAACTGTCGAACGACTTGAAGAAGCCGCCATGGCGGTAGGTGAAGGCGTCCCCGCGCGCGATCAGCGGCGGGATGATGTCGCGTTCCAGATTGTCGCCCTGCCAGTCGTCGAAAATCGCGGGGTCCATCACCATGAAGCCGGCATTGATCCAGTAATCGGCGATCAGCGGCTTTTCGGCGAAGCGGGCGATGGCGCCGTCCTCCTCGACCGACAGCACGCCATATTGCGAATACATCGGTACAGAGGTGATGGTCAGCCGGGCGTCGTGGCTCCGGTGAAAGGCGACCACATCGGCCAAAGGCACGTCGGACAGCCCGTCGCCATAGGTGGCGATGAACGGGCCGTCGATCAGGTGGCGGCAGTTCCAGATGCGGCGGCCAGTATCGACATCCTCGCCCGTGTCCACGATCTTTATGCTGGCGCCGATATCCTTCCCCTCGAAATAATCGTGAAGAACATCCTGCCGGTATCCGGCCGCCAATATGAATTCGTGAAATCCCTGCCGAATGAAATTCTTGATGACATGGACCAGTACCGGCGTGCCACCCAATGGCAGCATCGGCTTTGGCAGATAGGTGGTGAAGGGAAAGGCGCGGATGCCCTGCCCACCGCACAATATGACGACTTTCATCTGTCGGTTCCTTTCTTCGTCGGTGCTTGGGTGAACTGGTCTGTGGTCAGGGTGGCCAGGCCGATGCCGAACTCCGGCCCGGCAATGCCGCGCTGGATCAGCGGGGCGAGGCGCGCGTTCGCGACATGGCCGCCGAACCAGAGGCGGATCATGTCACCGTCGCGCAGCGGGCCGGGGGCGAATATCTCGCCATCGGTCCAGCCGGTGCTGGCGCGGGTCAGCAACGGCGCGGGGTCTTCGCGGAAATGGACGCCATCGCCGGCGCGGGCATGATGGATCGCCACCTGCTGCCATTGCGGATCGGCGCCGGCCCTGACATGGGCGACCGAGTAGAAGAGGTCGATCGCGCCATCCGCATCCGCCAGCGCGGCGGGGGAGGAATAGCCGGCATAGCCCTGTGCAGCGGGATAGAGCGGTCCCTGCGTCACGACCTGTTCCGGCGCGGTGAAACGCACGCCATCGCGCGACCGGATCAGGCCGATCGACTGGCGCGGTGGCCCGCCGCCATCCCGCGCACCGACGGCCGAGAAATAGAGCAGCAGTTCCTCGCCGCGTACCACCAATCCCGGCTCACCGACCAGATAGCCGTTCCAGTCGGTCGCCCCGCCGGTTGCCTTCAGCAATGTCCAGTCGGCGACCTGCCAGGTCACGCCATCGGGCGATACGGCAAGGCCGATCGCCATGGGTGACGGGTCGGGATCGGCATAGACGCCAGTAAAGCCCATCCAGTAATGGCCGGCGAAGCGCACGACGCTGGGGGTCTCGATACTGGCGTAGGGACCGCCTTCCGCCGTCAGCAGCGGGGTAGCGGGCGAGAGCGTCCAATGCGCACCATCGCGCGACACCGCGCGGAACGGCAGGACAGGCGGCTTGAACGGCGCGCCGGTACTGCTCGTTATGTAGAGCGCATAGCCATGTGCCGTGCGGAGCGGGCTGGGGTCGTTCCACAAGCCTTGCGCCCGCAACGATCCCGCCGCGATGACCGGCGCGGCGCGGTTGACCGTCCAGCCCGGCATCGGATCGGGCAAATCGGGCGCTGGAGCCGGACTGGCGCATCCGGCCATCAGCATGAGGAGGGGGAGCGGCCGCCGCATCAGAAGGCATTCCGCTGCACGAAGGGCACGGCCAGCGTGCGCGCCACGATCTGAAGGTCCAGCCACAGCGACCAGCGGCGCAGATAGTCGATGTCGTGGATGATCCGCTGCGCCATCTTGTGGTGCGTGTCCGTCTCGCCGCGCCAGCCGCTGACCTGCGCCAGACCGGTGATGCCGGGCTTGATCTTGTGCCGCACCGCATAGCGATGGATCAGCGGGCGGAAACTGTCGTCCAGCGCGACCGGATGGGGACGCGGTCCGACGACCGACATGCTGCCCAGCGCGACATTGATGAATTGCGGCAATTCGTCGATCGAGGTGCGGCGAAGCAGCGCGCCGACCCGCGTGACCCGGCTGTCGCCCCGCCGCGCCTGTACGAAAGCGTCATCGCCCGCCATCCGCATCGACCGGAATTTCCAGATGCGGAACGGCCGCCCGTCCAGCCCATAGCGGATCTGGCGATAAAAGACCGGCCCGCGCGTATCCAGCTTGATCGCGATCGCGGCCAGCAACGCGACCGGCAGGATCAGCGGCAGGGCCATGAGGGTAAGGGCAATATCCTCCGCCCGCTTCACCCAGCGCATATGCCCTTCGAACGGGGATTCCACGATGCTGACGACCGGCTGGCCATAGACATCGTCCCAGCGCGCGCCGACCAGATCCAGCCGGAACAAAGGCGGGCAATAATAGAGCGAGGCGGTGGTATCGCCGAATCGGTCGAGGATCGCCTTGATCCGCTGTTCCGCCGCCATCGGCAGCGTCACATAGATGCGGCTGACCGCCCCCGTGCGCGCCAGTTCATAGAGGCGGTCGACCGACCCGCCGAAGTCATGCGGCGACAAGGCCACGGTGCGATCATCCGAAGGACGGCGATCATCGAAGACGCCCAGAGATCGAATGCCCATCCAGCGATGCCGCGCGAAGATGTCGCCCAGCCGCTGCGCGGTTTCGGTTGCGCCGATGAAGGCGGCGCTGCGGTGGTCGTGGCCGACGCTGCGCCACAGCCGCAGGACGAGGCGCATGACGATGTGGAACAGGATGATCGCGCACAGGGACCCGCCATACCATAGCGCAGCGGCTGGCGCCCATGACGGCGCCTGCGCCAGCGGCAGGTCGCCGAGCAGCGCGAACAGCGTCATGATTCCGGCGAAACTGATCGACCAATGAGCGGTCAGATCCGCCAGTTCATGGCGCAGCCGCACGATCCGCCAGGACCGGCTGAGGTGGAAGAAGGAGGCCGTCAGTTCCAGCACGGCGATGCACAGCAGCGCGTCGATCATCGCCGGCCGGGGCGAGAACGGTTCCGTCGTGAGCGCCAGGCACAGCAGGATCAGCCCGGTGTCGACCAGTCGGCACAGGCGCACGAACAGCGCGCCGAATTGCTGGAACATCCCGCTCGTCCTGAAATCCGTATCCCATTGGTGGGTCGGCATGGCCTCGACGCTCCCGTCCTGAATAAAAGTGACGATGAAACATGTAAAATATGTAATATTCAAATAATGAATTATGGAAATTGCAGATAATATCTTGAAGTAAAATCGAATCTCCATCCGATAAAATCAAAAACGAAAGGTGAGTCATAGTCATGTTAACCATGTAATTATTGTGTGTATCATTTTGCGACAGTCGTGTTTTGGCGCATTGCGGACAATATTTTGCGATATATTATCTCTGTATTGGATTTTATGTCGATTCCGTCTCGTCATCGGGAAGGTCGATCATGGGGTCATGACTGGGGAAAGGGGTAATCGGGGGATGCTGTGCCGTTGGGGTCATCACCGGGTCGATCCGGCGGCTGCGTGGAATGGCGGCATCGGCTTTTCACGCTGCCTACTTTGCAGCGCGGAACTGGTGCAGCGCCCCGGTGCACGCTGGGCGCGGGTGCCGCGTGGCTATGCGGTCATATGGCGCCCTGCCGCCGAGCGACCGGCGCTGGCACCGCGGAAAGATGCGCGCCCTTCTTTGATCGGGCGGCTGTCGCGGCGCCTGCGGGACCATCTGCATATGCCGGTCGAACAGCCTTCACGCCGCTATCGCTATCTGGCGCGTCGGATCGGTAAGGCGCGGACAATCCTGCTCAGTGCCTTATGCAACGCCGACTCCGCCAATGATGCGCTGCTGCTGCTCGCCGCGATGGTGCAGCAGGAGCAGGGCGGGCGGGTGTTGCTGATCGATGCGACGCTGGCGAACGACGGGGTGAGCGCACTACTGGTCGGGCGCGGCCATGCGGGATTGTCCGAAGTGCGGGCCGAAGATCCCTGGTCGGCGGTGGAGGCGATGCGCCTGCTGGCGCGGCCGGACATGATCCTGCTCGGCGCCGGGAGGAACCCCGCCGCTGGCCGGCCGGAGCACATCGCGGCGATGCTGCCTTTCCTCACCGAACGGTTCGACCATATCCTGATCCAGCAGCGCGGCATCGGCAGCGACAGCCGCAACCTGACGCTGGCGCGCGCCGCCGATCTGGTCTGGACGCTGGCCGAGGAAGGCCGATCGCCCATGGCGCGCCTGCATGATGCGCGTGATGCGTTCCGCGCCCATGGCATTGCGCCGGCGGGGCTGATCCTGACGGTGCCGGCGCATGGTGGCTGAGGCGATCCAGCCCGGACGCGCCCTGATGGTGGCGGGGGCAGCCAGCGTGGCGGCGCTTGTCGTAGCCGCCGGCTTCTCGTTCGGGCGCGCCCCTGCTGTGGCGGCGGTCGGCGCGGTTGGGCTGGTCGCGGCGCTCTGGGCCAGTGGCAACCCGCGGCTGGCCTGTCTGTGGGGTGTGGGCCTCACAGCCCCGCTGGGCATCGCCAAGCGTTTCCACCCCATGCCCCATATGGGCGGGGCAGGCGCTTATGCGATCGAGGCGGTCGATCTGTTCCTGATCGCCCTGCTGCTCTTCCAATGGCGCGATGCGCGGCGTGGCGGTGCCCCGCTGGTTTTGCCGCCGCTCGCCTATGGATGGATCGGGATGATCCTGCTCGGCCTGATCGACGCGCTGACCGGGCCTTATCGCCAGCTTGCGCTGGTGGAGGCGGTGCAGATGGCCAAGTCGCTGGCCCTGTTCCTGCTACTGATCGGCGAACTGACGCGGGCGCGCCGCTTTCTGCATCTCTTCGCGGCGCTCGCTATGGGCCTTGGCCTGCAAGCGGCGGTCGGCATCGCCCAATATGCGAAGAAGGCCGATATCGGCCTGCAATTTCTGGGCGAGGCGACGATGACCACGCTCGAATATGCCAATCGCGCCACCTATATGGACGGCGGCGCCACCTTCCGCATCGGCGGACTGCTGGGCCATCCCAATATATTGGCCGGCTATATCGCGATGCTGGCGCCGATGCTGCTGGCGATGCTGATGACGCGCCTGTCGATGGAGCGGAAGCTGGCGATCGGCGCGGTGCTCGCCATGGCACTGGTCGCGCTTTTGCTCACGCTGTCGCGCTCCGGTTGGCTGGCCTTCGCCTTGGCCGTACCGATCCTCGCGGGATTGATGCTGCGCGACCGGCGATCGCGGCAAAGGGCGCTGGCGGGCACGATGATCGTGTTGGCGGCCGGCCTTGCCGGCGCGCTGGCCTTCGCCCCGGCGATCGTCCGGCGCTTCACCCAGAGCGATCCGGGCGCGGTCGATTTCCGCTGGGACTGGATGGGCGTGGCCTGGGCCATGATGTGCGATCATCCGTTGCTGGGCGTTGGCCTCAACAGCTTCGTCCTGCACCTGCCCGGTCGCACCATTCACGGCGGGACGGACGGGCTGACGCGCAGCTTCGGCGCCAACTGGCCGGTGGTGCATGACATCTATCTGCTGATCTGGGCGGAGCAGGGCACGATCGGCCTCATCTGCTTCCTCATCCTGCTCGCCGGCCTGCTGCGCACCGCATGGGCCAACGCGCGGCACTGCGCCGATCCGATGCTTTACGCCCTCAACGCCGGAGCGCTGGCGGGGCTTTGCGCCAATCTGCTCGACGGGTTCGGCAGCTTCTTCCTGCGCCAGATGCCCGGCGCGCGCCTGTTCTGGATACTCGCCGCGATCATCGTCGCGACCCATGTCTGGCAACGCCGCAATGGCAGGGTGCCATGACCCGCCTCCTGAAAAGTGGCGCCACTCTGGCCGTTGGCCGGATCGCCCTGTCGGCCATGCGCATGCTGGCGGCGCTGATCGTCGCCCGGCTGGCGGGGACGGAGGATTTCGGCGCTTATGCGCTGCTCCTGAGCCTCATCGGTCTTGCCGAATGGCTGGTCGATTTCGGTCAGACCGACATGGCGGTGCGCGATGCGGCGCGGCGAGCTGGGCGGCAGGCGGCGGTGCTGGCCGCGCTGTCACGCGCCAAACAGGTGCAGGGGCCGGCCGTCGCCCTGCTCCTGCCGCTTGGGCTGTGGCTGGCGGGGCAGGAGCGGGCGATCCTGCTGGCCGGCTGCGCGGGAAGCGTAGCGGTATTGGCCACCGCAGCGATGCAACCGGCCCGCGCCACCCTGCGCCTCGCGTTACGGATGGATCGGGATATCAGCGCGGAACTGGCCGGCGTGGCGCTGATGCTGCCGCTGCTGGCGATCGCCTGCCTGTATCGCGCGCCGCTGTCGCTGTTGCTGGCCAGTTTCGCGCTGGCGCGGCTGGCGCAGGCCGCGCTGGTCACGCATTGGGCGGGGTCGCTGACGCAGTCCACCGCCCGCCGCCTGCCCGCCATCCGGCTCGCCCGGCGGGCGCTGCCGCTCGGTTGTGCCGGGCTGCTGGTGCTGCTTTACGATGCGCTGGCGCCGCTGCTGCTCGCCCGGCTGCTCGATATGCAAGCGGTTGCCCTCTATGCGGCGGCGGCGCGCTTCATCATGCCGGCGCTGGTCGCGGTGCAGGCGATCAGCAGCGCGGCCTTTCCCCTGATCGCACGCGACTGGCGGCGCGATCCCGCCGCCTTTGCCCGGACCCAGCAGGCCACGCTCCTGCTGTCGGTGGTGCTGGCGGCACTGATGTTTGCCGGCATCCATGGCGGCGCGGCTTTCCTGATGGGGCTGATGGGAGCGGACTTCGCCGCCGGCGCGCCGCTGCTGCGCCTCATGGCCTGGACGCTGATGGCGCGGGCGATCACAACGGCCATGTCGCCGCTGATCATCGTCGCCGGGCGGCAGGGGCGAGCGATGGTGCTGACCATATTTTCGCTCGCCGGTCAGTGCGCCGCCCTGCTGCTGCTGGTACCAATGTTGGGCGTGATCGGCGCGGCCTGGGCCTGCCTGCTGGTCGAACTGCTGCTCGGCACCGTTGTAATCAGCTGGATCGCGCAGCGCGTCACCGGCCTGACGATCGACTGGCGCCCGGTCGTCGTCCTGATCGGCAGCGCAATCGCCGCCGCGCTGCTGGTCGGCGCCAGTCCATGGGCCGGAACCCTGACCGGCGGCATCGCGGCGGCCGCCATCCTGCTGGGCCTTGTCGCGCTGTCCGTGCCCCGGTGGCGTCGTCTTGCGGAAGATATCGTATGACCCCTCGGATCGCCATCGCTTGCCCCGGCGTGGATCTGGTCCAGCGCGGGTTCGAGCGCCTGTTCCGCGACCTGTTCGATGAGATGCGCGGCGACTTTCCGATGACCCTGTTCAAGGGCGGCGGAGAGGAGCGCGCGGATGAGATCGTCCTGCCGTTCCTGCGGCGTGGCGGGAAAGCCATCCGCTATCTGCCGCTGCACCGGCTGATGGGCCGCACGCCGATGCACGCCGAATGCCTGACGTTCGCGCTGGCGCTGCTGCCGCACCTGACCGGCGGGCGGTACGATATCGTTCATGTGATCGACCCGCCGCTGGCGCGCCTGCTCTTCCATCTGCGCCGGGTTCTGCGCCTGAAGTTTCGCCTTCTCTATACGGAGGGGACGGCAATGCCCCCGCGCGACTATCCCCCCTGCGACCTGTTGCACCAGATTTCGGCGGCGACGCAGGCGGATGCGGTGGCGCAGGGCCATGACCCGGCGCATATGGCGCTGCGCCCCTGCGGCTATCGCCCGAATCGCTTCGTCGCCAGCGCCGATCGCGCCACCCTGCGCGCGCGCCATGGCATTACGCCGGACCGTTTCGTCATCCTGTCCGTCGCCGCGCTCAATCGCGGGCACAAGCGGACTCATCATCTGATCGAAGAGGTCGTGCAGATGCCGGGCGATCCGCTGCTGTGGCTCGACGGCAGCCTGGACCATGGCGACCCGGACCTCCCCGCCTATGCCCGCGCAAGGCTGGGCGACCGGGTGCGCGTCACCCATGTGCCGAGCGCCCAGGTCGCAGACCTGTTCACACTGGCCGACGTCATGCCCCATGCCGCCATCTTAGAAGCCTTCGGCCTCGCCATCGTCGAAGCGGCGGCGGCGGGCCTGCCCGTCATCCTGCATGACGCGCCGCATTTTCGCTGGCTGATGCCCAATCCCGCCTGCTGGATCGACATGACCGCGCCGGGTGCGCTCGCCGCGCTGCTGACCCGCATGGCCGCCGATCCCGCCGAACGCCACCGTCGCCTGATGCAGCACCATGCCCGCGCCACCTATGACTGGACGGCGCTGCGCCCCGCCTATGCCGATCTTTACCGGAGCATGATGCCATGACGCGCCTCGCCATCATCATCGTCAACTGGAATGTCCGCGACCTGCTGCGCGACTGCCTTTCCGCCATCCCGCAGGCGACATGGCGACCGCCCGGCGCGGTCGCCACCATAGTCGTGGACAACGCATCGGCGGACGGCAGCGCGGATATGGTTCGCGCCGAATTTCCCTGGGTCCGCCTGATCGAAAGCGGCGCCAATCTGGGTTTCGCGGACGGTTGCCAGCTAGGCTATGACGCGACGGACGCGCCCATCGTCATGCTGCTCAATCCCGACACGGTGGCCGATCCCGGCGCGATCGCCGCGATGCTGGACACCATCCGCGCCGACCCGCAGATCGGCATCATCGGATCGCGCCTGCGCAACAGTGACGGCAGTTTCCAGCGCGCCTCGGGCGGGGCTTTCCCGACGCTCGCCAACCTCGGCTGGAATTATCTTTTCCTGGGTCGCCTGCTGCCCCGCCGCTGGGCGCCGCCCGCCGTCTATCTGGATGACGACCCGCAGGGCATCCGTCCGATCGACTGGGTGTCCGGCGCCTCCCTCACCTTCCGCCGCGAAGCCGTCGGCTCGCGCATCTTCCACCCGGCCTTTTTCATGTTCGGCGAGGATATGGAGCTTTGCCACCGGGTCGCCCGTGCCGGCTGGCGCATATGCTATTCCGCACGCCAGACCATCACCCATCATCATGGCGCCAGCTTCGCACGCCAGCCCTCGCTGGAAATCCTCGCCAGCGTGTACAAGGGGCCACGCTTCTTCTTCCGGCAGAGCCATGGGCCGCTCGCGCGCCTTGCCTATGACGCCATTCTCTTCACCGGCTACGCAATCCGCTGGGCGGGTTTCAGCCTGCTCGCCCTTGTGCGTCCCGGCCGGGGCCATAGCGCGATGGCACGTTTCAGCCGGACCTATCTGGCCGCCATGGCCGCCACCATTTTCCGACATAAAGGAGCGACGCGATGAACAGGGGTATCAAGCGCATATTGGTGACTGGCGGGGCCGGTTTCCTGGGATCGCATCTGTGCGACCGGCTGGTGGCGCAGGGGCATGACATATTGTGCGTCGACAATCTCTTCACCGGATCGAAAAGCAACCTGACGCAACTGCTGGGCCGACCCAATTTCGACTATATGCGCCACGACGTGACCTTCCCCCTCTATGTCGAGGTGGACGAAATCTACAATCTGGCCTGCCCCGCATCGCCTGTGCAGTACAGCGTCAATCCAGTGCAGACCACCAAGACCAGCGTGCATGGCGCGATCAACATGCTGGGTCTGGCCAAGCGCACCGGCGCCAAGATATTGCAAGCCTCCACCAGCGAAGTCTATGGCGACCCGGAGGTCCACCCTCAACAGGAGGAATATTGGGGCCATGTGAACCCCATCGGCCCGCGCGCCTGCTATGATGAGGGGAAGCGCTGCGCCGAAACCCTCTTCTTCGACTATCATCGCGAAGGGCGGGTGCGGATCAAGGTCGCGCGTATCTTCAACACCTATGGTCCGCGCATGGACCCGGCGGACGGGCGCGTCGTGTCCAACTTCATCTGTCAGGCGCTGCTGGGCCAGCCCATCACCCTCTATGGCGACGGGCGGCAGACGCGCTCCTTCTGCTATGTCGATGACCTGATCGACGGGCTGATCCGGCTGATGGGCAGCGAAGATGCGATCACCGGCCCGATCAATATCGGCAATCCCGACGAATTCACCATGATCGAACTGGCCGAGATGATTGTGGCGCTGACCGGATCGCGCTCGCCCCTCATCATGCGCCCCTTGCCCGCCGACGATCCGCGCCAGCGCCGCCCTGACATCGCCCGCGCGCGCGACATGCTGGGTTGGGAACCGACGGTGCGGCTGCGCGAAGGGCTGACCCGCACCATCGCCTATTTCGACGCATTGCTGAGCTGCGCGGCCAGTCCCGTGCTGCCGATCGCCATGCAGGGCGACATCGTCCTGCCGCCCGCCTATCCGGTCAACCGGCTGGGGGCTTGACCGTAGGGCAGGCGGACCGGCGCGACGACGCCCATGTTACGGCATTTTCCAGCATGGTGACATAATGGGGATCGGCATAGGTTTCCGGGCGATGGCCGATGCCGGAATAAAAGACCCGGCCCTTGCCGACGCAGCGGGTCCAGGCGATCGGGTGATCGCCCATGGCCAGCGCGCCGGGCTTGTAGCTGCCTTCGTCCAGCGTCGCGATGACGCTGCTGCCGGGGCGGGGATTGGCGGTAAAGCTGTACCATTCGTCGTTCATGACCCACTCGCCCGGCAGGCCCGCCGCGACCGGATGGCTGCGCCCCTCGACCATGATTCTGGCGTCCTGAAATTGCGGGTCCATCGGGTGTCCGGCAAATTGGGTGCCGACCAGTGTGTCGACATACCAGGGCCAGAAGGTGGACGGATCGCCCGATGATCCATGCACAGCGACATAGCCGCCACCCTGTTCGATATAGGCTTTGAACGCCGCCCGCTGCGCCAGCGTCAGCACGTCGCCGCTGACATTGTTCCACACGACCGCATCGAACTGGCGCAGCAGGGCCGGGGTCATCACCCCGCCCTTGTCGCTGACCACCACGGCCCAGCCCTTGCGCTGCGCCATCGCCTGAAAGGCGGCGCGGGCGGCATCGACCGAGGGGCCGTCGCGAAAGCCGTTGATCTTCTCGAAGATCAGCACCCTGGGCTTGCCCCTGGGCAGGGTGATGGTCGGGCGATCGGCATCATAACGGGCGCAGCGCGCCACCTTGTCCGCCGCCGTCACCGGCAAAGCGCGCAGCTTCGCGTCCAGCGCAGCCATCTTGTCGGCGGGGAGATTCTTCATCTTCGCCAGCGCCTTCAGGTTCAGGATCGCTGCGAAGGTCGGCGCCTGCGTCGTGAAGAAACGCGGGGGCAGGGCGGTAAATATCTCCGGCGCATCCGCCTCCAGCATCGCCTTGGCCGGCGGGCTGAGCAACAGGTCCACGATCGGCGCTTCGGTCGAAAAAGGCGTGTCGCGCAGCGGACAATCGGTGACGGGCCTGGCCAGCACGGCCACCGGCAACAGCGTCAGCATCAGGGCCGCACTCGCGGCGAACGCTCTTTTCATGTCCCTCTCCCAATCTTTTCAAACGCCGTCCTACCTCGCCCGGCGGCGCACGGAAAGCGCGATCATGTGCCACTTCATGGCTTGCCAAAGTGCCTGCTATCGCTCAGAGTAATGATAGCGTTACCAGACGCAAGCGAACAGGGAGAGAATGATGAAACAACTGTCCAACTCGGTGTCGCACTGGCGACGACTGGTCTCTCTCTCCGCAATGGCTTTGGCCAGTCTCCCGGCCCAACTGCTTGCCGCCGATAGCGTTTCGATCAGCAAGAACTGGCGTTTTACCAAGGGCGATCCCGCCGGCCTGACCACCGACCTGCGCTATGACGTCCGCCCGCCCATCGAGGATGCGGGCGATGGCAAGCTGGCCGACGCCCGCCCCGACGCGGCCGTCAAGGTGGACGACAACGGCGCGAAAGTCCTCAAACCCTGGATTCTCCCCAGCGCCAATCCCTTCATCAAAGACCCCGCCAAACATCATGTCCGCCCGGCCGGCAATCCGGGCGGCGACGTCCCCTATGTGCAGGCGGGGTTCGATGACAGCGGCTGGACCCCTGTCGACCTGCCGCATGACTGGGCGATCGCCGGTCCCTTCATCAAGGATGGGCCCTATGGCGGCATGGGTCGCCTGCCAAGCTGGGGCATCGGCTGGTATCGCAAGACGCTCGATATTCCTGCCAGCGCCAAAGGGCAGTCGATCTTCCTCGATGTCGAAGGGGCCATGTCCTACGCCACGGTGTGGCTGAACGGAAAGCTCGTCGGCGGCTGGCCCTATGGGTATAACAGCTTCCGCCTCGACCTCACCCCCTATGCCGTGGCGGGGGGCAGGAACCAACTCGCGATCCGCCTCGACAATCCCGCCGCGTCGGCGCGCTGGTATCCGGGTGGCGGCCTCTATCGCGACATCTACCTCACCACCGCGAACAAGGTCCATGTCGGCCAATGGGGCAGTACCATCCGCACGCCCAAGGTGAGCAGGGAACAGGCGACCGTTGACCTCAGCCTGACCCTCGACAATGACGGGGACAAGCCGGCGCAGGTCGAAGTCGCGACCGCGCTTTACGTGCTCGACGCGCATGGCCAGCGGACCGGCCGTCCCGTCGCCAGCATCGCGCGCCAGTCGGCCAGCATCGCGCCGGGCGAAAAGGCGGTGCTGAACGGTTCGGCCATCCTGACCAACCCGCGCCTGTGGGGACCGCCGCCGACGCAAGCGCCCAACCGCTATGTCGCCGTCTCCACCGTGACGCAGGGCGGCAAGACGATCGACACCCACGAAACCCGCTTCGGCGTGCGCGACGTGCAGTTCGATCCCGACAAGGGCGTCATCGTCAATGGCGAGCATATCCCGCTGCGCGGCGTGAACAATCATCATGACCTCGGCGCATTGGGGGCCGCTTTCAACGCCCGCGCGGCGGAGCGTCAGTTAGAAATCCTGCGCGACATGGGCACCAACGCCGTGCGCATGAGTCATAACCCACCTGCGCCCGAACTGCTCGAACTCACCGACCGCATGGGCTTTCTGGTCATGGACGAAGTGTTCGATAGCTGGGAAAAGAAGAAGACGCCGCACGACTTCCACCTGATCTTCCCCGACTGGCATGAGGCCGACGCCCGCGCCATGCTGCGCCGCGACCGCAACCATCCCTCCATCATCCTGTGGAGCGTGGGCAATGAAGTGGGCGAACAATATGACGGCGAAGCGGGCGCGAAGATCGGCCGCGAACTGGTCGCCATCGCGCATGAGGAAGACCCGACCCGTCCTGCCACCGGGGCTATGAATTTCGCCAAGGCGGACATGCTTCTGCCGACGACGGTGGACGTCATCAGCCTCAACTATCAGGGTGCGGGCATTCGCGGCATCATTGGCCAGTACCCGGCTTTCCGCGCCAAATTCCCGGACAAGATGATCCTGTCGACCGAAAGCGCGTCGGCTCTCTCCAGCCGCGGCGAATATATGTTCCCGGTCGCCGGCGCGATCAGCGGCCCGGTGCGGCCATGGTCGGGCGGCAATCCCGACACGCATCAGGTATCGGCTTATGAACTCCACGCCTCCGACTTCGGCTCCTCGCCCGATCGGGTCTGGGCCGCCGACGACCAGAATCCTTATGTCGCAGGCGAATTCGTCTGGACCGGCTTCGACTATCTGGGCGAACCGACGCCCTATTATACCTCGCGCAGCAGCTATTCGGGCATTGTCGATCTGGCTGGCTTCCGCAAGGATCGCTTCTGGCTCTATCAGGCGCGCTGGCGCCCGGACCTGAAATTCGCCCATATCCTGCCGCACTGGAACTGGCCGGATCGTGTCGGGCAGATCACCCCCGTCCATGTCTTCTCCTCGGCGGACGAAGGCGAACTGTTCGTCAACGGCAAGTCGCAGGGCAAGATCAGGAAGCGCGACTATGAATATCGCTTCCGCTGGGACTATGTCGTCTACGAACCGGGCGAGGTGAAGGTCGTCACATGGAAGAAGGGACAGCCCTGGGCGACCGAGACGATCCACACCGTGGGCGAGGCGGCGAAACTGTCGCTGACCGCCGACCGCGCCGCCATCGCCAGCGACGGCCGCGATCTCAGCTTCGTGACGCTCAAGGTTTTGGACAAGGACGGCAATGTCGTGCCGGCCGCCAAGCAGAAGGTCGACTTCTCGATCGAGGGGCCGGGCACGATCGTCGCCACCGACAATGGCGATCCGACCGACATGACCGCCTTCCCGTCGAAGAGCCGCGATGCGTTCAACGGGCGGGCGCTGGCGATCGTGAAGGCACAGCGCCCCGGCAAGATCATCCTGCGCGCCCGTGCCGAAGGGCTGGGTGAGACGCAGGTGGAGATTGGCGCAAAGCGCTGAATCAGAAAGGGGCGGCTCCATCGGAACCGCCCCTTTTCGGCTCTCATACGAGCCTGTTGGTTCTTACCAGTTCGCGATACCAGTCAGCGCTCAATTTTGGCGTGCGTTTCTGGGTCTTGAAGTCGACATGGTGGATGCCGAACAGCTTGGTATAGCCATCCTCCCACTCGAAATTGTCCATCAGGCTCCAGACGAAATAGCCCTTSACCGGGATGCCTTCGCGGGTCGCGCGCTGGAGGTGGGTGAGGTAGTTGCGCAGATACATGACGCGATCGGTGTCATAGACCTTGCCGTCTTCGGCSACYTTGTCGTCGGCCGAGCAGCCATTTTCGGAGATATAGAGGCCCTTGGGCTTCCAGTTGTCGCTGATGGCGCGCATGCCCCAATAGATGACCTCCGGCGTGACATAGAGCCAGGGGGAGGGCATGCGCGGCGCTTGCCCCGGATGCGGCAGGATTTTGTAGCCSGACGGCGATGTCTCGTCGGCGCGGACGGTGTTGCCGGTATAGACATTGACCGACAGGAAATCGAGCGGCGCGCCGATCAGCGTCATGTCGCCATCCTTGACCTTGGGCGCATCCTTGCCCTGCGCGGTCAGGTAGCTGTCGATATAACGGCCTTCCATGATGGCGGTCAGGAACATGGCGTTTTCTGCGCGCACCGCCTTCTTCACCGCCTCGATATGGTCGGGCGTCTCGATCGCGGGSACATAGATGTTGGGATTGTCGGCGATGCCGACCTGCGTGCCCGATCTGGTCGCCGCGCGGATCGCCTGTAGCCCCAGGCCATGCGCCAGCACGCCATGATGGCGGATCTGGTTGACTTGCCCCATCGGCAGTTTCAGGCCCGGCGCCTTGCCGCCGGTCATATAGCTCAAATCGGTGAAGCAGCGCAGTTCGTTGAGCGTCATGAAGTGATCGACGCGATCGCCCAGCTTGCCGGCGGTGTAACCGGCATAATCGGCGAAGGCGTAACTGGTATCGCGATTCTGCCAGCCGCCGGGCAGGGCGTGGGGCAGATCCCAGTGGAACATGGTGACATGCGGGGTGATGCCCGCCGCCAGCAGTCCGTCGACCAGCCGGTTATAATAGTCCAGCCCCCTGGCATTGGGCTTGCCCTTGCCATCGGGGAAGATGCGCGACCAGGCGATCGAGAAGCGATAGGCCTTGAC
>NZ_LMKV01000015.1 GCF_001421665.1 Sphingobium sp. Leaf26
AGTCCTGCGTAGATCGACATGGTCACCCTCCTGCATTGAAGCGTTCATGCGACTTCGTACCATACAGGAGGGTGGCTACATCAATTACGCGGTGTCCCAGTTATTGCCGCGAAGCGGGCGGGGCGCGCACGACCATCGGCCAGACAAGCAGACGCAATTTGCGCCAGTTGTAGTCGGCCCAATTTGATCCGTTTTCTCTGGGCAGCAGTGCCCCTCTGACGTTAAGATGGCGAAATGCGAACCGATCTCGAACATTTGCCGGCCAACAAGCAGCGTGAGCTAGACCGGGTAAAGCAGATCATCTTCGAGGAATTCGAGGATGCGCTGGCGCTTGCCCGGCATGACTGGAAAAAGAAGGGCCGCATTTTGAAGGTCATTCTGTACGGCAGTTATGCTCGCGGCGGATGGGTGGATGAACCGCATACGGCCAAAGGCTATCAATCCGACTATGACGTCCTGATCATCGTCAACGATCAGCGCCTGACTGATCGCGTCACCTACTGGTCCAAACTCGATCAACGCCTCATTCTCGAACTGACCGTTACCAAAGGGCTGCGGACGCCTGTGAACTTTATCGTTCACACTCTGCAGGAGGTGAACGACGGCCTGGCCCACGGACGCTATTTCTTCATGGACGTCGCCCGGGACGGTATCGCGCTATATGAGGCGGAAGATACCGAACTTCACCAGCCCAAGCCCAAAACGCCGCTCCAGGCACTGGAAATGGCGCAGGAATATTATGACGAATGGTTCCCGTCAGCGATGAAAAGGTTCGAAGGCGCTAAGTTCTACATTGAAAAAGGCTACGTGAAAGACGCAGCCTTTGATTTGCATCAAGCATGCGAACGACTCTATCATTGCGTTCTACTCGTCTGCACTTTTTACACCCCACATGTGCATAATCTGGGCTTTTTGCGTACACAGGCCGAGCGCATCGATCGACGTCTCGTCCACGTCTGGCCGGGGGACACGAAAAAGGACCGCGCAGCCTTTGAAAAGCTCAAGGACGCCTATGTGAAGGCGCGCTACTCCAAACATTATCGTGTCTCCCTCGAACAGCTCAACTGGCTGGCGGAGCAGATCGAGGAGCTGGGTCGCGTGGTACATATGGTGTGCTCGGAACGCTTGGCCGTACTCGAAGGCGAGGTCCGCAAGGCGGGCTGACCCACCCTTGCATGCCCTTTACCAAGTTGGCATGATCGCCGCGCACTACGGGATCGATCTGGCTACCGGGTGTAGGATTTACCTGCCAGCATCATGCACACCTGTCCTGTCCGGACGGGTGGCCGTTTCGGGATAAGGCGCACACCGCGCTGGACGACGGCGACCATCGCTGATCTGGCTGTCCGGTTTTCCGGATACTCCAGCATGCCGCGTGGACGCTTTCCATGCCTTACCATTGCTGCCCGCCTGCGCGGACGAACTGCGAGCCATTGCCATGAGCGCCGGGCGAAAGGACCGGCAGGTGCTGTCTGCGTCCAGTGCGGACAGCGCGCTGCTAGACACGCTCTTTCGGCAAGAGGCTTCGCGCCTGCTTTCCTATTTCCGGCGAAAGACCGGGGATGCCGAAGCCGCCAGTGATCTTGTCCAGGAGAGCTTCGTCCAGATCGCGCGCGTCCCGCGCATTGGCGATTTGGTCAATCCCGCCGCCTATCTGCAGCGCGTTGCCCGAAACCTCCTCTTTGGGCGCTCCCGTGGACCGCGCCGAGCGTTCGAGCGGCAGATGGTCGCGCTTGAAGAGGACATCGACTGCGCCCATCCGCCACAACAGGAGATGGAGATCGAAGCCAGTCAGCTCCTTGTCCTTTACGAAAGGGCCGTTGCCGGTCTAGCGCCAAAAACACGTGAGATTTTCCTGATGAGCAGGCGCGACGGCATGACCTACAAGGAAATTCAGGCGAAGGTCGCGCTGAGCATGGGCGCAGTGGAATATCATATGATGCGCGCCATAGCCCATATCGACCGTTATCTGGACGACCATGACCAACATGCCCGCTGATCCCGCCCCTGACCTGGACCCGCCCACCGCTGCGGCCATGTGGTTGGCAAAAATGCAGCGGCCCGATGCCGCGCGATATCAACAGGATCTGGATGCGTGGCTCGCCGCCGACCCTGCCAATCTTGCGGCTTACAACAAGGCGGCCGGCCGTTTTCACGATGCGAAGATGTTGAGCCGGTCAACGCGATGGCAGCCAGCGCCGGTCGATAGTCCCGCTCACCGCAAGCAATGGGCTCTCGTCGCAGTCGTTGCCGTGGTGTTGGGCGCAACCTGGCCGCTCTGG
Source organism: Sphingobium sp. Leaf26 (assembly GCF_001421665.1). Taxonomy (GTDB): domain Bacteria; phylum Pseudomonadota; class Alphaproteobacteria; order Sphingomonadales; family Sphingomonadaceae; genus Sphingobium. The sequence continues at coordinate 2,283 of NZ_LMKV01000015.1, forward strand.
AACACGCTATCACCCCCTGCCATCATCGACACCAATAGTCGGCAGACCGCTGCAGCCGACACGGTTGTCGCATCAGCCACGATAGACAATCAGCATGGTGAGATTTCCCGTCGGCGACTGCCCGACGGATCATTCGTATCGCTGGATACGCAAAGCGCGATGCGATTTGCCTTCAATCCCAAGGCCCGGGATATCTGGCTGGATGCCGGCCGCGCGCGCTTTTCCGTTGCCCATGACGGTCGCCCCTTCATCGTGCACGCCGGAACAGGTACAGTGACAGCAACCGGGACAGTGTTTGACGTCGCCATTGCGCCTGGAGGCGCGGTGCAGGTCAAATTGCTGGAAGGGGGCGTCGATGTGCAACCGTCGATCGCACGTCCAATGCCGCCGCGTAAGCTGAAGGCGGGTCAGGCCCTGACCTTCACCCGGATCGATCATGCCGTGCTGATCGCCGCCATCGACCCGCGCGACATCGAATGGGTCGATGGCATGATGGCATTTGAATCCGCCCCCCTCTCGGAAATCGTCGCTGTCGCCAACCGGTACGCCCGCGCGCCGATCCGCATCGAGGGCAGCGGCCTTCCTGACATGCGGCTGTCCGGACGGTTTCGGATCGACGATCCAGACCGGCTCGCTGCCAACCTGGCCCAAAGTCTCGATTTAACCGTAGAACATCAGCCGTCAGGTGCGATCATCCTGCGACGCTGAAATTATTTTACGTCCCCCTTAAGGTCTTCGCCTAACCCTGCATCGATCCCCTTGAACGACCGCCAACGGCAGGCGTCACAAAAGGGGCTGACTATGCGTATTTCCGGATTTCTGCATTCTACTCTTCTCGCCAGCGCGGCGCTGACCACGCTGGCGGTGTACCAATGTGCTACGGCCCAAACCGACGCCGCGGTGCCTTACCATCAGTCCAGCCAGCCAATGGCCGAGGCGCTGCGCGAGGCCGCCGCTGCATCCAGGATGGAGATATTCTTCGTGCCTGCCGATGTCGCCGGGCTTACTGCGCCATCGCTCCAGGGACAATTCACGCCGCAGGTCGCCGTCGATCGATTGCTGGCCGGAACCGGCCTGCATGCACGCATTACAGACGGGACCATCTTCATTCGGGGGCGAGACGGGGCGGCGGATGCCCTTGCCACGGGCGCAGCGGCGACCGCGATCGTCGTCACCGGATCCCGGCTGAAGGGTGTTACATCGCCATCACCCACCATCGTGCTCGATCAGGAAGACATGCGGAACGCCGGGCAAACCAATCTGGGCGACGTCGTCCGGAGCATCCCAGAGAGTTTCGGCGGCGGCCAGAATGTGGGTGTCGGACTGAATGTCCCTTCGGCCAGCGGCGTCAATGTCGGCTCGGGATCAAGCATCAATCTGCGCGGCCTGGGATCGGATGCAACCCTGACGCTGCTGAACGGTCATCGGCTGGCCTATAATGTATCGCGGCAAAGCGTCGATGTGTCCGCCATCCCCATGCTGGCCGTCGATCGGCTCGAGATTGTCGCGGACGGTGCGTCGGCGATCTACGGATCGGACGCTGTCGCCGGCGTTGCCAACATCATCCTCAAACGCGACTTTGACGGCGTCAGCACCAGCGCCCGGCTGGGCATGTCGACCGATGGCGGCAACGAGCAGCAGCAATATGGCGTTATCGTGGGAAAAAAATGGGGCCGCGGCGGGGCTTTCATAGCCTATGATTTCGAACGCGACACGGCGATCGAGGCGCGCCAGCGCAGCTATACCGCCAGCTATGGCGCGCAATCCCTCTTTCCCGCTGTGAAACGGCATAACCTGATCATGAGTGGCCATCAGGCACTGACCGCCGACCTCACATTTTCGCTCGATGCGCTCTACAACCACCGCACCAGCCTCTACAATTATCCGCTGAACGCGACCGGAGACTATCGCCAGTTGGGAACATTGCTGTTTCCGCGCAACACTTCCTTCGCTCTGGCGCCGTCGCTCGACTGGTCGGTCGGCCAGGGCTGGTCGCTCTCCCTTGCTGGCATGTACGGCAAGGACAAGACGCACTATGATTCCGACACCTATATCGGCGGATCCCTCTTTTCGTCGGTCCGCGCCTGCTATTGCAACGATGCCCAGTCGATTGAACTGAATGCCACCGGGCCACTGATGCAGTTGCCCGGTGGCGAGGCCAAACTCGCCGTGGGTGGCGGCTATCGACGCAATGGATTTCATGCCTATCGGACAACCGGCTCGCCGCAGAACATCAATGTGTCCCAGGACAGCTATTATGGTTTTGCAGAACTGAATCTGCCGCTTGTCTCGCGCATGATGGACGTGCGCTTCGTCGATCAACTGACATTCAGCGGCGCGATCCGCTATGAAGATTATCCGGGCATCGACAAGATCGCCACGCCCAAGCTCGGCCTCATCTACGCACCGACGCCCGATTTCTCATTGAAGGGATCCTGGGGGAAATCGTTCAAGGCGCCCACCATGTTCCAGCAATATTCCGGGAAATTTGTATCGGTCACCGCTGTGCGCAATGTGGGTGGATTGGGCTATCCGGCGAACGCCACTGCGCTATTGGTGACCGGGGGGAACCCCGATCTCAAGCCTGAGCGCGCCACGAGCTGGACAGGGACGCTCGATCTCCATCCCCGGGCAGTCCCAGGCCTGCAGATCGAGCTGAGCTATTTCGACATTGCCTATCGCGATCGTATCGTCGCACCCATCACCTATAGCAGTCAGTCGCTGAGCAATCCCATCTATGCGGATTTGATCAATGTCTCGCCATCCGAGGCTGACAAGGCGTCCGCGCTGGCGAATACCGAGTCGATCAATTATCTGACCGGCGCCTACGATCCGGCGACCGTTGTCGCCATTGTGGATAATCGCAACGCCAATGCTACGCGGCAGAATATCAAGGGCGTGGATCTGTCCGTTCGCTACGCGCTCGCCCTTGGCGGCGGGCAACGACTGACATTGAGCGCGAACGGCAGCTATCTGCATAGCACGCAAAAGCTCAGTGCCAGCCAGCCGCTCGTGGCTCTGGCAGGCACCATCTTCAATCCGCCCCATTATCGGAGTCGCGGTGCCGTCACCTGGACCAACGGCGCCACATCCTTGTCGAGCATCCTGAGCTATATGGGATCGACAGAGGACCTTCGCTTCACGCCTGTCACCCGATCGGGCGAGATGACGACGATCGACCTTACGGCGCGGCATCATATAGGCGAGGCGGGTCTGCTATCGAACATGGATGTGGGGCTGACCCTTCTCAATATCCTCAATGAGAAGCCGGGGGTCGTGCGTCGCTCGCAAGTCTACGATCTGCCCTATGACTCCACCAACAATTCAGCGATCGGCCGCTTCGTCAGCCTTTCGATCACCAAGCATTGGTGATCGTCATGACATTGGCATGGATGAACTATCGCGCACGGTTGTTGATCGTGGGCATCGGCCTGTTCTTGGGGAATGTCTGCGGGACGCCAGCCATGGCCTCGCAATGTGCGGATTTGCTACCCGGTTTGCGTCAGGACGTCGCGCGCGCGGTGACGGCGGGCGATATCGCGAAGTTGCGGGACATAGGACCAATTGGCGGCATGCCTACAGGACAAAGTCCGCTTGCCCTCTCACCTGATGGGCGGTCGATCGCCTTCATCCTGACCCGGGCACATCCTGAAACCAACAGCTATTGCCAGGGCCTCGTGGTGGTCGACATTCGGCCGGACAGCGTGGCCCGGCTTATCGATCAAGGTGGAGAATTGATCCGGGTTACCTTCCAGAGCGAGCAGCGCGGACTTCTGACCGATACGGGTATCGCGGCGATCAACCAGCCGCGCTGGTCGCCCGACGGCACCCAGATTGCCTATCTGCGCAAAGATCGGGGCAGGACGCAGGCATGGCGTGCGAGCGTGCATGGCAAAAGCGGCACGCGGGTGTCCCATTCCCCGGTCGATGTCGAGGCCGTGGCCTGGTCGGATGACGGCACGGCGCTGATCTATGCCAACCGGCCATCCCTGATTGAAGAAAATGCGAAGCTCGATCGGGAAAGCCTGACCGGCTACCTGTTCGACGATCGGGCGATGCCCATCTATGGTGACCGACCGATGATCCGGGGGCCATTGCCCCTTCATTATGCCGCTGCAGACGTTTCATCGACGTCCTCATCGGATCGCTCCGCGACGCCAGCCGAGCGGACCGCGCTCGACCGGATCGGTCCGGGCATGCTGCTGGGACGACCTTTGGCCATCACTGGGCCTTCTGGCGAGGAAGGGTGGGTGAAGGCGGAGGTGCCCGATCGTTATCTCAGTCCTATCCGCTTGTGGGGCAAGGACCGGCAGGGACGTGAATGGCAGTGTCAGCACAGCAGCTGTTCCGATGGCATCATCGGCATGTGGTGGTCCGCCAAACATGGGGCCGTCCGGTACCTGCGCCGCGACGGCAATGGCGGCAGTCGCCTGACATTCTATCTATGGACGCCGGGACACGCCGCACCGCGAAAGATGTGGGGGACTGATGGCCTGTTGACGGGGTGCCTCCCTGCGGAGGATCGTCTCATCTGCGCCCAGGAAGGATCGACCCAGCCCCGGCGCATCGTGGCGCTGGATGCCGATACCGGCCGATCATCGGTTATCTTCGATCCAAACCCGGAATTTCAGCACTTACAGATGGGAAAGGTCCAGCGCCTTTACTGGAAGAATCCGTTGGGCTTTGAGACCTTCGGCGATCTTGTTCTGCCCGCCAATTACCCCGTCGGCGCAAAAATGCCGTTGATCGTCGTCCAGTATCGAACACGCGGCTTCCTGCGCGGCAGCATCGGTGACGAATATCCCATCCATGCCTTTGCGGCGCAGGGCTTCGCCGTCCTGAGCGTCGAGAGCCCGCCATTCTTCGCTACCAGTCTAAAGCAAGGCAACTGGCGGACGTGGAAGGATGCGGAATCGGAAAATGTGAAAGGGTGGCGGGAACGGCATAATGTGGCCTCGTCCATCGTCGCTGGCGTCGAGACAGCCATGGCGACAGGCGTGATCGATCCGAAGAGGATCGGCCTGACCGGCCTGAGCGATGGCTCGACCACCGCTTGGTATCTGCTCATCAATACCGATCTGTTCGCTGCAACCTCCGTCAGCACCTGTTGCGCCGACCCCAAGACGGACCTGATCATGGGTGGACCGGCCTGGGAAAAGGAACGGCGGCGTTTCGGTTACCCCGCGCCAACAACGGATGATCCCGCCTTCTGGAAAGCCATTTCGCCCGCCATGAATGCCGCCAGGATCAAAGGACCCGTGCTGATGCAACTAGCGAGCGACGAATATTTGCGCGCGCTCGAGGCCTATACCGCCTTCCGGGAGATCGGCCCGCCGGTCGAGATGTTCCTCTTCCCGGGCGATCACCACATCAAATGGCAACCGGCTCACCGCATGGCCATCTATGCGCGCAATATCGACTGGTTCAATTTCTGGTTGCGTGATGCCGTCGATCCGGCGCCGGAGAAGGCGGCGCAATATGACCGGTGGCGGCGGCTGAAATCGCAACGTCGTCCATAATGCTATGGGTTCATCGTTAGCGCGCTGCCCATGACTGCGCCCATGCTTCCGCATCGACAAGGCGCATCATCCGCCAGAAATCGCCGTTTCTGGTATGATGCGACCGATCGATGCTCTGCTCGATTGCGCCCATATCCAGAAGGCCCGCCTGTGCCAGAAGACCTTCCCGTAGCATGGTCGCAATGCCCTTCCGATGGGCTTCGAATAGGGTCGCCACGAAGCTGTCCGGCGTGCCTTTTGACAATCTAGCGATGAGCGGCGGGGGCAAGACATCTTCGAACGCCTTACGGGCGACGCTGCGATTGCGGCCGTCGCGGCACCAGAGCCAGGATGGAATTTTAAGGCAAAGTTCCACGATTGGCTGCGAAAGCAGGGGCGAGATGACGGGCCTATTGAAACCACGTTCGCTGTCGAGATGGTTCTGGATGCGCAAGAGCAGGGCGATATGGCTTGCCGTTCCCGGCAGCGCACCGTCGGGCGCGTCCAGCCAATCGTGGCTGCAGGCTGCAGTCGCCTCCTGCGTGGCAAAGAGGGACAGAAAGCTCAGGTCCGGCTTCCAGACATAACGGGCTGCCTTCTGCCGACTCTTCCGCCAACCGCTTCTGGCCACAGACCAGATATCTGCATGGGCGAGCGCGCTCATATCCATGATCGCCCGCCAAGAGCCACGACCTATGCCCTCGACCAGCATCTGATCGGCGATCGGCGCCCCGGATTGCAGATAGCAGAAGACATTGTCACCACCGCCGCCGTTGAAGAAGACATCTGCCCCGACCTCGTCTGCAAGCCCGATCCCCAGCGCGTCGCCTGCCTGAGCGAAGGATCGGACCGAGGGGCGTGGAAAGCGGGCGGCACCTGAGCGATGCAGGTCAACGAGGCCCACTTCCAGCATTCTTTCGAACAATGGCTGCCCGAGCTGATTGGTCAGTTGCCGGGCATAATCTCGCTCGTCTCCCGACGGATCGGCGGTCACCAATGTAACATGGCTTGCTCGAACATCCTGGGGCATGGCCGCCGCGACGACGGAGGAATCGAGGCCACCCGACAGATAGAGCAGGACATGCTCGAATGGCTGCGTCCACGCCTGTACGCAGTCCATGATAGTCTCGCGCAGCAGGCGGACGGCCTCAACCTCATCGCGGATGAGCGACAGGCGATCGGTGTGCTGCCACGGTGACCAAAAAGCCGCAATATCTTGCGAACCCGTCTCGGCAATGTTCATATGCGAGCCCCCGGGCAGTTCGGTCAGGCTTTTGATACAGGTCTGCGCCGGACGCATTTGATCGGCGATCAGGAACCGCGCGAGTACCCGCCAATCGATATTGGTCCCGACTAGACCTGCCTCGACAAGCAAAGCCGACTCGGACGCAAACGCAATGATTCCTTTATGCCGCACATGATAGCAGGGGACCATGCCGGACGGATCGCGGGCGATCTCGATCGCGATATCGTCCGGGCTCTGCCGGACGGTGACATAAGCCCCCCAGTTCGACGACCCGCGACTGGCTGGCGGTACTTGGGAGATGGCCACGACCTGGCGGCTGCGACCGCCAACCTTTTCGAACATATAGCCCAGGATGATCCCGGCGCGGTCATCCGCCATGACAAAAGGGCTGCCGGGTTCAACCAACACGACCGCGCGGCCGAATGCGGCCACCTTTGTAAAACCCGTCACGGCAATGACGCGATTCACGACTGTCTCGATGCTTTCGAGGAGATCGCCGGGAAAGACGAGTGTGATGTAGCGGAGCGCCATTATAAAACGAGGATCGGCTTGAAACGCCGCACATGATCGACACGATCGTCGAGAATGAGATCGTCTTGCTCGACCCAGCTATGCGCCGAGAAGGGATGCAACTGCACGCCAAAGACCAGCCTCGCATCATGGCCGCGCTGCTGCGCATGACGGTAGAGCGCCAGTGCCCGGATCAGGCAATGATCGACTGGGAGATAGTAGCGACGCGACGCCTCATAGGCAGCGCACAGTCGCCGCATGCCGGGCGCGGACGATCCAGGGACAACAGGCAGTGGCGTTGCTTCCCTAAGCCGACGCAGGGTCGTCGGCAAACCCTGCCGCTTCAATGTGCGACGCATTGCCGCCAAACGGACAATAATCTCAGGAATCTGGGCCGCTATGCGTGAGGTGCCGTCCTCTTCGTCGAATATGCTGCGCCCGGCTGGTATATGCTGACAGGGTTTGAGTGGCTTGGCACCTTCACCGTAGCCAATGATTCCCGCAGCGTGCAGCGGCGCTATCTCCTGTTCTGGAACGCCCGCATCGGGGGACTTCAGGAGCTTTTGAAGACTGTCGCGCGCAGGCCCTGACAGACTAAAATAGCGATCCGCCTCATAATCCATGAAGATGAGGTGATGCTGGATTTCACAGAATGTCAGTCCGGGGCGAAGCGACAAGGCCATGAAGGCGCCTTTCCGATGACCGGTGCGCGGGAGCACCGCGCACCGGCAGTGGTGTCAGTCGTCGGAAAGGCCGACCGGGTTCTGCAGCCCGATCTCGTCACCCTGGCCAAGGCCCGGGCCCTTGGTCTCGACGCTGATTGCGCCAAGGTCGATCATATCGTCGTTGCGACGTTCGACAGTGTTTTCCATCACACGTTCCTCTTCGATAGACCGCGATCCATTTCGCGGCACCGACAAGGATGTGCCCGGCGATCGATTATAAGAATTTTATAATCCGATTATAATCGCGACCGACCTTCGATCCCCACGCATAATGGACATCTGATCGACTGCTAACAGGGAGAAGGCAGCCTATTTCCGACGCGGGACGTGACCGTGCTGTGAGACATGAGTTGGGATCATGCGCCGCCGTCTTTAGCAAAGCCTGGACATACACGACAGCGACCCGGTCACGCCCGCTCTGCCGGCGGCATTGATCCAAATCTATCCCGACATTTCTGCAATCGCAAATTCTGCCATCTGTAGGAGGTGCCGCGAGGGTTCGTTTTTCCCCCATTTCTGGGGATTTTCAGCATGAGCGAACCGCGAAACATTGGGTTTGTCTGAAGAACCAATGCGGCGAGGGTTGGAGCATGATTGAAATCCGTCACCTCCATTATGTCATAGCGACGGCGGAGCTTGGGAGTTTTAGCCAAGCGGCCGAGTCGCTGCGCATCAAGCAATCTACATTGAGCCAACGGATCCGCCATCTCGAGCAGCGGCTTGGCACCGACCTATTCGAGCGCTCGACCCGCGGCGCCCGACTGACACGCGCGGGAGACCATTTTATATCGGGCGCGCGCCAGCTTGTGGCTGATCTCGACAGCCTTCATCGCAATATCATCATCTTTGGACAAGGGCGCTGCGGTGCGCTGAAGCTGGGCCTTTCAGGCGCAGTGCCCAGCGGCGCGGTGCAGTCTCTCATGCTGGAATTCAGCAAACGCCATGCAGACATTCAGCTGTCTGCTGTGGTCTGTGACAGACAGGCGCTTGTACGCGACTTCGAGCGCGGCCAACTCGACGCCATCATCGTTGCAGGCCATCTGGCCCCACCAGGCGCGGCATATCACGCTATTGGCAGCAGCCGTCTTTTTGCTGTCATGGTCTGCGACAACCCTCTAGCGTTGCGTGCGCCGCTGTTTTGGTCGGATCTGCGCGACCTTACCCTTCTACTTGCGGACAGCGCGCGCGGGGACGACCTGCTCTCCCAGATTGCGGGACGTCTTACCCTGGCCCAATCGCAGGCTGGTCTGGACCGCGCGGCGATCGTCCGTAACCCGCTGAATTTGAATGGGCTCTACCAACTGATTGATGCAGGCTGTTTTACCATCGTGCAGGAGGGCGCGTTCGCTGGCTTGCCCCCGCATCTCGTCGCCTTGCCCATCCACGAGCCCCATGGCCATGCGCGCATCGATTTTGGCCTCTGTTGGCGCGAAGACGCTAGCAATCCTGCGCTCGCCCCTTTGCTTGGGACCATCATGACGGTTGCCGAGAAGCCTTACCATTGCGATGCCTTGCAAAGGCGCGGTCCCCCGCCATGAACCGTTCCAACATGGGGCTGATGAGGCGTTCGGGTGAAACCTGCGCTTCACCCGTTTCGTTGGCCAACGCAGCAGCGTATCGCACAAGGTCGCGATGGACATTGGCGGGCAATTCCAGACTGATCTTGACGGGCTTGTCGTCCGCCAGCGATCCCAGGCGCAGCTTGGCCATCACCGATTGCCTTGAGGGGGAAGGATAAGGTCGCGCGTCATCATGACGCGCAGCGGATGGCCCGGCCGGATGGTCAAGGTCGGCGCTATCGCTATCTGACGCTGTATGATCTGTTGCCCGGCCTGATTGAAGCTGTCCTGCGACCCCCGGCGCAGCGCCCGGATGATGTCGTTGTCGCTACCGGCCGCCAATTCCGTGCCAAGGCCCAAAAGAGTGGAGATCATGGCAGCGCGCGCAACGCCACCCCAATGATTGTTTACGCTGTCCTGCAAGCCCGAAAAGCCGCTGACATCGGCTCCAGGTTGACGCTCGAGCATCATCGAACGCCCGTCGGGCATGATGAGGCGCGTCCATGCCATCAGAAGCCGCGACTGACCGGCATCGATTTGCGAATCATAGTCCCCGATCAACCTTGCGCCCTGCGGAATGAGCAGGATGCGCCCCGTCGGGCTGTCATAGACATTCTGCGTGACCTGGGCGCTGATCTGACCGGGCAGGTCGGATCGGATGCCCGTGATCAAGGCGGCGGGTATGATGCTGCCGGCCTGCAGGATGTTGGCGGACGCCACGGGTTCGATGGTAGATGAGGCGAGCGAGCGCGTGTCCATGGTGCCCGTGATGAAAGCGCGTTTCGCCGCGCTACCCGATGCCGTCGTTCCTGGTGGGGCGGCAAGGTCCGGGCCGAACGCTGGCGCGGTGGTCGGCGACCCCGTGGCGACATGCTCCGGCGCGCTGCCCGTCGATTCGGCGCTCCCCTGTCCTGTAAACAACTGGCTGGCATGCGCAGCGTCCCGTTCCTGACGCGCCTTTTGCCGTGCTGCGACGGCCGGATCGATGGCCTGGCGATCGGATGGATAGCCTTGCCCGGAAACTTGGTTGTCGTTGCCGCCCTGTTGTGCAGCAAGGATCGGCCGTCCCAGGTCACCCGGCAGTGGCGGTCCCAATTGCGGAACCTGGCTATAGTCCTTGGGCACCGATCCCAGCCCGTCGGCCTTTGCCCGGCCCTCGGTCGCATAGACTTCCTGGCCGACCGGTTTCTCCGGCGGCTGTAGCGCATAGATGAGAGCGCCCCCGATGCTCAAACCTGCAAACACGCCCACCCCGGCCAATGTCTTGCGCGACAGGCGCATTACCAACGGCGCATCGCCTCCCAACTTGAACGGGGCCGCCGAAGACGGCGCGGGCGAACTATCCTGCTCGCTACGGTCGCTCATGGTCGGCTTCTCCTCCCACTTGCGATCCGTGTCAGGCGTACCCGCTGCGCCGTCTTCTTGTCCCCCATGCGCAACTCGGCTGCGCTGAAGAGTCGGTCGATGATGATGAAACGGTCCCGCACCCGATAATTGACGAGCTCGGCATTGCCGCCGCTTCCCAGGATGAATACGGGCGGCATTTCGCCCTGCGCGACGCTTGCGGGAAACTCGATGAAGACCTGGCTGCCGTCGTCGAACGCGCGCAGCGGTCGCCAGCTCGGCTTGTCCCCATCGATCACGTAGCCGAAATCCAGCGAGGCGATGTTAATGCCTGCGGCGATCGGCGCCTTTGCGGCGATAGCGGCGTTGCGCTGTCGAAGCGCGGTCAGTTCATCCTGGGGGTAAGACCAGGATACCGACGCCATATAGGTGGCCGGGGTCGCACGCAGTTCGAGATGATAGGTCCGTCGATCGGTATTGATCACCAGGTTGGTCAGAAGATCGGGTCGCGTCGGCTTTGCCAGGATGTGGACCCGTTGCGTCTCACCCGCACCGCTGAGCGTATCGCCGATAATCCATCTTACGGTATCGCCCGCGGCCACCGGACCCGCCCCAACAAGCATTTCGCCCGGTTGAAGCGCGATGTCGGTCACTTGCCCCGGCGCGGTGTAGACCTGATAAAGAGCGCCTTCCGCCCAGGGATATTGCTGCATGGCGTTGATGAAGCCATCGCGCGCGGGCTCCATGCGGGCCGCGGCATTGGCGGCGACAATCCGGGTCTTTGGATCGGCAAGGACCGGACCAGGGCCTATGGGCGGCACCGCCTTGAGTTGTCCCGGCAACGGCAGCGGCTTTGCAACAGTCACGATCTCGACCTGTTTCTCAGGTTCCGCGATGCGCACGGCAGGCGTCTCGGTTACCCCATGCAGGGCTGGGCGCGTCGCTGCGCAGGCCGTGGTCGTGTTTACGGAAATCAGCAAAGCCGCAATTGCGGCCCCGGAACGATGAACGTGCATCATTGGGAAAGCTCCTTCGACCAGTTGATGGCGTTGACGAACAGGCCGAGCGGGTTCTTGCGCAGGGCATCGGGCGCGGAGGGTGGCTGGATCACGACCGTCACGATGGCCGACCACCGGCTTGTCTCAACCAGTGCCCCATCCTGATATTGCCGCTCGGTCCAGGACACGCGAAAGCTGCTGTCCGACGACCGGATCACGCTCGATATATCGACCGCAACCTGTGCCTTGCCGACAAGCGCGAACGGGTCATTCGCCCGCGCATAATCATTGAGGACCATGGCGCCGCGATCCGTGGTGAAGTCATAGGCGCGCAGCCATGCCTGGCGCAGGACGATTGGATCGGCCGGGATGCTGCGAACCTGCTCGATGAAGCGCGCAAGATGGAAGGCGATCTGCGGATCGGTCGGACGGTATCCCGCATCGGCGGGGCCGACGGCCTGTGCTTCGCCGAACTTGTCCACCTGCACGACCCAGGGCACGATCGAGCCGCGCGCCGATTGCCAGATCAAGCCGGCGGCGAGACCACCAGACAGCATCAGCGTGCCGAAAAAGGCGAGACGCCAATTGCGCGCCTGGACGCGCGCCGAGCCGATGCGATCGTCCCAGGCCTGGGCGGCACGTTGGTAAGGCGTGACCGGCTCCGGGGTTTGGCCGTACCGGATGGATGGTCGTTTGAACATGGTCAGTCCCTTCCGCTCAGATCGATCGACGCGCCGCCACCTCCGCTGTCGCCACCGCGCAATGTGTGGGCGGCGGTCGAAACCCCGTGGGCGATCGCCTGACGCTGGCGCATTGCCGTCGCCCATTTTGGCGGCCCGGACGCAGCCTCAGCGCCATCACTGATCGTCGATGCGCCCGATTTTCCGGCGTTGAAGCTTTGCTTCATTGCATCGGCAGCGCGGCGCAGCGGTGATGTGGCGGCAGAGCCGGCCGCTCTTCCCAACGCACCGATCCCGCCCGCGACCGCGTCTCCCCCGCTCTTGCCCGCTGCACCGGCGCTATAGGTGGCGCTGGTCGATCCGGCCGCACGGGCGGCGGCGCTCGATGCGCTCGCTGCGGCCCCACCGACAGCGCCGGCCGCGAGGCGGGCGCCTGCGGCCCCGCCGGCCAGGGTGGCGCCGGCTGCAATCGCCGTCCCCGCCGCTGCGCCTGCACCAAGCTGCGGCCCCCCAGTGACGATGCCGTTGGCGATGCCGGGGCCGAATATGCCCAGACCAAGCAACGCCAATGAGGCGAGCGCAATCGACATGGCCTGTTCCGCAGTCGGTGCTGTTCCACCCAGCGCATTGATGAACTGGTCGAACAGTCCTGTGCCGATGCCGGTGATGACGGCGAGAACCAGAATCTTGATGCCGCTCGATACGATATGGCCAAGCACCCGCTCCGCCATGAATGCCGTCCGCCCAAAAAAGGCGAAGGGCAGCAAGACGAACCCGGCCAGCGTCACCAGCTTGAACTCAATGAGCGTGATGAACAGCTGTACGGCAAGAATGAAGAAGGCGAGGATTACGATCATCCAGGCGAGCAGCAGCACGGCGATCTGGACGAAATTAGCGAAAAACGAGGTGAACCCCATCATCTCGGACGCGGACGTGAGAAGCGGTTCGCCTGCATCAAGCCCAACCGCGGCAACGCTACCCGGCTTCATGAACTCGGCGAGGCCGATGCTGGCGCCGCTGGCCTTGAGGCCGAGCCCGGCAAAGGACTGGAACAGGATTTGCGAGAGCGAGGAGAAGTTGCCGATGATGAAGGCGAAGAAGCCGATATAGAGCGTCTTCTTGACCAGGCGTTGCAGGACATCCTCGTCGGCACCCCATGCCCAGAACAGCCCGGCAAGTGTCACGTCGATTGCGATCAGCGTGGTCGAAAGAAACCCTATTTCCCCGCCGAGAAGGCCAAAACCGGAATCGATATAGGCCGTGAAGGTCGCCAGGAACCCGTCGATGACGCCGACATCATTCATGTCCGGCACGCTCCTGCCCATCTGATCGGGCGCTGCGGCCATCATCTGTGCCGAAGAAGCGGCGTCGCTCGGCTTCCCAGGCCGCTTCGCAGGTTGGATCCTGTGCCGTGACGTGCCGACAGCGAATAAGGGCGGCCGCGCGATTCTCGGTCGATACCGGCACCTGTGGTATCTGTTCAGGGGGCGTGCCCCGTTGCTGGTGCATGACCGTGAGCACTGCAACCGTCAGCATGCCACCGCCGGCGAGGCCTGCCAGCGCCAGGCGTTCGCTCCGCATCCTATTGGCCCGAACGCGCCATGAAGCGCTGGAATCGGACGCGGCCCTCCGCCTCTGCAGTGGCCGCGCGCGCCGCTTCGATCGTCTGCGCCCGGCCCTGCGCTGCGAGCATGGCGGTGATATCGGCCAGTTGCTGGGATTGGAGCGCGAGAAGCTGATTTCCGGCTTGGGCAGCTTGCAACGCGCCCGATGCCGACTGGCTGGCTGAAACAAGATCGTCCATCGAGGTCCGGGTGCCGTCGATGTTGCCGACCACCCCGGCCTGAACCTTAAGCGCATCCTCGAACGCATCGACGCTGGTGGACCAACGGTCCCGGGCGCCGACGACCAGATCGGCGTCTGAACTCGACAGCGCTATATCGCCATATTTGGTGGAGAAGGCCTGCTCGATCTGGGTCACGTCATAGGCCAGGCGCTGTGCTTGCCCCAGCAGGCGCTGGGTCTGCCGCACCTGCTGCTGGAGCGCCTGAAGGCTGCTGAACGGCAAACTGGCGAGGTTTTTCGTGTCGTTGAGGAGCGACGTCGCTTCGTTCTGCAGCGACCGGATCTGGTTATTGATCTGCTGCAAGGCGCGCGCGGCCTGCATCACATTGGAGGCATAGTTGGTGGGGTCATAGACGACCAACGCCTGTGCCGGTGTCATGGCTAGCGCGAGCGCAACAGCGCACAGACCAAGCCGGCGAAAAATGAAGCGGGATCTCATGAGCTTTGCTCCTTTGGCTCTTGCGTGGAAAGCAGGTCTGCCGCCCAGTCGTGGCCGCATGCGCGCAACCAAGCTGCTGCGAACTCTTCGTCACCCGGTTGGCCCAGTATGTGGTCGATCCTGCGCTGGTCGGACTTGGAGGACGCGGCGGTAAAGGCGAGCGCCACCTCTTTTAGCCCCAAATCCATCAGGCGATTGCCGCGCCGTGACTGGACATAATAATCGCGCTTTGGCGTCGCCCGCGCCAATATCTCTATCTGCCGGGCATTGAGCCCGAACCGGGCATAGATGGCGCTGATCTGCGGTTCGGTCGCTCGCTCATTCGCAAGGAATATCCGGGTCGGGCAGCTTTCGATGATGGCTGGCGCAATGGCGCTGGTTTCGATGTCGGCCAGGCTCTGCGTCGCAAAGATCACGCTCGCATTCTTCTTGCGCAGCGTCTTGAGCCATTCGCGTAATTGCGCGGCAAAGGTCGGGCTGTCGAGCACCAGCCAGCCCTCGTCGATGATGACGAGGCTGGGCGATCCATCGAGCCTGTTCTCGATCCGGTGGAAAAGATAGGCCAGCACCGGAGCAGCCGCGGCGCAGCCCACCAGTCCTTCGGTTTCGAATATCTGGACATGGGCATCGCCCAGTTGCTCAGCCTCGGCATCGAGCAGGCGACCCCAGGCACCGCCCACGCAATAAGGCTGCAGCGCCTGTTTGAGGACTTGGGATTGTAGCAGCACCGCAAGACCCGTCAGCGTCCGTTCGTCGGGCCTCGCGCTGGCGAGCGATCGGAGCGCTGCCCACAGATGGTCCTTGGCCTGGGGATCGAGCGTGATCCCCTCCGCCTCCAGGATCGACCCGACCCATTGCGACGCCCATGCCTGTTCGGCCGGATCATCGATCCTTGCGAGAGGCTGGAGTGATACAGCCGCGTTCTCGGCGTGGAGCCCGGTCCCCAGATCCTGCCAGTCACCGCCCATCGCCAGCGCTGCGGCGCGCATGCTGGCACCGAAGTCGAAGGCGAAAATCTGCGCGCCGGGGTAGCGGCGAAACTGCATCGCTATCAGGGCGAGCAGGACCGATTTGCCCGCGCCTGTTGGCCCCACCACCAGCGTATGCCCGACATCGCCAACATGCAGCGAGAAGCGAAAGGGCGTCGAGCCCTCGGTTTTGGCGTGGAATAGCGGCGGACCATCGAGATGCGCATCGCCCGGCGGTCCAGACCAGACGGCCGACAGCGGCATCATATGCGCCAGGTTGAGCGTGCTGATCGGCGGCTGCCGGACATTGGCGTAGACATGGCCCGGCAGCGACCCGAGCCAGGCCTCCACAGCGTTGAGCCCTTCGGTCGTGCAGGTGAAATCCCGGCCCTGAACGACTTTCTCGACAAGGCGCAGTTTCTCGGCGGCTATTGCACGGTTTGTGTCCCACACCGTCACTGTGGCGGTCACATAGGCCTGGCCGATCATGTCCGAGCCCAGTTCCTGCAACGCCAGATCGGCGTCTGCAGCCTTGTTCGATGCGTCCGTGTCCAACAGGGCCGAGGCTTCGTTGGTCATCACCTCCTTGAGAATGGCCGCGACCGACTTGCGCTTGGCGAACCATTGTCGCCGGATCTTGCCCAGCAATCGGGTGGCATCGGCCTTGTCGAGCATGATCGCCCGCGTGGACCAGCGATAGGGAAAGGCGAGGCGATTGAGTTCGTCGAGCAGGCCAGGATAGGTTGAGGTCGGAAAGCCGGTGACGGTCAGGCTGCGCAGATGGCTGTTGCCGAGGCGGGGTTCGAGGCCACCGACCAGCGGTTCGTCAGCCAGGAGCGCATCGAGGTGCATCGGCGTTTCGGGCACGCGCACGTTCTGACGCTTGGTCGAGATCGTCGAGTGAAGATAGGTGAGGGTCGCACCATCATCGAGCCAGGCGATTTCCGGCAGGAAGCCTTCGAGCAACTGGACGATCCGGTGTGAGCGGTCGATAAAACCAGCGAGCAGTTCGGCTCCGTTGGACGCCGTGGTCGAACGGCCTTCATAGAGCCATCGCTCGGCCCGGGCGCTGTCTTCCGCTGGCGGCATCCACAGCAGGGTGGCATAATAGGCGCTGTCATAATGCGCGCCTTCTTCATGGAATTGCTCGCGTCGTTCCCTGTCCAGCAGTCGCGAAGCCGGATCGGGAAAGACGTCGTCGGGATAGTCGTTCGCTGGCACCCGCTGCGCCTCGGTGAATAAGGCCCAGCCCGAGCCGAGCCGACGCAGGGCGCTATTTAGCCGCGCTGTCGTCGCCACCAGTTCGGCGGGCGTCGCGGAATCAAGGTCCGGTCCCCGGAAACGGGCGGTGCGCTGGAACGAACCGTCCTTGTTGAGGACGACGCCCGGCGCGACCAGAGCGGCCCAAGGCAGGAAATCGCTCAGGCTGCTCGCGGTCGAACGATATTCGCGCAGCGACATCATGCCCGTAGCCAGGTCGGATAGCGAACATGCCGCCGGGCCACATCGACGAAGTGCGGATCGTGGCGGGCGGCCCATACGCCCAGCACATGACCGATGGCCCAAAGCACGAGGCCTGCGATCCACAAACGCAAGCCGAGGCCGACAGCGCCTGCCAGCGTCCCGTTGACGATTGCCAGCGCGCGCGGCGCGCCGCCCAGAAGGATCGGCTCGGTGAGGGACCGATGGACCGGCACGTCAAAGCCTGGAACCTGTCCGATCCTATCCATCAGACAAGCGCTCCGCCGCCGAACGAGAAAAAGGACAGGAAGAAGCTCGTTGCGGCGAACGCAATACTCAGACCGAATACGATCTGGATGAGCTTTCGCGCGCCGCCCGATGTATCACCAAATGCAAGGGTCAGGCCGGTCACCGTGATGATCATCACGGCGATGATCTTGGCGACCGGCCCTTCGATCGATTCCAGGATGGACTGGAGCGGCGCTTCCCAGGGCATAGACGATCCGGCCGCATAGGCCGGGATCACGGACGCCATGGCTATGATGCCAGCGAGCGCCAGATGACTGGCACTCCGGCGGATTGGCACGACAGGCTGGATCATCAAACGTCTCCTTGGCTGGTGATGGAATATTCGCCCCTGGGATCGATGCCATCGACGCGGACCAGTTCGGCCAGACGGCGGCCATGGCCGTCGCGCACAAGCACCGCGACGATGTCGATCGTGTCGGCGATCAGGGCGCGAGGGACCGTGACGACGGCTTCCTGGATGAGCTGCTCCATTCGCCGCAGTGCGCCCATGCCCGATCCCGCGTGGATGGTGCCGATCCCGCCCGGATGGCCCGTCCCCCATGCTTTGATCAGGTCGAGGGCTTCGGCCCCGCGCACCTCACCAATGGGGATGCGGTCTGGCCGTAGGCGCAGGGCGGATCGCACGAGATCGGACAGCGTGGCGACGCCATCCTTGGTTCGCATCGCGATCAGGTTGGGAGATGTGCACTGGAGCTCGCGCGTATCTTCGATGAGGACGATCCTGTCGGTCGTCCTGGCGACCTCGGCCAGAAGCGCGTTGGTGAGCGTCGTCTTGCCGGTCCCTGTGCCACCGGCCACCAGGATGTTCTGGCGCGTGGCAACGGCTTGCGCCAATATGTCGGCTTGGCGCGCAGACATGATATTGGCTGCGACATAATCCGCGAGCGTGAACACAGCGACGGCGGGCTTGCGAATGGCGAATGTCGGCGATTGGACGACGGGCGGAAGAAGCCCCTCGAACCGCTCGCCGGTATCGGGAAGTTCGGCCGATACGCGAGGCGCTCCGTCATGAACCTCCGCGCCGACATGATGCGCCACCAGACGGATGATCCGCTCGCCGTCGGCGGCTGACACGCAGGCTCCGGTATCGCTGAGGCCTTCGCTCAGCCGATCAATCCAGATATGCCCGTCGGGATTGAGCATAATCTCGATGACACCAGCATCGTCGAGCCAGCCGATGATCGCCGAACCGAGCGCCGTGCGCAGCATACGCGAGCCGCGTGTCCTGGCTTCTGTACGGAGCGGATATATGCTCATGGATCGACCCTGCCAATTGCCGAACCGTTGGCGGTCCAGTTCAGGGGATGATCAAGAAAGCCACATTGCCTGTATCCGCAACAATCAAATCGCTTTGGCGTAGGCTGGCGCAGAAAGACAGGGAAACGGCGGTTTTGCTCGAACCGTTGGATGAGGGAGCGGCACACCGCCCCCTCGACATGACGTTACCAATATCGGTGTCGCTGGAAGATTTCGGAAAAGGAGATGAGGCCGTCGAACAGCGCCCGGATCACGAGCGACGTTCTCTTGCGCACGCCATAGCGCTCGCGCGCGAATTTGAGATGCTGGATCACTGTTTCCTTGGAGATGCCCAATATGTCCGCAATCTCGCCGTCGGTATTTCCGCGAGCAGCCCATAGAACGCAGTCGCGTTGACGCTCCGTGATCGCGGAATCACCGGATAGGGTCGTGCGCCCTAGGAGGCGTTGCCCGCATTCGAACGCCAGCCCGCCGATCAGTTGGGCCGTCCAAATCTGATCGAGAGGCAGCGGCTCGTCGGCTCGGGTGACAAATGTACAGGATCCGCTGACTTCGCCAGGGATGTGCGAGGGGATGGTAAAACCTTCACCCAGCCCGTGGGCTTGACCGGCAGCTAGAACGGCACGATCGGCAGGCGTCAGTGTGAGAAATTTTGGAATGGTGAGCCAAGCAAAGCCCAGATGGGTCCGGTGGCTGGCCCGTCGGATGGGATCGCGCGGGCCCAGGTCCCTGTCCACATAATAGGCGGCCCAGCCGCGTGGATAATTGTGGATTTGAAGAGGTTGCTGTTGTGGCATCCTTAGATCGATGTGCTCGGCCAGCGCGAAATAGTCGAAACCCATTTCCCGTGCGATTTTCGCAAGGAACTCCTGGAGCATGTGGATCTCCGATGCCTCCGCTAACGTTGCTGAAAGGGCATCCAAACGTCGATAACGACCCATGATAGTAGCATAATCGACCGCAAGGGCGTTCCCAACCCGCAGGTCTCGCGATTCGCCTTCCTCAATCTATGCGCTCCCCGTTCGTCCTCACAACGATCGTTGAAACGAGGTGAGCGGACAGCATATGGCATTTTCGCTATGTGACAATTGCGTGACGATCATGTGGGATTGCCAACTGTGCAAGCTCAGGCGTCAGCTTGTAACGCAGCAGCGAACCTTAACGCCCACCAGATTGAATCAACGCCGAGTGCGAAATGCCAACGACAACCCGGCTACGCCAGACAACGCCAAATACCGCTACAGTTGCAAATTTGGTGGAGACAATGTGGAGACAGCGACCAATTTAAGGAGCTTTGTCTCCAACTTTCTAATCGCATCATGCCCCAGAAACCATTGATTTTTTGATGATTTCTGGAGCGGGCGAAGGGATTCGAACCCTCGACCCCAACCTTGGCAAAGTTGGAGAAGAAATTGTGCTGACAATTTGCTGACAAACTTTTCAAGTCGGTCGTTGTCAGCATCTCCAACCAGCGCCTGCTATTGTCAAATCACTGAAAATGAAGGGAGAAAATGGTGCTGCCGGTGAGGATTGAACTCACGACCTCAGCCTTACCAAGGATGCGCTCTACCACTGAGCTACGGCAGCACTCTATTTCATCTCCTTAGCGCTATCTGCGCTGCGGAGGCCGGGCCTATGGCCGCCCTCGCAGTGCATGTCAAGGCGGGTTGCGGTCGATCATGCATTTTGCTTATGCGCATTGCATGGCTGAGACGCAGGACGAAAAAAAAGCACGGTTGGCGCAGGCGCTGCGCGACAATTTGCGCAGGCGCAAGGCGCAAGCGCGGGAGGGCGCCACCCCGCCCCCTCCCGCTGATACGTCCGGCGGCTAGGCTTTATAGCGGCGCGCAGGCGGCCTTGAGCCAGGCGAGCGCATCGCCCTCCATTTGCGGCCCGACCAGATCCAGCACGGCGGCATGATAGGCGTCGAACCAGGCGCGTTCCGCATCGCTCAACAGGTCGTTGGCGATGAGCGTCCTGTCGATCGGGGCGAAGGTCAGCGTCTCGAAGCCCAGCATCAGCTTTTCCGCGCCGGGAACATCGCGTTCCTCGACCAGCACCAGATTTTCGATGCGGATGCCATATTCGCCGGTCTTGTAATAGCCCGGTTCGTTCGAGAGGATCATGCCGGCCGCCAGCGGCTCGTCGCCACCACCGAAGGTCGCGATTCGCTGCGGCCCTTCATGCACCGACAGGAAGCTGCCGACGCCATGGCCGGTGCCATGGGCATAATCCAGCCCTTCGGCCCAGAGATATTGACGGGCGAGTGCATCGAGTTGGCCACCGCGCGTACCCTTCGGGAAGACAGCGCGAGCAAGCGCGATATGCCCCTTCAGCACTAGCGTGAAGCGGCGGCGCATCTCGTCGGTCGGCGTCCCGATGGCCAGGGTACGGGTCACGTCGGTGGTGCCGTCGCGATACTGGCCGCCCGAATCGACCAGATAGAGGCTGTTCAGTTCGATCGGGCGATTTGTCTTTTCCTCGGCGCGGTAATGGACGACCGCGCCATTGGGACCGGCGCCGCTGATCGTGTCGAAGGACAGGTCTTCGAGCAGGCCGGTATCCTTGCGGAACGCCTCCAGCCGGTCCGAGGCGGAGAGTTCGGTGAGGCGGCCCTTGGGCGCTTCGACTGCGATCCAGTGAAGGAAGCGGCTGAGCGCCGCGCCGTCGCGGGCCTGCGCCGCCTTGTGCCCGGAGATTTCGGTGGCGTTCTTGATCGCCTTGGGCAGGACGGCGGGATCGCGCAGCGACAGCACGGTGGCGCCGCCTTCGTCCAGCCCGTTGAAGATCGCGGCGACCGCCCGTTCCGGGTCGGCCACGACGGTCTTGCCAGCGAAATCTTCGAGCGCGGCGGCAAAGTTCGCAGCATCATGCACGCGCACGCCATTGCCCAGATGCTGGGCGATGGCCTCGTCCATCTTCTCCGGCGCGACATAGAGGTCGGCAGTCGCATCGGCATGGACGATGGCATAGGCGAGTGCGACCGGCGTACGCTCCACATCCTTCCCGCGGATGTTGAAGGTCCAGGCGATCGAATCGAGCGCGGAGAGGACGGCGGCGTCCGCCTTTTTCGACACCAGCCAGTCGGCCATGGCAGCGCGCTTTTCGGCGGCGGACTGGCCCGCGAACTTGTCGCCATGCACGACCAGCTTTGCATCGCTGCGCGCGGGGCGGTCGGGCCAGACGGCATCGACCGGATTGGTGTCGACCGCGACCAGTTCCGCACCCCTGTCCGCCAGGGCGTCAGTCGCCTGCTTCACCCATGCCCGCGTATGGAGCCAGGGATCATAGCCGATGCGCGCGCCCTGCCCGGCATGATCCTTGAGCCAGGCCGCGATCGAGGTCTGCGGCACGCTTTCATATTGCCAGTTCGCGCCGTCCACTTGTTCGCGGACCTGGAGCGTGTAACGACCATCGACGAAGATCGCAGCCTCCTCCGGCAGGACCACGGCGCTGCCGGCCGATCCCTGGAATCCCGTCAGCCAGGCGAGCCGTTGGGCATAGGCACCGACATATTCGCTCATATGCTCATCGGTCAGGGGGACCACGAAACCGTCCAGCTTCTGGCGCACCAGTTGCGCGCGCAAAGCCTTCAGGCGATCTTCATAACTGGACATCGAACTTCCCTTGGATCATTCCGGCCTCTTGTACCGGCGACAATGCCGACAACATAGAGGTGCCAGTGCGCTTATTCCAGCGCACCGCCCCGTCTGGACCATGGATAGTTAATGACCGACCCAATGCAGCCTCTCCCGTCCTCGCCAATCGCCGAGCGTCGCCCGCACAGCTTCACGCATCATGGCATCACGGTGGACGATCCCTATGCGTGGCTGCGTGATCCCGGTTATCCCGACGTCAAGGACAAGGATGTGCTGGCCTATCTGGAGGCCGAAAACGCCTGGTTCGAGGGCGCCATGGCGCCGCACAAGCCTTTGCTCGACACGCTGTTCCAGGAGATGAAAGGCCGCATCAAGGAGGATGACCAGTCGGTTCCACAGAAGGATGGCGACTATATCTATTGGCGCGCCTTCGAAACAGGTGCGCAATATCGCAAATGGTATCGGAGGCCCGTGGCAGGTGGTGACGACCAGTTGATCCTGGACGAACCCGCGCTGGCGGAGGGGCATGATTATTTTCGCCTCGGCGCCATGTCGGTCAGTCCTGATGGCCGCTACCTCGCCTATGCGATCGACACCAACGGGTCGGAACGGTTCGAAGCGCGCATCAAGGATCTGTTTTCCGGCGATGTCCTGCCCGAAGTCATTCCTGATACATTGTCTTCGCTGGTGTGGACATCGGACAGCAAGGGGCTGCTCTACGGCCTCGCCAACGACAATTGGCGTACCGACAATGCACGGCTGCACTGGCTGGGCCAGAGCGTCGACAGCGATATGGAGTTGTTCCATGAAGATGACGAGGGCTTCCGCGTCTCGATCGGCCTAACCTCCTCGGAAAACTGGATTGTCATCGCGACCGGCGATCATGTCACCAGCGAAGCCTGGCTGGTGCCGGCCGACAATCCGACCGCGCCCCCGCTGCTGGTCTCCGCGCGCAAGGCCGGCCGCGAATATGATGTCGATGAACATGGAGGCACGCTCTACATCAAGACGAACGACAGCCATCCCAATTTCCGGCTGGTGACGGCAACGCTGGAAGCCCCCGACCATTGGACGGAAGTGATCGGCGCGGACGCGCATTTCTACCTTACCGATTTTACGCTGTTCAAAGGTTTCTACGTCACCGAGGGACGGCAGGACGGCCTCGACCAGATCGAGTTGCGCGATTACGCCACGCATAGCCCCAAGCGCATCCCCTTCCCCGAAGCCAGCTATTCCGCTAGTCTCGACGACAATCCCGAATATGACGTGACGAAGCTGCGCATCGGCTATGAATCCATGGTCACGCCGGACACCATCTACGACTATCATCTGGAGACGGGTGAACTGGAAGTGCTGAAGGTCCAGGAGATTCCCTCGGGCTATGATGCGACCCGCTATGCCGCCGAGCGTCTGATGATCGCGGCGCGGGACGGGACGCAGATTCCGGTGTCGATCGTCTATCCCAAGGACTTTCCCCGCGACGGCAGCGCGCCGCTGCACCTCTATGGCTATGGCGCCTATGGCATGGCGATGGAGCCGGGCTTTTCGACCAGCCGCCTGTCGCTGCTCGATCGCGGTTTCGCTTTCGCCATCGCCCATATCCGGGGCGGCGATGATCTGGGCCAGCAATGGTATCTGGATGGCAAACTCGACAAGCGCGCCAACACCTTCACCGATTTCGTCGACGTGGCGAAGGGGCTGATCGCGCTTGGCTATAGCAGCAAGGGCAAGGTCAGCATTTCGGGCGGATCGGCCGGCGGCGAACTGATGGGCGCGGTCATCAACTCCGACCCCGATCTGTGGGGGGCGGTGGTGGCGCATGTGCCCTTTGTCGACGTGCTCAACACCATGCTGGACGAAACGCTGCCGCTGACGCCGGGTGAATGGCCCGAATGGGGCAATCCGATCGAGGATGAGGCGGCATTCCGCACGATCCAGAGCTATGATCCCTACACCCATGTCCGCGCGCAGGACTATCCGCCGCTGATGGTGACGGCGGGCCTCAACGACCCGCGCGTTACCTATTGGGAGCCTGCCAAATGGGTGGCGAAACTGCGCGCGACCAAGACCGACAATAATGTCCTGCTGCTCAAGACCAATATGGGCGCAGGCCATGGCGGCAAGTCGGGGCGCTTTGAAAGCCTGCACGAAACGGCGGAGGAATTCGCCTTCATCCTGTGGCAATTGGGTGTGGAGAATTGATGGCGTCCAGTTTCACCAAGCAGATCACAGCGCTGCCCGACCATATCGATGAGTTGGGCCATGTGAACAACGCCGTCTGGGTCCAGTGGATGGAGCAGGTTTCGGTCGACCACTGGCGGCAGGACGCCGATCCTGCCCATGTCGACGCCTATATCTGGGTCGTCACCCGGCATGAGGTCGATTATCGCGGCAACGTGGCGGTAGGCGATGTGGTGACGGCGCGGACGTGGATTCCCGAGCCGCCGCGCGGGGCACGGTTCGACCGGCTGATGGAATTTACCGGGCCGGACGGCAAGGTGAAGGTTTCGGCCAAGTCCACCTGGGCCATGATCGACAAGAAAAGCGGTCGTTTGATGCGGGTGTCCGCAGAAGTAGCCGCGCCTTTCCTGAACCTGAGATAAAGGAACCTAAAAACAAAGATGCACGTTTCTTGGCCCATCATGATTATGATGGGAGAGAGATATGAACAAGATTTTCAAAACCACCTTCGGCGGTCTGCTCGCTGCTTCCGCCCTTGCGTTGAGTGCGGCCCCTGCTTTTGCCGGTGACGAAGAACGCGCGCTTGCGGCGATCGCCGAGGCGAAGGGCAAGATCGAGGCGGCTGCAAAGCTCAATCCCTCACCCGAACTGATCGCCCGTGCCCAGGCGTCGCTGCGTCTGGCGGAAGACGCGCTGAAGAGCGGTAAGGAGCAGAAGGCGATTTCCGCAGCTTTGGAAGCACAGGCCAATGCCGATACTGCGATCGGTGAAGGACAGCAGCGCGCCGACGCCAATGCCCAGATGCAGACGCAGGCCACGGTGAACGCGCAGCAGCAGGCCGATGAGGCCAACGCCCGTGCCGCCGCCGCCGAACAAGCGGTCGCGTCCGCAGCAGCCGACGCGCAAGCCGCCCGTAATGCCGCCGCCCTCGCCGCAGCCAAGCCGGCCACCACCACCACGGTGACGACCGAAACGGTCAAAGCCGCACCCGCCGTGGCACGGCGCACGGCACCTGCGCGCAAGATCGTGCGCAAGACGACAAAGACGGCGCCCCGCGCGGCGGTCGCTGAACGGACGACCACGACGGTCACGACCCAGAACTGACCTGCCAGAACTGACTTGCCAAAACTAACTTGATGGCGCGCTCCCGATCTTCCGATCAGGAGGGCGCCACTATCTCGAATATGTCCTCGATGCTCGGCTCAGTCGGCATTGCTTCCCGCTCCGCCGCCTGCCGCGCCCACATGAGGGCATAAAGGCCATCGGCGCGGACCAGATCGGCATGGCGGCCACGCTCCACGATCACGCCTTTGTCCAGCACGATGATCTCATCGGCATCGACCACGGTCGAAAGGCGGTGGGCGACCACCAGCGTCGTGCGCTTGCGGCTGATATCGCGCAGTACCGTCTGGATTTCCGTTTCAGTCCGGCTGTCCAGTGCGCTGGTCGCTTCATCCAGCACCAGCACCGGCGGATCTTTCAAAAGGGTGCGGGCGATCGCCACGCGCTGCTTTTCACCGCCTGACAGTTTGAGGCCCCGTTCCCCGACCCGCGTGGCATAGCCTTTGGGCAGGCCCATGATGAAGTCATGGATCGACGCCGCCTTCGCTGCTGCCTCTATCTCCGCCTGGCTGGCCCCTTCCCGGCCATAGCCGATATTATAGCCGACCGTATCGTTGAACAGGACCATGTCCTGCGGCACGATGCCGATCGCGGCGCGCAGCGAGGCTTGGGTCACGCCGGATATGTCCTGCCCGTCGATCGACACCTGCCCCGACTGGATGTCGTAGAAGCGGAAAAGGATGCGGGCGATGGTGGACTTGCCCGCGCCCGACGGGCCGACGATCGCCAGCGTGCGGCCCGCCGGCACGGTGAAGCTGACATCGTGCAGGATTTCGCGTTCAGGATCATAGCCGAACCGGACATGGTCAAAGCGGACCGCGCCGCCGCGGGGTTGCAGGTCCGGCGCACCGGGCGCATCGGCAATTTCCTGCGGCGTGTCGATGAGGCCGTACATCGCCTCCATGTCGATCAGCCCCTGACGGATGGTGCGATAGACCATGCCGAGCAGGTCGAGCGGACGGAAAAGCTGCGACAGGAGTGTGTTCACCAGCACCACGTCGCCAGTGCTGAACTGCCCCCGGCTCCAGCCCCAAACGGTATAGGCCATGGCACCGGCCATCATCAGGTTGGTGATGAGCGACTGGCCGATATTGAGCCAGGCGAGGCTGTTTTCACTCTTGACCGCTGCGCTGGCATAGCGCCGCATCGCCGTGCCGTAACGGGTCGCCTCCCGCTGCTCCGCGCCGAAATATTTGACCGTTTCGAAATTGAGCAGGCTGTCGACCGCATGGGCGACGGCATTGGTGTCCATATCGACCATGTCGCGGCGCAGCTGGTTGCGCCATTCGGTGACGGCCCGGGTGAACCAGATGTAGAGCACCACCATGGCGAGCGTGGCGACGACCAGGCCCGGACCGAATTTGACGAGGAAGATGACGCAGACCGCCACCAGTTCCAATACCGTAGGCGCGATGTTGAACAGCAGGAAATAGAGCATCGTGTCGATGCTCTTTGTGCCGCGCTCCACGATCTTGGTGACGGCGCCGGTGCGGCGGTCGAGATGGAAGCGCAGCGACAGACGATGGAGATGGACGAAAACATCGTCGGCCAGCCGCCGGCCAGCCTCCTGCCCCACCTTTTCGAACACGGCATTGCGCAGATTGTCGAAGAGGACGCTGCCGAAACGGGCGCCCGCATAGACGGCGACCAGCGCCATGGCGAGGCCGACCGCCGGTTCCAGGCCTGGCGCCATCCGGTCGATCGCCGCCTTGTAGGCGAACGGCATGGCGAGGCTGACGATCTTTGCCAGCAGCACCAGCCCCATGGCGATGGCGACGCGGTGGCGCAGCGCAGCAGAATCGGCCGGCCAGAGATAGGGAAGGAAACGCCGCAACGTCGCCCAGATGGGCGGGATCGGCGTGGAATCGGGCGTGGTGGGTGGCATTGGACCCTATGTAGGGGGTATGGCGCGGCAATCCAGAGGATTGGTGCCGGTCCATCAGCCCGGCCATCGCGGCTTGCCTGCTGCGGCGCAACATGGCAGCCTGCGCCTTCCTCCCCCTCTTCGGCAAGGATGTGCGGCATGGAACCCTTTAGCGTGGCGCTGGCGCCAGACCGATTGTGGCAGGCGATCAATCCCCTGACCTGGACCCAGAATGGCGGACAGATCGGCCTCATCAACATCGCGCTGGGCCAGACGGCGCGGCCCGATATCGAGCGGACGCTATTGAACGAAGTGGGCAGCTATGGCCGGCAGATCGGCCGGATCGGCGAGGCGCTGGAAGTGCTGATCCGTCACTTCGACAGTAAGGCGCTGGACGCAGCGGAGCGGGATGCGCTGACCATATTGATGGGCCAGCTGGCGGAAATCCGCAAGGTGAAGGCGAGGGCGCGGCATGATGACTGACAATATGCCGAGGGTCGAACCGGCGCCGTAACGGAACAAAGCGACACTTTAGAGTCTTTTCCTTTGCGACATCGTACGTCATGATGGGGCAGTCGTGGCGCATCGCAGGAGGCAAGACAGGCGCATGTTCGGGTCTTTGTGGAAGCGGATTTTCGGAAACAGGACTGCCGGCAACGACCCAATATGCGAGGCGAAGGACGCTGTCCCGGCGCTCAGCCCCAATGCCAGTTACGACCCCGTTGCCGCGTTGCGCGATCTGGTGCGACGCGATGTCGCCGGCGGCTTTTTCGATGATGACGCTATCCTGACCAACGCCAACGACGTGTTCGAGGAGGAATTGCCCCGGCCTCTGCTGCGAGTCGAAGCATCGGCCGCGCTGCGCGCCGCGCTGGCCGATCATCGCGCGGCCGAGCGGGACTGGTCGGACATGACCGATTGCGACCGGCTGGACGCCGCCTTCGATGCGCTGGAGACGGAAGGCATCGTCGCGCGGCAGAATTTCACCTGCTGCGGCACCTGCGGCGCATCCGAAATCTGGGACGAGATCGAGACGGCGCAGGCCGAGGGCGTGGCTGTGGAAGGCTATGCCTTTTTCCACATGCAGGACACCGAGTCCGCGGTGGAGGGCCATGGCCTCTATCTGAACTATGGCGCGTGCGAACAAGGCGAAGAGGCCGCCGTGGCGATCGGCCATCGCATCGTCGAGCAGTTGGAGGCCCATGGCCTGACGACACAGTGGGACGGCCAGTTGGAACAGCGCATCGGCGTCTCGCTGGAATGGAAGAAGCGGCGTAGCGCGGTTCTGATTCAGGACTGAAGTACCGAAGTTCACACGGTAACGGGTTTTTCGACCCGAAGCGCTCGCGAGGCTTTCGCATGGCCCTCGCAAAGCCTCACCAACGCTTCCCCGACGCCCCTCTTCCTATTGCGGCGGCAGCGCCCGCGCTGTCCATATACACGGCCAGCGGGTGATGCATCGTGCGCTCATGCAGCATCAGCGCTTCCGCCCAGTTGCGATCGAACTCCGTGCCGGCAAGGCGACGGCGCAGGCGATGCGCGCTGGACGGCGACATCCCCACCGCCCGCGCGGCATGGCGGACGCTGCCGGTGTGGAGCAATGTGCCTAGGAAGCTGGCCTGCAAGGCGGGCGTCCAGCGGGCGCGGCGCTTTTTGGTGGGGCTGGCGGGCGGATTGGGGGGAGAAGGCTGATCCATCCATAAGGATAGATCAGGGATTTGGCGTGTAGGACAGGGGATTAGGCTGACCTGACTGCTGGTGCTCCCCTGAGCAAACCGTCGGTGCTCAAATCCTCATCTATTTCAGGCCAGTGGATGCCATAGCCTCCACCTGCCACTTCCCAGCGCGCACGCGCGGTAGCCGTTGCGTGCAGAAGGCGGGGATACCAAGCCAGCGGCACGGAAATGGTGCGGCCGTCCATCAGGTCTACGATCAGGCTGTCCGCATCGCAACGGACGTCGGCGACACGCTCGTCCGTGATCCTAGCCGAAATATTCCTGCCATGCCTCCAGCAGGCGATTCCTATGGGTCGCCACCATCACGATTATGCCATTGATCTCCGATCGGCGGAAGCCGGTGTTCTTGGCCATGTCGACCGAATCGAGCCAGACCTTCATGGACGAGCCGCCCTTATCGCCATGGACATGGGGCGGCTCGTTGGGTTCGTGGCTGTAGAAATAGAAGCGATGGCCATCGAGGCGAAAGATGGTCGGCATCAACTGTCCCCCAATATGAGGCCGAACCATATACAGCGTAGGCCAAGCGTCCGTCCAAGGCATGAATGCGGAAATGTCGATAGAGTCGCTCGCTCAATCATGCTCCCGTCCGCCAGCGCCCATATAGAGTTCGCTGCCGGTTTCCTTGAAGAGCTTGCTCATCTCTTCCATGCCCTTGAGCGCCGCAGCCTTGCTGGCCTCCGCCACTTCCGCGCCGGTCAGGCCAGCCTCCAGGAAGCCGTCGGCGGGCTGGTTCTTCTTCGCCGCGAAGTCGCGCACTTCCTGCGAAATCTTCATCGAGCAGAATTTGGGGCCACACATGGAGCAGAAATGGGCGCTCTTGGCGCCTTCGGCCGGGAGCGTCTGGTCATGATATTGCTCGGCGGTTTCGGGGTCGAGGCTGAGGTTGAACTGGTCGCGCCAGCGGAATTCGAAGCGGGCGCGGCTTAGAGCATCGTCGCGGACCTGGGCTGCCGGATGGCCCTTGGCAAGGTCGGCGGCGTGGGCGGCGAGCTTGTAGGTGACCACGCCCACCTTCACGTCATCGCGGTCGGGCAGGCCCAGATGCTCCTTGGGCGTGACGTAGCAGAGCATCGCCGTGCCATACCAGCCGATCTGCGCAGCGCCGATGCCGCTGGTGATATGGTCGTAGCCCGGCGCGATGTCGGTGGTGAGCGGTCCCAGCGTGTAGAAGGGCGCTTCGCCGCAGACCTGAAGCTGCTTTTCCATATTCTCCTTGATCTTGTGCATGGGCACATGACCCGGCCCTTCGATCATCACCTGCACATCCTGTTTCCAAGCGCGGTGGGTCAGTTCGCCCAGCGTGTAGAGTTCGCTGAACTGCGCTTCGTCATTGGCGTCGGCGATGGAGCCGGGACGCAAGCCGTCGCCCAGCGAATAGGCGATGTCATACGCCTTCATGATCTCCGTGATGTCGTCGAAATGCTCGTAGAGGAAGCTTTCGCGATGATGGGCGAGGCACCATTTCGCCATGATCGAGCCGCCGCGCGACACGATGCCGGTCACGCGCTTGGCCGCCATCGGGATATAGGCGAGGCGCACGCCGGCATGGATGGTGAAATAATCGACGCCCTGTTCCGCCTGCTCGATCAGCGTGTCGCGGAAAATGTCCCATGTCAGGTCTTCGGCGACGCCCCCGACCTTTTCCAGCGCCTGATAGATGGGGACGGTGCCGATCGGCACCGGCGAGTTGCGCAATATCCATTCGCGCGTGTCGTGGATGTTGCGGCCGGTGGACAGGTCCATCACCGTGTCCGCGCCCCAGCGGATCGACCAGACCAGCTTGTCGACTTCGGCCGCGACGTCGGACGCAACGGCGCTGTTGCCGATATTGGCGTTGATCTTCACCAGGAAATTGCGGCCGATCGCCATCGGCTCCGATTCCGGGTGGTTGATGTTGGACGGGATGATGGCGCGTCCACGGGCGACTTCGTCGCGGACGAACTCCGGCGTCACATAGTCGGGGATGGACGCGCCGAAGCTTTGCCCGTCGCGGACATAGTCGGCGAGGCGGGCGCGGCCCAGATTCTCGCGCTCCGCGACATATTCCATTTCCGGGGTGATGATGCCCCGGCGGGCATAGTGCATCTGGGATACGTTGGCGCCCGGCTTGGCGCGCAGGGGGCGCTTCACCACGTTCGGGAAGGGCTGGACGCCGCCGGAACGGTCCGGCCCCTTGAGGCCATTATCCTCCGGCTTGATCGCGCGCGCGTCACACTCCTCTACATCCCCGCGCTCACGAATCCAGTCGCGACGCAACGCATGAAGGCCCGCCATGATGTCGATGCGCGCATCGGGATCGGTGTATGGCCCGGATGTATCATAGACGCGCACCGGCGGTTCACCGCTGCCCGGCTCCAGATGAATCTCGCGCATGGCGACCTTGCGCGGGCCGACATGGATCTTCTTGGACCCACGAATGGGGCCAGTCGTGACGTTCATTGCGGCCTGCCGGCCGGTGGAGCCTCCGGCCTCGGGCATTGCGGCCTGCCGGCCGGTGGAGCCTCCGGCCTCGGGCATTGCGGCCTGCCGGCCGGTGGAGCCTCCGGCTTCGGGCATTGCGGCCTGCCGGCCGGTGGAGCCTCCGGCTTCGGGCATTGCGGCCTGCCGGCCGGTGAAGCCTCCGGCTTCGGGCATCTCGGTGCGGGCGGGGACATCTGCCATGGGTTTGCCTTTCAGACGGAAATGGTGGCGCGGCCGGTCAGGCCCGCAAGGAAGAGGATGAGGCCGAGGATCAGGGCTATGCCGGCCCAGATGCGGATGAAGCCGATCGACCAGTGGCCGATACGGATGAGCGGCCCCGGCACGGCAAGCAGGGTCGCACCTTCGATCAGCGCGACATAGCCGATCAGGCTGACGAGACATGCCAGCGGGTCGGTCCAGACACTGTGGATCAGGACCAGCGTGCCGCCGACCGCAAAGACAGCGAAGCCTAGCGCCGCCACCAGACCGGGCGACCGGTTGAGATCGTCCATCACCGCTCGCCAGCGCGCTGGACTGGCCAGCCCACCAACGCCGATGACGATCATGTAAAGGCCGAAAATCTCGGCC
The DNA here is from genome assembly GCF_001421665.1 of Sphingobium sp. Leaf26. Taxonomy (GTDB): domain Bacteria; phylum Pseudomonadota; class Alphaproteobacteria; order Sphingomonadales; family Sphingomonadaceae; genus Sphingobium. The sequence goes on from NZ_LMKV01000015.1 coordinate 34,675, forward strand.
AGGCGCAGCGTCAGAACGGAAATCGTATCCATGGGCCGCCTCTCTTTCGTCTCTTCTCAAAGACGCAGGGCGGGCGCGGTTTGCTGGTTACACAAGCCGTTCCCTCCCTACGCCGGTGTCAGCCGGATCAGGTTCGACGGGTCGCAGCCACTTCAGCTGCCTCTCAACCGCTTGTGCGCGGTCCCCCGGGGATGCTGGACAGGATAGGGGCGAAACGGCACAAGGTCCAGCAGCTTATGGACGATACCCCGCTCCCCGATCTGTCGACCAAGGCTGGTCGCAAAGCCTGGCGCCATGAAATGCGCATGGTGGCGGTCCGACCGCGCCGGTGGGGGCTGTGGCTGTTGACGCTTGGCTTCCTGCTGGTCATGGCGCCCGCCGCCTTTGGCCTGCACAGCCTGTGGGGTTGGTCGCCGAGCCTGATCGGGAGCCTGTTGATGCTGGGCGCGTTACCCCTGTTGATCGCGAGCGCGGCGTTGCGGGCGCGCTATATGAAGGGGCGATCGATTGTGCCGGGGCAGAAGCGCTGATGAACAAGAGGATGATATTGCTGGTGACTGCCGCGATGCTGACCGGGGCTGGTGTGCCCCCTGCCCCCTCTCCCGCCCAGGCGGATGATCCTTTCATCTGGCTGGAGGACTGGACCGGGCCGCGTGCGATGCAATGGGTCGAGGCGGAGAACAAGGCGACGGTCGCCGCCTTCCAGAATGATCCGCGCTATGCTGGCTATTACAGGGACGCGCTCGCCATCGCCTCGGCCAAGGACCGGATCGCCATGCCGATGCTGATCCATGATCGCGTCTATAATTTCTGGCGCGATGCCGATCATCCGCAGGGTATCTGGCGTTACACGTCACAGGCAGATTACGCGACCGATGCGCCGCACTGGACGACGGTGCTGGATCTTGATGCCCTGTCGAAGGCGGATGGCAGGAAGTGGGTGTGGAAGGGCGCGACCATCCTCGATCCCGAGGAATGCTATGCGCTGCTCAACCTGTCGGATGGCGGCGAGGATGCCGTGACGTTGCGCGAATTCGACCTGGTGACGGGAACCTTCGCGATGGGCGGGTTCGATATTCCCACCTCCAAGCAGAATGAAGCCTGGCTGGACAAGGACCGCCTGCTCCTCGCCCGCGACTGGGGGGAAGGCAGCATGACCAGGTCGGGCTACCCCTTTGTCGTGAAGATATTGAAGCGCGGCCAGCCCCTGTCGGCGGCGCAGGAAATCTATCGCGGCGCACCGACCGATCAGGTCGGCACCTTCCCCATGCTGCTGTCCGACGGGTCGGGCAACCGCGCCGCCTTCCTCTATCGCGGCGTCACCTTCTTTGGCAACGAAACCTATCTCGTGACGGACGGCGGCGTGAAAAGGCTGCTCCTGCCCGCAAAAAGCCAGTTACAGGGCATGGTGCAGGGACAGGTGCTGATCCAGACCAGCGAGGTATGGGAAAGCGGCGGCGTCACCGTCCCGGCGGGATCGCTCGCTGCGGTGCCGTTGAAGGCGCTGGAATCAGGCGCGACACTGGCCCCCCAGATCCTGTTTGCACCCAATGCACGTCAATCTATCGATGGCGTGACCGCGACGAAGAGCCGGGTGATCCTGGCGATCAACGACAATGTGCGTGGGCGGGTGCTGGTCCTGGCGCCGGAAAAGGACAAGTGGACGACTATCCCGGTCGCGCTGCCCGACAATGCGACCATCACGATCGCCAGCGCGACCGACAGGAGCGATGCCGCCTATCTGGCGGTCGCCGGCTTCCTGGCGCCGACGACGCTGTGGGCGATCGATGCCGCCAATCCCGCTCCGCGCCAGGTGAAAGCCATGCCCGCGCGTTTCGATGCGTCCGGACTGGTGGTCGATCAACATGAAGCCATATCGACCGACGGAACGAAAATTCCCTACTTCATCGTCCATCGCAAAGATATGAAGCGCGATGGCAGCACACCGGCGATCATGACCGCCTATGGCGGTTTCGAGGTGCCGATGACGCCCAGCTATGCCGCGATTACCGGCAAGCTGTGGCTGGAACGGGGCAACAGTTTCGTGCTGGCCAATATTCGGGGCGGCGGCGAGTTCGGCCCGGCCTGGCATGAGGCGGGGCTGAAGACGAAGCGACAGATCATCTATGATGATTTTGCGGCGGTGGCGCAGGATATTTTTGCACGCAAACTATCCTCGCCCCGTCGCTTCGGCATCTATGGCGGATCCAATGGCGGGTTGTTGATGGGGGTGGAATTCAACCAGCATCCCGACTTGTGGAACGGGGTGGTGATCCAGGTGCCGTTGCTGGACATGCTGCGGTACGAGCAGATCGCAGCCGGCGCGTCCTGGGTGGATGAATATGGCAGCGTATCGGTGCCGGAAGAAAAGGCGTTTCTCGCCGGGATTTCGCCTTATGCCAATATCCGCAAGGGGGTAGAATATCCCACGCCTTATATCTGGACGACGACGAAGGACGACCGTGTGGGTCCGCAGCATGCGCGCAAATTCGCAGCGCGGCTGAAGGACTATGGGCTGCCCTATCATTTTTACGAGGATATGGCCGGCGGCCATTCAGGCGATGCCGATATCGCCCAGGGCGCACGATTGCAGGCCATGCAGATGATATATTTCAGCCAGCGGCTTGAAGGCCAGTAGCTTGAGGGCGAGTGATGCGGGCGATGGGAATCGCACTGGCTTGTCGCCCCGATCGTCAACGCCCGCTGCGTGAATGCAGCAGACAAGCAAAAAGCCCGCCTGGTTAGGGCGGGCTTTTTATTGCATGAGGCTGACTGCGGTTGCAGCTCTGCTATGCGACCTCCTGGTTGCGGGAGTAGGATTTGAACCTACGACCTTCAGGTTATGAGCCTGACGAGCTACCGGGCTGCTCCATCCCGCGCCAGAGGCGCGACAGGAGGTCGCGAAATCGTGAAGGGTTTTTTTTCGATATATGCGCGAGCTGCAATGCCTGGCGACGCCCTACTCTTCCAGTGCTTGAGCAATAGTACCATCGGCGCAGACTGGTTT
>NZ_LMKV01000016.1 GCF_001421665.1 Sphingobium sp. Leaf26
ACCAACAACACCGCCGCGTTGCAGGCGGACGAGACGCGCAACCGGCAGATCCAGGAGCGTATCCCGGCCGGGCGCTGGGGCGCGGCGAGCGACATCGGTGGGGCAGCCGTGTTCCTGGCGTCCAGCGCGGCCGACTATATCCATGGCCATGTGCTGGCTGTCGATGGCGGGTGGCTCGCGCGCTGAACCAAAGGCGCGGGAGAGGAAAAATCCCTCGCCGCATATCACAGGAGAGAGGCATGCCCGATCGGCGGACCATATTGACGACCACTGGGCTGGCGGCGCTGGGCATGGCCCTGCCGCAGGCGGTCGTTGCGGGGACGAAGAAGGGCGCGCGGCCCGGCCCCTATCTGATCGGCGCGGATATCAGCTGGATTCCCGAGGATGAGGCGGCCGGCGCGCGCTATTTTGTCGATGGCGTGCAGAAAGACCCCATCCTGTTGCTGCGCGATGCCGGATTCAATGCGATCCGGCTGCGCATCTTCGTTGATCCGGCCAGGGGCTATGCGAAGCGCGAACCGGACAAGGCCTGGGCGGGGCTGGCGCAGACGATCAAGCTGGGCAAACGCATCCGGGACGCCGGCCTCTATCTGGTTCTGAGTTTCCACTATAGCGATATCTGGGCCGACCCGGAGCATCAGGGCGTGCCCGCCGCCTGGGCCGGTTACGACCTGCCGCAACTGGCCAAGGCGGTCGAGGCCCATACGCATGATACGCTGGTGGCGATGCGGGCGGGTGGCGCGCCGGTCGACATGGCGGTGATCGGCAATGAAACGACGTTCGGCATGTTGTGGCCCCATGGGCGGGTGACATTGTCCACATCGACCGGCAATCCGGTGACCGACGCCAATCATGCCAGAGTCGGCGTGGTCGGCGGGTTCGATGGCTTTGCGCAGTTGCTGCGCGCGGGGATTGCCGGTGCGCGGCGGGCGGAGCCGGAGGTGCAGATACAACTGCACAATCATCTGGGCCGCCACTGGCCGATCGTGCGCGAATGGACCGATGCGCTGATCGCCCGCAAGGTCGATTTCGACGTCATCGGCTTTTCCTGTTACCAGCAGCGGGCGCAGGGCGACTGGGCAACCAGCTTTAGCGAGTTCGTGAAACGCTATCCCGACAAGGGGCTGCTGGTCGCCGAATATTCGAGCCGGAAGCGCTATATCAACGATCTGGTCCATGCCCTGCCGGACAAGCATGGCTGGGGCGCCTTCATCTGGGAGCCGACGCGGCATCAGGAGGCGATCTTCGACAAGGACGGCCATAATGCGGGCGAAGGCGCCAAACCCGACTTGATTGCGCAGGGGCTGAACAGCGCCGAGGCGCCAGGCGGCCTTGTGAGCGCGCAGGCGGCGCCCAGGCCGGAACCGACCGGTCCCATGGGCAAGGGCGGCGATTATGTCGCCAACGACCTGCTGAAACTCTATGGCGAGATGGCGAAGGCCTATCGATGAGGCGCCGGGATTTCACGCTGGGGCTGGGCGCCATGGCGCTGGCCGCCTGCGCGCATGGTCGGTCCGTACGACAGGATGATGTGCTGCTCTTCGCCTATTTCACCACCGGCAAGGCCGGCGAGGCGGACGGGCTGAAGCTGGCGGTGAGCGAGGATGGCTTCACCTTTCGCACGCTGGCGGGCGGGCGCAGCCTGCTGGTGCCAGCGGTGGGAGAAAGGAAGCTGCTGCGCGATCCCTTCCTCTTCCAGGACGGGCGGGCCTATCATCTGCTGTGGACCACTGCCTGGGAAGGCGTGACGATCGGCCACGCGACCAGCCGCGACCTGATCCACTGGTCCGCGCAGCAGGCGATCCCGGTGATGGCCGATGTGCCGGGCACGCGCAATTGCTGGGCACCCGAAGCGATCCATGATCCGCGCACCGGCCTGTACGAGATTGTCTGGTCGAGTACCGTCACCGGCCGCTTCACCGAGACGGCGGGGGCATCGGAATCGGGCTATAATCACCGGCTGTGGCGTTGCAGCACGGCGGACTTCACCAGCTTCTCGACCGCAGAGCCGCTCTACGATCCCGGTTTCAGCGTGATCGACGGCAGTTTCGCGCACGGGCCGGACGGCGCGCTCTATCTGATCGTCAAGGACGAGACAGTCGAACCGCCGCGCAAATATTTGCAGATCGCGAAGGCGAACAGCCCGACCGGGCCATTTGGGCCGCTCTCCAAACCCTTTTCCCCCGGCTGGGTCGAAGGACCGATGGCGACCCGGATCGGCGACGCGCTGGTCTGCTATTATGACGTCTACAAGGAAGGCCGGTGGGGCGCGGCGATGACGCGCGACATGGTGGCGTGGGAGGATGTCAGCGATCGGCTGGCCATGCCGGCGGGCGCACGGCACGGGTCGCTGCTGCGCGTACCCCGGACGCTGGTCGAGGCGATCGGTTAAGGCGCGCAGGCGCGCGTCACGTCCGGCGGCAATATGTCGCGCAGGCGCTGGCGCACCACTTGCGCCCAGATCGCATAGCCGCGGCCATTCATATGGACGCCGTCGGGCTGATAATTGTCGCCCAGCTTGCCGTCGGCGAAGAGCGGCGTGGTGATGTCGCCATAATAGGCGCTTCGCATATGGGGCAGGAACTGCTGCGCCGCCGCGTTGAACAGCCTTTGTTCGCCCAGGAAGGCGGCACGGCCGGGGCTGGGCTTGGCCGACAGAAGCAGCACCGGCACGCCGGGCAGCAGGCGGTCGCGCAGGTCGAACAGTTGTGCAAGCTGGCGCATCACGGTGCGGACCGGCACGCCGGTGGCGATATCATTTTCACCCACATAGAGGATCAGCGCGCGTGGGCGCCCCTCATTCGGCTTTATATTGGCGAAGCGCGGCAGGATGTCGGTCAGGACCGCGCTGTTGATGCCGCGATTTTCCGTCGCCCAGGGCGCCATATCCTGCTGAAGGCTGGTCCAGCGATGGATCGACGAACTGCCCACGAACCAGAGCGCGCAATCGCCCTTCGCTGCGCCTGCCGCCGGCAACGCCGCACGGGAATCGCGATAGCGGCCGTAGAGGCGCCAGCCGACGATGATGACGGCGAAAACAAGCAGGGCCATGAGCAATTTAGTCAAAGGCGGAGCATCTGTACGGCGCAATCCGGCAATTCCTCGGCTGATGTCGATCCGCAAATCCGGAGACTAAGCGCTTAACCAAGATTTTTTAAAGCTTCCTAAAGGGGAAGAGTGCAAAAAACCGGTGGGGCCGGGGGTTTATCAGTGGGCAAGAATCCGTCGATCGACCTTCTGAAGGGGGTCTTGATCCTGCTTGTGATGGCAGGCCATGCCATGGAACTGGCCCATGCGCAGCATGTCGCGCTGTGGATCGGATCGGGATTCCGCATGCCGCTGATGATCGGCATTTCGGGCTATCTGCTCAATATCGACCGGCTGCGCAGCGAACCGGGCGAGCATTTCTTCGGCCGCTATGGCGAGCGGATGTTGCTGCCCTGGCTGGTGGCGATGGTCGCCTATCTGGCGATCGGCGGCTGGTCGCTATCCTGGCATATGCCGATCGACCTGCTGCTGCGCCCGCCCTTTCACCTCTGGTATATACCGGTGCTCTTCTTCCTGATCCTGATCGCGCGCGCCGTGCCGCTGCCTCCCATAGGGCTGCTGGCGATCGGGGTGCCGTTCAGCCTGGCGATCATGTATGGCTTTGGTCCGCATCACGGCGCGATCGGCCACGGCCTCTTGTCGCCCGACAGCCGCTATCTGCGCTATCCGATCTATTTCTTCTTCGGCATGCTGGTGGCCGAAAGGGGCCTGCCGACCCGCTATCTGGGCGTTGCGCTGCTGACGGCGGCACTGGGCATGGGATGGTGGGCGAGACTGGAACATGATCCCCATATCCTGGCCTTCGTGCCCGCACGGCTGCTGATGTGCCTGGGCCTGATCGCGCTGCTGCCGCATTTTGCGCGGCTGCGCCTGTCCTTCGCCCCGGTCAATCATATCGGGCGGGACAGCCTGTTCTTCTATCTGTGGCACCCGCTGGTCATGGCGCTGGTGATGGCGACCGGAATCGGCGTAGCCGCGATGCTGGCATTGTCGGTGCCGATCCTGTTCGCGCTGGGCCGGCTGTCGGCAGGGCATGCACGGCTGCGGCGCTGGATCGGCAGCGTGCCGCCGATCCGCCCGCGCATCGATGAGCCGCCGCTGGAGCCGGCCCCCCAGCCGGCCTAGACTTTGCCGTATTTCGCCTCGAACCCGGCAATGTCGCCGCTGGCGAGATATTTGGCCTGATCGACCCACTGGTCGCGGACCGGGCGCCCCTTGAAATTGCCGAGCTTCGCGTCGATTGCGGCAAGGTCTGCGTCCGTCCAGGCTGCGATCTGGGCATAGCGGGTGACGCCAAGGTCGATCAACAATGCCTTCAGCTTGGGGCCGACGCCCTTGAGGCGCAGCAGGTCATCCTCGCCTTCCGCGAGCGTCGGCGCAGTGGGAATGGGTGCAGGCACCGGTTCGACCGGCGGCGCGGCGGGTACAGGGTCGGGCGCTGCTTCAACCACCGGCGCGGCGACCGGTTCGGCAGCCACGACCGGCTCAGCCGGCGCGGCCGGTTCCACCACGACCGGTTCGACGACCATTGGCGCAGGCGCAACCGGGGCGGCGATGATCGGGTCTATGAACGGGACGGGGGCTGGCGGCACGGGGGCGGGCGGCGGCGCTGCTTCTGCGGACGCCGCCGGCTCGATCGGCTCCTCCGCCTTGTTCCGGCCCGACAGAAGGAAGACGAGCGCGATGACGACCAGCAGGCCGACCAGCAGCCACAGTCCATAGTCCATGAAGAATTCCTGCATCGCGCGTCTCTCCCCTGCAAAAATGCTGGTCGCTATTTAAGAGCGGTTTCGCGCGCGCCGCAAGGGTTCAGCCTTTTTCCGCTTCGCGCGCGACCTCTCGCCAGCCGATATCGCGGCGGCAGAAGCCCGTCGGGAAGTCGATCGCGTCCACGGCGGCATAGGCGGCGGCCTGCGCCGTGCCGACCGTATCACCGGTGGCGGTGACATTGAGCACGCGCCCGCCATTGGCGACCAGAGCGCCGTCCTTGTCCGCCGTGCCGGCATGGAAGATCTTCGCGCCGTCCTGTTCCGCCGCGGCGATCCCGGCGATCGTTCCGCCCTTTTCGGGTGTACCCGGATAGCCATTGGCGGCCATGACGATGGTGAGCGCGGTGCGATCCGCCAACTGGACCGGTCCCTGATCGGCGAGCTTCCCCTGCGCCACGGCGAGCAGCAGATCGACCAGATCGCCGTCGAAGCGGGTCATCAGCACCTGACATTCGGGATCGCCGAAACGGGCATTATATTCGATCAGCCTGGGGCCTTCGGCGGTCAGCATCAGGCCGGCATACAGGACGCCGCTATAGGGCATGCCTTCTGCCGCCATGGTATCGACGGTCGGCCGGATGATCGTTTCGATCACCTGGGCTTCCAGTTCGGGCGTCAGCACGCGGGCCGGGCTGTAGGCGCCCATGCCGCCGGTATTGGGGCCGGTGTCGCCATCCCCTACCCGCTTGTGGTCCTGCGCCGAGCCGAAGGGCAGGATGGCGCTGCCGTCGGTGAGGGCGAAGAAACTGGCTTCCTCGCCGGTCATGAATTCTTCGAGCACGACTTCCTCACCCGCCGCGCCGAACGCGCCGGAGAACATGGTGTCGAGTGCTTCGATCGCTTCGTCGCGGGTTTCGGCGATGATGACGCCCTTGCCCGCCGCAAGCCCGTCCGCCTTGATGACCACCGGCAGCGCGAAATCGTCCAGCGCGGCGAGTGCGCCGTCCTTGCTTGCGACGCGGATGTAGGCGGCGGTGGGAATGTTGGCGCGCTGGCACAGATCCTTGGTAAAGCCCTTCGACCCTTCCAGTTGCGCCGCCTTCTTGTTGGGACCGAACACCGGCACGCCCATGGTGCGCAGATTGTCGGCCAGGCCATCGACCAGCGGCGCTTCCGGCCCGATCACCACCAGGCCGATCGAATGGCGGATGCAGAAATCCATCGTCGCGCGATGATCGGTCGCGTCGAGGTCGACCAATGTGGCATGCTCGGCTATGCCCGGATTGCCCGGCGCCGCGTAGAGCGTATCGAGCCGGGGCGATTGCGCCAGTTTCCATGCCAGCGCATGTTCGCGGCCGCCGCCGCCAAGCAGAAGGATGTTCATGTCGCCCATGTCCCCGGAATTTGATGCCTATGACAATATGGGCCGCCTGTTAGCGGAGGAACGCGCGGGGGACAACGCGCCGCCGTTGTCGGTCAGCGAATTGTCGGGCCTGTTGAAGCGCACGGTCGAGGACCGGTTCGGCCATGTGCGGCTGCGCGGCGAGATTTCGGGCTTCAAGCGGGCGGCGTCGGGGCATCTCTATCTGGCGCTGAAGGACGAGAATGCCGTGCTGGACGGGGTGATGTGGAAGGGCGGCGCGCAGCGGCTCGCCTTCAGTCCGCAGGACGGGGTGGAGGTGATCGCCACCGGCAAGCTGACCACCTATCCGGGGCGGTCCAAATATCAGATCGTCATCGAGAAGATGGAACTGGCCGGCGAAGGCGCGCTGATGGCGCTGCTGGAGAAGCTGAAGGCGAAACTGGCGGGCGAAGGGCTGTTCGCGGCGGAACGCAAGAAGCCCCTGCCCTTCCTGCCACGCACGATCGGCGTCGTGACGTCGCCCACTGGCGCAGTGATCCGCGATATCCTGCATCGACTGGCCGATCGGTGCCCGACCCATGTGCTGGTCTGGCCGGTGCTGGTGCAGGGACAGGGCGCAGCCGAACAGGTGGCGCGGGCGGTGCGCGGGTTCAGCGCGATGGACGGCAGCGGGCAATTCCCCCGGCCCGACCTGGTGATCGTGGCGCGCGGCGGCGGGTCGATCGAGGATTTGTGGAGCTTCAACGAGGAGATCGTGGTCCGAGCGGTGGCGGACTGCACCATCCCGATCATCTCCGCCGTGGGGCATGAGACGGACACCACGCTGTGCGACTATGCCGCCGACCGGCGGGCGCCGACGCCGACCGCCGCCGCCGAAATGGCGGTGCCGGTGCGGGCGGAATTGCTGGCCGGATTGAACGAGATGGGGCTGCGCGCCGGGCGCGCCGTCCGGCGGGGTGCGGGGCAGGCGCGGGAACGGCTGGAGATGCAGGCGCGGCTGATGCCGACGCCGGACACGCTGCTGGCCCCGCAGCGGCAGCGGCTGGATCAACTGTCCGACGGACTGGTGAGCGGGCTGCGCCACCGGCTGGCCGATGCGCGGGCGCATCTGGGGCAGGCAGGCGGGGCGCTGCGGCCGGCCTTGTTGCAGCATTATGTGGTGCGCGCAGGCGAGCGGCTGGGCCGGTTGCAACTGCGGCCAGGCTATCTGCAACGCGCTTTGTCGGACCATATCGTGGCGTTCGACCGGGTGTCGCGCCATTTCGCCTCGCTCGATCCCGACCGGCCGTTACAGAAGGGCTATGCCCGCGTGATGGCGCAAGGCCGGCTGGTGCAGTCGGTCGCGGCGGCGCAGGCGGCCGGCGCGGTGACGCTGCATTTCAAGGACGGGACGGTGGACGCGGCAATCGGCGATGCCGCGCTTGAGCCGAAGGCCATGCCTGTTCTATCCTCCTCTCCCCGGCCCGCTCGCAAGGCGCGCGAGGCCGATGACAAGCAGCAGCAGGATCTGTTTTCCTGATGTCGTGCAAAGAGGCCTGAACCCATGTTGATGTCCAACCGCGACCGGATCGCCCGGCTCCATTATATGCCCTACAGCTTCCGCGTGTTGCAGGCGGGCGACCATGTCCTGTGCGCCGTGACCGGACAGCGGATCGCGCTACAGGATCTGCGCTACTGGAGCATCGCGCGGCAGGAACCCTATGCCAGCGCCGATGTGTCGGTGCAGGCGGAACTCAAGGCACGCGGGTCGCGATGAGGCGGATCGGTATCGCGATGCTGCTGGCCTGCGCCGGAGCAGCGGTGGCGCAGCCCGGCGCGCGACCGGTGGCGGCGCGCGCGGAATTCCAGTTGAGCGGGACGGCGACGCAGGGCGGGATCATGACCGGCATCGCGCCGGTCGGCACGGTCGCGCTGAAGCTGGACGAACAATTGGTTCCGGTGGATGCTGACGGCCGGTTCCTGATCGCGTTCGACCGGGATGCAGGGCCGAGCGCGCGGCTGGTGGCCCGACTGCCCGATACGCGCACGGTCGAGCGCAGCCTGACCATCGCTCCGCGCGACTGGCGGATCGAGCGGATCGACGCGCCGATGCGGCCGACCAAGAGCACGGAGGCCTTTCTGGCGCTGCGCAAGCCCGAACTGGAGGCGATCGCCGCAGCACGCGATGTCGTGACGGATGCGCAGGGCTGGCGCCAGCGCTTCATCTGGCCCCGGATCGGGCGGATATCCGGGCTGTTCGGGTCGCAGCGCGTCTACCAGGGCACGGCTGGCGCCTATCATGGCGGCGTCGATGTCGCCGGCGCGACCGGCGTGCCGGTGGTGGCGCCGGCCGACGGGGTGGTGATATTGGCAGCGGCGGACAAAGCCTTCACGCTGGAGGGGCATCTGCTGATGATCGACCATGGCCATGGCCTCAACAGCGCCTTCCTGCATCTGTCGCGAATCGATGTGAAGCCGGGCGATCATGTCACCCAGGGCCAGAGAATCGGCGCGATCGGCGCCACCGGGCGCGCGACCGGGCCGCATCTCCACTGGGGCATGAAGTGGAATGACGCCAGGATCGACCCGCTGCTGATCGCCGGGCCGATGCCGAACGGACTATAGAGCAACTTGCGCGCCGTCATCCGGCACGGATGACGGCGCGCAAAATACGGAAGACACAAGACTCTTGGAGCATGATGCCGCTCAATGTCATCGCATCATGCGCTTGTGTTAGCTGACCCGCTTCATCCGGATGGCGCGGCCGCCCTCAACCTTGCCCATGAAGCTGCCCATGGCGGCGCGCTTCAGCTCGATCTTCTGCCCCACTTTGGGGTCGCGCCCGGTCACGGCTTCGGTCGTCATCCACTGGGCGCCGTCCTCCAGGCCGATCTGCCATTTGCCATAGCCCAGACTGCGGACGGAGGCGATCACGGCGTCGATATGGGTGACGCCTTCTTCCTGCGGCTTGTCGCCATCATCATCGTCGCCACCGCCCAGAAACGGCAGTTTCGGGAAGGAGAATCCGAACAGCGTCTTGCGCGTCTTGTTCAGTTCGCTCTTGTCGAGCACCACCACTTCGTCGCGCTGGGCGGCGGCTTCCATCGCCCCCACCTGCTGGTCGAAACAGGCGAGGCGCTGCGCATTGTCCGTTATGGACCGGCACTGGAGCAGGTTGGTGAAGATTTCCGGGCGGGGTTGCTGGCGCTGCGGCGCGGCCTGCACCGGTGCAGCCATCGGCGCCCCGGCGATCAGGCACAGCGATATTGTCACAATCCAGCCACGCTTGCCGTTCATATCCGCTCTTCCCTTTTTCAAACCGGTCATCCGCGCTACCATGCACCCGCAGGATAGGACGTCAATATGAGGGATTTGGCGGTTTCCCAAGCCCTCCAACGCCATAATCGATCCAAGCCCGCGCGCTCTGAGGCATGATTGCTACAGTCCTTTGCAACTTCATGTAATTATCTTGCAATACACCCGTAAAACAGCACCCGCCAGCGCTTGTTGTATTTATGATACAGCCATCCCCAAAAGCGGCGACTCTCCTTTTCCCCCGCTTTACAGCGCCCTGAACGCCGCGCAGTTTCGGCCGATCCATGTGGGGGGATCGCTGTCGGGCACCATATCCTTCCATGCGGGCACTGACTGGCAGACTATCTGCCAAACTCCAGAGCAAGGGACTGGACCGTGAAGACATTTTCGAAAAGGGCACTATTGCGTGCCAGCGCCGCCCCGGCGATCCTGGGCGCGTCGCTGATCGCGACGGCTGCGTTCGCGCAGGATGCACCGCAGGCGGCGGCAGCCGATGCCGGTGACACCATCATCGTTACGGGCTCGCTGATCCGCAACCCGAACCTGGAACGCTCGACCCCGGTCACCGCGACCACGTCCGACCAGATCGAGCTGAAGCAGAACAACACCGCAGAAGATATTCTGCGTGAAATTCCGGGCATCGTCCCCAGCATCGGTTCGGCCGTCAACAACGGCAATGGCGGCGCTTCGTTCGTCAACCTGCGCGGCCTGGGTTCCAACCGCAACATCGTGCTGCTCGACGGCGACCGCCTGGTCCCGGCCGAACTGAACGGCCGCTTCGACCTTAACAACGTTCCCGTCGCCCTGATCGAGCGCGTCGACGTGCTGACCGGCGGTGCATCCACCACCTACGGCGCGGACGCCATTTCGGGCGTGGTGAACTTCGTCACCAAGTCGGACTTCGCCGGCCTGGAAGGCACCATCTCGAACCAGCTGACCGAAGAAGGCGACGGCAATTATTTCCGTGCCGACGTCACGCTCGGCGCGAATTTCGACGACGGCAAGGGCAACGTCGTCTTCTCGATCGGCTATCAGCAGTCGGACCCGGTCTATCAGGGCGGCCGCGACTATTCGGTCTTCAACCTTGATTCCTACAGCGGCGCCATCGGCGGTTCGGGCACTTCGACCCCGTCGCGCTTCACCGGCACCAACCTGTTGGGCACCGCGACCGGCAACGGCACGCGCCAGGTCACGGCAGACGGCACCGGCTTCCGCCCGACCACGGCGTTCGACGCCTATAACTTCAACCCCTTCAACATCTTCCAGACGCCGTTCGAGCGCTTCAACATGTACGGCGCAGGCCGTTACGAAGTCAGCGACGCGGTCGAGGCCTATACCCGCGGCATCTTCTCGAAGAACACCGTCAAGACGATCATCGCTCCGTCGGGCGCCTTCGGCATCGCCGTCGACATCCCGCTCAGCAATCCGTACCTGACGACGGCGCAGCGCAACGCCTTCTGCCAGCGCAACACGGCATCGGCGGCGAACATCGCCCTTGGCGTCTACACCCCGCTCTATACCGCAGCGGAATGCGCCGCGGCCGCGACGGCGACCGACCCGAACGATCCGAACTATCGTGAAGTCACCACCGCTCTGTCGCGTCGCGCGACCGAACTGGGGCCGCGTATCTCGGAATTCACCACCACCTTCTTCGATTACAAGGCTGGTCTTCGCGGCGGTATCACCGACTCGATCAGCTGGGACGTTTCGGGCGCCTATGGCGAAAGCGAGCAGAACCAGACCCAGAAGGGCTACTGGCTGAACAGCCGCGTCCGTCAGGCGTTGCAGGCGACCAACACCACCGACTGCCTCGACACGTCGAACGGCTGCGTGCCGCTGAACGTGTTCGGCCCCGACGGTTCGATCACGCCGGAAATGAATGCGTTCCTGAACGCGAACAGCCAGATCGTCACCAAGACGTCGCTGGCGCAGGCCAATGCGACCATCAACGGCGATTTCGGCTGGTCGGTGCCCTGGGCGAGCGACGCGGTCGCCTTCGCCATCGGCGGCGAATATCGCAAATATACCGCTTCGCAGGAATCGGACCTTCTGTCGCAGTCGGGTGATCTCGGCGGCGCCGGCGGTGCGGCCCCGAACATCGCGGGCGGCTATGACGTCTACGAAGCCTTCGGCGAACTCGTTCTGCCGCTGGTTCAGGACAAGCCCTTCTTCCAGGATCTGACCCTGGAAACCGGCATCCGCTACTCGAAGTACAGCGTCGACGCGCCCAGCAACCCGTCCTACAAGACGACGACCTGGAAAGCCGGCGGTAGCTGGACCCCGGTGGACGGCTTCAAGATCCGTGGCAACTATGCTCACGCCGTTCGCGCGCCCAACATCGCCGAACTGTTTGCGCCGGTAAACACGCTGCTGACCAACCTCGGCACCGATCCCTGCTCGGGCTCGGCTCCGCTCGGCAACGCCAATCTGGCTGCGGTCTGCGTCGCGCAGGGCGCCCCGGCGACCACCATCGGCGCGATCACCAACGATCCGGCCGGTCAGGTCAACTATACCGGTGGCGGCAATCTGGCTCTGAAGCCTGAAAAGTCGAATAGCTGGACCCTTGGTGCAGTCTTCCAGCCGGCCGCCTTCCGCGGTTTCTCGGCGACGATCGACTATTACAACATCAAGATCACCGACGCGATCACCTCGCCCACGCCGGGCGACGCGATCGGCGCTTGCTTCAACAACATCACCGCATCCAGCGCGACCGATCCGGCCTGTACCGCGATCCGCCGCAACCCGCTGACCGGTGAACTGTTCGGTGAAGCGGCGACGACCCCCGGTCTGTCGCTGGTGACGTCGAACCTGGGCAAGCTCAGCACCGACGGTGTCGATTTCTCGCTGAACTATCAGAAGGATGTCGGCTTCGCGAAGTTGGCGCTCAGCCTGACCGGCAACTGGACCAACAGCTCGAAGTTCCAGGCGACCTCCGTCTCCCTGAACCGCGAATGCGTGGGTTATTATTCGGTCAACTGCGCATCGATCCAGCCCAAGTGGCAGTTCTCGCAGCGTACCACGCTGTCGTTCGAGAAGGTCGACGTCTCGCTGCTGTGGCGCTACATCGACACGGTGAAGTTCGAGCCGCAGCAGATGGCTGACGACATGGCTGCCGCTCTGGCCGCCAACCTGGACGCAGACGGCGCTCTGCTGCCGCTTGATGACCAGGGTTGCCCGAACTATGAAACCACCGACGAAGGCGGTTGCATCGTCGATCCGAAGTTCCGGAAGATCAAGGCCGAGCATTATTTCGACCTGACCACCCGCTTCCATGTGTCGGACGAGATCACCATCACCCTGACGGCTCAGAACATTCTGAACAACAAGCCCAAGGTTGTCGGCAACACGATCGGTTCGACCAGCTTCAACAGCGGCAACGTCTATCCGTCGACCTACGACGCGCTGGGCCGTCGTTATGCGGTCGCCGCGAAATTCCGCTTCTGATCCTTCGGATCGGACATGAAAAAGGAAGGGCCGGTGGCGACACCGGCCCTTTTTTTGATCGCTCGATGAGAGACGATGCCCGCGCCGATGGCGCGGCGGATGCAGCGGTCAGTCGAGCAGCGCCCCCGGCAGGGTGAGCGCAATGCCGGCATTGTCGGCAAGCAGCCGCGCCCACTGCCCGACCTTATCCACTTCCTCGCCATGCAGCGTGAGGCCGCGCTGTGCCGCCTGCGCGCGCTGGCCCGGCGCGAAGTCAGCGCCGTTCTTGGCATCGCGGGCGAAGATCGGGCCGGCGACGATCGCTTCGATCGCTGCGGCATTAAGCGGCAGATCGAACAGGCGGGCGAGCGCCGTCAGGCTGTCCGTCGGACGCGCCACCAGCGTCTCGCTGTCGAGCGTCGCCACCCGGCTCCCAAGGCGACCGGCCAGATCGTGGAACTGGCGCTGCTGCGCGAGCCAGCCGGCGGCCGCGACCTGAATGTCGGTGAGGCCGAGATAGTCGTCGGGCGCGATGCCCAGCGGCGTCAGCATCCCTTCCCGCAGCAGCTTGCCGAACAGGTCGCGGACCCACAGTCGTCCCCACATCCCCTTGCGCGCGATCGAGGCGAGATAGGCGTCGAGCGGCGCGTGGAGCAGCAGCGCGCGCGCCTGTGGACGCAGCGCCATGATGCCGGGGATGAGCGGGTTGACGATGTTGGACGGCTTGACCACCACCGCCTCGCCCGGCGCAAAAGGGCGCGCGAGCAGGCGCAGGCTGTCGTCCAGCACCCGTGCCACGTCCGGTCCCTTGGCCCCGCGATGGCGCCAGCCGATCAGGTCGTTGAGCAGCACCGGTTCCTTCAGTCCCATCGCCACGCCGGGATGGTCGAAGGCCGCCGCCAGCAGGGTCGAGCAGCAATAGGCCGAATGGAAGATGAAATGGATCGGCGCCGGCGCGGAGGCCGCCGCCACCGCATCGGTCCGGCGCAGCACCAGCGGCTGGCGGACATCGCCCAGATATTCGTCCGTCAGAAAGGGAATGGTAGCGTGCAGCGCGCGCGGGACGGCGTGAAGATGGACGGCATCATGGCCCGGATCATAACGATGGACCAGCCATTCGGCGCTGGCCATGACATCCGTGACGGGAGGATGGGTGAGGCTCATGCCCCTGCCTTCGCATGGGCATGGCGCAGGCACAAGGCGGCGACCATTTCTCCCCCTTGCCAGCGGTTACGCTTGTGATAGCGATGGGGAAAGACGGCGGGGGCGCTATATGGACGTGACGGTAGGGCGGTTGTTGCAACAGGCGGTGGAGGCCCGCCGGCAAGGGCGTGTTGCGGAGGCGGAACGCGCGCTGGGCGAAGCGCTGCGGCATCGTGCGGATGAGCCGCAGGCGCTGAACTTGCTGGGGCTGATCGCGCTCGACAAGGCAGATTTTGCAACGGCGCGGCAGCATTTCGTGGCAGCGGCGCAGGCCGATCCGGGCGAGGCGGCGCTGTGGATGAATGTCGCTTCCGCCGAGCGCGGGCTGGGCGTGGCGGAGGGCGAGCGTGCGGCGCTGTACCGGGCGATCGCGATCGACCAGCGCAACCTGATGGCGCAGATTCGCATGGCGCAACTGGAACAACGGCTGGGTCAGATGCAGCCGGCGGTCGATAGCTGGACCAAGGTGCTGTCGCTGGCGTCCGGCATGGCCGATACCCCGCCTGCGCTGGCGGACATGCTGGCGGAGGCCCGACGCTTCGTGGGTGAGCATCAGGCGCGGTTCGCCGCCTTTGTCGAGGCCGGGGTCGCGGACGAACTGGCGGCCGCCGATCCGCTGGCGCGGCGGCGGTTCCAGGCCTGTCTGGACCGCGAGTTCGGGCGGCGCGATATCTACCAGAATCACTGTTCGGGCCTGCATTATCCCTTTCTGCCGGCGGACGAGTTTTTCGACCGGGCGCATTTCCCCTGGATGGCGCGACTGGAGGCGCAGACCGATGCGATCCGTGCCGAATTTCTGGCGATGGTCGAGCGGGATGGCGGCGATATCCGCCCCTATGTGCGGCAGGATGCCGGTACGCCGGACAATAAATGGACTGCGCTGGACGGGTCGCTCGACTGGGGCGCTTCCTTTCTGTGGGAATATGGCGGGCGCAACGAGGCGGTGTGCGCCGCCTGCCCGCAGACGGTGGCGGCGCTGGAAGCGCTGCCCCGCGCCGATGTTCCCGGCAGGGCGCCGTCCGCCTTCTTCTCTCTGCTGAAGCCCAGGAGCCGGATTCCGGCGCATACCGGCGTGACCAACAGCCGGGCGATCATCCACCTGCCGTTGATCGTACCGCCGGGCTGTTTCTTTCGCGTCGGGGGCGAAACACGGGCGTGGGAAGAAGGCAAGGCCTTCGCCTTTGACGACACGATAGAGCATGAGGCCTGGAACGACAGCGATCATCTGCGGGTCGTGCTGATCTTCGACGTGTGGAATCCGCATTTGTCGCTTGAAGAGCAGCGATTATTGAAGCAATTCTATGCCACGGCCGATGCCAGCAAGACGAGAACCGTCTGAGCCGGCATCTGATCGACGGCAGAGAGCGACAACGCCTGATCCGCGCCTTCGCCTCCGTCGCGCTCCTGGGAGATCATGAAATGCGTGTTTTGAAAGCAGTCATCGCGTCGAGCCTGTTCGTTATCGCCATGCCGACGCTGGCCGAGGACAAGCCCAAGCTGGATCGCAACGATCCCAACGCCGTACGGTGCAAGCGGCTGGAGGTCACCGGATCGCTGGTGCGCAAGGAACGTATTTGCAAGACCAATGCGGAATGGCGCACCATCAGCGACCAGCAGGGTCGCGATGCCGATGACCTGATCACCCGCAGTCGGTCGGGCATGAACCCGAACGGCTGATGCGGACGGGAGCCCCGGCGCACGGGGTGTGCCGGGGCTTACTCTCAAGACGGCGAGTACGGCTTCAGGCGATGCTGAGCGCCAGCGCGCCGTCGCCGTCCTCGACCTTCACGGTCGACCCGTCCGGTACGTCGCCACGCAGGATCAGGTCGGCCAGCGGGTCTTGCAGGTAGCGCTGGACCGCACGCTTGAGCGGCCTTGCACCATAGACCGGATCATAGCCGACGCGGCCAAGCCAGGCGCGGGCGCCTTCGGTCAGGTCGAGGACGATCTTGCGGTCCTTGAGCAGCTTGCCGATGCGCGCAACCTGGATGTCCACGATCGGCGCCATGTGCGCGGCGCCCAGACGGTGGAACAGGATCACCTCATCCAACCGGTTCAGGAATTCCGGGCGGAAATGACTCCGCACGATGTCCATCACTTGCGGTTCGACCTTTTCCACCGGCTCGTCGTCGGCAAGGCCGGTGAGGAACTGGCTGCCCAGGTTCGACGTCAGCACGATGATCGTATTGGTGAAATCGACCGTGCGCCCCTGCCCGTCGGTCAGGCGGCCGTCGTCCAGCACCTGGAGCAGGATGTTGAAGACGTCGCCATGCGCCTTTTCCACCTCGTCGAACAGCACGACCTGATAGGGGCGACGGCGGACGGCTTCGGTCAGGACGCCGCCTTCCTCATAGCCGACATAGCCCGGAGGCGCGCCGATCAGGCGGGCGACCGAATGCTTCTCCATGAACTCGCTCATGTCGATGCGCACCATGGCGCTGTCGTCGTCGAACAGGAAGCCGGCGAGCGCCTTGGTCAGTTCGGTCTTGCCGACGCCGGTGGGGCCGAGGAAGAGGAAGGAGCCGAGCGGACGGTTGGGATCTTGAAGCCCCGCACGGGACCGGCGCACGGCGGTCGACACGGCTTTCACCGCGTCGGCCTGGCCGATGACGCGCTTGCCGATGGTATCTTCCATAGCCAGCAGCTTCTCGCGCTCGCCGGTCAGCATCCGTTCGACCGGGATGCCGGTCCAGCGGGCGACGACGCCGGCGATATCCTCCGCTGTCACTTCCTCGCGCAGCATCGCGCCTTCCGAGGCGGTTTCCGCTTCTGCGAGGCGCTTTTCGAGCGCGGGGATGGTGCCGTAGGAGAGTTCGCTCATCTTGGCGAGGTCGCCAGCGCGCTGGGCCTGTTCCAGTTCGAGCCGGGCGACGTCGAGCTGTTCCTTGACCTTCGCTTCGCCGGCGATCTTGTCCTTTTCCGCCTGCCAGCGGGTGGTGAGCGCGGCCGACTGCTCCTCCAGATTGGCGAGGTCTTCCTGCAAGGCATCGAGCCGGTCCGCCGATGCCTTGTCAGTCTCCTTTTTCAGCGCCTCCCGCTCGATCTTGAGCTGGATGATGCGGCGGTCGAGATTTTCGATCTCTTCCGGCTTGGACTCTACTTCCATGCGCAAGCGCGACGCGGCCTCGTCCATGAGGTCGATCGCCTTGTCGGGCAGGAAGCGGTCTGTGATGTAGCGGTTGGAGAGCGTCGCCGCGCTGACCAGCGCGCCGTCGGTGATGCGGACGCCGTGATGGAGTTCGTATTTTTCCTTCAGGCCGCGCAGGATCGAGATGGTGTCCTCGACCGTGGGTTCGCCAACGAAGACGGGCTGGAACCGGCGCTGGAGCGCGGGGTCTTTTTCGACATATTTGCGATATTCGTCGAGCGTGGTCGCGCCGATGCAATGGAGTTCGCCGCGCGCTAGGGCGGGCTTGAGCAGATTGCCGGCGTCCATCGCGCCTTCGGACTTGCCCGCGCCGATCAGCGTGTGCATTTCATCGATGAACAAGACGACATGGCCGTCGGCGGCCTTCACCTCGTCCAGCACGCCTTTCAGCCGCTCTTCGAACTCGCCGCGATATTTGGCGCCCGCGATCAGCGACCCCATGTCGAGCGCCATCAGGGTGCGGTCTTTCAGCGTATCGGGCACGTCGCCATTGGCGATACGCAGGGCAAGGCCCTCGGCGATCGCGGTCTTGCCGACGCCGGGGTCGCCGATCAGGACCGGGTTGTTCTTGGTCCGCCGCGCGAGGATCTGGATGGTGCGGCGGATTTCCTCGTCCCGGCCGATGACCGGGTCGAGCTTGCCCGCGCGCGCCGCTTCGGTCAGGTCGCGGGCGAATTTCTTGAGCGCGTCATAGCGATCCTCCGCCCCGGCGGTGTCGGCGGTGCGACCGCCGCGCAGGCTATTGATGGCGGCGTTGAGCGCTTCGGGCTTCACGCCAGCGGCGGCCAGCGCCTTGCCGGCCGTCGTGGTGGTGGCGAGGGTCAGGGCGAGCAGCAGCCGTTCGACAGTGACGAAACTGTCGCCCGCTTTCTGGGCGACCTGTTCGGCGCTGTCGAGGACGCGCACGGCGTCATTGTCGAGGCCGGGCGTCTGTTGCGCGCCGCTACCCGATACGGCGGGCACCTTGGCGAGCGCCGCATCGGTGTCGCGCAGCGCGACTTGCGCAGACCCGCCCGCCGCCGTGATGAGGCCGGACGCCATGCCCTGCTGGTCCTCCAGCAGGGCTTTCAGCAGATGTTCCGGGCCGATCCGCTGATGACTCATGCGGATCGCTACGGTTTGCGCCGACTGAAGAAAGCCCTTGGCGCGATCGGTGAATTTTTCGAGGTTCATGACATCCCCATGGATAAGATGGTGTCGATGTAGTGTTGCTCAAAAACCACACAAGGGGCGGTGCGCAATTTCCTTATCTTGTGGCCTTCTCCGCTTGCGGCGCGAAGAGGTCGCCGAAGAAATCCTTCGCGAACCAGCGCGGCGGGGCGTCGCCATCGGCCATGGCGCGAGTGATGCGATAATTGGCCTCGGCGAAGCGGGCGCCGGCGTTCCAATCGATCTTCTGCGTCATATCGTCGCCCGGATGATGATAGGCGCCACCCAGAAACTCGCCCCACGCCTTTTCGCCGCCATTGGCATAGCCGGTGGCGAGGAAGACGGCGGGGACGCCCTGCTTCACGAACATATAATGGTCCGAGCGCACGAAGATCGTCTCCTGTGGCATGGGATCCGGCGCGAGTTTTACGCCCATGGGCGCGACCGCCCTGGCCACGATCGGGCCGAGGGTCGAATGGTCGGCACCGAACGCGATGACGTCCGTGAAGGGATAGAGCAGCAAGGGCATGTCGAGATCGACATTGCCGACGATCTGCCTGACCGGGACGCTGGGATGACGGGCGAAATAGTCGGCTCCGAGCAGTCCCTTCTCCTCCGCCGTGGAAGCCAGGAAGATGATCGAGCGGCGCGGCTTGTCGGGCGATTGGGCCATGGCGCGGGCGACCTCCAACATGGTCGCGATGCCGGCACCATTGTCCAGCGCGCCATTGTTGATCCTGTCCCTGCTGCCAGATGCGTCAGCCGCATCGCCTGCTTTGGCGGGGCTGATGCCGATATGATCGAGATGGGCGGAGAGGACGACATACTCGTCCTTAAGCCTGGGATCGCTGCCGGGCAGGATGGCGACGACATTGGGGCTGGTGACGCGCTGGCTGATCGTGTCGGCCTTGATCGTCACGCTGGTCTTGAGCGCGAAGCCCCTGGGTTTGCCGCCCGCCTTGTCGGCGGTCTTGCGGATCGCGGCGATGGTCGCGGGCGCACCCGCGAACACGGCCTCCGCCGCCGGATCGTTCAGCATCGCTGACGCGCGCAGGCCGGGTGCGGCGTTGAAGGGCACGCCGTCGGGCGAAACCCAAGTGAAGTCGGGTTCGTCGGCGAACTGCACCATCCGCGCCCAAGGACGCGCCTTGGCCGACTGGAGCGTGTTGAGCGCGATCATGCCGATCGCGCCATGGGATTCGGCGATCTTGCCCTTGGTGGCGGAGAGGTGCGCGCCCTCCTCACTCGGCAACCCCTTGGGATAGCCGCGCAGGGTGACGACGATCTTTCCCTTCACGTCGAGGCCGGCATAGTCGTTGAGGCCAAGCCGCGCATTTTCAAGCCCGAAGCCGACGAAGACGAGCGGCGCCTTGACGTCGAGATGCGGCTGGTCGGCGTTGATGCCGATGATGACGTCGCCGGCATGGGTGAAGCTCTTGTCGGCGGTGGGGCCGGTAACGGTGAGGGTGGCGGGCGTCTTGCCAAATTCGGTCTTCTGGAAGGTGATGCGCTGGAGCCAGCCACCATTTTCGCCGGCGGGCTTGAGGCCGAGGCCGTCGAACTGGCTGGCGACGTAGCGGGCGGCGATCTCATGCCCTTCGCTGCCGGTGTCGCGACCTGCAAGCAGATCGTCGGCGAGGAATTCGACATGGGCGCGCATCGCGGCCGGGGTGAAGACCGGTTCGGCAGCGGCCGGCGCGGGCGATTGCGCAGGCAGGACTGCGGGAAGGAGCAGCGCGGTCATCGCTGCCAGAGCCATGGCGGTTTTCATCGGGAATAAAGTCCACTGATTGCGGGATGGTCAAGGATTTGCCCCCGGCCCCGGCCCCTGTCCAGCAATAAGCGTGTTGCGACTCTAAAACGGCTCGCTATGCTGCCCCATCCATCGCGCCGGCAGCCTGTCGGTGCGCGCAATTCCCCGTTTTCATGAGGTTCTCATGGCTGTTTCCCCGATGCCGCGCCGCCTGTCCCTGATGCTGGGCCTGTCGGTCCTTGCGCTTTCACCAGTTCTGGCGCCGATGGCGCACGCCGCCACGCCGGCCGCCGCGCCTGCGCCTGTCGCCAGCCTCGTGTCGCAGGTCGACATTCCCTATGAGCAATTCACGCTCAGGAACGGGTTGCGCGTCATCGTTCACACGGACCGCAAGGCACCGGTGGTGGCGGTGTCGATCTGGTATCATGTGGGATCGCGCTTCGAGCCGGCGGGCAAGACGGGCTTTGCCCATCTGTTCGAGCATCTGATGTTCTATGGGTCGGAAAATGCCGATGGGCCTTTCTTCGGGCGGCTGGAGGATATCGGCGCGACCGACTGGAACGGGACGACCTGGTTCGACCGGACCAATTATTTCGAGACGGTGCCGACCGGCGCGCTGGACCGGGCGCTGTTCCTGGAGTCCGACCGCATGGGCCATCTGCTGGGCGCGGTGACGCAGACCAAGCTGGATACGCAGCGCGGCGTCGTCCAGAATGAAAAGCGGATGGGCGAGAATGAGCCTTATGGGCTGGTCGAATATGCGCAACTGGACGCGATGCTGCCTGCGGGCCACCCCTATCGCCACTCCACCATCGGGTCGATGGCGGACCTGAACGCGGCGAGCCTGGCCGACGTGCAGAGCTGGTTCAAGACCCATTATGGGCCGAACAACGCCGTGCTGGTGCTGGCGGGCGATATCGACGTCGCGACCGCCAAGGCGAAGGTGGAAAAGTGGTTCGGCAATATCGCCGCTGGCCCGGCGCCCAGGGATGTGGACGCGACCGTGCCGAGCCTCGACAAGGATGTCGAGAAGCTGATGCACGACAATGTCGCGGCGACCCGCCTCTATCGCAACTGGATCGTGCCGGGCGTCAATTCCGACGAGTTGCAGCAACTGGACCTGGCGATGACGGTGTTTGGCGGGCTGGGTTCGTCGCGGCTCGACAATGTGCTGGTGCGGGACGAGAAGGTCGCGGTCAGTGTGAAGGCCAGCATCCAGCCGTTCGAGAAGCTCTCCATTGCAGAGATCACGGTGGACGTGAAGCCGGGCGCGGACCCGGTGGCGGTGGGCAAAAGGCTGGACCAGTTGCTGGCCGACTATCTGGCCAAGGGGCCGAGCGCCGACGAAGTGCTGCGCGCCGCGACCCAGCAGGCCGCCGGCACGATTTCGGGGTTGGAGAAAGTCGGCGGCTTTTCGGGCAAGGCGGTGACGCTGGCCGAGGGCGCGGTCTATTCCAACGATCCGGCCAAATATAAGAAAGATCTGGCCGTCTATGCCGGGGCGACGCCGGAGACGGTGAGCGCGGCCGCGCGCAAATGGCTGGGGCGGCCGGTGCTGCGCCTGACCGTGGCGCCGGGCGAGCGCTCGGCTGCGGACAATGCGCTGGCAGGGAACGCGACGGCCGAAAATGCGAAGACCGGTGGCGCTGGCCACAAGCCCGCCTTCTTTCGCAATCCCGATGCCGCCGCGCCGGTCGCGGCGACTGCGCCTGCCCCGACCAAGATCGCCGAGCCGCCGATCGAGCCGGTCAAGGATCTGGACTTTCCCGATGTCGAACATGCGACGCTGAAGAACGGCATCAAGGTCGCGCTGGCGCGGCGGACCACGGTGCCGACGGTGCGGGTGTCGGTCGCGTTCGACGCGGGCAATGCTGCGGACGACAAGGCGAAACTCGGCACGGCAGGCCTGACCGCCGCGCTGCTGGACGAAGGCACGAAGACCCGGTCGTCGGTGCAGATCGCCGAGGAGCAGGAAAGGCTGGGCGCGTCGATCAGCGCGGGCAACAGCATGGACCGGACGACCGTCGGCCTGTTCGCACTCAAGCCCAATCTGGACGCCTCGCTGGGCCTGCTGGCCGATGTGATCCGCAATCCGGCCTTTGCGCCGGCCGAGGTGGAGCGGCTGCGTGGGCAGGTGCTGACCGGCATCCAGGCGGAAAAGACGTCGCCCATGTCGATCGCCCAGCGCATGTTGCCGCCGCTCCTGTACGGGCAGGCCCATCCCTATGGCATCCCGTTCACCGGGTCCGGCACGGAAAGCGGCGTCAAGGCCGTGACGCGGGCGGACCTGACGGCCTTCCACGACGCCTGGCTGCGGCCCGATAATGCGACCATCTTCGTCGCGGGGGACACGACGCTGGCGGAGCTGATGCCGCTGCTGGAAAAGCGGTTCGGCGACTGGAAGGCGCCCAGCACGGCGAAGGGCGTCAAGACGTTCCGCATGGACAAGATGATGCGCCCGGCCAGGATCGTGCTGATCGACAAGCCGCAAAGCCCGCAGTCGATGATCCTGGCGGGGCTGTTGACCAACAAGTCCGGGACCGACAATCCGGTGACGTTGCAGACGGCCAACGAAGTGCTGGGCGGTGCGACATCCTCGCGCTTGTGGATGGATTTGCGCGAAACGAAGGGCTGGGCCTATGGCGTGGGGACGGCGCTTTCGGGCGTGAAGGAAACCATCCCCCTGCTGGTCTATGCCCCGGTGCAGACCGACAAGACCGGCGAATCCATCCAGGCGATCCGCAAGGATATGACCGAGTTTCTGACCAGCAAGGGAACGACGGAAACGGAACGCAACCAGACGATCAACAGCCAGATCCTGTCGCTGCCGGGCAGTTTCGAGACGTCGTCGGACCTGCTCTCTGCCATGATGCGCAATGCGCTGATCGGCCGGCCCGACGATTATTATGAGACGCTGCCCAAGACCTATCGCGCCATGACCGCCGCCGACATGGACAAGGCCGCGCGCGAGGCGATCAACCCCGACCGGCTGATCTGGGTCGTGGTGGGCGACGCGAAGCTGGTGAAGCCGCAGCTTGACGCGGTGGGCCTGCCGGTCGAAATGGGCACTCTCGCAGACTGACGCTAACGTAAAGGAGACTGGATATGGCAAGTGTCGATGGCGCTTATGATTGCGTGGCCAAGACGCCGATGGGCGACCAGAAGGGCGTGTTCACCGTCGTCAGCAGCGGCGACCGCTTCAACGGCACCTTTGCCGGGATGATGGGATCGCTGGACGTGGTCGACGGCAAGGTCGATGGCGGCAAGCTGACATGGAAGATGGAAATGACCATGCCGATGCCGATGACGCTGGAGTGCGAGGCCGAAGTGACCGGTGACGCCATCGTCGGCACGATGCAGTTGGGCGCGTTCGGCGCGTCGGCGTTCAACGGGACGCGCCGGGCCTGATCCGGCCATCCGGCAGAGGCTGGATCGACAGGACTAGAGCGCGCTGCGTTAAATCCGACGCAGGTTGCGCGCTCTAGTTCTTTGTTTTCGCATCGTTTTAAGCGAAAAACCGGTGCCCACTTTTTCGCACGATGCTCTAAGTGCGACAACGAGTGAGACAGTCATAATTCCTTGACAAATTTCATTAGTTAGCTATCTAATGAATATGCCTTTATCGGAACCCAAACGTGCGCTGGCGCACAAGATGGCGCCTGTCGCCCGCGCCTGGCGGCAACTGGCCGACAGCATGCTGGCGGAATTCGGCGTGTCGAACAGCACCGCCTGGTGCCTGATCCATATCGACCGGCTGGGCGGCGAAGTACGCCAGAGCGAACTGGCCGAATCGCTGGACATCGCCCAGCCTTCGCTGGTGCGGACGCTGGACCAGGTGCAGGCGGGCGGGCTGGTGCAGCGCACCCCCCATCCCGACGACAAACGATCCAACATCATCAGCCTGACCCCGACGGGACAGGAACTGGTCGGCCGGATCGAAGGCAAGCTGGATGCGTTGCGCGTCGAGTTGCTGACCGACGTGCCCGAACAGGCGATCGAGGTCGCGGTGTGGTTGCTGGACCTGTTGAGTTTGCGCATCGCGGAGAAGCGGAGCGCGCTATGATCGGCGAACGGTTCGGGATGCCGGCGGCGCTCTTTTCCCTCAAATGCCTGGCAGCGGCGATGCTCGCCCTGTTCGTGGCCTACAGCATCGGGCTGGAGCGGCCCTATTGGGCGTTCCTGACCAGCTATATGGTCGCCCAGCCCATGGCCGGCGCGGTGATTTCCAAGGCGGTGTTCCGTGCGATCGGTACGCTGGTCGGCGCGGTCTTTGCCGTGGCGATCGTGCCGCCGCTGGTCAATGCGCCCGAATTGCTGGTGCTGGCCATGGCATCATGGCTGGGCCTGTGCGTGTTCGTATCGCTGCTCGACCGCACGCCGCGATCCTATATGTTCGTACTGGCGGGCTATACCGCCTGCCTGATCGTCTTCCCCGACGTAGACACGCCGCAGACCATCTTCACCATCGCCGCGTTGCGGGTGCAGGAGATTCTGATCGGTATCGCCTGTGGCAGCCTGATCCATGGCGTCATAATGCCCGGTTCCATCACCGGCCTGTTGCTGGCGCGGGTGGACGCGATGCTGCGCGATGCCGAACGCTGGTCGCGCGACGCGATCGCGACCGAGCCGGTCGAGGGGCTGGATGCCGAACGGCGCCGGATGGCGCAGGACGTCACCGAACTGCACCAGATGTCGATCCACCTGCCGTTCGACATCAGCCGGCTGGCGCCGCGCGTACGGACCGTCCGCGCCTTGCAGGATCAACTGTCGATGCTGTTGCCGCTGGGCGCAGCGGCGGAGGACAGGCTGGCGCAGCTTAAGGCGGCCAATGGCGGCATGGTGCCGCGCCAGGTCGAGGCGCTGATCGCCGATGTCCGGTCGTGGCTGGACACGCCGGCCCCGGACAATGTCGTGCGCGCCGAGCGGGCGCAGGCGCTGATCGACCGCTGCACCGCACTGGAACCGGAGGCCACGGCCGACATGGGCTGGGCCGACATGATGCGGCTGAGCCTCTACGCACGGCTGGCGACGATGATCGCGGTGCATCGCGATTGCCGCGACCTGTATGACCAGATGGTGACGCACAGCCGTGCCGCCGTGACGCCACGGGTGGCGCAGTTGCTGGAAGGCCGGCGCAACCGTGAACTGCATCGCGACTATGCCAGCGCCGCGCGGGGCGCTTTCAGCGCGTTCATGACGATTACGCTGGGCTGCGCCATCTGGATCTTGAGCGGGTGGAAGGATGGCGGCACGGCAGTGATGCTGGCCGGCGTGTTCCTGGCGCTGTTCGCGGCGGTCGACAATCCGCTGGCGCCCTTGAAGGGCTTCATGATCGGGACGGTCGCCGCCTCCGCCCTGGGCGCCGTCTATGGCTTTGCGATCATGCCGCGCCTGGACGGCTTTGCGCAACTGGCGCTGGCCTATTCCCCGCCGCTGCTGATACTGGGTGCGATGATGGCTTCGCCGCGCTGGATGGGGATCGCGCTGCCCACCTTGCTGGGGCTGGGCAGCCCGGTGCTGCTGTCGGACCATTATGTGAACGCCTTCGCCAGCTATGCCAATGGCGCGGTGGCGCAGATCGTGGGCATCTGGTTCGCGATCCTGATGGCCGGGCTGTTGCAGTCGGCGGGCGTCGAGCGCGCGATTCGCCGGACGCTGCGGGCGGGATGGGCCGACATCGCCAATCGCGCCACCCTGATGAGCCCGCCCGATGTGCGGGGATGGATCAATCGCATGCTCGACCGGATCGCCCTGCTCGCCCCGCGCCTCGCCGCCACCCGCGCCGACAGCGGCAAGCCGCTGTACGATGCGCTGCGCGACCTGCGCACCGGGGTCGCGATCGGCGAGCTGCGCCAGCTCCGGCTCGACCTGCCGACGCAGGAAGGCGCGCCGCTGGCCGCCGTGCTGGGCGGGGTCAGCCGCCATTATCGCGGGCTGGACCCCGATGCGCCGGCACCGGCCGATCCGGCGCTGTTGCAGGATATCGACAGCGCGATCGCCGACCTGTCCGCCAATCCGCGCCTGGTCGTCCGCCGGGACAGCGTGCTGGGGCTGGTCAGCCTGCGCCGCAACCTGTTCCCCGACGCGGACGCCTATGGGAGGATCGCGGCATGACCGGTGAAATCGCCCTGGGCGGGATCTATGTCCCCACGCTGCTGCTGCTGGGTCTGGTCGCGCTGATCCTGTGCTGGGGCCTGACCCGGCTGATCGGCGCGTTCGGCCTGTACCGCTTTCTCGCCTATCGCGCGGCGGTGGACCTGTCCCTCTTCATCCTGTTGCTGGGCGGCCTCGCCCTGCTCGTCCCCACCCTTGGAATCCGACTATGAACCGCCTTTCGTCTACGCTGATCCGCAGCGCCGCCACCATCATCCTCGTCATCGCCGCGGCGCTGGTCGCGATATGGCTGTGGAATCATTATGAGCGCAGCCCCTGGACCCGTGACGGGCGGGTGCGGGCCGATGTGGTGCGGGTGACGCCCGACATCAGCGGGCTGGTGACGTCGGTGGCGGTGCGGGACAACCAGACGGTGAAGGCCGGCGACCTGCTGTTCGTGATCGACACGCCGCGCTATTCCATGGCGCTGGAGGAGGCCGGCGCCCGCATCGCCAGCGCGCAGGCGACGCTGGCTCAGGCCCGGCGGGAAGCGCGGCGCGACAGGGCGCTGGGCGATCTGGTCGCCGCCGAAACGCATGAGCAGAATCTGGCCAGGGTGGAAACGGCGCAGGCCGCGCTGACCGAGGCGATGAGCAGCCGCGATGCCGCCGCCCTCAACCTGAAGCGGACGAAGGTGCTGGCGTCGGTCAATGGCGTGGTCACCAATCTGGACCTGCATCCGGGCGACTATGTCGGCGCGGGCAGCCAGGCGCTGGCCCTGATCGACAGCGATTCGGTGCGGGTGGAAGGCTATTTCGAGGAAACCAAGCTGGGGCTGATCTGCATCGGCGCGCCGGTGACGGTGCGGCTGATGGGCGAGTCGCAGGATGTGCATGGGCGGGTGGAGAGCATCGCCTTTGGCATCAGCGACGACAGCCGCAGCAACAGCGGCAATTTGCTCCCCGCAGTCGAGCCGACCTTTAGCTGGGTACGGCTGGCGCAGCGTATCCCGGTGCGGGTCAGAATCGAGAAGGTGCCGGCGGGGCTGCGGCTGATTTCGGGGCGGACTGCGACGGTGACGGTGCAGCCGGCGCAGAAGGACAAGGATGGCAAGCCGGGGGATTGCCGCCATGCGTGAGGCGGAGCGCAAGACCGGCGTGCTTCGACAGGCTCGGCACGAACGGCGGTGGGGGGCCGGAATCGGCACGTCGCTGCTGGCCTTGGCGCTGACCGCCTGTGCGACGGCCGGGCCGGACTATCGGCCGCCCGAACAGTCCGTCGCCACCGCACCGGGGGCGACGGGCGCCTTTCATTCGGCGCAGGACGGATTGTTCGCGCAGGCCGAGTTGCCCGACCATTGGTGGAAGCTTTATGCCGATCCCCAACTGGACAGTCTGATCGAACAGGCGCTGGCGGCCAATACCGACATGCGGCAGGCGGACGCCAATCTGGCCCAGGCGCAGGCGGTGCTGCGCGAGGCGGAAGCGGGGCGGACGATCAGCACCAGCATCAGCGGTGGCGAGACTTTGTCGCGGCCGTCGGGCGTGACCCAGCATCTGCCGGGCACGATCGCCTATGATCTGGGCCTGTCGGCCTCCTACCCGCTGGACCTGAATGGCCGGATCAGGCGCGCGATCGAGGCCAGCAACGCCGATGTCGAGGCGAGCGCGGCGGCGCGCGATTATGTGCGGGTCAGCGTGGCGGCGGCGACGGCCAAGGCCTATGCGCAGGTATGTGCGGCCAATTACAGCCTGGGCGTCAACCGCAAGGTGGTGGCGTTGCAGCGCGACACCGCCAGCGCCACGCGGCGGCTGGCCAAGGGTGGGCGCGGCACGGCGTTCGACGTCAGCCGGGCGCAGGCCGCAGTGGACAGCAGCGCGGCCGCCCTGCCGGCGTTCGAGGCGCAGCGGCAGAATGGGCTGTATCTGCTGGCGACGTTGATGGGGCGGCCGCCCGCCGATTATCCCCGTGAGGTGGAAAGTTGCGCCGCGCTACCGACGCTGGATGCGCCGCTGCCGGTGGGCGATGGCGCGGCATTGATCCGGCGGCGACCCGACATCAGGCAGGCCGAGCGCGCGATTGCCGGCGATACGGCGCGGCTGGGCGTGGCGACGGCTGATCTGTATCCGCAGGTCAGCATCGGCGGATCGGTGGGTCTGTCCGGCCCGCTCAAGGATTTCGGATCGGGTTCGGCCTTTGGCTTCAGCCTGGGGCCGCTGATAAGCTGGAGCTTCCCCAACCGGCCGGTGGTGCGGGCGCGGATCGCGCAGGCGGAAGCGCGTGTGCAGGGCGATCTGGCCGGGTTCGACGGGACGGTGCTGGAGGCGCTGCGCCAGACCGAGACGGCGCTGGAAACCTATCGCCGCGATGCCGAGCGGGCGGCGGCGCTGGACCGGGCGCGGGACGGCGCGGCACTCTCCGCCGCTCAGGCCGGCAAGCTGTTCCGCTTTGGCCGGGGCGATTTCCTGTCGCTGCTGGATGCGCAGCGCAGTCTGGCCAGTGCGGAGGTCAGCGCGGCCACCGCGCGGACGCAACTGGTGCAGGACCAGATTGCGCTGTTCCTGGCGCTGGGCGGTGGCTGGAACTGAGTCCGGCTGATCGTAAGACGGGTGGTCCGTTCGGGCTGAGCGCCTGATTTCGTCTTTGGAGCGCGCTGCGTTAAATCCGATGCAGGTCGCGCGCTCCAGTTTTTTGTTTTCGCATCGTTTCAAGCGAAAAACCGGTCCCCACTTTTCCGCAGGATGCTCTAGCTGCCGTTGGGGCCGCCGCCATTCGGGCCGGCGCCACCGCCGCCCATGCCGCCGGCGCCGACCGCGCCGATATTGCCGAAAATCTCGTCGAACAGGCTGCGGTTGCGGCCCAGCGTCGGGGTCTTGTCGCCCATGGGCGAGATATGCGCGACCTGCTCCAGGCCCATCCGGTCGATGGCGGTCACATTGCCCGCCGGATCGAAGCGGACGTGCAGCACCGTCTGGTCCGCGGCCTTGGGATTGGAGAAAGCCAGCGCGCGCATGTCACGCGACACATAATACCAGTCCTGCTCGCCGAATTGCGAGACGAAGCTGGGACGACCCAGCGTTCCTTCCACCGAGGCGCGATTGTCGATGCCCGGCTGAACCGAGTCGACCAGCAGTTTGTCGACCGAATAGCCCTGATGCGTGCGGATGCGGGTGCAGCCCGATGCGCCCAGCACCAAGGCGCTGAGGCCGACAGCGAGCAGGATACGCCCGCTTGACGAGTGACGGCTGAACTGACGCATGAACTTCTCCTGCGGGAACTGGCCCCGCGAACCTTCAAGAAACCTGATGCCGCCATTGCATTGGCCGACGCAGCGATCAATATGGAAATGCGCAAGCCCCGGCAAGGGGCGCAAAATATCGGACGGCGCACGATGGCCCGATCCGTCTATGAAACTTCGTCTATGAAAAGCTGTGGTGCCATGTCTGCCTCCCCCTCCTTCCTCCAGCGCCTGTTTGGGCGCACCGATCCCAAGGAGGGGCTGCGGCCGCTCTATAACGCCGTGATCCGGGAGGGACGGCAGCCGCACTGGTATCTGGACGGGGCCGTGCCCGATACGCTGGACGGGCGGTTCGACATGATCGTCGCGATCCTGGCGCAGATATTGATGCGGCTGGAGCAGCAGGAAGGCGCGCAGGACAGCGTGTGGCTGACCGAATTGTTCGTGGACGACATGGACGGGCAGTTGCGGCAGGAGGGCGTGGGTGATGTCGTGGTCGGCAAGCATGTCGGCCGGATGATGAGCGCGCTGGGCGGGCGGATCAGCGCCTATCGCGCGGCGCTTACCGGCGAAGCGGACCTGACCGAGGCGTTGCGGCGCAACCTGTATCGCGGCGCCGATGTGAGCGATGCGGCGCTGGCGCATGTCGAGGGCGCATTGCGGGCGCGCTGGACGCGGCTGGGCTGCCTGTCGCAC
The DNA here is from genome assembly GCF_001421665.1 of Sphingobium sp. Leaf26. Lineage (GTDB taxonomy): Bacteria > Pseudomonadota > Alphaproteobacteria > Sphingomonadales > Sphingomonadaceae > Sphingobium. Next base: position 30,118 of record NZ_LMKV01000016.1, read on the forward strand.
GACGCGCTGCTGACCGGAGATTTAGGATGAGCATGATACCGACACCGGAATTTTCCCGTACCCACAAGGTCGACGCGATCGCGCGGCTGCCCGCGAGCATGCAGATCGCGGCGGACGCTGAAGAGCGGGCGGCGCTGGCGAAGCGGTTCGGGCTGGCGGCGCTGGACCGGCTGGAAGCGGATTATGGATTGGCCGTCGAGGATGGCGCCATCACCGCGCGCGGGCGGGTGCGGGCGGCGCTGGCCCAGCCCTGCGTCGCGACCGGCGTGCCGGTGCCGGAGACGATCGACAGCGATTTCGTGCTGCGTTTCGTGGTGGAGAGCGAGACGGCGCAGGAAGGCGACGAACTGGAACTGGACGCGGAGGATTGCGACACGATCGGCTATGACGGCCATGTCATCGACATGGGCGAGGCGGTGGCCGAGACGATGGCGCTGGCGATGGAACCCTTCCCCCGCGCGCCGGACGCCGACGTCTATCTCAAGGAAGCGGGCGTGCTGAGCGAGGAGCAGGCGAGTCCGTTCGCGGCGCTGCTGGGCCTCAAGGACAAGGCATAGGAGGCAGCCCATGTTCGCCGCGTTGATGCTGGTCGCTGCCGGGGCGCCGATGATCGGCGAGGATGTCGCGCGGGCGCAATGGGACATGGCCGAGAATCGGGCGCAATGCGCGCCGTTGGCGCTGCTGTCGGACGGCGGGGCGAAGGGCAAGGCGCGAGCGGCGCAATTTGGTGGCGGCTGGGCGGTGGCGTTCGACCTGCCGGGGATGCGCAGCGCCTATGGCTTTGCCGGGCCGGGCGTCATCGGGATGGATGGAGCGGCGGAGGCGGCGCAGCGGGCGCGGCTGACGAAGCAATGGCCGCATAGCCGTGACCTGCCCGCCCTGCCCGGCCCCGCTTTTGCCGGCTATGGGCTGGTCGGCGCGCAGCCCTATCCGGCGGACAACGCGCAGGGCAAGGGACTCGAATCGCTGGCCTATATGCGCGTCGCGGGTCAGGGCTGCACCTATAATGTGTGGAGCCGGATCAGCCGGGCGCATCTGGAAACATTGCTGGACAATCTGCGTTTGCAGGACTGACATGTTTCCCTTTCGTTCCCGGCTGTGGCATAGGGACGGGCATGGACGCGCCGCCGCCAGCCGACCGCAAGATCATCCATGTGGACATGGACGCCTTCTATGCGTCGGTGGAGCAGCGCGACGATCCGTCGCTGCGCGGCCTGCCGGTCGCGGTGGGCGGGGGCGGGCCGCGCGGGGTGGTGGCGACATGCAGCTATGAAGCGCGCAAGTTCGGTGTGCGATCGGCCATGCCGGGTGCGCGGGCGCGGCGGCTGTGCCCCGACCTGATCTTCGTCCCGCCGCGATTCGACGTCTATCGCGCGGTGTCGGGGCAGGTGCGGGAGATTTTCAGCCGCTTCACCGACATGATCCAGCCGTTGTCGCTGGACGAAGCCTATCTGGACGTGACGGTGAACAAGCCGGGCATCGCGTCGGCGACCCAGATAGCCGAAGAGATTCGGCGGATGATCCGCGCGGAGACGGGGCTGACCGCGTCGGCCGGCGTGTCCTATAACAAGCTGATCGCCAAGCTGGCGTCGGACCAGAACAAGCCCGACGGCGTGTGCGTGGTGCGGCCGAGCGAGGGACCGGCCTTCATCGCGGCGATGCCGGTGCGGCGCATCCATGGCGTAGGGCCGGTGACGGCGCAGCGGATGCAGGCATTGGGGATCGAGACGGGCGCCGATCTGCGCGACCGGGACATGGGCTTCCTCCAGAATCATTTCGGCAGCGCGGCGGACTATTATTATCGCGCGGCGCGGGGGCAGGACGACCGTCCGGTGCGCGAGCGCGAGGGCCGCAAGTCGGTGAGCGTCGAGGATACCTTCTTCGACGACCTGAGCGAGGAAGCGGCGCTGGTGGCGGAGATCGAGCGAATCGCCGCATCGCTCTGGACCCGGATCGAGAAGGCCGGGGCCTGGGGCCGGACCGTGGTGCTGAAGGTGAAGTTCGCCGATTTCCGCATCATCACGCGGTCGCGCAGCTTTTCAACGCCGGTGCGGTCGCCGGAATTGCTGGCGCAGGCAGGGCGGGACTTGCTGCTGGCGCAACTGCCGCTGCGCATGGGGGCGCGGCTGCTGGGGCTGGGCGTGCATAATCTGGAGGGGGAGGAAGAAGCGGAACGGGGGGAGCAACTGGCGCTGGGGTTGTGACCCTTTCAATTTTGCGCCGTACCCACCTCGCTGCGGCTTGCTGTCCCCCTCCCGCGTGCGGGAGGGGGTAATTCAGGTCAGAAGGGCAACCAGTTCCGCTTTTCGGTGAATTTCATATAGCCCGCGTTGACGCCGAGGCGATACCCCACGCCAAGGCGGATCGGGATCAGCACGACATTGCCCCAGCGCAGATAGGAGGCAGTGAAGCCGCCGACCAGATAGGCCGTCCCCTCCGCTGCGGGGAAGCGATGGTAGAGATCCTGCGTGTCGTACAGATTATAGACGAGAACGAAGGTGTTGGCTGCGTTCCCGCCGACGTCGAAGCCGATCGACGGGCCGGTCCAGTAGACCTCCCGCTTGCCCTCCACCTTGTGGTTGAGCGTGCCGGAGCCATAGCGCAGGCCGACCACGAAGGCGCCCGACGCCTCACGCCCGGAAATATAGGCGTTGGGACGGCCCTGGTCCTTCAGAACCTTCTCGATGAGGCCGGCCAACCCTTCGGCGCCCTTGCCGAACACACCTTCGGCCGCGCCGATCAGATCATCTTCCTGATAGGAGTCGCCCGGCGGGAGGGCAGCCGGCGGCGAGTTGGTCGTTACCGGGGCGCCGGTGGCGGTGTTGCCGCCATTGCTGACGGGCGGCGCGCCGGCATCCAGATTGGGCTGATAGGGGGTCGTGCCCTGATCCACGCCGGGGTCGACGCCGGGATCGGTAGGATTGGTGTTGGTCGGCGGCGGCGGCGCGAGGTCGGAATCGATCGCGCTGTTGGGGTCGATCGTGCGGACCTGTGCCGAGGCGGCCAGCGGCGTCAGCGCCATGCCTGCCAGTGCGGCGACCAGCGCGGTCGCCCGCGCGATGCGGCCGCCCATCTGCCCGTTGATGCCGATCATGCCCGATACTCCCCGAAAAGCGCGCGTCATAGCCATATACTAGCCCAAATGAAGGCATTGCGACCAGCAAGCTGAAACGACAATGAACGAACGGCGACCCGAGTCGATTCCGCGCCGGAACGAAAATCGCCGACCGCGCGAAAATTCGTGATCGTGCCCGTTGCCATGCAGCAAAGCCATCGCTATAGCCCCTCCCCAGCCATTGTCCCCCTGCGAAGGTGGACAAATTTCGTGCGGAGACGTGGGTGAGTGGCTGAAACCAGCGGTTTGCTAAACCGTCGTGGCCTTAAGGGGCCACCGAGGGTTCGAATCCCTCCGTCTCCGCCATTTCTTTGTTTTCCTACATCCCCAGCGAACCGAAAAAGCCCAGTGTTTCCGGGCCTTTCGGGCTGATTCGCGTCCCACCTCATCCCCTCGCATCTGTCGGTGACCGATTTGGCGTGTGGTAAAAAGCGTGGGAGAATATCGGCATGGGAAAGCTCTCAGTAACAGGTGTGAAGGCAGCAAAGCGACCGGGCCGCTTCGGTGATGGCGATGGCCTGTTTCTCGTGGTCGGCGCGACCGGCTCCAAAAGCTGGGTGTGCCGCGTCCAGAAGCATGGCCGCAGGCGCGACATCGGATTGGGCAGCGCATCGAAGGTCACGCTGTCCGTCGCCCGCGATCGGGCGCGCGAGGTGAGGACCTGGGTGGAGCTTGGCCTCGACCCTGTGTTCGAGAAGCGTAAGGCGGGCGGCATCCCGACATTCAGGGAGGCGACGGCCAAGGTCTATGCGGCCAATCGCAAGACCTGGCGCAACGAAAAGCATGAGGGGCAATGGTTGCGAACGCTGGAGGCCTTCGCCTTTCCGATCATTGGCGATATCCGGGTTTCGGAGATCACCGGCCCGATGATCCGCAACGTCCTAGCCGAAATCTGGCTGACCAAGCCGGAAACGGCGCGCAGGGTGCGCCAACGCATCGGCGCGGTCCTCGATTGGGCCTTTGCGTCGGGCTATCGCGAAACCGAAGCGCCGATGCGGTCCATCACCAAGGGGCTTCCGCGCCAACCCAAGAAGGACGGGCATTTTGCGGCCATGCCCTATGCCGATGTGGCAGCCTTCATGGTCAGGCTGCGCGAGCGAGAGTCGTTCAGTCGCCTTGCCTTGCAGTTTGCCATCCTGACCGCTGCACGCTCCGGCGAGGTGCGCGGCGCGGCATGGACCGAGATCGACGTCGAGAACGCCCTGTGGACCATCCCCAAGGAGCGGATGAAGGCGCAGCGCGAGCATGTCATCCCGCTGTCGAGACCGGCAATCCGCATCATCGAGCGTTGCCGTGAGCTTCGGACCCGTGAATGCCCCCTGATCTTCCCCGGCATGAAAGGGGACAAACCGCTCTCCGACATGACCCTGACGAAGCTGCTGCGCGAAATGAAGCAGCCTTATACCGCCCACGGCTTCCGTTCCGCCTTTCGCGATTGGGCCAGCGAAGAGACGGACGTGCAGGGCGAGGTCGCAGAGGCAGCGCTGGCGCATATGGTCAGGGACAAGACCGAAGCTGCCTATCGCCGTGGCAGCCTGCTGGAGAAGCGCCGCAAGCTGATGGACGACTGGTCCATCTACTGCACCACGATCAAGTGAGGGCGCTGCCATGGGCAACACCATCAGGCAGGTTGGAGGCGTTTGCCCCCTTCCAATTCCATGCCCCGCAATCGGCACATTTTCATGTCCTTCGATGCCGTCAAAAACGGAGAGCAGACAGGGGAAAAACTCGGCCTATCGGGAACGCCAAAACTCGGCCTATCAGGAACGCAAAACTCGGCCTATCGGGAACCGAAAATGGCCTTAACCTCATGAAGTTGAACTCTGAATCCGGCCCTTAACAATGCTAATACCAGAATCCTCCGGATTCTTGCTAACCCGGCGCGGCCGGATCGCGGCGGCGTCCGGCTTTTTGGACGAGCGCCGCCCCCGCTATCCGGGTGGCCTTTCTAAACCGGGTGCATGGCGACATCCGACTTGCTAGGTGGTTATCAATGCGTACCGAACTCGATCATTTGCCAGCCAACAAGCAGCGCGAGCTTGAGCGCTTGGTGCAGATCATCTTCGAGGAATTCGAGGACAGCCTGTCGCTGGCCCGACATGAGTGGAAGAAGAAGGGCCGCATCCAGAAGGTCATCCTCTACGGCTCCTACGCGCGCGGCGGTTGGGTAGATGAACCGCATACGGCAAAGGGCTACCAGTCGGACTATGATCTCCTGATCATCGTCAACGACAAGCGTCTGACCGATCGGGTGACATATTGGGCGAAGCTCGAAGCGCGCCTCTATGCCGAACAGACGATCACCAAGGCGATCCGGACGCCGATCAATTTCATCATCCACACCCTTCAGGAGGTGAATGATGGCCTGGCGCATGGCCGGTATTTCTTCATGGACGTCGCCAGGGACGGCATCGCGCTCTACGAAAGCGATGACACCGAACTGCACCAGCCTAAGCCGAAAACGCCCGCTCAGGCGCTAGCGATAGCGCAAGAGTATTTTGACGAGTGGATGCCAAGCGCGTCAGGGATGTTAGAAACAGCGAAGTTCAGCGCCAACCAAGGCCGCCTCAAGGACGCAGCCTTTTTGATGCACCAATCGACGGAGCGGCTGTACCATTGCGCGCTGTTGGTCTGCACCTTCTACACCCCCCATGTGCATAATCTCGGCTTCCTGAGGCGACAGGCCGAACTGATCGACCGTCGCCTTGTTCATGTTTGGCCGCAGGATTCACGGCAGGATCGCGCGTTGTTCGACAAGCTCAAGGAAGCCTACGTCAAGGCGCGCTATTCCAAGCATTACCGCATCACGAAAGAACAGCTGGATTGGCTTGGCGTGCAGATTGAGGAACTTGGCCGCGTCGTCCTGGCTGTATGTTCGGAACGGCTCGCAGAGTTGAATGCTGCCGTCAAACAGGCAGGCTGATCGACCGGCAGTTGCGCATCGAACGGGCTGACTCTCTCACAGAGCCAGCCCGTTCTGACGAGCAGATTGCCCAACTTCTGGTCGCTGTCATATGCGCTATCGCTGCCGGTTTGCGATGTCCACCGTATCGCTGAAACGATGGGAAGGCCAACCTCCCTTGGGCTATTTGGTGGCCCCTTCCGGTTGGCCTTCTCACCAAGGTCGGGGTCAAAATGGTGACGCAAGATGTTGATTTTTGAGAGTTTTAAGGGATGGCGAGATAAAAGGCCCGCCGTCGGCTGTGGGCTATGTGGTTGGTTTAGTTGCTGTATTTGAGCCGTCACCGATGAGGCCCAGCCGTCGCCTGCCGCCAATTCTCTAATGATTTCAACGATTCTGCCGCTGGCAGCCCTCTCTAAACCGCAGTGCTGACGCCGCGTCAGGAGGGAACACCGCAACACCCATGCAAAACCGATGGAATCCACGAGAACCCGACCTGCTTGCCTATGAGCGTAGAATGACAGGCTGTGGCGTAGAAACGTCATGTAGCGCCCACCTGCCGCGTCACCGATAATCAGCGACGGTGGCGGGCTGGCCGTTTCTCCCCTGCGGACTGGTTCGTCACCACCATCACCAAGGAGCATTGCATGGCCCAGCGCACAGCCTTCCAAAATTTGGACGTAGAGCAGCCAGGCAGCAAGGTTGAACCCATATGCCTACGCGTTCCCGACGCGTGCCGTTTCATCGGCGTCAGCCGCAGCACGCTTTATGTGCTGATCGCAGATCGAGAGGTTGAGGTGGTGAAGCTGGGTAGTTCGACACTGGTCCTGGTCGACAGCTTGCGCCGGTTGATCGAAGCGCGCAGGTTACAATCTGCAGGAACAATCAATTGAGCGGTTCGGACAGTGCTTCCGAAGATGCACGTCATGCGCAGTCGGACCAGATTCTTTGTGCCCTCCTCGCCTCAACCGTTGCTCGAATTCCAATGTGGATAAGACGGGATCTGGCGGCATCAGATGCGGGCCTTCGGCAAAGAGCCGAAGATGCAGTTGCAGCCCGGATCAAGGCAGCATTATCAACAAACATTGAGGCCTGAATCACGTTTTGTGTTTGCGGCTATTGGAACACCGCGTAATTGATGTAGCCACCCTCCTGTATGGTACGAAGTCGCATGAACGCTTCAATGCAGGAGGGTGACCATGTCGATCTACGCAGGACTGGAT
>NZ_LMKV01000017.1 GCF_001421665.1 Sphingobium sp. Leaf26
GGTTCGGTGGAGCGGGCAATGTCTGCCCGCACAGCGAGCGTGGTTCGGGCATGAGGATGTATCTGCACCATCACGAAACCTCAGCAACAAGAGCAGCAACGCGCCAAGCGTGATCGGCAATAGCGCTACTTACCATGGCCCAATGATCTGTCGCAACCAGACAGACAGGATCAGGACTCATTGATTGATCCAGAAGATGACGGTTGCGGCTATGCAGATGGCGGACATGAATGTGTGGGCGCATCTATCGTAGCGGGTGTGGATGCGCCGCCAGTCCTTGAGCCAGCCGAACATAATCTTGTGGCGCAGGCGATATAGCACGGCATCATGTGGGATCGGGGCGTTCCGGTTCCTCTTTGACGGGATGCAGGCCGCGATGTTGCGTTCGGCGAGAGCATTGCGGAACCAGTCGGCGTCATAGCCTCGATCGCCGAGCAGGGCCTTGGCGCGCGGCAAAGCGTCGAGCATCAGGGCGGCTCCCTTGCAGTCGCTCATCTGGCCTTCGCTCAGCAGCATGACCAGCGGTTGGCCCTTGCCGTCGCAAACGGCATGGAGCTTCGAGTTCAGGCCACCCCTTCGACTGCGCTCAGGACAGGCTTTGGTGCATCCGATACGTCTGGGAAACGCCCCTTTTTCAGCAGACTGGCGGCTGTCCGATGTGCCTTTAGATGCGTTGCATCGATCATCAACCGGTCGGGCTTGCCGCCTTGCGCGGAAAGAGCCGAAAAAATCTTGTTGAACACCCCGAGCCGGCTCCACCGGATGAAACGATTATAGATCGTCCTGGGCAGACCATAGTCAGCGGGCGCATCGCGCCATCGCAAGCCTTTCCTGATGACGAAGATGGTACCGCTGATGATCCGGCGATCCTCCACCCGTGGCACGCCGTGAGACAGTGGGAAATATGGTTCGATCCGGCGCATCTGCGCCTCCGACAACCAGATCAGATCACTCATGGCAACGCCTCCTCACGACGCCATCGAATCAACCAATTACATGCTCCGGCAAGAAATCTAATAGGTCCTGAACCCTGGTTTGCGAGAGGATGATCGCGGTAGGCGCCAAAGCGGTCAGTCCGCACCTGAGCATGTTAGGATGCGCTCTCCTGCATCTCGGTTTCCATCGCCGTGGCCTTCATATGGTTCCCAGACGGAAGAATATCCAATGGAAGCCCTCTCAGTAATCTCATCAATATATTGAATGTAGATCATAAAATCAGGTTGATACGTCTTTAGGATGGTTCCTCGCAAACATGGACCACTATATGTGGTCCTTCGACGGGGTGAAACTGTCGGACGGGGCGGAACCGATCGCTTTCCGCCATATGGAGCGTGTGTGCGTCACGCTCATCAACGATACGATGATGCGGCATCCCATCCCCGCTTCGGCCGACAGTGTGCCCAAGGGCGTCGCGCCCCCGGTTCCGACCGACCATGCCGCCGAAGCCTTCTACGATCCTGCCGTCATCGCCCGCGCCCGCGCCGTCATGCTCAAGGAAATCGGCGGCATGACCTTCTCGCAACTGATGATCGACCGTCTCGAATATCGCGCGTAGAAAGGCGGCTACGGCTATCATTGGGAAGGCGAAGGCTGGATCGGCGGCGACGTCAACCGCCTCGCCATCAAGTCGGAAGGGGAGGGTGACGCGCGCGGCGCGCTCGAAAGCGCGGAACTTCCGGCGATCTGCAGCCGTGCCATCGACCTCTGGTGGAACATCGTCGGCGGCGTGCGTCAGGATTTCCGCCCCCAGCCCCAACGCACCTATGCCACGCTCGGCATAGAGGGTTTCGCCCCCTTTTGGTTCGAGGGGGAGGCGCAGGCTTTCCTGTCGAACAAGGGCGATGTCCATTTCCGTGCCGATGGCAGCTATGACCAGCGCATCACCCAACGCCTCGTCCTGCAACCCGCCGTCGAAGTGAATATCGCCGCACAGGACGTGCCGGAACTGGGTATCGGTTCGGGCCTGTCCAACATCGAACTCGGGCTGCGCCTGCGCTATGAACCGGTCCGCGAATTTGCACCCTATGCCGGCATCAACTGGGAATGCAGATTCCGCGACACCGCATGCTACGCCCGCGCGGGAGGAAGGGGCGTCGGCCACCAGCCTGCTGATGGGCATCCGCTTCTGGTTCTAATGCAAATCATTTCGGCATATACTGCCGCACCCGGCAAGAATTTGTCATCGAAGCGGCGCAAGGCGGCAGACTTCGCATAATCGCGCCGCATCGCCGCTCTAGTCTCTCCCCGATACCGCAAGACGGATCGGGGTAGATGCTGCATTTCGCCTGTCTGGGCTTGTCCTTCCTGAGCGCTCTGATGCTGGCGCCACCGGCCGTCGCGCAGGCGGAGGAGGCCGACAACTGGGCGCTCAGCGGCGGCTTTGACCTTCTCGAACTGCGCGACGGTCAGGGCGATAGCCTGTTCCTGTTCGACGGCAGTTTTTCCTACGGCAACAGCAGGCACCAGTTGATGCTGGCGACGGAAGGGGGCGGCGCGCTCAACAGCCAGATCGACGAGGTGCAGGCGCGCTTTTTCTATGGCTACAGCATCGGCAACACGGTGCTGATGGCCGGCGCGCGCAAGGATTTCAAACCGCATCCGGGCGACCTCCACGCCGCGATCGGTATCCAGGGGATGATCGGCACGCGCCTCAACTGGGAAAGCTACGCCTTCCTGTCGGGCGATGGCGGACTGATCGGAGAGGCGCAGATCGTCTATCAACTCCCGATCACCGGGCGCCTCTATCTGGAACCTCGCATCGGCGCGGGCTGGTCGGCGCAGGATGTGGCGGCCGACGCTGTGCAAGCGGGCCTGACCGAAGGGGAAGGCACGCTGCGCCTGCGCTATCGGCTGACCGACAAGATCAACATCTATACGGCGGTCGTGCATGAACGACTGCTGGGCGGCACCCGCCGCCTCGCCCGTGAACAGGGTGAGGCCCGGCAATCGACCATGGCGGTGTTCGGCTTCGGCTTCAGTCTTTGAAAGTCAAACCGCCAGATGCCGCTCCGCCAGCGCGACATGCAGCTTGATGCCCAGCGCCAGCACATCGTCATTGAAGTCATAATGCGGGTTGTGCAGCGGCACCGATCCTTCGGGCTTTGCCTGCCCCAGCCAGATATAGGCACCTTTGCAGGCCTGCAACATGAAGGCGAAATCTTCCGACGTGAAGGCGGGATCGGGCGCCAGTTGCGCCTCGCCCACGGTCGCGGCAGCGGCCATCGCTTCCTGCGCCGCTTCCGCATCGTTGATCGTCGCGGGATAGTAGCGCGTATAATCGACGCTCGCGGTCAGTTCGCCGGCCAGTGCCACGCCTGCCGCAACCTGCCGGATCGACTCCTCGATCCGGTCCTGAACCTTGGGATCGAACGTGCGCACCGTCCCCGATATCGTCACCAGTTCCGGGATCACATTATGTGTATGCCCGCCATGAATTTGCGTGATGGACAGCACGGCTGACGATGTCGGTGCGATCCGGCGGGACACGATGCCGTGCAATTGCTGCACCAATGCTGCGGCAGCAAGGATTGCGTCGGGCGTATCGTGCGGGATCGCCGCATGGCCGCCACGCCCCTCCAGCCGAATCTCGAACTTGTCGGCCGCGCCCATGATCGGCCCGGGCCGCGTCGCGATCGTGCCGGCGGGCAGGTCGGGCCAGTTATGCAGCCCGAACACCCGGTCACAGGGAAAGCGATCGAACAGCCCTTCCTTCACCATCTCGCGCGCGCCGCCCTGGCCTTCCTCGGCAGGCTGGAAGAAGAAGTTGACCGTGCCGTCGAACTTGCGGCTGCGCGCCAAATGCTGCGCAGCACCCAGCAGCATCGCGACATGCCCGTCATGGCCGCAACCATGGAAAGTGCCGGGCGTCGTGCTGGCATAGGGCAGGTTGGTCTGCTCATGGATCGGCAGCGCATCCATGTCTGCGCGCAGCCCAATGCTGCGTGCAGAGCTGCCGTGGCGCAGCACGCCCACTACGCCGGTCTTGCCGATCCCTTCATGCACCTCCAGCCCCAGCGCGCGCAGCTGCTCGGCGATCCGCCCGGCGGTGCGATGCTCGCAAAAGCCGAGTTCGGGATGGGCATGAATGTCGCGTCGGAATGCGACGAGCGGTGCGATCAGGTCGGCTATGTCGGTCATGCTCGGAAGCTGATCCCTCTATTCATTCTGTTCCCCGGCGCAGGCCGGAGGCCAGTTCTGCCAGTGCCCCTGAACCCTTGATGGGTTACTCCCATCAACTGCGCCGGGAACACATCATTCAAATGCCCGCCAAACCCTAACGTTGCTCACCGAACAGATGCTGGATCGGATAATGATGCTTGATGAAGGGCGACTTGATCACGACATAACTGAAATATTTCTCGATGCCATAGTCGCTTTCCAGCATCCCTTCGATGATCGACTGATAATGCGCGACGCCGCGCGTCACGAATTTCAGCAGATAATCATAGCCGCCGCTGACCAGATGGCATTCTACGATTTCGTCCAGCTTGCGGATGCGTGTCTCGAACCGCGAAAAATCGCCGGAGCGATGCTCGGTCAGCGTCACCTCGGTAAAGACCGTCAGATATTCGCCCAGCTTGTGCAGGTTGATGTGCGCACCATAGCCGGTGATATAGCCGGCCTTCTCCAGCCGCTTCACCCGCGTCAGGCAGGGGCTGGGGGACAGGCCGACCGCGTCGGCCAGCTCGACATTGGTGATGCGGCCTGATTGCTGAAGCTGCGTCAGGATCTTGAGGTCGATCCTGTCCAGTCTGGGTCCGCCCAACATATGCCTTGCTCCCCGTCTCGCTTATCTCACCGCCGCACGAATATCGGCTTCTTCGAGCAGATCGTCCAGCGTCTTGGCGATGCGCGCGAATATCTCGTCCATCTCCCCGTCCGACGCGCACAGCGCCGGGGCCAGGCCAATGATATTATCGGCAAAGGCACGGAAAATGACCCCGTTTTCATAGGCTTTGGCGAACAGCCGATCGGCCAGCCTCAGCGCGGGATCGAACCGCGTCTTGCTGCCATTGTCGCTGACCAGTTCGATCGCGCCCAGCAGGCCGCGCCCGCGCGTGTCGCCGACCATCGGATGATCGGCGATGCCCGCCATGCCGGCGTCGAAGCGCGCAGCGACCTTCTGCCCGTTCGCCAATATGCCGCCCTCAGTGTAGAGGCGCAGCACTTCCAGTCCCACGGCGGCGCTGACCGGATGGCCCGAATAGGTCGCGCCATGGCCGATCACGACTTCCGGCGCCGCGCCATTGGCGATGCCCTGATAGATGGTGTCGGACATCAGCACCGCACCCATGGGCACATAGCCGGCGGTCAGGCCCTTTGCGACCGTCATCAGGTCGGGCGTCACATCTTCCGCTTCGCAGGCGAACATCGGGCCGGTGCGACCGAAGGCGGTGATGACCTCGTCGGCGACGAGCAGGATGTCGAGTTCGTCGCAAGCCTGCCGCATCGCCTTCAGCCAGCCGACCGGCGGCACGATCACCCCGCCCGACCCCTGGATCGGTTCGCAGAAGAAAGCGGCGACCTTGTCCGCGCCCAGTTCCGCCACCTTGTCCTTCAACTGCTGCACCGAGCGGGCGATGATCGCCGCATCGTCGCCTTCCAGATCGCTGCGATAGGGGTAGGGCGACGGGATATGATGCTGCCAGCGCAGCGGTAGATCGAAACCACGATGGAAATTGGCCAGCGCGGTCAGGCCGGCGCCGGTCGTGCTCGACCCGTGATAGCCGCGCTCCAGCGCGATGCACTGCTTCTTGTCGGGTTTGCCGATCGCGTTGAAATAATGGGTGATGTAGCGGATCGCACTGTCCACCGCATCCGACCCGCCCAGCGTGAAATAGACATGGTCCAGACCTTCGGGGCTGAGGTCGACCAGCCGCTGCGCCAGCCGCACCGTCGGCTCGCTACCGAAATGGAAATAGCCGGTGGCATAGGGCAGCCGGCGCATCTGCTCGGCCGCGACCTCGGCGATGCTGTCCTGGCCATAGCCGACATTCACGCACCACAGGCCGGCAAAGGCATCCAGCAATTCCTTGCCGTCCATGTCTTTCAACCACATGCCCTTGCCGCTTTCCAGCAGCAGCGCGCCATGCGTCTCATGCCCGCGGAAGGAGGTGACGGGGTGGATCAAGTGGTCGCGGTCGATGTCCAGCAAGGACCGGTTGGATTGCAGCGTCATCAGCAGGCTCGCCATTGTGGGTCTTGGGTTCAGCCTAGCCTGATGCGGCAGAGCGAAAGCCCGATATGCGCCGATCAGCGACCGTCGCATCACATAATTGCAAAGCCCGACGGCATAATCTGCCGCTGTCCTACATGGCGCTTTTTTGATACAGGAATGAAAGGGCCGCCCCGACGGGACGGCCCTTCAGAACATTGTGCGATAGGATCATCCCGGCGCAATAAAATGTCCGAACTTGCGGGAAATGTGCGAAGTTAAGCGCCCGATTTCCTATTTCACGCCAGCGCGTCGGCGATTGCCTTGCCGCATTGCTCGGTATTGGCCGCGCCTTTGAGGTCGCCGGTGCGCAGCGCCGGTTCCGCCAGCACCGTTTCCACCGCCCGCATGATCGCGACGGCAGCGTCCGCCTCGCCCAGATGCTCCAGCATCATCGCCGCTGACCAGATCTGCCCGACCGGATTGGCTACCCCCAGGCCGGCAATATCGGGGGCGGACCCGTGCACCGGTTCGAACAGCGAGGGCGCGGTGCGATCCGGGTTGATATTGCCCGACGGCGCGACACCGATCGTGCCGGTGCAGGCCGGGCCAAGGTCGGACAATATGTCGCCGAACAGGTTGGACGCGACCACGACGTCGAACCGGTCCGGGTTCAGCACGAATTGCGCCGTCAGAATGTCGATATGATATTTGTCATGGGTGACGGTGGGATAGTTCTTGGCCATCTCCACCACCCGCTCGTCCCACCAGGGCATCGTGATGGCGATGCCGTTCGACTTGGTCGCAGACGTGACATGCTTGCGGTCCCGCGTCGCCGCCAGTTCGAAGGCGTAGCGCAACACCCGATCGGTGCCGTGCCGGGTCATCACCGTTTCCTGAATGACCACTTCGCGCGGGGTGCCGGGGAACATCTTGCCGCCCACCGAGCTATATTCGCCCTCGGTATTTTCGCGCACCACCCAGAAATCGATGTCGCCCGGCTCGCGTCCGACCAGCGGGCACGGCACGCCCGGCATCAGGCGGACGGGGCGCAGATTGACATATTGGTCATATTCGCGCCGGAACTGGAGCAGCGATCCCCAGAGCGAAATATGATCGGGCACCGTATCGGGCCAGCCGACCGCGCCGAAGAAGATGGCGTCGGGATTGCCGATCTGCGCCTTCCAGTCGTCGGGCATCATCTGGCCATGCTTGGCATAATAATCGCAACAGGCGAAATCCTGCCACTTCTGTTCAATGGTGAAGCCATAAAGGCTCGCCGCCCGCTCCAGCACGCGAATGCCTTCAGGCATGACTTCCTTGCCGATCCCGTCGCCGGGAATGACGGAGATGGCGTAATTGCGGTTGGTGGACATGAACCTACTCCCGTTCGGGCTGAGCCTGACGAAGCCCTCTACTTTTTGAAGAAGAAAAGCGCTTCGACAGGCTCAGCGCGAACGGAAGAACGCAGGGTTAGAGTTTCAGCCCCGCAATATGGAACGCCTTGGTTTCCAGATATTCCTCGATCCCGGCATGCGCGCCTTCGCGGCCCAGGCCCGACATCTTGACCCCGCCGAACGGCGCGACCTCCATCGCGATCGCGCCGCTGTTGAGCGCGACCATGCCGGCCTCCAGCCGCTCCGCCACGCGGAAGGCGCGGTGGAGATTTTCGGTGTAGAAATAGGCGGCCAGGCCATAGCTGGTCGCATTGGCCAGTTCGATCCCTTCCTCCTCATGGGTAAAGCGGAACAGCGGCGCGACCGGCCCGAACGTCTCTTCGTCGGCCAGCCGCATGTCCCGCGTCGCCCCCGTAAGCACTACCGGGGTCGCGAACCGATCGCCCACCGCCTCGTTCGGCGCCTGCGCGAACAGGGTGGCGCCATGGGACAGTGCATCCTCGACATGCGCCTTCACCTTATCAGCGGCGGCGGTGTTGATCAGCGGCCCGATCGTGCTGCCCGGCATATCCCCCGGCGCGACCTTCAGCGCGCTGACGGCCTTGGCCAGCTTTTCGGCAAACTGGTCGTACACGCCATCCTGCACCAGGATGCGATTGGCGCAGACGCAGGTCTGGCCCGCATTGCGGAACTTGCTGACCATCGCGCTGGCGACAGCGACATCGACATCGGCATCGTCGAACACGATCAGCGGCGCATTGCCGCCCAGCTCGAAACTCACCCGCTTGATGGTGTCGGCGCATTGCCGCATCAGCAGCGCCCCGACACGGGTCGATCCGGTGAAGGACAGCTTGCGCACCACCGGGCTTGCGGTCAGCGTGCCGCCGATCGCGGACGGCATGCCCGTAACGACGTTGAACACGCCCGCCGGCACGCCCGCCTCCTCTGCCAGCTTCGCCAGCGCCAGCGCGGTAAAGGGCGTCAGGTCGGACGGCTTCACTACTATCGTGCAGCCGGCGGCCAGAGCCGGCGCGCATTTGCGCGTGATCATTGCCGCCGGGAAATTCCAGGGCGTGATCGCCGCCGACACGCCGACCGGCTCCTTCATCACCAATATGCGGCGGTTGGTCTCAGGCGCGGGGATGATGCCGCCTTCGACCCGGCGGGCTTCCTCCGCGAACCATTTGACGAAGCTGGCGGCATAGCGAATTTCGCCCTCGGCCTCCGCGATCGGCTTGCCCTGCTCGCCGGTCATGATCCGGCCGAGGTCGGCGACATTATCCAGGATCAGCGCATGCCAGCACTCCAGCACGGCGGCACGGTCCGCCGCCGTGCGCGCCTTCCATGCAGGGAACGCTGCTTCGGCCGCGGCGATGGCGGCCAGCGTGTCAGCCTCGCCGCAATCGGGCACGGTGCCGATGATTGCGCCGGTGGCAGGATTGTCGACCGGGACGGTCGCGCCGGACGTCGCGCCGACCCATGTGCCACCGATGAAGGCGCGCTCGATGAAGAGAGCGGGATTGTTGAGGCTGATGGTCATCCGAGGGCCTGTGTAGTCAGAGAGAAAGTCGTGATCGAAGGATCGCTGGCGGGGGTGGGGCCACGGACCATACGCATCACCCGCCCAACGCAGGGTAGGCCGAGATCATCCAGCCAGCCGCCAAGGCCGCTTTCCTCCGGTATGTCCAGGCGGCAGAACATACCGCTATTGGACCCCAGCCAGTGGGATATCAGTGCCCGCGCCCCACCAGTATCCGGCGCAATGGTCGGGCCGACGACATAGCCGCGGCCGAAACGGCGGAACAAGGCGAAGCCGACCGGCTCGTTGCCGCGGGTCAGCACCACGCCCTGCGCGCCCGGCACCAGCGCGTCCAGCAGCGCGTCGCGATCCATGCCGGTGGCGCGCCGGGCGAGGGCATGGAGCGTCGGCAAGTCCTTTGCGCCCAGCGGCCGTACCCGCTCGTCGGGGATCAATTCCGCCATCGGCACGGCGAACGCCGCGCCCTGATGCTGGAATACCGGGCCGATCGGTTCGAACCCCAGCTTGCGATAGAGCGGCGCGCCCTCGTCGGTGGCGTTCAGCAGCACGGTCCGGTCGCCCAGATCGCCCAGCACCGCCTCCATCAACCGGCGCCCAAGGCCCATGCCCTGCGCCTTTGGCGATACGATGACCATGCCCAGCGTCGCGGCCGTCTCGCCATAGAGCCACGCCATGGCGGTGCCGATCACGTCACCATCACGCTCCACGACATAGCCGAAGCCGAGGCCGAACAGCATCTCCCAGTCTTCGATCCGATGGGGCCATTTCTGTTCGCTCGATAGTATATGGGCGGCGGCCAGATCGTCGAACGTCATCCGCCGCAGGTCCACCATCGCCTCTATGCCTGTCGCCATGCGCTTGCTCCTTGGCGGGAAAGGGACGCCCGCCTGCCTTACTTTGGGAATCAGATGTCGGACATTAGGAGGCAGTGCCAAGCATTGGATGCTGCCTTCGCCCTGATTTTGGAAGATTATCGCGCACATTTTCCCGTCCAACTGCAACAAATGCCGCCGTGCACGCCTATTTTGTCGGAATGTCCGTATGAAGGAGATTATGCCGTGACCGGTTTCAACCCCGATCAGATCAGCCTGCCCCATGCCAATAATTTCATCGGCGGGCGCCGGGTTGCAGGTCGTGGGCCAGCGATCACCGTGCGGCGCCCCTCCGATGGCCAGGTACAGGCCGAGCTGGACAGCGTTGACGCCAACCAGCTTGCTGAAGCGGTCGAAAGCGCGCAGCGCGCCTACAAGACCAGCGGCTGGGCGCAGAGCGATCCGCGCGCCCGGATGAAGGTAATGCGCCGCTGGGCCGACCTGATCGAGGCGGACGCCGGGACGCTTGCGCCGCTGGAGGCTTTGGGGTCGACCCGGATACTCAAGGAAATCAACGCCTGGGATTTGAGCTACACCGCCGAGACGATCCGCTTCTTTGCGGAATGGGCGGACAAGGTCGGGGGCGAAGTGGCCGCCACCACGCCGGACAAGCTGGGCCTGACCATCACCGAACCCTATGGCGTGGTCGCGGCGATCGCGCCGTGGAATCTGCCGCTGGTGATGGCCGGATGGAAGATTGCGCCCGCGATCGCGGCGGGCAACAGCATCGTCTTGAAGCCCTCGGAAATGACGCCTTTCAGCATCGTGCGCCTGGCCGAACTGGCGATCGAGGCGGGGTTGCCGGCTGGCATCTTCAACGTGGTACAGGGCGACGGCCGCAGCGTCGGCGATCCGCTGGTGCGCCGTCCTGAAGTGGCCAAGGTCACCTTCACCGGATCGACCCGCACCGGGGCCGCGATCATGGCCGCGTGCGCGGAAAGCGGACCGAAGCCGGTGACGCTGGAACTGGGGGGCAAAAGCCCGCAGATCATCTTTGCCGACGCCATGCTCGACAAGGCATCGGCCATCGTCGCGCGGGCTATCACTCTTAATGCGGGGCAGGTCTGCGTTGCCGGATCGCGCCTGCTAGTGCAGGACAAGGTGGCGGATGACGTGATCGACCGCATCACCGCTGCCTTCAATGCCCATAAAGCGGGGCCGACATGGGCAGAGGACACGACGCTGGGACCGATCATATCCAATGGCCAGCTTGACCGGATGGACGGAATCGTCGGCCGCGCCATTGCCGACGGTGCCGAAGTGCTGGCTGGCGGCGGCCGCGCTACCGTTCCGCAGGAGGGTAGCTATTTCGCACCGACCCTGCTTGCCAACGTCGACCAGAAGAGCGAGGTCGTGCAGGGCGAAATCTTCGGCCCGGTCCTGACCGTCCAGACTTTCGCGGATGAGGAAGAGGCCTATGCCCTCGCCAATGACAGCGACTATGGCCTGGCCGCCGGCGTCCACACCGGCGATGTCAGCCGTGCATTGCGTGCCACCCGATCGCTGGAAGCGGGCACTATCTGGGTCAATCGCTATGGCCGCAGCAACGACTTCATCCTGCCTACCGGCGGCTACAAACAATCCGGCATCGGCAAGGATCTGGGCCGGGAAGCCTATATGGCCAACCTCAAGACCAAGGTAGCGCTGATCGAATTTTGATTGGCACGGTGCGCGGTCCGGCGATCATGCCAAGCCGTGCATCAATCATGCGCATCTTTGAGTTGGACCCGATAGCAGGCTCCTCCCTATTCATCCTCTCGAACATCGGCAGGGACAGACACCGCCGACGAGAGGAGATGCAGGGATATGAGCCATTTTAGCCCCGAAGACATGGCGCGCCAGCTGGGCCAGGGGCTGTTGTCCTTTCCGGTCACGCACTTCGATGCAGAGGGCGCATTTCTGGAAGGCCCCTATCGCGATCATTGCGGATGGATGCTGGACCATGCGCTGACCGGCCTGTTCGCGGCCGGCGGCACCGGGGAGTTCTTCTCCCTGTCGCCCGACGAAGTGGCGCAGGTGGTCGGTGCAGCGGTCAAGGAAACCAATGGGCGCATCCCGGTCATTTCCGGCTGCGGCTATGGCACGGCGATCGCCACCGGCATCGCCCGCGACGCGGAAAAGGCGGGCGCAGACGGCCTGCTGCTGCTGCCCCCTTATCTGATGCACGCCAAGCAGGAGGGGCTGGCCGCTCATATCGAGGCCGTCTGTCGCGCCACGGGCCTGGGCGTCATCGTCTATAATCGCGACAATGCGATCGTGAATGACGAGACGCTGGCACGTCTTTGCGACCGCAATCCCAATCTGATCGGGTTCAAGGACGGCGTCGGCGATATCGAATTGATGACCCGCATCTATGCGCGGATGGGCGACCGGCTGACCTATATCGGTGGCCTGCCAACAGCCGAAACCTTCGCCACGCCCTACCTTACCATGGGCGTCACCACATACAGCTCGGCTATCTTCAACTTCATGCCGGACTGGGCATTGCGCTTCTATACTGCCGTCCGGGCGGGCGATCAGGCGTATGTCATGGATCAGCTCCGCAATTTCGTCCTGCCCTATATCGCCTTGCGCGATCAGGGACGCGGCTATGCCGTGTCGATCGTCAAGGCGGGGATGCGGATCATCGGTCGTGATGCAGGTCCGGTCCGTTCACCACTGACAGACCTGTCGGCGCAGGAGGAAGCGCACCTGCGTGCGTTGATCGAGCGCGCTGCGGCGTGACTAAGGCGGCGAGCGCGGATAGTCTGGCATGATGTTCGAACTCAGCCAGCTCCGTTGCTTCGTCGCCGCCGCCGAAGAATTGCATTTCGGCCGGGCGGCGCAGCGGCTCAACATGACCCAGTCGCCGCTCAGCCGGCAGATCCAGTTGCTGGAACGGATATTGGACGTCCAACTGCTGGAACGGACTAGCCGGCAGGTCAGCCTGACCCCGGCCGGCAGCGTCTTCCTGATTGAAGCGCGCCGGATCGTCCGCCTAGCCGACAGCGCCGCCTTGTCCGCCCGCCGCGTGGCGAAGGGCGACGCCGGGCGGGTGGCGATCGGCTTCACGGCGGTGTCGGGCTATAATATCGTGCCGCGCATCGTCGCGCAGGCAAGCGCGGCGCTACCCAATATCGAACTGGAATTGCGGGAAATGGTGTCGGGCGATCAGGTCGATGCCCTTCTGACCGGCCTGGTCGATATCGGCTTCGTCCGCCCACCGGTGAACCGCCATGAATTTGACAGCGCCTGCGTGCTGCACGAACCCTTGTTCGTTGCCCTGCCGCCGGGCGATCCGCGAAAGGCGATGGCAGCGCTAACCCCGGCCGATTTCGACGGCCAGCCGCTCATCATGTATTCGCGGCAGGGCGCGGCCTATTTCCACAATATGCTGGAACATCTGTTCAATGAGGTCGCAGCCGCACCGCTCTACCTCCAGCATGTGACCCAGATCCATTCGATGCTGGGGTTGGTCCATGCCGGCGTCGCCCCGGCCATCGTTCCCGAGAGTGCTACCGGCCTGCATATGAGCGACGTGCATTTTCGGCGGCTCATGACGCCCCAGGAGAAGCCGGTGGAACTGCACATGGCCTGGCGCCGCGACAATGCGAATCCGGCGCTGCCCGCCATGCGACAGCTTTGCACGGAAATGACGGCATGATCCACATGGGCCGTCGCACCTTGCTGGCCGGCATGGCGGCGACCCCGATCGTGGCATCTGCCCGAACCCGATCCAGCCCGGTCGCGACGACGTGCTATGGCAAGGTCGGGGGTACGATCGAACGGCACCTGCTCGTGTTTCGCGGCATTCGCTACGGCGCTGATACGGCCTCGACCCGTTTCCGCCGTGCCGTTCCGCCCCGCCCCTGGACGGGTATAGCGGATGCGTCAGGCTATGGTCCCGCTGCACCGCAGACCAGGGCAACCGAGGCAACGTCGGAAGACTGTCTGTTCCTCAATGTCTGGACGCCGGCGCTGGATGCGGGGCGACGACCGGTCATGGTCTACCTGCATGGCGGTGCCCACGCCCATGGATCGGGTAGCGATCCGCTCTATGACGGCGCCAATCTCGTCCGGCGCGGCGATGTGGTAGTGGTGACGCTCAACCACCGGCTGGCGGCCATGGGCTATGCCTATCTGGCGGGGCTTGGCGGGCCGGCTGAATCAGGCAATGTCGGCAATCTGGACATCATTCTGGCGCTGACATGGGTGCGCGACAATATCGCCCGGTTCGGTGGCAATCCCGATCGGGTCATGATCTTCGGACAGTCGGGTGGTGGCGCGAAGGTAGTGACGTTGATGGCGATGCCGGAGGCGCGCCCGCTCTTCCATGCCGCCGCGACGATGAGCGGCCAGCATGTCACGGCCGCCGGCCCGATGCACGCCACCCGACGGGCGAAGGCATGGATGGAAAAGGCCGGCGCGCCTGATATCGCGACCTTGATGCGGCTCCCTGTCGACCGACTGGTCGAGGCAATGGCGATGACCGATCCGCTGGAGGGCAAGGGAGAAATCAGCTTCACCTCCACGCTGGACCATGGCGTGCTGGCGCGCCACCCCTTCTTTCCCGATGCTCCGAGCGAAGCGGCGCATATCCCGCTGATTGTCGGCAATACCCATGATGAAACGGGGCTGTGGATCGAAAAGATGCTGCGCGCGGGTGACACGACATGGGACAATCTGCCCGAACGGCTGGCACGCGAGACAGTGAAGGATCTGGCCCCGGACCATGTCATCCGCCGCTATCGCGAACTCTATTCCGATCGCAGCCCCGGCCAGATATTGCTGGCGGCGACGACGGCGGGGCGATCCTGGCCGGGTCATCTGATCCAGGCGGAGGAACGCGCGCGGATCGGTGCGCCGACCTGGATGTACCAGCTCGACTTTCCTTGTCCCGAAGCGGGCGGGATATTGGGGGCGTTTCACACGCTGGATATTCCGCTGGTGTTCGACAATGTCGATGCGGCTGGATCGCGGACCGGCAACAGCCCCGATGCGCGGCGGCTGGCGGGGCAGATGGCGGACAGCTTCATCGCGCTGGCGCGGACTGGCGATCCGAACCATCGGACCCTTCCCGATTGGCCCCGCTTCGATCTCGACCAGCGGCCGACGATGATCTTCGACCGTCAGGTCGGAATCGAAAACGACCCGCGCCGCGAAGAACGGCTGTTCTTCGCGGCGGTGCCCTATATCAAGCCAGGCGGTTAGAGTTCTTCCGGCCAGTAGAGGCGCATCGGATTGTCTATCAGCAGTTTGCGCTGCAACGCCTCCGTGGGGGCGATACGCGGGATCATGTCGACCAGATGGCCGTCGTCAGGGATATCATCCTGCATGTTCGGATGCGGCCAGTCGGTACCCCACAAGACGCGATCTTGATAGTCGGCGACCAGCGGCGCTACCACTTCGGCAAAAGCATTCCACGGATCGCCTGTCGGATCGAGGCGGTCGGGGCAGGTCGCTTTGAACCAGATATCTTCCCGACTTTCAAGGAAGGCGCGGAACGCTTTCATGTCGGCGCCGTCCGGCCCCTGTGTCACGTCCGGGCGACCCATATGGTCGATCACGAGCGGCACCGGGATCGCATCCATGAAGGGGCGCAACTCTTCCAGAATGTCCGCCTCGAAATAGATGACGACATGCCAGCCGGCGGGCAGGCGCTTGGCGACTTCCAGAAACTTGTCCTTGGGCGCATCGTCGACCAGACGTTTCAGGAAATTGAAGCGGATGCCGCGGATGCCGCCATCATGCAGGGCGGCAAGGTCGGATGCCGAAATCGCCGGATCGACCACGGCGACGCCGCGTGCCTTGCCGTGCGACTTGGCAATTGCGTCCAGCGTCGCGGCATTGTCGGTGCCGTGGCAACTGGCCTGCACGATGACGTTGCGGGCAAAGCCCAGATGGTCGCGCAGCGCGAACAGCATGTCCGGGCCGGCATCTTCCGGCAGATATTTCGCCTTCGCGCTGAAGGGGAAATCCGCCATCGGGCCGAACACATGGCAATGGGCGTCGATCGCGCCGGCAGGCGGCATATAGAGCGGCTTGGCCGGATTGCCGTGCCAGGAAATGATGCGGGTCATATCTCAAAACTCCGTTC
Source organism: Sphingobium sp. Leaf26 (assembly GCF_001421665.1). Taxonomy (GTDB): domain Bacteria; phylum Pseudomonadota; class Alphaproteobacteria; order Sphingomonadales; family Sphingomonadaceae; genus Sphingobium. The sequence goes on from NZ_LMKV01000017.1 coordinate 16,040, forward strand.
GCCCTGAGCCTGTCGAAGGGCTGGTTTTTCTGAAAAGAAAATGCGGGGCTTCGACAGGCTCAGCCCGAACGGTTCAAGAGAAAACGATGCCATCCATCAATTTACGGGCGGTGCGCAGCATGGCTGCGCTGGTGACCGTCCCGTCGTCATCCAGTTCCATCACGCAGGTCGTTTCGCCGGTGGGATGTTCGACCGGCAGCGTCTTGCGGTTGCCGGCCGGGACCGACGCGACTTCAGCCGCCGGCGATCCTTCGATCAGGCAGGCCGTCGCGACGCTGACTGCACCGAGCACGCCGATTGAGGCATGGGCGCGATGCGGGATGAAACTGCGCACCGTGACCGCGCCGCCATCGCGGGGCGGGGCGACCAGCATCATCTTGGGCACGGACTTGTCCGTAACGTCGCCCAGGTTCATCCGCTCGCCCACAGCCAGGCGGATGGCCTCAACGCGGGCCTTCAAGGCGGTGTCATTGTCCAGCGTATCGCGGTCCTCATAGCCGGTGACGCCGACGTCCTGCGCCTTCATCACGACGCAAGGCATGCCATTGTCGATCAGGGTGACGCGCACGCCATCGACTTCATCAAAGGCGTTGCCGGTGGGCAGCAGCGCACCGCAGGACGAACCGGCGGTATCGCGAAACTCCAACGGGATCGGCGCGGCGCTGCCGGGGACGCCGTCGATCTTCGCGTCGCCGTCATAGCGGACGGTGCCGCCGGGCGTCCGCACCGTGGCCATGGCGATCTGCCCGGTATTTTCCATGAAGATCACCACGCGGGTTTCGTTATCCTGCGCGGCGACCAGCCCGCGCTCAATGGCGAACGGACCGATACCGGCGAGGATGTTACCGCAATTCTGTGCGTCGGTGACGACCGCCTTGTCGACGAAGACCTGGAGGAAGAGGTAATCGACATCGACGCCTTCGCGGGTCGATTTCTTCACCACGGCGACCTTGCTGGTCAGCGGATCGGCACCGCCCATGCCGTCAATCTGGCGCGGATCGGGCGAACCCATGACGCGCAGGAGGAAAGCGTCCCGCGCGGCTATGTCGGCGGGCAGGTCTTCGGCAAGGAAATAGCCGCCCTTCGACGTGCCGCCCCGCATCCACATGACGCGCGCTGAATTGGACGTTGCCATAATTTTACTCCGTTCGGGCTGAGCCTGTCGAAGCCCAGCCCTTTCTCAAAAGAAGTACAGCCCTTCGACAGGCTCAGGGCGAACGGGAATATTTGGCCAGGGCTTCAAATATATTTCAGGCCCATTTCTTCCAGGCGCGGGCGCATATTGTAGATGTCGAGGCCGAGTTCGCCAGCGGCCAGACGAACGCGCTTGGCTTCTTCGGCGGCTTCGCGCGCCTGTGCCTTTTTCAGGACAGAATTGGCGTCGGCGCGGGGTACTATGCACACGCCGTCATCGTCGGCGATGATGACATCGCCCGGATTGACCAGCGCATTGGCGCAGATGACGGGTATGTTGACGCTGCCCAGCGTATTCTTGACCGTGCCCTGTGCATGAACGGCCTTAGACCAGACAGGGAAGTTCATTTGCGTCAGGTCGCGCACGTCACGCACGCCCGCGTCGATGATGAGGCCACGGCAACCGCGCGCCTGCGCCGAGGTGGCGAGCAGGTCGCCGAAATAGCCGTCGGTGCAGGGGCTGGTGGGAGCGAGCAGGAGGATGTCGCCTTCCTGCAACTGCTCGATCGCGACATGGACCATCCAGTTGTCGCCGGGTGCGGCGGAGATGGTAACGGCGCTGCCGGCGATGCGGGCGCCGCTGTAGATAGGGCGCATATAGGGTGCGAGCAGGCCGGTGCGGCCCTGCGCTTCATGCACGGTGGCGACGCCTGCCTTGGCCAGGCCGTCGATGACGGAGAGTTCCGCCCGCTGGATATTCTGGACGACGACGTTGGACATGGACCGGTTCCTTCTCCCAAGATGGACAGCGACATGGACAGTTGCGGCGCGATGCTCAAATCCGAACTGGCGCACTGCCATTAAATTTTGATAATCATCAAATATGAAACCCGATCAGTTCAATATCCGTCACCTTGCTGCCATGGCCGCCGTTGTCGATCAGGGCAGTGTCAGCCTGGCGGCGCGATCGGTCAATCTGACCCAGCCGGCGGTGACGCAGGGTATCGCCAAGCTGGAAGCGCAACTGGGCGTACGGCTGTTCGACCGGCAGCCCGGCGGGATGGCTGCGCTGGAGGCGGCGCAGCGGCTGAAACCCCGGATCGACGTGGCGCTGCGGCTGATTGGCAGCAATCGCGTGACGGCGGCGCAGGTACGGGCGTTCGTGGCACTGGCGCGGGCAGGCAGCTATGCGGCGGCGGCGGCGGCGACCGGGGTGGCGGAACCGTCGCTTCACCGGGCGGTGGGCGATCTGGGGCTAGCGGTCGGGAGCCGGCTTGTCGACCGGCGGGGCAGGGGGGTGACGCTGACCAAGCCCGGTTTGGCGCTGGCGCAGCGGTTGCGGCTCGCGCTGGCGGAATTGCGGCAGGGGTTGGCGGATCTGGCTGACCTGAAGGGGGAAGAGGGCGGCCGCATTTTGGTGGGCGCGATGCCGCTGTCGCGTGCGCGCTTGCTGCCCGATGCGATCATGCGGTTCCGGGCCGATTTCCCACAGGTCGACATCAGCGTTTCGGAAGGATCGCATGCCGAACTGGTGGGGCCATTGCGGGACGGCGAAATCGACATGATGATTGGCGCGCTGCGCGATCCGGCCATGGCGCTGGATCTGGAGCAGCGCGCCCTGTTCGAGGATCGGCCGACCATATTGGCGCGACATGGTCATCCGTTGGCGGCTGGCTGGAATGCCGATGCGCTGCGCCGCTTCCCTTGGATTTTGCCGCCAGAAGGCACGCCGCTGCGCCAATTGTGGAAGGCGATGTTCGATGAGTTGGGTGGCGATGTCCCCGCCGTTCCGATCGAATGTGGATCGGTGATGACGATCCGGCAATTGCTGGTGAGCGGGGATTATCTGACCCTGCTTTCCTATGACCAACTGGCGCTGGAACTGGAGGCAGGATTGTTGACGGATATCGGTCCGGCACCCGGCGCCATCAGCCGGACCATTGGCCTGACCACGCGCCCAGACTGGCGGCCGACCCGGTTGCAGGAACAATTCATGGCATCGGTAGAGGCCTCTGCTGTAGAGATGACTTCGTAAATTCTTATGATGTCGTGTCGGATTCGATTGGCGACGTCTGGCGCGATACGTCATCCATCAGGGCCATGGAGCAGGAAGTTGGTCTGATCGGATTTGGCGAAGCGGGGTCCACCTTTGCACTGGCAGGGGACTGGGCCGAGGCCGTCCATGTGTTCGATGCGAAGACGGACGATGCCGCCACCCGCGATCAGATGCTGGCCTGTTGTGCCGAGGCGGGCGTTTCCGTGGCCGGCACGTTGACGGACGCTATTGATGGCGTGGGGCTGGTGCTGTCATTGGTGACGGCGGATCAGGCCCTGGCCGTTGCGGAAGCCGCAGCGCGACTGATCGCGCCCGGAACGCTCTATTGTGATCTCAACAGCGTCGCGCCGCAGACCAAGCAGGCGGCGGCGCTGGCGATCGAAGCGGTGGGCGGCCATTATATCGATGTCGCGGTGATGGCGCCGGTCGATCCGGCGCGGCTCAATGTGCCTCTGCTGATCAGCGGTGGGCGTGCGAATGATGCCGAGGCGCGATTGCAGGCGCTGGGCTTTGCCAAGACCCGCATAGTCGGAGAAGCGGTCGGTCGGGCCTCCTCGATCAAGATGATCCGGTCGGTCATGGTGAAAGGCATCGAGGCGCTGACCGCCGAATGCGTGTTGGCCGCCAGCGAGGCCGACGTGCTGGGCGAGGTGCTGGCCTCACTGGATGCGAGCGAGAAGGCGAAGCCCTGGAATGCGCGGGCGGACTATAATCTCGACCGAATGCTGGTGCATGGTTTGCGCCGCGCCGCCGAGATGGAGGAAGTGGTCAAGACGCTGGAGGGCCTGGGCACTGGCGCGGCGATGACGCGCGGAACGGTGGAGCGGCAGCGTGCAATCGGTACGTTGGGCGTGAAGGTGTCGCCGGAAGGACTGGGCGCGAAGATCGGTGCGATTGCGCGGGGGTGAATGAGTTTTGTGGCGGGCGTCATGCGCCATCGCCTGAGGCCCCGGCATTTTCCGGGGTGACGCAATAAGGTTGGAGATAAAAGCGGATGAGCCTGATTATCGATTGCCACGGTCATTATACCGTGCTGCCCAAGGGGCATGACGCCTGGCGCGAAGAGCAGAAGGCTGCGTTTAAAGCGGGCGTGCCTGCGCCGGCCTATCCTGAAATCAGCGACGCCGAGATACGCGAGACGATCGAGGCGAACCAGTTGCGTCTGATCAAGGAACGTGGCGCGGACCTCACCATCTTTTCGCCGCGCGCATCGGCGATGGCGCCGCATGTCGGCGACGAAGCGACGGCCAAGGAGTGGGCGATCCGCTGCAACGATTTGATCGCGCGGGTCGTGGGGCTGTTCCCCGAAACCTTCGTCGGCGTGTGCATGTTGCCCCAGTCGCCCAAGGCCGACATGACGAACAGCATCGCGGAGCTGGAGCGTTGCGTCACCGAGCTGGGCTTTATCGGCTGCAACCTCAATCCCGATCCGGGCGGCGGGCATTTCACGCATCCGCCGCTGACCGACAAATATTGGTATCCCTTCTACGAGAAGATGGTCGAACTGGATGTGCCGGCGATGATCCATGTGTCGGGTAGCTGCAATCCGGCGATGCACGCGACGGGCGGCTATTATATCGCGGCCGATACCATCGCGTTCATGCAGTTGCTGGAAGGCGACCTGTTCAAGGACTTCCCGACGTTGCGCTTCATCATCCCGCATGGCGGCGGTGCGGTGCCCTACCATTGGGGGCGCTATCGCGGCCTGGCCGACATGCTCAAGAAGCCCGACCTGTCGACGCATCTGATGAACAACATCTTCTTCGACACCTGCGTCTATCACCAGCCGGGCGTGGACCTGCTGGCCGACGTGATCGAGAACAAGAATATCCTGTTCGGATCGGAAATGGTCGGGGCAGTGCGCGGTATCGACCCGACCACCGGCTTCTATTTCGACGACACCAAACGCTATGTCGATGCGTTGGAAATCAGTGATGAAGAGCGCGCTGCGATCTTCGCGAGCAATGCCCGTCGCGTTTTCCCGCGCCTCGACGCCAAATTGAAGGAGAGGGGACTATGATAACAGAAGATCCCAAGCATCAGGATATTCACGAATATCTGGCCGAGATGGAGGATATTCCGGGCACCCGCGTCTTCACCGCCAAGCGCGCCCGGCAGGGCTATCATATGAACCAGTTCGCGATGAGCCTGATGAAGGACGAGAATCGCGCGCGGTTCAAGGCCGATGAGCGCGCTTATATGGACGAATGGCCGCTGACCGACGATCAGAAGGAAGCGATGCTGGCGCGCGATTATAATCGCTGCCTCGATTTGGGCGGCAACGTCTATTTTCTCGCGAAACTGTTTTCGACCGACGGCATTCCCTTTGCAGAGGCGGTCAGCACCATGACCGACATGGCGTTCCCCGAATATCGGGAAATGATGATGCGGGGCGGGCGTTCGCCGGAGGGTGTGCGGTCGATCAAGGCCAATGAAGCGGCGGCCGCCGCCAAGAAAGAGGATCGCTGACATGGCGCGGATTACTGCTGGCGTGGCGTCGAGCCATGTGCCGCTGCTGGGTGTGGCGTCGGACTTCAACAAGGATCGGGACGATTATTTCGGGCCGATCTTTGCCGGTTACGATTGGACCCGCGAATGGGAGAAGGCCGAAAAGCCCGATGTCATCATCCTGGTCTATAACGATCACGCCTCCGCCTTCGACATGAAGATCATCCCGACCTTCGCGATCGGCTGTGGCGAGCGTTACAAGTCGGCCGACGAGGGATGGGGGCCGCGCGCGGTGCCGGACGTGGAGGGGCATCCCGACCTCGCCTGGCACATGGCGCAGAGCCTCGTGCTGGACGAGTTCGACATGACCATCATCAACGAGATGGACGTCGATCATGGCCTGACCGTGCCGCTTTCCATGATGTTCGGCAAGCCCGACGCCTGGCCTTGCAAGGTCGTGCCGCTGGCTGTCAACGTCGTCACCTATCCGCCGCCGTCGGGCAACCGCTGCTGGGCGCTGGGTGAAGCCGTGCGCAAGGCGGTCGAAAGCTATCCTGAGGATCTGAACGTCCAGATCTGGGGTACGGGCGGCATGAGCCACCAGTTGCAGGGGCCGCGCGCGGGCCTGATCAACAAGGAATGGGACAATCGCTTCCTGGACGGATTGGTCGGCGACAGCGACCATCTGCGCCGGATTCCGCATATCGAATATCTCCGCGAGACCGGCAGCGAAGGCATCGAGATGGTGATGTGGCTGGTGATGCGCGGGGCGCTGGGCAAGAAGACCCGCGCGCTGCATCGCCATTATCATGTGCCCTGCTCCAACACCGCGATCGGCCATATGGTGCTGCGCCCTGATAATGGCGAAGGGCTGGATATGACCGGGAGCGACGTGACGGCGATCGCGGCTGAGTAGACCAACTTGAAGCCCCTCCCTTTCAAGGGAGGGGTTGGGGTGGGTCGCTAGCGCAGCGAGCGTCTAGCCTTATCCCACATAGATCAACAGCGATTGCCGATGCAATCGCACCCACCCCTCAGCCCCGCCCTTGAAAGGGAGGGGAGTTAAGATACGGAGTTTTTCATGCGTATTGCCCTGGCAGGTGCCGGCGCCTTTGGCGAAAAGCATCTTGATGGCCTCAAGAATATCGACGGCGTGACCGTCACTTCGATCATCGGCCGCGAACTGGACGCGACCAAGAAGGTCGCGGAAAAATATGGCATCGGTCATGCCACCACTGACTTGAATGAAACGCTGGCACGCGATGATGTGGACGCGGTAATCCTGTGTACGCCGACGCAGATGCACGCGGCGCAGGCGATCGCCTGTATGGATGCGGGCAAGCATGTCGAAGTCGAGATTCCGCTGGCGGACAGTTGGAAGGATGCGCAGGCCGTGCTGGCCAAGCAGAAGGAAACAGGCCTCGTCTGCATGGTCGGCCATACCCGCCGCTTCAACCCGTCACACCAGTTCGTGCACAACCGTATCCAGGCGGGTGAATTCAACGTCCAGCAGATGGACGTGCAGACCTATTTCTTCCGTCGCAAGAATATCAACGCCAAGGGCGAACCGCGTAGCTGGACCGATCATCTGCTGTGGCACCATGCCGCGCATACGATCGACCTGTTCGCCTATCAGGCGGGCAAGATCGTGTCGGCGCACGCCATGCAGGGGCCGATTCACCCGGACCTTGGCATCGCGATGGACATGTCGATCCAGTTGAAGAGCGAGACGGGCGCGATCTGCACCCTGTCGCTGTCGTTCAATAATGACGGGCCGCTCGGCACCTTCTTCCGCTATATTGGCGATACCGACACCTATATCGCGCGCTACGACGATCTGGTGAATGGCAAGGAAGAGGCGATCGACGTGAGCCAGGTCGCTGTATCGATGAACGGCATCGAGTTGCAGGACCGCGAGTTCATCAGCGCCATCCGCGAAGGCCGCGATCCCAATTCGAGCGTTGCCAAGGTGTTCGATTGTTATCGCGTGCTGGGTGAACTGGAAACGCAACTCGGCTAAGCTGGCAATCCCTTCGGGGTCGCAGGAAGGGCGTGGCGGATCTATCCGCTGCGCCCTTTCCGTTTTCTAGGTGGTCAGCAGCGGATACGCCATGCGCAGATCATCAAGCAGGGTTTCGATCAGCGCAATGTCCTGAAAGCTGCCGGTCGGGGTCGCGTTCCAGTTGCAATGGGGATGGGTGGCGGGGCTGTAGAGGCGCAGCGGGCCGATCGCCTTGCGCCAGTGATGCTTGCTCTTGCCATGGTCGCGCAGCAGCCGGGCCACCAGCAGGTCGATGAGCTTGTCCGCCGTCATGGGCGGACATGTAGAGCGGTGGCGGATGGCGTCAACCGTCGCGCGCTGCACGCCAGGCGCGAGGCGGCTGGCCGACATGGCGGGTGAAGAAGCGCGAGAAATAGGCGGGGTCTTCAAAGCCGACCGCGTAGGCGACCTCTGCCACTGACAGTTGCGAATAGAGGAGCAGGCGGCGCGCCTCCAGCAAGGCCCGGTCGTCGAGCATCTGGGCCGGAGAAGTGCCCGCCACATGGGCGCAAGCCTGGCGCAAGGCAGTGAGGCTGGTGCCGAGCGCGCGGGCTTGGTCCGACACGGCCTCGCGCTGGCGAAAACGCTGTTCGATCCGTTCGCGCAGGCGCGCGACCAGAGCAGCCTGCCGCGCGGTGCCGGGCTGTGCCGCCTGGGTCAGGGGAGCATGGCGCAGCGCGAGCACCATCAGCGAGAGCAGCGCGGATTCGACGGCGGCGCGCTGGCCGGGACCGGACCAGCCCAGTTCCTGCACCATGCGCATGATGATGTTTTGCGCGGCGTCGCCTTCGGCGAGGGCCAGGGGGACTGCCTGGGGATTGGCGAAAAGCGGAGCGAGATCCGCATCGCGCGCAATCAGGTGGCGCAGATAGGAATCGGCGATGGTGGTGACATGGCCGCTGGATTCGCTGTGCCAGCTGAAGCCATGGACGATGCCGGCCGGGATCAGCAGCAGGCAGGGCGCGTCGAAGCTGACCTGCGCCGCCTCCGCCTGCATCGCGCCTCCGCCTTCGCCGATCAGGATGATATGGTTGAGGTCGCGATGAACATGCGGGCGGATCGTCCATTCACTGGGGCGGGACCGATCATCGAGGCTTTCGACATGGACGAAGCCTTCCGCCACGCTACGCTGCGGTTCGCCATAGAGATAGAAGCTGGGGACAGGTGCAGTCGACATGATGGATTGTCCATTGATGCGCCTGTTCCTCTGGGGCTGCAAGCTATCAGATGGGGCGTTGGCGCAGTCCTGCCAGCAGCGCCGCACCGACCAGCGAGCCCAGCGCCATCACCAGCGCGACCAGCGGCAAGCCGAAGTCGAGCGTGAACAGAAAGCCTGCGAGGATCGGGCCGAGCGCCGCGCCGCCACGGCCGATGCCGATGACGATGCCAGTCCCGCCGGCGCGCACGGCGGTGGGGAAGGACTGGGCGACCAGCGCGTAGAGGCCGACCACCGCGCCGTTGGTGAAGAAGCCGGCGCAGGCGGCGACGAGGCTGAGGCCGGCCAGCGTCGTCTGCCCCTGTCCGAAGACGGTGACCATGACGGTCGAGGCGACCATCGCGCCCATGACGAGGCCGCGCACCGGCATCCGCCAGCTGAGCGCGCCGAGCAGCAGCGAGCCGATGAGGCCTCCGACATTGGCCCAGACCAGTACGCCGCCCGCCGCCGATGGTGCGAAGCCCATGTCGACGACGATCTTGGGCACCCATTTCAGGATGAAGTAGAAGGTCATGATGTGGAAGAAATAGGCGAGCGTGAGCAAGATGGTGGTGTGGGCAAGGCCCGGCGCGAATAGCGTGGCGAAGGAGGGTTTCGATGCGCTGCTGTCAACAGGGGGTAGCGCGCTGGTCGGGGCATGGTTCATGCGAGCAAGCAGGCGGTTGATCCGCACCAGCGCACCTTCGGGACGTTTTTGCAGCAGGAAGCCAATCGATTCGGGCAGCAGCCACAGCGACACGGGCAGGAAGATGGCGGTGACGATGCCGCCGAACAGGAATATGTCGCGCCAGCCGCCCGACACCAGCAATTGCGAAGCGACCGACCCGCCCAGGATCGCGCCGACCGGATAGCCGGCCGCCATGATCGCGACGGCCAGGCTGCGGGCGCGGGCGTTGGACAGTTCGGCGACCATGGCGTTGGTGCAGGCGAGCATCCCGCCGATGCCAAGACCAGTGACAAGGCGGACGGTGGAAAGCGACAGCACATCCCAGGCTTGGGTCGCGGCAGCCATGCCTGCTGCCATGACGACCAGACAGCCCAATATGGTAGGTCGGCGACCTATGCGGTCGGCAAGGTTGCCGAGCAGCACCGATCCCACCGCCATGCCGATCAGTTCCATCGAGAGGACGAGGCCAAGCGCGGCGCGATCGATCCCCCATTCCTTCGCAATGCCGGGCGAGGCGAAGCTGATCGCCAGCACGTCGAACCCGTCAAGCGCGTTCAGCAATATGCACAGGATGATCGCCGCGATCTGGAGCCGGCCCATGGGGGCTTCATCCAACTGCCGCCTGATGTCGGTCATCCCTGCTCCTGTCCTTAAAATCTTATCTTGTGGGTGTCAGCCAACCGAGAAAATGTCCAGCGCGACATGATCCTTGTAGCGCGCGGCGGTACACAGAAACACGGTGCGACCGAGCCAGCCATGGGGGCTGTCGCCCGCCACCTCAAAACGGGGGGTGGTGCGGAAATAATAGAGGGCGGGATCGACAACCTCGCCCGCAGTGATGCGGGCCAGTACCGGCGCGGGGCCATGGCGATAACCGGGGTTGACGATGGAGATGAGCGTGCCGTCGCTGGCCTCGATCGTGTAGCGGGCGAGGATGTCGGCGGTACCGTCCGCGCGGATCGATTGCCAGTCGGCGCCGCCGGGCAGTATCCTGCCGGTAAGGCGCGGGCCATCGACGCTGCCGCCGGTGATGGGGATCACCCTTTTGCGCACGCCATCGACCATACCCAGTTCCTGCGGCACGCCGATCATTACGCGCAGGCGCATGGCGAGGGTCAGCGGCGGTACGGCGAGCGTGTCGGCTGCGGTGGCCTGGCTCGCGACGCCGGCGATCGTCAGGGCAGGCATGGCCTTTAACAGGCTGCGGCGGTGCATGTCGTGGTCCATAACCTCTCCATTATCTGCGACCGGATCATGATGATGTCCGATGTTCGGCGATAGCGGCCGGGCCGTTCACGGATGGCGGCCCGGCCAAAGGTCAGGCGGACTGCTTCGACTTGTCGTACGCGCCGAGGCCCGGCTTGTACGTCTTGTCATCGATGAACTGCTTGATGCCTTCCTTGCGGCCGTCATTGTCGAAGCTGTTGGCCGATTCCTGCGCGCGGATCAGATAATCTTCTGCATTGTCATAGGTCATTTCGCGGACGCGGCGGATGGCATCCTTGGTCGCCTTCAACGCTACGGGATTCTTGGTCAGCAGTTTCTGCGCGACGTCGGAAACGCGGGCCTTGAGCTGGTCGAGCGGGAGCGCCTCGTTGACGAAGCCCCACTCGGCAGCCTTACGACCATCCACATTTTCGCCCATCAGCGAATGATACATGGCGTTGCGGAAATTGGTGAGTTCGGTCGCGACCTTGGCTGCGCCGCCGCCGGGCAGGATGCCCCAGTTGATTTCCGACAGGCCGAACTGCGCCTCTTCCGCCGCGAAGGCGAGATCGCAGGCGAAGAGCGGGCCATAGCCACCGCCGAAGCACCAGCCATTGACCATCGCGATCGTAGGCTTCTGATACCAGCGCAGGCGGCGCCACCAGCCATAGCTTTCGCGCTGGGCGCCGCGCGTGCCGGCCAGGCCCTGGGATTCGGTTTCACGGAAATATTCCTTAAGGTCCATGCCGGCCGACCAGGCACTGCCTTCGCCGGTCAGGACGAGCACGCCGACATCGGTGCGATATTCCAGCTCATCCAGCACGCGCATCATCTGGCGGTTGAGACGCGGCGACATGCAGTTGCGCTTGTCCGGGCGGTTGAAGCTGACCCAGGCGACGCCGTCTTCGACGGTGTAGGCGACGGTTTCGAGTTCAGTCTGGTCGACGCCGTCGACATGCAGGATGTTGGTCATGGCTATATGTCCTTTTGATCCGTTGGCCCTCAACCTGTCGAAGGGCGCGTTTTGCAAAGATGAGGAGAGGGCTTCGGCAGGCTCAGCCCGAACGGAATTGGGAAATGCGAGCAATCAGATCGGGTAGTGGCCGGGTTCGGTTTCCATCGTGATCCAGCGCAGTTCGGTGAAGCTGTCGATGCCGGCCCGGCCGCCGAATTTGCCGTAGCCCGACGCTTTGGTGCCGCCGAAGGGCATTTGCGCTTCGTCATGCACGGTCGGGCCGTTGATGTGGCAGATGCCCGACTGGATGCGGCGTGCGACCTTGAGACCACGCGCGGTGTCGCGGGTGAAGACCGAGGCGGACAGGCCATAGTCGGTATCGTTGGCGAGATCGATCGCATGGGTTTCATCGCGGGCGCGGATGATGCCGACCACGGGGCCGAAGCTTTCGTCGCGGAACAGCTTCATGTCCTGGGTGACGCCGTCGATGACATGGGCGGGCATGAGGACGCCGGCCGCATCGCCACCGTTTAACTGCGTTGCGCCCGATGTCAGCGCGTCTGCGATCAGCGACTGGACATGAACGACAGCCTTTGTGTCGACCACGGCGCCGAGCGGGGTCTTGCCCTCGCGCGGATCGCCCACGGCCATGGTCGCGACCTTGGCCTGGAATTTCTCCGCAAAGGCATCGGCCACGGCTTCGACCACGATGATCCGTTCGGTCGACATGCAGATCTGACCCTGATTCATGAAAGCGCCGAAGGCGGCGGCTTTCACGGCTTCGTCCAGGTCGGCATCCTCCAGCACGATCAGCGGCGCCTTGCCGCCCAGTTCGAGCAGCACGGGCTTGAGATGTTCAGCGCAGCGTTTCGCGATGATCTTGCCCACGGCGGTAGAGCCGGTGAAGTTGACGCGGCGCACGGCCACATGGTCGATCATCGCGCCGACCACGTCTGCGGCATCCTGCGGCGCGTTGGTGATGAGGTTCACGATGCCGCCGCCAAGCCCGGCTTCGATGAACGCCTGGACGATCAGGCCATGGGTCCGGGGGCATTGTTCCGATGCCTTGAGCACGACCGTATTGCCGCAGGCGAGCGGCACGGCAATGGCGCGTGTCGCAAGGATGATAGGGGCGTTCCAAGGGGCCATCGACAGCACGACGCCGGCCGGCTCACGGATCGCCATGGCGATGCAGCCGGGCTTGTCGGACGGGATGACCTCTCCGCCGATCTGGGTGGTGAGGCTGGCGGCTTCGCGCACCATGGAGCTGGATAGCATCAGGTTGAAGCGTGCCCAGCCTTCGGTTGCGCCAATCTCTTCCATCATCGCGTCGACAAAGTCGGCGGCCTTTGCGTCCAGTGCATCGGCGGCCTTCATCAGCGCGGCGCGGCGGGCATTGGGGCCAAGGGCCGACCAGCCGGGGAAGGCGACCTGCGCCGCGTCCACGGCGGCAATGGCATCATCGACACTGGCGGCCGAAGCGACGGTGGATACGGCGCCCGTCACCGGATTGGCGCGTTCGAATGTGGCAGCCGTGGCGCGCGATTCGCCGCCGATCAGCAGAGAGATTTCCGATACAGGCATATCCTGGCTCCTAGTTATTGTTATGAAACATAGCAATCTTGATTGTTCTGAGCAATAACATTATTGCCGGCTTCATGGACAAGCCTGCCCCCTCTGCCGACCGCCTGACCGATCCGGTGGCACTGCGCCTGGGCTATATGCTGCGGCGGGCGTCGGCCGCTATGATGGCCGGGCTGGGCATCGCGCTGGCGGAGATTGGGCTGCGACCGGTCGAGGGTACGATCCTGATTCTGGTCGGCGCCAATCCGGGCTGTATCCAAAGCGATGTCGGGCGGATGCTGGGCATCAAGCGCGCCAATATGGTGCCGCTGGTCGCGGCGCTGGCGGGGCGAGGGCTGGTGGATAAATCGCCGGTCGATGGACGGAGCCTGGCGCTGTCGCTGACACCGGCGGGTGAACTGCTGCGTATGCAGGTCGACGCCATCATGGATGCGCATGAAACGCGGTTCGAACGGTTGCTGGCCGGCAGGGACATTGCCCTGCTGCGAGAGGCGCTGCGCCTGATCGCCGAGGAAGGTGAAGCGGGGGCGGAGTGAACCGCCGGCAGGGCCAGGCGTTACCCATCCACTCTTGGCTTGTGCCGGCCCATGTGGGAAAGGCGCATGAAGGGTCGTGCCAACAGGAACCGGACGAACAGATGACTCCATTGCCGATCGACAAGATGACGAGAACTGCCCGCTGTGCTGCGGGTGCGCTCGCTTTGGCGATGCTGGCGCCGGCGTCTCTGGGCGCGGCCGAGCCGGCGCCGTTCGAAATGCCAGGGCCTGCGCTGGACATATTGGTGATGCGCGGCGACCAGAGCCTGCCGATCGCGCAGGTGCCCAGCCTGTCCGAAGGCGATCGACTGTCGGTCGAGGCAGATTTGCCGAGCGATCAGGGCGCGCGATTCATTCTGGTGTCGGCCTTCCTGCGTGGCGCGACCAATCCGCCGCCAAAGGATTGGGTGCAATTCGCCGAGACATGGAAGAAGAAGGACAAAGACAAGGCGCTGGTCCTGACCGTGCCCAAGGGCGCGCGCCAGATGGTGCTGTTTCTGGTGCCCGATACCGGCGGGGCGGAAGGCGTATTGTCCGACGCGGTGCGGGGCAAGCCGGGGGAATTCGTCCGCGCGACGCAGGATCTCAACCAGGCGTCGCTCGACCGGTCGCGGCTGGACGCTTTCATGATGGCGATCAAGGCGCAGGAAAACAGCCATCCCGAATATCTGCGCAGCGTGGCGCCGACGCTGGCGCGCAGCCTGTCGATGAAGCTGAACGAAGATTGCCTGTCCAAGGTGGTCGAGATGCAGGCGGCCTGCCTGCTCGATAATCGGGAAACGCTGGTGTTGTCCGATGTCCACAGCAGTTCGCTGGCCGAGACGCTGACCGGGGCACCTACCGATCTGGCGCTGCAACTGGCCGCGACGCGCGAGGCAGGCTATGGCTTCTACAGCCCCTATATCGGAGTGGTGCGCGATATCGCGAAGATATTCGGCGCGTTCAGCAGCCCGCAATTCGACTATCTGCCGACGCTGAGCGTGCGCAAGCCGGAGGGCATATCGTTGCTGCTGAATGCCGCGCCGTCCTTCCAGAAACCAAAGTCGGTGATGGTCGTGGCCATGCCTGCGATCGAGGCGGACAGCCCTCCGCGCCTGCGCCGCGTCGGCGATGCGCCGGTCTGTGTCGCCCGCGCCGGCACGGTGCTGCCGGTGGAAGGGGCGCCGCTGATCTTTTCCACCACCTATGCCCGCGACGTGAAGCTGTCACTGAAGGCGGCATCGGGCGAGACCGTGGAGGTGCCGGTGGAAGCGCGCGCCGACCGGGGCGGCTATGTGCTGACGGGTGCTGGCTTGCCGCCCGCCTTCAAGGGCAGCGTCGAAGGGCATCTCTACGGACGCTGGGGCTTTGATCGGTTCGAGGGGCCGGACTTCATGTTGCAGATGCCCGATGGCGGGGCCTGGTCTGTCGAAGGTGACACGGCTGCCTTGGTCGTTGGCCGTGACAATGGACTGGTGCTGAAGGGCGGAGCGCCCGCCTGTGTCGAAAGCGTGATGATGCGGCAAGGCGATGGCGCACCCAGGCCGGTCGAATGGAAGGTGCAGGGGCGCGATGCGCTGGCGTTGACGGTGCCGCTGGCGGACCGGAAGCCCGGCGCGCTGAGCATCGAGGTCAAATATCAGGGCGTGGCACAGCCCGCGGCGGTGGCAGTGCGCAGCTATGCGCAGGCGAGCCGGCTGGATGGGCTGGTGATCCACGCGGGGGACAAAGCGGCGCTGCTGTCCGGGCAGCGACTGGATCAGGTGGAAAGCGTGGATGTTAGCGGCCTGATGTTGCGGCCGGATGGACTGACCCGCGACGGATCGGTCGATCGGTTGCGGCTGGTGGCACAGGGCGATAGCGGTGCAGGTGATGCCGGCAGCGAAGCGACGGCGCGGATCAGGTTGCGCGACGGGCGCACCGTCAACCTGGCCGTGACGGTGGTAGCGGCGCGGCCGCAAGTCGGCTTGCTCAGCAAGGATATCAGCCTGGGGCAACCGCCTGCCAACGGCAAGGCGCTGGGACTGAATGGGGATAATTTGCTGCCTGACAATGGTCAGTTGGTGTTTTCCATACGTGCCGGCGAAGATACGAAGCTCAGCGCCAGCGATGCGATAGAGGTGGCGCCGAGGGATGAGGACGTCGCGCCAATCCGGCTGACCGCTGGCAATGGCCTCAGGCTGGAAAGCCCCAAGGTGATCGTGGCGACACTGAATCCCAAGATGATGGCGCCATCCCTGTTCGGGCCGCTGCGTTTCCGCCTGCTGCGCGGCGCCGAGGTCAGCGACTGGCAACCCTTGGTAACGCTGGCACGGTTGCCGCAGATCGAGGCGGTAGCCTGCGAGGAGAAGGCGACGGGATGCACCATCAAAGGGCGCGACCTGTTTCTGATTGATGCGGTGGGCACAACGCCGACGCTCGACCAGGCGGCGCAGGTTGCGCAGGGCTATACCGGTTCGGCCCTCAAGGCACCTGCGACGCGGGATGGCAAACTCTATCTGCGCCTGCGGGACGCGCCCGACAGCGTGGTGACGGTGCCGGCGGTTTGATCGGGATCAGGCCAGTTCGATGCAGCTGTTCGACAACTGTCCGGGCAGCGGGTGCGTCTGCGCTTCGACATGATGCCTATCAGTTGGTCGTTCCGGTAGGGGCACCGGACGCAGGCCACCCTGACCGACTCTGACCATCGCGAGCGGGGGCGGGACATGCCACCGCCGCCGCCGATCACTGTTTATGCCGACACGGACCATCCCTCCCAGGTGGCGGTGCCGGTGGTCCCGGCTGGCGTCCGCTGATCCAATCTTCCTAATCTTTCGACCGGATGATGCTGAATCATCCAGCCTGATGGTGGGGACTTTGATCGGCAAGATCATGCTGTCGCCATATTTGCGTCGATCATGATGGTACGCAGCAGTTGAATCGTCCAATTATTCGGTCGCCCGCGACATGGGCGACCGGGCAGTGATGCGGCATCATCCTCGGCAAATGTCCATGATGTGGAGAGGATTGCCATGAAAACCCAGGTCGCCATTGTCGGTGCTGGCCCCGCCGGCCTGATGCTCGGTCATTTGCTGCGAGCCGAGGGGGTTGAAGTCGTCATCGTCGAGCGGGCCTCCCCCGACTATGTGCTGGGCCGCATCCGGGCCGGTGTGCTGGAGCGCACTACCACCGATTTGATGGACCGGCTTGGGCTGGGCGCGCGCATGCAGGCGGAAGGGCTGCCCCATGACGGCTTCCATCTGGCCGACGGCGAACGGCTGATCCGCATCAATATCGCCGAACTGACCGGGCATCAGGTGATGGTCTATGGCCAGACCGAGGTGACCCGCGACCTGATGGATGCGGCGCCGGATCGCGGCTTGCAGATTATATATGACGCTGCGGATGTTGCGCTGCATGATGTCGATGGCGATGCCCCCTATCTCACATACAGCAAGGATGGCGCGACCCATCGGATCGACGCGCAGTTCCTGTGCGGCTGCGATGGTTTCCACGGCCCGTCGCGCAAGGCGATCCCCGTCTCGGTCGCGACCGCCTATGAGAAAGTCTATCCCTTCGGCTGGCTCGGCATCCTGGCCGATGTGCCGCCCTGCAATCATGAACTGATCTACGCCAATCATGAACGCGGCTTTGCGCTGGCGTCGATGCGGTCGGAAACGCGCAGCCGCTATTATATCCAGGTGCCGCTGGACGAGAAGATCGAGGAGTGGCCGGACGATCGGTTGTGGGATGAACTGGCGACCCGGCTAGGGCCGGAGGCGGCGGCCCATATTACCCGTGGTCCTGCACTGGAAAAATCGATCGCGCCGCTCCGCAGCTTCGTGTTCGAACCGATGCGCCATGGCCGGTTGATGCTGGCCGGCGATAGTGCCCATATCGTGCCGCCGACTGGCGCCAAGGGGTTGAACCTGGCCATGTCGGACGTGCATTATCTGTCGCAGGCGCTGATCGCCTATCTCAAACATCATGACAGCGACGCGGTGGCCGGCTATTCGGACAAGGCGCTGGCCCGCGTCTGGAAATCCGAACGCTTCTCATGGCAATTGACGAAGCTGATGCACCGCTTCCCCGATAGCGATGCGTTCGATCGCCGGATGCAGGTCGCCGACCTCGACTATATCGCTTCCTCGGTCGCGGCGCAGACGACGATCGCGGAGAATTATGTAGGATTGCCCCTTTAGAGATGACCAGCCTTCCCACCCGCACCATCGGCCCCTTCACCGTTTCGGCCATCGGCCTTGGCTGCATGAATCTGTCCCATGCCTATTTGCCGCGTCCCGATGCGGCAGAGGCGGAGCGGTTGCTGCGCCATGCACTGGATGCGGGTGTGACCTTGTTCGATACCGCGGCGCTTTATGGCTTCGGCGCGAACGAGGAACTGCTGGGCCGCACGCTGATGGATCGCCGGGCGGACTTCACCCTGGCAAGCAAATGCGTTCTGGCGGAGATTGATGGCAATCGCGGGCTGGACGGATCACCCAAGGCGATCGAACGGGTGCTCGAGGATTCGCTGCGGCGGCTGCAGGTCGATCATATCGACCTCTATTATCTGCATCGGCTGGACCCCAATGTGCCGATCGAAGACTCTGTCGGCACGCTGGCGCGTGCGAAGGACGCCGGGAAGATCGGTGCGATCGGCCTGTCGGAAATGTCGGCGGCAACATTGCGCCGTGCCCATGCGGTGCATCCGATTGCTGCGATGCAGACCGAATATTCGCCCTGGGTTCGCAATGCGGAAGTCGCGGTGCTGGATGCCTGTGCGGAACTGGGAGCGGCGTTTATTGCCTTCTCACCGCTCGGCCGTGGGCTGCTGGCCGGTAATCCCAACGCCGTGAACCTGTTGCCGGGCGATATTCGGAGTGCGATGCCCCGGTTCCAGTCGCCACATCTGGAGGTCAATCTGCGACTGGTCGACCAGTTGAAGGCATTGGCGGGCGAGGCTGGGTGCACGGCGGCACAGCTCTGCCTCGCCTGGCTGTTGGCAAAGGGCGATCATGTCGTTCCCATTCCCGGCACGACCAGTATCGCCCATCTGGACGAAGATCTGGAGACGCTGGCGCGCGACTGGCCGGCCGAGCTGATCGCGGCGGTGGACATGCTCTTTGGTTTCGATGCGCCGTCGGGACCGCGTTATCCCCGCGCTGCCCAACGGCAGATCGATACCGAAATGTGGGAGGGCGAGCCGCTGGCGTGAATCCGGCAGGCTGATTCTCTTGTCGTTTCAAAGGTTTGATTCGGCGATTTGCGGTGAAAATGGATCGAAAGCGGGGACGCGGCGGGTTTACCCCTCCGCGTCCCCGCTTTTTTCGGATGCCGTGAAGGCGGCGGGAATGCGAGGTTTTCAGCCTTTCGGCCGCCTGTTTCCCGATCGCTGCAACAAAAATGCAAAAAGGGTTTGACGGTTTGTGAGTGTCGATCTAGAGGGCATTTCACCGGACGGGACGGTGCCACTGCGGCGCTGGACTGGATGGTCGCCAACATAGACGGACACTGTTCCCCCGGACGCAAGGAAGGGG
>NZ_LMKV01000018.1 GCF_001421665.1 Sphingobium sp. Leaf26
GCGAAGCCTGGAACAGGCTGGTCGATCAGCCATGGCGCATCATGACCATCGGACGCCGCAAATGGGCGCGTGGGTCGTGATCAATGCAGATTGGTATTACTCAACATAACGGGGCGGCAGCCGGTGTCTGGCGAGACGACCAAGATCGCGATGCGATACGATACCGCCAAAGTCACCGAGGGGAAGCCGGTCGCCGGCCCCGGCGAGGACGGGGCGGCGGCGTGAAGGTCTTCTGGTCCTGGCAGGCCGACCTGGACCCGCGGCTCCACCACTACCTCGTGCGCGACGCGCTCAAGGACGCCTGCGACCACATCGCGCAGGCCGACGACGTTGAGGAGGCCGATCGCCCCGAGGTCGACCATGACACGACCGGCGTCGTGGGCACGCCCGACATCGTCTCGACCATTCTGCGGAAGATCGAGGAAGCGGCCGTATTCGTCGCCGACGTGACGCCGGTCGGGCGAACCGTGCCTCCCGAGAACCAGCCCAACACCGCCCCCACGCGCATGCCGGCCGTCAAACACCTGCAGAACCCCAACGTCATGTCCGAACTCTGATACGCCGACCACGCGCTGGGACAGGACCGCATCGTGTTGGTCGCGAACCAGACCCGCTACCCCGGTCCAGAGGCGCTGCCCTTCGATTGGCGTCATCGGCGCGGGACCGTTCTCTACAACCTTCCCGACGGCGCGACAGGATCCGAGAGACAGGCCGCGAGGCGGCAACTCGCGACGGAGCTCGCGAATAGGATAGGTCCCGTGCTGTCCACGATCACGGCAACGCGGCCGATGCCGCTGTCGCTTCTGACCCGCGAGCCCGATGCAGCCGACCCGGCGGTCTGGGACGGAGCGACCGGCGGCATCACCTTCAATGAATCCGGGCTCTACGACGAGCGCAAGGCGGCCCGTCCCCGCAGGGCCGCGCCTCTACGTACGCATCGTGCCGGAGTACTGGACGCCGGCGAACCGCGCGACGCTTTCCGAGCGGATGTCGCGTCACGACGCGCGGCTCTGGATTAGGGGCGGTAGCGGCAGCTCGGGCGCGGGTGGCGAAGGCGCGGTCGCTGCGAACGGCATCCGGACGCAGGAGGACGGCAGCTACCTTGCCGGCGGCGTTACGCAATGGTTCGCCGACAATGGGGAGATATGGGCCGTCGACACAACCGCCTTCGGCAGCGACGAGAGGGGAGGCTATTTCGCCTATGCAGCGCCGTTCCCGCATCTGGCGCGCTTCCTCCGAAGCGCGATCAAGGCAATCCGGACGTTCGCGCCCGAAGGCGTCATTGAGGTGGAGTTCGGCGCGACAGGGCTCATGGACACCGGCTTCCCCGGCGAAGTCAGAAGCATGCGCACGCCCGCGCTATCCGACCGTGTGTCGGTCCGCGCTACCGCGACGACCTGGATGCCTGAGCGGCGCAACGAGTTGCTGCTTCGGTTCTGGAACGCGCTGCTGGACGCCTATGGGGTCAGGCCGGCCGCTTCGCTCGAAGACTTTGAGCGCGTCGCGGCGGTGCAGCTGTCGCGAAACGATGAGGAGGATTAGGGGATGTGCAACCTGATGGCCGTCCGCAAATTCGCCGCCGAGGTCGCTGCGCACTTCGGCATCGAGAAGCCTATCTAAAACAAGGCTGGACGAGGAGGTCTATCCCGGCACGCCCGACCGCTAGACCGGCCACCGGATGACCGACGGCTTGCGGGATTGCGCCAAACTTCCCTGAATGACCGACGTGAGGCGCGTTGCTGTCCGCAGGCGGAGGGTCGTGCGGGCGGCGGGTTCCGGCAGAAGCTGCCTTCAAACGCTTGGCATCGAACGGCGCATGTTGGTCGACTGCTCTGCCGATAAGGGTCGAACACGGCCGTCCACAACGGTTTAGTCGCTAGCCGCCATCTTGATCCACGGAGCCCGACGCATCATAGGCGCACTCATATTCGACGACATAATGCCCGACGGGGAGCACGCGACCGCGTTCTATCGGCCGAATGTGTACGTTGAAGTCAAACGTCGTGCCTGTGGCGCAGCGTACGTCAAGCGGAGGGCAGCCGGCTGGCGAGGCAGTCACGGTGGCTCGCACCTCCGGAACGCCCGCCATTGGGGGTTCCAGACGCCCGCTCCCGGTCATCATCATCACTTCCCGCAGCAATTCAATCTCGAGAGTACCCAGATTCTCGTCAGCCTCCGCTACTTGAGGCAAATGTTCGACTTCGACCGCAGGAGGCTGAATCCTACCGCGTCGTGCGCTTACTTCTCTAATTTCACGAGCAATGTCAGGCTTAAGGCTGGCTCCGGCGCGCTCGGCCGCAAAGTGAGCGAACCGCTCAGTCTGGTAGATTAGAACGGGCTGACCCGTTTGCTCATGAAACTCCTTCAGTAGCTCCCAACGGGGTCCAAGGATGCGCCCCGAGCCCTTTTCCCACCAATCCTCCTTGAGCTCGGACGTGACGAAAACGACCGGGACCTTCGCCGCTTTGGCGAACTCGATCGTTTCCAACCACATAAGAACGTCGCCGTAGCGCCGATCGCCTTCTTTGGTCGTCTCGTCCATGTAGCCGGGCGGCCGTTTGGCTTTATACCGAGCGACGCCCTCTCGGATCACGCCGTCCCGACGCTCGCCCTCAAAGCCGTCCCCAACGCGTCCCTCGAAAACGGTCAAAAGGCGGTCAAGGATCTGGTCCTCGCGGAAGTGATCTGGATGCACCAACCGTGCCGCTTCAATCTCCGCTGCAGCCTTTTCGAATGCGTCAGTAAAGCCTCCCTCGAGCCCATCGGCTACTTGTCTTGGCACCAAGCGAAGCTTGCGCAGCTCGGTCAAACCCTCTGTGACTGCCTTGCGGACACCATCAACCGCCCTCCTGGCATGATCAAAATCGAGGGCGGCTGACACGACTACCTTCCGCCGATTACTGAAGAACTCGCCTGCAGCTTGGCGGGAAACCCAGACGCGCTCTCCAAACAGCCCGATTGCGGAGAAAATGCTCTCGCGGGTTTCTGCATTATATCGGTAAAGATCGAGCAGCACGTTCGCATCGAGCGTGAGCACGCCCGTCGTCCAGACGTGGTCAAAATCGAGTGCTATTGCGCCAAGGTACCAAGCAAACTCATTTCTCATGCACCTGTTGTAGCAGCGTGCAGGAGGAAGAACACGCATTTCACGGCGCAGCGCCGTACGTATCTAGACCGTAACCTCCGACATTCACGCTACTAACTGCGCCCCTCGCAGCCGCCGTTCTACAGCCACAACTCAAAACATGCACTACCGTTTCGGTATGTTGAAGCGCCTAGACGTCCAGGTTGGGCCAGTCATCGTCGAATCTCGTGATAACCTCCCGACGAAGCACCTCTGTGCGCGTCCTAGCTTGCCGACGGTGTTGAGCGTGATGCTCTGCGACCGCATTTTTCGTCTTTATCGGTTGATCGGCTGCGAAGATCAGCGATGTTGCTCGCGAATCGGAACTGAGAATAGAGAAGGGAGGCGAGACCATGAGTGATGCGGATCGGCTCAAGCTATCACCCTATTACCTGAACACTCGCCGACTGTCCGAGCTCACCAAGGCGTCCATTCCGGTGGTCGCCCAGACCTCGCTCGTCATCAATAGCGGCGAGCGGGCGATCGCGATGCGCCAGGCCAGCGCGGTGGCGAACGCTATGCTGCAGGCGGGCAATCTTCCCAACCTCGCGCAAGTTTTCGCTAGCGAAGGTGCCGATGAGCACGTGCATGTCGCGACGCTGTGGGATGTGTTCACCTTCGGCGGCGCGACGGAAGCGCTCCGGCGCGAAGAGGACGGCAAACCGCCCAAGCCAGCAACAATGCGCGGCACGGTCGAACTTGGCGAGGTCCAGTATGCTCTGACCGGCACGCTCTCGAACGACCATATGTATTCGCAGTCGACGCCGACCATGCTCAGCGGAAATCGCCGGATGTTTATGGCAGGGCGGTTCGAAATCCGCGACAGGATACTGGAGGTCGAGCCCTACATCATCGGCGACCTAATCCGCGAGGTGAGCGGGTTGAAGCTCAACTGGACCATGGGGGTGCGCGTATATCCAGAGGGAATCGACAGCTTTTCGAAGATGGCGGGAGCACCCGCTTCCACGAAGGGCGAACTCGAACGATTGCTCGCGACGCCGGAGGATGATGTGAAGCACGCCGTGGCGGCGATCATCGGCGAGCCCTATGTGCCCAAGGATTGGGGCGGAGAGAAATCCGACCTGCAGACCGCCCAGGTGCGCCTCGACGGCGAGCCTATCTCCGCCGCTTTCATCTTCAAAGGCCCGTCGGTCAAGGGCGAGATGCATCCGGCGAACATGGGTAAGCGCGGCGACCAATTGATCCGTGCGTTCGATGAACCGGCCGACTTGATCCTGGTGCAGCACTGCAACAAGATCGCGAACTCAGTGGTGAGGATGGCCGAAGCGCTCGCTGCCAATCTGGCGCGGCCCCGCCGCTATTGTATGTTAGATGGCAACGACACTGTGCGCCTCCTGAAGGCCTATGGTATGTTTCCGCCATCAAAGGCGCCGAGGGGCAACTGAGCTGTGCGACGAATGTGATGCCGGTCTGGCAGACCTGCGCATTGGAGTTGGAGTGGACGAGCGGTCGGGTGACGGTTGGCAGGAGGGGCCTGTCGAACTCCGTCACATCGAGCTTGACGCTGATTGTGAGGTCGCCCTTCGCGCCTTAGAAGTCGTGGAAATTGACCTTCTCTTGAAGGACTGCCACTGGGCATCGATCGCGCCGGTGCGCAAGCGGCGCTCAAGGCAATTTGCGCGTCCATTCATCAGAAATTCCTATACTGGCGGTGGGGCGACGAGCGGCGGCGCTACCTGCGATATCCGGGATCGGGCACGCGTTCGACATCGTCGAACGGGAATGAGCCTCCCACGGCGTTTGCGTGGCCCAAGTAACGGTTTCGCCAAAAGCTGACGTTCACCTCAACGACGTTGAACGTCTCAAGTTGGTCGCGACCTGCCAAGAAAGCGGAAGGTCTGCACCTGGAGATTGGAATCCTGCAGCTGAATGGCGACAAAGGGTCGTTACTACCTTGCCTAATCCGGCTTCGCACTGATGAACGCCCGGACATCCCGCGTCACATCCGCAAAGGTCTTGCCATCGAGGTACAGCATATGGCCCGACGCATAATGGCGGCTGACGAGGTTGGGCCTGAGTTCTGACGGCAGGTAAAGATGTGCGAGATCAAACTCAGTCGCGAAGAAGGGCGTGGAAAGGTCGTAATAACCACTGAGCGACAGGACGCGCATCCGTGGCGCCTTGCGCATGGCAGCCCCCAGATCGATGGCGACATTTGCCATCGCATTCTGACGCGGGCCGCCCGGCGGCATATGGCTCCAGTCCCAGACCGGGAAGAGCGCTGGCGTGTTCACTACATAGTCGCCGTCCGGCGCACAGCCCAGGTCATGGGCGAGATAGGCGGAGAAATTGGCGATGATCGCACCTGATATCGCGTCGTCGGCCGGATCGCTCTCCGCCGTGTCGGCTGCATTATCTCCCTCACTGCCAATAAAACGCGTGTCGAACCCGCCCGTTACTGCACCGCGGTCCCGCAGCAATTCCTTCCGGAAGCGGTCGGGCGGCACATGCAGGTCGGCCTGGCGCAAATAGTCCGGGCTAAGGCCCGTTAGCGATGCCATTTGCGCAATCACAATTTCGCGCTCTTCCGCGCCGATATCCTGCCCCTTGGCCAACGCTGCCGCATAGGCGCCCTGCGCGAACCGGCGCGCATGGGCGACATGCGCATCCAGGCCCGTCCCCCGGGCCACCTTGCCATGATACCAGGCCGTGGCGGCATAGCTGGGCAGATAATTGATATCCATCCGGTCTAGGCCGGGCGCCCGCTGCGCGAAATTGAGGATGGAGGACATGAGAATCACGCCATCGACCGGCATGCCGCTGTCGATCAGCTTATAAGAGACCATAGCGGACCGGGTGGTGCCATAGGATTCGCCGAACAGATATTTGGGCGAGAGCCAGCGATTATTGATTTCGACATAGCGGCGGATCGCCTGCGTGAATGCGGCGGCATCCTGATCATTACCCCAATAAAGCTTGGAATCCTGGGGATCGAGCGCGCGCGAATAGCCCGTGCCTACAGCGTCAAGGAACACCATGTCCGTACTGTCGAGCAGGCTGTCGGGATTGGGCGCCAGGCGAGGCATGGCGCCACCCTGTTTCCCGACATCGACCGGCACCCGCACGGGCGCGAACGAGGCCATGTGCAGCCAGATGCTTGAAGAGCCCGGACCGCCATTGTAAAAGAAGGTGACGGGCCGCCTCTCTCCCGCTTTTGGCGCAACCGTATAGGCAACATAGAACAGGCTCGCCCCGGGTTTGCCTTGCTTGTCCTTGACCAACAAGGCGCCGGCGGTCGCACTATAGGGCAGCTTCGCCCCCGTTGCCGTGGTCAGGACGTGACCGGTAACCACGCGCTTTTCGGCGACAGCGTCAGAGGCTTGGGACTGCGCCGCCGGTTTGTCGGCGGCGTGCAGCGGGGTGATGATCAATGCCAAGGTGACCGCCGCGACGGAGAAGCTATACAGGGCGCGCATCAGCGGGTCGTCGCATCATAGAAGCGATCCAGGTCGACCTTCAGCTTTCGCGATGCGGCCTCATCCACATAGGTCATGTGGCCGGACTCATAATAAGAAAAGCTGATATTCTGGCGCAGATTGGGAGTCAGATAGAGGTGCGAGACGTCGAATTCCGCACCGGCGAACGGAGTCGCCAGATCATAGAGCCCGGCGATCACCATCACCTTGAGATTGGGATTGCGCTGCATCGCGCCGGCCAGATCGAGCGCAGTGTTGGGAACCGGGATGGGTTCGTCGATCCCCGGTGCCTTGTGATGATTGTCCCAGGCGGGCGCGATCACGCCATTGTAGAGTGGCCGATACTGAAGGTCCGGCTTGTAGCCGATGTCACGCGCCAGATGGTCCTGGAAGGTGGAGAGATGGGCGCTGTTGACGCCGGCGGTCGCGGCATCATTGGTCGCCGGATCATAGGAACCATCGCCACTGACATAGGAAGCCGGCGCGGTGAAGCGCGTATCGAACCGGCCGATAATCAATCCCTGATCGGCCATCAGCGCGCTGCGATATTGCTCCATGCCGACGCGCAGCTTGTTCTTCTTGAGGAAGTCGACCGACAGGCCGATATAGCCGCTGAGCGTGCGGGCCACGGCGCCCATCTCCTCGGCCGGCAACCGGTCGCCCTTGAGCAGGGCGGAGGCATAGGGGCCAAGGGCGAAGGCGCGGACCTCATCGAGATAAGCCATCAGATCGGTTGGGTGGGTCGCCGACTTGCCATGATACCAGGCCGTTGCCGCGAAGGAGGGCACCCGCCCGATATCCTCCAGATCAACGCCCGGCAGGCCGGTGCCGGAATTAAGGATGGTCGACATCAGCACGACGCCGTTGAAATCCATTCCCTGGTTCTGGAGCTTGTAGACGAGGCCCGCCGACCGGGTGGTGCCGTAGGATTCCCCGAACAGGTAACGCGGGCTATTCCAGCGATCATTTTTGGTGATGTAGCGGTTGATGGCGCGCGCAAAGGAATCGATGTCCGCGTCGACGCCCCAGAAAGCCTTGCCCTTGGTGTCGCCGATCGGCCGGGAGTAGCCGGTCCCGATCGCATCAATGAAGATGAGATCGGACTTGTCGAGCAGCGAATAGGGATTGTCCTGCACCACATAGGGCGCCGGCAGGGTCGCCTTGGGCGTCAGCGTCGGTGGGCGCTTTGGCCCAAAGCCGCCGACATTGAGCCAGAGGCTGGCCGATCCGGGACCACCATTGTTGAAGAAGGTGAGCGGCCGGGGCTTGCCCGCCACGTTTGAACCCTGCGCGGTGTAGGCGGTGTAGAAGATGCTGCCACGGGGCACGCCATCATCATCGGTGATGATCAGCGTCCCAGCGCTCGCCTTATAGGCGATGGTCTTGCCATTGATCACCATCTTGT
This sequence comes from Sphingobium sp. Leaf26, assembly GCF_001421665.1. Lineage (GTDB taxonomy): Bacteria > Pseudomonadota > Alphaproteobacteria > Sphingomonadales > Sphingomonadaceae > Sphingobium. The sequence goes on from NZ_LMKV01000018.1 coordinate 7,967, forward strand.
GATCGCGGCTGGCCTGCTCCTCCCTTGGGCCGGCGCCCTCCTGCCCTTCAGCCGACGGCTCGTTGGCGTGCGCCACCGGTCCGTTGGCGACGAGCACCATCGCGGCGCCCAGCGCCAGCATCGAAACAAAAGCCTTCATCGTCCGGAGCCTCATTTGCGCAGGGTCAGCGTCGCGCCGATCGTGCGCGGACGGAACGTCACATATTGATAGGGCAGCGTGTAATTCTCGTAGGTCGTACAGGCTGCGCCCTCGCCGGTAGCGCACCCGGTCCGGCCGCCTTCATTACCCAGCACATCCTTGGAATTGAGCAGATTGTCGGCGAAGATCGAGAATTCCCATCCATCGCGGCGCAGGCCGATCCGTGCCGTCATATAGTCGGTGGCTTCCGACATATACGTATCGGGCGTGAAGCTGCCCGTCCCGGGACCAAAGCTGTTCTGGTAGCGGGAGGCATGCTGCCAGTCGGCACGTAGATAGGCGCCATAGCTACCGATATCGAAGCGATATTCACCCGCAATATTGAAGGCCCATTTGGGCACCGGCAGGCGATCTCCATCGCGGATATAGAGGGTGGACGACGGAGCCGGACCGACCACCGGCTGCGTATATTGGGCGTCGGTATAGGCGACCAAACCGCTCAGGGTGAAGCCATCGATCGGTTCCACCGATGCTTCGAGGTCAAAACCCTTGGACACGGCCTTGCCACCGTTAACGACATAGCCAAAGCCACAGGTTGGCAGACCATAGCTTGCCTGGATGTTGCTCCAGTCGATGTAGAAAGCGCTAGAATTGAGGCTGAGCTTGCGATCGCGAGAGCGCAGTTTGGCACCGACCTCATAGCTCCACAGCGAATCCGCCTTGTAGGTGCCCGGCGTAGAAGTGATGCCAAGGGCCGCAAGATCCGCCCCACAGCGCGATGCCGGTGGCGGCTGGTTGACGCCGCCCACGCGGAAGCCCTTCGCCGCCGTGGCATAAAGCATGTTGGCGCTGTTCAGCTGATATTGCAGGCCGAACTTGGGTGTGACCGGCGTTTCCTTAACCTTGCCGTCGGTCAGGCCGCCATTGGCGGTGGTCGGGGTCAGGAAGCCGGCAAAGGTTCCGGCCGTGACCTGATGATAGCTGAACTTCTCCCGGCTGACACGCGCGCCGCCGATCAGCTTGAGCTTATCGGTGATCGCGAAATTGGCTTCCCCGAAGACCGCCAACGACTCTTCCTTGAGGTCCTGGTCACGATGATAGGTGATATTGCCCGGTTCGACCGGCACGCCGAAAATGGCCTGCGCGGGCGCGCCGAATACGGCCTGCGTCAGATCGTCCAGATTGGCGACGATATGATAGTTGGAGTTGTTTTTGTAGGTGGCGAAGAAGCCGCCGACGACCCAGTTGAAACGGCTATTGCCATCATTGGCGAAACGAACTTCCTGGGTGAAGCCGGTACGTTTGTTTTCGTAGATCGGGGTCGAACGATAGCTTTCAATATCGGCAACGAAGGGAAAGCCGCCCTGGAAATTGCCCGGCTCAATATAGCTATAGTCGGACCGGCCATGGGTGCGATCGCTGATATAGCTGGAGACCGAGGTCAGCGTGGTGCTGCCTATGTCCAGCTCCGCCTTCAAAGATGGCAGGAAGATGCGCGAGGTGCGTGGTTGTCTGGCGACACAACGCGGTGTGGTCGCGGCATAATTGTCGCCGACATTGCAGTTGGCGCCCGTCTGATAATCGCCATAGACGGCAGCGGGGTACGTGAAGCCATTGAGCGTGGTTTCCGGCACGGTTTTCCATGCGGTATCGGCATCATGCTGCTCGCTCAGCGCATAATAGACCGATGGTGTAAGGCTTAAATTCTCGGTCGGCTTGAAGAGCAAAGCGCCGCGCAGAGCCCAGTCGTCCGAACTGTTCGTGTCCTTCGCCAGCGTGTCGCCCGTGAAGCGATCGACATGGTCGATATAGCCCGCCGTCCGGCGCTGCCACATGCTGACACGGATGCCGAGCCGATCTTCCACCAGCGGACCGCCCAGCGCGATGCCGAGGTCATGATTGACGCCGCCATCCTGCACGAAGCCAACCTCTGCCCGGGCATAGGCCGACACCTTGTCGAGGTTGGGCTCAGGCGTGATGAACCGGATCGTCCCGCCGAGCGACGAACCTCCATAGAGGGTGCCCTGCGGGCCGCGCAGCACTTCGACCCGTTCAAGGTCGAATAAGGCCGGGACCGGCGTTCCGCTGCCGGAAATGCCGATGGCATTGCGTTTCTGGAGCGGGGCATCATCGAGATAGACGCCAGTCGTCTGCGCACCGGTTGAAGAGGCCACGCCGCGGATCGAGATGCTGGGCACGCGGTCGGCCGTGGTCGACGTCTGCATCGAAAGCGCGGGAACCGTGCGGACGATGTCGGACACGCTGCGGATGCTGCGGCGATCGAGTTGCTCCTGCTGCATCGCCTGCATGCTGATCGGCACGCGGTTGAGGGTCGTTGCCGTCTTAGTCGCGGTCACGATGATTTCGCCACCTGTGCCTGGCTCCGCTTCGGCAGCCGGAGTGTCCGCCGCCTGAAAGGCGCGAGGGGCGGTCCAGCTGCTGGCGGCCCGTCCGGCTTGCAGCGTACGCAGCGCGACCGGCGTCGTGACCGCGCGGGCCCGCGGCTTCAGGGTGATGGCAGCCCCATTGTCCGCGACGATTTCGAGGTTGGCGTCTGCGATCAGGCGGCGCAGCGCCGCTCGGGTGTCGAAAACACCCATGATTGCCGGCGACCGGACACCGCCAAGCTGGTCGGCCGGCGCGATGATCTGGATGCCGCTCTGCCGCGCGAACATAGGCAGCGTCATGTTGATATTGCCGGCGGGCACATTGAACTTGCGGTCCTGCGCCTGCGCGCTGCTGGCCACGATCGCGGCGGCCAGGCTAGCACCGATTAGCAGGCTCTTCATCGTCATCGAACGGTTCATTGTCTGGCCCCCAGCCGCTCCCCGGACGCGGCGCATGGATCGGGCCTTCCAGACCGGTTTTTCGCATCCTCCCTGATCCCGTTCCCCCGGGTTTTGCCGCCTAGATGCACGAGCCCAATTTTTCCCCCAGTCCCAGATTGCATTTTTTTGACATGCGATCGGACGCTTCATTTTTTGGATGTGCGCATGGCGTGTCCGCGCGGTTCGCTCGTCATGAGGCTTGCCGAACATGACCGATATATCCGACGATCGCGCCTTCTGGCTGCAACGGCACATTCTGCCGCACGAGGGTAGCCTGCGCGCCTGGCTGAGCCGGCGCGTCCATATCGGCTTCGACATCGATGACGTCATCCAGGAAGCCTATTCCCGGCTCGTTATGCTCGAGACGGTGAGCCAGATCACCAATCCGCGAGCCTATCTTTTCCAGACAGCTCACTCGATCATCCTCCAGGATTTGCGGCGATCCCGGATCGTGCCGATCGGATCCATCCATGAGATCGGCGCGCTCGAACTGGAGGCTTCGGATCCCCTACCCGACCAGCTGGTCGATGAGCGGATGGAATTGGAGCAGGTGGCAGCTGCCATCGAAGCACTGCCCCATCGCTGCCGCGAGGTCTTCATGCTGCGCAAGGTGCAGGGCTTGTCACAGCGCGATGTGGCCGCGCGTCTGGGCCTGTCGGAAAGCACGGTTGAAAAGCATGTCGCCAACGGTATTGGCAAATTATTGGATTTCTTCGCGCATAGCGGAAAATGGAGCGCTCGTGCATCAAGGGCACGCAAACGAGACAGCCGGCCGCATGAAAAGAGAAAGTAGCGCAAGAATTGGCGATGCAGCGGCGCGATGGGCTGCGCGCATCGATCGCGCGCCACTGGAGCTGCAAGAGCAGGCGGAGCTTGACGCTTGGCTGGCGAGCGACACCCGCTGTCCGGGCGCATTCATGCGTGCCCGCGCTGCCTTGCTGCGCATGGATGCGGCACGGGCCCTCGGGCCGGATTTCGCGCCGCAAGCGCCACGCCTGAACTTCTCCCGCCGCAATGTCATTGCCGGATCAGGCGGTTTCCTTGCGGCCTCGCTCGGCGCCTTCCTTCTATGGCCCAGATCCCAAATCTATCGAACCGAAACGGGCGAAGTCCGGCTGATCCCGCTCGACGACGGATCGATCGCAACGCTCAATACACAGAGCGAGATGGAGGTCCTGTTTACCCGTGAGAAGCGGTTGGTGCGCCTGATCAGAGGCGAAGGCTATTTTGAAGTCGCCAAGGACAAGGCGCGACCTTTCATCGTCTCGGCAATGGACGCGGAAGTCCGCGCGGTCGGCACCGCATTTACCGTCCGAACCTTGCCCAGCCGTGCCGTGGATGTGCGCGTCCAGGAAGGGATCGTCGAGGTCGCCAAGCCTGCTCATGCCAACCAGGCCGTCCGCATGGCCGCAAATATGGAAGCAAGGATCGGAGATGACGCAGATCGCATTTCTCCCGTTGCTATCACCCCGGACAATGTCCAGCGCGACCTTCTATGGCGGGAGGGACGCCTCAGCTTCGAGAGTGAAACGCTCGCGAATGCCGTTGCGGAATTCAATCGCTATAATCGCACTGCGATCATCCTCGCGGATGAAGATATCGGCAAAAGGCATGTGACGGGCCTATTCTCGGCAACCGATCCACAGGGATTTGCTCAGGCGATCGCCCTGAGCATGGACCTTAGCGCTCGTTCAAACGAGAAACAGATCGTGATTGAGAGCCGCTGAACAGTCCGCCATCTAGCGTCTCCTCGGGCCCAGCCAGGTTGAGCTAGCTCGAAATTCAACTGTCGACCTCTCAGATCATGGCGAAACACGAGAAAGACCGTAATGATAGCGGACTGCCCGCCGCTGGGGAACGAAAAGAGGCGCCTGGAAGGCTGGAATGGGTGTAAGCGGTGTTTTCAGGTCAAGGCCATCCATGGCATGAGGTCGGCGACGCTGTTGGCGGGATGACCATTGGCCAGCCTGGAAAGCGTGTCGGTGAGCCATTGATGCGGATTGACGGCATTGAGCTTGCAGCATTCGATAAGGGTAGCGATCACAGCCCAGTTGTCGCCGCCCTCGTCAGAACCAGCGAACAGATCGTTTTTGCGATTCAGAGCAGGGGGCCTGATTGACCGTTCGACCGTGTTGCTGTCGAGATCGATGCGGCCATCGTCGATGAAACGTGAGAGGCCTTCCCAGCGGGTGAGCGCGTAGCGAATGGCTTCGCCCAGCTTGCTTTTGGCGCTGACCTGTCGGTTGCGGGCATCGAGATAGTGGTGGAGATCGTCGACGATGACACGGCTCTGGTCTGCCCCTGTGGCTCGGCGCTGCTCAGCCGATGTGCCCCGAACCTCGTCGTCAATGGCATAGAGTAAGGCGATGCGGCGCAGGACCTCGGTTGCGACCGGTGAACTCTCCGCCAGTTCGTAAAACTTGCGCCGGACATGTACCCAGCAGAAGGCCAGCTGCACCTGCTGCCGCCGCCGCGCGAGGGCGGCATAGCCACCATAGCCGTCGACCTGCAGGATACCCGCAAAGATGCCGAGATGAGCCTCTGGTCGTTCCGCTTTGCGGTCTGCAGCATAGACATAGGCGATCATTGGCGGGGCACCGCCGCCCCACGGCCGATCATCGCGGGCATAGGCCCATAGCTGACCCTGTCTTCGTTCGCCCGCGCCCCGGATCGAGTACCGGGGCGGTGGTCTCGTCAGCGAACAGCCGTTGGGCTTGCCGTAACTCTGCAAGAATGCGTTCCAGCAACGGGCGCAGATACCAGGCGGCCCGGCCGACCCAGTCTGCCAGCGTCGAGCGATCCAACTGGGTGCCTGCCGGGCGTAGATCTGGGCTTGTCGATAGAGAGGCAAATGGTCGGCATATTTAGCGACCCGCACCTGCGCGATCAGCGCTTCGGTCGGGATACCGCCTTCAACGATGCGCGCTGGTGCCGGCGCCTGTACGACCGCGCTCTCGCAGGAACGGCAGCCGTAGCGCGGGCGGCGTGTGACCAGGACGCGGAACGTGGTGGGGATGACATCGAGCCGCTCGGCCACATCTTCGCCGATCTGGTGGAGAGTGCCATCACAGCAGGGACAGGCTTTGTCGTCGATATCGATGACCTGCTCGATGCGTTCGAGATGCGCAGGAAGGGAGCCCCGGTTGGTCTTGCGCGGGCGATCGCTGCGTTGCCGTCCCACTGGCGCCTCACTGGCCGCTTCGGCATGCCCAAGGGCTGTCTCAATGTCTTCCAGGAAAAGCTGTAGCTGATCGGCATCAAGTTGCTCGGACCGGCGACCGAAAACATGGCGCTGAAAGGCCTCAATGATCGCCTTCAACCGCTCGACTTCGGCCTGGGCACCCTTCAGCGCACGATCTCACGGGCCTGTTCGAGGACAAGCGCGCGGAGCGCTTCAAGGTCTTCGGGGAGGTCCGCTTCCATGAGCATGGAGACAGTGAATCATCACTGCCCCCCGTCAACCGGCAATTTGTGGCGCGAGCGGGCGACGTCCGCCATGCACCCGGTGCCAGTCCAGGCCTTCCAAACGTGCACCAAGCTGTGCCGATGTCAGCCGCATCACGCCGTCCTGGATGCCCGGCCATTTAAAGCTACCGGACTCCAGCCTCTTGGCCATCAGGCACAGGCCGGTGCCGTCCCACCAGATCAGCTTTATCCGGTCCGCACGATATTTGTTGACGCCCACGATCACGTCCTCGCCGCGATCGACCCGCGCCTGCCGCGCCGCCGCCGCCGTTTCGATCATCGCCTTGGGCCAGCCCGCCGCCACGGCCTTCGCCATGCCGCCTTCGCTTTCCACCCGGTCGCTTCGCCCGAAACACGTAGATCACGCCGGAATAGGGATCGCCGCCATACTCGGCGCCGACCAGCGCAGCCAAGGCGTCCGGCCCCTTGCGGAAATCCACCGGGTGCGTTGCAACCATCACACGTGCACCGGTTCCGGGCCCGATCATCGACCACCGGCCTGCAGAGCCTGAATGACAGCGATAACCAGGTCAGTCCGAGCCGCCTGTCCGATCCGAACAACTGCGCCTCCATCTCGACCTCCACATTGCCATCGTGCGAAACCGGCGGTGATGTATCGCCTACTGCGGGCACGAACATCGGCTCATTACGGGGCGGAAGCTTGCTGGCCTCCACTGCGTAGCGCAGTTCTCTACGCCAAGTGTACAACAGCGCCGTGCTGACATCACCCTCTCGTGCAAACGCCGCGATATTGTCGCAACGCTCCATATCCGCAACCAGCGCCAGCTTCTGCTCCAGCGTCCAGATCCGCCGCCGCCCCGCCATCCCGCTCAGCAGCTCAACTCGTCGAACTGGCTTCAGAGGCACTCCAATGCGGGTGTCCAATGCGGTCGTAAGTGTGGCGTCGTCCATCCACACCCTCTGCCCCAATCAGAAAATCAGGCAAGGTGGCGCCAAAACACCACTTACGAATGGGTCGACTGCTACCGCAAGCGAACGCGAAGTCGTGGGACAAAACCGCCGTTCCTGCGCACGACGGTAAGTGTCGGGTTTCGGATAAACCTGCCGGTTGGCATGCCGGATGGCCAGCGGCGCCGTGATAATCATTGCGGCTGCCGCGCTGTCGACAAAATCCCGGTAGCGGAGACCTCTGAGAAACACCTGTTTGTCGTTACTCGATCCCACTATCCCGGAAACGATCAAATTTCAGGAATAGAGAGGGCTCTCAGAATTTTCGCCGGTTGAAATGGTGTGTCGCAGGCCGCAATTCAGATTATTGCGCATGTCTCGAACACGTACGCTCTCACCCCATGCCAGGGCGATTCTTGCCGTCCTGCTCGATGCCGGAGGCCGATGGTCTCACGGATATGAACTGGCACGGCTCGCCGATGTGAAATCCGGCACCCTCTATCCGCTTCTGATCCGCTTGGAGGCACAAGGCTACCTCGAAGCGGAATGGCAGCAGCCGGCTGAAGGAGGCCGACCGCCGCGACATGCCTACCGGCTGACGGCCAGCGGCGTGCAACTCGCCCGGGCCACCCCCCCGGGACAGACGGCGACATCTGCCGTGCCACGCCGGGAGGCGACCATATGAGCGCCGGCCTTCGCCGGGGTCTTACCGACTTGGCCTGCCGCGCGCTGCAAGCGACGTTGCCGCCCTCGTTGCAAGCGTGGGGACGGGCGGTTCGCTGCGAGGCGGCCAGCATCCCTGACGATACCAAGGCGCTCCTGTTCACGCTCGATAGCCTGTGCGGACTCATGCCGCGTGCGGTCGCGTCGCATCTTCTACAACCCTTCGCCTCGCTGACCGGCGATGGCGCTCCATTCTCCAAAGAATCGACCACCATGCACATCCTGGACGCCACGATGCGTCGCCCTCGCGCTCTTGGCATTATCTGTGCGATCAGTGCCGTTGTGCTCGGCGTTGCTTATATGGTGATCGCCTGTGCGCCAATGCGCTACCTCGGGATCAACGCCGGCGCATTGGTGATCGGCCTGACGGCTCTGTCAAAGCAAGTGCACCTGCCGCTAGGAAGTTGGCGTTAGCGGAAATTCATGCCCCGCGCCCGCAAGCCCGCCAATCCGTTTCGCTACTTCAACTCATCGCCCGAGGTGATCCGCCTGGTGGTGCTGATGTACGTTCGCTATCCTCTTTCGTTGCGAAATGTCGAAGACCTGCTCTTCGAGCGCGGCATCGACATCTGCCACGAGACGGTGCGACTCCGGTGGAACAGGTTTGGCCCGCTGTTCGCAGGCGACATTCATCGGCAGCGCATTAGCCGCATGAAGGGCTTACGCCACTGGCGCTGGCATCTTGATGAGATGTACGTCAAGATTAACGGAGAAATGGTCTATCTCTGGCGCGCCGTCGATCAGGAAGGCGAAATCCTTGAAAGCTACGTCACGAGAAAACGCGACAAAAAAGCGGCGCTCGCCTTCATGAAGAAGGCGCTCAAGCGGCATGGATCGCCAGAAGCGGTGACTACCGATGGCCTGCGCTCCTACAGCGCTGCGATGAACGAACTCGGCAACCGCGACAAGCAGGAGGTCGGACGCTGGGCCAACAACAGGGTGGAGAACAGCCACCTGCCCTTCCGACGACGAGAGCGGGCGATGCTGCGCTTCAGGCAGATGAAGGCGCTACAGAAGTTCGCCTCCGTCCATGCCAGTCTCCACAACCACTTCTCACTGGAACGTCATCTCGTCGATTGAAAGACATACAAGGAAAGACGCTCCGCGGCCCTCGCGGAGTGGCAGTCCTTTGCAAGCTATCCCCCCGCCCTCTTCGCCCGAAGTGCATCCGGTGGAGACGAGTTCGCATTAGACTGACAGCACCGCCAAGACCTTGTTTTCCTACATCCCTAGCGAACCGAGAAAGCCCAGCGTTTCCGGGCTTTTCGGGGCCTTGTTGCATAACTCTGGAAGGGTATGATGCAGTCTTTATTTGAGATTACTACGCAACGCGGACGGTATTAGGTGTGCCGATTTGCGAAAATCGATTGAGGATTGCCGCACGGACTTTGAGCTCGGTTATCTGATGATTGAAGGTGCGGGCCATGACGCGCTGACCGAGCAGCTTGAAGCAGTGCATTTTTGTTTCGACGAGGCTGCGGCGATGATAACCGCTCCACTTCTTCCAGATGGTGCGTCCAAGCCGTTTGATCGCACGCAGCGTTTCATTGCGGGCTTGCACGCCAGGGGCATCCTCCTTCCATGGTCGACCGTTGCGGCGGACCGGAATGATGGCTTGCGCCTCGCGTTCGGCGATCGCGGCATGGCACTTCTTGGTGTCGTATGCGCCGTCCCCACCGACACTGCCGATCTTCTCATCTGCCGGGATCTGCGCCAACAGATCCGGGAGGACAGGGGCATCCCCAATTGCGTTGGTGGTGACTTCAATGGCGCGGATATCAAGGTTTTCTACGTCGATCCCGATGTGCACTTTGCGCCACTGGCGACGATAGGAAGCGCCGTGCTTGCGTGTCTTCCATTCCCCTTCGCCCATCATCTTGATCCCGGTGCTGTCGATCAGAAGATGCAGACCGCCCGAACTGGGACGGCCGCCAAGCGTCACTGGCAGCGTCTTCTGACGTCGACATAGCGTCGTATAATCCGGCACCGGCCAGTTCAGATCAGCCAGCTTGAGCAGGCTTGCCACCAACCCCGTCGCCTGCCGCAACGGCAGGTTGAATAGCGCTTTCAACGTCAAGCACAGCTCAATCGCACCGTCCGAAAAACGAGCAGGGCGACCGCATGGTGCCGATAGCCACTGCATATCCGGATCAAACCAAACATCCAGAGAACCCCGCTGATTCAGCGCCGCATTATACGCGCTCCAGTTCGTCGTGCGATATTTCGGTGGGGCAAGCTTGGACATGAATGCCCCCTAACACACTCGATTCGCACAAGGAATCTCCAAGCTCAATTATGCAACAAAGCCAGCTTTCACGAGAACATATGAGATACACAGAGAGTGAAGACGCGCAAGAAATAACGCATTTCTGCGCTTCTCGAACCGGTATGACATCTACTGAAAAAAGTAAGTGGCGGAGAGGGTGGGATTCGAACCCACGGTACCCGCTAGGGCACGCCGCATTTCGAGTGCGGTACATTCGACCACTCTGCCACCTCTCCGCAGAAGGTCCGGCAGGCTGTTGAAAGCGCTGCGTTCCCGGTCGAGGGGCGGCCATTAGCGAATGAATTCACACTTGCCAAGCGGTCTTTCCGGTATTTTTCTTGTGTCCGCCGGGCAGGCTCCTAAATTGATCATATGAGAGACACGATTCAGATTTCCGGCACCGGCATCACCGCCCCGCCGATCGTCCATGCCCGCTTCAGCATCGGAGATGTGGTCAAGCACCGCATGTTCGGCTTTCGCGGGGTCGTGTTCGATATCGATCCGGTCTTCGCCAATAGCGAGGAATGGTATGAAGCGATCCCCGAACATGCCCGCCCCGACAAGCAGCAGCCTTTCTATCACCTGCTCGCCGAAAATGGGGAGTCCAGCTATGTCGCCTATGTCAGTCAACAGAATCTGGCGGCTGATGACAGCGACGAGCCGGTGGACCACCCCGCCATCACCGGCATGTTCGGCAGCTATGCGGACGGCAAATATACCCTGCGCCCGCTCCACCGCCATTAAGGCGACTGCGCCCGGCTGGCGCAAGGCGCTGGCCGTGCTGCTGGTCGCCTGCGCGACGCCGGCGGTTGCCCTCGCCGCGCCGCCGCCGGCGCCTCTGCCCAATGCCGATCCGGCCTTTCCCTTCTCCAGGGAGATCGACGCTTTTGCCAAGGCGAACAGTGCTGGCCTGCCGGTGCGCGACGCGACCCTGTTCCTGGGCAGTTCCAGCATTCGCCTGTGGGACATTGCCGGCAGCTTTCACGACATCGGCACGGTCAATCGCGGCTTCGGCGGCGCGACCACCGCGCATGTGCTGCATTATTACAAGCGCCTGTTGCCCTCCGTCCCGCCCCGGTCGATAGTCGTCTATGTCGGCGAGAATGATCTGGCTGCGGGCACATCGCCCGAAGCCGTGTCGCGCGACATATTGACGCTGCTGAAGAAATTGCGGGCCGACTATCCCCGCGCCTCGATCGCCTGGCTGTCCCTGAAGCCCAGCCCGATCCGCTGGACGTTGCGGCCCAAGATGGCGCAGGTCAACGCCGCCCTGGCCGCCCGCGCCAAAACCGACGGCTTCGACTATCTGGACGTTGGCACGGTGCTGCTGGCCCGCGACGGGCTACCCGACGCCTCGCTCTTCACGCCGGACGGACTGCATATGAATGCGCGCGGCTATCAGCGCTGGACCAGCCTGGTCGACAATTGGCTGGATCATGCGTCCCCGGCCACGACAGCCAGAAACGCCTCCTGATTGCACTTTCCGATTGATCCACGCACAAGCAAGATTATTACCAACCGTTCGATAGACGCTGCCAAGCCAGGGGATGACTGCAATGACGGACGTAACAGGCCAGGGGGCACAGACCCACGCCATGGCCGAACTGACGCTGCGCGGGGTCATACTCGGCGCGCTCATCACCCTCGTCTTCACGGCGGCGAACGTCTATCTGGGCCTCAAGATCGGCCTGACCTTCGCGACGTCGATTCCCGCCGCCGTCATCTCCATGGCGGTGCTGCGGCTGTTCGCGACCGGCACGATCCTGGAAAATAACATCGTCCAGACGATCGCGTCGGCCGCCGGTACGCTCTCGGCGATCATCTTCGTCCTGCCGGGCCTGGTCATCATCGGCTGGTGGCAGGGTTTCCCCTATTGGCTGTCGGCCTGCACCATCGCGCTGGGCGGCATATTGGGCGTGATGTATTCGGTGCCGCTGCGCCGCGCGCTCGTCACCGGGTCCGACCTGCCCTATCCCGAAGGCGTGGCTGCCGCCGAAGTGCTCAAGGTCGGCGCCGGTTCGCGTGAGGGTCTGGAAGAAAATAAGCGCGGCCTGGCCGCCATCGTCGCCAGCGCGGTCGCCGCCGCCAGCTTCTCCATAATCGCCAAGACCCGCATTCTGGCGGAGGAAGCCGCTACCTTCTTCAAGTTCGGCGCGGGCGCGACCTCCGTCTCCACCAGCTTCTCCATGGCGCTGATCGGTGTCGGCCATCTGGTCGGCCTGTCGGTGGGCGTGGCGATGTTCATAGGCCTGCTCATCAGCTGGGTCGGCCTCGTCCCCTATCTCACCACGCCGCTGCCTGCAGGCGCCGAACTGTCCGACATCGTCGGTACCGCCTTCCGCATGAAAGCGCGCTTCATCGGTGCCGGCACGATCGGCATCGCGGCGATCTGGACCCTGCTCAAAATCCTTGGCCCGATCGTCAGCGGCATTCGTTCCGCACTGGTCGCCAATGCCGCGCGCAAGTCCGGCAATGCCGCCAGCCTCGACATCACCGAACGCGACCTGCCGATCGGCATCGTCGGCGGCACCATCCTGGCCGCGCTGCTGCCCATCGGCATCCTGCTCTGGGTCTTTGCGCAAGGCGGCCCAATCGCGGCCAATCCGGTGCCGGTGATCGGCCTTACTCTGGCCTATGTGCTGGTGGCGGGCATCGTCATCGCGTCCGTCTGTGGCTATATGGCGGGCCTGATCGGCGCGTCGAACAGCCCGATTTCCGGCGTCGGCATCCTTGCCGTGCTGGGCGCGTCGCTGCTGCTGGCCGCCATCTACGGATCGGGCCATGGCGACCCGTCGCAGACGCAGGCGCTGATCGCCTATGCGCTGTTCACCACCGCGATCATCTTCGGCATCGCCACCATCTCCAACGACAATTTGCAGGATCTCAAGACCGGTCAACTCGTCGGCGCAACCCCCTGGAAGCAGCAGATCGCCCTGATCCTGGGCGTGCTGTTCGGCGCGCTGGTCATTCCGCCTGTGCTCGACCTGCTCAACAGCGCCTTCGGTTTTGCCGGCGCACCCGGTGCCGGCCCCAACGCCCTGCCCGCGCCGCAGGCTGCGCTGATCTCCGCGCTGGCGAAGGGCGTGCTGGGCGGCGACCTCGACTGGAACCTGATCGGCATCGGCGCAGGCATCGGCGTCATCGTGATCGCGATCGACGAACTGCTGGGCCGTTCCGGCAAACTGCGCCTCCCGCCGCTCGCGGTCGGCATGGGCATTTATCTGCCGATGGCGCTGACCCTGCTGATCCCGGTCGGCGCGCTGGTCGGCCATCTCTACAACCGCTGGGCGCTGCGCCAGGCGAACCCCGAATTTGCCGAACGCATGGGCGTGCTGATGGCGACCGGCTTCATCGTGGGCGAAAGCCTGTTCGGCGTCGCCTTCGCCGGCATCGTCGCCAGCACCAACAGCGATGCGCCGCTGGCGCTGGTGGCTGAAAATCACTGGTCCGTACCGCTCGCCATCCTGGTGTTCGCGGGCGCGATCGCGGGGCTCTATGCCCGGCTGAAGCGCTGGGCGTCCGATCCCTTGTAATAGTTCGTCATTTCATCGAACTGTAACGGAAACGGCATGAAGCTGTAAGGAAAGCACCGCAATTGCGCCCCCGAAGCGACGGGGCGTTGCGGCATGCGCCGCTGGACTCCCTCGCCAACAGGGAGTCCATCATGAGTCGCATCTTCCGTGGCGTCAGCCGCGCCGCCATTGTCATCGCGCTTGCCACACCCGCCGCCGCCCTTGCCGGCACGATCACCGGCACCGTCTCCGACGGCACCGGCACCCGCGCGCTCCAGTCCACACAACTGCGCATCGTCGAAAATGGCCGCGTCGCCGAAGCCGGCCGTGATGGCTCCTACCGCTTCCCTGACGTCGCCCCCGGCACCTACACGATCGAGGCCCGCTATGTCGGCGCCGATCCGGTCCGCACCACCGTCACCGTTCCCGCCAGTGGCGACATCGATGCCGACATCCGCATCGGGTCCGACGTCGACAGCTCGATCATCGTCGTCGGCCAGGTCGCCAATCAGGCTTCGGCCCTGTCCCGCCAGCGCGCCGCGGACGGCGTCGAAAGCGTCCTGACCCGCGACGCCATCGGCCAGTTTCCCGACCAGAACGTCGCCGAATCGCTTCGTCGCCTGCCCGGCGTCAACATTCTGAACGATCAGGGCGAAGGCCGCTTCGTGTCGGTCCGTGGCCTTGATCCCTCGCTCAACGCCGCGTCGATCAACGGCACCCGCCTGCCGGCGCCGGAAAGCGACACGCGCCAGGTCGCGCTGGACGTCATCCCGTCCGAACTGATCGAGTCGATCGAGATCAAGAAGTCACTGACGCCGGACATGGACGGCGACACGATCGGCGCCTCGATCGAAATCAACACGACCAGCGCCTTCGACCGCAAGAAGGATCTCTACTCGGTCAAGCTGGAAGGCAGCTATAACGAGTTCGCCGACGCGCTGACGCCCAAGGGCAGCTTCGACTTCTCGACCCGCCTGACCGATCGCCTGGGCGTTGCGGGCGGCGCCAGCTATTACAAGCGCAAGTTCGAAAGCGACAATATCGAAGCAACCGACTGGGCCACGGACGACAATGGCAATGCCTATGCCGCCGAAATCCAGTATCGCGACTATGATGTGGAACGCAAGCGCATCGGCGGGACGCTCAGCCTCGACTGGCTGGCGACCGACACGACCAAGCTCTATGCGCGCGGCATCTACAGCCAGTTCGAGGATCAGGAATATCGCGGCGACGTGATCCTGATCATGGACGAAGCGCCCAATGCCTCGACCGCGACCAGTGCGGAATTTTCATCGGAAGACGGCCGCATCGAAGTGCGCCGCCGCATGAAGGACCGCTTCGAAAAGCAGAAGATCAAGTCGCTGACGCTGGGTGGCGAAACCAATAGCGGCCCGTGGAAGATGACCTACTCTGGTGCCTGGTCGGAAGCCAGCGAGCGTGAAAACGGATCGATCGATCCGACCCGCTTCCGCGCCCGCTTCGACGAAGGCGACGACCTGACCATAGGCTTCGACTATGCCAATCCGCGCAAGCCGACCTTCACCGTCAGCGGCAACGGCGCGGACGCCTTCTACGATCCGACCAGCTATGGCTTCGACGAGCTGGAACAGACCGTCCTGTCGGACTCGCGCGACCGCGAATATGCGATCAAGGGCGATATTTCCCGCGCCTTCGCGTCCGACGCCGGCACCTTCACCGTGCAGGCCGGCATGAAGGCGCGCTGGCGCAAGAAGAGCTACAACCTCGAATCGACCCTCTACGACGGCTATGACGGCGACTATACGCTGGCGGACGTTCTGGGCGGCCAGACCTATCGCATCCAGGATATCCTGCCGCTGCCCAGCCACACCGGGCCGACCGATTTCTTCAACCAGAATCGCGACAATTTCGAACTGAACGCGATCGACACCGCGATCAACTCCAACTCGTCCGACTATTCGGTGAAGGAAGATATCCTCGCCACCTACCTGATGGGCCGTTGGGACAGCGACACGCTGCGCATCATCGGCGGCGTCCGCATGGAGCAGACGCGCAACGACATCCGCGCCAAGCTGACCCAGTTCCTGGAGGAAGGCGCGGAATATCAGGGCGCGGAACTGACCGAAGACACCGTCTTCGTCACGCCCAACCGCTTCGTGCGCAACTATACCGACTGGCTGCCCAGCCTGACTGTGCGCTATGAACCGGTCCGCAACGTCGTGCTGCGCGCCGGCGTCTATAAAAGCCTGGTCCGCCCGAACCTGTCGAGTCTGACGCCGCGCTTCACCATCAACGAAGATCTGGAAGCCGAAACCGGCAACCCGGCGCTCAACCCCTATCGCGCCTGGAACGCCGACCTGTCAGCCGAATGGTATTTCGGCACCAATGCGGCGCTGACCGGCGGTTTCTTCTGGAAGTCGATCAAGGACTTCGTGGTCGAACAGCGCACCCGGACCGGCGGCACGCTCTATGGCGTCGAATATTCGGAACTGACCAGCTTCATCAACGGCGACAAGGCCAAGGTGAAGGGCTTCGAAGTCTCCTACAGCCAGGTGATGAGCTTCCTGCCTGCGCCGTTCGACGGCCTGCTGGTCAACGCCAACTATACCTATACCGATGCCAAGGGCACGGTGCTGACCGACGGCGACATCGCCGATCCGCGCAGCATCCCGCTCGCGTCTTCGTCAAAGAACACGTTCAACCTGGTGCTGGGTTATGAAAAGGGGCCGATCTCCCTGCGCGCGGCCGGCACCTATCGTGACAAATATCTGGACGAACTGGGCGGCAATCCGGAAGAAGACCGCTATGTCGACAATCATTTCCAGATCGACCTGAGCGCCAAATATCGCCTCGCACCGGGCGTGCGGGTGTTTGCCGAATGGATCAACGTCGGCAACGAACCCTATTTCGCCTATCAGAACTATGCCGGCGGCAAGCGCCTGTTGCAGTTCGAAGAATATAACTGGACTGCGAAGTTCGGCATCACCGCCAGCTTCTGATCCCTGCGCATTCCCTTGGCTTGCCGGTCGCGCCCTCGCGCGGCCGGCAAACCCTGTTTTACGGAGGCCATGATGCTTCGACTGCCCCTGTCTGCCCTGCTTCTCGCCACCGCCGCGCCACTCATCGCCCAGCCTGCCGCCACGCCACCCGTGCCCCGCTCGGCCGGCACGCCCTATGCGGCGCGCACCCTGCCCGATCGCATCATGCTGACGCCCGCCGCCGATCCCTCACGCGGTATGGCCGTGGCCTATCGTACCGATGCGGTCCAGATCGCCAGCGAGGCGCAGATCGCCATTTCGGTTGATGGTCCCACGCTGGAGGAAAAGGCGACGACCCTCTCCGGCCCCGCCGGCACGCCCAAGGACAGCGCCAACGGCCCGGCCCTCTATCACCAGATCCGCTTCGACAACCTCACCCCCGATACCGTCTATGCCTACCGGCTGAGGGGCAGCGCAGGCTGGACCGAATGGCTGCAATTCCGCACCGCCTCGGCGCAGGCCAAGCCGTTCCGTTTCCTCTATCTGGGCGATATCCAGAACGGCATATTGACCTATGCCAGCCGCGTCATCCGTCAGGCCTTCCACGCCAATGGCGGGATCGAACTGGTCGTCCATGCCGGCGATCTCGCCGCCCAGCGCGACGATCTTGACCATGACGACGAATGGGGCGAATTCAATCAGGCGGCCGGTTACAACTGGTCGATCGTCCCGCAGCTACCCGCCACCGGCAATCATGAATATGTCGACGTGACGCTGCCCAACGGCGCCGAAAGCCGCCAGCTCGGTCCCTATTTCCCGCTGCAATTCGCGCTGCCGGACAATGGCGTGCCGGGCCTCAAGACCACTTATTACGTCGATTATCAGGGCGTGCGCTTCATCATCCTCGATGGCACCTCGGCCATCGACCTGGGCACGATGAAGCAGCAGACCCAATGGCTCGATGCAACGCTCGCCTCCAGCAAGGCCCGGTGGAATGTCGTGCTGTTCCACCAGCCCGTCTTCACCTGTGCCCGGCCGCAGGACACGGCGGAGGTGAAGACCGCATGGAAACCGGTCTTCGACAAGCGCAAGGTCGATCTGGTGCTGCAAGGCCATGACCATTGCTACAGCCGCCTGACATCCGAAGCGGGCCGTGAAGCCTCCGCACAGGCGCGCAAGGACGGCGCAATCCAGGGACCGGTCTATCTCGTCTCCGTCACCGGCTCCAAGATGTATGGCCTCAATGATCGCGCCCGGACCCAGCCGGACAAAACGGCCGAAGCGACCGAACTCTATCAGGTGGTGGACGTCGATGGCGATCGGCTGAAATTCCGCACCTTCACCGCATCAGGCAAGCTGTATGACGGCTTCGATCTGGAGAAGCGCACGGACGGCAATCACCTGACCGACACGACCGAACCCACCATCGCGGTGCGCACCTGTATGGTTTCCGGCACCGGCACTATCGGCCCCGACGGCGGCAAATGCGTCGCGCGCGGCAAATGAGGATCAGCATGATGAAGCGTTTCGCCTTCCACCTCGCCAGCCTGCTCGCTCTGGCCGGCTGCGCGACCAGCGAGAAGGAAGTACCGGTCGAAGTCCGCATCGCCAATGCGACCCCGGCGGTGCATGTCACCGCGCGCGGCGAAACCACCCCGGTCGGCACGCCCAATGCCGACGCGGCCGACGATCCGGCGATCTGGCGCAACGCCGCCAACCCGGCCGCCAGCCTGATCGTGGGCACCGACAAGAAAGCCGGCCTCTATGTCTACGGCCTGGACGGCAAGACCCGCGATTTTCTGGACGCTGGCCGGGTCAACAATGTCGACCTGCGCGACGGCGTAGCGATCAGCGGCCACAACGGCATTCTCGTCGTCGCCAGCGACCGTAACGATGTGGCGAACGCCAAACTCGCCCTGTTCCGCCTTGACCCCGGCACTGCAAAGATCAGCGCGCTGGGCAAGGTCGATGCCGGCAAGGGCGAGGCCTATGGCATTTGCATGTATCGCGCGGCAGAGGCCACCTACGCTTTCATCGTGCTGAAGGATGGCACGGTCCATCAGGTCGCCCTTGACGTATCTGGGGCAGCGCCCACAGGCAAGATCGTGCGCACGATGAAGCTCGGCACCCAGTCGGAAGGCTGCGCCGTAGATGACCGCACCGGCATCCTTTACGTGGCGGAGGAAGATGTCGGCCTGTGGCGTTTCGATGCCCGCGCAACCGGATCGACGATAGCGACGAAGATCGCGGCGGCCGATGGCAAGAATCTCGTCATGGATGCCGAAGGTGTCGCCATCGCACCCATCGGCGAGACGGACGGCTATGTCCTCGTCTCCAGCCAGGGCGACAATGCCTATGTCGCCTATCGCCTGAGCGACGATTCCTATGTCGGCCGCTTCCGAGTGGTCGACGGGAAGATCGGCGGATCGGAGGAAACCGACGGCATAGAATTGGTGCTGGGCGATTTCGGTCCCGCCTATCCGGGCGGGCTGTTCATCGCGCAGGACGGCCACAACGCGACGGCGGCGCAGAATTTCAAGCTGGCCGCCTGGGACGACATCGTGAAAGCATTGGGCCTGCCGCAATAATCTCCCGCCAATGCTGGATTGCCCTCTCCGCGCCATCAGGCGACAAGGCTGGAAAGAGCCATGGAGAGGGCATGACCATCAAGGCGACCTATGACGCAAAGCGGCTGACGGCGGATCAGGCCGTGGCACTGATCCCCAACAGCGCGAAGATCGCGACCGGCCTTGCCGTCAGCTTTCCGCCAGCACTGGCCGCCGCGCTCGCGGACCGCGTCCGCACAGGCGGCCTGCGCGACGCCAGCCTCTACACCATGCTCCCGCCCGCCACCTCGGCCGCACCGATCCTATCCCCCGACCTTGCCGACCGCATCCGTCATGTCAGCCTGTTTCACGGCGGGATAGAGCGCGCCGGCGATGCCGCGCGTCTGGACGGCGACGGGCCGCTCATTGATGTGCTGCCTGTCCAGTTCCACCAGATCCCCCGGATGCTGACCGATCATGTCGGCGCCGACACTTTCATCACTACCGTCTCCGATATGGACGCCCATGGCTGTTTCAGCCTGGGCACCGACGCCGACTATGCGCTGGCCGTGGCGCGCAGCGGCGCGCGGCTCATCGTGGAGGTGAACCCCGCCATGCCCTATGTCCATGGCGATTGCATGATCCATGTGTCGGACGTCACGGCCCTTATAGAAAACCATGTCCCGCTCTGTCAGGTGCCAGCCCTGCCCCGCAACGCGACCGACGATGCGATCGGCGCGATCATCGCGGCCATGGTGGAGGATGGCGCCTGCCTGCAAATGGGCATCGGCGCGGTGCCCGACGCGGTCTGCGCCGCGCTGTTGGGGCACCAGCATCTGGGTATCCATACCGAATTGCTCACACCCGGCCTCGTCAGCCTGATCCGCGCGGGCGTGGTCGACAACAGTGCCAAGGCGCTGCATCCGGGCAAGTCGGTCTTCACCTTCGCCATGGGCGACCAGTCGCTCTACGACTTCATCCATGACAATGATGCGGTCGCCGCGCATCCGGTCGAATATGTGAACGCCCCGCACATCATCGCGCAGAATGACCGGGTGCTGTCGGTCAATGCGACGATCCAGATGGACCTGAGCGGCGCATGCAATTCGGAACATATGAACGGGCGCCAATATAGCGGCACCGGCGGCCAGCTCGACTTCGTGCGCGGCGCCTATGCGTCGAACGGCGGCCGGTCGATCATCGCCTGCCATTCCACGGCCGCGAAGGGCAGGATATCGCGCATCGTCCCCTGGCTCGACGGCCCGGTCACGACCCCGCGGACCGACACCCATATCGTCGTCACCGAATATGGCTGGGCCGACATGAAGGGCAAGTCGCTGGCCGAACGCGCCCGCGCCCTCATCGCCATCGCCCACCCCGATTTCCGCGACGATCTGGAACGCGCCGCCCGCGAACGACGCATCCTCTAGGCTCTGTCTGCATTCACCGTATCCAGATCATGGCGCACGCGAGATGGACGAAGCCCATGAAGGCAGAGATGGTTTTCTCGCAGCGCAGGGCGATCCTTCGAAAGCGCTTG
>NZ_LMKV01000019.1 GCF_001421665.1 Sphingobium sp. Leaf26
CTACTCGATACGACAAGATCGCCGCCAACTTCCTTGGCTTCATCAAGCTCGCCAGCATCATGCTATGGCTCAAATGATTAAATCGTCACTACAGCCTAGAAAACGCCCAAAAATCAGCAGCGGATTTGACGCGGGGAATGCGCGGCAATTCCTTTGCCAGATTGTCGGCAAAGCGGGAGCGGTAGTCCTCGGAATGGAGAAGTCCGTAGATGTAGTAGAACAAGTCTTTCTTGCTGATAGCTTCTCCGGGATAAGCTGCTTTGAAGTGAGCCAGCCCTTCGTCCGTAATCGCTTCGCGGCGGATGACGCCCGTGGTCGTTACTGCGGACTCGTCGGCAAACAAGTCTCCCGTTTCCCCTTGATGGCTCATGCTGATGCCGTCTCTCGTTCGTAGAGGAACATCGGAAAGCATTGACTGCCGTCGATATCCGCCATGTGGAGGCTCGGAAGAGCGTTGCTCATCAGCACGGTAAAGGGCACTTTCTGTCCCCCGCTGGATGTGCAATTACCAGATTTTTCTCTTGCTCCTCCGTCAATGGAGGATATACTCTGCTCTGCTCGATTTGCGCCAGTTTCATAAAGATACTCTGGGAAGCACTGCGTTCCGCCATCGGTCTGTAGTTCGGAAATGCTATTGGTCATCAGCGCAAACTGGCTGCCTTCATGCTGCCGTTGCTTGACCATGATGACCTGATTTTCCGCCTCGACCTCACCCATCGGGAAGATGCGCGGCATCTGGTAGACCCTCTCGTTGAAGGCCCGGCTGTAATAGAGCCACTGACGGGTGAATGGGCGATAGAGGCTGGGTGTTAGGCAGTCTTCGTTGAAAACGAAGGGCTTATTCCTCGCAAGGTCGTTTTTCAGTGCTGCTGTCCAACTGATCCTGGCCGGGTCAGTGTCGATGAACCTGTCTACTGCGGCGTCCTTTGCCTTGCGATCGGCGTTGAGATGGGCTGCGTTAAAGCGATCCAGTTCAGTGTTATAGAAATCGATCATCGCTCCCATGTTGGTCGCCACAGCCTCGCGGCTCGCATTGAAACACCAGATGTCGCGCTGGCTTTTCAGGCCGCTGGAGTAATTCGCGAACAGCGCCGCAGCGCCCTTGGTTTCCTTGTCGCCCATCGCCATGAAAGTGCTGAAGCTGTTATCGCGCTGGCTCAGCCAGTCGCCATATGTGTCCGGGGTGATGGACATCCAGCCCCCTGCATTCGCAATCCCGCCAACGCTGCCAAAGCGAGCGACGATAGCCAACTTCTCTTCACGAGTGAGATAGTCACCGATGTCGTGGAAATGGATGCGCCCTTGCTCGGCGGCTTCCGGGTTTTTCACGAGAAGCGTGATTGCGACGGGGGTGCGGCTTCCGGAGCCGAAAATCTTGCCGCCCTCTCGCTTTGACCGCTCGCCCGATGTTCGCTGATTGCCGCGTAGGTGAAACACATAGATGTTGGCGAACTCCTCCGCCAAACACTGACGGAGACCATCCGCTGTATTTGCATCCAGCCAACCCGCATTGGAGACATAGGCGACCACCCCAGCATCGCCGATACGGTCGCTGGCCCAGCGGATCGCGCGGATGTAGCTGTCATAAAGCGCGTTCTTGTTGGTTGCATTTGATGATGCCGCATAGGTTTCACGAATGCGGCTATCCAATCCTGGGTAGGACAGGTTCGCGGCGTTATCGTTCGCGCTGCCCTGACCCACCGAGTAGGGCGGATTGCCCATGATGACACGGATATCGAGCGCCTTCTGACGGGTGCGGCGGTTGCTGTTGTCCGCCATCAGGTCGCTGATGAGGTCGCGCTCCTGCTCGTAAAGCTGGAAGGTGTCGGTGAGGCAGATGCCTTCGAACGGCTTGTAATCGCCGCCCGACATCGTGTGATAGACCGCCTCAATGTTGATCGCCGCAATGTAGTAGGCGAGCAGCACGATTTCGTTGGCGTGGATTTCATGGGCATATTTGTGCGCCAGTTCCTCAGGTTCGATCAGCCCGGATTGGAGCAGGCGCGTGATGAAGGTGCCCGTGCCGGTGAACGGATCGAGGATGTGGACGCCCTTGCTGCCAACCGTCTGACCGAACTCGGTCTTAAGCACCTCGTTCACCGAGTGAATGATGAAATCCACCACCTCGACCGGCGTGTAGACGATACCGAGCCGCTCGGTCATTCGAGGGAACGCGTTTCGAAAAAACTTGTCGTAAAGCTCGACCACGATCTTCTGCTTGCCCGCCGCATTGTCGATCCCGGCTGCACGCACCCGGACGCTGTCATAGAAGCGTTCGAGCGACTCCGCCTCCTTGCTCAGATTCTGCTCGTGAAGGGCGGTGAGGACTTCCTCCATCGGGATGGAGACAGGATTGTTTTTTGTGAAGCTGTAGCCCTCGAACAGTGCCTCGAACACCGGCCGGGTGATAAGGTGCTGCGCCAACATCTCGATGGCGTCGGACTCGCTGATCCCCTCGTTCAGGTCGTCCCTGATCTCGGCAAGGAAGCGGTCGAACGCCACACGCTCGGTCGATCCGGGCTGCCGGACTATGGCCGTGATGCGGGTGATATGGGTCTGGGCGATCTTGGCTATGTCGCCGGCCCAGTCCTCCCAATAATCGCGCCGTCCGCACTTCTTCACGATCTTAGCGCGGATCGCCGTGGTGAACTCGTCGAGTGTAAAGGTGAGCTGGTCACCACCCGTTTCGGTGGGCATGCTGCTACCGTCGCGATCATGATCAGCGGCTGATCGGCTGCCGTCACCCAGGCCCAGTGTTTTCGACCCCTTGGCCGATTTGGTCGGGAGCTTGTCGGAGACCGCAATAACCTCGATTTGGTCGCTGACGTCGACGCCAAGGTCCATCTTATTGATGGTCGCGTCGAAGCGCTCGTCGTGCGCCCGCAGCGCGTTCAGAATCTGCCAGACGACCTTGTATTTCTCGTTGTTGTTGAGCGCTTCTTCCGGCGCGACACCGGCCGGAATGCCGACGGGCAGGATCACATATCCCATCTTCTTGCCGGGAGCCCGACGCATGACGCGGCCGACCGACTGGACGACATCGATCTGCGACTTGCGGGGATGAAGAAACATGATCGAGTCGAGCGCCGGTACATCGACTCCCTCACTGAGGCACCGCGCGTTCGACAGGATGCGGCAGCTATGCTCCTCGTGCTCGGCCTTCAGCCATTCGAGTTCGCGGGTGCGCGTCTTGGCGTTGAAGGTGCCATCGACATGGTGGACCTCACACCGCAGCGCGGCATCCTCATCGCTCGCGGCGGACGCAAGATACTCATCCACCACGGCGGCGAACTCGTCGCGCACCAGCTTGGAGGACGCGATGTCACGGCAGAACGCCAGCGCCCGACGCATATGGCCGGTGTCGCTCGCGACATCCTCGGCGAGGTCGGCCTTGGTCAGCGCCTTATAGCAGCCGACGATCTTGGTGGCGTCGTCGAGCTTGAGTTCGTTATCCGCGTCCTTGAGGCGGTTCTGGATGCTGGTGCTGACCATCGCCTCATCGACGGCAAGCACGATCACCTTGTAGTCGGTCAGCAGGTCATTCTGAACCGCCCAGCCGAAACCACGCTGGAACAGCGTTTCGCCATAGAGGACGGAATCGTCCATCGAGCAAAGCTCGGCAGAGACTTCTTTCGCCTTCGATCGTACCGCGTCGCCGAAAATGCGCGGCGTCGCGGTCATGTAGATGCGCTTTCGCCCCGCGATGAAATCCTGATTGTGGATGCGGACGAAGTTACTCTCGTCCTCACCCTCCAGCGTCGCGCCGGTGGTGCGATGGGCCTCGTCGCAGATGATGAGATCGAACTCGGGAAAGCCGTGCTGCTGCTGGGCGTTCGAGATTACCTGAATCGACTGGTAAGTGGAGAACACCACCGTCATCTCATCGGGAGCCGGGGCTTTCGCCTTGGCGGCGAGCTTGACCGGATCGGTCGTGGCCGGATGGGCAAGATCGTGGACATCGATATCGCCGATGTCGTCGCTTCCCTTGTTGCGCTTGCCCACCTGCGCGTCGGAGCAAACCGCGAAGGCCCGCAGCGGCGTGGTGGTATCGAGCGACCACTCGCGAACGGTCTGACTCATCAGCGCCAGCGAGGGCACGAGGAACAGAACGAACTTGCCGGGACCGGCGAGGTCTTCGGCGATCTTGAGCCCGGTGAAGGTCTTGCCCGTGCCGCAGGCCATGATGAGCTTGCCGCGATCCGCCGACGCGAGCCCACTGCGCACGGCATCTAGCGCGTCGCGCTGGTGCTGACGCACCTCTTTCTTCGGTGCGAGCACGATCTGATCGTCGGCGAGATAGGCCCGCCATTCGATCGGGCTCTGCTCCAGCCGCTCCATGCTGATGCGGGTGGTAGAGATGTTCTGCCCGTCGAGCGCATCCTCGGCGTTCTTGCTCCACGCCACCTCGGTCGTGTCAATGATCAGGCGGCGATTGAAGGGAGCCTTGCCCGACGCGGTGAAGAATGAGTCGATCTCCGACTTCTGGATGTGATGGTCAGCCGCATAGAACTTGCACTGGACCGCGCAGAAGCCGCCATCATCACGGAGCTTGGCGACCAGATCGATGCCAGTATCGGTCTGATTTCACCCGTTCGCTTCGGCCCATTCCCGGAATGTCCAAGCATCCTCATATTGCTGAGCCATCTCGGGATCATGCTTGAGGAACTCGACGCAGAGCCGCTCGAAGTATGTGCCTTTCTCACGCTGGGTCTTAGCCCCAGCGCGGTAGCGTTCAAGCAAATCACGAATCGAACCGGACACACTTTTTCCTCACTTCGAACGCCGTGGATATAGATATGTTAGTACGGCCTGTGGCCAGATATTTCGAATGGCAATCCGTTGTCATTCTGTGGCCTCGCGTTCCGCGAACAGCCCCACCAAAGGTTGATTGATGTAATAGTTATTTCGCCCGGCACGATGTTTGAGAAGCAGCCCACTTTCCGCTAGTTCATCAAGGTACTTGGTGGCAGTGGGGCGCGATACGTTCAGCTCCTGCTGGACGAACTCGATCCGAGTATACGGATGACGGAAAAGGTTATTCAAGAGATCCTGCGAATAGAGTTTTGGGTGCTCCTCGCGCAGCCGCCTCTTGGTATCTGCCATGAGCGTACGGATGCCTTCGACTAAGCGCAGAGTTTCGATCGCTGTCTTCTCCACGCCGCGCAACATATAGAGCAACCAAGGCTCCCATTCGCCAGTGTCGCGCACGGCCTGTAGCAGCCTGTAGTAGTCTGCTTTGTTCTGGGTGATGAACCGGCTGAGATAGAGAATGGGAATGTCCAACAGACCGCATCGGGTCAGAAACAGAACATTGATGATCCGCCCGAGCCGCCCGTTGCCGTCTGGGAAGGGGTGAATGCTTTCGAACTGGTGGTGAATGATCGCCATGCGTGTGAGTGGATCGAGGTCATTTTCCTCGTCCTCCAGATTGATGAAGCGTTCCAGCGCTGTCATTAGATCACGCACCGCATTGGCATCCTGCGGCGGGACATAGACAAGGTCCCCGGTGCCCTCATTCTTGAGAGCCGTTCCGGGGGTCGCGCGAAAGCTCCCATCTGTGCCCTTGAGGATGCGGAACATAGCGATGATCATGTTGTTCGTAAGCAGTCCGCCAAGTCGGTGCTGCTCGCTGAAACCGTGGCGAAGCGCATCTCGATAGCGGGCCACTTCCTTGGCTGCGGGCGACCCTGGATTTTCGGGAAAGGCGTTGATCTGGAACAGCTCGTCCTGGGTAGTGACGATGTTCTCGATCTCTGAGCTGGCCTTGGCTTCTTGTAGCGATAGCGTGTCGATCAAGATGCCCTGATTAGGGATGGTCGCAGCCCGTCCTTTCAGCTCCGCCAGATAGCGGTGGGCGCGTGCCAAGGCCTTCAGAATCGCAGCGGTCTCAACCACTGTTGCCGGTGGTAGATTGGGCACGTCATAGCTGGGTTTGAGCATGCTCATTGCCCTGTGCAAAAGGAAATGCCAGTCCCTTAGCACGTTCATCAGATATGTAACAACTTTCTCGTTTTCTTTGCACGTCACCCGAACATGTAAAGGCTTTTGCAGTTCGGAATCCCGTGATAGCTATTTGGTCCCCAATCCGGTCCAGAAAGAGAACATCACCAATCGCTGATATGGGTGCATCCCCACTCTTATGCGCGGACTCAATTGCGCTTAAGTGCCTAGCCGGAAACGATTATCGGTTCCATTATAGTCCGTTAGAAATCCACTCAAAAATGCCTGAAAACGCTGTCTATTGACAGCACACCCTACGCACCGTGATGCATGAGATTATGCTTTCAGAACAATGCACTCCCCGTTGTGCAGACCACCGCCGCGAACCCATTCCTGCACCTGCGAGACGTAGCCATTCTGCTCGTCGAGGGCGCACAGCGCGTCGTCCAACACCTCGGCCGATCGCAGCGGATCGAAGGTCAGGCCGCGGGACAGGTGCATGAGCGCGGTCGCATCCACGAAACGCAGCCGCTCCGTCAATGCACTGGCGGCCAGCCAGTTCGGCTTGAACGCCGGAAGCAGTTCGGGCGGGACCGGTCTCAAGCCAGCGAGCACTCCGAGTGGACGTCGGCCCCGACGACCGAACGTGCGATCGACGCGAGGTGGGGATGGTGGGTGAAGAACAGGACCTGAGTGGACCTGGCCAGTTCCGCGAGGACGCGAAACCCAGCCTCCGATCGCTCGTCGTCGAAGTTGACGAAGAGGTCATCGGCGAGGAACGGCAGGCGGATGCCGGAAGCGACGGACTGCTCGACGGCGGCGAGACGCAACGCAAGGAAAAGCTGATCCGTCGTGCCCTCGCTCATGGCGCCGACTTCGACCACCGTCCTGCCGTCGTCCCGCATCCCGAGCAGCCGCGGAGTGCCCGCGTCGTTGTCGATCCGCAGCGCCGCGTAGCGTCCGATCGTGAGGGTGGAGAAGAGTTCGGAGGCACGCAGCAGCATCGGATCCTGGTGGCGCTCGCGGTATTGCTCGATGGCCCAGCGCAGCGTCACCGCCTCGGCTCGCTTCAGGATGTATTGCTCGGAGAGAACTGCCAGTTCCGCGCGGGCATGATCAGCGTCAGTCGCCGCGTCGACTGCGCTGTCCCCCTCCTGCTCGAGGCTCGAGAACGCCCTTCGCGCGTCCCCGTGGGCCGCCGACGCCGCGTCGACTTCCGCGTTGAGGTCGGCGAGCTCGGCCGAGAGGGCTTGTGTTCTGGCGGCCAGACCGTCCGGGTCTACGCCCTCGAGTGAATCGAGCAATTCCTCCAGACCCTTGCCGTCGCCGGCCGACTTGATCGCCGTTTCAATGTCAGAGACAGACGCGCGGAGGGCACGAGTTGCCCGTGAGCCCTCGATCACGTCAGTCAGCTCGTCGATGTCCGCCGCTCCGGTCTCCTCCATTAGGCCCGCCAACGAATCTAGCGCAGCGGTCAACTTGGCGCCCTCGGCCGCTACCTCGTCGTCGCGGCTGCTGACTGTCGCCTGCAGGGTGTCGAGGACGGTGGCGGTCGACCTCGCGGCTGTAAGCCTGGTGCGCATCAGCGCCAGTCGATCGCCGGATTCCTTCGCCTTTGGGATGCCAAGCGCATCGGCCACCGCGACGACCTTGCTGTCATGCTCGCCAGAGTCCCTGACCATACCGTCCAGCCGCCCCTTTAGGTCTGACTGGGCGGCAATTTCGACGCGCAGCTCGTCAAGCACGTCTAGCGTGGCGATCGCGCTCTCGATCTCGAGGCTGAGCCCGGTCTGCTCAAGCTGCTGGCACCACTGGTCACTACGCGTGAATGCGGCATCCTCAAGCCGCTTCCTCCGCCGTCCGAGCGCTTCGGCGTCCTGCTCGATCCGTGCCGCCGCGGCTTCGTCAAGCCGCTGCTGCTGCTGCACCGTCTCGAGCGCGGTCCTCAAGCGCTCGGCGGAGGCCAGGACCGGTGCGATCTCGACGCCCTCACGGGCAGCATCGCCTTCAGGCAGGCATGAGGCGAGCCCCTTGAGAACTGTCGCTCTTCGGGCATGGTTGCATTGGCCTCCTCGGCCGCAGCAATGGAAGCGGAGTGTGCCAATTCCGTAGCGGTCCTCTCGGCGCTCCAGCCAAGAAAACGGGTTGGCTCCATGTCGGGATGGCCCGCGGCGGTGAGCTTGTCACCCCACCCGGTGCGCGCTGCCTCCCTACGCCCGGCGAAGGTCTCGGCGCGGATGTCCGCCTGCTGCGCATCCAGCAGCAGCTTTGCGGCGCGGTTGCCCATGTCGGTCAGTCGGCTAGACTCGTCGGCTGCCGCGAACCTGAGATCGCTGCGCTCGTCGGCCTGAGCGAGGGTGATCTCAAATGCGGAGACGGCCTCATTGGGAGCGTCGATGCGAGTTTCAGAGAGCACGTGGTCGCGCAGCGGGCGCCAGCGTTCATCGCGTTCGGCCCGTGCGCTCGCGATCTCGTCGGCCGATACTGCCTTGCCTGACGCCAGTTGCTCCATATGGAGGCAGAGCGATGCGGCCTCTTCCTTAGAGCGAGTGGCGGTCGCCAGCTCGCGGTCGACATCGGTGGTCAGATCGGAGAGCGTTTGGCGCACTTCGTCGACCTCGACCTGGCCGATCCTTGGAAGCTCGAGGAGTGACGACGCGTCGCCGCTCCACGGAGCGAGCCGGACGAGCGCCTGGGCTAGCGTGGTGGCGGCCGCGTCGGCGGCTCTACGCAGTGTCAGGCATCGGGCGTCTATGTCGGCACCGAGCGCGCGTGCTGCGTCGACGGCGGCGACCACCGTCTTCAGCCCATCCGGCGAGCCGTCGTCGATAGTCGACGTGGCGGCTGGTGCAGCCCGCCGCCGCTCCTCGAGCTCCTGCTCGCTCTCGGCGATCTGACTCAGTGCCGACTGGTCCTCCATGTGCGCGAGCGCCAGTTCGCGCAGCTTCGCGCTTGCTATCCGGGACGGTGGATCCGCCGCCAGTGCGCCGGCCTCCTCCCGGAGGCGCTCGATCCGGCCGGTGCGCGTTGCCTGCTCGGTCGTCAGCCGGACCATGTCGCTGCCAGCCTTTTCGACCGCACCCGATGCCCTCACCAGTTCGTCGATGAGGTCGGCCTGAGCGAGGATCGCTGCGTCGGCCACCAGCGCCTTCATGCGCTCGGCGGCCTCTTCCGCCAGCTTGGCGGCAGCGGCCTTCGCCCTCGTCGCGAGCGCGGCGTCGGCCATCGCGGCCTCGGCCATGTCCTCGCGCCGCGCCGGGATGTCGACGGTGGTGCCGTACTCGGCCAGCGCCGTCAGATGATCCGTCCGGAGACGTGCCGAAGGGGCGATCCGCCGTATACGCTCTGCTCGGCTGAGCTCTGCGAGCAACTCGTCCCGCCGTCCCCGCGCCTCGTCTAGCGCGGCCTGCGCCGTTGCCACCGCCGCCTTGCCGTCGAGCCAGGTCTTCGGCCTGAGCGAACGCTCGCGGACGGCCCGAGCGTTCGTTTCGAGTTCTCGCTGCGCGACCGTGAACGATCTCTTGCTTGACGCGCGAGGCCCCCAGATTGCGTCGGCCTCCTCCTCGAGGCGTGACAGTTCGTCCGACACTCCCGTGAGGCCGGATCCGGCGGCGAACAGCGCCCTGCCGAGATCGTTGCGGGCCTCCACCATTGCCTTCCCGCCGGCGCGCAGGCCCTCCTGGTTTAGGCTGAACGACAGGCCGAACGTCTCTCGCGTCTGACCTCGGAGCATCGCTAGCAGCGGCCCCTCGTCGATGGGCTTGTCGTCGGGGCCGAGCAGCGATCCGTTGGGGGCCTTCTTGCGCCGACAGGACATCGTCTGGCCGGCGTCTTCGAGTACGGCGCCGACCCTAAGCAGCGAGTAATCGTACATGAAGTTGTAGGGCGACCGGCCGAGGAAACCGAACAGCAGGTCCGAGACCGCCGCCATCGAGGTGGTCTTGCCGGCCTCGTTCGCGCCGTAGACCACGTGGAGGTCGGGTTCGCCGCTGCGGAATGAGAGTCTGCAGTCGTCGAAGTGGCCATAACGCTCGAGCGCGAGGGTAACGAACCGCATATCTACGCCTCTCCGGTGAGGCGTGACTGGAGCGCGAGCGTCGCCGTCGCCAACACCGCTGTCCAGTCGCCATCGCTTGCGGACCGCCGCAGGCCATCGTCGTCAGCCTCCTCTGGCAATTGGCCCAACGAGGTCTTCGCGGCTAGCAGAAACGGAGCGAGGTCCTCGGTGAGCAGGGCGGCGAGGGTTGGGTCGGTCGCTGCTTGTCCAATGAGCGATGCGAGGTCGTCCCCGATCACCATCTGCTGCGTCTGCGCCGGCGAGGTGACCAACACCTTCACCTTCTCGATGAACAGGTCTGGCGAGATCGATGCCGACACCGC
Organism: Sphingobium sp. Leaf26; assembly: GCF_001421665.1. Classification (GTDB taxonomy): domain Bacteria; phylum Pseudomonadota; class Alphaproteobacteria; order Sphingomonadales; family Sphingomonadaceae; genus Sphingobium. The sequence goes on from NZ_LMKV01000019.1 coordinate 10,321, forward strand.
GCGAGCGTCGTCGCGGAGAGATCCCACGCTGTCGTGGAGCGCGCCTGCGCCCGGGGTCTGCCCCGTCAGCGAGACCCGCGCGACGAGCGGCAGGCCCGCAGCGTTGCCCTGCCAAGCCAACAGGAGCGAGGCGCGCATAAGTGATGAGACGGCGTCCGCCGGCGCATCGGTGCAGTCCACCTCGACACGTGCCCAGCGCAGAACGTCGAGCTCGACGCGCTCGGTAGTGACAACCTGACCATCCTCGACCGTCACAATCACTGCACCCTTCGGGCCGGTCTCGCGGATAGTGCGTCCCTGCGTATTGCCAGGGAACACGACGTACGGGTCCTCGCATACGATCTCATGCTCGTGGACATGGCCTAGCGCCCAGTAGTCGTAGTGCTTCGACTTGAGGTCATCGAGGCTGCACGGGGCGTACGCGGCGTGTCCCTGTCGGCCGGCCAGGGCAGTGTGGAGCATCCCGATATTGAAGTGGTGGTTTGTGGCGTTGGGGTAGGCGAGCACGAGGTTGTCCGTCACGGCAGGCGTCGCAAAGCTCTGGCCGTGCACCGCGACCGCGAGGTCGGGAAGCTTGTAGGATTCGGGCCGCTTGGACCCGAACAGCCTCACATTCGGTGGCCAAGGTATACTGCGGGTCAGCACAGACTCCGCGTCGTGGTTGCCGGAAAGAAGGAAGACTGGGATGTCGGCTTGGTTGAGTCGCCCCATGGCGCGGGCGAAGTAGAGCCCCGTGCCCATGTCCTTCCAATCGCCGTCGAACAGATCGCCGGCGATCAGTACGAAGTCGACGGCCTCCTCGGTGGCGCGCTGTACGAGATTGTCGAAGGCGGCCCGGGTTGCGCCGCGGATATCGTCCTCCGGCATCCCCTCGTACCGCGAAAGGCCGCGGAGGGGGCTGTCGAGATGGATATCGGCGGCGTGTAGAAATCGAAATTCGGTCATCACTATTTATCTCCGGGAGCGCCAGTAAAAGCGCCGGCCGCCATCTGCACCATTGTGCGCTTCGGTATCGCGACGCCAGTCCGCAGGAAATCCGAAATCCAGCGTTCGGACGGATCGTTATCGGTGCGGAAAACCTCATCGACCTCAATCTCAGCGACATCGATGCGCCGCCCCGCCGCATCGACTGCAATCCCATTGAAGCCCACGAATGCGTCCGTCAGATAATTGAGTACCGCGCAGCGTGACAGACCCTTGCTACGGTAGGCCATCGCGCAGCGACGAACGGCGGACTGGCTCGCCAAGACCGGATCGTGCGGGAGTTTGATAAAACCGGAATCGCGGGCGCAGTTGTCGTTTGCCGCCAGTCCGCAGACGCAAATCAAATTCGAAAGCTGGCAGGTGCGGCACATCTCCATTTTGCATCTCCTCGCGCTGTATCGGCACGGATAAGATGCGGGAGAATAAGGCTTTTCCGCAAAGACTTAGAGCGGACGTTAGCGTCACGGAAATGTCGAGGCTACAAGCAGATATGATGAGCGACGCAGCCTTGACACAAGTGCGACACGCCGCGACATATCTGCGACATGAGCGAGCAGAACAATATCCCGGCTTACGATGGCGCTCCGCGTTCCATCGCTATTCTGAAAGCGGCAGCTAAGGAGTTGCAGCCCTATGTTTCGTTGTCCGCCCAGGCCGAACAGATAGAAGCGTGGTCGCTTGAACGCGCCCGCAATTCCCAAGCCGTCCGCGCCGTGAGTCTGGACCGCCGTAAATGGCACAGGTTCGTTACAAGGGACGCAACCTACAAATCGAATGAACCTGACCTGCCCGTACTGGCGTGGCGCTGGTTTTTTGAAACACACCGCCACGCAATTGAACCCCTCTGGCATACAATGCCCGATCATCAGCAAGAGGTGCCGAACGCGGTTGTGCCAGCCATGCACAGCTTCCTCTCGCCGTCCGCAAAATCCATCGATCTTAATGCGCTGCATCTCTTGCGCGGTGAGTATGCCGTCTATCGCCCCTCTTTCATCAACCCCGATGATATCATGGTGATGTCGATGACGTGCGGCGTAGAGGACGACCCGTCACGATTCATTATCGAGATGGCGTTTGACGATGACGAAGGGGAACCTGTTCACGAGTATGTGGACGGCTTCGCTATTCCGTATCAGGCCTGCATTCTCTTCCAAGGCAGACTGAGAGAAACAGGCACTCCGTTCATCTTCATCATGTCGAGCCTGCCGCTCGATCCAAAATCCGGCGGGTACTCACGCGGCGACGGCACATTGCTGGCAGGGGCAAGCGGAACGCTTTCCAGTGCCTATCCGATCACCATGCGACGGGCGCGCAAATCCGTCACATGTCAGACCTACGCACCCGAGGAATTCAAAACCGAATTCCGCGCCCATCGGGAAATCACGCAGTTTCTTGGCCGGGGGAATGTTGGCTGGCGCTGAACGTTGCGTCCTCATCGTAATTGGTCCGCCAGAGCGCAACAGGCAGGCTATCGAGAAAGACAATCTGCCGTCCGGTCTTGCGATCAAAGAGCCGTGCAATCTCATCGGCGTTGAGCAGCGGCGTCTGGTGGATGCCGTCATTCGCCGTTTCAGTGACACTCGATCCCGACGAGCTGCTGTCGCCATGCTGGATGCTTTCGCCGCCTGAGACGCCCTTCTGATTGGTCGTGCCTTCACTATGCCCGGTTCCGCTTGCTGCTGTTCGGGCCAGCATCGGCAACAGCCCGGAGCCTCCATCGCGGGCAGCGATCCGCGACAGGTCCGGCATTTCGGATTGTCCTTGTGAGGTGCCGTTCGATTCCGACCAGCCCGCCGTTTCCGTTCGGCCCTGACTTTTGGAAATCTGCGTTGTCGTGGCGCTCGACGTGCCGCGCGTTTCGCGGATCAATTCAGTCTGGCCGATCCGTTTCGACAGCCAGTCGAGTGTCGTCAGATCGGCATTGGCGAAAAACTGCAACACCCCGGCATTACCGAGGAACGTTTCCCACGACTCCTTATAATGCCGCTTGAGCTGTCCCAAATCCTGCAAGATGGGCCAGAGCTTTACGCCATAGCCCGCCATCAGGCCCGCCGCTTTTTCAATCACGTCGAGCCGACCGAGGGCTGCGAACTCATCCAGCACGAAGAGAACCGGATGTCCGCATCTTGGCTGATCCAGCCCTTGCGCTTCCATGCGGTAGAGCATGAGGTTGAGCATCAGGCGCAGGAACCGCGCATGTGTTGGAATGAACCGCGCAGGCAGGCAGAGATAAACAGTTAGCCCGCCTTTAGAATTCTTCAGTTCATCGATATCGAGGCACCGCCCCGCCGAGCCATCGAGACAGGATTGCAGCCACGGGCTGTCAATAAACTTAGTGTTGCGCCTCGCTGTCGATAGGACGCTCCCACGCTCGTTCTCGCCCATATCGCGGATTGAGTTTGCCGCGCCTGCGATCACGTCGCGCACGGCACGGTTAGATGCGATGGAACTGGACATTTGAAGCCATAAGGCATCGAAGGGCGAGACGTCCACCGCCTCATCACCTTTCTTTGCAACACGTTCCGCATACAACGCATCGGCATGTTCGGGATCGCCGATGGTGAGCAGTTGCCGGACACGCACCAGCGAGCGGCGCGGACCGAACTCGCTTGTGGCGACATGAAGCAGGACGGCTTCAAATATCTGCCGTGTGCTTTCGACCCAGTGGATATCCTTGCCGTCCCCGCTGTCAATCATCACCGCATCACCAATGGCGGCGGCAAGGTCGATTGCATCGTCCGCATCGGCGTCGATCAGATCGAGCGCGTTGAAACTCATCCGTAAGCCGTCCGGCACATCAGCCGCGCCGTTCGGGTCGATCACGGCAACGCGATGGCGTTCGCGTTTCGCGCGGACGACCGCCGTGCGTGACGCATTCTCGCCCTTGGGATCAGTGACCACGCAGCTACCCGGCCAGAGATGCAGGTTCGGGATGATGCCAGAGCGGCCCTTGCCCGAGCGGCTTCCCGCTATCGTGATAATATGCCGATCATCGCTATGACCGATGGCTTTCCCGTCATCGTCTCGACCGAGCCAGAATAATCCTTCGCGCCACAAGCTCGAAGACGTTGACCATCGGGCCGTTCCGAGCGGCGACTGGCGCGAGTGGCCACCCGGAACCCCGCGCGGGAAATCAGCGAATATCGACATTGCGCGGCTCCCAACGAAAATCCGGCGCACCTTGCGATGCGCCGGACTGGGAACCGGGGGGACAGGAAGTTTCAGTTCTGAATTGTAGGCCGACCATTCTGACGGGCGTCAGCATCGGCAACGAACGACGCCGGATCGGGAATACCTGCCATCAGCTCAGCGACTTTTCTGGCAAGATCGCCTTCGGTCAGTTCCCCAGACTCCCGCATCATTCCCGCCCGAGCTTCCCGCGCAGATTCACATGAAGTCGCGTCTCCCAAAGCGCAGAGGCCGTCAAGAACGCTCATAACGACAGCACGGCCGCCATTCGTTTGCTCTATCAGACGTTGCCGAAATTGCTGGGCCGTGGCTTCCATCTGTACACCAGCCTGCGCGATGATGTTGGTCCGCTGGTAGAGTGCCTGATAAGCGCCGACCACGCGTTCCTTGTCCGCCTGTACAGCAGCGAGTTGCCGCTGAAAGACAATCTCGGCCTTGGCCTGACCGTTGCGCTCAGCCTCCGCAATTTTCTCGCGGTACTCGCCTTCGGTCATTGGTTTCAGACCCGGCACAGCGCCCATCTTCTGGTTTATGACGCCAAGTTCGGTCTGGGCTTCGATAGTGGCCAGAAGCGTTGTCGGTTTGAGTTCGGGACGAAGCGCAAGCTCACCGACGCAGATCGCCGCCACGAACGCGAAACCTGTGCCTACCAGAACCGTCACCATTTTTTGGAGCCGATTGCCGCCCGCCGCTTTCTGAGCCTTTTGAGGCTGCGCGGGAGCAGGCGGTAACGGCGATGGTGACGGTGACGCTTGCGGCATCGGCGGAAGTTTGGGAGGTTCGGGTTGCTGCATATCGTGTCTCCACGGCGGCGGAATTGCCGAACCTCCCGATAGAAAACTTAGAAGCTCGAACTGGGGGCATAGCCGTCAGAACGGAACGTCATCGTCCAGATCGCACTCCAAAAAAGGGTAATGGTTTATGAGGAGTATGGCGTCAGTGATGGCGCAAGCGAGGGCATTTTCGATAGTGTCTTGGCCAGCGAAATCGGAAAGTTCCTGAGCCATTTGGGGATCAAAGCGGACGGTGAAAGACAGGTCGTCGATCTTGGAAATCTGAATCATCGCATCATTCCCTGCAGCAGTTTTTGGGGAATGCCGATGTCGCATTGGGCGGATGGTTGGCCGGGGGCATAACGATACGCAGTGGTAGCTGAACGCAGGAAGAAAGGCAGGCTTAGCTGGCTAAAACGCGATACGCGCTGCCCTAACCTCCTGAATTTTTATCAAAGTCGCCTGTCGTTCATGCTTGTAGTCGAAGCTAGAATCCATTGCTGCGATGAAGCGGGATTTCGTGAAGTACCAATTGATGCTCGCGCCATCACCTTCGACAAGCCAATCTCCCGCGACCCATTCAGGAACGCTATGAAACAAGAGAACCAGTGACGCGGCCATCGAGCGTTCCGCCATTCGGTTGAGTTCAAGAACGTCAGATGGCCTTTCTTTACCCGCTGTGACCCCGGCTTTAGCGGCTTCGATTGAGCTAACGATCTGCGTTGGGCTGAGATGAACGTAGTTCGATGCCAGACCATAAAGACGACCCACTTCCTCGTCGAATGCCAGTCGGTCGGCCTCGGTTAGGAGGGACAGCTCCAGCCGCTTTTTTGCGGATATAGAAGGTGAACGAAGCTCCTTGTCGAAGCCTTCCAACTTCTCCTCAATCGTGGTTGCCTGACTGCCTTGCTGAACAGCAGCAATTTTCACGGAAGCCTCCAAAAGGAACCGAAGCTCCCTCCGCGCGACATTCAGGAGTCCCTCAGCAACAAGAGCCGTTATAGAAACGGCCGATTGAAGCAGGTCTTGTGACAGGCGATACAGTAGGTGGTTCGATACATATTGGGGATCGCGCCCCGCGTCTTGCACGATGAACGAAAGCCCAGCCAGATATGAGCGGGTGATGAACTCAGTCTCGCGAATAGCATGTGATAAATCAGGCGAAAGATCGTTCAAATTGGTTCTTTGAAGCATGGGTCTGCAATCTTCCGCGCGTTGAATGCCGGAAAAGATATTCTAGCCTGAACAAGGTCGCAGCAGGAAGAGACATTCGCTTACAGCTACCGCAAGATGTGCGTGGTAGTACCACGCCTATCTTGGCAAGGGAGACGCTGGCGCTCTCCCGTTGCATCCCTCTGGCAGTGGCGCTGAAATCGGCATCGAGCCTTTTCCGCACCAATGGGGAGCCTTCGGCGCTCCCCAAACCCCATCGACAAAGGGGCGTGCCTGCCCCCTTTGAACCCAGCCTCTCCCGAGGGGCCAACCCTTGGCAGATTGGATGAGCGGCAGGGGCTTGGAGAATTCCATCTCCACCCTGCACCCGAACCATGCAGCACCGACTGGCCGTTGCATCACCAGATCAGGTGAGCTTTCCGCGCTTCCCCCGCCCCCCCCCCCCCAGCTTTCGCACAACATCGCCCCCCTTGAGCGTTGACCGAATCCCTCCCGCATGGTCTACTTTTGTTCGGATATTTGATCCCAAGAAACGGATCGACGCGCAGCCTATCATCGAGCACCAAACGCCTCGTGCCCATGAGCGGTAAGACGAAAGACAAGGAACCGAATGGCGAAAATCAATCTTGCCACCGTGCTGCGGGAACCATCGTTTCCGAGCCTCTGCCCCGTTACCGAGGCGGTGGACGCGATGGCGAACGCAGGCATCGAAGAACGCGGCGCGATATTCACGCGCCGGGAAGTGGTGGAGTTCATCCTCGACCTTGCGGGCTACGATGCCACCGCGCCGCTCTACACGCTACGCCTTCTGGAGCCGTCATTCGGCTTCGGCGACTTTCTCCTGCCTGCTATTGATCGCCTGCTTGTGTCATGGAAGAGCAGCAGCGCCGCCCCAAGCGCACTGAGCGATGCCATCCGGGCGGTCGAACTGCACCGGGCATCTTTCGACCGCACCTATGCGCTAGTCGTTCAGAAACTACGCGCGGCTGGCATCGCCCTGATCGAGGCAGAAAACCTTGCCGACCAATGGCTCATTCAAGGCGACTTCCTGCTCGTGCCGATCCCCGGCGAGTTTGACGTCGTAATCGGCAATCCGCCCTATGTGCGTCAGGAGCTGATCCCGAATGCGCTGATGGCGGAATATCGCCTTCGCTACCGGACGATCTACGACCGTGCCGATATATACATACCCTTTATTGAGCGGTCGCTGAGCCTGCTCGCGAAAGACGGCCAGCTCGGTTTCATCTGCGCGGATCGCTGGATGAAAAATCGTTACGGCGGACCGCTCCGGGCAATGGTGGCGAACGGTTTCCGCCTGAGCATCTATGTGGATATGGTGGACACCCCGGCTTTCCATCAGGCAGTCGTGGCTTATCCCGCTATCACCATCGTCGGGCGCGAAAAGCCGGGCCTGACGCGCATCGCCCATCGGCCCGAGATTTCCGATACTGCGCTTTCGCAGCTTTCCGCCGTCCTTCGTTCGGCGAAAGCCCCCGCGCCAGACTCCGGCGTCAAGGAATTGCAGGCCGTCGCGTCCGGCGCGGAGCCGTGGATTTTGGAATCATCGGATCAGTTCGCGCTGCTGCGTAGACTCGAGTCCGCATTCCCGCTGATCGAAGATGTCGGGTGCAAGGTCGGCATCGGCGTGGCGACCGGAGCGGATAAGGCGTTCATCGCTCCCTTCGACACGCTCAACGTGGAGGCGAGCCGCAAGCTGCCGCTTGCGACGACACGCGACATCTTGGACGGCAGCGTGAAATGGCGCGGCCTCGGAGTCGTCAATCCCTTTGGCGATGACGGCAAACTCGTGAAGCTCGATCAGTTTCCGAAGCTGAAACGCCATCTTGAAGCGCACCGCGATCAGATCGCCGGGCGGCATGTGGCGCAGAAGGCTCCGGCCAACTGGTATCGCACCATCGACCGTATCTATCCCGGTATCGCGGCCAAGCCGAAGCTGCTCATCCCCGATATCAAGGGCGCGGCGCATATCGTCTACGAAGAGGGAACGCTCTACCCGCACCACAATCTGTATTTTATCACGTCCGACACTTGGGAAATGCGGGCACTTCAAGCCGTGCTGCTCTCTGGCATCGCGCGGCTGTTCGTCGCGACCTATTCAACAAAAATGCGCGGCGGATATCTTCGCTTTCAAGCACAGTATCTTCGCCGCATAAGGCTCCCCGCGTGGGAGGACGTTGCGCCGAAGATGCGCCAAGCATTGAAGTTAGCTGCTGAAACAGGGGATGTCGAAGCCTGCAATAATCTCACTTTCGATTTATACGGATTACCGGCTCTGGAGAGGGCCGCACTTGGGGGCGCTGAAAAGTAATGGCATTGGATTTAGCGGACTACGAATTGAAGGCGCGCGATGCCGCGATGGCTTTCTGGGGAAATCGCCAGAAAGCACTTGAAGCCAAGATCGAAGCGGGAAAGATCGACACGGGCGAGCGCGGAGCCGTCACGGCTGGCAACACGATGGACGGCTTCACGGCACTGATGATCGACCTCGTGGAGGCGAACGGTCTCGGTCATGCAAAGATTTACCAGCAGCGCAGCGTTCTGACGTTGCCGGGATTTTTCAGGCCTACGAAGCTCTGGGATATCCTCGTGATCCTCGACGGCAGGCTGATTGCCGCTGTTGAAATGAAAAGCCATGTCGGCCCTTCCTTCGGCAACAACGCGAACAACCGCGCCGAGGAAGCTATCGGCACCGCCCATGATTTCTGGACCGCCTACCGTGAAGGCGCATTCGGTGCCGACGCGGCGCGGCCTTTCGTTGGCTGGCTTGTCATGGTCGAGGATGCCGATAAATCGCGCCGTCCCTCGAAACGGGAATCTTCACTGCACTTCCCGATTTTCAAGGAATTTAAAGGCGCGTCGTATCTCGAGCGGTACGATATCCTCTGCAAGAAGCTCGTAACAGAAAACCTCTACACCGCAGCCTGCGTGCTTGCGTCGCCGCGTTCAGCCGTCACGACAGGCGAATATGAGGATATGTCAGACCTCACGAGCCTGAAATCATTCGTGGCGGCCTTCGCCGCTCATATCGCAGCCGAAGCTGCCCGATCACAATAGCGGGGACATATGAACCTGAGCGATAAACATGCGTATCGGGTCGGAAGCCATTCGGAGTCCTGGAGCGATCTCCCGACTGATGATGACGGCTTAGACAAGTTCATCGCAACAGCCCGCAAGCGCATCGAACCGTGGCTTTCCGCTGTGTTTCAAGCCGAACATCTAAACCTGCTTATCGGCAGCGGGTTCACAACGGCCATCGGATATATCGCGGGCGCAGCCGCCACAGGGATGGCCAAGGTCACCTTCGGAAGCGAATACGACAAGCAGATCGATGACTATGCCACGAGCGAAGCGGCACTTATGGGGCGCGGCGCAGCAAATATTGAAGATCAGTTCAGGAGCGCTCTTGCCGTCTACGAGGGGCTAAAAGTTATCGACGCCGCAAAAGCCGAAGCCCTCAAAGGGGCGATGGACGTTCAGCTTAAAGCGTTTCTCGATTCCCTTTTGGTTACGGAAGCAGGCCTCGCCGGGGCTGCAAAGGAAAAACGGATCGCCGCTCAGGGCGCGCTCCAATCGTTCCTACTCAGTTTCGCCAGCCGCGCCGCGTCTCGTGAGCGCCTACACATTTTCACCAGTAACTATGATCGCCTGATCGAGCATGGCTGCGATCTGGCAGGCCTCCGCATCATCGACCGTTTTGTCGGAGCGCTGACACCTGTTTTTCGTTCGGCCCGTGTTGAGGTCGATGTTCACTACAACCCGCCGGGTATCCGGGGGGAACCACGCTTCATGGAAGGCGTCATCCGCGTCACGAAGCTGCATGGGTCGCTAGACTGGCAGTTTGACAAAGAAGGCCGGAAAATTTCCCGGAAAGGAATCCCGTTCGGCGCTCCACCGACCCACACGGACATGCCGACCAATCCTGTCGATACAGTGATGATTTATCCCAATCCGGCCAAAGACGTGGAGACCACTCAGTATCCTTATGCTGAGCTGTTCCGCGATTTCGCTGCTGCAACGTGCAGGCCAAACGCGGTCGTGGTCACTTACGGTTACGGCTTCGGTGACGATCACATAAACCGCGTTCTGCTCGATATGCTGACCATACCGTCCACGCATCTCGTTGTGTTCGCATACGAAGCGGATGATCGATTGAAAGGGTTTCTCGCGCGGACACGTAATGCGCAAGTTTCGCTTTTGATCGGCCCTCACTTTGGCGACCTCACGACCCTGATCGAAAATTACCTTCCAAAGCCGACCCTAGATTACATCACCGGGCGCATGGCGGAGTTGCTGAAGAATCGTCCTTTGGAGCATCAGTCGCCCGCTGCCCAACAGCAACCACCTGAGGTTGAAGGTCTTGCCGCTATGTTCGGTGAAGACGCAAAATCATGACAACACCAATTGAAGTCATCGCCGGATTGGTAGTCGGAGCGGTGGAGTCCGTTTCGCCGGACGAAATCCGCATTCTGTTAGAGCTGGATGCGCCGCACGCGACAGCACTCAATACGGGAACGCCCGCTGCGTTCCCCCGCTTGAACGGTTATGTTCTCATCCCCAATGAGGCTGGATCTACCGTCGCCTATATATCGTGGATTGGGATTGAGCGGTCACCGTATCCTAAACGTTCGGGGTTGAAGGACTTCGGGCTGATCGATCTTCCATTCCCGCTTCGCAAGATGAGCGTCTCACCCGTCGGTACACTGACTTCACGGCGGGACCGCGTTTCAAAGAGGGTCGTCTTCGAACTCTCGCGTGGTGTTGTCGCCTTTCCGTCGGTCGGCGATCCGGTACTCATGCCGACGCCCGAGCAGGTCGAGGCTATCGTCGGCTCGAAGGCCGCCGATCGGCGTGTCCGTATCGGTACGTCTGCCTTGGCTTCCAGCGCTGAGATTAAGGTTGATCCTGACAAACTCTTTGGCCGTCATCTTGCGGTTCTAGGAAACACGGGCAGCGGAAAATCCTGCACTGTCGCTGGGCTTATTCGATGGTCGCTCGATGCCAGCGCCAAAACTATGGCAGATGCTGGACGGGAAGGTCCGCCGAATGCCCGTTTCATCGTTCTTGATCCTAACGGTGAATACGCGAGGGCATTTGCTGATCGGGGTGACGAGCTTCGCCTTTTTCGCGTCCCTCCAGTGCAAGACGGCGAAAAAGAGCTAGACGTTCCCGCGTGGCTTTGGAGCGGTCATGAATGGACTGCCGTTGCGCACGCCCAGCCCGGAGCGCAGCGCCCTCTGCTTTTGCGCGGCATCCGTGAGCTGAAAAGCGGTCATCATGAAGATGTCCCACGAGAAGCAACTATTAAGCGGCATCTCCTTGTTTCAAGTGGTCGCATTACCGCCATGCTCAATGTGGGAAGCACGGCCTTCGCCGGAGCGGTTGGCCCCCGGTTTGACTGCGCGCGATTGCTATCCGGGATCAGTGAAGATTCCACCCGCTTCGCTGCATCGGTTGATGATCCGGCGGCGACTCTTCTACAAACGCTTTCGGCAACGGTTACTGCGATCGTTGACGCTCGACGGTCGGGCGCAACATTCTTCAACGATTTCTTAGTCGGCGATCTTGAATCCGCGCGCGATGCCATCGCTGCCGCTACGGATACACTACCGGATATTGGCGGTGTCGCTGCCGCGATTAGCGAAGATGCCCCCGTTCCCTTTGACGTCACGCTGCTCGCAGAGCATCTCGACCACCTCGCCGCCGAGCAGGGCGGGAATTTCGCGGCGTTCATCAGCACGCTCGGTCTTCGCATTCGGAGTATGCTCGCCGATCAAAGACTGGGCAGTGTCATCGGGAAGAATCCGCCGACTAGCTTTGAGGACTGGTTGAAAAGCTACATAGGTGATGACGGCGCAAGCAATGGCCCGTTGGCAGTGATTGACCTATCTCTGGTCCCGTCGGAGGTCGTTCATGTTGTAGTTGCGGTCCTCGCTCGGGTGATATTCGAATCCTTACAACGGTATCGCCGCCTCCATCCCGAAGGGCTGTCTCTTCCAACTGTTCTTGTTCTGGAAGAGGCTCATACTTTTATCAGGCGAGGCAAAGACGATGAAGGGCCAGCTTCGAGCCCGAGCCAGTTATGCCGCGAGGTGTTCGAACGAATTGCCCGCGAAGGCCGAAAATTCGGTTTAGGACTGGTACTATCATCGCAGCGTCCTTCCGAGCTTTCGGCTACCGTTCTCGCGCAGTGCAACACCTTTATCCTCCATCGCATAGTGAATGATGCGGACCAAAACCTCGTCGCTCGACTTGTGCCAGACAACGTGGGAGGGCTTTTACGAGACTTGCCAAGCCTTCCATCGAAACAGGCGATCCTGCTTGGTTGGGCCACACCCATACCCGTGCTGGTCGAAATTGACGAGCTTGCAAAAGAGCATCAGCCTCAATCTGCAGACCCTGATTTTTGGGATGTCTGGACCGGAGCTAAGGAGCGAAAAGTAAACTGGGGTGATGTAGCAGCGCAATGGACAGTTCCTGCCGCGCCAGCTCAGCAACCTCCGGTCGAAGCGCCTGTTGCCGGACTTGCAGCGGTCCCCGAGCCGCCAGCGGGCGCGGAGGCTAATCCGTTCGACATCGACGATGATATCCCATTCTAGGCCATGCGGAGATTGAGTTGGAATTAGGTCAAGGATTTCCTGAATGGACAGAATTAGGGCAGGACAGCGGGCTTGATCCTCTCGGTATGCAGCGTCCTATTGAGGCGATCTACCAATCCCTCGTTCCCGGCATCAGCACCATCACGCTCCGCTATCGTTACTATTCCTTTTTCCCGCTCATCCTTCGTCATTACGAAGAAAAAATCCGCCATCCCGACCCGGCGGTGCTCAGATCGTTCCAGCGTAAATGCGAGGCGCTTTTCGCGCTGATTTGCACACACGGTGAGCCGGAGCTGGGCATAACCGGCTCCGATTGGGCTGGTAGAACATTGAACGAGGTCACCGCTCAATCGGGCGCATCGGGGATCATAGACTTTACCGTTGGGGCCGATCCTGACGCGGATGAGAAGCTTCGCTACCTGAAAAACAAGGGCGGAGCGTTCGGCGCGATCTATTCGACACAGATGTCGGAAATGGGCCTCGTCCATTTTCCCGATCCCGGCCAGTCCAATCCAAACCCCGTATGTTCCGAGGTCGCCCTTCAACTCGCGGAGGCGCTGGCATCCGAGCTGGGCGACATAGCTGATCGCTTTTTTGAGGTCGTGGCATCGGGACAAATTTCAGTATCCGACCTTGGATCGTTCGCGGCCATGAAACCGTCTGCCCTGCAATCAGGCAGTCGTGAACATGTCTTGCTCAAGGACATCCTGCTCGGCGCTACCGATACGCGCGGTCTCACCGCCCAAATGCGGCGAAGCACGCTGAGGATGCTGCTTGAGTTCACCAACACCTTCGATTCCGTGCCGCGCGCCGAAACGGTGAAATGGCACTGGTTCGAGAATGTGCCTGCCAAAGAGGCGGCTGAACCCAATCAGGTTCCGCAGTTGTGGTTTCTCTATCAGGCGTGTGATCTGATGAGGCTCGCCTATGAGGTCATCCTGTCAGCGGCGCTTACGCTGATCGAAGCGGCTCCTCGCCGTCGAATGTCATTGGGCGAGTTGACGGATGACCTGGCGGGTGCCGTTCCGACTACAGGCGGTGAGAGCTGGGATGATTTTTCGACTGGGATCAATGCCGCAGAGGAAGCCTCCACCGCCCGCGAGTATGCCGCCGCCATGCTTGAGGCGATGGACACGGGCGAAACGAGCGAACAGGTCCGAAACGCAATATCGTTGATCGCGATTTTGGCCGATAAGGCGACGGCAGAATCCTCGCTGGTAGAAGCCGCGCTCAGTGGCGCAGATTATTTCCAGTCCTTACGAACAGAAGCCATATTTCTCGACCGCAACCGCTCCGCCGATGCAGATCGCGTGATAGCTGATTTGATCCGGGAAAGAGTTTTGAAACGGCACCTGTGGGTCGCTTCCCGGAAATTCCGAAACCAGAAGGCATACACCTTCCACATGGAGCCAGAGGAAGGCGCGCTGCGCTATCGCGCACCGATCCAGGTCTCTCCCAGCAGCCCGCGACTGGATCAAGCGCTTCGCTTCCTCCGGGACATCAGTCTGATCGACAGCGGCGGCATCACGTCCATCGGCAGGTCAGAGCTGGCTGTTGCATGAAGTATTTTGACGCCTTCGGCGAAGGCGGGTTTCACTCTGCCTTTATGACGACCTACGCCTTCGGATCGCTCGCGTTCGAGGACATTCCTTTCCCCAAGCTGCGCGGGGCGGGATGCCGAAACATCGTCGTTCTGGCCGACACAGGGATGGTCAATCAGGCGTTTTCGGATTTTGGCCCGCCGCGCTTCGCGGGAACGAGCTACCACCTCATCAAAACTTCCGTGCCGGGTGCGTTCCATCCGAAGATCACCATGCTACTCGGTGAGACCAAAGCGCGGCTGATGGTGGGTTCAGCGAACCTTACCGCTCTTGGCCTTGGCGGGAATAAGGAGCAGGTCGCCAGCATTACATGGTCTGCTGAATCGCCCGAGAATGCCAAGTTCTTTATGTCCGCAATTGCCTATTTTCGGCGTTATGTTCCCGCTGACGATCAGTGGTTTTCGATCAGCCTGCAACGCGCCTTGCGATCATCACCGTGGCTTCGCGATGACACTTCCAATCCGGCTTTCAGGACCGAGGGCACGGAAGCGCTCAACCTCTTGTTCGACCGCCCCGAGATCACCATTCTCGACCAGATCGTCGATTCCATCGGCGACGATGCAATCGAGCGCCTCATTGTGGTTTCCCCTTACTGGGATTCAAAGCTGGAGGGAGTTGCGCGTCTCAAGGCTGGCTTAGGCGATCCCGCCACCGACATCCTGATCGAGGATGACGCGAACGGTTTCCCTTCCAGCGAGCTTCCGCGTTTTTCAGATGTCGCCTTGTTCGATATCAGCCCCAATGCCGCCGGGCGGTTCTTACACGCGAAGCTGATAATCGCGCTCGGTAAAGAGTTCGATCATGTCATCTCTGGCAGCATGAATTGCACCCTTCCGGCGCTCACGGGGCCTGCGTTTGGCGGTAACGCGGAAGCCGGAATCTATAAGCGGGTCGTGCGCGGTTCAGCCTTGGTCGCGCTAGGCCTGTCCGATTACGAAGACTCCCGTTTCGAGAAGGACCAACTGGCCCGACTGGAAGAGACATTCGACGAAATTGAAACAACTCAGCCGTCGGTCGATGGAGGGTTACTTACCTTACAGGCTGGGAAAGTGACATGGACAGCTCCCAAGAAGCTTCCGTCCGATCCCCAAGCCGTTCAGCTTTATGATCGTGAAGGCGAGGCGCTGGCGCTGATCGACATAGGCGGCGCGAAGTCCGCCGCACATACAATCGCGCCCGCGAGCCAGCGTCCCAAATATGGCGTCCTGACATTCGTGGACGATACCGCTTCCGCCCCAATCCAAGTGACGGATTTGGATTACCTCGCGGTCACGACGCTACCGCCGCAAAAGGGCCGTAAGAAACGGCTGATGGACACCTTAGCGGAGACCATTCACGAAGATTTGGCACTGATCGAAGCGCTGAACCAGCTTGAGGCTATCGAGGACGAAGACAGATCGTCCCATTCGATTACCAAAACCAAGCCGCAGGTTCAGGAAGAAGCCGCCCGCGAATACTCGGTCCTTCCCTACGAGGAATTTATCCGCGCCCGCACGCTTGCAAACGCGCAAGGGAAGCCGTTCGGACTCTATCTTAACAGCCGTCACGACCGGGCCGTTAATCTGGTCAGCCATTGCCTGAACCAGATGATCGGTCTCGTCGGTCCCGATTTAGGTGAGAGCGAAGAGAAGGACATTCAGGCGCTGAGTGTTGTCGATTTCAGGACGACCGAACCCCAATCTCAAGAGGACGGCCATCGGAACAACGGCGGCGGCTCTACGGCGTCTCGCATTACCGTAGCGCCATCTCAGATTCTCGCTACTGCCAAGAAGTTCCAAGAGGCGGTTGTTACTTTTGAGAAGCGGTCAAAAGCCTTGGTCGATAAGCGCATTTCCACCTCAGAATTAGTCCGGCTGCGCGCGCTGATGCAAATCATCTTGAGCCATGCCCAGCCACTTTCAGGACCGTATTCGGCTTCGCAGGTTCTCCCGGTTTACATTGCTGACGGATATGACTGGCCGCGCCTTATTGGCCGATTGCTTCAACAGCATTTCGGAGCAACACGGGCATTGCAGAATCTTACCATAGAAAACGACGAGGCCGAACACCAGCGGGCCATAGAATATCTGGCGCTGTCAAAGTGGTCGGCGAAGGCAGCTCTCGCAGCGGTGATGACCAACAAGAAGGCAACAAGTCTCCGAGTGCCGCTTGAACGCCTGCTGACATCATTGCTCGCACAAACTCGATCAATCTTGTCTCTAGTCGAAAGCGATCAGGCATATTTTGACGAGATGACAGGGCAGCTCGATCAGAGATTTCAACAACGGTTGGGACTTGGAGGAAGCGTCGCCAATTGAAGCCGTGCGACGTATCAATCCAGCTTCCGGCACTCTCGCGGTCTACATGGGACGCTGGATGTAGGTCAATAAAGATTAGACGCTTCTCGCTAGTTATCAACCTTGAACATAATATCGCAGCTCTTCAGGTTGTTGGCGCCATATCCTGAAGCGCTATTGATACCCAGATCACCTCTCCCGCATCCATTGGTCCAGCCTGAGCTGATCGCCTGTACCGTTCCAGACAATGCCACACCATCATCCATTTTTTTATCTATTCGCTCTGCTGTATGAGAAGAGACAGCACAATTATCCCTACCCGGATCATCGCATCTCCAACCCCCTGTGATGTCGTTTCGCAGGACCATCGTTATTCCGTTAAGCGTACCGTAAATAGGAAGAAATGCCATGCTAGACCGAACATGGAATCCTCCACCAAGAGACGATCCCAAATGCGTTTTACCCCAATCCGGAACGCCTGCACCGGGATCAATGCCCCCAATCAGGTCCGCCAAAGCAAGATGCTTCCAGAAATGTGTATTCTCTGAGGTGATAGCTGCTGTAACATCTTCCCACGCTTGCCTGCGCCAATCTGTAGGCACAATGCCTAGTAGATTGTTGCCGGTCCCGTTTACGCAATAATGTCCAGCGTCGCATCCCGCTAGCCGGGTGGTCGCCATAGACATATCACCGGGGACTGCCTTATATGTATAACTAAAGGTATAATATGCGACGGAAACCTACTTCGCCTGCGAAATGGTTGAGGCAAGGCGAGCATTTTGGATTAGTTCCTGTCCTTTAAGAACCCCACCGATTAGGAGGCAATTTATAATCATCACGATTGATAATTCGACGAGCGTAAATGCGTGTTTGGAATTATCTATTTTCATTGATTATTGATGGTTATATAAACTATGAAGCATTGTGTCTTTTGATAGTTTATTATACGTAATACAATTTTTGTATAGGCATGGGCTTGCCAATCATCTCTCGACGATCATGGCTACATAAACATATGTTTTTGTAGCACCGGAGCCATAATACCAGCACCATTTTGGTTCACCAGCAAGAGCATTAAGTGTAAATATCGCCGTAGCATTTGATATGGCGTTTACATCAAAAAACCGAGTTACGGTCCCAGTTGCAGTAATATTGGTGAGAGCGTCACCACTAGGATTTGCAATGCCTATTAAGTCATTTATAGCCATGCAGGTTTCTTTATTTAGATAGTTTTGTTGCATGTAAATATCGTTTTCACTAGCCGTTCCAGCCGAGCCATCTGTTCCTATTCGTTCCATTTGCGCTATATTAAAAGAGGCATGACCCGTGCGGAATGACAAGGCCCCTGCGGAGTCTGGATTGTTTCCAAGTACAGCCGCCACAGGAACTACAGGCGCAACTGCTCCCAGCTATATCAAAAACATTACAACGCTTATCCGACGGCGCTAACGGGTTTGCTAGGTTTATAGCGGAGCCATTGTTTCTCATGTAAACATTGTTTAAAAGGTCGATCATATCGTCTGAGCAGCTGTTACTGAGTTTTATCCTATTTACGGCAGACCTTATTGCCATGGTATTCTGAATAATCGCAGAAGCATATTCTCTTGCCTTATCCTTTAATATACTACCACCGCCACCCCTTGTTGATGACGTAACTGCATACGAAAGAGCCGCGAAGAGCGCGACGGCAATTAAAATCAAAAATAGAACATTTCCCTGTTCTTTTGGGCGTGCAGTATTACCCGAGTTCATTGCAATATTGTATCATTGATTCGGAAATTTATGCAATAGCGCGGCCCTGCTTTGCAGTCCGGGCCTTATACCAATCTGCATTGATCACGACCCACGCGCCCATTTGCGGCGTCCGATGGTCATGATGCGCCATGGCTGATCGACCAGCCTGTTCCAGGCTTCGCAG
>NZ_LMKV01000020.1 GCF_001421665.1 Sphingobium sp. Leaf26
AAACCAGTCTGCGCCGATGGTACTATTGCTCAAGCACTGGAAGAGTAGGGCGTCGCCAGGCATTGCAGCTCGCGCATATATCGAAAAAAAACCCTTCACAATCTCAAGAGACTTCTCCCACAACACAAGAAGTCCTCCCCCCAATCCCGGCTGCACCACATGGCCCCATATTAAACCCCAAATATAGAGCGATGTTTCGTGCGCCCATTGCGCGGCACATTCGCCAGGCTGTTTGCCGCGTTTCGTTGCCCGACGATGCGGTGATGGGGACCATGTGCGTCGTCTATTGGCGGTGGCACTGATCCTGGACGGCAGAAGCCGTAGCGAGGCAGCGAAAGTTGCCGGGGTGACGCTGCAAATCGTTCGTGACTGGGTTTTGCGGTTCAATGAGTGCGGCCCTGATGGCCTGGCAACGCGCAAGGCCCCCGGGTGGGGTCATGTTGGTGGCGGTCCAGGTCTCGTTGATGAACACGAGACGTTCCGGGTCCAGATCAATCTGGCCATCGAACCAGTCGTGCCGCTGCTTCAGGACGTCGGGCCGGTCCTGCTCGATGGCATGAGCAGTCCCCTCGACAAGCTCAGGAGAGCTTTTTTTGCGCGTCATGCCACGGCGTACGAAGAAGCGGTGAAGACCGGCCACAGAGACGGTCAGGCCAATCTCGGCCAGCCCCGTGCGCTCTTCAAGCGTGATATCTTTACGCGCTTCCCAGATGGACAAAATCTCGGCCGCCCGCTCTTCAACCCTGCGCGAGCGCATATCGCCCCCGTGAGGCTTGGGGGCAACGTTGCCGGTCAACCGGCGTTGCCCGAACCACCGGATCGCCGTTGATGGCGCAATACCAAACCGAACCGCTGCCGCCCGACAACTCAGGCCCTGGTCAAGCGCCGCCAAAACGCGGACACGCAAATCCATCGAAAGAGCCGTCCATGCCAGTTTCTTCACCGGCACGAGGGATGAAGCAGAAAATCAGTCAGTTGGGAATCCTCGCCCGATTCATAGCGGTCGAAAAACGCTCTAATGGTTGGGATCAATGAGTCCTGAGCCTACAAGAGATCCATTCCGAAATTAACGACCATTGTCTCATCGGGCTGTGCGGCAAGCGAATAGATGCGCTCCATCTCTACCCAACTCATGTTGGGTGCGAAGGGCAATGGACGCTGGAAACTGCGCATCAGCGTATCCCAGGCTACTACATCCGGGTTGGCCGCGTCGCGCGTCGTTTTGATCGCAGGATCGATCGCCAGTTCATTATCCTGTTCGAGGATCATCATCATCCGGTCGCCGACCATCCAGATTTGCAGGTCGATAACGCCGTCGGCCCGAATCGCGGCGGTCACGGCAGCGGGCGGTCCGCCCGGCGCATGCCAGGCGCGATAGCGCGCGATCATCGCCGGATCGTCCACCAAATCGACCGCGAAACAACGACGGACAATCTCTCCCATTTTTCTTCTCCCGGTTGACGAGTCCATCTAGTCTAGATATTCATCATATGTCTTACAAGATGGAGAGGCTGAATGGCTCGGCTTTATGGCGGCGATGTGTCGAAACGACATATCGCCGAACGATCCGGCGCGCTGTCGCAATTTGCCGGCGTGCGGTTGATGACCCTGGGCGACGGCGTCGAGCGCGGCGTGCGGATGCTGCAATTTCGCACGGGATCGGGCCTGACATTCACCGTGCTGGTCGATCGCGCCATGGATATTGCCGAATGCGACCATAGCGGGCGCGCGGTTGGCTGGCATTCGCCGTCGGGCTTTCGGCATCCGGGCCTGCATGATTATGAGGGCGAGGGTGGGCTTGGCTGGTTCCGCTCCATGTCGGGCCTCAACATCACCTGCGGCCTGGACCATATCTTGTTCATGCACGACGATCCGGCCGGCCATTATCATTATGGGCCGCGTCAGTCGGTTGCCTCCTCGCTGCATGGCCGCATCGGCACGGTCCCGGCGCAATTGACCGGCTATGGCGAGCAATGGGACGGGGATCGCTGTACCTTCTGGGCGGAGGGCATCGTGCGCCAGTCGACCGTGTTCGGGGAGGATCTGCACCTCATCCGCCGGATCGAGGCGGACCTTGGCGGGGATGACATCCGCCTGACCGATCGCGTCGTCAATCACGGCTTCTACCGCACGCCGCACATGTTCTGTTACCATATCAATGTCGGTCATCCGGTGGTGGCGGAAGGCGCGCGCTATGTCGCGCCGATCCGCGACGTGCTGTGGGCCGCCCACGCCGATGACTATCAGGCGCAGGGCGTGGGCTATCGCACTTTGCCCGCGCCGATCGTCAATTTCCACGAACAGGTGTGGCAGCATGACATGGCGCCCGACGCCGATGGCCGGGTCGAGGTCGCAATCGTCAATGAGGCGCTGGGCTTCGGCTTTTCAGTCGTCACCCTTAAAGATCAGTTTCCGGCCATGTTCGAATGGCAGAATCTTCACGCCGGCCATTATGCGGTGGGAATCGAGCCATCGACCAACCATGTCCTGGGCAAGGATTTCGCGCGCGAGCGGGGTGAACTGATCGAACTGGAGCATGGCGAGGAGCGTCGCTACGATACGATCCTGCGCGTGCTGCCGGACGCGGACGCCGTGTCCGCCGCCCTCGCCCGGATCGAAGGCGTCCAGCGCCAGCCCGACGAGGAATATCCCCTTCCGTCAGGCATTTTCCCGCCGATCGGAGGCGCGGCATGAAGGGGCGGACGATCCTTTACACCGGCGCGGCCGGCGGGCTGGGGCTGGACACGACGCTGCTGCTGATCGAACGGGGCGCGACCGTGATCGCGGTCGACAATGATCCGGCGAAGGTCGCGCGCCTGACCGAGGCCGCGGCAGGTAAGGGGCCGGGGCGGCTGATCGTTTCGACCGCCGACCTGTCCGACCTGGCCAGCTTTCGCACGACATTGGATGCACTCATCGCCGAGCAGGACGGCTTCGACATCGTCATCAACAATGCGGCCATCTACCCGTCCAAGCCCTTCGAGGATTTTACCATCGAGGAGCATCAACGGGTCCAGCGCATCAATGTCGATGCCGGGATCGTGGCGGTGCAGGCGGCGTTGCCGGCTATGCGGGCGAAGGGCTTCGGCCGGATCATCAATATTTCCAGCATCACCATTTCGGGCGGTTGGGCGAACCTGTCTCCCTATGTCGCATCGAAGGGCGCGCTGGTAGGCCTGACCCGCGCCTGGGCGCGCGAGTTCGGCCCCGACGGTGTGACCGTCAACGCGATCGCACCGGGGGCCTTCCCGACCGATGCGGAGAAAATCCATCCCGATCCCGAAGGCTATGACCGGATGGTATTGGATGCGCAGGCAGTCAAGCGCCGTGGCACGGCCGCAGATATCGCACACGCCATCGCCTTTTTCGCCGCCGACGAGGCAGGCTTCATCACTGGCCAGACGCTGCATGTGAATGGCGGCTGGGTCATGGCCTGAAGGACCAGATATGACGATACTCAAGGATATTCGCGTTCTCGACTGTTCGATCGCCATGGCCGGCCCCTTCGCGGCGCAGCGGCTGGGCGACATGGGCGCCGACGTCATCAAGGTCGAACCGACCAGCGGTGAATGGCAGCGACATGCTTCGGCCGGCGGCGCGACCGGCAACAGTGTCAACGTCTCCTTTCTCTCCCTCAACCGCAACAAGCGGTCGCTGGCGATCGACCTCAAGTCGCCGGAGGGCAAGGCGGTACTGCTGGACATGGTGAAAGAGGCCGACATCTTCCTCCAAAATTATCGTCCCGGCGTCGCTGAGCGGCTCGGGGTCGATTATGCCACCCTGTCGGCGATCAACCCGCGCCTCATCTATGTGTCGATGTCCGGCTATGGCGAGGATGGTCCCTATCGCCTCTATCCGGGGCAGGATCTGTTGTTACAGGGCATGTCCGGCGCCATGCTCTCGGCCGGGGCGGAAGGCGCACCGCCGTCGCCGGCTGGCCAGTATCTGGTCGATGCCGTCACCGCCTACACCGCCTTCGAGGGCGCGCTGGCTGCGCTCTTCCACCGCGAGCGGACGGGCGAAGGGCAGTTGGTGCAGGTCAATATGCTCGACGCGATCACCACCATCCAGATGCAGGAATTGTCGGTCTTCACCGTCGGCGGCAAGGCGCAGATGCGCTCGGCGCAGCCGCATGCGCACAGCTATATCCGCGCGCCCTATGGCGTTTTCGCGACGGCGGACGGCTATATGACGCTGGCCATGGCGTCCCTGAAGACGCTGGGGCAGGTGCTGGCCGATCCCTTCTTCGCCGAACTGGATGAGGAGCGGGACGGCTGGACCCAGCGCGACGCCATCTTTGCGCAGGTGAAGGCGCATTTGGTGACGCGCGACACCGCACACTGGCTGGAGACGTTCCGCGCCGCCGACATCTGGTGCGGCCCGGTCTATGGCTATGCCGATCTCGTCGACGATCCGCAGATCCGCCACAACGGCACCTTCGTGGAATATGACCACGCGACCGAGGGTCGGGTGAAGGTGCCGGGCTTCCCGATCCGCTTTTCCCGCACGCCGTCCGCCATTACGCGCGGCGCGCCCTTGGTCGGCGAACATAGCCGGGAGGTGCTGGCGGAAACCGGACGGAGCGAGGCGGAGATCGCGCAACTGATCGAATCCGGCGTGGTGCGCCAGCACGCATGAGCCTGCCAGAGTATCGCGGCCTGACATGGGACCATCCGCGCGGCTATCGTGCGCTGGAGGCGGCGGCGCGTGATGTCGCGCCGGGGCAGGGATTGACCATCGGCTGGGATCGCCACTCGCTGGAGGGGTTCGAAGCTGCGCCGATCGCAGACCTGGCTGACCGCTACGACCTGATCGTGCTGGATCACCCCCATGTCGGGGAAGCGGTGGCGCAGGATTGCCTCCAGCCGATGGAAAGCCTGTTCGACGCGCAATGGCTGGCGGAACTGGAGACGGCGGCGATCGGCCGGTCGCTTGCCAGCTATCATTTTGCCGGGTCGCACTGGGCGCTGCCGCTGGATGCCGCGACGCAGGTCACGGCCTATGCGCCCGACCGGATGGAAGCGCCGCCCGCGACATGGGACGCGGTGTTCGCCCTTGCCGCGCGTCAGCCGGTGGCGCTGTCGCTGGCCGGACCGCATGCGATCCTGTCCTTCCAGTCGATCGTCGCCGCGCTGGGCGGGGCGCGACCGGCAGAAGGGTTCGTGGATCGACAGGCCGGGCGCGACGCCTATGCGATCATGACGGCGCTGACCGGTGCGACCAGCCGCGCGTTCCTGCACGCAAATCCGATCGCCCTGCTCGAAGCGATGGCGGCGGGTGAGCCGATCGACCTTGTGCCGCTCGTCTATGGCTATGTGAATTATACCGCTGGTGGCCGGGTCGGTTTCGCCGATGCGCCGCGCGGGCCGGGCGGCATCGGCTCGATCCTGGGCGGAACCGGCATCGCCGTGTCGAAACGCTGTGTCGTGACGCCGGTGCTCAGGACGCATCTGCTCTGGTTGATGGGTGAGGCGGCGCAACGGCACTTCATTCCCGCGCAGGAAGGCCAGCCTTCGCTCCGCGCCGCATGGAGCGATCCGGCGGTCGATGCGCGTTGGGGCGGCTTCTACAGCGGCACCCGTGCGACGCTGGAATCGGCCAGCCTGCGCCCGCGCCATGACGGTGCCATCGCCTTCCAGACCGAAGCGTCGGCCCTTTTACGCACGGGCCTCATCGAAGACGAACCGGCCGCCGCCGTGCTGAATGCCATAGAGGCGGCCTTCCACCGCCATCATCGCGAAGGAACCGAGTTATGAGCGCCCAATTGCGCTTCGACATTGCCGATCATGTCGCCACCATCACGCTGAACCGGCCTGACAAGCTGAATGCCATGACGCCGGAAATGGCGGCGGCTTTGGTGGAGGCGGTGGCACATTGCAACGCATCCGATGCGGTGCGCGTGCTGATCGTGACCGGCGCGGGGGAGAAGGCCTTTTCCGCCGGCTCCGACATCACGACGCTGGATGCCTATGCGACCCCATGGGATTTTCGCAACCGGCAGGATTATTGCGACGCCCTGCGCGCCTGCCGCAAGCCGGTGATCGCGGCGATCAATGGCTATGCGCTGGGCGGCGGGCTGGAAACCGCCATGGCCTGCGACATTCGCATTGCGTCGAGCAACGCCCGCTTCGCCGCGCCGGAAATCAAGCTGGGCTGGATCGGTGGTGGCGGCATGGCGGTCGGCCTCGCCCATTCGATCGGCATGTCGAACGCGGCATTGATGCTCTATACCGGCGACATGGTGAGCGCCGAGCAGGCGCTGGCCTGGGGGCTGGTCAGCGAGGTGACGCCGCCCGACCAGTTGATGGCGCGGGCGCAGGCGATCGCCGCGACCATATCGCAGCGGGCGCCGATCGCGGCCGAAACCGCCAAGCTCAACCTGCGCGCGGCGCACCAGATGCCTTATGACAAGGCGATCGACTATGAGCGCGACTTGCAGGCCATCTGCTTCGCTACCGCCGATGCCACCGAAGGCCGGGCCGCCTTTGCCGAACGGCGCGCACCTAATTTCCGGCGGCGCTGAGGCATGGACATGTCCCCCGCCGCCATCCTGCCGACCGACCCCGACGCGCTGCTGTTCGGCCGCATCTGGCGCCCCGACTGCGACGGGCCGTCGATCGTCCGCGTCGATGGCGATCGACTGATCGATATCTCCACCTGCTTCGCGACCGCGCGCGACCTGTGCGAAAGTGCGTCTCCGGCGCAGGCGCTGCGCGACGCGAAGGGCGAGGATGTTGGTGCCCTTTGCGACATCCTCGCCAACACGCTGCCGGACCTGCGCGACCCCACCCGACCCTGGCTGCTTTCACCTGTCGATCTGCAAGCGGTGAAGGCGGCCGGCGTGACCTTCGTCACCTCCATGCTGGAGCGGGTGATCGAGGAAAAGGCACGCGGCAATCCGGAAGCGGCAGCGCATATCCGGGCGCAGGTGCAGACGCTGGTGGGCGATGATCTCCGCCACTTGCGGCCGGGATCGGATGCGGCGGCGCACCTCAAGCAGACGTTGATCGAGGCAGGCGCCTGGAGCCAGTATCTCGAGGTCGGCATCGGTCCCGACGCCGAAATCTTCACCAAGGCGCAGCCCATGGCGACGGTCGGCGCAGGCAGCGCGATCGGCGTCCACCCCGCATCGGTCTGGAACAACCCGGAACCGGAGGTCGTGCTGGTCATCGCGTCGGACGGGCGGATCGTCGGCGCGACATTGGGCAATGACGTCAATCTGCGCGATGTCGAGGGGCGGTCGGCGCTGTTGTTGGGGAAGGCCAAGGACAACAATAGCGCGGCGGCGGTCGGCCCCTTCGTTCGCCTGTTCGACGGTGGTTTCGACCTGAAGGCGGTGGAGGCGATCACCGTCACGCTCCGGGTCGATGGCCGCGACGGCTTCGTCATGGAAGGGCGATCGGCCATGGCGGAAATCAGCCGCCCGCCCGCAGAGCTTGCCGCGCAGGCCGTGAACGCGCATCATTCCTATCCCGATGGCCTCATCCTCTATCTTGGCACCCTGTTCGCACCGACGCAGGACCGGGGCGATCCGGGACGAGGCTTTACCCATGCGGAAGGAGACGAGGTGCAGATCGGTTGTGACGAATTGGGCATGCTGGTGAACCGGGTGACGGCGACCGACCGGGTCGAACCCTGGACCTTCGGCACGGCCGCGCTGATGCGTAATCTGGCGAAGCGAGGCCTTTTGTGAGCGCGAGGCCCCGTATCCTGCTGACCCGCCGCTGGCCTGAAATGGTGGAGCAGCGATTGGCCGCGCGCTATGACGTCACCTTCAACCACAGCGACCGGCCGATGGACGCGGCGGCGCTGATTCAGGCGATGCGTGACCATGATGCGCTCTGCCCGACCGTGACCGACCGGGTGACGCGCGACATTGTGCTCGCCGAAGGGCGGCGGGCGCGGATCATCGCCAATTATGGTGCGGGTTACGAGCATATCGACCTTGCGGCCGCACTGGAGGCGGGGCTGCCCGTCACCAACACGCCTGATGTGCTGACGGAAGCGACGGCGGACATCGCCATGACCCTGATGCTGATGGCGATGCGCCGGGCAGGCGAGGGCGAACGCGAATTGCGCGCCGGCGACTGGACTGGCTGGCGGCCCACGCATCTGGTCGGCCAGTCGCTGGACGGTAAATTGCTGGGGCTGGTCGGCTTCGGCCGGATCGCCCGCGCAGTGGCGAAGCGGGCGCAGGCGTTCGGCATGCACATCGCCTATCACAGCCGCCGCCCGGCCGACGATATGCCCGCCGATGCCTATGTCGCTGATCTGGGCGCGCTGGCGGAGCAGGCGGATATCCTGTCGCTGCATGCGCCAGGCGGTGCGGAGACGCGCCATATGGTCGATGCCGCGCTGCTGGCGCGGATGCCGGCCCATGCGGTGCTGGTGAACACCGGGCGCGGGACGCTGATCGATGAGGGCGCGCTGGCGCAGGCGCTGGCCGACCGGCGGATCGCGGCGGCCGGGCTGGATGTCTATGAGGCTGAGCCGCAGGTCCATCCCGGCCTGATCGCCCTGCCCAATGTCGTGTTGCTGCCCCATCTGGGCAGCGCCACGATCGAGGCGCGGACCGCCATGGGGATGAAGGTCGCGGACAATCTCGACCGCTTCTTTGCCGGAAAGCCGTTGTTTGACCCCGTCGCTTGACCGGATCGCGGCGACGACGCGGGCTTGGCTGGCGGCGGCGAACGGTCCGCTGATCCTTGGCCTGTGTGGCGCGCAGGGATCGGGCAAGTCGACGCTTGCGAGCGGCTTGCAGGCGCTGATGGAACAGGACGGGCATCGCACCGCCATCCTGTCGCTGGACGATCTCTATCTGGGGCGGCAGGCGCGCGCGCAACTGGCGGCGGACATCCATCCGCTGTTCCGCACCCGCGGCGTCCCCGGCACCCATGATGTGGCGCGGGGCATCGCCTTGCTGGAGGCGGCCAAGGCGGGAGAGCCGCTCCTGCTGCCACGCTTCGACAAGGGGCGGGATGAACCCCTGCCGCAGGGCGATGCTGTCGATGGGTCGGTCGACCTGCTGATCTTCGAGGGCTGGTGCGTCGGTGCGCGACCGCAGGCGAAGGCAGACCTTGCGCCGCCGGTCAATGCGCTGGAGCGGGACGAGGATCGGCACGGCATCTGGCGACGGCATGTCAATCGCCAGTTGCGTGGCCCCTATGCGGAACTGTTTTCCTGGATCGACCGACTCGTCCTGCTTGCCGCGCCCGATTTTTCGGTGGTGCGCGGCTGGCGCGGGCAGCAGGAGGAGGCGCTGCTGGCGCGGGGCGCCGACAGGGCGATGGATGCTGCCGAACTGGATCGCTTCGTACAGCATTATGAGCGGCTGACCCGCCATATATTGGCCGAGATGCCGGCGCGCGCCGACCTGCTGCTGCCGCTGGACGAAGCCCGTCGACTGAGGACTTCCGCATGATAATCTCGTCTCCGCTCGATTATCGCGAGGCGGCGCGGCGGCGCCTGCCGCGCTTCCTGTTCGATTATGTCGATGGCGGCGCCTTTGGCGAGGAGACGATGGCTGCCAACCGCGCTGACCTTGCCGATATCAAGCTGCGCCAGCGGGTGCTGCGCGACATATCGGCGCTCAGCCTGGAAACGACGCTGTTCGGCGAGAAGCTGGCGATGCCGCTGCTGCTCGCGCCGATCGGCCTTGGCGGCATGATGCGACGGCGCGGCGAGTTGCAGGTGGCCCGCGCCGCCGCCCGCGCCGGCATCCCCTATATCCTCTCGACCGTCAGCGTCTGCTCCGTGACCGAGGTGGTCGAGCATGTCGGCCAGCCCGTCTGGTTCCAACTCTATGTGCTCAAGGATCGCGGGTTCATGCGTCATGCTCTGGAACGGGCGCAGGCGATGGGCGTGACCAAATTGGTCTTCACCGTGGACATGCCACTGCCCGGCGCGCGCTATCGCGATGGCCATTCGGGCATGAGCGGCCCCAACGCGCCGCTGCGCCGGATGATGCAGGCGATCGGGCGGCCGGGCTGGGCCTGGGACGTCGGCCTGCTGGGCCGGCCGCATGATCTGGGCAATGTGTCCGCCTATCGTGGGCAGCCCACCGATCTGGCCGACTATATCGGCTGGCTGGGCGCCAATTTCGATCCGTCCATCACCTGGTCCGATCTGGAATGGATCAGGGACGCATGGAAGGGGGAGATGATCGTCAAGGGCATTCTCGATCCCGATGACGCGCGGGACGCGGTGCGGTTCGGCGCGGACGGGATCGTCGTGTCCAACCATGGCGGGAGGCAACTGGACGGCGCACTGTCCACTGCGCGGGCGTTGCCGGGGATCGCAGATGCGGTCGGCAACGACCTGACCGTGCTGGTCGATGGCGGTGTGCGGACCGGGCTGGACGTGGTGCGGATGCTGGCTTTGGGGGCGCATGGCGTGCTGCTGGGCCGGGCCTATATCTATGCGCTGGCGGCGCAGGGAGAGGCCGGCGTCACCCGCCTGATCGACCTGATCGCGCAGGGGATGAAGGTGTCGATGGCATTGGGCGGCGCCAAATGCGTCAACGAGTTGGACAGGTCTTCGCTGGTTTGACGACCAGCACAAGGGGTTGGCAGTCCTCTCTCATTATGTAATACGTCATACAACATAATGAGAGGATCGCAGCATGAACAGCGTTATCGAACGCGCCAACTTCAGCCGGCGCGCCCTGACCTTGGGCTTCGGCGCAGCTTTCGCCATGGCGTCCGTCCCGGTGCGGGCAGCCGGATCGCTCAGCGGCTTTCACGATGTGCGCGACCATGGCGCGAAGGGGGACGGGATCGCGATCGATTCCGACGCCATCAACCGCGCGATCGAGGCGGCGAGCACGGCCGGCGGCGGTACGGTGGTGGTGCCGCCGGGCCATTATCTCTGCTTCTCCATTCGCCTGAAAAGCCACATCACCCTGTTGCTGATGCCCGGCAGCCTGATCGAGGCCGCCGATCCGCGCCGGCACAAAGGCCGCTACGACCTGCCCGAAGGCGTCTATGAGGAGCAGTTCATCGATTATGGCGTCGCCCATTTCCATAATGCGCTGATCTATGGCGACGGCGTCACCGATGTCGCGATCGTCGGGCGCGGATTGATCCACGGCCTGGGGCTGGACCGGGAAGGGCCGCCACCGCGCTGGCACGGGATCGAAGGGTGGAAGTCGCCCAAGGAACAGGGCCTGACCGCCGACGCGGCGCGCCGGGCGATCCCGCGCGAAATGGAATATGAAGGGCGCGGGAACAAGGCGGTGGCGTTGCGCCGCTGCCGCAATGTGCTGCTGCGCGACTTCACCATCCTGCAAGGCGGGCATTTCGCCTGCTATGTGCTGGGATCGACCAATGTCACCATCGACAATCTGACCATCGACACTGATCGCGACGGTATCGACATCGATTGCTGCCGCGATCTGCGCGTCACCAACTGCATCGTCAATGCGCACAAGGATGACGCCATCGTCCTGAAGAGCAGCTATGCGTTGCAGGAGCCGGTCTTTTGCGAGGATATCAGCGTCATCGGCTGCAAGACAAGCGGCTATGATCTGGGCACGCTGATCGGCGGCCAATATCGCCCGTCCACCTATCGGTCGACCGACAATGTCGGCGTGCTGGGGCGGATCAAGCTGGGCACTGATTCCGCCACCGGATTTCGCAACGTCCTGATTTCGGGCTGCACCTGCGAAAATACGCGGGGGCTGCAAATGGGCGCGATCGACGGCGGTGTGCTGGAGGATGTGACGTTCAGCGACATCAACCTGCGCAACACGGTCAATCATCCGATCTTCGTGCGGCTGGCGGCGCGCAACCGGGCGCCGCGCGGCAATGGTCCGTCAAAGGTGCGGCGGGTGCGCTTTTCCGACATCAACGTGTCCGGCGCATCCGGTCCCTATGCCTGCGGTATCGTCGGCAATCCGGGCGCGCCGATCGAGGATGTGAGTTTTTCCAACGTCCATGTCCGCTCCGCAGGCGGCGGCAGCGCGGCGGATGCAGCCCGCGCCATCCCCGAACGGCCGGCCAGCAGTCTGGAACCCAGCTTCATGGGGGCTTTCCCGGCGCATGGCCTGTTTGTCCGGCACGCCCGCAACATCAGTCTGCGCGACGTCAGCTTCGATGTCGAAGCGGCGGATGCGCGCCCCGCCATCCTGTTCGACGATGTGCAGGGCGCGATGGTCGATGGCCTGCGGTCGCGCCAGCCTCGCGACACGGCGATCCGGTCGACCGCGAGCAGCGGCATCCAGATCGGCGATATCCAGACCTTGAGCTGAAGGAATGACGATGCGTTCCAGTTTCGTACTTGCCCTGCTGCTGCCGGGCGTCGCCCAGGCCGCCACCGAAACGCCGCTCGCCGACGGGTGGCGCTTCGTCAAGGCGGACGCCGCCGGTGCGGAGGCGCCCGGTTTCGATGATCGCGCATGGGCGCCGGTCAGCGTGCCGCACACGTACAATGCCGAGGATAGCGGCATCGGCGGGGCCAAGGCGCGGGGCGAACCGGAGGGCGTCTATTATCGCGGCCCGGCCTGGTATCGGCTGGAGATCGACCACAAGCCGCAGCCGGGCCAACGCTATCTGCTGCATTTCGGCGGCGCGACATTGAAGGCCGACATCTGGCTGAATGGCCGCAAGCTGGGCGAACATCAGGGCGGCTATGGCGCGTTCCGCATCGACGCGACCGACGCGCTGAAATTAGGGCGCAACCTGCTGGCGGTGCGGGTCGACAATAGCCGTGACACCCATATCGCGCCGCTCAATGGCGACTTCAACATCTTCGGCGGCCTCTATCGCCGCGTGTCGCTGATCGCGGTGGATGCGCTCGCGATCGACCGGCTCGATCATGCGGGGCCGGGGGTGCAGGTGCGCACCAGCGCGCTCCAGCAGCGCCGCGCGACGATCGACGTCGCGGTGGCGGTGCGGAATGATCGCGCTGCGGCTGCGCGCTTCACGCTTGCCAGCCGGATCGTGGACGCCAGCGGCAAGACGGTGGCCCGTTCCGTAACGCCGGCCACGCTCGCTCCCGGCGCGCATGAAGCGGTGAAGCAGACGATCGCGCTGCCCAATCCGCAGCTCTGGGCAGGGCGCGCTTCGCCCTATCTCTATCATGTCGTGACCGATGTGGTGGAGGGCGGCCGCATCATCGACAGCCAGACCGTCCCACTGGGCGTGCGGACCATCGCGGTGAAGCCGGACGGCCGCGTGCTGCTCAATGGCGCACCCTATCCACTGCACGGCGTCAACCTTCAGCATCCCACCCGCTTCGGGCGCGGGCCGATTGTCACCGACGCAGAGATTGACGAGGATCTGGGCATTTTCGCCGATATGGGCGCGACCGCGATCCGGCTGGCCCATATGCAGCATCCGCAGCGCGTCTATGAGCGGGCGGATGAACTGGGCCTGCTGCTGCTGACCGAAGTGCCGCTGATCGACGATCATGATCCGTCGGATGCTTTCAGGGAAAATCTGGTCGAACAGATGCGCGAACTGATCGCGCAGACGGGCAATCATCCCTCGGTCGCGCTGTGGGGCATCGGCAATGAAATCCGCAAGTCGGACGCCGCCTCCAACCGCATTCTGACCGAATTGCAGGCGACGGCCAAGGCGCTCGATCCGACCCGGCCTACCACCTATGCCCATTGCTGCCTGGAGGATAGCGATCCGATCGCGCAGCATAGCGACACGGTATCCTACAACCGCTATTTCGGCTGGTACTGGACCAAATCGGAAGATATCGGGCCATGGGCCGACGAACTCCATGCCAAGCTGCCCGGCCGGCCGATCGGCGTCAGCGAATATGGCGCGGGGGCCAGCATCCTGCACCAGGAAGACCCGGTGGTGAAGCGCCCGGAATCCAACGGCTATTGGCATCCCGAACAATATCAGACCGATTTTCATATCAAACATTGGCGCGAGATGAAGAAACGACCCTTCCTCTGGTCGACTTTCGTCTGGGTCGGGATCGACTTCCCCTCCTTCAAACGCAACGAAGGCGACCGGCCGGCGATCAACGACAAGGGACTGGTGAGCGAGGATCGCAAGGTCCGCAAGGACGCCTATTATTGGTATCAGGCCAATTGGTCGGATGTGCCGATGCTGCACATCGCCAGCCGCCGCGACGTCGCCAAGCGCACGCAGCGGGTGAAGGTGCAGGTCTTTTCCAACCAGCCGGCGGTCGAACTGCGCCTGAACGACGGGGCATGGACCCGCGTGCCGGTGGACGACCATATCGCAGCCTGGGACGTGGACCTGACCAAGGGCGACAACCGGGTGGAGGCAAGGGCGCAGGCTGGCGGCAAGATGCTGACCGACGCAGTAGGCTGGACCTGGACAACACGGCCCTGACGTACAAAAAAGGCCGCCCGACGGAATCGGGCGGCCAGCGGGGGGATAGGGTTCGTCGTCAGCGCAGGGTCAGGGCCGCACGCCAGCCTCGTCGATCACTTTCTGCGCGTCGGCCGGCCAGTCGCGATTGGGCAGCAATATGTTGTCGCGCGCGACATTGCCGATCTCCTCCAGCCAGCGGCCGCCAGTGCTGTTGGATATATGCCAGTTGCCGGTTGCGACATTGTCGGTCGAGATGCGGCGTTTGAACATCTTGCCGGCCGTATTGATGTTCAGCCATTTGCCGCGTGTCTCCACGACATTGCCGGTCACGCGGAAATGCTTCGATCCTTCGTCCAGATAGATGGCGATCTTGTCACCAATGTCGAAGATGTGGTTGCCGCGCACGATCGCACCCGGATTGGCCGACAGGTTGTAGATCGCCCCGCCATCCATGAACCAGCTTTTCACGCCATGGATACGGTTTCCTTCGACCAGCGTGTCACGCAGCGTCGTGGGCGTTGTATATTTGACGTTATGGACATAGCCTTTGGCGTTCTCGTCATAATTGGGATTGCCGCCGGCGTCATTATAGCCCCAGCCCCAACCCACGGCGATGCCGTCATAGGGCGCGTCGCTGATGTCGTTATGGACGATGCGCGCGCCGCTGACATAGGTGGTCAGGATCGCAGCATTATCCTTATAATCCTGCGACACGGTGGCGACGACATTGTCCTCTATCATCAGGTCGCGGTTGATGAGCGCGGCGTCTTCGGGATGATGCGCCTGCACCCGGATGCCACCGGCCATGATGGCGCTGCCCGACAGGACCGTGAAGCGGTTGCGCGACACGCGGATGTTGCTGGTGGCAAGGCCGACGCCCGACAGGTTGGCGTCCGGGTTGTTGCCGATGCCAAGGCCGATCTGTCCCAGTTGCGAGAATTGGTTGCGTTCAAAGACGATGTCGCGCGCCGCCGACACCTGCACGGCGGCGGGCATCTGGTTCCATTTCTGGCGCATGGATTCAAATTCGACGCAGCCCCATCCGCAGGTCTTCCAAGCCTCCGCCGGCCGTATGGGGGAGGTTTCGAGCAGGAAGGAGCCGCTTTGCTGATTGGCATAGCCGGTCGGGCGCGACGGGCCGAGCCAGCTGCTGTGCGAAAAGCGCAGCCCCTCGAACCGGAGCCGCTCGACCGGGGCGGCGGGGGTGCCGCTGATCGAGACCAATGTTTCGAGGCGCGGGAGTATCACACGACGCTGCGCGATATCTTCGTCCAGTCCCATGCGCAGATAGAGTTTCCCCGCCTGCGGGTCGATGACCCATTGATAGGGCTTGCTGTGCCACTCATTGGTCTTGTCGACAAATTCCAGCGCATTGGCCAGGAACAGCCGACTGTCCTGCGGGAAGATCGGCTTGGTGACCGTGTCATAGCCCCAGCTATTATTGTCCCAGGCCGGTTGCGCCATGGTGACGCGATTGCCCGCGATCGCCCGTACCGGCGACACCCGATCGGTGAAGAAGCCGGTCGCCTGCAATTCCAGCCGTTCGGGATGCGCGAGCGTGGACAGCCATTGCAGGTCGGGATTGGTGATGGTGAAGCCGGCGGCGTCGAAAGCGACGTCCGACGCGCGGATTTCGATCCAGGGTCGTTCGGCCAGCGTGTCGTCCACCCAGAGCTGGCGCGCGTCGATCCCCTTGGGCACGTCCGCGACATAGAGGCGGCGTTCGGCATCATAGGGTTTGAAGCCGCTGACCAGTTGCCCGCCCGACAGCATCGGATGCGCGCCCTCGGCCGCGCGCCAGGTGACGCTATGGCCGTTCAGCCCGCCATCGGACTGGCGGAAGAGCAGGGGGGCGTCGAGGCTGTAGGTGCCGTCGGCCAATATGACGGCCACATCGTGCTTCGCATTATTCGCGCGCACCAGCGCCTGCGCGCGGGTCAGCGAGCGGACGGGTCGCGCCTGCGTGCCCGGCGCCTTGTCGTCGCCTGCGGGCGAGACATGGACCTGCACCGGTCCCTCCTGCGCGGTCGCCGCCATCGGCATCACCGCCGCCAACGCCATGCACAAGCTGCCCTTCATCCTGTCTCTCCTCGTCCTGCGCTCTTGCCGGCGCTTGTTCGCATCAGTTGACCCAGCCGCCGTCGATCACATTGATGGTCCCGGTGGTGAAGGCCGATTCATCGGATGCCAGATAGACGGCCAGCGCCGCCAGCTCCGTGACCCGGCCGAAGCGGCCCATCGCCTGCCGCGCGGTGAACTCGGCATAGGCCTTGTCGAAATCGCCGGTGTCATGCAATCGCTGGATCAGCGACGGCGTCTCCACCGTGCCGGGGCAGATGGCGTTGCAGCGTATCCCCTTGGTCACGAAATCGACCGCCACCGATTTGGTCAGGCCGATCACCGCCGCCTTGGTCGCGCCATAGGCGAAGCGGTTGGGCACCGCCTTGATGCTGGAGCAGATGGACGACATGTTGATGATCGATCCGCCGCCGCGCGCGATCATGTTCGGCAACACAGCGCGGATCATGCGATATTGGGCGGTGACGTTCAGGCTGTTGGAAAAGGCCCATTCCTCTTCGTCACAATCCAATATGGTGCCGGCATGGACCCGGCCGGCGCAATTATAGAGGATGTCGAGGTCGGGATATTGCGCCGCGACGGCCTTGACCGCGTCGGCACTCGTGACGTCCAGCGCAAGCGTTTCCGCACCGTCCAGATCTGCCAGCGCATCGGCGCGCACATCGGTCGCAATGACGCGCGCGCCTTCCCTGACGAAAGCCTCCACCGTGGCGCGGCCGATCCCCTGTCCCGCCGCCGTCACCAGCGCGGTCTTGCCTGCCAGCCGTCCCATGTCCTGCTCCTGTTTAGATAATATGTATGATGTTTAGGCGATGGATCGGAGGACTGTCAATCGTGCCGATGGTCCGGGCGCAAATATCCGTTTGACTCTTAAATCTACATATGTTGATCTAAGCACATGAGCCGGAAACGACAGCCCTCGAAACAGATGCGCCTTCTCCTCGACATCCTGTCGGGTGCGCGGGACCAATGGCGGCATGGCTATGACCTGATGAAAGAAGCGGGTCTGGCGTCCGGTACGCTCTATCCCTTGCTGATGCGGATGACGGAGCAGGGCCTGGTCGAGGCCGAATGGCGTGAGCCGGTCCAGCCGGGACGCCCGCCTCGCCATGCCTATCGCCTGACCGCCGCCGGCATGGCGCTGGCGCTGGAACGGCCCGGCCATCCCGATCCTTTCTCTTCCGGGGAGGCGCTGGCATGACAATCTCCTTGTCTCGCATCATCATGACCCTTGCCACGGCGTCCATGGGCGAAAGCCGACGGGAATGGGCCATGGCGATGGAGGCCGAATTTGCGGCGGCGGCGGCCGACGATGCACAGTTTCGTTTCGCGACCGGCTGCCTGATCGCGGCATGGCGCGACATGCTGCGGGTCGAGGAAGGGCGTTTCATGCTGACCAGCTATGCCCTGGCGCTCGGCCTGATCCTGCCCATGGCCGCGTTGCAGGTCGGATGCGCGCTCTTCGGACTGCCCTATCTGTACCCCGGCGGCGGCGGACTGGCGGGCGCCTTGCTGGAGGGCCGCGCCCATGAGCATCTGCTGCGCAACCTCTATCAGGCCGCCATCCTGCCACTGGCCCTGCTCCAGCTTCTGATCGGCTTTGGCCATGTGCGGGTCGCCTGGGGCATGCTGGAACGGGACTGGGCCGGTGTCACACGGACCGGCACAGCCATATTGGCCGGCGCGGTGACGCTCATCCTCTTCATGAGCATATTTTTCCTCGACAGTCGCCAGGCGCTGCTGCTGGGGAGCATAGTCGGCGTCGAACTTGCCATCATCGCGATCCTGGCGCGATGGCATGCCCGGCTGCCGATCGGGATCGGGCAGCCCGGTTAGCGATACCGGCGCTTCCATTCGACCAACAGCCTGTCAGTCCCTTCGGGTGCACCGCCCCGAAGCGTGAGGCCCTGCGCCTGCAAGCGGTGCCGTGATGCGACGCGCCTGTCGCTGAAAAGCAGCAACGGGGTATTTCCCCCATATGATGGAGAAGGTCTATGTCCTATCTGCAACGGCGCCTGCGCGCCCTGATCGTTCCTGCGGCGGCCCTGTGCATGGGCGGGGCGGCGGTGGCGCAGCCCGGCGCGGCGCAACCGTCAACCTTCCTGGGTGCATGGGAACTGGACCTGAGCCGGATGCCCGCCGATTATGGCCCCCCGCCAAAGCGCGTCCTCTACACGTTCGAAGATGCCGGCGCAGGCCAATGGCGCACGAAGATCGACATCACGGCGCAGGATGGCGGCGTCCGGCATATGGCGGTCCAGTATCGCCGCGACGGCAAGATGGCGCCGGGCGAGGGAGACACGGGGGAGGCCGACAGCGCCGCCTTCATGTCCCCGGCGCCGAACATTTTGGTGATGAGCCTGGCAAAGAACAAGGCGCTGGGGTCGGTGCGCGTCTATGCCCTGTCCGCCGATGGCAGGGAGATGACGGAATCCGCCGCCAATGTGAACGGAGCCGGCGCACCCTTCGTGCGCAATTTCCACTTCACCCGGCTACGCTGAGGATTGGAATCCGCCCTCCTTTTCCTGCCACCGGGTCGCGGCACGAAAGGGAGGGTCAGGCATGAAAAAGTCCGCGCCGGTCGGTCCTGCCGACAATGGCATCGCCCTGCGAACGGGTAGGCCGGCGCGGTCGGGATCAGACGAACTTATGCTCCTGTGTGCCCAGCTTCTCGATGCCCAGCGTCACGACGTCGCCGGCCTTCAGATACCAGGGTTCCGGCTTCTGGCCCAGACCCACGCCCGGCGGCGTGCCGGTAGTGATGATGTCGCCGGGCAGCAGGGTCATGAACTGGCTGACATAGGAAACGATCTGCGCGACGGTGAAGATCATCGTCTTCGTGCTGCCATCCTGCTTGCGATTCCCGTTGACGTCCAGCCACATGGACAGGGCCTGCGGATCGCCTACTTCATCGGCGGTCACAAGCCAGGGGCCGACCGGGCCGAAGGTCGGGAAGCCCTTGCCCTTGTCCCAGGTCGCACCGCGCTCGGTCTGCCATTCGCGTTCGGACACGTCATCGACCACGCAATAGCCCGCGACATGGGCCAGCGCGTCGGCTTCGCTGACATTGTGCGCGGTGCTGCCGATGATGACGCCCAGCTCGACTTCCCAGTCGGTCTTGCGCGATCCGGCGGGGATGGTGACGGGGTCGTTCGGTCCCTGAATGCAGCTCACCCATTTGTTGAACACGACCGGTTCCGCCGGAATCGGCAGATTGGATTCGGCGGCATGATCGGCATAGTTGAGGCCGATGGCGACGAACTGGCGCGTACCCGCGACCGGCGGGCCATAGCGGACCGGGCCTTCGATCAGCGGCAGGGTCGCCGGGTCGATCGCCGCCAGTCGGGCAAGACCATCCGGCCCGATTGCCGCACCGTCAAGGTTGGCGACATGGCCGGACAGATCGCGTATATGGCCATCGGCGTCGACCAATGCGGGGCGTTCCTGACCGGCGTCCCCGATACGGCATAATTTCATTTTTTGATGTCCTTCCTTACAGTTTCTGCCGAAGCGGCATGGACAGCCGCGTCTATATTTGTATGATGTCGTATGTTTTGACAGAGCGCAAGGCTCGGTGGCTGGAGAGAAATTGGGCCGATGGATGAGCAACGCATGGCGCGGCCGCGCATCCTGGATTCGCACCAGCATTATTGGCGGATCGGCGGGCCGGGGCAAGCCTGGCCGGATGCCGACTGGCCTTTGCTGTATCGCGACTTCCTGCCCGCTGATCTGCGCGCCGCGACGCAGGGACTGGACATGGCCGGCACCGTGCTGGTCCAGTCGCAGCCCGACGATCGCGATACCGACTGGATGCTGGATCTGGTTGCGGACGATCCGCTGGTGCTGGCGGTAGTCGGCTGGGTCGCGCTGGATGATCCCGGCGCACCGGCGCGGATCGCGCAGCTCGCCCGCCATCCCAAATGCGTCGGCCTGCGTCCGATGTTGCAGGGGATGGAGGATAGCGCATGGATATTGCGCGACGCCTGCGCCCCGGCGATCGAGGCGATGCTGGTCCATGGCCTGCGCTTCGACGCGCTGATCGAGCCGCGCCATCTGCCTGTGATCGCGCGCCTGGCCGATCGCTGGCCCGACCTGCCGATCGTGATCGACCATGGGGCCAAGCCCTTCGCGGCCGATGGACTGCTCGATCCGTGGCGCGACGATCTGGCCGCGCTGGCGCGCTTGCCGAACATCTGGTGCAAGCTGTCGGGCCTGCGCACCGAACAGGCGCCGGGGCAGGCGGCCGATGCGCTGGCCCCCTATGTCACCCATATCCTGACACATTTCGGTGATCGGACGATGTGGGGCAGCGACTGGCCGGTGCTGCTGCATAGCGGCGATCGCTACAGCGACTGGGTCGATGATGCGCTGCGTCTGGCGGGCGATCTCGATGCAGATGGTCGTGCCCGCCTGTTCGAGGGCGCGGCGCGCGCCTTTTACGGCCTTGGGGCATAGGAAGCGGTCATGACGCTGGATTTCGGGACGCTGGATTTCGGGACGCTGGGCTTTGGAGCGGCGGCAATCGGCAATCTCTACCGCGCCATCGCGGAGAATGATGCGCAATCGGTTATCGAACAAGCCTGGGCGGCCGGTTTGCGCTATTTCGACACCGCGCCCCATTATGGCTTCGGCCTGAGCGAAAAGCGGCTGGGCGCAGCGCTCGCGGACCTCGATCCGGGCGCGACCGCGATCATCTCGACCAAGGTCGGGCGGCGGCTGGATGCGACACCTGATGCCGACCTGTCGCAGGTGCGGCAGGGGTTCCTGTCGCCCGAACCCTATGAAAGCCGGTTCGACTATAGCTATGACGCCGTCATGCGCTCCTGGGAAGCAAGCCGGGTGCGGTTGCGACGCGACCATATCGACATTCTCTATGTCCATGACATCGGCCGTTTCGCCCATGGCGACGCCCACCCCGCCCGGATGCGCGAATTTCTGGACGGCGGATTCCGCGCGATGCAGGAACTGCGCGCCTGTGGAGCCGTGCGGGCGATCGGCCTGGGCGTCAACGAAACCGCCGTGTGCGAGGAGATATTGGCCCATGCCGATATCGACCTGATCCTGCTGGCGGGGCGCTATACCTTGCTGGAACAGGCGCCGCTGGATGGCCTCCTGCCGCTCTGCGCGGCGCGCGGGGTGCGGATCATCCTGGGCGGGCCATATAATTCGGGCATATTGGCGCAGGGCGTCCGGCATGGCGGGCCGGTCCATTATGATTATGGTGCGCCGCCCGCCGCCATCGTCGACCGGGTCCGGCGGATCGAGGAACAGTGCGACCGGTTCGGTGTGGCGCTGGCCGCGGCCGCGCTGCAATTCCCGATCGCCCATCCGGTGGTGGCCAGCGTCATCCCCGGCATCGGATCGACCGCGCATCTGCACAGCGCCATCACGCACATGGCCCAACCCATCCCCGCCGCCTTCTGGGACGCGCTGCGGCAGGAAGGGGTGATCGACCGTCGGGCACCCGTGCCAACTGGCCGTTAAAACAAGACCCGTTCGCCCTGAGCCTGCCGAAGGGCGCGCTGTCCTACACGCGCCTCTCTGGTCTATAGACTGACCGAAGGGCGCCAGTCGTCCCTCGCAACATAATATCCTATTCCCGCATCAATATGTCAGGATGTACGGGAAATATGCGAAGTTAAGCGGCGCATGTCCTATTTTCAGGCCCGCCGCAGCACGGTGCAGCGGGCCTTTCTCAACCCTATTCCGCTATCGGAACGCTGACCCGTTCCAGTCGGGGCGACAACAGATGCACCGCCGCCAGCGCGATGAAATAGGCGCTCGCGGCCACCGCGAACAGCGGCGTATAGCTGCCGATGCTGTCGAGGACATAGCCGGCATATTTGGCCATCGCCATGCCACCAATCGCACCCACCGTGCCGCCGATGCCCACGACCGATCCCACCGCGCCGCGCGGAAACAGGTCCGACGGCAATGTGTAGAGATTGGCGGAAAAGGCCTGATGCGCCGCCGTCGCGATGCCGATGATGAGGACCGCCACCCACAGATTGTCGATCGACTGGGCGAAGAAGACCGGCAGCACCGCGCAGGCGCACAGCAACATGGTCAGCTTGCGCGCGGCATTGACGCTCTTGCCCGCCTTCATCAGCCGCCCGGACATCCATCCGCCCGCGACACTGCCAAGGTCCGACAACAGATAGATGGCGACCAGTGGCGGCCCGAAGCTCAGCAGGTCGAGGCCATAGCGCGTGCCCAGATAGCCCGGCAGCCAGAACAGGAAGAACCACCAGATCGGGTCGATGCAGAATTTGCCGATGGCATAGGCCCATGTCTCCCGGACGGTGATCAGGCGGCCCCAGCCGATCGGTTCGACCGGATCGGCCGGATCCTGCCGGATATAGGCCAGTTCCTCGGTCGAAATCTTCTTATGCTCTTCCGGCCGGCGATACAGCGTCAGCCAGGCGATCAGCCAGAGGACTCCGAAAATGCCGGTGGCATAGAAAGCCACGCGCCATCCATAGGCAACGGTCAGCCATGGCACCAGCAACGGCGTCACGATCGCGCCGATATTGGCCCCGGCGTTGAACAGGCCGATGGCGAAGGCGCGTTCCTTCTGCGGAAACCATTCGGTCACCGCCTTGATGCCCGCCGGAAAATTGCCGGATTCGCCGACGCCCAGGCCAAAGCGGGCCATCGCGAACTGGGTCACGCTATGCACCCCGCCATGCGCCATATGGGCGATGGTCCAGATGACGACGGCAATGGCATAGCCAAAGCGCGCGCCGACCAGATCGACGATCCGGCCGAAACCCAGATAGCCCACGGCATAGGCGGCCTGGAACCAGAAGACGATATTGGCATAGTCGGTTTCGGACCAGGCCATTTCCGCCGACAAGGTAGGCTTCAACACCCCGATCATCTGGCGATCGACATAGTTGATCGCGGTCGCCGCGAACAACAGGCCCACCACGACCCAGCGATAGCGGGTGGGCGGGCGATCCTCGATCCGTACGTCCTTCATCATCCTGCTCCTGTTGCGGCTCCTGGCGTCCGCTGTTTATCGCGCTGGCTGGGCCTCGATCCGGCAGGTGAGGGTGCCAAGCGGGCCGAAATCGGTTTCCACCTGCTGCCCCGGCCTGACCGGATGGACACCGGTAACCGCCCCGGTGGAAATCCACCAGCCCGCTTCGACCGCGATGCCGCGCTGGGCCAGATTTTCCAGCAGAAAGCGGACCGATCCGATCGCGCCATGATTGAAGGCGGCGGCCGTGCCCGCACCGATCGTCTCCCCGTCGATCCGGGTGGTGATCGGCTGGTCGGCATAGCTGCCATCGCGCCAGTCGGCGACTGCCGGACCGATCAGCAGGCCATTATTATTGCCGAAATCGGAAACCGTCACGGCCGGCCCATGGCCATTGATGCCAGGAAAGGGCGAGCTGGCGATCTCGATCCCGATATGGACGGCATCGACAAGGGCGGCGGCCTCTTCCAGCGTGAACTGCTGCTGGTCGGGTGCAGGCGGCGTGCCGATCCGAAACAGAAACTCCGCCTCGACCGCGCCAAAGCCGTCGGCGAAAACGAAACCGGTCGCCGGCCCATCCACCCAGGCCACTGTCGGTGCGAAGATCGGCCCGGCGAGCCGGTCGCACCCATAGCGCACATCCAGCGGCGGCAGGATGCGCCCGACCTTCCAGCCCGCGACCGGCTCGGTGACCCGCGCCAATGCTTCGGCCTGGATGGCATAGCCCTCTTCCAGCGTCTGGGGCTGGGTACCTGGATAGTCCTTCAGGCCCGTCGCGGCCCGTCGTGCGGCCACGAAATGGTCCGCTATGGCTCCTGCTCCGTTGTTTGCGTTCATGGAACGTCCTTTTCTGAGATTTGCCCTTGCGGTAATGGAAACCGGTGTCATTGGCAAGCGGGCGCATCTGGCGTTGCTTCGATTGTGCGGTATAAGGCGACATGGCAAAGCAGAAGCAGGATGAGGGGCAGGCGCCCAAGCTGACGATCAACGACATCGCCCGCATGGCCGGCGTGTCGAAAAAGACCGTCAGCCGGGTCATCAACCGGTCGCCGCTGCTGAATCAGGACACCCGCGACAAGGTGGAAGCGATCATCCGGGATACCGGCTATGTCCCCAATCCGCAGGCGCGGGCGCTGGCGCTGGGGCGCAATTTCCTGATCGGCCTCGTCTACGACAATCCCAATGCCCAGATGATCCTGAGCATGCAGAAGGGCATATTGGAAGCGCTGCACGGCACGGAATTCGAACTGGTGATACGCCCCGTAGATCGCGGCTCCAATCTGGTGATGGACGATATCAAGAGTTTCGTGACCCGCCAGCGCCTGTTCGGTGTGGTCATCCTGCCGCCCATGTCGGAAAATGACGCGCTGGCGCGGATGCTGGATGAAGAAGGCTGCCGTTATGTCCGCATGGGATCGGCGGTGCTGGATGATGCCGAACATATGGTGGCGTCGAATGATCGCGAAGCGGTGGCCGACGCGGTGCGCCACCTGATCGCGCAGGGGCACCGCCGCATCGGCCTGATCGCCGGGCCGCATGGCTTCCGGTCCGCGCAGGAGCGGCGCGAGGGGTTCGAACTGGCGCTGAGGGAGGCGGGGATAAGCCTGCCCCGCAGCCTGATCGCAGATGGTCAGTATACGTTCGAATCGGGGCTGTCCGCGTCCGAAAGCCTGTTGGACCTGTCGCCCCGGCCGACCGCGATTTTTGCCAGCAATGACGAGATGGCGGCTGGCGTTCTCTATGCGGCGCGGTTGCGCGATATTGCCGTGCCGGAGCAATTGTCGATCATCGGCTTCGACGACACGCCGGTCACGACCCGCGTCTGGCCGCCGCTGACCACGGTGCGATGGCCGATCGTCGCCATGGGGCGGGCAGCAGCGTTGAAGCTGATCGGCACGGCGATCGGTGAAGGATCGGAAGTCAATGAACCGTCGATGTTCAGTTCGACGTTGATCCGGCGCGGATCGGTTGCGCCGCCAGCGACAAGCTGATATCGGCCATGTATGACACCGGTGTCCAACTGGACAGGACGGAGAGGAGATTTCGATGTTCGAGAAGACCTATTATGCGACGCATCCCGACATGATGGAGTGCGTATCGAACGAGGAATTGCGGGATCGCTATCTGATCGGCGG
>NZ_LMKV01000021.1 GCF_001421665.1 Sphingobium sp. Leaf26
AACCATCCAACCCCTTCCTTGCGTCCGGGGGAACAGTGTCCGTCTATGTTGGCGACCATCCAGTCCAGCGCCGCAGTGGCACCGTCCCGTCCGGTGAAAAGCCCTCTAGATCGACACTCACTAACCGTCAAACCCTTTTTGCATTTTTGTTTCACATTTTTTTGGGGGTTGGCGGCTAAAAGGCGATTTCACGGCCGTTAGAAGTACAGGAATGGTAACCCAATGACATTGCAGGATGCCGACGCGAACGACGCGGGTTTCGGCGCACGCATCAGGAGCGCGATCTTCTGGCGATCGGGCAGCCAGATATTGTCGCAGATGATGAGCTGGGTCGTGACGCTGGCGGTGATCCGCCTGCTCGATCCCGCCGATTATGGCCTGTTCGCCATGACCCAGGTGATATTGAACTTCGCGACATTCCTGAACGGCTATGGGCTGGTCAGTGCGCTGGTCCAGTCCGACACGGTCGAGCCGCGCCGGTTGCGGCAGGCTTTCACCATCATGCTGCTGCTCAATGGTGCGCTGGCCCTGT
Organism: Sphingobium sp. Leaf26; assembly: GCF_001421665.1. Classification (GTDB taxonomy): domain Bacteria; phylum Pseudomonadota; class Alphaproteobacteria; order Sphingomonadales; family Sphingomonadaceae; genus Sphingobium. The sequence goes on from NZ_LMKV01000021.1 coordinate 533, forward strand.
TGCAACTCGCCATCGCGCCGCTGGCCGCCGACTATTATGCCCAGCCGATGGTCGCGGACCTGCTGCGGGTGCAGGCTTTGCTCTATCTGTCGACCCCCTTCATTTCCGTGCCGGAGGCGATCATGGGTCGGGCACTGGATTTCAAGCGACCGGCGCTGGTGAACCTGATCGCCGCGATCGCGTCCGCTGCCGTCGCATTGACGGGCGCGCTGTCGGGGTGGGGCGTGTGGACGCTGGTCTGGGCGCCGATCGCGGGCTTCTGGGTCAAGGCGGTGGGCTATGTCATCGCCACCGGGTTCCGGCCGATCCCCAGTTTCGATTTTCGTGGCACCGGGGCGATGGTCGCCTATGGTGCGTCGCTGCTGGGCGGGCAGCTCTTCTGGATCGTCCAGAGCCAGGCCGACATCTTCATCGGCGGCCGCATGCTCGATCCCCATGCGCTCGGCCTCTATGCCGAAGCGCTGTTCCTGACGCAGATTTTCGTCAGCAAATTCGTGCCGCCGCTCAACGACGTCGCCTTCCCCGCTTATGCCCGCATGCAGAAGGATGTGAGCCGGGTGGCCTGGTCCTTCTGCAAAGCGGTCAAGCTGCTGCTGCTGCTGACCTGTCCCATCTATCTGGGCATGGCGGTGACGGCCGAGCCGCTGGTCGAGACATTGTTCGGGCAGAAATGGCTGGAAATGGCGCCTTTCGTCGCGATCCTTGCGCTCGCCATGCCGTTCATGACGTTGCAGGTCATGTTCGCGCCGGTCAGCAATGCGCTGGGCCGGCCCGGCACCACGGCACGGGTCGCCGCAGTCGGCGCGGTGCTGATGCCGGTCGCCTTCCTGATCGGCATCCGGTTCGGCGCGATCGGCCTGGCCTGGGCCTGGCTAGCGGCTTTCCCGGTTCTGACGGCTGTGACGGCACGTCTTGCCGGCGGGCCGATGGGATTGCGATTCGCCGACCTGATCCGTGCGGCGGCGCCGGGTCTGGGCTGCGCGGTGCTGATGGCCGGTGTGGTGATGGCGATAGATCGCCTGCTGCCGCCGCTGGCTGCGCCGGTCCGGCTCGGCCTGCTGGTGCCGGCGGGGGGGCTGGCTTTCCTGGCCGCATTGATGCTGTGCGCGCGGGGCACGTTGATGGAACTGGTGGCGCTGGTGATCCGCCGCGCGCCGCCGGTGCAGGCGCCCGCATAAAGCGAGCGCCCTGCCCCGTTCATGCCGTCTGGATGTAGTCGCGCAACGAGGCCGCTTCCGATTCGATGCTGTCGATGCGATATTTGACGAGGTCGCCGATCGAGATCATGCCGACCAGCGCGCCATCGACCACCACCGGCAGATGGCGGATACGCCGCTTGGTCATCAACGACAGGCCGTGAATGACCGGCGTATCGTCGGCGATGGTGATCGCCGGCGCTGTCATGACTTCGCCGACGCTGTGGTCGAGGGCGGCTGCCCCATCCTGCGCGACCCGATAGACGAGGTCGCGTTCGGAGAATATCCCGACCACCTGGCCATTGTCGACCACGGGCACGCAGCCGATTCGCCGCTCCGACAGCAATTGCACGACGGATTGGACGCTGTCGTCCGGATGCACGCTGATGACGTCTTTCTTGCCCTGCAAAATCGCTGCGATGGTCATGACCACTCTCCTCATCCGAGACATTTCCCACGGGCGCTTGATGATTCCACTTTCCTCGCACAAAATAAAGGGATGACGCGCAAACAGGCCCTGGATGATCCACAAATTGCGGCGACCGCCTGGGCGCGGTTCCGCCGAATCATGGCGTGGATGGCTTTGGGTGGGGCGATATGTGTCGGGATTGCCCTGTTCTTTCTGCACCAGCGGTCGGGCGAATTGCCGATTCACATGATGATCGCCACGGTTCTGGGCGTATGGCTGACCTTCATGCTGGGCACCGGGCTGATGGCGCTGGCCTTCCTGTCGAGCGGGACCGGGCATGACGAACAGGTGATGGACAGGGCGAAGGACGAGGTGCCGCTTGACGACTGAGACAAAGAATGGACGCGGCGAGGTGGTGCTGCGGCTGGTGCCGCATTTGACCGATATCAACGCAAATGGTCATATTTTCGGCGGCTGGGTGCTGAGCCAGATGGACATTGCCGGCGGCATCGTGGCGTCGCGCATCGCCCAGGGCGCGGTGGCGACCGTGGCGATCGAAAGCATGACCTTCATAGCGCCGATCCTGCTGGGCGATGTCGTGTCCGTATATGCCAGGGAAGAGCGGCGCGGGAGGACGTCGGTGGCGATCCGCATCGATGTGGTGGCGACTCGCGGCCTTGGTCTGAAGGAAGTGGTGTTGACAAGCGGCGTCTACACCTTCGTCGCGCTGGACAACCAGCACCGGCCGCGACCGCTGCCGGTACTATAGTTCTATTGCCGCAGCGCTTCGCGGTAGGAACGGTCGATCCTGTCGTTGGCGGGGACGGTCATGCGCCAGATCCAGTCGTTGCCGCGCCGTTCCATGTCGGTCGGGCGCGGGCTGATGTCATGGGGGATGGTGATTTCCGCCATGACGGGGAAGGGCCGGGCGTTGCTGAGCGTCAGGGTCCAGTCGCGGCTCTTGCGCGATTGCGCCGTCTGCCGGACGAGGATGCGGACGTCGGGGCTGGCTGCCAGATCATAATCGACGCGCTCGCCCTCTGCCTTGTCGCCGATATCGGCTTCGCCCGCGAGCAGGCGCATGTCCCGAACCGGTTCGAAGACGGCGACCCGGCCCGATGGCATGGCGAGGCCAAGGCCGTCCTCCTTGCGATTCTGTAAGCGTAGCCGCAGCGTCATGGGGATCGCGCCGTTGGTGGCGGCGAAGATATTGGCGACATAGAGGCGTTCGACCTGCACATCGGGCTGGCGCAGCAGCGCGACCTGCTTCTGCGCCTTGGCCGCGACATCGACGGTGACGGGTACGCGATAGAGTTTGAGGTCGCCGACATCTTCGGGGGGTGGGGGCGGGGGAGGCGGCGGTGGGGGAGGCGGCGGGGGTGCCATGGCGGGGGCCGGTGCAAACAGCCGATGTGTCACACGCTGGCCCGTTACGACCACGTCCTGCGCGCGCTCCATCATCATCGATTCGGTCACCTGAACAGGAAACAATGCCCACGCCGGATGGGTGCTGGTGATGTCCATCGGCCAGCATTGCAGCCGCAGCGGGCCACCGGTCGGACGTGGCTGCATCGCCCGCCGCTGTTTGTTGGGCTGGCCGGCGATGACGTTCAGTTGCGCGTCGGCAAAGCCGGTGACGCCGCCATTTGCGACCGTCAGCCAGGCCATCAGGTCGAGTGTTTTGCCATCCTCCTTCATGTCGGCGACATAGTTGGCGGCCCAGTCGAACCCCTCGGCCAGATAGGTGAGTTCCAGGCGGGCGCGGACCGGCCGGTCGCTGGTCGCGATCACCGACAGGGTCGGGCGCGGCGACAGGTCGGCGGGCGCGCGGGGATAAAGCATCCGTTCGGGCAGGCCGCGGCACCCCAGCGCTTCATAGCCCTGCGCCGTCTGGACAATGACGCCCCCCATCGGCCCGGCGCTGATGATCGCGTCCTGCTCCGTCACCTTGCCGGTCTTGCGATCGGTGCGGCGCAGGGTGACGCTGCGCTTGAGATAGGCGTCGACCAGCCCGGCGGGAGAGAGGAGGCGGGCATCGCGATTCTTTTCCCGCACGCCGCGCGGCATGCCGGCGAGGATCGCGGTTTCGGGCATCAGCCCTTCGGCGACGCCCTCGAACCTGACGACCGATTCGCCCTGCGGCAAATCCACCTCTCGGATTTCGGTGATGAGCGCATAGCCGCCCGGCCAGTTGCGGTCGATCGCGCCCTTCGTCCGGCCCGGCGCGCGATAGATGGTGACGGATACCGAATCGGCGCGGGGCGAAACGACCGTGCCGGCCTGAACCGGCAGGGCGATCGCCCACAGCAGGAAGAGGATCAGGATGCGCGACACGCGGGCGCAGCTCCGGTCAGTAGCGCGAATCGAAGGTGACGCTAAGGTCGACCGTGCCGTTGGCGGGCACCGGCACGCTCCATTCCATCCGGTCGGCCGAGACGCGCTTGCCCTCCAGACTTTGCCCCCCCAGACTCTGGGCCGTGACGCGGGTGTCGCCCCACAGGCCCTGCTGGGCGAGGTCGATCGTGACGGGTTGCGCCCGAGCGTTGGTGAGCGTGTAGCGCATCTTCGTTTCCCAGCGACTGCCGCCCTTTCTGGTGCGCTGCTCCACGGTCGGGCGGACCTTGACGTCGAACGCCTCGCCGGTGCGCAGGGCCATGGACGAGCCCATCGGGGTGTGATCGATGCTGTTTTCGCCGATGAATTGCGGATTGCCGCGCGCGTCGCGCATATAGACGCGGATCGTGCCGGCCGGCAGTTGATCGCCGAGGCCACCATCCTTCGACGTCGAGAATTTGAGGACGCTCGACGCGCTCATCGGTTCGGACGAGCTGGCGAGCCAGCCGTTGACATATTCATAGGTGGCGCGGGCCGGTGCGCCCTTTACGTCGAGGAAGCTGACCTGTTTCTGCTGGGCGTTGGCGATCGTCGTACGGGCCGCCAAAGGATAGAGATAATAGTCGCCCAGTTGCTCGCGCGGGCCGCTTTCTGTGCCCGCCTGGTCGATGGCGCCGTTGCCGGCCCCACCCGACGCCTGCCACCAGTTGGTGCGACCGCCGCCATTGGCGGGGTTGCCCGCGACCAGGATCGTCTTCGCATCGGTAAAGGTCGTGCCGGTATTGTTGGTGAGCGTGACCCAGCCCTGCATGTCCATCGCCCCCTTGGCCGCGTCGAACAGCGCGACATAATCGGCGGTCCAGCCCAGATTGGGGGTGAGATAGGAGAGGCGGGCGGGCACCGTGCCGGCGCGATCCGCCTGCACCGTAACCGACAAAGTGGGGCGAGCGCGCAAATTGGGCGGCACGCGGTCGAACACGACGCGCACCGGCAGGCCATCATCGCGCAGCACCTCTATCCGGGTGCCGATTTGCAACACGATACCGCCATTGGCCGCCAGCACCTTGGCCCGTTCGCGCGTTTCCGCACCGGTCGCCGGATTGGTGCGCACCAAAGTCACCTCCTGCCCGACCGCCTTGTCCATCAACTTGTCGGGGGAGAGGAGGTCATAGTCGAAATTCTGTTCGACGATGGCAAGGCCGGGGCCGGACAGGTTGACCGTTTCGGGCCGGATGCGCGCAGACACATCGGGAAACTCGATGCGGTTGCGGCCGACGGTCATGGCCAGTTGCCGATCGTCCTGCACCAGCGACTGGCCGCCATTATAGATGGTGACGGCGACATCGCCCTGCGCCGTGGCGCCGGTGGGGTCGGCTGCGCTCTGGGCCTGGGCCAAGGCGGAGGCGGGGAGGGCGGTCAGCAGCAGGGACAGCAGGCGCGCGGCTTTCATCGGCAACTCTCCAGATATGTGAAGACCTTGTGCCGGATTGCGAGGCCGTTGCAAAGGCGGCTTCGTCGCGCGCGCCTGAAAAGATGGTCGCCACGAAAAAGGGGACGGCGCATGATGGCGCCGCCCCCCTTTGTTCTGTCTGCCGATCGCTTATTCGGCGGCTTCGGTCGCCGGACGGGCGCGACGGGTGCGCTTCTTGGGCGCCTCCTCGGCCGCTTCGGCATCATTGTCGGCACGGGCGATCGAGGGCGGCAGCACTGCCAGATCCAGACCTTCATTGCCCTCTTCAACGACGACCTTGCGCGGGCGACCGCGACGGGCGCGGGGCGCTTCGGCCTCGGCGGCTTCCGGCGCGGCGGCGGCTACCGGCTGCGCTTCGGGCCTGCCCTCGGCGCGGGGACGAAGCTGCGGCTTGGGCGCTGGCTGCGGTGCGTCGATCGCGGGGTTGCCGGCCGGACCTTCCACACCCAGTTCCTGCTGCGGCGCAGCGCCGTCTGCACCAAACCGGTCGCGGCGGGGTCGATCGCGCCGGTCGTTGTTGCGCGGGGCACGACCTTCACGATTGTCGCGCTGGTCACGGCCATCGCGGCCGTCTTCCTGCCGATCGGCACGATCGCGCGGCGCACGGTCATATTGCCCCTGATCACGCTGGCCCTGATCACGCTGACCTTGATCGCGTTGGCCCTGTTCACGCGGCGCGCGATCATATTGGCCCTGGTCGCGCGGCGTGCGGTCATATTGCGGCTGGGAATCGGTGCGAAAATCATCGTTGCCGTCGAAGCCGCCGTCGAAATCGTCACCATCCTCGTCGAAATTGCTTTCGTCACGGGGGCGGACGCGCTGCTGCTGCTCTTCCTGACGGGTTCGGTTGTCGGCGAGCACGCGGAAATAATGATCGGCAAATTGCAGATAATATTCGGCGTTGACCCGGTCGCCCGCCATCTGGGCATCACGCGCCATATTCTTGTATTTCTCAAGAAGCTGGGTCGCGTTGCCGCGGGCGCGGTTGTCGATGCGGTTACCGTTGTCGCCACCGCCCCGATTGTTGCCGTTGGGACGTCCGTTGTTATTATTGTTCCGGCCGCGATTGCGGCGGCCGGCCTGCCGGTTGTTGATCAAGATATGATCCTTGCGTTCGCTATGACAAAATTCACTGAAAACACTGTTCAGTCGCCATCCCCAAGCACGACCTGATATTCAGGCCGGATACGGCTCCGCCACGGCATGATCCTTCCCGGATCACTACCCCGACTGCCAGCGGCGCTGCGCAGCATGCGCCGTCATGACTATAAGGAGCTAGAAAATCGGCCTTTTCTATCAACGATCTAAACGATCATGTCACAAGATAGAGCCGTTCCTGATGTCGATGTAATGGCTTTCCACGGAGAAACCAAGCAATTTTCGCTTGCCCGATAGTAAATCGACCGTTGTTCAGCCCGAATGGGTGGCGATGAGGCAGCGATCATGCCCCGCCAGATCGCGCCGGGCGGCGACGACCAGCCCCTGATCGCGCAGCAGGGTGGAGACGCTGTCCTTCTGGTCATGGCCGATCTCGATCGCGGCCATGCCGCCCGGCGCGATCAGGCGCGGCAGGTCCGGCGCGATGCGGCGATAATCGGCAAGGCCGTCGGGGCCAGCGAACAGCGCGCTGGCCGGTTCGCGCCGCACATCGCCAGACAGCACCAAGTCCGCGACGATATAGGGCGGGTTGATGAGCAAAAGGTCGAAGGGACCATCCACCCCCTGCGCCCAGTCGCCGAGACAGAAGGTAGCCCGGTCCGCCATGCCCAGCCGCATCGCATTGCCCTGCGCCACGACGAGGGCGGGGGGGGAGGCGTCGATGCCCAGCCCCTGTGCGTGAGGCCATTCCGCCAGCGCGGCAAGTAGCAGCGCCCCGGAACCAGTGCCGAGGTCGAGAATGGAGGCGGGCGCGCGACCGGCGAAATGATCGACTGCCGCCTCGATCAGCGTCTCGCTGTCCGGACGGGGAATCAGCGTGTCGGGCGTGACGGCCAGGTTGATCGTCCAGAAATCACGCATGCCAGTGATATGGGCGATCGGTTCGCCATCCAGCCGCCGCGCGAGCAGGGGCGCGAAGGTTTCGGGCACGGTCAGGTCGCGCTGGCGCAGCAGCATGTCGCCACGTGAGAGGCCGAGCGCATGGGCCATCAGCAGTTCGGCGTCGAGGCGCGCCGTGTCGCTTGCGACAGCGAGTTGGACAGTTGCAGCGCGCAGGGCATCAGGGATAGTCATTTGTTCTCGAACGAATAGAGCCAGACAAGTGCCTTGGCCGCTCGATCGCTGATCGCGGCGTCAGAACGAATCTGGCGTACAGCCCATTCACTGCCGCCGGATAAGGAATGAACCGCCCAATCCGTTGAGATTGCTCGCAATTTTTGGAGCAACGCCAGCATCGATATTTCCACGGCGTTCGCCCGAGCCATGCCAATGCTTGCCACGACAGCCTGCCAGTCCGTTTGAGGATAAGCCGCCGACCCATAGCCAAGATAGGCGATGATCGCCAAGCTCAGGTCTTCGTCCAAAGCTATCCCACCCCGTCCAGTTGCGCCAGCCGAGCGACTTCGTCTTCCGCGACCAGCGCGTTGATGACCTCCGACAGGCCCGGTCCTTCGAGAATTTCGGGCAGGCGGTGCAGGGTCAGGTTGATGCGGTGGTCGGTGACGCGGCCTTGCGGGAAATTATAGGTGCGGATGCGTTCGGAGCGGTCGCCCGACCCCACCATCGCCTTGCGCGCGCCGGCCTGTTCGCTGTGGGTCCGCTCGCGCTCCGCTTCGTAAATGCGGGCGCGCAGCACCTGCATCGCCTTCGCCTTGTTCTTGTGCTGGGATCGTTCGTCCTGCTGCGTCACGACGATGCCGCTGGGAAGGTGGGTGATGCGCACGGCGGAATCGGTGGTGTTCACATGCTGGCCGCCCGCGCCCGACGCCCGGTAGATGTCGATCTTCAGGTCGCCATCGGCGATCTGGACATCGACCTCCTCCGGTTCGGGCAGGATGGCGACGGTCGCCGCGCTGGTGTGGATGCGCCCGCCGCTTTCGGTCGCGGGGACGCGCTGGACGCGGTGGACGCCGCTCTCGAATTTCAGCTTGGCAAAGACGCCGGTGCCGTTGATGCTGGCGACGACTTCCTTGAAGCCGCCCTGTTCGGAGGCGTTGGCGGAGAGCATCTCCATCTTCCAGCCCTGGGTATCGGCATAGCGCTGATACATGCGGAACAGGTCGCCGGCGAACAGCGCCGCCTCGTCGCCGCCGGTGCCTGCGCGGATTTCCAGCATGGCGGGGCGGGCGTCGGCGGAATCGCGGGGGAGCAGTTGCAGCGCCAGCGCCCGTTCGGCGTCGGGCAACTGGCTTTTGAGGATCTGCATTTCCTCCTGCGCCATTTCGCGCATAAGGGGGTCGGCATCGGGATCGTCCCCGCCGCCGGCCATCACGTCGAGCGCGGCGAGTTCCTGCCGCAGGCGACGCACTTCATGCGCGGCGCGGGCGACCGGCTCGATCTCCGCATATTCCTTCGACAGTTTCACGAACGCTTCGGGCGCCAGGTCGGCGCGCGTCATCGCCGCCTGAACCTCGTCCCGGCGCGCCTCGATCTGCGCGATGCGTTCGGCGGAGATTTGCATCAGTTGACCGGCAACCGTATCGTTGCGTCAAACTGGCTACCCCGCGGTCCAAGCAAATGACTATCGATCGAAAAACCGGATTTCAAAATTTCAATCAGACTCAACACCATTTCATCACCAGCTTCGTGCTCATGGTTAGCTCTGATTGATATACCGATGTTAGACCCACCCTCTGGCGCTTCGCGCTCACCAGTTAAAACGATGCGACTTTTGGACTTTGCTTTCGATGCCAATTCAAAACGCCGCTTTGCGTTGCCTTTGAACGCCATTTCAGCCTTGATGCCAGCACGTCTCAAATGAGCGATGATCGCAGTCGCGTAGCCCTCTGCTCCTATGTTTTCAGGAATGATGGTAACATCGGGTCGATCCGTCGTAGGCGCATCCACCAGCATCGCCAGCCGCTCGATCCCCGCTGCCCAGCCGACCGCCGGGGTCGCGGGGCCGCCCAGATTTTCGATCAGCCCGTCATAGCGTCCGCCGCCCAGCACCGTGCCCTGCGCGCCCAGCCGGTCGGTGACGAACTCGAACGCGGTGTGGCGATAATAGTCGAGGCCGCGGACCAGGCGGGCATTGCGTTCCCACGCCACGCCTGCCGCATCCAGCCCCGCCGTCACCTTGTCGAAGAAGCTGCGCGCCTCGTCGGTCAGATAGGCGTCGATGTCCGGCGCGCTGTCGGCGACGGGACGATCACGCGGGTCTTTGCTGTCGAGGATGCGCAGCGGGTTCTTGACCAGCCGTTCCACGCTGTCTTCCGACAGTTCGCCCCGATGCGCCTCGAAATGGGCGATCAGCGCCGCGCGCCAGGCGTCGCGGCTCGGCCCGTCGCCCAGTGTGTTGAGGGTGAGCGTCACGCCTTCGGACACGCCCAGTTCCTTCAGCAACTGGTCGGCCATGACCAGCAGTTCCACGTCCGCGCCCGGTTCGGCCGCGCCGATGATTTCAGCGTCGAGCTGGTGGAACTGGCGGAAGCGGCCCTTTTGCGGGCGTTCGTAGCGGAACAAAGGCCCGTGGGTCGCGACCTTCAAGGGTGCATATTGCTGCCAGCCTTCGGTAATGTAAGCGCGGCTGATGCCAGCGGTGAATTCCGGGCGCAGGGTGATGCTGTCGCCGCCGCGATCCTCGAACGTGTACATCTCCTTGGAGACGACGTCGGTGCTTTCGCCCAGCGAGCGGGCGAAGACGGCGGTGGATTCGAACACCGGCACTTCGACCCGCTGGAATCCGTAGAGTTTGCGCACCCGGTCGAAGGTCGCGACCACATGGGCGAAGCGTTCCGCAAACGCCTCCGTGGTGCCGCCGAGCATGTCCTGCGTTCCGCGCACCGGGCGCGGCGTTTCTATCTTCGCCATGGGGCCGGGCCTTTAACGGCAAATCAGCCTCAAGGAAACGCGCTTTTTGCAGGCGTCCATCAGGGGGTGGACGCCGCCGCACTCGCCCGCCATGCTATAAGGCAATCGGGCCGTCCGGCCCACTTATCTTTCTGGAGACATCCATGATCCGCAGCCTTGCTGCCGCCCTCTGCCTTTCGACGGCCATCGCCAGTCCGCTTTTCGCGCAGGACGCGATCCGGTCCAAGCCGACCGCGCTGCCTGTCGACAGCGGCGCACCTGCACCAAAGGACATTCCCTATCCGGGCGGCACCATCCGCCTGGAGGTGGACGCGACCGACACGACCCAGCGCATCTTCCGCGTGAAGGAAACCATTCCGGTCGCTACCGCCGGCCCGCTGACACTGATGATGCCGGCCTGGCTGCCGGGCAATCATGCGCCGCGCGGGCAGATCGAGAAGCTGACCGGCCTGACCTTCACCGCCAATGGCCAGACCGTGGCATGGAAGCGCGATCCGCTGAACGTCTATGCCTTCACCATAGACGTGCCGCAGGGCGCGACGCAGGTGGTGGCGCAGTTCCAGTTCCTGTCCGCGACCCAGCCCAATCAGGGGCGCGTCGTCGTGACGCCCAAGATGCTGAACATCCAATGGGAAAGCGTGTCGCTCTATCCCGCCGGATACTATACCCGCCAGATTCCGATCCAGCCGACCGTGACCTATCCCGCCGGCTGGCAGGCGGCGACCGCGCTGCGCGGCACGAAGAATGGCAATGCCGTCGCCTATGAGACGATCGACTATGAGGCGTTGCAGGATTCGCCGGTGTTCGCGGGCACCCATTTCAAGGCGGTGGACCTGGGCAGCAACGTCACGCTGAATCTGGTTGCCGACGATGCCGACGAACTGGATTATAAGCCGGAGCAGATCGCCAGGCACAGGAAGCTGGTGGCCGAGGCCGGCGCGCTGTTTGGTGCCTATCATTTCAACCATTACGACTTCCTGCTCGCCATTACCGACGAAATGGGCGGAATCGGCCTCGAACATCATCGCAGTTCCGAAAATCAGGTCGAACCGGGCTATTTCAAGAGCTGGGACAAGGGTGAGGCGCTGCTGGACCGCAACCTGTTGCCGCATGAATTCACCCATAGCTGGGACGGCAAGTTCCGCCGCCCCGACCTGCTGTGGACGCCCGATTTCAACGTGCCGATGCAGGATAATCTGCTGTGGGTCTATGAGGGGCAGACGCAATTCTGGGGCTATGTGCTGGGCGCGCGGTCCGGCCTGTTCTCCAAGCAGGAGACGCTGGACGCCTATGCGCAGATCGCGGCAAAGCTGGACACGGCGGTCGGGCGGCAATGGCGGCCGATGGAGGACACCACCCTCGATCCCGTCATTTCCGCCCGCCGGCCCAAGGGCTGGGCAAGCTGGCAGCGGTCGGAGGATTATTATAATGAAGGCCTGATGATCTGGCTGGAGGCCGACGCGATCATCGCCAAGGCGACGCGCGGCAAGAAGGGCCTCGATGATTTCGCCAAGGCGTTCTTTGGCATCAATCCGGGGGACTGGGGGCAGGTCGTCTATAATCGCGGCGACGTGATCAAGACGCTTAACGACATCGCGCCCTATGACTGGGCGGGGTTCTTCCAGAAATATGTGGACAGCACGACCAGGGAAACGCCCAAGGGCGGCTTCATCCTGGGTGGCTACAAGCTGGTCTATGGCGAAGAGCCGGGCGCGATCAGCAAGGCGGCCGAGGGCGCGAACAAGATGGTCGACCAGAGTTTCGGCATCGGCGCGGTCGTGAAGAATGACGGCGAAGTCAGCGGCGTCATCTGGGACAGTGCGGCGTTCAAGGCGGGACTGGTGACGGGCGCCAAGATATTGGCGGTCAATGGCGACGAGTTTTCGGGCGATGTGTGGAAGGCCGCGATCAAGGCCAAGACGCCGATCCAGATCATCCTGAAACAGGATAAATACTATCGCACTTTGACACTCGATTATTCGGGCGGGCTGCGCTATCCGCGCCTCGAAAAGACAGGAGAGGGTGAAGGCAGCCTCGACAAGCTGCTCAAAGCCAGAACGTGACTCACCCGCAACACAACATGAAGCAGAAGGCGTTTCCATGAACATCGAACTGATCCCGGTCGGCGACGATCCGCCAAACAGCCTGAACGTCATCATCGAAGTCCCCGTCGGCGGCGAGCCGGTGAAATATGAGTTCGACAAGGCCAGCGGCGCGCTGTTCGTGGACCGCATCCTGCACACGCCGATGCGTTATCCGGCGAACTATGGCTTCGTGCCGCACACGCTGTCGCCCGATGGCGATCCGCTGGATGCGCTGGTCATCGCCCGGTCGCCCTTCGTCCCCGGATCGGTCGTGCGCGCGCGCCCGATCGCGGTGCTGAACCTGGAAGACGAAGCCGGCGGCGACGAGAAGCTGGTCTGCGTGCCGGACAACAAGACCTTCCCTTATTATGCCGACATCAGCGAGAAGGACGACCTGCCCGGCATCGTGATGGAGCAGATCGAGCATTTCTTCACCCACTATAAGGACTTGGAAAAGACCAAGTGGGTCCGCATCGGCACCTGGGGCGGAGCGGAAGACGCCAAGCAGATCACGCTGGAAGCGATCGCGCGCTATCAGGCCGCCAAGAAGACCGCGTAAGGCGGGCTTCTACTGCAAAAAAAGCCACGCTGGTCATTCCAGCGTGGCTTTTTTTTCGATCGCTGTTCCCCCGGCCACAATATCTTAAATCAACCGATCCGCATCCAGCGCCATCGCGAGCGAATCCCGGCCCTTGGGCATGCGGGCGTGAAGCCTGGCGTCGGCTTCGACCAGCCGTTCGATCCCGGCTTCCAACTGATCCTCCGGCAGGGTGAAGGGCAGGCGCATGAAGCGTTCGAAGGCGCCGCTGACGCCGAAGCGCGGGCCGGCGGCGATGCGCACGCCCAGACTTTCCGCCAGCGCCGCCAATGCCGTCGCCTCCGCGCGCGGGAGTTCGGCCCAGAGCGACAATCCACCCGCCGGCGATTCGACCCGCCAGTGCGGCAGACGCCGTTCGATGAGGCCGAGCAGATGATCGCGCCGCGCCCGCAGCATCCCGGCCCGTTCGCCAAGCCCGACATCAGCGTCGACCAGTTGCGCGACGGCGATCTGCTCCACCACCGGACTGGCCATGTCCATCGTGGTGCGCAGCCGGCCGAGCGCCGCGACCGTCTGGGCATCGGCCCGAATCCAGCCGACCCGCAGCCCGCCCCAGAAGATCTTGCTGGCCGAACCCAAAGTGATGACCTGCCGCCCCGACGGGTCGTGCATGGCGACGGGCGGCGGGGGTGCGAAGTCCAGCCCCATGGCAACCATGGTTTCGTCCACGATCAGCGGCGTATGGCTGCGCATCGCGGCGGCGACCAGTGCACGGCGGGTGGCCGGGTCCATGCTGCGTCCGGTGGGGTTGTGGAAATCGGCAATGACATAGGCGAAGCGCGGCGATGTCTGGCGAAAGGCCGCCTCCATGGCGTCCACATCCCAGCCCTGCGCGGGCAGGCCGACCGGCACCGGCACGACATGGGCGCGCTGCAACGCCTGAATCGCATTATGATAGGTGGGATGGTCGATCACCACCCGGTCGCCCGGCCCGGCCAGCCATTTGAGCAGCAGTGAAAAGCCCTGCTGCGCGCCGTTGGTGACCATGATCTGATCGGGATGGGTGGGGCATCCGCGCCGTTCATAATGGGCGGCGATCGCGCGGCGCAGCACAGCGATGCCCAGCGGATCATAGCCAAGATCGCCCAGATAGGCCGGCAGCGCCTCCACCGCATGGGCATAGGCCCGCGCGACGCCGGGCGCGGCCGGCAGGGCGGCATGGGTCCAGTTGAGCAGATTGCCGCTACCCGCGCTGACGTCGCGTTCGTCCGGGGACATGTCCGCGCTGCCGGCGGGCAGGCGGGTGACGCTGCCCGACCCCTGCCGGCTTTCCAGATAGCCTTCGTCGCGCAGCCGGTCGAACGCCGCGGCAACGGTGGTGCGCGACAGGCCCAGCGCGGCGGCCAGTTCCCGCTCGCCGGGCAGGCGGACGTTGAGGCCCACGCGACCATCGAGCACCAGCATCCGCAGCGCCTGCGCCAGTTGGCGATAGGCCGGCTCGGCACTGTCCTGCGCGCGCCAGGCGCCCAGCAGGCGCAGCAGGGAGGGGGGGCGAAGCAGGGAAGTGGACATGACATATGTTCCGGCTGACGGTTGGATCAATGCCATTTACCCCGGATTGGTCCTTTTGGAAAAGGCCAATTTTGCGGAATAAGCCTTCCCATGACGCAGCCTCTCTTCTTTCGGCGCCTGTTCCAGCTCTTCTGGGGCCTCGCCCTCTACGGCTTTTCCATGGCGCTGATGCTGCGCGCCAATCTGGGTCTGTCGCCCTGGGATGTGCTCAATCAGGGCCTGGCCCCGCGCCTTGGCCTCAGCTTCGGGATGACGGTCAATCTGATCGGCGCGATCGTGCTGCTGCTATGGTGGCCGCTGCGCCAGCGGCCCGGTTTCGGCACGGTGGCCAATATCGTGGTGATCGGCACGGTGGTGGACCTGTCGCTGATGCTGCTGCCGACGCCGGAAGGCTATGCGATGCGGGCCGGCTGGCTGATCGCCGGGATCGTCCTCAACGGCATTGCCGGCGGTGCCTATATCGGCGCGGGCATGGGACCGGGGCCGCGCGACGGACTGATGACGGGGCTGTGCCGGCGTACCGGCTGGCCAGTCAAATGGGTGCGCAGTGGGATTGAGATTGGCGTGCTGGCGATCGGCTGGATGCTGGGCGGCACGGTGGGGGTGGGCACCATCCTCTATGCCACGACGATCGGCTGGATCGTGCATCATGCCTTGCCCCTTTTTCGCATTGCCCCGGCAGAGCGTCCGGCTCAGGCCTGACGATATGCCCCCTGACCGGCCGACGGTTCTTCTCGTCGGCCGGTCCTTTTCTCTTTGGAAATGCGGGATTTGATGATTGACCGGAGCAGGCAGACGGGCATGATCCGCCCCGCCCAACCGATCAAGGAGCCTTTCGTCCCCATGCGCCCCTTTCTCGCCGCCGCGCTGATCCTGCCGCTGACCGCCGCGTCGGCGCCGCATGCGCCTGCGCTCGCCCCGCTTGCTTTCGAACAGGTGGCGCCCGCCGGCACGAAGATGCCCCGGTTCAAGGTCGATGCCGCCTGGCCGGCGATGCCCGACGACCTGCTGCTGGGGCAGGTGAGCGGCGTGGCGGTAGGGCCGGACGATTCGGTCTGGGTCGTCCATCGCCCGCACAGCCTGACCGGCACCGACACCGGCCTTGCGCAGAACCCGCCGATCGCCGCCTGCTGCAAGCCCGCGCCGCCGGTGGTGCGCTTCGGCAAGGATGGCCGCTATATCGGCGGCTGGGGCGGCACGGCGAGCGCGCCGAGCGTCGACGGCGTCAGCCAGTGGCCGAGCAGCCTGCATGGCATCTTCGTGGACAAGGCGGGCAGCGTCTGGTTCGGCGGCAATGGCAGTGGCGACCATGTCGTCCTGAACTACAGCCCCGAAGGCCGCTACATCCGCCGCTTCGGACGGCGCGAGAAGACCGGCGGCAATGACGCCACCGACCAGTTGGGCAATCCATCCGACGTCAACCATAGCGACGGCATGGTGCTGATGTCGGACGGCTATACCAACCGGCGCGTCATCGGCTTCGACGCAAAGACAAATGCTTATAAGGGCCGCTGGGGCGCCTATGGCAAGCCACCCGCCGGGCCGGTGCTGAAAGGCGCGTTCGACCAGAGCCATGCCGTCGACCCCAGCCAGGTGGCGAACCCTCAAGCTGCGATTTTCGGCAGTATCGTCCATTGCGTCGTACCGACCAATGATGGCCACCTCTATGTCTGCGACCGCAACAACAACCGCGCGCAATTGTTCAGGCGGCAGAAGGACGGCGGCCTGACCTTCGTGCGGGACATCGCGATCGCGCCGGAAACGGGCGGCACCCATACGGTGACCGACATCGCCTTTTCCCCCGATCCGGCGCAGACCTATATGTATGTCGCCGACATGATGAACGGGCGCATCTGGATATTGGAGCGCAAGACGCATGACGTGCTGGGCGCGATCGGCCGGGTCGGTCGGCAGGCGGGGCAGTTCACCTGGCTGCACAGCATCGACACCGACAGCGAAGGCAATATCTATGCGACGGAGGTGAATACGGGGCGGCGCGTGCAGAAGCTGGTGTTCACCGGGATCGAGTGAGCCTTCAGCCCGCGATCGACCGGACATAGGCGCTCGCGATCCAGCCGCTGGGGCAGGGACCGGCATAGGGCTGCTTGCGTTCCACGGGGGACGCTACGCCGCAATCGACGCCGTCGGCCGGCTCACCGGGGGCAGGGGCCGGGGGCACGACCACGCCCAGCCATTTCTGGTCGAGGCTGCGGGTGCAGATATAGGCGTGTTGCCCCTCCGACAGCGACGTCAACGCCTTCGCATCGTCGAAGGGCGCCGCGCGCAGGGGCAGGCCGCCTGACCCGGCGCGCGTCACCCGGCCCAGGCCGCCGCACGCATCCATGCGCGATCCATCCTCGCCGATGGTCACCGGCCGCGCGATCGGTGCATCCATCCGGCTTTCCGGCACCTCGTCGCGCGGGGCACCGGCCAGCGAAGAGTTGGGCAATTCCTCATAGACGTCGCTGCTGCGCGAGCAGCCGGCGAGGGCCAGCAGGGACAGGATCAGCAGGGCAGGGATGGCACGCATGGAAAGCATGATAGACCGCCCCGGCGCCGGGCGGAAGACGCCATGTTTCGCTTTAGTTTCATAGCGCCTTTCCCTATAGGCTTGGCATGAGCGAAGAACCCGTCAACACCCCCAACAGCAACGAATATGGCGCCGACAGCATCAAGGTGCTGAAAGGGCTGGATGCCGTCCGCAAACGGCCCGGCATGTATATCGGCGATACCGACGATGGCAGCGGCCTGCACCACATGGTGTTCGAGGTCAGCGACAATGCGATCGACGAAGCGCTGGCGGGGCATTGCGACCTGATCACCATCACGCTGAACCCGGATGGCTCCGTCAGCGTCGAGGATAATGGGCGCGGCATTCCGACCGGCATTCACAAGGAAGAAGGTGTGTCGGCGGCCGAGGTCATCATGACCCAGTTGCATGCGGGCGGGAAGTTCGAGAATACCAGCGACGATAATGCCTATAAGGTATCGGGCGGCCTGCATGGCGTGGGCGTGTCGGTGGTGAACGCGCTCTCCGAATGGCTGGATCTCAACATCTGGCGCGACGGCAAGGAACATTGGATGCGCTTCGCCTATGGCGATGCGACCGCGCCGCTGAAGATCATCGGAGACGCGCCAGCGGGCAAGAAGGGGACGCGCGTCACCTTCCTCGCCTCGACCGAGAAGGCGCCCGGTGACGGCGCGACGTTCAAGAACCATACCGAGTTCGATTTCGAGAAGCTGGAGCATCGCTATCGCGAACTGGCTTTCCTCAACAGCGGCGTGCGCCTGTTCCTGGTCGATGCGCGCCATGAGGAGAAGAAGGAAGTCGAACTGTTCTACGAGGGCGGCATCGCGGCCTTCGTAAAATATCTCGACCGCAACAAATCAGCGATGATGCCGGAGCCGATCGCGATTTCGGGCACCCGCGACGATGTGACGATCGACGTCGCGCTGGAGTGGAACGACTCTTATTATGAGAACGTCCTCTGCTTCACCAACAATATCCCGCAGCGCGACGGTGGCACCCATCTGGCCGCCTTCCGCGCGGCGCTGACCCGTACGCTCAACAATTATGCGGAAAAGTCGGGTGCGCTGAAGAAGGAGAAGGTGTCGCTGACCGGTGAGGATATGCGCGAGGGCCTGACCGCCATCGTTTCGGTCAAGCTGCCGGATCCCAAATTCTCGTCGCAGACCAAGGACAAGCTGGTGTCGTCGGAAGTCCGCCAGCCGCTCGAAAGCCTGATGGCCGACAAGATGGCCGAATGGCTGGAAGAAAATCCCGCGCACGGCAAGATGATCGTGCAGAAGGTGATCGACGCCGCCGCCGCCCGCGAAGCCGCGAAGAAGGCGCGCGAACTGACCCGGCGCAAGGGCGTACTGGACATCGCGTCTCTGCCCGGCAAGCTGGCCGACTGTCAGGAGCGCGATCCTGCCAAGTCCGAACTGTTTCTGGTCGAAGGCGATTCGGCCGGCGGTTCGGCCAAGCAGGGGCGCAACCGGCATAATCAGGCGATCCTGCCGCTGAAGGGCAAGATCCTGAACGTCGAGCGCGCGCGATTCGACAAGATGCTTTCGTCCAAGGAAGTCGGCACGCTGATCCAGGCGATGGGCACCGGCATCCGTGATGACTTCAATCTGGAAAAGCTGCGCTACCACAAGATCGTCATCATGACCGACGCCGACGTCGACGGCGCGCATATCCGCACGCTGCTGCTGACCTTCTTCTATCGCCAGATGCCCCAGATCATCGAGGGCGGGCATCTCTACATCGCCCAGCCGCCTTTATATAAGGCGACGCGCGGCCGGTCTGAAGTCTATCTCAAGAACGAAGCGGCGCTGGAGCAATATCTGGTCGACAATGGCGTCGAATCCATGGCGCTGGAAACCGGCAAGGGGCCGCGCACCGGCGAGGATTTGCGCAGCCTGATCGAACATGCCCGCCGGATGCGCGCGGTGATGCGGTACGTGCCGCGCCGCTATAATCCCGCGATCATCGAGGCGCTGAGCCTCAACGGCGCGCTGGACCCCGAACTGTCGGCGGATGCACAGGCGGAGCGACTGGCCGCGACCGTCACCTGGATGGGCGCGCAGGACGCCGAAGGGCGCTGGACCGGTAGCGTCGCCGAAGAGGGCGGCTTCCACTTCCAGCGACTGTGGCGCGGCGTCACCGACCATCATGTGATCGAGGCCGGCTTTGTCGGATCGGCCGAGGCGCGCAAGCTGCACAGCATCGCCGCCGAAGATGCCAGCAGCTATCTGACGCCCAGCCGCCTGATCACGGTCAAGGCGCTGGCGGCCGAGGCCAGCGACGACGACCTGCCCGCCGCACCGACCAAGGGCGCGATGGTCACGCGGCCGAGCGAATTGCTGGACGCGATCCTGACCGCAGGGCGCAAGGGCCTCGCCATCCAGCGCTACAAGGGACTGGGTGAAATGAACGCGGAACAACTGTGGGAAACCACGCTGGACCCGGATAATCGCTCGATGTTGCGGGTCGAGGTCGAGCAGGCGGACGTAGCGGACGAAATCTTCACCCGCCTGATGGGCGATGTGGTCGAACCGCGCCGCGAATTCATTCAGGACAATGCACTCAACGTCGCCAATCTGGACGTCTGAGCCATGAACGACGCCGCGCTGCCTCGCTGTAGCTGGGTCAGTGCGGCCGATCCGCTCTATTGCGCCTATCATGACGAGGAATGGGGCGTGCCGGAGCGCGATTCGCGCATGCTCTGGGAAATGTTGATGCTGGAGGGGTTCCAGGCCGGCCTGTCCTGGATCACGATCCTCCGCAAGCGCGAGACGTTCCGCGCCGCCTTTGCCGGTTTCGATCCCGACAAGGTAGCGGCCTTCGACGAATCGGATGTCGAACGATTGATGGGCGATCCTGGCATCGTGCGCGCGCGTGCGAAGATCGATGCGACGATCCGCGGCGCGCAAATTTTTTGCACCATGCGCGATTCGGGCGAGGATTTTTCGGCCTATGTCTGGGCGTTTGTCGATGGGATGCCGATCCGCAACGATGGCGTGCATGTCCCTGCGAAGACCGATCTGTCGGACGCCATTTCGAAAGACCTGAAGAAGCGTGGCTTCAAATTCGTCGGGCCGACCATCGTCTATGCCTGGATGCAGGCCATCGGCATGGTGAACGACCATGCGGCCGATTGCTTCCGCCGCGACGCGGTTGGCGCATGAAGGCGGGCTGGCCGCTGCTGTCGCTCCTGCTGATCGGCGGATGCGGGACAGAAGAGACGGCTTCGAATCGAACCGAAGCGACGCAGGACGTCGCCGCCCCTATCAACAGCGCCACCGCGAACGGGAGCGTGGCGCCATTGCCCGCGCCAGCGCCGCCACCTGTCGATGAAGCCAAGCCTTTGGTTTCACGTGAAACACCGCCCCACCGCCCAACGCCGGCAGATTATCGCGCGATCGGCACCGAACCCTTCTGGGCCGTGACGATACGCGGATCGACCGCCCTGCTGGAACGGCCGGATCATCGCCCGCTACGCTATAGCGTGGTGCATGACGGGGATGATCGGGCGATCCGCTACCTGGGCGAGGGCTTCACCCTGACCGCGACGGAAGGACCGTGCAGCGACGGCATGAGCGACGACCTCTGGTCCGACCGGGTCCAGATCGCCTTTGGCGAAGGGACGCTCAAGGGCTGCGGCGGCATGCGGGAGGAAGAGCGGCCGGACGGCAGCTAGAGCATCGTGCGGAAAAGTGGGAACCGGTTTTTCGCTTAAAACGATGCGAAAACAAAAAACTAGAGCGCGCGACCTGCTTCGGATTTAACCAGCGCGCTCTAGGCTCTGTCTGCATTCACCGTATCCAGATCATGGCGCACGCGAGATGGACGAAGCCCATGAAGGCAGAGATGGTTTTCTCGCAGCGCAGGGCG
>NZ_LMKV01000022.1 GCF_001421665.1 Sphingobium sp. Leaf26
CACCCATGGCCATGCCCTCCAATCGGCACCCATAGAGTCAGAAATTTGCCGCTTTGGGAATCCCCACGTGAGTCAGTATCATGGGAGGTTGGTATAAGGTGGGTTGCGCGCGTCCGTAGGTAGCGGGATCGGGCCCGCCATGCGTGGGGAACGGCACGATCTGAAGCGGCTTCCCGTTGATCGCGGCGTCTTCCTGGCGGGCCGGCAGCGCGACTTGGAACACGTCGTTGCCGTAGCCAATGACGAGGTATGCAAAGGGAACGTCTGTGACGCCCGGCTTCCGCCTCAGGACGATGGCAGTGAACCGGTCGTTCGCCATTGGGCCGCTCTGAAAGGTGTGGATGATTGGGGCTTGCCCGACCCAGCTCCGCGAATGGTCGGTTTCGCGGATGAGGTCCAAGGTGTCGGAGAACGGGGCAAGCTCTGCCGTCGGCATCAGTGTCAGGCCGATCTTCACGAACGCCTTATAGACTGCAATGGGCGTGTAGGTGCCGCGCTTCAGGGTGAATACGACGCGGCGATTCGGCTCTTCGACCTCGAAGATCGGATCGTCCTCGTAAGCCTTCACGTCGAGACGGCCGTCTTTCATCTCGACCCTCCAGCCGCCGTTCGGACCCTTTCGGAGCGTAGGGACGCCGTTCTTGCCGCGGATCCGTGCGAACGTGCGCATTGGTTTCGTCCATTCGCCGAGGTCATTCTCGATCCCACGCCCAAAGATGCCGTTGCAAGTGTCGCACTCGTATGCTGAGGTCAGGCCGCGATTGCCTAGGCACTCAGGGATTGCGTGGGCGACGCTCTTGAAGCTAACTTCGGGTGGCTTCTTCCCGCAGAAACGGCAGTGTTGGGGGTCGCCCCGCCCAAGTTCCTCCTTCTCGCTCCGCTCGAACGTCTTCTGGAAGACGCTGTCGTATCGCTCGTCGTAGTGGCGACAGGCCTTTTCAGTCGATTCGTCCGTGGCGCATATATGCCCGCGTGCGCCGGCTTGTCCTAGCGCGCATTGTCAGACCAAATTCACTCGCATTTCTAAATCGGCTCGAGCGGATCCTCACCGATCGAAAGCCCCGATTTTCGCAATTTTTCGGCGCACGCGTTCTCCCCCGCGCGCGGCGCGCACATTTAGCGCACAACTAGGCTGGGACTGACGGCGGTCGGCGGCCTGAAATCGTTGCCAACTTAAATTAGTCCTTCATCAACCCGGATACGGAATCGACCGACCCTATGGCATGCCCGCCTCGTTCGACTATGCCCTCGTGACGTTCAACGTGACGTTCGCTTTTGCGTTTTTCATCCCGCAAGCTGCCAGTCCGGAGACGGCCCAGTTTTAGCAGCTATGCAGTGCCGGTCCGGCTTCCTCTGAATGTCGGCTTCTGGCAAAACTTGCCGTTCATCGCATCGCTGACAACAGGCAGAAAAGTCCCACGACCGCGCGTTTGCTTCCGGTAGCAGTCGACCCTTCCCCGTAGTTCAGCGACTTAAATCGCTGCCCAACGTCCGGAAGGTCCGCTTTTCTCGAACGAGCACTACTTGTCTCCGTGGAATGTATCTAAGACCTGATTTTCCAAGAGCAGTATTTTTCGCAGGCGTTTGTAATCGATATCTTGGACGCGGATGTCGCCATCAACCGCAAGCGAGGCTGCAACAGCGGCAGACTGGCCAAGTATCATGAACACCGGTTCCATGCGGATCGACCCGTAGGCGATGTGCGACGCGGAGAGCGCCACCGGCACCAGCAGGTTGGTCGCCTCCTGACGCTTCGGCACGATCGCGTCGTAGCTGATCGGGTAGGCGCGGTCGGGGCTGACCTCTATATTGCCTTCGTTGCGGGCAAAACCGCGTGCGTCGACGATGCGGCGCACATTGTGGGAATCCATGTTGTAGGATCCCATCCCGATCGGCCGGGGGGTGGGCTTGGCGCCGCGCAGATGAGGCTCCGCCATCACAAAGTCCGACACCATGCGCCGTGCTTCGCGGACATAGAGTTCGCGCGGCCAGTTGCCGTTGCCGGTAAATTCATCCTTGCACAGGCCCCAGCGCGCCATTTCCGCGCGGGTTTCCGCCGGCACGCCAGGATCGTTGGCCATGAACCAGAGCAGCCCCTGCTGATAGGTGACATGCTCGCGGATGATGGCCGCGCGCTCCATATCGCTCCCCTCTGGATAGCGATAGTTCATGCCGATATCATCGAAGGAGAAGGCACCGAAATTATTGGTGTCGGTCTTGCCGTTGGGGATGCGATCGAACTTCTGGAAGAAGTTGCGGAAGCCTGCATCCATATAGCGTTGGAGCAGCGCATATTGGCGCGCGTCATAGCCCGCAGGCTTTGTGAAGGGTACACGGTTGGCAGGCACATCGGTCAGGCACATACGGAAGGTATAGGCTTGGATGCGGTTGTCCGCCGATCCGTCCGGCACGATCCTGTCGGCGGTGACGCGCGGCAGCAGGCCGCTGGCGGGATTGCCCGGCACGACATAGGGATCGATGTCGAGCATGAACTGGTGGTTGGTGCTGTTGACCATCTGCACGCCGTTCAGCGTCTCGCCATAGGTGGCGTTGGCCTCGCGCCCCACAGCGAAGCGGACGCCCGCGCCCTCCATCAGGTCGCCCTCATATGTGGCGTCGATGAAGACGCGCCCTGCGAAGCGCTCGCCGCTCCTGGCGCGGAATGCGACGATCTTGCCGCCCTTCACCTCGACCGCGCCGGGGCGGCGATCAATGGGGCGGGACCGGATCACGGGAACCCCTGAGTTCCTCAGCCAATCTTCGTATATTCGCTCGGCAACCTTAGGCTCGAACTGCCACATCGCGCCGTCGTCGATGAAATTGGGGGCTGTTGCAGGCCGCTTGGCAAGGTTCCAGGCGGCGGGATCGTCATAATGGCGTTTCACCCGGCGATAGAATTCGAGCGACAGGCCGCCGATCGCGCGATGATTGCCCGTGTCCGACCAACCAAGGCCATTGGTCGTCATGCCGCCAACATAGGCGTCGCGGCAGACGAGCAGCACGCTACGATCATGCCGTCGCGCCTCGATCGCGGCGATGACGCCAGCCGATGTGCAGCCATAGATCACGATATCGGCCGATCGGGATGCAGTGCTTTCCGTGTCGGCGCTCGCCCCGCTGGAGAGGAACGCGGCGACGGCGAGCAGCAGGGGCTTGAAGCGGGCGCGCATCAGAAGGTCGCCGCCACGCCGAAGAAGAAGCGGCGATCTTCGCGCAGCGAACTCAGCAGCCGGGCCGGATCTTGCAGATATTGCCGCTCGATCGATCGGGTGAGGTTGATCGCCTCTGCCGTCAGACGGATATTGCTGGTCAGGTTGATCTGCGCCGATGCGTCGAGCTGGCCGCGCGCCTGCATGTAGGAGCTGCCGCCAGACGCCGCACTCCCCTGCCCCTGAAGATATTTGCTGCGATGGATATAGGCGACGCGGACCGACAGCATCTTGTCCTCATAATAGCCGATGAGGTTGTAGCTGTGCTTCGACAGGCCCGGCAGCGGCAGCGCAAGCCGGGTTGCTTCGTCCACAAGCGGCGTCTTGCTATCGACATAGGTGTAGTTGGTCTGGATGCCCAGATTGTTGAAGGGTGCAGGCAGGAAGCGCAGCGATTGCTGATAGGCAAGCTCCACGCCCTTGATCGTGCCCGACCGGCCGTTGGTCGGCTGGGTGATCTGAAACAGGTCATCCGCGCCGGTCGAAAGGCCGGGCACGAATTCTGCACGGGCCGTGTTGATCGTGAAGGAATCCACGTCCTTGTAGAAACCGGCGACGGTCAGCGCGCTCGAAGGGGCGAAATACCATTCGAGCGTCGCGTCATATTGCGTCGCTTCGAACGGGCGGAGGTTGGGGTTGCCGCGCGAGCCGGTGCGCGACACGATGAGCGGTACGAAGCTAACGCCTACGTCGCTGAGGCTCGGGCGAGCCACCACCTTGGCCGCGGCCGCGCGGAAAATGAGGCTGGGTGTAAGTTCGACCGAGAGGTTGGCGCTCGGCAGGAAATAATCGAAGCGGGACTTGCTGGCCGTAGGCTGCGTGTCGGAGAGGAAGCCCGCCGATGTACGCTCGATCGAGATATAGCGCACCCCCGCATTGCCTGATACGGGCATGGTGCCGATCTCGCTCTTGAAATTGGCGCGGACGTAGAAGGCCAGTGTGTCCTGATTGACGTCGCGAACGGATACGCGGCCGAGCGGGATGGCGTCGGCGCGGGGGATCGGCAGGCCGAAGGCGTCGCGTGCCGCCTCCTTGTCCACAGTGCCGGTCAGGATGTCGCGTGGGAAGTTGCCCGAAGCACCGGGAAAGAAGCTGCCCATGCTGTTATCGTAATTGAGGCCCGGCATTTCATCGACGGTGATGATGCCGTCGCCATTTTTGTCTCCTCTGGCGAGCAGGCTGGCAGCGGAGGGAACGTTCTGCGGTGATTCCGAATAGAATTTGATATTTTCGTAGCGCGATCCGACCTGAATGGAGCTGAGTGGCCCCCAGTCGGTGCGGATGTCGAAGTCGAGCCGTGCGTCATAGCCGCTATTGTCGGTGCGAAAGTCGTTCTCGAAGATTGAGGCAAGCTGATATTGCGACGGATCATCGCGGTCGAAATTGGTTTGAAGCGACAGGTCGGGCACAGGGCCGCCGCGCGAAAAATCATAGCTGGCGTTGGTGGTGTTGCCCGCGCGAGGCACGACGACATAGGTGAACGACGCACCCGGCCCGCCGTCCGTTCCCTTCCCCTTGCTGTAGGACGCATCGGCAGACATCTTGACGATATCGCCGTCATATTTGGTCGAGAAGCCAATGTTGGTGGAGCGGAACTCCGTCGGCTCATCATAGATGAGAGGGCGCAGCGTGACGCCGGTGAAGGTGCCGCTGACGACCGTGCCATTTTTGTCCGCGACAGCGTTGACGTCATTGTTGTTGAACAGCACCTGATAATTGGCGCTGTTGCGCTCGCGCTTCAGCCGCGAATAGGTGCCGTCGAGGATGATCTCCCAATCGTCCGCCGGGCGAAACTGGATCGCGCTGTTGAGCGTCAGCCGCTGCTCCTTGCGGTCGAAGATGCGCGCCATGAAACGGTTGGGACGGAAGAGGCCGGGGTCGTTGACGCCGTCGCCATCGCCGTCGATCTCGTCGGTCCGGGTCCAGCCGCCGGAATCGAAGGACTGCCCGCGCGTGCGCGTATTGGAATAGGCTACGCTGGCGAGGATGCCGAGCCGGTCGTCGAAATTTTTCGAAACCAGCGCCGATCCGCGATAGCCCAGATGATCGGCCTGATCGGTATAGGCACCCTGCAACCGGCCGCTGACGACCAGATCGTCAAGATCGAGCGGGCGCTTGGTCTTGAGGTTGACGGTCGCGCCGAGCGCGCCTTCGGGCATGTCCGCCGTCGGCGATTTCGACACGACGATGCTGCCGATGATTTCCGGGCTGATAGATTCGAGCGACGCGCTGCCGCCAGCCCCCGGCCCTAGAAAGGTACGCCCGTTTATTTCCAGCCGGTTTTGGGAAATGCCGCGCACAGTAAAGTTGGAACCGTCGCCTTCGCGCCGGGTGATCTGGACGCCGGTAATGCGGCTCATCGATTCAGCCACATTCTGGTCGGGCAGCTTGCCGATGTCCTGCGCGGTGATGACGTCGACGATGTTCCCAGCGGCGCGCTTGACGTTGATCGATTCCTGGAGCGAGGCGCGGATACCGGTGACGATGATGTCCTGCGTTGCGGGTTCGGCGACGGTGGCGGCGGGTGCATCGCCTTCTTGCGTCGTGGGGGCGAAGGCAGGAGCCGCGACCATGAAGGCGGCGGCGCTGGGCGTCACGGGCCGCTCGCGCTTCAGGACGATGGCGGTCCCCGCCTTCGTGATGACGAGGTCGGTGCCGGTCAGCAGCTGACGAAGCGCCTGCGTCACATCCATGGTGCCCTGAAGACGGCGCAGGCTGACGCCTTCCGCCGCAGCGCCCGTCACCAATATCTCGATTCCCGCCTGCTTGGCGAAAAGGGGGATGCCGGTGCGGGCTGATTGGGGTGCAATGTCGAAATGGCGGATCTGCGCAGCGGCGTCGGCGGGCGTACCGATGCAACAGATGATCGCGGCCCCGGTGCCAAGAAGATGAGCGAGCGCGGTCTTCATATGTCCTCCCCTGTCGTGGCGCCCTGCTTGCCGGTGCGCTCTTATGAAACAAGAGCCGGGCAGATGGACTTTCCGTCAGATCGTATCGATTTTTTTGCGCGACAGGCGGATGGCGTCGGGTGTGACCGTGACCGTCACATCGAGCGAGGCGGCCAGCGTGCGGGCAAATCCCGCCGGATTGTCGATGCGAAACAGGCCGATCAGCTTTTCATTGGCGAGGCTTTCATCGACGATGACGAGTTGCTGCGCATTGTACCGGTTGAAGCGGACCACGGCGTCACGCAGTGTGTCGCCTTCCAGCGCGATTTCCCCCATGCGCCATGCGAGCGCGCGCTCGATCGCCTGTGGCGCATTGCCGGTGACGGGCACCAGTGCGCCGCCTTCGAAGGTCGCAAAATCGCCTGCCTTCAGGATCGTCATCGACCCGCCGCCATCCTTCGCCCATGTCGCGACGGTGCCTTCGGTGACGGCAATCTGTACCCCCTTGTCGGTGCGGCTGACGGAAAAGGCGGTGCCGATCGCGCGCGCCTGCGCCAGGCCGGCATCGACGATGAAGGGACGACGACTGTCCTTGGCAACCTGAAACCATGCTTGCCCCTTGGCGAGCGTGATGCGGCGCGCTTCGTCACCCAGCGCGACGTGCAAATCGCTGTCGCTGTCGATCGTGGCGACCGATCCGTCGCCAAGCGGCAAGCGGCGGATTTCACCCCGTTCTGTCGCAACATGCTGCCCCATCCATCGGGACAGGCCAAGCCCACCCGCAAGCACAGCCGCCATGCTGCCTCCCAGCCCGGCCGCCAGCCATTTACGGCGGGTCCAGAAGGGGGCTTTGGAAGGTTGATCGGCATCCGCGACCAACGCGTCGTCTACACAGGAAAGTGCGGCCTGCGCCCGCAGCAGCGCGCCTGCGTGGCGCGGGTCCAGCGCCAGCCAAGCGTCGAGCGCCGCGTGCTGGTCGGGATCGAGCGGATGGCGCACGGCCCAGCGCGCCGCCATATCCTCAATGCTGCCTGGCATGCGCGCCTCGCGTCGCCACGGGTTGCTCCTGGTCCGCATCCGCGTGCGTCATGTGCTGCAGAAGCGCGCGCAGACTCCGGCTCGCCTCATTTTCCACGATCGTCTCGCTGATGCCCAATGCCTGCGCAATCGCCTTCTGACTCTGACCTTCGATCCGGCGCATGATGAAGATGCTGCGCGCGCGATCGGAGAGCGTGGCGAGCGCCGCCTGCACCCGGCCCAACTCCTGCCGCGCCTGCGCCACGCGCTCGGGCGTCAGAAAATCGGCTTCAGCCTCCATCGTCGCGGCAAGAGGATCGATCCGCACGACCCGCGCCCGCTCGCGCTGACGACGCGCGATATTGCGCGCCATGATGAAAAGATAGGCACGCGGCACGGTGATGTGGGACACATCGTGCAACTGGGCGAGGCGGCAATAGCATTCCTGCACAATATCCTCCACATCTGCGGCGGCCACGACCTGTCGCCGCAACCAGATGCGCAGGTCGCGTTCATGGGGCAATATCTCTCGCCCAACCCATCGCGCCAGTGCCTCGCGTTCCGTGTTCTATCTCCTCTCTCAGGTCAAAGAGACGCGACGACGAATTTTCCGTCATAAATTCTTTTTTACCGCTTTCTTGCGGCAACATCATCACCATAAGGCAGGTCGAATAGCGTTTATCGGGCATGGAAGCGCCTACTTGAACGACCCAAATAAGACGCTTGACGGCCAAATTTCTCATCTCGGTAGCAGACCGTCCGCAATTCCATTTGTAAACGGGCAAACTGCTGCGAAGACGGACTGGCTGCTGCTCCGTTTCACGCTGTAACGATGCTGCCTCCTGGATCACATTGAACCAGCGGTATCTCGCAATCAAAGATATTTCAGCCACCAGATATCCTTGCGGCGCTGCTTGAGCCGGGCGAACCATCTCGTCGGAAAATAGAGAACCGGGATCAATATAAACACCCAGATCCATACCCACCTCAGATTATCGACGCCGAACACGGCGCCCTTCGTCGGGCCGTAAAACAGCATCGCGATATTGTAGAGCTGCTTGAGCGTGTAGAGATGGAGGATGTAGTAGAACATCGGTGCGCCGCCCAGCATGGCGAGCGTCGGCATCACCTTGCTATCCTCGAACTTCTCGCACAGCGCCAGCAACAAGCATCCGGTGCCCACGGTCAGCATCAGGAAGAGCAGCGATGGCGGATATTTGGTGAGCGCGAGGAAGCTCATGACGGTTCGCAACGGCGTATCCGCGATGAACCAGGGCTTGTCGCCATAGAAATTGAGCGTGCGGATGAGCAGGAAGCCGACAAGCAGGCCCAGGCCCAGCATAGCCAGCCGCTTGATCCTTGGCTTGGGATTGGTGCCCCGCGCGAACCACGGACCGCAGGCATACCCTAACAGGATTATGCCGATCCAGGGCAGCACCGGATAGGTGGTCTTGAACAGTATCCCGGCGATCTCGAACTTGTCGCGCTGGTGGAGCATCGCCCATGGAATGAAAAAGGGCGAGTCCGGGCTCAGACGAATCGGATCGAGCAGATTGTGAAGGCACACGATCGCCAACCCCAGAGCGAACTGCGCAGGGCGCGGCAGATGGAGCAGCGCCGCCAGCGCGATCATGCTGATGCCGATCGTATAGATCACCTGGAACCAGATGGTGGGCGGCGGGAATGTGTTGGCCTGTGTTGGCCAAGCGTAGCAGACGATCGTGAATTCCAGGAAGATCAGGAAAAGCCCGCGCTTCAGCAGGAACTCAGATACCTGCGCCCGACTATGCGACTGGCCGTAGAGCCATGCCGAAAGGCCAGTCAGCGCGACGAAAGTCGGCGCGCAGAAGGTGGAGAGCAGGCGGGTGGAGAACAGGCCCGGATCGGTTATATTCGCGTCAACGGGATCTGTGACCTGCAAATGCAGGAACCATGTTCGCGGACATGATCGACCAGCATGAACAGCATCACCAAACCGCGCAGCGCGTCGATCGCGATCAGCCGCGTGCGGGCCTTTGCAGCGGCGACCGGCGATGTCATGCCGGGGTTTAGGGCTGTAAGGTGCGCCTGGCCCGCAATGCTGTTCATCTGATTATCCCTCGCCTGGCTCTTCACTCACCCTTGGGCAGGAAGAGATCCTTGTAGAAGCCGACCGTCTTGACGGTGACAGTGATCGGCGTTTCGCCCTTGTTGCGGAAATACCAGCCATGGGTGCCATCGAAGGGCGCAGTGAAGTCGCCCTGGCCGCCGGTGAGTTCGAGTTCCTTCCAATAGTCAGTGAAGGAGCCGTCGGTGACGCCGGTTTTTTCGCCGTGCATTTCGGCCTTCACCGGACCACCTGTCGACTTCCACTGGAAGATGAAGCTGTCACCCTTGACCATGTGCGCCTTCACCTCTTGCCCGCTATGAGGTGCCAGAGTGATGGTCATCTCGTCCTGTCGCCATGCGGCTGACTTGGCGATGGTCGCCTTGGTCGGAATCGCGATGTCGGTTGGGCCGGCAGCTTCCGACGCGGGCGCGGGGGCTGTTTCGGCCGCTTCGCCGGCGACCATGCCGTTCAGGCCAAGCGCCGTGCCGACGCCGGTGGGGTCGATGCCATATTCGGCCGGCAGCACGAACAAGGTGAGAACCGCAACGGCCGCGATGGCCGCGCTGCCGGTCGCCTTGGCAAGCGTGGAAGGCGAAGGCTTGATCGAGGTCGGAAGTGCGGAAGCAGTTTGCATGGTCATGTCAGGCACCCTGGGTAAAATAGCCGGCCAACTGGAAGCCGATGAGGACGAAGCCGGCGGTCATGAGCGCGGCGTTGGCGACGATGGCCGTTCGGTTGAAACTGGACGACATGCGCCACAGGTTCATCAGCAGGAGGATCACGGTCAGCGCCATGAACTGACCCATCTCAACGCCCACGTTGAAGCTGATGAGGTTGGGGATCAGCCCGTCCTTGGCCAGCGTCAGTTCCTGGATCTTGGTGGCTAGGCCAAAGCCATGGAAGAAACCAAAGATCAGCACCGCCGCCTTGGGATTGGGCGACACCCCGAACCAGGTCTTGAACCCGTCCAGATTATCGATCGCCTTGTAGACGACCGAGAGGCCGATGATCGCGTCGATGATGTAGGGGTTGGCGCGAATGTCGAGGATCACGCCCAACAGCAGCGTAGTGCTGTGGCCGATCGCGAACAGCGTCACATAGGCGCCGACGTCCTTCAACCGATAGAGGAAGAAGATGACCCCAGCCAGGAACAGCAGATGGTCGTAGCCGGTGACCATGTGCTTGGCCCCCAGATACATATAGGGGATGATGTTGACGCCTGACGCACCTTCGATGAAGGCCTTGTCATTCTCGTTGACGCCATGCGCCCAGAGCGTCGCGCTCATGAACGCCATGGCCAAGCCCAAAAGCAGCAGCACGATCCGCCGCAATATCTGGGGTTGGAGCGGAAACCGGATCGCGCTGTGCATGTCGGCGCCTTTACTTGGTCTGGAACGTCGCGAAGATTTTCGCGCCGCTCTTGTCGACCAGGGCCACAACGAGTTTCGCGCCCTTGGCCGCCTTGAAGCCGGCAGCAGTCAGCTTGTTGCCCCCGGCAGGCTTGAGCGCCGCTTCGGTCTTGGCGCTCCCTGCCGTCTGGGTGAGCTTGGCGGTGTAACCGGCGGCAGGCACCGGCTCATCTTCTTCGCTCAGATAGACGTCGACACCCTTGGGGCCGGTCACCAGTTCGATCAGGGTTTCACCCGACATCTGTACGAGGCCGCCATGTTGCGGCTTCATGCTGCCATGCGCGAAGGCGGAAGCGGGCAGCGCGGCAAGTGCCAGGGCAGCAAGTCCCGTGCGGAAAAGATCGATCTTCATAAAACATGTCTCCAATGGATTGGCCGAAAGGCTTATTCGGGCAGGTGTGGAAGGACGAAGGACAGCGAGGCGCGATATTCCTCATGATCGACCTTCTTGTCGGTCGTCTGGCCGACATAGATCGCCATCAGCACGTTGATGCCCTGATTGCGCAGCTTGATCGTGGCGGTGCCATCAGCGCCGGTCTTGGCCGGGGCGACTTCGTCGGGATCGTTGACATAATCCTGCATCACGGTCGCACCGGCGACAGGCTTGCCCTTGTAATAGACGCGCACCTTCATCGGCTCGCCCATCTTCTGGGGGATGGCAAGGTCGGCGGGCACGAGCTGGAGCGTGTGCCCCTCGAACAGCGGCACCGGCTTGGTAGGCACTTGCGTCAGATGGACCGCATATTTGAAATTATGCTCGGCAAGCGTCGCGTTGGGGACTTCGTCGCGGCCCTTGTTATGCCACTCGCCGTCCGGGGTCTTGCTCCAATAGCCATAGTCCATGGTGGCCGCGACGGCCGCGACCGGTTCGTCGCTATCGACGACCGGGATCGCACCGGCGGCGCGAAGAGAGGTGGTGACGGGCGCCCAATCGCTGTCATAGCCGGTGACCGTCTTGACCAATGGCAAGCGCTTGACGGCGTCCAGATCGTCGGCGCCAACGCCATAGACCAGCGCCAGTTGGCGCGCCCTCTGCGCGAACCAGATGCCGTGCGCACCGACCGGCGCGGTTGCGGCCAGCAACGTGCTTACACCCAGTGCAACGGATAATGTTCGAACCAGTCTCATACGAGTCTCCAACCTGTTCAATTTTCCAATTCTTCAGCCATCATGCGGCACAAGGCCAAGTGATCCCTGAAATGCGTTAGGTCATATTGTTAATGATGCGTGACTTTGAGGGCGTTGCCGCACGACTTTTCAAATGCCTGGAAAGCAGAAAGCCCCGGATATTTCTTATTTATCTTCTCCCCTCGTCTCGAATTTGTTTGGTCTGCATAGGCACGACATTGCTCCCTGACGGCGTACCGGTGCAGGCCGTAATAATAGCGAAGGCTATGCTGCGGGCCTCGTCGCTCGCGCGCATGGCCTTCGCCGGCCGTTTTCCAGCATGCCGCAAAGACGCTCCGAGCATGCGTTGTCGATCCAACGACGGGAGCGGGTTTCTCCTGTATCCCGCCACAACCGCTGACCATGAGCCCAGCGATCAATAGTCCCGCGGCTTGCAATCCGGGGCCATTGCGCCGCTGGTCACGTTGCGTTTCCATCTCGCGTGCAACCAATTCTTGGCTCCCCAAATTCGTATCGACATTGAGAGGCGGAGGATGTGGTTTGAATGGCATTTCGCGGAATAATCCTCCGAATTCCCCGCATATTCCGTATCAAATCGAATGTTTTCGGCGTTCGCTCACAGGCTTTGTAAAAGACATGAAATCGGGCGTTACAGGCGTCCGATTCCAGATCATTTTCATGGTTCGAGCGGCTGCGAAAGGGCCTTTTTCCGAGCGCTTCGCCACCTTGCCGCGAGCGCCGTTATTGCGGGAAGCACCAGCAATGTGAGCGCGGTCGAGGTGATAAGTCCGCCGATCACCACTGTCGCCAAGGGCCGCTGAACCTCCGCGCCCGTACCGGTGGCGATCGCCATCGGCACAAAGCCAAGACTGGCGACCAACGCCGTCATCAGGACCGGCCGGACGCGCTCCATTGCCCCCCGATAATGGCGTCATCCTCGCTTGCGCCATCCTCGCGATGCTTGCCGATGGCGCTCATCATGACCAGACCATTCAGCACCGCGACGCCTGACAGCGCGATAAAACCGACCGCTGCCGTGATCGAAAAGGGGATGCCGCGCAGCAGAAGTGCGAATACCCCGCCCGCCAGCGCCAGCGCCAGCGCCATCGGCACCGCGCTGAACACGATCGCTGCCGGAATGAAGCCGCCCAGCGTCATGTAAAGCAACGCATAGATGGCGAGGAAGCAGATCGGCACGACCAGCAGGAGCCGCAAACGCGCCGACTGCAGGCTTTCGAACGTCCCGCCCCATTCGGTATACATGCCTGACGGGAGTTGCATCTGGCCGATCGCCTTTTGGGCTTCCTCGACGAAGCCGCCAAGGTCGCGACCCCGGACGTTGACCTGAACGACCACCATCCGTTTGCCATTTTCGCGGCTGATCTGGTTCAACCCCTGCGTATAGCTGAACCGAGCCACTTCCCGCAGCGGGATGGAACGCGCCACCTGACCATCGGCCGCAGGCAGCATGACCGGGATCGATCCCAGCGTTTCGACATCGTCCCGCTGCGCATCCGGCAAGCGACCCACCACTGCGAAGCGGCGATCGCCCTCGAACAACAGCCCCGCTTCCCGGCCACCCAGCGCGGCGGAGACGGTGTTGGCCACTTCCTCCACCGAGAGGCCGTAACGTGCCGCGGCCTGCCGATCGATCTTGACGTCGAACGTCGGCGCGCCGTCGGTCTGTTCGGCGCTGACATCGCCTGCGCCCGGGATCCCGTGCAGGACGCCAGCAATGCGACGAGCCTGCTCGCTCATCGCCTCCAGATCGTCACCATAAAGTTTGACCGCGACGTCGGCGCGCACGCCGGCGATCAGTTTGTTGAAACGCATCTGGATGGGTTGCTGGATCTCCGTCCGATTGCCGATGAGCGGCTTCATGCGCTCTTCGATACGTCGCAGGATATCTTCCTTCGACGTCACCTCGGCCGGCCATTCGCTTTCCGGCTTGGGAATGACATAGGTGTCTGACGAGTTTGGCGGCATCGGGTCGGTGCCGAGGTCGGCATTGCCGTTCTTGGAAAATACCAGTTCCACCTCGGGCAGCGTCTTGAGCGCATTCTCGATCTGAACCTGCATTTGCGTCGATTGGTCGATCGAGGCGGATGGCACCCGGAAGTTGGTGACCGTGATGTCCTTCTCGTCGAGCTGGGGCATGAACTCCTCTCCCAGCAAGCCGAACGCCAGAACGGCAGCGAAGAAGATGCCCGCACCGGCCGCGACGAACAGCACCGGCCGCGCCACTGCCTTGTCGAGGAGCGGCGCATATTTCTCCTTAAACCAGCGGATCGGCTTGACTTCGGTTTCACTGACCTTGCCGCTGACGACGATCGCGATCATCGCGGGCACGAAGGTGATCGACAGGACGAACGCCGATGCAAGCGCCAGCATCAGGAGGGTTGTCGCCATGGGCGCGAAGGTCTTGCCCTCCACCCCCGGAAGGTCAGCAACGGCACGAAGACGAGGAAGATGATGAGCTGACCAAAGACGGTAGGCCGGACCATTTCCTTGGCCGCATCGATCGTTTCGCTCATCCGCTCGTCCAGCGTCAGCAGACGACGTTCATGTTCCTGTCGCTCGGCCAGACGACGCAGCGCATTTTCCACGATGATCACCGCGCCATCGACGATAAGTCCGACGTCGAGCGCGCCGAGGCTCATCAGATTGCCCGATACGCCAAGGGCGTTCATGCCGGATGCCGTCATCAACATGGTGATCGGGATCACCGCAGCCGTGATCAGCGCCGCGCGGATATTGCCGAGCAGCAGAAACAGCACGACAATGACCAGAAGCGCGCCTTCGATCAGATTCTTTTCGACGGTGGCGATGGTGGCGTTGACCAGCTTGGACCGGTTGTAGACCGGCTCGGCAAAGACATCCGGCGGCAGCGACTTGTTGATGTCGACCAGCTTGTCGGCGACGCGGGTGGCTACGACGCGGCTGTTTTCGCCAACCAACATCAATATGGTGGAAATGACCGCTTCGGAACCCATGCGACTGCCCGACCCGGTGCGCACGGCGCCGCCGATCACGACATCGCCCACATCGCGGACCCGCACCGGAACGCCTGCCCGGGTGGCGACGACCGCGTCCTGAATATCCTCGATCGACTTCAACCGCGCGTCGGCGCGGACGAGGAAACTTTCCCTGGCGCGGCGCACATAGTTGGAGCCAGCGGACACATTCGCGCGCTCCAATGCGTCGGCCAGTTTCCGCCATTGTCTGGTGCGACCCGAACCGAGAATTGCCTGCTATTTTTCGACCAGCTCATGTGCAGGGAAAAGCAGGCAATTGCAGAAGCGTACCTGCCCGTAATGGCACGGAGAAAATCGGCGAAGTTTTGTCTGATCTGCGGTCGCAGCTTCTCTCCGAGGCACGCTTTTTATCTTGGAAGGCGCCAAACCCCGGGGTTCTTGGGCGATACTGGCTGATCAAATGTGCAGAGAATGACTCAGTGGCGGAGCGGCAGGGACCGCGTTCGAACCATCTTACTGAAATGCTGAAAGAATGGAACGCCGTTCTTCAGCATTCAAGCCTCGGTTGTGGACAAGCCCAAAACACCAATGAACGGAAGGATGAACGCGCCCCGCGCGACGGCCTCCCGGCTGTCGGGCGGAGGCGCAAAATAGCGTAAGAGGGGGCTGGCATGGCGAAGCGCCCGGCCCCGTTCTCCCTTTGGCTTACATTCGAGCAACGCGCCCGGCTAGAACGGGATGCCGGAGATATGTCCCTCAGCGCCTATGTCCAGTCGCGGCTCTTCGATTCTGATAATCCGCCGCCGCGTCGTCGGGGTAAGCGCCCCGTCAAGGATCATCAGGCCTTGGCGCAGGTTCTGGGGCTGCTCGGCCAATCCCGGCTGTCATCCAATCTGAACCAGTTGGCTCGGTCGGCCAATTCGGGAAGCCTGCCAGTCACACCTGACACGGAAGCGGCGCTCATGATGGCAGCGGCAGACGTTCAGGAAATTCGCCGCCTGCTTATCGAGGCCATGAACCTTGAGGTTGGCCCATGATCCTCAAGGCATCACAGCGCAGCGGTGCCAAACAGCTCGGTCTTCACCTGATGAAGACCGAAGAGAACGAACACGTCGAAATCCATGAGGTGAGCGGCTTTATCTCCGACGACCTGATGGGCGCAATGAAGGAATCTCATGCGCTTTCGCTCGGCACGAAGTGCAGACAGCACCTGTTTTCCGTGTCGCTAAACCCGCCTGTCGGCGAGTCGGTCCGCGTCGAAGTTTTCGAGAAAGCGTGCAATATGATTGAAGAGCGGCTTGGCCTGAAAGGTCAGCCGCGCATGATCGTCTTCCATGAAAAGGAAGGTCGTCGCCATGCTCATGCCGTCTGGTCGCGGATAGACGCGGAAACGATGACGGCGAAGCCTCTGCCGTTCTTCAAATCAAAACTGCGCGACATTGGCAAGGAACTGTATCTCGAAAACGGCTGGAAGATGCCGGAAGGGTTCCGCAATTCCAAGCTGCGCAATCCGCGCAATTTCACGCTCGACGAATGGCAGCAGGCGAAGCGGGCAGGCCTCGACGCTAACCAAATCAAGGCCACGATTCAGGAGTGCTGGGCGATGTCAGATAATGGCCCGGCATTCGCAAAGGCACTGGAAGAGCGTGGACTGTTCATCGCTCAAGGGGATCGGCGGGGTCATGTCGCTGTGTCCATCGAAGGTGAAGCTTTCGCGATTGCCCGGATGATCGACAAGAAAACCAAGGATGTCACTGCGCGGCTTGGCGACCCAAAGGAACTGCGATCTGTCGCCGCTACCGTTCGATATATTGGCGAAACAGTAGCACCTCGTCTTTCGCGCTATATCTCGGAAGCCAAACGTATAGCGGTCAACGCGATCAAGCCGCTCAACGAACAGAAACAGGCGATGCAGGATCAGCATAAAGCGGAACGGGTGAAGCTGGACCGGATGCAGCGGGATCGCCTGACCGTTGAAAATCAGCATCGATCAGCTCGAGTTCGCACAGGCGCGAAAGGTGTCTGGGACATCCTGACCGGGCGCTATTTCAAAGTCCGGAAACAGAACGAGATGGAAGCCTTCTTCGGGCTTCAACGTGACCGAAACCAGCGGCATGATCTCGTCCAGTCGCAGTTAAAGGATCGCCAGGGGCTGCAATCGCAGATTGTCCTCGTGCGCGAACGTCATGCCGGGCAATTGCTCGGCCTTTATCGGGATGCGGCGCAGTATCGTCGCATGGCGCGTGATGGAAAGTTCGAGAGGGACGGCACGGATCGCAGTCGGCCTGCGCCTCGCAGTCCTGAGCTGGGGCGATAGGAGCTTACTTCCAGCGCTGGATCTGGTGTTGGCACGGCCTGCTCGCGTTACCCATTTTGCCCGTTTTCCTTCGTCGTCTTTCTTACCCCGTCCGGGTCGCTGTCTGTTGTCGTTATATCGCCCGATGAATGCTGACTGGTGCAAGGCGTAGTCATACCTACTAACCTTCTCCACGTCCGTTTCGATTGCAGGCAATGCACCTTATTCATGCGGACTGATTTTTCCTCCTCAACGCGGCCCATCCGGGGCGGCGCAAGAGAGACAGGAGGAATCCATGTTCAAAATGACCAAAGACGATCTGGCAAAGAAAACCGACGCGCAGCTTGCAGCGCTTTTTCAAGAGGCAAGCAAAGGTCTAATCGCTACCAAGCCAGAAATCGCTTCGGCGCAATCGCTTCGTACGATGATCCGCGCTGAGATCGCGAAACGCGGTCCAACGCCATAGCGACAATAAAGGGGCGCGAAGCGCGCCCCTTCTTTTCGTCCTTGCTGTCGCTAAAGAATCTGCTTCACCGCTTTCAGCGGCTCCAAAAGACATGAATTTCGCTCATGCCAGTCTCGAATGCGATCACGTCGCTGATGGCCATATCCCGCGCCATACGTTCATAATCGAGATAGTAACGCAGCGTATCGGGAATGTTTGCCGACTCCTCGGTTATCTCCTGCGCGAAGTCGGCGAGCGATTCATACTGCCCGGCGTACTGGTCGGAGAGGGCAGACCGCGCTTCTGCAAGCGATCCAAAATAACTGAACACTTCTGCGCCCAGCTTTCCGTATTCGATCACAAAGGTGGCAAGCTCCGCGACGCGCTCGAAGCCGTCGCATTCTTCGATCCTGATGCCTTCGAAGCCCTCGTAATCGTGGATCGCCCATTCTTCGGCATCCGAGACGGGCGAGGCCGCCAGCATCTTTTTTACGTCGTCATAGATTTGCCAAGGGTCCTGGTCGGCGTCGATCCATTCGCCATGCAGGTGGCCGTTGTTGTAGGCCGCGAGGCACGCGAAATAGATTCTCGGTTCTAGTTTGTGTGTTTGCTGTTCTCCCATTTTGATCTCCATCGGGCTTGAGTTTTGCGAGCCTTGCTCGGCTCATGAAACTCTGCCCTTCGGCGAGAACGGGGGTGGAAAGGCGCAAGCCGCCTTTGTCGGAGGGGTATCTCCCGGCCTGCACGCAGGAAGGTCGGGGAAACCGTCAAAGGCTCGAAGGCTTGGGCTTGCGCCGCGTCAGGGGAAGTCTCCCCTAAGCCGCGATAGGGATTGTCACCCGAATGGGGCAAGATCGCCGACCGAAAGGGAGGAAGGTCGGGGCGATAGTCTAATACCAACCTCCCATGATACTGACTCACGTGGGGATTCCCAAAGCGGCAAATTTCTGACTCTATGGGTGCCGATTGGAGGGCATGGCCATGGGTGCAGC
>NZ_LMKV01000023.1 GCF_001421665.1 Sphingobium sp. Leaf26
AACGGCGGGGGGGGCAATGACCTTTTCTACGGCGATTTCTCGACCAGCACCGCCAATATCAGCTTCACTCTCAACGGCACCGCCGGCAGCACTTCGACCTTCACCGGCCAGGGGTCGTCCGTCACCAATGTCGAACGCATCCAGGTGACCACCGGGTCGGGCAATGACAGCCTCACCGGCGGTGCGCTGGCCGACACGCTGAACGCGGGCGACGGCACCAATAGCGTCAATGGCGGCGCTGGCGACGACAGCATCACCTCGTCGGGCATCGACACCATCAATGGCGGCGACGGCAATGACARCTGGACCGGCAATTATGGCGCCATGACCAGCGCGCTGACCATGACCGAGGGGTCGGGGCTGAGCTACGGCTTCTCCAACGGCACCAGCGTCACCAATGTCGANGACCGGCAATTATGGCGCCATGACCAGCGCGCTGACCATGACCGAGGGGTCGGGGCTGAGCTACGGCTTCTCCAACGGCACCAGCGTCACCAATGTCGARTATCTCACCRTCTATAGCGGCAGCGGCAACGACACATTGCTGGTCAAGACCGGCGGCCAATTCTATGCGGGTGACGGCAATGACAACCTGACTATCGACTGGTCAACCAGCACCACCCAGCAATATGCCCAGGCCTATGGCTCTTCCGGCAGCTATTCCGTCTATGCCTATGATTATGGCACCGCTTATTCGATCAGCGGCAACGCCGTCGAAACANCAGCAATATGCCCAGGCCTATGGCTCTTCCGGCAGCTATTCCGTCTATGCCTATGATTATGGCACCGCTTATTCGATCAGCGGCAACGCCGTCGAAACACTGGTCGTCAAGTTCGGCAGCGCGGACGACACTTTCTACGCCTATGCCAATGGCGTCGGGGTCGTGAACGGCGGGGGGGGCAATGACCTTTTCTACGGCGATTTCTCGACCAGCACCGCCAATATCAGCTTCACTCTCAACGGCACCGCCGGCAGCACTTCGACNCCAGCAATATGCCCAGGCCTATGGCTCTTCCGGCAGCTATTCCGTCTATGCCTATGATTATGGCACCGCTTATTCGATCAGCGGCAACGCCGTCGAAACCCTGGTCGTCAAGTTCGGCAGCGCGGACGACACTTTCTACGCCTATACCAATGGCGTCGGGGTCGTGAACGGCGGGGGGGGCAATGACCTTTTCTACGGCGATTTCTCGACCAGCACCGCCAATATCAGCTTCACCCTCAACGGCACCGCCGGCAGCACTTCGACCTTCACCGGYCAGGGGTCGTCCGTCACCAATGTCGAACGCATCCAGGTGACCACCGGGTCGGGCAATGACAGCCTCACCGGCGGCGCGCTGGCCGACACGCTGAACGGCAATACCGGCAACGACACCATCGATGGCGGCGCAGGCGACGATCTTCTCTATGGCGGTGATGGCACCGATACGTTGAGCTTCGCGTCGTCCGCCAATGCCATCACCTTCTCCCTGGCAACCAACCAAGCCGGCTATTATGATGCCGGCAACGGCACCGACTATGTCGAAGGGTTCGAAAACCTGACGGGGTCGGCGTTGAACGATACGCTGACGGGCACCAGCGCCGCAAATGTCATCGATGGCGGCGCGGGCGCAGACAGCATGGCCGGCGGCGGCGGCAACGACATCTATATCGTCGACAATGTCGGGGATGTCGTGACGGAAGCATCGGGCAGCGGCACCGATGAAGTGCGCACCAGCCTATCCAGCTATACCCTGACCAGCAACGTGGAACGGTTGCGCGGAACGGTGTCCACTGGACAGACGCTGAACGGCAACACGTTGGCCAACACCATTACCGGCGGCGATGGCAATGACATCATCAATGGCGGCAGCGGCGCCGACAGCATGAGCGGCGGCCTGGGCAACGATATCTACTATGTCGATAATGCGAGCGACGTCGTCACCGAAGCCGCTTCCGCCGGCACCGACGAAATCCGTACCGCCCTCGCCAGCTATACATTGGGCACCAACCTCGAAAATCTCACTGGCACCAGTTCGTCGGCACAGACCCTGACCGGCAACGGCCTGGCCAACAGCATCACCGGCGGCGCGGGTAATGATACGCTGAACGGCGGGGACGGCAATGACGTGCTCGATGGCGGCACCGGGAACGACAGCATGACTGGCGGCACCGGGAACGACACCTATATTGTCGACAATAGCGGCGACGTGGTGACAGAAACCGCCTCGGCCGGCACCGACACGGTCCGCACCAGTCTTGCCAGCTACACGCTGGGCAGTAATGTCGAAAATCTAGTCGGCACCCTGTCCACTGGCCAGACGCTGACCGGCAACAGCCTGGCCAACAGCATCGCTGGTGGCGCCGGCAACGACATCATCGACGGTGGCACCGGCGCTGACAGCATGGCCGGCGGCGGCGGCAACGACCTCTATTATGTCGATCATGCCAGCGACGTCGTCACCGAAGCGACTTCCGGCGGCACCGACGAGGTTCGCAGCAGCATCGCCAGCTATACGCTGAACACCAATGTAGAAAATCTGGTCGGCACCCTGTCCACCGGTCAGACGCTGAACGGCAACAGCATCGCCAACAGCATCACCGGCGGCGCTGGCAACGACGCCATCAACGGTGGCGGCGGGGCCGATACCATGGCGGGTGGCCTGGGCAACGACACCTATGTTGTCGACAGCAGCGGTGATATCGTCACCGAAGCCGCGTCCGCCGGCACCGACACGGTTCGCACCGCCATTTCCACCTATACGCTGACCAGCAACGTCGAAAATCTGGTCGGCACCTCTTCCACCGGCCAGACGCTCAAGGGCAACAGCATCGCCAACAGCATCACT
The DNA here is from genome assembly GCF_001421665.1 of Sphingobium sp. Leaf26. Taxonomy (GTDB): domain Bacteria; phylum Pseudomonadota; class Alphaproteobacteria; order Sphingomonadales; family Sphingomonadaceae; genus Sphingobium. The sequence goes on from NZ_LMKV01000023.1 coordinate 2,830, forward strand.
GGCGCCGCCGGCAATGACGTCATCAATGCTGGTGGCGGGGCCGACACCATGGCGGGTGGCCTGGGCAACGATCTCTATTATGTCGACAATAGCGGCGATATCGTCACCGAGTGAGGTCCGCGTTGCGATCGCCAGCTATACGCTGACGGCCAATGTCGAAAATCTGGTCGGCACCCTGTCCACCGGTCAGACGCTGACCGGCAACAGCCTGGCCAACAGCATCGCTGGTGGCGCCGGCAACGACATCATCGACGGTGGAACCGGCGCTGACAGCATGACCGGTGGCCTGGGCAACGACGTCTATTATGTCGATCATGCCAGCGACGTCGTTACCGAAACGGCTTCCGGCGGCACCGACGAGGTCCGTACCAGCCTTGCCAGCTATACGCTGAACACCAATGCAGAAAATCTGCTCGGTACCCTTGCCACCGGTCAGACGCTGAACGGCAACAGCCTCGCCAACAGCATCACCGGCGGCGCCGGCAACGACGCCATCAACGGTGGCGGCGGGGCCGATACCATGGCGGGTGGCCTGGGCAACGACACCTATGTTGTCGACAGCAGCGGCGATATCGTCACCGAAGCCGCGTCCGCCGGCACCGACACGGTTCGCACCGCCATTTCCACCTATACGCTGACCAGCAACGTCGAAAATCTGGTCGGCACCNGATATCGTCACCGAAGCCGCGTCCGCCGGCACCGACACGGTTCGCACCGCCATTTCCACCTATACGCTGACCAGCAACGTCGAAAATCTGGTCGGCACCTCTTCCACCGGCCAGACGCTCAAGGGCAACAGCATCGCCAACAGCATCACTGGCGGCGCCGGCAATGACGTCATCAATGCTGGTGGCGGGGCCGACACCATGGCCGGCGGCCTGGGCAACGATCTCTATTATGTCGACAATAGCGGCGATATCGTCACCGAAGCCGCGTCCGCCGGCACCGATGAGGTCCGCGTTGCGATCGCCAGCTATACGCTGACGGCCAATGTCGAAAATCTGGTCGGCACCCTGTCCACCGGTCAGACGCTGACCGGCAACAGCCTNGGCCTGGGCAACGATCTCTATTATGTCGACAATAGCGGCGATATCGTCACCGAGGCCGCGTCCGCCGGCACCGATGAGGTCCGCGTTGCGATCGCCAGCTATACGCTGACGGCCAATGTCGAAAATCTGGTCGGCACCCTGTCCACCGGTCAGACGCTGACCGGCAACAGCCTTGCCAACAGCATCACCGGCGGCGCCGGCAACGACATCATTGACGGTGGCACCGGCGCTGACAGCATGACCGGTGGCCTGGGCAACGACGTCTATTATGTCGATCATGCCAGCGACGTCGTTACCGAAGCGACTTCCGGCGGCACCGACGAGGTTCGCAGCAGCCTTGCCAGCTACACGCTGAACACCAATGTAGAAAATCTGGTCGGCACCCTGTCCACCGGTCAGACGCTGAACGGCAATAGCCTCGCCAACAGCATTACAGGCGGCGCCGGCAACGACATCATCAATGGCGGTGCCGGTGCCGACACGATGTCGGGCGGTCGCGGCAACGATATTTATTATGTCGACAATGCTGGCGATGTGGTGATCGAAACTATCTCGACCGCCGGGTCGGATACGATCTTCACGTCGGTATCCTACAGCCTGACGGGCTATATCGAAACGCTGACGCTGACCAGCACTGCCAACCTTTCCGGCACGGGCAATGACTATGGCCAGACCATCAACGGCAATAGCGGCAACAACAGCCTCTCCGGCCTTGGCGGTATCGATATCCTCAACGGATTTGCCGGCAACGACAATTTGAACGGGGGTAGCAATACCGACACGCTGAACGGCGGTGACGGTAATGACATATTGGACGGCGGGACTGCATCCGACACCCTCACCGGTGGAGCGGGCGTGGATATCTTCGCGTTCATGAATACGCCCGGCGCCAGCAATATCGACACGATCACCGACTTTTCGGTGGCGGACGATACGATCCAGCTCAATGATGCGGCATTTGCCGGCCTGTCGGTGGGCGCACTTGGTGCCAACGCATTCGTCATCGGTACGAGCGCTTTGGATGTCGATGATCGGATCATCTACAATGATGCGACCGGCGCCCTGTTCTTCGATTCCGATGGCAGTGGCGCAGGAGCCGCCGTGCAGTTCGCGACCATCTCCACCGGGCTCGGACTGACTGCAGCGGACTTCGTGATCGTCTGACGGGACGAGCCCTGCCCCGGCGCTTACTCGCCGGGGCAGGGTCGCTATCGCGCAATATCGGCCGGATCACCCGACGGATTCCGCCTCACGCCGCATGGCGGGGGCCGGCGTCCAGTCCTTGTTGGCGACCGGAACATAGGGAATATCCGCCGGGTCCGTGGTCGCCCGCCCCGATGACGCTGGCATAACAGCGCTTGCCAATAGCGGTATCGCCCATCGCGATGGGCGAGGGACAGGCGCGCAGTGACGAACGTTTTTCCCGCTATAGCTTTGCCAGCATCACGAACCGGTCATGGCGGATGACCGCCGACATCGTCGTGCCGCAAAAGAGCGGCGACGGCGCGATCGTGGCGCAGGGCAGCCGCCTGAACGGATGGGGGCTGGTGATGCTGAACGACAAACCCACATTCATGAACAATGCTTCCATTCTGGATCGTTACCGGACCCGCATTGCAGGTAGCGAAGCGCTCAATCCAAGCGCGCACCAGATCACCGTCGACTTCGCCTATGACGGCGGCAAGCGAGGCGCCGGCGCCACCGTCCAGTTGCTGGTCGATGGAGCGCAGGCGGCGACGGGACGCATTTCCCGCACCATTGGCGCACTGATGGCAAGTGAGGGCGGCGCCTCCATCGCGAGGGATTATGGCACCACGCTTTCAGCGGAATATGCCAGTCCTTTCACCTATCCGGGCGACATCCGGAAGATCGTCATCGACTTGAAGCCGACGCCCCAAGTGCCCAATGAGAATGAATAAGGACAACGAGAGGCGGTTAGCTTGCAGGGCGGCTTCGCAGTGACCGGTACACAGATCGAGGCGCAGGCTGGGATGATTTGGATCCCCGGCGATACGTTCTCAATGGGTTCGGAAAACTTCTATGTTGAAGAGATGCCCGTTCGCCGTGTTTCGGTTGACGGGTTCTGGATTGACGCCACGCCCGTCATCCATCGTCAATATGCTCAGTTCGTCGCCACAACCGGCTGCTGAACTGTCGCCGAAGTAGCGCCAGATCCTGCGCCGTATCCAGGCATACCGCCCCAGATGGTGCAGCCCGGTTCTTTGGTCTTCCATAAGACCGCCGGGCCGGCCGACCTCGCCAATCCGGCAAATTGGTGGCGATTCGACTTCGGCGCCGACTGGCGCCATCCGCTGGGGCCGGACCGGGATATCGAGGCACTCGACCTGTGGGACCATCCCGTCGTCCAAGTTGCCTATGCCGACGCGCAAGCCGATGCGAAGTCGGCAGGAAAGTCGCTACCGACCGAAGCCGAGTTCGAGTTTGCGGCGCGTGGAGGTCTTGACGGCGCAGACTATGCCTGGGGTGATGAACTGGCGCCGGATGGGGTAATGCTGGCCAACTACTGGCAAGGCCTGTTTCCTTTTGCCAACAAGAAGTTGGACGGCTGGAAGCGGACCTCGCCAACGGGAACGTATCCGGCTAATAGCTACAGCCTGTTCGACATGATCGGCAACACTTGGGAATAGACCAACGACTGGTTGAATGACACGCTCTCTGTAACTCGCAAGAAGCCTGGTCAATCGTGCTGCACGCACAATAGCCACCGCGGTGGCAGGCTGAAAGATAACCTCGATCCGTCGCAGCCTCACGTGCGGATCGGCCGCAAGGTGCTCAAGGGCGGTTCGCACTTGTGCGCGGCGAACTACTGCCAGCGCTACCGACCCGCCGCGCGCCAGCCCGAGATGATCGACACCGCTACGTCGCACATAGGGTTTAGATGCGTACTGCGGTTTGGGCGAGGCACCGACAAATGCTCGATCCGTCCCGTCAGCCTGTTCACAGCCGGGGCGAAAAGTTCATCGGATAGCTCCGGAACGTCCACGCCTCGATCAGCAGCATGGCGACGGTCAGCGTAGCGCCATAAGGAATGAACCGCCTGACGTTGCGCGCCAGACGAGAATGGAATTCGAGAAACGCGTCGGTGCCCTCCTCCGATAGATGCAGCCGGTAGGTCCGGGACTTGGCCGTAGCCATGAATAGCCTCCCTGATTCGCAAAAACCGCATCTTTCCTGACGACCAAATTCCCGTTTAAAGCTGTCGCTGCGCATAAAAGCGGCACTGAAATGCCGATTTCGGCATCTCAGTGCCCTCCCCAGTGCGCCGTGCCCCAAGCCATCAAAACGATGGGCATATCGGACACCCCGACGCTCATTGTCGATGGGCAACTTATATCCGATTTCAGCCTCAACCTGACACCGGCGACGGCAGCCCGGATGTCGAAGGCCTGGCTTCTCAATGAGAGCCAACTCGGCGCCGTCGCGAATGGTGGCCATGCACGGTTCAGCCTTGCCCATAAGATCTTCTCGTCTCCACCGGCAAACAGGCCTGGTCCGACACGATCGAGCATTTTACGGGCGGCGGTACCAAGGGCGCAGTTGCGAAGGCCAACTGGCTACGCGGCGGGTTCGAGATGGATCGGAAGGGAAACTGGCGCTTCAAGCCCCAAGTAGCGGACACGCTTCAACGCCATGTCCAGGCGATCATGGTCCAGACTGGCTGGGAGCGTTTGATATCACGAGCGGCCCAAGACCAAGCCGGATTTGGGTCGGCGGTACAGGCGGAAACCGGGGGCTTGGGTCTATGTCATTACAAATTTTTGTATCCCGATGCGCTAATGTTCAGAAACTTCAATATGTGCTCCGCGCGGTCATTTTGGTACGCAGGATCATCCGATCGCGGCAGGCGCAGCCATGCCGCGACCGCAAGCCGATCTCCTATGGTCATACTGTCGTCAGCCAGCGGATCATCGGCGGCGGCAACGATCATCATGGCATGGCGCAACAGCGGCAACCGCGCCATGGCGTCCCATCGGAATGCCGCCCTGTAGCCCAGATGATAGGTGCCCGCGGCCTTGAGCAGTTCGATCAACCAGCCATGCAGGCGATCCGCCGGCATCAGGCCGCCGTCGCGGCGCGCCGACCTGGTCCGGTCGAACCACGGCCAGAACAGGGATTGGTCACGCAGGAAATGAAAAGCCCGGATCAGATAGGCGCCATGCTGGTCCGACTCGAACGGATGGGCATAGTGGGCGAGCAGCCGATCGCGCTCGCCATTGGCATATAGCCCGACCCCGTCCAGCACGATGCGATGGACCAGGTCAGGCCGGGCGATCGCTGTTTCAGCCGCGATGCAGGCGCCGGTGTGGAAACCGTAAAGATCGACATCCGCCAGCCCCATCTCGTCCAGCCATTGCACCAGCGTATCGGCGAAATCGGCGATCGACGGCGCATTGAGCGGATGCGGGGCGCTGTCACCGAACCCCGGCGTGTCGGGTGCGATGACATGGCGATGTTCCGCCAGCGTAGCGATCAAGGGCACGAGTTGCGCCGCGCTGCCGGGCGATCCATGCAGCAGGACGAGCGGGCGCCCGCCCGGAATACCTGCCTCACGATAATGTATCTGGCCGAACGGCAAGTCGGAGAAACGACGGCAGACAGCTATGGCGGTTTCAGCCATGGCGCGTACTAAAATGCCGCTTCGACGGCAGACACTACTCTGCACAACCGGGCCAGCATGGCTACTTCGGCGACATGTTCCGCTTCGTCATAGGCGGCGCAACCATCCTCGATCAGGGTGACGGCCAAACCGCGGTCATGCGCCTCGCGCACCGCGCTGCTGACGGCTAGTGCAGTGGAGACGCCCGATATGAAGATGCTGTCGATGCCCAGCCGCGCGATTTCACTGTCCAAGCTGGTCCCGATGAAGGGGCTGACCCCATGTTTGACGATGTCGATGTCGCCCGCCGCCGGGGCCACGGCCGGATGCACCGCCGTTCCCGCAGTACCCAGTTGCAGCATCCCGCTGCCCTTGAACCCGGCAAACAGCGGCGATGCGGCAGGTGCTTCATCGAAATCGCCGGTAAAGCCGACGCGCACATAGGCGATGTTTGCGCCTGCCGCCCTTGCGCGGGCAAGAGCCATCACGGTATTTTCCAGGACGGCCCGACGGGCGACTTCGCCCTTCATGGGATCATGGGCAAGCAGATCGTTGATAAGGTCGATGACGAGATAGAGGCTGGGCATGGGTCCGGTCCTTCAATGCTTCTTGGCGATATCCTCGAACAGGATCATCCCGACCAGCGGATCGCGCTTGCGCACCTGTCCACCCATCGGATCGATCCGCACGTCGATCAACGCGGGGCCGTCTGCCGCCTGCGCGGCGGCGATCGCGGCGCGCAGGCTCTCTCGGCTGTCTGCAACCGTGCCCGAACAGCCAAAGGCGCGGGCGATGGCGGCATAGTCGGACACGCCAAGGTCGGTGTTGACGGTGCGGCCATAAGTGATGTCCTGCCCGTGATATTCGGTTCCCCATTTGCCGTCATTGCTGACCAGCACGGTGAGGCGCAGCCCAGCCCGGCGCATGGTGTCGAGTTCGGCAAGGAAGAAACCGACCGATCCGTCACCGGTGACCAGCACCGCCGGGACAGGCTCCGTCCCACGCGCGGCCGCCAGTTCCGCTTCGCCCGCCGCCATGCCGACCGCGATCGGGAAGCCCGAACCCATCGCGCCCAGCGGCAGGTGGTCGGCATAGCTGCGTGCCCGGTTCACCCTCATATGGCCAAATGTGAAATTCAAAATATCGGCCCCGTCGCCGATCAGAATGCGATCTTCGGGCAGCAGGTCGTTCAACGCCGCGCCAATCTCCAACTGGTGCAGCGGGGCGTCCGGGTCGTTGCGCAGCCCGTCCACCCTGCCCTTGCGTTCAGCCAGCGCATCCACGATCCATTGCGGATCGCGCGCGAAGCCCTGCGCCTCCAAATTGTCAGCGATCATTGCAAGACTATCGCCCATGTGCCCGATGATCGGCAAATCCACCGGCAGGTTACGACCGATCGCCGCTGCATTGTCATCCACATGAATGAAGCGGGCGCCCTCGCCGAAGCGTGGCGCCTTGCCATAGCCGAACCACATCGTCATTTTGGCGCCTATCGCGATCACCAGATCGGCAAGAGGCGCTGCTCGCTGCGCATAGGGCCAGGGATAGCCGGTAGGTGCGTGTTCGGGCACGATGCCCCGGCCCAGGCTATTGCCCAGCACCGGGATGCCCAGCGCCGCGAGGCGATTGAGCGCATCTTGACAGTCGCCACGCGCCGCCCCGACATCCGTGACGATGATGGGCCGCTGCGCCTGAGCGATCAGCGCGGCGGCAGCGGCGACCTGCGCATCGCGGGCGGGCGGCAATGCGACGGGCGCATACGCCCCAGGCAGGTCGGCGGCGACCATCTGCGTCATCATGTCCATTGGCAGGACCAACAGCGCGGGGCCAGGCACACCCTCACACGCGGCCTTGCACGCGGCGGCGAAATATTCGCCCAGCCGGTCGGCGCTGGGCACTGTGCGACTGAACTTGATGAAGGGCGCCGTCAGTTCATGGCGGTCCACGGCATAAGCGACGGCCGGTTCGATCCAGCTGTCGGGAAAACGGGTCGCCAGCACCACGATCGGGCTTTCGGACTGGGCTGCCGTCATGATCGCGGTCAGTGCGTTTTGAAGCCCCTGTTCGGTGATGATGCAGGCGAAACCGATACGTCCCGTCCGCCGGGCATAGCCGTCAGCCGCGCCCACGGTGCCGCTTTCATGCCGCCCGCCGATGATGCGCCCGCCCAGATCCTCAAACGCCATCAGCAATGGCGCGTGGGTCGCCCCAGCCAGCGCGAACAGCGTGCGTGCGCCGCTATCAAATATGCCCTGCGCAAGCAGGGCGGCGCCGCTGATTTCGTTCGTCATCGCTCTATCCCCTTATTGCACGCCAACCCACCGGCGTTCGCTACGCAGGCGCGTTTCGTGCGCGACGATCTCCGCTTCGCGTTGTGCGATCAGACCGATCTCATCCAGCCCTTCCAGCAGGCAGTGGCGGCGAAAAGCGTCCATGACGAAGGGAAAGCGGTCACCTGCATCGGTTGTGACTTGGTTCGCTTCCAAATCGACGGTCACCGTCCCATCCTGTGCCGCCGCCAGCAGACGGTCGATCGCCTCCTGCGGGAGGGCGATCAGGGCCAGGCCGTTCTTGGCGCTATTGCTGGAAAAAATGTCAGCGAAACTGGGTGCGATGACTGCGCGGAAGCCCATGTCGAGCAGCGCCCATGGCGCATGTTCGCGGCTCGACCCACAACCGAAATTCTCGCCCGCGATCAGGATCGGCGCGCCGGCATAGCGTGGCTGATCGAATATATTGGCTTGGTCGGCGCGCAGTTGCTCGAATGCGCCCTGACCCAGCCCTGTGCGGGTGATGACCTTCAACCAACGGGAGGGGATGATGATGTCGGTATCGACATTCTTGGCGCCGAAGGGAACGGCGATGCCGGTAACGGAACGGAAAGGACGCATCAGATGGCCTCCAGCGTGCGGACGTCGGTCAGTTTGCCCGTGATGGCCGCAGCGGCGGCCATGGGGGGGGAAACCAGATGGGTACGGGCGCCCGGCCCCTGTCGGCCGACGAAATTCCGGTTGCTGGTAGAGGCGCAGCGCTGCCCGGCGGGCACCTTGTCGGGGTTCATGCCCAAACACATGGAACAACCCGGATCGCGCCATTCGAAGCCTGCGTCGATGAAGATACGGTCCAGCCCCTCGGCTTCCGCCTGCAACTTCACAAGACCCGATCCCGGCACGACCATCGCCCGCTTGACGCTGGCGGCAACCTTGCGCCCGCGCACGATCGCGGCGGCATCGCGAAGATCCTCGATCCGGCTGTTGGTGCAACTGCCGATGAAAATCTGGTCGATGGTGATCTCCGCCATCGGCGTGCCCGGCGTCAGTCCCATATAGTCAAGCGCCTTGCCCATGGCCGCCGCCCGTACGGGATCGGCGTCGATTGCCGGGACCGCGCCATCGATCGGCGCGCTGTCTTCGGGGCTGGTGCCCCATGTGACGGTGGGCGCGATGGTGGCCGCGTCAATCTCGATCACCGCATCGAACAGCGCGTCGGGATCGCTTTTCAGCGTCTTCCACCAAGCAAGCGCAATATCCCAATCCGCACCCTGGGGCGCGCGCGGGCGGCCCTTCACGTAAGCGAACGTCTTTTCGTCGGGCGCAACGAGGCCCGCACGCGCGCCCGCCTCGATCGCCATGTTGCACAAGGTCATGCGTGCCTCGATCGACATTGCGTCGATCGCCGATCCCATAAATTCGATCACATGGCCGGTGCCGCCCGCCGTGCCGATCTTCGCGATCAGGTGCAGCGCCACATCCTTCGACGTGATGCCGCGGCCCAGCACGCCATCAACCCGCACCGCCATGTTGCGCGACTTGCCCAGCAGCAGCGCCTGCGTTGCGAAGACCGTCTCGATCTCCGACGTGCCGATGCCAAAGGCCAATGCGCCAAGTGCGCCATGGGTGGAGGTATGGCTGTCGCCGCAGACCAACGTGACGCCAGGCAGGGTGAAGCCCTGTTCCGGCCCGACGACATGGACGATGCCCTGCTCAGGCGCGGTCATTTCATAATATTCTATGCCGAAGTCGCGGCAATTCTCTTCCAGCACCTTGAGTTGGAGCGCCGATTGCGGGTCTTCGATCGGCTTGTCGCGATTGATTGTGGGCACATTATGGTCCGGCATCGCCAGCGTCAGTTCCGGCCGGCGCAGCCGGCGACCGGCGGCGCGCAGCCCCTCGAACGCCTGGGGCGTGGAGACTTCGTGGATCAGGTGGCGGTCGATGCCGATCAGGCAAGTGCCGTCATCCTGGCGGGCGATGACATGATCGTCCCAGATCCGGTCGTAAAGGGTGCGTGCGGTCATTGCGGGTCTTCCAATCGTCAGATGGCGCCGGCGGCGGCGAGGCGCGCGAGTTCCGCCTCGTCCAGCCCCAGCAGTTCGACATAGACTTCGGCATTATGCTGGCCGACTTCGCCAGGCGCGAGGCGGCGGATGGAACCGGGCGTGTCGGACAATTTGGGGAAGCTGTTCTGCATCTTGAACTTGCCCCAGCGGTCGGACTCGACCTCCACCAACGCTTCGCGCGCCTCGAAATGCGGGTCTTCCAGCATCTCCTGCGCCCGGTAGATCTTGCCCGCCGGGATGCTATGCTCGATCATCAGCGCTTCAAGTTGATCCACGGTCAACGTGCGGGTCCAGTCGGCGATGATATCGTCCAGTTCGCCCAGATGCCTGCCGCGCGCGACATGGGTGGCATAGCGTTCGTCGTTCGCCAGTTCGGGCTGGCCCATCGCCTTGCACAGGCGACCGAAAATCGCGTCCTGATTGGCGCCGATCAGATATTCGCCGTCGCTCGTGGGATAGACGTTGGACGGCGACACGCCCTCCAGGATCGATCCGGTGCGTTTGCGCACATGGCCCGACACCATATATTCGGGCACCAGGCTTTCCATGACCTGCAACACCGCTTCGTAGAGCGCGCTGTCCACCACCTGACCCTTGCCGGTCTTTTCCCGTGCGTGAAGCGCCGCGAGCGCGCCCATGCAGCCATAGGTTGCGGCCAGGCTGTCGCCGATCGACACGCCCATGCGGCTGGGCGCGCGGTCTGCATCACCCACGATATAGCGCCATCCCCCCATCGCCTCGCCAATGCCGCCAAAACCGGCGCGCGAAGAATAGGGGCCGGTCTGGCCATAGCCCGACACTCGCACGATGATGAGGCGCGGATTGATGGCGTGGAGGATGTCAGGGCCAAGTCCCCATTTCTCCATCGTACCGGGCTTGAAATTCTCGATCAGTATGTCGGCATGGGCGACAAGCTTGCGCACGATATCCTGACCTTCGGTCACGCGCAGATTGGCGGAGACGGAGCGCTTGTTGCGGGCGACCACTTCCCACCACAGTTTCGCGTCGCCATGGCCCCAATTGCGCATCGGGTCGCCTTGTTCCGGTGGCTCCACCTTGATGACGTCCGCGCCCATATCGCCGAGCAACTGGCCGCAGAAGGGACCGGCGATCAGCTGGCCCAGTTCGATGACGCGGATGTCAGACAGGGCGCCGGGATTGGTCGTGTTCATATTACTGCTCCGATTGATTGGCGGAGGGAAAAGCACCGGCGCGTGCGACCATGGAGGGCAATGGCTTGCCCATGACGGTGGTGAACCAGCGATTGGCGTCGATCAGCATGTCAAGATCCACGCCGGTCGCGATGCCGGACCGCTCCAGCAGATATTGCACATCTTCGGTCGACACATTGCCTGCGGCGCCCGGCGCAAACGGACAGCCGCCAAGGCCACCCAGCGATGCGTCGATCGTGGTCGCCCCCGCCTCCACCGCTGCCCAAACATTGGCCAGGCCGGTGTTCCGCGTATCGTGGAAATGACAGCGGATGGGCATGTCCGGCACGGCAGCGCGCACGCGCGTCACCAGCGCCGTCACCTCGGCGGGAACGGCGACGCCGATCGTATCGGCCAGCGCGATCTCTCGTGGGCCGGACTTCGCCAGTTCCACCGCCATGGCGACGACATGATCGGGCGACACGAACCCCTCGAACGGGCAACCGAATGCGGCGCCGATCGTCACCTGCGCGCTGCGCCCCGCGGCTTTGGCCAGCGCGATGATGTCGCGGGCCGACTGCACGGATTCCGCGCTGGTCTGCCCCTGATTGCGCATGGCGAAACTGTCGCTCGCCACGCAGACCGCGCCCAATTCATCCACCTTGGTCAGCAGCGCCCGCTTCGCGCCCCGCACGTTGAGGACAAGCCCCACATAGATCGCATCGTCCCGGTCGGGCAACGCCGCGATCACCGTCTCCGCGTCGGCCATCTGCGGAACGCGACGGGGATTGACGAAACTCGCCACCTCGATACGGCGAACGCCAGCCGCCAGAGCGCGGCCGACCAGCGCGACCTTGTCAGCGGTCGATACGATCAGGCTTTCATTCTGAAGCCCGTCGCGCGGCCCCACCTCGACCAGTTCGATCCTGCGCACGCCCTCGCCTTTCCCGTCAGAACTCGGCCATCAAACGGCCATAGCCATGAACTTTATCGTGAATACCGTTCTCGCGCAGGGCGTGCCAGTAAGTCGCGGTGTTGATCGCGATCACCGGCTTGCCCAGCCACATCTCGGCAGCGGCGGCGAGACGGATGGCAGACAGGTTGGTGCCCACCTGGATGATCGCGTCGACATCGTCGCCGTCCAACTGCTTCATCGTATCACGGATGCGCTCCGGCGTGACCTCCGCAATGGCGATCCAGGACGGGCATTGCAGCGGTACGTCGCGCACTGTTTCATAGCCATAGTCGGACAGGAAATTGCGCACTTCGGCGTTGGCCGTCGGGAAATAGGGCGACAGGAAAGCGATCTTCTTCACCCCGCCATAAGCAGCCAGAGCCGCCGCCGTAGCTTCGGAGCCGGTCGAAACCTTCAGGCCCGACACCTCTTCGACATTCTCGCGCCATTTGCGCCCACCCTCGGCCCCGCCGAAGAAGGTGACCGCCGACATGCCCATGACCAGATAGTCGGGCTGGCAAGTCAGTACGCCATGCACGGCATCGATCGTGTTTTCGCTGATCTGCCAGGCGCCGGCCATGAACGTCTCGTTCGACACCGCCTGCGCATTATCCACCACGATGCGGCTATAATGGTTGGTGACGCCGTGCGGGCGCAAATCGTCGAAATCGGGCTGCACGATAGTATTTGTCGATGGGCCGAGTACGCCGAATTTCATCCGGGGGCCAAGCGAATCCGCGCTGCGGCGAATGGCTGTATCGATGGTCATGCGATGCTCTCCGCTTCTTCGAGACTCTTGAACATCGCCTGCTTCAACAGATACTCACGACGCAGCCCGTCATCAGCGCGGATTTCCGCCATACGGCTACGGCGGAGCCTGCTGGCTTCGCCCGCGCCCTGCTCCATGAAGGCCATATTTTCGATCGTCTGCGCCTGGATGAAATTCAATGTGACGGTCCGCCGCTGCCTGTCGAAACGCTCCAACTGTGCCCGGTCGCCATCGTGGCGCAGGATCGAATAGAGTTTCTCGGTCAGGTTCCAGGCATCGTGGATGCCGCTGTTCATGCCGAAACCACCCAGCGGGTTGTTGAGATGCGCAGCGTCGCCGATCAGCAGCATCCGCCCTTTGACGAAGCTTTTCGCGACACGCTGGTGCACGCGATAGATGGTGCGATGCTCGGTTTCGACGGGGATGTCGCCGACGATCCGGCTGAACACCTTGGCTGCGTTCTCGTTGGAAATCAGTTCCTCGTTGCTCAGCGCGCCGTCCGCCGGCACCAATACCCGCCACAGCGTCGGCACACGCAGCAGCACCAGCCATTCATCGGGGTCGGAAATATAATTCACATAGGAAAGGTTCGGGACATGATCCTCGATCGGCAACGCGGTCGACAGGCTGACGAACTTCTCTTCATAGGTGAAGCCTTCGAACTCCACGTCCATCTTCTGCCGTACCACGGAACGTGAACCATCCGCACCGATCAGAAATTTGGTGTGGATTTCGGTCGAAACGCCGTCGATCACAACCGTCGCGATCACGCCATCCGCGACTTCACGCGCATCGATCAACTGCGCGTTGAAGCGCATGTCGATCTTGGGATCGTCGATCATCCGCTGGGCCAGCAGGTTTGCCATATGGAACTGTTCGCACTGCAACCGGAACGGGAAACGCGCATGGTCAGCAATCTCGGTCAGGTCGAAATCGATAACCTCGCCGCTTTTGCGGTCGCGCATATGATAGACCGGCGCCTTGAGGCCTTGCGCGATCAGCGGATCGGCTGCGCCGATTTCGTCCAGCATTTCCAGCGTCGCAGCATGGAATGTGGATGCCCGCAGATCATGGGCGCAGGACGCCTGTGCCTCGCACAGCATAACGTCGATATTCATCGCCGCTAAGCGCGATGCGGCAATCGTACCCACAGGACCGGCGCCCACCACAAGGGCTTCGACTTTGCGCATTGTTTCCCCACTGTCCGAAGAATTTGTCGCCCATAGCCATTGCATCGTCGCACGGTACGGCGAACCCGACAGCCGGAATATCTTCGCCAGGCGAACATGCTTGTTCGACCATCGCTTGACAGTAGCGGCACTTCGGCGAAATCTTTTCCCATGATGGACACCCCGATCGACACAGACGACACCAGAGACAAGGATCGTTCGATCCGGTCGATCGCGCGCTGCATCGCCGTGTTGCAGGCGATCAATCGCGGCAGCGGCCTGACCCTGACGGAGATTGCGCGCAGCGCGGCTATCCCCCACCCCACCGCGACGCGCATCATCAAGACGCTGATCGACGAGGGACTGATCGAGCAGGAGCCGGCGCGCAAGCGCTACCGCCCGACCGCACTCGTGCAGACGCTGTCGTGCGGATTCCAGAATCACGATAGACTGGTGGTGGTGGCCCGCCCCCATATCATGCGGCTGACGCAACAATTTAATTGGCCCGTGAGCCTGGCGACCAGGGTCGGCCAGGCGATGGTAGTACGCGATTCCACCAGCACGATCACATCGCTGACCTTCAACAACTATTATCCCGGCTGGCAGGTGCCGTTATTGCCGTCGGCATCAGGTCGCGCCTATTTCTCCTTCGCGCCCCAATCCGAACAGGCCGAACTGCTCCAACAATATCGCGCGACGGGGCAAGGCATCGATCCGCTGACGCTGCGCACATTCGAAAGCGGAGAGGCGCAGCGCAGGATCCGGGAACAGGGCTATGCAGCGGTGGCGCGCAATCATTATTCGGCCAATCCGGGCAAGACATCCTCGATTGCGGTGCCGCTGTTTGAGGGCGACAAGCTTGTCGGCTCGCTCGCCATGATTTTCTTCGCCAATGCGATGTCGATGACCGATGCGATCGAGCGGCTGTTGCCGCCGCTGCGTATGACGGCGGAGACGATCGGCGGGAACCTGCTGGAAACCGCCGAATAGCCAAGAGCATTTGTTCACCAGACGAACGAAATATGGCCATATATTGAACGCCCGCCCTGCATGAGTAGGCCATGCATCACCGGCTGTGGCGCTCGGTTGCGCGTGCCGGCGGAGCAGACATGGCCAATCCTATTCTATCGCAAAAATTACGCGCGGGCGAATTCATCACCGCGCCCGGCATCCAGGACATGATCACCGCAGTGATCGCCAACGAAATCGGTTTCGACGCCGTATATGGCTCCGGATACTGGCTGACGGCATCGGCCTATGGCCTGCCCGACGCTGGTATCGCGTCCGTCACGCAGATGACCGATCGCATGGCAACACTGGTCCGGTCATCCACCGCGCCGGTCATCGCCGACGCCGATACAGGCTATGGCGGCCTGCTGAACGTCCATCATACCGTGCGCGGCTATGAAGCGGCGGGCGTCACCGCTATTCAAATCGAAGATCAGCAATTCCCCAAGAAATGCGGCCATACCCCGTTCAAGCGGATTGTGCCCGTGGAGGAGATGGTCGCCAAGATCAAGGTCGCCCGCGACGCGCGGGAGGACGAGAATTTCCTGATCATCGCACGCACCGACGCGCGCCAGAGTGAAGGACTGGCGGGCGTGCTGCGCCGTATGGAAGCCTATGCCGACGCGGGGGCCGACATCCTGTTCCCCGAAGCGCTAGCCAGCGAAGAAGAAATGCGCATCCAGTGCGCCGCGATCGACCGGCCCTTCATCGCCAATATGGCGTCGGGCGGCGTGACGCCCATCCTGCCGGTAGAGACGTTGAAGCAGATCGGCTTTTCGATGGCGATCTTCCCGGCGCTCACCAGCCTGGTGTCGGCGGCAGCGGTGCGATCGTCGCTCCTGGCCTTGAAGCAGGGCGACGGATCGGGTGGCGACCAGCCGCTATATGATTTCAAACGCTTCTGCTCGCTCATCGGCTTCGAGGACGTTTGGGCCTTTGAACGCAAATGGGCCGACGCGGAACAGAATTGATCCATTTTTCAGGGAGAGCAAGGCCATGGCACGCTGGTTGAAGCGCGGCGACAAGACCAATGACAAACCCGCCGTTCTTGGCCAGGTGCGCGAGACGGTGGAGCGCGCACTTGCCGACATCGCCGCACGCGGCGACGATGCGGTGCGCGAGATGTCGCAGAAATTCGACGGCTGGGTACCGGAAAACTTCCTGCTGTCGGAACGGGAAAAGCAGGATTGCCTGGACCAGTTGTCGGCGCAGCACCTGAAGGACATCGAATTCGCCCAGACACAGGTTCGCAATTTCGCCCGCATCCAGCGCGACAGCATGAAGGATGTGGAGGTCGAAACCCTGCCCGGCGTGATCCTGGGCCATCGCAACGTGCCGGTGAACGCCGCTGGATGCTATGTGCCGGGCGGCAAATATCCGCTGCTCGCCTCCGCCCATATGTCGGTCATCACCGCCAAGGTAGCGGGCGTGCCGCGTGTTGCCACCTGCGCTCCGCCGTTTCAGGGCAAGCCCGCGCCAGCGATCGTCGCGGCGCAGGTCATGGCGGGGGCCGACGAAATCTATGTGCTGGGCGGTATCCAGGCGGTCGGCGCACTGGCGCTGGGTACGGCCTCGATCAAGCCGGTCGACATCCTTGTCGGTCCGGGCAACGCCTTCGTCGCCGAAGCCAAGAGGCAGTTGTTCGGCAAGGTCGGGATCGACCTGTTTGCCGGGCCGACCGAAACGCTGGTGATCGCAGACGAGATCGGATGCGACGGCGAACTGGCGGCGACCGACCTGCTGGGACAGGCAGAACATGGACCCGACAGCCCGGCGATCCTGCTGACCACATCGGAAAAGCTGGCGCATGACACGATGCGGGAGATTGAGCGACTGCTCAAGATCCTGCCGACTGCGGCGCATGCCGGGAGGGCATGGGCCGACTATGGTGAGGTCATCATCGCCCAAGACGACGCCGAGATGGTCCGCATCGCCGACGAGATTGCGTCGGAACATGTGCAGGTGATGACGGCCGACCCGGATTATTTCCTGAATGCCATGACCAATTATGGTGCACTGTTTCTGGGTCCGCGCACCAATGTCAGCTATGGTGACAAGGTGATCGGCACTAACCATACGCTGCCCACCGGCAAGGCCGCGCGCTATACTGGCGGGCTATGGGTCGGCAAATTCCTCAAGACCTGCACCTATCAGAAGGTGCTGACTGATGAGGCAAGTGCGCTGATCGGTGAATATTGTTCGCGACTGTGCGGGCTGGAGGGCTTTGCCGGTCATGGCGAGCAGGCCAATGTCCGTGTGCGCCGCTATGGCGGGGTCGATGTCCCCTATGCCGGCACGGCGGCCCCTTCCGCACTGACCGCCGTCGATGGCTGACATATTGCCGTGCACACCGTCCTTCCGCCTCGACGGCCGGCGGGCGCTGGTGACGGGCGCAGGCAAGGGCATCGGCCTTGCCTGCGCCGCCGCTCTGGCGGAGGCTGGCGCGGAGGTGACGCTGGTGGCGCGCACGCTCGCCGATGTAGAGGCGGGCGCGGCGGCGATCAGGGACGCGGGCGGTCAGGCAGTTGCGTTGCCGCTTGACGTCGGCGATCTCGGCGCGGCGGAAGCCGCGATCGGAGCGGCGGGGCCTTTCGATATATTGGTCAACAATGCCGGTATTAACCGGCCTATGCCCATGCACGATGTTACGCCATCCGATTACGACGCCGTGCTGGACCTCAACGTCAAGGCCGCCTTCTTTGTTGCGCAGGCGGTGGTGCGCGGGTTGATCACAGCGAAGCGGCCCGGTTCGATCATCCATATGGGGTCGCAGATGGGCCATGTCGGCGGCGTCAACCGCTCGCTCTACTGCGCGTCCAAATGGGCTGTAGAGGGCATGTCCAAGAGCTTTGCGCTCGATCTCGCGCTCTATGGCATTCGGTCCAACACGATCGCGCCAACCTTTATCGAGACGCCGATGACGAAGCCCTTTTTCGAAGATGCAGCGTTTCGCACCGATGTGTTGAAAAAGATCAAACTCGGCCGGATCGGCCGGGTCGAGGATCTGATGGGGGCTGTTTTGTTTCTGGCGTCCGACGCCTCTGCACTGGTGACGGGAACCAGCATTGTCGTCGATGGCGGATGGACGGCGGATTAGGCCGGCACGATTGACGGCTTCGTGACGCTTAACTTCGCATATTTCCCGCAAATGTTGTAATTTTAGTTCGCTACCATGATCCTATCGCAAAGTCGGCGGATTGTTCGGATTGACCATGCGATAAGCGCCACAAAGGCGATTGTCGCATGATTGGCCCGTTGTTGGACAGTCACAATATCCGCGGCACCACCACAGGTTCGGTCACGCTTTGTGCGGCGGCCATTTCCCACCCGGCATCATCGTCCCAGTCCTTTGCCACGAAACGGCGACCGTTCCACGACGCCGATTCGTCGGCCGCCAGCCATAGCGAAGGCGGGACGATCACGTCGGCAGGCAGCAGGCCCGCCAACGTCCCTTCGCTCCCGCCACCGCTATTCTTCCCCGCGCGAAATCCGGGGATGGCGCGCGCGCCAACATTGTCGCCAGGTATCAATGCGGTGTCGCTCGCGCCGCCGGGCAGCAGGCCGTTTACCGTAACGCCGCTGCCAGCCAGATCACGCGCCCAGATCGCCGTGCTCGCTTCCAGCGCCGCCTTGCTCGCGCCATAGGGGCCACGGCCGCTGACCGTCATGGTCGGGCCAGACGTCAACATATTGATGATCCGACCCAAGCCCTGCCCCACCATGTCCTGCACCAACGCCTGGGTCATCAGGAACGGGCCGACGATGTTGGTGACGATCAGCCGCTCGTAACCGCCTGCGTCCGCTTCCCAGAAGCGCGACGGCGCTTCCCGGTCGAACCGCGTCATTGCCTCGGCCGGGCTGCGCGCCGCATTATTGAACAGGACGTCCACACCGCCCATCTTGCCCCGCGCCACGCTGGCGATACGTTTGCAATCCGCCTCCAACGTTACATCGGCCAGTTCGCCGATACAGCAATCTGGCGCAATCGCATTGGCGTCGGCAATCGTGCGGCGCAATTCCTCCCCATTGCGAGCGGCGGTCAGCATCAGCCGTGCCCCCTGTCGCGCGAAGGCCAGTGCAAGTTCACGACCAAAGCCACGGCCGCCACCCGTGATGAGGATGCGGCGATCGGTGAGCGAGGGATATCGAGTCATGGTCACAGCTGGATCAGGGGGGAAGCGGTGTCGTTCAGCGGTTCGCAGCCATTTTCGGTAATCAACCAGAGATCCTCCAGATGCACTGTGCCGCCCATGTCGGTCTGCATGATCGGGCAGTCGACGCTCAGGACCATGTCCTTTTCGATCAGATGATCGGCCTTGACGAAGTGCATGGCGTCGCCCTCATAAGCCTCGTCCGTGTGGAACAGGCCGACGCTGTGCGGGGACGACGGCGTGGCCATGTCGAAACCGGCAGCGGCGATCGCCCCGCGCCCGGCCGCCATGACGTCCGAATAGCGGATGCCCGGACGCAGGATGGCACGCACCGCATCATTGGCCAGTTGGGCGGCGGCCAGTGCGTCCTTGAGGGCTGGCCCCGGCTCCCCCACGCAAACGGTTCGGCCATAGTCGCCATGATAGCCGGCATAATGGCTGACGGCGTCGACCTGGAAAGCGCGACCTTCGCGGATCAGGCCGTCGCGCTGGCGATAGGCGATATTGTCGACCGACAGGAATAGCGGGATGCCGCCGCGCCGCCCGGTTTCGGCGTAGAAGGCCAGACGCAATTCCTCATAGCTGCCCCCTTCCCGCATGGAAAGGATGCTGGTCCGCGCGGCCTGCGCATTTTCATGCGCGGCGTGACGCATCAGCATGATTTCCTGGGGCGACTTGATCATCCGCACCCGGCGCAACAAGGGTTCGGCCGGGCGCCACGCATAATCATCGCCGAGCAGCATGTGCGGCAAGGCGCCGTCGCTCGCGATCAGGCATCCGGCCGCCAGTCCCGCCAGCGCGTCCCCCAGCGCCGCACGCTGCCCTGCATAGGCCGGCGTTGCGTCCAGCAGGTCCAGCGTCGAAGCGCGGGTCGCCCGCTCGAACGGGTCTGCCGCTCCGCCCGGCGCAGAGCGAAAGAAAGTGGGCGGCGCCGCTGCGCCTTCGGGCTCGCTGCCCGGCGCGGTATAGAGGAAAATGCGCAGCGGTCCGTCAGGATCGACATTATCCATGTCGAAGAAATAATGCACGAATTGCGACGTAATCAGGATCGCCGGGCGTCCACGATCCGCCGGCACGACCGCAAGCGCGGTGCCCAGCTGACCCATGGCGACAGTCTGCGGCCAGAAGCCTGTAGCATGATAGATGTTAGTGGGGTCGGTCAATACCAGGGCGGCAACGCCAGCCGCATCCATCACCTGCTCGGCGCGGTTGCGATTCATGAGGGGCGTGGGCAGACTCAAGGCGGCCTCCTTAGACCGCTGAAAATGCGGCGCGCTATTGTGGATATGCGGTCGGGGCTAGGCGCAGCGCCCGCCGCGGCAAATATGACGCCCAGATTTTCGTCGCCTGGCGGAAAAAATGTAGGATCCACTGTCTAGGTCCATGCCGAATCGGCACCCATATGACATCGGCTTTGAACAGGGTTCATGACCTTTCAAAGACGGTGCAAATCATTCAAGCGTTCAAATCAGTATTAATTACAACAATCCATGGAACCATACGCAGATATACGGACACAGCGGTAACCTTCTGAATAATTCAAATATAAGAAAATATTTCATATCCATAGATACTGTTAAATGGAAAGCGGGATCGCATAATGGTCGATAATATCGTCACAAGTCTGATCGATGGTTCGCCCGTGGCGAATGATGGTGGTCATCTGATACCGGTGATCAATCCTGCGACTGAAGAACTGGTGTGTCATCTGCGAGAAGCCGATGCACAGGAAGTTTCGACCGCCATTAAATCCGCCCGCGCCGCATTCCCGGCCTGGGCCGGCATGAGCACCGACAAGCGCAACGATATTCTCTATGCCATCTGCGACACGCTGACAGCGCACGCCGACGAACTGGCCGACCTCGAAGTCGCCACGACCGGACTTCCGATCAACGGCGTCAAGTTTCTGGCCCGCCGCGCCGCCAGCAATTTCCGCGCCTTCGCGGAGGTTTCCAGCACCCTGTCGGGCGAAAGCTATTCGCAGGCCGAAAATTACGTCACCTACGTCACACGTGAGCCAAAAGGCGTCGGTGCGATGATCGCGCCGTGGAACGCCCCGCTCGCACTCGCATCGATGCGGGTCGCCACCTGCATCGCCTTCGGCAACACCTGTCTGTTGAAGCCGTCGGAACATACGCCGCTGTCCATCTTTCGCATGGTCGAACTGATGCATGAGGCCGGCCTGCCCAAGGGCGTGGTCAACCTGGTCAATGGCCGCGGCCATGTGACCGGCGAGGCTATGATCCGCCATGACGGCATTGACATGATCGGGTTCACCGGCGGGTCGGAAACGGGGCGCCGCATCATGGCGACAGCCGGCGCGAACCTGAAACCCGCAATCCTGGAACTGGGCGGAAAATCGGCGGCCATCGTCTGCGCCGACGCGGACCTCGACCAAGCGCTCGATGGTGCGTTGCTTGGCATCTATTCCAACAACGGCCAGCAGTGCCTGGCCGGTTCGCGCATATTGGTGCAGCGATCCGTCGCGGACAAGTTCATCGCCGATTTCGTGGCGCGGGCCAAGACGATCCGCATCGGCGATCCGATGTCGACCCGGACGGAAATCGGTCCGCTCGCCTTTGCCGCACACCGCGACCGGGTGCTGTCCTTCCTGGACGTCGCCGAAAGCGACGGGGCGGAACTGCTCACCGGCGGCGGTCGGCCCGACGGACTGGACAAGGGCTATTATATCGATCCCATCGCCGTGCTGGCGCCGACGAATGCCGCGCGCATCTGTCAGGAGGAAGTGTTCGGTCCCTTCGCCACCTTCGTCATATTCGACGAGATCGAAGACGCCATCCGCATAGCCAATGACAGCGCCTTTGGCCTGGTCGCCTACGTCTGGACCGGCAGCGTCGCCAATGCGATGCGGTGCAGCCGGGGTATCCGCGCCGGCACGATCTGGATCAACACGCCCATGATGCGCGAATTGCGGGCCCCCTTCGGCGGCTTCCGTGAATCGGGCATTGGCCGCGACGGCGCACGATCCAGCGCAGATTTCTTCACCGAAATGAAAACTACAAGCATTCCGATAGAGCCATTGAATTTGAACCGGCTCGGCATATGAATTCAGGGTCAAAAGACCCGAATTCCACGACATAATAGCTGTTCGCAGGAAGCATCTAAAATCTAAGTTTTCTTGGAAGGGTAATATATTACCCAAGAAAGGGGTAGTTATGCGTAAAATTATCAAGCATCTTCTTCTTACCAGCTGCTTTCTTCCCGCCGTCGTTCACGCGCAGGATGCGACCCCACAGGACAGCGGCATCGGCAGCGACATCGTCGTCACCGCCGAACGCCGTGAAGGCTCACTCCAGACCACGCCGATTTCCGTCAGCGCTCTTGGCGAAGACGCACTGCAACAACTCCAGATCAATCGCACCGCCGACCTTATGCGCGTGGTCCCCAGTCTGGTCGTCGCGTCGGGCACAGTAGATCCAACCACGCTCACCATCTTCATGCGCGGCGCGGGGCAGAATGGCGGCACCTGGCTGGGTTTTGAATCCGCGGTCGGCCTTTATGTCGATGACACCTATTTTTCGCGCCTGACCGGCGCCAATCTCGACCTTGCCGATCTGGAGCGCGTCGAAGTGCTCCGCGGACCGCAGGGCACGCTCTATGGCCGCAATACGCTGGTCGGCGCGATCAAATATGTGACCAAGAAGCCCAGCGACAAAGCCTTCGGCGATTTCCTTGCCGAATATGGCAGCGATAATCTGGTGCGCGTTAAGGGCACCGTGTCGCAACCGCTGTCCGACAATTGGGCGGCGCTGATCACCGGCAATTATTTCCATCGCGACGGCTTCTTCAATGCCGAAGCGCTGAACGACAAGAAATATGGCGACCGCGACGAATATGGCGGCCGCGCGGCGATCAAATATATCGGTGACGGCCCCTTCGGCGTCTATCTGACCGGCTTCTTCTCCCATTCAGAAAATGCCGGCACGATCGGCGTCGCGGTCGATCCGGTGACGCTGCAAAATGCGCGCGAGAACATCTACTCCTATCTCAGCCCGACCCGCGGCTTCGGCAAGAATTTCACCTATGGCGGCGACCTGACGCTCAACTGGAAGGGCGAGAATGTCGAGCTGAAGTCGATCACCGCCTATCTGCGCGGTCATCAGGAGTTCGTGAACGACCTGACCGGCGGGCGTCCCGGCAACTCGCCGGAAAATGGCTATCTGATCGGCTTCAACGAACTGACGTCGGACTCCAAATATCGCACCTTCAGCCAGGAATTCCAGGTTCTGGGCGACGCGATGGACGGACGCCTCAGCTATATTGGCGGCCTCTATTATTTCCGCGAATCCGGCTATCAGATGCGACAGGACTATGTCCTTTACACCTATGATACGTTGCCCCAGATGGTCTATCCCACGACCAACAGCTACGCCGCCTACGGCCAGGCGACCTTCAAGATCACCGACGCGATCGATATCGTTGGCGGCCTGCGCTACACCAAGGAAAAGAAGGTCGTGTCCGGCGTGACCCAGGCGTCGCTGACCAACATGGTGCTGGTGCCGATCGGCGGCACGCTCAAGGCGAAGGCCTGGACCCCCAAGGTCGGCGTGAACATCCGGGCCAGTGACGACGTCTTCCTCTACGCCAGCGCATCGCGCGGCTTCCAGGGCGGCGGGTTCAATTATCTGGCGCTGGCAGCGCCGCTGGCGTTCAACACGAGCTTCGATCCCGAAACCGTCTGGGCCTATGAAGTCGGTGCGAAACTGTCTTTCCTCGACAAGAAGGGCCATCTGAACATTGCAGCCTATCGCAATGACTTCTCCGACATCCTGACCAGCATGACGGTGCCCACCGGGTCCAGCCTGACGCAGAATGCCGGCGAAGCACGGGTGCAGGGTATCGAGGTCGAAGCCAATATCCGTCCGATCCCGGAACTGACATTGTTCGCTTCGGGTGCTTATAGCGATGGCAAATATACCGCGATCAACCCGAATTCCGACCCGGCCAAGGCAGGCGCGAAGTTCATCCCCAACGTCGCAAAATGGCAATATGATATCGGCTTCAACGTCAATATCCCGTCCGACATGGGCACGTTCGAAATGGGCAGCGACGTCAGCTATATCAGCCCGCGCTATCTGGGCGGCACCAATGCGCCGATGACGCTGCTGGACAAGCGCCACGTCGTCAACGCCTTCGTCGGGTGGCAGCCCAACGGATCGCAGTTGAAGGTAAAGCTGTCGGCGGAGAATCTGCTGAAGGAAGAATATTATGTCTACGGCAACGTCATTGGCGGCGCTTATGCGATGCGTGCGCCGGGCGATCCGCAGACCTTCCGCGTTAGCGTGAATTACGCCTATTGATCGTTGAAGGAGGGGGCGGCGCAAAAGCGACGCCCCCTTTTTACTTTTCTACATGTGGGAGATTTCGTTGCACGCCCCAATATCCGGTAGTGATGGCCTGACTGCCTGGCAGGAATTGCAGCGTGGCTGGCGGCCTCTGGTGGCGTGCAGCGTCGGCATCGGCTTTGGCCTCTCGCCGATCCCCCCCTTTACCGCCGGCATATTCGCGACCGCGCTCAACGCCGAATATGGCTGGCCGCGCGGCGAGATACTCGCCGCGATCATTCTCGTGACGATCGGACTCGTACTGCTTGGCCCCACGGTCGGCCGCCTGGTCGATCGCGTGGGCGCACGCCGCGTCGCCATCGGATCGACCGTTGGCCTTGGCCTGTGCCTGTCCGCCTTCGGTGCAATCGGTTCCAATATCCTGAGTTTCTATGCGGTCTGGGCGGTGATGGCGGTCGTGGCGCTGGGCACCCTGCCCGTCACATACGCCAAAGTCGTGACCGGCTGGTTCGATCGCGCCCGCGGGCTTGCCCTGGGCCTTGCGCTCGCCAGCACCGGCATCACCGGCGCGCTCTATCCTTTCTACATCTCTTTCCTGATCGCGCGCTTCGGATGGCGGATGGCCTATGTCGGCGTCGGCCTGCTGCCGTTGCTGATTGCCTTGCCCATCCTGCTGCTCTGGCTCCGCGAGCGCGTGGTCCCTGCGGTCAGTGCGGACGGCACGCCCGCGACCCCGGTCGAAGGTATGGCCGTGCGCGACGCCGTCCGCCGCTATCGTTTCTGGGCCAGCGCCATCGCGGCCATGGGTCTTGGCGCGGGGACCGGCGGACTGATGCCCAACCTGATGCCGATGCTGAAGGAAAACGGCCTGACCGCCGCCGCCGCCGCCAGCGCGCTGGCGATCCTGGCGATCAGCGTGACGGTTGGTCGGCTGGTGTCCGGCTTCATGCTCGACCGGCTATGGGCGCCGCTCGTGGCCGTGCTGCTGGTCGTACCAGCCGCGATCGGCGTGGCCGTGCTGACCATGCCGGGCCTCAGCCTGCCCGTCGCTATGTCCGCCGTCGGCATCATCGGGCTGGTTGCGGGCGCAGAGTTCGACCTTATCGCCTATATCACCGGCCGCTATTTCGGGCAGAAGCATTTCAGCGAACTCTACGGCATCCAATATGCCGTGTTCGGCCTGGGTTCGGGTAGCGCGCCTGCCCTATACGGCACGATCCGCGACTGGAACGGCAGCTATGTGCCGGCCCTGTTCCTGTCGATCGGGCTGTTGCTGGGCGCGGTGGCGCTGCTGCTGACGCTGGGCCGTTACCCCGCCCGCGTCTCAGCCGATTAGGGCGGCGATCGTCGCGGCTTTGTCCGTCGGGGTCATGCCGCTTTGCGTCACGCGGCCGTCCTGCGCGCAATCGGCATAGATTTGTTGGTCTGCGATAGCCTTCCCATCGCCCGCCGCAGCAAGGAAATAGGCAGGCGCGGTCACATGCGCCAGCCGCGCCTTGCTGGCATAGGGGAAGGCCGCGCGATAGCTCTTATGATAGGTGCGCAGAGCCTTGAGCACTTCCACCGCGCGCATATGCAGCTCATCGGCATCGGGGACGGCCCGGGTCATCAGCCGATGGTCGGGGTCGCGTTGGAAATAGGGGAAGTGCAGCGCCTGATCGCGCACGAAGTTGAACGCCCATAGCAGTTGGTAGCCATAATCATGCGGGGCCATCTCCGGCGCATAGCGATCCAGCAGCAGCGCCTGCCATTCGGGACTGAACTCGCCCATCCCCTCCAGGACCAGCCGGTCGATACGCTCAGGTGCCACCACCGCCATCTCACACGCCATACGCGCGCCGGTGAGCGCGCCATAAAGGTGAAAGCGCTCCACGCCCATCGCCGTCAGCGCCCGCAACGCGGCATCGGCAAAATAGGCGATGTCCGGTGCGTCGGGAACAGGCGCGGCGCTGTCGCCATTGCCCAGCGTGTCGAGCGCAATCAGACGAGGGGCACCGCACGCGACCAGCGCTTCCATCAACGGAACCAGTCCGATCGACGATCCGGGCGAGGGGTGGAGCAGCACCAGCGGCAGGCGACCGTCGCTATCGCTACCGACCGTCTGGCGCAGATGCACCTGCCCCTCTGCGATGCGGATGAATGCACGTTCGATTATTGCCATGGCCGGTTCCTTCTGCTGCGCTTGGCGGATCATCGTGCTGCTTGGTTCATGAACAATCGCGCCGCCCACTTTTTCCGACAGGCGAAGAAGTGCGAGACGACAGGCGCCTCGCACCGGACGCGTGGCATGATCGGCTCGCGCCATGCCACCACCGGAGAAAAGACATGTCCAGTTTTTACCGTACCTATGTGGAAGGCCGCTGGGGGCAGGTGCATGTCCGTATCGCGCCCGGTCGCACCGATGCGCCGCCCCTCCTCATGCTGCATCAGACGCCCAAGAGCGGCTGGATATGGGAGCCACTGTTCGAGACATTGGCGCAAGGGCGAACGCTGATCGCGCCGGATACGCCCGGCTATGGTGCATCCGATGGGCCGGGCGCGCCCGTCACGATCGAGGATTATGCGCAGGAAATGCTGGCGCTGATGGATCGGCTGGGCGATCATGGCCTTGCACCCTACGGCGCGTTCGACGCGATCGGCTATCACACCGGATCGTTGACGGTCGCGGCTCTCGGCAATCTCGCGCCGGATCGGGTCCGCAGGATGGTACTGGTTTCGCTGGGCGGGTTCACGCCTGAAGAACGCGACGCCTGGCTGGCGCAAATGCCGCAAGAGCCGCCACTGGCCGCCGATGGGTCACATCTGGTGGCGATGTGGCGAATGATCGACGGCTTTACCGACGCACGTGCCTCGCTACGCTGGAAACAGGATTCGCTGACAGAAAATCTGCGTAGCGGCGCGGGTTTCTATCATGGCTACCGGGCAGTCGCGGCGCATGATTTCCTCGCGAGCCTTGCGGCACTGGAACAGCCTACGCTGATCCTGAACCCTAAGGATGATCTGTGGCGCGAGACGCATCGCGCCGCACCGATGGTCAGGCATGGGCATATGATCGAAGTGGACGCCGCGCATGGCCTGTTCGATCTCGACACCGCACGGATATGTGCGTTGATCGAGAGCCATTTGTCGCAGGGATGAATGTTCGTGGCATGAAGAATGAGGTCTAGCCGCCTTGCGCCCAACGGCCGATGGACCATAACCATGCTTTTCCGCTGCGGAGGTAGCATGTCCATCCGGCTTCGCGTCAATCACGCTTTTCGCGAAGTCGAGGCCGACGCGGACTGCCCGCTCCTGTGGGTCTTGCGCGACGATCTGGCACTGACCGGCACCAAATATGGCTGCGGCATCGCCCAATGCGGCGCCTGCACGGTCCATATCGATGGGCAACCCGTCCGGTCATGTTCGATCGGAGTAGGCATGGTCGGCGGCGCGGACGTGACTACGATCGAAGGTGTTTCGGGTCGCGAAGCAGACGCCATTCGCGATGCGTGGATCGCACATAATGTGCCGCAATGCGGTTATTGCCAGTCGGGGCAAGTGATGTCCGCCATCGCCCTGCTGCGTGAGGTGCCTCAGCCCGATAACGATATGATAGACGCGGCGATGAGTGGTAATATCTGCCGCTGCGCCGCCTATTATCGAATACGCGCCGCCATTCACGCAGCCGCCGACCATATGGCTGGAACGCCATGAAACTATTGTCGGGCGCGATCCTTTGCCTGACATTGTCTTTTGCGGGGGCTGGTACAGGCGGCGTAAAGGAACAGTCTCGCGACCATGATGCACTGCGTGATGCCGCCGCCTTTTCGTCCATCCGCGATCCCCAGGCACGGGCCGTGGCATTATTCACTGAAGCCGGCAAGGTCATCCAAAGCCCGCGGTGCCTTAACTGCCATCCCGCCGGAAACCGACCGACCCAGACAGACGCGATGGTCCCGCACATGCCGTTCGTCACGCGGGGCGCAGATGGAATGGGCACATCGGCGATGCGTTGCACCAATTGCCATCGCACGGAAAATTTTGCGCCCTCCGCCCTGCCGGGCGATCCGCTCTGGCATCTCGCGCCAATCGAAATGGCCTGGCAGGGCCGCTCGCTCGGCGCAATCTGTCGCCAGATCAAGGATCCTGGCCGTAACGGCGGCAAGTCGCTGGCGCAGATCGTACACCATATGGCGAAGGATCACCTTGTCGGCTGGGCCTGGCGTCCGGGTGGCAAGCGCACGGCCGCGCCCGGCACGCAGGCCCGCTTTGGCCGCCTGATCGCACAGTGGGTAGCCAGCGGCGCGGCCTGTCCCACCGATTGATCGAGTCGCACGACGCCGCCTTCCACTCTCTGTTCGATCGACCCACGGATCATGAAAGCTGGCGGAATCCAGGTCATGCCGGGCGGCGACGACAAAGCGCCACTTTATCTTTAGCCCGACAAAAATTCGCCGCGCGAACATTTCTGCCTGTTCCATCGACCAGTGCCTGCAATCTCAGCAGCCTGCAATTGTGACAGTTCAACGAAGAGCCAGTCGGCACGACAGTCGCCAGCCGATCAGTCGGGTCGCGAACATGCCGAAGGCGAGTTGGAAAAGTTCTGGGAATATAGTTTTGACATCAACTGATAAAATAATCGGAACGTCATAAGTAAAAGCAGGCAGGTTACAGGAACAGTATTTTTAGAATTTTGGTCGCCACACGAAAACGTGTCGCGCCAATTGGGGGTAAGCGATGAAGATCAATATCGGCAAGACATTGTTCCTGACATCAGCGGCGATCGCACCGTTGCTGACTGGGTTTACCACAGCCGCGCAGGCCGCACCGGCGGACCAGAGCAGCGCACCGACTGCAAATGCGGAATCGGGCGTTGGCGAAATCATCGTCACGGCCCGCAAGCGCCAGGAAAGCGCGCTGGACGTGCCGGTCGCGCTCAGCGCCTATTCGGCTGAAACGCTCGCTGCTCGCAACGTGCAGACCGTTGAGGAACTGACCGCGATCACGCCGGGCATGAACCTCAACAACTCGATCACCGGATCGGCGCGATCCGACCGCAGCCAGACCGCACTCATCATTCGCGGCATGGCGCCCAGCCGCGGCAACCGCACCAGCTCGACCTTCATCAATGGCGTCGCCGTATCCGACGGCACCGTCACCGGCATTTTCGATATCGCCAGTGCCGAAATCCTCAAAGGTCCACAAAGCGCCTATTTCGGTCGCCAGACCTTTGCTGGCGCAATCAATTTCGTGACGGCCGAGCCGACCGACGAGTGGAAGGGTTCGTTCAGCGCCCTGGGCGGATCGCGCAGCTATGTCGACCTGCGCGGCGCGGTGGGCGGGCCTATCATCCCCGGCATCCTGTCCTTCCGGGCGAGCGGCCGTTATTTCAGCCGTGACGGATCGTGGAAAAATGCAGCGGAGCCCGGCAACACGCTGGGCGACCAGAGCACGCGCAGCGGCACGCTGGCGCTCAAATTCACGCCGACCGACAATCTGACCGTCAAACTGCTGGGCATGGTCGCCAACGACGATGACGGCGCGGGCGCGACCGGCGTGATCCTGCCATCGCAATCCAACTGCGACATCAACGGCAATCCTTATTTCTGCGGCACGTTGCCGGGCCTGACCGCTGGCCAGCCGAGCGCGCGGACGGAGGTGACGCCGGGCGTTGCGGCGATGTTCGACCAATATTCGCCGATGTTTTCGAAGGACGAGAATATCGACCATTTCGGCATGAAGCGCGATAGCAATCACTTTAGCGCCACCGTCGATTACGAGACGGCCGGCGGCGTGACTTTGTCCAGCCTCACCGGCGTCAACCGCACCAGCTGGACCGTGCTCTATAATCTGAACGGTCGTGCCTCGCCCTTCCCTAACGTCTATACAAGCGGCCCGCTGGCGCAGGAATATACCGACTGGCCGCTGATGATCCAGCATGAGCAGAAGGATTTCAGCCAGGAATTCCGCGTTTCCTCGCCGCAGGACGGATCGTTCCGCTGGATGTTCGGCGGCAGCTATCTATGGGCCAAGGGCTATGAAAGCTACGCCCAGCTCTATTTCTTCGACCCGAACTCTGTGTCTTCTGCCTTCTCCTCGATCAACGAGAATAAGACCTGGGGCGGCTTCGTCGGCTTGTCCTACGACTTGTCCGACCAGTTCACGATCAACTTCGATGGGCGTTACCAGTCGGACAACATCATCAGCCGCACACAAAGCGGTGCGGTGGGATATGAGAAGACCTATAAGAACTTCCTGCCCCGCATCACCGCGCAATATAAGCCGACGCGCGACATGATGATCTACGCCACCTATTCTCGCGGCGTGAATCCGGGTCTGGGCATCGACCCGCTGCTGTCGGTGCCCGCCGAATTCGTGCCGGACCTTGAAGCACAGGGCGTCACCCATGGCGTGAAGCCCGAAATCCTCGACAATTTCGAGGTCGGCGTGAAGGGCAGCCTGTTCAACAACCGTCTGACCCTGTCAGCCGATGTCTATTATGACATCTGGAAGGACAAGATTATCGAACAGACGTTGCTGTTGCAGCGTCCCAACGATACGCCGCTATTCGTTTCCGTCTTCACCAACCTGGGCAAGGTGACGCTAAAGGGTCTGGAAGTCGATATGACCGCCCGTCCGATCGATGACCTGACCCTGACGCTTGCCGGTGCAATCAACGATAGCGAGATAGACCGGGGTTTCTGCGGCACCTGTCAAACGCTGTCGGGTAATGCGGATGTGAAGGGCAATCGCCTGCCCTTCACTTCGAAATATTCGATCGATGCCAGTGGCGAATATTCGCACGATATCGCCGCGCTTGATGGCTTCCGCGGCTATGCCCGCAGCGAGTTCACCTGGAAATCGGGCGTCTATGAGAGCGAAGGCAATTACGCCAAGTCGAAGGCCGCGACGAACGTCAATTTCCGCCTCGGCCTGCGGTCGGAGACGATCAATATCGAGGGTTTCGTGACCAACGCCTTCAATAACAAGACCTATACCAGCGTTCAGCCCAATTGGGATCTGAGCAACCCGGCCGAGAATTTCGGCGCTTACAAGACCATGTATGTAGGCCTGCCCCAATTGCGCACCTGGGGTTTGCGGGTAGGCTATAATTTCTGAACGGGGGTGATACAGTCCGCGCATAGCGTTGCGCGGACTGTATCATAAATAAGAAAAAGGCCGCGCCGGTCCGTCCGGTGCGGCCTTTTTCCGTACTGCTGGGAAATCAGGCAGGTCGGTACGGAAAGCGCGTGGCGAGCGGTGCACCCATCCGTTCCAGCGCGTTGATGACGGCAGCCCCGGCCAGCACCGATCCGGGTTCGCCTATGCCGGTGGGCGGCGCATCGCTGTCGATGATCGCAATCTCGATCAGGCGCGGCATACCGTCCATCCGCAGCACCGGATAAGCGTCGAAATTGGTTTCGACCGCCGCGCCTTGCCTTACCGTCAATTGACTGTGGAAGGCGTTGGACAGGGCAAAGCCAATCCCCCCCTCGACCTGCGCGCGCACGATGTCGGGGTTGACGGCGAAACCGACATCGACCGCGCACACGATCCGTTCGATCCTGAAATCGGCAGGCGTGCCCGAAATTTCCGCGATCTGCGCGACATAGCTGGAATCCGCCTTGTGGACCGCGACGCCTCTCATCCGTCCGGGCGCAGGCGGGTGATCCCAGCCGATCATCGCCGCCGCTCGTTCCAAAACCGCACGCTGGCGCGGATCGTCCTTCAGCAGGGACGAGCGGAAGGCCACCGGATCGGCATGGGCGGCGCGGGCCAGACGATCAATGAAAATCTCCTTCGCGGGCGCCATGTGATTGTTGCTGATACCGCGGAACGTCTCGACCGGTATGTCCAGCTTCGGCCGCCACCAGGCGACCTCGCCGGCCGGGAAACCGTAGAGTTCGAACCCGTTCCCCAACAGGACGCTGCTGCGATGGAGGTCCGGCAGGACGTCGATCAAATGAGCAAACACGCCCTCGCCTGCCGCATGGTGGGCGACCGCCAGTGGTCGCCCACCAGCATCGATCGCGCCGCGCAGACGATGCCGGACCTGCGGCCGGTATCGGAAGGCCGCCATATCTTCCTCGCGTGTGCGCATCAGCTTGATCGACCAGCGACCGGCGGTTGCGCGCAACAGATGGGCGATCTCCACTACCCAATCCGAATCCGCCGCCGCGCGGCGGCCGAAGCTGCCGCCCGCAGCGATGGTTTCGAGAATGACGTCTTCGGTCGGTAATGCCAGTACCTTGGCGACGGCCTGCTGGTTGGCGGTCTGCGACTGGAAGCCGCCGCGCAAGCGGCAGCGTTGCCCCTCCATCCGCCCCATCAGCGATAGCGGTTCCATCGGCGCATGGGCGAGATAGGGAAAGTCGAACGTCGCCTCGACGACGTGCGCAGCGTTGGCGAAGGCAGCATCCGGATCGCCACGCCGATCGCGGAAATCAGGCGCGCGTGCCTCCATCATTGCAGAGAGTTCGCGCATGAAGCTGTCCGACCCGGTCTGGCTTGCCGCGCTCTCGTCCCAGACGGGATGTAACGCGGCCCGCGCTTTCATCGCCTGCCAAGTGGTGTTGGCAACCACCACGACGCCCGTGGGAATTTCCGCGACTTCGCACACCCCCGCCATGGCGCGCGCCGCCGCCATGTCCGCGCTTTTGAGTCGCGCGCCCAGACGCGGCGGCCGGGCGACCAGCGCAACCTTCAGGTCCGGCCATCCCCCATCGATGCCATAGCGCTGTGCGCCGGTGGATTTGGCGATGCGATCCAGTTGGTCGAGCAGAGGCTTGCCCAGCAGGCGGTAGGCGGCACGTAGCTTGGGCGTGGCCGAGGGTACCGGCAGGCGACCGGCGGCGGCGGCGAACACGCCGAAACCGGCGCTGCGGATGCCGCACGTCAAAACGCCCCTATCGATGCTGATCGTATCGAACGGCACCTTCCATGCCGCAGCGGCTGCCTGGAGCAGCATGGCCCGCGCGACCGCTCCCGCCTCCCGCAACTGGTCCCAGCTATTGGCGATCGATGTCGATCCGCCTGTGGTCTGCGCCCCGAAGAAGAGATGGCCATAATCCGGCATCCGCGCAGGCGCGCCCTCGACGCGCACTGTCGCCCAGTCCGCATCCAGTTCTTCCGCTATGATTGAGGCCAGGCCGCTCCATATGCCCTGTCCCATGTCAAGATGCTTGGCGTAGACAGTGACGATCCCGTCGCCGTCGATCTTCAGGAACGGCCGCGTCAGGCCGCCGTCGTCCTGCGCCTGCGCTGCCCTTTGCGTAACGCCCAGCATCAGGCCGGCCGCTGCCAACGAGACAAAACCACGGCGGTCGATGCTCGCTTCTTCTCGGTTCGGCCTCCCCGTCATCAGCGCAAAAAGGCGACCACGGCCTCGACCCATTGGTGCGGTTGTTGATCGACGATATCGACGCCACCACCTTCCAGCGTAACGAACGCCATATCGGGCCGCAGCGCGTGGGCGCGGCATGCATGCTCATATATCTGGTCGCCGCTGTTGGTCAGGATCAAGGTGGGGCACTCGATGCGGGGCAAGCTGTCTTCGTGCCGATAGAGGAAACCGGCATTATGCCCATACCAGAAGGGCGCCTGCGCGCCCAGCGCCTGCAACACGAACTGGCTCACGCGCTCGATCGGGAGGCTGCCGGCGACCAGCCGTTCGCGGATCGCCATGAAGTCGGTGAAATGCCGTCCTCCCGGTTGCGGTGTCAGCGCCTTTTCACGTGGCAGCTTTTCGGTGAAGAAAGTCGTGCGTTCCGTTTCGGTCAGCGGCATCGGGCCATTCAACACCAGCTTTTCGACCGAAACCGCACCGGACAGAGCCACTTCCGTACCGACCATCGATCCGGTGTGATGGCCAAGGATGCGGGCGCGCGTAATCCCCAGCGCCTGCATGGCTGCGACCACGCCTGTCGCCAAATCCTCCACGCGCGGAGCGAAGGCCGGGCAATCCGAACCGCCAAAGCCAGGCATATCGATGGCGACGACGTCGAAGCCCTGGGTCGCCAGCAGCGGGTGGACCGCATCGAACTGTCTCCCATCCATGCCCGCCTGATGCAGAAGGATCAGCGGCAGGCCTTTGCCCAGGCGGCGATAATGGATCTGGCCATAGGGGCCGTCGACATAACCGCGCCGGGGCTTGACCTGGCTCATGCCAGCACTTCCCGGCCGAGCCGCAATCCCAAAGTCACGGCAGAGGAGACGATACCGCCGCTCAGGAAACCATGACCAAGGAAGCCGATGCCGATGGCCTCGCCTGCCGCATAAAGCCCTGCGATCGGCCGCCCTTCGCGGTCGACAACGCGCAGGTCGTGATCGACCCGAATGCCGGGGTAGCAACAGATCGAAAAGCCATAGTGCCGCACAGCGTAAAATGGACCCTCCGCCACCGGGCTGGGCATGTGCTGACGGCGCAACATGTCGCTGCCGACGGCCTGCCCACGATTATAGAGGTCGATGGTCGCGTTGAGCCTGTCCACCGGCAGGCCGCAACGCAGCGCCATATCAGCGATGCTGTCGGCACGGACATAATCGGTGTCCTGTCCCGCGAACAACTCTTCCAGTTGCTCCGGCTCCCATTTGAACAGTGCAGGAGATTCCCGACGGGCCTTTTCGTCATATATGACCCAGAAGGTCCAGCCCGGCTGGCGCATGATCGCGCGTTCGCGTTGATCTATGATCCCTTCGTCCTCTGGCATGAAACGATCGCCATCGCTGTTCACATAGATTTCCCATGGCGGGCGGACGAGCGGATTGATCACCGAATGCATCCAGGCGGACGCTGGCGCATTCAGATTGCGCGTGCCCCCGAATGAGGGCAGCAGGGTATCTTCATACCAGGTCGCGCCGCCCGCCGCCGTCGCCATGTCCATCCCGTCCCCCACGACCGTATCGATATGATAGCGCAGCGGGTTGATGCCGTGGATTTTCTGCCAATGATCCGCGCTGCCGCTGAACCCGCCGGTCGTCAGGATCACGGCGCGGCCATGAAGCTCCACCGTGGCGTCGCCGCAGGTCGCTATCACGCCTTTCGCCACGCCATCCTCGACAATCAGATCGCGCACGCGGGTATTCAGGAAGATTTCGATCTTGCCGCTATCGACCAGCGGCGCCAAGGCGTTGCGATAAGCACCGATCAGGGAAAAGCCCTGTTCGGTGCTGCGATAGGTGCGCGGCGTGGTGTAGAGGTCATGTTCGGGGGCGAAGACCGGCTCGAACGGGGTGCAGGTCCAGCCATGGTCCAGAAGCCAGTCGATCATACCCGCCGCCCGGTCGATCCAGGCGCGCAGCAGCACATGGTCGCCGGTGCCATGATTGATCCGTAGCGCGTCGGCGAAATGCTTGTCAGTGCTGTCTTCGACCCCCGCCGCATTTTGCATCGGCGTGCCGGCTGCGCTGATCGACCCACCCGACAGGACCAGCGTACCGCCGATATCGCCGGCGGCCTCGACCAGTGCAACGTGCAAACCGCGTTCAGCGGCGGCCACCGCGGCCGGGACTCCCGCCGTTCCTGCTCCGACTACGATCACATCGAACGGCTGACTCACCTGCAACACCCCGCTTGTATGTCGCTCACCTCAACCCATGAGCTGTTGCCTATCCTGACTGCGGCACCTTATGGTCGCGAGGGGCGAGACATCAATGTTCGCCTTATGAACAAATTGCCGCCTGGCGGCCATGGCGTGCATGCCTTCATGCGACAGCCACGTCGCACGACAACCGCCGCAGGGGATATCGCCATGAAGATCATCGCAGCCGTACTCGACCGGAGCGGCGGCCATGCCACGCCCTATGCCACATCCCGGCCACTGGACCTGCGGCAGGTCAGCCTCGATCCACCGGGCAACGGCGAACTGCTGATCCGCATCGATGCGGCCGGCCTGTGTCATTCGGACCTGTCCGTGGTCAATGGCGACCGGCAAAGACCCATGCCGATGGTGATCGGACATGAGGCGACGGGCATCATTGATGCCGTGGGTGCGGGGTGCGAGGGCTTTGCGATCGGTGACCGGGTCGTGCTGGCATTTCTGCCGAGTTGCGGCCATTGTCCCCGCTGCCTCGCCGGGGAGACATGGCTTTGCGGACCCGGCACCGCCGCGAACGGACAGGGGACATTATTGGCGGGCGACTGCCGCCTGCATGATAATGTCGGGCCAGTCCACCATCATCTCGGCATTTCCGCCTTCGCCAGCCACGCGGTCGTCGATGCCCGATCGGCGGTCAAGATCGACGGCGACATCCCGGCGGAGATCGCCGCGCTATTCGGCTGCGCGGTGCTGACCGGTGTCGGTGCGGTGGTCAATGCCGGCGCGCTGCGTCCGGGCGAAAGCGTCATCATCCACGGCCTGGGCGGCGTTGGCCTGTCCGCATTGCTGGGCGCGCGTGCAACCGGCGCGGCGACCATCCTGGCCATCGATCCGTCCGCCGAAAAACGCGCGATCGCACAGGAACTGGGCGCCCATGCCTGCGCGCCGGACGAGGCGGAAGCGATGCGCGCGACATTATTTGCAGAAGGCGGCGCGGACCTGGTCGTGGAGACCGTCGGCCATGCAGCGGTGCTGCGCGCGGCGATCGCTTCGGGAAGGCGTGGTAGCCGGATCGTCAGCGTGGGCCTGCCCCGCCCGGACCAGATGCTCGACCTGCCCGCGCTGACGCTCGTGGCGGAGGCCAAGACGCTGATCGGCTGCTATCTCGGCTCCTGCGTGCCGGCGCGCGACATTCCCCGTTTCATCGCGATGTGGAAGGCAGGCGTGCTGCCGGTCGAACGGCTGCTGACATCGGTCGGACCGCTCGACACGATCAACATGGCTCTGGACGACATGCAGTCCGGCCGCGCGATCCGTCAGATCATGATACCCTGACGACCTCTACAAATTCCCGATCATGTCGGTGCCGATCCGCGCAGCCGTTTCCATAACCTGCGGCAAATAGCGGGTCACAGCGGCATCCAGCGTCATGGCCGCGGCAAAGAAGACCAGCGTCAACGTGCCCAGCACCTCGTCCTCGCAAAAGATCGGCACGGCAAAGGAGGATGTGCGGCCCGGATTGGCCGAATAGGCCGTCCGCGCCATCGCCGCATAGCCCTGCTGCCGGATCTTTTTCGATTCCCCGGTCGATTCGAACGCGCGCAACATGCGGATTTCGCCTTCCGTCCCCGATTCCTCGATATGCGCGATCAGATTTTCGCGGATATCGCGGCTCGTATGGGCCAGAAATGCGCGTCCCGACGCCGACTGGATCAGCGGCACCTGCCACCCGGGATAATAATGATTGAATGTCATCGGCGTCTGGGTGCTGGTGGAATCGCGCACCACCATCACGTTGGCGACGCGCGTCACCACGCTGATCGGCCAATGCACCGCCTGGGTCAGCGCCTCGATATGCGGGCGCGCCTTCGTGACGAGTGCGTCATGGCTCTGAAAGCCATAGGCCAGCGCCTGCACCAGCGCGGTGGCGCGATAGCGTTTGCGGTTCGGTTCCCGCTCGATAACCCCCTCCTCGATCAGCGCGCGCACGATGCGCAGAGCGGTCGGATAGGGCAGGTTCACGGCCTGCGCGATGTGCGTCATGCTGGGCGCGCCCTGAAGATTGATGACCCGCAATATGTCGAGCGCGCGCCCGATCACCCGGATTGATGCGTCGTCGGCCACCTTGCATTCCACCTTGCTACACATATTCCGGCAATGCCCGGAGCGATGCCAGTAGAGCGCGACTTCGTTCACGGCGCAAAGACAATTGTTCATTAGGCGAACATACTGGCCCCTATGGCTGGCCTCTGCCTGACCCGTTCCGCAAGCCTTTCCATCGACGCGCAGCATCGACGCACAGGGGCGTCATGCGCAAAGGCGGGGCATAGTGATCGAAACCGAAGTTCTGATTGCCGGCGCGGGACCAGTGGGCGCGATCGGCGCCGTGCGGCTGGCGTCGATGGGTATCGACGTCATATGCTGCGAACAGACGGACAGTTTCGCCAGCGACCTGCGCGCCTCTACTTTCCACCCTGTCACGGTCGAGATGCTGGACGATGTCGGCGTGGCCCAGCCACTGATCGACAAGGGATTGAAGGCCCCCGTCTATCAGTGGCGCGACAGGCGTTCTGGCGAGCATCTGAACTTCGACCTGGGCGAGGTCGCCGACGCGACCCGCTTTCCGTTCCGTCTGCAATGCCCGCAACATCATATGGCGGAAATGCTGACCAGCCATTTGCCTACGCTCGCTAACGCGGAAATGCGCTTCGGCACGAAGCTGGTCGGCGCGCGCGAGGATGGCGATGGCGTCATCGCCACGGTCGAACGGGACGGCAAGCAGGAGGATATCCGGGCGAAATTCCTGATCGGCGCGGATGGATCGCGCTCCACCGTGCGCAAGGTGATGGATGTCCCGTTCGATGGCATCACTTATGAGGAGAAGTTCGTCAGCGTCTCCACGCCCTATCCGATCGAAACGATCCTGACCGACATTGAATATGTGAACTATATCGCCGATCCAGATGAATGGCTGGTGCTGCTGCGCGTGCCTGGCCTATGGCGAATCCTGATCCCGGCCGGTCCCGATACCGACAATGACGAACTGCTGTCGGACGTATCGGTCGCCGCGATCTTCGACCGGATCGTACCGGGCGTCGCAGTGGAAACCAATTTCCGCAAGATCTACAAGGTGCATCAGCGGGTCGCAGGATCATTCCACAAGGGGCGGATGCTGCTGGTCGGCGACGCCGCGCATCTCAACAATCCTCTGGGTGGTTTCGGGATGAACAGCGGCATCCACGATGTCTGGAATCTGGCCGATAAATTGTGGAGCATCCTGCGGAAGGATGGCGACATCGAACAATTGGCCCTGTTCGATCGGCAGCGGCGCGGCATCACCAACGCCTTCATCCAGGCGCAATCGATCCAGAACAAGGAATTCATGGAACATGCACCGGTCGAAAGCCATGCCGGCCGCATGGATCGCATGGCTACGATCGCCGCTGATCCGGCGCTGCGCCGCGAGTATCTGCTCAAGCAGGCGATGATCACCAGTCTTACCGACGCGGCAAAGATCGCATGACCCGTAACCCCTGCAAGGACCGGAAATGAGCGACGACCTGGACGACAATTACAAGCGCGCCTACGGCCGTTCGGTCGGTTTCGGCCAGCGCCCCGCCCTTATCCTGATCGATTTCGCCCAAGGCTATTTCGATCCGACATGCGACCTCTATGCCGGGGTGGACGACGCGCTTGCATCAGCTCTGCGGGTGCGCGAGGCGGCCCACGCGGCCGGCGTCCCGGTGATTCTGACCAATGTGGTGCTGCATCCCAGCGGCATCGACGGCGGCCGTTTCTTCGAAAAATCCAAGCCCATGCGCTATTTCATCCGGGGCAACCCGATGGGCGACTGGGCGACGGGGCTGGTGCCGACCGACGACGAACTGGTCGTGTCGAAACAATATGCCAGCGCCTTTTTCGGCACCTCGCTCGCCGCCACGCTGACGGCGATGGGCTGTGACAGCGTGCTGCTGACGGGCCTGACCACCAGCGGCTGCGTGCGCGCCACCTGCGTCGACGCGATGCAGCACGGCTTCCGCACGATGGTGATCGAGGAAGCATGCGGCGATCGCCATCCTGATCCGCACCGCGCCAACCTGTTCGACATGAACGCCAAATATGCCGACGTCGTGAGCGAGGCGGATACGATCGCCTATCTCGCGACGCTGCGCCCGTAATTCCCAGCCCTTAATCGAAAGACGGTTCACACCATGACCTATCGTCTCGGCGTCGATGTCGGCGGCACCTTCACCGACCTGCTGCTTTTCAACCAGTCATCAGGCGCGTTCTGGCGGCACAAGACGCCTTCGACCCCGCATGACAGTTCGCAGGGCATCCTCACCGGCCTGACCGCGATCTGCGCCGGCGCCGGGATCACACCCGCCGATATCGACTATTTCCTGCACGGCACCACGGTCGCGACCAACGCGATCCTGGAAGGCAAGGGCGCGCGCGTCGGCCTGATCGTGACGCAGGGCTATGGCCAGGTGATGCAGATCGCCCGCTCCTTCGTGCCAGGAGGTCTGGCCGGCTGGATCGTCTGGCCCAAGCCGGAGCCGCTCGCCGCGCTGGAGGATACGGTCGAGATTGCGGGGCGCATGGACGCGCAGGGCAACGAATTGCGACCGATCGACGAGGATGGCATCCGCGCGGCGCTCGGCCGGTTCGAAGGGTTCGAGGCGCTGACCGTCAGCCTGATGAACAGCTATCTGAACGGCGGGCATGAAAAGCGCGTGGGCGAAATCGCAGCGGAGATGCTGCCCGGCGTGCCTGTCTCGCTGAGCCATGTCGTGTTGCCGGAGATGCAGGAATATGAGCGGACGCTCACGACCGTCGCCAATGCCGCCGTGCGGCCGGTGGTCGGCAAATATGTCCGCAATCTTCGCAGCAGCCTGCGCAGCAACGGCATGGCCGGGTCGCTTTCGCTGCTGCGGTCCGACGGCGGCCTGATGTCCTCCGAAAAAGCGGAGGATCATCCCGTCGCGCTGCTGATGTCCGGTCCCGCCGGTGGCGTGACGGCCGCGCTGTGGGTCGGCAAGAATGCGGGCATCCGCAACATCCTGACGCTGGACGTCGGCGGCACCTCCACCGACGTCGCGCTGATCGAAAATCTGGAGGCGCGCCGGGTCCGCACGACCGAAGTGGGCCATTTGGCGGTCCGCGCGTCGGCGCTGGACGTCAAGACCGTGGGCGCGGGCGGCGGATCGATCGCCTATGTGCCCGAACTGACGGGCGCTTTGCGCGTCGGCCCGCAATCGGCAGGGGCGGTGCCGGGGCCGGTGGCTTATGGCAAGGGCGGGGAACTGCCCACCGTGACCGACGCCAATGTGGTGCTGGGCTATCTCCCAGAAAATCTGCTGGGCGGCGCGTTCAAGCTGGATCGTGAGGGCGCGGCCCGTGCTGTACAGACCATCGCCGATCGTCTTGGCATCGGCCTGATGGAAGCCGCGCGCGGCATCATCGACATCGTGAACGAGAATATGTTCGGCGCGCTGCGCATGATCTCCGTCCAGCAGGGCTATGATCCGCGCCATTTTGCGGTGATGGGATTTGGCGGCGCGGGTCCGCTGCACGTCAATGCAATCTCTCGCCTGATGGGTGCCTGGCCTGCCGTATCCCCGGTCAGTCCCGGCGTGCTGTGCGCGCTGGGAGATGCCACCACGCGGATGCGCACAGAAACCGCGCGCAGCTTTTCCCGCCGTTTCGATGAAACGTACGAGGCGCAGGTGAATACCCAACTGGCCGAAATGGCGGCGCAGGTGACCGCCGAACTGACTGCCGAAGGCATCGCGCCCGAAGACGTCACGGTTCAATTCGAACTGGACGTGCGCTATGAGGGGCA
The DNA here is from genome assembly GCF_001421665.1 of Sphingobium sp. Leaf26. GTDB lineage: Bacteria > Pseudomonadota > Alphaproteobacteria > Sphingomonadales > Sphingomonadaceae > Sphingobium. The sequence continues at coordinate 44,703 of NZ_LMKV01000023.1, forward strand.
GGCGTTCGAGGTGCCTCTCTCGATCGACGCCGCCACACTCGAAGCAGACGGCCTGCCCGGCGTCACCGCCCGCTTCGATGCAGAGCATGAGCGCCTCTTCACATTCAACATGGATAGCCCGCATGAACTGGTGAACCTGCGCGCCGTCGCGATGGGACCGCTGCTGGAACTGGAGGCCCAGCGCCTGCCGCAAGGCAATGGCGATCCGATCGCCGCCAAGCTGCGCGATCATCAACTCTGGGCGAACGGCGCGATGGTGCCTGCCGTCCTCTACGACCGGGCGAAGCTGCGCGCGGGCGACATTATCCCCGGCCCGGCGATCGTGACCGAGATGGACTCGACCACCCTGATCGAAGCGGACTGTGTCGGCGCGGTCGACGCCTTCGGCAACATCCTCATCAACCTGGCCTGAACGAAGGAACGCAAAGATGCCTGCACGGATCATCCAGGACAACCAGACCCCTTTCAACACGGTCGAGATCGACCCTGTCACGCTGGAGGTCATCGAAAACGCCCTGCGCAACGCCCGCGTCGAAATGGACGCCACGCTGGTGCGCACCGCCATGTCGCCCGGCATCCGCGAACAGGGCGATGCCTTTCCGCTGATCGCCGATCACAAGGGCCGCATGGTGGTGGGCCAGTTCGGCAGCTATATCGGTCCCTTCCTCGACGGCTATGACGGCACGGTCGAGGATGGCGACATGATCTTCCTGTCCGACCCCTATTCGGTCGGCGGCGCGATCAGCCATTGCAACGACTGGCTGGTGCTGCTGCCGGTGTTCCGCGACGGCCGCCTGATCGCCTATACCTCCATGTTCGGGCATCAGTCCGACATCGGCGGCAAGGTGCCCGGTTCCATGCCGATCGACGCGACGGAAATCTTTCAGGAAGGCGTGCGGATTCCGCCCGTCAAGATATGGAAGAAGGGGACGTATAACGAAGACCTGATCAAGCTGGTCATGCATCAGTCGCGCACGCCCGACTGGTGCAAGGCGGATTTGAACGCCCTTATCGCGTCCTGTCGCGTGGCTGCCCGCCGGGTGATCGAGATGGCGGAACGGTTCGGCGACGATGTGTTCGTTTCCGCCACCGACCAGTTGCTGGACCGCAATTATCGCGCGATGGTGCAGTTGATCGAAAGCTCGATCAGCGAAGAGAAGGTCAGCTTCGAGGATTATATCTGCGACGACGGCATGGGCTATGGCCCCTACCGGATCAAATGCACGATGTGGCGGGAAAATGGCCGCGTCATCCTGGACTTCGACGGCACCGATCCGCAGTCGAAGGCGTCGATCAACATGCTGCTCAACGAAAATATGATGCGCATGTTCTTTGGCATCTACATGATCATGATCTTCGATCCGCAGATCCTGTTCAACGACGGCTATTATCCGCTGATCGACGTGCGTATTCCCGAAGGATCATTGCTCAAGCCCAAATTCCCCGCTGCGCTGTCGGGCCGCACCCATGTTCTGGGTCGCCTGTTCGATATCCTTGGCGGCCTGCTGGGCCAGAAGACGCCGCAATTCCTGAACGCCGCCGGCTTCTCTTCCTCGCCACATCTCTTCTACGCCGGGACGGACAAGGCCGGCAAGTGGTTCCAGTTGTTCCAGATCGGCTTTGGCGGTATCCCCGGCCGTCCGCTGGGCGACGGGCCGGATGGACATTCACTCTTTCCCGGCTTCACCAATGTACCAAACGAGTTTCTGGAGCGCTATTTCCCGCTGGTGATCGAAAATTATTCGACCGTGGCGGACAGCGGCGGCCCCGGCCTGCATCGCGGCGGCAACGGCATCGACATGGTCTATCGCTTCCTGGAACCGGGCGTGATCGCCATCCATGACGATCGCTGGTTCGTGCCGCCCTGGGGCGTCAATGGCGGCCTGCCCGGCGCACGGGCGCGCAAGCTGCTCGTGAAAGCGGATGGCACGGAAATCGTCGTCGGCAACAAGCTGGAAAACCATCCGGTCGAGGCGGGCGACAGGCTGCACTTCATCACCTGGGGCGGTGGCGGCTGGGGCGACCCGCTGGACCGCGATCCGGCGTTGCTGGTCAAGGAAGTGACGCAGGGGCTGGTCACGGCCGAAGGCGCGCGCCGCTATGGCGTGGTGCTGATCGACGGGGTGGTCGATGCGGCTGCCACCGACGCGCTGCGGGCGGAGATGCGCGCAACGCGGGGCGACGTAGATGTGTTCGACTTCGGACCGGACATCGACACGCTGCGCGCCAACTGTCTGGCCGAAACCGGCCTGCCTGCGCCGACCGCGCCGCAATGGGTGCGCGCTGCTCAGGCCGCCTGACGCATCCTTCGGGCACGAAAAAGGCCTCCTCCCGCATGACGCCGGAGGAGGCCTTTTTCATAGACGGTTACCCGCGGTCAGCTTTGACTGTTCTGCGCATAAGCGGCAGGATAGCGGCCGAGCGTGAAGAACAATAGCGCCGCCCCTGCCAGCATCACCGACGACAAAATGAGCAGCGCGTCATAATTGCCGGTCCTTTCCCGCACGAAGCCGAACAGGATCGGCGCCGCGCCCGATCCGATTGCGAAGATCGCGAAGATCAGGCCGAAAATCTCGCTATAATGGCGGCGTCCGAAATAGCGGCCGGTAATGAACGCCATCAGGTCGAACTCAGCGCCGGTGATGAGGCCCACCAATATGACGCACCCCACTGCCGTTACGGGCTGGATGGCGTCTGTCGTCAGAAGCATCGTGCCAGCGATCGCCGGCACGATCAGCGCGATCGCTGCGATCGGCGCCCACATTCGATCCAGCATGAAACCGCAGAGCAGCCGACCGCCCGTAATGCTGAGCGCCAATACAGACAGCGCCTGCAACGCCTGCCCGTGAGCAAGCCCCGCTTCGGTCAACAGCGGCAGGAAATTGGTGAGCAGGCCACCGCTCGCCGCATTGAGCAGCATCGCAGCCAGCGCCGCGGCCCAGAAGCGATAATGCCGTACCGCCTGCCCCAGTGTCAGGCCGATGGCGTCGCCGCCATCGCCGGGCAACTTGCTTGCCTTCGCTTCGAACAGCCAGCGATATTGGATCGGCAGGGATAGCGCCAAGGGCAAAATCGCCAGCCCGACAAATGCGCCACGCCACCCGGCGATGCCGATCCACCAGTCGATATAGAAGGGATATATGGCACCCGCGATCCCGGTGCTGGCCAGCATCAGGCCCAGCGCCAACCCGCGGCTGCGATTGAACCACTGGGTCGCGATCTTGGCGTAGGTCATCGGCAGGGTGCCCAGGCCCAATGCCGTCAGCAAGCCCCACAGGCCGTAGAATAGCGCAATGTTCGCGCGTGCCGTCGTCGCCAGCAATAGCAGGCCGATCGTAACGCCGACCGTCGCCCACAATGCGACGCGCCGCGCCCCGACACGATCGACCAGCCGCCCGATGCTGGAACCCAGCAGGATTACCGCGACCGTGGCGGCCATGGTCGCCCCCAATACGCTGGACCGGCTCCACCCCAGATCCTGGCCCAGCGGCCCGGCGATCATGCCGATGGTGTAGGCCGAATGGGGCGACAGGCCCAGCGCCAGCCCGACGCAACTGGCGACCAAGGGCCGCCAGCCACGGCGCAATTCCTGCATCCGGCCTATATTGTCGTCAGCAAGCATGGCGGTGCCGGTCAATAGCCGAACTCGCGCTCATCGGAAAAGTCGGTGACTTCGTAACGCGACAATTCATAGGCATGACCCTTACGATAGCCGTTCATGCGCGCCACGATCTGATCCTCGCCGGTGGTCCAGATTTCCAGATCGCCGTCAATGTCGCCCGTCCGCCACATATAGCGATGACAGGCCAGCGCCTGCCCGGCCACCACGATCTCGTCCTGGCCCAGATATTCGACTGGCATCTCCACCTTGCGACCATGGCTGATCGTGCCGCCGTTCCAGGTCAACGACGTCGTGAGCAGTTTAATCGTCTGGACCCCCGTCTGATTACGATCCAGCTTCATCAGCTTCCACCCCTCGGCGGCGGTAGGATGATAGCCCAACACCTCGGCGGCAAGGTCGATCGGGAAGGAGGATTGATCGACCGGACCACCATCGGCCGGCAGGATGATAGAGGTCACCTCGTCCCCGCTGACATGGCGCACGATCGCGCCGAGATAGCGATTGTCCGCAAACAGACGGGCAAAGCCGTCCCGCGGCACGAAATTCTCATCCACCGTTTGCGTCACATGGCGCACGATCGCGCAGCCGGGAAAGCGCGACATCGTCATCGCGGTGCGCGAGCCGTCGGGATTGCGGGTGACGATGAAATCCTCCCAACTGATGGCCTGTTCGGGCTGGCCAAGGGGATAGGTGACATAGGAGCCGATAATGCGGGTCAGAGGCATGGGTGCAAAATCCCTATTGCAAAGAGATGGAAGATGGATTGCCCGGCCGGATCAGCCGCTGCGTCCCGGTGACACCATGGCTTCATGAGGCGACGTACGCGCGCAATTATGCGCTGATCTTTGTCCGTTATGCGAACAATGTTCGCCTAAGCGACATGCCTATGGCCGACATGAAAACGCCGGCGCGTGAACGCCGGCGTCATTTTTCATCCGTGATATGCGGGCGTTCGCCTGTCATCCCCTGTCGCCAAGACCCTTGACGATCGGCGCCAGAATCGATTCGATCAATCGTTCCCGTTCCGCGCGCCGGGATGCGTCGTCCTCGGCCGTCACGGCGATCACCTCGATCTTCTCCGTCACCGGCTGGCCCAGGTCGCCCAGAACCTGTTCCAGCGACTTGAGCCTTTCGCGCGTGACCGACAATTCCATGCTCAATGTCACGACCGCCCGCAACAGATTGTCCATGATCGGGTCGGCCAGGAAGGTCACATGACGGTCGGCCGCGGGTGGCCCCTCCGGCAAGGTTGCGGTGTCCGACTGGATGGGCTTTTCCCGTTGCATAATGCTCACGCTTTGCGCCCTCCAAAAACGAAATACGCGGCCGGTCCCACTGCTTCATAATCGTCGAAGGCGCTGGCCGGATCGAAGCCTGCCTTCTCCAACTCCGCCTTCATGTCGAGATCGACGAAGCCGGTCCAGAACGGCTCGCCATTATGACGCACCTGCCAGTCGTTAGTGACCTGCTTCACCAACGGAATGCGATGCGCGTGATAGGGCACATCCAGATGCAGCACCAGCCCGCCGGGCTTCAGCAGCCGCCAGCATTCCTTGAGGATGCGCGGCACCTGCGCCGCCGATGTTTCATGGAACATGATGATCGACGTGATGAAATCGAAACTCTCATCGGCAAAACCGGTTTCGGCTGCGTCCAGTTCATGGAAATGGATGCCCACCCCGGCGCTCTCAGCCGCGCCATGGGCATAGCGCACGAACGGCCGGGCGCTGTCCAGGCCATGGACTTCCGCTTCGGGATAGAGATGCTTGTAGGCATGGGTCTGCTCGCCGGTGCCACAGCCCATGTCCAGCACGGACGTTGGCGTCAGGTCCGGTGCACGGCGCTGCGCCACGCCGGCGACGAAGCGGCCGAAGGTATCGTTCGTGGCCGACTTGCCGGTCGACATGCCCTTGGCCTGCCGATACATTTCGACCGTGCCGGTATAGTTCAGCCCCGCTTCGATGTCGTCAGTTCGCGTTTCACGCCAGTAACCCCCCGGTTGGCGGTGGATCTCCGTTGTCTTGACTGGCGCGCGTACGACGACTTCGTCGTTCAACTTGATGCTGCCGCCTGCCTCCGCCCTGTCGCGCAACGCGCGGAAGGTAGCGATGCGATCGTCGATAATGCGGTCCGTCGTCAGTTGGACCGTATCCCACATCATATTCTGGCTGTGCCATGTAAGCGAGGCCCACAGTTGGAACAGCCGGTCATCGGCAGCAGCCGCGACCGCTTCCTTTCGGTTGGTCGGCGCCTGTCCATGGCTCTGCGTATAGGCCGGTGCGATGCGGTCGTCGAAACGCTCCTGCAATGCCGTCTCGACATCGAAATTGACATATTTCTTCAGAGCGCCAACGAAGCCGAGCCGCGCGGCCTCGTCATGCGTGGGCGTAAAGGCGAACCGGTCGGTGGTCGATGGGCTATCTGTCATATATCGAACGTCACGAGCGGGCATGGACTGCGCAATAGCGAATGTGATTTTTTCCGCGTGGCGAACAACCGAGATTTCTTTCGCCTATGCCATTTCGCGTCGCCTACGACTACAGCCGCGACGGCATCCTCCGCTCGATCGAGGCAAGCCTCCATCGACTCGGCCTTGACCGTATCGACCTAGCGCTGGTCCACGACATCGGCCGCCGCATTCACTGTGAGGCTCATGCTGGGCATTGGGATCGGCTGGTCAATGGCGGCTTCGATGCGCTGGTCTCGCTGCGCGAGCAGGGCGTGATCGGGGAGCATTCGGTCTTGGTGTCGACGAAGTGGAGCTGTGCATCGACGCGATCCACGCCGTCCAGCTGGACGTGCTGCTCCTCGCCAATCGCTACACGCTCCTCGAACGAACGCCGCTCGACGCGCTACTTCCGCTCAAGCTTGTGTCGCCGACACCCGTTGAACCCACCCCTTAAAACAGGCGCAGGACGATGATCCATGCGGGGAGAACGGCGAGCGCCAGGAAGGTGCCTAGTGGCACGCGGGCGGTGCGCTGCCTTGCGCCGCCGGTGACAAGCATCACCACAAGGCCCAGCAGCGACGCGATCAGCAGCAGGAAAGGCAAGGTCTGCCAGCCGAACCATGCGCCGAGCGCGCCGAGCAACTTCGCATCGCCCATCCCCAGCCCCTCGCGTGCACGCAGCACCTTATAGCCCAGCGCGATCGCCAGCAACGCGCCATAGCCAGCCGCAGCACCGATGATCCGGTCGGGCATGCCGACATCCGTCGCCCACATGCCCGCCGTGAACCCCAGAAAGGCGAGCGGCAGGGTCAGCGCATCAGGCAACCAGAAATGGCGCCAGTCCAGGAGCGCGAGCGTCAGCAGCAGCCAGCCGAGCAAGGCCCAGGCCATACCGCCGACATCGGGTACCCCGCCGATCGCCAGCGCGCCGATGATGGCACAGCCGGCCTCCATCCTGCCATGCAGCGGCGCAATTCGTGCGCCGCAACGGCGACAATGGCCGCGCTGGATCATGGCGCTCAACAGGGGGACAAGATCACGCGCGCCCAGCGTGCGACCGCATCCGTCGCAGGCCGAACGCCCCCGGATCACGCTGCGCCCATCGGGCCAGCGCAGGATCAGGGTGCCAAGGAAGCTGCCCGCGATCGCGCCGGCCAGCGCACCAATCAGCGCCGCAACGGGCTGGATCACAGGCGGCCTTCGACCTTGAGCATCTGCGCGCCGCCGACATTGGCAAAGCCCGCCTGTCCCAGCGTGGTCGCGAGCGCGGGGTCTGCGGTTTCGACCCGCATCTCCGCCGTATAGCGACCCGACCGCCAGATGCGAAGGCTGATCTTTTCCATGCCGGACTGGCTGACCAGCGGCAGCAACAGCGCATCGCCGTCGCAGGCGACCACGCCCGACAGGCCCTGGCTGAGGTTGAGGCCTGGTATCTGGCCCGCCATTCGCGCCCGCACCCGTCCTTCGGCATGGCCGCAGCGATCGCCGCTATAATAAGCGCTGACATCGTCCAGCATCAGGCTGCCGACCGGTAACGGCGCAAAGGTCCGGCCAAGCGGTACCGACCCGGTCACATCGTCCACGCCGATCCGGCCGAAGCCGACCGTCAGCGCGCCGCTGACATCATCGGCTAGCCCCTTCCTGCGGGCGATATCGAAACGGGCGCGCCCCATGAGCAGCGACACCGGGGACAGGCCCGCCCGCACGCTGCCAAGCGGCATGTCACCCAGCATCAACTGGTCGATCCGCCCGTTCCACACACTGCCGCGCACGTCGCGGGCGGCAACGCCCAGCCGCTCCAGCCCGGCCAGGCCAAGGGTCACGCGCATCGGCAGGAACAGCAACAGACCCAGCAGCAACGCCAAAATCAGCACGATCCGCATCCGCCGCGACAGAGTGAGGCCCATCATTGCGCGCTCCCCCGGACCAGAACAGCCTGTACCGACACGCTCCCCGCCGTGGCGGATGGACGCGCGCTCATCGTGTCGACCCGCACCCCCTGCGCCTCCAGCATGGCCAGCCAGGAGAAGAGCGCGACCGGCCGAACCGAGGCTATCGCGATGTCGATCCGGTCGTTGCCCTGCGCCTGCGCTCGTTCCAGCGTCAGCCCCGCCTCGCCCGCGCTCTGGCCGACAAACTGGTCGATCGGCGCGGTCGGGCCGGTGATGGCCGCATCGCGCGGCAATGCCTTCAACTGCTTCACCGCCGCGCGGACGGCGGCGTTGCGGTCCGTTGCGGCCAGCAAGGCTTCACGCGCGGAACGCTGGGTCCGGTCGAGCGGCATCGCCACGCCGAACCACAATATCACCCCGCCAAGCAGCGCGAACATCACGCCCAGCATCCATTGTTCGCGGGTCGATCGTTCCGACCAATATGTCGCCATCCGTTCCATCATGACCGCACCGTGATATCTGCCAGCGTCCGCCCGCCCGGTTCCTGAGAGGGCGTAGCCGTGATCGTGAAGCCGGCTGCCTGCAACGCCAGCAGCACGACATTGATGTCGTCCGCCTTTGCCGCCGCCAGCGTGGCGCGCACCATGCCGTCAGGATCGCGCGACAGGGTAGTCAGCGCCACGCCCGGCGCATCCTGCATCGCGCTCAGCAGGCTTGCGACCGGCGCGGTGAAAGCGCGGCCGCCCCCACCCCGTGCCGCCAGCCTGCCTTCCATTTCCACCAGCGCCTGCGCGGCATCGGTCGCGCCCGGCAGCACCTGCTGCGCGCGAGCCAGACTGTCATCGTCTAGCCGGTCGGCTTCCATATGCTGCTTCGCGACGCCGACCAGCGACAGGATCAGGCTGAGGAGCAATATAAGCCCGCTCCACAGCGCGATCCGGCCCAGCGCCCGGCTGTCCACGGCTCGCCGCACCCGCTTGGCAAAATCCCCCTGGCGCAGGTCGAGCGGCGGGCTGTCCAGCGCCGCGATCGCTCGTCCCTCGATCAGGCCCGCCGCGACGTCGGCAATCGGCGCGTCCGCGACCAGCGCCGGCAGCGCCATGTCGTCCGTCAACGCCATGTCGGTGCCGCGCAGCACTGCCACGCCGCCGATCAGGCCACGGGTGAAGCCCTGCTCCGGTTCGGGCAGCAGCAGCGGCGCCGGCACGATGATGTCGGGGTCCAGCCCATGATGCTGCGCCCAAAGCAGCCAATGCTGCATATCCGCGCGGCTCGCCACGGCGATGATGTGCGGCCGGGCGGGATCTTCATTGGAATCGGCGACCGCGAATAACTGATCGGCCGGCAACAGCCCGCCTGCCAGCGCCGCCAGCCGCGCCGCCGCCCGCCCCTGCCGCACCGGCAGGTCGGGGTGCACCATCCAGTGCAGCGTCACCAGCGCGGCGGGCGGCACCAGCAGCACGCGCGCCTGATCCGGCAGCGCGGCAAGGCCACAGGCCGCCAGCCAGTTGGCGCCCTCACCCGACTGGGTCAGCGCGCCATCCACGACCCGCATCCAGCGCGCGGGCGCCTCTGCCGCTTCGGGCAGACAGACGATCAACGCATCGCGACTGCTCATGACCCCGCGCCCCAACTGCGCCGCACCAGCAGCGCCGGGCTTTGCCGCGCGTCGATCAGCGCCCGCTCCACCACCTGCGTTCCCCCGACATCCACCGAAACGTCCACTCCGAAAAATCCAGTCGTCAATTTTACCTGTTCCTGCACCTCGGTCATCGGCGAAAGGCCGGCAAGCGAAGGCATCGCCCAGAATTGCACCGTGCTGCCGTAACCATCCGCAGGCCGCTGCGCCAGCAATTGCCGCGCTTGCGCGACACTCAATTGCCCCGGCAGCAGCATTGCGAACAGCGGCGCCTGCTGCGGCAGCAGCGTATTGATGTTGATCGGCGACAAAGTCGTGACCGGCAGCGCGCAAATCCATGGTTTCGCCAGATCGTAAATGGCCGGACTGATGCCGCTGACCGCCCGCAATTCGCTGGCGTCCACCATCATGCGGTTGGGCGCGCGATAGGGCCGCTCCATCGCTGCATAGATCTCATCCTCCGCGCCGCCAGGCTGCGGCACGCTGTCGGTGTCGATCCAGTCGGCGAGGCTCGCGGCGGCGACCTGCGCCTGCCGCGCGTCCACGCCCAATGCCTCCAGCAGGCCCTGAAACTGCTGCACGCCGATCGGCCGGACCTTCAGGCTGGCCTCTGTTTCGCCACTCACCACGCTGTTGAGGTTGAAGCAATTGCCGCCATCCGTGACCCGCGCCGTCGCCACACCGCCCGGCACTGGCAGGCTTTGCGGCGTACCCATCCATCCGCCCGCCAGCGTGATCCGGGCAGGGTTGGAGGCGGTCAGGTCCGCGATGCGCAGCCGCGCCATCGCCATGCCGGCGTCGGCATAGGCCCGCCCCTGATCGACCGCGCCGCCATTGCCGGTCATCCGGGTCGCCAGCGCCAACCGCTCCAGCGCGGTCGCGGCCACCACGGCCATCACCGCCACCAGCAGCAACACCGTCAGCAGCGCCGCGCCTCTTTCACTCTCTTTTCGGGGGTCAGGCACCAGTCGCCCCTTCCAGCTTTTCCGCCGGGCCGGGCGCAACCAGAAAGCGCAGCACGATCGGCGGCTCGCCGGTTCGCTTCACCATCATCTCTACGGCGCGGGGCATCAGGTCGGGCTGGCTCGGCGTCCATGCCTCCTGCCATGTGCCCTGCGCGTCGCGAAAGCGCAGCACGACCGTCTCGACATTGTCGAGCAACGCCGCCGGCTCATCCCCCGTCGCACCATCCAGTTGCGCATAGGTGCGCCGCTCCAGCCGCCCCTGCCGGACCCAATATTCGACCTTTTGTAGCGAGGGACGAGGCAGATCGCCCAGATTGTCCCATCCGCCTCGCACGAACTGCATCACCGGCTGCGCTTCGCCATCATCATGCGCCCAAAAAGCCGGCGCATTGGTGCCCGCCTCGGTCCGGGTGATTCGTGGCACCGCCTGCCCCAGGTCGGCCGCCAGCGCGCCGCCGGCCCGCTGCACCGCCGCCATATCGTCCAGCCGCGCCTTCACCTGCGCCTGCGCCGCCACGCTGTTGCCAAGCAACAGCACACCCGCGCTGGCCAACATGGCGAAGATCATAAGGGCGACGAGCAATTCGATCAGCGTGAAGCCCTGTTGGGCGGAACGCAACGGAGACGTGAAGCCGTGCTCGGCAGATCGCAACGAAGACGTGAAGCCCTGTTGGGCGGAACGCAACGAAGACCTGAAGCCCTGTTGGGCGGAACGCTGCGGCGATTGGTATGGCGTCATCATTCGACCACCCGCACGAAGCTGAGCGCGACCGGGGATGCGCCGGGCTGGCCATCGACGGTCAGATCGACCTGCAACAGCCGCTGGTCATCCGTCGGCTTGACGCTGCGGCTCCAATGCCAGCGGCGGCCGCCATTCTCGACGTCACCGTCCTCCTCGCCGATCGAAGGCGCCGCCGGATCGCTCTGCACCTCGACCATCAGGTTGCGCGCGACGATCTGGCCCAGCGCCTTGCTGTCCAGATCGGCGGCGGTGCGCAAGGTCACGCCCTGCAAGCGCACCAGCGCCAGCGCGGCAAGGCTGAACACCGCCAGCGCGACCAGCATTTCGAGCAGCGTGAAGCCGTGTTCGGCGGAACGCTGCAAAGGCGTGAAGCCGTGTTCGGCTCGTTCCACTATCATATCCGTTCGCCCTGGGCCTGTCGAAGGGCATTGAGCGCCCGCCTTCAGACCCCGCTTGCGGTGCCGATCAGGACAGGCTTCCACAGGCTCAGGGCCAGCGGAGTGAGAGCAGGATGCGTGCATCTTACCCACCGACCATGACCTTCCCCGCCATGTCGACGGTTACGGACACGCGCTCGCCCTCGCGGGCCAGGGTCACGGTCAGGGGATCGGTCGGCAGGCCGGTGCCGTCGAAGGCGATCTGCTGGCGACCATCCTTGCCCACCAGCGCGCGCGTGCCGCCCTTCCAGTTGGCGGTGACGAAGGGCTTGTCCTCCACTGGTGTCCACTGGCCGTCCTCGCGGCGCTGGAAACCATAGCCGGAAGCCGACACCCACAGGCCCATCGGGCGCGCGGTCACGACCGCTTCGTCGCGCGCGGCGGCCACACGCGCGGCGAAGCGGTCGGCATCCTCGATCACGCGCCCGCGCGGATCGGGAATGGCGAGCACGACGGCAGCCGAAATGAAGCCGATGATCGTCAACACGACCATCAGTTCCAAAAGGGTAAAACCGCGTTCGCCCGCCGGCGAACGCGCCCCGGAGACGGCCGGGGCCGAGCCGATCTGGCACTGCATATGCCTCTCAGGACCCCGGCCTGCGCCAGGGCACAGTCCCTCACATCTCGCTGGAATAGATATCCGCATTTTCGCTCTCGCCGCCCGGCTGGCCGTCCGCACCCAGCGAACTGATGTCGAACGCGCCCTTGCGACCCGGCACGGTGTAGAGATAGGCGCGGCCCCACGGATCGTCGGGCAGCTTCTTGATATAGCCGCCCCGGCGATAGCGCTGCGGCTGCGCCAGCGAAGCGGGCGGATTGAGCAGCGCCTGCAACCCGTCCGATCCTGCGGGATAGGTCAGGTTGTCGAGCCGATATTGCTCCAGCGCCTGCTCGATCGTGGCGATATCCGCCTTCGCCTTCTCGATCCGCGCGGTATCAGTCGCGGGGATGACGTTGATCGCTACGATCGTAGCCAGCAGGCCGATGATGACGATCACGACCATCAGCTCGACCAGCGTGAAGCCGTGTTCGGCGGAGCGCCTCTCCCTACATTTGTCATCGTCGCGAAAGCGGGAATCCATCTCCGACGTTGGGACGGGGGAGAGGCTCGGAGATGGATTCGCGCATGCGCGGGAAAGACAAAGGGTAAGGGTCTTAAACATATTCAACTCCTTCAAGCCCCGGTCAGGCTTTGCAGCTGCAAGATCGGCAGCAGGATGGACAGGATGATGACGGCGACGATGCCGCCCATCAATATGATGATGACAGGCTCCAGCATCGCCAGCGCGGTCGAGGTGAAGCTGTCGAATTCGCGTTCCAGATAGTCGGCGGCGCGCTCCAGCATGGTGTCGAGCCGCCCGGCGCTCTCCCCGCTCGCGGCCAGATAGACGAGCAACGGCGGAAACACGCCGGCCCGGCGCAGCGCGGCGGACAGGCTGCCACCGCCCCGGATCGCCTCGACAATCTCGTCCGACGCCTTGCGCAGCACCCGGTTGTGGACGGTGTTGGCGGTCAGCGACAGGCCCTCCATCAGCGGCAGGCGGCTGGCGATCATGGTGGACAGGGTGCGCGCCATCCGCGCCGCATGCAGGTCGCGGATCAGACGCCCCAGCAAGGGCATGCCAAGCAGCATCGCGTCGAAACGATAACGAAACCGCTCCACCTTCATCGCCCGCCAGAAACCGACGGCGCCCAGCACGATCAGGATCAGCAGCAGCCACCAGTAAGCGGCCAGGAATGCGGACACGCCCATCACCATCCGCGTCAACAACGGCAATTCCTGCCCGACCGTGTCGAACTGCTCCACCACCTTGGGCACGACGAAGATCATCAGCGCGGCGACCACGAATATGGCGAAGGTCGCCAGCACGCTGGGATAGGCGATCGCCGTCAGCACCTTGGACCGCATCACCGCCTGCCGTTCCATCAGGTCGGACAGCCGCTCCATGATAGTCGGCAGGCTGCCGGAGCTTTCGCCGGCGGAGATCATAGCGCGATATAGCGGCGGGAAGCTTTTGGGTTCGGCGCCCAGCGCATCGGCCAGCCGCCGCCCTTCCAGCACGCCGCCATGCACCTTGCCCACGATGGCGCGGACATGATCCTGCTCGCTCTGCTTGCCGATGGTGCGCAGCGATTCCTCCAACGGGCTGACCTGGGTCAGCGTCGCCAGTTGCCGGGTGAACAGGGTCAGTTCCTTGGCAGACAGGCGCGGCGCGCGAAGCGACAGGCCCGCCCGCTTGCGCGCGGTTTCGACCGCACCCGGCTCGATCCGCACGATGAACAGCTTGCGCGCGTCGAGTTTGGCGCGCGCATCCTCGACCGTCGCGGCCTTGATGCTGCCGCTGCGCTCCCGCCCGGCCGGGTCGATGACGCTATAGTCGAAATCAGCCATCGGCGATGGTTTCCGCCTCGATCGCGTCGCGGCGCGACACGCGAATGGCTTCTTCCGCCGTGGTCTGCCCGTCGCGCACCAGCGCCCGCGCCGCGGAGCCGAGGTTCGGCGCATTCAGGAAGGCGTGACGGGCGATCAGCGACTCGTCGCCACCATCGTTGATGAGGCGGCGGATGGTGTCGTCCACCCGGATCGCCTCGAACACGCCGATGCGGCCCTTATAGCCTGTGCCGTTGCACTCGTCGCAGCCCCGCGCGCGATAGATGATGGTGCCCGGATCGAAGCCCAGCAGCGCACTGGCAGACTTGTCCGCCTGCACCGGCTCGCGGCAGTTCTGACAGAGGCGACGGACCAGCCGCTGGGCGATCACGGCGCGAAGCGTAGAGGCCAGCAAAAACGGTTCGACCCGCATGTCGCGCATTCGCGTGATCGCGCCCACGGCATCATTGGTATGGACGGTGGACAGCACGAGATGCCCGGTCAGCGACGCCTGCACCGCAATCTCTGCCGTCTCGCGATCGCGGATTTCCCCAACCATGACGACATCGGGATCCTGCCGCAGGATCGCGCGCAGCCCCGCCGCGAAGGTCAGGCCGACCTTGGCATTGACCTGCGTCTGGCCGACGCCCTCCATCGCATATTCGACCGGGTCTTCGACCGTCAGGATATTGCGCGAACCATCGTTCAACTGACGCAGGCCGGCATAGAGCGTGGTCGTCTTGCCCGAACCGGTCGGCCCGGTGACCAGGATGATACCGTTCGGCTCGCCCAACCCTTCGCGGAAGATGCGATCGGGCGTACCGTTCATCCCCAGCAGGTCGAGCGTGATCCCCGCATTCTCCTTGTCCAATATGCGCAGCACCACCCGCTCGCCCGCCCGGCTCGGCAGGGTGGACACACGCACATCGAGCAGCTTGCCGCCCAGCGTCAGGCCGATGCGCCCGTCCTGCGGCACGCGCCGCTCGGCAATGTCCAGCCGCGCCATCACCTTGATGCGGCTGACCACGACCGGCGCCACATGGGGCGGCATGCGCAGCGTCTCACGCAGCACCCCGTCCACGCGCATGCGCACGATCAGGCCCGTCTCATAGGGTTCGATATGAATGTCCGACACGCCTTGCCGCGCCGCTTCAGCGATGATGCCGTTGATCAGGCGGATGGCGGGCGCGTCGTCCGCGCTGTCCAGCAGATCGTCGGCGGTCGGGATATCGGCGGCCAATATGTCCAGTTCGTCCGCGCCGACCTCCAGCGATCCCGCCATGGCCGCCGCGCTGCCCTCCATCGCATAGTGATTGGACAGATGCCGGTCGAACTCGCCCGGCGCGACGAAGATGACATCGAAGCTGCGCGCCAGATGGCGACGCACTTCCAGCAGGATGCGCGGATCGCTGCCTTCGCGCACGGCGATGGTCAGCCGCTCGCCCTCGACCGGCAGCATGACGACGCCGTGCTTGCGCGCAAAGACATAAGGAATGTCGATCGGCCGCGACGGTGCCGGAGGAAATTCAACGCCGTGCGGCTGGTCGCTCACTTGCGTTCTCCGCTTGCCGGTATCTCGACCGGTCGCACCACGCCGCTCGACTGGCGGACGCTGGGTTCGATCACTTGCGCCGGTGCGGCACCGACTTCCGGCTGCACCACGGCATCGCCCGGCTGTGCTGCGACCGGCGGCGTCGCGCCCATATAATCGCGCACCAATTCGTCGATGGTCGGCTCCATGTCGGGATTGCGCTGCAACTGCATGCCGCGAACATAGCCGTAGCGCTGCTGCGTCAGCCGCTGCGCGTCCTCCTTCGATCGCAATATGGTCGGGCGGATGAAGACCATCAAATTGGTCTTGGTCCGGCTCCGGCTGCGTGACTTGAACAGTTCGCCCAGCCCCGGAATGTCGGACAGCAGCGGAATGCGCTCGATCGTCTTGCGCTCATTATCGTCCAGCAGGCCGCCGAGCGCGAGGATCTCGCCATCATCCACGGTGACCGTCGTCTCGATCTCGCGCTTGTTGATGATGAGGTCGCTGCTGGAGTTGCTGACCGGCCCGGCCACGCTCGACACTTCCTGCTTCAGGAACAGCTTGATCGCGCCGCCGGTATTGATCTGCGGCTTGACCTCCAGCTTGATGCCGACATCCTGCCGCTGGACGGTGCGGAACTGATTGTCGAAATTCTGGCTCAGCGCCTCGCCTGTCGTCACCGGCACTTGCTGGCCGACCAGGATCGACGCTTTCTGGTTGTCCAGCGTCATCACCGACGGCGTGGAGAGCAGGTTGCTTTCGGTATCGGACTTCACCGCATTGATGATCGCGCCGAAAATGCCGTTCTTGCCGATGCTGCCGCCCAGCCCGGCAATCGCACCGGTCGCGCTGGTCAGGCTGCTAAGCGCGGCCTCCTGCAAGCTGCTGGCGAGATCGCCGCTATTCTGCATCTCCGTGGTGGTTTTCGTGCCATCGGGCGCCACCACGGTCGTCGTCGTCGTGCCTAGTTGGGTCGCGCCATAGGCCCCGGCCAGCGTCAACAGATTGGGTGAGGCATTGCTGTAGTTGGTCGCCGCAAAGCCGGTCGACGTGCTGCCCAGCAGGAATTGCACGCCCAGCTTCTTGGCCGCCGCATCGCTGATCTCCACGATGATGGCTTCCACCAGCACCTGTTCGCGGCGCGTATCGACCTGTCGGATCGTCTCGCCCAGCATCCGCTGCACGTCGCTGTTGGCCGCGACAATGATGGCATTGGCGCCTTCGTAACGGGTGACGATCGCCGGGCCGCGCGTGGATATTCCCCCGCCGCTGGACGAAGACGAGGAGGAAGCTGCCGCCACCGGCGCCGCCGCCTGAGACGCAGGAGCCGCGCCGCCGGCCGCCGGTGTGGAGGCCGTCACCGGCTGGCTGGTCGATTGCCCCACAAGCTGCTGCAACACCGGCAACAGCTTTTCCGCATCGGCATGTTCCAGCCAATAAACGCGGATTTCGGTACCGCTCGCCGCCTGCTGGTCCAACTGGCGCGCCATCGCCACCAGCCGGGCCACGGTATTGGCATCGCCCCGGATCGCGACTGCGTTGCTGCTATCGATCGGCACCACGGTCGCGGCCGATGGCGCGGCATTCTCGCCTCCGCCACTGGCCACCAATGCCTGCAAGGATGTCGCGATCTCCCGCGCGCCGGCATTTTTCAGCATCACCATCTGCGTCGCCGCCGTATCCCGGTCGATACGCGCGATCACCTGCCGGATGCGGGCGATATTATCGGCATAATCGGCCACGACCACGCTGTTGCCGGCGCGGTTGGCGGTGACGGAGCCTTCCTTGCTCACCAGCGGGCGCAGCGTCTCCAGCGCGCTCGCCGCGTCGATCGAGCGCAGGCGGAAGACTTCGGTGACGAAGCTGTTGCGGCTGGCCGCGCGGCCCACGCTGCTCGGCTGGCCCGCCGCGCCATCGGCCGGCTGGATGCGATAGGCCCCGCCCGGCGCCGGCACCGCGACCAGCCCGTTGGCGCGCAGGGTCGACAGCACGATCTCGAAATATTCGGAGCGGGACAGCGGCCGATCGGTCACGACCGACACCTTCCCCTGCACCTTGTTGTCGATGATGAAAGTGCGGCCGGTCACGCGCGCCGCATCCTGAATGAAGGCGCGGATATCGGCGTCGCGCACGTTCAGCGTCTGCTGCGCCATGAGCGGCGCGGCAATCGGCGTGGCCAAGGCAAGGGCGGTTGCAGCGGAGAGGAGGAGTTTGCGGGTCATTGGCCTTGCACTATGATGTTGACCGATGCGACGGCGGCGCCGCGCTCGACGGTCAGGGAGAGGCGCGCGCCGGGCGCGATCTGGTTCTGAAGGGTCTGAAGATCGCCCGCCGATCCGATCGGCTGGCCATTCACCTGACTGATGATGTCACCGGCCTTGAAGCCGACGCCGGCAAAGCCCGGCCCCTTGGGCAGGACGGCAAGGCCGGTGACACGCCCATTCTGCATGCGCGGGGCAAAGCCGATATCGCGCTTCAGGCTGTCGACGGTGGGACCGGCGCCGGGCGGAGCGGGCGGCGGTGGCGCGGCACTCTGCCAGCCAGCGCCTGCCGCCGGGGCAGCCTCCACTTCGGGCGCAGGCGTCGACTGGTCGAGGAATATCTGCTCCTCCGCCCCGCCCCGGTCGATCGTCGCATGGTCGAAGGCAACCGCCTTCAGCACCACGCCGGGCATGATCTCATCGCCCACGGCAAAGCTGTTCTGGACGCCATCGGGCGAGGCGATGATGGCGGAACCCAGCCCCGACCCTTCGTTCAACCGCACGCCATAGAGCGTGAGGGCCAGCGAAGTGACGACGCCATCGCCTGCCTGCTGCGGCGCGCCGGTACGAAAGAAGGGATCGAAACTGGCGAACAGCGCCTGCCGCGCATGGGGCGACAGCAATTGCGCCTGCCGCCCTTCCCACGGGCCGAAGCTGCCGACCGGCGCCATCACGGCCCAGACCAGCCGCACCAGTTGCAGCGCCAGCATCACCAGCAGCGCCTTTTCCAGCAGCGCCAGCCAGTCGATCGCCGGAATGGAAAGCGACCGGCTCCGCCTGAAACCGCCTATCCTATCGCCAAATGGCACACGCATGATGGTGAAATACGCCCCCGATTAGTCTCAGGGTGTCAGCTAGGCGGACTATCTTACTCCAGAATGACATTTATATGACTGATATATGACATGGCGTAGCAGGCCTGCCGCGCGACTTGCATTTTCACGGACGGAAGATAGGCGTGGCGACGTCTTTCTCTCAACTTCGCCTTTTCGGATCGCCCATGACGGACCAGATCGACATTCCACCCACAGTCTCGGATGCCGATCCTGCGCGGATCGCGGCCCATCCGCGTATCCAGCGTGTGCCCAACAGGGAATTGACCCTGTTCATCCAGCGTGATTTCCTGAACGCACAGGAATGCGCCGCGCTGATCGAGCGAATCGACGCGAAGCGCCGACCCTCGACCATCGCCGATGCCAATGGCGATGGGTATTTCCGCACCAGCGAGACATGCGATCTCGACCATGGCGATCCCTTCGTCGACGCCATCGATGCGCGTCTGGACGCGCTTGCCGGCATCGCCGCGCCACACGGCGAACCGATCCAGGGCCAGCGCTATGATGTGGGGCAGGAGTTCAAGGCGCATACCGACTATTTCGATCCGAAGGGCGCGGACTATCCGCGCTATTGCTCCGTCGCCGGCAACCGGACCTGGACGCTGATGATCTATCTGAACCAACCGCTGGCCGGCGGCGCCACCCGCTTCACGAAGATCGGCAAGACGGTGCAGCCGGAGATGGGCAAGCTGTTGATATGGAACAATCGGCTGCCGTCAGGCGAACCTAATCCCGCCAGCATCCATCATGGCATGAAGGTGCGGGCCGGGGTGAAGCATGTCATCACAAAATGGTATAGGGAACGTCCCTGGGGGTAATCAGACCCAGAAGCGGCAGGCATCCACCAGCTTGCCGTGCGCCTTTGCGGCGGCCGCGAGTAGTTGCGGCCTGTCCGCCATATCCGTCTCCGCCTTCAACCCGATCCGCGCCATTGTCCTGGGCGCCGTCACCAGATCGTTGAGCGCGCCGAGCTTGTCCTGCATCGCCTCCAGCCGGGTAATGAAGCGCTCATACCGCCGGCGCGCTGCCTTGGCGCTAAAAAGGCTGCCAAAATATTCGGCACCATAGCGCAGCTTCTTCGCATCTTTTCGCACCGCGTGACGCGCTTCGTCGCTCAGCCGCTTCATATGCTTGCCGCCCCTGACGACCCGCTTGCGACGTTTGCGCAACCGTTCCGCCGCGAAGGGCGCTATCGGCTGCTCCGCCTCTTCGCCCAGCCCCGCGCCGGCCGCCAGCCATTGCGTCAGGTCGAGAAGCAACATCCGCACTCTTGCCGAAGCGAGCCATTGCAATGCCCGCGCATGCGCTTGCCCCCGCGCAGTCTCCAGCCTGTCACGTCCGCCTGCGTCCGCGACCTCCAGCACATCCAGATCGCGCGCCTCGCCCAATATATGCGCCAGCCAGCGCAACTCACCCTGAAAACCGGTAACGTCCTCGTCCCGCAACACCGGCCTGAACAGGCTCAGCGCGGTGCGCAACCGGCGGATCGCGACCCGCGCCTGATGCAGCGCGGCGGGCGCATAGGCCTCCAGCAACAGCGCCTCGTTCAGTCTATAATGGCGCAGGCACAGCGCAACGATCTGCCCGAAGGCCGTACCGATCGTCATGCCAGGATCAAGCACGACCGGCTCCGCCTTGTGCGCATGAGCCAACGGCCCAGCCAGCCGATAGCCGCGCTCCGACTTGCTCAGCACCCCGGTCCGCACCGCCACATCCGCGTCGATCTGCCGCGCCAGAGCGAACAAGGCCGCCGGCTCACCACTCTTCAGTTCCAGCTCGATCTCGCAGATCGGCGCCTCCCGCTCGGCCGCCCGCACCACGCCCCGGTCGAGCACCAGTTCGATCAGCGCCCCGTCCTGCGGCACCAGCCAGGTCCGCCGTTCCACTATCACCTCGAACATCGGCGCGACATCGACCGCCGCATCGCCCAACAGCGCCGCCACCGGATTGGCGTCATCCAGCACCGGTACGTTGCCCCGCACCGGCCGTTCCCACTCATCCCGCGCAAACAGGCCGGCCCCGCCGCGCCCGTTCGCCTTGACCGTCTGGATGCGTCGCCGCCCCGACCGCCGGATGCGCATGCTCACCCCTTGCCGGGCCAGCCGATGATCGGGCGTGTCGAAATAGGTCGCATGCAGTGTCGCCGTCTCGCAATCCACATCCTGTAACGGTGGCCATTGCGCGAAAATGTCTGCTGCTTGTGCAGACAGTTCCAGCTTGAGTTCGATTTCCGGTTGCAAGTCCTGGCTCCTGCCGCTGCCCGCTGCCCCCTGCCCGCTGCCGAAGCCCTCGCGATCACCATGCCCGTAGCATGGCCTGTCCGTTCATGGAATCGCCATGAGAGTCGCCATACTGTCACATGACAGTCTCCATATAGTCACAGAACCAGCATCACCATGTCATCTGGCGCGCCTAACTGCCCGATCCGAGGGCGACAGGGGGCGTTGTCCGAATCGAAATTCCCCTGCGCTCCGCACTTCAACCATCCCGGCATGACCGGAGCGGAGACGACATGGCCAAGATTAACCGTATCCACACGATCCTGATGGCGGGCTGCGCCTGCGTGGGCCTGAGCGCCTGCGGCGCCGACGACATCGCTTCGCCGGGCGAAGGCACGATCGTCCTCCCGACGCCGACCCCCACGCCGACGCCTACTCCCACGCCGACCCCGACGCCCACCCCCACTGCGGTGACTCCGGCGGCCGACTGTCCCAGCATCGCCGGTTCGGCGCAGCTTACCAACGCCGGCACCATCACGGACGGCACCAATACCTGGCGCAACTGCGCCTTCCCGGCGCGCTTCACCAGCTCGACCGCCATTTCCAAGCAGGCCGGCGTGATCTACTCGATGCCCGGCCGCGTCGATGTCGGCACCGATCAGGGCGCGTCCAGCACCGGCAACAATGTCACGCTGACGATCGATCCGGGCGTCACCATCTTCGCCGGCACCGGCAACACCTTCCTGGCCGTCAACCGTGGCAACCGCATCAACGCGGTCGGCACCGCCAGCCAGCCGATCATCTTCACCAGCCGTGAAAACGTGCTGGGCACCAACACCGACCAGTCGTCGGGCCAGTGGGGCGGCGTCGTGCTGCTCGGCCGCGCCAAGATCACCGACTGCCTCGCCCCGGCCGCTGCTGCCGGCACCACCGCCTGCGAACGCGATACCGAAGGCGCCAGCGGCGCGCTCTATGGTGGCGAAAACGACGCCGACAATTCGGGCCGCATGTCCTATGTCCAGATCCGCTATTCGGGCTTCGTCCTGTCGGGTTCGAGCGAATTGCAGGGCCTGACCCCGTCGGGCGTCGGCACCGGCACGCAGCTTGACCATATCCAGGTCCATAACAGCTCGGACGACGGCATCGAAATCTTCGGCGGCTCGGTCCACCCGCGCTATCTGGTCCTGACCGGCAACGAAGACGATAATCTCGACAGCGACATCGGCTATCGCGGCACCGTCCAGTTCCTGCTGAGCATCCAGCGCGCGAACAACGACATCGGCGACAGCTTCCTGGAAACCGACTCGAACGGCGGCACCGCATCGAACAACGGCGAAGACGCCCTGCCCCGCCAGTATCTGAAGGTCGCCAACTTCACCGCGATCAACCGTTCGACCACCGGCTCGAACGGCTCGGCCATGCTGCTGCGCGGTGGCGCCGACCTGACGCTCGCCAACGGCATCATCGTCAGCCCGACCCAGAGCTGCCTGCGCATCGACAGCAGCACCACCGTCCGCGACGCCGACGCGGCGCTCCAGGACGCTGGCAAGCCGAAATACATCTCGGTCGTGATGCAGTGCAGCAGCACCCCGTACAAGGGCAGCCGTGGCGTCGATGCCGCCACCGTCCAGTCGATCTTCGAAGCGGGTGCGAACAGCACCATCAGCTACACCCCGTCGCTGACCAGCCTGTTCATCAACGGCGCGACCGAAACCGCCCGCGCCGCCGCCGACCTCAAGGCGATCGACAGCAACTTCACCGCCACCACCTATGTCGGCGCGGTGAAGGACAGCAGCGACACCTGGTATGCCGGCTGGACCTGCAACTCGGCGACCGCCAGCTTCGGTTCGACCAGCGGCAACTGCACCGCCATCCCGACGACCTGATCGGCGCCTGACCTCAACAGGGGCGGGGGAGCGTGACGTGCGCTTCCCCGCCTTCTTTTGCCCGAATTCCTTTGCTCCGAATTTTCCCAAGGGGGACGAATAGCATGTCGAAGCCGCTCAGCCTGGCGCGCCTGCTCCTGATTTCCACTGCGCTGGTCACGCCGATGGCGATGGCGCAGACCAATCCGACCCAAGCCGGTGACGCCGGCATGTCGACCACGCCCAGCGCCGCCGATGAGGCCGCCGCAGCGGAAGGCAATGTCGACGTGTCGATCCCCGGCGCGGACATCGTCGTCACCGGCCGCCGCACCGCCAACATCTCGCAGGCCGCGCCGCAGGTGGTCAACGTCCTGTCCGCCGCCGACATCAAGCGGACGGGCGAAGGCGACATCGCCGGCTCGCTCCAGCGCGTGACCGGCCTGTCGGTCGTGTCGGGCGGCTATGTCTATGTCCGTGGCCTCGGCGATCGCTATTCGCTCGCCCTGCTCAACGGCTCCCCCCTGCCCAGCCCGGAACCGCTCAAGCGCGTCGTTCCGCTGGACATCTTCCCGACCAGCGTGATCGCATCGACGCTGGTGCAGAAGAGCTTTTCGGCCAACTTCCCCGGTGAATTCGGCGGCGGCGTCATCAACCTGACGACCAAGGCGATCCCGACCGAATCCTATCTGGAAATCGGCGTCGGCAGCTCGGCCAACACCGAAACATCGGGCCAGATGGGCTATACCCATTATGGCGCCAAGTCCGACTGGACCGGCTTCGACGACAGTTCTCGCGACGTTCCGCCCCTGCTTGCAGATGCGATCAAGAGCGGCACGCCCTTCCCGAACATGCCGCGCGCGGACCTGCGCGCCATCGCGATGCAGTTCCTGAACGCCGACACGACGCTGCTCCAGCGCACCAACGCGGTGCCGTTCAACTTCTCCGGCTCGATCAACGCGGGAACGGCGACGGATGTCGGCAGCGACGGCCGCCTCGGCATCATCGCGACCGGCTCCTACAGCAACAAGTGGCGCACCCGCGACACGCTGCAACAGGCCTCGCTCGATCCCGCCGCAGGCGCGGGCAAGAACACGCAGCAGATCAGCACCGACAATGAGATCACGGTCAACGCGCTGCTGGGTATCGGGCTGGAACTGGGGCAGCAGAAGCTGCGCTGGACCAACCTCTATATCCGCGACACATTGAAGCGCAGCGCCCTCTCGATCGGCCAGAATGACGGCCAGATCCAGGGCGCCGACTATATGACGCAGAACTCCGCCTGGTATGAGCGTCAGTTGATCGACACCCATCTGGTGGGCGAATTCAAACTCAGCGACGCGCTCAGCCTCGACCTGCGCGGCGGCTTTTCCAATTCGCAGCGCGAAGCGCCCTATGAGCGCGAATTCGTCTATGTGCGCACCAACCGTGCCCTGACCGAAGATCCGGTCGGCGATCGCTTCATCAACGCGCTGAACCGCCAGCGCGGCGACGCCTCGGTCACGTTCAGCGACCTGAACGAAGATCTCTGGTCGGCCGGCGCGGACCTCAGCTATAAATTCTCACCGGACTTCACGCTGACGGCGGGCTACGCCTTCACCGACACGAAGCGCACATCGTCGCGCTACGAACTCCATTATGACGCCACCAACCTGCCGCTCGGCGTCCAGCAGTTGCGTCCCGACTATCTGACCTCGGACGCGATCATCCAGTTGTATGACATCAGCCTGCTCGAATTTTCTGGCAATTATCCGGTCTATGACGCCGCCATGCGCGTCCATGCCGGCTATGCGCAGGTGCAGGCGCAGATCATTCCGGGCCTCAGCTTCAACGCGGGCGTCCGCTATGAAAAGGGCGACCAGTCGGTAACGGGCGTAGACGTCTACAATACCGGCGTGACCCCGTTCAACCAGATCAAGCGCGACTATTGGTTGCCGGCGATCACCGTGACGATCGAAGCCGCCAAGGGCCTCCAATTCCGGGCCAGCGGGTCCAAGACCATCGCCCGCCCGCAGTTCCGCGAACTGATCGCCCAGCCCTATCTCGACACCGAATCCAACCGCTTCTTCCGCGGCAATCCCTTCCTGAAGGACAGCCAGCTCTGGAACGCGGACATTCGCGCCGAATGGTATATGGCGCGTGACGAACGGCTGATCGCAGCGGCCTTCTACAAGAAGATCGAAAACCCGATCGAAACCTTCACCACGATCAACGATACCTATGCGGTGACGACCAGCTTCGCCAACGCACCGGAAGCGTCGCTCTATGGTTTCGAGCTGGAGGCGCAGAAATATGTGCCGCTCGGCGATATCTCGAACGCGGACTTCTTCGCCAACCGCCGCATCGCGCTGATCGGCAACTACACCTACACCCAGTCGAAGCTGAAGGTGAAGGAAGGGGACACCACCATCCCCTATACCTACACCACCGGCGACCTGCCCGCCGCGTCGGACTATTTCCTGAACGGCGTGCCGCTGACCGGCCAGTCGGACCATCTGGTCAACCTGCAACTGGGTCTGGAGGACACGGAAAAGCTGTCGCAGCAGACGCTGCTGCTGACTTATGCCAGCCCGCGCGTCACCAGCCGCGGTCCAAACCTGCAACCCGACATCAAGGAAAAGCCGGGTATCCAACTGGACTTCGTCGCCCGTCAGGGCCTGAAACTGCCCGGCGGCATCAACAGCGAGTTGAAGCTGGAGGCCCGCAACATCCTGGGCCGCAAGTTCCAGGAATATCAGCAGGCCGAAGGCAACAAGGTCTATTATAACCGCTACAAGATCGGCACCACGCTCGCGGCGTCGCTCACCGTCGCCTTCTGATCCTTCATCACGACAGACAAGCGAACGGCCGGGGTGACCCGGCCGTTTTGCTTTATCGGATAAGCAAAGGGCGCCGCCCTTGCCGGACAGCGCCCTGCTCCCTGCACCTTTTGGGTGTAATCGGGATCAGTTCATCGCATAGCTGGGGTTGAGGCGACCAAGCGCCCGCACCGCCACCGATCGCGACGATTCCTCGGTGCCGTTCGCCAGCACCAGCGTCACTTCCGGCGCGAAACGAGCCGAGCGATAGGCTTCGCGCGCCTGCGCCATCCTGCCCAAGCCAGCATAGGCATTGCCCAGGTTGATGAGACGGGCGGGATCATTCTCGCCATAGACCGGCATCGCCGCCAGCTTGCGCTGCGCGTCCGCGAAACGGCCGGCCTGGATCGCCGTCGCCGCAAGCGTGCCATCCGGCGCGCCGACCACGACCATCTCCTCGGGCGCCGCCTGGGCCATGCCCGGCATCATCGCCGCCAGCGCCAGACCCATCATCATAGCGGCCTTTTTCATCGCCCGATCTCCTCGAAAAAACTTCCTAACATAGCCAGAAGTATTTCATTTAGATGACATCAGGACAAGATAGCATGAAGGCACCAAAAACAAGTTTCTTTTGCGTAAAATCAACAGGATATGAATTTTACTTCATACTGTCATAAAAGCGTAATCGAAAAGACTCGTCAAAATCGGGCGATTCGAATCGCCGCAATCCCGAACATGCGCCCGAACGAACGACTCCATCGCCCGATGGGCGACCCGATGACATGACGATGATAGGGAAGGTCCAGGGACTTCTGTTGCCCGGCGCCCTGGAGACCGCTGAATTCCCTTCTGTTGCCCGGTGGGTTCAACCGCGCTATTTTAGAGTAACGTCAGGCCGTGAGGCCCTCAGTTACGCTGCAATGGCGAGTGCTTCGTTATCGTTGGCACTTGTGAGTTTTGCACAGTTTAACGGCTTACACGGGCCGGGTAAAAATATCGCCTTTGAACACACGTCGATCCTAGTTCGGCCCCATCAGGAAACCCCATAGCTCAAAGCCGCCGGAGCCTTCTGGTGGAACCGCCGGGTACTGCCCCCGGGTCCGCTGCGTCTATTATACGACACACTTTATCACCATAGCCGGGCGAACCCGGCACCGCCTATATGAGCGCAATCGAAGGCTTTTTCAAGCCATGGACTTGGTGAGCGGGACAAAGCCTCTGCCCCGAACGACAGACGGGAAAACGGACAATTGCCCGACCGTTCGACATAGCTCCCCACTTCCCCCCGCGCCCATCCCGCGCTAAGGCTCTGCGCCATGATCCTCGTCATCGACAATTATGACAGCTTCACCTGGAACCTGGTCCATTATCTGATGGAACTGGGGGCGGAGGTGGAGGTCGTCCGCAACGACGCCATTTCGGCGGGCCAGGCCCTGTCCAGCGGCGCGAAGGCGTTCCTGCTGTCGCCCGGTCCCTGCACCCCCAATGAGGCCGGCGTCAGTCTGGATCTCGTCGCCGCCTGTGCCGATGCCGGCGCGCCGCTGCTGGGCGTGTGTCTGGGCCATCAGTCGATCGGCCAGCATTTCGGCGGCAAGGTGGTGCGCGGCGGCCTGATGCACGGCAAGACATCGCCCGTCACTCATGACGGCACCGGTCTGTTTGCGGGGCTGCCCTCGCCCTTCATCGCAACCCGCTACCACTCGCTGATCGTGGAGGATATTCCGGCCGATCTGGTGGTCAACGCCACCAGCGCGGACGGCTCCGTCATGGGCTTCCGCCACGCGACCCTGCCGATCCATTCGGTGCAGTTCCACCCGGAAAGCATCGCCACCGAACATGGCCACGACATGCTGGCCAACTTCCTGCGTATCGCCGGTCTGCCGGTGCGGGAACGCGAAGCGGCCTGATCCTGTCCTATTGCCTGATCCTGCCCTATTGGAAGTGACCGGGCTATAATGGCCCGGCAACTTTGCGAATGTTGCGGCAATAGGAAATGGAATTTCGAAATCAGCGGGAAAAGTGCGAAGTTAACGCATAACGCCCCCTCGACTCATCGCCCCCACGCCGACTAAGGCCAATGGCGATGAACAGCCTGCCCGATCCTTCCACACCGCTGCCGGCCGATGCTGCCGCCATGGCCTTCGACCTGCTGTTCGACGCGGATCTGAGCGACGAAGCCATCGCCGACTTCCTCGTCACCATGGCCCGGCGCGGCGAAACCGCGACCGAAATCGCCGCCGCCGCCCGCGCCATGCGTGCCCGGATGATCCCGGTCAGCGCCCCTGCCGGCGCGATCGACGTCTGCGGCACCGGCGGCGACGGCCATCATACGCTGAACGTCTCCACCGCCGTATCCCTCGTCGTAGCCGCCGCCGGCGTGCCTGTGGCGAAGCACGGCAACCGCGCCGCCTCGTCCAAGGCCGGCGCCGCCGATACGCTCGAAGCGCTCGGCCTCGACCTCGACAAGGCCGCCGTCACGGCCGAAGCGACCCTCGCCGATCTCGGCATCTGCTTCCTCTTCGCGCAAAACTACCATCCCGCACTCAAGCGACTCGGCCCCATCCGCAAGGCGATCGGCGAACGCACCATCTTCAACCTGATGGGACCGCTCGCCAATCCGGCCGGCGTCCGTCGCCAGCTCGTCGGCATCGCCCGCCCCGCCTATGTCCCCATCTATGCCGAGGCGCTGGCCGAACTGGGCGTCGATCGGGCCATGATCATCTCCGGCGACGAAGGGCTGGACGAACTCTCGCTCGCCGGCGGCAACGACATGGCGGAGGTGAAGGGTCATGACCTCATCGCCATGCACCGCCTGACCGCCGCAGACCTCGGCCTGTCCACCCATCCGGTCGAGGCGATCCGGGGTGGCGACGCCGCCCATAATGCCGCCGCCCTGCGCGCCCTGCTTCAGGGCGAGGCCGGCGCCTATCGCGATGCCGTGCTGCTCAACGCCGCCGCCGCGCTTGTCGTGGCGGACGCCGTATCCGATCTGCGCGAAGGCGTGGAGGAAGCCGCCGAAACCATCGACCGTGGCCTTGCCAACGCCCTGCTCAATTGCTGGATTGCCTATTCATGACCAACAAGCTGATCGAAATCTGCGACTTCAAGCGGGAGGATGTCGTCCGCCGCAAGGCCGCGACCAGCATCGCCGCGCTCCACGCCCGCGCCAGCGAGCAGACCCCGCCGCGCGGCTTCCGCAAGGCGCTGGACGATGCCGCCCGATCGGGCTTTGGCCTGATCGCGGAAGTGAAGAAGGCCAGCCCGTCCAAGGGGCTGATCCGCGCCGATTTCGATCCGCCCGCCCATGCGCAGGCCTATGCCGCCGGCGGCGCGGCCTGCCTGTCAGTGCTGACCGACGAGCCTTATTTTCAGGGCCATGACGATTATGTGATGGCCGCCCGCTCCTCCTGCGCGCTGCCTGTGCTGCGCAAGGATTTCCTCGTCGATCCCTGGCAGGTACTGGAAAGCCGCTCGCTGGGCGCCGACGCCATCCTCATCATCGTCGCCGCGCTGGACGACGGCCAGATGCAGGAGATCGAGGACGCCGCGCTCGGCCTTGGCATGGATGCCCTGATCGAGGTGCATGACGAAGCGGAACTGGAACGCGCGCTAAACCTTCGCTCGCGCCTGATCGGCGTCAATAATCGCGACCTGCGCGACTTCAGCGTCGATTTCGCCCGCACCTACGAACTGGTCGGCAAGGCGCCGGAAGGCTGCACCTTCGTCGCCGAAAGCGGCCTTGGCAGCCATGCCGACCTCACCGCCATGGCCGATCATGGCGTGCGCTGCTTTCTGGTCGGCGAAACGCTGATGCGGCAGGCTGATGTGGAGGCCGCGACCCGCAACCTGCTGACCGGGGCATGACCGGCCTCACCCATCTGGACGATGCTGGCGCGGCTCGCATGGTCGATGTCGGGGCCAAGGCGGTGACGGCGCGCGAAGCCGTCGCATCCGGCCGCATCGACATGCGCGTCGAAGCCGCCAAGGCCA
Source organism: Sphingobium sp. Leaf26 (assembly GCF_001421665.1). Classification (GTDB taxonomy): domain Bacteria; phylum Pseudomonadota; class Alphaproteobacteria; order Sphingomonadales; family Sphingomonadaceae; genus Sphingobium. Next base: position 74,320 of record NZ_LMKV01000023.1, read on the forward strand.
TCGCCGATGGACTGGTGAAGAAAGGTGATGTCCTCGCCGTGGCGCGGGTCGCGGGCATTATGGCGGCCAAGAAGACCGCCGACCTCATTCCGCTCTGCCACCCGATCGCGCTCAGCGCCGTGACGGTCGATTTCGATCTGGACGCATCGGGCGTCACCGTCACCGCCACCGCCCGCACCGCCGGCCAAACCGGGGTGGAGATGGAGGCGCTGACTGCCGCCTCGGTGGCGTTGCTCACCATCTACGACATGGCCAAGGCGCTGGACAAGGCGATGGTCATCGGCGCGGTTCAACTGGAGGCCAAGACCGGTGGCAAGTCCGGTGACTGGCATCGCGCCCCATGAGCCTGCTCCCGGTCGCAGAGGCGCAGGCCCGCCTGTTCGCGCTGGCCGACCGCCTGCCGGTGGAAACGGTTTCGATTGCAAAGGCCGTCGGCCGATGGCTGGCACAGGATCTGACCGCGCTGCGCGACCAGCCCTGGGCGAACCTCTCGGCAATGGACGGCTATGCCGTGCGCGCCGCCGAAATGCCCGGCCCCTGGCGCGTCACCGCAGAAAGCGCGGCCGGCACCGGCATCCAGCCGCCGCTCGGCTCCGGTGAGGCCAGCCGCATCTTCACCGGTGCGCCGCTTCCCCCCGGAGCCGACGCCATCCTGATCCAGGAACATGCCACCCGCGACGGCGATCGCCTGACCGCCAGCGCCGATCCGCTCACGCCCGGCCGCCATGTCCGCGCAACCGCGTCAGACTTTGCGAAGGACGCGATCCTGCTGGAGGCGGGCAGCCGCCTCGGCCCCGCCCAGATCGCGCTGGCCGTGCTGGGCGGCCATGGCGCCGTGCCGGTCGCTCGTCGCCCCCGCATCGCCATCCTGTCCACCGGCAATGAACTGGTCCCGCCGGGCGCGCCGACGCCGGCTGGCTTGCTGCCCTCCTCCAACGCACCCATGCTGGCGGCCCTGCTCGCCGCCCTGCCCTGCGACGTCGTCGACCTCGGCATCGTACCGGACGACCTCGACGCCATGGTCGCTGCGCTGGATCGCGCCAGGGATGCCGATATCATTGTCTCGACCGGCGGCGCGTCGGTGGGCGATCATGATCTCGTCCGCCCCGCCTTTATCCAGGCCGGCGGCACGCTCGATTTCTGGAAGATCCGGATGCGTCCCGGCAAGCCGTTGATGGCCGGACGGCTTGGCGACGGCCTGTTCCTCGGCCTGCCCGGCAATCCCGTCTCCGCCTTCGTCACCGCGACCCTCTTTCTGCTGCCGCTCGTCCGTCATATCAGCGGCGCGCGTGCCCCCCTGCCGCTGACAACCGACGCAACGCTCGCCTCCCCCTTACCGCAAACCGGCGATCGCGACGATTATCTACGCGCCTGGCGCGCGCCAGACGGCATCGTGTCCGTCACTTCGCAGGACAGCGCCGCCACCGCCGCCATGGCCAAAGCCGACTGCCTGATCCTGCGCCCGGCCGGATCGCCTCCGGCCGCGCCGGGAACGCGGGTAACCATCCTGCCGCTCTGACGCGCAGGACGCTTGACTAAGCCCGATCTGTTTCCTATGCGTTCTTCATACGTTCCACGGAGGACCGCGATGTTGACGCCCAAGCAGCAGGAATTGCTGAGCTTCATTCAGACCAGACTGGACGAGGGCGGCGTATCGCCTTCGTTCGAGGAGATGAAGGACGCGCTTGATCTGCGCTCCAAGTCAGGCATCCACCGCCTGATCAACGCATTGGAGGAACGCGGTTTCATCCGCCGCCTGCCCAATCGCGCCCGCGCGCTGGAAGTGCTCAAGCTGCCCGACGCTATGCATCGCGCGCCCACACCGATCGTGCCGGCCAGGCCCAAGCTGGTGGCATCGCCCCCGCTCCTGCCGATCGCGGCCAATGACGTGATCGAAATCCCGATGCACGGGCGGATCGCGGCCGGCGTCCCGATCGAGGCGATGGAGGGGCAGGCCATGTTGTCTGTCCCTGCCGCCCTGCTTGGCGCCGGCGATCATTATGCGCTGGAAGTATCGGGCGACTCGATGATGGAGGCCGGCATCCTCGACGGCGACTTCGCGCTGATCCAGCGCACCGATGTCGCCCGCGAAGGCCAGATCGTCGTCGCCCTGATCGACGAGGCGGAAGCGACGCTCAAATATTTCCGCCGGGAAGGCAGCCGGGTACGGCTGGACCCGGCCAACAGCGCCTATGAGCCGCAAATTTACGATCCTCGGCAGGTCCGCATCCAGGGGAAACTGGCCGGACTCCTGCGCCGCTATAATTAAGGCGCAGTCCTTTTCGGTCGCTTCCCCCTTGGCCAGGGTTGCGGGCGACTGATCCAGGGATGACCGTCGCCTGGCCGATGGACGGTGTGAACTTCGCCCTGCTCCAGACCGATCGACAGACCGCCGGTGCGCGTCAGCAGCCGGCGGTCGATCTTCATCCAGCGCGGACGGCACCAGCGCGGCAGGCCGCGATCGCTGACGACGATGTCCGCCGCGGCACAATCCCGCGCAAAATCTCGGCGGGCGATCAACATGTCGCTGCGCGTGAACAGCAGCCGCCAGTTGCGTCCCTTGCTGTCCTTCAGCCGGACTGCGCAAAGATCCACGGAACAGCGCGCCTCCGGCAAATCGGCAATCGCCGCCAGTTCGCCATCATAGCCGGCGTTTTCGGACAGCACGTCGCGCACATAATCGCCCGCTCGATCGCGCAATATCGCCATGCCCCTTTCCGTCCGCACCGCCACATGGCGCCCATCGCCGGTCACCAAAATGTCCGGTGGCGATGCGGTAAACGTCACTGCCACAGCCATCAAAACCAGTGGCAGCCCAAGCCAGCGCCAGCGCGTCCGCCAAAGCAGGCACCAGAGCAGGCCGATCATGGCGATAGCGAACAAACCCATCCCCATGGTCGGTGCCAGCAGGCTGGCCATCGGGCTGGCCGCGACTCCATGGGCCAGCAGCAGCAACAGGTTCAGCGCCTGCTCGGTCAGCCACCAGGCTGGGGCCCCCAGCCCGGCAACATCCAGCAGCAGCGCCAACGCTTCCAGCGGCATGACGACAAAGGTCGTCAACGGAATGGCGATCAGATTGGCGAAAGCGCCCAGCAAGCCGCCTTTGTGAAAATGGAACAAAGCGATCGGCATCAGCACCAGTTCGACGGCGATCCCCGTCGCCAGCATCACCGTCAGATTGCGCCCCAGCTTGCGCACCCATATTTCATCTCGCGCGGCGGCAAAGGCGCGGAAACGGTGATGTTCCGCCAACGCCACCAACGCCGTCACCGCAGCGAAACTCATCTGGAAACTCGGCCCTGCCAGCGCCTCGGGCCAAAATAACAATACGACCAACGCGCCGGTGGCGACCAGTCGCAGCGTCACCGCGTCCCGCCCCATCGCCAAGCCGCCCAGCACCAGCAGCGCCGCGACGCAGGATCGCACGGTCGGCACCTCCGCCCCGGTCAACACTGTATAGCCGATCCCGGCCAGCGCGCCGCCCGCCGCTGCGATCAGCATCAGCGGCCATCCCAGCGCCGCCCGCTGGCTGAGCGCCATTACCCGTATCAGCAGGAAGATCACCGCACCGATCAGCGCCGTCACATGCAGCCCGCTGATCGACAGAAGGTGGGCCAGCCCGCTGCGCCGCATCGCCTCCGCATCCGCCTCGGGAATGGCGCCCTGATCCCCGGTGGCGAGCGCCGCCGCTATCCCTTCCGCCGGGCCATCGACCTGCTCCAATATATGGCCAAACAATCTTGTCCTCAACGGCGGACCAGCCCTCGATGGTGTCAGCACCTCGACCGGCTTTAGCGCCTTGCCGGTCGCACCGATCCCCTGGAAATAGGCACGCGCGGCGAAATCATAACCGCCCGGCACACTCGGCGGCGCAGGCGGCATGAGTCGCACGCGAAAGCGAAGCCGCGCGCCCTCGCCCAAGCCCGCCGGCACATCCGCATCGGCAATATTGACCCGCACCACGGCCGGCAAATCCGGCATATCGACCGGACGCAGCATGACTCGTACCATCGCCTGCGCCGGGACCGGCCGCACAGCGGTCACCTCGCCCGTCATCTGCACGAAACGTGCTCGCGCCAGCGGCGGCTGCCCCAGCATCACCGCCTTGCCCCACACGAGCAGGCATCCCATGCAAGCCAATATTGCACCCGCCACAAGCATGCGCCGCAGTCGCCCGCCATCCGGCAGCATCACGCCCAGACAGGCCAGCGCCAATGCACCACAGCAAAAGGCCAGCCAGGCCATGGCATGGGGCAGGATGAACCAGGCCGCGATGCCGCTACCCAGCGCGATCGGCACCCAAAGGCCGATCTGTTCGCGCTCGCATTCCAGCCAGCTTTCAACCGCTTCCAGCCCGCTTCGGGACAGCGTCGCCAGCCTCCCGCCAAGGGAGGTTTGTCGTGGCTCAAAAGCCATGCTAGGGGGCGTCGCATCCATGGATCAGTAAGGCGAATGTCGAAGAATATGACGGTAAGTGCAACGGGAATGAACAAACCGGTGGTGACCCGTTTCGCCCCGTCCCCGACCGGGTTCCTCCACATTGGCGGCGCCCGCACCGCACTCTTCAACTGGCTGTTCGCGCGCCACCATGGCGGCAATTTCCTGCTCCGCGTCGAGGACACCGACCGCGCCCGCTCCACCGAGGAAGCCGTAGCCGCGATTTTCGACGGTCTGGAATGGCTGGGTCTGGGTGGCGACGAGCCGGCCGTGTTCCAGTTCGAGCGCACACCGCGCCATGCCGAGGTCGCCAATCGGTTGCTCGAAGCCGGCCACGCCTATCGCTGCTACGCCACGCCGGAAGAACTGGCCGAGTTGCGCGAACAGCAGCGCGCCGCCAAGCAGCCGATGCGCTATGACGGCCGCTGGCGCGACCGTTCGCCCGAGGATGCGCCCGAAGGCGCGCCCTTCGTCATCCGTATCAAGGCGCCGCGCGACGGCGAAACCGTGATCGAAGACGCCGTGCAGGGCCGCGTGGTCGTGCAGAATGCGGAACTGGACGACATGATCCTGCTCCGGTCCGACGGCACCCCTACCTATATGCTGGCCGTGGTGGTCGACGATCATGACATGGGCGTCACCCATGTCATTCGCGGCGATGATCATCTCAACAACGCTTTCCGCCAACTGAGCATCATCAAAGCCATGGCCGAAATTGAGGGGGATTGGGAAGAGCCGATCTATGCCCATATCCCGCTGATCCACGGATCGGACGGCGCGAAATTGTCGAAGCGTCATGGCGCGCTGGGCGTCGATGCCTATCGAGACGAGATGGGCATGCTGCCTGAAGCGGTGCTGAACTACCTGCTGCGCCTTGGCTGGGGCCATGGCGACGAGGAAATCATCGCGATCGACCGGGCGATCGAACTGTTCGACATCACGGGCGTCGGCCGGTCGCCCTCGCGCTTCGATATCAAGAAGCTGGAAAATCTGAACGGCCATTATATCCGCGAGGCCGACGATGCGCGCCTCGCGACCTTGGTTGCGCCGCGGGTCGAACAGCGTCTTGAAATCGCTATATCGGATACCAATCTCTCACTCTTGACCCAGGCGATGGCGTCGCTGAAGCTGCGGGCGAAAAACCTTAACGAAATTGCCGAGGGAGCAGAATTTCTGTTCAAAAGTTGCCCGCTCGATTTTGACGAGAAGGCCACTGCTCTGCTAGATGACTCCGCGCGCGCGCTGCTCGACAAGACAGCCGACGCTCTCCAACCCGTTCAGTCCTGGACGGTCGAAGCGATCGAAGACGTGATACGCCGCGTGGCAGAGGATGCCGGCCTGGGACTGGGCAAGGTGGCGCAGCCGCTCCGTGCAGCGCTCACCGGTCGCACGACCTCGCCGGGCATTTTTGATGTCCTCTTCCTCCTGGGGAAAGAGGCGAGCTTGGAACGACTGGCCGCCGCAGGGCACGCAACGGCCGGTTGATGACGTACAAGGAGAAAAATATGTCGGATAACACAGCCAACCTGACCGTTGGGGGAGATAGCAAGGACTATGCCATCATGGATGGCACCGTTGGTCCGCAGGTCATCGACGTTCGCAAGCTCTACGCCAACACCGGCATGTTCACCTATGATCCGGGTTTCACCTCGACCGCCAGCTGTGAATCGGGCCTGACCTATATCGACGGTGACGAAGGCGTCCTGCTGCACCGTGGTTACCCGATCGGCCAACTCGCCGAAGAATCCAGCTTCATGGAAGTCTGCTACCTGCTGCTGAACGGCGAACTGCCGTCGAAGAAGGAACTGGCCGACTTCACCAACACCATCACGCGCCACACCATGGTGCATGAGCAATTATCGGCATTTTTCCGCGGTTTCCGCCGCGATGCGCATCCTATGGCGATCATGGTCGGCGTGGTCGGCGCCCTGTCGGCCTTCTATCACGATTCGACCGACATCAACGATCCGGAACAGCGCCGCATTGCGAGCCACCGCCTGATCGCCAAGATGCCCACGATCGCGGCCATGGCCTACAAGTACAGCGTCGGTCAGCCCTTCGTCTATCCGCGCAACGACCTGTCCTACACCGCCAACTTCCTGCGCATGACCTTCTCGGTCCCGGCGGAAGACTATATCCCCGATCCGGTGATCGTGGACGCGATGGACAAGATCTTCATCCTGCATGCCGACCATGAGCAGAACGCCTCGACATCGACCGTGCGTCTGGCCGGTTCGTCGGGCGCCAATCCGTTCGCCTGCATCGCGGCTGGCATCGCCTGCCTCTGGGGCCCGGCGCATGGCGGCGCGAACGAAGCCGCACTCAACATGCTGCGCGAAATCGGCACCGTAGATCGCATCCCGGAATATATCGCCCGCGCCAAGAACAAGGACGATCCGTTCCGCCTGATGGGCTTTGGCCACCGCGTCTACAAAAATTACGATCCGCGCGCGACCGTGATGCAGAAGACCGCGAAGGACGTGCTGGAAAAGCTGGGCGTCAACGACCCTGTCTTCGACGTCGCCAAGGAACTGGAGCAGATCGCACTCAACGACCCGTATTTCGTCGAGAAGAAGCTGTATCCGAACGTCGATTTCTATTCGGGCGTGATCCTGTCGGCCATCGGCTTCCCGACCGAAATGTTCACCGTGCTCTTCGCCCTTGCCCGCACCGTCGGCTGGGTTGCGCAGTGGAATGAAATGATTTCGGACCCAGCGCAGAAGATCGGCCGTCCGCGCCAGCTCTACACCGGCCCGACGCAGCGCGACTATGTGCCAGTCGACAAGCGCTAAAAGCGCCAGGCCATCGCAATAGAAAAACGGCGCCCCGATCAGGCGCCGTTTTTTTGTTCAGGTGCCGACCGGCAGGGAGAGGATGAAGCGGGCGCCCTCGCCCGGTGCGCCGCCGATGCGGATGTCGCCCTTCATTGCGCGCGCAAGGCGACGGGAAATATAGAGGCCAAGGCCGCTGCCGCTGGCATCGTCACGGCCCAGCCGCTCGAACTTCTCGAAAATACGCTCCCGGTCCACCTGTGCAACCCCCGCGCCCTGATCGATCACAGCGATCCGCGCCTGACCACTTTCCCACTCCGTCGCGATGCGCACTTCAGTCCCTTCGGGCGAATAGCGAACCGCGTTGCCGATCAGGTTCACCAGGATTTGCAGGACGCGGCGAAACTCGCCGATCGCGGGCAAAGTCACATCCGGTGCCGGCGCGATGATCGTGATGCGGCGATCGAGCGCCCTGACGGTCAGCAAGCCAGCCGCGCGACGACCCAGATCGGCCAGGTCCACCTCTTCGGAAATCACGCTGAAATCGGGCCGGTCGATCGCCTGCAAATCGGCCAGATCATCCACCAAAGCCATCAGATGACGGCCCGCCGCAGCGATATCGTTGGCATAGCCGGCATAGTCCGGCCGCAACGGGCCTTCCAATTGGGCGCTGATCGTATCGGCATTGGCGATGATCCGCCCCAACGGCTGGCGCAGCGAACGATCCAGCCGGCGCCCGAACTCCGCCGGATAGATGGAGAGCGGCGCCTCTTCCGCGAACGGCGCGGCCACTGCCTTTTCCAGTGGAAAGGCTGTCCCGCGATAGCCAGTCAACTGGCCAGCATGATCGAACATGGGAAAGGCCGACAAGCGAAAACGGCTGTTGCTGTCGCTCGCCAATATCGCCTGCTGGTCGCGAAAGGCGCGGCGCTGGGCGAACCCGCGCAACATCGCCATATCGCCGTCGCTGTCCGCCTCCAGTTGGAAATAGCTGGAGAAACGCGCACCTGGTACGGGGGGAAGCGCCGGCAGCGCGCCGCTATCGCCACCGCCCGCCAGCACCATCTGGAACCGCAACTGCGTGTCGATCTGCCAGGTCCAGCCATCGGCAAGCGCGGCGATATCCGCATCGCGCCGGGCATCATCGGGCGGCACCGGCGCCGACGGACGCTCGCGCCAGTCCACGATCGACAGGCTGACGCCCTGATCGTCAGGCTTGGCCCGTACCCACATGTCTATATCGCCGCGCTGCGCTGCCGCGACCACCGGTCGTGACACCAGAACGCCAAGGCGAGCCGCCAGCCGGGCGATCGCCACCAGTTGCGGCACCGCAAAGGCCTGGCCGATATCCGCACCCGCCTCCTGCTGGAGCGCAAGCAACAGTGCATCCGCGCTCAGCAGGCGGCCATCGGTCGACAGGGTGGCCCGGACGATCGCCGGCGGCGGCATGGTCATGCGCCGGACACCCTGTGCAGATGATCCAGCTTGGCCCGCAGGATGGGCGAAGTGCGCACGGCGCTGATCATGACATCGGCCTGCGCTTCGCTCACCGACTGATAACGCTCAGCCTCTGCCACGATGACAGCATCTGACAGTTGCGGACGCACCGGACGCAGCGCCAACAGCAAAATGCGATAGTCGACGGCCGAACCGCCCAGCGCACGGCACAGGCTGGCCAGTTGCGCCACCGGCCCCATAACCAGCATGGCGACCAGTTGACGGCTGTCCATCCGCAGCCGGCGCGCTGCGACCGCGGCAAACAGAAGGAAGCGCCGCTGCCCCAGCAAGGCGCCTAGCAATTCAGGCACATCCGCCCGCTCGCCCATGCGCCGCACCAACTTGTCGGCCTGCGCAATCGGGCAGGTCGCCTCATCATGATCGCGGAGCAACGCCCAGCCAGAACGGTCGAAAGCCGCCAACGATTGGTCGCCGCCCTCCGCCATGGTCCGTTGCGCCACGACATGGAGACAGGCTGCAACGGTCCAGAGCAGGTCGGCAAAATGTTCGGCTGGCAAGTCCGGCTTCATAGGCGCATCCTCACCGGACAGCGCAAGCCAGCGCCCTTCGGCCAGAGCCAGCGCCGACAGCGCCCCTCCCAGTTCGGGATCGTCGGTGGCGGGGATCAGATCGCCCTGCCCTTCATCCTGTTGCTCGACATCCGCCTGTCCGAATTGCCGGAGCAACAGCGTCACACCGGCACGCATCTGCATATGCGCCAGCAGATCGGGACCAAGCAAGCTGGGCTGCGCCCGCACCATTGGCCAGGTCAACGGCGTCGGCCAGCGATCGAGCGCCGCAGCGACATCGGGCGCATGCTCCAGCGACAGGCGCAGGGCCATCTCGATCGCGGCGATGCAGCCGCCCAGATGGCGCCGCGTCTCGACGATCAAGGCGTCGGGCCGCGCCTGTGCCTCGTCAGGGAAGAAAAACGCCAGATCGATGGCATGCCCCACCGGAACAGTGGACAAACCCGACAGGGCACGCGCCATCGGCCGGTCGCTGGCCATGCCGGTGGGGGACGAATGGGCGCTCATGCCTGTCAGCATAATCCCACGTCGTTAAAATGCACTAAACCCTGCCGGTTAAAATCGTCATCGCGGCTTGCGCAGCAACATGGCGCCAAGCGAGGCTATGGCAAGCAATATGGCGGTGCGGAACCCTTGCATCATCATGCCTACGAAGCCGGTCAGGATAAGCAGCAGCAGAGCCGAACCGGGGGTGAAGATCATCCACGGCCGCGCCGCTCCGGTCCGTCCCCAACGATCGGCGATCATCACGATGCCAAGCAGCAACGCCAGGTCTGCCGCCATCGTCGTGCCGCCGGCAAAGACCATGCCGGCCAGCACCAGCGCGGGTGCGCAAAATGCCAGCCAGTTCAGCAACGGCGCGCGCAAGGCCAGGTCGCCCAGCCGGTCGCTGATTTCGGACAGGAGCAACGCCCCCATCAGCAGGAAGAATCCCGTCAACGGCCAGCCCAGTTCGATCGGCACCAGCGCCACGGCGCCCAGCGCAATCGCGGCGATACGGATCTGTAACGCGGGCACCTGCATCCGCATCAACGGCGGGCTGACGATCCGCGCCAGCGGGGCGAGCAGATAATGTTCAAGACCGCCCCGCGCCTGCGCCTGCGCTGCGCCGACGGCCGTTACCGCCTGCGCCACCAGATCGGCCTGCGCCTGCGTCTCTACCAACGCCACGCGCCCCTCCAGCAGGTCGTCCTGCGGAACGGTGATGCGTCGCGCGCCCCTCTGAACGGCAGTACGCACGAGCGTCAGCGCCAGATCCCAGTCGCCGATCATGTCGAGCGTGCCGAACAGCAGGTCCGGGCTGATTCGCGCCAGCCCCGCCCAGCGCTGCCCAGCGTCGATCCGCTCGAACGGCGTGCTCGCGCGGCTGTCGTCGGTCACCAGCATGACATTGCCGTCAGCCCCGCCCATGCCGTCGAAATGCGACTGCGATATGATGGCGCCGTCGGCAACCAGCAGCACATCGCTGTCCCGCGGTGCATCGCGCACCATCGACACCATGTCACGCACCAGCGCGACGGCGATGCCGTCCGCGCTCAGCCGATCGACGGCCTGCGACAGGGCCGGGGTGATGACGCTCACCAGAATCATGATACGGTCGGCACCGGCCTGCGTCGCTTGTCGCGCCTGATATTCCACCAGCGTCTGGCCGGCAAAATAAAGACTCGCGCGCAGACCCGGCGGCGAATCGCCCGATGCGCGGCTGGCGCTGAGAATAGCGGCGAAACTCATATTGTTACGCTTGTGACCCGATTGTTGTGCGGCGACCTTTTCGCAAGGCCGCGCGCTTCGCGCAAGCGGCGCGATGCGGCGAAACGGTCAGGCTTGGTCAAGCCCCTGCAATGCGGCCTGTAGCTTGCGCAGCACGCGCGGGTCACCCGGCGCGGCAGCGGCCGCCTCATCAGCCAGCAGCATCAGCGCGGTCAAACCGAAGCTGGCGGCCAGCCCCTTCAATCGCCACGCCGCCAATTCCCAATTGGCGTCGCAACGCGCCCGTCCCAGGAGGTCGACCTGCCGCCTCGCGCTTTCCAGAAAGGCGATGCGCAGATCGGCGATCAATGCGCTGTCGTCGCCGACGGCGGCTGCAAGAGCGGCATGAAGGGCGCCAGGATCATAGGACATGGGACAGACGCTATCGGGCTTGCGTTAAGTTTTGGTAACAGGGCATTTCCGCAGCCGGAAAAGATGCTAGGATGAACGCATGACAGGGGGCAGCACCATCGTCGAGTTCTGGCGAGACGAACAAACCGCGACCGGCAACGAGTCGCAGATGGACGATATCTTGCTTTTGAAACAGGCGGTTCTCGACATAGACGAGAGTGAAGTGACAGAGGGTGCCGATGAGGCCACGGTTAAGCGTATACGCTGGGCCTTGGCTGTGCTGGCGATCGGCTGGATCGGCTTTGCCGGTTGGGCCGTCGCGACATCGGGCGATCTGGCCGCCGGTCCGTTCGCGTGGGCCAATGCCATCGTCACCATTGCCATCCCACTGATCCTGCTGGCGGTCGCCTACCTCGTGCTGGTGCGCAACAGTCGCACCGAATCGCGCCGCTATCTCGATACGGCCCGCGCGCTGCGGACGGAGGCGGATCTGCTGGAACTTCGGCTTGGCCGGATCGGCACGCAACTGGAAGCGGCCCGGCAGTCGATGCAAGACCAGGCCGAACTGCTCGACAGCTATGGCGCCGCCGCCAGCAGCAATATGGAGGCGTCCGCCGAACTGATCGCAGGCCGCGCCCAGATCACGGCCGACAAGGCCGAAACCGCCGAACGAGCGGCCATGGCGCTGGTTTCGCGGATGGATCAGTTGATCGGGTCCATTCCCGAACTGGAAGATCGCACCGGTCGCATGACCGCGCAAATGATGGACAATGGCCATGCGCTGGCCGAACGGATCGACACGCTGGAGGCGCGGCTGCATGCGCTTGGCGAACTGTCCGACGACGCCCGTGCGCGTACCATGGCGGCGACCAAGAGCCTGGCGAGCCAGTTGACGCAGATGCAGGAAGCGACGCGGTCGGCCTCCGCAGAAGTGACCGGTCTGGCCGATATCGCATCGGGCCGGATCGACGCGACAGCCCAAGGCGCGCGGCAGGCGATGGATCGCAGCCGCGAGGATATCGAAGCGCATGCCGCCGCGCTGACGTCTATGATCGAAACGGTCCAGAACAATATGGCCGACAACGGCAAGCTGGTGCGCAGCACTCTGGTCGAAGAGCTTGACGCCACCGAAGCCGCCGTACGTTCGCGTTTCGAAGGTGTCCAACGCACCGTGCAAACCCTGCTGACGACGACCGACGATGCACTCACTCGCCGAGCGGAAGCGCTGGAAACGCTCGTTGCCGCTGCTGAAAAGGGCATCGGTCAGGCAAGCGAAGATGCGCTGACCATCCTGGAACGCGACATGGAGGCGATGGAGACCGACCTGCGTCGTCGCCTTGACGCAGCGCTACAGCGCGCGCAGGAAACGCTGGCTATCACCGATGGCGGCCTGAACAACCAGACGGCGATGCTCGATGCGCTGATCGCCCGGTCGCGCGAAAGCCTGGCTGTAATCGGCGACGAGACGGTCAACGGTCTCAGCGATACGATCGGCGATGTGGAAAGTCGCCTGCACCAGATCAACGATATGATCGAAGGCCAACGCAGCCTGATGACCAGCCTGCACGGCAACCTGCTGGAATCCATCACAACCACCGAAGACCGTTTCGCGGCGCTGGAAGATAACAGCTTGGCGCGCGGCGAGCGGCTGACCGGGGCGTTGATGCGCATGACGCTGGAAACCCAGCGGATCGATGCCGCACTGGCGAACGGCGGCATGACCGCTGAAAAGTTGATCGGATGCGCGGAGACGTTGCTGGTTGCATTGGATTCCAGCGTGCGAGAACTGGACGAGACCTATCCGCAAGCGCTGGAGCGGTTCGACGCACGCTTGCAACAAAGCCGCGCCCTGCTCGGCAGTACGACGCCGGAGATGGAGCGTCTGGAGGCAATTTCTGAAGCGCTGGTCGGGCGCACCGAAGAGGCGGAGGAAATGCTGCGCGGTCAGGGCAGTCGCCTCACCGAATGGCTGGAAAGCACGCAAGGCGGGCTGGAGGCCAATCGCGAACTGGTCGAACGGCTGCGTACGACGCTGGACGGCGCGCATCAGGATGCGACCCGCATCACCGAAGGCGCCGGACCGCTGTTGGTGACCGCGTTACTGCGCGTCAAGGACACGGCCGACCAGGCCGCCGAGCGCGCGCGCCAGGCATTGGGCCGCGCTATTCCCGACGCAGTGCAGAAGCTGGCGGAAGCCAGCGACGAGGCGTTGCAGGGTGTCATTGGCGAAAAGGTGACAGCGCAGATCGAACAAGTTGCGCGCGTGGCGGAGGAAGCGGTCAAGGCGGCGCATCAGGCGTCGGAGCGGCTGACCCGCCAGTTGCTGACGATCGCCGACACCAGCGCCAGCGTGGAAAAGCGGATCGAGGAAGCGGAACGCGCCTCCGAAACCCGTGATCGCGATCATTTCGCGCGGCGTTCCGCCCTGCTCATCGAATCGCTCAACAGCACGGCGATCGATGTTGCAAAGCTGCTGTCTAACGATGTGACTGATTCGGCCTGGTCCGCTTATCTGAAGGGCGACCGGGGCGTGTTCACCCGCCGCGCGGTGAAGCTGCTGGATGCCGGCGAATCTCGTGAAATTGCGCTTCACTATGACAATGACGCGGAATTCCGCGACCATGTGAACCGCTATATCCATGATTTCGAGGCGATGTTGCGGATCATCCTGGTGGCGCGTGACGGCAATGCGCTGGGCGTCGCCATACTCTCCTCCGACATGGGCAAACTCTATGTCGCGCTGGCGCAGGCGATCGAGCGGCTACGGCAATAAGGCGATCATTCAGCCGATCATTTTGCGGAAATAGATCACCCGCTCGGTTTCAGCAAAGCCGGCGGCCTGATGGAAGGCATGGCTGGACAGGTTGGCCATTTCGGCGTCGGACGCCATTTCGGTGCAGCCCTGTTCCGCTCCCCATTCCGCCACGGCATGGATCAGGGCACGTCCGAGACCGGCCCGCCTTCTATCGGGCATGACATACAGCCCCTCCACGAACAGGACCGGGCTGGTATCGCAGCCATTGACATAATCATGGCGTAGCGCTGCCTCGACAAAGGCCATGGCCACACCCGTCGCATTGATCGCGACAAATGCGACCAGCCCATCGCCCGTCGCCAATATGTCGGCAATCTCAGTTCGATGATCCGTGTGGCTGGCGTCAGGCCAGAGCGCCGTGCGCATCCGCGCCCAACAGTCCGCATGGACAGCGGCGGCGCGAACGATCCGCGCCGCTGCCCCGCTCATCGCGCGACGCGATAGCCGGGCAACATGTCCAGCGTCACCCAGCCCTGCACATAATTGGCATAATAAAGGCCGAACAGGATCGTCGCCAATATGGTGGCGCGCAGCACCACGACCGCCGGCCGGAAATTGCTGGGCGCGCTGTCCGCCTGCCCCTTCAGCAGCACTTCACCCGTTTCATTGGGGGTGCGGATGCCGAAGGGGAGCATGATGAAGGCACTGATGACCCACATCAGGAAATAGATGGCGAAGATGGCGTACCAATTCATCGCCCCTGTCTAGGCGCGAACGATCAATACGTCCACTATCGGCTTCTTGCCGGTCCAGCGCGTCGCGGTACGGCGCACGGCGAGGCGCAGGCGTTCACGCAAAGCCTCTTCTTCCAGGGATCCCTTGGGGATCGCGGCAGCCGCTTCCTCGGCCGCTTCCGCCAGAAAAGCCGCCTTGTCTTCCTCGACCGGCACGCCCTGCGTGCGCAGCACCGGATCGCCGACCAGCTTGCCCTTGCGGTCTATCGCCACGGCCACGCTGATCTGGCCATGCAGGCCCAGCTTGCGGCGTTCGTTCATGGTCGAACCGTCTGCCGGCAAGATGACGTCGCCATCCAGAACCAGACGTCCCGTGTCCTGTTGTCCGATGATCGCCGGCCCGCCGGGGGCAAGACGCAGCAGGTCGCCGTTGGACTGAACCACCGCGTGCGGGATGCCGGTGGAGATACCCAGCCGCGCCTGTTCTGCCATATGACGCCGCTCTCCGTGGACGGGCAGCAGGATATCCGGCCGTATCCAGCGATACATGGCCTCCAGTTCGGGGCGGCCGGGATGGCCCGAGACATGAACTGCTGCCTGACGATCGGTGATCATCAAAATATTCTTGGTAGCCAGCGCATTTTGGATACGCCCGATGGCGATCTCGTTGCCGGGGATCTGCTTGGACGAGAACACGACGGTGTCGCCTTGCGACAGCTTGATCGGGTGACTGTCGAACGCGATGCGCGACAATGCAGCGCGTGCTTCGCCCTGACCGCCAGTGGCGATAATCATCACCTCGTCCCGTGGCAGGTCCATCACATCTTCCCAGTCGACGGTCGGCGGGAAGTCCTTGAGATAGCCCGCAGCCTTGGCCGTGCCGATGATGCGATCGAGTGAACGGCCGGCCACGCACAGCTTGCGCCCGGTAGCGGCAGCGACTTCGCCCAGCGTCTGAACGCGCGCGGCATTGGATGCGAAGGTCGTGACCAGAACCCGCCCCTTGGCGCCAGCAATCGCCTGCATCAACCCTTCGCGCACATCGCCTTCAGACCCGCTGGCCTTATCATTGAAGACGTTGGTGCTGTCGCAGACCAGCGCCAGCACGCCTTCGTCACCGATCGCCGTCAGTTCCGCCGGGGTGGACGGCTGGCCGAGCAACGGCTGTTCGTCCAGTTTCCAGTCGCCGGTATGGAAGATGCGGCCATAAGGCGTATCGATCAGCACCGCATTGCCCTCCGGAATGGAGTGGGCGAGCGGCACATAGCGGAAGCCGAACGGACCCAGATTGAAGCTGCCTTCATTCTCGATCACATGCAGCTTGACGTCCTTGCTGAGGCCTTCCTCCTCCAGCTTCAGCCGGATCAGGCCTGCCGTAAAGGGCGTGGCATAAAGCGGGACGCCAAGATCGGCGGCCAGATAGGGGATAGCGCCGATATGATCTTCATGCCCGTGGGTGAGAACGATTCCGAGCAAATCGTCGCGCCGCTCCTCGATGAAGCTCAAGTCCGGCAGGACGAGTTCCACGCCGGGATAATTGGGGTCGGCAAAGGTCAGGCCGAGGTCGACCATGACCCACTTGCCCTGGCAGCCATATAGATTGACGTTCATGCCGATCTCGCCGGACCCACCGAGGGCCAGGAAGACCAGTTCATCCTTGGGTGTCATTATGTTCTCAAACTCCGTTCGTGCAACAACGCCAACCCCAAAATGGTGAGGTCCGGTGCGATCGCATCGAAAATATCGCTATTGTCATTGAAGAGGACCGCTAGTCCTCCGGTCGAAATCACCTTGGCGGGACGGCCGATCTCGGCGCGGATGCGCGCGACCAACCCCTCCATCATCGCCACATAGCCCCAGAAAACGCCGATCTGCATCGCGTCCACCGTGCTACGCCCGATCACCGACCGATTTTCCGGCGGCTCGATCGCGATCTTGGGCAGCTTGGCCGCCGCGGCGACCAGAGCATCCAGCGACAGGTTGATACCCGGCGCGATCACGCCGCCCTTGTAGGCACCGCTATAATCGACCACGTCGAAGGTCGTCGCCGTGCCGAAGTCGATCACGATCAGATCGTCATGATAGAGATGGTGAGCGGCAATGGCGTTTACAACCCGATCCGCGCCAACCGAACTGGGCTCGGCCACGTCCAGTTCGATGCCCCATTCGACCGGGAACTGCCCGGCGACCAGCGCCGTGGTCTTGAAATATTTTTCCGCCAGCACCTGAAGATTATGGAGCGCGCGCGGCACGACGGTGGCGATGATGACCGCCTCCACATCGGCGATGGCATAGCCTTCCAGTTGTAACAACTGGTTCAGCCAGACGACATATTCGTCGGCCGTGCGCCGGGGGTCCGTGGCTATCCGCCAGCGTGTCTTGATTTCGCGCCCTTCGAGCAGCGCGAAAACGACATTGGTGTTACCCGCGTCGATCGCGAGAAGCATGGCCCGTCCCTCAACTGAGAATGATATCGCCCGCGTGAATGGCACGGCTCTGTCCATTCGCCAAGCGCAGGATCAGCATGCCTTGACGATCGAGCGTGTCGAAACTTCCCTCTACCTCACCGCCATCGGGCAGGATGACACGCATCGGCGTACCCGCGGCATGGGCGTTGAGCAGCCAATGCGCTCGAACCGGATCGAGCCCCTGCGCGCGCCAGATGGACAGCCAATGAGCGAAAAGCCGAGCAAGCCGCTCGTACAGCGCCTCCGCCTTGGCATCGCTCGCGCCCTGCGCCGTCAGGCTGGTGACTGGGCGGTCCAGTCCGACCGGGTACCCGGCGACATTGATGCCGATGCCGACGACGATCGCATCGCCGGCCCGCTCCAACAATATGCCGGCGATCTTCGCGCCATCGACCAAAATATCATTGGGCCATTTGATCCGCGCTTGTCCCGCGCAAAGCGGCGCGACCAGAGCATGGACCGCATTGGCCGCAACCAGCGCCAGCGTGTGGGGCAGCGGATCGGCAGGCTGTAACCGGACAAGCGTCGAGCAATAGAGATTCCCGTCCGGGCTTTCCCATACGCGGCCCATGCGCCCCTTGCCACCCATCTGGCGGCCGGCGCGCAGCCAGCTGCCATCAGCGCCGCCCTGCTCCGCCAACGCCAGCATATCGGCGTTAGTGGAGCCGGTTTCCTCGACGAAGCGTAGGAAGGTCAGAAGAGCGACGCCGCAGCGGCAGCGCTCGCCTGATCCAGCATGGGGTTGAGCAGATAGCCCAGCACGATCACCACGGCACAGGCCGTCAGGATGATATTCTCGACCGGGCCGCCCTTCGCCTCATAGGCGACGACGGGTTCATCGAAATATATCGTCTTGATGATCTTGAGATAATAGAAAGCGCCGATCACCGACATGGCGATACCGAAGGCCGCCAGCGCGGTCAGGCCAGAGGCCACCGCCGCATCGAACACCAGGAACTTGGCCCAGAAGCCGAACAGCGGCGGGATGCCCGCCATCGAGAACATGAAGATGGCGAGCGCGGCGGCCAGTCCTTTGCGCGACTGCGACAGGCCCGCAAGCCTGGCGATCTCTTCGACCGGCTTGCCGTCCGCATCGCGCAATTGCAGGATGCAGGCGAAACCGCCGATGGTCATGATGACGTAGATCGCCATATAGCTCATCGTCGCTGCCGCACCCGCGGGCGTACCCGCAGCCAGGCCGATCAGCGCGAAGCCGACATTGTTGATAGACGAATAGGCCATCAGGCGCTTGATGTTCGTCTGGCCGATGGCCGCCACCGCACCGAACAGGATCGACGCGAGCGCGACGAAGATCACGATCTGCTGCCAGTCCAGACCTGCCGGACCCAGAGCCTCGATCGCGACGCGGACGGTCAGGCCGATGGCCGCAACCTTGGGCGCGCTGGCGAAGAAGGTGGTGACCGGGGTCGGCGCGCCTTCATAGACGTCGGGCGTCCACATGTGGAACGGCACGGCGCTGATCTTGAATGCCAGACCAGCCAGTACGAACACCAGACCAAAAAGCTCGCCCTTCGACACGCCGTCGCCCAGCGCGACGGAAATGCCGTCGAACGCGGTGCTGCCGGTGAAGCCGTAGAGCAGCGAGATGCCGTAGAGCAGGATGCCGCTCGCCAGCGAACCGAGCACGAAATATTTCAGGCCCGCTTCGGAAGAGCGCACGTCCTGGCGCATGAAGCTGGCCAGCACGTAGGAGGCAAGGCTGTTCATTTCCAGGCCGACATAGAGCGTCAGCATGTCGCCCGCCGACACCATCATGCCCATGCCGATGGCAGCGAACAGGATCAGGACCGGATATTCGGGGCGCGGCACACCGCCGACCGAGAAGAAACGCGGGGCGAGCAGGATAGCCGCCGCCGCCGCGCCATAGATCAGCGCCTTGGCAAATGCGGAGAAAGCGTCTGCACGATACAGGCCGTCGAACGCATCGGGACCATGGACCAGCGAGCAGGACAGCGACACGCCTGCGATGGCCAGCACAATGACCGACAGCCAGTTGACCAGGCGGGCCGAGCCATCGCCGCCAAAGGCCGCGACCAGCATCAGCGCCAGGCCACCCACCGTCAGGATGAGTTCCGGCACGACCGCCAGAAGGGAAGCGGAGTCAATCATCAGTGCGCCTCCCCGTGCGCGGATGCTTCTTCATGGTGGCCCTCACTTTTAGGCTTGGGCGCACCCATCTTGATATTGGAGTCACCTGCGGGAGCCGCAGGGGCGAGGCGCGCTTCGAGCGCGCGGATGTCGGCCCGCATCGGCGCCAGGAAGCTTTCCGGGTAAACCCCCATCCATAGCACCACGGCCGCGATCGGCGCCATCAGCCAGAATTCCCTGATCGACAGGTCGGGCATGGCCGCAGCATCGGCATTCACCTGATCGCCGTAGCAGATGCGGCGATAGAGATAGAGCATATAGGCTGCACCCAGGATGATGCCCGTGGTGCAGACCAGCGCTACCCAACTCGATGCCTGATAAACGCCCATCAGCGACAGGAATTCACCGACGAAGTTGGACGTGCCCGGCAGGCCGACCGACGCCATGGTGAAGAACAGGAACAACACGGCATAGCGCGGCATGTTGATGCTCAGGCCACCATAGCGGTTGATCTCGCGGGTATGAAGGCGGTCATAGACCACGCCCACGCACAGGAACAGCGCGCCGGCGACCAGACCATGGCCCAGCATGACCATCATCGCGCCTTCGATGCCCGCCTGGTTGAAGGCGAACAGACCGATGGTGACGATCGCCATATGCGCGACCGACGAATAGGCGATCAGCTTCTTCATGTCCGATTGAACGAGCGCGACGAGACTGGTGTAAACCACAGCGACCATCGAGAGGCCCCACACCATCGGCGCAAGCTGCGCCGAGGCTTCCGGGAACATCGGCAGCGAGAAGCGGATGAAGCCATAGCCACCCATTTTCAGCAGCACGCCCGCCAGAATGACCGAACCGGCGGTCGGCGCCTGAACGTGGGCATCTGGCAGCCAGGTGTGGACCGGCCACATCGGCATCTTCACCGCGAAGCTGGCGAAGAAGGCCAGGAACAGCCACGTCTGGACATGCGGATCGAAATTATAGGCCATCAGGACCGGAATTTCGGTCGAACCGGCTTCATGCACCATCCACATCATCGCGATCAGCATCAGGACCGAGCCGAACAATGTGTAGAGGAAGAATTTATACGAGGCGTAGATCCGGTCCGCGCCACCCCAGATGCCGATGATAAGGTACATCGGGATCAGGCCGGCTTCGAACATGATGTAGAAAAGGTAGAGATCCTGCGCCGTGAAGACGCCGATCATCAGCACCTCCATGAACAGGAACGCCGCCATATATTCACCGACGCGCTTGTTGATCGCGTTCCAGCTTGCGCCGATGCAGATCGGCATCAGGAACACGGTCAGCGCGATCAGCATCAGGGCGATACCGTCGATACCCAGCGCCCAGGCGAAGCGACCGAAGATCGGCGCATATTCCTGGAACTGCCATTGCAGCCCGCCCTGGTCGAAATTCATCCACAGGACGATGCCCAGGACGAAATCGACCAGCGTCGCGATCAACGCGATCCAGCGCGCATTATTGGCGCCTGCGAAGAGACAGGCGATGGCCCCGGCCATCGGCACTGCCATCATCAGGGAAAGGATGGGGAAGCCGTCCATTATCGTGTCATCGCCCAGGTTGCGGCCGCGGCAAGCCCGATGAGCATCACCAGCGCGTAGGTGTAGAGGTAGCCGGACTGAAGCCGACGGGTGATCTTGTTGCCCTGCACGACCAGAGCAGCCAGGCCATTCGGCCCGAAGCGGTCGATGAAGCCTACATCACCGAACTTCCAGAAGAAGCGGCCGATGGCGAAGGCAGGTTTGACGAACAGGAAATTGTAAAGTTCGTCAAAATACCATTTGTTCAGCAGGAACTGGTACAGGCCACCGAAGGTCGCGACGAAACGGCGCGGCCAGTCGGTATTCCTGATGTAGCTCAGCCAGGCAATGACCAAGCCGGTCAGCATCACCGTGAACGGCGAGAATTTGACCCAGGTCGGCACTTGATGGGCTTCGTGCATCAGATGGCTGTCGAACGCGAGCGCGCCCTTCCAGAATTCGATGCCGCCCTCCGGACCAATGAACTGATCATGGAAGACGAAACCGGCGAACACGGCGCCAAGACTCAGAACCAGCAGCGGGATCAGCATGACCAGCGGGCTTTCATGCGGATGATAGCCACCGGTGCCGTCGCCCGCATCATGCACATGATGATCGTCATGACCATCATCATGAGCGGCGTGCGCATGATCGTCATGGCCATGGGCGTCATGCAGCGCGTGCTGGATATGCTCCGACTGGGTCCAGCGCGGCTTGCCGAAGAAGGTCAGGAAGACCAGGCGCCAGCTATAGAAGCTGGTCAGCAGCGCGGCGAACACGCCGACAATGAACGCACCGGTCCCCGCACCGCCAGCGGCATAGGCTGCTTCGAGAATGCCGTCCTTCGAATAGAAACCGGCAAAGCCCACGCCGATGATCGGCAGGCCGACACCAGTGATGGCGAGCGTACCCAGCGTCATCGTCCAGAAGGTGATAGGGATGCTCTTACGCAGGCCGCCATAATAACGCATGTCCTGCTCATGGTGCATCGCGTGGATGACCGAACCGGCGCCCAGGAACAGCAGAGCCTTGAAGAAGGCGTGCGTGAACAGGTGGAACATCGCCGCGCCATAGGCACCGACGCCCGCGGCAAAGAACATATAGCCCAGTTGCGAACAGGTCGAATAGGCGATGACCCGCTTGATGTCCGTCTGCACCGTGCCGACGGTCGCGGCGAACAGACAGGTCGCGGCACCGACATAGGTGACGACGGTCAGCGCCGTTTCCGACGTTTCGAACATCGGCGACAGGCGACAAACCATGAAGACGCCAGCGGTCACCATGGTGGCCGCGTGGATCAGCGCCGACACAGGGGTCGGGCCTTCCATCGCGTCCGGCAACCAGGTGTGCAGGCCAAGCTGCGCCGACTTGCCCATCGCGCCGACGAACAGCAGCAGGCAGAGGACGGTCATGGTGTCGAACCGATAACCGAGGAAGCCGATGGTCGAACCGGCCATCGACGGCGCCGCCGCCAGAATTTCCGGGATCGATATGGTGTTGAACACCAGATAGGTGCCGAAAATGCCCATCATGAAGCCAAGGTCGCCGACGCGGTTGACCACGAAAGCCTTGATCGCGGCCGCATTGGCGCTGGGCTTACGGAACCAGAAACCGATGAGCAGGTAAGAGGCCAGGCCCACGCCTTCCCAACCGAAGAACATCTGAAGCAGATTGTTCGCGGTCACGAGCATCAGCATCGCGAAGGTGAAGAGCGAGAGATAGGCGAAGAAGCGCGGCTGATCCGGCTCCTCGTCCATATAGCCCCAGCTATAGAGGTGGACGAGGCTCGACACGCTGGTGATGACCACCAGCATGACCGCCGTCATCGTGTCGACGCGCAACGCCCACTGGGCATCGAAGCTGCCGCTTTCGATCCAGGTGAACAGCGGCGTTACCGACGCTTCGGCATGACCGAGCAGGAAGGGAATGAAGGTCACCCAGCTCAACGCGCAGGCGATAAACAGCGCGCCGGTGGTGACGATCTTGGCGGGCAGCTTGCCAAGGGCCTTGTTACCAAGACCCGCAATGGCGGCCGCCAGCAGCGGAAGAAGGACGATAAGCTGGATCATGACGTGAGGCTCAGCCCTTCATCCGGTTGACATCGTCGACGGCGATGGTGCCGCGACCACGGAAGTAAATGACGAGGATGGCAAGGCCGATGGCCGCTTCACCCGCCGCGACGGTCAGCACGAACATCGAGAAGACCTGCCCCACCAGATCGCCCAGAAAGACGCTGAAGGCGACAAGATTGATGTTCACGCTAAGGAGGATCAGTTCAATCGCCATCAGAATGATGATGACATTCTTGCGGTTGATGAAGATGCCCAGCACCCCCATCACGAAGAGGATGGCGCTGACCACCAGATAATGTTGAAGGCCGATCACAGCTCCACCCCCTGCCCGACGGGCTGATTGATGTTACGTGTCGCATCCTGCGGACGGCGACGGTTCTGCTTGGCGACATTCTGGCCCTTCACGCCGCCGCGAGCGCGGTGCGTCAGGACGATCGCGCCGATCATGGCGACCAGCAGGACGATGCCCGCCGCTTCGAACAGGAAGATGTAGCGGGTGTAAAGCAGCCCACCGATCGCCTGGATGTTCGACAGTTCCGGGTTCACCGGGGCCGCGCGCTGCGCCAGTTCGATGGGACCGGCGCTCCAAAGACCAATGCCCAGGACGATTTCCGCCAGCAGCACCAGCGCCAGCAGCAGGCCGAAGGGCAGATAGTCGACGAAACCGGCGCGCAGTTCGGCGAAGTCGATGTCCAGCATCATGACAACGAACAGGAACAGCACCGCGACCGCGCCAACATAGACAATGACAAGCAGCATCGCGATGAATTCGGCGCCGATCAGGATCATCAGACCTGCCGCGTTGAAAAAGGACAGGATCAGCCAGAGGACCGAATGGACCGGATTGCGCGACAATATCGTGAGCGCGCCGCTGCACACCACCATGATGGCGAACAGGTAAAAGGCGATAACGTGGATCACAGGATCATATTCCCCTTGATGCCGGCGGCTTAACGATAGGGTGCGTCGGCGGCAAGGTTCGCGGCAATCGCCCGCTCCCACTTGTCACCGTTTTCGAGGAGCTTGGCCTTGTCGTAGATCAGCTCTTCGCGGGTTTCGGTCGCGAACTCGAAGTTCGGGCCTTCCACGACCGCATCCACCGGGCAGGCTTCCTGACAGAAGCCGCAATAGATGCACTTGGTCATGTCGATGTCGTAGCGCGTCGTCCGGCGGCTGCCATCGTCGCGCGGCTGCGCCTCGATGGTGATCGCCTGCGCCGGGCAAATGGCCTCGCACAGCTTGCACGCGATGCAGCGTTCTTCCCCATTGGGATAACGGCGCAGCGCATGTTCACCGCGAAAACGCGGCGAAATCGGGTTCTTCTCATACGGGTAGTTGATCGTCGCCTTGGGCTTGAAGAAATATTTCAAGGTCAGCCAATGCGCCTTCACGAATTCCCAGAGGGTGAAGCTTTTGACGTAATAGCCAAGGCTCATGTCACGAATACCTTGTCAGCATGAGGAAGCCCGAAACCAGGAAGACGAACAGCAGCGAGGTCGGCAGGAAGATTTTCCAGCCCAGCCGCATCAGCTGGTCATAACGGTAGCGGGGCACCGTCGCCTTCACCCAGGAGAAGACGAAGAAGAAGAACAGGATCTTGGCGAACAGCCAGAGGATGCCGGGCACATAATAGAGCGGCGCCCAATCGACCGGAGGCAGGTAGCCGCCCCAGAACAGGATCGCGTTCAATGCGCACATCAGGATGACGTTGGCATATTCGCCCAGCCAGAACAGCGCGAAGGCCATCGACGAATATTCGGTCTGGTAACCCGCAACCAGTTCGGATTCCGCTTCGGTCAGGTCGAACGGCGCACGCGCCGTTTCCGCCATGGCCGAAATCAGGAACATGATCGCCATCGGGAAGAGCAACGGGTTGAAGCCATTGCCGTTCAGGAAGCCATAATAGGCCTTCTGGCTTTCCACGATCGCGGTCAAGTTGAAGCTGCCTGCCCACAGCACCACGGTGATGATGATGAAGCCGATCGAGACTTCATAGCTGATCATCTGCGCGCTGGCACGGATCGCGGAATAGAAGGGATATTTCGAGTTGGACGCCCAGCCCGCCAGCACCACGCCGTACACGCCCAGCGAGCTGATCGCGAGAATGTAGAGCAAGCCGACATTGATGTTGGCCAGCACCACGCCCACCTGGAACGGTATGACTGCCCAGGCCATCAGCGCCACGGTGAAGGTGATGATCGGCGCGATCAGGAACAGCGCCTTGCTCGCGGCCGACGGAACGATGGTTTCTTGAAGGAAAACCTTCAGACCGTCCGCGAAGGACTGAAGCAGACCGAAGGGACCGACGACGTTGGGACCACGGCGCAACGCCATGGCGGCCCAGATCTTGCGATCGGCATAGATGATCATGGCGACGGCCAGCATGACCGGCAGACAGATCACCAAAATGCCGATGACGGTAGAAAGCAGCCAGGCGCCCTCGAAAGGCAGGCCAAGGCCTTGGAAGAAAGCGGTCACTCTGCGGCCTCCGCATACTCAACGCCATGGATCAGCTCGGCCGAGCATTGCTGCATCGTCGGGCTGGCACGGCAGATGGCGTTGGTGAGGTAGAAATCCTTGATTGGCGAACCGAATTCGCCGGTCGCGCCAGTCGGGAGCGACGGAATGGACCAGCCATAATCGGCCAGACCTTGGACGCCGAGCGCCGGAACCGCCTTCGCCATTTCGGCGCGGAGCTGTTCGAAGCTGTCGAACGACAACTTGGCGCCCAGCGTTTCGGAAAGGGCGCGCAGGATCGACCAGTCCTCGCGGGCGTCGCCCGGCGCGAACACGGCCTTTTCACCGAACTGTACCCGGCCTTCCAGATTGACGTAGGTGCCCGCCTTTTCGGCATAGCTCGCGCCCGGCAGGATCACGTCCGCAGCATGTGCGCCCTTGTCGCCATGATGGCCGACATAGACTTTGAAGCTGGTCGGGAAGAGCGCATAATCGACTTCGTCCGCGCCCAGCGAGAAGAGCAGCTTGGGCGCGGCTTCCGCCACCGCCTTGATGCCACCCTTGGTCGCATAGCCCAGCATCAGGCCGCCCATGCGGGCCGCCGCGAAGTGCAGCACGTTGTAGCCGTTCCAGCCATCCTTGATCAGGCCCAGCGTCTCGACCAGCGCCAGCGTGTCGCCATGCGCGCCGTCCTTGGCCAGCACACCGCCACCGACGATCATCGCCGGACGAGTAGCCCCCTTGAAGGCTTCCAGAACGGCTTCGGGCAGCTTGGCGAGCAGCGAGGCATCGTTGCCCAGCCATTCGACCTTATAAGTCAGATCGACTTCCGCCCCGACCGCGAAAATCTTCGCGCCCTTCTTGATCGCCTTGCGGATGCGCGTGTTCACCAGCGGCGCTTCCCAGCGCAGATTGGTGCCGACCAGCAGGATGACGTCTGCGGTTTCGAGGTCCGCAAGCGGCGTATTGAACACCACCGACGACAGGCTCGACACGTCGTAGGACAGCCCGGTCTGGCGACCTTCCAGCATGGTGCCGCCCAGTTTCTCGACCAGGGCCTTGCCCGCGAACATGGTTTCGCAATCGAGCAGGTCGCCCGCGATCGCCGCGACACTGCCGCCATGCTGGACAGCGGCGACGGCGGCGAAAGCTTCCGTCCAGGTCGCCGGAACCAGCTTGCCATCCTTGCGGACATAGGGCTTGTCGAGACGCTTGCGGACCAGACCGTCGACATTGTGCCGGGTCTTGTCGCTTGCCCATTCCTCGTTCACGTCATCGTTGATGCGTGGCACGGCGCGCAACACCTGACGACCACGGCTGTCGAGACGGATGTTGGTGCCCAGCGCATCCATGACGTCGATCGCATGGGTCTTCTTCAATTCCCAAGGCCGCGCTTCGAACGCATAGGGCTTGGCGGTCAGCGCGCCGACCGGGCAGAGGTCGACCACATTGCCCGACAGCTCGCTCTTGGCGGCCTGTTCAAGATAGGTGGTGATCTGCATATTCTCGCCGCGACCGATCGCACCGATTTCCGGCACGCCCGCGACTTCCTCGGCAAAGCGCACGCAACGGGTGCACTGGATGCAGCGGGTCATGACCGTCTTGACGATCGGACCCATATTCTTTTCGGTCACGGCGCGCTTGTTTTCGTCATAGCGCGACGAACCACGGCCATAAGCGACCGACTGGTCCTGAAGATCGCACTCGCCGCCCTGATCGCAGATCGGGCAATCAAGCGGGTGATTGATGAGGAGAAACTCCATCACCCCTTCGCGGGCCTTCTTGACCATTTCGCTGTCGGTACGAATTTCCTGACCTTCGGTGGCCGGAAGCGCGCACGAAGCCTGCGGCTTGGGCGGTCCGGGCTTCACCTCGACCAGGCACATGCGGCAATTGCCGGCGATGGAAAGGCGTTCATGATAGCAGAAACGGGGGATTTCCTTCCCCGCCTGCTCGCAAGCCTGAAGAACGGTGGTCCCTGCCGGGACTTCCAGTTCTACGCCATCTACTTTGACCTTCGGCATGGTTACTCCGCTGCCTCCATGACGGGGGCGCTACCCTTGTTTTCGTTGATCCGGCGCTCGATTTCCGGGCGGAAATGCCGGATCAGCCCCTGGATCGGCCATGCCGCCGCGTCGCCAAGCGCGCAGATGGTGTGGCCTTCGACCTGTTTCGTAACCTGGAACAGCATGTCGATTTCGCTCTGGTCGGCGTCGCCGGTGCGCAGACGTTCCATCACCCGCCACATCCAGCCCGTACCTTCACGGCACGGCGTACACTGGCCGCAGCTCTCATGCTTGTAGAAGTAGGAGAGGCGCGAAATGGCGCGGACGATGTCGGTCGACTTGTCCATGACGATGACGGCGGCGGTGCCAAGGCCGGAGCCAAGCGCCCGCAGGCCGTCAAAGTCCATCGGCGCGTCCATGATTTCCTTTGCAGGAACCAGAGGCACCGATGACCCGCCCGGAATGACCGCGAGCAGATTGTCCCACCCGCCCCGGATGCCGCCGCAATGGCGGTCGATCAGCTCGCGGAACGGGATCGACATCGATTCCTCGACCACGCAGGGCTTGTTTACGTGGCCGCTGATCTGGAACAGCTTGGTGCCACGGTTGTTCTCACGACCAAAGCCGTTGAACCATGCCGCGCCGCGCCGCAGGATCGTCGGCGAAACCGCGATCGATTCCACATTGTTCACGGTGGTCGGGCAACCATAAAGGCCCGCGCCCGCCGGGAAAGGCGGCTTCAGGCGGGGCTGGCCCTTCTTGCCTTCGATGCTTTCGATCTGCGCGGTTTCCTCGCCGCAGATATAGGCGCCCGCGCCGCGATGGACGAAGACGTCGAAATCATAGCCCGATCCGCAGGCATTCTTGCCGATGAAGCCCTTTTCATAGGCTTGCTCGACGGCGGCGAAGAGAACCTTCGCCTCGTAGATGAACTCGCCGCGAATATAGATATAGGCGGCCCGCGCCCGCATCGCGAAACCGGCGATCAGCGCGCCTTCGATCAGCTTGTGCGGATCGTGGCGGATGATCTCGCGGTCCTTGCATGACCCCGGTTCGGATTCGTCGGCGTTGATGACCAGGAAGCTGGGACGACCATCCTTGCTTTCCTTGGGCATGAACGACCATTTCAGGCCAGTCGGGAAGCCTGCGCCGCCACGGCCGCGCAGGTTCGACGCCTTCATGATGTCGATGATACCATCCTGGCCGATTTCCATCAGCTTCCTGGTATTGTCCCAATCGCCACGCTTCATCGCAGCGTCCACGCCCCAATCCTGGAAGCCGTGGACATTGGTGAAGATGCGATCCTTGTCGGTCAGCGGACCAACGAAAGGTGGCGGAGCAGGAGGTGCGGTTTCGTCGGCCATTACCGGCCCTTTCCGATCAGTTTTTCAGCCACGACATAGGCGACCACGCCCAGCCCGATCCCGATGACGAGGCCCAGCACCGCGCCGATGATCTTGAGCGCGATCACGAATACGATGATGCCAAGGATGATGGCGACCAATGCGCTCATGCCCATTCACCCCGATAATCGTGATTTTCAGTGACCATGTCCTTGAGCGTCGTCGGGCCACCTTCAGGCGCGCTCGTCTGACGGTCGATCTGCGGGCCGATCTTGGGCTGGCCGCCGGTGGCCAGCGTTTCCAGGATCGCGCTCATGCTGTCATAGGTCAGGTCTTCGTAATTATCGTCGTTGATCTGGACCATCGGTGCGTTGGCGCACGCGCCAAGACATTCGACTTCGGTCAGCGTGAACAGGCCGTCAGGGGTCGTGCCGCCCTTGACCAGACCCTTGTTCTTGCACGCCGAAAAGACATCGTCCGACCCGCGCAACATGCACGGCGTCGTACCGCATACCTGCACATGATAGCGGCCGACCGGCGCCAGATTATACATGGTGTAGAAGGTCGCGACCTCATAGACGCGCATGTACGGCATATCGAGCTGACGCGCGATATATTCCATCACCGGCACGGGCAGCCAGCCATTGGTCTGCGTTTCCGCGCCGACCTGACGCTGGGCCAGATCGAGCAGCGGCATCACCGCCGACTGCTGGCGACCGGCGGGATAGCGCGCGATGACCGTCTTGGCCTGTTCGGCATTGTCGGCGGTCCACTCGAACGCGCCCCAGCGCGCACGGGTTTCGGCCTCATCGGGGATATGAACTGCGTCAGCCATTATCGGTCACATTCTCCGAACACGATGTCCATCGCGCCCAGTACAGCGGTGGTGTCGGCGAGCATGTGGCCCTTCATCATGAAGTCCATAGCTTGCAGGTGCGAGAAGGCGGTCGGGCGGATCTTGCAGCGATAGGGCTTGTTGGAGCCGTCGCTGACCAGATAGACGCCGAATTCACCCTTAGGACTTTCGGTCGCGACATAGACTTCGCCCGCCGGGACATGGAAGCCCTCGGTATAAAGCTTGAAGTGGTGGATCAGCGCTTCCATCGACCGCTTCATTTCGCCGCGTTTGGGCGGAACCACCTTGCGGTCGAAGCTGGCGATCGGCCCTTCGGGCATGTCGTTCAGACACTGTTTCATGATGCGCGCGGACTGGCGCACTTCCTCGACGCGGACCATGAACCGGTCGTAGCAGTCATAGGCAGTGCCGACCGGAATGTCGAAGTCCATGCGGTCATAGACGTCGTAAGGCTGTGCCTTGCGGATATCCCAGGCGATGCCCGAACCGCGCAGCATGGGACCGGAAAAGCCCCATTTCAGCGCGTCTTCCTTGCTCACGATGGCGATGTCGACATTACGCTGCTTGAAGATGCGGTTGTCGACCACCAGGCTCATCGCGTCTTCGAACAGGCGCGGCAGGCGGGTGTCGAGCCAGTCGGCGATGTCGGTCAGCAGCTTTAGAGGCACATCCTGATGCACGCCACCCGGCCGGAAATAGGCCGAGTGCATGCGGGCGCCCGAAGCGCGCTCGAAGAAGTTGAGGCAATCCTCGCGAATTTCGAACAGCCACAGGTTCGGCGTCATCGCGCCGACGTCCATCACATGCGAACCCAGGTTCAGCATGTGATTGCAGATGCGCGTCAGTTCCGCGAAGAACACGCGCAGATATTGCGCACGCTCCGGCACTTCCAGGTTCAGCAGCTTTTCGACCGCCAGAACATAGCTGTGTTCCATGCCGAGCGGCGAACAATAGTCCAGCCGGTCGAAATAGGGCAGCGCCTGCATATAGGTCTTATATTCGATCAGCTTCTCAGTGCCGCGATGCAGCAGGCCGACATGCGGATCGCATCGCTCGACGATTTCGCCTTCCAGTTCCATGACCAGACGCAGAACGCCGTGCGCCGCAGGATGCTGCGGGCCGAAGTTGATCGTATAGTTCTGGATTTCCGTGTCGCCATAGGCGGGGTCGGCCGCATCGGTGACATGGTCCAGCTTTTCCAGATAATCGGACATTACGCCTTGTCCTCCGGCTTGGCAGCGCCCTTGCCTTCATCGGTGGCAGCAGCGGGCTTGGCCGGCGCTTCCGCCGACTTTTCCTCGGCCTTCTTGTTGGCGGCGTCGCCTGCGCCAGTGTCGGCCTTGCTTTCAGTCGCCTTGGGCGTGGACGCAGCCGGAACAGCAGGCGCAGCGGCCTTCTCGTCGCCGGGCAGCACATATTGCGCACCTTCCCAGGGCGACATGAAGTCGAAGCTGCGGAAGTCCTGCGCCAGCTTCACTGGCTCATAGACGACGCGCTTGTCCTCTTCGGAATAACGCAGTTCGACATAGCCCGTCAGCGGGAAGTCCTTGCGCTGCGGATGCCCCTTGAACCCATAGTCGGTCAGGATGCGGCGCAGGTCGGTGTTGCCGTCGAACACCACGCCATACATGTCGAACACTTCGCGCTCCAGCCAGCCGGCGACCGGCCAGAGATGCGTGACGGTCGGCACCGGCGTATCCTCGTCGGTCGACACCTTCACGCGAACGCGATGGTTCCGCGTGACGCTGAGCAGATGATAGGCGACCTCGAACCGTTCGGCACGATCCGGATAGTCGACGCCAGCGATTTCCATCAACTGCTGATAGTGGCCCATGTCGCGCAGCGCGACCATGGCATTGGCCAGATCCTCGCGGGCGACGGTAAAGGTCAGTTCGTCGGCATGATCGACGGCTTCGACCAGCATGGACCCCAGGATGGCGCCGATTTCCTCGGCAATCCCTTCGGGGTTCACGATCTTGGGTGCGCTATGGGCCATATTAACGCTCAATCGTCCCGATCCGGCGGATCTTCCGCTGAAGCTGCATGATGCCGTAAAGCAGCGCTTCGGCAGTCGGCGGGCAACCCGGCACATAGATGTCGACCGGCACGATGCGGTCACAGCCACGGACGACCGAATAGCTGTAATGATAATAGCCGCCGCCATTGGCGCAGCTACCCATCGAAATCACATATTTCGGATTGGACATCTGGTCGTAGACCTTGCGCAGCGCCGGGGCCATCTTGTTGCACAGCGTGCCCGCGACGATCATTACGTCCGACTGACGCGGGGACGCGCGCGGCGCGGCACCAAAGCGCTCCATGTCGTAGCGCGGCATGTTGACGTGGATCATTTCCACGGCGCAGCAGGCCAGGCCGAAGGTCATCCACCACAGCGAGCCGGTACGCGCCCACTGGAACAGCTCCTCCGTCGAGGTGATCAGGAAGCCCTTGTCATTCACTTCGCTGTTGAGCGAGTCAAAGAAGGCCTGGTCGGGCTGGGTTCCCATCGGCGGCAAGGTGCCGGGAATGGGACCGGACAGTTCTACTCCCAATCGAGTGCTCCCTTCTTCCACGCATAGACGAGGCCGAGCACCAGCTCCGCTATGAAGATCATCATCGTCGCCCAGCCGGCCCAGCCGATCTGGTCGAGGCTTACGGCCCAGGGAAACAGGAACGCCGCTTCAAGATCGAAGATGATGAAGAGAATGGCGACCAGATAGAAACGCACGTCGAACTGGCTGCGCGGCTCTTCAAATGCGGGGAAACCGCACTCATATTCGGAGAGCTTGGCAGGGTCGGGCTTGTGCGCCCCGGTGAGGCGGCCAACCAGCATCGGCAAAAAGACGAAGGTGCCGGAAAGCAGCAAGGCGATCCCGAGAAAAATCAGGATCGGCAGATATTGGGCGAGATCGACCAATGGAATCCCCTGGGCGAAAAGTGTATCTTGGGCCGCGCTTTAGGCCTGCTGCATATGCGAAGCAAGGGGCCAACGCTGTGAGAATGAATCGCAAAAAGACCAAGCCCTTGAAGAGCTTGGCCCAGTTGAACTTTAGCGCAATGCGCCAGCAACGAGCTTGTGCAATTTGCTGTGAATTGCGTCGTTTCCGGCAATGACTTCCTTACGTTCGATCGCCTGATCGCCACCCCGGAAATCACTTGTGAAACCGCCCGCTTCACGAACCAGCAACAGGCCAGCCGCGACGTCCCAGGGCTGCAAGCCACTTTCCCAATAGCCGTCGTAACGGCCGGACGCGACATGGGCGAGATCGAGCGACGCCGCGCCGAAACGGCGGATGCCGGCGACAGAGGGTGCCACCGCACCGAAGATGCGGGTCCATTCGGCCATATTGCCATGGCCCATGAACGGAATGCCGGTCGCGATCACGCAATCGGCCAGGTCGCGGCGTGCGGAGACACGCAGTCGCTGGTCATGCCGCCAGGCGCCCCGGCTCTTTTCCGCCCAATAGCTTTCGTCGGTGACGGGCTGGTAGATGAGGCCGGTGGTGATCTCCCGCTTGCCGCCATAAAGCGGTTCCTCGACCGCGATCGAGATGGCGAAGTGCGGGATGCCGTGCAGGAAGTTGGTGGTGCCATCCAGCGGGTCGATGATCCAGCGGGGCTTGCTCGGATCGCCCTCGATCACCCCGCCCTCCTCCAGCAGGAAGCCCCAGTCGGGACGCGCCTTCTGCAATTCCTCGACCAGCGTCTTTTCCGCCTGTTCGTCGGCTTTGGACACGAAGTCCGCCGGCCCCTTGCGGCTGACCTGAAGATGCTCGACTTCGCCGAAGTCGCGGCGAAGCTTGCTGCCCGCCTTGCGCGCGGCGCGTTCCATGACGGTAAGAAGGCCGGAGTGCGATACCATAGTTTTTCTCCGCCGCTCCCATCGGGAACGGCCTGGTTGGTTATTTCTTCGGAGCGGGCTTGGCGGCCGGCTTGCCGGCGGCGGGACGATAGCCGCAGGTGCCGGCGACGACCGCCAGCATCTGTGACGCATCCTTGCGATCGACCTTGCCTGCATTGGCGGCGATCACCTTGTCCGCTTGCGCGCTGATCTCGCCGATCGAATTGGAATAGAGGCAGTCGAACAGCGCGTTCTTGACCGGCTGCTCGACCTCGCCCGATTGAAGCGCGGTCATGACGATGCGCAACGTATAGGCTGCACTGTCGAGCTGCGCCTTGGTCGGCGCGGCCCGTGCCGTCGTCTGCGCGGCTGCCGGAACGGTGAGCGCAACCGGCGAGGCGCCGATCGCGAAGATGGCGGCCAGTGCCGATATGCGCCCGGCTCGCATCAGTCGGCCCGCTTCACATATTCGCGGGCATAGACGTCCACGACGATGCGCGTGCCGCTGACGATATGCGGCGGCACCATCACGCGCACGCCATTGTCCAGGATCGCCGGCTTGTAGCTGGCAGAGGCGGTCTGCCCCTTCACCACGGCGTCGGCTTCCACCACGGTCGCTTCGATCGTGTCGGGCAACTGCACCGAAATCGGGCGCTCCTCATACATTTCCAGCGTCACTTCCATGCCGTCCTGAAGGAAGTCGGCGGCGTCGCCCAGCAACTCGGACGGCAGGTTGATCTGCTCGTAATTCTCGTTGTCCATGAAGACGAGCATGTCGCCTTCGGCGTAGAGATACTGGAAATCCTTGGTGTCGAGGCGAATGCGCTCGACGCTTTCGGCGGAGCGGAAACGCACGTTGTTCTTGCGGCCGTCGATCAGGTTCTTGAGTTCGACCTGCATATAGGCGCCGCCCTTGCCGGGCTGGGTGTGCTGGATCTTGACGGCGCGCCACAGGCCGCCCTCATATTCGATATTGTTGCCGGGACGAATGTCCACGCCGCTGATCTTCGCCATGGGAAGAGCCTGCCTATATGTCTGAAGGTGGAAAAGAGCCGGCCTCTTGGAGGCTGGGCGCGCCTTTACAGCGGGCGGGCGCGAAGGGCAAGAGGGGGGTGGGTCGGCCCTTAACTTCGCACTTTTCCCGCCTATCCTGAAATTGCGTTTCCTATACAGGATATTTCCGGAAAGCGGCGCCTGCCATGATAGCCGATGCAGGCCCGATAGGACAGATTATCGGCGCGCCAGCAGCGGATAGGGGTTGATCGGCCTACCGCCATACCAGCTCTCGCCCGGCTGCATGATGTTCACCGCGAAATGCAGATGCGGCGCGGACGGATCGGCATTGCCGGTGCTGCCCACCGTGGCGACGGGCTGGCCGCGTCGAAGCCACTGGCCTTCGCGCAGGCCCGGCGCATAGCCATCGAGATGCGCGTAATAATAGAGGAAATGACCGTCCGGCGAACGCTGGTAGAGGGTGCGACCGCCATCCTCGCTCCAGAACAGTTTTTCCACCGGGCCGTTCGCAGCGGCCAGCACCGCCCTGCCCCGCGCCGCCATGATGTCGATCGCGTCATGCGGCCGGGCGCCGTCAGCCCGCGCCTGCGTGAAGGTGTCGGTCAGTGCGGCGGCCGGCACGCCCTCAACCGGGATCAGCAGCGGGCCGTTGTCGGCGCGATGATGGGCATCGGGCAACCTGATAGCTACCGCGGGCGAAGGCGCATCGGCCGGCACGATCCGCACGCAAAAATGGGCGAAGCCGGCGCAGAGCAGAAGCGCCACCGCACCCCCGCCCCACATTTTGGCCGACCCCCGCCCGTTCATGCCTGAAACTTCGCCTTCACCCCGCTCTTCACCATCTGGGCGAGGCGCGCGGCGTCCCAGTTGGTCAGGCGGATGCAGCCATGGCTTTCGGTGCGCCCGATCGTCTGCGGCTCCGGCGTACCATGAATGCCATAATGATCCTTCGACAGGTCGATCCACACGACGCCTACCGGGCCATTGGGTCCAGGCTTCAGCACCGCCTTCTGATCTGTGTTGGAAGCGTCCCAGAAGAGGTTGGGATTATAGTGGAAATCCGGATTGCGGCTGACGCCCTTGATGGTCCATTCGCCCAGCGGCAGCGGGTCGTGCTGCGACCCGGTCGTCACCGGGAACTGCGCGATCACGCGGTTTTGAGCATTGTAGACCTTGAGCAGCCCTTCGGACTTGTCGACCACGATATGGTCGGCCTGTGGCTGGTCCTTGGCCACGCCCAGACTGGCGAGCGTCTCGCCCCAGCCCCGTTCATCGCCGTCGATCAGCGCCACCGGCTGATTGTCGATCGCGGGGACGCGGATGGTAGCGCCGGCGGCAACCTTGGTGTTAGGCGGGTTGAGCGCGACCAGCGCTTCAGGCGTGGTGTGGAACCGCTCGGCCAGCTTTTCCAGCAGGTTGCGATAAGTGAGCGCGGGCAGGCTCGCCTGTTCGTTCAGGCCCCTAGGCACGTCGAAAAAGGGGCCACGAGCGAAATCATCGGGAATCTTCACCAGATAGGTGGTGGGCCGCGCCTCGCCCTCCAGCAAGGCAGCGCCGGTCTTCTGGTCGAACTGGCCAGTCACGGGCAGGTCATGCGCGTCCTGAAAACCGCGCAGGGCCGCCTTGTAACTCATCCCATCCTTGCCATCGAGCACACCGGGCGAGAAACCCCAGCGATCCAGCGCCACTTGCGCCATCAGGATGCGATTGGGCTGTTGCGGGTTCTGCTCCTGCACGACCGGAAAATCATATGCCGCATTTTTCACGGCCGCCTGCGCGGCAACACTATTGTCCGGTTGCGCGGCGGCGTTCGCAGGCTGGCTGCTGTTGGCGTCGGTGACGTTCACATTGCAGGCGCTGCACAGCAGGGCGGCAAGCAACAGATGGTTTTTCAAGGCGCTACTCTCCGTAGTTGTATGGAGAGAACGCGCGAAAAGGCGGAAGGGTGCGCTGACGATCACGTCGTCACGCAAATGCGCAATGGCGAGGCCCAACCATCATTATCCCTTCGTCATGGTGAACTTGTTTCAGCATCTAGAGCGCGCTGCGTTAAATCCGATGCAGGTGGCGCGCTCTAGTTTTTTGTTTTCGCATCGTTTTAAGCGAAAAACCGGTTCCCACTTTTCCGCACGATGCTCTATTCCGTCCCAATGGCCTCTGCTCGGCGGGGAAAAATAGACCTTGAAACAGGTTCGGAGTGACGATGGTTTGAGGATCGGCCTGTCCGTTCCCCTCAGCGGGGCGGCGGGGCCTTGCTGGCGAGTACCTCAGCGAAAGCGGCGACCCCGGCGCCGGGGCCTTCGGGATGGTTCCACACCGCGCCGCTGACCGCCAGGAAGTCGGCGCCGGCCGCGACCAGGGGTGCGGCATTGTCCGGGGTCACGCCGCCGATCGCAACGCAGGGCAGTTCGAACAGCGTCGTCCACCAGCCGAGAATCGACGGTTCGGCATGATGCGTGACGTCCTTGGTCGTGGTGGGAAAGAAAGCACCGAACGCGACATAGTCGGCCCCTGCCTCCCCCGCTTCCATCGCCAGATGGCGGCTGTCGTGGCAAGTGATGCCGATCTGCACCTTCGGCCCGAGCAGCTTACGGGCTTCCTTCGCATCGCCATCGCCCTGCCCCAGATGCACGCCATCCGCGCTGAGACGCTGCGCCAGCGCCACGCTGTCGTTGATGATGAAGGCGACTTCCCGCTGCGCGCATAGCGCCTGCAACGGCGCTGCGACGGCGGCGATGGCATCCTCATCCAGTCCCTTGAGCCGCAACTGGAAGGCCGCGACATCGCCTCCATCGAACGCCTGCGCCAGACGATCCACGAAATCGTCGCCGATGGTCGGCGGGGAAATCAGGTAGAGCTGGCAGGCGGGGCGAAAGCCTGCCTCGAACTGGTCGGCGAAATGCGGATCGAGCGCCAGCTCTTCATCGGTAAAATCGGTCATGGGCGGGCAATAGAGCATCCAACGCGGCGTTGAAAGCCTGCGGATCGTCCCGCCGGTGCGCCAGGGTCCGCCGGCGCAAAAATATGGGCGGATCAAGCGCCAGCACGATATCGGGATGCGCAATCAGCGCAGCGTTGAACATAGCGTCGCGGCGGATAGCTTCAAGCGTCCACTGATTCACCCGCCTTTGTGTCTGCGCCAGCGAAACCCGGACCGCGCGCATCGAACCGGAAGGCCAGACCAAGGCGTCGCCTCCCAGGCGCACAGGGCATTTTCGAAACGAACAGATGAATCAGACCAGCCAGGCCACGCTCGCCAGGCTGAGCACGGAAAGAAAAATCGCAACCGGCCCGTTCCAAAGTGCGTCCACAAAGTGCGTGACGCCCGCTTCGATACAGATCAGCCCGAACACGACCCACATCATCGGCGCGATAGCCCGGTCATAGGAAAAAAGCAGGACGCCGGGCGGATTATCATCCTGCCCGGCGTCAGCAGTCATCCTATGCCGCGACCGGTTGCTTGGCGACCGAAGCGCCGTGGATTTCATCGATCGCTTCGCCGAGCGAGGCGTTGAATTCCGCGTCGGTCATCTGGTGGCGCAGATCGTTCAGCAGCGCGCGGCTGAAGCTGGCGATGATGCCGCGATTCTTGGCCAGTTCCGCGCAGGCTTCGGGACGGGCGAAACCGCCCGACAGGGCGACCACGCGCAGCACGGCGGGATGGTCGACCAGCGGGTCGAACAGGCCGGCCTTCGCAGGCAGCGACAGCTTCAACATCACCTGAACACCATCGTCCAAGGCATCGAGATTCTTGAGGATTTCCTCCAGCAGAATCTGGTCGGCCTCGGCGCGTTCGGGCGACTTGATGTTCACTTCCGGCTCGATGATCGGCATCAGGCCACCGGCCAGCACCTGCTTGCCGACTTCGAACTGTTGCGCGACCACGGCGGCGATGCCTTCGCGATTGGCCAGGTTGATGACCGAGCGTTCCTTGGTGCCGAACACGCCCAGCCCCTTGGCGCGGGCGAGCAACGCGTCGAGGCCCGGATTGGGCTTCATCAACTGCACGCCGTTCGCCTCATCCTCCAGCCCCTTGTCGATCTTGATGAAGGGCACGACGCCCCGTTCGATCAGCGCGGTGGGGGTCGGCTTGCCGTCGACAACGCCGTCCATCGTGCGCTCGAACAGGATCGCGCCCAGCACCTTGTCGCCGGTAAAGGGCGGCGCGGTGATGACGCGGCTGCGCATCGCGTGGATCAGGCCGTACATCTCCTCTTCGCTCGACCAGGCGCATTCCTCCACGCCATAGCCCTTGAGCGCCTTGGGCGTCGATCCGCCACTCTGGTCGAGCGCGGCGATAAAGCCTTGGCCCGTCGCGATCTTCTGCTTCATGTCCTGATCCAGCATCTGCACATACCTTCCCTTGGGCGCCGTCCGATGGCGGCACATAATGATCTTGTCGGCGGATGCTCCACCATCCGCCCACCGGGCGCGACCTTTTATCGATGATCGCCGGTAACGGGCTGGTAGCCAGTCCCATGCCGCACCGCAAGGCGGATCGCCGGGATTTTTGGCCGACACCATGCTGCGCTGCACAATGAATCCCAAGCCTGTGGGTTGAAAGGTTGCGGCGTGAGACCCATAGGGCAGGCATGACCAGCATCACCGCCGCCAAACCCGCCGACCTGTCCCCCGCCGCCCTGCTGCTGATGGCGGTCGGATGCGGCGTGATGGTCGCCAATCTCTATTATGCGCAAACGCTGATCGACGTGATCGGGCCGGAAATCGGCATGTCGGCCAGCGTCGCGGGCCTCATCACCACGCTGACCCAACTGGGCTATGGCGCCGGGCTGTTCCTGGTGGTGCCGCTGGCCGACCTGTTCGAAAACCGGCGGATCGTGCTGACGTCGATCGTAGCCACGATCATCGGCTGCATCGCCATCGCCTTGTCCAGCGGGCCGGCCAGTTTCCTGATCGCGTCGATCCTGACCGGCGTGGGCGCGACCGGCGCGCAGGTGCTGGTCCCCCTCGCCTCGCACCTCGCCAGCCCGGAAAAACAGGGCCGCGTGGTGGGTACGGTGATGAGCGGCCTGCTGTTCGGCATCATGCTGTCGCGCCCGGTGGCCAATTTCCTGGCCGGATCGGTCGGCTGGCGCGCGACCTTCATCGTGTCGGCGATCGTCATGGCGATGGTCGGGGCCGCGCTGCTCGCCGCTTGCCCGAAACGCCAGCCCAAGGGTGGCATGCACTATGGTCAGGTGCTGGCTTCGACCTTCTCGCAACTGGTGGTGCATCGCGTCGTGCGGATGCGGGCCTTCTATCAGGCGGCGATGTTTGCCGCCTTCAACCTGTTCTGGACCGCCGCGCCGCTGGCGCTGATCCATGAATTTCATCTGGGCCATGCCGGCATCGGCGCCTTTGCGCTGGCCGGGGCTGGCGGCGCGCTGGTGGCGCCGGTGGCGGGATGGATGGCGGATCGCCGCCTGACGCGCCCCGCTTCGCTGATCGGGCTTGCTGGCCTGACGCTGGGTTTCCTGCTGGCCGACTGGACGGTCGCGGCTGGCAGCCTGATCGGCTTCACCATCATGGCCGTGCTGATCGACGGTGCGGTGCAGATGAGCCAGATCACCGGGCAGAAGCTGATCTTCTCGCTCGATCCCCACGCGCGCGGACGGATCAACGCCGCCTATGTGACGGTCATGTTCCTTGTCGGCGCGCTGGGATCGGTGATCGGGTCGGTCACCTATGAAGCAGGCGGCTGGACCGCGAGCGCGCTGGCGGGTGCCGCCATTGGCGGGATCGCCACCCTCGCCTTCCTGCTGTTCGACCGGGGCGCCAGCGTCAGCCGCTGACGCCCCTGCCAACCACTGTTCAGACGGTCAGCGCCTTCACGCCGGGCAAGTCCTTGCCTTCCATCCATTCCAGGAAAGCGCCGCCGGCGGTCGAGATGAAGCTGAAGTCGCTGCCCACGCCGGCATGGTTGAGCGCCGCGACGGTGTCGCCGCCGCCCGCGACCGAAACCAACTGACCTTCCTTGGTCAGCGCGGCGGCGGTCTTCGCCAGCGCGACGGTCGCCGCGTCGAAGGGCGCGATCTCGAACGCGCCGAGCGGGCCGTTCCAGACGAGCGTACGGCAGTTCTTGAGCGCATCGCCCAGTGCCTCGACTGCGGCCGGGCCGACGTCCAGGATCATCTCGTCCTCAGCCACTTCGTGCACATTGCAGGTGCGCAAGCTGGGCGGGTTGGCGGCAAATTCCTTCGCCACGACTACGTCATAGGGCAAATGGATGATGCAGCCGGCAGCTTCCGCCTTGTCGAAGATCGCCTCGGCCGTGTCGCTCAGATCCTTCTCGCACAGCGATTTGCCGACATCGACACCGCGGGCATGGAGGAAGGTGTTGGCCATGCCGCCGCCGATGATCAGATGATCGACCTTGGCGACGAGGTTGTTGAGCACGTCCAGCTTGGTCGACACCTTGGCGCCGCCCACGACGGCCGCTACCGGTTTCACCGGCTCGCCCAGGGCGGCCTGCAATGCGTCCAGTTCCTTTTCCATGGACCGACCGGCAAAGGCAGGCAGCTTGTGCGCCAGACCCTCCGTCGAGGCATGGGCGCGGTGCGCGGCGGAGAAGGCGTCATTGACGTACATGTCCCCGATCGCGGCCATCGCTTCCACCAGCGCCGGGTCGTTCTTTTCCTCGCCGGGATGAAAGCGGGTATTTTCCAGGATCGCTATGTCGCCGTTGCGCATCACCGCGATGCCGTCGGTCGCGGCTTGGCCCTGGCAGTCGGGGATGAACTGCACGTCGCGGCCCAGCACCTGGGTCAGCGGACGGGTGATCTTCGACAGCGAATATTCCGGGTTCTTCTGGCCCTTGGGCCGGCCGAAATGGGCGAGGATCAGCACCTTGGCCCCGCGATCGGCCAGTTCCAGCACGGTCGGCATCGCCGCGCGCAGGCGTGTGTCGTCGCTGACCGAACCATCCTGCATGGGGACGTTCAGGTCTTCGCGCACCAGCACCACCTTGCCGGTGATATCGCCCATGTCATCGAGCGTCTTGAAGGGCTTGGTCATGTCTTTTCCCCTGAATCCTCAGCCCCGTTCGGGCTGAGCCTGTCGAAGCCCTGTCCTGTTCCTCGCAGAAAAGAAAGGCCCTTCGACAAGCTCAGGGCGAACGGAGCCTATCCGTTCGTTATATTACAGAAACTTCGCGACGATGCCGGTGGTGTCGATCATGCGGTTCGAAAAGCCCCATTCATTGTCGTACCAGCTCAGCACGCGGACCAGCTTGCCATCGACCACGGCCGTTTCCAGGCTGTCGACGGTCGAGCTGCGCGGATCGCCATTATAGTCGATCGACACCAGCGGTTCGTCCGAATACCCCAGCACGCCCTTGAGCGGACCGTCTTCCGACGCCGCCTTGAGCAGGGCGTTGACCTCGTCCTTCGTGGTCGGGCGCTTGGGAATGAACTTCAAATCCACGACCGAGACATTGGGGGTCGGTACGCGGATCGAGGAACCGTCCAGCTTGCCCTTCAATTCGGGCAGTACCTCACCCACCGCGCGGGCGGCGCCGGTGGAGGTCGGTATCTGCGACAGGGCGGCGGCGCGGGCGCGGCGCATGTCGCTGTGCAACTGATCCAGCGTATTCTGGTCGTTGGTATAGCTGTGGATCGTCGTCATGAAGCCGCTTTCGATGCCGATCGCATCGTTCAGCACCTTGGCGAGCGGAGCCAGACAGTTGGTGGTGCAGCTCGCGTTGGAAATGACGATGTCATCGGCGGTCAGCGCGTCATGATTGACACCGAACACGACGGTGCGATCGACATTGGTGCCGGGCGCGGAGATGACGACGCGCTTGGCGCCGGCGGTCAGATGCGCGCTCGCCTTGTCCTTCGTGGTGAAGATGCCGGTGCATTCCAGCGCGATTTCGACGCCCAGGTCGGCGTGCGGCAGGTTGGCAGGATCGCGCTCGGCCGTCACCTTGATCTTCTTGCCGTCGACGACCAGGAAATCGCCATCGACGCTGACGTCGCCATTCCAGTTGCCATGCACGCTGTCGCGCTTGAACAGCAGGGCGTTGGACTTCACGTCGCCCAGATCGTTGATGCTGACCAGTTCCAGGTCATGGTCGGTGCGCGACAGGATTGCGCGCGCCACCAGGCGACCGATACGTCCGAAACCGTTAATTGCTACCTTCGTTGCCACTGCACTAGCCTCCTGGGGTGTGTTGTTCGGTTATAGGTTTGTGGTGCGCGCGCCACCGGCCGGCGGCGCGCGCTATATGTCAGAGCGCGGCCGCGATCTGCGGCGCGATCTTGGCGGCGGTCAGGCCGAAATGATCGTACAGGTCTTCCGCCGGCGCCGACGCGCCGAAGCCGTCGATGCCGAAGCGCAGGCCATTGAGGCCGGTATAGCGTTCCCAGCCGAAGGTCGTGCCCGCCTCGATCGAGACGCGCAGCACATCGGCGGGCAGGATGTCAGCCTTGTAGGCGGCGTCCTGCGCATCGAAATGGGCGAAGCTGGGTACGGAGACGACATCGACGCCGATGCCCTGTTCTTCCAGCACCTTGGCGGTGGCGACCGCGATCTCGACCTCCGAACCGGTGGCGAGGATCACCGCCTTGCGCGCGGCGGTGGCGGCGACGAGGCGATAGGCGCCCTTGGCCGAGAGGTTCTCGCTCTTTTCCGTGCGCAACTGCGGCAGGTTCTGGCGGGTCAGCGCCAGCACCGACGGACCGGTCGCATCCTTCAACGCCAGTTCCCAACATTCCGCCGTCTCGACGATGTCGGCCGGGCGATAGACGTCCAGATTCGGGATCATCCGCATCGACATGACATGTTCGATCGGCTGGTGGGTCGGGCCGTCTTCGCCCAGACCGATCGAGTCATGGGTCAGGACATGGATGACACGCTGCTGCTGGAGCGCGGCAAGACGGATGCCGCCGCGCATATAGTCCGAGAAGACGAGGAAGGTGCCGCCATAGGGGATCACGCCGCCATGCAACGCCATGCCGTTCATCGCGCAGGCCATGCCGAATTCGCGGATGCCATAATAGACGTAACGACCGCTATAGTCGTCCTTCGTCAGCGGGCCGGTCGACTTGGTCTTGGTATTGTTGGAGCCGGTAAGATCGGCCGAACCGCCCAGCGTTTCGGGCAAGAGATCATTGATCGCGCCCAGCGCCAGTTCGCTCGCCTTGCGGGTGGCGACTTTCTGCGGGTTCGCGATCAGGCTGTCGATATAGGCTTCCAGCGAGAAGTCGGCGGGCAGTTCACCAGCCATGCGACGGGTAAATTCCGCAGCTTGCTCGCTGCTTGCCAGGCGACCTTCCCAGGCGGTGCGAACGTCGCGGCCCTTTGCGCCGATCGCCTTCCAGGCGTCGGC
Source organism: Sphingobium sp. Leaf26 (assembly GCF_001421665.1). GTDB lineage: Bacteria > Pseudomonadota > Alphaproteobacteria > Sphingomonadales > Sphingomonadaceae > Sphingobium. The sequence goes on from NZ_LMKV01000023.1 coordinate 118,185, forward strand.
TATGTCGGCCGGGATGACGAATGGCTCGGCGGTCCAACCCAGAAATTCGCGCGCGGCGGCGACTTCGTCGGTGCCCAGCGCAGAACCATGGACGCCCGATGTACCCGCCTTGTTCGGCGCGCCATAGCCGATCTTGGTGGCGCAGGCGACGATCGAAGGGCGGCTGTCGGCGACCGCTTCGGCCAGCGCGCGGCGGACGTCGGCGACGTCATGGCCATCGCACGACACCACATGCCAGCCTGTGGCGGCATAGCGGGCCAGCACATCTTCGCTGCTCGACAGGTCGACCGCGCCGTCGATGGTAATCTTGTTATCGTCCCACAGCACGATCAGGCGGCCGAGGTTCAGGTGACCGGCAAGGCCGATCGCCTCATGGTTGATGCCTTCCATCAGGCAGCCGTCACCGGCGACCACCCAGGTGCGGTGATCGACCAGATCGTCGCCGAACTGCGCATTGAGGTGACGCTCGGCGATCGCCATGCCGACTGCGGTGGCAAGCCCCGAACCGAGCGGCCCGGTGGTCGCTTCGACGCCTGCCAGCTCGAAATTCTCCGGGTGGCCGGCGCAGGGGCTGTGCAACTGACGGAAGCTGGCGATGTCCTCGATCGTCGGCCTGGCATAGCCGGTCAGGTGCAGCAGCGAATAGATCAGCATCGAACCATGGCCCGCCGACAGGACGAAACGGTCGCGGTCTGCCCATTTGGGCTGGGTCGGGTCGAACTTCAGATAATCGCCGAACAGCACGGTCGCGACGTCGGCCATGCCCATCGGCATGCCGGGATGGCCGCTATTGGCAGCCTGCACGGCGTCCATTGACAGCGCCCGGATGGCGTTGGCGAGCGACTTTTCGGAAACGGTCATCTGGGCTGGCGTCTTTCCTGAGCATGGCAAGCGACGGCGCCCGCGCGCATGCAGGCGAGTCGAGATCGCGCCCCCTTTGTCGCGTCAAGCCCCATGCGTCAACCGCAGGGGCGCCTGCAACGCGGCGAACGACCCGAAAGAGCGCTTTTGCAGGGCCTCTTCTTTCGCTATGGATGACCGATGGCAAGCGACCGCATGATGCAGGCAATCGGCACGCTGGAGCGTGCAGTGAGCAGGCTTGAACAGGATGTGGCGGGTCTGACGACCCCGGCCGATCCCCTCCCCACTGTGGACCAGAAGGCGGCGCGCGCCGCGTTGCGCTCCCTGGACGATCTGATCGACACGCTGAAAGGGCATGCGCATGGCTGAAACGACATTGGTGATCGCCAGCCGCCATTATCAGATCCGCTGCCGCGATGGCGAGGAAGCGCATCTGGCGCATCTGGCCAGCCTGATCGAGGGCAAGGCGCGGGTGGCGCAGCAAAGCACGCCGGGGCTGACGGAAGTGCGCACATTGCTGTTCGCCGCGCTGTTCCTGGCCGACGAATTGAACGAACTGAAGCGCGAAAACGCCGGGCGGCAAGCGCGACTGCAACTGGATGGCGACGACGAACCGAGCGCCCGCGCGATCGAGGCGCTGGCTGGCCGAATAGAAAAGCTGCGCGAGCGACTTGCCGCACGGACCGACAACGCCTAGATTGGTCGGCGACGGGCACTGCGCGGTACGAGCTTTAGCGAACATCCCTGAGGCGATAATCACATCCAAGGGGGCTGTCCCTGGGCGGGTTCCGGCCCGTTCTACATGGTCCCCACCTGACGTTGAGGCGTCAGAGGATATTCCAGCACACGGCCGAGGCGGTCCCGTCACCCTCCTCCATCTTCAAGTCCGATAAGGTCATCATGAGCGACGAGACGCCCGCCGCCGACAAGAACAGCCTGCGGGCCATCGCGCGCCAACGGCGCAGCGGCTTCGTCGGCACGCTGGACCCGCTGGCGCATCGGCTGGCGTTCAAGGCGATCCCGTCCCCCCTCGCCCGCCGGATTGCCGACGCACGGATCGTTGCGCTCTATATGGGGCTGGATGACGAAGCCCCGGCGCAGCGCATGGCGGCGCAGTTGCAGGCCATGGGCAAGGTCGTGGCCCTGCCGCGCGTGCTTGACCGGCTGGGCAGCATGGATTTCCTGCCGTGGGCGCCGGAGACTCATCTGGTGCCGGGCCTGTTCCGCACCAGCCATCCCGAACCCAGGGACGGCGCCGTCGCGCCTGACGTCATCATCGCGCCGCTGGTGGGCTTCGATCGGGCGATGAACCGGCTGGGCCAGGGCGGCGGCTATTATGACCGCGCCTTCGCCCGCTTTCCCGATGCGCTGCGCGTGGGCATCGCCTGGTCCGCGCAGGAACTGGACGACGTGCCCGCCGATCCATGGGATCTGCCGCTGGACATCATCATGACCGAAGTCGAACTGATCGAAGGACCGGCGCTATGAGCATAGACCCGCGCCATTATCATCAGCCCAGTTGGCGCAAGCCCGCCGGCATGCTGGCAATCGTGACGCTGATCGCGCTGTGGGCCATCATGGTGGGCAGCCTGTCCGGCCTGATCGGCGCGTTGCCGGTCTGGGCACAGGTGCCGATCTATGTCGTGCTGGGGATCGTGTGGATCTGGATCTTGCCGCTGCGGCGGCTGCTGGCCTGGATGGAAACCGGGCGCTGGCGCTGACCCTATATTCCCATCGCCTTTGAAAAGCGATGGCGCGAGTGACGGGGCTCGAACCCGCGACCTCCGGCGTGACAGGCCGGCACTCTAACCAACTGAGCTACACCCGCGCAGGCGCTGCATCCTTACCGGCTCGAAAGCCGCCAGATGATGCAATATCTGGGGAAATCACCCTCCGGTCAAGGAAGGTGGCGCGAGTGACGGGGCTCGAACCCGCGACCTCCGGCGTGACAGGCCGGCACTCTAACCAACTGAGCTACACCCGCGCAGGGCGACATCTTTACCGGCTTTTCAGCCGCCAGACGATGCAGTCTGGAACACCATATCCACCTTCCGGTCAGGGAAAGTGGCGCGAGTGACGGGGCTCGAACCCGCGACCTCCGGCGTGACAGGCCGGCACTCTAACCAACTGAGCTACACCCGCGTTTGGTGTGGAGCCGCCGTCTATGAGCGTCCTGCGATGCTGTCAACCGTCCGCACCGCCAGTTTCCTCTTTCTCGTCATTTTCTTTGCGCCGCGATACCGTCAACGTGCCCTGCTCGAACAGGAAACCGGCAATATCGGGCGTTCCTGCCGCCGCCACCACCGTCTGGATGATGATCAGCAACGGCACCGCCAGCAGCGCGCCCGGCGTGCCCCACACCCATCCCCAAAAGGTCAGCGACAGGAGAATCAACAGCGGATTCATCGTCAGCCGCCGGCCCAGCAACAACGGCGTGATGACGTTCGCTTCCACCAGATGGAAGCCGACCTGCAATCCGGCCGGCAGCAACGCGACATAGACGTCGTCGAACACCATCAGCCCGCCCAGCCCCAGCAGCACGGCGGCCAGCATCGGCCCGAAATAGGGCACGAAATTCAGCAGCGCGACGATGCCGCCCCACATCAAGGGCGACGGCATGCCGATCAGCCACAGCGCGACCGCCACGGCCAGCCCCAGCGACAGGTTGATGATGGCGATGGTGATGACATAGGCGGATGTCGCGTCGACCACATTCTGGATCACCCGCGCCACCGCCATCGCGCCGTCGAAACTCCCGCGAGAGTTGATCGTGCGCCGCCGCAGACGGGTCCAGCCGGCGAGGAAGAAATAGATGATGAGCAGGGCGAACACCATCTGGATGATCGCCGATGGCGCCGATGTCGCGGCGAATTGCAGCAGCGATCGCGGCGCATCGACCGCCGCCGTCTGCGCTGCCGCGACCGGGCCGGTCGCCAGCATCTGCACGGTTTCATCCACGAACCGCTGAAGACTGGCATAGAAGTCGATCAGCGGCGCCAGGTTCGCCTGTATCTGCGGCAGGCGCTGCGGCAATATCAGAAACCAGTCGGTCGCCGGTACGATGATCAGCACCAGCGCGGTATTGGCGACCAGCAGGAAACTCACCACCGCGATCAAAGCCGCCAGGCCGGAAGGCAGGCCGCGCCGCTCCATCCATTCCAGCAGCGGCACCAGCGCGATGGCGATGACCAGCGCAGCCGTGAGCGGCAGGAAAAATTCCGCCCCCGCCCGCAGCGCAAAGGGCAGCGCCAGGAACAGGCCGATACCCGATGTCAGCGCGATCGACGCCAGCAGCCGGTCGCGACGCCGGTTGACCTCTTGCAGATCCGTCAATGGCACGCCCGATTCCCCTTTCGTTCGCCCCGATGTGCGCCGCCTGCGGTGCAGCGTCAATTTACAAAGGGCGTCAGCAGGACCGTACTCAAGGAAAAGAGGAGCTTAACCAAATATTTGCGCTCGGCTGCTAGGGACAGGCGCCAAGGGGCGAAACAACGGGGAAGACTATGACGCGCAGGCTAATGGCCTGGCTCGCCGGGGCGGCGGGCATGGCGACCGGCATCATGGGCGGCATGACGGGCGCGGCGATCGCACAACCGGCGATGCGTCTCGACACGCAGATGTTCGTGGAACGGGTGTCGAACGACATTAACGGCCGCGCGCGCCGGACATTGGCGAGCGCGGATCGCGTCAGCCCCGGCGATACGCTGATCGTCATCGTCCACTGGCGCAATGATGGCAGCCATGCGCTGCGCGACTTCGCCGTCACCCGCCCGGTGCCGCGCGGCATCCGCCCGGACATCAGCGATCCCACGATGACGGTTTCGGTCGATGGCGGCAGCCATTGGGGGCGGCTCGACCAGATATGGCTCCCCACGCCGCTGGGCGGGGTGCGCCGGGCCGTGGCGGAGGACGTGACCCATATCCGCTGGCAATTGCCCGACATGGTACAGCCCGGCCGCGCCGGCCGCCTCAGCTATCGCGCGGTGATGCGCTGAACAGGGGCGGGCGGCATGACACCGCCCGCACTTATCCTCAGTCCACGAACAGGAAGGCCGGCGCCTCCAGCAGCTTGCGCACCGCCTGCACGAAACTGGCCGCGTCCCAGCCGTCCACCACACGATGGTCGCAACTGATCGACAGGTTCATCAGCTTCGCCGCGACGATCTCCTTGCCCTTGAAGACCGGGCGTTCGATCACGCGATTGGGGCCAATGATCGCGACTTCCGGACGGTTGATGACCGGCGTGGTGGCGATCCCGCCCAGCGGCCCCAGCGAGGTCAGCGTCAGGGTCGAACCGGACAGTTCCTCCGACTTCGCCTTGCCGGACCGCGCAGCCTCGGCCAGGCGGCGGATTTCGGTCGCCAACTGCCACACATTGCGGTCCTGCGCATCCCGGATCACCGGCACCATCAGGCCCGCATCCGTCTGCGTCGCCATGCCCAGATGCACCGCGCCATGCCGCGTCACCACGCCCGCCTCATCGTCATAACGGGCGTTGAGCATCGGGAAGTCCGGCAACGCCTTGCACAGCGCCACGATCAGCAATGGCAGCATGGTCAGCTTGGGCCGGTCGCCGCGATGGGCGTTCAACTGCTCGCGCAGTTCCTCCAGCGCGGTCACGTCGATTTCCTCGACATAGGTGAAATGCGGAATGGCGCGCTTGGACGCGGCCATATTCTCCGCGATCCGGCGGCGCATGCCAATGACCTTGACCTGTTCATCGGCGCGCCTGGCGGACCGGCCGGCCGGACGATAACCCTGCCCCTGCCCATAGAGCAGATAGGCGTCGAGGTCGGCGTGACGAATATGATCGCCGCCGGGCTTCACCTGCGCCAGATCGACGCCCAGTTCTCTGGCGCGGGCACGCACGGCCGGGGAGGCGAGGATCACCCTTTCTCCCCTCCCTTCAAGGGAGGAGTTGGGGGTGGGTGCCGCCGCAGGCGGTTCAACATCTGCAACGACAGAACGCTCGCTACGCTCGCCACCCACCCCCGGCGCCTCGCTCGAAGGGAGGGGAGTTTCCGTTGCTTCCGCAATCGCCGCCTCACCCGGCACTTCCGCCTCGATCATCTCATCCGACGGCGGCGGCGCGACCGCAGCTTCGCCCTCCACTTCTATCTCCACCAGCATCGCGCCGATCGAAATCTGGTCACCCGGATCGCCGGCAAGCCGCACGACCGTACCCGCGACGGGGCTTTCCATCTCGACCGTCGCCTTGTCGGTCATCATGTCCGCGATCGGCTGGTCTTCCTCGACCCGTTCGCCCACCTTGACGTGCCAGCCGACGATTTCCGCCTGTGCAATGCCTTCGCCGATATCCGGCAGCTTGAATGTGAACAGCGCCATGACTGATCAGTCCTTCATGATCTTGTTGATAGCTTCGCGGATACGCACCGGGCCGGGGAAATAGGCCCATTCCAGACTATGTGGATAAGGCGTGTCGAAACCGGTGACGCGCTCGATCGGCGCTTCGAGATGATAGAAGCAACGTTCCTGCACCTGGGCGAGCAATTCCGCGCCGAAACCGCTGGTCCGGGTCGCTTCATGCACGATCAGGCAGCGCCCGGTCTTGCGCACCGACGCCTCGATCGTGTCGATGTCCAGCGGCACCAGACTGCGCAGATCGACAATCTCGGCATCGACACCGTGCGCGGCGACTGTGTTCTCCACCACATGCACCATCGTGCCGTAGCAAAGGATGGTCAGCGCCTGCCCTTCGCGCGCGATCCGCGCCTTGCCCAGCGGGATGCGATAATAGCCGGTCGGCACCTGCGCGTCCGCATGGCCCGCCCAACTCTTCGCCGGCGTATCATAATGGCCGTCGAACGGGCCGTTATAGATGCGCTTGGGTTCAAAGAAAATGGTCGGGTCATTATCCTCGATAGCGGCGATCAGCAGCCCCTTGGCGTCATAGGGGGTGGACGGGATCACCGTCTTGATCCCCGAACAATGGGTGAAGATGCCTTCGGGCGACTGGCTGTGCGTCTGGCCGCCGAAGATGCCGCCGCCAAAGGGCGACCGCACCGTCATCGGCGCGATGAATTCACCCGCCGATCGGTAACGCAGCCGCGCCGCTTCCGACACGAGTTGATCCAGCGCGGGGTAGATATAGTCGGCGAACTGGATTTCGGGCACCGGGCGCAGGCCATAGGCGCCCATGCCCACCGCCACGCCGATGATCCCGCATTCGGTGATCGGCGTGTCGAACACGCGGTTCTTGCCATATTTCGCCTGAAGCCCGGCGGTGGCGCGAAACACGCCGCCGAAAAAGCCGACATCCTCGCCCATCACGACCACGGTGGGGTCGCGCTCCATCATGACGTCCATGGCGCTGTTGATCGCCTGGATCATGTTCATGTGTTGAATATCAGTCATGGCGCGATCCTTTCCTCGCCCCTGTAGGGGGGAGGATAGCGAAGCTTGCCAGCCTGCTGGCTAGCGTAGCTTGGAGAGGGGGAATAACGGTTGAGGAAGGAGCGGACGCAGCCCCCTCTCCAACCTTCGCTAAGCAGCAAGCTGCTAAGCTACGATATCCTCTCCCCGTGGGGAGAGGATTAAGGCACGCCCCCATCACAGCCCCGCCGCCTTCCATTCGTCCAGCATCTGCTGCTGCTGTTCCTTGAGGTGCCAGGGCATCTCCTCGAACACATCCTCGAACAGGCTTTCCATCGGATGATGCAGGCCGTGGCCGAGGATACCGTTCTTTTCGGCTTCACGGGCGGCGTCGCGGACCAGTTCGGCCAGTTCCTTGTCCATCGCGGCGTGGCGATCCTCGTCCCAGATTCCAAGCGCGATACAATGCTGCTTCAACCGCGCGATCGGGTCGCCCAGCGGCCAGAGGCTGCTTTCCTCGGCGGACCGATAGGCAGTCGGATCATCCGACGTGCTGTGCCCTTCGACGCGATAGGTGAAATGCTCGATCAGCGTCGGCCCGCCATTGGCCCGCGCCCGGTCGGCCGCCCAGCGAGTCGCCGCGTAGACGGCCAGGATGTCATTGCCATCCACCCGCAGTCCGGCAATGCCGTAGCCCACGGCGCGCGCGGCGAAGGTCGTCGCCTCCGCTCCGGCGAAACCTGAAAAACTGCTGATAGCCCACTGATTATTCACCACATTCATGATGACAGGCGCGCGATAGACGCTGGCGAAGGTGCAGGCCGAATGGAAGTCTCCTTCCGCCGTCGATCCCTCGCCGCACCATGTCGCCGCGATACGGGTGTCACCGCGCGCCGCGCTCGCCATCGCCCAACCCACCGCCTGTGGATATTGGGTGGTCAGGTTGCCGGAAATGGAGAAGAAACCCGCCTCCCGCGCAGAATACATGATCGGCAATTGGCGGCCCTTCAGCCGGTCGCCGGTGTTGGAATAAATCTGGTTCATCATGTCGACCAGAGGCCAGTCGCGGGCCAGCAGGATACCCTGCTGACGATAGCTGGGGAAACACATGTCATCGCGCGCCAGCGCCAGCGCCGCGCCGATCGACACCGCCTCTTCCCCGGTCGACTTCATGTAGAAGCTGGTCTTGCCCTGCCGCTGGGCACGGAACATGCGGGCGTCGAAGGCGCGGGTCAGCGCCATGGTGCGCAACATCCGCAGCAGCGTTTCAGGCGGCAGCTTGGGGTTCCAGGCGCCGACGGCCGCGCCATCCTCATCCAGCACGCGGACCAGGCCATAGGCCAGGTCGCGCATGTCGCCAGGCTGCGTCGTCTCGTCGGGACGTGGCGCGGCGTCGGCGGCCGGGATGTCGAAATGGGTGAAGTCGGCGCTCTCGCCCGGCCGCGCGGGCGGCTCCGGCACATGCAGGCGCAGCGGCGGAAGATTCCGCCCGGCCTGCCCTTGCGTGACGCCTGATCCAATGGGATCGCTCATCCTGCCTCCTATGGTGCATTGCAATAATATTGCTTGGTGCAATTATTAAATTACAACGCCACGAAAGGCAAGCCTTCCTTACCCATTTTTCCTTTTTGTCATACGATCAACTGTCCAACTCGCTGTCTCCTGGACGGCTTTCAGACAGCGACCGGCGCGGAAATATGAGCCTGCGGCGCGTAATCGCTCACCTCGAAATCCTCGATGCGATAATCGAAGATAGTCGAAGCCCGCCGATTGATCCGCAATTTCGGTGTGCCGGACGGAATCCGTGACATCTGCTCCTCCACCAGATCGGCATGGTTGAGGTAAAGATGGACGTCCCCGCCCTGCCAGACCACCTCGCCCGGCTCCAGGTCGCATTGCTGCGCCAGCATCCGGGTGATCATCGACAGGCCGAAGATATTGAAGGCGAAACCCAGCCCCAGATCGCAACTGCGCTGGAACAACAGGCCGTTCAACCGACCATTGGCGACCTGAAACTGGTAAGTCATATGGCAGGGTGGCAGCGCCATCTGCGAAACTTCGGCGACATTCCATCCGGTGAACAGCAGGCGACGCGATCCGGGGGTAGTGCGAATCGCATCGACCAGCCCGGCAATCTGGTTATGGCCCTGTTCTGCACGGCGGAACAGGCCGTCGCCCGTCGGTTCATAACGCGGCCAGTTCACCCATTGCGCGCCATAGACCGGCCCCAGATCGCCCCATTGCCGCGCGAAATCCTCGTCCGCGATGATTCGCGCCTCGAACGCATCCCGGTCGATCGCTTCCCCCATCGCCCGGCGATAGACGTCGAGCGGCCAGTCGGTCCAGATATGCACATTCTGCTTCACCAACTCGCGGATGTTGGTGTCGCCGGTCAGGAACCACAGCATCTCCCGCGCCGCGACCTTCCAATAGACGCGCTTGGTGGTCAGCAGCGGCACGGCATCGTCCGCCAGCGAAAATCGCATCGTCGCACCCAGGATCGAGCGGGTGCCGACGCCGGTGCGATCGACACGCTCATCGCCGTGACGCCAGATATACCGCATCAGGTCCAGATATTGCTGCTCATAATGGGGAGCGGACGAAGAAGACATATCGGTCAAGGCAGGTTCCTGGGCATGCGAGTCTGGATCGTCCGGCTGTAGCCCAGCACCGCCGCCGCGCCAATCTGGCGCGCCACTCCATAATGGATCATCTTGTGCTGGCATGCGCCCCGCCCGTTCCGTCATGCTGGCGCCATGATGGACCGCGACACGTTCCTGCTCGCACTGCTTGATGCTGAGTGGCGGCCCCACGGCATCATTCCATTGCAACCGGACTGGCGCGGGACATTCGGCCGGCTGCTGGCGATGGACGGCCAATGGCTGGCCCTGATCCAGCAACGCACCGTCGGCACATCCTGCCTGCCCCGCCCAGACGACATCATGCTGACCCGCCTGCTCGCCCGCCGCCTGCGCCCGCTCGACATGCAGCTTGCAGACCATGTCATCCAGGCTGGCAATACCCGCTTCAGCTTCCGCGCAGAGGGTCTGCTCTGATGATTTTGCGATCGCTGCAAAAAAACGTCATTGCCCGCTTGCCAGCCCGGAATGCCCCCTCTATAGGCCCACTCCTGCCTTACGGGGCCGCCCACAAAGCGGTTTCGGCATCGGTCGGGGAATAGCTCAGCCTGGTAGAGCACTGTCTTCGGGAGGCAGGGGCCGGAGGTTCGAATCCTCTTTCCCCGACCAACTTTCTTCACAGGAAGAAGCGAATTATCAGCGGGATGGCATAGCCATCGCCGCCGATTTTTTGCGTCCACTCTGCGTCCAACCGCCGCCGTCCAACTGACGCAAGTTTTCGACAGATGACATTTGTCGAAAGTATACAGATCCTTCTTGTGCATCCGTAAAAGATGTTTGACCCCGCCTGTCCGGGTCGCGATGATCCCCGCCATCACACCGGTCCGGCCCCAGCGCCGTCACCCAATTACAATCCGACCCGCACTATGCGGGCATAGTCAGGCAGGAGACCTACCTTGCATAGACGCGATTTTCTGGCTTTTGGGGCCATGGGCGTGGGCGGCCTTGTCCTCCCCTCCATGTTCGGCAAAGTCATTGCCGCAGAGGAACTGAACAGCGCCATCGACGTGGCGGTGAAGAAGAGTCTGGCCGACACCGCCCTGAACGCGGCCAGGAGCGCGGGCGCCAGCTATGCCGACGTGCGCGTCGGCCGCTACCTGCGCCAGTTCGTCATCACCCGCGAACGCAATGTCGAAAATATCGTCAACACCGAATCGACCGGTGTCGGCATCCGCGTGATCGCCAACGGCGCCTGGGGCTTTGCCGCCACCAATGACATGTCCGCCGACGCCGTGGCCAAGGCCGCGCAGCAGGCGGTCGCCATCGCCAAGGCCAATGCCCCGGCCCAGACCTCCCCGGTCCAGCTTGCGCCGACAAAGGGCGTAGGCGAAGTCAGCTGGAAGACGCCGATCGTCAAGAACAGCATGACCGTGCCGATCAAGGACAAGGTCGCGTTGCTGATGGACGTCAACGCCGCCGCCATGGATGCGGGCGCGGACTTCATCAATTCGACCCTCTTCCTGGTCAACGAGCAGAAATATTTCGCCAGCACCGACGGCAGCTATATCGACCAGGACGTCCATCGCATCTGGGCGCCGATGGATGTGACCGCCATCGACAAGGCGACCGGCAAGTTCCGCAATCGCGAAGGTCTGTCCGCTCCCATGGGCCTGGGCTATGAGTATCTCGACGGCACCGCGTCGGGCAAGACCGTGCTGCCCAACGGCGTGGTCGTCTACGGCAACAGCTACGATATGAAGCAAGATGCGATCGCCGCCGCCAGGCAGGCGCGCGCGAAACTGAAGGCGCCTTCGGTCAAGCCGGGCAAGTACGACCTCGTCCTCGACCCGTCGCACACCTGGCTCACCATCCATGAATCGGTCGGCCATCCGCTCGAACTGGACCGCGTACTCGGCTATGAAGCCAATTATGCCGGCACCAGCTTCGCCACGATGGACAAGCTGGAAAGCCATTTCCAGTACGGTAGCCCCAATGTGAACATCGTCGCCGACAAGACGCAGGTCGGTAGCCTGGGCGCGGTCGCCTATGACGATGAAGGCGTGAAGACCAAGAAGTGGGATCTGATCCGCGACGGCAAGCTGGTCGGCTATCAGGCGATCCGCGATCAGGCGCATATCGAAGGCAAGACGGAATCGGACGGCTGCGCCTATTCCGATAGCTGGTCCAACGTGCAGTTCCAGCGCATGGCGAACGTATCGCTGGAGCCGGGCAAGGCCAAGAAGAGCGTCGCGGAGATGATCGCGGGTGTCGAGGACGGCATCTACATCGTCGGCGACGGCAGCTTCTCGATCGACCAGCAGCGCTATAACGCCCAGTTCGGCGGTCAGCTCTTCTACGAGATCAAGAACGGCAAGATCACGCAGCAGATCGAGGATGTCGCCTACCAGATCCGCACCCCGGAATTCTGGAACGCCTGCACCGGCGTCTGCGACAGCAGCGACTATCGCCTGGGCGGTTCCTTCTTCGACGGCAAGGGCCAGCCGGCCCAGGTCTCCGCCGTGTCGCACGGGTCATCGACCGCGCGCTTCGACGGCATCAACGTCATCAACACCGCGCGTTCGCTCGGCTGACGCTGCAATTTTGGATTGGAGCCTGATTCACGCTCCGGGTGGAAACGCAAAGCGCTTCCACCTGAAACGATCAGGCTCCTAGGGAGACAAGAAAATGAGCATCCTCACCGAAGCGCAGTCCAAGGCGATCCTGACCAAGGTCGTCGCGCTGTCCAAGGCGGACGAATGTACCGCGCAACTCACAGGCAAGATTCAGGGCAATGTCCGTTTCGCCCGCAATGATGTGTCCACAGCGGGCCTGACCGACGACATCGAACTCGCGGTGCAGGTCGCCTTTGGCAAGAAGGTCGGCACCGCCACCATCAACCAGTTTGACGACGCCTCGCTGGAGCGGGTTGTGCGCCGCGCCGAAACGCTGGCGCAACTGGCGCCCGACAACCCGGAATTCATGCCGGCCGTCGACAAGCAGGCCTACAAGCCCAGCCCGACCTTTGCCCAGTCGACCGCCGACATCACGCCGGCCTACCGTGCGCAGGTCGCCAAGACCTCGATCGACGCCTGCAAATCGCAGAAGCTGATCGCAGCGGGCTATCTGGAGGATAATCAGAGCTTCACCGCGATCGCCAACAGCAAGGGCAATTTCGGTTATCAGCGTTCGACGATGCTCGATTACACCTGCACCGTCCGTACCGAAGATGGGCGCGGGTCCGGCTGGGTCGGCACCGATACGCAGGACGCCACCCGCTTCAAGGCGGACAGCGATATCCAGATCGCCATGCGCAAGGCGTCGGCCTCATCCGAAGCCAAGGCGCTGGAGCCGGGCAAATATACCGTGATCCTGGAACCGATGGCGGCCGCGGGCCTCATTGGCTTCATGTTCTATTTCTTCGGCGCCCGCGAGGCCGACGAAGGCCGCAGCTTCCTGTCGAAGAAGGGCGGCGGCAACAAGCTGGGCGAACAGGTGTTCGGCCCGCAGGTCAATTTCTATACCGATCCCTGGGACCCGGTCGCGCCGTGCGAACCATGGGACGAGGACGGCCTCGCCCGCCAGCGCATGGACATGGTGAAGGATGGCAAGATCACCAACCTGAACTATAGCCGGTACTGGGCCAGCAAGCAGGGCAAGCCCGCCGCCGGCCAGATGGGCAATATCCTGATGACGGGCGGCACCAAGTCCACCGCCGACCTGGTCCGCTCGACCGAGCGCGGCGTGCTCGTCACCCGCACCTGGTATATCCGCATGGTCGATCCGCAGACCGTGCTGCTGACCGGCCTGACCCGCGACGGCACCTTCTATATCGAGAACGGGCAGATCAAATATCCGATCAAGAATTTCCGGTTCAACGAAAGCCCGGTCATCATGCTCAACAATGTGGAAGAGCTGGGCAAGCCGGTCCGCGTGCCGCCGGACGAGGTGTCGATGAACATCGTCGTGCCGCCGATGAAACTGCGCGACTTCACCTTCACGTCGCTCTCGGACGCGGTGTGACGACAGAGCGTGCCATGACCAAGCTGTTCCCCGGCGAAGGCCGGGGCCCAGTTCCAAGGCCAGATATGGACCCCGGCCTTCTCCGGGGAACGGTCCATGCCGCAAGATGGAGCATGGTCTGGCTCGATCGGCTTTCATGACACGCAGTGAATTTCTTCGGTTGATGGCGGGTGGTCTGGCGAGCAGTTTACTGGCCCGGCCCCTCGCGGCGCAGGCGGCAGGCGGCTATGATTTCTGGTTCACGCGCCTGCGTTACGATAGTGGCGACTGGGACGTGGACCAGCGCACGCCATCCAACATCATCACCTCGCTGATCGACTACACCACCCTGCGTGTCGATCCGAAGGAGCATGTCATCGCCCTTTCGGACCCGAAGATGCTGACCGCGCCTTTCTGTTACATGGCGGGTCACAAGCTGGTGGAGTTTTCGCCTGCCGAAAGGCGCAATTTCGAACGCTATGTCCGCAATGGCGGCTTCGTCATGGTGGACGATTGCAACCATGACATAGACGGCCTGTTCGCCCGCTCGTTCGAAGCGCAGATGGCGAAGATTTTCGGACCGAAGGCGCTCAAGGAATTACCCAAGAGCCATGGCCTCTATCGCAGCTTCTTCAAGTTCGATGACCCGCCCAATACCGGCCTTGAACTCAACGGCTGGGGCGACGACCTCGTCCACGACTATCTCAAGGGCATAGAGGTGAACGGGCGGCTGGGCGTCCTCTATAGCAACAAGGATTATGGCTGCGAATGGGATTATGACTGGCGCAACAAGCGTTTCCTGGCCGAGGATAACACCAAGTTCGCGGTCAATATCGTGATGTACGCGCTGTCGGTGTGACGCACCCACGCCGCACCCTTTCCGCCTTTCGTCCAGCAAGGGACATGACATGACAGACCTCACCGAAGCCGACATCCAGACCCGCCTCGACGCGCTGACCGGGCTGCGCGCCGCGATCGGACAGGCGATCGTCGGGCAGGCCGATGTGGTGGAACAGCTTCTGATCGGCCTGCTGGCCGGCGGTCATTGCCTGCTGGAGGGCGTTCCAGGGCTGGGCAAGACATTGCTGGTCCGCTCGCTCGGCGAAGCGCTCAAGCTCGATTTCCGCCGCGTCCAGTTCACGCCCGACCTGATGCCCAGCGACATTCTCGGTACCGAATTGCTGGAGGAGGATCATGGCACCGGCCATCGCAGCTTCCGTTTCCAGCAGGGGCCGGTCTTCACCAACCTACTGCTGGCCGACGAACTCAACCGCACCCCGCCCAAGACGCAGGCCGCGCTGCTGGAGGCGATGCAGGAAAAGACCGTCAGCTATGCCGGCGTGACCCATGTGCTGCCCAAGCCCTTCTTCGTGCTGGCAACGCAGAACCCGCTGGAGCAGGCCGGCACCTATCCCCTGCCCGAAGCGCAACTCGACCGCTTCCTCCTGCACATCCGCGTCGATTATCCGACCGAGGCGGAGGAGCGCGAAATCCTGGCCCAGACCACCGGCTCCAAGCCCGCCGCCGTCCCCGCCGTAATGCAGGGGGAGGAAGTGCTGGCGCTCCAAGCCCTCGTCCGCGACGTCCATTTCAGCGACGATCTGCTCGACTGGGTGACGCGCCTTGTCCGCGCCAGCCGCCCCGGCGAAGGCACGCCGGAGGATATCCGCAAATATGTGAAATGGGGCGCGGGACCGCGCGCCGGCCAGTCGCTGATTTTGGCGTCCAAGGCGCGCGCCCTGATCCACGGCCGCCTCGCTGCCACGCGCGACGATATCACCGCGCTCGCTGTGCCGGTCATGCGCCATCGCCTGCTCCTGTCCTTCGCCGCCGAAGCCGAAGGGCGCAGCGCCGATGACGTGGTCGCCGCCCTGATCCGCGCCGTTCCGCTCGCCTGATCCTGCCCGCCATGGTCGATCTTATCCCTCCCGACGTGCGCAGCCGCCTTCGCGGCCTGCGCCTCGTCACGCGCCGGGCGGTGGGGTCGCATGGCATTGGCCTGCATCAGAGCCACAGCCGGGGCGCAGGGCTGGAATTCGCCCAGTACCGCGCCTACGAACCGGGCGACGAACTGCGCCAGATCGACTGGAAACTCTACGCCCGGTCCGACAAATTCTTCGTGCGGGAGGCCGAGCGCGAAAGCCCGGTCGCGGTGTGGATCCTGATCGACGCCAGCGCTTCCATGGGCCAGAGCGACGCGGGCCGCCCCGATTACAGCCGCCTCGACGCCGCCAAGGCGATCGCCGCCGCCATCGGCGAACTGGCGATGCAACAGGGCGACCGGTTCGGCTTCATGACGCTGGGGGATGATAGCCTGACGTTGCTGCCACCCGCCACGGGGCTGCGCCAGCGCGACCGGCTGCTGCTCGAATTGCTCAGCGTCCGCCCGGCGCGCGGCTTTGCGCCCGACAGCCGACTGGGTCCGGTGTGGGAGCGGATCGGCGCGCAAGATTTGGTCCTCCTGCTCTCCGACTGTTTCGATGAGGGGGCTGTGGCGCTGGCCGAGAAACTGTCTGCGGCGGGGCGGGAGACGCTGGTGGTCGAAATGCTGACCGTCGCCGAGCGCGATTTTCCCTTCGACGGCGGCTATCGGTTCCGCGACCCGGAAACCGGCGAGGAACTGCTGGCCGACGGCGCTGCCCTGCGCGCCGAATTTCTCGCCCGCTTTGCCGAAGCGCGCGCCACCCTCCATGCCCGAATGGAGGCGATCGGCATCCGGCACGCCGTCCATTATCTGGATGAACCCGTCGACCTGCCGCTACGCCGCCTGTTTGCGGCACAGGGTGCGGCGGAATATCAGTGAACATGGGCCTGCTCTTTCCGGCAGCGCTGGCCGCACTGGCGGCGCTCATCGTGCCGCTCATCCTCCATATCGCGCGCAAGAGCGAGCAACTGCCGACCGACTTTGCCGCGCTGCGCTGGCTGCTGTCGCGGCCCAAGCCGCGATCGCGCCTGCGTTTCGATGAATGGCCGCTGCTGCTGCTCCGCCTGGCGCTGCTGGCGCTGGCTGCCCTGTGGCTGGCGCAGCCGGTGCTGTTCGGGACCGGCAACGATCGTCCCTATGTCGCGGTGATACCGGGTGCGCAGGTCGCCCGCGCGACGTTCATTGACGCCCGCCTCCACTGGCTCGCGCCGGGTTTCCCCAACATCGACACCGCCCAGCCGACCGGCCCGCTGCCCGTCGCCAGCCTGATCCGCCAGTTGGACGCCGAACTCCCAGCGAAAACCCCGCTCACCATCGTCACGCCAACCGTCCTCGAAGGCGCCGATGCTGATCGCCTGCGCCTGTCGCGGACAGTGGCATGGCGCATCACCGGCGGCGCCATGGCCTCAGCCGACAAGGCAGGGCCGCCGCCCATCCTGTCCGTCCGCCATGATGCGGATCATCGCGCTGCTTCGCGCTATATCGACGCGGCGGTCCTCGCCTGGCAGCCCGCCAAAAGAGACAGCGAGTTGGACAGTCGATCGACGGATGCGCCCCTTCCCGACAAAGGGCATATCCTCGTCTGGCTGGCGGGCGGCACCCTGTTGGACAGCGTTGTCGACCGGGTGCGGCAAGGCGGCACGGCGGTCGTCGCCAGCGATGCCAGGTTGCCAACCGATCAACCGATGATCCCGGTCTGGCGCGACGGGCAAGGACAGACGCTGGCCGAAGCGATCCCGTTGGGCAAAGGCCGCCTCATCCGTTTCACCCGGCCGCTG
This sequence comes from Sphingobium sp. Leaf26, assembly GCF_001421665.1. Lineage (GTDB taxonomy): Bacteria > Pseudomonadota > Alphaproteobacteria > Sphingomonadales > Sphingomonadaceae > Sphingobium. Next base: position 135,659 of record NZ_LMKV01000023.1, read on the forward strand.
GTTCCCGCGCAGATGCCCGTGCTGCTGGAAGCGGAGTTCCCGGCACAGTTGCGCGCTCTGCTGAATCCGGTTGTCGCGCCGACCCGCGTTGCCGCCATCGACTATGCCCCGCTGGCCGGAGGCCGCACCTATGCGCAGCCGCCACAACCTCTGCGCCCATGGATCGCGATCCTGATCGCCTTGTTGCTGGTGGCCGAACGCTGGCTGGCGACCAGCCTTCGCCGGAGCCTCGCTCCATGAACGCCGGCATGCTGTTCACCCACTGGATCGCGCCAGCCCGAAACCGCCGCAGCGCTAATACGCTGGCACTGGCGCTGCCGCTGGCCATGGCCATGGCTGCGATCGGCTGGCGGGTGGCCGGACCGATCGCAGCGATCGCGATCACAACTGTCTCACTCGCTGTCGCTTTGGCGGTCGCGCGCCGGCAAGCGGCACGGTTCGATCGGCACTGGCTGGTCCGCACCCTCGACGCCAACCGTCCCGAACTGGAGGATAGCAGCGCCCTCCTTTTCACCGACGATGCGCCACTCTCCCCGCTCCAGTCGCTTCAGCGCGGCCGTATCGCAGCCCGTCTCGATCAAGGTGCGCCGCAGGATCTGATCTCTGGATGGTCAACGCGGACGCTGCTGGGCCTCAGCCTGCTCGCCGCCATCGTCATCACCGCCGCGCTGCTCTGGCCCCGCGCCGGTGAAGGGCCGCCCACACTGACGCCCAGCAGCGAAGGCCTGCCCGCCCGCCCCGGCATCCCCCGCCTCGTCGCGCAAAATCTGCGCATCATTCCCCCGGCCTATACCGGCCTGCTGGTGCGTGATTCCGCGTCGCTCGATGCCCGCGTGCCACAGGGATCGCGACTGGAATGGACGCTACGTTTCGATCCGCAGGCCAGCGCACCCAGGCTGCTGATGCTGGCCGGCGAGCCGATGGCGCTGCATCCCGACGGCGCCAACTGGATCGCCAGCCGAAGCACCGACGCTGCCTTCCTCTACCGCGTCGACCCCGCATCCGGGCGCGGGGCAACCCCGCCGCTTCATCGCATCGACGCCATCGCCGACGCTCCGCCGCAGGTGAAGGCGCTGAGCGACAGTCTGACGATGGTCAAATCCGGCCAGCGCAACTGGTCGCCGGCCTTTGCCGCCACCGACGATTATGGCGTCGCCGCCAGCGCCCGGCTACGTGTCACGCTGGCGATCGGCGAGGGCGAGAATGTGACCTTTTCCGAACGCGAAATCCCCGTCAGCGGCAGCGGTCCGGTGCGCGATCGCCGCTTCGCGCCTCGGCTCGACTTCTCGACCTTCGGCTTTGTGGCGGGGGGCGACATGGTGGTGCAGCTCATCGTCCGCGACAATCGCAGCCCGTCACCGCAGGAAGTGCGCGGTCCCAGCCTGATCCTGCGCTGGCCATCCCCCAAAGCCCCCGAAAGCAGCGGCCTGACCGGCATGGTCAACACCACCCTGCCCGCCTATTTCCGCAGCCAGCGCCAGATCATCATCGACATCGAAAAGCTGCTCAAGGACAAGCGCAGCCTCACACCCGACCGCTACCTGTCCCGCTCCGCCTCGATCGGCGGCGACCAGCAGATATTGCGCGTCCGCTACAGCCAGTTCCTGGGCGGCGAGAATGAGGGGGCGCCCGAATTGCCTACCGCAGATGGCGAAGCGCATAGCGATGGCGACGGCCATGATCATGGTCCGCCGGTCGCCAGGCAGAATGTCTTTGGCGAAAAGGAAGATGTGCTGGCGGAATTCGGCCATCCCCATGACGAAAGCCCGGCCTCCAGCCTCGATCCCGAAACCCGCGCGATCCTGAAACAGGCGGTCGATGAAATGTGGCAGTCCGAGCGTGAACTCAAGACCGGTCATCCCGACGCCGCTTTGCCCTATGCGTACAAGGCGCTGCGCTTCATCAAGGAAGTGCAGCAGGCGACCCGCATCTTCCTGTCGCGGGTCGGGCCGGAACTGCCGCCGATCGACGCCAGCCGCCGCATGACCGGCAAGCGCGAGGGGCTGGGAAGCCGGGTTTTGCCAGTTGCGCCGATCGAAGGCGATGACGGGCCGGCCGCCGCCGCGTGGCGCGCGCTGGGGGACGGGCCGGGTGCGATCCGCGGGCCGATTGCGCTGGGTGCGCTGGAAGGCTGGACGCGGGCCAATGCCACACGCCTGCCCGACGCCCTGGCCCTGAACGGCGCGATCGACACCGTGCGCAGCGATCCGGCTTGCCTGCCGTGTCGGGCCAAGTTGCGGGCGTTGTTGTGGACGGCGATGGAGCGGACCGCCCGTCCGGCACGACGGCGGCCGGCCGATGCCGCTGGTGCGCGTTATCTGGACGCGATCGGCGGTGCGCCGTGACCATCGCCATCGCGGTCGCCCTGATTCTGGGCCTTGCCACATTGTTGGGCTGGCTCCGGCTGGGACTATGGCATCGGGCTGCGCACGCTACCGGACAGGCCTCGCCGGGGCGGACGGCTGCGCTGGCGCTGCTCCAGCCAGTGTGCGCCGGCTTGCTCTATCTCGCCCTATTCTCCCCCTTGGCCGTGGGGGGTTCGAGCAGCCTGCGGATCGCGACAGCCGGCACGGCTCGGCTGACCGGGGCGCAATCGGGCGCGCCGCTCATCCTGCTGCCCGAAGCGCCCAATATCGGCGGTGGCGAGGCCGTACCGGACCTGGCCACAGCGCTGCGCCGCCATCCCGGCGTGACGATGATCAAGGTTCTGGGCGATGGCCTGACCCCGCGCGATCTGGATGCGGCGCGGAAGCTGGCAATTGCTTTTGAAGCGCCGCCCTTGCGGCCGGGGATCATGGACATCGCGCGCCCTGCCTCGGTCGCACCGGGCGGACGTTTCGTGGTGGGCGCTACGCTCAACGGCTGGTCGGGCGCAACGGTGGATCTGCTCGATCCGGCCGGGCGCGTGACCGACAGCGGCACGGCGGACAAGGACGGCCATGTCCAACTGGCCGGCACCGCGCGCGCAGCCGGTGCTGTCCTTTTCAGCCTGCGGGCAAGATCGGGCCGGCAGGTCGTGGCGCAGGCGGATGTTCCGGTCTGGATCGCCGAAAGCGCGCGCCCGCGCCTGCTGATCCTGGCGGGTGCGCCGGGGCCGGAGGTCAAATATCTGCGCCGCTGGGCCATTGATGCCGGATATGACGTCACGACGCAGATGCGTGCGGGCGGCGGGATCGCGCTGGGCGATGCACCGGTGTCTCTGGACGCGGGCAGTTTGCGCCGCTTCGATGTCGCGATCGTGGACGAGCGTAGCTGGCCCGCCGCGCGGGGGTCGCTGCTGGCCGCCGTGCGGGGTGGCATGGGGCTGGTGCTGCGCGCCGGCGGGGCGATGGACGGCGCGACCCGGTCGCAATGGCAGGCGCTGGGTTTCAGCCTGAGCGGCCCCGGTGGTATCGCGCCGCTGGCCCTGCCCAAGGCGCCGGACCCTGCGATCGCCCGGACCCGCCATGGCATCGGCAGCGTCGATGCGCCGGTGGACATGGCGCTGCCCGAAGAACTGGTGCCCGACATCAGCCGGATCGGCCTGGCGCCCGGCGGGGACAATGGCGTGCCGCTGTTGCAGGATGCCGGCGGCACCAGCCTGGCGGCGTGGCGCGCGGTTGGTGCGGGGCGGGTCGCCCTGTTCACCGCGATCGACAGCTATGGCCTGACGCTGACGGGGCGCGGCGATCTGTATGGCGACTGGTGGAGCCGCTTGCTGGGCACGGTTGCGCGGCCGGCGCCGGGCAGTGTGATGGTGACTGACACGGTCTGGGCCGGTGAGCGGATGACGTTGTGCGGCCTGACCGGTGAAGGCCGGGTCGAGGGGCCGGATGGCGGGGTGGCACGCATGCTGCCGGTCGCCGGCTGCGGCGCTTTCTGGCCAGCGAAGCCGGGCTGGCGTAGCGTGCGGACGCAGGGGGAAGTACGCCCCTTCTACGTCCAGCCGCAAGACGCATTGCCGGTGATGCGCGCCGCGCGTGACCAAAGGGCCATGGCGATGCTGCGCCGCGAAGCGCCCACGGGCAGCGGCACCATGACGCCTGCCGCGCCCCGTGCCGACTGGCCATGGTGGCTGGCCTGGCTGGCGACGAGTGCCCTGCTGTGGTGGCTGGAGCGATCGCGGGTGGGTCGCCCCGCTCCGCCGCCCCCCACTCAATCCGCCATGTAGAAGTCGCGCAGCGCCCGCGCATCGTGCAGGGCGTTGTGCGGCACGCGGCTGTTGGCCGCCGCGCTGAAACCCGCCGCGTTGATGAGTTCGAGGCGCAGGCCGAAATCGACCCCGGCCATCCGCCCCGGTCCGGTGACCAGCAGCGCGCAGAAATGGGCCAGATCCTCCGGCCAGTCGGCGATGATGACGGGATCGCTGTCCCCCTCCAGATAGGCGGCGACATGATCGGCCGCTTCGACCCGGCCCAGTTGCAGGTCGATGGCGGGCGGCACATGACGCAGATAGGGAACGACATGCTTTTCGACCCATGGCTCGATATCGTCGGGCAGCGGCAGGGAGACGTAAAACTCCTCGTCGCCTTCATGCTCCGGGACCAGCGCCACGCTGATCAGCGTGCCGCCAAAGCCGTTGAATTCGGTGTCGAGAAAATAGCGCATGAAGGAAGAAACTGCCTGCCGTGATAGGATGATGCGATGCCCCGGTGCCTGTAGCATTTGCGTGACGGAAGCCAAGCTGCCATGCGCACCCCGCGCGACAGGCTGTGCGATAGATTGGAAGGACGTGACATGATCCCGCGGGAATATCTGGATTGCGCTCAGGTGCCGGGCGGGCAGGAACTGAAACTCTATCGGCGCGGCGCCGATCATATGATCGTGCTGGACCGCAACGAATTGATGAGCAGCCGGATGAGCGGGTCCGAAAAGCAGCTCGCGCTGATGACGATCGAACGGCTGCGCGGGCGCAAGGCGCCGCATCTGCTGATCGGCGGATATGGCATGGGCTTTACCCTGCGCGCGGCGCTGGGCGTGCTGGACAAGTCGGCGAAGGTGACGGTGGCCGAACTGGTGCCCAAGATCATCGAATGGGCGCGCGGGCCGATGGTGGACCTGATGGCCGGATGCCTGGACGATCCGCGCGTTCATCTGCTGATCGACGATGTCGTGCCGTTGATCGCGGCGGCGCAAGGCGCCTATGACGCGATCCTGCTGGACGTGGACAATGGGCCGGACGGGCTGACGGCGGCGGCCAATGACCGGCTTTATTCGCGGGCGGGGCTGCAAACGGCCAAGGCGGCGTTGAAGCCGGGCGGCATATTGGCGGTGTGGTCGGCGGGATCGGACGATGTCTTCGCCAATCGCCTGCGCAATGCCGGTTTCCTGGTGGACGAAGTGGTGGTCAAGGCGCGCGACAATGGCAAGGGGCCGCGCCATGTGATCTGGTTCGCGCAAAGGCGTTAGGTCGGGAAACGACGCGACATATTTCGACGCGACAGGCCGAAGTTCACAGTGTCGTCGGGCAAAATCGGCCAATTGCGCCGGCAAAGCGCTCGCGAAGCGCTGCCGATGCGACAGGTGCGCATCGGTTGGGTCACAGGCACGCGCCGGTGACGCGCCATTGGGGGCATGGGAGCGCGACCGGGACGCGACAGCTTTGCGCCGGTCATGCGCCGCCGATGGGACGCGATGAGGGTATGCGGGGGTCTGGATCAGGCGGGTCGGGTTCATCCATGAGGATAGATCAGAGGAAATCCTACATTGGAAGGATGTTGGAGCAGTGTTGGCAGCTAGGAAGAGTTGGATTAGGGGGACTGGCGCCAGGTTTATGTATCCTAGCGATGTTGCCACTCCCTCACCCAGCTTCGACTAAGGCAGCAAGCTGCCAAGTCTGCGCAGCCCTCTCCCTCAAGGGAGAGGAGTAAAAGATGACTGCTTGCGACCATTTTTCGCCATTCAGGCAGCGCAGAAGGCTCTCGGGTTGCAGACGGTCGGCTATGCTGCAAAACTAGGTCGCATGATTGGCAAATGGTTCAAGCGCGATAAGCGGCATCTCCCTTCACACCCGCGAATTTCTTGGCCAGAGTTACCGCAAGACGGGTTCATCGTTGGACGATCTGCGCGCGTTGGCGATGTGGACAGGGGCGAAGCAGTTTTCAGCCAGCGAACTGATGACAGTTCGGCCGAGGCTTATCCAATCGCCATACCGCAATATGCGTTCTGGAAGGACGAGGGCAGATCAGCGGTGCCCGTAATCGTGGTTCAGGCTGAGCGTCATATAGCCGAAGCTGACGGCGAGCCGATAATCGGTCTTCGCACCCTTGACGGTGAGGGCATCGTTGCGTCTTTGGGTGAAGTGGAACTCTTGGGAACAGACCTGCCCATCTGAAAACGACCATTCTCGGACATCGTCTGCACCCGATCTTACTTGCAGACATTTACTCGTATCGCCACAAAGCCAACATGATGGACATTGAGATTGAAGCCGCGACTGTCGCAAAAGGCACATGGCAATACGGGGAATCAGGCCAGATGCCGGTCCGCATCATCGGCCTCAAATTCGACTATGGTTACGCCGTAGCGGAGGCAGATCAGCAGCTTATCGAAGGTGAGCAGCCGGAACCGTTGGGCGAACAGGGTCTGCTCTATTATGCCTACTTCAGTCAGATTGACGGACCAGCTTTTCCTACTGTCATTCAGGCCAAAGGGTTTGCGCAATCCATGGTGCGGTCTGAAATCCGCTGGAATTGAAGGCTCATAAGCGGCGATCGCGGCCGAAAGCAGCCAGTCCGCAAACCACCCCAATCAGCTCTCCCCCTCAATGAAAATCCCGTGATCTCGGCAATATCCGCACGTCGCGCGGGTGTCTTCTGGGGGACGGCCGTTCCGGCTTCCCACCTTCCTGCCCATCGTTCAGCCAGTTCATCGTCTCGCTCGCGTCCGTCACGCGATCAACCATCAGGTGGACGACATTCTCCTTGCTGCGCTGGACTTCGCCGTCGATCAGCATCAGGCGGGAGGCCATCACCGCGCGGCGTTGCTTTTCCATGTCGCGCGCCCAGAGCAGCGCGTTCACGATGCCGCTTTCATCCTCCATCGTGATGAAGACCGCATTGCCCTTGCCCGGCCGCTGGCGGATCAGCACCACGCCCGCCACCCGGACCTTCGCGCCGTCCTTGGCGGCATTGACGGTGGCGCAGTCGATCGCGCCCTGCGCCGCGAAATGGGCGCGCAGGAACTGCATCGGATGGCCCTTCAGCGACAGGCGGTGGGTGGCGTAATCGACCGCCACCTCCTCCGACAGGGGCATGGCGGGCAGCGCGGCGTCGGCTTCGCGGCCCAGTTCCGGCAAGTCCTGCGCCGCGAACAGGGGGAGTTGGGCGGAGGGTATGCGGCGCGCTTCCCAACCGGCTTCGCGCCGGCTCTGGCCGATCGAGCGGAGCGCGTCGGCATCGGCCAGCAGGTGCAGCGCGCGGGACGGCAGGCCGACGCGGCGGGCCAGATCCTCCATGTCGCGGATCGGCGCCTGTGCGCGGGCGCTTGTCAGCGCCTTGGCCCATTCCTCGCGGAAACCATCCATCCGGTCGAGGCCGAGGCGCAATATCCGTTCGCCCTCCAGACTGCTGTTCCAGTCGCTCGCCTGCACGTCGATGGGCCGCACCTCCACGCCATGCTGCTGCGCGTCGCGGACCAGTTGCGCGGGGGCGTAGAAGCCCATGGGCTGGCTGTTGAGCAAAGCGCAGGTGAAGACGGCGGGATAATGGCATTTCAGCCAGGAGGAGACATAGGCGAGCCAGCCGAACGCCTGCGCATGGCTTTCGGGGAAGCCATATTCGCCGAACCCTTCAATCTGTTTGAAGCAGCGTTCGGCAAAGTCGCGTTCATAACCGCGCTTCACCATCCCTTCGATCAGGTCGGTCTGATAGTTGCTGACTTCGCCCGTCCGGCGGAAGGTCGCCATGGCGCGGCGCAACCCGTCGGCCTGCGCGGGCGAAAAACCGCCCGCTACGATCGCCAGTTTCATCGCCTGTTCCTGAAACAGGGGGACGCCCAATGTCTTGCCCAACACCGCCTGTAATTCGCCCGGATTATGCGGGGGACCGGGCAGTTCCGGCTTTTCCTCCCCGGACCTTCGCCGCAGATAGGGATGAACCATGCCCCCCTGGATCGGGCCGGGGCGCACGATCGCGACCTGAATGACGAGGTCGTACAATATTTTCGGCTTCATCCGGGGCAGCATGGCGATCTGCGCGCGGCTTTCGACCTGGAAGGTGCCGATGCTGTCGCCCTTTTGCAGCATCTGATAAGTGGCTTCGTCCTCCACCGGAACGCGGTCCAGCGTCAGGTCGCCAAGGGCGTGGCGGCGCATCAGGTCGAAGCTCTTGCGGATGGCGGTCAGCATGCCGAGCGCCAATATATCGACCTTCATCAGTTCGAGTGTGTCGAGATCATCCTTGTCCCATTCGATGAAGGTGCGGTCGGGCATGGCGGCATTGTGGATCGGCACCAGTTCGTCGAGCCGGCCTTGGCTGAGCACGAAGCCGCCGACATGCTGCGACAAATGGCGGGGATATTCGAGCAGGCGGCTCGCCATGTCGCGCAGGCGGGCGAGTTCGGGATTGGCGGGGTCGAAGCCGGCCTGCGCCAATCGGGTTTCGGGCACCTCCTGATCCCCGCTCCAACTGCCCCAGATGGTGCCGGACAGGCGCGCGGTCACATCTTCGGTCAGGCCCAGCGCCTTGCCGACTTCGCGCAGCGCGCTGCGCTGGCGATAGCGGATGACGGTCGCGGCGATGCCTGCCCGGTCGCGGCCGTAGCGGCGGTAGATATATTGCATCACCTCCTCGCGCCGCTCATGTTCGAAATCGACGTCGATATCGGGCGGCTCGCTCCGGTTTTCGGAGAGGAAGCGGGAGAAGAGCAGTTTTTCGCGCACCGGGTCGATCGGGGTGACGCCCAGCAGATAGCAGACCAGCGAATTGGCGGCCGACCCGCGCCCCTGGCACAGGATCGGCGGGTCGAGGCTGCGGGCATAGGCGACGATGTCGTGGACGGTCAGGAAATAATAGGCATATTGCTTGAGCCGGATCAGGCGAAATTCGTCATCCAAAGTTTTGCGGTAATCAGCAGGCAGGCCATCGGGAAAGCGAGTCTTCGCTTCTTTTTCCACCAGATGTTCCAGCCAGTCCTGCGGTTCCCAGCCATCCGGCACCGGCTCGTGCGGATATTCGTAGACGAGCTGGTCGAGCGTGAAAGGGATGCAGGCGAGCAGATCCTGCGTCGCGGCGATCGCCTGCGGGCAGGCGGTGAAGAGCCGCGCCATTTCATCGGGGTGCTTCAAATGCCGTTCGGCATTGGGGGCGAGACGCTTGCCGGCGGTCTGGATGGTCAACCCTTCGCGGATGCAGGTGAGGATATCCTGCATCTGGCGGTCGTCGGCTTCCGCATAGAGCGCATCGTTGGTGGCGATCAGGGGCACGTCGCTTTGCGCGGACAACGCCTTGCGCCGCGCCAGCATCCGCGCGTCGCGCCCGGATCGGCCCATCGTCGCCGCGAGCCAGAGATGTGGCGTCACCGCGCGCAATTGCGCCAGCAGCGCCGCGTCGCCGTCCATCGCGATCAGCGCCATGTCCTGTCCATGGTCGATCAGGTCGGGGAGGTTGAGGGTGCAGCCGCCCTTGATCGCGCGGCGATTGCCCAGCGTCAGCAGGCGGGTCAGCCGGCCCCAGCCGAACCGGGTGCGGGGATAGGCGACGATATCGGGCGTGCCATCGGCGAACACCAGCCGCGCGCCGACGATCAGGCGCATGCCGCCGGCCAGCGCGCCCAGATCCTTCATCGCCTGATGCGCGCGCACGACGCCGGCGACCGTATTGCGATCGGCGATGCCGATGGCGGTCATGCCCAGATGCGCGGCCTGCACCACCATCGCCTTGGGGTGGGAGGCGCCGCGCAGGAAGCTGAAATTGGTGGCGGCGACGACTTCCGCAAAACCGCTCATGCGAACAGGCCGTGCAGATACCAGCGAATGTCCGCCTCCTCGCCGAACAGGCCGTGGCGGAACATCCAGTAGCGGCGGCCGTCCTTGTCCTCGATCCGGTAATAATCCCGCGTCCGCCCTGCCCCGCCCGGCTGATGCCCGTCGCGCCGGCGCCACCATTCCGCCGCGATCCGCTCCGGCCCTTCGGCAAGGCGCACTTCATGCAGGCTGTCGCGCCAGCGAAAGCGCTGGGGCGGGCCATCTGGCACGCCGGCGATCACCGCGACCGGCTGGGGCGGATCGAACAGCAGCAGCGGCCGGGGCGGATGATCCGTGGTGGCGGGCCATGGATGAGGTTTGGCCTGTGTCGCGGGCGCGAATGCCTGCGCGCCTTCGGGGATATGGCGGTCGCGGGATTGAAGGCGGCGGACCCTGTCGGGGCCAAGGCGGATGCCGAGCCGGTCGATCAGGGCGATGATATGCGCCTCACCTGCCCTGGCCTCCTCGCCCTCCATCGCCTGTTGCCGTTCGGCCAGCGGTTCGACCAGCGGCACCGCCAGCAGCACCGCGTCGAAGCCGAAACCGGGGTCGAGCGGATCGGCCAGCGTGTCGATCCGCTCGCGCAGCAGGCGCAGTATGGCGGCGGGATCGCGCACCGGCTGGCCCGTTTCGATCGCCAGCCCCTGCCGCGCGCCATCGCTGCGCAGCAGGCGGATGGCGAAGCGCCGCCCGCCCAGCTTGCGCGCCTCCATCTGCCGCGCCGCCTGCCCCAGCAGATCCTCGATCACGTCCATCACATCCTCGGTCCGGGCGATGGGTTCGGGGAAGCGGGCTTCGGCCTGGATGGGCGCTGCGGGGCGGCGTGGTGCGATCGGGCTGGGCGCTTCGCCTAATATCTGGCGCAGCCGGGTGACGGCCTGTTCGCCGAAACGCGCGGCGATCATGCCCATGGGCCGGCGGGCAAGATCGCCGATGCTGCGCAGTCCCGCCCGGCGCAGGGCGGCCAGCGCGCCATCGTCCAGATCGAGCGCGGCGACCGGCAGGGCGCGGATGTCGCCGGTCGCCCCGGCTTCGGCACCAATGCCATGGCGCGCCAGTGCGCGCGCGGCCATGGCATTGGTGCCGAAGCCGGGGCGACTGGAATAGCCCGCCATGGATCGCGCCTGCCGCGCCAGCGCCTGCGCGCCGCCGAATAAATGGGTGCAGCCGCTGATGTCCAGGATCAGGCCATCGGGCGCGTCGAGCGCCACCATCGGGGTGAAATGGCGCATCATGTCCAGCAACCGGTCGAGTTCGCGCGCATCGGCGACCGGATCGGCCGGACATGTAGCCAGCGTCGGGCAGCGCGCCCGCGCATCGGCCAGCGTCATGCCGGCCGCCAGTCCCTGCGCGATCGCAACCCTGTCCACCGACGCCAGCCGCAACGCATTGCCGACCCGTGCCACGAGCGCGAAGGGCACTGGGGCGAGGGACACTGGGGCGAAGGGCACCGGCTCCGCGTCAGGCGACCTGTCGCTGGCCGTCGCCGCCTGCATCCGTTGGCAGGCGAGAAAAGGAAACCACAGCGCCAGGCACAGGCGATCGCTCATCCTGCTTTCCTGCGTCCCTATCCCTGAAACATCCATGTTCCGCATCCCATGACAGCAGCCAGCGTCCGCCTGCCGGTCCGCTACGACAGCGGAGCAATTCGGCCTCGATCGTCGGCAGGCCCGGCGCGTCGGCCTCCAGCGGGACCGAAGGCGCGCTGCGGATCGACCAGCGGGTCTGCGCGCCGCTCGATCGTTGTTCCGCATCGCCGCGCAGCAGGAGGATGGTGGCGCCGGAGGCTTCGGCTGCCAGCACCAGCCGGCGGCTGGCGGTCAGATCATAATCGGCAAAGCGCCCCTCGCTTTCCATCAACACCATAGAAATGCCAGGACAGCGCGCCGCCTCCAGCCCCGCGCGCAGCATCTCCACCTCGCTGCCCGCTTCGATGAGGATCAACCGGTTGGGATCGATCCCCAGCAGGGCCAGCCCATCGCCACAGAAGAGCGTCGGCAAGCGCTGCCGCCGCGCCGCGCGCAAGGCAAAGATCGCTCCTGCAACTGCGCCTGTCCCCTGCGCAACAGACTGCGACAAGGCGAAGGCCAATGCCGCCGCCCGGTCCGGCACGGTGCAGTGGATTTCATGCAGATGCCCCCGCGCAATCGCCGGAAAGGACGTGTCTGCTGCTGGCGCCTGCCGTCCTGCCGGACGCATGGCGTTGATGGGAACGCTGCCTGCCATATCTCGAATCGCTCACTATGTTCGCTTTATGTTCTCATTTTCGATTGGCGTCCACTCTGGAATTTCGGGTCGAGGCAGGCGGTTGAATGGGAACCGAAACATATCCAAGTCTGCAACTTTTCGTCATATGATGAAATTTGCGCAATATTACGCAATGCACAGTAATCTTGCGAAATTCCTGTTTCCTAAAAGTCACATGGCCCGAAAAGTCGTTGTTTAAAAAAAGCGCAATATTGACGATATGCGCGATCCCGATGCACGTCTTCACCATCAACTCGAAGCAGTCAGCTCCATAGACTGCGCGGGTCGCCCCCAAGTGAATGAAGGGATCACGATATGACATCGGCTGAATTTTGCCGGCGCCTTCTGGCGTCGACGGTCCTGCTCGGCCTGGCGACGCCGGCCTTTGCCCAGGCCAGCGACGAAACCACAGCCGCCAGCGACGACACGATCGTCGTCACCGGATCGCGCATCGCCCGCCCCGACCTGCAACAGGCATCGCCCATCTCGATCGTCAGCGCGCAGGAACTGAAGCTGAGCGGCAAGGCCAATGTCGAGGCGATCATCAACGACCTGCCGCAACTGATCCCCAGCACGACCGCCGCGTCGAACAATCCGGGCGGCGGCGTATCGACCGCGGACCTGCGCGGCCTGGGTGCGCAACGCACGCTGGTTCTGGTCGATGGCCATCGTTACGTGTCCTATGACTCCAATCAGGTGGTCGACCTCAACACCGTGCCCGCCGGCCTGATCGACCATGTCGAGGTGGTGTCGGGCGGCCGTTCCGCCGTCTATGGGTCCGATGCGATCGCCGGCGTCATCAATTTCGTGATGAAGAAGAATTTCTCCGGCGTCGAAGCGAACGCCAATTATCGCCTGAATGAGGAAGGCGATGGCGGCACGTTCAACACCAACATCCTGCTGGGCCAGAATTTCGCCGACGGGCGCGGCAACATCACCCTCTATGCCGACTATATCAAGCGCAACGGCGTGGACCAGAGCGCGCGCAGCTATACCAGCCAGACCTATACCGACGATGGCGAGGGCAATCTGGTCGCGGGCGGATCCGGCTCGATCCCGGCCACGCGCATGGCGCTGAACAACAGCCAGTATAAGTTCAATCAGGATGGCAGCTATTCGGCCTATAGCGCGGCGACCGATGCCTATAATTACGCCCCGTCCAACTATTTGCAGGTGCCGCAGAAGCGCATCCTGCTGAGCGGTCAGGCGCATTTCGATGTCAGCGATCACCTGACCCTTTATGGAGAGGGGCAGTTCATCAGGAACAAGGTGCGCAACAAGCTGGCGCCCACGCCCTTCACCGGCACGGTCGATATCGACACCGATTCCTCCTTCCTGTCGGCGGACTCGCAGGCGTTGCTCGCCGCCGCAGACACCGATGGCGACGGCTATACCTCCGCCAACATCTATCGTCGCCTGACCGAAGTGGGCGACCGCATCTCGAACGTCGACAACACCGCCTATCGCGCGCTGATCGGCGCCAAGGGCAATATCAGCGGCGAGTGGAACTACGACGCCTATTACAGCTATTCGCGCACCAAACAGGTCGAAACCCAATATGGCAATGTGTCGCGCAGCCGGGTCGAGCAGGCGCTCAAGACGACCTATGATGCGGACGGCAATCTGGTCTGTTCCGACATCAGCAATGGCTGCGTCCCGCTGAACATCTTCGGCGCGGGCAATATCAGCGACGAAGCGGCCGACTTCATTTCCATCACCACCCGCAATGTCAGCTATATCACCGAACAGGTGGCGAATGCGGCCATCACCAACGGCAATCTGTTCGATCTGGGCGCTGGTCCGGCCGGCATCGCGTTCGGCGCGGAATATCGGTCCGAAAAGGGCAGCTACAATCCCGACGAGGCGCTGTCTTCGGGCGACGTGGTCGGCTTCAACGCCGGTCAGGGGTTGGGCGGCAGCTATAATGTGAAGGAGCTGTTCACGGAAATCAGCGTACCGCTGCTCGCCGACCTGCCGCTGGTCCACAAGCTGGATTTCAACGGCGCCTATCGTTTCTCGCATTATTCGACCGCGGCGAAGAATGTCAGCACATTCTCGCTCGGCCTCATCTATGCGCCGATCAAGGATATCACCTTCCGCGGGCAATATAGCCGGGCGGTCCGTGCGCCGTCGGTCTATGAACTCTACTCCGGCCAGTCGCAGGACTTCCCGACCGCGACCGACCCGTGCTCGACCTCCGCCGCCACGACCAGCGCGACCCTGTCGGCGAGTTGCCTGGCCAGCGGCGTGTCGTCCAGCGCGCTGGGCACCGATTTCTACGGCGGCAGCTCGCAGATCGAATCCTTGACCGGCGGCAATCCCGATTTGCGCGAAGAAACATCGAACACCTGGGGCCTGGGCGTCGTCCTGCAACCCGGCTTCGCGCCGCGCCTGTCGCTGACGGTCGATTATTACAACATCAAGATCGACGATTATATCTCGACCGCCGGCACCGCCAACATCATCCGCGCCTGCTATGGTGACGAGGCGAATGGCTGGACGCCCTATGACAGCAGCTATTGCTCGCTCCTGCCGCGCAACGCGACCAGCAGCGAGATCGAGGGGGCGGTGAATCTTCAGTCCAATACCGGCGGCCTCAAGACCTCCGGCGTCGATTTCGAGCTGAATTATAGCGTGCCGCTCAACTTCGGCCTGTTCGGGGCCAAGACCGGCAAGCTGGCCTTCCGCGTCGCGGGCACCCGCCTGATCCGCTACGACCTCAATCCGGTGGCGGCGATCGCGGAGCTGAACCAGAGCTGCGCGGGGAAGTTCGGCGTCAATTGCGGCGATCCCTATTCCAAGCTGCGCCTCAACAACCGCATCACCTGGACCAGCGGGCCGATCACGCTGGGCGTCACCCATCGCTACCTGTCGAGCGTGCGCGACGATGACGATACGACCAGCTATACGGTCGAGAAGATCAAGGCGTACAACCTGTTCGACCTGGCGCTTCAGGTGCAACCGACCGAGCGGTTCGGCTGGTCGATCGGCATGAACAATGTCTTCGACAAGACGCCCCCGGTACTGGGCGACAACCAGCAGCAGGCGAACAGCTATCCATCGACCTATGACGTGTATGGCCGCGCCTTCTTCGTCAATGCGTCGGTGAAGTTCTGATGCCGTACCGGCCGGGCGGCCTTCGCCCGGCCGGCTTGCCCGGTTTTCGATGACAGGCCCCTGCAAATAGTATAGGAGCCGGGCGATGTTTCGCGGGGCCTTCCTGTTCTTCTGCATGATGATCGCGTCGCTGACCACGGCGACGGCGATCCATGCGCGCGAACTCGCCGGGGCGTTCGACATCGAATGTTCCGGCTATGTGCATAGCGATATGGACGAAGATCGCACCCCCGGCGACAGCGATCAGGCCGTGACCCACCATCATGGCAGTTGCCATGGCGCGGCCGCTTTCCTGCCGGCCCGCAGCGCGGCACCCAATATTGTCGCTTTCCTGAACAGCCCTGCCCGACCGCAGGACCGGTCCGCGCTGGGTCGCTGGATTTCCGGCCCCGATTTGCGGCCGCCCATCGCCTGATCCCGTCTCACCGGCCGTGACCGCACCTGCGGATCGCGGCCCGATGCGATTCGATCAGGATAGTTTCCATGCACAAGATCATCGCGGTCCTTTGGGCCGCCACAAGCTGCGTCGCCATGGCGCAGGCGCAGACGGATGTCGTCGCGGCATCCATTCCTGCCGCCGCACCCTTCACCCTTGAACAGGCGCTGGGCGCTGCGGGCGCGAATGCCCCAGCCGCCGACGCCGCACAGGCTGGCGTGGAGGCGGCGCAGGCCGCCCGCACCGTCGCGGGCCTGCGTCCCAACCCCACCATCCAGACAGAACTGGAAAATGTGGGCGGCTCCGGTCCTTATGGCGGTTTTGATCAGGCCGAAACCACGGTCGGGCTGAGCATCCCGATCGAACTGGGCGGCAAGCGGCCGGCGCGCGTGGCGGTGGCCGACGCACAGGCGCGCCGTGCCCGATTGGGCGCGGCTATCGCGCTGGCCGATGTCCGGCTTCAGGTCACATCGCTCTATATCGAGGCGGTGGCGGCGCAGCGGCGCGGCGCCATCGCCGCCGATCAGTTGCGTATTGCGGGCAACGCCTATGACGCCGCCGCGCTGCGGGTCCGGGCCGGGCGCGCCTCCCCGATCGAGGAACAGCGGGCCGATGTCGCCCGCCTGAATGCGCAGGCCAATGCCGACCGGACGCAGCGGCTGGCCATGGCCGCGCGCACCAATCTGGTCCGGCGGATCGGCCAGCCTGTCGACGCGCCGCTGGACGAAGGGTTGCTCGACCGCCTGCCGCCTGCGGTGCAGGGACCGCAGCAGAGGGACGGTCGCGGCACGCTGGCGATGGCGGCGGCCGATGCCGACCTGTCCACCGCCGATGCTGGCGTCCGTCTGGCCCGGTCGCAGCGCGTACCGGACCTGACGGTCGGGCCGGGCGTGCGGCGCCTGTCCGCCACCAACGATGTGGCGGCGGTGTTCAGCGTGTCCATCCCGATCCCGCTGTTCAATGCCGGGCATGCCGGCGTGGCGCAGGCACGGGCGGAACAACGGGTGGCGCAGGCGCAGCGGCGCATGACCGCGCTGGACGTAGAGCAGGCCATCACCGACGCGCAGGCCGAAGCGGACATCACCGCCACGCTCGCCCGCAATGCGCAGGGACCGGCGATGGCCGCCGCGCAGGAGGCCGCGCGGATCGCCCGCATCGGCTATCGCGAGGGAAAGTTCGGGCAACTCGACCTGCTCGATGCCGAACGGACGCTGGCCGACACTCGACTGGCCGCGATCGACGCGCTGGCCGCCCATCATAATGCCCAGGCCCGGTTGGAGCGACTGACCGCTCCCGCGCCGCAGGAGGATAATTGACCATGAAAACGACGATATGTGCGGCGTTGCTGCCGATCCCCCTCGCCCTGATGCTGGCCGCTTGCGGTAGCGGGACGGACGCGGGCAATGCCACCGCAGCCAAGGAAGAAGAACATGGCGAGGAAGGCCATGAGGATGAGGGCAAGATCATCCTGTCCGACGAGCAGATCCGGTCGGCTGCAATCCAGATCGGTCGCCCGACCATCGGCGGGTCCGGCACGCTGGAACTGCCCGCCACGATCGAAAGCGATCCGCAGGCGATGCAGGTCGTGTCCGCCGCGATCGGCGGGCGGATCGTGTCGCTGACCCGCAATCTGGGCGAGACGATCGGGCGCGGCCAGACGCTGGCGGTGATCGAAAGCCGGGAAGCGGCAATGATGAAGGGCGAGGTCGAGGCTTCGCGCGCCCGGCTGGCGCTGGCCAACAGCAATCTGGGCCGCGAACAAAGGCTGTTCGCGCAGCGCGTGTCGCCCGAACAGGATCTGATCGCCGCCCGCACCGTGGCAACTGAAGCGCGCATCGCCTATCAGCAGGCCGCGGGGCAACTGGCGGCGACCGGCGGCGGTGGCGGTGGCCTGAACCGGATCGGCATCGTCGCTCCCGCTTCCGGGCAGGTGATATCGCGCAGCGTGGCGCTGGGCCAGACGGTCGATGCCAATGCCGAACTCTATCGCATCGCCAACCTGTCGACCGTGTCGCTCTCGCTCCAGTTGCAGCCGGCCGATGCCGGGCGCGTGAAGCCGGGCAACAGCGTCACCGTCACAGCAGCCGGACGTCAGGCCGTCGCGCAGGTGCGCTTCGTGTCGCCGGTGCTGGACGAACAGACCCGGCTGGTGCCGGTGATCGCCATCCTCGACAATCGCGCCGCCCAGTGGCGTGCGGGCGAGCCGGTGACGGCGGCGGTGCAGCTATCGGGCGAAGGTGGCGACAAGGCGATCGCCGTGCCCTCCACCGCCGTTCAGACGGTCGAGGGCAAGCCGATGGTCTTCGTGCGAACGCCGGGTGGTTTTCAGGGCGTACCCGTCACGCTGGGCCAGACCAGCGGCGCGATGGTGATCGTGCGGTCGGGACTCAAGGGCAGCGAGCAGATCGCCACCACCAACAGCTTCACGCTCAAGGCCGAACTCGGCAAGGGCGAAGCCACCCATGAGGATCATTGAGCCATGATCGCCGCAACCGTCAACTGGGCGGTCCACAAGCGCTGGCTCGTCCTGCTGCTGACCGCCATCGCCGCTATCATCGGCGGCATCGCCCTGCATCGCCTGCCGATCGACGCGGTGCCGGACATCACCAACAACCAGGTGCAGATCAACGTCCGTGCGCCTGCCCTGTCGCCCGAACTGGTCGAAAAGCAGGTCGCCTATCCGATCGAGACGGCGCTGGCGGGCATAGCCGGCCTCGACCATAGCCGGTCGATCAGCCGCAACGGCTTTGCCCAGATCACCGCCGTCTTCGATGAATCCACCGACATCTATTTCGCCCGCCAGCAGGTGGGCGAGCGGCTGAACGGGGTCGCCGAAAACCTGCCCGCCGGTGTCAGCCCGGAAATGGGGCCGATCGCCACCGGCCTTGGCGAAGTCTATATGTGGACGGTGCGGCTGGAGCATCGCGGCGACGACAAACATCTGCCCGGCGAACCGGGGATGCAGCCCGACGGCAGCTATATCACGCCCGAAGGCGACCGGCTGACCACCGACATCGACAAGGCGACCTATCTGCGCACGGCGCAGGACTGGATCGTCGCGCCGCTGCTGAAGAATACCAAGGGACTGGCCGGGATCGACGCGATCGGCGGATACAGCAAACAATATATGGTCATTCCCGACGTCCAGCGACTCGCCGCGCTGGGGCTGACGCTGACCGACCTTGGCACCGCATTGGAGCGCAACAACACGGCCGTCGGCGGCGGCTTCATCGACCGCAATGGCGAGGGGCTGGCGGTGCGGTCCGACGCGCTGATCCGCAACGCGACCGAATTGTCGCGCATCGTCGTATCGACGCGCGAAGCCGTGCCGATCACGCTGGGGCAGGTCGCGACCGTGAAGACGGGTCAGGCCGTGCGGATGGGATCGGCGTCGGAAAACGGCACCGAAGTCGTGGTCGGCACCGCCGTCATGCGGATCGGCGAGAATAGCCGGACCGTGGCGACCGCCGTGGCCGACCGGCTGAAGAGCATCAACGCCTCCCTGCCGCCAGACGTCATCGTGCAGCCGGTGCTGGATCGCACCGCATTGGTCAACGCGACGATCGGGACGGTGGCGAAGAACCTGACCGAAGGCGCGCTGCTGGTCATCGTCGTGCTGTTCGCGCTGCTCGGCAACTGGCGCGCGGCGCTGATCGCGGCGATGGTGATCCCGGTCACGATGCTGCTCACCGGCTTTGGCATGTTGAAGATCGGCGTGTCGGCCAATCTGATGAGCCTGGGCGCGCTCGACTTCGGCCTGATCGTCGATGGCGCGGTCATCATCGTGGAAAATGCGCTGCGGCGCATGGCGGAGGCGCAGCATCGGCAGGGTCGCCTGCTCACGAAGAACGAGCGGCTGCATATGGTGGCGATGGCGTCGCGGGAGATGATCCGGCCGTCGGTATACGGGCAGGCGATCATCATGCTGGTCTATGTGCCGCTGCTGACGCTGACCGGGGTGGAGGGCAAGAGTTTCGTGCCGATGGCCGCCACGGTCATCATCGCGCTGGCCTTTGCCTTCATCCTGTCGCTGACCGCCGTGCCGGCCGCGATCGCCATCTGGCTGTCCAACCGGGTCGAGGAGAAGGACGGGCGGATCGTCGGCTGGCTCAAGGCCCGCTACGAACCCGGCCTCGATCGGGCGATGCGGCGGCCGGCGGTGACGATCGGCGCGGGCATCGCCGGTTGCGCGGTCGCGGTCGCGGCGTTCCTGTCGCTGGGGCAGGTGTTCCTGCCGCAACTGGACGAGGGCGACCTCTTGATCCAGGCGCTGCGTATCCCGGCGACGTCGGTGCAGCAGAGCCAGGCGATGCAGCAGCCGATCGAACGGATGATCGGCAAGCAGCCGGAGGTGCAGTTCGTCTTTTCCAAGACGGGAACGGCCGAACTGGCGTCCGACCCGATGCCGCCCAACGCCACCGACATGTTCGTGATCCTGAAACCGCGCGATCAATGGCCCGACCCGCGCCTGAGCAAGGCGGATTTGATTGCGCGGCTGGAAGGGAAGCTGGCGCAGTTTCCGGGCAATGCCTATGAAATCACCCAGCCGATCCAGATGCGGTTCAACGAACTGATCGCGGGCGTGCGCGGCGACGTGGCAGTGAAAGTATTCGGCGAGGATTTCGACGCCATGAACCGCACGGCGAACCAGATCGCCGCCGTGCTGCGCAAGACGGAAGGGGCAACCGACGTCAAAGTGGAGCAGACCGCCGGCCTGCCGATGCTGGATATTCGCGTCGATCGCGACGCGATGGCGCGGGTCGGCGTGACGGCGCAGGATGTGCAGGATGTGGTGACCGCGACGATCGGGGGTCGGACGTCGGGCATGATCTTCGAGGGCGACCGGCGTTTCCCGGTGGTCATCCGCCTGTCCGATACGCAGCGGGCCGATTTGCCTGCCCTCGCCCAGATCCAGATGCCGGTGGCGGGCGGCGGTTTCGTGCCGCTGGCCAGCGTCGCGCAGATCCGGGTGATCGACGGCCCGAACCAGATCAGCCGCGAAAATGGCAAGCGCCGCGTCGTGGTGCAGGCCAATGTCCGCGGCCGCGACATCGCCAGCGTGGTCGAGGATGCGCAGGCCGCGATCGCGCAGCAAGTCCGGCTGCCGGCGGGCAGCTATCTGGAATGGGGCGGGCAGTTCGAAAATCTGGCGTCGGCGCGCGATCGGCTGATGCTGGTGGTACCCGCCTGTTTCGTGCTGATCCTGTTGCTGCTGCATGCGGCGCTGGGGTCGGTGCGGGACGCCGCCATCGTCTTTACCGGGGTGCCGATGGCGCTGGTCGGCGGGGTGCTGGCGCTGTTCCTGCGGGGCATGGACTTTTCCATCAGCGCGGCGGTGGGCTTCATCGCCTTGTCCGGCATTGCGGTGTTGAACGGGCTGGTGATGGTATCGTCCATTCAGGATCTGATGCGATCTGGCATGGACCGGATGGAGGCGGCGCGGCTGGGCGCGGTGCAGCGGTTGCGGCCGGTGGTGATGACGGCGCTGGTGGCGAGCCTGGGCTTCGTGCCGATGGCGATCGGCAGCGGCGCGGGCGCGGAAGTGCAGAAGCCGCTGGCCACCGTGGTAATCGGCGGGCTGATCTCGGCGACATTGCTGACCTTGTTCGTGCTGCCGACGCTCTATGCCCGTCATGGCGGGCAGCGGAAGAAGCGAGACAGCGAGTTGGACAGTTGTTTTGCGACATCGGCAAACCCATGAGCAAAACTCGATTGCCTGATTAATCTACCATATTAGTAGATACATAACCGCTGGGGGAAGGACTGCTCCCCCGGCGGACCAGTTCAGCCCTTGTCGTCATGCACAAACACCTGTCCAACTCGCTGTCGCACTGTCCGTCCCAGCGTTGCCATATTGGACAAAATCAGCAGCGCTTGAGCAGCCCTCGTTATTCAGGGCGATGCAGTGCGCCTAGCCTGATCCTCCGATTGAACGAGGACAAGATGATGGCGGAACAGGCGAAGCGGCAATTGCATCTGGGCGCGATACTGGAAGGGGTCGGCGCGGACCATCATAGCTGGCACGACCCGGACCTGCCCGGCGATGCCAGCATCGACATCAACTGGTATATCGACAATGCTCGGCTGGCCGAACAGGCCAGGTTCGACCTCGTCTTCATCGTCGATTCCCCCTACATCACGCCCGATACCGCGCCGCATTTCCTCAACCGGCTGGAACCGCTGACGTTGCTTTCGGCGGTGGCCGCGACGACATCCCGTATCGGCCTCGTCGGCACGCTGACCACTTCCTATTGGGAACCCTATAATGTCGCGCGGCAATTCGGTTCGCTCGACCAGATCAGCCGGGGGCGGGCCGGCTGGAATGTGGTGACGACCGGCCTTGAAGGCGCGGCGCGCAACTATGGGCGGGAAGAGCATTTCGACCATAAGGTCCGCTATGCCCGCGCCCGCGAGTTCGTGGACGTCGTGCAGGGCCTGTGGGACAGTTATGAAGATGACGCCTTCCCGCGCGACCGGGCGACGGGCACTTTTCTGGACAAGGGCAAGCAACATCGGCTGGATCATAAGGGCGCGCATTTTTCGGTCGCCGGGCCGCTGGCGCTCAGCCGGTCGCGGCAGGGGCAACCGGTCATCTTTCAGGCGGGCGACAGCAGCGAAGGCCGCAATCTGGGCGCGGCGATTGCCGAGGGCACCTTTGCCGCCGCGCAGGATTTCGAGACCGGCCGGGCTTATTATGCCGACCTGAAAGCGCGGGCGGCCGCGCTGGGCCGCAATCCCGACCTGATCAAGGTGCTGCCGGGACTGGTGCCGACCATCGCCGAAACCGACGAAGAAGCGCAGGCCATCGCCGCCGCCGCGCAGCACGGGCTGGATATCGGCAAGCTGCTGACGCAGATTGGCCGGGCGTTCAACTATCATGACTTTTCGATCTATGATCTGGATGCCCCCTTCCCCGACCTGTCGGGTGTGACGCTCAACAGCTATAAGGGACAGGCCGAGCGGATCATCCACGTCGCCGCCAACGAAAAACTGACGTTGCGGCAGGCGGCCTATCGTTTCGGCCAGTGGAAGTCGGACTTCGTGGGATCGCCCGAAACCATCGCGGCGGAAATCGAACGCTGGTTCGTCGGCCGCGCCGCCGATGGCTTCATCCTGCGCGTGACCCGGCCGCGCGACTTCGCCCTGTTCCGTGAGCGGGTGGTGCCGATCCTGCAAGCGCGCGGCCTGTTCCGCACCGAGTATGAGGGCGACACGCTGCGCAGCCATCTGGGCCTGCCGGTGCCGGAGAACCGCTATAGCGTGGCAGCACGACAGCCGCAGGCGATCGCCGCCGAATGAGCCAGCGGGACGGGCTGGACCTGACCGCCGATGTCCTCATCATCGGCGGCGGGATGGCGGCATGCTGGGCGGCGACATCCGCCGCGCGAGCCGGCGCACGGGTCGTGCTGGCGGACAAGGGCTATGTCGGCACCAGCGGCGTGACCGCGACGGGCGGTCCCAATCACTGGTGGGTCGCGCCGGACAAACGCGCGCAGGCAGTGGAGGAGCGCCATGCCCGGTCCTTCGACCTGGCCGAGCGCGACTGGATGGCGCGGATCATCGAGGAGACATGGCGCGCGCTGCCGGAACTGACGCCCTATTATCCGTTCGACACGGATGGCCGGGGCGGCACCTTCTATTCAGGCGTGCGCGGGCCGGAATATATGCGGGCGCTGCGCCGCTTTGCGATCGACCGGGGCGTGACGATCCTGGATCATCATCCGGCGCTGGAATTGTTGCAGGACGGCGATGGCGCCATCGTCGGCGCGGCGGGCCATGCCCGGCTGGACGATCGCGACTGGCGCGTGCGCGCGCCGGCGGTGATCCTGGCGACGGGCGGCTGCGCTTTCCGGTCGGGGCTGATCGGCAGTCACGGCAATAGCGGCGACGGTCTGCTGATGGCCGCGGAGGCCGGGGCCGTGCTGTCGGGCATGGAGTTTTCCGCCTCCTACTCGCTGTCTCCTGCGTGGAATTCGACCCGCACCCTGCCCTATTTCGCGGCGCGCTTCTTCGATGCGTCGGGCCATGAACTGGATGTGCCGCCGCCGATGAGCAGCGAGGCGGCGCATCTCAAGGCACTGGCGCGGGCCATGGATGCAGGTCCGGTGCTCGCGGACCTGAGCGATGCGCCGGTGCTGCTGAAACAGTTGTTGCGCCGCATCCAGCCGGCATCGCTGCCGCCGTTCGAGCGGCGCGGCATCGACCTGTTCGAGAACCGCTTCCCCATCCGTCTGTTCGGTGAGGGTACGGTGCGCGGCACCGGCGGGTTGCAAATCGTGGACGAGGATTGTCGCACCAGCGTCGAAGGGCTTTATGCCGTGGGCGATTGCGCGACACGCGAACTGATCGCCGGGGCGACCAGCGGCGGCGGCGCGCAAAATGCCGCCTGGGCGCTGACATCGGGCCGGGTGGCTGGCAGGGCGGCGGCGCTGGCGGCATTGCGGGTGAGCAAAGTCGCGCCCGGCAAGGCCATCGGACAGGCGGGATTGCGCCCGGCTTCGACCGCGCGTGCCATCGACCTTACCCCTGTGGTTCCGGCTGTTCAGGCCTTCACCATCGATTTCGACGGAACGCTGTGGCGCAGCGCGGCCAAGCTGAACAAGGCGCAGGAACGGCTCGACGGCCTGTGGCGAGAGGTGGCCGATCATGGGCATGCCGAGGGGCTGGATCGGGTCGCGCTGCGCGAGCAGGCGGCGATGCTGGCCAGTGCGCGCTGGGTCGGCGCGGCTGCGCTGGCGCGTGACGAAAGCCGGGGGCTGCATATGCGCGAGGACCGGCCGAAGGTCGATCCGGCGCAGGCGCAGCGGCTGCTGACCGGCGGGCTGGCGCGAGTCTGGACGCGCTTCGATCCATCCACGCCCTTAATTCACCCGAAGGAAGTCGCCGCATGATCGCCCATATTTTCGAGGAGCGGTGCGACGGCTGCAATAGCTGCGTCGCCGCCTGCCCTACCCATGTGCTGGATGCGCGAACGGACGGTCCGCCGGTGATCGCCCGGATCGACCAGTGCCAGACCTGCTATATGTGCGAGTTATATTGTGAATCCGACGCTCTCTATGTCGATCCCGACCAGATGGCCCGGCCGACCATCACGCCGCAGGCGATTTTGGAGAGCGGGCAGTTGGGGCGGCTGCGCCATGATTATGGCTGGGATCAGCCCGGTGACGGACATCTGAGCGACTTCTGGCGACTGGGGCCGCTGTTGCGCGAAGGCGCGGAGATTGCCACGCGGCGCTACGCCGCATTCAAGGCTGATCGGGGATAAGCAAAGGGGGCGTTTTGCGGCGCCCCCCTTGTTTTGTCAGATGACGTTGTCGATCTCGCGGAGAATATCGGCCGCTTCGGGCCGGTCCAGCCAGTCCGGGCTGACATGAAGCCATTGAACGATCCGACCCGGCCCCACCAGCAGGACCGCCGGCTGCGGCAATTCCCAGCTATCAGTGCCGGTCACTTCGCCGATCCAGCCCGCCGGTGGCGGCGATGGGCGATGATCGGGCTGGAAGCTGATGTTCAGCAATCGGGCCAGGCCATTGTCCGCATCGGTGGCGACAGGAAACGGCAGGTCATGACGCTGTTTGATATCGCGCAGGCGATCGGGTTGCTGCGGGCTGAGCGCCACCAGCGGGATAGTGCGCGCGACCAGTTCGGGATGCAGCGCCTCCGCATAATATGGCAGGGCGATGTTGCAGGCCGGGCAACCGGCGAAGCGAAAGAAGATGAACAGCGCCGGCCCTTTCGCCGTCAACTGATCCAGCGTCAGCGCTTCGCCATCGACTTCGGTAAAGGATAGCGGCGGCAGGATATCGCCGGGCTGTGCCACCGCTGCCGGATCGAACCGTTCGGTCAACTGGCGACGCTGGCCGGCATTGGCCTCCAACTGCGCGGGGGGCCAGTTGCGGTCGCGTTCCGCCTGTAGTGCGGCAAATCGGTCCTTGAGCGCGTGCGTGAGAAGTGTCGCCATCATGATCTCCTTGGGTCGGGACCATGATGGCAACCGGGGTCGATCATCGCCAATGAGAGTTATCCGCCCAGCGTCGATGAAATTTCATAGATTTACGCCGCGTCGCGCCGATCGGCATTCCGCTGGTGCTGGCTGGGCAGGATCGGCAGGCCCAGATTGCCGCGCAGCGTATCCGCCTCATAGTTCGTGCGGAACAGACCGCGTTCCTGAAGGATAGGCACGACCTCCGCCACGAAACGGCGGAACTGCGCCGGATGGCCGAGATGGACGTTCAGCCCGTCGAGCGCGCGCCCTTCGAACCAGCGCTGAATCTCGTTCGCAACGGTTTCCGCCGATCCCACGAAGGGACTGCCGCGACCGGCCCGCGCCCGCTCGACCGCCTGGCGCAGGGTCAGCCCCTGTTCGACGGCCTGATCCGTGACCTTTTTGGCCTGCGTGTAGAAACTGTTCCTGGCGGCTTCCAGCGCCTGCACCGGGAAGGGCGCGTCGGCATCATATTGGCGGAAATCATGCCAGCCGAACGGGCGGCCAAATTCGGCGAGCGCCTGTTCGAAACTCTGGTCGAGTTCGCGATAGCGGCGCTGGATATCCTGCGCATCCGCGTCCGTATCGCCGACATAGACCGAGAAACCGGGCAGGATGACGATCTCGTCCGGGTTGCGGCCCTGTCTTATGGCGCGGCCCTTGAGGTCGGCATAGAAGGCCTGCCCCTGCTCGATCGTTACGGCGTGGGTGAAGATGGCGTCGGCGATGGTGGCGCCCAGATCGCGCCCCTGATCGCTGTCGCCCGCCTGGAAGATGACCGGTTCGCCCTGTGGCGACCGCTGGAGATTGAGGGGGCCGGCCACCTGAAAGAATTCGCCCTGATGATCCAGCCGGTGCAGCTTGTCGGCGTCAAGGAACTGACCCGTTCTCCGGTCGCGGACCAGCGCGCCTTCCTCCCAACTGGACCAGAGGCCGCGCGCCACATCGAGAAATTCGACCGCGCGGCGGTAGCGCGTGTCATAGTCGAAATGCTCTGGCTGGCTGAAATTGCCGGCCGTGCCGGCATCTCCGCTGGTCACGACGTTCCAGCCGGCGCGGCCCTTGCTGATGAGATCGAGCGAGGCGAAACGCCGGGCGAGGTTGAACGGGTCGTTATAGGAGGTGGTGAGCGTACCGACGAGGCCGATATGCTTCGTCGCCACCGCCAGCGCCGACAGGAGGGTGAGCGGTTCCAGCCGGTTGAGATAATGGGGCGGGGAGTTGGCGGTGATGAATTGGCTGTCGACGATGAAGACGAGGTCGAACTTCGCCGCCTCCGCTTGACGCACGACATCTATATACCAGTCGATATTGACGCTGGCATCGAGGGGGATGTCGGTATCGAGCCAGCGATTGCTGTCGCCGGGGCCGCCGACGCCGGTCGGGACGAGGCCGAGTTTGAGTTGGCGTTTGGTCATGACCCGTCCTTATGCGTCGAAACCGGGGGACTGGCGGTCCGCCTTGCGCAATGCGGCTTCCCAGACGAGGTCATAGTGCGACTTGGCGCCCTCGACCGGCTTGCGTTCGCGGCTGATCTGGCGGCGCACTTCCTCCTGCGCTTCTTCCGGGGCGATCAGTACGCGATCGCGGCCGATGGAGAGCGTCCGTACCTGCGCCTTGCAGGCTTCCTCTAGATGATAGATGCCGCTGAACGCTTCGCCCGGCGTCGATCCCAGCGCCAGCGTGCCATGGTTGCGCAGCAGCATGACCTTCGTATCGCCAAGATCGGCGACGATCCGCTCCTGCTCGTCCAGATTGAGCGCCACGCCTTCATAATCATGATAGGACAGGCGCGGGATCAGCGCGAGTGCGCGCTGGTTGAGCGGCAGCAGCCCTTCGGCATGAGCGGACACCGCCATGCCGTCGGCGCTGTGGAAATGGGCGATATAATGGGCGTCGTCGCGCGCAGCGTGGATCGCCGAATGGATCACATAGCCCGCATAGTTGATGCCATAGTCGCTCTCCCCGATGACGTTGCCGTCGAGGTCGACCTTCACCAGACTGGACGCGGTGATCTCATCGAACATCAGGCCGAAGGGGTTGATGAGGAAATGATGATCCGGTCCCGGCACGCGGGCGGAGATATGGGTGTAGATAAAATCGTCCCAGCCATAAAGGGCGGACAGGCGGTAGAAGGCGGCGAGATCGACGCGGACCTTCCATTCCGCTTCGCTGATGCCAGGATTGCGGAAACGATCGTCTTTCAGGACTGTAGCCATGGGGATGCTCCTTTGCGGGCAAATCTAGGCAGGCGGCAGGCCGCCGCCCAATGAGAATGTCTGATGGATGGGCGAGCGACGCTCATGCCGGGAATAGGCTGGCATCGACGATCTTTGCGACATCGACATGGACAGGCAATTCGCCGTCGGCGTGGAAGCGGTCGACTACGCGCTGGAGCGGGCTTATGACGGCGGCATCCGGGGCGATCAGGACGGGATTCTGGCGATCCACGATCAGTTTGGCCAGCTTCGGGTCCACGCCTGTCGCCTTGGCGAAGACGCCGGCATAGATATCGGCATGCGCCTGCGCCCATTGGCTGGCGGTGCGGAAACGGGCAAGCACATCCTTGAGCGCGGCACGTTTGCCCGGATCGTCCAGCGCGGCCTGCGATGCGGCGATCAGGGTGAGGCCGGTGTTGATCCCCTGCCCGTCGCGCAGCACGCGCGCGCCGCGATCCTCCGCCGCGATCTGATAGGTGCCGAAGGTCGCCCATGCCTCGATCCGTCCGACGGCAAAGGCGGCGGCGGCATCGTTGGGCAGCATGAAGCCGATATCCACCGCCTTGCGATCGACCTTCGCCTCCTTGAGCGCTTCGAGCAGGAGATAGTGCGAGATGCTGCCCCGCGCGCTCGATACGATGACGCGATGGCCGGCAAGGCCGGCGACGTTGCGGATCGGCGATCCGGGCGGCACGATGATGGCGATGTCGCGGGTGGAGGAGAGCGAACCGGCGATCACCTTGAGCGGGGCGCCGGCTGCGGCTGCCAGAACGACCGGGAGGTCGCCCGCCGGCGCGGTATCGACCGCCCCGGCGTTCAGCGCCTCCAGCAAGGGCGCGGCGCCGACGAAATTGGCCCATTCCATGTCATAGGCAAGGTTCTTGAGCGCGCCCACCGCCTCCGCCTTCGACTGGAGGAGGTGGACCTGGTCGCCCAGGACCAGCTTCGTGCGGCCGCCCTTCCCGGCCCCGCCGCAAGCGGCAAGGCCGAGCGCGGCCACGCCAGTCAGAAACGTGCGCCGATCAGAAAGCAAGAGCGATCCGTCCATAATAATAGCCACCCGCTGGGTTGAAGGGCGACGGGCCATAATAGCCCTGCCCCGTCTGGGGATTGCCCGGCCCGTTGGTTTCGGGGCGGACGTCGAACAGGTTGGTGGCGCCGACCGACAAGGTGGCGAAGTCCGTCACCTTTGCGCTGATGCTGGCGTCGGTGATGATCTTCGCGCCGAAATAGCGGTCGTCGCCCGCCGCGGTGCGCTGGGTATATTTGCCGTAGCGGGTGTTGGTGATGCTGAGGCCGAAGATGCCCCGCGACCAGTTCAGCGTGCTGACCAGCTTGGTATGCGGCTGAAGCACTTCCAGTTCGCCGATCTTGTCGCCGCCGAAGAAGACTGAGCCGGCCCCCAGCAGCGACGTGCCATTGGCCGCGAACAGTTGCGCCGGCGTGGCGACAACGTCCGTCACCTTTGTCTTGCTGTAGTTGAAGGCGAAGGTGAGGCCCAGCTTGCCGAAATCGCCAAGGCCGGTCGAATAGTCGGCGACGAGGTCGAAGCCTTTCGTTTCGGTATCGGCGGCGTTGATGAAATATTCCGCCTGCTCGATGTCGGACAGGCCGTTGGCGGCGAGGATGGCGGAAATGCCGGTGCCGAACAGGCGGCCGGTCCGTTCGACCCGATCCTTGATCTTGATATAATAGCCGTCGAGCGTGATCGACAGCGACGGCAAGGGCGTGAAGACGACGCCCAGGCCGGCGTTCCATGTCTTTTCAGCCTTGAGCGGCTTGGCGCCCAACAACTGGCCGACTGCGCTGTCCGCCGTCACCAGCTTGGCGACGGTCGGGCGCAGTTCGGTCTGGCCGGTTTCGGCGTTGAAGAAAGAGGAGGTGCGGCCGTCCGTCTGGGCATAGCCGATCTGCGTCAGGGAAGGCGCGCGGAAGCCGGTGCCCACCGTCCCGCGAATGGCGAGCGCGGGGCTGACTTCATAGCGGCTGTTGAGTTTCAGGCCGATTGGGCTGCCCGATCCGTCGCTATAATGTTCGGCGCGGATGGCCGCCCCGATATACCAGGCGTCGGTGGGATAGATGCCAAGGTCGATATAGCCGGCATAGACTTTGCGGCTGATGTCGGCCTCATCGGCGGGCGACAGGACGATGGCCCCCTGCACCACCGGGGAGGCGACGCGGCCGACATTCCAGTCATATTGCTGGTCGCCCGGCTGGAAGGTGTAGGTCGCCGGTTCATAGGCCAGCGGATCGCCAGCGAAGGTGCGGAAGCGGTCGAGGCGATATTCGCCGCCGATCGACACCTGCAGCGGCTTGGCGAAACCGATGTCGAATTCGCGATGGAGGTCGACATTATGGGTCCATTGGCGGAACTCGAAATTGGCCAGATTGGGCCAATAGGTCGGGCTGTCCGGGCCGAGCGACGGGCGGACAGACAGTTTGGAAAACTGGCGACTGGCGTTGCGGCCGAAAGACGACGAGACGTCATAATCCCAGCCGACCAGCGTCCCTTTAAGTCCGCCGACGAACTGGAAATCCGTCTCGTCGATGTTGTTGAGCGGATAATAGCCGTCCGGGAACAGCGCGGTGAAATTGGCGGTGCTGTTGGGACGGCGGAAATTATTGCCGATCTGGGCGTCGCGCTCCCCATAGGTGCCGAAGCTGTAGAGGGTGGCACTGTCCGTCACCGGCAACTGGGCGTTGTAGCCCAGGTTGAACGCCTTGATCTGCGGGTCGCCATTATGCGCGCCGTCGCGGTTCCAGGCGGCGTTGCGGGCATTGGCGTCGGCGATGTTCGCCAGCACCTGATCGCGGGTCAGGCCGCTGCTGGCGACCACCTGATCGATGGTGCGACCGGCGGGAAGGCCGTAGATATTGGTGTCGGTCGCGGCCAGGTTCCACCATGCGCCGCCACGCTTGCGGATGTCGCCGCTGACGGTGAGGAAGCCGCCATCGTCGCCGATCTTCGTGCCGTAGCGGAACGTGCCCTTCCAGCTATCGGGCTTGCCATTGGCTGAATAGAGCGTGCCATAGGTGAAATCGCCGCTCAGCCCTTCCTTTTGCGCGAGCTGGATGTTGATGACGCCGGCGATGGCATCGGTGCCATATTGGGCGGCGGCACTGTCTTTCAGCACTTCGATACGGTCGATGCCGCTGGTCGGGATCAGATCGATATCGACCGGGTTTGCGCCCGATGTGTCGGTGGTCGAGTTGTTGAGGAAGGCGCCGTTATGGCGACGCTTTCCGTTGACCAGCACCAGCGTGTAGGCCGGGGCCAAACCGCGATTGGTGACCGGGCGGCCGACCGAGAAGACACCGGCATGGGTCGATCCGAAATTGAGCGACGGCAGCAGCTTGGACAGCGCCTCGCCAAATTCGGCCGCGCCGGTCGCCTGTAGCTTGTCGGCACTCACGACGTCGATCGGGGCCGGGCTTTCGGCGATGGTGCGCGGCGCGCCACGGACGCCGGTGACGATGATGGTCCCGGCGTCCGCTGCTGCGGCATCGTCGGGCGTCGTGACGATCTGCGCCGATGCCGGTGAGACAACGAGTGCGACAGCCGAAAGCGCCGTGGATGTCAGGTAACGGGTAACGATATTCATGGATATTCCCCCAACAGATTTGCTGTCCGTTTATTTTCTACAAATTTAGTTGGGAAATGATTTTCAATCAATATCCATGACTTTAACTCAACTTTAGATGATCTTTTCCTATTCAAACTTATTGTTTCAACGAACTTGCGCAAAACTTGAATCGAAGGCTTGCGCGACGTCCCGCTTGCCATCGGTCAGGCCTGCTTCCCGGAAACGGGCCGTGATGGCCTGTTCATGCGCGATGATCTTCGCGTCGATCGGTTGCGACACGCGATTGTTGCGGTCGAAGCTGGCGCGGGCGATGTCGAGCGGCAGGCCCGTCTCCTTCGCCAGCACCTGTGCGAAAGCGTCAGGATGCGCGCGTGCCCAGGCGACGGCCTTCGCTTCGCGTTTCAGGAAATCGGCCAGCAGGGCGCGTTTCGGGCCGATGCTGTCGGCATAAGCGATGTCGATATAGAGCGGCAGGCCAAAATTCTTCGCATCGACGATGGCGCGCGCGCCTTCCTTGATCGCAACATTGGTATAGGGCGTCCAGATCGCCCAGGCGTCGATCGCGCCGCTGTCGAACGCAGCCTTGGCATCGCCCGGCGGCAGGAAGGTGACGCGCACCTTGTCGGCCGGAATATGGGCGCGCTCCAGCGCCTGAAGCAGCAGATGATGGCCGATCGAGCCGCGCGTGGTGGCAACCGACTTGCCGACCAGATCCTGCGCGTTTTTGAGCGGCGATCCGTTCTTGACGAGGATGGCGAGCGCTTCCCCGGCCTGCTGGGCGGGCGCCTGCACGCCGATCGCCTTGACCGGACTGCCGCTCTGATAGGCGAAGATGAAGGGGGCGTCGGCGGCAAGGCCAAGGTCAGCCGCGCCGCCGCCGACCGCTTCCAGCAAAGGCTGGGCCGACGGAAATTCCGACCATTCGACCGTATAGGGCGCGCCGTTCAGCACGCCCGACGCGATCATCATGGACTTCACCTGCCCCTTCTGGTTGGCGACCCGCAAGACCTTGTCATCGCCGCCCTTAAAGGTCGCGGCGGCGAGCGCAAGGCCCGCCACCGCGACAAGGGACGCCGACAGGATGGCGACGTTTTTCCTGGACATGGATCAGCCCGCCAGTGCGAGGCCGGATGCCGCGCGCTGTGCGACCTTGCGGCGCACCACCGGCAGCAATTCGCGGCCATAGAGGATGGAATCGCCCAGCGGATCGAAACCCCGGATCAGGAAATGGTCGATGCCGATGTCGTAGTAATCGAGCATGGCGTCGGCCACCTGTTCGGGCGTGCCGACCAGGCCAGTGCTGTTGCCCGCAGCACCGGTCAGGGCGGCGACGCCGGTCCACAGGCGGGTGTCGCGGCGGTTGGCGCTGGCGGTTTCCAGCAGGCGCAGCGCGCCGACATTGGGCGGGCGGTGGCCGCTGATCGGCAGGCCCGCGGCGGTCCGGTTTTCGCGCACCTGTTCCTCGATTTCCGCCGCGCGCTTCCAAGCGGCTTCTTCCGTATCGCCGATCACCGGGCGCAGGGAGAGCGAGAAGCCGGGATTGCGGCCGTAGCGGGCCGCCGACTTGCGCACCGCGCGCACCGTGTCCTGCACCGCTTCCAATGTTTCGCCCCACAGCGCATAGACATCGGCATGGCGGCCGGCGACGTCGATCGCTTCTTCCGACGATCCGCCGAAGAAGACCGGCAGATTGTCGGGCTTGATCGCGCTATAGGCCTGGCGAATGTCGTAATATTTGCCCTGATGGTCGAAGGGTGTGGCGGCCGTCCATTCCTGCCGCAGGATCGACAGATATTCGTCGGTGCGGGCGTAGCGTTCCGCCTTCACCGTTTTGGTGTCGCCGTCGCGCGCCATTTCCTCGTCCGCGCCGCCGGTGATGATGTGTACGGCTACCCGGCCACCCGACAACTGGTCGAGCGTGGCGAGTTGCCGCGCCGCCACGGTCGGCTGGGTGAAGCCGGGGCGGTGCGCAACGAGGAAGCCCAGCTTTGTGGTGATTGCGGCGGCATGGGCCGCGACGATCTGGCTTTCCGGGCTGTTGGAGCCGAAGGGGATCAGGACGCGGTCGAAGCCGCCCTTTTCCTGAGCCTTCGCCGCTGCGTTGACATAGTCGGTGTCCAGGACGCGGCTGCGCACCGCCGCCTCCGTTTCCGACCCGTTGTTGAAACCGATATAGCCGATGAACTTGACGCTCATGATGCGTCCTCCCGATGATTAGATGACGTAGAAGCCGTGGGTGCCGTCGCGCTCCAACTGGGCGACGAGGCCATATTCCCAGTCGAGATAGGCCTGCATGGCGGCGGCCTTGTTGTCCGTGCCTTCATAGGGGCGCTTGTAGCGACCTTCCGGTCCGCGCGGGGACGGTGCGCCGTCCGGTCCGGTTTCCAGCGTGACGGCCGACCAGTCGATGTCGAGGATGGATACGTCCCAGCCGATCTGCGCCAGCCAGGAGGCGGTCATGGCCGCGCGGACGCCGGTGGGATCGGTCACGACGATCCGGGCGCCGCGCACCGGGGCGTTATGATCGGTTTCCTGCACCAGTTGCCCGCCCTGCGCATTGCGGAAGCCGGGCAGATGGCCGCTTTCATATTCACGCGGCTGGCGCACGTCGTAGAGATAGAGGGTGCGGGCGGTGTCGGCCCTGAACGCTTCCAGTTCCGCCCAGCCGATCCGCTTCACCCCGGCGCGATAGGCGACGTCGCGGGCATGGATGTCGGCTTCAGCGATAGCGGCGTCATCCACTTCCGGCGCGGCGCGGGTCTGGCCGGTTTCCAGATCCTGCCCGGCCAGCGTCCAGCCGATGGTGCCGTTGCGCAGCGCGAACACCTTGTTCGGCACACCGGCATTGACCAGCGACTGCGCGCCGATGATCGAGCGGGTACGGCCGGCGCAATTGACGATGATGGTGGTGTCAGGATCGGGCGCGATGGTGCGGGCACGCAGCGCCAGTTCCGCGCCGGGGACACTGGTGCCGGTCGGGATGCTCATCGTACTATATTCCTCGTAGCGACGGGCATCGACTATGCGGATATCAGCCTTTTCACGGATAAGCGCCTGCACTTCCTCGGCCGCAAGGCTGGGTGTATGGCGGCGATGTTCGACCAGTTCGCCGAATGCCTTGGAGTAGCTGTTGACGTCCTCGAACAGTTCATAGCCCGCGTCGCGCCATGCCGACAGGCCACCCTCCAGTTCGCGAACATCGGTATAGCCGAGCCCTTCCAGACGCACGGCCGCCTTGCGCGCCAGCCCTTCCCCATTGTCATAGACGATGATCGGGGTCGCGAGGCGCGGGATGCGCCAGTGCGCCTCCTCCTCAATGCGGCGCAGCGGGATCTGCGCGGCGAAGAGCGGATGCCCTTGCGCGAACTCATGTTCCTCGCGCACGTCGATGATGGCGATTTCGCTGCCCACCAGCAAGGCGTGGCGGATATCCAGCGGGGTGGCGGCCAGGGTGCGTTCGCTGATGCGGTCGAGAGTGTCGGTGGTCATGATGTTTTCGATCTGTCCCAGAGGTTGGGGATCACGCGGTTGGCGTAACCCGAAATGAAAGTCTTGGGCGTGCCATCGAGGGCGTAGGTGGCGCGCTCGACCGCGCCGATATTGGCGCCATAGACATGGATGCTGATGGAGGGCCGGTCGGACAGGCCATTGGTGACGCGATGGATATCGCCGATGCGCGGGGAGACGGCATCGACCTCTCCTTCGTGCAGCAGTTCCTCGCCCTCATCGACCAGCGCGCCGGTCGGCAGGCGGCGGAAGCGCTCCACCCTTTCCACCCCGCGCAGCACCCCGACCAGACCCCAGACGCTATGGTCGTGGATCGGCGTGGACTGGCCCGGTCCCCAGACGAAGCTGACGACGCTGAACCGTTCCCGACTGTCGCAGTGGAGCAGATATTGCTGGTAGCGGTCGGGATCGGGCTGGGCGAATTCTTGCGGAAGCCAGTCGTCGGTGGCGATCAGGCGGCCGAGCAGGGCACGTCCGCTTTCCAGTATCGCCTGTTCTTCGCGGGTGGCGGCCAGCAAGTCGGCAAAGGCGGTGACGAAACCGCGCAGGCGCCCAATGCCCAACCCGTTGTTGGGCGCCGTCACCGGGCGATCGAGGGCGGCCAGCGCGCTCATTCGGCGGCGACCGCGAAAGGCACGACATCTTCGCCATGGTCGTCACCGCCCAAATGCGACAGCAGCTTTTCACGCAGGCGAGCCGCGAAGCTGGCGCGCTCTCCGCGTGGGGCGGTGATGCGTTCTTCCGCGACGATGCGGCCCTTGTCGAGCACCAGCACCCGGTCGGCGAGGGCGATCGCTTCCTCGACATCATGGGTGACGATCAGCACGGCAGGCTTGTGCGCGCGCCAGAGCGAGAGGACGAGGTCGTGCATGCGATAGCGGGTCAGCGCGTCGAGGGCGGCGAACGGCTCGTCCAGCAGCAGCAGCTTGGGTTCGCGCACCAGCGCGCGAGCCAGCGCCACGCGCTGGGCTTCGCCGCCCGACAGGGTCAACGGCCAGGCGTCGAGGCGATGGCCAAGGCCGACTTCCTTGAGCGCGGCTTCGGCGCGGTCGCGGCCGTTATCCCCCTTCAGGCCCAGCGAGACATTTTTCCAGACCGGTTTCCATGGGAGAAGGCGGGCGTCCTGAAACACCACGGCGCGGGAGTCGGGGACTTCCACATCCTGACCGCGCACTTCATCAAGGCCGGCCAAGGTGCGCAGCAGCGTGGTCTTGCCGGAACCGGAGCGACCCAGCAGGGCGATGAATTCGCCGGGCGCGATGTCGAGGTCCAGACCGTCGATGATGGTGTTGGCGCCGAAGCGCCGGGTAAAATCGCGCAGGCGAACGACGGGTTCGGGATGGGGCTGGTGGACGGCACTGTCCAGCGCCGAGAAACCGAGGCGAGCGTCCATGCTTATTGCTCCACTATGCTGGGGCGCCAGATGAGGGCGCGGGCTTCGATGGCACGGACCAGCCAGTCGGCGCCGAGGCCGAGAATGGCGTAGACCATGAGGCAGACGACGATGATGTCGGTCCGCATGAAATCGCGGGCATTGTTGATGAGATAGCCAAGGCCGGCCGAGGCGTTGATCTGTTCCGCCACGACCAGCACCAGGATCGACACCGACAGGGCGTAGCGCAGACCGACCAGCAGTTGCGGCAGGGCCGAGGGGAGGACCACATGCCAGACCTGCTCCCAGCGGCTGAGGCCGAAGCTCCTGGCCGCGTCGAGCAGGCGCAGGTCGACGCTGCGGATGCCGCTGTAGAGATTGAGATAGACCGGGAAGATGGTGCCGAAGGCGATCAGTGCGACCTTGGGCGTTTCGCCGATGCCGAACCAGACGATGAAGAGCGGGGTCAGCGCCAGCGCGGGAATGGTGCGCTTGATCTGCATGAGTGGATCGACCGCCAGCTCGCCCGACCGGGACAGGCCGGCGATGAGGCCGAGCGCCAGGCCGAGGCTGACGCCGATGAACAGGCCAGCGGCGACGCGGGCGAAGGACACCAGCAGATTGGATGGCAGTTCGCCGGAAATCACCATTTCGAGCAAGGTGCCGATCACGGCCGAGGGCGCCGCCAGCGTTCGCTCAGGGATCAGGCCCGTTTGCGAGCCGGCCTCCCAAAGCAGCAGCAGCAGCAGCGGCGACAGCCAGCGCCCGCCGAAGCGCGAGAGGGAGAAAGGCCGGCGCGTCGATGCCGACTGGCCCCGTGCGGCCCGTGATGTGTCATTGATCGTCAAAACCGCCATGTCCGGCCCTTTATTGAACTGCAAACAAGCCCAACATGAATTGTCTACCGTTTCAATTAAGTTTTTCTTGGCCGACCTATCAGCATTGATCATAGGTGGCATTTCATCGCCCTGGCAGGGCGCGTTGACGCGGGAATTGGCGGTTTTCCGAACATCTTTCGTCTTGGCCAAGTTTTTCCTCGGCCTTTTAAATCTCTACTATTTTGATTGATATATAAGCATCGGCGATACGCTACTGTCCGTTTCCGGCATCGGATCGGTTCCGCCCATTTCATAAACTCAAGGGGTTCATCGTGCCGGTCAATTTGCCGACCAACTTGCTGCGCAGCTTCGTCGCCATCGTCGACACCGGGTCGATGCTGAATGCGTCGGAACAGGTGTTCGTGACGCAATCCGCGCTCAGCCTGCAAATCAAGCGGCTGGAGGAACTGGTGCAGCAGACGCTGTTCCTGCGCGAAGGACGACGGCTCAACCTGACTCCGGCGGGCACGGTGTTGCTCGATTATGCGCGGCGCGTGCTGCTGCTGCATGACGAGGCGGTGGCGGCGGTGAGTGCCGGGCGGTTCGCCGGGCCGGCGCGGATCGGCATGGTGCAGGATTTCGCCGATACGTTGCTGACCGGCCTGCTCTCGCGCTTCGCCGAACTGCATCCCGACGCGCAAATCTATGCGCGCGTGGCCGGTACGGCGGAATTGCAGGCGTTGCTGGATCGGCGGGAACTGGACATATTGCTGGGCTTTGCCGCGCCCAATGATGCCCATGCCGTGACTGTCGCGCCGATGAGCTGGTATGGAGACACCCATCTGGTCGATCGGGAGGTCATCCCACTGGCCGTGCTGGAAGAACCATGCCGGTTCCGCGAGGCGGCGATCCGGGCGCTGGAGGATGCCGGGCTGCAATGGCGGATCGCGGTGGAGACGCCCAATCTGGCGACGCTGAAGGCGGCCGTGGGCGCGGGGCTCGGCGTCACCTGTCGCACGCATCTGTTCCTGGAAGAGACGCAGGCGCTGGAGCATGATCTTCTGCCGCCGCTGCCGCGCGTGGCGGCGATCCTGCGGTCTGGCGACAAGCTGGACAAGGCCGCCAGCCGGTTGGCCGAACTGGCGCGGGAGACGGTCGAGGCGCTTTGATAGCGACAAGCCAGTAGCCGCACGTTCCCCGGCCTGCGCCGGGGAACGCCTCATATAGATGAAAGGGGGAGCCGATGATGATCGCCTCCCTCTTTTGTGCTCAATATCCCCGCGCCGGATCGACGATGTCGCTGGGCGCCTCTCCCCGTGCGAAGCGGGAAATATCGTCGCGCACCTTGTCCAGCAGGCGATGGCGCACCAGCGTATGATTGCTGGAGACATGCGGCGTCAGGCGCACGCGCGGATGGGTGTAGAGCGGATGGCCTTCGGGCAGCGGCTCCGGATCGGTGACGTCCAGCGTCGCGAAGCCGGGACCACCCTTTCCGTCCAGCGCGTGGATCAGGGCATCCTGATCGATCACCGACCCGCGCGCGACGTTGATGATATGGGCGCCGGGCTTCACCCTGGCGAGCAGGTCCGCATTGAAGAGATGGTGCGTCTGGGGCGTGGCGGGCACGGCGATGATGATATGATCGGCGCGGGCGACCAGCGTGTCGATGTCGCCGACATGCTCCACGCCGCTGATCCCCGATTGCGCCCCGGTGCGGCGCAGGCCGACCACCTGCGCGCCGAGCGCCAGTCCGCGTTGCGCCACTGCCTGACCGATCGCGCCCAAACCGACGATGCCGATCGTCGTGCCCGACACCCGGCCGAGCGGGACGTTGATCCACTGCGCGCGCGACCGGGCGGCGATGCCCTCCAGATTCTTGGCATGGGCGTAGATGGCGGCGATGACATAGTCGGCAATCTCGTCCGACGCGACGCCGCGACCACAGGTGACGAGCGGCGCGTCGAGCAGCCATTGCGGGTAGAAATCGATCCCGGCCGACGCGCTGTAGACCCATTTCAGCCGGCCAGGCCATGCCGGCGGGCGCTGGATGGAAGGTTGTCGCCAGGACGGCGACGGGCGCACCAGCAGGACGTCCGCTTCGGCAGCGGCAGTCCATGGCTCCTCCTCTGCGACGTCGATCAATATGGGGGCGATCGGATGCTGGCTGAGGCCCTTGTTGAAATCGGCGTCAAGCTGGCTGGCGATGATGAGTGACATGTCAGTTCCCAAGAGCCGCCCGACCAGCGGCGATCAATATGGTGTCGGTCTGTGGCGAGTGGATGCGGCTGCACAGAACATCGCGATAATGACGTTCCAGCGGGTTCTTCCGGCTGATGCCGGGATTGCCGGTGAGTTCGAGGCCGATCTCCACCGCGCGGATCGCATTGGCGGTGGCGAGATATTTAATGTTGTTCACCGCCACCGCGCCCGGCGGATCGCCGGCTTCATGGTGGGCTGCGGCATCGCGGATCAGCGTGCGATTGACCTGCAACAGCGCTTCTATCTCGCCGAATTTTTCCTGCACGCGCGGCAGGGTGGCGAGCGACGCGCCCAGATTGGTCGGCACGCGGTCGTTGAGATAGGCGCGCAGCCAGTCCCGCGCGGCCCGCGCGACGCCGTCATAGATGGTCGAGATAGCGAGCGCGTTCCAGATGGCGAGGCCGGGATCGCTCGCGCCCGTCGCCCATTGCGCAGGCAGGCGGATATCGACCGCATGGTCCAGCGGCGTGGGCGTATCGG
This sequence comes from Sphingobium sp. Leaf26, assembly GCF_001421665.1. Classification (GTDB taxonomy): domain Bacteria; phylum Pseudomonadota; class Alphaproteobacteria; order Sphingomonadales; family Sphingomonadaceae; genus Sphingobium. The sequence continues at coordinate 175,626 of NZ_LMKV01000023.1, forward strand.
TGAAATGCACCGCATGGCTGACGGTGGCTCTCATGCCCAGATGGTCCCAGGCGGGTTCGATGGCGATGCCGGCGCTGTCCGACCGCACCAGGAAATTGCCGACGCGCGGCTCATCCTCATCCGTCTTCGCCCAGACCGAGAACCAGTCGAGGCCGGTCGAGCCGGTGGAATAGATTTTCGTGCCGGTCAGCGCCCAGCCGTCTGCGGTGCGCCGGGCGATGGTCGCGGGCAGGCCGCCGCGTACCGGTGTACCCAGCTCCGGCTCCACTCGCAGACCGCCGATCAGGCCACGACCGGCGACGGCATCGCGCGCCAGCCGCTCGTAAATCGCCTGCGGCCAGGTACGCGCGCGCGTCGGCGTGGCGTGATAATGATAGGTCATGAAGAGGATGAGCGCGACCGAAGGATCGCCCTTCGCCACCGCACCCAGCACCCGGATCGCTTCGACCAGCCCCGCGCCTCGCCCGCCCAGATCGCGCGGGACGGTAAGGCCGATCAGCCCTTCGCCTGCCAGATAATCGAAACCGGCGCGGGGAAATTCGCCGCTGCGGTCATAATGCTCCGCCGTTTCGGCGAGCCGCCGGGTCAGCCGGTCGAGTTGGTCCGCGCTGAGGGGACCGGTCACCTGACGTGGATCGTCGTCGTGCTGAAGTGCCTGTGTGGCCATGATGGTTCAGCCTCTCTTGGGAAGGACATCGTTGAAACGCGCGTCCCACAGCGGGCGCACATCGACCGCCTTGGGCAGCAGCTTCTGGCGATAGAAAAGGTCCGCGACCTGTTGCTGCGAGGCGATGGCTTCGTCGGTGACGGGGCGCAGTTCATAGCTGGCGCTCTTGCGCTTGAACTGGTCGAGCACATAGGCGCGGGGAACCCCGATATCCTGGGCGATGATGGCCGCCCATTCATCCTGATGCGCCGCCGCCCAGCCATAAGCCTTTTGCACCAGCGTCAGATAGTCGGCGATCAACTTCGCCTTTTCCGGATCGGCCAGCGCATCGACATGGGCGGACACCAGATAATTGCCCGACAATATGCCGTAAGCGGTCTTGAGGATGCGTGCACCCTCGGTCGCGATGGCGCGCTGGATCGGGAAGCCGTAAATCGCCCAAGCGTCGAGCGCGCCCTGCGAAAAGGCGGCCGCGCCGTCCGTCACGCCCATCGCCACCGGGATGATGTCGTTCCAGCCGAGGCCGACGTCCTCCAGCATGCGGATCAGGAAATATTGCGATGTGGTGGCGCGGACATAGCCGATGCGCTTGCCCTTCAAGTCGGCGATGCTCTTCGCCTTAGATCCCCTGGGCACCAGCACGACCTGGTTGTTGACGTCGCCATGGGCGACGGCGATCTGGCGGAAACTCTGGATGGTGGAGGCGGCCGCGAAGATGGGCGGGATTTCGCTCATCCCGCCATAATCGAGCGAGCCGCCGTTCAACGCCTCGACCACCAGATGGCCGGACTGGAACTCGCTATAGGCGAGGTCGAATCCTTCGGGGACGATGCCAGCCGCCTTGAACAGCAGGCGGGTATCGCCTTCGCCCTTGCCGGTGATGGAGACGCGCAATTTCGGCTTGCCACCCCTGGCCGCGCCGCACCCGGCCAGGATCAGGCAGGACGCCGCACCGACAAATCCGCGCCGGGAAAGCGGATCAAAGACCATGCGTGGCGTCGCCCAGCGGCTCTACCCGCCGCTCGAACAGGACGACATCGGGGTCGCGGAGGAACTCCCGGCGCGCCGCTTCGCGCAGGCGCGCCCATCGCTGGGGCAGGGAACGCAACAGGCTCATGATCGTCCTTCCTTCGATGCAGATAACACTTTATCTATTTTAACAGTAGAGATATGTCCCACAAGCAATGCTGGTGGAACCATTAGAAATGCTTGATCCATGCTGAAGGTCGATCATGTCGTCATCATTGGCGGCGGCTTCAGCGGCGTGCTGCTGGCCATCAACCTGCTGCGCCACGGCAATGTGCGCGTGACGCTGGTGGAGCGGCGGCCCGACCGGCTGGGGCGCGGGCTGGCCTATGGGGCGGCGCAGGCGGACCATATCCTGAACGTGCGCGCCGCCAATATGAGCGCGCTGCCCGACCAGCCCGGTCATTTCGTGGACTGGCTGACGGAACAGGGATTGGGACAGGGAGGCAGTTTTGCGACCCGCCGGGATTATGGCGGCTATCTGTGCGCGATGCTGGATGAAGCGCGTGCTGCAGCGGGCGACCGGTTTAATGTCGTGAGCGACGAGGCCGTGGATCTGGTGGTCAGAGAGGACGGCGCCCTGGTTGCGCTGCGATCGGGCGGCATATTGGACGCCGATGTCGCAGTGATCGCGCCGGGCAATCTGCCGCCGCACGACCTGCCCGCCTTTGTCGGCCTGGATCGTCCGGCCTATGTCAACGATCCATGGGCTGCGGATATCGCCACCGGCCTTGGGACGGATGATGTGGTGCTGTTGCTGGGGAGCGGCCTGACCGCCGTGGATTGCGCGCTGAGCCTGGACAGTGCGGGTTACAAGGGGCGGACTATTGCCCTGTCCCGCCGTGGCATGGCCCCGCAGGCGCATGCCCCTGCCCCACCCTATGCGCCGCGTCAGGACCGACCCACCGGTCCCATATCCCAACTGGTGCGCACGGTGCGCGATCGGGCGGCGGAGATCGGCTGGCGCAATGCGGTGGATGAGTTGCGCCCCTTCACCCCCGATATGTGGCGCGCCGCCAGCGCCAACGAGCGCAACCGCTTCCTGCGCCATCTGCGCCCCTATTGGGATGTGCATCGCCATCGCATCGCGCCCGGTGTGGCGGAGCGGCTGGAGGGGCTGCGCGCGCAGGGGCGGCTGGAGGTGCAGGCGGCCAAGGTGGCTACGGCGGCGCCCGATGGCGACGGTCTGTTGATCGGCTTGCGACCGCGCGGTGCGGTGGAGAGTGAGAGCCTGAAAGTCGCGCGCGTGGTGAATTGCACCGGGCCGTTGGGCGATTTGCGGCGGGTGAGCGATCCGTTGCTGCGGAACCTGTTCGACCGGGGCGACATCAGGCCCGATCCGCTGGCGATCGGCATCGACGTGGATCGCCAGTGCCGCGCCATCGCCGCCCATGGCGATGCGCAAGGCCGCCTGCATGTCGTCGGGCCGATGACGCGCGGCGCCCATTGGGAAATCGTCGCCGTGCCGGACATCCGCCGGCAGGTCTGGACGCTGGCCCGCGAACTGACCAGCGCCCATTGGGTGGAGGCAGAAGGGCTTTAGTATTTGGCCAAATCATAAATGACCGAGCAGTCCGCGTTGGTTCGCGGATATGCGCGCGCCTATTCCATGACCTTCAACTCTTCATGGAAAGGACGCTCCATGGCCCAACAGCGGCATATCAAGCTCGGCTTCATCCTGCATGGCGTGGGGCGCACCTGGAACGACTGGCGACACCCCGATCGCGACAACAATGCCAGCACCAGTCTGGCCCAATATCAGCGGCAGGCTGCGACCGCCGAACGCGGTAAGTTCGACTTCCTGTTCGTCGCCGACAGCCTGTCGATCAACGAGAAATCCAGCCCGCATTATCTCAATCGGTTCGAGCCGATCACGATCCTGTCCGCGCTGGCGGCCACCACGTCACGCATCGGGCTGGTCGCCACGCTGACGGTCAGCTATTCCGAACCCTTCAATGTCGCGCGGCAATTCGCCTCGCTCGATCATCTGAGCGGCGGGCGCGCTGGTTGGAATGTCGTCACGTCCTGGCTGGGCGACACCGCCGCCAATTTCAGCAAGGCCGAACATCCGGCCCATGCCGTGCGATATCGCATCGCCGGCGAATATCTGGATGTGGTGCAGGGGCTTTGGGACAGTTGGGAAAAAGACGCCCATGTCGCCGACAAGGAGAGCGGCCAGTTCGTCGATCCCGACAAGCTGCACCGGCTGGATCACAAGGGCGAATTCTTCCAGGTGCGCGGGCCACTGAACATCAAGCGCACGCCGCAGGGGCAGCCGGTCATTTTCCAGGCCGGCGCGTCCGATGACGGCCGCGCCTTTGCCGCCAGGCGGGCGGAGGTGATCTTCACCCATGCGGCCACGCAGGAGGATGGCCAAGCCTATTATGCCGACGTCAAGGCGCGGGCCAAGGGTTTCGGCCGCGATTCCGACCAGTTGTTCATCCTGCCCGGCATCGCACCGATCGTGGGCGATACGGACGAGGAAGCCGAGGCGCGCTATCGCGAACTGGCGGCGCTGGAGTCGATCGACACGGGCCTTGGCTATCTGTCGCGCACGTTCAACGACCATGACTTCCGCCAATATGATCTGGACGCGCCCTTCCCCGATGTCGAACATATCGGCCTCAACAGCCAGCAGAGCGGCACGCTGCGCATTTTGGCGGAGGTGCGGGGGGAAAATCTGACGCTGCGCCAGATTGCCGAGCGGCTGGCAACGCCGCGCGGCGCCTTCGTCGGATCGGCCGAGACGGTGGCCGACCGGTTGCAGGCCTGGTTCGAGAGCGGCGCGGCGGACGGGTTCGTTTTGTTCGAACCCCTGCCCGGCCAGTTGGACCTGTTCGTGGACAAGGTGATCCCGATTTTGCAGGCGCGCGGCCTGTTCCGCAGCGAGTATGTCGGCACGACCTTCCGCGAGCATCTGGGCCTGCCGGTGCCGGACAACCGCTATACGGCGGCGCGGTCGGCAAAGAGCGCGGCTTAAAAATAGAGGGACCGGCGATCGCAATCGCCGGCCCATTTTCCTATTGGATCAGGAGCGCGGGTCCAGCCCGCCCATCAGCACCTTCACCATCGCCTCCGATATCTCCGCCGGTGTCAGGGCGCCTTTGGGATCGTACCAGCGCCCTGGCCAGTTGAGCGCACCGGCCAGCGTGAAGGCCGTCATCTTGACGTCGATCGGACCGATCGAGCCGTCCTCCACCGCCTCGGCCAATATCTGGCGCATGGCGACGTCGATCTTCTTCTTGAGCGCGCGATAGCGCGGCAGGCTCTCGCGCGAGAGCGCCTCCTCCCCGGTGCGCGACACACAGATGCCGAAATCGTCCATGTTGATTTCGACATAGCGGCGCAGGAATTTGACCAGCCGGTCACGGCCGCTGCCCGGCTCTGCCCGCGCCTCATCGGCCGCTTCCAGCAATTGCTCCAGACCGATGGTGATGCACTCCAGCAGCACCTGATCCTTGTTCGCCAGATAATGATAGATGGTGCGCTTCGATATGCCAAGGCTGGCCGCGACATCGTCCAGCGAGGTCGCGAAAAATCCGCGTTCGTTGAACATCCGCACGGCAGCGCGCAGCACTGCGTCGCGTTTGGCCGCCCTGTCCGCTTCCCGTTGCGCCGCATTTCTGAAGGGAGAATTCTGCATGTCTCGATCATTGACAGGAAACCCGTAAAAGCACAATACACTTGTGAGTGCATATTGATCGAACGGGTTTCTTGATTCGATAAAAAGCGAGAAGAGGATTGCCGATGGACATCAACGGAGTGGGCGCGATCGTGACCGGCGGGGCTTCGGGGCTGGGCGGCGCCACGGCGGCGCGGCTGGCCAGAGGCGGCGCGAACGTGACGATCTTCGATCTGAATGCGCAACTGGGCGAGGCCCACGCCAAGGCGATCGGCGCGCGCTTCGTGCAGGTCGATGTCACCAACGAAGCGGCGATCGAGCAGGCGATCGGGGAGGCCGAAGCGCTTAACGGGAAGGCCCGTATTCTCGCCAACTGCGCCGGCGTCGGTCCGCCGGCCAAGGTCATCGGCCGCGATGGCAAAGCGATCCCGCTTGCGGACTTCTCCAGGATATTGACCGTCAACCTGATCGGCAGCTTCAACGTCCTGTCCAAATTCGCAGCGCGCATCATCGACGCGGAGACGGTGGGCGTCGAGGAGCGCGGCGTCATCATCAACACCGCCAGCGTCGCCGCGTTCGACGGGCAGATCGGTCAGGCGGCCTATAGCGCGTCCAAGGGCGGCATCGTCGGCATGACCCTGCCCATCGCCCGCGAATTTGCGCGTTACGGCATTCGCGTCATGACGATCGCGCCGGGCATCTTCCTGACGCCGCTGCTCGCCACATTGCCGCAGGAGGCGCAGGATTCGCTGGGCAGGCAGGTGCCCTTCCCCACCCGCCTCGGCCAGCCGGACGAATTCGCGCTGATGGTCGAGCAGATCGTCGCCAATCCGATGCTGAACGGCGAAGTGATCCGTCTGGACGGCGCTATCCGGATGGCGCCACGATGAGTGGCGCGGGAGCAGAGCGCACGGCCGCCATCGCCGCGAGGGTCGAAGCCTTCGTCCGCGATGTCGTCGCCCCCTATGAACAGGATCCGCGTCGGGACCATCATGATTGCCCCAGCGAGGAATTGATCGAGGAGTTGAAGGAAAAGGCGCGCGCAGCCGGCGTGCTGACGCCCCATATATTGAGCGACGGCAGCCATCTCAACCAGCGGGAAACCGCGATCGTGCTGGCGAAGACCGGGCTGTCGCCGCTCGGCCCGCTGGCCTGCAACACAGCCGCGCCCGATGAGGGCAATATGTACCTACTGGGCAAGGTCGGCAGCGCGGAGATCAAGGAGCGGTTCCTGAAGCCGCTGGTGGAAGGGCGCACCCGGTCGGCCTTCTTCATGACCGAGCCGGCGATGGAGGGCGGCGCGGGATCAGACCCGTCGATGATGCGTACGACCTGCGTGCAGGATGGCAATCATTGGGTCATCAACGGGCGCAAGGCGTTCATCACCGGGGCGCAGGGTGCCGGGATCGGCATCGTCATGGCGAAGTCCGCAGATGGCGCCTGCATGTTCCTGGTCGATCTGCCCGACCCGGCAATCCGTATCGACCATATCCCCAATATGATCGACAGTTCGATGCCGGGCGGCCACGCCGTGCTGACCATCGACAATCTGCGCGTACCCGCCGACCAGATGCTGGGCCATTCGGGCGAAGGCTTCCAATATGCGCAGGTGCGGCTCAGCCCGGCGCGGCTGTCGCACTGCATGCGCTGGCTGGGCGCGTGCATCCGCGCCAATGAGATTGCGAGCGACTATGCCAATCGTCGCATGGCGTTCGGCAAGACGCTGATCGATCATGAGGGCGTCGGCTTCATGCTGGCGGACAATCTGATCGACCTGAAGCAGGCCGAACTGATGATCGACTGGTGCGCGGGCGTGCTGGATGGCGGATCGCTCGGTACGGCAGAAAGCTCCATGGCCAAGGTCGCGGTATCCGAAGCGCTGATGCGCGTCGCAGACCGCTGCGTGCAGGTGATGGGCGGCACGGGCCTGACCAGCGATACGATCGTGGAACAGGTGTTCCGCGAAATCCGCGCCTTCCGCATTTATGACGGCCCGACCGAAGTGCATAAATGGAGCCTGGCCAAGAAGATCAAGCGCGACTGGAAAAAGGCGCAAACGGAGACGGCGGCATGAGCGCGGTGGGCGACGATGCCAATGCCGGCACGACGGCGGTGCGCGATGCCTATCGTTTCGATGAGGCGGCGCTTGCGCGGTGGATGGATACCCATGTCGAGGGCTATCGGGGGCCGCTGACCGTCGAACAGTTCAAGGGCGGACAGTCCAACCCTACCTACAAGCTGGTGACGCCGGGCCGCAGCTATGTGCTGCGCCGCAAGCCGCCGGGCGACACGCTGAAGGGCGCGCATGCGGTCGATCGCGAGGCGCGGGTGCTGAGCGCGCTGGGCGGCGTGGGCTTTCCGGTGGCGCGGGTGTTTGGCCTGTGCGCTGACGACAGCGTCATCGGCAGTTGGTTCTATGTCATGGACATGGTCGAGGGCCGGATATTCTGGAACGCGACTTTTCCGACCGTGTCCGACGCAGAGCGGCCAGCCCATTTCGACGCGATGAACGCGACGATCGCGCAGTTGCATGGGATTGATTATGCAGCGATCGGCCTTGGCGACTATGGCAAGCCGGGCAATTATTTCGCGCGACAGATCGGTCGTTGGTCCCGCCAATATCTGGAGGATCAGGATGCCGGGCGCGACCCGGACATGGACGCGCTGATTGCCTGGCTGCCGGAGCATATCCCGACGGGCGAGGAAAGCAGCATCGTGCATGGCGACTTCCGCTGCGACAATATGATCTTTCACCCGACGGAGCCGCGCGTACTGGCGGTGCTGGACTGGGAATTGTCGACACTGGGGCATCCGCTGGCCGATTTCGCCTATCATGCGATGATGTACCAGATGCCGCCCGATATCGTCGCGGGGCTGGGCGGCGTGGATATTGGCGGGCTGAACATTCCGGACGAGGCGGATTATGTCGCCGCCTATTGTGCGCGGACCGGGCGTACCGGCATCGCCCATTGGGATTTCTACATTGCCTTCAACTATTTCCGGCTGGCGGCGATCTTCCACGGCATCAAGGGGCGCGTGATCCGGGGTACGGCGGCGTCCGCCCATGCGCGCGAACGGGCCAAGGCCCTGCCGCGCCTGTCCGCGCTGGCGCGCCAATCCATGGAGAAATGCGCATGAGCGATATGCCTGTTACCGTCGCGATTGACGGTCCCATCGCCACATTGACGCTGAACCGTCCGGCGGCCGGCAATACGGTGAACCAGCCGCTGGCCGATGCGCTGCTGGATGCCGCGATCCTCTGCGACAATGATCCGGCCATTCGCTGCGTGGTGCTGACCGGCAATGGCAAGCTGTTCTGCGGTGGCGGCGACATTTCCGCCTTCGATGCGGCGGGCGATCAGGTGCCGGCTTTTCTCAGCCGGCTGGCGGGCACGCTGCATATGGCGGTGAGCCGGTTGCTGCGGATGGGCAAGCCCTCGCTGGTGGCGGTGAATGGCCCGGCCGCGGGCGCGGGCCTGAGCCTCGCCATATCGGGCGATGTGGTGATTGCGGCGCAATCGGCGCATTTCATCGCCGCTTATGGCAGCGTCGGCCTGACGCCGGATGGCGGCATGTCCTGGCTGTTGCCGCGCCATGTCGGGTTGCGCCGGGCGCAGGAAATCATCCTGACCAACCGCAAGGTGAGTGCGCAAGAAGCCGAAGCGATCGGCATGGTGACGCGCACCGTGGACGACGATGATTTTGCCGCTGAAGTGGCGAAGATCGCCCGGATGCTGGCCGATGGGCCGACCGGCGCGATCGCGGGCGCACGGGCGCTGCTGCTGGAAAGCGCCAGCAGTCCGCTCGAAGCGCAACTGGAGCGGGAGACGCGCAGCATCGCGGCGGCGGGCGGTAGCGGTGAATGCCGCGAGGGCGTCGCCGCCTTTCTTGCGCGCCGCAAACCAGACTTTTCAGGAGACGCATGACATGATGCAAGCCTATATCGTTGAAGCCGTCAGAACCGCCGGCGGACGCCGCAACGGCGCGCTGGCGGGCTGGCACCCGGCCGACATGGGCGGCGAGGTGCTGAACGCCTTGGTCGACCGCAGCGGAATCGATCCGGCCGCGATCGAGGATGTGATCCTGGGCTGCGTGACGCAGGCGGGCGAACAGGGCTTCGCCTTTGCCCGTAATGCCGTGCTGGCCTCCCGCCTGCCGCAGAGCGTGCCCGCCGTCACCATCGACCGCCAGTGCGGATCGTCGCAACAGGCGCTGCAATTCGCGGCGCAGGCGGTGATGTCGGGCACGCAGGACGTGGTGATCGCCGCCGGCGCGGAAAGCATGACGCGCGTGCCGATGTTCTCCAACATCAGCTATCATCAGCGCGAAAGCGTGGGCGTGGGACCGTTCAGCGACCGCATCAAGCAGCGCTTCGGCGTCGAGACGTTCAGCCAGTTTGAGGGGGCGGAGATGATCGCCGTCAAATATGGCTTCGATCGGGCTGCGCTGGACCGTTATGCCCTGCAAAGCCATCAGCGCGCCGCCGCCGCGACGCAGGCGAAGCGCTTTGCATCGCAGATCGTGCCGCTGGAAACCGAAAACGGGCTGCATGTGACGGACGAAGGCATCCGCGCCGACGCTACGCTGGAGGGGATCGGATCGGTCAAGCTGCTGAAGGACGGCGGCGTGGTATCGGCCGCCAATGCCAGCCAGATCTGCGACGGCGCTTCGGGCATATTGGTGGTCAACGAACGGGCGTTGAAGGCGCATGACCTGACCCCCATCGCCCGGATCGTGAACATGACGGTAACGGCCGGCGACCCGATCATCATGCTGGAGGAGCCGATCTTCGCCACGCGCAAGGCGCTGGAGCGGGCGGGCCTGACGATCGACGATATCGACCTGTATGAAGTGAACGAAGCCTTTGCGCCGGTGCCGATGGCCTGGTTGAAGGCGCTGGGCGCTGATCCGGACAAGCTGAACGTCAATGGCGGGGCGATCGCGCTCGGCCATCCGTTGGGCGCGACCGGCACGAAGCTGATGGCGACGCTGGTGCATGAATTGCGCGCGCGCGGCCAGCGCTATGGCCTGCAAACCGTGTGCGAGGGTGGCGGCATCGCCAATGTGACCATCGTGGAGGCGCTGTAATGGCGATCAGCACACGCATCACCGAGTTGCTGGGGATCGAGCATCCGATCGTGCAGGGCGGCATGATGTGGGTCGGCCGGGCGGAGCTGGCCGCTGCCGTCTCCAATGCCGGGGGGCTTGGCATATTGACCGCCCTTACGCAGCCGACGCCGGACGATCTGCGACGGGAAATCGACCGTTGCCGGTCCATGACCGACAAGCCGTTTGGCGTGAACCTGACCATATTGCCGTCGGTGACGCCGCCGCCTTACGCGGACTATCGCAAGGCGATCATCGACAGCGGTGTGCGCATTGTCGAGACGGCGGGGCACAAGCCGCAAGAGCATGTCGAGGATTTCAAGGGCCATGGCATCACCGTGCTGCACAAATGCACCGCCGTCCGTCATGCGCTGTCGGCGGAGCGGATGGGCGTCGACGTCATTTCCATCGACGGTTTCGAATGTGCCGGCCATCCGGGCGAGGATGATATTCCCGGCCTGATCCTGATCCCCGCTGCGGCGGACAAGGTGAAAGTGCCGATGCTGGCGAGCGGCGGCTTTGGCGACGGGCGCGGGCTGGCGGCGGCACTGGCGCTGGGCGCGGAGGGGATCAACATGGGCACCCGCTTCTGCGCCACGGTGGAAGCGCCGATCCATGAGGCCGTGAAGCAGTTCATCGTCGCCAATGACGAGCGCGCCACCAACATGATCTTTCGCCGGTTCCACAATAGCGCTCGTGTCGCGAAGAACAGCGTGTCGGATCAGGTGGTCGCCATCAGCCAGCAGGCTGATGCCGTGTTCGAGGATATCCGGCCATATGTGTCCGGCGCCAGGGGGCGCGAGGCATTGGAGACGGGCAATCTGGACGCGGGCCTTGTCTGGGCCGGGCAGGTTCAGGGGCTGATCCATGATATTCCGACCTGTCATGACCTGCTGGCGCAGATCGTCGGGGACGCCGAGCGGATCATTTCCGGTCGCCTGGCCGGATTCCTGCAACGCCAGCCCGGAAGGATCGCCGCATGATTTATCACTATGTCGAGGTGGTGCGGGAAGGCCCGCTGACGATCGTGACGATCAATCGCCCGGAAGCGCATAATGCCCTGAATGCCGAGGCGCATCTGGAGTTGCAGTCGGTCTTCGATGACTATCAGAGCGACGACAGCCAGTGGGTCGCGATCATCACCGGCGCTGGGTCGAAGGCTTTTTGCGCGGGGCATGATCTGAAGCAACAGGCGGCAGGCGGCGGCATGATGACGCCGCCTGGGGGCTTTGCAGGCCTGACCAGCCGGTTCGACCTCAACAAACCGGTCATTGCCGCTGTCAACGGCGTTGCCATGGGCGGTGGTTTCGAGATCGTGCTGGCCTGCGACATCGTCGTCGCGTCAGCCAATGCCCTGTTCGCGCTGCCGGAACCGCGGGTCGGCATCGCCGCATTGGCCGGCGGGATGCAGCGATTGCCGCGCATCATCGGCTTGCAGCGCGCGATGGGGATGTTGCTGACCGGCCGCCGCGTGCGTGCGCAGGAAGGCTTCACGCTGGGCTTCGTAACGGAGGTGACCGACGGCGATGTGCTGGAGGCGGCGCGGCGGTGGGCCAGCGAAATTCTGGCGTGCAGTCCCATGTCGATCCGTGCAACCAAGGAAGCGACGCATCGCGGCCTGACCGTCTCCATGCAGGATGGCATGGAAGCGGAATGGGACTATCCGACGATGAAGGCGCTGCTGGCGTCGGAGGATTTTGTCGAGGGGCCGAAGGCCTTTGCAGAGAAGCGCGCGCCCAACTGGCTGGGCCGATGAATAAGGACGCCCCGGTGAACGGGGCGCCCATGTCTTTCAGGATCGCACTGTGTAGCGGATCGGGAGCCGCTTGAGGCCCGACACGAAGTTCGCCTCCATCCAGGCAGAGTCGCCGACCAGGGCCGATCGACATTCAGCCCTGACGGCCTGCAAATGGCGCTTTCCCGCGCTTCCGGTGCTCACCTACTTTGAGTAGGCTGCGCTCCGGGTCACGAAAAACCACCATTTTACCTGCGGTGGCCTGCGGCTCGGCTCGTCATCATCTGAACGTCGATCGATCCTGGTTGCCGTCCTGATCCGCTGCGCTCGCAGTGACGAGAATAGGCGCTTTTTTTAGCGCGCGCGGGTCACGCTGTTGCCGACGCCGGCGCTGCTGACCTTTGGCGACGTCTTGCCGGGTGTATGCCAACTGACCTTGTTGCTGATCCCTTCGACATTGATGGAGGACTGCGCCGCCATCTGCGCCGTGACGACATTGCCGGACCCTTCGACCGTCAGATGGGTGCAGGCGCCTTCGACCGTGACCTGGTTGTTGGTGCCGGTCACGGTCGCCTTGCCCCCCGCACAGTCGAGCGTAGAGGTTTCGCCCGTGCCTTCCAGAACAGCCTGCGCGTGGGCGGGCGCCATAGTCGCAACGCTCACGAAGAGCGCGGCGCTGGTAGCGATGATCCGGGACGAGGTCTTGTCGGCCATGATTGTCATCCTCTTTCTTCTTCGGGATGATGGGTGGCATAGCCTGTATGATGGCTTGTGACCGTTGCGACGAGCAGGGGCGGGCGCACGATGACTGGCATGGCCAGGACGATAGGGCTGGCTTGCCGCTCCCCGCCTGCTATGGCGGGGCGATGCTCAACATGCACAATCAGGCCGGAACCGTCCTTGTCGACGGGGTCACATATGAATGGGAACTTCGGCGGGAGCCGCAATGGAGCGACGCCGACGGCTGGCGCGGCATGACGATCGCCCTGTTGCAGGCCGACACGCAGCGCGAGGCGGTGCTGGAATTCCCACCGCCCAAGCGGTTGCTGAAGGGGTTGCAGCGCGGACGGCTCCAGATCAACGATGCGATCGTCTCACGCGGCGTGCGCGCGGCGCTGGCGGCCGGATGGGAACCGGCGTCCCGTGGCAAGCCGGTGGTGTTCATGGTGGATGCGGACGGGAATTAGGAGAACGGCGCTGAACATCAGCAGGGGCCATGCCAGAACAGGCCCTCCCCCAAATCCGACCAGCATTCAGGCAGCATGCCAAGGTTCCGCTTGTCCGGCGCGAAGCCATATCCCCAGCCACCGTCGAAAAACGGTTTCGTGACGATCTGCACCGATCCACGATAGACGGTCACATAATAGGGCTTCAATCCGGCAATCGCAGGCGGCCATTGATCCTTCGGAACGTCGGAAGCCTGCTTAATCGGGTTGATCGGGTGAGTGGCCATCAGATGGCGTGCTTCGGCTGCGATCGCCCTCAATCTCTTGGGATTATGAGTCGGGTGCGGGACAGCGCTGTACAGGCCGAGCGCGACCAATATGACAATTGGAATGGCAAGGCGCAGGCACCCGTGCGATCTGACGTCTCCCTGCTCCCCCATGGAATGAAGCTTACCATTGCGGTGCGTGCCCGCAAGTCCCCTTTGGTCATCCCGGGCGTGACCCGGCATCCCGCTCAATTCCTGGCATAACGCATGAAGGCAAGCCGAACCCCGGATCAAGTCGGGGTGACGGTGGAGTGAGATGGCCTCATGCCGCCAGCAAACGCACCAGCGGCGCGGCATATTCGATCAGGGCGCCGGATTCCGCCAGGACTTCCGAAATAAGGCCGGGCCGATCGACGTGCAGGTCGATCCGCGCGACCACATCGCCCGGCGCATACCGGATTGCCCAACTTCACCCGCCTGCTGGGTGGCGAAGGTCATCTGAATCAGGCGGATTCCTTTGTTCAGCGATAGTCGTCATTGCTACGGGATCAGAACCGCCTTCACGCAATCGCCGCGTGCCTGTGCCGCTACCGCCGCGTTGATCTGCGCCAGCGGGAAGGTCTGGATCAACCGGTCGAACGGGAACCGCCCTGCCCGATACAGTTCCACCAATTCCGGGATGAAGCTGTCCAGGTCGCTGTCGCCTTCGATGATGCCATGGATGCGATGGCCATAGGTGATGAGCGCAGCGAGATTGATGGAAAGGCTGCTTTCCGGCCGGGGCGGCACACCGACCAGCCCCAGCAGGCCGTGGCTGCCAAGCGACGCCGGCGCCGCCTCCACCACCGCTTCCCGCCCGCTCGTCTCGAACGCAAACTCGACGCCGTCCGCCACGATCGCGCGGATCGCGTCCGGCAGCGAAGGCTCTCCTGCCGGGTCGATCGCATGGGTCGCGCCCAGCGACAGCGCCAGATCGCGGCGACTGGCCACGGGTTCGACCACGATGATCGTCGCGCACCCCTGGATCACCGCGCCCATCACCGCCGCCAGGCCCACCGGTCCCGCGCCGAAGATGGCGATGCTCGATCCGGCCGGACAGGCGAGTGATCGCATCACCCCGCCCGCCCCGGTCTGGAACCCGCAGGCCAGCGGCCCCAGCAATTCCAGCGGCACATCCGTCGCCTCGATCTTCACGACATTGCGCTCCTGCGCCAGCGCATGCCCGGCAAAGGAGGACTGGCCGAAGAAATGGCCGGACAACGCCGCGTCACCCTGCCGCAGCCCCGAACTGCCGTCCGCTCGCGTGCCCGCATAGTTGAGCATGGGAAAGTCGCGGCAATAGGAGGGGAGATGCTCGTCGCACCGCGCGCAATGGCCGCAACTGGCAAAGCCGATCACGACCCTGTCGCCCGGCACGACCTTGGTCACGCCATCACCCACTGCCTCGACGATGCCCGCCCCTTCATGCCCCAACACGGCGGGCAGCGGGATCGGGATGAACTGGTCCCGCGCGACCAGATCGGTATGGCACAGCCCGACCCCGACGATCCGTACCAGCACCTCGCCCGGCCGGGGCGGATCGATGACGATCGGCTCGACCGTGAAGGGGTGATGCGGGGCGCGGGCGACGGCGGCGATACTGTCCATGATATGTCCTTCAGGCTGCGGTATAGCCACCATCGGCAACGAACTCCGCGCCGGTGATGAAAGCGGCATCGTCACCGGCCAGGAAGGCGACGAGCGGGGCGATATCCTGCGCCACGCCCAGCCGCCCCATCGGGATCATCCGCGCCCAGGCGGCGAGCGCGACCTCCGGCGGGATCAGCGCCCCCGTCTCGTCGCGGGGCGGCTCCCAGTCGGCGCCCAAATTGGTCTGCACTGGCCCCGGCAGTACGCAATTGACGCGGATGCCGGTCTTGGCAAGCTCGACCGCGACCGCACGGCTCAGCGATCGGACCGCGCCTTTGGTGGCGCTGTAGGCCGCGAACTGCGCGCCCGCGACCATGCCATAGACCGATGCGATATTGATGATCGACGCGCCCTTCGCCCCATCGGCAATGGTGCGGCGCATCAGCGGCAATGCGGTCTGCATGCCGATATAAACGCTCTCCACGTTGATGCGGTTCTGCCGGCGCAGTAGCTCGACTGGCGCTTCCTCGAACGGCTGGGCCATCATGATACCGGCATTGTTGACCAATATGTCGAGCCGGCCGAAGCGCGCGTCGATTGCCGCCACGCCATCTGCCCATGCCGCTTCGCTGGTGACGTCCTGCATCAGCGACAGGGTCGCCGCGCCGCTGCACAACCCGACGGTTTCCTCCAGCCCCGCCGGATTGATGTCGCCCAGCACGACGCTCGCGCCCTGCGCCACCAGCGCGATCGCGGTCGCCCGACCGATGCCCGATCCCGCACCCGTGACCCAGGCGACCTTGCCATCCAGCTTGCTCATCTCATTCTCCGATATTGGACCGCGCGAAACGCTGGTCGGTGATGGGCGGCATCCAGTTGAGCGCGCTGTCGCAATAGGCCTCCAGCATCGGCGGCCACTGGTCGGGCATGTCGAGCGTACCGGCCTTGACGATCGTCAACCCCGGCAGCGCCGCCGCCATCGACCGGATCGGCGACCCGCATGTGGCGCAGAAGTGGCGGTAGACCGCCGCGCCGCTTTCGCCGCGATCCGTGTAGATGCGGGTTTCGCCCCTTTCGCTATAGGCCTCGTCCGCGACCGCGCAGACCAGCGAGAAGGGCGCGCCGCCCTGCTTGCGGCAATGGGTGCAATGGCATAGCGCCACCAGCAGCGGATCGCCGGAAAAGCTGTAGCGCACCTGCCCGCACAGGCACCCGCCTTCATGGACGCTCAAGTCGCTCATAATGCCACCACCACCGTCTTGGGTTCCAGATAGGCGTCCAGCACCTCGCTGCCATTTTCGCGGCCGATGCCGGACATCTTCATGCCGCCGAAGGGAAAGGCCGGATCGGCCAGCATCACGCAGTTGACGAAGGCCGTGCCGGCCTCCAGTCGCGCCGCCGTGCGATGCGCGGTTGCCAGGTCGCGGGTGAAGACATGGGCGGCTAGGCCGTAGGGGCTGTCATTAGAGAGGTCGATCGCCTCGTCCAGATCGTCGAAGGCGGCGGTGGCCAGCACCGGTCCGAATATCTCCTCCCGCGCCGCCTCCGCATCGCGCGGCACATCACGCAGCAGGGTGGGCGGGAAATAATAGCCTTCGGCGGGCAGCGCCCCATGCGCCGCCACCGCCTCTATCCCCGCCGCCCGCGCGCGTTCGACATAGCCTGTCACCCGCTCATGCTGGCGCGCGCTGATCAGCGGACCGAGCGCGGTGCTACGATCCGCGCTGCTGCCCAGCGTCAATCCGGCGGCAAAGGTGGCTATGCCCTCCACCACCTCGTCATAGACAGACCGATGCACATAGAGGCGCGTGCCAGCATAACAGACCTGCCCGCTGTTGAAGAAACAGCCCATCGCCGCTTGCGGAATGGCGTTCGACAGGTCGGCGTCGGCGCAAATGATGGAGGGCGACTTGCCGCCGAGTTCCAGCGTGACCCGTTTCAATTCAGGCACGGACGCCCGTAATATCCCCTGCCCCGTCGCGGTCGATCCGGTGAAGGCGATCTTGGCGACGAGCGGATGCTCCACCAGCGCCGCGCCGGTCGCGCCGTCGCCGGTGACGACACTCAGCACGCCGTCGGGCAATCCCGCCTGCCGCGCCAGTTCCACCAGCCGCAGCGCGGACAGGGGCGTTTCCGGTGCAGGTTTCAGAACGACGGTGCATCCCGCCGCCAGCGCGGGCGCGATTTTCCACATCGCCAGCACCAGCGGGAAATTCCACGGCGTGATCGCCGCGACCACACCGATCGGCTCGCGCCGCGTGTAGACATGCCACTGGCCCGGCATGGCGGACAATGTGCCCGCCCGGCCCGCCAGTTTGGTCGGCCAGCCGGCATAGGTGCGCAGCCATCCGATCGCGGCGGGAATATCGACTGTCTCCGTCACCGCGATCGGCTTGCCAGCGTCCAGCGCCTCCAGCGCTGCGAGCCGGGGCAAGTCTGCCTCGATCGCATCGGCAAAGCGGTGCAGCAGCCGCTCGCGCGCCAGCGGCGTCAGGTCGCGCCAGGCCGGATCATGGAACGCCCGGTGCGCCGCCTGTACGATTGCATCGACTTGGCTCCCATCGGCCACCGGTATCTGCGCAAAGGTCTGCGCCGTGCAGGGATCGATGTCGGCGATCGTCGCCCCGGTGGCCAGCCGATCGCCGCCTGCGCGTAACTTCATATCGGGCAGAACCAGTCCCTCGAAACCCTGAATGGCACTCACTGAAGCGTCTCCTGACGGCGTCTGCGAAAATCGCTCGGCGTTTCGCCGGCAAACTGGCGGAAGGCGCGGGTGAAATGGCTCTGGCTGGTGAAGCCGAGCGCGTCGGCGATCGTCGCCATCGACGTGTCGGACTGTTCCAGCATCTGCTGCGCCCGGTCGAGCCGCGCGCGCATGACATATTGATGCGGCGACACGCCCGTCGCCTTCTTGAACACGCGGCAGAAATGGGTCGGGGTGATGCCGGCCTGCGCCGCCAGTTCCTCCAGATTGTGACTGGCTTCGGGCCGGTCGAGAATGGCGTTCATGATCGCGTGGATGCGATAGGAGGAGAAAGCGGTGGTCGGGATTTCCGCGCTACTGGCGTTCACCGGCCCGCGCATCATATGGGCTTTGAGCGCATCGACGAGTGCGCCGACATAGACGTCCCGATCCTTCGTCTGCGGCGCATAGAGTTCGCCCAGCACCTGCCGCGTCAGCGCCACGCCCAGCGGATCGGAGAAGGCGAAGCGCATCCGCCTGAACTGGTCGAGCGCGGGCGCGCGTTGCAGGTCGGTGGACGCGACGCTCAGCGTCACGACGTCCAGTTCGCCATCGACCAGCCAGCCGGTCGGCTGCCCCGACGGAACGATGGTGGCGCATCCGGGCAGCGAACTCGTCTCGCTCCACCCGTCCCGTTCCCAGGTGCGGACATTGGGCTTGCCTGCGATATGCACGACGAACATCGGGTCGGGTAAAGCCGGCAAGGTGTAGCTGCCGACGAACTGACGCCAGCGGCACAGGCGCCAGCGTCCATGGTCGGCGCCCAACTGGATGTCGGGCGCACGGCCAAGCGCGTCGGAAATAATCTGTTCGTCGGTCGATCCGCGCGCCGGGTCCATCATCCTCTCCTCATGCAGGCACCATCTGCACGTCCAGATTCTTCAACCCGTTGATGAAGTTGGACCTGAATCGGCGTGGCGCCGCCATCACATTGAACCGGGCGACACGCTCCGCCAAGAGACTGAACGCCACCCTCAACTGCATTTCGGCGAGGCGCGATCCCACGCACACATGCTGGCCGGTGCCAAAGCCCAGATGCTGGATATTGCCCCGGTTTATGTCGAACCGGTCGGGGTCGGGAAAGACGCTCTCGTCGCGATTGGCCGCGATGTACCACAGCACTATCTTGTCGCCTTTGGCGATCGCCTGCCCGCCGATCTGGGTGTCCGCCGTCGCCGTCCGCCGCATGTGCATGACGGGGCTGGCATAGCGCACCATTTCGCGCACGCCGTTCTTCAGCAAAGTCGGATCGGCACGGACCAAGTCCCACTGGTCGGGATTGGCGGCGAAGGCGGCGACACTGTGGCTCAGCGAATTGCGCGTCGTTTCGTTCGCACCGACCAGCGCCAGGATGAGGTTGCCGACAAACTCCTGGAACGTCACCGGCTGGCCGTTGACTTCCATGGTCGCCAGCAAGGTCGCCAGATCCTGCCCCGGCGTTGCTCGGCGCTCCTCGAACAGCCCCTGCGCAAAGGCCATGAACTCGCCCAGTATCGCCGCCATCGCTTGCGGCGACTGGCGGAAGTCGGGGTCATCCTCCCCGACGAAGGCGTTGGTCCAGTCGTAGAGTTTGACCCACATGTCGGTCGGCAGGTCGAGCAATTCGCACAGGGTGAGCAACGGCAGCGGCGCGGACAGCAACGGCACCAGATCGACCGTTTCGCCAAGCGGAATCTTCTTGATCAGGCTGAGGCAGCGATCCCGGATGCGTTCTTCGATCCCGGCCAGCCGCCCCGGCGACAGAGCGGGCATGATGAACTTGCGATATTGGGTATGGAGTGGCGGATCGACCGAGATGAAGGGGATGCCGATCGCCGCCTCCCCCGCCCCGGTCAGGCCGACCTCATTTTCGTTGAAGATGCGATGGCCGCCATTGTCATAAGCGGACGAGAAGAGGCCGGGATTGCGCGACACTTCCACGATGTCGGCATAGCGGGTGAGCGCCCAGAAGCCCGCCCCGTCGCTTTCCGGGTTCCAGTAGACGGGCTGTTCCGCCCGGAGCCGCGCGAACAGGTCGTGCGGCGCCCGGTCGCAATAGAGATCGGGGTCTTTGAGATCCGGGGCGGCTGGCGTGGCGGTCATGGGCGCTCTCCCGCCGTCAGAAGCTGAAACGGCCGGTCACGCCGAAGGTGCGCGGCATGGCCGGGACGAGGAAATTATAAGGGAAGCCCGCCCCGCGCAGGTCCAGGCCATAGCTGTAGGTCTTGCGGCTGAAGGCGTTGTTGATCCAGCCGCGTAATTGAAACGGCCCATGCGCCCAGGCCAGCGTGGCATTGACCTTGGCATAGCCCTTTTGCTGCAATTCCGCGTTGTTCTGCGCCGTGCCGACTGCATCGGTGCCGTTGAAGGGCGAGAAATATTGGCGGCTGAAATAATTGACCGTGGGCGAGAAGGTCAGGCTGTCGCTGCCCGTGTCGAAGATGGTCCAGTCGAACCCGGCCGTCCCTGTCCAGCGCGGGGCGAAGGGCAGATCGTTGCCAGACAGGTCCGTGCCCTGCAAGGTCAGTTCCTTGTAGGTGGCGTGGAGATAGCCGCCCGACAGGTTGATGACCAGGCCATCGAAGGGCCGCAGGCTGCCCTCCACCTCACCGCCATAGACTTGCGATTTGGGCGCGTTGACCAGGAAGGACACCGGGCCGGGCCGCGTATCCTGTACCTGCTGGTTGCTATAGTCATAATAGAAGCCGGCGGCGGACAGGGTCAGTCTGTTGTCGAGGAAGCGGCCCTTGACGCCCACTTCATAGGCGTTGACCCGTTCGGGGTCGATATAGGTGATGCCGACCGATGACGTGTAGCCGCCGCCATTGAACGCGCCGGACCGATAGCCCCGGCTGTAGCTGGCATAGACCAGCGTTCCGCCGTCGAACGTGTAGCTCAAGGCCGCGCGGCCGGTCAGCGCCTTGTTGCTGCCGTCGATCGCGAAACGGGCGGCGGGATCATAGGCGCAGGTGCCCGGCACTCCGGCGCAGGGCACGGTGCTGGCAAGCGGCGTGCCCGCGCTGCCGAACGGGCCGGCGAACAGATAGGCATAGCCGTCGCCATAGCGCGCCTTGTCCCACGTGTAGCGCGCGCCCAGGGTCAGGACCAGTTTGTCGGTCAGGCTATAATCGCCCTGAAGGAAAGCGGCATAGGAGCGGCGGGTCTGGCGATAGTGCTGGAAGAAGCCGCCATCGACGCCCGGCCCCAGGGCGCTGCCGATGTTGAAGCGATTGTCGGTGATCGTGCGGTCCCAGCCATAGAAGCCGCCGCCGACCAGCTTCAGCCGATCGCCTTCATAATTGAGGCGCGCCTCCTCGCTGAACTGGCGGAAACTGGAGCGCCAGTTGATATTGAGCACGTCGAGCGGCGAACCGTCCGCCGCCTGTTGCAGGTTCTGCTTGCCGCCATCGTAGGAGGTGATGGACGTGAGCGTGACCGTCGGGCTGAGTTCCAGCGCGACATTGGCCGCCACGCCCCAGGCGTCGGTGCGGTTTTCGCCTACGTCATTTTCGTTGATGTCAAAAAAGCCCTGCCCCGGCGTGTTGGGACCGGTCAGCCCGTGAATGGCCGCCTGCGCGCCGCGATCGCGCCCGGCATAGGCGCGGATCTTGATATCCAGCGGGCCATTGCCCGGCTTCATGCGCAGATAGACGCGGCCCTGCGCCGTATCGACGCTGTTGGAATCCCGGCCGCCCGGCGCGACATTGTGCAGCATGCCGTCGCCCTTTTCATAATTGCCGGCGATGCGGATGCCCAGTTCATCCTCGACCATCGTGGTTTCGATCGCGGCCTGCGCCTTGAACGTGTTGAAATTGCCGTAGCCGACCTCGGCATAGCCGTTGGTGCCGGACAGCCTGGGCGCGCGCGTGATGAAGTTGATCGCGCCGCCGGTCGTGTTGCGACCGAACAAGGTGCCCTGAGGTCCACGCAGCACTTCCACCCGATCCAGGTCGAACAGACCCATGCCGTGGCTGGTCCGTGCGGCGATATAGACATCGTCGATGTATACGCCGACGGGCGAGGCCTGGTTGCTGTTATATTCATTGGCGACGCTGATGCCGCGCAGCGAGAAATTGGGCTGGGTGCTGCCATAGGGGCTGCTGACCTGAAGATTGGGCACCGCCGTCGCCAGCGCGGCGGAATTGGAAATGCCCTTGTTCTGGAGCGTTTCGCCGCCCAGCGCGGAAATGGCCAATGGCACGGACAGCATGGATTGCGACCGGCGCTGCGCGGTGACGATGATGTCTCCATTATCCGCTGCCGGTTGGGGCGCGCTCGCTTCCTGCGCCAGCGCGACCTGCGACACGCCGCTGCACAGCAGAATCGCCAACGCCTTGCCCGTGATGACCTTCATTATACCCTCTCCTCCATCTTCCCCCTGTTGGCGGGGGATGCGGTTATGATGGAGCAGACCTAGCCCAGCCGAACCGGGAAGGCTTTACCCAGAGTTGATGCCAGATTTGGCATTTCTTGCGCTTGCCTTGAACTGGCGCGCAAACCGGGCCTCTGTAGCCATCAAGCGCAAGACGCGAGCGATAGCGGCCCCGGCCGACCATGCTCCGCGCATCATGCTGCATGATTTTTGGAGAGGCTCACCCATGCACCCCAGGCCATTTGCGATCAGCGACCCGGATCGCCCGGCGATCATCCTGCCGGCGACCGACCAGACCATCAGCTACGCCCAGTTGGAGGCCGCCGCCAACCGTGGCGCCCACCTGCTGCGCGCGCTCGGCTGTGTGCGGGGTGACGGGATCGCGCTCCTGATGGACAATGAAGCCGCGATCTTCGACATTGGCTGGGCAGCCCAGCGCATCGGCCTCTATCTCACCAGCATCTCGACCAAGCTGACCTTCACCGACATCGCCTATATCCTGCGGGATTCGGGCGCGCGCATCCTGGTCGCGTCCGACCGGCTCGCCCCGCTGGCACAGGCTGCGCTGGCGAAGGCGGACGGCGTACAGGGCTATCTGGTCGACAGCGCCATCGGCCCGCTCGAAAACTGGTCCGCCAGCGCCGCCCGCTATCCCGACACGCCCGTCCCGGACGAAAGCGCCGGAACCGACATGCTCTATTCGTCCGGCACCACCGGCCGGCCCAAGGGGGTGAAGCCCCCGCTGCCCGGTGGCTCACTGGACGCGCAGACCGCGCTGGAGGCCATGGGCACCAGCCTTTATGGCATGGGGGAAGACAGCATCTATCTCTCCACTTCCCCCCTCTATCATGCAGCGCCCCTGCGCTGGGCGATGACCATCCATCGGCTCGGCGGCACGGTGGTCGTGATGGATCGCTTCGACGCGGAGGAATCGCTGGCGCTGATCGAACGCTACCGCGTCACCCATGCGACCTGGGTGCCGACCCATTTCGTGCGGCTGCTGAAACTGCCGGCCGATGTCCGTACCCGCTACGATCATGGATCGCTCGAAGCCGTCATCCACGCCGCCGCACCCTGCCCGGTGCCGGTCAAGCAGGCGATGATCGACTGGTGGGGACCGATCGTCCACGAATATTATTCCGGCACGGAATGTTGCGGCATCACGGCTCTGTCATCCTCCGAATGGCTGGCAAGGCCGGGATCGGTCGGCAAGGCAGTGCTCGGCAGGGTCCGTATCGTCGGAGAGGATGGGCAGGAAGTCGCAGCCAGCGAAACGGGCGACGTCTTTTTCTCGGATGGGCCGGCCTTCACCTATCATAATGACCCGGACAAGACAGCCGCCGCCCATGATGACCGGGGCTGGGCGACACTGGGCGATGTCGGCCATCTGGACGCGGACGGCTATCTCTTCCTGACCGACCGGCGCAGCTTCATGATCATCTCCGGCGGGGTGAACATCTATCCGCAGGAAATCGAAAACTGCCTTGTTACCCATCCTGATGTCGTCGACGCCGCCGTGATCGGCGTGCCGGACGAGGACATGGGCGAACGGGTGCTGGCCATCATCCAGCCGGTCGAGGGCGTGACGGGCGACACCGCCCTGAATGAGAACCTCACATGCTTCGTCCGCGCCGCGCTCGGCAGCGTCAAGACGCCCCGCAGCTTCGCTTGGCGTGCGCAATTGCCGCGCGAACCCACCGGCAAATTGATGAAACGCAAACTGATGGATGAATTTCGCGGACCAGACGCTAAGCTGGCGGAACAAGAAGGAGAGTGAAGATGATCGGTCCATTCGCCGGAGCCATCGCGTCATGAAAGCGGCCTCGCATAGGGACGGCAGATGGCATGGCGAGGCGATCATCGCCGATACGCTGAAGCGCGACCCGGAGGTGAAGCTGGAATCCTCCGACGGTCGCTGGCGCTTCAGTCGCTGGCGCCAGTTCGTCGGCAGCTATGCCCTGCCCCCTTTGCCCGATCCGCTGTTCGTGGTGCAACTGGCCGGCAAGACCAATGTGCGCACCTGGGATCGCGACGGGTGGAGCGAGACGACATCCTATCCCGGTGCCGCGACGATCGTGCCGGCGACGATGAGCACGAAATGGCTGGTCGACGGCGAACTGGACGTCGTGACGCTCAGCATCGACGCAGACGATCTGAGATCGGCATCGGTACTGGACCAGTTTTCGCGCATGCGCTTCGCCTTCAACGATCCGCTGGGCGCCGCGCTTGCCCGCCAGATATTGGCCGAACTCTATACGCCATCGGACGGCCCGCGCGACCTCTATGTCTCGGCCCTGATCGACGCGCTCAAGGCGCATATGCTGCGCGGCCCGGTGAAGGCGGCGGCGCAGGACTTTCCGACCTCCGCCTTTTCCGCCTATCGCATCCATCACATCATGAATGCGATCCGGGAGCGGCCGGAGGCGGAGCATGGGCTGGACGAGATGGCGGCGCAGATCGGCATCACTCCGTCGCACCTCTGCCGCGTGTTCAAGAAAGCGACGGGCGTCAGTCCGCATCAATATGTGCTGAAGACCCGGCTGGAACGGGCGCAGGAAATGCTGGGCCAATCCGACGCCTCGATGAATTATATCGCCGAATTTCTGGGCTTTGCCAGCCAGAGCAGTTTCAATCGGGCGTTCCGCAACATGACCGGGGAAACCCCGTCCAGCTACCGCAGACGTAGGTTGGACGCATAAGCGAAAAGATTTGCACGCCGACGGAGAAATGCGGACATTGCCGCGTCCGTGCGATGCGGGATGGCAGGAGGAGGCTGGCGATGCGTGTGATGGTGCTGGTGAAAGCGACCGAGGATAGCGAGAAAGGCTATCATCCTACGCCTGAGACGGAGGCGATGATGAATGCGATGGGGCGTTTCAACGACGCGCTGCGAGACGCCGGCATCCTCATCATGGCCGATGGGTTGATGCCATCTTCCGCGGGCAAGCGGGTCGCCTTCGACGGGCCGGACCGCAGGGTCATCGACGGCCCTTTCCCGGAGCCACGCCAACTGGTCGCCGGCTTCTGGCTGTGGGAGGTCAAGGACATGGAGGAGGCCGTCGCATGGGTGAAGCGCTGCCCCAACCCCATGCCCGGACCGAGCGAGATCGAAATCCGCCCTTTCCATGACCTGAACTGACGCGGCACACCTCAGCCGATCATCATCAGGCTGGCATTGCCGCCGGCCGCTGTCGTGTTCACCGATATGGCCTGTTCTTCCAGCAGCCAGTCGAGGCAATAGCCATGGCCATGATCGTCGGCATGCACCGACACGATCGGACCGGGCATATCCGCGACGCACTGGGCGGTCGCCGCGATCTTGGCGGCGTCGCCCTCGACCAGCGCGGCGGCGTAATGGCCGCTGGCATCGGTGCTGAAACAGGCGGCGACATCGGCCGGCAGGCCGGGCGGGACCGTCATCCCCTGCACCACGCCATGATTGCCGGTGGCGAGTATGGCCGCCATCTGGCGGAACAGGCCCTGACGGGTCGCCGGGCGCAACAGGATGCGACCGCGCGGATGCAGGGCGTAAAGGTTGCGTTCCCCCACCGGGCCGGGCAGCGCCAGTTCGACGCCGAGCGCCGAGGCATCGCCGGTGCGACGGGCCTGCGCGGCGGCCTCCCCTTCCCCCTGCTGGTCGAGCCAGTCGGCGAAGGCGTGGAGCGGCGAGCGTAGATGGCTGACACGCGCTGCGAAGACTGGCGGCGTCGTGACCAGTCGTCCAAGATAGAGCGGCCCGCCTGCCTTGGGGCCAGTGCCGGACAGACCGCAGCCGCCGAAGGGCTGAACACCCACGATCGCACCGATGACATTGCGATTTACATAGATATTGCCGGCTTTCACGCGGGCCGTCACGCGGGCGACGGTTTCATCCAGCCGGGTGTGCAGGCCGAAGGTCAGGCCATAGCCGGTCGCATTGATCTGATCGACCAGCGCGTCCAGCCGGTCCCGCCTGAAGCGCAGGACATGGAGGACTGGACCGAAGACTTCTCGGCCAAGGTCGGCGATGGAGTCGATCTCGATGATCGTCGGCGGGACGAAGGTGCCATGCGCAGCCTCGACCGGCAGCACGCTCTGCTCCACCCTGCGGCCCAGCGCCGCCATGGCGTCGATATGTGTGTTGATGCCGTCGCGCGCTTCGGCGGAGATGACGGGGCCGATATCGACATTCAGCGCGTCGGTGCGACCGATCCGCAATTCGGCCAGCGCACCCTTGAGCATTGTCAGCGTGCGGTCAGCGACCTCCGCCTGAAGGCAGAGGATGCGCAGCGCCGAACAGCGCTGACCGGCGCTGTCGAAGGCGGACGCGATGACGTCGGCGACGACTTGTTCAGCAAGCGCGCTGCTGTCCACGATCATCGCGTTCTGGCCGCCGGTTTCGGCGATCAGCGGAACGGGACGTCCGGTCGGCGACAGGCGCATGCCCAGTTGCCGCTGGATCAGGCGGGCGACTTCGGTCGATCCGGTGAACATGACGGCGGCGGTTTCGGGCGCGGCAACCAAAGCAGCGCCGATCCGGCCGTCACCGGGCAACAGTTGCAGCGCATCCGCTGGCACACCCGCTTCATGGAGCAGGCGAACCGCTTCGGCGGCAATCAGCGGCGTTTCCTCGGCCGGCTTGGCCAGCACCGGATTGCCCGCGACCAGCGCCGCGGCCACTTGACCGGTGAAGATGGCGAGCGGGAAGTTCCAGGGGCTGATACAGGTGACGGGGCCAAGCGCCTGCTGCGCCGGGCCGAAGGTCGTGCGGGCCTGCGCAGCATAATAGCGCAGGAAGTCGATCGCCTCCCGCACTTCGGCGATGGCGTTTGGCAAGGACTTGCCAGCTTCACGGACGATGAGGCCGAGCAGGATCGGCATGCGCGCCTGCATCGCGTCGGCGGCATTATCCAGCGCTACAGCGCGGTCGGCGACCGGGCTGTTCGGCCAGCGCGACGCGGCGGCGCGAATGGCGGCGGCGCGGGCTTCCTCCGGCGATGCTTCGGTGACACGGCCCACCACATCGCGGTGATCGGCCGGATTGAAGACGGTGCGCGATGGCCCAGCCGCCGCTTCGGGCGCCGCAGCCCAGTTGATCGTCGCACTGCGCCGCAGCGCATCGCCCAATGCGGCGAGCGTCGTTTCGTTGCTGAGGTCCAGCCCTTCCGAATTACGCCGTTCGGGATAGAGATCGGCAGGCAGCGCGATCTGGTCGTGGCGGTGGCCGGGATGCGCCATGGCGTTCACCACATCGACCGGATCGGCGATCATTTCCTCGATCGAGACATCGGGGTCGGCGATGCGGTTGACGAAGCTGCTGTTGGCGCCATTTTCGAGCAGGCGACGGACCAGATAGGCCAGCAATGTCTCATGCGTGCCGACGGGGGCATAGATGCGGCAGGGGCGGTTCAGCTTGTCCGCGCCAACGACCTGTTCGTAAAGTGGTTCGCCCATGCCGTGGAGGCACTGAAACTCATATCGGCCGATCTGAAAGTCCGGGCCGGCAAGCTGGTAGATGGTGGCCAGCGTCTGTGCGTTGTGAGTCGCGAATTGCGGGAAGACGGCGTCCGGCGCGGCGAGCAGTTTCTGCGCGCAGGCGATATAGGCGACATCGGTGTGCACTTTGCGGGTATAGACCGGGAAGTCGGCCAGGCCGTCCACCTGCGCCCGCTTGATCTCTGCGTCCCAATAGGCGCCCTTGACGAGGCGCACCATGATGCTGCGGTCGGCGCGGCGGGCCAGGTCGACGATCCAGTCGATTACGAAGGGGCAACGCTTGCCATAGCCCTGCACCACGAAGCCAAGGCCGTTCCAGCCGGCAAGGTCGGGATCGGTCGCCAGACTTTCCAGCAGGTCGAGCGAGAGTTCGAGCCTGTCGGCCTCCTCCGCGTCGATGTTGAGGCCGATGTCATAGCCCTTCGACAACAGCGCCAGCTTTTTCACGGCAGGCAGCAGTTCGGCCATGACCCGGTCGACCTGCGCCCGCACATAGCGGGGATGGAGCGCGGACAGCTTGATCGAGATGCCGGGGCCGGCATAGATGCCGCGCCCCGCCGACGCCTTGCCGATGGCATGGATCGCCTGTTCATAATCGGCATAATAGCGTTTCGCGTCGGCGGCGGTGGTGGCCGCTTCGCCCAGCATGTCGTAGCTGTAGGCGAAGCCCTTCGCCTCCAGTTCCCTTGCGCGCTTGAGCGCTTCCTTGATCGTCTCGCCGGTGACGAACTGTTCGCCCATCATCCGCATGGCGAGGTCGACGCCGCGGCGGATGACCGGTTCGCCGGCGCGGGCGACAAGCCGGGTCAGCGCCGCGCCAAGGCCGCGATCGTCCACGCTGCCGACCAGCTTGCCGGTGACGACCAGACCCCAGGTGGCGGCGTTGACGAACAGCGACTTGTCACCGCCCAGATGCGAGCCCCAGTCACCGTCGGCGATCTTGTCACGGATCAGCGCGTCGCGGGTGGCGGTGTCGGGTATACGCAGCAGCGCTTCGGCCAGGCACATCAGCGCCACGCCCTCCTGACTGGAGAGCGCATATTCCTGCACCAGCCCTTCGACGCCGGTGCCCTTGTGATTGGCGCGCAGCGCGGTGACGAGGGTGCGGGCGGTGTCGGCAACCGCTGCTTTCATCTCGGCCGGCAGGGTCGAGGCGGCGATCAGCGGCGCGAGCGTTTCGGCCTCGTCGCGGCGGTAGGCGGCGGTGATCGCTGCACGCAGCGGGGTGGGCTGGCGGAGGACGGGGGCGAAGGCGGCGAAGGGGGGCTGTTCGGTCATGAAGGGAGAATAATCCATATCAGATTTTCGTTCCGCCTTATGAATGGCCCCTATCCGGTCGGAGTGACTTATTAAGTGGCTCCTGCTAGGCATATCAGATGGAGAATAAGCCCATCATAGTCGAACTGGACGAGTTCGACCGACGGATCATAGCCGCTTTGGTCGAGGATGGCCGGATGACCGTCACCGATCTGGCTGCTTTTGTTGGGCTTTCCAAGACGCCCTGCCAGGTGCGGCTGAAGCGGTTGCAGGAAGCTGGCGTCATTCGCGGCTTTCGGGCGATCGTGGACCCCGCAAAACTGGGGATGGATCATATCGCCTTTACCGAAGTGAAGCTGTCCGACACGCGGGAGGCGGCCTTGCGGGAGTTCAATGCAGCGGTGCGGCGCATCCCGGAAGTGGAGGAATGTCATATGCTGGCAAGCAATTTCGACTATCTGCTCAAGGTGCGGACGTCCGATATCCGGCGATATCGGGTCGTTCTGGGCGAGAAGATCAGCGCCCTGCCCCATGTCGCCAGCACATCCACCTTCGTCGCGATGGAGACGGTGCTGGAGGCCGGGCACAGGCGGGTCAGTCGAAAAGGCTGAGCGGGATCGCCTCCCCCATCGCCCTATACCCTGTTGGCGAGGGGTGAAGCGCGTCGCCGTCATCATAAGCAGGGAGCAGCCGTTCGGGATGGGCGGGATCGCGCGTCACGCGGTCGAAGTCGATCAGTGCGTCGAAATTGCCCGGCTTCCTGATCCAATCATTCACCGCCTGCCGATCAGCCTCATTCTGTGCGTCGGCATGATAATAATCATTGCCGACGAAGGGCATGATGGTCGCGCCGATCACCTTGATACCCTTCGCATGGGCGCGGGCGATGATCTGGCGATAGGCGCCGATGATGCGGGCGACATGGGCCTGATGGTCCGCCACGCTGACCGGCGCGTCGCGGGTCAGCATGCCAAGATCGTTGATTCCTTCCAACAGGATCATGTGCGTCACGCCGGGCTGGGCCAGCAGATCGCGATCGAGCCGCGCCAGAGCATTGGGGCCAAGGCCGTCGTTGAGCAGGCGGTTGCCGCCGATGCCCTGATTGACGACCGCGATGTGGCGGCGCTTCGGATCGACCTGAAGCCGCTGCGCCAATATATCGGTCCAGCGGTCGTTGCCGTTGGTGGTGGAGCCTTTGCCATCGGTGATGGAATCGCCCAGCGCGACGATGAGGTTCGCTGGCGCGCACCGCTCCACCTCCAGCGCGGCGAGATTGAACCAGTGGTCGAAGCTGGCGGCGCCGGACATCGCCTCGTCGGTCAGATGGTTACCGGGCAGATGCCATGACGTCGCGCGCGATCCGGGGTGGGAGGTCTGTTCCGGCTCACCATCATAGCGGATCGAAACGGCGATAGTGTCGAGCGCTTTGGTCGGCAGCGCTACCGGGTCGGAAAGATAGTCGGCACCGGCGGGGATCACCACTTCGGGCGCGCCGTCGAAACGCAGCGAGATGAGCGTGCCGGGATCGACGGCCGGCGATGCGCTGCCCCGTGCGCGGGCGATGCTGGCGCCGGCGATGCGCAGCGGCTGCGTGCCGGCGAGGTTGGAAAAGCGGACGCGCAGACGGTCCCCGGAAACGGAGGGGCGCACGATCTGGCGCAGCGTCTGGTCGCGCAACGTGCCGGCGGGCAGTTCCGCGTCGCCGGTGGGGCGAACTTGCGAGGAGGCCCAGCCAGCGACCCAGGTAGGGGTGCAGGTCCTTGCCTCGACCGGCATCGCGATCAGGGCGAGCGGGAGACCGAAGAGGAGAGAGAGACGCATCATCGCCTTGCCTTTTGACCCTGTGGCGCGCCACCGAAGCGACGGCCGAAGTTCACACCGTTGTCGCCCTTTTCGGGGCCGAAGCGTTCGCGAAGCGCTCGTCATGCGCTCGCCAGGCCCTCGCGAAGCGTCACGTCCTACATCGGGCTTGTGCTCCCTTGGAACATGGCCCGGATAGATCAGATAAAATCCAACATTGGAAGCATCCGATCCCGATCGCGGCCCGATCCCCCGCGAAGAAAAAGGGCCGGCGTTGCGGCCGGCCCTGTCAGTTGGTCCTTGGGGAGGATCAGAAATTCGCCCGGATGCCGGCCAAAACCGAGGTGCCCGGATAATAGACCGAATAGGCGGCGTTGGAATATTCGAAGGTGGTGCGGATCGGCTCGTTGGTGATGTTGAGCACATCGAGCGTCAGGCGCATCGCCTTGTTGAAGAACGGCAGTTCATAGCCGGCCGACAGATCGAACTGACCGCGCGCATCGGCCTTCAGGTCCGCACCGGTGATGCCGTTCTGTGGGCCGTTGAGCGCGATGGACTTGCCGTTCCAGACATAGTTCAGGCTGACCGACAGGCCATGATTTTCATAGAAGCCCTGAAGGTTGTAGGAATATTTCGACACGCCTTCGGCCACCAGACCCGACGAGGAGGACTGCTTGAGATAGGTGCCGTTGGCCGAGAATCCGAGGCCCTTGACGAAGAAGTCCAGCGGCTGGACCCAGGTTCCTTCCAGACCCTTGATCTTCAGGTCGCTGAGGTTGACCGGGCGTTGCACGGTGATGGCGAGGTCGTTGACCGCCACCCCGGTTGCCGTCGCACGATCGTTCAGCGCATTCTGCTGGGTCGACAGCAGGCTGCTGAAGGGAATGTTCAGCGATCCGAAGGTCGCCTGCGTCGACTGCGTCACAGTGAAGCCCTGCACATTCTTCATGAACGCCGACAGACCGATATAGCCGATTCCGCCGGTGTAGAATTCGCCGCCCAGATCATAATTATCCGAGGTGTAGGGCTTCAGGTCCGGGTTGCCTGCGCTGGCCACCAGCGCCGACGGATCGGAGAAGGTGACGCCCGGCAGGATCTGGCCGGCGTCGGGACGGGTCATCGTCCGCGAAGCCGATGCGCGCAGCTTGATATTATCGGCCACGTCATAAGTCAGATTGATCGACGGCAGGAAATTTTCATATTTGGAGCGCGAGGTGATGTCGACGATCGCCGTGCCGACCTGGCTGGGGCCGATTACTTCCTGATCGGTATGCGCATAACGCATGCCGGTGTTGATATGCAGGTCGCGGCCAGCGATTTCGGTCACGCCGTTCAGCTCGAAATAGGCGCCCAGCACCTTTTCGTCCATGTCACCGGTCGCGCCGCCGGTCACGGCACCGCGCGTTTCCGGCGCGCTGTCACGATAGCTGGCATAGTCGGTCGCCTGCTTGATGGCATTGAAGTCGGGCACGACGAAGCCGGCAGTCGAGGAACTCTTCAGATATTGCGCGATCTGACTGTTGGGGATCGTCCCGGTCGCGCCGGTGCAGCCCGTGCCGCAAACCGACAACTGATAGGCCGAGCTGTTGTCATAGGCGCGGATCGAGCGGATCGCCTGGTCATAGGCAGCGCCGACCTTCACGTTGAACATGTCGTCGCCATACATGACGTCCAAATGCGCACCCTTGGTTTCCGTCTTGCGGCGGACGATCTGGATGTTCTGACGATACCACTGCCAGCTACCATTGTCGGGATCGTTGAGGTCGAGGTTCGACGTGATCGACGGATAATCGCCGCCATTATTTTCATAATAGGTGTCGACGCCCGAATTCGGCGTAGTCTGGAACGCCCAGGTCGGCTGCTCGCGGAAGAAACGACTCTTGGAATAGTTGGCGCTGAGGTTGACCTTCAGATTGTCGGTCGGTTCCCAGCTCACGCTGGGGTTGATGTTCCAGAATTTCGTGGTCTGCTTGAACAGGCTGGCTTCCAGGAAATAGGACGAATTGGCGAAGGTCCCGCTGGTCACGACATTATTGTCGTCCACGGTCAGGTCGATCGGGATCATGCCGCCGGTCGACTGGGCGCTGGTGCCCGGACCGGAGTTGCGGACCTGCCAGTTCATGTTGACCTTGGTATAATCGCGGGTCGACTTGGCCCACAGCCCGTCGATCGCGAAATGCAGCGTGTCGCTGGGGCGCCATTCGAGCGAAGCCAGCGCCGAAATGCGCGAGCGCGTCCCCTCGGTCAGGCTTTCGCGGCCAAGACGCGGCAGCAGCGCAGTGCTGAGTTGCGAACGGGTGAGGCCCGATGTCGCGACGACATCGACCGGATCGCCGGCGACCAGGCCATGGCCGGCATTGGCGGGGACGACCGAGGCCCAGGAGAAGTTGTTGCCGCCAGCATCGCCGACACCCAGGTTTCCATCGGTCCAGCCGACCGATTCAAAGCCCTTGATGCGAGTCTTGGTCTTTACGCCAGCGACGCCGACCAGGATACCGAACGTGTCGGTGGTGTGGCTGGCGACGATCGCGCCGCGCGGGCTGATCTTGTCATTGGGGCTGGTATATTGGCCCTGCGCGACGACGGTGATGTGCGTGCCTTCCTTGTCGAAGGGACGCGCGTTGCGCAGGTTGACGGTGCCGGCGATGCCGCCTTCCAGCGTGGAGGGCGACGGGCTTTTCGCGAGGTCGAGGCGGGTGAAGAGTTCCGACGGGAAGAAGTCGAGATCGACTTCGCGGTTGGCGCTGCCGCCATTGGTGCCGCCATCCGACGCCACCTGAATCTGTGAGCCGTTCAGCAACACCTTCGAGAAGCTGGGGCCAAGACCGCGGATCGACACCTGCGTGCCTTCACCATTATTATCGCGCTTCAGGCGCACGCCCGGCATGCGGTTGAGTGTTTCGGCGAGGTTGGTGGCGGGCAGCTTGCCGATGTCTTCGGCGAAGATCGAGTCGCCGAATGCCACCGCGTCCTTCTTGGCGTTGGTAGCGCTCTGCAACGACGCGCGAATGCCGGTGACGACGATGTCGGCAACGTCGCCATCCTGGGGTGCGACGGCATCGGCCTGCGGCGCGGCGTCCTGCGCCGACGCGGCTTGCGCGAGACTGAGCGAGCCGATGGCGGACGCGGCGAACAGCGCGACACGAAAAATCTGGGTGCGTGAAGACATGAACAATCCCCTCTCCTGAGCGCCGCCCCCGACTATCCGGTGGGCGTAAACTGGTAGCGCTATCACTATGGCTTCAATAAACCTGTCATCTGCTTTGTCAAGGCATCAGGCAGCAACAATGGTAACGATATAGGTGACTACGTTGTCAGTGGCGGAAAGCCGCCAGCGCGGCGAGCGCACCCTTTTCTTCCAATATGACCAGCCAACGGGTCAGCGCTGTGCTGAAGCGATCATCGGCGACAAGCGCGGCGGGAATCATGGCGTCAAAAGCGAGGATGGCGGCGATGCGATCCTGCGGAGTCCCGGCATCGGCGAGCGCAGCGGCGATCGGTGCGGCAAGCGGATCGTCCACCTGATGCTCGTTCCCCCTATCGTCCCGGCCTGCCTGCCAGCGGATCCAGGCCGCGACGGCGAGCGAGAGGGCGTCGATCCCCTGCCCGGCCGCCAGTCGCGCGGCGATGGGTGCAAGCAGACGCTGGGGCAGTTTTTGCGACCCGTCCATCGCGATCTGGCGCGTACGGTGCCGCAGCGTCGGATTGTCGAAGCGCGCCATGAGGTCACGGCGATAGGCGGCGACATCCAGTTCGGGCGGCGGCGACAGCGTGGTTTCCGCCTCGTCCCAGAGCGCTTCGACAAAGGCGCGCGCTTCCGGCAGCGCCAGCACGTCATGGACATGGTCGATCGCGGCGAGGCCACCCAGATAGGCGATGCCGCTATGTGCGCCGTTGAGCAGCCGCAGCTTGGCTTCCTCCCATGGGGCGACCGCCTGCGTCAGTTGCACGCCGGCGCCGAAGTCCGGGCGGGGGCCGCAGAATTTGTCTTCGATCACCCATTGGAGGAAGGGTTCGGTCTTCACCATCGCCTGATCCTCGATGCCGAGGCGCTTGGCGAGCGCGGCGATTTCGTCCGGCGTGGTGGCGGGGACGATGCGATCGACCATGGTTTCGGGAAAGGCGCCGTGCGCCGCGATCCAGTCGGCCAGATCGGCGTCATGACGACGCGCCAGTTCCAGCACGGCACCCCGCAACCGCGCGCCATTATGCGGGAGGTTGTCGCAACTGATGGCGGTAAAAGGCGCAAGATCGGCCGCCCGGCGCAGGGCCAGCGCGGCGACCAGATAGCCGGGGGCAGTCTGCGGGCTTTCGAGCGAGGCGAGGTCAGCGGCGAGTTGCGGATCGTCCGCGATCAGCGCCCCGGTCGACGGGTCGAGCTTATAGCCCTTTTCCGTGATGGTCAGGGTGACGATGTGCGTGTCGGGCGAGGCCAGCGCGGCGAGCAGTGCCTGCGGGTCTTCCGGGGCGACGATCACCTGCTGCACCGCGCCGATGATGCGGGCCTGCTCTGCTGCGCCGTCACGCACCAGCATGGTGTAGAGTCCGTCCTGCGGCTGCATCTGGTCGCGCACGCCGGGCGATCGCAGCGAAGCGGCGACGATGCCCCAGCGCAGGTCGCCGGCATTGAGGGCGTCATCGAACACCACCGCCTGATGCGCGCGGTGGAAGGCGCCGATGCCGATATGGACGACGCCGCAAGTGACGGCGGCGCGATCATAGGCCTGCAGGAGGACATCGGCGGGCAAGTGCGCCAGCGTGGCGGAGGACAGCCTGGCGGATGACAGCCGGCTCACAGCTTGTACGCCGCCTTGGCGAGGTCATAGGCGAGCGCGCGGGCCAGTTCCAACGCCTCATCCTCTTCCAGCCGATGTTCGGCGACCAGTTGCGCCAGCCAGGCGCAATCCATGCGGCGGGCGACGTCATGGCGGGCCGGGATCGACAGGAAGGCGCGGGTGTCGTCGTTGAAGCCGACCGTGTTGTAGAAGCCGGCCGTTTCAGTGGTGCGCTCGCGGAAACGGCGCATGCCTTCCGGGCTGTCATGGAACCACCAGGGCGGCCCCAGCTTGAGCGCGGGATAATGGCCGGCGAGCGGGGCGAGTTCGCGCGCATAGACATCCTCGTCCAGGGTGAAGAGGATCAGCGTCAGGCGCGGGTCGTTGCCATGGGCATCGAGCAGCGGTTTCAACGCCTGCACGAACTCGCCGGCGGTCGGGATATCGCCGCCCTTGTCCTTGCCGAAACGGGCCAGCACGGCGGCATTGTGGCTGCGATGGACGCCGGGATGCAATTGCATCACCATGCCGTCCGCGATCGCCATGCGCGCCATTTCGGTCAGCATATGACCACGGAACAGTTCGGCCTCGTGCGCGGTGGCGGGGCCTGTGGTGACCTTGGCGTAGAGCGCCTCGATCTCATCGCGCGGCAGGTTGGCGGTGAAGGCGGACGGGTGGCCATGGTCGGTGGAGGTGGCGCCAGCCTCGCGGAAATCGGCGCGGCGCTTTTCATGGGCGCGCAGGTAGCCGGCGAAGCTGGAGGGGTCTTCGCCCGCCATCTCGCAGAAACGCTGGACATTGGCGATGAAGCGCGGATCGTCGGGGTCGAGCACCGGGTCGGGGCGATAGGCGGTGACGACCTTGCCGCTCCAACCCGACGCGCGGATCGCACGGTGATGGTCGAGCGGGTCGAGCGGCCCTTCGGTGGTGGCGATCACTTCGATATTATAGCGCTCGAACAAAGCGCGCGGGCGGAAGGCGTCCGTTTTCAGCGCGGCGTCGATGACGTCATAATAATGATCGGCGGTCTCGGCGCTGAGTTGCACGTCGATGCCGAAGGCTTCGGCGAAGACCCAGTCCATCCACATCCGGGTCGGCGTGCCGCGGAACAGGTCATAGCGCTCGGCAAAACGGCGCCAGATGGCGCGCGGATCGCTTTCCGTGGCGCTGCCGTCCACCGTCGGGATGCCCAGTTCCTCCAGCTTCACGCCCTGGCTCATCAGCATGCGGAAGGCATAATGATCGGGCACGATCAGCAGGTCGGCGGGATTGGCGAAGGGTTCGTCATAGGCGAACCAGCGCGGATCGGTATGGCCGTGGGGCGACACGATCGGCAGATCCTTCACCGTCGCATAGAGGCGACGGGCAATATCGCGGGTGGCGGGGTCCGACGGGAAGAGGCGGTCGGGGTGCAGGCTGAGCGGCTTGGTCATGCGGCACTTTCGGGAACAGAGGCGACCACCGGCTGGTAGCGGGGCAGCAGGAGATGGATGACCGCCAGCGCGATCAGATAGGCGATGGAAGCGACCGCGAAGATCGGGCCGAAACTGCCGACGGTTTCGAGGATCATGCCGGCGAACTTGGCCATCAGCATGCCGCCGACCGCGCCCGCCAGGCCGCCCAGGCCGACGACCGACCCGGCCATCCAGCGCGGAAAGACGTCACCGGGGAGCGCGTAGAGATTGGCGGAGAAGCCCTGATGCCCGGCACAGGCCAAACCGATCAGGCCGACCGCGATCCACATGGACGGCGCATGGGCAGCAAAGGCGATCGGCACGGCGCACAGCGCGGCGAGGAACATGGCGGACTTGCGCGACCGGTTGAGGCTCCAGCCCCGACCCATGAAGCGCGACGAGGCCCAGCCGCCGGCGATCGATCCGACATCGGCGAGCAGATAGACGGCGATCAACGGCGGACCGAAGTCCAGCATCTTGACGCCATATTGTTTGTTGAAGAAGTCGGGCAGCCAGAAGAGGAAGGTCCACCACACCGGGTCGATCAGGAACCGGCCGGACATATAGGCCCAGGTCTGGCGATGGCGGAACAGGGTGGCCCATTTGACCGGGCGCTTTTCTTCGATGGGATCGGTTTCGATCCAGGCCAGTTCTTCCGCGCTGAGGCTCTTCTTGTCTCGCGGGCGGCGATAGAAGGTCAGCCATGCGGCCAGCCAGAAGACGGTGAGCAACCCGGTCAGGATGAAGGCCCAGCGCCAGCCCAGCGTCACCGCGATGATAGGCACCACCAGCGGGGTCAGGATCGCGCCGACATTGGACCCGGCATTGAAGATGCCGATGGCGAACGCCCGCTCCTTCTTGGGAAACCATTCGTTGGTTGCGGCGATGGCGGCGGGGAACGTCCCCGCCTCCCCCATGGCCAGCGGGATGCGGGCGATCAGCATGCCGGCGGTGGAGGTGAAGAAGATGTGCGCGACATGGCCGATCGTCCACAGCGTCACGGCAAGCGCGTAGCCCGCCCGCGCACCGATCCGGTCGATCAGTCGGCCGAAGATGACATAGGCGATGCCGTAGCCCGCCTGAAACCAGATGGCGAGGCTGGCATAGCCGCTCTCGCTCCAGCCATAGCGGGCCTGAAGATCGGGCTTGAGCGTCGGCAGGACGAGGCGATCCACATAGGAGAGGACCACGGCGGCAAAGAGCAGGCCGCAGACGATCCAGCGGACTTTGCCGGAGGGTTTGGGGATGGCGGGTTTGGGGATGGCGGGTTTGGGGATGTCCGTCATTCGCCCCTCCAATCAAAAGCGTTCGTCATCCCCGCGCAGGCGGGGATCCATCTCCTTAGCAATGCGGAGACGCGAGGCCGGGAGATGGATTCCCGCCTGCGCGGGAATGACGATGATAAGAGGGGACGGGTCACTCGATCACCAGTTGAACATGGTGCCGTCTTCCAACCGGTTCACCGGCAGGAAGGCGCGATTATATTCATATTTGGCGGCCAGTTCCTCATCGATGTCGACGCCCAGACCCGGCGCTTCGCCAGGGTGCATGGCGCCGTCGGCAAAGGTGTAGGCGTGCGGGAATACGGCGTCGGTTTCCGGCGTGTGGCGCATATATTCCTGTACGCCGAAATTGGGCACGCTGAGGTCGAAATGCAGCGCGGCGGCCATGCAGACCGGTGACAGGTCGGTCGCGCCGTGGCAGCCGGTGCGAACCTGATACAGGTCGGCGAGGTTGGCGATCTTGCGCAGATGGCTGATGCCGCCGGCATGGACCACGGTGGCGCGGATATAATCGATCAACTGGTTTTCGATCAGTTCGCGGCAATCATGGATCGAATTGAAGATTTCGCCCACGGCGAGCGGCGTGGTGGTGTGCTGGCGGATCAGCTTGAAGGCTTCCTGATTTTCCGCAGGCGTCGCATCTTCCAGCCAGAAGGGGCGATATTGCTCCAGATCCTTGCCGAGGCGACCGGCTTCGATCGGGGTCAGGCGGTGGTGGATGTCGTGCAGCAGATGGACGTCCCAGCCCAGCGCTTCGCGCGCGGCTTTAAACAATTCGGGAACGACGCGGAGGTACTTGCTGGTATTCCAGACATTTTCGGTCGGCAGGTCGGCGTCGGCCGGTTCGTAGAAATATTTGTCTTTGCTGACGCCATAGGTGGACGCCATGCCCGGCACGCCGCACTGGATGCGGATCGCCTTGTAACCCTGCGCCTGATATTCCAGCGCGGTCTTGACCGTATCCTCGATCGTGGTGCCGTTGGCATGGCCATAGACCATGACGCTTTCACGGCTGGCGCCGCCCAGCAACTGGTAGACCGGCAGGCCAGCCAGCTTGCCCTTGATATCCCACAGCGCGGTGTCGACGGCAGCGATGGCGGACATGGTGACGGGACCGCGACGCCAATAGGCGCCCTTGTAGAGATATTGCCAGATGTCCTCGATCCGGTGCGCGTCGCGGCCGATCAGGCAGGGGATGACATGATCCTGCAAATAGCTGGCGACCGAGAGTTCGCGGCCGTTGAGCGTGGCGTCGCCCAAGCCATAGACGCCGTCTTCGGTGATGATCTTCAAGGTGACGAAATTGCGGCCGGGGCTGGTGACGATGACCTTTGCATCAATGATCTTAGGCATTTGGGCAATCCTGTTCAGATGATTTCGAGCGTGACGGTCTGAAGATTCTGGCTGTCGGGTCCGACCATGATGTCGAACAGGCCGGGTTCGACCACTTCCTCCATGTCGAGATTCCACAGGGTGAAGGCGTCGGGGCCGAGCGGCAGGCGCACGGTCTTCGTTTCACCGGGCGCAAGCGTGATGCGTTCGAAGCCCTTCAATTCCTTGATCGGGCGGGTGACGCTGGCGACCTGGTCATGGACATAGAGCTGGACGACCTCGTCCCCTGCCCGGCTGCCGACATTGCGCACGTCGACTTCGACCGTGACGGTCCCGCCCGTACCGATGCGCGGGGAAGAAAGTCGTGGTTTTCCAATATCGAACTTCGTGTAGCTGAGGCCGTAACCGAAGGGGAAGAGCGGCGAGATATCCTCGAACACATAGCCGCGCCGGGCGCTGGGCTTGCGATTGTAGAAGATCGGTATCTGCCCTTCGTCACGGGCGACGGTGACGGGCAGCTTGGCACCGGGATTGACGTCCCCGAACAGGATATCGGCCATGGCGGTGCCGCCCTCCTGCCCCGGATACCAGCATTCGAGCAGGGCGTTGGCACCTTCGACCACAGCAGGGTAGCTGGGTGGGCGACCGTTGATCGCGCAGACCACGACAGGCTTGCCGGTCGCCTTCATCGCGGCGAACAATTCATTCTGTTCGCCGACCAGATCGAGGCTGGTGCGGTCGCCCAGATGGTTCTTCGCGAATCCTTCGCGGCTCGTCTGTTCGGTGTCGCCGATGGCGAGCAGGATGATGTCGGCGTTTTTCGCGACCTCCACCGCTTCTGCGATCAACTGGCGGTTCTTGGCGGGGTCGGCCAGATAGACTTCATCGACCGAGCGATCTTCGCTCCGGGTGATGAAGACGCCCTGGGCATGGACGACCTCCGCCTTGCCCTTGAGCTTCGCCTGTACGCCTTCGAGCAGCGAAACGTCCTGACGCGGGATCGAGGAATAGCCGCCCAGCCGGGCAATGGCGGCATTGGGGCCGATCACCGCGACCCGCTTGTGCGCGCCGGGGGTGAGCGGCAGCGTGCCGTCATTCTTGAGCAGCGCGATCGATTTGTGCGCGGCCTTCAGCGCCAGCGCGCGCGCCTCACGGTTGCCGGTCAGCGCGTCGAAATCGCGGCGGGGCCAGGGATTTTCGAACAGGCCCGCGCGGAACTTGAGCGTCAACATGCGCGTGCAGGCGATGTCGATCGCTTCGGAGGGCACCTTGCCCGCGCGGACCTGTTCCACGAGCGTCCGATAGGTCTGGCCATCGGGCAACTCGCAATCGACACCGGCGCGGAGGGCGGCGCGGGCCGATGCCTCCGGGTCGGGCTGAACATGGTGGATCGTGTCGAGTTCGTGGACCGCGCCATAATCGCTGACCACCGCGCCGTCGAAACGCCATTCGCCGCGCAGGATGTCGCCCAGCAGCCATTTATTCTGATGCGACGGCACGCCATCAATCTCGTTATATGACGGCATGACGGCGGCGATGCCGGTGCGCTTCACCACCTGACGGAAGGGCGGGAAGAAATTCTCGCGCAATTCCCGCTGGCTGATCGGCGCGGGCGCGATATTCTCGCCGCTCTGGGGCTGGCCGTGGCCGGTCATATGCTTGAGCGTGGCCATGACCTTGTCGGGGCCGAGCTGCTTGCTTTCCCCTTGCAGGCCGAGCACGGCGGCGACGCCCATTTCGCCACAGAGATAGGGATCTTCGCCAAAGGTTTCTTCGATACGGCCCCAGCGCGGGTCGCGGGCGATGTCCACCACAGGCGAGAGCGCCAGATGAACGCCGCGCGCGCGCACTTCGCGGGCGATGACCGACTGGACATCCTGCATCAGTTGCCGGTCGAAGCTGCCTGCCATGCCGATCGCCATCGGAAACATCGTGGCGTCCGTGGCCATATAACCATGGAGTGATTCTTCGTGGAACAGGACCGGGATGCCGAGGCGGGTTTCCTGCGTCGCCCATTTCTGGACGGCGGTGATGAAGGCGACGGTATCGGCAGGCGTGCGCCAGCGTGCGCCGACGCCGCCGGCCTGCTGCGATCCGTCGGGGGCGCCGCGCCGGTCGGACGGGCGGGTGATCTGGCCGAAGCTCTGCGGATAGGCCTTGCTCGCCTTGGCGGGCGAAAAGGTCAGGTCGTCCATGATGTCCGCCTTGGTCGCCCAGAGCGCGATGATCTGGCCGACTTTCTCCTCCAGCGTCATGCGGCCCAGCAGGTCGCGCACGCGCAGGTCGATCGGGGCGGAGGCATCCTTGTAGAGCGGGCCGTTCTTCCCTTTCGCAACCGCCGGGGCTGCCGCGAAGAGCGAGGTGGAAGCGAGCAGGCCAAGCGCCTGACGACGTGCGAGGCTCATGGCGTCACCGTCAGCGTAGCGGATTTCAGCGCAACCGAGCTGTTGCCGGTCATGATATCGAAATCGCCCGGTTCCACGACGCGCTCCATATGGTCGTTCCACATCCACAGGCTTTCGGGGCTGATGGTGAAGGTGACCGTGCGGATTTCGCCGGGTTTAAGGGTGATGCGCTGGAAGCCCTTCAATTCCTTGATCGGGCGCGTGACGCTGCTGATCTTGTCGCGGATATAGAGCTGGACGACTTCGTCGCCTTCGCGCGCGCCGCTGTTGCGGACATCGACCGAGACAGTGGTTTTGCCGCCCGTGCCGATGCTGGTCGCGGCCAGACGTGGGGCCGACAGGTCGAACGTCGTGTAGCTGAGGCCGAAGCCGAATGGATAGAGCGGGTCGGTGGTATCGAACAGATAGCCGCGCCGCGCCGAGGGCTTGGCATTGTAGAACATCGGCAACTGACCGACCGAGCGCGGCACGGTGACGGGCAGCTTCGCGCCGGGATTCACATCGCCGAACAGGACGTCCGCGACGGCATTGCCGCCCTGCTCGCCCAGATACCAGCCTTCCAGGATGGCGTTGGCCTGTTCGCTGACCTTCACGGTCGATGCCGGACGGCCGTTGATGAGGACGACGGTGATCGGCTTGCCGAGTGCCTTGAGCGCATCGAACAACGCCTGCTGTTCGCCGACCAGATCGAGCGACGGGCGATCGCCCAGATGGTTGTCGGCCCAGCCTTCGCGGCTCGATTGTTCGGTGTCGCCCAGCGTCAGGACGATGCGGTCCACGCCCTTGGCCGCTTCCACCGCCTGCGCGATCAGTTTGCGGTTTTCGGCGGGATCGGACTTGGTGACGCTGTCTTCCCACCAGTCGTCATTTTCGGTGATCTTCACCCCCTGCGCGAAGACGATGTTCGCGCGTGCGCCGACCTTCGCCTTGATCCCGTCGAGGATCGACACCGTATGCGGCGGCTGGCCATAATAGCCGCCCAGCCGCGCCACGGCGGCGCTTGGGCCGATGACGGCGATCGTGCCTTCGGGCTTCAATGGCAGCATGCCGTCATTCTTGAGCAGGGTGATGGAGCGCTGCGCCGATTTCAGCGCCAGGGCGCGGGCTTGCGCGTTGTTGGTGATCTTTTCCGACGCGGCGGCGTCGGCATAGGGATGTTCGAACAGGCCGGCGCGGAATTTCAGGTCCAGCATGCGGCGCACGGCCAGATCGACCTTGGCCTCGCTCACCTTGCCTTCGCGCACCAGCTTGCCCAGC
The DNA here is from genome assembly GCF_001421665.1 of Sphingobium sp. Leaf26. Taxonomy (GTDB): domain Bacteria; phylum Pseudomonadota; class Alphaproteobacteria; order Sphingomonadales; family Sphingomonadaceae; genus Sphingobium. The sequence goes on from NZ_LMKV01000023.1 coordinate 218,975, forward strand.
GTGGCGTAGGACAGGCCATCGGGCAGGTCGGCGTCGACGCCGGCGTCGAGCGCGCGGATCGCGGCATCCTCCAGATTGGCGGCGATATGGTGGATGCTCATCAACTGGTCGATCGCCGAATAGTCGGAGACGACCGCACCCTTGAAACCCCATTCCTCGCGCAGGATATTTTCCAGCAACCAGCGGTTCGCGTGGCTGGGGACGCCGTCGATTTCGTTATAGCTGGCCATGACGGCTTCGATCCCGGTGCGCTTGACCACCTGCTCGAAGGGCGGGAAGAAATTCTCGCGCAGTTCGCGTTCGCTGACCGGCGCGGGGCCGACATTGGTGCCGCTTTCGGGCTGGCCATGGCCGGTCAGATGCTTGAGCGTGGCGAACACCTTGCCGTCGCGCAGATTGCGTTCACGGCCGACGCCTTGCAGGCCCTCGACCGCAGCGACGCCCATTTCACCGACCAGATAGGGATCTTCGCCATAGGTTTCCTCGATCCGGCCCCAGCGCGGGTCGCGTGCGATATCGACCACTGGCGACAGGATCATCGGCACGCCGCGCGAGCGTATCTCGCGGGCAATCACGCTGTTCACATCGCGCAGCATGTCCGTGTCGAAGGAGGAGGCCATGGCGATCGACTGGGGGAAGCTGGTCGCGCCGACGGCCGCATAGCCATGCAGCCCTTCTTCATGGAAGAGGATCGGGATGCCGAGCCGCGTCTGCGTCGTCGCCCATTTCTGGAGCGCGTTGACGAGCGCGACCGTCTGGCGCGGATTGCGTCCCGGTGCGACCCGAGGACTGACGGCCCCCTTCGCATCGGAAGGGCGCGTGAAATGACCGAGACCATTGGGATATTGCGCCGCCAGCTTGGCGGGATCGAGTTGCAGTTGGTCGTCGAAAATCTTGACCTTGTCGAGCCAGACGGTGGTGATCTGGGCGATCTTTTCATCCAGCGTCATGCGCGAGAGGAGATCATCGACGCGCGCCTCGATCGGGGCGCCGGCATCCTTATAGACCGGCTTCGCCGTCGCGGCTGCGGGCGCCGCGAGAACAGGCGCCATCGGCAAGGCGACGGCGAAGGCCAGCGCCGATGCGGCGCACAAGATTTTGCGGTTACGGATCATGATGCCCCTCTCCATTTTATTGCACGACAATCTTTCCGCTTGCCGCGATAGAACTGATAGCGTTACCATTGCTTCGACAAGAGAGACTTGTCAATGCCCGATCAATGGGCTTTGACGTTCGGGGACAAGGGAGAGGATCTTCGTGAAAGCGCGCCTGTTTTGCTGGATGATTGCCATGGCCGGAACGGCGCTAACGCCGGTTCTGACCCCCGTGGCGCAGGCCGAGGACGGCTATGATCTGTGGCTGCGCTATGCGCCTGCGGACAACGCGCGCGCACCGGTTCTGGCGGCGCATGCAACCGCTATCGTGGCGGCGGGGACCAGCCCGACGCTGGCCATCGCAACCCAGGAATTGCAGCGCGGCATCGCCGGCATGACCGGGAGGACGCCCGCCCTGTCAGCAACGATCCAGCAAGGTGCGCTGCTGCTGGCGACGCCCGCCTCCACCCCTGCCCTGCCGGTGGAAACGGACGGACTGGGTATGGAAGGCTATGCGATTCGCACGACGATGATCCACGGCAAGGCGGTGACGGTCATCGCCGCGAACAGCGATGTGGGTCTGCTCCACGGCACTTATCACTGGCTGCGCCTTGCACAAAGCGGCGAGAGCCTCGACAATCTGGACATTCGCAGCGCGCCCAAGATCGGCCTGCGCCTGCTCAACCATTGGGATAATCTGAACGGCACGGTCGAGCGCGGCTATGCCGGGCAATCCATCTGGGACTGGTGGCGGCTGCCCGACTGGAAGGGGCCGCGCTATACCGACTATGCCAGAGCCAATGCGTCGATCGGCATCAACGGCACCGTCCTCAACAACGTCAATGCAAAGGCCGACAGCCTGACCGCGCCCTATATCGAAAAGGCGGCGGCGCTGGCGGACATATTCCGGCCCTATGGCATCAAGGTCTATCTGTCGGTCAAATGGACCGCGCCGATGGAACTGGATGGCCTCAAGACCGCCGATCCGCTCGACCCTCAGGTCGCCGCATGGTGGGAGGCGAAGGCGAACGAAATCTACAAGGCGATCCCCGACTTTGGCGGCTTCCTCGTCAAGGCGAACAGCGAGGGCCAGCCGGGGCCGCAGGATTATAACCGCACCCATGCCGATGGCGCGAACATGCTGGCCGTCGCAGTGAAGCCGCATGGCGGCATCGTGATGTGGCGCGCCTTCGTCTATGCCCATGACAATCCCGACGACCGCGCGAAGCAGGCCTATACCGACTTCAAGCCGCTGGACGGCAAATTCGCCGACAATGTCATCGTGCAGGTGAAGAATGGCGCAATCGACTTCCAGCCGCGCGAACCCTTCCATCCGCTGTTCGGCGCGATGCCCAAGACGCCGCTGATGATGGAATTCCAGATCACCAAGGAATATCTGGGCCAGTCGACGCACCTCACCTATCTCGGCCCGTTGTTCGAGGAGACGCTGGACGCGGACACCTATGCCAAGGGCAAGGGATCGACCGTGGCGAAGGTGATCGACGGATCGCTGGACGGGCACAAACTGACCGGCATTGCCGGCGTCGCCAATATCGGCGTCGATCGCGACTGGAGCGGGTCGATCTTCAATCAGGCGGACTGGTATGCCTTTGGCCGTCTGGCATGGGATACCAGCCTGTCGGCGGAGGCGATCGCGAAGGAATGGGCGGAATTGACCTTCTCGCCCGACCAGAAAGTCGTGCAGCCGGTCGTGACGATGATGATGGGATCGCGCGAGGCGGCGGTCGATTATATGACGCCGCTGGGCCTCGCCCATGTCATGGACACCGGCCATCACTACGGTCCGGGGCCATGGGTGTCGGATTTGGCGCGGCCCGAATGGAACCCGGTCTATTATCATAAGGCGGATGCGAACGGCATCGGCTTTGACCGGACGAAGAGCGGCAGCGACGCCGTGGACCAATATGCCGCGCCGGTGGCGAAGCGGCTGGCCAATGTGAAGACCACGCCGGAGCGCGACCTGCTCTGGTTCCATCATGTGTCCTGGGACTATCGCCTGCAATCGGGCGAGACGCTGTGGGACGGCCTCGTCCATCGCTATGATCGCGGTGTCCGCTATGTCGCGGACATGCAGACGACATGGGCGTCGCTCAAACCCTATGTCGATGCGGAGCGGTTCGCGGAGACGGACAGCTTCCTGACCATCCAGCATCGTGAGGCGCAGTGGTGGCGGGATGCCAGCATCGCCTATTTCCAGTCGGTGTCGAAACGCCCCCTGCCCGCCGGATCGGCCACGCCCGCGCATGATCTTAACTGGTACAAGGCGCTGAAATTCCCCTATGCGCCGGGGCATAATTGATTTTAGCTTAGATATTCCAGATGATGTCGCTACCATCCGGTCGCGACATCATCCCAGCGAAAGCCTATCCATTTTGAGCGACGTCCGATCTTCCCGCCGCCAGCGCAACGCGCCCACCATCAACGACGTCGCCGTCCATGCCGGCGTGTCGCCGATGACGGTGTCGCGCGTCATCAATGGGGAGCAGGTGGTGCGCACCGCCACGCGGGAGAAGGTGGAGGCGGCGATCGCTGCGCTCAACTATGCGCCCAGCGCGGCGGCGCGGACATTGGCGGGCGGTGACGAGACGCGGATCGGCCTGCTCTATTCCAACCCGTCTTCCTCTTATCTCAGCGAGTTTCTGGTCGGCAGCCTGGATCAGGCCAGCCGCAGCAGCGTCGATCTGGTCGTGGAAAAATGGGATGAGGAAACGTCCGTCGCATCGGTCGTCGCCCATCTGAAGCGTGGGCGGATCGACGGGGTGATCCTGCCGCCGCCACTGTGCGACCTGCCGGACCTGGTGAATGCCCTTGATGCAGCGGGCATCCCTGCCGTTGCCGTCGCGACCGGGCGCGCGCCGGGCGAACTGGCCGCCGTCAGCATCGACGACCGGGTTGCCGCCTATGAAATGACGCGCCATCTGATCGCGCTCGGCCATAGCCGCATCGGCTTCATCAAGGGCAATCCCAACCAGAGCGCGAGTGCAAAGCGGTTCGAGGGCTATGTCGAGGCGCTGGGCGAAGCCGGCCTGCCGGTGCAGGACGAACTGATCGCGCAGGGTTTCTTCACCTACCGGTCCGGGCTGGATGCGGCCGAGCATATATTGTCGCTGCTCGATCCGCCGACCGCCATTTTCGCCAGCAATGACGACATGGCCGCCGCCACGGTCGCGATCGCGCATCGCACCGGGCTGGACGTGCCGGGCGACCTGACGGTATGCGGATTCGACGATACCTCGCTCGCCACCACCATCTGGCCGGAACTGACCACCATCCGCCAGCCGATCAGCGCCATGGCGCGCGCGGCAGTGGAAGTGCTGGTGCGACAGTTGAAGGGCCGGCGCGGCGGGGACGCAGAGGTCGAGCATCTGGTGCTGGACCATGCGCTGATCCGCCGGCAGTCGGACGCTGCGCCAAGGATGCGACCCCGGATGGGCTCCAGATAAGGTTCATCCCGTTCGGGCTGAGCCTGTCAGCTCAACCCGAACGGGCCTGAAAGGAAGGCTTTACGCCTCGCCGAACACGCGCTGGAAGATCGTGTCGACCTGCTTGAAATGATAATCGAGGTTGAACTTGTCCTCGATCTCCTGCGCGGAGAGCGCAGCGGCGACGTCATCGTCGGCCTTGAGCAGTTCGAGCAGCGAGAGCTGGCCGTCCGATTCCCACACCTTCATGGCGTTGCGCTGGACGTAGCGATAGCTGTCTTCGCGGCTGACGCCCGCCTGGGTCAGCGCCAGCAGCACGCGCTGCGAGTGGACGAGGCCGCCCATCTTGTCGAGATTCTTCATCATCCGCTCGGGGTAGATGAGCAGCTTGTCGATGACCCCGGTCAGCCGCGCCAGCGCGAAGTCGAGCGTGATGGTCGCGTCGGGGCCGAAGAAGCGCTCGACCGACGAATGGCTGATATCGCGCTCATGCCAGAGCGCCACATTTTCCAGCGCCGGCACCACGGCCGCGCGCACCACGCGGGCGAGGCCGGTGAGATTCTCGGTCAGCACCGGGTTGCGCTTGTGCGGCATGGCCGACGAACCCTTCTGGCCGGGCGAGAAATATTCCTCGGCTTCCAGAACCTCAGTGCGCTGAAGGTGACGGACTTCGACGGCGAGACGTTCGATGGACGAGGCGATCACGCCCAGCGTGGCGAAGAACATGGCATGGCGATCGCGCGGGATGACCTGCGTCGATACCGGCTCGATGGCGAGGCCCAGCTTTTGCGCGACATGTTCCTCTACGCGCGGGTCGATATTGGCGAATGTGCCGACCGCGCCTGAAATGGCGCAGGTCGCGATTTCTTCGCGCGCCGCGATCAGGCGGGTCTTGCAGCGGCTGAATTCGGCATAGGCTTCGGCCATCTTCAGGCCGAACGTCACCGGCTCGGCATGGATGCCGTGGCTGCGGCCGATGGTCGGGGTCAGCTTATGTTCGAAGGCGCGGCGCTTGATGACCTCCAGCAGCTTGTCGAGGTCTTCGATCAATATATCGGCGGCGCGGGCCAGTTGCACGGCAAGGCAGGTGTCGAGCACGTCCGACGACGTCATGCCCTGATGCATGAAGCGGGCTTCGTCGCCCACCTGCTCGGCCACCCAGGTCAGGAAGGCGATGACGTCATGCTTGGTCACGGCCTCGATCGCGTCGATCGCGGGAACGTCGATCGCGGGGTTTGTCGCCCACCAGTCCCACAGGGCCTTGGCGGCCGAGTGCGGGACGACGCCCAGTTCGCCCAGCTTCTCGGTCGCATGCGCCTCTATCTCGAACCAGATTTTGAAGCGGGCTTCCGGTTCCCAGAGGGCGGTCATTGCGGGGCGGGCGTAGCGTGGGACCATGGCGCGAATCCTTAGCGTCTGAAGGAGGAAAACGTGCCGCGCGCCTAGCAGCGTCGGCCGACCGGGGCAAATCTGGAAAGCCAAACCAGCAAGAACCCGGCTCCTAATGTCCTGCCGATAGAAAAGACCGACGAATGGACCATATTTTCAAGACGAATGAAGCAACATGAATGGATGTTCAGGAACATTAGCCAGTCCCCATTCATTATTACACCATCATAAACGAACTTCCGGCACATATTGTGATCCGGCTCACTCAAGGTAGCAGGAGATTGCCATGGTCCGCACAGTCCTATTCACCGCTGCGCTGGCGATAGCGGCGCCGGCGATGGCGCAGCAGGCACCGGTCGAAGGCGCCATGCCCGCGACTCCGGCGACACCCGCCGCGCCAGCTTCGCCGCAGGCAGCAACGCCAGCGGCACCAGCCAATCCCGCTGCGTCGGTCGCCGCGATCGTGGATGCGGAATTCCCGGCTTATGACGCCAACAAGGATGGCCAGCTCGACCAGCCGGAATTCACTCGCTGGATGGTCGCGCTCAAGAGCCAGGAAATGAAGGCAACCGGTTCCACCCTGCCGGCCGATCAGGTGTCCGCCTGGGCCAGTGGCGCATTCACCACGGCCGACAAGGACAAGAGCATATCGGTCAGCAAGACCGAACTGGTCGGCTATCTGAGCGGTGGCGCGGTCTGACGATATAAAAGTTCCCCCCCTGTCACGAAGGCGGGGACATAAGAGCCCGAAGGGTCGCACCCGGAGGCGGCATGGAACGAAGGCCATGCCGCCTCTTTTTTATGCACCGGTGCCTGGAGAAAACGCCATTCGGGCCGAGCCTGTCAAAGCCCTGCCCACTCCTGCTCACAGGAGAAACGAAGAGAAGCCCTTCACCTGCTCGGGGCGAACGGCTTCCATACGAAATTGTCGGGCGTCAGCCCTTTTTGCGGCTGTAAAGCAAGGCCGCCACGATCGCGGCGGAGCCAATGCCGACGGCAGCGCCTGCCCATACGCCCTTGCCGGCCGACCGGATCGCCGCAGTGGCGAGATCGACCCTGGTCTTGTCCTTGGCCTTGTCGGCTGAGGGAGTTTCGGGAGCGGCGGCTGCGCCAGTCTCTGGCGCCGAGTCTTCGGTCTTGCTCATGATCCTTGCAGCTATGCCGCAAAGCAGCCGTGGGGAAAAGCCGTTACACGCCGCTGTCCTACGACTTTCCGCTGACGCGCCTTTTGCGCAACACCTCTTGACTTCATAGGCAGTTCGATGTTGGTAGCGCTATCAATTTAAAACCGCCTTTTAGGAGTTGATGATGCCGGGGGAAACCTCCTTGCCTGCCGCTAATCTGGCAGACTGCCTGCCCGCAGACTGGCGCGAAGCCCTGTTTGTCGGCCGCGTCCTGACCGCCGATGGTCCCAGCCCGATCCTGGTGGACAAGGGCATCGCCTATGACATGAGCCGCGTCGCGCCTACCGTGGCGCAACTTGTCGAAAAGCTGCCGCTTGACGCCTCCACCGGTGAAGAACTCGGTCCCATCGATACGCTCGCCCTGCCCCTGCTCAGCCCGGTCGACCTGCAATGCGTCAAGGCCTGCGGTGTGACCTTCGCCCTGTCCGCGCTGGAGCGCGTAATCGAGGAACGCGCCCGTGGTGACGCCAGCGCCGCCGCCGAGATTCGCGGTCGTCTGGAAGAGCGCGTCGGTGGTTCCATCCGCGCCGTCGTGCCCGGATCACCCGAAGCCGCCGCGCTCAAGACCGCGCTGATCGAGGATGGCCTCTGGTCGCAATATCTGGAAGTCGCGATCGGCCCGGACGCGGAAGTCTTCACCAAGTCGCCGGTCCTGTCGACCGTCGGTCTGGGCGCGGAGATCGGCATCCGGTCGGATTCCACCTGGAACAACCCAGAGCCGGAGGTCGTGCTGCTGGTCAATGCGGCTGGGAGAGCTATCGGCGCGACGCTGGGCAACGACGTCAATTTGCGTGACTTTGAAGGGCGATCCGCACTGCTGCTGGGCAAGGCGAAGGACAATAATGCGTCCTGCTCGCTCGGCCCGCTCGTGCGCCTGTTCGATGGGGATTTCACCATCGACGATGTGCGCAATGCCGAACTGGAACTGACCATCGACGGGCCGGAAGGTTATCGGCTGGAGGGACATAGCAGCATGAACCAGATCAGCCGCGATCCGCTGGAACTGGTGCGCCAGACGTTGTCCGAACATCAATATCCCGATGGCTTCACGCTTTTCCTCGGCACGCTGTTCGCGCCGGTGCAGGATCGCGACGAACCGGGCCGCGGTTTCACGCACAAGGTCGGCGATGTCGTCGCCATTTCGACGCCGCGCCTCGGCAAGCTGGTCAACAGCGTCGTGACGTCGAAGGACGCCACGCCCTGGACCTATGGCCTGACCGCCCTGTTCACCAATCTGGCCGCACGCGGCCTGCTGAAAGAAAACGCATGAGCCGTGCCATCTACCCCAGCCTGAAGGGCAAGCGGGTCTTTATCAGTGGCGGCGGCAGCGGCATCGGCGAAGGGCTGGTCGAGGCGTTCGTCGGCCAGGGAGCGCATGTCGCCTTCTGCGATATCGCGGTGGAACAAAGCGAGGCGCTGGCCGCTCGCCTGTCCGGCGCGGCGTTCACGCCGATCTTCCACGCCGTTGACCTGCGCGACATCGATGCGGTGCACGCGATGATCGGCACGGTCGAGCAGCAACTGGGCGGGATCGACATATTGATCAACAATGCCGCCAATGACGATCGGCACACGATCGCGGAAGTGACGCCCGCTTATTGGGACGAACGGATGGCGGTCAATCTGCGCCATCTCTTCTTCGCGGCGCAGGCGGCGGTTCCGGCGATGAAGCGCGCGGGCGGCGGCGTGATCCTGAATTTCGGGTCGATAAGCTGGCACCTCGCTTTGCCCGAACTGACACTGTACCAGACCGCCAAGGCGGCGATCGAGGGACTGACCCGCAGCCTCGCCCGCGACCTTGGCCGCGACAATATCCGCGTCAACACCATCATTCCCGGCAATGTGAAGACGCCGCGTCAGGAAAAATGGTACACGCCCGAAGGCGAGGCGGAGATCGTCGCGGCGCAATGCCTGGACGGCCGCATCCTGCCAGTGGACGTCGCCGCGCTGGCAATGTTCCTGGCATCGGACGATGCCCGCTATTGCACTGCGCATGACTATTTCATCGATGCCGGCTGGCGCTGATAGCATGAGCGCCGATCCGCAGAGCGTGCTGTCCGTCGGTGCGACGCTGGGCGAAGGACCGGTCTGGGTGGCGCGCGACGCCGCCCTGTGGTTCGTCGATATCAAGGGACACCGTATCCACCGCTACGATCCGGCGATCGACGTCGGGCGCAGTTGGGCGGCGCCCTGTCAGGTCGGCTGGATCGTTCCGACCGACGACGGGCTGTTGGCAGTCGGTTTGCAGACCGGCGTGCATCGCTTCGATCCGGCTCTGGATCTGGCGGAGGGGGGCAGCTTCACGCTGATCCACGCACCCGAAACGCATCTGCCCGGCAATCGCCAGAATGATGCCTGCGTCGCGCCCGATGGCGCATTATGGTTCGGGTCGATGGATGATGCGGAGGAAGTCGACAGCGGCTATTTCTATCGCTTCCATAAGGGCAAATGCGTCGAAACCGGCCTGCCCGCCGTGTCGATCACCAACGGTCCGGCCCTGTCGCCCGATGGCCGGACGCTCTATCATACCGACACGCTGGGCAAGCGGATCTGGCGCACGGACCTGAACGACGACGGATCGGTCGGCAATACCAGCCTGTTCACGAAGATCGAAGCGGATGCAGGCTATCCCGACGGGCCGACCGTGGACGCGGAAGGCTGCCTATGGACCGGTCTGTTCGGCGGATGGGCGGTGCGCCGCTACGACCCGGCCGGCAAGCTGATGCGGGAGATTCACTTCCCCGTCAGCAACATCACCAAAATCGCCTTTGGCGGCGAGGGACTGACGACGGCCTATGCGACCACGGCGCGCAAAGGGCTGGACAGGGCGGCGTTGACACAGCAGCCCCTGGCAGGTGATCTCTTCGCCTTCGACCCCGGCGTGGCCGGGCTGCCGGGCCATATCGCCACATTATAAGTCGCAACGATGATAAGAATTGGAAGGATGAAGACGGATGAGTGAGGGGAGCGCGGAAAAGGTCAATATGGCCTTTATCGCCGCGATCGTGGCCGTGGCGACGATCGGCGGGTTCATGTTCGGCTATGACAGCGGCGTCATCAACGGCACGCAAAAGGGGCTGGAAGCGGCCTTCGATCTTGGCAAGCTGGGCATCGGCATCAATGTCGGCGCCATTCTGGTGGGATCGTCCATCGGCGCGTTCGGCGCGGGCCGCATGGCCGACCTGATCGGCCGGCGCGGCGTGATGATGGCCGCCGCCATCCTCTTCCTCGTCAGTGCCCTGCTTGCGGGCGCTGCAAGCTCTTCCGCCATCTTCATTTTCGCCCGCATCATCGGCGGCCTCGGGGTCGGCGCGGCGAGCGTCATTTCGCCCGTCTACATCTCCGAAGTCACCCCCGCCAATGTGCGCGGCCGGCTGTCTTCGGTGCAGCAGGTGATGATCATTTCCGGCCTGACCGGCGCGTTCGTCGCGAACTTCGTGCTGGCCCGCTATGCCGGTGGGTCGACCGCGCCGCTGTGGCTGGACTTCCCGGCCTGGCGCTGGATGTTCTGGTTGCAGGCGATCCCGGCCGCCATCTATTTCTTCGCCCTGCTCGTCATCCCGGAAAGCCCCCGCTACCTGGTCGCGCGTGGACAGGATGAGCGCGCGCTGGCCGTGCTGACCCGCCTGTTCGGGCCGCAGGAAGCCGCGCGCACGGTGGCCGAGATTCGCGCCAGCCTGTCCGCCGATCATCATCGCCCGAAACTGAGCGACCTGATCAGCAAGACCACGGGCAAGATCCGCCCGATCGTGTGGACCGGCATCGGCCTGGCCGTGTTCCAGCAACTGGTCGGCATCAATGTCGTCTTCTATTATGGCGCGACCCTGTGGGAGGCCGTAGGCTTCTCCGAAGACAATGCGTTGCAGATCAACATCCTGTCGGGCGTTCTGTCGATCGGCGCGTGCCTGGGCACGATCATGCTGGTGGACAAGATCGGCCGCAAGCCGCTGCTGCTGATCGGCTCTGCGGGCATGGCGGTGACGCTGGCAATCGTCGCCTACGCCTTCTCCACCGCCGTGACCGGCGCGAACGGCGCGGTGTCGCTGCCCGGTCATAACGGCCTGATGGCGCTGATCGCCGCGAACCTCTATGTGATCTTCTTCAACCTCAGTTGGGGTCCGATCATGTGGGTGATGCTGGGCGAGATGTTCCCGAACCAGATTCGCGGATCGGGTCTGGCCGTCGCCGGCTTCGCGCAGTGGATCGCCAACGCGGCGATCTCGGTCAGCTTCCCGGCGCTGGCCGTGTCGCCGGGGCTGGTCGTCACTTATGCCGGCTACGCCTTCTTCGCGTTCATCAGCTTCTTCTTCGTCCGCGCCATGGTGCATGAGACGAAGGGGCGCGAGCTTGAGGATATGGTCGGCTGAGCAGCGATAGCATCATATTGCGGGCGGGAGGGCTGGAAGCGGCCCTGTCGCCCGCTGTCGGCGGGTCGCTGCTCTGGCTGGCGCTGGACGGCGTCGACCTGCTGCGACGCGCGCCGGACAGGGCCGGCGATCCGCTCGCCATGGCGAGTTTTCCGCTGGTGCCCTATGCCAACCGGATTGCGGGCGGGCGCTTTACTTTCGAGGATGTGGACTATCGGTTGCCGCTCAATTTCGGCGATCATCCGCACAGCATCCACGGCTTTGGCTGGCAGGCAAGTTGGACAGCGAGTGAGACAGGTGATGTGTCCACCCGACTTATCCACGACCATCGCGGCACCGATCATTGGCCGTCTGCCCATCGGGCCGAACAGCGGGTCGCGCTGACACCATCGCAACTGTCCATGTCGTTGTCCGTAACCAATATCGGTGATGTGGCGATGCCGATCGGCCTGGGGTTCCATCCCTATTTCCTCGCCGACGAAGCGACCACGCTGACCTTCGGCGCGCGGGGTCTGTGGCTGTCCACGCCGGACATGCTGCCCGACAGGCAAGCGCCCGCCGATACGCTGGGCGACTGGTCCAGTCCCACCATCGTGCGCGGCACCAGTCTGGTCGACAATGCCTATACAGGCTGGGACGGGACCGCGATCGTGCAGCGCGGTGACGGACTGCGACTGACGGTGATGGCGACCGGGGCGGACTGGCTGCACGTCTATCGCCCGCCCGACAGCGTCGATTTCTGTCTGGAACCGGTCAGCCATATGCCCGATGCGATCAACCGCGGTGGCATGCCGGTTCTGGCCCCCGGCGAGACGGCGAGCCTGTCCATGACCATCGCCATCGACAAAATCGATCCAGCGCTTCCGAAATCCGCCGCAATCGCCTAAGCTGCCCTCCACCAACAGCAAGAGGGTCTAGCCTATGCAGTTTTTGCGGACAGCCTTTTGGGTCGTGATCGCCGTGGCGCTCGCCTTTTTTTGTATGGCGAATTACGTCCCCGTGACCGTGCGCCTGTGGGGCGACATGGTGATGGAAACCAAGCTGCCCGTGCTGCTGATCCTCGCCTTCCTGCTGGGCGCCCTGCCCTTCTGGATCATGGCGCGGGCGACGCGCTGGCGGTTGAAGCGTCGGCTCGACAGCAGCGAACGCGCGCTCGCGGCGGCCACGGCTGTCACCCCGCCACCGCCGCCGCCCGCCTTTTCGGATGCACCCGGCCTGACGACCGTGGCGGACCCGCTCCCTTCCGCTCCCCCTCCAACCATTACAGGACCAGCATGAGCAGCCCGATCTATGTCGCCATCGACACGCCCGACCTGACCAAAGCCCAGACGCTGGCCGGTCAAGTGCGGCATCATGTCGGCGGGCTGAAGCTGGGCCTCGAATTCTTCTGCGCCAACGGCCATCATGGCGTGCATGAGATGATGAAGTTCGGCCTGCCGATCTTCCTCGACCTCAAGCTGCATGACATTCCCAATACGGTGGCGAAGGCAGTGCAGGCGCTGCATATGCTGGAACCGGCGGTGCTGACCGTCCATGCCGCCGGCGGCCGGGCCATGCTGGAGGATGCGAAGGCGGCGGCGGGCGTGAAGACCAAGGTTGTGGCCGTGACCGTGCTGACCAGCCTGGACGATGGCGACCTGCTGGACATCGGCGTGGGCGGGAAAGCGGAGGATCAGGTCCGCCGTCTGGCCGACCTGGCGCAGAGCGCCGGGCTGGACGGCATCGTCTGTTCGGGCGCGGAAGTGGCGATCGCCAAGGCGGCCTGGCCTGACGGCTATTTCGTGGTGCCGGGCGTGCGCCCGACCGGTGGCACGATGGGCGACCAGAAACGCGCCGTAACCCCGCGCGAGGCGCTGGACCGGGGCGCGTCGATGCTGGTCATCGGCCGCCCGATCAGCCAGGCGGACGATCCGGACATGGCGGCGCGGGAGATCGAGGCGACGCTGTAGAGAGGAGTCGGCTTTCGACCATTTCTTGCCGTTCAGCGTTAGACTGGTGCGTCTCGATTGCGGACATTCAGCTTCTTTGCCAATGTGACATTTGGCCAATGAAGGAGAAGTTGGTGTGATCCCTTACATTTTACATCGCTACGCTTTCCTCATCGCCTTAGCGATCGGGCTGATTGTGCCGCCACTCGTCCTATCCGACGATGCAAAATGGTGGGTAAAATTCGGAGTGATGCTGCCATTCACGCTGCTCATCTACTGGCTACTCTATAAAGACGGCATTACCGAAAACCGCTCGCCGGGCCACAAGCCGCCATGGCGACAATGGGATTGAGAATTATGCAGTCGTCAATGCTGCTGGTCGATGAACGACCAAAGTTGGAAGTCGAGAGCTTCATTTTACATTGCCTAAAGCTGACGTTAGGCTTTAGCTCCAATCAACTGAAACTGGCAGGCATTCCCCCGTATCGTGATCCCAGATGAGAACCTGATCTCCGTCTGCTAATAGAATAATTTGATCGCCGTTGCCATTAGCTGCCAACGGAATACCTTCGGGCGGGAACAATGCCCAAGAGCGCGCAACCTCTGTTTCCCTAACGATATGTCCCGCCGTTCGCCCCATCGTCTTCCGATCTGACGGGTCCCAGACCGGATGAATGAGCCAGTCATCGTCAGCAGCGACGATCTCGCCTCCGTTGTCGCGGAGCAATCGCGCTCGTAACTCCACGGGAAATTTCCGCCCGAGTGCCTGTTCAGCTTCGGCTATTTGCGGCTCTGCTACAGGAAACGGCATTGCACCTCCAATGTCTGCTTACCGCTCTTAATGGCGGCACAACCGCCATTCCGCCATCCACCCATTGCGGACATAAACGCCCCTCGCATCAGCCGCGCTCTTCCCCGTCATCCGAAGCGAAAAACCGGTCGATCACTTCGCGTGTCAACCGCGCGGGGCGCAGGCTGCTGGCGTCGATACAGCACCAGCTTGATTTGACTTCGGCCAGCACTTCCTCGCCACGGCGGATCACCGTTTCGTAGAAGGCGCGGGCGCCCTGCACCTTTTCCAGCAGCACCGTGGCGATCACGTCGTCGTCCAGAAAGGTAGGCTTGCGATAGGTGATCTCATGCTTGAGCGCGACCCAGAGATGCTGGGCGACCGCTTCGGACGGGGCGAGCGCGCGCCAATGGTCCAGCACGGCCTCCTGCACCCATTTCAGGTAACTGGCATTGTTGACATGACCCATGAAGTCGATGTCGGTCGGATCGATGCCGATCGGGAAGCGGTGGGGAATCGCGTTACTCACAACAGTGTCAATAACAGGGCTGCGCGCCCCCTGATAGAGGGGATAGGCGGATGCACGCAAAAAGGGGCCGATCCGATGACCGGCCCCTCTCCTTTGCTTCGGCATCAACCATCCGTCATCGAAGGAAAATCCTTCGATACCCCGCTTTGACAGGCTTAGCGGCTATGCAGGACGCATGGTGGCTGGCTTAGAAACGCCAGCCGACGCTGCCGACCACCTGATGACGGTCGGTGTCGATGCCGAATTCGTCGCTGGTGGCGCCATTGGCGAAGTCGATATGCGCATCCTCATATTTCGAATAGCGATATTCGATCTTGGCGAAGGTGTTGGCGTTGATGGCGCGTTCCACGCCCGCACCGATGCGCCAGCCGTCCAGCTTGAAATTGGTGTCGGTTTCCTGGTCGCTGTCGCCAGCCAGCACGTCCAGTTTCGTGTTGGTATAGCCGCCCTTTACATAGACCAGCGTGGCGGGATCGGCCAAGATACCGGCGCGCGCGCCGATATAGAGGTCGCGGCCCTGCTTGACGCGGCCAAAGCCGAACTGGTCGGAGAAGTCGCGGCGGCTGCTCTTGGCGGTGGAGTCGGTATATTCGCCTTCGACGCCGACGACTGCGCTGCCCAGGTTCATGTCATAGCCGGCGCCGACGCCGTAGAGCAGGCCGTCGATCTTCTGATCGTCATTGCCATTGTCATTGTCCACGTCGCTGCCGGCCCCGGTCCGGTCATAGCCCAGGATCGCTTCGACGCGCGGACCGGTGAAGGTCGGGCCGACATCCTGTGCGAAAACCGGGGTGGCGACAGTGGCGCCGGCGAGAAGGGTTGCGACCATCAACTTACGCATAACAAATACTCCGTGTGTCATTCTTCCCCTCTCTCAGGGGGTGAGACGCACAAGCCGGAGCGGCCGAGTTAGTTTCATGAACGGCAGATAAACGATTGATTCTGTGTTATTAATGTCACGAAACCTACTCCATTCGCCGTGCAACCGTGCCGTTTGGGCGATGAAGCGACGGAACGTTTTTCAACATTCCACCACATTGACGGCCAGACCGCCGAGCGAGGTTTCCTTGTAGCGGCTGGCCATATCCTCGCCGGTCTGGCGCATGGTTTCGATCACGGCGTCCAGGCTGACGATGTGACGGCCGTCGCCTTGCAGGGCGAGATAAGCGGCGTTGATCGCCTTGACCGCGCCCATCGTGTTGCGTTCGATGCAGGGGATCTGGACGAGGCCGCCGATCGGATCGCAGGTGAGGCCGAGATTATGTTCCATGCCGATTTCCGCGGCATTTTCGACCTGTGTATTGGTGCCGCCCAGCACGGCGGCGAGGCCGGCGGCGGCCATGGAACAGGCGACGCCGACTTCGCCCTGACAGCCCATTTCGGCGGCGGAGATGGAGGCCCGCTTCTTGTAAAGGAAGCCGATCGCGGCGGCGGTGAGCAGGAAGCGGCGCTCCCCGTCGCGGTCGGCACCGGGCACGAAACGGCGATAATAATGTAGCACTGCCGGGATGACGCCAGCCGCACCATTGGTGGGGGCGGTGACGACGCGGCCGCCGGCGGCATTTTCCTCATTCACGGCGAGCGCGAACAGGCTCACCCATTCGAAAATCTGCGCCGGGCCGAGGGCGTCCTGCTGCAAGCGCAACCGCTGGTGGATGGCGCGGGCGCGGCGGCGGACCTTGAGGCCGCCGGGCAGCAGACCTTCCTGCATCAGGCCCCGGTCAATAGACGCGCTCATGGCGTCGATGACATTGTCGAGAAAGGCTTCGGTGTCCGCCTGCACCCGCCATGCACCTTCGTTGCGCAATACCAAAGTCGCGATGGACAGGCCGCTGACGTCGCCCTGCGCCAGCATTTCCGCGCCGGATGAGAAGGGCCAGGGCTGGACGACATTATGGCCGAGCGGTGCGTCGTCGCTGACAGGCGCCACGCCGGGAAGCACCGCGCCGCCGCCGATGGAATAATAGTCGCGCACGACCGGATCGTCGCGCCCGTCGATCCAGGCGGTGAAGCGCATGCCATTGCTGTGCGCCTCCAAAAACTCGCCCATGCGGAACAGCAGGTCGCGCGCTTCCTCGAACGGCAGCCAGTGATCCACGGCGCTGCCCGCCCGGATACGGCCATCGTTGCGGATCGCCGTCAGGATCGACCCGATCGCGTCCGGGGCGACGCTTTCCGGGCGATAGCCCGACAGGCCGAGCAGGATGGCGCTGTCCGTCGCATGACCCCGGCCGGTGAGCGCCAGCGATCCGAACAATTCGCACTGCACCCGCGTCGGCGTGGCGGGCAGGGTATCCATGAACAGGAGCGCGGCGCGCATCGGCCCCACCGTGTGCGAGCTGGAAGGACCGATGCCGATGGTGAACAGGTCCATCACGCTGATCGCGGTGGCGGCGTCGATCGCGCTCTTCGTCACGTCAATAATCCTTGGAAATACGTACGTTGGCGCTTTCGCGGCCAAGGGTGGAGATGGCCGCCAGCAGGGACAGCCAGCGTGTGACCTGATATTCCATGCGGGTGGCGCTGTAGCCCTGACCATCCGTGATCAGTTCGACATAGGTCTTGCGCGTCAGATATTTGCCCGCCGCGATCGACGTGCCCTGCCCCTGCGTCGGGTCGGCGGCGATGATGCGCAGCCGGTCGAGGCCTGCCGCCTTGCGCACCGCGTTGATCGGGTCGAGGCCGCCATTGCCCTGCAATGATCCCACGGCGGAGGCGAGTTGCAACGCTTCGGGCGCGGACAGGTTGGTGATCGACGTGCCGAACAGGATGCGAGAGAGCAGTTCGTCCTGCGGCAGCGCAGGGATACTAGTGAAAGTGATGTCGGGTTTCAGGCCCGTGCCGCCGACATGGATGGTGGCGCTGAGGTCGCTGACGTCCGCTTCGGCGCTGATATCCAGCGTCGGGTTGACCGGTACCTTACCGTCGAACTGGATATTGCCTTCGCGCAACTCGAAGCGGCGGCCGGCAAATTCATAGCCGCCGCGCACCAGTTGCGCGCGACCGGCGATGGCCGGATTGGTCACGGTGCCGCCGATATCGAGGTCTGCCCGCCATTCGCTGTCGAGGCCAAGACCGGTGACGGTCAGGCGGTTGCGCGCGCGCGCCTTGATCGCCAGCGCCCAGGGAACGTTGGTGCGGGGGCGTTCGATCTCGTCGCCGCGCCGGTTGATTTCAACCACTTTGAGTTCGGGGATCTGCGCCACGGCGGCGGCGCGGCCCATCGTGAAACGGCTCTTGTTGAGCACCAGATCGCCGCCGATCGTGCCGCCCACGCCGTCGGATCGCAGGGTGATGGGACCGGTGACGGCCGCGGCGATATCGTCCCGCTCCAGCAGGGCGGCATTGTCGGCTTGCAGGTTCAGGTCCATGCCGACGCCGGCGATGCCATTGAAGGTGAAGCGGCCGGTGCCGTTGACGGTGCCGCCATTTTGCGCCGTCGCCGCAAAGCTGGAAATGACCAGTTGCGCGCCGGAGAAGCGGCCCCGCGCCTTCACGCCCTTCAACCGCATGCCGGTGACAGGGCTGGTAATGGCGGCATTGTCGGTCGTGAAATTGCCGGTGATGACCGGTGCGCCCAGCGTGCCGCGCATGTCCGCCGACACGCCGACCATGCCAGCGATATCGACGATCTCCACTCCGGTCAGGCGCCAGAGCGTGTCGGCCGTGCCGTTGAAGCGCAACTGGCCGAAGAAGGGCGCGCTGTTGAGCCGGGCGGCAAGGCCACCCTCACTCCCCAGCGGATTGAGCAGTGCCTGCGCCTGGCCGATCGTCTTGCCATCGGCGACGAAGACCATGCGGGTGGCAAGCCGATCCCCGGTCAGCGCGGCGTTGACGCCGACATCGACCGGGCGGCTGCTGAGCGAGAGGCCGGAGCGGGACAGGCCACGGATGCGCAGTTCCGCCTTGCCGGTGGGCAGGCCGCCACGCGGCTGGGCGTAGCTGAGCGATCCGGTCGCCATGCCGCCCAGGCCCAGATTGTCATAGGCGATGTCGAGCAGCGCCAGCGGCAGCTTCTGCATCCGCGCCTCGATATGGGTGGAGGCGCCGCCCAGTTCACCGGCCAGTTGCAGCGATCCGCCGGCATAGCTGATCGTCGCGGGCGACAGGCGCCAGCCATCCTCCGTCCGCGTCAGCACGGCGGCTCTGGTCAGGCGGATGGGCCGCTTGTCGATCGTGCCGGCAGCGGTGAGGCGGATGCTGTCGGGTTCGACCTGCGCCTCGCCCTGCACATCGAACAGCCGCCCGCGCTGGCCCGACAGGCTGCCGCTGATCTTGCCCTTGCCATCGACCAGTTCGGCATTGGCGGCGAAGCGGCCGAGCAATATGCCGCCAACGCGCAGACCGCGCGCCTGCGCCGTGGCCGTGACCGTGGTGCCCGATGGATCGAGCAGGATGGTGCCATCCAGCGTGCCGCGCCGGACCTCTATGACGGTCGGGCCTTCAAAGCTGGCGTCATTGGCGGTCAGTTTCAACTGCACCTGCTGATTGGCGTCGACCGGCTTGAAATTGATATAGCCCGTGACCGGCCCCATGACGCTGAGTTGGCCGTCGAGGCCGCCGTCGACGGGACGGATATCGCCGCTGGCGGTGACGCCCGACACGGCCAGATTGGCGACCCGCACCACCGCCTGCCCGCCTTGCGGCAGCAGGATCACGCCCCGCCCCGTAAAGGGACCAAGCGTCGATCCGCCAATGGCGGTATAGCTGTAGCCATTGGCATCCGGGATCAGCTTCGCCCGCACATCGCGCAGGCCCAGCGCATCCATCGGCCGGGCGAGCAACAGGTCGACGGTCGGCCGCTCGATCATGCCGTCCAGCGTCAGCGTGACCGGGCCATACCGTCCATGCCGGCCGCTGCCCTCCAGATGAAGCGATCCGTCGCGATGACGTATGCCGCGCGCCGTCAGATTGAGCAGGGGCGATGTCAGTTGCATGTCGGACAGCGCGAACTGGCCGTCCTTCATAAGTTCCAGCCTGCTGCGCAAGGTCGGCAGGCCACCGCCCAGCGTGCGCAGGAAATCATTGTCCAGCCGCCGGACCCGCGCCAGCGCATTGCCGCTGAGGCCGAAGCCGCCATCGGCGCGCGGCACGGCGCGCAGCTTGGAGGTCAGGTCTACGATGCCCAGTCCACGGATGAACAGGCCGTTGATCTGGCCGTCCAGTCCCGCATCATAGCGGCCGGTCGCCAGGTCGGCGATCACCGTCAGCTTGCCCCGCAACTTGTCCGATCGCAACTGCATCGGATTGCTGACGATTGTCTGCCCGTTCAGTTGCAGCACGCCGTCGAGTTGAAAATTGCGGACGATCCCGCCGACCAGATCGCCCTGCCCGTCCAGACTGCGGGCGCGCAGGCGCAGCGGAATCAGCGCCGGCCCCTTGCCGGTGGTGCGGCCCTTGCCCTCGGCCCGAACGTCGTTGATGATCGCCTTATCGAAGGCGATCTGGCGCGCGGTGAGCAGATATTCGTAGCCAAGCGCGGTGAAGGCGCCGTCCAGCCGGATTTTGGCGGCAATATCCTTGCCGCGCATGGTCTTGATCAGCGCTGCGGGCCGGGCCAGTTTCACGTCCACGCGCATATTGTCGAGCGCATTGTTGCGCAGGTCGATCGCGCCATCGGCGGTCATGTCCAGCGCGGCCGAGCGGAGCGACAGGCGGCCGTCGATGACCCGCTCGACCATCGTGCCGTCGGCCCGCACGGTCAGGCGCGGCGCGGCGATGCGGCGGAGCAGGCCATTGCCGGCGATCGCGTCCCCCTCCACCGTGCCGCGCGCCGAATAGGCACCGCTGCGAGCGGCAAGCGTGAAGTCGGCGACCGGCGCGGCGTCGAGCGTGGCGGACAAGCGCCCGTCCCATTGGCTCCAGCTACCCTTGCCACCGATGCGCAGGTTTGCGTCCTGCTTCAGACCAGCCATCGCCGCCAGAACGCCGGTTTTCGGCGCGTTCACGGTGACGTCGAGGGAGAAGCGATCCTTGTCCGGCCGGCTGTCGAGCGCGATGGTCAGCGCGTCGCTGCCGTCCAGCGTGCGGGCGGACAGGTCGATGATCGCGCGACCGCCGCGAATGTCTGCATCGCCGGACATGGTGGCGCGCTGCACCCGGCCGGTGACGCCCGGCGCGATATCCAGTTGGCCGACCGAAAATTGCATGAGGCGTATATCGAAGCCGGGCAGGATCGGCCCGCGTCGCGCGGTAGGGTTCAGCTTGGGCAATTTGTGCAGGGTCGCGCGCGGGATCACCAGCCGGTCGATATCCAGCCGGTTCGACAGCCAGGCGAAGGGCCACCAGTCCAGTTCGACGCGGGGTGCCTCCAGAAACTTTCCCTTGGGATCGGACAGGATCAGGTCGCGCAGCACCGCCTTGCGATAGATGCTGCCCTCTATGGCGCCGACATGGATGCGCAGGCCCGACGAGGATTTGATGGTGGCGATGCGGGTGGCGAGGAAGCGATGGCCGCCGCTCGTGTCCAGCCATGCCACCGCCGCCGCGACGATCAGCACCAGCGTCAGCAACAGTCCGGCCAGCCAGCGCTGCCAGCGGCCGTCCCATGCACGCCGGCGCGGCGCGGGCGCGGGGGACGGCGGGACGGGCAGGGCTGCGTCGTCGGCCATCAGAAAGCCTGCCCCAGCGAGACATAGACCGCGACCTTCGGATCGCCCGATTGCGGATTGAGCGGGGTGCCGACATCGACCCGGATCGGGCCGAAATTGCTGTAATAGCGCAGGCCCATGCCCGCGCCGATGCGCAGGTCGCGGAAGCGCGGCAGGAAGCTGGTCGAGATATTGCCGGCGTCGACAAAGGGCACGACGCCGAAATTGCCGAAACGGATGCGGGTTTCGAGCGAAAATTCGGCCAGGCTCTTGCCGCCGACCGGATCATTGTCATCGCCGTAGCGCGGACCGATCGCCTGATAGCCATAGCCGCGCACCGACGCGCCGCCGCCGGCGTAGAAGCGGCGGGACGGCGCGATCTGCTCGACGGTCGACCCGAAGATGGTGCCGAAACGGGATCGGGCGGCAAGAACGACCCGGTCGCCGACCGGCTGATAGACGCTGCCGTCCACCTGCACGCGGGCATAGCCGAAGGTCGTGTTCTGGAAGGAGAGTTCGGGGCTGACCCGCGCGCCGAGGCGGAAGCCCTTGGACGGGTTCAGCAAATCGTCGCTGCCGTCATAGGTCAGGCTGACCGGCACCGCACCGATCAGGAAGGTACGGCGCGCGCCGCCGCTGAAGGCATCGGCTTCGTCCGACGCGATCAGCTCGCCGCCGAAGCGCCAGACCCACTTCTTCTGGAACAGGATGTTGCTCTGCCGCTCGATCGCGCCCGACAGGTTGATGGTGCGCGCGTCATAGGCATCGCGGCGGATATTGCTGATCGACACCAGCCCGGTCAGCACATTGTCGCGCCGTTTGAAATTGTTGCGTCGGTAGGTGAAGGAGGCGGTCTGCTCCTGCGTGCCGAGCACGCCGCGCACCGTCACCGCGCCTTCGGGCGGGAAGAAGTTGCGATGCTGCCAACTGACTTCGGCGCGATAGCCTTCGCCGGTGCCATAGCCCAGTTCGCCGGCGATGGTGCGCAGCGGCGCGGGGCGCAGGTCCACGTCCAGATTGACATGCTCGCCATCGCCGGCATCGACCGGTTTCAGACTGACCGAGGAGACGAGGCCGGTGGCGACGATGGCCCGGCGCAAATCCTCGACGTCGGAGGCCATATAGGTGTCGCCGGGATGGAAGCGGGCGATTTCCTGCACATGATGGGCGTCGAACAGCCTGGTATCGTCCATCTGGATCGCGCCGAAGCGACGGAAGCCGCCGGGCGCGACGATGATGTCGAGGTCGCCGTTGCGCTCCTCATGGTCGATCCGCACTTCCGGTTCATCGACGCGGGCGAAGGGGAAGCCGCTTTCGGCCAGCGCGGTGCCGAGCGCGTCGCGGCCCGCCAATATCTTGTCCGCGTCCACCGGATCGCCGACCTTGGGCGGGAAGGCAGCACGCAGCCGCGCCTCCTGCCCCGCGGTCTCCAAAAGGCCGGTGACATCGACCGATTCCAGGAGATATTGCGTGCCCGGCACGATATCGAAGGTCACGGACAGGCGGTCGCTGCCCGGCGGCGGCGCGGCGACGGCGCTGCGGATGCGGGCGGCATAATAGCCCTTCGCCCGCAGCAGCCGGTCGAGCAGTTCGCCATCTTCCTTCATGCGGCGATTGATCTGGGCGAGGTTGGCGGGCTTGCCCTGCCCCTGGCGCAGCACCGACAATTCATCGAAGCGCAGGGTGAATTGCGCGTCCGCAATGGCATCCAGTCCGCTAAGCTGGACCGTATAACGGCGTTCCTCGCTGGCGTCGGCGAAGCTGGCGCTCTCCTCGGCCGGCGCGGTGGTCGCATCATCGTCCTCGCTGGGCAGGGCCAATGCGGGGGACTGGGGCACCGCCGGGTCGTCCGGTGCGGCGGGATCGGTCGGCGCAGGCGCCGTTGCCTGCATATCGGCCGGATCGTCGGGCAGCGGCGCGATGCTGTCAGGCTGGCCCATATCCGGCCAATCGACGCCGATGTCGGGCATGGCGTCCAGCGCCTGGCCAGGCGCCTGATCCGGCTCCGGCACGACAGACGGCGCCGCGTCCTGCGCCCGCACCGATGCGGGCGCAATCAGCAGAAGCGGTGCGAGCAGAAGCCGGGTGGCTTGCGGGCAGCCTGAAAAGCGGCGTCGGGTCCGCAAACCATCGGTCATGGGGCCGGTCTAGACCAGAAACGGGCGCGAACGCCAGCCCTAGAAGACGGGAATCGCCTTGCTTTACGGGCCAAAGGTCAGAATGCGGTATTCAACCGGTCGAGCAGCGCACGCGCAGGGCTGGCCAGCGCCGTCGCGGCCGCACTGCCCATGACGTCGATCCGATCCTGCAACCGGGCGACGCGCCCATACAGTTCCTGGCTGGCGTCGATCAGCGCGCGCGCGGCAAAGGGAAAGCTCGCGGCCAGTGCTGCGTCGGTGTGCGATGCGCGGCCCAGCCGGTATTTTTCATCGCTCAGGTCGATCTGTTCGATTTCACCGCGCTGCCAGGCCCGCTGGCTGAGCAGCCAGGCGATGATGTGCATCAGCCGGGTCGTCACCTTGAGCGATTCGCAGGCGAAGGCGACCCGGCGCATCGGATCGTCCACCCCATCGTCCAGCGATGCGCTGCCATCGAAATAGGCGCGCGCCTCATCCGCCATGACCATAGCTTCCAGATAAAGACCGTCCACCAGCCGGCGATGGAGGCCAGGATCAAGGAAAGCGGGGTTCTGCATCCTGCGTTGCTGCCATAATTTCGCAACCTTGTCAGGCCCATTGCCGGGTCACGACCGCCCTTTGTCCCATTTGTGATCGGTTAGCGCGGTGTTAACGAAAAAAGATCCGGTCAGGCGATGATGTCGGGGACCAGCGCGTCTTCCAGCGTGGATATTTCGTCCCGCAGGCGCAGTTTGCGCTTCTTGAGGCGGGCGATCTGCATCTGGTCGCTACCTCCGGCGTCGATCAGCGCGGCGATCGCACTATCGAGATCGCGATGCTCGACCCGCAACAATTCCAGTCGACGCATGATGTCTTCCCGGCTCACTGCGCCTCCCTGCCCTTCGTTTCGCTACCTAAGCCATGCCTGATAACGCGGGCAGGCGATGCGGACCATCGCAAATTTTCGTGCGGCCCGTCGCAAAGGCCGAATCACCACGAGACAAGCGGGGCGAATCATGATTTATTTGATCATCCATCACCCCTCGTAAGGAGAACGTCATGGAAAATAGCCACATCTCAGCCCTTTCAGCCAAGCATGCCGGCCTTGAAGCCCGAATCAAGGCAGAATCGAGTCGGCCCATGCCCGACGATATCCTCGTGGCGTCGCTCAAGAAGCAGAAATTGCGGTTGAAGGAAGAGTTGGCGGCGCAGCACTGAGACGCTGGTAAGGTCTGTAAAGGAGGTTGGGGCCGCGCGACGCCGATCGCCGCCCCTCCCTCCGCACAGATAGGCTACAGGCTGCCTGGAGCGCGCTGCGTCCAATCCTGCGCAGGTCGCGCGCTCTGGTTTTTTACCATCGTTTTATTTTTACCATCGTTTTAAGCGAATAACCGGTTCCCACTTTTTCGCACGATGCTCCGGGAATGGAAATCCGGCCCACGCAAAAAGCCCCGGAGCGGGCCGGCTCGCGGGGCATTTTCATATCGTGGATATGGGCAGATCAGCGCCGGATGGTGCCGCGCTGGTGCATCCGCAGATAGTCGGGGACATTCGCCTTCTGCGCGCCGCTGCCCACCGGCTTGCGCGCCAGTTGCGGATCGATCGGTTCGTCAAAGGCGATGCCGATCTTTTCCTCCCGCGACCAGGCGACCGATCCGGCCACAGGTCCGATACCCCGCAATTCGCAGATGATCTTGATGCCCGACGGCACTGCCCGCTCACAATCCGCCATCAGCCCGGTGGCGGACAGATTGCGCACGCGGGCCTTGCCCAGTTGCGCACCATCCGGCGTGGTGAGCGTGGTGAGCAGGAACAGGCTGTCACGCGGCGCGGCGCGCGCCGGTCCCCGGTCCGAAATATCCTGTTCGTCGTCCATGCAAAAACCCACGGTTAAGATAGCTGTGATGCCAGCATCCTAGCCGTGGGGTGATGGAAAAACCGTTAATCGTCGCGCGATATCTTTTCCTGCCGCTCGTGACGCTCCTGCGCCTCGACCGTCATGGTCGCGATCGGCCGCGCCTCCAGCCGACCGAGCGAGATCGGTTCGCCGGTGACTTCGCAATAGCCATATTCGCCGTCGTCGATGCGGCGCAGGGCGGAGTCGATCTTGGAGATGAGCTTGCGCTGGCGGTCGCGGGTGCGCAGTTCGATCGACCAGTCGGTTTCGCTCGACGCGCGATCGTTCAGGTCGGGCTCGCGCAGCGGTTCATTCTGCAACACGGCCAGCGTGCCTTCCGCTTCGGTCAGGATCTGCTTCTTCCAGTCCCAAAGGCGCTGCCGGAAATATTCCTGTTGCAGCGGATTCATAAATTCTTCGTCAGCCGACGGGCGGTAATCGGCGGGAAGCGTCACATTCGATTTGGGCGGCTTTTCACCGTCTTTATCGGAATTCAGGACCGATGCCATCTGGCTCTCCGACTCATCAGGCCCCGGCGCTTGATATTCCGGGCGCCCAAATATTGATTGTGCGGGCCTCATAGCCATCGGCGCAGACCGACACAAGCGGGCAATCAACGATCGGAAATATGGATTAAACCATTTTTTCCAATAGATGACAGGCGTTGTCATGGACGGCGATTTTGCGCCATGCTGCGGCGGGCCGCCCGGCCCGCACGTTCAGACCTGCGCCTCCGGCCGTTCCATAGTGGGACGTTAACCATTTACCTTCAGCAGACGGTAGCTTTTCCTGCGACTTCAACGCTATATTGAGGGTTAACGGGATTGCAGTTAACCCTTTTTTTTGCGTTCTATACGCATAGGAAGTTCCCGTGAAACCTGGCGCTGGAGGGGATTCGGCAAAGGGTGCAGGGGTAATGAGAAAAGAGTAGATCCTATGTCGGTTCGGATGGCTTTGGCAAAATTGTGCGCCTGCACCTGTGGCGGGGCGATCATCGGCGGCGGCGCCGTCCATGTCGCGGAGAATGCGCGCCCGGCCGTGGTCCAGAGCACCAAGAGCGTGAAGGCAGCGCCCAAGAAGCGCCTGGCCGTCCGCACCGTCAAGCGCAAGGTCGTCAAGACCGTCCGCGTGGCCGCAGCACCTCAGGTCGTGACCGTCACGACCCAGCCCGCGCCCATTCCCCTGCCCGCGCCGATGGCCGAAATGCCGATGATGTCGGGCGGCGGCAGCGCCGTGCCGGTCGTGATGGGCGGTGGCGGCGGCTTTGGCGGCGGCGGATTCATCGGCGGCTTCTTCGGCGGCGGCGGTGGCGGCGGCGGGGGCGGATCGGTCGTGATCTCCTCGACCAGCAGTTCGACCGGCGGCATCAGCAGTTCGACCAGTTCGACCACGGGCGGCGTGTCCACGTCCACGGGCGGGGTTTCGACCTCGACCGGTGGCGTCTCGACTTCGTCGGGTAACGTGTCCACGTCGTCGGGCAATGTGTCGACCTCGTCGGGCAATGTGTCGACCTCGTCGGGCAATGTTTCGACCTCCTCGGGCAACGTCAGCAGCAGCTCGTCTTCCTCGTCCAGCTCCAGTTCTTCCTCCTCGTCCAGTTCCTCTTCGAGCAGCTCTGGCGGGTCGAGCGGCGGCAAGCCGGGCCATCCGGGCAAGCCCGACCATCCGGGTTCTTCGGGCGGCAGCAGTGGTTCCAGCGGCAGTTCGGGATCGAGCGGCAGCAGCGGTAGCTCCGGCAGCAGCGGCGGGTCGTCCAGTTCGTCGTCCAGCTCCTCTTCGAGCAGCAGCTCGTCGTCGGGTGGTTCTTCGAGCTTCGGTAGCAGCGGCAGCACGGGCAGCACCGGGTCGAGCGGCAGTTCCTCTTCGTCTTCGAGCAGCAGCTCGTCATCCAGCAGTTCGAGCGGAGGTTCGAGCAGCACCGGCGGCACCGATGTTCCGGCCCCGCCCATGATACTCCTGTTCGGCGCCGCCGCCGTGGCGCTCGTCGCCCGCCGCCGCTTTGCCGAACGCAAGGCGCAAGCCGCCGCCTGAACGCGGAACGGCGCATGAAAAAGGGGCGCCCCCGCCAGTCGGGGCCGCCCCTTTTTCGTGTCAGTCGCACTGGGGAA
The DNA here is from genome assembly GCF_001421665.1 of Sphingobium sp. Leaf26. GTDB lineage: Bacteria > Pseudomonadota > Alphaproteobacteria > Sphingomonadales > Sphingomonadaceae > Sphingobium. The sequence continues at coordinate 246,411 of NZ_LMKV01000023.1, forward strand.
TCACGTTTTCGCTAACGCCCGTTCGCCCTGAGCCTGTCGAAGGGCTATTTTTCGCTCAACAACGGAATGCGGAAGGCCGGGGCTTCGACAGGCTCAGCCCGAACGGATGTAAGGTAATACCGATCTAATCCCGCTCCAGTTAGTTCGCGGCGATCAGCTTCTCGATCTCCGCCACCGGGTGATTGGTCAGATCCTTGGCGATTTCGCCCACCAGCCGGTTCTGCACTTCCTTGTGCAGGTGCTTGCGCATCTCGCCGAGCGCGGATGGCGGTGCGACGATGATGAGCTTCTCATAATCCTGCGCGAAGGCGCGGCGCTTGAGCAGATCGGCGGCGTGGGCGGCGAAGCGCTGTTCCTCCAGTTCGTGGAAATTATTCTCGCCCATCGTGCCGGACGCGGTGCCGGTGGAGGACGATTGCCCGGCCTTGTCCGACGCCTGTTCCAGATGGGCCGGATTGTCCTGCACCTCGACCGTTTCTGCCTCCAGTTGCGGATAGGCGCTATCGCCCTTGTTGCGGAAAAAGAGCAGCTTGCGGCCGTCCGCCACCAATATCATCGCGTCATGATCGATCTGCATCGCCGTCTCCTGTGTTTTTCGTAGGTGGAGGACCAACGGACGGCGGCGCACAGGGTTGCGCGGTTCGTCGCACGGCGGCATAGGACGGCCCCATGCACGACATCCGCTTCATCCGCGAAAACCCCGCTGCTTTCGACGCCGGCCTTGCCCGGCGTGGGCTGGCCCCGCTGTCCGCCGAGATATTGGCGCTCGATGAGAAGAGCCGGGCGATCAAGACCGAATTGCAACAGGGCCAGGCCCGCCGCAACGAGGCCAGCAAGGCGATCGGCCAGGCGATGGCGGCCAAGGACATGGCCAAGGCCGAGGCTTTGAAGGCTGAGGTCGCCGCGTTGAAGGAAGGCGCGCCGGCGCTGGAGGCGCAGGATCGGGAGGTCGGCGACGCGCTGACCGCGATGCTGGCAGCCATCCCCAACCTGCCCGCCGACGATGTGCCGCAGGGCGCGGACGAGGCGGACAATGTCGAGGTCAGCCGCTGGGGCACGCCGCGCAGCTTCGACTTTGCGCCGCAGGACCATGCCGATTTCGGCCCGGCGCTGGGGCTGGATTTCGAGGGCGGTGCGAAGCTGTCCGGCGCGCGCTTCACCGCGCTGCGCGGGCAGATGGCGCGGCTGCATCGGGCGCTGGCGCAATACATGCTGGATACGCAAAGCGGCACCAACGGCTATGAGGAAACCAATCCGCCGCTGCTGGTGAAGGATGACGCGCTGTTCGGGACGGGCCAGTTGCCCAAGTTCGCCGAGGACCTGTTTCGCACCACGGACGGCCGCTGGCTGATCCCGACCGCCGAAGTCTCGCTGACCAATCTGGTCGCGGACCAGATCGTGCCGACCGACAGCCTGCCGATCCGCCTGACCGCGCTGACCCCCTGTTTCCGGTCCGAGGCCGGGTCCGCCGGGCGCGATACGCGCGGCTTCATTCGCCAGCACCAGTTCGAGAAGGTCGAACTTGTCGCGATCTGTGCGCCTGAAGAGTCCGAGGCCGAGCATGAACGCATGGTCGCGGCGGCCGAGGGTATCTTGCAGGCGCTGGACCTGCCCTATCGCAAGATGCTGCTGTGCACCGGCGACATGGGCTTTGGCGCGCGCAAGACCTGGGATCTGGAGGTCTGGCTGCCGAGCCAGCAAACCTATCGTGAGATCAGTTCTGTCTCCAACTGCGGCGATTTTCAGGCGCGGCGGATGAACGCGCGCTACAAGCCGGAGGGCGAGAAGCAGACCCGCTTCCTGCATACGTTGAACGGGTCGGGACTGGCCGTGGGGCGGACTTTGGTGGCGGTGCTGGAAAATTACCAGCAGGCCGATGGCAGCGTCACCGTGCCGGCGGCGCTGGCGTCCTATATGGGCGGGATCACCAAATTGGAGCCGCGCTGACAGGACAGTCCGCGCGCTGTGCGACAGCGAGTTGGACAGGTCAATGCACGGGGATAATTCGTTAGCCTGCTAACGAATTATCCCTGTTGCGTTCCGTTCGAGCCTGTCGAGAACAAGGCGCAAGGGGCCTCGACAGGCGCGGACCGAACGGAAGTTGCTCAAAGAACAAAAGGCCGTTGGTTAAGGAGTGGAAACCATTGCGCGATACGGTACATGAATGCCGATGCTGCGCCCGTCCCTCCCGATCACGTCCTTCCTGATCCTGCCGTTGGGTTCGCTGTTGCTGGCGGCCTGTATTCCCAATCAGGCGGAGCGGGCCGACCCCGCGCCGACACCGCCGCCGCGCATGGATGCCGACGCCTCCACCGTGAAGCTGGCCGAACCGCAGCCGGTCTGGACCGCGCAGCAGGTCGTGCCGGGCGCGCGGACCATCCCCGCCTCCACCTACATCGTCCAGCCGGGCGACACGCTGCGCGGCATCGGCAATCGCACCGGCGCGGGATCGGAAGCGATCGCGCGGGCCAATGGCCTGACGCCGCCCTATGGCGTGCGCGCCGGGCAGAAGCTGCAAATTCCCGGCGGTCGATACCATCTGGTGGCGGAGGGCGAGACGGGCATCGCCATCGCGGCGGCTTATGGTGTGCCATGGCGGCAGATCGTGGACGTCAACGGGCTGGACGAACCCTATATGCTGCGGCGGGGGCAAAGGCTGCTCCTGCCCGGCAACACGCCCGTACGGGCGCCCAGCAGCATGGAACAGCGGGCGTCCGCCTTCCGCATCGACATTGACGATGTGCTGACCGGCGGCCAGCCCGCGATAGCCGACAATGCGCCCAAGGCGGTCGCATCGAGCGCGCCCAGGCCCCTGCCCTCCAATGTCCCGGCGGCCCAGCCGGCGCGCTTTGCCGGCAGCTTCGTCTGGCCGGTCAGGGGGACGATCCTGTCGCGCTTCGGTCCCGGCGAGAGCGGTGCGAAGAATAATGGCATCGACATCGCGACGCCCATGGGCACGCCGATCCGCGCGAGCGCCGATGGCGTCGTCGCCTATGCGGGGGACAAGGTGGCGGTGTTCGGCGGACTGGTGCTGATCAACCATGGCAGTAGCTGGGTCAGCGCCTATGGCCATGCCAGCCGCGTCGATGTGGTGCGCGGGCAGAAGGTGAAGCAAGGGCAGGTCATCGGCCTGACCGGCGACACCGGCTATGCCAGCAAGCCCAAGCTGCATTTCGAACTGCGCAGGGACCGCGTGCCCGTAAACCCGATCGCGCAGTTGCCCCCGGCATGAGGATCAGACCGACGATCTCGTCATCGGCCGCCTCTTCGGCCACGGCCGGTTTCCTGCGACGGCGGTCGGCCATGCCGCTGTGGGCCGATCTGGTCTGGCGGCTTGGGCTGGTGTTCGGGCTGATCGCGCTGGTGCTGCTGCTCCACTGGGTCGGGCACGACGGGCTGAAGGACAATTACGACAACCAGATCAGTTTTATCGACGTCCTTTATTTCACTACCGTAACAGTTACGACGGTGGGCTATGGCGACATCGTGCCGGTGACACCGGAAGCGCGCCTGTTCGAATCCATCTTCGTGACGCCGATCCGGTTGTTCGTCTGGCTGATCTTCCTCGGCACGGCCTATAATCTCTTTCTCCGCAACATCCTCTACAGGTGGCGCATGGCGCGTATTCAGGCTGATCTGCACAATCACATCATCGTCACCGGTTTCGGCACCAGCGGGCAGGAGGCGGTGAACGAACTGCTGGCGCGCGGCACCGACCCGCGCGAGATCGTCGTCATCGACGGCAATGAAAAGGCGCTGGAACTGGCGGAGGCGCAAGGGTGCAACATATTGTGCGGCGATTCCACGCGGGACAAGACGTTGAAGGATGTCGCCATCCACCGCGCCCGCATCATGATCGTGTCGGCGGGGCGGGACGATACCTCCATCCTCATCACGCTCACTGCCCGGCATCTGGCCCCGCGCCTGCCGATCAGCATCGTCGTGCGCAACGAGGACAATGAACTGCCCGCGCGGCAGGCGGGCGCGACCACGGTCATCAACCCGGTCAGCTTCGCCGGCCTGTTGCTGGCGGGCAGCACCAGCGGGCGGCATATCGCGGATTATATGACCGATCTGGCGGCAACCGGCGGGCGCATCAAGCTGAATGAGCGCGCGGTGTTGCCGCAGGAGATTGGCGGGCCGCTGTCGGCGATCAGGACCGGGCTTGGCCTGCGCATTTATCGCGACGATCGGCCGATCGGCTTCTGGGAGGAAGGCGCGCAGCGGCTCCAGACCGGCGATTGCATTATCGAGGTGACCGAAGGTGACGGCGCTCCGTCCGACCAATAGAGCCTGCGCAGAGACGAACTGTTGCGTTTTGTTGCAGAGCAGCAACAACTTGCAATATTAGCGCTATATCTCATCCGGCCAGCCGCCACCCCGATTGCTATACTGTTGTAAAACGCAAACACTCTTTCCGCAGAACCTGTGCCAGACAGGTCGCTGAAATAAGGGGTGTATCATGCGCTTTAAAAGTGCCTTGCAATGTGGCGTCATGCTGTCCGTCGTCGCCTGGACCGTTCCCGCCTTCGCCCAATCCGTCGAACCGCAGGCCGAAGATGGCACCGCGATCATCGTCACCGGATCGCGCATCCGCAGAGACCCGCTGGATCAGGACAAGCCGATCGTCACGGTCGATCAGGCGTCGATCGCGCGCACCGGCCTCACCTCCATCGCGGATGTGTTGCAGCGCATCCCCAGCGCGGCCGGCGGCCTCAACACCAAGACCAACAATGCCGGCAATATCGGTGGCCCGCCGGACGGCACCGGCGTTTCATCGGGTTCGGCGGAAATCGACCTGCGCTATCTGGGCGCCAAGCGGACGCTCGTGTTGGTCGACGGCATGCGGTACGTCAACGGATCGGCGGCGGGCGGCATCCCGGCCTCGGTCGATCTCAACACCATTCCGCAAAGCATGATCGAGCGGGTGGAAGTGCTGCAATCGGGCGCGTCCCCGCTTTACGGGTCGGACGCGGTTGCGGGCGTGGTCAACATCATCACCCGCCAGTCGCAAAAGGGCCTGGACATGTCGGCCCAGTTCGGCACCTTCCGTCAGGGCGACGGCCATACCTATGACGTCAACGCCAGCTATGGCTTCCAGAGCGACCGGGTATCGGTCGTCGTCGGCGGCAATTATGTGAAGCAGGAAGGGGTCAGCACCGCCGACCGTTCCATATCGCAATGGCCGGCGGCGGGCGGCAGCAGTTGCGCCGATGGCGGTTGCTCCAGCGCCACGCCCAATGGCCGTTACGACGTATTGGGACAAAGCCTGACGCTGGGCAGCCCGGTCATCGGCCGCGCGCCGGTCGTGGGCGACTATCGCCCCTATAGCTCCTCGACCGACTCGTTCAATTTCGCGCCCTATAATTATCTGCTGACCCCGTCGGAACGCTATGGCGCGTTCCTGAACGGCAAGTTCGAATTTTCCGACGCCGTCAGCCTGCGCACGCGGCTGGTCTATCAGCATCGCGAATCGACCACGCAGGCGGCGTTCCTGCCGCTGTTCATCGGGCCGGATGCGGGCAACGGCAATCTGCTCGACACCATATCGGTCGATGCCAGCAATCCGTTCAATCCGTTCGGCGTGACGCTGTCGTCCGGCGCGGATGGCAATGCGGCCAATTATTCGACCATCCGCCGCCGCTTCGTGGAGGGCGGGCCACGCATCTTCAGTCAGGAAGTCGATACGCTGACCATGGCGGCGACGCTGGAGGGCAGTTTCGATGTCGGCGACCATAAATGGTATTGGGACGTCAACGGCAGTTACGGCACCAACAATGCGCACCAGACCTTCACCGGCAACCTGAACGCGGCCAAGCTGGCGCGGGCGCTCGGCCCGGTCGCGGACTGCGCTGGCGATTGCGTGCCGTTCAATATCTTCGGTGGCGCGGGTTCGATTACGCAGGCGATGCTCGATTATGTGACCTTCGACCAGCATGACCGCAGCGAGCAGGAATTGTGGGACGTCACCGCCAACCTGTCCGGCGACCTGTTCAACCTGCCCGCCGGCGCGGTGGGCTTTGCCATCGGCTATGAACATCGCGACCAGCAGGCCAGCTACACGCCCGACCCGCTGATTGCTGCCGGCCTTGGCGCGGACGTGCCGACCAGTCCGGCGCGCGGCGGCTTCAACGTCGATGAATTTTACGGCGAACTGCGCATCCCGATCCTGGCCGACACGCCCTTCTTCCACAAGCTGGAGCTGGATGGCGCGGTGCGTCATTCCAACTATAGCAGCTTTGGCAGCAACACGACCTATACCGTGTCGGGCCTGTGGAAGCCGACCCGCGACCTGTTGCTGCGCGGCGGCTATGCCGAAAGCCTGCGCGCGCCTAGCATCGGCGAGTTGTATGCCGGCCGGTCGCGTACCGACGCCACGATCAACGATCCGTGCACGAACGTACCGGGCAGCGCGTGGCAGACCAACGCCACGGTGCGGGCCAACTGCATCGCCAATGGCGTGCCGGCCAGCGGCAGCTATCAAGAACCGCAGGGCGGCCAGCTCGGCGTCTTCTCGCAGGGCTTCGCCGGCCTGAAGCCGGAAACGTCCAAGACCTGGACCGCAGGCGGCGTATACAGCCCGGCCTGGGCGCGCGACAGCTTCGCCAGCCAGTTCAGCATCGAGGTGAATTATTACACGATCACGCTGAAGAACGCGATCGACTCGGTGCCAGCGTCGCTGACGCTGCAACGCTGCGCGTTCGAGGCTGACCCGATCAGTTGCGCCGCCATCACCCGCACCGGCAGCGGCGCGGTGGCCGGCATCGACGGCGTGCTCCAGAACCTGAACGCGATCGAGACGGACGGGATCGACGGGACGCTGAACTATCGGTCGAAGATGGTTGGCAATGGCTCCGTCGGCCTCAACATCAACGCCGCCTATCTGCTGAAATATAATATCAAGCCGCCAGCGGATCTGGGCGCGCCGACGATCAAATGCGCCGGTACGGAACGGTGCGGGGCGAGCGACCAGGCCTATCCGCATTTCAAGGCGAACGCGACGATCGACTATTCGACCGAAGCCTATGGCCTGTCCTTCACCGGCCGTTATCTGAGCAAAGTGACCGAGGGCGACGGCAACGTCATGAAGGCGACCTTCTATGGCGACATGCAGGCCTATTTCTCGCCCGGCTGGATGGACCATCGCGCGCGCTTCACGATCGGCGTCAACAATCTGTTCAATCAGGACCCGCCGCTGTGCGGCACCTGCGACGGCGCCAATTTCGACACGACCAGCTATGACGTGCCGGGCCAGTTCGGCTATCTGCGCCTGTCCTATAAAATGTAGGCGATCCGGTCGCTTGATCATGAGAGGGGCGTGCCGGCGACGGCGCGCCCTTCTTCATTTTCGCGCCCCTCGTGACATTTGCCGCAAAAATCCCTATGTGCGCGGCGATCATGGCAACCAAAATCCCAGACGCGCCGAAAATCGGCATGGTTTCGCTCGGCTGTCCGAAAAACCTCGTCGACTCCGAACGTATCCTGACCAAGCTGCGCTCCGACGGCTATCAGATGTCCGCCGACTATGCCGGCGCGGACGTCGTGCTGGTCAACACCTGCGGCTTCCTCGATTCCGCCAAGGAGGAATCGCTGGAGGCCATTGGCGAGGCGATCGCGGAAAATGGCCGGGTCATCGTCACCGGCTGCATGGGGGACGAGGCGGATGTGATCCGCGCGAAATTCCCGCAGGTGCTGGCCGTCACCGGCGCGCATCAATATGAGCAGGTGGTCAATGCGGTGCATGACGCATCGCCGCCCATTCCCAACGCCTTTGTCGACCTGGTGCCCGAAGGCGGGCTGAAACTGACGCCGCGCCATTACAGCTATCTGAAGATTTCGGAGGGCTGCAATCATCGCTGCTCCTTCTGCATCATCCCGTCCATCCGGGGCGATCTGGTGTCGCGGCGCATCGACGCGGTGCTGCGCGAGGCGGAAAAGCTGGTCGCGTCGGGTACGAAGGAACTGCTGGTCATCAGCCAGGATACGTCGGCCTATGGCGTCGACACCCGGCATGATCCGCGCATGTGGAAGGGTCGCGAAGTCCGCGCCCATATGACCGACATGGCCCGCGAACTGGGCCAGTTGCGCACGGCCGAGGGCAAGGCGCCGTGGGTGCGACTCCACTATGTCTATCCCTACCCGCATGTCGATCAGGTCATTCCGCTGATGGCCGACGGGCTGCTGACGCCTTATCTGGACATTCCCTTCCAGCATGCCTCGCCCAGCGTATTGAAGGCGATGAAGCGCCCGGCCAATGAAGCCAAGGTGCTCAGCCGCATCGCCAAATGGCGCGACATCTGCCCGGACATCGCGATCCGTTCCAGCTTCGTCGTCGGCTTCCCCGGCGAGACGGAGGCGGATTTCCAGTATCTGCTCGACTGGCTGGACGAGGCGCAACTGGACCGCGTCGGCGCGTTCCGGTTCGAGCCGGTCGAGGGGGCTGCGGCCAATGCCCTGCCCGGCGCGGTGCCCGAAGAGGTCAAGGAAGAACGCTATCAGCGGATCATGGAAAAGACCGCCGCGATCAGCGCCGCCAAGTTGCAGGCGAAGGTCGGTCGCGTCCTGCCCGTGATCCTCGATGAAGTGGGCGAGCCGGACGAGGAAGATGGCAGCATCGGCGCTACCGCGCGCAGCCAGCCCGACGCGCCGGAAATCGATGGCAACGTCTTCCTGCGCGATGTGGGCGAAGGACGGAAGGCCGGCGACATGTTCGATGTGCTGATCGAGGACGCCGACGATCATGACCTTTATGGGGTGCCGGCTTAAAGACACAGGCATCCCTGTTCCCCGGCGCAGGCCGGGGAACAGGGGCGAATTCAGCCCGGCACGAATCCGTCCTGATATTCGGTCTTGATCGCCTTGCGCATGGCCGCATCGACCGGCAACTTCACATCATAGCTGCCCTCGGCATAGGGACCGGCGCTGTAAGGGCCGACGACGACGGTCATGCTGTCGATCAGCTTGCCGTCGCTGGAGGTCGGCACCAATGTCTCCGACATCGGGTCGATACATTTGGTGAAGTCGTCATCGCCGCGCACGACCGGTTCGCCGCGCTTTTCCGCGCGTTGCCGGTCCAGTTCCTTGCAGAAGGGGTCGCGAATCGCCACCGCGAAGGCCGCCGGCGACGTCATCATCGCCTTGACGCTGGCTTCGCGCCGGCGCGCCTTGTCCCACAACACCACGTCATAGCCGGTCATGCCATGGGCGCCGCCGGTATAGACGTAGGATTCGGATTCGAGCGACAGGAAGCGCGGCGTGTCCGCCTCGACCCGCCATCGGGTTTCGACACTGTGCGGGCGGAAGGGATAGCCCGACGCCTTCATGGCCGCGCTATCGTCCTTCGCCATCCTGAGCGCATCCGCCCTGGATGACGCCGCGTCCTTGCCGAACTTGTCGACCAGGAAAGGAATCGCCGCCGCCTGCGCAGGATAAGCATAGGAAAATTCGAGAAATTCGCTTTTGTCCGCCTGCGCAAAGGGCTTGGCCGCCGGCTGAGGCTGGGGCGCGCCCGCCATCTTGTCGGCGAAGCGCGCGGCCGCCTCATTCTCTGCGGCGTTGCCAGTCGACTGATCGTGCGACGGCGAGCAGGCGGCGATCAGCAGGACCGCCGCCGAAACCATCATTCTACCCTGCATCAATGGGCCTTTGCAGCCGCGCGGCATTTTTCGCCGACCGCCTTGCGGGCATAGTCGCTGTCGAGCGCACGCCCGGCATTGGACCAGCCTTCGGCTACCAGAGCCTGCTGGACCGCATTGCTGTTGTCGAATTGCCCGCTTTCGGCCAGCGCATAGGCCCGCGCCCTTGCCGCTTGCAGGCTGCGATCATCACCATGAATCATCGTCCATCTCCTTGTTCTTTATCCAACGAAGCTACGCCCGGCCGGTTCACATCGCAATTGAAGAAAGGGTCGGACGTGGCGACGCAGCGATGAAAAATGCGCTTTCCTTCGCGGTTCGCTTTCCCTTACATCCGCGTCATGACCGATTTTTCCGACCTGCTCAAAGCCGACAATCAGCAGCCCGCCCATTCGATCCAGTTGGTCGACGCTAAGAGCTTCGACACATGGCTGGCCGGCCGCCCCGCATCCGTGCGCGGGCTGCTGGCGGCGCAGAAGTTCAGGGGGCTTGCGCATGAGCATGCCATTCTGCCCGGCGCACGGGATGGCGACTGGTCGGTCGTCGCCGGGGTCGCCAATAAAGAGACTCTGGGTAGCTGGTGCCTTGCCCGTCTGGCCGAGACATTGCCGGAAGGCAGCTATCGCCTGACCGAGGGGTCCGTCGGTGCGGCGGCGCTGGGCTGGCTGACGGCGCAATATCGGTTCGACCGCTATCGCAAGGAGGAGGCGCCCGCCGGGGCGCGCGTGCTGCTGACCGGCGACGTCGCGCGGACAAGCGCCACCGTGCAACTGGCACAGGCGGTGGCGCTGGTCCGCGACCTGGTCAACACCCCCGCCGCCGACATGGGGCCGCCCGATCTGGAAGCGGCGGTGGAGAAGGTCGCCGCCGCCTTTGGCGCGAGCGTCACCACCGTTAAAGGCGACGCGCTGGAACAGGGTTTCCCGATGATCCACGCCGTCGGCAAGGCGGCGGACAAGAGCTTCGCCCCGCGCCTGATCGAACTTCATTGGGGCGATGTCGCCCATCCGCGCATCGCCATCGTGGGCAAGGGCATCTGCTTCGACAGCGGCGGGCTGGACATCAAGCCGTCGTCGGGCATGCGCATCATGAAAAAGGATATGGGCGGGGCGGCGCATGCGCTGGCATTGGCGCAGCTCATCATGGCCGCGCGGCTGCCGGTGCGGCTGCTCCTGCTGATCCCGGCGGCGGAGAATGCGATCGCCGGCAACGCTTTCCGCCCCGGCGACATCTTGCGCACGCGCAAGGGGCTGAGCGTCGAGATCGGCAATACCGATGCGGAAGGGCGGCTGGTGCTGGGCGACGCCCTGACCCGCGCGGGTGAGGAGAAGCCCGGACTGATCGTCGATTTCGCGACCCTGACCGGCGCGGCGCGGGTTGCGGTCGGCCCCGACCTGCCCGCCTTGTTCGCCAATGACGATGCGCTGGCGGCCGATATCGCCGCCGCCGGTACCCAAGTGGACGACCCGACCTGGCGTCTGCCGCTATGGGACGGTTATGCCGACATGCTGAAATCCGATGTGGCCGACATCAACAATGCGGGCGAAGGCGGCTTTGCCGGCGCGATCACCGCCGCGCTGTTCCTGAAACGGTTCGTGCCGGAGGATACGCCCTGGCTGCATCTGGACACTTTCGCCTGGCGTCCGGCGTCCCGGCCCGGCCGGCCCAAGGGCGGAGAAGCATTGGGCCTGCGCGCGGTTTTCCGCCTGTTGCAACAGCGTTATGGCAGGAGCCAATAAAGCTGCGACCGGTTCTCAGTCCGTTACGCAACCGGATTGGGAATCATGCGTTAAGGGGGCATGAACGCGCATAGCCTCACCGAAACCGAGCGCCCCGCCCTTCAACCCCTGGGACAGTGGATGCGCACCCTTGTCGATTATGTCCGGTCGGGCAAACCCGACCTGACCAACCGCCAGATGGCGCTGATGATGACCGTGTATATCGGGTCCGGCCCGCATACGGTGCGCGGTCTGGCGGAGGCGCTGCATGTGTCGAAGCCCGTCATAACCCGCGCGCTGAACAAGCTTTCGGCACTTGGGTACCTCCGCCGGGAGCGCGATGTCGCCGATCGTCGCAATATTTTCATCACCCGGACGTCGAAAGGCGCGGAATTCCTTGACGCCTTTCACCATTTCATCGCAGGAACCGGCCGCGATGACAGGCACGACAAACTCCACGCGGAACGCACCGCCTGAACGAACCCGTTTCACGCTCGACGGCCGATCGGTAGCGCTCGACCGCCGCGTCCATGCGGCGCGTGGCGACCTTGCGGATCTGGCGCTGGCGGGCGTCCTCTTCTCGGCGCATTACGCCAAGGCGGTTCCGCTCACCTGCGTGGCGGCCGGTGCGGCGATCGTGTCGGGCACATCGCCCACGGCCGAAGCGGTCAGCGAATTGCTGCGCGGCGAAACCTTCCATGCGCTGGACGTGATGACCGACTGGGCCTGGGGCTTTTGCGGCCATGACGGCTATGTCGGCTATATCCGTCGCGATGCCCTGGACCTGCTGGAAACGCCGAACCACCGGATCAGGGTGGCAAGCGCGCCGCTGTTCAGCGCAGCGGACATCAAGTCGCCGATCGCCGACCATTGGCCGGGCGGCGCGCTCTTTTCGGGCGAAGCGCAGGGTGATTTCATCGCCTGCGCCGAAGGGTATATCCATGTTCGCCACGTCGAACCAGCCGATACCAGGCCGACCGACTGGGTCGCTACGGCGGAACGCTATCTGGGCCAGCCCTATATCTGGGGCGGGCGCGGCCATCGCGGGATCGACTGTTCGGGACTGGTGCAGGTCGCGCTGGGTCAGGCCGGCATCGTCGTGCCGCGCGACACCGACCTGCAATGCGAGGGGATCGGCGCGCCGATCGACAGTGAGGCAGCGCTGCGGCGCGGCGACCTGATCTTCTTCCCCGGCCATGTCGGCATCATGACCGATGGCAAGACGTTGCTGCACGCCAATGCCCATTGGATGGCGGTGGTGCAGGAGCCGCTGGCGGACGTGGTCGCGCGGCTTGCCGACACGCATCCGCAGCCCATTATCGCCCGGCGGAGAATCGGCGCATGAGTACCAAGGTCTTCATTGATGGTGGCCATGGCACCACTGGCATCGAAATAGCCGACCGGCTGGCCGGTCGCGCCGAATTGTCGATCATCACCGTGCCGGAAGAATTGCGCCGTGACGCCAATGCGCGGCGCGATGCGCTGAACGCCGCGGACGTCGTCATCCTGTGCCTGCCGGACGATGCCGCGCGTGAAGCCGTGGCGCTGATCGACAACGGACATACCCGTGTGATCGACGCTTCGACCGCGCATCGCGTGGCGGACGGATGGACCTATGGCTTCCCCGAACTGGAGCCGGGTCACCGCGACGTGCTGGCGAACAGCCGCTTCGTCGCCAATCCCGGCTGCTGGCCGACCGGCTTCCTGGCACTGGTACGGCCATTGGTGCTGGCCGGCCTGCTGCCTGCCCAATGGCCGGTAACGGTGTCGGGCGCATCGGGCTATTCGGGCGGCGGCAAGGCGATGATCGCCGAATATGAAGGGGAAGCCGGCGCGCCAAGCGCTTTCCGTCCTTATGGGCTGGCGCTGGGCCACAAGCATGTGCCGGAAATGACCCGCTATTCGGGCCTCGCCCATCCGCCTATCTTCGCCCCCGCCGTGGCCAACGCCTATCGCGGGATGATCGTGGAAGTACCGCTGCAACTGCGGGCGATGCCGGGTGCGCCGACGCTGGCCGACATTCATGCCGCGCTGGCAACCGCCTATGCCGGGTCGCAGATCGTCAGCGTCGCATCGCTGGATGAGAGCGCGGCCATGGGGAATGTCACGCTGGAGCATGTCGGCGCGACCGACCGTCTGGCGCTGTTCCTGTTCGGCAGCGAGACGAGCGGACAGGCAAGGCTGGTCGCGGCGCTCGACAATCTGGGCAAGGGCGCAGCGGGCGCGGCGGTCCAGAATCTCAACATATTGGCGGGCCTGCCGGAAACCGCAGGCCTGCGCCTCTAGAGCGCGCTGCGTTAAATCCGATGCAGGTCGCGCGCTCTGGTTTTTTGTTTTCGCATCGATTTAAGCGAAAAACCGCTTCCCACTTTTCCGGACGATTCTCTGAAATTCCCGTTCAATGGATGGTGCCCATCGGCTGGTCGTAGGTAAGCAGCACGATCAGCCGCTCGATCTGGCGCCAGTGGCAGAAATGGATGTGATTGCCCTGATCCAGGCTGCGATCGGCGCGAGCAGCGGCTTCATAGCCGGCATTGTCGCCGAACAGCGCCATCAGTTCGGCCGCATCATCATAGCTCTTTCGGTTCGAAAGATATGGCACCTGCATTGCAACCCCCGATTGTTCTTGGCGACTTTGTTATGGGACTGCCCTTTCAATCCCCGTGCCATTTCAACGCTTTGGCGGCGCAGGCGGGGGAAATGAGTCAATGGACCATTAGGGAAGTCCCACAGCGGGACAGCATTCCCGAAATGACACGGACGGTCCCGAAACGGGCCAGCGCCGCTTTGACGTCCCCCTTTCACCAAAGCATCTGGCCTCGCCGCCGCTATCATGGCAAGGGGCAGGAATGAGCAAGGGCAGAAAAGAACCGACCGGCGCGGGCGCGATCATCGCCTTCCTGATCCTGGCCGGGGCGATCGGCGGCGGGCTGATGGGCCAGCCCAGCATCGGCCTGCTGGCGGGCGCCGGCGCGGGCGTGCTGATTGCGCTGCTGCTCTGGCTGCGCGAACGGGGCCAATAAGGCGCAAATCTGCGCTCTCCAGCCCCTTGCTCCCGATCCTGCCTCCGCATAGATGTGGGGTCATGAAAAAACATATCATCGCCATCCCCGCGATCCTGCTGCTGATCGGCGGCGGCACTTTCCTCTATCTGGCGCAGGGGAACACGGCCGCACTGCCGCCGGGCGCGGACACCGGCAGGGAGCCGGTCTTCACCACGCCGAAGAACGAGATGCTGCCAACGGTGAACATCGCCGAAGTGAAGCCGTGGACCGCCAATGCGCATCCGGTCGCGGCCAAGGGGCTGACCGTCGCGCGCTATGCCGAGGGTCTGGCCCATCCGCGCTCGCTGCTACGCCTGCCCAATGGCGACATATTGGTGGCGGAAACCAACAGCCCGCCCCGTCCGCAGGGCGGCTTCGTCAACAAGGTGATGAATTACCTGATGAACAAGGCGGGGGCCGGTACGCCGTCCGCCAACCGCATCACCCTGCTGCGTGACGTCGATGGCGATGGCAAGGCGGAGACGAAAACGGCCTTCCTGACCGGCCTCAATTCGCCCTACGGCATGGCGCTGATCGGCGACACGCTCTATGTCGCCAATACCGACGCGCTGATGGCCTTCCCCTATAAGGAAGGCGACACGAAGATCACGGACAAGGGCCGCAAGATCATCGACCTGCCCGCGCAAGCCCCCAACCAGCACTGGACCAAGAGCCTGGTCGCCAGCCCGGAAGGGCTGCTCTATGTCGGCGTCGGTTCCAACAGCAATATCGGCGACAACGGGCTGGAGGTGGAGAAGAACCGCGCTTTGGTGTTCGAGGTGAACCCCAAGACCGGATATAAGCGCATCTTCGCGTCCGGCCTGCGCAATCCGGTCGGCCTCGCCTTCGAGCCGAAGAGCGGCGAATTGTGGGGCGTGGTCAATGAACGCGACATGCTGGGCGGCGACCTCGTCCCCGACTATCTGACGCGGGTGGAATTCGGCGCCTTCTATGGCTGGCCATGGAATTACTGGGGTGGCTATGAAGATCGCCGCGTCCAGCCGCAGCGCCCGGAAATCCGCGAATATACCAAGCGCCCCGATTATGCGCTGGGCAACCATGTCGCTCCGCTGGGCCTGACCTTCGCCGACAAGCTGCAACTGGGCGCGCCCTATACGGACGGCGCGATCGTCGGCCTGCACGGGAGCTGGAACCGCAAGCCCGCCGCCGGCTACAAGGTCGTCTATGTCGGATTTGCCGATGGGGAGGCGGGCAAGGCCAAGCCGGTCGATATATTGACCGGCTTCCTGGACAAGGATGGTGCGGCACAGGGCCGCCCGGTCGACGTCACCGCCGACGCCAAGGGCGCGCTGCTGGTCAGCGACGATGTCGGCGGCGTGGTGTGGCGCGTGACGAAGGCGCAGTAAAACACAAGCCGGGAAGCAAAAGGGGCGCTCCTGACCGGGTCAGGAGCGCCCCTTTTGCGATCAGATCGTCAGCCCGTGCCGGCCGGCCAGTTCGACCACATATTGCCAGGCGACCCGGCCTGAGCGGCTGCCGCGCTGGGTGGCCCACTGGATCGCCTCCAGAGGGTCGAAGCTGACGCCCAGCTTGGTCGCATAGCCACCGACGATCGCCACATAGGCGTCCTGATCGAGCGCATGGAAGCCAAGGCTGAGTCCGAAGCGGTCGGACAGCGCCATGCGATCATCCACGACGTCGCGCGGGTTGATGGGATCATCCTGTTCCGACAGGTGGCGCGGTACGATATGGCGACGGTTGGACGTCACATAGAGGCGGACATTGGCCGGACGTGCGGCCGTGCCGCCCTGCAACAGCGATCGCAACGTCCGGGCGTCGCCGACGCCGCCTTCATCGAAGCCCAGATCGTCCAGGAACAGGATGAAGGGCCGATCCGTGCCACGCAGCAACGAAAAGAGTGTCGGCAGGCTGGCCAGTTCGTCGATCGCGCATTGCAGCAGGGCGATGTCCTGCCCTTCCCCCTGCAACTGACCGACGACCGATGCGACCACGGCCGACTTGCCGGTGCCGCGCGCGCCCCACAGCAGCGCATCATGCGCGGCATGGCCGGCCGCATGACGACGGCTATTGTCGAGCAACTGCCCCTTTTGCGCGTCGATCCCGGTCAGCAGGCCATAATCCACCGGCGCGAATGCCTCCACCGCGCGGATCGCGCGGCCATCCCACACATAGGCGGGATGCGCGGTCAGATCGGCGGAGATGGCCGGCGGCGGGGCCAGTCGCTCCAGCGCCTCGGCAATGCGGGTCAATAGTGCGTCGTTCATGGCGGGGGCTTAACCGGGCTTGGCTGCGGTCGCAAGCATCCGAACATGGCGCGGCCCCGTTGTCATGTCGCTGACGCAATGGCCTTTTAATCGCCGGGATCGGGGTCTATATCGCGGGGGTTGTGACGATCGCTCATCCAGTCTTTTCCACCAGGTCGGTCCGTTATGGCAGCGAGTCCCTGCGGGAGGCGGCGCTGCTGATCCGGGCGGGGGAACCGGTGGCCGTGCCGACCGAGACGGTCTATGGCCTGGCCGCCGACGCCACCGACAGCAACGCCGTCGCCGCGATCTACAGCGCCAAGGGGCGGCCCAGCTTCAATCCGCTGATCGTCCATGTCGCCGACCGGGCGATGGCGGAACGGCTGGCCGAGATGTCGCCATCGGGCGCACTGCTCGCCGACCGTTTCTGGCCGGGGCCGCTGACGCTGGTGCTGCCGGTGCGCGCCGATAGCGGCCTGTCGCCGCTGGTGACGGCCGGCCTGCCGACCGTGGCGCTGCGCCTGCCCGCTCATCCGGCGATGCGTGCGCTGATCCGGGAAAGCGGCTGTCCCCTCGCCGCCCCGTCCGCCAATCGCAGCGGATCGATCAGCCCGACGCGCGCCGACCATGTGCTGGCCAGCCTGGACGGCAAGATCCGCATGATCCTGGACGAAGGGCCGACCAGCGAGGGCCTCGAATCCACCATCGCCGCGCCGGAGGTGGACCGCATCCGCCTGCTGCGCCCCGGCCCGGTGACGGCGGAGATGCTGGAGGAGGCGACCGGCCTGCCGGTGGTGATCGGCGGCGATGCGAAGATCGAGGCGCCCGGCCAGTTGGAAAGCCATTATGCCCCGTCCAAGCCGGTGCGGCTGAACGCGCTGCGGGCGGAAAAGGACGAATATCTGATCGGCTTCGGCCTGATGCCCTGCCACATCAACTTGAGCCAGGAGGCGGATTTGCGCGAGGCGGCGGCGCACCTCTTCGCGGCGCTGCATATCGCCGACGCCGCTGCGGCCGATCGGATCGCGGTGGCGCCCATTCCCGACGACGGCATCGGCGCGGCGATCAACGACCGGCTGCGGCGCGCGGCGGCCTGAGGGGCAGTCGTTGGATTATGTCGGGAAGCAGATAATAGCCGAAACACAGCGGCACGAACGGTCATGCGGCGGCCTTATGCGGTGAAGCGCCAGACGGCTTGATGTCGCAGCCGTCGCTGGGATGCCAATTGGATATTTCAATGACGGTGCGTCCATTAACTCCCATTTGCGGTAGTTGAGCATTTCTGACATTCTCCCGGCCAGATTGCTTCGGGAGGCTCTACGAGATGAGTGACATCACAATCGTGATTGCAGAGAGCTTGGCTGCTCTCGCGATGTCACTGGTGATAACTAGCCGGATCACAATCGAGGCAGTCCGAGTTTTAAGTTATGGCGCATTGATCGTGTTTGGAGCGCACGCCTTTGGCGTTGCGATCATGGCCCCTATCGCCTCGCGGTTTGCTGACATGCTGGGCATAATCGCGTTCGTTTGGCTGATTGCTGCCACTCTTGCGGTCTGCGCCCGTGGGGTCCGTCGCTCATCCAGCGGGAACCGGTCTGCTTTGAACGGTCGCTAACATCCAAAAACAGACATATCGCGTCTCACGTTCGCGCGCGAGCTATGCCTCGTTCAGCCAGTCTCACCCGCAATTATCATAGCCGGCCCTACGGCACTGTTCGCGCCGTTCCTTGTCGGCCTTCTTGCGTTCCTTGCCTTCGCGCGCTTCCTGTTTGCGCATCTTGCGGCCGTAATTGCGGTCTGCTTCGTCTTGGCTCGTGGTCGTCCAGTCCACCACCTGCGACCCGGCCCGCACCGGCGCGGTCACGACGCTGGCGACGGTCCGCACACAACCGGGGAGCGCCAGCATCAACAGCGGCATAGCAAGCAACAGCTTCGTCTTCATTTTTCATCCCCGGCTTGTGCGTTCGCGCGTCCCTAGCATGAGACGGATGAACCGCCCATAAAGGACGCTGCGAAACGCGACGGGCCGTAGACGCGGGGGGTTAGCCCTCGATCCGCGCGGCAAAGCCCTTGCGCAACTTGGCCAGCTTGGGCGGGATCACGGCCATGCAATAGGGATTCTGGTCGCCGACCCGGTCCCAATATTTCTGATGATAATCCTCGGCCGGATACCAGGGCGCGTCCGCTTCGATCGTAGTGACGACGGGATCGCTCTGGTCCGCCTGCGCACGCTCTATGCCGGCGCGGGCCTCGCTCTCCTGTTCCGCCGAATGGGGGAAGATGGCGGAGCGATATTGCGTGCCGACATCGTTGCCCTGACGATTTAGGGTCGTGGGATTGTGCGTGGCGAAGAAGATGTCGAGCAGGTCGGCATAGCTGATGACCGCTGGGTCATAGCTTATGCGGATCGCTTCGGCATGGCCGGTCGCGCCCGAACAGACCTGTTCATAGGTCGGGTTGGGCAGCTTGCCGCCGATATAGCCGCTCTCCACTCCCTGGACGCCCTTGAGATTCTGATAGACCGCCTCCGTGCACCAGAAGCAGCCCCCGGCCAGCGTTGCGATATCCTGCGCCATGATCCATTTCCTCAAACTGTTTTTGAACGCGACACCGGCCCGTTCCTCCACCCGGCCACGCAACGCCAGTATTGTGTGGGTGGCCGGGTGGAGGAACGGGCCGGTGCGGGTGATGTGCCGCCAGGCACATCACCAACCGTCGCACAGATAGGAAGGATCAGGCCGCAGTTCCAGCCTCTGCCAGCGCGGCGTCCGCCTTGGCCCGTTCCTCGGCCACCAGTTCCTTGCGCGACAGCTTGCCGACCAGCGTCTTGGGCAGGTTGAGGCGCACCTCCACCTCGCATACCCGCTCATGCTTGCCCAGTTGCGGGTTGAGCCAGCTTTTGAGGGCCGCGCCATCCACTTCCGCGCCTTCGTTCAGGGTGACGAAGGCCTTGGGCTGCTCGCCACGATAATGGTCCGGCACGCCGATCACCAGCGCCTCCTTGACCGCCGGATGATGGTAGAGAACCGCTTCCACCTGGCTGGGGAACACCTTGAACCCGCCGACCGCGATCATGTCCTTCAACCGATCGACGATCTTTACATAGCCATCCTCGTCGATCAGGCCGACGTCGCCGGTGCGGACATAGTCGCCGACGAATACTTCGGCATCGGCGTCGGGACGGTTCCAATAGCCCTTCATCACCTGCGGCCCGGCGAAGAGCAGTTCGCCCGGCTCGCCCTCTGGCGGTGGACGGGTCGGGTCTTCGCGATCGACCATCTTGACCCGCGTGCCCGGCACCGGCTGTCCCACCGTCCCGCTCTTGTTCAGCCCCTCATAGGGGTTGGTGCAGACGATCGGGCTGGTTTCGGTCAGGCCATAGCCCTCGACCAGCTTCGCGCCGGTCGCAGCCTCGAACTTCTGCCGCAGTTCCAGCGCCAGTGGCGCGCCGCCCGAAATGCAGGCGCGTAGCGAGGAAAAGTCGATGTTGCGGATGGCGGGATGATCCAGCAGCGCCTGGAACATGGTCGGCACGCCCGGCAGCGACGTCGCCTTGACCCGCTGCACCGCCGCCAGCACCTGCGCCGCGTCGAAACGGGGCAGCATCACCATTTCGCCGCCGTTCAGCACGGTGCGGTTGAGCGTGCAGGTGTTGGCGAAGACGTGGAAGAAGGGCAGCACCGCGATGATCCGGTCCGGTTCATTCCGGTGCGGGTCGATCGCCTGCGCCTGCCGCGCATTGGCGGTCAGATTCTGGTGCGTCAGCATCGCCCCCTTGGGCGTGCCGGTGGTGCCGCCGGTATATTGCAGCAGCGCGACATCATTGACCGGGTCGATCTCCGGCACGGTGCAGCCGCCCGCATTGGCGATCAGCCGGTCATAGCGGATGATGCGTGGATCGTCCGGCAACGGCGTGCTTTCGCTGGCCTTGAACCAGCGGAACAGCAGCGATTTGACCGGCGGGAGCATCTCCGCGACCGATCCGACCACCAATGTTTCGAGCGTGCTGTGGTCCAGCACTTCCAGCGCGGTCGGCAGCAGCGCCTTGGCCGACAAGGTGAACAGGATTTTCGTCCCGCTATCCTCGACCTGATGCTCCAGTTCGGCGGCGGTATAGAGGGGGGAGAAGTTGACGACGATCGCGCCGGCCATCAGCGCGCCATAATAGGCCGCGACATAATGGGGGGTATTGGGCAGGTACAGGCCGACCCGGTCGCCTTTCTGCACGCCCATCTTTTGCAGGCCGCAGGCGATGTGGCGTATCTGTTCCAGCATCGCGCCGTAGCTGAAATGCCGGCCCATGAAGTCGATCATCGGGGCGTCGGGATGCGCCAGCGCGCTTGTCTCGACCATCTCTCCCATCGACATCGGGGCGAATGTCTGGTCCCAGACCGTAGGGTGCTGGTACCGCTCTCTCCAGATTTTTTCTATGCTCTCCATGGCATGAAGTCTATGGCGCGCGGGTGCTTTACGCAAGCGTCAACCACAGCAAAAAGGGCCGCGCAGATTGCCCCGCGCGGCCCTTTTGATGGCTGCATCATGGCCCGCCCGTGACAGGCGGCCGATGACGCTACGGCATCAGACCTCGCCCTTGTTGCTGCTGAACGGGTCGAGGATGGTTGCGGCGCCGGAAATAAATTCGGACTCGCTCTTCAACGCCTCTTCGGCGCGGCGCACATTGTCCTGACGCTCACGGCGCAGTTCCTCGATCAGCGCCTCACGGTCGCCATCCAGACGCGAATCGGTCGGTGCCTCGATACCCGCCTTCTTCGCGGCCTTCGTCACCAGACCGTCCAGTTCGCGCTGCGAGCAGAGGCCGAGCGTCACCGGGTCTTTCGGCGTGATGTTGCTGATGTTCCAGTGGGTGCGGTCGCGGATCGCGGCGATGGTCGTGCGGGTGGTGCCGATCAGCTTGCCGATCGCGCCGTCCGAAATTTCCGGATGATTGCGCAGGATCCAGGCGATGCCGTCCGGCTTGTCCTGACGCTTGCTGACCGGGGTGTAGCGCGGCCCCTTGGTACGGCGCACAGGCTCCGGGCCTTTCAGCATCTTGAGCTTATAGTCGGGATTGCTTTCGCCCTTGTGGATTTCATCCATGGTGATTTCATGGGCGCGCACCGGATCGCGGCCGGTATATTTGATGCTGGCGGTGTCATCGGCGATCGCCTGCACTTCCAGGATATGAAGCCCGCAGAACTCGGCGATCTGGTCGAAACTCAGGGCGCTGTTGTCGACCAGCCAACTGGCGGTCGCATGGGGCATGAGAGGCTGGGACACGGGACTTCTCCGCACGTAAAAACGATAAGGGCCGCCCAATCAGGGCGGCCACGACGGGTCGGAGATAGAACATCCCGGCGCTTCCGGCAAGGAATTACGCCCAAGAAAAGCGTCAGGCGGCGCTTTCGATGACATGCGGGTCGATGGCATGCAGGCCCGACAGGAATTCCTGCGCGCTGCGCGCCCAGGTGAAGCTGCGGCCATAGGCGGCGCAGGCGGCCCGGTCGCAAAGCAGCGCCTGCCCGATCGCGGTGCCCAGATCGTCCGAAAGCGCCCCGCTTTCCGGTATCACGATATCGACCGGCCCGGTGACCGGATAGGCCGCGACCGGCGTTCCGCAGGCCAGCGCCTCGATCATCACCAGCCCGAACGTGTCGGTCCGGCTGGGGAAGACGAACACATCGGCCCCGGCATAGGCCCCCGCCAGTTCAGCACCGAACATCGGCCCCAGAAAGCGCGCCTGCGGATAGGCGCGCTCCAGCGCCGCACGCGCCGGGCCATCGCCCACGACCACCTTCGTGCCGGGATGAACGGTGGCCAGGAACGCCTCCAGATTCTTCTCCACCGCCACCCGGCCGACATAAAGCTGGATGGGGCGTGGCAGATCGGCAAACAGCGCGGGCGGCGGCGCATCGGGTGTGAAGGCGGCCAGGTCCACCCCCCTGCCCCATGGCTGCACATTGGGCACGCCATGGGCGCGCAACTGATCCCGCACCGACCGGGTCGACACCAGCACCGCCTGCGCCGGACCATGGAACCAGCGAATATAGCGCCAGAACCAGGCGGCAGGCAGGCCGGTGCGCTGCGCGACATAATCGGGGAAATGAGTGTGATAGGCGGTGGTGAACGGCACCCCGCTACGCAGGCACCAGCGCCGCGCCGCCAGGCACAACGGCCCCTCGGTCGCCAGATGCACCGCGTCGGGCTGGATCGCGGCGATCGCCTGCCCCACCACGGCGGAGCGTACCAGCGCCAGCCGGATTTCGGGATAGGTCGGACAGGGGATGGAGCCGTACAGGTCGGGCGAGATCACATCGACCACATGGCCCATCTGTTCCAACTCAGCCCGGATCGTCTGCAATGTCCGCACGACGCCATTGACCTGCGGGTGCCAGGCATCGGTCACGATCGCTATGCGCATGGGACGAACCTTCCCGTCATTCGTCATTTCAACGTGATACCAGCCTCAGGCCGCCATCCGTGCCCGTGCGGCCTGCTCTTCCTGCTCGCGCCTGGCGATTTCATCGGCCCAGTGCAGCACCTCCATCCGTCCGTCGCCATGTTCGACCAGCGCGGTGCAGCCTTCCACCCAGTCGCCGTCATTATAATATTCGATGCCCTCGATCTCGCGCATCTCGGCATTATGGATATGGCCGCACACCACGCCGTCCACGCCCCGCGCACCGGCTTCATGCGCCACCACTTCCTCGAAACGGGAAATGAAGGACACGGCATTCTTGACCTTGTGCTTGGCCATCTTGCTGAGCGACCAATAGGGCAGGCCCATCTTCTGACGCACCGCGTTGACCACGACATTCAGCCGCATCAGCGTGGTGTAGGCGGCGTCCCCCACGAAGGCGAGCCAGCGGTGCGCCAGCATGATCGTGTCGAACTCGTCGCCATGCAGCACCAGCAGTTTGCGGCCATCCGCCGTCTGGTGGATCGCCTTGCGCCGGATTTCCACGCCGCCGAAACTCATGCCGGTGAATTGACGGAACATTTCGTCATGATTGCCGGGGATATAGACGACCCGCGTGCCGCGCTTGGCCCGCTTCATCAGCCGCCACACCACGTCATTATGGCTGGCTGGCCAGTAAAAACGCTTTTTCAGCCGCCAGCCGTCGATGATGTCGCCCACCAGATAGATGGTGTCGCTGTCCACAGTGTCGAGAAAGTCGATCAGCATCGCCGCATTGCAGCCGCGCGTACCCAGGTGGATATCCGATATCCAGATGGTGCGATACCGGCGGCGCTTGCCCTCCCGCTCCGGAATGTGGAAGCGGTCATCGACGCCCTCTTCCATATCGCTCAGGAAGGGCAGGCGGGTGATGGCGTTCATGATACGATCCCCAAAGATCAATGTCCTTGGGAGCGAATCCTTAACGCTGCAATGTTACAGTTCCGAAGAGAATATGACGGAAATGCTACGGTTTGCGTGGGTTTGGGGTCAAATCAGTCAGTCAAGATCAGCACGCCGATCGCTAACACATTTCCGATTGTGAAAAGGCTCCAACCCAGCATCGGATGCCTTTTGAACCACGGTGCACAGCACCGCTTGCCCAGCCACGCACCAAGACCCGCCGAAACCCAATCGTCCATGCCGCACCTCATGCAAATCCGCGCTAGCCGAACGAATCCCCCTCCCTTGAAAGGGGGGGCGACATGATCTCAAGCCACCAGCACGATCTTCCCGAAATGCTCACCGGCATCCATCCGCGCATGCGCCTTGGCCGCATCCGCCAGCGCGAACCGCTGGTCCATCGCCGGCCGCAGCTTGCCCTCGCCGACAAAGCCCCAGACCGTCCGCATCAGTTCATCCGCCACCAGGCTCTTGAACCCCACCGACCGCGCCCGCAACGTCGATCCGGTCAGCGTCAGCCGCTTTTGCATGATCGCGGGGATGAACACTTCCGCCTTCGCTCCGCCCAGCACGGCGATCGACACATGCCGGCCATCCTCGGCCAGGCAATTGAGGTTACGCGGCACATAATCGCCGCCCACCATGTCCAGCACCGCCGCCACGCCCTGCCCGTCGGTGATGCGCTTCACTTCCTCGACATAATCCTGGCGCTTGTAATTGATCGCATGATCCGCGCCCCAGCCCTTCGCCTGCGCGCATTTCTCATCCGACCCGCAGGTGACGATGATGGTCACATCAAACAGGTTGCACAGCCGGATGGCCATCGTGCCGATGCCGCTGGTCCCGCCATGGACCAGCACCGTGTCGCCTGACACGACATAGGCGCGCTCGAACAAATTGGTCCACACGGTGAATAATGTCTCAGGCAGCGCTGCCGCCTCGGCCAGATCATAATCGTCCGGCAACGGCAAACATTGCCCCGCAGGCGCCACCGCATATTCCGCATAGCCTCCGCCCGCCAGCAGCGCGCAGACCTTTTGCCCGACCAGTCTGTCCGCGCCACTGCCGGCCGCGACGATCGTGCCGGCCACTTCAAGCCCCGGAATGTCAGAAGCCCCCGGCGGCGGCGGATATTTGCCCTGCCGCTGCAACACGTCCGGCCGGTTCACGCCAGCGGCGGCAACGCGGATCAGCACCTCACCCTCGCCCGGTAACGGTACGGGACGCCGCTCAGGCACCAGAGCCTCCGGTCCCCCCGGCGTCGGAATCGCGATCGCCGTCATTTCGTCCGGCACTGCGCCCAAATCCGCCATATCGCTGCCCCCAGCCGTTAACCATGTTGCACCGCACCTAAAATCGACGGACGGAGCCTGTGCCCTTATTGACAGAGTGGGCAACAGGGTCAACATTGGCGTCATGGATTTGGAAGACGATCTGCCGCGCAAGGGAGATGATCCGCTGGCCCGCCTGCTCCAACAGGATCTGGGTCCGTTCTCCGTGGCTGACCTGCACAACCGCATCGTCGCGCTGGAAGCAGAAATCATACGGACCAAGTCGAAATTGGAAAGCGCCGTTAACCATAAGGCAAGTGCCGAGGCGCTATTCAGACGATGAACCATTGCCATGCCCCCTGCGCCTCGAAAGGCTCCATAGGGCTTCGGCAGTCAGGCAATTCCGCTGGTCGGGGCCATGGCCTTGATCCCGCGTCGAGCAATGCCGACATAGGGTTCAACACCGCCCCTGTTTCGGGCCAGGAGTAGAACAGACATGCCTTCATTCGCACCCGCTCTTGAAACCACCCTGCACAATGCGCTGACCCATGCGTCGGAGCGCAAGCATGAATATGCCACGCTGGAGCATCTCCTCCTGGCACTTATTGATGACGAACATGCGGCAAAAGTGATGCAGGCGTGCGGCGTGGAACTGGGCGAACTGGGCGACGCGGTCACCCATTATCTCGACACCGAACTCGACAGCCTCAAGGTCGAAGGGGCATCCGACCCCTCCCCCACCAGCGGTTTCCAGCGCGTGGTCCAGCGCGCCATCCTCCATGTCCAGTCGTCCGGCAAGGATGAAGTGACGGGCGCCAATGTGCTCGTCGCGCTCTTTTCCGAACGCGAATCCTATGCCGTCTATTTCCTGCAACAGCAGGATATGAGCCGTCTCGATGCCGTCAGCTATATCAGCCACGGCGTCGGCAAGGGCACGCCCGCGCCCGAGCGTCAGGAGACGAAGGGCGCCGCCGAGGAGGAAAAGAAGGTGCAGGATGGCAAGGCCAAGAAGGACAGCGCCCTCGATCAATTCACCGTCAACCTCAACGAGAAAGCGGGCCGGGGCAAGGTCGATCCGTTGATCGGCCGCACGGCGGAGGTGGATCGTACGATCCAGATTCTGTGCCGCCGGTCGAAGAACAACCCGCTCTATGTCGGCGATCCCGGCGTAGGCAAGACCGCGATCGCGGAGGGTCTCGCGCGGAAGATCGTCGAGGGCGAAGTGCCCGACGTGCTCAAGGAAGCCGTCATCTACTCGCTCGACATGGGCGCGCTGCTGGCCGGCACCCGCTATCGCGGCGACTTTGAAGAGCGTCTGAAGGCGGTCGTCACCGAACTGGAAAAAATGCCGCATGCGGTGCTGTTCATCGATGAAATCCACACCGTCATCGGTGCCGGCGCGACCAGCGGCGGCGCGATGGACGCATCGAACCTGCTCAAGCCCGCCCTGTCGGGCGGCACGATCCGCTGCATCGGCTCGACCACCTACAAGGAATTCCGCAACCATTTCGAAAAGGACCGCGCCCTGCTGCGCCGGTTCCAGAAGATCGACGTCAACGAACCCACGATCGATGACACGGTCAAAATCCTGACCGGCCTGCGCACCGCGTTCGAGGAACATCATCACGTCAAATATACCCCCGACGCGATCAAGGCGGCGGTGGAACTCAGTGCGCGTTACATCAACGACCGCAAACTGCCGGACAAGGCGATCGACGTGATCGACGAAGTCGGCGCGATGCAGATGCTGGTGATCCCGTCGAAACGCAAGAAGACCATCACCCCCAAGGAGATCGAACTGGTCATCGCGACCATGGCCCGCATCCCGCCCAAGACCGTGTCGTCCGACGACAAGAGCGTGCTGGAATCGCTGACCACCGACCTCAAGCGCGTCGTCTTCGGTCAGGACAAGGCGATCGAGGTGCTGTCCTCCGCGATCAAGCTGTCGCGTGCGGGCCTGCGGGATCCCGACAAGCCGATCGGCAACTATCTCTTCTCCGGCCCCACCGGCGTCGGCAAGACGGAGGTGGCGCGCCAGCTTGCCACCCTGCTCGGCATCCCGCTCCAGCGGTTCGACATGTCGGAATATATGGAGCGCCATTCGGTCAGCCGCCTGATCGGTGCCCCTCCGGGCTATGTCGGCTATGATCAGGGTGGCCTTTTGACCGACGCCGTCGACCAGCAACCGCACAGCGTGCTGCTGCTCGATGAGATCGAAAAGGCGCACCCGGACCTGTTCAACATCCTCTTGCAGGTGATGGACAATGGCCGCCTGACCGACCATCACGGCAAGACCGTCGATTTCCGCAACACCATCCTCATCATGACCACCAACGCCGGTGCGTCGGACATGGCGAAGGAATCGATCGGTTTCGGCGAACTGACGCGCGAAGATGTGCAGGAAGACGCGGTGAAGAAGCTCTTCACCCCCGAATTCCGCAACCGCCTCGATGCGATCGTCCCCTTCGGCTATCTGCCGCCGGAAATCGTCGCCCGCGTCATCGACAAGTTCGTGCTGCAACTGGAACTGCAACTGGCCGACCGCGACGTCCACAT
The DNA here is from genome assembly GCF_001421665.1 of Sphingobium sp. Leaf26. Taxonomy (GTDB): domain Bacteria; phylum Pseudomonadota; class Alphaproteobacteria; order Sphingomonadales; family Sphingomonadaceae; genus Sphingobium. The sequence continues at coordinate 274,217 of NZ_LMKV01000023.1, forward strand.
CACCCTGGACGACGAAGCCAAGGCCTGGCTCACCAGGAAGGGCTATGACAAGCTCTACGGCGCGCGCCCGATGGGCCGCCTGATGCAGGAAAAGATCAAGCAGCCGCTGGCCGAGGAACTGCTCTTCGGCAAACTGGTCCATGGCGGCGAAGTCCATGTCCATATGAAGGACGAGGCATTGGCCTTCCAGATCACCCCCGCAGCCCCCAAGAAGGGCAAGAAGGGCGGCAAGGCCAAGACGACCGAAGGCACGAAATAAGCCGTTGAACAGGTAGAAGAAAAAGGTGGCTCAACGAGCCGCCTTTTTTGCGCCCGGCCTGGCTACAATATGGCGCCAAGGGCGGAAATCGGTGGTTGGGCGACGCAAGCCCCCCTAAAACGAGGGGGAAATGATCCCGTTTCTGGTCGAGAACGCCCCCGTCCCTTTCCAGGCCACGCAAGCATTTGCCACAAACATCTCATATATAGCCTCTCATGCACCGCCTGTTCGTCGCCATCCGCCCGCCCGCAGACCAGCGCGCGCATCTTCTCTCGCTGATGATGGGGGTAGAGGGTGCCCGTTGGCAGGATGACGCCCAGCTTCACCTCACGCTGCGCTTCATCGGCGAAGTCGACCGGCATCGGGCAAACGACATCGCCGACGCCCTGTCCGCCATCCGCTTCTCCCCGTTCGACATCCAACTGTCCGGCGTCGGCCGCTTCGATCGCAAGGGCGTGGTCGATACGCTCTGGGCCGGGGTCCAGCCGCGCGACCCGCTCGAACGGCTGCATAAAAAGGCCGACCGCGCCTGCATCTCGACCGGTCTCCCGCCCGAAAGCCGCGCCTATCTCCCACACATCACGCTCGCCCGCTTCGGCCGTACCGGCGCCTTCGTCGATCCCTTTGTCGCCCGCCACGCCGCACTCACCTGCCCGCTCTTCCGCGTCGACGGCTTCACCCTCTACGAAAGCCGCATCGGCCATGGCGGCGCGAGCTATCATCCGGTGGAGGAATATTCGGCGACTGCTACAGGCCCGATCATCACGGACTAGGGATCAGAGATAATCGGCATCGAAAGGCTGTGCAAAATTGCCCGCCAGTGCTTCCACCGGTGCGGACTCACCGCCCATATGTTGTACGAACAGGGCTGACAGACGCGCCGTCCATTGCGCGATGCTGGCTGGTGCGGCATCCGCCTCTCCTTCCGCCTGGATGACCAGTTCGGCAAACTGCGCCGCCGTCATCACCCCGCTCGCAGGCAGCAAATCGGTAACATGAACCGGCTCGCCATCGACCACCCCCCCGCAACAGCCCTGATGGACGCAGATATCCCACAACAAACGATCGAAGGCGTAAGGATGCACGATCTCGACCTGCCTTTGCCGACTATCGCACCAGAAACGGATTTCGCGCTCGCCGATATCGGCTAAGACACGGTCATTGCTGTCTGGGCCAAAGGCATATTTCACACCAATCCTCGCCAGAGGCGGCAGATCATATTCCTCTTGGTTCGGCTCAATGACGAACCGCATGGTCCGATCGCTGCTATTCTCGAATGTGGATACCGGCATCGCGACGATCTAGCATATAGACCATATTCAAATCCACGGCATCCCAAGGCGCCGCTACAATAGCATAGGCCCGCCATACAATATCACCAGTACCCACGGGATCAGAGAAAAGGCGATGAAGAGGACCGCCAGCAACGTCAGCCGTCCTGCCCCGTCCTGCGTTCGTGCCGCCTTCCCTGCAATAAGCCCTGCAATGACCAGCGGGACCGGCATGATGATCAGGGCGATGGCACCCCATTGCGCGTGTCCGTCCAGACCATCTGCCCAGATGACACCAACATAGGCCAGATACAGCGACGGCCCCAATAGAAGGCAGCAGATAACGCAGAGCAAAATGGGGCTGATACTGGAACGGCGCATGCGTCTCACCTTGACGATCATGGGCAATCACCTGCCTGTGCGCAACGTCATATCCATCGACCACAATGCGGCCGCCCAATCGATCGTCTCGTAGGGCTCGATACCTCCCCCGGCGCAGACTACCCAGCGGAACGACAAAGCGCCCGGACCGCCTCCCTCTTGGGACACGATCCGGGCACCATAAATGCCACCGCGCCATCAGCCGCGCAGCATAGTCCTCATCCCTTGGTCAGCACGCCGCATGCCACGCGGCCGCCGGCATTGCCGGTGGGGTCGGTGGCATAATCATCCGCCTGCGCATGGATCACGATCGCGGCGCCATCGGTGTCCAGCAGCGGCGAAGCCCCGTCGCTGATCGTGCCGCTGGCCACGACATATTCGATCGCGCCGGTGCCGTCCGACCCGACCGTCATGTTGGGCATGTCGCCCATATGCGGGCCGGCCGGATTATCCTTGCCATGCTTGTGCGCGGTCGGGTTCCAATGGCCACCCGCGCTGGTGAAGTCCGGGCCGGCGCACTGGCCGGTCGTATGGATATGGACGGCATGGATGCCCGGCGTCACGCCGGTCGCCTTGACCAGCACGTGCAGGCCATCGGCCGCCTGGGTCACGCTCGCCGTGCCACGCGCAGCGCCGTCGCCGGCGGCCAGCTTGGCCGAAGCGGTCGGCGCGGCAGGCGTATCGGCCGTCGTCGCGCAGGCCGATGTGGCAAGGGCGACAGGCAGGGCGGCGGCAAGGGCAAGAAATTTCATGGCAGGCTCCCAGGGAAGGGTCATAGATAGAAGCGCGAACGCGGCAACGGGCTTTTTGTTGCCGATCCACACCGATTTGTCACGCTGGAACAATCTGATATTGCCTATTATTCGCACTCACACGCCTGACACTGCTTATCTGGCAGAGCATCGGCGAGCGACAATTCCCACCCCGAAAAAGAGCATCGCCACAGGCGCGGCCATACCGAGATATCGGAAAAACAGCGGTGCCGGGTCGACGATCCAGCCGACGCCATCCTCAGTCAGTTCAATGCCGACGATCAAACATCCGGCAGCCAACAGGATAGCGGCGATCCAGCAAAGGGCCGACTTCCACTGACGCGCATATAACCATCCGGCGATCAGGGGATAGGCCATGAACAGCAGGCCGCACCCTGCAAAGGTGATGGGTTGCGGGATCGTCAAAGCATTTTCCATCCCCCGCCCCCTGTCTTTTGCACGCCACGCACACCGGATCATCGCCCCCGTCAGCCAAATTGCGACGAACCCGCCACGCCAACGATCGGGAAATCGCTGTAGGCACCCTGGGTCGCCAGAGCCGAACGCCGCGCCTACGCCTTGCGCCCTTCCGCGCCGCGTCCACGCAAAGAAAAAGGGGCCGATCCTGCGATCGGCCCCCAATTCTGTACCCCATTCCGAAGAATGGAGATCGGCTTACATGCCCGAACCCGGACCGTAGCTGATTTCCACGCGACGGTTCTGGACTTCGCGAACACCGTCGGCAGTGTCGACGCGCGGCTTCGATTCACCGAAGGCCTGCGTGGTGATGACACCGTCAGGGATACCCTTCGAGGCCAGATAGGCCTTGACCGAGTCAGCGCGGCGCTGCGAGAGGCCGACGTTGTACGAGGCCGAACCCGAACGGTCAGCGTGACCGGCCAGCATGACCTGGGCGCTGCCGCAGCTGCTGTAGGCCGAAACCGCGTTGTCCAGGATGGTGGCGGCGTCAGGCGTGATGTCCGACTTGTCCCATTCGAAGAACACGATGTACGGCCCAGGGTTGCACTGTTCAGCGGCCGGCGGAGGCGGCGGCGGGGGCGGCGGGGGCGGCGGGGGCGGCGGCGGGGGCGGCGGGGGAGCGACCGTTTCGCCACCGAAGTTGTAGGTCAGGCCGAGCAGCAGGCTGTGCGTACGCAGCTTGGTTTCTGCGTTCGAACCGGCCTGGCCGTAGATGCTCTGCTGTGCCGGGATGAGCTTGATGTCATCCTGGTTGAAGAAGCGATACTTCAGCGAGACGTCGACATTGTTGGTGACCGGGTAACGAACGCCCGCGATCGCCTGCCAGGCGAAGCCGGTGTCGCTGTCGTTCACGATGTCCGAAGCCAGCTTGCCGCGCGATACGCCGACACCGCCGCCGACGAAGCCCTGAAGGCCGTCATCGGGACCGAAGTCGAGCAAACCGTTCAGCATGAACGACAGGGCCGAAGCCGCGCCGCCGAAGCCGCCGCCGGTCTTGTCGATGTCGATCTTGGCGCGCTTGTAGGCCGCTTCGGCCTCCAGGCGGAAGCCGCCGAAATCATAGCCGATGTTGGCGTCGAAATCATAACCCTTGTGGTAATCGATCGACGGAACCGCCGAGCCACCCGGAGGGACGGCGTCGAAGGTCAGGTTCTGGTCTTCGACCAGCAGAACGCCGGCATCGACGCCGACATACCAGCTATTGTCACGCGCCATGGCCGGGGTGGCCAGGACAGTGGTCGCAAGCGCAGCCGCGAGGGCAAGCTTCCGCATTTGAATTCCCCTTTCAAGAGTGTCACGAAGGACTGCTGAAACCCTGTAATCACGAGAAGGTTTCATGGCAAGTCCACAATTAGTGAAACCGTTGCAAAAATAACGCACTAGCCCGGCAAGTAGAGCCTTATTCAGCTAATGCAGACAAATCCTAGACTATTGACGCACCACCGCAACAAGAAAAGCATATTACCGTAATATTAGGTCGCGATCAGGCCGTGTCCGCGCAAGGCTTCCAGAATAGCCGCGATCGTAGAGCGGGCCTGCACGTCGATCACGCTCCCCCCGCTGGCCACCGGGATCGCCGCCAACCGTTCGCCCACCACTTTTTCTTCGTTCAGATATATGCCGTCGTCCCGTATCGCACCGGCTCGCCATTCTGTCCCGTCGTAGAAAAGCGCATGATCCCGGTCCGCGACGCCGATGGACAGGCCCGCACGCGGCACGACGAAGCGCCATCCTCCTTCGGTCCAGAGCGCGACCGTTCCCGCCTGCCCGGCCCAGTCGCCCGCGGCCCCGTCCGCCACGATCCAGCATTGGCCGATCAGCGCGTCGCCCGGCGGACTGCCCAGATCGGCGCTTTCCACCCGCCCGTGCAGCAGCGCATCGATCAGCACAAGTGCCTCATTATGCGTAATTTCCTTCTGCGCCTGCCCCGCAAACAACAGGGGCATCGCCCATCGCGCCGTTCCATCCATGCTCAATTCTCCTCTTGATCCCGGTCAGGCGACGAAGCCGACCGACGCGGCCCGCCCCGGCGCCCGCGTCCCCATCTGCCGCACCTCCGCGACCAGCGATCGCCCGGCGCTGCCGTCCGCCGCGATCATCGCCGCCTCATAGGTCCAGTGCGGCACCGCGCTCTCGACACTGCGCAGCACCGCCGCCCCATCCAGCAGGCGGATGGCATAGCGTTCCGTCTCCTCGCCCAGCGGCACGTCGCCGCCATTGCTCCAGTGCCAGCCTGCCCGGCTGCGCCGCACCCAGCCGATCCGCCAGCCGCCATCGCGCGCCGCCACCGTCAGATGCACCGGCGACGGCGGCACCAACGCCATGCCCTCGATCGTCAGCGCCGCCTCCACCGGCGCGACATCGCCCAGGCCCAGCGCCGCCACCCGCAGCATCGCCCCCGTTTCGCCGACGCTGCCCAGCGCCGCCAGCGGTTCGACCAGCCGATCCTCCTCGATCAGCAGGAAGCGCTCGCCCGCCTCATGCCCCGCCATCGCCCATTCGGTCCCGCGCAGCCCCCGGCGCAAACCGCCCAAGCGATAATGATCCGGCCCGATCCGCTCCGCCGTCTCGAACTGCATCAACTCCCGTCCCACCAGGCACAGATTCCGCCCCTGCCTCTGCGCCGCCGCATCCGCGCCGCCCAGGTCCATATCCTGCGCCAGCAACGTCACCGACAGGGTATGAAGCCGATCCACCAGCGTCGCGCTCCCCGCCGGCAAAGCCGCGTCCACACTCCCCATCACCGCCCGCAACCCGCTGCGCCCGACCGGCATCGCCTCGCCGCTCTCGCTCATCACGAACAAAGCCGCACTGCGCCAGCCTGCGCCGCCGCTCGCCGCCGCGACCAGCAACGGCGCGCTCGCCACCCCGTCCTTCAACCATGGCAGGTCCGCCAGCATCAATGTCGTCTCGCCATGCGGGGCATCAACCTGCCGCACGATCGCGCCGGATGAAGCGCCGGCCGGCAGCATGCCTCCCGCGCCCGGCACCCGCCGCAGCGCCAGCCGCACCGCCATCGCCTCCCATTCCCGCTCCTCGATCCGCCACAGCCCCGGCGCGTCCGCCACGCTCACCACCGCGCCCGGCGCCAAAGCCAGCGCCCGCCAGTCGCAGCGCAGCGCCATCGTCGCCCGCCCGGTCCAGCCAGCCGCCAGTCGTACCGCCGCCAGCGCCCGCGCCTCGTCCGCCGCCATCATGGCGGGCAATTCCATGCCCTGCTCCTGCCGCCCCGGCCCCGGCCGCGTCACCCGCTGCAACCCGGCCTGATAATCGCGCGCCGCATCATAATGGCGCAGGGTCAGCGCCACCGGCACCGCATCGGCCGCCGCGCCCGATCGTTCCAGCGGCTCGACCGCCTGCCCGTTCACCCGCCGCACCCGCGCCCCCACGCCGATCTCGCCTTCGGCCACCGCAGCCGTCGGCACCAGCCGCAAGCCCGCTTCATCGGATCGCAGCGCCAGCCCATGCGCCTCGACCAGCGGCATGATCGCGTCCCGCACATCGCTCCCGCTCGCGGCAAAGCCATCCACGGTCGCTAGTCCCGCGCCGCCCAGCCGCCCCTCGCTCAGCGCCCCGGCCATCGCGTCGATCGCAACCGCGCCCTCGTCCGCCTCCACCTCGAAGGTCAGCGACGGAATGCGATTGCCATAATCGGCCAGCGCCAGATCCTCGAACAGCACATAGGCGATCCCGCGATGCGCCGGCGTCACGCCCATCCCCTCCGCCGCCGCAATCAGCGGATCGACCGGCTGGTCCTCTCCACCGCCATGCACGCGAAAGGCGGAAACCTCGGTCTTGAAATCCCCTGCCGCCCCGCGCAGCAGATTGCCGTCCGCCCAGATCCGCCGCACGGACCGGATCGCCCGCGCCGACAACGCCACCGCAAAACTCGCCGAATAGCTGTAGCTGGTGACGCTCGGCCGCCCCTTGCCACCGCCGCCCCTGCTCTTCACCTCCTTCAGGTCCGTGGCCCATATCACCGTGCCCGCCACCCGCATCGTGCCGAACAATTTGGGCACCTGCGTCCCGTAACTCGACGTCTGCACTTGCAGGTCGGACAGGCGCGGCCCCTCGCGCCCCTTGGGTTTGAACAGGACCTGATTGTCGATGACATTGCCGATCACCGCCCCGATCGCCCCGCCGATCGGCCCGCCCAGCGCAGTCCCCACCGCCGTCAGCACCACCGTCGCCATAAGCCCCTCCTAAACACGTCATTGTTCGCTTCACCTCAGGCCCGCCACCAACCCAGCACCGGCCATGGCGACACCCCCGGCATTTCGACCACCCGCCCCAGCCCTGCATGGGCATGGACGAACCCCGTTCCGGTTCCGATCATCAGATGCAGTTGCAAAGGCCCCGGCCGCACCAGCGCGAGATCGCCCGGACGCGCCACCGTCACCGGCCGCAGCCCCGCCGCCCGCAGCCAGCCCTCCGCCCGCGCCACATCGCCGCTGCGCAGCCCATAGGCGCAGGGCACATCGGACGCCCCATCCCGCCCCAGCGCCACCGCCGCCAGCCCGACGCAATCCAGCCCGCTCCCGCTGCGCCCATGCAGCCGGAACGGCACGCCGATCATCGCCCGCGCCCGCTCTACGATGTTGCTCATGCGCCGGGATAGCGGGTCAGCAGATCCATCCCCGGCAGATAAGGTTCCCCGCGAAAATTCACCCCATTGCCGAAACGCCCGGCGCAGGTCGCCAATTGCCGGTCGCACCCTTCCGTCAGCAGCGCCAGCGTCCCGCTCGCCACCGCAAAGGCCGGCGGATCGCTCAACGTCACGCCGTCCGCGCCATTATCCACCACCGCCTGCACCAGCCCGGCATTGGCCCCGCCCAGCCATCGCAACGTCCCGAACGCATAGGCGCCCGCTGCCAGTCCCCCGATCGCAATCTCCGTATCCGTCACGCTATCGACTGCTACGATCCGCCGCCGCGCGGCCATATCGACCCGGCATGCCATGTCGCCCAGCCTCGCCCGGCAATCGGGCGAGGTCGACGGCGCCACCGGCCCGCCCAGCACCGCCGCCACGCCCAGCAGTTCCGCGGTAAACGCCCCGCCCTTGCACGCCACCGCGCCCATCTCGCCGCGCGCCAGCAGCAACCACAATGCCCCCGGCATTTCCCATTGCGTCAGCCGCAATTCCAGCGCCGCCCCGTCCCAGCGCCCGGCCATCAGGTCCGCCTCGCCGATCGCATCGCTCGACAGCGCACCAGCCACATCGCTATCCTCGCCCTCCAGGCCAATGCCGCTACGCACCGCCGACGGCGTCATGCCCGGCGCCGCACGATAGGTCAGCCCGCCGATCACCAGATCGCGATCATGGCTCGTCAGGCCGATCGTCACCCCATCCCGCCGCTCGATCCGCCAGCAAAAGGCCAGCGTATTCAGCGGTTCGCCCAGCCTTTCCAGATCGCTCATTGCCGTATCTCCACCAGCATCACCGACGGAGCTTCGCCCGCAGCAAAGGTCGCGCGGTTGATATCCAGCCGGTCCTCGGCAAAGCGCACCGGCACATCGAACCGGTATCCGGCGGTCAGCACCACGCCGTCCGCCGGCGCCACATCGAACGCGATCACGCCCAACCCCGCATGGCTCCACCCCTCCGTCAATTCCACGCCATCGGCCGCCACGTGGATGCTGCCCGGCACCGGTCGCGTGATGATCCGCCCCTGCGCCTCCTCGCCCACGCCATAATGGCGCATCAACTGAAACGCGGCCGTCACCCCGTCACCCACGCCCAGCCGCTGGTCGATCGGCCCCGGCGCCACGCCCGGCGCGCCGCTGCGATCATCATAGGGATCGGTGAAACGGAACCCCCGCGCCGCCCCCCGCCGCGCCCGAAAGAAAGCGATCAGCGCGGCGATATCCGCCTCCGACCGCACCCCCGGCCCGGCATCATAGGACAACCGCGCATCCGCCCAGTCGGCGCTGCGCCGCTCATGCCCCGACGGGCTCTCCACGATCTGCGTCGAAAAGGCCGGCGATACGCTGGCCTGCGCCCCGATCGCGATCGGAAACACTATGTCATCAAAGGCTTGCACATCATCCTCCCCACCAATGCTAAAGCAGGTAAAGCCATCGCGGCACACTTGCGGCAGCGCCCATATGAAGGTCTGTGCCGTCCCCCGCGCCACTGCCGCCTGCGCCGCTCCGGCAATCCGCTCCCATTGCGCGGCCTGTTCGGACAGCAGCACGAAGCCGGAAAAATAATGCTGCTCGGAAATCGGATAGCCCAGCCGCGCCGTCGCCAGCATCACGCCCCTGTCGGTCAGGCCGGGCCGCCCCTCCGTCACCCAGTCATAATCCTCCAGTTGCAGCACATCGAACGCCGGGGCCGCCCATCCCACCGGCATGTTCGCCCGCTTCGCCTCCGGCGCGCGCGGGTCCAATATCGTCGGGAGATATGCCAGCAAATGCGTCACCGCCCCCGGCGCGACCGCTTTCACGGATGCGCACAAGGCCCCCGTAGACGCCGCCAGCAACGCCCCCGCCGCATCCAGCAAAGCGCATTGCCCGGCATCCAGATCACCCCACAGGCTCGGAATGGACACCACACTCCCGCCCAGCGCCGCCCGCGCCGCATCGTCATACAGGCATATCCGCCCGTCCCCCGGCATCACCCACCACCAGGGTTCACCCACCTGAAACAGGATCGGCAGTCCAGCTTCCAACCCCATGGAAACAAAGGCACAGGCCACCTGCTGCAAATACGCCATCGCACCGCCATGGGCCGGCGACAACAGGGTCGACGGCGGCTCCCATCCGGTCAGCGCCGGCGCGCCATCCTCCGCCCGCTGCTTCCAGTCGTTCCAGCAATGCGCATCGAACAATTCGTAGGACAGCGACCAGATGACATCGAAGCCCAGCGCCTTCGCCCGGCTCGCAAAGTCCCGGTGCCAGGCCGCACAGGCCGCGTTCAGCACCCCGCCGCCCAGACTGACGTAAAGCCCGTCGCCCAGTCTTTCGAGCCGGAAATAATGGCTCATCCCCACATAATGGTTGATCGCCCCGCGATAGCCCAGCGCATGGATCGCCCCCACCACCCGTTCGGGCGTCTGGTTGAAACAATCGTCGTAACCGGTCGCCATCGACAGCCCATGTTCGGGCAGCATCACGTCGCCGATCGCCAGCACTGACCCCGCGCCCTCGCACGCAATATCGCTCAGTTCCGCCCACCCCTCGACCGCAGCGGCAAAGGGCGTAGTCCCTTCATCATAGCCAGGCGGCACGAGCGAAATGAACATCCGATCGACATCCCCCGCCCACACCGGATCGGCCTCTGACGGCAGGTCATAGCCACCCGTCAGCGCAGCAAAATCCAGCCTGATGACAGCATCTTCCGGCGCACCGCTGGCATAGTTCCACAAGCGCACATACCAGGCGCGGGGGGTTCCGTCCGCATCACGCCCCTCGATCGTCAGCGTCGGTCCATGCGTCTCGTCCAGCCGCCGCACGCCTGCGCTGCGCCACCGAAAGGACAGCACGCAATCCCGGAAATCCCGTCGCGTTTCATAGGCAAGCAAAGGATGGCTCCACCCATCCGCCGCGTCCCAGATCAGTCCCGCCAGATCGCCCGACCCGTAAAAGATCGCATCCACCCGCAGCGCATCCGGCGCGGTCGTCACGACGCTCGCCATCATCGGTCGCGGAAAATTGACGGTCCAGTGCGTGGCGGCAAAGCGCTTCATCCAGCGCGTCTCCTGCCCCCGCCGCGCGTCCGCCAGCCAATATCCTGTCCCGCCCATCAGCCCAGCGCCCCCTTGACCGCCCGCGCCACCTGCCGCGCGCTGCGCGCCAGCAATCGCGGCTCGCTCTCGCCACCGCGTCCATTGACTGCGATACTCACCCGCACGTCCCGCCCGCCGCCGCCATGCGCCACGACCTGCCCGCTACTCGTCGGCACGAACATTTCCGGCCCCCGCTCGCCGACCATATAGGCCCGCCCCGGCGCCACCGACCCGCCCGTCGCCCGTCCCGGCAGGCCCAGCGCCGACGTCATCAGCGACGCCCCCAAGCTCACCAGCCCGCCGGCGCCATTCCCGCCGCCGCCCACGGCCGACCGCAGCGAACTGGCCGCAATCTCGTCCATCACGCTGACGGCGATCCGCCGCAGATCCTCGAACCCGAACTTGCCGGTCCGCACCGCGCGCATCAGCCCCTGTTCGATCCGCCGCCCGGCTCGGTCCGCCCCGTCGCCCAACGGCCCTTCCAGCCCCGCCCGCATCGCCTCCACATCGCGGCTCAGCCCCTGCGTATCGGCCCGCACCCGCACCACCAAAGTCTCGATATCCTCGTCCATAGCCCGCCCTCCAACCTGTAGAGCCCCTCCCTTTTTCAGGGGAAGGGTTGGGGTGGGGGCGTGCTCCACACACCCACCTTCATGCCCTCAATCCGGCATCACCCCCATCAACCGCCGCAACTCCGCCCCATCCACGGCGGCTTCGACCGCCTCCTCCCCCCGCGCCGCGCGCAGCACCGCCGCCAGTTCCGCCGGCGTCGCGCGCCAGAATTCGTCGGGCCGCCAGCCCAGCAGCCATCCGGCCACCCCCGCCAGCCGCCCCGCCCCATCGGCGAAGCGCGTCATTTTCCCGCCAATATCTGTTGCAAAATCGCCTTCAGCACCGGCGTCACCTTCGCCAGCCCCACCGCGACGATCGCCTCGCCCAGCGCCTCGCGGCTCACCGCCTCCCGATCCACCAGACAATGCCAGAACAAAGCCACCAGATCGGCCAGCGACAGCTTTCCATCCGCCGCCCGCTCGACCAGATCGAACAGCGGCCCCAGTTCCGCCTCGGCCGCCACCAGCGCCCCGAAACTCGGCCGCAGCGCCAGCCGCTCGCCGCCCAGATCCAGCGCCGCCTCACCCCTTTCGGGATTGAATGCCCCGCTCATTCGCTCACCACCGCGCCGGAGCTTTCCAGGCTCAGCGCATAATTGCGCTCGCCATTATAATCGCCGGCATAGTCCAGCCGCGTGACCAGAAAGCGCCCCCGCATCCGCTCGCCGCTCTCGAAACTCAGCTCATAATCCTCGATCGTGCCGGCCAGCGCATGGCCCCGCACCCGCACCTCTGCCGCAGAGCCAGTGAACAGCCCCGCCGCCGATACGCTGACGGACCGCACCCCCGCCCCCGACAGCAATTCGCGCCAGCCGCCCGAATCCTTGCTGGTGATGTTCACCGCCTCGCCGTTGACGGACAGTTGCGTGGTGCGCATGCCCGCCACCGTCGCATATGTTGCAGGGACATTGCCGTCGCCCACTTTCAACAGAAACGCACTTCCCTTTTCGACGCCCATGGCGCATCCTCCGCACAAGCGATCGCCGCGTCGGCAACACCATGTCGCCGCCCGGAAAATCGCGAAAAAATAGGGGACTCGGCGCAGGCCCGACCATCAGGTCGCAACCGCCACGCGCCGCTTATGGAGAGGTCTGTATGATTGTTGCTGCTTCGCTCATGATGATGCTGGCCGCGGCCCCGTCCGCCGACGCGGTCGGCACCGGCCGCAAGGAATTTTCCAAATGCCTGAGCGCCCAGGTCCAGCCCTCGCTCGACAAGAAGATCGCGGTCGGCGATTTCCAGGCGGAAGCCAAAAAGGCCTGCGCCGACAAGGAAGCCGCCTTCCGCGCCGCCATCATCGCCTCCGACAAGGCCGACAAGATGTCCGACGCCGCCGCCAATTCGGACGCGGACGACCAGATCGGCGAATATGTCGACAAGATCACCAGCGAATATGAAGAAAGCAGCCAGCCCCGCTGACGGGCAAGGTTCGACCTAAATTCCTCTCCTCCCTTCAAGGGAGGGGAATGCCCTTAAACGACTGGAACAGGTTCCAGTCCGATTGCATCGGACCGGCCGCTCTAAGTTTTTGGTTTGCCGCGTTTTCCGAGTCAGCAGGTGATTCCACCTGCTTGGAAAACGCCCTAGAGGCGGACTTTTATAGCCCCTCCCCTTCAGGGGAGGGGTTGGGGTGGGGCATCGCCTATGACAGGTGCATCATTAGGATGGCCGCACGCTGCTCCCTCCTCTTAGGGGAAAGGGATCATGTCTACTCACCCCTCCCGCACCATCCTCAGCCGATAATCGATCACCGCCCGCCACCCCGCAGGCGGCCGGCCATCATCACGCGCCACCCGTGACCGGACCAGCCGGGCGGTGACGATCCGCCATCCGTCCTGCACGCCCAGCCCCGCCACCGCCGCATCGACCCGCGCGATCATGCCGCCCAGCCGCGCCGCCGCCTCGTCACCCACGCGCAAACCCAGGCTCAACCGCACCTCGCGCCCGTCCAGCGCCTTCCCGCCCCAGTCCGCCCCGATGCAGGCATCGACATAGGCATAGGGCGCGCTCGCCCGCCCCGGTGCCCCGTCATACAGGCCGTTCAGCCCGTCCATCAGCGCCCCGTCCGCCTTCAGGGCCGCGATCACCGCCGCCCGCGCCGCCAATTCCGCGCTCATAGCCCGCCCCTCCCCACATCCCGCAATGCCAGATTCCGCCACCAGCGCCGCGCCAGCCCCGGCGCAGACGCGCGCACATCCTCGCCCTCGACCACCGCCGGGACGCCCATATCCGCCAGCCCCGCCACGATCCGCGCCCGCCGCCTCTCGGCTCGCGCCTCCAGCAGCGCCACCAACTGCGCCCTCACGCCAGCCGCATCCGCCGGAACGGTCGCCACAGCGCGCTCACCACCGCCGGCGGCGCCGCGCTTTCCGTCCCCCGCGCCGCGAAATGCTCCGCCGCCAGCCGCACGATCCCCTGGCGCAGCGGCTCTGGCAGGCCATTCATCTCCGCCGCCAGCCCCGCCTGGTATCGCACCTTCAGCCGCTCGCCCGCCCGCGCCCGCGTCGATCGCACCCAGCCATCGCCCGCCGCGTCGATGTCGATCGCCCAGCCCTCCACCGGCAACACCTGCGCCACCCCCTCGGCATCCACCGCCTCGACCCCGTCGATCAGCGCCACCGGCCGCGCTGCCAGCCTTTGCCAGCTACCGTCCGCCGCCACCGTCTCGCCCACCGCGCGCCGCACCAGCCATTGCCCGGTAAACTGCTCGCACAAAGCCGCCGCACTGCGCAGCAAGCCTGCCAGCACAGCATCCTCGCCCGCCGTCTCGATCCGCAAATAGGCTTTCAGTTCCGCCAGCGATGCCGCCAGCGCTCCGCTCTCGCTCTCGTCCACCATGATCATCAGCGCTCCTCCACCCGCATCGTCACCGACCGCTCGTCCACCTGCCCGTCGGACAGGGTGACGCGATTGGTCAGCCGATAGACGCGCCCGACATGGCCTCCGCTCAGCCGCGCACTGCTGCGCTGCGCCTCGAACGCGCTCGCCTCGACCACCAGCCCGCCATCCTCCTGCGGGCTGACCGTCCACAGGCTCGCGACCAGATCCTGCCCGGCCAGATAGGCCGACCAGTCGATCGCATGGTCCACCCGCGCCTGCGGGTCCTTGACATACAGGCTCATCGCACCTTGCTCCCCCCGTTCGCTTCAGGCGCCATCGCCCCGTCCCGCACGCACACCCGCGCATCCTGCCCCGGCCGCACGCCCCATCCCCATGGCCCGCGCCACAGGCCCGCCAGCCGCACCATACCCAGCGCCACCGCGCCGATCGCCTCACCCGCCAGCATGGCCGCCTCCCGCTTCCAGCAGCGCAAGTCGCGCTTCCAGCCGGGCGACAGCGCGCCGCTGCCACGCCGCCTCCAGCGCGAAACATTCGTCATAGCGCAGCCCCCACCGGTCGCCCGCCGCCCGCGCCGGCCGCAGCAATGCGCCATCCTCCGCCCGCTGCTCGGCTTGCGCGTCCCAGCTATCATGGCAGATCAGCCCCCATCGGACCGCCGCGCCCGCGCCCAGTCGCTGGTCGATCGCATCGCGCACCTGCTGCGCCACCAGCCCCATGTGCCAGCGCGCATCCTCGCCCTTCTCCGCCACCGCCGCGCCAAAGCGATAGCGCTGCCATTGCACCGCCCCCCAGGCGTCGATCAGCGCCGCGTCCGGTGGGCCGATGTCGCATTTGCTGCGCGCATCCGATGTGTTGATCGTGCCGCTGCCGGCATAGACGGTGGACCAGCGATAGGCCGCCGCACCCAGCGCATAGCCATTGTCGGCCGTCGGTTGCACCGCGCCGTAACATTCGGTCAGCCCATATTGCCACGCCATGAAGGTGGAAATGCTGGCCGATCCGTCGCGACAGCCCGACAGCGATATCTTCGTCTGCTTGTTGTTCGCGCCGGGCGTCGCGGATGTCAGCGTCGTGCGCATCCGCGACAATTCGGCAAAGCTGCCCGCCACCTGGCCGTAACAGGCCATGTCGGCGACCACCGCGCCGCTTTCCAGGTCGGCCGGGCTACCCTGCGTCCCCTGCGCCCGTTGCAGCCGCAGCGTCGCGCTGCTGCCGCCATGGGCCAGCGCGCGCAGCGACGCGCCGATGCCGTCGCCCCGCGCGGCGATGATCGCCGTCCCTTCGGTGCGATAGGCGGTGATCGTTTCGGCCGCGATCGGGGTGAAGGCGCTGCCCGGCGCATTGACGCTCAATGTCCCGCCGACGATCTGCGCCTCGCCGCTATTGGCCACCGCTCCCACATAGGCACGCGCGCCGCCGCCATCGGCGCGGGTCAGCAATCCGCGCCCATATCCGGTCGTCGCCAGCGCCGCGATCGCGCCCAGTTCGCCGCTCGCCGCCTGCTTGCCCGCCAGCGCCGTCGCCAGCCCGTCGATCGCCCCGATGCCATGGCCATGCGTCTCGACCCGCGCGACCCAGTCGGCATGCAGCGCCAGCCCGACATGCTTCTCGCCCGCCGCGAAATCCACCGCATCCCCGCCCGCCGACGACGCATGGGGCGTCCGCACCAGCCGCCCGCCCTCATCGATCATCCCGTGCCCCGCTTCCCACTGCCCCGGATCGGCCACGCCCTGAATGACATAGGGGAAGGTCGCGCCGGCACTCAGCGCCCCGGCAAAGCCGCGATAGCCCGGCAATGCCCCGCCCAGCACCAACGGCCCCGCCCCCGCATCGACACAGACCTCCCGCACAAGGTCCGCCACCGCCCAATCCGTAATCCCCACAGCCACCCCCTCGAAAACAAAAAAAGGGGGAGGCCCAAAAGCCTCCCCCAAAATCATCTCCCCATGGGGGAGAAGGATACGAAGCCTTGCCAGCTTGCTGGCTAGGCGCAGTTGGATGAGGGGGTAGCGCGCCCCCTCATCCTCAGGACGCCGCGAACTTCATCAGCTTGATCGCGTCCGAATTCGCCACCGCGCCGCCGATCCGCTTGACGGCATAGAAATGCACGAACGGCTTGTTGCTGAACGGATCGCGCAGGATGCTCGTCTCGCTGCGTTCGGCGATGACATAGCCGGCCTGGAAATTGCCGAAGGCGATCGACAGGCTGTTGGCCGCGATGTCCGGCATGTCCTCGGCCTCCACCACCGGATAGCCCAGCAGCGTCGCGGCCTGTCCGCCGGTCAGCCCCGGCTGCCAGATGAAGGCGCCGTCGGTCGTCTTCATCTTGCGGACCGCCGCCAGCGTGGCGCTATTCATGACGAAGCTCGCCCCCTGCCGGTATGGCGCGCGCAGGCTCTGGACCAGGTCGATGAGCTTGTCCTGCGGGTTGGACGCCGCAAAACCGCCCGCCGCACCCGCCGCCACATATTGCAGCGAACCGAACGCCCTGACGCTGTCCGCCTCGTTGGTGGTCGTATAGGTCAGGAAGCCCTTGGGCTTGTTCGTCCCATTGCCATTGACGAAGGCCGCACCCTCCGCGACCGCAAACTCGCGGGCGATCTCGCTCGCCAGCCAGCCCTCGACATCGAACTGCGCGTCATCCAGCATCGCCTGGCTCGCCGCCGGATTGGCGAACAATTCGCCCGACGGCGGCGCGATCTCGTTGAAGCTCGGCGTCCCCGTCTCGGCCCGCGCCCCGGTTTCGCTCGCCCATCCCGACACGATGCCGCCGGACGTCACCAGCTTGCGATACCCCGCCGTGCCGGTGCGCACGACATTGGCGATCGAGCGGATCGGCGAAATCGCCTTCAGCGTCGATCCGATGAGTTGGTCGATCTCGCGCGGCACCGCATAGCCGCCCGCCGCGCCGGAAGCCCCCGAAAAGCTCTTCAACTCCACGCCCGCCTCATGCCCCTGCCGCAGGTACCGATCGACAAAAACCGCCCGCGCCGGATCGACGCTGCCACCCTTCACCCCATCCAGCGCCGGTCGCTGTGCGGCAAGCAAAGCGCCTTTCAACGCCGCGACCTCGCTCTCCAATCCCTCGATCCGCTCCCCCTGCAACACCGCATCGAAGCTGGCTTCCAATGTGTCCATCACCTGATCCGTCATGCCCGTCTCCACAAAAAAGGGCGGCCCAAATGGACCGCCATACGAAAAAGGCGGCCCCGGATGGGACCGCCTTTGAACTCAGTTAAATAATTCAGATTTTCATGCTCAGCGCTTTCGTTTTACCGGCAACTTTTTGGATGTCGGCAAAGGTTTCTCGACTGGCTCAACATCAATTTTGATCTGAGTATAGCGTAAAAATGCTACCACTATCGCACCTACAGCGCCGATCACAGCAGCTGTAATCGGTTCACCAACAAATGCGCAATATGCGACCAATGAGCAAAGAAGGATAAGAGCGAAAATCGCTCCGAATTGCGCAACATAGCGGATACCATATTCATGAAATATGATCTTGTTTTCGCTGCCATGCCGATGGTCTTGCTCTTTTTCAGCCATCTTTAAAATTCGCTCAGCTGCTCCAGCATGGACTGCCTCATATTGAGCGTAGGTTTCTGGAGCAGGCAACGGGCCGCTGTGTACACGCCGCACCATCGTCGCGACAATTTGAACACCCAGATCTTTTTTGTCAGGCCTGAACAGGGGTTCGAGCGCCTCAACAGTGAGCCGCTCGTCCTCTTCTTCAATTTCCATTTTCACCGGAGGCTTAGTCACGATTTTCGTATTGCTTCATGGCTTTACGAAAATCGGCGCCGACAGCTTTCCAATCGCCTTCTATAGAACCAGATTGGAACCGAGGTGATTTCGGGAAAAGAGTAAAGCTAAACGATCCTTGCAGAATGTCATGCCTTAGCTTAGCCCGCTTTTTCAGCTTGGCTCTTTGGCCTTCAAGGAGGCTACGATCATGATAGGTCATGTTCATTCTCCTTCCTAGCGCACGCTGCAAATGGGGCATACATGGATAACTGTCAATGATTGACATCCTATTATAACTTGCTTGCCGGCGATTCGCTGCCAAAATCATGCAGCCTGCAAGGTATAAGCAGACCGATTCTACTCACCCCTCCACCGCCACCACCCGCGCCAGATCCTGCATCGGATGCGTCACCAGGCTGACCTCCACCAGTTCCAGCCGCAGCAAATCCCTCGGCCTTGCCCCGCGCGCCGCCTTCACCCGGTATCCGAACGACAACCCGTCCAACTCCCCCCGCGCCAAGGCCGCCGCCGCCTCGCGTCCCGCTGCCGTGCGCCGCGACACCCGGCCGATCACGCGCAGCCCGCGCCGGTCTTCCAGCGCCTTCTCCACCACGCCGATCACCTGCCCCGGCCCATGCTGCCACAGCAGCGGCACGCCCGCCGGGTCGATCGCGCCAAAGGCGCCCGCCCGCACCACGTCCCCGCCCCGGTCGACCCGGTCGAATATCGCCGCATAGCCGGCAAAGCGCACATCGCCTTCCATCCTCACCCCCGTACGAGGCCGACCAGCCCCACCTTCACCGCAATCCCCAGCAGGATCATCGCCATCGCGATCCGCACGATCCAGCCGATCACCGCGCCGCGCGCCGCCTTCTTCGCGTCGCGCCAGGCGGACAGCAATTCGCGCAATTCCCGCATGTCGCCCTCGGCCCGCCGATCCGCCAGCCCCAGACGCGCCAGCGCCCGCCCCGCGCCCAGATCGCTCGCCTCCTCGATCAGCGCGCGGACGGTCACGATGTCCATCGGCCGTCCCTCCGCCTGCGCCACCAGCCGCGCCAGCATCTCCTCTTTCATGTCACGCTCTCCCAAAAGCCGCCAAAAGCGGCACCCGCCCCTCTTTCTTCTCCGCGCCTTCCGCGCCTCTGCGCGAACCCATCTTTTCTAAAGGCGCGCACATCCCTATCTGCGCCCGCATGAAACGCGCCCCTCGCAAAGTCCTGATCATCCTCGCGCTGGTCATCCTCGCCGCCCTCGCCTGGCATTTCGGCCTGTTCCGGGCGGGCGACTGCATGGTGCAGGGCGGTAGCTGGAACTGGGACAATGGCTTTTGCCGCCTCGATTCCCTGCCCGCCCGCGCACCTGACGCGCCCTGAACGGCGCGCTGCCAGTCATGAAACGCCTTCTATTCACCACCATGCTGGTCGCGACCGCCATCGCCGTGTCCCTGTGGAACAGCGACTGGCTGGCGCAGGATCATTGCCTCGACAGCGGTGGTCGCTGGTCCGCCGCAAAGGCCGCCTGCGACCATTAGAGCGCGCTGCGTTGAATCCGACGCAGGTCGCGCGCTCTAGGTTTTTGTTTTCGCATCATTTTAAGCGAAAAACCGGTGCCCACTTTTTCGCACGATGCTCTAGGCGATACCCAGCATCGCCCTCTTCTCCTCCGCGCTCAGGAAATCCGCCGCCGCGACCCGCTCCCACAGCGCCGCGCGCTCGTCCGACAATGCCGGCACCGCGTCCAAATCTGCCTCGATCACCAGCCCCGGCCACCAGTCGTCCAGCCCCTGGGCCAGCGCCCCGCAGATCTTGGCGACCAGCGGCAGGATCGTCTGCCGCCACAGCGCCTTGTTCGCCTCGCGATAATTGGCATAGCTATTGTCGCCCGGCAGCCCCATCAGCATCGGCGGCACCCCGAACGCCAACGCAATCTCCCGCGCCGCCGCGCTTTTCAGCCCCACAAAATCCATCTCCGCCGGCGTCAGGCTCATCGCCTTCCAGCTCAGGCCACCCTCCAGCAGCATCGGCCGCCCCGCATTGGCCGCCCCGGCAAAGGCCAGTTCCATCTCCCGCTTGACCCGCTCGAACTGGTCGGGCGACAGCACCGATCCGTCGCCCGGATCATAGACCATCGCCCCGGAAGGCCGGGCCGCATTGTCCAGCAACGCCTTGTTCCACACGCTCGCCGCATTGTGGATCGCCACCGCGCCCGCCGCCGCACCGATACAGCCCAGCCCATAATGATCGTCCAGCGGATGCAGCGCCTTGATATGCAGCACGCCCGTCCGCCCCGCGCCATCCTGCGGCGACAGGCGCGTCACGCTCTCCCCCACCCGATAGAGATACGCCGCCGGCCACCCCCGCGCATCGGCCTCCACGCTCACCCGCTCAGGGCGCAACGCGAACAGCTCCGCCGGCTTCCCCTGCGTCCCGGCGATCACCTGCACATAGGCATTGCCGTGCAGCAGCAGATGGCAGGCCAAAGTCTCCACCAGCCCCTGCCCGGCCGAAGCCCGCCCGACCAGCGCGGCCACCGTCGCCACCGCCGCATCCTCAACGCCCCGCACCTTGATCGCGCAGGCCCCCGCCCCTTCGGACACCAGCCGCATCGCCCGCTGCGCCACCGCATTGCCCATCACGCCGGCGCGCAACTGCGCCTCATAACTGGCCGGCCACTCCCCCAGCGCCACGGCGCCCGATCCCCACGCCCGCGCCAACACCGGCCGCGCATCGTTCGATGCGGCCGCTTTCGTTCCGAACCATTTCATATGAGCACCCCCCAAAACGCAAAAACCCTCTCCCCGGCAAGGGAGAGGGTCCGTGAAAATCAGCAGCGCCAGCCGCTGACCCAAAACCGGAGAGGGGGCGTCCCCCCCCTATCTATTGCGCGCCAGCACCCGGTCGCACACGCTGTTCGTGCCTTCGCTCTTGCCGATCACCCGGCCCGCGACCGCACCTGCCGCGCCCGCCAGCAACGTCTCGCCCAGGCTCGCACCGGCCAGCACGCCGACACCCGCGCCACCGGCTGCACCGATCACCGTACCCTTGTCGCGACCCTTCTTGCCCTTGAGCAAACAGTAGCGCACATCGTCGCGATCACGCGGCGCCGCGCGCGCCACCCGCGCCCGGTCCTTGCTGTTCAGGCTCGCCGCCATCACCGGTCCCGCCATCAGCGAAAGACCCACGACAGCCGCACAGATACTGGCCATCCTCATCATATTTGCTCCGTTAAATCATGATGGAGCGAAAACGACCCGCCCCGCCGGCCGGTTCCCCAAGCCGACGGGGCCATCCGCAATGTCAGTCCATCCGCGATATGAACTGCTCCACCGGCCGCCGCACCTTCTTCAGGTTCACCAGCCAGTCGCCTTCCTCCGCGCGATAGCCGACCGGCATGATCGCCACGGAGCGCAACCCGCGCGCCCGCAAATCCAGAATCTCGTCCAGCGCCGCCGGATCGAACCCCTCCATCGGCGTCGCATCCACCTCTTCGAAGGCGGCGGCGGTCAGCGCGATGCCCAGCCCCACATAGGCCTGCCGCGCGGCATGTTCGAAATTGGTCTGCGCGTCGCGCTGCGGATAGCTGCCCAGCAGCATCTGGCGATAGGCTTCCCAGCCCTCATTTTTGAACCCGCGCTCGTCATTGACCAGGTCGAACATATGGTTGATCCGCTCTGGCGTATAATTGTCCCACGCGGCAAAGACGATCAGGTGCGACGCATCCGTCACCTGCTCCTGGTTCCAGGCGATCGGCTTGATCTTTTCGCGCACGTCCTTGCTGGTGACGACGATCAACTCGAACGGCTGCAACCCGCTCGACGTCGGCGCCAGCCGCACCGCCTCCAGGATGCGCTCCAATGTCTCTTCCGGCACCGCCTTGTCCGGGTTCATCTTCTTGGTGGCATAGCGCCAGTTCAAACGGTCGATCAGCATGCGATACCTCTTCATGACAGCGCGCCCGGCCTGAACCCGGCGCATGCCGCTATGATGTAGAGGCTTCGCCGCCGAAATAAAGGTATCGTTTAAAAACTGGAACTCCCGCCCCGACAATCCGGAAACGACCATCTCCCGTCACCTCGGACGTGATCCGGGGTCCCGCTTTTTCTGACGCTTGCGGAGACAGCAGGATGCCGGATCAAGCCCGGCATGCCGAAAGGGGCTATGGCGGTTAACGAGCATTCCCTACCATTCCCCTCTCGCTTGCGGGAGGGAGAAGACTGAAATCCACCCTAAACCGACTGAGGCTCGGATCTAGCGTCGCCCTTGGACGGAATAACCCATCCCAAAATTACCGGCACGCAGCCTATAATGGCCCCGCCAAGACTGACCGTCAGCAGATCGGACACATGCCAGGTTGGACCGATACCGAATGAAAGGATCATCAGCCCGACCCAGGCGCCAGAAAATCCACCATCGCGAAGGCGGCGGTAGGTGATGACGATCAGTAATGCCAATAGAGGCGCAGCGACGAGGAAGCTGAGCCAGTCAGCTACGCCAATCAAAACCCCCGCCAGCGCGAGGCAGGATGCCGCTATCAGCGCAATCGAGCCAAACCGATAACGCGATCGTTCGGAAAAAGTCGTCAAATTCCATCCCATGGCTTATCATATACCTGCTGGACCAACCCCAATCCACCCCCAATCCACCCCCTCACATCCCCCTGACCCGCGCCTCGCCCTTCTTCCCCAGCATCAGTTCCGTCATCGCCCACACCAGCGCGTCGGCCCGATCGGGCGAGCGCCCCGGCCCGACATAGCCGCCCCCCGCCAGAAGCCCGCACATCTGGTCCTCCATCTGCGGGAAAGCGCCGCGATGCGCCACCCGCCCGGCCTCGTACAGCGCCGCCACCGGCTCCGCCCGCGCCGACTTGCCCCGGCTCGCATGGACCAGCTTGAGCGGCAGCGCCTCCTCCGCCGCCAGCAGCACGCTCGCCACCATCGCCCCGCCATTATTGGCCTCGGCCACCACCCGGTCGGCGCCATGCACCAGCGCAGCAGCCGCCACCGCCCGCGCCCAGCCTTCGGGCGACTGCCCCGCCACGCTCGCGTCGGCGATCACATAGGCCCGGCCGTCGCCGCCGACACCGGCCACCACGATCCCGCACGCATCGCCGCCCGCCGAAGCCGGCGGATCGACCGCCACCACCACGCGCGTCAGCATCCCCGGCACATGCGCCACCCGGCACCGCTCGATCAGGTCGCGCGACCACAGCGCGCCCTCCACCTCCTCGATCAGTTCGCCGTCCAGTTCCTGCCGGCCCAGCCGGGTGCCGCCATAGCTGTCGGTCATCGCCGCGACGAAGCCCGGCGCCAGATTGCCCGCATTCTCCGCCGTCCGCCCCCGCGTCACCACGACATCGCCCCCGTCACGGGCTACCAGCCCGCGCACCAGCGGCACCGGTCGCGGCGTCGTCGTCGCCAGCACCTGCGGACAGGCGCCCAGCCGCAATCCCATCATCAGATTATGCCAGGCCGCCTCGCCGCTCGCCCATTTGGCGATCTCGTCGGCCCAGCCATGGCTGAACTGCGGTCCGCGCAAACTCTCCGGCTCGGCCGCGCCGTACAGTGTCGCCATCGCGCCATTGGGCCAGCGCAAAGTCCGCAGCGCCGGCGCATAAGACGGCCGGTTCCACCACGGCGCGATCGCCAGCAGACCGCTCGCCCCCTCCACCATCACGCTGCGCGTCTCGCCCAGCGTCGCCCCGACCAGCGCGATCCGCGCCGCCGGGTCCGCTTCCGCCACGGCGCGCACCCATTCCGCCCCGGCCCGCGTCTTGCCATAGCCGCGCCCGGCCATCATCAGCCAGATGCGCCACGCGCCCGCCGGCGGCAACTGCCCCCGTCGCGCCAGATAGCGCCACTCCTGCGCCAGCCGCTCCGCCGCCGGCAAGTCTTCCAGCAGGTCCAGCACCGCCCGGCCGGCCGCTTCCTCCGCGACCAGCCATTCCCTGCCCGAAATCTCCATCGCCCTCCCCCCCCCAAAAAAATTCGCGCAAAGGCGCCGGGATCGCACAGACGAAAAAAGGCCACCCAAAGGCGGCCTTCCTCTCAAATCTCTGCGCTTTCGGCGCCTCTGCGCGAACCGATTATTTCCGCGGCGCCATCCCGCCGAACGTCACCACACTCTCCGCCCCATCCTTCGCCACGGCCGCCACGCCGATGAAATGATCGTCCACCACGATATCCTTCAGCACCGTCTCGGTCGCGCCCGCGACCACCCGGCTGTCGCTCCAGTCCTGCGCATCGGCCCGCCGCCAATAGACCTTGTAGGCCGCCGCCCCCGGCACAGCGTCCCAGAACACCCGCGTATCCATCGACAGCGCCCCGTCCAGCGAGACGGTCGCCGGGGCCGCCGGCGCATCCGCCAACTGCCGCAGCGCCGTGACGTTAAGCGCCGTCACCTTCGCCAGATAGGGAAAGTCCATCCCCTCGACCGTATCGCCATAGACGCGGCCATTCTCGGTCCGCAAATCCTGATGCTGCCGGTCATAATTCTCGATCCCGACCGAAAAGCGCACCGCTGGAAACCCCAGTTCCAGGAAAGGCGAATGATCCCCGCCCCGTCCGAACCGGTCCAGCCGCCGCACCGCGAACACGTCCAGCCCGATCTGCGGATTGCCCTCCGCTATGCCGTCGATCTTCTTGGCCAGCGCACGCGATGGCCCGTCATCCTCGCCGCCGATCGCCCGGCGCGTCAGATTGGCCTTGGCATCCTCCGAAAAGCGGATGCCTTCGGAAAACACCCGCACCCGGTCCGCCACTTGTTGTCCATTCTGGCCCACCGTGTTGCCCACGATATCGTTGTTCAGCATCGCCCGCACCTGCCAGCCGCGCTTTTTCGCCGTCTCCGCCAGCAGCTTGGCGCCCCACAGCCCCTGCTCCTCGCCCGACAGTAGCGCATAGATGATCGTCCCGTCGAACTTTTCGCCCGCCAGCACCCGCGCCGCCTCGATCACCAGCGCCGTGCCCGACGCATTGTCGTTCGCGCCCGGCGCATCGTCGGTGATGTTCATCACATCGGTCACGCGGCTGTCGATATGCCCCGCCACGATCACCACTTGGCGTGGATCGCCCGTCCCCTTCTGGATCGCCAGCACATCGGCTACTTCGACACCGTTCGGCGCCCGCGGCCCGGTGAACGGCCCGGAAATCGTCTCCACGCTCAGGCACCCGCCGCACCCCTTGCTGATCTTCGCAAATTCATCCGCGCCCCATTTGCGCGCCGCGCCGATCCCCCGCTTCGGGTCGGTCGCCGAAGACAGCGTATGGCGCGTCCCGAACCCGACCAGTCTCTCCACCGTCGCCTTCAACCGCACAGGATCGGGCGCGCGCGTCTGCGCGGCGGCGGGTGTAACAGTCAGGGCGGATGCTGCGGCCAGCAGGATGATTTTTCTCATCCCCCCGGTCTACCGCCTGTCGCACATCTGTAAAGCACCCCCGTCCTTCTCGCGCCCGCAGCATAATCCCCAATATAGATCAAATATTTATCCCTTGACGACGCCCCCGCCACAAATGCACCAGAGCAAAACTCGGCTCCGGGGGGAGTTGAGTCTTTTGGGGGTTTACATGTTCAGAATGACTATTGCGGCTATGGCGCTTGCCATCGCCTCGCCTGCCTTTGCGGAAACATTGAGCGTGGATAGCGTGATCACATTGTCGCAAGCAGGCATTGGCGACGAAGCCGTAATAGCCAAGATCAAGACATCCGGCACCAAATTCGATCTGACGACGGATGAAATGCTCATGCTCAAGAGCAAGGGCGTCTCCGGGCCAGTCATCGCTGCGATGCTGAACAACAGTGCGACCACCGCCGCTCCGACCATGTCGATGGATTCATCCGATCCACTCGTTCCTCATCCGTCTGGGGTCTATCTCCTGTCCAGCACCGGCGCAGGCCGCAAGATGCAGCGTATTGATCCCACTATCACCAATCAGGCCAAAACTGGTGGCATCATTGGTTATGCCTTCACGGGCGGCATTGCGTCGATGAGCATCAAAGCTGCCATTCAGAACGAGGCCGCCCGCGTCCGCGCCCAACCCGGTCGCCCCAGCTTCTATTTCTTCTTCGACGAATCCAATCCTGACACTGCGCGCGCGAATACCGCTTGGGCAGCCGGCACAGCGGCGACCGTCTCTTCCCCAGCCGAGTTTACGCTGATCAAACTCATGAAGAAAGATGGCCGTCGAGAAGCGCGGGTCGGCAGCGCGAACATCGGCGGGGCAAAGACGGGCGTCATGGATAAGGATCGCCTTCCCTTCGACTATGAAATGGTCCGTCCGGGCGTCTTCAGAGTAACCCCTACGCAAGAGCTGGAAGCCGGTGAATATGGTTTCATCTACGCTCTTACACCCGGTGGATCATCCGGTGCCATGACTGCGCGTATCTTCGACTTCGGCATCTGACGCCTTCGCTGGAAATCAAGGCCAACTGATCGTCAGGCGCGCGGGCGGCGTCGACGGGGCTGGTACGCCCCTCGCGCCGCCGCCCGCGCCCGCCTGCCAGGATCGCCCTGAATCCATCCCGATGAACCCATTTCCGTTCCGGTCGTTCTTCACTCCGGGAGACTATGCGCATGGATGTGGATTTCGACATCGTCCCCGACCCCCGTCATAATATGATGCGGGTGCGGATGACCGGCTTTTTCGATCAGGAGCAGGTGCGGCAATTCGCCGCCGCCTACCGCTCGGCCCTTGCCGGCCTGACATCGCCCGGCCATCTGACGCTGGTGGATATCACGGCGATGAAGATCCAGGCGCAGGATGTCGTGGCCGCCTTTTCCGGCCTGCTCGCCGCGCCGGACGTGCGATCGCGCAAGCTCGCCTTTCTCTGCGGCTCCACCCTTGCCCGGCTTCAGGCGCAACGGCTGACCGACCGGGACGGCGTCTGCTTCTTCGAAGACCCCGTCGCCGCCGAACGCTGGCTGCTGGCTTGAAAAACCCGACCGGCGACTGCGATCAGTAGGTCCGGCTCGTCACCTTCGCAGTGCCGTCGGGCAAGATCTGGATCAGGTGCGCGCTCTCATTGCTGCACTGCGCCTTCCACCCGCGCACGCCATGGCGAATTTCCGCCCGTTCCGATCCCGTCACTTCCGGGCAGGCCGCACCGCTGTCGCGGATCGCCTTGGCGAACACGCCATTGCGCAAATCCTCGTCCAGCCTGGCCACCTGCGCCGCCGCGCCGGTTTCCGGCTCGATCCGGTTTTCCGCCACGACCTGCCCGGTTCCGCCATCACCACAGCCGGCCAGCGCGCCACTCAGCATCGCGGCCAGACCCAGCATCATCAGCTTGCGCACCATTCATCTCCCATCATCCGAACCATCTCTGCCCGCTACCGTCATCCATGGCAAATGTCCGGTGGCCAAATTGTCAGGCCGATCGCGGCCCCCACAGGATCACCGCGCCACCGATCAAACAGATGGCCATGCCGATCATATCCCACCGGTCCGGCCTTACCCCCTCCATCGCCCACAGCCACAGGACCGCCGCCATGATGTAGATCGCCCCATAGGCGGCATAGGCTCGCCCGGCATGATCCGCCTCCACCAGCGTCAGCAGCCAGGCGAACAGGCACAGCGACGCGACGCCCGGCCCCAGCCACCAGACCGACCGGCCCATCCGCAACCAGGCCCAGAAGGCAAAACAGCCCCCGATCTCCGCCAGCGCGGCGCCGATATAGACAAGCACGGTCATGCCCAACGCCGTGACACCATCACGGCCCGATCGCAAGCGCAGGCGCTCAGAACTGAATGTCGATCGGCCCTGGTCGCAGCGGGGCAGGCCGTCGCAACGTCCTGCGCCCATCCCTAAACCCCCGCCATTTCCCGTCGCCAGCCGATCTCGCCCAGCACCGCCTCGACCCGCGCGATGGCGTCCGCGCTGTCGGGCCGTCCCACCACCTCTCTCGCCGCGCGCCGCTTCTCCATCCGGTCGCGATGCAGCGCAAACAGCCGCAACGCCACGGCCAGGTTGCGCACGCGCTTCACCTTGCGCGCCTTCACCGCCCCCTCGCCGTCCAGCACCACTTCCTCGACCTCGCTGCCATGCAGCGCCTCGCGCATCAGCATCAGTTCGATCTCGCCATAGCCTTCCTCCAGCGCATCGTCCCACGCCTCGGCAAAGCCCGTGTCCAGCTTGCGCCGGCGATAGGCGCTGGCACGGCAGACCCCGGCCTCGCGCGCGGCCTCGCTGGCGTTGCAACTGTCCGCCAGCGCCGCGAAGAAGGCCTGCACCTTTTCCACCGTCCAGCCATCCTCGCGCACCTTGCGCTTCTGCCCCCGCGCACCGCCGTCCCTGTGCTGGCGCCCCGCCACCAGTTCCCGCTCCGCTTCACCCGCCATCCATCCCTCCTCCATCCGCATCGGCCCATCCACCCTGCCCCAGGCAAACCTGCCCCAAGCAAAAAGGGCCGGCCCTTTCGGACCAGCCCTTCTTGCGCCGCCACCCGCATCGTCGCGTCGGCGATTCACATTTTTCCACTGTGCCAATCTCTGCCAGATCAGCGTGACGATGTCAAGATAAATGTTCCAGATGGGTTATTTTTCGACCATTGCCCGAACCGCCTCCGCTTCCTGCTCCAGCGCTGCCGCCACGCTCGGCCGGGCCTTCACCCGCCCGATCCAGCCCGCCACCCTGGGCCAGCGATCGGCGCTCAACCCGTCCGACACATAGCCCACATTGATGATCGGACAGGCCGCCGCCAGGTCCGCCAGCGTGAAGCGATCCTCCACCAGCCACCCGCTTTGCGGTAGGACATTCTCCAGATAATCATATATTTTCGGCATCTCCCCGGCCTCGGCCGCATCCGCCGCCGCCAGATCCGGTTCGCGCTTCAGCCGCTTCGCCACCGCCCGGTTGAAGAAGATCTTCTGACCGATCGGCTGCACCACCGTATCGCCGAATTCCTCATACCATATCGTCCGGGCGCGCGCCTTCGGCTCCGCCGGGATCATCTCCGTGCCGGGGTGCAGGGCATCCATATAGGTGATGATCGCGGTCGAATCGCACAGCAGGAAATCGCCATCCTCCAGCGCCGGTATCTTGCCGAACGGCGACCCCTTCAGATAGCCGTCCGCCCCGCGCCCGAACCCGGCCGCCTGCACCTCGACTTCGATCCCCTTTTCCGCCGCAAAGACAATGACCTTGCGCACAAAGGGCGACGGCCGCGCGCCATGGATAATCATCTCGTCTCTCCTCCTGTGATCCGGTCGGGTGGCGGCACTCTGCCAATCCGGTATCGATATGCAATCTATTTATGCGAACAGGAGAAGGCCAGCCCACATGAACCGTCCCCCGGCGCAGGCCGGGGTCCAGTTCAGGCCTTGGACCTGGCCCCCGGCCTGCGCCGGGGAACATGGAGCGACAGGCTCCATCATCACTTGCCGGCATTGGATATCATGCAAAACATCCCGCCTTCAAACGGAACCCTCAAGGCTCATCGGAGCGCAATGCGGCGACCCGCCCCCCCCCCCAGAAACGGCGCCACCACCCCCATCACCCGCGCCACCGTCTCCGCCTTCTCCCCCACCGGCGCGACATAGTCGATCACGGCCCGCGCGGCCTCACCCCCCGCCCCGCGCCCGATCGCCCAGGCGCTCAGATACTGCGCCGCCATGCAGCCCCCGGCCGTCGCCACATTGCCATGGGCGACAAAAGGCGCCTCGATCACCTGCGCGCCGGTCGCCACCACCCATGGCTTGCTCGTCACATCGGTACAGACCGGCACGCCCTCCAGCAGTCCCAGCCGCGCCAGCACCAAGGCGCCCGAACATTGTGCCCCGATGATCTGCCGGGCCGGGTCCAGCCGCAACCGCGCCATCAGTTTCGCATCCGAAACGACTTCGCGCGTCCGCACCCCGCTGCCGATCAGCACGACATCGGCTTCACCAGCAAATTCAATCTCTTGCTGCACATCCACCCGTACGCCGTTCATCGACGTCACCGTCTCGCCCGGCCCGCAAATCCCCGCGCGCCAGCCCGCCACCCGGTTCAGCAGCGCCAGCGCCACGAAACTGTCCAACTCGTTGAATCCGTCGAACGTAACCACCGCAACCCGCATCGCCGCCTCCATCTGCTAGGGCCGACCGACATTCAGGAGATGGCGAGCCGAAAATGGTGTTTTTCCGTGACCCGGAGCGCAGCCTACTCAAAGTAGGTGAGCACCGGAAGCACGGAAAAGCGCCATTTGCAGGCCGTCAGAACTGAATCGCAATTGGCTTGCTTCAGAATTGCGGTCCGGCGACCCCCGGCCCCAACGGCTTCGACTGCGGCCGCGATTCAGCCTCAGCCTCGTCATCATCGGCCCCAGCCCCAGGCCCCGCACCCCCCGGCACCATGGTCCGCGTATAGTCGATGCGGATACGCACCCAGCTACCCACCATCTTCTTGCCATTGACCCGCGGCGGCATCACCAGAAACTGCCAGGCCGCCAGTCGAACCGCCTTGGCAAAACCGGACCCGCGCGGGGACTCCCCCAGAATCTGGCAATTCTCGACATGATAATGGTCGATCGTCTTGCACGCTACCAGGCCATAGCCCCGCGCCGGCGCATTGGCGGGCAGATAGCTGCCCAGTTCCGCATGGGTCGGCCGCCGATACCATTCCGCCTCGTACAGTTGCACCCCGCCCGGCCCCTCGCCCGGCCCCTGCACCATAGAGCTGTTGCCCGTGCCTTCGCCCACGCCCTGCGTCCCCTTGGGCATGGTACCGATATCGGCCGACGCCATCTGCTCGCGATTGAGCGTCAGGAAGGGGAAGGGCGACGGCGGCTGCTCGGCCGGCTTCTCTTGAGGAACCGGCGGCCGCACCACCGGATCGGCCTGCTTCTGCGGTGAAGACTGCTTCTCCCGCTTCTGCGTCTTTTCCGCCTTGGCCTGTTGCTGGTCTGTCTTCTCGCCCGTTTCGACATCGAACGTCACCGGCAGGCGATCGTCCACCTTGGGCGGCTCGAACGTCGGGGACAGGGTGAACAGGGCCAGCAACAGCAGCAGGTTCAGCACCAGCGCAAAGGCGATGCCGCCGGCACGCTGTCGCACCTTGTCCCAGGGAATCGAAGAAAAGGTCAAATGCGCCGGCCGAACAGGTCTTGGAAGTGGGGGGTCATGCCCAGACGGCGCCGAACAATCAAGCCCGTCCCGCCCACCCCGTCCTGTCGCCCCTCTTGTGTCACCCAGCCGTCACGCAAAAGCGCTGGCGACCCGAAACGATCTCGGCTAGGGGTCTGGTCGAATTTCCGGTCAGGCCGAGGCGAAAATGATGTTTTTTGAGAACCGGAGCGCAGCGTGCTGCCAGCACGTGAGCACCGGAAGCGGAAAAAAACGTCATTTGCAGCCCGGCATCACCGGAAAGTCGGCCTGACCCCCGCGCCAATGCTCAACAGGCTCTATCAATGGACGCTGGCAAAGGCCGCGCACCGCCACGCCGAACGGTGGCTTTTCGCCATAAGCTTCATGGAATCGAGCTTCTTCCCGATCCCGCCGCATCCGCTGCTCGGCCTGATGTGTCTCGCCCGCCCGGAAAAGGCGATCCGCTTCGGCTTCATCTGCACCCTCGCCTCGGTGCTGGGCGGCCTCTTCGGCTATGCCATCGGCCATTTCCTGTATGAAACGGTCGGACAGCAGATTCTGACCGCGCTGGGCCTCGCCGCCAAATTCCCGGTCGCGGCCTGCTATCTGCGCGATTACGGGGCGGAAATCATCCTGATCAAGGGCGCGACGCCCATCCCGTTCAAGCTCATCACCATCACGGCGGGCTTCATCGGCCTGCCACTCTTCACCTTCCTCTGGGCCAGCATCGTCAGCCGCGCCTTCCAGTTCATGCTGGTGGGCTTCCTGTTCTGGAAATTCGGCCGCCCGATCAAGGCGTTCATCGAGAAATATCTCGCCCTCCTCTCCGCCCTCTTCCTCGTCCTCATCGCCGGCGGCTTCATCGCCGCCTCGATGCTGACCGGCGGCGGGCACAAGAGCGACAGATGCTCCGGCGCCACGATGGAATCGATCCGCTGACGTGCTGAAACAAGCCTTCGCCCGCCACCCCAAGGTCGCGGTCCTGCTGGCGGGTTTCGCCTCCGCCACCGGCTTCGCCCCGCTTAATCTCTGGCCGGTGACGCTCGCCTGCCTGATCGTGCTGATCCTGGCTGTCGAACGCGCCCCCGACCGCCGCGCCGCCTTCTCACGCGGCTGGCTGTTCGGCGTCGGCCACTTCACCCTCGGCCTCAACTGGATCGCCCACGCCTTCACCTTTCAGGACGCCATGCCCCACTGGTTCGGCTATGGCGCGGTCCTCCTCCTCTCGCTCTATCTCGCCATCTATCCCGGCCTCGCCACGCTGGGCGCATGGTGGCTCCACCACAAACTCCCCTCCCGCAAGCGTTGGCCGGAGGCACGTGACTCCGGCCAAGGGCAGCGAGACTTGGCGGCTCTGCCGCCTGGTCGCAGCGCGGTGGGCGCCAACGCGCCCTCGTTCATCCTCCTCTTTGCCGCCCTGTGGATCGCCACCGAATATCTGCGCTCCACCCTCTTCACCGGCTTCGCCTGGAACCCGCTCGGCGTCATCTGGATGCCGACCAGCGTTTCGGGATTGGCAGCCTATGTCGGCACCTATGGCCTGTCTGGCCTGACGGTCGCGATCGCAGGCACGGTGCTTCTCAATGGCCGCAACTGGCTGGCTCAAGACGACAGATCGCCTCAAAAATGGCGCGCCGGTTTAGCAGCGGCATGGAAGGATGGGACGTGGCTATCCTATGCCATTATCTCGCTCTTAGGCTTTCTGGCACCGCTGTTCGCCCTCCTTCTCCTCTCCTTCCCCCCATCCCCCGGCCCCGCCGCCCCTCCCGGCGCACCCCGCATCCGCATCGTCCAGCCCAATATCGGCCAGGACGAGAAATACTCCGTCGAGGCGGAATATCGCAATTTCCACAAGCTCTCGACCCTCTCTGGTCATCCCCGCCCGGCTCCGCGCCTGATCTTCTGGCCCGAAGCCGCAATCCCCGCCTATCTCGACATGGAACCCGACTGGCGCGCCCGCCTCGCCACCCTGCTCGGCCCGAACGACCTGCTGATGACCGGCGGGGACAAGGTCTATTTCAAGCCGGTCGAGGAAAACGGCACCCTCGTCAACAAACTCTCCGGCGCCAATAACAGCGTCTGGATCGTCACCCCCGCCGCCACCATCGCGGGCCGCTATTCCAAGGCGCATCTGGTCCCCTATGGCGAATATCTGCCGATGCGGAATATCCTCGAACCCATCGGCCTGTCCCGCCTGGTGCCGGGCGACGCCGATTTCTGGCCCGGTCCCGGCCCGCAGAGCCTGACCCTGCCCGCCAATCCCGGCCGTCCGCCGCTGAAAATGGGCATCCAGATCTGCTATGAAATCATCTTTTCCGGGCAAGTGATCGACCCGAACAACCGCCCCGACTTCCTCTTCAACCCCTCCAACGACGCCTGGTTCGGCAGTTGGGGGCCGGTCCAGCATCTGGCGCAGGCCCGCCTGCGCGCGCTGGAGGAAGGCATCCCCATCATCCGCTCCACCCCCACCGGCGTCTCCGCCATCATCGACGCGCGCGGTCAGGTCGTCCATGCGCTCGGCCTCGGCCGCGCCGGCTTCCTCGATTCCGGCCTGCCCCCCGCACTCCCGCCCACGCTCTTCGCGCGGCTTGGCAACTGGGCGCCAGCGATCCTGATGCTGCTCCTTCTGGGCGCGGCTCTTGCGCTGCGCAGAGCCAAAAGCTAATAGCCACATAAACAATTCTTTATATCGCAACCCGCCCAAACGGCTTACGGGAGTCCCATGCGCAATCAATTTCTCTTCACCTCGGAATCCGTGTCCGAAGGCCATCCCGACAAGGTCGCTGACCAGATTTCCGACTCGATCGTCGATCTTTTCCTGTCGAAAGACCCCGAAGCCCGCATCGCCTGCGAAACGCTGACCACGACCCAGTTGGTCGTCCTCGCCGGCGAAATCCGCTGCAAGGGCGTCTATGAAAATGGCGCATGGGCGCCTGGCGCGCAGGAAGAAATCGAAGCCACGGTCCGCGAAACGGTCAAGCGCATCGGTTACGAGCAGGACGGCTTCCACTGGCAGACCTTCCGTTTCGAAAACAATCTCCACGGCCAGTCCGCCCATATCGCGCAGGGCGTCGATGAAAGCGGCAACAAGGATGAAGGCGCCGGCGATCAGGGCATCATGTTCGGCTATGCGTCGGACGAAACCCCCGACCTCATGCCCGCCACCCTCTATTACAGCCACAAGATCCTGGAACGCATGGCCCACGACCGCCATGCCAAGGTCGTGGACTTCCTTGAGCCGGACGCCAAGAGCCAGGTGACGCTCGAATATATCGATGAAAAGCCGGTCCGCGCGACCGCCCTCGTCGTCTCG
Source organism: Sphingobium sp. Leaf26 (assembly GCF_001421665.1). Classification (GTDB taxonomy): domain Bacteria; phylum Pseudomonadota; class Alphaproteobacteria; order Sphingomonadales; family Sphingomonadaceae; genus Sphingobium. Next base: position 308,656 of record NZ_LMKV01000023.1, read on the forward strand.
ACCCAGCACGCTGCCAACATGGACAATGACGAAAGCCGCGCCAAGCTGCGCGCCTACGTCAAGGGCGTCATGGCCGACATCCTGCCAGAAGGCTGGCTGCCCGGCGACGAAAGCATCTACGTCAACCCCACCGGCCTGTTCGAAATCGGCGGCCCCGATGGTGACGCGGGCCTCACCGGCCGCAAGATCATCGTCGACACCTATGGCGGCGCAAGCCCTCACGGCGGCGGCGCGTTCTCCGGCAAAGACCCGACCAAGGTCGACCGCTCGGCCGCCTACATCACACGCTATCTGGCGAAGAACATCGTCGCCGCCGGCCTCGCCCGTCGCTGCACGATCCAACTGAGCTACGCGATCGGCGTCGCCGAACCGCTCTCGCTCTATGTCGACCTGCACGGCACCGGCACCGTGGAAGCCTCCGCGATCGAAGCCGTCCTGCCGACGCTGGTGCGCCTGACGCCCAAGGGCATCCGCACCCATCTCGGCCTCAACAAGCCGATCTACCAGAAGACCGCCGCCTACGGCCATTTCGGCCGCACCCCCGACGGCGACTATTTCCCCTGGGAAAAGACCGACCTGGTCGACGCGCTCAAGGCCGCGCTGGCCTGATCCTTATTAGCCCCTCCTCTTCAGGGGAGGGGTTGGGGTGGGGCGCTAGCCTCCATACACAACACAAAAAGGGCGCCCGGCCTCAGCCGCGGCGCCCTTTTTCATGCCCCCACCTGTCCATAAAATGACGAAAAGTTCATTAGGCAACCGCCCCCGACCGGCGCATAAAAGCCTCGTCGGGTTCGCAACCCCTGTCGAACCCGACACCCCTCTCCCCAAAGAGGTTCACATGACAAAGATGGTTGCCACCGCCCTTCTCGGCTTCGCTCTGATTGCCGGCACTGTTGCTCCTGCATCTGCCGCGCCATGCAAGGACGCGAAGGGCAAGTTCGTCAAATGCGCCCCCAAGCCGCCCGTCAAAAAGGCGCCTTGCAAGGACGCAAAGGGTCGCTTCATCAAGTGCAAATGACCTGACGAGCCTGTGGCGGCGGGCGGCTTTCAGCCAGGCCCTGCCGAAACCCGACGACACCCCCTCCTCGCCCGTCGTCGCCAGCCACTTTTCATTCTGCCCCTTCCCGAACCCCTCGACTGCACAGTGAAGGGGGTCCGGGAAGGGGCACCCCATTTCCAAGCTACGCGCTTGCCCCCATCGCCCGGCCCCGCTATCGGCGCACCCCATGACAGCGCATAAATCCGGCGATCCCACGACGCTCAACCGCCTCTACGGCCGCCAGTCGGGGCCGAAACTCCGCAAGGGTCAGCAGGAACTGATCGACACCCTCCTGCCCGCCGTGTCGGTGCCGGCCGAAGGCGCAGTGACCGCCGCAGACCTTTTCGGGTATGACCGCCCGCTCCATTTCGAGATCGGCTTCGGCGGCGGCGAGCATATGGCCTATCGCGCCGACATGTTGCCGGACCATGGCTTCATCGGCTGCGAACCCTTCCTCAACGGCGTGGTGCAGGCGCTCGGCCATATCCGCGACGGCGCGCTGGGCAATGTCCGTCTGCACATGGGCGATGCACTCGATGTCCTGTCCCGCATCCCCGACGGCTCACTCAGCTTCGTCTATCTGCTCCACCCCGACCCATGGCCCAAGGCGCGTCACGCCAAGCGCCGCATGATGAACCCCGGCCCGGTCGCGATGATCGCCAGGAAGCTCAAGCCCGGCGGCGAGTTCCGCTTCGGCACCGACCATCCGGTCTATCTGCGCTGGGCGCTGATGGTGATGAACGGTCATCCCGATTTCGACTGGCTGGCCAGCGATCCAAAGGATTTCCAGACCCGCCCCGGCGGCTGGCCCGAAACCCGCTACGAAGCCAAGGCCCGCCGCATCGGCCACGAAGTCTGGTATATGAGATATCGCCGCCGTTGATACCCTATGGCGCGATTTTTACCGTCGTTCCTTCGCCAACATACTACAATTTCCGGTGTTTTTCTGACGTCGTGTTCACCTGGTGATTACCAAAAAGGCTCGGACCATGAGGTCTTTTGCTTCGTGCTCTCCGTCAAAACTGACTTTATTGCCGACGCGCCAAGCGACAACCATTTTCGCTCAACACGGCAGCGCACCGCGAACGGCCGCAAATGGATTATAGGCGGACATAAACGCACCGGCGTGACGCGCCATGCTTTTGATCCGGCCAGTTCGCTGGGATGGGTGGGAAGCGGACTGTCCGGTATCAGTCGGAACGGTTCAATTGGGGTCATTGCCACATGCTGATTGCGGCAAACCCAAAAATAGGCGCCAGCGCGGTTAGCCGTTTCAGAGGAGACTAAATCCTTGCCCGGGGAATGAGCCGGATGAGCCAAGGTAGATCTCGCCGCCAATATGCGCTTGCACGCTGACGATGATTCAGTGTTCTAGCGAGGTGGGAAATCTGGCTTCGGTTCAATCCCGACCGCTCGCAAAGAAATGGATGGCGTGGCACTCTCGCAAAATAGCTGTGAAACAACGCTTGCCGATCCGCATGGACCGCCGGCTCGCCTCGATGAAAATGGAGCGCAGTCTCACAGAAGAAGACGGTTCCCGCCGGACCTTCGCAACTGACTATGTCCTGATCATAGTCCGCGCCCAGCTTTTCCGTCAGAATAGTGTCATCGGCCAGGACGTAGCGATAGCCATGTCCCCCGCCCTGGGTGGAATCGCGACGGCGTATCAATTGGAACGGGCCACCCCCGGCGACGACGTCGTTGCAATAGATGCCGATCTTTATGGTGCGCCGATCTTCCCAATCGCGGTGCCAGCAACGCGGCCCGGCCTCCTTGCCACCGGCGGCGGTGTAGATAAGATTGACGCCATCATAACCGGCCGGCACGCCGAGATAGGCCTCTACAATATCCAGAAGGCGTTCATGCAATCCCCAAGCGAATATCTCTGGTCGGGACGCGATGATATCAGGTGGCACGATGGTGAATGCAGTTCCTTCGGCGGACAGCCGACGTGCCTCTGATGAGAAAGCGTCTCCCACCATTCGGGCCGATGCGAGCATTTCGGCAGAGCCAGGCAACCCCAGCTCGGCGAGGCTCGTCATGAATATGCCGTCCCGCCGCAGTCCTTCCACGATCTTAAGATCGATTCCGGTCAATATGGGCATACTCCCTTTGTGCATCGCCAATGCTTTGGCATGACGTCGGTAAAGGAGCCGGTCGATCACGCCGATATTGGTGCACCGCAGAGCAAGGCGCGCAGGAAGATCGCGCATCCATGCCATCGCGCCGAGTCCACGCGCTTCAGGCACGAGCGAGTATGCCAACAGCGCGGTCGACCTGCTCATCGCTCAGATTGGCGTGGATCGGCAGGCACAATATCTGGCGCGCGATGCGGCGGGCGACCGGAAGAGCCTGACGTGCCGAAGGAAGGTCGCGATAACCGGGCATGTCGCAGATCAGGGGATGGAAATAGCGCCGCGCCATGATCCCGACAGATTGCAGTTCGCGGCATAATATATCGCTGCTGACCGCATATTCCTCCGTCACGCGTACGGGGAAATAGGCGTGATTGAGCGTGGGCGAGCCAATGGCGCGGAACGGCGTGATGCCCGTCATGTCTGCCAACGCATCATGATAACGCGCGCTGATCGCGGCCCGCCGCGCGATGATGTCGTCGATATAGCGCAGTTGCAGGAGGCCAAATGCCGCCTGGAGTTCATTCAGCTTGCCATTGATGGAGGCGCCCGCCAACGTCGTGTCGCCGATGAAACCGAAATTGCGCAGCCGGTCGATCTTCGCCTTGGTCCGCGCGTCAGGCGATATGATCGCTCCCCCTTCTATCGTGCTGAAAACCTTGGTGGCATGGAAACTGACAGTCGACAGATCGCCATGGCACAGAATGCTTGACCCATCAGCCTGCACACCAAAGGCATGGGCCGCATCATAGATCACCTTGAGGTCATGAATGTCGGCCACTTCCCCGATCGCCCTTACGTCGCAGGGATGGCCAAAACAATGCACCGGCAGGATGGCGCTGGTCCTCTCAGTGATGGCCGCCTCTATGCCTTGCGGTGCCAGGTTGCAATCAGCGTCATCAATGTCAACGAAGACCGGCGTCGCGCCGACAAGGCGAAGCGCATGCGCGGTCGCGACAAAGGAAAATGGCGTCGTTATGACTTCTCCACCGACCTTGAGCGCCTGCAAGGCTATCCATAGAGCTGTGGTCCCGTTGGATATCAGGGAAAGATGCGGCACACCAAGATGCTGCTCCAAAGCACGTTCCAGTTCCTGGTGGAACGGCCCGGAGTTGGTTAGCCAACGATTGGCCCATATGGTCTGAAGATAAGGCATATATTCGGCTAGTGGCGGCATGAAAGGCTGAGTAACGGGTGTCGGCCATTGTTCCTGCACCAAAGCAAGTGGGGGAGATACAGGGGGGATCGCAGCAAGCAGTTCACGAGGAGTCATGCGTCCATCTCCACCTTGTCAGGCAAGGATCATACGACATTGCAAGGGCGCATGCCGGTCCTGCCATCTGCTATAGAGGATCGCCATACGCCCGCAGAGACAGCGGAATGCGTGGGGGAATTCCAGACCTTCATCCCACAGGCAGTAGTGGCGATCAGGGTGCGTCATAATAGTCATATCCATAACGATCCCGGTTGGCGGTTATGGACTTGTTCAGCACCGATCCGACAATCCGCGTCGGGCTGAGCAACTGCAAGACCTGCTTCACATCCCTCGCCGTGGTGCGCCCTTCCTCTATCACCACCACGATGCCGTCGGCATTGCGCCCGATCAGCATTATGTCGTCCAGAACAAGGGCCGGTGGCGTGTCGATAATGCAGATGGGTTGATGGGATGCGGACTGAATGGCCCGTATCGCGCCGGACATTCGCCCCGACGCAAGAAGGGTCGAGGAATCCTGCCGAGGCAGCCGAACCGGAAATAATGTCAGATCCAGTCCTCTCGCCTTTTGCCCGACATCCTCCCATTCGCAGTCACCCAGCAGATAATCGTCTACCCCGACCTTCACCGTCAGGCCGAAGCGATCCGCCATCGACGGCCGGCGCAGGTCGAAATCTATCAATATCGTCGGCTGGATCAGGCAGAGCGCCGTCGCAAGATTTGTGGTGATGAACGTCTTTCCGTTGCCCGCCTGGGTCGACGTGATCGCCAATATCCTGCCGCCATCGGCGTGAAAGCCGTTCATGATCTGGGACCGCAGCAGGATGAAGCTGCGCGCGCGCTGATCCATATGCTCCAGCCCGAATATGCCATTATCAAGCAGCAGCGACCGGTCGAGAATGATATCCCGTCTTCCGGTTGCCTGCGCGACCATGATCGCGGTGCCCTTGGCTATAGTCGCCATCATTCCACTCCCGGTCGAAGGATGCCGGACCGTTTAGACGGCAACCGCAAGAAGCGACGCGCGCGCTCCAATATCGGCACCGCCATGCCGGGCGCCAATATCGGGATGATGGCAAGAGGCGGACAGTCCATCAGCCGCGCCACCGCGCCCTCGCCATGGATCGGACCGGCAATGAATTCCCAAATGATGACCAACATCAATCCGACGACAAACCCGCCCAGAAGGCCGCTGATCAACAGTTGCATTGTTTTGGGGCGAATAGGGTCCAGCGGCGCACTCGCCGCGTTCACGACCGAAAACCGCTCGCCCTTGTCCTCTGCCTGAAGGCTGGCGGCGACCTGCGCCTCCATCTGTGTGTCGCGCACGTCCTGATATTGACGTTTCAGATTGTCGTAATCGCGTTCCAGATTGTTCAGTTCATAGGTCGCTTGCGGCGCAAGCGCCGTCACACGCTCCATCTGCGCAATCGTTCCAACCAGTTCATTCCGGCGTGCGGCCAACATAGCGATACGGGCGCGCGTAGCCCCCATTTCAGACACTACCGCACCGCTGCCCGGCATCGGCCCGGCCGACCGCTGAGCGACCCGCCGCTGCCGGTCGACGGCAATTTGCGCAGCGATCAGATCGGGATGCGTATCCGAATAGGTGGAGCCCAATTGTGCGACACGTTCTTCGGCCCTGCGCAACGCGTCCAATTCTGGCCGAGGCGCGGCCGCGATTTCCTCGCTCCGCGTCGCAAGCAGGCTGTTCTGCTGCACGAGGCCCTGTGTTTCCGCATCCAGCCGGGACACTTCGGAACGGAGCGATGACCCCGATTGCGCGCTTAACGCCACCTGATCTGGAAGAGCGCCAGCATAGCGGCTTTCGATCTCCCGGCGTTTGCCTTCCAGCGCGACCATCTGATTACGCAAATCATCGACGCGCCGCCCCATAAAGGCGGCGGTGCCTACAGCCTGCTCGGTCCGGAGCCTCTTGTCCTCGGTCATGAACATCGCGACGAGTTTCTCAGCGACGGTATGGGTGGCGGCAGGGTCGAAATAGGTGAAGGACAGGTCGAATGCGATCGTGTCGGTTGCAGCGCCCGGACGCTGGTTCCCGCTGGCGCTTACCAGATCGACGGCGATGGCACTGCGCATGATCTCAAGCAGGTCGTCGAACGACATCGAACGCTGCTCCCTTTCGTAAAGCCCCCCTTCTTGGATCAATCTGGTCAGGTTGGACCGGCTCATGATCTGCTGCCGGATTTTTGCGACACGTTCATTGGCGTAATTGGCGGTACGCAGCGTGGCGAAGCTGGTCGGTATCTGCGGCGAATCTATCAACAACGTCGCTTGCGAACGATAGGCTGGCGTCATCACCAGCGCGATCGTCAGCGCCACCAATATCCCGATCAGCGTCGGTACTACGATCCACCACCGCCGCCTGTACAAAATGGCGAAGAGTTCCGGCAGGCTGATCACGCTGCCATTCTGGCTGAGGTCGTCGTTCATTTGCGCTGTCCGAACTGGTAGCGCAACTGAAGGCCGATAAAGGCCGATCCGATACGCTTCCCCGTAACGAGTTGACGGCGAAGATATTGGGCGCTGCCGGTCAACGTGACATTCGGCCGCAACTTCCAGTCCAGCATCACGATGTTGCGCACCGCGTCGGTCGTACTGGTGCGCATGCCTTGGGCAGGTGCGGTCAAGAGCGATCCGCCGATCAGCGAGGAATGGCGATATTCGCTGACACCGCGCAGCTTGAAATGCTCGCCCAGAGCCTTGCTGAGCGATATCGACACCGTCGCGTCACGACGCAGGCCGCCAAAGCCGCTGACTTCCGAATTCAGCATGGCGGAAAGGCAACCGGTCAACGCATGGTCGCCTTCCTCCGCCTCCCGGCACAGGTCGACCCGGCCTGCAAGCAGGGTGCGGCCTGGCCGACGCATTTTGACATCCTCCAGCCATTCGATCTGACGCCCTGCCCGTTCCACACCGAGTTCCGCCAGCAGGCGTGCGCGCGGCCCCAGCTGGCGATTAAGCGTGGCGTAGAGTGCCATACTGTTCATGCCGGCCATGCCGGTCACGGAATTCATGGTATCGCGGACGCGCAGTCCTATACTTGTGCGAGGGCCGACACGGCGGGCGTAAGCCAGACTGAGGGTCAAGGCGTTTGCATTGCGCAGCAGGTCGCTGTCCGCATAGACGGCCCTTTCAAACCGTACGTCCGGGGTGATGAGCGTATGGATGTCGGGCCGCCACGCCGCATCGACACCACCATACCAGCTGTTGCGAATACCGCGTGGATCGCCTGCCGCATCATCGCTGGACGCAAGCAGGTCGATCGCCAGCGCCCGACTATATCCCGCCCATCCACCGACGGTGAGATATTCACTGTCGCGATAGCGCCCCTCCGCGCGGAAATCACCCAGCAGATAATGGCCGTATCGGCGCGTATAGTTGCGATATCTGATTGTGCCGCCAGCATCCAGGGTCGATCCACCCGGCGATGTGATGGTGATGCCGGGCGATGCCGCCACTTCGAGCGATGTCGCGCCTCTGCGTTCGCCTTGCAGCAACAGGGGATTGGGAGATGCCAGAACCGACATATCGACGTCCAGCCGCGGTTCGGTGCGGCCATTGGCCGGCACGACGATCAGCGCCGGGATGACCATGGCAGCGGCCCATGCCTGACGTTCAGGGAATGAGAAGGACATCGCCCGCCTCCAGCAGAGGAAGAGGCACGGCGAGCCGCCCCGGATCAATGCCGCGCGCGCCCTTCAGCAAGGCAGAAAGGCGCACCCGCTCTACCGTCTGCCCTTGCGCCGTATGCCTGAGGATGATGGCGTTCTTTACGTCCGCGAACTCCGCCAGCCCGCCGGCCATGCTCAGAGCCTGGATCACGTTGACCGCCTTGCCGGAAGAAAATCCGCCCGGCGTGCGTACCTTGCCCATCACATAGAAGCGCATGCCTGTGGCCTCCCTCACCGCAACGGTGATGTCCGGCGCACCTTCCCGGTAATTGGGTGCGATGTTGGCGCGAATCTGGTTGGCAATTTCCGTCACCGTGCGATCGGCCGCCGCGATCCGTCCGGCCAACGGGAAGGTGAAGGTGCCATCGGGCAGGACGCGCACGACGCGCTGCAACCGCTCTTCCCCCCAGATCAATATGTCGAGTTCGTCGCCTGGATTGATACGATATTCAGGGTCGGCACCGATTGGTGGAACCAAGGGTGCTACAGGCTGCCCCATTGCAGCATAGGGGCTGGAAAGAAGCAATAATGGCAAGAACACAAGCAACAGCTTGCGCAAATAGATATCGGTTCGCGCCCCAAGCATCGTGACAGCCCCCAGCAGTTGAACACTGAGTCTAGTTTGATCGGGAGGCGTCTGTCAGTCGTTCGAGGATGGTCCTATTTCTGACCACTTGAAATACGGAATAGGCACCCTCCTTTTTACGCGTAGATAGAATATACGGGGATATAATGACCCCGTATATTAAATCGACCACGATGTTGCGGCGCGGATGTATAGAAATTTCGGATCTGCTGAATGTTGATCCGATATCATCCAACAGCTGTCGAGGATGGAAGATTTCATGTCCCTGGCATCGCATGTTCCCCTGCACGCACCTTCTGTGAATGTTGGTAACGAATCCCTTGTTTCACAATATTCACAGTATCGTTCACCGGCGCAGACATTCGAATTTTTCGACTTTGCGTTCAGCCAGCGAGATCAGGCCCAATTGCTGGCCGATATCGAACGACGACCGACAGATGCGGCTTTTGCCTATATCGTCACGCCCAATGTCGATCATGTCGTCCGCATCCAGCGCAAGCGATCCGATCTGTGGCCCATCTATCGCAATGCGTGGATCACGCTGTGCGATAGCCGCATATTGGGGAAGCTGGCGCAGCGGGCCGGTGTACCGTTGACGGTCGTGCCGGGCAGCGACCTGACCGTCGCGCTGCTGCGAGACATCGTTCAGGCTGACGATCGCATCGCCATAATTGGCGGGAACCCTGCCATGGTCGATACATTGCGACAGCGCTTCGGCCTTTCCCAACTGATCCATCATGATCCGCCAATGGGTTTCATTCACGATGCCCATGCGACACAAAATGCCGTACGCTTCGCGATCGTGGCGCGCGCGCGCTATGTCTTTATTGCCGTGGGATCGCCACAGCAGGAAATGCTCGCCTACCGCATCAGTCGGACAGGGCAGGCTGTAGGCGTCGGGCTTTGCATAGGGGCCAGCTTGCAATTCCTGACCGAGGAACAGGCCCGGGCTCCCAGAATCCTGCAACGTCTTTGCCTGGAATGGCTTTTCCGACTCACGCGTGATCCCAGGCGATTGTGGCGCCGCTATCTGGTGGACGGTCCCCTCATCTTCCGGATCTTTCGCCAATGGCAACGCCGCCGGGCGAAGTGACCCGCCGTCGAACGACATGAGGCATCGGCATGGACGCAAAAGATTATGGATCGCGGCTGTGGCCCTGTCGCAAGTCGGTCCGGCGACACCGGTCGTGACGCAGATGACCGGTGTCGCGGCGCCGATGGCGGTATCCCGCCAGCTTTTGCGCAGTCCACGGCGCCTGTTCCTTTCGGGGCATAGCCTGATGGATCATCCCTTCCCTGAATATCTCGAACGCCTTGCCGCAAGCATCGATCGACCTCTGCTATGGGACATGCAACAGCTGGCCGGCTCGTCCATAAAGGATCGCACCATGGGACAGGGTGCACGCCGCTGGACCGGCTATGCCGCGGGGACAAACAGGAATGACCAGCCGATAGACGTGTTGTCGGAACTTCAGCGCGCAGGTTCCTATGGAAACCAGCCTTATGACACGTTGATCATCACGGAACAGCATAGCTTGCTGGACGCTGTCGTGCGGAACGACATGATACGATATTTGCGCGATTTTCATGACCGCATGGTCGAACAGAATCCGCAGGCACGAACCTATGTTTTTGAAGCGTGGATGACCGTTGCCGACATGGACAATCCTGCATCATGGATCGCCTATGAACGATCGGCTACTCCCATATGGCGATGCGTCGCGGATCGGGTCAACCATGATCTTGCGGCATCCGGCCGCGCTGACCGCCTGATGACGATCCCGGCCGGATCGGCGCTGGCCGCACTGGTCGAACAGGCGCTATCGCCCATGTCCGTCCCCGGTTTGAAAGGACATAATGCGCGCGCGACAATGGCCACGCTTTTCCGGGACGACGTCCACCTTACCGAGACCGGCACATATTTCGTTGCGCTGCTGACGTCCGCGATAATGCATGGGCGGGCCATTCATACGCCCGAGCGCCCTTTTGGCATGCGAGAGGACACGGCGCAGAGGCTGCAACAGATTGCGTGGAATTTCACGACCGACCTTGGTGGACTATATAGACCGATGTCCAGCGACGCCTGCCTGGCCTATCTCAGCGACGATTTTGCGCCTGCCTACCTTGCCTATCAGCGCGATCTGCAATGGCGCCGCAATCCTGGCGCCAATATCTGGCTGCGATGGGTAAGGCTGCGCCTCTCATGGCCCGGTCTGTTCAGGCGCAGAGACGCCAGCAACCCGTTTCACACCGACGAGCCGGTCGTTCCGATCCTCTGATACGAGCTTTGCAAGGTCGATCAGCGCCCCGTCCGAAAAGCGCACATTGGAGATGCGGGTCACGCTTTGCACGCCGGTGGGACCGAACACCTGCACCACGGCCTGCGATGGGTGCGCCTTGAAGCGATAGGATGTCCGGCGCGCGGGCAGGACAAGCACATCATGCCCCCCGCCCCCGTCGATGCGGCTGCCCGATCCCCGCCCGGCAACGAAGCGGTCATTGCCGCTGCCTCCGACCAGCACATCATAGCCATGTGCGGTTCCGGTGAAGGTTTCTCCCTGCCTCCCGCCCAGTGCGATCCGTGCGTCGGCATAGGCAATGGCCGGTCCGCGTGCCGGAGAGGGCGGATGCGTGCGCAACCATGTCATCAATGCATCATATCGCGGCGAACCAGTCTGCCGGATCGTTTCGAGCGCCGACCAGTTCCCCCATTTGGACGGCGTGCCGATGATGCCGAAGTTCATGAAGAGACTGCCGCCCGCTTGCGCAAAGGCGCTGTAGTTGGCGGTTTCCAGCGCCCTGAATTCCGGCCTGCGCTGCAATTTGGCCAGAAAATCCGTATAAGGCTGATTAGCATGCTGGGATATGGGTGTATATTCGCCGAAACCGCTTTCATAGCTGACAAGGCGAAGGCCATGAGCCCGCGCACGTTCAGCATGATATTGATAGAGCGGCGCGTTGAAATCCGAAATCCGCTTGTTGAGGACAGCGATCGCACGAGCATAGCCACCGTCGCCATCCTTCCACCAGCTTTGGACGATGGGAACGGCGTCATCGACGTTCATCGTCCCATCATAATAGCCGGTGATGGCATACTCGTCGAAATAGTCGGCGGCATGCATCCGCCGTCCATTACCGTCGCGCCAATGCTGGGTTTCCAGGCCTGTCGCTTCCAGCCCGCGCCAGCCGAACTGGGTGCCGAACACCATCGCCACCCTACCGGATTGCAGCCCGCGTTTCTCCGCTTGGCCGAACGCCCGCTTCCAGATCATGCCCACCTGCGCCGCGCGCACACCATACCATTCCAGCCCGTCGCCATCGGGGCCGAAAATCGCGCGGGCGCGAGCGCGCGCATAGCGTGCCTGCGGGAACATCCAGTTCCAGACCTCATTGGAAAGTTCGACATGGACTTTGAGGTCGGGACGCAGATGCGCGTGGACATAGGAGGCGAAGCCTTCGACATAATCATCGCTTGCGTTGACGGGCATGGTGAACCACGGCTCGGCGCCCGTACGATTGACCAGTTCGACCATGGCTTCGACCGGCACCCCGCGACTGCCTTCCCCCCAACGCATGGACGTGGGCCTGGGCCGATCCGCCCAGTCCAGTTGCGGCGCACGCTCGATCGCCGTTTCGTCCGTCAACGGGCCACCGATAGGCGCGAACAACGCATTACTGTTCATCCAGTCCATGAAACGCAGCGCATGGAAGGGTTTGATCCGCTCGATAAATTCCGGATCAAATGTCAGCCCGGCCCGGTAAAGCGGCAGATAATCTTCCCTGATGACGCGTATGTTGCGTATCGGGTCATCCCCCCCTCCATCGGCGTCGATACGTAAATACAGGCTTCCGCCCCGGCCAGCGCTTACATGCAATTCCCCATCGGTCCGGGATAAGACCCGCGCTCCGTCAACATCGACGGCCGTGATCGCACCATGGCCCTGATAAAGGACGACATAGCGTTCGGCAGGCAGCGCAGCGGGATTGTCATGCAGGATGTTGACGAGGAGCGTACGGTAACGGCGCACGGCGGCCTCCGCCGGCGCCAGAGGCCAGCCGTCGCGGTCCTGCGCTATGGTTTCCCCCGTATCATAGACTCCTTCAGCCTGGGGCAACCAGACGCTCGCGGATTTCATCAGGTCCAGCACCGGCATGGCGCTGCTCCAATAGGCAAGGCCATCCAGATTGGTACCCATCCCCATACCGCCCGGGGACGGCCCCGAAACAGAGCGCGAAACCGGCGTGGCCGCCGCGCGATCATTATCTGTCGCGGCGGCCACGCCACCTTCCCCGCACCCAACCAGACACAACATCACGAACAAAGCGGCGGGTTTCCGACACAGAACATCCATGCACGTGATGCCTGAAATTGCCGGAGATTTCCCCACGCACTTCTCCCCTCCCAATGGGCATGATCGGATGTTGCAGGCCGTGTCCATATACTGACCGGACACATGGGTTCGAGGAGGCATGCTCCTGCCCCCCATTCTAGCCCCACGACCCCGATGCGACAGGTAGCGATATTATGGTGGTTGAATGTACCGGGAAGAAATCCGCATCGACGGTGCAAAGGCGTCACAACGTGCTGCTGCTAGCGGAAATCGCCAATCCCGAGATGGTGAGCGTGCCGCTGATCGGGTGGTGCATTGCAGAGGCGCTGGCCCGGCAGGCGGACGTGCATCTGGTGACCCATATCCGCAATCGGCCCGCCATCATCGCCATGGACTGGCAGGAAGGCCGCGATTTTTCGACCATCGATACCGAAGCCGTGGTGCGCACGATATTTCGCGTCGCGCGATTTCTTGGCGCGAGCGACAATCGTGGCTGGACGATCTACCAGGCGTTGGCGCCGATCGGATGCTATGCGTTCGAAAAAGCGGTCTGGGATAAATTCCGGTCGGCCTTGAAGGCCGGCGCCTACGACATCGTGCATCGCCTGACGCCGATGAGTCCGACGACCCCCTCTTATCTTGCCGCGCGGCTCAAGCGGCTGGGCGTCCCGCTGGTGGTCGGGCCGCTCAATGGCGGGCTGCCATGGCCGGACGGCTTTGCGGATCGCCGAACGCGCGAGCGGGAATGGCTGTCGCACCTGCGCGGCGCCTATAAATGGCTGCCGGGTTATAGGGCGACCCGCCGCGACGCCGCAGCGATACTGGCAGGATCGCTCCATAGTCTTTCTGAATTACCGGAGCAGGCTCGGCCGCGCAGCTTTCACTTCCCCGAAAATGGCATCGATCCTGCTCGCTTCGCCTTGCGACGGACAAGGCGTGCGCAGGCACCGCTGCGTGGCGCATTTGTCGGGCGGCTGGTGCCGTATAAATGCGCCGACGTGCTGATCCGCGCGGCACAGGACATGTTGCGGGCGAATGCCCTCCATCTCGACATCATCGGCGACGGGCCGGAACGCGACTCTATCGCCGCGCTGGTCAGGGAACTGCGCGTCGATCAAGCGGTCACGCTTCATGGCGCAGTAGAGCATCGGCAGGTGCAGTCATTGCTCGTCGATTGCGATTTTCTGGCCTGCCCCAGCATAAGGGAATTTGGCGGGGGCGTGGTGCTGGAAGCCATGGCATTAGGTGTGGCGCCCATCGTCGCCGACTATGGCGGTCCCATCGAATTGATGGACGATCAGACCGGCATTCGCGTGCCCTTTGCGAGCGCGCAAACGCTGGAAGAGGGGTTTCGTGGCGTCATTTCCGCTTTACTGAAGGATCCCGCGCGCCTCGACCTGTTGGGCGATGCGGCCGTCGAGCGCGTCCGGACGCTGTTTACCTGGGACCGGAAGGCCGAACAGATCATGCAGCTCTACGACTGGGTACGCGACGGCGGATCACGCCCTTCATTGATGCCCGGAATCTTTTGACCCATGTCGTTCCTCGTCATCCTGATGCTGACCGCCATGGCGCTGGCAGGCGCGAGATATTTGCCCGGCAGGCTTGGCGCGCTGGCTGGACCGCATCAGATGACCGCTGCGCTCGCCTTGCCGCTGATCGGAACTTTCGGCCTTCACTATGCGACATTCGCGGCCGGTGTCATCGGCCTGATCCTGCTGGCGCCGGGATTTGGCCGTGCGGGTCTGGTCCTGCCCGGCCCAGGCGCCCTGGACCTGCGCTACCGACTGTTTCTGCTATGCCTGCCGCTGATGCCGATGATGGTTTACACCATTGCCATCGGCGGCCTGACCTTTGCCCAGCTTACCTATGTCCATCTGCTCAGCATGGGCCTGTTGCTGGCGATGCTGATGGCGGGCGAACGCATCTACCACCCAAGGCTGCTGCAATGGGATATCTTACTGATATTGATGCTGATCGTACAGGCGTCCATGGACTGCCGCGGGAACGACCTGACCTATTCGATCCGCGCTTGCAATCAGGTGATCCTGAACCTTGGCCTGCCCTATCTCGCCGTCAGCCGGGCGTTCATCCGATCCAGATCGCCCAATGATCTAATGCTGTCCGTCGTCCTGGGCGGCTGCATATTGGCCCTGATCGTGACGTTCGAGGCACCCCGTCACTGGCTACTGTACGACACCATGCCACAGAGTATCGGGGCCGATCCCGAGTTGAGTTCGGGCTATGCCAAGCAACGGGGCGGGTTGCTGCGGGGGCGCGCCAGTTTCCCCGAATCCACAGGCCTGTCGCTGCTGCTGGGTCTGGACGTTGTGATACTCGTCGCGCTGCGGCGGCATCTGGAGTCGCGGCTCACCTTCTTCGCGACCTTGGCGCTGCTGGCGTGTGGCGTGTTCTTCACCCTCGCGCGCATCGGCTATATCGTCATTGTCGCCGGCCTGATCGCCTGCATGGTGCAGGAGCGCCGATGGGTAGGGCTATTCAAGATGCTACTGGCGATGCCCCTATGTGCCGGTCTATTGTTGCTGCTGTCCCGCGTCATACCTACGCTCGCCGCGTCGATCGGCACGGGGGAAGACGCGGCCGGATCGGTCGATTACAGATCCGAACTTCTGTCTTCCGGGATGGCGCTGGTGCGCGAAAACTGGGCGGCTGGGCTTAGCATGCCGGACTTGCTGGCGCGGCTTGAGCATCTGCGTCAGGGTGAAGGGATCATAGACCTGGTCGATCAGCCGCTCACCATATTGATGCGCGGTGGCGTGATCGGAGCGGCGGTCTATTATGCCATATTGCTTGGCGTCCTGAGCCGTTTGTTCGCGCGCGGCCCTGCTTTGGGGCGGGATTCGGCCATGTCGGCAACGGCATGCTTCGCCGGGCTGGTGGGACTGATGGCCAGCCTGACCACGACCAGCTACGGGCGCAACGAAACAACATATGTGATGTTGCTGGCGGCGGGCGCGGGATTGCTTGCGCGGCGCAGGGCAAGCGTCGGAGCGGTTGCCAGCGGGCACCCACTTCACGCCCTTATGGCGCCTTCAGCATGAAATACAGCACGTTGCCCATCAAGCCGAACCCCATGCCCAGCAACAGAGCCATAATGATGAGCGCCTCCTCCCCCATCCTCAGCAGTCCAGCGCGCCGCAGTTCATACCAGCAATAGCATTGCACGGGCAGTTCGATACCACCCACCGCAGCAACCAGCCCTATGGGGCCGAACAACAGGAAGCCGGCGCTTCCTGCGCTCAGCAACCATCCAAGCCGCACCAGATTCGCATAGAGCAGCGCCTGAACCCGGCCGACAACGATCAATATCTCGCGCGCGGCATAGTTGTTCATGGCGATGGCCGGAGCGAGCGCGAGAAGCTGTAGATAGGTGGCCGCGGCTTGATATCGGGGATCATAGAGCAGATCGACGACCGCCGGTCCCATGCTGATGAAACCGCCCATCGCGACCATGTATAACAGGGTCAACTTGCGGCGACTGGCATAGTAGATCCGCGCCAGATTGGCGGGTTCGTCCCTCAGCGCGCGCGCGAAAGCAGGCAGAAGGATGCGATTGGGGTAGAGGGTCGTGAAGCCGGAAGCGGCGCTCGAAAGGTTGGACGCCAGCGAATAGAGGCCAAACAGGGACAGCGGAAAAATGCGAGAGAGAGCGATCTTGTCGACGTTGGACAGCAGAACCTGGATCGTGTGGGCGCTCGCGATCGTGCGACCAAAACGCCAGAGATCGCGGACTTCCTGCTCGTCGTAGGCGAGACGTCGTCCAGCGCCGGGGAAAAGCAGGTAGCTGAGCAGCGATTTGAGCGCGGTCCCGACCAGTCCGGCCAGGATGATCGCCCAATAGCTGTGCAGGAGCAGCGCCAGCGCGATGCCCGCCACCGTCTGGCTCACGGCGCTGACGATGTCGAGCAGACTGAGCATCAACAGCCGTTCCTGCCGGATCGTCGTGAAGGGCGCGAGCGAGGAACAACCGTCGATCAGGAAGTGCAAGGCAGTAACGGCAATGGCGACCTGCAACATAGGCTTGTCGAGCGCCTGGGCGAGCGGACCGGCGCAGGTGGCAAGCAGCAGGGTCAGGGCCAGCCCACGCGCCAGCCGGACCGTCCAGATGATGTCGAGCAGATGCGGATCGTCGCCGCGGGCATGGCGGATGATATAGACGCCGAAGCCCACGTCGGAGATCATCAGCAGAATGTTGAGGATCGCCCCGGTCAGCCCGGCGACGCCGAAATCGGCAGGCGACAATACCCTGGTCAATATGATGGTGCTGACGATACGCAGCAGGTTCGATGCGATGATCGTGATTGCGACCAGACTGACCCCGCTGGACATCGCCCGGTGCCATTTTGGTCGTTCTATGACGGTCGCCACGCCTTTATCCTGCCCCTGTTGCGGTCATGCGCCCATGCCCCATGTCGAAGGCGAACCATCATTGGCCGCTCCAGGAAGAGGAAGATCATGAGGGATACGCCCACGCAAAATGGCGGGAGAGACAACGACATGGACAGGTAATGCGCCGGATCGCTGCCCCACAACCGATGGGTCAGCGTGATGATCGGCCGATGGGTCAGATATAGTGCGAAGGATGATTCCCCCAGCAGGATTAGCCACGGATGGCGCAAGGCACGCGAGACGGCACCTCCCCCATAAGCGAAAGTCAGCACGGCAACTGCCATGATCGGCAGATACGCCAGTTGCCAGCGCAGCGGCATCGGCAAGGCCATGAGCGAAAAGCCGATCATCGCCGCAGGCACGGCGATAACGACTGCAACCTCCGCGCCCGTGCCGGCCAGCGCGTGGCCATATCGCGACCGCCAAACCCGATACAGCAGCATGCCGACGAGGAAGTCGATCAGCCGCACCGGAGGAAAGACATAAAAGACCCATTCTTCGGTGGCCGAATAGCCGCCATGCCGAGCCATGATTATCGCAAAAACCGTTATCAGGAGAAGACCGCTGGCCAGGCACAGCCCAAGCGATCGGGTCTGCATCCGGCAAAGCCACGGAAAGAGCGCATAGAAAGCGAGTTCGTCGGACAGGCTCCAGGACGGGCCATTGAGCGCATAGTGAATGGTCGGATCGGGCGCCCAGGCGTGCATCAGGCCAAGGTTGAGAAGGATCGTACCGGGGCCGGGCATCTCCCCCGCCAGCGCCAGCCAGCCGATGAAGAGCAGCGCCATGAGCCAGTGCAATGGCGCGATGCGACAGATGCGCAGCATGATGTAGGATCGCAGGCCGATCGAGCCTTGCTTCAGCCGGTCGCCATAGGCGTGGGACAGGATGAAGCCCGACAGGATGTAGAAGAAGGACACGCCGCAATAGCCCTGCCGAAACAGTGTTTCGTACAGCAAGCCACTTACCCTGCCTGAACCATCGCCCAGGAAGTCGAGATGGGACAGCAGTACGGCAAAGGCCGCAACGAAGCGTAAGGCCGTCAGTTGGGAGAGGGAGGAAGACCCGTCCAGCGCCGCCACGCATCACCCTGCATCCGGCGCGAGCAAGGCGAGATATCGGTCCGCCACCTGTCGCGTGCTGAACTGGTCGAGCCAGCTCCGCGCGACGGGTGCAGGCTTTTCCCGCAGCACATCCAACATCGCCGCGCTCATCCCCTCCAGGTCGCCCACCGGTACCAACGTACCGCACTGCCCCCGGTTGAGCGCCTCGGCTGGCCCCGACGGGCAGTCGGTCGCGACCACCGGCGTACCTACCGCCATCGCCTCTATCACGACATTGGCGAGGCTTTCGAAATCGGACGACAGGACCATCAAAGTCGCCTTGGCCACATAAGCGTGGGGATTGGGGACAAAGCCCAGCAGGGCGACATCGTCTTGCAACCCCATCTGCGCCACCAGCGCAGCGAGCATATCACGCTCCCCACCATCCCCCAGAATGACCAGTCGGGCCGGCATCTGCGCCCGCACGCGGGCAAAGGCGCGGATCAAAAGGGAAAAATTCTTCTGCGGTTCCATCCGTCCCACGGCGATGATGACGGGACATCCGCCACCGGCAAACCAGGGATGATCCACGGGTTCTTGCGACTGGGCGATCATCGCGTCGTTGACGATCGGATTATAGATGCAGGCGATGCTTTTCGGATCGATGCGGATCACCTTTGCCAGATCAAGCGCTGTACCCTTCGACACGGCAACGATCCGATCGGCAAAGGGGTAGAGATAATGCGCCAGCGGGAAGAACCAGTAGCGTGACTGCCACGGCCTGGGACCAGCCCGATCGACGGACGGGAAACAATGTTCGGTCAGCATCAATCGAAACGGCATGCCCGCTATCCATCGCACGACGACGGCGTAGAGGTTGGGAAACCCGAAGCTCGTACACATCAGCGCTGTCGGGCGATGTTCCCGCATGTAACGGCGCAGCTTGAACAGCCGGGCTAGCGGCCCCCTTGCATCGAGCACATCATATCCAACGCCGGGGGGAATGAGTGCGCGGAACGGGGAATGGGGATTGTCGATATCGACCAGGATCGAACAGCGGATGCCGCGGCGCAGAAATTCCTCGGCCAGGTTGAACACTACCCGATCGACACCGCCATTGTGTAACTGACGGGTGTAGAAAATAATGTCGACCTGACTGACGGACGCGCGTACCGCCATTTCAGTTCACCACGCGCAGGAATATGGACGGGATGGGCAGAATGGCCGGCGACGGCTCCGTGAGGGCAACGGCCGGAACCGTGCTTCTCTTCTTTTTTGCGACTTCCGCCAGAATGTTCAACATGTCGTCAGCCTTGTCGGCCCAGCCATGCCGCGCCTGTTCAAGATGGCGCCGCGCAGCCGTTCCCATCGACTGGCGCAACAATGGAGACTGAACCATGCGACGCATGGCGCTGGTCAGCCCGGCCACGACTGCCTCTTTGGATGTCGGATCGATAAGCAGCGCGCAATCGGCCGAGGCATATTGCGCCACGCCACCCCAATTGAGGCCGATGACCGGCAGGCCTACAGCCATCGCCTCCATCATGGCCATCCCGCCGCATTCGCGCAGCGATGGCGTCACATAGACATCCGTTTGTCGCAGCAAAGCCTGATAATGATCGCGTCCCAGGCGCCCATACAGGGTGATATGCTGGTTCAATTCCTCCCGCCTTACCTGTGCCTTGATCTCTTCCAGCAATTCACCGTCCCCGACCAGATGCAGCATGGCGCCGCCCGATCGGGCCAGTGGCGCGAAAGCCTGCACCAGAAGTCCTATCCCCTTCCAATCGACGAACCGTGCGCAAAAAATGAAGCTCACCGGCGCATTGGCAGGGCGCACTAGCGGCGGGCGCACCTGCCACCTTTCCAGATCGACCGCACTTTCCATAAGCTGGTACACCTTGCCGCGCACACCGGGCGGCAAAGCCTCACGGGTCTGGTCATTGGCAACGACCAGGGCGGTCGCGCGCAATTTCCCTGGAAATAATCGGTGCAGCAACGCCGAGCCCCATCTGGATGCAGCGATCGCTGCACGGACGATCGCGCTGTCCATCCGGCGAAAGGCCGGTGGCAGGTTCATGCCGCCGCTCATCGGACCAATGACGACCGGAGCGCCCAGCCCCAGCATGAAACTGAGCGCCTTCGCCGCGATCGGCGTGGGCTGGAACACGACATCGATATTCAGCGCTTTCACCATGGCGCGCGCAATGCCGCGCATGCGCCATTGTGTGACCAGCTGAATCAGCTGGTTGAAGATCAGATCCTCGACCCGATATGGGAAATGCCGACCGATCCGGAAAAGCAGGCGCTGTAGCGCGGAATCCGACACGAAACGGACGCGATCAAATTCGTCCGGCGGCAGGTCGGCGCGCAAATCCTCCCGCACCCGTTCATGGCACACCATATAGACATCTTCGCCGTTGGCGATGAACTGCTCGAAATAGCAGCAGGGCAGCAACGTCTCGCCGCTCATACGTAGCGATATGTTTTCAGCCACCAGCAATATCCGCATGCCCGTGTCCCCCAGACGTTATCGGCGTCATCGAGGACGCCACGGCATGCTACCCCCCCGTCGGGCATCGCCACAGCCTGCGATCTACGTTGGGCAATATCGGAAGGCGCTGGCCACCACGGTGTTTCGAGGGGCGGTAAGCGCGGATGGGCATGGCCCCGACACAAGATCATGATGCGCGATACGGCAAGTCAGCGCCGCTCCACAGATAGAGGATGAGCATTGCCATGCCTATTCATCTCCGCCCTGCCGCATGCAGCGCATCGCAGGAAGCGTATCCGAAATGACCCGTGCTGCGGGTCAGGCACAGCGCCACTTTACCCAGACCATGCCTGAGCCAGGGCTGGTCCGGGTCGCCTATCTGACGAACGTCTATCCCAAGATCAGTCACAGCTTCATCCGCAACGAAATATTGGCGCTGGAACGGCTGGACTTTTCGGTGACCCGGCTGACGATCCGCCAATCGGCGGATATTTTTTCCGATGCGACCGACCAGGACGAGCAGGACAACACCATCACATTGCTCGACGGCCATATCGTCACCATGCTGTGGTCTGCCCTCAGCCGGATGGTGCGGCGCCCACGCGCCTTTGCCAGAGCATTGGGCGTCACCCGTTCGACCTTTCTGCATGGCGCCAAGGGACTGGTGCGCTGCACCGCCTATTTTCTGGAAGCATGCCGCCTTGCTGACCGGATGGAGCGGGCCGGCATCCGGCACGTCCATGTGCATTTCGGCACCAATCCGGCGACCGTCGCCCGGATAGCCAGCCGCTTGGGGCCGCTCAGCTATAGCCTGACCATGCACGGCCCCGACGAATTCGACGCACCCGAACAGCTCCAGATTTGCGAGAAGGTGGCCGACGCGCGCTTCGTGATCGCGATCAGCGCGTTTGGCCGAAGCCAGATCATGCGCTGGTCTGCCCCCCAGGACTGGCGAAAGGTCGCCATTGTCCGGTGCGGCAGCGATCCGCTGTTCATGCATCACGTCACTCCGATCACCGACAACGGCCTGCATGGCAACACGCTCATTTGCGTGGCGCGGCTTAGCCCCCAGAAAGGCATTGCGCTTTTGATCGCCGCCGCCGCAATCGTCGCGCAAACCCATGACTTTCATCTCAACATCGTCGGCGACGGGCCGATGCGCGAGGAACTGGAAGCCCAGATCGCAGCGGCGAATCTGGAGGATATCGTCACGCTATGCGGATGGCGCGACCCCCAGAGCGTCTGGCGAGAAATGCTCGGCGCGCGCGCGCTCGTACTGCCCAGCTTCGCAGAAGGGCTGCCCGTCGTCATCATGGAGGCCCTGGCGCTCGGCCGGCCGGTTATCGCGACGTCGATTAGCGGCATATCGGAACTGGTCGATCGCGAAACGGGCTGGATCATTCCGGCCGGGTCGGTGACTGCCCTTGCCGATGCGATGATCGCCGCGCTCGAAACGCCGACCGAACAGTTGCGGGCCATGGGCGATGTCGGGCGTGAACGTGTAAGGGCGGGCCATGACATCGACGACAATGTCGCCGATCTGGCCGACCTTCTGCGTCCGTTGGCCTGACCGATGCTCCTCATCCTCTGTTGGGCGATCGCTGCATGCGCCGGGACACCTCTGCTGATGCTGGCGGCCGAATGCTTTGTCGGCGCCTTTCCTGAAACCAGGCAGAGCCATATTCCTGCGCCACCATTCGTCGTTCTGATCCCCGCCCATGACGAAGCCCATGGCATCGATGCGGTCATCCGCGCCGTGCGCAACCAGCTCCGCAGGTGCGACCGGGTGCTGGTCGTTGCGGATAATTGCACGGACCATAGCGCTGCGATTGCGCGTGCGGCCGGCGCGGACGTGGTGGAACGCGACGATCCCGATCTGCGTGGAAAAGCCTATGCGCTGGCTTATGGCAGGGCCGCGTTGCGGCAGGACGCGCCGCCATCCATCGTCATCATCGTGGACGCCGATTGCCTGCCGGGGCCGGGCGCATTGCCGCGTCTGGCCGCCCATGCCGCCCGATACGCAAGCGTCGTGCAAGGATGCTATCTGCTGACCATACCGCCCCATGCCACGCCTCTGGTGCGGGTGTCCTGTCTGGCTTTCATGATGAAGAACATGGTGCGGCAACGCGGGCTTGCGCGTTTGAGCGGCGGCCGCGCCCTGTTGCAAGGGACAGGCATGGCATTTCCCTGGCGGATCTTCGATACAGCGCCTCTGGAAACCAGCTCTCTTGTCGAAGATCTGAAGCTCGGTCTGGACCTGACTTTGGCCGGCTCGCCGGTCCGGTTCGATACCCATGCCCTCTTCACCAGCAACGCCAGCGCGCAGGCCGCGACCCAGGGGCAGCGTACCCGATGGGAACATGGGTCGATCATTACCGCCCTGCATTATATTCCGCGCTTCCTGTGGGCTGGCCTGACGGGGCAACCCGCGTTGCTGCCGATCGCGATGGACCTGACCATTGCCCCGCTGGCCCTGCTGGCACTTGGCGCGATGGCGATCCTTGCCCTGTTGGCCGGGGTCGCGACGCTGGGAGGGCCGGTCGCACCTTTTGTGGCACTGCTGGGCGCTGGAGTCATGGCCGCCTGTGCGCTCCTGTTCATATGGCTGCTTGGGGGCCGCAAGATCCTGCCTGGTGCAATGATCGTCCAGCTGCCGCGCTATCTGCTGTGGAAGCTGCCAATCTACCGCCGCTTGATGGGCGGCAGACAGAAACACTGGGTCCGAACCAGCCGTGAACCTGACTGAAAAGGTGCGCACAATGTCATATATCCCCCCGATAGTGGGCGCCGTGATCATCGGACGCAATGAAGCAAAACATCTGCCAGTCTGCATCGCCAGCATCAGGGCCAAGATCGAGGTGACCATATATGTCGATTCCGGATCGACGGACGAAAGCGTGACCCTGGCGCGCGACATGGGATGTATCATCGTCGAACTGGATCATGCCGATGGCTTTACCGCTGCGCGGGCGCGTAATGCCGGGTTCGCCAGATTGATGGACGTTCAGCCCGCAACCGAACTGGTCCAGTTTATCGATGGGGACTGCGAGCTGGCCGAGGGATGGCTGAACGTGGCCGTCGCCGCTATATCAAGGGCGCCAGACCTGGGCGCGGTCTGCGGGCGCCGGCGCGAACGCTATCCGCATGCCAGCCGCTACAATCGGTTATGCGACATCGAATGGAATACGCCCGTCGGGGAAACGCACAGCTGTGGCGGAGACGTGCTGATGCGCGCCGATGCCTTTGCCTCAGTGGGTGGTTTCAAGCCTTCACTGATCGCGGGCGAGGAACCGGAACTCTGCTATCGTCTGCGCCGGGCCGGCTGGACCGTCGATCGCATTGCAGCGGAAATGACGTTGCATGACGCGGCCATAACGCGCTTTGGTCAATGGTGGCAACGCAACAGGCGCAATGGTCACGCGATCGCCGAAGCCTTTGCCGACGCGGGGCGAGACGATCCGGGGCTGAAACGAACCTTCTTCAGTAATGTCCTGTGGGCGCTGCCCATGGCCTGGCCGCTATGGCCGCTACTCTGGTGGCGCATCTCCCGCCGCCATGATGCGCAAGTGGCCAATCTGATCGTACTGGCAAAACTGCCACATCTCCAGGGACAGGTAGAATATTTGATAAACAACATAAACAATAGATATAAAATCATAGAATATAAATAACATTTATTCCGATATGGTGATTAATCACAACGTAATAGATGAAATTACCGACAGATCATGAATATAGTATGACGTTCTTCATGAATTCATCTGCGATGCCATCGGCATTCATGTGAATATTGGAGGAAGATATGCGCTTTTCAGCGATCGCCTTGATTGCGTTAATAGGACTGCATGCGGCCAGTCCGGCAGCCACCGTTCGACAGCGTGACGCCACAACAGGTTGCGCAGGCACCGAAAAGGGCCAATATCCGCAATCCAGCGCCGGCTCAACACAGTCTGCTACAGCAGCCAGCACGCAAGCGCGGATCGCATGCGACAGGGAAGGCAGTGCAGCCCAGGCAGACCTTCAGATATACGGGCTGTTCATCCTTGGAATGCTGATCATAGGCATACCCGCGATCCGCCGGCGGCAGGCAAGGGTCGTATTCTCATGACATTTGCCGGCAGCAAGCCCGTACAGGCCGACCAATGGCGTTGTGTGCTCGTCGGATCGGAACGCCTGCTGATCGAGTGCGCCACCCGGTTGCGGAGTCATGGTCATGACATCATCGCCATCGTCAGCGATCAGCCGGTCATTCTGGAATGGGCAGGCAAGGAACGCATCTTTGCATTGGAACATGTCGCATCCTTGATTGACGCGCAGCTGCCACCGTTCGACTATCTGTTCAGTATCACCAATTTACAGATGCTGCCGCCCGATATCCTGATATTGCCGCGGCGCGCGGCGATCAATTTCCATGATGGGCTGCTGCCGGCCTATGCCGGTCTGAACACGCCGTTATGGGCAATGCTGAACGGGGAAGCGCAGCACGGCATCAGTTGGCACCTGATGACCGCGCATGTCGATGCCGGCGACATATTGCTGACCCGATCGTTCGATCTTGCAGCCAACGAAACCGCTTTTTCGGCGAACACAAAATGTTTTGCCGCGGCGCTTGAAAGTTTCGACACCCTGATAAGCGGTCTGGCAATGGGTGATATCGTCCCGCAGCCGCAGGATGACACAACCGGCAAATTCTACGGGCTGAGCCATCGCCTTCCCGGCGCAGGCGTGATCGACTGGAATGACCCGGCCCAAAGCATCGCCGATCATGTGCGGGCACTCGACCATGGCGGCTATGCCAACAGACTGGGATCGCCCAAAATCAGCGTAAACGGCCAGACATTGCTGATCGGCACGGCCATCGCGCAACCGGGCCGGTCGGGGCTGCCGACCGGCACCATCCTGACCACCGATATGGACGGCCTGCTGATGGCCACCGTGACCGAGGATATCCTGCTTTCCGGCCTCACGACAAATGGCGGCATGCCGATCCAGACGGCCGCCGAACTTGGCGATCGGGGATTTGTCGCCGGCGCGCGGGTCGATATTCTCACCGCGCAACAGCATGACAACCTTTCGATCCTTGCCAATGCGAGCGGGCGCTTTGAGCCCTGGTGGCGCAAAAGACTGGCGCAACGCCAACCACTGCTTTTGCCCCAGATAGATTGCGGCAACCGCTCTGTCGCACCCGGATTGAGCCATATCGACCAGTGCGGGCTGCGACCGGAAGACGCGCCCGCAGGTCATGATCGCACCATATTGTCGGCACTGGTCGCCTATCTGGCGCGCATCGCCGACAAGGCGCGTTTCGACATAGGCTATGCCGACCCCATTTCGCGCAGCCCGTACGACGGGATGGAAACTTGGTTCGCAGACCAACTGCCCCTGGGCGTCGCCGTCGATTTCACACGCAGCCTCACCCATCTGCGCGAGTGCCTGAGCGCCGACATCCGGCAGATCCGGCGCAAGATCGGCCATAGTGCAGACCTGTTTGCCCGCAGTCCCGAGTTACGATGCAGGGATGCCCGCGATCCGGCCACTTTGCCGATCGCCCTATTGGTGGTGGATACGCTGGAGCAGGCCAGTCCCCGCTCCGACGCGGACCTGACGATCGCCTTGCGTTCAGACGGCCGCGCATGCCGATGGTTCCATGACCCCAGCCGTCTGAGCCCGCAGGCGATCCTGGCCATGCAGGCCGGATTTCTGGCATTGTTGACCGCTGCCCAGATGAATCCCGCGCAACCCATAGGCACTCTGCCGCTGGTCGCGCCCGATGAACAGCGCCGGATCGTGGAAGAATGGAACGCCACGGACGCCCCTGTTCGGCGGGATATGTGCATCCATCAGCTTTTTACGGAGCAGGCGCAACGAAAGCCGGACAGCATGGCCGTAACCTGTCGCGACAAGGCACTGAGCTACGCACAGCTTGATGCCCGTTCCAACCAGTTGGCCCGCCACCTGCGCTTGTTGGGCGTCGGGCCGGACAGTCTGGTCGGCCTGAATGCGGGGCGATCGGTCGACCTGCTGGTCGCGATGATCGCGATCCATAAGGCAGGCGGCGCCTATGTCCCGATCGACCCGACCTACCCGCCCGATCGCATCGCCCACATGATCAGGGATTCGCGGACAGCGATCATCATCACCGACAGCGATCTTGTCGGGTCGTTACCGCCGACCGACGCGACGATCCTCTGTCTGGACAGCGACTGGCCGACGATAGCATCGCTCTCCACAGACCCCGTCCCGTCTACGGTGCAGCCCGAAAACCTCGCCTATGTCATCTACACGTCGGGTTCCACCGGCAAGCCCAAGGGGGTGATGGTCGAGCATCGCAATGCCGTAAATTTCTTTGCGGGCATGGACCGCGAGATTGAGGCACCAGGTACATGGCTGGCGGTGACCAGCCTGAGCTTCGACATTTCGGTGCTGGAACTTTACTGGACGCTCATACGCGGCTTCCACATCGTGCTGGCGACCAGCGACGCGATGACGGGCAGGCCCGTGATGGAAAGGCCGTCCGCGCCGGTCGAGTTCAGCCTCTTCTATTTTCCAAATGCCGATAGCGGAAGCGCGGCCGACCAATATCGGCTGCTGATCGAAGGCGCCAAATTCGCCGACACCCATGATTTCACTGCTATCTGGACGCCCGAGCGGCATTTCCATGCCTTTGGCGGCCTCTATCCCAATCCATCGGTGGCCAGCGCAGCGATCGCCACCATCACCGATCGGGTCCAGATTCGGGGCGGCAGCGTCGTCCTGCCCCTGCACCACCCGATCCGCGTGGCGGAAGAATGGTCGCTGGTCGACAATCTGTCGCACGGCCGGGTCGGCATATCCTTTGCTTCGGGCTGGCAGCCCAATGATTTCGTGTTGCGGCCCGATGCCTTTGCCGATCGCAACGCCGTCATGATGGCCGGCATAGACACGGTACGCGCGCTGTGGCGTGGCGAAACGCGCGCCTTCCCCGGCCCCCTCGGCACATCTGTCGATACCGCCATCTACCCGCGCCCGGTTCAGCCCGAACTGCCGGTATGGATCACGTCGGCCGGCAATGCCGATACCTTCGCTGCGGCGGGTACGGCAGGGACGTTCATCCTCACCCATCTGCTGGGCCAGACGGTCGATGAACTGGCGGTCAAGATCGCGCGCTATCGGGCAGCATGGAAGGCGGCAGGCCATGTTGGCGAGGGCCATGTCACCCTAATGCTGCACAGTTTCGTCGGTGACGACGCAAGAGCGGTACGGGAAGCTGTGCGCGGACCGATGATCGCCTATCTGCGCAGCTCTACCGATCTGGTGAAGACATACGCCTGGTCCTTCCCCGCGTTCAAGCGTCGCCCCGGCATGGAGCAATCGAGCGCGCAGACCGACCTGGGCAGCATCACGGACGCGGAAATGGACGCGCTGCTGGAGCATGCGTTCGACCGCTATTATGCGACGAGCGGCCTGTTCGGCACCCCGGACGATTGCCTGGCGATGGTGGACCGCGTACGGGATGCCGGGGTCGATGAAATCGGCTGTCTGATCGATTTCGGCCTGCCGGTGCAGCAGGTGATCGACCATCTGCCCGCGCTCGATCGATTGCGGCAACTGGCCAATCCGGGGCAACTCTCGCAGGCCGAAACACTGCCTGCGCTGATGGCCCGTCATCATGTCACCCATCTCCAATGCACGCCGTCCATGGCGCATATGCTGGCGGCCGACGACAGCGCCCGTCCCCAACTGGCGAAGCTGACCCGCCTGATGATCGGCGGGGAAGCCTTTCCGCCGGCGTTGGCGCAGGATCTCCATGGCCTTGTCGGCGGCACGGTGATGAACATGTATGGTCCGACGGAAACCACCATCTGGTCTGCCGTCCACCGATTGGATGATGCGCCGGGAACCGTCCCACTGGGCAGGCCGCTTGCAAACCAGCAAATCTTCATCCTCGACAGTCGCCAGCAATTGTTGCCGCCGGGCATTCCGGGCGAACTGGTCATCGGTGGCGAAGGCGTGGTGCGGGGCTATCTGCATCGACCCGAACTGACAGCGGAACGGTTCATTCCGCACCCATTCCGCAATGATGCCCGCGGCTATCGCACGGGCGACCTGGCGCGCCAGCGCCCGGACGGCACGCTCGAATTTCTGGGGCGGCTGGACGATCAGGTCAAGATACGGGGCTACCGCATCGAATTGGGCGAAATCGAAGCGGTCCTCAGCAGTCACCCCGGCGTGGAGCAAGCGATTGTCTCTGCTCGGGAGGACACTCCGGGAGATGTCCGCCTGGTCGGCTATTATGTGCCAGCAGGCGTTTCTTGCCCCCCGCGAGACGTACTGCGTGATCTCATGCGCGCGCATCTCCCGGAGTTTATGGTGCCGTCGATCCTGATGGAGGTGCGCGCGCTGCCGCGAACCCCCAATGGCAAGGTGGACCGCAAGGCTCTGCCCGTTCCGGTCGGCCAAAGCATTGCGTCCGTCTCTGCCGCCCATGTTGCCCCGGCCGACGCGCTGGAGAAGAAGGTCGCGGCCATCTGGCGCGAAGTGCTCAAACTCGACGAGGTGGGCACACACGACAATTTCTTCGACATCGGCGGGCATTCGCTGCTGGCGGTTCAGGTACACCGCCATCTGCGCGACGCATTTGATCGTCCGCTGGCGCTGACCGACATCTTTCGCTTTCCGACCATCCAAATGCTCAGCGCCCATCTTTCCGATGACGATAAGGGCGATGCGGTGGACGTATCGCAAGGGCAGGTCCGCGCAGCCGAACGACGGGCCGCACTCCGTCGGCGCAGACCTGCAAGAACGCCCGTCATTGCACAGGAATAGGGGAAAGCCTTCATGTACCGCGCCGAAGATTTTGGGGAAAGCCATGCGACCGGCGATGGGGCCGGCATCGACAACGCGGTGGCGATCATCGGCATGTCGTGCCGTTTTGCGGGCGCGCGGGGAACAGAAGCCTATTGGAAGGCGCTGCGCGATGGGAAGGAAGGCATAGAACATTATACGCACGACGCGCTGCTCGCCGCCGGGGTAGACGCCCGCACGCTTGCCCTTCCGGGCTATGTGCGTTCAGGCGCGCCCCTGGCCGACATGGACTGTTTCGATGCGGGCTTGTTCGGCCTCAGCCCGCGCGACGCCGCGATCATGGACCCCCAGCACCGCCAGTTTCTGGAATGTGCGTGGGAAGCCATGGAAAATGCTGGCCATGTTGCCGATCGTGTAACAGGCGCAATCGGTGTGTTCGGCGGAACAGGGCATAATGCCTATCTGGCGGCGAACCTGCTGACCAATCCCAAACTGGTCCGCGATGTCGGCCTGTTCCTTCTGCGCCATACCGGCAATGACAAGGATTTTCTGACCACCCGCCTGTCCTATCTGCTCAACCTCAAAGGGCCGAGCGTGAATGTGCAGACTGCCTGCTCGACATCGCTGGTAGCGATCCACAGCGCGGTACAAAGCCTGCTTAACGGCGAATGCGACATGGCTCTGGCCGGTGCAGCCTCGATCGAACTGCCCCATGGCCATGGCTATCTGTATGAGGATGGCGGCATAGCCAGTGCCGATGGCCATTGCCGTCCGTTCGATGCAGATTCAACCGGCACGGTGTTCGCCAGCGGCGTCGGCGTCGTTCTTCTGCGGCGGCTGGAAGATGCGGTTGCGGACAATGACCATATCTACGCGGTCATTCGCGGGTCGGCGGTCAACAATGACGGGTCGGGCAAAGTCAGCTATCTCAGCCCCAGCGTCGATGGTCATGCCAGCGTCGTCAGCGAGGCGCTGGACGTAGCGCAGATCGACTCCCGCAGCATCGACTATGTCGAAGCGCATGGCACCGGTACGCGGGTCGGCGATCCGATCGAAATCGCGGCACTGACGCAGGCCTATCGGCGGGGTACGCGCGATATCGGTTTTTGCGGGATCGGGTCGGTGAAAAGCAATATCGGTCATACCGATACGGCCGCGGGGGTGGCCAGCGTCATCAAGGTCGCCTTGTCCCTGCATCATGGCGCAATTCCGCCAACGCTGCACTATAGAAGCCCCAATCCCGGTTGCGCATTCGAAACCAGCCCCTTCAAGGTCGTATCGGCATTACAGCCCTGGCCTGAAAAGGCCGGGAAGCCACGGCGCGCCGGTGTCAGTTCGCTCGGCGTGGGTGGCACCAATGCCCATCTCATCCTGGAACAGGCGCCCAGCCGGCCATCGGGCGGCACCAGCCGACCATGGCAATTGCTGATGCTGTCGGCCCAGAACGAGACGGCACTCGATGCCAATTGCGCCGCGCTGGCCGATCATCTGTCGCGCCATCGCAATATCGATCTGGCAGATGTCGCCTATACGCTCGGCACCGGCCGTCGGCACTTGTCCCACCGCCGCATTCTGATCGCGAGGGACAGCACCGACGCCGCTGCAGCTCTGACATCGCCGGATGCGGCCCGCGTCCATGGCGCTATCGCCGGCAGGGCTGGCCGCCAGGTAGCATTCCTCTTCTGCGGCGCAGGGGCGCAACATGCCGGGATGGGCGCTGACCTTTATGACACGCAACCGCTATTTCGCGCCGTGATCGACGAATGCCTTGCCCATCTGGGACTGGATGACGGCGACGCGCTGAGGCGCTGGTTACACCCCGACACGCACGACATCGCACTGGCGGACGAAGCGTTGCAACGTCCGTCGATCGCCCTGCCTCTCCTCTTTGCCGTCCAGGTGGCGTTGGCGCGGCTGTGGATGTCGTGGGGCGTCGCCCCTGGCGCGATGATCGGCCATAGTTCGGGCGAATATGCAGCCGCTCACTTGGCGGGCGTATTCAGCCTGGCCGATGCGCTGATGATCGTGCGCGCACGCGGACGTTTGTTCGAAACGGTTCCAGCCGGCAGCATGCTGAGCGTCCCAATGTCCGAAGCGGACCTGCTACCGTTGCTGCCGCCGGGGCTGTCGATCGCAGCGGTCAACGGCCCCCGGCTCGTCGTCGTGTCCGGTCCGACGCCCCAGATCCTGGCTTTTGACGAAACATTGAAGGCATTGGAGGTGGAAACCCACCGCGTGGGCATATCTGTCGCCGCGCATTCCACAATGCTCGACCCCATATTGGACGATTTTCGGCGCGTGCTTGGGGCGGTCACGCTCAATCCGCCGACGCTGGCATTCGTGTCCAACCTTACCGGGAACTGGATTACGCCGGATGAAGCGACAGACCCCGATTATTGGGTCCGGCATCTGCGCCAGACGGTACGATTTACAGATGGGCTTTCCCGATTGATGGCTGACCCGGATCGTGTGCTGCTGGAAGTCGGGCCGGGCCGGGTCTTGTCGAGTCTTGCGCGCCAGCATCCCGATCGTTCGCCCGACCAGCCCATATTCCATTGCATGCGGCACAAGGACGACCATAAGACGACTGACCTTGCCCATTTGCTCGACACGCTGGGCCAGCTATGGGCTTCGGGTGTAACGCCGGACTGGGACGGGTTCTGGACGCAGGAGCGGCGCTGCCGGATTCCGTTGCCGACCTATCAGTTCGATCGCACCAGACATTGGTTCGCGCCGGGTGCATCGGCGCCTACCACCAACGGTCTGGCGCAGGGCATCACACCCGCCGACGAGCCATTGCCTCGGCGGGACGATATGGCCGACTGGCTTTACGAGCCGATCTGGCACCGCACGCCACAAAAATTGGCTGTACCGGTCGATGGCGACGTCCTGCTGTTCGAGGATCAGGCGGGTATCGGCGTGGCACTGGCCGCAACCCTGCGCGCACAGGGTCGCCACGTCGTGACCGTGCGACCGGGGCGCCGCTTTAAACAGCTGGCCGACGACAATTTCGAAGTCGATGTCCGCAAAGCGGAAGATTATGGCCGCCTCATCGGCCTGTTGGCGGACCTGGGCAGGATGCCAAGCCATATCTATCATGGCTGGCTGGTAACCGGCGGCCAACGTCATGATGTGACCGAATTGCAGGATCGGGGCATGTTCAGCCTGATTTTCCTGGTGCAGGCGCTGGGCGAAAGGGTCAATGACTCCATTGTCATCGCGGTTCTTTCCGACGGGATACAACGCGTGTCCGATGAGGACGGATTGTCGCCGGCCAAGGCGACAATATTGGGACCGATCCGCGTCATCCCGCGCGAATATCCGAATATCAATCTGCGCAATATCGACCTCCGCCTGCCGTCGCGCCAAGATCCGGGCTGGGCGTCGCTGGTCGATATGCTGATCGCCGAATTGGCCGATCCGGACGATGCGGAGGTCGTAGCCTATCGCGCATCGGAACGCTGGGTCGGCGATTTTGCGAACACGCACATCCCGGCGTCGCGGCCGTCATCCGGCAACGGTCTGAAACAAGGCGGCGTCTATCTCATCACCGGCGGGCTTGGGGGGCTCGGGCTGTTGCTGGCCGAGCATCTGGCGCGGACCTGCGAGGCACGACTGGTGCTGCTGACTCGCCGGGCCTTGCCGCCACGCGCGCGATGGCAGGATGTCATGGCGCGGGCCGGCGCTGACCCGCAAGCGCAGATCATTCGGCAAATCCATGCGATCGAAGCTGCCGGTGGCAACGTCATGCCGATCGCGGCGGATGTGTGCGATGTGGGCGCCATGCGGCGCGCCGTTCGACAGGTTGGCAAACAATGGGGCGGGATCGACGGCATCTTTCACGCCGCAGGCATCCTTGACGACGAACTGCTGCAACTCAAGACCCGCGCGTCGATGGACCGGGTGCTGGCCGCCAAGTTGCACGGCACTTTGGCGCTCCATGACGTCCTGCTCGACCAACAACCTGACTTCATGATGCTATTCTCTTCGATCAGCGCCTTTGCAGGTTTGGCGGGGCAAGCGGACTATGCCGCCGGTAACGCATTCCTCGACGCCTATGCACAGAGCCGCCGACAGGACGTGACCCGCGTAATGTCCGTCGCATGGAGCCGATGGCAAGATGTCGGCATGGCATCCCTGTTATCCGAACAGGCGGCGCGTGATCGCGCCACCGCACCGCTCGGTACGGGAGACGCGATCGATCATCCCTTCCTCCACGGCGTACATCGCCTCTCGCCGCACGAACTGGTGGTGGAAGCTACGCTGTCGCCCGATGCGCATTGGTTGCTGGACGAACATAGGATGGCCGACGGCAGCGCCCTCATCCCCGGCACCGGGTTTCTGGAATTGATCAGGGCAGCCTTCGCGCACGTCGAGCCTGGCCCCGCCGAACTGCGCGACATCCTGTTCCTGGCACCCTTCATGGTCGCGGACGGACAGAGAAGGGATCTGCGCGTCCATCTGCATCCGCGCGGCGAAGGCCATTGGCACTGCGCCATATGGGGCCGCCCGACCGATGCCCTGCCCGAACAGGGCTGGACCGAACATGTCCGGGGCATGGTCCAGCCCCTGCCCCGGACCGCTCCCCTGTCCATCGACATAGATGCGCTCATCATGGGATGCACCGACACCGGCGATATCGCCGCGCTCACCGATGCGTCGTCCATGATGCGGTTCGGACCGCGTTGGCAAACGGCCCGCCACTTGCACGTCGGGCCGGACGAAGCGCTGCTGGAACTGGCGATCGCGCCGCAGTTCGAGCCGGATCTGGAACGGATCGCGCTTCATCCGGCCCTGCTCGATTTTGCGACCGCCGGTGCGCAATGCCTGATCGCCGCGCGGCGCCCCGGCCGTGATTTTTTCGCGCCGGCGTCCTACGGGTCCGTCAAACTGCACGGCGCGCTGCCTGCACGCCTGTTCAGCCACGTCCGCTATCGCCCCGCCACAAGCGAATCGGTCGCCCAATTCGACGTTCTTCTGGCGGATGCGGACGGCGGGGTCGTCGTGGAAATCTCGGAATTCACGATGCTCAAAATGGCGGCCGGATCGGCATTGTCCAGCACCGACGCCGCGCCTCCATCGACAACGGCCAGATCCGCCCCGTTGGAGCAGATTAGCCAGGATATGCGCCCCGCCGAAGGACTGCGCATCATCGAGGCACTTCTTTCCGGCGGTCGCGCAGCCCATTTCATCATCTCGCCATTCGATCTGCATCAGGCCGTCGCTCGTCTGCGTTCCCCCTATCAGCCCGAACGCGCCATTGTCCAAGATGATCGACAGACCGGCGGCAATCCGCCCGCCACCGCCGCAGAACGGATCATCGCGGAAATATGGAGCGACATGCTGGGTGTCAGAGACGTTCAGCGCAGCGATGATTTTTTCGACCTTGGCGGCCATTCCCTGCTGGGCGTGCAATTCATGAATCGGCTGCGCAAAAGAACCGGCAGGCAATTGCCCCTCGCCACATTGCTGGAAACATCAACCGTAGAAAAGCTTGGCGCACTGATCGACCCGGACAGCGCGGTTGCACCGACATCACGGAGCGATGCCAGCGCGCCGGAAACGAGCCTGTCCGTCATCACCATTCGGCCGGGCATAGCCGACAAGACGCCGCTTTTCATGATCCACGACGGACTGGGCGAAACATTGCTCTATCGCGCGCTGGCGATGCGAATGGAGGCGGGTCGCCCGATATTGGGGATAGAGCCGGAGCGTCATGTGGGCGGCACCCATGTCCACATCGGTATCCCGGAGATGGCTGCGTCCTACGTCGCGCGCATGCGAACCGTGCAACCCAAAGGCCCTTATCTGCTGGCCGGTTTGTGCGCCGGCGGCGTAATCGCTTTCGAGATGGCGCGGCAGTTGCAGGACTTGGGAGAAATAACGGCCTTCGTTGGCATCATCGATGCGGCCGACGTCGAAGCGAACAAACGATCTTTTTATATTACACGCACGCGCATCCAACGCATGCGCGCGCTTCTGCGTAATCGCACGTCAGGAGAAGGTGCGCCCCTTGCCTTGCTGGCACGCCGCGCCGCCAATGCCGTGACTTACGATGTGAGAACCCGTCTGGAATGGATGCGGCGCACGCGCACCGTCGCCAAAATGGCGAACGCCGATGACGCCCAGGATACCGCGCCCGACTTGTCCTTCCTGCACTTGTACGAAGTCGCCCACCGCGCCCATCGCCCGCATGGGCTGTTCGACGGTGGCCAGGTCGTCCTCTTCAAAGCCACGCACGGCACCGGCGCCGACGACGACGTCCCCTATGTCGAATTATATACCGACTATATATTCGGCTGGGGCAAGCGGGTCGCCGGGGACGTATCCCTTATCAACGTTCCCGGCGGCCATAGCAGTATATTGCAGGAACCCAATGTAGACATATTGGCCGACGCCATGCGTGCCGCGATTGAGCGCGCCTGCGCCGAAGAGGTTGCGCCGTCCATCGAAACCCGGCCTCCCCCTGACAGCGCGGGGTCAAGCGTCAGGCAGGCAATGGACGCCATCGTCGAAATGTCATCCCGTTGATCGAGCGCGCACCGTCCGTGGACAGGCAAGGCGCGCCAAAATTGACGATCGTCATCGTCAACTATTGCACCGCCGCGCTCGTGGTCGACTGCCTCGCCAGTCTTGTCGATGAAATCGCCGCTTTCCATCAAACCAAAGTCCTGATTATCGACAACGCCTCCCTCGACAATTCCGCGCATGTCATCGCAACCGCCATCGCTGAACGCCACTGGACCGATTGGGCACAATTGATCCCGTCCGGCTTCAACGGAGGCTTTGCCTACGGGAACAACATAGCCTTCCGCACGGCGATGGCGGACGCAACGCCTGATCTGTTCTGGATGCTCAATCCTGACACCCGGGTCTTTCCGGGTACATTGGGTGCTCTTCTGGACTTTTTCCATGCCCGCCCAGACGTAGGCATCGTCGGCAGCATGTTGTTCGATGGCAATGAGCGCCCCTGGCCTTTTGCCTTCCGCTTTCCATCCATTTTCAGCGAACTGGAACGCGGCGCCAGCATCGGCATCATCAGCCGGTTGCTGCGCGATCATCGCGTACCCCGATCCATGGGGAATATTCCCGAACAGGTGGACTGGGTGTCGGGCGCCAGCCTGGTCGTGCGTCGCGAAACGCTGGAGGCCACCGGCCTCATGGATGAAGGCTATTTCCTCTATTATGAGGAGACCGATCTATGCCTGAAGGCGCGGCATCATGGATGGACATGCTGGTATCTGCCATCTGCCGTCGTGTTGCATATCGCAGGCCAAAGCACGGGACTGACCGAAGCGGGCTTCAGTCGTATTCCCGCTTACTGGTTCGACGCCCGGCGCCGCTATTTCATCATGAATCATGGCCGAAGCTATGCGCTGTTGGCCGACATATGCTGGATGGCGGGACATCTGCTGTGGCGCTTACTCAGACGCTTTCGATCGCGCAAGGATAGGGTTGTCCCCTTCCTCTTTCGAGATTTCGTCAAAGGGTCCGCCTTCTTGCATGGACCGCATGCCAGATAAGGCGCCAGGAACAGGAGCAGGAACAATGGCGTATATGCTGGATATCGCGCGCCTGGCTCGTCCGCTGGCCATAGATGCGCCACTGTCTCTTTGGCTGGTCGACCTTTCCGCTCCACCAGACGCCCAGGCCGTCAGCTGTTTATCCGACATGGAGTGCGAACGCGCCGCCCGTTTTGCGTCCCCGCGCCATAGGAATCGCTATCTCAACGCGCACATCGCAGTGCGTGTTCTTTTGGAGGAACATTGTGGCGTCGCCGCGCATCGTCAGCGCTTCGTCCTGCAAGCCGATGGGAAACCGCAACTTGCAAACTTCCCAAACTGGCAATTCAGCCTGAGCTACGCCGACGATCTCGCCCTTGTGGGCATGGACTTCAACAATCGGGTCGGTGTCGACATCGAAACCAACCGTAATCTAGCTGATGCAGACGAACTCAGCGCATTGCATTTCCACCCGAAGGAAAGGGACGCACTGGCCCCTTTGGCACCCACATCGCGGCGGGGTGTCGCCTTTCTTCAAGGCTGGACCCGCAAGGAAGCATGTTTGAAGGCTTTGGGATGCGGATTGTCTATGGCTACGACGGATATCCATTCAGGTATCAGTGGACAGGCCCGCGTACACATCGCTGGACAGGTCGAAATTATAGTCGATTCCTTCACTCCAGTCGTCGGTTTCACCGCCGCATGGGCGCGCGTCTCCACGCTCCCGGACAACTCCGTCCCCATCTTTCAATAGGCATTTTGCTGACCCATCACCGTTGCGATCGTCCGAAACATGATGCGCAGGTCGAACCACAACGACCAATTCCGGGCATAGTAAAGATCATGCTCAAGCCGGCCGAGTAGTTGCGCCTCGCTCTGCGTTTCCCCGCGCCAGCCACAAACCTGCGCCCATCCGGTCATGCCCGGCTTTACATTGTGACGGGACGGATAGGCTTGCGCGATCTCGCTGAACAATCGACCTGCCGCCCGCGTCGACGGCGCATGGGGCCGTGGGCCGACGAGCGACATCTGCCCGATCAGGACATTGAACAACTGTGGAAGTTCGTCAAGGCTGGTGCGGCGCAGCATGGCGCCGAAGCGGGTCACGCGCGGATCACCCCGCTGTGCCTGACGCACAGCCTCCGCCGGATGCTCGGCCTGATGCATGGTGCGGAATTTGAGAATAGCGAAATTCCGGCAATTATACCCTTGTCGCTGCTGGCGAAACAAAGCAGGGCCGGGGGATTCCAGCCTTATCGCCAATGCAATCATCCCCATCACAGGCATCAGGATCAAAAGCGCGACAAAGGCCAGCAACCGATCTTCCAATGCTTTGAGCAGCCGCTGGCGACGCGACAAGGGCCAATCCAGCAGCGTGAAGACCGGCAGTTCCCCCAGCACCACGACAGGATTCTCCATCCATGAGAAGCTGTCGTTGGCGGGTAGCAGTCGAATTTCGACAGGGGTTTCCGACAAGCGGGCAACGATAGCTTTTACCCGGCTTTCCTGATCGGATGGCAGGGCAATGATCACCCTTTTGACCATCCCTTCCCGTATCGCCGAAAGTAGCGCCGTCAGGTTACCAAGATAGGGGACACCCACTTCATCCTGATCTGAAATATCCGCCGTATCTCCGAAAATACCGATCAGGGAGAGGGTCAATATCTCGTGTTGCGCGACGTAGCGAACCAGTTGGGCAGCAGATCGTCCAGTGCCGATCATGGCGCTGCGCTGATCGAAAACCCCGCGTCTGCGCAAGAAGCGTGTCGTACCGACCATGAATGCACGGCCTGAAAGGAGGGCCAGCGCGCAAGCGGCAGCCCATATAAGGATCGTCGGGGATGCCCGTCCGGAAAAGCCAAGCACGGCCGTCGTCAGGCCGAAAACGAACAATAATACGCCCGCCCACGCATTGGCAGCGCGCAGCAGTGACCGACGCACCGAAAAATGAACCGGCAATTCATAAGCGCCGACCAGATGGGCTATAATTGCAAACAGCCCCGCTGCCATTACGCCGATCCGATCGAACCGTATCATGTCGTTGCCCTCAGAGAGAAACGGAACGCTCTCTATGATCAGGCTGACACAAAAGATAACGCCGATGTCTGCGGTCACAACTACGCAGTGTACGCATTGGACAGGTATCGACCGCAGCCGCCCGACACCGTAGCCGCCCTGCGGCGCCAGGATACGCCCCGCACCTTTAAGATGCGGATTGGAAAGATGAACAGGCATAATGCGCTCCTGCAATTAGGCAGCGTTCACCACATATCCCGTCTTGTCCGCCAGCATCCCGTTACGGATGACATAGGCAATCATATGGACCCGGTTTCGGGTCCGCGTCTTCAAACGCACATTTTCAACATGGCGCTCTACGGTACAGGGCGCGATTGCCAGCATCAACGCCACCTCTTTTGCAGACATGCCACGTGCGACGAGACAAACAACCTCTGTCTCTCGCACCGTCAGCTGCAAATTGCATGATATATCGAGCATATTTCCCCTATCTGCACAAAAGTACGTGGCCTGATGATTGCCGCCGCCATTGTGCAACGAATTTAAATGCCGAAATCTGCTGGCGCGTTTACCAGATTCTTTTCATAACAATTATTCATAACATAGATTGCAAATATCTCGCACGATTCTTGCTACGGGGGATTTTTACGTACAGCCATTGCCGTTGTGCAGCCGATGATTTCGTATCAGTATCAATGATATTCCGTTTTACGTAGGATAACAGAAAGCCTGTATTGATTGATCTGGATCAATGGAATTTTACATGGATGACCCGCCACATGGTCCGATCGATCAACTGACCCCCAGGGAACTCGAAACTCTGCGCGCCATCGCACTTGGCCTGTCTGCCAAGGAAGCTGCCAAGCTGCTCAATATCGCGCCGCGTACGGTGGAGCGTCATATCGACCATATTCGGTTGAAAACACGCACCCGAAATCGGTCTCATATGGTGGCTTTCGCCATCGCCAACGGATTGGTGTGACGGCATCCTCGATCGCGCAATACCTGCAAAGACCATGTGCATAATGCCGGCTGTGGCCGGCATGAACGCTCGATCAATGCTCGAACAGGCTGCGATCGGGCGATAGCTGCTGGAGCAAGGCGGCAAGGACGACCGTCGATCGCGCAGGCTTGAGGATGACGGGCAGATCCGGATATTTCCGGGCCAACTCCTCTGGCAATCCGGTCCCGGTATGAATGACGAAGGGTATGAGCCTTTCGATCAATGCCAGAGCAAGGGGCGTCACGTCGCGGTCCAGCAGGTTGGCATCCAATATGGCAGCAACTATCTTTTGAGTTTCGACCAGGGCCAATGCTTCGGCGACCGTCGAAACCGGACCGATCGCCAGCCCATCATTGTCCTCGATAGCCATGACCAGATTGAGCGCCAGAAAAGGCTCATCTTCCACGACCAATATCGGCAATCTGTTGAGCATATCACCTCCCTGTGAGCGGGAGCGTGACATCTCTCAGTCGCAGGCGCTCATATCGAAGCCAGCGATAGGCTCCAAACCATTATTATCCCAGATTAGTTTCATGGATTAATAATGCAGAGACAAGACCGAAGTTTTTATATAGGGTAACGGCATCATTGGCTGTGTTTTGGCCGCCAATGACTGAGAGATGCGATGCGCTCCCGTCAAATTACGGAGCGCTTATGCCTGTTTCCCCCATCTCTCCCATGGTCGATAAACTCAAACTCTGGCTGCCGCTGACCGCGGCAGACGAGGCGGCAATATTGTCGCTTCCGCATGTCATTCGTTCGTTACGAGCATCCGAATTCATCGTCCGGGAGGATGACAGACCAACCCATAGCTGCCTGCTGCTCTCCGGTTACGCCATTCGCCATAAAGTCGCCGGAAATGGCGGCCGGCAAATATTTTCCATCCATATGAAGGGCGACGTTGTCGATCTGCACAATTCGATTCTTCGCCGTGCCGATCATAACATTCAGGCGCTGACCACAGTCGATGTCGCGATGATACCGGTAGCCGCTATCCGCGAAATCATCACCGCATATCCTCAAGTCGGAGAGGCAATGTGGTATGAAACGTTAGTCGATGCGGCCATTTTCCGCGAATGGACGCTCAACGTCGGACGCAGGGATGCCCGCGCGAGAACCGCGCATCTTCTATGCGAATTTTCCGTTCGTCTGGACGTTGCAGGTCTTGGCGAGAAGGATCATTACGAACTCCCCATGACGCAGGAACAATTGGCCGATGCTCTGGCCTTGACCAATGTTCATATAAACAGGACGCTCAAGCATCTTGCTGATGAAGGGTATATCGAAAGAAGTAAACGATCGATTCGCATTCTCGATTTCCTTCAGCTCGCTAGAGTCGCGGATTTCGACACGAGATATCTGCATCTCGACTGAACCTCGGTCCACTGCCATGCCATCGTTCGGCGCGATAGCTGCGCGCGCCTCTCGATATGGCATGAAATGTTCTGTGCGTCATGCAAGCGCAATGTGCTGAACCAGACGGATGCCAACCTCTAGTGGATTGATCTTGACATTTGCATCCCCTGGCGGCTGGGATGGGTCTGCAAATGTCAAAATCGTAAAATCCACTAGAATCAAAAGATTGCTAGGCTGTAGTGACGATTTAATCATTTGAGCCATAGCATGATGCTGGCGAGCTTGATGAAGCCAAGGAAGTTGGCGGCGATCTTGTCGTATCGAGTAGC
>NZ_LMKV01000024.1 GCF_001421665.1 Sphingobium sp. Leaf26
CGACAGACCATCGAACATCGGCGCTTGCCGACAGACCATCGAACATCGGCGCTTGCAGCACCGCAAGTTTGCCGCCTAACATCAACCCCCAGACGAAGCCCGCACTCCGCTAATTTACCCCGCGAGTCGCGCCAAATGTTCTGACGACGGACAGCCCCGACGTGAGTCAGCACCAATGCGCGTTGGTATAAGATGGTTGCAAGCTGTCGATCATGACATATTCGACGTCGCGCGTATCGGCCATGGCATGGAAGAACCTCTCCCATATGCCGTTGCGACACCAGCGGCAAAAGCGCGCATGAACCGCTGTCCATTTGCCGGGAACCTCCCGCAGATCAGGCGAATGCACCGCATCGCCAGCCATCCACAGGGTCGCATCCACAAATAGACGGTTGTCCGACGCCGCTCCGACCAGGCGTCCCTGCCCGTCGAGGAAAATGACCCTTGATAAGATCACATTTCCGGCATCGGTCGACCGTCCCGATCAAGATGGCCTGATGCGCCAAGTTGCAGCGGATAAATGACGTACCAGCCAAAGCTGAAAAGCGCGGTAGCAGCGACGACAGTGACTAAGCTGTCTCCAAAGGCATAAAGTTGCACAGCCGCCACCAATATCGAAGCCGCAACGATAATCGGCGGTATGCGACCGAAGCGGACACCAATCACGCCCGGCATGAAGGACGCGCCAAAAGCCACAAGTTTTGAAACGCTCAGCACCAGCGCGATCTGCGTCGGGTTCAGGCCAATCTTCTGACCTAGCAGCGCCAGGAACGTCCACAATGTGCCCATGCCTGTGAAGAAGCAGAGGATGGAAATGAGCATGGCACCGCTGCGCAACCAGTGCATCCTATCATTTCCGGCTGTCGCCAGATACTCCTTCGTCGCGCTGAAATTCCGCAACTTGGCGATGACCAACAAAAGCGCCAGGATATTGAAAAGCAACAATACACCATAAGCAGCGGCGAACCCAAACGCTCCGATGATCGGCGGAATCGTATAGATGCATATGATCGCCATCATAGTTTGCAGAGCCAGGAACAGGCCGGAGCTGCGTTCGGCGTTTTGTGTTTTCGACAGCGCCGCCGTTGCTTGCGACACGGCGACCCCGCCAGCGGCGCCACCGATCCCGCGCAGGATCAGAAAAAGGGTCCAACCCGACTGAAACAGACATAGAAGGTCACACAGGATCATTACGACGAAAGCCGCCATACCGATACT
The DNA here is from genome assembly GCF_001421665.1 of Sphingobium sp. Leaf26. Taxonomy (GTDB): domain Bacteria; phylum Pseudomonadota; class Alphaproteobacteria; order Sphingomonadales; family Sphingomonadaceae; genus Sphingobium. Next base: position 1,219 of record NZ_LMKV01000024.1, read on the forward strand.
GCGAAACTGACGTCGGGGCAGCAACATACTCAGTAAACAACCGCCAGACAGACTGGCAAGCTGAATAGTCGAAAAGATGCCAATGTCCCGTTCGCTCGCGCCCAAAAGGTTGACGAGCGCGACAGCTATCACCGGCATTGCCAGGAAAGTCATCACGGCCAGCGGTGCCGAGCATTATCAATGCGAAAAGCTCTTTTTTCCCCGATCAGGATATCGTCTGCGCCGGGAAAGCTGCTCTTCACCTTTTACACTCTTCAATGACCAATATTTGAGCATATGCACGAACCGGATGGAGGAAACTGGTCAAGCATCACGCCATGGCCAGTCCAATCAATGTATTCGCCTTCGGAAGATAAGCCCGCGCCCTTGGGAAGGGTTATAGCCTATCCTTGTCTTGACAAGGATATGTGGGCACCGGCTTCGACCGTTTTGCAATATGCCATGGCCGCTGGTTTTCAGAATATATCCTTGATATGCAGTTAGAGTGTGGCTGGCACTGTATAGCAGGCAGCAACAGGGGGGAGGGGATGATTATGGGCAAGGGTTGCAAAGTTAATTCGCCGAAGCATCCCGTCGTTGGCGGGCAGCTATGTCAGTGATCGAACATTTTTCGACCCGCCTGGTACCGGCACCGCGTCGCCATATCGTCTGGCAGAAGATCGTGGCGGACGCTTTCCCTGGCATGACGACCCATGCACCGGAAGGGATTCGCGCTGAGCTTGCGCACCTGTCTTTGGGGCCGATAGGTCTTGCGCGGGCCTTGAGCGATCGCGCGCAGGTCAGCCGGATCGGGACCGAAGAGGGCGGCCCGCATCTGTTGCTGCATCTGCTTCGTCGCGGCACGATGGTGATGCGCCATGGCGACCATCAGGTCACGGCCGGACCAGGCGACATCGTCATCGCGGATGATCGGCGCGCCTATGCGTTCGATATATCTCGATCCAATGATTGCATGATCTTGCAGTTTCCGTTGGCGCTGCTGACCTATGGCATGCCGCTGCGGGACTGGCATGGCCAATGGCTGCCGTCGCATGATCCACAGATCGGATTGCTTTTCCATCTGCTGCAAGGCCTGTGGATGCAGCGCGAGAAGTTCGACGAACTGGATGCGGATACCGGCGCGCTGTTGGTCGATGCCGCGCGCATGGCATGTCGCCGGGCGGTGCGGCTGGACGCTCCAGCCTCCCACCTGTCTTCACCGGTCGATTTCGCGCTGGCCCATCTGGATCATCCGGAACTGAACACCGCTTTGATCAGCACCGCGCTCAACCTTTCGGAGCGCGCGGTACAGAAAAGCTTTTTCCGTAATGTCGGCCAGACGCCCACCGCCTTCATCATGACGAAGCGGCTTGAACGCGCGTCCGCCATGTTGGCGGCCGGTGATGGTCGCACCATTACCGACATTGCGTTCGAGGTGGGTTATAATGATTCCGCTTTCTTCACCCGTTGCTTCCGCCGTCGCTATGGCGCGTCGCCCAGCCAATGGCGCCATCGTTCGCTCCTGTCCTGATTGCAGGTTCGCCACCGTCCAAGACCGATGCCCTCGTCCGCCCTATGGTTGCCTACAAATCCGCCGGCACAGGCGGACGAATGGAGGAGAGGGTGATGAAAAAGTCAACGATCGCATATCTGCTGGCGTCCGGCGCCTGGGCAGCCACTGCCGCGCACGCGCAGGAGGCGCCGCCGCCGCCGCAAAGCGGAGGCATCGCGGAGATCGTCGTGACGGCGCAGAAGCGCGCGGAAAATGTGCAGGACGTGCCGATCGCGATTTCTGCCTTCACGTCGGAAGCGCTTCAGGAAAGGGCGGTGGGTAGCGTATCCCAATTGTCGGCGATCGCACCCAACGTCAATCTGGACGCAGGCACGCCATTTTCGGGATCGACCGCCGTCCTGGCCGCCTATATTCGCGGTATCGGGTCGGACGATTTTGCCTTCAACATTGATCCTGGCGTGGGAATCTACCTCGATGGCGTCTACCTGGCCCGCACCGTGGGCGCGAACCAGGATCTGCTGGACGTCGCGCGAGTCGAGATATTGAAAGGGCCGCAGGGGACTTTGTTTGGCCGCAACACGATCGGCGGCGCCATCTCGATCGTCACCGCCGATCCGGGCAAGGAATTCACGGCCAAGGGCGACGTGACGCTGGGCAGCTACAAGCTGTTCCAGGCGCGCGGGTCGGTCACCGTGCCGATCACCGATGGCCTGAGTTCCGCTCTCACCTTCGGCATCAAGTCGCGCGACGGCTTCCTCAAGCGTCTGCCCTATCCCGACCAGCGCGCCAACAATGCGCCGCCTTTCTCCGCGTTTTCCGCCGCTGGTTATGACAGTGCCAGCAAGGAAGGCGAGAATGACAATTGGAACCTGCGCGGCAAGCTGCGCTGGGACAATGGCGGCGCGGTCCGGGCGACCTTCTCCGGCGATTATAGCAAGGACAAGGGCACGTCGGCCAACAAGCTGATCGGCACGGCCGAGTTCGTCCCCGGCAATTTCGCGGGCACGACCAACCTGCCCGGCACCGCGTTCGACCCGACCGGCACCACCGGATTTCTGTTCGCGGGCCTCTATAATTTCTGCATCGGCAGCACCGGTGCGCAGATCGCCGCGCGCAATGCGCAGGCGCTGTGCGGCGTGACGGGCACCCAGTTCAACCCGCAATTCCAGTTGCCCAGCGTTGCCAGCGCCAATGTCGACGCCAATCCGGCCAATGATCGCCTGCCCTGGGACGGGCGCTACCTGATCGCGAACAAGGACCGCAGTTATGCCAGCGGCAACAGCTATTCCAATCTGGAAAGCTGGGGGCTGAGTGGCATTGTCGATTTCGATCTGGCGGACAATGTGGCGCTGAAATCCATCACCGCCTATCGCGAACTGCACTGGAACGCCGGGCTGGATGCCGACGGGTCGCCGCTCAATTTCCTGCAACTCAGCTTCACCATGAACCAGTGGCAGTTCAGCCAGGAATTCCAGCTGCTCGGCAATGCGTTCGAGGAAAAGCTGCGCTATGTGCTGGGCGCCTATTATTTCAAGGAAGCGGGCGACCTGCATGACTATGTGACCTTTGGCGAAGGTCTGGTGCAGGTCGATGGTCCCAACCAGCTTGGCACCAAAAACTACGCCTTCTTCGGCCAGGTCGACTATCGGCCGATCGACCTGATCGGCATCACCATCGGCGGGCGCTACACCAATGAACGCAAGCGGTTCGAGGGCGGGCAGCAGGAGCTGAACGGGTTCAACTACAAGCTGTTCGGCTGCGCGGACGCCAATGGCAATATCAGCCCGAACGGGCCGTTCCCGCTGGCCCCGATCCCCTGCCAGGCGGGGTTGGGCTATCCCGATCCGGCCAATCCGGTGCGGGTCTATACGCCGGGCGTCAACCGCAAGAAGTTCAGCGACTTCTCGCCCAAGGTCGGCGTTCAGGTCCACCCGTCCGACGATGTCATGCTCTATGGCAGCTGGTCGAAGGGCTACAAGACCGGCGGCTGGACCACGCGCCTGACCAACCCGCAGGGCAATGTCGCACCGGACTTCAACGAGGAGAAGGCGACGACCTGGGAAGCGGGGATCAAGTCCACGCTGCTCGACCGCCATCTGCAACTCAACGCCGCGGTATTCTCGACCAAATATCGTGATATCCAGCTCAATATCCAGGTCGGCACGTCGCCCACCATCGCCAATGCGGGCGATGCGCGTATTCGCGGTTTCGAGTTGGAAATGGTCGCGGCGCCCGTCGATGGCCTGACCATCAATGGCGCGGTCGGCTATATCGACGCCCAATATACATCAGTGTCGGCGGGGGCGGCCGCCGTGGGCGGGGCCAATTCATTCCAGGCCGGAACACTGGTCGGCGAAGATTTGCCCAAGACGCCCAAATGGAAGGTCAATCTCAGCCCGCGTTACGAGGCGAAACTGGGCAATGGCGGATCGGTCGTGATGCTGGCCGACTGGACCTACACATCCAGTGCGTGGAACGACACGCAGCGCACGCTCCTGCTCAAGCGGGTGTCCACCGATATCGTCAATGCTTCGATCAGCTATCGCGAGCCGGACGGCCACTGGTCGCTGACGGCAGGCGGCACCAACCTGACCGACAAACGCTTCCTGACATCGGGCGGGTCGAACATTGCGGCGGGCGCGATTTTTGGCACCTATAACCGGCCGCGCGAATGGTATCTGCGCTTCGGATTCGACTTCTGATGGCGGGGCGGATCGCGATCGACGCAGCGGTGGTAGAAAAACCCGGTGCGCCATTCCAGATCGAGCGGCTGGAGATCGATCCGCCCGGTCCGGGTCAGGTTCTGGTGCGCATCCGCGCCTGCGGCATCTGCCATACCGACATGGTCATGCGGGACGGCGACTTGCCCATCCCTTTCCCCGTAGTGCTGGGGCATGAAGGGGCCGGCATCGTCGAGGCGGTGGGCCAGGACGTGGTCCATGTGGCGCCGGGTGATAGCGTGCTGCTCAGCTTCCACAGTTGCGGCGTTTGCCCCGCCTGTCATGCGCATCAGCCGGGTTACTGCACGGATTTCGTTTCGCGCAATTTCCTGGGCGTGAGTCAGCCCGGCGAAGGTGGCCTATGGCGCGGGAACGATCCGGTCGGCGGCAATATCTTCGGCCAGTCTGCTTTCGCGACCCACGCGCTGGCGCATCGCGACAATGTCGTGAAGGTAGACGCCGATCTGCCGCTGGCGCTGTTGGCGCCGTTGGGATGCGGCATACAGACAGGCGCCGGAACGGTGCTGGAAACGCTCAAGGTTGCGCCTGGCGAAAGTATCGCGATCCTGGGCGCGGGCGCGGTCGGACTGTCGGCAGTGATGGCGGCCGTCATCGCGGGTGCGGGGCGGATCGCTGTCCTTGATCGCCATCTGCACCGGCTGGATTTGGCACGGCAACTGGGTGCCACCGACACGGCGGATGAGACGGCATATTTGGTTGGACCGTTTGACCATATCGTCGATACGACGGGCGTTCTGGCTCTGCTGGAGCCAGCGGTGGCCTTGTTGGCGCGACGGGGAACGCTAGCTTTAGTCGCTGCCTATCCGCCGGGTACCGCAGGGTTGGATGCATCTGCAATCATGAGCATGGGGCGGCGGATCGTTGGCGTTATTGAAGGAGGCATCGATCCTCAACAGTTCATACCACGCCTGATCGATTACTACCGACAAGGGAGATTGCCGATAGAGAAGATCTTGGGAGTTTATGATTTTGTCGATATTGACCAGGCATTTACGGACTCGCAGAACGGCTCCACGATTAAGGCGGTAATTTCTTTTTCTTAGGCTCAGGACTCATTGATCCCAACCATTATGGCCGTCAGAACTGAATGTCCACGTGGCCTGTCTGTCTGGTTTCGACCGATCATTGGGCCATGGTAAGTAGCGCTATCGCCGATCACGCTTGGCGCTTTGCTGCTCTTGTTGCTGAGGTTTCGTGATGGTGCAGATACATCCTCATGCCCGAACCACGCTCGCTGTGCGGGCAGACATTGCCCGCTCCACCGAACCGTTGCTGCTCTTGTTGCTGAGGTTTCGTGATGGTGCAGATACATCCTCATGCCCGAACCACGCTCGCTGTGCGGGCAGACATTGCCCGCTCCACCGAACCTGCCAGTGTCGTGGCGAAGCGCTATGGCATCAGCGACGAGACCGTCCGCAAGTGGCGGAGACGCGGAGAACAGGCGGTCCAGGATCGATCAAGCCGACCCAGGCGCCTTGCCTGGCGGACGAACGAGGAGGAGCGCGCCATCATCGCGCAAGTGGCGGAGACGCGGAGAACAGGCGGTCCAGGATCGATCAAGCCGACCCAGGCGCCTTGCCTGGCGGACGAACGAGGAGGAGCGCGCCATCATCYGCGCCGTGCGCAGAGCAACAGGGTTTCCGCTGGACGATCTCGCTTTCCTACTCCGGCACTTTCTGCCGCATCTCAACCGCGATAGCATTTATCGTGTCCTGAAGGCCGAAGGCCTCAATCGACGACTACCCAAGCCGACGGTGCAGCCCTGCAAGGGCAAGGGGCACTTCCACGACTATGATCTCGCTTTTGTCCACATCGACTTTAAACATCTGCCCAAGTTGCGTACCACGGACGGCGAGATCTGTAAGCGCTTCCTCTATGTCGCAATCGATCGCTGCTCACGCTTTGTCCACCTCGACGTCTACGACGCCGAGAACGCCGCCAATGCGGTTGCCTTCCTCAAGGCCGTTCCCCTTCCGCATCACCCATGCGGACACAGGCTGTCCCGGATCGAGAGCAGACGGTCGATCGTGCCCTCCACACCCACCCGATAGGCCAGCGCACGCGGCGTTTCCGNCACCGCCGATGATTTTGAACGCGCCTGCCACCGCCGATGATTTTGAACGCGCCTGCGCGAAAATCAAGGTCAGCCATCGCACGACCCGGCCCTATACGCCCCAGACGAACGGCATGGTCGAGCGCTTCAATGGCCGCATCGCCAGCGAGGTGCTCGGCATCAATGTTGCCGGCCACGCAGGCCGCTGACGGTTCTTTCTTCCGCCTTTCGCAGCATGGCTTTGAGTTTGGAAAAGGCTTTCTCGATCGGATTGAAGTCCAGGCTGTATGGCGGCGGGAACCGCAATGTCGCGCCTGCGGCTTCAATCAGGTCGCGCACTGAAGCATGCTTGTGGCTCGACAAATTGTCCATGATCACCACATCACCGGGCTTCAAATCGGGGACGAGGACCTGGGTGACATAGGCTTCGAACCAGTCGCCGTTGATCGGGCCATCGAGCACCATCGGCGCGACCATGCCGGTCATGCGCAATCTGGCCACCAGCGTGGTGGTTTTGCGGTGACCGTGCGGAAAGCCCATGCGCAGGCGGTCGCCTCTGGCGCAGCGGCCATGGCTGCAGGTCATGTTGGTGGCGGTCCAGGTCTCGTCGATGAACACGAGACGTTCCGGGTCCAGATCAATCTGACCATCGAACCAGTCGTGCCGCTGCTTCAGGACGGGTCATGTTGGTGGCGGTCCAGGTCTCGTCGATGAACACGAGACGTTCCGGGTCCAGATCAATCTGACCATCGAACCAGTCGTGCCGCTGCTTCAGGACGTCGGGCCGGTCCTGCTCGATGGCATGAGCAGTCCCTTCGACAAGCTCAGGAGAGCTTTTTTGCGCGTCATGCCACGGCGCACGAAGAAGCGGTGAAGACCGACGACAGAGACGGCCAGGCCAATCTCGGCCAGCCCCGCGCGCAACTCTTCAAGCGTGATATCTTTACGCGCTTCCCAGATGGACAAAATGTCGGCTGCCCGCTCTTCAACCCTGCGTGAGCGCATATCGCCCCCGTGAGGCTTGGGGGCAACGTTGCCGATCAACCGGCGTTGCCCGGACCACCGGATCGCCGTTGATGGCGCAATACCAAACCGAACCGCTGCCGCCCGACAACTCAGGCCCTGGTCAAGCGCCGCCAAAACGCGAACACGCAAACCCATCGAAAGAACCGTCCATGCCAGTTCCTTCACCGGCACGAGGGATGAAGCAGAAAATCAGTCAGTTGGGAATCTTCGCCCGATTCATAGCGGTCGATAAACGCTCTAGAGCAATCATGAGGCATTTTCAGCCAGACCTACCTGCAAACGGGGGCGGAAATTTGGCCGCCAGGCGTGGCCCCGTGGCTCGGTCATCAGACGGTCAGGGCGAGGTTCGCGACGAAGGAGCGACGAATAGCCGCGCTTCGGAAACCGATACTTCGGCGAAGATGGCTTGTGCGCGCGTTCGCGCAAAACGCGGGGCACAATGGCGATCCACGATCCCGCATGGCCACTGGAAAACGACGACATTTGGGGAAGCCGGTATGACCGCCCCCATGGTCCTGGATGGGCCTATGGGGGGCAAATGGTTCGTAGCCTATGTCTAGAGCAGCCGATCCGATTGCATCGGATCGGCTGCTCTAAGTTTTGGTTCGCCGCGTTCTCCGAATCAGCAGCTGATTTCAACTGCTTGGAAAACGCTCTAGCATATCCTTGGGTCGAAGCTGATGGCAGGGTGGTGTTGTGATCCTCGACAATTTCCCTTCACACAAGAGCGCTGCTGCTGGTGAAGCCATTGAGGCGGCAGGTGCTTAGATGCGTTTCCTTCCGCCCAATTCACTCCACTTCAATCCAATCGAAATGGTCTTTTCCAAACTCAAGGCTATCCTGCGTAAGGCCGCCGCTCAAACCATTGCAAACCTGTAAGATGCGATCCGTGACGCCCCACCGCGCACCACTGGAATGGCATGCGCCAACTACTTCTCCGCCGTTGGATATGAACCGAAGTGATCATATCCGAATATTGTGAACTTTCACATACAAGATGAACTAACATAGGCCACCCATATGTTAGCGTTATCACAAATAGAATTTAATCCGTAGGAGTTCTATATTCAAAAATGACCTTGGCAGCGTTGTCAAACAGGGCTATGGGAGCGCTACCGTGAAAGATGTATGAATTAACGCGGCAATGGGAGGGGATATGAAAAGTGGGATCAGTGCGTCCAATCGCAACTGGATTTTCAAGGGCTTGGGCGTTTCCAGCCTGGCAATAGCGGTCGTCACTTGTACGTCGCCGGCCTGGGCCGAAGGGCAAGCGACGCCGCAGGAATCGAGCGCATCCGACGCTGCTACAGATCAAGATATTGTCGTCACCGGGCGCCGCGCTGCCTTGCAGCAAGCCGAAGAGCGGAAACGGCGCAGCGAAACCATCATCGACTCCATTGTTGCCGATGATGCGGGAAAGCTGCCTGACAATTCGATCACCGAAGTCCTGCAACGTGTTTCGGGCGTGACTATTGTTCGCTTCGCTGCTCTCAACGATCCTGACCATTATTCAGTCGAAGGCGCGGGCATCCAGATCCGTGGCCTGACCGGCGTCGCGTCACGCCTGAACGGGCGCGAGATTTTTAGCGCCAACAACGGTCGGTCGCTCCAGTTTGCGGACGTCACGCCTGAATTGATGGCTGCGGTTGACGTGTATAAAGCTTCTACGGCCGATCTGGTCGAAGGGGGAACCGGCGGGCAAATCGACCTGCGGACCAAGGTGCCCTTCGATTATGATGGCAAGTGGCATGTGGCTGCGACCGGTGAGGCCAGCATGGGCGATCTCGCCCGCAAGGCTGATCCATCCGGCTCGATCCTTGTTACCAAAAAATGGTCGACTCCAATCGGTGAGATCGGCTTCCTGGGCGATCTCGCGTACAGCCGCCTCAGTTCCAATTCGCATTTCTTCCGCGTGGAACCTTATTTCAAGACTCGTATCAACGATAGCGATTACTATATTCCGGGCGGATACACGTTCGGCGAAGAGCAGTTCCAGCGCAAGAGGACCGGGATCTATGGTGCGGTGCAGTGGGCACCGTCTGACTCTCTGACGTTCACCGGAACCTTCTTCCAGTCCCGCTACAAGAACAAATCTGGGGATTGGGGTGCGTTCGTGTCCTCCCAGTCTCTCAGCGTAGACCCGTCGGTCAGCAAGTTTGACGAGAACAATATGCTGGTATCGACCCCGCAGTTGTTCACGCGCGATCCGAACAGCTTCGCGCCCAGTGGCAATCTCAACAGCGGCGGCAACAAGGGGGCCTATGCCAGCAACTCCCGCACCCGCGACTATTCGTTGAGCTTCAACTGGTCCCCCGATGACAGCCCATTGTCGATCAAGGGCGCGATACAGCGCGTGGACTCGTCGCAAATCTATACCCGCCTGGACGTCTTCCGCGATGTCGCCTTCCCCGGCGGCTTCGGCTTCGACCTGAGTGGCGACCTGCCGGTGGTGTCCTTGCCGGCCGGATCGCAGGCCAGCCTGTCCAACCCGGCCAATTATTTCTGGACGGCATCTATGCCGCACGACGAGGACAATAAGGGGCGGCTCGATTCAGCCAATCTCGATCTGGAATATAAGTTCGAGGACAGCTTCTTCCGTTCGGTCAAGTTTGGCGGTCGCTTCGCCAAGCGCACGGAACGCGATCTGAATAACGGGTTTAACTGGGCGGCACTTGGCCGTGGCTGGAACGGCGATCCACAACTGACTTATGCCAACGCGGCACCGGGCGACGTTGAACTACATGCGTTCAAGAATTTCTTCCATGGTTCGGCTGCCCTTCCGGCAAACCTCATGTTCCCGACAGACGAACTGGTCCGCCGGTTCAATCGCGGCGAACTGACGGCGTCGCCGCCAGCCGGCTTCTGCACCGGTCGCGAATTCGATTGCTCGGCCTCCGGCCCCCTGGCCCAGACGGGCTATGGCGGCGGTTCGGGTATCCGCCAGCCCGGCTTCATTCTACCGGGAGATCGCGTCGACAACGAGACCAAGACGACCGCCGGCTACGCCCTGGTGCGGTTCGGCGAAGACCAGAGCCGCAGCATATCGGGCAATGTCGGCGTCCGGGTCGTCCGTATCGAAAATGAGGGCAGCGGCTTCATCCAACAGAATGCCGCAACATTCATCCGCAACGGCGAACGGCTTTCGCTGGGGCAGCAGTTCATCGCCCGTAGCGGCAAAGCGTCCTTCACCCGGGCGCTACCCTCGATCAATATCGACTATTCGCCAACGTCCGATACCAAATTGCGCTTCGGCTATAATATCACGCTCGATCTGCCGACCTTCCAGGCTCTGCGGGCTTCGGGTTCGGTAGGCGCGGCGACGACGACTGATCCGACCGCCCCGCCGGGCAGCGACCCGGTTCTGACCAACTTCACGGCGGATACCGGCAATCCGCTGTTGAAGCCGACCATGTCGAACAATTTCGATCTGTCGTTCGAATATTATCCGCGTGCCGGCACATCCTTCCACTTCGCACCATTTTACAAGCGTCTGACCAACCTGCCTATCTTCTCGCTCACGGAGCGGCAGGTGACGGTGGTCTTCACCAACGGGCAGAGCGAAACGGTCAATGCCGCCGCGTCCGACTATGTGAACTCCAGCAAGGCAGCGACGGTCAAGGGGTTCGAGATTGGCGGACGCATGTTCTTCGACATGCTGCCGGGTTGGTTGAGCGGCTTCGGCTTCGAGGGCAACTACACTTTCATCAACAGCAAGAATCCCGGCGATTTCTATCGTGATATCAATGGCGGCATCCGTAACGATGCGCCGCTGGTCGGTTTGTCGAAGCATAATTTCAATGCAACGCTGCTCTATGAACGAAAGGCCATCTCCGCGCGGGTCGCTTACTCCTGGCGTTCGAAATATCTGCAATCGACGAACAGCAACGGTACCAATCCGACCTATAATTATTACAGCGCGCCGGGTGTCAGTACGCCGATCCAGATCGCGTTGCCGATCTACGGCGACACCTATGGTCAGTTGGAGGCCGGTATTCGGTTCAAGGTCACCGAAAACTTCTCCTTCGGTGTGCAGGGGACCAACCTGACCAATTCGACCCAGCGAACCCTGATGGGTGGCTATCCAGGTGGTCAATTGAAGGGGCGTAGCTGGTTCCAGACCGACCGCCGGATCAGCACGGGTATCAACCTGGCGTTTTGATCGGCATGATGCGATTGCCGGGTCGTCCGGCAATCGCATTATACAGAGGGATTGCAGGCGATGCGCAAGACCATCCTCATCGTGGGCGGCGGAACCGCCGGTTGGCTGACTGCGGGCTATCTGGCTCGACGTCTGGGTGCCGATCTACCAGGCGGTGTCGAGATCTGTTTGGTTGAGTCCGCTGAGATCGGCATATTGGGCGTAGGGGAAGGTACTTTCCCCACCATTCGTCGGACCCTCGCCACGATCGGCATCGACGAGGCCGAGATGGTTCGGCGATGTGGTGCCAGTTTCAAGCAGGGCGCCAAATTCGTCCATTGGCGGCATGCCCCCGGACAGGCCGGGCCGGATCATTATTCCCACCCATTTCAGGTCGCGGAATCGCCAAATGGCATGGAACTCTTGCCCTATTGGTTGCTTGGAGCGGGCGGCGACAGCAACTGGGACGACGTGTGCGGCCCGCAGAAAATGGCCATGGACGCCTGCCGCGCGCCCAAGCTGCCCAGCCATCCCGATTATGTTGCTCCTCTCAACTACGCCTACCATTTCGATGCAGTCACGCTGGCGGCGATGCTGCGGGACAAGGCGGTGGAGAATGGGGTCGATCACAAGGTCGATCAGGTCACGGATGTCTTTGTCGGCGAAGACGGCGCGATTGATGGCGTGCGCACCGCCAGGCACGGGATATTGCACGCCGACCTTTATATCGACTGCACGGGTTTCCGGGCCGAGTTGATCGGCAAGGCGCTGGGTATGCCCTATCGCTCATGCCGTGACGTGCTGTTCTGCGACAGCGCCATGGCCATGCAGGTGCCCTATGACAGCCCGGTCGATCCGATCGCGTCCTGCACCATATCGACAGCACAGGATGCCGGATGGATATGGGACATCGGCCTCGAAAAGCGCAGGGGGATCGGCCATGTCTTTTCCTCCGCCCATATGGACGATACGGCCGCCGAAGACAGGCTGCGCGCCTATGTCGGCCCGGCGTCGGAGCGGCTTGAATGTCGCAAATTCCGGTTCGAAGCTGGCTATCGCGAAACCAACTGGCATAAAAACTGTGTCGCCATCGGGCTGTCGAGCGGCTTCTTCGAGCCGCTTGAGGCCACAGGCATCGTCTTTTCCGAGATAGCGGCCGGGATGGTCGCCAACCTCTTTCCCTGGGGTGGTGACTATGAAACGTCCGCCCGCCAGTATAATCTGAACATGCGCAAGCGCTACGAGCGAACGCTCGATTTCATCAAGCTGCATTATTGCCTGTCGGAACGGCGCGATACGCCCTTCTGGATCGAAAATGTCGATCCGGCATCCGTGCCTGACAGCCTTCTTGAACTGCTCGACCGGTGGCGGTTCCGGCCTCCCACGGAGATGGATATCGATCTTCAGGTCGACATATTCTCCGAAATGAGCTGGCAATATGTCCTCTATGGCATGGGGTGGAAGACCGACCTGTCCGCCAAGGCCGGCGTCTACCGCTATCGCGAAGAAGCCATACAGGCCTTTGCCAATGTGCGCCGTCAGGCCGACTTTGCGATCGCCAACCTGCCGTCGAACCGCGACCTGATCAGCCAGGCGCACCGGGGCCATTTCGGCGAAAGGTCCGCAGCGGCATGAGCGGCGAACCGCTGCCGCCGGTCAAGCGCGTCGTCATCGTCGGCGGAGGAACGGCGGGCTGGATGACAGCCGCTGCCCTGTCGCGCCTGACGGATGCTGGCGTTGCCGTGACGCTGATCGAATCCGAGGAAATCGGGACGGTGGGCGTGGGCGAAGCGACCATACCATCCCTCCTTGACTTCAACCGTTATCTGGGCATCGACGAGGACGCCTTCATGGCGGCGACCGGCGCGACCTTCAAGCTGGGCATCGAATTTGTCGACTGGGCCGACCGTGGCGATCGCTATCTTCATCCGTTCGGCATTCATGGGCGCGATGTCCATGGCGTGAAATTCCATCAGATCTGGTTGCGCCAGTCACGCCTGGCTGGCCGCATGGGACAGGTCGGCAATGTATCGGACTATTGCCTTGCCAACCAGGCGGCGGCTAGCGGCCGTTTCACCCGCCCGGTACCCGACCCGGCCGCCGTGCTCTCCTCCTTTTCCTACGCCTTTCATTTCGATGCCTCGCTCTATGCCCGATTCCTGCGCGGACTAGCCGAGGAAGCGGGCGTCCAAAGGATCGAGGGGAAAATCGTCCATGTCGATATCGCATCGGACGATGGCTGCATCCGCGCGGTGGAACTGGCGGACGGCCGCCGGGCCGAAGGGGAACTGTTCATAGATTGCAGCGGCTTTCGCTCGCTGTTGCTAGGCGACGCCCTTGGCGTGCCATTTACGAGCTGGCAGCATTGGTTGCCTTGCGACCGGGCGGTTGCAGTGCCCTCGGCATCGACGAGCGCCCCCCTGCCCTACACGCGCGCTACCGCCGACAGCGCTGGCTGGCGCTGGCGCATCCCGCTCCAGCATCGGGTCGGCAACGGCCATGTCTATGCCAGCGCCTTTATCGACGACGATGAAGCGACCGCCAAGATATTGGACAATCTCGACGCGCCGCCGCTCGATGCGCCACGCCCGCTGCGTTTCACTGCCGGAGTGCGCGAACGCCTTTGGGAACGCAACTGCATTGCCATCGGCCTCGCGGGCGGTTTTCTGGAACCTCTGGAATCGACCAGCATCCACCTCATCCAGTCGGGCATCACGCGATTGATGAGCCTGTTTCCCGACACCGGCCCCGCCATTGCCGAGCGTAAGGAATATAACCGTCTGCTGCGCCAGGAATATGAGCAGGTTCGCGACTTCGTCATCCTTCATTATCACAGGACGAACCGGACCGATTCCGACTTCTGGAATTATTGCCGGACCATGGCCATTCCCACTACGCTGGAGGACAAGATCGCGTTGTGGCGCGCAAAGGGTCGAATTATCCGGGATCAGGGCGGCCTTTTCTCGGATGATAGCTGGATCGCCGTGCTGATGGGACAGGGTCTGATCCCGCAATCCCACGATCCGCTGGCCGACGCCCTGCCGATCGAGGAAGCGGGCCGTTTTCTCGATCATCTACGCGACGTCATCGCCCGGACGGCGGCTGCGATGCCGCGCCATATCGACTTCATCGCCAGCCATTGCCGCAGCGATTTGGCCGCATGACCAGATTTGCCTTCCCCCTTGCCAAGGTAGCTTGATGATCGGATCCAAAAGTCCCGCATTGCGATTGCCTGCCGGCGTCATGGCTGGCCTTCTCGCCATGGCTGCCGCCCAGCCGCTTTTGGCCCGCCCTCTGCCTTCCACCTCGTCCGCGACGACGCAGCCGAGGCGGATCGATGTCGATCTACAGCAGGCCGGCGCACCGATGGACAAGGCATTCGACCTTTCGGTCGGATCGGATTTTGCAGGCACATTGAGCCGAGCCGACAGCCTGGCCCAACTGGGCACGGCCGTGGACGAACTTGGCTTTCGTTACGTCCGCTTTCATGCGCCATTCCATGATGCGTTGAAAACGGTACAGGTCCAGAATGGTCGGATCGTTTATGACTGGACCGGCCTGGATCGGCTGTTCGACGCACTGCTGGCGCGGCGGATCAAGCCTTTTGTCGAACTGGGCTTCACGCCCGAAGCGATGGCCACGTCGAAGCAGACAATCTTCTACTGGAAAGGCAACACATCGCATCCCGAGCCGAAGGCTTGGGCTGCGCTTGTCGATGCCTTCGTTCGGCATATGCAGGACCGCTTCGGCGCCGAGGAAGTGCGCAGCTGGTATTTCGAGGTATGGAACGAGCCCAATCTCGATGGTTTTTGGGAAAAGGCCGACCAGCATGCCTATTTCGATCTGTATGAATCAAGCGCCCGCACCATAAAGGCGATCGACCCGGCACTGCGGGTGGGCGGACCGGCAACCGCAGGTGCCGCATGGGTGCCGGAGTTCCTGGAACGTGCAGCGCAGCGCAGGATACCGGTCGATTTCGTGACGACCCATACCTACGGCGTCGATGGCGGATTTCTTGATGAAAAGGGGGAGGACGACAACAAGCTGTCCACCAATCCAGATTCGATCGTCGCGGATGTCCGCAAGGTCCGCGCGCAGATCGACTCTTCCGCTTTTCCCGGATTGCCGCTGTTCTTCACCGAATGGAGCAGCAGCTATAATCCCCGCGACCCGGTGCATGATTCCTACATCAGCGCCAGCTACATATTGAGCAAGCTGCGCGGAACCCGTGGCCTTGCGCAAGGCATGAGCTACTGGACCTATAGCGACCTGTTCGAAGAGGCCGGGCCGCCCCCCACCCCGTTCCATGGTGGCTTTGGCCTGATGAACCGGGAGGGCATCCGCAAGGCAGCGTGGTTTGCCTACAAATTTCTCCACGCGCTCGACGGCAAGGAAATCCCGCTTGACGATGCACAGGCCCTGGCAACGACCCGGGAAGGACGGACCGCCGTTCTGGCCTGGAACTGGCGTCAGCCCCGGCAGGATATCAGCAATCGCCCGTTCTTCACAAAACCGTTGCCAGCCACGGCGGACATGCCGATCGCACTTCGCATTACCGGCCTGTCGCCAGGCACCTATCGCCTCAGGTTGTACCGGACAGGATATAAGGCGAATGACGCCCATAGCCGCTATCTGGAGATGGGCTCGCCGGCTTCGTTAGACGCGACACAGCTTCAGGAATTGCAGGTGCTCACCCGTGATGTGCCCGCAGTTCGGAACATTCGCATCGGCAAGGACGGGCGCTACGACCTGACGCTGCCGATGCAAAGCAATGATGTGGTGCTCGCAACGATCGAACCTGTGTCCAATCCGCAGCGATGAACCCTTCCTGTCCCATTCCGTGAGACCGTCATGACATCATCCCGCCGACATTTTCTGACCTTCGCCACGTTATCCGCGGGGGCTGCCCTGTCGCCTGCCATGTCGGCGCGCTCCACTGGTACCGATGCCAAGCCAATGCCCTATGCGGAAGGTTTTGAGGGACAGCGCAGGGGCGATCTTGGCGATGGACGGTTCGTCAACCCGATATTGGCCGGCGACCGACCCGATCCCACCATTCTCAAGGATGGCGACGACTATTATGCCGCCTTCTCCTCATTTCTCTATTATCCTGGGGTACCGATCTGGCACTCGCGCGATCTGGTGAACTGGACACCCGTCACAGCCGCTCTGAAGACGCCCATCGGCACAATCTGGGCGCTCGACATCGCCAAACATGGCGATCGTTATTTCATCTATATTCCTGTGCTGGCGCCGGAGGGCGATGCACGGCCGCTGCGCACCTATGTCATCCATGCGCCGGCGATGAGCGGGCCTTGGAGCGAGCCGATCGATATGCATATCGATGACATGATCGATCCGGGGCACGCCGTGGGGGAAGACGGCAAGCGCTACCTCTTCTTCAACGGCGGCAATCGGGTGAAGCTGCGCGATGACGGGCTGGCTGCCGACGGTAAGGTTGAACATGTCTATGACGGCTGGCCCATCCCTGCCGACTATGTGATCGAAGGCTTCGCGCTCGAAGGCCCCAAAGTCCTGCATCGCGACGGATATTATTATCTCATCGCGGCGCAAGGCGGCACCGCAGGCCCCCCGACCAGCCATATGGTGGTCGCTGCCCGGTCCCGCTCGATCAACGGGCCTTGGGAAAATTGTCCTTATAATCCTGTTGTTCGTACCGCCTCGCGCAACGAACCCTGGTGGTCGCGCGGCCACGCGACCGCGGTCGAAGGACCGGATGGTCGATGGTGGCTCACCTATCATGGCTATGAAAACGGCTTTCGGACCCTGGGTCGGCAGATGTTGCTGGAACCTATGGAATGGACGACAGATGGCTGGCCGCGTGCCCTGGGCGGCGCGCTCGACCAACCGTTTCTCAAGCCCGTCGCCCAGGGCGGACCGCATGGTCAGCCTCTTTCCGGCCTGTCGCTTGATGCCATCGGCAATCGTCTGACCTTCTTCGCGCCAAGGAACGACTATCTGGAACGCGCCCGCATGGAAGGAAGCCGTCTGTCGCTGACTGCGCAGGGTACCAGCCCCGCTGATGCCTCGCCGCTTCTGTTCGTCGCAGGCGATCGCGCCTATGAAATCGAGGTCGATGTCGAGATCGACGCAGGGACGCAGGCGGGGCTGATCCTTTTCTATAATGAGAAGCTGTTCTGCGGTCTGGGCTTGGGGGAGGAGCGCCTTCATGCCTACCGCATCGGCCAGGCCGAGCGTTGGCCAGCAGGCGCGGCCGTCTCCGCAAGTCGCGTGCGGTTGCGCCTGGTGAACGACGAGAATGTCGTGACCTTCTATTATGCTCTTGCTGGAGAGCCATGGCGCAAAGAACGTTCGGTCGAGGTCGCCGGCTATAATCATAACGTCGCGGATGGTTTCCTGAGCTTGCGGCCGGGCCTTTACGCCGCGGGAACGGGCGCTGCCAGATTCGACAATCTCGTCTATCGCGCCCGGCGGCGGGTCGGCGACGTGGCATGAAATCCCGAACCATGCCCATATTCGATAGCGCTGTCGGTCGATTTTGCATCATTGCGTCCATCGCAGTGGGACTGTCGCCCGCATTCATGGCCAGCGCGCACGATGTGGCCGGTCAGAAACCGATAGTCCCTTATGCCTGGCATAGCGTCAAAGTCGGCGGCGGCGGATTCGCACCCGGCGTCGTGTTCAGCCCGGTCGAGCGAAATCTCGTCTACCTGCGTACGGATATGGGGGGGGCCTATCGCTGGGATGCACAGGTCGCCCAGTGGGTGCCATTGCAGGACGGCGAATCCGTGTCCAGCTACATGGGCATCGAAAGCATCGCTCCCGATCCGGTCGACGCGAACATCGTCTATATGGCGGCCGGCATGAATGCGCAGGGGGCGGCGGCGATCTTCCGTTCCGCCGATCGCGGCATCCATTGGCAAAGAACGAATGTGCCCTTCGCCATGGGAGGTAATGAAGATGGGCGCGGTTTGGGCGAACGACTGGCGGTCGATCCGCACGCCCATGACCGCCTCTTCTTCGGGTCGCGTCATGACGGCCTGTGGCACAGCGAAGATGCCGGTGCGACCTGGCGGAAAGTCGAGAGCTTTCCGCTCAAGGGTTTGGGGCATCCCTCGGTCGCACGGACAACCCATGGCGGCTTGTCGTTCGTCTTGTTCGACCCTGCGCGCAAAGGACAGCTCTACGTCGGCAGCGCCGACTCTGGCGGGCAGCACATGTTCCGTTCCCGCGACAACGGCGTCACATGGGAACATATGCCCGGCGGACCGGAAGCAAATCTTCTGCCGGTCAAGGCGGTCATCGGCCGCGATGGTGTTATGACCATCAGCTATTGCGATGCCATTGGTCCCAACGGTATCAAGGCCGGGGCGGTATGGCGCTTCGACACACAGTCGAACAGTTGGACCGACGTGACCCCGCTCAAAGGCAGCAAGGTCGTCCCTGGCGGCTATATGGGCGTCGCCGTATCCGTACGCGATCCGCGCGTGATCGCCGTCAGCACGGTCAATCGCTACAAGCCTGGCGACACTGTCTGGCGGTCGGAAGACGGCGGACGCACCTGGAATGATCTATCGCCGCGCAGCACCCGCGACGTCAGTGAAACGCCGTTTTTGGACTTCGATAAGAAAGCGAATTTCGGCCATTGGATCGCAGGCCTTGCGATCGATCCCTTCGACCCGCATCACGCAGCCTATGTTACCGGCGCTACACTGTACGCGACACAGGAATTTGCAACTGCCGGCACGATGAAGTGGAAGCCCTGGACGCAAGGGATCGAGCAGACCGCCGTCATTACGCTCATCAGCCCGACCGGTGGCGCACCGCTCATTTCCGGTTTCGGCGATCTGGGCGGATTTCGGCATGACGACCTCACCGTTTCGCCGGCGCATATCCATCGCAACCCGATGCTGACAAACACCAATTCGCTCGATTATGCGGGACTTGCCCCCCAGGTGGTCGTGCGCAGCGGTAATACCCACGCCCCCGTCGTGCCCGATACATCTCTTGCCTGGTCGCAAGATGGGGG
This sequence comes from Sphingobium sp. Leaf26, assembly GCF_001421665.1. Classification (GTDB taxonomy): domain Bacteria; phylum Pseudomonadota; class Alphaproteobacteria; order Sphingomonadales; family Sphingomonadaceae; genus Sphingobium. The sequence goes on from NZ_LMKV01000024.1 coordinate 20,680, forward strand.
ACGAAGCTGGACCCCGCTTTACATTTCCACGGATGCCGCTGTCGACACCACCGTTCCGCCCCCGGAACGGACCGGCAGCGCGGCCATCACCGTGTCCGCCGACGGTGGTACGTTTGTGGTGGAAACCGACATGCCACGGCTGACGCGGGATCGCGGGCGCAGTTGGATCATGATCGAAGGCTTGCCGTCGCGCGTGCGCGTGACAGCGGACAAGGTCGACGCCCGCCGTTTCTACGCCATCGATTTTGCAGCCAACCGGATCCTGCGCAGCGATGACGGCGGCACATCATTCCATCGGCTCGACAGCATCGGATTGCCCGCGGACCTCTCCCTGGCGCGTGCACAAGGACGCGAAGCCGCCAATCCGCTGGTTGCCGTACCTGATTATGCGGGCATGCTGTGGCTGTTGGTAGAGCCAGACCTGTTCCGTTCGCGCGACGCCGGCGAGCATTGGGAAAAAGCCACGCAAAACATCGCCATCCAGCGCTTCGGGACCGGCAAGGGTGCGCCCGGCAGTCCGTGGCCCACCCTTTACGCTATCGCTATGGCGGATGGACAGCGGGGCGTGTTCCGATCGATCGATGGCGGCGCCGTATGGCAGCGCATCAACGACGACGCGCATCAGTGGGGGCTGCGCCTGCGGATGATCAGCGGCGATCCCCGGCGTTTTGGACGCACATATCTGGCGACGGATGGCCGTGGCATCCTGGTTGGCGATCCACAAGGGGGCATGCAATGAAGATTCATCACTCCCGTCGCACGGCGCTTGCAGCAACCGTACTGCTCACCTTGTCGGGCATGGGGTCGAGCATGGGGTCGGGCATAGCCGCTGACACTCCGCTGCCCCGGATCGTATCGCGCGATGGTCGGCATGCATTGATGGTGGATGGCGCGCCCTTCCTGATGATGGGCGCGCAGGTGAACAATTCCAGCGCCTGGCCTTCGGCGCTGCCCGCTGTGTGGCCGGCGATGGACGCATTGCACGTCAACACGGTGGAGGTTCCCATCGCCTGGGAACAGATCGAACCGGTTGAAGGACAGTTCGATTTCTCCTTTCTCGACCTGCTGCTCGATCAGGCGCGCGCGCATGATGTTCGCCTTGTGCTGGCGTGGTTCGGTACCTGGAAGAATACCAGTCCGCAATATGCACCCGCCTGGGTGAAGCTCGACAATAGACGTTTCCCCCGGATGGTGAAGCCTGACGGGACGTTGCACTATGCCCTGTCGCCGCACGCCGACACCACCCTGGCGGCCGACAGAAAGGCGTTCGTCGCCCTTGTCGATCATCTCAAGCGAGTCGATGCGCAAAACAGCGTGATCATGATCCAGGTCGAAAATGAACCGGGATCCTATGGCCTTGCCCGCGACCATTCAACCAAGGCCAAAGCGCTGTTCGATGGCCCCGTGCCCGCCGCCTTGCTCAAACAGACGGGCAAGGCGGCGGGGACTTGGGCTCAGGCTTTCGGGCGCGACGCGGATCTCTATTTTCACGCCTGGCATGTCGCGCGATACGTCGATGCGGTGGCTACAGCGGGCAAGGCCGTAAAATCCATCCCCATGTATGCCAATGCAGCGCTGACCGGCGATCCCTTCACCTATCAGGAGCCGTCCACCTATGCCAGCGGCGGCCCCGCCAATACGGTGATTTCGGTTTGGAAGGCCGCTGCCCCCCATCTCGATGCGCTGGCGCCCGATCTCTACAATCCCGATCACAAGGCCTATCTGGGCTTTCTGAATCTTTATGATCGCGCCGACAATCCGCTGCTGATCGTCGAAACCGGTCATGCGCGTGAATATGCCCGTTATTTCTATGAAGCCGTCGGCCGTGGCGCGATCGGATGGGCACCCTTCGGTTTCGACCATCTGCGCTTTTTGCCATCCTTGCCGGTCACGCCAAAACTGGGCGATACGGAAATCGCGCCATTTGCGGCAAATTTCGCGCTCTTCCGACCGATTGACCGGCTGTGGGCCAAACTCGCATGGCAAGGAAAAACCTGGGGCTGCGCCGAACCGAACGACCCGGCGGACAAACATCAACAGGTCATGCAAATCGGCAAATATGTCGCGACGGCCAGCTTTGGCCGACCGGATTTCGGTAACGCACCGCCCAAAGGCAATGAATATCCTTCGGGCGGGGTGGCGATTGCCGAACTTGGTCCCGACGAATTCCTGGTCACCGGATTTCGGGCACGCATCGATTTCGCGCCTCAGGGTGACGACGCCAATCTGATTTTCGATCGTGTCGAACAAGGCCATTATGACGAAGCGGGCCGCTGGATATTCGAACGTATCTGGAATGGCGATCAGGTCGACTGGGGCCTGAACTTCACAGCAGCGCCGCAAATGCTGCGCGTGAAGATCGCCTCCTATCCGAAGCGATGACCAATCGAAAAGAAAGCGGAATTCGAGGGAGATTGAAGATAATGCCTTTTTGCCTGCACAAACCGAACCTGATGAACCGCAGCGCGCTGGCGTTATGCTTTGGCCTCGGCGCCATCGCCGCCCCCGCATTTGCGGAACCGATGGCGTTGCTGGATCGTCATGGGAGCCGTGTGGCGGTGGAGCCTTATGCGGCGAACATCGTGCGGGTGACGATCGCGCTTGATCCGGTGCTGGCGTCGGCGGCGCCGGGTGAAGGG
>NZ_LMKV01000025.1 GCF_001421665.1 Sphingobium sp. Leaf26
TGATCGTCCCGCAGAACCTCGCCTTCCACACCAGCCTCCAAAAGCCAGTGTTGAATCAGAAATCTGCTAACATGGAAATCCCTAAAATGTCACTACAGCCTAGTTTTGGTGCGGGGACCGCAAGATGGATCGCGCGGGCAACATCATGGCATCGTCGGGCTGGCAGTACTGCGCCGGTTCAACCTCTCGACCGATGTGCGGGCAAAGGCTTTATGGGTGCAGCCCCATGGCGATACTACGTCAGTGCAGGAACGTTATGGTCTGTCGGGGCTGTGGTTGGAGCGAAAGGGCGAAGAAGTTCGGGTGGCAGCAGTGGGTACGGGCAGTCCGGCCGCAGGCGCGGGCGTCGCTGTGGATGACCAAATCACCGGACTGGATTTCGGCGCGGCGATCGCCAAGATTTCAGGCAAGCCGGGGCAGGCTGTGGAACTGAATGTCGCGGGTGCCTCGGGCAGCCGCGTGGTGAGATTTATTTTACAGCCATTTTTGTAGGCGCGCGCTGAAACTGCCAGAGCGGCCCGTCCGGTGTTCACCTAGGCAAGCCATCGGCTGATGCGATGACCGAAAATCAGGTGAAATCCGTTCCATCAGCTTCTGACATAACCTGTCGTTCGCCCGCCCGCGTCGGAACGACGCGAGTTGGTCGCGACCTGCCGGTTAGCGGGCAGACCGCAGCTGGGGACGCGAAATTGGCGCCTCAGCGTCTCATAAGGGTCGTTCATCTTAAGTCGTTCACCACCGACCATTCTAAGTCAAACCGTGCCAGATATTTTCGCAGGCGATCCGCATCATTCGAGCTGCTGCGGCGCGCGCGTGAGGCGTTGAAGAGGGTTCGCCCTGCTTCCGAAAGCGAGCGGCTGGCGCAGCATATCTTGATCGTCTCCGTGAGTTGGACGCGATCGAACAGGTCGAGTTCGGCAATCTGCTCGTCGCTCAATATCTCGGACAGAATATCTGCGGCGTTATCAGCCTGACCTAACCATAACCGCCGCAACCGTTCGATTTCCTTGTCGACACAGTCTACATTAATCCGCCCTTTCGGGCTGAGTGTGGCCATACGGGTGACGCTGGCGGCCAGATCGCGAAAATTGCCGGGCCAGCCTGCCTCGCCGGATGTCGCGAAGGCCAGATAACGCTGGCGTGCTTCCTTGTTGAAGCTGGCCTGATCGCCTTCGCGCTCGGCGAGCGCGTGCGGATATGACCCAGAATGATCGGAAAACGCTCTAAGGTCTTCGTCCATAGCCAATAGTCCGCCCCACACCTGCTGGCCGACTATTCGCTATGTCAAACCGGCCATTCAGAACGCATCGGCATCGAGCGCCATGATGGATGCTTCGCCAGCAGCGATGGCGGCGGCCAAGCTCGTTGTCTGCGGGAGCACGCGCGCAACGAAAAATTCCGCGACCGCGCGCTTCGACCGGTGCAGCGGATCATCCTCCATCGACGCCGCCGCGGACATGCGCGCCCACATCCAGCCCATCGAAACCAGCGCGAACAGGCGCAGATAGTCGACCGCAGCAGCGCCGGTCGCTTCCGTTCCCGCTCCGGCCAATCGGGCCGTGACATCCCGCAGCAGCGCCAGCGCCTCCGCCACCTTCTCCACCACGATACCGTCGCCGGCTGCCGCAAGATCCTCCGCGATCATGTCGAAAAAGCCCTCGACCACGGCGCCGCCTGCCATGGGCAGCTTCCGCCCCACGAGATCCATGGCCTGCACGCCATTGGTCCCCTCGTAAATCTGGGCGATGCGGGCGTCGCGGACATATTGTTCCATGCCCCATTCGCGGATGTAGCCGTGGCCGCCGAACACCTGCTGCGCCTGCACGGCGCTTTCGAAACCAAAATCGGTGAAGGCGGCCTTCACCACCGGGGTCAGCAGCGCGACCAGCGCGTCAGCCCTGGCTCGCTCGGCCGGATCGGGGTGATGATGCGCCCGGTCGAGTTGCAGCGCGGTCCAGCCGCTCAAGGCCCGGCCCGCCTCCACGAAGGAGCGAATGTTGAGCAGCATGCGGCGCACATCGGCATGCTCTATGATTGCCACCGGCCCCCGCGCACCGTCCGCGCCGCGCCCCTGCAACCGCTCTTTCGCATAGCCGGCGGCTTGCCCATAGGCCGCCCCTGCAATCCCCAGTCCCTGGATGCCGACCATCAGCCGTTCCGCATTCATCATCGTGAACATGGCAGCCAGGCCCTTGTTTGGCTCGCCGACCAGCCAACCGGTCGCGCCATCATAATTCATGACACAGGTCGGCTGGGCATGGATGCCCATTTTCTTTTCCAGCGCCCCCACCGACATGGCATTGCGAAGCGTGAAGCCGCCATCGGCATCGGGAAGATATTTGGGGACCAGGAGCAAGCTGATCCCTTTCACCCCCGGCGGCGCGTCAGGCAGACGGGCCAGTACCAGATGGATGATGTTGCCGCCGAAATCATGATCGCCCGATGAAATGAAGATCTTCTGCCCGGTCACGACATGGCTGCCGTCATCCTGCGGCACCGCCTTGGTCTTGAGCAGGGCAAGGTCCGTACCGGCTCCGCTCTCCGTCAGGGCCATGGCGCCGGTCCATTCGCCACTGACCATCGGCGGCAAATAGGTTGCCTTGAGCGTGTCGCTGGCATGCGCCATGATCGCTTCGCACGCGCCGCGGGTCAGGCCTGGGAACAAGCCAAAGGAAAGGTTCGCGGCCGAAAGCATTTCGTCCAGCCACAACTGAAGGAGGAACGGCAGTCCTTGCCCGCCATATTCGGGATCAGCCGCCAGGGATGCCCACCCCGCTGTCGCAAAATCGCGCCAGGCATCGGCGAAGCCGGCCGGCGTCTGCACCGCGCCCTCGACCAGGCGACTGCCTTCCTCATCACCATGGCGGTTGAGCGGGTGCAACCGTTCCGCGCACATCTTCCCCGCCTCATCCAGCACGGCCAGGGCAAGATCGGCGTCCACGTCCTTGCCCATCTCCGCCATTGCCTGCTCGAAGCCGAGCACCCGCGTCAGCAGGAAACGGTAGTCGTCGATCGGCGGAATATAGCTGAACATTGGACTCTCCTTTCGATTGACCGCAGCATACACCAAACAACTGTTACAATCAATCCGCTGCTATGACGGCGTCCGCTGCCAAGCTTATTCGTGGCGGAAAATAGCAACGATCTGCGTCGCGACGTCCGCAGGGGTCAACCGCCCCATCCGATACCAGTCGGCCGCCGAATTAAGCTGCGATAGCAAAAGGTTGCGATAGATGGACCGGTCGATATCTGCGGGCAAGGGCAAGTCGGCTACGAGGGATCGAAACAGGTCCTCGAACCGGTCCCGGCGCGCGACCAGTTGCGCCCGAACAGCATCGGGCACTTCCCGGAAATCATTCATCATCGGCATGGTCAGAGAGTTGGGCGCCAACTGGATTTCTAGGAGGGCTGTGCAGGCAACCGCCAATCGCGCCCACGGATCACTCTGCGCCGCTACGGAGCAAGCGATCTTCGCTTCCGCAGCGTCCAGTGCCCGATTGTGCAACTCGACGAACAGCGCATCCTTGGACTTAATATGGTAATAGAGGGATCCGCCCAGCACCCCGGCCTGCTCGCCGATGTCGCGCATCGACGTGCCGCGATACCCCTTCCGCGCGAAGAGTTGAGCCGCAATTTCCATTATCTGGCGGCGGCGGTCTGATCCCTCGGCAGCCCCGTCTTCGATCGCGCCCTGCTCTGGATGATGCTTCCTCATGACAGCGGGCTAGCACATAGCGAAATGGGCGCGAAGCCTTGGCATCCGATTTAGCGTCATCGCAGTCGGTCCGCCAGGAAATCCACGAATAGCCGAACCCGTGCAGGCATACCGGCACCACCGACGAAGACCGCGTGGATCATCTCGACATAGCCCGAATTACAGGCCTCCAGGATCGGGACGAGGCGCCCCGATGCCGGCTCTTCCGCGATGCTGAAACGACCGACGCGCGCGATACCTGCGCCATTGGCGGCGAGTTGGCCCAACGTCTCGCCATCATTGGCTTCAATATTACCCTTCGCCGACAGAGCGCATTCGCGGAGCAGGAGCACGATGCAGAGCCGCCCGTGGGACAAGGCCACCTGAAAAAAGAAGGCTGGCGCGAAGATTGGTGGCGTGGTCGTCGCCACGGCGTGTTGGAAGCGACGATCCACAACTGGACGGCCAAGTGTGGCTGTCTTGGGGGACTCGGAGGCGCAGCGAATACAGGCAATTGAGGACTAGAGCATAATCCGATCATACAGGATCAGATTATGCTCTGATTATCTTTTGTTTTCCGCATTTTCCGAGCCAGCAGATGATGCCATCTGCTTCGAAAGGCGGATCGGCTGGGCGATATCAACAAGTCGCTTTCGCCAGATGTCTTTGCCGAACCTGTTTATAATTGATCGAAGCTGGTCAACACCACGATCGTAACGGTCGAAATGAACCTGATCGAAGACGCGCTGCTGGTCGTCCTCTTGCTGTTCCCGCTGCTCGGCAATATCCGCGCGGCGCTCATCGCTGCGGGAGCCATTCCAATCACCATGTTGAGACGGCATCAGGAATGAACGGCCTTGGCATGTCGGACAACCTGACGAGCCTTGGCGCGCTGGATTTCGGCGTGATCGTCGATGGCGCGGTTATCATATTCGAAAATGGGCTGCGTCGGCTCGCCGAGAGGCAGGAACATGAAGGGCGGCGGCTGACGTTTCAGGGGGTAGAGGATAATATCTTCTTGCCCATGGCAACCACGTTGATGTTCGCGCTGGCGTCGGCTTTCGTCCTGCCGATCACCTTCGTTCCCGCCATGATCCCCCTCGTGGTGAAGAGCAAGATCCGCGAAAGAGAAGTGAAGCCGATCCGCGGGTTCAAGAAGAAATATGCGCCGCTGCTGAACCAGGCGGTGGCCCATTCTCTCCCCTTCATCGTGGCCGGCGCCGGCGTGCTTATCGCTTCAGTCTTTGCTTTCGGGCTTCTTGGTGAACAGTCCATGCCCCAACTGGATGAGAAGGATATCATGGTCACAAATTTCCGCGTGCCGTCCGCTTCTATCGACCAATCGATCCAGACGCAGCTTCAGATCGAAGATACGCTAAAAACGTTGCCGGAATTCAAGTTGATATTTTCGAAGAACGGCAACACAGATCTCAGCACTGTTCCGATTCCAGCGAGTTCGTCCGACACTTATGTCATTCCCAAGTCGGAACGCGAATCGCCTGCGGACGTCAAGTCCAAGGAGGACATTCGTCGCCGCATCAAGGAGCGGATGAAACCGTTGATCGGCAGCCGCACCGAAATCCAGCAGCTGATCCAGATGCATTACAACGAACTGATCGCCGGGGTTCGCGCCGGCGTGGCGGTCAAGCTCTATGGCGACGATCTTGATGTGATGAGCGATCAGACGCGCAATATCGCGGCGTGCTGCGGAAAATTCCGGACACGGGCGATGTCAGCGCGGAACAGACTGACGGCGCGCCGACCTTCGACGTCAAGATCGGCCGGTAGGCGGCCGCGCGTTACGGCGTGTCGGTCCAAGAGGTGGCCAACACCGTTTCCGCCTCATTGGGCGGACGCGAAGCTGGGCTCTTGTTCGAAGGCGATCGTCGATTTTCGGTCGTCATTCGCTTGCCCGATGCGAAAAGTGGCGCAGTTCAGCTATACTCAAGGGTCTGAATCATGAAACCTGTGCGCGGGTGGGTGTAGCGCCCGCAAAGCGCATCTTTTATCAGTTTTCGTTCACTATTGACCTACATCGCCGCCGCTCTGGCCGGAGCGGCGGCAGCTTTCACGCCTGGACTGCGAGAATGTTCATGGTGCGCTTGAGATTGTAGGCAATGGCGGTGAGGTGGACCTGGACGGCAGCTTTGGCGAGACCTCGCCATCGCATTCGGCGCAGGCCGTAGCAGCGCTTCCACCTACCAAAGATCTTTTCGATCCGGCCGCGCACCCGGTGGATCGGCTGGTTCCATTCCTGGAGCTTGCGCAGCGTTTCCTGTTCGTCGCGGCCCCACATGCCGGTGGCGACGATCCGCGCTATGCCGCCCTTTGCACGCAGCGCATCACGGAAGTGACTGCCGCGATAGGCGCTGTCGGCAAACACCTCGCCGGGGTTGTCGGGCAGCGCTTCGGGGCCTGCTTTGCCATCGTTGACATTGGCGGATGTCACGGACACCTCCTCGACCAATGCTGTATCGGCATCTGCCCCAACATGGGCCTTGAAGCCGTGAACGGCCCGCTTTCCCTTGTGCTTGACCCAGCGCGCATCACCGTCGTCCTCGCTGGCGGAGGTAATGATGATCGCATCGACCGGTGTCCCGGTCTTGGCCGTGACGGCCTTGGACGTGAGCTGCGCCGTCACCATCGTGAATAGCAGTCGGTCCAGCCTATGGGCGACAAGCTCCTTGCGAAAGCGCACGAATGCTGTTCGCTCGGGTGTGGCCTCTGTTCCCGAAAAACCACAGAAGCGACGGAAAGAGGCTCGATCCTCGATCGCCTCGGCCAGCTTCACGTCGGACAGATCGTACCAGATCGAGAGAAGCAGGGCCTTGAACATCGCGAGCGGTGGCCACGCCGGCTCGCCTTTGCTCGCCGAATAAAGCAGATCAAGAAGGACCGATACCGGCTCCCAACAGATCAGATTGCCAAGCTTATCGAGCGTCGATGCTGACCCTGCGCGCCCGCCAAAGCCGAACTGCTCCTGACCTATCGAACGATGCGCCATGTCCGACCCTCCTACTCAGAAAGCTCATAGAATCAGCGATCAGTGCCGATGTCTACACCCACCCGCGCACAGGTCTCATAATAGGTCGCACTCGACATCCCGTGCTTGCGGCACAGCTCCGTCACTACCGCGCCCGCCTCGGCCTCCTTCAGGAGGTCGATAATCTGCTCTTCCGAAAACTGCTTCCGCTTAATCTGTCCGTCCCTTCGTTCGGGTCGGACTCTAGGCTGTAGTGACATTTTAGGGATTTCCATGTTAGCAGATTTCTGATTCAACACTGGCTTTTGGAGGCTGGTGTGGAAGGCGAGGTTCTGCGGGACGATCA
>NZ_LMKV01000026.1 GCF_001421665.1 Sphingobium sp. Leaf26
CCAATCCCGGCTGCACCACATGGCCCCATATTAAACCCCAAATATAGAGCGATGTTTCGTGCGCCCATTGCGCGGCACATTCGCCAGGCTGTTTGCCGCTCTTCGAACGGCGAAGATTGACCATCCCATCGTATCCAGCAAACATCTCCTACGACAGGTGTCATGGGGGATGAGCGTTGGATCGTTGGCAGGCCATGAAAATATTCGTCCGCGTTGCGGAAACCGGCGGCTTTGCAGAAGCCGCGCGGCGACTGCATACAAGCCCGCCGGCGGTCACACGGGCGATTTCTGCGCTGGAGGATGACATTGGCGTCCGGTTGCTGACCAGGACTACGCGGTCGGTGAAACTCACCGAGGCAGGCCGTGGATATCTGGACGATTGTCGCCGCATATTGGCCGACATGGCGGAGGCGGATGCGGCGGCTGCGGGTGCCCATGGCAATCCTACTGGCACGTTGATTGTCACCGGGTCGGTGATGTTCGGGCAGATGTATGTGTTGCCGATCTTGCTCGATTATCTGGACCGCTTTCCGGCGGTGACCGGGCGCAGCCTGTTCGTCGATCGCCTGGTCAACATCGTGGATGAGGGCATCGATGTGGCTGTTCGGATCGGTCATCTGCCGGATTCAGGGTTGAGCGCCATTCGGGTCGGGTCGGTGCGGCGAGTCATCTGCGGCGCGCCAGCCTATTTCGAGCATCATCCCATTCCTCAAACCCCGGCTGACCTTGTCCGGCATCGCGTCATCGCGCCGACCGGGGCATGGGCCTCGCCCGAATGGCATTTTGGGCCAGAGGGCAGGGCCAGCGTCACGGTCCACCCCCGATCATTCTGCAATACCAATGAAGCAGCGATCGCTGGCGCCGAGCAAGGCTGGGGGCTGACGCGCGTCCTATCCTATCAGGTCGAGCCGGCACTGGCGGCTGGCCGGCTGGTAACGGTGCTCGACGATCATATGGAGAAGCCGTTGCCGATCCATGTCGTTCATGCCGAAGGGCGGCGCGCGGCCGCCAAAGTGCGCAGTTTCGTCGATCTGGCGGTCGATCGGCTGCGGGCAAATTCTGTATTCCAGTCGGCATGATCATAATTCTATTTTCAGGAATAATGAGTTCCAGATTTGTCGAATTATCAGGTGTGAAGGCAAGGATTATATCTACCTCCAGAAGCTGAGGTCATTGCTCAGCGCCCCGAACGGGGTGGAGGACATCATGAAGACACTGGTTATTTCGATGGTGCTGGCGACCGCCGGCATCGCTTTCCCGAACGTGGCGATCGCCGCGCCGACAAGCGCCGCCACCCACGTTGCGCCCGCTACGATCCGTTACCGCACAGCCACGATCGACGGTGTGAAGATGTTCTATCGCGAAGCCGGTCCCGCTGGTGCCCCGGTGGTGCTGCTGCTTCATGGCTTTCCGACCTCGTCGCATATGTTCCGCAACCTGATCCCGCTGCTCGCCGACCGCTATCATGTGATCGCGCCGGACTATCCGGGCTTCGGCCAGAGCGACGCGCCCGACCATCGCCAGTTCGCATATAGTTTCGGCCATTTTGCAGACATGGTCGACACGCTGATGGGCAAGCTCGGCGCCGACCGCTACGCGATGTACGTCATGGATTATGGCGCGCCGGTGGGGTATCGCCTCGCTATCAAGCACCCCGAACGGGTCAGCGGCCTCATCGTCCAGAATGGCAATGCCTATGAAGAAGGACTTGGTGCCTTCTGGGATCCGGTCAAGGCCTATTGGAAGAGTGGATCGACGAAGGATCGTGCTGCCCAGGAATGGGTTGTCAGCCTCGACGCCACCAAATTCCAATATACCGATGGGGTGCGGGATGTGTCGCGTATCAGTCCTGACAACTGGGTCCATGATCAGGCGCTGCTCGACCGGCCAGGCAACAAGGATATTCAACTCGACCTGTTCTACGATTATCGCACCAATGTCCCGCTTTATCCTGCTTTCCAGGCTTTTTTCCGCGATCGCGAGCCGCCGACGCTGATCCTTTGGGGCAGGAATGACACGATCTTCCCTGAGTCCGGTGCCCATCCCTATAAGCGTGACCTGCCCGATGCTGAGATGCATATCCTCGACACCGGCCATTTCGCCCTGGAAGATAAGTTGGACGAGATGGCTCCGCTGATCCGGGATTTCCTCGATCGCAAGGTGGCGGCGCAGTGAATATACCGGTCCGAGGCGATCCTTGGAGGGCCGCCCCGGACGCGGCGGGTGACAGGAGATATAACCATGTCCTATGGTTTTCTGGATATTGCGACGACGTCGAGTGTGCGGGCAGCGCAGGCGGAGATGGGCGCGGACGCGCATTGGGCGGCCTTCAGCGGCAATCGTGCCTTCGATCGCTTCAACACCAATGAAGCCAATTTCCTGGCGGCGCGCGACAGTTTCTATATGGGCACCGTGTCGGAAAATGGCTGGCCCTATGTCCAGCATCGCGGTGGACCGGCGGGCTTCCTCAAGCTGGTCGATGATCGGACGCTGGCCTTTGCCGATTATCGCGGCAATCGCCAATATATCAGCACAGGCAATCTGGCTGCGAACGATCGGGCGTGCCTGATCCTGATGGATTATCCGCGGCGTGCGCGGCTCAAGATTTACGTCCATGTCGAAAAATTGGCGCTCGATGCCGATCCGGCGCTCACCGACATCGTCATGGACAAGGCGTATAAGGCGCGTGCCGAACGCATCTTCAGGCTGCGGCTCGAAGCTTTCGACTGGAACTGCCCGCAACATATCACGCCGCGCTTCACGGAGCGGGAAATCGAACAGGCGGTCCGGCCGCTCCATGAGCGCCTGGCGGAACTGGAAGCCGAAAACGGGGCGTTGCGGGATCGCCTCATCAAATTGGGAGACGTATGATGGAAACGCCAAGACCACCCCTGCCGCCCTTTACCCTGGAGAGCGCGATCGAGAAGATCCGTCTGGCCGAAGATGGATGGAACAGTCGCGATCCGGCCAGGGTCGCGCTGGCCTATACCCCGCTCAGCCAGTGGCGGAACCGGGCCGAGTTCATCGAAGGCCGCTCTGCAATCATCGCCTTCCTGACGCGCAAATGGCAGCGCGAACTGGATTATCGATTGATCAAGGAATTATGGGCCTTTCGCGACAACCGCATCGCGGTGCGCTTCGCCTATGAATGGCATGACGACAGCGGCAACTGGTTCCGTTCCTATGGCAATGAGAATTGGGAATTCGACGATAGCGGGCTTATGAGCCGGCGCCTCGCCTGCATCAATGATCGTCCGATCAGCGCGGCGGAACGGAAATTTCACTGGACGCTTGGACGCCGACCAGATGACCATCCGGGGCTGGGCGAACTCGGGCTATAGATGGCGATTTGCAACAAAGCCTTGTCCCGGAAAGGAGCCTCCTGACGGGATGAGGCGTTGGGATCGTCATTCCCTTCCAATGCGCAGGACGGGTTTGACGACGGTGCCGTTTTCGGTGGCGGCGATGGCCTGGTTGATGTCGTCGAGGGTGAAATGGGCGATGAGCCGGTCGAAGGGG
>NZ_LMKV01000027.1 GCF_001421665.1 Sphingobium sp. Leaf26
TCGGGCGCCGTCAGGTCCGGCGCCACGATGTCGGTCGGGTCGGATATATTGCCCGACGGATCGACCTGCGTCACCGCCAGCGGCTCGCCATCCGTCTGCGGCGTCGTCAGAGTGACGGTGTAATTGCCCTGCGCATCGACCGTGCCGCTGCCCAGCAGCGTACCATCCGCCGCGCGGACTTCGATCGTGGAACCCGCCACGCCGGAACCGGTCACGACCGAGCCGGTGACAACCGTGCCCGTCCCGTCGATCGTCGCGGTCGGNTCGGGCGCCGTCAGGTCCGGCGCCACGATGTCGGTCGGGTCGGATATATTGCCCGACGGATCGACCTGCGTCACCGCCAGCGGCTCGCCATCCGTCTGCGGCGTCGTCAGCGTCACGGTGTAATTGCCCTGCGCATCGACCGTGCCGCTGCCCAGCAGCGTACCATCCGCCGCGCGGACTTCGATCGTGGAACCCGCCACGCCGGAACCGGTCACGACCGAGCCGGTGACAACCGTGCCCGTCCCGTCGATCGTCGCGGTCGGTGCCGGCGGCGGCGTTATATCGTCCGCCGTCACCGTCACGCCGGTCGACACATTGCCGGCCACGTCGCTCTGAGTGATGCCCAGCACTTCGCCATCCACGCGAGCGGGACTCAGCGGGAAGACATAATTGCCGTCATCGTCCACCACCGTCGTGCCGATGAGGGTGCCTGCGGCATCGCGCACCGTGATGGTCGCACCGACCTCACCGGTTCCGCTGATCGAAGCACCATCCGGCGCAATCGTCGCGGTCGGCGCGTCGGGCGCCGTCAGGTCCGGCGCCACGATGTCGGTCGGGTCGGATATATTGCCCGACGGATCGACCTGCGTCACCGCCAGCGGCTCGCCATCCGTCTGCTCCGCCGCGCGGACTTCGATCGTGGAACCCGCCACGCCGGAACCGGTCACGACCGAGCCGGTGACAACCGTGCCCGTCCCGTCGATCGTCGCGGTCGGCGCAGGCGGCGGCGTTATATCGTCCGCCGTCACCGTCACGCCGGTCGACACATTGCCGGCCACGTCGCTCTGAGTGACGCCCAGCACTTCGCCATCCACGCGAGCGGGACTCAGCGGGAAGACATAATTGCCGTCATCGTCCACCACCGTCGTACCGATGATGGCG
>NZ_LMKV01000028.1 GCF_001421665.1 Sphingobium sp. Leaf26
CAGCTACGCCAGCTGGCAGATATCCAGCACATTCATGTCGGTATAATCCTGGTTCTCGCCCGCCATCGCCCAGATGAAGGCATAGGCTTTCGTCCCCGACCCCATATGCACCGACCAGGGCGGCGAGATCACCGCTTCCTCGTTCGCCATCACGATGTGCCGCATCGCATCGCCTTCCCCCATATAGTGGAAGACGCGGTCGGCCGGCCCATCCAGCTCGAAATAGAAATAGATCTCGCTGCGGCGTTCATGGATATGCGGGGGCATGGTGTTCCACACCGAACCCGGCTTGAGCACCGTCAGCCCCATCACCAGTTGCGCGCTGTCGCACACGCCGGGAATGACCAGCTGAAAGATGGTCCGCTCGTTCGATTCCTCAAGTGAGCCACGCTCCAGCGCATTGGCGTCGGCGATGCCCAGCTTGCGGGTGGTGAACCCCTTATGCGCCGGGCAGGAGGCCAGATAATAGCGCGCGCCCGCGCCGGCAAATTCCACATCCTTCGCGCCCATCGTCACATAMAGGCAATCCTTGTTGCCCAGCGTGAACACTTCGCCATCGACCGTGAYCGTGCCYTCGACACCACCGACATTGACGATCGCCAGTTCGCGCCGCTCCAGGAACGGATGGCCCGCCGCCGAAGCCGGCTCGCTCTGCGCRGGCAGTTTGACGGGCGCRTCCACCACCGCCACGCCGCCGATCACGAACCGTTCGGCATGGGTRTAATTCAGCACGCACTCGCCATCGCGGAACAGCCCGCCGATCAGATAGCGATCCCGCAATTCCTCGTTCGATACGCACTCCATCATGTCGGGATGCGTCGCATAATAGGTCTTCTCGAACATCGAAATCTCCTCNCCGCCGATCAGATAGCGATCCCGCAATTCCTCGTTCGATACGCACTCCATCATGTCGGGATGCGTCGCATAATAGGTCTTCTCGAACATCGAAATCTCCTCGGAACTTTGCGCCCTTATAGCGTCCGATGCTCCGAAAGGAACCATTTATTCCCTGAATGTGGAATGATGGTCCGAAATGCGGTTACTGCTCCCGCAACAATATGACATGCAGGAATCGCGGCCCATGGGCGCCCCGTACATAGCTACCCTCGATATCCGTGGTACCCGATACGCCGGTGATCCAGTAATGCGCGCGCGGCTGCGCTCCGACCAGCGGCGCCGCCTCCAGATGGGCGGCGATGTCCCGCACCGCCAGCAGCACGATATGATGCAGCGTCAGGAAATTGGGCAGCATCGGCGCCTGCGGCGACGTCTCGAAGACCAGCGACCCGCTCTCCGCAATCCCCCGTCTCGCGATCGCCAGCGCAGCGGCCTCATCCGGTGCAGCGACGTCATGCAGGGTGAAGCCGCGCCAGTCGCAGGCCATCAGGCGCGGATCAGGCGGTAGGCACAGGCTGCGCGCCTCCCCCTGCGCATCGAGATAGCGGGCGACGGCGGCCGGCAGGTCGGCGATCGTGTCGATCGCGTCATGGCTGGCGCTGACGCTGGGCAAAGCCAGTCGGGCCAGAAATTCCGCCTCCAGCGCATCTTCGTCCACCATCGGCCGCTCCGGCGCGACCAGCAGGGCATCGGCCTCCGCCTTGTCCGGCGCAGCCCCCTTCAACCGGGACAGGATGGCGTCCCGCGCACTCATCGGCGGCGCTCCTTCTTATACTGGTTCATGAACGTCTGCGGCGCGGGCTTGGGCATGTCGCGATACTGCGTCCAGCCGCCCGCCAACGGCAACCGGTTGATCCACCCCGTCTTCCCCAGCATCTGCATCGCCCGCACCGCAACCCCGGTGCCGAAGCGATAGAGCGCCGGCCGCCGCGCCACCCAGGCCCATACGCCCAGCCCCCAGCGCATCGACCTCGGCTCCAGCCCCTCGCGCCAGCTCTTCTCGCGCCACCCCTTCAGCAATGTGGGCAGCGGGATGCGCACCGGGCACACCTCCTGGCATTTGCCGTTCAGCGTACAGGCGCTCGCCAGTTCGCGGCTCTCCTTCAACCCGTCGAACACCGGCGTCAGCACCGCGCCCATCGGCCCCGGATAGGTGCCGCCATAGGCATGGCCGCCAATCTGCCTGAACACCACGCAATGATTCATGCAGGCGCCGCAGCGGATGCAGCGCAGCATCTCCGCCAGCCCTTCCTCGCGCATCTTCGTGCGGCCATTGTCGACCAGCACGATGTGCATCGCCTCCGGCCCGTCGCGGTCGCCCACGCGCTTCGGTCCGGTATAGAAAGTCGTATATTGGGTCAGCGCCGCGCCGGTGGCGGATCGCGCCAGCATCCGCAGCATATGGATGGCGTGCGGCATGCTTGGCACGATCTTCTCGATCCCAGCCGTCACGATATGGACGCGGGGCGGCACCAGCGACAATTCGGCATTGCCTTCATTGGTGACGGTGCAGATCGCGCCCGTATCCGCGATCAGGAAATTGGCACCCGATATGCCCACGTCCGCGCCCAGCATCTGCGTGCGCAATTCCCGCCGCGCGCTTTCCGCCATCGCGGCGATCGTCTCTTCCTGATGCGGGCTGCGATGCTTCGCCTTGAACAGCGCCGATACCTGCTCGCGTGTCTTGTGCATGGCGGGCCAGATGATGTGCGAGGGCCGCTCGTCCGCCAGTTGGATGATATGTTCGGCCAGATCCGTCTCGACCCGGCCGATCCCGGCCTCGGCCAGCGCATGGGGCAGGCCGATCTCCTCGCCCAGCATGGATTTGGACCGCGCCACGCTCTTCGCGCCCGCCGCCTTGCAGATGTCGATGACGATCCGGCAGGCTTCGTCCGTCGTGCTCGCCCAATGGACCCTGGCCCCCGCCGCGATGGCGTTCGCCTCGAATTCCTCCAGATAGGCGCCCAGATGCGCGATGACATGGTCCTTGATCGCGGCCGCCCTGTCCCGCGCCGCCTCGAAATCGGGGAAGGCCTCGACCGCCACCGCGCGCTTGGCTTGGGCCGTACCGGCGGTCCGCTCGACCGCGACCTTCAATATAGGGTCGGCCAGTGCGGCGTCGGCCCGATCTTTGAAACTGGCTGTAAAGCCGCTCATGCCTCTTCCCCGATCGCCGGCCCGTCACCCATGCCGGCGATCAGCTCGATCGCGTGGAAAGCGCGCACCTTGCTGCCCTTGCGATTGAGCTTCCCCGCCATGTTCATCAGGCAGCCCAGATCGCCCGCCAGCAACAGGTCCGCGCCGGTCGCGTCGATCGCATCGGCCTTCTCGCCGACGATCGCGTTGGAAATGGCCGGATATTTGACGCAGAACGTCCCGCCAAACCCGCAACATGTCTCCTCGCCCGCGAGTGGCGCGAACCGCAGCCCCTCCACGCTTTTCAGCAACCGGCGCGGCTGCGCCTTGATCCCCAGTTCGCGCAGGCCCGAACAACTGTCATGATAGGTCGCTCTGGCATCCACCGTGACACCTTCGGGCTTCCACCCGCACACCTCGTCCAGATAGGCCATGATCTCGAACGTGTTGCCCGCCACCGCCTGCGCGCGCGCGCGCCACGCCGCATCATGCTCGAACAATTCGGAATAATGGCAGCGGATCGTCCCGGCGCACGACCCCGATGGCACCACCACCGCCTCATAGGGTTCCAGCGCCGCGATCGTCTGCTTCGCCAGCGCCACCGCATGATCGCGATCGCCGCTGTTGAGCGCGGGCTGGCCGCAACAGGTCTGCCCCTCCGGCACCACGACCTCGCATCCGGCCGCCTCCAGCGCGCGGATCGCGGCAAAGCCGATGCGTGGCCGCATCAGGTCGACAAGGCAGGTGACGAACAGGGCGACTTTACGTGTCATAATCCATGGCGTTTCGCGAAGTTGAGGAACAGGTCGGGCCAGGGCGCGGGCGCGGCCGGGGCGGGCGGCAGGCCGAAACCGTGATTGCCGTTCTCGAACAAATGACATTCCGCCGCTATGCCCCGCGCGCGCAGCGACGCCAGCATCGCCAGACTGTTTTCCGGCGGCACGGCGACGTCGTTCAGCGCATGGGCGAGGAAGACGGGCGGCGTCTGCGCGCTGACATCCTGATCCATGGAATAGGCGCGCAGCCGTTCGGGCGAGGGCGTCTCGCCCAGCAATTGCGTGCGCGACCCGGCATGGACGAACGGACCCTCCATCTGGATCACCGGATACATATAGGCGGCAAGCGCAGCCTTGATCGGCTCGCGATCGCTGGCATCCACCGGGGCGTAGCTTTCCTGCGGCGTGCGGCTGGTCAGCCACGCGGCCAGATGCCCGCCGGCCGAAAAGCCCATCACGCCCACCCGCTCCGGGTCGAACTTTTCCTTATGTCCCAGCGCCCGCACCAGCCGCAACGCGCGCTGCGCATCCTGCAACGGCGCTTCCGCACCCGCCGCCCATCCATCGGCGGGCATGCGGTAGACCAGCGAGAAACAGGCATAGCCCGCCTCGGCGAAACGGCGGGCGATCGCATAGCCTTCCTTGCCGATGGCGACGCGGGTGTAACCGCCGCCGGGGATCAGCAACATCGCCGCGCCATTGGGCTTTGCCGGTCGCAGCAGCGTCAATGTCGGCGTCGTCACATGCGAGAAAGCGGTGTCGTCGGCAGGGCTTTGGGGCTGGCGCAGCGTCTCGACCTCCCGCACCGTCACATGCTCGCCGCCGGGCGCCTTGCCCGGCCAGATCGGGAAGCGCTCGAAACCCGACGGCAATGGGAAGGTCTGCGCCATAACAGGGGACGCCAGCGCCACGCCGGCGATGCTGCCGGCCAGCAAGGTCCGTCGATCGATCAGGGTCATCGGCAATCGCTCCTTCCTAATGGCGTGGCGCGGGTGAGGGCGGGGCGATCGGCCAGCACCTTGGCCGATATGGACAGGTTCAGCGCCTTCAACCCGCCGGCCACCAGATTGGCCACCTGGCGTCCGCCCACCTCGCTGAAATGGGTATCGTCGGTCACGCCCTTGGGGAAGGCGGCGATGCCGTCCCCGGCGCGATAATGGAGATAATAGGCTTTGGCAGCCTCCGGTCCCGCCCGGTCGAGCCAGCCGCGCGACAGCGATTCCAGATCGATCAGCGGCACATGCAAATCCTTCGCCAGCGCCCGCATCACGCCCGAATAGTCCGGATAATCGGCCACCGCCCTGCCATCCGGGCCGAAGTTGCGCCGCGCAACCGGCGTCACCAGCACCGGAACGCCGCCCGCGCCGCGCACATCCCAGACGAAGCGCATCAGGTTGGCGCGATAATCGGTTGCGGCAGGCGCCCACCGCTCCGGCTTGCCCCGCGCCTGATCATTATGGCCGAACTGGATCAGCACCGTGTCGCCCGGCAGCATGTCCGCCAGCAACTTCTCCCACCGCCCCTCCGACAGGAAGGTCCGGGTGGATCGTCCGCCCATGGCATGGTTGGCGACCCGCACGGTCGGCGACAGGCCACAGCCCAGCATCTGCCCCCAGCCCATCTGCGGATAACGCGCCACCCCGTAATCGGCCGCCGTCGAATCGCTGGCGATCAGAATCGTGTCGCCCGGATGCGTCGCGAAGGCGGGCAGCGGCGCGAGCAGGGCGGCAATGACAGCGGCAATTTTCGGGGCGATCTTCATGCGGCGACGTCCTGTTTGGGAACCTTCCCACCACTCCCGTTCGCCCTGAGCTTGTCGAAGGGCTCTTCTTCCTTAAAAAGCGAAGGGCTTCGACAGGCACAGCCCGAACGGGAACGGAATGTGCCTATGCTTATTGCAAATTCACATACATGCCGCCATCGACCAGCAGCGCCGCGCCGGTGACATAGGCGGCCATGTCCGATGCCAGAAACACGATCGGCCCGGCCAGATCCTCCGGTGCCCCAAGCCGACCGAGCGGCGTGCGCGCTTCCATATATCGGCGCTTCTCGACATCGGCCAGATCGTCCTTGTTGATCTCGGTCAGGATGGTACCGGGCAACACGCTGTTGCAACGGATGCCATGCTTGCCCAGCGCGATCGCCGTGGACTGCATCAGAGAATGTACCCCTGCCTTGGTCGGGGTATAGTGCGTCTGATGCTCCCCGCCGACCAGCGCGGATATGGACGAGACGGCCACGATCGACCCGCCATGCCCTTGCTTGACCATCTGCTGCGCGGCCGCCTGCACCATGAAGTAAGCGCCGTGCAGGTTCACCTTGAAGGTCCGCTCCACCACATCGACCGGCATGTCGAGGAAGGCGTGAAAGGGGCAGATGCCCGCATTGCTCACCATGACGTCGACCTTGCCGAACGCCTCGACCGCCTTTGCCACGAAGTCCTGCGCGGTTTGCGGGTCGGCGACGTCGCCCTTCACCGCGATGGCACGCTGCCCCAGCGCCTCGATCTCCGCCACGCAGCTTGCCGCAGGACCATCGCTGTTCGCATAGTTGATGACGACATCTGCGCCATGCTGCGCCGCGCCGATGGCGGCGGCGCGGCCGATGCCGGTCGATGCGCCGGTGACGAGGACGGTCTTGCCTTCAAGCAGCTTCATGGGATCGCTCTTCCTTCAGATGATGATTATCGCCGCACCGGGCGGCGGGGGGATTTGACGCCGGGGGTCCAGCCCAGGTCGGCGCTGATCTTCTGCGCGGTATCGCGTACATCCATGCTCAGCGCCTGCATCCGTTCGTCGTCCATATATTGGGCGGCGCTCGACAGGCTGATGGCGGCGACGATCGCGCCCGACGCATCGCGAATCGGCGCGGCGACACAGCGTATCTGGTCCTCATTCTCCTCCAGGTCGAAGGATCGGCCTTCGCCGGCATAGCTGCGCATCCGGTCCAGCCACTCGCCAAAATCGGCCGCATGGGTGCCCGCTTCATATTCGGCGTCGAACATCCGGCGCCACACCGGTTCCGGATCGTCCAGCAGCAACGCCTTGCCCAGGCCGGTCGAGGTCAGCGGGTGGCGGTCGCCGATACGGCTGGAAATTTCCACGCGGCGGCGCCCCGGAATCTTGTCGAGATAGAGCGCCTGCTCGCCGTCCAGCCGGCCCAGATGCACCACATCCTCGCTGGCGGCGGCCAGCGCCTCCAGATGTGGCCGGGCGATCTGCACCACATCGGCCTGGCTCTGCGCCAGAAATCCCAGCTGCAACAGCTTGGGGCCCAATTGATAGCCTTCGCGCGGCAGGAAGATCAGGAATCCGCGCTCCACCATCGCATTGGCCAGCCGATGCGTGGTCGACCGGGTCAGGCCCATCCGTTCGGACAGGTCGGCCAGCTTGATCGGCCCGTCGATCACCTGATCGAGCAGATCCAGCCCGCGATGCAGGGTCTGCGATCCGCCCGTTTTTGCGGATGCCTTTTCCTCTCGCGCCAAATTTTCCGACCCATCCGATTCTGGGTTTGACGTTTTCTGTCTCATCTAATAACACTCTATCCCACAAAATGAGAAAAACAAGGGTGAAGGAGAGGCTGGCCTGATTCTTTCCGGTCCTGCCAAACTGACACTCCGGTTCCGCATCCTGCGGCCCTGATCATATTGTGAAAGTTTATGCCTGTCGTTTCCACATATTGAACGCGGGCGAGGTTGAGGGAGTTTTTCGCGTGCCGATCGTGACGTTGCCGAAGATCAAGCATGTCCGCGCTTTCACTGTGCGCGGCGGTGGTGCCGACTATCATGACCAGGGCGAAGGCCACTGGATCGACGACCATATCGCCACCCCCATGTCGAAATATCCCGAATATCGCCAGTCGCGCCAAAGCTTCGGGATCAACGTGCTCGGCACGCTGGTGGTGGAGATCGAGGCGGAGGACGGCACGGTCGGTTTTGCTGTGACGACCGGCGGCGAACCGGCCGCCTATATCGTGGAAAAGCATCTCGCGCGCTTCCTCGAAGGCCGCGCGCCCACCGATTATGAGAAAATCTGGGACCAGATGTATTTCTCGACCCAATATTATGGCCGCAAAGGCTTGGTCATCAACGCCATTTCGGGCGTCGACCTCGCGCTGTGGGATCTGCTGGGCAAGCTGCGGCAGGAGCCGGTCTATCATCTGCTCGGTGGCGCGGTGCGCGACGAACTGCAATTTTACGCTACCGGCGCGCGCCCGGACAAGGCGAAGGAATTCGGCTTCATCGGCGGCAAGATGGCGCTGCACCACGGCCCGGCCGAAGGGGTCGAGGGCCTCAAGAAGAACATCGCCGAACTGGCCGACATGCGGTCGAAGGTGGGTGACGATTTCTGGCTGATGTGGGACTGCTGGATGGCGCTGGACGTCGATTATGCCACCCGCCTCGCCATCGCCGCCCATGAACTCGGCCTCAAATGGATCGAGGAAGCGATCAGCCCCGACGATTATTGGGGCTATCAGCAACTCAAGCGCAACGTGCCCAAGGGGATGCTTGTCACCACCGGCGAACATGAAGCGACCCGCTGGGGCTTCCGCATGCTGCTGGAAATGGACTGCTGCGACATCATCCAGCCCGATGTCGGCTGGTGCGGCGGCGTGACCGAATTGCTGAAGATCAGCGCGCTGGCCGACGCCCATGGCAAGATGGTCGTGCCGCATGGCTCGTCTGTCTACAGCTATCATTTCGTCATCACCCGCCACAACTCGCCCTTCGCCGAGTTCCTGATGATGCACCCCGGACCGACCGAGGTGGTGCCAATGTTCCATCCCCAATTGCTGGGCGAACCGGTGCCGGAAAATGGCCGTATGAAGGTCACCGCGCTCGACAAGCCCGGTTTCGGCGTCGACCTCAACCCCGACATCGCGATGCACCGCCCCTACACCCATTGATCTGACAGAGAGACTGACCTCCATGAAATTCGTTCGTTTCGGCCAGCGTGGCCAGGAAAAGCCCGGTGTCATCGACAGCGACGGCAACATCCGTGACCTGTCGGGCGTCGTCCCCGAACTGACGGTTGCGACCCTCGCCACCGCGCAGGCCGCCGACATCGCATCGCTCCCCGTCGTGGAAGGCGCGCCGCGCTACGGCGTGCCGGTCAAGGGCATCGGCAAGATCGTCGCCATCGGCCTCAATTATGAGGATCATGCGATCGAATCGAACCTGCCGATCCCGACCGAACCGATGATGTTCATGAAGGCGCTGTCGTCGCTGAACGGCCCGAACGACGAAGTCGTGCTGCCGAAAAATTCGACCCATGGCGATTGGGAAGTCGAACTGGGCGTCATCATCGGGCAAACCTGCCGCTTCGTCAGCGAAGAGGACGCCCTGTCGAAGGTCGCGGGCTACACCCTGGTCAACGACGTGTCGGAACGCTTCAACCAGAAGCAGCGCGGCACCCAGTGGAGCAAGGGCAAGGGCCACGACACCTTCTGCCCGGTCGGTCCGTGGCTGGTGACGCCGGACGAGGTGGGAGACGTCCAGAATCTCGACATGTATCTGACCGTCAATGGGACACGGATGCAGACCGGCAACACGAAGACGATGATCTTCAACGTCGCCCAACTGATTTCCTATGTCAGCGAATATATCACCCTCTATCCCGGCGACCTGATGATCACCGGCACCCCGCCGGGCGTGGGTGAAGGCAAGAAGCCGAACGCCATCTACCTCAAGGCCGGCGACGTCATGGAACTGGGCATCGAAAAGCTGGGCGTCCAGACGCAGAATGTCTCCGAATGGCGTCATCTGGGCGACGAGGTGCTCGGATGAGCATCTATGCAGGGCGCTTCGCGGGCCGCAACGCGATCATCACCGGCGGTGCGTCGGGCCTCGGCAAGCAGGTCGCCGCGCGGATCGTCGCGGAAGGCGGCCAGGTGGCGCTGTGGGATCTCAATCCCGAAGCGCTCGCCGCCACGCAGCAAGAAGTCGGCGCCGCCCATGTGGTCGCGCTGGACGTGTCGGACTATGCCGCCGTCGCCGCCGCGGCCAAGGAAACCGCGGCTGCTCTCGGCAAGGTCGATATCCTGATCTGCTCGGCGGGCATCACCGGTGCGACCGCCACCATTTGGGACTATCCGGTGGACAGTTTCCAGCGGGTGATCGACATCAACCTGAACGGCCTCTTCTACTGCAACCGGGAAGTCGTGCCGTTCCTGCTCGAAAACGGCTATGGCCGGATCGTCAACCTGGCGTCCGTCGCAGGCAAGGAAGGCAATCCCAACGCCAGCGCCTACAGCGCCAGCAAAGCGGGCGTCATCGGTTTCACCAAGTCGCTCGGCAAGGAACTGGCCGGCAAGGGCGTCATCGCCAACGCGCTGACCCCCGCCACCTTCGAAAGCCCGATCCTGGCCCAGCTTCCCCAGAGTCAGGTCGACTATATGCGCTCGAAAATCCCCATGGGCCGCCTCGGCCTGATCGAGGAATCGGCCGCCATGGTCTGCTTCATGGCCAGCGAGGAATGCAGCTTCACCACCGCGTCGACCTTCGACACATCGGGAGGCCGTACCACCTTCTAACCAAAGTTGCGCGGCGCAACCGGCCGAAAAGAGCCGGAACGCCGCAGTTATGAGAATCTCTCCGTTCGCCCTGAGCCTGTCGAAGGGCAGGCTGAGCGAAGTCGAAGCCTTCGCTGCGCTCTGGCAGTGGCTTCGACTTCGCTCAGCCCGAACGGAAGGGATGTCGCTGAACCATTGCACCGGAGAGGTCGCATGATCCCCTTTGTAGATGCCCATATCCATCTGTGGGATCTGAACCACATCCGCTACGACTGGCTGAGCGCGCCTTTTTCGGACGAAGGCCCGAACGGCAGCGTCGAGCCGATCGCCCATGATTATGGCGTCGCCCAATATCGCGCCGATCTCGCCCGCTGGAATGTCGTGGGTGCCGTCCATGTCGACGCCGGCGCGGCGGCGGACAGCGCGCTGCGCGAAACCCAGTGGCTCGACGGTCTTGCCCAGATCGAAGGCCTGCCCACCGGCATCGTCGCCTTCGCCGCGCTGAACGATCCTGACGTCGATGCGCTGCTGACCGCGCAGGCGGCGCACCCCCGCGTCAAGGGTATCCGCCATATCGTCAACTGGCATCCAGACCCCAAGCGCACCTATGGCCCGATCGACCTGACCGTCGATCCCCAATGGCAGGCGGGCTATGCCTTGCTCGCAAAACATGGCCTGTCCTTCGACCTGCAATGCTATCCGGGCCAGATGCCGGGCCTCGCCCCCCTGATCGAACGTCATCCCGACATCCCGGTGATCATCAACCATATGGGCATGCCGGTCCTGACCGACCCCGATGGCCTGGCGGACTGGCGCACGGGCATGAAAGCGCTTGCCGCGCTGCCCCATGTCGCGGTCAAGCTGTCTGGCATGGGCTTCATCCGCCGCGACTGGAGCCGCGAAAATATCGAACCGCTGGTGCGCGAAACGATCGACCTGTTCGGGACGACACGCTGCGCCTTCGCCAGCGACACGCCCACCGACAAGCTGTTCGCGCCGATCGACCGTTATATGGACGCCTATCACGCCATCGTCGCGGACTTTTCCGAAGCCGACCGCCGCGCGCTCTTCGCCGGCAACGCCAATCGCCTCTATCGCCTGGGACTTGACCTATGATCGGGAATCCGCTGCTCGGCGTCCTCTTCCATTGGCTTGGCGGTTTCGCCTCGGCCAGCTTCTATGTCCCCTTTCGTGGCGTCAAACGCTGGAACTGGGAAATTTTCTGGCTGACCGGCGGCATCTTCTCCTGGGTCATCGCACCCTGGTTCTTCGCCTCGGTCCAGACCAGCGACCTGCTGGGCGTGATGCGCCAGGTGCCGTCCTCCATCGTCGGCTGGTGCGTCTTCTTCGGCATCCTGTGGGGCTTTGGTGGCCTGACCTATGG
The DNA here is from genome assembly GCF_001421665.1 of Sphingobium sp. Leaf26. Taxonomy (GTDB): domain Bacteria; phylum Pseudomonadota; class Alphaproteobacteria; order Sphingomonadales; family Sphingomonadaceae; genus Sphingobium. The sequence goes on from NZ_LMKV01000028.1 coordinate 11,707, forward strand.
CCTCACCATGCGCTATCTTGGCCTGTCGCTGGGCATGGCGGTGGTGCTCGGCCTCTGCACCGTCTTCGGCACATTGATCCCGCCCATCTTCGACGGCAGCTTCATGACGGAGATCGCCGGCACGACCCACGGCCAGATCGTTCTCCTCGGCCTGGCTGTCACGGTGCTGGGTATCGTCGTCGTCGCCCGTGCCGGCGCGCGCAAGGATGAGGCGCTCAGCCCCGCGCAAAAGGCCGCCGCCGTCGCGGAGTTCGATTTCAAAAAGGGCATCGCCGTCGCCATCTTCTCCGGCATCATGTCCAGTTGCTTCGCCTTCGGCCTGGCGGCGGGCGAGCCGGTCAAGGCGCTGTCCGCCGCCGCCGGCACCGGCCCACTCTGGACCGGCCTGCCCACCCTGTGCCTCGTCATGTTCGGCGGCCTCATCACCAACGCGCTCTGGTGCGGCTGGCTGATCGTGAAGAACAGGTCGGCGGGCCAGTGGATCGGCGCCCCCGACGCATCGGGCCAGCGCCCGAAACTGCTCCCCAATTTCCTGCTCTGCGCGCTCGCCGGCACCGCCTGGTATTTCCAGTTCTTCTTCTACACCATGGGCGAAAGCCAGATGGGCCGCTTCGGCTTTTCGAGCTGGACGTTGCACATGGCCTCGATCATCATCTTCGGCACCTGCTGGGGCTTCGCTTTCCGCGAATGGAAGGACGCCGCACCCGCCGTCCGCCGCATGGTGTGGAGCGGGGTCGCCCTGCTGATCCTGGCCACCATCATCATCGGTTACGGCAACCGGCTCGCCTGATGCGCCGGTTGCTGGTCGCGCTGCTGCTTGCGCTCGCCACGCCCGCAGTGGCGGCCGACGCGCCGCTGCTGACCTCCCACCTGCGCATCCACGATCCCTTCGTCGTCGCGGAGGAGGAGAGCAAAACCTACTGGCTCTTCTCAAAGAACGATCCGGCCGTCACCGGCGACAAACGGCTCGGCATCATGGCCTATGCCAGCGCCGACCTCGCCCATTGGCAGAGGCCCAAGCTCGTTTTCGCCTTGCCGGACGACAATTGGGCCAAGGACGGCGGCTGGGCGCCCGAAGTCCATGCGTGGAAGGGCCGCTGGTATCTGTTCGCGACCTTCCACAATGACAGGGCGCCGATCGTCTCCACCGGAAAGCGCCCGCTCTACCGCCGCGCGACCCTGCTCGCGGTCGCCGACCGGGTCGATGGCCCTTATACAATACTCCACAAGGGCGAACCGCCGACACCTGCCACGGCCATGACGCTCGACGGCACGCTCCATGTCGATGCAGCGGGCAAGCCATGGATGGTCTATGCCCATGAATGGCTGCAAATGGGCGTCGGCACGATCGAGGCGCTGCCGCTGAAGGATGACCTGTCCCCCGCTGGCAAGGCCCGCCTCCTGTTCCGCGCCGATGACGCCGGCTGGGTCGTCGGCCAGAAACAACCCGAAGGCGACACCGGTTACGTCACCGACGGCCCCCAACTCTTCCGCACGCATACCGGCACCTTGCTGATGCTCTGGTCCAGTTGGGGCAAGGACGGCTATGTTCAGGCGCAGGCGAGGTCGAAAAGCGGCACGCTCGCCGGCCCCTGGGAACAACTCGGCCCGCTGGTCGAGCGCGACAGTGGCCATGGCATGCTCTTTCGCACCTTCGACGGCCGGCTGATGCTGGTCCTGCACCGTCCGTTCAAGCGGGCGCTCGCCAAATTCTACGAGATGCGCGATGCCGGCGACCGGGTCGAGGTGGTGCGCGAAGCGGTCGAACTGGATGGGGAGGCCTGGCCCACCCATGGCTGCCCGATGGAGGCACAAGATGCTGGCTGCTGATATCGTCTGGCCGCTGCACGGCGCGGCAAGCGGCGCCTTCACGCTGGAGGATGGCGCGGCGCCGCCCGAACAGGCCGTCGTCACCACCGTCGATAGCCCCGTCCTGCTCGGCTACGCCCCCGAAAGCCCCAACGGCCGCGCCATGCTGATCCTCGGCGGCGGTGGCTATACCGCGCTGATGGCGGGGCGGGAGGGGGTGCAGGTCGCCCGCTGGCTGACCGCGCTCGGCTATCACGCCTTCGTCCTGATCCACCGCTTCCCCCATGCGGGCACCGGCCCGTCCGCGCCGCTCGATGATGCGCTGGCGGCGATGGCCATGATCCGCGCCAGCGCCCTCGCGCCCAACGGGCTGGGCGTGGTCGGCCTGTCTTCGGGCGGCCATCTCGCCGCCTGCCTGATCGCCGGCTATCCGGCGGCCTGGGGCAGCACGCAGCCACAGCGTCCCGACATACTCGTCATCGGCTATGCCCCCATCTCCACCAATGCGAAGGGGCGTACGATCATCGCGGACAAGCCGCCCTTGCCGCCGCTGGAGAAACAGGCGCTCTACGACGCGCTTCAGCCCGACGCGCAACTGCTGGCCGATCCGCCACCGACCTTCATCGTCTATGCCGGCAACGACCCGGTCGTGCCGGTCGCCAACGCCCACCGCCTGCATGGTGCGCTGAAGGCGGCAGGCTCCAGCCCGGAACTCCATATCTTCGCCGACGCCCCCCACGGCTTCGCGCTCGACACGCCGGACCAGCCGGTATCGCTCTGGCCCCGCCTGTGCGAAGCCTGGCTGCGGCAGGTGGGCTTTCTGTAGGGGCTACCCACCAGATCGTGCGGTTATCTCGCTTCACGCGGCCTTGAATGAAGCGTTCCCCGGCGCAGGCCGGGGTCCAGAGAGCCATGCGTTCACATCGCTACCAAGGATCAATGCCGCGCTGGCACCGCGTCCGACTGGCGGCGGATCAGTTGATAATCCAGCTTCACCTTGCCGACGATCGCGTCCGCGCCCTCGTCCTGGCTGCGGAACCGCATCGCCAGCAGGCCGATCGCCTCCCGGCTCATATCGCGGATCGGCTGGCGGATGGTGGTCAGCGCCGGCCAGATCGCGCTCGCCAGCGGGGTATCGTCGAACCCGCAGATGCTGATCTCCGCCGGCACATTGACCTTGCGCTGATGCGCCACGGTGATGGCGGCGGCGGCCATATCGTCGTTACAGGCGAAGATCGCCGTCGGCCGCGCGTCCATCGCCATCAGCCGCTCGGCCGCATCCAGCCCCGACCGGTAGGTGAAATCCCCCGGCACGATCAGCGCCTCGTCCAGATCAAGCGCATGATGCACCAGCGCATCCTTATAGCCCTGCAAACGCCGCGCGCTCGACCGGTGGCGCGGATTGCCCTCGATAAAGCCGATCCTCTCATGCCCCAGTTCGATCAGATGCCGGGTCAGGTCATAGGCGGCATGGCGGTCGTCGGTGCTGACGCTCAGCATGTCGGGCACATCCTGGTCCGTGGCGATGGCGACGATGGCGATGTCGCGGGCGCGCAGCCCCTCGATCAGTTCCGCCCAGTCGCACAAGGGCGGCGGCAGGATCACGCCCGCCACATGGGCATGGGCGACCTGCTCGACGATCTCCGAGGCGAAGGCCCCCGGCGCACATTGTTCGACCACCAGATGCAGATGCCGCTGCGGCGCCTCGCTCATCGCGCCCAGCAGCAATTCGCCCAGATAGGCCGATGTCGTGCTGTGGCTGTGCAACAAGGCGACCCGCCGGTCCGCGCTCCCGGCCAGCGCCCGCGCCGACGCATTGGGAACATAGCCCAGCGCCTTGACCGCCAGGTCCACCGCGCGCCTCGCCTTGGCGCTGACCAGCGCCTTGCCGTTGACCGCGCGCGACGCGGTCATGATCGACACGCCCGCATGGGCGGCGACGTCCTTGATCGTGGGCGGTTTCGTCTTCGGGTCGCTTTTCTGCATCCGCTCTTCCCTAGCCGCTTTTGCGGCCAAGGAAAATCGGCTGTTCAGCGTGTCAGCCGAACATGGGTCGGCGCCTCGCGATCGACGCTGATGACGCCATCCTTTTCCGTCAGTTCGGCGATTTGCAGCACGCTGCGCCGCTTCCAGTCGGGACTGGCCTTCGCCTCGTCCTCACCGTCCTGATGCACGAAATAGAGGATATAGGCCCTATCGCCCGCAACGACGATGTCGGGATGCTGCCCCTTCGCCCGATCGGTCGGCTGCAACCCCGGCGTGGCGAGGATATGGCCCGGCTGCGTCGTCCAATGTCGCCCATCGTCGGACCGCATCACCAGCAATCCCTTCCACGCATCGGAAATCAGCCAGTATCGCCCCTTCCACCGGAATGCCTTGGGCCCTTCACCCGGCGTCCGGGTCAGCCGGTCCTTCACCGTCCAGTGGATCAGGTCATCGCTGTCGGCGGTGACGATCGCCTTGTCCTGCCGCTCGTCATTGAAGAACAGCTGATAGCCCCCTTTGGGCAGCGCCAGCACGCTCGCGTCGATCACCCGGTCCGATCCCAGCTCCAGCTTCTCGCCACAGGTCCAGTCTTTCAGGTCCGGGCTGGTCAGGTGCACGATGAAGCGCGGCGCATTCCAGTCGCGAAACACACCCGGCACCACCGTCAGCCACATATGCCACTGGCCCGCCAGCCATTGCACTTCGGGCGCCCATAGCGTCTCGCCGGTGCAGGCCCTGGGAATCTCGGCGGTCCCGCCATAGGTCCAGTGCGCCCCGTCCTTCGACCGGGCGACGCCGATCGCGGTGCCATGGACCCAGCGCACATCCCTGGGATCGTCCATGGGCAGGTCGGCGCGCCGATTGGTGTAGAACATCACCCATTCGCCCGTCCGCCGATCCCGCACGGTGGAGGCGTCGGCCGCCCCGTCATGCACCGGATCGCGGAACAGCGGCTTGGGCGCCACTGTGCCGCCTGCCGCCGCCAGCAGCATCAGCGTCCCGATCATCGCAGCAGCTTCAGATCGACGGCGTCGGCCATGACCCGGAATCCCGCGTCATTGGGGTGCAGCGCATCGCCGACATCATAGGGCTTTGCCATGCGCGCGGGATCGGCCGGATCGGCGATCGCCTTGGCCAGATCCACGAACCCGTCCGCCTCGCCGTTCTGCCGAATCCAGTCATTGACCGCGACCCGCACCGCCTCGCCTCCGTCGCTCCAGTAACCCGCGCCCTTATAGGGCAGGATGGTGGCCAATATGACCTTCACCCCCCGGTCATGCGCCCGCGCGATCATCTGGCGGTATGCCCCGATCAGCTCGTCGCGGGTCGGGATCGGGCGCTGCTGTGCAAAGGCCGACCCGATATCGTTCACCCCTTCCAGCACCACCACATGGGTCACGCCCGGCACCGCGAGCACATCGGCGTCGAATCGTGCCAGCGCATTGTCGCCCTCGCCTTCGCTCAGCAGCCGGTTGGCGCTGATCCCGGCATTGGCGACCCCCACGGACGTCCGCCCGGCCTTCTGCAACCGCTCCGCCAGCAGGTCGGGCCAGCGCCGGTTGCTGTCCGGCGTCGCGCGCACCCCGTCGGTGATGGAATCGCCCAGCGTCACGATGGTCGTCCCCGCCCGGCGATTCTCCACTTCCACGCCGGACAGGATGATGCGCGGCCCGATCACCGTCGCGTCGGTCAGGCGGGTCGCTCCGGTCTGGTCGCCCGGCGCGGTCCATCCGGTCGCGGCCGAATAGCTGTGGACCGTGGCGTCCGGCGCGCCCTGCGGCAGATGCAGGCTGATCGTCAGCTGGGTCAGCGGCTTGACCGGCATCGCGATCGGATCGCTCAGCAACGGCGCGCGTGCCGGCACGGTCGCGCCCTGCGCGCCGTTGAAGGTCACGACATGGTCGGACCCTGCCACGATCGCGCCATTCTCGTCCGTCATCGCGACATGCACCGCGCCCAGCAGCAACGGCTGGCCCGTCATCTCGTTCGACAGGCGCAGCCGGATACGCTGTCCGCCGCTGCTGATCCGCACCACCTGTCGCACGGTCCGGTCCTGCAAGTCCGGGCGTTTCTCCGGCGGCGCCTTCGACATCAAAGGCGCGGCCATCCAGCTACGCGACCAGCCATCGGCCAGCGCCGGCGCCGTCATCAGTGCGCCCGTCAGTAGCACGCCCAGCAAAAAGCTCCGCTGCATCATCATCCTCCCCTTGTTCACCCTGCCGATCGGGCTACCGGATTGTTGCCCCATAGCTGGTCGTAGCGCCAGCCGGACAAATCTTCGACCACCATGGCGGCCGCGGGGGAGGAGGGCGTCGTGGCCCCGCTCCGCAGATGCTCGATCTCGCGCATCAATATGTCGTGCGTGGCGGGGCTGAGGCGAAAACGGGTCGAAACGGCGATGCCGAAGGCGAGGCAACCGACGGTCCCCACGCCCAGCAGCAGCGCCATGGTCAGGATCGCGCCATGGCTCTGCGCCTGCGCGCCCGACACGAAGCCGCCCGCCTGCATGATGAAACCCACGGCCACCACGGCGGCGGCCTGCGTCGCCTTGCGCACGAAGGTCATGACGCCGGCGAAGCTGCCCTCGCGCCGCTGGCCGGTGACGATCTCGTCCACGTCGGCCATATAATTATAGGTCGCCCAGGGAATGTAATTGAGCGCCCCGCGCCCCAGGCCCACCAGGACGATGGGCAGCCAGATCCACGGGGACGTCGCCGGCACGCCCAGCAGCCACAGCGCCAGCAGCACGAACACGCCCACGGCGAAATCCGCCGCCGCCACCTGATAGGCTCTCGCCGGCGACGCGCGCAGCGCCAGGTTGATGGCGATGATGACCGCCACGAACTGCACGATATACATGGTGCCCAGCAGGCCCGACGCGATCGCCATCGACCCTGACAGGGCGAAGATCACGAAGAAGGTGAAGGCCGCGTTGAAAATATCCTGGCTGATATAGCCGCCCAGATACATGCCCAGATGCAGCCGGAACGCCCGGATACGCATGGTCGAAAACAGGTTGCGATACAGCGCCTTCAACGCCTGCCCCGCGCCGCCCGCGCTTTTCTGCGCCGGCATCGCCGCCATCCCGCCGGGCATATGCCGTTCCCAGCTGAACAGATAGAGCAGCCCCGCCGTCACCATGAACAGCGCGGCAAAGATCAGGCCCATATAGAAGAAGGTATCGGCGCTGTCCCGGCCCAGAGCGTTGATCAGCCACAGCGGCAGGAAGCCGGCAAGGATCGCCGACGCCTGCCCGAACAGGATGCGCGCTCCGGCGAATTTCGCCTTGGTCCGATAGTCGGTGGACATTTCCGCCGCCAGCGTCTCGAACGGGATGATCTCCATGGCATAGACCAGCTCGAACAGCACATAGCTGACCAGATAATACCAGAATCCCTGCCCCGGCAGCCACATCAGCGCAAAGCTGGGCAGCAACGGGATCGCGGCGAGAATGAAGAAGCGCCGCCGCCCGAACCGTTGCCCCAGCCAGGTCGATCCGAAATGGTCGGAAATATAGCCGATCATGGGGGAAGCGAAGGCGTCCAGGATGCGCGCGACGGCAAAGATGGTCGCGGCCTGCCCCGCGCTCAATCCACAAAATTGGGTGTAGAAAATCAGCACCCAGCCGGAAATGACCGCCATCGACCCGGCGCCCAGCACATCGTTGGAGCCATAGGCGAGATAATTTTGCAGGCGGACGGGTCGGGTCGTTTCAGGCACGTGCAATCTCATCCTCGCCGTGGGGTATGCCCGTGATTCTTATCCTCGGGCATAGGCATTAAATGCCACATAGTGGAAGTCTATCACGCAATATGAAATTAATGCAAGGCAGGATCGGCCTCGACGGGCAGGAACCGCACCGCCTCGATCATCACCCCGCTGTCGCTGGCCGACACTGCCAGATCATGGCCGCCGCCCGCCACTTCTCCGGGCAGCGGCAGGCTCAGCCGATTGTCCAGCACCCCCATCGCCCAGTCCCGGCTCCCTGTCTCGCGCGGGACGGTCAGCGCATGATCCACACCGTCGATCCCTATCGTCAACCGCAACGGATCGCCATCCCGGTCGGCATAGGCGGGCAGCAAGTCCACAATCATCTGCCACCGCCCGGCAGGCAGGGTGACGGCCGCTTTCGCCTGACCGCCAATACTGCTGGCCGCAAGCATCTCGCCCCGGCGGCCCAGCCCGTCCACCAGCCGCCATCCTGCCCCGGTCACAAAGTCGCGTGGCGCAACACCTGTCCAACTCGCTGTCTCAATCGGCCCGCGCGCAGGCCCGATGGCCGGTACAACCGCATCCAACGCCGGCACGATCGGCGGGATCAGGCGATAGCTGCGCCATTGCCCGTCGGCCGGCTCCACCGCCATCATTCCCCGCCATTTCCCGCCGGCGATGTCGCGATTATAGCGCCGCGTCAGCGCCCCGATCGCGGCATCGGCCTCCTGCGCCACCTGCCCCCGCCGCGTCGCTTCCGCCAGATCGCCGTCGCGCAGCCTATCATGCGCCTCCGCCGCGAAGAATCGCCGGTTCGCCGCCGCCGATGCCCGCACTGGATAGCCGACCAGCTCGAAAAAAGCGTCCTGCCGTTCTGGCGCGACCAGCGGCGCGATCCGCCCGACCGCCGCCTCCATCGCCGCAAAGGCCGCCAGCCGCGCATCGGCCTGCGCCATCGTCAACGGACTTTGCCGCGCTTTCTCGCCCGGCCGATACCATTGAAGATGCTCCGGCCGCCGCGCGAAATTCAGCCGATGATAATCCCGCAATATCGCCGCAACCGGCTCCGCCACCGCCGCGCCGATCGTCTCCCCGGCCCATTTCTCCACAAATTTATCCACAGGCTCGGCCCGCACGCGCTCCACGTCCCACGCCAGGCGCAGGAAATAGTCGGTGCCCAGTTCCGCCGGCTTCAGGTCGCCGACATTGACCACCCACATGGTCTGCGCGCCCATGTCCCAGGCCCGGCCCATTTCCTGCCGGATCAACGCCGGCGGCGTGGTCGACAGCCAGAGGTATGAAAGCGGCGCGCCGAGATAGGACAGGTGATAATAGACGCCCGACCCACCCTTGCGCGCGCGCTCGGCGGCATCGGGGAAATGGCGGATATAGCCGAAATTATCGTCCGGCCACATCAGCGTCACATCATCCGGCACCGTCAGCCCCGCGCGATAGACGTCCAGCACTTCCTTATAGGGCGTAAAAACCTGCGGCGCCCCGGACAACCCCGCCTTTCCCAGCATTTCCCTTTGATCGGCAAAGATCCGTTCCAGCGTGGCCCGCTGTTCCTCCACCGTCTTCGGCCCGACCATCCCGCTGTCATGGATGCCCCGCATCCCCAGCGTCCACACGCTTTCATAGGCGGCATTGGCCGTCACCCGCTCGCGCCAATAGCGCCGCACGCCATCGGGGTTCTTCAGATAGTCGAAATCCGCCGCCGGCGCGGTCCATTCGCCCACATTGTTGCGCAGCATCGGCTCGGCATGGCTCGATCCCATCACGATCGCATAGCGATCCGCCAGCGCCGCATTGGCCGGATCGGCATTGAACGGCCGCGTCACCTTGTGCATCGCCGGCCACAACAGATTGGCCTTCAACCGCAGCAGCAGTTCAAAGACATGTCTGTAGGTCTTCGGCCCCAACGGCTTTTCATTCGGTGCTTGGCTACCCGCAGCCCAGGGCACCAGTCCCCAATCCTCGTCATTCAAGAACATGCCGCGATATTTCACCGAAGGCGGCCCGAACCGCTGCACGCCCTTCGCGACATAGAGCGCATCCCGGTGCAGCGGCACGACATCCGCCCACCAGTGCCAGGGCGACACGCCGATCGCCCGCGACAGTTCGTAAGCGCCATAGGCCGTCCCTCGCCGGTCGCTGCCCACGATCACCAGCGCGCGGGGAACGCCCGGCGCCGGCCGATCGACGGTGATGATCAGGAAACTCTCCCACGCGCCTTTCAGCTTGCCGACGTCGATCCGCTTCGCCGCCACCAGCCGGTCGATCGCGGCATGGCGTCCCAGCGTCCCGATCCACACCTGCGCCGCGCCGCCTTCGGACGCGCCGCTGACGGTCGCGATATCCCGGCGCAGGTCGGCGGCGGCGATCCGTACCACGTCATGATCCGCCGCATCGGTGATGATCCGCGCCGCCTGTCCCCTGGCCGCCAGCACGAAATCGCCCGCCTGCGCCCGGTCATGCACCCATTCCTCAGCCAGCGCCGGCGTGCCCAGCAAAAATGCCGCCAGCCCGATCAGGCCGACGGCATGTCCGCGCAAAAGGCGAAAGAGGTACAGTCCTTCCACAGCCGTCCCCTCCCGCCGCCTGCCTCAGATATAGGTCCGCAAAAACTCGCCCAGCGCACAGATGGCCAGGCTCTGGCCATAGGGCATGGAGGTGAGGGCGATATCCTTGTAGAATTGCTGGCTACTGCCCATCGCGGTGCCGAAGCTGACCTGCTGCAATTCGCCCTTGTCATCGATATTGGCCAGCACGCCGCGCACCGCCTTGATGCCGACCGCTTCATAGTGGCGCGGCAAATAGCCCTTCCGCACCGCTTTGAGGATACCATAAGCGAAACCGGCGGTGGCCGACGCTTCCAGATAGCTGGTCGGATCGACGATCAGCGTATGCCACAGCCCCGTCTCTGCATCCTGCGTCTCGGCCAAGGTTTTCACCTGCGCCGCCAGCGTGTCGATCAGGAAGGTGCGGAAGAAATCGCCCTCCGGCAGGTCCAGAATCTCGATGATCTCAGGGATTGCGATCGTCACCCAGCAATTGCCGCGCGCCCACAAAGCCTGCGCATAATTATGCCGGCCGTTGAAATCCCAGCCATGGAACCACAGGCCCGTCTTCGTATCGTAGAGATATTTGATATGGACCAGAAACTGCCGCTTGGCTTCCTCGATATAGGCCGGACGGTTCAGCAGCAGGCCGATCTTGGCCAGCGGCAGCACCGACATCATCAGCGTGTCGTCCCACATCTCGCCCGGATTCTCGTCATTATAGACGATATGCTGGAACCCGCCTTCCTCGGTCTTGGGCAGGCCGTCGTCGGCCATCAGCCATTCGGCCCAGGTGTCGAGATAGGGGATATAGCGCGGGTCCGGCTCATATTCATACAGATAGGCCAGCGTGATGAACGGGGCCATCGTGTTGATATTCTTGGTCGGCGTACCCTCGGCAAAGCGATCCTCGAACCATTGCTTGATGATCTCCAGCGCCTTGTAATCGCCGGTCTGCTCGAAATAGCGCCACATGCCGAACAGGCCGACGCCATGGGTCCATTCCCAACCGGCCCAGCCCTTGGTGTCGATGATGCGGCCATCGTCCAGATGGAGCAGGAATTCGCCCGTCTCGTCCTTGATATTGACGAGATTGTCCATCAGCCGGTCGATGGATGCAACGACCTCACTACGCGGGACGTCATGATGGATAGCGGCCACTTACTGGATCTCCTTAAGGTCTGAAGGTGCGTTTGGCGCGGCAACCATCTGCACTGGCAGACCGCCTTTCACGGTATGAAGGGTGACGAGGCGCACGCTTTCCAGCGCGTCGCCCGGCTGGCCATCGGATGTGACGGCCAGCGCGATATGATTCTTGCCCCGGTGATTGAGGATGCCTTCGGGGATAGGGAAAGTGCGTTGCGGCCCGACATGAGCGACGAACTGCCCCATGTTCCAGCCATTGACGAAGATCAGCACGCGATACCGCACCGGCGAGCGCGGTTTGGACGCATCGCCGAAACGCACGCCGATGGTCGCATCCTGCGCCTTGGGCACATTCAGCGCAAAATCGGTGCGATACCAACTGGTCCCCGCGTCCATTTGCGTCGCGGGCAGGCTGACCTTGCCCCAGGCCCTGTCGTCAAAACCGGGCAGGTGCCAGCCCATCCGCTCGCCAAATTGGCCGCCATTATTGGCCGGGCCGCGCATCGGATCGGGCAGGTCTTCGCCGCCCTGCTTGCCCTGAATCTTCCAGTCGATCGGCACGGTGAAGCTGCGCCCGCTGGGACCACCCTCCAGCGATGCCGAAATCAGGCCGCGCGCTTCCTTGTGAAAATCGTCGCTGTCCAGATCCCAGTTATGGCCGTTGTTGCGGACCATGACCGACACGACATGCGCGCCGCTTTGAGCACCGGCGGGCAGGGCGAAACGCGCCGTCCCGGTGGTGATCGGCCGGGGCAGGCCGGTCGGCGTCTCCGCCTCGCCGATGAACTGCCCATCGACCCACGCCTGCACCAGTCCCGCGCCGCCCGCACCGTAAAAGAGCGATAGCGCCTTCGCATCCGGCGTTCCGGTAAAGCGCCCGCGATACCAGACGTCGCCGTCATGAAAGCCATAAGCGTCCATGCTCATATTGGGCTGGCCGTCCGGGCGGATGGTGGTGGGGGCGTAGGGCCGCCTGTCGATCGCCTGCCAGGCGCTGTCGTCAAAGGCCGGATCGGCTTCCGGCGACCCCTTGGCCATGCGCCAGTCGGTCAGCGCGGGTAGAGCGATGTCGGCTGGTCCGCTCAGCGGCTGGGTCGCGATCAGGCTGCCGATGGCCGTGCGCTTGGTCGCGACCGCCGCCCTGTTCCACATAACCGATCGCACGGCGGCGGGCGCCCAGATTTCCAGAAGGCTTTCCCCGGCGGTGTCGCCGGTCAGCGTCAATGCGCCGCCCTTGATCGTCGCGCTGCGCACCAGAGCCGGCCCGCGCACCAGCGCATCGCCCTGCCGCCAATAGCGCGCGCTTTCGGCTTCGTCGGCCAGAATGAGCGTCAGCGGCGGATGCTCTCCGCCCTCGATCCGCACTGCGGCGCGACCCTGATGCATGTAGCTCAGTTTCAGGTCGCCCTTGGCCGCATCGAACGCGCTCGAAACCTGCCCCTCCAGCACCGTCACCTTAGGCGCGCCGGCATAGCGCAACACCGTCTCCCCCGGCTCGCCCGCGCGCCCGTAGAGCAGCATGACGCCATCCAGCGAGGCTTGCAGTTCCGACGTCGAATAGACCAGCCGCTGCCCGTTCAATGTCACGCCCGCGACCAGCCACTTCGCGTCGAAGCCATTTAATTGCATCGGCACCGTGTAGCGGCCGTCCGGCAGGTCGGCGGTAAAGCTGAACGCATCGTGCGTCTGCCCGTTGGACGGCTTGTGCGTCACCATCAAAAAGCGCGCGTCCGTCTCCGGGCTTTTATTATGATAGATCTGGATGTTGGGCGACGAAATCACCGGCTGCCCGGCCGGCACCATGCCCGCCAGATCGGGGACGGACGCGATCAGCCCGCCCAGCGCCTTCATCTCCATGGCCTTGTCGCGCAACACGCGCGGCTCGGAAATGGCCGATCCATAATCATAGCTGGTGAACACCACCGGCGCCGGCAACCAGCCCCAACTTGTGCCGCCATAGCTCATGTAAAAACTCTGGATGCCGATCCCGTTGGCCAGATTGGTGCCATAGAAAACCCGCTGGAACCGCTTGCCGCGCTGGATGGCGTTGCACTCGTAACCGCCGTTCGACCCCCAATAGTCGAACCAGCCGCCACCGAACTCCGCAAGAAAACCGGGCGTGTCGGGCGAGGCGGACGCGCCGCCCTTCGCTCCGCCCGGACCATAGAAACCCCAGTCGGGCGCGGCGACATCGCGGGTCGGCTTGCCTTCCACGGTGCAGGTGCCGCCGGGATAGCCATCGAACGCATACATGTCGTTCGGGCCATGCACGACCTTCTCGACTTTAGAGCTTTCCGGCGCCCAATATCCGTTGCGCCCCTGATCATTGTGGAACAGCGGCACGCTGATCCCATCGGCCCGCGCCTTGGCGTAAAGATGGTCCATGTAGCGGCGCTGCGCCGGTGTCGTCAGCGCCAGCTCATTTTCGATCTGGTGCAGGATGACGCCATAGCGGCGCTTGGGATCGGCATTGATCTGGTGTTTCGCGATGATCGGATTGATGTGGCTCAGCCATTCGTCGGCGGCCTTCAGATAATCGGGGTCATCGGTGCGGGCACGCGCGCGCTGGTTGACCAGCCACCCCGGAAAGCCGCCGCGCGACAGTTCCGCATTCACATAGGGACCGGCACGGGTGATGACGTAAAGGCCTTCCTCCTCGGCCATGGTGAGCAGCCGGTCGATGTCGCGGATGCCGCTGAAATCATACACGCCCTGCTTGGGGCTGTGATAGCCCCAGTCGAAATAGAGGGCGACGCTGTTATACCCGCTCGCCTTCATCTTCTGGAGGATGTCGCGCCAAAGGTCGGGGGAGGGCAGGCGGAACGGGTGGAACTCGCCGCCCCAGATCACCAGTCGCTTGCCATCGACCATCAACGACCGGGCGTCATAGGATACGCGGCCGAACGTCTTTACCGGCGCGGCAAGATTGGCGGTCGGCTTCGCCTCCTGCGCAACGGCCGGCATGGCGAGGGTGGACCCCAGCAACAGGGCGGCGATCAACGAACGCATGGCGTCAATCCATGTGGAACAGCAGGGGGAGCGGCCATTCCTTCGGCTGGTTGCCTGGGCGAACCTCCATCAGCGGCGCCATATAATCCCACCAGCGCTGCATCACCGGATGGTCGGGCAGGCTGTCGCGGCTGTTATCCTCGCGCAGCTTCAGCACCGCGAACAGGCTCAGCGTCTCTTCGTCCAGAAAGATCGAATAGTCGTGGATGCCAGCTTGGGTCAGCAGAGTGGACAATTCCGGCCAGATGGCATCATGGCGCTTGCGATATTCGTCCACCACGCCGGGCTTCAGCTGCATCTTGAAGGCATGGACGGACATATTCTCTCCCCTCGCTCCAGCTTATGAAACCATATTGTGGAACGTTCTACCTATATTTGGTAACACCGTCCCATATGTTCGTCAACGCCAGAGCGGCGTGTTCCGCACTGAAAAGCGCTGCACATCCTCCAGCGCAAAGGGCGGCCGCCGGTCAGGCGTCATCGTCTCCACGGTCAGCCGGTCGATCGCCAGCCCGTCCACATGCCGCGCCCACAAGGCCCAGCAGGGCAGCACGCCGAACATGCTGGGTTCGGGATAGGCGTCGGGCAGTTCATCGGGCACACGCGCCGAATCTGCCGCCGTCCCGCCACCGCGATAAGCCAGATGCACGTCGCGCAGCGTCACATCCCGGATCGGATGGCCGGCAAGCCCGGCGATCGCCGCCGGGAAGCGATGGTCGATCCCGCGCGCATCCACCTCGCGGATCGTCACGCCCACAATCGCGCCGACGCCCGTCCCCTCCGGCCCGCGCCGCCGGTCGCCCAGCCGCAGGAACAGCGGCGCAGTGGTGACGTCGCGCATCGTCAGCCGCTGCGCCACGACATGCTCCATGACGCCACCGTCCACCGTCTCCAGCGCCAGCCCCCGGCAGCGGGTGAAGCGGCAATCCTCGATCCGCACATTGCGGTATCCGCCATTGCTTTCGGTGCCCAGCTTGATCCGCCCCGTCACCCGGTCGCGATCCGGCGCGATGTCTTGGCGGGTCCGCCTCGTGCCATCCACCAGCGACCCCATGTCATAGCCCGACACATCGCAGTCGCGGATCAGGATATTCTCCGCCGCAATGGCCCGGCCCAGCGCATAGCTGCTCTTCACCACGATGCCGTCGTCATTGGGCGAATTGACCCGGCATCGCTCGACCAGCACATCGCGCACGCAATCCAGGTCGATCCCATCCCGCTCGGTATCGATGGTCAACCCCTCGATCCGCAGGTTGCGCGTGCCCGTCGCCAAAATCGCGAAATGCCCGCCCTTCACTATCGTAAAGCCCGACAGATGGATGTCGCGCCCGTTCTTCAGCGCGATCGCCTTATTGCCCTGCCCCTGCATCGCGGCGGCGGCCGGTTCCAACTCCGCAATCTGCGCATCACTCATGCCTTGCATCGACAGCGGCCGCTCGCCCGCCTGCTTCTTCCACCGCGCGCCCGGCCCGTCGCGGGTCAGGCCGATGCCATGGATCATACCCGATCCGATGATCGCCACCTGCTCGACATCCTCGCCCCAGATCAGGCTGTTGCGCCAATGGCTATGCCCGAAATCCTGATAGAGCTGCTCGATGCCCGCTTCGGGCAGGTCATATCGCCCGCCATGGCGCGCCGGATCGGCCGCCTCGATCACTGCCCCTTCGCCAAGCAGCAGGGTGACGCGGCTCTGCAACCGGATCGAAAAGCAGAGGTATCGCCCGCGCGGCAGGATAACCGTCCCGCCGCCGCCCCGCGATGCCGCCGCGATCGCCTCATTGATCGCCTCGCTGTCGATCGCCAGGCCATCGCCCTTGGCCCCATGATCGCGCACATCGAAATGCCGCGCCGCATGCGCCGGAAACACCGGTAGCAGCAGCAGCGCGCCAACACCCAGCGTCACGTCGCGGCGGGACATCAGCATCAATTGCCCGCCGGCCGCTGGTCGCTGCGGATCAGGCTCGGCACGATCGCCACCGTCTCCAACTGCGGTCGCCCCGGCACAAAGGCGGGCGCTGTCACATGCCCGGCCAGCGTCGGCACCTGTGCCCTGATCCGTTCCGCCACCGCCCGCGCCAGCAGCCACGCGCCCGCATCATTATGATGCGTCCTGTCCTTCCCGCCATCGTTGAAGATGGCCGGCGCGCGCTCCGGCCCCAGCGATTCATAGATCGCCCGGCTGTCCGCATTCAGGTCGATCAGCGGCACGCCATCCTCCGCCGCGACCGTGCGCACCGCCGCCGCATAGGCGCCCAGCGTATCTTTGATCCGCCCGGCCGCGTCGAAATTGCGCCGCTCCGGCGACGTCACCAGCACCGGCTGCGCCCCGCGCCGCCGCGCTTCGGCGATATAGGCGCGCAGATAGGCGGGATAGGTCACATCCGGGTCGGCATAGGTCTGCGGCCACTCGGCCTTCTGGTCGTTATGGCCGAACTGGATGAACAGCCAGTCGCCGGCCTTCATCCCCGACAGCAGCTTGTCGAAGCGCAGGTCGGTCAGGAAGGATTTGAGCGTCGCGCCCGACTTGGCATGATTGGCGACGACCACCCTGTCATCCAGCATCGCCGGCAGCATCTGGCCCCAACTGGCGGCCGGCTCGGCATATTGGTCCGTCACGGTCGAATCGCCCGCCAGAAAGATCGTCGGCGCGTGCACCGGCTCGATCCGCACCGAACGGACGGCGGGCCTGCCCAGAAATTCCAGCGTCAGCTTCTCGTCCCATGTAAACTCCTGCCCATCGCGCGCGTCGATTCGCACGGCCTTGCCGCCTGGCGCATTGGCCGGCGGCGGCGTCAGGGCAGGGGTGCGCACATTGACCAGAAAACTCCGCTCGACCGTTTCGCCGCGCCGGGTGCGGACATGGCTCAGCATCAGCCGCCGCGCTTCCGCCTTCACCGTCGTCTCGCCCGCCCGGTTCCCCCCCAGCGTCAGCGTCACCCGATAATCGCCTTGCGGCAACGCCACGGAATACAGGAAGCCGTCCGCGCTGCCGCCCGGCTCGACGCCATGGCCGCCCGCTTCATATGGGCGTTGCCGCTCCGCCGACTCGGGGCGCAGGTCGAAACTATGAGTCGCCATCAGCGGCGTGACGGAAAGCATCAGTACAAGGGCGGCGGATATCGGCATGCGCGGAACCATCCGATGGGGGTAAAGAAAAAGGGAGCGCCACGACGCCGCAGCGCTCCCCCAGATCAACCGCCCGTGCAGGGGCAGGTTGAGTATCTATCCCGTTAAATAGGCATGTAATCCATATATAGGGACTTATCGGCGGTCAATGGGTTCGATCGGTGGGATGGACGATAAAATGATCCACATTGTGAAATGCAAAATCACATGATGATTTTTCTTTCTTTTGTCCGACTAGGCGGATAGGATGACACACGAGTTCACATAGTGGAACCATTTGATCGACCTCCGGGGAGGAGGCGGTCAGGACATTGGGGAGGATAATTATGCCTGTACGTTCCGCGTTCGCCCGCCGCAGCTCGGCCCTTGCGATCGCCTCGACCCTGCTGGTCGCCCTGCCGGCCATCGCCCAGGATCAGCCTGTCGCCGATCAGGCAACCGCTGATTCCGGCACCGCCGACATCGTCGTCACCGGCTTCCGCGCCTCGCTCAACAGCGCGCTCGGCATGAAGCGGAACGAGGCCGCCGCCGTCGATTCGATCGTGGCGGAGGATATCGGCAAATTCCCCGACTCCAACCTGGCTGAATCGATGCAGCGCGTCCCCGGCATCGCGCTGGCCCGCGGCGATGGCGGCGAAGGCCGCAACATCTCGGTCCGTGGCCTTGGCGCCGGCTTCACCCGCGTCCGCATCAACGGTATGGAGGGTACGTCGCAGACCGGTTCGTCCGACATTTATGGCGCGGGCAACAACGGCCGCAGCTTCGACTTCAACGTCTTCCCGACCGAAATCTTCTCGGCCCTTTCGGTGCGCAAGACCACCTCGGCCGATGTCGAGGAAGGCTCGCTCGGCGCGACCGTGGACCTCTCCGCACCCAAGCCGATGGACCAGAAGGAAGACTTCGTCCTCGCCGCCACCATGCGCGGCGTCTATAACGAGCTGTCGAAAAAGGCCGATCCGCGCGCCTCGCTGCTCATCTCCAAGAAGTTCGGCGACAGCGGCTTCGGCATCCTCGGTTCGGTCGCCTATCAGAAGCGCAACCTGCGCGAAGTCGGCTATTCGGCGGTGGATATCCTGTCGGCCAACACCAATGGCGGTTTCTGCTCGCCGCTCGGCGCGCCGATCAACACCGCCGGCCAGACGCCGGAACAGCTCGCCCTGCGCGGCGTAACCGCCGAAAATTGCAGCACCGGCAATCCGCGCACCAGCGATGCCGCCGCCTATCAGGCGATCCAGGATCTGCGCCGCGACGATCTGCCCAATACGCCGGGCAGCGGCGCCTTCCTGCCGCGCCTGCCGCGCTATCTCAACAGCCAGCAGAAGCAGGAACGCATCGGCGGCTCGCTGACGCTGCAATTCCAGCCGGACGACGCGACCGACATTTCGCTCGATTTCCTCTATTCGCGCTTTGAAGTGACGCGGCGCGACAATTATATCGCGGCCGTCTCCTTCGCCCGCAACGCCTCCAACCTCGGCCAGCCGATGACGTCGGTGCGCGAAATCGAATTCGACGACAATGGTTCGTTGGTCCATGGCGTGTTCGACGGCGTCGACATCCGGTCCGAAGGACTGGTCGATCATTTCGTCTCGACCTTCAAGCAGGCCAATTTGAACTTCAAGCGCCAGTTGAACGACAGCCTGGAAATCAGCGGCATCGTCGGCTTCAACCAGTCGGTATGGGACGGCAAGAGCCGCCTCCAGACCTTCATGGATGCGATCGACACCGACGGCTTCTCGATCGACTATCGCGACGGCGGCAGCACGCCCAAGCTGGGGTTCGGCGTAGACGTCAACGATCCCGCCAGCTTCTCCTACGCGCCGACGGTCAACGGCACGGTGCGCGGCGGCTTCAGCTTCCAGGGCAAGCCGTCGAAGAACACCACCGACAATATGACCGCCGAAACCAACCTGAAATGGACGGTCAGCGACGCCCTGTC
The DNA here is from genome assembly GCF_001421665.1 of Sphingobium sp. Leaf26. Taxonomy (GTDB): domain Bacteria; phylum Pseudomonadota; class Alphaproteobacteria; order Sphingomonadales; family Sphingomonadaceae; genus Sphingobium. The sequence continues at coordinate 30,991 of NZ_LMKV01000028.1, forward strand.
GATCCGTGGCGGCGCGCAATATCGGCGCAGCGATTTCCTCTCCACCTTCCTGCGCCCCTATAATGCCGACACCGTCGTCCGCGACCTGCCGGCCGGCACCACGCTGGCCGACATCACCACCACCATCGGCGGCGTGGACAAGCTGTGGGGCAATGGCGCCCCGTCGAGCTGGGTCGCGATCGACCCGGCGAAATGGGCCAGCACCTTCGGCTTTGACGATGTCCGCTATTGCGGGATCGAATGTGGCGGTGGCCGCAGCCGGGTCCGCGAAGAGGTGATGAGCGGCTACATCATGGCCAATTTCGACCTCGAAAACGCGATCGGTTTCGGCGTGCGCGGCGATGTCGGCGTGCGCTATGTCAAGACCGACATGGCGTCATCCGGCTATATCGCGCTGGCCGCCGCCACGTCACCCACCGGTCTGACCGGCCAATATGCCGCTGCGAAGAACAGCTATGACGACTGGCTGCCCTCGGCCAATGTCGTGATCGAACCGATCGACAATCTCCTCGTCCGCTTCTCCGGAGCGAAGGTTCTGGCCCGTCCGGAACTCGGCCTGCTGACGCCCACCAGTGGCGTCAATCCGGTCACGCGCGTCGGCAACATCAACAATCCGTTCCTGGACCCGATCCGCGCGACCACCTTCGACGTCGCCCTGGAATGGTATTTCCGTCCCGGCTCGCTGCTCTCGGCCGCCTTCTTCTATAAGGATATCAAGAGCTTCATCCAGAATGTGAACAGCCAGATCCCGTTCAACCAGCTTGGTCTGCCCAACGCGCTGCTGGAAAACAGCAATACCTCGCCGGATGAACTGTTCACCGTGTCGCAGCCGTTCAACACGCCGGGCGGTAAGCTCAAGGGCATCGAACTGAACGCGCAGATTCCCTTCACCTTCTTCGACGGCTTCCTGGGCAATTTCGGCCTGCTGGCCAACTACACCCATGTTACGTCGAAGATTAACTACATCCTCGCCAGCGTGAACGGCACGCCGACGGTGACGACCACGGCGGACCTCGTCGGCCTGTCGCCCAACACCGCGTCGGCCACGCTTTATTATGAGGATGACAAGTTCAGCATCCGCACCACCGGCAACTTCCGCGACCAGTTCATCCGCGGCATCCCGGCCTCGCCCGGCAGCGACCTTCAGGGCAATGCCAAGACCTTCTACATGGATGCCTCGGCCAGCTATAATGTCACCGACCGGCTGAAGGTCATCGTGGAAGCGACCAACCTGACCGACGAACAGAACCGTCTCTATATCGACAGCCAGCGTCAGGACACGCTGTTCGAAACCCGGATCGGCCGCACCTTCACCTTCGGCGTGACCTACCGGATGTAAATTCCTCCATCATCCTCCCCCAAACTCAAGGGCGCGGCCACCCCGGTGACCGCGCCCTTATTGTGTCCGGCTGTCCTATTGTACGTCGCGATGGTAAACTGCCGCTATCGCCGACGCTGCTCGCAACATAATGTCCTATTCCGGATCGAAAATGTCGCAATCAGCGGGAAATGTGCGAAGTTAAGCGCGGACTCTCCTGTTCAGCGCGGCCCGGCATAGCCCACCGCAGCGCTGATCTGCTCGGCCGATCGCATCACCTGCTCGGCCAGCCCGTCGCGCAGGTCGTCGGTCAGATAATGGGCGGCGCTGGCGATCGAGATGGCGATGCAAATCTGTCCCTTGGCATCGCGGATCGGTACCGCGATCGACCGTACCCCGTCGCCCAGTTCGCTGTCGTGCAGCACCTCGCCGCGCGCCTTGTGCCCGCGCATTTCCACGACATAGGCCTGTATCTGCGCCGGCGTCACCTTGCCATCCTTGGCCTCGCCATACAGCCGTTCCCAGCTCGCTTCATCCTCGTCCAGCAGCAGCGCCTTGCCCAGGCCCGTTTCCGCCACCGGCCGTCGATCGCCCGGCGCGGTCGCGACGCGCAGCCGCTGCGTCCCCGTCACCCGGTCCAGATGGCGCGACCAGTCGCCCTCGCGCTTGCCCACGAACACGCAGAATCCGGTGCGGTCCGACAGCAATTCCATGAAAGGTCGGGCGACCCGCACATAGTCGATCTGCTCGGTCGCCAGCACGCCCAGTTGCAACAGCTTCGGCCCCAGCGCAAAGCCGTCGCGCGTCACCGACAGATAGTTGCGCGATTTCAGCGCCTGCACCAGCCGGTGCGCGGTGGTCTTGCTCATGCCCAGCTTGCGCGCAAGGTCTGCGGCGCGGATCGGCCCGTCGATCACCTCGTCCATGATGTCGAGCGCGCGCATCAGCGTCTGCGTCCCCTTGACCGCTTCGGTTCCGTCCTTCTTGTCGTTGCCGTCCTGCATGATGCTCTCGCTATACCGCCGTCCCATATATCGGGGCGTTCCATATAGAGGAAAGCGTATCGGCCAGATTGGGCCTTTTGTCAGCCTGTTTGTTGCGACCATGTAAAAGGCCCGCCGGTCGCTGGGACCGGCGGGCCTGTGATGTGCCTCGATAAGGCGATCAATATTGGATGGTGACAGTCACCGCGCGGCGATTCTGCGCCCAGCTTGCTTCGTCCGACCCCAACGCCGCCGGCCGTTCCTTGCCATAACTGACCGTGGTCAGTCGGCCCGGATCGATCCCCAGCGAAGCGAGATAATTCTTCGCCGCATTGGCCCGACGCTCCCCCAGCGCGATATTATAGTCGCGGGTGCCGCGCTCGTCCGCATGCCCCTCGATCGTGACGCGCACCGACGGATTCTGGCGCAGCCAGGCGGCCTGACTCTGCAAGGTCGCCTGATCCTCGGCATCGACATCATATTGGTCCAGGCCAAATAAGATGCGGTCGGATGCGACCGACGCCATGAAATCTTCCTGGCTGCCCTTGACCGGACCGCCGGTGCCGACGCCAGTGCTGGGTGCGGTCGTGCCGCCATTGCCGCCGGGGGCAGGGGGCAATTCGGCCGGCGGCTTTTTCGAGCAGGCGGCCAATGCGATGATGGCGGTCGCCATGACCAGGGTCCGGGACAATTTCATGAAGGTCTCCTTCGATATTTTCCATGCCGCCCGCTAAGACGGCATCAAGGTCCGTGAAGTTCGTTACGCTGTCAAGACGACTAGGTTCCCCCAAAGAAGCCGCCGGAACGCAACATTATGGCAGCAATGGGCCCCAGGCCGGATCGGACCCGCTGAGCGGCGTCGGAATCCGCCGCTCGTTCACGCCGGTCAGGTCGACCTGCCACACCTGGCTGCTGCCCTGCTTGCCCGGCGTAGTACGGAAAAATTGCAGCACGCGGCCATTGGGCGACCAGGTCGGCTGCTCGTCCTGCCAGCCATTGGTCAGGATGCGCTCATTGTCGCCGCTGGGCGTCATCACCGCCACCTTGAAGTCGCCCGACAGCTTGGTGAAGGCGATCAGGTCGCCGCGCGGCGACCATTCGGGCGTCGCATAGCGACCGCCGCCATGGCTGATCCGCCGCTGGTTGGAGCCGTCGGCGTTCATCACATAGATTTGCTGCCCGCCCGACCGGTCGCTTTCGAACACGATCTGGCTGCCGTCGGGCGAATAGCTGCCACCCACGTCGATGCCCGGAGAATTGGTCAGCCGTACAGGCGTGCCGCCGCTGGCCGACACGCGATAAATGTCGGTGTTGCCCGCCACCGCCATGGAGAAGAGGATGTTGCGGCCATCGGGCGACCAGCGTGGCGCGAAGGTCGCATTGCTGCTTTCCGTCACCAGCTTCTGCTGCCCGGCGCCGATATCGTAGATATAGAGGCGCACCCGGCTGCCCAGATAGCTGACATAGAGGATCGACTTGTAATCGGGCGAAAAGCGCGGCGTCAGCGCCATCGACTGCCCATTGGTGATGAAGCGGTGGTTCGCCCCGTCGCTATCCATGATGGCCAGCCGCTTGACCCGCGCGCCCTTGGGTCCGCTCTCCGCGATATAGGCGATGCGGCTGTCGAAGAAGGGGCTTTCGCCCGACAGCCGGGCGTAGATGGCGTCGGCGCATTTATGCGCGGCCCGTCGCCAGTCGCGTGGCGCAACCACATAGCCCTGCCGCGTCAGCTCCTGCTTGAGCGCGACGTCATAGAGGTAGCAGCCCACGGTAATGTCCGCCTCGCCGCCGGTCGTCCGCACGAACCCCTGCGCCAGCGCCTGATAGGCGCCCCATTTGTCATAGACGGGGTTGGTGACTTCCGGAAAGGCCAGCGCGGGCAATCCGCCCGGACCCGACGGATCGAACAGGCCAGACCCCTTCAGGTCCGACGCGATCACCTCGGCGATCTTGCGGCCCAGTTCGCTGGCCGTGCCGGCCGGCGTCGCGACATCCTGCTGCGCGGGCAGAGCTGGAACGGCGATCTTCAGACTGGCATCGATGTCGCCGGTCACGTCGACCGACAATTGCGCCATCGCCGGCGCAGACAGGGCAGCGGCCAGCGCGACAGTCGCGAGGGCCAGGCGGCGGAGAGGGATGTTCATCGGTTCAGCCTCGCGTCAAAGCGGAGTGGCCGGAGCCATTTCCATTGGTCATAATATTCGGGCGGCATGTTGCGGAAGGGCGACGCCAGCTTCACCGCCTGAATCGCGCGTTCCGCATGCAGCTTGGCCTGCGGCCGGTTGCTGGCGGTCACGCCCTGCTGATCGATAATCTCCGGCGTGCCGATGACGGCACCATTTTTGTCGAGGCGGACCTCCAGCAACGTCACCAACTGGTCGGCATCCGCGCCCGAAGGTGGCCGCCAGTGCGGCTTCAACTGACGACGCAGTTCCGCATCCAGCGCCGACTTCTGTGCCGGCCCCATGGCGGCGGCGGGCGGCGGCGCGGGCTTGCGCGGCGCATCGTCCTTGGTGTCGATGCCCTTCAGGAAATCCTTGCCCAGCAACGATCCCTTGGGCTTGTCCGCCTTGCCAGTGCCCGACGCCTTGGCCGGTGCGTCGCTCTTGCCCTTGGCGTTGCTCTTCGCTCTGGACGGCGCGGCGGCAGCAGCCTTGGGCTTTTCAGGCGCAGGCTTCGCCTTGGCGGCCGGCTTTTCAGGCGCGGGCTTGGCCTTGGGCGCTGGCTTCTCCGGCGCGGGCTTGGGCTTGGCCGGCGTCTTTGCCACCTCTTTCTTGGCCGGCGTCGGCTTTGGCTGAGGCTTGGGCACCTCCTTCACGACCGGCTTGGGCGGGGTCGGTTTGGGCAGGGGCTTGGGTACCGGTTTCGGCTCGGGCGGTGCAGGCGTGGGTTCAGGCGCCGGGGCCGGTTCCGGCGCGGGCTTGGCGTCCTCGGTCGGGCCTTCCTCCGGCGCGACACTGGGCGGCGGCGGCTGGCTCGATATCTGCGGCGCGGTCGATTGCAGCGCGACCTCATCGACCAGGCTGATGTCCATCGGCGGGGACTTCAGCTTCAACGGGTTGGGGGTGGACAGGAAACCGGCGGACAGCAGCCCGAACAGCAGGACGTGTCCTGCCGTCGCGACCCCAAGGCCGATCTTTTCCGTACGCTCCATATCGCTGACCTAGGGCCCCTATTCTGAACTGCCGCTGTCCGACCCGGCATCGGTGCTGACAAGCGATACCTTGTTCAGGCCGGCGCGATTGAGTTCACCCATGACCCGCATCACCCGACCATAGTCCAGCGCCGTATCGGCCCGCAGGAAGATTTGCGGCGGTTCGGGCTGGCCGGCATGGGCCGACGCGATTTCGGCCAGGCGGTCGGGCAGGTCGGCGTCGCCGATCTGGTCGTCGTTGATGAACAGGCCGCCGTCCCGGTCGATCGACACGATCGTCGGCTTGGCATCCGCGTCCAGCCCCTTGGCCCGCGTTTCGGGCAGGTTCACCGGTACGCCCGTCACCAGCAACGGCGCGGTCACCATGAAGATGATCAGCAGCACCAGCATGACGTCGACCAGCGGCGTCACATTGATGTCGGCCATCGGCGCGCGCCCGCGCCCGCGCCGGGCAGAGGGAGGACCGGACATCGCCATCAGCGCGCTCCCTTGTTTGCAGCGATGCCCAAGGTCATCGCTGCGCCTCCAACTCACGGCTCAGCGTCGCATAGAAGCTGTCGGCAAAGCGGGTCAGTCCCGCTTCCAGCCGGTTGATGCCATGGCTGAACCGGTTGTAGGCGATCAGCGCCGGGATCGCCGCGAACAGACCGATGGCGGTCGCGAACAGCGCCTCGGCAATGCCCGGCGCCACCACGGCAAGCGAACTATTCTGCTCGGCCGCGATGCTGGTGAAGGCGCGCATGATGCCCCACACCGTGCCGAACAGGCCGATGAACGGCGCGGCCGACGCCACCGTCGCCAAAATGTTCAGCCGGTCCGACAGCCGATCCACCTCGGACGCGATCGTGCTCGACATCGACGTCGCCAGCCGGTCGCGCGTCCCGTCGCGATCGACCACCTTCTGCGCGGTCGATCGCCGCCATTCGGTGACGCCCGCCGCCATCACCTTGGCCGCCGGGAATTCCGCCTTGCCGCGGGATTCATAAAAGCGGTCGATATCCTCCGCCTTCCAGAAATCGGCCTCGAACTTGCGGCTTTCCTTGCTCGCCTTGCGCAGGCTGACGCTGAAGGACAGGATGATCGCCCAGGTCCAGATGCTGGCCAGCAACAGGCCCAGCATCACGCCTTTCACGACGATGTCGGCCTGAAGGAACAGGGCAAGCGGGGAAATGGTCGCGGCGTCGGTAATGGCGCCGGCAGGCAGGTTGAGCGTCATGGGTGAAGGTCTTCCCCTTGGAGCAGGCGAGTGAAAATGTCGGTCCAGGCCTTGGGCTGGCGCTGCGGGCGGCCCTGCGGCGTCAGCCAGGCGACGGAAATGCTGGCGTTCGTCAACTCTTCCGCGCCGCACCTGACTGACTGATGAATGGCGCAACTGGCGGCGCGCACCGCCGTCACATGGCTGACCACCATCAGGTCATCGTCCAGCCGGGCGGGGCGGCGATATTTGATCTGAAGGTCGGTGACGGCATAGACGCCCGCACCGTCTTCATGGTTGCCGCGCTGGTCGATGCCCGCAACGCGCAGCATGTCGGACCGGGCGCGCTCCATATAGCGCAGATAATTGGCGTGGTAGACGAGGCCGGACAGGTCGGTATCCTCGAAATAGACGCGCACGGGGAAATGATGCACGGCGGCAATGAAGCGTCCGGTGGCCGGCGCGGGCATCATTTCGGAAACAGACATGCCGGGCTTTTAACCATGGCCGCCGCGCAGCGCAAAGCCGGAAATGGCGGCCCCGCTCAATCCGTCCGTCGTGACGGCACGCTACGCCGCCTGCTGCATTAGACAGTAGCCCCCATGGCGCCGCGCAGCTAAGGGATTGAGCATTCATGAGGGAGAGACAGGCATGACGGATATTCGGACGGTAGGCGTGATCGGCGCGGGCCAGATGGGGGCGGGCATCGCCCAGGTCGCCGCGCAGGCGGGCTATGAGGTCATCCTCTCGGACGTCGACCTGCCCCGCGCGGAAAAGGGGCTGGCTGGCATCGCCAAGCTGCTGGCCCGCGCCGTGGAAAAGGAAAAGATCAGCCAGGCCGATGCGGATGCCGCGCTCGCCCGCATCACCCCGGCCGGCGACATCGCGCCGCTGGCTGGCGCGCAACTGGTGATCGAGGCCGCGACCGAGCGTGAGGAGGTGAAGCGCGCCATCTTCGCCAATGTCGGCAAGATCCTCGCCCCCGACGCGATCCTCGCCACCAACACATCCTCCATCCCCATCACCCGACTGGCCCAGGCCGCGCCCGATGCCGGCCGCTTCGTCGGCGTTCATTTCTTCAACCCCGTCCCGGTGATGGTGCTGGTGGAGGTCATTCGCGGCCTTGCCACCACGCCCGAAACCATCGCCGCGGTGGAGGGCTTCGCCTCGCGCATCGGCAAGACCACGGTCCACGCCTTCGACGCGCCGGGCTTCGTGGTGAACCGCATCCTGCTGCCGATGCTCAATGAAGCCGTGTTCGTGCTGGGCGAAGGCGTGGGCAGCGTCACCGACATCGATCAGGGCTGCAAGCTTGGCCTCAATCACCCGATGGGACCGCTGACCCTGCTCGATTTCGTTGGCCTCGACACAGCGCTCGAAATTCTCAACGTCTTCCTCACCACCACCGGCGACCCCAAATATCGCCCGGCGCCGCTGCTGGTCAAATATGTCGAGGCCGGCTGGTACGGTCGCAAGACCGGCAAGGGCTTCTACGACTATAGCGGCGCTGAACCGGTCCCCACGCGCTGAGGCCAATCCTCCCCGTCCGCGGGGAGGTGGCGCCCCGCAGGGGTGACGGAGGGGGGGCGCCGCTTGAGGCCGCACTGGCCGAACGCCCCCTCCACCACTGGCTTTGCCAGCGGCCCTCTTCGGCAGAGGAACGGCACTCTGCCGAACCGTGCCGGGGAGGATCAGCCCGCGCTCAGGCCATGTTTCTTCATGCAGTGACGCAACTGGTCGTAGGTGAGGCCCAGCCCCTTGGCGGTCGCGCGCTGATTGTAGCGGAACCGGTCCAGCGCCGCGCGGATGATCGCCGCCTCATGCCCGTCCACCGCCGCGCGCAAGTCGCTGATATCCTCGAACATGATCGCCGGCGCGGCGACGGCAACCGGGGCAGCGGCATCGCCCGCCGGCGCAGCGCTCGCCTTCGGCATCATCGGCCTGGGCTTCCACGGTGATGCGAACGGGTCGAAGGTGATGCGGCTGATCGGCCGCCCCGGCTCTTCCCAGCGATAGACGGCGCGTTCCACCACATTGCGCAGTTCGCGGACATTGCCCGGCCAGCCATGGCCCTCCAGTTCCGCCGCGCAGGCCGCGGTAAAGCCCGGCCATTGCGGCCAGTTGCGCTCGGCAGCCATGCGCCGCCCGAAATGATCCGCCAGTACCGTGATGTCCCCCTCCCGCGCGCGCAGCGGGGGCAGGGTGATGACCTCGAAACTCAGCCGGTCGAGCAAATCGGGCCGGAACCGCCCGTCCTCCGCCGCGGCGGGCAGATCCTCATTGGTCGCCGCCACGATCCGCACGTCCACGGTCAGCGGCTTCGACGCGCCGATCCGCGTCACCTCGCCATATTCGACCACGCGCAACAGCCGTTCCTGCGCCGCCATCGACAATGTGCCCAGCTCATCCAGGAACAGCGTCCCGCCATCGGCATCCTCGAACCGGCCGGGCCGCGCCTTGGTCGCGCCGGTGAACGCGCCCTGCTCATGGCCGAACAGTTCCGCCTCGATCAGCGTCTCCGGCAGGGCGGCGCAGTTCATCGTGATGAGCGGCTCGCCCCAGCGCGGCGACAGATGGTGCAGTCGCTCGGCGATCAGCTCCTTGCCGGTGCCGCGCTCGCCGATCACCAGCACCGGCCGGTTCAGTTCGGCCGCGCGCCCAGCCTGCTCGACCGCGTCGAGAAAGGCGAAGCTCTGGCCGACAAACTGCGTATTTTTCTCCATGCGCCAACTTATGGTGAAATTTCCCACTCCTTGGCAAGCGGCATATTGGCACGGTGTCGCGGCAGGACTGAAAATTCCAGCAAATCCGCCATTTCCTGAAACTGGCACGGCCTCTGCAAAGCTGGGGACAATCCGCAATCAATCGCGGAACCTATGAAGGCCAAGATTCAGGGAGTATGACCATGACCAACCAGACCAACAGCGTTCGCGAAATCGGCCAGCTGATGTCGGTCGCTATCGTCGCCGTTCTGTTCGGATCGACCATGATCCTTTCGGCGGTCGGCCCGGCCAGCGCCAGCGAAATCCCGGTCCTCGCGACGCAACACACCCCCGCAGCCCTGCGCTATCTGGCGTAAGGCCGCACCCCCGGCCGGGGCGGGACTTGCCCCCTCTCGCCCGCCCCGGTACCTGAACCAAGTTACGACCAGGAGTGACGTTAAAATGGGTATTTTCTCCCGCACCCGCGACATCATCGCCGCCAATGTGACCGACCTGCTCGACAAGGCCGAAGATCCCGCGAAGATGATCCGCATGATCATCCTCGAAATGGAGGAAACTTTGGTCGAGGTGCGCGCGTCCGCCGCCCGCACCATCGCCGACCAGAAGGAAATGCGCCGCCACATCGCCAAGCTGAATGCCTTGCAGGATAGCTGGACCGAAAAGGCGCAGTTGGCTTTGTCGAAGGATCGCGAAGACCTCGCCAAGGCCGCGCTGGTCGAGCGCCAGAAGGCAGCCGACATGGCCGATCATCTCAATCATGAGATCGAGACGCTGGACGAAGCCCTGCGCGCCTCGGAAGAGGATATCGCCAAGCTGCAAGGCAAGCTGCGCGAGGCCCGCGCCCGCCAGAACAGCCTGGTCACCCGCATGCAGAGCGCCGAAAACCGCCTGCGCGTCCGCGAAGCCTATGCCGGCGAGAAGGTCAACGACGCCTTCGCCCGCTTCGACATGCTGGAACGCCGCGTCGATATGGCCGAAGGCCGCGCCGACGCCGTGACGCTGGGCGGTCAGCCCAAGACGCTGGAGGAAGAGATTGCGGAATTGAAGTCGGCCGACAAGGTCGATGCCGATCTGGCCGCGCTCAAGGCCAGCATGAACGCCGACAAGACCGGGGGAGCCTGATCCGATGGAAGACATATTCCTGCCGATCATGGTCTGCGGCATGCTGTTCATCGGCATGCCCTGGCTGATCTTCCACTATGTCACCAAGTGGAAGCAGGCGCCCAAGATCACCGACGAGGATGAGAAGCTGCTGGACGAACTCCACCTTCTCGCCCGCCGCCTCGAAGAACGGCTCCAGACGATCGAACGGATCGTCGCCGCCGACAATCCCGATTTCCGCCCCTCTCGCCCATCGGTCGACGATGGCTACGAACTCGACCGGAGGAATTGACATGACCGCCCGCCGCACCAAATTCTACCTCGACAAGGTCAATGGCAAATGGATGGGCGTATGCTCGGGCATCGCCGACTATACCGGGATCGACGTGACCTGGGTTCGCGTCGGGGCGGTGCTCGTCACCCTGATGGGCGCCTTCCCCTGGACGCTGGTGGCCTATTTCGCCGCCGTCTATTTCGCCGATAACAAGCCGTCGGGCCTCTATGCGGATCGCGACGACCAGAAATTCTGGCAGGGTGTGCGCACCAACCCGACCCGCTCGACCCGCGACGTCCGCTCCAAGTTCCGCGACATTGATCGCCGGCTGGCCGACATCGAAATCTACTACACCAGCCGCAACACCCGCCTCGCCGACGAGATCGACAGCCTGCGCTGAGTGCCGCGTCGGGGCCTCATAACAGGGGAGAATGTTCATGAGCTTTAGTGGACCCTATTTCGTCCTCGCCATCATCGCCATGTCGACGCTGGGCTGGATGTTCACCACCTGGGTCCGTGCCCGGCACGGCTATCCGGTGGAAAATGAGTGGACTGGCACCGTTGATCGAACGGATGCCGACGCTGGTCGAAAAATCGACCTTCTTTCAAACGAAAACGAAAAGCTGGTTGGCCGCATCAGCCGTCTCGAAGAGCGCATCGCCGTGCTGGAGAGGATCGCCACCGATCCTGCCACCCGCACCGCGCGCGACATCGACGCGCTGCGCTGACACCGGCCGGCCAAGGGGAGTTAAACCATGATGTTTCCATTTGAAGCCTTTGCCCCGGTGGCGATCATCGTCGGATCGCTGGCGGTGGGCGGCTGGATCTTCACCACCTGGCTGCGCGTGAAGAATGGCTATCCGCTGGAAAACAGCTGGGGCAAGCCCGTCTATCCGCAGAAGAATGCGGAAATGATCGAGCGCATCAAGCTGCTGAGCCAGGAAAACGCGCAGCTACGGGCCGAGATCGGGTCGATGAAGGATCGCCTCATCGTGGTCGAACGCATCGTCACCGATGAAAGCCATCAGTTGAACCGCGAGATCGAACAGTTGCGCCGCCCCGCCAACTGATCGCGCGACTCCATCAAGGGACAAGACAGATGATCGACAATCCTTTTTCCATGGTCGTCCTTATCGTGGCGATCGTCGCAATCTCGCGGGTTTTGCAGGCAAAATATGGCGTCGCGCGCCACGGCAAGGGCGAAGCGCTGATCCAGCGCGGCCCCGATCCGGAAACGGAACGGCTGCGCGCGGAGGTCAAGGCGCTCAAGGACCGTGTGGCCGTGCTGGAACGGCTGGCGACGGATGGCTCCACCGCGCTGGAGCGGGAATTCGAAAAACTCCGGGACCGCGACTGATCGCTGGCAACCGGAAAGGGAGGCTTAAATGCAAGACCCCTATCTCTACATCACACTGGCGGCGGCCAGCCTGGCCGGCCTCTCCATCATCACGGCCGCCGGCCTGCGCGGCTGGAACGGCTGGCTGGAACTCAAGCGCGCCGAACTGATCCGCTATGGCCACGGCGAGGACAGCGGTCCCCCCACCGCCGCCGCCCGGATCGAGGTCGCCGATCTCAAGGAACGCATCCGCAAGCTGGAAGCGATCGCCGCCGGCGTGGATCTGTAAAAGTCTCTACTATCCGTTCGTGCTGATTAGGGGCTGAGCGAAATCGAAGCCCCGTATCGAAGCATCCGATCTTTGATACTCCCCTTCGACTTCGCTCAGTGGCTACCCAGCAAGAACGGGAGAAAATAGAGGGCGCGGTGTCTGAACGCCGCACCCCTTTCCGAATTTTAGAGCATCGTGCGGAAAAGTGGGAACCGGTTTTTCGCTTAAAACGATGCAAAAACAAAAAACTAGAGTGCCCGCCCTGCATCGGATTTAACGCAGCGCGCTCTAGCCCCGCAAACTACCGCCCAGCTTCTGCGCGGCCTTGACCACGGCGGCGCTGATCGCCTCCAGCTCGTCCTGACTGAAGCTCTTCTCGCCCGGCTGCAACGTCACCTCGATGGCGAGCGACTTATAGCCATCCTCCACGCCCGGCCCGACGAAGACGTCGAACAGACGGACATCGACGATGCTCTTCTTGTCCGCGCCTTTCACGCCGCGCACCAGCGCATCGGCCTCGACCGTGTCCGGCACAAGGAAGGCGAAGTCCCGCTTCACCGCCTGCAACGCCGGCGGCGCATAGGGCGCGCGCATGAAGCCGCTCTTGCGCTTGCCCGGAATGGCGTCGAGGAAGATTTCGCCCGCGACCACGGTGCCGATGAGGCCGAACTGCTTCGCCAGCGACGGATGCAGCACGCCATATTCGGCCAACACCACCTTCGGCCCCAGCCGCAGCGTACCCGACTGGCCGGGGTGATAGGCGGCGGACGCTTCCCCGAAATTCTGGAGATTGCCCACCGGCGCACCGGCGGCGGCCAGCAACGCGATCACCTCCGCCTTGGCATCGAACGCATCGAACGCCTGCGCCTTGCCGCTTTGCCAGCCACGCGGTGTCTTTTCACCGGCCAGAACGAAACCGACGGTCGCACGCTCGCCCTGCTTGAAATAGCGACGGCCCAGCTCGAACAGGCGCACGCTCGTCGCGCTGCGATCGACATTGCGCTTCGTCGCCGACAGCAGGCCAGGCAGCAGCGAAGGCCGCATGACCTTCAGATCTTCGGAGATCGGATTGGCCAGCGTCCAGTCACCCCCGCCCACGGCAGCGGCTTCCTTTTCGGACAGGAACGACCAGTTGATCGCCTCGGCCAAACCGCGCGCCGCCGCGGTGCGACGCACCCGACGCTCGACCAGTTGCTCTGGCGTGGCGGTCGGGCGGGCGACGCCCGGCACCCGCGGAAGCGGCGTGGAGGGCACATGGTCCAGACCGACGATGCGCACCACTTCCTCGACGATATCGGGCCAGCCATCGACGTCGCGCCGCCATGTCGGGACCGTGATGGTCCAGCTAGCCGGCACGCTGACGGGCATGCCATCCTGATATTCGAAGCCGCCCCCGGTGGCGTTCACCACAAAGCCGAGGCTTTCGAGGATGCGCTGCTGCTCATCCGCCGGCACATCCACGCCGGCTAGCGCCAGGCACTGGTCGGGACTGTAAGCGACGGTCTTCGGCGTCGCGGGCGGCGTCCCGGCGCGGGTCGACTCGCTCGCCGTACCACCGCACAGTTTCACCACCAGATCGGTCGCGATCGACAGGCCATCGTCCAGAAATGCCGGATCGACGCCCCGCTCGAACCGGCCGCGCGCATCACTGGTCAGGGTCAGCTTCTGCCCCGTCATCGCGATGCGTTCCGGCGTGAAATAGGCGCATTCGATCAGCACGTCGGTCGTGCCGTCCTGAGCGCCCGAATGTTCGCCGCCCATGATGCCGCCGATATCGTGCACGGCTTCATCGTCGGCGATGACCGTCATCGTCTCATCGACCGTGTAGGTCTTGCCGTTCAGCGCCAGAACCTGCTCGCCGGCCTTGCCCTTGCGGGCGACAAGGCCGCCCTTCAGCGTCGCCATGTCATAGACATGCAGCGGCCGGCCCAGGTCGATCATGATATAATTGGTGATGTCGACCAAAGTGCTGATCGGCTTCTGCCCGATCGCCTTCAACCGCTTGGCTATCCAGTGGGGCGAAGCCCCATTGGTCACGCCGCGCACGGTGCGGGCGAAGAAAGCCGGGCACCCATCCACATCGTCGGTGCGCACATCCGGTCCCGGACCTACGCCCTTGATGGTCGGCACGATGATGGCATTGAGCGTACCAAGACCCGCCGCCGCCAGATCGCGCGCGATGCCGCGCACACCCATGCAATCCTGCCGGTTCGGGGTGACGGATACGTCGATCACCGGATCGTTCAGGCCCGCCCAGTCGGCATAGACCTGACCCACCGGCGCAGTGTCCGCCAGTTCGATGATGCCGTCATGATCCTCGCCCAGTTCCAGTTCGCGGGTGGAACACATCATGCCGTTGGATTCGACGCCGCGGATCGCGGTCTTCTTCAGCACCATGCCGTTCGATGGCACCATGGCGCCTTCGACCCCGAACACGCCGATCAGGCCCGCGCGGGCATTGGGCGCGCCGCACACGACCTGCAACGGCGATCCATCGCCATGGTCGACGCTCAGTATCTGCAACTTGTCGGCCTGCGGATGACGCTCGGCGGTCAGCACCCTGGCGATCTTGAACCCGGCCAGTTTCTCGGCAGGATTCTCGACGCCTTCGACCTCAAGCCCGATAGCGTTCAGCGTCTTGAGGATCGTCGTCAGGTCCGCGTCGGTTTTCAGATGCGTCTTGAGCCAGCTCAGGGTGAACTTCATGCGCCGACTCCTCCCGACAGCGTAGGCACATCGAGCGCCGAGAATCCATAATGTTTCAGCCAGCGCAGGTCGCCGTCGAAGAAGGCGCGCAAGTCGTTCATCCCATATTTCAGCATGGCGAGCCGATCGACCCCGGTGCCGAAGGCAAAGCCCTGCCATTCGTCCGGATCAAGCCCGCACGCCTCGATCACCCGCCGGTTGACCATGCCGCTGCCCAGCACTTCCAGCCAGCCGCCGCCAGCCGCATCGCCGTCGCCGCCGATGACCCGCTGGCCGTTCGTCAGCGTATAGCCGACATCGACCTCGACCGATGGTTCGGTGAAGGGGAAGTAGCTGGGGCGCAGGCGCAGGACGATATCCTCGCGCTCGAAAAACGCCTTCAGGAACGTCTCCAGCGTCCATTTCAGGTGACCCAGCGTAATGCCCTTGTCGATCACCAGCCCCTCGATCTGGTGGAACATCGGCGTGTGGGTTGCGTCAGAGTCGCTGCGATAGACGCGGCCCGGCGCGATGATGCGGATCGGCGGCTCCTGCGTCATCATGGTACGGATCTGCACCGGCGATGTGTGAGTGCGCAGCAGCATCCGCTTCTGCCCCTCTTCATCGGGGAAGTAGAATGTGTCGTGCATCGCGCGCGCCGGGTGCGTCTCTGGAATATTGAGCGCGGTGAAATTGTGCCAGTCGTCCTCGATCTCCGGCCCCGTGGCGACCGAGAAGCCCAGGTCGGCGAAGATTTCCGCCAGTTCGTCCATCACTTGGCTGACTGCATGGACCGACCCTTGCGGACCCAGATCGGCGGGCAGGGTCATGTCGACCTTCTCCGACGCCAGCTTCGCGTCCAGCGCGACCTGCTCCAACGCGGCCTTCCTGTCGGCCAGCGCAGCCGTCACGCTCTCGCGCAGATCCTGGATCAACGGGCCTTTCGCCATCCGCTCGTCGGGCGACATGCCACCCAGCGTCTTCAAGAGGCCAGTCACGACCCCGCTCTTGCCCAGTGCGCCCACGCGCAACGCCTCCAACGCATCGAGCGTGTCGGTGGCGGCGATGTCGGCGATCAGGCCGGCTTTCAGATTGGCAATTTCACTCATCCACTGTCATTCCCGCGAAGGCGGGAATCCATCTCCCGGCCTGTCCAAATATCATGGCGCTCAATCGACGCGCCGACTCTCCAATGGCTCAAATCCCAGATCGACCGCCAAATCCCTCCAGTCGGGATTAGCCTGTTCGATCAGGTTGATCTTCCATTGCCTGTTCCACTTCTTGATCTGCTTTTCACGCCGGATTGCCTCTTCCCTCGATCCGCCGCCTTCAAACCAGACCAGTCGCTGGATGCCGTAGTCTTTAGAGAAGCCTTCGATCAAGCCCGAACGATGCTGATAGAGGCGTTGAAGCAGGTTTGATGTGACGCCGATATAGAGAGTGCCGTTCTTGTGGCTCGCCAATATGTAAATTGTCGGATCGAAGTCGCGCTGCATCGACTATGCCCGGAGATGGATTCCCGCCTTCGCGGGAATGACGGAGTTTTTACGCCCGCGCGCCCAGCAACGCCCCGCCAAAGCCTATGAACATCAATCCGGTCCCACGATTGAACAGCTTCTGCCGGTTGACAGGTTCCAGCCAGCGAGCGAGGCGCAGGCCGCCCAGCGCATAGACGCCATACCAGAAGCTCTCGATCACCACGAAGCTGGCGATCAGGACCGCGAGCTGCAACCAGAAGGGCCGCTCCAGGTCGATGAACTGGGGGAACAGCGCAGCGGCGAAGATGATCAGCTTGGGATTGGCGAGGCCGGTCAGAAGGCCAGTGCCATAGAGGGCGCGGGCCGAACGGGCGTTGGTCGCCCGCGCTTCGCTGCCGCCCACCGGCGCGCGCCATGCCTTGATCCCCAGCCAGACCAGATAGGCGACGCCGGCATAGCGCAGCACGTCGAACAGCCGTGGCGACGCTTTGAGCAACGCGCCAAGGCCGAGCGCCGAGGCGATCAGGCACAGCAGCACCGCGCTCATCAGCCCCGCCATCGTGGCGAGCGCCTTGCGCGGGCCATGGGCGATGCTCTGCGTCATCACATGCAGCATGTTGGGGCCGGGCGTAGCCGAAATCAGGAAGACCGCCGTAACGTACAACCACCAGAGATGCAGCGACATGGGATGGTTCCTCGATGCTGAGGTTCAACCAACCTCCGTTCACCCTGAGCCTGTCGAAGGGTGGTGCTTGCCTCGAAAGACGCAGCACGAACAGAGATAGAGTAAAAACAAAAAGGGCGCCGAAGCCATCTGCCCCGGCGCCCTTTTCAAGACGATCTTGCGATCAGTCCGCTCAGGCTGCGGGCAGCGCAGCCTTCGCCTGGGCGATGATGGCGCTGAACGCCTCGCCTTCGTGCATCGCGATGTCGGCCAGAACCTTCCGGTCCAGTTCGACGCCGGCCAGCTTCAGGCCGTGCATGAACTGCGAATAGGTCAGGCCTTCGGCGCGGACGCCGGCGTTGATGCGCTGGATCCACAGACCACGGAAGGTGCGCTTCTTGACCTTACGGTCGCGATAAGCGTACTGGCCGGCCTTTTCGACGGCCTGGCGAGCGACACGGATCGTATTCTTGCGACGGCCATAATAGCCCTTCGCCTGATCCAAAATCCGCTTATGCTTCGCCTTGGTGGTTACACCACGTTTTACGCGTGCCATGTGCCTCTACTCCTTACTTCAGGCCGTAGGGCGCCCAGAGGCGCACGTGTGCCACGTCCGAATCCGACAGCACGGACGTGCCACGGTTCTGACGGATATATTTCGCGTTATGGCTGATAAGACGGTGACGCTTGCCAGCGACGCCATGCTTCACCTTGCCGGTGGCGGTGAACTTGAAGCGCTTCTTCACACCGCTCTTGGTCTTCATCTTGGGCATTTTCGTCTCCTTGTTTGGCGCGACGATTACAGACAGCCACGGCAGCCCTAGTTAGCCGGGCGGTCTCACTGAATATCGCGAAGGGCGGCCCTTAGTTGCCTACGGCGCAAAAGGCAAGCGATTCGCCGCCAATTTAGTGATCGTGATGATGCCCATGATCGTGCCCGGCCGCATGCAGCGCCTCCAGCACATCCTCCAGCCGCGCCGGATCGCCCAGCGCCAGCACATGGCCTTCGCTGTCCGCCGTCAGCGGCTCGCCATGCCAATCGCACATCAGTCCGCCCGCGCCCTCGACCACCGGCACCAGCGCGGCGAAATCATAGCTTTGCAGCCCTGACTCGATGACGATGTCCAGAAAGCCTGACGCCAGCAGCCCGTAATTATAGCAGTCCCCGCCATAGACCGGCCCCTGACGCGGCGATCCGCCCGACACGGCGGCGACCAGCGCCATATAATGGGGCACGTCGCCCTCGGCGAACAGATGCGGGCTGGTGGTGGCGATGCCCGCGCCCTCCAGTGCCTTGCACGCCCGCGTCCGCACCGGCTTGCCGTTGAACGTGGTCGGCTGCCCGCTCATCCCGGCCCACCGTTCCTGCGCGATCGGCTGGTCGATGATGCCGATGGTCGGCCATCCTCCCTGCGTCAGCGCGATCAGCGTGCCGAATATCGGCCGCCCGGCGATGAAGCTGCGCGTCCCGTCGATCGGGTCCAATATCCAAACCCGCTCGGCATCCTCGCGCACCGATCCATATTCCTCGCCGATGATGCCGTCGCCCGGCCGTTCCTTTTCCAATATCGCCCGAATCGCGGCCTCGGCGGCGCGATCGGCCTCCGTCACCGGCGACTTGTCCGCCTTGATCTCCATATCGTAGCGGGCGCGGAAAAAGGGGCGGATGGCCGCGCCGGCGGCGTCGGCAAGGCGGTTGGCAAGGGCCAGGTCGTCGCGGGTGGTCATGCCTCCCGCCTAGCGGTTGCGCCGCCGTTGCGCTAGACTGAACGGTGCAACAGAAGAAGGAGAGGCCCATGCCCGGTTCGCCCATCATCCCGTGCCTGCGCTATGCCGACGCCCCCGCCGCCATCGACTTTCTGTGCGCCGCCTTCGGCTTCTCCCGCCACGCCGTCCATCCCGACGAAGCCGATCCCACGATCATCCACCATGCCCAGCTGATCCTGGGTGACGGCATGGTCATGCTCGGCAGCGTCAAGGATATGGAGGGCGAATCGCTCTACACCTGGTCCACCGCCCGCGATCTGGGCGGCATCACCGCCTGCGTCTATATTGTCGTGCCCGATCCCGATGCTCACTGCCTCCACGCCCGTAACGAAGGCGCCGTGGTGGTGCAGGAACCGCAGGCCAATGACGGCTATCCCGGCCGCGGCTACACGGCGCTCGATCCCGAAGGCAATGTCTGGAGCTTCGGCAGCTACGATCCTTGGACCGATTAAGTCTTCGGCAACCCGGCCGTTCTATCCTGCATCGTCAAAGGGGGGGCGCATGGCGCTGATCGGCTGGTTCCTGAGTTTTATCGGCCTGTTCGCGGGCCTCGCCCTGCGGCAGGACATGCCGTTCGGCGGATCGGCGACATTGTCCAACCTGGCGATCGGCTTTGCGCTGCTCGCCTGCCCGATGCTCTGGCGCGAAAAGCCGCTCGGCATCTCGCGCGGCCAACGCATCGTCGTCGCGCTGGTCATGATCCTGACCGTGCCGCTAGTGATGCTGCCAGCGGCTTAAAACACCGCCTTATTCCGACACGGTGGCTGCTTTTGCTCGCTTTCGCTCCAGCGCCCGCTCAGCTTTTTTCACCATCGCCGCAGCGCTGGCCGGGGGGTCGCCATCGACAACCTCTCGTTTCAACACTTCCGTCGCGACCAGAAGCGCAATTTCTTCATCCGTGACTTTGACTTCGAAGAGACGCCGCATTTCCTTGCGCACGGTGGCGCTGACGGCCGCCCCCTTTAGAAGGTCCGCAATCACGAAGCGATTAACGATCTGCGCCTGTTGATGAAACGCGGTCAGTGCATCGGTGGACACATTCTCCCGGCACAGCAAAAATAGCTTGGCGATGTCATCAGCCACTCGCGTCGATAGCTTGCATATGTCGAGTGAGAAAACTTCTTCATAATCAATAGGCTGCCCAAACTTGATCCGGTAAATCTTCCACTCGATGGCGTTTGTGAGAATGATCCACTCTATGCCCTGATGTGCGCCGTAATTGATCGCCTGGCGAAGATGCGTGTTGTTGAGGTTGATGCCGGCGGCCTTTACTTCGGCGAGATAGTAAATCTTGCCTTCGACCTTCACCGCCAGGTCACAAAAAGTGCCTCTTATCTGCTGTTCGCTGGTTAATTCGGTATATTTGTCGTAGCCAAATATATCGGTGAGCATGTCTTTGACGACAGTGACTGTGTCAGCTTCTGATATGTCGCGCTCACGCAACTTACCAACAATTTTCTGGTAGTGCTTGAGGCCCGCGATGATACGGTCATGAGCACGCTTTGGAATTCTAACATTGGTGCTCATCTCAGATATCTCCCCACCTCAAGTCAGAGGGAAGCTATCGACTTGCAATAATTGAGCAACTCCAAAAATACATGGTTCGCTGGTGATGCTGCCAGCGGCCTGAACTTTCAGTCGAACAAACTGGACACCGAGCTTTCGTCGGCGATGCGCTTGATCGCTTCGCCCAGCAGCGGGGCGATCGGCAGGTGGCGGACGCGGCTGCTGCTGTTCACAGCCTCGGTGCCCTGGATCGAATCGGTGATGACCAGTTCCAGCAGTTCCGACGCATCGACCCGCGCCACCGCGCCGCCCGACAGCACGCCATGGCTGACATAGGCGATGACGTCTTCGGCGCCCTGCGCCTTCAGCGCGGCGGCGGCGTTGCACAACGTGCCGGCCGAATCGACGATATCGTCGATCAGGATGCAGAACCGGCCCTTCACGTCGCCGATGATGTTCATCACCTCGGATTCGCCGGCGCGCTCGCGGCGCTTGTCGACGATGGCCAGCGGCGCGTTGTCCAGCCGCTTGGCCAGCGCGCGGGCACGCACCACGCCCCCGACGTCGGGCGACACCACCATGATATTCTTGTCGCCGAAGCGCGCCTGGATATCCGCCGACATCACCGGCGCACCGAACAGATTGTCGGTCGGAATGTCGAAGAAGCCCTGGATCTGACCCGCATGCAGATCGACCGACAATACGCGGTCGGCGCCCGCCGTGGTGATCAGATTGGCGACCAGCTTGGCGCTGATCGGCGTGCGCGGGCCGGGCTTCCGGTCCTGCCGGGCATAGCCGAAATAGGGGACGACCGCCGTGATTCGCTTGGCCGACGCGCGCTTGAGCGCATCGATCATGATCAGCAATTCCATCAGATTGTCGTTGGTCGGATAGGCCGTCGACTGGATCACGAACACGTCCTCGCCACGGACATTCTCATGAATTTCCACGAAAACTTCCTCATCCGCGAAACGGCGGACGCTGGCGTCGGTCAGGGGGATTTCGATATAGTCGGCGATGGCGGCCGCAAGCGGCTTGTTCGAGTTGCCGGTCATGAGTTTCATGGCGAAAATCCCCAGGCTGATTGGCGTGACGAATTGATGACGATGCGCGAAACGCGGCCCCTGTAGCGGCGCAGGACGCATGTGGAAAGGCGCTTTTGCGCCCGCCGACGAAATCGACTAGGGGCCAAGCCATGACCGACAAACTCGTGATCGCGCTCGCACAGATGACCCAGTCCATGGGCGACCCCCGTGCCAATGCCGACGCCATGCTGGAATGGCGCGCGCGGGCGCAGGGGGCGGACCTCATCGTCTATCCCGAACTGCAACTGATCGGCTATCCGCCCGAGGATCTGGTGCTCAAGCCCGCCCTGCTCGATCAGGCCAATTATCATCTCGACCGGATGGCGCAGGAAACGGCGGATGGCGGCCCGGCGATGCTGGTCGGCACCGTGGTCGCCTCGCAGGGGGTGCTGTTCAACGTCGTCGCCCTGCTGGAAAATGGCGCTGTCACCGCGATCCGGCAGAAGCGCGAACTGCCCAATTACGGCACGTTCGATGAAAAGCGGCTCTTCGCCCCCGGCCCGCTGCCCGCCCCGATCCTGTTCAAGGGCGTGAAGATCGGCGTCCCCATCTGCGAGGATATCTGGTTCCCCTTCGTCACCGCCCATCTGCGGGCCGAGGGCGCGGAAATCCTGATCAGTCCCAATGGCAGCCCGTTCGAGGTCGACAAGGACGATCGCCGCCTCAACGCCGTCGCCGGCACCCGCGTCCGCGAAACCGGCCTGCCGCTCGTCTATCTGAACCGCGTCGGCGGGCAGGACGAACTGGTGTTCGACGGCGCGTCCTTCGTCATGAACGGCGACCTTGGCGTCGCGCAGCAGCTTCCCGACTGGGAAGAAGCGCTGGTGCTGACCACATGGGAAAAATGGGACGGCCAGTGGGTCTGCCTGCCCGGCGATCAGCATGATCTCGATCCGCGCCCGGCCGACATCTACAACGCCATGGTGCTGGGCCTGCGCGACTATGTGAACCGCAACCGCTTCCCCGGCGTCGTGCTGGGGCTTTCCGGTGGCATCGATTCCGCCCTCTCCGCCGCCGTCGCGGTCGATGCGCTGGGCGCAGACCGTGTCTGGTGCGTGATGATGCCCTCGCGTTTCACCAGCCAGGACAGCCTGGACGATGCGGTGGAATGCGCCCGCCTGCTGGGCGTCCGCTACGACACCATCCCCATCGAGCCGGCCGTCGCCGCCTTCGACACGATGCTTGGCCCCGTCTTCGAAGGCCGCAGCCGCGACCTCGCCGAAGAAAATATCCAGTCGCGCATCCGGGGCGTCACCCTGATGGGCCTCTCCAACAAATTCGGCCACATGCTGCTGACCACCGGCAACAAGAGCGAAATGTCGGTCGGCTACGCCACCATCTATGGCGACATGGCGGGCGGCTATTCCGTGTTGAAGGACGCCTACAAGACCACCGTGTTCGACCTGTGCCGCTGGCGCAACGCCAACATGCCGTCGCTGGGCGAAGGCTTCGGCCCCACCGGTCCCGTGATGCCGGAGCGCGTCATCACCAAGCCGCCCAGCGCCGAACTGCGCGACAATCAGCGCGACGACGACAGCCTGCCACCCTATGAAATTCTCGATCCCATCCTCTATGGCCTGGTCGAGGAGGAATTGTCGGTCGACAAGCTGGTCGAACGCGGCTTCGAGAAAGAGATGGTCGCCCGTATCGAGCGCCTGCTCTACATCGCCGAATATAAGCGCCGCCAATCGCCCCCCGGCGTGAAGCTGGGCATCCGCAATTTCGGCCGCGACCGCCGCTATCCGATCACCAACGGCTTCCGCAGCATCTAACCCATGGAAAAGGCCGTTCGTACTGAATAGGGGCTGAGCGAAGTCGAAGCCCTGTATCGAAGCATCCATCCTTCGATACGCCATTTCGACTTCGCTCAATGGCTACTCAGGACGAACGGGTTGTATTTATGACCGTCATCACCCGCTTCGCCCCGTCGCCCACCGGCCACCTTCATGTCGGCAATATCCGCGCCGCGCTCCACAACTGGCTGTGGGCGCGCAAGTCCGGCGGCCAGTTCCTGCTGCGCCTGGACGATACCGATCTCGAACGCTCGCGCCCCGAATATGCGGACTCGATTCAGGCGGACCTCGCATGGCTCGGCCTCCACTGGGACGGTGAGGAAAAACAGTCCGACCGCTTCGCCCTTTACGAAGCCCGGTTCGCGGCGCTCAAGGCGTCCGGCCATGTCTACCCCGCCTATGAAACGAGCCAGGAACTCGACCTGCGCCGCAAGGTACTGCTCGGTCGCGGCCTGCCGCCCGTCTACGACCGCGCCGCCCTGTCGCTGACCCCGGACCAGATCGCCGCCCATGAAGCCGAAGGCCGCACCCCCCATTGGCGCTTCAAGCTGGACCATGACCAGCCGATCGTCTGGACCGACCTCATTCGCGGCGATCAGCGCTTCGATCCCAAACTCCTGTCCGATCCTGTCATCCGCCGCGCCGACGGTTCATGGCTCTACATGCTCCCCTCGGTCATCGACGATATCGACATGGGCGTCACCCATGTCCTGCGCGGGGAGGATCATGTCTCCAACACCGCGACCCAGATTCAGATGTTCACGGCGCTCGGCGCATCGCTCCCGGCCTTCGCCCATGAAGCGTTGCTGACCGGCAGCGAAGGCAAGCTGTCCAAGCGCCTCGGCTCGCTCGGCGTCGCCCATTTCCGCGACATCGGCCTCGAAGCCATGAGCGTCGCCGCCTTGCTCGCGCGCCTCGGCACGTCGCAGCCGATCGAACCCTTCGCCGACATGGCGCCGCTGATCGCCCATTTCGATTTCGCCCATTTCGGCCGCGCCCCCGCCCGCTTCGATGAGGCCGAACTGGCGACCCTCAACCAGAAGATCGTCCATCTCCTCCCCTATGAAGCGGTCGCCGATCGCCTGCCCGACGGCATGGACGCGCCGGCATGGGCCGCGATCCGCCCCAATCTGGAAACGGTGGCGGGCGCAGCCGACTGGTGGCGCATCGTCACCGGCCCGATCACCGCGCCCGCACCGGCGGAGGAGGACCACGACTTCCTCGCCACAGCCCACCGCATCCTGTCGGGCGCGACCTTCGACGCCGACATCTGGCGCACCTTGACCAATGCGCTGAAGGAAGAGACGGGCCGCAAGGGCAAGCCCCTCTTCCTCCCCCTGCGCCGCGCGCTCACAGGGCTGGACCACGGCCCCGACATGGCGCTGTTGCTGCCGCTGATCGGGCGGGATGAGGCGCTGGCGCGATTGGCGAAATAGAGTAAGCGGGCGAATGGCAGGCGAAATCACGTTTCAACCGACCGAAGCTGACTATCTCACGGCAGCAAAGGCCTTCTATCTGAGGCAGGTTCGCTCGCATCGATTTTTTGGCAGGCTCGCAATGCTGGTCGCCTTCGCGCTCACCTTGGTCGTAGGCGCGCTTCTGCTGCTTGGTACGCCTGTTCTCGAAGCGCTCATGTCCGGCATCGTGGGGGCCTTGTCTGGACTTGTGGCCTTGGTGCCCTGCCTCGGACTTAATTATTTGCTCCTGCCGCGTCGTGCCAGACGGCTTTTCAAACAAAGCAAGTCGCAGCACCAGCCGATGACATTTGGTTGGTCTGCAAATGACTCCTTCTGGCATTCCGCCCATGCCGAGCAGCGCTTACCCTGGTTGCATTATCATCGCTGGCGCGAAACCGGATCGGTCTATCTCCTCTATCTGAACGACACGCTCTACCAATTCGTGCCGCGTCATGTTCTGACGGCAGGGCAGGATACGGATCTTCGCGAAACGCTGATCGCCAGCGGCCTTCCACGGCGTTGACACCGGCAGGATGATCTTGTCGAATTCCTCCGCCTTCTCTGCGCCTCCGCGCGAACAATTTTGACGCGCGCGGAGAATGCGGAGGGCAAGAGGGCGCTACCATCCCCCGGATCGTTGCCAGGGTGGCAGCCCCTCCTATTTCCCTTCCAAAATAGGATTTGGCCTGATCTGTCCTGAAGGATGGACCAGTCTGCCCTGCACTGTCGCGCCCGCCCGCATGCGCCCCTCCAACAGGAACGCACCCGTGACCTATCCGGCGCGTCCCCGGTGCAAGACCGTCGCGTCGCCATGATCCAACAGGCGCACCCCTGGCGCGTCGGCGGCGCACATCTGTCGCGATTCCGGCCTGAAACCGCCAAAATGCGACCCCATCGACGGTGTGAACTTTGGCGCCATGACCCTGTCGGTCGAATCCGTGACCCTGAAACCGACGATTCCGTCAGGCCCGCAACGCCTCCAGCGCCTTGCCCACGGCCGCAATCCCTTCGGGTGAGGCTGCAAAGCCCATATGGGTGCAATCCACCTCGATCGCCTTGTCGCGCTCGCTGCTGCGACCGCGCGAACATTCGGGTAAAATCACGCCGTCCCGCTGCGACCACAAGGCGACGGTCGGCACCGGCGGCTTGGCCTCGCGGGTGCAGGGGAAGGGCGGGCGATCGACCGGAAAACCGGACACCAGTTGATAGAGACGCCAGGCATGATTGGCGCGCGGATCGCCGGAAAAGGGCGTGCCCATCGTCACCACGCCACCCACTTTGTGCGCAGCGAACTTGGCATATTCACGCGCATACAGCCCACCAAGGCTCCAGCCTACCAGCGTCACCGGCGCGCCGGTCCGTTTACGGATCGCGTCCACACGCTGGTCGATCTTGTCCAGGCTGTCGGGCTTCGGCCCGAAATTGCGGCCCATGCCCCAGTCATGCGCGTCGTAACCGGCCGTGTTCAATATGTCGCGCAGCCAGCCCATCCGCTGTTCCGACGCCATCAGGCCGGGGATCAGCAGCACGCTGCGCCCGTCGCCCGTCATCTGTCCGGCCAGCATCGCGGCCTGCGCGCGCGTCCGCTTCAGGTCGAAGGGCACGCTCAGATTGCCCAGCAACTGCTGAACGGGCGGAAGCTGCGACGCGCGCGGACCGGCCGCTAGGCGATCTTTCCAGAAACTGCTGACAGCTTGAGCGTAAGGCGGCACGATGACGATGATCCCTGAATCCGACCGCGGGCACGCGACGGGAAACGATGACAGTATCGTGACAACGCAGGACGCGTCTATGGGTTTCGCCTCATGCGATCAACGGTTCGTCGTTTGTGACAGGGCTTTAAGGGGCGAGAGGGGACGTCTGGCTCACCGCCGCACCCTCGGTCCCGCGCAATTCCCGAGGTTCCAGGATCGCCGCCGTCTCGATCAGGTCCAGCGCGCGCCGCGCTTCCAGATAGCGGCGGGTATATTGCATCCAGCGGTCCGCCGCCGCCCGGCCCGGCATCCGCTCGACCTCGGCCAGCGCCGCACTCACCCGGCCGCCGTCGATATAGCGCAGCGCCCGGTCCATCGCGACCTGCGGCCGGGGGGAGGGGGTGGACGCCTTGCGGATGGTGATCAGTTCGCGCGCCTCATGCTCCAGCGCATCCCACCAGCCCGCTCCGGCCGGTGGCGTGGTCAACTGGACGGACACGTCCATCAACCCGCCGCGCAGGTCAGCGAGCGTGATCGGCTCGCGCGCGGCATTGATGATGGCGGCGACGGCGCGCGGTTGCGCCTGGCCGAAGCGCAGCCGCAACTGCCCCTCGACATAGCCGAGCGGCGTTCCGCTATCGAGTGCACGGCGCGCGGCGAAGGCGACGAGCAGCCCTTCCGCCCGCGCGGCATTGCCCGACGCGGCCTGCGCCTCCACGGTGATGCGGTTCAGCCGTTCCTCCAGTTGCATGACCCGGCCGTCCAGCATCTGCGCCGCATCGGCGGTCAACGGCCGGACGGTCGGGGCGGGATTGGCGGCCCCGATCAGCCCCTGCGCGGGGGCAGTCTTGGTCGATTGCGGCTGCGGATCGCCCCAGCGGCGCTGGATCTGCGGCCAGGCCCATACGGTCAGCACGACACCCAAAGCAAAGGCCATCAGGGTCAGGATCAGCAATGGCAACAGGCTGCGACGGCGCGCGGGCGGCGGCACAGTGCCGATCGTGCCGACCCCATCCTCGTCGTTCATGCGGACCCTTTCGTCTGTCATTGCCCCGTCATTCGCACAATCGAAGGGCAAGGGCCAGCATATCGTCATCGCGCGGCAGGGCAGGGGCCTGCCCACTGGCCCAGCCATCGCCGCATGCGGCCAATGTCGCCGCGCTGATCGCCACGATATGCAGGTGCTCGCGTCGGTCCCGCCCGATCTGTTCCGCCAGCCGGACAGCCGCGCGCGGCGAGTGGACCAGCAGGATCGACCCCGACACCGTGTCTGTAATCAGCGCCGGATCGGGTGGCAGGCCGGTCATGCCATAGACGGCGATCCGCCTGATATCGAGCGCCCCCGTCTTCATCGGCGCGACCGTCGTGCCGGCCAGATGCAGCACCCGGCCATGTCCGTCGTTGATGATCCGCGCCGCGATCGCGCTGCCGTCGCTGTCGCCGGCAACGACCATGGGAAAACCGGCCTCCGCCAATGCCTGTGCCGTGGCTGCCCCGACGGCATAGGCGGGCAGGCCGCGATAATGGAGCAAAGCCGGCCCGGCGAAGGCCACGCCATGGGCGCTGGTCAGCAGCAGCGCGTCGAAATCCTCCGGCACCGGCGGCGTCCAGTCGACCGGCTGCGGCGCGAACAGCGGATGTATCCGCGCCTCCATGCCCAGCGCCGCCGCCTTGGCCGCCGTCCTGCCCGCCGCCGGTTCGGGGCGCAGGATCAGGACGCGCTTCACCCGTCGAACAGCGCGCGCAGCGCCGGACTGGCCCGCTCCAGCAGGGCTCGGCCGATCGCTTCCGCTGTCACGGCGTCCTCGCGCGGCAGCCGCGCTTCCTCGCGCACCGTTTCCTGCCCGTCGGGGCTGATGATCTCGGCGATCATATACAGGCCGTCCGCTTCCACGCGCGCCAGTGCCGCGATCGGCGAATGGCAGGTGCCACCCAACCCCTTGAGCACGCTGCGTTCGGCCATCACCGCGTCGAACGTGTCACGATCGTTGATCGCCGCCAGCGCCGCGACCATGGCGTCATTGGCGGCCAGCGTTTCGATCCCCACCGCGCCCTGCGACGGCGCCGGCAACATCAGGTCGATCGGTATCGTCACGCCGACATCGCTTTGGCCCAGCCGGTCCAGCCCGGCCGCCGCCAGCAGCGTCGCATGCACCTCGCCCGCATCCAGCTTGGCCAGCCGCGTGGCGACATTGCCGCGAAACAAAGTGATGGTCGCATCGGGCCGCAACCGCTTCACCTGCGCGGCGCGGCGCGGAGAGCTCGTCCCCACCAGCGGATTGGCCGGCAGCGCGTCGAAACTCTCCACCCCGACCAGCTTGTCGCGCACATCGGCGCGCGGCAGCATGGCGGCGATGCAGAAGGCGTCCGGGCGCAGCGTCTCCACATCCTTCATGCTGTGGACCGAAAAGTCGATGTCGCCAGCCACCAGCGCCCGGTCCAGTTCCTTGGTCCATAGCGCCTTGCCGCCGATGTCGGCCAGCGCCCGGTTCTGTATTCGGTCGCCGCTGGTCAGCACGGTGACGATCTGCACGGCATCCTCCGTCCAGCCGTGGACGGCGCACAGGGCGCGGGCGGTCATATGGGCCTGGGCCAGCGCCAGAGGCGATCCTCTGGTGCCGAGGCGCAACGGTCGGCCATGATCTCTTTGGGCAGTGAAAAGCATATGCGGCTTGCTCTAATGGCCGTGGGCATTAGATGGAAGCGGCAATGACCATCATCCTTGGCCTGGAATCAAGCTGCGACGAAACTGCGGCAGCGCTGGTGACGGCCGATGGCCGGATATTGGCGCATCGCCTTGCCACGCAGGAGGAGGCGCATCGCCCCTATGGCGGCGTCGTCCCCGAAATCGCCGCCCGCGCTCATGTCGAGGCGCTTGCGCCGTTGATCGAGGCGGCGCTGGCCGATGCGGACATGACGCTGGCGGATGTGGATGTGATCGCCGCCACCGCTGGCCCCGGCCTGATCGGCGGTGTCATGGTCGGCCTCGTCACCGGCAAGGCGCTCGCTCATGCGGCGGGCAAGCCGCTGGTCGCGGTCAACCATCTCGAAGGGCATGCGCTCTCGCCCCGCCTCGCCGATCCGACACTGCAATTTCCCTATCTGCTGCTGCTTGTTTCGGGCGGCCATTGTCAGTTGCTCCATGTGAAGGGGCCGGGCGACTATGCGCGCCTGGCCACCACGATCGACGATGCGGCGGGCGAAGCCTTCGATAAGACCGCCAAGCTGCTCGGCCTCGGCTATCCCGGTGGTCCGCAGGTGGAAAAGGTAGCGGCACAAGGCAATCCGAAAGCGGTGCCGCTGCCGCGCCCGCTGGTCGGCACGGCCGAACCGCATTTTTCCTTCG
This sequence comes from Sphingobium sp. Leaf26, assembly GCF_001421665.1. Taxonomy (GTDB): domain Bacteria; phylum Pseudomonadota; class Alphaproteobacteria; order Sphingomonadales; family Sphingomonadaceae; genus Sphingobium. The sequence continues at coordinate 60,821 of NZ_LMKV01000028.1, forward strand.
CGGGCCTCAAAAGCGCGGTCATGCGCGCCGTCCAGTCCGGCCAATATGGCACCGAAGATATCGCCGCCTCCTTCCAGCAGGCGGTGATCGACTGCCTGATCGACCGCACCCGGCGCGCATTGGCAGCAAGCGAGGGCATCACCGCCCTGGTCGTTGCGGGTGGCGTTGCGGCCAACCAGCCGATCCGCGCCGCGCTCGAATCGCTGGCTGCTGCGCATGACCTGCCTTTCGTCGCGCCGCCGCTGTGGCTCTGCACCGACAATGCGGCGATGATCGCATGGGCCGGGGCAGAGCGCTATGCAGTGGGCCTGGTCGATGATCTGACCGTTCCCGCCCGGCCGCGCTGGCCGCTCGACCCGGCGGCGGAAAAGGCGCGTGGAGCCGGAGTCAAAGCATGAAGGGCGTGAAGGCATGAAGGCGGGAGTCATCGGTGCGGGTGCCTGGGGCACGGCACTGGCGCAATTGCTGGCCAGCGACGGCCAGCCGGTCGCCCTTTGGGCGCTGGAGCCGGATGTGGTGGATGCGATCAATCGCACCCAGGAAAATCCGCTCTATCTCGCCAATATCCCACTCTCGCCCTCGATTGCGGCGACGACCAGCATGGCCGACCTTTCGGATTGCGCGCTGCTGCTGGTGGTCAGCCCGGCCCAGCATCTGCGCAGCGTCGTGGCTCAGGCGCCGGCTGGCGTCCCGCTCCTCCTCTGTTCGAAGGGTATAGAGGCCGGCACCAGCCTGCTCATGTCGGAGGTCGCGCAACAGGCGCAGCCGACCTCGCCCATCGCCGTCCTGTCCGGCCCGACCTTTGCCCATGAAGTGGCGAAGGGGTTGCCGACCGCCATCACCCTGGCCTGTGAAAACCGGGAACTGGGCCAGCGCCTCGCTGCCCGGATCGCCCGGCCGGCCTTCCGCCCCTATCTGTCGGACGATGTGATCGGCGCCGAAATCGGTGGCGCGGTCAAGAATGTGCTCGCCATCGCCTGCGGCGTCGCGGAAGGCGCTGGTCTCGGCCTTAACGCCCGCGCCGCGCTGATCAGCCGAGGCTTTGCCGAAATGACCCGCTTTGGCCTGGCGCGCGGCGCGCGGGCGGAAACGCTGGGCGGGCTGTCGGGCCTTGGCGATCTCGTCCTCACCTGCTCTTCCACCAATTCGCGCAATTTCTCGCTGGGCAAGGGGCTGGGCGAAGGGGGCAGCGCCGCCGACCTCCTGTCCAACCGCCGCACCGTCGCCGAAGGGGCCTTCACCGCCCCCGTCCTGCGTGATGCCGCCCGCGCCGCCGGCGTGGAAATGCCGGTGGTGGAGGCGGTCTGCGCCCTGCTGACGCAGGCTGCACCGCTGGCGCAGGTCATCGACGCGCTGCTTGCCCGGCCATTGCGCCCGGAATAACCCGTCGCACTGCCGCCGCATTGCGCCTACAACGAACAGATACAGCAACAGAGAATGAGACAAGGGGTTCATAGTTCGTTGGCGACAGAGGCGTCTCCATCCAAGGATCAGGATGATATCGCCGCTCTGGCCAAGGGCGGGCGGACCAATATCTTCGGTTTCCTGCTGCGGCTGGCCGCGCGCCTGCCATTCCTGTTCATCGCCGGCCGCTGGTATGGTGCGGAGGCGCTGGGCCGCTTCGCCTATGCCGTGCTGGTGGTCGAATTCGTTGCCCAGATCGCGACGCTGGGCCTGAAGCGCGGCCTGGCCGGCGCACTGACGCAGACCGAGCGGCCGCATAATCATGTCGTGACCGACGCGATGGTCGTGACCCTGCTCGCGGCCTTGCTTGGCTCTGCGATCCTGATCGCCTTCCCGCAAGCGATGTTCCCCAACAGCAACATCAACGGGCTGGACCGGCTGCTCGCGCTGGTGGTGATCGGCGTGGCGGGATCGGACGTGGCGTTGGCCGCCTGCGCCTATCGCTTCGATGTCGGGGCGACCGTCCGGGCGCGGTCGATCATCGAACCCTGGGCGATCAGCATCGGCGCCTTCGCCTTCGCCTTCTATTCCAAGCGTGACGGCTTGATCCTTTCCTATGCCGTGTCGATGATTGCCGCCTTCGTCGCGTCGATCATCCCCATGATCCGCCATTATGGCTTGCCCACCGGCTGGCGTCCCGATCCGGGCAGGCTCTGGCGTCTTGCCCGCCGCAACCTGCCGCTCGCGGCGGCGGATGGCGTCGAATGGGGGTCGCGCCGGCTCGACATGGCGATATTGGGCCTGTTCGTCAGCCCGGCGGTGATCGGCATATATTATGTCGCGCAGCAGGTGGCGTCGCTGCCGCAGAAGCTCAAGACGAGTTTCGATCCGATCCTCGGCCCGGTCATCACCCGCAACCTTGCCGAAAACAACCTGACCGCCATCGCCAAGCAGGTCAGCCAGGTCGGTTTCTGGATCATCGCTGCACAGGCCGGCATCGCGCTGGCGCTCGGTATCCCCGGTGAGGCGGTCATGGGCTTGGTTGGCCCGCATTTCGTCGGCGGCACCGGCGCGCTCGCTTTCCTGTTGCTGGCCGAAGTGGTCGCGGCGACGGCGGTCGTCAGCGAATCGGCGCTGGTCTATATCGCCCGCCACCGCAACCTGATGATTTCGCTGGTCATGATCGGCTTGCAGGCCGCTTTCAGCTTCGCGCTCATCCTGCTCGGCCGCGACCTCAATCTGGACGATATGTGGATCGCCGCCGCGCCCGCGCTGGCGCTCTGCCTGGCGCTGGGGGTGGGGGCCTTCGTCAAGGCACGGCTGCTGTCCCGCCTGCTCGACGCGCCGGTCAATGCCTGGCGCTGGCCGCTGTTGAGCGCGGCGGGCGTCGGCTGCATCGTCGGCGCCGGCTTCATCGCCCTGCCGCCCCGCTTCGAATGGGTCGAACTGGCGGTCGGCGTCTGGGCGATATTGGGCGCTTATGGCCTCGTCATCTGGCGCTGGGGCTTCGGCTCCGACGACCGGGCCTTGTTCCGCAAGCAGAAGCCGGTCTGACATAGGGCTTCATCGCCGATTCGGCGGCCTGTAGGACAGCGAAATAGGAAAAGGCCCGCCTCTCGCCGGAGAGACGGGCCTTTTCGGTCGGATCAGGCGAACAGCTTGTCGCGGATCACGCCCAGATCTTCTTCCGGCCGCGCGCCCCAGTGGGCAATGACTTCGGCGGCGGCTGCCGCGCCCAGCGCCAGCGCATCCTCGACGCTGCGCCCGTCGATATGGGCGGCCAGGAAGCCGGCGGCGAACAGGTCGCCGGCACCGGTCGTGTCGATGATCTGCGCGACCGGGGAGGCCGGCGCTTCATGGCGTACGCCGTCCACGATGGCGACCGCGCCCTTTTCGCCGCGCGTCGACACCAGCACCGGCACCTTGTCGGCGAAACGGGCCAGCGCGGCATCGAAATCATCGACCTGCGCCAGCGACTGAATCTCGCCCTCGTTCGAGAAGAGGATGTCGATCATCCCCTGTTCGATCAGGTCGATGAAGTCGGCGCGATGGCGGTCGATCACGAAATTGTCGGACAGGGTGAAGGCGACCTTGCGGCCGGCTTCACGGGCAGCCTCGATCGCGGCCCGCATCGCGGCGCGTGGCTGCGCCGGGTCCCACAGATAGCCTTCCAGATAGAGAATCTTGGCCGAGCGGATCAGGTCGAAATCCACCGCCGCTTCGGGCAGGAATTGCGATGCGCCAAGGAACGTGTTCATGGTCCGCTGCGCATCCGGCGTGACCAGGATCAAACAGCGCGCGGTCGGCATGTCGCCCTGCACCGCCGGCGTGTCGAACCGGATGCCCAGCGCATGGACGTCATGCGCGAAGACGGCGCCGAGCTGGTCGTCATTGACCTGACCGATGAAGCCGCACTTCTTGCCCAGCGCCGCCAGCCCCGCCAGCGTGTTGGCGGCCGATCCGCCGCTGATTTCCTTGGCCTGTGGCATGTCGGCATAGAGCGTCTCCGCCATGGCGGCGTCGATCAGCTGCATGCCGCCCTTGGTCAGCGCATGCTGCGCCAGAAAGGCGTCGTCGCTGCGGGCGATCACGTCGACGATGGCGTTGCCGATCGCGACGACATCCAAAGTGGGGGCAGAAGCGGTCACGCACTATCCTTAGTCTGATGGGAGAAATAAAATTTCACGGCCTTTACCGGTCCGGCCGGTGGCATGCAACGCTCCGCATGCGACGGTGCCGATTGACCTTGCGGCCGGGCGGTAGGATAGCTGGGTGATGGTCCTGACCGCTGTCCTGCGCGCCTTTCCCTCCATCTTTCACGGTGCGGCGCTGCGCCTGCTGGTGAAGACGATCATCCTGACGCTGCTGCTCTTCGCCGGGCTGGCGAGCGCTTTCTGGTTCGGCTTCCATGCGCTGCGGCTGCATTTCGGCTGGGGCGGCGATGGCAGCTGGGGCAATTGGGGCGAAGCGACGGCGACGGCCCTGCTGATGGTCGCGTCCGGCTGGCTGCTGTTCCGCGCCACTGCGATGGCGGTGATGGGCCTGTTCGCCGACGATATTATCGAGGCGGTCGAGCGGGACGATTATCCCCATGTCACCGCCCGGCCCGTCGGCTGGGCGCGCAGCCTGCGCTTCGCCTGTCGATCGGTCGCCCGGACGATCGGCTGGAATCTGCTCGCGCTCCCTGCTTATGTGCTGCTGCTGGTGACGGGGGTGGGCACGATCGGGCTGTTCCTGGCGCTCAACGCCTATCTGCTCGGCCGCGACATGGCCGACATGGTGGAACCGCGTCATCCGATCCTCCCGCCGCTGTCGCGCAGCAGCCGGTGGCTCATGGGCCTCGTTTCGGCGCTTCTGTTCCTGGTGCCGCTGGTCAACCTGCTTGCGCCGATCTTCAGCGCGGCTATGGCGGTCCACATGCTGCTGGGACGAAAGAAGACATCATGAAGACCCTCCGTTCGGGCCTGACGTCCCTGCTGGCCCTGCCGCTGGCCGCCTGCGGCGCCGGCAGCGTCGTGCCGCCGGGCCGACCGATCGCACCGCCGCCCGGACCGCCGGCCAGCGCCTTCATGAAACAGGGACCATTGATGGGCAGCGACGCCCGGCGGCTGACCCAGATGTTCGGCCAGCCCCGGCTCGACATTCGCGAAACGACGGTGCGCAAGTTGCAGTTCGCCAATGGCCGCTGCATCCTCGACGCCTATCTCTACGCGCCCGCGCGCGGCAAGGAACCGGTCGTCACCCATGTCGATGCGCGCAGCCCGACCGGCACCGACGTCGATCCGGCCGCCTGCGCCACGGCTTTGCAGGCGAAATAGGTACCGACCGAAGTTCACACCGTTGTCGGGCTTTTTCGCCCCTAAGCGCTCGCAACGCGCTCGCGAGGCTTCCCCAAGGCTTCCGCCAGGCACCTCGCGCGGAATCAGGGGCATTGCCGTTGCGGGCGAGGAGGAATGGCCGGTCCATCGTTCAGGATAGATCAGAGGAAATCCTATTTTGAAAGGATTTTGCCGTGTATCTTCCGCGCTACCCCGCCAGCTTTCCGATCGCCCATGTCGCCGCTTCCGCCACGACCGGGTCTTCATCCCCCACCAGCGCTTCCAGCCGCCCCAGCAATCGTGCGTCGCCGCTATTGCCCGCAGCGATCGCGGCGTTGCGCACCATCCGGTTGCGGCCGATGCGCTTGATCGGCGAACCGGAAAAAATCTCGCGGAAGGTCGCGTCGTCCAGGTCGAGCAGGTCGCCGATCGCCGGTGCGGCCAGCTCCGCCCGTCCGACAAACGCCTTGTTTGCGGCAGCATGGTCGGCGAACTTGTTCCAGGGGCAGACCGACAGGCAATCGTCGCAGCCATAGACGCGGTTGCCGATGCCTGCGCGTAAATCCTCCGGGATCGGCCCCTTATGTTCGATGGTAAGGTAGGAGATGCAGCGGCGCGCATCGACCACATAGGGTGACGGAAAGGCGTCGGTCGGGCAGGCGTTCAGGCAGGCGCTGCAACTGCCGCAATGGTCGCGTTCGCCGCTGTCGGGTTCCAGCGGGATTTCGGTGTAGATGGCGCCCAGGAACAGCCAGCTGCCATGGTCGCGGCTGACGAGGTTGCTGTGCTTGCCCTGCCAGCCCAGACCCGCGCCCTGCGCCAGCGGCTTTTCCATCACCGGCGCTGTATCCACGAACACCTTCAGGCTACCCGCCTGCTGCTCCACCAGCCAGCGGGCGAGCGCCTTCAGTGCCTTCTTGACGATATCATGATAATCCTTGCCCTGCGCATAGACCGAAAAACGCGCCCGGTCGGGCACGTCCGCCAGCGCCAGCGGGTCGCGCCCCGGCGCATAGCTCATGCCCAGCATGATGACGCTGCGCACGTCGGGCCACAGGCCCCTGGGCGACCCGCGCTGCTCGGCGCGATCCTCCATCCACAGCATGTCGCCATGATGGCCCGCGTCCAGCCATTGGCGCAGTCTTTCCCCCGTTTTCGGCGCGACGTCGGCGGGCGCGATGCGGCAGGCGGCGAAGCCCAGCCGCAGCGCTTCGGCTTTCAGTCGCTGTTCCAAGGTTTTAATAGGCACAGGCATGGGTCCAGACTATCAGGGCAGGATGATCGGCGACATAACGGCCTCATCCCCCGCCTCCATCCCGGCCTATGCCGTCGAGGGGCACGGGCTTGTCAAGACATTCGGCAGTTTCCGCGCGGTGGACGGCATCGACATCGCGGTGCCGGCGGGCAGCATCTATGGCGTGCTCGGCCCCAATGGCGCGGGCAAGACGACGTTGCTGCGCACCCTGCTCGGCATCATCGACCCGGATGAGGGGCATCGCACCCTGCTGGGCGAGGATCAGCCGCTGCGCATGGCGCCGCAGGTCGGCTATCTGCCGGAGGAACGCGGCCTTTATCCCTCGATGAAGGCCTATGAGGCGATCGCCTTCATGGGCGCGCTGCGCGGCCTGCCGCTGGCGGAAGGGCGCAAGCGGGCGAAGGCGATGCTGGACGCGCACGGCATGGGCGCGGCGATCGACAAGCCGATCCGGCACTTGTCCAAGGGCATGGCGCAGACAGTGCAATTGTTCGGCACTATCGTCCATGGCCCCCGGCTGATCGTGCTGGACGAGCCTTTTTCCGGTCTCGACGCGATCAATCAGGAGAAACTGGAGGCGCTGATCCGCAGCCAGGCGCGCGACGGCGTCACCATCCTCTTTTCCACCCATGTCATCGCCCATGCCGAACGGCTGTGCGAACGGATCGCCATCGTCGCGGGCGGGCGCATCCGGTTCGAGGGGACGCCCGGCGACGCGCGCGACCGGCTGCGGTCGCAGGTGCGGCTGCGCACGAGGGCCAGCGACGGGGCGTGGCGCCATGCCCTGCCGGCCGATACGATGGCGCAGGAGGGGACATGGCATTTCGCCCTGCCCGACGAAGGAATCGAACCGTTGCTGCGCGCGCTGATCGACGGGCAGGCGGGGATAGAGAGCCTGTCGATCGAACGGCCGGGCCTGCACGACGCCTTCGTCGCGATCGCGGGTGAAGCGGCGGCGCGGCAGATGCAGGGTGACGTTACGCAGGAGGCGCAGCCATGATGCAGTTGTGGCGCGCCGCCTTCGTCATCGCCCGGCGGGATTTCACCGCCGTCGTCTTCTCCCGCACCTTCATCCTCTTCCTGCTGGGGCCATTGCTGCCGATCCTGATCGGCTTCGCCTTTGGCGGACTGGGCGACAAGATCAGCAGCACCGACCTGCGCCCGATCGTGGGGGTCGCCATGTCGGCGGCGGACACATCTGCGCTGAAACGCGCGCATGACCGGCTGGCGCAGCGGATGGGCGACCAGACGTTGCCGCGCCTGCGCGCCGTGCCGTCCGCCCCCGCGCCACGCATCCAGCTAGCCCGGCCGGATTCGGCGGTGGTGGCGATCCTGTCGGGCACGCTGCTGAAGCCGGTGCTGACCGGCAAGGCGGAGGATCTGGACAAATTACAGGGCGATATCAGCCTGCTGTCCACCGCCGCGCTGGCCGAACGGACGCTGACCTTCGTGACGGTGGACCGGCAGGAAGTGACGACCAGCCTGGGCGCGCAGGCGCAGGCGCGGCTGTTGATCGGCCGGGTGGCACAGGTGGTGATGTTCTTCCTCACCATCCTGCTGGCGGGCATGATCCTGTCCAATCTGGTCGAGGAAAAGACCAACAAGATCATCGAGATACTGGCCGCCGCCGTGCCGATCGACGCGATTTTCCTCGGCAAGCTGATGGCCATGCTGGCGATGAGTTTCGTCGGCATCGCCTTCTGGGGCGGCACGGCCTTCGCCGTCTTCCTGGCGCTGTATGGCGGGGGTGGGGTGCTGCCTGCGCCGGCTGTGGGCTGGCCGCTTTTCCTGATGCTGGCGGTGCTGTATTTCGCCATGGCCTATACGCTGCTCGGCTCGCTGTTCCTGGGGATCGGCGCGCAGGCGGCGACGGTGCGCGAAGTGCAGACGCTCAACATGCCGATCACCATGGCGCAGATGCTGATCTTCTTCTTCGCCAGCTATGCGGTCGACCATATGGGATCGCCGGCGGAGATCGCGGCCTGCATCTTCCCGTTCAGTTCGCCCTTCGCGATGATCGCGCGCGCGGCGCAGGACGGCGCGGTCTGGCCCCATCTGCTCGCGCTCGTCTGGCAGGCCAGTTTCGTGGCGCTCATCATCCGGGTCGGCGTGCTGTTGTTCCGCCGCCATGTGATGCAATCGGGCGGCAGTTGGTGGAAGCGGCTGTTCAGGCCCGCGACAGGCTGAACCGGATAGATTGCGCGCATGAACAGACGGCATTTTCTGGGTGGCGTCACGACCGGCGCGGTGGCTCTGGCCTTTTGGCAATGGGCGCCCGCACCGGCGCAGGCGGCCTATCCTTTTGCGCTGAGCGATGCGGCATGGAAGAAGCGGCTGACCCCATGGGCCTATAAGGTTCTGCGCCAGCAAGCCACGGAATATCCCGGCAGCAGCCCGCTCAATGATGAACATCGCGCCGGTCTGTTCGCCTGCGCCGGCTGCGATCAGAAATTGTTCAGTTCAAAGACCAAGTTCGACAGCGGCACCGGCTGGCCCAGCTTCTGGGCGGCCCTACCCGGCGGGGTCGGCACCCGCCGTGACCTTGGCCTGGGCGAAATCCGGACGGAGGTGCACTGCGCCCGTTGTGGCGGGCATCTGGGCCATGTCTTCGATGACGGGCCGCGCCCGACCGGCAAGCGCTATTGCATGAACGGCGTGGCGCTGCGCTTCATTCCGGCCTGATCCGCCAGACGCGCAACGGCGCCTTGACGGGGACGGGTTCCAGCCAGCCGGGCGCCTTGCCCCGCGCCAGTTGCGCCGCCAGCCCCTGGCCATTTTCCTGCCCGTACAGGCGATATTCGGTCAGGCCGTCGCAGGTCACGACATAGCGGGCGCTGGTCTGGCCAATGACGATGCGGGCCTGATCGGGCGTATCGACAAAGCCTTCGATCACGGCGGTGATGCCGGCGGCGTTGCGATGATGGGCGGTGCCGATGACGCTGTGGCGCGTCTGGACCAGAATGTCGGGGCCAAGGTCGAGCGGTGCGAACAAGGTGCTGGCCGGCAGCGCCTTGAGCGGCGCCAGCACGGACGCGGCGCGGCAATTGGCGCTGGCCGCCTTGGCCGGTTCGGGCTTGGCGGCGATGGCCACCCATGCGGCGCACAGGCCGACGGGCGTCAACAGCACCAGCGCGACCGACCCCAGCACCCGCACCAGCGCCAAATGCGACGCCTGCGCCTCCCGGAACAGGCGCAGCAACAGCCAGGCGATACCGGGCAGGGCGAAGACATGCGCCACCGACAAGGCCCGCATCACCAGCAGCGACACCGCCGTCGCGCCGGCCAGCAGCAGCAGGATCGTCAGCCAGCGCATCCGCGCCTCGCCATGGGCCTGCCGCGCCGCCATCAGGCTGGCGCCAAGGCCCAGCAGCGGCGGAAGCAGGATGACGCCCTGCATCGACAGACCCTGTTCCCAGATCGGCCGGCCTTCCATGACTTGCAGATACCACAGCCGATAGGCGACCGGGCCGAGCGCGGCGAAGGGATCGCCCGACAGGCACGGCCCGCCGGTGACGAGGAAGGTCGAGATCGCCGCTCCGCCGCCGATCGCAGCGATCAGCAAGCGGGACCGAGCGGTCGTGGTACCGACCAACTGCACCGCGAGCGCGACCGTCAGGGCGAGCGCGACCAGCGGCCAGAGATAGACGAAGGACAAGGCATCGCACTGGCGCGCCAGCAGCGCCTGCGGTCCGCGGAACAAGGCGAGCAGCAGCAACGCGCCACCGCCCAGTGTCAGCGCAAAGCCGATGAAGCGCGGCGCCTGATCCCGTGCTTGCCAGTGGCGCAGGGCGAAGGCGGCGGCGAACAGCGCGGCATAGGGCAGCGCCTCACTCGAAATCTGGAGCCAGAGGGCGAGGGCAAGGCCCGTAACGATCCCGCCGCGTAGGGGCCGCATGTCGATCGCGCCGCACAGCGCCAGCGGCGCCAGCATGATCTGCCAGCCATGATGGTCGATCCGCAGCGGCGTGAACTGCACCAATATGCTGGGCGCGGTCAGCAACAGTGCGACGGCCAGCAGGGCGATGCCGCCGCCAGCCACGCGACGCGCGGCAACGAACAAAGCGGCGGTCAGCCCGCCCAGCAGCAACAGCGGCACAGTGGCGCAGGCGACCATCTCCGCGCCCGTCGCACCGATCATCGGGGTGAGCAGCAGGATCAGCGCCGCTACGGCCATATCGACGATCCGCGACCAGTGCATCGGGCCGCCGACCGGCGGGTTCACCCGATGCTGGCTGACGTCCCAAAAGGCTTGCCCGCCGATCCAGTCGCGCACCTGCGCCAGCCGCATCGCATCGTCGGGATCGCGAAAGCCGAGCGTGGGGAGGTCGCCCCGGAACAGCCACAGCATCGCCATGCTGCACGCCAGCCACAGCAGCAGCGCCCATAAGGCGGCGCGCGGTGCGTCAGGCCTTGCCGAATAGGCCATATTTGCGGATCGCATAGACGGACAGGAAACTGACCGGCACCGACAAGAGCTTGGCGATGGCGGGCGCGATGCCGACGGCGCTGAGCGCGCCGACCAGCGCCATGGTGATGCCCATGCCGATCGCGGCGCTGACGACGAATCCGATGCGCTGCACATGGGTCGGTCCGCCCTCCAGATCGAACACGAAGTGGACGGACATGACCCAATGGACGATCAGCCCGACCAGATAGCCGCCCAGCGCGGCGAACATCGGCGCAGCGCCGCCATGGTCCAGCATCAGGAAGGTGGCGAAGTCGCATGCCAGCGCAACGATGCTCGCCAGCAGATAGCGGGCGAACATCAGCCGGGCCAGCAGCGCGCCGATCCGCGCCGCCATGGGCGTCAGGCGGCCTTCAACCGTGACGGCACGGCGCGGACGCTGGACAGGGCAGCCTGCGTGTCGGCGTCTTGTCCTTCATCGCCGGCCTCATGATATTCAGCGTCCTCGTTGACGCTCCACACGTCATGGATGCGCGCGCCCGCGACGATGTTGCGCACGGTCAGCATGGCCGTCATCATCGCATGGTCCTGATTATTGTAACGGTGCATGCCGTTGCGCCCTACCATGTGCAGCGTCGGGTAACGCGCTTCCAGTTCGCTACGCATCGCCAGAACATTGGCGGCATAATCGTCGTCATAGACCGGATAGGCCTTTTCCTGCCGCACCACCGCGCCGCCCACGACATCGTGCGGGTTGCACAGGCCCAGTTGCGCCATTTCGCGGGTCGCGAGCGCGATCAGATCGGCGTCGTCAGCGGACCATAGGCCATCGCCCTCGAAGCAGAAATATTCCAGGCCCACGCAAGCGAGCGAAGGATCGGGCACCATTTCGGGCGACCAGCTGCGGAAATTCTGGATGCGGCCGACCTGCACCTTGCTGTCATGGATATAGATCCAGTTGTCGGGGAAGATATCCTCCCCCTTCACCATCAGCGCCACGGTCAGGAAGTCGCGATATTTGAGGTCCATCGCCTGCGGCAGCGTGTCGGGCAGCGGGTGGATGCGGCCCGCCAGTTCGCGCATTGGCGCGGAGGAGATGACATGGGCGGCGTCGATGACGACATCCCCGTCCGGCCCGTCGGCGATCAGCCGCCAGCGGCCCGACGCCTGATCCTCCTCCAGCCGCTTGAAGCTGTGCGCCATCAACACCCGATTGCCGCCCTCGACCACCTTGTCGCGCGCGGCTTCCCACATCATGCCGGGGCCAAGGCGGGGATAGCGGAAGCTTTCCAGCAGCGTCTTGGTCGCCATTCCGTCATTGGGCCGCTTGTTGAGGCCGAGCGAACGTTTCAGCCCGTCGACCACCGCGCCCCAGAGCGAGAGGCCCTTGATCCGCTGCGCCGCCCAGTCGGCCGACATTTCGTCGCAGGGCATGCCCCAGACCTTCTCGGTATAGGTCTTGAAGAAGATCGAGAAAAGCTTGTGGCCGAAGGCGTTGACGGTCCAGTCCTGAAAGGAGCGCACGTTGCGGTTGGGCAGCAGCTTGGCTTTGGCGAAACTCGCCATGCACAGGGTCGAGCGCCAGATGCCGAGGTTCCACAGCGCCTCGAACGCGCGCAATGGATAGCTGTAGAATTTGCCCTCATAATAGATGCGGCTCATCCGCGGACGCTGGATGAAGTCGTCGGGCAATATCTCGTTCCACAGGTCCACGACCTGCTGCGATTTGGAGAAGAATCGGTGTCCGCCGATGTCGAATCGGAATCCGTCCAGTTCCACCGTCCGGCTGATGCCACCGACATAGACCGGGTCTTTTTCGATCACCGTTACGTTAAGTCCCTGCTTTGTCAGCAGATAGGCGGCAGTCAGGCCCGCCGGGCCGGCGCCGATGATGGCAACGTCGACGCTGTGATCGGTACGCGGCATGGCAGGCTGTTTCCCCGAGAGATATGTCGTGTCTCCGGAACTGAAGGAAATCCTCTAAGGAGTGGTTAACAGGTGGTAAGCATGATGCGCCGCCATAACGGCAAAGGGCCGTCCCACTGTTGTGGAACGGCCCCGCAGTTTCCCTTCGTGGGGGAAGGCTATGGCTGGTTCAGCTCTGACGCTGGGCCAGTCCGTTGAGATCGCTGCGCGCGCCGTCGATCGCGCTGCCATAGCAGGCACGATAATCGTCGGTGACCGGGATGACCGATCCGTTCACCCAGCCGCACACCTGCTTGGAGGCGCGGACAAGGCGGGAATCGGCGCGGCGCATGCCGCCGGTGCTGGTCAGGTTGAGGTCGGCCACCGACACGGCAATGCTGCGCGTTTCGGTGCCGGCATGACCGTCCACCACCACATCCATGTCGTTGCTGCCGGCGCTCGCCACGCCGGGCAGCGCAAGGGCCATCGTGGCGGCCAGCGCCACCAGCGTCTTCTTGGTCATCCTATTCTCCTGTCGAACATATTTTTATCGTTCGCCCCACGTCTGCCGTGGAAGTAGGGTCGCCCGTATAGATAGGCCTGCCCGGCAGGGTTGAAAAGAGGCCACTTGATAGAAAATGGCGGTTTTCCGCGATTTTTGCAGGTGCGAAGGGTATTGGTGGTTGACGTTGGCCAGTGGTACGCGGGATGCAGGGCCATGCGCCTGACCCGTCTTTTGCCCGCCCTGCTGTTGCTGCCGTTGATGGGCGGCTGCTCCTATAGCGCCATGCCGGACTGGCTGGTGGAGATGCTGGGCGGGCCGAAGCGGTCGGGGCAATATGTCGATGGGCCGTTAAAGGACAGCTATGTCGTTGAAAGAGCCAAGCTAAAACTGCCGGCGCTAACGCAGGACGGGGCCATGCGATTGCAGGTCGCACCGTCCTTTGGCCTGTATGACTATGTGCTCGACTTCACCCCGCAGCCGGCGGGCTGTCTGATGATGTGGCGGAACCGCGACTTCAGCGACGAAGAGATCAAGCGGCGTTGTCAGATCATCGCCGTGCATGTTTGGCGCAGCGCGTCAGAAAATTCCGGTGCGCCAACGCCGGTCGAAGAGCGCACGTTCTCCGTGCCCGAAGAAGATTACCGCGATGTGATGCAGGCATTTTCAGAGCGATTGCGAGTCTCGAAAGGCCATTCGGGGGACACGATCGACGGGACATGGGTGGGGGTGGAGCAGGTTCGCCAGGGCAGCCTAGGTTCAACAGAGGATAATGCGGCGGAATCTCCCGGCACTTCGCCATCCTCCCAGTTGCTGCGCGATGCTCATCGCATGGTGCTGTCCTACGGGCCGCTCGGTTTCTTCCCGCGATCTTATGACTGGCACAGCTTTTCCACCCCCGACCATCCCTGTTTCGGCGGCCTTGCGGGTGTCGATCCCGACGGTATGGGCGTGAGGAACGACGCTTGCGCGGCCTCACTCAGAGCAAGGCCGCGCTGATACCTGGACCTTAATGCCGGAAGTGGCGCATGCCGGTGAACACCATCGCCAGACCCGCTTCGTCCGCTGCCGCGATCACCTCATCGTCGCGGATCGAGCCGCCCGGCTGGATCACCGCCGTCGCACCGGCCTCCACCGCCGCCAGCAGGCCGTCGGCGAAGGGGAAGAAGGCGTCGGAGGCGACCGCCGAGCCGATCGTGCGCGGCGTGGCCCAGCCGGCCTTCTCGGCGGCGTCCTTCGCCTTCCACGCGGCGATGCGCGCGGATTCGAGGCGGTTCATCTGACCCGCGCCGACGCCCGCCGTGCTGCCGTCCCTGGCATAGACGATGGCGTTGGACTTCACATGCTTGGCCACGGTCCAGGCGAACAGGCAGTCTTTCAGTTCCTGCTCGGTCGGCGCGCGCTTGGTGACGACCTTCAGCGCGTCCTGCGTCACCTGGCCATTGTCGCGGCTCTGCACCAGCAGGCCGCCGGCGATGCTCTTGATCTGGAGGCCGGTCCGCGCGGGATCGGGCAGGTCGCCGGTCAGCAGCAGGCGCAGATTCTTCTTCTTGGCGAAGATGGCCTTCGCCTCTTCGTCCGCACCCGGCGCGGCGACGACTTCGGTGAAGATGGTGCTGATCGCTTCGGCGGTGGGGCCGTCGAGCGGGCGGTTGACCGCGATGATGCCGCCGAAGGCCGACACGCTGTCGCAGGCGAGCGCCGCTTCATAGGCTTCGATCAGCGTCTCGCCGGTCGCCACGCCGCAGGGGTTGGCGTGCTTGACGATCACCACGGTCGGCGGGCCGTCGCGGAATTCGCTGACCAGCTCCAGCGCGGCGTCGGCGTCGTTATAATTATTGTAGCTCAGTTCCTTGCCCTGGATCTGTTCCGCCTGCGCGATCCCCTTGGCGGAGGGACCGACGGGCAGGTAAAGCGCGGCCGACTGGTGCGGATTCTCGCCATAGCGCAGCGTCGAACCCAGCTTGCTGGAGACAGCCAGCGTTTCGGGGAACATCACGCCCTGATCGGCGAAGGCGAACCAGCTTGCGATCATCGAATCATAGGCGGCGGTGGCGGCATAGGCCTTGGCCGCCAGCATCCGGCGGAAATCATAGCTGGTCGCGCCGTCCTTTTCCGCCATCTCTTCGATCAGGCGGGCATAGTCGGCCGGATCGGTGACGATCGCGACGCTCTCATGATTCTTCGCGGCGGAGCGGACCATCGACGGGCCGCCGATGTCGATATTCTCGATGATCTCGTCGCGATCCGCGCCCTTGGCCACTGTCGCGGCGAAGGGGTAGAGGTTGACCACCACCAGGTCGATCGCACCGATGGCATGCTCGTCCATCGACGCCACATGCGCCGGGTTGCCCCGCACCGCGAGCAGGCCGCCATGCACCTTGGGGTGCAGCGTCTTGACCCGGCCGTCCATCATTTCGGGGAAGCCGGTAAGGTCGGAAATATCCTTCACGTCGAGGCCAGCCTCACGCAGCGCCTTGGCGGTGCCGCCGGTCGACACCAGTTCCACGCCATGTTTGCCCAGCGCCTGCCCCAGTTCGATGAGGCCCGCCTTGTCGGACACGGACAGCAGGGCGCGCTTGATGGAAACGTCGGTCATGGGGCTGGAGCTTTCTACAGGCAAAGGGCGGGACGGCTTTGCGCGGTCCCTTAGTCCTGTGAGGCGGAAAAATACAGCCCTTGAGTCCGTGGTGGCGAACGGCTCCTTAACTTGGGCGACCTAAGCTGTAGCGCCATGAGCGAGATGCGTTTCAAATTGTCGATCCTGGCGATCGTCGCTGCCCTGTCGCTCAGTGCATCGCCGGGGATCGGCGCCATTATCGGCCTCTTCTTCGGCTTTGGCATCGCTTTCTTCGTCGCCGGCCCCAGTTTCATGATAGCAGGAACATTGCGTGGCGCAGGTCTTCCGCTGAACGACAAGGATGTGGCCGTGATCCTGATCCTGCTCTATGTCGCGATGGTGTTGGGTCTGGCTTATGTAGCATGGCAGGCATGGGACCGCAGCGACATGGATCGCGCACGTCTTTACGTCGTCAAGGCGACCCTTTTCACGGCGTTGCCAGTGATGGGCTGGCTGTCCATTCAGGCATTGGCTGATGCCTGGCCCTGACGGGGCCTTCAGTTCATCCGCTTGAAGATCCAGCCGATACTCGATCCGCCCGGCAGCGCCTCGCCGGTCACGACCAGTTGCCGCGTGGGATGCGGGCGGCCGTCGCCATCGACCCACAGGCTGTCCTCGACGCTCAGCGCCCCCGCGCCCGCGCGAAACTGCCAGAGCGGGCCAAGATCGATGCGCAGCAGCGCGCCCATATTGTCGGCGGTCAGCGTCGGCTCTACGCCGGGCGCCAGATGGAAGCGCAACTGCACCGGCTGCTTCGATGGCCTGCGCCGGCGTTCGGCCGGGGTCAGCATATCCTCGCCGCGAATTTCCTTGCCGTCGCCGCTCATCAGCAGCAGCCGTCGGTGGACATAGCCCATGCGCCGGACATAGCCGTCATGGCTGATGTCGAGCCGACTGCCAGTGTCCAGTTCCTGCCGGTTCAGTTCCACTTCGGTCACGCCCTTGCCCAGCGTGCCGTCGGGCAGCAGGGCGGTGGAATTGCTGTCGTTCAGGACCAGCGTGCTGTGCGCCGCCGTGGTGCGCAGACCCTGCGCCAGATCGCGGGGAATCCACGCGCCTTCCAATGCCGCGCCGCCGCAATTGACGATCAGGCGCAGCGGCCCGTCGCTGATCTCGATCGCGCCGGTCGATGCGCAGCCGGCTTCGGCCAGCCGCGCGACGGGCGGCGGGGCGGCGTCGATCTGCACCACGGTCGCGCCGGCGGCGATCCGCTGATAGCCCCAGTCGCGCGCCTGCCGCAGCGGCCGGGCGCGCACCCGGCTGGCGGCGACAGCGGCGGCCACGGCATCCGGCGCGATCGCGCCCGCGCCCTGCCAGCTTCCCAGGCCGCCATCGCCATGGGTCAGGCCCAGCAGGGCGGGGACCGCGTGCGCCAGCGCTTCGCCAAGGCAGGCGGGCGCCGGTTCGCGCCGCACATCATAGACGGCCTGCACCATGGACAGCAGCATCACCGCCTCCAGTTGCGCCAGCGGGGATCGCGACACGATGCCGCCATCGGGATGGAAACCGCTGTCGATCGCGCGCTTCAGGCCCGCTTCGCCGAACAGCTTGCGCGGGGCACCGCCGGGGATCAGCAGCGACGCCGCGACGATGCCGCACCAGGCGACGAGGCGGGGCAGGCCCATCGGCGTCTTGTCGGCGCTGCGATCCAGATGGCGGGCGGTGCGGGCGATGCAGTTCAAGACGAGCGAGCGATAGACAAGGTCGCTGGATGACAGGATCAGCGGCGCATGGGCGGTCCAGAACAGCAGGCGCCATCCGGCATTGTCCGCGCGCCAGGCCGGTTCGCTGGGCGTTTCATGATGAGTCGCCAGCCATTTGCGCATCGCGCTTTCGGCGATCGGCGCGCCCTGCTCGCGCGACGCCGCGCTGGACAGGTCGCGCAGCCAGCGGAAGCTGTGCAGATAATCGGCAAAGGCCGGGCCGACCGTCAGCCGGGCAAAGTCCAGCTTCTCGACCGGCAGCTTCTGCCCCCGGAACAGGAAATAGCCCGCGCGCATCGCCGCGCCCGCCCGCCCGTCGCCGGGGATGACGTCGTCCGGCACGGCCAGCAGCTTGAGCGGATATTTGCCCTTCAGCTTGCGGCCGTGGATCGGCGTCTTCCAACTGAACAGATAGAATTGATTGGCGATCTTCTGGGCCAGCGACAGCCCCTTGTCATCCGCGACGCGGATGAGCCGCTTGCCCTGCTCTATGCTGTCGTCGGCCGCCGCCGGGGCGGTGTCGGGCGCGAAGCGGGGGGAGATACGCCGGGGTTCCTTCACCCGCCCCGCAGCTTCCGGATATTGTCGGCATAGGCTTGTTCGCCGCCGCGGAAGGTGGCGGTGCCGGCGACCAGCACGTCTGCCCCCGCCGCGATCGCCTTGGGCGCGGTGGTGAAGTCGATGCCGCCGTCGACCTGCAAATGAATGTCGCGCCCACTCTTGTCGATCATCTTGCGGATCGCCTCGATCTTGCGCAACTGATTCTCGATGAAGCTCTGCCCGCCGAAACCGGGATTGACGCTCATCACCAGGATCAGGTCGACATCGTCCATCAGATAGTCGAGCATCTTGGCGGGCGTGCCGGGGTTCAGTACGACACCCGCTTTCACGCCCAGCGACTTGATATGCTGGACGGAGCGGTGGATATGCGGCCCGGCTTCGGGATGGACGGTGATGATGTCCGCGCCGGCCTGCGCAAAGGCGTCCAGATACAGGTCCACCGGCGAAATCATCAGATGGACGTCGAACGTCTTTTGCGTGTGCGGGCGCAGCGCCTTCACCACGGCCGGGCCGATGGTGATATTGGGCACGAAATGGCCGTCCATCACGTCGATATGCACCCAGTCGCAGCCAGCGGCGTCGATGGCGCGGACCTCCTCACCCAGGCGGGCGAAGTCGGCGGACAGGATGGAGGGCGAGATGAGAATAGGACGGGTCATTAACCGTTCGCCTTAGTCACCGCCGGGGCGCAGGGCAACGGACATTTTCAGGCGATTCGCGATTGACGTCTGGAAGCCGCGCCGGCCTGCCTCCAACCGCTTTCAAAGCATGACGAAAATCGTGGGATCAAGCCGTTGGGAGGCGACCGCGCCCCTGGGCAGCAACTGCTTGACGCCATGCAGGCCGATGACATCGTCCGCCTCGTTCAGCACCGGCGCGGCGATCAGACGCATCGCGCATTGTCCCATGCCGTCGGCCTGATGGATATCGACGTCCAGCGTGAAGCCGCGCTTGTGCCGGATGGCATAGGCACGCAGCCGCTCCATCGCCTCGCGCGAGTCCGGCGCGTAGAGGGAGGCGGATAGCGGGCGTGAGACGCTACTGTCGCGCTCCAGCCCGAAAATATCATAGACACCCGCCGTCCAGCGCAGACTGTTGTCGTTCAGATCGCAATGCCACAGGCCAAGGCCCCGTTCGGCCAGCGCCGCGTCGTTCCGGGCGATGCTGGAATCGAGCAGGACTGGGGCAAGATGGGCGCGCAGGTCGTAGAGCGGCCAGCTATGATGAAGGGGTAAAGGCTCGATCGGACGCATGACGCACCTTAAAAACAAGAGCCTTTCCATAGGCTAAACTTGGTTAAGGCTTAGTTCGTCCGTCTGGCAAGCCGCGCGATGAAAAATCCGTCGGCGCCGCCCTGTGCCCCCAGCGTGTCGGGCAGGGTGCGTAGCCAGCCCTGCGCTGCTGGCGCGATCCCTTCTGGCAGTTCGGCGGGGTCGATGGGCAGCAGCACGAAGTCGGGATGCGCGGCCAGAAAGCGTTCGATTTGCTCTTCGCCCTCGGCGCGCTCCAGCGAGCAGGTGGCATAGATCATCCGCCCGCCGGGCTTCAGCCAGCCGGCGGCGCGGGCGAGCAGTTCGCTTTGCAACTCCGCCATTTCCGCGATCTGGCGCGGGCCGATACGGTGCAGCACGTCGGGATGGCGGCGATAGATGCCGGTCGCGGTACAGGGCGCGTCGAGCAGGATCGCATCGACCTGGGCATCGGGCTGCCACTGGCGCAGGTCGGCCGCCGTCACCCCGGCGGCCAGGCCGGTGCGCGCCAGATTTTCAGTCAGTCGCTCCAGCCGCTTTTTCGACTGGTCGATCGCGGTGACGCGCCATCCGGCCGCCGCCAACTGCATCGTCTTGCCACCCGGCGCGGCGCACAGGTCCAGCACGACGCGATCCTCGCCCGGTCCCAGCAACCGCGCGGCGCAGGACGCGGCGATATCCTGCACCCACCAGGCGCCCTCGGCAAAGCCGGGCAAGCTGGGGATGACGGCACTTTCGGGCAGGCGCACATGGCCGGGCGCAAAAGATGCGCCGCCCAGTTCGGCTGTCCATGTCGCTGTCTCGCCAGCGTCGCGCAGGCTGACATCGACCGGCGGCCGCACGCCATAGGCATGAGCGGCGGCCTGCGGCATCGCTTCGCCCCACTGGCCGGTCCAGCGGTCCGCGACCTCGGCCGGCAAAGTCGGGGGCACGGGCAGGCTGGGCTCGCCGCGTGTCACCGTGCCGAACACGCCATGGACCAGCTTGCGCGGGCCGCCATCCACCAGCGGTAGGGCGGTGGCGATCGCGGCATGGGGCGGGGTGTCGAGCGCCAGCGTCTGCGCGAGCGCGATGCGCAGCACCATGCGCGCCTTGGCATCGGCCGGCAGTAGCTGCTTGGTCGCGCCGTCGATCAGCGCGTCGAGATCAGGCAGATGGCGCAGCACTTCGGCGGCGATGGCATGCACCAGCGCCCGGTCGGCCGGCGGCAATCCCTGCGCCGCGCCATGCAGCGCCAGTTCCAGCGGATCGCCCCGGCGCAATACCGCGTCCAGCAGCTTGAGCGCAGCGCGGCGGGCAGGCAGGCCGGGAACATCGTCGGGGCGGGGGGGCTTGGGGCGGCTGCGATCAGGGGAACGGGGCATCAGCGGCCCCTACGCGCTTTCGTCGTCAAAGAAAATGGGAGACGCCAAGGCCGATCCCGAAGAACAGCGCCACCCAGAAGAGGATGCCGACCCACAGCGCCAGCCAGTCCGACCGGCGGGGACGGGCGGATACGCCCTTCGGCACGGTCCGAAGCGAGGTGGGAATGCGGGTGCGGCCCAGGGTCAGGATCGCGATCACCCGCCGGCCCACACCGTGGAAGAAGCGGGCCGTATGGCGGGAGAAGATATGATCGACGGTCAGTTCGACGGCAAAGCCACCCACCTGCCGAAACAGGAAGCTGGCCGCTTCTCCGACAATCTCGTCAACCATCAGCGCCCGTTCGGGTCGAGGGCGCTGCGGCGGGGCCGATCCGACTTGGGCGGTGGCGCGACCGGAGCGAGCGCGGAGGCGCGCGGTGCGGTGGATGTCGGCGTGGAACGCAGCGCTGGCGCACCCATGTCCGCCGCGATATCCTGCAACGCGGCGATGCGCTTCTCGGTCGCGGGGTGAGTGGAAAACAGCTCACTCACATGGGTCGGCACGATATAGAGTTGCGCCGCCGCCGGGTTACGTTCGGCCACCGGATTGGGAATGCGCTCGGCTTGTCCCGCAATCTTGGCGAGCGCCGAAGCGAGCGCCTGCGGATTGCCACTGATCTCCGCTCCGGCTCGGTCGGCGCCATATTCGCGGGTCCGGCTGATCGCCATCTGCACGATCATCGCGGCAAAGGGGGCGACGATCACCGCCAGCAGGCTGGCGATCATATTGCCATGCCCGCCTTCCCGGTCGCCGCCGCGAAAGAAGAGGCCGAAATTGGCCAGCATCGAAATGGCGCCGGCAATGGTCGCCACCATCGTCATGATCAGTGTGTCGCGGTTGCGCACATGACCCAGTTCATGCGCCATCACGCCGGCGACCTCGTCCCGGCTCAGCATCGCCAGCAGGCCGGAGGTGGCGGCGACGGCGGCATTGTCGGGATTGCGGCCGGTGGCGAAGGCGTTGGGCGCGTCCTGGTCGATGATATAGACGCGCGGCATCGGCAGCCCGGCCCGCTGCGCCAGGTCGCGGACCAGATTGTAGAAATCGGGCGCGCTCTGCGCATCGACTTCCCGCGCGTCGTGCATGCGCAGCACGATCTTGTCCGCGTTCCAGAAAGTGAAGAGGTTCATGCCCGCCGCCGCCAGCAGCGCGATGACCGCGCCGCCGCTGCCGCCCAGCGTATAGCCCAGCGCCATGAACAACGCCGTCAGCGCCGCCAGCAGCATGGTCGTCTTCATTCCACTCACTTGCACTTCGCTCCTTTGCGGCCCAGATAGCGGCCTCAGCCATGAATATGGGGCGGATCGGCCCCGTTCGCAATTGAAAGGCCACACGTTATGGGAACCTTCAACGGCAAGCGCCCGGCGCATGTGAAGCCGCCCGCGCATCTCTCCACGAACCCGCCCCTGCCGCAGGCCGATCCGCTTGATGCGCCCTCGCGCCATCAGGAGGAACTCAGCCCGGTCCGCTATGGCGACTGGGAGCGCAAGGGCATTGCGATCGACTTCTGACCCTGAGTTTCTGACGCCATCTGGTATTTCCGCTCACCGTCGATAATGCACGGCTGCCGATGGCCCGTGCCGCACCTGCGGGGAGCCAACACCCCGCGCTCTGGCCTTTCCTGCCGCAAAGCCTGAAGGCTTAGGGCCTAGAGGAGATGTGGGGCGTGGGTGTGCAATTGGTTTCTGACGTGAGTGCGAAGGCTGTTTCGGGTTATGCGCCGGAGGATGCGGCGCTGCTGTGCGGAGTCGGGCGGCTCGTGTGCGCCTGGACCATGCTGGAACAGAGTCTGGAGGCGAAGATCGGGCTGCTGCGGGAGGGGATGGGCGACGTTCGTGTCGTGGGCGCGCGTACCCGGCCCAGCATGGCCAAGCTGATGACCGAACTGCGGACCATGGTGGCGATGCGCGACCGGCGCAATGCCAGCGCCCTGATGGAAATTTCCGCTATCGAGCGCGACATCCAGCGGATCGACCGCTTCCGCGCCCTCATCATCCAGGGCTTTCACCGGCCCGAAGACGGCGGCTTCACCTGTCGCGACGGACGCAACAATATCCAGCATATCGCGTTCGAACAACTGGACGGTGAAATCACGGCGCTGGAAAGCGTTGCCAGCCGTCTGCTCGCTGTCTGAACAGGATGGTTGGGCGATGGCGCTGTCCGCCATGCCGCTGACCTTCATTATTCAGGCGTTTTTCATCATGCGTCCTGCGTGATTTCATAATAGTTTAATGTTTGCGCGGCGCTTGACCTTTTTCGTACGGACGGCAATCCAAGGCCGAGCCGCGTGCGCGCAAAGGGGAATCCCAACTTGACCAAACCGATTCGTAAAGCCGTTTTTCCTGTCGCGGGCCTTGGCACGCGCTTCCTGCCCGCGACCAAGGCGGTGCCCAAGGAATTGCTGCCGGTGGTGGATCGTCCGCTGATTCAATATGCGGTCGACGAAGCGCGCGAAGCGGGGATCGAGCAGATGATCTTCGTCACCGGGCGCGGCAAAGGCGCGATCGAGGATTATTTCGACATCGCCTTCGAATGCGAAGTGACGCAGAAGGAGCGCGGCAAGGATCTGTCAGCGCTGGAAGGGACGCGGCTGGACCCCGGCAATGCCGTCTTCCTGCGCCAGCAGGAGCCGTTGGGCCTGGGCCATGCCATCTGGGTCGCACGCGACATCATCGGCGACGAACCCTTCGCCATCCTGTTGCCGGACGAGTTCATGAAGGGCGCTCCGGGGCGGGGCTGCATGAAGCAGATGGTCGACGCCTATAATCAGGTCGGCGGCAATCTGGTCTGTGCCCTCGAAATCCCGATGGAGCAGACGCCCAGCTATGGCGTGATTGACCCCGGCACGCGCGACGGCGTGTTGACGGAAGTGAAGGGGCTGGTCGAAAAGCCCAAGTTCGGCACCGCACCGTCCAACCTGATCCTGCCCGGCCGCTACATTCTCCAGCCCGAAGTGATGAAGATCCTGGAAACGCAGGAAAAGGGCGCAGGCGGGGAAATCCAGTTGACCGACGCGATGGCTTCGCTGATCGGCAAGCAGCCCTTCCATGGCGTCACCTTCGATGGCCGCCGCTTCGACTGCGGGTCCAAGGCCGGCTATATCGAGGCGAATCTGGCGCTGGCGCTGGAGCGCCCCGATCTGGGCGAGCATATCCGCGCCTTCGCGACGGACGAACTGGCGCGCTGAACCGCGGGCGCGGTCAGAAGCCGAACAGCCGGGCGATCAGCAGCGCAAGGCCCGACAGGGCGATGATGCTGCCGATCGCCAGTTCGGCGGGGTGAACGATCTGCCGGACGGGCACGGCGACGGCTTTTTCGAGTCTGCTCATGCTGCCGATATGGGTCGCCGATCGCGCTTAGAGCATCGTGCGAAAAAGTGGGCACCGGTTTTTCGCTTAAAATGATGCGAAAACAAAAAACCAGAGCGCGCGACCTGCGTCGGATTTAACGCAGCGCGCTCTAATCTCACGCATCCTTCCGTTCAGACTGACCGGTCGGATCGATCAAAAAAGGGCGGCTTTCCGGAAGGAAGCCGCCCTTTTTGCGTCATCGTTGCGCGACAGGATCAGAACGGCACTTCGTCATCCAGATCATTGTCGAAATTGGGGCTGCCGGCGCGGCTGGCACCGCTGCCGCTATTGCCGCCCTGCGATCGACCACCGCCAAAGCCGCCGCCCTGGTTGCCGCCGCCGCCCGAACCACCGCCGAAATCATCATAGTCGCCGCCGCCAAAGCCGCCGGAACCCTGACCACCGCCGTTCCAGTCGCTCACGCCCTGCTGCGCGCGGCCGCCACCGCCGCCGCCATAACCGCCGCCCTGGCCGCCACCGCCGCCCGGCGCACCGTCCAGCATGGTCAGCACCGCGCCCGGACCCGACAGCGAGACTTCGGTCGAGTAGCGGTCGTTGCCCGACTGGTCCTGCCACTTGCGGGTGCGAAGCTGGCCCTCGACATAGATTTTCGAGCCTTTGCGCAGGAAGCGCTCGGCCACGCCGACCAGCCCTTCGCCATTGATGACGACGCTGTGCCATTCGGTGCGCTCCTTGCGCTCCCCGGTCATGCGGTCCTTCCAGCTTTCGGACGTGGCGATACGCAGATTGCATATCTTGCCGCCATTCTGGAAGCTCTTGACCTCCGGGTCGGCACCGAGATTGCCGATCAGAATGACCTTGTTGACCGAGCCTGCCATGATTCCTCCGAAAGATTAGCTGGCCCTTATAGCGGCGCGCGCCGGCAAATCCAGCCGGCTCGAAGCGCCATCGCTTCGGCTTATCCCAGCCCCAGCGCGACCGCGGTCCAGTAAGTGATACCCGCCGCAGCATAGGCCAGCACGAACAGATAGCCGATCATGAATCCGGTCCATTTCCAGCCGGCGGTTTCTCGCCGGGTCACTGCGATGGTGGAAATGCACTGCGGCGCGAAGACGAACCAGGCGAGGAAGGCGAGCGCCGTCGCCAGCGACCAGCGCCCCTGCAACCGCTCGCCCAGCCCCTTGTCCAGCGCCTCCACATCATCGGCCGCGTCGATCGCATAGACGGTGGCGATGGCGGACACGGCCACTTCGCGCGCGGCCATGGTCGGCAGCAGGGCCAGGCTGATGTCGCGGTTGAAACCGATCGGTTCGACCAGCAGATGGATGCCGCCCGCGATCCGGCCGGCGATCGAATATTCGCTCTGGCGCACGCCGTCGGGCGCCTTGGGGAAGCTCATCAGCACCCACAGGACGATGTTGGTGAACAGGATGATGGTGCCGGCCCGCTTCAGGAAGATGACCGCGCGCTGCCACAGGCCGATGAGCAGATCCTGCGGCCGGGGCCACTGATATTTCGGCATTTCCATCAGGAAGCCGCTGCTTTCCCCCTTCGTCACCGTCAGCCGCAGCGCCCAGGCCGCGACCAGCGCGCCGACGATGCCGAAGACATAGAGCAGGAACATCACCAGCCCTTGCAAGCCCACGCCCCAGCCGACGGTGCGAGCAGGAATGAAGGCGCTGATGATCAGGCCATAGACCGGTAACCGCGCCGAACAGGTCATCAGCGGGGCGATCAGGATCGTGGTCAGCCGGTCCTTGGGATCGGATATGGTGCGCGTCGCCATGATGCCGGGCACCGCGCAGGCGAAGGAGGAGAGCAGGGGAATGAAGGCCCGGCCCGACAGGCCGACCCGTGCCATCAGCGAATCCATGATGAAGGCTGCGCGCGCCATATAGCCGGTCGCTTCCAGCATCAGGATGAAGAAGAAGAGGATCAGGATCTGTGGCAGGAACACGATCACCGCGCCAACGCCGCCGACCACGCCCTGTAACAGGAAGTCGTGGACGATGCCGGGGGGGAGCGTGTTGGTCACCGCTTCGCCCAGCGCCGTCACCCAGCCTTCCAGCATATCGGCGGGCGCACTCGCCCAGCTAAACACGGCCTGGAACATGACGAACAGCAGGGCGAGCAGGATGACGAAGCCGATGACGGGATGCAGCAACATCCGGTCCACCGCCGCAGTCAGCCGCCGCGAAGGGGTTTCGCGCACGATCGCCGCGCGGGCGATCCGCCGCGCCTCATTGCGGGTCGTATCGAAATCGCCCGCCGGCCGGGCGGTGTAGGGCGCGGGGGCGCCGTTCATCAGGCCGTCCAGTTCCTGGCGCAGATGATCCAGGCCCCGCTTGCGCACGGCGACCGTCGAGATCACCGGCACGCCCAGCTCACGCGACAGGATATTGGCATCCAGTTCCAGCCCGTCGCGGGTGGCGAGGTCGACCATGTTGAGCGCGACCACCGTGGGCAAGCCCAGTGCGATCAGTTCCAGCGTGAAGCGCAGATGGTTGTCGAGGTTGGAGGCGTCGACCACGATGACCAGCGCGTCGGGGCGCTTCTCGCCTTCCTGCTTGCCCAGGACGACGTCGCGCGTCACCTGCTCGTCGGGACTGGTGGGGTCCAGGCTGTAGGTGCCGGGCAGGTCGACCAGTTCGACCGGGCGACCGTCCGACAGGGCCAGCCGCCCCGCCTTGCGCTCCACCGTGACGCCCGGATAATTGCCCAGCTTCTGCCGCGCGCCGGTCAGGGCGTTGAACAGCGCGCTCTTGCCGGCGTTGGGATTGCCGACCAGCGCGACCAGCGGCAGCATACTCATGCCGGTTCGTCCTGCGCCCCGGTATCGGGACCGGTCCGCACCGTGACGGCGGCGGCATGATTGCGCCGCATGGCGATGGTCATGCGCCCCACCTTGCAGGCGATCGGTCCCTTGCCCAGAAAACCGCCATGATGCAGCGCCTCGACACTGGCGCCTTCGCACAGGCCATATTCGCGCAGGCGCTGGCCCTCGGACGGGGTGAGGGCGGACCAGTCGATCATGTCGACATAGGCGGGTTGCCTCAGCGGCAGATCGGTCAGGCGCACGGAACGGATACTCACAGGCTATTTCTGCGACTGATTATCGATAACGACTGCCGAACGCCAGACAAAATACGTTTCTCCCGGATTGCGGGTCTGGTCAGATCGCGGGATAGCGCAGCCGGCCGATGAAGCGCGAGAGGCTGAGATGCTCGCCGCCGCCCACGCCCTTCAGCTTCGCCTTGGCCTTTTCGAACTGCATCACATTCTCGATCCGCCGGGCCAGGAAGGCGCGGCTGTCGGCATGGCCTTCGCTCTCATCGTCCACGAACACCAGCAGGGTGGCGGCATAGACGGCGGTCAGCGTCGTACGCTTGCTATAATGGCTGAAGTCGGTGGCGGTATCGCCAGCCGCGCGCCACATGACGTCGGCCGCGCGCCAGCCCAGCTTACCCGCGCGCACCGCATTGGTCGGCAGCGCCAATATCGCGACCGCGCGGCGCAGCGCCTCCCGGTCCGGCGCCAGCAGGGCAAGCCGCGCCTCGATCAGCGCGATGATCTTTTTGCGGATCGACAGGGTCGCCAGTTCGTCCGCCGGCAAGGCCGCGATCATGCCGGCGTCGATGCTGGCGAACCAGGCGTCGATCATGTCGACCGGCCCGTCGGCAAAGGCGAGCGCAGCGATATCCGGGTCGATCCCCTTCTCCTGCGCCGCCATCGCCACCGCTTGGGAGCGCCAGCCGTCGAATGCGGCGTGGCGCGGCAGCCGCGGCGCCAGCAGCGCGCGGATTTCGTCGAGAGTGAGATCGTCCTGTGCTTCGCTCATGGCGCCTTATCTAGGCCCGCGACGGCAGGCGCACAAGCACCAGCGCTGCCGCCACCGCGCTCATGCCGATCAGATCGACGGGGCCGAGCCATTCGCCGAAC
This sequence comes from Sphingobium sp. Leaf26, assembly GCF_001421665.1. Lineage (GTDB taxonomy): Bacteria > Pseudomonadota > Alphaproteobacteria > Sphingomonadales > Sphingomonadaceae > Sphingobium. The sequence goes on from NZ_LMKV01000028.1 coordinate 88,898, forward strand.
AACAGCCAGCCCAGCAATGCGGCTATTGCCGGTTGCAACAGCAGGCTGACGCCGATGACCAAGGGCGAAAACCAGCCGATCGCATAGGTCAGCAGCCCTTGTCCGATCACCTGGCTCGACAGCGCCAGCACGATCAGCGGCGTCCAGTCGCCCGGCATCACCCGTTCGCCCAGCGCCAGCGCGCACAATAACAGCGCCGGCGCGCTGACCGTGCTGGACATGGCGAGGATCGACCAGCTTTCCAGCCGTCCGCGCACCTTCTGCACCACCAGCAGATAGGCGGTGTAGAGGATCCCGGCGAGCAGGCAGAGCAGGTCGCCCTTCAGATTGCCGATCGACAGGTCGTAACTGCCGCCCATCATGATCAGCGCGCCGATGGCCGCCAGCGTCAGCGCTACGGCCTGCATCCGCTTTGGCTTCTGGCGCAGCACCAGCAGCGCCCAGGCCGGCAGGAACAGGCCGCTCAGATTGCCGAACACGGTGGCATTGGCGACCTTGGTATAAAGGATGCCCAGATGCCATGCGGCCAGATCCGCCGCGAACAGCACGCCCGCCAGCATCAATGCGCCCCATTCTCCGCGCGTCGGCGGCCTGCGGATCAGGCCCGGTCGCGCCAGCAGCAGCAGGAAGGGCAAGGCGATCGCCAGCCGCCAGAAGGCCGCCGCCACCGGCCCCACATCCGACAGGCGCACCAGCACTGGCCCCAGCGGCAGGATCAGGTTCGCCAGCAACAGCGCCGGAAAGGCGAGGCGCGGCATGTTTATCGGCGCGGCGGGGGTTGAACTGGCCATGGCGGCTCCCTAGCTGGCTTTCCACAGCAAGTCCCGTTGCAAATTGCAACTTTATTACAAGAGAGCCTTATCGATGACGAGCCTGTTCGATCCGATCCAGCTGGGCGCCGTCAGCGCCGCCAACCGCATTCTGATGGCCCCGCTGACCCGTGGCCGGGCCACCCGCGCCCATGTGCCGACGCCGATCATGGCCGATTATTATGCGCAACGCGCGTCGGCCGGCCTTATCATAAGCGAGGCGACCGGTATTTCGCAACAGGGGCTGGGCTGGCCCTATGCGCCGGGCATCTGGTCGGACGAACAGGTCGCCGCGTGGCAGCCGGTGACTCAGGCTGTGCACGACAAGGGCGGCAAGATCATCGTCCAGCTCTGGCATATGGGCCGCGCCGTGCATAGCGCCGTGACCGGCGAGCAGCCCGTGTCGGCCAGCGCCACCGCCGCGCCGGGCGACGCGCACACCTATGAGGGCAAGCAGCCCTATGAAACCGCGCGTCCGCTGGCGCTGGAGGAAATCCCCGGCATCATCGACACCTATGTCCGCGCCGCGCATAACGCGATCGCCGCCGGCTTCGACGGGGTGCAGATCCATGCCGCCAATGGCTATCTGATCGATGAATTTCTGCGCGACAACAGCAATTTCCGCGACGATATCTATGGCGGCAGCGTGGAAAACCGCGTCCGCCTGCTGCGTGAGGTGACGCAGGCGGTGGTCGATGCCATCGGCGCCGATCGCGTGTCGGTGCGCCTGTCGCCCAATGGCGATTCGCAGGGCGTGGATGACAGCGATCCCGCGACCCTGTTCGCGGCGGCCGCCGATGTGCTCAATGATATCGGCATCGCCTTCCTCGAACTGCGCGAGCCGGGTCCGGACGGCACGTTCGGTGCGACCGACGTGCCGCGCCAGTCGCCGCTCATCCGCCAGCATTTCAAGGGGCCGCTGGTGCTGAACAGCGATTATGATGCGCAACGCGCACAGGCGGACCTCGCCAGCGGCCTGGCCGACGCGATCAGCTTCGGTCGCCCGCTGATGGCCAATCCCGATCTGGTGGAGCGCTTGCAGGAAGGCGCGCCGCTCAACCCGCCACAGGCGATGACGACCTGGTACGGTCCGGGCGCCGAGGGCTATACCGACTATCCGACGCTGGAGCAGGAAAAGGCGGCGGCATAGAGCGCCATTTCCCCCCTCCCTTTTAGGGAGGGGCTCATGGCAGGAAACTCCAACCCAACAAAAAAGGGGCGGCTCCACCCGGAGCCGCCCCTTTTTTCATTCACGGCTCGCGCGGATCAGGCCCCGAACCGGTCCCGCAGGGCCAGCATGGCGATCGCGGCCTTGGCCGCTTCGCCGCCCTTGTCCTTCTGGTCGGGGCGGGCGCGGACCAGCGCCTGCTCTTCATTCTCGACGGTCAGGATGCCGTTGCCGATGGCGATGGCGTCCATGCTCAGCGCCATCAGGCCGCGCGCGCTTTCGTTCGACACCACTTCGAAATGATAGGTTTCGCCGCGGATGACCACGCCGATCGCGACGAAGCCGTCGAAACGGCCGCTTTCCGCCGCCAGCGCGATCGCGCCGGGGATTTCCAGCGCACCCGGCACCGTCACCACCTCATATTTGTGACCGGCGTCGTCCAGCGCCGCCTTCGCGCCTTCGATCAGCAGGTCGTTGAGATGGTCGTAGAAGCGGGCTTCGACGATCAGGAATTTGGCCATGATAGTGGTTCCTTACAGCTCGATCGGGCGTTGCCCAACCACGGACAGGTCATAGCCGTCAAGCGCGATCAGGCTGTGCTGGCTGTTGCTGAGCAGGACCATGTCATGCACGCCCAGTTCGGCGAGCAACTGCGCGCCCACGCCATAGTTGCGCAGTTCGTCCATGCCGGCCGGGGCTGCACCGGCATGGGCCTGCACGCAGCGGCTGACGAAATCGCCTTCCTCATTGCCGGTCAGGATCACGATCACGCCCGATCCTTCCTGGCCGATGATCTCCATCGACTTTGCCAGCAAGCCGGCGCGCGATCCGTCCGCACCATAGACATCGTCCAGCAGCGACAGTTGGTGCATGCGCACGAGGGTCGGCTGATCGGGCGAGACATGGCCTTTCTGCAAGACCAGTTGTTCGCTTTCGGTCGCGCGATTGTAGAAGCTGATCGCCTTCCAGTCGCCGCCCCACTGGCTGTGGAAGCTGGTTTCGGCGCGGCGCTCGACCATATGGTCATGCCGGCGGCGATAGGCGATCAGGTCGCGGATCGTGCCGATCTTCATCTTGTGCTTCTGGGCAAAGACGATCAGGTCGTCCAGCCGCGCCATCGTGCCGTCATCCTTCATCACTTCGCAGATGACGCCGGACGGGTTGAGGCCGGCCAGACGGGCGACGTCGACCGCCGCTTCGGTATGACCGGTGCGCACCAGCACGCCACCGTCGCGGGCGATCAGCGGAAAGACATGGCCCGGCGTCACGATATCGGCGCGGGTCTTGGAAGCGTCGATCGCGACGGACACGGTACGGGCGCGGTCGGCGGCGCTGATGCCGGTATCGACGCCCTCGCGCGCCTCGATCGACACGGTGAAGGCGGTTTCGTGCCGCGTGCCATTGTTGCGGCTCATCAGGTCCAGGCCCAACTGATCGACCCGCCCCTTGGTCAGGGCCAGACAGATGAGGCCGCGACCGTGCGTCGCCATGAAGTTGATCGCGTCGGGGGTCGCCATCTGCGCGGGGATGACCAGATCGCCTTCATTCTCGCGATCCTCGTCATCGACCAGAATGAACATGCGGCCGTTGCGGGCTTCGTTGATGATCTCTTCGGGACTGGCGAGCGCGGTGCCGCCTTCACGCTTGAGCAGATAGGCTTCCAGCTTGCCCAGCGTGTCGGCGGTCGGGTTCCAGTCGCTTTCGCCGAGCTTGCGCAAGCTGTTGGCGTGCAACCCGGCGGCGCGCGCCAGACCGGACCGGGACATGCCGCCATCGGTGACGAGGCTGCGGACGGAATCGAGAAGCGTGGACGACATGAAAAAGACTCCTTCCCTTCATGGGATCGGCGTCAATATCACATTGCAATGTGATTATTTCAAGTGAGAAATCACAGTAAGCTGTTCTATCCGATGCCCGTTCACCGATTGCGCAGGCTCTGCATCCGGTCGAGATAACGGGCCAGCACGTCGATTTCCAGATTGAAGGCGCGGCCGTCGTCCAGCCGATCCAGCGTGGTCGCGGCGGCCGTGTGCGGGATGATGTTCAGGCCGAAATGCACACTGCCATCGGCCTGATCCTCGACGCTGTTCACCGTCAGCGAAATGCCATCGACCGTGATGGACCCCTTTGCGGCGAGCGCGGCGGCCAGTTCGGCGGGCGCGCTGATGACCAGCCGGGTCGAATCGCCTTCCTGCGTGGCGGATATCAATGTGCCGATACCATCGACATGGCCGGTCACGATATGACCGCCCAGCTCGTCGCCGACCTTGAGCGCGCGTTCCAGATTCAGCCGGCCGCCCTGCGCCCAAAGGCCCGGCGCGGTGCGCACCACGGTTTCGGCCGACAGGTCTACCGCGAACCAGTCTTCGCCCTTTTCCACCACCGTCAGGCAAGCGCCCGAACAGGCGATCGACGCGCCGATCGCTACGCTGTCCATCGCATAGGCACAGCCGATGACGAGGCGCAGGTCGCCGCGCTGTTCATGACTGCGGATGGTGCCGATGTCGGTGATGATGCCGGTGAACATGCGCTCTGATCCATTCACTATACAGAATGTTCCCCTGCGCAGGCCGGGGTCCAGTCCCTGTCATGGAACTGGACCCCGGCCTGCGCAGGGGAACATGACAAATCTTAGGCGCTCCGGATCACCTCGTAAACCTCCAGCCGATCGACACCCAATGTGCGGGTGTCGGTCATGCGCCAGCGGCCATGCGCCTGGCCAAGGTCATTGAGGCCGATGTCGCCGATCCCGGCCAGCCCGTCGCCCACGATGATCGGCGCGCGATAAAGCAGCAGCCGGTCCACCAGCCCGGCGCGCAGGAAGGCGGCCGCCGTCGCCGCGCCACCCTCCACCAGCAGATGATCGACCCGATCCAGCGTGGCGATCTCCCCCGGCGCGGTGATCCGCTCCCAGCCGGCAGGCGCATCACCCCGGCTTAGCAGGACACGGCGCGGCGATCGCGCCTCCAGCCCCGCCAGCCGCACGTCCAGCCGGGGCGCATCGGCACGCAGCGTGCCGCCGCCCACCAATATGGCATCATGCCGCGCCCGCTCCATATGGGCATGGGCGCGCGCATCCGGCCCTGTGATCCAGCGGCTCGACCCGTCGGGCAGCGCGATTCGCCCGTCGAGCGAGAGGCCGAGCTTCAGCGTCACATGCGGCCGGCCCAGCGTCTGGCGCAGGACGAATCCGCCCATGGCGCGCGCGGCCTCCGCCGCCATCAGGCCCATGTCGACGGTAACGCCACGCTCGCGCAGCCAGCTTGCCCCTTGTCCGTCGGTGCGCGGATCGGGATCGCGCAGGGCGATCACCACGCGCGCAACCCCGGCCCGCGCGATCAGGTCGGCGCAGCGCGGCCCGCGCGGCGACAGATGGAAACAGGGTTCCAGCGTGACATAGGCGGTCGCGCCCGCCGCCCGGTCCATCGCCTGTTCCAGCGCCTGTGCTTCGGCATGGGGGCGGCCGCCCTTCTGGGTCCAGCCGCGCCCGACGATCAGGCCCCCTTCACCCTGATCATCGCGGACGATCAGGCAACCGACATTGGGATTGGGGGTGGAAAGGCCCCGCCCGCGCCCCGACAGGGCGATGGCGGCGGCCATATAGCGCCGGTCGTCAGCAGGCGATGACGGCATCATCAACAGGGGGTCAGGGCTGGGCGGCAGGCGCCGGTTTCGCGCTGGCATGCGGCCCGGTCTTGTCCGTGGCTTCCGCCTTGGCCAGCCGGTCGTCCAGCATTGCGTCGATCGCCTTCACGGCTTCCTTGCGCTTGGCGGTGTTGCGGGCTTCCTCTTCGCGCCATTCGATGCCGAAGGCGTCGGCATAGCCCTGCATCTTGGTCTGCTGCTTGACCAGCGCCGCCTCGCGCTTCGCAAAGTCTATCTTCTGTTGCAGGATGATCGCCGCATCGGACCGGCTCGCATCCCAGCTCTGGACATAGATGATCTTGTTGCGCGTCGGCATCGTGTTGGTGTTCGCGTCGATCACGAAGGTCCACACGATCACCCAGGTCAGCGCGACGGACAGGCCCAGCAGCGGCCATTTATGCTGCCGCTGCTGCTTGAAATAGCCCCAGAAGTCGCCAAGCGCACTTTTGGGAGAAACGGGACGGGGAAAGATCGCCATGCCGCCCTTATAGGACAGGGCGGGCGCAGATGCAAAATGGTCCATGCTGGCCTCCATTTTTCCACCCCCTCCCAATGATGGGAGGGGAACAAAGGAGCGACGCCGAAGGCAAGGGCGGACGGTGAAATCCGGTCAGTTGGTCAGCGTGAACCGGACCGTCAGCGTCTTGGTCGATGTAATCGCCACGCCGTCGCGGGTGGCTGGGCGGAACCGCCATTTCCGCAGTGCATGGCGCTCCGTCGCCAGCCAGAAGCTTTCGTCGCTGGCGCTGACCTTCTCGATGGCGGTGACGCGGCCATCCGGGCTGATGGTGACGCGCACCGTGACCGCGCCTTCCACGCCCTGGCGAATCATCGTGCCGGGATAGTCGGGTTGGAACGCGCCCTTCGCGCGCGGGTCGATCGACGCTTCGGTCAGGACCGGGTTGGGCAGGGGCGGCGGGATATAGGGCGGCGGGACTGGCCCGATGTCGCCGATGTGGTCGCTGCCGATCAGGCCGGTATCGCCTGTGGGCAAGGGCACGAAGGGATCGGGCGCCGTGGGCCGGTCCGGCTGCGGCTGGCTTGGCAGCTTCGCGTCGGTCTTCACATCCTCGACCGGATCGAGCGGGGGCGGGGGTTCGACGGGAATATTGCGGGTCGTGATCGGCGTCGATGGCGTGATGACGTCGATGATCTCCTTGGGGATCAGCAGAAAAGCGCCGATCACCAGCGCATGGACCGCGACGGTGCCGCCCATCCCCAGCGGGGACTTGCGTCCCGCGCCATAACGCGATTGTCCGTTTTCCCCTGTCGCTGGCGTTTCAGCCTTGCCCGGCGCATGCCCCATTGCCGGCATATTCATGAGTCGCATCATCTGGCTCCTCTATGTGTCGCATCCTCTCGCCGGTGCCCGATTCTACCGATCAGGCTGTTACCGTCGATGAAATGATACAACATCATTTAATGATATGTTGCAACATGATTTTTCAACGCCTGCAACATAGCGGCTGCATCGGGACATATGGCGGCAAAGCGGCAGTGCCAGGACAAGGGCTATCCCGCTTCCAGGAGCCTCCATGCGTTTTCGCCACTGTCTTTCTGCTGTCCAACTCGCTGTCGCACTTATCGCCTCGACGCCGCTATTGGCCCAAATGCCGTCCGCCCCGCCGGCTGCGCCCGAAGGCGGTCCCTGGGCGGCCGATGCCGATGGCGACGGGCGCATCACCCGTGACGAAATGGTCGCCTATATGGACCGCCGCTTCGGCCTGATGGATCAGGACAATGACGGACTGGTGCCGGTGCAGGCGATGCAGCGCATGCTCGGCCATGAACCGCAGGCGCGCACCCGGACGGAGTCGGCACAACACGGTCCCGGCAAGGGGCGCGGAGGGCCGGGCGGTCCGGGCGGCGCCGGTGGTCCACCGCCGGGCGGTCGGCCAAAGGGCAGCGCCCGGTCCGATGGCGCGCCGCCTCCACCGCCGGGCCGCGCCATGCCCTACCCGGAGGATGGCAATGATGACGGTCAGATCGACCGCGCCGAATTTCTCGCCCCCGCGCTGGCCCTGTTCGCCGATCAGGACCGCAATGGCGACGGCGTGCTGACCGCTGACGAACTTCCGCCTCCGCCCCGCCACGGACCGCCGGACGAGCCGGAGGAATAGGCTTTCGAGACAGGAACCGGCTGCCTTCTCTCCTCTGCGCGGCTGGTTCCGTCGGGGCGCGTCGTTTGGCCCGACGCGCCCCGACACCTTTTTGGAGATGCGCCAAAGCGCATTTAGGACGGCGCCAGCCCTCTCCCCATTCGGCCACCTGAAGGCAGCATCTATGGGTGGCCGGGTGCGGGAGAGGGCTGGCGCCGCTCTTCCTAAAAAAGCGTGTCGATCATGTGGATCGCCAGACCAACCAGCCCGCCGACCAACGTGCCGTTGATACGGATATATTGCAGGTCGCGGCCGACGGCATTTTCCAGTCGCGACGTCACCGTGCCGGCATCCCATCCGCGCACCGTGTCGCTGACCAGCCGCACGATCGCGTCGCCATAGCTGGCCGTCGCACCCACCGCCGCGCGACGCACGAAGCGGTTGATGACCAGCCGCAGTCGCGCTTCCTCCTGCAAGGTGCCGCCCAGCGCCCGCAGCGCTTCGCCCAGGCGCCCCGCCATCGCCTTGCCGGGATCGCGCACCGCGCGCAGCAGCCCGCCGCGCGCCTGTTCCCACATCCCCTCGATCCAGCGTTGCATCGCTGGATTATCCACGATCTCGTCCCGGATCCTGGCGACCTTGGCCTGCATCTCCAGATCGAACTGAAGGTCGAACGCCAGCTTGGCCATGCCTTCCTCGGCCTTCAGGCGCAGGCTGTGACCCGGATCGGCGGCCATGTCGGCCAGCATCTTGCGCAGCCCGTCGATGATCGCATTGGCCAGATTTTCGTCGAGGCCGGTCCAGCGCAGCACCTTGCCCGCCCGTTCCTGCACCATCTGGCGGATAAGATGGTCGTTGGCCTCCAGCGTGCGGTCCGCCCAGTGGATGATGCCGTCCATCACCGGCCCGTGACGGCCGTCGCGCATCGCCGCCTCGATCGCCTGACCCACCAGCGGGCCGATATTGATGCCACGCAGCCGCTGGCCTATCGCCCCCTTCACCATGCCGCCCAGCCGCTCCTGGTCCAGCGCCTCCAGCACGTCGGCGATCAGGCGCGAAGCGCCCTCGCGCAGTCGGCCGTCGCCTTCGGACGGGCTGGCGAGAAATCGGCCGGCCGCCGCCGCGACGTCGATATGGCGCATCCGCCGCGCGACCACGGCGGGGATCAGGAAATTGTCGCGCAGGAACAGCGCCAGCGTGTCGCCGATCCGGTCCTTGTTGCGCGGGATGATGGCGGTATGGGGGATGGGCAGGCCGAGCGGATGGCGGAACAGCGCCGTCACCGCGAACCAGTCGGCCAGCCCGCCGACCATCGCCGCCTCGGCAAAGGCCTGGACGAACGCGATGGCTGGGTGGAGATGCACGGTGGCCCGCGCGGCGATGAACAGGGCGGCCATCGCCACCAGCATGCCTGTCGCCACCAGCCGCATCCGCCGGGCGGGATGGGGCGTCAAAAGATCTTTTGGCCGGGGCAGGCGAAGCAGAGTCATGACCCCTTAACGGTTACGCTGCCGTTTCGTTCAGGCAAGGCTTTCTTTTGGCCCTTCCGGCTTCCCGGCCCGAACGCGCATCGTCATTCGGCCGGATGGACGGCGCCCCGTACCGGCTTGCCGTCGTCGCCTGCCTTGTAGGTGAGCAGGCCACGGCCCAGCCGTGGGCCGATCCAGCTTTCCAGCCCGGTCGCCAGGCTGAACACCGCCGGCACGATCACCAGCGTCAGCACCGTCGACAGCATCAGGCCACCGATCACGGTGATGCCCATCGGCGCGCGCCAGGCGCCGTCGCCTGACAAAGCGAGCGCGGTCGGCACCATGCCGGCGACCATGGCCACCGTGGTCATCACGATCGGCTGGGCGCGCTTGTGCCCGGCGTCGACGATCGCTTCCTTCTTGGGCACGCCCTTTTCCATCTCCTCCAGTGCGAAGTCGATGACGAGGATCGAATTCTTGGCGACGATGCCCAGCAGCATCAGCAGGCCGATGAACACCGGCATGGAAATGGGCTGCCCCGCGATGTGCAGCGCCAGCGCGCCGCCGAGCGGCGCCAGCAGCAGCGAGCCCAGGTTGACGAAGGGCGGCATCAGCCGCTTGTAGAGCAGGGTCAGCACCGCCAGCACCAGCAGGATGCCGGAAAAGACGGCGATGATGAAATTCTGGATCATCTCCGCCTGCCACTTCGCGTCGCCCGCGTTGAGCTTCTGCACACCCTGGATCTTGCCGGCGACGATGTCCTTCATCAGCGGCAGGGCGTCGATCTTGGCCATGGCCTGGCTGGTGACGATGCCCGGCGCCAGGTCCGCACCCACGACGACACGGCGAATCTGGTTGTAGCGACGAATCTGGGTCGGTCCGGCACCAAAGCTGATGTCGGCCACGACCTTGAGCGGCACGGAGCCGCCCGCCACGGTCGGCACCGGCATATTCTCGATCGTGGCGATATCCTTGCGGCTGTCCTCGGCCAGCGCGACACGGATCGGGATCTGGCGGTCGGACAGGGAGAATTTGGCGACATTCTGGTCGATATCGCCGATCGTCGCGATGCGGATCGACTGGCTCAAGGCCATCGTGGTCACGCCCAGGCTGGCGGCCAGGTCCGGGCGCGGCTTGATGAGAATTTCGGGGCGCTGCATGTCCCCCTGCACGCGGGGCGCACGCAGTTCGGGAATGCCGGCCATTTCATGCACCAGCCGGTTGGCGGTCTGTTCCAGCAAGGCGGGATCGTCCGAGCCGAACATCATGATGATGTCGCGGCCGAAGCCGCCGCCCGACTGCGACTGGAAATTGACACGCGCATCGGCGACGGTCTGGAACTGCGGTGCCACCTTGCGCTCCCAGTCGACCGAACTGATCGGCCGATCCTTCTTGAGCGTCAGGAAGATGTCCGCGCCGGTCGGCTCGATATCGGCGAAGGCGGCCTCGACCACATCCTTGTCGGCGCTCAGCAGGTCGGCGACCTTGCGGGTGATGGCGGTGGTCTGGGCCAGCGTGCTGCCGGGCACCGTCTCGATCTTCACTTGGCTGAAATCTGTGTTGGTGGTCGGCTGGAACGTCATCGGCAAGGTCGCAAAGGCGAAGATGGTCGCGCCGAAGGCGGCAAAGCCCATGCCCAGCGTCCAGACGCGATGATCGGTGAAGAATCCGGCCAACCGGTTACGGAAACCACCGCGCGCGCGCCGCTCCTTCGCCTTCTCGTCGTTCAGCGACCAGCGCAGCACGCTCATATAGCGGTCCATCAGCCAGCCTTCGCCATGGCTTTCCTCGCCATGCGCCTTCAGGAAATAGGCGGCGATCATCGGCGTGATCAGGCGCGCGACGGCCAGGCTCATCAGCACCGATACGACGACGGTCATGCCGAACTGGATGAAGAACTGGCCCGACAGGCCGGGCATCAGCGCGACCGGCAGGAATACCGCGACGATCGCCATGGTGGTCGCCAGCACCGCCAGGCCGATCTCGTCTGCGGCGTCGATCGACGCCTGATAGGCGCTTTTGCCCATGCGCATGTGGCGCACGATGTTCTCGATCTCCACGATCGCGTCGTCGACCAGCACGCCCGCGACCAGACTCAGCGCCAGCAGCGAAATGCTGTTCAGCGTGAAGCCCATCATATCCATGAACCAGAAGGCGGGAATCGCCGACAGCGGGATCGCCAGTGCGGAAATCATCGTCGCGCGCCAGTCGCGCAGGAACAGGAAGACGATGACGACCGCCAGCACGGCGCCCTCGATCATCGCCGCCATGGCGCTGTGATATTGTTCCTTCGTATAGTCGACGCTCGAATAGAGCTGCTTATACTGGACCTTGGGATTTTCCTTCCGCAACTGGTCCAGCACCTTCATCGCATCGTCATAGACGGTGACGTCGGACGATCCCTTGGCCTTTTCCAGGCTGAAGCTGGTGACCTGGCGACCGTTCATCAGCGCCAGGCTGCGCTGTTCGGCATACATGTCGCGGACGGTGGCGAGGTCGGACAGCTTGGCGGTGCGGCCGCCGGAAATGGCGATCTGGGTATCGCCCAGGGTACGGGCGCTGGTGGCATTGCCCAGCACGCGGATCGACTGTTCGGCGCCCGCAATTTCGGTGCGCCCGCCCGCGGCGTTCAGATTGACCTGCTGCAACTGCGCATTCACCTGCGCCGCCGTGACGCCATAGGCCTGTAGCTTCGCGGGATCGACGATGACGCGAATTTCGCGGCTGACGCCACCACCGCGCCGGACCGCCGCCATACCGCTGATCGACAGCAGCCGCTTGGCGACGGTGTTGTCCACATACCAGGACAGTTCCTCCAGCGTCATGTCGGTCGCTTCGGCGCTGAAATAGGCGATCGGGCCGCCGTCCACGTCGATGCGCTGGACCTGCGGTTCCAGGATGCCGTCGGGCAGGTCGCTGCGAATCTGGTCGACGGCATTCTTCACGTCTGCGACCGCGCGATCGACCGGCGTGCCGATCTGGAACTGGACATTGGTCAGCGACTGGCCTTCGGACGCGAAGGAAGTGATGTCGTCCACGCCGCTGATTCCGCGCACGGCGGCTTCGACCCGCTGGGTGACCTGGGTTTCCAGTTCGGTCGGGGCGGCGCCCGGCTGCGACACGGTGACGCTGACCATCGGGAAGCTGACGTCGGGATTATTGTTGACGTCCATCCGCATGAAACTGACGATGCCCGCCATCATCAAGGCGGCGAACAGCACCAGTGGCGTCACCGGATTGCGGATCGCCCATGCCGATATATTGCGAAAATTCATGACGCGCTTCCTTCACCGGGCGCGGTCAGGCGCCCGTTCCTCCCGATGCCTCCGATGCGGACGTCCGCCCGCGCCGGTCTTTCAGCGGCCCTTGGCCAGTTCCGGCTTCACCTTCTGCCCCGGCGTCAGGAAGGCGCCGGCGGAAGTGACGATCTGTTCGCTGCCGGTTATGCCGCTCGTCACGGCCACGCCATTGTCGGACACCTGGCCGACGGTCACGGAGCGCCGTTCCACCTGGCCCTTGGCATTGACGATATAGACGAAGCTGCCCTTGGGATCGCTCTGCACCGCCGATTCCGGCAATAGCGGGGCGGTACCGGAACCGCTGGTCAACAGCGCCGAGGCGAAGCCGCCGGGGCGGATCGCCGGATTGCGGCCAAGATTGATGCGGGCGATGCCCTGCCGCGTCTGCGGATCGACCACCGGCGACACCTGCCACACCCGGCCGGCAACGGACTGGCTGCTGCCGATCGGCGTGACCGTCGCGCTGTTGCCCGCGCGCAAGGTCGCCAGATCGCCTTCGGCCACCTGCGCCTGCATTTCCATCTCGCCATCCTTGGCCATGCGGAACAGCGTGCCGCCGCCGGCCTGGACGATCTGGCCGGGTTCGACCGTGCGGGTCAGCACCAGCCCGGACGCGGGCGCGCGAATGTCGAGCCGGCCGGTACGCGCCTGCTGCTCGGCCAGTTGCGCCGCCGCGACGCGGACCTGCGCTTCGGCCTGATCGCGGGTCGCGGTGCGCTGGTCGATGTCGGCGGCGCTGATGAAGCCGCGCCCGACCAGCGCCTTGGCGCGATCGAGCTGTGCCTGCGCCAGCTTGGCATTGGCGCGCTGCACCTCCACCTGCGCGGCGAGCGAGCGGACCTGTTCGGCCTGGACGGAGCGTTCGACGGTGGCCAGCACCTGTCCCGCGCGCACCCAGTCGCCCGGCTGCACCAGCACGCGCGTCACCATGCCGCCTTCGCCGACCACGCCGACCGGCATGTCGACCCGCGCGGCGAGTGATCCGGTCGCGCTGACGGTGCGGGCAACAGTGGACTGGCCGGGGCTGACGACCGTGACGACGGGCACCTGCGCGGTCGGCGCGGCGGCATCGCCTGCCTTTTCCCCGCGCATCGCGATCAGGGCCGCTGCCGTCACCAGCAGGACGATCGCGCCGCCGCCGATCAGCAGCATGCGCTTGCGCCGCCGGCGCGCATCCTCATCGTCGATGATCGTCATGGAATCGCCCACCAACTGGGTTTCGTAATTCATCCCGCTTCTCGTCTCTCCGGCGCTTCCGCCCTGTTGGTAACTGTGTTATATGAATATAGCACCACCCTCAAGCCCCAATATCATGGTTCGAAGTGGGACGGCAAAATGATAATGTGCGGCTGACGGAGCGGGCATGGCGGCATATCGTGCCGTTCCTGTCCCTGCGGCCACATGGACTTGCCAAAAATGGCGGACTGTGGCGCAATGGCTGGCGGGTCGATGCTTATATATAAAAAGGGAACGCAGCATGGACTTGCTGGGATGGATCGTGGTCGGCCTGCTTGCAGGTGCGATCGCGCGACTGATCATGCCCGGCCGCGATCCGGGCGGATGCGTGGTCACGATCTTGCTGGGGATAGCCGGGGCCTTGCTTGCCGGCTTCGTCGGGCGACTCGGGGGCCTTTACGCACCGGGCCAGAAGGCCGGGTTCGTCGCCGCGATATTGGGGGCGGTGGCCGTGCTGGCCATCTACCGCTGGTTCGCGGGACGACGCTGAAACAAAAAAAGGGCTGCGCGATGGCGCAGCCCTTTTGCTTTATACGATGTCGTGCGGGTTTAGCGCACCGATCCGCGACGGACCAGATTGACGATCGCCAGCAGGATGATCGCGCCGACCAGCGACACGAGGAAGCTCGTGATCGACAGGGCAGGGTTGACGTTGCCACCGCTGAAAATCAGGCCACCGATGAAAGCGCCGACGATACCGACGACGATATTGAGCAGGACGCCCTGCTGTGCGTCGGTGCGCATGACCATGCTGGCAAGCCAGCCGACAATGCCGCCAACCACCAACCAGATAATAAGTCCAATCATGGCATATCTCCTTTACCACGCCCACAGCGCGTTGGGTGCAGCAATAACGGAGCAAGTCACCGGGCGTTCCATGCACCAAAAATGATTCCGGGATGGAAACCATCTTGGCTTTGCGTCGTTCGTGCGCTCCCGCAACGAAAAGGGGCCGCCGGATCGATATCCGACGGCCCCTTCATATCCGCGTTCAGATCGTCAGGGTGACGATCAATATTTCTGCTGCCGCTCATAGAGCGACTTATAATATTGGATGCGGGTGACGCGCAGGCCGTGCATGCCCGACCGGTCGACCGCACGCTGCCAGCCGGCGAATTCCTCCAGCGTCAGATTATAGCGTGCGCACGCTTCGTCCACGCTCAGCAGGCCGCCATTCACCGCCGCGACCACTTCCGCCTTGCGCCGCACCACCCAGCGGGTCGTGTCCGCAGGCGGCAGGCTGTCCAGCGTCAGAGGCTCTCCGAGTGGCCCTACGACCTGGGCGGGCTTGATTTTCTGGTTCTCGATCATTCTTACCCTCAAAGTGCGGCACTGGCGTTACCGAATTAGGCCTTAGTTCCCCCGATTATGTGCGTCAGCCCTGAAGAACGGCTAAAGCCCCACGGTAAACACAGCCTTCATCATTCATGCCCCCTGGCTAAACGGCTCGCGATCAACGGGTTGAAGCTTCCCGCGAGACGCACGGCTTCGATCTTGCCGCCGGAACGTGGCGCGAAAACTCCCGCCAGTTCCTGGACCCAGTCATCGCTTCCGCCCTGCCCCCGCAGGACACCCGCCACCGCTTGCGCGGTGGGACTGGCCGCCTGCGCAGCCGCCGTGGCAGCCCGCAGAAATGGCCAGGCCGGTACGCGCGGCCGGCTGAGGGGTCTGGGAACGCCGGGCTTCAGCCCGCCGCCCCGAAGGAAACTCAGATCCATGACCCTCTTTTACGGGGCAATGGATAAAGGTCCGTAAACTTGGGTTGGCTTTCGTGACTCGTCCGGTCGCCGTTTCGCGTCGATCCGACCCGATTGGGGCCAAATGGGCGTCACACTTTGTTAACTTTTGCGCCGCCGCGCCCCTTGCACTATAGGCGCGCCCATGCAGCCCCAGTTTCAGCTTGCCGAGCCGCTCAGCGCGCGGCGTATCGTCGTCGCCATGTCGGGTGGCGTGGACAGCAGCGTCGTCGCGGCGCTGGCCGCGAAAACCGGCGCCGAAGTGATCGGCGTCACGCTCCAGCTTTACGATCACGGCGCGGCGGTTGGACGCACCGGCAGTTGCTGCGCGGGGCAGGATATCCGCGACGCGCGCGCGGTCGCAGACCGCATCGGCATCGCCCACTATGTCTTTGATTATGAAACCGCCTTCCGCGATTCGGTGATCGTCGACTTCGCCGACGAATATATGGCCGGCCGCACGCCCATTCCGTGCGTGAAGTGCAATATGGGGGTGAAGTTCACCGACCTGTTCCAGATCGCGCGCGATCTGGGCGCGGACTGCCTCGCCACCGGCCATTATGTCCAGCGGGTCGAGGGCGCTGCGGGCGCAGAACTCCACCGCGCCGCCGACCCGGCCCGCGACCAGAGCTATTTCCTCTTCGCCACGACTCAGGCGCAACTCGACTATCTGCGCTTCCCTTTAGGCGGCTTGCCCAAGCCGCAGGTGCGCGAGATTGCGGCCGAACTCGGCCTGTCGGTGGCTTTGAAGCCCGACAGCCAGGACATCTGTTTCGTGCCGGACGGCGATTACGCCAAGATCGTGCGCAAGCTGCGCCCCGATGCGGACGAAGGCGGGGACATCGTCCATATCGACGGCCGCGTGCTGGGTCGCCACAAGGGGATGATCCATTTCACGGTCGGCCAGCGCAAGGGGCTGGACATCGGCGGCCAGCCCGACCCGCTCTATGTCGTGCGGCTGGACGCGGCGGCCAGGCGCGTGATCGTGGGGCCACGGGCGGCGCTGGCGGTGTCGGGCGCGGTCTTGAGCGATATCAACTGGCTGGGCGGCGACTTTACCGGGCCGCTGACCGCCAAGGTGCGGTCGATGGCCAAGCCGGTCCCGGCAAGGCTGGACGGCGATCGTCTGCTGTTCGACGCGCCCGAATATGGCGTCGCGCCGGGGCAGGCGGCGGTCCTCTACGCCGGCGAGCGCGTGCTGGGCGGCGGCTGGATCGCGCAAACGGAAGCTGCGATGGCGGAAGCGGCGTAGCTTATCCTCGCAAAAAACGGGTCAGGATATTTGGATGGCGTTGGAAGAAGAGGCGGAACGTGCGACGTCGATGCTATTGGGTCGAGTTGTGAAACACGTCTCGCGCTTCCGAGAGCAGGAAGTCGTGATCGAATTTGATGATGGCACTAGGTTGTTTGTCGATGCTGCTGCACCGTTGGAGTTGTCCATCACGCTACCCTAGCGATAGAGCCAGGAACCTTGCCCTTTCGCGCCCCCGCGCGTAAGGCGCGCCGGTCATGACTCGCCCGCTCACCTTCGCCATCCCCAAGGGGCGCATCCTCGATGAAGCGCTGCCCCTGCTCGCCAAAGCCGGTATCGAGCCGGAGGCGGAATTTCACGACAAGAAGAGCCGGGCGCTGCGTTTCGCCACCAACCGGCCCGACGTGTCGATCATCCGCGTGCGCGCCTTCGACGTGGCCACCTTCGTCGCCCATGGCGCGGCGCAGATCGGCATCGTCGGCTCCGACGTGGTCGAGGAGTTCAGCTATTCCGAACTCTACGCGCCGGTCGACCTCGATATCGGCCATTGCCGCCTGTCGGTCGCCGAACCGGTCGATGCGGCCGACGAAGATCAGGCCGCGATGAGCCATGTCCGCGTCGCGACCAAATATCCGCACCTCACCCGCCGCTATTATGAAAAGCGCGGGCTTCAGGCCGAATGCGTGAAATTGAACGGCGCGATGGAACTGGCCCCTTCGCTCGGCCTGTCGCGCCGGATCGTGGATCTCGTGTCGTCGGGCGCGACGCTGAAGGCCAATGGCCTGATCGAAACCGATATCATCATGCAGATTTCCGCGCGTCTGATCGTCAACCGCGCCGCCTACAAGATGCGCTCGGCGGAACTCTCGCCGCTGGTGGAGGCGTTCCGCGCCGCCGTGGGGGTGCAGGATGCCGCTTAGGCTCGACACCACCGACGTCGATTTCGCGGCCGCCTTCACAGCGCTGGTCGATGCCCGCCGCGAGGCGGACGAGGATGTCTCGCGCGATGTGACCGCGATCCTGAAAGCGGTTCGCGCCGGGGGCGACGCCGCGCTGGCCGATTATACCCAGCGCTTCGACCGCCACGACCTGGACGTCAGCGGCTGGGCCGTTACCCCTGCGGAAACCCGTGCGGCGCTCGACGGCATTTCCACCGAACTGCGCGACGCGCTCGAACTCGCCGCGGCGCGCATCACCGCCTATCATGAAAAGCAGAAGCCGCAGGACAGCGATGGCATCGACAGCGCCGGCGTGCGTCTTGGCGCGCGCTGGAATGCGGTCGATGCCGCCGGCCTCTATGTGCCGGGCGGGCGTGCCGCCTATCCCAGCTCGCTGCTGATGAACGTCATCCCGGCCAAGGTCGCGGGCGTACAGCGCATCGCCATGGTGACGCCGACGCCGGGTGGCGAGATCAACCCGCTCGTCCTCGCCGCCGCGCAGATTGCGGGAATCGAGGAAATCTGGCGCGTCGGCGGCGCACAGGCCGTCGCCGCGCTCGCCTATGGCACCGATCGCATCAAGCCGGTGGACGTCATCACCGGTCCCGGCAATGCGTGGGTCGCCGAAGCCAAGCGCCAGCTTTACGGCGTGGTCGGCATCGACATGGTCGCCGGCCCGTCCGAAATCGTCGTCGTCGCCGATGGCCGGAACGACCCGGAATGGACCGCCGCCGATCTGCTCAGCCAGTCGGAACATGACCCGACCAGCCAGTCGATCCTCTTCACCGACGACGCGGCCTTCGCCGATGCGGTCGCCGCCGCCGTCGAGCGCCAGATTCCGACGCTGTCCACCAGCGCCGTCGCTCGCGCCAGTTGGGACGCTAATGGCGCGATCGTCCTGGTCCGCGATTTCGACGAGGCCATGCCGCTGGTCGATCGGCTCGCGGCCGAACATCTGGAACTTGCCGTGGACGATCCCGAATCGCTCTTTGCGCAGGTCCGCCATGCCGGGTCCGTCTTCCTCGGCCGCATGACGCCCGAAGCCGTCGGCGATTATGTCGCCGGGCCGAATCACGTCCTGCCCACCGGCCGCCGCGCCCGCTTCTCGTCTGGCCTGTCGGTACTCGACTTCATGAAGCGCACCAGCTTCCTCAGCCTCACGTCCGCAGCCATCGGCGCGATCGGCCCCGCCGCCGTCGCGCTGGCGCAGGCCGAAGGGCTGCCCGCGCACGCCGCTTCGGTGGCGTTGCGCCTTAAATGATCATCCCATAGGGACATAGCTATGAACGACCGCTCCAAATCCCGCTCCGCCGCGCGCCTCGCCGCGGTCCAGGCGCTGTATCAGCTCGAAATGGAGGGTACGCCCGTCCACATCCTGCTGCATGAATTCCACCAGCACCGCCTCGGCGCCACGATCGAGGATGTCACCTATGCGCAGGCGGAGGAGCCGTTCTTCGACGATATCGTCCAGGGCGTGGATCGCCGCCGCGACGAGATTGACGGCCTCATCACCGCCCGCCTGTCGAGCGGCTGGAGCCTTGAGCGGCTCGACAAGCCGATGCGCCAGATATTGCGCGCCGGCACCTATGAATTGCTCGCCCGCCTCGATGTCGGCACCGGCACGGTCATCAGCGAATATGTCGATGTCGCTCACGCCTTCTACGACAAGCGCGAATCCGGCTTCGTCAACGGCCTGCTCGACGGCGTGTCGAAGGATGTGCGGAAGTAAAGCGTTGCGCCGCGCAGCCGTGTAGAGTGGGTTCATGTCCGCCGAATCCCGCTTCCTAACCCTGCTGCGCCTGTTGGCGCATGATCCTGCCGCGCAGGGACTGGTGGACGATGTCGCGGTGCTGCCGATCGGCAGCAGCCGCCTCATCCTCACCAGCGACACGATGGTTGAGGGGGTCCATTATCTCCCCACCGATCCGCCACAGGACATCGGCTGGAAACTGGCGGCGGTGAACCTGTCCGACCTGGCGGCCAAGGGCGCGCGGCCGGTCGGTTGCCTGCTCAACTATGCGCTGTCGGGCGACGATGGCTGGGACGAGGCCTTCATCGCCGGCCTTGGCGAGGCGCTGGACCGCCACGCCATGCCGCTGCTGGGCGGCGACACGGTGAAGATGCCCGCCGGCTCCGCCCGCAGCTACAGCCTGACCGCCATCGGCGAAGCGACCGGAGCGGTGCCTACCCGCAGCGGTGCGCGGCCGGGCGACCGCCTGTATGTCACCGGTCCGGTCGGTGACGCTGGCATCGGCCTCACGCTGGCCATGGCCGATCCATCCGCGTCCGGTCCGCTGGTCGAAGCCTATCGCCGCCCCCGCCCGCGCCTTGCCGAAGGCGGGCTGCTCGCCCCCGTCGCCAGCGCGATGATGGACCTGTCCGACGGCCTGCTGATCGACGCATCGCGCATGGCGCAGGCCAGCGGCGTCGCCATCACCATTGACCATATCCCCCTGTCGCTCGCGCTGGAAAAGGTGCGCGGCGCCAGCGTTGCCGTGCAACTGGCCGCCGCGCGGGCGGGCGACGATTATGAACTGCTGTTCGCTCTGCCGAAGGGCGCACCGCCGCCGGTGCGCGCCATCCCTGTCGGCCATGTCGGCGAAGGATCTGGCCTGATTCTCAGGATCGACGGCGCCGTCATCCCGCTACCCGACAGCTTGGGCTGGGAGCATGGCTAATCCTTTCCTTAGCCGCCGCCCAGCACGTTGATGGTGAACGCCAGGATGCCCAGGTTGAACAGGAATGCGGCGAGGCACTGGAACAGCACCGTCCGCCGTATCGCGCTCGCCGTCACCGACACGTCCGACGTCTGGAAGGTCATGCCCAGCGTGAAGGCGAAATAGAGGAAATCCCAATAGCCCGGCTCGTCCGTATCCGGGAAATCCAGCCCGCCGCGATCCCGCATCTTGTCGCCGGGCAGGTAGAAGATATGGGCGTAGTGCATCGCATAGACGAGGTTGGAAAAAAGCCAGGCGATCAGCAACGTCGCCAGCAGCAGCGCGATCATCCAGCCGTTCGGCCCGCCATGCTGGCTTACCGCCACGCCTACCGCGACCAATATCACCAGACTGACGATCCCGGTCAGCAGCAGCATCAATTCCCGATTCGCGTCATTCGCCTGCGCATTGCGCCGCATCGTCGCGGACGTGGCGTCGATCAGCGGCGCGACCGACGCCATGAAGGCGAGGGCGGCAATGTCGAATCCCGCCATTACCGCCTCATGCCAGGGCAGGATCAGCGCCAGCGGCACGATAACCGCCAGCAGCGCCAGGAACATGCCATAGCGCCAGGGAAAGAGGGAAAGGGCGCGCATGACCGGCATCAAAGGCGCAAAGGTCACGCTTTACAAGCGGCTTCGCGTTCGGATCGCTAACGATTCTTTCACCATGAGCGGGTAGCGCTGGGCATGTGGGAAAAGAAGCACACTCCGATAACGTCGCCAGAGCGGTAATGAAGGTCGCCAAATTATCTGGCGACCTGGGCATCCGCACGCTCGACCTTCAGGCAGACATCAGCGAACTGGCCGACCGGGTGACGCATCAGGCGCGCACGATCGAGGCGATCAGCGGCGCCGCGTCGCAATTGTCGCGCGATGGCGACAGCGTATCGATGGCAGGACAGGTGGCGCGAGAGCAGGCGGTCGCCGCCCGCGCGATCATCGACGATTCGGGTCGTCAGCTATCCACCGCCAATCATAATTTCGTCGACCTGATCGAACAGGTCAGCCGCATCCATGCGCGGCTGGACGGTTTCGGCGAAGCGCTCAAGACCGTGGCCCATGTCACCAGCGTCATCAGCGGCATCGCCAGCCAGACCAATCTGCTCGCGCTCAACGCCACGATCGAGGCGGCGCGCGCTGGCGACGCCGGCCGCGGCTTTGCCGTGGTCGCGTCCGAAGTGAAGAAGCTGGCGCAGGAAACCGCCGCTGCAACCCATACGATCGAACAGTCGATCGCAGCCCTGACCGGCGAGGCGGGCGGCATGCTGACCAGCATCACCCATGGCGCTCAGACTGCGCGTACCGCGCTTAACGACACCAAGAATATCGAGATGCTGGTCGACCGGCTGGGCACGTTGATGCAGGGCCTGTCGAGCAACAGCGAGACGATGGCCGGGCGGATCGCGTCGATGGTCGGATCGGCCGGGGAGATTCGCGGCGGGCTTGCAGCGCTGGCCAGCACATCGACCGACAATGCCGATGGGCTGCAACGCCTGTCGGGGCGCGTCTCCACCGCCAGCAACGACACCAATGATCTGCTGCAATATCTGGCCGAGAGCGGCGTGGATATTCCCGATTCGCCCTATATCCATTTCGGTCTGGACAGCGCGGAGCAGGTCACCCGCGCGATCGAGCGGGCGATCGACGCAGGCGATGTCAGCGAAGCAGCGATTTTCAGCGATCATTATGTGCCGGTGGTCGGCACCAACCCGCCGCTGTTCACCCATCCGGTGCAGGCCGTGATGCTGCCGGCAGCCCGCGCCGCGCAGGAAAAGGCGCGCAGCTTCCCCGGCCTTTTCGGCATGACCTTCACCGACCGCAACGCCTTTGGAGCCGTCGCCATGCCCGAACGCGCGCAACCGCAACGGCACGGCGACATCAACTGGAATCTGGAATATTCCCGGCAGGGGTCGATTTTCGAGGGCGAAGATACGCGGTCCGAATGTCATACGGTCAAACCCTTCCGCATCAAAGCCTATCGCCGCCTGACCGCCGATGGCGACGTCATCCTGCTGAAACAGGTGATTGCCTCCATTCATGTGAAGGGCCGCCATTGGGGCATCCTCCAGATGGCCTATCAGGACCAGGGCTGAGCTGCCCAAATTCCACATCCGTTCGCTTCGAGCCTGTCGAGACGCCGGCTCGAAGCGAAAGGGACGAGGTTCAGGCCGCCTCCGCCCGGCGCAACTGCATCAGTCTGCGGCGGGCACGGATCGCGCCGGCGTCGGTTTCCAGGATGGCGGGGCGCGCGTCCCAGAAATCCTGGCCGGCCAGCGCATCCTGCGCCGCCTCGATCATCGGCTCATCCTCCTCGACAAAGACCTGACGCGCGAGCGCCGCAGCCTCCTCCGTCGCCTCATGGTCATAGAAATAATGCGAGCTGCCCGGCGTTTCGGGCGTGATGATGTGCGGGTTGACCATCTGCGGCACCACCATCGCGCGCCGGTCGGTCCCGGTGCGGGCCAACCCTACGGTCAGCGCCATGCAGGCTGGCGCATGCCAGCGCATGTGCAGCCACTGGTCGATCGGTGCGCTGTCCCCCAGCAACGGCAGCGCCCAATCGGGTGGCGTCACCGCCTCCATATCCCAATTGTTCCAGATCGCGCCGCTGCCATCCTTCGTGACCGACTGGGTGCCTGAAAAGATCGAGCCGTTCACGCCAAAGCTGGTGACATGCAGGAACTCGGCATGGGTCAGGTCCATCAGATTGTCGGTCAGCAATTCATAATGGCCGTGAATCGTCATGCGACTGCGGCTCATCCCCTCCCGATCGACGAAGGCGAAGTCGGGGATCAGCGCCGGATCGGCCTTGTCCGGGTCGCCGGGCCAGAACCACAGGCCGCGATGGCGATGAACGATCGGCATCGTCGCCACCCGGACATGGGTCGGCGGCGGCGCGGGAAAGGGATTGTGGACGCAGGCGCCGCTGCGGTCGAAGCCCAGCCCGTGATAGGGGCAATGGATGACATCGCCGTCCAGCCGCCCCTTGCTGAGTGGCACGAACCGATGCGGGCAGCGATCCGCCAGCATGGCATAGTCGCCATCGGGCAGCCGCGCGATCAGCCATTTGCCGTCGAGCAGGGTGCGCGACAGCATGCCGCCATCGGGCACTTCATGATCCCAGGCGGCCATATACCAAAGGTTGCGTACATAATCGGACATCGGCATCTCTCCATCATCGGCGGGCGATGAAGGGCACGTCCAGAGGCTGCGCCGCTCCATCCCCGAAAGGACCGTCCCGAAGGACAAGCGGCCTGCAGCTGTCGACGCGGATGTATCCCCGCGTCGCCTTCCCAAGCGCGACCATGACGGCCGCACTACCAGGCGTGGCAGCACAATAAATAGAATTGCAATTCCAGTCAATCATGCCGGAAGCAGACGCGCCCTTGCCCCGTCGTCGGCTTGCGCTATGTCCGGGACATGCCAGAAACGGGACCAGAAACGGGAATAGTCATGGGTCGCCCTGTCCACATCAACCGGGGCGTCCACATCAACCGGTGCGTTCGCATAGTCAAAGGCGTGGCGGTTACGCTGCTGTTCGCCGTCATCGCTTTGTGCCTGGCGATCACGATCATCCCGCCTTTCCTCGACCGAATCTATTATGAAGGGCCGGTCAGCCGCCATTATGACGGCGCCCATTTCCTCAACCCCGATGGCGCGATCGAAACCCCGGCGCCGCCGGGCACCAGCCGGCAGGGCTTCATCGCGCGCTGGCTGGTGGGAAATGACGACCGTCCCGCATGGCCGATCGCCATTGCGGTCAAGCCCGCTCGGCCCGCACCCTTCGCCGCGCCGCGCGGCATGGTCGCCACCTGGGTCGGCCATGCGACCGTGCTGGTGCAGGCGGCGGGCCTCAACATCCTGACCGATCCGATCTGGTCCGACTATGCCAGCCCGCTGCCGCCGCTGGGGCCGAAACGGGTGGCGGAACCCGGCATCCGCTTCGACGACCTGCCGAAAATCGACCTGATCGTCCTCAGCCACAATCATTATGACCATATGGACCTGCCCACGCTGAAAAAGCTGTGGGAGCGGGATCGGCCCAGGATCGTCACCAGCCTGGGCAATGACGCGATCCTCAAGGCGCAGGGCATCCCGGCGACGGCGCTGGACTGGGGCCAGTCGGTCAGTGGCGCGGCGCTCAACGGCCTCGCCCCGCAGGCTGTGATCCAGTGCGGCAATTACGAACATTGCCCCGACTATCGCGTCCATGTGACCCGCAACCATCATTGGGGCAGCCGTTGGGGCACCGACCGCAACCGGGCGCTATGGTCGAGCTTCCTGATCGAGACGCGGGCGGGCAATATCTTCTTTGCCGGCGATACCGGCGCGGGCGATCTGGGCTGGCCTTATGAGGCGAAGCGCTATGGCCCGATCCGGCTGGCGCTTATCCCGATCGGCGCCTTCCGCTTCTGGAAGGGGCAAATGGCGTCGGACGCGCATATCGGCCCGGCACAGGCGGTGGAGGTGTTCGAGCGGTTGGGTGCTTCGACCGCGATCCCGATCCATTGGGGCACGTTCCGCCTCTCCTACGAACAATGGGATACGCCGCCCCGCATGCTGGAACTCTATCTGCGCTGCGCCGGGATCGACCGGAAGCGCTTCGCCCCGCTGCGCATCGGCCAGAGTCTGCCGGTGCCGACGGTCAGCCCGGTACCGATCGGCGCGAAACGCTGCGACGAACGGGCGATCCGCGCGCTCGAATAGTCCCGGACTTATCCACAGGCCATGCACAGGGTCATACAGCGACTGACCACAGGCTATACAGAGGCGGTGCACAGGAAAGCCCACACATGACGCAGCCGCCTTCGCGCCCGGTCAGGCTAGAGCATCTTGCGGAAAAGTGGGAACCGGGTTTTTCGCTTAAAACGGTGCGAAAACAAAAAACCAGCGCGCGCGACCTACGTCGGATTTAACGCAGCGGGCTCTAGCTGGCGTCTGACTGCAATCGCCCAGCCGCTCGGTCGCGCGCCGCCGCTTGATGACGGCGCTATGGGGAATGCCCGACGGTTCGGGAATATGCGCGATGGTCTGGATATCGAGGCGGACATCGGTTTCGCCCATCGCCCCTTCCGCCCGCACGGTCGGCTTTACCGCCGTCGTGCCCCATATGCGCGGGGTGCAGCGGGCAAAGCCGGAGACGCTGTGGCCGTCATGCGTCCATTGCTCGACATTGCAATCGGGGATACGGGCTACGGGCGCTGATCGGGCGGGTGGCCTCCTCCGGTCGCGCCAGAAACCGAACATAGGCGGATGGGGGGATCGCCACTGCCGGCGCGCAGCCCGCGCTGGCCATGGCCGGTCCCGCCGCCATATCCAGCAGCGCCGCCGCATTGCCCGTATCCCGATAGCCCCGCAGGGACAGGCTAGCCGGCGACGCTCATGCAAGCCCGATAGCCTAGGCCCCGATGACGGATCAGCCCGCCTTGGTGCAATCGCCGGTGCGCGTGCCGGTCAGGTCATGAGTGGTGCGCAGGACGGGCTTGCCGCCTTCCGTCTTCGTCATGGTGGTGCCCAGCGTCAGGGAATCGGCGGTATAATTGCCCTCCACCGCGATCTCCGACGTGCCGGCACCGGCCTTGCAGCTCAATGTCGCGATCAACCGCCCCTTGCGCGCCATCTTGTCCTTATAGCTGCACTCGGTGCCTTCCTTGCCCGCGATCGCATCGGCGTCCGGCAGGCCATCCTTGTCGATGGCGATGCACAGCCTGTCCTCGCCGATCTGCTTCAACGCTTCCTGATATTCGGCCGGCGTCACGCTGGGGGTGTTGTAGCCGGTGGTCTTGCGGGTCAGCGTCCATTGCCCCGCCTGCATCAGGATGGGCGCCTCTTCCGCTTCGGGTGCCGGGGCGGGGTCGCTGCCACAGCCGGCCAGGCCCAGGGTACTGCCGCATATAAGGGCCAGCGGCATGGCCGCATGCCAGGTCTTTCGCATATCCTCTCCCCTGTTCTTATCTAGGAACCGGACAAAGGCTCTACCGCTTGGGCACGGAGCGCAAGGGAAATTATCGTGGCCCTCCGGTGGGTGCGTGGAAGTCGGCCGGCTCGTCCGCGATCCACGCCAGGAAGCGGGCGATGGCGGGTCGGGCGCGCAACGGCAGCGGCAGGCCCCCCCCGTCCGCCCCGGCTCCTGGGCAGCGGATGGTGCTACTCCAGCCGCCGTCCGAGCGGCCGCTCGCACAGCCAGCAGCGATCCGGCGCGTCAGTCGGCAATATGATTCACCCCATCCTCATCGACCAGCGCCCTGACCAGATGGCCACGCTGCGACCGGCCGAACCGGTTGAGCGGCAGGGCATAGAGTTCGGTCAGGAAACGCCGGTCCCAATCGGTCAGGTCGATCGCCTTGTCCTGTGGCGCGAACAGGTTGAGGATGGACGGGACCGCCGGCAGCGACCGGCCGCGTACTTCGCTCAGGCCGACGAAGGCGGCATAATTGGCGGCGGCATTGAGCGAGACGCCCTCCGCCCGGTTCACGTCGATGATGACGGTCGCGGCGGACAGCATGCGGATCGCCTGGGTACGGATCAGGCTGGACGCGAAGGAGCCGCCCTGCGGCACGCCATCGGGCAGCATGGAGGCGCCGGCCTCGCTGTTGCCGCCGGTCACGGGCGAAGGCGTCGTGCTGGTCATCGCGCCATCGCCCGATCCGGTGCCGATCATATACCACCAGCGGATCGGGGCCTCGCTGTCCAGCAGCGCCCGCCGTTCCGGCCCTTCCACCTGCGCCATGCGATTGGGGGTCTTGTTGTCGATGATCGACACGATCTCCTTGCCGTCGCTGACGAAGGCGACCAGGAAATTGGTGTCGCAATTCTCCTTGGCCAGCGGCGCGCCGATCGCCTTGATCGTCGCGCGCAGGCGGCTGACGACGATCCGGGCATGGTCGGGCGACAGGCCCTTCACCTTGGGGCAGACGCCTTCCACCCAGCGGGCGACGCTGCGGTCGCCCTGCACCACGCCCAGCTTGCGGACGAAATCATTGGCCTTGGCGCGCACTTCCTCGCGGGTCAGGCGCTGGCCTTCGACCACGATCGTCTCGCCCTCCTGCGCCAGGACGGGGACGGGCGCCAGCAGCAGCGCCAGCACCAGCCCCGCCGCCCGGCGCAGCATCACCGGCCCTCCGTACAGGCGTCGCCGATCCACTTGCCTTCCGACCGGGCGGTCATCGCCATGGTCATGTTGTGCGGGCCGCCCGCCATCTTCATGTCCATGTCCATCGCATAGCTTTCCGGCGCATAGGTGCCGGACATGGTGGCGTTCATCGTACTGCCCTGCGACTTGCAGGATATCTGGCCCTTCACCGCGCCGCCCGTCGCCTCGAACCCGCCATAGGTGCAATCCTTGTTTTCCTGCCCCGCAAACATCTCGCCGCTGGGATTGGCGGCCTGCTCGGGCGTGACGCAATATTTGAGCGAGGTCTGGCTCATCATGCTCTTCATCTGGTCCTTCATATTGGCGGGCGCGCCGGGCATATCGGACAGGTCGATATCCTTGACGGTGAAGCGTCCTTCCCACTGGCCGGGCTTCAATTGCACCTTGTCGACTTCCGCCTTCACCGCCTGCCGGCTCATCGCATCGGTGGCCGCGATGTCCCCGGTCTTGTCACCGGGCTTTTCTCCACAGGCGGCAAGGCCCGCCAGAGCCGCAAGCATCAAGACCGTCCGGTGCATCGTCATTCTCCCTGTTCCTGTCCTGAAACGAACATATCAACGCTGCCGGACGGTTCAATGACGCGGGACAAAATGAAACATGTTCGTTATTTGTTCCAATCCTTCTGCCAGACAGCGAATGCCGAGCTTTGGGAGCGTTTGTACGCAGCGGACGATGTCGGGGGAAAGGGTCGCGTTCAACCTCTATCTGCGTACCGGACGTCGTTTCGCGCCATCTCGGATCGAGGTGAAGTTCAACCCTTGGCATGATGAGGAGAATGGGCGGTTCACCTATGCAGGGCAGGGGCGTTATTTTGGAGCCGGTGGCCGTTCCGCTGGCCTGGCGACGACTGGGTCTGGAAAGACGCGAGACGATGATGCCGCACCGGATCGCAGTCGCAATCGGGCGGATCATCCGAATAATCATGTGATCCATATCGCGCAGCCGGGCGATCCGCTTTCCCGCATCGCCGCGCGACGACAGGGGCTGACCGCGCGCGATCTGGCCTTGGCTCGACCAGCAGGGCCTCGATCAGCCCTTGCGGGTTGGACAACGGATCAAACTGCCGCACCAAGCCTGCCTGGCCCATTATATGGAGGGGCATGGCGGAAACCTGCCGCCGGACCCCAGCAAAGCGCCGTCGCTGGAAAGCCAGATTCTCGATGCAAACTGGAAGCGTGAGACGAAGAATGGCTATGATTTCCATATCGATGTCGTTGCGCGCAATCGGACGACCTTTGGCGCATTGTCTTTGGCTGAAAAGGTCGTGCGCTCACGTCGCAATCAGGCGGCGGCAGGCAAGCCTGACCGCTTGGCTAGAGCATCGTGCGGAAAAGTGGGAACCGGTTTTTCGCTTAAAACGATGCGAAAACAAAAAACTAGAGCGCGCGACCTGCATCGGATTTAACGCAGCGCGCTATTTCGCACAGGATGCGCGTTTCAATCGCGGGGCCTGTCGGCTCATGGAAGATGGATGGGCCAGAGAATTGCACGCCGGGCATAAGGTGCTCGTGGTGATCGAGTCGTTTTACCACGGAACATCGAAACGCCCTTACCAACTCGATATCAGATGGGAAGTCGACGGTAAAAAATGTCGATGACACCGAAGCTCTAAACGATCTTCTTTGGGAAGCTTGGTATGCCGAGTCGGAGGAAGGCGGGATCAAGCGCTGGTCGATCTTCGAATATGAGATCAAGGATGGAAAGTTCGAGATCAACTATCATTATTCCGACGAGGTCGACGTCGAAACATATGACGAGGGCGGCAAGCGCCGTGGCGGCGCCCTGCGCGCCCGCTTCGGCGACAAGCCGGTCGTCTATCCGCCCATGCCCAAAGGCGCGTTCGAGCTGAAACCCTGATCGCGATTGCACCAGCGCCCAAAGCCCCCATATTCGTCCCTATGTCGATTCAGATCCGCACCACGCTCGATGAACCGGAAACCGGCGCAGGCTTCGTGCCGCATCGCCCCGCGCGCCCCGAAAAGAGCGAAGGGGGCCGGCCGTTCACATTGGTCAGCGACTATGAACCCTCGGGCGACCAGCGCACCGCGATCCCCGAACTGGTCGAACAGGCGCTGGCCGGCGAGCGGGATCAGGTGCTGCTGGGCGTCACCGGCTCCGGCAAGACCTTCACCATGGCCAAGGTGATCGAGGCGTTGCAGCGGCCCGCGCTGATCCTGGCGCCGAACAAGATTCTCGCGGCGCAGCTCTACGGCGAGTTCAAGAGCTTCTTCCCCGACAATGCGGTCGAATATTTCGTCAGCTATTACGACTATTATCAACCCGAAGCCTATGTCGCGCGCTCCGACACCTATATCGAAAAGGAGTCCAGCGTAAACGAGAGCATCGACCGGATGCGCCACTCGGCCACCCGTTCGCTGCTGGAACGGGACGACGTCATCATCGTGGCGTCGGTGTCCTGCCTTTATGGCATCGGCTCGGTCGAAACCTATTCGGCCATGACCTTCAGCATGAAGAAAGGCGGGATAGAGGACCAGCGGGAGATCATCCGCAAGCTGGTCGCGCTCCAGTATAAGCGTAACGATGCGGGGTTCGCGCGCGGCAATTTCCGCGTGAAGGGCGACAATCTGGAAATTTTCCCGTCCCATTATGAGGACACCGCCTGGCGCGTCAGCTTCTTCGGCAACGAGATCGAGGATATCGTCGAGTTCGACCCGCTGACCGGAAAGAAGGTCGCAAGCCTCGACTATGTGAAGGTCTTTCCCAACAGCCACCATGTCACCCCTGGCCCGACGCTCAAGCAGGCGATGGAAGCCATCCGCTTCGAGATGACGGAGCGGCTGAAGGAACTGGTGGAGGAAGGCAAGCTGCTGGAGGCGCAGCGGCTGGAGCAGCGCACCAATTTCGATCTGGAGATGATCGCGGCGACGGGATCATGCGCAGGGATCGAGAATTACAGCCGTTTCCTGACCGGTCGCCTGCCCGGCGAGCCACCGCCGACCCTGTTCGAATATCTGCCCGAAAACGCGATGCTGTTCGTGGACGAAAGCCACCAGACCGTGCCGCAGATCGGCGCGATGGCGCGCGGCGACCACCGGCGCAAGATCACGCTGGCCGAATATGGATTCCGCCTGCCGTCCTGCATCGACAACCGCCCCTTGCGTTTCAACGAATGGGACGCGATGCGGCCGCAGACGGTCAGCGTCTCGGCGACGCCCGGTCCGTGGGAGATGGAGCAGACCGGCGGCGTGTTCAGCGAACAGGTGATCCGCCCCACCGGCCTGATCGACCCGCCGGTCGAGATCAAGCCGGTCGAGGACCAGGTGGACGACCTGATCAACGAATGCCGCAAGGTGGCGGCGCAGGGATACCGCACGCTCGTCACCACGCTGACCAAGCGGATGGCGGAGGATCTGACCGAGTTCATGCACGAAGCCGGAATCAAGGTCCGCTACATGCACAGCGACGTCGAGACGCTGGAGCGTATCGAGTTGATCCGCGATCTGCGGCTGGGCGTCTATGATGTCCTGATCGGCATCAACCTGCTGCGCGAGGGGCTCGACATTCCCGAATGCGGGCTGGTGGCGATATTGGACGCGGACAAGGAGGGCTTCCTGCGGTCCGAAACCTCGCTGATCCAGACGATCGGCCGCGCGGCGCGCAATGTGGAAGGGCGCGTGATCCTCTATGCCGACCGGACCACCGGCAGCATGGAGCGGGCGCTCAACGAAACCGCGCGGCGGCGCGAGAAGCAGGAAGCCTATAATCTGGAGCATGGCATCACGCCGACCACGATCAAGCGCAGCATCGGCGACATCATCGCCCATGTGTCGAGCAAGGATCAGGTGACGGTCGAGACGGGGCTGGAGGATCGCCCCCACCTCGTCGGCCACAATCTGCGTGCCTATATCGAGGATCTGGAAAAGAAGATGCGCGCCGCGGCCGCTGATCTGGAATTCGAGGAAGCCGGCCGCATCCGCGACGAAATCCGCAAGCTGGAAGCGGACGAACTGGGCCTGCCCCACGAGCAGCAGGTCGCGGCACCACGCGGGCGGGCGACCGAGGGGAAGCCGGGAACACGGAAATTGCGATATGGGAAGGTGCAGAAGAAATTTGGTCGGTAAGAGCGGAAATTCCACAAGAGGAGGCCATCTGATCACGACGGTAAAGGTCGATTCAAATCTGCCGCACATTGCGAAAGATTAGATTATCGATTTGTGGGAATATGCCGTCATGATCCGCTCCCTTGCCGATTCCGAAACCAAAAAAGTCTGGGACGGCGAGCGCAGCCGCAAGCTGCCACCGGATATCG
Source organism: Sphingobium sp. Leaf26 (assembly GCF_001421665.1). Lineage (GTDB taxonomy): Bacteria > Pseudomonadota > Alphaproteobacteria > Sphingomonadales > Sphingomonadaceae > Sphingobium. The sequence continues at coordinate 120,691 of NZ_LMKV01000028.1, forward strand.
CGCACAGGGCTTATGCGCGGTTGCGTATGCTCGACGCTGCGGAAAGTCTGGAAGATTTGCACAATCCACCCAGCAACCGGCTGCATGCGCTGAAAGACGACCGGGCCGGACAACATTCAATTTCCATCAATATGCAATGGCGTATATGCTTTGTCTGGAAGGACGATGGTGCCCATGACGTCGAAATCGCAGACTATCACTGATCCCGACTGGCTGCATAACGCCCATGCCGGTGAGATGCTGTTGTCCGAATTTATGGAGCCGCTGGAACTGACGGTAGACGCCATCGCCAAAGATATTGGCGTCCTGCCGGATCGCGTCGCGTCTGTTATCAATGGTGATAGTCCGATGGATGGCGAACTCGACCTGCGGCTTGGCCGTTACTTCGGCATGTCGGAAGGCTTTTTCCTGCGTTTGCAGGATCAGTACGAACTGCTGGAAGCCAAGCGCGCGCTGAACGGGGAACTGGATCGCATCGTCCCGCGCGCCGCCTGACCCGCATCGCTCCTGCTCAATCCAGTCGCTGCAATTCGATATTCCGAAATTCGATCGGATGGCCCTCGCTTTGCAGGGCGATATAGCCCTGCCTTAGCTGCAACGCCCCGCCAGCCGCCGCGATCTGGGGTTTGGCGTCGTCAAAGTCCGGGTCGAGTTCGATACCGGCGTAATGCAGCACCGCCTTGCCATCGATATAATGGGTAACCTCGCCCGATGGCAGCACTTCCAGTTCCGCCTTGGTCCAGCGACCGGCGGGCAAAGGCGCTCCGCTGGCCAATATGCAGTGGCGCGGATCGCGCTTTCCTTCGAAAATAACGGTGGTGCCGGGCGTGCAGACATTGCCGCTCGGCTCTTCCGTCGGACGCGGCGTGCCCAGCAGCTGCATTTCCAGACTGACGGGGAAATCCTGGTCGCGACGAATGGTTTCGGGCGGCTGGGCATGGAACATCAGGCCGCTATTGGTCGCCTGCCACACCTTGATGCCGGGCAGGGATTCCCCGAACAGGCGATATTCGAAGCGGATGCGATAGGCGCCGAGCGGGGTCTTCCAGAAGAGATGGCCGAATTCGCCGTCGAAACGCGGATAGTTGGCATGGGACACGCGGATCGCGCCATCCTGCACGATGAACATGTGGAGCTGGTCTTCGCCCAGCGCGCGACCGGTGATCTTCGGCGTCCAGCCGTCAAGCGTCTTGCCGTCGAAGATGCGTTGCCATTGGGGTTCGGGCGCCGGCGCCGCGCCCATCAGCAGCGCCATGGCAGCGATCGCAAATAGTCTCATCGGTCGCCTGCCTCCCCTCGCATTATCGGCAATAGGGTATTGCGGCATTGCAATCGGTTCGTCCAGCCTCCGCATGACGCTCTTACGTCTTATACAGCGCGTCCAGCCGTTCCGCATAGCGTTTGCGGATCACATGGCGACGGATCTTCATCGACGGGGTCATTTCTTCATTCTCGATGGCGAAAGGCTCGTCGGCCAGAATGAAGCGGCGGACCCGCTCCAGCACCGACAGATCATCATTCACCCGGTCCACCGCCGCGCGCAGCGCCGCCTGATAGGCGGGATTGGCGGCCAGGCTGTCCAGCGCCACGCCCTGCGCGGTCGCCCATTCGCGCGTCCATTCGGCGTCGGGCACCAGCAGCCCGACGAGATAGGGCCGGCGGTCGCCATGCACCATCGCCTGGCCGATCTCGCTCTGGAGCGTCAGCATCCCTTCGACCTTCTGTGGCGAGACATTGTCGCCCTTGTCGTTGACGATCAGATCCTTCTTGCGGTCGGTGATGCGAATGCGCCCCTTCGCGTCGATCTCGCCGATGTCACCGGTATGGAGCCAGCCGTCCTTCAGCGCCTTTTCGGTTTCGGCCGGGTTGCGCCAGTAACCGTGCATGACCAGTTCGCCGCGCACGAGAATTTCACCATCTTCGGCGATCCGCACCTCCACGCCGTCGAGCGGCGGACCGACCGTATCCATGGCGATCCCGGCGGCGGGGCGGTTGCAACTGACCACCGGCCCGGCCTCGGTCTGGCCATAGCCCTGCAACAGAGTCAGCCCCATCGCGTGGAAGAAGAGACCGACATCGGGGTTGAGCGGCGCACCGCCCGACACCAGCGCCTTCATCCGCCCGCCGAAACGTGCGCGGACCTTGGGGATGAGGGTGCGCGAGAGCAGCAACTTCATCGGCGCGTCCAGCATGCTGCCCTTGCCCGCGGCCTCCTTCGCTGCAATGCGGATCGCCTGCGCCAGCAGATAATTGGGGAATTTTCCCTGCTTCTCGATCGACTTGATGATGCGGGCGCGCAGCACTTCGAACAGGCGGGGGACGACGACCATGATCGTCGGCCGGGTTTCCTCGATATTGCTGGCGAGCTTTTCCAACCCTTCCGCATAATGGATCTGTCCGCCCAGCAGCATCGGCAGGAACTGGCCGCCGCTGTGCTCATAAGCATGCGACAGCGGCAGGAAGGACAGGAAGACCTCGTCGTCCCAGCCGAAATCCTCCGCCACCACCTTGCCCGCGCCTTCCACGTTGGAGAGGATCGCACCATGATGCTGCATCACGCCGCGTGGGCTTCCGCCGGTGCCGCTGGTATAGATGATGCAGGCCTGATCGTTGCGGGTCGTCGCGGTCTGCGCGGCGGCGATCGCATCCACATCCGCCGGATGGGCGGCAAGCAATTCGCTCCACAAATGGCAGTCGCAGGTGCCTTGCGCGCCGCGCAGCGGCTCCATGCCGATGATGAAGGCCGCTTGCGATCGGACGACGGCGGGCATCAGCGCCTGCGCCAGCTTGGCGGTCGACACGATGACGGCGCGGGCGCCGCTGTCGGTCAATATATGCTGGTGATCGCGCGTGGTGTTGGTGGTGTAGGTCGGCACGCTGATGCAGCCCGCGGCCATGATGGCAAGGTCTGCGATACAGAATTCGGGCCGGTTTTCGCTGACCAGCATGACCGGATCGCCGTGCTTCAACCCCTGCGCCTTCAGCGCGGCGGCGAGTGATGCGACCTGATGCGCGACCTCGGTCCAGCTTTGGCTGTGCCATTGTCCGCCGCTCTTGCGCCACAGGAAGGGGGCGTCGCCCTTCTCCTGCGCGCGCGTGAAGAACATCGTTACCAGATTGGGGAATTTCTCGATGGCCCTCAAGGCTCGACTCCTGCGGTTTCCGACGCGTCTGATGCGCGCCTGTGCGTTAGACAAGGCTATAATGACGCCTTGCCGTAACGGCCATGTTTTTCCTTTGATTGCGTTTAGAGCGCTTTCCAGGCAGGTGGAATCACCAGCTGACTTGGGAAAACGCGGCAAACCAAAAACTTAGAGCAGCCGATCTCATGCAACCGGATCAGCCGCTCTAATCGAAAAGTCCGTCCTGCCCGCCTGCTGGCGGATTGAGGCCCAGATGTTTCCAGCCCGGCCCGTTGAGGCAGCGGCCCCGCGCCGTGCGGGCGATCAGGCCAAGCTGGATCAGATAGGGTTCGACCACTTCCTCGATCGTGTCCCGTGCTTCGGACAGGCCCGCTGCCAGCGTCTCCACGCCGACCGGCCCGCCGCGATAGATGTCGGCGATCATCATCAAATAACGCCGGTCCATCAGGTCGAGGCCGAGATGATCGACTTCCAGCCGCATGAGCGCGGCATCGGCGACCTTGCGATCGACGCTGGGGGCGCCTGCGACATGGGCGAAGTCGCGCACCCGGCGCAACAGCCGCCCGGCGATGCGCGGCGTCCCGCGCGAGCGGCGCGCGATCTCGATCGCGCCGTCGGGGGTAATGGCCAGGTCGAGCAGCCGCGCCGCGCGGCGCACCACCAGTTCCAGTTCGTCCACCGTATAGAATTGCAGCCGTACCGGAATGCCGAATCGATCGCGCAGCGGCGTGGTCAGCAGCCCCTGTCGCGTCGTCGCACCGACCAGCGTAAAGCGCGGCAGGTCGATCCGCACCGAACGGGCGGATGGCCCTTCGCCGATCATCAGGTCGAGCGCGCGATCCTCCATCGCAGGATAGAGGACTTCCTCCACCGCCGGGTTCAGGCGATGGATTTCGTCCACGAACAGGACGTCGCCCTCATCCAGATTGGTGAGCAGCGCAGCAAGGTCACCCGACTTGGCGATCACCGGGCCGGATGTGGCGCGGAAACCCACGCCCATTTCCTTGGCTACGATCTGCGCCAACGTGGTCTTGCCCAGCCCCGGCGGTCCGAAGAACAGCACATGGTCGAGCGCATCGCCCCGCGACTTGGCGGCCTGAATGAAGATGCGCAAATTCTCGCGCGCGGCCTGCTGGCCCACAAACTCGTCGAGCGACTTGGGGCGCAACGCTGCATCCACATCCTCCGGACGCCGCGCGGGGGTGATAAGGCGGTCGTCAGTCATATTGCCAGATGACCTTGTAACCGTCGCGGCCGAGTTGCTCGATCACCCAGAAACGGTCTTTCAAATAATCCATGAGATCGTCCGGAATAACGCCGGATTGCATGATCGCTACGCTATCAGGCGTATCCAGATAGGCACGAGCCACCAACTGCGTCGGCTTCCCAAAACTGTAGATGAGATGGTTGTAGATTTGCGCAACCTCCTTGCCGTCATCATCGTAAATCAGGTCGCGACGATGCTCTATGTCTGGCGGCGCCAAAGTCACTTCGCCGCCTTCCGCAACGCCAGCCGGACCAGCGCGTCCAGACTCGCGCCGTCGCCCAGATCCTCTTCGGCGGCGGCCACGGCGACGCTGGCCTCATGCGGTTTGAAGCCCAGATTTTGGAGCGCGGACAGGGCGTCGGCGGCGAAGCTGCCGGTCGGCAGCGCCACCACGCCGCCTACGCCGGTCAGGCCGCCAGCCGGCGCGGTGCCGATCTTGTCCTTCAATTCATTGACGATGCGCTGGGCGAGTTTCGGGCCGACGCCGTTAGCCCGCGCGATCATCGCCTTGTCCCCCATCGCCACAGCGCGGTGCAGTTCCAATGGTTCGAGCGCGGAGAGGATCGCCAGCGCGACGCGCGATCCCACGCCTTGGACATGGGTGAGCAGCCGATACCAGTCGCGTTCCTCGGCGCGGGCGAAGCCGACCAGGCGGATCGAGTCGGCCGCGACCAGCATTTCGGTGTGGATCGTCACCGCTTCGCCCACCGGCCCCAATGCCGCGAGCGTGCGCGAGGACGCGCCGACCAGATAGCCGACCCCGCCCACATCGATGATGGCATGGTCGATGCCCGTGCTATCCAGCAGCCCCTTGAGTTTCGCGATCATAGCTTCCGCCCTTTGGTCATGATCTGTTCTTTACAGCCTGCTGCGACGCGCGCCAGCACAAAGCGCGGCACCTTTTCGCCGCTGGCGCGTAGTGCAGGCCAACTTACCGAAAAAAGGATTGCCCATGCTGATGACTGCCCCCTTGCTGTCGCCCAAGGATTTCGAATTTCCCTCGATCATGCTGTCGGGCATCGTCGACCATGGCATGTATCTGCATTTCAAGAACTGCCTGTCCACCGCGCCGCAGTCCGGCCTTGTCATCGTGGAACTCTCCACGCTGGGCGGCGACCCGGAAATTGCCCGTTTGATGGGCGAGGATATCCGTTTCCATTCCGACCTCTATCCCGATCGGCGGCTGGTGTTCATGGGGCGCACGGCGGTCTATTCGGCCGGGGCGACCTTCATGAGCTTCTTCGCGGCGGAGAATCGCTATCTGACGCGCGGTACGCGGCTGATGATCCACGAACGGGTCATCACCAAGAATATCCAGTTGGCCGGGCCGCTGTCTACCTGCATCGCAACGCTGAAGGCGACGCTGAACGAGATCGAATCTTCGATCGCGATCCAGAATGAGGGGTTCGCCAACCTGATTCTGGGATCGCAGGTGACGATGGAGGAATTGCTCCAGAAAGCGCCGGAGAACTGGTATCTGGAGGCGAACGAGGCGCAGAGGCTGGGGCTGATCGCGGGCGTTCTGTAACCGCCCCAAAGACAAGAGCATCGGGGCGCATGTGTCGGGACTGCGCCCCTATAGCGACCCCGTCAGGGCCAGCGCCACGCCGCCCACCACCAGCATCAGGCCGGCGATCTCGCTGCCGCGCATCCGTTCCTTCAGGTAGAAATGGCCGAACGCCATGGTGAAGGCGACCTCGATCTGGCCGACGATCCGCACCAGCGCGACCGGCGCCGTGGCAAACCCTGTGAACCAGCAGGCGCTGCCCATTGCGGACAGCAGGCCGACCTGCCCCGACACGCGCCAACTGGCCAGCACCCGGCGCATCTCGCCCGGCTCGCGCCACACCAGCCACGCGCCCTGCATCAGCGTCTGGACCAGCACCGTCACCACCAGCACCAGCAGCGCGGCCAGGATGCGATCGTCGCCGCCCACGCTCTGGGTCGCGCGGCGAATGCCGATCGCGGTCAGCGCAAAGAGGAATCCCGATGCGATACCCGTCAGCGCCGCCGGCTGCCCCAGCGCACGCAGGAAATCGCCCGGCCCCATCCGCTTGCCGCCGGTCGACAGCAGCATCACCCCCATCACGCCGCACCCGATTCCGGCCCAGGCCAGCGGATGCAGCCGTTCGCCCAGCAGCAGGAACGACAGGATCGCACCCTGCACCGCCTCGGTCTTGGAATAGGCCGTACCGACCACGAAATTCCGATGCCTGAACGCCATGATCAGCAAATTGGTGGCGATGATCTGCGCCAGCCCGCCCGCACCGCAGAAGAGCAGGAAGAGCGGCCCGATGGTCGGCAGCGGAGCGGGAACAAGCAGCCGGTATCCGCCCAGTAACAGCAGCGTGAAGGGGATGCCGTAGAGATAGCGGACGAGGCCCGCGGCATTGATCGACAGGCTGTGGCTGACCCGGCGCTGTATCGCGGTGCGCCACGCCTGCACCGCACCCGCGATCAGCGTCGCGGGCAGCCAGAGGGGGGAGGTAATCATGCCGCCCCTATACAGGGCGGGCCGCCCGCGTCACCCCAGCGACACGATCAGCGTGAAGAAGAGCGAAAGCGACACGCACGCAAAACCATAGAGCAGCGGCAGCCGCAGCAGCGCGCCTGTGCGCGACAGGCTGTAGGCATCCTTCAACTGGCGATACATGTGCCAGGCGGCGAACAGCAACAGCCCCAGTGTCACCAGTCCGCTCGTCACATGCACGGCGGTCAGGATCATCGACAGCGAAAAGAGCAGCGACATGAAGGCGATCGAATAAGTGACGTACATCGCATGGTCGTACATCCTGAACCGACGGCTGAACGGAAACAGCAGCCACAGGAAAGGCAACGATATCAGGATCAGCGACCACGAGAATTTATAGGCATTGGCCTTGAGCTTATAATAGGCGAATTCGGGATTCTCCGCGGCGGCGCTCACCGCCTTGCCCACCGTCCTGGCGATGCCGCCATTCACCCCTTCGCCCACCAGCGAATCTGTCAGGTCGCCCGCCAGCGTCAGCCCTTGGCGATCCGCCTGCGCCTCGGCCAGAGTCTCGGTCAGCGCTTCCCTGCGCGCGGCCGAAACGCCCGGCGCCTTCAGCTTCGCCTTGATCGCGCGGATATGGGCGTCGGCCTGTTCCTGCTCCTTGCGCAGTTCGGCCTGTGCGCCCTTGTCCATCTTCACGCCCTTGACCGCGTCGGTCGTGCCGCTGTGGCCGGTGAGCGAAAAGACCGCGTACATCAGGAGGGCGCTGAACAGGAACAGGGCGAAGGGCGACACGAATTTCGCCCGCTCGCCATGGATATAGCGCCGCGTCAGCTTGCCCGGCCGCAGCGCCAGTTCGGGCAGGGTGGTCCAGACCTTCCCCTCGAAATGCAGCACGCCATGGGCCAGGTCATGCCCGATCGCCGCAAAGCTGCGGTGCACATGCGCCGCCTGCCCGCAGTTCGCGCAATAATGGCCATCGACGGTCGCGCCGCAATTGAGGCAGGCGCCATGGCCTTCCCCTTGTGCTTTTCCATGCCCCGACTCGCCGTGCCCCGGCTCGACCGCCCGCGCCAACATGCCCCCGGTGATCATGTCACCTGCTGCTTCGATTTCCCCTGTCATGGGGAAAGAGGATATCAGCGGTGTATGATGCTTGCCAGTCACCTTGAACATGGTCCGTCTGGACAAGGCGCGCCGTCGCCGTCATGAATAAATCATGCAGGATGATCTTGTCAGACGGGCGGTCGAGGATGGCGATCAGGATGCCATTCGCGCGTTTCTGGCCGATATCTGTAGCCTGACCGACATGGGATTCGCGGCGGTCGCGCGCGTGACGGAGGATCGCTGGATCGCCTGCCAGGTGCTGGACAAGATCGAATTCGGCCTGACGCCGGGCGGTGAACTGGCGGTCGCAACGACCATCTGCAACGAGATACGCGAACATGGCCACGCGGTGGTCTTCGACGACGCCTCTGCCGAACCCGACTGGCGCACCCATCCGATACCGATCCTCTACGGGTTCAAAAGCTACGCCTCCTTTCCGATCTTCCTGTCGAACGGCGATTTCTATGGCACGCTCTGTGCGATCGACCCGGCACGCCGCAGGATCGCGACGCCGCAGGTGATCGCAACGCTGCGCGCCTATGCGGCGCAGATCGCCACCTTGCTGGAAGTGCGTTCGCCTCCTACGGCTTAAGGCGAAATGTTATCAGTCTGCTGGGCCATTGCTTCGACGCGTTCGCCGTGACGGCATGGACCAGGGCCCAGTCGTCACCGCCTCCTATGTGTTGCCCGCCAGCCGCATCGTCCTGTCCGCTGCCGTTGCCGCAGTCTTGCGGCCCATCGTCCAGTTGCTCTCCAGCCGCACCAGCGGATTGGGCGCGCACCAGATTTCGCCGGACTCGCTCAGTCCCGTCACCCAGATCAGATTATGTTCCTGTCCATAGTCGATGACGGCAAAGGCATAGCCTTTCCCCTTGCCCTCGACATGGACGGGCAGGGGCGGGTCGAGTTGAGTGAAGGACATGGGCATCTCCGGCGATTGGGGCGCCGTGGAGAATGCGGCGAAAGTGACAAGGGTTCCTGCCCTTGATCACGATCAGTCACTTTCCAATTCTCCGCGATAAGCGGGGCTTGATCGAACAGGAGGCGTGACTGGCCTTGACGTTGCGCAGCAATGGTGGAGCGGAAAATGCGCAACGTTCGACGATATGCCGCGACACGACATCGAGATTCACCGGCTGCGCTGGTCGTCCTCCCCATCCTGCGATGGGGAGGATGGGAACCTCACGCGCCTTCGAGCAGCTTCTCGCGCTTGATCTTCTCCTGCCACACCAGCGGGGCGAGGCGGTGGACATTCTGGCCTTCGCTGTCGACGGCGACGGTGACGGGCATGTCCTCCACCGTGAATTCGTAGATCGCTTCCATGCCCAGATCCGCAAAGCCCACGACCTTGGATGCCTTGATCGCACGCGACACCAGATAGGCCGCGCCGCCGACCGCCATCAGATAGGCGCTCTTGTGCGTCTTGATGCTCTGGGTCGCGGCCGGACCGCGCTCGGCCTTGCCGACGCAGGCGGCCAGACCCTGTTCCAGCATCATGTCCATGAAGCTGTCCATGCGGGTCGCGGTGGTGGGACCGGCCGGGCCGACCACCTCGTCACGCACCGGATCGACCGGGCCGACATAATAAATGACGCGGCCCTTGAAATCGACCGGCAGGGACTCGCCCTTGGCCAACATGTCCTTGATCCGCTTGTGCGCGGCGTCGCGGCCGGTCAGCATCTTCCCGCTCAGCAGAAGCCGGTCGCCATGCTTCCAGCTCTGCACGACTTCGGGCGTCAGAGTGTCGAGATCGACCTTGATCGCTTCCTTGCTCGGCTTCCAGTCGACCTGCGGCCAGTCGGACAGCTTGGGCGTCTCCAGATAGGCCGGCCCAGACCCGTCCAGCGTGAAATGCGCATGACGGGTCGCGGCGCAATTGGGGATCATCGCCACCGGCTTGCCCGCCGCATGGCAGGGATAGTCGTAGATCTTGACGTCCAATATGGTGGAAAGCCCGCCCAGACCCTGCGCGCCGATACCCAGCGCATTGACCTTGTCGAAAATCTCGATCCGCATCTCTTCGATCTTGTTCTGCGGACCGCGCAGCTTGAGTTCACCCATGTCGATGGGTTCCATCAGGCTTTCCTTGGCCAGCGCCACGGCCTTTTCCGCCGTACCGCCGATGCCGATGCCCAGCATGCCGGGCGGGCACCAGCCCGCGCCCATCTGCGGCACCATCTCCAGCACCCAGTCGACGATCGAATCGCTGGGGTTCATCATCTTGAACTTGGTCTTGTTCTCCGACCCGCCGCCCTTGGCCGCGACGTCGATGATCACCTTGTTACCCGGCACCATTGCCACGTTCAGCACGCAGGGCGTGTTGTCCTTGGTATTCTGGCGACTGAAGGCAGGATCTTTCAGGATCGACGCGCGCAGGCGATTTTCGGGGTTCAGATACGCCTTGCGCACGCCCTCGTCGATTACCTCCTGCATGGAGCGGCTGTTATCGTCCAGCCGGCAGTCCATGCCCCACTTCACGAACACATTGACGATGCCGGTGTCTTGGCAGATCGGGCGATGGCCTTCAGCGCACATGCGGCTGTTGGTCAGGATCTGGGCGATGGCGTCCTTGGCCGCCGGATTGGCTTCCGCCTCATAGGCGGTGCCCAAAGCCCGGATGTAATCCATCGGATGATAATAGCTGATATATTGGAGCGCGTCGGCGACGCTCTCGATGAGGTCGGCGGTTTTGATGAGCGTCATCTACCCTGGTCCCTATCTCTGGCGGCCCGCCTCTGCACGGCGGTGTCCTGCAAGAGGCAGCGGCTAGTAGGGAATCGGCGCCAAGTCCAGTGACACGCATTCGCAACGCCTTGCTGCGACCCAATTTTGGGCCAGCCCAAATCCCATTGTTACGGTTTTGCGTGGCAAGTCTATTTTCGTCGCATTTCCATAAAAATGCACTTGACCACGGAAACCCGCCGAGCCGCTCTGCGCCCCCTTTTTTTTAGCGGCCTCACCTGACTTATAACTATTGACGGGAACCGGCATACAACCCACTATCTGGTATCGCGACGCAGTGAGGAGCCCCAACGGGTTGTGCAATTGCCGCGATGCAGCAAGCCAATTACGCGCCGATTTATGCGGAATTTTCTGATGACGGACCTTCTTTTGGGCGGGTTGGGAAAGGGAAGCTGGCGTTGCTGAATATGTATATTCGGGGGCTCGCATGGATTTTAGAGATAGTGGACAAGGTGGCGATGTGGCGACTGTAATGGACGATCTGTTGGACGAGACGAAGGCGGCGGTGACGGTGGAAGCCGTGCTGGCCAAGGTCGAAGCCCCCAAGGCTGAGCCTGTGACCTCCTCGACCGTTCTGGCGCGCCGTTTCCCGGTGGTGACCGATTCGTCGCGCGATGCGCTGCTGACCGAATTCGGCAAGGATACGCTGAACGACCGCTATCTGTTGCCCGGCGAATCCTATCAGGATCTCTTCGCCCGCGTCGCGGCGGCCTATTCGGACGATGCCGCCCACGCCCAGCGCGTCTATGACTATATTTCGCGCCTCTGGTTCATGCCGGCGACCCCGGTCCTGTCCAACGGCGGCACCGGCCGCGGCCTGCCTATTTCCTGCTATCTCAACAGTGTTGACGACAGCCTGGAAGGCATCGTCAACACCTGGAACGAGAATGTCTGGCTCGCCTCGCGCGGCGGCGGCATCGGCACCTATTGGGGCAATGTGCGCGGCATCGGCGAGCCGGTGGGCCTTAACGGCAAGACCAGCGGCATCATCCCCTTCGTCCGGGTGATGGATTCGCTGACTCTCGCGATCAGCCAAGGCAGCCTGCGCCGTGGCTCGGCCGCCTGCTATCTCGACGTCTCGCACCCGGAGATCGAGGAGTTTCTGGAGATTCGCAAGACGTCCGGCGATTTCAACCGCAAGGCGTTGAACCTCCACCACGGCGTCCTGCTGACCGACGAATTCATGGAAGCGGTGCGCGACGGCAGCGACTTCCATCTGCGCAGCCCCAAGGATCAGTCGATCCGTGGCACGGTCAACGCGCGCGCCCTGTTCCAGAAGCTGGTCGAAGTGCGCCTGGCGACCGGCGAACCCTATATCGTGTTCAACGACACGGTGAACCGCATGATGCCCAAACATCATCGCGAGTTGGGGCTGAAGGTATCGACCTCCAACCTCTGCTCGGAAATCACGCTGCCGACCGGTCGCGACCATCTGGGCAATGATCGCACCGCGGTCTGCTGCCTGTCGTCGATGAACCTGGAAACCTGGGACGAGTGGAAGGATCATCCGACCTTCGCCGAAGACATCATGCGCTTCCTCGACAATGTGTTGCAGGACTATATCGACCGCGCCCCGCCCGAAATGGCGCGCGCCAAATATAGCGCGATGCGCGAACGCTCGGTGGGCCTGGGCGTCATGGGCTTCCACAGCTTCTTGCAGGCGCGCAACATCCCGTTCGAAGGCGCGATGGCCAAGTCGTGGAACCTGCGCATCTTCAAGCATATCAACGCCAAGGTGAACGAAGCGTCGATGATGCTGGCGCAGGAACGCGGCCCGTGCCCCGACGCCGCCGACCAGGGCGTGATGGAGCGTTTTTCGTGCAAGATGGCGATTGCGCCGACCGCGTCGATCAGCATCATCTGCGGCGGCACGTCGGCCTGCATCGAACCGATCCCGGCGAACATCTACACGCACAAGACGCTGTCGGGCAGCTTCTCGATCAAGAATCCCTATCTGGAAAAGCTGCTCGTCGCCAAGGCGAAGGACAGCAGCGCGGTATGGAATTCGATTCTGGAAAAGGGCGGCTCGGTCCAGCATCTCGACTTCCTGACCCCGGAAGAAAAGGACACGTTCAAGACCAGCTTCGAAATCGACCAGCGCTGGCTGCTCGAACTGGCCGCCGACCGCACGCCCTATATCGACCAGGCGCAGTCGCTGAACCTGTTCATCCCGGCCGACGTGGAAAAATGGGATCTGCTCATGCTCCACTTCCGCGCGTGGGAACTGGGTATCAAGTCGCTCTACTATCTGCGCTCGAAAAGCGTGCAGCGCGCGGGCTTCGCCGGCGGGGTGGAGGCCGACAACACGATCGACGCCCCCAAGTTCGAGATCGGCGAGACTACCGACTATGACGAGTGTCTTGCCTGCCAGTGAGGCATTGGAGCCGGGCGCGACGGTCTATGCCGCCGCGCCCGCGCGCTCACTCTTCTTCTTCGAACGTGACTGCAACATCGGCATTGGCGCTCAGGCGCACCGTGCCGTCATCCTCGACCGCCGCGATCAGGCCCTGGCTGATATAATGATGATGCCCCTTATGGCTGCCTTCCCCGCTGTCCTTCTTGGTCAGCTTGATACGCCAATTTCCCTCGGCACCGTCCATATGGTCGACGGTGCCGACATGCACGCCATCGGCGCCGATCACTTCGGCATGTTCTTTAATGCTGGTCAGGTCGACCATGATATTTCTCCTGTGCGGGGGGTAGCGAGCGTTGAACGCACCGCGGCGGAGATGGTCGCATGACCAACGGGGGCATCTTTTTGGCGATTGTCGCGGTCATTGCCTTGGGGGTGTTCGTAAACGGTCTGCGTTTTGCTCGCATGACCGCAAACCCCTTCGTCGGCCGTAAGCTGTTTGGAATGCCGATAGAGGGTTCAGGGTTGCCGATAGGTCGGCTCAACCTGATCGGCAAAATTCAGATGATTTTCGCACCGCTATTTTTCGTTTTTGCCTGCGCTCTGACTTTCGGATTTCTCGGCCCTGTTGAGGGCATCGAAACAATCAAATTACATTAAGGACGAACTCCCATGCCTCTTCTTCAAGCCTCCAAGGTCTATAAGCCCTTCGAATATCCCTGGGCCTATGAATATTGGAAGCGCCAGCAGCAGCTCCACTGGCTGCCCGAAGAAGTGCCTTTGGGCGAGGATTGCCGCGACTGGGCGCAGAAGCTGTCCGATCATGAGCGCAACCTGCTGACTCAAATCTTCCGCTTCTTTACCCAGGCTGACGTGGAAGTGCAGGATTGCTACCACGAAAAATACGGTCGCGTGTTCAAGCCGACCGAGGTCAAGATGATGCTGACCGCGTTCAGCAACATGGAAACCGTTCACATCGCCGCCTACTCGCATCTGCTCGACACGATCGGCATGCCCGAAAGCGAATATAGCGCCTTCATGCAGTATAAGGAGATGAAGGACAAACACGACTATCTGCAACAGTTCGGCGTCGACAGCGACGAGGATATCGCCCGCACGCTCGCCATGTTCGGCGGCTTTACCGAAGGCTTGCAGCTCTTTGCGTCGTTCGCGATGCTGATGAACTTCCCGCGCTTCAACAAGATGAAGGGCATGGGCCAGATCGTCACCTGGTCGATCCGCGACGAAACGCTGCATTGCGAGGGCATCATCAAGCTGTTCCACGCCTTCTGCGCGGAACGCAACTGCCTGACCCCGGCGGTCAAGGACGACATCATGGACATGTGCCAGAAGACCGTCCGTATCGAGGACGCCTTTGTCGATCTCGTCTTCGAAATGGGACCGGTGCCGGGCATGACGCCCAAGGACATCAAGAAATATGTCCGCTACATCGCCGACTGGCGTCTGGGCCAGTTGGGCCTGAAGCCGATCTACATGATCGACGAGCATCCGCTCCCCTGGCTCGCGCCGCTGCTGAACGGCGTCGAACACGCCAATTTCTTCGAAACCCGCGCGACCGAATATTCCAAGGGCGCGACCCGCGGTCAGTGGAACGACGTCTGGGACGCCTTCGACCGCCGCCAGAAGATCAAGGGCGGGGAAGCCGCGAACGTGGACGCCGATCCCGACATGTTCAAGGCAGCAGGCATCGCGGCGGAGTGATGTTCTCTATTTGTTCTTAATAAAAAAATCTCCATATGTTCTTCTTCGTTGTGAGGAGGGGCATATGGAGAGCTATTATGTGAACGATAATGCCCAATAGAATGGCGACCATGAAGTGCATGAGTCGTCTTGTCGCTATTTGCCCGCTAACAAAACTTATTTAGCGGATCATGCTCCTTGCGCTCCTGCTGTGGTAAAGGCGAAAACCATTTAAGCGCAGTCCAATGGCTGTGCTACTTGTTCTCCTGGCTGCCACACGTCGTAGATAGTGTTGCACCATCCCCGTCATCTTTCGTATCGATGGTTGCAGGTTCCACGTCTTTGCCAACGAAGGCAGCCCGTGCGAACCAGTGCATATCCATGTTGCGCAACCCGACGCCGACACCAAGTTCTGGCTATATACTGAGGTCGAACTGGCCTATAATCGCGGCTTCGATGCGCGCAGGATAAGGCGGTTCCGGGATATCGTGGAAGCGCGGCGTAACGAGATCGAGGACGCTTGGAATGACTTCTTCGCCTAGAGCATCGTGCGGAAAAGTGGGAACCGGTTTTTCGCTTAAAACGACGCGAAAACAAAAAACTGGAGCGCGCGACCTGCATCGGATTTAACGCAGCACGCTCTAGACCGATGAATGTCCGCTTCGATGAGGCGCAGATGTGGGTGGATCTGGAAGATGGCCGGACGCTGGGCATTCCCCTTGTCTGGTTTCCACGGCTCTTGCACGCCACATCGGATCAGCGCGCCGATTTTTTCCTCAGCCCCAGTGGCCTCCATTGGGACGAGATAGACGAGGATATTTCCGTCGCCGGCCTGTTGGCCGGTCGCGGTGACCAGACCCGGTCGCGCAAGGCAGCCGCCTGATCTTAGTTGAGTCCATAACGGCCCAAACTCTCGCCAAGATGGCGGAAATCGCACTATGATAGGCCCGCTGGCTGACGCGCTCTCCATCACCCGTCGTCGGCGCTACGCATTCGGGCCAGGGTGAGGCTTCCTTAACCGAGTGACCCTATCTTCCCATCCCATGTTCTTCGGTGTCCGCCTTCGCTCGCTATTCACCAGTCGCTGGTTTGCGTTGCTTTGGGCCGTGCTGGTGATCCTGACCGCAATCCAGTTCGTCGGCTCCGGCCCCGACAAGGACGATCAGGCGCAGGGCGACAATGCCATTGCGGCCGACGGCCTGACCAACGAACAGCGTCAGGCGATCGCCAACGCCTTCTGATCCGATCATGCTCCATGGGGCCCCGGGTTCGCGCCGCTTTTGCCCTTCGATCCGCCAATTTGCCTCGTCCATGCCGGCCCACTGGATTACGGCAGGTGCCTGCGAGAGTGCGACTCGGGACAGGACGAAGCAGCCGCGCGTGTCTTTCCGTCGCCCTCGGACGGAAAAACAGCACCCAAGATCGCGTGCCGTCCTGCCCTCCTGTCCTATCGCGCAACCCCATGCTATCGTCGGTCCTCACACGGCCATGCTTTTGCTGCCGCGAAACAATATATCCGCAATAGGACATGAAATGTCGAAACCAGCGGGAAATGTGCGAAGTTAAGCGCCGCACCTCCTGATTGCACCGCCGCCGTCACAGCCTGTCCCCTCCCTGAACGGCGCGCTTTTGTTCCGTTCATGCAACATCTTGCAGGATCGCGGGTTCTACCGCCACGATCATCCAGGGAAGGAGTCTCATCCCATGTCATTCTCATTCAAGCAGGCGATTGCCGCCTTGTCGCTCGGCGCGATGACGCTGACAGGCATCGCCGCCACGCCCGCCTTCGCCCAACCGGGCCGTGACCATCGCGAGCATCGCCAGGATCGGCGGGAGGATCGCCGCGAAGTGCGTCAGGACCGCCGTGAAGTCCGGCGCGACATCCGCCAGGACCGCCGCGAAGTGCGTCGTGACATTCGCCAGGATCGCCGCGCAGACCGGCGGGATGATCGGCGCGACTGGCGTCAGGATCGTCGCGCGGACAATCGCCGCAACGACTATCGCCGCCCCGGCCGCCCGGTCTACAGCTATGACTGGAACCGACCCGACCCGCGCTATGGGCGCGGTTATCAGGCCAATCGTTATTATCGCACCGGCTATGCCCCGATCCGCGTCGATCGCCGCACCCGCATCTATCGCGGCAATGACAATCGTTATTATTGCCGCCGTTCGGACGGCACGACCGGCCTGATCGTCGGCGCGGCGCTGGGCGGCCTGCTTGGCAACCAGATCGCGCAGGGGCAATCCAATCTGCTGGGCACGCTGATCGGCGGCGGCGCCGGCGCTCTGCTGGGTCGCGAAATCGACCGTGGCGGGGTCAGTTGCCGCTAACTAGCACCAGGGATGGCGGCTGCCGTCCCAGCGTCGGGCCAGTCCTTCGGCAACCAGTTGTTCGCCGATCGACTGGCCTCCGCGCATCACCACCCTGAGCGCGCGGCCATAGCGATCGGTCGCGCGGCCCCCGACCTCCAGCGAGAAGGGGCCATCATTCATCAGCGCCTGCAAGCGCTGCGTCGCCTGCGCACCCAACGCACCCTCGGCCGCGCAGCGCGGCCCGTGGGTTTCGGGCGTATCGATGTCGGAAATCCGATATTTCTCGCCCTGAAACCAGAATGTGTCGCCATCGACCACGCAATTGGTCCCGCCGCCGCTGTGGCAAGATGCGAAATCGGCGGACAGGTTGTCAGTCGCGACCGGGGCGGGCTCGCTGCGGGGGATCATTGCCGGCCGATCGAGCCGGGCCATCCAGCCCGGCCCATACCAGCCCAGCAACAGCCCCAGGCATAATATATAGACCAGCGCCGGCCCGCTCAATCCACCACGGCGCCGGGGGGCAGGGCGCAATCGCGCGGCGCCGGCCCGCTGCGCCTCCGCGATCCAGGCCTTCTGCACCATGTCCTTGTTCGACGGCCGCTGCCGTCCTGTCCCAAATCTCGCCATCCCCCGGCTCTAGCGATCAAGGGGCAAACGGTCCGTTAAAGCCGCTCCACCTTTTCACCGATCCGGCGCAAGCGTGATCTGGCGCCCATCAATGCCGCACCCCGGCGTACTACCATGCTGCATCGGACCATCCGAAACGGAGCCGATCCACGGACGCCGCCGCGCCGCCCAATTCCTATGTCCATCCCTATGTCCATCCCTATGTCCGAATCGGCGGCGGCCGGCCGGTCAGGGCGCTGGCCGATCGCTTCTTTGACCTGCTGGAAATCGACCCGGTCTATGCCGAACTGCGTGCGATCCACGCGGCGGCCCTTGGCCCGGTGCGTCATGGCCTCACCCGTTTCGGCTCGATGGCCCGCGCGATGGGTTCGCGTGCTGTCCGTGCATCATGTCGCTGCACCGCGCCTTTCCGATCACGCCGGCGATGGCCGATCAATGGGCGGCCGCGATGGCCTGCACTACAGTCGGTGCCGACGACATCGACCCCGCGCTCGGCGACGCCATGGCATAGGCGCTCGGCCATATGGCCCATGGCATGATCAATTTCGGGCTGAATCCGGGCAGCAGCACTGCCGCTTAATCCTCATCCTCGGTCGGGCGGTAGGCGTCATCTTCCTCATCGTCCATCTGCGGCTCACCGGCATAGGCATCCATGTCGATCCGGCCTGATCGGTTCATCGCGTCCATCTTCTCGACCAGATCCTCGGTATCGTCCGGGATGATCTGCGCCGGATTGGTCTTACCCCCACGCTCGCTATCCTCCGACAGGTCGGTCGATCGCGCGCGCGCATCATCCGCGACATCCTGCGCCTGCGTGCCGGCCTCGGCCTGCTCGCTATTCTCTTCATGATCCCGATCGGGGGTAGGGCGGTCCATCGCATGTCTCCTTGGGTTATGCGTCCCCAACGGTCGGCCGGACCCGCCGTTCCGGAAAATACTGGACAGCCCGCAGTCAAGCGCGCAAAGGCCGCTGCGATCCTTTCGCACTGCAACAGGAATCCTCATGTCCCGCCAGCTCATTTCCTCCGGCTCGCCCTTCGAGGCGCAGGTCGGCTATTCGCGCGCCGTCGTTCAGGGCGCCTGGTGCTTCGTCGCCGGCACCACCGGCACCGATCCTGAAACCAGGACCATGCCCGAAGATGTGGTCGAACAGGGCCGCAATGCGCTCAAGGTCATCGGCAAGGCGCTGGACGATGCCGGCTTTTCCTTCGCCGACGTGGTGCGCGTGACTTATTATATCACCGACGCGGCCTATTGGGACGTGATGGGCGACATTGCCGGTCCCGTCTTCGGCGACATCCGCCCGGCGGCAAGCTGCGTCATCGCCGGCCTCGTGAAGCCCGAAATGAAGATCGAAATCGAAGTCACCGCCTTCAAAGGGTAACAGGAACACAGCATCATGATTACCATGTATGGCATCAAGAATTGCGACACGATCAAGAAGGCCCGCAACTGGCTGGACAATGAGCGGGTCAGCTATAATTTCCATGACTATAAGGTCGCCGGCGTCGACAAGGCGAAGCTGGAGGAATGGGTGATGGAACATGGCTGGGAAACCATCCTCAACCGCTCCGGCACCACTTTCAAGGCGCTGGATGCAGGCGACAAGGCGCATATCGACGCGGAAAAGGCGATCCTGCTGATGATCACCAATCCCTCGATGATCAAGCGCCCGATCCTCGACACTGGTCGCGAGACCATCATCGGGTTCAAGGCTACGACCTATGAAAATGCGCTGCAAGGCGTGAAGGCGTGATCGGGCGGGGGCTGGCGCGCATCGGGTTGATCCTTTTGATGAGCCTCATCCCCCTCTCTACGGCTTCGGCCGAACCGCTACTGATCGCCCATCGCGGCGCCAGCGGCGAACGGCCCGAACATACGCTCGCAAGCTATGAGCGGGCGATCGATCAGGGCGCCGACTATGTCGAGCCGGACCTGGTGCTGACGAAGGATGGCGTCCTCGTTGCCCGGCATGAAAATGAGATTGGCGGCACCACCGACGTCGCCGACCATACCGAATTTGCCGACCGCAAGACGACGAAGCGGATCGACGGCATCGACATGGTGGGCTGGTTCACGGAGGATTTCACCCTCGCCGAACTGCGCACCCTGCGCGCCCGCGAACGCCTGCCCGACCTGCGCCCGGCCAACAAGCGTTTCAATGATCTCTACCTCATCCCGACCTTTGAGGAGATATTGAAGCTGGTCCGCGCCAAGGAAGCGGAAACCGGTCGCCGCATCGGCCTTTATCCCGAAACCAAGCATCCCAGCTATTTCGCCGGCATCGGCCTGCCGCATCAGGCGGCGCTGCTCGATCTGCTGAGCCGTTACGGCTATCAGACGGAGGCCGACCCGGTCTTCATCCAGTCGTTCGAGGTCGGCAATCTGAAGGCCCTGCGCGCGTCGACCCGCCTGCGCCTGATCCAACTGGTCGATGCGGAAGGCGGTCCGGCCGATCTCCCCGGCACGACCTATGCGGACATGCTGACTGTGCAGGGCCTGACCGACATCGCCGCCTATGCCGATGGTGTCGGCCCTTCCGCCGCGATGGTCATAGCGCCGGAAGGGCCGACCGCCTTGGTCGGTCGCGCGCATGATGCCGGTTTGCAGGTCCATGTGTGGACGTTGCGCATGGAAAATACCTTCCTGCCTGCCCAATATCAGCGGCCCGACGATGCGCAGGGCCGGGGCGACTTTGCCGGCTATGTCCGCGCCATCGCCAACACCGGCGTCGACGGCATCTTCAGTGACTTTCCAGGACAGGCCAAAGCAGCCCTCACGCCCGCCAACCCCTGAGCAAAGCCAGCGCAAGCCAATCCGGGGAAAACTTCATTCTCTCGCACCTTGCTTGACTTGCCAAAGCCCGCTGGCGCGCGAATAACAGGCTCATGTTGTCCCAGAAGACCCGTTACGCCATCCGTGCGCTTCAACATCTTGCCGATCGCTACCGCCAGGGTCCGGTCCCCCTCAACGAAATCGCCACGCGGCAGAATATTCCGTCCAAATTCCTGACGGTCATCCTGTCGGAACTGTCACGCGAAGGGCTGGTCGCGACCCAGCGGGGCCGGGACGGGGGCTATTGGCTGGCGCTGGCGCCGGTGGACGTCAGCTATGGCGATATCGTCC
This sequence comes from Sphingobium sp. Leaf26, assembly GCF_001421665.1. Lineage (GTDB taxonomy): Bacteria > Pseudomonadota > Alphaproteobacteria > Sphingomonadales > Sphingomonadaceae > Sphingobium. The sequence continues at coordinate 141,543 of NZ_LMKV01000028.1, forward strand.
GGCTGACCCGCGGCTCGCTGGCGCTCACGCCCTGCGCCAGCCGCTTCGCGCATGAAAGCTGCACCAACTGCCTGCCCGAATCGGAATGTCGCCTGCACCGCGTGATGCTGCGCGTCCGCGATGAGACGGCCAAAGTGCTGGACAGCATCAGCCTGGCCGAGCCCTTCGCGGCGATGGACGAAGCCTAGCGAGTGGATGGATGTTCTGTTCCCCGGCGCAGGCCGGGGTCCAGTTCAGGCCGTGGGACTGGACCCCGGCCTGCGCCGGGGAACAGCATTTGGCATGGTTCCTTATGGAGATGGCCTTGCGCCCCGCACGCGCCTTCGCCACATCAGCATCATGACCACGCCGCCGCTCAAAGCCACCCTGATCCCCGTCACCCCGCTCCAGCAGAATTGTACGCTCTTCTGGTGTACGGAAACGATGCGCGGCGCCTTTGTCGATCCGGGCGGCGACCTGCCGGTGCTCAAGCAGGCGGTGGCCCAGCATGGCGTGACGATTGAGAAGATTCTCGTCACCCATGGCCATATCGACCATTGCGGTCAGGCCGGCGTGCTGGCCCGCGACCTTAATGTCCCGATCGAGGGGCCGCATGAGGACGACCGCTTCTGGATCGACCGATTGCCGCAGGATGGTGAACGCTGGGGGCTGCCGGGTGAAAGTTTCGAGCCGGACCGCTGGCTGAACGATGGCGATCAGGTGACGGTCGGCAATTTGACGTTCGACGTCTATCATTGCCCCGGCCACACGCCCGGCCATGTCGTCTTCCACCACGCGCCCAGCAAGCTGGCGATCGTGGGCGACGTGCTGTTCCAGGGGTCGATCGGCCGCACCGATTTCCCGCGCGGCAATCATCAGGATCTGATCGACGCGATCACCGGTAAGCTCTGGCCGTTGGGCGGCGAAACCGCCTTCGTCCCCGGCCATGGCCAGATGAGCAATTTCGCCCATGAACGGCGCACCAACCCCTATGTGGCCGATTCGGTGCTAGCGGGGTAGTTCGCCCGTCGCCTATTGAACCCGATGTCTCCGCTTCCACGGGCATTACGGACGGTTTGCATGATCGCCGCTTTATAAGAACAAGCAATGACGTGCTTCATGGCTTTGCGTTCCCCGGCGCAGGCCGGGGTCCAGTTCCACGATCCGATCTGGACCCCGGCCTGCCCCGGGGAACGCTTACCTCATCGCATCTTGCTGTTACCCCCGCGCTGCCATCGCCGGCGGCGCCGGCATCTCTCGCGTCGCGCCATAGGCGATGCTGAGCGCAACCCCCGCCATCACCAGCATCACGCCCCATGTCAGCAGCGCGCCGCCCGCGCGCAGCAGCGTGGGCTTGTCCGCATCCATGCCGAACGCATGGGCCACCCGCGCCACCACATAGACCAGAGCGCCGATCCACAGCCATAGCGACGCGCCCGCCGCCATCTCCACCAGCGCGAAGAGAATCAATATGATCGGCGTATATTCCACGAAGTTCGCATGCGCCCGCATCCGCTTCGCCAGCAGGCCGTTGCCGGCGTCACCATGCAATATCTTGTCCTTCACGCGGAATCGGGCGCAGCGAATCGCCAGCCACATGTTCAGCAGCGCGCAGGCGGCGGCAAAGGTCAGCGTGATCGGCAACAACATGGACTATCCCCTCTATTTCGCAGCTTATACCTTAATCTGTGGGGATGAAGGGGCAAGGCCAGGGAAGGAAAGCCTTGCACCCCGAACAAAAACCGCTATAGGCGCAGGGCTTCGCGATCACCCGGGCCGCATGGGTCTGCGGCGCCGTTGGCGTCAGCTGTTCTGTTCGGATCTGGCCGGTCGTACAACCTGATTAATTTTATGGAATAAGGTGCCGACATGGCTGTCCCCAAGCGCAAGACTTCTCCCTCCAAGCGCGGCATGCGTCGCAGCCATGATTCGCTGCGCGTCGAAGCATTCAACGAATGCTCGAATTGCGGCGAACTGAAGCGTCCCCACAATCTGTGCGACGCCTGCGGGCATTATAACGGCCGCGAAATCGTCGCCGTCGGGGCGTAAGCCCGTCTCTCTACTCCGCAAAGGGGTGTTCTAAAGTGTCAGGCCAACCGCGAATCGCAATCGACGCGATGGGCGGGGATGAAGGCGTGCGCGTGATGATGGCGGGGGCCGCACTGGCCCGCCGCCGCCATGACGGTTTGCGTTTCACCCTGTTCGGCGACGAGGTGCGGATCAAGGCGGCGCTCGACCAGCACCCGAATTTGCGGGCGGCGTCGGACGTGGTCCATGCCGACACAGTCGTCGATGGCTCGGACAAGCCGAGTGTCGCGATTCGCAAGAAGAGCAGTTCCATGGCAATGGCCATCGCCGCCGTGAAAGCGGGGGAGGCCGGTGCTGCCGTGTCCGCCGGCAATACCGGCGCGCTGATGGCGATGGCGAAGGTGGCCCTGCGCACCATGCCGGGCGTCGATCGTCCTGCGCTGGCGGCTTTGCTGCCGACGCTGGGCGACAATGACGTCGTGATGCTGGACCTGGGCGCCAACACCGAATGCGACGCCCGCAACCTCGTCCAGTTCGCGGTGATGGGCGCCGCCTATTCGCGCATCGCCTTCGATCTTGAACGGCCGCGCGTGCGCCTGCTCAACATCGGCACCGAAGACCTCAAGGGTACGGACGAGATTCGGGACGCCGCCGCCGTGCTGCGCAGCGCGACCAGCCTGCCGCTCCAGTTCGACGGATTCACCGAAGGCGACAAGATCGCCCGTGGCGATGCCGACGTGATCGTCTGCGACGGCTTTTCCGGCAATGTCGCGCTCAAGACGGCGGAGGGCACGGCCCGTTTCGTCACGGACGTGCTGCGCAAGGCCTTCACCAGTTCGATCCGCTCGAAGATCGGTTTCCTGATCTCGAAGCCGGCGATGCACCTGCTCAAGCATCATCTCGACCCCAACAATCACAATGGCGCGGTCTTCCTCGGCCTCAACGGCGTGGTGGTGAAAAGCCATGGCAGCGCGAATGACAAGGGCGTGGCCAACGCCGTCCATGTCGCCGCCCGATTGCTGGAGGAAGATATCACCCGCCGCATCGCCGCCGACATGGCCGGCATCCAGTCGCTGTCGGCCGCCGCATCCAAGCTGGAGCAGCCCGTCAAGTGATCCGCCGGTCCATATTGCTCGGCACGGGTTCGGCCCTGCCCGTTCGCACTGTCAGCAACGCCGAACTGGCTGAAACCGTCGACACCAGCGACGAATGGATCGTCGAGCGCACCGGCATCCGAAACCGCCATATCGCGGGCGATGGCGAAACCACCGCTTCGCTCGCCACTGACGCCGCCGCCAGGGCGATCGAGGCAGCCGGCGTCACCGCGCAGGATATCGACCTCATCATCCTGGCGACGGCCACGCCCGATCAGACCTTCCCCGCCGCCGCGACCAAGGTGCAGGCGGCGCTGGGCATCAACGATTGCGTTGCTTTCGACGTCGCCGCCGTTTGCTCCGGCTTCCTTTATGCCATGACCGTGGCGGACAGCATGATCCGTTCCGGCGCAGCCAACCGTGCGCTGGTGATCGGCTCGGAAACCTTCAGCCGCATTCTCGACTGGGAAGACCGCACCACCTGCGTCCTGTTCGGCGACGGCGCCGGCGCCGTCGTGCTGGGCGCGGAGGAAAGCGCCGACGCCGATCCCAAAACCGCGCGCGGCATCCTCTCGGCCAAGCTGCATGCCGATGGCCGCCACAACCAGCTACTCTATGTCGACGGCGGGCCGTCCACGACCCAGACCGTGGGCAAGTTGCGCATGAAGGGGCAGGAAGTGTTCCGCCATGCGGTGGTGAACCTCGCCTCCGTGCTGAAGGAAGCGATGGAACTGGCGGGCCTTACCCCCGACGATATCGACTGGCTGGTCCCGCATCAGGCCAATGCCCGCATCCTCGACGCGACCGCGCGCAAACTGAAGATGGCGCCGGAGCGTGTGGTGATGACGGTGGATCGCCACGCCAACACATCCGCCGCCTCCGTGCCGCTTGCGCTCGACTGCGCGGTGCGGGATGGCCGGATCAAGCCGGGCCACCTGATCGTGCTGGAAGCGATGGGCGGCGGCTTCACTTGGGGCGCCTGCGTCCTTAGGGTGTAAACCATAGCTACCGCTTGCCAAAGCGCCGCGAATCAATCACATTTCCTGTTGACCGTCCGGGGGGAAGGTCACTGGCTTGAATGAGGGGATGGTCGATGACCGGCAACGGAACGCTGACACGCGCGGATCTGGCAGAGAGCGTCAATCGCCATGTGGGCCTGTCGCGGGCCGAGGCGGCTGCGCTGGTCGAATCCATCCTCGAACATATGTCCTCCGCGCTGGAGCGTGGGGAAAATGTGAAGATTTCCAGTTTCGGCACCTTCGTCCTGCGCGACAAGACGGAACGGATGGGCCGTAATCCCAAGACCGGCGTGGAAGTGCCGATCGAGCCGCGCCGGGTACTGACTTTCCGCGCCAGCCAGACGATGCGCGACAGGGTCGCCTCCGCCTGAGAGAAAAGCGCTCCGTTCGCCAATAACCGGGAGGAACTGGCACGGGATGCGGTCTTTTGCCGGCCCTGATCGGCAACCGGTCGCTTTTCCAATATTACCATCGCTTTACCATGGTTGACCTTGGCGCGATTATGGGTGCAACATCCCTGTCATGGAAAAGGCAGAGGGTGCATTTCTGACTATCAGCGAGCTGGCCGGCGAGCTTGGTCTTCCCCAACATATCTTGCGCTATTGGGAAACCCGCTTTCCCCAGTTGCGCCCACTGCAACGATCGGGCAACCGTCGCTACTACCGACCGGCCGACGTCGCGCTGGCGCGCCGTATCCACCAATTGCTCAATGTCGAAGGCTTCACCGTCAAGGGCGCGCAAAAGGCCCTGGTGGACGGCAATGGCGCCGCGCCGGTCGCCCCATCCTCCGCGCCGGCCCCTGTAGTGCCTCCCGTACCGCCGCAGCAGGCCGACCTGCTGGCCCGCCTGCTGGCGATTCGGACAGACCTCGCCAAAGCGATCGGCGACTGAAACCCTTTACTTGGCCGGCGCGCGATAGGGGATGAAGTCGCCCAGCGCGCAGGCGCCCGACATCATGCCGGTCATCCGGTCGGCGGTGGTGGTGAAGTCGCCCCGGCACAGTTGCGATCCAAAGCTGCGCACGATCATGATGTCACCCGCGGACAGGCCGCTGCAACTGCCGATCAGTTCATTCTTGTATATCAGCTTGCGGCTGACCCTGTAGAGCAGCACATTGTTGCTGATGACCGTCAGGTTGGTCTGCGGCTCGCGATTGATGCAACTGACCTTCTCGCCCGGCACCTTGCCGGCCAACGCCTTGTCCAGGCTCGCCGCCTGCTTTTCGGTCAGCGGCTTGGGTTCATAACTGCCCGTACAGCCCGCCAGCAGCAGCGCCGCCGCAGCCATTATCCCTGCGCGTCCGATCCACGCCATCATCGCGACTCTCTCCATCGTCATGCCCCAAAGACGGTATCATAGCGCAAAAACCGTAGGGGTCGCAGCGGAGCAAACGTCCCTAATCTTCCGCCCTGGTCTTTTCCGCTCGGTCATAGATCGTAAAATCGCCGATCTGGCAGGTGCCGGTGCGAATGCCGCTGGCCAGATCCTCCACCACTATCATGTCGCCGGTGCAGATGCGGGGCTTGTCGATGCCGATGATCGGCTTTCCGCCCTTCATCAGGCCATTGCAACTGCCGATCGTGCGGTTGACGAACCGTTTTCCGCCGACGCGATAGACCAATATGTCGTCGCTGATAACGGTCAGCTTCAACAGCGGTGACTGGCGGATGCAAGGCGTCGTTCCGGTCATGACCCGGCCGGCCAACTCTTTGTCCAGCGCTGCTTCCTGCTTCGGCTTCAGGGCAGGCCCCTGCGCGCTCGCCTGCCCGGCCAGCAGCAGAAGCGGCAACAACATAATGGAATGGCGCATGATATTCCCCCTCGGATGATCGACAGGTCAGGCTGCGTCCTTGGCCGCGCGCCGTGCCGCCAGTTCCGCCACGCTGCGCGCGCGCATGAAGATGTTGGTTGCCCGTTCCAGCCCGATGCTGGTCGGCACCGTCGCCTCGCCCCGCGCCCGTGCGGCTTCCACTGCCGCGACCCGCTGCGACAGCGCGTCGTTGTCTGGCTCCACGCCCAGCGCGAAACGGCCGTTGGAGAGCGTATATTCATGCGCGCAATAGACGATCGTGTCGTCGGGCAGGGCAGAAAAGCGCGCCATGTTGGTGAACATCTGCGCCGCCGTCCCTTCGAACAGCCGGCCGCACCCCATGGCGAACAATGTGTCGCCGACGAAGAGGATATGATCGTCGCCCAGATCATAGGCGACATGGCCCGCCGTATGCGCCGGCACCGCCATCACCGTCGCGACATGGTCGCCGATGCGGACCTGATCGCCTTCATCCACCGTCCGGTCCAGCGTGCCGATCTTCTCCGCCTCTGCCGCCGGGCCGGTGATCACGCAGCCCCCCCATGCCTCTGCCGCCGCCTTGATCGACGCATTGCCGCCGACATGATCGCCATGCCAGTGGGTGTTCCAGATCTGGCCGATGGTCCAGCCTCGCGCAGCGGCGGCCTCCAGCACCGGGTCCGCCACGGCGGGGTCGATCGCCACCGTCTCCCCGCTGGCCGCGTCATGCAGCAGCCAGACATAATTATCGTTGAGAACGGGGATGCGAACGACCTCCAGCATGGCGTCTACCAGGCTCCGACGTTGGGCATGGACACCCATGGCTCGGCCGGTTCCAGCCGCCCGTCCTGCAACAGCTCGATCGAAATATCGTCGGGCGTCCGCACGAATGCCATATGCCCGTCGCGCGGGGGCCGGTTGATGGTGACGCCCGCGTCCATCAACGTCTGGCACGTCGCGTAGATATTCTCGACCTGATAGGCGATATGGCCGAAATTGCGCCCGCCATCATAGGTTTCACCCGCGCCGCCATCTGCCGGCGGCCAGTTGTAGGTCAATTCGACCTGCGCATCCTCATCGCCCGGTGCGGCAAGATAGACCAGCGTGAACCGCCCCTGTTCGCTGTCGAAGCGCTTGACCTCTTTCAGGCCCAGCAGGTCGAAAAAGGCGATCGTCTTGTCGACGTCGGTCACGCGGATCATGCTATGCAGGAATTTGGGCAAGATAGTCTCCGTTCGTCGCTGGAAAGCAACCGTTCATCTCGGTCATTATAGATAGGCTCTCAAGATAAGGTCGCGCTTCACAGGACGGAAGAGGAAAGCAGACAATGGTTTTGGAAATGCGGGACAAGATTTTGCTGGGCAGCGCGGCGCTGCTGGCGCTGGGCGTGATGACGGGCGGCTATCTGCTGGGCGACGGGCTCAAGCGGGCCAAGGCGGCAGACCGGTCGGTCACGGTGCGCGGCCTGGCCGAAAAGGATGTGATGGCGGATCTCGCCACCTGGTCGATCAGCTATTCGGCCACCGGTTTCGACCTGCCCACGGTACGCGCTGAAATCGACAGCAACACCAAGGCGCTACAGGCCTATTTCAGCAGCCTGGGCTTCAAGGCGGGCGACCTCACCCCGACCGGTGCGGGGGTGAACCAATATCTCAACAATGGGGTGAACAACATCACCATTACCCAGCGGATGCTGCTGCGCACCACCGACATCGCCCGCGCCCAGCGTGCGGTCGCGCAGCAGTTCGACCTCGTCCGTCGCGGCGTGACGCTTCAGGAAGGGTCGGGGATGAAATATAGCTTCACCAAACTGAATGATGTGAAGCCGGACATGGTCGCCGCCGCTACCCGCGACGCGCGTGCCGCCGCCGAACAGTTCGCCAAGGATTCTGGTGCCGGCGTGGGCGGCATCAAGAGCGCGACCCAGGGCTATTTCTCGATCGACGCGCGCGATGGCGAAGGCGGCGACGGATCGAGCGACACGCCCTACAAGAAGGTTCGCGTCGTCACCACCGTCGACTTCTACCTTAAATAGGCGCGCTTCTTAGCAACGGCCCCGGCGGCGATCGCGGCGCGAACATGCGCTCTTGTCGCCGATGATCGCGCCGGCGGCCCCGCCGATCACCGCGCCTTCGGTGGTGCCCAGGCCCGTGGCACTGCCCACGATGGCGCCGCCGGCACCACCGATCAGCCCGCCGCGCGTCGCCCCGCGCGAACAGGCGGTGGTCGCCGTCGCCGCGACGACCAGCAGGCCGATGCCCAAAACCTTCTTCCAATGACTGTCCATCTCGCTGTCTCCTTCATCCAATATCGCTATGGACAGGCGAACGGGTCGGGCGAGGCGGCAGTTCCGTGACAAAGTCTTGCTGGCTATCTCAAACGGGCTGCCTCAACCGGCAGATTTGGCAGCAGGAAGCCGCGACAGATTGTCCGCCGCCGCCTTGCCCGCCGGCGCGTCCGGCGCCAGTTTCATCGCCCGGCCCCACGCGGCCCTTGCAATATCCTCATGGTCGGTCAGCACCGCGATATTGCCTTCCTCCAGCGCGACCGAGGCATCGTCGGGCGATAGTTGCACGGCCCGCGCGATATGCGCCTGTGCCAGCCGCAGGTCGCCGGTGCGCCGCGCCAGCGTCGCCGACAGCAGCCAGCCTAGCGGGTCTTTCGGCGCCTGCGTCAATGCGATGTCCAGCGAATCGCGCGCCGCCTCCATATCGTTCAGCGCCACCAGCGCCCGCGCCCTGTCCAGATGGACCTCACCTTTTTCCAGCCCGTCGGGCAATCCGCGCGCCAGCGCCGCGTCGAAATCGCCCCGCGCCTTGGGCAGGTCGCCGTTCGCCATCGCGGCATTGCCGGCCTGCGCCCATAGCCGCGCCGCTTCGACCATCTCGCCGCTGCGCTCGGCTTCCTCGGCCGCCTGTTCGAACGCGACGATCGCCGGCGTCCAGCGCTCCGCCCGCGCATAGGCAAAGCCCATACAATGCCGGGCATAGAAGCTGCCCCCTTCGATGCGCCATTTCTGGGCAAAGGCGACGCCGGCATCGGGTGATTCGATCGCCTGGTCCAGACAGGCCTGGAAGGGTGCGGCGAATTTCGCGGGAATGGGCACCTTGCCGTCTTCCCGCGCCAGCGCGGCCGCCGGGTCAGTCGCAGTCGCCACAGCGGCGGCTGCGGCGCGCTGCTCCTGCTTTTCCTTGCGGCTGCGATTCATCACCGCCTCGATCTCGGGATCATAGGCCTGGAGCAGGATCGGCAGGAGCAGGAAGGGCATCAGAGACTATCCAGGAGGGTGGCGACGGTGCGGATCAACAGCGCGATGTCGCCGTCGCGGGAAAGGCGATGGTCGCCATCCTTAATCAGCAGTGTCTGCACATCGGATGAACGCAACCGGTCCGCAACCTTGACCGCGACATACCAGGGCACGTCCCGGTCCTGCTGGCCATGCAGCAGCCGCACCGGGCAATCGATGCCGATTTCCCCCTCCAGCAACCGCAACGCCTGTCCAGAGTTCCAGAAGCCCAGCGTCGTGACGTAGGGCTGATCGCCATAGGGCGTCGGCTCCTCGATCCGCCCCTCCGTCTTCAGCAGCGCCTTGTCGGCATCGGTAAAGCCCCATTCGGTGAAATCGGGCGCAGCAGCGATGCCGACCAGCCCCCTGACCCGGTCCGGCCGCGCCAGCGCCACCAGCAAGGCCAGCCAGCCGCCCATCGACGATCCGACCAGGACGACCGGCCCTTCGATCACCTGGTCGAGCAGCAGCAGCACATCGTCGCGCCAACTGGCCAGCGTGCCGTCCGCGAACCGCCCTTCGCTGGCGCCACAACCGGCATAGTCCATCCTTACCATCGCCTTCCCACGCCTGGCGGCCCACCGATCCAGCGCCAAGGCCTTTCCACCTTCCATGTCGGACATATAGCCCGGCAGGAACAGGATGGTCGGCCCGGTCCCGGCCTGATGCCGATAGGCAAGGCGCAACCCGTCGGGCCGGGCGAACAGCGCGGGCGGGAAAGCGGGGGCGTCGGTCACGATCTTCATCCTTATATTCCGGCAGAGAGTAACCTGCCTTAGCCTGCCATCGACGTCGGGAACAGCCGATGACCGGCACGGCGCACCTCGCCACGGGGCCAGCATGAACTTTTTTCAGCGCCGATAAAAATAATCCGGTCAATGCGTTGACAGCTCTGGAGGCCGCCGTTAGAGGCGCACTCCTACCCCGTGCCCAGATGGCGGAATTGGTAGACGCACCAGCTTCAGGTGCTGGCGATCGCAAGGTCGTGGAGGTTCGAGTCCTCTTCTGGGCACCACTGTCGCCTCTGGATTCGTCCAGAGGCGTCCAGTAAGCGGCTGGTTTCACAGCATTTTCCGACAGAGAATCGCCAGACACCGTCCGGCGAAATCCGGCTAAGGGCAACAGCAGCGGCAACAAATGTTGCTCTTATTGTTGCCCTCGGATCGACCCGGCCTTGCTGGGAAAACGACCATGCTGACATACATCCAGATCAATGCCGCCAAGCCGAGAGAGAAGGCTTGGACTCTGAGCGATTCTCAAAGTCTCTATCTCGTCATTCAGCCCAACGGGTCGAAGCTATGGCGCTTCAACTACCGCTTTCTGGACAGACAGAAGAAGCTTCATCTCGGTGGGTGGCCGACAATAAGCCTTGCCGATGCACGTGTCCGACGCGACGAAGCCAAGAAGAAGATTGCTGAAGGGATCGATCCGGCGCTTGAGAAAAAGCGCGCGAGGATCGCCGCCAAGTATGCCGCAGCGAACACTTTCGAGGCGGTGGCGGAAGAATGGCTCGTCAAATGCGAGCGAGACGGCCTCGCCCCAGTGACCGTAGACAAAATCCGCTGGCTGCTCGCCAAGGCCTACCCGGTCATCGGCAGTATCCCGATTGCGCAGATTACCCCGCACGAGGCGCTTGCGGTCCTGCGCAAGGTGGAATCGACCGGCGCCTTTGAAAGCGCCCGGCGGATGCGAAGCGTCCTTAGCCGCGTCTTCCGCTATGGCGTCGCGACGGTGCGGTGCGACAAGGACGTCGCCGCGGACCTGCGTGGTGCAATCGCCTCGCCAAAGGTGAAGCATTTCGCCGCCATCACCAAGCCGTCGGAGGTCGGTGCGCTGCTACGGGCCATCGACGGATACAGCGGTCACAAGGTGACGGTGATGGCGCTGCGGTTGTCCCCGCACGTTCTGCTCCGCCCTGGCGAGCTAAGGCAGGCGGAGTGGGCCGATATCGACTTCGAGGAGGCGATCTGGTTTATTCCGGCGGAACGCATGAAAATGCGAAGGCCGCACCGGGTGCCGCTGTCACGGCAGGTGATCGACATGCTCCAGGAACTTCACGAGCACACGCACTGGTGGAAATATCTGTTCCCGTGCCTGGGTAAACCGCGGAAGCCGATGTCGGAAAACGCCGTCAATCAGGGCTTGCGCAATCTCGGCTACACGAGCGACCAGATGACGGCGCACGGATTCCGGGCGATGGCTGCCACTCTTCTCAACGAGAGGGGCGAATGGAACCCAGACGCGATCGAGCGGCAACTCGCGCATGTCGACACCAACCAGGTGCGACGGGCTTACGCCCGAGGCGAGTATTGGGATGAGCGCGTGCAGATGATGCAAAGTTGGTCGGATTATCTCGACGAACTGCGGGATGGCGGCAAGATCCTCCGCCCCAGTTTCCCGTCGGCCCGGCGCGCGGTCTGAATTTGGTTCGACACACTGGCGGTCCTCGGATCGCCAGCGTGCTCCGAAAGCCCGAATTTATCCCAAGGAATTCATCATGTCCAAGTACGTCAAGCCAACTCCGCTTGCCCAGCCTGTGAACGGCGGTGTGGCCGTAGGAAGCCTTGCGCAAGCCAAACGGCACAAGCGCAGGTTCGACGGGGTGATCACGATCGAGGACCCTAACTGCCGCCCTAACATGCGCCTTCGATTTGCCCGAGACCCAGGGCAGTCGCACTTGGTCCTGCAATTTGAGGACGTCGATACCGACAGCCTTGGCATTCGGGTAGCCACGGCAGAGCAAGTTCGTGAGGCGATCGATTTCGCCCGTCAATTTACGGGTCGCTCCCTGCTCGTGCACTGCTTCCACGGCGTAGGGCGCTCCGCCGGTATCGCGCTGAGCATCCTGGCGGACCGGCTCGGTACCGGCGAGGAGGCTATCGCGCTCGTCCAATTGCTGGCGGTCAGGCCTGAGGTCACCCCCAACCTGGTTGTCGTGAAGCTAGCGGACCAGCTGCTGGGCCGGTCGGGAAATCTGATCGATGCGGTGGCCCGCTGGGAGACCACGGCTCCGGGGCTCAAGGAGGCGCGCAATGCGAGGATGAAATTCGTATGCTCCCGGCCGGAACTATATGCTCGCAGTTGAAGCTAAGGCGTCTGTCTCGGTTGGGCCACAAAAAGGGTAGAGGCAAGGATCGGCTCTGGGACAAATCTGCCGATCAAACTATCTATCCTGCACGGCGGGTTTGGCGAGCAACGGTCATTTCCGGGCGAAGCCGAGGCGCGTCTTTTGGGCACAATGACAGTTGCCTTCCAGACCCCGAACGTGCTGCCGCGAACGAAGAAGGTGATGTGACGTGAAACACACAACGATCTCGATGCTCACGCCGGAATCTGGTCGCTGTCCAGCATACGATTGATTATACCGCACGTATTCGATGCTAATCGCGACTAACGTCGTGACGCACCGCCTCGTGCACGAAGTGCCTGAAGCCCATCTGGCGGAGCTCCTTACTGAAGAGGTCGTGACGACATCGAAGTCTGACTATGTCAGGGCACAGACGTTCTACGCCTTGATGCTTGGGCGTGAAGTCGCCATCAGGCCGACATTGCGGCCATCGACGCAGCGCGCCATCCCACTCGTGCGAACCGCCGCATTCAGGATTAATGGTAATGTATGCCAGTGACGGTAATCGGGCGCACTGTTTCGTGGCAGTTTGAAAGTAACCGATCGACGGGTTTCGGTGTAAGCAGCCTTTCAAGCGTCAAGCGGGGAACGACCCGCCGGGCAGCGATCTCGTCCCCAAGCAGCCGGGCCGCTATAAGGCTGGAAGCGCGTATCAGGGCGCCAGGAATCGGGAGAAGTGGTGGATTCCTTCCAGACCGGTTTCAGCGACGCGCAGATTGATAGCGGACCTTCCGTTCGAATTGCCCACCGAGACGGTTCGCTACTAAAATCAGACGCTCCCGGGGTCTGCGGCAGCGTTCGCAAACGGTGACGAAAACTCGCAAAATGCGTAGTTTCACACCGAGGCAAAAGGTTCGGCGCGAACCCCCACAACGCTGGGAGCGCGCAGAAACATGACCACCCCCTCGCCAACCCCGAGATGCCCTGACACGATATCAGCCCGGACGGATCGCCAGGCATCGAAAATGTCCCGCTGGTAAGATGGCGGAACAGCGAGGTTAGAGACAACCACGTCGAGAAATGGCGTTCTAGCGTCAAGACCCAGATACCGCAGGTGCCAGAAGACATCGGCCGTATAGACCGCATGATCCATTACGGCGCGCGCCTGCTTGGTCCCGCCCGCCCATTTGGCGGTAGGGGCGAAATCGGGAAGCGCGAAAATTTGCTCGATGCGATTCATTGTCATGCGCATCCGGGCGCCCGGATGGGGATGCGATCCGCGAGGCGTCTCACCGATTGTCGCAGAAGATGAGCCATAGAACCGGCGAAACATGCACATAAGCCCGGTAGCAAGACACCAAAGCGTCGCCTCGCTTATCCCGCCGATGCTCTCGGCCATAAGGAGGTGCGTGATCGCCTCATAATCTGCAGCGAACTCAAATGCGTGACGCACGGACGCGCTTCGGTCCTTTAATTCGTGGTCGTCGGCTGGTGCATCCTCAATGCCAGTGTCGTGGCTAAGCAACTCAGTTATGCCCTCCGCTTTTGCGATCTCGCCATGCCGTTGAAGGAGATGCGCTTGCTCGTGGAGGAAAAGCCAGGTCGTCATAAGGCGGATGATCGTGATCTTAGCATCCTCGGGCGTGAGTCCGGCGGGAAGTACATCCTGTCGATCATTGCCGTAGGAGAGCAGATTGAAGATTGGGTCGAACTCGGGCTGTATCAGTACACGTCGACACGTCTCCGGCAGCACGAACGCGTCACGATAGATGTCGATAGCGCTGCCGTAGCTCAGCCTCACTTGGTGTGTCCCGTCATCGATGACGTACGCGCCAGCACGGAATGCCTCGGTCGGTACCCAACTCACCTGGCACTTGATCTCACGATTTTTGTAGTGGCGATCCGAATAGCCCTTCTTCGCAAATTCGACGCACTGTCGAGCCACCTCGAGAATGACAGGCTTATTGAGGAACTGTTCCTCTGCGGCGCGATCAAAGCGAAACGACACGATCCATTCTCCACCGAGCATCTGCTACGGTAATACCTGGAATGGCAGCAGAGTACCAATGCGCGACGATCGGAAAAGAGCTCGGGTTAACATCGAAACGTCGGCTTACAGGATTGTCCTACCGCGTGCTCTATGCAGAACTATGGGAGCTTGCCGTCCGGCAGCTTCTGTCCGATCCAAACGGTCGCACCGCGCTCGGTGAACGGCAACACATGGTCGGCAGCATCTGGAAGGTCGTGAGACAAACTTGCCGTTACTGAGAGTGGCTTGAATGGCAATTCGTCCAGAACCCGCAATTTACTGGTCTTACAACTATCGATTTCCAGACTGAAGAGACGGAGGCCACGAAGCGCTTGCCGAAGGTAATTGGGCAGTTCGCCAAGCCATGGCAGTCAGCGCGCCCTTGCATCCTCGCGGATCAGTGGGTGGCATCTTTTCTATGGCTCCTTAGCTGGCGCAAGCCTATTGCATGCCATAGTGCTGGCTGACGACCGAGGATCGCAAGATTGCTGCTTTTGAAGAATGAGCGCGATACCGGCAATCGCTTACTCTTTATCTTTCTCTATGGGCTGGCGTTCATCGGTAGCTGCGTTGCCTATATTCCCATGTTCAGCCTCGTTCTGCCCGCGATGGTCGAAGCCATGGTATTTGAGCAAAGAGAGGTCTTGCTGACCCAAATGACATTCGCCGGCGCGATCGTGGCGAGTGGGGCCGGAATTTTGTTCGGCATCCTGAGCGATCGTATGTATTGGATGACTGGGTCACGCCGTTTTTTGATCGGATTCGGCCTGATTTTGCTGCTCTTTGCTACGCTCGGTATCGCCTCATCGGACTCATTCGCCCCGTTATTCATCGCGGTGCTGCTATTCCAGGCTGCGCTCAACATGATGCTCGCATCGCTGATGGCGGTGCTGGCGGATGATGTACCGGACCGCCGCAAGGGGATTGTGTCGGGAATTTTTTGCGCGGGAGCACCGTCCGCGAGCATCATTGGTGCGATGGTCAGCCGAAGCGTTCACCATATGCACCAGCCGATCATTTTCTGGTGCATCGCCGCAACGCTCATCATCCCGTTTCTATTCTTCAGGGGGCAGAGGCCCGGCGTTGGAGACGGTCTAGATAAGGAGATTCGTGGCTGGCCCGGTTCCTGGCGGGTTTTGGGTCTGGCATGGGCGGCCAGATTGTCGGTGCAACTCGCGGCCGTTGCTGTGACCACCTATTTCTACTTTTTCCTTTCAGACAGGCTGCAACTGGGAGCGGATCATGTCGGCGACCGGATGTCGAGCATCGCCGCTGTGATGGCCTGGGCAAGCGTTGCCGCAGTGGCCGTGACGTTGCTGGCTAGCTGGATCTCTGACCGGACGGGGCGCCGGAAGCCTATGATCGGCGCTTCCAGCGTCATCATGGCTGCGGGCCTGATGCTCATGGCATTTCAGCCCCGATGGGAGCTTGCGTCGCTGGGCTACGGCCTCTTCATCCTGGGATTTTCGACATTCAATGCATTGCATTGCGCGTTTACGGCGCAGATTCTTCCCTCGCCATCCCATCGGGCGCGTGATCTGGCGCTTTTCAATCTCACCAACACACTTCCGGCTCTTGCAGGCCCGCTGCTTGTCATGACGATCATGGGATCTGATGTGTTTTTCAAGACCCTGTGGAGCGTTTCGGCGCTTCTCTGCCTATTGGGAGGCATAGTCATGCAGTTCGCGCGGGGGCATCGCTGATGCCTTTATGCTGCCTTTTTGCGTAAGAGGCCAAGCCATCCGCTGACGATGAACTCCGTCAACGCCGCGAACAGGGCTTCGACGTGATCGTCGGACCTTGGTTTATCATTCTCAAACGCGATCTGGATGGCTCCAATCGTCATCTTGAAGCCAGCGTCGAAGCGATCGGCGGATAGTCCCGGCATGGCCCGCACCAACTCGTTGCGGATGAGGTTGCCATTGGGGAAAATAAACTCTTCCAGTAGTGTGCGGTCGGATCGGCCCGGGTCATTGGCCTCCCGGACGAGGATGGCAGCAAAATAGCTTCCCCGCTCGCTTTTCAGCAAAATTCGCGGGCCATTGAGAAAGGCTGTCACCAGCCTCCTGATCTGCTCTTCTAGCGACATCGCAGGGTGCACCGCTAGGTCGCGAAGTAGCACATCTGCAGAGATGGCAGGCATCCAATGTTCCCAGATCGCACGGTAGAGCGCCAGTTTCGTGCCATAATGATAGGGGATCGCCCCCAGTTGAGCACCGGCATTCGCCGCGACTGTCCTCAGCGAGACGCCATCATAGCCCAGCGAAGCAAACAGCGGTTCGGCCGCCTCCAGAAGCCGCAATCTGGTTCGATTCTCGGTCTTGCTACGCACCATCCGGTCCCACTTAGCCCGCAAACACAGCAACGTCACGTCCGTATAAGCCCATTAAGCGAGCGCGACCGCCGCCATAGTCTCACGCTATGGAACTCGAAAAAATAATTATTTGTACGGCTGTATCAATTTTTGTAGGCCGGGTAGCAAGTTGTAGATTTGGTTTTTGAACCGGCTGGATAGCCGGGATATACAGAGGGAGAGAATTATGGCGTCGATTTTCCGCACCAGTCTGTTTGCCACCAGCATCTTTGCTCTCGCGGCACCGGGCTATGCCTCCGCGCAAGGGGCGGCGAATGGAAAGGGCGCGTCTCAGGCCTCTGACGAGCTCGGCGCACGCAGCGACATCGTGGTTACGGCCCAACGTCGGCAAGAACGTGTCATCGATGTTCCAATTTCGATCACGGTCGCAAATCAGGCGCAGCTCGAGCGACAGCAAATAAACTCCGTCAACGACCTTAACCGCATTGCGCCGTCTCTCGAAATTCAGTCCGCGCCGGGTCAGAACACTGGTGGTGGCGGCTCGATCCGCGGGATCGGTACCCAGACATTCTCGCCCGGCGCGACGGCTTCTGTTGGCGTCGTGGTCGATCAGGTGAGTCAGGGCAACGCTAACATCTCCGACCTGTTCGATGTCGCCCGGATCGAGGTGCTCAAAGGTCCGCAGGGTACGCTGTTCGGGCTGACGACCTCCGCAGGCGTGATCAACATCACGACGAATGCGCCTGATCCGTCCAAGATGGAGGCGCGCCTCCGTACCGAATTGTCGGATGCCGGGACCGCAGGGTCGAAATTCGGCCAGCAGGTCGTTCAGGGCATGCTGAATGTCCCGGTCAGCTCGGATGCAGCCGTTCGCATTTCCGGCGTAGGAAATTTCCGGCAGGGAACGAACCGCAACCTTGTTACCGGCAAGCTTGACGACATCAATCGCTATGGCGTGCGCGGACGCTTCCTGTGGGAGCCGAGCAGCGATTTTACGATCAATCTGATCGCCGATTATTTCCGCGGCACGACCGAGGGGCGCAGCGACTTCTTCACGTTCACCAAGACCACCGATGACCGGGTCGCCCGTCTGGCAAGCTGCGGTATTACCGTCGGCGAGGGTAACCAGGATTATTGCACGGCCCAGGACCTCCATAGCCGGTCGGAAAATTATGGGGGCTCGCTGCAACTGGAATATGACGCTGGTCCGTTCACGCTGACGTCTATCACCGGCTATCGTCAGGGCCACGATCGCTATAACGGAAATAATATCTTCCGGGTCGATCCGCTCGACCTCCAGATCTTGGCAGGTCCTGACGATGCGCGGATCAAGCTGTTCACGCAGGAATTCCGTGTCAGTTCGCCGGGTGGTCAGACGCTTGAATATACGGTCGGCGCCTTCCTGTCGCATCAACGGTCGGTGCAGGATCAGGGCTATTTCAACATCACGGTCACGCCTGTCCCGGGCGTCGAGATTCCCATCGTGCGCTCGTTGGGTGCGATCAACTACGTCACCGACGAATCAATGGCCGTATTTGGTCAGTTCACGCTGCACGCCACCGATGCCTTGCGCCTGATCGCAGGGGGGCGCTATTCCAGTAACAAGCTCACTCTGGACAATTACGACAAGGCAGTGGGAACGACTCGCCAGGAACGGCTGCTGAGCGACAAAATATCCTATCGCTTCGGTCTCCAATATGATCTGGCGCGCAACACGATGGCCTATGCCACGGCGGTCAGGGGTTTCAAAGGCGGACAGATTTCGATCCCTGCGCTTCCCGCCCAGCCGTTCATTCTTCAGCCGGAAATTCCGCTGAGCTATGAAGTGGGCTTCAAGAGCACATTGTTCGGCGGATGGGTCATGGACCTGAACGCCTTCTATCAGAAGGTCAGAAACTTCCAGGCCCAGCAGTGCGTCAGTGATCCTGATACGCAGGGGCTGTCCTGTTCCAGCACCAACATCGACGGGGTGGTCACCAAGGGCGCAGAAATCAATTTCTTCGGAAATGTCTCAAAGGGACTCACGCTCAACACGGGCTTCATCTATGCCGATGCCAGCTATCCGAAAAATTATGTCGGGACCGACGGCAGCAATATCGGCGGCTCCCAGCTGGCTTATGCGCCCAAATATAAATTCACGCTTTCCGGTGAATATGAAGCGCCGCTCAGTTCAAGGTTGGATGCATTTCTGGGCGCCGACGCGGTCTGGAAATCCCGCCTGCGTTATGAGGCGAACTCCAATGTGGACGCGACGTTCAGGCCGCACTGGATAGCGGGCGGACGCATCGGTGTGCGCACTGCCGACGACCGCTTCTCTGTCGGCATCTTCGCCCGCAACCTCTTCAACGTGCATGAGCCGTCGCTGTATCTGACGGGTGACGGAGAGCAGCAGGCCATCTACGGGCCGCAGTCTTTCCGACAGGTCGGTCTTCAGCTGGATGCGAAATTCTGACGGTCCGGTCGATGCGCATCTGTGCCTTGCCCAGCGCTATATCACGAGGATAGATCATGCTCTTTCGCCATTCTGTTTTGATGGTTGGTCTGGTCGCTCTGGGTCTCACGACCCAGGCGGCAGGTCAGGTACCGGGCAATGCCGATCTGCCCGCCCATCTTCAGCCCACACCCAATGACCGGCTGGAGTCGCCTGTCGTCGAAAATGGGCAAGTGACATTTTCGATTTACGCGCCATCGGCGACTACGGTCATGCTGGATGGCGAAATGCTACCTTTCGGCAAGCGTCAGCCGCTGGAGCGGGGAGCGGACGGTGTCTGGAAGGCCACCCTGCCGTCCGTAGCACCCGGCACCTATCGCTACACCTTCGCCGTGGATGGCGCGCGGGTTGCAGACCCGAGAAACCCTTCGGTGAGCGGCTCGCAGACTTCCGTCGCCAGCCTGCTTCATATCGATGGCGTCGCGGTGGAAGACGTTCGGGACGTTCCCCACGGCAGTATAGCCGCGCGCTGGTATCGGTCGCCTGTATTCCCCACGCCCAGACGCATGCATGTCTACACGCCCCCCGGCTACGCCATGGGTGATCTGAAATCGCTTCCGGTCCTTTACCTGTTTCACGGCGGTGGCGATTCTGACGAAAGCTGGAGCAGCGCGGGACGGGCCGGGTTCATTCTCGACAATCTGATCGCCACGGGTCGGGCAAAGCCGATGATCGTCGTCATGCCGGCCGGCCATGTTCCCGGTTCCGACGGTCTGCCCGCCGTGAATCTGCCCGGCATGACCGGCGATCCTGCGAAAGATCCGTTTGTTCTGGACATGGTCGAGGCGATCATTCCTACGATCGAAGCAAATTATCGCGTCTCGAAACGACGCGAGGATCGGGCAATCGCCGGACTTTCGATGGGCGGTGTTCAATCCGCCAATCTAGGTCTCAGCCGCATCGATCTCTTCAGCCAAGTGGCGATCTTCTCCTCAGGCTGGTTTCCGCCGATGCGCGCCGCGTTCGAGCAACGTTATGGCGGGGAAATCGACCGGAATGGCGAGAGGCTGAAACTGCTATGGGTGAGATGGGGCAAGGATGATCCGCTTGTCCCCGACAATGCCAAGGCGATGGTTGACCTGATGCGCAGGCACAAGCTCAAGCCCGATGTCGAAGTCACCCAAGGCACGCACAATTGGGAAACCTGGCGGCGTTATCTGGCGCAACTGGCGCCCCTTCTCTTCCAATAGGGCATCAGGAAGCGGACCCGATCTTTGTCGGGGCGCAGAGTTCGATAAATGCAAAAGTTGGAGCAGCCGACCCGATGCGATCGGAGAGGCAACGCCACCAACATCCTTAAAAAGGCGGATCGCATGAAAACTGTTGCCGCAGCGGCGCTTTTGCTGCTCATCCTTCCCTCCGCTGCCCATACGCAGGCAGGCCCTCCTCCCGGCTTCAGCATAAAGGATATTCCGGCGCCCGCGCAGCCTGGCGCAATCCCGCTGTACAATGGCGTCGCTCCCGGTTCGGATCCAGCGGCGCAGCCCGAACAGTGGCAGGACATGATGGGCGAAGTGGCGGTTCGCAACGTCACCGTGCCGACCCTCACGCCCTTCCTGCCGCCCAAGGGTAAGGCGACCGGGGCTGCGGTCATCGTGGCTCCGGGCGGCGCTTACCTCATGAGTTCGATGCAGAATGAGGGCTGGCCCATCGCGCGCTGGTTTGCCGCGCATGGCGTTGCCGCATTCGTTCTGAAATATCGGCTCGATCCTACGCCGCGGGATACGGCGGGTTTCATGAATGCGCTGGGCGAAAGGTTCGGAGGGGCCGCCGCGCGGGCGGGGGCAGGGGCGCCGAATATCACGCAGCCCCTTGCGGTTGCTGATGGCAAGGCAGCGATGGAACTGGTGCGTTCACGGGCGGCTGAATGGCATATCGATCCGAAAAGGGTCGGTTTCGTCGGCTTTTCCGCCGGAGCCATGACGGCCATGCAGGTCACACTTGCCAATGATCCGGCCACTCGGCCCGATTTCCTGGGCTATATCTATGGCCCCATGGAGCCGCAGGCCGTTCCGGCCGATGCTCCGCCGATGTTCGCGGCCATCGCCAGCGACGATGGGCTGTTCGGACGATCCGGTTTCGCCGTGGTGCGATCCTGGCAGGAAGCAGGGAAGCCAGTGGAGCTGCATTTCTACGAACGCGGCGGGCACGGCTTTGGCATGGGCAAGGCGGGAACGACCAGCGCGCAATGGCGCGACTCGTTTCTGGACTGGATGACGATGCGTGGACTGCTCAAGGCAAAGCAGTAATGCCTGCCGAGCTGGAAAGACTTGCGTCCGCCTGCGGCTGTAAGGTCAGCAGGCGTGGCGTGATCGCAGGCGCGATGGCGATCGCCTTTTGCGATACGGCTTTGGCCCGTCTGTCCACACCAAAGCCTGCGATCGGAATCCAGCTATTCATGTTCCTGGACGCCGCCAGACGGGATCTGGCGGCGACATTCCAGACGATCGCATCGACCGGCTACCGCGAAGTGGAGCTTCTTGCGGGCATCGGCAGTGTGGAGGAAATCCGCCGGGCGCTGGTGCGAAGCGGTTTGCGCGCCCGCAGCATGCATGTTCCGCCCGCTCCCTTCATTCCCGGCAGTCCCAGCCTGTCCGGCGATCTGGACCGGGTCATCGCTAACGCCCGCGCGCTTGGCGTTGAATTCATCACCTGCTCGGCGCCCTATGTCTCGCCCGACAAGCTTAAGAATGTCCCTCTGTCCAAAATGGAAGAGGTGATGGCGCAATTGACGATGTCGGATTGGGTCGCGCATCGCGATTTCCTGAACGCCATCGCTCGACCAATCCGGCGCGCAGGGCTGCGGCTCGCCTATCACAACCATGCTGCCGAGTTCGCTGGACCTGCCGGGAAGCGGGGCATGGACATTTTGCTGGAGGGAACATCGTCCGCCGGCGTCAGCCTGGAGCTGGATTGCGGATGGGCGCTGGCGGCGGGCGTCGATCCTGTCGAAATGCTGGGGCGCTATGGCAACCGCATCGTCATGCTCCATTTAAAAGACGTCGCAGCATCGCCTGGATCGGACGCCGGGCGAATCAGCCTGGGTCAGGGCGTGGGCGACTGGCGAGCGATCCTGACGGCGGCAGGCAATGTTGGGGTGCGGGCCGCTTTCGTCGAACGCGAACAACCGATCCATGATGTGGCCGACGCCGCACGCATCGACCTTGAATATCTGCAAAAGCTGGGAATATCCTGATATGAACAAGACCGCTTTGTTGCTGGCGACAGCGATTGCCCTTTCTCCTTCCGCTTCCTGGGGCAAGGAGGAGTCCGCCGATGCGCGGGCGCGCAATACCGAAGCAGCGATGACGGCTGCGGAGCGCGAAAATCTGTTGCATGGGATTATGGCGCTGCCGGTGATTCCCGGAACCATCATTCCGCCAGACGCAGTGATTGGCGCGGGCTATGTTGAAGGGGTGTCGCGTCTGGGCGTTCCTTCCCTCAAGGAGAGCGACGCGAGCCTGGGCGTCGCCTGGGTCAGCGGGATGCGCAAAGATGGAGCGACCGCCCTTCCTTCGGCAACCGCCATGGGTGCGGGCTTCGACCCCGCGCTGGTTCGCGACGCGAGCGCCATGATCGCCGCCGAGGCGCGTGCCAAGGGTTTCAACATTCTTCTGGCGGGCGGCATCAATCTGATGCGTGATCCGCGCAATGGCCGCACTTTCGAATATTTCGCCGAAGATCCGCTGCTTTCGGGCATATTGGGCGCAGCTGCGGTCGAAGGCGTCCAGTCGCAACGCGTCATCGCCACGGTCAAGCATTTCGCCCTGAATGCGCAGGAAACCGGCCGTCAGGTGATCGATGTCAAGATCGGTGAGGCAGCAGCGCGTGAGAGCGACCTGCTGGCGTTCGAACTGGCGATAGAGAAGGGCAAGCCCGGCTCCGTCATGTGCGCCTATAACAAGGTCCGTGGCCGCCATGCGTGCGACAGCGAATATCTGCTGTCGGATGTGCTGAAGCGCGACTGGCGCTACCCCGGTTTCGTCATGTCCGACTGGGGCGCCGTGCCCGGCGTGTCGGCCATGGCTGCCGGACTGGATCAGCAATCGGGTTCCCAGACCGACAAGCAGGTCTGGTTCGGAAAGCCGCTGATTGATGCGGCGTCTGCCGATCCTGCACTTCAGGCGCGGATCAGCGACGCCAATCGCCGCATCCTCCGTTCGATCTATGCTGTGGGTCTGGATCAGCCCGCCCCGGCGGTGAAGATCGATCAGGCGGCCAACAATGCACTGGCGCAGCGCGTGGCGGAACGGGGTATCGTGTTGCTGCGGAACGAGCGCAACGCCCTGCCACTGGCGGCGAAAGCCAAAACGATCGCCGTTATCGGCGGCTATGCGGACATGGGCGTGATGTCCGGTGGCGGTTCGTCACAGGTGCATGGCGTCGATGGCCCGGCCGCGACGATCCCGATGGGGGGAGAAGGGCCGTTCGCATTCCTGCATTCGATCAATCTCCATCGCTCGCCGCCGCTCGCCGCGATCAGGAAGCGGGCCGCTGGCGCCAAGATCCTGTACGATGACGGCCATTATATTGCCGAAGCGGCGCGCACGGCGGCAAAGGCGGATGTCGTCATCCTTTTCGCCAGCCAGTGGATGATGGAGGGGTATGACGTGCCCGATCTGTCGCTGCCCGACAATCAGGATGCGCTGATCGCGGCGGTCGCCGCCGCCAACCCCAATACCGTCGTCGTGCTGGAAACCGGCGGACCTGTTCTGATGCCCTGGCTGGACAAGACCGCGGCCGTGATCGAAGCTTGGTATCCCGGCGCGCAGGGCGGGGAGGCGATTGCCCGTGTCCTGTTCGGGGAGGTCAATCCTTCGGGCAAGCTGCCGATCAGCTTCCCGGCATCGGTGGAACAGCTGCCCCGCCCTGCGATCCCAGGGTGGGACGAGCTGGACAAAAGCTTCGAGGGGACCGGGAATGAGGCCAAGAAGGTCACCGTCGATTACGACATCGAAGGCGCCGACATTGGCTATCGCTGGTACGCCCGTAAGAATATCAAGCCGCTGTTCCCCTTCGGCTATGGCCTGAGCTATACCAGCTTCGCCTACGAAAAGATCAGCTTGCGGGGCGGAAATCTTCCCTCCGCTCAGGTGACCGTTCGCAACAGCGGCGCGGTGGCGGGCGACGAGGTCGTGGCGCTCTATGCCGTGGCCGGACCGAACGATCCCGGACAGCGGCTGGTCGGTTTCACGCGCGTTTCGCTCAAGCCCGGCGAAACCAAGCGAATCGATGTCGCCATCGAACCGAAACTATTGGCGCGGTGGGATGAAGCCGGTCATCGCTGGCAGATCGCAGCGGGGCGCTACGAACTGGCTACTGGCCCGTCCTCGGACAAGCTGACGGCAAAGGCGTCCCTGACCCTGAATGCAAGGACGATTGCGCAATGACATCCGGCAAGTCGACCCGGGCCAGTCGAATGGCTTCGATCTTCAGGCGTCATGCCATGATCAGCTGCGCTTTTGTCGGCCTTGCCGCAGGGCCGGCTCTGGCTCAGCTCGATGGTCCGCCCGTAACGCCCAACCCCGCCCTGATCGCATCGACCAAAGTCGATACGAAGGCGATCGATGGGCCGTGGCGCGACAGGAGCCTGTCGCCTGAACGCAGGGCGGATCTCATTCTGGCGCAGATGACGCTGGATGAGAAACTGATCATGCTGCGCGGTTTTTCGGGCGGCTTCATCGGTGGTCGGTCAAAGGACCCGCTGATCGGCCCGATGCAGCGGCTGACGGGGAATTATGTGCCCGGCGTGCCGCGGCTGGGTATTCCGGCCCTTCACGCCAGCGATGCGATTCTGGGCGTCAGCAACGGCATCAACGGCGTGGCGGTACGTCCAGGTGACGAGGCGACGGCCTTCCCCTCCGCTATGGCGATGACCGCTACGTTCGAACCTGCACTCGTTGAAGCGGAGGGCAAGGCGGTAGCGGAGGAATTCCGTGCGCGGGGGATGAACATGGTTTTGGGTCCTGGCCTCAACCTCGCCCGCGATGCCAGAGGCGGTCGAAATTTCGAATATCTCGGCGGCGAAGACCCGCTGCTTGCCGGAATCCTTGCTGCCTATTCGGTCAAGGGCGTGCAAAGCACTGGCGTTATGGCGAATCTGAAACATTATGTCCTGCACGATCAGACGGCTGATTCGGGCAAGGTCGACGCAGTGCTTGGCGATGCGGCCCTGCGAGAAAGCGACCTTCTCGCCGTCGAGATTGCGGTCAAGATAGGCAAGCCGGTTTCGGTGATGTGCGCCTATCATTTCACAAATGGGTCACGTTCATGCCAGCATGACTATCTCAATAACAAGGTTCTGAAGGGGGAGTGGGGCTGGAAGGGGTTCATCCTCTCCGATTTCGGGGCCGTGCATGACACTTTAGGCGCCGTGCTGGGCGGGCTGGATCAGGAATCGGCCTGGGCGTTCGACAGGACCATGCCGCATTATGCTCCGCAGGTTCTGAAGGCCGGTCTTGCCAGCGGGCAGATTCCTCAATCCCGCATCGATGACATGGTTCGCCGCATATTGTGGGCCATGCTGTCGACCGGCGTGTATGACAATCCGCCGGAACCGGGCAAGATCGCAGCGATCGATCAGCCGGGGCATGTCGCGCTGGCGCGTAAGATCGCGACCCGCGCCATCGTTTTGCTCAAGAATGAGGGCGATCTGTTGCCTCTGGCCAAAAGCGCGCGCTCGATCGCGGTCATAGGCGGACGGGCCGATCTGGGGGTGCTGACGGGGGGCGGCAGTTCGGCCGTCATTCCTTATGGCGGGATACTGAAGCCCGACGGCGGCGGTCCGTTCGATAACAGCCCGCCGGCCAACAGCGATGCGAACGGTCAACCGATTTTGCCGGGCGGCAATTTTGGCGGAAAGGGTCTGTATATTCCCTCTTCTCCGCTCAAGGCCATCGCTGCGCGGGCGCAGTCCGCGAAAGTCCGGTTCGATCCGGGCGTAGATACAAAGGCAGCGGCCGAACTCGCGAAGGACGCGGAAATTGCTGTCGTCTTCGTTAATCAGGTGAATGCGGAAGGCAGCGATCCCGAAACGATTTCGCTTCCCGGCGATCAGGATCGGCTTGTGGAAGCGGTTGCAGCGGCTAACCGACACACGATCGTTGTGATACAGAGCGGCAATCCCATTGCCATGCCGTGGGTCGACAAGGTGCCTGCCATACTCGCCGCATGGTACCCGGGCCAGCAGGGCGGCGAAGCGATTGCCGACATCCTCTTTGGCGACGTGAATCCAAGCGGACGCCTGCCGGTCACTTTCCCCCGTAGCGACGCCCAGCAGCCCCGGCCCCATTGGCCCAAGGCGCAAGTTTCGTATGAAACTCCCGTCCCGGCGCCTGTGCCGGGCGCGCCGAAGCAACTGACCGAAGACCAGCTAGCAAAGAGGCTGGTTTCGGATGATGGGAAGGGTCTGGCCCCTGCTCAAACCGATAAGCCGACCATTGCGATCGATTATAATATCGAAGGCTCCGACGTCGGGTACAGGTGGTATGCTCGTAAGAAGCTGGACCCGCTCTTCGCGTTCGGACATGGTCTTGGCTACACGCGGTTCGTCTATTCCAATCTGCGACTCTCAACCGCCAGCGACGGGAGCGTCACTGCCCGGTTCGTGGTCAGGAACGTCGGCAAGCGCAGTGGCGCGGACGTTCCGCAGATATATGTCGCCAGACGTGACGGTAACGGTGCGTTGCGACTTGCCGGGTGGACGAAGATCGATCTCGACGCCGGTAAAAGCAGGGCGATCGAGTTGAAGCTGGAGCCGAAAATCCTCGCCGACTTCGACGAAAGCGCGCATCGCTTTATCATAAAGGAGGGCAGCTATGACCTTCGGGTTTCAAATTCTGCAGCCCAACCACAATTGGTCGATAGTTTTCGGACAGCACAGAAACAGTTAGATATCGATTGACGCTGCTCGGAACTAAAACTGTTTATCAGGTCTAATCGATTGTGATCTATCGATCGGATCGTTCTTTGAAACTGATATCAAAGTCAAAAAATTAGATTCGAAGTGCTATAAATCGGATGGCCTGCAATTGAAGATTCAAATTAGTTCAGTGAACGTCTTAAAAGGGTCGGCGGCCGTCCGCCCAATTTTCCATTGCTAGATCGGCCGCTTTTCTCTCGATTAATTAACAGCTTCCGGAAAACAAAAATGAGCTAGCGAACGGGGAGAAGTTGCGCCCGTAGCAGCCTGTCGCGAGTGAAACCCGCGAGTGACCGGTTTAGCGTGAGCCGGCATTCCCGAAGCTACCCTGGAACGACGTAAGCTGGTCGGCTACTGCTTGGCTGGTTGATGGTATTGGGGCGCGTTGCCGACCGGCAGGATGCTTTCCGCCTCACGGCACCGCAGTGTCTGGATCAACCGCTGGACGTCAGACGCCGGACGGCTAAACTGTGACTATGCCGACAGAAACGGATCTACACCTCAGAAGCTGGCTTGACGGGAATCAGCGCGATCGAGAACAAATGTGCCGGGCATTGCTAGCTCTCGATCCACACTACACCGACGTCCGTCCTCGCCACCCGTCGGGTGGACCTGACGGCGGTCGGGATATGAAGGCGATTTACGATGGGGACAGACAAGTGTTCGGGGCAGTCGGCTTCGTCAATGGTGCGAACGACTCCGATGAACAGAAGCGACAGGTGGCGAAGCTCCGGACATGCCGGATATAGTCCTTCTGCGTGTGCGCCCCGAAGCCACGCATCGTCATGTCCTGCAACATCCGCTCACGGTGCGAATGGGTCGGGGCAGCAGTCGTGATAGCATCCATGGTAAGTTCCTCTCCGTTGAAGGAACTCCACCGTCGGCAGGCGACGCCGCCCCGCCGAAAGCCTCACAAATACTACTATACGTCACCCCAAGCGACCCTCCCGCGGAGCGGGTTCGCGCAATGGTCGAAAGTCGCTGGAAGCGAGTGCCGGATCGTGGGACAAACCCGCCATTCCCGCCCGGTTCGTCAAATGCCGGCTTCCGACACGAGCCGACATTCGCGCGGTTGGGGGGGGGTAAGATCGGCTTTCAGCGAGCTTCAGCCCACTCGCTGTCGGTGGAAGGACGCAATCCCGGCCATCCACTTGCCGCCTTCCACTGCCCGCAGCGTGCCGCTAGTTCATGTGAGCGGACCGGCCGCTTGGCGAGCCCGGACAGCCGCCAGTGGATTCATGCTTTAGGGGGAAACGCCGCATGACAACTGCAGTGCGCGCCGCAGGGTCAACGGAGCGCCCCCAACTCGCGGTGGGCAGGAAACTCTTCCAGTGCCGCGTCGATCAGGCTTTCGCGAGTAACGTTGCCCCCGCCGCCGCCCTGCGACAGCAGGCGTAAAGCCGAGAACCACTGCGACCGTCCGGTCCCGCCCAGCGTGAGGTTGGCCACCTCGCCGCCCGCACGCAGCCAAATCTGTTGGTCCGTCGGGCCTGCCGGGAAGAGGTCCGACAAGATCTGCTCGAGCGAGCGGTCCCGCACTGCGAAGTGGGGCGTGAGGGACTTAGTCCCGCCGAGGGCAAGGGCGAGGGGGAAGTTCTCCTCGAGTTCGGACGCTTTGAAGATCGGATGCTGCCTGCCGGGCACGGCCTGCCTGACCGCCTCGGACACGTAGTTGAACAGGTCGAACACCCGGATCGTGCCGTCGCCTGCGGTGGCCGCAGCGCCCTTAAGGCCGGCGAGCATAGCGGTCGTGAAGACGCTGTTGCGCTCCCCCCTGAGGACGCGTGACACTTCGGTCGCACGCGACGAGGCGAAGATCACCCGGCCAGTCCCGCTCGCCAGCTGCTGCAGCGATTTTTCGTCGAAGCCCACGTCCAGCCCGTCGTCATCCACCTCGTCAAGGTCGGACTTGAGCGTAGCTGCGCCGGCCGCGTGGCACGCGTCGATGATGACGAGGACGCGCGGTGCCTTGATCGCTCCGATCGCGGCAGAAAGCTCGGCTTCGCCGAGCGTAGTGCCCGCGAGGTCGCTCCGTTTGCAGTCGTAGGGGACGAGCGCGCTCGTCGCCGCCCCGCCCGATCCGACGCGCGTGCCGTGGCCGGAGAAGAATATCGCGACGGTGCTGTCGGCCGTCGAATTCGCGGCGAGGTCAGCGAGCGCGTTTCGGATGCCCACGAGCGTCGCTTGGCCATCGGTGAGGACCGTCACGTTCGCATCGGGGTAACCGCAGTACGACGGCGACTTCAGCGCATCGGCGGTGTCGCGCGCATCGTTAAGGACGGCCTCGGGCAGGCGCCGGACTTCCTTATAGTCAGCGACGCCGATTACGAGCGCCCGGCCTTGGTTGAACTGCATGCTCGTCTCCATAATCAGCGCGTTCCCGTTTAAGCGCGGAACAGGGCGTCGCCAGCCAGCATGCTGAGGTTGGTGTTCTGGGGGTAGTCGACCCGCATCTCGCTAATCAGCTTCCAGATACGCGGCGGCCGGCCGTTCTGGATATCGCGCAGCGCGCTGTGCCACCGCTCCTTACCCGTCCCGTGGTGGCGCAGGTCGGAGTCCCGCCCGCCGGCGCGCGACCAGAGCGCCTCTTGGTCTGGCCCCTTCGGGTAGAGCTCGGCGGCAAGTCCCACCAGCGATTCCCACTTTTCGGCGCTGCTGACGGACGAGAGGCCAAGGAACATCCTATCCCAGAAACCGATGAGGTCGAGGCATTGGCGCAGTGCCGGCGCGAGATCGCTGCGGCCGCCGCGATAGAGGGCAACTAAATCGGAGACGATGTCGCGCCGCCGCCGCGCCGCGAGCGTGCGCCCGATGAGCTCGGCGTCGTCCGAGGGAAGCAGGCGCGTCGACCGGACGGCGGTCAGTATCCACGTGCGGAACCAGTTGGCGTCGAGGCCGCCCAGCGCGTCGATGAGGCGGAGGCCCTCGGCGATCCCGCGCGCGGTCACCCGGTCGAGGAGCTGGCCGAATCTCGCATCGACCAAGATCCGGTCAGTCAGCGGGGCTTCGAGCGCAGCCTCCTTCGCGGCGGTGCCGAGCCGCGCGAACCAAGCGTCGACGGTGGCGGCGAGCAGGCGGTCGCGGATGGTGGCGGGTAACTTCGCCCAAAGTTCGCTCCTGCGGGGAAGCGACGTGACGTCCGCAAGCGGTGTGGTCGATAGCCGGTCGAGGAGCTCGGTCGGCGGGTGGGCGCCGTCAATCTGCTCGGTGAGGAGCTGGTCAAAAGCCTTGCGCGGTTCGGCCGGCCCGTCCCACGCGGCAGGGTCCTCCCTCAGCGCCGCTGCCCAGATGCGGCGGTTGGCCACAGTAGACATGTCCCGCCGCGCCAAGAGCTTCGGGTCCTTAGCCACGGCCTCGCCGGCGATCGTCAGCACCCGATCGTCGGGGACGTCGACGAAGACGTCTAGAAGCTCGTCGGGCTTCACGCGGCGCAGCGCGAGCCGCATCGCGGCGGGATCGGCGCCCTTCTCGGCGGCGCTCTGGGCCCGCGCTGCGTCCGCCGGTTTCATGCTGCCGCTGGCCGTGACCGCGTGTAACCGGGGCAGCCCAGACCGCGCGGCGGCCTCAATGATCGGCTTCGCGGTAGCGGGGTCGAGTTCGGTCGGGGCGGCGGCGACGACGGCGTCAAGCGCCTTGCGGTCCGCGGCGGCCAAGGCGACGAGCGGCGACGACGTCCTGAAGTCGGCCTTGGCCCAGCGCCAGAACGCGGCGGCGAACGCCCCCCCGGGAGCCGTCGACGAGCGTTCCAGTCCGCGACGGGCAGCGGCGCGCCACTGCGCGACCGCTTCGGTGCCGACGAGCGCGTCGGTGACGATGGTCACCGCCTCGGAGTCGTATGGGGCGGGATGGCCGCTACCTACCAGCCAGTCCTCGAGCCCCTGCCACAGGGCACCGCTGGTCGCGAAGCCGGGGAGCGCGAGGTTGCGCAGCGTCAGGATCTCGGAAGGCGTCGCGTCGGGGAGCGCGCGCGAGAGGCGTCCGATGATGGCCTCCTTCTCCGCCGCGCCGCGCGACGGATCCGGCGAGAGCCGCTCGACGAGCCTAGCAGCCGAGACGAGCCGCGCGACGGTGTCAGGGCTGGCCGTCACCATTGCGTGCGCCTGCTCGAGGAGCTGCAGGTCTTGGAAGCCCTCGAGGTCGGCGCCGATCCGCTCGCCGAACGCGTGGAGATCATTGCCGTCGGGTGAGCCGTCGATCATGCCTGCGGCCTTGAGCCCGCCTGCCACGTTGCGGCCGACGATTCGCTGGTCCTGCCAACGGCCGATGAGCGAGGCCGGGGTGCAGACGATCGTCGGTCCGGGCTTCTCCACGACGTCTTTTGGGCTGAAGCTCAACCGGAAGTAGAGCTTGCCACGCAGCGTCGGCCAGAGCCGTCCCCACAGCGCGACGATGAGCTCCTCGAATCCGACGGATCCGATCCGAACTACCGGGCCGTTCCCGCGAGCGACTAGCGCCTGCGCGGCGTCGGCCAGGTCGGGCGAGGCGGGCGGCATGCCCTGGCTGGGCAAGATGTCGAGCGGCTCGACGGCGTCGGGCGCAGCAGCGGCCGACGTAATGAAGTGCGCGAGGAGTGGGCGCAGGTCTTTCATGCCGACGATCTCGGCTAGGTCGCAGATGAAAGCGTGTGAGATTACCATGCCCGACCTGCCTACCGTCGGGTCGCTAAACGTCCTCGCGAGGACATATTTGTCGCGCGAGGGAAACCCAGATGTGACTGGCGACCAGTTAGCGCCCAGCGGCTCGGTGTCCGGTAGGTCGAGCCGCTGGGCGAGGTCGGCCGCAAGCCTGAGGTCACCGCTTGCGCATCTGAGCCCATGCCCGTTCCGGACGGTGCCGTAAATCGCTTGGTCTACGCGCATCGCGCTCTCCGCCCCTTCAACTACCGGCGTTTAGCAGGTGGTGGATGGGCAGGGTAAGGTCGGTACTCTTCGTTCCGTTCGGTTCAACGACGTATCCGAAGTGCTCGGGCCCTTTGCTGGCGTAGTCCATGTCGCGCGTGGTCGGGCTGAGCGGGCGCTCAAGGGCGGAGAGTCCCATGATCAACGGCTGGCACCAGTTTGATCGCACGAACGCCGAGACCAAGGGTAGCCTGGCGCCGAGCGCTTCGGCCGGCGTCTGTGCGGTCGCCGCTTCGTCCCAACAGGTGAGGAGCACGCCGAGCCGCGGGGTCCGCTGCGCCTTTGCGGCCGATCCGTAGGAAAAAAGCAGCATCTGCAGCAGCTCCACCAGCCGAGCTTGGTCGGACTGATGCACCTCCCGGTTCTCTACCGAGGTGCCTTTCAAGTTAGCGAGCGGCTTTGAGAACATGTCGTCGCCGACAATGGCCTGCTGCAGCCGAACGAGAAGTAGCCAAGCGTCGGCCCCTTCGACGCGCTTCTGCCACGCGTCAGGCAAACGCCGGTTTTCGATCACCGACTTTATCTGCTCGCCGCCGTATTCCGGCCACACAAGGTTAGCCTGCCGCCCGCCGCCATCGACTACTGGCCACACGCTGTCGACGTTCACCGTGCGCGCCGTATGACCGGCGGCCCGCCCTTCATCGAGGCTCTCAAGCGCGGTCTCAAAAGCCTCAAGATTAGTAGCTGCGCCGTTCATGCGCAGCGCGCCTTTGACCCGCATTAGACGCCTCAACAGCTGCGCGCCATAGTGCGTCTTCCCCACGCCGCTTTCACCGACGAGGAGGATGGAATTAGAGGGGCCGCTCACGGATTCCTGCTCCCGTAGATGAACAGGGGGTCTGCGGACGTGGACGCGGGCGGCGGCAGACTGACGCCCGGTCGTCGAACATCAATCGCCCATTGGAGGAGTTCGGTAAGGCCGACGCCCTTGTTGAGGAGAGGGTCCGTGTCTGGAGTGCCGACCACGCTAACGGAGTGCTCGGTAGCGTCCGGTATTGCGTCATTGACGGCGCTGCGGACGGCCTCCTCCATCTCGGCCGAGATCTCAACGTCGGCCTTGGTCCAAACAAGGGCGACCGGACGGCGTCCGCGCTCCGCCCCTAGCCGCTTGGCAATAAGTTGGAGCGAGCCACGGGCCGAGCCCATTGCCTCACCGGCGAGTGCCTCGCGATCGGCGACGATTATGAACGCGTCGGCATGGTCGGAGACCCACCGCGCGCCGGCGCCTTCCGCCGAGTCTGTGTTGATCGCCCAGCGCTGGAACCACTCGCCCGGTGCGTCGGTAAAGAGGTAGTCCACTAGTGCCCCGCTCTCCTCATCGCGGAAGGCCAGGTGAAGGAGCCCGGGCGCTCTGCCGCTGCGGCTAGTGGTGTGCGGTGGAAAGCGCGGCGGCTGGCCCGGTGTCCACCGCATAGCGCCCGCGGCTGCCTCCCACCCGGAGAGTGTGTAGGATCCGGCGAACAGGCGTCTTTCCGGAGTGGCCAACCCTCGGCCAAGCAGGAGATACCATGCGGCGAGTAGCGTGGTCTTGCCTGCGTTCTGCGGCCCGACCACGCCGATGACGATCGGCTTGGCGCGCCCCGACACGAAACCGAGGTCAGCCAGCCCAAAAGCGCTTCCGGACCAAGGCATCAACATCTCACCTGACAGGTCGTCGTCGGCAATATTGTCAGCGGCGCTGCCGCCGCTCCATATTGGGCATTTCGAGAGGTCGGTATTGCCGAGGTCGCATCCAGTGTCAGGGACGAAGCACGTTGTCCGCGCACACTTCTCCATCGCTCAGCCCTTCCTAGCGGCGCCGCGTCTCGCAGGCGAGGCGTCGGTCGCGGCCTTCGAGGCCTGAAGCTCGCGGAATAGCCAGCCAGCCCATGCGACCGTATCGAGTTCGGAGTCGGCAGGAACACCAGTCAGCCGCTGGAAACTTTCCACATCCCTGGCGCCGGTGTGCGTTGGGTGTCCTATCATAGCGAGCAGCGGACCGCGTCCCGCCGGCTCCGCCGCCAGCTTCGCGGCGGCGGCACGCAGTGGAGCGAGCGTGGCCTCGTCCTGTGCTTCCTTGACAAGATCGCGCACGGTGCGCTTTCCGCCATCCGCGATTCCCCCTAGGCGCAGCACCGCCTCGCCCAGAAAAGCGGAGACACTCGCGGGCGAGAAGAGCGGGACGGCGTCGAACAGATCGAGCGCCATCAGGGCGGCGGCGACGGAGGGCGGGAGTGTCCGGTAGCTCTTGCCGACCGATGGCGAGAATAGTGCCTCTCGCCACCAGAGCAGGTTCGTGCGCCGCTGGAGCCCAGCGGTCGCCGCGCCGACTGTTTTCAGCGTCTCGTCAACGTAGCCGGAGACTGCCTCGGCAAGCTTGGCAAACGGCTGGGTTAGGTCTGGCTGGCTGACCTTGATCTCGCCAATCGTGGTGTTGATGGCTTCCGCAATTGTGGCGCCGGCGCGTCGGCCAAATTCACTTACCCATTGGGTCGGGTTATTTTGCGGCCACTGCGGGTTCCCGTTAGTTGCGACATTCCCTTGCTGAGGATTATGGTAATGTGGACCGGCAGCTGCCATCATCCCGGCCCGCAGGGCTGCCGCGGGTGCCTCGCCGATTTGAACCTCGGCCGCGTTTAGCTTCGGCGCGTCATATTTCAGCGGCCGGACCGACAAGTTCTCGGGCGTAGCCCACTCCGCCTCTGCGCGGAGGTCGACACGCCGCTCGACTTCCTCGACGATCCCGATCCAGATGTCGCGCTCGTTATCAACGGGCAAAAGCGGCAATGCGTTGCGGGCCGAGGCGACAAAGCAGACGCCGACGCGGTCGTCATCCGCCGCGGAGGCGACGAGCGCATCGAGCAGCATGGCGCGGATTACTGCAATCGGCGTGGCCGAGAAGGTGTTGCGGTATGTCGTCCACCGTTTCTGGAGCGCGGCCAGCGCCTCCTGAACGATAGGATCAGCCTCAGGCGCGTCGGGGTCGAACGCGATCAGTGAGAAGCCAAGCGCCTTGGAGGGGTTTTTCTTAAGCGCGGCGGCTAGATCACCTGCCGCTTGATTGAGCTTATCGAGCTTGGCGTCGTCGCCGCCCACGTCGATCAGCCCTCTGTTCAGAAAACCTTGAAGTATGCCTTCGCCCACGCTGCCCCCCCCCTGGCTAATCTCGTTTTGTTCTAGCAACCAAAGCGGCGATGAGAAGCTAAAAAGTTTCTTATGTCACCATTAGTCGCAGTGGGCTGGTGAGCTCCGGTTCCCTGCTTTTCGGTTAGGGTCGCACGATCTTGATGGCATTCACAAGCACCCACAGAAAAAGCCTGGTAGCGATCGCGATCCTCCATTCGGCACACGATTGATCGGTCGCTTTAATATCCCGTAGTCGCCGGCAGGATATACAGCAGAATGATTGTCACAACGAATGAACGATAACTGTCACCTGTGAGGCTGCTCCTTCCACCGCCTTGAATAGATGTTACCGAACGAACTCCCAGTACTCCGCCGCGCCGCCAAGCGCCTTTCGCAGGCCAAACCGGTTATCCGGCGCAGCGTCACCTTGAATGAGGCGGTGCATGTCTGCAAGCACCGGGCGCATTTCGGCTGCGTAGCTATGGCCCAGCAATCCCAGATTGACGTGACTTGCGTCGATCGTGTCGACTCCGGGCACCACGGCGATGGGCGGAGCCAGCCCCGCGCGCGCAAAATGATGCAGGCGACGCGAGAGCCCGATCGCCTTGTCGTTGTTCGTTACATAGAGCGTGGCCCGTGTGGACAGCCTGCCATACGCGGCAGCAAGGTTTCGAAAGAGCTGCGCATCGACGTCAGGCGCGGCAAGAAATACTTGGCCGAAACGCACTGGCGCTGCCGATGCGGCGGCATTGGCAATAGCATCCATCGCTCGCAGCAAGCCGCGGTTGCCCATTGAGTGGGCGATGATGTGCACTGCGCTCGCGCCAGAGCGCTCGGCAAAGTCGATTAGAAAGCTTCGGATCGCCGGCTCACTTCCCTCTATCGCCGCTTCGTCGCCGGTATAGCCGGCGCCAAAGCCGAGCGACGGCCAGGAGAAGAACCCAGCCGGTCCCTTATGTGCCAGATCGACCTTGAGCTGGGCGGTCCGGCGCGCCGCATCTTCGAACTTAGTATTGTAACCGTGGAGAAAAACCAGGCCTTGCCGGTCACCAGCATCGAGTGAGGCCGTCTCACTAGCCAGTAGAGACCAGAATTGGCATTCGCCGAGGATGTCCAATCCTTGCAATTTCACACGATTATCGCCCCTTAGTATTCGACCAAAAAGACCGCGGCCTAGCGAGCCACTCATCCGATCTTCGGGAACGAATACGCGGCATCGGCCGTGCGTAACGATATCTGCCCGCTCACCTGGGAAACGGTCGCGGGCGTTCCGCCGCCGGTTTGTGCCGAACCAGACCATTACTTCCTGTCCGTCGGCTCGGTCGATGCCAATCCCAGCGCTGAGTGCACCCTTCGTGAAGTCTTGAGCGCGGCGCCGCGCGGCCCGCACCTCCTCGCGGCGCTGATCGATATGTCTGCGCACTCCATCGAGCGCTCGGCTCAACTGAACGCCTTCGAAGAGCGATCCGAGCTGGGCGGCCATACGCTCGAGCGTGTTTTCGGCGCGCTGCACACGGTATGCCGCCGACGCCGCGGAATGGGGCTCGGCTCCTCCCAGACCGAGAAGTGGACCAGCTGTGTCGTCGCTGATCGTCGGACGGCCTTGGCGCAAACCGTTTTCGTCTGCCGCGCGATCGAGGTCGTCCGCATCACTACCACGCTCATCGGCGAGCGTCTGGAACAGAGCAGCATTGTCTACGGCGTCTTCCATCGCAGCGTAACCGCGATAACGACCTGCCGCGAACCTTAGGCTGAAACGAAGATCTGCGAGCGCATCTGCAGTTCCTGCCACAACATCTCCCTCTCTCGGCCTGCAGATCCGGGTGACCACATCACGTTATCCAGGTCCACCTAGAATTGTAGATGCAAGCTAAATTGTCGGTCCCGTTCTTTATGGCGAAGTCTCTATCGAAACAACAAGCGGCTTCTTGAGGCGACCCCCGCAGTGTCTAGCGGCACCTAGAAGCGTCCTACGCTTCGCATAAACGGGCGTCTTCTATCCGCTTGTGCGGACCTGAAGTCGGCCGGGCCGTTCTCCACCCAGTTCGCGCCATGCGGAAGCTACTGCCGGCGGCCAGCGGGTATGAAGCGGACGGTCTGCAATTTGGAGCACCGTCGAGCTCGGCAACGGTGACAATAGGGCCCACACCAGACCGGCCGGTTTGCGCGATCTAAACGACGGGTTACGGCAAAAGCCGACGCTTACACCAACGATGCTGAACGTCTTCAGTTGGTCGATAGTGTTGAAAAACTCTGGCTTGAAGTAGTCTTCGGGGTCTGATTCACTGCTCTTGCAGGACGGAGCCAGGCCGATGATGGGTGAGCGGACGGTGGCGCAGGAAGCGCTGTTTTACAGCTTCAATCTGGAACGGCACGTACCGGCAGGTCATCTGCTACGATCGATAGACAGGTTCGTTGATCTGTCCGGCATGCGCGAGCATTTGCAGCCCTATTACAGCGAGACAGGTCGTCCTTCGATCGACCCGGAACTGATGATCCGGATGCTGTTCATTGGCTACTGCATGGGGATCCGCTCGGAACGCCGGCTGTGCGACGAGGTACACCTCAACCTGGCCTATCGCTGGTTTTGCAGACTGGGACTGGAAGGCGATGTGCCCAACCATTCGACGTTTTCCAAGAACCGCCATGGGCGGTTCCGCGACAGTGATCTGTTGCGCAAGGTGTTCGAGATGACGGTGGAGCGCTGCATGACAGAGGGACTGGTCGGCGGTGAAGGCTTTGCCGTCGATGCCAGCCTGATCGCAGCCGATGCTAATCGCCAGCGCGGCGTTCGTGGCGGTGAGCCGTTGCCGCCGGAGGCGACCAACCATGCTGTGAACGAATATCTGGCTGTGCTCGACGATGCCGCGTTTGGCGCCGCGACGCCTGTCGTTCCGAAGTTCTTGTCGCCCGCCGATCCTGCCGCGCGCTGGACCAGCGCCAAGGGCGGCCAGGCGTTCTTCGCCTATTGCACCAATTATCTGATCGACCTGAAGAACGCCGTCATCATGGATGTGGAAGCGAGCACGGCGGTGCGTCAGGCTGAGTTGACTGCGGCACGGCGGATGATCGATCGCGTCCAGGACCGGTTCGAAGTCTGGCCTGCGCGACTGGCGGCGGACACCGCTTATGGTTCTGCAGAAAACCTGGCGTGGCTTGTGCACGAGAAAGGGATAGAGCCGCATATCCCGGTCTTTGATCATAGCAACAGGCGCACCGGCAGCTTTCAGCGATCCGCCTTCCGCTTCGAGCATAAGCGCGATGTCTATGTCTGCCCGGGAGAAAAGGATCTGAAGCGGCAGCATCGCAACTTCGCAACAGCGCGCTCGGGTGTCGATCAGGACGGCTTCATGCGATATCGCGCGTCCAAAGCCGATTGTGACGTTTGCGCGCTTAAGCCGGACTGCTGTCCGGGACAGCCCGTCCGCAAAATCCTGCGTTCAGTCCATGAAGGCGCTCGCGATCTGGCCCGCGATCTGGCGCTGACCGACGCCTATGTCACTTCACGCCGGGAACGAAAGAAGGTCGAGATGCTGTTCGCGCATCTCAAGCGCATACTGAAGCTGGATCGGTTGCGCCTGCGTGGGCCAAATGGAGCAAAAGACGAGTTCCTCCTCGCCGCTACCGCCCAGAACCTCCGCAAGATGGCCAAGCTTCTGCCGATGAAGGCTCAACC
The DNA here is from genome assembly GCF_001421665.1 of Sphingobium sp. Leaf26. Lineage (GTDB taxonomy): Bacteria > Pseudomonadota > Alphaproteobacteria > Sphingomonadales > Sphingomonadaceae > Sphingobium. Next base: position 180,239 of record NZ_LMKV01000028.1, read on the forward strand.
AGCAACGGGTTGAAGGCCAAAACGACACTCAGCCCATTCCCGCTTCGATCCCAACACCCGGCGAAGATCGACTTCTTCAACACTATCGGTCGAAACTTGACCCTCGCTTATACGCTTGGTCCACCACGACCAGTGGTCAGAGATTTCAAACTTTCGTACTGAACCAGTGTTGCCCGTCCCACCTTTACCGTGTCGAGATCGCCAGCCTGAATGAGTTCGTAGATCCGTGAGCGACTGAGGCCAGTTATGCGAACCGCCGTCGAGATGCGCACCGTCAAGGGCTCGATCTTCTTCTCCCAAGCCCGCTCGATCATGGCCGCGCCTTCCGCACTTCTTCGCGCGCCCGTGCAAAATTGCGGTCGCTTTCGAGAAATGAACTCAGCATCGCAGGGATCAATTCGGTCACTGGTTCCTCACGCCCGTAGGATTGGGCGTAGATGGCGGCATAGTCGTTGAGAGCGCTCTGCAGATCGGGGGTGATGGTAATGGCGAGCTTGACCGGCGTGCGATCGGGCAACCTTGCAAGTTTGATATCGACCATGTGTCAGTTCCCTGCATTTTTGCGCCATGGCGCCAGTATGAGATCGCGGGTCACCAGCACGCGGACGGGCGCGCCCGGCCGGATCGTGATCGTCGGCTGGATGTCGAGATTGCGCTGTGTGATCTGGTCGCCGGCCCTCGCGGTGCTCGACTGAGCAGACTCGCGGATCGCCTCCACGAGATCGCTCTCGCCAGAGATCGACAGCTCCGATCCGACTCCCAGCAACGTGGCGATGGCGACGCCCTTGAGCAGGGTCCAGGTGTGAAAATCCACCTTGTCTACAAGCCCGGCATACCCCGCCGCGTCAGTCGCCGGCATGTTGTCGAGCCGCACCGAACTGCCATCCGGCAAGATCAAGCGCTGCCATATGACCAGTGCCCGGCGCTGTCCAAAGGCGACGACGGAGTCATATTTGCCGATAAGGCGCGCACCCTGCGGCACGAGCAGGATATTGCCCGTGACCGTATCGAACACGTTCTGCGTGACCTGCGCGGTAACCATGCCAGGCAAGTCGGAGTTGAGCCCGGTGATCAGGCTCGCTGCGATCACGCTGCCGGCAAGTAGGCTGTTGGGGGACATCGGCGCCACCAACACTCCTGAATTGACGTCACCACCGGCGTCCCGGGTCGACGCGAACTGTTCCTTGCGGGTTCCGGTGGCGGTCGGATTGGCCGGCTGGGTATCGAGCGTCGTCGCGCTTGCGCCTGCCGGGGCCGCCCCGCCGCGGCCGCTGGTGGTCTGCGCCATGAGTCCGGACTCTCTTGCAGCCTTGAGATCCGCTACCCGCTGCTGGCGTGCCGCCGCAGCGGTATCGACCGGCGTGGACGCGGTCGCGGCTTCCGCCCGTTCCTGCGCACGAAGGATCGGCCGACCCAGGTCGCCAGGCAATGGCGGACCGAGTTTAGGCGTATCGCCATAGCTGGTCGGCAATTCGGACAGCGCGTCCGAGGCCGACTTCGCCATCGGCTGCGACAGTTCGCTGTCCTGGACGACGTGCCGGAATACCTGCGGCTTCAGCGCCATCCAAGCGACGCCTACGAGGCTGACCGAGCCGAGCGCGGCTGCGCCGATGATCGCGCCCCGGCGAAAGCGTATCGCCCGCGCCGGTCGCGAGCGAATGCTCAGCGTTTCGGGATCGAGCTTCGCCGCCGGTATGGTCGGCTGCTCGGTGGCGAGCGTGTCAGTCATGCGCCCCTCCGCTTGGCGGGGCGCGACACGCGGTCGATGCGCACGACCTCGCTCTTCTTCAGGCCGAGGCGAAGCTCGGCGGCGTCGAAGATCCGGTCGACGACGTAGAAGCGGTCGCGCTGCCGATAGTTGACCAGTTCAGCCTTCCCGTCTGCACCAAGGACGAACAGAGGTGGCGCCTCGCCGACGCCAAGCGATGCGGGGAACTCGATATAGGTCTTCGTCCCGTCGTCGAACGCGCGGAGCGGACGCCATGCAGGACGGTCGCCGCTGACCGCATAGTGGAAGTGCAACTGATCGATGGCGACGCCGGCGGCCACCGGCGCTGCGATCTGGGCGGCCTCCGCCTTGCGTTGTACCGCCAGCAACTCGTCCTGGGGATAGGTCCACCGCATTGACGACAGGGCGGTCGCCGAGGTGCTTACCAGGCGGACATGGTACGCGCGGCGATCGGTGGTGATGACAAGGTTCGTCAGCAGGCCCGCCGAGAACGGTTTCACCAGGACATGCGTCTGCTTCCCGTCCCCCGAGCCGCTGGTCGTGTCGCCGATCACCCAGCGGGCGGTGTCGCCGCTGGCGACCGCAACGAGGTTTTCGCCAGACTGCAGGATGATGTCAGTCACCAGCCCCGGCGCGGCATAGCCCGCGAAGACCGTGCCCTCGCTGAAAGGATAGACCTGTGCCCCGGCGATGAAGCCGAGGGCGACCGGTTCCACGGTGGCGCTGCGCGTCGCCGACCGGACTGTCTTGAGTGTTGATGCGGAGCGTTCCTGCGCGAGCGCCGGGCAAGCGAGGAGCATTCCGGCGATCGCCGGCAGAAAGACGAGCTTCATGGATTTTTCTCCTGGGGGGTGGGGGAGACCGGCATCGCGGTCTGGGCCCCGAGGTCGGGATCGAGCGGCGATCCCATGGGCACGTGCGCGGCAGGTTGTTGTGCGGGTTGCGCCATGGACGAGGAAGCGGGCGTCGTGTCGAGTTCGCGGCTCCAGTCGATCGCATCGATGTAGATGCCCAGAGGGTTCTTGCGTAGGACGTCGGTCGATGCTGGCGGGCGCGTGACGGTGGTAAGAATGGCTGTCCATCGGCTGCTGCCCGCCTGTGACCCGCGCTCGAACCCCGTCTCCGTCCACTTTACCTGGAACGACTTGTCCGACGCGCGCACGACGCTGGTCACCTGCACCGACACGGTACGCTCGCCCACACTGGCGAACGGCGACGCTGAGCGGGCATAGTCGCCGAGGAACTGGGCGCCCCGCTTCGTCACAAAGTCATAGGCCTGGAGCCAGTCGCGGCGCATCAGGACCGGGTCGAGCGATACCGAGCGGACGTTGGTGATGAAGTGCGAGAGGTGCCACGCGACCTGTGCGTCGGTCGGCCGATACGCGACATCGGCCGCCTGCAAGGCGCGCGCCTCACCCAGCCGATCCACCTCGACGACATAGGGTGTTACCCGGCTCTGCAAGGATTGCCAGGCGAGACCCGCCGAGGTCCCGGCGGTCAGCGCGAGGCAACCAAATGCCATCAGTCGCCAGTTTCGCGCCTGCACCCGTGCCGAGCCAATCCGCTCGTCCCATAGTTGGCCGGCGCGCTGGTACGGCGTCTCGGGAGGTGGCGTGCGCCCGTAGCGCTGCGCGCTTCGCTTGAAGAACATGGCTCAGTCGTTCCTTTCCTTGATGTCCGGGGTGGCGGATCCACCGCCGCGATCGCCCTGCTGGAGCGCGTGGATCGCCTGGCTCTGGCGATGACGGCTCGTCTGCTGATCGCGCATAGCGCGTGCCCAGGCGGGCGTTCCGCCGGCCTCCCCGCCGCCGCCCGGTCCACTCGGGTTGGATGGCGGTGAGCTTTGGTTGAGCGCATCCCATGCCGCCTGACGACCGCCGGCCGCGGCTTGGCCGAGACCAAGGGCGCCGCCTACGCGCGATCGCGCGGCATTCCCCGCTGCGCGCGCCACACCGCCGAGGCCCGCGCCAACCGAGGGAGTGGCGGCGGTCTCGCGGCCAAGCTGGTAGGCGGTCGACGCGGCCGACCCCATTGCCGTGCCAGAGCGGACAGCGCCCAGTGCAGCACCACCCAAAGCGCGCGCTCCGCCCATAGCTGCGCCACCCGCCAGCATCGTCACCCCGGCAGCGCCGACGGCGGTGCCGAGCGCTGCACCCGTGCCGAGTTGCGGCGCGCCGGACACCAGGCCCGAAGCGATCGTCGGTCCGAATATGCCCAGGCCGAACAGGGAAAGGCTCGCGAGCACGAGGCTCATGGCCTGGCCGATGTCGGGCTCCTGGCCTTGCAGCGCGTCGGTGAACTCGCTGAAGAAGTTGGAACCGATGCCGACGATGACGGCGAGCACCATCACCTTGATGCCCGAAGAGACGACGTTGCCCAGCACGCGCTCGGCAAGGAAACTCGTTCGGTTCCAGAGCGCGAAGGGCACGAGGATGAAGCCGGCCAGCGTGGTCAGCTTGAACTCGAGGATGCAGACGAACATCTGCACCGCGAGGATGAAGAAGGCGACGATCACCAGCGCCCAAGCGAACAGCAGGACCATGATCGTCAGGAAATTGTCGAAGAATGTCGTGAACCCGACCATCTCGCTGGCCTGTTCGAGGAGTGGCCATGCGGCCGAGAAACCCGTCCCCGCAAGTCGGCCGGGCTTGAGCAGGTCATCGGCCGAGAGCGTGCCGCCACCGGCCGTCAGGCCAGCCTGCGCAAACGAGCGGAAGATGATGTCGGCCAGCGTCGAGAAGCTGTTCAGGATGAAGGCGAACGCGCCGACATACAGGATCTTGCGCAGGAACCGGCCGATGACATTGTCCTCGCCGCCCATCGCCCAGAACAGGCCGGCAAGCGTGATGTCGATGCCGATCAGCGTCGCAGTCAGGAATCCGACATCGGGCCCAAGCAGTCCGAACCCACTGTCGATGTAGGTGATGAACGCCTGAAGGAAGCGGTCGATGACATTGAGGTCGTTCAAATGACTGCCTTCCTGATGGAGCGAAGAGGTGTCGCGGGGCGCAGCGGGGGAGCGGGCCACGCCCCGCGACGGCGATCGACGGCATGAGAGGGGGCACCGCCGACCGCGGGCCGGATCGGACCTGCGGCCCGGGGGCTATTCAGACGTGTAGGCCGATCCGGAACCGAGGAACTTCTTCGTCGCCGCGCGAGCTTCCGCCGCCTGCGTGGTCTGGCGAGCCTGCTCGACGGACTCGCTGCGAAACTGCGCGGCCATCATGTGCTGGAGCTGGAACTGCTGCTTGGCCGTGAGCGCGAGAAGCTGGTTCGTCGCCTGCTGCGCTGCAAGCGAGCCCTCGGCACCCTGGCTGCGCGCGACGATGTCGGCCAGCGCCTCGGTGTCCGACTGGATGTTCTCGACCACCTGGGCCTGCACGGTCATCGTCTGGCGGAACGCGCCCATGCTGGCGTCGAGGCGCGCTCGCGCGTCGCGCACGCGGGCATCGGTGCGCAGGGCAGAGCTGAAGTCCTGGGGAAACAGCGACTGGAACTTGTCGTCGAGCTGGTCGACCCGGAAGTCGATGGCCTGTGCGCGGCCCATCAGCCGGTCGATCTCGGCAAGCTTCTGTTTGAGGGCATCGAGCTGCGGGAAGTCGATGCGCGTCAGGTTCTTGCCCATGTTGACGAGCATCCGCGCTTCGTTCTGAAGTTGCTGGATCTGCTGGTTGACGGTCTGCAGCGTGCGTGCAGCGGTCAGGATGTTCTGCGCATAGTTGCTCGGATCGAACACGATGCCGCTGAACTGGGCATGTGCTGGGCTCGCCGTCAGCGTCATCGCGCCCATGCCGAGAGCGCCGCACGCGCCGAGGCCGAGCACGGCGGCGATCATGTGCTTTTGATTGGGACCACGCATTACGTCTCTCCTTGGTTGGGGGCTTTGATATCTGGACGGGGGAAATTGGCGGCGAGGTCGGCCGCCCAGTCGAGGCCAGCGTCGCGCAGCAAGGCTTCGGCGAACCGCTCGCGCCCATGCTCGGCGAGGACCGCATCGATCCGGGCCCGCGCTGTGGGGTCCGACGAGCCGCACAAAGCCAGCGCGATGGGGCCCAGGCCCAGCTCGAACAGTCGGTTGCCCCGTGCGGACTGGAGGTAATAGTGGCGCTTGGGCGTGGCCCGCGCGATCAGCTCGATCTGCCGGTTGTTCAGGCCGAAGCGCGCATAGATGTCATGGCCCTGCGGCTCTATCGCCCGATCGTTGGGCAGCAGGATCCGCTGCGGGCAGCTTTCGATGATGGCCGGCGCGATCGCGGAGCCCGCTATGTCCGCGAGGCTTTGCGTCGCGAACAGCACCGCTACATTCTTCTTGCGCAGCACCTTCAGCCACTCCCGGATGCGGGCGGCGAAAAGCGGATGATCGAGGAAGATCCAGGCCTCGTCGAGGATCAGCAAGGTCGGGCGGCCATCGAACCGCTCTTCCAGCCGGTGAAACAGATAGGTCAGCACGGGCGCGACCGCACCGGTCTGGCCCATCAGCGCTTCGGTCTCGAAGCATTGGACGTCGGCCAGGCTAAGATGTTGTTCGGCGGCATCGAGTAGCCGGCCATGCGGGCCTTCGAGCGTATAGGGCTGGAGCGCAAGGCGCAGCGCGTTCGACTGGAGCAGCATTGCGAGCCCGGTCAGGGTTCGCTCCTCGCGCGGCGCGGAAGCAAGGCTGCCGAGCGCGGTCCAGATCGCGTCCTTTATTTCCGGCGTTACGACCAAGCTCTCGTGCGCGAGCAGCGCCGCGATCCAATCCGCAGCCCAGCTCCGTTCGCCGGCATCGTCGATGTTCGCCAGCGGCTGGAAGGCCAGCATCTCGCCGTCCGCTTCCGCCGATCCCAGCGCATGGTGGACGCCGCCCATCGCCAGCACGGCGGCCCGCGCGCTGTTGCCCTTGTCGAAGATATAGACCTGGGCGCCGGGGTAGCGCCGAAATTGAAGCGCGATGAGGCTCAGCAGCACCGACTTGCCAGCGCCCGTTGGCCCCACGACCATCATGTGCCCGACATCCCCGACATGGCTGGAGAGCCGGAACGGTGTCGAGCCGGCGGTCTTCGCGACCAGCAGCGGCGGTCCGTCTAGGTGGGCATTGCGCACTGGCCCGGCCCACACCGACGAAAGCGGCATCAGGTGCGCGAGGTTGAGCGTATGCACCAGCGGCTGCCGGACATTGGCGTAAGTCTGGCCCGGCAGCGAGGAGAGCCAGGCCTCGACCGCGTTGACGGTCTCGCGGACGCAGGTGAAGCCAAGCCCGTTGACGATCCTCTCGACGGCGCGGACCTTGTCCTCGACCGCCATCCGACTCTGGTCCGTGACCGTGATCGTCGTGGTCAGGTAGCCGAACGCGACATGGTCGCCGCCCAGCACCTGGAGGGCTTGGTCGGCATCGGCCACCTTGTTGTCGGCATCGCTGTCGAGCAGTTGCGCGGGCGAATTATAGAGGACCTCGCGCAGCAGCGCGGTGATCGACTTGCGCTTGTTGAACCATTGGCGCCGGAGCGAGGTGAGCGTCTTGGTCGCCAGCGTCTTGTCGAGCGCGATGAAGCGCGTGACCCAGCGATAGCCAAAATCCTGGTGATTGAGCGCATCGAGGATGCCGGGACGGCTAAAGCTCGGGAAGCCCAGGATCGTCAGCGTACGCACATGCAGGTCGCCAAGGCGCGGTTCAAGCCCGCCGACCAGCGGCGTATCGGCGAGCAGCCCATCGAGATACATCGGCGTTTCGGGCGCCGCGACCCGATGGTGCCGGTCGGAGACCGCGCCATGCAGGAATGTCAGCGTCTCGCCATCGTCGAGCGGGCGCACCTGCGGCATGAAGCCAGCGAGCAGGTCGAGCACGCGGTCGGTTTCGGCAACGAAGCTTTCCAATGCGCCGCGCCAGTCACGTGTGTTTTCGCCATCGGGCCGCTCCACAAGGCTCCGGCCCGCGCGGTCGGTCGCATCTGCCGGCGGCAGCCAGGTCAGGGTCAGGTGATAGCGGCTTTCAAAATGTGTCCCTGCTGCCTCGAACGCCGCCTGCCGCTCGCCATCGACGAGCCAACTCGCCGCATCAGGAAAGGCGCTGTCGGGATAAGCCTGCGCCTCGCGCCGCTCCGCGTCGAAGAACAGCGCCCAGCCGCTGCCCAGCCGCTTGAGCACATTGTTCGCCCGCGCGCAGGCGGCGACCAGTTCTGCCTCGGTCGCGGACTCCAAGTCGGGACCGCGAAAGGCCAGCACGCGCAGAAAGCTGCCGTCCTTGTTGAGCACCACACCGGGCGCCACCAGCGCTGCCCAGGGCAGGTGATCGGCAAGCCGTTCGGCGGACGCGCGATATTCGCCCAAGAACATCATTTCAGGTGCCTCAGCATGCGAAGTATCCCTTCTGGCGGATGTGGCGGAGGAGAACCGGGGCGAAGCTGGGGTCGCGACGTGCGGCCATCACGGCGATGCTATGGCCCACGGCCCAGAGCAGTATCCCGGCCAGCCATTGCTGGAGGCCGAGCCCGACCGCTGCGGCCAGCGTCCCGTTGACGATCGCAAGGCCCCGTGGTGCGCCGCCGAGCAGGAGCGGCGAACCCAGCGAGCCATGGATCGGCACTTCGTAGCCGTCGACATGCTGGGCCCCGAACGACATGGCGCCGGTCACGAGATCAATGCCCCACCGCCGAAGCTGAAGAAGGACAGGAAGAAGCTCGACGCGGCGAAGGCGATGGAGAGGCCGAAGACGATCTGGATCAGTCGCCGGAACCCGCCCGAACTCTCGCCGAAAGCGAGCGTCAGGCCGGTCACGATAATGATGATCACCGCGACGATCTTGGCAACCGGGCCCTGCACGGATTCCAGCACCTGCTGCAGCGGCTCTTCCCAAGGCATGCCGGAGCCGGCCGCCTGGACCTGGGTGGCGAGCGTCAGCGCGATGCCGGTCGTGCCGCCGATAAGCCAAAAGCGGCTGGCGATGTGGCGGGGATTGCGGGCAAGGGTCATGGGTCAGGTCTCCTTAGGGCTGGACTTGGGGGATTGAGCTTGGGAAGATCGGCGAGCGCGTAGGCGCTGGTCTCGGGGTCGAGTCCGGCGACACGCGCGATCGTCGAGACGCGGCGGTCGATGCCGCGCCCGGAGATGAAGACGATGATGTCGATGGCCTCGGCGATCAGCTGGCGCGGCACAGTGACGACCGCCTCCTGCACCAACTGTTCGATGCGGTAGAGCGCGGCGATGGCGCTGTTGGCGTGGACGGTCGCGATCCCGCCGGGGTGGCCGGTGTTCCAGGCCTTGAGCATGTCGAGCGCTTCGGGGCCGCGGACCTCGCCGACCACGATGCGATCGGGACGCAGGCGCATGGTCGAGCGCACCAGGTCGGTCATTGACACGTGCGGCGGGCGGGTGCGGAGCGCGACGGTGTCTGGCAGCGGGCATTGCAGCTCGCGCGTGTCCTCGATGACGATTACGCGGCTATCCACCCATGCCATCTCGGCGAGCAGCGCGTTGGCGAGCGTCGTCTTGCCCGAGCTGGTGCCTCCGGCGACGAGGATGTTGTAGCGCTGCGTGACAGCGGCACGCAGGGCGTCTGCCTGGACCTCCGACATCAGCCCATCGGCGACATAGTCGTCGAGCGTGTGCAGCCTTGTGGCAGGCTTGCGGATCGAGAAGCACGGCGCCGACGACACGGGAGGCAGCACGCCTTCGAAGCGCTCGCCCGCGCGGCCCTCGATATGCGGCGGGAGCTCGGCCGATATGATCGGGTGCGCGGCATGGACTTCGGCACGGGCATGGCTCGCCACCAGCCGGATGATCCGCTCGACCTGTTCGGGTTCGATGCGGACTTCGGTATCGGTACGACCTTCGCCAAGACGATCAAGCCGCAGCGCCCCGTCAGGGTTCACCATGATCTCGGTGACTTGGCTGTCGCGCATCGCAGCGGCAATGTCGCCGCCAAGGGCCGTGATCAGCATGCGACGACGGCGCTCAGCCGAGGTTGTCGGCCCTGCGGGGGCTGGCCGGGCGCTCATTCGCCATTATCCGACGAGGCTACAAGCGTGCGCCGTCCGGTCGAGACTTGCCGTCCGACTTGGGTCACGAAGGCTTCGAACCTTTTCGCGCCCAGCGCTCGGCCGGCCTGGTCGTTCTCGGCGAGCGGCGTCTGGATCGCGAGTTCGAACCGGATGAAGAGGGCGAGCGTTTCGAGGATCACATAGGCGTCGCGATCGACCCGGCCGATCGCTTGCGTGAGCCGATCAAGGCGGATCGCAAACCGATCTTCCAGCTCGGAAGCACCGCGGCGATTGAGCCAGGCGGTGACCGCATCGACGAGGATCGCCGACTTGCTGGCGCCGGGCCTGGCGGCGAGCGCCTCCAGCCGATCGGACAAAGGCTTGGGCAGGAACAGCTGATGGCGGATCTTCTCCATGATCAGAACCCCAGCTGCAGGTCGTCAGGGCGACTGGAGGCGGCATCGATGCCGTAGACCGTGCGCGCCGTGCCGATTTGCTGAATCCGGTCCATCGCCCGGCGCTCGGCGGCCTGGTCTCCATCGTCCTCGCCAAGGCCCAGGGGATCAGCAATCTCTGGCTCGATGACGACCCCGGGTTCGATCTCGTGCGCGGGGTGACGGGCCTGCTCAAGGCCGCCCGCGTCGGCTCCTTCATCGGCCTCATTGCCGGTGGATAGGCGCATGTCTGCACCGCGAACTTGTCCAGCCCAGTCATCCGGGCGAGCCGCCGGAAGGTCACGATAGCGTGCGGGATCCAGTATCGGTGCCGGCGACAGGCGTTCGGTGAACCGGCGATCCTCGTAATAGCGCAGCTTCTTCACGCGGATCGGCGGAGATCCCGAGATCAGGACCAGGCCGTCCGTGGGTGCAAGCTGCATCACCTCGCCAGGTGTCAGCAGAGCCCGCGCAGTCTCCTGGCGGCTGACCATGACGTGCGCGAGCCAGGGCGCGAGCCGATGCCCCGCATAGTTGCGCATCGCACGCTGCTCGGTCGCGGTGCCCAGCGCGTCCGAGATCCGCTTGGCGGTCCGCTCGTCATTGGTCGCAAAGGCGACGCGGACATGGCAATTGTCGAGGATGGCGTTGTGCTCGCCATAGGCCTTTTCGATCTGGTTCAAGCTCTGCGCGATCAGGAAGACGCGCACGCCGTAGCCGGCCAGGAAGGCAAGGCTCGTCTCGAAGAAGTCGAGCCGCCCCAACGCCGGAAACTCGTCAAGCATCAGCAGGAGGCGGTGACGGCCCTTGGCTGCCTCGCCGTCCTTGCCGACACCGTGCAATTCCTCGGTCAGCCGGCGGCCGATCTGGTTGAGGATAAGGCGAACCAGCGGCTTGGTGCGGCTGATGTCGGACGGCGGCACGACGAGGTAGAGCGAGATCGGATGCGCCGCTTCCACAAGGTCGACGATGTGCCAGTCGGATGCTGCCGTCACGGCTGCGACGGTTGGGTCGCGGTAGAGCCCCAGGAATGACATCGCGGTCGAAAGGACGCCAGAGCGCTCGTTCTCGCTCTTGTTCAGGAGTTCGCGAGCAGCCGAGGCGACGACCGGATGGACAAGCGGCGCCTCCTTGGTGCCCAGATGGTTGGTCGCCATCATCCGATGCAGGGTGGCGGCGAAACTGCGCTGCGGGTCGGAGAGGAAGGTGGCGACGCGGGAGAGCGTCTTCTCTTCCTCTGCGTAGAGCACATGGAGGATCGCACCGACCAGCAGCGAATGGCTGGTCTTTTCCCAGTGGTTGCGACGCTCCAGCGCCCCTTCCGGGTCGACCAGGATATCGGCGATATTCTGCACGTCGCGCACTTCGTTCAAGCCGCGCCGGACTTCGAGCAGCGGATTGTAGCGCGCCGAGCGGGCGTCGGTCGGGTTGAACAGGAGGCAATGCGAGAAGCGCGCCCGCCAGCCGGCAGTGAGTTGCCAGTTCTCGCCCTTGATGTCGTGGACGACAGTCGAGCCTGTCCAGGAAAGCAAGGTTGGGATGACCAGCCCGACGCCCTTGCCCGATCGCGTGGGTGCGAACGCCATCACATGTTCGGGGCCGTCGTGGCGCACGTCGTCCCGACCGATCCGGCCGAGGACGACGCCGCCTGGGCCAAGGAGCCGGGCGCCCTTGATGTCCCGGCGTGTTGCCCAGCGGGCGGAGCCGTAAGTCGTCAGGTTGTTGGACTGGCGCGCGCGCCATACCGAACCGAAGATCGCAGCGCCGCAGCCTAGGAAGCCGCCAGCGGCTGCGATGGCGCCAGCCTTGTCGAATACCAGCGGCGCATAAGCGTCGAAGGAAAACCACCAGGGAAAGATCGACCAGGGATGGTAGATCGGCTGGCCCAGCAAGACGAACCAGGGGCGGCCGAGTTCGGGCTGGTACGCGAGTTGCGCCGCTGCCCACTGCGTCGCAGTCCATATGCCCGCGAGGATGATTGCGAGCACAACGAGGATCTGTCCTATAAGCAGCTTTGTCGGGGTCATGCGGGCCTCCGCCGAAGTCTGGAAGATGACTGCGGGTTCGGGCACATGGTCTCAGAAGGGCGGCTGAGGCGTCAGGGTGCCGCTGATATCGCCAGGTATCTCTTCGCGGTCTTTCGCGACCGCGTCTGGAACCGGAACCATGCCAAAGCCACGAATCGGGCTTGCGGACCTTCTGTCTCTGGACGAGGGAGGCGTTCATTCTCACGTCGCACCGGCCTATGCGCACGACCATTGCGCTGTGCAGATACGCGGTCCCGCCTTTGAGCCGGTTTGGACGGGATTGGTAGGGAAACCGATAACCGCTGCGGCGCCAAGGCGAAAGGCCGAAGCGATGCTGGTTGGCGCAAGGCGGCGATCCTCTTCCAACCTCATGCCCGGCCGTCACGGATTACGAATCGAGGTTTAAGACGCTGCCTAACCTCCTTGCGCACATTTTTCAGAACTGCGCACGAATGATGTTTGGTGCTGCTGCACAGGGTTGCGAACCATCGCCAAGGAGGAGCCGGCGAAAATATGCGATGGGCCGCATCACGCCAGGCGCTCGTGACAAGAAACGGCCTGGGCGCAGCGGCGCAATCCTATGATTTTGATCTGCCAGGCCGAACCCTGGCAGACGGTTGACGAGCCACGACACATGCCTTAAATATGTATACGTATTTTAAAGTCGCCATATGTTGGCGTCGTTGCGAAAGGCTGACGCAATCCATGACAAACATGTTTCTAAACGGTCCCTTCGTTCCTCAACGCGAAGAGTCCCAGCGCGAAAATCTGCGCGTTACCGGGACGATTCCAGCGGATTTGCAAGGAACGATGTACCGCGCGGGCTCAAGCCCATATTTCGACCCTCTTGTGCCTGAAAAATATCATTGGTTCGACGGCGATGGCATGGTCCATGCAATTGCCATAGGGGAAGGTACGGCCTCGGTTCGTAACCGGTACGTTGCGACTGCTGGCCTGAAATATGAGCAGGGCGTCGGCCATGCCGTATATGGCAGCTTCATGAATGGCGGTGTCCCCGCCGTGATGGACGGGTCGCGCCCGCTAATCAAAAATCCTGGTAATACAAACGTGTGGCAGCTCAACGAGACCGACGTCCTTGTATTTTGCGAAGGCGATGCCCCCCATCTGCTGGATGCGAGCACCCTGGAGACTAAAGGGATGTTCAATTTTGGTGGAACTCAAGGACCGGTCACGGCGCATTTCAAGATTGATCCCGCCAACGGTGATATCATCTTTTTCGGGTCAATGGGCACACATGTAAATTTCTACCATGCGAAATCCGACGGACAGTTGATTGCGAGTTATCCGTTCTCGATCGACACACCGGCATTCATGCATGACTTCGCGGCGACGGAACACTACGCCGTCTTTGCTCGGACACCGGCCCTGGTGGACTTCGAAGGCGTGATCAAAGGCAATCCAAGCACCATATGGTCACCCGAGCTTTCTAATGAGTTTGGGCTCATGAACATCGCTACCGGGGAAATCCAATGGTATCGCGTGGACCACACCTTTTCGATCACTCATTTCCTGAATGCGTTTGAGCGTGATGGGCAGGTCGTGATCGACGCTAACTGCGCGCCTGACTTTGGCGCGAAGATCGGTGAGCGCAACCCGTTCAGCGTGGCTACGCCCTGGCGTTGGACGATTGATCTCGAAACCGGGACAGTGACCGGGCATCAGATCGCCGACGTGAATTGTGAATTTCCGCGCCATGATCCGCGAGTGGCCGGGCGCGAACATCGTTATGGCTACTATGCCGCAACTCGGACAGGCCAATTTTGCGAAGACTGGCTTTTCGACCATCTGGCAAAAATTGACAGCGAGACTGGCAAGGTCGAATATCAAGGCGGCGTCGAAGGACTGACTTCGCCCGGCGAACCCGTCTTCGTTCCACGCGCCGACAGCGTGGCAGAAGACGATGGATATGTGCTCTGCGTCTGGTGGAACGCCCACACGGACGAGAGCGAGATGTTGGTTCACGACGCTCGCGATTTCGAGGGAGCGCCCCTTGCGCGCATCCATATGGGCCATCGCGTTCCCATGGGCTTCCACGGCAACTGGTCGCAGGCGAAGTCGGCCTGACCCAGTCAGCGATGCCCGCCCCCACACGGGGGTGGGTGTTTCGCTCTTAGCTTTTTATTGATCGCCAACAAGAGCCCTTCGGATAGTCTTGTCCAGCGACACATGCGCATTCGCGCAATGAGTTCCGGCCACTCCGGTTCCCCATGACCCATGGTTGTTGCCGCCGCCGGTAGTGGCCCGCCACCCCTTCCGCTACTATCAAGATGCCAAATGGTATCGAGAGCGTGCGGGCCTACCTGGAAATGCTCCCCATGACATGGGCACGTCCGGTGCATCAGATCTGGCGCGGACACCTTTGTCATTGCAACGTACCGCGTGGCTCCGGCTTACGAAGTACCAGCTTTTCTGCTCCTTGAAGGCAGGTATCAACGAATCAACCTGCAACTATGCACTTTGGCGCATCCTGGCAGCGTCCACTTCCCGACAATCACAAACCTCAGCGGTGCCAGGATCAACGATTAATGGATAAGTTGCCGGCGGGACGTCGTTACGGCATCAGCACGGCTTATGGTGAAAGTACCGCTTCGCTACAGGCTGGTGCGCAGCCGGTAGCGAAGCCGATATCACAAGGATCGCATTGATCCGCTGCTCAGTCTCCCATCAAGCCGGGAGCATGGGCCGTTGCAGGCCGCCGGAGCAACGTCAATCCAGCGAGTATGGAGACGACTGCCGCCCACCCCGCCAGTATCCACAGGGCGGTCGTCAAACTGGTCGTGGCCGCAGCAAGTCCAGTCACAACAACTCCGCAGGCGAACTGGCCAAGCGAGTTGCTCGACTGCACCAGTCCGGTCCCAAAACCCCGATGTTCGAAAGAAAACAGCTGCAGTGCAGCCGCGAGAAGCGACGGAACCATCATCCCTCCGCCGATCTCCGACAGGAAGGCGAAGCCAGTGATCACCGCATGGGAGCGCGAACCGGCAACACCGGCGAGCCCTATAGCCATGATAGCGAAGCCGAGCGCGATATGCACTCGGGTGTTGTAGCGGGATAGCGCCTTGTACAGCATCGCCCCTACGGCGAGTCCGATCGTTACTCCCGCCAGCGTCAGTCCGATGACTTCCGGGGAAGTGATCCCGACATTGGTCAAGATGAACGCAAGCTCCACTGGCATGATGAAGAAAAAGAGCGAGGTCATCAACATGAGCCCGCCCGCCATCAGCGTTGATTGCCAAGGGAACGGTTCGGCCGGCTTCCGCGCGGACGAGGCAGCTGCTCGTGTCGGACGTTGCGGCTCGCGGATCAGCGCGATTGCCAGGCAGCATACGGCAAGCGATAGAGAATGAGGAAGAATGGCGTAGCGCCAACCGAACGATCCCAACACGCCAGATGCAGCGGCGATGGTGACAGCAGAAAGGGCAGCGACTGCAATCTGGTACGCAAGCATGCGTTCCCGTTCCTCACCCTCATATTCGTCCCCGATCAACGTAGTCGCGGCGATCATCGCGCAAGCCTCCGCGATACCGACGAAAATCCTGCTCGCCAGGATAGCTGGCAGACTGGTCAGGAAAAACGGTGCCACGCCGGCGACTCCGTACAGGAAGAGGCCGAACACAAGGACGGTCTTGCGACCAAGTCGGTCGACCATGATGCCGGCAAGGCCGGACAAGAGCGCGATGCAGACAGAGGGCAGGGTCAAGACCATTGGGACGAGATAGGCAGAGCCTGGAAAGCCAGAAAATTCCCGCTGGACTTCGGCCAGGACCGGGCCAAGTGCAGCTGGTGCCATTCCGAGGAGCACCATCGGCGAAAGCAGTACTACGCGTTTGAGCCAGCCGGAATCGGCTCGCCCTGCTCGCGCGGCTGGATTTGGATTCACAAATTTGACTCCTTTTTGATGGCACATGGGCTACTTCGCGACAGCGGGATGATTAGTCCGTGCGGACGCAGACGCAGTGAGGATTTCAATTTTCGCGACGTGCGATCGCCAGGCCAGGCAGTGGCCACACCGTTGCAAGGGAGTCCACGCCCGGCGCGTGATCGATTTGGAATGGAACATCGTTTACGGCATACACATGACGGCCTTGATGACCTTCCCGCGCTCGGCGTCGAGCATCGCCTGGTTGATCGACGAAAAATCGTAGCGCGTCACGATGCGCTCAAGCGGGAAACGCCCTCGGCTGTGGAGGTGGGCAATATGCGCAATGGTGCCCCCCGCGGAACCGCCTCCTTCGATGACGCCAAGCATTCGCCTGCTTCCGAGAATCAAGTCTGCGGCGTTCACGTTCAATTGCTGCTTCGGGGGTGGAGGCGCAATCAAGGCTAGTGTCCCGCGCTGGCCGAGCGAGGCGAAAGCCTGACCGATCACTTGTATGTTGCCCGTCGTGTCGATGGCGTGGTCGACGGGACGCACGCAGCTTACGCTGGCGTCCTGCGCAGCGTTGACTGCTTGGGTAGCGCCCAGTGCCAGGGCCAGGTCGATGCGGGTCGGCAAGCGGTCTACGGCAACGATGCGCTCCGCGCCGGCCGCAGCGGCGGCCATCACGGCGGCAAGTCCGACGGCTCCAACGCCAAATACCGCCACGCTCGAACCTGCCTGGACATCCAACTCGTTCCAGATCGTGCCGGCGCCCGTCATAACGCCGCAACCAAGTGGTGCGGCCAATTCGAACGGCAGATCGGCAGGGATGTGAAAGACATTGCGTTCGTTCGCGACGGCGAGCGTGGCAAAGGAGCTTTGACCGAAAAAGCGATCGTGCAGAGCGCGGCCATTTTGCTGCTGGACGGCATGAGAGCCATCGGGGCGTCCACCCGAAAAGCAAAGTTCGGGCAGACGTGCGCAGCTGGCAGGCACGCCGACACGACATTCCCGGCATTCTCCGCACGACAGGTATGACATCACGACTCTGTCACCGGGTGCGAATGAGCGTACGGACTGTCCCACGGCCTGGATGATCCCAGCACCCTCATGGCCAAGAACGATCGGCATCGGCACACCGAGGAGCCCGTCGCGCGCTACCATGTCCGTGTGGCATATGCCGGCAGCTTTCACCGCCACCAAAACCTCGTCGTCCCGAAGCGGTCCCGCGACTATGTCGCCGAATTCGAACTCCCTTCCCGCATCGGATGCGATCGCCGCAGCGGCCCTCCAGCAGTCATTCATCGCGTAGCTCCCTCACATTTTTCTACCGACCGGCGCTTGCCGAGCATCATTCCCTTCTGGCCGGGAGAGTAAGCACGACAGTTAGCGCTTGCAGATTAGAACGGCTTAGACGCCCATGGCGTGACGCTGCGCGCCAGATCAGGTCGCTTCGAACCGCCTAGGAATGTTCAGGTTCGTCCGCCCACCAGCGTGAACCGCGATGCCCGCCATGAGCAGCCCATCTGTCGTGTACCCAGATGATCCATCGATCATCTGGGCGTGGGTCATCGCCCAAGGTGTCGGCGCCCGGACCGCGGGGTTGGTCAACAGCATTATCCTCGCCTTCGATTGCCGGAAATCTGGTTTCCGGACCAAACTGGCGGGCTGGATCGTCCTTGGACCGAAGCCTACCGATCCACCTGAGACCGCCGAATGACGCGACGATATCATAATATGTGTACTTATCAATAGACAGGCTGGGAGGTGCCGACGAATCCGCCAAGAAGTGCCCGGCTTAGCTTTAGCAGCCCACCAACTCGTCCCTCTGACAAATCGTTTGACGGAATATTGATATGTCTACATATTATAGAAATCTCTGGTTGCTGGCGACTGCCTGGCAAGAGGAGCGCCAGAAGAGAGAGGAACCGCAATGGCTGCAGAGCGCGAACTGGAAAAAGCTGCCCGCGATTACAGGGAGGACGGCGCTGCTGTGATACGGGGAGTGCTGTCTCGGGAAATCGTAGGCGAGCTGGGCGATGCGATCGACCGCCTCATTGCTGCTGGCGATCGAGGATTTGATGCAGCAGGGTCCGGGCGTGGTCGCTTCTTCAACGACCTTTTTACAAGCCTCGAAGATCAAGACTTTGCTGCCTTTGTCCGCAAGTCCCGGCTTGCGCGGCTTGCAGGCAAGATCATGGGGGCGCAGCATGTTCGCTTTTTCTACGACCAGCTCTTGGTCAAAGAACCCGGGACGGCGGCGCGGACCGCTTGGCACCAGGATTTGTCCTATTGGCCGGTAAAGGGTCAGCAAATCGTTTCGATCTGGGTGCCGGTCGATTGCGCGGGTCCCGACAATGGTGTCGTGACGTATGTTCGCGGCTCCCACAATCGCGGTAGCATGTTCCCGATGCAGCCATTCACCGACGACGACGTCTTGACCGAGAGAGCGCCGCCACAGTTTGAAGTCCATACGGACGATCCAACCCATGACGTCTATGATCGGTCGAATCTGCTTAGCGAGATCCGACAGCATCCTGAAAAATTTGAGATGCTGACATGGGAGGTGGAGCCGGGAGACGTGATCGTCCATCATCCGCTCGTCATTCACGGTGCACCGGGCAACACCTCGACTGACCGGCGCCGACGCGCGTTGGCCACGCGATGGTTAGGCGATGACGCCGTCTGGGACGATACCCGTCCGAATTTCATGCGGATGATGAAGGGCAAACCAGGGTTTCCTTACCCGCGACTCGAAAACGGTGCTTCGGTGGACCATCCACTATTCCCGTTGCTCTGGTCTGCAGAAGAGGGCGCGCTCGATGACGCGTGATTTTCTAACCTCTGCCGGGCTGATGGATCCACGATGTTCTCCATCATAAAAAGACGGCACGAAGGTCGACACATCGAAGATTGCCGTTTCCCGGCATCTACTCTGAAGTTGCCACCTTACAAAAGTGAACCGGCAGCACGGGAAACTACCTAGGCACAGACGTCATAACCATGGCTTGATCCGATTGCCGTTCAAGGCACTACAGATAACCAAGAGAAGGAAAAATATGTCGATTGACGGACATTGGAAAATCGAAACCAAGACGCCCATGGGCAAGCAATTCTCATCCCTGACATTGGAAGTGACGGGCGGCATCTTGAAAGGGATATCTGTTGTAAATGGCGTCGAACAGCACTTCACCGGCACGACTGATGGCAGTCACGCGGAATGGGCACTAGATGTCGTGCAGCCGTTCAAAATGACGCTAGGTTTCACCGTCGACGTCGAGGGCGATGCGATGACCGGTAAGGTCAAGACCGGCATGCTCGGATCCTTCCCGCTGACGGGATGCAGAACCGTTTGATCTGACGGGGACAAAGGCTCGTGTCGCCTCAGGATCAGGCGCGAGCCGGATCCTGATCGCCGTGCGGGGACGACGAATGCGCCTACTGTACCGATCCATGAAAGCACGCCGGCTGCAGTGCTTGAACCGTGACCACTAGCCGACTGCCAAACTACGGCCGTCTACAGGAGAGTAGCCGGTTCTCGAGGAAGGGAAACGTGGCGTGCCTTACCAAATTTCTAGCTAATCTCAGTCAATATAGTAGCTGTTGCGCACTTCAAGTACCTTGCTTAGCAGTCGCAGGAATGTAAGGCGTTCGTCTTCCTCGAGCGGCGCAAGAATGTTACCTTGCAGATCACCCAGCATGGCGAGTTGCTGTTTTCCCATCAATTTTCCTATTGGTGTGGCCTTGACGAGCCAGCCGCGGCGTGAACGGCCGCTTCGACAACGAGTAATCAAGCCCCGCTTCTCCAGTGCTCCAAGAACGACACCAGTCGTGGCTTTGTCGTAGCCGACAATCTGCGCAAGTTCGGCCTGCTCAAGATCAGGTATGAGTATAGCGGTAGAAAAAATTGCCAGTTGAGCGCGAGTGAGCTTTAGGGCGGCGGCCGTCGCTTCATGTTCCTGGAAAATGCGCTGTTCCAACCTTCGGGTCAGATACCCCAGCGCATCGTATATTGGCATCATTTGCCGGCGAACCGCCTCATCAAGTAGCGGCATGGTGGTGTCATCCCCTAGCTATTATGTTTACGGCAGAGCAGATCGACCTGAACAATAGTCGTCTTGATCTCGAAGACTTAAGGAATAACAGTAGCGCAATCTCCGAAAAAGCAGGAACCGCGGGACTTGCGGAAAAATCCGTCGAGACTTACGAAATTTTCGGGCGGCAGGTCAGTGGCCGCATCGATCCGACCGTCGTCACAGGTCGACGTCGCGACGCAATGCATCTGAGCCAGTTTTTTCCGTGACATTGACGATACCGTGCAATAATAGACAAAGTAGTCATTTAGAAAGTGATGGCGACGCCACGTCATCGTGTCGGCCGCGACCGACGCACGGGAGGGATTGGATGGAATTCAACCGTATTGGACCATTGACCGCTATGGTCGCCTCGACATCCCATGCGATGCAAGAAAGCGATGTCGTCGAGATCGCGCGGAACGCTGCGAAAGCAGCGCCCGCATGGGCCAGATTAGGCCCCAACGCGCGGCGCGCTATCCTGATGAAGGCCGCTGAGGAGCTGGAGAGTCGTTCGGAGACTTTCGTCGAGGCAATGATGGGTGAAATCGGCGCGACCAAGGGTTGGGCGTTGTTTAACGTTGCTCTTGCCGCCTCAATGGTTCGAGAAGCCGCTGCCTTGACGACGCAAATCGTCGGCGAGGTCATTCCCTCCGACAAGCCCGGTTGCATCGCCATGGCTGTTCGGGAACCAGTCGGTGTCATCTTGGGCATTGCTCCATGGAATGCGCCGATTATCCTTGGGGTTCGCGCGATTGCGGTACCATTGGCTTGCGGAAACGCCGTTATCTTGAAAGCTTCAGAACAGTGTCCGCGCACGCATTCATTGATCATCGAGGCTTTTGCGCAGGCGGGCTTCCCGCAAGGCGTCGTCAGCATCGTAACTAATGCACCAACTGATGCCGCGACCATCGTCGGCGCTCTCATCGACGCGCCGGAGGTGAAGCGCATCAACTTCACCGGATCCACCAATGTCGGGCGCGTCATCGCCAAGCGAGCAGCCGAAAACTTGAAGCCCTGCTTGCTCGAACTGGGCGGTAAGGCGCCGTTGATCGTGTTGGAGGATGCGGAGGTCGAGGAAGCCGTCAAGGCAGCAGCATTCGGCGCTTTCATGAACCAAGGTCAGATCTGCATGTCGACAGAGCGGATAATCGTCGTGGATGCGATCGCCGAAAGCTTCATAAAGCAGTTCAAAGCCAAGGTTTCCACCATGGCGGTCGGCGACCCGCGGGTGGGGAGTACGCCTCTGGGCGCCGTGGTCGACGTCAAGACGGTCACACATTGCCAAGATCTAGTAGCGGATGCATTGGAGCAAGGCGGAAGCCTATTGGTTGGGGGCGATACACTGCAGGGCGTGCTCATGCCGGCTCATGTCGTGGATAACGTAACCCCGCAGATGCGATTGTTTCGTGAAGAAAGCTTCGGACCGGTCGTGGGGATCGTCCGTGCCAGGGACGAGGATCATGCTATCGAACTTGCCAATGATACCGAATATGGCTTGTCCGCCGCGGTGTTCACGCGTGATGCTGCCCGTGGCTTGCGCGTAGCCCGGCAGATCAGGTCCGGCATCTGTCACGTTAACGGGCCAACTGTCCACGACGAGGCGCAGATGCCCTTCGGTGGTGTCGGAGCCTCGGGCTATGGCCGCTTCGGCGGCAAGGCCGGCATCGACAGCTTCACGGAACAGCGGTGGATCACCATGGAAACACAGCCAGGGCATTTCCCCATATAATCAATCCGAGGGTTGCATCGTCGCGGCCACGCTCTGTGGGCAACTGGAAGATGCTGGTCGCGGCGACAGTATCTTACCGTATCGGGATGGGGGCAACGCTCGCCTGCCGCGCTGCGGCCACCTCGAGCTTTAATTCCTGGCGGTCGTGGTGTTCGGGGCGCACACGATCAAGCAGTCCGTCCTTTGCTTTGCTGGCCGCTACAGCAGTTCGTGAACATCGATGGAGACCGCACTACTGTTCTTTGGGTGCAGCGTCCCGACGAAGGCCCGTTCGTTCAAGAAGGCATAGCGCTCACCAGTGACCTCGAAGACGGGGCGGGTCCTTGCATACCAGTTTGTCATGTCGATGGATTCACCCGTCAGGATCTTCTCCATGACATCGGGTGCCCCCGGTTGATATCCGTCGTTCGTAATCATGATCAATGTGCCATCATCGCATTTGAGGGTATAGCGGGCCCACAAATAGACTGTCCCATCCGGGCGAACCAGATTCCAGTCCGCGCCGCCTGGGCAGATTGTACCAGATAGGCGTTCGCCCGCAAACGTCCCTCCCACGATTGGTATGACGCGGCGATGTCCTCCAGGAACGGCCCCAACGTCCAATGTGGGACCCAACGCGACGTCGAGCCGCATCAAATGTTTGCTCGCTACCATCCTTCCCCCTTTCAGCCACCAAAACTCATGTCGCGCCGCATGCCTGACGTCGAACGGCCTCGCATGAAGCCGCAGGACCGCGGCACCTGATCCGGACCGATCTATCGGACCGCCGGATGCAAACCGTGCTCGAGATCGCTTCTGGAGCATTACAAAACACGATATGAAAGTGACTACAATGGTCAAAAACGACTTATTACGTCATTTTGGCTGTTTGCGATGCTGATCAAGCAGCGCGCTGTCACATCTCTCCACCTGAAATCGGCCCAGTGTTGCCCCTGTAGTTACTGGCATTGTCACGATCGGGGCTGCACACCCTGCAGTTGGCGAGTGTCCAACCGAAAACGATTCCGCCGAGGGGAGTTGCGACGGGTTCGTCAAGGATGCCGACGAGAGCGAAGCGCCAAGCAGGTTGTCAGCACCGCGCGCCAGAAGCGACGATTGCGCTCGCCGACTCTATGCCAAGGATGGTGGCTTCATCGGCCGGAATGCCCAGAACTCGGAGCAGGGCCGCCGACATCGCCGATGCCAGTTCCACAGGATCTGGCAATGGTGCGTCGGACAAGACATGGCGCACCGTTACCGCGATCAATCCGACGACGGAAAGGATCGCGCATTCTGACCCGACCTGGGAGAATCGCTTTGTAGACAGCCCGGCGCCCACATCTGCGGAAAGCCCATCGTTAAGTGGTGAAACGGGGCTGGCTCGACGATCGCCAAGGCTCAGGAGCGCCTGGGTGCGGTCGGGATTTTCACGAGCATATTGCAATACCGTGCACAGGGCCCGGCTAACCCTTAAGGCAGGATCGCCAACTGCTTCATTATTCTGCGCGATGAGCAGTTCAAGCTCACGACCAATGTCTTCGAATATCTCGTCCGCAAAAGCATTCTTGTCATCAAAATGATTGTAGAAGCTGCCCTTGGCGACGTCCGCTTTTGCCACGATATCGTCGACGGTCACTCCCTCCACGGCCCTCTGGGCGAATAGATGCTGGCCAGCCTCGAGCAAAGCCGATCTGGTTTTACGGCGCTGTCGATTTGGCTGCCTTTGGGATTGCCCCGTCTCGCTACGGTTTTTCATAAAAAGCTGGTTATCGGGCCTCTATCGAAGATTGAACCCTGTTGCGCCAAGTGCGCCCCTAAACCAACGGATTTTTGTGCCGTCACGATGACAAACTGCTGCCAGCACGAGCAGGGAGCAATGCGGCCCTCAGCCCAGGCAAACGCCCGTTGTCAAGCAGGCGTTCCTCGCTGTCTCATGTTCGCCTGTTTGGCCAAATCCCGCAAGGGCATCGAGCCAGCACAGCTTCCCTGAAATTATATTGACCGAATCGTACAAACATGTCCAATATGGTCACTAATCGGGAGGATATGTCGATGATCGGCACGATGGTGCGATCTGGATTGAAGGGGCAATGTGAACGGGGATGCGTGCCTTGCTGCATGCAGGCGATGCCTTCGTGGCCGGGCGCCTGCTCGCCAGCGCTGGCGTCGATAACATCGTACCTCGCTGCTGCGACCCGTGTGTCATCTTGGCACGCCACCGGGGCGCTTCCTCGTGTCCCATCTGACATGCTGCAGCCAGCGATATTCTAAGAAGGAATCTAAGTGAGCATTACGCGCGCCCTTGACGTCGCCTTCGTGCGCTTCTGTGCACCCGACATAGCTAAGATGCACCGCTTCCTTACGGATTTTGGAATGCGCGATGTCGAAGTCAGCCAAGACAAACTGTTCATGCGGGGCTATGGTACATCTCCTTTCGTGCACGCCACGCAGGAGGGAGAGCCGGGCTTTGCCGGGTTTGGCATCTGGGTGCCAGACGAATGCGGTTTGGAACGCCTTGCGGCGCATGATGGGGCGGTGATCGAGCCTTTGGATGCGCCAGGAGGCGGGCGAGTCGTGAGGTTGACGGATCCGGACGGCTTCTCGGTGGAAGCCGTTTCTGGCCAGCGTAGCGCAGAACCTTTGGACATGCCTGCCCTCCTACCCTGGAACCAAGGGGAGGCTTATCCGCGGCAAAGCAAGCCACGGCGGGTGGAGCGCGGCGCATCTCACGTCCGTAGGCTAGGTCATGTCGTCTTGGGCGTTTCCAACTTCGAGCGATCGGAGGCCTGGTACAAAGAGCGTTTCGGCTTCGTCACGTCAGACGCCATTGAAGTGGCGCCAGGTATCGCCATAGGTGCCTTCCTCCGCTGTAATCGCAGCGACCAACCTTGCGATCACCATACACTTTTCCTCCTGCAGCGTCCTACGCCGCCCGGCTTCATGCATGCGGCCTTCGAGGTCGCCGATCTTGATGACCTCATGGCTGGCCACGATCATCTGGTCAGCCAGGATCATGAGCATTTTTGGGGCGTTGGCCGGCATCTTCTTGGCAGCCAGGTCTTCGACTACTGGAAAGATCCCTGGGGTCACGAAATCGAGCACTGGACCGATGGCGACCAGCTCGTCGCCGCTGACGGGGGAGGCGTCGGGTCGATCTCTGAGCTGATGGAGGTGCAATGGGGTATGAACATGCCTGCTATGGCTGGCAAGGGAGCCGCATCATGAACACGCATGATTGTGACTTACTCGTGGTGGGCCTCGGTCCGGTGGGCGCGGTTCTGGCTGCACTCGCACAGGCCCACGGCCTGTCGGTCGTTGCGATCGACAAGTCGCCGACGCATTTCCAACTCCCGCGCGCCGCCGTGTTCGATCATGAGATCATGCGCATCTTCCAGACACTAGGGGTGGCAGAGCGCATCGAACCTTTGTGCCGAGTGCCGGAGAACTACAAGTTCATCACGGCCTCCGGGGAAACCTTGCTTGAGTTTCCCGTAGCGGCAGTCGGACCTTATGGCTGGGCGGAAACCTATGCCCTACATCAACCTGCGGTCGAGCAAGTCTTGAGGACACGACTTGACGAATTGGGCGTGAGGACGGAGCTGGGGGTAACGTTCCTCGACCTTTCCCAGGACGAGGAGGGGGTCACTGCCACGCTCGCCGACGAGGACGGGATTCGTGGCATCCGCTCGAAATATCTGGTCGGATGTGACGGCTCATGGAGCCCAGTGCGCGAAGCGCTCGGAATCAGTCTCGACGATTACGAGTTCGACGAGCCCTGGCTAGTGCTCGACACAATCGTCGATGAGCCGGGCGATCTACCGATCGTCTGCCACCAAATCTGCGATCCCGAGCGGCCGGTGACATATATGGCGATGAGCGGAAAGCGCTTCCGCTGGGAATTCATGCTCAAGCCAGGCGAGACCCCTGACGAGATGCTCTCGGATCGTCGTATCGCCCAATTGCTCGACCCGTGGGATTGCAGCGAGCGTATCACGCTTGAGCGCAAGGCCGTCTACCGATTTCACGGTTTGGTCGCTGATCGCTGGCGGGCCGGGCGTGTCTTGATAGCAGGCGATGCCGCCCATCAGATGCCCCCCTTTGCTGGCCAAGGCATGTGTTCAGGCATACGTGATGCAGCCAATCTTGCGTGGAAACTGGCAGCTGTGATGCGGGGTGAAGCGCAGGCGGAACTGCTCGACAGCTATCAGGCTGAGCGTGAACCCCATGTTCGAGCCATCATTGCTACTGCCATTGCAATGGGGAAGGTCGTTTGCATGCTGGACAAAGGTGCTGCTGACGGTCGTAACGCCGAGATGTTGGCGCGCAAGGCAGCAGGCGCACAGGATGTCTCCATCGCCTACCCGGATCTGGTCGGTGGATTTCTAACGCAATCCAAGGGGGCCGGGAGCCTTTTTCCCCAGCCAATCTCGGCAGACGGAACCAGATTCGACACATTGCTGGGCCATGGCCCAGCCCTGATCACGCGCTCGTTTGAAAGCGATGTGCCGGATGGGATGCCTCAGCTTGCCTTGGACACGCCAAAACTGGCGCCCTTCGCGCCAGCAATCAGCGCGTGGCTTGACGGCATGGAGGCCCAGGCGGTGCTCGTCCGAGCGGATCGCCATGTCTTCGGCACCGGAGAGACCGGTCAGCTGATGCGAGCCTGGGCAGGCGAAGCGCGCGCGTTTGTGGCGTGACGCAAGACTGCTGCGGCTACGCAATGGTCGGGGGGGAAATGACGCACATGCCGGGATCCAGCGGCTCTTTCCCACCAAGAGCTGGTGGCTGCGGCGTTCATCCACAAGTGCGAAGGAGGGGCCATGATTTCCGGCAAGTTCGTTCGGCTCGTTCCGACAATCCTTCGAAATCCGGCGCACGCGTCCGAACAGAAGGTTGGGATCACATGCGCATTGGGCTGTTCAATTCTAGAGTGAAGGAATGACTAGATGACTTTTATCCCCGATCCCGCCTCTCGATATCGGATGCCAATCATGTTCGGCCCTGCGCCAGGGCCTCGGCAACATCCCGACGGCCGGATGTGGACACCGGCAGAGGCTGGACGCATGACCGCGCAGTGGATGAAGGTGGGTTATCGGACTGAAGCAGCGAAGCTAGAAGCCTTGTTGCCTCCTGGCTTTTCGCTGCGTGGCGAGCCAATCGTGTCCATAAGCTGTGCATGGTTCAAGGACCTCTATTGGCTCGCCGGGCGTGGATACGGGATATTGTCGGTGGATTTTCCTGTTACCTACGAAGGCAAGACAGAAAAGCTCGATGGTGCGCTCTGTCCTATCATCTGGGAAGGGTCTCCCGATGCGATCATGACGGGACGCGAAGAACTCGGTTTCCCGAAAATGTTTGCTCGCTTCAGCGATTTCCACTGGGACGAAGCTGCAGGGCGCGCTGCATGCGACGCTTCATGGTTCGAGCATCGGTTCTTCGATGTCGAGTTGACGAACCTCGTCGAAGAAGAAAATCCAATCAAGCAACTGCCGGGATCGGGCGGCGGCGCGCAGATGTACTACAAATATATGCCGCGCACGAGCCCGGGTGGGCGCGATGGCTCGGATATCGCATATGTAACGACCTCGGCCGCGCCTGCGGGAAGCGGGGGCTCGGTCGCGAACATCAATTTCGACGACTTTGAATTCCGCCGCTGGGTAGGGACCGGCCGGCTGAACTGGCATCGTGCCACGTTCGAGCAGCTTCCCTTGTCCTTCCATATCGTCAACGGCATGGCTGGCCTCGACATTCTAGAAGTGACGGATGCCGAGATGGTGCACTTCACGGGGCCGGGCATCGGCATCGCTATGAACAGCCAACGGGTCGTCGAGCCGGCCTGAACACCGCTGTGCCTGGAGGAAGCCTACAGTTGTCGGCGGTTGTGGCTGATGAGACACGGCGGCGAAATATGCAAAGGCGGACGTCCAGGCATAGTCTGAACATATGGGTAATGGGGACGTTGCGCGCCGTGTTGCGCGATAGATATCCAGATTACTCGATACAGATCGCTGCGCACCATCCGGAAGTTAGCAAGGCCAAAGGCTCTGGGCTTCGCCTGTCAGATCAGGGATCGGTCTCGCTGTGCTGAATGACAACGTCGCGCGGGGCGTCGGGCTAGGCTGAAACTGCCACTCGATTGACTGCGGCCGTTCAAGATAAAGGTATAGAAATCGTGCCGGAAAAATCTGAGTTGGCGGAAAAATATCCCACATTTTCCGAGGATATCTACGGTGAAGCATCGATCGCCGCGCCCTACGGGCATTACCGTGCGTTGCGAGCTCTGGGCCCGGTCGTCTACCTGCCTGCCCAGGATGTCCTGGTGGTGAGCCGCTACAAGGACGTAAAGGCCGCGTTGCTTGACCACCGGACATTTACATCTGGCGAGGGGATAGCGTTGAACGGGATTGCTAACGCAATCGGGCGCGGGACCATGATAGCGAGCGACCCACCCATTCATTCGACACTGCGCGGAATCATGGGAGCGCCCTTGTTGCCGAAAGCGGTGGCCGAGCTCAAATCCCAGGTAGCCACGGCCGCGCAAGACTTGGTCCGGCGCCTCGCAAGCCGGGGCAATTTTGATGGCGTCGCCGACTTCGCACGCTATTTGCCTGTCTCGATCGTTTCGACGCTTGTGGGTCTCCCCGAAGCAGGGCGCGAAAACATGCTGGACTGGGCAGCGGCGGCCTTTGACTCGCTTGGGCCTGAAAATGGCCGGTTCTCCCGCGCCATGCCCAAATTGCAGCAGATGCTGGATTATATCCTGCATTCGGCAGGGCCGACCGATGTCACCCCTGGGAGTTGGGCCGCCCGGATCTATGAAGCAGCAGAAGCGGGTATGATCGCCCGCGAGCAGGTCCCAGCACTGCTGCTGGACTATCTCGCACCAAGCCTCGACACCACCATCTTTGCCACTGCGCACCTGCTCCACCAACTCGGTTGCCAGCCGGAACAATGGCGGTTGCTCAAGAATGACCGCTCTCTGATCGCGAATGCCATCGAGGAAGTAATTCGGTTCGAACCGGCGTTGCGCGGCTTTGCACGCGTGACCAGCGATGCCATCGTCATCGATGGCACGATTGTGCCCGCCAGCTCGAGGGTTTTGTTGCTCTACGCCTCAGCCAATCGCGACGAGGACAAGTTCGACGATCCCGACGTCTTTGACGTTACACGAGCAGATGCAAAGGATCATCTGGGTTTTGGCAAGGGTCGGCACGCCTGCGCAGGTCAGCATCTTGCCCGCCTCGAGATGCAATGCCTGCTCGAAGCACTGGTAGAGGAGATCGCAGAGATAAACGTTGGCGACCCCACGATCCAAAGCAACAATATCTTGCGCGGATTTGCCAGTCTTCCGGTCGAAGTCAGACGGCATGCGGCGTGACGGGTCGGTGCGCTTGCGCCACCAGTCGCATGCTTCAGCGAAATCGTCCGGATGGCCGGCGAAACTTTCATGATCCCGCTAGGCGTCGGGGTTCACGCAGCACCCCCGGGACCGACCAAGGTCCCGAATATGCCTCGCCGAAACCTTATGACCCGACGGTCCGAGGCCAGACGCTGACGCGTTGCCTGAGCGAACCACAAGGGCGGCTGCCATCAGGACAGACGAGGGTCATGGCAACTATTTCACCATCATGGAGAAACTCCGTTGACGGCCTGCCATGCTCGATCATTTCGATAGCCCGGCGCTCGGCGATGCACGAAGAACCAACATTCGCATAGTCGCTGTTGGACACTGTGCCCGATCCGATGATCGTTCCTGCACAAAGATCTCTGGTTCGCGCTGCATGCGCGATGAGTTCATGAAATCCGTAGGCCATCGGGGCGCACGCTGCCCGCCCGAACTCGGCACCATCCCGGTCGACTTCGAGCGTGGCCTGCACCCGGCCGTTTGCCCACGCCTCACCCAGATACTCTGGCGATATCGCGAACGGCGCCACGCTGCATGCGGGCTTGGCCTGCACCCAGCCAAAACCCGTCTTCATCTCCTCGGCACCTAGTTTCCTCAGCGACCAGTCATTGATCTGGACAATCAGCCGGATGTGGCCAAGTGCGTCGGCCGCCGACGTACCCATGGGTACGTAATCCACGATGACGCCGACCTCTCCTTCAAAATCGATGCCATGCTCTTCGTCGACGAAGACGATGTCCTCGGTCGGGCTGCAGAAATGATGGGACATGCCCTGGTACATTAAGGGGCGACCGAGGTCGACAGTAGCGATGCCATAGGCTCGGTCCATCAAGGCTGCGTGCGTCGTGTAGGCTGATCCGTCAAGCCACTGCCATGCCCTCGGCAAGGGCGCCAAAAGCATGGCGTCCTCGAGCTGGCGGACTTCGATCGCCCCGTTATCCCGTTCCATCGCCTCGGCTATATGAGCAAATTCGATAAGGGCTTTTTCCCAGCGATCGAGCGCGGATTGTAACGTTAGGAACTGCTCGGAGAAGGCGGCTCGGTTGCCGCATCTGGACACGAGGGCGAGCCGGCCGTCAGGAGACTGGTCGGAAATCGTAGCTAGTCTGAACATGGTTGACATAATATCGATAATAATGACAAATGCCATGGGAAAAACGATATTAGGAGACCATGATGGCTTTAGCGCGGGCTCGGGATGTTGCTTTTGTCAGATTTCGGGTTCCGGACTTGGAGGTGATGCGGTCTTTCCTGGAGGATTTCGGGATGGTCGTTGCAGGCCAGGATGAGAACGCGCTGTTCATGCGCGGTCATGGCACTGCACCATTTCTTCACGTCTCGGAGCGAGGCGAGGCGGGCTTTATCGGATTCGGGATATGGATTGATGACGAGGGTGAGTTCGAGCAGCTCGCCCGGTCGGAGGGATTGAGCCCGGAGCAGTCTATAGAACCAGGCGGGGGACGCATCCTGCGCCTTACAGATCCTGACGGGTACCAAGTCGAGGTGCTATGTGGGCAACGAGCCGTCGATCCGTTGCCAGTGCCCGAACACGTCCCCTGGAACCAGGGCAGTACCTATCCGCGTACCGCCTTTCCAAGAAGAGTGGGCAGGCGGCCTTCTCATGTTCTGCGTCTCGGGCATGTCGTGGTCGCCGTCACCAGCTTCGCGACGTCGGAGGCATGGTACAAGGACCGGTTCGGCTTTCTGACGTCCGACGAAATCAGGCCGACGCCGCAAGCCCCTGCGATGGGCGCGTTCATGCGCTGTGATCGGGGCGAGGATACGTGCGACCATCATACTCTCTTTCTTGTGGAGCGGCCCGGTGGGCCCGGCTTCATCCATTCGGCGTTCGAGGTGGCCGACCTCGACGACCTGATGGCGGGCCATGAGCATCTCAAGGCGACAGGTCGCGATCATTTCTGGGGCGTGGGGCGTCACCTCCTGGGCAGCCAGGTCTTCGACTATTGGAAGGATCCTTGGGGCCACGAGATCGAACATTGGACCGATGGCGACCAACTGCCGGCCGTCCACGAGGCGGGCGCCGGATCGATCGAAGACCTGCTCGGTGTCCAATGGGGCATGAAGATGCCCGGCGGCCTTGGCTAATGCCCGGAACAACTTTTTTACTAGGGATTGGAGCACATGCAGGACTTTAAGGGACGTACCGCGTTCATAACCGGGGGCGCGAGTGGCATGGGCCTGGGGATGGCGCATGCCTTCGGTAAGGCGGGCATGAACATCATGCTTGCGGATATCACGCCCCATCGCCTGAACGAGGCGTTGGCGGGACTGACCGCCGCAGGCATCGTGGCGGACGCGATATGCCTCGATGTCGCTGATCGCACCGCCATGGCGAATGCCGCTGCACGGACGATCGAAAGGTTCGGTGAGGTTCACGTCGTGATAGCGAACGCCGGCGTTGGCATTATGGGCAGGGTCCGAGATGCCAGCTATGAAGACTGGGACTGGAGCAACGGTGTAAATTTCGGCGGGGTAGTAAACGCGATCCAGGAATTCCTGCCGCTCCTGCGCCGACAGGGACGCGGACACTTTGTCGCTAATGCGTCGATGGCAGGTTTGACGCCGGTCGCCCATGGCGGGCTCTATTCCGTACAAAAGGCCGCTGTGGTGGCGATGTCCGAAGCGCTCTATACCGAGGTTGCCGGCGAGGGCATTGGCGTATCTGTAATTTGCCCCGGCATGGTGCGCACCAACATCCACGAGACAACGGCTCTTCGTCCCGGCAATCTTCCACAAAGCGCCCGACCTGCCGCTCCCCCGCTAAAACTGCCGGTAGACCCAACGCTTTTCATGGATCCCATGGAAGTCGGTGACAGGGTGCTCCGGGGCGTGCAGTCGAAAGACCTGTACATCCTCACCCATAATGAATTCGCCCCTGCGATTGCAGAGCGTTTCGAGCCCATCTTGTCGGCCATGGCTGACAGCCCGATGGCCGGCCCACCGCCGGGTTTCGAGGGGCCGCCTCCAGGGGGGGCGCCGTCGAGCGCACCCGATGGACCTCCGAGAGGAGCTGGCGGCGTCGGCGGGGCCGCCCCGCCGCCCGGCTTCAGCGTCTATGGCCGCGTCCTGTCGGCTCGCCAAGCGGCAGGCGCATGACAGTTGAACTCTATCATTTCGAGCCCAATGCGAACGGCGGAAAGCCGCTGATCGCATTGTTCGAGAAAGGCGTGGCGTTCGAAAGTCGCTGGGTCGACCTCCTCAACTGGGAGCAACATCAGCCGCCCTATCTGGCGATCAATCCCAAGGGCCAGGTTCCCGCGCTGGTGCATGACGGGACGACGATCACTGAATCCACGATCATGGGTGAATATATCGACGAGGTATTCATTGGTCCCTCGTTGAGGCCAGGGGATGCCGCTGGGCGCGAGCGAATGCGTCGCTGGAGCCGTTTCGGTGACGAATTCCTCGGCCCTTCTCTTTCCATGATTGCCTGGAGCCAGTTCATCGCGCCGATGATGAAGCAACGGCCGCAAGCCGAACTTAAGAAGGCGCTGGAGGGCGTACCGACCGCCGAGCGCCGCAGCGCCTGGTCCAAAACCATTCACAACGACTTCCATCCGGAGGAACTTGAAGAGTCCCGGCGGCGCCTCGAGGCGTCCATCGTGCGTCTGGAACAGCAACTGGCCAGGACCGAGTGGCTGGTCGGCACCCAATATACCCTGGCAGACATCAACCTGTTCAATATGGCTGCGCCGCTTCCGATCTTCTGTCCACTCGAAGCAAATATCGAACGGACCCCACATCTCCTTTCATGGATCACTCGGATGCGGGAGCGTCCTGCTGTGGTGCAGGCCCTTGCCTATTCACGAGACTCGCTGAGGACGCTTTGACGATGCCTGTTCTCTATCATCAGTCTTTAGTCGGGACCTCTGCGGCCGCGCACATCCTCCTTGCGGAAAAAGATATCGCCTGCGAATATAAAAGGGTCGATCCGCTGGCCGACCCTGCCCAGGACGATCATTTTCTGACATCCCAGGATATGTGGGAGTTGCCGCTATTCGTCGACGACGATGGGGTGAAAGTATCGGATGCCGGCGCGCTTCTGGAATTTATCGACGAACGATATCCGCTAAAGCCGTTCATGCCGCGCTACCCAAAGGGGCGTTGGCAGGCCAGAATCTGGTTGCAGATGATGAACCAGGATCTCGCTTCTGCAACGACGATCCTTGCATGGTCCGAATGGGGCCGTTTGCATCGTGATGCCGGCAAAATCGACATTCTAGCCAGGGATTTGGCTCCAGGCACGGGGCACGAGCGTCGACGGTTCTGGGTAGAAGCCCTGAAGGGATTCGACAAAGCTCGCTTGCAAGCCGCCAAGCAAAAGGCCGTGGATAAGGTGCAGGCCATAGAGGACCAGCTTGGCCGCACGAGATGGCTTGCAGGGTCGACCTATTCGATCGCCGATATTTGCGTCTGGCCCTTTGCCAAAGAGCTGCCGCGCCTCCTCCCATCGCACGCATCGGTCGCCCAAGCGTCGTTGATGCACGAATGGATTGATCGCATTGCTACCCGTGATGCCGTGATCACCGCCATGAGCGGGGCTGATAACAGCGAGTGGATGCCCGGTGCAGAGCCCATCCGATGGGGATAGCAATGCATGTCTCGATTAGAAATATCCAGTTTTGATAATTGGAAATCATAAATATCATTACGTTTAACACTTGTTCCAGAATTAAATAGAAATAAGAAATTCGGCTAATTCAATAATATTTGTTCTGATAAATCGATATTGGAACATGTTTTGTTTTGGTGCGGTCAAGATGATTACAAGGATATTACTATTATGACAGATATCAAGAACAGGACCGCTTTTGTGACGGGGGGAGCTAGTGGCATGGGCCTCGGCATCGCCAAGGCCTTGGCGCATGCCGGTGCACGGGTCGCGATCGCCGATATCCGCGATGATCATCTAGAAGCAGCGGTGGCAACCGGCCAGGGGGAGGGCGTCAACCTGACCCCATACCGTCTCGACGTCACTGACAGGGCCGCGCACTCGGACGTCGCAGATGCCGTAGAACGGGATCTAGGAGCAGCCTCCATCATCATCCTCAATGCGGGCATCGGTGTGCTCGGGCATATCAAGGATGCTAGCTATGCGGATTGGGACTGGATCATGGGGGTCAATCTTGGAGGCGTGCTAAACGGCGTTCGTACGTTCGTGCCCCGTCTGCGAGCCTTGAATGGAGGCGGGCACGTGCTAGCCACTTCGTCGATGGGTGGACTGGTCGTCGCCGACAGCGGGGGAATTTACTCCGCTGCAAAATTCGGTGTCACAGCCATGATGGAATGTCTGCGGGAAGATTTGGCAGGTGATAACATTGGTGTTTCCGTCCTTTGTCCTGCTGCCGTGAACACAAATATCCACCAGCACCACGGCATGAGACCCGCTGCCTTTGCCGATGGCAAATATACGCAGTCGGAAGAGGAAGCGGCGCAGCTCAAGCGCATGCTGTCGCATGGCATGGATCCCGATGACGTCGGCGCGTTGGTCGTAGAAGCCATCGTCGCCAATAAGCCTTTCATCTTTACCGACGGCGGACTTGCTCCTGTCGTGCGCGCGCGCCGGGACGCGTTGATCGCCTCTTTGCCGGACGAGCCGCGCAACGAAGCGCGATGGCAACAGGATCTCGCGATGCGGCAAGCCATGCGCGATCAGGCATTATGACATTGATGGTGGGGCGACGTACGCAAGGCACAAGTGCTTGCCGAAGAGGCGTCGATCCGCACGATGCTTAGCAATTGGACTGTATAAAGGTAGAAGACCGCAGCGCTTATGCAAACCGAGCATGGAACGCCGATGAACAGACAGGCGCTTGAGGAATATCTACACAGGCAGATTCCACTGGCAGCAGCAGTCGCGGCGAAGGTGGTTCATGCCGACGCACACTCGTTGACCCTCTCTGCTCCGCTCGCGCCGAACCTCAACCACAAAAGCACCGCATTTGGAGGTAGTATCTCCGTGCTAGGCATCCTTGCTGCCTGGGCGATTGTCCATACACGGCTCGAAAGCGAGGGTGTCGCCTGCGAGGTAGTCATCCAGTCCAGCCAGATGGACTATCTCAGGCCTATAACCGGAATTTTTACCGCAAAGTCTAGTTTGGTTCGTACCTCGGACTGGCCGATTTTCATGAAAATGCTCGCGCGAAGAAAACGGGCAAGGATTGAGGTCGGGGT
Source organism: Sphingobium sp. Leaf26 (assembly GCF_001421665.1). Classification (GTDB taxonomy): domain Bacteria; phylum Pseudomonadota; class Alphaproteobacteria; order Sphingomonadales; family Sphingomonadaceae; genus Sphingobium. The sequence goes on from NZ_LMKV01000028.1 coordinate 215,648, forward strand.
GACGCTGTTCGCAGACGATCTGCCTGCCGCGACGATGACAGGACGCTTCGTTGCCTTTCGTCGAGAATAGTGTCGACCGCTGATATCGCTCCCATGTCCCTCGCCGGCGCGGCCTGAGAGCGGGTCCACCGCCCCTTCGTAGCCATAACCGCGGTGCGTGAGAATCGGGCAAACGGCAGTTTGGCAAAGGCGTGACAAAGAACGTGCACGAGCAGATCGCCGGTACGCAGGGACGGCGATCGAGGGGCCGTACCGGAAAAATGGCCGAGCGAGTTCAGGCGCATGGGGAGCCGGTATCGACTGTACCAGCGGCCGATCCTCGACGGCAATCACCGCCATGCTCTCCGGGAGGCGGGGCAGTAAAGCCACAACCCATTGCCTGTTCCCCCCGCGTCCCGCTATGCGAAAACAGCGCAGGGCTATCACCTCGTGTCGTAAGGGCCGCATCTTCCACTTCTGGCCCAAAAATGATCGGCCAGGGATGCTGACTGGCGTGTATGACCCGGGACCGCAGCGAGCAGGCCCCGGATCATAATGTGTATCAAAGGCCGGCCGCCCGCAGGGTTTCGCCGATCTTGTTGGGCATGCCAAGGGCCTTTTGGACTGCGGGCCGAGCATTCATGGCCTCTAGCCAGCGCATGATGTTGGGGGTCTGCTCCAGGCTGACGAGATGGGGTGTCATGCGAGGCAAGCCAGGCGCCACGCAGTAGGTTGCTATATCCGACAGGCTGTAATCATCACCCGCGGTCCATGCATTCCTCTCCAGGATACGCTCTAGGCGGGTCACGCCTTCCGCGACCCATCGGCCCGCCTCTGCAAGCTCCGCTTCGCTGAAGCCGTCGCCAGCAATCGTCGCCCACTTCTTCTGACGGTCTCCCATCGGAACCTGGGCGATGCGGTTCGCCATCTGGTCAGGGCCAAGCTTCTGGGCGAGCGGGCGAAGCAGCATTTGCCATCCGATCCTGCTGGAATAAGGCCCGAAATAGTCATCGACCCATTTGGTCCACGTCCGCATGCGCGCGCGCCCCAGGGCACTGTCAGGCTTGAGGGAAGGGGAGGGATAGCGGTCATCAAGATATTCATTGATGACCGAGGATTCCGTGACCACCACGCCGTCATCGCGCAAGGCGGGGACGATACCGTCAGGATGTATTGCAAGATACTCTGGTCGATGTTGCTCGAAGTTCAGCAGGTTGACGTAGTGGCTCTCGAACTCCAGCCCTTTTTCGAAGAGGCATATCAGCACCTTCACGGAGTTGGCGATCGGTTCGGCGTGGTACAGTTCCAGCATTCACGGTCCTTTCGGTGTTAGAAGAAGGGCGGCGCGACCTTGGCCGCATAGTGGTTGCATCATCTGTGCTCCCAACAGTTCCGACATGCTGATTGGCCCCAATGCCCATGCGAAGGGAGCCGCATTAGGACTGGTAGCCTCATCGGCGCGAGCATGCCGGCACATCCTCGCGGGAAGATGTGCCGGCACGCCATCCCAGCTAGACCAGCAACCTGACCGGGGATGTTCGTTTGATGTCGAGCGCGCGCCATGGGTCCGTCACGCCGTCGTCCGTATGCGGGCGACCTCCTCGCCGTACGGCTTGAGGCCCAGCGTCAGCAGGATCGCGGATCCGGCTGGAAGTACCAGGGCTGTGCAGAGCAAAGCCCACCGCAAAAGTGCCTCGCGGCCGAACACGAAATCGGTGAGCACGGCGACCACAGTCGGGCCCGCCCCGAAGCCGATGACATTGTACATGGCCAGGAAGAGTGCAGTCATCTGGCCCCGCATGCGATTGGGCGTCACCATCATCATCGCGGCATTCTGGGAGCCGATTGCCGATACTCCGATGGCACCAGAGATGGCGATCATACCGACGGCCAGATAAGGATTGGGCATTAGCGGCATGGCGATGTGGAATGGCAAGGCGAGCCACGTCGCCCATACCACGAGCCGAAGGCTGGCGTCGTCATAGCCCTTGCGAATGAAGCTCTCGGTGATGCGGAAGCCGATCATCAGGCCGATCGGGCTTGCCACCAGTCCGACAATGCCGGCTACGGACCCATAATGGGCCGGAGACCAGCCATGGGTACGGCTGAAGAATGCGGGGCTCCATGCTAGGGTACCGAAAAACGCGACGCTGTGCAGCGCGAGGCCGATGAACATAGGCCCGAAAACGCTGGCATTCTTGCGGATGTATCGCAAGACTTCGACAAGCGTTGGCGTATCCTTCCCGGCCGTGGCGTGGCCGCCACGACGTACTGGATCAGGGACCGTCAGGTAAAGCAGCGCAGCAAACAGCCCTGGCAAGCCGACCGCAAGGAAGGTCAGTTGCCAGGGCTTGAGCGGCCCCATGCCCAGAATGGTCAGGGGGCCGCTGGTCGAGAGGCTTCCAAGGACGAAGCCCCCCAACAGGAGCGCAAGGGCATTGCCCCCGATGAAGGCGAACGCCAACATCGACATGGCGCGCGGCAGCTTGTGCGGCGGAAACAAGTCCGACACCATCGAGGAGATTGCCGGTGCGACCCCGGCTTCGCCCGCGCCGACGCCGACGCGAAACAGAGCCAGTTGGAAGAACGACTGCGCAAGGCCGCAAAGGCCAGTCGCAACGCTCCAGATGGTGACGCAAGTTCCCAGGATGGCGCGCCGCGGTCCCCCATCTATCACCCGTGCCAAGGGCAAGCCGAGGATGAGGTAGAAGGTGATGAATGCGAAACCCATTACGAGGCTGATTTGGGTGTCACTCAGATGCAGGTCGGCTTTGATAGGCTCGACAAGCAGGTTGACGACACCCCGATCGACATAACTGATCGTCAAGGTCACGCCGAAGACAAAAAGAGCCCACCACGCGCGGCCAGCCGGGGGCCATTCTCCTTCAGGCGGATGGGATACGGAATCGACTCCGCCTGTTTCACTGGCAAGCATGCGGTGGTGCTCCTCGAGTATGATTTAGAAGCGATGGCGCACGACGAGTTGCCATTCGCGCGGTCGGCCGGGTTGGCCCAGCGCGGTGCCGCTCGCTGCCACCGTCTCGAACTTGTTGAGATAATAATATTTGTTGAAGAGGTTGCTGACGGCGAGACTGACATCGATGTCCCGCTCAGGTGACTTCCAGGTGAGCTGGGCATTGGCCAGTGTATAGTCGGAAATGGAATTGAATTCGCTCGAGACCGACCCAGTATAGATATCGTCCTGGAACAGCACGTCGAACCGCGGGGTCAGGGAACCGTGGTCGCCAAGGTCGAATTCATATTGGACGCCAATGTTCCACTTCCACTTCGGCATGAATTCGCGCCGGGAGTCGAGCGTAATGCCGCCGCTGGCCGCGGCTGCGCTGATGGAGGTATATTTGAAATCGAGATAGCTGAGCGAGGCATCGATATCGAGGCCGGCCAGCGGCTTAATCCGCGTTTCGATTTCGAAGCCCTTGAGATCCGCTGTGCCGCCATTCGCGATCACATAGGCCGGTGCCGTGCCTGCCGACGGATTATAGGTTGGCGAGAAAGGATTCTCATCGATCGGAATGTTCGGATTGACGTAGGGATTGCGGTTCTGAATCAGAATATTTCGATATTTGTTCAGGAATACCGATGCGTTCAAGGTCAATGCCCGGTCGAACAACTCGGACTTGACCCCGAGTTCGTAGGCATCGAGGGCTTCAGGGTCGAACGATACGACCTGGTTGCTGTAGAAGGGGCGAGGATTAATGCCACCGCTACGGAACCCGGTCGACCATTGCGCATAGACCATGACGTCGTCGTTCAGATGATAATCCGCGTTGATCTTGTAATCCACGCGCTTGTTCTTGGCCTCGCCGGTGACACCATCAATCGCTGCGAGTGCGGGCGGTGGCGCACCGGTTGCCGGGTCTTCCCGATTGAATGTATAGGTCTTGCGTTCATTGGAATAGCGGATGCCCGCCGTGACGTTGAGACGATCGGTCACATGGAGGGTTCCATGGGCAAACACCGACTGGCTGCGGGAATGGGCAGGGTCGTACAGGAGCGTGTCGAAGTTGCTGGGGAAAAACACACGCCCGCCCGTGATGTCCCGCGATTTGAAGTAAAACCCACCCACGGTCCATTCGAGATGCCGGTCGAAACTGGCACCGGACAGACGCAATTCCTGGCTGAACTGCCGATGCCGGAAGTCATTGCTGACCAACTGCATACCAAAAGGTGTTTCATCGGCATCATTGTTAAAGATGCCGTGATATTCACGATAGGCTGTAATCGACTTCAGGGACAAGCCATCGGTGATCGTCCAGTCGACCACGCCCGACAGACCCCAGTCGACCAGATCGTTGTTGCGCTGAAGCGAAATACCACCGGCCGGGAGCGTTAGCACTTGGCCCGTGCGCGTGACATAGTTGCCGCCGGAATTGTCGTATGTCGCGTAATTGCGGTAGGTGCCTGCAGTGACAAACCGCGAATCGAAGGGGGTACCGCTCAAGAAGGAGCGACCGCGACTCTCGATGTGGGTCACAACCGAAGCCGCTGGCTCCGACTTGTCGTTGCTGACGTCGCCTGTCAACGTGACCGATACATCACTCGACGGCGTCCAGCGCAGCGAACCACGCAAGCCGTAATATTCCTGGCCACCCTCGCTGCCGATCTTGCAGCTCTTGGACGTGCGAACCGAGGGCACGCCCGATCCGGGATTGAGGCAGCCATAGTCGTAGCTCGTGACATAGCCATCGCTGTAGCGTGCAACGCCGGCGAGCCTAACGGCCAGCTTGTCCTCGATGATCGGCAGGTTGAGGCTGCCACGAATGCCCTTGCGGTCGAAGCTGCCCAGATTGGCTTCGATCGAGCCGCTCATCTCGTTGTCGGGCTTGCGCGAGAACAGCTTCAGCGATCCGCCAATAGAATTCTTTCCCGCCAGGGTACCTTGCGGTCCGCGCAGGATCTCGATGCGATCGACATCGACCAAGTCGAACACCGAACCGAACACCGTCGAGTAATAAACGTCATCGATATAGACGCCTACGCCAGGTTCGAGGGCGAAGTTCGTGTCGGCCTGCCCGATGCCGCGGATGAAGATCTGAGTGGCCGGACCATAAGCCGAGCCCGCGGGCTTAATCACGACGTTCGGCGCCTGCTCGCCGATGTCGCTGAGCTTGTTCAAATTGCGCGCCTGCAGCAACTGCGCATCGAGCGCCGTAATGGCAAGCGGCGTATCCTGCAGCTTCTGACTGCGGAATTGGGCGGTCACGATGATTTCGCTGTTGGTCACTGGCGCTTGTGCACGCCCGCTCGCGGCGTCGGTCTGCGCCTGGGTTGTCTGCTTCTGGCTGGCTTGCGCGAGTGCCGGCTGGGCAATCACCGTAGAGGCCAATAACGCAATTCGCGTGACGTGATGGTTCCGAAGCTTTGCACGCAACATCTTATCCTCCCTCTATGCCCCAGGCTTTGCCTGGCGATTATCAATCAAGAACTGCGATATAAAAGATGATTCGGCTTTAGGTCAAATTTAATCGATAATTTCCGTGATAGTGCTGGAAAGAGGATGACCACTCACGGTAGCGACCTGCCATGATGGTCGACCAAGGATGGCAAAAGCACCCGATCTGGGATCCGACGGACGACAGCATCACGGCGTCGGCGACCTTATCTGAGCAGCACAAGTTCCTCGGCCATGCTCGGATGGAGTGCCATGGTGGCGTCGAAATCGCGTTTCGTGAGGCCGGCTTTCACCGCGATCGCCGCGGCCTGCAGGATCTCGGGCGCATCGGGGCCGATCATATGGAGACCCAGCACCCTGTCGCTCGTCCCATCCACCACCATCTTGTACAGCGCCCGCTCCGTCCGTCCGGTCAGGGTATTTTTCATGGGTCTGAAGTCACTACGGAATATCTTGATGACAGGGTGGATCAGGCGGGCGGCAGCCTCGGTCAATCCAACCGACGCAAGGGGCGGCTGGCTGAAACAGGCGCTGGGGATCGCTTCATAATCGACAGGCGCTTTGTGGTCGCCGAAGAACGCATCGGCAAAAGCCTGTCCTTCGCGAATGGCAACCGGCGTGAGTTGAACGCGGTTGGTGACGTCGCCGACGGCAAAGATGCTTTTGCAGGTCGTGGCACCGTACTCGCCCACGATGATGGCGCCCGCCGCGTCAGTGGCAACGCCTGCGGTTTCGAGACCGAGCCCGCCGGTATAGGGCTGTCGTCCCATCGCGTAGACGAGGCGGTCGCATCGGACGGCCTCGCCTTTTGAAAGTCCAATCAGCAGCGACCCATCGGGTTGGCGTTCGACGCTGCGAAGGTCGGTGCCGGTTCTAAAGCTTATGCCCTTGTCAGCGCTTGCCTGTACGAGACGATCGACCAGTTCCTGGTCATAGCCCCTGAGCATTGTCTCTGACCGGACGACGACTGAGACGGAGGAACCAAGGGCATTGAACAGGCCTGCAAACTCCTGTGCGATATATCCACCCCCCAGGATCACGACGCGTCGAGGCAGTTCAGCCAGGCCAAAGACCTCATTGGACGTGATGCCCAGGTCAGCGCCAGGCAGCGCATCGACCGTTGGCATGATCGGCCAGGCTCCCACGGCAAGAAGTATCCGGCGGGCGGTCATGGTCCGGCCATTGGCCAGTTGCACGATATGCGGGCCTGCCAGGCGAGCCCGTTCCAGATGGATCGAGACATTATGTTTGCGCAGGGTCGCCTCGTATAGGCCGTTGAGACGGCTGACCTCGGCCTGTACGTTGTCCCGCAGGATCTGCCAGTCGAACTGTCGGGCAGGCAGATGCCACCCCAGCGATTCCGCGCCGGCAAGATCTTCGGCGAAACTCGCTCCATACAGGAGGAGCTTCTTGGGTACGCAGCCGCGGATCACGCACGTCCCGCCAACACGATGCTCTTCTGCCAGTCCGACGCGCGCGCCGTGGGCAGCCGCGACCCTTGCCGCACGTACCCCTCCCGAGCCGGCGCCTATGACGAAAAGATCGTAGTCAAATCGCTCCCCGTCCTTGGTCAGTCCGTCTTGCGCACCCAAGGATTTTTCAACGCCTGCTTCACCTGCTGTCATGCCCGCTTACACCTGCACACCGGACGTGCTGCCCGGTCAGTTCGAAGGAACCACGCCTCCAAGGTCATGCGCCGACCAAGGCAGCGTGGATGCGATGCTGGCGCTTGGCATCAGGTTTGGGCTTGACGGCAGTCCCGCCGGTCGGTTGGTCGACCGGACCACACGCTCTGCGCCGCGATCGCGAAGGGCGCAGGACGGCAGTCGCCCTGCACGACCAGCCGCTTAACAAAGGCGCACCGCAACGGAGTTCCGCAAGCCGCTTTACCATATCAAGCGGCAACGCCACGGCGCATAAACGATAAATTTTGATTAAGTCAAATTTTATCGATAATTACTACCAGGGAGTCCTTGCTCTTCAAATAGTCGGTCGACCAGGGCCGCCGTTCGGCGCACATGGGTTTGGCAAAGTTCAAGCACATCATTGGTCCGGCGATTGATCGCGGCGTCCGCCATTTCTGCATGTTCGTTCGACGTCGGGCGATGCGGCGCTTCACGGTTTTGCTGGGCAAGCAGCCGGTAGCGCTCGGAAAAATCGAAGAGAGTGTCCATGAAATCCACCAATGGAGGTGAGCCGGCCGCTGCAATGATCGAACGATGAAAGTCTCGATGTGCCATCCTCGCTGCCGGATTTAGCCGCGCAGGGTCGCCCACCAGCCACTGGGCGCGATTGAGCCGGTGGAGACAGATGACGATATTCTCCTCCCACTGGGTATCGCCTTGTTCAAGCGATCGGGGGATCAAGATGCCGTATAAGGAGCAACGGGCGTCGGTCAGCTCATGCAAATCCTCTTGCGACACTGGAGCAACGACGAAGCCTCGCTGATCGAATTGCACGACCAGCTTTTCCATCGAGAGACGGTTCAGTGCCTCTCGAATCGGTGATGTTCCCAGATCATAGCGCTGCTTGAGCTGTTCGATGCGCAATTTCTCACCGGGAGCCAGAGCTCCGGTGACGATCTCGTCGCGGATTTGCTCGTAGATCGAGGACGCAAGCGTTGCCCTTCCGTTTGCCTCGTCACCCAGATTCCGCCGGCCCATTGTCACTCCTTATAGATTTTGGCCGTTCTGCCACATTTTCCGTTGCTGCGCGAAAAATTTTGAATTAATCGATAATATGATTCAACAATAAAAGTTGTCGATAAACGAGATGGAAGGGGGCATAGTGGCAATCCAGCCAAAATCCTATGATGTCTGCATTGCCGGATTTGGTCCGGTAGGCGCAGTTCTGGCAGCACTGCTCGGCGCGCAAGGGCGATCGGTCGTTGTCCTGGAGCGCGATCAGGGCCCCTTCCCCCTCCCGCGCGCAGCGCACATCGATGGCGAAACCATGCGCACGTTCCAAGCACTTGGGATTGTCGAAGATGTCGAGCCCCATGTGCGGCCCGCCCCCGCCTATCAGTTCGTGAGTGCGAATGCAGACATATTGATCGACGTTCCGGCTGGTGAAGTGGGTGCGGACGGATGGTTCACCCATTATATGATCTACCAGCCAGGCATCGAAAAGGCCCTGCGCCAACGCTGCGCTGCGCTGCCTAATGTCGAGTTGCGGCTTGGCTCCCGCCTGTCTGGCCTGATGGATGACGGCGACGGCGTGACCGTGACCTACAATGGTCCCGGCGGCGCCGAAGAGAGCTTGCATGCAGCACTGCTGGTCGGTTGCGATGGTGCTTCCAGCTTGGTGCGTTCGCTCGTCAACATCGAGCTGGACGATTATGGGTTCGACGAGCCCTGGCTGGTGCTTGACGTGGCGGTCGATGACGACAGCCGTGTCCCGGCGCAATGCTACCAATATTGCGATCCTCGTCGGCCTGTGACCTACACCCCCATGGGACCAGGACGCAATCGCTGGGAATTCATGATCCTTCCTCACGAAACACCCGAGGCAATGATGGAGGAGGCGGCGGTCGCTCGGCTGCTGGCCCCATGGGGCGGCCTCGATGGCCTTCACGTCGAGCGCCGTGCCGTCTATCATTTTCACGGGTTGATTGCCCGCGAATGGCGCAGAGGGCGGGTTCTACTCGCTGGTGATTCCGCGCATCAGATGCCGCCTTTCGCGGGGCAGGGGATGTGCTCAGGCATCCGCGACGCCGCCAACCTGGCTTGGAAGATTGCCGCGGCCCTTAATGGGGGTCCATTCGACATCTTGCTCGAAAGCTATGAGCAGGAGCGCGCACCGCATGCCCGCGGGATCGTGGAGATGGCAATTGCTGCAGGGCGGGCCGTCTGCACGCTGGACTTTGATGCGGCGCGGGCGCGCGACGAACGCGCACGGCAGGATCGACTGAACGGCGTCGCACCGCCCGCCTTGCAGTTGCCTCCGCTTGGAAAGAGCCCCCTCCTTGGCAGTGGTCATTCGGCCGGCCAGCATTTCCCCCAGTTCATTGGTCCCGACGGTAGCCGCCTCGATGATGTCCTGGGCCAAGGGCCATGGCTGATCGAACATCGCGGCACCGGCGAACCGAAAGTCTGCGTGGGCCAGATCGGCATCGATCACCCGGCGCTCGCGCCGTTCGCAGACGACTTGAGCGCATGGTTCGACCAAAACAGGGCGTCGGGCGCGGTACTCGTGCGGCCCGACCGCGTCATTTTCGACACTGGTACGCCGGGGGCGTTGTGGTCCGCCTGGACCGAGCGTGTCGAATCCCCCGCCCGACATGAGGTATCATGATGATTGAATTCTACACCGCCTCGACCCCAAATGGCTGGAAGGTCGCCATCACCCTTGAGGAACTCGCGCTACCTTACGAGGTCCACGCGCTCGATCTATCGGCGAACGACCAGAAGCAACCGGACTATCTGCGCATCAACCCCAACGGTCGCATTCCCGCCATCGTGGATGTAGATGCCGAAGGGGGACCGTTCGCTGTTTTCGAATCCGGCGCGATCCTCATGTACCTTGCGCATAAGGCGGGGCGCCTCCTGCCCTTGGACGCACGAGGGCAATCCGAAGCGCTGCAATGGGTCATGTTCCAGGCTTCGGGGCTGGGACCCATGATGGGCCAGGCGGGGGTGTTCCTGCGCTACGCGAAGGAGAAGATTCCCTTTGCGATCGACCGGTACCAACGCGAGACACGGCGCCTGCTGGAGGTTCTCGACCGTCGCCTGGCGAGCCGCGAATGGCTGGTGGGCGACGCCTATTCGGTTGCGGATATCGCACATTGGAGCTGGGCCCATACCCATGGCTTCGTCGGCGTCGAAGCACAGGGGCTCGATCATTTCGCGGCGTGGCTAGCGCGCGTCGCGGCGCGTCCGGCGGTCCAACGTGGCCTGTCCGTGCCCAAGCGTATCGATCTCAATACGATCGACGAGGCAGAAATCGAGCGCCGGCGGGGCAACCTCGCCTGATCTTACCTTAATCTTGAAATGGAAAATGCCATGAAACTTGCACGATTTACAGCCAACGGGACAACGCGTATCGGGAAGGTGGTCGATGACCAGATCGTGGACCTGTCGCAGGTGCCCGGCGTAACCGGCTCGATGCGCCAACTTCTCGAGGACCTGCCTCGCCTTCGTGATAGTTTGGAGAGGGCCACCGATCCCGCGCTGCCGTTGGCCTCGGTTCGCCTTGAAGCACCGATCGCCGACCCGCAGAAGTTCCTTGCCATCGGCATGAACTACAAGGCCCATGCGGAGGAGGCGGCAGCCGCCGGAATTTCCACGCCCAAAAGCCAGCTTTGGTTCAACAAGCAGGTAAGCTGCATTGCCGGTCCGAGCGACGCCATCGTCCGGCCTCAAGTCTCGGACAAGCTCGACTATGAAGCCGAGCTGGCCTATGTGATCGGCAAGCGTTGCCGCCATGTCGATGCCAAGGATGCGCTTGACGTGGTTGCGGGATATATGGTCGCGAACGATGTTTCGGTACGTGACTGGCAGCATCGTTCGCCGACCTACACGTTGGGCAAGTCGTTCGACACCCATGGTCCGATTGGGCCTTGGATCACGACTGCGGATGAAGTCGCCGATGCGCAGGATCTGTCGATACGCCTGACTGTCGATGGGGTGGAGCGCCAACAAGCGCGCACGAATGATCTTATCTACGGTATCGCCGAGCAGATCGCTTATCTGACAACGGTCATGACCCTTTACCCGGGCGACGTCATCGCGACCGGCACGCCATCGGGCGTGGCCGCGGTCGATGAAAATTGGTTGAAGCCAGGGCAGGTCGTGCGGGTCGAGATCGAAAAGCTCGGGGCTATCGAAAACACGGTCGAGGCAGAGGTCGTCGCTGCATAGTTCGGTGCAGGTTTGATGACCGCCGCGATCGTACGGCTGGCGGCTTCGTAAAGTTGCGCTTGGTCAGGTCCGTAGCGTCGTCTCTCGTCGCTGTACGACGGGACCAGGACAAGTGCAGCTTTACCACCGCCCGCTTGCCGGTTCCAGTGCCTCGGGGGACGGCGCCGGGACCGGCAAAAGTCAGTTATTCGCTGCGAATGCACGTTGGTAAGAGAATTGGGTTACCTGAGCCGACGCCGCAGCGACCATAGTCGCGAGCGTCCCGATGTCACTTCCGGTCGACATGACGAGGTCCTTCATCGACGCTGTACGAGCGGTCGATACGGTCGGTGGTCTACAGTCACTCATGAGCGAAGTGGCGACTGTCATGGGGTGCCGCTACTATGCGCTGGTTCATCATGACCGGTTGCCCGATCACTATGACCCGCGCCTCATACGATATCCCCCAGCCGTGATCGACTATCTCAGCGGCCGTCAGGCGTGCCGGCGCGATCCTGTCCTGCGCGGATGCATCTTTGCGGATTCGGCCTTCTTATGGTCGGAGCTCGGTTCCATCATCACCCTCGACGGTAAGGATCGCGCCGCTTTCGCATTCGGTGCCAGCGAGGGCCTGAATGAAGGGATCACGGTTCCCTGTTCCCGTCTGGGCGAGAGCCTGGGCTCATGCACCTTTGCCGGCATACGGCGGGCCGAAGATGCCCATCGGCTGCTGGGCGCAGTCCAGATGATCGGTGTATTTGCGTTTCAGGCGGCCCGGCGCGTGCTGGGCTACCCTCAACGCCTCGTGATGCCCCCTGCGCGATTGCATCCTCGTCCGAGGGATTGTGTGGTGCTGGCTGGGCGCGGCTATTCCAACAAGGAGATCGCTCGCTGCCTGCATCTCGCACCGCGTACGGTCGATGGTTATCTCACGGAGGCGCGCCGCCTTTTCGATGCGCACGATCGAACGGAACTGGTCGTCAGCGCCGTCCTGGCAGGCGAGGTGGGGCTCCATGAGTTGAGGCGCGATCGTTCCGGGTTCCCGCCTCCCAGGGCACGGAAGCCTGGCCAAGAATGAGCCCCACACTACCGTCTTTGACAAGAGGCGTGCGCGTCACGCGGCGAATGGCATGGTATCCGACCAAGACCATCGCACCCTCGTTTAGTCTGAGCGCGCGCGGGACCTGTGGCCTGATCACCGACAGGCAAGCCGGTAGTGCGGGCACGCCGGCAGCCCATGCAGATCCATGATGGCCATGACCGGACGGGGCACCGATGCGCTTGAGCGTAAGAAACGGTAACGTAACAGCGCGAAGCGGGTGTGGCCCGCTCGATCCCAACCGCCCAGGCACTGTCCTGCGCGAAGGCAGCAGGCGTAAGTTCACGCCGACAGCTATGCATCTCGTGGGATCGAGAAGCGGATCAAAGCGAGCTGTCCATCCACCTTGTCGAGGATTGCGGTTACCGCGCTGCGCTTGCAGCGGCCAGCCCAGCCTGCGACAACGAGCCCTGCTGACGGATATCTCCCTGGATCGGACATTTGAAAGAGCCGGCGGCATCGCTCCTCACAATTCTGGCCCTTTTCCGAGGTCCCTCAACCCATGTTGTAGCTGTTACGCACGCCAAGCAGCTTGCTGAGCAAGCGAAGGAGAGTCAGGCGTTCCTCGTCGTCGAGCGCGACCAGGATTTTCGACTGCAATTGTTCAAGGACAATCAACTGCCCTTCGGCAATTTCCTTGCCAAGCGGGGTGGCGGTCACGAGGTAGCCACGCCGTGAGCGGCTGCTGCGGGATCGGGTTATATAGCCTATGGCCTCCAGCTTACCGATCACGACCCCTGCGGTCGCGCGGTCGTAGCCAACGATCTGGGCCAACTCGGCCTGCTCCAAATCCGGTATGAGAGTGGCCACGGTAAGAACGACGAATTGGGCGCGCGTGAGTTTGGTTCCGCCTGTATCGATCTCGAATTCCTGGGTGATGCGCTGCTCCAGGCGTCGGGTGAGATAACCAATCGAGTTGTAGATCGGCATCATGCGGCGGCGCACCACATCCTCCCTGACGGGCGGACCGGCAGTCTGCAGATTGGCTGTGGCGTCCTTCTTTTTCCCCATATTCTCTTCCCGTCGTGACCAATCTAAGTGGAGAGCCCGAGGGCTTCTATGCGCCGGTGAACCCATAGTGCAATGCTGCAGCACGCCGGCCGCACCGAAGCATGGCCCTGAATGCCATGGTGACGTGGATGAAGACAGCCCTTGGCGCTGTCATTCATTTACGGTGCGTTAAGCGCGATGTGCTTGGGCACTCTTGCATCTACCGTCATTCCCATTAATATGAATACATACTATGAGAATTTTGCGGGCGCGTGGAAGCCCTCTTGAAAGACAGGGGAGGATGTTATCGCTTGCTTTGCAGCGAACAACGTAAGGGATGCCGGCAAACCGGCGTTGGCTTTCCATAGAAAGTCCAGAGCATTGAAATGGCCTGGGTTCCCGCGCCTTCTGTGGTGACCTTGGTCCACAGCCCTTCCACGCCAAGCATGAACTTGGATGACTGGTCAGCATCTCCCGGGGACAAAGGCGCAAGAGCGACGCGTGCCACGGAACGGTGGACCAGCATCACCCCAAGCCAGCCACTTCATGCTCACGGTCGGTGTCATTGCCAATGCGATGACAGAAGAGAAAGCATGGAATGGACCATCCGCGGTCAGACCAGTCTCACCGCAAACTATATGGAATATTAGCGTCGCCTTTCCTGCGGCATGCTCGCCGCACTTCGCCAACTTCAAGCCCAAGCCCGTGGGAGAGAAAAATGCGCCAGCCTGCCGCGATATCTGGAGAGACGATCCGACCGGTCTTTTATGGCTGGAGGGTCGTCGCGGTCCTCTGGCTCCTTTTGTTCGTCAACCTGGGCTTTACGACCTACGGGTCAGGGATCCTTAATACCGCCATGGCGGAGTCGATGTTGTTCGATGGCAGGAGCCTAGGACTCTCCTTTTCCGCCTTTTTGCTCTTCCTGGGACTTCCCGCCCCGTTGGTCGCCTGGTGCATCGGACGCCTGGGCCTGCGGTCGGTCATCCTTATCGGCACGGCCCTAGTTTTTACAGGTGCACTGAGCATGGCAACGATCGTTAAGACGCCGATTGGGTCGGCCCTGGCCTTCGGGGTCATTCTAGGGTCAGGTGTTGCGTTCGGCGGGACATTGGTAGGACAGGTGGCGATCGGCCGATGGTTCGTCAGGCGCCGCGCCCTCGCGCTCTCCATCATGTTCTCAGCCAATGGTGTAGGGGGACTTGTCGCAGCACCTTTGCTGAACCACGCGGTCGAGGAAATGGGTGGTTGGCGGTCGGGCTGGCAAATTCTCGCTGCATCCAGTCTTGTCGTTGGGGTTATCGCCGCGATCGTGATGCGCGAATCTCCGGCACAACTGGGACAGGCTCCCGATGGGGATCCCGCCGGTGTTGCGCTGCCGGCGGCGCGCGTCCACATCACCAACCATCAATTTACCGCCGGCCAGGCCATCCGGACATTCAGTTTCTGGATGATTGGGGTGGCCTCGATCACGAACTGCGCCGCCCTGTCCCTGGTTTTGTCCCATGGCGTGGCAAGCCTGCGAAGTCTGGGCCATAGCAGTTACGAAGCCGCGCTGGGGGTATCGCTGCTTTCCGCCAGCACGCTGGTCGGCAAGATGCTGCTCGGTGCAATGGGGGACAGGGTTGAACCGCGCAAGCTGTGGATGTTGGCGAGCCTTTTGATGGTCGGGGGGCTGAGCGCGATGCCTTATGCGTCCTCTACGGTCGGGCTGGTCGCCTATGCCATCATGTTCGGACTGGGTTTTGGTGGGGCTATCGTCCTGCAAAGTGCCGTCCTCCTCAATCATTTCGGCGTCAAGGCGTTCGCTCCGCTGATCGCGCTCATCCTCCTGCTTCAGACGTTGGTAGGTGCTCTCGTTCCCGTAGCCGCCGGTCATTTTGAAACGATCCTTGGCGGATACACGCTTGTGTTCTGGGCCACCGCATTGCTGGCAGCTATTGCGGTTCCCGCGCTCGGCTTCGCCAAGCCTTCCCGTGCGCCTGACAGCGTCGGCGGCGCTTCGCCGGCTTTGAGCGAAGCCTAGATTAAGATCGTTTTGTCGCACTGTCTGGCGGACGCCTGGCGCATACGATGCGCGTGAGCAGCAAGAAGAGGAGAGATAATGCACAAGGTCCGCTTGAGCGCTGCTGTCGAGGCACGTTTGCTCGATCGAGGCGAAGGGCGCCTGTTTCGCTTCGAGCGAATTGATGCCCGGCGAACGGCGCATATCGTCATAGACCTGCAAAACGGCTTCCTCGCGCCTGGGGCCCTCCTGGAAATCCCTGAAGCACGCGATATCATTCCCAATGTGAACGCCATCAGCGCGACCGTCCGCGAGAATGGTGCGCTCAATGTCTTCATTCGCTTCGCCACCTCCTTCACCGACGTGCGCGAGTGGTCGACCTTCTACGAGACCTTCCCCAATGGTGCGGGAGCTGCGCACCGGGAAGCGTTCGCACCCGGCGCGATGCCCTGGAGATTATGGCCAGCTCTCGACGTCGTTGAGCCAATCGACACCATCGTCGACAAACGGCGCTTTAGTGCATTTGTACCCGGCACCTGTGATCTCGACGGCATCCTGCGTACCCGTGGGATAGATACACTCATCGTGACCGGAACGCTTACCAATTGCTGTTGCGAGGCCACGGCGCGGGATGCCATGCAGAGGAACTACCGCGTCATCGTTGCGAGCGATGCGACCGCCGCCATGAGCGATGCGGAGCATAATGCCAGCCTGGATTCGATGCGCGACGTGTTCGCAGATGTTCGATCGACAGCAGATATCATCACGCTGCTCGAGGGAGGATCAGTTTAGGATCGACAGTGTAGGTGGAGAAGCGAAGGCCTGGGCATTGGTCATCGATAAAGGATGCTTCGACCGGCGAGGCTCAACCGCCGAGCACCCATTGCAGTGCGTCTGCCTCCGTTTGGAATGCCCTGCAGGTATCGCTGTCTGGAAAGGCGCGCAGACCCTGAAGTCGTGCCAGGCCTGTCGGCATGATCAACGCGGCACGGTGCGGGGCGTCAATATCGTCGAGTGCATCCTGCAGCATGGCGACCACGCGGGCTGTCTGTACCAGCATCGCCCGTGCATCGATGATGGCGCCGTCGAACTCGTTCGAACATGAGCAAGCGTTGCGCAAATCCGTACGAAATGCGTGCGCAGTCGCTTCTGTCCAAAAGTCACGCAAATGAATCCGCAGGCAGCGGACGTCCTTGTCGCAGGAGATGGTGTACATCGAACATCCAAGTCCTAGAGTTTGGGCTCGCCGCCAACGGGATGCGCAGGCACATGGGCGGTTGCGGGCTTGGTCGCCGCCGGATCGGGACTGTGCACAGGATCTCCCAGAAGAGCGCACAAGGTCGCTGCGAAGGCGTCCGCCTCCTCGGGATGGAAGGAACCCAGCACGTATCGATCAGGACGTATGACGAAGATACGGCCATCCGGCCGATCCAGTCCGGCATGCAATGCGCCGGTGTGATCGACCACCTGTACACAGTCACCACGCCCCTCTCGACCGGCCTCGCGCGTGACATGGACGCGGCGCGCCTCGATCAATCCGAACAGGGGATTGCTGGTAGCGCGCATGAATGTTTCAAGCGTGTCGGTAAAGCCTAACAGGCCGAAGCCCTCGCCAAGGACATAGTCGAGTTTGCACGCCACCGCTGTCGTTCGTACATCTGGTTGAGGAAGCAGGCGTCCAACGGATGTACGTCTCGCGGGGCGACCATCGGGAATGAGAAGTCCCTGGGAAAAACGCGGTTTCGGCTTATACTTCATCTGGCCGAAATAATCGCGCACGGAGGGCCAAAAGCCCAGGAGGCGGAAGCCTGTCTGGGTCAGGAACCCCGTCAACCAGTTGCGCGGTCCCATGATACGACCCATGCGTCGAGCCAGGGTGATCATCTCGCGAACATGGCCTCGGCGCTCCTGCTCGTAGCTCTCCAATATCTTGGGATCGAACCCGAGTTGCACGACACCGGCGATCTTCCACGCAATATTATGTGCATCCCGGATGCCACTATTCATCCCTTGTCCCGCGAATGGAGGGGTCAGATGGCAGGCATCGCCGGCAAGGAAGACGCGCCCAAGGGACCATGTTTGTGCCAATCGGGCATGGAAGGTGTAGATCGTCTTGCGACTGATGCGACTGTCCGGGGCAGCGCCATGGGTGCTCAGCAACTCGCCGACCACCGCATCCTGCGTCATTGTCGCAGGATCGTCGGTGGGTATGAGTTTGAATTCGAAGCGACGGGTGAGGTCTGGGCCGGGAAGGGCGATGCACGGTCGGCGCACATCGCAGAATACGAGCGTTTCCCGGCTCGGCGCAGGAGAGTTCTCCAAGTCTACGATCAGCCATTTCTCGGCAAATGTCTCCCCGTCCAGGGACAGGCCCAGCATCGAGCGTAGGGGGCTGCTGGCACCGTCCGCCGCCACGACATATTGGCAACTGACGCTTCTGGTTTCCCCTTCGGTGCTTTCCAGGCTCAGAACAACATGATCACCTTCCTGAACGACTCCCGTCGCTGTCCATCCGAACAGCGTCTCGACATCTGGCCATCCATCAAGATGGTGTCGAAGCTGTGCTTCGAGGACGGGTTGTCGGAAGGCATTGCGACGGGGATAGCCATAGGGAATGCCCGTTGGCTCGACCAGCAGGAAGGGGTGGCCCCCTGGTGTAAGATATCTGGAGCCATAGCCTGCGACGACCCGTTCCAGCACGGTATCGACGGCGCCGATGGCCTGCATGGTGCGCAGGGATTCATCGTCGATCGACACGGCCCTGGGCTCGTGGACGGTAGCCGCGTTGCGCTCGACGATGAGCGTGCGCACCCCATAGCAACCCAATAGATTGGCGGTGGCGAGGCCGGTAGGACCCGCACCGACGACTATCACATCATAATCGTACATGTCGCCCCCGGGGTCAGCCTTGATCAGCGACATGGTTGATCAGGATACCGACACCGGGGATGTCGACTTCGACCTGGTCGCCTGCTTTCAGCCAAAGCGGCGGTTGACGCTTGGCGCCGACCCCTCCTGGTGTCCCGGTGACGATGACGTCGCCTGGAGACAGCGGCGTGAAAGTGGAGATATAGTGGATGAGCACCGGGATGGGGAAAAGCATGTCCGATACCGGCTGCGACTGGACGATATCACCGTTCAGTCGCGTCGTGACCGAGCTATGGGAGGGATCGGGCAGTTCGTCCTTGGTCACCAGATAGGGGCCAAAGCCCCCGGTGCCCGGGAAGGTTTTGCCGGGTAGGAACTGCCGCGTATGCCATTGCCAGTCGCGGACCGAGGCATCCATGTAGCAGCTATAGCCCACCACATGATCGAATGCGTCAGCCTCGGGGATGTCGCGCCCGCCACGACCGATGATGACGGCAAGCTCGCCTTCATAGTCCAGCATCGTGGACACGCGCGGCCGGATCAGATCGCTGCGATGCCCTATCTGGCTGTCTGCGAAACGACAGAAAATAGACGGATGGTCGGTCGGGTCTCGCTGAGTCTCCTGTCGGTGACTCTCGTAATTATGCCCGACGCACAGAATCTTGCCGGGATCTGGGATCACCGGCAGGTAGAGGATATCGGCGAGCGGCACAGCCGGCGCATCTTCAGCGCTGGCTGCCAATGCTTCAAGACGACCGCTGGCGATCGCCGACCGGAGGTCGGCAAAGCCGCCGGGACCTGCGCCCAAGTCGAGGACCCGGTCTTCCGCGACCAGCCCCCAACTGCGGCGGCCGCGATATGCAAAGGTGACGAATTTCATGAGATTTCCTTTGTGATCCAGCAATCAGCTGCGCAGCAGCCCCTGTCCCCAACTGTTGAGTGTCCGCTCCGCATGCGGCCACTCACCGACCGGCCGGTCATGGGTCACGACCTCGAGTTCGGCTGAGATTTCTACCCAGTTGCCGTCGGGATCATGAATGAAAATGAAAAGGTTATTCCCTGGTCCATGCCGACCAGGTCCCCACTGCAGGCGAATATGGCGTTCCGCCAGATGGTCCGACCAGTCGCGGATCGCGTTCCAGTCCGTAGCTTCATAGCAGTGATGATCCAGTCGGTTGTCGGGTGCCTTGAACAGGGCGAAGCTGTGATGCTCCCTGCTGCAGCGCAGGAAGGAGGTGCGCACATCGCCATCTGGTGCCAGCACGTTGTCGGAGAGGGTGAAGCCAAGCACGTCGAGGAAAAAGGAAAGAATGCGGCGCGGATTCTGACTGCCCATGACCACATGTTGAATCCGCGCAGGTCGCGAGGCATCCTTTGTGCGCGGCGGATCGGCGTCTGCGACGATACCGAACCGAAATTCGTTGCCGTCCGGGTCGCAGACCGTGACGCAGTCTGTGAAATGCGGCCGCGGGCCATCGTTGCGCGGCCAACCCGCAGCATCGATCCGGGCGCGAAGCCGTGCAAGCTCGTCGGCGTCGGGCACGGCGTAACCTGCCCAGGCGAGCGTCTTGGCTTTGCCCTCCACGAATAGCAGCGCGCGATCCTGTGCGGTGCCGCCCAGGATACCCTCGGTCGCAGCGATGTCATACCCCAATGCGTCTTGGTAGAAGGCCGCCAGGGTCGTCGGATCGGGCGTTCCCAGAGCCAGATGATGCAATGTCGCGGTCAGCGTGTCGCTTGGCCGGTCGGTCTTGAAGAGGCTTCGATCCACGACGCACGTCTCCCGATGGCAGTGATGGGTTATGGCTCGGCCGGACCAGGATTGGCGATCAGTCTCGCAACCCTCGCAAGCCTTCGGCCGAGCCGGCGTCCCGGGGCTGGAAGCGGCGATGCAAACTGCAAGCGTGCATCAGTCCACCCCCGAAATGGCGCTACCAGGCCTCCGAGACGCCTATCAATTTGATCCGTTCGATCGGATGAACCTCATCGAACTGCACCTTTTTCCATTTGAAATCGATCGGATGCGCGGTTTCCGCGAACGTTGCCGCCAGATTGAACAGCGTTTGTTCTGCTGGCGGCATGGCGTCGATATCGTATCGATTGAGATGGGCGATGACGGCATCCATGCGGGGCATCATCGCGTCGTAGAACGTACGCAGCTGGTCGATGCCCGCACGCAGCATCTGGTCATAGCGCGCGGTTTGGCCGCGAAGCGCCCACTCGTCCACATAGGGTTGCAGATCGGTGAACTCGGACGGAAGCTGGGTGGTGGTCATCATGCTTTCTCCAGCATCGAGTTGATCAGGGCGTAGCGCTTCTGGATGACGAATTCCTGTCGCGAGACATAGAGGTCGTCGATAGCGCCCGACTCCAGTCCGGCCTGCACCTCCTCGAGCGCGGCCAGATCTTCTCGCGTCACGGATACGAGGAGACCGCGCGTGTAGGCCTGCGCGAGGCGATCCCCCGCATGCCGTGCCTTCTTGGCATAATGGTCGGTGACGAGCCTCGTGCGGTCCTTGGCGATCGGCCAGATGGTTAGCGTGCTTACCCAATGCGGGCCGTTGAGGATCGCCATGTTCGGGAACAGCCAGATCACATCGAAGAACCAGGGCTGGCTTCGCGTGCGGTTCACGCCCTGCGGGAGGGAAGACAGATCCGTTTCCACGGCCGGCGACAGCTTGCGCCCCTGGGCGTACAGCAGTCGCTCCGCCGGTGGCCCCAGATAATCGGGGTTGGCTGCATTGCTGGAGCGGACATGTTTTTCGTAGATATCGACCACGGGCTGGTGGCGCATCGGATTGTCTTTGCCGGCCAGTTCGGGTTGTGTGTTACGGTGCAGGAACACGGTGTGATAGCCTTCCGAGAAGCCGTCCATCGCAAAGTTCCAGTTGGCGTCGACATCGGCAACGAACGTGCCGATCTTCTCCATCTCGGAATAATAGCCCTCGAAGCCCTCCGAAAGTTCGCCGAGCCACTCCCGCAACGGCTGGGGCTCGTCTTCCGAGAAGTTGACGAAGATGAGGTTCGACCATATTTCGCTGCGAACCGGAACGAGGCCGAGCTTGGCCTTGTCCAGATCGACGAAGGCGCGCTCGTCCGGAACCACCAACAGACGCCCGTCCTGTCCGTAGGTCCAGCCATGGAACCAGCAGGTCAGTCGGCTACCTTGCCCGCTACCCCAACCGCACTTCGTGCTGACCACCTTTTTCCCACGGTGCCGGCAGACATTGTGGAAGGCCCGCACGGATCCGTCCTTGCCTCGGGTCAGGATGACGGAGGTCTTGAACGTGGGCACATCATAGGCGATGTACCCATCGACGGGAATATCATTGACGTTCGCAAGCAAGAACCAACTGCGCGCGAATATTTTCTCCATGACTTCGTCATGATATTCCTGGCTCAGCTTGTCTTTGACAGAAATGATGTCCTTGAGACGGGCGTCGTGCCCGAAGAATTTCGTTTGCGTCTCGCTCATGGGTTTTTTTCTCCCCCTGTGAACTGATGAAAATTGTGTGATCGCGGCGCGCCGGTGCTACCGAGCTGTGCAGGGCAGTCGTTGACTGCTCAGGCTGGTAGCTTTTGGGACGTCCTTGGCCCGGGACCCAGGCGCCTTCCCTCGATCTTCGGCTCTGGAAGGCCCAGTCTCTTGATGGCGTCGCGATAAAGGTTCAGCCAGTCATCGGACGGGCTTTCCCCTCGAACACCGCCGGCGAAGGCACCCAGATAGATGTGAGGATTGTCGAGCACCTCCGGCACCTTGCCCTCCTCCAGATCGCGCACGGCCTCTATCAGCCGACGCCGGACCGTAGCGATCATCAGATCTGCGGGCGTCAAGGTCTCGAACGAGCGGTCGACGACGGGACCCATGCTTTCGGTAATGGCCTTGTCCTGCACCTGAACACCTTCGATCCCGGTGAAGCTGTCATGCCGCTGGACGTCGCGGTCCATGAAAAAGTCGTTCGCCAGGGCCGGCGAGATGTTCCATCGACCAAGCCAGTCGGTCGTATTGGGGACGAGGAAGTCACGCGACCGCTTTCTTACTCCAGGCAGCTGCGCAAGCTTGTTGGCGAAAAATTGTGGCTGGCCGCCTTCCGCGAACCCACTGGGCAGCATGAACTGGATGTTCATGCTGTGCTCGTCGTCCATCGGCAGCCAGAAACGAACTACCGGATGCTCCCGATCCATCTCGTCCTGGCCTGGCATCGTCCAGGTGGGAAAGAGATGCTGGGAATAATGCCAGTAATTGGGCGCTATCCCATTGGGTCGCACATGCGCCTCCATCGTACCCCAACCGGTCTCCACCACATTGGTGCGGACGCGCGCATCGCTGATGAGCCATTCGCCTACGAAATGCCCCTCGACATCCTCGGCCTTGTGCTTGCCATGGTGCAGGAAACCCAGGTGCGAGGGGTCGATGTCGCCCTCGAGAGCCTGCAGCCAGTTACAGTCTCTGGCGGTCATATCAATGATCAGGTCATGCGGTTCGTCATTGACGATGCCGATGTTGGGCAGGGGCGGCGGAACGTCTCGTTCACCCATGTAGAGCCAAATCATGCCGTTGCGTTCACGGGCTTTATAGGCCTTTGCCTTCACCCTGCGCGAGAACTCCTGCTCGGACAGCACGTTCGGCATGTCCGTGCAGTTGCCGTCGACGTCGAACTTCCAGCCATGATAGCTGCAGCGAATGCCGCCTTCCTCGTTAAGCCCGAAGAACAGTGAAGCGCATCTATGGGGACACCGATGATCGAGGACACCGACCTGCCCCGCCGTGTCGCGAAAGGCGATGAGCTTTTCGCCGAGAATGAGAAGCCGCAGTGGTGGTCCGTCCGGCTCCAACTCGCTCGCCTTGGCGACCGGGAACCAGAACTCCCTCATAAACTTGCCCATTGCTGTGCCTGGGCCCACTTTTGTCAGAACGTCCACGCCATAGGCCATGGGAATACCTACCCTTTCATTCTCTCTCGATCTGTTCTTGACGCTGGAAACGCTATAAATATGTACTCATATTTTAGCAAGTCTATTCGACGATATCTGGCTGGTGCGAGACGCCCTAGCTGCCCTAGCTGCCCTAGCCCTTGATCTGCATGCGCGTAGGCAACTGGTTCAGCTCTTCCCCACCCTGATCAGTGACCAGAACCGTGCCGCCGATATTAACGCGATGCGGTCCGCGGCAGACATTCGGTTCGAAAGCGAGCACCATGTTTCGGGTTAAAACGATATCGTTCAGGCCCGCTATGGTGCGCGCCTCAGGCATGCGCGGGAAGAAGGGCGAGCGTTCGATATTGATGCCGATCCTGCTCGCGACTGCAATCGGACTGACGCTGTGAACCATCGGCGTGACCGTCCAGTTTTCGGCATGGGCCGAAATTGGCGCCTCCATTTCCTTCGCAAGGTCCTGGAACTGGTTTCCCACGCGGGCGTGGCGCAGCCCGATCTCGTAAGACGTGCGGGCGAGGCCTGACAGTTCCCGAATGATCGCAGGTACAGGCTCGAGCGCCACCGACATCTGCATCTGGGTTTCCATGCCGCCGTAGGACGGAAATATCTCGGCCTGAACCAGGTCTCCTTCCTGGATGATGCGGGATTCGCCACCGGCATAATTCCAGTAGGGCGGGGCCCATCCCACATCGTCGGTGCCGACGCTGATGATCAATTGCGGGGGTACTGAGACCGCTCCGCCGCGATAAATGACATCCATGATCGCCGCGTAGACATCGCGCTCGCGCACACCGGGCCGGACAGCCTCGAGCATGGCTTCGCAGGCACGCTCGCCAAGGGTAGCCGCATAGCGGAAAAGCGTGATCTCCTCGTCACTTTTGACCAGCATCATCATCGAGAATTCCGTCGAAATGTCGACGAATTCAGCCCGGGGCAAGCCGGCCAGGACGGCCTCCCACGTCCGATAGGGGACGATGCCGTGCATTTCGCCGGGACCCTTGCTGTCAAGTCCTACGACGCCGATGCGGCCACCGGCCAGACCAAGTCGGTCCAGGATCGCGACAAGGGTCGGGCCGGTCGGGCCGATGCGAACATCGTCGATCCAGAACTGCGTGTCACGCATATTGGCCGCAAATCGCCGCGTCAGCCGGTGGTGGGTCCACGATACGTAGATGGGCTTGGCGCTGCGGGAAAAGACCACGACGCCTTCTATGGCTTCATTCGAAAGATAGCCTTCGTATCGTTCGCGCCCGCGCTGACCAAAGACCAGCACGGCATCCAGGCCCATCTCATCAAGCAGGCTGCGCGTCCGCCCATATCGGCGATCGCGTTCGGCAAGCGAAAGGAGGGGGCTCGGCCCCGCAGGTCCGGGATTCAACTCCATGGTCGTTCTCCTTTGGTAAGATTGTCGGCTGTTTTGGCTACGGGCAGCTGCTCGGTGAGGAATCGCGCGATATCCGCTGTGCACTGACGTGCCGCCGAAAGCGTCCGGGAGTAATTGAAGAAGAGATGCGTTACGCCAGGATAAACAAGGTGTCGGACTGGCTGGCCGGAGAGGGAGAGGTGACGGGCAAACGCCTCCGCGCCGCTTTGGAAGATGTCGATTTCTGCGGCGGCGATCAGGATCGGCGGCAGGAGCCTGGGGTCGGTCTTGAGCAGGTTGCAGCGCGGATCGGCGCCGACATCGGACGTGCCGGTGTAGGCCAGCCATGTCTCGGCGGCCATGGCACGGCTCGGGAACCAGGGGCCCTCACCATGCGATGTCATTGAGGCCGTGCCTAAGTCCCCGTTGACCACCGGGCATATCAGCACGCCGGCCGCCAGCCGCAGGCCATTGGCTTCCGCTTCGACCGCTGCGCCCGCAGCGATGCTCGCTCCGGCCGAAGCGCCGCCCCATGCCATGCGTGCGCCGTCCACACCGATGCGCTCACCTTGTCGACGAAGTTGCTCAAAGGCCTTCGCAATGGTTTCGACCGCGACCGGAAAGGCCGCGCCGGGCAAGTGAGGATAATCGAGCGACAGGATATTGCCGCCCCACAGCGACGCAATTTCCCGTAACTGTCGGCCATTCGTCTCGATTCCGCCGAATCGAAATCCGCCCCCGTGGCAATAAATCCATACTGGCCCATCCTCACCGCCTTGCGGACGGTACAGTCTGGCCGCCAGGACGTGTCCATCAGCCTCTACTTGGATGTCCTGCTCCGTCACGGTTGCGGGTCCGCCTTCGTTCCACCAAGCGCCCGCTGATCTCAGGAAGTCGCGCATTGCAGCCGGGTCGGCTGGTGGACCGCCCAGCGATCCTGCAATCTCGCGTACCCGATCTTCCGCAGCCAACATCTCGGCGCTCGGCCTGGATATGGTCATGTCCCGACTCCTGTTCCATCGATCCTTGCGTTTATAATAAGAGTACATATTTATAATAGGCAAGCGCTTAGCGAAGCGCTGGTCGGAATTGAGGTCGAAAGGAGAGAGCCATTGTGAGCATCATCGGCTCGAAAAGGTCGCAACATGTCCGGAAGCGGGCTGTTCGGAGCGCGCATGAATGCCCCGCCGAAGCGGTACAGGGCGTCAGGCCGAATCGTGGTTCCGCTCATGACTGAATGGATCACCGCTCGTGTCGCGCGGATCACCGCCGACGGCGACCGCGTCAGGATCATTGGTCTTGAACATGCAGAAGGCCAAGCGTTGCCTGCCTATACCGCAGGTGCGCACATCGACGTCCATGCCGGTGGTCATGTGCGTCAATATTCGCTGACCCGTCCGTCGGGCATCGATGGATATGAGATCGGCGTGCTCCTGGATGAAGGTTCACGCGGCGGTTCGGCCTTCATGCATCAAGCCTGTGTCGGCGATCTTTTGCGCATTTCAGGCCCCAGGAATCTGTTTCCGCTCGCCCAAGATACCGGTCGGTCGCTATTGATTGGCGGCGGCATCGGTATCACACCCTTGCTCGCGATGGCTGGCACCCTTTTCGATGAAGGTCGCAGTTTCGAGCTGCACTATTGTGCGCGATCTCGATCTGCAGCGGCGTTTCTCGATCGCCTGGAACGAGCGCCGTGGGCCGATCATGTGCATCTTCATTTTGACGATGGGGCGGACGGGCAACGTCTTTCGCTCGAAACCGTCTTGGTTCGAAGCGGCGCACGCCATCTCTATGTTTGCGGTCCATCGGGACTGAACAACGCCGTCCTGGATGCCGCCCGCGGCGCGGGCTGGGCCGAGGCATCGCTTCATTGGGAGGCGTTCGCCGCAAGTCCCCCGGCAAGATCGGCTGTGGAACCGTTCGAGGTCCAGATCGCCAGTACAGGAAGGATCATCACTGTTGGCCGTGATGAGAGCGTCGCCGATGCGTTGGCGCGCCACGGCATCGGCGTAGACCTATCGTGCGGGCAAGGCATTTGTGGTGCATGCGTCACGGGGGTGATCTCCGGAACACCCGAGCATAACGACTATATTCTGACAGACGAGGAGCGCAGCCGGTGCTTCACCCCCTGTTGTTCGCGCGCGCGCACTCCACGCCTCGTCCTCGATCTCTAGCGCCGGCGCGTGAAACATGGACGATGACGGTCGGTTTCATCGGTGCAGCGAGAAGGCGGACGCGCCCGGTCATCAGGCATCAAGCGATTGAAATGGCCGCGCTGCGCCAATGCGGTTACGATTGCGATGCTATCATGGGGTTCACACAGGCTGTCGCCGCAACGGCGGCCATGGTCCCTGCACGAAGAGACGTGCCCCACGCGTCTGTAAACACGCGCACCCATCGCGGCCGCGGCGGACCGGACGTCCGCCGCGGGTACGCCTCACTACATCGGCAGCGAAGGTTCGATGCTGAGGGTCTGCGCTTCCATATAGGCTTCCACACCCATCGGGCCGAAGCTCCGACCAAGCCCGGATTCCTTTGTGCCGCCAAAAGGTGCAGCCGGATCTGGAAGGCCGTGCGCGTTGATCCAGACGGTCCCGACATCCAGCCGCTTGCTCATATCTTGCGCCTTCTCGAGATCGCGGGTCCATATCGAGGCCGACAAGCCGAACCTTGTCGCATTGGCGCGCGCGATGACTTCGTCTTCGGTCCGCCACGACAGGATGGGCAGGGCCGGGCCGAACTGCTCTTCGCGAACAAGCCTGGCATCGTCGTCCAGTCCGACAACCAGCGTCGGGGGGTAGAAGAAGCCAGGCCCATCCAATGGTTTGCCACCGGCCAGGATTTGGGCGCCAGGCATTCGACCTGCGTCTTCGACGAGTTCGATCACTCGGTCGAACTGAGCGCGGTTCTGAATGGGTCCCATCGCCGTCCCCGGCTCGAAGCCCGACCCGACCACATGGTCGCGGGCGAGGACGGCCAGTCGCGCTGCGACCTCGTCATGAATGTCCTCATGCACGAAAAGACGCTTGATCGCCATGCAGACCTGTCCTGCATTGCCGAAAGCGCCGATCATCAGCGCAGGCACGATGCGATCGAGATCGGCATCAGGCAATATGATTGCGGGATCGTTGCCGCCCAGTTCAAGTGTCACCCGCTTCATTGTCCGCGACGCGCTTTCCACGACACGCTTGCCTGTCTCGGTCGAGCCGGTGAAGCTGATCTTGTCGATGCCCTCGTGATCGGTCATCGCCTGCCCGAGTGCGTCTCCACCGCTCACGACGTTCAACACGCCGGGCGGAAGAATGCCCCGCGAAAGCGCACCTACAAGCAAGGTGCTGAGGGGGGTGAAGGGGGAGGGTTTGAGAACAATCGTGCAGCCGGCAATGAGCGCCTGCGCGACTTTCATGAAGCCCAGGAAAACGGGCACGTTCCAGGGGGCGATGGCGCCAACGACCCCGACGGGTCGGTGCCTCACGACGAGGCCGTCGCGGCCCACCGGTCGGATGACCGCCTCCGGGATCTCGATGGTCGAAAATTGCTTCATCCAAGCAACGGTCCCGAAGATTTCGAAAGTGGCGCTTGCCAGTTCCTTCCCTTGCTCGAGCGTGAGTACTGCGGCAACGTCGTGCGCGCGCCGCTGAATGGCGTCGGCAAACGCGCCGAGTCTTTCCGCCCGCGCCGCGTGGGTCATGCCGCTCCAGCGAGGGAGTGCCGCCCGTGCTGCTGCAACAGCCCGGTCGAGATCGGCCGTCCCAGCGTCAGGTGCGCGGCCGGCCGGTTCGCCAGTGGCCGGATTGATGACGACAAGCGCGGGGGCGGCGCCAACGGGCTCGCCATCAATGGTCATTTGCAATTCGCCCGCAGCAACCGCAGCGTCAATATTGCTTGGAAAGCTTAGCAGCATGATCCTCGTCCATTCGTTCAAGATTTTGCCGGCATCGCTGCGCCGGGCCGCTGTCGCCCGTGCGGCCCCATGCCGGCACAAGGGCGCCTGCGTGGCTACAGCGGCAGGCCGATGTCGGGGCCTGCGACGTTGCAGACGAGACGGTCTAACTTTGATACGAGTACATATCAATCGGTTTCAATGCGGAGTGTACCAAATGGGTGGGGGTGTCGGTCCTAGCGCTGCAAGCGTCGCACGCCGTCGTCCATAAGCGCCCTCGACACATATGCGATCCTTCGCCGTTTCTGCCGTCGTCAAAGGCGAACGGTGGCTCTCGTCGTCAGGCCATGTTCAAGAAAATCCCGGCTTTTCCGCCAGGGCGGGGTCTGCGTTCAGGCCGATCGTTTGCGATGCCATCGCCGTTACGCTGTCCTGTGGGGCACTGCCTCATATCCCTTGCCGCTACTCGAAAGCGCAAGCGGCGGAAGGGAGCCTGGGCAGATTGATCGTGACGGTCAACCCCGGCACATGATCGCCGACAGACGCGCGGATCGTACCCTCATGCGCTTCGACGGCGTGCTTGGCGATTGCCAGTCCCAGCCCAAAGCCCCGGCTGGATTGCTCGATTTCCTCAATTCTCCTGAACGGCTCGAAGATCATCTCGATCGTATCGGCAGGAACCCCTGGACCCTGGTCGACAACAGCGATTTCCAGCCCATTTGCATCCGTGCGTGAATGCACCGTGACGACGCTGCCGGCGGGCGCATGCCGGACGGCGTTGCGGATCACATTTTCGAAGGCACGGTATAGAAGCTCGCCATGGACTTTCATGACATAGGGACTGTCGGCGAGCAATCGAACGGCACAACCGATGGATTGAGCTTCGAAATGGGCGTCCTCTACGATGGCGCCGAGCAAGTCCACCACATCGAGCCGCTCGGCAGGCGCGCCCATGACGCCCGACCTGAGTCGCGCCAAGGTTAGCAGTTCCTCGATGAGGCAATCCAGTCGCCCGATCTCGTGGGTGATCCGCGGCAGCATCGAGCCGAGGCTCTCGGGTGACTGGCGCAGCAGGCCTACGACCACCTCGAGCCGAGCCAATGGCGAGCGCAGCTCGTGCGAAATGTCGTGAAAGAAGCGCTGATGCGTATCTGCCAGGCGCTGCAGCTGCTCGGCCATCTTGTCAAAATCTGCGGCGAGCCGATGAATCTCATCTGGCGGTCCCCGCGATGCCAGATACAGCCGCGTGCCCAACTTACCTTCGCCAAGAGATCGGAAGCCCTCGCTCAGGCGCGTAAGCGGTCGAGCCAGTCGCCAGGCTATGGCGAGGCTGAACAGGAGGCTGACAACCGCGCCGGCCAGAAACGGCACCCCCAGGAAGAATTGGAATGGCCTGTGGGCCGTGCCAACAAGCCGATAGACTTGGTCTCCCGAACGAACGAGGACCGTGGAAGTGTCGTCGGTCAGCTCCCGATTGCCTGCGATCCAGTGGCCTCGCCTGTCATATAGCGCCAGGACGCCAGTCCGAGCGGATTGCTGTCGTAGCAATGGCAAAACGGCATCTAGCCCGTCGCTACGCAGGATCTGCCGGGTGGCCTCGAACAACGCATGGTCGGCAATCCCCGACGGCCCATGCATCCCACGCTGGTTCGAACCTACGATCGCCGCGCCGATTGCGAACGAGGCGATCGTTGCCAGGAAAAAACTGAAGAAGAGCTTTCGAAAAAGTCGACTCGAGATCATGTACACGCCAGCTGATAGCCTTTGCCGCGCACGCTCAATATCCAGGACTGGCCATCGGATCGCTGCCCGAGCTTCTGCCTAATGCTGCTCAAGTGCACGTCAATGCGGCGATCATAGGCAGTGAGGGGACGGCCAAGCGCATTCAGCGACAGCTGATCCTTGGCGACCAACTGTCCGGCGTGGCGAGCGAGCTCCTCGAGCAAATTAAATTCTATTCCCGTCAGGTCCAGCGGTTCGCCCCGCCATTCCGCCCTGCGGCTTCCCGGCCAGAGGCACAGGTCGCCGCTTTCGATGGCCTGGGCGGGGTTGTCTTGTCGCCTGTCTCGGCTGGTACGTCGCAATATGGCGCGGATCCGGGCCACTAGTTCCCCTGGCGAACATGGCTTGGGAACATAATCGTCCGCACCAAGGTCGAGGCCCGCGATTCGGTCGATATCGTCCCCTCGGGCCGTGAGAAGAAGAATGGGCACCTCGCTGGTGCGCCGGATACGCCGCAGAACCTCGATTCCAGAGAGCCGGGGCATCATCACGTCGAGGATGATGATGTCATAAGTGCTCGAAA
This sequence comes from Sphingobium sp. Leaf26, assembly GCF_001421665.1. Taxonomy (GTDB): domain Bacteria; phylum Pseudomonadota; class Alphaproteobacteria; order Sphingomonadales; family Sphingomonadaceae; genus Sphingobium. The sequence continues at coordinate 246,325 of NZ_LMKV01000028.1, forward strand.
GCGCCTCTTTGGCGCCGTTTTCGCCATCATGGACAGCGCTCGCCACCAAGCCCTCCCGCGCCAGATACTCGCACAGCATGGCCGAGAGTTCCCGATCGTCGTCGATCAGCAGGACGGTCGACATGATCTTACAGGCGCTCCTTGATCCGACGATGACAGCATCCTTGCCTCCCTGCGCCAACATTTACATTTCTTAACGTGGGTTTTGCGCAACTTTACCTCGGCGGCACACAAGTGAACATCTTTTGCGGATAGGTGGTCTGCGGGCGCCGCTCGCCCGCGATGGAATCCAAAAAGTGCCAGTCCGACGCCTTATCCCCTTGAGCCTTATAGCGGCCAGCGCCGCCTGCACGCTCGGTCCGCAGTACCAGCATCCGACCGATCGCTTGGAAAATCGATGGATCGCGCAGGTCCCGGGGCAGGCTGTCGCTGTCGGCTTGAAGGTGGGCTGGGAAAGTCTGCACGATCCGATTTTGCTGGAACTGCAGTCACGCGCGGCAAGGAACAGTCCAAGCGTCGATCAGGCCGTCGCCCGGATATTGCAGGCGCGTGCGACGCTCTCGTCGGATCGATCGTCAATGGCTCCCGCGCTCAACGGCGCGATCGCCTATTCGCAAGCGGGACAGACGGTCGCCGGCTCTGTTTTCGGCGCGCAGACGGCGACCGGGGGTAAGCAGGGGAGCCTGGACGCGAGTTGGGAGGTCGACCTCTTCGGCAAGTATCGCCGCACGGTGCAGGGCGCGAAAGCGAAGGTGGAAGCCAGGGCTGCGGACCTCGCCGACGCCCATCTATCGCTCACGGCGGAAGTTGCCGATCTCTACATACAGTATCGAGGATGCGAGATCCTCGAAGAAATCTATGTGGGTCAGGCGCGTTCGCAGCAGGATACCGCTAGGTTCACACGCGCAAGCGCGTCCGCCGGTTTCACTGCGCCGGCCGAAGCCGATCTGGCCGATGCGGCCGCCGCCAGCATGCGATCGTCGCTTCTCGACCAGCAGGGCCAATGCGACGTGCTGTTGAAGAGCCTTGTTTCGCTCACAGCCAGCGGCGAGCCTGAATTGCGTCGGTTGCTGCGCGGGCGCACGCGGCAGCTTCCGCGTCCCGGGCTCATGGACTTGGCCAAGGTTCCAGCCGACCTTTTGCGTCGACGTCCCGACATCGTCTCCCAGGAACGCGAACTGGCTGCCGCGAGTGCCGGGATCGGCGTCGCGGTCGCCGACTTGTATCCCAGTCTTTCGCTATCCGGCTCCGTGTCGGCGAGCGACGCTATTCGACAATGGTCATTCGGGCCCTCGCTGTCTCTTCCCTTGTTCGACGCCGGTCGTCGGCGGGCCAATCTCCGCAGCGCGCATGCGGCCTTCGACCTGCAGCTCGCGACCTACCGCCAGACTGTTCGCGAAGCGGTGCTGGACGTGGAGCAGGCATTGGTCCGGCTGGCAGTTGCGCGGGACCGAGAGCAAGACGCCGCGCGGGCAGCGGCAGGCTATGCCGCCAATTTCCAAGCCGCCATCCGCCAGTTCGAGGCGGGAAGCACGAACATGCTTGATCGCGAGACGGCCCGCCGCAACGCGCTCGACGCCCAGATCAGCCTCGCGTCTCTGCGGACCATGAGCGTCCGTTACTGGATTGCACTCTACAAAGCGGCCGGCGGGGGCTGGAGCGAGAACGCCGGCCCCGAAAGCTCCCTTCCCGCATCGAGATCTCCTGCACCATGATCTACCGTTCCTTGGGCCATGCCTGCAAGCTGTCCGCGTTCGGCTGCCTGGCGGCTCTTTCTGCCTGCCATGGCTCGAACGGCACCTCTGAAAAGCAGGCGGCCAGCAGCCTGACCGTCCGGACGGTTTTTCCGCAGCAGGCCGACTGGCCATCGACCGTCTCGGCGAGCGGTGCGATCAAGCCTTGGCAGGAAGCCGTCGTAAGCGCGGAAACGGGTCCCTATCGGATTGCCGCGGTCGAGCGCGACGTGGGCGCCAGCGTCCAGCGCGGCGACGTGCTGGCCCGGCTGGCGTCACAAAGCGTGGAGGCCAATGTCGCCCGCCTGAAAGCGCAAGTAGCAGAAGCACGCGCCAATCTGGGGCAAGCCGCCTCCGATGTTCGCCGTGCCTCGCTAATCGGCGCAGGGGGGGCACTTTCCAGCCAGCAGATCGAAAAATATGAGGTTGCCCGTCTGACGGCTCAAGCCACGCTCGCGTCAGCCAAGGCCCAACTCGAAGCTGCGAAAATCGAATTGTCGCAGACGAGCATCGTCGCCCCGGACGCCGGGATCATCGCGTCTCGAACAGCGTTGCTTGGCAAAGTCGTCAATGCCGGTGACGAACTGTTCCGCATCATCCGGAAGGGGCGTCTCGAATGGCAGGCGGAGCTCGATGCGCGTCAGCTGCTCCAGCTTCAGCCGGGCGCGCCAGCCCATATCAGCCTGGCTGGGGGTGGCACGGTAGATGGGCGCGTCCGCCTGCTTGCTCCGACCGTGGACGGCGACACCAGCCGCGGCCTGGTGTTTGTTGCCCTGCCGCCAAACGCGAGCGTGCGATCGGGTGTCTTCGCGAGCGGGACGCTGATGACCGGTCTGGTGCGCGTAATGACTGTGCCAGATTGTGCGCTCGTCCTGCGCGATGGGCGGGCTTTTGTCTTTTCGGTCGAGAAGCACGGGCGTGTCCGCCAACGCGAAGTCATCCCTGGAGCAAGGCGGGACGGCCGCGTTGCCGTCACCGGCATCAGCGGCAGAGTCCTTGTCGTGGAGAGCGGTGCCGCCTTCCTGAGCGACGGTGTGCATGTGCGCACGACCGCCATCGGGAACGCGGGGCGATGAATATTTCCGCACTCTCGATCCGGCATCCGGTCCCCGCGATCCTCCTGTTTGTCCTCCTGTCGATCTTCGGCATTTTCGGCTTCAGCCAGCTTGAGGTGCAACAGTTCCCCGACATGGACCAGCCGACCGTGACGATCACGGCCTCGCTCGAAGGCGCTGCGCCGGAGCAGCTGGAAACGGAGGTGGCGCGCAAGATCGAAGATAAGCTGACCTCCCTGCGGTATCTCGACCATGTTTCGACGACGATCACCGAAGGGAATGTTTCGATCCAAGTGCTGTTCAAGATCGACAAGGACCCCAACGAAGCGGTCCAGGAGGTCAGGAACGCGGTAGACAGTGCGCGGCAATCCCTGCCGTCAGCCGTGCAAACGCCCACCGTATCGAGGGTTACCGCCAATGGCTCGGCAACCCTCACCTATCTGGTCTCGGGTGGTCGCATGGGGGAGGAGGCGCTGTCCTGGTTTGTTGACAACGACATTACCAAGGCGCTGCAATCCGTCAGGGGGGTGGCTGGCGTCAAGCGGATCGGCGGTGTGACCCGCGAGGTCGAGATCGATCTGGATCCTGCGCTCATGGCTGGGCTGGGCGTAAGCGTGTCGGATGTCAGCGCGAAGCTCAAGGCGATGCAATCGGATGAATCCGGTGGGCAGGCTGATATAGGCAGGCAGCGGCAGTCGTTCAGGACCCAGGCTGCCCTGCATGTCCCGCGCGCGCTGTCGCAAATCAGCATCCCTACGGCGGATGGTCGGATGATCAGGCTCGAGCAGGTCGCCGTGATCCGGGATGGTCATGCGCAGCGCAGCACGCTTGCCTTCAGAGACGGCAAGCCCATCATGGCTTTTACGGTCACCCGGTCACTCGGCTTCGGCGATGTGGCCGTCGCTTCACGCGTGCGTCAGGCCATCGACACTTTCAAAAGCGCTCATCCGCAAATCCGTATCGAGGAAATCAGCGATACCGTTCGTCCGATCGAGGAAAATTATGAGAGCTCGCTGCACCTGCTTTTCGAGGGTGCCATCCTGGCGGTCATCGTCGTCTGGTGGTTCCTGCGCGATGCGCGCGCCACCATCATCTCTGCAACGGCCCTGCCTCTGTCGATCGTCCCGACCTTTGGAGTGATCTATCTGTGCGGCTTTTCGCTCAACGTGGTCTCCCTCCTGTCGATCGCCCTGGTCATAGGGATACTTGTCGACGACGCCATTGTCGAAATCGAGAATATCGAGCGTCATCTACGCATGGGGAAGACGCCCTATGAGGCGGCGATGGAGGCGGCCGACGAGATCGGCCTGGCGGTGATCGCGACGACGTTCACACTCGTGGCCGTGTTCCTGCCAACTGCGTTCATGGGGGGCATTCCGGGAAAACTGTTTCGTGAGTTCGGCATCACCGCCTCCGTCGCGGTCCTCGTGTCACTACTGGTTGCCCGCTTGCTCACGCCGATGATGGCGGCTTACTTTCTAAGGCCTGGTGTCGAAGGTGAAGAAGATGGTGCGGTGATGAAGCGCTATCTGGAGTGGGTCGCCAAGGCCTTGGCCCGTCGTCGCACCACCGCTACGCTGGCAGCGCTTTTTCTCGTTGGGTCATGTGCGCTCATCCCCCTGCTGCCGTCGGGCTTCATACCTGCGCAGGATGATGCGCAAACCATCGTCAATCTGACACTGCCTCCAGGCAGCACGCTCGAGGAAACAGCCGCTGCCTCCCGCGATGCCGAGATGATCATAGCTCGTCTTCCTGAAGTCCGGCACGTCCTCGCAGCCGTCGGCAGTGCCACGCAAGCCAGCATGAGCGGCGCCACGTCTGCACCGGACCTTGCCAGCGCGTCGCTCACGGTCGACCTCGTGGCGCGTGACGAGCGCCCTCTCAAACAATCGGCGGTCGAGGCCAAGCTGCGGGAGGCATTGCGCGCCCTGCCAGGCGTTCGCGTCGGCGTGGGGGGCAGTGGCAGCGGGCAGAAGCTCGATATCGTCCTGGCTTCGGACGATGGAGCGCTGCTGGGCCGCACGGCCGCATCGCTCGAGCGCGAAATTCGCTCTGTCATTCGGGGGATCGGCAATGTCACGTCAAGTGCCGCGCTCCAGCGACCGGAGATCCAGATCCGGCCAGACTATGCACGGGCAGCATCCTTGGGCATCACCAGCCAGGCGATCGGCGATGTGATGCGCATCGCGACCTATGGCGATTATTCTGCCTCGTTGCCCAAGATGAACCTTCCCGAACGCCAGATCGACATTCGTGTCCGGATGGCACCGTCTGTCCGTACGAACCTTGATGCGATCGGGAATTTGCGGGTGCCGGGAGCAAAGGGACAGGTCGCGCTTGCATCGCTGGGCGACATCGCCTTCGGCAGTGGCCCCGCCCAGATCGATCGGATCGATCGCAGCCGCAATGTAACATTATCGATCGAACTCAACGGTCGCGCAGTGAGCGAGGTCATGCGCGAGGCCAGGTCCTTGCCGACGCTGCGGCTGCTTCCGCCAGGTGTGCGGCTCGTGGAGCAAGGCGAACTCCAGCGGACCAGCGAAATGTTTGAGAGCTTCACCGTCGCAATCGGCGTCGGCATTTTCTGCATCTATGCGGTGCTCGTGCTTCTCTTTCACGACTTCGTCCAGCCTGCCACCATCCTTTCTGCGCTCCCGCTTTCGCTGGGCGGTGCACTTCTGGCTCTCCTGGCCTGCCACATGGCTTTCTCTCTCCCGGCCGTTATCGGGTTGTTGATGCTCATGGGCATTGTCACGAAGAACTCCATCCTTCTGGTCGAATATGCGATCATGGCGCGCCGGACCCACGGGATGTCACGCTATGAAGCCATCGTGGACGCCTGCCATAAGCGGGCGCGTCCGATCTTGATGACGACCATAGCCATGGGTGCCGGGATGCTTCCGACCGCCCTGGGCATAGGTTCGGATCCCAGTTTCCGGCAACCGATGGCGGTGGTGGTGATCGGGGGTCTGTTGACATCGACAGCGCTCAGCCTCCTGGTCGTGCCTGTCGTGTTCACATATGTCGATGATCTGGAGAACGCCCTTCGCCATGTCACGCGCAAGCTGCGCCATGGCAAAGAGCCATGATCTCCCCGTACGCCGCGCATCGGCAAGGGAAGATGGCTCCTCCGGCACCGGGGTTTGACCCGCGGGGGGGGGGGCGTCGGATTGTCCGGTCCGTTCGGTAGCAGCTGCGGGACAGGTAGCAGGGCGCGCGAGGCGACGGCGACTGGGGCCTCCCGGCAGGAAAGGGCGACGGAGCCTGGGCCATGCAGGTGTACCAGACCGAGAAGCCACCGAGGCGGCAGGCTTGCAGAACGGGCTGGACGGATTGAACCCATATGTGCGCTCCTCTCGCTCACACCCTCTTCAAGGACAACAGCGTCTCGGGCTGCATATCTGACACTGGTGGCGGACATGGATCCGCTCCGCTAACGGTCGGCACAGCGGCAGGGCCGTTGGCAACCGCATGATATAGTGCATTCGCACACAGCCGAGCTTGTGCTTCAGGTCGGTCGCACGCCGGTAGAAATTGCCCATGGTGACTATCGACGGTTGTAATAGTGATCAAAAATATGTACTCGTATCTAAGCAGACCGGAGACCCGGGTGCGAGAGGTGGCCCAGATGCCGCATTTCCGTCGAAGACGATGGGCAAACTAAGGGAGAGAAGGATGAGAGGGGCAAAATTTGCATCGGTTGCCATCATGGGAGCGTTGCTGCACAGTCCGGCATGGGCTCAGGATCAGGCGGCTCAGGGAAGTACCCCCAGCAGAAGCGACGTGGGTGTCCCCGAAATCATCGTGACGGCCCAGCGCAGGTCGGAAACCCTGCAAAATACGCCGCTTGCAATCAGCGCGATAACAGGCAGGAATCTTACGTCGACCGGCACAGCCAACGTCGCCGATCTACAGGGTCTGGCGCCATCGACCCAGTTTCAGAACAATCAGAACAACTCGATGAACGTGTCGATCCGCGGCATCACCAGCAATAATATCCAGATCGTTGGCGAGGCACCGATTTCCTATAATGTCGACGGCGTTCCAATCACCCATTCGATCTCCCAGCCCGGCGGGCTCTATGACATAGACCGTATCGAGATATTGCGCGGCCCCCAAGGCACGCTTTACGGTCGCAATTCTACGGGCGGCGCTGTCAATATCATCACCAAGAAGCCTGATCCTCGGGCCATGGACGCGTCCATCACTGGCAGTTTCGGAAATTATGACAGCGTCAACATTGCCGCGATGCTCAACGTGCCGCTGAGCCAGCAACTGGCGGTGCGCGGTACGGTCGAACGCATCTACCATAGCGGCTATACAGATGATGGCTTCAACGACCAGGATACGACGACGGCGCGCCTCGGTGCCTTGTATGACGGGGGCGGCGTGCGCCTGTTCATTGGCGGCGACTTCACCAAGCAGCAAAATAATGGGGCTGGGTTCTCCTCTTGCCCGCCCGGCTCGCAAAATGCTGGCCCGGCCCTGGCTACGCCGGCTGGCGTCATCATCCCGAACTATTGCGCCAACACGTCTTGGGATCCATGGGCCGGCGCGCCACGCGACACCCACATGGACCAGAATTTCAACAATGTGACGAACTTCGGTGTGCGAGCAGAGCTGAATGTCGATCTGCCGTTCGGAACCCTGACCTACATTCCTGGCTACCGGCATGTGACGCAGCGCAGCCAAAGCCTGGGCTCATCGAATATTCCCCTCGCGATCACCGGCGGCGACTATGTGCATGTCGGGATCAAGGTGCTCGACGATTTCAACAAGGCACAATCTCACGAATTGCGCATCGCTTCGACGGAAGAATCCCGCCTGAAATGGCTCGTCGGGGCCTTCTATCTCGACGACAAGGTGCAAGACTATCGCGACTCCCTGACGAATTTGCCTTTGGTCGGACCCGCTGCGGTCCAGGGCGTGCGGGCCTTCTCGCGTGAGCGAAAGAACCTGCAGACGAAATCCATCGCGGGCTTCGCCCAGGCTACATATCCGATCATCGACACGGTGCGTGTGACCGGGGGCCTCCGCTACACGCGCGACAAGCAAAGCAGCCGCGGGTTCACGCAGGTGATCCAAAGCAATGGAAACGAAATCCCTGTCGACGGCAATAATGATCTGACCTTCAAGAAGGTGACATGGAAGGTCGGGGTGGACGCGGATCTGAGCCGCAATTCACTTCTGTTCGGATCGGTGAGCACCGGCTCGAAGGCGGGGGGCTTCAACCCGGGGACGTTTTCAAGCACCTTCCCGGCCGAGAGCGTCACGGCATATGAGGCTGGCATCAGGAACAGCTTCTTCGGCCGCCGATTGAAGCTCAACCTCACGGCTTTCCACTATGATTATTCCAACTACCAGTTTCAGTTCTTCGGTACGATCAACGTCGATAATCCGGCGGCGCCTGGTACGACGGTGCCGCTGCAGCTCAGTGTCACCCGACCTGCAAAAAAAGTGCGGATCAGTGGCGCCGAGTTCGAAACCGGCCTGTACCTGCCGGGCGGGACGACCATCGATGCCAGCATCAGCTACCTCGACGCCAAGTTCAAGGAATTCACCAACGACGGGGTGGACTATTCCGGAAACCGCCTGCCTTTCTCGCCGAAATGGACGATCACCGGCGGCATCCAGCACAAGATCGATCTGGGCGACCTTGGAAGCCTTACGCCCGAAGTGCGAACGCAATTCTATTCCCGGCAGCACGCCTATTTCTTCGACGCGCCGGGCTCCATCCAGAAAAGCTATACCCGCACGGACCTGTCGCTTGCCTGGGTCGACCGCTCCAGCAAATATCGCGTGACGGGATGGATCAGGAACGTCGAGAAGAGCGAACGCATCACCTATTATGTCGGCCAGTCGCTCTTCAATCCGACGGTGGCCCTTCTTGCCCCCCCCCGGACATATGGTGTGACAGTATCGCTGAACTACTAAATGAGCGGGGCGGCGCGGGATGGCGCCGCCCCGCCCGTATTCCGGCGGGTCGGTCGGACCCCAAGGCCAATGCGGAGCCGCTGTCCTGCCAAGGGTGACGGAGCGAAAACCCATTTTTGCCTCGGCTCGGTTCATGCATGGCTGATGACGGGGCGCTCTGGGCATCTTTCCTGAAAAAAGAACGGTTCGCACACTTGGTGGCGCCGCGCCAAGACGGCCAACCACGGCGGATGGCCGGACTGGACGGCACGATCCGCTGTTGCTAGGTCCGGTCCAGGAGCCGAGCAGATGAAATTCCCCGAAGTCGAGCGTGTGATCTACGCGAACAATCCGCTCGTCGAGGTGGTATGCCAGTGCATGTTCCCTCGGATTCTCGCGATTGACGAGGGCATTCCGGCGACCTTCCAGCAGAAGCTCGGGGCAAGCTACCCGTTTGTCGAGACGCGGGAGGTCGTCAGCTTTTCGATGAACGTGCCCAATGAGCTGACGCCGGCCAAGCGGATTCAATATCTCTTCTCAACGGAAGATCGACGCTTCACAATCGCGCTGGGAAGCGAGTTCATAGCGATCTCGACGGCCGATTATAAGCAATGGTCGGAATTCGTGCAGCACGTCGAGGCCGCCTTCACCGCCCTTGCCGACAGCTATGCGGTGCCCATATTCACGCGGATCGGCTTGCGCTACATCGACGTCGTTTCTCGTGAGAAGCTGGGGCTGGGCGATTACCTGTGGAAGGATCTTTTTCGCAGGTCTGCGCTGGGCCTGTTCGGCGAGGACGAGATCAAGGGCGAGGCGTTGCTCGAATCTACATCGCTGACGGCGCTTTCGCTCGATGACGTGGGCAAGGCACAGATCCGGACGACTTTCTCCCGCCCTTCGGAGGGCAGCGACTTGACATTTACGATCGACAGCGACTTCTTCGAGGAACATCCAGTCAAGGGCACCGACGATGCTATTGGAATACTCTCGAGCTTCAACAAGGAGGCTGGACGAGCCTTCCGCTGGTTCATCTCAGACCAGCTTCATGACGCTCTGGGACCTGTCGTACCTCGACAATAGTGAGTTCGACTGGCTAAGTGGCGGCGTTCCGGTCCTGAATATCCGCGACGACCGTGAGTTGCGCGCGCCGCCCCGGACAGTGGCGGGCGGCCATGGTCGGAAAGTCGGATATCGGTTCCATCTGGTCACCGCGATGCCTGGTTCGGCAGCAGTCGACAGCCGCTGGATGTTCGATGCGATTGCCTCCGACGATGCCAATGGGCGTGCGCGGCTCGTCCCCACGATCCAGGGCATCAACAGCCTCATCGCGCTCGAAGCCTATTCACGCCTCGACGCCTTTTTCGACAGCATGCCTGCATCGACCGCCAGCCGCCATCTGCTGCTCGCGGTCGCACGCTCATCCTTTCCTGTCCGCATCAAGCTCAGCCGATGGCAACCCTTCGTCCTGCGCGTTCGCGATGCCTTCGAAGCGCGGGGATTGGATGCGGCCGCGTTGCTGAAGGGGCTGCTCGGCTAGATGCTGGAGCCAAAAGGACGGCCATTTGCCGATGTTCAGGATGCCGGCGTCGTCATCCACGGGACGGATATGGGCCGGCATGCCGGTTTCCTCTATCGTCGCGATGACGGCAGCGTTCGCGTGCTCCACCTCGCGTTCCATCATAGCTTGCGCGACGACCAGGCAGACCAATGGGATGCCACGATACGCGCTCGGTTCGGGGCCGACCTGCGCTGGGCGGACCTGGGCTTGCCCGATGACAGCCGGGTCGTCTTTGCCGCGCATCTGTCCCAGCTCCTCCTTGGTAATCCGCAGATACCGTACGGCCTTGATGCTGGCGGCACGGCATTCACCCCAGATGGCCGTTTCGTGCGGGGTCCCGTCGGGAAGGGCTTGACCTGCGCGACCTTCATCGCCGCGGTCCTGGCGGGCTACGGGCATCCGGTCGTGATGGACAACTGGCAGCCCAGACCGGAGGACCAGGCCTGGGGCGAGCAGATCCTGGCCATGCTCGAAGGCCGCGCCAGCCAGGAACATATCGACGCGGTGAGGGCGGACATCGGCGCTTCACGCTATCGCCCGGAAGAAGTGGTCGGCGCGGCAGTCAGCCCGTTGCCGGAATGGCCTTTGTCCTTCCCGGATGCCATCGCCCTGGCAGAGCAGATCGTGCAGGAACTGGCCTGACGCGGGCGGGCCGCCGACTCATTCAGTGACTGCGGTCCGCGCGACGCTCGCGACCTTGGCATGGCGCTCGTCGACCTGATGCGCGCCCGCTCGGCATAGCGCATGGACTGGCATCGTACCATGCAGCAGCCTGCGGCATTGGCGCGGTAAAGCCAGCGGCCAGTTCAAGCATGCAATTTCCCATGGCGGCCCTGTCCGCAAATGGGCCGCCCGCCCGCAAGGCGGAGCAGCGCTCACATGGTTTGTACCATTGCAGGGAATGCGCACCGTGACCTTCCACAAGGCCTGATTGCCTGACGTCGGGGAGAGGATCTCTCGGCCGCCGCTCACACGGGCGTTTTCGGGAAAGGCGCCTTCAGGCTTGCCGGTAAGATCATGGGCGCCTTTCCCGCGAGGTCCGGACCGCATTGTCCGGATCACCTGTCAACCCGAGCAATTGCTCGGTCTATCTGCGCCGCCGCCAGCCTGCTTCCTTGCGCCTGCCAACCATTGGAGGCGCTCGCATGATCCACATTCTAGACCATCAGTCTTCCCGTCCCCGCCATGCCCTCGTCCAATCGATGTTCGTGGACCGCAAGGCGCTGTTCGTTGATTTCTTCGGCTGGGACATCCCGGTTCTCGACGGCCGTTTCGAGATGGACCAGTTCGACACCGACGATGCCCTCTACGTCATCGTGGCAGACGCGGAGGGTAGCCATGCCGCCTCGCTGCGTCTGCTGCCGACGGAGCGCCCCCACATGCTCCGCACAATTTTTCCCGATCTATGCCCGCTCGGCGTGCCCGAGGATGGCTGCACCTGGGAAAGCACGCGGTTGTGCCTGCCGCGCCGCCATGGCGCTGCGCGCCGACGCGCGTTGCGCAACCAACTCTTCTCCGCCGCCGTCGACCTCGCTCTCCAGCGCGGAATCAAGCGCTATACCGGTGTTCTTCCCGAGCCGTTCCGCAAGGAACTGCTCGCCATGGGTTGGAGAGCCGAGCCGCTCGGCCCTGCCGTTCGCATGCAGGGCGGACTGGTCGGTGCCTTTCTCGTTCACATCGATCCGGATACGCCGCGCCGCCTGTCCTGGACACAGACCTATGTCGATGCGGACATGGCGGTGGTGGCATGAGCAGCGCCGATCGCTTTGCCGCCGCTCTCTATCGGGATGGCTGGTCCCTCCTGCCAAGGGCCTTACCCCCCACCGATCTGCAGGCGCTCGAAAAGGACCTTGCCGACGCCTTTGCCAGGACCCCTCTATGCCAGGGCCCGTTCTACGGCGAGCGCACCCGGCGGTTCGGCGCGCTGCTTGGCCGCTCGGCCCTGGCCGAGCGCCTCGTCATGCATCCGGCGATCCTGGCTATCGTCGAAGCAATGCTGCTGCCGTGGTGCGAGCGTATCGCCCTTAATCTTACCCAGGCGATCGAAATCACGCCCGGCGCCCTGCCGCAACTCCCGCATCGCGACCAGGACATGTGGCAAGGCCCAAAGGGCAGTGTCGAATATCTCGTCAACGTCATGTGGCCCCTGACGCCATTCACGCGTCAGAACGGAGGCACCCGGCTCTGGCCCGGCAGCCATCTCGACCAGGATGTCGCATTGTTCCCGGAAGAGGAATCCGTCGTCCCGCATGTCGGCTTGGGTGACGCACTCATGTTCCTCGGATCGACGCTGCATGGCGGGGGCGGCAACGCAAGCACCGCTCCGCGCCGCGGGATCATCGTCAGCTACTGCCTCGGATGGCTCAAGCCCTTCGAACTCCAGTGGCTGGTCTACCCGCCCTCTGTCGCCCGGGGCTTTTCTCCGGACCTTGCCGCCTTGGTCGGCTATGCGCAGCATCGCCCGAATCTTGGAAATGTCGAGGGCCAGTGCCCATCCATCCTTCTAAGCGACGAGGTGCCCCGCCACCTGCCTGCGGTCGACGCCCTGCGGTCGGACCAGGTCGAAGCCGCGAACCTCTTCGTACGTGGCCAGATGGGTGAGATGGGGTGATGACCGTGCCCGGCCGCGCCCGCCTCGACAGGCTCAGCACGCTTGCGCGAAGCGGGCGTGCCGGGCTTGCCTGGGAAATCAGGCGGCGCGACCCCGCCTATCGTAGCGCGGTCCTGGACCTTGCAGACCAGCCGACGGGAGCCGTCATTTCCGCCAGCTTCACTGCAGACTGGGGGCTGCACTTTCGCTGAAGATCCGGCGTCGGATTGCGCCAAGGTCCTGCCGATCTGGTCGGCGGCCGCGGACCCGTGCGTGCTTCGGGCCCGCGTCGTGCCGCCGACTGCAATTGCCGCCCCCCTCTGGTTCGACCTAAGGTCACGCCATGCCCTCCGAATCCAAGGTCAGGATGTCGAACATCTGGCCTTCGCCGCCGGGGGAGAGATCGCACGCCTCGACATTCTGGGTGGCCTTGGCGAAGGAGACCGCTTCGTCCTTCTTTTCGAAATGGCTGCGGACACCCGGATGGACGGGCAGATGCGCGCAATTCGCCGCATCTGCCATCCCGCGCGGCGAGAGGAAGTGTCGTTACGGCTGATGCGACACCATCAGTCCCTTCTTGCCTGCGATGCCCAAGCTTCAGGGGCGAGCCTGCGCGAGATTGCCATTTTGGTTCTGGGCGAGGGTGACTGGCCCGGCGATGGTGAGCATCGCAAGTCGCAGGCCCGTCGGCTGATCGAGGCTGGGAAGCGTTTGCTGCGCCAAGGGCCTGGCGCCGTGCTGAATGCGATCTAATTCACGCGCGGTGTCTGACGCGATAAGGTTCAAACCGCGTCTAATTCGGCTCTATCGGCTGGACAAGATCCGCCGGCATCGCGTTCACGGATTGCGCCAGCATCCAGATGGAGATGGCTGTTGGATTTCGCTGCCCACGTTCGAGCCATCCGATATAGCTTTGAGAAAACCCGGACTTTTCAGCCACAGCTTCCTGCGTGAGACCCTGCTGCTTCCTTAGACGAGTAAAGTTCTCCCCGATGACCCTGCGCATATCCATCGCTCAACCGTCGGGGAATTGCGGCGCGCTCGTTATTCACTATAATGAATAATTGCTCGCATGGGATGGGATTGGAGTGTGCGTTCGATGATCGATGGGCAGCCGCTAATGGCTCTCGCACCGCAGAGCCACAGCCCAACCGATTACGATCGATCGCAACTGGCGCTCTATGCCGCCATTCTCGACTGGTTAGATGGAGGACGGGGCTGGGCAGACGGCGCGCGAACTCTCATGGGTCTCAATCCGTCTGATGCGGGTGCATGTGACTGTTGGCAGTCTCATGCGAAACGTGCCGAATGGCTCACTGGTGGTGGCTTGCAAGGCGCAATTCTCGCTTTTGGCTCTCGTACGAACCTGTAAAGCCGCATCGCGGCCCGGCCGCTCGTTCCTGCTCGTGACCCCCAGTGGAGGCAAGCTCGGGCACTGAAATTACCGTCCGACCGGAAACAGGAGGGATGGCATTTGTTGCTTCCCCGTTGTCACGCTTTCTGACCCGCGGACAAAAATGACGAGGCCGACACGACGGTAGCCTGATAGGCCGACCGCTAGCACTTGGTTTTGATGTTAATCCCGATCGTCAATGTCTGCGACGGTTTCACGCAGTTGAGCACGCAGCCAAGCCAAACCGCTATCCTGTTTACGCATTTGATGAAACATCATGACATCCATCATAGTGGGCATCGACACGGGAACGTCCCAGACTGCTAAAGGTAGGTTCCGCGCTGCAGTCTTGACGAGGCGGCTATTGAGGATCGCGATGAGATTTGTCTCGATCAGGGATGGGGGTATGCAACTGAAATTTGGTGCAACCAGAGCAATGCGGCCCGTGCCTCCATAAATGGACAGCTGCTGGTCGGACAATATGCTCGCCAGCCTGACACGGTCGAATTTCACGATCGCCTGGGGCAGAGACAATATTGTTTCTAGCGTCGGCTGGACTTGCAGGGCAGGATTGCCCCGCCAGCCTACCAAGACCAAGTCGTTGGCAACGAGCGGCTCTATGATGTATTCCGGGTCGGAATAGATACTGGGGGTCAGGACAAGGTCGAGTTCGCCTTTGTGCAACAATGGCGAGGGATCACCCACAGGGGGACGCACTTCCAGCATCAGGTGGGGCGCATGGTAAGAGAGGCGCCGTGTCAACGCGGGCAGGATGACTGGCACGAGATGGTCAGGCATTTCGATCGTAAAGCGGCGTGTAGAGGTGGAGGCGATGAATGATCGCTCGATCTCGACGACCCCAGTGATGCTTAGAATTGCTTCCCGCAACGGCTGACGCATCGAGTCCGCTAGTGCAGTCGGCATCATCCGGCGTCCTGTCACAATCAAAAGCTCATCTTCGAAATGCTGACGCAGGCGCGCGAGTGCTGCGCTCATCGCCGACTGACCGACATGCATTCGGTTAGCCGCGCGCGTAACATTCTGTTCTTCCAAAAGAATGTCCAGCGCTACGAGCAAATTTAGATCCAGGCCTTTCAGACGCATTGCGATCTCCATCCAGAAGCATGTCAAATATCGGTAGAAAAGCATTGAAACAAACAATTTTTCAGATGCCACCCGCGATGGCATTGTTTGCAGGCTACGAAGGGTCGGCAACGAACGACCATGAGTCAGCGCCAATAAAAAGGCTGACTGCCGCATCGTCATAGGGTGCAGATGGTCCAGCCCCTCAGGAGGGATGCAAAATGCGCAAGCTGATATTCATGCTGTTTCTTGGAGCAGCCGCGCCGGCTCTCGCTCAGGCTGATGCGACCAATCCGCCCGCTAAGTTGGATGCCACCATGGACGGCTCGACCGACATCGTGGTGACTGCCCAGCGGCGCGCCGAACGGTTGCAGGACGTGCCGGTTAGCGTCACAGCAGTAACCGCCGAAGGGCTTGAAGCGCGCGGGATCAGCAATCTTAGCCAGTTGAGCCAGGCGGCGCCCAGCCTTCAGGTCAGTGGCGAGAATAATTTCACGGTGCGCGGCGTCGGGACCCTGGCATTTCAGCAGGGGCTGGAATCAAGCGTCGCCATCGCGCAGGACGAGGTCAATCTGGTCAGTTCGATCCTGGGCGGCGCAGTGGGGACATTTTACGATGTTGCGCAGGTCGAAGTATTGAGCGGACCGCAAGGCCTGTTGTTCGGGAAGAACGCGTCGGCGGGTCTGCTCAATATCGTGACGCGGCGTCCGGAGCTGGGCGAGTTCGGCGGCGATCTGCAGCTGGAAGGCGTGCATCGTCCGACCACGCCGAACAATGGGTCGGGCTTTATCGGGCAGGGCACGATCAACGTGCCGATCGGCGAAAAATCGGCATTGCGCATCAACGCCGTCTATTCGTCGCAGGATCCGGTGGTGAAGTTCGTCGGCAGCGGCAGGGGCGATTTCGGCCAGACCCAATATGGCGTGCGCGCGAAATATTTGATCGAATTCAGCGACGCGGCCTCGCTCTACATCATCGGCGACTATAATGAAGAACATGGCATCGCGACCTATTTCGATCGCCCCTATGCCAGCCTGGCACCCAATGCGCAGGCGTTGGGTTCGCTTCGCGCCATCGGCATCGAACCGGGCCTGGACACTTTGCTGATCGGCGGTGGGGGCGACTTTTATCGCGACGTGAAGCGTGGCGGCATCCAGGCGAAGTTTTCCTATGAACTTCCGTCCGGTGTCGAAATCAGCAATATCGCAGCATGGAAGGCCGCGAGCCGTCGTCAGAATTTCGATACCGATTATACCAATGTGAACGGCGTCGACATCAATAGGTCGGCGACGGACTATAATCAGTTCACGAACGAATTGCGGGTCGCGCTTCCCGCGGCCAATCGATTGACCGGACAGGTCGGCCTGTTTTTCTACAGCGGCCATACGAAGAACGACAGTGCACTTTATGGCTTCAACTTCCTGCCTACGGCTGCTCTGCCCAACTTCCCCTTTTGCGTCGGTGCAACGAATATTGGCACCGGTCCTGGCCAGTGTCGGCGCAGCAACACCGCTTTCATCGGGCAGGACGGAAGGTTCGATCTGGACAGCAAAAGCTACGCTGGATTCGGGCAGTTTACCTATGAGGTGGTCGACAATCTGAAGCTCATCGCGGGTGGCCGTGTCACGCACGACAGGCTCAGCGGTGACCTGGCACAACATCAGGGCCAGTATTTCGTGACGCTAGGCGTTCCACTCGTGACGTCCGACCAGGTGTCCAACACCAATTTCAGCTATCGTCTTGGTGCGCAATATAATTTCACGCGCGACATCATGCTCTACGGCACGTTCGGGCGCGGGTATAAGGGGCCGGGTTTCTCGCAGAATGTTCCGCGTCTGGGCGTGTCGCCGGTCGTCCAGCCGGAGATCAACAATAATATTGAAGTTGGCCTGAAGTCGAGCCTGCTGGATCGCAAACTGGTGTTCAACCTGACGGCGTTCCGGTCGAAGTTCAAAAATCTTCAGGTTTCGTCCTTCAACCCGGAATTGGGATCGACGGTCGTCCAGAACGCCGCGTCGGCCAAAAGCCAGGGCCTCGAGATGTCGATCAACGCCCGGCCGCAGCGTGGCCTGACGTTCAATGTGGCAGCGACCTTGCTGGACTCCAAGTTCCAGGATTTCCCTGGCACCGAATGCTATAGCGGTCAGCCCGATGCCTCCTGCAACGTGGCGACCGGCCGTCAGTTCAATGCCGGCGGTTTGCGCACCCCCGCTTCGTCCAAACTGGTGGCCACGGCGCAGGTGCAATATGAGTGGGCGTTGAACACATCGCTCAACGCCTTTGTCGAAGGCAATATCCTGCATCGGTCGTCGCAATGGTTCACGATCAACCAGGCGCCGGGCACGCGGCTGGGTGGGTATGAGACGCTGGGTGCGAGCATCGGGCTGCAAAGCCTGAACGGCTGGCGCGCGTCGCTCTTTTGCCGGAACTGTTCCGACAAGTTCGTGCCATCGTCGCTGAGCGTAGATCCGGGCGAGGCCAATAACGGCCGATTGGGCACGGGTTTCCTGACCAACTTCAATTCCGTCCGCCAGATCGGCGTCAATTTTGGATTTGAGTTCTAATCGGGTCCGGCGATCCTGACTGTCGCTGGACCGCCGGGACAAACATCACATTCCCTGTTTTTCGTGCGCTTGCTGGAGGCTGACTACCGATGACATCCAAGATCAAACGCGGCGTCAGCCTCTATAGTTTTCAGGAGGAAATGTTCCTCGGGCAAATGACGGTGGACGACTGCGTCGCCTTTGCCGCGTCCATCGGCGCTCAGGGGATCGAGATCCTGCCCGAACAGAATATGCCGACATTCCCGAATATATCGGACCATGACATAGCCGCATGGCATGACATGATGGCGCGGCATGGCACGGAACTGACCTGCTATGACATGTTTCTCGACACCAAGGCCCGCAAGGACCGGTTGATGACCGATGACGAGCAGGTCGCGTCGATCCGACGGGATCTCCTGCTCTGCAACAAACTGGGCATTCGCAATATGCGGGTGCTGGTGTTCGTGCGACCGGACATATTGGAGCGATGCGTTCCCTACGCCGAAGAACTGGACGTGCATATGGGCGTGGAGGTCCATGCCCCTTGGCATATGGACCATGCCTGGATCCTGCGCACGGTAGAGGTCGCAGACCGGCTGGGCACCCGGCATCTTGGCCTGCTGCCCGACATGGGCATTTTCATGAAACATTATCCGCCGGTCTTCTGCGACCGCTTCATCCGGCAGGGCGCTCGGCCTGAAGTCGTCCAGTTCATTCTGGATCAGCATGAACAGAAGATCATGGCGGAATATGTCATCTACGAAGTCGCCGTGAAGATGAGGGGCAACAAGGCGGAAGTGGCCATGGTCGAAACGCTGCGTCATCACCCCTATGCCAACCCCAGGCGTATTCGTGATTACATACCCTATTTTCGCCATATCCAGGCGAAATTCTATGAAATGGATGCGGACTGCACCGATCCGACCCATGCTTATGAGGAGGTCATCAACGAACTCGTCGCGGGCGGCTGGGACGGTTATCTGTCGAGCGAATATGAAGGCAATCGCTGGGTCCAGGATGTGCAGCCGGTCGACAGCCGCGAACAGGTGCGACGTCAGCACATCATGTTCGATCGGTTGATCGCCAAGGCCGAGGCGCGGGATGCAGCTTAGCCGGTCGGCTAAGGCCCAGACGCTATCCTCAAACGCTGGCCGTTTCCCGCATTTTGAAAGGCAATCGACGCGATGTTCGACAAATATATTTTGGTAGACGGCAGCCTGCGCAACGCGGCGGACGGCTTTTCTTTCGATGTCATGCTGGGCTATTATCGCGGCCTTGGCCTGTCTATGATCGAAGACTTGGTGGTCAGCGTCGATGGCCAGGCCGTCCCGCGTGACGCCATATGGTTTGATGAAGGCAAAGGCCCCATCACGCTTTCGGACATGGAACAGGCCTATGACCGACGCTGGCCATTTGGCAGCAAGGCGACGATCATAGTGAAACATCCGCAACCGCTTGCTGCGGGCGATCACCAGTTATCGCTCAAGGAAGTGCTGCGCATATCCTATCTTCCCTTCCCGCTAGTGGCGGAGGACAGCAAAACGCTGACACTGGCGCCGACCGTGGCGGCATAGGGGTATGATCGTGGGAGCGACGTTCCAGCAGGCCAGACCGGTGCGACACCCTACGGCAAAGGGTGTAACGCTTGTCTTTGCGCAGGTCCTGCCTGTCATGGCGATCGTCGCTCTTTTCCCCGCCATTCCCAAGCTATTTGCGCATTTCGGTGGATGGCCGCACGCGGGCCTGCTGGTGCCGATGATTGTCACGATCCCCTCATTATGTGCCGCGCTGTTCGCGCCGGCGGCAGGATGGATCGCCGACCGCTTTGGTCGGCGTCCAGCCTTTATCGGCGGCATTGCGCTATATGTCGTCGCGGGTCTGACACCGCTGGTGGTGGACGATCTGATCCTGATCGTCGCCAGCCGGGCGGTGCTGGGTCTGGCCGACGCCTTTGCGATCACGATCTCCAGCGCTTTGATCGGCGATTATTTCGGCGATCAGCGCTATCGCTGGGTCGCCTGGACCGGAGCGGCGACATCGATCGCCGGCACGGTGCTGATCGCCGCGGGGGGCATATTGGCCGATATCAGTTGGCGTGGACCCTTTGCCATCTATGCGCTGGCCGTCCCGCTGCTGTTGATGGCCATTGCGTTCATCGATGAACCGGTATCCGACGATAGCGGCGAGCGGCCTGGTAAACCAGCGGGCTTTCCCTGGGCTGCGGCCTTTTCAATCGGGTCGGTCACGCTGATCGCGTCGATCATTTATTATGTCGAGCCGTTGAACATCGCGACCATCCTGGCGGATCGCGGCGCAGGGTCATCCACCCAAGTCGGGCTGATCCAGGCTGCCACCAGCCTTGCCTACATCGCTGGCGCCTTCCTGTATCGGCACTTGCATGGTCGTAGCATCGGCGCGTTGCTGGGCATTGCCGGTGCGCTGATCGGCGCGGGGATGATCGTGATCGGCCTGACGACCAGCTATCATGGCGCAGTGGCAGGCGCCACCGTCCAGCAGTTGGGCGGCGGCATGGTCATTCCCGCATTGCTCGCCTGGGGCCAGGCACGCCTGCCGTTCGACCAGCGTGGTCGGGGCATGGGAATATGGGCGACATCCTTCTTCGCTGGCGCCTTCCTGTGTCCTCCCATCCTGTCCGCCATTGCTAGGTCGGTTGGCGGTCTTGCGCCCGCGATCCTGACGATGGGCGCCATCGCCCTGATTTTTGCCGCGCTCGTTCACTTCTCCATGGGGCGCCGACATGACGCCACTGTCGCTTGAAAAGAGCCTTTTCATGACCTCTGCCGATACCGAATATGACTATATCATCGTTGGCGCAGGCTCGTCGGGTTGCGTGCTGGCCGACCGGCTAAGCGCGGACGGCAAGAGCCGGGTCCTGCTGATCGAGGCAGGCGGTCGCAATGAAACCGAACTGGTAAACATGCCGCGCGCCTTCATGAAGATGTTCGGTAATCCAACGCATTTCTGGCATTTCCCGGTCAAGGCGCAGGCCGGGCGGCCGGAAGGCGAGATATGGCCCTATGGCCGTGGCCTCGGCGGCTCCAGCTCGACCAACGGCACATGGTATCTGCGCGGCATGCCCGCCGACTTTGATGGCTGGGCGCAGGCGGGACATGGCGAATGGCGCTGGAGCGAAATCGAACGCTGCTATCGGGCGATGGAGAGCTACCGCAACACAGGCAGTCACCCGTCGCGCGGCAGAAGCGGTCCGCTGCAGATCACGCAGCTACCCTATCGCTCGCCGGCCATCGCCGCGACAATCGAGGCGGGGGTCGAAATGGGCCTGCCCCGGCTGGAGGACATCAACACGCCGGGCACAGCCGGGATTGGCTACACCCAGGCGACAGTGAACCGCCGGGGACGCCGCGCGTCGAGCTATCAGGCGTTCCTGAAGCCAGCAATGCGGCGGCCCAATCTGGTCGTGCTGACCGATACGGTCGTGGAAAAAGTGGAGATCATGGGCAAGCGCGCGACCGGCGTGCATGTCCGCACCGACAGCGGCGGCCAGACTTTCGGTGCACGTCGCGAAGTGATCCTGAGCGCTGGCGCCATCCAGACCCCCAAATTGTTGCAGCTGTCAGGCGTGGGTCCTGCGGACATTCTCAACCGGGCCGGTGTGCCGGTGCTGCACAACCTTCCCGCGGTTGGCCAGAATCTAGCCGATCACGCGATGTTTTCGATATCCTACCGCCTGCACAATGATCCCGGCGCCAACCGCGAATTTTCCGGATGGCGTTTGATGACCCATGTCGTTCGCTATTATCTGACGCGCAAGGGGCTGATGGCTTATACATCGCCCGAGGTGACCGCGCTGTTGTCGATGCACTCGTCACCCGAATGGCCCGATGTGCAATTTGGCATCGGCCCATTTTCCATGCGATCTTCCGAAGAAATGAAGGCCGATCCGGGCCGTGGTGCGCTCGAAGACAAGCCGGGCATCACCGTGAACGCCATCGCCTTGCGTCCCAAAAGCCGGGGCAGCGTATCGATCCGGTCGAGCGATGTCGCTGACATGGTGGACATCGACGCCAACTGGTGGGGCGATCCTGATGACAAGGCCTTCATGATCGACATGGTGCGCCTGGTCCGGCGGTATATGGCCCAGCCGGCGCTCAAACGCTTTGTCGGCGATGAAGTGGTGCCGGGCGCGTCTGTTGAAACGGACGATCAGATTGGTGCGGCCCTCGAATGGCTGACAAGCCCTGGCGTTCATGCGACCGGCACGTGCCGGATGGGGCCAGCGCGGGACAGCGTCGTCGACAGTCGGTTGCGTGTGCATGGCATAGAAGGTTTGCGGGTCGTGGATTGTTCGGTCATGCCCGTCCCGCCCGCGGGCAACACCAATGGTCCAGCGATGGTCATCGGGTGGCGGGCCGCCGAATTGATCGCACAGGACGCCCGCGACACCCAAGCCTGAACCGCTCAAGATAGAAAATGCCAGTCGAAGGAGAGCATTATGAAAACGCGCCGGGATGCCATGAAGTTCGCTGCTGGGGTCGCAGCGATACCCGCAGTCCTGCCGCCCAATGCCCTCGCCTTGGCAACTGCAACTGAGGCAAATGCAGCATGCCACGCAGATGCGCCGAAATGGACCGGGGGGATCGAAGGCCAGCGAAAGGCGGATCTGGGCAACGGCTTTTATCGCAATCCGGTTATTGCGGGGGACTATCCCGATCCGTCCGTGCTGAAGGATGGGGATGATTATTACATGACCCATTCCTCGTTCGAAGCCTCGCCGGGCTTGTTGATCTGGCATTCGCGCGATCTGGTGAACTGGACGCCTGTAGGACCGGCGCTGCGGGAACCGCTGGGCACAGTGTTCGCGCCAGACCTGGTCAAGCATGGCGACCGCTACTTCATCTACATTCCGTTCATGCGGGCACCCTGGTCCACCGGGCTGGCAAGCTTTGCCAACATATATGTCATCCACGCCGCGTCGATCGACGGCCCATGGAGCGACCCCATCGACCTGGGTATCGGCGGATTGATCGATCCGGGCCATGTGGTGGGCGAGGACGGACATCGCTATCTGTTCCTGAGCGCTGGCAAGCGGGTGCGCCTGTCTGCAGATGGCGTTCGCACCGATGGTCCGGTCGAAACCGTCTATGATGGCTGGCGCTACCCGGACGACTGGATCACCGAAGCCTATGCGCTCGAAGGTCCGAAACTGTTTCGGCGCGGTGATTATTTCTATCTGGTCAGCGCAGTCGGCGGGACCGGCGGCCCTGCCACCGGGCATATGATCATCGCGTCGCGATCGCGCTCAATCCATGGTCCCTGGGAACATTGCCCGCATAATCCGATCCAGCGCACGCGCAGCGACGCGGAAATGTGGTGGTCACGGGGCCATGCGACCTGCGTCGAAGGGACCGATGGGCGCTGGCACATGATGTATCACGGGTTTGAAAATGGGTATCGCTCGCTGGGTCGCCAGACGTTGCTGGAACCGATCGAATGGACGGCCGAGGGATGGTTCAAGGCAACAGGCGGCGACCTATCCAGGCCGCTGCCAAAGCCCGCAGGGCGCGCCGGCACTCATGGTTTTGCACGATCGGACGATTTTGCCAAGTCCGGTCTGGGCACAAGATGGAGCCTGCATGGCAGCGCCCCCGCCGAAGCCGGGCGCGTGTCCTTAGGCGGCGGCGCGCTGACCCTGGCGGGGAAGGGGACCGGTCCGCAGGACAGCTCTCCTCTCATCCAGCAGGTGGGCGATCGGGCCTACGACGTCAGCGTCGAAGTGGAACTGGTCGGCGCAGCGACAGGCGGCCTTCTGCTGTTCTTCAATGATCGACTGTTCCTAGGCATGGGCATCGATGGGCAGAAAATGGTCACTTATCGGGGTGGTAAGCCAAGCTATTGGGCGGAACCCGCGCCACCCCTGCGCCGCCTTTTCCTCAGGATTGTTAACGATCATCAGATCGTGACATTCTACTACGGTACGGACGGAAAGGCATGGATCCGCCACGGAGTCCGCAACGAAGTATCGGGCTATAACGCCAACACGACGGACGACTTGCTGAGCCTGCGACCCGCCCTATTCGCAACCGGGGGCGGATCGGTCCGGTTCCGGCGTTTCGCCTACAAGGCACGGGCCTAAGGTCTGCACGGTGACTGCGCCTGTTTCTTCCTCGCTCTTCCCCAAGGTTCTTGCATCATGGTAGATCCGGTTCGTTATGCGATGATCGGCGGTGGCGAAGGGGCGTTCATCGGACCGGTCCACCGCACCGCCGCCGCTATCGCGGGCAATTGCCGCCTGGTGGCCGGTGCATTGAGCAGCGATGCCAGCCGGGCGCGTCGATCCGGCGAGATGGTGGGGATTGCCCCAGATCGCAGCTATGGCAGTTTTGCCGAACTGATTGCACGCGAACGCGCTCTGCCTCCACAGGTGCGCGCCCAGTTCATCGCGATCGTGACCCCCAATCACGTCCATGCGCCCGCTGCCATCGCAGCGCTGGAGGCCGGCTTTCCTGTGCTCGTCGACAAACCATTGACCGACACTATGGCTGCCGCGCTCAATTTGCAGGACGTCGCTCGGCGGTCGGGCGGCCTGCTCGGCGTCACTCACACCTATACCGGCTATGCGATGGTGCGGCAGGCGCGAGCGATGATCGCGCAAGGCGGGCTTGGTCAAGTCCGGCGCGTTGCGGTCCGTTACACGCAGGGATGGCTGGCCACGGCGCAGGACGCGACAGGCAAGCAGGCGCAATGGCGGGTTGATCCCGCCCGATCCGGCCTAGCCGGGGCGTTCGGCGATATCGGCAGCCACGCCTTCAACCTGGTTGAATTCATCACCGGCGAGAGGATGACGCGTATCGCTGCGGACATCCGCGCTGCTGTGCCTGGTCGCTTGCTGGACGATGACGGTGCGGCGATGTTCCATCTGGCGGGCGGCGGACGCGGCACATTGATCGCCAGCCAGATTTGCACCGGCGATGCCAATGGGCTTGAGATATCGCTATGGTGTGAGGAGGCCGGGCTGCACTGGCGTCAGGAGCAGCCCGACAGGCTACGGGTTGCGCGACGATGCGGTCCAGAGGAGATATGGCGGGCCGGGACCGATGGCGCGTGGCTGGACCCGTCCGCTCTGACGGCGGTCAGATTGCCCGCTGGCCACCCCGAAGGCTATCTGGAGGCTTTTGCCAATATCTATCATGATTTTGCCGAAGCGGTTGCGGGCCGCGTGCCCGCCCAACCTGCCTATGCCAGCCTGGAAAACGGCATAGCTGGCATGCGCTTCATTCAGGCCGCGCATGATAGCAGCGCGCGGGACAGTAGCTGGGTTGATCTGGTTGGAGAAACACAATGAAAGGCCCCGCAATTTTCCTGGCGCAATTTGCTGGCGACGCTGCACCGTTCAACACTCTGGAATCAATGGTCCGTTGGGCGGCAGGGCTGGGGTATAAGGGCATCCAGATACCCAGTTGGGACGGCCGTTTGTTCGATCTAGCTCGCGCGGCAGAAAGTCAGGATTACTGCGACGAAGTGATCGGGCTGTGCAGGCAGGCCGGTGTCGAGATTACGGAACTCTCCACGCATCTTCAGGGGCAACTGGTTGCCGTGCATCCGGCTTATGATGCCCCGTTCGATGGCTTTGCCGCCCCCCATGCCCGGGGCAATCCGACGGCGCGCACGCTATGGGCCATGGAACAGCTAAAGCTGGCCGCGCGCGCCAGCCGTCGCCTTGGCTTAACCGCCCATGCCACCTTTTCAGGGGCGCTGTTATGGCAGACCGTCTATCCATGGCCACAACGACCGGCTGGCCTGGTTGCGGAGGGGTTTGCGGAACTGGCCCGGCGCTGGCGGCCGTTGCTGGATATTTTCGACGAAAATGGCGTCGATGTCGCCTATGAACTACATCCTGGCGAGGATTTGCATGACGGCCTGACGTTCGACCGTTTCCTGGATGCGGTCGATCATCATTCTCGCGCCAAAATTCTTTATGATCCCAGCCATTTTCTGCTGCAACAACTCGACTACCTCGCCTTCATCGACATCTACCACACGCGCATAAAATGCTTCCACGTCAAGGATGCGGAGTTTCGCCCCAATGGCCGGGCGGGCATCTATGGTGGCTATGCCGACTGGGTCGATCGGCCGGGGCGCTTCCGTTCACTCGGCGATGGACAGATCGACTTCAAGGCGATCTTCTCGAAATTCACGCAATATGGCTATGACGGCTGGGCCGTGCTGGAATGGGAGTGCGCGCTTAAACATCCCGCGCAAGGCGCTGCCGAAGGCGCCCCTTTCATTGCCGCGCACATGATCCGCAAGACCGATCATGCCTTTGATGATTTCGCCGGATCAGTGGCGGATACGGCAACGAACCGCCGGATGCTCGGCCTTGATGACGGACATGCCTCAAACTTCATGCAACCCTCATAACATCAAACGAAAATAGGAACGTGCAATGATGGATCGACGGCAATTTGCGGCGGGCCTGGCCATCGCAGGCAGTGCGCTGGTATCAAATCCTTCGCTAGGCAAAGTCGCGCCGCGTCGGACCTTTCCCACAGGCTTCCTGTGGGGGGCTGCTACCGCAGCCTATCAGGTAGAGGGTAATAATCTCAATTCGGATTTGTGGCTGGTCGAAGCCGCGCCTGACACCCATTATGCCGAACCTGCCGGTGACGCGGCCAACAGCTTTGAGCTATGGCCGGTCGATCTGGATCTGGTTAAGGCAATGGGGCTGAATACATACCGGTTCAGTCTGGAATGGGCACGAATCGAACCACGGATTGGCGAGTTTTCGATCGCCATGCTGGACCATTACAAGCGGATGATCGAAGGGTGTCGCTCGCGAGGAATAAAGCCGTTCGTAACCTTCAACCATTTTACCACACCGGCCTGGTTTGCGTTGCGCGGAGGGTGGAGCCAAGCCGACGCGCCGGACCTGTTCGCGCGCTATTGCCTAACTGCTGCGAGACATCTCGCTGAGGGAATCGGCTTTGCCACCACCCTGAACGAGCCAAACCTGGCGGGCCAACTGGCAAGCGTGTTACCCCAGGACATCGCCAAGTGGCTGCTCCCCGCAGACAAGGCGGTCTGCGAGGCGATCGCCAAAGCTCATGGCGTGCCGCTGTTCCTGGCAGGCAATAATATCTGGTATCCCGATCCGGCGGCAGTGCAGGCGCAACTGCTCAGAGCCCATGCTCTGGGGCGGGCCGCCATCAAATCCGTGCGCAGCGATCTGCCCGTCGGTGTCAGCCTGGCGATGGTCGACGATCAGGCCGTGGGTCGCAACAGCCTGCGTGACGGCGTCCGCGAACGTCTTTACGCGCCGTGGTTGCGCGCGGCACGACAGGATGATTTCGTAGGAGTCCAAAATTACGAGCGGACGTTGTGGGATGCGAAGGGCCGTATCGATCCGCCCGTAGGTGGTGATCGAAATGCAGCTGGAGCCGAAGTCTATCCGGCATCATTGGCGGGCGCTGCGCAATATGCCCATTCGGTTGCTAATGTGCCCATCATCGTGACCGAGCATGGCGTGAATACGCCGGACGACAAAGTCCGCCAGCGTCTCATCCCTGCGGCGCTTGCAGAACTGCACAAGCTGATTGCGCACGGCGTTCCGGTTCAAGGCTATATCCACTGGTCGCTGATCGACAATTTTGAATGGGGCTTTGGTTACAAACCGAAATTCGGCCTACATGAGTTGGACCGCCGGACATTTCGACGGACGCCCAAGCCAAGCTCTAACATACTTGGCACTATCGCGCGAAACAACTCGCTCTGACGCGCGGATACGACCGCATGTGCCAAGTGTTGGCGTGGGTATCCGGTCCGCAGTCGCCGGTCCTGCTGGCGTGACCTTGAAACCCATCCTTCAAATCGACAACACCGGGCGGACGACCGGCGGCTTAATGAAGACTGAAATAGGCGGCCATGACGCTGTTCTGGTCCAACGTTTTGAGTCGACACCGTAGGTTGAGCTTAGGTCCAACATGGTAGGGCTATCGTCGGCCAGCTTCTATGCGGCTTTCACGTCGAAAGAGGCGTTGTTCCAAAACGTCGTGGACCGCTATGTCAGCTCCTATGGTGAATCATCATCGCCGCCCGAACGCTACAGGTTTCTGCGGGTTTCTAGCTGTGGGCCCATGCCTGCGCGAGGTTGCCGTTGTGGTCTGAGTGAGAGTGACTTGCCCGGCAATGGTTAGCATCTTAAGTCGCAGGCGCGTCGGCTGATCGAGGCTGGCGGTCGCTGGCTTGCGAGTGGGGCGGACGAATTTTGGCGGCAGGCCTACTCTTGTTCGTCGGCAACCGTGTCGGGCAATTCATCCATAAGAAGAGTGTAAGGCTTGACCCCCAGGGAAGCCGCAAGCCGGTCCAGCCTATCGATGCTGACGCTGTACTTCTGGCGCTCCAACGCACTTACGTAGGTTCGGTCAATGCCTGCGGCATCCGCTAGGGCCTCCTGAGACAACCCGCAGGCAGACCGAAGCGATCTCAGATTTCGCGCCAAATGCGCTCGGCTCGACATGGGTCGGCATCGTCGCGATTGTAGAGCGATGATCCACGGAGTATACTCCACAGATCATTCAAAGGACTTGTTGGCCGTATGCCAAGCTCATTTAATTTATCGCCGGAAGCGCCGAACGACCCTGTCGCGGTCCCGTACGATCAGATGCACTTGGCCCTGTACGCTGCGCTCCTTGATGCTGATGCTGCTGGACAGACGTGGATAGAGATGTCTGAAATTCTGATGGGCCTCAATCCGAATGACCCTGGCGCAAGAGGCTGCTGGGCATCACACCTGAGGCGAGCACGCTGGATTGTCTCCGATGGTCTGGATGCCGCCATGTCGACGTTTACTCATTCGCACTGAAGGAAGTGCTTGGCGCACCGCGGCATAGCCGCGACCGCGCTCTAGGGGTCGCTACACTCACCCCCGAGCCCCTATGGGTCTCGTCCTGTCGGTAACGATCGCTTGCGCAAGGGCGGTCGCCGCGCTGTGCGCGCGGCGGCGTTTCCTGTTTGCCTCTCCCGGCGTGGCGGGTGTGGCCGGCGCTCCCGGCTAGGCCCGTCGCGGCCAGGGACAACCCCGCTCGCTGCGCTCCTGCGGGGTGCTCCACATCCGTTTCGCCCTTGCGGTGTCCTTGTCCGCTGGAGCCGGGCCTCTTGATCGCGTTTCGCCGCCCACCCCCGCCTTTGCGGGGAGGCTTTGTGCCTTTTTAGGGTGGCGGGAAGGACAGGTCATGTCGAGATCATCAAGCCGCAGTGCTGCCCGGATGGGGTGTGAGGAAGTCAGTGGCGAGCGTCCCAGCCTCTATGACGAGGTCACCCTGCGCATCTTCGCCGAACTGGAGGCGGGGCGCTTCCCGTGGGTGCAGCCATGGGGAAAGGGGCAGGGCATTGGCCCCGGCCTGCCGCGCAACGCGGTGACGGCCCGGCCTTATTCGGGCGTCAACATCCTGATTCTGTGGTGCGCCGTCATCGAAAGCGGCTGGTCATCGCAAGGCTGGTTGACCTTCCGCCAAGCCCGAGAGGCAGGAGGGTGCGTGCGAAAGGGCGAGCGCGGCGTGACCGTGGTCTATGCCGATCGCTTCACACCCAAGGGCGAGGCCGAGCGGGCCACACGCGACGGCGACGAGACTCGTGCCGTTCCCTTCCTCAAGCGCTTCACCGTCTTCAACATCGCCCAATGTGATGGCCTATCGGCTGAGCTTGGCGGCGATCCGGTGCCGCTACCCGAATGCGAGATCGAGCCGGTTGCCAAGGAGGTGATCGCCGCCTCGGGCGTCGAGTTTCGCGTGGGCGGGGACAAAGCCTTCTATGCACCCGGTGCCGACTTCGTCGCCGTGCCGCCGCAGGCCGCCTTCTTCGAGCCGGTGAACTGGCACCGGACGGCATTTCACGAACTTTGCCACGCGACTGGCCACGCCAAGCGGCTGGGCCGCGATCTTGCCAATTCCTTCGGCAGCAAGGACTATGCCCGCGAGGAACTGGTCGCGGAGATGGGCTCTGCCTTCCTCTGCGCGGCGCTCGGCATCGTCCCGACAGTCCGTCATGCCGATTACCTCGGCGCATGGCTCGATGTGCTGCGCGAGGATAACCGCGCAATCTTCCGTGCCGCCAGCGCGGCTTCGAAGGCCGCCGACTGGCTGCTTGCCCGCCATCGCGAGGCTGAGAATGCCCGAGCCGAAGAAAGGATCGCAGCATGATCCTGCTTCCCGATGACCTGCGCGAGACACTGCGCGCGAATGCGATCCGCCATGGCATCGCCATGCGCAGCGGCCTTGCCGAACCGGACTTCGTGCCCCTCCTCAAGCTCTTCAATCCGCTGGGCGCGGCCACATGGCTGGCGACCGAGCTTGCCGAGGATGGCGACACCCTGTTCGGTCTTGCCGATCTTGGCTTTGGATGCCCGGAAATGGGCACGTTCAGCTTCTCGGAAATCGGCGCTGTCCGGCTGCCTTATGGCATGGGCATCGAGCGCGATCTGGCCTTCGAGACGGCTCACCCGCTTTCCGTCTGGGCCGCATGGTCGCGCCGTTCCGGCTCGATTCTCTGGGCGCAGACGATGCTCCGCCGACACGGTCCGGCTTCCCCCGACGCACCTGCGGACCCCGACATTCCACCGTCCTGACGGCGGATGACGCGAGGCGGCGCGCCACGCTGCCATGTAAGTGCCGGTCAAGCCACGAACATCGCAACCAGCGCGACCGGCACCTTTTGAAGAAAGGCAAATGACCCATGAAACTCGATCATATTCCGCTCGACAGGCTCTATGTCGACAAGACAAACATGCGCTTTGGCCGCAAGGCCCCGGATGTGTCGGACATCCTGCCGACCGTCCGCGCGCGCGGCGTCATCCAGACGTTGCTGGTCCGTCCCCCCGATGCCGAAGGGCGCTTCGGCATAGTCGCGGGAAGCCGCCGCTTCCATGCCTGCCGCATTGTCGCCGACGAACGCCGGGAGGCGGGCGACATCGATCCCGAGGCGCTGCTCTTGCCCTGCGGCATCATGGAGGAAGGCGATGATGCCGCCGCCATCGAGGCCTCGATGATCGAGAACATGGCCCGGCTTGACGCCGATGAAGTGCGCCAATGGGAGAGCTTCACCCGGCTGGTGAGGGAGGGACGCGGGGTCGAGGAGATCGCCATGACTTTCGGCCTTCCCGAACTATCCATCCGGCGCGTCCTCGCGCTAGGCAACCTGCTGCCGCGTATCCGCGATCTCTATCGTGCCGAGCGGATCGACCGGGCCACGGTTCGTCACCTTACGCTGGCGAGCAAGAGCCAGCAAAAGGCATGGCTGGCCCTGTTCGACGACGCCGACGCCTATGTCCCCACAGGCCATCAGTTGAAGCTGTGGCTCTTTGGCGGCCAGTCGATCCCGGCCCGCTTCGCCCTCTTCGACATCGATGGTTTCGGGGGCGCGACGGTCGCCGACCTGTTCGGCGAGGACCGCTATTTCGCTGATCCTGACGCCTTCTGGACGGCGCAGAATGCAGCGATCGAGACGGCGCGTGCCGCCTATCTCGAACAAGGCTGGAGCGATGTCGTCGTGGTCCCGCCTGCCGAGCACTTCCAGTCATGGGAATTCGAAAAGGCCGCGAAGCGCAAGGGCGGGCGCGTCTATATCGATGTGCGCGGCACAGGCGAGGTCATATTTCACGAAGGCTATGTCACGCGCGCCGAGGCGCGCCGGATCGAGCGCGGAGACACCGCCTCGCGGCCCAAGGCGCAGCGCCCGGAGCTTACGTCCACGCTCCAGACCTATGTGGACCTGCATCGCCATGCGGCCGTGCGGGGCGCGCTCATCGGCCAGCCCGCGCTCGCCCTGCGTCTCATGCTCGCACACGCCATCGTCGGCTCGCCCTTATGGACCGTGCTTGTCGAGCCGCACGCGACCCGCAACGACGACGTGCGTGAGAGCATCGAGACATGCCGGGGCGAAGCGGTCTTCGACGCGGAACGTCGGACGGTGCTCGATACGCTCGGCTTCGCCGCCGAAGAGCCTACCGTTACCGGCGGCCATGGCGACGACCATGGCGTGGCCGGGCTGTTCCTGCGTCTTGTCGCCTTGCCTGACGAGGCCGTGATGCGAGCCATCGCCGTCGTCATCGGCGAGACCTTGGCGGCAGGCTCGGCTGCCGTCGAGGCGGTCGGGGAGGAGGTCGGGGTCGCCATGGCAGACTGGTGGCAGGCCGATGAAGCGCTCTTCGCATTGCTGCGCGACCGTGAAGTCCTAGGCCGGATGACGGCCGAAGTGGCGGGCGAAACGGTCGCCAATGCCAATGCGGGCGAGAAGACGAAGACCTTGAAGCGGATCATCGCTGACCATCTCGGCGGCGCCGAAGGCAGGGACAAGGTCGAGCGCTGGGTGCCCCGCTGGATGCAGTTCCCGCCCTCTGCGTACACCGAAAGGGGCGGCGTCGGCACCGTGGCCGCCCATGCCGAGGTCATCGCTATGCGCCAGACGGCCAGTGGCAAATGCAATGCGGAACGGGAGGAGGAAGAGAGGCAGCCGCTGCCCCAAGCGGCGTAAGTCGGCGCGGGCGGGAGCCATCCCGCCCGGCTTTGGCCTGCTGGGAAAATTGCGCCGCGCGGCCTCGCCCTATGGGCTCGGCCGCGCGGCTTTGTCGTGCCTGGATGGGTGCTGGAACAGACAAGCATGGCGCATTATGATGGGCAAACTGGTCATGGAACCTGGGCGGAGAAATGCGGGAGCGTCGATGAAGCGCACGGACACGACCGACATCAAAATGCGGATCGTCATCGATCAGCCCGTAGCGCACGTACTCCACAGCCTGCAATCCAGGGACGGCAAGCCACTCGATCCGCAGCGCTCCCGCGACGGCGAACCGCTTGCTTTCGATTTCGCCGTCCGCGTCGGGCCCGGTCCGAAATTCTTCGGCGACCAGGTTCGGCCCGAGGGCCCCATCCGCCGGTTCGTCTATGTTCGCGTGGGCCAAGCGGCCGGTGATCATGCCTCCCCCTGGATCCGCCGGATGAAGGTCGACATTCATGATATCGACCCTGTGCTGCTGGATCGCGCGGGTCGAGGCGGAATTATCGTCACCACTGTCTGTGGAACCGGCGAGGATGGCAGCCCCGCCTGCGCCACGGTCCTCCCGTTGCGCCGGGAGCTTGCCGAGCGCTAGGACGCGGGGGGGCGTTTGTGCGCGCACCCGAGCGTTGCGGCCTCCTCGTAGCCTGTCCTTGCCCAGGGCTCCGTAGCCATATCGTGCGAACAAACGTCTCCACTTTTGGATCGCTCATGCCGACCCTGGCCTCTCTTGAAGGCTGGTCTGGCGGCGTGCGCGCCTTGTCCATGCAACGGCTTCGCGCCTCTTTCTTCCCCGCCCTGACGGGCTCCTCGCGGACCAAGAAACAGGCGCTCTCGCCGTCCTTCGCTGGCGCTGCGGCCGTCCCGGTGCACGGCGGCACGACACCGCCCGATCGACCGCCATCGAGGCCGCATCGGGCGGCATTCGGGCAATCGAGAAGGAGATATATCATGGCACAGATCGGCAGCTTCACTCGCAACGAGGACGGCGTCTACAACGGGGAAATCCGCACCCTCACGCTTCGCGTCAAGGCCACCATCCGGCCCGTCGACCGGGAGCACGACAAGGCCCCGGACCATCGTGTCAGCGCCGGTGGCGTCGAGTTCGGCGCGGGCTGGACCAAGGCCGCTCGCGAGACCGGCGCCGAATATCTCAGCCTCAAGCTCGACGATCCCTCGCTTCCCGCACCGATCTACGCGACGCTGACCCAGGGCGACAATGGCGAGCACAAGCTCATCTGGTCCCGCTGAGGAGCACGAGCCCCGCGCCGAAACCGGCGCGGGGCCCGGCCCTGCTGTGTCGAAAACGCGCCTCGCGGTTCCGACACTCCCGCCCCGGTATCCCGCCAGCCATCCTCGATGTCGCGACCGCATTGTCTCGGGTCGCTCTATTCGAAGGATGGCTCATCATGGACGACGACGACCAGATCGCCCGGGCGACCCGCGCCAAGCGCGGCTCGCCCTTCCTCAACACCGAGCAGGCGGCAGCCTATCTGAAGATTTCCGCCCTGCTGCTGCGGCGCATGCGGCGCGGCGGCACGGGACCGATCTTCCGCCGCCACAGCCGCTTCGTCCAATATCATATCGATGATCTCGATGCCTGGTCGCGCGAGCATAGTGCGCGTGGGCTGTCGAAGTGAGCGGCCGTCGCGAAAGTGGGCGCGATGCGTCGCTTCTCGCCTGGGGTGAGGCGCTTCGCCTGCGCAAGGAGGTGCAGCGTCGCCGCAGCCGGCGCTTCTTCGCCGTTGGACTGGGGCTCGGCATGGTCCTTGGCTCGGCCATGCTTCCGCCAACGCCGCGCCTTGTCTGGAACGTCAGCGCCAGTGCCCCGGTCGGGCTCTACTGGATCAATCCGCATGCGACCGTGGCTCCCGGCGACATGGTGGTGGCACGCTTGCCCGAACCTGTCCGGGCGCTCGCCGCCGCCCGGCGTTATCTCCCTGGCAATGTCCCGCTCGTTAAGCGCGTCGTAGCCGAGGCGGGCGATGAAATCTGTGCGCTTGGCGACCAGGTCTTCGTCAACGGCCGGCCGGCGGCGAGGCGACGGCTGGCCGATGGCGCGAGGCGAGCCATGCCCTCATGGCATGGCTGTCGCATGCTGCGGGGGCGGCAACTGTTGCTGCTGATGGACAGCCCGGACTCGTTCGACGGCCGCTATTTCGGGGTGACCGAAGGCAACGATCTCATCGGGAAGGCACGGTTGCTGTGGCGCCGCTGAGATGGGCCGTGGCCCTTCTGGCGTTCGCCGCGCCGGTCCCGGCAGCGAGCCAGCCATCGGCCCAGCAAGCTGGATCAACGTTTGCGACATGGCGGCCGTACATCCGCGAGGCGTCGCTGCGTTTCGGCGTCCCGGCGGCCTGGATCGAGCGCGTCATGCAAGCCGAAAGCCGGGGCCGCACTTCCCAGGGCGGAAGGCCGATCCGGTCGTCGGCGGGCGCGATCGGGCTCATGCAGGTCATGCCTGCGACCTGGTCGGACATGCGCGCCAGACTTGGCCTTGGCGCCGATCCGGATGACCCGCGCGATAACATCCTCGCGGGCACATTCTACCTTCGCCTGATGTACGATCGCTTCGGCTATCCTGGTCTTTTCGCGGCCTACAATGCCGGACCGTGGCGCTATGCCGACTATCTTGCCGGTCGCACAAGACTGCCGCGCGAGACCATCGGCTATCTCGCCAGTGTCGCGCCGGAAGCAAAAGGGAGTGATCAGGCCTCGGCAGCAGCGCGGCCAGTGGAGAGGCTTTTTGCTGTACGAAGAGTACTAGCATCGCCGCTCGTCGATAGCCCTGATGCGTCGGCCCAGGGGTCACTCTTTGTTGCGCTGTCGCAGGGGCGATGACGTGAGGTCGTGTGCCAACGAGAGGAAGGAAGCTCGTCTCGATAGACCCAGTATGACGGCTGGCGGAGCGGCTATCAAGGCCCGCGGGTGCCCCCCAATTTTCTTCGAAAATCGGTTCCCCCCACGTCCGCTTCGCGGCGCGGCGCTTCGCTCCGCGGCCCTGACAGCCGCTCCGCCAGCCGTCCTTCGAACGCCGTTCTCGATGATGGGAACGCGAAGCTTGGAGGTTTTAATGGGCATGTATCAAAGCATCGGAACGGCGTCGGCGAATGCCGTTGATCGCGTGATGGCAGCGCTGGTTTCTGGCCTTGAACTGGAATTCGGTCGGGGTGCTGGCGAAGCCTTGGCGCACCGGTTTCTGGAGGCTGAGGAAGCGGACTTTTGCTGGGATGCTCGGATCGAGGAGCGCTGGATCGGCGCCTACGAACGCACCGATGGCGAGGAATTCGAACTCGACCGGATCGCGATTTGCGGGCGGCTCGACGGGAAATGGTTCTGTGCAACCATGATCGTGGATGGCGATGGCCAGGCCCACGGGATGGTGGGATGCCGCCAGTTCACGTCACGGGTCAGGGCAAGGGACGCGATGCTCCATGCGCACTGATCGCAGCGCAATTCGCGGGGAGAGGCGGCGTCGCAAGGCGCTCGTCTCTCCCCTTTTTTTGAGCCTTGGGGGTGAGTGGGAGGGAAGGGAGGGGAAACAAGATAAAGGCAGTGTCTCGCGACCCCTGCCAAGTCCCTGTCTGCACATCCTTTTTTCACGAGACAGGCAATCGCGACCGCGAGACAGTCAGGGCCGGAATGGCCGAAATCAGCCATTTTCTGCCCGAAATCGCGAGACCGGAGCACGGTGTGATGTCTGACGACGATTTCACCCCCCGGCTCGGCAGCCAGCGCGGCAAGGATGGCAAGAAGATCGTCAAATATGGGGGACGCATCCGCGCTGCTGCGCGCCTCGCGGGCACGAAGACCGGAGTCCGCTCGCGACGGTTCGACGGCAGTCGGATCGGGCGCGGCGCGAGCATGGGGCGATTGCTGTCGAGCCGCGACCGGCTCGCGGGATTTCGCGGACGCCGTGCGGTAGTGAAGGCGAGCCTGATTCGCTTGGCTGGAAAGGGCGGTCAGGCCGCCCGCGCGCACATGCGCTACATCCAGCGCGACGGGGTGACCCGCGAGGGCTTGCCAGGCGAACTTTACGGTCCCGAAACCGACCGTGCAAATAGCGGTGATTTCCTGAAGCGGACCGCCGGCGATCGCCATCAGTTTCGCTTCATCGTCTCCGCCGAAGACGGCGCGGAATATCCCGATCTCAAGCCCTATGTCCGGCGACTGATGACCCAGGTCGAGCAGGACCTTGGCACGAAGCTGGACTGGGTCGCGGTCGACCACTTCAACACCGAGCGTCCGCATACCCACATCGTGCTGCGCGGGGTCGATGACCAGGGCGACAATCTGGTCATCGCGCGGGAGTATATTTCGCACGGGCTTCGCGAGCGCGCGTCCGAGCTTGTGACGCTCGACCTCGGCCCTCGTACGGACCATGAGATCGAGGCGCGGCTGCGCCATGATGTCGACCAGGAACGGCTGACAGCAATCGACCGTCGCCTGCTGCGCCGCATGGGCGTCGATCGCACGGCATCACCGGCCGACAACGATCCCTTCCAGCAATCGGTGGCGGCAGGCCGGCTTCGCAAACTGAAGGCGATGGACCTGGCCGACGATGTCGGTGGCGGACGCTACAGACTCGCTGAGGGGCTGGAGGAAACGCTGCGCCGGATGGGTGAGCGCGGCGACATCATCCGCCTCATGCAGCGTGAGTTGACCGCCCGCAGGCTTGACCGTGCTGGCGTCGAGCAGGTCGTGTCAAATGACCTTCGAGAACCGATCGTCGGACGGGTGATTCAGCGTGGCTTTTCCGACGAGCATCGCGACCGCCATTATATGATGGTCGATGGCATCGATGGGCGGGTCCACTATCTCGATATCGGCCGGGCCGATGCGGTGCCGTACGTGCCTGAAAATGCGACGGTGCGGATCGAACCAAGCAGGCTTGGCGTGACGCAGGCTGACCGAACGGTCGATGCCGTCGCCCGGGCCAATGGCGGCCGTTATTCGATCGACATCCATCTGGCGGGTGATCCGCAGGCCAGCGAAGCCTATGCCGCGAGCCATGTCCGGCGGCTGGAGGCCATGCGACGGGCGGGCGTGGGGCCAGAGCGATCGGAGGATGGGAACTGGACCATAACCGAAGATCATCTTGCGCGCGCCGAGGCATATGCCGCTCGGCAGCAGCGCGATCGGCCAGTGGCGGTGTCTGTCATGTCACGCACGCCCGTCGCCGAACTCGCGGTGAAGGATGCCCCGACATGGCTCGACAGGGAGCTGGATGGAAGCGCGGGAAGCGCCGTGCGCGATGCTGGTTTCGGGCGTGAGGTCCGGACCGCTCTGGCGGCACGCCGGCAATGGCTGGTGGAGCAGCAGCTGGCTGCCCTGGACGGCGCCACGCTTCGCCTTCGGGAAGGAACGATGTATAAGCTACGCCAGCGTGAACTGCGCCAGGCTGGCGACCGGCTCGCGCAGGATGTCGGTAAGGCGTTCGCACCCGCCAGCACGGGCGACCGGATCGAGGGAGTGATTGCCCGCCGGGTCGACCTCGAAGGGGGCAGCTACGCGCTGGTCGAGCGGTCGCGGGATTTTACCCTCGTACCCTGGCGTGACGTTCTTGAGCGAAACATCGGCAAGGCAGCGTCCGGCATCATGCGGGCGGACGGGATCAGCTGGCAGTTCGGACGCGGCCGATCGGGACCGTCGATCGGCTGAGCTCCATCGGACAGGGTGTTGTTCGAGCGCACCGACGCTGAACTGTGGAGCGAGTGGAACAATTTGAGAACAAATGCTTCTCAAATTCGATTGCGGTTGCTAGGGGGTTCGCTAGCATTTGCAGCGTGCAATTCGGCTTGGCGGGGAGAAAATATGCAGACAGTTTCCGATGCGCCGCGTCGCTTCATCTCAGGCGAGCTTTTTTGTGGCGCCGGTGGACTGTCCAGCGGGTTCCACGCGCACGGGTTCGATCCGCGCTTTGCCAACGATATTTGGCCACTCGCTTTGCATAATTTTCTCATGAACTTTGATCCTCTTTATGCTGCTTCGAACGGCAAAAAAGGAGAGATTGTGGCGGTAAGCGGCTCGGTCGAAGACATCAACGTGGATACATTGCTTCGTCAGACGGCTGGCACATCGGCTGAACCGCTCGAGCAAGGCGAGCTGGACGTCCTCCTCGGCGGCCCCCCGTGTCAGGGATATTCGGTCAACTCCCACACGCGTTCTGCTGAGGATCCGCGCAACTTTCTGTTCCGGCATTATGTTCGCATTCTTCAGGGCCTCGCGCCTAAGGTCTTCGTCTTGGAGAATGTGCCGGGAATGTACTCGCTAGAAGGCGGTCGCTTTTTCGACGAATTAGTCAACATGATCGGCCGTCCGACTAAGGGGTGCCCCGGGTACGAAGTGGCATTCAAGATTGTTAATGCCGCGCACTACGGTGTGCCTCAGGATCGCTTCCGCGTCGTACTTGTTGGCACGCGTCGCGATGTTGCCGACAGAGCTGGAATTGTTGAGCTTCCCATCCCTCGCCACTATTCACTCGCCCAAGCGCACTTCAAAGGTGGGCGAGCTCATACTTTTCATCATGCTATTGGCTTTCGGAAGAGGCTTAATCAGCCGGGCGTGCCGCAGATCGGCCCGAACCTTTGTGATCCGATTACAATTGCAGAGGCTATGAGCGATTTGCCTCAGCTCACCAACGGTGGCGGATCGGATCTGGCCTCCTACTCCAAGGCGAAGCGACCACAGTCCGATTATCAACTCTGGGCGCGAGATGGCGCATCAGTGCTAAGCAATCACTGGTGTCGTGCTTTGGCTCAGCCAAATATTGAACGCGTCAAACACATTCCTGCTGGCGGAGACTGGCGATCCATTCCGCACGAGCTTCTCCCACCGGGTATGCAGCGTGCACAACGTAAAGATCACACCAAGCGGTATGGCCGGCTCCGGCCAGACGAGATTTCCGGAACGCTACTGACGAAACCCGATCCGCACTGGGGGACGTTCATCCATTATGACATCCGCCAGCAGCGACTGATATCAGTCCGTGAGGCAGCGCGAATTCAGTCGTTCCCTGACACCTACCAGTTCTTTGGCGGTCAGGTGGACCAGTACAAACTTTGCGGTAACGCAGTGCCTACCTTGATGGCCGCAGCAGTAGCGAAGGAGGTCGCGGGTGTTCTCGACCGTTACTATCGGGATCTGCCGGCCAAAGCGTCGGATCGCTCAAGCTCGGTGCGTGCCTGATCGTGGCAAATGACAGTGCTCTCCAAGAACGCCTAGAGGCGCTTTCAGCCAGTGATCCGCGGATCAACATCGAGAAGATCTCGATGCGCGATCTTGCGAATGATCTCGGCATTGAACTCAGTCGTAGCCCCAACCCGCTGTACCGCATTCGCATAGATGAGCCAGGGCAGCAGGGTTTCGAGGCAGTCGCATTCACCCTCATCTTGAACGCAAGCAATAGGCCAGCCACAAGAGCTGAAGCACTCGGTCAAGCGATTGCTCAAAGCGACGGCGCACTATTTGATCGCAATCCGCTGCTGCTCGTGTTCGATTACAATCAGAGCCGCTTCTTAGTCGTAGCGGCAGCTACACTATTCGGCGCGTTCGCGAAGGAAGCGGCGAAACGAGAGATTCCCGCCTCCGGCAGTTCTAGTTTTTCGCTCACGCCAAATTTCGAGCATCGCACGATCACGATGTACGCCAATGTGAGCGGTAATGATGTTTGGGCGGGCGACTTGCCACCTCTCGACGGAGACGCGTTGATCGTCGGTTTGAAGGCGGTCAGAAGCGCGACAGAGGCAGCGCCGGTCGCGAGCATCGTCGAGGCTGTCAAGAAACGCCTCGCAGCCACACCGACCGTGGCAGTTGGCGATCCCAATCCTGCGGTTCTCACGGTTCCGCTCGACGAGTTTAGCGGTGACGACATCAGGATTGATAGCCGCTCTTGGCGGATGATCCTTACCGCGATTCGGTCCTCGCCGGCGGTAATATTGGTCGGTCCACCCGGGACCGGTAAAACGGCGCTGCTTTCCAAAGCCGTCCGAACACTTTCGGGCGATCCTCAGTTCGTACCTGAGGGAGGCGTATTCCACGATCCGCTATGGGCAACGCCAGACGAAAGTTGGACGGCGCGTGATCTGGTGGGCGGCGACACGATCGTTGATGGGCAAATTCGATTCCGCCCGGGTTGGGTTGTTCGCGCAATTGCTGATGATCGCTGGCTCATTCTCGACGAAGCAAACCGAGCTGACATGGATCGCATCTTCGGTGGCCTCTTGACGTGGCTTTCAGGCGGAACGGTGGCCATTGGTTCGGAACACAGCGGTAATGGCGCACGGGAAATTCTACTTGGTTGGACCGCGGGTGCTTCGAGCGTAAGCGAAGGTGAAGAACAGCGCGCAATACGCTATAAAGCGGGCGCGAATTGGCGCCTGCTGGGAACGTACAATGCGTTAGATGCCCAGCGGGTCTTCCGTTTCGGTCAGGCGCTCGGTAGGCGGTTTGTTCGTGTGCCGGTGCCCGCGTTGACGCCGGATCTGTTTGTCGAAGTGCTCGGCGAGCGAGCATCAAGACTCTCTGCAGATTTGCGGCAGGCTGTTGCGAGGCTGTATGCTGCGCATCATGCAAGTCCTGCAACCGTTTTGGGTCCGGCCCTATTCCTTGCGATGTGCGGCTACCTTGCATCGGCAATCGCTCTCCGAGACGAGAGCGCCAACATCGCTGACAATACACTGAGCGAGGAACTGCTTGCCGAGGCATATGTCGTTCACATCGGCACATGGCTCGCTCAACTCGAACCATCTGATCGCGACGGGTTGCGTGATCGCGCTCAGCAGAGTGGCGTCTTCTCCGATGCTGAATGGAGTTGGATCGAGACGATGATCGAATCTCTCGCTTGACGTCAGCGCCCATTCCAGAGGCCGGCCTTGCCGAAGTATTGAGCAAGTGGATCGGACGTGGGCAGCTATTTGAAGGCCTCGCTGCGTCTATTGACGAAGCGGATGAGCGTGCTTGGTCTGCGCACGACTTGCGGGCGCGAGCTCATCGGTTGCTTTTTGAGCAAATGATGCCTGACTTGATCAGCTTGCCATCTCGATTAGCAACGTGGCTGGACGCCTTACCGGCGATCCGTCTCCAACATTTCGTCACAGCAGATGTCCCTTTAGCCGGCACGGATTGGGTCACGACTCGTATCCGGCACGGCTGGCCGCCCAAGGAATTTGCCGCCCGACAATCGGTGCGTTCAACGGATATGCTTTTGTCGACCACGTTGAAGTGGACGCTTCAGGGGTTGGCTCGAGTACGCTTGGGCGCCTTAAAGAGTTTTACAGAAGTAGACTTGCCAGCTCGCGCACAACTCGATGTGACAAGTCGCCTACTGAACTTCGATCCGCTTTTTTCAGCAGATTCTATTCGACCAACGCGGCATGATCTCCGGGCCGTTGCGCGTGCGGGTCGACCTTGGGGTAATGTGGCGCGCATCGCTGAGTCATTGTTGGTGTTGGAAGAAACACCCGAGCGCATGGCGTATGAACTGCTGATGCCAGATGATGAAATTCGATGGCGGCTCTTTCATCTCGGTGTCTTGGGTGTCCTTTTGCAAGCTTTGAGAGGTCGAGGATGCTCGATTGTGTCGTTACGACCAATCAGTGCAAGGAGCACTGGTCCCGCGTTTCGAATAACAGAGAACACCGGAAAGGTTTGGTCCCTTTGGTTTGAGGCCGCAGGCATATGGAGTGTGTCAGGAACACGGGCACCATACGCCGAAGCCACAAGGGGACTAGCCCTGAAAGACAGATCGTTAGGCGCCGATTTGTTACTATTGTCGGGTGAGGGCGAAGCGCTTGTTCTGGAGTGCAAATACTCGAGAAACCCTGAATTTGTTGCACGAGCGGGCTATTATCAGGCGGTGGGTTACGCAGCTGAGCTGGCTTCCCGATTGTGCTCGACGGTCATGGCAATGGTAGTTGGGCCAGATGGTGTCGTCGGCTCGTCTAGTTCGACTAAGCTCGCTTTCGGCACAGTAGGCACATGTGCGCCCGAGCACCTCGCGACTTGTGTTGACGAATTTTTCGTCAGCTTGAAAGCGGATCCCGTGCTTTAGTGAGCTAAATCAATTTGTTGCAATCCATAACGGACGTAAGCGTGGGCTGGAGGCCGCAGATCAGGCGGCTTCGGCGATTGCCTGATTATCTGGCTGCCAGTTCCAAGGCATGAGTTCATCCCAGCGAGCGGCAGGCCAGTCAGCAGCGATCTTGGCTATGACATCGGCGATGTAGGCCTGCGGTTCGAGGCCATTGAGCTTGGCAGTCTCGATGACCGAGTAGATGGCAGCGGCCCGATCGCCGCCTGCTTTTGAGCCTGCGAACAACCAGTTTTTGCGGCCTAGGGCCACGCAGCGCATGGCGCGCTCCGCAATGTTATTATCGATTTCCAGGCGGCCGTCGTCGAGGAAGCGCGTCAGAGCGACCCAGCGTTTGCGGCCATAGGCGATCGCCTTTGCCATCTCGGACTTGGGTGAGAGACGGCGCGTTGCATCGTCGAGCGCCTGGCGCAGATCGTCGATCAATGGCTGGGTTCGGTCCTGGCGGCTTTGTCGTCGGATATCGGGCTGATGGCCGCGAACCTCAGCCTCGATCTCATAGAGCTGACCGATACGTTCCAGCAGATCAGTGGTGAGCGGGGTGGACTTGGTAGCGTGAATGTCGAAGATCTTGCGCCGGAAATGCGCCCAGCAGGCGACCTCGGTGACGCGGTTGGTGTCGTAGAGCTTGTCGTATCCGGCATAGCCATCGGCCTGTAGATAGCAGGTGAAACTGACCAGCTGGCGTTGGGGATGCGCGCCGGTCCGGTCGGTGGTGAACTCGTACCAGACCAGCGGCGGGGTCGTGGCGCCGCAGCCGCGATCGTCGACGGCGTAAGCCCAGAGCCTGCCAGTCGCCGTTTTACCCCGACCCGGATCGAGCATGGGCACCGGCGTATCGTCGGTGTGGATCTTCGAGGCGGTCAGGCCGACCTCGCGGATACGACTGATGATCGGGTCGAGCAGCACGGATGCCTGGCCGACCCAGCCTGCCAGCGTCGAGCGATCGATCTCGATGCCCTGCGCCGCCATTATCTCAGCCTGACGGTAGAGCGGCAGATGATGGTCGAACTTGGAGACGACGACATGGGCCAAGGTGCCGAAGGTCGCCTTGCCCCTGGCTATCGCCTTCACCGGTGCTGGCGCTTGTACGATCTTCTCGCACGACCGGCAGCTATACTTGGGGCGGATGGTCCGAATGACGCGCCACTGCACAGGCACGGCATCGAGCATCTCATCGCTATCCTGCCCCAGCGGCCGCAGCGCGCCGCCGCAGTCCGGACAGGTGCAGTTGCCCTGCTCGGGCTCGATCCGCTGCTCCTCACGCGGCAGATGGGCAGGCAGCGCACGAACCGGCGACGGCCGATCTACGGCTATCGGATCGCCTCGACGCGCGGCGGCGACGATGGCCTCGCCTTCGAGTTCTTCGAGCGCCAGCTCAAGCTGAGCGATCTGGGTATCGAGCTTCTCGGACGACTTGCCGAACTGCATCCGCTTGAGGCGTGCAATCTGCACGCGCAGCGTATCGATCAGGATGTCGCGGGCGGAAATATCGGCGTGGGCAGCCGCCAATGCAGCTTCGAGCTCGGCGATCCGAGCGTCTTTATCAGGGGTGGAAAAGCCTGCGTCCGACACCACGATTATATAGCAGATCGGTGGTCGCAATGCCAGTAAAAGCGCCGGAAAATGGGCGTTTTATCCGGCCAATGAAGGGGTGAATGTGCGTTCAGGTCGCCGCCAGTCGATGCCTTCCAAGAGCATCGAAAGCTGGGCTGCGGTCATCA
The DNA here is from genome assembly GCF_001421665.1 of Sphingobium sp. Leaf26. Taxonomy (GTDB): domain Bacteria; phylum Pseudomonadota; class Alphaproteobacteria; order Sphingomonadales; family Sphingomonadaceae; genus Sphingobium. Next base: position 290,536 of record NZ_LMKV01000028.1, read on the forward strand.
CCACCGACCCCGTCTTGGTCGACGGCCACACGAAGCGCCCCCGGTCCATCCGCTTGGAGAACAGGCACATGCCCTGGCCATCATACCAGAGCAGCTTCACCAGATCGCCCCGCTTGCCCCGGAAAGCGAACAGCGCACCGGAATGCGGGCTTTGCTCCAGGACCTGCTGCGTCATCACCGCCAGGCCGTCGAAACCCTTGCGCATATCTGTCGCGCCGCAGGCCAGGAATATCCGCGTCGATGGCGGCAGCGGGATCATCGCGCCAGAACGCCGATCACCCGCGACAGGGCATCGGCATCGACCGTGGCGTCCACACTCACTTTGATGCCCGATGGCAGCTCGATCCCGATCACGCCGTTGCTGCGCGCCGCAACCGTCGGGGCGGGCAAGGCCAGCTGCTCGCTGATCTGCACCTCTGCAAATGCAGGCTCGATCGGCTTGCGCACCCCGGTCAGCTCGCCGGACATCGCCTGTCGCCGCCATGTGTAGATCGAGCCGCTGCCAACCTCATGGCGTTCACAGGCCGTGCGCACGCAACCTTCTGGACCAAATGCATCCCGCAGCGCGGCCAGCTTCTGCTCCACCGTCCAGCGCCGTCGGCCCGACACCCGGCTAACGACCTCGATCCGATTACTCATACGATTACTCATATGACTACTCGCCCGTTCGCTTGCTGAATCCTCGATCTCGTCAGACACCGCCACCTCGCTCAAAGAGCGGCAATCATCCCCGTGAATGGGCACCACGCAAGGCGGCCCTCAGGCCCCGCTTACTAACGGACAAATTGGCCGGCAAATAGAGGCCGCCTCCGGTCATCAAATCGAGTTCATCCGCCAGCCCTGTTTCTACCGCTCCGCATTCCATCTTGCTTGATATCAAACTTTTTGATATCAAAATCACAGCATAGGAGGTTGCAATGCGAATCGTAGCGGGCCCGCCGGTAAAGGGTCAGGATTTCATGTTCCGCGATCGGGAGGTTCGTCTCGCGAAGCGCTCGCTTCTCGATGGCAGCAGCCTGCTCGTCAAAGGGTGGCGTCGTATCGGCAAAAGCTCGCTGCTCATTGAAACGCGCCGTCAACTTGAGGAAGACGGCGGTGTAACGTCGCTTTATATCGACGTGCAGGAACTTCAGTCGATTAGCGAATTCTTCACTGCGTTCCTCAACGCGCTGCCGCAAAACAAGCTCCAGCAACTGCGGGGCTTTTGGGATGGCGCCAAGCGTCTGCCCGGAAAGCTCATGGATGCGATCCAGCGCCGAATCCGCTCCGCCAATGCAGGCGGTGGTGGTTTCGAAGCCGGCGTGGAGTTCGACAAGGATATCCGCGACTACTGGGAACCGCTCAAGGCGAGCGTGGAGATGCTTGCGCGCGAGCACCTCAATGGAGGTACGCGCATAGTTCTCCTCATCGACGAATTGCCCTTCTTCCTAGAGAACATGCATCGGCGCACGGAAAACGTAGATGATATCCGCTTGGTGCTGGCAACGTTGCGTGCCTGGCGCAATGCGGGGCTTGCCATGGCGGTCGCAGGCTCGGTCAGCATCGAAGCCTTCCTGGAAGACCTCAAGATCGAGGGGTTGGTCATTAACGACCTGACCCGGATCGATTTGCAACCGCTGAGCGAAACCGAAGCGGTCGCCTTCACGGAAGCGTTGGCCGGCGTGGCTGGCCTCGGAGATTGGAATGAGGCCTCTACCACGGCGCTCCTCGGCGAGCTGCCGGACCATTTTCCTTTTTTTATTCAGACCGCGATGAACTTTCTGCGGGTTGAGGAGCATGCGACCCCAGAGGTGATCGCCGAGATATTCGAGAACCAGGTCCAGCCCCAAATCTTCGCATCCTTCTACCAACAGTTCGACGAGCGGCTGGAGCGGCGGTTTGACGGGGACTTACGCAAGACAGCTGAAACGGTGCTCAACACCATGGCGTCACGCGCGGACGGCAAAATTACCAATGCCGAGATCAACACGATCTGCGAGGCAGCTGGACAGGATCCGCTACGGGTTACCCGGCGGCTTGAACTGGCCGAGTTCATTCGTACCGACCTCAAGAGCTCTGGCTTCCGGTTAGTCCAAAACCTGCTTAAGACATGGCGTCGCGCGCGGGGGGGCGTGTGATGGAAATATCGCGCTTCAACCCCCATGCTATGGCGGACAGCCAGGTCCGCTTGCTCTCCACCGGCCGGGATCGCCTAATTTCAGCAGTGGTCGAAGCCTTGACCGGCGGCCCAGGCATCCGGCAGCAAGTTCTGGTCACGGCGCCGCGTGGGTTCGGGAAATCCTTCTTTGCCCGCGCGGTTCAGCTTGCCATCGCTGACGAGGCGCGGCCGGCGCGGGTCACGATCTTGCCCGAAGAACAGCGCAACGTCTCAACGCCCGCCAGCCTTCTGCGCGAAATCACCCGCGGACTGACCGGTGCGCCAGCCGACAGCGTTGCGGGGCAGTTCCTCGACGACCCGCCGGGCGCCTGGGAAGCGGCGCGCGCGAATCTGGATGCTGCGCTGGCGGGCTTCGATCCCAAGATCATCCAAATCGTCGTCATCGAGAATTTCGACGATCTCATCACCCAGGTCTTCGAAGAACCTTCCGACCAATCGAAGCTGCGTGCCTTATTGGCCGAGAGCGAACATCTAGCCATTTTGGCGACGGCGACCTCCGCGCAGTTCGATCAGGACTATGAGCAACGGCTGTTCCACGCCTTCGCCAAATTCAGTCTGCTGCCGTGGACCGAAGAGGACCATCTCCTCTATTTCGAGCGCCGCGCGGTACTGGAGGGCCGGGAACCGGAAATGCTCGACCGCGGCAAGATCAGAGCGCTGTCGCAATTCACGGGCGGCGCGCCGCGTATGGTGGTCGCGCTTGCCAACTTGCTCATCGAGAATGATCCGCTCAGCGCAGCGGCGTTGCTCGACAAACTGGTCGACGATCTAACGCCTTATTATCAGGCGGTCATCGATCAGATGCCGCCGCGCACTAAGACCCTGTTTGACGCGCTGATCCGTTTGTCAGAACCCTGTTCGCAGAGCGACCTCGCCGTCCGCGTCGGCACAACCCAGAATCGCATCGCCCAGCATTTCGCGTGGCTGCGCGAGCGCCATCTCGTGGTCGGCAAGAAGCGTACCGGCGGTCGCGATTTCCTCTATCAGGTAGCCGATCGCCTCTTCGTCCAATATTACCGCAAGCGCTATCTGCTCCACGATAATTACAGCCCGCTCGCCGGGATGGCGGAGCTGCTGGACGGCTTCTTCTCCGCCGAGGAAAACCGTCGCCAGGCGCTCGCGCTGTTCGAAGATGGACGCGAGGAAGAGGGATGCGAGTTCATTCGCGCCTATCTCGCAGCCGGCGGCGGCGACCTTGGCTCCTGGGCGGCCAAGACGAACAACGGCGACGCAATTCGCGCATTGGCCGCAACGGTCGAAAACAATCATAGGCTCGCCCTAGCGCAGTTCAACAAGGCGCTGACGGTTGCGCGCGCAGAGCAAGACGAGATCGGCACAGCCCTTATCCTCGGCCAGATCGGTGTTTCGGCAGCGAAGGAGGGGCGCTATCCGGTCGCCATCGAAGCCCACCGCGAGGCGCTGGAAATCTGGCGCGAGCGTGATCAACCGCAAACGATAGCGTGGGTGTTAAGCCAGCTGGCGCAGGATTTTAGAGGCGCACTCCAGTACGACGACGCATTGTACTACTCGAAGCTGGCGATCGAACTCTGGTCCAAGCAAGGCGCGAAGGACCGCGTGGCGTCGCTCTGGGGTGAAGTCGGTGAAAGCCTGCGCAAGATGGGGCGACACAGCGACGCCGTCGATGCCTATATCCGGGCGCAGGAAATCTGGCAGCTGCTCGACGACGACGTCGGCGAGGCCTGGGTGCTTGGCGGAATAGGGCTGACCCGGCGCGAGAGCGGCAGATTTCGCGAGTCGATCCAGTCGCATCGACGCGCAATCCAGCTTCTCAAGAAGCACAGCACCAAGCGGTTCAGTGTTGCGCTTAACCATAGCTGGATGGCGGCCTCCTATCGGCAGCTCAAGGAATTCCGCGATGCCTTGGCGCATGACGAGACCGCACTTGGTTTGTGGCGGGAAATCAAAAATCCGCGCCAGCAGATCAAGACGCTATCCTCCATATCCATCACCTTCATTTGCATGCAGGACTTCGATCGAGCGCGCGAATTTAGTCGTGAAGCCTTCGAACAATCGCGCTCGGTGAATTTTCAGGGACAGATCATTTGGAGCGCCGGGCAGCTTGCCTATCTGCACATCCTGGGCGGCGACGTGGCGGCTGTTTGGCCGTTACTCGACGAGCGGCCCGCGCAACATATGGGCCGGTTGTGCGAAGCGGTGCTCACGCGGTGCGGGGCGGCACTCGGCGTGGTCGATGCTCAGGAGGGACGGCAAGTCGCCTTCGAACGCGGGCGAGCTTTGCTTGATGGCCTGCGCGCACGCGCTAGTCTCACGCCTTTCGAGGATAGTGCGACCTTCCTGCTGGGCGGGCTTCTCGAAAGCGCCTCGGCGGTGCCGCTTCTCAAGGATCTGACCGAAGAGGCCGCGCGCGAAACGCAGGGCCTGTCCGCGCCGCGGCGCCAAGCGATCGAGCTCGCCGCCAATTACATACAGGCGGGAAGCGACGAAAGCCTGATCGAGCAGGCCGATCCCGATGTGGGCGACGCAGTTCGCGCCATCATCGACGCCATCGCCACGCGCAATTCTCAGCAACATCGCATGACCGGTGAATGATGGTCGTCTGACAGGAAAGCAAAAAGGGAACTGAGTATGAACGTCGATACGATGGTAGCGCCCGGCTGGACAGATGATCTTGCGCAAACACTGCGCGGGTGGGGCATCCGTCATTTCACGGGCATTCAGAGTATGGCAATCGAGGCGGGCCTCGCGGACGGTCGCAGCCTCCTTGCTTGCGCGCCGACGTCCTCGGGCAAGACGCTAGTCGGCGAGATCGCCATCCTGGCCGGTCTCGCGCGCGGCGATCGTTGCCTCTATCTCGTCTCCCATCGAGCGCTCGCCGATCAGAAATATGTCGACTTTCAGCAGCGCTTGGGAGCCACTGTCTCCGTCGCGCTGAGTACCGGCGACCGGGACGAAGGCGAAGCGCGCGCGCGTTTGTTGATCGCTACCTATGAAAAAGCTCTGGCTATGCTGCTTTCGGGGCAACTGGAGGTCGCGACCTCCGTGATCGTGGCTGACGAACTCCAGATTATCGGAGAGCCTGGCCGCGGTCCCAACATCGAAACGCTTTGCACGATCTTCAAGCGCGAAGGCGTACGGCAGTTGGTGGGCCTGACCGCCACCGTCGGCAATCCCGAGGAATTGGCCGAATGGCTGGGTTGCACTCTTGTCGGTTGCCAGGACCGCGACGTCGATCTCATCCAGCAGGTCTGGTCCGGCGGCACGGCCTATGAAATCCGCTTTGGGCAGGAAGACGCAGCGCCCTGTCTCGAAGACGAACATATTCCGCAGGATCCTGTCGAAGTCGCCCGCAAGCTCATCGCGCTTGGCCGCGGGCCAGTGCTGGTATTCACCGAATCGCGCAACGAGACGGTCGATCTCGCGAAGCGCTTCGCGCGTGCCCAGCAACAAACAGCGCAGGGGATCGCGATCGCCGAACAGCTTGCGTTGTTCTCCGAGCCCACAGAAGCGTCCGAAGAGTTGCAGGAACTCGCGCGACGCCAGGTCGCCTTCCACTCCGCGGACCTGACCGCACAAGAGCGTCAGGTACTCGAGGATGGATTTGTCACTTCGGCCTTTTCCGTCTGTTTTGCGACATCGACGCTGGCCGCTGGAGTGAACTTTCCGTTTCGTTCGGTTGTATTCGCAAAGCTCACTTATGAGTATGGCGACCGCAAAGGCACGATGCTGACCCGCGCCGATTACCGCAACATGTCCGGGCGCGCGGGGCGGCTTGGCCTTCACCCCGATGGCTACGCGGTTCTCGTCCCCAAGAACCAAGCTGAACGATCCCACGCCGCGAGCATTGTCAGGCCGGAGAATGACCGCGTTCCCTCGCGGCTCGTCGACCTGTCGATGCGCCGGAGCGTGCTCGCGCTGATCGCTCACGGTGTGGTCGCCCAGCGCGAAGCCCTGGCAGACTTTTTCCGCCTCAGCCTGTTGTGGCACCAGATCCGCGAACGCAATCCGCACAAACTCCAACCGCTGATTGATACAGCCGCGCAGGCGGTCGACTGGCTGATTGCCGCCGACTTGATCGACGACGAGTTCGATGTGCTTTTCGCGACCCCCGTCGGCAAGGCGGTCGCCCAATCCGGGCTGTTGCCGACGACCGCCATCGCCTTTCTTACGATGATGCGGACCCGCGCCGCTGCGATCGACGCCGACTTCGACGCACATCTGCCGGGATTGTTGCATTGGGCGGCATCGTGCGACGAGTTTGTAGGAGACACGCCGTCGCGCTTTCTGCCGTGGCCAAGCGGCCGGGCGCCGGTAGATTCTATCGGTTTCCTACGCGCTTACCCGCTGCTTGCGCCGATCGACCCGACCAACCGCCAGGTCAATCAGGGCGCCCATGCCCTCGTGCTGTTCGCAGCTGGCGCCTCTGAACGCGAAATTCGGCGAAAGACCAATCTGCCCGCCGGACAGCTTCATCGCCTAGCCACCGACATCGCATGGGTTTTCGATGGCCTGCGCCGCATCGCGAGCGTACCCGACCTCGGCTTCTCGCAAGGCTTGACCAACAAGTTGCAGATGCTTGCTCGGCAGATCCAGTGGGGCACGCCGATTGAGGCACTCGATATCCTGCGCGTCGCACAACGCGAGAATGTGCCTGGCTTTGGCCGTCAGCGTGCCGTCGCGCTTCTTCGCCAGGGCATCGAGACTTTCGACCAGCTGCTCAGCGCCGCCAAGGACAAGGTCCAGCAGGCGGTCGGGGGCGAGAAGCGGATGACGGCCTTGTTGAAGGCGGTGGCGGCATCGATCGGCCTGCGCCAAGACAAGTTCCGCGAAGTGCATCGCCAACTCGCTCAACGCCTTGGTGTCGCCGAATTGGTCGAGCAGTGCAATGAGGCGCTGGGCACGGACTATGAGGATGCGATGATTGCGCTGCTCGCGCGAGAGCCGTCTTGGACGGTGCGCCAGCTCGACGATGGTCGGCAGCAAAATGCGCCGGACCTCCTCCTGACTTTGGGGGATCACGCGATCCTGATCGAATGCAAGACGACGACGAAGCGGCCACCGGTTCTGGCCAAGGAAGCTTCTTTCGCGATCCTGCAGAAGGCGGTCGATTACGATAAGTCCATGCATCGTCTGACCCTCGGCAAGCCAAGGTTCGACGAGCATTCGCGCAAGAAGGCGCAGGGTGCGTTCGACGTAACGCTCATCGAACACGAGGTCTTCATTGAGGGCGTCTTGCGTGTGTTGGCGGGTGAGACGACCCCTGCGCAGTTCGTCGCCTGGCTCGAAGCGCCAGGCGTAACCGAACTCGATAGGCTCGCGGGCATCGCCTCCTATGAAATCCTTGCAGCCAAGTGATGGCTGGAGTGAGCGCCGTGACCTAATCCCTAAGAGGGTCGATCCCCGCACTCAGGCTAGCGCGTTCTTCAGCGGACAGGAAAATATCGTATGTACGCCTATGTCGATGAGACCGGAAATACCGGCGTCAAGCTCCTGGACGAAGCACAGCCTCTGTTCGCCACTGCGGCATTGCTCACTCGCTCCGATTACGACGTCCGCTTCGAAGGGGAAATCCGAACGATCGCCCGGTCGTTAGGCTCGGACGAGATCCACGCCAACCAGTTGGGGCTCGGCCGGCTTGAGCCGATCGCGCCCGATCTGTTGAAGGTCATCCGTAAGGCGGGGCCGCGCTTCGCGCTCGCGCGCGTCGAAAAGCGCTATATCCTCGCCACTAAGGTGTTCGACACGATCTTCGATTCGTTCGAGAACAAGGCGGTGCCTTGGCACATTTACAATCTTCGACCGCTGCGGTTGCTGATGGCCTTCAAGGTCGCTTCGCTGCTCGACGACACGATCGGCGCCACATTCTGGGATGCGCTGATGGATGCGCGACCGGACCGCGCCCGCGCGAAGATGGCGGATTTCTGTCGTGAACTGAATGCGCGCGTCGGTCTAATTCCCGACGAACGCTCGCGCGAGGTGATTGCCGAGGCACTCGCTTGGGCGGCGGACCATCCCGAGGCCCTCGAATTTGTCTACTCTGACGCAGCGGGCCGGCGCGGACATAGTCCGAATATGGTCGGCTTCGGCAATTTGCTGGCGGGGATCGAGATGCAGTCCAACGCTTGGGGCCGGCCGGTCGACGTGATCCGCCATGATCGGCAGCAGCAATTCGCGCAGAACATCAAAGATTGGCATCAGATGTATTCGAATGCGCTGCCTGATGTCGTCCGATTGCCCCTCGGGGAGAAGATGGTCCTGCGCAAAGTGTTCGGAAGTCGCCTCGAAATCTCGACCGCGAAGGAAAGTGCGGGCATTCAAACAATCGATGTCATTCTTTGGCTCTTCGTGCGCGCATTGCGTGGCGACGGTCTCCCGGAAAATTGCCAGCGCCTCCTGGATTATGTCTACGGTCGCGCGGTCCAGGATGATTTCTCCTTCGCGGGAGTGGGGACCGCACTCGAAGCCTTTCTGGATCACTTCGACCAGCTCGATATCCCGGCGCCTTATATCGGACAGGCTCTTCTTCTGCGGGATGATCTTGAACGGCGACGGCAAGTCGAGATGAGCGCTTTTGAAGAGGAGTGACGTCGGCAAGAACTGCCAGAGGACCTGGTCGCGACGCCGGCATAATGCGGAGCATCAAAAGGCAGTTCGCCGTGTCGTGGTGATGTCGCTGACAAAGCGCCTGCCCCCCGTTATCTTTCCGTTAGTGGGAGATAATGCTCCCATGAGCCCGATGCCGAAAAGGACTGGAACCGCCCCGTCCATTCACGTCCAGCCTTTTCCACGAATCCAGATCGTGCTATTGATGCCTGCGGCGACTTCTCAAGCCTATGATTTGATTGAGAAATCAACCGCTTAGACGGCGCCCCAGAAAGCTCTTCTGGGCACCACTTTTTCCAGGGGCTTGAAATCCCTAGAAAACATTGGAATTGCAGGCTTTTTTACAAGCGTCTAGTACAAACGTACGAAGGACGAAGCCATGTGTTCCTATCTGCACAAAGCACCTAACGGCGTCTATTATTTCCGCATGAGCGTGCCTGCGGAGTTGCGCCCGTTTATGGGTAGCAAGCGGGAAATCAAAATGTCTCTAGGCCTAAAGGACCGGGACGCTGCCAAGCTAATTATCCCCGATCATACCAAGGCCGCTCATAAGCTGCTGGACCAAGCGCGCCGGGATAAAGCTGCTGCTGACAAGCCAGCCCGGACGCCATCGTTGCCGCGATCCCCTGCACAGCTAAGACGGGACCGTGAGCAGTGGGAATGGGAACAAGAGCAGGCTGACCTGCTGGGGCAGGCGCTAAGCGATCAGGACAGCGAGATTGAGGCGCTGGAGCCGATCATGGATGCTTTGGCCGAGGGTAGGGAGGTCGATGCCTCTCCTGCCGACATAGCAAGAGCCGGTCGCCTGTTGGTCCTGCATCTACGCGAAATGGCCGATATTGAGCGTGAGCAGCTTGTCGGTCGGATGCTGGCGCGCGCATCAATCACGCAAAATCAGGCCGTGGACTGCGACGGAGGCAAGCCTGCCGGGAAAGGGAAAGGCGTCTTTCTCGACACTGATATTGTCGATGGCTGGGCTGCGGAGCGCAAGTCGTCGCCTCGTGGCAAGGATGCCTATTGGCGAGACGCCAAGCTGTTCAACAGCATGATAGGCCGGAAGTCCGTCGAGCAAATCACCAAGGCCGATGTAATGACCTACAAGCGGATGCTGATTGCTGACCCTAGGCGGTCGCAAATCAACGTGCGGGACCGGCTGGCTTACCTCCGCACCCTACTGGAGTGGGCGGCACAGGAGGATGTTGTTCCGGTCAACGTGGCCCGCGATGTGAAAATGGCTGTCAGCGAGCGAGGCGAGAAGCGCAAGGATTTCAACATTGATGACCTGAACGCCTTATTCTCTGGCCCAGTCTACACGGCTGATAAGCGGTCCAAGGCTGGCTATGGGGGGGCTGCATACTGGATGCCGCTCATTGCGCTTTTCATGGGAGCGCGACGGGAGGAAATCGGCCAGCTTCGTGTCAGTGATGTGAAGCGCGTTGCCTACATCGACGCTGCCGAACAGCGGCAAGAGGCTTGGTGCATCGACATTACCGACATAGGCGACGATGACGCCTTGCCCAATCAAATCAAGAACGAGGCGAGCAGGCGCTTAGTGCCGCTGCATCCCAAGCTGATAGAAATGGGCTTCGTCGATTATGTGGCAAAGCTGCCCGATCAGGCGGGACGGGTCTTTCCTGCCCTACAGCCTATCGGCATCGGCATGAAGCTGACCGACAAATGGGGCCAGTGGTTCAGCCGGTATAAGCGGGCCTGCGGGATAGAAGATAAGGCGAAGGTCTTTCACTCCTTCCGGCACACATGGAAAACGCTGGCCGTTGATGCCGGGATAAATGAACGTGTGTGCCGTCAATTCCAAGGACATGAGGGCAAAGACGCCGCTGACAAATATGGCGCGGCTCCATCCATGCGGGCCTTGGTCGATGCAATCGCCTCCTTCCGTATCCCCGGCCTAAAATTGCCGACGCCTAAAAGGTAGAGGGTGTCAAACAGGCGGAATGATGCCTGCCACCGAGGAACGCCGTTACAGGTCAGCTTCCGTCAAAAGTTCGGAAGGGCGTAGCTGGATAGCGGCGGCGATGCGACTTAGGTTCAGGAACGTGACGTTCCGTTCGCCGCGTTCAATCTTGCCCATGTGCGAGCGATCAATGCCAGCAGCATCGGCTAATGCCTCCTGCGATAGACCTGCCAATTTCCGCTTGCTGCGGATCGCAACGCCGAGTTGGGCGAGTTGCCCCTTTGTGTCATGATGTCCTGCGATCCGTGCCACCGCCAAGCCATCGTGGCTTGACTATTTTATGACCACGGTATTTACGACCCATTGGATTGATTGTCCGCATTAGCGAGGCCGTTATGATTAAATGGATTAGGGATACTGCGCAAAAGAGTAGGGCCGCTGTCATCGTGGAAAAATTGTTCGAGCAATTGCCGGTCCCGTTTATCATTCCCGGCGGCCCGTCTAAATTTGCTAACTCTTTGATCGAAAATGCGTGGGTTAGCTAAAACGATCACTTCTCCGGCAAGAGGGGGCCAGCGCCGCACTACATGACCGTCGCTGCGGTTTCTTTAGCTATGGGAATGGAAGATAATCGGAGCAGTCTAATTGCGCACACTATCTGTAAGGGCGCTCTGGGCATTCTGATTGCTGAGCTAACAGTGAATAGATTTCAATATGCCCTGAATGGCGTTGATTTGATCCTATTAGACCTTGCTGCTGAGCAATACGAAATTGAGGAATGGAAAAAAATCCGAAATTCACAGGAAGATTTTGTTGCAGAGAATCAACCACAAAAGGCTGGATCGGCGATTATTAATCCTCCAGCAGGCACCTTAGATTTAGAATTGCATAAACGTAAACTTGATCTGCAAGTAAGGTTGAAATCCTTCCCATAAAGGTAGGTCAATACCAACCAGCCCAGATGAGGGCATCTTTCAGTTCCGGGAGCATTTCCATCAACTCCCACACACGTTGGCCTGACGCTTTCCTTAAATCGGGCTCGACATACCCATCAGGGTAGGTGACTTCTAGGCGACCAGTCGGTAACAGCTTAACCTTAATTCGACCAAACTCCTTCGTGATAAACTCATCGTCGCGCTCCCGGCGTTGACGATCCAGCATATCAAGATAGCCGTCGCGGCTCTGCTTCACCTTGGGCGAAAGTCCGGCCTTCATTCGTTCAAAGTTCTCTCGCCCTCTGTTGAGGTGGCAGATGTAGCAGGATCGGTCGCGAGTTCGTCTCCGGAAGCCTCCGCAACGGTCGCAGGGGGCGCTCAGGCGTATATAGGAAGGCATCCCGGAAAAGGAAGGCGGCAAGCCTTCGTGGATCATTCACACGGGCCTCCAGCGCCTCCAGAAAGGCTGGATCGATATGGCATATGCGGCGCTGGCGCGCGTCCAGTTTGTTTGCTCTGGGTTGCTGTTGGTAGAGCGCGAAACGCGGATCGATATGGGGGTGCTTGGATGGCTTGCTCATAGTCGGGCCGTGGAGTGTCCTGAGTTCATTTCTCGCCCCATGGTACGGGTTCGGTCGCGGACGCGAATATCTTCCATCGTGCCCATGCGTGCTGTAATTCAATGCCATGCAAGATTTTGATTTCAACGAGGCAATCGCAGAGGTTGCTGAAGTGGAAAGGCGGAAAGCGGTCAATGTCGCGCCGGTCGATCACGGTGCTGAATTACGCCGCAAGGTCCTTGAGGCCATCAAGCGCATTGAGAGGGAATACCGGGCGAATAATCCTGCGGCAGCAAAGTTTGGATTGTCATCAGAAATTCATTCCTTTGTGAAGCGCCCAAAAAACTTTAATGACTATGCTCATCAGATGGTCGATTTTTTTTTGGTTGAACCTGCTGCACTAGGTTGGAGTAACGAGAAACTGGCAGCGTCCGTTGAGCAGAGGACGGGATTTAAGACACCTAAAAGCCTGAAACAGCGCATAGGGCGTGTCGGTCATGATCAGGCATCCTTGCGCGACAGGCGCGCGACGACGGGAACCAGCAGCATCGCGACCACGGCAATCGCGCTTGCGACATAGCCGATGCGCGCGATGCCGATCGTCTCGATCACTGCACCACCGATGATGGCGCCAAGCCCGATGCCGGCATTCGCCATCGACACGTTGAGCGTGCCGGCAAGCGCCTGGGCGGGGCCTGCCGCTCGCATCACACGCACCTGGCAGATCGGGTACAGTGCGGTATTGGCGAGGCCCCAGACGCCGAGTGCGAGGGCGAGCCAGACGTGATTGCCGGCGAGCGGCGAGGTCGCGGTCATGCCGATCGCGAGCAGCACCACTCCGGCCAGCGTGGCGGCCAGCGGGCTGCGGTCGACCAAGCGCCCGCCCAGCCAGTTGCCGCCGAGACCGATCACACCGAAGCCCATCAGCCACCAGCCGACCGCGCTCGACGGAATGCCGGCGATCCGCTCGAGCAGATCGGCGAGATAGGTGTAGGCGGTGAACATCGCGGTGAAGACCGCGATCGACAGCACGAGATTGCCGAGAAGGGCGCGATCCTTCAGCGTGCGCAACTGGTCGCCGAGCTCGATCTTCACTGGCTTGGCGATCCGCGGCATGACCCAGGCGAGCAGCCCGGCCATCAGCAAAGACAGCGCGGACAGGCCCCAGAACGTCCCGCGCCAGCCGAACGCGTCGCCCGCAAGCGTGCCGAGCGGGATACCGAACACCATCGCGCCGGCGATACCCATATAGACGTTGGCGACGGCCTTGGCCGCTTTTTCGGGGCCAGCGAGCACGCCTGCGGTTTCGCTGGCCGTGCCCCAGAAGACCGGCAGCGCGAGCGCGGGCAGCAAGCGCCCAAGCCCGAGGATCCAGATATTGGGTGCTGCGGCCGCCAGCGCATTAGAACCGGCGAAGACGAGTAGCAGCACGACAAACAGTCGTTTGCGATCGAAATGCGCGACGAGACCGGTGAGGACCGGTCCGCACAGCATCACGGTGAAGGCGAACAGCGTCACCAGCCAGCCCGCCGTCCCGATCGATACCCCGAGGTCGCGCGCCAGATTTGGAAGCAATCCGACGATAATGAACTCGGTGGTGACGATGATGAACGCCGAGATGGCGAGCAGGATAATCGCAAGCGCACTGCCGGCTGGCGCTTGATGTTGCGCCTGGATCGGACGCGCTAGGGTAGTCGTGGTCATGGAAGACCTCCAAGGGTCGCGCGACGCCGCGGAGCGACGCCGAAGAGAGGGGTTTGAAGCGAGCGCGTTGTAGTCAGTCAGCCGCCGGGCGGTAGGCCGGATAATCGGCAAAGCCCGCGATCCCGCCGCCGTAATAGGTGTCGCGGTCGGGTGTCGCGAGCGGCCAGTCATGGCGCAGGCGCGCAACGAGATCAGGGTTGGCTATGAACGGCTGACCAAAAGCGGCGAGATCGATCGTGCCATCGGCGAGCAACGCCTCAGCGCGCGCCTTGGTCATGCCGCCCGCCAGGATGATCGCGGTTTGCGGAAGATCGCGGCGAAACGCGGCAAGCAGGCACGTGAGGCGATCGGCCAGGCTATTGGCTTTCGGCTCTCCCGGCGGGTGGCTCATCGAATAGCCGGACTGGTCCATGACATGGACGTAGGCGATGCCGCGCGTGCCGAGCGCTGCGACCAGGGCGGTATAGGTTTCGTCCATGTCGGCATAATGCGGCATGTCGAACAGCTGGCCGTAAGGCGAGATGCGAATACCGACGCGCTCACGCCCGATCCGCGCGATGACCGCGTCGACCACTTCGAGCGCGAAGCGCAGCCGGTTTTCCATCGTGTCGGCCGCATAGCGGTCGGTGCGATCGTTGACCTCGGGGTTCAGAAACTGCTCGAGCAGATAGCCGTTCGCGCCGTGGATCTCGACGCCATCGAAGCCGGCCTCCACCGCGTTGGCGGCTGCCTGGGCGAAATCTCCGACAACGCGCGCGACCTCGTCGGTCGACAAAGCTCGTGGTTCGTGCGCCTCGACGAAGCCGGGCTTGCCGGCCTCGTCATAGCCGAAGGCGGTCGCGCCCTTGGCGAGCTTGGACGTCCCGCTGACGGGCGGGCGGCCGTTCTCCTGGATCGACGCATGCGAGACGCGGCCGACATGCCAGATCTGCGCGAAGATGCTGCCGCCGATTGCGTGGACCGACTCCGTCGTCAGCCGCCATCCGGCGATCTGCGCAGGCGAGAAGATACCGGGGTTGAAAAGATAGCCCTGCCCTTCGCGCGAGATCGGCGTGCCTTCGCTGACGATCAGCCCCGCGGTCGCGCGCTGCGCGTAATACAGCGCGATGGTTTCGTCGGCGATGTCGTGCGGCGCGCGCGACCGCGTCATCGGCGCCATCGCGACGCGGTTATGCAGGGTGCGGCCAGCAAGGGTAAAGGGCGTGAACAAGGTCGACATTGGGTGCTCCGGTCGCGGCTTCTCGCGCCGCTGAAGCCGCCCAGATAGCAATTGATCTGCTTTAGGATAAGAAGGCTGGAATTCCGATCATAGCGGAGCAAATGTTGGCAATGACAATCCAGGTAGATAGTTTGAGCGGACTGCAGGCCTTTGCCGCAGCGGCCGAGACGCGAAGCTTCAGGGTCGCCGGGCAGGCGCTTGGCATCTCTTCTTCGGCAGTGGGAAAGGCGATCGCCCGGCTCGAAGATCAGCTATCGGTCCAACTCTTTCATCGGACCACGCGCACGATCTCGCTGACCGAGCCGGGTGGCCTTTTCCTAGCGCGAGTACGGAGCCTCCTCGAAGGGCTCGAGGAGGCCGAGAACGAGATCGCGCACGCCTCGGCCGAGCCGCGCGGTCGTTTGCGTCTGAGCTTGCCGCTCACCGGTGCGGTCCTCACCCGGCCGCTTGCCACATTCATGGCGTTGCATCCGCAGATCGAACTCGACCTGGATTTCAGCGACCGGCTGGTGGATGTGATCGAGGAAGGGTTCGACGCCGTCATCCGCACGGGCGAGCCTGCCGACAGTCGCCTGAAGCATCGCAAGCTCGGGCGCTTCCGCTGGCTGCTGGTCGCCGCGCCAGGCTATCTCAAGCGCTCAGGGACTCCGAAGACCGCCGGCGACCTGCTCGAACACGCCTGCCTAAGGCAAAGACTGTCGACCGGACGCGTCGCACCTTGGCCGATCGCGGGAGCACCGGAGGCAATTGTCCCTGCTACCCTGACCGCGAGCATCATCGACCCGCTCCTCGACTTGGCATTGGCGGGGGCTGGCATTGGCGCCTTCCCCGACTTCATGGTGCAATCGCATATCGGGGATGGGGTGTTGCAGGTCGTCCTTAACGGACTTCTCGACCGACGAGGAACATGGAACATTCTGTGGCCCTCCGGCCGCTTTCAAGCACCCAAGACACGCGCGTTTGTCGATTTCATGGTTGGCTGGGCCGAAAACATATTCGACGAATGAGGATAACGACGCGGTGAGCAGCCCATCACCCGCCGGAACGCCGTGTTGAAGGCATTTTCGGACTCGTAGCCGAGCGCATTTGCAATGCTCCCGAGCGACTCCCGCCCGATTGCCAAGCGGTCGCTTGCGAGCATCATGCGCCACCGTGTCAAATACCCAATCGGCGTTTCGCCGACCCTGGCGCGGAACCGCTCCGCGAAGATCGACCGTGACAACCCGGCCCGGCTTGCCAGTTCCGCCAGCGTCCAGCGATAGGCGGGATCGGCATGCATCGCCTCGATCGCCTTTCCGAGATGTGGATCCGCGAGCGCATAAAGCAGGCCGACGCGGTCGCCGGCCTGCCGCGACAGATGAAGCCGAAACGCGCGAAGAAGCATTAGATGCGCCAGATGCCGCGCGGCGAGCATGCCGCCCGGTCTCCCTTCGCGCATCTCGGCCATCAACTGCGTGATGCACCAGCGCATGGCATCGCGGTCGTCGATCTCGTGGAGATGAATGAGCGGCGGCAGCGCTCCGAGCAGCGCACCCGCCTTCAGCCCGTCGACCTCGAAGCGGGTGCCAAGGAACGCGAAGCTGCCTCCCCCCTTGTGCAAGATGACATCTCCAGGACAGGCTTGGCTGAGAACGTCGTGCGCGTCGACCGGAGCCAATGCCAGGTCGCTTGCCAGCGTGAAGGGCCGCCCGCTCGGCAGGATGATGCAATCTCCCGCGACGAGCTGGACGGCGTCGATCCCGTCGACCGCTAGCCAGCAGGTTCCGGCGGTCACGACGTGGCATTTGATCGTTCCGGGACGATTGCCGAACCGGATCGCCCATGCGCCGCCGGCGTCGAGGCCAGCCGTGAGGTAGCTTTCGGGTTTGAGGATCGAAAGGATGTCGGAGAGGGGGCCATGGCATTTCCGGACGATGGCGAAGGAATGGGCGACGATCGGATATAGCTCGTTCTACTGCATCCGACTATCTCGGCCAGCGACCAACTGGAGTGTTCCCATGATCGTCGTCACTACGCCCACGGGCAACATCGGCCGCCACGTCGTTCGGCATCTGCTCGATGCCGGGGAGGTGCTGCGTCTGATCGTCCCCGATCCCTCGAAGCTTGCGCAGGAGGTGCTTGACCAGGTCGAGGTGGTCGAAGGATCGCACGCCGATGCCGCTGTGGTCGATCGCGCGTTTCGGGGGGCGGACGCGATGTTCTGACTTTGCCCCCCAACGCCAGCGGCGACGCCTGCGGCGGCAACGGTCGACTTCGCCCGGCCGGGGGCAGCGGCGATGCGCCGGCACGGCGTGCGCCACATCATCGCCGCAACGACGCTGGGTCGCGATACACCGTGGCAGGAGCGGGCCGGCAACGCGACCGGTTCGATCCACATGATCGACTTGTTGCGCACGACGGGCGCTGCCGTGCGGGGGCTCGCTCTGCCGGGCTTCATGGACAATGCGCTGCTGCAAGCCGGCGCGATCCGTCAGGGCAAAATGTTCGGCCCGATCGATCCCGACAAGAAGCTGCCGCATACGGCTACCCGCGATACGGGCGCTGCCGCTGCCGGCCTGCTGATCGACCGCTCATGGTCCGAACAGGAAGATGTGCCGGTCCTCGGTCCCGAGGAGCTCTCCTATGCCGATCTTGCGGCGATCGTGTCGGACGTCATCGGTCGAGAGGTGCGTACGAGCATCAGACCTACGAGGCGTACAAGGACACCGCGATGGCACGCGGACTCACCGATGCGTTCGCGCAAGGGTATGTCGATATGCTGCGCGCTAAGGAGGAAGGCATGGACAAAGTCGCCCCGCGTGAAACCGCCATCATCGGTGCGACGAGCTTCCGTACATGGGCGGAAGAGGCGTTAAAACCGGCGATCACTGACGGACCTTGAGGTGGCCGCCGTCGAAACTTCGTCGCGCTTCGCAGAAGCTGCCCTTTCGCGTAGCGGCCAGTCGCGCTCTTTTAACGCTGCCGCGCGGCGAAGTTCGCGAATGTCGAGTTAAATCTGAAGCAGCCGTTTGGGACCTGCTCGAAAAATGACCGCAGAGTCCCACGATGCGGCTTTCTCTGCCGGCGGCACCCGACCTACTTCCGGCATTTCGATGCAGCTTTGGGAGGTCGGCTTACGCCGGAACCAGTCGTTCGCGGCGGCGCACCCAATGATGCCATTCGATGCAGCGAGCACCTTCGCCTAAGTCTTCCGTTCTCCGAAGCCCTGATAATGCCCTCCCAACACCGCATGCTCTCCGACGCCAATTATAGCAGCGCGCTCAACCTCCTACTTTGTATCGTGAAGCTGCCACTCCGCTTTGCGCCGCGCCCAACAGTGCGAAGCGCGAGGAGTCATAATCCGCAAGCAGGGGCGCCAGGTCTTCCACTGATGGGACCTTGATCGTTCCGCCTATGTCGAGACCGGCAAGGGCGGCGTCCACGCAATCGGCGACCGACATCACCGTGGCGGGATCAAGGGAGGCGAGTGGCAGACCGGCCTTGTCCCAGCCCTCCGTTGCGACAGGCGCGGGCAGCACAGTCTGCATTCGGATGTCCCTATTGGCCAGTTCGCCCGACAACCCGCGCGTGAAGCTGAGGATGAAAGCTTTTGTACCGCTGTAGAGGGCAGTCTCGGCAATTCGCCGAGCGCGGCGACGGACGCGATGTTGACGATCGTGCCGCTGTTACGGGCGGTGAAGCTCGGGAGCAAGGCCAGCATCAGTTGCACAAGGGCCGTAACGTTGACATTGATCATTGCCGCTGCCGCAGCGTTGCAGGTTTCGACGACAGGCGCAAAGGTGGCCGTGCCGGCATTGTTCACCAGCATGGTGATCCGGGGATCGCCGCCGATCCTGTCCGTCACGCGCGTTAGGTCCAACGCGTCGGCGAAGTCAGCCGCCAATGTCTCGACGGTGACGCCACGTGCGTCCCGGATCGCTTGGGCCACGCTTTCAAGTATTTCCGCGCGGCGGGCGCGAGAAGGAGGGCATGGCCGCGATGCGCGAGATGGTCGGCATGGTCGCCCCGATGTCGGCGTATGCGCCGGTCACGACTGACGCACCGATTCCGCTATCGAATGAGTTTGTCATGATCGTCTGTTCCGATATTTCGCGTTTGGAAAAGTGGGTTCAGGCGCCGGCGCGCATCGCGGCCAATCCCTGAGCCCAGCTTGTGACGGGGGCGTAGCCTAGCTCCTCACGCGCGCGGCGATCCGATATAGTGAAGTCATAGCCTACCATCCGCAGCATCTGCCGGGTCAACGGCGGTTCGCCTGAACGTCCGAACGTGCGCCAGAGCAACTCCATCACTCGCGCTATGAACCACGCAATTCCCAGTGGCGCATTGCGGGCCTTGATCTCGACATCCTTGGTCCCGACCAGCGCGGTCATCACGGTACGCAGCGACTGACTCTGTCCGTCGGTTACGAAATAGGCCCTGCCGCCCGGTGATTTCTCGGCGGCCAGGATGGCGCAGGCGCAGACATTGTGGACATGGGCGGTCGACATGATCTGGCTGCCGCCTGCAGGCCAGGTAAAACTGCCTGCCATCACCTGCTCGACCAAATTGTCGAGCATCGGCATTCCCGCGCCCCAGATGAGGGGCGGCAGGATTGCCGCGGTGCGCATGCCACCGGCCTCGTTTGCGTCGAGAACCAGTTTCTGTGCGCGTGCCTTGGACGCGAGATAGGGCGCGCAGGAGGGATAGGCGAGCGGCGTGTCCTCGGCGATGTTCGTCATTGGCTTGCCATCGCCCATCACGACGCCGGCGGCACTGATGTAGACGAAGCTGGAGACGTGCTCTGCCTGAGCCGCCGTCAGCATGTTCCGGGTGCCCCCGACATTCGCGCTCTCAAAGTCCTCCGCCGGTGCCCACATGGTGAACAGCGCGGCCGCGTGAAACACGGTATCTGCGCCTGCCATCGCCTTTCTGAGCGCAGCTGGATTTCCTAGGTCGCCCGCAAAAGGCTCCGCGCCGATCGCGCGCAGCTTTGCGGCATCGCTGGGATTGCGGTGCAGGGCGCGGACAGTCCAGCCCTGCTGAACAAGCCGTTCCACCAAGTGACGACCGAGCAGCCCTGTGGCGCCGGTTACGAATGCAGTTGCCATTTGCGGCCTCCTTATGAGTCGAGCGGCATATGCCATCGTAAATTTCAACTTACAATATCCATTATATGTAACTTGTAGATCGTTAGAGTTCAGTCTATGCAAGAGGCATGCGAGAAACAGCTCTTCAGCCGCTGACGGCAGTGACGATCCTAGAAAGTGCGAAAGCGCAAATTCGTCGGTTTGGCGAGGCAAAGACGAACGTAACGGACGTCGCGCGTGACTTGGGCGTGAGCCATGCCGCGCTTTACCGCTTCTATCGCTCAAAGAGCGCTATGATGGACGCGATCGTCCAGGAGGCCATGGATGACGAAACTCAGTTGGCGGCCCAGTATATCGAAAACGATGGCCCGCCCGCCGAGCAATTGATGGCGATGCTCTTCGACCTACACCGACGCAAGCGTGATCGGTTTGTCGGCGACCGCGAGATACACGATCTGTATCGACGCATCGTCGTGGATCGGCCCGACATGGTCACCACTTATGCCGAACGGATCACCAATCTCGTCGCGCGGTTGATCGATAAGGCGGTACGGCGGGGCGAGTGGCATATCGACGACATCGATGTCGCAGCGGGCGTCGTTCGCGATGCGGTGACAGTCTATGTGCATCCTGCCTTTGTGGCGCAACTCGTCACGGCAAACGCCCCGGTCGAAGCCATGTTGCACGCGACCGTCACAACGCTTGCCCGCGCATTCGAGAACGGCGTGCGCTATGGAAGTATGAAAGAGATCTGAGATGCCGCGCCACAACCCTTGGTATCGCGGTCCTGTCAGCGACCATTTTGACGGGCTGCGCTTTTTCAATCCCGGTGAACCCGACACGGACCGGGGGCTGCGCGACATCCTGCGTTGGCGACGTTTGGCCCCCGACAATCCTTGGCCAAAGCATGTCGAGATCGCCCCGGTCGTGCCCGAACCGCACGTTGAAGGCTTGACCGTCACAATGGTCGGCCACGCGACCGTCCTTATCCAGATTGCGGGCATCAACCTATTGACCGACCCCTTATGGTCGCACCGGGCAAGCCCGGTTCGGTTTGCAGGCCCCAAGCGGGTCATGCAGCCGGGCATCCGACTGGACGACCTACCACCAATCAACGCCATTCTGTTGTCCCACAACCACTATGACCATCTCGACATCGCCGCGTTGCGCAACATCCATGCCCGTCAATCGCCACTGATCGTGACGCCGCTCGGGAATGACGCAATTATCCGGCGGCATATTTCCACGGCACGGGTCGAGACAGGCGATTGGGGCGATATGGTCGCCATTGGTCAGCAGGCAGAGATCCACATCGTCCCGGCCCTTCACTGGTCCTCCCGGGGACCGGCCGACCGCCGCATGGCGCTCTGGGGTGGCTTCATGATCCGGGCGGGCGGAAAGCTGGTCTATTTCGCCGGCGACACGGGATATGGCACCGGCACAATTTTCCGCGCGCTGCGACAGAAGTTCGGACCGCCCGACCTCGCCATTCTGCCAATCGGCGCTTATGACCCCCGCTGGTTCATGGCTGCCCAGCATGTCAACCCGGAGGAGGCGATCCAGATCATGCGCGATCTGGACGCACGGATGGCAGTCGGCATGCATTGGGGCGTGTTCAAGCTGACCGACGAGGCGCGGGACGATCCTGCCGAACGATTGGCGGTTGGGCTTGCAGCGGATGGGATTGCACCCGAACGCTTCCGGGCCATGCTGCCCGGGGAGGTAGTGCGCGTTCCGGGTTGAGCGTTCATCGCCTGGCTGTTGCTACCGCCATCATGGCAAACTCGATCCTGCGTGCCAGCGGCGCGATATCTGTCTCGCCGCGGTGTCCGGCCGCATCGGTCAATGATCTGGCGACGGTCATGCGATACTCCAGCAATGCTGTGTCGGCATCGATCCCGTGCCCTTGCATCACGGCGGAGAACAGCGCCATGATGCGCGCGCGCCACGGCGAGGTCGTCGGGTGCTGCTAACGACCGCTTCATCCGGAGACAGCCAATCACGATGGAACTCGCGAACAGTTGTTAAGGCCCACGACTCCGCGCCGACCATTCGCACCGCGCGGTCACGGAACTCAGGCGAGAATTGGTTTCCCATCTTGCTCATGCCGGACGCTCCTTCGCACAGTTCGGAGCCTTCGGAAAACCCGTGACGCTTCATTCCGCCGCGCTCAATATCGCTATGTCCATCCAGGCGCGGAGCGATGCCGAACAGGCCGATCGGCCGGTTCGGCTAGCGATCCTCAGCGATAGGCTTTCGCCCAGACGGTTTGGGCGTTGGTGAACTCGCGCAGGCCGAATTGCGACAGTTCGCGTCCGTATCCGCTTTTCTTGACACCGCCGACCGGGATGCGAGCATTGGAAGCGCTGAAGCCGTTGATGAACACGCCGCCGGTTTCGAGCCGACGCGCGATCCGCTGCGCGTTGGCGACATCGGCGGTCCACAGATTGCCACCCAGGCCATAGTCGCTGGTGTTGGCGAGCAGGATGGCATGCTCAAGATCATCGGCGATCGTCAGCGCCGCCACTGGGCCGAACGTCTCCTCGTCGAACGCTGCCATTCCGGGGGCTACATCGGCGAGGACAGTCGGGGCGTAGAAGTTTCCCGGTCCCTCGACCTCATACCCACCCAGCAGAAGCGTCGCGCCTTGTGCGAGGGTGCGCTGGACCTGGCCGTGAAGTTCCGCGCGAAGATCCTTGCGCGCCATGGGGCCGATCTTCGTGGCGGGATCGCGCGGATCGCCCATCTTCAGGTCGCGCGCGGCTGCCACGAACTTCGCCGTGAAGGCTTCGGCGATGGGTCGCTCCAGGATGAAGCGCTTGGCCGCGAGGCAGACCTGGCCCGTGTTCTGGAACCGGGCCTGGATCGCTGCCTCCACCGCCAGATCGATGTTTGCGTCCGCCAGAACGATGAAGGCATCGCTGCCGCCCAGTTCGAGCAGGCTTTTCTTGAGCGCCTTCGCGGCGGTGGCGGCCACGACTGCGCCCGCGCGCATGCTGCCGGTCAGCGTGACGGCGGCGATGCGCGGATCCTCGATCACGCGTGCGACCGTCTCGTTGTCAGTGCTGAGGTTGGCGAACAGCCCCTTGGGAAAGCCCGCCGCCTCATAGGCCTGCTGCAAGGCAAAGGCGGATCCCATCACGTTGGGCGCGTGCTCGAGCAGGAAGCCGTTGCCCGAGAACATGATCGGCCCGGACGCCCGGATGACCTGCCATAGCGGGAAATTCCAGGGCATGACGGCCAGGATCGTGCCGATCGGCAGATAGGACACGTGGACCTGATCGCTCCCTTCGATCGACACGGGCTCGTCGGCCAGGATAGCGGGCCCGTTGTCCGCGATCCATTCGATCGTCGCGGCGCATTTCTCGACTTCCGCGCGGGCCGCCTCGATCGGCTTGCCCATTTCGGACGTGATGAGGGCGGCCAGCGTCTCCGAGCGTTCGCGCAGTGCAGCAGCAAGACGGTGATAAGTGGCGATGCGCTCCGTCATCGGGGTGTCCCGCCACAGCCGGTAAGCGGCGGCGCCGGCTTGGAGGACAGCCTCGACCTCATCAGGGTTATGATAGGGATAGCGCGCGATCAGCGCGTCGGTGGCCGGGTCGCGCGATACGGCCTGGGATGCGAAGATCTGGGCGGCGTTGGTCAGTGTGTCGGTCATCGTAGGCTCCTGAGGACGGGGGCGGGGCTGCGAGGGCTGTCAGAAATTCTGGCGAGTGGGGCGGATAACGATGGCGTTGATGTCGACATTGGCGGGCTGCTCGATCGCATAGGCAATGGCGCGCGCGACCGAACTGGCCGGGATCGCCTGCCGGTAGAAGTCCATGACCGTATCGGTCGCGGTGCCCGAGGTGCCGAGCTTGAGGTCGCTTTCCACTGCGCCGGGCTCGATGGACGTGACGCGCACCGTCTCGCCCACTTCCTGCCTCAGCCCTTCCGTGATCGCGCTGACCGCGAACTTGGTGCCGGAATAGACCGTGCCGCCCGGCGCGAAGACCTTGATGCCCGCGACCGAACTCAGGTTGATGATGTGGCCGCTGTTCTGGGCGAGGAAGCGTGGAAGCGCCGCCGCGATTCCGTAGAGCGTGCCCTTGAGGTTGACGTCGATCATCGCGTCCCACTCGTCGGTATTGGCCTCGGCCATGGGGCGGATCGGCATCAGCCCGGCATTGTTGATGAGCACGTCCAGCCGGCCGAAATCAGCAACGACATCGGCCACCACCGTTGCCACTTGCGCCTTGTCGGTGACGTCGAGCGTGTAGGCGCGGGCCTCGCCGCCGTCCGCCGCGATTTCGGCGACAACCGTGTCGAGCTTGTCCTTGCGGCGCGCGGCGATCGCCACCTTGGCGCCCCGGCTTGCGAGCAGGCGCGCGGTCTCCGCGCCGATCCCGGTGCTTCCGCCGGTGATGAGAATGACCTTGTTTCCGATACCGTCAGTCATGTCGTCTTCCTCTTTGCATGGAGTTGCGGGCGGTTTTCGACCGCCCGCTGTTCGCTCAGCGGCCTGCGCGCGCTGCCTGCTCGATCACGTTGGCCACCGCGCGCGGCTGCGAGATGAAGACGGCATGGCTGCCCTTGATCTCGGTCACGCTGGCGCCGGCATGGCGGTACATCGCGCGCTCGAGCTCGGGATTGATCATGCGGTCCTGCTGCGCGACGATCCCGTAGGGCGGCTTCGACTTCCACGCCGGAGCGGTGATGGGCGTGGACAGGATCGCCTTGTTCCACGGCACTTGCGAGATTGCCATGAAATGGGACTGTGCAGACGGCAGGTCGGCGGCAAAATCGGCGGCAAAGCGGGCCGGGTCGACGAGTAGATAGCCGTCAGAGGTCGGTGCGATGCTCGTCGCGGCGGGCGGGTTCTTCTGGATCTGCGAGAGGATCGTATCCCCCTCGTCAGGCACAAAGCCGGCGACGTAGACCAGGCTCGCGACGTGCGGATTGTTACCTGCCTCGGTGATGATCGCGCCGCCATAGCTATGACCGACCAGCACGGCGCGGCCTTGAACACGGTCGAGGATACGGTTTGTCGCGGTGACGTCGTCGGCAAGCGAGGTTTCGGGCTCCTGGACGATGCTGACGGTGTAGCCGTCCTTCTCCAGGATCTCGGCGACTGGCTGCCAGCCCGATCCGTCCGCGAAGGCGCCATGGACGAGGACCACGTTGTGCACGGCGGGGGTTGCAGGCGCGGCGGCGGCGAGGCCTGGGAATGCGATCAACGCAGCGGCGCCCAGTAAGGCATGGATATTCTTCATCGTACATCTCCGGTGCACCCGATCTTGCGAGTGGCTAACTGTGGTAAGGATCAGGCGGTGACCGAACGGACGTCGCTCGGAACGTAGGCAGGATAGTCGGTGAGGCCTTCCGCCCCACCGCCGTAGAGCGTCTCGGGACGCAGCGGATTGAGCGGCCAGTCATGGGCGATCCGCGCCGGCAAGTCGGGATTGGCGATGAACGGTCGGCCGAAGGCGACGAGATCGGCGAGACCGCTAGCGATCAGATCCTCGGCACGCTGCGCGGTATAGCGGCCCGCATAGAGGATGCGCCCGCTGAAGGCCGCGCGAACCGCCTCTCGGAAGGAGGACGGGAGGTCCGGCGCGTTGTCCCAATCCGCTTCCGCAATCGAGAGATAGGCGACGCCGAACTCTTCCAGCAGCTTGATCGCGGCAATATAGGTCTGATGCGGATCGGGCTCGACCAACCCGATGTAGACGCGATCGACATCGGTGCTTTCGAACAGCGGGGTGAAGCGCACGCCCAGCCGATCCGCACCGATCGCGTCGGAAACCGCAGCGACGATCTCGCGCAGGAAGCGCAAGCGGTTCTCGATCGAGCCGCCATAAGCGTCCTCGCGTCGATTGGCGTGCGCCGAGATGAACTGGTTGACCAGATAGCCGTTGGCGGCGTGGATCTCGACGCCGTCGAAGCCGGCCGCGATCGCGTTGCGTGCGCCTTGGACGTAGAGCGACACCAGCTCGCGGATTTCGGCAACCTCGAGCGCGCGGGGCGGAGATGGCGCGACCAGTTCGCCGGTGCCGGGCGCTGTTTCGATGAAGGCCTTGACCCTCTCTGCCGGGATGGCCGACGGGGCGACCGGCGCGCCGCCGTGCAACTGGGCGTGCGAAACACGTCCGACGTGCCAGAGTTGGGCGAAGATTACGCCACCTTCGGCATGGACAGCCTCGGTCACTTCGCGCCACCCTGCGATCTGGGCTTCGCTGTAGATGCCGGGCGTCCACGCATAGCCCTGGCCGCGCGGCTCGATCTGCGTGCCTTCGCTGACCATAAAGCCCGCGCCGGCGCGCTGGGCATAATAGCGCGCCATCAGGGCGGTCGGCACGTCTCCGGGCTGGGCGGCGCGCTGGCGGGTCAGAGGCGGCAGCACGATGCGGTTGCGCAAGCTGTGCCGGCCGAGCGGAACAGGGGTGAACAGAGCGGGGTGGCGGGTCATCATGATCTCCTGGGAATGCGTGGATCAGCCGGCGGCTTTCGCAGGCGCGCGGCGTCGCTCCTTCCGGTCCGGCAGCGCGGGACGGAGGCGATGGTCTGTCGCGGTCTCGTTGGATGCTGGCGGGGTTAACGCCCTGATCGCAGGCGCTGCGGTAACCCGAAGCGCCATGTCTGCGCCAGAAATCCGATCATCTGGATTTCCTCTGCATAGAAGGGCTGCGCGAGCAGCGCGGCGCCGATCCAGTGCGTCAGGTTGCGCATCGCGGCCTCCTCAGGCCGAAACGGGATCAAGGACGAAGGCAGTCCGCTCGGCAAGATCGCCGATCGCGGCGAGATAGGCCTGGAAGTGCGGGGTCGCGCGGTGCGCGGCAACCGCGTCAGAGTTGGTGTAGAGCTCGTCCAGCACGAAGCGCATGGGCTCGCTCTGATCCTGCCAGAGATCATAGCGCAAGTTGCCCGCTTCCGCCCGGCTCGGCGCGATCATGCCGTCCAGCAGGGTACGGAGCTGATCGGCCGCGCCAGAACGGGCGGTCAGGACGGCGACGATCTTCACAGGGTTGGTCATACGGGTAATCCTTGATGAATGGGTGGGCTTGGTGGCGCGCATCCGCAGCGCGCCACCTGTCATGCGCGTGCTCATGCCGCCGTCTGCGGGCCGCCGAGCGCTGCGATCATGGCCTTCGCGACGGCGTGATCGGAGGCCGGGTTCTGGCCGGTGATCAGTTCGCGATCGACGACCACGTTGGCGGCGAAATCTTCAGAAGCGGCCGAAACCTCGCCGCCTGCCAGCCGCAGGGCCTTGGGCATGTCGAAGTATAGTTCGCCCTTCAGCAGGTGCTCTTCGGCGATCTTCTCCTCGCTCGCCGAGAAGACCGTCATGCGGTAGCCCGCATAGATCCAGTCCTTGGCAAGGCCGGCCGCCTTGGCGTCGTCGCCCTCGATCAGGGCCGCCCTGTATGCTGCCGGGTCGGCGAGGGCGGCAACGACCGCGACGGGGCCATGGCAGAGCAGACCGGTCGCCTTGGCCGCCGCATGGAAGTGGCGCAGGATGGCGCCCGCCTCGCCGCTCTGCATCAGGTCGACCGCCGGAGCGTGGCCGCCGGGGACGAACACGCCTGCAAACTTGTCCAGACCCTGTTCGATGACCGAGGCCAAGGTGCGAACCTCGTTCATGGCCGGGTGCTCAGCAAAGAAGTGCCGGGCGCGCTCATAGGCGGCTTGGTCGCTCCCGAAATGCTGCACCGTATCCGATGCTTCGTCGATGTGCGGCTTGGTGCCGTCGGGCGTGGCGAGCACGACATCGTAGCCAGCCTGGATCAGCGCCATTGCGGGCACCACCGTCTCGTTCAGATACTGGCCGATCGTGGCCGTGCCGCCGCCACGCAGTTCGATCTGCGTGGCGTTGGATCCGAGGAAGAGCACTTGCATATTGGTCATCTGAGCCTCCATTGTCTCACCGCATTCGCTGCGGACGAGTGGAAAGTGGCCCATTCCGACATATTCCAGAAGTTTATTGTCTTGATTTCAGATATACGCTCTAGAGCATGTCTGTATGCGCTACGACCTCAACCTGCTCCCGATCTTCGTCGCTCTGATGGAGGAGCGCAGCGTGACGCGCGCGGCCGAGCGCGTCGGGATGACGCAACCGGCGCTATCCAACGCGCTCTCGCGGCTGCGCCTGATGCTGCAGGATCAACTGTTCATCCGCGAGCGGTACGGGATTCAGCCCACGGCCGTCGCACTGGAACTCGCACCTGCGATCGCCGATGCGCTGGCGAAGCTCGATGATACGGTGCTGGGCCAGCAGGGCTTTGATCCCGCCAAGGCGGAGCGGGTGTTCACGATAGCGCCCAACGGCTACGTCGAGTTCGTGCTCGTCCCCGCTATCGTCGCCCGGCTTCAGCAGGTCGCGCCCGGCATCAAGCTTCGGCTGACGCCCTATGGCAACGATCTGGTCGAGACCGGCATCGTGTCAGGCACCACCGCGCTGGTGCTCGGCCGCATTGTCGATCCCCCCGACAATCTCGTCGTCCAGCACCTGATGGACGAGAGCCTTGCCTGTGCCGTGCGGGCGGATCATCCTACTGTCGGCGATGCGATGACCCGCGTGCAGTTCGAGGCTCTCAAGCACGTCAATATCATACCGCCAGGGCGGATGCGCGCGGGGCTGTTCCAGGCGCTCGCACAGCAGCAGCTCAAGCGCGAGGTGGCGATCTCGGTGACCAACTTCTTCGCTGTCGCCGAGATGGTGGCCGTCACCGACTACTGTGCAACGCTTCCGTCTTTGATCTGCAGGCGGCTGCAACAGGATCATCGCCTGAAGATCCTTCCCGCACCGGTAGATCTGGGCACGTTCCCGGTCGAGATGGCCTGGCATGTGCGATACCGACAGGACCCGGCCCATCGCTGGTTGAGAGGGCTGGTCGCCGAGATCGTGCGGGAGTTGTCGGCCTAGGGTTGCCCCCTCCCCGCGCTCCTCTCCAGTCTGGTCAATGGGACGGCTAATCGTGCGGGTGTCGGCTCTTAGCGGAAGCCGACATCCGCCGATCATGGTGGGAATGACGGCAAAGTCCCACTTCCCGTCTACCGATGTCGACCCCAGTCGGCCGATGAGCAATTAATTTTCGCTCCCCAAGTGCAGACCGTCAGCTATTCTGCCGAGCCGTTCGAATAGTCCATCATATCCTAACCTGCCTTTGGCACGGGTTGAATCCGCAGGTGCGCCAAGCGCAAGTTGTCAACTTTTGTACCCCGCTGAGCTTAAATATCTCAATTTGAAACTGTATCCCATTTAGGGGGATTTTACGCTTGCCCATCGAGCTCCGGCGCGATATCTCCATATAAAGCAACATAGTATCAATATGTGGAACAGGAGAGGAAGCTGATGCGTCTGCGTTGTGCCAAACTGGCTTCGATTTCTTACCTTGGCCTGCTCGCTGTCGCGTCGACGGCCGCTGCTGCGCAAGACTCGTCCGCATCCGACCGGGCTGAGGCAAATGCCTCCAAGGCCAAGGATGGGGAAGCCGCCGACATCGTCGTGACCGGCATCCGCAGCAGTCTTCAGGGCGCCTTGACCGCCAAGCGCAACGCGCCGCAGGTGCTGGACGCCATTTCGGCAGAGGATATCGGCAAGTTTCCCGACAAGAATGTCGGGGAAGCCTTGCAGCGCGTTACTGGCGTACAGATCAACCGTAGTGGCGGTGAAGGCGCTGGCGTCACCATTCGCGGCGCCGATCCGTCGCTGAACCGCGTCGAAATCAATGGCACCACTGCCCTGTCCACTACTGTGGGCGGCGGCCGCGACGTCGATTTCCGTGATCTGCCCTCCGAATTCGTCAATCGTCTGGAAGTGGTGAAATCGGCCACCGCCGACATGACCGAAGGCGGCGTTGGCGGCACTGTGCGCGTCATCACGCGCCGACCGTTCGACAATGGCGGGAAGCCCTATCTCGCAGGGTCGGCGCAGGCCATCTACTCCGATATCGGCGACCATATGGACCCGCGCCTGGCGCTGATCGGCAGCGACACTTTTGCCAACGGTACGTTGGGTCTGTTGGTGTCCGGCACCTTCGAAAACCGCAATGTCGAGGCACATCAGGCGCGCACCACCGGATGGGTGCAAAGCAGGGACATCGACGGCGATGGGGTAAGGGATTTCATCCCGGATATTCCGCGTTACGTGATCGATCGTCTCGAAACCCGCCGCTATGCACTGAACGGCATCCTGGAATGGCGGCCCAGCGACGACTTCAAGGCCTATCTGGAAAGCAACTGGACCCGGTCGAACCAGTCGGTCACGTCGCAATATCTTCAGACCGGCACCAGCGGCGGGATCATCGATGCCGCCAACACCATCGTCGGCCCGGACAATACCGTCCAATATCTGCGCATGGTCAATAACCCCGCGCTGGCGCGGACCAGCCAGCTTGGCGTATCCTATCGCAATATTCTGGGCGACATCCGCCGCACCACCTACAATCTGGCGCTGGGTGCCGAATGGACGACCGGCAATCTGACGCTGACGCCGAAAATCTCTTATTCCAAGGCCAAGGCCTATAATAACGAGATCAACGCGACGGCTGCAGTCGTCGGGATGCCATGGCTGGAAGTCGATTACGGCAACGGCCAGCAGGCGCCCAAAATCATCCTGCCCAATGATCCGACCACGATTTCCGGCATCAACCAGCTGACCGTCCTGCGCCGTCCGCGGTATGACGAACAGTCGGAAAAGATGGCGAAGCTGGACGCCGAATATAAGCCGGACGGCGGCGTCTTCACATCGTTCAAGGTTGGCGGCCAGTATCGCGACCTTACCGTGGACAGCAAATTCTTCACGCGGACGACGACCCTCAACGGTTTCTCCGACGCCGCAGTCCAGTCCCGTATTCAAAGCATTGTCGGCGGTAATGCGGCACTTGGCACGTCGGAATTTTTCAATACCGGGAATCTGGGCTTTTCGGACGGCTATACCGGCTGGCTCAACATGACACAGGGCGTGGCCGATGCGGTCGGCGTGCCCGATCCGTTTGAGGCAGGCGGTTGTCCCGAGCGTTCGGGCGGCACTTGCCAGGTGTTCACCGACACATGGGAAGTCGGCGAACGCAATTTCGCCGGCTTCGCGCAGGCGGCCTTCGCATTCGACGTCGGCCCCGTGCCGGTCAGCGGCGTGATCGGCGCGCGCGTCGTCAATACCAAGGTCGAAACGTCGGGCTTCCAGAGCACGTCACCGGGCGGCGGCGCGCTCCCGGTCATCTCTCCGGTGTCTTATGGCAGCAAGAACACGGAATTCTTGCCGTCGATCAACCTGAAGGCGGACCTGATCCCCGATACGTTGCAGGCGCGCGTCACCGCAACAGAAGTGATGGCTCGCCCGCTGCCGCAGCAACTGGCGCCGCGCTTCACGCTGGACGTCGTGGGGCTGTCGGGTTCGCGGGGCAATCCGGGGCTTCAGCCGTTCCGCGCGCGCCAATATGATGCGGGCCTGGAATATTATATCAACAAAACCAGCTTCGCGTCCGTCACCTATTTCCGCAAGGAGATCAGTTCCTTCATCCAGAATACGACGGAAGCCTTCACCGACGGCACCGGCGTCACCTACAATATCCTGGTGCCCACCAACGGCACGCAGAAGGTGACGATCAACGGTGTCGAAAGCGGCGCGCAGCTGGCGTTCGATTTCATCAATGTGCCCGTCCTCAAGCAGATGGGTGTGATCGCCAACTACACCTATTCGAAGGACAGCGGGTACGAAGGGAAGGACTTCTTCACGGGCGGCGCGTTGCCGTTCCAGGGGTTGTCCCGCCACAGCTACAACCTGTCGGCCTATTATGAAGACGATGTCGTCAGCCTGCGTGGCGCCTATAACTGGCGGTCCAAATATCTGATCGTGGCGCAGGGCCGCGGCAATAATCCCGAGTTCGGCGAAGCCTATGGCCAGCTTGACGCATCGCTCAACATCACGGTGATGCCGGGCGTGTCCTTCTTCCTAGAAGGCGTCAATCTGCTCGACGCCACGCGCAAGGAGAATGCAAACAGCGTCTATCGCCGGACCATCATCGAAACCTTCGGACGCAGGGTCTATGGCGGCGTCCGCCTGAAACTGTGATCCCGATCGGATTCGATCGTCGGGCGATGATCGCCGCACTGGCTGCCCTGCCAGTGGCGGCGCGCGCGCCCGGCCGCATCCTCCACCGCGACGATTTCCGTCACGGCCTTGGCCAATGGCGGCTGGAGGTGGCGGGCGATGCGCGGGTCGCCGCGCAGGGCGGCGTGCTGGATATCGATACGCCGACCGGGCTGACATTGTGGTTCATGCCCGCCCTGAGCGGACCGACCGCAATCGATTATGAGGTCCGGGCCGTGTCCGCCGGTCGGCCGAATGATCATGTCAGCGACGTCAACGCCTTCTGGATGGCGACCGATGATAGCGTTCCGGGCGGATCGGTGCTGGCCAGACAGCGCAGCGGGGTATTCGAGGAATATGACCTTCTGCGCACCTACTATGTCGGCATCGGCGGCAATCGCAACACGACCACGCGCATGCGCCGCTATGTCGGCAAGGCAGGAGCACGCCCGCTGCTGCCAGAGCATGATCGGGTCGACCCGGCAGACATGCTGGAGCCGAACCGATGGTTTCGTCTGCGGTTGATCGCCGACGGACAGCGTATAGCGGTGGAACGGGACGGCGCCACGCTTTTCAGCATGACGGACGACGCGCCATATCGGCATGGACATTTTGGCGTGCGCACGACGCAAAGCCATGTCCAGCTACGCAATTTCTCTATCGGCCGACCATAGACGCCCTGCCAAGGATGAAGACATGAACGGACATGTGATGGTCAAGCGGCGCGACATGGTGCGTCTGGGCCTGTTGGGTGGAGCGGCCGCCCTGTTGCCGGTCGATGTGCTAACCGCTGCTCGCCCGGTGCGCGGCGCGCCACCGACACCGCTGCGCTGGATCGATGGCGACGCCCCCGCGCTCAGCCTTGGCCAGACCTTTGGCGTGCCATGGCCGCGCGGCGCGGTACGGGCCAACGCGCCGCTCAGCCTGCGCGGGACGGATGGTGCGTCGATGGCGTCGCAGCATTGGACGCTGGCGACCTGGCCGGACGGGTCGCTCAAATGGTCGGCCCACGCTCTTCCCGCGGGCGTGGAACAGCCCTCAGGGCTTGAGGTCGTGCCCGGTAAACCGCAGACACCCGCCACCCCCGTGCTGGTCCGCGAAAGCGGCGACGCGGTGGAGATCGTCAGCGGAACGACGCGCTGGCGCATCCCCCGTTCGGGGCAGGTCGCCATAGCCGGCGCATGGTCGGGTGAACGGCAGGTAATGGGCGCATTCTCCCTCGTCGCCAGCGTCGACGATGCGCCGGAAGATGGCAGGAGCACCGGTCTTGTCGGTCGGATCGACAAGCTGACGGTCGAACAGAAGGGGCCGGTCCGTGCCGTCGTGAAGCTGGACGGCGTGCATGAAGCAGCAGGGCGAACGATGTTGCCCTTTACCCTGCGCCTCTATGCCTATGCGGGCGGCGACCATCTGCGCATCGTACACAGCTTCGTCTTCGACGGTGATCCGGCGAAGGATTTCGTCAGCAGCATCGGCCTGACCGCCACCGTGCCCATGGCCGCCGCGCCGCACGACCGGCATGTCCGCATCGCGACGGCCGACGGCCACCTCTTTTCCGAGGCCGTCCGCCCGCTCACCGGCCTGCGCCGCGATCCGGGGGCGGCGGCTCGCGCGGCGCAGATCGCCGGCAAGACGGTGGCGATGGAGAGCATCGCGCCCGGCGTCCGCCCATTGCTGGATCGCATCCCGACATGGGGAGACTTCACCCTCAGCCAGATTACGGCTGACGGTTTTTCCATCGCCAAGCGCACCGAGCCAGGCCATGCCTGGGTCGATTCCACCGCCGGCACCCGTGCACTGGGGCTGGGCTATGTCGGATCGCCACAGGGTGGCGTGGCGATGGCGGCGCGCTATTTCTGGCAGCGGCACCCCGCCCAGATCGATATTCGCGGCGCGGCGGGTGACGCGGCGGCGCTCAGCCTGTGGCTCTGGTCGCCGGACGCCAAGCCCATGGACATGCGCCCCTATCGCGGGGTGATGGGGATGGAAGGCTATGATGCCCAGAATGAAGGACTGGCCATCACCTATGAAGATTATGAACCGGGCTGGGACAGCGCGACCGGTGTGGCGCGTACCAGCGAACTGACATTATGGGTATGCGCCGCCACGCCGGAGGCCGAGCGTCTGTCGGCCATGGCGCAGGCGAACGCCGTGCCGCCGCAGATCATGGCGACGCCAGAGCGGATTCATGTGGCGGGGGTGTTCGGTCCGTGGGGCCTGCCCGACCGCTCCTCTCCGATGAAGGCACGGATCGAGGATCAGATCAGCAATCTTGCTGCCTTTTACGAAAGCGAAGTGGATCGCCGCCGCTGGTATGGTTTCTGGAACCATGGCGATGTCATGCACACATATGATGCCGACCGGCATCAATGGCGCTATGACATTGGCGGCTATGCCTGGGATAATAGCGAATTGTCGCCCGACCTGTGGCTGTGGTTGAGTGTGTTGCGATCGGGCGATCCGAAACTGTTCCGCTTTGCCGAGGCGATGACGCGCCACACCGGCGAAGTCGACGTCTATCATATGGGGCGCTTCAAGGGGCTGGGCACGCGTCATGGCGTCCAGCACTGGAGCGACAGCAGCAAGCAACCGCGCGTCAGCAACGCCATCTATCGCCGCATCTATTATTATCTGACCGCCGATGAGCGGGTCGGCGACCTGATGCGCGACCTGCTCGATTCCGATCAGGCGCTGCGCCATGTCGAAATCGGCCGCAAGGTGCCGGGCGCGGACCGCAAACCGCTGCCCGATGGCGTGATCGACCTCAGCTTCGGCACCATGTGGTGTTCCCTTGCATCGGCCTGGCTTACCGAATGGGAGCGGACGGGCGAGCGGAAATGGCGCGATCGGCTGGTGGCGGGCATGGACAGTATCGGTCGGCTGAAGCGTGGCTGGCTGGCGGGCAGCGCGCCCTATGATCTGGCGACCGGGCGCTTCATGGGGACGGGGGACAAGATCAGCCTATCGCACCTGAATGCCGTGTTCGGCGCGTTGGAGGTCAATGCGGAACTACTACAGTTGCTGGACGTGCCGCATTATCGCAAGGCATGGCTGGATTATTGCCGCTGGTTCAATGCCCCCAAGGCGGAATGGGAAGCGGAATTTCCTGAGCCATATAAGGGCCGCAATCTGAAGGAAGGCCATTCGCGCCTGACTGCCTACCTGGCCCGCGAGACGGGAGACGCAGCAACGGCACGCCGGGCCTGGGAGGAATTTCTGTCGGGAGAAGCAGGTCAGGGCCTTTCCAAGGGCGACCCGCGCGTGACGCTGACGGGGGCGAAGGTCGTCGCGCCCACGGTCGAATGGCCGGATGTGTCCACCAATGCCGCAGCGCAATGGGGGCTTGCCGCGATCGAGAATCTGGCGCTCATCCCCGATGCGTTGCCAGCGCAAGACTGACGAAAAGGATCAGCGGATGAAAAACAGCATTTCGGCTCTGGCGCTCGTGGCGCTGGCTTGGGGCGGCACGGCGATGGCAAAGCCGGTGAGACAATGGACCGACGCGCTGACGGGGCATGAGATAGTCCAGATCACGGACCAGCCCGGCGGCGCGGCCAGCCTCTATTTCCACCAGAACGGCTATACGCCGCAGGGCGACAAGATGGTCATCTCCACGCCTGAGGGGATCAGCGTCGTGACCCTGGCGGACTGGAGCGTCAGGCCGCTGGTCAAGGGCGCGGAACTGCAACTTCTCTTTACCGGCCGCAAGACCCGCAGCGTCTATTATTCCGGTCGTCGCCGCGATGACGGGGCGGGGGCGACCACGATCTTCGCCGCCGACATCGACAGCGGCAAGGTCCGCAGGATCGCGACCGTGGCGCAGGGATCAATCGGGTCGATCAATGCCGACGAAACGCTGTTGCTGGGTCAATGGGCGGCGAGCGACAAGCCGCTCCAGCCCGATGGCACCGCGAAGGGCAAGGCACCGGAAATCAAGCAGCAGTTCGGTCAGGCCAATTATGCCGCCAACGGTCCGGATGGCAAAGCGCTGAGCTTTGCCGAGGCGAAGGAAGTGCGCCTCAATGAACGGCTGGAGGCGAAGATCCCGATGGAGATTTTCACCGTCGATATCCGCACCGGCGTGCGCAAGGTTGTGGTCGCCTCCACCGACTGGCTCAACCATGTCCAGTTTTCGCCCACCGACCCCGGCCTGATCATGTATTGCCATGAAGGTCCGTGGCACAAGGTCGACCGCATCTGGACGATCCGCACCGATGGCAGCGACCAGAGGCAGGTGCATAAGCGCACCATGAACATGGAAATTGCCGGACACGAGTTCTTCTCGCCTGACGGCAAATGGATCTGGTACGATCTTCAGACGCCGCGCGGCGAAGTATTCTGGCTGGCGGGATATGAGATCGCGACCGGCAAGCGGGCATGGTATCATGTCGACCGCAACATGTGGTCGGTCCATTATAATCAGTCGCCGGACATGAAGCGCTTTTCTGGCGATGGCGGTGACAGCGAAATGGTCGCCCATGCCCCTGATGGCAAATATCTCTATCTCTTCACACCAAAGGCAATTCCCGATGTCGCGGGCATCCATGCCGACAATGCCGCCAATCTGATTGCGCCGGGCACGGTCGAGACAGAAAAGATCGTCGACATGCGGCGCCACGACTATCGGCTAGAACCGAACATCACCTTCACGCCGGACCGCAAGTGGATGATATTCCGGTCCAACATGGACGGCAGTAATCAGGTCTATGCCGCTCGTGTTACAAGATGAAATAGACCCTATCGGAAGGTCAACATTGAAGTTCGCATGGCGGTTGAAAATTCACCATTTTGCGGTGATGGCAAGCATTGATTCTCTTAGAGGCTGTGTCAGAACGGTTTCGTAATGGTGGACGATCGGGTTTCGATATGATTCCGAGGGGTGTTGTCAGTCTAATGCGAACTCGTCTCCACCAGATGCATTCCGGCTGAGACGGGTAGGGGGCTAGTTCGCGACTACCCGCCACTCTGCCAGAGCGGCAGAGCGTCTCTCCTTGAATGTTTTTCGATCTATGAGGTGACGCTCGAGCGAGAAGTGGTTGTGCAGGTTGGCATGGACGGAGGCGAATTTTTGTAGTGCCTTCATCTGTCTGAAGCGCAGCATTGCGCGCTCTCGTCGTCGGAAGGAGACGTGGCTGTTCTCCACCCTGTTGTTCGCCCAGCGACCGACCTCCTGCTTCTCGCGATTGCCAAGTTCGTTCATCGCCGCGCCGTAGGATCTCAGCCCGTCGGTGGTGATCGCTTCAGGTGAGCCATGCCGCTTGAGCGCCTTCTTCATGAAGATCAGAGCGGCCTTCCTGTCGCGGGTCTTCGTGACGTAGCTCTCGAGGATTTCGCCCTCATGATCAACGGCACGCCAGAGGTAGACCATCTCGCCGTTGATCTTGACGTACATCTCATCAAGATGCCAGCGCCAGTGACGAAAGCCCTTAATGCGGCTGATCCGCTGCCTGCGGATATCGCCCGCAAACAGCGGACCAAATCTTTTCCACCAGAGCCGCACCGTTTCATGGCAGATGTCGATACCGCGCTCGAACAGCAAGTCTTCGACATTCCGCAGAGACAAGGGGAAGCGGACGTACATCATCACGACGCGGCGGATCACCTCGGGCGACGAATTGAAATAGCGGAACGGGTTGCCAGCGGGCTTTGTCATGCCTGCCGATACCGCTTGCTTTGACAGCCCGCTATGCTGGCGCATATCGAACAGCGGTCCGCCGAAGTTGCCGCTCGCATCCGGCTCGGGGGCCATGAACCGGTCCGGGACATCGCGATCAGGGCGCAGGTTGAGAAGGGGAGGGTAACGATCCTCTGTTCGCTCATCCAGATAGCGGCGTTGCTCAACATCGACGCAGACCTCGACGCCGCAGCCGAACTGACCCTAACTTCCGCCATCCGCCTGACCCGGTCGGGCCGGGCGATGCGGCTGATCCAGAGCAATGGCCAGCATGCCTCTCGCCGGGTCGATCCGGCGCTGACGAAGCTTATCGTCCAGGCACATCGCTGGTGGGCGGAGATTAGGCAGGGCGAGATCAACATCCCCCGCCTGTGCGAGCGCGAGCAGGTGTCCGACGCCNCACTTCCGCCATCCGCCTGACCCGGTCGGGCCGGGCGATGCGGCTGATCCAGAGCAATGGCCAGCATGCCTCTCGCCGGGTCGATCCGGCGCTGACGAAGCTTATCGTCCAGGCACATCGCTGGTGGGCGGAGATTAGGCAGGGCGAGATCAACATCACCCGCCTGTGCGAGCGCGAGCAGGTGTCCGACGCCATCTTGCGCGGCGAGCAGTCGGCCGGTCTGAGCAGCGCCGCATTGCTGGCCAGAGGTGTGGTCGTGCCTGGTTGGCGGGGGCAGGAGAGGGAACTGCTGGGCGGGGGGTGATGCCCATGAACGGGCGGCATGGCCGATTGCGCCAACAACGGGCCATTGAAAGGGTGTGCGTCAGCGCTCTATCAGCCTCTGTCACTCTTCCCCTTTGGAGCGACAGCCTCCCTGAACTTCGGCCCCGTCGTAGTGTTCGCTCCGGCGGGTTTTTTTTAATGGGCACGTCGGCTTTCGAAAGCACGGAGCCGGCCGACTGTGGAAGGCGAAGGCGAAAGTTGCTGATCGCCAACGGAGAACTCACAAGGAGTTCGCGACCAACATATGCCGTGCCGAAGCGGTAGTGGGAATGTTCGCTCACGCCGGCACCCGCCATTCGCCACGCTGATAGCAGCCGGCTAATTACGCCCCCTACACCAGACTTTGAGTGAGCAGCGGAGAAATGCAAAAACGTGCCGTTCAATTAGCGGCGTTGCGTACGCCCAAATACAGAGTTGTGAGTTTCGGATGCCGTACCTATGTGAAGCATTTTATACTGCGAATCATATCTCGCATAATTAATCTATTGCACTTAGGGTATTTATAGGGGTACATATTTAACCTACATGTCTCGTTGCTTATGTTTGCGGGATGGTGGGGGCCACATGTCAAGTTTGACTACTCGCTTTGCGACTGCGTTGTCGCTGCTTTGCAGCGGTTGTACGATGATTCACGTTGAAGGCGCCGAGGGTGTGACGGTGAGCCGCTTTGGCATCTTGTCAATTAATGCTCGGCCCGACGCCCCAATCGTTGCGTACAGGCTCAAAGGCTTTGGATTAGTGCCCGGCCAAGGTGGCGCCACCTTGGGGTACCGCTCCGAACAAGTCGCCATCGTGCGCGGTGCTGAAGACTGTCGCGTCGTCCTGTTCAACCCATCTGGCGGACAACGCGAAAAGGACTTCTGGAACAAGTTGTTGGCGGGGAATTCTAGTATTTGCGCGATAAACGGGGGGTCTAAATGAATAGCAAGATAATGGCTGTCGCCATGTGTTTTTTGTCGGCCGGCTGCTATCCCATGGAGCAGGCACCACTTGTTTATGCTTCGAAAAACCAGTTTGGCGTCACCGTCGCGGCAGGAACCCCCGACAGTCCAGGCCTCGACGTCAACATTGGCTTCAAAGCGCTGGACTCTGCATTCGTGCCCGTAGCTGTCGCCAAGCGCTGCGCCAAAACGGGTCAATGCGACGCGAGGCTGCACGAGGTTCAAGTCATCACTGGCCAGAACAATATTACGGGCAAATCTCAAGCCAGCGAACGGCAAATCGACGAACTCGAAAAAAGCATCGAAACAGCCAAGCTTGAACGCAACGCTAAGCAGACCGAGTTGGCGGGTGTGAATGACTTGATAGACCAGATGAAGTCGAAGAAAGATAAGGAAGCCGAGCTGGAAGCCTTGAAAAATCCAGCACACGACCCGGTCACGGACGGCCCTCGGGTTCTTTCGGAGAATGACAAAGGCCGCAAAACTGTGTTGATTACTGAATTAGCATCGCTCAACGCGCTCGATATCATCGTGCTCAACGCCCGCAGCAAAACGCTATCTGGTGAAATCGAAACGGCCAATCAGCGCATCGACGCGGCGCTAGCCGACCGTAAGCGCCTGATCGAAGAGAAGCACTTGAGTTCCGGGGACGCCAAACAGGATGCTTTGTCGCTCTACGGCAGTTTCAACGGCAGCGCAGGTGGGAAGAGTGACGGGGCGACGCTCGGGCTGGGCAAGGTTTTTGCGACAGGAGTTGCGGCGCAGCAAATGGCGCAGGGTGTAAAAGACAGCACCAATCCCGCCAACAAAGCAGTTTGCATGCAAATGGGCGAGAAGATGGTGGCCCTGGCGGATGCTGCCGATAAGCCGAAGCTGGTCGTGTCCGTGCTCAAGGGCTGTGGGCTTCAATTATCGGAGAGCGCCACAAAATAGCGATCGCTGGCCTCGGGTGAGATGGCCACATCGCACTGACCTGGTCCTCTGGGCTCTGCGAATACGAGGATCAGCGGTTCTGATGTGCGCTATGTCAGATTAGAGGCACAAGGGACACCCTGCTATCGACCCTTTGCAGCCGTTCAGCCCAAGATCTTGATTGCTCGGCTTTGGAAGGTCCGGTTCGGGCAGCCGCGTTCAACTCTCCGTCCATCTACCGCAGTGGGACCTCCACTTTTGCCGATCTGCCCCGTTTAACGCCCACCCGCCGGGCAGCGTTACGCTAATACGCATCTGTCATGTCCAGCATTTGACCTGATGCGCAGACATGGTTGAGCAAAGTTTTGAGTGGCTTAGTCCGCCACGAAGTCCGGCCAGCTGCGCAGACAAGGCTCGTTCTGTTGCCGACCTCTTGCGGCGTAAGGCTGGCCATATGGTGGATGAGACATCACTGGACGGGATGATGTTTCATCTATGCTCTCCAGCAAAGATATGGCCACAAGCATTTGAGACGAAGCGTTTCCCGCTGATGAAACCAGACGGTGTCTGAACGCTTATACCGATGCAGCCTGCCGCTGGTCGGGGAACGGAGGGCTCCACTCGATTGAGAGGACCGCCTGCATGAAGATCGCGCAAATTGCCCCCTTGGCTGAAAGCGTGCCGCCCAAATTATACGGCGGCACCGAGCGTATTGTTTCTTATCTGACCGAAGAGCTTGTTCGTCAGGGTCATGATGTCACACTGTTTGCCAGTGGTGATTCTCAAACGAGCGCTGAACTGGTGCCGATCACCGAGATGGCGCTTCGGCTCAATCCTGCCGTGGTCGATACCATTCCCTATCATATGGTCATGCTGGAAGAGGTACGCCGTCGCGCCGACGAGTTCGACGCGCTGCACTTCCACATCGACATGCTGCATCTGCCAATGGTTCAAAACTTTATCGGACGTACCGTTACAACGCTGCATGGTCGGCTAGATCTGCCCGATCTGCCGCCTTTCTATCGCGCATTTCCCGATCATAGTCTGGTGTCGATTTCCGACCATCAACGATTCACCATGCCCCCGGTCAATTGGGGTGGGACTATCTATCATGGCCTGCCCGCTGACCTGCTGACACCACGATTGAGCGCGGGCGAGAATTATCTGGCGTTTTTGGGCCGTATATCTCCCGAAAAGCGGCCCGATCGGGCGATACGAATTGCTGCACGATCGGGCCGGAAACTCAAGATCGCGGCCAAGATCGACAATGTCGACCGGGCCTACTGGCAAGACGAAATCGCCCCGCTGGTCGATCGCTATCCCAATGTCGAATATATTGGCGAGATTAACGAGCAGCAAAAGGCCCAGTTTCTGGGGCAGGCGAGCGCTTTGCTGTTCCCCATCGACTGGCCCGAACCCTTCGGTCTGGTGATGATCGAAGCGATGGCCTGCGCGACGCCGGTCATCGCTTTCCGCTGCGGTTCGGTTCCCGAAGTCATCCAGCACGGCGTCTCTGGCTATATCGTCGAAAGTGAAGATGAAGCGGTGGCGGCAGTCGCTGCCTTGTCGCATCTGGACCGCGCACGGGTGCGCGGCGCATTTGACGCACGCTTCACGGCGGAGCGCATGGCGACTGACTATGTCGCGCTATATCGTGATCTGCCCGGCGCGCGCACCGACGCTGCCCGGCTGCGCCGTCGGCGCGGAGAAGATGCCGAACTTCAGATAGTCGCATAGGAGCCGCCATGACGCTGATCCAGCCCCAGCCCGAACTGCACGGCATTGCAGGCGGGCAGGCGCTCTCCCAGGGGCAGACCCAGTTCTTCATCCCTGCGACCGCCTCGCTCCATGAACGCAGGCCACGCACGCTCAAACATGGCGACAGCTTTGCCGTGTTCGACCATAGCGGTGACGCGATTTCCGGACCGGGCAGCCCGGAGGGTCTATACCATCGGGACACGCGCTATCTCTCGCACCTGTATCTTACGATCAACGGGATGCGGCCCATCCTGCTGAGTTCGGCGCTGCGCGACGACAATGCCATGCTGACATGCGATCTCGCCAATCCCGATTTCTTCGGGGAGGATGGCAAGGTTGCCGTGGAGCATGACCTGATCCACCTGCGCCGCACCCGCTTCCTGTGGAAGGATGCCCTGTACGAACGGATCACAATCCGCAATTTCGATACCGAAGCGCGCCAGATTAGAATCGACCTGAGCTTTGCGGCGGACTTTGCCGACCTGTTCGAGATACGTGGCATGACGCGCTTGCGTCACGGAGCCATGCGCGAGGCGCAGGTCGGGACGGCAGATGTGCTATTGGGCTATCTTGGACGAGACGATCGTGAACGACAGACCCATCTGCATTTTGATCCTGTACCCAGCGAACTTACGGACAGCTATGCACGCTTCGACGTTACGGTGCTGCCTGGCCAGCGCTGCGCGCTGTTCACCCGCATAGGCTGCGGCCGGGTGGAAACCAGTGATGCACTGCCCAAGCAGTTTCTTAAGTCTCTGCGCGAAGCGATGCATGCGCTCGGGGCCGCGCGCAAGCGGGCGGCAGCCCTGCATTCGTCCAACGATCTGTTCAACGAAGTCACGCGTCGATCCGTCGCGGACATATCCATGCTGTCCACCGATACCGAATTTGGCCCCTATCCCTATGCCGGCATCCCCTGGTTCAGCACGATATTCGGGCGTGACGCGATCATCACGGCGCTCGAAACCCTATGGATGGACCCGGCGATCAGCCGTGGCGTTCTGGGCTATCTGGCCGCGCACCAGGCAACCAGCTTTGATCCGGCGGCCGACGCCGAACCGGGGAAAATATTGCATGAGGTGCGCCATGGGGAAATGGCCGAGTTGGGCGAAGTACCGTTCCGTCATTATTATGGCAGCATCGATTCCACCCCATTGTTCGTGATGCTGGCGGGTGCCTATCTGGAACGCACTGGCGACATTGCATTTCTGCAAAGGATCCTGCCGAATATCGATGCGGCGCTCAGTTGGATCGACACGCATGGCGACCGCGATGGCGACGGATTTGTCGAATATGGTCGCCTGACCGACCAGGGCCTGCAAAATCAGGGCTGGAAGGACAGCCATGATTCCATCTTCCATGCTGACGGCAGCATCGCACGCGGCCCCATCGCTCTCGTAGAGGTTCAGGCCTATGTGTACGGCGCGTGGAAAGCGGCTGAGGCGCTATTTGGCGCAGTTGGCGAAGATGAACGCGCAGCGGTCTATCGGGATCGTGCCGCGCAGTTGATCGACCGGTTCGACGCTGCCTTTT
Organism: Sphingobium sp. Leaf26; assembly: GCF_001421665.1. Classification (GTDB taxonomy): domain Bacteria; phylum Pseudomonadota; class Alphaproteobacteria; order Sphingomonadales; family Sphingomonadaceae; genus Sphingobium. Next base: position 334,287 of record NZ_LMKV01000028.1, read on the forward strand.
TCGACGCGACACTTGGCACCTATGTGCTGGCGCTTGATGGCGATAAGCAGCCGTGCCGGGTGCGGTCCTCCAACGCCGGGCACGTCCTCTACACCGGGCTGGCACGCGAGGAGCGCGCCGAAGCCGTGGTGCGTACGCTAATGGCACCAGCCTCCTTTTCTGGCTGGGGCGTACGGACGATCGCTTCGACCGAAAAGCGGTATAATCCCATGAGCTATCATAATGGGTCGATCTGGCCGCATGACAATGCCCTGATTGCGGGTGGTTTTTCCCGCTATGGCTATCAGCGCGAAGCTGCCCAGATATTCGAGGGGCTGTTCGCCGCGGCCACCTATGTCGACATGATGCGCCTGCCCGAACTGTTTTGCGGCTTCCCGCGTCGCCGCTCTCAGGGGCCGACCTTCTATCCGGTTGCCTGTAGTCCGCAGGCATGGTCAGCCGCCGCGCCGCTGGCACTGATCCAATCGAGTCTCGGACTGTGGTTTGACGTCCCGGCGGCGCAAATCTCGTTCCACAAACCCACCCTGCCGCATTTCCTCCAAAGCCTCACCATAAGGAGGCTGGGCATCGGCGCCGCGAAGGTCGATATCGCGTTTGACCGGATAGGCGATCAGGCCGTCGTCAAGCCGATGCCGCATGGCAGCAACGCTCGAATAGCAACGATCGCCTGATTTCAATGCGCGCCCTTGTACAAACCCCATGATGGGAACCAACCTTGTGGCCATACGCTGATAGGGCGGAGGTCGTTCATGTCCGCACGCGCATATTGGCAGGGTCAAATCAAGCTGGCGCTGGTTTCGATTCCGGTCGAAATTTACCCGGCTACCAAATCCGGCCCTGCCATATCCTTTCGCCAGATCCACGAGCCGACGGGCAAACCGATACATTATGACAAGGTGGTAAGCGGAGTCGGTCCGGTCGACCGGGACGAGATCTTCAAAGGTTATGAGATTTCCAGAGGCAATTATGTCCTGCTGGAGCAGGATGAGATTGAGTCGGTCAAGATTGAGAGCCGCAAGACGCTGGATCTCGTCCAATTTGTCGATGCCGATGCGATCGATGTGCTTTATTATGAGAAGCCCTATTTCGTCCTGCCCGCCGACGATCTGGCTGAGGAAGCCTATGCCGTGCTGCGCGACGCATTGCGGGAAACGAAGAAAGTCGGCCTCGGTCAATTGTCAGTGCGAGGGCGCGAGCAATTGGTGTCGTTGAAGCCGTGCGGGCGCGGGCTGGTGTTGGAAGTGCTGCGCTATGCCGACGAGGTGACGAAGGCGCAGAGCTATTTTCGCGGACTTCCGGGCGAAGAGGCTGATCCCGACATGCTGGAACTGGCCGTCAGCATCATCGACAAGCGCACCGCGCCCTTCAAGCCGGAGGAATTTCACGACCGTTATGTCGATGCGCTCCACCGCCTGATCGAGAAGAAGAAAAAGGCCAAGGGCAAGCGGATCATTGAGGATGTCGATGATGAACCTGCGGGGCGAAAGGCGGGCAATGTCATCGACCTGATGGCCGCGCTGAAAAAATCCGCAGGGGCGGGCCAGAGCGCGACGTCGAAAACGGTCGATCCGAAGGGAACGAAAAGTAGGAAGGTGACCCCAGCAAAGCGCAAGAGTGCCTGATGGCCAGCAAGGACGCCCTTGCCACCTATAACGCGAAACGCGATTTCGCCCGCACCCGCGAACCCAAGGGCCAGGTTGCGAAAGGCAAGGGCAACAGCTTCGTCGTACAGAAACATGCAGCGACCCGGCTGCATTGGGATTTCCGGTTGGAGATTGATGGCGTCCTCAAAAGCTGGGCCGTCACAAAGGGGCCAAGCATCGACCCGGCCGACAAAAGGCTGGCAGTGCGGACTGAGGATCATCCGCTCGACTATGGCACGTTCGAGGGATCGATTCCCAAGGGAGAATATGGCGGCGGCACGGTGATGCTGTGGGATCGCGGGACATGGGAACCGATTGCGGGCAAGAGCGCCGCCGACATGAAAGACGGACACCTGCATTTCATCCTGCATGGAGAGCGGATGAAGGGAGAGTGGCTGCTGGTGCGGATGAAAGGGCGTCCCAAGGAGAAGCGCGAGAATTGGCTGTTGCGCAAGATCGAAGACAAGGAGGCCGGATCGGGTGACGCGCTGGTCGAGCGTGCGCTGACCAGCGTGCTAACGGATCGTTCCATGGCGCAGATCGAAGCTGGCAAAGGCGGCGAACAGTCCCTCGCCGGGGTGGAAGGCAAAAGCTTCGTGGCCAAGATGGCGGCGGCGAAGGATCATAATGCCAAGGTCGGCGGCAAGCGGAAGGCGGGCGCCACGGCCTTGCCCCACTTCGTGAAACCACAACTGGCCACTTTAGTCGATGCAGTGCCGACCGGGAATGATTGGCTGCACGAGATCAAATATGACGGTTATCGCGCGCTGATCGCCGCGCGCGGAGACAAGGTGACGCTCTTTACGCGCAATGGCTTGGACTGGACCGAAAAATTTACGCCGCTGACAAAGGCGATCGCGGCGCTCGACCTGCCCCCTTGCCTGATAGATGGCGAAGTGGTGGCGCTGGACGGGAACGGCAATCCCGATTTCTCGACGCTCCAGACCATGCTGAAGCGTGGGCAGGGTCAGGAGGATGCGGAACAGCCTCTGCACCTGTTCGCCTTCGATCTCCTTTCGCTCGACGGACAGGATCTTAAAGGGCTGACCACCATCGAACGCAAGGAGCGACTCGCCGCGCTGCTAAACATGGCCGAGCCGCCTATCCATGTCTCCGATCATATTCTGGGTGCCGGCGAGACATTGTTCCGGTCACTCTGCGAGGCGGGGCAGGAAGGCATCATCTCCAAGCGGGCCGACGCGCCCTATCGTAGCGCTCGGACGCGCAATTGGGTGAAGGTCAAATGCACCCGGCGGCAGGAGTTTGTTTTTGTCGGGTGGACAAAGAGCAATGCCAAGGGACGCCCTTTTGCATCCCTGCTGCTGGCGCAGCATGAAGGCAGGACGCTGACCTACAAAGGCAAGGTCGGGACGGGCTTCGACAGCGCGACGATGGACGAACTGGCCAAGGCGATGGCCTCGCTGGCTACGGACAAGCCCACAGCCGGCGTACCGAGCGCGGAGGCGCGCGGGGTGAACTGGATCAAGCCCAAGCTTGTTGCCGAAATCTCCTTCGCCGAATTTACCGGCGATGGTCGCGTCCGTCATGGCAGCTTTCTTGGCCTGCGCGCAGACAAGCCGGCCGGGACGGTGAAACCTGAAAAGCCCGCACCGGTCCCCGCTCCCCAAAGCGCAGTCAAGATCAGCAACCGTGATCGCATCATCTTCCCCGAAAGCGGCCAGACCAAGGGGGAGTTGGCGGACTATTATATGCGCATGGCGCCGCTGATGCTGCCTTTCGTCTCCAATCGGCCGATCAGCCTGGTCCGCTGCCCGCAGGGGCGTGCGAAGAAATGCTTTTTCCAGAAACATGACAGCGGCGCCTTCGGCAAGGCGGTGCGTCAGGTGCCGATCCGGGAAAAGGATGGCGGATCAGAAGATTATATCTATGTCGAGAACACCGACGGCCTGCTTTCCTGCGTCCAGATGGGGACGATAGAATTTCATGGCTGGGCCAGCAGAACCGACGATGTGGAACAGCCCGACCGGATGGTCTTCGACCTCGACCCCGACGAGGGGCTGGACTTCGATACGGTGAAGCGGGCAGCTATCGATATACGCGATCATCTCACGGATATCGGCCTTGTCTCCTTCGCTATGCTTTCGGGTGGCAAGGGCGTGCATGTCGTCGTGCCGCTGACACCCGGCCACGACTGGGACACACACAAGGATTTCGCGTCCCGCTTCGCCCAGGCCTTGAGCGCCGCCGAGCCTGAACGCTTCATCGCGACGATGAGCAAGGCCAAGCGCAAGGATCGCATCTTCATCGACTGGCTGCGCAACCAGCGCGGCAGTACCGCCATCCTTCCCTATTCCGCCCGCGCCCGCCCCGGCGCACCCGTCGCCGTCCCGATCGGCTGGGACGAATTGGGCAAAATGAAGGACGCCCATCCCTTCTCGATCGAGGATATCGAAACACTGCTGAAGCGAAATGCAGGGCTAAAAGGCTGGGGGTTCGCAACGCAGGCTCTGCCTGAAATTTAACCCGAATCCGACGCAATCGACCCTTGTAAGACGCTCAGCACCCGTTTTCAGCGCTCCAGGTTCGGACGGTCCGCAATCTGGCAGGTGTCGACCAACTTGCGACGTTCACTGGCCGGGCCGTGAACGACCGCTCGTGCTGGGAACTGCCATTCGCCTCGTGCAAACCATCCGGGTGGCAAAGCGCTCAATTCATGACGTTGCCACGCCAGAGGCGTTTCCTAGGGCCGCCGTATATCAATAGCGCGCAAAAGCCGTGACGTTGACCGCATCACTGATGTGACTACACTGCCGAAGCCCACAATCGCTTTGCCCACATGCTAGCGTGGTCGCGTCAGTTTACGAGGGTCAGGCGCTCCCAGGATCGCGACACATCGGAAAATTCTTTCGTCGATGCACCAACCGCAAAGGGCCTTATCGCGTTACAGCGAATGCCGAACCTGCCCAGTTCCTTGGCCACACTGCGGGTAAGACCGATTACGCCCTCGCGCGAGGTAGCATGGGCGATTGCGCCCGGATGGCCGAAACCAGAACTGGAACTGGTATTGACGATGCACCCCGACCCTTGGCGGGCCATATGGGGCGTTGCTGCTCGAATCAGCGCGAAATAGCCTTTGGGCTCGACGTTGAAGGTCTTGTCCCACTCCTCCTCGGTGAAACGCCAAAGGTCGTTCATCACGGCGGTGCCGGCATTGTTCAGGATGATATCTATGGAGCCGAAGGCCGCTACGGCATCGGCGACGATCTGGTTCGCCCCGTCCCATGTCGCAGATACTGTGCTGGCGACCGCCTTGCCGCCTGCTGCCTGGATCTCCTCGACGACCGATGCGGCATTGGCACCGTCCCGGGTGCCGATGTCGTTCACGACGACGTTTGCCCCTTCCTGCCCGAGCAGTAATGCGTGGGCGCGGCCGATGCCACCACCAGCGCCCGTGATGATAGCGGTCTTGCCTGCAAGGCGTCCCATCGATTGTCTCCTTGGTGTCTAGTCGAATGGTCTTGTCAGCGGCTGTCGCACGCCGACAAACTGCGTATAAGACACCGGAAACCGCAGGGATCCTCATCGCCGTCCGACGTTCGGCACCTCTGCTTCGCCTCAGATCACACGATACGTTGAAATCGAACGGCGCAATGTCGCTAGATTTTCAAACTTGAGCGGACGGCCACCGAGGCCATTTGCCTATTCGGCCTGACTACATCCATCCCGCGCATTGCGTTCGACTGGGTATCGGTCTGGACCAAAGCCCATACCGTTTTTGACCCGATTTGTTGTCATGGCGCAGGTGCCGACCACGGATCATCCGATCCACAACGGGTGCCCGGTTGCTTTGGCGTTAGCATAAGCGTTACGAAGCGTCGGCTCTGCCGATTTCCGCTGGGCGTTGGAGGCGGCAGGTGGCGGCAGTAGTGCCCTTGGCTCCTCATCCAGCAGTGCTGTGAGGGCTGATCGGGCGCGCGACACTCGGCTTTTGAAGGCAGCCAGCGATATATCCAGCCGGTCCGCCGCTTGCTCATAGGAAAGACCGTCCATCACGATCATCGCAAGGGCCGAACGTTGTGTGAGCGGTAGCGTATTCAGCGCGCGCCACACATCGGTCAAATAGAGTGCCTCGGTCTGAGATTCGGGTATCGCGAGGGCCTGGTCCGCCGACACCTCGTCATAATCGCCATGGAAGCGATCCCGGCGGCGCTGGCTGAGGAACAGCCGCTTCAGGATCGTGAATGTCCAAGCACGCAGATAGGTGCCGCGCTGGAACTGCGCGCGGGCGGACCATGATTTCGCCAGCGTATCCTGGACGAGATCTTCGGCTGCGTCGCTTTCGCGGGTCAGCGAACGGGCATAGCGCCGAAGCGCCGGGATGAGACGCGCCAAGTCAGACCCGAAATGCCCGTCATGCCGGCCGGTCGCGACATTATCCATCTGGCGCAGCAGTTCCAAAAAGATCGGCGGCGTCATCCGCGGTGGTAGGACGATGAGCCGATCTTGCATCATGCCGTGCAGACTGGCGGGGGAGACGCCCGAACACTTATCCTGCTTCATGGCCGGCCAATATCCGCCAGAGGCACATCCCACCGTTCCTTGAGGCCACCGCCGAGCGCCACATAAAGCGCGACTTCATTCTGAACCGCATTCGATCGAAGCGAGATCAACTGCTGTTGCGCGGAGAACAGACTGCGTTCGGCGTCGAGCACTTGCAGGTAGATGGACAAGCCCTGCTCGTAACGGCGCCGCGCCGTTCGGGCGAGGCGCTGTTGGGTAGCCACGGTGTCCTTGACGGCGGCGATTTGCTCGGCAAATCCGCGCCGCGCTGCGAGCGCATCGGCGACTTCGCGAAAAGCCGTCTGCACGGCGCCCTGATAGGCTGCGGTCAACTCGTCAGCCTGCGCGCGGCTGAGGCGAACGGCTGCGGAACGACGACCCCAGTCGAAGATCGGCAAGCCGATGGTGCCGCCATAGGACCATGACTTATTGTCGCCCTTGAACAGGCCATCCAATGCCGAGGCGGCAAAACCGAACTGACCTGTGAGCGAAATCGTCGGAAAGAAGGCGGCGCGCGCGGCACCGATATTGGCATTCGCCGCACGCAGGCTAAATTCCGCCTGCAGGATGTCAGGCCGTGACAATAGCAGGTTGGACGGCACCCCAACGTCCAGACGCTCGAACGCGCCTGCATCCTCCAACGGGCGCCCCGATGGCAGGGGATGAGCGATCGGCCCGCCCACCAGCACGATCAGCAGGTTGCGCGCCTGTTCCGTTTGGCTCTGCAAGGCGGCGAGATCGGCGCGTGCCTGCGTCGTCAGCAGCACGGTCTGGTCATAGTCGACGGTCGAGGTGACGCCGGCATCAAGCCGGCGCAGCGCGATGCGTTGCCCCTCTATGCGGCCGGTCAGCGTTTCCTGCGCCAGCGCTATCCGTTCCTCGCCCGATCGGATCGCATAATAAGCGGCAGCGACCTGGCTGATGAGTGACAGGCGGAAGGCCCGAGCGCCCTGCACCGAGGCCAGATATTCAGCGCGCGCCGCGTCGGACAGGTTCCTGACCCGGCCCCAGAGGTCCAGTTCGAAGCTGCTGACCGCGGCAGTGGCCGTAAAATTTTCGTAGGTGAGCGCGCCGGTCCCCAGGGCGTCGCCGGCGCCAAGCGCGCTCGCGGGCTGGCGCGTTTTCGTGTAGCCGCCGCTCGCGTCGACCTGCGGCAGCCGCTGCGTGTCCTGGATGCGATACTGGGCGCGAGCTTGTGCCACGCGGGCGAGCGACTGCGCCAGGTCGCGATTGTTGGCGAGCGACAACGCGATCAGCGCCTGGAGGCGTTCATCCGCGAAATAGTCGCGCCAGCCCAATTCCGTCGCAAGGCGCGAATCCTGACCGGTTGCGCTCATCCCGGCGGGGAAAGCGGCGGAGACTGGCGCGACCGGCTGGCGGTACGCGGGCGCGAAGTTGCAGCCCGCGAGGAGGGTTGTCGCCGAAAGGGCGATTATCATCTTATGCATGGGCCGATCCTCCCTTCGGGTCAGCCGGAACATCGGCGTCCTCCGCCGCATCCTCCGCTTCCGGGTCATGCGCGCGGGCGAGCCATTTGCGGGCCGCGACGTAGAATACCGGCGTGAAGAAGATGCCAAGCAGCGTGGCGGTGATCATGCCGCCCATCACACCGGTGCCGACCGCATGGCGGCTGGCCGCCCCTGCTCCCCCCGCCGTGACAAGCGGAATCATGCCCAGGATGAAGGCAAGGCTGGTCATCAGAATCGGCCGAAGACGCTGCCGCGACGCCTCTACCGTTGCGTCGTGGGTCGTGGTGTCGCCCTTCTCGTCGTCGATCGCAAACTCAACGATCAGAATCGCGTTCTTGGCGGCCAGGCCGATGATGGTGATGAGGCCAACGTTGAAATAGACATCTGCAGACAGGCCGCGCAGCGTTGTGAACAACACTGCGCCCAGTACGCCGAACGGCACGACCAACAGCACCGAGAGCGGGATCGCCCAGCTATTGTAGAGCGCGGCAAGCAGCAGGAAAACGACCAGCATCGAAAGGCCCAGCAACATGCCGATCTGGCCGCCCGCCTGCTTTTCCTCATAGGCTGTGCCGGTCCATTCATAGGCGAGGCTGCCCGACAATGTCTCGCCCGCGATCCGCTCCATGGCCTTGAGCGCAGCGCCCGACGACTGGCCCGGTGCCGCCGCGCCCGATATGCTGATCGAGGGATAGCCATTATAGCGCTCGACCTGAAGCGGCGCGGTTTTCCAATGGACGCGGGTGAAGGCGGAAAATGGCACGAGCTTTGCGCCACTGGTTCCGGTGGCCGTCACCGCCGAGGCGACTGGCACGCGCAGGTCCAGCACATCCTGCGCGGTCATGCGGTGCGAGGCGTCGGACTGGAGATAGACCCGCAGCACATTGCCGTCGCGGCTGAAGTCGTTGGCATAGGCCGACCCGAAATTGATCGCGAGCGTAGCATTGACGTCGGCAATCTGAAGCCCGAGCGCGCGCGCCTGAACCCGGTCGATATCGACATAGAGCTGGGGCGCTTCGCCCTGCCCGTCGGGGCGCACCCCGGCGAGCAACGGCTCCTTCGCTGCCGCCGCCAAGATGGCGTCGCGCGCTGCCAACAGGCCGGGTCGATCGGTGCCGCTGCGGTCCTCGATCTTCATCGAGAAGCCGGTTGCATTGCCCAGCGACTGGATCGGAGGGGGATTGATCGGGAAGATCGTGGCGCTGACGATATTGGTCACCGCCGCCATCGTGCCGCCCAGCAGTGCGTCGATGCTGTCCGCCTTGCCGGTCCGCTCGTCCCACGGGTGGAGATCGACAAAGGACATCGCCGCCGACTGACCCTGACCGAAGAAATTATAGCCGATGATCGACATCACGTTGCGCACCTGCGGCTGGCCCCGCAGATAGGCTTCCGCCTGACCCACCGCTTTTTCGGTCTGGCCCATGGTGGCGCTGGGCGGCGCATCGTAATTGACGAGGAAATAGCCCTGATCTTCGGTCGGCAGGAACCCGCCGGGCAAGCGCATGAAGAGCAGGATGGTGACGCCCAGCACGGCGACGAATACCGCCAGCCAGCGCAGTGGTGCGCTGGTCATGCGGGCGACCATGTTGCCATAGCGATCCGTCGCGTAACCAAAGCGGTCGTTGAACCAGCGGAAGAAGCGCTGCGGCAGGCCGCGTACGCCCGACTGCGCAGGCGCATCCCGTTCACGCGGCTTGTGCGGTTTCAGGAGCGTCGCGCACAGCGCAGGTGTCAGCGTCAGCGCCAGCACGGCCGAGAAGAAGATGGAGACGGCCAGCGTCACCGAGAATTGTCGATAGATGCCGCCGGTCGAACCGGGGAAGAAGGCCATCGGCACGAACACCGCGATCAGCACCAGCGTGATGCCGATGATCGCCCCCCGGATCTGGCCCATGGCCTTCACCGTCGCGCGACGGGGCGACAACCCCTCCTGCGCCATGATCCGCTCGACATTTTCCACGACGACGATCGCGTCATCGACCAGAATGCCGATCGCCACGACCATGCCGAACAGTGAGAGCGTATTGATGGTGAAGCCAAAGAGGTAGAGGCCCAGGCACGCGCCCGCCAGCGCAATCGGTACGACGACTGCCGGGATCAACGTCGATCGCCAATTCTGCAGGAACAGGAACATGACGACGAACACCAGCACCATCGCCTCGATCAGCGTGCTAATAACGCTGTCAATCGAGGCGTTGATGAAGGGCGTGGTGTCGAACGGCACCGACCAGGTCATGTCGGCGGGAAAGGTCTTTTGCAGCGCATCCATGCGTGCGCGGATCGCGGTCGCGGTCTGGACGGCGTTGGCGCCGACGGCGAGCTGCACGCCCATGCCGGCGATTTCCTTGCCATTGACCTTCGCCTTGAAGGCGTAGCTGTCCTGGCCCAGCTCCACGCGCGCCACGTCGCGCAGGCGCACGGTCGATCCGTCGGTGTTGGCGCGGATGATGATGTTGCGGAACTGCTCGGCGTCCGAAAAACGGTTTTGCGTGACGATCTTGGCGGTAAATTCCGTCTCGCGCGTCACCGGCTGCTCGCCTAGGCCACCGCCGGCGGTCTGGCTGTTCTGCTCGGTGATCGCGTTCAGCACGGCGGTGGGCGACAGGCCGAAGCCTGCGAGCTTGGCGGGATCGAGCCAGATCCGCATCGCATATTGCGATCCGAACAGTTGCACATCACCCACGCCGGACACGCGGCGCAATTCGTTGACGACGCCGTTCGCCGCATAATTGCCCATCTCCAGCGGCGTCAACTTACCGGTCTTTGACGAGAGCGCCAGCAGCATCAGGAAGCCCGAGCTGTTGCTGTTGATCTGGATGCCCAGGCGCCGCACTTCTTCGGGCAGGCGCTGCTCAGCGCGGCTGACCCGGTCCTGCACCTGCGTACGTGCGACATCGAGATTGGTGCCGGACTGGAAGGTCAGGACGATCGATGCCGAGCCGTTGGAACGGCTGGTCGAGGTCATATAGAGAAAGCCCTCGATCCCGTTCAGCTCGCGCTCGATCACCGAGGTGACATTTTTGTCGAGCGTCTCCGCGTCCGCGCCGGTATAGGTGAAGGACAGGGTAAGCGAGGGCGGCGCGACCGAGGGATATTGCTCGATCGGCAGGGACATGAGCGAAATGATGCCGGCAAGCGCGATGAACGCCGCGATCACCCAGGCAAATACCGGCTTATAGACGAAGAAACGGTCCATCGATCAGCGCCCCGCCGGCTTGGCGGGTGCGGTGGGCTTGCCCGAACCTGGCGCCTGCGTGCGAACCTTTTGACCAGGACGCACCTTCTGCCAGCCGTCGGTGATGACGCGCTCGCCGGCCTTCAGGCCCGAATGGACAATCCAGCGGCCACCAATCTGTGCGCCCAGCTGGACCGGCCGGCTGGCGGCGACATCGCCCGCGCCGATGACGGTGACACTGGCTTGCTCGCCCTGGAACTGGATCGCCCGTTCCGGCACCGCGACGCTGCCGCGTACCGTGCCGATTTCCAGCCGACCGCGCACGAACTGGCCGGGCGACAACAGCCGTTGCGGGTTGGCGAAAATCGCACGCGCAGTCTGGGTGCCCGTTTCCGGGTCCACCGACTGGTCGGTAAAGTCGAGCCGGCCCACAATGCCGTAGTCGGCACCATTTTCCAGCACCAGCCGCACCTCGATATTGCTCAGGCTCGACAACTGCACCGCGCCGGAACGGACCTGTGCGATCATGTCGAGGATGGCGGAATTGGACTGGGTAAAGACGGCATAGACCGGGGTCATCTGGTTGACCCGCGTCATCAGTGTCGCCTCGCCGCCGCTGACCAACGCGCCTTCGGTCACTTCCGCACGCCCCACCCGGCCCGCGATGGGCGCGCGTATCGTGGCATAGCCCAGTTCCAGCTGGTTCTGCGCGAGAGCGGCGCGCGCTTCGGCTACCTGCGCCTCGGCCTGTCGCAAGTCGGATACGGCCGAGTCATTTTCCTGGCCGCTCACAGAGCGATCAGCGACGAGCGGTCGATAGCGCGCAACGACGGACGCGGCATTGGCCCGCGCAGCCAACGCCCGTTGCAGCGCAGCCTGGCCCTGCTGCACCTGCGCGCGATACTGGCTGGGATCGATCTGGAACAGCGGCGCGCCTTCGGCGACATCGGTTCCCTCCTGGTACAGGCGTCGCTGGACGATGCCGTTGACCCGCGCGCGCACCTCCGCCGAACGCACCGCCTGAATCCGTCCCGGCAACTCGATGATGTTAGGCAGCGCTTCCGTCCCAATCGTGATGCTTTCCACCAGTGGGGGTGGGGGAGCCGCCTTTTGCTGGTCCGCCTGGCCGCTGCAAGCACCCAGCATCAGGCCTAGAATAAGCAGCGAAACTTGCGCGGTACGCGGGCGGTGGAACACGGTGATCTCCTGGACGGGTGAGTAGTACGAATACAGGCACAAAGGCCTTCCGGAGATCATGGAAAGATCGCCGGAAGGCACCGGGCTGTCATCAGGGGGCAAATGACCCTGCGGCGGGAGAGGGGTGCCGCAGTCGCCCGGTAAAGACATTATCGAACGCGATGGCGACGACCATTATCGTCAGTCCAATATTTGCGCCCGCGACCGTCGCGATAAACGTCGCGGCGCTTGCCGTCATGGGTGATCGCGCCGATCGCCGCGCCGCCAGCTGCGCCGATCGCTGCCCCGTCCAGCGCATCTCCGCCCGTGACTGCTGCGACGGCGGCGCCACCGGCCGCACCGATGAGCGCGCCACGTACTGCCGCGCGCCGCTCACCACGATCGGTGGCGCAGCCCGCAATCAGCAACGCGGACATCAGGGTGGCGAGCATGAGGATGTTCTTGGTCACGTCATTTCCTTTAATATTGTCGGTCGGCGCATCGCCGTTGACCGCTCTCGCTGTTGCCGACCAGGAGCTTTCGCTCCCGGCCGGCATGCGACCCGTCGGCTTCATGAGCCGAAGCGGTAGGACAAGGAGAGCAAGCCCCGAGGCTGGACCTTGTGAAAAACGAGGGGGCTGTCGGCAGCGTCGCCGAGCAGGGCGGTAGCGCCTGCCGAGGCGCTGAGGCTGATCCGATCGGTCAGGCGATAGCTGGCTGTCAGCGAAGCCGTGACATCCTTGAAGCCTTGGCCCACCTGAAACTCAGGAAGGCCGGACGCGCGCGCCTGCCTTGCGCTGACGCCGAAATAACGGTCGTTATGCTTGGCGTCCGCCCAGGACGTCGCGACCGCCGGGATCAGCATCAGGCGCGCGCCAGCGACGATCGGATAGGCAAGGCTGGCGTCGGCGACGAAGCCCTGGGTGCCACCGGCAAAGCCTTGCGTCCCGCCCAGCGTGGCCACCAGACCGCCGGCGCGGACCGTGGCGAACAGCCGCCCACCGGCGCCGGCCGAAAGCCTGCCGATCCCATCGGGCGCATCGCGCCGCCGATAGCCCGGCAGGAAGGCGATGCTGCCGCCCAGAGTCACGGTCGGCGTATCGACGACATGGATGCCGACGCCGTTGCGCAAATTGGCGAAAAATGGACCTCGCACAATATCGACGACCGGGATGGGCAGAGTGCGATAATCATCAGCGCCCTGATAGGCCGGTGCATGGACCGCCCCGACACCGATCACGACATGATCGGGGGTCTGGGCGCGACCGATAGCTGGCAGGATCATCATGTGGGCGGCCAGCATGAAACTGCCGACCCGAAAAGCAGAAACCATCATATACTCAACCGTTGGCGCTAGGCCTTTCGGCCCGCGCGTTTGCATACACGCTCCTTGAGACACCGGCCTCCCGCCGCCTCCTCATCAAAAAAATCGATATTTCGGCGAAGGCCGCTTGAGCCTCGCGCAGAAGCCGATTGTTAGGCGCTGCCGCCGTGGCTAGGACGGACGCTCCGTTGCCCGGCAAAGGACGCCACCAAGATCATGTCGAACAGCGGGCTGCTCGAAGCCTTCATGCAAACGCGGCCCGCCCTTCTCCGTTACCTGACGGTCAGGGGCGCGACGGCGGAGGAGGCGGAGGATATTCTTCAGGACATAGGACTCAAGCTATCGACCGATCAGGTCGGCTTGGTCGATCAGCCGCGCGCCTATCTTTACCGGATGGCCACCAATCATTTCCTGCTGCACCGGCGCACGGCCGGGCGGCGCGCGCGGCGCGAGGAAGCATGGGTCGACGCCCATAGCGGCGCCAGCCGGGCGACGGACCAGACCCCATCGGCGGAGGCGCGGATCATGCATCGCCAGAGACTCGCGCTGCTGCAACGCGCGCTCGACGCCCTGCCGGAGCGCACCCGCCAGATCTTCCGCCGCTTTCGCATTGATGGTGAACCGCAGCGCGCGATTGCCGCCGACATCGACATCAGCGTCAGTGCTGTCGAAAAACATCTGGCCCGCGCCTATGAAGCCGTTGCCGACGTGAAACGACGGATTGATGAGGATGCTGGCAGTCTGCGGAGTCTCAGAGGTCTTGGGGGGCATCATGACGACTGAGATGGAGAGTATAACGTCGCAGGCCATCGACTGGCATATCCGGCTTTACCATGGCGACGACGCCCTGTGGGAGGCGTTCACCGTTTGGTTGGCCGAGGATGATCGCCATGTGGCGGCCTATGAGGCCGTCGAGAATGCGGATCATGAGATTGATCCGCTGTTGCCCGACGTCGTGTTTCGCGAAGCGGCCAATGACAGCGGCGAGCAGGAACCGTCGATCCGTGGCTCCAAGCGACGCTGGGTTCTGGCGGGTGGTGCCCTCGCAGCATCGGCGGCCCTGGCACTACTGCTGATCCCTCGCTTCGCGCCGGACCGTTACGAGATTGCCACCCGAGCCGGAGAGACCAGGATCGTGACGCTGGATGCCGGCACGCGGATTATCCTGAACGGCGCGACACGCATGACGTTCGACCGCAAGGATGCGCGTTTTGCGGCGCTCGCGGGTGGAGAGGCCCTGTTCCACGTCCGCCATGACGCCGCCAATCCCTTCCGATTGGATGTCGGGGACACCAGCATCGAGGATGCGGGCACGATCTTCAACGTCGTGCGCGATGCCGGCAAGGTGCGCGTGGCCGTCGCGGAGGGGAAGGTCGTCTACAATCCCGGCAAGGACGGCATTCCCCTCGATGCAGGGCAAGGGCTGGAGGATGCGGGCGATGGCGAGCCGGTGCGCGTCGCGCCCACACCCGTCGAGGCCGTAGGCTCTTGGCAAAACAGGCAACTCATCTATAGGGGAGAGGCACTTTCGCAGGTGGCGCAGGATCTGTCCCGCGCGCTTGACGTGCGCATTACCGTGTCTCCTGTGATTGCCGCGCGACCGTTCCACGGTACGATCGCCATCGATGGTTCGGGAGCCGGGCAACTGGACCGTCTGAAGCGCGCGCTGGGCGTGGAACTGGAAGCGGTATCCGGCAACTGGAATATGAAACCCGTCGATAGTGGTGATCAATAAAGGGATAGTTGCAGCGACAGCGCTGATCGCGGGTCTGGCCAGCACGACCGGCGCGCATGCGGAGACCTACGATATCCCGCCCGGCCGTCTGGAAGATGTGCTGATCTCCATAGGCCTGCGCGCACGGGTTACGATCATCCTGGCCGAGCCGGGACTGGCCGCCCAAAATTCGCCGGGGGCACGAGGGCGTCTGTCGCTACAGGCAGCACTCGCACAGGCGTTGCGGGGTACGAATGGCGTTGCACGGACCTATGGCCCTGGCATCATTCGGATCATCAGGCGGCGGCCCGCACGCACGACCGCGGCCCAGCCCGCGCCTAAACCCTCGACGCCTTCATATATCGACGATGCGACGCCGATCATCGTAACGGCCAGCAAGCAGAATATTGCGTTCGACCGCTATCCCGGATCGGTAAAACTGGTCGATCTCACCGAGGACATGCGAGCAGCGGGCAGCGACATGGCGTCGCTCTCACAGCGCCTTCCCGCGCTGGGATCGACCAATTTAGGACCGGGCCGTAACAAATTCTTCATTCGCGGTATCGCCGACAGCAGCTTTACCGGACCCACACAGGCCACGACGGGCCAGTATCTGGGCGACATCCGGCTGAATTACAGCGCGCCCGACCCGGATCTCAGCCTCTACGATATGCAGCGAGCCGAAATATTGGTCGGCCCGCAAGGCGCACTATATGGGGCCGGGTCGCTCGGCGGCATCATCCGCCTCGTTCCGACCGCACCCGATCTGGCCGCGTCGGCGGGATCGGCATCAGCCAGCATCGGCACAACCCACAAAGGTGGCATCAGCCATGATGCCGCCGCCATGCTCAACCTCCCCCTTTCGCACGACAGGATCGCCGCGCGTCTCATCGTCTATGGCGGCCGCGCAGCCGGCTATATCGACGCCCCGGCGCAGGATCGGCGCGACATCAACGGCACGACGCGCAGCGGGCAGCGCTTCACCCTGCGCGCCAGGGACGCCGGTGGATGGGATATCTCGCTTGGCATCGTCCGGCAAAAAATGAGGAGCGAGGACGGGCAATATACGTTTCGCGGCGATCCACCGCTGACGCGCGACGCCCCCATCGCCCAACCGTTCGCCAATGATTACCGGCTTGGTTATGTGACTGCCCAGCGCCGTCTGGGAATGGCTGATCTCTTTACCGCCACTTCTGTCGCGCGCCATCGCCTCGATGCGGTTTTCGACGCCACCGGCCTCGACGGCACGACCGCGCCCATCGTGGCGGGCGAAAGCAATCATATCACCCTCTTCTCCCATGAAAGCCGGATGTCCGGGGGCGATGCCGAAACGCCCTGGGTCGGCGGTTTCGCGCTCCTCGTCAACAGCAGCAGGGTTGCGCTGTCCATTGCCCCTCGCGACGGTTCCTCCCTTCTTGGAGAAGTCGCAAATCGACAGGCGGAAGCCGCGCTTTTCGGAAAATATGCGCATCGATTGACCTCCAGCCTGACAGGGACGATCGGTGGACGGCTGACCTTCGCCCGCAATCGCCAGGCGCTCAGCGTCGATCGCGCCGATGTGATAGACCACCAGTCAAGCACCGAAATGCGCTGGTCCGGGACTCTTGCGCTCGACTGGAGACCAACCGGACAATCATCCTTCTTCTTCCAGTATCAGCAAGGGTACAGGCCAGGCGGACTTGGGATCACCTTGGCGGAAACCCGCCTGGAAAGCCGCGAGTTCTCGGCCGACGACCTTCATTTGTATGAGCTGGGCATGAGGTTGGGAAGTAGCGAGCACGCCCCTTTCTCGGCACGGGCCGCCATCTTCATCGCCGATTGGCGCGACATTCAGGCGGACCTGATCCGCGATCCCGGCTTGCCCTATACCGCCAATATCGGACGCGGCATCATCCGGGGTCTCGATGTGGATCTGACATGGCAACCGGAGGCGGCGCTGACGCTCACTGTTTCGGCCTTCCTCAACGACAGCGAACTTTCGCATCCTGCCGCCGGTTATATCGTGTCCGATGGAGAGGATGATGGCCGCCTTACGCGCGCCTTGCCGAATGTCCCGCGCAACGGCGCGCGGCTAGGCGCTGCATGGAGCCGCAAGGTGTCGGACGGCACACGTTTCAACGCTGATGCGTCGCTGCGATATGTGGGCCGTTCGCATCTGGGGTTCGGCCCTCTGCTCGATGTGTATCAGGGCGGCTATCTCGTGACCGACGCGACGACCTCCATCGACTTCAACTCAGTCTCCGTCTCGATCAGCATCGGCAATGCGGCTGATGTCCGTGCCGATACATTCGCCTACGGCAATCCTTACAGTCTGGCACAACGCAAACAGATGACGCCGCTGCGTCCCAGAACCATCAAATTGGGCATCAGCGCACGCTTTTAATTGTATTTGGTGGCAGAACTGCTGGCAGCTACGCCTTGCCGGTCCACCAAAAAGCCCGGAATGGCGGCTTTTCCTGACCGTTTCGAAAGAGCCAACGTCGCCATTTTCCCAAAGACTGCCTCACGACGTCGATCCCTGCCCGCCGCTCAACGGCCAATATTTCCACGGAACTAGATCGGTTCGCCTTCTGCAAGAGTCAGTCAGGCGCGGTCATGCGCCATCACTCGCCGCGATACTGTGAATGACCGATTTAGCCGATACCCGCCGTCGCTCCTTTTGCTCGTGGACGGCAGGTATGTCCCACAAGCCAATCAGAACCCGCAATGGTCAAAGGTAGCCATTTGGGCCTTGACCATACCACTCCCGCGCCACCGGGAGAGGCCACCAACAGCGCCGCCGCGCAAGCGGCGACCGCAAGGGTCAGCAGCGCTGACCCGCGCCAGCCGATCGTCACCGCCAGGCCGAGACCCGGCACCGGGGCTTGGCGGCGATAAGCCTCGCTTCGCGCCGTAGAGCGCGGTCGCGCCGCTTCACCGGCGCGAGGCGTCATCGCTTCGGGGGCAAAACCTATCCAAGGGACACGCCGCACCGCCAAGCTGGAGATGGGCGCGCTAGGCGCTGTCTGCATTCATAGGATTTCCATTTTGCATGAGATCTGATTCAAGGTCGTTGAAGGAGACGATCTTTGAGCAGACGGGTGCTGACGGACNCTAGGCGCTGTCTGCATTCATAGGATTTCCATTTTGCATGAGATCTGATTCAAGGTCGTTGAAGGAGACGATCTTTGAGCAGACGGGTGCTGACGGACGAGCAATGGAGCCGGATCAAGGGGTATCTTCCGGGTCGTGCCGGGACGCCTGGACGCAGCGGCGTTGATAATCGGCTGTTTGTCGATGCGATCCTGTGGATGGCGGGCAACGCGACGCATTGGCGCGATCTACCGGATATATTCGGTAAGTGGACGGCAGTTCATGCGCGCTTCCGCCGATGGTCACGCAACGGGGTATGGGAGGGACTTTTCCNCGCATTGGCGCGATCTACCGGATATATTCGGTAAGTGGACGGCAGTTCATGCGCGCTTCCGCCGATGGTCACGCAACGGGGTATGGGAGGGACTTTTCCATGCCATGGCCGACACGCCGGACTTCGAATATGTGATGATCGACAGCACGATCTCGAAGGTCCACGCCGATGCGAGCGGCGCAAAAGGGGGGCTGAAAGTGCCGCCATCGGTCGTTCGCGCGGCGGCCTGACGACCAAGTTGCACGCCGCCGTCGATGCGATCGGTCTGCCGCTTCGGATATGTCCGACACCAGGGCAATATGGCGATTGCCCGCAGGCCCAGACGCTTCTGTCCGGGCTGGAAGGCGTCGGCCACGTCATCGCCGATGCTGCCTACGATGCCGATCCGCTACGCGCCTTCATTGTCGATGACCTTGGCGCGACCGCGCAGATCAAGGCCAATCCCAGCCGCGCCATCGCCCCTACCATCGACTGGAGGCTCTACAAGGAGCGCCATCAGGTCGAATGCTTCTTCAACAAACTCAAGCGCTTTCGAAGGATCGCCCTGCGCTGCGAGAAAACCATCTCTGCCTTCATGGGCTTCGTCCATCTCGCGTGCGCCATGATCTGGRTACGGTGAAT
>NZ_LMKV01000029.1 GCF_001421665.1 Sphingobium sp. Leaf26
ATACCAACCTCCCATGATACTGACTCACGTGGGGATTCCCAAAGCGGCAAATTTCTGACTCTATGGGTGCCGATTGGAGGGCATGGCCATGGGTGCAGCGATCGGAATGCGGGACGACTTTGATGCGGCCGGCTTGAGACGACTGGCGCGCGCGACCAGAAGCGCGAACCAGGGTCGTAGGCTGCTGGTGTTAGCGGAAATTTATGATGGCGGGAGCCGCAGCGATGCGGCGCGGATCGGCGGGGTAACATTGCAGATCGTGCGCGACTGGGTCGTACGATTCAATGATCGAGGTCCTGATGGGCTCCTTGATGGCAAGGCGCCGGGCAAGCCCCCCTTGTTGAATGATGCCCAGCGCCAGGCTCTTGCGGAGATCGTTGAAAGCGGCCCGATACCGGCGATCCATGGCGTTGTCCGCTGGCGACTGATCGATCTGGCGCGGTGGCTCCATGATGAGTTCGGGGTGTCCCTGACGGAAACGACCGTGGGGCGGGCGTTGAAGAAGCTGGGCTATGTCAAACTGACGGCGCGCCCGCGTCACCATGCGCAGAATGAATATGCGATGGAGGACTTCAAAAAGGGGGCTTTGCAGCCGAGCTGGCAAAGATCAAAGTCGCCCTCCCGCGCGGCACGCCGATAGAGGTCTGGTTCCAGGATGAGGCCCGGGTCGGCCAGAAAAACAAGATCACCCGCCGCTGGGCCAGGCGCGGCACGCGGCCGTCGGCACCCAAGGACCAAAGAACGAAATCGGCCTACATCTTCGGCGCCATCTGCCCAGAGCTTGGCAAGGGGGCAGGCTTGGTCCTCCCGTTCTGCAACACCCAGACCATGTCGCTGCACTTGGCGGAGATATCGCTCGCTATCGAACCAGGTGCCCACGGCGTGTTGCTGATGGATCAAGCCGGATGGCACATGACCGGAAAGCTCGAAGTACCCGATAATATCAGCATCGTTCCGCTGCCGCCCAAATGCCCCGAACTCAACCCGGTAGAAAATATCTGGCAGTTTATGCGCGATAACTGGCTATCCAACCGCGTTTTCACATTCCACGACAATATCATCGACCTTTGCTGCGAAGCCTGGAACAGGCTGGTCGATCAGCCATGGCGCATCATGACCATCGGACGCCGCAAATGGGCGCGTGGGTCGTGATCAATGCAGATTGGTATNCATGGCCAGCAGCGGCGCCTATCCAACCGCGTTTTCACATTCCACGACAATATCATCGACCTTTGCTGCGAAGCCTGGAACAGGCTGGTCGATCAGCCATGGCGCATCATGACCATCGGACGCCGCAAATGGGCGCGTGGGTCGTGATCAATGCAGATTGGTATTAGTCGGGCACGACCTCCTGCATATCAGGCGTGGGGTCAAGCGGAAGACCCGCCATCGCAGCGTTGAAGCGCTCGCGATCCAGCCCCTTTTCCCATGCCGACACCACTACCGTCGCCACGGCATTGCCGACGAAGTTGGTCAGACTCCGGCATTCACTCATGAAACGATCGACACCCAGGATCAGCGTCATACCCGCCACCGGCACCGACGGCACGATCGACAGCGTCGCCGCCAGCGTGATGAACCCCGCGCCGGTAACGCCCGCGGCACCCTTGGACGAGATCATCGCCACCAACAGCAGCAATATCTGCTGCTCCAGGCTGAGATCGACATTGCACGCCTGGGCGATGAACAACGCCGCCAGCGTCATGTAGATATTGGTGCCGTCGAGGTTGAAACTGTATCCGGTCGGCACGACCAGCCCGACCACCGACTTGCGACACCCTGCCCGCTCCATCTTCTCGATCAGGCTGGGCAATGCCGCTTCCGAAGAAGATGTGCCCAGCACAAGCAATAGTTCCGCCTTCAGATAACGGATCAGGTGCAGGATGTTGAAGCCCACCGCCCAGGCGACTGCACCCAACACGACCAGCACGAACAAAAGCGACGTCAGGTAGAAGGTCGCAACCAGCCCGGCCAGATTGGCAAGCGTGCCAACGCCATATTCGGCAATGGTGAAGGCCATGGCGCCAAAGGCCCCGATCGGCGCCGCCTTCATCAGGATCGACACCAGCTTGAACACGGCGTGACTGGCCGATTCCAGCACCGTCATCAGTGGTTGCGCCTTGTCCCCGATCAGGGTCAACGCGATGCCGAACAGGATCGCCACGAACAGCACCTGCAATATGTTGCCGTCCGCCACCGCCGACACCATCGTCGACGGGATGATGCTCATCAGGAAGCCGGTCAGGGTGCGCTCATGCGCCTGATGCGCATAATCGGCGACCTTGCCGGCATCGAGCGTGGCGGGATCAATATTAAGGCCAGCGCCCGGCTGGACGAAATTGGCGACGATCAGGCCGACCACTAGCGCCAGAGTTGAGAATGTCAGGAAATAGCCGAATGCCTTGGCGGCGACCCGGCCGATCGCCCCCAATTCCTTCATGCCGGCAATACCGGTAACGATCGTCAGGAAGATCACCGGGGCGATGATCATCTTCACCAGCTTGATGAAGGCTTCGCCCAGCGGTTTCAACTGCTTGCCAACATCGGGCCAGACATGGCCGATCAGTACGCCCAGCGCGATCGCAGCCAGCACCTGAACATAGAGTTGACGATAGAAAGGCAGCCGGGGCGTCGCCTGAACCGGCGAGTTTGGCGATGGCAGCATGATGGTTGGCGTCCCCCTGTTTGCGCCGCAGCATATGGGCGGCCCCTGCCCTGTCCAGAAGAATATCGACCCGTTTCAATTTCCTGCTTGCGCGAGCCACCGACCCTCGTTATTGGCCCCCTCCACGGCGGGCGTGTAGCTCAGTGGTAGAGCACTGTGTTGACATCGCAGGGGTCGCAAGTTCAATCCTTGCCACGCCCACCATGACAAAGCCCGTCGCTTCCGATGAAGCGGCGGGCTTTCTCTTTTCCAGCTTCTGACCAACCGCAGATCAGCGCAAGGCGACCTTGGCGTCACCCAGCTTGCGGCAGGCTTCGCGCTTCGCCGACAGGGCACGCTCGACCTTTGCCCAGACGACTATGTCGGCAGCGGTAATCGTCTCTTCATCGAAAGAGCGGGCGGGGAGCGAAATCAGAACGGACATGGGCAAGATCAACTCAGGGGACGAACACAGGCTCGACTATAGCCTGTGCCAATGTCACGGGGGTGTCCTGAACATTACAGACTGGCAATGCGCCGGATCGGAGCGAGAATGGCGACAGCATGCGAGACGATCGGCGGGCAGCGGGTGCTGTTCGTCATGGCGGTGGACGCCGAATATGGCCCGCACCTGCGGGCGCGCTTCACGCCACTGCTGACCGGCGTCGGGCCGATAGAGGCGGCGCTCGCCACCGGCATGGCATTACAGGAGTTGGAGCGGCAACAGGTTCGACCCGATCTTGCCGTCTCCCTGGGATCAGCCGGATCGCGCATCTGCCCGCTGGGCGAGATTTTCCAGATCGCCAGCGTGTCGTGGCGCGACATGGATGCCTCCCGCCTGGGTTTTACCAAGGGCGTAACGCCGCTCACCGATCATCCGATCGACGTACCGCTGGTGACGCCGCTCACCCTCCCCTCGGTCCGATTATCGACCGGCGCCAATGTGGTGGGCGGCGATGACTATGCCGCGATCGACGCGGACATGGTCGATATGGAGACATTTGCGGTGGCGCGCGCCTGTGAGCGGTTCGGTGTGCCATTGATGGGGCTGCGCGGCGTGTCCGATGGTCCTGGCGAACTGGACCATATCCATGGCTGGATGGAATTGCTCGGCCTGATTGACGAGCGGTTGGCGCAGGTCGTGGACCTGTTGCCTGAAGCGCTAAACCGTCAGCAGCCGCCTTTCATGACGGCGCTGCGCGGCCAGGACAACTGATAGGTCACCAGAAAGCCGTCATGGTCTGACAGTTCGGGACCGCTGGGGCCACCGTCGAACATCGCCTCGACGCGGATTGGGTGAACCGAAACCGTATCGCCAGGCCAAAAAAAATGCAGATCCTGCGTGTCCATCCAGGGTTCGTCGCCATCCCATGACATCTGCACATCGCAACCCGATGCGGGATCGGCGCAGACGCGATGGACCAAGTCGAGCGACTGGTAGCGAGAGAAACTCTCCCAACGATCTTCGGAATGACGCATGTTGAAATCGCCGCCGAAGATCAGCGGATAGGCGTCATCATGGCTGCGGTCGATGAAGACGGAGGCTTCGAGCGATTGCCGATCATGGGCGGCGAGATTGCGGTGAGCCGGCGCGCGGGAAGCGCCACGGCTGTTCATATGGGTGTCGTATATGTCGATCGGCGTCGGCGCGCCGGGGATAGCGATGCGCGCCAACATGATCCCCTTGTTGGCAAGGCAGTCGATCCCGGCGCAGGAGCGCCGGCCGTAGGCGTGCATATCGACATGGACGATCGGGTAGCGCGAGGCGATGGCAAGGCCGCTGCCGGTCAGGTGCAGGCCGACTTCACCGCGCTTGATGTGCGATCGTCCGGGCAGCGTCTCCTTCGTTACGCCCTGCGCGCGGGTCGTGCGGCGCGGGCCGGTAACGATGGCGGGATAGCCGGTGGCGGCGATCGCCTGCTTGGCTGCGCCGCTGAACATTTCCTGGAAAAGAACGACATCGGGCGCCCGTCCCTCTGCGCGCAAGCCGGCCAGTCGTTCGCCGATGGCCCGCAGCGAGGGGGCCCGGCCCGATCGGGCGGGCCAGCCCAGACCCTCGATATTATAGGTTAGAACCGACAGGGTCGTGGTCACGCGCTCCCGATCCGGTGCGGCGAAGATGGGCGGAGTTGCCTCCGCGCAACTTAGGGCACGGCGGGGAAGTGGCGTGGCACAACCGGTCGTCAACAGGGCAAATGCCAGCGCCGTGCCCCGCATACCCCTGATCCATCGCTGTAGCGCCGCCATGGGTCTGCCCGGCCTATTCGCCCTCGAAGACGATCAGCGCCTGCGATGCGACGCCGTCGGCCTCCAGTGCCGCCTTGCCGCCCAGATCGGGCAGATCGACCGCGAACAGCGCCATGAGGACACTCGCGCCCTGTTCACGCAACAGTTGCGCAGCCGCCAAAGCGGTGCCCCCGGTGGCGATCAGATCGTCGACCAGGATGACGCGCGCGCCCTGGGGCACCTGCCCTTCATGCAGTTCCAGCCGGTCCGTGCCATATTCCAGCACATAGTCGATCCCCACGACCTTGCCCGGCAGCTTGCCCTTTTTGCGCACCGGCACGAAGCCCTTGCCCAGCGCATGGGCGAGCGCCGCGCCGAGGATGAAGCCGCGCGCCTCGATCCCGACGATCAGGTCGGCATCCAGCGGGCGCGCGACGTTGACCAGCCGGTCTACCAGTTCGGCAAAACCGGGACCATCGGCCAGCAATGTCGTCACGTCTCGGAACATGATGCCCGGCTTTGGAAAGTCGGGAATAGTGCGGATCAGGGCCGTCAGGCTGTCGATGCTCATGCCGCCTCCATAGAGAATGGGCGCGGCTCCCTCAAGGAACCGCGCCCATTCTCTATGAAATATGGCATTTTGTCTCAGATCGTCAGATTTCAGACGGCCGCCTTCTTCTTGTCCGCCCAGATATTCTGGTAGGACATATAGGCCAGGCCCGTGGCGATCAGCAGGAAGATGATCGTCGCCAGGCCCGCGCTGCGGCGATTCTCAAGCTTCGGTTCGGCGGTCCAGGTCAGGAATGCCGACACGTCCTGCGCCATCTGGTCCACGGTCGCCTTGGTGCCGTCGCCATAGGTCACCTGACCTTCGGCCGACAGCGGGGGCGCCATGGCGAGGTTGAGGTTGGGGAAATAGGGGTTGTAGTGCAGCCCCTCCGGCGTCTTGGCATCCGGGAAATGCTTGAGCAGTTCTGCCGGTTGTTCCTGGAAGCCCGTCAGCAGCGAATAGACATAGGCGCTGCCGTGGTGGCGAGCCTTGGTCATCAGCGACAGATCCGGCGGGATCGCATTGTTGTTCGCCGCCGCCGCCGCGACATTGTTCGCGAAGGGCTTGGGGAAGTGATCGGCCGGGACCGGGTCACGGGTCGACGCCTCGCCGGTGGCGGGGTCGACCGATGGGGTCTTGATCGCCCACTGCTTGGCGATCGCCTTCACTTCGGCCTCGTTATAGCCGAGCGCCTCGAGATCGCGGAAGGCAACGAACTTCAGGCTGTGACAGGCGGAGCAGACTTCCTTGAACACCTGGAAGCCGCGCTGGAGCTGCTGCTTGTCATATTTGCCGAAGGGGCCGTCGAACGAGAAGGAGACATGCTTTACCGGCTCATGGAACTCATGTTCCACCGTAGGTACGGGCGGTTCGGAGACATATGCCACCGCACCGATCAGGAAGGAAATGAACAGCCAGCCTGCAAAGAAGAGGCCGACGAGGAATGCGCCAATGCGAACCATGGTCTTATCTACCCCTTATTCGGCCGGGACCGCGACGGTTTCGCCGTCGGTCTTGCCATATTTCGCCAGCACCGCCTCGGTGATCGAGCCGGGCAGCGGCAGCGGCTTTTCAAAGCGCGATATCAGCGGAAGAATAATCAGGAAATGGGCGAAATAATAGGCCGCCGCGACCTGGCTCATCATGACATAGGGTTCTTCCGCCGGCGCGCCGCCCAACCAGCCCAGGATCAATACGTCGATGACGAGGATCCAGAAAAACTTGTTGAAGGTCGGCCGATACTTGCCCGATCGCACCGGCGACGTGTCCAGCCAGGGAAGGAAGAAGAGCAGCAGGATCGACGCGAACATCGCCAGCACGCCCAGCAGCTTCGCGGGGACGAAGAAGAAGTCCACCGTGAAGGCGCGCAGGATCGCGTAGAAGGGCCAGAAATACCATTCCGGCACGATGTGCGCGGGAGTCGAAAGCGGGTTCGCCTCGATATAGTTATCCGGGTGCCCCAGGAAATTGGGCGCGAAGAACAGCAGGATCGAGAAGGCGATCAGGAAGATGCCCGCGCCGAAGCCGTCCTTGGCGGTGTAATAGGGATGGAAGGGCACGGTGTCCTGCGGCCCCTTCACTTCCACGCCGGTCGGGTTCGAGGAACCCGGAATATGCAGCGCCCAGATGTGCAGGATGATGACGCCCGCAATCACGAAGGGCAGCAGGAAGTGGAGCGAGAAGAAGCGGTTCAGCGAGGCGTTGCCGGGCGCGAAGCCGCCCAGCAGCCAGGTCTGGATCGGCTCGCCCACGACCGGGATCGCGCCGAACAGGCCGGTAATGACCTTCGCGCCCCAGTAGCTCATCTGGCCCCAGGGAAGCACATAGCCCATGAAAGCGGTCGCCATCATCAGCAGGAAGATGACGAGGCCGAGCAGCCACACCATTTCACGGGGCGCCTTGTAGGAGCCGAAATAGAGGCCGCGGAAGATGTGGAGATAGACCACGATGAAGAAGAAGCTGGCGCCGTTGGCGTGGGCATAGCGCATCAGCCAGCCCGCATTCACGTCGCGCATCGTCTGTTCGACGGTGCCGAAGGCGACCAGATCATTGGCGCCATAATGCATCGCCATGATGACGCCGGTAACGATCTGGATAACCAGCGCAAGGCCAGCGAGAACACCGAAGTTCCAAAAATAATTGAGGTTGCGCGGAACCGGATAGCCAGCACCGACGGCGTTGTAGACGAGGCGCGGCAAAGGCAGCTTCTCATCGACCCACTGCATCACGGGATGCTTGGGGGTATATTGCTCAGCCCAAGGAAAGCTCATGTCGGTCCCCCTCAACCCACGAGAATGGCGGTGTCGGAAGTGAAGCTGTACTTCGGCACTTCCAGATTTTTGGGGGCAGGCCCCTTACGGATGCGGGCGGCAGTGTCATAGGACGATCCGTGGCAAGGGCAGAAATAACCGCCGAATTCGCCGCGATTCTCGCCTTCGCCCGCGCCCAGCGGCACGCAGCCCAGATGGGTGCACACGCCCATGGTCACCAGCCACTGCTTCTTGCCGTCAACGGTGCGCTCTTCCAGCGTCTGCGGGTCGCGCAGCGTGGAAGGATCGACCTTGTCGGCTTCGGCAATTTCCTTCGGCGTCAGTTGGCGCACGAACAGCGGCTGACTGCGGAACGTGGTCTTGATCGCCTGACCGGGCTGGATTGCCGAAAGATCGACCTCAGCCGATGCCAGCGCCAGCACGTCGGCGCTGGGATTCATCTGGTCGACGAGTGGGAGGACCACAGCGACCGCGCCGACCCCGGCGAAGCTCACTGCGGCGATGTTGATAAAATCCCGGCGGCGTACGCCATCTTCGCCGGATGGACCCGTACCGTCTATCTGTTCAACGCTCGCCATGCACCTCTACCCTTGCAAGACTTCCCTGTCACACCGGAATGCCGTTGCCGGCGCTGATTATCAAGGGTTTTGGGCACTCGACCAAGGGTCGACCCGCCTCCCCCCGGCGTGGTTCGAGGGGCGTGATAACCGCACTGCGCCCGCTTTGCCAGTCGCAATATCACCTAGCCTATTGCAAATGCTCTTGATCGACTATGGCGCAACCTATGCGTATCGCCCTTTATCAACCGGAGATTGCCGGCAATGTCGGCGCCATATTGCGCCTGGCCGCCTGCTTTCAGGTGCCGGTCGACATCATCATGCCCACCGGATTCGCCTTTTCCGACGCCCGCCTGAAACGCGCGGCGATGGATTATGGGGAATCCGCGGACGTCACCCGACACGCCAATTTTGCCGCTTTCGATGCGGAGCGGCGGGCGCAGGGCCGCCGCCTGCTGCTGATGAGCGCCCACGCCTCGCAGAAATTGCCGGAAGTGCAGTTCCAGCCCGACGACGTGCTGCTGATGGGATCGGAAAGCGCCGGCGTACCGATCGACGTGCGCGATCTGGCGGACATCCGCATTCGCATCCCGATGGCGCCGGGTTTTCGATCCTTGAACATCGCCGTTTCCACCGGCATCGCTGTCGCCGAAGCCCTTCGCCAGACCGGAAAGTTTCCCGAATGACCGTCAGCAATCCGATTCCCGCCGTCCCCTTCGCGCTGGACGCCCGACAGCAGGCGGCGCGCGCATGGTTCGAATCGCTACGGGACCGGATCTGCGCCGAGTTCGAGGCGATCGAGCGGGAAGCGGGCAGCGATGCGCGTTTCGATTTCACCGCATGGGATCGCGAAGCCGAAGGGCAGGCGCCCGGTGAAGGCGGGGGGGGCGTGCGCGGTGTTATGAAGGGCAAGGTCTTCGAGAAGGTCGGCGTCAATGTGTCGACCGTCGGTGGCGAATTTGCCCCCGGCTTTGCCCAGACCATCCATGGCGCGGCCGACAATCCCGCCTTCTTCGCCACCGGCATCAGCCTGGTCGCGCATATGGCCAATCCGCATGTTCCGGCCGTGCATATGAACACCCGCTATCTGATGACGACCAAAAGCTGGTTCGGTGGCGGCGCGGATCTCAACCCGCCCCTGCCGCGCGACGAAGATACAGCGCATTTCCATGATGTGCTGAAGGGTGCCTGCGACGCACATGACACAAATCACTATTCACGCTTCAAGGCGTGGGCGGACGAATATTTCTTCATCCCGCATCGCAATGTGCATCGCGGTGTCGGCGGCATCTTCTACGATCATCTGGAGTGCGCCGACGATACCGCGTTCGACGCGCATTTCGCCTTCACCCGTGCGGTCGGCGACGCTTTTCTCAACGCCTTCCCGCCGATCGTGCGACGGCGCATGAGCGAATCGTGGAACGAAGCAGACTATCGCACCATGCTGGAATGGCGCGGTCGCTATGCCGAATTCAACCTGGTCCATGATCGCGGCACATTGTTCGGCCTCAAGACCGGCGGCAATATCGATGCGATCCTGATGAGCCTGCCACCGATGGCGAGCTGGAACTGATGCCCTTCCTTCCGGTCGAACCCGGCATGGTGGCGACGGTCGTCACCCATCTGGAGATGCTGGAACGACCGAAGCCAGCCCCGATCCCGCCCACACCGCTGCGGCTGGTGCCGTGGAGGCGACCGGATCTGGATGCCTATCGCACCCTGTTCCGCCGCGTCGGGGCGCCCTGGCTATGGTTTTCGCGGCTGGTAATGGCCGATTCGGACCTGGCGGCGATCCTTCATGATCCAGCGGTGGAGGTCTATGCGGTCACTGATCCGCGCGGGACCGAAGTCGGCTTGCTGGAACTGGATTTCCGCTCGCCGCCCGATTGCGAGTTGAGCTTTTTCGGACTCGTGCCGGAACTGAACGGCAAGGGGCTGGGCCGCTGGCTGATGGCACAGGCCAGGTCGCTCGCCTGGCGCAAGGGCGTGGAGCGCTTCTGGGTCCACACCTGTACGCTGGACAGCCCGGCAGCGCTCGGCTTTTACATCCGGTCAGGCTTCACCGCCTATGGGCGCGAAATCGAAACCTTCGCCGACCCGCGGCTGGCAGGCGTGCTACCGAGCGAGGCCGCGCCCCATGTGCCGTTGCTGGGCATGCGATAGGCCACTCAGCTGAATATATCCGAGACATCCTGCGGTTGCGCCTGCCGATAGAGGCGCGCCAGCATCACGAGCATATAGACCTGAACGATACTGGACACCGCCGCACCCGCGAGCCCCCCCGCCAGTCGCGCGACGTCAGGCCCGCCGGCAAGCCCACCCAGCGAACCGATAATGGCCTGCGCCGCCGATCCGGCGATCGTGGACAGCAGCATGACGATGATGAAGAAGCCGAACAGGCGCCAGAAATAACCGCGGGTCAAAGCCCAGGCCTGTCGCAACGAATCCATGACGCCAAGCCGCATGTCAATCACCACCGGATTGAGCAGCACGAGCCGGATACTGGCGAAGAAGATAAGACCTGCCGCACCGAAACCCAGCAACAGGCCGATCCCGGCCGCCAGTTGTTTCGACGCCAGAGACAATAGGACGCCGATCAGTGCGGCCGCCACGAATATACCGGCCACGACACCCAGGACGACCAGCGCCGTGCCGATCAGCACCGGCAGGCGTGCGAAGCTGAGGCGCAGCGCCTCCCCCACGCTGATGCCGGGACGCAATGCCAGCGCGAACAGAGTCAGCGAGCCGAACCAGATGAGGAGGATAGTCACCAGCATCGCCAGTCCGAAACTGGCTGGCATGGCCGGAATCGTGTCCGGCTTGGGCTGGGCGAACCAGGCCTGCAATTCGGAGGGCATCATTTCCTGGAGAATGAGGCCCGGCAGTGCCACGAACAGCAGGGCCACGGGGAAGAGCAAGGTCGCCTCGCGCGCGACGAAGGCCACCGCCTGTTCCCACGCCTTGCCGATCGACATTGTCGCCATATCTATGTGCCTGCCTCATGCTGAAAATGCGGCGCGAGACTTGATCGCTCGGCCCGCCCAAGTCAAGGAAGCGCCCCATGTCCGATGTTTCTTCCGATCCCACCGCCTTCCCAGTTTCCGTCGAATGGCGGGTCGATCCCGGCCTGGTCGACTATCCGGGCGCTCTGGCAGAAATGGAAGCGCGCGCTGCCGCCATTTACGAGGGCGAGGCGCAGGAGCGGGTCTGGCTGCTGGAACATCCGCCGCTCTACACCGCCGGAACCAGCGCCGATCCGGCTGAACTGCTGGACCCGCGCTTTCCGGTGTATGATGCGGGACGCGGCGGACGCTATACCTATCATGGACCGGGGCAGCGGATCGGCTATCTCAACATCGACCTGCGCGAACGCGGTAAGGACGTCCGCAATTTCGTGCATCATCTGGAAGGCTGGATGATCGCGGCGCTGGGCGACCTGGGCATAGTGGCCCGCCGGGCAGAGGGTCGGATCGGTATCTGGACCGACGATCCGCAGGGGCGCGAGGCCAAGATCGGCGCACTGGGTATCCGGGTACGACGCTGGGTCACGCTGCACGGCTTTTCGATCAACGTCGATCCCGACCTGTCCCATTTCGGGGGCATCGTGCCATGCGGCATCAGCGAATATCCCGTTACCAGCATCGCGGCCCTCGGCGGCAATCCGTCGATGCCAGCGCTGGATTCGGCGCTCAAGGCGCATTTCCCGACCTTTCTTGCCAGCCTCAGGCGCTGTGGCGCGGGGGTTGAGCAATGTGACATAGGCCGTTAGGTTTGCCGCTTTCGCCGGGCGGGGGAATTGCCGGGCACCCATCGTTTAAGGAAACCCGGATGCGTTTTGGCGCAAATATACTCTCTACCCTGACCCTGATCGCCGCGACCCTGCCGCTGGCGGCTTGCGGCGGCAAGGAAGAGAGCGGCAACAAGGTACAGATGAAAGATATGGAAGTGGTGGACGGCACCGCAACCGACGCCATGACCGATCTTGACGGCGTACAGAGCGAAGGCACTGCCGTCGCCCTGCCCGGCAACAACAGCGCGGACAATAGCAGCGCGCCAGCCAGGCCCGCGCCGGAAAAAGCGCCGGCCCAGGAAGCGGAAGTCCTGTCAGACCAGTAGGGCTGGCGCGATCGTTCAGGGTTGGTACAAGGGGCCGGACGGAATGAGGGCGCCGGTTCCGACGCCTTTCCAGAGAGGCAGTAATAGATGATTTCGCGTTTCCCGTTGCGCCGCGCGCTCGCCGGTCTGACTTTGGCGATCGCGCCGATGATGGCGCAGCCGGCATCGGCCCAATTCTTCTGGTCCCCGCCCGACATGAGCGCGCCGCCGCTGACCGATGCGGCCGCCGCGACAGCACTCGGCCTGCCCGGCGCCACGCCGGCGGAAATCAAGGCGGGCCTCGCCTGGAACCTGCGCGCCGCGCTCAATGTCGCGGCGCTGCAATGCCAGTTCGAGCCGACCCTGCTGTCGACCAGCAATTACAACGCCATGATCGCCCATCATGACGCGGAACTGGATGTGGCACAGGCCGCGCTGCTCGGCTATTTCCAGCGCACCGTCGGCAAAGGCAAGGCAGGTCAGTCTGCGTCCGACATGTATAATACCCGCATCTATTCGAGCTATTCGACGGTGCAGGCGCAGAAGGGATTCTGCCAGACGACTGCGGAAGTCGGCCGGCAGGCCATCTTTGCCGATCGCGGCACGCTCCATGAAGTGGGTCGCGTCGGACTTGGGCCGATCAAAAAATCGCTCATCGCGGCAGGGGAGCAATATTATGGTACGCCAGGCTATGACTATAACGTCGCCCTGCCATCCTTCGATCCCAAATGCTGGAAAAAGGGCGTGTTGCTCCCCGTCTGCCATCAGGCATGGAACGACAAGGCTGGCGTGACGCCCTGATCAGGTTCAGCGCAGGCCCAGATATTTATGGGCCTGTACCGTCAGCCGCCATTGCGGTCGCTCCATGACCAGAGCGATCGCGGCGCGGGCATTGTCGGCCGCGTGAGGATCATCCAGCGGCTGGAGCAGATGATGCTCGAAAGCCCATCCCTCCATCGCCGCCACATCGTTCAGGCTGTGTCCGCCATCGGGCTGCGGCCAAACCAGCTTCAATTCGTGGCCGGACCGCTGCACCACGTCGCTGCCCGCCTTCGGGCTGATGCAGATCCAGTCGATTCCGGCATGGGCCGCCAAGGTGCCGTTGCTTTCGATCGCGATGGTGAAGCCGCGCGCATGCAGCGCATCGACCAGCGCATCGTCGACCTGGAGCATGGGCTCACCGCCGGTCAGCACGATATAATGACCTGCGACGCCCTCACCCCAAAAGGCGAGCGCGGCGTCGGCCAGTGCATCGGCATCGGCGAACTTGCCGCCGCCAAGCCCATCCGTTCCAACAAAATCCGTGTCGCAGAAGCGGCAAACGGCGTCACGCCTGTCCTGTTCCCGACCGCTCCACAGGTTGCAGCCGGCAAAACGCAGGAACACCGCACGCCGTCCGGCCTGCACGCCCTCCCCTTGCAGGGTCAGGAACATTTCCTTGACCGCATAAGCCATCGCCGTCCGCCTTTCAGGGTCGCGCGGCGTAGATGGTGGGATCGGGCAGGCCCGCTTCCTCATAGCCCTTCGACCGCAACCGACAACTGTCACACAGGCCGCAATGTTTGTTGTCGGGCGTAGGGTCGTAGCAGGACCAGCTAATGCCGGCATCCAGGCCCAGCCGATGGGCCTCGCGGGCTATGTCCGCCTTGCTCATATATTGGAGCGGCGTCTGGATACGGATCGGATGCCCCTCCACCCCGGCCTTGGTCGCCAGCGTCGCCATCTTCTGGAAAGCGTCGATAAACTCCGGCCGGCAGTCGGGATAGCCCGAATAGTCGAGCGCGTTCACGCCAATGAAGATATCGCTGGCTCCCGCCACCTCGGCCAGCCCCAGCGTCAGCGACAGGAATATGGTGTTGCGCGCCGGCACATAGGTGACCGGAATTTCTTCCCCGACGCCGCCCTTGGGCACGGCGATATCGGCGGTCAGCGCCGACCCGCCAAAGGCGGTCAAATCCAGCGGCAGGACGATGTGGCGAATGGCGTTGAGCGATTCGGCGATGCGCGCAGCGGCGCGCAGTTCGACGCGGTGGCGCTGATTATAGTCGATCGAGAGCGCGAAGATGCGATAGCCCGCTTCACGCGCGAGCCCGCCCGCGACCATGGAATCCAGCCCGCCGGAGAGCAGGACGACAGCGAATTTTCCTTCTTTGGCAACCATGGCCCCGCGCTACGCCTCGTTGCGCCGCAGCGCAAGCATGAGGCGCAACGAGCGGCAGATCATGAACAGTCGCCGATCCGTCGGACTTCGGCCGCGAAAGCGAAGGGCGCGCCATCGGCCACGCCCTGCGAACGAATCTGCACAAGGCGGGTGGTTTCGACCCGCAGATCGGTGCGACCATTGCCAGCCGCCGCGCAGTCATAGATAACCGTAACGGCATGCGCGCTGTCACTGACGGTGAAACTGCGGCACAAGGTTCGGCCGTGCTGGACCTGGAGCAACTGGCGCAAGTCGCTGATGCAGAGCTTGCGCGTCTGTGCGCCTTCTCCCAGACCTCGCAATTCCCACTCGCCGGCTTCCAAAGCTTGCAGCGCCTGGGGTGCGGACAAGCCCGCCGCAGCAACGCCAGCGCCTGGCGCCGCCACTATCGTCATACCTACCGCAAGCACGCCGAGCGCGTGCCGTCCCGCCCTCTTCATGATTCCGTCCGATCCCGTTGCCGATTTCAAAATGTTTCGGAGCGCCCATCGCTCGCGTCACGCCATGCCGGCCAATTGCGGCTTTTTCATAGCGCGGCTTGCGGCAACTGCCCCAATTACAAATATCGTTAGCGAAACGATTGCCGTCAATGCGCAGCAAAACTGTCCAGCGCCAGCGGGAAGAGGCGCGAACAGAAAGCGCAGTCAACGCCGATAATACCCTTTTCATCCGCCATCTCCGCACGCTCGCTGGCGGGGAAACGACCGATCACATCGCGAATATGGCCAAGGTCGCAGCGGCAGCCCTTCGCGAGCGGCGCCGCTTCGGAAACACGCACCTCATCCTCCTCATGGAACAGGCGCCAGAGGATATCGGTCAGCGGCAGCGCATCATCGGTCAGTTCTTCCGCTTTCAGCGTCTGGGCCAGCGCCTGAACATGTTCCCATTCGGGATGATCGTGGCGCACATGCAGGCGTTCGCGCCCGACTTCACCCTCCGGCAGATGCTGGAGCAGCAAGCCCGCGGCGATACAGCCCGCGCCGGCATCATGGCGCGTGTCGATCTGGATGATGCTGGGGATCTGTTCGGACTGGAAGAAATAATGTTCCGCCGCCTGGGCAAGAGATTGCCCCTCCAGCGGAACGATGCCCTGATAGCGTTCACCCGATACGGCCTGGTCGAAGGTGATGGCCAGATAGCCCTTGCCGAACAGGCCGAACAGGGTCGGGTCCGCCCCCTGCTCCGCCAGCCGGTCCGCGTCGAACTTCACATAACCGCGCAGGGCGCCATCCTTGTAATCGGCAACCAGCAGGCTGACGACGCCATTTTCGGTCTGCGCTTGTAGCGTCAACTGGCCATTGGCCTGCTTGAGCGTGCTCCCCAGCAACGCCGCCAGCACCAAAGCGGAGGCAAGCAGCCGCTCGATCGCGGGCGGGTAGGCATGAGCGGCAAGCACCTGATCGAGCACCGGCCCCAGCCGCACGAGGCGGCCGCGCGCATGTCGCGAGGGGATGGTAAAGCCGAGGGCGTGGTCGAGATGGGGACTGGTCACGATATTTCCTTCCGATCCCGCCGTCCTGAAAGCCGCGAAGGCCCGCCCTTCGCTCTTCAGCGCAGGACAGGCCCCGACGATTCCGAGGGCGAACGGGAAACTTCGCCCGAATATAAGGTCCGCCTACAACTTTCCAAGCGCCCAGAGCAGAACCGACTTCTGGGCATGGATGCGGTTTTCCGCCTCATCCCAGATCAGCGATTGCGGACCGTCGATCACCGCCTCGACCACTTCCTCACCGCGGTGAGCGGGCAGGCAATGGAGGAATTTGGCATCGGCCTTGGCGCCCGCCATCAGTTCTGGTGTCACCTGATAGGGCATCATCGCCGCCAGCTTGGCTTCGGCATGGGTCTGCCCCATGGAGATCCACGTGTCGGTGACGACCACATCGGCACCCGCCACCGCCTGCGCCGCATCGCGGGTCAGGGTGATGGTCGATCCGGCCGCCTGCGCCGCCGCTGCAAAGGACGGATCGGGATCATAGCCCTCGGGAATGCCCATGCGCACGTCGAACTTGAGCAGACCCGCCGCCTCGACGATCGAATGGAGGACATTATTGCCATCACCCAACCAGGCCCATTGGCTGCCGGGTAGTGCCACGCCATGTTCGACCACGGTCAGCAGGTCGGCGACGATCTGGCAGGGATGCGACAGGTCGGTGAGGCCGTTGACGACCGGGACGCTGGCATAGGCGGCCATCTCTTCGATCTTGGCATGATCGTCGGTGCGGATCATGATGGCATCGCACATGCGGCTGAGCACGCGTGCCGTGTCGGCAATGGTTTCGCCACGGCCGATCTGGCTGGTCGCGCCCTCCAGAATCAGCGACGTGCCGCCAAGCTGGCGGATCGCCATGTCGAAGCTGACACGGGTGCGCGTGCTGTTCTTCTCGAAGATCATGGCCAGCGTGTGGCCGGCGAGCGGTGCGTCCGCGTCCACCCAGCCCTTGGGCTTACCCGCCCGCGCCGCCTTGCGGTCGATGGCGTCGGCGATCATCGCGGCGATAGCGTCGCCGCCCGCATCGGTGAGATTCAGGAAATGCTTGGTCATATCATTACCCCCACAACCGTTCGGGCTGAACCTGTCGAAGCCCGCGCCGTCCTTTAAAGAAGAACGGCCCTTCGACAGGCTCAGAGCGAACGGAGGTTGGCTTTAAGCCGCCTTGGCTTCGGCGAAGGTCCGCGCGCCGGCGGAAATCTTCTCGATACACTCGGCGATGTGGCTTTCCTCGATGACGAGGGGCGGCAGGATGCGCAGCACATTCTGGCCGGCCGACACCGCCAGCAGGCCATGGTGGTCGCGCAGATGGGCGACGAAGGTGCGCGCATCATAGGCGTCCTTCATCTTGACGCCCAGCATCAGGCCCATGCCGCGTACATCCTCGAACATGTCGTCATGATTGGGGATGAGCTGCTCCAGCGCCGAACGCAGACGTGCGCCCATGGCCGTCACCTGATCCAGGAACCCGTCGGCCAGCACTTCTTCCAGCACGGTGATGCCCACCGCCATGGCAAGCGGATTGCCGCCATAGGTCGAGCCGTGGGTGCCGAACACCATGCCCTTGGCCGCTTCCTCGGTGGCAAGGCAGGCGCCGAGCGGGAAGCCCGCACCGATGCCCTTGGCCACAGCCATGACGTCTGGCGTGATGCCATATTGTTCATGGGCAAAAAAAGTGCCGGTCCGGGCATAGCCGCACTGCACCTCGTCCAGGATCAGCAGCAGGCCATGCTCGTCGCACGCCTTGCGCAGGCCCTTGAGGAAGTCCTGCGTCGCCGGGGTCACGCCGCCTTCGCCCTGCACCGGCTCCAGCAGGAAGCCGGCGGTGTTGTCGTCGATCGCGGCCAGCGCCGCGTCGAGATCGTTGAAGGGCACGACCTGGAAGCCGGGCAATAGCGGCTCGAAACCGTCGCGCATCTTGGGCTGGCTGGTCGCTGAGATGGTGCCCAGCGTGCGGCCATGGAAGGCGTTGTCGAAGCTGATGATCTTGTGCCGATGCGCCTCGCCATTGGCGAAGTGATAGCGGCGCGCGGTCTTGATCGCGCACTCCACCGCTTCCGCCCCCGAATTGGTGAAGAAAACGGTGTCGGCGAAACTTTTATCGACCAGCTTCTGCGCAAATTGTTCCCCCAACGGCGATCCGTAGAGGTTGGAAATGTGCATCAGCGTCGCGGCCTGATCGGCGATGGTCTGCACCAGCCGGGGATGGCCATGACCCAGCAGGTTGACCGCGATGCCGCTGGCGAAGTCGAGATAACGTTCGCCGCGCTCCCCGATCAGGTAGCAGCCCTCGCCTCGCACCGGACGGACATCGCACCGGGGGTAAACGGGCATGAGCGGCGTAATCGACATGAGCCTTCCCTTTCTGGGTGATGCTGCGCGTCCTGTGCGCATTGGGTACAACGCAAAAAGGCGGCCCCCGCCGGGCCGCCCTTCGCGAGCACCGCCTATACAAGCGGCATGTTGGGGGCGCAACCCCGCCCGGAGGGGCGCTCGCGCCCCGTATCAGCCCTGTATCAGCCCCGTATCAGCGGCCGATCTGGCCCCAGGCTTCGGCGATTTCGGCGATGATGTCGCGCGCCTGATCGACCGGCCCGGCCGAGCGGTCCTTGGCGCCGACCAGCAGCAGCCGGCGGGCTTCGCGATAGATTTGCGCCAGGCCGACCGAAATGTCGCCGCCCTTGTCGAAGTCCAGGCTCGATTCAAGCGCGAAGAGGATCGACATGGCGCGCGCCTGCTTGTCGGACACCTTCATCCGGTCGCCCTGCCGTTCGGCCAGCGCCGCCGCTTCAAGCGCCAGCAGCAACTCGTCGAACAGGATCTTGACCAATGCGTGCGGCGTCGCGCCTTCGGTACGGCTGCCCGAATGGACCGCTGCGTAACGGCGTGCCGCGCTGGCGCCTGCATAACCCTGATTGTAGAACATCGTCTGCTTCCGTCCCCGATTAATTATTGCCGCTATTGTTCCAGACCTCGATCTGCTGTTCGAGGTAGCTTTGTGTCGCCTTGAGCGCGGAGAGCCGCGTTTCCATGGCGGAATAGACCTTGGTCAGATGTTCCTCGTAATTGGCCATCTTCTCGTCCAGGTCTTCAAGTTGCTTGGTGAATTCCTCGGACAGGGCGTCATAGCGCTTCTGCGCCGTCTTGAGCGGACCATCGTCCTTCTGGATATTGTCGCGAACCGTATCCATCAGCGCGGACAGACCTGGATTGGCGGTAGTCGATGCCTTGGGATTGACCATGTTGGTGATGGCTTCCGGATCGGCTTCCATCACGGCCGCAAGCCGGGTGGTGTCCAGCTTCAACGTACCATCGCGATTGGTCGAGACGCCGATATCGGCCAGGGTCTTGTAGGTGCCGGTCGATGCAAGCTGGGTCGAGGTGATGCCCGATAGCTGGCGCTTCATGTCGCGCACCCCCGCCACGCCGTTCAGCACGCCGGAACTGGACGAGTCCGCGCCAGTGGCCGTCGCCGTGTTCAGCGCCGTCATCAGCGTGTTATAGGCCTCGACAAATTCCTTGAGCAGGTCCGACAGCCCTGCGGTCGGCTGGCTCATCGACAAGGTCACACTGGTGCCCGGCGACGCCTTGTTCAAATCGATCCGCAGATAGGGGATCGCGTCATCGACGGTGTTGCTGGCATATTCATAGGCGACGCCGTCGAGCGTGACCTTGGCATTTTGCGCGGTGGATGAACTGGTAAAGCTCATGCCGCCCAAGATGCTGCTGCCATCGTCGGCGCTGGCGCTGATCGTGAAGTCGTTGGCCGCGCCTGTTTCGCCCTTGAACACGAGGCGGGTACCCTGCGTGTCGGTGACGACGCGAGCGGTGACGCCGGTGTCGGCGGCGTTGATGGCCGATGCCAGACCAGCAAATGTGTTGTTGGTCGAATCCAGCGTGATCGTGGTGGCTTCGCCCGCCGCATTGGTGATGGTGAAGCTGCCGGTGCCGATCGCGGTAGTACCGGTCGCACCGCTGGTGGCGGCGGAGGAGTAGACACGCGCAGTTGCAAGCTGCTCGACGGTCAACTGGGCGGGCAGGCCGCTGGGGCTGCCGCCGCTGAGCAATGTGACCGATGCGATGCTGGCGTCGTTCGACGACGCCGCGCCGGTATAGGCCGCGCCGGACAATACTTCGGTCAGCGCGTCGGCAAAGGTATCGAGCGAGCTGATGGCGGAGGCCAGGGCAGAGATACGCGAGCTGTTGAGCGACTGGCGATCGGTGATCGCCGTCTGCTTGGGCTCGCGGGTCGCGCTGACGAGGCTGGACACCAACGCCGAAGTGTCGATGCCCGACCCGGCATTGAGTGCTGTCAAAATGCTGCTGCCTACCGCGGTCATGCCATCTTCCTTTCAGGGGATAGAACGGCGGTAGCGGCAACATCTTTAGGAATGATTTTCGCGACGAGGTTCGGGTCGGTTGAGCCGCAGTCATCGACTACGAGACAGGAAAAGGCATGAGCCGCACGGAACGGATCATGCCTTTCAAGCCAGTAGCGGGGGCAAATGTCAGTTGGTGGAGATCGCCACCTGTTCGACGGTGCCGCGTGAAATCTGGGCATGCGCCGCATGGGAATAAGACGCCCGTTCGACAATGCGCTTGGCCAGCACTGCGGCATGTTCGACCGCCTCCTTGCTGGCGGGCGGCAACGGGACCAGCACCATCGGGCGCGGGATCATCGCCTGGATCGCACCGGCGGCATCGTCAACGCTGCCGACGCCGGACTGGAGATCGGCCAGTATGTCAGCAACGCGGGCATGAACCTCGACATATTCGGCGACACTGGCCAGATCGTCATCGACCACGACGGTGTCGACCTGCGGCGCGCTGGACTGCTGCGCACTCGCGCGCTCCCGCACCGGTGCCTGGGCAGAACGACTGGCCGCCCCAGACTGCATGGCCTGGACGGGAGACGGCGCACGCGACACCACCCGGTCCACCGGCGGCAGCTCGCTCCTAGATACATAGTCGTTCATGACGCACCACCTGAATGCATCCCCACAAGAGCCATTACGACCGGCTGCGGTTAAACTTTAATGGAAAAACGAAATTCTTTCCTGACAAGATTAAATGGAGGGCGATGGTGATCGGGACGAGGCCCGGTCCGGGCAACCCAATCATGCCGGCAACCAACTGGAACAGCGGCAAAAAATAGACCAGAACGGGCATCACACACCCCTGTCCGACTGCCAGGAAAAGCACTGCCATCGCCGCGAAGGACAGGGTGTCGTAGGACAGCATATAGGGTGTGGCCGACATGGCGCAGGCCAGGAAAAGCAGATTCGCCGGCAGGTCGGTTGCGAGCGGACGGTGGCGGAAATGCAGCCAGACGAGCGTGGCAGCAATGAGGGCGAGCATCATCTGTAGCCCGCTCGCCAACGCCACGGGAACGCCAACGACGCGCAGGTTCATGAACAAGGTCGCCATGAACGGGCCGGCGAGATGATCCGGATCGCTGAGCACCAGCGACTGGTTGGCGATGCCGGTCTGAATGTAGATGCGCCAGATATCGCCGCCCCAGAGCAGGGCGACGAGCGCAACCAATGTCAGGCTGGACAGGGCAGCGGCGACGAAAGCACGCCAGTTGCGGGTTGCGATGAACAGAACCGGCAGCAGCAAAGCCAGTTGCGGCTTGACCAGCAAAAGGCCGACCAACGCGCCGGCCAGCCAGGGCCGCTCCTCACGCCAGCGCAGGACCGCCAGAATGATCGCAGCGGCGAACAGCGCGAACTGGCCGGACATGATGCCGAGCAGCGCGGCGGGCGAGGCCAGCAAAAGGGCAAGCGGCCGATAATCGCGCATCCATAGCCGGAGCGATGCAGCGAAGCAGGCAGCGCCGATCAGGGTCCAGAGCGCCAGCGCCGGCAGATAGGGCAGCAGACCAAAGGGCGCAGCAACCAGCAGTGCGACCGGCGGATAGGACCAGAGCTGGCCCGGATAGCCCTCCCCCACGATCGGTCCCAACGCGGCGAGATAGGTCGCCATGTCATAATAGCGTTCGGGACCGGCTTCCCACGCCGCACGGCCATACATCCAGATATTCAGAAAGTCGCGCCCCACCGCCAGCGACGTGCCGTCGCGCGGTATGCCCCGGCCGGGCGTCAGGGTGAACAGATAGGCGGGTACGAAGACCAGCAGCAGCAGG
Source organism: Sphingobium sp. Leaf26 (assembly GCF_001421665.1). GTDB lineage: Bacteria > Pseudomonadota > Alphaproteobacteria > Sphingomonadales > Sphingomonadaceae > Sphingobium. The sequence continues at coordinate 22,177 of NZ_LMKV01000029.1, forward strand.
CCCGCACCGACCCACAATATGCGCAACCGATCGGCCATCCCCGCTATTGCTTCTGCCCGTTCGTGTCGAAGCGCATATCTTCCGGGACGGTGATGAAGGGACGGTCCATTTCCGTCGCCATCTTGTTTTCGACCCGGAAAACGAAAGCCAGCACGGTCGCGACCGCCATGAAAAGTCCCTCATTGACGATCTGCCCGGCGCGCGACGTGAAGTAGATGGCGCGGGCGAGGTCGGGATATTGAAGAACGGCAACGCCATTCTGATCCGCCAATTCGCGGATCGAAGCCGCGATCGCGTCGCAGCCGCGGGCGACCACGACCGGGGCGGCATCCACGCCAGGCTTGTAGCGCAGGGCGACGGCAAAGTGGGTCGGGTTGGTGATGATGACGCTGGCTTCGGCCACGGCCTGTCGGGTGGAGCCATTCAGCACCTCGAACTGGCGGCGACGGATCTGCCCCTTCAGCTCCGGCGAGCCTTCGCTTTCCTTATGTTCGTCCTTCACTTCCTGCTTGCTCATGCCCAGCCGCTTGGCCCGCTGCATGATCTGCGCCGGCACGTCGATGCCCGCGATCAGGAACAGGCCGCCCGCCATGACGAGACAGGTGAGGATGAAGATATTGCCGAGGTCGGCCATGGCCGGCGCCACACCCATCTTGCCGAGCGCGGTGATCTCCGTCAGCCGATCCCAGATCAGCCAGACGCCGATGCTGCCAAGCAAGCCGACCTTGGCGATCGACTTGACCAGTTCGATCAGGCCCTGCGTACCGAAAATCTTCTTGATCCCGGCGGCGGGATTCATCTTCGACGCCTTGGGCGCGAAGGCGCCGGGCCGAAAGCCGAGCGATCCAAGCAGGGCCGGCGCGGCGATCGCGGCGATGAAGGTAGCGAGCATCACGCCCGCAGCCGGCAGGGCGATCGCACCGAGCAAGGCTGCACCCCGCGCGGCAGGAGAGAAATCGACGATATCCTCGCGCCGGAAACGCAGCGCGTCGGCCAGCATGTCCGACAATGCGTCAATCAGCGATGGACCAGTGATCGCCAGCCAGGCGATGCCGGCCATGACCACCAGCGCCGTGCCCAGTTCGCGCGACTGGAGGATGTCGCCCTTCTTGGCGGCGTCGCTCAGTTTTTTCGGGGTTGGTTTCTCGGTCTTTTCACCGCCACCCGGACTGTCTGCCATGGGCCTACCGTCCTTCCGCGATCGACTGGGCCTGTTCCAGACCAGCCTTGAGCGAAGCGGTGATGCCTTCCGCCATGATCGGCGCGGCGATGGCCAGCAGGACGATGCCCGCCATCATCGCCACCGGCATGCCGACCGCGAACAGGTTGAGCGAAGGTGCGGCCCGCGCCAGCATGCCCATGATGATCTGCACCAGCACCAGCGCAAAGCCGACCGGCAGCGCCACGGTCACGCCCGCACCGAGCAGCGATCCGCCAAAAGTGATCAACCGCCAGACCGTGTCATTGGGCAGAAACGCACCGCCCGGCGGGATCGCCTGATAGCTTTGGACGACGAAGCTGGCGAGCAGCAGATGGCCGTCCATGCCGAGCAGCAGGAAGGTGGCAAGGACCGACAGGAAGGTGCCGAGCACCTGAGTCGACTGGCCCGACGACGGATCGATCATCGCCGCGAAGTTGAGGCCCATCGCGTTGCCGATCGTTTCCCCCGCGACGAAGGCGGCGGCATAGCCGATCTGGACCGCGAAACCGAGGGCGAGGCCAGCCAACACTTCGCCCGCGACCATCATCACCCCTTCGAAACTGGCGACGCCATCGTGCGGCAGGGTGATGGTGACACTGTTGAGCGCGGCGAGGCCCAGCGCCAGGCTGAGGATCAGGCGCAGTTGCAGCGGCACGGCCGGTGCGCCGAAGACCGGCGCGGCGATGAAGGCGGCACCCGGCCGGATCATGGCGATCAGCCAGATCCACAACTGCGTTTCGACGCCGGTGAAGCCCGGCGCGATCATCGCGCGGTCGCCTTGGCGAACGGCCCCGTCATTGCAGCAGGTCCGGGATACGCTCGAAGATTTCGCGGGTGAAGTCGGCGATCAGCACCATGATCGACCCGCCGAACAGCGCCAGCATGCCGCCCACGACGATGATCTTGGGAATGAAACTCAACGTCTGCTCGTTGATCGACGTCGCGGCCTGAACCATGCCGATGATGACGCCGGCAATCAGCGCCGGGATCAGCACGGGCGCGGCGGCAAGCGCTGTGATCCACAGCGCCTGCTGGGCCAATCCCATGAAGAAATCGGCGTTTTCCATGTCCTAGATGCTCGATCGCAGGAGACAGGTCATGTCGCGAACGACGCTGCAAGAGACCCCATGGTCAGCGCCCAGCCATCGACAAGCACGAACAGCAGCAGCTTGAACGGCATGGAGATGATGGTCGGCGAAAGCATCATCATGCCGAGCGCCATCAGCGTGGACGCGACGACAAGGTCGATGATGAGGAAGGGCAGGAAGATCATGAAGCCGATCTGGAACGCGGTCTTCAACTCGCTGGTGACGAAGGCGGGCAACAGAATCGTGAACGGGATGTCGTCGGGCGTGTTGAAGGCCGGGGCCTTGGCGAGATTCTGGAACAGCTTGAGGTCGCTTTCACGGGTCTGCTTGGCCATGAAGCCGTGCAGCACCTTGCCCGACCGGCCGACAGCCTCCTCAATGCTGATCTGCCCCTTGCCATAAGGGTCGAACGCCTGCGCGTTGATCGCGTCGATCGCCGGGCGCATCACGAACAGCGACAGGAACAGGGTCAGCCCCACCAGCACCTGATTGGGCGGCGTCTGTTGCAGGCCCAGCGCCTGACGGAGCAGCGACAGGACGATGATGATGCGGGTGAAGCTGGTCATCATGAGCACGAGCGACGGCAAGACCGTCAGCAGGCTCATCAGGACCAGGATCTGGAGACTGAGCGAGAGCGAGCGGCCGTCGCCGGAAATCTGGCCCATGGCGCGGCTCAGCGCGCCGCCATTGTCTGCCGGCGGGGCGGCGGGAGCGACTTGCGCTAAGGCGGGTGCGGCGAAGAACAGCGCGGCCAAAAGCACAATCGCGACGGCCGCGAACATGGGGAAATGACTTCCCGCCTTCGCAGGAATGACCGGATCAGCGCAGGCGGACATGATCGCCTTCCGCGATCTTCTCGATCCGGCTGCGGGTGACGGACAGCAGGATTTTCTTGCCCTCGAACTCGACCACCGCGAGCTTGCCGAAGGCGCCCATCGGCAGCGCTTCGAGCAACTTGAGCGAGCGGTCGCCCTGCCCCGCGATCATGCCCGGCTGATATTTGCGCCACAGCCACAGCGCGCCAAAGGCCATGCCGCCCACGAGCGGCAGCAGGATCAGCAGTTTGACGAAATACCAGAACATGAAATGGCCTGCCCGCAGTCATGGTTAACCACGCCTGCGATCCGCAGTTTCGCGGCGGAAGGCAAGCTTAAATTCAACGGCGTACAATCAGTCGATCGCCGTCAACCGCGCCGTTCGATGCCGGCAAGACGATTTTCGGTCGCGGCGATATCCACGATACGGATGCCATAGCGGCCGTTGACCGTCACGACTTCGCCCTTCGCGATCAATGCACCATTGACCATGATGTCGAGCAGATCATCGGCCTGGCGGTCCAGTTCGACGATGCTGCCCTCCGCCAGATCCATGACCTCGGCCAGGCGCAGCGAGGTCGAACCGACCTCTACCGACATGCGGACCGGGATGTCGGCCAGCAGCTTGAACTGGCGATTATTGGTCATGCGGCTCAGCGGATCTTCGCCACGCTCCATGCGGGGGGCTTCGCTCATGTCGCTCATTGATCGGGTTCCTGTGCAAGCTTTTCAATCTGGAAGGCGGCGCGGCCTTCCTGTTCGCCGATCGTGCCATGCGCGACGATGCGGTTTCCGACGATCAGCGGCAGCGATCGGCCGATGGTCACGGGGATGACGTCGCCAACCTTGAGCTGCATCAGCTCGGCCAGCGAGAGATTGGGGCGCGCCAGCACGGTGCGGGCGGGCAAGCGGATGTCGCGCATCCGCCGGGCGATCCGCGTCTGCCAGACGGGATCGCGATGCTCCTCGTCAGCGGGCAGGTTGCTGCCCATCAACGCCTCGACGCCGCGCAGGGCGGACAGCGGGAAGAGAAGGTCGATCGGCCATTCCTGCTCGCGGGTGATGGAGATCAAGAAGCGTTGCAGCACCATCTGGTCGCCGGGCTGCGCAGCGGCGGCATAGCCGACCGCGCTTTCACGCAGGATCAGCCCCTGTTCCAGCGGCAGGATGTCGGCCCAGGTTTCGACCAGGCGCGTGACGATCGCGTCGGATAGGCGGGCGATCAGCCGGTCTTCGGTCGGGGTGAACTCACCGCGCGCGGGCAGCGGGCGATTGCCGATGCCGCCATAGAAGCAATCCACCATGGTGGAGATCATCGCCGCGTCCATGCGCAGCAGCATTTGCCCCTTCAAAGGCAGCAGGCGATAGATGGACAGGCTGCAAAAGGCCGGAATTTCAGCCGACCAGGCACCGAAGTCGAGTACGCGCGTATCCTGCGCCTCGACCATCGGGCGCACGCCGGCGATCGGCTCGATCAGGGCGCGCATGCGCCGGCCGAGCTTCTCGCTCAGCCGGTCCAGCCCCGACAGCATGATCGGCGCCTGAGAATCCCCGCGCCCGAAGGCGTAGGTTTGTACGTCGTCCATCTTGGTCCCCTGCCCCATAGCGGATCAGGGGCCATCCCGATCCTTTGGTGCGAGGCCCATTAATAACGAAAATGGTAAAATTGGAGTTAACAGGACCGTGCCGTGCCCCTGCGTCGATCGCGAACGCAGGGCGTTTCCACGGCTATCTTCACTGGATCACGAAGTTGGTGAAATAGACGTTGTCGACCCCACCATAGCCGGTCTTCTGCTTCAATATATCGTTGATAACGCCCTTGATCTTGCCTTGAAGCATCTGCTTGCCCTTGGGCGTATCGAGCAGTTCCTGAGGCTGTTCGGCCAGCATCATCAACACCTGGCTGCGGATCGGCATTTCATGCTGCTTGATCGCGGCAATGACGCGATAGTCATAATAGGTCGATACCGCGATGGAGATCTGAGCGAAGGCATCCGTATCCGACATGTTGGACGTGAAGGGTGCCTGAAGCTGGAAATATGTTGCCTGATAGGCAGCCGAATTGGCAGGCGACGGCAGGTCTATGCCCTTGCCCGGCGCGTGACCGGCCGAGACGGCATGGCTTTCACCACCACCGCCGCCCTCATGGCCGCCACCTTCACCGCCACCGCCGCCACCCTCGCCGGCCCAGCCATGGGCAGTCGCGACGGCCTGCGCATCTTCACCGGCCAGCACCAGCACAGGCTTGTTGGGATCTTCCTTCGGCCCTTCGGCCTTCGGACTGAAGAAGCCTGCGGCATACAGGCCGCCTGCCGCGCCGGCGCCACCCACGACGACACCCACGACCAGCAGCAGGATCATCTTCATGCCCCCGCCTTTTTTCTTCTTGGCCTTTGGCTCGTCGCTCATCTGTCTTGTCCCCTGGGATTAAAGCGGATCACGCATAGCGCGCGCGCGCGGCTCCGCCTGCGGTGTCACCGGCGTCCATATGGTTAAGAACGGCGCCGTCATTCCCCGCTTTATGCCCGAAAGCGATATTTTCACGTTGCTGGCCACGGCCCTGCATGTTCGACTGAGCCGAGGACTGGCCCATATTCTGACCGGCTGCCTGACCCGGATTCTGGCTGCTGCTACCGGACTGTTGCTGCGTTGTGCTCTGGCTGGTCGCGCTGTCGGTACGTGCGACATCGGCAGCGTGCGGCGCCCGCTCGATCTTCACCTCGCTGATCCGTACGGCGGACAGGCTGGCGTCCAGTTTCAGCCGGTCGCTGTCCTGCCGCAATGCCTGTTCGGCCGCTTCGGTCGCGACGGTCAGGCTGATGGCGGCGCCATCGTCGCCCTGACGGATATCGACCTGAATGGGGCCAAGCTCCGTCGCATTGATCTGGAACCGGCCCTGCGCACCATTGGCCGAAAGGCCGGCAATGTCGCGCGCCAGCCCGTCGATCCACTGGCCCGACACGCCCATGTCGACCACCTGCGCGCCAAGGCTGGCGGACAGGTCGACCGTTGGGATGGCGGGTGCAGCGGTCGCAAGCGGCGGCGCGGCCGGCTGGACCAGCGGTGCCAGCGGCGGCGTGCTGTCGTTCACGGCCGTGGTCAGGATTACCGACGCGGTATCAGCTGAGGTATCGCCGACGGGCACCGCAGTTTCGGTCCGGCGCGGCGCGCGCAGGCTCATATGGTCACGGACGAGCTGGAGCAGCGAAACGGCTTCCGCGCGCGGCTTCACCGGTGCGGTGGGGGTGGCAACCTGAGCCAGATCGGGGGCCTGGTCCGCGATTTCGGCCAGGTCCGGGGCCAATTCGGGGATCGCTGCTGTCGCCGGTTCCGGCTCGGTTGGTGCAGCGACCGTTCCGACTTCAGCGATCGGGACTACCGACTCCGAAACCGGCAGCATCTCGGATGAGGGCCTGGCAGCTTGGGCGGGGGTCGCCGAAATGTGCTGGCCGGCAGGCGGTATGGCGGTGGGAGCCGGTGGAGCGGCTGACGTTGGTGCGGAGGACGAAGCAGGGGCGGCTGCGGGCTGGCCGATAGCCGGCGCATCCACAGGCAGATCGGCCTGGGCGATCGCGACTTCGTCCGGCAAGGCGGGTGCGGCGCTCACCGCCGGCGCTGTCGCGACGGAGGATGCTGGCGGTGGTGCAAGCCCGGCAAGCGACGGTGTGGCGGCAAGGGGAACGGCCGCGATGGGGCTTGGCGATATATCCGCTTCGGTCGCGATCATGCTGACGCTGTCGATCGGGACGTCCGAGGCGGACGGCGTCCTGGCGGCAGGAGCCGGAGCCGGGGTGGATGCGGGCTGGCCGATGGCTGGCTCATCGACAGCCAGATCATCGACGGGAGCGATTACGGTTTTGGCCGGCGAGGCGGGTGCGGCGCTCACCGCCGGCGCGATCGCGACGGGGGAAGGCGGCGTGGGTGCAGGCCCGGCAAGCGGCGGTGTGGCAGCAGGGGGCATGGCCGCAATGGGGCGCGGCGATTTGTCCGCTTCAGTGACGATCCTGCTGGCGCGGTCGACCGGGGCGTCCCAACCGGACGGCTTCCCGGTGGACGGCTTCCCGATGGACGGGGCAGCAGCTGCGGGCGATGCGAGGGATGGGCCTGAGGCGGCGACCGGCATGGTTTCTGCCGGCACCGGTTCGATCTGCGCCACGATGGGTCCGACTACGGGTACCGGCGATGCTACGACTGCCAAGGTCGGATCGGCCACGGGCTTGCTGTCGTCCTGAGTGGCGGGGGCGGCGTCTTCATCGGACGCTGCATCCGTTTCCGGCACATCGGACATCGTGGCTGGCAGTGAAGGCATGATTGTTTCGACCGGTGCCGCGTGGTGCAGGTGGGCAGGAGGCAATTTGACCGGCGCAGGCGCGGATGCCTCTTCGACAGCCGCTGGCGCAATCGGTGCGGGGGTAACGGCCATGGGCATGATCGGCGTATGGGTGGCTGCTGTATCTTCCGCCTGTTCCGGTGAAGCCGTTGCGGTCGATGGCGCGGCATCGGCCATCGCCGGGACATCCTTCGCAGCCTCGTCGCCCGCTACCGGAATGGGGTCGATCGGCGCTTGTGCCGTCCTGACCGGGACGAGGTCGGTCAGAGCCTCGGCCTCGTTTTGCAGGACAGAATGGGTCCGTGCCTCATCATCCTTCGCGGGGACGGGATCGGCGGATGGTGCGATCCTTATCGTGGGCGGCGGGACGGGCGCGGCGGCGGCCTCGTCAGTCGTTGGAAGTGCGACAGCGAGTTGGACAGGTAATTGCGGTTTTCCGGTATCCGGCAAAGGCGTCACGAGGGCAGCCGAAGGCGTCGCACTGGCGAGCGCCGGATGCCATGAATTAACATCAACCTGTTGATATTCAAAACTATTATTATCAACTCCAGTGCCATCTGCGGCAACCGACGTAAGCGCAACCGGCTGCGCGTCTGCGGTCGGAGCGATGCCAACGCTGTTCAACAATTGCGCGAAGCCGCCGCTGCCTTCCGTCGGCGCAGCATCCCCCTTCACGCCCTGTTTGGCGGAGGTCGGGAACAACAGCGCCTTGAGGCTGGTCAGCATCATCATCGTCAAACGTCCCCGGTCCGCTGCATGCGGCGATAGCGCGGCAAGGCCGCGAGCTTGTTCTCGCGCCACTCCTCCAGGTTCGCGCGGGCGCGGTCCTTGAGGCGGGTGGCGATTTCCTTCTCGCGGTTCGCTGCAAGAGTCATGCCTTCTTTCGTCTCGACATTGCGCTTTGCGTCATAAAGGGCGCCGTCAAGCTGGCGGCCGGCCTGTTCGAGGCGTGTCGCCAGTTCCTGCATCGCCGCGAAGGAGGCGCCGCTGGCCATCCCTTCCGTTTCGAACAATTCGCTGCGCACCTTGTTCAGGCGATCGATATTATGAGAGAGCGCATTGGCTTCGTCGCGCGCGCGCGCGGTTTCGGCCACGGCCATCGCATGCTGGACATGGCGGACGCGCAGCACACGCTGGCGGCGGCCGACCAGCCCCTTCATGCGCCGAAACCGGCGATGAGGGCGTTGGCGCTGGTGTCGAGGTCGATGCGGCTCTTCTGATCCTGACGGATGAAGTCGAGGATTTCCTGACGGCGGCGGACCGCTTCGTCGATGGCCGGGTCGTTGCCGGGGCGATAGGCGCCCATCAGGATGAGGTCGCGATTTTCCTCATAAGCCGCCCAGAGGCGACGGTAGGCAGCGGCGGCCATGCGATGCTCGTCCGGCACCACGTCGGCCATGACGCGCGAGAGCGACTTGCCGATATCGATGGCGGGGAAGATCGCCTGTTCGGACAACTGACGCGACAAAACGAAGTGGCCGTCCACGATGGCGCGGGCCGCGTCCACGATAGGATCGTCGGTATCGTCGCCATCGGCCAGCACGGTATAAAGCGCGGTGATCGAGCCGCCGGTGCGGGCATCGACGCCGGCGCGTTCGACCAGACGCGGAATGAGCGCCAGCGCCGAGGGCGGATAGCCCTTCATCGCGGGCGGCTCACCCAGCGCCAGACCGATTTCACGCTGGGCATGGGCGCAGCGCGTGAGGCTGTCGATCAGCAGCAGCACCTTCTTGCCACGGGCGCGGAAATATTCGGCGATGGCGGTGGCGCGCGCGGCGGCGCGCAGGCGCAGCACCGGCGGATGGTCTGCGGGCACGGCGACGACGACGCTCTTGCCCATCGTGTGCTTGAGCTTGGTTTCGAGGAAGTCGCTGACTTCGCGGCCACGTTCGCCGATCAGGCCGACGACGACGACATCGGCTTCGGCGCCGGCGATCATCTGGCCCATGAGGACGGATTTGCCCACGCCCGATCCGGCGATGATGGCGATGCGCTGGCCGCGTCCGGCGGTGAGCAGCGCGTTGACGGCGCGGACACCCAGGTCGAAGGCTTCGGTCACGCGGCCGCGATCCAGCACATTGCCCTTCACGCCATTCAATGGCCAGACGGCCCCGGCGATGATCGGTCCCTTGCGGTCGAGCGGCTGACCCATGGCGTCGATGACGCGACCGATCAGGCCATCGCCCACCTGCACCATGTTCGCCTGGCTGTCCGGTTCGACGCGGATGCCGTTTTCCAGCGGCGCGTCGGCATCCAATGGGACGAGAAGCGCGCGGTCACCGCGAAAGCCGACGACTTCGGCGCGACAGACAGAACCGTCGCTGGCCAATACGCGCGCGCCCGATCCGATCGGACGACGGAAGCCGGTGACTTCCAGCATGCCCGCATCATGGCTGACCAAACGGCCGACATGGCGGGGTGCGCGGTTCTGGACCTGCAAATGGTCGAACAGGGTTTCGGCCTGGGCGATCTGGGCACGGATCACGCCTTGCCCTCCATATCGTCCATCAGCGCGCGCAGGCGAGACAGGCGAATGTCCGGGCCATCCTCGACCCAGCCTTCGCTGGTTTCGAGGCGCACGCAACCCCGGTGCATGCTCTTGTCGGCCACCAGCTTGACGCCGATCGCCTCCCCTTCCAGCAGCGTGATGTCTTCGGGGTGGAGGTGCAGCGCGTTCTTGCCCTCTTCATTTTCGATGAAGGCGGCCACGGTGTCGCAGCGCTGGACGAGGCGTTCGATGTCGATCTCCACCTCTCCCACAATCTGTTCGACCAGACGGACGACCGTGGCGGAGAGCATGGTCGAGAGCATGCCGCTGGGCGCGGGCGCAAGCATCTCCAGCGCTTCGGTCAGGCGCGTGCGGGCGTCGGCTTCCTCGCCATGGGCCTCCGCAGTGACGCGGCAGCCTTCATCGAAGCCCTGGGTGAAGGCCTCCATGCGGGCTTCTTCCAGCAGGTCGATTTCCGGTTCGGGTTCGATCACGCCATTGCGCATCGTCGCCGCGATCGGGGCTTCGGGCGAGGCATACAGCGTGCGGAAGCCGCCATTTGCGGGGCGGAAGCCCGCGACCGCGACCGGCGCGGCGTCCTGAGTCGCCTGCGCACCCCAAATCCTTCCGGTGGGCGCATTTCCCGCGTCGTCGGCAAAAAGCCGGCCTGAAAATGCTTCAGACAAAGTCGTTCCCCTTGCCACCCAGCATGATGGTGCCGGCGTCGGCCATGCGGCGCGCGGTGGCGATGATCAGCTTTTGCGAGTCCATGACCTCGGCCAGGCGGATCGGGCCGCGTTCCTCGATCTCGTCGGCGATCGCCTGCGCCGCACGGGCAGACATGCAACTGAAGATCTTGGCCTTGAGCAGGTCGTTGACGCCCTTGAGCGCCACCACCAGCACGGCGCTGTCGACGGTACGCATCAGCGTGCCCAGATTCTTGTCGTCCATGTCGATGAGATTGTCGAAGACGAACATCTCCTCCTCGATCGTCTGGGCGATCATCTTGTCGCGCTTGGACAGCGCCTTCATGATCCGCTGTTCATTGTCCTTGCGGACATTGTTCATCATTGCGGCCGCTTCGACCGTGCCACCGCGCTGCGACGCCGCGCCCTGCTTGTTCACCGGGCCGCGCAGCAACAACTGCTCCAGATCCTCCAGCGCCTCGTTCGACACCGGGCCGAGCGTGGCGATGCGATATACGATCTCTTCCTGATATTCGACCGGCAGCAATTGCAGCACGTCGGCGGCGACGGGCGCCTCCAGATGGGCGAGCACGATCGCCATGATCTGCGGATGCTCCGCCTCGATCAGGGTGCCGATCTCCTTGGCGTCCATCCACTTGAGCATTTCGAGCTGGGTGGAGCGGGTCGGCGGGGTGATGCGGGCCAGGATGGTTTCCGCGCGCTCCTCGCCCAGAGCCTTGGTCATCGCGCCCCGGATATGGCGGGTGGCGCCATAGCCGATGGTGGTGCGCTTCTTGGCCTTGGTGACGAAATGGTCGAGCGCTTCGTTCACTTCCTCAGGATCGACATCCTGCACGTCGTACATGGCATAGCCGAGTTGACGGACTTCTTCGGGTTCCAGGCGAGACAGTATCTGGGCGGCTTCATCCTCATCGAACAGCATCAGGAGGACGGCGGCGGCGGCGCTGCCTTTGAGCGCTTCGGGGCGACCGGGGACGATCTCAGGCATTTTCCTTCTTAGCCTCCTTCAGCAGGTCGCGAACGACCAGGGCGGCACGATCGGGATCCTGCTTCACGAAGTTGCGGATCAGGTCAGCACGCTGGGCATAGTCGTAGGTGGAAGAGATCATGTCGAGCGTGACCTTCGGTTCACCGTTTTCGGTCGTGAGCACGGCGGCCTGCTTGGTGATCTCGGTCGAAATCTCGCGGCCGATGCGCTGACCCTCTTCGGGCTTCGCAGCCGCCAGCGCCTCCTGCGGCGCGGCGCGGCGCTTGAGCAGCGGGCGGCCGATGCCGAAGATGACGAGCAAGGCGACCAGCAGGGCCGACACGTTGCGCACCAGCGGCGACACCCAGTCGGCTTCATACCAGGGCGGCGTCACCTCCGCCGTCTTGAGGAAGCTGCGCGAGGACAGGGCCACCACGTCGCCGCGCGCCTGGTCGAAGCCGACCGCGCCCTTCACCAGTGCTTCGAGTGCGGCGATTTCCTGCGGCGTGCGGGCTTTGCCATCCGGCGCAGTGTCGAGCGCGACGGCGACCGACAGGCGCTTGACGGTGCCGATGGCGTCGCGGGTGACGGACACTTCACGGCCCAGCTCGAAGCTGCGGTTGAAGGTCTCCTCCGTCTTCATCAGCGGGTTGGGCGGCGTGCCGGGGGTTGCTTGCGCGCCCTGCGCCGTCTGGCCCTGCGCCACGGCCTGACCATTGGGATTGGTCTGGGTGACGGTCGGGTTGACCGGCGCCTGATTGCTGAGCGCGCCGGGGATGCCGGACGCTTCGCCGGTGCCCTGACCGCGCGGGTCGGAGGCCCAGGTGCCGTTTTCGGTGCGCAGGCGCGCTTCATCCTGCGGATAGGTTTCGCGGGTGGCCTGACGCTCGGCGAAGTTCAGTTCGGCATGGACTTCGGTCGAGAAATTGCCCTGTCCCAGGATCGGAGTGAGCAGCGCGATCACCGACTGGCGATAGCGATCCTCGATCTTGCCCTGCACGGCGAGCTGGCGATCGTCGCCGGCATTGCTGTCATTGTCGCTCAGCAGCCGGCCATTCTGGTCGACCAGCGAGATATCGCCGGGATTGAGTTCAGGGATGGACGAGGCGACGAGATGGACGATGGCGCTGACCTGCTGGTCGGTGAGCGTGCGGCCATTGGCCAGACGCAGCATGACCGAGGCGGAGGGCTTCGACCGTTCGCGCAGGAACACGCTGGGCGGTTCGACGGCGAGATGCACCTTGGCGGTTTCGACGCTGTCGATCGCCTCGATCGTGCGGGCCAGATCCATTTCGCGGGCGGAGCGCAGCTTTTCGCCTTCGACGGCGCGGCTGGCGCCCATCGGCAGGCTGTCGATCATGCTGTTGCCGTCCGGCGCGCTCTTGGGCAGGCCCTGGGCGGCGAGCATCATCTTCGCCTTGAAATAATCGCCTTCGCCCACGGTCATGCCGCCGCTATTGTCGAAGTCGTACTTGATGCCATTCTGGTCCAGCACCTGCGCGACGGCGGACTTGTCCGTATCGGGCAGGGCGCGGAACAGGTCGCGCTGGGGCGGTTCGCGCAGCGCGAGCCAGGCGGCCCCTGCCACCGCTACCGTGCCGAGCAGGCCGAGCAGCGGCAGGCTCTTGGCCACGGCGGGCTGTTTGATGAAGCCGGTGAAGCGCGCCTTGAGCGCGTCCATGCCCTTGGCGTTGCCGCCACCAAAGGCGGTGCTGGCGGGGAGAGCGGGCGCCGATGCGCCGACATTGGTGCTGAGTGCGTTTTCCATGGGTTAGACCGGCATGCTCATAATGTCCTTATAGGCGGACAGGAGTTTGTTGCGGACCTGAAGGGTCGCTTCGAAGCTGACCGACGCCTGCTGCTTGGCCAGCATGACGGCGGCGATATCGGTGGTTTCGCCACGCTCGAACGAGGCAGCCGCCTCACCCGCCTGATTTTGCAGGCCGTTGACCTGTTGCAGCGCGCTGTTGAGCGCTTCGGTAAAGCCGCCGGGCGCCGTGCCCTGGGTACCGCCGACGCCGGGCGCGCCGGTGGAGGCGACGTCGCGCAGGGCAGCGTTCTTTTGCAGGATGGCATTGCGGATCGCCATCACACTGTCCGTCGGGGAAACGCCGTTGATCGCCATGGTTCAGCCCTCCTTCAAGCCGCTGCCAGCTCACGCATTTCGGCGAGCCGATAGCGAAGCGTGCGTTCGGAAATGCCCAGCTTGCGGGCGGCGGCGGCGCGGTGACCATCGGTTTCGCGCAGGGCGATGCGGATGGCCTCCAGCTTGCTGTGATGCGCGACATCGCGCAGGCGGATCGGTTCGGCCGTGGTGAGGACCGGCGTGGCGGCGGCCGGCGAAACGACACGCAGCGGCTGCGGCGCACCGGCCAGGTGCAGGTCGTCCGCCTCGATCATCGCGCCATCGCGCAGGACCAGCGCGCGCTGGAGCACGTTGCCCAGTTCGCGGGCATTGCCGCGCCAGTTATGGGCGCCCAGCTTGTCCATGGCGTCGGCAGTCGGCCAGACGAAGCCGGTCTTGCCCATGTCCTGCTGGCGCAGGAGCATGGCGGCCGCGATCGCGGCGACATCGCCGGGACGCTCGGCCAGCGGGCGCAGTTCCAGCGGCATGACATTGAGGCGCCAGTAGAGGTCTTCGCGGAAGCGACCGGCAGCCACTTCATCGACCAGATTACGGTTGCAGGCCGCGATGATGCGGACATTGACCGGCACCGGATGGGTGGCGCCGACCGGCAGCACTTCGCCTTCCTGCAAGGCGCGCAGCAGCTTGGACTGGAGCGAGAGCGGCAGTTCGGCGATTTCGTCGAGGAACAGCGTGCCGCCGTCAGCGGCCAGGAACAGACCCTCCGAAGCGTTGGACGCGCCGGTGAAGCTGCCCTTCTTATGGCCGAACAGCATCGCTTCCATCATGGTTTCAGGGAGCGCGGCGCAGTTGACGGCGATGAAGTCATGGCCGGTGCGGCCGGACTGGGCGTGCAGGAAACGCGCCATGCCTTCCTTGCCGGTGCCGGTGTCGCCCTGGATGAGGACGGTCGCGTCGCTGCGGGCGACACGTCCTGCCAGCGTCATCAGGCGGGCGCTGCCGCTGTCGCCGACCGCGGGAACCGATGCCGGGCGAACGAGTTCGGCGATCAGGGCAAAGGCAAAGCCCATGTCGCCGATACCGAACGCCACGCGGGATGGAAGGCCGTTGGCGGCGGCAACCAGCGACGGCGCGCCGTCATGCACGTTGATCAGGATATCGCGATGCGTGGCATGACCGATTTCGGTCGCCAGCAATATCCGCCGCCCCTCTTGTTCACGGCTATTGGCCCGTTCACGGGGGCTGGCGGCATCGACGATGCGGACGGTGTAATAGGCATTCTCAAGCCAGTGTTGCAGCCCCGGAAGAAGCGCGCAAACCCCACGGCTCACGTCAAGCATGGACATGAACAGATCCCATATTTTGGGTGGTTTGTGCCCCCGCACGCCCCAGCCCCCTTCGATGGTTAACAAATACCCGTTCTGTGGTTATCAGATAGTTAACGTGACACGGCAGCTTGCCGCAGACCGGCAGGTTTTTTCCGGCAAAAGCGGCAATCTTTGCGACCTAAGTCTAATCCGCGCCCGTCGCGCGCACGTGACGCCCGCGTAAGGGCGTTTCCGGGCCACCCGATTCGCACTGTTTCGGAAAAAAATCGACATCGGCGCTAAAAGCTTCCCGCACCTCGCCGTTATCCCCTTTCGAGGCCGCAAGCGCTCTGACTGATGGCAGCGACCTGATTGATGAATGGAAAGGGAACACCATGACTGTTATCGCAACCAACACCGCTGCTCTGCGCTCGGCCAACGCTTCTTCGGCTGCCAGCAAGGCACTGGGCACCGCCATGGAGCGCCTGTCGACCGGCAAGCGCATCAACAGCGCGAAGGACGACGCCGCCGGCCTCGCCATCGCTTCGAGCATGACCGCCCAGATCCGCGGCATGACCCAGGGCGTCCGCAACGCCAATGACGGCATCAGCCTGGCGCAGACGGCGGAAGGCGCGCTGAACGAAGTCAGCAACATGTTGCAGCGTATGCGTGAACTGACCGTCCAGTCGCTGAACGGCACCAACGACACCGACGCCAAGGCGAACATCCAGGCGGAAGTCGCCCAGTTGCAGACCCAGATCACCGACACGCTGGCCAATACCGAATTCAACGGCACCAAGCTGTTCGACGGTTCCACCGCCAGCGTGACGATCCAGGCCGGCGCCAACGCTTCGGACACCGTCGCCATCACGCTGGACAATGTGACGACCGCGATGGCTGGCGCCCTGGCCGTCGATGCCACCACCACCACCACGGCCGACCTCGACACGTTCGACACCGCGCTGGCTTCGGTCGCGACGACCCGCGCCAACCTCGGTGCGGTGCAGAACCGCCTCGAATCGACGGTCAGCAACCTGACCAACAACGTCACCAACCTGACGGACGCCCGCAGCCGCATCGAAGACGCCGACTTCTCGGCCGAAACGACCGCTCTCGCCAAGCAGCAGATCCTGAGCCAGGCTTCGACCGCGATGCTGGCCCAGGCCAACCAGAGCCAGCAGGGCGTGCTGAAGCTGATCGGCTGATAGCCGACACCAGATTGGTCGGCTGAGGTATTGACCACCGCCAGCCGACCATGGTGCCCCCGGCACATCAACAGTCCCCACCGTGCCGGGGGCGCACCTTCGATCGAACGGTCAGCATTTAGAAGTCTCCGTCCCCCCGGGCGGAGGCTTCTTCATTACGACATGGATACAAGTCTTGGCTCGGTCGTTTTCGCCGTCCATGATGAACGCCATGACACAGATAGACCGGCGCGCGATGATCGCCGCCTCCGCCGCTGCCCTGCTGCTCCCCGACATGCTGTTGGCGCAGACGAAGGGCGCCGCCTTTTCCTGGGAAAAGCTGATCGCATCAGCGCAGCGCCTGTCGCGCACCCCCTATAAGGAAGTGCCCCGCCATCCCGGCGCGGCGAAGGTCGACTATATCGCCCAGCATGAAGCGCGGTTCCGCGACGAGCGTACGCTGTGGAACGACCTGCCCGGCGATACCGGCATCCGCTTCTTCCCGCTGTCGCAATATTCGACCCAGCCCGTCCAGATCGCCACCGTCGAGAAGGGGCGCGCCACGCCGCTGCGCTATGACCCGACGGTTTTCGACATGCCGGCCGACAATGCGGTGGCGAAGCTGGGTCCGGATGCGGGCTTTGCCGGTTTCCGCATCATGAATGCCAAGCGCGATGGCGACTGGCTGTCCTTTCTGGGCGCCAGCTATTTTCGCGCGCCCAGCCCGCAGAAGCAGTTCGGCATGTCCGCGCGCGGCATCGCGATCAATACCAGCCTGCCGGGCAAGGAGGAATTTCCCGCCTTCACCCATTTCTGGCTGGAGCGGACCGGCAACAGCAGCGTCACCATCTATGCGTTGCTGGACGGTGCGTCGATCACCGGCGCCTATCGCTTCGTCAGCAGCCTGGGGCCGGAGGGCGTCAAGCAGGACGTGACCGCAGCGCTCTTCCCCCGCCGGCCGATCCAGGAACTCGGCCTGATGCCGATGACGAGCATGTTCTGGTATAATCAGGCGAACCGGACGCAGGGCACCGACTGGCGCCCGGCCGTGCATGACAATGACATGCTGTCGATAGCCGATGCCGACGGGACCGCCCATGTCCGCCCGATCGTGAACCCCTCCGCGCCGCATTTCAGCGCCTTTACCGAGGTCAGCCCCAAGGGGTTCGGCCTGTTGCAGCGCGATCGCGACTTCAGCCATTATCAGGATGACGGCGTCTTCTATGATCGTCGCCCTTCGCTCTGGGCCACGCCCAACACGCCCTGGGGCAAGGGGCAGGTCCGGCTCTACGCCTTTCCCACCGACAGTGAATATACCGACAATGTCTGCGCCTACTGGACGCCGGACGGCGCCGCGCGGCCCGGAACGCGGATCGACGCCAGCTATCATCTCGACTGGTCGGCCGCCCGCGCGCCGGCATCGGCGGGCCTCGCCATCGTACAGAATGTCTGGCGCGGCCATAGCGAGCAGAAGGGCGCGGAAAAGCTTGTGATCGACTTTGCCGGCGTGGCGGCCGATCCCAAGCCCGACATATGGGTCGATGTGAGCGGCGGCACGATCGCCAAGCAGGCGGGCTATCCGGTGCTGGGGCAGGACCGGCTGTTCCGCACGGTGCTTGATGTCGTGCGTCCACAGGGTAAAGCAGCGGATATCCGGCTGCAATTGCGGTCGGGTGATCGTGCCATCAGCGAATATGTCCATTATCCGCTAGGGGCTTGAAGGGAACCGTCGGCCTATTGAGCGGTTCCCCTTAACTTGGGTCAATCGCGATGGGGCTTGCAGATGACGGGGAACGGGGGCGTGCAAGCGCCGCATGGCGATGCGGAGGGCAAGTTATTGGCGCACGCCTTTGAACATGTACCGGCGGAAACTCCGCTGGCGATGCCGGAACAGGATTTCGGCACGAAACCGGCGCCGACCGTGGTTCGCCCGCTCAACATCGACATCTGGGCGCGGCGCCTGCTGGTCGTGCTGCTGGCCCTGCTGCCCGCCGCTATGGCCGGGCATGAGATGCGCCAGTCGATCGGACTGGATGGCATCGACCTGGTGGAGGGCATCTATCTGGCCCTGTTCATCCCCCTGTTCGCCTGGATCGCCTTCGGCTTTGCCACCGCGATGATCGGTTTCCTGCTGCTGACGGTGGGCAAGGGTCGCAGCGTGACCCCGCGCCCGCTCAATGCCGCGACCCCGCTCAAGGGCAAGACCGCGATCCTGCTGCCGGTGTGCAACGAGGATTTTCTGGGCGTGCTGGGCCGGCTGTCGATCATGGAGCGGTCGCTGGCGCAGGTAATGGGCGGCGAGCGGTTCGAATTCTTCATCCTGTCCGATTCCAACGTCGAAAGCGGCGAGACGGAGCGGCGCGCCTATCAGGAAATGCGCGATTCCTTCTCGCGGCCCGTCCATTATCGCCGCCGGGCGCTCAATATCGGGCGGAAGCCCGGCAACATCGCCGAGTGGGTGCAACGCTTTGGCGGTGGCTACGACTATATGGTCGTTCTGGACGCGGACAGCGTGGTCAGCGGCCAGACCATGGCGCGCCTGGCCGCCGACATGGAGCGGCACCCGCATGTCGGCCTGATCCAGACCGTGCCCACGGTGATGGGCGCTGCGACGCTGTTCGCCCGCTGGCAGCAATTTGCCAGCCGCCTGTTCGGCCCGACCTCCGCCGCCGGCATGATCTGGTGGGCGGGATCGGAAGGCATGTTCTGGGGCCATAATGCGATCGTGCGGGTCAGCGCCTTTGCGCAGAGCTGTGGCCTGCCCGAACTGCCCGGCCGTGCGCCGTTCGGCGGGCATATATTGAGCCACGACATGCTGGAGGCCGCCCTGCTGCGCCGACGCGGCTGGGACGTCCATATGGTCACGGCCGACGACAGTTTCGAGGAATTTCCGCCCTCCATGCCGGACCTGTTCACCCGCGACCGTCGATGGTGTCAGGGCAATATCCAGCATGTGCCGCTGCTGGCGAAGATCAAGGGCCTGCATCCGGTCAGCCGGTTCCAGTTGCTGGTCGGCGCTTCCGCCTATTGCACGTCGCCGCTATGGCTGTTGCTGATGCTCGTCGTGCTGGGCGGCGCGATCGGCGGATTGTGGCCGCCTACGGCGGTGCTGCCGTCAGGCGAACTGCTGGCGCTGACCGTGGTGCTGCTGTTTGGCCCCAAGATATTGGCGATTTTGTGGGCGATGGCCGACCCGGCCCGGCGCATCGGTTTTGGCGGGGCGGCGCGCATGACGCGCGGCGTGGTCGCCGACATATTATTGTCGATCCTGATGGCGCCGGTGGCGATGCTGACCCAGACGATCAACCTGTTCGGTATCCTGATGGGCAAGAAGGCGAGCTGGAACGGGCAGACCCGCGACCGCGACGGCATGGCCATCACCAGTGCGATGTGGCTGTTCAAATGGCATTTGCTGCTGGGCGTGGTGCTGACCGCGATGGCGGTGAAGGCCGGCAGCGTCGCCTGGATGTCGCCGGTGCTGGCTGGCCTGTTCGCCGCGCCGATACTGGCGGCGGTGACGGCGCGCAAGGATCTGGGCCGCCGGGCCGAGGAAAGCGGCCTGTTTCAGGTCGCCGATCCATGGTGGCGGACGCAAAGCTATCGGCCGCTGCGCTTCCGCTGGCCGACCAGCGACAAGAAGGATGTGGGACCGCTCGCGGCGAACGACGAATAGGATGAGTTCCCCGGCGAAGGCCGGTTCAGTCGATAGGGCCGGACTGGACCCCGGCCTTCGCCGGGGAACGACAAGGTTTGACCTCAGTCGTCCCAGTCGCGCAGTTTCTCGCGCAGCTTGTCGAGCGCGGCCTTCTTGATCTGGCAGACGCGCGCCGCGCCGATATCCAGCGTCTGGCCGATTTCCTCCAGGTTCATTTCCTCGACGAAATAGAGTTGCAGCACCAGCGCCTCACGCTGGGGCAGTTCGCCGATGCAGCCGGCCAGCGCCTTCTTCAGCGATTCCCGTTCCATGATGTCGTCGGCGCGATCCTCCACGTCGGCGAACCACATGGACTGGTCGGAATAGACTTCGTCCATGCTGGTATGCTGGACCATCTCCACGCTGTCGGCGACTTCGCGATAGGCGGCCGGCTCCAGACCCATGTCATCGGACATTTCCGCTTCGGTCGGCAGGCGGCCGAGCTTTTGCTCCAGCCGGTTGCGCACCTTGGCAAGTTCTTTCCGCTTGGCCATTGCCGACCGGCAAATTGTTGCCTGCCGCCGCAGATGGTCGATCATCGCGCCGCGCACGCGCAATTGCGCATAGGCGGCAAAGCCAAGGCCGCGATCCTCGAAACTGTTGGCGGCCTCGACCAGCGCGACCATGCCGATCTGGAGCAGATCCTCCACCTCGATCGCGGTCGACATGCGGCCATGGACGTGCCAGGCGATCTTGCGCACCAGCGGCATATATTGGCGCGCCAGCCGTTCCGGGCTGTTTTCACCCGGCTTGGCGTAGGTGTGAGCGCCAGCCGAAATCTTGTTCATATACATGGCTCAACCCTCCTTTCAGGCGACCCGCTCGCGCGTGTGTTCGTGGCGCGGCGCGGGGTCGTGCCGGGGCGTGGGACGCTCGTTGCCGACGACAGCCACGACCTCGACGCCCTTGCCATCGGGAATTTCGAGGAAGGACAGCACCGGCGTTTCGGGCAGATGCGGCTTGAACAGGCGAGCGAGCGCGCGGCGCGCCACTGGCGAGGTGACGATGGCGAAGGCGCGCGCCTGCCCCATCAGCGGACGGGCGGCATGGATCACCGCTTCGACGATGCGGTTGGCCAGCGCAGGTTCGATCGGATGTTTGGCATCGCCCGCAACGCGCATGGCCTGTGCCAGCAAGCCTTCCAGATCGCCGTCGAGGGTGATGACCGGCAACGGCATCTTCACGGGCACGAGACCCTGGATGATGAGCGCGCCGATCCGCTGGCGCACGGCTTCGACCAGTTGCTCGTGGCTCATGTCCGGGCGTGCGGCGTCGACCATGGCTTCGCAGATGCGACGGAAATCCTTGAGCGCGATGCCTTCGGACAGGAGCGCACGGCAGAGCGCGCTGATCTGCGTCAGGGTGAGCGTGCCGGGGGTCAGGCCATCGACCAGTTGCGGCGCGGCGTCCTTGAGGTTGTCGAGCAGCTTGCGCGCTTCGTCCAGACCGAACATTTCCGATGCGTTCATCGCGATCAACTGGTTGAGGTGCGTCGCAACAACCGTCGGCGGATCGACCACGGTATAGCCGGCGACCACGGCTTCGCTCCGCTTGCCCTGCGCAATCCACACGGCGTCGAGGCCGAAGGTCGGGTCTTTCGCCATCCGGCCGGCGACCGTGCCTTCCAGCGCGCCGCTGTCGAGCGCGAGCAGGTCTTCGGGCCAGATTTCATCTTCGCCGACGACGACGCCGGCGATGGTGATGCGATACTGGTTGGGTTCCAGCGCCAGATTGTCCTTCACGCGGACCATCGGCACGACGAAGCCCAGTTCCTTCGACAACTGGCGACGGATGCCGGTGATGCGGGCCATGAGCGGCGCGCCCTTGCGCTCGTCCACCAGACTGATGAGGCCATAGCCGATTTCAAGGCCAAGGATCGCGCCGTCCGACACATCGTCCCATTCGATGATGGCCGGGTTGGGCACGGGTGGCGCGGGCGCCGGTTCGGCGGCCTTCTTCTGGCTGGCCTTGCGCAATTGCCAGGCGATGCCACCGGCAATGGCGGCGGCGGTCAGGATGATGATGTGCGGCATGCCGGGCAGGATGCCCAGGAAGCCCAGGATCGCGGCAACCGGCACCCAGGACTTGCCGGAGCCGAATTGCCCCGCGACCTGGCTGCCCAGATCCTGCTCGCTCTTGACGCGGGTGACGATGGACGCGGCCGCGATCGAGAGCAGCAGCGCGGGAATCTGCGCGACCAGCGCGTCGCCGATGGCGAGGATGATGTAGGTCTGCGCAGCTTCGCCGATCGCCAGCTTGTGGCTGACGACGCCCAATATGATGCCGCCGACGATGTTGATGACCAGGATCAGGATGCCCGCGACCGCGTCGCCCTTCACGAACTTGCTGGCGCCGTCCATCGAGCCGTAGAAGTCGGCCTCGGTCGCGACTTCGGCGCGGCGGATCTTGGCTTCTTCGGGCGTCATCAGGCCGGCATTGAGGTCGGCGTCGATCGCCATCTGCTTGCCCGGCAAGGCGTCCAGGGTGAAGCGCGCCGACACTTCGGACACGCGGCCCGCGCCCTTGGTGATGACGACCAGATTGATGATCATCAGGATGGCGAAGACGAAGATGCCCACGACATAGTCGCCGCCGATCAGGAAGTGGCCGAATGCCTCGATCACCTGTCCCGCTGCGTCCGACCCTTCATGGCCCGATACCAGCACGACGCGGGTGGACGCGACGTTGAGCGCGAGGCGCAGCAGCGTGGCGAACAGCAGCACGGTCGGGAAGCTTGAGAAATCGAGCGGCTTGGCCGCGTTCAGCGCCACCATCAGCACGGCCAGCGAAATCATGATGTTGGTGATGAAGCCGATGTCCAGCATGATGGCCGGAACCGGCACCATCATGAACAGCACGACCATCAATGTCGCGAACGGCAGCACGGCGCCCTTCACGGCGCTCATCCAGATCTTCGCTTTGACTTGGGCAGGGGACATTGCGGCCGATTACCTTCCGAGGGTGGCGAGCATGAGATAGGCGAGGCGTGCGGTCTGCGGCTGCGGCTTGACCATGATGTCAGGCTGCTCGCTCAGGCGCTGGGTTTCGATCCGCACATAGTCGGCGGGCTGGACCGTCTTCGCGCCGGTGGGCAGCGATGCGGAGGCATATTGAACGTCGCCGCCCAGGCTGTCCGAGCTTTTCTGGAGCTTCGAGGCGAAGCGATCGCGGATGTCGGCGAAGCTGCGGGCATTGCCCTGCTTGTCGTAGAAGATCGAACGGTTGGCGCGGGCGGCCGACGGGAATAGCGAGGCGGCGGTGGCAGCGGGCGCGCGGTCGTGCACCGACAGGAATTTGGATGCCCCGCCGACGCCCAGGAAATGGGCGAGATAGAGATCGACCGGCTCGGCTTCGCGGCCCAGCTTCGATTCCAGATAGGCCTTGTTGTCGGCGGCATGCTCCGCCGCCATGACCGAGGCGGTTTCGGGATGCTTGCGCAGGTCGAGTATCTGTTTGCGCATGTCCGGGTCGGCCACATAATAACGGCCGCCGCTCTGCTGGATCGCATTGGCGGCCCAGCCCAGGCCATATTCGCTGCCATGCTTGTCGATGACGGCGAGCCAGCTCTGGTCGATGAACTGATAAAGCCCGGTCGCGGACGATGTCGCCGCGCGGGCCGTCGGGTTCAGGCTCGATTCGATCTTGGCCTGACCCAGCAAGTAAGAGAAGTCGACACCCGTACGGCGGCTCGCCATCGCAATCGCGTTGGTCACGCGATTACCCGTCGAAGTCCCGGTTGCTGATATGTCTGCGAAAGCGGACACGACTAAAATCCTCACTTGCTAGCGAGGACATTAGAGCAATGTTTGTGCCAAGATTTGGTTAACGCGGGTAAGGGATTCGTGTCCCACAACGAAAAACGGCGCCGAAGGGCGCCGCTTTAGTCGAAACTCGAAATAAATTTAGCGGCCGTAAGTCAGCGGTGCGGCCTGCGCGCCATGGGCGGCGAGGATGGCGAGGCGCTGATGCGCATGATCGGCCAGCAACTTCACCCGGACGCGGGCGCTGTCGAGCAACGGCACCATCTTGCTGAGCCGCTCCACCACCGCAGGGTCCGAACGCCAGGCGCCGATCGCGCGGACGGACGAGGCCGCGCGGCTGACACGATTGCTGGCGATTTCGATCGCGGCGGCATCTGTGCCGTCGAGCACGTCGCGAAGATCCTCGAAAGCCTCGAACAGATCATCCAGCGCGGCAAGACCCAGCGGCATGGCTTTAGTCCTTTATCAGGCCGCCGACAGGTCGAGCGCGATCATGCGCTCGGCGATGGCGGACGGGTTTACCGGGTAATTGCCCGATGCGATGGCCGATTTGATGGCGGCGATGCGGTCCATGTCGACCGGCGCGCCTTCGGCGGCCATGCGCGCGGCAGGGCTGCTCGACGCGGCGGCGGAAGCGGCCATGGTCGATCCGGTGGAGGCAGTCGCGCGCGTCTTGGTGCCTTCCCGCAGACGGGAAGCCTCGATGGCGGCGCTGATATTCTGGCCCACTGACTTGATCATTGGATAATCCTTCACTCGTCCCTACTGACTATAACGGACAAGTTCAAAAATCATTAAATCCCGGAACGCGCACAACGCCCATTTCTATGACCTGGGCGAAAATCGGCGCGCTTTTTTTGTCTTCACGCACGCGGATCGTCTCGCCCATGGCGCCGTCCTCGTCCGCGACCATCGGGCGTGACACGCTGAAAACCGCGTTTCCGGCCATCAGTTGCACCGGATCGCCCTTGCGCACGACCGCTTCCTTCGCGGCGGCAGGCGCCGGGCGGGCGAAGCGATTGGCAGCGCCATAAGCGGTGCGGGGCACCGGGCCGGACGCGGCAGCGGCTGATCCGGCGACCAGCGGCACGCGGATGCGCCAGTTCAACGCATCGCACTTCACCATCGCGGCGCCGAAGATCGGACCTTCGACACTGGGCGTGGCCGGGCAGGCGGCCAGCCGCAAACGGCGATCGACCGGCGCGGCGGGACCGCCCGGTTCGCCCAGATTGGCGCCGACGGTCATCGCCACCAGACTGTCGATACGGTCGAGATTCTCGAATTTCTGCTGTGCCTGAGCCTGCGCGCTGCTGAGTGCAACAGCGGCAAGGAGGATGGACGAAAATCGAAACACGGCGCGTCTCCTGACGGAAAAACATTCGTCGGGATATCAGCAATTTTCGTGCCAGATATCGTTAACGCCCCGGCGCGATGTGAATGACCTGCCCCTGTCCGCCCCGCCCATCCCCTTGGTCAAGGCCGCGTATCCGCAGCCTGTCCTGCGCAATGCCGTCCATCCGCAGCGCGCGCGCGACCGCGCCCAGACGGGCGGCGGCCAGATCCCAGTCGTCGAAGCGCTGTCGGCCCCGGTCGGACCCGTCGCTGCGGATGTCCAGCCCGCCACGCTGGCGCGCGAAAGGTTGAGCCGCAGCGGACAGCCGGGCACGCCCGGCATCGCTGAGCAGCGCTTCACCGGGCAGGAACAGGTCAGCGGCGCGCAGGTCCACGCCCTGCTGCATCGGCCGGCCGCCAAATTGCTGGCTGACCTGCGAGAGCATGGCGTCGCGGCGCGATCCGCTGGCCTGCAACAACACGAAGAAGGCGAGCAGGAGCAGCAGCAGATCGGCAAAGCTGACCGCCCAGCGATTGCGCCGGGCAGCAGAGGCCGATGCGGTGAGGGAAGGCGCGATCATGCGACTTCGCGGATCGTAGCGCGGCGCAGCGGCGCATTTTCGCGCCGGGCTATGCCAAGCATCCGGTCCGCCACTTCGCGCTGCCAGGCCAGTTCGCGTTCGGACAGGTCGGTCAGGCGCGCGGCGATCGGCGCAGCGAATAGGTTGGCGATGACGACGCCGTAAAAGGTGGTGAGCAACGCCAGCGCCATGGACGGACCGAGCGCGGCGGGATCGTCCATCGCGGCGAACATGCCGACCAGACCGATGATGGTGCCGGCCATGCCGAGCGCCGGCGCGGCGTCGGCGATCGACAACCAGACCTTGTGCACGGCGCCATGACGCTGCGCCCGGTCGGCCAGCGCCTGCGCCGCCCACAGTTCGAACAGGTCGGTGCGCTCGCTATTGGCCAGCTTGCGCGCGGCTTCGGTCAGGAAGATGTTGGCGGTCTTCACCCGGTCGGTGCAGGACAGGCCGCGCAATTGCGCCACCTGGTCGATCTTGAGCATCGCGGCGCGAGCGGCATCCCGGTCCCGCGCAGGATCGGCCGTCAGCAACGGACGCAAGGCCGCCATGGCACGCCCCATCGCGCCAACGCCATTCTGGAACAGCGCCACCGCCGCGATCCCGGCCAGCATCGCTGCCAGCGTCAGTGGATCGAACAAATGGCTGAATATCGCGATCATGAACGCCTGTTTCCCATCATTTCATCGACCAGCGGCAACGCCCTGCCGCCGACCGGCAAGAAACTGCCGCCCTTGCCGCCTCCCCCAGCAAGCACCCCGGTTACCGGGGATTTCCGCGCTGCCGATGCGTCACCCACGCAAATTGGCACGGCTCTTGCTGATCTCCGACAGGATCACCCGGAAGGAGACGCCATCAGGTGTCAGAACGGCGGGGGACGCAAAACTTTTAGAGCGAATTTGACCATGTCGGTGGAAGACAATCTGTTCGGGATACACGGAAAGGCGCTGGCGCTTCGTTCGCAGCGTCTGTCCCTGCTCGCGTCCAACATCGCCAACGCCTCGACGCCCAATTACAAGGCGCGCGACATCGATTTCGAGTCCGCGCTGAAGGAAGCGACGACGCAGGCCGGCAACAGCGCGACCGACGTGTCCAAGGCGGTCGATGATTCCATGGGCTATCGCGTGCCGCTCCAGCCCAGCCTGGACGGCAATACGGTCGAACTGAGCACCGAACAGACGCTGTTCGCCGAAAATGCGGTCAAATATCGCACGACCCTCTCCTTCCTTGAGGGCCGCATCAACACCATCAACCGCGCCCTGAAGGGAGAATGAGCATGAGCAGCAATACGCCCATGAACATCTTCGATATCGCCGGCCGCGCCATGAGCGCCCAGCTCGTGCGCCTGAACGCCACCGCGTCCAACATGGCCAATGCGGGCAACGTCACCGGCACCGCCGGCGAAGCCTATCGCGCGATCAAGCCAGTGTTCGAAAGCGTCACCGACACGCCCGGCGTATCGACGGTGAAGGTCAGGAATGTCGTCACCACCAGCGCCGAGCCGACCAAACGGCACGACCCCAACCACCCGCTGGCCGATGCCAATGGCGATGTGTGGGAAGCCGCCGTGGACGGCAATGCCGAGCTGATCGACATGATCGAAACGGCCCGCATGTACCAGAACAACGTCCAGGTCTTGAACACAGCCAAGTCCCTGATGATGGAAACCATAAGGATCGGCAAATGACGACCACATCCACGGTCACCGACAGCGCGGGCCTTTCGGTCTATAATCCGACCAAGAATGTCGGCACCGGCAGCGCGGAAATGGGTCAGGCCGGTTTCCTGACATTGCTGACCGCGCAGATGCAATATCAGGATCCGTTCGAGCCGGTCGATAACGCGCAGATGGTGTCGCAGATGGCGACCATCACCAATTCGACCGGCATCGCGGAAATGAACCAGACGCTGAAGAATCTGGCGAGCGAGATGACCGGCACGCGGCTGGGCGATGCGGCAAGCTGGATCGGCAAGTCGATGCTGGTCCAGAGCAATATCGCCGCGCCCGACGCGACCGGCACCTATGCGGGCCAGATCACCCTGTCCGCCGCCACCAGCGGCGCGACCATCGATCTGGTCGATTCGGCCGGCAATGTGGTCAAGACGATCGAAACCGGCGCGCAGCCGGCCGGCGACCTCACCTTCTACTGGGACGGCAAGAATGACGCGGGCGAAACCATCGCCACGTCCGCCCTTCAGGTGAAGGTCAACGGCGCGACCACCAGCAAGGTGGCGACCTGGGCCACGATCGCCGCCGTCCAGTCGCCCGCCGATGGATCATCCTCGAAACTCATCACCGCGCTCGGCAGCTACAGCCCGTCCGACGCGATCAGCCTGATGTAATTTTTCTCACCCTCACTCCCAAATCCTTTTCACTCCCAAATCCTTTTCACCCCCAAATCCTTTTCACCCAAGGAGCAACGCCATGTCCTTCTACATCTCCCTGTCGGGCCTGAAAGCCGCCCAGATCGACCTCGCCACCACGTCCAACAACGTCGCCAACGTCAGCTCGACCGCGTTCAAGAAGAGCAAGGCGCAGTTCGGCGACATCTTCGCGGCCGCGCCGATGCAGACCACCAACCAGGTCGCGGGTCAGGGCGTGCGCGTGCAGGACGTCGCCCAGCAGTTCACGCAGGGCACGATCGAAGGCACCGACAAGACGCTCGACCTCGCCATCACCGGCGAAGGCTTCTTCACCGTGAAGGGTGAGGACGGCACCGTCAGCTATACCCGCAACGGCGCTTTCTCGGTCGATGAGGACCGCTATGCCGTCGACACGACCGGGTCGCGCATTCAGGTGTTCTCCGTCGATCCCGCAACCGGCGATCGCACTGGCGCCACCACGGGCGCGACGCCGGCCGACCTGAGCGACCTGCAAGTCCCCACCACGCTGAACGGCGCAGCCGACGGCGCGCAGTTGAACAGCGTCGCCGTGTCGAAGGAAGGTCTGGTCTCGGCCGTCTATGCCGATGGCAGCACCGTCTATCTGGGTCAGGTCGCCATGGCTTCGTTCAACAGCCAGGAAGGCCTGCGTCAGGAGGGCGATGCCCACTGGACCTCGACCGTGGCCAGCGGCCAGCCCACGCTGGGCACCGCCAATCAGGGCCTGTTCGGCGCCGTCAACTCCGGCTTTCTGGAACGCTCCAACGTCGACATCACCGACGAACTGGTGAACCTGATCGCGGCGCAGCGCAATTTCCAGGCGAACAGCAAGGCGATCGAGGCAGCGAACACGCTGACCACCACGATCGTCAACCTGCGCACCTAATCGCTTAGGCACGGGACAGAAGGTTTAGCCCATGGATCGGCTCGTCAACACGGCCCTTACGGCGATGCGCGGCGCGATGGCGCGGCAGGCGTCGGTCGCGAACAACCTCGCGAACGTCAACACCGTCGGCTTTCGCGCCGAAATCGCCAATGCCGAGACGCGCTGGATTCAGGGCGACACCTTCGACACCCGTGCCCAGGCTTCGGAACAGGTCATCGCCGCCGACATGGCGCAAGGCGCGATGACCGAAACCGGCAACACGCTGGACGTGGCCATGAACGGCGATGCTCTGCTCGCCGTTCAGGCCGCGGACGGCAGTGAGGCCTATACGCGCCGTGGCGACCTCAAAGTCACCGACAGCGGCCTTCTGACCACTGGCGACGGCCTGCCCGTCATGGGCGAAGGCGGTCCGATCACCCTGCCGCAGATGGACAGCGTGTCGATCGCCAAGGACGGCAGCATCTGGGGCGTGCCGCAGGGCGGCGACCCCGCCAACCCGGCGCAGGTCGACAAGCTGAAGCTGGTCAATGCCGCAGGCTCCAGCATCGCCAAGGGCACGGACGGCCTGTTCCGCGAGATGAATGGCGGCACGCTGCCCGGCGATCCGCTGGCGACCGTGACGTCGGGCGCGCTGGAAGGGTCCAACGTCAACGCGACCCAGGCCCTCATTCAGATGATCGAGGCCAGCCGCGCCTGGGAAACCCAGGTAAAGATGATCGATACCGCCAAGCAGCTTGACGATGGCGGCGCTTCGCTGATGCGCCTCGACAGTTAATTGGTTAATTCTGGCACGCATCTTGCTGTGATGGACGCATGAGCATCTTCCGGGATGCCGCCACGGAGAAATGAACGATGAGCAACGCCGCCCTTCATGTCGCCCGCACCGGCCTTGACGCGCAGAACACGAAGATGCGCGTGATCGCCAACAACCTGGCGAACGTCAACACGACCGGGTTCAAGAAGGACCGCGCCGATTTCGAGACGCTGGCCTATCAGCAGATCATCCAGGCCGGTTCCAATTCGGACAGCGAGAACAAGTTCGCCAACGGCCTGAACCTCGGCTCCGGCGTCGCGTTGCAGGGCACCAGCAAGATCAACACCCAGGGTACGCTGAACCAGACCAACAATGTGCTGGACATCGCGATCGAAGGGTCCGGCTATTTCCAGGTGCAGCAGCCCGACGGCTCCATCGCCTATACCCGCGCCGGCAATTTCAGCGTCACCGCCGAAGGCACCGTCGTCACCAGCGACGGCCTGTCGCTGATCCCGCAGATCACCGTGCCGCAGGGCGCGACGTCGGTCGCGATCGGCAATGACGGCACCGTGACCGCGACGTTGCAGGGGGAAGCCGAACCCAGCAACCTCGGCCAGATCGAAATCGCCACCTTCATGAACCCGTCGGGCCTGACCTCCATCGGTGGCAATTTGCTGACCGAGAGCGCCGCGAGCGGCGTGCCGCAGGTCGGCGTCGCGGGTCTGGAAGGCCGGGGCCTGATGCGGTCGGGCTATCTGGAAACGTCGAACGTCAACATCGTCGAGGAACTGGTCGACATGATCGAGACGCAGCGCGCCTATGAGGTCAACAGCAAGATGATCAAGGCGACCGACGAGATGCTCCAGTACGTCAACCAGAATATCTAAGGCTGAATGATGCGCCTGTCCCACGCCGTCCTCGCCGCCGTCTCGCTGATCGCCCTGGCCGCTTCCCCGCTGGAAGCCGCCAGGAAGAAAAAGCGCGAGGTCGAGCGCGACTATTATATGCCGACGGTGGCCCAGCCGATCGCGCCGGCCGCGAACGGCTCCATCTTTCAGGCGTCGATGGGCTATACCCCGCTGACCAGCGGCGCGCGCGCCACCACGGTCGGCGACATCATCACCATCGTGCTGGTCGAACGGACGCAGGCGAGCAAGACCACCAGCGCCGACACCGCCCGCAACGGCTCGGTCGGCCTGACCCCGCCGACGACCGGCATCCTGTCCAAGCTGATTTCGCCCACCGACATCGGCGCCAGCGGCCAGAATACGTTCACCGGCAAGGGTGGCGCCAGCCAGTCGAACGCGCTGACCGGCGAAATCACCGTGACGATCGCGGCGGTCTATCCCAACGGCACGATGCTGGTGAAGGGGGAGAAGGCGCTGACGCTCAATCGCGGCGACGAGTTCATCCAGATCAGCGGTCTGGTCCGCCAGGCCGATATCGCGCCCGACAACCGCATCGCATCGACCCGCGTGGCCGACGCCAAGATCATTTACAAGGGCAAGGGCGAAATCGCCAATGCCAGCCGTCAGGGCTGGTTCCAGCGCTTCTTCTCCGCAATCAGCCCCTTCTGATGGAAACCGGAACCGCCATGATCCGTCCCGTCCTTATTCGGATGCTTCGCCTGATCCTGCCGATCCTTGCGGTCCTTGCCGTGCCGGCCCACGCCGAACGGATCAAGGATCTGGGCACGTTCCAGGGCGTCCGTCCCAACCAGCTCACCGGATATGGCATTGTCGTGGGTCTGGCCGGCACCGGCGACGACAGCATCCAATATGCGACCGAAGGCATGAAGGGCGTCGTCTCGCGCTTTGGCCTGACCCTGCCGCAGGGCGTCAACCCCGCGCTGAAGAATGCGGCGGCGGTCCTCGTCACCGCCGACCTGCCCGCTTTCGCGAAGCCCGGCCAGCGCCTCGACGTCACCGTATCGGCGCTGGGCAAGGCCAAGTCGCTGCGCGGCGGTACGCTGATCATGACGCCGCTGCGCGGTGCGGATAACGAAATCTATGGCATGGCGCAGGGCAACCTGGCCGTCGGCGGCCTGGGCGTCACCGGCGCGGATGGCAGCCAGGTGTCGGTCAATGTGCCGTCGGCCGGTCGCATTCCCGGCGGCGCGACGGTGGAACGGGCGGTCGCGACCGGCTTCGACACCGCGCCGACGCTGACCTTCAACCTGGCCGAAGCCGATCTGACCACGGCTCTGCGCGTGGCGGACGGCATCAACCATGCCTTTGGCGATCGCCGCGCCCGCGCGACCGACGCCGTGTCGGTCGCGATCGACGCGACCCCCGGCGCCGAAGACCGCATCATGATGATGGGCATGATCGAGAATATCGAGGTGTCGCCGGCCGACGCGCCAGCCAAGGTGATCGTCAACGCGCGCACCGGAACGGTCGTCATCAACGGCGCGGTGAAGATCCATCCGGCCGCCGTGGCGCACGGCAAACTGACCGTCAGCGTCAACGAAAGCCCGCGCATTTCGCAGCCCGCCCCCTTCAGCCAGGGCCAGACCGCGCTGGAGCAATCCAGCAGCATCAGCATCGACGAGCAAAAGAAACCGATGATTAATTTTAAAGGTGGAGCCTCGCTGGCCGATATAGTGAAGGCGGTCAATGCGATCGGGGCTTCCCCGGCGGATATGGTCGCAATCCTCGAAGCCTTGAAACAGGCGGGCGCGATGAAAGCGGAACTGGTGGTGCTGTGATGCAGGTAACGACGACGACCAGTGCCGCCACGACCGGCGCCACATCCTCGCAAAAGGCGCAGCTTCAAAAGGCCGCGCAGCAGTTCGAGGCCGTGTTCCTGCGCCAGATGATCGGCGCGATGCGCTCGGCCAGCCTGGCCGAGGGCATCACTGATTCCAGCGCGACCCAGCAATTCCAGGACATGGCCGACGCCCGCACCGCCGATGCCATGGCCGGCAAGGGCGCGATGGGCATCGCCGAATTGCTGATGAAGCAGTTCGGCGCCCGTGTGTCGGACACGCCTGTCGCGACTGACGGCACAAGGGCGACCGGCGCATGAGCGACCTGTTCGTCATCGGCGCGTCCGGCACGAAAGCCTATCGCACGGCCATGGCCGCGATCGCGGAGAACATCTCCAACGCGAGCACCGAAGGCTATGCCCGCCGGTCCGTGACGACGATCGAATCCGGCGCATCGACGGCGACCATGTCGCTCTATATTTCGCGCGCCAATTTCGGCGGTACGCAGGTAGCGGGCGTCAATCGCGCATCCGACCCCTATCTGGACGCAACGGTCCGCAATACCGGCATGGCGCTGGGCAGCGCCAATGCGCGCCTGCGCTGGCTGAGCGATACCGAAACGGCGATGAACGACACCAGCACCGGCATCGGCCAGTTGATGACCGGCATGTTCCAGAATATGGAAAAGCTGGCAGCCAGCCCGACCGACACGTCATTGCGCGTGACCACGCTGGACAGCATCAGCCGCGTCGCACAGGGTTTCAACCAGACCTCCGCCGACCTCAAGACCGTGTCCGAGGGCATCGCCACCGAAGGCCAGGCATCGGTCGCCACGATCAACCAGTCGCTCGACGCGCTGGCCGACATCAACAACAGCCTGTTGCGCGCGCAGCCGGGTACGTCTGCCTATGCGCAGTTGCTCGACAGCCGCGATTCCGCGCTCCAGACGCTGTCGGAGAATATGAACATCACCATCAGCTTCGGCGCCAATGACAGCGCCGAAGTCAGCTTCAACGGGCAGACGCTGGTGAGCGGCAATGCCGCCACGCCCGTCGCCCTGACGGCCAATGACGATGGTACGCTGTCGCTGGGGCTGGCGGATGGCACGGCGCTGACCGCACCGGCCAGCGGGACGCTGGGCGGGCTGTTTTCGGCCGCCAACACGGTAGCGGACCGCCGTGAAAGCCTGGACACGCTGGCGGCGCAGTTCGTCACCGACCTCAATGAATGGCATGCGCAGGGCGTGACCGATGGCGGCGGCGCGGGTGCCGCGCTATTGTCCGGCACGACGGCGGCGACACTTTCGGCGCTGGTGACAGACCCGGCCCAGCTTGCGCTCAAATCGTCCGATGGCACGGCCAACGGCAATCTGCTGACGGTCGGCACCGCCCTGCGCGGCAATGGCAGCGTGGAGCAGAACTGGACGTCGCTGATCGCCCAGCAAGCCACCTTATTGTCGTCGACCAAGGCGGAAGCGGAAACGGCGTCGAGCCGCAACGACCAGTCGGTCGCAGCACGCGAAGCGGTGAGCGGCGTCGATCTGGATATGGAAGCGGCGGACCTGTTGCGGTTGCAACAAGCCTATTCGGCGTCCGCCAAGATCCTTCAAGTCGCCAAGGATACCCTCGATTCCATCATGAACATCATCTGACGGAGGACTGAGTCATGGTAGGCATCACCAACAAGATCATGCTCGCCGAAATCCGCCGGCAGCAGAAACTGTCGCAGGAACTGGTCGCGGGCCAGACCGCGATCTCGACCGGCATCACGCTCAACAAGCCGTCGGACGATGCGCTCGCCTGGGTGCAGGTATCCGACGTCGGCCGGGCGCAGGCCCAGCAGGCCGCCTGGCAGGCCAATGTCAGCTATGGCAATGCGCGGTCCGGCAGTGCGGAAGCCAATCTGTCGGAAATCGACAATCTGCTGACCCGCGCGCAGGAACTGGTGACGTCGGCCCGCAACGGCTCGCTCAACGCAACCAACCGGGCCGCGATCGTCGAGGAAATGTCGACCATCCGCACCACCATCGACGAATTGGTGAACCAGAAGGATTATCAGGGCGTATCCGTGTTCGATGAGGACCAGAGCGTTCTGGTGCCGGTCAGCCGCGGCCTCAACCTGGCCGTCGTGGGCACGAAGCAGGAGGTTACGACCGTCGACGTCGACGGCACGTCCATGTCGATCGACGATATATTGGCGCAGGGCATCGCCGCCGTGCAAAGCGGGGACGACGCCGCCATGGCCTCGGCGGTGACCGCCACCCAGACCGCGCAGGGCCATATCACCGTCGAGCAGGCGAAACAGGGCGTGCGCAGCGACCGACTGGAAGTGATCGGCACGCGCCTGACCGATGTCGACCTGGGCCTGACCGAAAAGCGGTCGAATCTGGAATCGACCAAGCTGGAAGAGGTGATCGCCAGGGTGAAGTCGGGGCTGTTGCAGCTTGATGCGGCGCAGACGACCTTCGCACGGATCAACCAGCAGACGCTGTTCGACCTGATCAAATGATCCGCCGTAAAAAGGCGCCACGGTCCTAAACCGGACGCTAACCAGTCCGTATTAACCTTAAGAACGGCGTCACCATCACAGACGCCATCGGACTACCGCCTGCGGGGCGTTTCAATCGGGGATAATCATGTTCGCAGCCATCGGCCTCGTCATTCTGATCGTCATGGTGTTCGGCGGCTTCGCCTTCACCGGCGGCGACCTTGGCCCGGTGTTGCACGCCCTGCCCCATGAAATGCTGATCATCGGCGGCGCCGCCGTCGGCGCGCTCGTCATCGGCAATAGCGGCGCGGACTTAAAGGCGCTGGGCGGCGGTCTGGGCAAAGTGTTCAAGGGCGCCAAATATAAGAAGCAGGATTTTCTCGACTGCATCTTCCTCGTCAGCAAGCTGATGAAGACGCTGCGGGTCGAAGGGCCGGTCGCGCTGGAACCGCATATCGAAGACCCGTCCAGCTCCACCATCTTCACCGAATATCCCAAGCTGATGAAGGACAAGGCGCTGGTCCACCTGATCAGCGACACGCTGCGTCTGGTCGTCATCTCGTCCGGCACGCTCGATCCGCACGCGGTCGAGGATGTGATGGATAACGCGCTCAAGACCCATCACCACGAAGCAATCAAGCCGGCCGACAATCTGCAAGGGCTGGCCGACGCCCTGCCCGCGCTCGGCATCGTCGCGGCGGTTCTGGGCGTGGTGAAGACCATGGGGTCGATCGACCAGCCGCCCGCGATCCTGGGCGCGATGATCGGGTCGGCGCTGGTCGGCACCTTCCTGGGCATTCTGCTCGCCTATGGCATGGTCAATCCCTTCGCCAATCGCTGCCGGTCGGTGATCGAGGCGGACGGGGCCATCTATCAGGTCGTCAAGCAGATCATCATCGCCTCGCTCCACGGCCATCCGCAGCCGCTGGTGATCGAAGCCGCCCGTTCGGGCCTGACCCACGCCAACCAGCCCGGCTTTGCCGAAGTGTTCGACGGCATGCGGGGCAAATAAGCCATGGCGGAAAAGAAGCGCGGCGCGAACGAGCCGGAACCCCGGCCGATCATCGTCAAGAAGATCATCGTCGAAGGGCATGGCGGCCATCATGGCGGCGCCTGGAAGGTCGCCTATGCCGATTTCGTGACGGCGATGATGGCGTTCTTCCTGCTGATGTGGCTGCTGGGCGCGACCACCGAAAAGCAGCGCAAGGGCCTGGCCGACTATTTTACGCCGACGCTGGTGCAGATGAAGGAAAATTCGGCCGGGTCCAACGGCATGTTCGGCGGCGACAGCATGATGGGCAAGGACAATTACCCCACTACCGGCGGTCAGGGCAATCTGGCCATCACCATTCCCCGCGACGCCAGCGGCACGAAGGATCAGGGCGGCAAGGCCACCCGCGCGGCCGACCGGCAGAAGTTCGAGGCGATCAAGAAGAGCCTGGAAGAGCGCATGATCGCCAGGGGGCTGGGCAAGCTGCGCAAGAATGTGCGCTTTACCGAGACGCGCGAAGGGCTGCGCATCGACCTGATCGACGAGGCCGATTTCGCGATGTTCGCCATGGGCACGGACCGGCTGGTGCCGCAGGCCCGCACCCTGATCGGCGAAGTGGCCAGCGTGTTGCAGACCATGCCCAATCCCCTGATCGTGCGCGGCCATACCGATGGCCTGCCCTATGCGTCGGGCCGGACCATGAACAACTGGATGCTGTCATCCAGCCGCGCCGAATCGACGCGGCAGGTGCTCAGCCAGTCGGGCATCGGCAATGACCGCTTCGCCCGGATCGAGGGCGTCGCCGACCGCGAACCGTTCATCAAGGACGATGCCTATGACCCGCGCAACCGGCGCATGTCGATCATCCTGGGCTGGACCCGTGGCAGCGGCAAGGATGATGCCGAGGATCAGGATCCCGAAACCCAGGCGGCGATCAGGGAACGCGACAATCCGCAGCGTGTGGCCCGCGAGCAGGCGCAGAAGCTGGACATGGGCGGCACCGGCCTGCCGACAGGCGCGGCACTGGTCAACCCGGCCGCACCGGGCACGTCGAACAAGCCCGGCAAGCATTGACCCTAAGGGCGGCGATGCTGGACGTCGCGGCCTTAACTTCGCACTTTTCCCGCCGGATTCGACATTTCCTGTCGCGAGACGGCCATTATGTGTCGAAGCGGCGCCCAGCATAGCTTGAAGCGGCGGGATAGGACAGATTTGGGTGGATTTCAGTCAGTCAGCTTTTGGGGCGGACAATCAGGCTAAGCGGACGTTGCCCTGCAAGGGCACGGTTTTCGCTTGCCGCCAATCTCGGTCGTTCAGGGAGGCGGCCGTGATACCGAAAGCGGACGTTCGTCCGGGTGTCACGGCAATCTGTTCTGTCGGGGAAAGCGGTTGCGGTATTTGTAGCAGAGTCGATAATTCGGCATTGCAAACCGGATTTTGCCGGGTCACATCCTCACTATGGCTGCCGAGGACAATGAGCTTTCAATCAGGTCGCGTTACGGGCTGCTGCGCGACTTGGTGCCAATCTACAGCCTTTATCAACTGCTTCCCAATCTGATTGCCGTCGGGCTTTTTCTTTGGCTGAGCGATAGGCTGGGGCATTTCCCGCCGACCCTTATTCTACTCCTGATGCTGGGCTGGTTGTTGCAGTTCGTCCTCAGGCCCTCCTTGATGATCGTCTCGACGGATCAGGCAGCGTGGCTGGAGGCCGTGCTGGAGGCGCAGGGCTTTTTTGCCAAATCCGAAACCGATGCCCGCTGGCGAATTATCGAAAAGAAGTGGTGGCAGCGGTGGCCGCATCAGTTCATCGAATTTGTCCCCGGCGACACCGTGACGGTGATCGCGCCGCGCGAAGTGATGGAGGCGCTACGCGGCAGCCTTGAACTGTTGGAAGAACATGGTGAGTTGCGGTTCGCCTCGGAGGCCCAGCCCTTCGCGTTCGAACCGCCCGAACCCGAACCCGAGCTATCTTGGCAAATGAAGGTGCCTGCGGTGCTGCTTGGTACGGGCTGCGTGGTCTCGATGGTCTGGACATTATTCACCGGTGGACCGGAGGGCCTGCTCCGCTGGGGGCTGTCCGCCAAAGCGCTGTCCGAGGGACGATTCGAGACGATCTTCCTGCACATGTTCGCGCATGGCGGCGGGATGCATCTGATGATGAACATGACCGCGCTGGCAGCAATCGGCCCCACGCTTACATCGCGGCTTGGACCCGTCCCGATCAACGGTCTGCGCTTCGGGCTATTATTCTTTCTCAGCGCATTGGCCGGGGCTGCCGCCTATCTGGCGCTGCACCCTTTCGGCGCAGTGCCGATGGTCGGTGCGTCGGGCGGCCTATACGGCCTTCTCGGCCTGATGATCCGAACGCCTTCGGATGGGGGGGGCGTGCTGGCGGTCAGGTCCAAGCGAGTACAGCGCATTGGCTTGGACCTGATAAAGCAGAACGCATTCCTCTTTTTGATGCTCGCGTTTATGGCATGGGCGAGCGGCACCGCCGGAGGTCTGGCGTGGGAGGCACATCTGGGCGGCTTCCTGTTCGGCTTGTGCATCGGCCCGAAGCTGCTGCCGCGCGCTGGGGCGACCACGCTCGATGAGGCGCTGCCTCCCGAAACTTTCGTGCCTGCTAAATAGGCGTTGAGGGCCAGACCGGGGTAATGGAAGTAGTCCGGCAATCTCCGCATCGGACCGGTTGCTAACATTAGTCCCGCGTGCGGACGAACGGCCGGAATTCCTTGTTCCCGCTCTGAAAGCGGACAGGCCGCTGACGGCCCAACTTCTCAAATGCGGTCGCTTTATCGATGTCCGGTTTCTGGAAGTAACGAAAGCACCTGCATGACGACATCTGGTCGCTACCGGACCCTCCGAACCCGGCCCGCTCCCCCCGAAAGGCTTTCCTAATAGGATTTTCTCTGATCTGTCCTCCCGGATGACCCCGTCAGCCCGCATCGCACCGCCGCATTCGTTCACCCGAACCGACGCGCCGGTGGCGCGCGAGTGTGACCCTGATGGCGCGGCACCATGACCCAGGCGACGCATACCCCTGACCCAGCCGGCGCATCACGGGCGTGTCGCTGTCGCGTCACGGGCGCATTTCGCCCACATCCGCCCCGAAATGCACCCCATCAACGGTGTGAACTTTGGCGGCGTGACCCCGGCGTGACCATGAAGCCCCCTTTCCCCGCCAAATCCGCGCCGCTGCTCCAGCTTCCCCTTCATCTTGCCGCGCGCTTGTTCTATGCCCGCATTCCCATTCCCAGAAGGACGCCATTTTGATCCTGGATATCGCCGCCGCCGCTTCGGGCGCCATTCAATTCAAAGATCTCGGGCTGGACCCGGTGGCCCTCAATCTGGGCTTCTTCACGCTGAAATGGTACAGCCTTGCCTATCTGGCCGGCATCCTGATCGGCTACTGGTACCTGCTCAAACTGGTCGACCAGCCCGGATCGCCGATGGCGCGGCGCCATGCCGACGACATGATCTTCTACGCGACGCTGGGCATCATCATCGGCGGGCGGCTGGCCTATGTGATCTTCTACCAGCCCGAAATTCTCCAGCATCCGCTCGACGTCTTCAAGCTGTGGAATGGCGGCATGTCCTTCCATGGCGGCGCGGCGGGCGTGTCGCTCGGCATCCTCTACATGGCGCGCAAGGAAAAGCTGAGCTGGCTGCGCATCCATGACTATGTCGCCTGCGTCGTGCCCTTCGGCCTGTTCTTCGGCCGCCTCGCCAATTTCGTGAATGGCGAACTCTGGGGCAAGGAAACCGACGTCCCCTGGGCGATGGTCTTCCCGACCGGCGGCCCCTTCGCCCGCCATCCCAGCCAGCTTTATGAAGCCGCGCTGGAGGGCGTTGTCCTGTTTCTCATCCTCGCCTTCGCCTTCTGGAAGACGAACGCCCGCTACAAGCCGGGCATGCTGGTGGGCATTTTCCTGGCTGGCTATGGCTGCTTCCGCTTCGGCGTCGAATATTTCCGCGAGGCCGATGCGCAGTTGATGGAGTTCGCCGCGCGCACCGGCCTGCACATGGGCCAGTGGCTGTGCCTGCCGATGATCCTGGGCGGCCTCTATCTGATCGTTACCGCCAAGGGCCGCCGCCTGCGTGTCGAGCCGGTGGCCGGGACCAGCAGTGTCGCCTGAACAGCCCGATCTGGCCCGGCGTCTCGCCGGCCAGATTGCTTCGGGCGGCCCGATCTCGGTCGCCCATTATATCGGCGAAGCGAACCAGCATTATTACGCCAACCGCGATCCGCTGGGCGCGGACGGCGATTTCACCACCGCGCCGGAAATCAGCCAGATGTTCGGCGAACTGGTGGGGCTGGCGCTGGCCGATATCTGGATGCGCTCAGGCCGGCGTCCCGATCCCGCCTATGTCGAATTGGGGCCGGGACGCGGCACGCTGGCGTCGGACGCGATCCGCGCGATGGCGCGCGCCGCGCTGGCGCCCCATCTCCATCTGGTCGAAACCAGCCCTACCCTGCGGGAACGGCAGCGCGCCTTGCTGCCCCATGTCGCCCATCACGACACGATCGACAGCCTGCCCGAAACCGGGCCGCTGCTGGTGGTCGCCAATGAATTTTTCGACGCTCTGCCGGTGCGCCAGTGCATCCGCGTCGGCGACGAATGGCGCGAGCGCGTCGTCGTCAGCCGGGAAGTGGAGGGACGCTTCATCCCGGTGCCGGGTTATCGCCGCATCGAATCGGGCCTGCCCCCGCTTGCGGTGGAGGCGCCGGAGGGGGCGATCATCGAATCCCCCATCGTCGGCGCCGGCATCGCCTATGCCCTCGCCCATCGCATCGCCCGGCAGGGCGGCGCGGCGATCATCATCGACTATGGCTATGAAGGCCCGGCGCTGGGCGACACGTTACAGGCGGTCAAGGCGCACCAGTTCGCCGATCCCTTCGCCGATCCCGGCGAAGCCGACCTCACCATCCATGTCGATTTCACGGTGCTGGGCAATATGGCGCGGCAGGCCGGATTGCGCGTCCATGGCCCGGTCGGCCAGGGCGCCTTCCTGCGACAATTGGGCATCGACGCCCGCGCTGAGCAGCTTGCCAACACCGCCCCGGCGCGCGCCGCCGAAGTCGAAACCGCCCGCCACCGCCTGACCGACGAGGCGGAAATGGGCATATTGTTCAAGGCGATGGCCTGGACCCACCCTGACTGGGCCGACCCGGCGGGATTCGGCGCCTGACCCTGATGCGCCTTACTCTGATGCGGCGGATTCAGGCCGGGAACTGGCAATTGCGCTGAGCTATCAGGTCAGCCAGACCGACAAGGCGGGAAAAGCCGTGGTGCGGCAGGTCCCCCCGCACGATATCCGCGCCGGGCAGGCCGAACCGTTCCAGCGTGCGGTCTACGATATGGCAAAGCCGGGCAAAGTCGGCGTCCACCGCCTCCCGCGCCGCAGCCGCAATCCGCTGCCGGTCCGGGGACGAGGCCCGCAGATAGGCCACTCCTTCCGCCACCGCATCGGCGGCCGCCTCGACATAGACGGAATTGGCCGGCGTCAGATAGCGGTCCCGGCCGCCCCGGTTCGCCGTCGTCACCACCGGCAAACCCGACAGCAGATATTCGATCGTCGCCCGATTCTGCCCTTCCCGTTCGGACAGAATCAGCCCGCAACGCGCGTCCCGCAGGTGCTGCGCCACATCCTCCACCCCCAGCCAATGATAGGCGCCGTCGCGGATATTGGGACAGGTCAGGCCCGGCTGAACCGCCTGCATCCGGTCCACCGCCTCGCTCGTGATGTCGACGGAAATCAGGCAGAGCGACGCAATCTTCGATGCCAGCGCGATCCGTTTATAGGGCTGGTGCCCGGCGATGTAGACGGCGTCGAACAGGGATGGACCCGCTGGCTCCACCGGCCTGGACCGGCGCATCCATCCGCTTCTGGAAACAGGCTGCGGATCGGCTGGTGCAAACTTGCCCGGATCGGCCAACGAATGCTCGCCACAGGCGTAAAGCATGACGGCCGGATGAAGCTGGTCGCGGATCACGAAATCGAACGGGTCATTGACCAGCAGCACATAGCCATGCTGGGGAAAGGCAGTGGCCGCTTCGTTCACTGCGGCGATCACCCGCTGCGAAAATCCGCCCGGCCCCAGTGTCCACATCGGGTTCATCAAGAAGAAATGGCGGACCGGCGTGTCCATGAATTCCGGCACGCTCACCATGCTGGCCGGAAGATCGGCATTACTGAGGCCAACCGCATAGACCGGATATCGGCGGCTCAGCAGGCTACCGCTGACGACAGTGGCAGGGTCTATCGGCATGTGGTTCCCCTGAAGGCAGGCGGCATTATCCGCCTAGTCTTCCTGGTGATAACGGCCCAGCCTGCGGATGAAACCGATCAGGCCGGTCTGGCGGCTGCGCTTCATCCGTTCGGCATGCAGGATGGTCTGGACGCGCTGGAAACAGGCATCCGCATCGACATTGCACAGCACATAGTCATAGCCGTCCCAATGGGCGATCTCGCCGGCGGCGCGGGCCATGCGGCCTTCGATGACGTCGTTGCTGTCCGTCGCGCGCCCGCGCAGGCGGCGTTCCAGTTCTTCCATCGACGGCGGCAGGATGAAGATACGGACGACATCGCCGCCGGCAATCTGGTGCAACTGCTGCGCGCCCTGCCAGTCGATGTCGAACAGGACGTCCTTGCCCGACTTCAGCATCGCCTCGACCGGGGCGCGCGGCGTGCCGTAACGCTGGCCGAAGACATGCGCCCATTCGAGAAATTCATGGTCCGCCGTCATGCGGCGAAACGCTTCCAGATCGACGAAATGATAGTCCTTGCCGTCGACCTCGCCCGGCCGCATCGGCCGCGTCGTCGCGGATACCGACATGGACAGGTCCGTTTCCGCCGCCAGCAGCTTGCGCGCGATCGTGGATTTGCCCGCGCCGGACGGCGAGGACAGTACGAAAAGCACGCCACGGCGCTTGAAATCCGGAGTCTCGGTGGGGATGCTGTCGGCCATGGCCGCTAGTGCCTCCGCCGACGCGCTTTTGCAAGAGGGCTATGCCCGCATGCTATTGCCGGCTTTATCCCTTGGCCTTGCGCGCGCTTTCGATCGGGATGGGGCCGGGCGGGACCGGATCGCCGCTCTTGTCCGGCAGCAGCTTGATCGCCTTCTTGCGGTCGACCTCCCGCTTCGCCTCGAACAATTTGCCCGCCATATAGGCGCCGGTCACGAACAGGGCGCCGGCGGGATAGCGCATGATGATCCGCTTGACCCCAGCCCCGGCGACCAGGCCGAATATACCCTTCTTGCCGGTCGCCGCCGCGACCCGCGCGGCGACCACGGTGGCGCCGACGCGGGCCGCTTTTCGCAGCAGCCCGGCCTTCTTGGGCGGACGGATCGTCACCAAAGGTGCGGCAGGCTTGGGCATTTTCCTCTTCATAGAGGGTTAATGTATCGCAGCCCCGCCGGTTCCGCCAGTTGCTCTGGATCAGACCATATTTTCCGGCCGCACCAGCCGGTCGAAGGTCGGCTCATCCACCAGCCCCAGTTCCAGCCCGGCCTGCTTCAGTGTCTGGCCTGTCTTGTGCGCATGTTTGGCGATGGCGGCGGCATTGTCATAGCCGATCTCCGGCGCCAGCGCCGTCACCAGCATCAGCGACCGGTCGACCAGTTCGGCGATCCGCGCCTCATTGGCGACCAGCCCGTCGACGCAGCGTTCGGCGAAACTCTCCATGCCCACGCTCAGCAGATGGATGGAGCGCAGCACATTGGCGCCGATCAGCGGCATGAACACGTTCAGCTCGAAATGGCCCTGCATTCCGCCGACCGTCACCGCCTGATGATTGCCGATCACCTGCGCCGCCACCATGGTCAGCGATTCGCACTGGGTCGGGTTGACCTTGCCCGGCATGATCGAGCTGCCCGGCTCATTGGCCGGCAGGTCGAGTTCGCCAAGGCCGGACCGCGGTCCCGACCCCAGGAAACGAATGTCGTTGGCGATCTTGGTCAGCGCCACCGCCAG
The DNA here is from genome assembly GCF_001421665.1 of Sphingobium sp. Leaf26. Taxonomy (GTDB): domain Bacteria; phylum Pseudomonadota; class Alphaproteobacteria; order Sphingomonadales; family Sphingomonadaceae; genus Sphingobium. The sequence goes on from NZ_LMKV01000029.1 coordinate 65,904, forward strand.
CGTATTGAGCGCGCCGGAGAAGAAGACGAGGCCGTCTTTGGCGGCAAGCTGCTCGAACTTGTTGGGCGCGCTTTCGAAACCGGTGCCGGCAATGTCGCTGATCGCCGCGACCATATCCTGCGCCCAGCCGTCCGGCGCATTGAGGCCGGTGCCGACCGCCGTGCCGCCGATCGCCAGCTTGCGGATATTGCCGTTGAGCGCCCCTTCGATTCGCGCCTTCGCGCTGATGAGTTGCGCGGCATAGCCGGAAAATTCCTGTCCCAGCGTCAGCGGCGTCGCATCCTGCGTATGGGTGCGACCGATCTTGACGATATGGCCCCAGGCCTGCGCCTTGGCGGTCAGCGCGCCGGTCAGCTTTTCCAGCGCCGGGATCAGACGGTCGCGTGTGGCGATCACGGTCGCGACATGCAGCGCGGTCGGGAAGCTGTCGTTGGACGACTGGCTCATATTCACATGGTCGTTGGGATGCACCGGCGTCTTGCCGCCGCGCGTGCCCGCCAGTTGCTCATTGGCGAAGCCGGCGATCACCTCGTTGACATTCATGTTGGTCTGGGTGCCCGACCCGGTCTGCCAGATGACGAGCGGGAACTGGTCGTCCAGCCGGCCCGACACGATGGTCTGCGCCGCATCCTCGATGGCGGCGACGATCTTGCCGTCCAGCCCATGCTTGCCATTCACCCGCGCTGCCGCCTGCTTCACGATCGCCTGGGCATGAACGATACCGAGCGGCATCCGCTCCGTGTCGCCAAACGGAAAATTCTCGATGCTGCGCTGCGTCTGCGCGCCCCAATAGGCGTCGGCCGGAACCGCGATGGCGCCAATGCTGTCGGTTTCGGTGCGGGTGGCGGACATTCAGGACTCCCAGTTAAGAATCAATCGCAAATCTGGGTCCGATGTAGGGTGGAGCCGAAAAAAACCAAGCGCTGTTTGCAAAGCAGCGGCCGAAGCCATTCACAGCAAAAGGAAAAGTGCCAGAAACTGAATCGCAAGGAGCCAGAGCGCCATATCCATCGCCCAGTCCTTGCCCCGCAAATGCAGTGGCCAAGCCAGCATCATGGCGGTCCAGAAGAGATAGGGCGAAACGAGAGCCCCAAGCGTGACAATGCGCATCACAGCCGCGCGGCTTGTTTCCTCCGACCAGATCGGCGAAAAACCAAGACCGAGCGGAGCCATGAAAAGTATGAGCGACAGGGGCAGCCCGACCAGCGCCGTCAGGCCCCATTGTCCAAAAAAACTTCCCTTGTCCTGGGAAGCCAGGGTCATTTCTTCTTCCCGAAGTCCACGGTCACGACGTTGGACCCGTCTTCGTTCGTCACCACCGGCCCGTCATTTTCGGCCACGTCGTGCGGCTCAGGCAATTCGTCCGCCGCGACCTGGAACTGGAGCGCGAAATTGACCGCCGGATCGACGAAGGCCGTGATCGCCGAGAAGGGAATGGTCAGCAGCGCCGCGACCTGGTTGAAGGTCAGGCTGACCTGGAACAGGTCGCTCTGTACCTTCAAGTCCCAATATTTATTCTGGAGGACGATGGTCATTTCGTCCGGGAAACGCTCCACAAGATGCTTGGGGATGTCGACGCCCGGCGCGCTCGTCTTGAAGGTGATATAGAAATGATGCGCGCCCGGCAGTCCGCCGGACTGCTGCACTTCGCCCAGCACGCGGCCGACGACTGCGCGCAGGGCCTCCTGCACGATTTCGTCATAGGGAATCAGGCTGTCGGGCAGGTCTTCGCTCATGGCCCAATGTCCTAGCGGCACGAAACCGACGGTCAACCCCGTCCTGACAGATTGCATGAACGGCGACACACGCTATAGGGCGGCCATGCGCACGGCCGAGATTCACCGCAACACGGCGGAAACCCAGATCGACGTCACCGTCAACCTCGACGGGACTGGCCTCTATACGGTGTCGACGGGCATCGGCTTTTTCGATCATATGATCGAACAGCTTTCGCGCCATTCGCTGATCGACATGACCGTCAAGACCGTAGGCGACCTGCATGTGGACCAGCATCACACGACCGAGGATACCGCGATCGCCATCGGCGAAGCGGTGGCCAGGGCGCTGGCCGACAAGCGCGGCATCAGCCGCTATGGCAGCGTCTATTCGCCGATGGACGAAACGCTGAGCCGCGTGGCGCTCGACATTTCGGGCCGTCCCTGGCTGGTGTGCAAACTACCCTTCACCGTCACCAAGATCGGCGAATGGGACACGGAGATGGTGGAGCATTTCTTCCACAGCTTCGCGCAGGCCGCCGGCATCACGCTGCACATCGAACTGCTCTATGGCAGCAACAACCATCATATCGTCGAAAGCGCGTTCAAGGGTCTGGCCCGCGCGCTGCGACAGGCGGTGGAGATCGACCCGCGCAAGGCGGACGCGATCCCGTCGACCAAGGGCATCCTGTAAATCTTACCGAAGGGCCATTCCATGTTCGTCATTGCGCTCACCTATACCGCTTCGATCGAAGTGCTGGACGGGCATCTGGCGGATCATCGGGCATGGCTGGACCAGGGCATTGCGGACGGCTGGCTGTTGCTGGCCGGGCGGCGCGAACCGCGCACCGGCGGCATATTGCTGGCGCGGGGCGAGCGGGCTGACGTCGAACGGCTGGCCGCGACCGACCCCTTCGTGCGGAACGGCGCAGCCACGGTCGAGGTGATCGAATTTCATCCGGTGCGCGCGGCCGCCGGCGTCAGTCTGGAGAGCCTGCTGGCATGACCATCGCCCTGATCGACTATGGCGCGGGCAACCTCCATTCGGTGCACAATGCCCTGCGCAAGGCGGGCGCGGAGAATGTCGTCATCACCGCCGATGCCGATATCGTGGCGAAGGCCGACCGTATCGTCCTGCCGGGCGTGGGCGCGTTTCGCGCGTGCCGCGATGCGCTGGTGGCGATCCCCGGCATGGTCGATGCGATGAACGACGCGGTGAATCAGCGCGGGACGCCCTTCCTCGGCGTCTGCGTGGGCATGCAGTTGCTGGCCGATGCGGGCGAGGAATTCGGCCGGCATGAAGGGCTGGGCTGGATTCCCGGCACGGTACGGCTGATCGAACCGACCGACCCCACCGTGAAGGTGCCGCATATGGGCTGGAACGATGTGGTGCTGAACGGCGCAAACAGCGGGATTTCGGCGCTGATCGAAGCGGGGGAGGCCTATTTCCTGCACAGCTATCATTATGAGGCCGCCGACCCGGCGCATGTCGCCGCCGTGACCGACCATGGCGGGCCACTGGTCGCTGCGGTCGCGCGCGACACCATCATCGGCTGCCAGTTCCACCCGGAAAAGAGCCAGCGTTACGGCCTGTCCTTCCTGTCCCGTTTTCTCGACTGGCGCCCTTGAGGCTCCGCTCGCGCAAAGGTTGATCCCATGTCCCTGATCGTCTTTCCCGCCATCGACCTCAAAGGCGGCCAGGTCGTGCGCCTGGCCGAAGGCGATATGGATCGCGCCACCGTCTATGGCGACGATCCCGCCGCGCAGGCGCTTTTGTTCGCTGAGAGCGGCGCGCAACATCTGCATGTGGTCGATCTGGACGGCAGCTTTGCCGGCCATGCGGTCAATGCCGCAGCGGTCGAGGCGATCGTCGAAGCCTTTCCCGGCCATGTCCAGCTAGGCGGCGGCATCCGCAACCGCGAGTCGGTGGAGCGCTGGTTCGACCTTGGCGTATCGCGCATCGTCATCGGCACGGCGGCGTTGAAAGACCCGGCTTTCGTCAAGGCGGCGGCGCGCGACTTTCCCGGCGGCATCGTCGTCGCGGTCGATGCGCGCGACGGCTTCGTCGCGACCGACGGCTGGGCGGAAAAAAGCGACATGCCGGTGATCGACCTCGCCCGCCGGTTCGAGGATGCCGGCGTCGCCAGCCTGCTGTTCACCGATGTCGGCCGCGACGGGCTGCTCAAGGGCGTGAATATCGAGGCCACCGTCGACCTTGCCCGCGCGACCGCCATGCCGGTGATCGCCAGTGGCGGCGTGGCAGGAATCGCGGATATCCGCATATTGAGCCTGCATGCCGACGAGGGGATCGAAGGCGTGATCACCGGTCGCGCACTGTATGACGGGCGACTGGACCTGAAAACCGCGCTGGCGGTGGCGCAGGCGGCGGCGTGAAATAACGTTCGTTCGTCCTGAGTAGCCATTGAGCGAAGTCGGAGTCGAAGACGACCGAAGGGCAAATGGCGTATCGAAGGATCGATGCTTCGATACGGGTCTTCGACAAGTTCAGACCCTACGCGGCACGAACGGTTAAAGTGGAGTAGAAAATTGACAGTCCGCACCCGTGTCATCCCCTGTCTCGACGTCGCCAATGGCCGCGTGGTCAAGGGCGTCAATTTCGTCGACCTGAAGGACGCCGGCGATCCGGTGGAGCAGGCGAAACTTTACGATGCGGCCGGGGCGGACGAACTTTGCTTCCTCGACATCACCGCCACTCATGAGGCGCGCGGGACCATATTGGATGTGGTGCGGCGCACCGCCGAAGTCTGCTTCATGCCTGTCACTGTCGGCGGCGGCGTGCGCACGCCGGAGGATGCGCGCGCCTTGCTGCTCGCCGGCGCGGACAAGGTGGCGGTCAACAGCGCGGCGGTCGCGCGGCCAGAACTGGTCGCCGACATTGCCGACCGCTTCGGCAGCCAGTGCATCGTGGGATCGGTCGACGCCCGGCGGGTGGGCGAGAATCGCTGGGAAATCTTCACCCATGGCGGCCGCAAGCCGACCGGCATCGACGCGCTGGAGCATGCGCTGCGCCTCGCGGAACTGGGCGCGGGGGAACTGCTCGTCACCTCGATGGACGGGGACGGTACACGCCGAGGCTATGACCTTGCCCTCATCCGCGCCATTGCCGATGCCGTGTCGGTGCCGGTGATCGCCAGCGGCGGCGTAGGCACGCTCGACCATCTGGTCGAAGGCGTGGTCGAAGGCCATGCCAGCGCCGTGCTGGCCGCTTCCATATTTCACTTCGGTCAACATACCATTGCCGAGGCGCATCAGGCTTTGGCCGCCGCGCATATTCCGGTGCGCAGCCATTAAGGTTTACGCGGTTCAGATATGTCGGGTTAATTGACATTAACCATGTTCACCCGGCGCTTGTTCCGTCGGATAATCGCGCAAATGCGTCACTTGGCAGAATTGGCACGCAATCTGCGTAGGGAAGACAGGGTCGTTTCAGAACGATGCGTTCTTTTCGAAACAGGGTGACGAACATGAAAATCAGCAAACTTCTTCTTGTTGCCGGATCGGCCAGCCTGATGGGCCTGGCGGTCCCGGCGCCTGCCAACGCCACCTTCTGGTGCTGGTTCGGCAAGTGCGGCGGATCGTCCAGCGGCGGCAGCACCGGCGGTTCGACCAGCGGTGGTTCGACCAGCGGCGGCAGCTCTTCGGGCGGCGCGCCGACCCCGGTGCCCGAACCGGAACAGATGGCGCTGTTCGGCATGGGCGCGGCCGTTCTGGCCGGTCGCATGTTCTTCGCGAGCCGCAAGCGCAAATAATGGATTGACGGGTCGCGCGCGCGGCGCTTGATGCACTGCATGCGCGCGACCCTTCAAACCCTCGAACAGACCATCCGCCAGCGGCGGAGGGCCGATCCTTCGGCTTCCTATGTTGCCAAGCTGGCGGCCAGGGGCCGCGCCAAGATCGCGCAGAAGGTCGGCGAGGAAGCCGTAGAGACGGTGATCGCCGCCATGGCGAACGACCGCACGGAAATTGTCGGCGAGAGCGCCGACCTGATCTTTCACCTGATGATGTTGCTGGCCGACATGGACGTGCCGTTCGATGCCGTGCTGGACGAACTGGAGCGGCGGGAAGGCATGTCCGGCATCGCGGAAAAGGCCGCGCGTCCCAAAGACTGACGGCACGGACATAAATCACCTTCCTGGCGTTGATGCTTCGATCGTCACGACATGCAAAGGGGGAGAGATATGGTTCGCAGCTTGATCGGGGGCCTGCTCGGCGGCCTCGCCATGTTCATCACAGGCTTTATCTTTTGGGGCACACCGCTGTCCGCGCTGGCTTTGAGCCGCGTAGACGATCAGGCGAGCGCCAATTTGCAGGCGGCGATGGCGCAGGCGCTCACCCCGACCGGCACCGGCGTCTATGTGATCCCCGATCCCGCGACCGCGCAAGGCACCATCCTCTACGGGCGTGGGCCGGTCGCGCAGGTCTTCTACAACGAAGGGGGCTTTCCGGTGATGGATAGCAGCGCGCTGATCGGCGGGCTGATCCTGTCGCTGATCGTGGGTGTCGTCATCGCTTTGGCTCTGCGCTTTGCGTTGAGCGATTTCTCCAGCCGGGCGCGTGTCACCTTGCTGTTTGCGCTGGCGGCGGTGCTATGGCTGCATATCGGCCAGGCCGTGTTCAACCACGCACCCTGGGGCTATATCCTCTACCTCGCCTTCAGCGATTTCGTGGCGCTGGCTGCGGCCGGCCTGATCGCCGCCAAGTTGATGGAGAGCAAGGCGGATGCCGGCATGGCAACGACTGACGCGGGCACACTGCACTAAATCTCCTGCGCCATCCGGATCATGCAGGCGGCATGGCGGTGGGCGACGGCCATGCGATCTTCGCCATAGCCGCCGCCCATGGTGCTGGCGACGGGCATGCCCCGCCCCCGCGCCTGCCGCATGACATAGCGGTCGCGCGCATCCAGCCCGGCGTCGGTCAGGGCCAGCCGGCCCAACCTGTCCTCCCCATGCGGATCGACGCCGGCCTGATAGAGGATCAGGTCCGGCGCGAAATCGTCCAGCACGCGCGGCAGCACATCGGCCAGCACCGTCAGATAAGCGTCGTCACCGGTGCCGTCGTCCAACCCGATATCGAGCGTCGAGCGCGCCTTGCGCACCGGGAAATTCTTTTCCGCATGGATCGACAAGGTGAAGATGTCGGCTCGGCCGGCCAGCAGCGACGCGGTGCCATCCCCCTGATGTACGTCGAGGTCGAGGATCAGGATGCGTGCGGCATCCCCCTCCGCAATCAACCGATTGGCGGCAATGGCCAGGTCGTTCAACACGCAATAGCCCGCGCCTGTATCGGCCAGCGCATGATGGCTGCCACCCGCCGCATTGGCGGCATAGCCGTGAATCATGGCCAGCTTTGCCGCCAGCCATGTGCCGCCGGGCGACAACAGGGATCGGCGCATCACCCGTTCCGTCACCGCAAAGCCGATCCGCCGCGCCTTTTCCGGCGGGACGGTCAGGGTCAACACTTCATCGACATAGGCCGGATCATGGACGGCGTCGATCCAGATGCGGGGCATCGGTTCGGGCTCAACACTATGGAAGGGCACGGCGGTTTCATGCAGCGCCTCCATCACCAAACCATATTTGTCGAAACGAAATCGACTGCCCAGTGTTGCAGGGGAGACATAGGCGGGATGATGAACAACGTGCAGCATGATCTTTTCCCGCTATCGCGATTTGAACCGTGGCGGCTTTGCGCTATCTGGTCCAGCATGAACCTTTCCAAGATGATCCGTTTCCCGCTGCTGGCAATTGCCGGCGTCACCGCACTGCCGATCGCGGCGCAGACGCCGCCGCCTGTGGTGGCGCCCACTTTGCCGTTGCCGACGGTGCAGCCCATTCCCGCACCCCCGCCGCCGGTGCCGATCCCGGCGCTATCGTCGGCGCAGGAAGCCTGGGCCAATGACTGGCTGAAAAGCGGCGCGGCGCAGGGGCTGATGGCCCGGCAGAAGGCTAGCGGCCCGCTGAAGGGCGATGCACTGGTGAGCGCCTTGCTCGATCGGGCCAAGGCGCTCAGCACCGGGCGGGTGGACACAGCCGACTTCCTCAATATCTGGGCCTTGCGCCCCGCCGCGTTCGACCCACGCCCCGGCCTGGCCAAGGCCGTGAGCGAAGATCGGCTGGCGCAATGGTCCGCCGGCCTGACACCGCCCTGGGCAGGCTATGACACACTGCGCAAGGGCCTCGCCAAATATGAGGCGATCCGCGACAGGGGCGGCTGGCCGACGCTGACCGCCGCGTCCGCACCCGATGTGGTGCGCGCGCGCATCGCGCTGGAAGACCCTGCCGTCACGCAGGACGAGAGGCTGGTCGACGTGATCCAGCGCGCCCAGCGCCGCTATGGGCTGGAGCCGACCGGCGCGCTCGGCGCCCGGACGCTGGAGGCGCTCAATGTCGGCGTGAATGATCGCATCGCCGCGATCATGGCCAATATGGAGCGGTGGCGCTGGATGCCGCGCAGCCTGCCGGTCAACCGCGTGCAGGTGAACATCGCTGCGGCCGTACTGACCGTGTTCGAGGGCGACCAGCCGGTCAGTTCGATGCGCGCCGTCACCGGCAGCCCGGACAATCAGACGCCGATGCTGACGTCCAGCATTCATTCGATCGTCGTCAATCCGCCCTGGAACGTGCCGATGTCGATCGCCAGGCGGGAACTGTTCCCCAAGGGCCGCGCGACTCTGGCCAGGCAGGGCTACAAGATCATCAAGACGCCCGAGGGCGGCGAGCGGATCGTCCAGCCGGCAGGACCGGGCAGCGCGCTCGGTCGGTTGAAGTTCGACTTCAACAATCCCTTCGCCGTCTATCTGCACGACACCCCGTCGCGGGGCAAATTCTCCAGCTATGACAGACTCGCCAGCCATGGCTGCATCCGCCTGGAAAAGCCGGTGGCACTGGCAGAACAGATGGTCGCGGCCGATCCGAATCTGAACGGCCAGATCCAGACGCTGATCGACGAGGGCAAGACGCAGCGCGTGTCGCTGCCCAGCCAGGTCGCGGTCTATCTGCTCTACTGGACCGCCTTTGCCGGCAATAACGGCACGGTCAGCTTCCGCGCCGATCCCTATGGCTGGGACAAACTGCTCGCGCAGAAGATCGAGGCGTCGAGCCGCCGCGTCGATCCCACCGCAGCCCCTTCCCCCAACCTCGCATCCAAGGACTGACGACACCCCATGCGCAAGATCGCTTTCATCGCCCTCGCCGGCGCCCTTGCCCTCGCCGCTTGCGGCAAGAAGGAAGAGCCGGCCCCTGACGCCACCAACAATCTGGTCGAACCGCCGGTCGAAAATGTGATCGTCGAGGAGCCGGAGGCGCCGTTGCCCGAAGTGCAGAACAATGCCAGCGCGACTCCGGTCGCGGCACCACCCAAGGTGTCGGAACAACAGCAGATTCTGGATGACGCGGAAGCCAGCGGCATGACGGCGCGTTTGCCTGAAGGCGGCGAACAGAGCCAGCCTGCGGACGAAGCGAGCAAGACGGGCGAGTAAGACCCTGCACCCCGGTCTTGGACCGGGGCGTCTCCTTTGCTATATTGCGGCCATGGATCGCCGCAATTTTACGAAGTTCGCTTTAAGCGGACTCGCCTTCTCGTTTCTGTCGGACAGCATGGGTCGCGCCGCGCTTCCCGTGACGGGTTCTGAACCCGCGCCGCCGGCTTCGGTTCCGACCGTGCCCGCCACGCCGCGCGCGGTTTCGCAGAAGCCCTATTCGGCGCTGCTGGAGCGGGCCAGGGCCGCGCTCGACGACCATGCCCATCATTTCGAATTGCGCGATCGACTGGCGATCGTGGACTTCGACGCACCGTCGAAAAACCCGCGCATGCACATCGTCGACCTGATCGGCGGGCAGACCAGCAGCTATCTGGTGTCGCACGGTCGCGGGTCCGATCCGGCCCATTCCGGCTGGCTGCACAGTTTCTCCAACGAGTTCAACTCGCTGGCCAGTTCGTCTGGCGCGTTCAAGACAGGCGACATGTATTTCGGCCAGCATGGTCGCTCGATGCGCCTGCTCGGCCTCGACCCGCAGAACAACAATGCCGAACAGCGTGCCATCGTCATCCATGGCGCCGATTATGTGAGCGAGGACCATGTCGCCGCCTGGGGCAAGTGCGGACGCTCGGAGGGCTGCTTTGCCGTGGCGCCACATATCGTTCCGCAGGTGCTGGGCCTGCTGGGACCGGGGCGGATGCTCTACGCCGACAAGATCGGCAATGGCTGACCCGACGCTCCCCGATCTTGACCGGGGAGGATGTCGGCAGCTTATCCCTCGGTCGCGGGCGCGCCGGTCATGGTGTCGATCTGCGGCCTGTTGATCGCGTCGATCGACCCGTCGGCGATCATCGCCTGACCCATGCTGATGGCCTCGTCACGAATCCCCTCTTCGGTGCCGGTCTGGCTGGCACCGACCAGAGCGGCCAAAAGGACGTTCTTCGATGCCGCGTCGGCGGGCTGATCCGCGACCGTCTGGCGCGCCAGCGTCAGCGCTTCCTTGAAAAAGGGATCGGCGCCGCCGAGATCATGGTCGCGCAGATTCTGGTTACCCAACTGGATGAGAATGCCGGCCAGAATGTTGCGGCTGGCGGTATCGGTCGGCTTCGCCTCCACCAGCTTGCGCCAATAAGGCACGGATTCGTCATAGATGGGGACGATCCGGTCCATCTGCCCCAGCGCGCCATAGGCGGCCGCCTGCGCATAGAGCGCGTTGGCGAGGAAATTGACATTGTCGATCTTCGACGGGTCGGCCGCCGCAGCGGTACGGATCGGCGGCAGCGCCGCGTCATATTTGGCGATGGCGGTGGCGTTGTCGCCTTTCTGCTGCGCGGTCTGACCGGCGGTGAAATCGGTCACGGCCTTGTTGAAGGCGGTGATTTCCGCAGACGTCAGTTCCCGCGCGACGGGGGCTTCGGCCACAGGAGCAGCCTCCTCCACCGGCGGCGCTTCGGGCGGTGGCGCGTCCGGCACCTGCTGGGCAAGAACCGGGGCGGAAACGGCCATCAGCGCCGTCAGAACGGATTTTGCAAACGTCGAGGCCAACGTCGAGTTCTCCTATAGCGTTGCAGAGGGATTGAAGCCGGACATAGACTGTCCGTACTGGTGACAGAATGAACGAAGCGGCACCCCGGTTCCAGCGCTTGTTCCTATCCCCGGCTGAGCGCACAGAAAGCGGCGGCGGTGGCAAAGTCGTCGGCGCGCCGAACGCTGCGTGCGGCGGCCTCCGCATCCTCGCCCCATTGTTCGACCTGCCAGGCTTCGTCTATTTCGGCCGCCTGCCAGATGGCGCCGATCTCACGGCCGCCCTCCACCACGGCAAGGCCGCAGACCAGCGATCCGCTGAGCGTCACCAGCGTCGACAGGCCGGTGAGGATGAAGGGGTTGATCGCCACAACCGCCGCGGCCAGCCGAGCCAGCGTTTCTTCCGGCTGGGGCACGGGAATGATTCCCTGCGTGACGGCGAAGGTCACATCATAGCGGCTTCTTGCCCAGTCGAGCAAAGGCTCCCACGCCGCCACCTGCCGCGCGACCAGCGTGTCCGGTCCATCGGCGCGGTAGCAGAGCAGGTCGGACTGCGCGTAGCGGGCCACCCCTTCGGCGAATGTAGCCGGGTCCGGCGCGACATGGTCGATCGCGGCGTTGGCAAGGCCGGTCATCGGCATGGACGCAGGATCGACCGTCTCGCCCTGCGCGCGCCATTCCTGCGCGATCGCTTCGGCGAGTGCAGCTGTCGGCAGCGTCAGCGATGCGCGAGCGGGGGTGCGGACCGGACGCCCGTCCAGCCGGATGCCAAAGCCGCCCTCCTCGGCAACCACGGTCACATCGGTGTAGAAACGCTTCATTGTGGCGGCCTCTGGCGGAACAACGCCAGCAGCAGGCGCGGGACGACGACGAACTGGACCAGGCCGGTGACGACCATGATCGCACCGAACGCCTTCGCCTTGTCCCCCTGCACCCAGGAAAAGCGCTGCATGATGGCCAGGAAGCCGAACATGACGATGAAGGCGCCGGACAGGCGGAACAGGCCGATCGCGAAGTGGCGCTGACGCGCGACGGAATCGGGATCGGGCTTTTGCGGCGGTGGAAGGTTGGTCATGGCGCGCCGATATGGCCGCGCAAATCTCCGCTGTCCATCGCCACGGCATGCGCACCCGCCGCGATCAGCTCGTCGGGCAGATGATAGCCCCAGGCAACGCCGATACTGCGCACGCCTGCGGCCCGGCCCATGTCGATGTCGAAACTGGTGTCGCCGATCATGACTGTCGTGTCCGGCTCCGCCCCGGCCTCCGCCATGGCGGTCAGCAGCATTGAGGGATGCGGCTTGGACGGGTGACGATCGGCGGTCTGGAGCGTCACGAACCGGTCGATGATGCCATGATGGGTGAGGCAGAGATTGAGTCCCCTATCCGACTTGCCCGTGGCCACGCCCAGCAGCCATCCGGCCCCCTCCAGTTCCTGCACCAGTTCCGCGATGCCGGGATAGAGCGGCTCCTGCACCCCCTGATCCCGCCGCATCGCCTGAAAAGCCAGCTTGTAGCGATCGGCGAGATGATCATGGAAATCGGCTTCCGCATCGGGCAGCAGTCGCGCCATGGCAACCGGCAGCGACAGGCCGACAGCCGCCAGGATCGCCAGCCGCTCCGGTGGCGGCAGCTTCACATCCTCGAACGCGCGCGCCATGGCGGTGCAGATGCTATGCTGGCTGTCGACCAGCGTGCCGTCGCAATCGAAGACGACGAGGCGATTGCTCATCCCTGACGACTGCTCCCACGCGACCGGCGCTCGCCCTTGCGATCCTTGCGCACCTGCTTGGCATGCTGCCGCGCGAACTTCTTCTCATCCTCGCGGGTCGGGGTCCGGTCGATCTCGTCGTCCAGCGGCATGTCGCCCAGCTTCAGGTCGAAGCCGAGTTCCTGAAGGCTGTTGGCGAAATGCGGCGGCAGGTCCGCCATCACGTCCACCCGGCCGCCATCGGGATGATCCACGCGGATGCGCCGCGCATGCAGGTGCATCTTGCGGCTGATCGTGCCGGACAGGAAAGCGTCCTTGCCGCCATATTTGCCGTCGCCCACGATCGGGAAGCCGATCGCCGCCAGATGTACGCGCAACTGGTGGGTGCGACCGGTATAGGGTTGCAGTTCGACCCAGGCGGCACGGTTGCCGGCCCGTTCGATCACGCGGTAACGGGTGCGGGCGGGCAGGCCCTCCTCCTCATCGACGTGCATCTTTTCGCCACCGGTGCCCGGCTGCTTGGCGAGCGGCAGTTCGATCATGCCATCGTTGATCGACGGCATGCCGATCACCAGCGCCCAATAGACTTTGCGCGCGGTGCGGCTGGAGAAGGCCTTGGCGAAATGCGCGGCGGAGCGACTGGACCGCGCCAGCAGCAACGCGCCCGACGTATCCTTGTCCAGCCGGTGCACCAGCTTGGGCCGCGATTCGGCGTCGAACAACAGGCCGTCGAGCAACTTGTCGACATGCTCGTCGGTCTTCGTCCCGCCCTGGGTGGCGAGGCCGGGGGGCTTGTTGATGACGATCGCCTGTTCGTCGCGATGGATCACCATGTCCTGAACATAAGCGATCTCGTCCGGGGTCAGGTCGATGACGCGGACGCGCTTGGGACGTTCGGGAGCCTCCGGCTTGGCTTCGGCCGGGGGCACGCGGATCATCTGGCCTTCGACGATGCGGTCGCCCGGCGCGGCGCGCGCGCCATCGACGCGGAGCTGGCCCGTGCGCGACCAGCGCGACACCAGGTTGAAGCCGACATCGGGCAAATGCCGCTGGAACCAGCGGTCGAGCCGTATGCCGTCATCATCCGCCTGCACCCGATATTGCCGCACGTCGAGCGAAACGCCCTTGGCCGGGTTGGGCTTGGACGGCTTTGCGGGCGCAGCCACCACAGGCTTGGCCGCAGCCGATTTCGCGGCGGCAGGCGCCTTGGGCTTGAAGGCTGGCTTGCCGTCCTTGAACGCCGGTTTGCCGTCCTTGCGCGGGCCGGCGGGCTTGCGCGGGCCGGCGGGCTTGCCACGGCCCGACGCAGCACCGGCTTTGCGATCGCCCGGCTTGCGGTCCGAAGGCCGGCCAGCCGAAGGCCCCTTACCAGAAGACCCTTTGCTCGAAGACTGGCCGCCGCGCGCGCCTGCGCCGCCGCTCTTGGCTGGAGGACGCCCCTTCATGCCACTGCACTCCGCATGACGGTAAGGCCCAGCGCCAGCGCGCCGACCGCGCCGATCACGGATGCCACCGCATAGCTCATGGCGAGTGCGGCCTGGCCGCGTTCGATCATCATCATGGTTTCCAGGCTGAAGGCGGAGAAGGTGGTGAAGCCACCCAGCACGCCGACGCCGAGCAACAGGCGGATCGGTTCGCCGGAGACGGCGCTGCCCCGCCCCAGCCAGCCGGCAAGCAGCCCCATGGCGAAGCCGCCGATCAGATTGGCGGCGAAGGTACCCCAGGGCCATGCGGCACCGGGAGTCATGGGGCCGATGAAACGGCCAAGCTGATAGCGCAGAGCCGCGCCGACAGCGCCGCCGCCCATCACAAGAAACATGTTGGTCATGAAACCCGCCCTATAGCGATTCCGCCAAAGGGGAAAGGCCGCAGTCAGGCCGCAATCGTCGCTTCTGCCGATGTCGGCCGCCGATGAACGGCAATGCAACTGATGACGCTGCCCACCACCAGCGCAAAGGCCACGCTTTCCAGCAGGGTCGGCAACCGCCGTTCCCACATAAAGCCGTAGATCAGCGCAAAGCCGGTTTCGAACAGGATCATCTGTCCCACCATGGTCAGCGGCAGCAGGCGGCTCATGCGGTTCCAGAGCATGTTGCCGACGATCGAGGCGAAGAGTGCGACAGCGAGTGAGACAGATAAAAATTTGGTCCAGGCCGCCGCGTCATGATGGCCGATGCCCATGGCCAGGGCGACCGGTAGCAACAGAAACGCCTGTGCGCCGGTCATCAGGCCGATCGCCAGGTTCCAGTCCTGCGCCGATATGCCGCCCAATCGGCCGAGCCAGCGGCTGTTGCCGACCGCAAAGGCGCTCCAGGAGATAAGGGCACCCACCGCACAGAGGAAGCCGATGATCCGGGGGCCGAGCGACGCCGTGCCCGGGACTGCGATCGCCTGCCAGCCGATGCATAATGCGCCCGCGCCGCAGAGCAGCAGGGAGGGCGCCAGCCGGCGCAGCGACACTGCGCCGCGCTCACGGCTCCCAATGATCGTGACCGCCACCGGCAGGAAGCCGATCACCAGGGAGGTCATGGCGATGCCGCCCATCTGCACGGCGGTTGCCAGCAGGACGTAATAAAAGAGATTGCCGGCCAGGGCGAGCCAGCCAAGCGCCCACCAGGCGCCCGAACGCATCTGCGCGATCAGGCTGCGCCAGCGCGGCGCGATCAACAGGCCGGACATCAGGCCATAGGCAAGGTAACGCCCGATGGCGAGGTCGAGCGGGCGGAAATCGCGCACCAGCGCCGGGGCAAGGAAGACCAGTCCCCATAAGGCGCCCGCTCCCATGCCGCACAGGATGCCGGTCAGATGCCCACTCTCTCTGGATGTTCCGTCCATGCCCTGCCCTTCGATCATGGCGATGAGAATTATCATCATTGCACCGGGAAAAATGCTCTTGATTGGGCATCTGATTGCAACAATTACTCGATAATGCCCATCCCGACTCCC
Organism: Sphingobium sp. Leaf26; assembly: GCF_001421665.1. GTDB lineage: Bacteria > Pseudomonadota > Alphaproteobacteria > Sphingomonadales > Sphingomonadaceae > Sphingobium. The sequence continues at coordinate 81,300 of NZ_LMKV01000029.1, forward strand.
CCTACCCGTCCCCTCGACCCGTTCGACCGGGCGATTTTGCGAATCATCCAGCGTGACAACCGAACGCCTCAGCGCGCCATTGCCGAGGCGGTGAACCTGTCCACCGCCGCCGTGCAACGCCGGATCGCCGCGATGGAAAGACAGGGCGTGATCGCCGCCAATGCCGCGATCGTCGATCCCGATGCGGTCGGCCTGGGCGTCACATCGATCGTGGAGGTCAATCTGGTCGATGAAAAGGCGACGACCGTCGATCGGGCCAAGACGCTATTCCGTAACGATCCCGACGTACAGCAATGCTATTATGTCACCGGCGGCCGCAGCTTCATCATGATCATCGTCGCGCCCGACATGCGCAGTTATGAAGCGACCACCCGCCGCCTGTTCGCGGAGAATGCGACGGTGGCCAGCTATCACAGCTATCTGGCGCTCAGCCGGGTCAAGGCCGGGATGGAACTGGTCATCCGCTGAACGAACAATCCGTTGCCCTTTGGCCCAAGCCGGCTAGTCTGCCGCCATGTCGGAGCGGAAACTCAGGGCGTGGCAGGCGGCGGGACTGATCGACGCCGACACCGCCAGCCGGATCAGCGCATGGGAGGCGGCGCATAGTCGGTCGATCGGCGTGTGGGCGATCGTGGGCCTGGGCGCGCTGACGATCGGGCTTGGCCTCGTCTCGCTGATCGCCGCCAATTGGGAGCAGATTCCCGGCACCACGCGGCTTGCCATACACATGCTCCTCATGATCGCGCTGGCGGCATGGACTTGGTGGAGCCTGCCCAGGGGCCGGATGCACGATCAGGTGCATGACGCGCTGCTCTTCGTCGGCGCGGTGCTGGGCCTCACCTTCTTCGGCCATCTGGGGCAGGTCTATCAAACCAGTTCGCCGCTCTGGCAGCCACTGCTCGCCTGGCTGCTGCTATTCTCCCCGTTCCTGCTGCTGTTCGGACGCGGCTGGCCGGTCGCGGGCCTCTGGATGGCCGGCCTGCTGGGCACGATGTGGACGCATGCGGAGGATCATGGCCATATCTGGTCGTTGTTCGGCCGGACGGAACCCCCCTGGCTCTATTGGGGCCTGATCGCCTGCCCGCCGATGCTGGTCGCCGGCGCCGCCGCACTCCTACGCAGCCGGAGCGAGCGCCCCGCTTTCTGGCGCCTGCTCGAACAGATGGCCGTCGCCACCATCTTCACCGGCCTCAGCCTCGCCATCCTGCTCCACGGCTGGGATGGCGACGGCAGCCTTCTGCCCGGCAGCGCGCTGATCCACAGCATCGCCCTGCTCGCCGCCGCAGCCGCCATCGCCTATGCCCGGCGCACCGCATCCGGCCGGGCGACCGCCGCGCTGCTGCTGATCGCGGCCGCGCTGCACCTGATTCAGGCGCTGGTACCCTATGGCCATGGCGCCGCCCGCGCCTGGATCAGCAGCCTGTTCTTCTGCCTCCTCTGGGGCGCAGTTGCGGCGGCCGCCATCCATGCCGGCTGGCGGCGCCTGTTCCAGCTCGGCGTGGCGATGGTGGCGCTGCGCATCATCATCTTGAGTTTCGAGCTGAACGACGATCTGCTGGGCAGCGGCGTCGGCCTGATCCTGTCCGGCCTGTTCGCCATGGCAGTCGCCTGGGCAACGATCCGCCTGTCCCGCCGCTATGCTCCGGCGCGGGGAGACGCCGCATGACATTTCGCCACAGTCGCCTCATGCTCGCCGCCACGTTGTTGCTGCCGCTCGCCGCTTTGGCCGTCAGTTGGGCCGTCACCCACCATCAGGCGCAACAGGGTCAGGACTGGCTGATCCCGATTCAGGGCTATGACCCGCGCGACCTGCTGCGCGGCCATTATGTCCAGTATCGCTACGACTGGCCGACATCGCCAGAACAGCAGCAGACGGAGAGCGCCGTGTCGCCCGGTGATGCCGACGCGCTTTGCATCATAGGCAGCGCGCCTCATGTCCGCGCGGTCCGGCCCCTGCCAAGCAGTTCCGATCCGATCGTGGACAAGGATTGCGCCATCATCCTGCGCGGGACGCTGGGCACCCGACGCGAAATACGGGGGCTGGACCGCGGCATCTTCTACGCCTCGCAATCACAGGCGCTGGTCCTCTCCCGCAAACTGGCCGATCCCGATGTGCAGGGGTTGATTCGCGTGCGGGTCCGCCCTGACGGCATGCTGCGCCCGATCGCGATGGAATTTCGTCGTCGCCCACGCCCGACGCCTTAAAGCTCCAGCCCGATCAGCGTCCCGCTGCCGATCTTGTCGATATAGCGTTTGCCGTCGATTTCCAGCCAGTCGGGCGTCACTTCCAGCCGACGGCCGTTGATGGTGGTGCGCAGATGCTCCACCGCGATCCGGTTGCGCGCCACGATGCGCAACACCGCCAGCCCGTCGCCCCGCGCCGCCATCATGCTGTAGCGGTCGCCGCGCAGCAGGAAATGCCAGCTACCATCGGTCGGCTTCCATTCATTGCCGTCGATAATCTGGGTCGCGACCCCATCCGGCGATCCCAGCCGCACGCTGATGCGGGTCGCCCCGTTCATCCGGCGCGGCGGCGCGAAGATCAGGATCGGCTCACCCTCCAGCGTGATCGGGATCGGCGTATCGCGCAGCAGCCGCGATCCGCCGACGATCAGCTGCGGCAGTTCCGCCGAAAAGGGCAGCCGGTCCCGCGCGAAATGGCGCTGGCGCACCACCGGGTTGGCGTGGAAACTCTGGACCTGGGTGGCGGTCAGCCGCCCTTCTTCCACCAGCCCGTGGCAGGTCGGACAGAGCAGGGTCGCCCCCGGCCCGTCCGGCAGCCCCAGATAGCGATAGATGGTCACGCCGCAGCGCACACAGGCAAAACCGCAGGCCTGCCGTATATCGGCGCGCTGCTCGGCCGTCAGATCCGGCAACGACGGCATCACTCGCAAGCCAACCATGGACGACCCCTTTTTCCGCCGTTCACCCAGATGTGAACGGACGTTCCTGACATGGCGTCCTCTTGCGAATATGGGGCTCTTCGGCCCCTTCCTTGTTAGCCCTATCGTTTAAATTTATCGGCCCAAGTCAAGGGCCTGAACGAATTACCTCATCTTTTCCGCTATCTTTGCGGCAACAGATCGACATTGCGCGCGGCGGCGATCGCGCGGATGCGGTCGGGCCGTGGCATATTCTTGATCGCGATCTCGGCGATGTCGCCGGCGCTGAACAGCTCGACATGGCCGACGCCGAAAATGCGCTGGCCCAGTGTCTGGGTGATCCGCACCGACCTTATGCTGCTCAGTGCGATCTCGGTCCGCTGCTTGGCCAGCAGCCCGCGCTCCAGCAGCACCTCCCGCTCGCTCAGCGCCAGTCGCTCGCCCTTGTGCAGCACCCACCAGATGCCGATGGCGATGATGCCCACCACCGACACCAGCAGCAGCAGGAACAGGACAGGGTGCGCCCGGACCATGGCGGGATGCTCGTCATACAGCCAGATGTCGCTCACGCCGTCTCCCTTGCTACAGCATGCTGACTTGACCATGGCCCGGCGCGCCCGTCAAGCCGCAGGCAGATGACGCAGCGCCGGCTGGTTAACCGAAATTTTCCATAAGCGACGGTAAAGCATCCGCTCCATTTGGGACGGATCATGGCACGAAACCTCTATGATGTCGGCGATCGCACCCCGGACGACACGGGTAGCTGGCTGAATGAAAAGCAGGAAAAGCGCGCCCGCGTGCTGCCGATCGGCATGCTGTTCGGCGCCATGGCGCTGGCGATCGGCGGAGCGCTAATGTTCGGGTGGCTGCTCCCCGCCTCCAGCGAGGCGGACAGGACCGCCGCCGCAACCACGAGCATCACCGACGAATTCGCGCTGTGCGACGATAGCAGGGGCGATGCCTGCGTGCTGGGCGCCGATGCCTATGCCTGGCGCGGCCAGCGCTATCACATCGCCGATATCAGCGTGCCCAGCGCCATCGACGCGCGCTGCCCGCAGGAAGCCGACCGCGCCCGAAAGGGCCGCGCCGCCTTGCTGGCGATGATGAACGGTGGCGCGTTCCAGGCTTTGCCGGACGCCGCCGATACTGACCCGTCCGCCCGCATCCTCCTGCGTGACAATGTCTCGATCGGCCAGTTGATGGTCATGAAGGGCCATGCGAAGCCCTGGTCGGGCAAGCCGACCAACTGGTGCAAAGGCTGAACGCGCGAGCCACGCGCGACGCCCCCCATCACTGATCGGCGACGACGACCCTGATCGTCAGCGGCCTGATCGTCAGCGGCCTGATCGTCAGCGGATCGCCACCCGCCACGATCGCAAGCAGGCGATCGACATTGGGATGCGCGCCCGGACGGTCGCGGGCGTCGGGCACATGTTCGGCAAACAGCGCCAGCCCAATATCCGCAGCGGCTGCGTCCAATGCACCAAAGGCCCCCGCCAGATAATGATAGACCGCCAGCGACCCCTGCTTGCCCGGCTGGTTCTCTATGCTGGCAACCACGGCGCCTGCGGGGTCGAGCAGGTCGATTCGCGCCACGCCCGCGATCGACGGCAGTTGCGCCAGATTATCCTTGAACGTCGCGCCCGGTTGAATCATCGTCCGCCTCTTTCCTGTCTGTAGATCGTCCGGGCGCGGGCCTCTAACAGCATCCGAACCTATGCGCCATCATGCGCCCGCTCACTGCTACGGCGCAGGCGTCGCCCTTCCCCTGACGGCCGCCAGCACATCGTCCGCCAACCGGGCATAATCGGCGCAGGCGCGCTGCATCGCCGCTTCCGCGCCATCGCCGCGCAACCGGCCGAAACATTGACGGTTCTGCGCCGCGCGCATCTGGCGCAGGCGGGTACGGCTCTCCTCTGCCAGCCCCAGTTGCGGCCCCGTCCGCCGCCACGCCTCCGCCGCGCTGAAGATGCGGCGACCCGGATGGATGCCGGGATCGCGCCCGGCCGCAATCCCCAGCCGGTCGACGCGGCCCGCTTCCACGATCAGGTCGGTCAGAAACAGGTCCAGTTCACGCAGGCCATTGCCGATCAGCTTGGCAGGCATGGCATCCCGGCGGCGCATCGCAGCATCGGGACAAAGCCCGAGCGACATGCCGTTGGACAGAAAGGCAGCGGCGCGCCGGATATGAGCGACCTGCCCCGCCATGGCTGCGCAGCGGTCGCCCGTGCCGGTCAGCTCTCGTCGCCCATGCGCAGCGCGGCGATGAAAGCTTCCTGCGGAATCTGGACGCTGCCATATTCGCGCATGCGCTTCTTGCCTTCCTTCTGCTTGTCGAGCAGCTTCTTCTTGCGGCTGATGTCCCCGCCATAGCATTTGGCGGTCACGTCCTTGCGCATCGCGGCGATCGTCTCGCGCGCGATCACCTTGCCGCCGATCGCCGCCTGAATCGGGATCTTGAACAAATGGCGGGGGATCAGATCCTTCAGCCGCTCGCACATGCCGCGACCGCGCGATTCGGCGGTGCCGCGATGCACGATCATGCTGAGTGCATCGACCGGCTCCGAATTGACCATGATGCTCATCTTGACGAGGTCGCCCTCGCGATAGCCGATCTGGTGATAGTCGAAGCTGGCATAGCCACGGCTGATGCTCTTCAGGCGATCATAGAAGTCGAAGACGACTTCGTTGAGCGGCAGTTCGTAGGTCACCTGCGCGCGCCCGCCGACATAGGTCAGGTTCTTCTGGATGCCGCGCCGATCCTGGCAAAGTTTCAGGATGGAGCCGAGATATTCGTCGGGGCAATAGATGATCGCCTCGATCCACGGCTCCTCGATCTCGTCGATCTTGGTTGGATCGGGCATGTCGGCCGGGTTGTGCAGTTCGATCTCGCCTGCGCCATAGGTGAGCTGGATCTTGTACACCACCGACGGCGCGGTGGTGATGAGGTCCAGGTCATATTCGCGGGTCAGCCGCTCCTGAATGATCTCCAGATGCAGCAGCCCCAGGAACCCGCAACGGAAGCCGAAGCCCAGCGCCGCGCTGCTCTCCATCTCGAAACTGAAGCTGGCGTCGTTCAGGCGCAACTTGCTGATGCTATCACGCAGCTTGTCGAAGTCGTTCGCGTCCACGGGGAACAGGCCGCAGAACACTACCGGCTGCACTTCCTTGAAGCCGGGGAGCGGCTTGGTCGCGCCATTCTTGACCGTGGTGATGGTGTCGCCGACGCGGGTCTGGGCGATTTCCTTGATCTGCGCGGTGATGAAGCCGATTTCCCCCGCCGCCAATTCGGTCAGCGTCTCGATCTTGGGCCGCATGCAGCCGACACGGTCGATCAGATGTTCGGTGCCGCCGATCATGAACTTGATCGCCTGCCCCTTCTTGATGACGCCGTTGACGACCCGCACCAGAATGACGACGCCCAGATAGGGGTCGTACCAGCTATCGACCAGCATCGCCTCCAGCGGGGCATTGCGATCACCCTTGGGCGGCGGGATCTTCTTGACGACGGCTTCCAGAATTTCGTCGATGCCAATGCCCGACTTCGCGCTGGCCAGCACCGCTTCGGACGCATCGAGGCCGATCACATCCTCGATTTCCTTGCGCACCTTTTCCGGCTCGGCGGCGGGCAGGTCAATCTTGTTCAGGACCGGCACGATCTCATGATCATGTTCGATCGACTGATAGACATTGGCCAGGGTCTGCGCTTCCACGCCCTGCGCGGCGTCCACGACCAGCAGAGCGCCTTCGCACGCGGCCAGGCTGCGCGACACTTCATAGGCGAAGTCGACATGGCCCGGCGTGTCCATGAGGTTCAGCTCATAGGTCTCGCCATTTTTGGCGGTATAGTCGAGGCGCACGGTCTGCGCCTTGATGGTGATGCCGCGCTCCTTTTCGATGTCCATATTGTCAAGGACTTGCGCGCTCATCTCCCGGTCGGTCAGGCCGCCGGTACGCTGGATCAGGCGGTCGGCCAGCGTGGATTTGCCGTGGTCGATATGCGCAATGATCGAAAAATTACGGATGTGGGACAGATCGGTCATCGGCGCCCGATAGCAGCGATTCGACGCGCTGTCAGCAGGATCGCGCGTTGGCGGGATTCGATGACAAAACCCGTCATTTCCATGCCCCTTCGCTTGGAAGCGATTGACCCCTGTGATAAGTATTCGCAGGAACGGGGCAACGATTTTCAAACTCAAGCAACAAACGGGGTTCTTGAAATGCGTGGATTGAAAAAGCTGACCATGGCGGCTGTCTGTCTGTCTATGGTTGCGCCGCAGGCGATGGCGGCGGACAAGGGGTCGTCGGGTCGTCAGGCCCAGACCAGGAAACAGATGGAAATCCCGCGCTGCACCAAGCGCCTCGGCACCGTCGCGATCGTGGAACCGGACAATCAGTGGTGGCGTGAGCTGAATCTGGGCAGCCCCGAAGCCATCATCAAGCTGTTCGTGCAGCAGTCCGGCTGTTTCGGCATCGTCAATCGCGGCCGGTCGATGGCCAGCCGCAACATGGAACGCGCCATGGCGGATTCGGGCGAATTGCAGGCCGGATCCAACCTGGGCAAAGGGCAGGTCAAGGCGGCGGACTATTTCATCCAGCCCGACATCGTCACCACCAACAACAACAGCGGCGGCAACGCCATCGGCGGTCTGGTCGGCGGCCTCCTTGGCGGCCGCACGCTCGGCGCGCTGGCGGGCGGCATTTCGGTGAAGAAGAGCGAGGCCAATGTCATGCTCTCCGTGGTCAATGCCCGCACAACCGAGGAAGAGGTGATGGCCGAAGGCTATTTCCGCAAATCGGACCTCAGCTTCGGCGGCGGTGGCGGCCTTGGCTGGATGGGCGGCCTCGCCGCGGTCGGCGGCGGCGGCTATCAGAATACCGCCATCGGCCAGGTGATCGTGCTGGCCTATCTCGACGCCTATACGAAAATGGTCACGCAGATGGGCGGCCTGCCCGAAAATGCGGCCGCTGCGGCGCCCGTCGCGCAATAAGGCGCATCGAATCGCAACAGGAAAGGGCGCGGCCGGTGACGGCAGCGCCCTTTTTGGTTCAGCCCTGACTCGGTGCGGCGTCGATCGGCATCCGTCGCGTCTCGCGCCGGCGTTTCCACCAGGCGATGATCGCCTCGCCTGCCGGGCGCTCCACCAAGCGGTTGATGGCCGTGCCCAGCGTCAGCGCCACCAGGAACGCGGCGGCAAAGCCGATCCAGGGGCTGTAGCCCGCTTTGGCGAACTCCAGCATTACGACGAAGCCGACATGCTGGTGGATCAGGTAGAAGCTGTAGCTGATCCCGCCCAGCCACACGAGCGGGCGCAGGCTGAGGAAGCGCAGATGGCCGTGGATCAGCGCTACGAAGCTCGCCAACAATACGCAGCCTACGATCGCGACATCCCATGTCTCCATGGTCGCGATCGACAGCAGGGCGAGCGCTGCATAGGGAATTTGCTGGCGCAGCGTCCGTTGCCCCGACCAGACGCGATAGGCCAGCATGCCGATGACGAAGAAGGGCGTGTAGCGAAGCACCAGCAGCATCACGATCCGTTCGGGCATGTCGGGCCACAGCCAGTAGAGCCAGCGCGCCGCCAGCCACAGGATCAGCATCGGCTCCAGCCGCCGGATGCCGACGAATTTCCACATGGCGATCATGCAGAAATAAAAGGCTATCTCCACCGTCAGCGTCCAATAGGCACCATCCACTTCCGGCATGAAGGCAAAGCCCTGAAGCATGGTGAAGTTGGCCAGGATCGCGACCGGCCCGATCAGCAACTGGGTCGCGTGGGCCAGATATTCGATCGACAGTGTCAGCAGCATCGCCACCAGATAGGCGGGATAGAGGCGCGCGAAGCGATTGACCACGAAGTCCGCCACGGTACGGATGCGATCCAGTGTGAAGAAGATCGCGAAACCCGAAATGGTGAAGAACAACAGGACGCGATAATTGCCGCCGGGGAAACTGAAGGGCACATGGCTGGCCTGCGGAAACAGCTCATGGAAGCGCGTCGAATAATGGAAGATCAGCACGCACAGCGCGCCGATGCCGCGCAGGGCATCCAGTTCCGTCAAACGGCCACGGGAAGGCGGTGATCCAACCATGACCCCCTATAGCAACAACGGAGCAATGAATCCGTTATGATCGTGGTTAACGCCGCAGTTGGCCGCGCTTTTTCTTTGCTGCTTTCTTTCCGGCGATGTGCCGGTTCAGGACGGCGGCGTTGCGGCGGTGCGCTTGAGCCATTGCACATTCGCGGCCAGCACCTGATCCACGACATGTGCGATCGCGGCGCCGCCCCCGCGCAGCCAGCCATCCACCACATGGGTCATGGCGACCTTCACGCTGCTTCCGATCACGAAGCGCACCGGCACTGGCCGTAACAGCAGCATGGGCCGGCGCAGCCATCGCCGCGCCAGCCCATGCCAAAAGTCCGATCCTCCGCATGTCATCCCGCCCCTGTTCGGGCAGGAAGCGTAGCTCAGGCCGCGTCGCCGTCCAGGATCGCCGCGATCGCGACGGTCACATCGTTCATGTCCGCCATGCCGTCCACGCGCGACACGATGCCGCGCGATTCGTAGATCGGCAGGATCGGCGCGGTCTTGGCGCGATATTCGGCCATGCGGGTACGCACCGTTTCCTCATTGTCGTCGGGACGGCGCTTGAACTCATGCCCGTGGCACTTGTCGCACTCGCCCTCGACCTTGGGGATCTTGAACCTGTCATGATAGCCCGCGCCACAACTGGCGCAGGTGAAGCGGCCGGTGATGCGCTCGACCAGCGCATCCTCATTCACTTCCAGCTCGATCACATGGTCGAGGGTCCGGTTACGGTCACCCAAAATAGTGTCGAGCGAATGGGCCTGCGCTTCCGTGCGAGGATAGCCGTCGAAGATCACGCCGGTATCAGGGGCCAGCGCGTCGAGCGCTTCGCCGATGATGCCCGACACGACTTCGTCAGGGACCAGGGCACCCGATTCCATCAGCGCCTTGGCCTGGAGGCCCACGGGCGTTCCCGCCTTCACCGCCGCGCGCAGCATGTCCCCCGTCGACAGTTGCACCATGCCACGATCGTCAACCAGACGGGTCGCCTGGGTGCCCTTGCCGGCCCCCGGAGGGCCAAGCAGAATGATATTCATTGCGCGCATACTCCCCTGTTCGTTGCGCTGTAATCAGAGTCTCGAAACGCCCCTCAGCGCAGTCGACCCTTTAGCTTCGCCTTCTTGATCAGATCGCCATATTGGTGGGCGAGCAGATGGCTCTGAATCTGGGTCACGGTGTCGACCGTAACATTGACGACGATCAACAGGCTAGTCCCACCAAGGTAGAAGGGAATGCCCGCCCGCGCGATCGCGAATTCCGGCACCAGGCAGATGAAGGCCAGATAGGCCGCGCCGATGACGGTGATGCGCGTCAGCACATAATCCAGATAATTTTCGGTATTCTTACCCGGACGGATGCCGGGGATGAAGCCGCCATTGCGCTTGAGATTATCGGCCGTCTCTTCCGGGTTGAACACCACGGCGGTATAGAAGAAGCAGAAGAAGACGATGCCCAGGCCGTAAAGGCCCATATAGACCGGGCTGCCATGCGACAGATACTGGTTCAGCGTCAGGACGAAATCGCCCCACTTGCTTTCACCCGCGACCGTCTGGCCAGCGAACTGCGAGATGGTCAGCGGCATCAGCAGCAGCGAGCTGGCGAAGATCGGCGGGATGACGCCGGCGGTGTTGACCTTGAGCGGCAGATGGCTGCGATCCGCCTGCATCAGGCCCTGGCGCGTCTGGCGCTTGGGATATTGGATCAGGACGCGGCGCTGGGCGCGCTCCATGAAGCAGATCAAAAGGACGAGGCCGACGGCCATCACCATGACCAGGAAGATCAGCAGGCCCGAGATCGAGCCTTCGCTGCCCGACTTGAACAGGTTGCTGAGCGTCACCGGCAACTGGGCGACGATGCCCGCCATGATGATGAGCGACACGCCGTTGCCGATGCCGCGCGATGTGATCTGCTCACCCAGCCACATCAGGAACATGGTGCCGCCGATCAGCGAGACGACGGCGGTCAGGCGGAACAGCAGGCCCGGCTCGATCACCGCCTGCATGCCTTGCTGGGCACCGAAGCCCTCCAGGCCCACGGCGATGAAATAGCCCTGCACCGCGGTCAGGCCGACGGTGCCGTAGCGGGTCCACTGATTCATCTTCTTGCGGCCGCTTTCGCCTTCCTTCTTGATCGCCGCGAGCTGCGGCGAAAGGCTGGAGGCGAGCTGCACCACGATCGACGCGGTGATATAGGGCATGACGCCCAGCGCGATCAGGCTCATGCGCGACAGCGACCCACCCGAGAAGGTGTTGAAGATGTCGAGGATGCCGCCGTTGGTCTGGCTGTAAAGCTGCGACAGGGCGGTCGGATCGACGCCGGGCAGCGGCACGAAGCTGAGGAAACGGAACACGATCAAGGCGCCGAGCGTAAACCACAGGCGCTTCTTGAGGTCGGTCGCCTGGCTGAACTTCGCGAGGCTGAGATTGGATGCGAGCTGGTCGGCTCTCGATGCCATGGTGGCTGCCCTTCAAATCACTCTTGCCGAAGCATCAAGGCTCCGGCGCGGAATCGCTCATCCCCTTAGCGGGGCGGATTGGCCATGTCGAACGGGAGTTGTCGCGCAAGCGACGAGCAGATCCCCCGAAACACATGACCCCGCCGACCCATATCGGGCAGCGGGGTCGTGCTTGCAAGACTGTCAGGCCGTAAATCAGGCCTTCGCAGCGGCCTTCTTGGCGGCAAGGGTGGTGCCCTTCTTCGCCTTGGCCTTCTCGGCCGCCGGAACGACTTCGATCACGTCGACCTTGCCACCGGCCTTTGCGACGGCTTCGACGGCGCTCTTCGACGCGCCGGCCACCAGGAAGCTGACCTTGGCGGTCAGTTCACCCTTGGCGAGCAGACGGACGCCGTCCTTGCCACCGCGGGTCAGGTTGGCGGCGTTCAAAGCGGCCTGGTCGATGGTCGCCTTGGCGTCCAGCTTGCCTTCGTCGATCGCCTTCTGGACGGCGCCCAGGTTCACGATCGCATAGTCGCTACCGAAAATGTTGTTGAAGCCGCGCTTCGGGATGCGCATGTGGAGCGGCATCTGGCCGCCCTCGAAACCGTTGATGGCCACGCCCGAACGCGCCTTGGCGCCCTTCTGGCCGCGACCGGCGGTCTTGCCCTTGCCCGAACCGATGCCGCGGCCCACGCGCATACGGCCCTTGCGGGCGCCGGCATTGTCGCTGATGTCGTTGAGTCTGAAAGTCATGATGTGCACTCGCTTTCGCTTGGTTCGCGCTTGAATGGAAGCGGCGCCCATAGCGGGATGCACGGTCCTTGTCACCCCCTAATGCGGCAAGGCTCCCGCCACGCCGCTGTCGGAGAATGGGCGCTTAACTTCGCACATTTCCCGCAAGTTTCGACATTCCATAACAAAAGTCGGACATTATGTTTCAGCGACAGGCTTCAGGCTGCGTCCGATGCGAGCGGACTGTGCGGCCTTTCGGATAGCAAAAGCGGCCCCTGTAGGACAGCAGCCTCTACCCCACGACCCTGAACGCAGAAAGGGCCGATTCGCCTGCGCGAATCGGCCCTTTGCTGTTTCCCGGAAGTCGGAAGGCTTAACCCTCGACCACGGCCACCATGTGGGGCAGCTTCTTGATGGCACCGCGGACTTCCGCCGTGTCTTCCAATTCCACCACGCGGTTCATCTTGCCAAGGCCCAGGCCGATCAGAATCTTCTTCTGGTCGGCGGGGCGACGGATCGGGGAACCGATCTGCTTGATCTTGATCTTCGCCATGTCAGTTACTCCGCAATCGCTTCGGCATCAGCCTGCGCGACGTCGGCCGAGGCACCGCCACGACGCAGAAGGTCGGCGACCTTCTTGCCACGGCGCTGCGCCACCGACTTCGGGCTGGTCTGTTCGACCAGAGCCGCGAAGGTCGCACGGATCATGTTATAGGGGTTCGACGTGCCGTTCGACTTGGTCACGACGTCAGCGACGCCGAGGCTTTCGAACACGGCGCGCATCGGACCACCGGCGATGATACCCGTACCGGCCGGGGCCGAACGGACAGTCACCTTGCCGGCACCGAAGTGGCCGAGGCCGTCATGATGCAGGGTGCGGCCTTCCTTCAGCGGAACGCGGACCATCGCCTTCTTGGCGGCGGCGGTCGCCTTGCTGATGGCTTCAGGCACTTCGCGCGCCTTGCCATGGCCGAAGCCCGCACGACCCTTGCCATCGCCGACGACGACGAGAGCCGCGAAACCGAAGCGCTTGCCGCCCTTGACGGTCTTGCTGACGCGGTTGATGTGAACCAGCTTCTCGATCAGTTCTTCGCCCTGATCCTCGTCACGGTTGCCACCGCGACGGTCGTCGCGACGGCCACGGCCTCCACGCTCGCCACGGTTGCGATCGCCGCCGCCACGGTTGCCACGGCCACGGCCGGGACCACGACCTTCGGTCGGTGCAGTCGCTTCTGCGCCCTCGACGGGTGCGACGACTTCGTTGGTGTTTTCGTCAGCCATGATCAGAACTCCAGCCCGGCTTCACGGGCCGCATCGGCCAGCGCCTTGACGCGGCCATGGAAGAGGAAGCCTCCGCGGTCGAAAACGACCTTGGTGACGCCGGCAGCAGTCGCCGCAGCAGCGACGCGCTTGCCGACATCGGCAGCGGCTTCGGACGAAGCACCGGTCTTGCCCAGAGCCTTCGAACCGACATCCTTGTCCAGGGTCGATGCAGCGGCGACGGTCTTGCCGGCGACGTCATCGATGACCTGGGCGTAGATGTGCTGGCCCGAACGGTGAACGCTAAGACGGGGCTTGTGACCCGAAACAGCCTTGAGCGCGGTGCGAACGCGGCGACGACGCCGCGCGAAGAGGGAAAGCTTTGCCATCTTACTTCTTCTTCCCTTCCTTGCGGAAGATGAACTCGCCGGCGTACTTGATGCCCTTGCCCTTATAGGGTTCGGGCTTGCGCCAGCGACGGATCTCGGCCGCAACCTGACCGACCTGCTGCTTGTCGATGCCGCTGATCTCGACCGTGGTGTTATCCGGGGTCTTGATCTCGATACCTTCGGGGATCTCGAAGTCGACATCATGCGAATAGCCGAGCTTCAGGTTCAGAACCTTGCCCTTCGAATCCGCGCGATAACCGACGCCGGTGATCAGCAGCTTCTTGGTGTAGCCTTCGGTCACACCAGTGATCAGGTTGGCGACCAGGGTGCGCTGCATGCCCCAGAAAGCGCGGGCGCGCTTACCGTCGTTGGCAGGCTTCACCGCGATCACACCGTCTTCGATGCTGTAGGTGACTTCGTTAGCCAGCGGCAGCGACAGGGTGCCCTTGGGACCCTTCACCGACAGCTGACCGTCGGCGATGGACGCGGTCACGCCCGAAGGCACTGTGACCGGCTTTTTGCCTGTGCGGCTCATCAGAACACCTCCGCCAGCACTTCGCCGCCGACATTCTGCTCACGCGCTTCGGCGTCGGACAGAACGCCGCGAGGCGTCGAGACAATGGTGATGCCCAGACCGTTGCGGATCACCGGAAGTTCCTTGGAACCCGAATAGACGCGGCGGCCAGGCTTGGACACGCGGGCGACATGCTTGATCGCCGGCTGGCCTTCGAAATATTTCAGCTCGATGCGCAGACCAGGATGCTGGCCAAGCAGCTCTTCGGAATAGCCACGGATGTAGCCTTCACGCTGGAGCACGTCGAGCACGCGGGCGCGCAGCTTGGAAGCGGGGGACATAACGCTGTCCTTCTTCGCCTGCTGCCCGTTGCGGATGCGGGTGAGCATATCACCCAGGGGATCGGTCAATGCCATTTCAAATGATCCTTACCAGCTCGACTTGGTGACGCCGGGGATCAGGCCCTTGTTGGCCAGATCACGCAGCTGCACGCGGCAGAGGCGGAATTTGCGGTAATATGCGCGGGGACGCCCCGTCAGTTCGCAGCGGTTCCGAACGCGGGTCGGATTGCCGTTGCGGGGGATCTCCGCCATCTTCAGACGCGCGATCAGACGATCGCTGTCATCGGCCGCGGTATCATTCGCGATCGCCTTGAGCTTCGCATAACGGCCGGCATATTTCTTTACCAGCTTCTTGCGGCGCTCGTTCTTGTTGATCGAACTCAGTTTCGCCATGACTTAAGTTCTCTTCCTTAGCTTAAGCGTTGGGAGAGAAGCGGGGCCGAATTAGGCCGCCTGCTTCTCTTCGATCGGGAAAGGGAAGCCGAAGAGGCGCAGCAGTTCGCGCGCTTCGTCGTCCGTCTTCGCCGAGGTGGTCACGATGATGTCCATGCCGCGCACCTTGTCGACGCGGTCATAGCTGATCTCCGGGAAGATGATCTGCTCCTTGATACCGAAGGCATAATTGCCACGGCCATCGAAGCTCTTCGGGTTCAGGCCCCGAAAATCGCGCACGCGGGGGAGCGCGACGTTGATCATGCGATCCAGGAATTCATACATGCGTTCGCGACGCAGCGTGACCTTGGCACCGATCGGCATGCCTTCACGCAGCTTGAACTGCGCGATCGACTTCTTCGCCTTGGTGATGACGGGCTTCTGACCAGCGATCAGCTCCATCTCTTCGGCGGCCGAGGTGACCTTCTTCTTGTCCTGAGTCGCTTCGCCCACGCCCATGTTGAGCGTGATCTTTTCGATCCGGGGGATTTCCATGACGTTCTTGTAACCGAACTTCTCGGTCATCGCCTTGACGATTTCAGCGTCATACTGCGCCTTCGAGCGCGGAATGTACTTGTCGGCCATTACAGCACCTCACCGGACTTGACGGCGACGCGGACCTTCTTGCCGTCGCGATCCTCGAAACGGACGCGGGTCGGCTTGCCGTCGGCGCCGGCCATAGCGACGTTCGAAATGTGGAGCGGCGCGGGCTTGCGCTCGATGCCACCCTGAGGGTTCGCCTGGTCGGGCTTGCGATGCTTGGCATGCACGTTGATGCCTTCCACCAGGACCTTGTCGTCCTTTGGCATCACAGCCAGGACAGCGCCGGTACGGCCCTTGTCCTTGCCGGCCAGGATGACGACCTTGTCGCCCTTCTTGATCTTAGCAGCGCTCATTACAGCACCTCGGGAGCAAGGCTGATGATCTTCATGTGCTTCTTGGCGCGCAGTTCGCGAACGACCGGGCCAAAGATACGGGTGCCGATCGGCTCCTCGTTCTTGTTGATGAGCACAGCGGCGTTACCGTCGAAACGGATGACCGAACCGTCTGCACGGCGGATATCCTTGGCGGTACGCACGATGACGGCACGATGCACGTCACCCTTCTTCACCTTGCCACGCGGCGCAGCTTCCTTGATCGAGACGACGATGATGTCGCCCACGCCAGCGAAGCGACGCTTCGAGCCGCCCAGCACCTTGATGCACTGGACGCGCTTGGCGCCGCTGTTGTCAGCGACGTCAAGATTGGATTGCATCTGGATCATAGATCCGGTTCCTTCTTATTTGGCCTACCGGGGCAATTCCCGGCGGTTCCGAATTCATCAGCCTAAAGCCCGGTGACTCTACGCGAAGCGCGGGCCTGTAACCCTTTCCAAAGGAAAAGGCCAGCCCCGCGCCGCATTTTTCACCAAAGGCTCAGCGAGCCTGCCCTTAAGCGGCCGTTTCCGGCGACTTGTGGGTGTCCACGCGCTCGATGACCTTCCAGGTCTTGAGCTTGGAAATCGGAGCGGTCTCTTCGATTCGGACCGTTTCGCCTTCCTTGTAGACATTGCCCTCATCATGGGCATGGTACTTCTTCGAGCGGCGGATGATCTTGCCGTAGAGCGCATGCTTTACCTTGCGCTCCACGCGAACGACCACCGTCTTGTCGGTCTTGTCGGAAACCACAGTTCCCGTCAGCACGCGCTTGGGCATCGTGTGGTTCCTTTACTTCGCGGCCGAGCTGTTACGCTCGGTCTGGAGGGTCTTGATCTGCGCGATCGACCGGCGGACTTCCTTGACGCGGCTGGGCTTTTCCAGCTGGTTGGTGGCCGCCTGGAAACGCAGATTGAACTGCTCGCGCTTCAGGTTGTTGAGTTCGGTCGACAGTTCGTCGTCCGTCTTGGTTTTCAGGTCTGCAACATTCGCCATGTGCTTAACCCTCCAGATGCGAGGTGTCGCCGAGGCGGGCAACGACCTTCGTCTTGATGGGCAGCTTCATCGCGGCGCGCGAGAAGGCCTCTGCTGCGAGCGGACCGGGCACGCCGTCCAGTTCGAACAGGATGCGACCCGGCTTGACGCGGGCGGCCCAATATTCGACCGAACCCTTGCCCTTGCCCTGACGGACTTCGGCAGGCTTCTTGGAAACCGGCACGTCGGGGAAGATACGGATCCACAACCGGCCCTGACGGCGGATGTGGCGGGTGATCGCACGGCGGGCCGCTTCGATCTGGCGGGCGGTGACGCGCTCGGGTTCCATGGCTTTGAGACCATAGGAGCCGAAGTTCAAAGCCGAGCCACCCTTGGCATCGCCCTTGATCCGACCCTTGAAGGTCTTGCGGAACTTCATTTTCTTCGGTTGCAGCATGACGCTATTACCTTCTTATCTTCAGCGCGCCGGGCGCACGCCGGAGGTCTGAGCCTCCAGCATCAGCCGGTCGGTGGCCATCGGATCGTGACCAAGGATTTCGCCCTTGAAGATCCAGACCTTGATGCCGCACACGCCATAGGCGGTGTGTGCCGTGGCGTCGGCATAGTCGACGTTCGCACGCAGCGTGTGCAGCGGAACGCGGCCTTCGCGATACCATTCGACGCGGGCGATCTCTGCACCGCCAAGACGGCCGCCGCAGGTGATCTTGATGCCTTCGGCGCCGAGACGCAGAGCCGACTGCACCGCACGCTTCATGGCGCGACGGAAAGCGACACGGCGTTCCAGCTGGTCGGCGATACCCTGTGCGACGAGCTTGCTATCGATTTCCGGCTTGCGGATTTCGACGATGTTCAGCGACACGTCCGACGACGTCAGCGCGCCGAGCTTGCGACGCAGCTTTTCGATGTCCGCGCCCTTCTTGCCGATGATGACGCCCGGACGGGCGGCATAGATCGACACGCGGCACAGCTTGGCCGGACGCTCGATGACCACCTTCGAGATCGCTGCCTGCGGCAGGGTCTTGAAGATGAACTGGCGGATCTTGAGATCCTCCAGCAGCAGGCGACCATAGTCGGCGCCTTCGGCGAACCAGCGGCTGTCCCAGGTACGGTTGATCTGGAGACGCAGACCGATCGGATTGCTCTTGTGACCCATGTGCTTACGCCTCCGCTTCTTCGCCAGCTTCACGCACGACGATGCGCACTCGGCTGTAGGGCTTGAGGATCCGGGTCGACTTGCCGCGTCCGCGAGCATGGAAGCGCTTGAGCGTGAACGCCTTGCCTACCGATGCTTCCGCGACGACCAGCGAGTCGACGTCGAGATTGTGGTTGTTTTCCGCGTTGGCGATGGCCGAAGCCAGCACCTTGCGCACGTCGACAGCCATCGCCTTCTTCGAGAAGGCGAGGATGTTGAGCGCTTCCTCGACCTTGCGGCCGCGGATCAGCGTGGCGACCAGGTTCAGCTTCTGGGCCGAACCGCGGATCTGCGTGCCGACGGCCAGAGCCTCGTTGTCGGCGACGCGACGGGGAGCCTTAGGCTTGCTCATTAGCGCTTGCCCTTCTTGTCGGCGGCGTGGCCGGGGAAGAAGCGGGTCGGGGCGAATTCGCCCAGCTTGTGACCCACCATATCCTCGTTCACGGAAACCGGAACATGCTTGCGGCCATTATAGACGCTGAACGTCAGGCCGACGAACTGCGGCAGGATGGTGGAACGACGCGACCAGGTCTTGATCGGCGCACGGCCACCCGCGTCCTGCGCGGCTTCCGCCTTCTTCAGAAGGCTGAGGTCCACGAACGGACCTTTCCAGACGGAACGAGCCATCTCGCTTACCTCTTCTTCTTCGCGTGGCGGCTACGGATAATCATCTTGTCCGTCGCCTTGTTGTGGCGGGTGCGTGCACCCTTGGTCGGCTTGCCCCACGGGGTAACCGGATGACGGCCGCCCGAGGTGCGGCCTTCACCACCACCATGCGGGTGATCGACCGGGTTCTTCGCGACACCGCGCGTCAGAGGGCGGATGCCGTTCCAACGGTTGCGGCCAGCCTTGGCAAGATTGGTGTTGCCGTTGTCGGGGTTCGACACGGCGCCAATGGTGCCCATGCAGTCCGAACGGATGTAGCGCTGCTCACCCGACGACAGACGGACCATGACCATGCCACGGTCGCGACCGACGAGCTGGGCATAGGTGCCTGCCGAACGGCAGAGCTGCGCGCCCTTGCCCGGCTTCATTTCGATGTTGTGGATGATCGTGCCGACTGGCATCTGACCCAGTTCCATCGCGTTGCCCGGCTTCACGTCGGTCTTCTTGCCGGCGATGACCTTGTCACCCGGCGCAAGACGCTGCGGCGCGATGATATAGGTCTGCGTACCGTCGGGATAGTTGACCAGCGCGATGAAGGCGGTGCGGTTGGGGTCATATTCCAGACGCTCGACCGTACCTTCGACATCCCACAAGCGACGCTTGAAGTCGATGATACGATAGCGCTGCTTATGACCGCCACCGATACCACGCGAGGTCACATGACCCTTGTTGTTACGGCCACCGGTCTTGCGCTTGCCTTCGGTCAGCGCCTTGACGGGCTTGCCCTTGTGCAGGCTGGACTTGTCGACCAGGATCAGGCCGCGGCGGGCCGGGCTGGTCGGGTTATAATGCTTAAGAGCCATCTTAGCGGACTCCCTCGGTGATATCGATCGACTGGCCGTCGGCCAGACGGACGATCGCCTTCTTCACGTCCGAGCGCGTGTAGGGCTTGCCCTTCCAGCGCTTCGTCTTGCCCTTGGTCACCAGCGTGTTGACGCTCTTGACGTTGACACCCCAGATCGCCTCGACGGCA
This sequence comes from Sphingobium sp. Leaf26, assembly GCF_001421665.1. Classification (GTDB taxonomy): domain Bacteria; phylum Pseudomonadota; class Alphaproteobacteria; order Sphingomonadales; family Sphingomonadaceae; genus Sphingobium. The sequence continues at coordinate 101,118 of NZ_LMKV01000029.1, forward strand.
GCCTTGATCTCCGGCTTGGTGGCATCGCCAGCAACCTTGAAGACCACGGCGTTGTTCTCGGAGAGAAGGGTCGACTTCTCGGTGATGTGCGGGGCGACAACGACGTCATAATGACGATTGGCGACGGCGGCGGCTTCTTTTTTAGCCATTGAAACGGGCCTCCAGCTTTTCGACCGCGGCGCGGGTGAGCACCAGCGAGTCGGCCTTCAGGATGTCGTAGACGTTGGCGCCAACGGCAGGCAGCAGATCCACGCCGATGATGTTCGCCGAAGCCTTCGCGAAGCTGACGTTCACGGCGTCGCCGTCGATGAACAGCACCTTGGTCAGGTTCAGCTTGGCCAGGTTGGCGACCAGCGCCTTGGTCTTGCCTTCGGCGACGTCCAGGCTGTCGATGATCGTCAGCGTGCCGGCCTTGACCTTCGAGGACAGCGCCATCTTCAGACCCAGCGCGCGAACCTTCTTGTTCAGCGAGGGGTTGAAGTCGCGGACGCGGGCACCGTGAGCCTTACCACCACCGATGAAGATGGGTGCGCGGCGATCGCCGTGACGAGCGGTACCGCCGCCCTTCTGGCGACCGAACTTCTTGCCGGTGCGGGCGACGTCGGAACGCTCGCGGGTGCCGCGGGCGGTGCCACGACGCTTTTCGAGCTGCCAGGTGACGACGCGGTGCAGGATGTCGGCGCGCGGTTCTACACCGAACACGTCGTCATTCAGCTCCAGTTCGCCGGCGGCCTGCGCGTCGAGGGTCTGTACATTGACCTTCATGATTAGCCCTCCTGGCCTTCGGTCGCTTCGGGCGCGGCTGCTTCAGCAGGCGTTTCCGCAGCGGTGTTGCTGTTGGCGGCAGCCTTCAGGCTGGCCGGGTACGGCGCGTCGGCCGGGCGCTTCACCTTGACGGCGTCGCTGACGGTCAGCCAGGTGCCCTTGGCACCGGGGACCGAACCCTTGACGAACAGCAGGCCACGCTCGACGTCCGTACGGACGATTTCGAGGTTCTGCTGCGTACGCTCGCGGTCACCCATGTGGCCGGCCATCTTCTTGTTCTTGAAGACGCGACCCGGATCCTGACGGTTACCAGTCGAACCATGGGCACGGTGGCTGATCGACACGCCGTGCGTGGCGCGCATACCGCCGAAGCCCCAGCGCTTCATGGCACCGGCAAAACCCTTACCCTGGGTGTGCCCTGCAACGTCGACCAGCTGGCCGGCGATGAAATGGTCTGCGGCGATTTCGACGCCGACGTCGAGGAGTGCATCCTCGGCGACGCGGAATTCGACCAGGCGAGCCTTTGGCTCGACTTCGGCCTTGGCGAAGTGGCCACGCTGCGGCTTGGCGACATTCTTCACCTTGGCAACGCCGGCACCGAGCTGAACGGCCACATAGCCGTCGCTGTCGACATCCTTGCGTGCCACGACCTGGTTGCCCTCAAGGGCCAGAACCGTAACTGGAACGTGACGTCCGTCCTCCTGGAACAGACGGGTCATCCCGACTTTCTTAGCGATCACGCCTGTGCGCATCACTTGTTACTCCCATAGAGGCCCGCCTTAGCAGCGGGCGTATCCAACGAAAAAACCGCTCAGGATTTCTCCTTTGCGGCCCAACCCAACTATAGATCACCCCGTCCGGGTTAGATGCCAATCCCTCTCGGGAAAGACGACGGGGGACCATAACCACGGGCCATTCCGGTTAACCGGATGAGGCCGTGCGGTATCCCTTGTGTCCGTTTGAGCTTACGCCTTGGCGTAATACCCGATACCCTGCCCTCTTCGAGGAAGGCAGGGACTTGCCGGCTTGCCCACCCCGGCCTTCGCCGGGGCTATAGGCAAACCCGCTTAAGCGAGTTTGATCTCGACGTTGACGCCGGCCGCGAGGTCCAGCTTCATCAGCGCGTCGACCGTCTGCGGCGTCGGCTGCACAATGTCAAGCATACGCTTGTAGGTGCGGACCTCGAACTGCTCGCGCGACTTCTTGTCGACATGCGGGCCACGGTTGACCGTGAACTTTTCGATGCGCGTCGGAAGGGGAATGGGACCGCGGATAAGGGCGCCGGTGCGGCGGGCGGTGTCGGCGATGTCGCCGGTCGCCTGATCGAGCACGCGATGATCGAACGCCTTGAGGCGAATGCGGATGTTGCTGTCCATAGTTCCTGTACCGATGCGAAAGAGCCAAAACGCAGCGCGCTTATGAAAATCAGCCGGAGCAGCCGATGATTTACAAAAATGCGCCAACCAAAAAATATCCGCCCCGTAAACTGCCCTTCTAGCTCATCAGAGCAGGAGAAAGGCGATCCGGGGCGGTTAAAAACTCAGCGGCGCGAATCAGGCGATTCGCGCCGCTGCGGTCCTATATTACTTCGAGATCGTGCCGACAACCCCTGCGCCGACGGTACGACCGCCTTCACGGATGGCGAAGCGCAGACCCGGATCCATGGCGATCGGGGCGATCAGCTTGATGCCGAGCTTCACATTGTCGCCAGGCATGACCATTTCGGTGCCTTCGGGCAGGATCACTTCGCCGGTCACGTCCGTGGTGCGGAAGTAGAACTGCGGACGATAGTTCGCGAAGAACGGCGTGTGACGGCCGCCTTCTTCCTTCGACAGCACATAGACTTCGGCGTCGAATTCGGTGTGCGGGGTGATGGTGCCGGGCTTGGCCAGAACCTGGCCGCGCTCGACTTCTTCACGCTTCGTGCCGCGCACCAGGGCGCCGATGTTGTCGCCTGCACGACCTTCGTCGAGCAGCTTGCGGAACATTTCCACGCCGGTGACGGTGGTCTTGGCGGTGGCCTTCAGACCAACGATTTCGACTTCTTCACCAACCTTGACGATGCCGGTTTCGACGCGGCCGGTCACGACCGTACCACGACCCGAGATCGAGAACACGTCTTCGATCGGCATCAGGAACGGACGGTCAACCGGACGCTCCGGCTGCGGGATGAAGCTGTCGACGGCAGCCATCAGCTTGAGCACGGCGTCATGGCCGATTTCAGGGGTCTTGTCCTGAAGGGCAGCAGCAGCCGAACCGGGGATGACGGGGATGTTGTCGCCGTCGAAATCGTAGCTGCTGAGCAGCTCGCGGATTTCCAGCTCGACCAGCTCGAGGATTTCGGCGTCGTCGACCAGATCGACCTTGTTCATGAACACGACGAGCTGCGGCACGCCGACCTGACGGGCGAGCAGGATGTGCTCACGGGTCTGGGGCATCGGGCCGTCGGTGGCCGAAACGACCAGGATCGCGCCGTCCATCTGAGCGGCACCGGTGATCATGTTCTTCACATAGTCAGCGTGGCCGGGGCAGTCGACGTGCGCATAGTGGCGGGCTTCGGTTTCATATTCGACGTGGGCGGTCGAAATGGTGATGCCGCGCTCACGCTCTTCGGGCGCCTTGTCGATGTTGTCGTACGACGTAAAGGTCGCGCCGCCGGTTTCGGCCAGCACCTTGGTGATCGCTGCGGTCAGCGAGGTCTTGCCATGGTCGACGTGACCGATGGTGCCGATGTTGCAGTGCGGCTTATTCCGCTCAAACTTAGCCTTAGCCATTTTATCCTACCTTCTAATCAAAATCAGCTTGGGTCTGACCGCTCGGCCGCGCCTCGCGAAGGCGCGTCCATAGCAGCAAATTTACAGATTACCAGCCCCTAACCGAGCCGATTGCACGGCTCGGCCAGGGAAATCATCAGGCCATCTTCGCCTTGACTTCGTCCGCAACATTCTGCGGCACTTCGTCATAATGCGAGAAGGTCATCGAGTAATTCGCACGGCCCTGGGTGAAGGAACGCAGCGAGTTCACATAGCCGAACATGTTCGCCAGCGGAACCATGGCCTCGACGATCTGCGCGTTGCCGCGCGTGTCGGTGCCCTGGATCTGACCACGACGGCTGTTCATGTCGCCGATGACGTCGCCCAGATATTCTTCCGGGGTCACGACTTCGACCTTCATGACCGGTTCGAGCAGGGTGATGCCCGACTTCTGCGCCGCTTCGCGCATCGCGGCGCGGGCGCAGATTTCGAACGCCAGCGCCGACGAATCGACGTCATGATAGGCGCCGTCATACAGCACGATCTCGAAATCGATGATCGGGAAGCCGATCAGCGAACCGGTGGCCGCCGTTTCGCGGAAGCCCTTCTCGATCGCGGGGATATATTCCTTGGGAATATTGCCGCCCTTGATCTCGTCCTTGAACAGGATGCCCGCACCGCGCTCGCCCGGCGTCAGCTTCACCTTGACGCGGCCGAACTGGCCGGTGCCGCCCGACTGCTTCTTGTGGGTGTAGTCGATGTCGACCGGCTTCTTGAGATATTCGCGATAGGCCACCTGCGGCGCACCGACATTCGCCTCGACCTTGAACTCGCGCTTCATGCGGTCGACCAGGATTTCGAGGTGAAGTTCGCCCATGCCCTTGATGATGGTCTGGCCCGATTCGTGATCGGTCGAGACGCGGAACGAGGGATCTTCGGCAGCCAGGCGGTTGAGCGCGACGCCCATCTTTTCCTGGTCGGCCTTGGTCTTGGGTTCCACCGACAGTTCGATGACCGGCTCGGGGAATTCCATCCGCTCCAGGATGATCGGCTTGCGCTCGGCGCACAGCGTGTCCCCGGTGGTGGTTTCCTTCATGCCGGCCAGCGCGACGATGTCGCCGGCATAGGCCGCATCGATGTCTTCACGGCTGTTCGCGTGCATCAGCAGCATGCGGCCGATCTTTTCCTTCTTGTCCTTGACCGAGTTCAGATAGGTGCCCTTGGTCAGGGTGCCCGAATAGACGCGCAGGAAGGTCAGCGAGCCGACGAACGGATCGTTCATGATCTTGAACGCCAGGCCAGAGAAGGGCGCGTCGTCCGACGTTTCGCGGCTGTCCGGCTCGTCGGTGTCGGGGTTGACGCCCTGCACGTCTTCGATGTCCAGCGGCGAAGGCAGATAGTCCACGACCGCGTCGAGCAGGGTCTGAACGCCCTTGTTCTTGAAGGCCGAACCGCACAGCACCGGCACAAACGACTGGTTGAGCGTGCCCTTGCGGATCAGCGTCTTCAGGGTCGCGGTGTCCGGCTCATTGCCTTCCAGATAGGCTTCCATCGCCTCGTCGTCCTGTTCGACGGCGAGTTCGATCAGCTTTTCGCGATATTCGGCAGCCTTGTCAGCCAGGTCGGCCGGAATTTCCTCATAGAAGAATTCGGCGCCCAGGCTTTCATCCTTCCAGATGATCGCGCGGTTTTCGACCAGGTCGACCAGACCCTTGAAGTCCGCTTCCGCACCGATGGGCAGATACAGGACGGCAGGCTTGGCACCCAGACGGTCGATGATCGTCTGCACGCAATAATAGAAGTTGGCGCCGGTACGGTCGAGCTTGTTGATGAAGCACATCCGCGGAACCTTGTACTTGTCCGCCTGACGCCACACCGTTTCCGACTGCGGCTCAACGCCGGCAACGCCGTCGAATGCGGCGACCGCGCCGTCGAGCACGCGCAGCGAACGTTCGACTTCGATGGTGAAGTCGACGTGGCCGGGGGTGTCGATGATGTTCAGACGATGCTCGGGGCCTTGACCCTCGGCAGCCTTCCACACGCACGTCGTCGCAGCCGACGTGATGGTGATACCACGCTCCTGCTCCTGCTCCATCCAGTCCATCGTGGCGGCGCCGTCATGGACTTCGCCGATCTTGTAGGACTTGCCGGTATAGTAAAGGATACGCTCGGTCGTCGTGGTCTTGCCGGCGTCGATATGCGCCATGATACCGAAGTTTCGATAATGTTCGAGCGGATGGCTGCGGGCCATGATGCTTCTCCGTTGCCGGCGCACCGGCTGTGAGGGGATTCGTTTATATTGCGCGTGGCCCCTAAACCAATCCGTCCGCCATGGGTAGACACCCCCGGCGAACGGACCGATTTTGGTAGCCGAATGACAAAGCGGGCACATCAGCGCCCGCCCTGCTATTACCAGCGGCGTTTCTGCCGCTACCGCTGTTACCAGCGGTAGTGCGAGAAGGCGCGGTTCGCTTCCGCCATGCGGTGCGTGTCTTCGCGCTTCTTCACGGCATTGCCGCGGTTGTTGGCGGCGTCCAGCAACTCACCCGACAGGCGCGCGGCCATCGTGGTTTCGCTGCGGTTGCGCGCGGCGGTGATCAGCCAGCGAATCGCCAGGGCCTGCGAACGTTCGGGACGAACTTCGACAGGCACCTGATAGGTCGCACCGCCGACGCGGCGGCTGCGGACTTCGATGCCGGGCTTGATGTTGTTCAGCGCGTCATGGAACATGCCGATCGGATCCTTCTTGGCGCGGGTCTCGACAGTTTCGAGAGCGCCATAGACGATCGATTCAGCAACGGCCTTCTTGCCGTCCTGCATGATGCTGTTCATGAACTTGGACAGCACGATATCACCGAACTTGGGATCGGGCAGGATGATGCGCTTTTCGGGGCGACGACGACGTGACATATTTTAGTCTCCCTTACTTCGGACGCTTCGCGCCGTACTTCGAACGGCTCTGCTTACGATCCTTGACGCCCTGGGTATCCAGAACGCCGCGCAGCACATGGTAACGCACACCGGGAAGATCGCGTACGCGGCCGCCACGGATCAGCACGACGCTGTGCTCCTGAAGGTTGTGGCCTTCACCCGGAATATAGGTGATGACTTCGCGCTGGTTGACCAGACGCACCTTCGCAACCTTACGAAGCGCCGAGTTCGGCTTCTTCGGGGTCGTGGTGTAGACACGGGTGCAAACGCCGCGCTTCTGCGGATTCGCCTCCATTGCAGGGACCTTGCTCTTGGCCTTCTGCGGATCGCGGCCCTTGCGGACCAGCTGGTTGATTGTTGGCATGAAGCCCTTCACCTTTTTCAGTTACTTTACCTGGACGTCCCCGCGTTTTGCACCGTCCGGACGAGAGATTCGACCAAACGGCAAAGGCCCCGGTGGGCATAAGCCCCCTGGAGCCGCAAGAGCACCCGGCAATGTTCAGCTCTAAAAAGCGCCCAGAATAAGGACGGGAGAAGACCGAGTCTCCGCACATCCACGCCGCTGGGCAGCCGCGCCTATAGCGATGCACACAGATCCGGTCAAGCAAGGCGCCCCCTGACGGTAGCGCGGGACCAGATGGCGATTTGCGACCGCTGAAAGGCGCGGCCGCCACGGCCGACGAAAAGAGGCGAAAAAATGAAAAATGCCGTCATGTGCACGGAACCAAAGCGCCCGATCCTCGTTTCGTCCCGTTCGACTTTCGACTCGTCACGAGTCCGCAGCCATGGATTCGCGCGATAGGCAAAGCTTTGCTACCGGCCCCGCGGGCAAAAGAATGATGGTTTTAGAGTCGCGGGGTCGCATTGTCGCATCAGAAGAAGAAGGGAATGGCCGGTCTCCGGGACCGGCTCAACGCCCTCTGCCCTGAGCGGGAGATTTTCCTGCGCTCCGGTGGCCAGGTCAAATTCATCCGCATTTCCCGCCGCGCGCAACTCGTGGCGGCCGGCGCCCTTTCCGCCGCGCTGATCGGCTGGGCCGGCGTCACCGTCTCCATGCTCGCCGGCAGCGCCTCGGTCGAACAGCAGCGCGCCGCACTGGCGCAGCAGGGCAAGTCCGTCGCCAGTGCCGCCAGCAAGGTGGAGGGCTATCGCCAGTCGGTCGAGGATCTGGCGCAGGATCTCAAGACCCGCCAGGACTTCATGGACGATCTCTACAAGACCCATTTCGGGGCCGAAGACGGCAAGGATGCCGGCGCCGATCTGGTCGGTGAAGAGAAAAGCGACGCAAAGGCCGAAGGAGCGGAAAAGCTGAATGCCAAGATCAGCATGGCGCCTGAAGCCGCGCCGCTGGTCAAACTGGAACAGCGCCAGCGCCGCTTCGCCTTGTTGTTGACCCATGCGGTCGAGCGCCGCGCCGACAAGGCCGCCGCCGCCATCCGCAGCTTCGGCCTCAACCCCGACACGCTCGCCCGCAGCGCCGCTCGTGCGCAAGGCGGCCCCTTCGTCCCCTGGAAAGGCGACAAGGGCGCGATGACTGGCGAACTGGAAAATCTGGCCGACGCCATGTCGCGCATGGAGTTTCTGGAGCGCAGCCTGCTCACCATCCCGTCGGGCCAGCCCACCGGATCGCCGATGCTGACGAGCAGCTATGGATATCGCCGCGACCCGTTCAACGGCCATGCCGCCTTCCATGCCGGCCTCGACTTTCCCGGCCGCTACGGCCAGCCGATCAACGCCGCCGCCGATGGCAAGGTCAGCTATGTCGGCCAGCGTCAGGGCTATGGCAATGTGGTCGAGGTGGAGCATGGCAACGGCATCATGACCCGCTATGCCCACCTGTCCGGCTTCGCTGCCCATGTCGGGCAGAAGATCGCACGCGGCGACACGATCGGCCGCATGGGCTCGACCGGCCGCTCGACCGGCACCCATCTGCATTTCGAGGTCCGGCTGAACGGTCAGGCCGTCAATCCCCGCCCCTTCCTGGAGGCCCGCAAAGATGTTCTCCAAGTCCAGCAAATCGCCACGGCCCGTTTCGCCGATGTCCGCGACCGGGGGTAAGTCCATCCCCTTCTCGCTGATCGGCGGCGACGTCAGCATCGCCGGCAACCTGACCGCCAGCGTGGACCTGCATGTCGACGGCGTGATCGATGGCGACATCAGTTGCGCCGCGCTGGTGCAGGGACCGGACAGCCGCATCACCGGCCATGTGACGGCGCAGAGCGCGCGCCTCGCCGGCCTGGTCGACGGGTCGATCACGGCCGGCGAACTGGTGGTGGAAAGCAGCGCCCGCATCACCGGCGACGTCGTCTATGAACGCATCACGATCGAACCGGGCAGCCGCATCGAAGGCCGCTTCCGCCCCAAGGACAGCGACACCCCCACCGCCGAATTGAAGCTGATCGCCAACGACAGCGCGGGTTGAGAACTAAACCCTCCGTTCGCCCTGAGCTTGTCGAAGGGCCCTTCTTTCTTTGTACGTTGCAAGAACGAACGGGCGTGTTGAGCCTCTAACCATATTTGTCACTGGCAACCTGCCTGCCACGCTCCTAACCCCCGCGCCATCATCCCAAAGGGAAGAGGTGCGCCATGGAACGTCCCGACTTCTGGCCCGACATCCGTCGTTTCCTGCTCGGCTTCGCGATCAGCGGCCTCTTTATCGGCATCTGCACGCTGGTCAGCGTCAAACCGCTGCCCTGATACCGCCCAGCCGTTCGTGCAGAGCCTGTCAAAGCATGCGAACAATGGGTCTTCGCTGGAATTGCCATTAACGACTTCGCAGATTCATCCCGAGCCAGATCACTGCATGCGTGGATAATCCAACGACTGGCTCCAGCAGTCTTGGCCAGAAACCATGCGGATTCATATTGGCGAGCGAAACATCATGATGCTCCTGCTCCTCAACGATGATATGCCGCAATATGGCGACTGCCTCCTGATCTATTCCCGCCAGCGCCTCAATCTGCTCATACATGTGCATCAGCACGGCCCGTTCGATCGCTACAGTCGTTGCGGCAATCGCATGCCGTCCTGCCAATCCGGTGATAGCGCCAAGAGCGACGCCACCCAAGCCACACCATAGGTAGCTGCGACATCGGCGCTGCCCGCGGCGTCGCAATTCCTGGCCGAACAATGCGCGATGCTGGCGCTCGTGCGTGATGAAATGATCGAGGTCGCCGATCATGTCCGGCGCTCGCCATCGCGCGAACCATTTCTGAACATGATAGATGCAGACAGCGCCATGCTCGCCAGCATGATCGACTTTCATCACGCGATCGCCAAGGCTCTCACCGATATTCAGGCGCGCGGTGATCGTCATTTCGCCTCGATGTCGCAATGTGATTTTGGAAATCTACTTTCAATTCACCGGCGCCCGTCGCCGATAACTCAACGCCTCCGCCACATGCACCCGCCCGACCCGCTCCGCGCCCGCCAGATCGGCGATCGTGCGAGCCACGCGCAGCACCCGCGTATAGCCGCGCGCCGACAGCTTCATCGCGGCGGCGGCCTGCGCCAGCAGTTGCCGTCCAGCCTCGTCCGGCCCGGCGACGTCCTCCAGCCGCTCGCCATCCACCTCGGCATTGGTGCGCACCTTCGTCCCGGCATAGCGCGCCGTCTGCAAACTCCGCGCCGCCGCGACCCGCGCCGCGACCTCCGCCGATCCTTCGGCGGGCGGCGGCAGCACCAGGTCGGCCGCCGTCACCGCCTGCACCTCGACATGCAGGTCGATGCGATCCAATAAAGGCCCCGACACCTTGGCCTGATAGTCCGCCGCGCAGCGCGGCGCGCGGGAACAGGCCAGCGCCGGATCGCCCAGATGGCCGCATCGGCACGGGTTCATCGCCGCGATCAACTGCACCCTTGCCGGAAAGGTCACATGCGCATTGGCCCGCGCCACCGTCACCTCGCCCGTCTCCAGCGGCTGGCGCAGCGAATCGAGCACGGTGCGCTGAAACTCCGGCAATTCGTCCAGGAACAGCACGCCCAGATGCGCCATGCTGACCTCGCCCGGTCGCGCCTTCAATCCGCCGCCGACCAAAGCCGCCATCGACGCGCTATGATGCGGATTGCGGAATGGCCGCGCCCGGCTGATCCGTCCACCCTCCAGCGTGCCGGCGACGCTCGCCACCATGGAGCTTTCCAGCGCTTCGGATGGCGTCATGTCGGGAAGTATTCCCGGCAGGCAACTCGCCATCAGCGACTTGCCAGCGCCCGGCGGCCCGACCATCAGCAGGTTGTGCCCGCCCGCCGCGGCGATCTCCAGCGCCCGCTTGGCGACTTCCTGCCCCTTGACCTGTTTCAGGTCCGCGCCCCGCGCCGGCGCGTCCACTATGCCGGGCTGCGGTGCCGATAAAGCCGACATACCCTTGAAATGGTTGAGCAAACTCAGCAGGTCCGGCGCGGCGACCACTTCCACCTCCCCGGCCCAGGCGGCTTCCGCGCCCTGCGCGACCGGGCAGACCAGCCCCTTGTCCTGTTCGCCCGCATGGAGAGCGGCCAGCAGCACGCCGGGCGACGGCGCGGTGCGCCCGTCCAGCCCCAGTTCGCCGACGACGACATAGCCCGACAGCGTCTCGGCATCCAACACGCCCATCGCCCCCAGCAGCGCAAGCGCGATGGGCAGGTCGAAATGCGATCCTTCCTTGGGCAGGTCGGCGGGCGACAGGTTCACCGTGATGCGCTTGGGCGGCAATGAAAGCCCGATCGCGGCGATCGCGTTGCGCACCCGCTCGCGGCTTTCGGCCACCGCCTTGTCCGGCAGGCCGACCAGAATGAAATTGGGGAGGCCGGGGACAAGCTGGCACTGCACCTCCACGGCGCGCGCCTCCAGCCCCAGATAGGCGACCGTCGATACCGTTGCGACCAAATGCCCCCGCCTTTTCCGCTGCCCCGTCAGTCCGTCACCGGACTATTCTTCTACCGGTGCGCCCGCCCGATCCCGTTCAGGTTCATCGGGCCGCCCCTTGAATCCCTGCGCCACGACATACCATTCGACGCTGCCCTTGCGGCTGGCCGGTGGCTTGGCGTGCTTGATCGTCGTGAAATTCTTCTTGAGCAGCACCAGCAATTCGCCGTCCGTGCCGCCCGCGAACACCTTGGCGACGAACGTGCCGCCCTTGCGCAGATTCTCCACCGCGAACCAGGCCGCTGCCTCGACCAGCCCCATGGTGCGCAGATGGTCGGTCGCGGCATGGCCGACCGTATTGGCCGCCATGTCGGAAATCACCAGGTCCGGCGCGTCGCCCAGCGCATCGCGCAGCATCTGCGGCGCCTTGTCGTCCATGAAATCCATTTCGAACAGGGTGACGCCCCCGATCGGATCGACCGGCAGCAGGTCGATGCCCACCACCGCCGCTTTCGGCGCCATCTTCCGCACCACCTGCGCCCATCCGCCCGGCGCGACGCCAAGGTCGACGACGGCCTTCGATCCCTTCACGAAGTGAAATTTCTCGTCCAGTTCGATCAGCTTGAACGCGGCGCGGCTGCGCCAGCCTTCCGCCTTCGCCTTGCGGACATAGGGGTCGTTCAGATGCCGCTCCAGCCAGCGCACCGACTGCGCCGTACGGCCCTTGGCGGTCTTGACCCGCACCTTGCCGACACCAGAACCCCTCACATCACTCTCCCGTCGCGGTCCATCAGGCCGCGTAAAATACCCTCGCGAATGCCCCGGTCGGCGACGCCCAGTCGCTCCGCCGGCCAGATGTCGAGGATCGATTCCAAAATGGCGCAGCCCGCCACCACCAGATCGGCGCGTTCGGTGCCGATGCAGGGCAGCTTCTGCCGCTCCGCCAGACCCATGCCGGACAGGCGATTCGAAATCGCGCGCATCGATTCGCACGGCACGATCAGGCCATCGATCGCCTGCCGGTCGTAACGCGGCAGGCCCAGATGCAGGCTCGCCAGCGTCGTCACCGTGCCCGACGTACCAAGCAGGCGGATATCCTGCGCATCCTTGGGCAGGCGGCGCGCCAGCGGCGAGAAAGCCTCCGTCACCCGCGCGCGCATCCGTTCGTATGCGGCCAGCCGGTCGGCGGCGTCGCCATGGTCGAACGCTTCGCTCTCGGTCAGCGACACCACGCCCCAGGGCGCACTCACCCAGTCGACAATGCGCGGCGCGCCGGTCGTGCCATGCGAATCGACCAGCACCAGTTCGGTCGATCCGCCGCCGATATCGAAGATCAGCGCCGGCCCGTCGCCCGGCTCCAGCAGAGCATGACAGCCCAGCACCGCCAGCCGCGCTTCTTCCTGCGCGCTGATGATGTCGAGCGCGATGCCGGTTTCCTGATAGACGCGCTGGATGAACTCCGCCCCGTTGGACGCGCGGCGGCAGGCCTCGGTCGCGACCGACCGCGCCAGCGTGACGTGGCGGCGGCGCAGCTTGTCGGCGCAGACGGAAAGCGCCGAGATCGCACGGTCGATCGCCGCATCGCTGATCCGGCCGGTGGCGGCCAGCCCCTCGCCCAGCCGCACGATCCGCGAAAAGGCATCCACGACGATGAAGCCGTCGGCAGACGGCTTGGCGATCAGCAGGCGGCAATTATTGGTGCCCAGGTCGATCGCGGCATAGGATCGGCGATCGCGCGCGCCATGGGGCGGAAAGACCCGCTGTACCGGCGGGGGCGGAATGGCCGCAGCCTTGCTCCCATCGCCCGGACCGGAGCGGGCACGCTTGCCCGCATAACGGCCGGCCGGGCCGGAACTCTGCGGCGATGGGCGGCTCTGCTGCACCATGCCGTAACTCACTTCTGCACTCGCCAGCCCCCAAAAGCGGAGCCGGAACTTGATTCCATGCTTAGGCAGATATGGCGCAATGCGCAAGCGACCCGCCGATCAGCGGACGGATCGACACGACCGCCGCCGCGCCGACCCCATCAAACACGCGCGGTCGATTTCATTACGATCGGATAATGAATGACAATCATCGTTAGTAACGGATTAATATGGGATAAATCAGTCATCATTGTGACCTTTATGAAACAAGTGCCGACTTTCTTCCTTCGACTGATTGTCTTGCACAATACAGTTGGTTAGCGTCCGTCCCGGTCTTTGGGGAGTTTTTAACATGCACATTCGCAAGAATGGCGTGAGCCTGTTGGCGCGCGCCGGACGTACCGCCCTTCTCGCTTCCGCCGCCGTCGCCGCGCTCAGCATCGCACCTGCCGCGCAGGCGGTCGTGCCGGCCGACGACAAGACGCCCCAGGATATTCTCGACAGCGGCGTCAACGGCGTCGGCATCATGTATCGGGACGATGGGTTCGTCTGCACCGGCACGCTCATCAATCCGCGCACCGTCATCTTCGCGGCGCACTGCGTCAACGATCGCACCTCGGCCGATTACAGCACGGTGAATGGCGGCGTGCCCGTGGCCTTCGCGTTCGAGGCGGACGCCCGCCCCGGCCTGATCGACTGGCTGTCGAACAATTATACGACCAACACGGCGCTGAGCGTCTATAACGTCAACAATATCGCCTATCATCCGGACTCGCTCGATCCGCCAGCGCTCAGCTTCCTTTATGGCGACGTCGCCATGGCCACGCTGGACACGCCCGCCGCCGACGTGCCGACCTGGACCGTCCTCTTCTCCGCCCTGCCCGCCCCCTCCTCGATCAGCGAGACGACCGGTACCGGCTATCATGTGGCGATCACCGGCTATGGCCGCAGCGGCAGCGGCACGACCGGCAACAGCTATGGCATCGACTTCCGCCGCAAGTCGGCCGAGAATTTCCTGGGCCTGCTGGGTTCGCTGGACGATGTCGACGGCTTCCTGTTCGGCGGTGGCAGCGGCTATTCGCAGAATCTCTATCACACCGATTTCGACGATCCGACGCGAGAAAATCCGTTCGACTTCAACCTGTTCAAGGACGACGCCCTGCCCAATGAAGGCAGCACAGCCGGTGGCGATTCGGGCGGCCCGCTGATCCTGGACCAGGCGTTCGACGAAAAGACGGTGATCGGCGTCCTGTCGGGCGGCAGCCGCTACTTCCTCGACCAGCCGGCCAGTTCCTATGGCGGCTCCTCCTTCTACCAGCCGCTCTATCTGTTCTGGGACTGGATCGCGCAGAACAATCCCTATCGCTATGCCACCGCCAAGGCGGGCGACGGCAAGTGGAGCGACGCCGACCACTGGATCACGGCGCTCGACCCCAATTACCGGATCATCGACAGCACAGGCCAGCTTGTGAATGGTGTGCCGACCACGCCGGGCGCAGGCGCCTTTGGTGATGACGACGCGCAGAAGTTCGGCCAGCTCTGCTACCAGCCCGACGGCATCTGCTATGATGTCGGCACCGGCACGCTCTATGTGAACGGTGTCGCGGTTGAAGAGGGCGACGGCAGCGCCACCCCCGCCGCCACGACGGCGTCCGGCACTACGACCGTGTCCAACAACAAGGGCAAGGTGGAAATCGCCGAACGCAGCCCCAATGGCACGAGCGCCTCGCTGGCCGACGGCACCATCCTCGAAGCGCAGGCGGAAGGCGACGCCGACGATGGCGAAGTCACCACCCAGGCCCTGCCCGGCCCGACGCTGGCCAACGGCCTGCCCGGCGCCACCGGCTTCGTACCGAACAACATCGACCCTGTCGCCTCGGCCGGGGTCATCGGTCGTTATTATGACGTGACGCTGAGCGCGGCCGGCAAGACCACGCTGGACATCGACGCCACGGTCGACCGCTTCACCATTTCGGGCACCGGCGCCACGCTGGACGTCACGGCGGACGGTTCGCTGACCAGCCTGATGGATATTTCCCATCTGGCCGGCGTGGTGAATGTCGACGGCAGCGTCACGACCCCCGGCGACTATTTCCTGATGACCGGCCTGTTGTCGGGCAAGGGCACGGTACGCGCGCCCTTCTTCACCAATGTACTGGGCACCATCGCACCGGGCGGCATCGGCACCATCGGCACGCTGAGCGTCGAGGGCAATGCGATCCTGACCTCCGGCAGCACGCTGCATATCGACCTGGGCGCCAATGGCGTGTCCGATGTGCTGGCGGTCAAGGCCACCCGCTTCGTCGAAGATGATGGCGAAGGCGAAGTCGAAACCCCGCCGACCGGTGGCGAAGGCGGCGGCCAGGACCAGCGTCAGGCCCAGGGCAGCGCAGCCGCTATCACCGCGGCGCAGGCCGATGGCGACGTCTCGCTGCTCGCGGTCGGCGATCCGATCGACGGCATCGCGGCGGTCGGCGGCCGGGTCGTGTTCGGCGCGACCACCGGCACCAAGGTCCGCTATGGCAACCAATATACATTCGTCACGGCCGAAGGCGGCGTCGACGGCACCTTCACCGCTCCGGCCCAGCTATCGGCGATCCTGAAGCCGGTGCTGATCTATGGCGACAATAGCGTCAGCGTGCGGATCGACGCCGGCCTCTATGCCGATGTCGTCAACGGCGCATCGCCGAACCAGACCAGCTTCGCCAAGCTGCTCGACCAGAATCGCAGCCTCTATGCGAATTACGCCAACCTCTATGGCGAGGCTGACCTGCTGAGCGTGGCAGGCATCCAGGCGACGTTCGAGGGCATGGCGCCGCGCACCGAAACGCTCAAGACGTCGATGGCCGAGGTGCTGAACGACAATATGGCGCGCTTCTATCGCGACCGCCTGACCAAGCTGGACGCCGGTTCGCTCGGCGGCACGCTGACCATGACCGGCCAGCCGATCCAGCTCGCCGCCGCCAGCCTGAACAATATCGACCTCGGCATGGACCAGAGTGGCAACAGCGACACCACCACCCGCGAAGGCGTGCTGCCCGACGATATGAGCGCCTTCCTGGCCGGCGGTTATATCGACGGCAAGGCGTCCCCGATGCGGACCGCCGTGCCGCTGGGCAACGACCAGTTCGATGGCTGGTACGCCGCGATCGGCGTCGAAAAGGCGTTCGGCACCAATGGCGTGATCGGCCTCGCCGCCTCCTTCAGCGAATTGAAGGGCAATACCGGCGCCAGCGACTGGGCGCGTGCCCGCCTCTATCAGGGTACCGTCTACGGCGCCTTCGACCTTGGCGGGTTGAAGCTGGATGCGGTCGGCAGCGCCGGCACAATGGCCACCCGGTCGCGCCGTTCCTTCGCGGTTGGGGTGAACCCCTACACCCTCTATGGCAGCGACCAGGAACTGGCGCTGTCGGGTGAACTGGGCCTCAGCAAGGCGCTGGGTGGCGACACGTTCAGCATCGTGCCCCGTGCCTCGATCCGCGGTGCCTATATCAGCTCGGGCAATCTGGCGGAATATGGCGGCGACGCGGCTTTGGTCATCAAGCGCCATGCGATCCGCAGCGCGCAGGGGCGTCTGGGCGCCACGATCAAGTCCGACATGGGCGGCTTCAAACCCTATGTCACCGCCAACTTCGTCCATGAATTCAACGACCAGCCGGGCTGGTTCCTGGCCAATCTGGTCGGCGGCACCGGCAGCATGGCGCCCTTCGCGCTGGGCGGGCAGGACAAGAATTGGGGCGAGATCGGCGGCGGGCTGACGGTCACCACCGGCAATATCGACCTGACCCTGTCAGCCGACACCACTGCCTGGCGCAGCGACGTCAAATATCAGAGCTATCGCGCGGGCGTGAAGTTCCGCTTCTGATTTCCGGCTCCCAGCCGAAAGGAAAGGGCCGCCCGTTTGGGCGGCCCTTTTCGTTGGGGGTGGATGACATCCCTGATACAACGGGAGGCGGCAGATCGGATTGGAATAAAGTCCGTTCGCCCCGAGCCTGTCGAAGGGCCGTTCCTTCCTGTCCAAGCTCACAGAGAGGAAGACGCTTCGACAGGCTCAGCCCGAACGGGGGAAGGGTTGACGTACCATCCCCATCCAAAACACCTCATTCCGTATACAGCTTCACCAGCCGGTAGAGGAACGCCCGCCCGTCCAGCAGCGATTTGACGCGGATGCGCTCGTTCAGGCCATGGACGCCCTGCCCGTCCGGGTCGGCGAACATGCCCGACACGCCATAGGTCGGGATGCCCGCCGCATTGGTGAAACGCCCGTCGGTCGCCCCGGTCGCCAGGCGCGGGATCACCGGCACGCCCGGCCACATTTCCTTGGTCAACGCCTCGATCGGCCCCATGATCTGCGGCGTCAGTTCGGGCGCGGAGGATTTGGGCTGCGGCGGATCGGCCAGCGTCACCTTGACCTTGAGATCGGCGGCCACCTCGCTCAATCGCGCCAACACGGTGTCCACGGCCTCGCCCGGAATGATGCGGCAATTGACATTGGCGGTCACCGACTGCGGCTGGGCATTGGGCGCATGGCCGCCGGAAATCAGCGTGGGGATGCAGGTGGTGCGCAGCGTCGCGTTCCAGCTCGCGCTCTCGGCCGACACCGCGGCGTAATCCGCCTCGCTCGCCTTGCCCGCGCCGATAGCCGCCATCGCCGCCGACACCTTGGCCGGATAGAGCGGCGCCGACGCCCCGAAATAGGCCTTGGCCGCCGGGGTCAGGTTGACCGGGAAATCATAGTCGTTGATCCGCGCCAGTGCCGCCGCCATCCAGCCGATCGCGTTGAAACGGGGCGTCTGGCGCGAGCTGTGCCCGCCCGGTGCGGTCGCGGTCAGGGTGAAGTCCTGATAGACCTTCTCGCCCGCCTGCACGCCCTGGCTGACCGGCTTGCCCGCTTCGTCCAGCGACCCGCCGCCGCCCTCGTTCAATGCCCATCCGGCCTTCAGTGCATCGGGCCGGTTCTTGAGCAGATATTCAACGCCGTTCAGGGCCTTCTCCGTCTCCTCGCCGCAGGTCAGCGCCAGCTTGATCGTGCGCCTGGGTTTGTAGCCCTCGGTCTTGTAGCGGATCATCTGGTCGGTGAAAGCCGCCGCCATCGCCTTGTCATCGGACGTACCCCGGCCATAGAAATAGCCGCCCTCCTCGATCAGGGTGAAGGGGTCGCGCTCCCAGTCGCTGCGCTTGGCCGCCACCACGTCGATATGGGCAAGCAGCAGGACGGCCGGCAGCCTGGCATTGCTGCCGCGCAGGATGGCGGTCAGATTGCCTTCCTTCGGGTGCGCTGGGTCGGTGACGATCGCGATGTCGCCGTCGGCATAGCCCGCCGCTTTCAGCCGCGCCCCCATCCGCTCCGCCGCGAGCGTACAACTGCCGTCCGGCCAGCTCGAATCGGTTTCCACCAGTTCCTTGTAGAGCGCACGGAAGGCCGGCTCGTCCCCCCGCGCCTGCGCATCGGGCGTGGCGGCATATGCGCTGGTTGTGACAAACAGCGCAGCGATCAGCGCGGTGGCGGGACGGTGAAATGCCATGAAAAAAGCCCCTCTGGTGCAAGAGGGGCGCAGCTTGGCCAAAGCGGGGCGGGAGGGCAAGCACTGCCCGAAACAAGAGTGCCATCATGGTCCCCGGCGCAGGCCGGGGTCCAGTTCAGACCTCGAATACTGGACCCCGGCCTGCGCCGGGGAACAGCGTCGTGACAACCGCAGTGCCTTACAGCGGCAGCAGAGCCGCAACGATCTGCCGCTCTTCGGCGCGCAACACGCCCCAGGCGCGGGCGGCGGCACGGCTGTCCATCGCCTCCACACCGATCCCCAGCGCCTCGACCGCGCGGACGAAGGGGCGCGGCGGCTGGCGCAATCCCACGCCGGTGCCCAGCAGCAGGAATTCAGGGCGCGGATCGGTGCCGAACAGGTCGCCCAGCGCCTCCACCGTCAGCGCATCCACCGACGCCGGCGCATCGGCCCAGGCCAGCGCCCGGACCGGGCTGAGCAACAGGCCGTGCGGAAACACATCGTCGCGCACCCGGAAGCCCCGGCCCTGAAAGCCGGTGACGATCGGCCCCTGCCCGCTATCGTCGCGACGGAGCTTGATACCGGAATCGCTCAGGGCTTGGCGCCGTCGTCACGGGGTCCAACGCGCTCGGCCGTCCCGGCATAATCACCCTTCTTGCCCGCCTTCTTCTCCGACGTCTGCGGGCTGAGGCCCAGCGAGATGAGCAGCGAAGACGACACATAGACCGACGAGTAGGTGCCCACGATGATGCCCAGCATCATGGCCGCGGTGAAGCCGCGCAGCACATGGCCGCCCAGCAACAACAGCGCACCCAGCGCCAGCAGGATCGTCACCGACGTCATGACCGTGCGCGGCAGGGTTTCGTTGACGGACAGGTCGATCAGCGACTTCATGTCCATCTTGCGATATTTGCGCATATTTTCGCGGATACGGTCGTCGATCACCATCTTGTCGTTGATCGAATAGCCCACGATGGTCAGCACGGCGGCGATGATGTTGAGGTCGAACTCCAACTGCGTGATCGCGAAGAAGCCCAGCGTCATCAGCACATCATGCACGATCGCGACGAAGGTCGAGACGCCGAACTGCCATTCGTAGCGGAACCAGCTGAACACCGCGATGCCCAGGATCGCCAGCACCACCGCCAGCACGCCATTCTGGATCAGCTCGCCCGACACCTTGCCCGATACCGTGTCGTAGCGGGAGAAGGTGACGCCGGGGAACTGCGCCGTCATCGCCTTGCGGGTCTTTTCCACCACCGCATTGGCCGCGCCGGCGCCACCCTGTTCGGGTAGCGGCAGACGGATCTGCACGGTCTTGGGATCGCCGAACTGCTGGAGCGAGCTTTCGCCCACGCCCAGCGATCCGATGGTCGCGCGGACCTTGTCGGTTTCCACCGCCTGCGGGAATTTCGCCTCGATCATCAGGCCGCCGACGAAATCGACGCCAAGGTTCAGGCCCTTGTGCGCGGTTGCGCCGACCGCCAGCACCGTCAGCAGCGCAGTGAGCGCGAACGCCCATTTGCGTACGGCGACGAAGCCGATATTGGTATTGTCGGGGACGAGCTTGAGAAGTTTCATGGGTGTGTCCTCCCGCCCCTCTTAAATATGAATGTCGGTCGGACGGGTGCGGCGCACCCAGTTCGCGACGACCATGCGGGTGAAGGTGACGGCGGTGAACACGCTGGTCGCAATGCCGATCAGCAGCACGATGGCGAAGCCCTTCACCGGCCCCGACCCCAGCGCCAGCATGATGCCGCCCGCGATGGCGTGGGTCACGTTCGCTTCGAAGATCGTGCGGCTCGCTTCCTTATAGCCATGTTCGATCGACGCCACGACATTGCGCCCGCGTCGCCGCTCCTCGCGAATACGCTCGTAAATCAGCACGTTCGCGTCGACCGCAGTGCCGATGGTCAGCACGAAACCGGCGATGCCCGGCAACGTCAGCGTCGCGCCCAGCATGCCCATCACGCCCAGGATGACCGCCACGTTGATGGCGACCGCCAGGTTGGCATACATGCCGAACCGGCCGTAGCTGACGAACATGAAGGCGGCGACCGCCACGACGGCGACGATCGACGCGATCAGGCCGGCGCGGATCGAATCCGCACCCAGCCCCGGCCCG
This sequence comes from Sphingobium sp. Leaf26, assembly GCF_001421665.1. Taxonomy (GTDB): domain Bacteria; phylum Pseudomonadota; class Alphaproteobacteria; order Sphingomonadales; family Sphingomonadaceae; genus Sphingobium. The sequence continues at coordinate 121,904 of NZ_LMKV01000029.1, forward strand.
ACCGTGCGTTCCTCAACCACCGTCAGCGCGACGGGCAGCTTGCCCGAACGCAGCGCGATGGCGAGCTGGTTGGCGCTTTCCACGGTGAAGCTGCCGGCGATCTGCGCGCTGCCGCCCAGAATCGGTTCGTTGATGTTCGGCGCCGACAGCACCTGATTGTCGAGAATGATGGCGAAGGGGCGGTTGACATTCTGCGACGTCACCTGCCCGAACCGACGGCCTCCCGCACTGTTGAAGCGGATGTTGACGATCGCCTGATTGCTTTGGTCATATCCCTGCGTCGCGTCGGTCAGATCCTCGCCCGACACCATCACCTGACGCTTGACCGCGATGAACGGCACGCCCGACGGGTTGGCGGGATATTTCAGCACTTCGCTGCCCACCGGCGCACGCCCCTGCGCCACTTCGGACGGGTTGGCGGTCGTGTCGACCAGCTTGAATTCCAGCTTGGCGGTCTGGCCCAGCAGATCCTTCAGCGCCTTGGGATCGCCCAGACCCGGCACCTGCACGACGATGCGATTGTCGCCCTGCTGCTGGATCGTGGGTTCGCGCGTACCCATTTCGTCGATGCGCTTGCGGATCACTTCGGTCGCGACTTCCATCGCGCTCTTCACCGCGCTCTTGATGCCGGCATCGGTGGGCGTGATGACGATGGTGGAGCTGTTGACCACCTCGACATTGAAGTCGCGCTGGCCGGTCAGCCCCGCGCCCTGCGTCAGCGGCCGGATGCGCTCGACGGCGGCGTCCACCTGGCTCGGCTCGCGGACCATGAAGCTGAGCTTCCCGTCGCGGCTCGAAATGTCGCCGATCGCGATCCTGGGATCGCTCCGGCGCAGTTCGGTGCGGACCTGATCCTCCATATTGGTCAGGCGCTGCTTGGCGACATCCTGCGTCGACGCTTCGAGCAGCAGATGGCTGCCGCCCGACAGGTCGAGGCCCAGATTGACGCGCGTCTGCATGAAGCGCGGCAGGTGCGCGACGGTCGCGTCGGGCAGGAAGCTGGGAATGGCGCACAACACGCCGATCGCCAGAGGCAGGATGATCGCAAAGACCGCCCAGCGCGAAAAGTTCAGCATGGGGTGGCTCAGTCGTTCGCGGGCTTGGCGGCGGTGGGGTCGATCACCTCGGTCAGGGTCGACTTGACCGCCTTGACCTTCAGGCCGGGCGCCAGTTCGATATCGGCGTAAATCTCGTCCACGCGCACGACCTTGCCGACCAGACCGCCACCGGTGATGACCTGATCGCCCTTCTTCACGGCGTCGATCTTGGCCTTGTGCTCCTTCAGCTTCTTTTGCTGCGGACGGATCAGCAGGAAATAGAAGACGACGAAGATCAGGACCAGCGGCGCCATCTGTACCAGGATTCCGGCGCCGGAGGCTTGCCCGCCCGCGGTCTGGGCAAAGGCTGGGGTAATGAACATGGGTGGGACTGCCTTGTATCTGTCGGTCGCACACGCCCAGTCGGCATGCACGGATCAAGGGCGGGCGGCTAACATAGATGGGGGGCAAGAGGCAATATGATTAGGGATTACGACGATCGGTGACGGCGGATGCAATTGAGCGCTTGCGCTTTTAATCCGCTGCTTATATTGGGCGCCCTCCGGTCGGGACGTAGCGCAGCCTGGTAGCGCATCACACTGGGGGTGTGGGGGTCGGAGGTTCGAATCCTCTCGTCCCGACCAATATTTTCGGAAGAAGCGGCCATCAAGGGGACGGACGCCGGAAAATCTCTCACGCGCGGGCGCGGGAGGGATCATGCAGCAGGCATGAAGCCATGAAGCCAGCCACGCTCATCTTTTCCCCGCGCGCCTATCGCCATGCACCTTATGGCTCGACAGGGCCTTGCCTTGAAACACGGGAACGAAGACCGCCCCTTGCCGCTTGATCCAGCGATAACGGGAAGGACAATCCGATGTATCTGATGACCGGAGCAGCTCTGGGCGCCATCCTGCTGGTGGTCCTTCGTCTCGGCCTGACGCATATCCAGCGCTGGATGAAGCGCAATATCGCCATCGCGCCCAAGCCGGACCGTCGCACGCCGCGCGACTGACATGGGGCGTGACGTAATTTATACTCTGTCCTACAACGAACCATATGGGATAAATGATTCGCCTCATTCCAAATAGGAGGCGCATATGGATATTCACGACCTGGTCGACGAGGTCATTGCCCGCGAGGGCGGTTATAGCGATCATCCCGCCGATCGCGGCGGCCCCACCAATATGGGCATCACGCTCGGCGTCGCCCGCGCCAATGGCTATGTGGGCGACATGAAGGCGCTGCCACGCGGCGTCGCGGAGGGGATCTATCGCCGCCTCTATTGGGAGCGGCCCGGCTATGCCTTCATCGCGGAAATGAGCGGGCCGATCGCAGCGGAACTGTTCGATACCGGCATCAATATGGGCGTTTCGACCGCGACGGGCTTTCTCCAGCGTGCGCTTAACGCGCTCAATCGCAACCAGAAGGACTATCCCGACCTCAAGGTCGACCGGCAGGTCGGCGCGCGCACCCTCGCCGCGCTGACCGCCTTCCGTGCCCTGCGCGGGGCCGCCGGCGACAAGGTCCTGCTCAAGGCGTTCGAAGCGCTGCAAGGCGAACGCTATGTCGCGCTGGCGGAGCAGCGACCGGCCAACGAAGCCTTCCTCTATGGCTGGCTCGCCAACCGGATCGGTTAAGGGAGGTGTGACGATGCAACAGGATGGCGACAACGAATCGACCGACCTCTGGACGCAGCGCGCGCGCCCCGCCTTTCTCTATGTCATGTATGCGTTGTTGCTCTGGTCGCTGCCCATGGGCCTGATCGCCGGGGTGCGACCGGACATGGCAGCGGCGATCACCATGGGCATGCGCGCCTATCTCAACGCGCTGCCCGAACCGCTCTACGCGCTCTTCGGCACCGGCTATCTGGGCTATACCGCTGCGCGCGCCTGGGGGAAGGCGAAGGGGAGCGAACGGTAACAGCCACTCACCCCTCCGCCGGGAAATGCGCCTTGATGAAGTCCAGCACGATCCGCGCACGCGGCGGCAGGCGGCGGCGGGAGGGGTGGACCGCGAAAATGTCGAGCGGGGCGATGGCGCTGTCGGGCAAGACCGGCACCAGCCGCCCCGCCGCCATATCCCCCGCCACCCGGATCGCCGGCAGCAACGCGATGCCCAGGCCGCTCAACGCCGCGCGATGCACGGCCTCGCTATTGTCCGACCGGAACAGCCCCTTCACCAGCCGCTCGCGCCCGTCGATCGTCCAGCGCGCGGGCATGTCGCCATAGGCATAGGCGATGCACTGATGCCCCGTCAGCGCATCAACCGACGCCGGCACGCCCTGCGCGGCCAGATAGTCGGGATGCGCCACCAGCCGCCGCGCCAGCCGCCCCAAAGGGTGCGCGACCAAATTGTCATCGCCGATCGGCCCGACCCGCACGGCCAGATCGAGCCGATCCTCCACCACGTCGCGCTGCCAGTCGGTCATGGCGCAGTCGATCTGCAACCCCGGATAGCGCCGCCCCAGCTCGCCCAGCCGCTCGACATAATAGAGGCCGAGCGCGGTGGTCAGGCCGATCCGCACCAGCCCGTGCGGCTGGTCCCGCTCCGGCCCGAAGTCCGCTTCCGCCAGATCCAGCGCATCCAGCATCGTGCGCACATGGACCAGCAACTGGTCCGCATCGGCCGTCGGCACCAGCCGCCGCGTCGTGCGATGGAACAGGCGGACGCCGAAATGCGCCTCCACCAGGTCCAGCCGCCGGGCGATCGTCGTATGGCTGGCATGCACTTCCCTGCCCACGCGCGAGAAACTGGGCACCTCGACCAGACGGATCAATGTTCGCAAAGCGATCAACAGGTCAGACATTTACACGCCTTACGCACAGATATTGTGCGGCCAATCCTTATTGTCCCCGGCACCAAAAGGCCACACCTGCATCGCCACGCCCCACCATGACGGGCGCGAGGAGGATGAGAGGATGACCGCACCCCGTATCGCTCACGCCGGACTGGCCGCCAAAAGCCGCACCGCAGCAGAGGCCGCCGTGCTCATCCGTGACGGCATGACCGTGGGCATGAGCGGCTTTACCGGCTCCGGCTATCCCAAGGCGGTGCCGCTGGCGCTGGCCGACCGCATCACCGCCGCCCATGCCGCCGGCGACCCCTTCCGCGTCAAGATCTGGACCGGCGCATCCACCGGGCCGGAACTGGACGGCGCGCTGGCGAAGGCGGACGGCATCGAATATCGCCTGCCCTATAATAGCGACCCCATCGCCCGCGAACGCATCAATGCCGGGCAGATGCACTATTTCGACATGCACTTGAGCCAGGTCGCGCCGATGGCATGGCAGGGCTTCCTCGGCGAACTCGACGTCGCGGTGGTCGAAGTCACCGGCATCACTGCCAATGGCGACCTCATCCCCTCCGCCTCGGTCGGCAACAACAAGACATGGATCGACCGGGCGAAGAGCGTCATCCTGGAGGTCAATCGCTGGCAGAACCCCGCGCTGGAGGGGATGCACGACATCTATTACGGCACCGCCCTGCCGCCCCATCGCCAGCCCATCCCGCTGGTCCGCGCCGACCAGCGCATCGGCCAGCCGACCTTCCGCTGCGATCCGGCCAAGGTGATCGCGGTGGTCGAAACCGACGCGCCGGACCGCAATGCGCCTTTCTCCCCGCCCGATGCGACTGCCCATGCGATCGCCGGCCATCTCCTCGATTTTCTCGGCCATGAAGTGCGTCAGGGCCGCCTGCCCGCCTCACTCCTGCCGTTGCAATCGGGTGTCGGCAATATCGCCAATGCCGTGCTGACCGGCTTGATCGACGCGCCCTTCCAAGACATGGTCGCCTATACCGAAGTCATTCAGGACGGGATGCTGGACCTGCTGGATTCGGGCAAGCTGCGCATGGCGAGCGCCACCGCCTTCTCGCTCAGCCCGCAGGCCGCCACCCGGCTCAATGCCGATATGGGCCGCTATCGCGACAGGATGCTGCTGCGCCCGCAGGAGATCAGCAACCATCCCGAACTGGTCCGGCGCCTCGGCTGCATCGCGATGAACGGCCTGATCGAGGCCGACATCTATGGCAACGTCAACAGCACGCACCTGATGGGATCGCGGATCCAGAACGGCATCGGCGGATCGGGCGACTTTGCCCGCAACGCCTATCTGTCGATCTTCATGACGCCCTCCACGGCCAAGGGCGGCAAGATTTCCGCCATCGTGCCGCATTGCAGCCATGTCGACCATATCAATCAGGATGTGCAGGTGATCGTCACAGAACAGGGCTTGGCCGACCTGCGCGGCCTCGCCCCACGCCAGCGCGCGGAGCAGATCATCGCCCGTTGCGCCCATCCCGATTACCGGCCGATGCTGGCGGACTATTATGCGCGGGCGATGAAAGGCAGTTTCGGCCTGCAATCGCCGATGCTGCCGGGCGAAGCGCTCGCCTGGCACCAGCGCTATATGGATACAGGTACGATGCGAGGGTAGGCGCGATGGCGCGCTGGGTGGCCTCGCTGCCGGCGCGTCATCGCCGGACCGCATCATCCCCGGCGGGCCTGCGAGCGCGCACGCAGGCCCGCATTTAAGCATATGAGCCGCAAATTGAATGTCATGGCAATTTTTGCCATGGAAGCTGGTCTGGAGGCGACATTCCATGGCGACCATGAATATCTCCTTGCCTGATCCCCTGCGGGACTTTGTGCAAAGTCGCATAGAAGATGGCGGTTATGCCAGTGCCAGCGACCAGAGCGCGCTGCGTTAAATCCGACGCAGGTCGCGCGCTCCAGTGGTTTGTTTTCGCATCGTTTTAAGCGAAAAACCGGCGCCCACTTTTTCGCACGATGCTCTAGTTCTTTGTTTTCGCATCGTTTTAAGCGAAAAACCGGCGCCCACTTTTTCGCACGATGCTCTATATGCGCGACCTGATCCGCCGCGACCAGAGCAGTGCCGCAGATGAAGAGCGGTGGCTCAAGGATCTGGATGCCTCTCTGAACGAGAGCATCAGGGAAATGGAAGCCGGTGGCGGTGTCGATCTCGACAGGGTGTCGGATGCCATCGTCGCCGACGTGCGCGGTGGACTCGACCCTGCGCATCGTTGATGCGCGTCCGCCTGTCGAGCCAGGCGGTGCGTGATCTTCAAGGCGTTCACGCCTGGGTTGAACGGGACAATCCCGACCGGGCCATCCGTTTCATCGCAAAGCTTCGTGACGCAATGAAGCGGTTAGCGACGATGCCCAACGCCTTTCCCTTGATCCCGCGCTATGAACGACATGGCATCCGTCGTCGCTCCTGCAAAGGATATGGCATCCTCTATTCGGTCCGACATGAAGGCCTGTTCGTCCATCGGATCATCGGCCCCGGCCAGGACCATGATCGCGCCCTGGGATTGACGTGACGTGGCCGATCCGACGGAGACCCGACCTTCCCCAGGCATGAGAGGGGCCGCCGGACGCTTGCGCCCCGACGGCCCATCATTGACATGGTCAGCGGCCGGAGACCGCCCATGGAAAACGGTGATCGCGCTATCGTCCACCCGCAGACACAGCCTGTGTGTCGGCGCTCTTCATGCTGACGGGTGAAGGATCGATGCTAAAAAGCGTCGCTCAGCGGCGCGTTTCCCGAATGGACTGAACCGACCCCATTGCTGAACCATGAGACATCGGATCACCTCCTTTCGCTATGTTGAAGCCCGCGTGACCGACTTCGCTTGCAACCTCTGATCGGCCACGAGAGGAAGTGTGAATCAGACGAGGCACAGGATCAAGACTTGTAATTATCTTTTTTCGAATCATACTTCCGCGTCCGCGCTTCGGCCCGGAACGCGCCGTGCGGGTCAGCCCCGGCAATCCTCGATCACGCGCGACACTTCGGCCCAGGCGGGGACGATCAGCGCCGCCTGCCCGGTCACCTCGACCGCGAACTTGCCCCGGCTATAGGCGATCTGGTCCAGCACCGTGTCCGACGCCGCGCGGAAGGCAACGATCTGCGGCACCACGCCGTTCGCGCCGCCGCTCGACGGGGTCGCGGGCCAGCTCGTCGCGCCATAGCTGGTGCGCACGATGATCGCGCTTGCGCTGCCAGCCCCGGCCCGCGCCAGGCTGATCCGCCGACTCGCCCGGTCGCAGCGCAGCGTCAGGCGCACATCGGCCCCGCTCGGCCCGAACACCGCCACGGCGCCCGCCGCCTCCGCGCGATAGCTCCAGTTGCCCGGCGTCGCGGGGCGATATTGCCATTCGGTCGCGACCGGGGCGGGCTGGGCCGGCGGCACAGGCGCGGGAACCGGGCGCGCGGGACCGGGCGCTGGCGCAGGCGCAGGCGCAGGAACCGGCCGGGCAGGGCCGGAACCGGGACCGACGCAGGACGCGAGCAGCACCAGCGAGGGAAGGAAGGCGGCGAAGCAGGGAAGGACACGCATCCCCCTTCCATGCCGGACCCCGTTCCCCCACTCAACCGGAAAAGGGGCGAACCGCCGAACCTCTGCGTCCGGCCGCACGGCAATTGACTATTTTCCGCCGAATCGCTAAAGGCCCCGTTCCCCACCATGCGGAGAGCGGCAGTGCTTTTGGCACTAGCCGTCTTTTTTGCGTCTGGGGCCTTGTAATTGGCCGCTTTTCCTCGCCAGGGAAATCCGGCTTGACGCTTTGAGATAGGGATGGCGCAAGCCGGCCCTGTGGAGCAGGAGAAACTATTACCATGGCACGTATTGCGGGTGTGAACATCCCGACCAACAAGCGCGTGATCATCGCGCTCACCTACATTCACGGCATCGGTCGCAAGACGGCCGTCGATATCGCCGACAAGCTGGGCATCGACCACAGCCGTCGCGTGCAGGATCTCTCGGACGCCGAAGTGCTCCAGATCCGCGAAACGATCGACGCCGACCTGACCGTCGAAGGCGATCTGCGTCGCGACACCGCGATGAACATCAAGCGCCTGATGGATCTGGCCTGCTATCGCGGTCTGCGTCATCGCAAGGGCCTGCCGGTCCGCGGCCAGCGCACGCACACCAATGCGCGCACCCGCAAGGGCAAGGCCAAGGCGATCGCCGGTAAGAAGAAGTAATCGTTGAGGGTCGCTGCTTCGGCACGGCCCTCCGACGACTTCTGCTTTCAAACGATTTTTGTAGGATTAGAGCAAAATGGCACGCGAACCCCAGCGCATCAAGCGCCGCGAACGCAAGAACATCTCGGCCGGCGTCGCGCACGTCAACGCCAGCTTCAACAACACCATGGTGACCATCACCGACGCCCAGGGCAACGCGATTTCGTGGTCCTCGGCCGGCATGATGGGCTTCAAGGGCAGCCGCAAGTCGACCCCGTACGCCGCTCAGGTGTGCGCCGAAGACGCTGGTCGCAAGGCCGCCGAACATGGCGTCCGCACCCTGGAAGTCGAAGTCAAGGGTCCGGGTTCGGGCCGTGAGTCGGCCCTGCGCGCATTGCAGGCCGTCGGCTTCCACATCACCTCCATCCGCGACGTGACGCCGATCCCGCACAACGGCGTGCGTCCGTCCAAGCGTCGCCGCGTCTAAACGCAGCGCTGCATGATATGCGGGCGGCGGACGCGTCGCCCGTTTTCCCGTTTGCATCGCCAAAACGCTCCTGTCGGGTCAGGATTTCATAAGCGTTTCGGCCCATCCCCAGGGGAAATACATGACTGTCAACATGAAGAACTGGCAGGAATTGAAGAAGCCCAGCAGCCTTGAGATCAAGGCGTCGGGCGACGGCAAGCGCAAGGCGACGTTCGTCGCCGAACCGCTGGAGCGCGGCTTCGGCCTGACGCTCGGCAACGCGCTGCGCCGGGTTCTTCTGTCCTCGCTTCAGGGCGCGGCGGTCACCTCGATCAAGATCGAGAACGTCCTGCACGAATTCTCGTCGCTGGCCGGCGTGCGTGAAGACGTCACCGACATCGTCCTGAACATCAAGCAGGTCGCGCTACGCATGGAAGGCGAAGGCCCCAAGCGTCTCCAACTGTCCGCCACCGGTCCCGCCGTGGTGAAGGCTGGCGATATCAGCGTCGTCGGCGACATCGAAGTGATGAACCCGGACCTGATCATCTGTCACCTCGATCAGGGCGCAACCCTGAACATGGAACTGACGGCCGACGTCGGCAAGGGCTATGTCCCCGCCGTCGCCAACCGTCCGGCCGATGCCCCCATCGGTCTGATCCCGATCGACGCGCTCTACTCGCCGGTCCGCCAGGTCGCGTACAAGGTGGACAACACCCGCGTCGGCCAGGAACTGGACTATGACAAGCTGTCGCTGACCATCGAAACCGACGGCACCGTGACACCCGAAGACGCGGTGGCCTATGCCGCCCGCATCCTTCAGGACCAGCTCCAGTTGTTCGTCCATTTCGAGGACGCGCTGCCCGCCGCCGCCCCTGCTGCGGGTCACACCGCCGCTGCGGCTTCGGAAGGCGAAAGCGACACCAACCAGATCAACCGTTATCTTCTCAAGAAGGTGGACGAACTGGAACTGTCGGTCCGCTCGGCCAACTGCCTCAAGAACGACAACATCATCTATATCGGCGATCTGGTCCAGAAGACCGAGGCCGAGATGCTGCGCACCCCCAATTTCGGCCGCAAGTCGCTGAACGAAATCAAGGAAGTGCTGTCGTCCATGGGCCTGCGCCTGGGCATGGACATCCCCGGCTGGCCGCCGGAAAATATCGAGGAAATGGCCAAGAAGCTCGAACAGGAGCTGCTGGGCTAAAAAGGTTCGGGTCGGGGCACAGCTTCGACCCGCTTCCTTATGGGGTTATGCGGGGCGGTCCCCTTAAAATCGCCTGGTACGGGATACCTCGCACGGTCCCATAACGAACGAAGGAATATATAATGCGTCATAAAGTTGGTCATCGTAAGCTTCAGCGCGCCACCGGTCATCGTACCGCCCTGCTGCGCAACCTGGCTGCCTCGCTCATCAAGCATGAGCAGATCCTGACCGGCGTCGCCAAGGCGAAGGAACTGCGTCCCTACGTCGAAAAGCTGATCACCCTCGCCAAGAAGGGTGGCCTGTCCAACCGTCGTCTGGCCGACGCCCGCCTGAAGGACGATGCGCAGCTCGCCAAGCTGTTCGAAGTCCTGGCCGAGCGTTACAAGGACCGCAACGGCGGCTATACCCGCGTGATCAAGGCCGGTTTCCGCGCTTCGGACGCGGCGCCGATGGCGATCATCGAACTGGTCGACCGCGACGTCGATGCCAAGGGCCAGGACTCCGGTCCGGTCTTCAGCGCCGACGAGCTGGAAGAAGCCTGATCTAACACGGTCCTGTTCCGCAGGACTGGTGCTTTACCAACAGGCCGTGGCTCTCTAGGAGCCACGGCCTGTTGTCGTTTGGAAAAGAAGAGTCGAAAGAGAGGATGCGCGCCGCTGCCCTGATCCTGCCGCTGCTGCTCGCGGCCGCCCCTGCGCTCGCCGGGCCGGAGGGCGCCGCTATCGACGCCGGCGATACGGCCCTGCGCTATCCGATCGCCAAGCGGCTGGATCTGGTCGAGGATCATTTCGGCGTGAAGGTCGCCGATCCCTATCGCTGGCTGGAAAACGACCTGCGCGCCGATCCCGCCGTGCGTGACTGGGTCGATCGGGAAAACAGCCTCACGCGCCGCTATCTGGACGGCGTGCCGGGCCGCGAGGCGCTCAAGGGGCGCATGCAGGCGCTTTTCTCGCATGGTCGCTTCACCGTCCCGCGCAAAGCCGGGGGCCGCTATTTCTACGGTTATAACAAGGGGCTGGAGAACCAGACCCCGCTCTATGTCCGCGAAGGGCTGGCCGGGCAGCAACGGCTGCTGCTCGATCCCAATGGCTGGGCGAAGGACAGCGCCAGCGCGCTTGCCGAATGGGTGCCCTCCCCCAATGGCCGCACTCTCGCATACGCCGTGCAGGACGCCGGCAGCGACTGGCGCACGCTCCGGCTGATCGACGTCGACAGCGGCAAGACGCTGGACGACCGGGTCGACTGGGTGAAATTCTCGCAAATCGCGTGGGACGGCCGGGCGGAGGGCTTCTTCTACTCCCGCTTCGCCGCGCCGCAGGATGGCGAAGCCTACCAGTCGGCCAACCGGAACCAGCAGCTCTACTATCACCGCGTCGGCACGGCCCAGGCGCAGGACCAGCTCATCTACGACACGCCCGATCGCCCCGCGCTCAGCCATCAGGCGCAGGTGACGAGCGACGGCCGCTGGCTGCTGATCAGCAGCTTCCAGGGCATAGACCCCCGCCGCGAACTCCATATCGCCGAACTCACCGGTGGCCCGGTCCGGCCGCGCCCGCTGGTCAAGGGGCTGGATCATGACTGGCGCCTGATCGGCAGCCGCGACCGCAGCCTCTATTTCCTGACCGACGATCATGCCGCGCACATGCGGGTGGTGACGCTGGACGCCGCCCGCCCGCGCAGCCGCCCGCGCGAAATCGTGCGCGAACGGCCCGAAACGCTGGCCGGCGGCTCGCTGGTCGGCAACCGCATAATCCTGGCCTATATGAGCGACGCGCAGACCGTCGCCGAACTGGTCGAACTGGACGGGCGCAAGGTGACGGACGTGCCGCTGCCCGGCTTCGGCACGGCGGCCGGCTTTGGCGGGCGGGAGGGCGATCCCGAAACCTTCTTCAGCTTCTCCGGCTTCGTCACCCCGGCCAGCATCTATCGCTTCGATACGACCAGCCTGAAGAGCGAATTGTTCGCCCAGCCCGACTTGCCTTTCGACCCCGACGATTTCGGCGTCGAACAGCGGCTCTACCCTTCCAAGGACGGCACGCTGATCCCGATGACGGTGATCCGGCGCAAGGTGCTGGCCGATCGCGCCATCGCCGCGCCGACCATTCTCTACGGCTATGGCGGCTTCAACATCAGCCTCACGCCCGGCTATTCGGCCACGCGCATGGCCTGGCTGGAACAGGGCGGCGTCTATGCCATCGCCAATCTTCGCGGCGGCGGCGAATATGGCAAGGCCTGGCATGAAGCAGGACGCGGCGCGAACAAGCAGAATGTGTTCGACGATTTCATCGCAGCGGCAGAATATCTCAAGGCCAACGGCTTCACCACAAAGGACGGCCTCGCGATCGAGGGGCGCTCCAATGGCGGACTTCTGGTCGGCGCGGTGGTGAACCAGCGCCCCGACCTGTTCGCCGCCGCGCTGCCGGCCGTGGGCGTCATGGACATGCTGCGCTTCGACCGTTTCACCGCAGGTCGCTATTGGGTCGACGATTATGGATCGCCCGAAAGCCCGCAGGATTTCCCGCTGCTCTACGGCTATTCGCCCTATCACAACATCTTGGGTGGGAAGGCCTATCCCGCCATCCTCGTCTCCACCGCCGACACCGACGATCGGGTGGTGCCCGCCCACAGCTTCAAATATGCCGCCGCGCTCCAGGCCGCCGACTTGGGCGCCCGCCCCCGCCTGCTCCGCGTCGAAACCCGCGCCGGCCACGGCTCCGGCAAGCCGGTCGACAAGCTGATCGAGGAATATGCCGACAGCTACAGCTTCGCGGCTTATTTCACGGGACTGAAGATCAACGCGAAGCCGGACCAGTAATCCCGCTCTCGCAAAGAAACGGGCGTTGCGTTCCCCGGCGCAGGCCGGGGAACGCTGCATATGAGGCAGCCTCAGCCCGTCATGCGATGCCGCAACCGTTCACCCTCTGGACAGCCGATCGTAGCTATGTCTCTCTTCATCGCAGGAGGCGTAGGACAATGATCGGACCCAAAACCCGCTGGATGACAGGCGCACTGGTCGGCGCAGGATTGCTGCTGGGCAGCGTCAGCGCGGCTGAGGCGCGCCCGCGTTATGGCTATGGCGGCGGCTACGGCAATGGCTGGGGCCATCAGGGCGGCTGGAACCGCCATCATCGCCGTGGCGACGGCTTTGGCGTGGGCGATGCGATCGGCGTGGCCGCGATCATCGGCGCGGTCGCGATCGTCGCCAATTCCATGTCGAAGGACAAAAAGGTCCGCGACCCCGACACCGGCGGCGAATATGACGCCCCCCCATCCCGCAGCGGCACCGATTACGGCACAGACGTCCGCGATGACCCGCGCCCGCGCGATGACGCCGATTTTTCCGATGTCGCGGGCACGAGCGGCCCCGACGACGCCATGACGGACGCCTGCGCCGTTGCCGCCCGCGACGAAGCGGAACAGCAGCAGGGCGGCTATGCCGAAGTGCGCCACATGGAAACGCCCATCGCCACGGCGGACGGCTATAATATCGACGGCTATGTCGAAAGCCGCACCAGCTATCGCGCCAATGACGGGGCCAGCCGCCGCTTCACCTGCGCCATGAAGAATGGCCGCGTGGCGGAAGTCTACATCAGCCGCGATCTGGTGATGCAGTAAGCCTTCCCTGTTCCCCGGCACAGGCCGGGGAACGCCCCTCCTGATCTTGAAGCGGCATGGGACGACGGGTTCGACGTCGCTTTATCCTGTCCCGGCCTCCATTCGTCGTCTAGCATTGCGACGAATCAGGAGGTTCGGGAGTGGAAGCCTTTCTTTTCGCGCCGGAAAATATCGTCTTCGTGTCGGCGCTGGTGCTGATGCTGCTGATCGGTGCCGTGCAGGCGCTGGGCTTTGCCGGCGATGCCGATCTCGATCTCGACAGCGATGCCGACCTGCTCGGCTGGCTCGGCCTTGGCCGCCTTCCCCTGCTGGCGCTGGTCGCCCTCTTCCTCACGCTTTTCGCCATCATCGGCCTGCTGGGGCAGCAGGCGGCGCATGACCTGTGGGGTGGCATGATCACCCCCTGGATCGCCGTCCCCGCCGCCGCCGTCGCCGCGCTTCCCGCCACCGGCGTCGCCGCCCGCCTCGTAGCCCCGCTCCTGCCGCAGGATCATACGACCGCCATCCCGCTCGACCATCTGGTCGGCAGCCAGGCCCGCATCGTCACCGGCCGCGCCACCAGCGGCTCCCCCGCCCGCGCCCGCGTTCAGGATCATCATGGCCAGGCCCATTATGTCATGGTCGAACCCGACAATGCGGGCCAGGCGCTGGAGGAAGGCGAAACCATCCTGCTCGTCCGCCGGGACGATCATATCTTCCGCGCCATCTCATATGGCGACCATTATTTACCCATACTCTAGGAGACAGACATGACCCTGCCTGCCGTCCAGCAAGGTTTTTCCATCCTTCCCTACGCGATGATCGCGGGCAGCGGCCTGCTGGTCCTGATCGTGCTGGGGATCGTGATCGCCCGCCTCTACAAGCGTGCATCGAAGGAAATCGGCTTCGTCCGCACCGGCTTCGGCGGGGAAAAGGTGGTCATGAACGGCGGCGCGCTGGTGCTGCCGATCTTCCATGAGACGATGCCGGTCAACATGAACACCGTCCGCCTTGCGGTGGAACGCAAGAATAGCGACGCGCTCATCACGCTCGATCGGCTGCGCATCGACGTAAAGGCCGAATTCTACGTCCGCGTCCGCCCCGATGCCCAGTCGATCGCCACCGCCGCCCAGACGCTCGGCATGCGCACGATGAACCCCGAAGCGCTCAAGGAACTGGTCGAGGGCAAGTTCGTCGACGCGCTGCGTTCGGTCGCGGCGGGCATGACCATGAACCAGTTGCACGAGCAGCGCGGCGACTTCGTGCAGAAGGTGCAGCAGGTGTCGTCGGTCGATCTCGCCATGAACGGCCTCGAACTGGAAAGCGTGTCCCTGACCGGCCTCGACCAGACCTCGATCGAACATTTCAACGCCAACAACGCCTTCGACGCCGAGGGCCTGACCAAGCTGACCGAGCAGATCGAACTGCGCAAGAAGACCCGCAACGATATCGAGCAGGATACCCGCGTCCAGATCGAGACGAAGAATCTGGAGGCCGAACGCCAGTCGATGCTCATCGCCCGCGACACGGAATTCGCCCGGCTGGAGCAGGAGCGCGAGGTCGAAATGCGCCGCGCCGTGCAATCGGCCGAAGTCGCCCGCGAACAGTCGTTGCGCAGCCAGGAAGCCGAACAGGCGAAGATCGAAGCGAAGAAGCTGGTCGACAGCCAGCAGATCGAGGCGGATCGCGCCGTGCAGCAGGCCAAGATCCAGCAGGCCCAGTCGCTCGAACTCGCCCGTCAGGAACAGCAGATCGCGGTCCAGAACAAGAGCCGCGAGGAAAGCCAGGCCAAGGCGCAGGCCGACGAAGCCCGTGCCAAGGCCGTCGCCGCAGAGGAGCAGGTGCAGACCTCACGCGCCACCGAAATCGCCGAGCGCGCCAAGCGGATCGAACTGATCGACGCCTCGCGCGAGGCCGAGCGCGCCGCCATCTCGATGCGGGTCGAGGCGGAGGCCGAGAAGCAGGTCGCCGCCGACCGCGCCGAAGCGCTGCGCGTCGCGGCTGAGGGTGAAGCCGAAGCCGTCAAGCTGCGCGCCGAGGCCGACCGCGTCCGCTTTGAAGTCGAAGCCGCCGGCCAGCGCGCCGTCAACGAAGCGGCGAACCTGCTGTCGTCCGACCAGATGTCGCTCCAGACCAGGCTGGCGCTGCTCAAGATACTGCCCGACCTGATCCGCGAAGCCGCCAAGCCCATGGAATCGATCGACTCGATCAAGATCGTGCAGGTCGACGGCCTGACCGGCGGCGGCAACGGCGGTACGGACGGTATGGTGAACGCCGGCGGCGACCAGAATCTCGCCAGCGCCGCCGTCTCCGCCGCCCTGCGCTACCGCGCCCAGGCCCCGGTGATCGACGGCCTGATGAAGGAACTCGGCCTCGACGGCTCGACCCTCGACACGCTGGTCAAGAGCGCCGTCGATCCGGCACCTGCCGCGCCTGTGAGCGGGGAGCGGGTTCTGCCGGAAAAGGGCAAGGCGGAAGGATAAGGAGCCGACATCGGCCCTCCCCTTCAAGGGGAGGGTTTGGGGTGGGGGCGTGCCCTTGAACGCAAGTTTTCCCGTTGGACTGCACAGCCTGACCCTTGGCATCGCCCTCCCGCCACGATAGCCCCACCGCCATGACCGCCCCCGCCTCCCCGCGTCGCACCGCCGCGATCATCTTCATCCTGATCACGGCGTTGCTCGACGTCATGTCGATGGGGATCGTCATCCCGGTCCTGCCGCAACTGATCGAGACGTTGTCCGGTTCGGACGCGGCAGCGGGCATGTGGAACGGCCTGTTCGTCGCGCTCTGGGCCGGCATGCAATTCATCTGCTCGCCGCTGATCGGTTCCCTGTCCGACCGGTTCGGCCGCCGCCCTGTCATCCTCATTTCGGTCGCCGGCCTCGCGCTCGATTATGTGCTGATGGCGCTGGCGCCCAATCTCTGGTGGCTGGCGCTGGGCCGCATCCTGGCCGGCGTCACCTCGTCCAGCTTCACCTCCACCTTCGCCTATATGGCCGACATCACCCCGCCGGAGGGCCGGGCGAAGGGCTATGGCCTGATCGGCGCGGCGTTCAGCGCGGGCTTCGTCGCCGGGCCGCTGATCGGCGGCCTGCTGGGGGAAATCTCGCACCGCGCGCCCTTCTGGGCCGCTGCCCTGCTCTCCGCCCTCGCTTTCCTCTACGGCCTTGTCGTGCTCCCCGAATCTCTCGCGCCCGAAAAGCGCATGGCCTTTAGCTGGCGCCGCGCCAATCCGTTCGGCGCCTTGAAACTGCTGCAATCCCACCCGGAACTCTCAAGCCTCGCGGTCGGCAATTTCCTGCTCTATTTCGCCCATCACATCTTTTCGGCCATCTTCGTCCTCTATGCCGGCGACCGCTACGGCTGGAGCGCCTGGCAGGTCGGCAGCCTGCTCGCGCTGGTCGGCCTGCTCGACATGGGCGTGCAGGGGCTGCTGGTCGGCCCGGTGGTCAAGCGGCTGGGCGATCGCACCACCATGGTCGTGGGCCTCTGCTTCGGCGCGATCGGCATCGCGTCCATGGGTCTTGCCTCCACCGCGACCCTCTTCATCGCCGCCATCTTCCCCAACGCGCTCTGGGGCCTTGCCATGCCGACCATCCAGTCGCTGATGACCCGCCATGTCTCGGAATCCGAACAGGGCCAGTTGCAGGGCGCGAACAACAGCGTCGGCGCCATCGCCGGAGTCATTTCCCCGCTCTTCTTCGGCGCCATCTATTCGCTGTCGGTCGGCCCCAGGCCGACCATCCCCTTCATCGGCAGCGCCTTCCTGATCGCGGCCGCCATCCTTGCCGGCGCGGCGTTGATCGGCTGGCGCGCAGGGCGCCAATTCCAGTCATAGCGTTTCAAGGCATAACTGGACATAGGGGCGAGCTACGACTAACCGGGCGCGAATCCCTTCCCACGCTCGATATAAAGGCGATTCGATGACGCTGCCCCTTCAGGATTCCATCCTCATCGTGGATTTCGGCAGTCAGGTGACCCAGCTCATCGCCCGCCGCGTCCGCGAAGCCGGCGTCTATTCCGAGATCGCCCCCTTCAACGCCGCCGCCGAAGCCTTCGAGCGCATGAAGCCCAAGGGCATCATCCTGTCCGGCGGCCCCTCCTCGGTCATGTGGGAAGACAGCCCCCGCGCCCCGCAGCATTTCTTCGACGCGGGCATCCCCATCCTGGGCATCTGCTACGGCCAGCAGACGATGATGCAGCAACTGGGCGGCAATGTCGAAGGCGGCGAAAGCGGCGAATTCGGCCGCGCCTTCATTGAAGTCAAGAAGGGCTGCGCCTTGTTCGACGGCCTGTGGACCACGGGTGAAAATCACCAGGTGTGGATGAGCCACGGCGACAAGGTGACGAGCCTCGCGCCGGGCTTCGAGGTCGTCGCGACCAGCGAGGGCGCGCCCTATGCCGTCACCGCCAACGAAGCCAAGCGCTTCTACGCCACCCAATTCCATCCCGAAGTCGTCCACACCCCCGACGGCGGCAAGCTGCTCGCCAATTTCGTACGCCATGTCTGCGGCCTCGCGGGCGACTGGACCATGGCGGAGTTCCGCGCGACCAAGATCGCCGAGATCCGCGCGCAAGTCGGCGAAGGCCGCGTCATTTGCGGCCTGTCCGGCGGCGTCGATTCCGCCGTGGCCGCCGTCCTCATCCATGAAGCGATCGGCGATCAGCTCACCTGCGTCTTCGTCGACCATGGCCTGATGCGTCTGGGCGAAGCCGAGCAGGTCGTCAGCCTGTTCCGCGAACATTATGGCATCAAACTGGTGCATGTGAATGCCGAAGACCGCTTCCTTGGCGGCCTCGCCGGCCTCACCGACCCCGAAAAGAAGCGCAAGTTCATCGGCGGCGAATTCATCAAGGTCTTCGAGGAGGAAGCCGCCAGGATCGGCGGCGCGGACTTCCTGGCGCAGGGCACCCTCTATCCCGACGTCATCGAAAGCGTGTCCTTCACCGGGGGGCCGAGCGTCACGATCAAGTCGCACCACAATGTCGGCGGCCTGCCCGAACGCATGAACATGAAGCTGGTCGAACCCTTACGCGAACTGTTCAAGGACGAAGTGCGCGTGCTGGGCAAGGAACTGGGCCTGCCCGACATCTTCGTCGGCCGCCACCCCTTCCCCGGCCCCGGCCTCGCCATCCGCATCCCCGGCGAAGTGACCAAGGAACGCTGCGACATCCTGCGCAAGGCGGACTTCATCTATCTGGAGGAAATCCGCAACGCGGGCCTGTACGACGCCATCTGGCAGGCCTTCGCCGTGCTGCTGCCGGTCCGCACCGTGGGCGTGATGGGCGACCATCGCACCTATGACAGCGTCTGCGCCGTCCGCGCCGTCACCTCGACCGACGGCATGACCGCCGACATCTACCCCTTCGACGCCGCCTTCCTCAGCCGCGTCGCGACCCGCATCATCAACGAGGTCAAGGGCATCAACCGCGTGGTCTATGATTACACGTCGAAGCCGCCCGGCACGATCGAGTGGGAATAACCCCCACCACGTCAACCTTATGCCTTATGATGAAGACCGCCTGCGCAAGGCTGTAGGCGAGAAGTCGTTCGCGCGCGGGCGCACTTATGCCGATCAGGGTCAGGTCATCCTGCTGAGCGCCAGCGCCGATCATGTCCTTGCCGCCGCCTTTGGCGCGGATGACTACACCGTCTCGCTCGAACGGCGCGGCCCGGACGTTGCGGGCCGTTGCACTTGCCCCGCCTATGACGATGCCGGTCACTGCAAACATATGGTGGCAACCGCACTTCTCGCCAACGAAGCTGCCGCAGCCGGGAAGATGCCAGCCGATAACGAACGGGATGTCGTCGCACGGATAGCGCAACTCGACCGGCGATCACTCGAAAAGCTGTTGCTGGGCATGGCGATGCAGGACTGGAAACTGCTGCGGTCACTCCATTTCGCGCTCGGCCTCGTATGGGATGAAGACCTGGATTGACGCCATGTTGCTGCCAAATGCCGTACAGCGGTCAATGGACCTCGCGCCGCAAGCCACTATACCACCCCCCATGAGCGACGCCTCTCCCCTCGGCCATCCCGTCTATCGAGACATGCCGACCACCATCTTCGAACATATGTCCGCCCGTGCGCGGGAGGCGGGCGCGATCAATCTGGGGCAGGGCTTCCCCGAAGGCCCCGGCCCGCGCGACGTGCTGCAAGCCGCCGCCGACGCGCTGCTCACCCGGTCCAGCCAATATCCGCCGATGCCCGGCCTCCTCGAACTGCGCACCGCGCTCGCCACGCATTATGCCCGCCATCAGCAACTCGACCTCAGCCCGCAGGAGGTCATCGTCACCTCCGGCGCGACGGAGGCGTTGTGCGCCAGCCTGCTCGCGCTCGTCCGGCCGGGCGACGAAGTGCTGATGCTGGCCCCGCTCTACGACGCCTATCTGCCGCTCGTAGAACGCGCCGGCGGTATCCCGAACATCGTCACGCTGACTCCGCCCGACTGGCGCATCACCCGCGATGCGCTGGCGGCGGCCATCACGCCCCGCACCCGCATCCTGCTGATGAACAACCCGGTCAATCCGACCGGCATGGTCATGCGCGACGAGGAACTGGCGCTGCTCGCCGACCTGTGCATTGCCCATGACCTGATCGCCATCTGCGACGAGGTATGGGAAGAAACCGTCTATGACGGCCGGCCCCATCGCCCGCTGATCGGCCTGCCCGGCATGCGCGACCGCACCGTCAAGATCGGGTCGGCCGGCAAGATCTTCTCCGTCACCGGCTGGAAGGTCGGCTGGATGTGCGCCGCGCCCGCGCTCGCCACCCTGCTCGCCCGCGCCCATCAATATCTGACCTTCACCACCCCGCCGAACCTGCAATGGGCGGTGGCGGAGGGGCTAGGCTGGCCTGAAGACTGGCTGGCGGACCAGCGCGCCACCTATCAGGCCTCGCGCGACCGCCTGGCGGCGGGCCTCACGCAGGCCGGCTATGCCGTGCTGCCCGGCGCCGCGACCTGGTTCCTGTCGATCGACCTGCCGGCGTCCGGCATCGCGCTGGACGACGTCAGCTTCTGCGAACGCATCATCGACGAAGCGGGGGTCGCGGCCATCCCCCTCTCCGCCTTCTATCCCGCCGATCCGTCCACCCATCTCGTCCGCCTTTGCTTTGCCAAGACGGACGCGACGCTGGATCAGGCGATCACGCGGCTGGCCGCCTTCCGCGCGACGCTGGGCTGACGCAGGATCGCCGCGCCCAATAGCAGCATGACGATCAGCAGCAGCCCCTGCGCCGCGAGAAAAGGCGGCTCGCTGCCGGTCGGCGCCAATATGGTGAGCGCCGGCACTTTCAGGAAACCCTGCACCACCAGCACGAACAGGTTCATCCACAGGGCCGCGGTGGCGCTCACCGCATAGACGCCCCGCGCCCGCCCTCGCAGCTTCAGTCCATAGAAGGCCACAAAGGCGACGATCAGCACCAGCGTCGAGACGATCCCGACGCCGATCGCCGGCGTGAAGCCCCGAAACGGAAAGAGGAAGCCGGTCAGGCTGGTGAGCAAGGTGGCAATGAGGAAAATCGCCTGCGTCCGGGGCAGGAAATGCCCTTTCGCCTGCGCCGGCAGGGCAACAAGTCCCGCGACGATCCCGACCAGACTGATCGCGACATGCAGCGCAATGAAAGCGGGAATGGAAAGACCGAGGATCATGATATGTCTCCTTCGATTGCAACCTGACCTCCGTTCGCCCCGCGCTTGTCGAAGCCTGTCCTGAGCGACTGCTGCAAGCAGTCAGTCGCGGGGGGCCTCCCTTTTCTTCTGTAAAAGGGCTTCGACAGGCTCAGCATGAACGGTGCTGTTGGAAGAGTTGGTTCAAACCCGATAGCGCGCCGCCGCCGCCTTCAGCGACAGGTTGGGCCGCAAAGCCGCCCGCGCGGCCATGTAAGCGTCGAAATCGCCCCGCTCCGGCAGCGCCGGAATGGTGATCGCCTCACCCATGTCCAGTCCTGCCAGCGCCGCATCGACCATCACCCCGACATCCATCACCATCGCGTCGGGCATGGTGGCGATCTGCTCGGCGGTCCAGATGGCGGTGCGGGTAATGCCCGGCAACACCGCCTGCACCTTCACCCCCTTGCCGCCCAGTTCGACCTGCAACGCCTCGGTAAAGGCCAGCACATAGGCCTTGCTCGCCGGATAGACCGCCGTGAAACCATCGGGCATCAGCGCCGTGACCGACGTGATGTTGATGAGCGTCCCTGCGCCTTTCTCTGCAAAGCGTGGCGCCACCGCACGCGACAGCCGCGTCACCGCCATTATGTTGAGGGTGATCAGGCCGGTGAGATAGGCCGGGTCCGTCTCGGTAAAGGCCTGCTCCCCGGCGATCCCGGCATTGTTGATCAGCCCGGTAATGGCATCGTCGTCGCGCAGTCGCGCCTCGATCCGGGCGAGGTCGTCCGCCCTGGACAGATCGGCCGCGATCACCTCGACGACAACGCCGGTTCCGCGCAATTGCGCGGCCAGCGCTTCCAGCTTCGCCGCGCGCCGGGCGACGAGGATCAGATTGGCGCCACGCCTGGCAAAGCGATCGGCATAGACCGCGCCGATGCCGTCCGACGCGCCGGTGATGAGGATGGTTTCGTTGGTCATGGGAAGTCTCCTTGAAAACGATCCCGTCCGGTCCGAATCTGTCGAAGTCCGAACGGGGTCGGAATTGTCAGCCGTTGATGAAATCGAGAAGGTCGGCGTTGAACCGATCCTGATGCGTGACCGTCAACCCATGGTCGGCCCCTTCATACACGATCAGCACCGCCTCCGTAACGATCTTGATGGTGGACAGCGCGGCCGCACCGATCGGCACGATCTGGTCGTCATCGCCATGCAGGACGAGCGTGGGCACATCGACCTTCGCGAGGTCCGCATGGAAATCACTCTCGGAAAAGGCGCGGATCGAGTCGAGCTGGCCCTTCAGGCCGCCCATCATCCCCTGCCGCACGAAATCGTCACGAACCCCGTCCGAAATCGCCGCTCCGTCGCGATTATAGCCGTAGAAAGGGATGGTCAGATCCTTGAAGAACTGGCTGCGATTGTCGAACGTCCCCTTGCGGATACCGTCGAATATCTCGATGCCCAACCCGCCCGGATTGGTCTCCGTCTTCAGCATCAACGGCGGCACCGCACCGATCAGCGCCAGCTTCGCGACCCGCGCCGTGCCATGGCGGCCGACATAGCGGGTGACTTCGCCGCCGCCGGTCGAATGGCCGACCAGCACCACATCCGTCAGGTCCAGCGCCGCGATCAGCTCCGCCAGATCGTCGGCATATTGGTCCATGCTGTTGTTGGCCCACACCTGATCCGACCGGCCATGGCTGCGGCGGTCATGGGCAATGGTACGAAAGCCGCGATCGGCGAAAAACACCATCTGCGCGTCCCAGGCATCGGCCGACAACGGCCAGCCATGGGAGAAGACGATCGGCTGGCCATCGCGCGGCCCCCAATCCTTGTAGAAGATGCGGGTGCCGTCCTGGGTGGTGACATAATTGCTCATGATGAAATCCCTTCGTCCATCTCTCGGAAAGGCGTCCCTCACGCCCTGTGCTTGCAGAATTAGGGGGAATCGCGGAAGATCGGGATTGGCGGTTCCGACATTAAGCGGGCCGATTCCGACAAAGGTGCGATCATGATCGTTACGCCGCCTCCAGCAATACGGGCGCCAAGGGCCGAAATCGGCATCCTGCTCTATCCCGACTGCCAGCAGGCGATGGTCCATGGGATGACCGACCTGCTCGCCATCGCCGGGCAATATTCGCACCAGCATGGCGGCCCGCTTGTGCGCGCCAGCCATTGGCAGAGGCAGGCGGATGGCGGCTTCGTCCGCTGCCACGACACGCATGACGGGTTGCCCGGCACACCCGACATCTGGCTCATCCCCGGCCGCCTGAGCGGCGTGCCGGATGCGCAGGAGGCCGCACCCTATGCTCGCTGGCTGCTCGATCGCCATGCCCAGGGCGCGACGCTCGCCTCCAATTGCGGCGGCGCCTTCCTGCTCGCCGCCACCGGCCTGCTCGACGGCCGGCCCGCCACGACCCACTGGTGGTTCGCCGATCAATTCCGCACCCGCTTTCCGCAAGTGAAGCTGGATTGCGACCGCATCGTCATCGACGATGGCGACATCATCACCGCCGGCGGCCTGATGGCATGGACCGACCTTGGCCTGCGGCTGGTCGACCGGCTGCTCGGCCCCACGGTGATGCTCGACACCGCCAAATTCCTGCTGATCGACACCGCCGGGCGCGAACAGAAGCATTTCGCCCGCTTCATGCCGCGCATGAGCCATGGCGACGAAGTGATATTGAAGGTCCAGCACTGGCTCGCCGCCCGTGAAGCCAAACCCGTCAGCGTCGGCGAGATGACGGCGCAGGCGGCGTTGGAGGAACGCACCTTCCAGCGCCGCTTCAAGGCCGCGACCGCCATGACCCCGATCGAATATGTCCAGCATCTGCGGGTGGCCAAGGCCCGCGAGCATCTGGAATTTACCAAGCGCAGCATCGACCAGATCGCCTGGAGCG
Source organism: Sphingobium sp. Leaf26 (assembly GCF_001421665.1). Lineage (GTDB taxonomy): Bacteria > Pseudomonadota > Alphaproteobacteria > Sphingomonadales > Sphingomonadaceae > Sphingobium. Next base: position 145,702 of record NZ_LMKV01000029.1, read on the forward strand.
TCGGCTATGAGGATGCCGCCGCCTTCCGCAAACTGTTCCATCGCCTCGTCGGCCTGTCGCCGGGCGACTATCGCCAGCGCTTCGCGGCGCCGGCGAAACAGGCGGCCTGATCCTATAGGTAGTTAGCTAACTATCGAATTTTCGCTGTATGATTCGACTGTCTAACTCGCTGTCTCACTTGCGGCCGCCGGCCCCGCCCGCTAGATTCCCGTTTCGTTCCAGACAAGGATATGCAATGGACAGCCTGGCCGCCCTTCTGATCGTCATCGCCCTGCTGATCGGCCTCGCCGTCGGCTGGCTGCTCCGGGGCAGGGCGCTGGCGCCGCTGGCCGCCGAAAAGGCCGACCTTGCCGGCAAGCTGGACCTTGCCGCCAGCCAGCGCAACGGCGCCATCGCCGAACTGGCGGTGGAGCAGGAGCGCGTTCATCAGGCCGCGACCCGGATCGCCCGGCTCGAAGCCGCGCAGCAGGCCGCCGACCAGCGGCTGGACTCGGTCCAGATCGCCGCCACGCAAAAGCATGAAGCGCTGCAAGCCGCCGCCGCCCAGCGTATCGAATCGATCCAGGCCGACCGCGAAGCCGCGCTACGCGAACTGGCCGCGCTCAAATCGGACACGCAAGCCCGCACCCAGGCGTTCGAGCAGCAGATCGCCGCGCTCAGGGACGCCAAGGAGCAACTCTCCGCCCAGTTCAGCGAGATTGGCGGCAAGCTGCTGGATCAGGCCCAGACCCAGTTCCTGACCCGCGCCGACCAGCGCTTCGCCCAGGCGAACGAGAAGAGCGAGGCGCAGCTCAAGACCCTGCTCAACCCGGTCGAAACCACCCTCAAACGCTATGAGGAAGGGCTGGCCCGCGTCGAGAAGGATCGGGTCGGCAGCTATGCCGAACTGCGCGAGGCGGTGCAGCAGGTCCATCTGGGCCAGGGCCAGGTGCGTGAGGAGACGGCGAAGCTGGTCAACGCCCTGCGCGCCGCGCCCAAGACCCGCGGCCGCTGGGGCGAGCAGCAGTTCAAGAACCTCATCGAAACCGCCGGCCTCTCCCCCTTCGTGGACTTCAAGGAAGAGGTTTCGGTCGCGGTAGAAGATGGCAGGATGCGGCCGGACTTCATCATCAACCTGCCCGGCGACCAGCAGATGGTGGTCGATGTCAAATGCTCGCTCGTCGCCTATCTGAACGCCGTCGATCAGGTCGATCCCGGCTTACGCGACGCCCATATGCTCGACCATGCCCGCGCCATGCGCACCCATGCCGACGCGCTGGGGCGCAAGGCCTATTGGGAGCAGTTCGACAAGGCGCCCGACTTCGTCATCATGTATGTCCCCGGCGACAATTTCGTCACCGCCGCGCTGGAAGCGGACATGGACCTGTGGGAGCGCGCGGCCAAGAATCGCGTCATCATCTGCGGCCCCGCCACCTTCCTTCCCCTCGCCCGCACGCTGGCGGGTCATTGGCGGCAGGCCAAGATGCAGGAACAGGCACAGCAGGTCGGCCAGCTTGGCAAGGAACTCTATGAGCGACTGTCCGTCGCCGCGACCCATTTGAAGCGTCTCGGCTCCGGCCTCAACAGCGCCGTTTCCAACTATAACAGCTTCATCGGCAGCTTCGAAAGCCGTGTCCTGTCCACCGGCCGCAAATTCCGCGACCTCGACATCGAAACCGGCGGCAAGGAGATCGAGGCGATGGAGCCGCTCGACGTTCTGGCGCGCGACGCCCAGACCGACGAGGCGCGCGCTCTGCCGGCGGCGGAATGAAATAAAGCAGGAACAAGCCTCCGCCCCCCCGCGTATCTTCACCAGAAGCGGCACGGATCAACATGTCGCGGGTCGGAGAGTGTCATGTGGAAGTCCATACTATTCCGCCGCCCGCTGCGGCGGCCTGAACACAAGACAGAGAGGATTATGCCATCACACCGGCCCGCCACGCGGGCGGATGGTCCCTTTGCGGACCTGATGGCAAAGCTCGACCGGATTCCCTATCAGCGCCAATGGAAACGCGCCGCCGATCATTGACGGGATCGCCTGTCATCGTCCACCGTTGCAGCCTTGGCCCGGCGCTGGCATGGCAGGCCCATGAAAAAGATCGGCCTGCTCGGCGGCTCCTTCAATCCGGCCCATGATGGCCATCGCGCCATATCCCTGTTCGCCAGGGCCGCCCTAGACCTTGATGAAATCTGGTGGCTCGTCTCCCCCGGCAATCCCCTAAAACCCGCAAAGGGCATGGCCCCGCTCCCCGCGCGCCTCGCCCATGCCCGCAAGATCGCCCGCCGCGCTCCGATTCGCGCGACCGCGATCGAGCGTCACCTGCGCACCCGCTACACCATCGACACGCTCCGCGCACTGACCCGGCGCTACCCGCGCAACCGCTTCATCTGGCTGATGGGGGCCGACAATCTGGCGCAATTTGGCCGATGGCGCGACTGGCGCGGCATCGCCCGGCAAATGCCCATTGCCGTGATCGCCCGTCCGCGCTATGATAGGGGTGCCCGTGGCTCTGTGGCCATGAGCTGGCTGCGGCGCTTCGTCCGGTCCGCGCGCCAGAGTGCAGACTGGACGAATTGGAGACCACCGGCGCTCGTGCTATTGCGCTTCCGCCCTGATCCAAGATCGGCGACCCTGCTGCGGCAGGCGAACCCCCTCTGGCATCGCGAATATGAAGCAACGTGTGTGCGCGATCCGCTCACGCGCCGGTACGTCATCTAGATTGGAGTTTAATTGTCTAACCTCGCCCCTGCCAACGACACGGCCCCTGGTGCCGAATCCGTGGCCGCCCTGCACGCCCTTGTCATGCAATCGCTGGACGACGACCAGGCACAGGAAACCATCTCCATCCCGCTGGAAGGCAAGAGCAGCATCGCCGATTATATGGTGATCGCGAGCGGCCGTTCGTCGCGTCAGGTCGCAGCGATCGCCCAGCATCTCGCCGAACGGATCAAGAAGGAAACGGGTCGCTCCGCGCGGGTCGAGGGCCTTCCGGTCGCCGACTGGGTGCTGATCGACGCCGGCGACGTGATCGTCCATCTGTTCAAGCCGGAAGTACGCAGCTTCTACAATCTGGAACGGATGTGGGGCTTCGTCGACGCACCGGTCGCGGGCAACGCCTGAACTTTCAGGCAATCTCCGTTCGTCCTGAGTAGCCGCTGACCCCGGACGTGATCCGGGGGGCGTATCGAAGGATCGCGCGGATACTTCGATACGGGGCTTCGCTCCTACTCAGCATGAACGGAGTAGAGTGTGCTCCTCCACATCATCGCGCGCGGCAAGATCGGGCGCTCGCCCGAGGCCGAACTGGTCGATCGCTATGTCAAGCGACTGACCATGCCGCACAAGATCACCGAAATGCCCGACCGGGGTGGCAAGCTGCCCCCCGTCGGTCCCGGCGCCGTCACCGTCATGCTGGACGAAAAGGGCAAGCAACTCGGATCGATGGACTTTGCCCGCCGGATCGAGGGCTGGCGCGATGCGGGCACCCGCGAATGCCGCTTCCTGATCGGCGCGGCCGACGGTTTCGATGATGCCGAGCGCGCCAATGCCGACCTGCTCATCGCCTTTGGCGCGATGACCTGGCCGCACATGATGGCCCGCGCGATGCTGGCCGAACAACTCTGGCGCGCCTGCTCCATCCTGGCGAACCACCCCTATCACCGCGAAGGCTAGAAAGACGCCCGCTTTGCGCCTAGGCAAAGGCCATGCAGGGACAGGGCATCGGGTGAAGCGCAATATCATCATCGCGGGCGGACTGGCGGGCTTTCTGGCCCTCGCCGCCACGCGCCTGCCCGCGGCGGACGATAGCGCCATCATCCTGTCCGGCACCGCCGGCACGACGCTGGCGCAGGAGCAGCAGTCCCTGAAAAATGCCCGACGCCAGTCGGATGAGGCGCGCGATCGCTCCGCCCGCCTCGAACAACAGGCCAGCGCCGCCCGTGACGAAGCCGAACAGGCCCGCCGCCGCGCCGCCGCCATCGCCGCCCGCATCCAGCAGGCGGAAGCCGATATCCAGGCGGCACAGGCCCGCATCGCCATCATCAACCGGTTGCAACGCGCCCAGGCCGCCCGCCTCGCCGCGAAGCAGGAACCCGTCGTCCGCCTGACTGCCGCGCTCCAGATGATGGCCCGCCGCCCGCTGACGCTCGCGCTGGTGCAACCCGGATCGGTGGCCGACGCCGTCCATATGCGCGCGGTATTGGGGCAGGTGCTGCCCGTCATCGAACAGCGCACCGCCGGCCTGCGGCAGGAACTGGACAAGAGCCGCGCCCTGCGCGCCACCGCCCAGCAGGCCGCCGACGCCCTGACAAAGGCGCAGGCCGACCGCAAGGAACGGCAGACCGCCCTTGCTGCGCTCGAAGCCCAAAAGCGTGTGGCCGCCCGCGACTATCGGTCCAATGCGGGGATGGAGAGCGAACGGGCGCTGGCGCTGGGCGAGCGGGCGCGCGACATTGTCGACCTGATGGACCGGCTGGAGGAAGCGGGCGACCTGCGCGATCGACTGGCGGCCTTGTCCGGCCCGCTGCTGCGCCCCGCCCGCCCCGATCAGGCCGGCGCGCCCGGCCCGGAGCGCGATGCCTCCGCCGGCGGCCCGCCCCCTTATCGGCTGCCGGTGATCGGCCAGCTCGTCACCGGCATGGGCGAGGTCAATGATGGCGGTGTCCGTTCGCGCGGCCTGACGCTGGTGACGCAGCCCGGCGCGCAGGCGATCGCCCCCACCGCCGGTCGCATCGCCTTTGCCGGCCCCTATCGCGACTATGGGCAGATATTGATCATCGACCATGGACAGGGCTGGACCACGCTCATCACCGGCCTCCACCGCGTGACGGCGCAGGTCGGCGACACCGTGCGACAGGGCGAACCGGTCGGCATCACCGGCGCCGAACGCCCCGACATCACCGTCGAACTGCGCCGCAACGGCCGGCCGGTCGATATCGTCCCGCTTGTGGGGCTGGGCTGATGACCGGAACGATGTTTACCGTTGAGCGCTGATGCGATTGCCCATAGCGTGTCAATCCTGACAACATAGCAAGTTTGGAACTATTTCAAGACGATGATAGATGAGGCAAAGCAGATGGACGCCGCCGCCGATGCGGATTGGGCGATCAGCCTGAACGGATTGCAGGGGCCGGACCAGCTCGGCCGGGTATGGATCGCGCAACCGCTGGCGATCGGTGATGACCGGCTGGTCTTTTCCGGCCATGTTGCCAATGCCGGCAATGGCGTGCCCGTCACCATCAAACACGGCAACGAAGTGCTGGCCAGTTGCATCGCCGCACCGGGCTTCGTTGTGGACGTTCCGGCGCGCAAGGGCGTCTTCCATGTCTGCATGACCGTGCGGCAGGATCAGGGGCGCGATGTCATCTGCCGGTGGGAGGTCGTAGACCAGGAACGGCAACGGCTTTCCCTGACCGGCATGGTCAAGCGCGGCGGCCCCAGCCCCGACATTCCGGCCACAGGCGCGCAGACCCTGCTCGGCCGCATGGGACAGTTGTTTCTCAGCAACGACACCAACGACAGTGTCGCCCAGTTCACCCGACCGGGGGTGCTCGACGACGTCAGCGTGCTAAGCTGGACCGATCTCTTTTCGCGCTTTCCCGCATGGAAGTCCGATTTCGGCCTGAACCGCATCAGCCTGCTGGTCGCCCCCGCCAAAGAAGAGATATTGCGGGATTATTATCCCTTTCCCCGCGCATCCGGCACGATGTTCGACGATTTCCTGAAGAGGTTCAGGGATGAACCGGTCATCATGCCGCGCTGGGAGTTGTGGAACGCCCGAACGCTCAGCTTTGCGGAAACGGATACGCACTGGACCGATTTTGGTGCCATGATCGCCGCGCAGACCGTACTCCAGCGCTGGGAATTGCCCGTTGATGGCATGCCGTCCGCTTTTGCCGTCAAGCAGAAGATCGGCGATCTCGGCGGTAAACTCCATCCCCCCAGCTCGAACTTTGAACTGTGCTTCAACGAAAAAATGTCGGACCGGCTGGTCTTCGACAATGGCATCCACAATCATGGCTGTGTCCGCATCTATCGGAACCCTACGGCACCGATCGGCGGCAAACTGCTGATCTTCGGCGACAGTTTCGGCACCAATCTCGCCGAATCCATGTCCTACGCCTTCCGCGAGGTCGTCTATACCTACCAGCCCGCCGGGGTCGATCCGGAACTGGTGGCGATGGTCGCACCCACGCATATGCTGCTGCAAATCACCCAGCGCTTCATCCATGGCGCGCAGGCGACCAACCATTCGATCTTCGAGAAGGGCCGGTCCAAGATCGCCAGGATGGGCGAAGCGGAACGGGCGAAGACCCTCGCGCACCTCGCCGCCACGCCCGAAGCGTTCAGACCACTGGTCGCACCCCTGCTGGAATCCCGTTAACCTGACGCTGATCGAGACGGGGCGACACTCCATCGAAGCGCGCTTTTGCTTTGGCATGCGAATCGGCGTATATCGGGCTATTGATGCACACTCCTAGGACAGCCATGAAATCCACCTTCCTCCAGGGCGCGGTTGCGCTCGGGGCGCTTGCGCTCATTCCGGCTACCACCGCGGCGCTCGCCGATGGGGAGGCATCGAGCTACAAGGCGCTCGACGAATTCATGGACGTGTTCCAGAAGGTGCGCAGCGACTATGTCGAAAAGGTCGATGATGAGAAGCTGATCAAGGGCGCGATCGACGGCATGCTCGCCAGCCTCGATCCGCACAGCAGCTTCCTTGATGCGCGCGATTTCCAGAATCTGCGCACCCAGACCGAGGGCAGCTATGGCGGCCTTGGCCTGTCGGTCACGCAGGAGGATGGCGCGGTCAAGGTCATCGCCCCGACCCAGGACACCCCTGCCTGGCGCGCGGGCATCAAGGCGGGCGACTATATCACCCATATCGACGGCCAGCTCATCTATGGCGGCACGCTGGACGAGGCCGTGGACAAGATGCGCGGTGCGCCGGGCACCAGCCTGAAGCTGACGCTGGTCCGTGCCGGCCGCGACAAGCCGATCGAGTTGACCCTGACGCGCGAGATCATTCAGTTGAAGCCCGTCAAATGGGAAGTGAAGAACAATATCGGCGTCATCAACATCGTCAGCTTCTCGGCCAATACCGGGGCGGACGTGCGGTCGGCGATCCGCAGCATCGACAAGTCGCTGGGCCACAAGCCCACCGGCTATATCCTCGACCTGCGTTCCAATCCCGGCGGCCTGCTGGACGAAGCGGTAACGGTGAGCGACGCCTTCCTGGAACGCGGCGAAATCGTGTCGCAGCGCGGCCGGGCCAAGGGTGATGTCGAGCGTTACTATGCCAAGCCCGGCGACGATGCGAAGGGCCTGCCGGTGATCGTGCTGGTCGATGCGGGCTCCGCTTCGGCCTCCGAAATCGTGGCCGGCGCCTTGCAGGATCAGCATCGCGCGCTGGTGATGGGCGAACGCAGCTTCGGCAAGGGCAGCGTTCAGACCATGCTGCCGCTGTCCAGCACCACGGCGCTCAAGCTGACCACGGCACGCTATTATACCCCATCTGGCCGCAGCGTGCAGGAAGGCGGCATCCAACCGGATATCCGCGTGCCGCAACTGTCCGATCCCGACTATAAGAACAGGCCGAAATTCCGCGAAAGCGACCTGCGCCGTCACCTGATCAACGAGATCAAGGCCGACGACAAGGCGCTGGAAGAAGACATAAAGGACGATCCGCGCTTTGCCATGTCGGCCGAGGAACTGAAGAAGAAGGGCGTGGAGGATTTCCAGCTCGACTATGCGCTCAAGACCATCTCCCGGCTGGCCAGCACGCCCGGCGCGACCATCGCCCAGGCGCATGCAGCACGAAAGCCGGGCGCGAAATAAGGTCTGCCCCTCCCGTCGGTATCCAGCGGGCTACGGCGCCCGCTGGAATGACGCCTAGGGGTTGGAAGTGAGGCGATCCCGTTCGCCCTGAGCTTGTCGAAGGGCCTTACTGGGCGGCTGGCGAGGCATAGCTCGCCATGCGTTGCCGGGCGCTTCTGTTCCGCATGGCCCGAACGGCATTTTGCGTGTCCGACCTTTGCCTTTGCCCCGTACCTGTCGCGCCAGACCTGATGATGGACGGGCATCGCCATATATCCCTCCATCCTCCGGCCCGGCGAAAGGCGGCAACTTCCACCGCTCCGCCGCAGGACCGACTCGCCTCATCCCACCCTGCCTTGTCGGTCGATGTCCGACACCCTAGCCGCATAGGCCATGAAGCACCTCATCCTCACCGTCGCCGCGCTCGCCGTCGCCCTGCCCGCCACCGCATCCGCCAAAGGACTGGGCGCTGAAGCCAATTATGGCCGCGCTGACGGCCATTGGGGTACGGAACTGGGGGCAGGCTATGCGTTCAATATGGCCGGGTTCAGCCTGACACCGGGCGCGGGCGTCTATGTCCGCGATGGCGACACGAAACTCTATGGCCGGGTCGAGGCGGCCTACACCATTCCGCTGTCGGCCACGATCGGCGCGGGTGTGCGCTTCAGCGGCGACAATACCCGTCCCTATGCGACGCTGGCCATGCCGATCATCCCCAAACTGCGGGCCAAGGCCAATGTCGGCCCCAAATATTATGCGGTCGGCCTGACCCTGGGTTACTAAGCGGAAGCTACTGATCGGGTGCCATTGATCAGGCGTCAGCCCTGCCCCCAGAACGTTCCGGGCTGCAACAACCCGTCGCGCAATGGCAGGCCACCCGGCCGATCCTCCGCCAGCAGAAGCGCGCCATCCAGGTCGATCCAGTCCGCCCCCTGCGCCACCAGCGCGGCCGGCGCGATCCCCAGCGACGTGCTCAGCATGCAGCCGACCATGATCCGAAACCCGCGCGCGCGCGCCTCGGTCGCCAGCGCCAGCGCCTCGGTCAGGCCGCCGGCCTTGTCCAGCTTGATATTGACCGCATCGAAATCCCCCAGCCGGTCAAGATCGGCGCGGGTGTGACAGCTTTCGTCGGCGCACAGCGGAAGCATGGCATTGATACCCGCCAGCCGTTCCTCCTGCCCATGGATCACCGGCTGCTCGACCATTTCCACGCCCAGCGCCGCCAGCGCCGCCGCTTCGGCTGCAATGTCCATGGCGTGCCAGCTTTCATTGGCGTCCACGATCAACCGCACATCCGGCGCACCGGCCCTGACGGCCGCGATCCGCGCCCGGTCGCCCTCGCCGGTCAGCTTGCATTTGAGCAGAGCAAAGCCGCGTGCGGCCGCCGCCCGTGCATCCGCCTCCATCTTCGTCGGATCGCCCAGACTGATGGTGAAGGCGGTCGGCAACGGCGCGGGCGCAGCCAGCCCGGCCAATTGCCACACCGGCACCCCGGCCCGCTTCGCCTCCAGATCCCACAATGCGCAGTCCAGCGCATTGCGTGCCGCGCCGCGCGGCATATGGGTCAGCAGCGCATTGCGCTCCAGTGGCCCGGCATAGGCATGGAGCGCCGCGACACAGGCTTGCGCGCTCTCGCCTTCATAATAGATGGCCGTGCCCTCGCCCCGCCCTTCATGCGCGCCATCCCCTACGGTGCAGACGATCACATCGACATGAGTCTTGGCGCCGCGACTGATGACGAAGGCGCCCGCGACCGGCCAACGTTCGACGGTCGCGGAAATTATACGGGTCATCGGCATTCCCTGCGTCCGTCATTGACCATGCGAAGCTGCGTCATATGCGTGAAACACAAGGGGCGCCATAGCCTTGCCTCTACAGAAGAAAGTGCTTTCCCGTGACATCCCGCGATCTTACCGGCTTTCTACCTCTGGGCGAGCCTCGGCCGGTCAGCAGCGCCCTGCCGCGCCGCCTGTCCGACATGGCCTGGCGGATTGCATTCGGCGCGATCGGCTGGCCCTGGTTGCTCGCCAGCCTCTCGGGCGGGCGGCCAGCGGACAAGCGCGCTCTGCTCGATGAACTGGATCTGGCCCATGATGCCCTTCCCCACCTTGGCAGTTGGAAGGCGGATGTCGGCTTCCTGCGTCACATCGTGCGGGAAATCGCGCGGCTGCGCCCCGCCCATGTGGTGGAACTGGGGGCCGGCGCCTCCTCCCTGATCGCCGCCCGCGCGCTGCAAATCCATGGCGGCGGCCGGCTGCACAGTTTCGACCAGCATGACGGCTTCGTCGATGCAACGCGCCGATGGCTGGCCGACCATGCACTGGACGTCGATATCCGCCATGCGCCGCTGACCCAAGAGAGCGCCGACTGGCCCGGCCGCTGGTATGCGCTGGACCAGTTGCCCGAGCGTATCGACCTCATCATCATCGACGGCCCGCCCTGGAGCGTGCATCCGCTGGTGCGCGGTGCGGCCGACAGCCTGTTCGCCCGCCTGTCGCCCAACGGCGTCGTGCTGCTGGACGATGCCGCCCGGCCCGGTGAGCGGCTGGTCGCGCGGCGCTGGCGCAAGCGCTGGCCGCACATCGACTTCCGCCTGATGCAGGACGGGACCAAGGGTACGCTGCTCGGCCGCCGTCGCGATACCAGCCTGCCGGTGGCCAACGACGATGACACTGGCCGTACCTGGCGCCACATGGGCCGCGCCGCCGCCATCGCCGCCCTGATCGCCACTGGCTGGATCGCGCGCGGCGAACTGGGCGAATTTCCCCAGAGCGCTCAGGCCAGCAGCTTCCTGGATGAAGCGGCCGCCTCGCGCCGTGCCGGCCTGCTGCGGCAGGGCATGGAGTCGCAGGTCGAAAGCGCCACGCTCAACCCACAGGAGATCGAGCAGTCGACCGGCATCGTCCTGCCCGCCTTCCCCGCCGGGTGGCGTGTCACCGACGTCCAGCTTTTCCCCACCGCCGACAGCCCGTCCATCGCCATGTCGATGGTGACTCCGCAGGGGGAGCAATTGTCCTTCTTCGCCGACCGGGCCGAAACCCCGGCTGAAGCGACGCCGATGATGGCGCGGAGACAGGGCGACACCATGGCCTATTGGGAAGCGGGTAGCATGGCCTATGCCCTGACCGGTCAGGCCGATGCCCGCCGTGTCATGCAACTGGCAGGAGAGATTGCGCGGGATAGCTGACCGGTACATTGAGGCGATCCGGGGCTGATGGCTCAATGTTTTACGCGATTTCCGGGCGGTCGGATGTTCCATCTGAATGGAAATAGCTTTAAGCGCGGCATCCATGGAGGATGCCCCGCAACCCGCAGCCCGCGCCAACGCGCGCCCCGCCCTTGGCAGCCTGTCGATGCTGTGGCACTTCGCCCGCCGCTATCCCGGCCGGATTGCCGGCGCGCTGCTGGCGCTGATCGTCTCATCGGCAGCGACATTGGGTATCCCCAGCGGCTTTCGTCTCGTCATCGACCGGGGGTTCATGGGCGGCGGCGATATCAGCCGCTGGTTCGAATATCTGCTGATGATCGTGGTCGTTCTGGCATTGGCGACGGCACTGCGCTTCTATTTCGTGTCCTGGCTGGGCGAGCGCGTGGTCGCCGACATTCGCAGCGCCACCCAAGCCAATCTGCTGCGCCAGGCCCCCCGTTTCTTCGAGGAAAACCGGCCGTCCGAAATCGCATCGCGCATGACCGCCGACACTGCCATCGTCGAGCAGGTGGTCGGCTCCACCGCCTCTGTCGCACTGCGCAATCTCGTCACCGGCCTTGGCGGGCTCGCTTATCTCTTCGCATTGGCGCCCAAACTGGCCGCCATGCTTCTGCTCGGCATCCCGGTCATCCTGCTGGTGCTGATCGGCCTTGGCCGGAGGGTGCGCGGCCTGTCCCGTGCCAGCCAGGATCGGCTGGCCGATATCGGCAGCATCACCAGTGAAGTGCTGGGTGCGATGAAGATCGTCCAGGCGTTCGGACAGGAACAACGGGAGGCCGCGCGGTTCGACGCGACGGTGGAAAATGGCTTCGGCACCGCCCGGAAACGAGTCGCCCTGCGTGCATTAATGACCGCCGTGGTGATCGCCCTGGTCTTCGGGTCGATTACCGCGGTCATGTGGCAGGGCGCGCTCGACGTTGCCGCCGGCCGACTGTCGGGCGGCAGCATCGCGGCCTTCGTGCTCACAGGTGGCCTGGTGGCCGGCGCGTTCGGATCGCTATCGGAAAGCTGGGGCGATCTGTTGCGTGGCGCCGGGGCGGCCAGCCGCCTGCACGAATTGATGACGGCCGAACCGGATATCGTGCCACCGGCTCATCCCGCGATCCTCGCACCAGCCGATCTGGGCGCGCATCTGGCCTTCCAGGATGTGCATTTCCATTATCCCACCCGGCCTGATCAGGCCGCCCTCCATGGCGTGTCCTTTGCAGTGGCGCCGGGCGAGACGGTAGCCGTGGTCGGTCCTTCAGGTGCGGGCAAATCCACGCTGATCCAGCTTGCTCTGCGCTTCTACGACCCATCCGCCGGTACGGTGCGCCTGAACGGCGTAGCGTTGCCCGATGCCGATCCCGCCGCCTTGCGCGCAATGATGGCCATGGTGCCGCAGGACAGCGTGATCTTCGCTGCGTCAGCCCGTGATAATCTGCGCTATGGCCGATGGGACGCCACGGACGCGCAGATTTGGGACGCCGCCCGCGCGGCTAACGCAGAATCCTTCCTGCGCGCCCTGCCGCAGGGGCTGGACAGCCATCTGGGCGAAGGCGGCGCCCGCCTGTCGGGTGGCCAGCGCCAGCGCCTTTCGATCGCCCGCGCACTGCTGCGCGACGCGCCGATCCTGCTGCTGGACGAAGCCACCTCCGCCCTTGACGCGGAATCCGAACGGCTGGTGCAGGATGCGCTGGGCCGGCTGATGCAGGGTCGCACTACGATCGTCATCGCCCATCGGCTGGCGACGGTCCGGGCGGCGGATCGCATATTGGTGATGGATGAAGGCCGGATCGTGGAACAGGGCGACCATGCGGCGCTGGTGGCCCAGGAGGGCCTCTATGCCCGTCTCGCCAGTCTCCAGTTCCAGGACGTGGCCGCCACCTGACCGGCCGCACAGGCGACTCAGCGCGCCGCAGCGCTTAGGTTTAATCGCACGATATGATCAAGAATGGCGGGATGCAGCGGCCGCTCGAAGGCGCATCCGGCTTCCGGGCCACGGGTCCACAGTACGCGCGCGCGGCGTCCCTCAAATCCCGGCAGCATGATCCACAAGTCCGCGCCGACCGCCAGCTTCATGAAGCTTTGCAGGCGAAATCCGGTGATGGACACGTCAGTGATGCGGCTGGTGAACCAGGTCTCACCCGGCCGCCGTACCTTGACCCCGATCTGGACATGGCGGCGTTCCGCCGCCCGGCCCTTCTGGCCATATTCTGTCTGTCGTTCCGCACCCATATCGCTACCGCTCTGCCGTTGGGCTATTGTCGGCCGACGAAGTAAGCAAAGGGTTAAGGCCGAGCCGATTGCGACGCGGCCTGCCGCTTTTCCGGCAGCGCATGCACAAAAAAAGGGCCGCCCGAAGGCGACCCCTGAATATCCGCAATCTTCTGTGGCCTTGATCCGACCCGCCATCCCGTAAACCGGGAAGTCTTGCGCGGGAAAAGCGCTGTCGGATGTCAGCGATCAGAAGCTGCCATATTGCTCGTTGCCGACGAAGCCCAGCTTCGTCACGCCCGCACGCTTGATCTCCGCCAGCACTTCGTCAACCGTGACGTAGCGCGTGGCGGCGTTCGGCTGGAACTGTAGTTCCGGCTCGACCGGCAGGCGCAGCGACTGCTGCAAATACTGACGGAGGGTCAGCAGATCGATTGCCGAACCGTTCCAGGTGATGATTCCAGCCGGATCGATCGCGACCTTGTTCTTGACCGGGTCGATCACGCTGTCCGTAGGCGGCGCGTTCTGCGGCAGGTCGATCTTTACCGCGTGGGTCTGGATCGGAATGGTGATGATGAACATGATGAGGAGAACGAGCATGACGTCGATCAACGGCGTCGTGTTCATTTCCATCATCGGCTCACCATCATCGGAGCCCATGCTCATAGCCATAGCGAAATCTCCTTAATCAGCCGGTCAGAGGCGGGTCGTCGTCGTGCCGGGTTCCGGCTCGGAGATGAAGCCCACCTTCGGGAAACCAGCGCGCTGCATCGTATAGATGGTGCCGCCGATGCAACGATAGGGGGTGTTGATGTCGCCGCGGATATGCACTTCGGGCAGATCCTCGGGCGTCATGTTTTCAACGCCACCAACCTTCTTGATGTCCGCTTCCAGCTTGGCCACGGCGCGATCCAGCAACTCGCTGGAGCTTACAGGAGCCATGCCCCAGAACACCGCGCATTTGCCATCAGAGGCCTGCGTAACCGAAAGAGACACATTTTCCGGCTTCGTCGTAGTGGGCTCGAAAGCCACTTTGGGAAGCTGGAGGTCGACCGTCTGGACGACGACCGGGACCGCGATGAGAAAGATGATGAGCAACACCAGCATGACGTCGACGAGCGGCGTCGTGTTGATGTCGGACAAAGGCTTGTCGTCACCGCCAGAGCCAGCACTCATTGCCATTGATATATCCTAACCTTGGTATCGATGGTGCCTCGTCGGACGAGGCCCACGTCCGGGAGGAAACAGGGCGGTCGCAGCCGCCACCCCGTTTCCTGACCGGAGTATTAAGGCAATCAGGCCTTGGTCGGAGCAGCAGCCGGCTTGGCAGCAACCGCCGGAGCGGCAGTGACCGAAGGCTTCACGGCGCCGTCCGAAACCAGATAGGCGAGCAGGTCGACGGTGAAACCGTTCAGCTGTTCGGCGATCGACTTGTTGCGGCGTTGCAGGAAGTTGTAGGCGAGCACTGCGGGAACGGCCACGGCCAGACCCAGGGCGGTCATGATCAGAGCTTCACCGACCGGGCCGGCGACGGCGTCGATCGAGGCCTGACCGGCAGCACCGATCTTGATCAGGGCGCGGTAAATACCGATAACGGTACCGAACAGACCGATGAACGGCGAGGTCGAACCGACGGTTGCGAGGAAAGCAAGGCCACCGTTCAGCGACGAGTTGATCGCGGCTTCCGAACGCGCCAGCGAGCCGTGCAGCCAGTCATGCGCTTCGACCGGATCCTTCAGCTTGCCATGTTCGTCCTGGGCCTTGATGCCGTCGTCGACGATCTGCTTGTAGGCCGAGTTCTTTTCGAGCTTGGCCGACGCTTCCTTGAGCGAAGCCGAGCGCCAGAAGGTCGCACGAACCTTCTTGCCCTGGTTGATCACCTTCTGCTGTTCGATCAGCTTGGTGAACAGAATGTAGAAAGTACCGACCGACATGGCGCACAGGATGAGGAACACGGTCCAGGCGATGGTACCACCCTGTTCCAGGGCTTCCATCAGGCCATAGGGGTTTTCCGGCTTGGGAGCCGCAGCTGCGAGATACATCAACATGTTCAAGACTTCCCTCTCAATGAGATCAAGCTAGGGCAAGGCGGCGTCACGCGCACGCCTTCCCGATCAGGATTATTCCGGCAGACGCCAGGTGATACGCCCGTTGTAGGTGTCGGGCATTTCCGCGCCATCAGAACCCTTGGCCGGCTTGAAGCGCGCACGCTTCGGCAGCAGACGGCAGGTTGCTTCGTCGAGGTCGGCATGGCCGGTCGACTGCGTGATGGTGCAGTTGGTCACACGACCATCTGCGCCGATTTCCAGACGGAAACCGGCCGTACCCGAACGTTCTTCGCGCTGCGCGCGGCTCGGATAGTCGGCATCGCTGAGCCAGCTGCCCGGCGAGCTACGCGGCGAAGCGCGCGTTGCAGCCTGAGGCGGTGGCGGCGGTGCGGCCGGGGGGGGCGGCGGTGCGGCGACCGGGACCGGATTGAACACCGGAGGGGGTGTCCGAACGGTCTGAATCGGCGGCGCAGGCGCCGGGGTCTGCACAATCGGCGGAGGCGCGACAACCGGCGGCGGCTCGATCGGCTGATCTGGCGGCGGCGGCGGCGGCTCCTCGTCCGGTGGTGGCGGTTCCTCCTTCACGTCGATCACGTTCAGCTGTTCTGCCGCCTTTTTGACATATTTCATGCCAAGACCGGTGACGAAGGCATAGCCAAGAACAGCGTGAATCAGGGCGACGATGACGATCGAGACAGTCCGACTCGATCCTTGCGAGTGGTCAGCATAGGCCATTCGGCAACGACACTCCTTAACTCATCTTACCAGTGGTTTATACAAAATCAGCCAAAAACGACCCAAGCCGACCGGGCTATCCCAATCGCCTTTGGCCCCTGTCCGTTCATTTGCTACCGCGCAAACTCCTATCGCGGCGCATCGTGGCACGCAAACGCTTTATCGTTTTGTTCATTTGCGGTTACCATTTCATATCGGAATGACTTGCCTGTGACATCCTTGCCACGGGCCAATAACACAGGACGAAGATGACGATGAAATCCGCTACCCGCCTGACCCGTTTTGGGTTGGCCTGCCTCATTTCCGCCGCATCTCCCGCGGTTTTCCCGGCATTTGCCCAGAATGAAAAAGTGGTGACGAAACCCTCATTCGGACCGGCGGGCTTGTCCTACGCCGATATGGTGGACTTGGCGGACAAGGCACCGCTGGTGGCCCATGTGCGCATTCGCAACATCATAGCCCTGAAGCCCGTACAGGCGGGAATCGTGCCGTCGGGACATAAAAGACTGTTTGTGGAGGCCGATGTAGCGGGGCTGATTCGCGGCGATGCGGGAATCAGTCCTATTGTAACTTATCTTTATGATGCCCCCATCGACGCACGGGGGAAGATCCCGAAGCTGAAGAAGGCGCAGGTCATCCTGTTCGCCCGTCCCGGCAATCGTCCCAGCGAGATCCAGTTGATCGCCCCGGATGCCCAGATTCCGGCGACGCCTGCGGAAGTCGACAGGGTGAAGGCCGTGCTGTCCGCCCTGGTCGCGCCCGGAGCACCCCCACGGATCATCGGGCTGGGCGATGCCTTCCATGTCGCGGGCACGATCGCTGGCGAGGGCGAGACGCAGATCTTCCTGCGGACCGAAAATGGCGACCCGGTGTCACTCTCGATCCTCCGCCGGCCCGGACAGGCGCCGCACTGGGCGGTCGCCTTGGGGGAGATCATGGATGAAGCCGCTCGCCCGCCCGAACCCGGTAGCCTGCTCTGGTATCGCATGGCGTGCAGCCTGCCTGGCTCCCTGCCAGCCCGGTCGGTCCGCACCCTGTCCGTGCAGGATGCGGAAGCCGCCCGCGCCGACTATGCCGTCGTGATCGCCGCGCTCGGGTCGTGCGGGCGGACGCGGCCGCCCGCTTGATTCGGGCTGGCGCGTCCCCACCACCTGCTTTTCCTTTGGACAGATACGCCGGTACGGCTATCAGCGCGGCGTTCATCAGCCGGAAGGAAGACACACCGCCATGACCAATCTGCACCGCCATGCCCCGCTGCGCGTCGCGCTTGTCGGCCTCGGCACGGTGGGCGGCGGGGTGATTCGGCTGCTCGAAACCAATGGCGACCTGATTGCCCGCCGCGCCGGTTGCCCGATCCAGATCGTCGCCATTTCCGCGCGCGACCGGAGCAAGGATCGCGGTGTCGACCTGTCGCCCTATGAATGGGTGGATGACATGACGACGCTCGCCACCCGCGACGATGTGGATGTCGTGGTCGAACTCATCGGCGGCGCGGACGGCCCCGCGCTGACGTTGGCGCGCCAGTGCCTGACCGTCGGCAAGCCCTTCGTCACCGCCAACAAGGCGATGCTGGCGCATCACGGCCTTGATCTCGCCCGCCTCGCCGAGCAGGGCGGCATCGCGCTCAAATATGAAGCCGCAGTGGCAGGCGGCATCCCGGTCATCAAGGGCATGCGCGAAGGCGCCGCCGCGAACGAGATCAGCCGTGTCTACGGCATATTGAACGGCACCTGTAATTACATCCTGACCACGATGGAAAAGGAAGGTCGGGGCTTCGACGAGGTTTTGAAGGAAGCGCAGGAGCTGGGCTATGCCGAGGCCGACCCCAGTTTCGATATCGATGGTGTCGATGCTGCGCACAAGCTGACCATCCTTGCCAGCCTGGCGTTCGGCACCGAACTGGATTTCGAGGCGGTCGTGACCACCGGCATCCGCCACATCATCGCTGCCGATATCGGCGAGGCCGCGGCGCTCGGCTATCGTATCCGCCTGGTCGGCATGGCGCAGAACGGGCCGGAGGGCTTGTTCCAGCGTGTCCATCCAATGCTGGTTCCGCTCGATCATCCGCTCGCCCATGTCGACGGATCGCTGAACGCGGTGGTGGCGGAAGGTAATTTCGTCGGCCGCCTCTTCTTCCAGGGGCGTGGCGCCGGCGATGGCCCGACCGCATCGGCCGTGGTCGCCGACCTGATCGACGTGGCGCGCGACGAATATGGCGATGCCTTCGCCATGCCGGTCGCTGCCCTGACGCCCCAAAATACCGCCGATGCTGGTCAACGCATCGGCCGCACTTATCTGCGCTTCAAGGTACAGGACCGCCCCGGCGTATTGGCGGAAATCGCCGCTGCCACTCGCGATGCCGGCGTATCGATCGAAAGCATGATCCAGCGCGGTTCCCATCAGGAAGACGGCGTTCTGGTCGCGATCGTGACCCATGCCGGCGAAGAACGCTGCGTGCGCGAAACGCTGGAGCGGCTGGCCGGGTCGGACAGCCTGCTCGACTTGCCGATGGTCATGCACATCCTCGACTGAACTGGCCTACTGCTGCCCGGCGCCCTTGATGCGATCAAGTGGCGGTGGCGACAGGTCAGCGCCGGGATCTGCAATCGCCGTCAAGACTTTCACCAGGGCATCTGCCGCCTGGAAAACCGGCAGACCACCGGTACAGCCCGTCCCCTGCCCGCCCACCACGCCGCAACTGCCTTGCCTGGGCGCTGCGGCCGAGGCACGGGGCGCTTCGCCGCGCGGCGCCCCCGCTCTTTCTTCGGAAATGCGTGGCAAGGGCAGGCGCTGCTTCGCATTCCGTTCCGCGCGCGTGCCGCACACCACGATCGCGTCGCCGCTGCGGTCGCAGGGACGAACCACTTGGGTCTTGTCCCGATAGGCCGCCATCAGCCTGTCCCCGTCCGCCTCCTGTGCGGCCAGCGGCGAGGCCGCCATCAAGGCGACAAGAAGGAAGCGCTTCATCGCCGGCAGGAAAGCAGCCAATCATGGCTGCATCATGACCCCGCCCCGTTGTGGAAATGGATCGGCCGCGGGGCCTTCCTCGCTCGACAAGCAGGAGGCAAACTCCTATCGCCTCGACCCATAAGACAAGGCAGAGGAAGTTTATGGTTCAGGGAAGCTCGATACTCGATCGCGTCCTGGTGCTCGAAATGGTCCGCGTTACCGAAGCGGCCGCGATCGCCGCGTCGAAGCTGATCGGCCGGGGCGACGAAAAGGCGGCCGACGCTGCCGCCGTGGAGGCGATGCGCCTCGCCTTCAACGATCTCTACATGGATGGCACGGTCGTCATTGGCGAAGGCGAACGGGACGAGGCACCGATGCTCTATATCGGCGAAAAGGTCGGCAATGCGATTGGCACCGGTCCCCGGATCGACATCGCGCTCGACCCGCTGGAAGGCACCACCATCACCGCCAAGGCCGGACCGAACGCGCTTGCCGTACTGGCTATTTCAGAGGAGGGCGGCCTGCTCAACGCCCCCGATGTCTATATGGAAAAACTGGCGATCGGCCCCGGCTATCCCGATGGCACGATCGACCTGAAAAAATCGGTGCGGGAGAATGTCGGGGCGGTTGCGAAGGCCAAGGGCGTCGATCCGCACGAGATCATCGTCTGCGTGCTTGACCGACCTCGCCATGAACGACTGATTGGCGAATTGCGCGCGATCGGCTGCGGCATCATGCTGATCCCGGACGGTGATGTGGCCGGGGTGATCGCCACGACTGATCCCGATACCACGATCGACATCTATATGGGATCGGGCGGAGCGCCGGAGGGCGTGCTGGCCTGCGCCGCGCTGCGCTGCGTCGGCGGCCAGTTCAAGGGCAAGCTGCTGTTCCGCAATGAGGATGAAAAGGCGCGTGCCCGCAAATGGGGCATCACCGACCTCGACAAGATTTACGACCTGAATGAACTGGCAAAGGGCGACTGCATCTTCGCCGCGACCGGCGTGACCGACGGGTCGCTACTGGACGGGGTCAAGCGTCTGCCCGGCGGCAAGCTGACCACCGAAAGCGTGGTGATGCGCGCCAGCACCGGCACCGTGCGCTGGGTGAAGGGCGAGCATCGGTTCGATCACAGGAACCAGAGTTGAGATGATTTGGGGGAGCTGTCCGGCTCCCTCCAATGACATAGAGCATGATGCGATTAGAGTGAACCGCATCATGCTCCGGGAGTCTTTCGTCTTCAGCAATTTTCGAGCCGTCATCTGTTCCGGATGATTTCAAAATGCCCTAGCGGCCGGCGCGGTGATTAAGGTCGTGGCCGAGCGCCAATATGCCGACACCGATCAGCGTATAGATGCTTTCCTGCATGCCATGGTCCATGGTGAGCGCGCCCGCCATGACGCCCAGGCCCAGCGATCCGATCGCCGCCGGCATCATATAGCCATGGACCAGCGCACCATGGCCGAGCGCGACCGCTCCCAGCAGGATCGCCAGCACCAGCCCGGCTTCGTGGAAGAGCGGGCTTTCGAAGATGCCGCCCGCTGAAGCAAGCAGGCCCAATATCACCGCAGTGGCGAAACAATGGGCAACACACAGGCCCGACAGCGCGATCGCGATCCGATCGATACGACCGCTCATCAGGGCATGGCGCAAAGTCAGTTTCATTGTCGCCGCTACATAGGGCAACCAATCATAAGTTACAACATAACATCCTGATTTTTCCGTCGCGATAGAGCGCGAATCATTGTCACGATCACGCGGCGCGGCGCAGGCAGTTCCGGCCGCTATGCTTGGCGCGATAGAGCGCCTTGTCCGCCACCTCTAGCATCGCGGAGCGATCGGACATACCGTCCAATTCGACCAGCCCGGCGCTGAAGGTGATGGAGATCGCAACCGAAGCTTCGACCAGGATCGGTTCGGCCAGCAGCGCGCGGAGCCGCTCGCACATTATGCTGGACCGATCGATGTCGCTATTCTCCAGCAGGATGGCAAATTCCTCACCGCCCAGACGGCCGATGGCGTCGGCGGCGCGCAATCCTGTACGCAGCCGTTCGACAAAGGCCGTCAGCACCCGGTCGCCTGCACCATGGCCGAAGCGGTCGTTGACCGACTTGAAATGGTCGATGTCGATCAGAAGCAGAGACGAGCGTGCCCCCATGGCGGCGCGCTCGATCTCGCGGTCCAGCTTGTCGAGAAAGGCACGGCGGCTGTCGGCACCGGTCAGCGAATCGCGCGCTGCCACCTGTTGCAGCGCGCGCTGGCGCGCCTTGTGTCGGGACATGTCGCGGATCATGCTGACGACACCGCTGGGCAACCCGCGTTCATCTATCATGGCGCGACTCACCATTTCACACCATTCCAGCCCGTCGGTCAGCACCAGCGGGCGAAACTCCACCTTGTGGACGGAACCGGGCTGGGCCAGCGCGCGGCGATAGGCGGCGATGACGACCGCCCGGTCCTCCGGATCGACCAGATTGGCAGCCTCCTGCCCGACCAGCAGTTCCGGCGCGTAGCCGATCTGCTCGGTCGCGGACGGAGAAGCATATTGAATCACTCCATCCGCGCTGATGTTCAGCACCAGGTCGCCGCTATATTCGGCCATCGCCCGATAGCGCGCCTCGCTCTGTTGCAGCATCTGGAACAGCCGCTTGCGCGCCGCCAGTTCGACCGCGACGGGCATGCACAGCAGGAAGCTGAGGGCGAGATAGAATTGGAAGAACTGGATGCGTTCGCCCGTGTCTTCGGCAACCCAGGCCAGCGGGCCGATGCCCATCATGGTCGCCTGCCCGCCAATCACAGCCAGCAGGATGATCGCCAGGGCCGACCCCATATGGCCGACGCGGAAGGCGATCAGCACCAGCGGCAGGAGCGGCGCGAAGAGCAGCGGATAGCGCGCCCAATGGAAGACATGAACAGTCGTCAGCGCGAACAGGGCCAGCAGCAGCACCGCCTCTATCCTCGACCGCGTCGATGCTTCGTCCAGCCAACGGCGAAACTCGCCCTGAAAGGCCATGATCAGGATCGGCGCACAGATCAGGCCACCCAGCACATGACCAGTATACCATTGGGTGAAGGAATGAGCGAAGGAGACGGATGTCAGCGTCGAGGCGACCCAGGCCGCGCACAGGCCGGCGATGATGTTGGCCGCGCCGCACAGCGCAATGACGAATACGACCAGAGGGCGAATCGCCCCCGTGACCAGCCTGTCCGCCACGAACCAGCGGCAGATGACCGCCACGATCAGCGATTCGAGGATATTGATCGCCGCCATCGGCAGCGCTGCGGCCGGCCCCATGCCAACCCAGGCGGTCGCCGCCGCGCTGGCGATGCCGCAGGCGATGATCGCACGCGGCCAATGCGCGGTGCGCGACGTCAGCAATTCGGCCATGAGGAAGGCATTGGCGGCCCAGATGAAGGCCAGCCCACCTTCGAACCGCGACATGACCAATGCCAGCGACGCGACCACGAAATAGACGCAGCCGGTGGCAACCGGGGTGATCCAGGATGGGATATGGCGAGGGACGGTACGCGGCATGGTGCAGCTACTGCTACGCCGTCATTCTTAATATTTGCTCTCGGGCGTTACGCCATCATGACGATGTCGTCACGGCCGGGCCAGCAAGGTGCGCCATTCCGCCAAGCGCCCTGCCCTGACATCGTCCGCCATGGTCGGTACGAATCGCGTCCGAGGCGAAGCCATGTCGGTCGCCGCCTCCAGCGACGGGAATAAGCCGCAGCCCAAGCCAGCCAGCATCGCCGCCCCCCGCGCCGTCGTCTCGACATCGGCAGGGCGTTCAACGGACAGGTCGAGCATATCCGCCATATCCTGCGCGATCCAGTCGTTGGCGCTCATGCCGCCGTCGATGCGCAGCATGTGCCAGGGCGCGCCATCAGCGGTAAAGGCAGCGGCCAGATCATGCACTTGATGCGCCATCGATTCGAGCGCGGCGCGGATGATATGGGCGCGGCTAGTGCCATGGGTGAGGCCGCCGATGATCCCGGTGGCCTCCGGCCGCCAATGGGGTGCGCCGAGGCCTGACAGGGCCGGCAGCAGGACCACGCCGCCATTGTCCGGCACGGACCGGGCGATCGCATCCGTATCCGCCGCGGCCGCGATCAGGCCCAGACTGTCGCGCAGCCACTGAATCAGGCTGCCGGCAACGAAGATGGAGCCTTCCAGCGCATAATGGCGGCGGCCGGCGACCTGGCACAGGACCGTTCCCAGCAACCGGTTGGCGGAGGCAGGCAATCGCTCACCCAGCGACGCGAGCACGAAAGCGCCGGTGCCAAGCGTCGCCTTGACCACGCCCGGCGCCAGGCAACCCTGCCCGATGGTTGCCGCCTGCTGATCGCCAGCCAGACCGCAGATTCGGATCGATCCACCCAGCAGGTCCGGCAGGGTCGCGCCGAAATCGCCGGCATTGTCGACGATGGCCGGCAAGGTCGTCAGTGGGACGCCGAACAAGGCGCAGAGTTCCGCGTCCCATCCCGCCCCATCCAGCGCCATCAACTGGGTGCGACTGGCATTGCTGGCGTCGCTGATGTGCAGGCCGCCGGTCAGTTTCCACACCAGCCAGCTTTCCACCGTCCCAAAGGCCAATCGGTCGCCGGCCGCCGCGACCTCCGGACAATGGTCGATCATCCAACGCATCTTCGTCGCGGAAAAATAGGGATCGAGGATCAGGCCGGTACGCTGCTGAACCAGCGGCTCATGCCCGCCGTCCCGCAGCCCCATACATTGATTGGCCGTGCGCCGGTCCTGCCAGACGATCGCCCGGCCCAGCGGATCGCCGCTCTGCCGGTCCCAAGCCACGACCGTCTCGCGTTGATTGGTGATGCCGATCGCGGCGATCCGGTCGGCGCCGCCCGCTTGCGCCACCATCTGTAGCGCGCAATCCAGCGTAAGCGTCCAGATTTCCGCTGCATCATGTTCGATCCAACCGGGCTGTGGATAAAATTGGGTCAGGTCCGCCTGCGCCGTCGCGACGCGGGTACCATCGGGCGCGAACAGCATCGCCCTCGTCGACGTCGTCCCCGCATCCAGCACCAGCAGATGCCGCTCGCTCATGCCCTCTCCTCCAACCATTGCTCCAGCCGCTCCACCTGCGCATGGTCCAGCCGCAGGCCAAGCTTGCTCCGCCGCCAGAGGATGTCCTCGCTGGTCTGCGCCCATTCGCGGGTCATCATGTGGCGGACCTCCGCCTCGCTCAGCCCATGACCGAAAGCCAGTCCCAGCCCGGCCGCATCGCTGGCGTCGCCCAGCCAGACCCGCGCCCGCGTACCATATGCTCGCGCGATCCGATCGACTGTGATAGGCGCCAGAAAGGGGTAGTCGCGGGCCAGATCGGCAGTCAGCGCCGCCAGGCCGGTCATAGGGAAGTCTCCGCCGGGCAATGGCGCACCGGCGGTCCAGTCGCCGCCTTGCAGGACAGGCAGATAGGGCTTGAGCATCTCCACCGCCTCCGCCGCGAGATGGCGATAGGTGGTGATCTTGCCGCCGAAGATGCTGAGCAACGGCGCGTCTCCCGGCGTGCCGTCGATATCCAGCCGATAGCCCCGCGTCGCCGCCTCCGGCCGCCCCGAACCGTCATCGACCAGCGGGCGCACCCCGGCATAGGACCAGACGACATCGGCCGGAGCGATCCGACGCGCGAAATAGCGATTGGCCGCCTCGCACAAATAGGCGACCTCTTCATCGCTCGGCTCGACCCGGTCCAGCCCGCCTCGATGATCCCGATCGGTGGTGCCGATCAAGGTGAAGTCGTATTCATAGGGGATAGCAAAGAAAATCCGGCTATCAGGCAACTGGAAGAAATAGGCATGGCCATGATCGAACAGGCGCGGCACGACAATATGCGACCCGCGAACCAGCCGCATATGGCGATCGGTCGGCCGACGAGCGCGTTCCAGCAGGTCCAGCACGGCGGGACCAGCGGCGTTGACGACCGCACGGGCATGGAGTCTCTGCACTTTACCCTGTGTCGTTCGCGTCTGGATATGCCAGAGGCCCTCGGCCCGTTCCAGCCGCACGACGGCCGTGCGGGTATGGACATCCGCGCCCCGATCGGCGGCATCGCGCGCATTGAGCAGGACCAGCCGGGCGTCATCGACCCAACCATCCGAATAGCAATAGGCCGGCCCGAAAGCGGGCTTCAACGCTTTGCCCGCCGCATGACGGCGCAGGTCGATCGCATGGGTCGCGGGCAAGGCGCGACGACCGCCAATATGGTCATAGAGAAACAGGCCCATCCGTAACATCCAGCGCGGGCGCAGGCCTTTTGTCCAGGGCAGGACGAAGCGCATCGGATGGATGATGTGCGGGGCGATTCCCCAGAGCCGCTCCCGTTCGATCAGCGATTCGCGCACCAGCCCGAAAGCATGATGCTCCAGATAGCGCAGTCCGCCATGGATCAGCTTGGTCGAAGCGGAGGAGGTGCCGCTGGCCAGATCGCCCTGCTCCAGCAGCAGCACGCGCGCTCTGCGGCCGGCGGCGTCGCGGGCAATGCCGCAGCCGTTTATCCCGCCGCCGATGACGGCCAGGTCGTAGATGTCGGCTGCTGGCGTATCGCTCACACCCCATGATGTAGGCGGCGGCAGCGGACTAGGGAACCGGCAAATGTAAAACCCGGCGGCGCATGCCATCGCATGCTCCGCCGGGCCTTCGTCAGTCCCCGGACGAAGAGGGTCAAGCCAGGCTGTCGATCACCAGCCCGCTGTTGCTGCTGTCGGTACTGCTCGTCGCGCTGCCGTACAACGACTGCGACAGGCTGCTCCGCAGATTTTCAAGGAAGGCAATGATCGAATCCAGCTGGTCCGTCGCGCTGGCTGCGTCGGTACTGCTGGTCGTGCTGCTGCCTTCGCTTTCGTCACTCGATCCCGATGGCGGCGGACCCGGCGGCGGACCACGCATGGCGCCGGGGCCACCTACCCCGCCTATGCCACCGATGCTGAAGCCCTGCTCGTCGCCGCTGGCGTCGGCCGTCGTGGTTGCCCTGCCCGGCCCTTGCGCAAAGAAGCTCTGCAACGCCGCCGCCTGATCTTCGGTCAAAGTACCCGCCGACACCTGATCGTCGATCAGCGAATCAATCCGATCTTTCATCGCGGACGGAGCGAGCCGCGAGTTGCTTTCGCTGGCGGATGACGAGAGTGCGCTGTCGATCGAATCCAGCGCGGTTTCCAGGGCATCGCCGTCGACTTCCGACAGCGACCCCGACTCCACGGCGGCGCCGATCTTCCGGTCCATCATCGCGCGGGGCGATGGCGGCATATTCATATTATAACTATTGATGCTGGTCATGATTGAAGCCCCCGTTTCGTTTCAGCAGGGGCCATCATGCCGACAAGGTCTGAAAAAACCTTGTATTTCAATGATGTAATTTATTGAAATATAAGCGCTACAGTCACCAATACGCAGTTGACGGGGTAGCGTGAGTCAGGCTTTTTCCAGCGTGCATTGCAGCGGATGTTGGTTCTGCCGGGCGAAATCCATCACCTGATTAACCTTCGTTTCAGCCACCTCATAGCTGAAGACGCCGCATACGCCGACCCCGCGTTGATGTACGTGCAGCATTACCCGTGTGGCCTCCTCCATATCCATGCGGAAGAAGCTTTGCAGCACATGGACGACGAACTCCATCGGCGTATAATCGTCGTTCAGCATCAGCACCTTGTAGAGCGAAGGCTTCTTGGTGCGGGTACGAGTGCGGGTGGCGATACCGACGCTGGGGCCGCCGGGGCCTTCACCCTGATCGTCCGGATCCTGGCCGGCCATGGTGACGGGGCCTGCATGGGATGGAGTAAAGCTGGTCATGATGATCGAGGATATGGCGATTTCCCGCTCCATGGCAAGGGGTGGGGCGGTCGATCCAACCGCTGACGCCAATAATTCAACGTTAACGCGAAAGGGGCGCCGCCCTCCATCCGGAAAGCGACGCCCCTTTCAGACCTGAGCATAATCCGGTCATTCCGATCATGCTCCCATTGTCTTTTGTTTACCGCATTTTCCGAGCCAGCAGGCTATCCCGCCTGCTTCGAAAATGCTCCAGGCTTGGAAAAGCTTGGCCGATCAGGCGGCCAGCGACTTCACCTTGTCGGTCATCAGCGTCACGCGGGCGGTCAGCGGCTGGGCAACTTCGCCGGCCAGCTTCATCATCGCTTCGCTGTGCTTGGCGGCTTCCTTCGTGAACTCGTCGAAGCTGCTCGACAACATCTGGCTCTGGAGCTGGAAGAATTCGGTCGGCGTCTTGACGGTCGAGAAGCTCTTGAACGAGGCGGTCGCCTTTTCGAAGTTCTTCTTGCTGTAGTCGACGGCTTCCTGGCCGAGCGTTTCGATGCCCTTGGCAGCGATCTTGCCCGATTCAACCAGCGCTTCGACATTGCCCTTAGCGATGTCGCTCAGCTCTTCGATGGCCTTGGTCGACTTTTCGACATGGCCCTTCGCCTTTTCGTTGAAATCGGCATAGGCCGTTTCAAACTTGGCCTTGGTGTCTTCGGCGAACTTCTTTCCGGTTTCAATGACGTCGGTCATGCTCTTGGTTCCTTCTGCGGGCAGCGGCTGGGTCGCGATTGGCTCGGCCTTTTCGGTCAGGCTCTCTGTGATTTCGAGTGTCGACGAAGGGGTCGGCGTCGGCGTGGGGGCCGGAGTAGGCGTCGGCGTCGGCACGGGGGTCGGCGTCGGTTCCTTCTGCGGGTTGGTATCGATCGGCTTGACCGCCGCCGAAACCGCCGCCGGCTTTTTGGGCACGGGCTTCTTCACCGGCGCGCTTCCGATCGCCGATTCAGCCGCCTTGAGCGCCTCGCTCGCCGACAAGGTCGTCGATGCCGCTTTGGCAAGCGGGCTGCTCTTCGAGGTCTTTGGTGAAACAGCCATGACCATCCTCCGTTTGTTGCACTGCACAATAAGCCTTTTGCACTGCATCCGCAATAGTTATTGTGCAGTGCAACAAAATTGACATGAGCGGCCCGCCCGCTTTCTCTCGCATCTAGCCGAAAAGCCCGGAAATCGGCGTGCCATCGTTCCTCTATCGCGCCTTGACGTAACGGCCCGGCGCATCCTCGATCGCTTTCAGATGGCCCTTGCCCGGCTGCCGCGCGCCCTTCGCAGGCACCTGCCGCGAATCACATTTCTCGATCCAGGCGCGCCAGTCCGGCCACCAACTGCCTTTGGTTTCAGTCGCTGCCTCCAGAAACGCTTCCAGCGTCGCCTGCGGCTCGGCCGAGGCCCAATATTGATATTTATTCGCTGCCGGCGGATTGACCACGCCGGCGATATGGCCCGACCCTGCAAGCAGAAACCGGATCGGTCCGCACAGATTCTCCGTAAGTTTCCACACGCTTTCCAGCGGTGCGATATGATCCTCCCGTCCGGCCTGCACATAGGCCGGCGTCATCACCTTGGTCAGGTCGATCGGGGTGCCGTCCACGCTGATCGCACCCGGCACCACCAGCAGATTGTCGCGATAGAGCTGGGTCAGATAGGATTGGTGCCAGCGCGCCGGCAGGTTGGTCGTGTCGCCATTCCAGTAAAGCAGGTCGAAGGGCGGATAATCCATGCCCAGCAGATAATTGTTGACGACATAGTTCCAGATCAGGTCGCGCCCGCGCAGCAGGTTGAAGGTCGCGGCCATGTAGCGCCCATCAAGGAACCCCTTGGACGAGAGTTTCTCCACCATCTTCATCTGCTCATCATCGACGAACAGGGTGAGGTCGCCGGCCTGGCTGAAATCGACCTGCGCTGTGAAGAAGGTGGCGCTGGCCACCTTGTCCCCCTGCCCCCGCGCCGCCAGCAAAGCCAGTGTCGCGGCCAACGTCGTACCTGCCACGCAATAGCCGATGGTATGGACGCTTTCCACCTTCAGCAGATCGCGCACCGTGTCGATCGCGTCGACCTGTCCGCGCAGGATATAATCGTCCCACGCCAGATCCTTCATCGAGGCATCGGCCGACTTCCACGACACCAGAAAGACGCTGATCCCCTGATCCACCGCCCATTTGACGAAGCTTTTCTCCGGCGAAAGGTCGAGGATATAGAAGCGGTTGATCCAGGGCGGGAAGATGATGAGCGGCGTTTCCAGCACCGTTTCCGTCGAGGGGACATAATGGATCAGTTGATAGAGCGGGGTTTCGTGGATGACCTTGCCCGGCGTCGCGGCGATGTTGCGGCCCAGCTCGAACTGGGTGCCATCGGTATGGGTCAATTGCCCCTTTTCCAGATCGGCCAGCATATGCTTGAGGCCCTTGACCAGATTTTCGCCGCCGCTCTCGATCGTCTTGCGCATGACGATCGGGTTGGTCAGCGGGAAGTTGGAGGGCGACAACGCATCCAGCACGCCAGTGGTCGTAAAACGCAGCTTCTGCTTCACCTTGGGATCGACGCCGTCGACCGCATCGGTCAGGCGCGTCAGATAGTCCGATACGAGCAGATAGCTTTGCCGGATCAGGTCGTAGAAGGGATGCTCGGTCCAGGCCGGATCGGAAAAGCGCCGGTCGCGCGCTGCCGCCGGGCTGCCGGCCGGTGCGGGATCGGGATGGTCGCGCAGCAGACCGCCTGAATCCAAGAACCGCTGCCACATCGCCAGCCCTTCATCGGCGAAGCTGGTCTGAATGCGCGACACGGTTTCCGGGTCGAAGGGCAAGGTCCGGCCGGTCGCACCCGCCGCCTGTTCCAGCATCATTTGCTGGGCGCGGCCGATCGTCTGTGTCCACTGCTGCATCAGTTGCAGCGAGGGCAGATGCGGTTCCATGACATCGGCTTTATCCATGGCCACCTTGCTCCTCATGGCATCATTTCTTGGCGCGGCTTTCGCTGGCGCGTCGCAATCGGGCGGGTTATAGCCAGATTGTGACACGCCCACGGCGTGCCGCGCACTATTCCCTACAGAGAGCTTTCAGGAAAGCCCCTATAATGTCCGAAGAATTTTACCGCATGAAGCGTCTGCCGCCCTATGTCATCGCCGAAGTGAACGGCATGCGGGCCGCCGCGCGGGCCGCGGGCGAGGACATTATCGACCTTGGCATGGGCAATCCCGACCTGCCGCCGCCTGACCATGTCATCGCGAAACTGATCGAAGTCGCGCAAAAGCCGAGCGCGCACGGCTATAGCCAGTCGCGCGGCATCCCCGGCCTTCGCAAAGCGCAGGCGAACTATTATGCCCGACGTTTCGGCGTGGAGGTCGACCCCGACAAGGAAGTCGTCGTCACCATGGGATCGAAGGAGGGGCTTGCGAGCCTGGCCACTGCGATCACCGAGCCGGGCGACGTCGTGCTGGCTCCCAATCCCAGCTATCCGATCCATACTTTCGGTTTCATCATCGCCGGGGCGACCATTCGCTCCGTGCCGACGACGCCGGACGAGAATTATTTCAAGTCGCTCGACCGCGCCATGGCCTTCACCGTGCCGCGTCCGTCGATCCTGGTGGTGAACTATCCGTCCAACCCGACGGCCGAGACGGTCGACCTGGCCTTTTACGAACGCCTCGTCGCCTGGGCGAAGGAAAACAAGGTCTGGATCTTGTCCGACCTGGCCTATTCCGAACTTTATTATGACGGCAACCCGACCCCTTCCATCCTTCAGGTGCCGGGCGCGAAGGATGTGGCGATCGAGTTCACCTCGCTGTCCAAGACCTACTCCATGGCCGGGTGGCGCATGGGCTTTGCCGTGGGCAACCAGAAGCTGATCGCGGCGATGACGCGGGTGAAATCCTATCTGGACTATGGCGCGTTCACGCCGATTCAGGCAGCCGCCTGCGCGGCGCTCAACGGGCCGCAGGACATTGTGGAGAAGAACCGCGAATTGTATCACAAGCGCCGCGACGTGCTGGTGGAGAGTTTCGGCCGCGCCGGCTGGGACATTCCGCCGGCCCGCGCCTCCATGTTCTGCTGGGCACCGCTGCCGCCGGCCCTGAAAGACATGGGGAGCCTTGAGTTCTCCAAGCAGCTCCTCACCCATGCCAAGGTCGCGGTCGCGCCGGGCGTGGGCTATGGCGAGGATGGCGAAGGGTTCGTCCGCATCGCCATGGTCGAGAATGAGCAGCGGCTGCGTCAGGCCGCCCGCAATATCAAGCAGTATCTCAAATCCATGGGCGTCAACACCCCGGCCAAGGGGGCGGCCTGATTTGGGCGGCTGGATCACCAGCCGCCCAAATCAGGCCTATGGCCGTTCCCCGGCGAACGCTGGGGTCCAGCCCGAACGCTGGAACTGGACCCAGGCGTTCGCCGGGGAACCATCCTGACAGGAGAGGTCGTTACAGGAGCATGACGATGATCCCCGCCCTGCCCCAGGTCAGCCAAGTCGCGCAGACCATTCAACTGGCACTGGCCCCGGTGTTCCTGTTGGCGGGCATCGGCGCGTTCCTGAACGTCTGCGTCAGCCGCCTGTCGCGGATCATCGACCGGGCGCGCGACGTCGAAAGGCTGGTGCTGTCCACGCGCGGGAAGGAGCATGACCGGATGGTCGCGGAAATCCGCGTACTCGACCGGCGGATGAGCGTGGTCAACAGCGCCATCTTCCTGTCGGTGGCGTCGGCCTGCGCCGTATGCCTGGTCGTCATCCTGCTGTTCGCGGGCAATTTGTTCGATGCCCATCTGGGCACGCCGATCGCGATCCTGTTCAGCCTGGCGATGTTGTTGCAGGCGGGGGCCTTCGCCACCTTCATCCAGGAAATCCGGTTGGCGTCGCGGATCATCCATATTCGCAACGAAGTGTTGTTCCACAAGGTCGAGGAGGAAGAGGCGGCATGACCCGCTTCACCGTCAACGACCGGCCGATCCAGTATCGCATGGACCCACAGACCCCCCTGCTCTGGGCGCTGCGCGATGCGTCCAACCTGACCGGCACCAAATATGGATGCGGCACCGGCGATTGTGGCGCGTGCACCGTGGATATCGACGGGGAAGCAGTGCGATCCTGCCAAGTCACGATCGGCAACACCGAAGGGCGTTTCGTCACCACGATCGAGGCGCTCTCGCCCGATCGCGGCCATCCGCTGCAACAGGCTTTCGCCGCCGACAATGTGTCGCAATGCGGTTACTGCATCCCCGGCGTCATCATGGCGGCGTCCGTGTTGCTGCGCCGGACGAACGATCCGTCGGACGAGGAGATTGACGGCGCGATCACCAATATATGCCGCTGCGGCATCTATCCCCGGCTGCGCGGCGCGATCAGGCGGGCCGGGCGGATCATGCGGGGCGAGGAGCAGGGCGGCAACGCCGCGCCACCGCCCGGCATCACCCCGGAAGATGCGGCACGCACGGTGCCGGCACTGGGGCGCCCGGCCACTCAGCCGAAGCGGTAGCCCGACACGGACCAGCCCATGACCGAACTGCGATGGGTACAGGTGGCGGCATCGTCGCCCCCTGCCCCCAGCGCCACCATCAGCGGCAACAGATGCTCTTCGCGCGGATGGGCGAAACGGGCGTGGGGCAATTGATCCCATGCTGCAACGCGGATGGCGCGGGCTTGCGGATCGGGGTCGGTGACGGCCTTGATCAGGGCATCGTCCCACGCGGTCGAAGGCGCAATCGCCTGCGGCCCGCGGACCCGCAAATTGTGGAAGCTCATGCCGGAGCCGATGATCAGCACGCCTTCATCGCGCAGCGGCGCCAGCGCCCGGCCGGCCGCGATATGGGCAGCGGAATCGAGATCATGGCGCAGCGACAATTGCGCGATCGGGATGTCGGCATCGGGCAACGCCACCTTCATCGGGATGAAGACACCATGGTCCCATCCGCGCGCCGTTTCCTCGCGCGTGGCAAAGCCGGCATCGTGAAGCAGATCGGCGGCGCGATGGGCAAGGTCAGGCGCGCCCGGCGCGTCCCAGCGCAGTTGGTAGGTGTGCGGCGGAAAGCCATGATAGTCGAAGAACAGCGGCGGGCCTTCCCCGCCATGGACGGTGAAGGCGGCTTCTTCCCAATGGCCCGACACCAGCAGGATGGCGCGGGGCCGTTCGGGCAGGCCGGCGATCAGGCCCGCGAGATATTCCTGCATCGGATGCCACATCGGGTCGCTGTGGGGACGGTCCGGGTCGGACGGGTCCATGAAGAAACAGGGGCCGCCGCCATGGGGAATGAAGAAAGTGGGCTGGGTCATGCTGATGTCCGCCAGTAGGATCAGGCGGGCTTAACTTCGCACATTTCCCGCACGTTTCGACATTATGTTGCTTGACCGCGATCCTATTGGAAAGTGGCCCTGCCCGCCGCTCACCCTCTGGCCATCATAGCGCCGCAACGCGATGTAGGACAGGATAGTCGGCATGACCGATAGATCGGCGCAGACCGGCCAGGCTGCAATTGGTGATGTGGAAACTGTCCGTTTCGCCGTTCGCCAAGGCTGTGCGCCTGGGGTTCAGCCCACGACCTCGATCAGCGGGGCCAGCGCCTGCGCCAAAGTCGCGCCGCTATAGGGTTTCTTGACCAGCGTGATCGCCTCGAACCGCGCGGGCAGTTCCAGCCCGTCGCCATAACCGGTGGCGAAGATGAAGGGGATGCCGCGCTTGGCGAGCATATCGGCAATCGGCAGACTGGTTTCAGGCCCCAGATTGAAGTCCAACACGGCCAGATCGACCGGCTGGATCGCGATCGCTTCATGCGCGCGACCGACGCTCGCGGCGGTGACGACGTCGGCGCCCAGATCGCGCAGCGCATCCTCGCCATCCATGGCGATGATCATATTATCCTCGACCAGCAGGACGGTGCGCCCCTTGAGCAGGCCGGGCGCGACCGGCGCGACCGGCTTGGCGCGATCGCTGATAGTCATGTCGGGCAGGACCGACACGACATGAACGGACGGGATGCAGAAATGCGCCTCTATCCCCGCCAGCCGATAGTGGATGTCGGCATGGCCGCCCAGATCATAGGGAATCGACCGTTCGATAACGGTGGAGCCAAAGCCACGCCGGGTCGGCGCCACGACCGGCGGGCCGCTGCTTTCGGTCCAGTCGATCAGCAGGCTGCCATCTTCATCCACGTGCCAGTCGATCGTCACCGTGCCGCTATCCGACAAAGCGCCATATTTGGCGGCGTTGGTCAGCATTTCATGGATCACCAGCGCCAGCACGGTGAAGCAGCCGGGCGTCAGCAGCACATTGGGGCCGGACAAGCGCACCCGGTCGCTGCGTTCGCCCAGATAGGCGCCCGATTCGACCTCGATCAGGTCATAGAGGCGCGCCGGGCTCCAGCGATCGGCGGTGATCTGGTCATGGGCGCGGGCCAGCGCCTGGACGCGGCTTTCCAGCGTGCCGATAAATTCATCGACCGATCGGGCGCTGTCGCGCGTCTGCGACAACAGGCCGCGAATGAGCGAAAGGATGTTGCGGACGCGGTGGTTGAGTTCCGCGATCAGCAATTCCTGCTTTTCGTTTGCCCGCTGCCGTTCCGCATCGGCGGAATCGGACATGCGCAATATGACTTCGAGCAGGGCGGTGCGCAGCGCTTCGGCGACTCGCCGTTCGGCCGGGGTAAAGGGCAGCGCCACGCCCTTCACCAGTTGCGACCAGGATTCAAAACTTTTGCGCGGAGTCAGACGCGGGCCGTTCGGCCCATATTCGATGTCCTTTTCCGGATTGCCTGCCCACCGCACCGAGCGTAGCTGCTCGGCGCGAAACAGCACGACATAGTCGCGCGGCCGACGGGACAGCGGGATCGCCAGCACGCCCGATACGCGATCGGCATAGGCGGCGGCTTCGGGCAGGACCGACGACAGGGTGTCGGTCGTGTACACCTGGCTTGCCGCGACGCGGTTCATCATCGACACGATCGCGGAAAAGGCGGACGCATCCGGAGCCAGTCCGGAAAAGGTCATCTGCCCGTCGATATAGACGCCCACGCCATCGGCGGGAATCGTGTCGAAGATGATGTCCCCCAGCCAGCGGGCGTTGGTCAGCAGGTCATGATCCTGCGCCACCGCCGACAGCAGCCGGTCGGCCACCTGCCGCGCCTTGCCTTCATAAGTGGCGGTTTCGGCCCGCTCGCGGCTTTCCAGCATCATCGAGAAGATCTGGCCGAACAGTTCGGCCGCGCTGCGCTGCGCGAAGGTCGGCAGGCGCGGCGCATAATGGTGGCAGGCGAACAGGCCCCATAATTTCCCCTCTACGACGATCGAGATGGAAAGGGACGCGCCAACGCCCATATTGCCGAGATATTCGATATGGATGGGCGACACCGCGCGGGTGAGGCAGAGCGACATGTCGAGCGCCGCGCCGGTGGGGTCGAGCGTCGGGACGACCGGCACCGGCGCAGCCTTCACATCGGCGATCACGCGGAAGATGTTGCGCAGATAGAGCGTGCGCGCCTGCGCCGGAATGTCGGAGGCAGGATAATGAAGGCCGAAGAAACTGTCGATGCCGGGCTTGAGCGCTTCGGCGACGACTTCGCCATCGCCGGCCTCGGCAAAGCGATAGACCATGACGCGATCGAAGCCGGTCAGCGCCCGCACCTGCCGCGCGCCGTCGCGCAGGAAAGCGGACATGGTATCGGTCTGGGCCAATCGCGCGACCATTGAGCGGACGGTGCTGCTCGCTTCCATCTCGTCATGGCTGGCGGGTTCCGCCTCCACCACCGCCAGCGGGCCGGAGAAGTGGACCGCGACGTCGAAAGCGGGACCGCCGGCGATCAGCGGGATGGAAAAGAGCCGCTCGACCGAATCGGGACCGCGCAGCAGGGTGATGCGGTTGCGCAGGGCATGGATCGCCTCCCCATCCAGCAGATCGGCGATCGGCCTGCCCAGCATATCCTGCGGGGTCAGGCCGATGAACTGCGCACTGTTGGCCGAAACCCGCGACACCAGCCAGTCGGCGGTCAGCGCGATCAGGAAACCGAACGGCTGGACCGTGCCCGGCACATGAATGGGTTCTTGATCGCAATTGTCGAGGTCGACCGCGAAGGCAGGGGCCTGATCTTCCCGATCAGCCATGGGCAGACGCCTGCTGCCCGGCATCGGCAAACAGGGCGAAGGCGGCCTGCGCGCCCTGCACGGCGTCGTCCAGCCAGCCTTCGCCGCCTTCCGCCGCAGCGCTGTCGAGCGCGCGCTGGAAGGCTATCCATTCTCCCTTGCCATGGGCGGCGGAGAGATAAGCTCTGGGCAGGTCGGGGCCGACCTGTCGCGAGAGCATGGCCCCGCCAAGCCGCGATCCCTCCAGCGCATAGCGCAGCCCCCAGTGGAATCCATCGGCCGCATTGGCCTCCAGCGGCAACGGCGCGGGCATGGGCTGGCCGAGCGCGGCAAGATCCTGCGCCAGCAAGGGCAGACGTGGTGCATCGGGCTGCGCGGCCGCCTCCAGACCAGCAAGAGCGCGGGCATGCGCGGTCAGGAAAGCGCGATAGTCGGTTGGCGAATCGAGCGCGAAATCGGCATAGATGGCATCGACACGGCGATGACTGTCCGTCGTCGCCTCGCGTAGGGTCTGACGGACAGTGGGCGTGTCACGGCCAGCATCGGGAGATTTCGTCACTCGGCAGTCCTATAGGCAGTTTCACGGTGACGCACTGATCTGGATCAGCTTTTCGATCGACAGCGGCGGTTTGTCGCATATGCGAACCGCACCGACGTACAGTAGCTGCTCGAACGACTCCTCTTTAACCTACAGTGCCGATTCTTTCAAATCGCTGCATGACGGGTTCAGCATCTCGACATCGCGCCTGTCCTAGAAGACGGATCATGAGGGGGCGTAGTGTCCCCGATCCAGGAAAGTCACG
Source organism: Sphingobium sp. Leaf26 (assembly GCF_001421665.1). Taxonomy (GTDB): domain Bacteria; phylum Pseudomonadota; class Alphaproteobacteria; order Sphingomonadales; family Sphingomonadaceae; genus Sphingobium. The sequence goes on from NZ_LMKV01000029.1 coordinate 182,321, forward strand.
ACGATGTTGAGGAAGATGATGCTGGCGGGGCTGATGGGTGCGACGCTGCTGAGCGGTATCGCCCCGGCCTATGCCCAAAGCAACCCGGAGCAACGCAGAGAGCGTGGTGGCGATCGCGCCGCCCGCGCCGAAGCCGGTGTGGCCGTGTCGCGCGGCAATCGCATGAACCAGCCGCGCGGCGATGCCTCACCCCAGCGCTGGCAGCAGCGCCCTGCCGAACGCCCCGCGTCGCCCATGGCGCCGCCACGCCCGGAGGTCCGGCCGGACAATCGGCCGCAGCAACGCTCCGATCAATGGCGCGGCGACCGCAACCAGCCCAATCGCGGGTTGGAGAATGTCGCGCGCGACCGGCAGCAGCGGGCGCAGAACTGGCGCGACCAGCAGCAACGGCAGGAGAACCGGCCCGATTGGCGCAACAATCGCCCGGACGACCGGCGCGATGGCCGCGATGATCGGCGCAACGGTCGGCAGGATGGGCGGCAGGATGGGCGGCAGGACTGGCGCAATGATCGGCGCGACGATCGCCGGGATACTGCGCGGGATTGGCGCACGGAGCGCCGTGACAATCCACGGTGGAACGACAATCGCGGCTGGACCGGGAATGACCGGAACAACTGGAATAATGGCCGGCGCTTCGACGATCGCAGCCGCTGGGCCAATCAGCGGCGCTGGGACAATGGCTGGCGTCAGGACCGGCGCTATGACTGGAACAGCTATCGCAACCGCTATGGCGACCGCTATCGCATGGGCCGCTATTATGCCCCTCGCGGCTGGAACTATGGTTATCGCAGCTTTTCGGTCGGCATCTTCCTGAACAGCCTGCTCTATTCGAACAGTTACTGGCTGGACGATCCCTACAGCTATCGCTTGCCGCCGGCCTACGGCTCGCTGCGCTGGATCCGCTATTATGACGACGCGCTGCTGGTCGACGTGCGCGACGGCTATGTGGTCGATGTGATCAATAATTTCTTCTGGTAACGCCCTTCCTGGACTGGCCTTCAGGAAAGACTCACCCCGGCATGGAAACATGCCGGGGTCTTTTCATGACGGGCATGGCTGTGGCAGGACGCGGTCATGAGCGAAGGACAAGATGATGGCGGCACCGCGTCGCCACTGCGGGCCGGGATCGGCGATGATGTGCGCAGGCGGCTGGACCGCAATCCGATGGTACATCGGATCGACGCGCCCGATCTGGAAATCTATGGTCGCCAGCATTTCCTGAGCGCGGAGGAATGCGCCGGGCTGCGCGCGCTGATCGACGCCGACGCCAAGCCGTCGACGCTGTTTTCCGGCAGCGCCAATGCCGATTATCGCACCAGCCATAGCTGCAACCTCAACCCGTGGGAGGATCTGGTCATGGCGGTGAGCGACCGTATCTGCGCGATGACCGGCCTGCCCACGGGCCATGGCGAAACATTGCAGGGGCAGCGCTATGCGCCGGGGCAGGAATATAAGGTGCATTGCGACTATTTCCCTGTCACGGCGAGCTATTGGCCGCAGATGCGGACCAGCGGCGGGCAGCGGACCTGGACCGCGATGATCTATCTGTCGCCGGTCGAGGCCGGGGGCGAGACGCATTTTCCGCAGTGCGAATTCATGGTGCCGCCGGTCGAGGGCATGATCCTGATATGGAACAATATGGATCGTGACGGGTCGCCCAACCGCAAGAGCCTGCACGCCGCCCGGCCGGTGGAACAGGGCACGAAATATGTCGTCACCAAATGGTTTCGCGAACGGCCATGGGGTTGACCATGCGCGGTTACACTTTGCGACATAAATGACTGGAATCTGACTGATCCATTCTCCGGCCGTTCAGTCGGCGGGGGCCATATCTCTCCTTACAGGCGACAGAGCCGAGAGGTTGGTCGCCCCGGAATATGGGAGATAGAGACATGCGTAAGTTCATCATCCTGGGCCTGCTGGCCGCCACCGTCGTCCCCAGCGTCGCGTCGGCCCAGTCCTATGGCGAAGTCCGTCGCGGCGAACGCAATCTGCGTGAGGAACAGCGCGACCTGCGCCAGGCGCAACGCCATGGCGATCGCCGCGATGTGCGGGAGGCTCGCCGCGACGTTCGCGAAGCCCGTCAGGAAGTGCGCGAAGACTGGCGCGACTATCGCCGCAGCCATCGCGCCGTCTATCGCGGCGGCAACTGGCGCGCGCCCTTCCGCTACAACCAGTGGAATGCCGGTGCACAGCTTCGCCCGGCCTATTATAACTCGCGCTATTATATCAACGACACCAACCGCTATCGCCTGCCCCGTCCGGGCATGAACCAGCGTTGGGTGCGCCACTATAACGACGTGCTGCTGGTCAACGTGCGCACCGGCCGCGTGATTACCGCCCACCGCGCTTTCTTCTGGTAACATATCAGAATCAGAAGATAAAAAAACGGCCCCTGACAGAAAGGTCAGGGGCCGTTTCATGTCTATTCCCCCGACTTGGCCGCGCCGCCCGTTTCCGGGCGCACGCGGCCGATGAAGCGCGCGAAGCGCATCACCAGTCCGAAAGGGGGGTGGACCGATGCGCAAACGCCCGTCCCGGCAATATGTTCCGCCCGCTTATTGATCCAGATCAGGAAGCGAGCGATTCCGCGATCAGCTTGCGGCTGTTGTCCACGCCGTACAACGCGATGAAGCTGCCCATGCGTGGTCCCTGATCGGCACCCAGCAAGGTCTGGTAGAGGGCCTTGAACCAGTCGCGCAGTTCGGCAAAGCCGAACGCTTCATCCTTGCCGATGGCATAGACGATATTCTGGATATCCTCCGCCGTAGCGCCGGCCGGCAGCGCAGCCAGTTCCGCATCGAGTTTGACCAGCGCCGCCGCCTCGTTCGCGTGCGGTGGCCGGCGCTTGAGCGTCGGCGCGACGCAATCGCGGTGATAGGCGAGCGCATGGCCGATCAGCGCGTCCAGTTCGGGATAGGTTTCCGGGCTGGCGCCGGGGACATAGTTCTGGAGATAGCCCCATACCTGTTCGCGGCTGGCATCGCCCATCACGCCGACCAGATTCAGCAGCAAGCCGAAGGTCACCGGCAGTTCGCCGTGGGGCAACTTGCCGTCATGGATGTGATGAACCGGGTTGCCCAATTGCTGCTCGACCGCCTGCTTGGGATAGTTGGTGCGGAACTGCCAATATTCGTCCACCGCGCGCGGGATGACGCCCATGTGCAGTTGCTTGGCCTTCTTGGGTTCGCGATAGGCGTAGAAGGCGAGGCTTTCCTGCGGGCCATAGGTCAGCCACTGCTCCAGGCTGAGGCCATTGCCCTTGGACTTGGAGATTTTCTCGCCCTTTTCGTCCAGGAACATCTCATAATTGAAACCTTCCGGCGGGCGTCCGCCGAGCGCGCGGCAGATCTTGGACGATTGCGTCACCGAATCGATCAGATCCTTGCCCGCCATTTCATAATCGACGCCCAGCGCATACCAGCGCATCGCCCAGTCGACCTTCCATTGCAGCTTGGCCGCCCCGCCCAGGATCGACTGTTCGATCGTTTCCCCTTCATCCACGAATCGGACGATCCCTGCTTCGGCGTCGATCACCTCGATCGGCACCTGCAACACGATACCGCTCTTTGGGGAAATCGGCAGGACGGGCGAATAGGTCGCCGCACGTTCCTTCCGCAGGGTCGGCAGCATGATGTCCATGATCGCCTGATAGCGGCGCAGCACCTGACGCAGCGCTTCATCGAAGGCGCCGGCCTGATATTGCTCGGTCGCCGACACGAACTCATAGTCGAAGCCGAAGCTGTCGAGGAAATCGCGCAGCATCGCGTTATTATGATGGGCGAAGCTTTCGAACTTTTCGAATGGATCGGGCACCTGCGTCAGCGGCTTGCCCAGATATTCGCTGAGCATCGCCTGGTTGGGCACATTGTCGGGAACCTTGCGGAACCCGTCCAGATCGTCGCTGAACGCCACCAGTCGCGTAGGAATATCCGACAGCGCATGGAAGGCGTTGCGCACCATGGTGGTGCGCAGCACTTCGTTGAACGTGCCGATATGCGGCAGGCCCGACGGGCCATAGCCGGTTTCGAACAGGATATGCCCCTTGTCCGGCGCGGCGCCCTCTTTCCCGTTCAGTCCATAACGTTTCAGAAGCTTGCGGGCTTCTTCATAAGGCCAGGCCTTGGATGCGGTTGCGGCGGTGCGGAGGATATCGGACATTGTCATGATTCACGCCCCCTAAACCCTGCTAAAGCGAAAGAAAACGCTATTCGGCCGCGTGAAGCGTTTTGACAATCGTTCGCAGTTTCAGTTTTCGTTAACCTTGCGTACCGATAATAGGATTATTGGAGGCGATATGCAGATACAGCGCAGCCGCGAGCGCATTGCCGTGGACATTCCCATCGTCGTGACGACGGTGCTGGACAGCCTGGACGGCGTGATCGTCGATCTGAGCGAAGGCGGCGCGCAGGTCGTGGGCTGCACCTTGCCCGCCCGGTCGCAATGCCAGATCGATCTGGACGGCTATACCGTGTTCGGCACGGTCCGCTGGTCCGAAGAGGACCGCATGGGCATCCGCTTCCCCTATGAACTGAACGAAGGCCCGCTTTACGAGCGCCTTGAAATGGCCCGCGCCGCCAAGCGCGCGCCGGTCGCTTTCCAGCCCCGTGCCGTGAACACCGGATTTGGTGGCGGCCATGCCGGCGGCGGCGGTTTTGGTCGGCGCACCGGCTGACCGGGCCGACAGCGCGAGAACCATATTTCAGTTTTCCTTTTGTTCCTGCTCGCCTAGACACGGGCCAGTGATCGACCCCGCCACCCTACCCGCGCTCCACGCCAGCCATGGCGGCATCTGGTTGCGCGAAGGCGACCGTACCCAGGCACTGGCCAAGGGGCAGGCGATCGCCCGCAGCGCCGAAACGCCGGTGCTGCTGCTCAACGCCCCGCTGACCGGACAACGGCTGGGCTATCCTGAACTCAACGGCCTCGACCTGCTCGAACTCTGGGCCTTCCTGCATCCCGCACGCTTTCTGGTGCCTACGCCCAAGGGGCTGGCGGAAGCGTTGGGCCTGCCCGCGCCGGCGAATGAGGGCGATATTCCCGCGCTGCTGCAACAGGGCGCGGCGATGCTGCTCGACCGGCTGGAAGCACCGGACTGGACGGAACGCGAGGGCGGATGGACCGCCGCGCAGGCCCTGCACCGGCTGCGCTGGCCCTGGTCGCCGCTGGTCGCGCCGCGCATCGCCCGCCCGCGTGAGGCAGAACGCTGGCTGTTCACCAAATTGCCCGAATGGGAGGAGGCGCAGCCCCGCCCCACCCCGCGTACCGTCAGCCTGAAGGAGGATCAGGTGCTGGCCCGGCTGGACGCGCTGACCGGCAAGGGTGCCGAACCGCGCCCCGGACAACGCGCCTATGCCGCCGCCGCCCGCATGACCTTCACCCCGCGCAAGCATCGCGACCAGCCCAATATGCTGCTGGCCGAAGCGGGCACCGGCATCGGCAAGACATTGGGCTATCTGGCCCCCGCCTCTCTCTGGGCCAGCGAAGCGCAGGGCACGGTTTGGGTTTCGACCTATACAAAGGCATTGCAACGCCAACTCGACCGCGAATCGCTGCGTCTGTTTCCTGATGCGGCTGTGGCGGCGAAGCGGGTGGTGGTGCGCAAGGGGCGGGAAAATTATCTCTGCCTGCTCAATCTGGAAGATGCGTTGCAGGGCGGCTTTACCGGCCGCGCGGCGATATTGGCGCAACTGGTGGCGCGCTGGGCCGCGTTCAGCAAGGATGGCGACATGGTGGGCGGCGACCTGCCCGGATGGTTGCCGACGCTGTTCCGCCGCAACGGCTCCACCGCGCTGACCGACCGGCGCGGCGAGTGCATCTATGCCGGCTGCCCGCATTATCGCAAATGCTTCATCGAGCGGTCGGCGCGGGCGTCCGCCGACGCCGATATCGTCATCGCCAATCACGCGCTGGTGATGATCAACGCCGCGCGCGGACGCGAAACCGGGCAAAGGCCGCAGCGCATCGTGTTCGACGAGGGGCATCATCTGTTCGACGCGGCGGATTCGACCTTCTCCGTCGCTTTGTCGGGGCAGGAGGCGATCGAGCTGCGGCGCTGGATCATGGGGCCGGAAGGCGGATCGCGCGGGCGACGCCGGGGTCTGGCCGCGCGCCTGTCCGACCTTGCCAGCTATGACGAGGAAGGCGGTCAGGCGATCCGCGCGGCGATCGACGCGGCGCAGGCGTTGCCCGCCGACGACTGGTTGAAGCGCATCGTCGCCGGCGAGCCGTTCGGGCCGCTGGAGGCGCTGCTCGCGGCGGTGCGCGGCACCGTCTACACCCGCGCAGAAGCAGCGGGCGAGGCGGATGCCGGCTATGGGCTGGAAACCGAGCTGGCCGAACCGGACGGCGCGCTGGTCGAGGCGGCGCAGGAGGCGGCGCTGGCGCTGGATGCGCTCATCAAGCCGCTGGTGCGGCTCGCCCGGCGGCTGGAAGCGGTGATCGAGGATGCGCCCGACTGGCTGGACGGCGCGGCGCGGGCGCGGGTGGAAGGGGCGATCGCCTCGCTGAGCTGGCGGCGCGACCTGATCGCGGCTTGGCTGGCCTTGCTGGCGCGGATCGGCGGGCCGGCCGACCCGGACTATGTCGACTGGATGACGGTCGACCGGATCGAGGGGCGCGAATATGACATCGGCATCCATCGCCACTGGCTGGACCCCACGCGACCGCTGGCTGAGACGGTACTGAAGCCCGCACAGGGCGTGCTGCTGACGTCCGCCACGCTGAAAGGCGGCGGCGACTGGAGCAATGCGGAGGCGCGCAGTGGCGCTGCCCATCTGCCCCATGGCGCGGAACGGTTCGAGGCGACCAGCCCGTTCGACTATCCCGGCCGGGCCGAAGTGCTGATCGTCACCGACATCAAGCGCGGCGATATTGCGGCGCTGTCCGGCGCCTATGGCCGGCTGATCGAGGCGGCGGGCGGGGGTACGCTGGGGCTGTTCACCGCGATCCGCCGGTTGCGCGCGGTGCATGCGCGGATCGCCGACCGGCTGGCGCGCGCCGGACTGCCGCTCTACGCCCAGCATGTCGATCCCATGGATACCGGAACGCTGGTCGACATCTTCCGCGACGATCCACGCGCCTCGCTGCTGGGCACCGATGCGTTGCGCGACGGCGTGGACGTGCCGGGCCATTCGCTGCGGCTGGTGGTGATGGAGGGCGTGCCATGGTCGAAACCCACCGTGCTGCATGCGGCGCGACGGCTGGCCGGGGGCGGCAGCGCCTATGACGACCGACTGATCCGGGCGCGGCTGGCACAGGCGTTCGGACGGCTCATCCGCCGGGCCGAGGACAAGGGCAGTTTCGTCATCCTGTCCGCCGCCATGCCCAGCCGGTTGCTCAGCGCCTTCCCGCCCGGCACGCCGATCCGTCGGCTGACACTGGACGAGGCGATCATCGCGGTCAGCGTGCAAGCGCGCGAACAGGCCCTTGGCGCAGCGCCCGCTTTGGGGCATCAGGGGCGCGAATCCGGCCTTCCCCAACAGGAGACACAATGAAGCGGTTGACCCTGTTGCGCCACGCCAAGTCGGATTGGGACGATCCGGTCGCGCGGGATTTCGACCGGCCGCTCAACGGTCGGGGGGAAAAGGCCGCCCTGCTGATGGGCCGGTTCGCCGCGCAGCGCGCCATACGCTTCGACATGCTGGTCGCTTCGCCTGCCGTGCGGGTGGTGCAGACGCTGGAAACCTTCTTCGCGGGCTATGGCGAGACGCTGGACGCGCGCTGGGACCGGCGTATCTACCTCGCCTCCGCACCCACTTTGTTCGACGTCATCCGCGACCTGCCCGACAGCGCCGACAGCGCGCTGCTGGCCGGGCATAATCCGGGGCTGGAGGAACTGATCCTGGACCTCGTTCCCGACGACGGCATCAGTCCGCTGCGCGAGGATGTGGAGATCAAGTTTCCCACGGCCAGCATTGCCGTGCTGGACCTGCCCATCGACCGGTGGAACGACGCGCGGGAGAATATCGCGACCCTCGCCAGCTTCACCCGCCCGCGCGACCTGGACCCCGCGCTGGGGCCTGAATCGCGCTAAACATCCTCATCGATCTCGTACTAAACCGTTCGTCCTGAGTAGCCAATGAGCGAAGTCGACATGGCGTATCGACGGATATTGCGAGCCTGATGCTTCGATGCGGGTCTTCGACTGCGCTCAGACCCACTCAGCACGAACGGTTGTGGTATAATATAAATTCACCCAACCATTTACGCCTGCCCCGCAAACCCATCCGTCGCGCGGATGAGCGCGTCCATGATGCCCGGCTCGTTATAGGCGTGGCCCGCGCCCTCGATCATTTCGAAGCGGGCCTTCGGCCAAGCGCGGTGCAGCGCCCAGGCGGTTTCCGCCGGGCAGGCCATGTCGTAGCGCCCCTGCACGATGACGCCGGGAATATCGGCGAGCTTGCCGGCGTCGCGGAGCAACTGGCCATCCTCCAGCCAGCCGCCGTGAACGAAATAATGATTTTCGATCCGGGCGAAGGCCAGTGCGAAATCATCCGCATCATGGGTCGCCGATAAAGCGGGATCGGGCAGCAGGCGGATCGTCTCCCCTTCCCACACGCTCCAGGCGCGGGCGGCGGCGATTTGCGCCGCGCGATCATCCCCGGTCAGACGGCGGCGATAGGCATCGACCAGATCGCCCCGTTCGCTTTCCGGGATCGGCGCGACGAACCGCTCCCATTTGTCGGGATAGATGCGGCTGGCGCCTTCCTGATAATACCAGTCGATCTCGCTTTGCCGAATCGTGAAGATGCCGCGCAGCACCAGTTCCGTCACGCGATCCACATGCGTCTGCGCATAGGCGAGCGCCAGCGTCGATCCCCAGCTCCCGCCGAAGACCAGCCATTGGTCCACGCCCATCATCGTCCGCAGCCGCTCGATATCGGCGACCAGATCCCAGGTCGTGTTCGCCTCCAGATTGGCATGTGGCGTCGACTGGCCGCAGCCACGCTGGTCGAACAGCAGTACGTCGTAGCGGGCAGGATCGAAAAGCCGGCGATGATCGGGCGATATGCCGCCGCCCGGTCCGCCATGCAGGAACACGGCGGGTTTGGCACCCGGCGTACCGGCCCGCTCCCAATAGATATGATGGCTGTCGCCGACATCGAGATGGCCGGAGGCATGAGGTTCGATCGGGGGATAAAGCGTGCGCATGGCGCCACCCTATAAAGCGGCGGCGTGGAAGGAAAGCCTTTGAACGCAAGGCGCGGGATGCCCCGGACGCGGGTTACCGCCATGCTGGCCCCATGGACCTGACCGACCTTGACCGCCATGGCGCCGTGCGCCTGCCTGCCTTGCTGTCGCCCGACCAGTGCGCCGCCCTTATCGCGCTATGGGACAACCCAGCCGCCTTCCGCAAGGAGGTGGTGATGGCGCGCCATGGCTTCGGCAGCGGGCGCTATCGCTATTTCGCCTATCCCCTGCCCGATCCGGTGGCGATGCTGCGGGAGCGACTCTATCCCGCGCTGGCACGTCATGCCAATGGCTGGGCCGAAACATTGGGCACGGATGGCATCTATCCGGCACGCCACGCCGATTATCTGGCGCGCTGCGCGTTGGCGGGACGGGACAAAGCGACGCCGCTGCTGCTGCGATACGAAACCGGCGACTGGAATGCGCTGCATCAGGATGTCTATGGCCCGCATATCTTCCCGCTACAGGTCGCGATCCTGCTGTCCCGGCCGGAGCACGATTTTACCGGCGGGGCCTTCGTCCTGACCGAGCAGCGGCCACGCATGCAGTCGCGCGCCGAGGTCGTACCGCTGATGCAGGGTGACGCCGTCATCTTTCCGGTGCGCGACCGACCGGTCATGGGTACGCGCGCCGTCTATCGCGTGCAGATGCGGCACGGCGTCAGCCGCCTCCTGTCAGGCGTGCGGCACACATTGGGCATCATTTTTCACGACGCCCCCTGAACCCCGGCCAGCCCCCGTTCAGCCCGCATGGTTACATCTTGCGACACATATCGCTGGTTGTTGCCAGAATTTTGCGACAAGCGCCTGCTAGTCCATCGGTCAGATCAAAGAATTACATGGGGGTTTTCGTGCGTCTTTCTGCGTCCATCATCAGTATCGCGCTCATGACCGGCGTCGCGCCCGGTGCGCTGATGGCGCAGGAGGAAACGCAAGCTGCTCAAGCGGCCCCGGTCGACGATGGCGAGGAGATCATCGTCACCGGCCAGCCGCAGCGCGGTTCGGTGATCGGCAATGTCCAGCCGGAACAGCAATTGTCCGGCGCGGATGTGCGGGCGCTGGGCGTCACCTCCATTTCCGAACTCATCACCGAACTGGCGCCTCAGACCAACGGTACGCCGGTCATCCTGCTGAACGGCAAACGCATTTCCAGTTTCTCCGAGATTCAGGACATCCCGTCCGAAGCGGTGGCGCGCGTCGACATATTGCCCGAACAGGTCGCGCTGTCCTATGGCTATGCGCCGACCCAGAAGGTGGTGAACATCGTCCTGCGCCAGCGTTTTCGCGCGGAGACGGCGGAAGGCCGCGTCGGCACCACGACGCAGGGCGGGCGTGAAAATGGCAAGGTGGAAGCGGGCCTGCTGCGCATCCAGGGCGACAATCGCTTCACGCTGAACCTGCAATATAGCCGCGCCGCCGCGCTGCTGGAAAGCGAGCGCGGCATCACCGCGACCGCACCCAATCGCCCCTATGCGCTGAACGGCAACATCGTGGGCACCGGCACCGATGGCGAGATCGACCCTGCACTGTCCGCGCTGGCCGGCCAGACAGTTACGGTAGCCGGCGTCCCCGGCAGCGCGGCGTCCGGCGCGCCGTCGCTGAGCGATTTCGTCGCGGGCGCCAACATCACCAGCGTCAGCGACCTGACCCGCTATCGCACGCTCAGCCCGGAAACGGAGAGCTTTTCCGCCAACGCCACCCTCGCCCGTGCGCTGGGCGGCATATCGGCGACGTTGAACGGGCGGCTGGAACTATCGGACAATGACAGTTTGCAGGGCCTGTCCTCCGCCGCCTTCGACCTGCCGGCAGGCAGCGCTTTCTCCCCCTTCGCCAACGACGCCACCCTCTATCGCTATCTCGCGCAGGGCGGCGCGTTGCAGCAGCAGATCAGGGGCACGACCGGCCATATCGGCCTGACCCTGAACGGACAATTGGGCCGCGGCTGGCAATGGTCCTTCACCGGCAATGGCGACCTGTCGATCACGCGGACCCGTACCGATCGCGGCATATCCACTGACGCGATTCAGGCGGCGCTGGATGCCGGCGACGCCAGCGTCAATCCCTATGGCAGCTTCGCTCCCGCGCTGATCGCCACCCGCCTGACCGACCGCGCCCGCGCCAAAAGCCAGGCGTTGCAGGGCGACCTGCTGATCAGCGGCACCTTGTTCGAACTGCCCGCCGGCGGCGTCACCACGTCGATGAGCATAGGCGCGTCGGCCAATGGCTTTACCAGCCGCTCGGTCCGCTCCGGCGTGGAGAGCGGCAGCGATTATAGCCGGGAAATCGGCAGCGGGCAGATCAGTCTGGACCTGCCGATCACCAGCCGCTCGCGCGGCGTGCTCGGCGCGGTGGGCGACGTCGCGGTCAACCTGAACGCCGCCGCGCAACATTATTCGGACTTCGGCACCCTTTCGACGCTGGGCTATGGCCTGCGCTGGAAGCCGGTGGACGCGGTGCAAATCCTTGCCTCCGCCAATCAGGATCGCGCCGCGCCGACCGGGGCGAACATCACCGATCCGCTGATATCCACGCCCAACGTGTCGGTGTTCGACTATGCGACCGGGCAGACCGTATTCGTCACCCAATTGTCGGGCGGCAATGCGGCGCTCAGGGAAAGCGTGCGCGACCAGTTTCGCCTGAGCGCGCGGATCAAGCCGTTCGAAAAGCCGAACCTGACGATGACGGCCACCTACCTCAACAGCCGCACGCGCAACCCGATCGCCGCTTTCCCGACGCCCACGCCCGCGCTGGAGGCAGCCTATCCGCAACGCTTCCTGCGCGATGCCGACGGCAATCTGTTGCAGGTCGATGCCCGGCCTATCAATTTCCTGTCGTCGCAAAGCGAACAGCTACGTTGGGGCGTGGACCTGTCGATCCCGATCAAGTCGCATATCCAGAAGCTGATGGAAGCCTGGCGCGCGTCCGGCGGCAAGCCGGAGGACCGTCCGCCCGAATTGCAGGCGCTGTTCGGCAATCGCCAGCCCCGTGGCGAGGGCGGCCCGCCGTCCGGCGCAGGGGGAGAAGGCGGTGAGCGACGGCGCGGCGAGGGCGGCGCGGGACCGGGTTCGAATGGACCGGGCGGCGGCGGGCCTCGCGGCGGCGGATTTGGCGGCGGCGGCCGGGGCGGCGGCCAGGGCGGCGGGCGGATGACCTTCAGCCTCTATCACACCTGGCATCTGACCGAGAGCATCCAGATCGCGCCGGGCGTGCCGCAACTCGACCTGCTGGACGGCGACGCCACCGGATCGTCGGGCGGCCAGCCCCGGCATGAGGTCGAGGCGCGGATCGGTTATATGAACAACGGCATCGGCGCGCGGCTGGGCATCGACTGGGAAAGCGGCACCCATGTGGACGGCGCGCTGACCGGCACGGCGGGCGGTGCATCGCGGCTGAACTTCGGCAGCCTCGCCACCGCGAACCTGCGCCTCTTCGCCAATCTGGGACAGGTGCAGGGGCTGGAGCGCAGGATCCCCTTCCTGCGGGGCGCGCGCATATCCTTCAATATCGACAATATCTTCAACCAGCGCCGCGAGGTGACCGACGCGACCGGCACGACGCCGCTGCGCTATCAGCCGGGCTATCTGGACCCACTGGGTCGCACCGTGTCGATCAGCTTCCGCAAGCTGTTCTCCCCCAATTTCGCGGCCAATCGTCCGCGTAGTTAAATGCGCGTTAGGCACGGCTAAAGCTGTTCGTTCCCCGGCCGTTATGATGGCCATAATGGTTGGGGAACCGAGATGATGAAGCCTGTCAGAATTGTGGTGGTCGATGATTCACTGACCATCCGCGCGATGATCGAAACGCTGCTGGAGCGCGACCGCCGCATCGAAGTGATTGGCATAGCCCGTAATGGCGAAGAAGCGATCGACATGATCCGGCTGGAAAAGCCCGACGTCGTGACGCTGGACATCGCCATGCCGGGCAAGGACGGCCTTATGATATTGGACGAGATCATGGACATGGAACCCTGTCCGGTCATCATGCTGTCCAGCCTGATGCGCGAAGGCGCGCCGATCGTCGCCGAAGCGATGGACCGGGGCGCGGCCGCCTGTTTCAACAAGGCGATGATCGTGCGGGAAGCCACCCGCTTCATCGGCCTGATCCGCGATCTGGGTCGTGGGCTGGTAACGGTGGATGCGGAACCGGTGGCGATCGCCGCCTGATCCAACGGCATTGCGGAGCAGAAGGGGAGAGGCAGGATACTGCCTCTCCCCTTCTGCTTGGCAAAGGCGGCGCCACGACCAGAAGCGGACACTCTTGGCCCCTCCCCAATGCGACTCTTCCCTCGCCCGCGTCGCGCCGCTACAGCCGCGCGATGATCGGCCGTTTGACCCTGAGCGATTTCCGCAATCATGCGGATGCGCTGATCCTGCCCGATCATCCCTTCATCCTGCTGACCGGCGACAATGGCGCGGGGAAGACCAATATATTGGAGGCCGTGTCGATGCTGGCGCCGGGGCGCGGCCTGCGCGGGGCGGCGTTGTCCGCCATGGCGCGGCAGGATGGCGGCGGCGGCTTCGGCATCGCGGCGGAAGTGGACGGCGCAATGCTGGGTACCGGCGTCACCGCCGCCAGCCCCGACCGGCGGCAGGTGCGGATCGGCGGCATGGCCTCGTCGGCCAATGCGCTGGCCGATCATCTGTCGATCGTGTGGCTGACGCCGGCGATGGACCGGCTGTTTCTGGACAGTCCGGGCGGGCGGCGGCGGTTTCTGGACCGGCTGACGTTGGCGCTGCATCCCGGCCATGCCGTGCATAGCGCCCGCTATGATGCGGCGATGCGTGCGCGCAACCGGTTGCTGGCGGACATGCGCCGGGCCGATCCGGCCTGGCTCGGCGCGCTGGAGGCGCAGATGGGCGAGCATGGCACGGCGCTGGCGGCGGCGCGGGCCGATCTGGTGGCGCGCCTGAACGATGCGCTGGCCGACCAGCCCGACGAACCCTTCGCCCGGCCGCTGATCGCGATCGAGGGGGATGAGGCGGGCGACGAACCGCTGGCGCAGCGGCTGGGGCGGGAGCGGCGGCGCGATGCGGCGGCGGGGCGCACGCTCACCGGGCCGCATCGGCACGACCTGTCCGTCACCCATATCGCCAAGGGGCAGGCGGCCGCGCTCTGTTCCACCGGGGAGCAAAAGGCGTTGCTGCTGTCGATCCTGCTGGCCCATGCCGCGCTGGTCGCGGCGGACCGGGGCCAGCCGCCCGTGCTGCTGCTTGATGAAGTGGCGGCGCATCTCGACCCGTTGCGACGCGCCGCATTGTTCCAACGTTTGCAGGATAGCGGGGGCCAGGTGTGGATGACGGGCACCGAATCCAGTCTTTTCAATGCATTATCTGACGCGACCCGGCTCATCATAACGGCCGGCCAGATTTTTCGTTCCGCAGCATAACGCATCGGCGAAACGATTCATCGCCCGGCGCTTGTCGCTCCATCCTTGCTCTGGCCTAAGACCGGCATCGGGGTTCAAGCCTAAAAACAAGTCGGGGTCGCAATCGCATGTTCGCTGGTTTTCGCGCGTTTTTCGCGGCATCTGTTCTTGCGCTTTCGACTCTCCTCGCTGTTCCCGCCACCGCCGGCACGCTGCAATGCGCACCCTTTGCCCGGCAGGTTTCCGGTATCGACATCCACGGCAATGCCAACACCTGGTGGGGTCAGGCCGAAGGTCGCTACGACCGTGGCCATGAACCCCGCGTCGGCGCGGTGCTCGCCTTTTCGGCCAGCCGCTCCATGCCGGTCGGCCATGTCGCCATGGTCAGCAAGGTCGTCAATGACCGCGAAGTGCTGCTGACCCACGCCAACTGGTCCTATCGCGGCGGCATCGAGCGCAATGTCCGCGCCATCGACGTCTCGGCCAATAATGACTGGTCCGACGTGCGGGTATGGTACGGCCCGATCGGCAATCTGGGCCTGCGCTCCAATGCCGCGCGCGGCTTCATCTACGCCAGCGCTGCCAAGGGCGTCGACCAGCCGGTGCAGATCGCTTCGGCCGACATGACCGGCGGCGCGGCCGTCCGCTCGGCCTTCTGAGCCAGCCTCTCTTCCCATATTATTTTCTGACCGCCATCCCTGACGCTGGCTTAACCTTTTTCAAAGGAAGCCGGTTCTAGGGTCGATCCCGGTGGGGCGATTCTAAAATTTCGGGATCGCATAGATGTTTCGAGCGATGCGCTGGACCGCAGCCCTGCTGTTGTCCGGACTGGCGACCGCACCCTCCTGGGGATCGGCGGCGCTGCAATGTGTACCCTACGCCCGGATCGTGTCGGGCGTGGCGATCAGGGGCGACGCGCTGACCTGGTGGGACCAGGCGGACGGGCAGTATAGACGGGGCACCAAGCCGAAAAAAGGTGCGGTGCTGGCGTTCAGGCCCAATGGTCCGATGACGCTGGGCCATGTCGCGGTCGTCAGCAAGATATTGGATGATCGCCGCGTGCTGATCCGTCATGCCAACTGGTCGGTGCCCGGCGCGATCGAGGAAGATGTGCTGGCGATCGACGTGTCGGCGGCAGGCGACTGGAGCCAGGTGCGCGTGTGGCACAGCCCGACGGGCCAGATGGGCGCGCGGACCAACCCGACCTATGGCTTCATCTATCCGGCGAAGGCGAAGCTGCATGATTTCACGCCGGACCCGACGATGGGCAGCATCGTGCGGTTCGCCAGGGTCGATTCGGACATGTGGGACGAGCGGGCATTGCCGGCGATGATGCGTCAGCCGCGCGCAGTGCCGGAGCCGACGCGCGCCGTTATGACGACCCCGACGCGGATGGCGACGGCGGCGCCCATGCCGGTCAAGGCGAGCAAGCCCCCAAAAGCGTCGCGCGATCGCACCCCTCGTCTGGAGGCCGATCCGTTCGTCGTGGAATATGCCGACGCCGATCCGTCGCAGCGGACGCTGAGCGCGATCATCGCCGATGTCCGGCGCGAAACGGCGATGAACTGAGCAGGCATGCCGGTATCCAAGCCTTCGCGCGATCCTTCGATACGCCGCTCCGACAGGCTCAGCGGCTACTCAGGACGAACGGTCGTTTGAATATGGGGCAAATAAAAAAGGGCGCCGTCGCTGGCGCCCTTTTTTGTCACTCCGCGTCGGCGGGCTTGTCTTCGCTGCCCTCGGCCGGGTTCTCGAACCAGGCTTCGACTTCGCCGGTCAGCTTGATCGTCAGCGGATTGCCATACCGGTCGCGGCTCTTGCCGGCGGCGACGCGAATCCAGCCTTCGGACATATTATATTCCTCCACATCCTTGCGCTCACGGCCCTTGAAACGGATGCCGATGCCGCGCTGAAGCACCTCCATGTCGAAATGGGGGCTTTTGGGATTGGTGGAGAGGTGGTTGGGGGGCGTGTCGCTCATGATGAGATTCCTTGAAAAGCTGTGCTGCGCCTAGCGTCCGAGCCTATAGGGCGTCAACCGCCGCGCTTTTCGTCCACATCGCAATAGATGCGACGGATCACCCCTTCGTCCAGCCAGCCGGCAAAGCGGCTTTCCGCGTCGGCGATGCCGGCGAAGGGATAGGCGACCGGCCGGTCATCCACTGCGCCGCTGGCTCGCGTGAGGCGGGCGACGGCATCGGGCGCGGTGGTCAGGATGCGGCCGCGCCGGTCGGTGGAGGCGCTGTTGACGCCAACGACGCGGCCATCCTCGGCAAAGACCGGGCCGCCGCTGATGCCGGACAGGGTGCCGTCGCCGGTGGGGATGCGCCCCTTTTCGGCCCAGGCCAGCACCGGCTGGGTCAGGTCGGTGCGGCCGCGCCGGGCGCTGGCTTCGCCGATCAGTTCGGACAGGACCAGCGTGGGCTGACCCGCCGGGAAGCCCATATGATAGCCCGGCGTGCCCGGCTGCGGCACACGGCCCGACAGGGGCAGCGCGGCCTCGCTGGGCAGACCGTCGCGCACCAGCGCCGCATCCGCCTCCCGGCTCTCCAGCATGCGCGACACCGGCCGGGCGAAGCGGCCATCCTCCAGCCCGACGCGCGTGCAGCCATGGGTGACATGCTGCGCGGTCAGCCAGGCGCCGTCGCGATCGACGGCGAAGGCGGTGCCCATCGAATCGGCCGGGCCGTTGGGGCTGTCCTCGATCACGAACTGTTCATCACCCCAGCCGGGCATGGGCCGGCGCGGCGAGCGCGGATCATATTGCTCCACCTCCAGCGGCGGCACGCGCACATCCTGTCCGAACCAGGCGACGAGCAGCAGCGCGCCCAGCGCGAAGGGCAGGCAGCCGCAGCCCTTGCCACCCGCCATCGGATCAGCCCGCCACCGCCGCAGCGGTCAAGCAGGCGATCGCGGCCTTCATCATGGCAAGGAAGATCGCCGCCGAGCGTTCATTCGCCTCGATCCGCGCGGACAGCGTACCAAGCAGGAAATCCACGAGGCGGAAGGCGACGAGTTGCAGCACCAGCGTGACGCTGCCCCAGATGACGATGTCCCAGACATTGACCGACCCGGCGAGGCAAAAGCCAAGCGGCACGGCCAGACCGATCGCCGCGCCGCCCAGCGAGATGGCGGCGGCCTCATTGCCCGCGCGGATCAGTGCGAACTCGTCATGCGGGGTGATCCACATATACAGCGCCAGCGCCGCCAGCCAGACGAGGGTGGCGGTGCCCAGATGCAGCAGGAAGATGGGAAGGCCCGACAAGAGGCTCTGGATGACGGGCATGGGATCACTCATGCCGTCAGAAATGCCGCAACCCGCCCCAAGGTTCAATCGGGGCGGGCTGTGGTCGAAATATAAGTGTCAGCGACAGATGCGCACGCGGACGTTGCGGTCGCGATAATAGTCATAGCGCCATTCGGTCCAGCAACGGGTCCGATAGCCGGCGTTGGAGCGGTAATAGCCGCGATCGCCGCGCCATCCCCGATTCCCGCGCCAGTGGCGGCGGTCGTCCCCACGGCGATTGTCCCAGCGCCGGTGGTCGCCGCGCCGGTCCCAATGGCGATCGCGGTCGCCGCGCCAGCCATTGCCGCCATAATATTGCGCCTGCGCCGGCATGGCCGCCGCGCCAAGGCCAGTGATGGCGAGGCTCAGCGCCGCCGCGCCTTTCCAAAACAGCTTCATCGATTCTCTCCTCATAGATCCCGCCCTTGAGGGGGTGGGAGCATGAAGGCGAGAATGGACCGGGCCGACTGAACCATCCGGGAATGATAGTGTCAGCGACGGTTCAGCCTGGAACGGCGAAATGACAGGGCGTCACGCCCAACCGTTTCTACCGCCCCCTCAGGGCCGCTTCCGCCTCCTGCATATAGTCGCGGGTGATGGGCAGGGCGCGGCGGTCGCGGGCGTACTGGATCTGGAAATTGACCATGCCGCCATGTTCGAACACGGTCGCCGCCCCGGCGAGGTAGAAGGTCCAGAGGCGGAAGAAGCGCTCGTCGTACAGCGCCACGATATCGGCCTTGCGCGCCATGGTCCGCTTGTACCATTCGCGAATGGTGAGGCCATAATGGACGCGCAGCACCTCCACGTCCGTCACGATCAGCCGCGTGCCCTCGCTCCCGGCGACCATTTCCGACAAAGCGGGAATATAGCCGCCGGGGAAGATATATTTGGTGGTGAAGGCGTCGGTGGTGCCCGCCCCGCCCATGCGGCCGATCGTATGAACCAGCATCACGCCGTCAGGCGTCAGCAACTGACGGCATGTGTCGAAGAAAGTGCGGTAATCGGGCGTGCCGACATGTTCGAACATGCCGACCGATACGATCCGGTCGAACGGCCCGGTCATGTCGCGATAGTCGATCAGTTCGAACCGGACATGGTCGGAGACCCCGGCGTCGATCGCCCGCTGCCGCGCGACCTTCAACTGCTCCTCCGACAGGGTGATGCCGGTCACGTCGACGCCGCAGGTGCGGTGGAGATAGAGCGCCATGCCGCCCCAGCCACAGCCGATGTCCAGCACCTTCATGCCCGGCTTCAGATATAATTTGGCGGCGATATGCGCCTTCTTGTCCTCCTGCGCCTGTTCCAGGCTGATCCCGGCCTCATTGTCCACATCGGGATAATAGGCGCAGCTATATTGGCGGTCGCGGTCGAGAAACAGGGCGTAGAGCGCGCCGGACAGGTCGTAATGATGGGCGACATTGGCCTTCGATCGGGCGCGGTGATTGGCGCGCCACAATCTCTGGCGCGCCACGCCGATGCCGCGCTTGAGCAGGCTCTTCGATTCGATCGACTTGCCCTGTTCCCACGGATTGTTGGCCCGAATCATGGATATGAATTCCATGATGCCGCCGCCCTCTATCCCGACCCGGCCGTCGATCCACGCTTCGGCCATGCCCAGGCGCGGGTCTTTCACGATGTCGAATGGCACCCGGCCATCCTTGAACCGCAGGGCAAGATCGGGAAATTCGGGATCGGCCTGACCGACCGTGATGGTCTTGCCGTTGGCGTAATGGACGGTCACACGGCCGCGCGTGACGAGCCGCTTGAGAACCACTTCAAACAGTTTCATGTCGCCACCATGTCATGTCGTTACGCAGGCGTCAAACGCCGGCATACCAGTCATAATCGGCATGGTCTTCCCAAAATCCGCCCTTACCCTTGCCGATTGCGGTCAGGCTGTCCACCGCCTCTATCCCCATGAGATATTTGGCTTGTTTGTAACCCAATTGTCTTTCGACACGCAACCGCAGCGGTGCGCCATTGGCCACGGAGAGTGGCCGGTCGTTCAGCGCAAAGGCCAGGATGGTCTGGGGGTGAAAGGCATCGGTCAGGTCGATACTTTCATAATAGGGCCGCCCGCCGCCCATATCGTCGGCGCAGCGAAAGACGATGTAGCGCGCCCGGCTTTTCAGCCCCGCGCCGTCGAGAATCGTCTTCAGCGGCACGCCGCGCCACTTGCCGATCGCGCTCCATCCCTCGACGCAGTCATGGCGGGTGATCTGCTCGCGATGCGGCAGGCGGCGCAACTGCGCCAGCGAGAGCGACAGGTCGCGCGTGACCAGCCCCGACACCTGTAGCCGCCAGTCGGCAAAGCCGCCGCGCCACAGCGCCTTGTAGGCGGGCGTGTTGGGATTGGCGGTACCATTGGCGCGGAAGATCGGAGAAATCTGGTCGGGGCGGAACTCCCGCGCCAGCGCGTCGGGCGCCATCAACCCGCGCTGCGCCCATTTGTGGAAATTCTCGGCGGAAAAGAGCGCCTCGCGAAAGCCCTCGTCGCGTGCCAGCCGGTCGCAGCCGGCCAGCGTCGCGGTGGCGCCCAGCAACAGGGTGCGGCGGGTCAGGATCATGGCCGGTCCCGCGGCAGGCGATAGCGGCCGGTGATGATCGCCCGCACCTGATTCACCGGTCCGCTGAGCAGCACCATGAGGATATGGACGACGACAAAGGCGACGAGCGCAAAGGCGGTGATGAAGTGGATCGACCGCGCCGATTGCCGCCCGCCGAACAGATCGACCAGCCAGGGCCAGGCCGCATTCATGCCGGGGGACATGGTCAGGCCGGTCAGGATGATGAGCGGCAGCGCCACGAAGATCATACCGACATAGCTGGCCTTTTGCAGCAGGCCGTAGCGCAAGGCCGCCTCCCCCTTAGGAAAGCGCAGCCGGGCATGGTCGCTGATGTCCTGCCAGAGGTGGCGCGGCGTGAGTTCCTCGCGGCGGAAGGCGAGGTCGCGACCGATGTGCCGGTTGGCGAGGCTCCAGAGCATATAGGCGAGGAGCGCGAAGGCGAAGATCGGCGCGGCGGCGAGATGCCAGTGGCGTGACAGGGCCAGGCTGTAATGGCCCGGCAGGGTGATCCATCCCGGAAAGCGATCCAGCACCAGCCAGCCATGGTCGAAATTGGCGCCATATTGCCCCCAATAGAGGCGGGGATGCGCGTTGAAGATGCCCAGGCCGCTGGTGAAGAGGATGTAAAGCAGCAGCGCGTTCAGCCCGTGCCAAAGGCGGGTGGAGAGGCGATGGCGCTGGGCCATCCTGTCTGCGCTGTCGATCATGCTGACCATGCGGTGATCCTATCCGATTTTCCGCCGAGGTCCACCGTCGATCATCGATGATGGGGCAAAGTGCCCAATGTAACCGTTTTGCAACACAAGTGCTGAAATTGATTGAAATAAAGATTGACCCCCTTTGCAACTCAAACTTGCGATCCTAGATGGCAATTGCGCGGTCATGATGCGGATCGCGCTCTTGATCTCCGGATAATGGAGAGAAGAGTCGCAGGAGTTATTATGAGAATAAGTTCATAATATCTTTGCATCGAACCTGAACGCCAGATGAATTTCTAAGTCTCGGCGACAAGATAAATATCGAGGACTTTATGAAGACTGTGATTTTCGCAGCCGTTGCTGCTGCCACCGTTGTTTCGGCCCCTGCCTTTGCTCAGGACGCTGCGCCCTTCACCGGGCCGCGCGCGGGCATCACTGCGGGCTATGACAAGTTCGACGGCCGTGACGGCTTCACCTATGGCGTGACCGCCGGTTACGACATCGCCGTCACCCCTGGCGTGACCTTCGGTCCTGAAGTGTCGTTCAGCGACACCACCACCAGCGCCGGCGCTGGTGCGGAAGTCAGCCGCGACCTGGCCGCTTCGGTCCGTCTCGGCTACACCCTGACCCCGCAGGTTCTGGCCTTCGGCAAGGTCGGCTATGCCAACACCCGCATCGATCTGGGCAATGGCGGCGCGTCGTTCGAAGGCGTGCGTTATGGCGGCGGTCTGGAATATTCGGTGACCCCGACCACCTACATCTCGGCTGAATATCAGCGCAGCGAGTATGAAGCCAATATCGGCGGTCGCGACGTCGGCCTGGTCGGCGTCGGCTTCCGTTTCTGATCCCTCTCAAAACGATCAGATTCCAAGGAAGGGCGGTCCTGCAAAGGGCCGCCCTTTTCTTATGCCGGTACAAGTCGGGCAGGCAGCGATTGCAGATCCGGTTCCACCCACCCCAGCCGGGCCGGCGCGGACATCAGCCGATCGCGCGACCAGTAAGTTAAGAGCCAGTCCTTGTCCCCCAGTGGTGAGGCCATCAGCGCCGCCAGCGCATCGGCCGGGGCGATGTCGGCGGGCAGGCCGGCCAGCAGGGCGCGCGTCATGTGCAGCGACGCCTGGGTGATGGTTTCATGATAGCCGCTGCTGCCGCTGTTCACGCCACCTGCGCTTTCATTATAGCGGCGGATGAGGCCGGGCATGTCGCGTTCGGGCTGGATGTCCGGGCGTTTCAGGATCAGCCAGAGTGCGGTCGAAAAATGCGCCTGATGCGTCCACCGCGCCTTGGGCAGGGTGCAGGCGCAAAATCCGTCCGCCAGCGCCTTCATCTCGTCATCGGTCATCCTCTTTCCCCCTAATGAAAAGCCCCGCCGTTGCGGGCGGGGCTTGTCGTCCTGCGCGTGCGGCGCATGCTGTCGCCCCCGGATTATCCGAGTGCGGCTTGCTTCTCTTCGGCCAGGCGCTTCATTTCGGCCTTGCTCTTCTTCTCGCTCGCCGACTTGAGCTGGCCGCAGGCAGCCATGATGTCGCGGCCGCGCGGCGTGCGGACCGGCGCGCTGATGCCGCCTTCGAACACGATGCTGCTGAACGCACGGACGCGCTCCGGCGTCGAACATTCATAGTCGGTGCCGGGCCAGGGGTTGAACGGGATCAGGTTGACCTTGGCCGGCAGCTTGTACTTGCGGATCAGGCGGACAAGTTCGCGCGCGTCCTCGTCGCTGTCATTCTTGTCGCGGATCATCACATATTCGAAGGTGATACGCCGGGCATTGCTGGCCTTGGGATAGTCGGCGCAGGCCTGGAGCAATTCCTCGATGCCATATTTGCGGTTGAGCGGGACCAGTTCGTCGCGCACTTCCTTGGTCACGGCATGGAGCGACACGGCCAGATTGACGCCGATCTCCTCGCTCGCCCGCGCCATCATCGGGATGACGCCGGAGGTGGACAGGGTGATGCGGCGGCGCGACAGGGCAAGGCCATCGCCATCCATCACGACCTTCAGCGCGTCGCGCACATGCTCGAAATTATAAAGCGGCTCGCCCATGCCCATCATCACGATGTTGGTCAGCATCCGCCCGTCGGGCGAATATTGCGGGGCGTCCTCATCCTCGTCCGCGTCGTTGGCCCCGATCGCTGCCGAACCCATATTGCCCTTGGGCCATTCGCCCAGCGCGTCGCGGGCCAGCATCACCTGCCCCACGATTTCGCCCGGCGTCAGGTTGCGCACCAGCCGCATCGTGCCGGTGTGGCAAAAGCTGCAATTGAGGGTGCAACCGACCTGGCTGGACACGCAGAGCGTGCCACGGTCCGCATCGGGGATGAAGACCATTTCATAATCCTGCCCGTCGTCGGAGCGGAGCAGCCATTTGCGCGTGCCGTCGGTCGACACCTGCGCCTCCACCACCTGCGGGCGGCCAACGACGAAGCGTTCGGCCATCCAGCCGCGCATCGGCTTGGCAAGGTCGGTCATCGCCTCGAAATCGGTTTCGCCGCG
Organism: Sphingobium sp. Leaf26; assembly: GCF_001421665.1. Lineage (GTDB taxonomy): Bacteria > Pseudomonadota > Alphaproteobacteria > Sphingomonadales > Sphingomonadaceae > Sphingobium. The sequence goes on from NZ_LMKV01000029.1 coordinate 205,921, forward strand.
ATGATAGAGCCAGTGGAACAGTTGCTTGGAGCGCAGCTTGGCGGCCTTCACGTCAAGGCCGGCCTCCTCCAGCGCGCCTTTGATCTGCGGGCGCGACAGGCCCATCAGGTCGATGCGCCCATCCTCCCGCGGGGTCACCGCGCGCGGCACGGGCACAGGGTCGATGGGGCCGGGAATCGGCATGAGCGGGCTGGCGGCTGATTGCATGGCCGCGCACATAGTCGATTTGCGCGGATTTTTAAAGATAGGTTGGATCAGCGCAGTTTCGAGCAGCCCAGCGCGGCCGCGTCGATCGCAGTGGCGGCGCCGCGCAGCGCATAGCTGTCGGCAAAGCCGCGCCCGTCCGCGCCGACGCCTGCGACGCTCATGCTGCTGGCGGAGCGCATCGCCGCGACGATCTGCGCGTCGCCGCGCGCGTCGGGTGCCCATGCGTCGATCTGCCCGGCGACCAATGTGAAGCGGCGTTCGCCCACGGTCAGGATCACCGGGGATTTTTCCGCCCGCGCCCGGCTCAGGCGCACATGCACCTGTCCGCGCACCCTCTGGCGCGGCCATGTGCCGACCGAGGCGAAGCCCTTCGACTGTTGGCCACGGCGCGCGACCGGCTGGGTTATGGCATAGCAGCGCGGTGTCGCGGGATCGCGAAAGGCGCCCCAGCTTTCGAAAATGCCCAATGAATCGCGGGCCATGGCCGGTGGCGCCACAAGCAGCAGGAGGGGCAGCAACGCCAGGGCGCTAGGGGTTGTGGGACGCATGGTCGACGCAAAGCCCAAGCCGTCCCCTTTTGCAACCCCGGCGGACGACCAACAGGCCAAAAGCACGCATGCGACGCTTGCAGGAGGCGTTACAGCGGCTATGAAGGAGCATCCATCATTGTCGCCGGGATTCGACCGAACCCCCGGCTATCGGCTTAAAAAGAACGGACAGAACAGGGACATGAAGGCCACCATCGAACGCGCAACGCTCCTCAAGAGCCTGAGCCACGTCCAGTCGGTGGTCGAGCGCAGGAATACCATTCCCATCCTGTCCAACGTGCTGATCGAGGCGTCGGCCGATGGCGCGATCAAGCTGATGGCGACCGACCTCGACCTCCAGATCGTCGAAAGCGTGTCGGCGCAGGTGGAACAGGCCGGCGCGACCACCATTTCCGCCCACACCCTGTTCGACATCGCCCGCAAGCTGCCCGAAGGCAGCCAGGTGTCGCTGCAAGCGGCCGAGGGCAAGATGCTGATCCAGGCCGGCCGCGCCCGGTTCAACCTGTCGACACTGCCGCGCGACGATTTCCCGGTGATCGCCGAGGGCGAACTGCCCACGACGTTCGAACTGCCGGCCGAGACGCTCAAGCAGATCATCGACAAGACGCGCTTCGCCATCTCGACCGAAGAAACGCGCTATTATCTGAATGGTATCTATTTCCACGTCACCGACGACGACCAGCCGGTGCTGAAGGCCGCCGCAACCGACGGCCATCGCCTGGCCCGCGTCACCGTGACCCGTCCCGATGGCGCCGAAGGGATGCCCGGCATCATCATCCCGCGCAAATGTATCGGCGAATTGCGCAAGCTGCTGGACGAAGTCGACGGTTCGGTCGGCATTGCCCTGTCGGCCAGCAAGATCCGCTTCGGCCTGGGCAGCGCGATCCTGACCAGCAAGCTGATCGACGGCACCTTCCCCGATTACAGCCGCGTCATCCCGACCGCGAACGACAAGCTGCTCAAGATCGACCCGCGCAGCTTCGAGGATGGCGTCGACCGCGTCGCCACCATCGCCACGGAAAAGACCCGCGCCGTCAAGATGAGCCTGGACAAGGACAAGATCACCCTGTCCGTCACCAGCCCCGAAAATGGTACGGCGGCCGAAGAAGTGCCCGGCGCGTTTCAGGGCGAGGGCTTCGATATCGGCTTCAACGCCCGCTATCTGCTGGACATTCTGGGCCAGATCGACAGCGACCTGGTCGAACTGCATCTGGCGGACGCCGCTGCGCCCACGCTGATCCGCGAAAGCGATACCAGCCCGGCGCTCTACGTGCTGATGCCGATGCGCGTCTGACCTGACCTTTGGTGCAGGTTCTCAGCCTGCGCCAAAGCGGACCGGAGGTAATCCTCTGGCAAGGAGTTTGCGTTACGGGTGACACATGTCCCTGCTGCGTGCATCCCTGAACGATAATCCATCCCGTTCGATGACTTTGATGGTCGCTCTCGGCCTGTCGGAGGGCGGGACCGAGGTGTCCGCATCCTGGATTTCGGGCACATTCTTCCACATCGCGCGGCTGTGGCCGTTGATCCTGCTGGCCAAGTTCAGCGTCATCGCGTTGCTGAACCTGCCTTTCTATTCCGGCGAGCCGCTCCAGGTCGCGCTGATGATCGCCATGCTGATGATCGACGGCACGCTGATGCTGCTGCCGCGCCGCAGCAGGTTCCGCGGCCTCATGCCGCATGTCCAGAACTGGATGATGTTGCCGATGGTGTTCCTGTCGGGCCTGACCTTCAGCCTGTGGCTGGGCTATGAAGCCAAGGCGGCGACCGACGCACTGTTCCTGGCGGCGGTGCCCGAACTGGCGGTCGCGCTGCTCGCGGTCTGCATTTTCGGCGACCGGCGCCTGCTCGGCATCAGCTATTTCCTTGGCGCCTTGCTGGTGTCCGTGGTGGAAAAGGCCGGCCTGGCGCAGGTCGGCCTGTTGTTCAGTTGCGTCATCGTCATGCTGGTCGCGACCCTGCGCCAGGCGACGGCCGACCGCGACCAGGCGATCGCCAGGCACCAGCAGGATCTGCGCGCCCAGCGTTCCGACCGGCTGTTGCAGGAGCATGAGCGGACCGGGCGCGGCTGGTTCTGGGAAACCGACCGTCAGGGCTGCCTCACCTATATCAGCGACACGCTGGCGCAGTCCCTGTCGCTGGCGACGGAGACGCTGATCGGCAAGCCGATCACCGAGATCGTCCGGCCCGGCGACAAGAAGCAGGGCGATGGCGAGCGTACGCTTGGCTTTCACCTGTCCGCCCGCACCGGCTTTTCCGACATTGCGGTCTGCGCCGCGATGGCGAAGGAAGAGGAACGCTGGTGGTCCATTTCCGGCCAACCGGTGTTCAACGAATTTGGCCAGTTCCATGGCTTTCGCGGGTCGGGCACGGACCTGACCGAAACCCGCCGCAATCAGGCGGAGGTGACGCGCCTTGCCCAGTTCGATTCGCTCACGGGCCTTGCCAACCGCATCCAGATGCTGCGATCGCTGGAGCAGGCTGTGGCCGACCGCCATGGCAAGCCGGGCGAATGTACGCTGATGATGCTGGACCTCGATCGGTTCAAGATCGTCAACGACACGCTGGGCCATCCCGCCGGCGACGCGCTGCTGCGTCAGGTCAGCCAGCGGTTGCAGCGCGTGGTCGGCGAAAAGGGGCTGGTCGGTCGCCAGGGCGGCGACGAGTTCAAGATATTGCTGCCCGGCCGCCACGACCAGACCGTGCTCGCCCATCTGGCGCAGGCGATCATCAGCGCCGTGTCGCAACCCTATATGGTCGAAGGCAATGCCGTGGTCATCGGTGTGTCGATCGGCCTGTCCGCCTGCCCGCAGGACGGCGTGACCGCCGACGCACTGATCCGCAACGCCGACCTGGCGCTCTATGCCGCCAAGGGCGACGGCCGCGGCGTTCATCGCTTCTATTCGTCGGACATGCACGCCGACGCGGAAAATCGCCGCCAGTTGGAGGAGGATCTGCGCCGCGCGCTGACCGCCGACGGCCTGCACCTCGTCTACCAGCCGGTCGTGTCGTCCAAGACCGAGCAGATTACCGGCTATGAAGCATTGCTGCGCTGGAACCATCCGGTGCGCGGGCCGATCTCGCCGACGCTCTTCATCCCGATTGCGGAGGATAGCGGCCTGATCGCCCAGATCGGCGAATGGGTGATGCGCACCGCCTGTCGCGACGCCGCCGAATGGCAGGACGGCATCCGGGTCGCGGTCAATGTCTCGCCGACCCAGTTCGCCAATCCCGGCTTCCCCGCGACGGTGATGAGCGCGCTTGCATCGTCGCAACTGGCGGCAGAGCGGCTTGAACTGGAAATTACCGAAAGCGTCTTCCTGAACGACGATGACGGCACGGACGCGATGTTCAACCGGTTGAAGGCGATCGGCGTCCGGCTGGCGCTGGACGATTTCGGCACCGGCTATTCGTCGCTCGGCTATTTGAAGAAGGCACCGTTCGACAAGATCAAGATCGACCAGAGTTTCGTGCGCGGCGCCGCGATCAAAGGCAACCGCAACAGCGCGATCATCAAGGCGATCGTGAGTCTGGCCGAGGCGCTGGGCATGGACACCACCGCCGAAGGCGCGGAGACGCAGGACGAACTGGCGCTGATCCGCCAACTGGGGTGCAGCCATATCCAGGGCTATATCTATGGCCGGCCGATGCCCATGGCCGATGTGATGGCTACCCAGCAGCGCGTCGGTACGGCGGCCAGCGCCAATGGCTTCCAGTCCAGCCGCCCCGAACGCAAGACCATGCTGCGCACCATCGCGGTCCATCATGACGGCCATGTCTATACCGGGCGCGTCCGCAACATCTCTGCCACCGGCGCGCTGATCGAGGGGCTGTGGAACGTGCCGACGGGCACATTGTTCGCGATCGAACTGGCCGAAAACCAGTTCGTCAACGCGACCAGCAAATGGTCGAAGGATGACCGGATGGGCGTGGAATTCGCCGGATCGGTGGACATCAGTACCCTGCGCAACCCGCCGCGCACCATGGCAGGGTAAAAGCCGAGCAGGGCCTGATTGGGATGGGAAGGCGCCATCTGCTTTTGGCGAGACCAGCGGCAATATCTGACGCCGGGTGGTGCAAGGTCACGCTGCCATAGCTTCGCTTTGCAGAAGGTCCGGCATATCCTAGAGACGGATCGTCAGGATTTTGAATCACAATGAATTATCGCCATTCCTTCCATGCGGGCAATAGCGCCGATGTCGTAAAGCACAGCCTGTTGATCGCTTTGGTGCAGGCCTTGCAGCATAAGCCCGGCCCGCTGACGCTGATCGATACCCATGCCGGCTGCGGGCTGTACGACCTTGGCGGCAGCGATGCGCAACGCACCGGCGAGGCCATGGGGGGCGTGCTGCGGGCCTTTGCCGACCCGAACCCGTTGCTGGACGACTATCGCGCCGCCGTACAGGCGGTGAATATGGGGGGCGAACCGCAGCTCTACCCCGGCTCACCGCGGTTTCTGGCGCAGCTTTCGCGGCCGCAGGATGTCCTGATCCTCAACGAAAAACACCCGGAAGACGCCTATACCCTGCGCGGCGTTATGCGCGACACCGGCGCGGCCGTGCATGAACGCGACGCCTACGAACTTTGGCTGGCTATGGTGCCGCCCCGCACCGCGCGGGGCGTGGTGGTGGTCGACCCACCCTATGAGCAGACCGACGAACGCGCGCGCATCACCGCCACCCTCGCCGCCGCTCACCGCAAATGGGCGCATGGCGTGACGGTGATCTGGTTTCCGCTGAAAGACCGCGCCACGCATCGGCAGTGGACGGGGCAGTTGCGCAGGCTCGGCATCCCTAAATTTCTGCGGGTGGAACATTGGCTATATGATAGCGAGCAACCCGGCATCTATAACGGCGCGGGCCTCTTTATCATCAACCCGCCTTACGCTTTCACGCAGACGCTGCCGCCACGGCTGGAAGCCTTGCGCGCGGCGTTAGCGCCCGAAGGGCATGAGGGCGAGATCATATCCGATTGGTTGGGCGATTGAGACAGACCCTCATGAAGGGGTCGGAAAGCCCTGCGATACCGGGGATGAAGTGCCGCTGCTGACATGCTAAGGACATGCCATGTTTCAAGCACCCGGCCGCAGCGGCACTGTCGAGATCGACGGTTTCAAATATGATTGGGAACTCCTGAGCGAGCCTCAATTATCCTCTTCCGATGGTTGGAAGGGCATGACTGTCTCCCTGCGTGAGAAAGACATGCCCCGCGAAGCCGTGCTGGAATTTCCGGCACCCAAGCGCCTGATGAGAGGATTGCCGAAAGGGCGTTTGCACATCAACGATGCGATTGCTTCGCGAGGGGTGCGGGCAGCATTATCGGCAGGATGGGACCCTGCGTCGCGCGGCAAACCCACGGTTTTCATGGTCGACGCCAACGGCGACTAGGAATCGAGAAGGCATTACGAGAGCCTTGCCCAAGCGCCTCGCGGACGTTTACGGCGCAAAAATCGAGCGACATTGTAAACTTGGCCCCGTCGCGTCGTCGCGACCCGAAACGGTCGTTTCAGATCCTCGCTTCGACGGCGTTTCAGCAGCGCTTGCGTGTGACCGCCGTGCCGTCGTTGACGATGGTCAATGCCTTGCCGTCCTTCGACAGGCTCAGCGCCAGGGTGCGGGTCCAACTCTGGCCCTCGCCGGTGAAGGCGGCCTCCACCGCCGCGCGGTCATCCTTGTCCTGGATCACGCTTTGGACCGTGCCGACGCTTTCGTGAAAAAGCAACTGGTCCGGCATGACGGTCAGTTCCAGTGCCGCCGCCTTGTCACCGCATCGCTCGGCCGCGCCCGCCCAGCGCCCCTGCATCGCGGCCGGGACCAGCCCGTCCGGCGCGGCGACGGGCGGTGGCGTCTGCACGTCCGGCACGGTTTCGACCGGTGTGATGCCGTTGACGGGCGGCTCGGCCATGTTGGGCAGCGTCTGGTCCAATATATTGGTGACGACGCCCGGCTGGTCTTCCTGCTTGTCCGGCGTGCGGTTGCAGGCGGGGACGATCAGCAGCAACGGCAACATCAGCAGGGCGGAGGATGAAGTTCGCATGGAAAACAAACCGGCCAATCACCGACCGGTTCCCGCTAACGGTTCCGGTCGCCCTTCCCTTGGCCCGCCACCATGCTAGGTTGCCACCGGTCCATGAGAGGAGTCGATGCCATGCCGGTGCTGGGAATGGGGGGCCTGTTCTTCCGCGCGCGCGATCCCGATGCGCTGGCCGCCTGGTATCGCATGCACCTGAATGTCGGCGGCGGCTGCGTGGTCGATCCCGCCGATCCGCCCGATGAATGGATCTGGCAACCCCAGGGCGGGCCGATGGTCTTTGCCCCGTTCAAGGCAGACAGCGACTATTTCGCCGCCGACAAGGCGTTCATGTTGAATTTCCGCGTGTCCGATCTCGATTCCCTTCTGGCCCACTTGCGGAGCGCCGACATCGCGATCATCACCAAGCCGGAATGGGACGATCCCGTCCTTGGCCGTTTTGCCCGCATTCACGATCCGGAGGGTAATGCGATCGAATTGTGGGAACAGCCCGACCATCGCCCCGAAACGCCGCAAGGAACCCCGTCATGAAGCGCCTCTCCCTTCTCCTCGCCGCCGCCGCCACACTGATGTCCGGCAATGCCATGGCCGCGCTCGCCATCGGCACCAAGGCGCCCGATTTCACCACCCGCGGCGCGCAGGCGGGCAAGACCTTCACTTTGACCCTGTCGCACCAGTTGAAACGCGGCCCTGTCGTCCTCTATTTCTTCCCCAAGGCGTTCACGCCGGGCTGCTCGGCCGAAGCGCGTGAATTTGCGGAGAATATCGACAAGTTCAAGGCGGCCGGCGCCACCGTCATCGGCATGTCGGCCGACCCGGTCGATGATCTCGTCGCCTTCTCGACCAAGGAATGTGCGGGCAAGTTCGCCGTCGCCTCGGCTGGCCCCGCCATCGTGTCGGGCTATGACGTCGCCTTGAAGATGCGGCCGGGCATGACCGACCGCACCTCCTATGTCATCGCGCCGTCAGGCCGCGTCGCCTTCGTCCATAGCGAGATGAACTATGCCGGCCATGTGAAGAGCACGCTGGCCGCCGTGCAGGCGATGAAGGGGAAGTAGGCACCATATCCGTTCGTCCTGAGCGAAGTCGAAGGACGAACGAAGGTCAGGGCCTTTTACCCCTTCACATAAGTTCCGAACCAGCCAAGCGTCGCGTCCCAGGCGGCCTTGGCGGCGGCTTCATGATAGCTGGGACGATAATCGGCCATGAAGCCATGTTCCGCCCCGGCGTGGACGGTGATGGCATCGGGCGGCGATTTGCCGGCCTTGGTCAGCGCGGCGCGCATCGCGTCCACGTCCGTCACCGGAATACCCTTGTCCAGTGCGCCATATTGACCCAGTACCGGCGCCTTGAGTTTCGGCACTTCCTCGATCGCGCTCAGCGGCTGCAATTCGGTCTTGTCGCTCACCAGCCGGCCGTAAAAGGCCACCCCGGCATTCAGCTTGGCACTGTGCGCGGCATAGAGCCACACGATCCGCCCGCCCCAGCAAAAGCCGGTAATGCCGCGCTTCTTACCGTCGCCGCCATGGCTGCCGGCCCAGTCATAGACGGTGTCGATATCGGCCAGCACCTGAACATCGGGCGCCTTCGACACGATCGTCCCGACAAGCTGCTTGAAGTCCGCAACCTTGGTCGCATCGCCATGGCGCGCAAACAGGTCCGGCGCGATGGCATAATAGCCCGCCTTGGCGAAGCGGCGGCAGATATCGCGAATCCATTCATGTACGCCGAAAATCTCATGGACGACGACGATCACCGGCGCCGCCTTGCCACCTGAGGGCCGCGCGACGAAGGCCGGCAGAGCGAAGCCGTCATTGGCGGCAATGGACACCGCCTCTTCGGTCAATCCTTCGCCCGATGTCTGCACCGCGCTGCTGGCGACCGGGCGGCAAGCGGCGGCAAAGCCCGCCGCGAAGGCGCCGCCGGCCAACACATGGCGGCGCTGGAGGCCGGTGCTGCGTACCCAGTTCCGGTCTTCGGGCAAACGCTGCTCTTCATCGCTCCGGTCGGTCGTCATCGGCGCTATTCCTTCTGCCAGTCCCCCGGCGCGCAGACTAGCTGCCCGTGGGCCGCGCGCAAGCCAGGAAGTCGCCACCGACGATCCGTTCCAGCCCGGCCACATCATGGGCATAGATATAGACCCACGCCTCGACCGCCTCATCCGCCACCTGCACCCTCCATCGCACGCGGCGATATTCATGGGGTGGCGGATGATCGGCCGTCATTTCCTCATAGGCGTCCAGCCGGGCGAGCGTGGAAGCCGCGTCATTCAATGCGAACAGGTCGCCCAGCACCAGCCCCTCCGACCCCGGCACCAACCCCGGATAATCGGCCACACGATATAGATAGCCGCCGATGGTGGCCGGTCCCAGCAGCCGGGCATTCGCCCGCAGCCATCGGGCCATAGCGCCATCGAAAGCCGCACGCAGCGTGCCATAGACAAAGAGACAGGCGGGATCGGAAAGAGTGTCAGGCATATTTCACCAACATACGGCGCATTTCGCCAACAGCGAGAATTTTTGACAATATGCCCAGCGAGTCACATGCGAGAAACCCACGCATTTCGGGGCAAAAATCAAATTGGCACGGCATCTGCTATCCCTGTGGACATCAGGGCCGGATAGCCGGTCACACAGCAGGGAGTATCCATCATGTCCATCGCCAAGATCCAGAACGCCGCTTTCACCCTCGTCAGCGCGTTCATCGTTGCCGGCCTGTTCGTCAGCGCCGCCGTGCCCGTCGCGCCGATCGCCTGATCGCCCCCTTCAGACCCTATAACGGAAAGACCCCTGTCATGAACAACAGTTTCACCCTCGACCGTCGCAATGGCAAGATCATGGGCGTGTGCGCCGGCGTTTCGAACCGCACCGGCCTCGATGTCACGCTGATCCGTGTCGCGCTGGTGCTGCTGACGCTGTGCGCGCTCGGTCCGATCGGCGTCGTGGCCTATCTGCTCGCCGGCTGGCTGGCGGAAGGTTGAGGCGAGCCGTTCGACATATCGGGATGATCCCAAGTCGATATAAAGTAAAAGGCCGCCCTGGATTATCCCAGGAGCGGCCTTTTGATATCCCGATCCGTCGAGATGAAGATCGCAGTCAAGCCGCGATCAGGCATAAAGCACCGAATAGAAGGTCAGCATCTGAACGCCGACCGCAACGGCCAGCACGGTACCCTGAAACATCTGACGCATATTTTGCTCCATATTTACAAAAATCAATCCCCGGTCTTCGGGGAAGCAGGCCACTACGCCCGTCATATTATTGTAACAATCGCAAAGCGCGGCATACCGATTGCATCAAACGCAACAGAGCAACAGGGATGTTGCTCCCAAGCCACAATTTTCGCCCTTCTTCGTCCGTTGGCATATGATCGGGCCGGCGGGTAATGTCGACGGCAACATGGCCGGCCTGCTCGTCGAGGCGTTCGACCTACTGGCACCGGCGACCGGCGCAAAACCGAGCAGCCCCATGTCATATAAAGATATCTTTATATTGTCATTGACAATGGCCTGCCCTTGCTGTTGAAAGAGCCTGTCAAGGTTCCCCGCCTCAGGCATGACGGCGGGGCTAAGACGGGAAGCCGGTGGTGCCTTTACGGGCAGAATCCGGCGCTGCCCCCGCAACTGTAAGCGGCGAGTGGCGGTTCCATTTCGTGTCACTGAGCTTCGCACAAGGCTCGGGAAGGCCGGAACCACCGCGATGACCCGCAAGCCAGGAAACCTGCCTTCGGCGCCATAACGTTCCTCGGACGGGGGTTCCTCCGGTGGATCGCGCTTGAAGCGTGGCCCGCAGTCTATGTGCCGTCCGGGCCACCCTGCCCTTGCGCGTTCTTCCTTCGACCCTGCCGCCAGGCCAAAGCAGGTGATCGGTCGATGTTTGCAATTCTATCCAGTTCGTTCGCCCATCAACGAATGCGTCCGCGCGCCGTGTCGCCGGGCTGAGCCCCGCCTGACGCGACGCGCGGCAACCCCAGACCCATTCCGAACCATATAACGGCCGGCGTTCGCGCCAGGCCGAAGGAAATCTTGCATGCCTGCAACACGCCCCAATCCCACCCTGCCACGCATCGCCTCCGCCGCGACGCCGGCCTCCGCGATCCGGCGGCCTTCAGGACAGTCGGCCCTGACGAACGACGATCTCACATTCTCCATCAGGAGCATTCGCTTCGACGAAGAGTATCAGCCCTTCGACAATACGCGGATCACGACGAACTTCGCCAATCTGGCCAGAGGCGAGCATCGTCAGGAAAACCTGCGCAACGCCCTGAAAATGATCGACAACCGCTTCAACGATCTGGCGGATTGGGACAATCCCGATGGAGATCGCTACGGTGTCCAACTCGACATCATTTCAGTCGAGATCCATATTGCCGCCGCCGGCGCTCGCGCCGCCTTCCCGATGATCGAGATTCTCAAGACGAGCATCATCGACCGGAAAACCGATACGCGCATCGACGGCATCGTCGGGAACAATTTCTCCTCCTACGTGCGCGATTATGACTTCAGCGTGCTGCTGGCAGACCATAACGAGGGACGAGCCGCATTCGCGACGCCGGACAGCTTCGGCGATCTGCACGGCAATCTGTTCCGACATTTCCTGACCTCGCCTGCGTACAAGGAGAATTTCAGCAAGCCTCCCGTCATCTGCCTGAGCGTATCGAGCAGCAGGACCTATCATCGCACGGAAAACCGACACCCCATATTGGGGATCGAATATCGGCAGAGTGAATATTCCTCGACCGATGAATATTTCGGCAAGATGGGCCTGAAGCCACGCTATTTCATGCCGCGCGGCAGCGTGGCACCCATGGCCTTCTACTTCACTGGCGACCTGCTGAGCGACTACGCCAGCCTTGAACTCATCAGCACCATCAGCGCGATGGAGTCATTCCAGAGGATCTACCGGCCGGAAATCTACAACGCCAATTCGGCGGCAGGACAATGCTTTCGGCCCAGCCTGAACCATCAGGACTTCTCGTCCACCCGGATCCTCTACGACCGTGAAGAGCGCAACCGCCTCGCCATCGAGCAGGGCAGGTTCGCGCAAGAGCATTTCATACGGCCGTACCAGGCCGATCTGGATCGATGGTCCGCCAGCTTCAGATCCAGCCACCCCCTCTGACAAGACAGAACACAAGGTCATCCATCATGAAAAGACTATTGCCCACTTCGACTGCCGGCAGCCTGCCCAAGCCTTCCTGGCTTGCGGAGCCAGAGAAGCTCTGGTCGCCCTGGAAACTGGAAGGCGAGCATCTGGTCGTCGGCAAGCAGGACGCCCTGCGCCTTGCCGTGGACGATCAGCGACATGCCGGCATCGATATCGTCGGTGATGGCGAACAGACCCGCCAGCATTTCGTCACGACATTCATCGAGCATCTGAGCGGCGTCGATTTCGAAAAGCGCGAGACCGTCAGGATTCGTAACCGCTACGATGCGAGCGTCCCGACGGTTGTCGGCGCGGTCGGGCGCCCTAATCCGGTCTTCGTCGCCGATGCCCGCTATCTGCGTGCGCAGACCGATCAACCGATCAAGTGGACGCTACCGGGTCCGATGACGATGATCGATACGCTCTATGATGCCCATTACCGCAGCCGGGAAAAGCTCGCCTGGGAATTCGCCACGATCCTCAATCAGGAAGCCAGGGAATTGGAGGCCGCAGGCGTCGACATCATCCAGTTCGACGAACCGGCGTTCAACGTGTTCTTCGAAGAGGCCAACGACTGGGGGATCGCCACACTGGAGAAAGCCGCCGAAGGGCTGCAATGCGAAACGGCCGTCCACATCTGTTACGGTTACGGCATCAAGGCGAATACGGACTGGAAGAAGACCCTGGGATCGGAATGGCGGCAATATGAGCAGACTTTCCCCAATCTTCAGAAGTCGAAGATCGATATCATCTCGTTGGAATGCCACCACTCCCGCGTGCCGCTGGACCTTATCGAACTCATCCGGGGCAAGAAGGTGATGGTCGGAGCGGTCGACGTCGCAAGCGACACCATCGAGACGGCGGACGAGGTCGCAGACACGCTGCGCAAGGCATTGCAGTTCGTGGATGCCGACAAGCTCTATCCCTCGACCAACTGCGGCATGGCGCCGCTGTCCCGCAGCGTGGCCAGAGGCAAGTTGAACGCGCTGGGTGCTGGCGCGAAGATCGTCCGGGAAGAACTCGCGGCCTGACATCAGGCCGGCGCCCACCGCCTATGGCGACCAATCCTCCGGGCCTGTCCGGGAACCGCCTGGATGCCGGGCAGGCCCTTTGTGCTGCTGATCGCATCTGGCGATCACAGCCAGTGGGAAAAGACATTGGCAGTTATTGCGAATTATTCTTAATTATGCTGCAACAAGGAGACGCCCCATGTCGCTCGACCTCATCAAGACCGGTACCTACCTCGCCATCCACCTGACGGTCGGTTTCACCGTGGCCTATCTGATGACAGGGTCGGTCGCGCTCGCCGGCGGCATCGCGCTGATCGAGCCGGTGATCAATGCCGTCGCCTTCTTCTTCCACGAACAGGCGTGGAAGAAGATACAGGCCCGTCCACCGCGCGAAGGCGCCCGCAAATGGGTCCGGGAGCAGGCGGTGTTCGCGTAAAGCTGTCCAACTCGCTGTCGCAGTTTGCGGACCGGTTCACTTCGCCGGCTTGCGATTGAGGCCGATCAGCCAGGGCTTCACCCCACGCGAAGGTTTGGGCGTGCCGTCCAGCCGCCGTGCGCGCAGGATGGCAATGGGCTTGACGATCATCTGCCCGCGCATCGGGCCAGACCCGCAACAGGTCGGCACGGCCAGAATCTTGCCCACCACATCCATCCCGCCGACGACATGGCCGAAGGCGGCGTAACCGATGTAATCGCCGCGCGCGTCCATATTGGGAGTGGCGCCGATGGTGATGAAGAAATTGCCCATCGCCGAGTTGGGCCGATTGGGTCGCGCCATCGACAAGGTGGCGTTGAGATGAAGGATGCCGGTCTGCGTCGTCGGCTCATGCGGGATCGGCGGGAGCGAGCGGCGGGCATCGGTGTCGATACCGCCCTGGATCAGACCATATTTGGGATCGCTCTTGCGTCGCGCCGCGCGATAGAAGGTCACGCCATCAAAGCGGCCGTCATCGACATAGGTAAGGAAATTGGCCGAGGTCCGCGGCGCCCGCTTCTGATCGACCGCAACGATGATCGTACCGACCGAGGTCTCGATTGCGACGCGAGTGAAACCGGGCGTCGGCCGATTGGCGGGAAGGGCGAAGGCCATGGCAGGCACAAGGCCGACGAGCAGGCAGAGCAGACGCAAGAAAAACGACATCGGCGCAGCCCTACAGAGCCGGCAACCCCTGCGCAACCGAGGCGCATTGTCAAATACAGGCTGTGAAGGCGCAGGCTTCCTGCCGAAGCAAGGGTGGTGATCCCAACGGGATTCGAACCCGTATCGCTGCCGTGAAAGGGCAGTGTCCTAACCGTTAGACGATGGGACCACATGCTGCGCTGAGTGGCCAGCGCTGCGAAGCGAAGGCGCAATTAGGCGGGGACGGCGAAACGGTCAACCCCCTTTGCGCAAGAAAAATGCAATCTTTTTCAATCGGCCCAGGCGGCATCCTCCAGATGCAGTTCGGCGGTGGGACGGCTGCTCCAATCGTCGATCTTTACCTTCCCCGCGACCCATAATTTACGGTCGTAGGGCGCAGCCAGGATCGCCTGCCCCATGTCGCTTTCCGCCTTGCGGAAGGCTATGGTCTTGATCGACCGGCCATCCATGCCCGCCATGACGGCGCGCAAATGGCCGTTGCCGACCACGTCGGCCTTCACCACCCGCATGGGGCCAGCGGCGATCAGGGGCGCGGGCCAGCCGGCGCCATAAGGACCGCCCTGTTCGATCGCGGCGACGAAATCCGGGTTGACGCCAGCGGGCGCGAGTACCGCGTCGATCAGCAGCGCGCGATCGTCACGCGCCCTGGCGACGGCAGCGGACAGGCGATCGTCCAGATAGTCCGCGAGCGCATCGATCCGGTCCGCCGCAACGGTCAGGCCCGCCGCCATGGCATGGCCGCCGCCCGCGACCAGCAGGCCGCTATCCTTGGCCGCCAGCACCGCCGCGCCAAGGTCTACGCCGGATATGGAGCGGCCCGACCCCTTGCCCACGCCATCGTCGTCGACGGCGATGACGATGGCGGGGCGGCCGGCCTTTTCCTTGATCCGGCCAGCGACGATGCCGATGACGCCGGGATGCCAGCCTTGCCCCGATATGATGGCGACGGCACGGTTGCCCTGCGCGGCAACCAGTTCTTCCGCCTGTTCCTGCACCGTCGATTCGATCGCGCGACGTTCTTCATTATAGTGATCGAGCTGGGCGGCGATACGCGCGGCCTCGTCCGGGTCTTCCGTCGTCAGCAGACGCACGCCAAGATCCGCCTGACCAACCCGGCCGCCAGCATTGATACGCGGACCGAGCGCAAAGCCGAGATCATGGCAGAGCGGCGCACGGGTCAGCCGGCTGGCGTCGATCAGCGCGGCAAGGCCGACATTGTTCCGCTTCGCCATGACCTTAAGCCCCTGCGCCACGAAAGCGCGGTTGAGGCCGCGTAGCTGCGCCACGTCCGCGACCGTGCCCAATGCGACGATGTCGAGCAGGTCGAGGATATTGGGCTTGGCCCGGCTGGCGAACCAGCCGCGTGCATCGAGCGCCTTGAGCAGGCGCGCGCCCAGCAGGAAGGCGACGCCGACCGCCGCCAGATGGCCGTGGACGGCGGCGTCGGGATGCTCGTCCAGCCGGTTGGGGTTGACCAGCGCGAAGGCTTCGGGAAGCTGGGTCGCGCATTTATGATGATCGACCACGACGACATCGACGCCGGTCGCCTTGGCCATCGACAGTGCCTCGAACGCCTGCGCGCCGCAATCGACGGTGACGATCAACGTAGCCCCCTCCCCCGCCAGCCGCACCAGCGCCTCGCCCGAGGGGCCGTAGCCCTCCATCAGCCGGTCGGGGATATAGGGTTTCGCGCCGAGGCCAAGGTCGCGCAGCAAACGGATCAGCAACGCCGCGCTGGTCGCGCCATCCACATCATAATCGCCGAAGATGCGCACATCCTCACCGCGCTGGACGGCATCGGCGATCCGTTCGGCCGCGACGTCCATATCGCGAAACAGGCTGGGATCGGGCATGAAGGCGCGAATGGTCGGGTTGCGATGCGCCTCGACCGCGTCGCGCGGGCAGCCGCGCGCCAGCAGCAATTGCGTCACCAGATCGTCGGGCAGATAGGAAGGATCGCGAGCATCGGCATTGCCCCCCCGCCAGCGCCAGGGCTGGCCGGACAGGGATCGCGAAATATTGAGCGCAAATGTCATGCAATTGCTCTAGACCGCGCGACGTCATGAGGGAAGCACGGCAAATCATGTCGCGAACGGAACCGTCGCAACCCCTTGGGCGTATTGCCTCTTTGCAGGGCATGTGGAATGTCCGGCGCGAAAGGGGCATCGCGATTTCATGAGCAGACGGCAGGCCATTCATGTCCGGCGTATATTGGCCGTGGCGCTGATGACGGCATCGCCTCTACCGTTGATGGCACAAACGCAGTCCGCACCCGACTCCAGCCTGCCTTATGAAGCGACGCAGGATGAAGAGCCGATCCTGCCCGAAGACCAGTTCGAGGCGCGCCTGCCGAAGGTGCCGGCCAAAGTTCCGGGCGAGTCTCAGGCAAGTGGGCAGGCCCCTGATTCCAATGCGCCCCTGCCTTCGATCGATAGCTGGATCGACCAGCAGATGCCGCAGCAATCGAGCGCGCCCGCGGAATTGCCACCAGCGACCGATCCGGTCGAGGAGCAGGAACTGGCGCAGCCGCTGCCGCCGCCCGACAGCGTGACCGTGCCGGCCAATGTCGCGGCAAACCAGGACCCCGATACCAAGCTGCCCGACATACGCTATGCCACAGGCATCGAGGGGTTCGGCAAGACCGGGCTGGAGGATGAATTTCGCGGCGCATCCGCGCTGATCGATGGGAAGGGCGAGGCGGAAACCGCCGCAATGGTGCAGGCCCGCGCGCAGGAGGACGAGAAGCTGGCGACCCGCCTGCTCTATTCCGAAGGCTATTATGACGCGACGGCGCTCGCCAGTCTGGACCAGACCGGTGACGGGACTTTGAAAGCCATCATCTCCGTGACGCCGGGCAAGCGGTACAAGATCGGCGATATCGTCATCACCGCCGACCAGACCGTTCCACCCGATCTGGTACGCAACAGCCTGCCATTGAAAAGCGGCGATTATATCATCGCTACGCTGGTGGAAGGTGCTGAAGCCAATGTGGCGCTGAAATTGCCCGAAAATGGCTATCCTTTCGCCAAGGTGGGCGAACGCGACATATTGCTCGATCCCGCGACGGTGACGGGCGATTATACACTGCCCGTCGAAGTCGGCCCGCGCGGCACCTTCCGCAAGATCGTCACGTCCGGCGAGAAGCAGGCATTCGGCGCCGACCATATGGAGGTCATCAAGCGCTACAAGCCCGGCCAGATCTATGACAGCCGCAAGGTGGACGACCTGCGCAAGGCGCTGGTGGCGACTGCCCTTTTCTCCAGCGTGTCGGTGGAACCGGTGCGCACCGGCGAGGCCGGACCGGACGGTACCGAATATGTCGACCTGATGGTCGAGCAGGACGCCGGGCCGCCGCGCACACTGGCGGGCGAAGCGGGTTATGGCACCGGACAGGGCTTCCGCGCGGAGGGGACATGGACCCATCGCAACATGTTCCGGCCCGAAGGTGCGCTGATCCTGGGCGCGATTGCGGGCACGCAGGAACAGGGCGCGTCGGCGACCTTCCGCCGGTCCAATGCGGGCAAGCGGGACAAGACATTCCAGACCGGCATCACGCTCAATCACCAGAATTACGATGCCTATGAGGCGTTTACGGCGGGCCTGAATGTCGGCTGGTCGCGTCAATCGACACCGATCTTCCAGAAGCGCTGGACCTACAGCTATGGCGCGGAAATCCTGCTGACCAACGAGCAGGTGGTGACTGACCTGCTGACGGCGGACAAGACACGGCGCACCTATTTCATCGGCGGCCTGCCGGTGCAGATCGGTTATGACCGGTCCAACGACCTGCTCAACCCGACCAAGGGATTCCGCGCCAATGTGCGCGCCGAACCGGAAGGATCGTTGCAGGGTAATTTCTCGCCCTATCTGCGCGCCAGTTTCGACCTGACCGGCTATTATCCGGTGTCGGACAGCCTGGTCATCGCGGGCCGGGCGAAGGTGGGCACCATCAGCGGCGTCAGCCGCGAGGATGTCGCGCCATCGCGGCGCATCTATGCCGGTGGCGGCGGATCGGTGCGCGGCTTCGGCTATCAGGAACTGGGACCGAAGGACGCGAACAACGATCCGGTCGGCGGTCGGTCCGTCAATGAATTCGCGGTCGAGGGCCGCTATCGCTTCGGCAATTACGGCGTCGTCGCCTTTGTCGATGCCGGTCAGGTCTATGAAAGCTCCATGCCCAAATTCGATGATATGCGCTATGGCGTCGGCATAGGTGGCCGTTTCTATACCAACTTCGGTCCGTTCCGCGCGGACATCGCCATGCCGATCAACCGGCAACCGGGCGAATCCAAATTCGCTCTCTATATCGGCATCGGACAAGCCTTCTGATGGCGCAGGACGACACCCCTCCCCCCGTTTCGGAGACGCCCACCGATACGGTGGTCATCCGCGAGAAGCGGCCGCTGTGGCAGAAGATCGCGATCGGCGCTCTTGGCCTTATCATCGGTCTGGTCGTGCTGGCCGCTGGCCTGTTGCTCGGCCTCAATACCCAGCCGGGCAAGAAATTCCTGATCCAGCAGATTGCAGCGCTCCAGATGGAGTCCGGCATGAAGATCGAGGTCGGCCGGATCGACGGGTCGATCTATAGCGACATGACGATCCATGATCTGGTGCTGCGCGACCCCAAGGGCGTGTTCGCGGTCAGCCCGAAGGTGCATGTGGTCTGGCGGCCGTTCCGCTATATCAACAAGCATATTTCGGTCAGCCTGCTGGAAACGCCGCTGGTCGTGCTGGCGCGCAGCCCACAGTTCAATGTCGTGGCAAGCGATCCCAATGCGCCGATCCTGCCGGATCTGGACATCGACGTCGACCGGATGAAGATCGGCAAGTTCTTGCTCGCCAAGCCTGTGATCGGCCAGAAGCGCGAGATCGCGATCGACGGCGTCACTCATATTGCGGATGGTCGCGCCATCCTGTCCGCCGATGCGATCGTCGATAGTGGCGACCGGTTGCAGGCGAAGCTGGACGCGGTGCCGGAGCAGAATCGCCTTTCCATGAGCGGTACGTTGACCGCGCCCAAGGGCGGCGTCATTGCGGCTATGTCCGGCCTGACCGATGGCGTGACCGCGACGCTGGATGGCAAGGGCACGTGGCAGGCGTGGGACGGCAAGATCGTCGCGACGTCCCCCAAGGGTGAGCTGGCGAATATCATGCTGGCCGCGCGCGACGGCAATTTCACGGCGAAAGGCCCGGTGCGGCCGGGGCTGGTCTTAGCAGGCCCCGTCGACCGGCTGACCGCGCCGCAACTGGACGTCGACCTGTTCGCCGGGCTGAACGAGCGGCGCGTGAACATCAAGGGCACGCTGCGTTCGCCGGCCATGACCGCCGATGCGCAGGGCCTGATCGACCTGGGCAAGAGCCGGTTCAGTGCGCTGAAGATCAACGCGGCGCTGCTCGCGCCCGGCGCGATCATGGACAAGGTGAAGGGGCGTGACGTGCGCGCGTCCATCATGCTCGACGGGCCGATGGCCACGCCGTTCATCGACTATGCCATCACGGCCAAGAGCATCGCCTTTGATGCGACGGGCATAGACAATCTGAAGGCGAGCGGTCGGGCAGTGATCGACGCGGATCGTATCCGCATTCCGGTCAATGCCACGGCGACGCGGGTGACGGGCCTCAACGCGGCGGCTGGCGGCCTGCTCCAGAATTTGCGCGTGAAGGGCGACTTTGCCTATGCCGCAGGCAAGCTGATCAGCGACAATCTGAAGATCGATAGCGACAAGGTGGATGCCACCGCGATCGTGCTGGCCGACCTCGACAACGCCATCTATCGCGGCGCGCTGAAAGGCCGGGTCAATGATTACAAAATCGACGGCGTCGGCATCGTCAACCTGAATACCGATGTCGAACTGATCCCCGGACCCAAGGGCGGCTTTGGCCTGGGCGGACGATTCGGCGTGCGCACCGCCCGCTGGGAAAACGCCTCCGTGCGTGATTTCCTGGGCGGCAATGCGGTTATGTCCGGACGTATCGGCATGACGCCGGAGGGCAAGTTCACGCTGGCGGGGCTGAAGGGTGCGGCGCCCAATTTCACCATAAATTCGGGGTCCGGCAGCTATGATACGGACGGGCAGGTCGCGTTCGATGCCACCGCTTCGTCCAGACAATATGGGCCGCTGGCACTGACGGTGCGTGGCACGATGGAACGGCCGCAAGCGGTGTTGCGCGCGGCGCGGCCCAATGTGGGCGTGCAACTGACCGATGTGGTCGCGAAGCTGAATGGCGAGGCGGCGGGATATCGGCTCGAAGCGACCGGCGGGTCGCCCTATGGTCCCTTCTTCGCCAATGTGCTCATTCGCACGGCGCAGGGGCCATTGACGATCGACGTCACCAAGGCGCGCTTTGCCGGGGTCGACATGAATGGTCGCATCCAGCAGAGCGCCGCCGGACCCTTCACCGGGCAACTGGCGCTGAATGGCTCCGGCATTAATGGCGCGGTCAAGCTGGCCGCAGTCGGCAAGGTGCAGGGTGTGGACGTCAATGCCACGGCCAGCAACGCCAAATTGCCGGGTGAAGCCGACGTCGTGATCGGCCGGGCGATCGTCACCGCCTCCATGCTGCTGACCGACCAGCCGCAAATCAAGGCCGACGCCCAGATCGCCAATGCTGCCTATGGCGCCTATGTCGTGCGCAAGGCGCGGGCGCGGGTCGACTATCAGGGCGGACGCGGGCGGGCGCAACTGGTCGCCGACGGGTCGAGCGGCGTGCCCTTCTCGCTCGCTGTCAATGCCGCGCTGCGCCCCGACCTCTATGCCGTGGTGTTGCAGGGCAAGACGGCCAATGTCGATTTCAAGCTGGCACAGCCCGCGATCATCCGTACCGAACCGGGCGGCTACCGTCTGGAGCCGGTGACGCTGGTGCTGCCGCAGGGCAAGGTCGATCTGGCCGGCCGCTTTGGCGACATGACGAGCGCGCAGGCGCGGTTCAAGGATTTCGACCTTGCCATCGTCAACGTCATGGCGCCGGGCATGGGCATTGGCGGGCGGATGACCGGAACGCTGGACTATGCGCAGAAGGGCAGCGCCTTCCCCACCGCGACTACGCGCCTGGCGATCAACGATTTCCGCCGGTCGAGCCTGACCGCCGTATCCGATCCAGTGTCGATGAGCGTCGAGGGTAAGCTTTCGTCGGCGGGCGGTGACCTGCGCGGTCTGATCCGTGAGGGCAGCAGCACGCTGGGCCGCTTCACCGCCACACTGGCGCCGCCGGGCGCAGGCGCGAGCTGGGCCGAGCAGTTGCAGAATGCGCCGCTGGGCGGTGGCATCCGCTATGCCGGCCCGGCCGATGTGCTCTTCTCTTTTGCGGGGATGGCCGATCAGCAATTGACCGGCGGGCTGGCGGTTGCGGCCGATTTCAGCGGGCGGCTCAGCGATCCACGGCTCAACGGCGTGGTGCGCGCCAATGCGCTGACATATGAGAATGAGACGTTCGGCACGCGCGTCACCCAGATGAAGCTGGATGGCCGCTTCACCAACGATCATCTGGAGATTCGCGACTTTTCCGGTCGGGCGGGCGACGGCACGGTGCAGGCATCGGGCAATGTCGGGCTGGCGGCGGCCAGCGGCTTCCCGATGGACATTGCGGTCAAGCTCAATCGGGCGCGGCTGGCGCGCAGCGAGGCCATCACCAGCGTGGTCAGCGGGACGCTCAACATCACCAACAGCACGGCCAATGGTGGCCTCATCAAGGGCGACCTGAACTTGCCGGAGACGCGCTATCGCGTCGCATGGCAGGGCGGGACCGAAATCCGGCAACTGACCGGCGTGCGGCGCAAAGGCGACGGTTCCGATCCGCTGGCCGAGCGGATGGCGGCGCGCAAGGCTGCGGCCAGGCCGGCCGACTGGAAGCTGGATATCCGGGTGCGGGCAGACAATGAGATTTATGTGACCGGCATGGGGCTGGATTCCGAATGGAAGACCAACATGCGCGTCACCGGCACCACCGCCAATCCGCGCGTGGTCGGTAAGATCGAATCGCTGCGTGGGCGCTACAGTTTCTCGGGTCACCAGTTCGACCTGGAGCAGGGCGTCATTACCTTCAACGGACCGATGATGAACCCGATCCTCCAGATCAAGGCGCAGACCAGGATCGATACGGTAACGGCGGGCATCCAGGTGACAGGATCGGCGCAGCAGCCCGATATCGCCTTCATCTCCACGCCCACTTTGCCGCAGGATGAAATTCTGTCGCGCATCCTGTTCGGCGACAATGTCGCCAACCTGTCGCCGATGCAGGCGGTGCAGCTTGCGGCGGCGCTGAACGGGCTGCGCGGCGGCAGCGGCGGTCTGAATCCGATGGGCAAGTTGCAGGGCGCATCGGGCATCGACCGGATCGGCATCGTCGGTGGCGACGAGGCGACCGGGCGCGGCACATCGCTGGCGGTCGGGCAGCATATCTCCAACAATATCTATGTGGAGGTGATCACGGACTCGAAGGGCTTCACCGCCACGCAGCTGGAGATCGCGCTGTCCAAGACGCTGAGCCTGTTGTCGAAGACCGGCACCAATGCAGGGTCATCGGCGAACCTGCGCTATTCGAAGGATTATTGAGGCGGGAAGAGCGTCAGTCCTCTTCCTCCACCCAGAAGATGAAGGCGTGGTCGCGGTCGAAACCGATCAGGCCGCAATCGAAGGTCGCCGAGGTGAGGGGAGTCCATGCCATCCCCCCATCGACATCGGCCGACCATAGGCCGTTTGCAACGAATTGGCGGTTCGATCCAAGTGCGTTGAGGGCGAATGCAGCATTCTTGAGCTCATCCAAGCGGGGAGCGCAAAAGCCATAGGCGAGGCCTACCGTGCCTGCGACCGCCAGCACATGGGCGGCCTGTTGAAAATCCAGTGTCGTCAAACCGGGCGGCGCGAACGGGCCGTGGCGGGCGGTGGCGGGCGGTGGGATAGCCGAGATGGGCGGCGATGGCGTGCGGGACGCTGTGTGCGGGGCCATCCGGCCGGGGACCAATCCACCAGCGTGCATCGCGCCTAGAGCATCGTGCGGAAAAGTGGGAACCGGTTTTTCGCTTAAAACGATGCGAAAACAAAAAACTAGAGCGCGTGACCTGCATCGGATTTAACGCAGCGCGCTCTAGGCTGTAGTGACATTTTAGGGATTCCCATGTTAGCAGATTTCTGATTCAACACTGGCTTTTGGAGGCTGGTGTGGAAGGCGAGGTTCTGCGGGACGATCA
>NZ_LMKV01000030.1 GCF_001421665.1 Sphingobium sp. Leaf26
CAAGCGCTTTCGAAGGATCGCCCTGCGCTGCGAGAAAACCATCTCTGCCTTCATGGGCTTCGTCCATCTCGCGTGCGCCATGATCTGGATACGGTGAATGCAGACAGAGCCTAGGGCTATTGCATCATCCCCGACGCGCTGCCGCCGGCAAGGATCGCCGCGCTCGACGCCGACCTGGCCAGTGATTTCATTCGCACGCCCTTTGGCCAGGGCGGGTTCTACGGCACGACGACCAAGCGCTTCGGTCGGCTCCTGATCCGCTCGGGCCATGCCGCGGCGCTGGTCCAGCATCGGCTGGTGCTCGGTGTCGTCGAGACGATATTGTCACCCTGGTGCGATCGCATCCAGTTCAACACGACCCAGGCGATCGCGGTGCATCCAGGCGCGCCGGCGCAGCTGCCCCATCGTGACCAGAAGCGAGGTTCTCAAGCCTCGCCGCCGCCTTCGCAGCGCGCAGCCAGACTAACATTCTGGTTCACAGACGCAACACCGCATCGGAGATTGCAGTTGGGCTTGCCTGTCGATGTGAAAGGGCGAACGTCACCTTCACCCTTTTTCATGGCGCTTTGCCGTGACAATGGTCGTGATCATTCGGCATGGCCCTCGATCGAACAACGTATAATTCATCGTCGATCTCGTGCGTATCATGGAGGCCCCATGGAACACCCGTCGCACAGGCAGCGACCCGGTGAGGCAAGGCAGCGATCCGACGGCTTCAAACCTACCTTATCGATGCGCGCCTTTTTTCGATGCTTGCCGGGAGCCAGGCGCGTGATGGTTCGCACCGACCATCGTGATCGTTACGCAAGTCCTGCCTTTTCGACATGCGTAACAACAGGTTCGTCGCGTTCCTTGCGTTCCGAATAGCGATCGACCAGCTGGTCGGCATGGGGGCGTAGCAAAACGGTGAAGCGGACAAGTTCCTCCACGACATCGACGATACGATCATAATAGGCCGACGGCTTCATCCGCCCCGCTTCGTCGAACTCCTCATAGGCCTTTGCGACGGAGGATTGGTTGGGAATGGTGAACATCCGCATCCAGCGGCCCAGAACGCGCAACGTATTGATGCTGTTGAAGGATTGCGACCCCGCCGACACCTGCATGACCGCGAGAGTCCGCCCCTGTGTCGGTCGCAACCCTTTATAGGCCAGCGGCAGATGATCGACCTGCGCCTTCATGAGCCCGGTGATCTGGCCATGGCGTTCCGGGCTGCACCAGATTTGTCCTTCCGACCAGAGCGAATGCGCGCGCAATTCATGGACGGCGGGATGATCGTCGCCAGCGACCTGATCGGGCAGCGGCAAGTCGCGCGGGTCGAAGATGCGCGTCTCGCACCCGAAATATTGCAGCAGGCGCGCCGACTCCTCGACGACGAGTCGCGAATAGGACCGATCCCGCAGCGATCCGTAGAGCAGCAGGATACGGGGTGGCGGATCAAGTTCGCCAAGGCCCAGCGCCGGACGGTGGTACGCATAATCCTTGTGCAGTGCGGGCAACTCATCGGCATTCGTCAGCGTACGAAGATAGCGAAAGGCGCCGAGATCTGCGTTACGTTCCGTCATGGTCATGTCCGATCTCTTGCAGGAACCGTGTCCGGGAACCATCGCCGCCCGAACCAGAAGGCGACGTTCACCAGCAAGATCAGCACCGGCACCTCGACCAGCGGACCGATCACCGCTGCGAACGCAACCGGAGAAGCCAGGCCGAACGCGGCAATGGCAACCGCGATCGCCAGCTCGAAATTATTGCCCGCCGCCGTGAAGGCCACCGCCGTGGTGCGTGGATAGTCGCTGGCGATCAGCTTGCCCATGAAGAAGCTGATCGTGAACTGCACGACGAAATAGATGGTCAGCGGTATGGCGATGCGGATCGCGTCGCCGGGCAGCGTGACGATCTCGTTGCCTTTCAGACTGAACATCGCGACGATCGTGAACAACAGGGCGATCAGCGTGATGGGGCCGATCCTTGGCAGGAATAGGCCTTCATACCAGTCATTGCCCTTCGCCCTGACCAACAGTTTGCGGGTGAGATATCCCGCCAGGAACGGGACGCCGAGATAGATCAGCACAGCCTCTGCGATCGTCCAGAAACTGACGTCGATGACGCTGCCCTCCAGCCCGAACAGTGGCGGCAGGAAGGCAAGAAAGAACCAGGCATAGATGCTGAAGAACAGGATCTGGAAGATCGAATTGAACGCGACCAGCGCCGCGACATATTGATTGTCGCCCTTGGCCAACTGGTTCCAGACGATCACCATGGCGATGCAGCGGGCAAGCCCGATCAGGATCAGGCCCGTCATATATTCCGGCTGGTCACGCAGGAAGAGGACCGCCAGCGCGAACATCAGCACCGGCCCGATGATCCAGTTCTGGATCAGCGATATCGCCAGAACCCGCCTGTCCTCGAACACGCGCGGCAGTTCTTCATAGCGCACCCGCGCAAGCGGCGGATACATCATCAGGATAAGGCCGATGGCGATCGGCATATTCGTCGTGCCCCAGGACAGGGTGTTGATCGCTTGCGGCAGCCCTTCGACGCTCGTGCCCAGGCCGACGCCGAGCGCCATGGCCAGGAAAATCCACAAGGTCAGGTAGCGGTCGAGGAACGACAGGCGCGGACGACAGGTGTGGGTCATTGGGGTTCCTTGAGCGGAGGGGCGGAATCTCCGGCGCCCAGCGCAATCTGCATGTAGATGGTGTCGAGCCATCGGCCGAACTTGCGCCCCACCGATTGCATGCGACCAGCGTGCTGGAAGCCGAGGCGGGCATGAAGGGCGACCGACGCTGGTTCGCCACCCCCGATGACGGCGATCATCTGGCGAAATCCGGCCGCCTGCGCCTGCTTCAGCAGGGTGCCCAGAAGCGCCTTGCCGACGCCCCGGCCCAGGCGGTCGGGATGGACATAGATCGAGTTTTCGCAGGTCGATCCGTAAGCAGGCCGGTCACGGAATTGCGTAGCGTAGGCATAGCCCACCACTTCGCCGTCCTGCTCGGCGACCAGAAAGGGCCAGCCTCTTGTAGAACAGTCCGCGATCCTGCCTTCGGTTTCGACCAGTGAGCGCGGCGCGGTATCGAAACTGGCCGTGCCATGGCGGACATGATGGGCGTAGATGGCGGCAATCGCCGAAGCGTCGGCTGGAATTGCCTGACGGACAGCGGTCGCCGCCATCGTTCAGGCCGCGCCCATGCGGGCGCCAGTGGCATCCACCACCTGTTCGCCATCTTCCTTGGTAAAGGCGCCTTGCTGGGCCGCCGGGATCAGGTCGAGCACGGCTTCGGAAGGGCGGCAGAGTTTGACGCCCAGCGGCGACACCACCAAGGGGCAGTTGATGAGGATCGGATGCGCCATCATCGCATCGATCAGCGCGGCGTCGGACAGGCTGTCATCCCCCAGCCCCAGTTCTGCGAAGGGCGTGCCCTTTTCCCGCAGCAGGGCGCGGGGGGCGATCCTGGCCCGCGCAATCAGGCTTTCCAACATGGCGCGCGATGGCGGCGTCTTGAGATATTCCACGACATGCGGTTCGATACCCGCGTTACGGATCATAGCCAGTGCGTTGCGCGACGTGCCGCATTCCGGGTTGTGATAGATGATGATGTCCTGTGTCATAGGTCCGTTCCCGCCTTGTTGCTGGCACCGTCGCTTTGTCCGATTTCCTTGAGCTTGCGGCGGGTCGCCATGTCATCCAGGCTGGAGAGCGGCAGTGCCAGGAACAGGGCGATGCGGTTCTGCAGAAAGCGCAGCGCCTGGAGGAAAGGCGTCGCGCTGCCCCTCGCCCTCGACCACCGCGGGGTCTTCGATGCCCCAATGCGCGGTCATCGGATGGCCGATCCACACCGGGCAGGTCTCGCCTGCCGCATTGTCGCAGACGGTGAAGATGAAATCGAATTGCGGTGCACCCGGCACGGCGAACTCGTCCCAGCTTTTGGAGCGCATCCCCTCAACGTCGAAGCCCAGCCCCGAAAGGACCGACAGCGCCATGGGGTGAACGTCGCCCTTGGGCTGGCTGCCTGCACTCCAAGCGCGGAAACGGCCTTCGCCCAGCTTGTTCATCAACGCTTCGCCCAGAATGGAGCGGGCGGAATTGCCAGTGCACAGGAACAGGACGTTATAGACTTTGCCAGTCATGCTGAAGCTCCCTGGGAAACGGCATCGCAACGGATGGATGCAAGAAGGCTGTCGCACATCTGGGGATCGCCCTGGCAGCAATCGGCCATCAAAAAGCCGAGCAATGCCTGCATCCCGGCATAGTCCGCAGCATAGTGAATGAGACGGCTCGTCCGCCATGAGGTGGCAAGTCCGGCTTGCTCCAGCTTGGCCAGATGGTGGGACATGGTGGACGGCGGCACATCCATTGCCTGCGCAAGCGCGCCCGCAATCATGCCATCGGGACCGGCCTTCACCAGCAGGCGGAACACCGAAAGCCGCGTATCCTGTGCCAGCGCGGCAAGCGCGGCGACAGCTTTATCCTGGTCCATTGCTACCCTCGATTCGATCATCGTCGAATTATGGTCCCACAAGACGGCCGTCAATGATATTTCGAGAAATGCAAAAATATCGAATCATTGTCGTCTGTCTGTCATCATCGCGTGGAAGGAGCTTCTCAGAGAGGAGACCTTCCATGCTGGCAGCCCGTCGTTTCGCTTACCTATCGAGCGCAGGCTGTGGCCGAACTGGAACGTATCAAGGCGGATGCGCCGGTGATCGGCAAGGCGCGCAACGTGATCCTATTCATCGGCGACGGCATGGGGGTAGCCACCCTGACCGCAGCGCGCATCCATCAGGGGCAGCGGCAGGGCCTGGACGGTGAATCCTTCGTCCCCGCCATGGACCGCCTGTCCAACACCGCGCTGGTCAAGACCTACTCCCATGACGGGCAGGTGTCGGACTCGGCACCAACCGCGACGGCTATCCTGACCGGCGTCAAGACCCGCAATGGCGTCATCGGCATTGGACCCGAAGTACCGGAAAATGAGTGCGCGGTCAGCAAGGCGCATCGCCTGCCGTCGCTGTTCGGCTTCGCCCAGGCGCAGGGCATGGCGACCGGCGTCATCTCCACTGCGCGCATCATGCGACGCCTGCCGCCACCTATGCCTACACCGCCCAGCGCGACTGGGAAGCCGATGCCGACCTGTCAGCCGACGCCCGCGCCAACTTTCTACCGACGACGAGTCGCGACCCCAAATATGCCGCTGCCAAGGGAAAGCGCACCGATCGCAAAGACGTGACCAAAGCATGGCAGCGGCGCAATCCGCGTGGTGCCATGGCTGGAATTCGCTCCGGCTGTTCTCGCCGGCTGGATATAGTTCGCTTCCCGGCTGGATGATGCCGCCGCCCCATCATGAGGCAGTATGATCGACGCGGCTAAGGCCATCATGCTGCTGGGCTTTGGACGGATTGCGGGTATGAGTGGCCTTGCGGTGGGCGCGACAGATATGATGTCACGACCTTCGCTCCGTTCTCTCATCGCGACAGCCATTTTCATGCTTGCAGGTTCCGCAACCGTCGCGGTCGGTTGCGGCTATCGACCGCGCATATAGAATCCTGGTGCGGATGCGAACCGCCCTACTATAGCTGGAGCGCGTGCGGTCTCAACTGCTGAAGATAGGTTGGCCGCTGGGACTCCGCGCGAAAATGGCCGGTTCGGCGTAAGGGCGGCGCTGAACCGGCATCGTCCTTTAGAAAATGGCCGCCTTCACGCCCAGCACGAAGCGCGGGCCGTAATATTCGACCTGGAGTGGCCGATCCTTGCTGCCCAGATAATAATGCAGCTTCTGGTTGGTAAGATTGCTCGCCTCGCCGAACAGCGTGACCGATGGCGTGACCTGCCAGTTCACCGTCAGGTCGAGGCTGGTATAGGCGCCATAATAGCTGTCGCTGGCGGCATTCGACCCATATTCCTCAATGAAGGCACCCTTATAGTTGGCAGCTAGGCGGCTGGAGAAGCGGCCGTCGTCATAATAGATTGCGGCATTGGCCAGGTTGTTCGCCTGACGCGGCACTCGCACCTCGCGCCCATCCGGCAGGCTGAAATTCGATCGGATCAGCGTGTAGTTCGCATTGACGCCGAAATTCGACAGGAAGCCCGGCAGGAAGTTCAAGCGCCGCTGGACGTTCAACTCGAAGCCGTAAAGATCGCCGGACGCCCCGTTGGCGGGGGTCAGGAAGGCGACGCCATCGATGCCGCGATAGGTGTCGATCCGCCGCGAGTCATAGATGGGATTGCTGATCCGCTTGAAGAAGGCACCCGCCGAAACCACGCCGTCATTGCCGAAATAATGTTCGAACAGCAGGTCGCCGTTCCAGGCATAAGTGGGCTTGAGGTCGGGATTGCCGCCGGCGAACTCGAGATCGGCTTCGCTGAATGCGCCGCCGGGGGCGAGATCGCCAAAGTCAGGTCGGGCGAAGCTGCGCGTGATTGCAGCACGAAGGTTGGTGTCATCGGTGAAACGGTAGGTCAGGTGCAGTGACGGCAGGATCGACAGATAGTCGTTGGATCGCCGTTCATTGTCCAGCGCGCCGTTGACCAGCACCTGCCCCGAAACGGTGGTCTTGCTATGCTCCAGCCGCACGCCGCCTAGCAGCGTCACCGCATCGCTGGGGCTCCAAGTCGCCATGGCGTAACCGGCCACCTGCTTTTCGACGAGACGGAAGGTACGGCCCAGCGCACCGCCATTTTCCGCCGTCGCCGATCCGGCCGCATCCAGCACCAGATTACCGCGATTGGCGATATACCAGTTCACCAGATCCTTTTCGGACACGACCTGAGAAAATTGGCCGCTATATTGTTTGCCGATCGACAGTTCGTCGAGATAACCGCCACGCCCCGGCTGGTTCATCAGCGGGAAGTCGGCCAGCGTCGGCACTGGCCCTGCCGCCGGGTTCCAGGTGTAGAACAGATCCTCGAACGTCGCGTCGCGCAGCTTGTCGCGATATTTGGCGCCTGCCTTGAAAGTCAGCGTGTCGCTGGCGGGCAGCGTGACATTGCTCTCCAGGACGATGCGGTCGGTTTCCTTCACCCGGATCTTGTAGAGTTCCACGTTGGAAAGGCGGGTCAGCGATGGGTCCATCTGGAAAGAAGATGGCAGATGGTTGCTGATCGCATTGGCCGGATCGGTGCCGCCATCGATCTCATTATAGGCAAGGTTGCCTGATCCGCGATTTTCCAGCCCCTGATAGCCGACATTGCGCTGGTCGAAGCGGACCACGAAATAGCTGTTGTCGCGGCCATCGGGCGTGGCGCCATAGCGGAACAGATTTTCGTAATGCGCGGCCTTCCAGTCGATCTTGGCGCCACCGTCGCCCAGCATATGGATGCCGCCGACTTCGCCGCCCTTCAGTTCGGTGATCAGGGTATTGAAGATATTCTGCACCTCGACGCGGTTGGACGCGAAATTCAGGCGGTGCTTGTAATGTGTCTCGTCATCCTTGAGTGAACCGTAGATGCCGCGTGCGTAGAGCTTGCCGCCATCATCGAACGCGTACTCCATCGCGCCGTTGAGGCCGATCGTCTCACGGGTACCGGTATAATCGCGCAGTTCCAGGCGCGTGATGCCGATGCCGTCACCGCCGCGACGCGGCTCGTAATTGTCCGTTGCCCAGTTGCGCTTGTAATAGCTGCCCGAGAGGACAAAGCCGAATTTGCCGTCGGCGAACCGGTCGCCATACAGGCCGTTCAGCAAAAAGCCGCCTTTGTTGGCCTTTTCCGAATAATTGCCGCCCGCCGTAAGCTGGAGCGTGCGCTTGTCCGGCGCGGTCTTGGTGATGAAGTTGACGGAGCCGCCAATGGCGTCGCCTTCCATGTCCGGTGTGATCGCCTTGGCGACGACCACCTGCTCAATCAGTTCCGATGGGAAGAAATCGAAGGCCGTGGCCCGACTGGTCGTCTCTTCCTCGGCGGTCGGCAAACGGCTGCCGTTGATGAGGGTCGAATTCCACTGTGACGGCAGGCCACGCACGGCGACGAAGCGCCCTTCGCCCTGATCACGCTCGATCGCGACACCGGGCAGGCGCTGCACCGCTTCGGCGGCGTTGCGGTCGGGCAGGCGGCCGATGCCGTCGGAGGTGAGGACGTTGACGATATTGTCGGCCCGGCGCTGCGCTTCGATCGACTTCATTTCGCCGCTGACGATGGTGCCGGTGACGACGATGTCGTTGGCTGCATCGCTCTCGGCGGCCGGCACGACCTGTGCTTGTGCAGCGTTGGCAAAGATCAGCGCGCCAAGACTGACGGCCGATCCAAATATGGTCTTGTTCATGATCTCACCTCTTGATGGAAGGCGCGCCGAAGCGAAGCGCCAGTACATGAAGAGAGGGTTGACACCACATTGTCGCACCGCACCAATTCATTGGATGCATCGCAGCAATAGACGTCCACATCATTTGGATGCACGAAAATCGCCCCGTACGGATAGACCGGACGAGGCAATATTTCAGGTGCATTTCCGTCTCTTCAAATGATGTTTTTCTTCAACTTTGCCCGAAAATAGAACGCCGAGGCAGTTGCCATGATAAGACAAATCGCGGCCCCCGCATAAGCGAGCCAGATGAAGAAATGCAGCCAGTCAAGCGTGACGCCAGGCATGTTGCGCAGCAGCGTCAGGATCACGCTGCCGCCATAGCCAGAAGCGTCCGCAACATAGATGAGGAAGCCTGCTGTTCCCGTTGTACGGGTCGCGGCGACCAATCGGTCGAACAGCATCGCATTGAACGGCGTATAGCCCAGGTACAGGCCAAGCCCGGACAGGATCATCCATGTCAGCGGCGACAACCAGCCATATTGGAACGCCAGCGTGGACAATCCGATCAGCGCCGCGCCCAGCAAGACAATGGCATGCACGACCATCAGCGCGCGCACATTGTCGCGGATGAAAACCAGGCTGCCAAGCATGACCAGCGTCACGAACGCGATCGGCGCTTCACTGGCGGTAAACACGCCGGAAACCCCTGCATAGCCGAGGTCGGTCCATATCTCTGCTGCGAAATTGTCGCGGAAATCGCGGATCGCGGTAAACAGGACATAAGCGAGGACCAGGAATGCCACGCCCGGTCCGTACTCGCGCAGGAAAGCGCGACGTGCTTCCACCTGCATGGGCAGGCGCGCCATGCGTTCGGCCTGCTCCTGCTGCGTGGGGAGTGGTAATTGCGCAAGGCCGATCACCGCAACGATAAGCAGCGGGAGAAAAAGCAGCCCGGTCACGGCCGGCATCCAGAACTCGTCGACCGGAAAGCTGTTCATCAGCCACAGGCCGACCGACTTCACCATGCCGGATGACACGACGAAGCTGGCGCACAATATGGCGGCTATCACTTCGCTGGTGCGACGCCCTTCAACATAGCCGAACACAAGGCCCCAGATCATGCCGAGCGGCAGGCCATTGAGGAATAGCGCGGCGACTTTCCAGTTCGTCGGCAGGATAGCGAACAGCAGCAGGGCGACCCAGGACATGGCGATCAGCCCGATAATCGCCATACCGCGCCGAGTGGCGGCCATTTCCGACACGACCTTGACGCCAATGAACTTGGAGAGAGCGTAGCCAGCGACCTGCGCGATCACGAGGGCGATCTTGAAATCCAGCAGGCCTTCCCAACCCGGCACATCGGCATAGGTCGCCGCCGTGAAGGGCTTGCGAAAGGCATACATGGAGCAATAGGCGGCGAAGGCGGCAAGGCCCGCATAGAGCGAGAACAGGGCGGGATGCGCCTGCGCCAGCAGCCGCGTCAACATATTGCGCTGGCCAGCCGCAGCAGGTTCCACGACCAACCCCTCGACCGCCAGCGCTGTCACGCGGGTTGGCCGATCAGCGTGCGTGTGGGTGTCATGCCGGGCATCTGGCCTTTCGCCAGGGCGTCTTCGATCGCACCGACGGCCAGGCACAGATCGGCCACGCTTTCGATGACGAAGTCGGCGCCTGCGACCTCAAACTCACCGATGACGGGCGTCATGCGCGCCATCCGCTCGTCCTCCGGAAGGCCCGTGAAATCTTCATAGGTCATGCCGACGCCATTGCCCGATCCGGCAAGGCCGATGGTCCACAGGCCCGCATTGCGCCCCGCCACTATGCCGACGGGCGCGTCGTCGACGGCCACGCAGCGCCCTGTCGGCCATGCAGACAGTTCTGCCATCGCCTGCCACAGCATGAGCGGGGCGGGACGGCCCAGCGCCGTTTCACCAGCGCAGACGATCGCATCGGGCGCATAGCCCTGCTCGGCGGCGGCGGGGATGATGTCTGCCATCATGGTGCGGGTGTAGCCGGTGGTCGATCCCACCTTGATGCCCTTGTGGCGCAGTGCCGAGGCGCAGGTCGCCGCGCCGGGGATGAGGTCACGGCACAGCGACGCGCTGGCGGCCATCGCGGGTTCCAGTTCCACCATCAGCGCATCGACGTCGGCCTCGCTCCAGTCGCGTCCCTTGGCCGAATGCCAACGCCCTGCCATCGCGTCCTCCGACAGGATGGAGACAACATGCTCGCGCTTGGCCATGCCCATATAGCGGCGGATCGTACCTTCATCGGCGGACACCCCGGCCTTTTCAAAAACCTGATCCATCGCCATGACGGGCGCACGCGATCCGAAATCGATCATCGTGCCGGCCCAGTCGAACAGCACCGCAACAATATCCGACATCATGCAATCTCCTTGATCGGGGTATTGAGCGCCGCGCCGACCACCCGTTCGCCGATGGCGAAGGCGGTGGACATGCCCGCACCGCATGTCACCGCAATGACATGGACGTGGGGCGCGGCCTCATGGTGGAACCAGTTCTGTTTGGCCGAGGAGGCGTAAACGCCGATCCAGCGTTCGATCACCGGTGAAGGGGCGCCCAGCACGGCAGCAAACTCCTCCAGCATCAGCGAATCGATCCGTTCATGGTGGAAGGGATCGGGCGCATCGCCATAGTCATGGCTGTCACCGACCACGAGCGACCCGTCAGCGGACTGGACAGCGATCAGGTGGATGCCGACGTCCAGCAACTCCGGCTGTTCGGCGCGCAACTGCGCGGCAAGGGGCGCCGCTTCAGGCAGCGCAGCATAACCTTCGTAGCGAGCGAGACCCAAGTCGCTCATGACAGGCCGCGCCATGCGCCAGCCCGGCGCAGCCAAACGCAGCATCTGCAATTTGCAGCGCGTCACCTGATGCTCCGCCATCATGTCGGGGAAGAGCGCGTTGAGATCATCGCCGGGGCAGACGAAAATGGCGTCCGCCCGGACTTCCCCAGTACTCGTGACGACCAGCCCGCTCTCGCAGCCGATCACGGTGGCGGGCGGCGCGAAGGTGACACCCATATCCCGCTCCAGCCAGCCGGCGATCCGCGGCACCGCCTCGCGCGCTTCCACGCGCAGTTCGTGCGGGCTGACGAGCGCCGCCTCGCAAGGAGTGAAGGGCGTTTCGGGATCGAGCGCGCGAAGCTGCACATCGGTCAGCAGGTCGCAGCCTTCTCCCATCTCCGTCTGGCGGAACGCTTCCAGGACGGCCACGGCCGCCTGTCGCCGCACCGGCAGAACGAGGCCCGTCTGTTCGATCGCGATACCCGCACGCGGTGCGACGTCCGCCCACACGTCGCGCGCCCGGCGCGCCAGAGGCCACATATCATAGCGTTCCTGCCCGGTGACGGTGACGAAGCCGAAATTACGAATGCTGGCGCCGGTCGCGCGCGCGTTACGATCGATCACGATCACCCGCTTGCCCATCCGCGCCGCGGCCAAGGCGTGGGCCAAACCCACTATGCCCCGTCCGACTACCGCGACATCATAATGCCTGTTCATGCTGCTCTTGCCCGCCTGTGACCAACTTGTAACAATTCTGCGTCACAGGCTGTTTGGGTCACCCGCATCAGCAAGGCCAATGCATCTGAGGCATGGTGACCATAGACGCGCTTGCGGGCGCACTTTCAGGGGGCTGTATTGAGCGTCAATTTCCTTCACCTCCGCTCTTTCTACGCCGTGGCCAGCGAGCGCAGCGTCAGCAAGGCGGCTCGACGGCTCAACATCTCCCAACCAACCTTGTCCAAGCAGTTGAAGGCGCTCGAAGACCGCTACAAGGTCAAGCTGATCGAGGGAACACGCCCGCCATTGACGCTCACCACCGCAGGACGCGCGCTGTATAAAAAGTCTGCGGACCTGTTCGGCATCGCCGACGAAATCGGGGCGCTTTTAGGTGAGGACGATATCGACAGCGGTGCGCTGTTGCGTCTGGGCACGGATTCGCCCCCCTATGCCGCGGAATTCATGGCGGCGTTCAAGGCGCAAGTGCCAAATGCGCATTTTCGCGTCACCATTGCGAATGCGATGCAGACGAACGAGCTTCTGCTCAAGGCACAGATCGACATCGGCATCATCTGCGAGCCGCCGATCGAAACCGACTATACCTATACGCCGCTCTATGCGGATCGACTGGTTGCGATCCTGCCTGCATCATGGCCCGACGACGGACTGACGCTGTTCCCGATCGCGCGGCTGGCGCAGGAGGTCGTCCTTGTCCGCGAAGCGACATCGCGGACCCTGGCGGCGATGAACCGATTATTGGCTGACGCGGAGATCGCGCCGGGCCAGACGATGGAACTACATACGCGCGAAATGATTTGCGAGGGCGTGGCCCAAGGCATCGGCATGAGCCTGATGTTCGAGAAGGAATGCCCGCCCGACAGCCGTATTCGGGTCGTGCCGCTGGACACATGTTCGTCGCTGATCGAGGTAAAGGGCTATCTGGCCGTGCGGACGGAGCGTAAACGGATGCCTTTGATCCGTCAGTCCATGATCACCGCCAAGATGATGGCCGGCAGATGATGCGTGGCATCGGGTTTTGTCGGTTTCCTTGATCCTGTATTCAGTCCTGTTCTGACCTTTTCCAGCATAAGTTTCCATGTTAGCTTGCAGATATCAAATAGCGAGGGGCCGATGTGATGTTGCTCACCAGGTTGATAGCTACCTTTGTAGCAGTTTCCCTCCTTGTTCCTGCCGCTGCGCATGCCCGACGACATGATGATTGGCACAAGGACCATCGCCATGATCGTGACCGGGGGAGCGATGCTGCAGCGGGTGTAGCACTAGGCGTTGGCCTGGTTGCGATCGCCGCTGCGGTGGCAGCAAAGAACAAACGGAAGGCCGAAGAGCGGCGAGACGGCTATCGATACGGATATGGCGGCAGCTATGGCAGTGATGCCTATTCACCGTCGCGCGATGTGCTTTGCTACCGTGGGGAGCGGCGTTGCTTTGTCCGTGGGCAATTTTCCTACGAATGGACGGATAGTCAATTTCAGTATGATCCTTATCGGCGGGGATATTGACCATGCGATTTCACCTTTTGGCGATCGCCGTTGCATTGGCGGCTGTTCCCCCTGCATCGGGCCAGACGACAGCCCCCCCCACATCACCATCCGCCGCGATCAACATGGACCTTGCCGCGACCGATGCTATCCGCTCGACGCTTGGCGCAGATGTCGACGAGGGCCATATCGCGATGCTTCTGGCGCTTGGCCACCAGCAGGCCGTGGCGGCGACCTGTCCCGGCTTCGCGATCGATCCGCGCGCATTCTCCAACGAGTTTGACCTCATTTATGACGACGCGCAGGGGAAGCCGCGCGCGCTTGACTCGAACCAGAAAACGGCACTGGAGCGCAAGGCGACCTTCGCTTTCGGCACGGCGTTCGGCGCCCAGATCGCCATAGCGGCGAATGACCATGGGGCCTTTTGTCAGGCTGCTGCGCAGGAACGCACGGGTGGCAAGGTCGCGCACCTGATCTGGGCGAAATAACAAAGCTGCCCTTCGGCTGTCAGATAGCCGATTCTGGCTTTGTCGGAGGCAAAGATGGGCATCAAGCCGAACTGGCGTGCGGCTGTCGCCCTTTACGGCCTGTATAATGCCATCATCTTTGTGACATGGACCGCAGTGGGCGCGCGTTATACCGACATGGTATCGGAACGCGTCGCGCTGACCAGCCTGGATCTGCCGCTTGGCCTGGGTGCGCTGTTCTGCGTACTCGCGGTCAGTTGGCTCGGATGGTGGCGCCCGGCCACAACGGAGGTCGGCTTGGCCGGCTCCCGATGGGCGGCGGGTCTTGTCCTGTTCGGCGTGATCGGGATGGTCGTCGTCAATGGCATGGCGACCGACTGGTCGAGTTTTTCCCGAACCCACTTGGCCATGCTGGTCGCCGCCGGACTTCTGGTGGGCTTCAACGAAGGACTGGTGACGCGCGGCGTGCTGGTGACTGGAATACGCGGATCTACCTCGAAAGAAACTTGGGTCTGGTTCTGGTCCTCAGCCCTGTTCGGCGCGATGCATATTCCCAACGCGCTGTTCGGGATTCCCCTGGTCGCCTCCCTTATCCAGTGCGTTTTTGCCGGGCTGATGGGCGGCGCCTTCTACGCTCTGTGCCGCGTGAGCGGGAGCATCTGGTTGCCGATGGTCCTTCATGGCGCGTGGGACTTCACCTCTTTCAGCGCACAGGCATCGGGCGCCAACCCTGCGCTGTCGCCCGTCTTTCAGTTCGGAACCTATATATTGGCGATTGTTGCCGTCGTCGCGCTGCTGCGGCATGATCGTAGATCGACACGGCCTGCGCCGACCTGAACGGTTGGAAAATCATTGCCCCGCGACATGTGTAGAAAGGCATACCGATCCCCCGCTTACTGCTCCGCTGCCTGGGACTTCTCTTCGCTCTCGCATTCGCTTTGCCGTCGGCTATCGCGCAGACGGCACCGGATGACTGGCGCGCGATCGACAAATGGCGCCAGACTTCGGCCATGGTCGAAGCGCTCGTGGACCTACCACTATCCCATCGCGCCCGCGTCACGATCGATCATTGGGAAGATGTTCGGGTGGACCTGACGGTCCAGCGCGAATTGTCCAATGCTCTGGCCCAACGCGGGACGTTGAAGGGCCGGATCGCAAGAGCGCAACTGGCGGAGTTGGACCTAGGCTCGACAAAAGGAGGGAGCGAACTCTCTTGGATCAAGCAAAAGCGCAACGAACTGAATGAGAAGATTGCGCGAGAGGAAGGCCCGGCTATCGCATCGCGCGATATCTATGCACGCGACGGCGTGCTGATCCATGAAATCGACCAGATATTGCGTCAGAAACGACGCCAGAAACTGTTCGCGCATGATGGTCCGATATTCGTGCCCGCAACCTGGGTCGCTGCTGTGCATGACTTGCGCGCCGGCAAGGTTGGCCTCGCCGCGCCGACTCCGACGCAGCAACCCAGCAGCGCTCTCGTCGGTATTCCCCTCGCATTTCGCCTGGCCATGGTGGCGGTTATCGGAATCGTTATAGGCTTGGTTGCCATGCGGTCCCGGACGACCCTGAGGGTCGCAATCGACCGGCGCAGCATTCCTTCGGGCTCGCCGCGTAGCAGGCTAGGCCTCGCTTTCGCGCGTGATCTGCTCGATATTGCCATGCCGACGATCGCTCTGCTGATCGTCCTGGCGAGTATCGGCTTGCTGGCGTCGGACCTTCCGTTTCTGGCGGCGCTGAGCGGACAAATCATTCTTGCGGGCCTGACGGTGATCTATGCGCGATGGCTGGGTCAGAGCCTGTTCGCACCCGCCTTCCCGGCCGCGCAGTTGGTGCTGTTGCCCGAAGGCACGAGCGCGACAAGCATCAGACTGATGACGGGCATCGGCTTCGCCATGGCGGCCGATCAGCTTATCGACTATATCGACGAGCAGCCTGGAAGTTCGGCGGCCGTTGGATCGCTGCTGTCGTTCGCTATCGTTGCGGTCGTCAGTTTCCTGATGTGGCGACTGGCGCGCATCCTACGATATGCGCGGGGAGCCAGAAGCGCGGTCGCAAAAGCCGATGCCGCACATATTGACATGGAGCATCCGAACGATGCGGTAAAGCCCGTTGCGCGGCTCATGACGATCGCTGCGGCGCTTGCGTCGCTGGCCGCCCTATCAGGCTATGTCGCCCTGGCACGCTATCTGTTGACGTCCACACTGATGTCGTTGGCAGCGGTCTGTACCAGCCTGTTTCTATACCGATCGCTGACGGAAGCGAGCGAACTTCTTTTCCACCGTCAGGAACATACGGGGTCGCGCTATCTCCAGTTGCTTCCGCTTGCCTTTGGCTTTGTCCTCTTCCTGTTCACGTTTCCCATCATAGCGGTGATGTGGGGTATCAGTACCGAACAGGTGATAGACGCTATATTGGCGCTCAAAAACGGGGTCGCGGTCGGTCAGGTTCGGGTGTCGTTCGGCAGCGTGATGACGTTCATGCTGGTGTTCCTGCTTGGCTATGCCCTGACACGCTGGCTCCAGCGCGTGCTGCATTATGCGGTGTTGGACCGTCTGCGCATCGAAACCGGCGCACGGTCGGCCGTCCTGACGGGCTTTGGCTATATCGGCCTTACCCTTTCGGCCCTGGTCGCGATCACAGCCGCGGGCCTCGACCTATCGAGCCTTGCCTTCATTGCGGGCGCGCTTTCGGTTGGCGTCGGCTTTGGCCTGCAATCGGTGGTCGCCAACTTCGTAAGCGGCATCATCCTGCTGATCGAGCGCCCGATAAAGGTCGGCGACTGGATCGAAGTCGGCGTCTATTCCGGGCATGTGCGCAAGGTCGCCTTTCGTTCGACCCATATCGAGACGTTCGACCGCCATGAGGTGATCATCCCCAATAGCGATCTGATTTCTGGCAGCGTGACCAACCTGACCTATGGCGACAGCTTGGGTCGGATCACATTGCCGATCGGCATTGCCTATGGCAGCGACGTCGATGCAGCCAGAGCACTACTGCTGGACGTTATATCGGGTCATGAACGCGTTCTGAGCAGGCCCGAACCCAGCGTGATCCTGGATAGCTTGGGAGACAGCGCAATCAATCTCAAGGCCATGTGTTTTGTCGAAAATGTGAACCAGCGCCAGTCCGCACGGTCCGACCTCTATTTTGCTATTCTGAAGGCTCTGCAGCAAGCTGGGATCGCGATCCCCGTTCCGCAGCGCGAACTGTGGGTGCACGCGGCCGATGCCGACGCTTGCGGATTGCACACCGCTGATGGAGCGACTTAGTCCATGCCTTCCGACATCCAAATCGCGGTCTTTGGAACGCGCAGCTACGATCGCGAATTCCTGGCCACCGCCAATGCGGTGCATGGCTTCGACCTGCAGTTCATTGATGCCCCTCTCACGACATTGACCGCCCGCCTGGCAAGCGGGCACCAGGCCGTCTGTGTGTTCGTCAACGACGTTGCCGATCGCGCCGTGCTCGAAGCCCTGGCGTCGGGTGGCGTCCGATTGCTAGCCTTACGCTGCGCAGGCTATAATAATGTCGACCTGACTGCCGCCGCAGAACTCGGCATCGCCGTGGTACGCGTGCCGGCCTATTCACCCCATGCCGTGTCGGAGTTCACGATCGGCATGCTGCTGTCGCTCGACCGCAAGATTCATCGCGCATGGTCTCGAGTACGGGAGAATAATTTCGCGCTGGATGGTCTGGTTGGGCGCAATCTCCATGGCCGGGTGGCAGGTGTGGTGGGAACGGGGCAGATCGGTGCGCTTGTCGCGCGGGCGTTGCGGGCGGGCTTTGGTTGCGAGGTTCTGGCCAGCGATCCGATCGTGAACCCCGAACTGCTCGATATCGGCGTGCGCTACGTGGATCGAGACGTTCTTCTGCGCGAAGCCGACATCATATCGCTCCATTGCCCGCTTACGCCCGAAACGCGGCACCTCATCAATGCACAGGTGCTGGACGCGGCCAAGCCTGGCCTCGTCATCGTCAACACCAGTCGGGGCGCACTGATCGACGCCACAGCCCTGATTGACGCGCTCAAGCGGCGGCAGGTTGGCGGCGTCGCGCTCGATGTCTACGAACAGGAAGCCGGCATCTTCTTCGACGACCTTTCCAGTGAAATCATCGACGATGACGTGCTGCAGCGGCTGCTGACATTCCCCAATGTCCTGATGACGGGCCACCAGGCCTTTCTCACGGAAGAAGCGCTGACGGCGATCGCACAGACAACCCTGGCGAGTATTGCCGATTTTGCCGCCGACCGCCCGTTGCAAAATCGGGTGGACCTTGGAGGCATATTGGGCAGTTGACGCCCGCTACAGCAACGGCGTCAAAAGTCGGGCGAGGTTTTCCAACGGTCGCATCAAACGTGGGCGAGATCTCCACTCTGCCAGGGTCAAAATGTCGCTGGCGTGTCTGTAGCCGCAGTGAATCTGCTCAAGCGCCTGCGTTGCGGCGGGATCGTGGATCAACAGGCTGATCTCGGCATTGAGCATGAAGGAGCGTATGTCCGCATTGCTTGATCCCACCAGGCCGATACGGCCATCCACGGAAACGCTCTTGGCATGCAACAGGCGGTCACGGTATCGGAAGAGATGGACACCCGCATGGAGAAGCTCATCATAAAATGATCGTTGGGCGAGCCTGACCAGATATTGGTCCACGACCATCGATACGATGATATGCACCGAGACACCGCGATCGACCGCGTTCTTCAATGCCACCATCAGCGCATCATCCGGGATGAGATAGGGCGTAACGATGGTGACCTCGTCCTTAGCGGCGTGAATGGCTTCGACCAGTAGCCGTTCATAGCCGAGCGATGGGTGGTCTGGACTACTGGGCATGGGCTGCAGCACCAGTGCGCCGCTGGCTGGGGGTATGATCGGATGATCGAGCAGTTGGGCCGATTCAAGGTGCCAGTCCGTCAAGAACGTCGCTTCCAGGGCAGCGACCACCGGCCCATCGACACGCGCCACCAGCTCATCATTGACGATTCCGCCCTTGAAGTCGCGATCGACAATGTTGAGCGATCCGATAAATCCTGTGCAGCCGTCGATCAGGCAAAGCTTGCGATGATTGCGAAGGTCGCGACGCAGCCGACGCAGGAGGAAACCGATCGGAAGTGTCAGTCGCGCGTCAACGCCGGCTCCCCGCAATTTGGCCATGCTGCGCTTCGACCAGGGCCTGCTTCCAAGCGCGTCAACCAGCACACGGACATCGACCCCCCGCGCCACCGCGCGGCCCAATGCGTCAATGAACAATGTTCCGGTATGGTCGTCAGCGAAGATATAGGTCTGAAGATGGACGCTCCTGACGGCGCCGTCGATCGCTTCCACCATGGCCGCAACGATGTCTGCATAGTGGGTCTGAAAGGCGAGGCTATTGCCCGCGCAGGCAGGAAAACCGCCCAGGCGCTGTACCAACTGGGATAGCTGGCTTGGTGCGGACGTCGGCAACGGCATTGCGCCAGCGACATGGTCACGCAGCGGCGCGCTCGTCAAAAAGCGCTGGTGGCGCCATCGTGGAAAACGGGCACGTCCTATCATCCGGTATAGAAGGAGAGCAGGAAGTGGGAGAAACATCACCAGCAGCAGCCAGCTGCGCGCGGCTTCCGGTGGCCTGCGCAGCGGTATGACCACGATCATGCATATCCGTATCGCCCACTCCAGGAGCAAGTAGGCAAGCGCTAGATGGGCAGCATCGAACATTCTCATGCCATAGCAGGTTCAAGCTCTCAGGCGAACGCGGACCGGCCATGTTCGCTGCTCAGTGGTACATCGCCACGGTGTCAAAAGTTGAGCTGCCGCGAAGCAAGAGAATTTGGGATTGAAACACACACACTTGTGTCGCTGACCATCGTCGCGCACTTTCATGTCATGAAAGCGGGATAGATACCGTCCCCTGTCTGTGGAGGTTGAGATGCCCAGATGCGATGCGCCCCACGAAAATTACGATGACAAAGCCGATCGTTCGAGACGCGAAATACTGCGCCTGATGGCTGTATCCGGCGCGATGGCGGGGATGGGCAAAGCCACGGCACTTGCCGCGCCTGCATCTGCCGGTCCGGTTAGCGCGATGCCGCCGGACCAGGCACTGCAGGAGATCATGGACGGCAATGCCAGATTCGTGGCCGGAGCACCGGTCGCGCACACCCGCGATCTGGCGATCATCAGGTCGAAAGCCGCAGAAGGGCAGTGGCCCATCGTCGGCGTTCTATCGTGCGCCGATTCGCGCGTTCCGGTTGAGATGGTCTTCGATGAACCGATAGGAAGGCTTTTCGTCACCCGCGTCGCCGGGAACATCACCACCCCTGAAATTATCGCAAGCCTGGAATATGGGGTCGCTGTTCTGGGCATCAGCGCGATCGTCGTGATGGGGCATTCGAGTTGTGGTGCGGTCAAGGCGGCGATGGACAATCCCGAAGTACCGGGCCAGATCAGCGCGCTTTTTCCCGCGATCCTGCCAGCCATTTACATGAGCAAAAGCCGCGATCCCCTGGCCGTCACCCGGCAAAATGCGATCATCCAGGCTGCGACCCTGCTGAATTCCTCTACGGTCATCGAAGCGAGGGTAAAGGCCGGCGCGCTCAAAGTCGTGCCAGCAATATATGATGTTTCAACGAGCCGCGTAGAGATCCTGCCTATCCCTCCGGCATTGCGGCAGACGGAATCGAAATGATCATTGCGATACGGAAGATACTAAAATTACCTCGGCTTTGGTGTCATAGCCACGTGGATGAGACGAGAATGAGAATTTACAAAGGCCTTCTATTTTCCGCGATCGGCGTAATCGCCAGCTTGTCCAGCCCTGCCTATGCGCAAGGTGCAAAAGCCAGTTCACCCACTGAATTCATCCGGGCGGCCGAGCGGTT
The DNA here is from genome assembly GCF_001421665.1 of Sphingobium sp. Leaf26. GTDB lineage: Bacteria > Pseudomonadota > Alphaproteobacteria > Sphingomonadales > Sphingomonadaceae > Sphingobium. Next base: position 20,597 of record NZ_LMKV01000030.1, read on the forward strand.
GAAGCCTGGCGAATGGGTATGGGCGCCCAACATTGCGCCGACAGGCCCCCTCCTCATTTATGTGGACTTGTCACGGCAGATCGCCACAGTCTATCGCAACGGGGTCAGGATAGCCGTTGCCACCGTATCGTCAGGCAAACCGGGACACGAAACGCCGACCGGCGTCTTCACCATCCTCCAGAAGGACGCCAACCACCGCTCCAGCCTGTATAACAGTGCGCCAATGCCGTATCAGCAGCGACTGACATGGGATGGTGTCGCCCTTCATGCGGGTGGCCTGCCGGGTTACCCGGAAAGTCATGGCTGCGTGCATCTTCCGTTCGATTTTTCTCGTGAACTGTTTGCCATCACTTCGCTTGGCGCAACCGTCGTCATCGCAGGGTCGGCTATCGACCATATTCGTACCAGCGAAGCGAGCCTGATCGCGCCGATCGACGCGAAGGGCTTGCCTGTGCCAAAGCCGATCCTGGGCGAACAGCAGTTCAACTGGGCGCCCGAAAAATCGCCCACGGGGCCATTGACCATCATCGTATCAAGGGTCGACCAGCGTGTGGTCGTCTTACGTAACGGGACGGAAATTGGTCGGAGCGTGGCTCAAGTGAATGACGATGACGCCGGTTCGCACGTCATTACTCTTACGCGCGCGCCCGACGGCAATTTTAGATGGGTCTATATAGGTCTTCCGGGGCACGTCGAAGAGGAAGGGCGGCAACTCGACGAAGCGACGATCAATCGCCTACGTTTGCCGCGCGCCTTCTATGAACAGGTCAAAGCCGCATTGAGGCCGGGAGATACCATCCTCATGACCAACTCAAGTGTTGGCGATGACGGCCGCGACCGCAAGATCACCGTCATGGATGCCGTCGTTCCTGTGCCTTGATCCTGATGGGTATTTAGTTCTCTTGTGCGTTGAGGCCCGGTCAAAACAGATTGTAGTCAAGGCAACGAGGACGATTGTATTTATCCCTTCGGCTTTTGCGCTCGTCACCATGGACACCAAAGATCCACCCCCACGATTTCTGCGGAACCTGTGATGTGAACGATGGCTAAGACTAACACCGATACTGAGGCGCAGAGTGTATCGAAACTGGCCAAATATTCTTGAAAGGTGGATTTCATGTGGATGCAAATTGCCGTTCCAGTAATTGTCGCAGCGCTAGCCGCTCCAGCTGTCGCTCAGGCTCCAACGCGAACTGAACGCGTCGTGTTCGCGCGCGGCGCCTCGTCGATCACCCTGCGGGGTATGATTCGCGGCTATGACACGGTTGATTATGTCGTCAGCGCGCGGGCGGGGCAGATGATGTCTGTGTCGCTACGTGCAAAGAACAGCTCGGCCTATTTCAACGTCTTGCCCGCCCGTGGTAGCGAAGCGATATTCATTGGCTCGACGATCGGAAACCAGTTCGACGGACGCCTCAAGGACAATGGAGGCTATCGCGTGCGCGTTTACCTGATGCGCAATGCTGCGCGCCGGGGCGAAATCGCGGCCTTCAGCTTGATGATTGGCGTAAGTGGTCGACCAGCTGTTGGCGCGCCGGGCGGCGGCGTGAATCCGATCGGGTCGGGTCCGCCAGTGTCAGCCGGTAATATGGGGGCGTTTTGCCGAGGCGAGGCTTCAGCGCAATATGCCGTGCGCCCCGCTTACATCAAAATCGGGCGTGTCGTCGTCGATCGTGGCGGTGGTAGCGTGATTGATGGATCGGCTGACAAAGGACGCGAAGGCATCAAACGCTTCCGCTGTCGTTTTGACGCACGCAACCGGTTTATCGACGTCATGGCGATGACGCGCGACGGGTTCTGATCACCGGACTACAAGCGTGGCGGCTGGGTCAGCGGACCCAGCCGCCCGCGCCCTCAACGATGCAGGCAGTGGGTTTCCGATCATTAATGCGTTCAAATACCAACTGCTTTGCGGGCTCGCGATAACTGACGAACGGCGTCCACGGGTTGTCCGCCGCTGGAAAGGCGACAAACAATGGTGTTTTAGCGGCGTCAGTTATTATTCGCCCCTCTTGCGGGCCAGGAAAGAGCATAAGCTGAGCCGGATTGCCTTTACAGCGCAAGAATACACCCCCGCTGGGACGAACAGCGAGCGCTTCCAACTCCGTGATTCGCGTGCGGTAGGCCAGCACGACGCAGTCCCTGTGTTTCTTCTGGAAAGCGCATAGGCTGCGCCGCTTGAACCAAGCCTGCTGACCTTCGAACAACGGGGAAGCAGGCAATCCTGACATCCGATGCACGCGGACCACCGAAGCGACCAGGTCGGCATCCAGACGCCTTAATTCAGGATCAGAGCATATCAGTTGGTCTGTGGCATATACGGGATGCACGCAGTCGGCACTTTCCTGCGCGAGCGGGGGTGGAACCGCGGACGGTTCGGTCGCATGGCTTGCGGAGCCGAACGCAGTGGCGACTGCCGCTATGCATAGCTGTCGAGCGGATTGCATCACGCGCATGCTGTTTCCTCCCGCCGCAGACTCAAAGTTTACCGACAAGCTGTTCTGGACTGTCGATCGTTCGGGTCCAAGTGACCGATACTATCCGCCACCTCGGATTGGTATTCCGCATCAGCGCAAGGACGCCCGACAGATGCTCGGCGCCATAGGTGACGTAGATGCGTTGCCGGGGTTCCGCGAGCAGTGCCGCAGCCAGCACATGGTTGCGATAGTCGAGAATCAACTTGTTCATTTGGTCCTCGGACTTGCCGATACCGCCGCGACGCATACCGTAGGTCATGAACCCGCGACACAATATGCCGGCGATCTTGCGCTGCCCTTCGCTTCCCCGACGAAGGAAGGATACGATCTTCTCAAGCCCATCGCCCTCGTCCGCCCGCCTAGCGTCCGCTTTTTCCTTCATCGCCGCAGCGAAGGCCGGATCGGTTTGCATAAGCCGTCCATATTCTGCGCGAAGTTGAGCGGTTGTGACGTCCGCGACAACATGGGCGGCAGGATGTTCGCGGACATCCCGTCCTAACAGCCCGAAATATCGACCTTGAAACTGCAGGCCACACATATCTCCGAGCGCGCGATACGAGGCGCCGAGGTCAGCACCGCCCGTGATCATGGTGTCGAACCACCGGTCATCTTGAGAATTAGATGGCTTTACGCCCTCATAATAGGCGACGGAACCGCGTGATAGTTCGTCCTCCAGATCATAGATGACCGATTTGAAGAAAACCTCGGTCGCAACATGTTGCATTCCTTGAAAGATGATCGTTTTGCGCCCGTCCGATAGGGTCGCCTGCGGAACCATCGCCGGGGAGACTTGGGTGATTGTGGCGGCGTAGTAGATCGGGCTAGCCACAATTATGGTCAGCAGAAAAATCATCGCGACCGATGCTTTCAGCCACCGCGTCCTGAAGTGACTGGTCCGAAGAAATCTTTCGATAAGCGAGGCGATGACGGCTGCGCAGGACAAGGCGATAAGGAGGATTCCCAACAGGATCAGCGGTGAAGCCTGAACAACCAGCGGCAGACTAAACAGGAACGCCAGGCCACCAAGAAACCACAGGATTGTCGACAGACGGAGGCCCCATTGGCGTAATCCAACCTTCACCGACTGAGACACCATCTAAGCCTCCCCATTCATCACGACCAATTATTATGTCCGGACGCAGACCATTATCATAGGGCCTCTATTCTCGTCATGCGATGCTCAAAGATTGAAACCGCTGCGATGGTAGCCGATACAAGCCTGATGAGCAGCATTGGCTCCGCCGATCAAAAGGCAGATGGCGGGCGACCGCCACACTCCCCTATGTTCGCTCGGCAAGTGCTTTTACGCATGGGCTTGGTACTGACGGCGCTTCTTGCAGGATGTGCAGATTTCCCAGAAAACCGTCCGTCCGATGTTTTCGCAGAGCCCGAACTGTCCAGGTACCGCGCCGGGGAGTCTGAGAGCGACGCGAGCGCGCAGATCGCCCTCACGCCGCTCCCTATTTTTAAATGCCTAAGTAAAATTTAGGCAAAGCAATGGTTGCCGGTTACCTTGTCCATGATTGATGCCTGTGCGCCGAACGGATGCGTGTCATGACTAAGGCAGTGCTGGCCAAGACCGCCAGGTTATCCAAGGTTCGACGGACCGCGAGAATATTGTCAAGTTGACGGAAAGTATCGACAAACAATCTCTCAGCGGCAGGCGGTCCAGAGGCCGCTATGCCGCCAGAGGGCCGATTCGTCGATGGCACGTCCAGAATTTTGCAATCTAACTTTCTACCGCGATATTCTAACTACTGGCACAGACCTGAGCCAGCATGTGGGAGCCGCCGTTGCCATCGCAAGGTTTAGAACCGCTGCTGCCCGGGATCCACCCTATCGCAGCGCCCCGAGAAATCCTGCCCGGTGCCCTTGATCGTAATCACGCCACTTTGGCGATCGATCCTGATCTTGGGTTTGTTAAGGCCATTCAAACGATAGCTCGCCCGTATCTCACTGCTGCCGACGATTATGTCGTCGAGTTGCCACCAATGTTGATGGTCGCCGCCTGAATTTATTGGCGGGATGAGCTTTTCGGGCAGACGTATCCGACCGTCATTGCCATATATCTGCAGGGTTACCGCGGATGCAAAACCCTTCATCTCCGTCTGCACGCCGCTACGAGAACGGTATTTATGATCGTAGCGGTCCCATTCGAGCGTATTCACATAGCCGGAACCAAGCTTTTCGCCTTGCCCCACGCAAACCAGATTGATTGCGTCGCCTTGACCGGCGCTGGGATCCGGTCTCCCATAGCTTGGATCGGGCTCGTAGCCGGGGCGGGGCCGGGCGGCGGGCTGACCCTGATAGCTGGGGTTGGGCCGTATGGAAGCTGACTGATGGCAGTCAGGTGCCGGGCTGGGCGTGATCGAACTGTAGCGCCCTTCCATAGTGGCAATGGTAACGCATTGCTGGCGATCGGCATTCCACCAATAGGTGTAGCTACGATCATCGCCTTTCTCGCCGCCCACATTGCGATAGCCACGGCGCTGGAGTTCGCCCTCCGCCTGGCCGGCGCGAGCCCCGACCATGTCATCAAGACCTGTAGACTGCGCAATGGCCGTAGAAGGAAGCGCGGCAAGGGAGAAACCCAAGGCTAAAATACTGGAAACATTGCTGAAACGCATGTGAGCCCCCTAAGCGGTGCGGTGTTCCATATAATCTTGAAGTAAGCCTAAATGTTCCAATAGTTCATGTCCATAGTGGTCGGTATCGACCTCGCAGGTTTACGAAGGCGCAGGACATTGGCAGAACAAATCGATCCCGCGCGGAAGATTTGACACAAATATTACGGCTACCGGAACATTAACCGGATCACCAACGATTAGGCCGTCCGGCAACTCAATAATCGAGGTGGTGGAGCATCGCTGCAATGCAGCCTTATCCTGCTCGCGGAACAGGCGAGGCAGCTTAAGCCGGTTGATAACTGCCTCATTGAGGGATCGGCCTTCTGCATCAATGCGGCAGTGGCGATTGTCGGAGACAAGGGCGCGATGAAGTCGATCTGGGACGTAACCGAACATGTTCGTCGCCGACGGGTTGAATTGCTACCCAAACACGCATTGTCGGAGAGGTCCTTGCAGGTCGTATATCCAGCCGCTCGCGCCGGTGGATGCGGTATTGTGGCATCAGCGCCGGGCCGCGGCGTTCGGCGTAGCGATCTGGCATCACCGACGGAATGGCAACTCCCCCGTGCCGCTCCGACCGAGCATGGGATATAGTTCCTGTTCTTCGCGCGCGATGCGATTTTCCAGCGCGTCGATGATGGCGAGCGTCTCAGTGCAGAAGCCTTGCCAGTGGGTCGTTATCCCGCCGCTATTCCATCGGGCCATATAGTCGCGATATTGCTGATCGAGACTGCCCATTTCCGCTTCATAGGCAGTGGCCAGCGTTGCGATCCGCGCATCGGTGTGCCGCTTGAGCTCAGGATAGACATGCTTGTCCTCGCGCGCGAGATGAATGGCCAATCGATAGCCCAGCCGCCATCGCTCGCGGGTCACGGCCTCGATATCGGGTTCCTGTTTTCCCATCAGCCGTCGAAGCTCCAGCGCGATGACCGCGAGTTCTTCATGTTCGTCGGTCAATTGCTTGTGGTCGATCATACCCAATCATCATCCCGTCTGGCTCCCCGTGCATTCGGGTCCGGGGGTGAATCGTGGACGCGAGGTGCAATGTCCTGTTGCCAGCGCGGATCAAATCGCAGAGTTTTGCGCCTTCAGCAGGGAGGTCAACCATGAGCAAGGTGATCCGTCGCACACCGACGACGCGGACCTATCGCGAAGCCGTGCAGTCCATCATTGCGACTGTGCAGCGCGAATATCGCCTGAACGACACCCAACTGGCGGACCGGATCGGCTGCGCGCCCAATACGGTGCGCAATGCGAAGAAAGCGCATGCCAATCTCGATGCTGTCACGCTGGCCAGTATAGAACACCGCTTTGGCCCTGGGGCGCTCGACCCCTTTCTCGCTCTTGCCGGCACCCGTGCGATACCGCTTCCCGATCAGCTTCCCCGGACCGATCCGATCGTTGATATTGTCGGCGCGTTGCACCGGTTGGTACAGGCCCAACATGCGGAGAGCGAGCATGGCTTTCTCATCACGTCGCAGGAACTGCTGGCAATCCTGCGAGAACTGCGGGAGGCGCGCCTGGCTTTCGACACCTTGATACTTCTTGCCGAACCGGGTCTTGCTACCGCACCGGAGGCGGTCAGACACTGGTTTGTGAAACATTTCGATCATGATGCGGGGACGTCGGATAAGCCAATGCCAGCGGAAGAGGGATTAAACCCGAAAAATCGCAAGCGACCGCTGCCAAGTGATTTCGCAAATGTGGCCGCTTCGGTGCCTATTGACGAATTGATGCACAAATATGCCGCCACACGCCGGACCATTGAGCGCTGGCTTCGCGAGGCAGACGAGCAGATCATCGAGCAGTTGCGGAAGGGCCACTAATCTTTGGCAGCGCCTTCCAGATCGCACGTCATCTGTTGGCCATGAAAAGCCATCTCCGGCCGTGGATGAAGGCTATCGCCACATTGTCGGGTCACCGCACTCCCACTATCAAGCGGATCATTTAGCAGGTTTACGGTTCGTCCAGTGCGATCCAGCCTTTGCCAGGCGATGTGATGGTGCTATTGATGGTGTCGTCGATTTCCAACTGCCAATTTGCAGGGTAAATCAGCTGCATGAGTGCCTGATAAGAGTGTTCTTCTGCCATCGCTTCCTCCGGACATGTCCATAATTGTCCGGAGAAATCCCCAAAATCAATGGCTTTTGGCGGTTGGCGCGTCCGCCCGCATCCGGTCAAATTCGTTGCAATTGACGGTATTTTTGACGGTATCGAAATTGCCAATGATCGACGCACTTGCGCCGCGTCCTTGGAACGCCGTGCAAAGGCACGAACATCGCCTGCGCTGAAATCTCCACGGACCTTGATCGGAATAGACATCGCAAATTTCCTCAAATGTGCGATGTTGAATCACGATATAGCGTCTCGCTATAGGCCTGACGAGGCAAACTCCTCAGGTCTTGCTATTAACCTGGCCGATCCCCGACAAGAGAATATCGGGCGCATCATGACTGCACGACAAGGCGATCGCCGACCAGCAGAGGGCGCCGCCGATCTGTTCCGCCGCTTCGGTATGGCGCAGGGCGGATTAGACGCAAAGGCGCTATGGGACCGCCGCTTCAATGATCTTTTGAGTTAGGCAAAGATGTCCGCCAAATCCTGCGACTGCGGGCCATCCTTCCAGTTGCGCAGCGAGGTGTAGAGGCTGGCGTGCGCGACGCTCCAGAAGGCGATGGCGATCGTGTTGGTGACAGCCGACAGCGCCAGATAGGTCGGGGAGAACTGCACGGCGCCGTTGCTGACGGTCGGCATCATCCCGCCGGTGATCATCACGATGCCCAGCACGCCCGACACCAGCCAAAACAGGATCAGGAGTAGCAGCTCCAATCCGAAGATCCGCCAACGCGCGCCCTTGGTCAGGTAACGGCTGCGCCCGAACGCCGCGAACACGCCGCTTTCCTCCGCCACCAGCGCAGGCGCGGCTACCGACCACATGATGAACAACATGATACCCGGCACCAGCAGCAGCGCGAACCCGGCCACAAGGCCCAGCACCATCAGCAGCGTAAGCCCGATCAGCGGCACCGCCATCGACAGGCCGGTGCCCACGCACGCGCCGAAACTCGCTTTCTCTCCCTTGGCATGGGCCAGCGTCGCGCGGACCAGCGCGCCCTGCACCAGCATCGACAGAAGCATGAAGATGATGAAGGAAGCAACCGACACGGCGACCACCGCGACCATGCTGCCCCGATCGGCCACCGCCAGCGAGGAGCCGATGAAATAGCTGTAGAGCGCCTGCGGCACCGCGCCGAACAGGAAAGCGATGCCGAAGGTCGCGATCGGATTGCTGCCCAGCGTGCCGAACGCCCGCCCCAATACCGTCCCGACCGAAAAGGACGGCCCCTCATCCGCCATCGCCTGCGTCGCCATGCCGATACCTCCCCATTATTGAACCCCGCGGCATGCTGGCCCATCTGTCCGACTTTGTCATCCTTTGAATGACTTGCGCCGCCGTCTCCAGCCGCTAGGGTCGCAGGTCAACGGGGGTGGGCAGCAATGGCCGGACCAGATTCGCGATCGGATGACAGGCTGGCTGCGGCGCATGACGCGCTGCGGTCCGGTGGCGATATCCAGTTCGACATGATGCCAGCGCCAGGCCGCCAGCCGCCACCCGCCTGGCTCAAGGCGCTGGGCGAATGGCTGGAAGAGGTGCTGGCGCCGGTCGGCCGTTTCCTGCGCTGGATCGGCAGCTTCATGCCCGACGCGCCCTATGCCCGCATATTCCTGTGGACCATCATCGCCGCGCTGGCGCTGCTGGTCCTGTGGATGGTGGTGGACCGGTTCCGCCATGGCGAATGGCGCCTGCCGCGCTGGCGCCGCCGCCGCACCGCCCAATCGGTCGACGCTGCGGAGGAAGACTGGACGCCCGATGCCGCCCCCGCCCGCGCTTGGCTGGATGAGGCGGACGCACTCGCCGGGCAGGGTCGCTATGCCGAAGCCGTGCATCACCTCCTGCTGCGCAGCGTCGAGGACATGGCCCGCCGCCGGCCGCAGATCGTCCGCCCCGCGCTCACCAGCCGCGACCTCGCCCGCGCGCCGGGCATTCCGTCCGCACCCCGCCGCCTCTTCACCGAAATCGCGCAGGCGGTCGAACGCAGCCTGTTCGGCGGTCGCGCCATCGACGCAGCGGAGTGGGATCGCTGTCGCCACGCCTATGCCGATTTCGCCCAGACGCGTAACTGGGCGGCATGAGCGACATCGCCATCACACGCCCGGCCACCGACGCCGGCCTGTTCCGGGGCCGCACCGTTGCGCTGATGCTGGCGATCGGGATCGCCGGCTTTGTCGGCATGCTGGTGCTGGGCGCCTATGCCCCGGACCTGCGATCGGGCCGCAATGGCGGGGCGCATGCCCTGTCCAACGCCGTCACCGGCTATGCCGCGCTGGTCAAACTGGCGGAGGCGACCGGTCGCAACCCCCGAATCGTCCGCAACGCCCATGATTTCGAGACGGAGGATCTGCTGATCTTGACGCCCGAAACCGGCGCGACCGACATCAGCCAGGCGTTGATCCAGCGCGCGACCCGCCCGACCCTGTTCGTCCTGCCCAAATGGCGCACCGTGCCGGATGAGGCGCATGCCGGCTGGGCGCGCTATCAGGGGCTGCTCCCGCTGTCCGAACCGATCGGGGTTCTCGCCCCCGGCGTCCGCTTCACCATGCGCCAGAGCAAAAGCGGTGGCGGCATCCTGACCTCCCATGGCATCCCCGGCCGCTTCTGGACCCCGCGCCCGATACAGGTCATCACAGGCATCGACCCGGACAATGAACAGCAACAGGACCAGTGGCGCGACCTCCATCCGATGCTGACCGACGGACGCGGCGGCATCGTGCTGGCGCAGGTCGGGCAGGGGCCGCTCTTCGTGCTGGCCGATCCCGACCTGCTCAACAATCGCGGCATGAAGGATCTGGGTCAGGCGCGATCCGCGCTGGCGTTGCTCGACTGGCTCAATAGCACCGACCCAGAGGGCATCGCCTTCGATGTGTCGATGAACGGCCTGGGCCATTCGCGCAGCCCGCTGAAACTGCTGTTCGAACCGCCTTTCCTGGCGATGACGCTGGCGATCGTCGCCACCCTGCTGCTGGCCGGCTTCCATGCCTTCGGCCGCTTCGGCCCGCCGCGCGCCCGGACCCGCGCCGTCGCTTTCGGCAAGACCGCGCTGGTGGACAACAGCGCGCTGTTGATTCGGAAGGCCGGCCGCGAATCGCGCCTTGGCGGTCGTTATGCCGCGGTCATCCGTGAGCGCGCCGCCCGTGCCTTCGGCGCGCCGGCGCGGCTGCGCGATCAGGCGCTCGATCAGTATCTCGATAGTTTGAAGGGTGCGCACCGCTTCACCGACCTCGCGCAGGCGGCGGATGCGGCGAGCGACCGACACAGCCTGCGCGATGCCGCGCAGGCGCTCCATGATTGGCAAGGGGAGAAGACCCGGTGAACGTACAAGAAGTCCAGGCGCTTGCCCAAAGCATCCGGCAGGAGGTCGCCCGCGCGGTCGTGGGGCAGGAGGCGACGGTCGACCTCATGCTCGTCGCGCTCTTCTCGGGCGGCCATATCCTGCTGGAAGGTCCGCCGGGCACCGCCAAGACGCTGATCGCGCACAGCTTCGCTCGTGCGCTCGGCCTCGATTTCGGCCGCATCCAGTTCACGCCGGACCTCATGCCCGGTGACATCATCGGCGCCAATCTGTTCAACTTCCAGACCAGCCAGTTCAGCCTGACGCGCGGGCCGATCTTCACGGAACTGCTGCTGGCCGACGAAATCAACCGCACCCCGCCCAAGACGCAGGCCGCACTGCTGGAGGCGATGCAGGAACGCACGGTCACCATCGATGGCGAAAGTCTGGCCTTGAGCGACCGGTTCATGGTCGTCGCGACCCAGAACCCGATCGAGCAACAGGGTGTCTATCCCCTGCCCGAAGCCCAGCTCGATCGCTTCCTGTTCAAGCAGAGCGTCGATTATCCCAGCGCCACCGAGGAACGGCGGATCGTCGCCACCCACGGCGCGCGCACCCATGCGATGACGCCTGAAACTTGGGGCGTCACCCCCGTCGCCGACGCGGCCCGCATTGCGCAAGCCATCGCCGTCGTGAACGAAGTCCGTCTGGTCGATGAGGTGATCGACTATATCCTCGCCCTCATCCGCGGCACCCGCGACGTCGCCGATCTGGAAAGCGGCGCCTCCCCTCGGGCCGGCGCGATGCTGGCCGGCGCCGCCCGTGCCCGCGCCGCGCTCGACGGTCGCGACTTCGTCATCCCCGACGATGTGAAGGCGCTCGCGCCTGCGCTGCTGCGCCACCGCCTGATCCTCTCGCCCGCCGCCGAAATCGACGGACGCCGGATCGAGGATGTCGTGACCGGCATTATCGAGACGATCGAGGCGCCGCGCTGAGCGTCCTGCGATGATCTATCCCACCCGCACCGCGATCTTCTGCGCGGCGGCCGGCGTGCCCGTCACGCTGCTGGTCGCGCTGATGCTGCCGGGCCGCTGGTATGCCGCGCTCGCCTGGCCGGTCGCGGTGCTGCTGGCGTGTCTGGCCGATGCGTTGCGCGGGGCGCGGCCGGGGCAGGCGGGGTTGCACCTCACCCTCCCCAAGACCGCCAGCGTCGGCGCGAGCGTGGAGGGCAGGGCGACGATCACCCTTTCCGGCCCGACGCGCGCGCAACTGCTGCTCGACATCGGCCCGTTGCTGACGCAGGACGAGGATGGCCTGTGGATCGACCTGTCGGACGGGAAGGGCGCCGCCGTCATTCCGCTGCGCACTACCCGGCGCGGCACCGCGCGGGTGGCACGCGGCTGGCTCCGCTGGAAAGGGCCGCTCGGTCTCGTCTGGAAACAGCGCATAGTGCCGCTCGACGCGACCATGGCGATCCTGCCCGACATCCGCCCGGTCCATGATCGCGGCGCACAGATATTCCAGCGCCACGCGCTTGCCGGCCTGATGGCGCAGGTCGATCGCGGCGACGGCGCCGATTTCGACGCGCTGGTCGAGTTCCGCTCCGGCATGGACCGGCGCGCGATCGACTGGAAACAGTCCGCCCGTCACGCCAAGCTGCACGCCAAGGAATTCCGCTCCGAACGCAACAATCAGATCGTCTTCGCGATCGACGCCGGCCGCCAGATGAGCGAGCCGGTGGCCGGCCTCCCCCGGCTCGACCGGGTCGTCTCGGCGATGCTGCTGACCGCCTGGGTCGCGCTCAAGCTGGGCGATCGGGTCGCGCTCCACGCCTTCGATTCGCGCCCGCGCATCGCCAGCGGCCTCGTCTCCGGCGCAGCGGCCTTCGGCGAACTCCAGCGGCTCGCCGCGCAGATCGACTATAGTGGCGATGAAAGCAATTATACCCACGCCCTGACCACGCTCGCGACCCGGCTGACCCGCCGCTCGATGATCATATTGTTCACCGAATTTACCGATCTCACCTCGGCCGAATTTCTGGTCCGCGCCGCCAGCCGGCTGGTGGAGACGCATCTGCTCATGGTCGTGGTGCTGCGCGACGAGGAACTGGAGTCTATCCTCGACCGTCGCCCCGCCAGCGCCGACGACGTCACCCGCGCCGTCACCGCCGCTGCCCTCCTGCGCGACCGGCTGACCGTGCTCACCCGCCTGCGGCATCTAGGTGCCCATGTGATAGAGGCGGAGCATGATCGCGTCGCAGATCGGCTGGTCCAGGGCTATGTCGATCTCAAGCGGAGGAACCTGCTGTGAGCGCACTTGTCCAGGGCACTGCCGCCCCGCCGCTTGTCAACGCCAGCCGCTTCCGCGCCGCCCATGAAGCGGAATGGGACCGGCTCGACCAACTCGTCACCCGTATGGAAAAGCGCTCGGTCCGCGCTTTGTCGGACGACGACATATTGGCGCTGCCGCTGCTCTACCGCTCGGCGCTCTCCTCCCTGTCCGTGGCGCGCGAAACCTCGCTCGACCGGGCGCTCACCACCTATCTCGAACAGCTTTGCACCCGCGCCTATTTCCAGCTTTACGGCGTGCCGGATACCGCCGCGCGTCAGCTTGGCCGCTTCTTTGCGCGGGACTGGCCGATGGCGGTACAGGGTCTGTGGCGCGAAACGCTCGCCTGCCTCGTCCTGACGCTGGCGGGCGTCATCGCCGGCTGGTGGCTCGTGGCGACCGACGCGAGCTGGTATTACAGCATCATCCCCGATGCCATGGCCAGCGGGCGCGATCCCGCCGCCAGCGCGGCGACGCTGCGCGCCACCATCTATGGCCCGCAGGAGGGCGGGGGCCTCGCCACCTTCGCCGCCTATCTCTTCACCCATAACAGCCAGGTCGCGATCTTCGCTTTCGCGCTCGGTTTCGCCTTCACCGTCCCGACCGTGCTGCTGCTGCTCTACAACGGCCTCACTCTTGGCGCGATGCTCTGCCTGTTCGCCAGCAAGGGATTGGGCCTCAATTTCCTCGGCTGGCTCACCATCCACGGCTCGACCGAAATGTTCGCCATCATCCTCGCGGGCGCGGCCGGCATGAAGATCGGCACCGCCGTCGCCTTCCCCGGCCGCCTTGAACGGACCGATGCCGCCGTCATCGCCGGGCGCAGCGCCGCCATCGCCATGGCCGGCGTGGTGCTGATGCTGCTGGTCGCCGGCCTGCTCGAAGGGATCGGGCGCCAGACGATCCAGCAGGATGCGATGCGCTATGGCATCGGCCTCGCCGCGCTCGCCGGCTGGCTGGCCTATTATTATCTCCCCCGCCGGCGGGAGGCTCCCGATGCGCTGGCGGCGTAAGCGCGAGCGGAAAGCGCCCGCCTCGCTGCGGCGCAGCTTCGTCACGCCCGAAGGGGTCGACCTGCGCCTCGAACTGGCGAGCGCGGGGACGCGCGCGTCGGCCTTCCTCCTCGACATCCTCATCCTCTTCATCAGCCTGATCCTCACCACCGTCGCGATCGGCCTGCTCGGCATTGCCAAGGCGCGCGCCGAAATCTTCATGATCCTCTGGCTCATCGGCGCGTTCATGCTGCGCAACGGCTGGTTCATCCTGTTCGAAATGGGCGGACGCGGGGCCACGCCGGGCAAGCGGCTGCTCGGCCTGCGCGTCGTCGCGCGCGATGGCGGCCGGCTGACCGGCGGCGCGGTGATCGCCCGCAATGCCCTGCGAGAGATCGAGATTTTCCTGCCGCTCTCCTTCCTTGGCATGCAGGCGGCGGATGGCGCGGCGGACGGCTTCCTCACCCTGTTCGCGTTCTGCTGGACCGGCATCTTCCTCTTCTTCCCGCTCTTCAACCGGGATCGGCTGCGGGTGGGGGACTTGCTGGCGGGCACCTGGGTCGTGAACACCGTCCGCGCCAAGCTGGGCGAGGATCTGGTCGCCACCCGCGCGCAGCAGCCGCGCCGTACCTTCACCGACGCCGCGCTCGATCTTTATGGCATCTACGAACTGCAAACGCTGGAAAATGTCCTGCGCAATGGACAGGATGATGCGATCGTCACCGTCGCCGCCACGATCCGGCGCAAGGCGGGCCTGCCCGACGATGGCGACGACCACGCCTTCCTGTCGGACTATTATGCCGCGCTCTGCGCCCGGCTGGAACGCGGCATGCTCGTCGGCCGCCGCCGCGAGGACAAGCATGCGAGCGGGGGGCGGCGCTAATTACCCCGGCAGCGCAATCATCGAAATCTGCCGTCCATAGTCGCTCTCGCTGCGGTGGCAGGACCGACGATAGCTGTAGAATCGGTCCGGCTGGCTATAGGTATCCTCATCCAGCATCGCTATCCGCCCGATCCCGGCACCGGCCAGTCGCGCCGCGACATAGGCGGCGATGTCGAACTGGCAATGGCCCGGCCTCCCAGCGGTGAAGAATCGCTCGTTCGCCCCGTCGTCTTCGGCGAAATGCGCCGCAAAATCGTCGGTCACCTCATAGGACAGCCGGCCGATGCACGGCCCGATGGCGCAGGCGATTCGGCTCCGGTCGGCGCCCAGCGCGACCATCGCCTCGATCGTCCGGTCGGTGACGCCGCCAATCGCGCCCTTCCACCCGGCATGGGCCGCGCCCACGACGCCGGCCTGTGCATCGGCAAACAGCACCGGCACGCAATCGGCGGTCAATATGCCCAGCACCAGTCCCGGCCGGTCGGTCACCATGGCGTCTGCGGCCGGCCGATCGCCTTCCGCGATCCCGCCCGTCATCGTCACCACATCGGGCGAATGGACCTGATGCACCGTCACCAGAGTTGCGCCCGGCAACAGCGCGTCGCGCGCCAGATCCCGGTTGCGCAGCACCGCCTCGCGCTCGTCGGCCGATCCCAGCCCGACATTCAGCCCCGCATGGACACCGCCCGACACCCCGCCGCGCCGCCCGGCAAAGCCATGAGGCACGTTCTCCAGCCCCTGCGCGCGCAGCAATTCGATCATCGTCCGGCTCCTGTCAGTCCCATGTCAGTCCGCATCGCTACTGCATCGGAATGTCGCGTGAACGCAACATACTTGCGCGTGGCGGATTAGGCGATAGTCTCGCGTTCACAGCCAAAAGGAGCGGGTGCAAAGCCGCACGGGCAAAACAATGAAGACAAAAGGGCATCATTCATGATTTTCGGGCGCGTAAAGCCTCTCGACGCCATATTGGCGACGGCCGAGAAGAAATCGCTGCACCGGTCGCTGGGCGCGTTCCAGTTGACCATGCTGGGCATCGGCGCCGTCATCGGCACCGGCATCTTCGTGCTCACGGCGGAGGCGGCGCAGAAAGCCGGTCCCGGCATGATGCTCTCCTTCGTGATCGCGGGCTTCGTCTGCGCGGTGGCCGCGCTCTGCTACGCCGAAATGGCGGCGATGGTGCCCGTTTCGGGTTCCGCCTACACCTACAGCTACGCGGTGATGGGCGAACTCATCGCCTGGATGGTCGGCTGGGCGCTGATTCTGGAATATGCGGTCGCGGCCGGTGCGGTGTCGGTGGGTTGGTCTGGCTATGTGGTCGGCCTGATCGAACATACATTCCACCTCGACATCCCCGATCTGCTGACGCGCGGGCCGTTCGATGGCGGTATGGTCAATCTGCCCGCGATGCTGATCGCGGCGCTCGTGACCTGGCTGCTGGTCATCGGCACCAAGGAAAGCGCGACCGTCAACGCCGTGCTGGTCCTCATCAAGGTCGCCGCTCTGACGCTGTTCATCGTGCTGGCCCTGCCGGTCATCAACATGGACAAATTCACCCCCTTCGCGCCGCTCGGCTTCTCGGGCATCTCGGCAGCTGCCGCCTCCATCTTCTTCGCCTATGTCGGCTTCGACGCCGTTTCGACCGCCGCTGAAGAAACGAAGAACCCACAGCGTAACATGCCGATCGGCCTGATCGGTTCGCTCGGCATCTGCACCATCTTCTACATGCTCGTCGCCGCCGGCGTCATCGGCACCGTCGGCGCGCAGCCGGTCGCTGGCCCGGCCGGCGAAGTGCTTGCCGCTGGTTCGCCGGCCCTGTCGCAACAGTGCGCCGCGCTGGCCGCTGCCGGCACCGAAGCGGTCACCTGCTCGAAGGAAGCGCTGGCCTGGACCCTGCGTGAAATCGGCTGGCCCCAGATCGGCAACCTGCTCGGCCTCGCCGCCGGCCTTGCGCTGCCTTCGGTCATCCTGATGATGATGTTCGGCCAGACCCGCATCTTCTTCGTCATGAGCCGCGACGGCCTGCTCCCGGCCGTCTTTTCGAAGGTGCACCCGACCTACAAGACGCCGCATGTCATCACCATCCTGACCGGCATCTTCGTGGCGCTGTTCGCGGCCTTCTTCCCGGTCGGCATCCTGGCGGACATCTCCAACTCCGGCACGCTCTTCGCCTTTGCCGCCGTGTCGATCGCGGTGATGCGCCTGCGCAAGACGGATGCGAACCGCGCCCGCCCGTTCCGCACCCCCGCCATCTACATCACTGCACCCTTCGCCATCGCTGGCTGCGTCTATCTCTTCTACAGCCTGGGCATCGAAACCAAGCTGATGTTCGTCGGCTGGGCGACCTTGGGTCTGCTGGTCTATTTCGGCTATAGCCGCAGCCGCAGCCATGTCGGTCGCGGCGTGGTGGATGTGGCGGAGGATGATGCCGGCATCCCGCCCCAGCCGGTGCCGCCGTTCCCCGGCGCACCCACGCCGGGCGGCAAGGACGCCTGATCGAGACACAAAAAAGGGGCGGGAAACCGCCCCTTTTTCTTTGCCCTGCTGCCTCGACAGGTCAGTGGAAGTCGACCTCCGCCTCCCGCATCGCGCCATGATTGGGCCGGGTGAACAGCTTGCCGCGCTCCGCCCAGATCACGATCAGGAAGGAGCCGATGCCGAACACAAGCAGCCCGATGGTGAAGGGAAGGGTGGTCCCGTCGAAGGCGCGACCCACGATGCTGCCCAGCGCGCTCGACAGCGCCGTCGTCAGGAACGCCTGGAAGGAGGAGGCGACACCGGCCCCCCTGTGGAACGGCTCCATCGAAATGGCGCTGAAATTGGACGCGGTGAACGCCACCGTCATCATCGTCATCGCCTGCAAGACCATGAAGGTGATCAGCGTCTCCATGCCCGTCAGGATCACCGCCAGATGCACCGCCGCGATCAGGATGAAGGCGATCAGTGCGCTCTGGCTCATGCGCCGCGCGCCAAAGCGCGACACCAGCCGGCTGTTGATCAGGCTGCCGACCCCCATGCTTCCCGCGATCGCGGCAAAGCCCAGCGGAAAAATCTCCGCGGCATCGAACACATCGAAGAATATCTGCTGGATCGAAAGGATGAAGCCGATCAGCCCGCCCATCACCACGCCGCTCGCCAGCATATAGCCGATCGAACTGCGCGTGCGCAGGATCAGGCCGACCGTCTGGAACAGCGAACCGGGCGTGATCCGCATCCGGTTTTCGGGCTTCAGCGTTTCGGGCAGCCGCACGACCATCCAGATCAGGATCAGGCTGGCCAATATGACCAGCGCCCAGAAGATCCAGCGCCACGGCGCGATCAGCAGGATCGCCGACCCGAAACTCGGCGCCATCACCGGGATCAGCATGAACACCGCGAAGATCAGTGACATGACCCGCGCCATCGCATCGCCTTTGAACCGGTCGCGCACGATGCCCACCGTGATGACCCGGCTTGCGCCTGCAAAGAAGCCGGCGCATGCCCGGCCCGCCAGCATCATGGAGAAACTCTGCGCGCTGGCGCAGGCGATGGATGAGACGATGAACAGCGCCATCGCGCTGCCCAGCACCATCTTGCGCCCGAACCGGTCGGACAGGACGCCGAACAGCAGCGACCCGAAACCCAGCCCCAGAAAATAGACGCTGATGATCCACTGCCGGTCATTGGGATGCGGAATCGCCAGGTCGCGGCCGATCTCCGGCAGGGCCGGCAGCATCGGATCGATCGACATCGCGTTCATCGCCATCAGGCACGCGCACAGCAGCACGAATTCGCGGAACCGGATATCCTTGGGCGGGGATGGAGGGGAAGCAAGGGGCAGGGGACTCATGCGGGGGCTATGCGGGCAATAGGCGGCCGATACCAGTCCCAATCCGCTACCGGCCATAAGAAGTGCGCAAGATCATCACTTTCGCGTCCTGGCGGAAAGTCGAATGCGTGCACTTTGATGGCAAAAATCCCGTTAACCATTTTTTATCGCTTCCCGGTCAAATCTGCACCTCGTGAAAAAAGGGTCGAAATCCATTGAGCTAGTTTGGGAACAGGGGAAACATCATGGCTAACAGTATCAAGAGCGCGGAATTTCTCATGCAGGCCCGCCAGTCGCGCGCGGCCTATGGTTCTGCGGAAGAATGTTTCGATTTGGGCGTCGCCTATAGCTGCGGCACCGGCGACCTGCCGATAGACCTCATCGAAGCGCATAAATGGTTCAACCTCGCCGCGCTGCGCGGCAGTGAGCAAGGCCAGTCGATGCGCGCCGAAATCGCCGAGGAAATGACGGCGCGCCAGATCGCCGAAGCCCAGCGCCAGGCTCGCAGCCTGATCGCCGTCAGCCAGTTGCGCGCCGCCTGATCAGCCGCCTTTCCTGAACGGCGTTCGTTCGGCCAGCCACAGCCGGTCACGCTGTACGCCCTCCCGTTCGGCTGCCAGAAAATCGGCGACCGCCCGGCGAAAGCCGGCATTGGGCAGGAAATGCGCGGAAAAGGTCGGCTCCGGCGCATAGCCGCGCGCCAGCTTGTGGCCGCCCTGCGCGCCCGCCTCCACCTTGTGCAGGCCACGCGCGATCGCCGCGTCGATCGCCTGATAATAGCAAAGCTCGAAATGCAGGTTGGGCACATCCTGCGAACAACCCCAATATCGGCCATAGAGCGTGTCGCCACCGATCAGGTTGAGCGCGCCCGCGATCGGCTGCCCATCGCGCAGCGCCAGGATCAGCAGCACCTTGTCCGCCATCGTCTCCCCCAAAATGGAGAAGAAGGCGCGGGTCAGATAGGGCTGGCCCCATTTGCGCGCGCCGGTATCCTGGTAAAATTCCCAGAAAATATCCCAATGCGCCTCGGTCAGGTCGCCGCCGGTCAGGTGGACGATCTCCAGCCCTTCGACCGCACGGGCGCGTTCCTTGCGGATATTCTTGCGCTTCTCGCTCGACAGGTCGGTCAGGAAATCGGCGAAGCTGCCATAGCCCCGGTTGGTCCAGTGATATTGGCTGTCCTCGCGGATCAGCCAGCCCGCCGCCTCGAACAGCGGAACCTCCTCCGGCGCGATGAAGGTCGCATGGGCGGATGACAGTTCGTTGCGCTCCACCAGCATCTCGATCCCCGCGATCAGCGCGGGCGCCATTGCCTTGTCGCGCAGCAGCAGCCGGGGACCGGGCACGGGGGAAAAGGGCGCGGCGATCTGGATCTTGGGATAGTAACGCCCGCCTGCCCGTTCCCAGGCATCGGCCCAACTATGGTCGAACACATATTCGCCCTGACTGTGGCTCTTGCCATAGGCGGGCGCGGCAGCGGCGATCTGGCCGTCCGGTCCGTCGATCACGATCGGCAAGGGCTGCCAGCCGCTGCCTTCGCCGACACTTCCCGATCGCTCCAGGGCAACAAGAAAATCCCAACTTATGAATGGGTTAACTCGTCCTGCGCAGGCATCCCACTGCGCCCGGTCGAAATCCGCGACCCCTGATGCGATGCGCGCCACCACGTCAGTCACGGGACCACTCGAAAATGATCTGGTCGGCATGGGCGGCGGCGGTCGCCCGCTCGGCCTGACTGCGCACGCTCCATGTCAGCACGGGCATCCCCCTGGCTTGGGCATGGCGGGACAGGCGGGATGGCAGGTCGCGAATATCACAGGCCAGAAAGTCGGGCTTCGACAGCCAAAGTGCAAGAGCGCGTTCGATCGATCCGCGCAAACGCCCCTTGCCCTGCTGCGTCAGGACAAGGCCATTCACCTGTCCAACTCGCTGTCGCAAAAACCAGCGCATTGCCCATGGATTGAACGACATGATCGCGACCGGCGCACCGGGCCATGCCGCCAGATCGCGCGCAACGGCGCCGCAAACGGCCTCGACTCGTCGCCCCTCCGCCTTGATCTCGACCAGCAGCGGCGTGTGGTCCCCGCTTCGCGCCAGCAGCGCCGACAGGCGTGGGATCGCGCCGCCATCGGGCAGGGTGATCTGGTCCAATGTGGCGGCGTCCAGCGCCGCGACCGCCTCGTCGCGTCCGGCCATCCGCACCAGTGCGGCATCATGAAAGACGAAGGCGACGCCGTCCCGACTCGCCCGGACGTCGCATTCGATGCCGAACCCTCCGGCGATGGCGGCGTCGAACGCCGCCATCCCGTTTTCGCTCAGCACTTGCCCGTCCTTTGGCCCATGCAGCCCGCGATGGGCGAAGGGCCGGGCCATCAGCCAGTCAGGCCAGCGGCCAAAAGCCGCCAACCCGTCAGACCGTCGCTTTGACAAGAACGACCGCGTCGATCTCGACCACCGCGCCCAGCGGCAGCACCGGCACGCCGACCGCGCTGCGGGCATGCTTGCCAGCCTCGCCGAACACTTCGACCATCAGTTCCGACGCGCCATTGGCGACCTTGGGCTGGTCGGTGAAGGACGGCGCACTGCTGATGAAGGCGCCCAGCTTCACGATCCGCTCGACCCGGTCCAGCGACCCCAGCGCCGCCTTCATCTGCGCGATGAGGTTAAGGCCGCACACCCGCGCGGCGGCAACGCCATAGTCCAGGTCGCGATCCTCGCCCAGACGGCCGGTCATCAGTCCGTCGGGTGCCAGCGCGATCTGGCCGCTGATGTGCAGCAGGCCATTGGCCTCGACTGCGGCGACATAGGCTGCGACGGGCGCGGCGGCCTGCGGCAGGGTGATGCCCAATTCGGTCAGGCGGGCTTCGATGCTCATGAAAACACTCCTTGATTATTATCGATGTCGATCGGGGCCGGCCCTTGCGCCAGCTTGTCGATGATCCAGCGTTCGGCCGCCGCCCATTGATCGATCCGGGCATGAGCATAGGCCGCATCCTCGACATAATCTGCCATTTCCGGCTCGCCCACCAGATGCAGCCGCCAAACGTCGGGCGCGTGGGTGGACACCGAATGATGATGTTCGGCCAGATCGTCGATGAACACAGCGACGCTCGGCGCCCGCTCCGCGACGATCTTCGCCAGCGCGCGGCCCTTGCCACCCTGGTTCCAATGGACCGGCAGGTGCAGGCCATGGCTCGCCAACTGGTCGGCGCGTGGCTGACGATGCCGCTCGGTGATGTTGGTCAGCACGACGATATCGGCGATCGCCGACAACCGGTGCAGCGCCTCGATCGCGCCCGCGATCGGCATCTGCCGGTGCATCTCCGTCTCGAAAAAGCCCAGCAGCAACTCCCACACCAGCTCGCGCTCCACCACCACCCCACTATCCTTGTGGCGCAGCGCCTCGGCAAAGCCGCGCTCCTGCATATTGAAATGCACGTCATGCGTCTCGTCCAGCCACTGGCGGAACGGCACCACCATGTGCAGCAGCACCTCGTCGCAATCGGTGATGATCAGGGGACGGGTCATCGGTTCAATCTCTCCTGCGCCGCGATCAACGCGGCGGGGGTGGTGTCGATCGCTTCGGCGCAGGCGATCAGGTCCGGCTCATGGTCGGCCAGGAACGCCAGCACCGCGCTCAATATGGCCGGGTCGCCGATCCCTGCGCGCAACGCATCGACGTCCAGCCCCGTCAGCGACAGCAACCGCTCGGCGCGCGACCCGTCGCTCAGCGTCCATCCCAGCGCCATCAGCGCCAGTGTCGCATCGTCAGGATTGCTATCCCGCTTGCCATTCTGTGTGTCGGGTCGCATGATCGGCTTTCGGGGTGGAGCAGCTGTTCAGGCGCTCCAAAAGGCATTTTCGGACCGCGGGTGACTGGTGGCAAAGCGCGTGCTCGTTGTCGAGGACAACGAACTCAATCTCAAACTTTTTTGCGACCTGCTGCGCGCGCACGGGCATGAGGTGTTGCCGCTGCGCGACGGACGCGATGTGCTGGCGCAGGCGCAGGGCTTCCTGCCCGACCTCGTCATCACCGACATCCATCTGCCCCATGTCAGCGGGCTGGACCTCATCATATCGCTCAAGGCGGACGAACGGCTCTCTGCCGTGCCGATCATGGCCGTCACCGCCTATGCCGGGCAGGGGGATGAGGACCGGATTCGCGCGGCCGGCGCACAGGCCTATGTGTCCAAGCCCATTTCCGTGCTGCGCTTCGTCGAGCAGGTGAACGCGCTTCTGTAACGATCCCGCAACGCACTTCACTGGATCGTCATTTTCCTTTCATGCGGGCTACATCAACCTGCCCTTTCCGCGTCATTCTTCTGCGCCATCCCCCGTTGCGCAAGGGCGCGGCACGTTGCCGACAGCCTGTAGGCACAGGGGTAGTTTTTACATGTCTCATCTGACCGACGAAGCGCGCGCGCCCTATCGCGCCGCACAGCCCAGCATCGATATGGGCGACCAGAGCCTGGAAGCGATCGTCGCCGCCAATCCGGCGCGACGCTCCGTGCTGAAGAACGGCCTGCTGGGCCTCTCCATCCTCCCGCTGCTCGGCTCGCTCGCCGCCTGCGGTGACGACGACAATGATTCGAGCACGCCGACCCCGACACCGACCCCGACCCCGACGGACAGCTATGCGATCAGCTTCGCGCCCGTCGCCGCCAACATGAACGACACCGTGACCGTGCCCAGCGGCTACACCGTCGACATCCTGCTCAAGGCCGGCGATTCGATCGAGGCCGGCACGCCCTATTCGGGCAGTTTCCCGACGGCTGCCGATGCCGAAAAATGGGCCGGTGGCAATCATGACGGCATGGAATATTATGAACTGTCGGGCACCGACGCCAATAGCGGCGGCCTGCTGGCGACCAATTTCGAATTGCCCGACTTCAACATCCTGTTCGCCGACGGCCAGCCCGATCCCACCACCGCCACGGCCGAACAGCGCGCCATCGCCCTGTCGGCGGTAGGTGTGGGCGTGGTCGAAATCGCCAAGGGCTCGGACGGCAAATGGGCGGTGAAGGCCGGCTCCAAATATAACAAGCGCTACACCGGCAACAGCCTTTATCGCGCCAGCGGCCGCGCCGCCGGCCTGCTCTCGACCTCGATCAAGGGCACGCTGAACAACTGCTCGTCGGGCCGCACCCCCTGGGGCACCTATCTGACCTGCGAGGAAACGACCGACAATTATCTCGACCCTTCGCAGCCGGCGGAAAATTACGGCTGGGTGGTTGAAATCGACCCCTATCAGGAACTGGACGCGGCGACCAAGCGCACCGAGCTGGGCCGTTTCGACCATGAAAATACCGCCTATATGGCCGACAGCAACAGCCGCGTCGCTTTCTATATGGGGCATGACGGTACGCCGGGCTGTATCTACAAATTCGTCTGCGACCGCGCCTTCAGCAGCAGCAATCGCAGCCAGAACCGCGACATGCTCGATCATGGCACCCTCTATGTCGCCCGCTTCAACGCGGACGGCACCGGCGAATGGCGGGCACTGGTCCAGGGGCAGAACGGCCTCGTCGCCGGCGCGAGCGATCCGGGCAATGTCAGCCAGGGTCCGCAGACTCCGGCTGCGGTCGATTTCCGCAACCAGGCGGACGTCCTCATCAACACCATCTCGGCCGCCCGCGTTGCCGGCGGTACCGTCATGGACCGTCCGGAATGGATCACGGTCGCGCCCGACAACAGCGCCGTCTTCGTGACCCTGACCAACAACAGCAGCCGCGCGGTGGTGGACGCCGCCAATCCGCGTACCAAGAATCGCCACGGTCACATCATCAAGTTCAAGGAAGAGGGCAATTCGCCGCTCGCCATGAAGTTTAGCTGGGAAATCTTCCTGCTGGCGGGCGATCCGTCGCTGGCCGGCTTCGGCGACAAGCTGGAAGGCAATATCAACGGCGATACCTTCTCCAGCCCCGACGGCATTCGCATCGACCCCAAGGGGCGCCTGTGGGTCCAGACCGACCACAGCGTGCCCGGTACGTCGGGCAAGCCCGACACCACGATCGAGCAAGTCTTCGGCCAGAACGCGATGTTCTACATCGATCAGACCACCAAGAAGTCGTCGCGCTTCCTGGTCGGGCCGAAGGGCTGCGAGATCACCGGCCTTGCCTATACGCCGGACCTCAAGACCTTCTTCGTGAACATTCAGCATCCCACGGGCGACTGGCCGGTCGCCGGTCAGCAACCGCGTTCCTCGACCATCGTCGTGCGCCGCACCGACGCCAAGCCGGTCGGCAACTAAACGCTGTAAATACCCCTCTCGCTTGCGAGAGGGGCTAGGGGAGGGCCTGTGTCAGGCTCTCCCTTTTTTTGCGCACCGCAGTCGCACCCACGGAAACAGGAAAAGGCCCGCTCCCAACCGGGACGGGCCTTTTCCTGTTCGTCAGAAGCGACGGATCAAGCGCGCGGGCGCAAAGCCCGCAAGCGGCTTACTTGATCTTGGCTTCCTTGAATTCGACATGCTTGCGCACGACCGGGTCGTACTTGTTGAAGCTGAACTTCTCGGTCTTGGTGCGCGGATTCTTCTTGGTGACGTAGAAGAAACCAGTGTCAGCCGTGCTGACGAGACGGATCTTGACGGTTGCCGGCTTGGCCATGGCCCTATTCCCTGGTCTTGAAATGCGTAAAAAGAAAAGCGGCCCACAGCGGACCGCCCCGTTTCAGCGGTGGCCCTTGGGGCAGATTCGGCTCCCTGTCAAGGCTAGGGTCAGGAATCGGCGACCCGCAACCACGCTTTACATGGCTTTAACCAATCGGGCGCATGATCTCTCATGGGGCGACAGACGGGGGATTTCCCATGCGACATGATCCGAAACTGGCCATTTTGAGCGACCTGATGCGCCGGGTCGATGGGCTGGCGAGCCAGCGTGGCCATGTGTCCGCGCTCCGCATGCAGGACGAACTGGCCCAGATCCGCCATATCGCCCGCGCCTTTCGCCTCGACACGATCGAGCGGCTGGCCGGCACGCTCGAATCGGCCCTGTCGCTGCACGGCCTTGGCCCGATCGTGCTGTCCTATCTGGACCTGATGCGTGAGTCTCTTTCAGAAGACATGCCCGAAGTCGCTATTGTTCCGATGATCCCGCGCACGACCACGGTCGCCACCCTGCCCCTGCGCGCCTGATTCGTACGACCTGATGGACGCACTGCTCATCGCCCTGCTCGGCTGCCTGCTTGGTGAAATGGGCGACAAGAGCCAGTTGCTCGTCCTCGCGCTCGCCACCCGCTACAACCGCAACGGCGCGATCATTGCCGGCATCTGTATCGCCGCGATCGCCAACGCCGCCATATCCGCCTTTGCCGGTGCCTGGATCGGCCCGATGCTGGGGTCTGACGCTCGCCTGCTGTTCATGGCGCTCTCCGTCCTCTTTCTTGGGGCAGGCTTCTTCTGGCCGGTGCGCCAGCCTGATCCTTTAACCGGCTGGCGGCTTGGCGCGATCCTTACCACCGCCATCGGCCTCTTCATCCTGGGCTTTGGCGACGGCCCGCAATTCCTGATACTCGGCATCGCTACCCGCACCGCCGACCCCTGGCTGGCCGGCATCGGCGGCGCGCTGGGCGTCATCGCCGCGCTGGTGCCCGTCGTGCTGGCCCGCGACCGCTTGCTGGCCGTCCTGCCGCTGCGTGCGATCCGCTGGAGCGGCGGCGTGCTGATGCTGATCACCGGGGCGCTCATGGCCCTGTCGGCGGTCGGCCTGCTCTGATCGACTGGTTGGATCGGCCTGATCGGGATTTTGCACCGCAAAAAAATGGCACCAACTTGTCCCGCGATCATTATATGTCCGAAATCATTTCTCGCGAAACAGGAGGACATCGCATGACCGCCCCCGATCTGAAGACACCGACCGATCTCAAGAGCAATGCCACCAAGTCGGTGGCGGAAGCACTGAACGGCGCTCTGGCGGACAGCTATGCGCTGTACCTCAAGACCAAGAATTTCCACTGGCACGTCTCCGGCCCGCATTTCCGTGATTATCATCTGATGTTCGATGAACAGGCGACCGAAATCCTGGGCACGACCGACCTTATTGCAGAGCGCGTGCGCAAGACCGGCAACACCAGTCTGCGCTCCATCGGCGACATTGCCCGTCACCAGACGATCAAGGACAATGACGCCGAGTTCGTCGCTCCCGCCGATATGCTCAAGGAATTGCGCGATGATAATCTGGCGCTGGTCGAAACCTTCCGTGCCGTGAAGGCCGCTGCGACGGAAGCGGGCGACAACGCGACCGAGGGCATTGTCGACGACTGGACCGATCAGGCCGAACAGCGCGCCTGGTTCCTGTTCGAGGCGGCCCGCGGCGCCTGATTCGCCTTTGAGCCAAAGAAAAAGCCCACCGGCGCAACCGGTGGGCTTTTTTCATCATGGTCTGACGCAGATTACGCCTCGTCCACGACCGCGATCGCTACGATCTCGACTGCCTCGACCTTGCCGGCGAAATCCACCTTCTCGCCGACCTCAGCATCCATCATCGCGCGGGCAAGCGGGGACGAGAAGCTGATCCGCCCCTCATGCGGATTCGCCTCATCGTCGCCGACCAGCGCGACCATCTTCTCCTGCCGGTTCAGCCGATAAGTGACGCGCGTGCCGAAGGCGACAGTGTCCCCATCCGCCACCGGCCGCAATTCCGCCGTTGCCAGCCGCGTGCGCCAATAGCGCAGCACCCGCTTATGCTTCTTGGCCGCCTCTTCCTCCATGCCGGTAGTATCGACGGCTTCCAGCGCCTCGACCTTCTCCCGCGTCAGCCGCATGCCCCGCGCCGTCACCCAATTGGGACCGGACGGAATCGGCAGCTCGAACTTCGGCTCCATATGCTCATCATCGCTCTCGCGACGAAAGGCGACACTCACGACATCATTCTCCCGAGATATGCGGTTCCCCGGCGAACGCCGGGGTCCAGTCTGGTGCTGGAATCTGGACCCCGGCCTCCGCCGGGGTACGATCAGCCGCCGTCAGTCTTCATCGAAAAGTCCGGCCAGCTGCTCGACCATCGTGCCGCCCAACTGCTCGGCATCCATGATCGTCACGGCGCGCCGATAATAGCGCGTCACATCATGGCCGATGCCGATCGCGACCAGCTGCACCGGCGACTTATTCTCGATCCAGTCGATCACCTGCCGCAAATGCCGCTCCAGATAGGTGCCGCTGTTCACCGACAGGGTGCTGTCATCCACCGGCGCGCCATCGGAGATCACCATCAGGATGCGCCGCTCTTCATGCCGCGCTATCAGCCGGCTGTGCGCCCACAGCAGCGCCTCGCCGTCGATATTTTCCTTCAGCAGGCCTTCGCGCATCATCAGGCCCAGATTCTTGCGCGCGCGCCGCCACGGATCGTCGGCCTTCTTGTAGACGATATGGCGCAGGTCGTTCAAACGCCCCGGCATCGGCGGCCGCCCGGCGGCCAGCCATGCCTCGCGGCTCTGCCCGCCTTTCCACGCCCGCGTGGTGAAGCCCAAAATCTCGGTCTTGACCCCGCAGCGCTCCAGCGTGCGCGCCATGATGTCGGCGCTGATCGCCGCAATGCTGATCGGCCGCCCGCGCATGGAGCCTGAATTGTCGATCAGCAGTGTGACGACCGTATCGCGAAACTCCGTATCGCGCTCGATCTTGTACGACAGCGAGTGGGTGGGATCGATCACGATCCGCGCCAGCCGCGCCGCGTCCAGCATCCCTTCTTCCTGGTCGAAATCCCAGGATCGCGACTGCTGCGCCATCAATCGGCGCTGCAAGCGGTTGGCAAGCTTCGTCACCGCGCCCTGCAAGCTGACGAGCTGCTGATCCAGGAAGCCGCGCAGCCGCGCCAGTTCATCCTCGTCGCACAATTCTTCCGGCGCGACGACCTCGTCGAACTTGGTCGTGTAGGATTTATAGTCGAAGCCCGGCGGCAAATCGGACATCGGACGGTTCGGGCGGACCGGCATCATGCCTTCCTCGCCCATATCGTCCGCGCCTTCGTCGCTGTCGGCGTCGAAATCCTCGCTATAGTCGGTTTCGCCCTCTTCGGTGTCGCCGCCCTGATCCTCGGCGCGCGCCTCGGCGTTCATGTCGCTGTCGCCGGATTCCTCCTCGCCGCTCTCGCCTTCTTCCTGGTTGTCTTCCTGATCCTCGCCCTCGTCCTCGGCTTCGGGTTCTTCCGTATCGGGCGGCACATCGGCGTCGATCAGTTGCAGATGTTCCAGCATCGCCGTCGTCAGCTTCTGGAAAGCGCGCTGGTCGTCGATCGCCATGGTCAGCGCGTCCAGGTCGGAGCCCGCCTTGTCCTCGATCCACTGGTCGACCATGGCGACGCCCGCCGCCACATCCTTGGGGATGGGCTGACCTGTCAGCCGCTCGCGCACCTTGAGCGCCAGTGCGGTCGACAGCGGCACCTCGTCGGCCGAGCGCGCCCGGCGGATCGCGTCGGATTTCAGCCGCAGGTCCAGCGCATGATTGAGGTTGGCGCGCACGCCCTCCATCGACCGGGCGCCGATCGCCTCGACCCGCGCCTGCTCGACCGCGTCGAACACCGCGCGCGCGACCGCTTCCCCCGGCGCCGAGTTGGCATGGATCCTCGGATTATGATGACGCAGCTTCAGCGCGGACGCATCGGCAAAGCCACGCGCCAGCGCCACCTGATCGGCGGGCAGGGCACGACCGGGCGTCGGCACCTTGATCGCCTTGCCCACGGCGTGGGGCGTATCGGCGGTGAAGCCGACTTCGACCTCCGCGTCACGGGTGATCGCGCGCGCTACGCCGGACAGCACATCCTTGAAGGCATCGATGGGGGACCGTTCGCTCATGGAACCAGCAACGCCTCACGCAGCGCCGCCTGTTCGGCCACCCCTACGCCAAGCACATCGCGCAAATAGCCATCGACGCCGCCATGCAGCCTGTCGAAATGGTCGAACAGCGCCTCCAGATAGGCGGCGTCGGCGATCAGCAACGGCTCCAGCACATCCGCCCGCGCCGCTTTCATTCGGCTCAGGTGGCTCTCGCCCTGCGCCAGCCGCCACGTCCAGTCGGCATGGCTGTTGGTCAGCAGATAATCCTCGACGATGACGTCGCGCGACACGCCCAGCGCCGCCAGCACCATCGCCGCACCCGCACCGGTCCGGTCTTTGCCTGCCGAACAGTTGATCAGGATCGGCACATGGCCCGCCAGCATCTGCGCGAACATGGCGCGATAGGCTTCGGCATGCTCGGTCGCGATCTCGTGATAGACCGCCAGCATCGCTGCCCGCATGTCCGCAGCGGTAGTCCGCTCCTCGCGCATCATGTCCACCAGCACGCCGGTCGCCCCGCTATAATCGCGGCAATAATAATCGACCGTGGCATCATGCCAGCTTGTCGGCTCCGACCGGCGCTCGCCCTGCCGCCGGAAATCGCAGATCGCGCGAATGCCCAGCGCCTGCAATTGCGCGCTGTCCTCCGGCGTCAGCAGCGCCATCGTGCCCGACCGGTACAGCATGCCGCGCCGGATCGTGCGGCCGTCCGACGTCGGATAGCCGCCGAAATCACGCAGGTTGAACGCGCTGGCCAATGGCAGTCCGCCGCGTTCCATCACCGCCTCCCCGCTCATGGCCGCTCCGGATCGCCGACGCGCGGCACCGCGATCGTCTCGATCTGCGTCTCGACCTCGCTCATCAGCTTGTGGACCGGGCATTTCGCTGCCACCGCGATCAGCTTGTCATGCTGCTCGTCGCTCATGTCTCCGGTCAGGGCGATGCGCGTGGTCAACTTGTAGATGCCCTTGCGCTCCTGGCTCGCATCGCGAACCACGCCGACATGGATGGCCTCCACCGGAATGGCGTTGCGTTGCGCATACCAGAGCATCGTCATCGCCTTGCACGCGCCCAGCGCCGTATCATAAAGGTCATGCGGGTCCGGCCCGGCATCATCCCCGTCCGGCGCCGACATGTCGGCGACGATTTCATGGCCCCGGATGCTGATCCGGTGCGCGGTCCCGCCTGCTGGGTCGATCCGTTCGACGACGATCATGGGAAACTCCCGCCAAAATGGTCGGCGCGAACGCTCAGTTCGCCCGGCTCGCCACGCTTTCCGGCAAGTCCTTGCCGAACACGCGCTGATAATATTCGGCGACCAGCGCCCGTTCAGCTTCATCGCATTTGTTGAGGAAGCTCAGACGGAAGGCGAAGCCGACATTCTTGAAGATCAGCGCATTCTGCGCCCAACTGATCACGGTACGCGGCGACATGACGGTCGAAATATCGCCGTTGATGAAGCCCTGCCGCGTCAGTTCGGCCACCTTGATCATGCTCTCGACTTCCTTGCGGCCGCCCTCATGATCATATTCGCCCGACTTGGCCAGCACCACCTGCGCCTCGGTCGCGGCAGGCAGGTAATTCAATGCCACCACCAGATTCCACCGGTCCATCTGGCCCTGGTTGATCTGCTGCGTGCCATGATACAGGCCCGTCGTGTCGCCCAGACCCACCGTATTGGCGGTCGCGAACAGGCGGAAATGCGGGTTCGGCCGGATCACGCGATTCTGGTCCAGCAGCGTCATCTTGCCGTCGGTTTCCAGCACGCGCTGGATCACGAACATCACGTCCGGGCGCCCCGCATCATATTCGTCGAACACCAGCGCGACCGGGCGCTGCAAGGCCCATGGCAACAACCCTTCCTTGAACTGTGTCACCTGCTGCCCGTCCTGCAACACGATGGCGTCGCGCCCGACCAGGTCGATACGGCTGATATGCGCGTCCAGATTGATGCGGATACACGGCCATTTCAGGCGCGCGGCGATCTGTTCGATATGGCTCGACTTGCCGGTGCCATGATAGCCCTGCACCATGACGCGGCGATTATACGCAAAGCCCGCCAGGATCGCCAGCGTGGTGTCCGGGTCGAACACATAGGCGGGGTCGAGGTCGGGCACGCGCTCGTCGGCCTCCGAAAAGGCCGGGATCTTCATATCGACATCGATGCCGAAAATCTCCCGCGCATCCACTTCGCGGTCGGGCGCTTCCAGCAGCGTTTCGGCGCGGGTGTCAGGCTGGACGTTGGAAATATCGGTCATCGGGTCCGTCATCTTTCTGCGAGTCAGTCGCGCCCTAACCCAGATTCAAAGCGCGTGTCGATAGAGTGGGGCTTTGCAACGCGCCGATCAAGCGGCCCATTCCGCCAAATTGGCTTCCTCGCCTATCAGCGCCAGCCCATGAGCGATGGAGGTCAGTTCGCCCCCGGTCGCCAGCCGATCGTCGCCGAAACGGCGGCGGAAAATGTCGCGGATCGCCGGGATCAGCGATGATCCACCGGTCAGGAAGACCCGGTCGATGCTATCGGGGGTCACATCGGCCTTGGCCAGCGCCTTGTCCACCGTCGCCTCGATCCGGGCGATGTCGGGCGCGATCCAGCCTTCGAAATCAGCGCGCGACACGGCCTGTTCGATCTCCAGCCCGCCACCCGAGAAGCGGAAGGTCGCGCTCTCCTGTTCCGACAGCGCCCGTTTCAGCGCGCCGACCGCATCATAGAGCGGGTAGCCCAGTTCCTTTTCGATCACCGTCATCATCCGGCCGATCGCCACCGGCTCGTCGGCCGCCTTCTGCAACCGCGCCAGTTCGTCCATCGTCCGGCGATTGCGCATCAGCGCCAGCCGCGACCAGTCGGCGAAGTCGGCGAAATAGCTGCGCGGGATCTCCAGTGTCTTGCCGAAACTCTGATAACTGCCACCCTTGCCCAGCATCGGCAGCACCAGATTGTCGAGGATGCGATAGTCGAACCGATCACCGGCCAGCCCGATACCGGTCGACCCCAGCGGCACGCAGCGCCGCGCCGCGCCCGGCGCCTCGACCCGCACCAGCGAAAAATCGCTGGTGCCGCCGCCAAAGTCGGCGACCAATATGGTGGCGGCCTGGTCGATCCGGCTGGCATAGCTGAACGCCGCGCCCAGCGGCTCATAGACATAATGAACCTCCGTGCCGAACCCTGCGAACATCGCGTCATAGCGTTTGCGCGCCAGCGCTTCGTCCGGCCGCGAGCCGGCATATTCGACTGGTCGTCCGACGACGATCCGCTGGGGCCGCCCATTCGGTCCAGCGTCCAGCATGCCGCCGGCACGGCCGATCATCCGCTGCAAGAACATCTGCCCCAGTTCCTCGAAGCGGAACCGCTTCTCGAACACATTGGCCGTCTCGAAAATCGGGCTGGCCGCCACCGACTTGAACGATTGCAGGAAGCGGCTGTCTTCGGGATATTCCATATATTCCGCGATCGCCCATGGCCCCGCCTCATGCGCCATGCCGCCCTTCACCGCTTCGTCATGCCAGAAGCAGAGCGCCGACCGGAACACCGCGCCGGTCGCCTGATCGCCGACAAACTCCACCAGTTGCGACTCTCCGCCCGCCGCCAGCGCGGCCACGCTGTTGGTGGTGCCGAAATCGAGGCCCAGCGCGCGCGGCACCTGCTGCATGGAAAATCTCCGGGGGGTTCTGAAGGGCCGGGCGCTATGACAGCCCCGCTTCGTCCGGGCAAGGGCTACGCTGTCCTACAGCATCGTCCTCTGGTAGAAAGGCGACCGGCTCTTTCTCGCGGTCCGCTCTTCTCCCACCCTCGCAGCAAAATTTCCTATCCCCGCACGATAATGTCAAAACTTGCGGGAAAAGTGCGAAGTTAAGCGAAAACCGATGCCTTCTTCAAATGACCATAGGCTTCGATCACGCTTTGTAACGCACCTTCATGGCTGCGATCACCGCCATTATGATCGGGATGATAGCGGCGCAGCAATATGGTATAGCGCGTCCGCAAGCCCTTGCGGTCGGTGTCGATGGGCAAGCCCATCACCGACAGCGCCTTGCGATCCTCCGCAGACAGGAATTTCCCGTCCTGCCGCACCTGCGCGTCGGCCTTCGCCTTGGCCATCCGTTCCCTGAACCTGGCGCCGATCGCGTCGAGCGGATCGGAAAAATCCGCCCATTTGGGTGGCGGGCTATGCGCGTTGGAGGAAAAAGCCCGCGTCTCCCGCTCCCACCCGGCATAGGGGCGCTGGGCGGCGGTGATCTCGTCTGGCGACATGCCGGTGAAGAAATTATAGCCCTGATTGAACGCCTTCACATGCTCCAGGCAGAACCAGCGCCAGCGTGGACCTTCGTCGCCCGGCCGGGCGCTGCCCTCCGCGGGCGGCGCGCGGAATTCGCCCGGCTCCGGGCATCCGGGCGCGGCGCAGGGCCGGTCGCCCTCCACCCGTCCATGGAAACGGTTGAAACGGCGTGTCGAGAAAGGGTCGCTGCTCAAGATTGTCCTGATGATCTGGCTGGCAAAGCGGCCTATATAGGAAAGATGACCACAGACCTCAAAGGCCCCGTTGCCATCGAAATCGAGGCGCGGCTGCGCGCCGCCCTCTCGCCCGACCATCTCGCCGTCATCAACGACAGCGAAAAGCATCGCGGCCATGCCGGCCATGACGGCTCGGGCGAAAGCCATTTCACGGTGGACATCGTGTCCGACCGTTTCATCGGCCAGAATCGCGTTGCCCGCCAGCGCCTCGTGAATAGCGCGCTCGCCGACCTGCTGGTTGAAAAGGTCCACGCCCTCGCCATCAAGGCCCGCGCACCCGGAGAAGCATGATGACGCCGGACGATCTCATTATCCAGACGATTACGCCCACGACGCATGATCTGGGCGATTTCAAGGTGCACCGGTCCTTGCCGGTCAAGGGGCGCACGATGGTCGGCCCCTTCATCTTCTTCGATCAGGCCGGGCCTGCGAAGATCGGTGCGGGGCAAGGGATCGACGTGCGCCCGCACCCGCACATCAACCTCGCCACCGTCACATATATGTATGAAGGCGCCTTCCTTCATCGCGATTCCCTCGGCACCGAGCAACTGATTGAGGCCGGGGCGGTCAACCTGATGACGGCGGGCAAGGGCATCGTCCATTCCGAACGTTCGCCGGACGAGGATCGCGCGAAAATATCGAAGCTGTCGGCGATCCAGACCTGGCTCGCCTTGCCCGACCGGTTCGAGGAGATGGACCCGGCCTTTGAACATGTCGGCGAAGGCGGCATGCCGGTCATTGACGACGGCCATGTCCGCGCGCGCGTCATCATGGGATCGCTCTGGGGCGAAACCTCACCCGTCACCACCTACGCCCAGACCATCTATGCCGATATTCAGCTCTCGCCGGGTGGCCGGATCGCCATCGACCCGTCCGCCGACGAACGCGCCCTCTATGTGTCGGGCGGCGATGCCGCGCTGGACGGCGTGATGCTTATGCCGCAGACGCTCTATGTCCTGCGCCCCGGCACCTCCGCTACGCTGATGAGCGTCGATGGCGGCCGCGTCGTGCTGTGCGGCGGGGAGGCCTTCACCAGCCCGCGCCATGTCTGGTGGAATTTCGTGGCCTCGACCCAGGACCGGCTGATGCAGGCGCGGGAGGATTGGGATGCGATGCGCTTCCCGCTGATCCCCGGCGACGATCAGGAGTATATTCCGATTCCGCAGGGCCGGCCGAAGACGGTCAGCTATCCCTGATTACTGAACGAAAGTCAGCGAGAGATTTTCGGCATTTTTCGGAATGTCGATCCGGCTCTCGTTGATCGACGCTTCTTCGCCGGGTTTCAGCCGGGTCTTGTCCGCCTTGGTGGTCCAACTGAACACCAGCCGGTTCTGCCGATCGCGCAATTGCACCAGCACCGGCGGCACCGGCAGCGCCTGCGTGCCGCTGTTCACGATCCGCGCACCAAAGGCGAAATATTCCTCGCCCGTCGGCAGCTTGCGGCGTTCCGCCGGATTGGACAGGTAGAAGAGCAGGTCGGGATCGCCCTCTTCGGCGACCAAACCCATCGACACCATCCAGGCCGGGGGGCCGAAATAGGTGAAGGCGCCGCCCAATGCGGCGACGATCAGGCAGAAGCCGATCGCGGCATAGGTCCACAGCTTGAGGGGATTGCGCCGCGCCTTGACGGCCGGGACGGAGGCGAAGGGGCTTTCTTCGGCTGGGTCGACCCGTGCCCCGGCATAGATATCGTCGAAGCGATGATCGGTCGGAGGCGCAACCGGTGCTTCGACGGGTGAAGTGACCGACGGTTCGGCCGCCACCGCAGCGTCTTCCTCCACGACCGGATCAGGCGCGACCACCGGCGGTGGCGGTGCCACAGAGGCCGGCGAAGGGGCAGGAGGCGCGACAGGTTCGGGCGTCGCTGCTGGCGCTTCGACCGGTGCGGCAGCGACCGGCGTTTCGCGTTCGGGCAGGACAGGCGGGGCCTGGAACCAGCTATGCTTGCAGGCGGCGCAGCGGACCTGGCGGCCGTTAGTACCGACGGCGCTGTCGGGCACGACATAACGGGTCGCGCAATTGGGGCACACCAGGATCATTTCGCTTCATAGGCACGGCAGGGACTCGGGCGCAAGATACCAACGACGACCCGAGTCATTCTGCCGCGACTCGCGGCATCGTGCGGCGCGGGCTTTACGGCGGGGCGCCCGCTGTGCCATGGCTGCTGCTTCGGGAAGCAGGGAGCGCGACAGCGCGATAATATTACGCCATGTCGGCCATCGTCCAGTTCGAAAATGTCGGTCTGCGCTATGGTCTGGACAGCGAAACCCTGTCCGATGTCAGCTTCTCGCTGGCCAGCGGCGGCTTTTATTTCCTGACCGGCGCGTCGGGCGCGGGCAAGACCTCGCTGCTCAAACTCCTCTACCTCGCCCAGCGGCCCAGCCGCGGCGTCATCCGCCTGTTCGGTGAGGATGTGGTGACGCTTCCCCGGAAAAGATTGCCCGGCTTTCGCCGCCGCATCGGCGTGGTGTTCCAGGATTTCCGGCTCGTCCCGCATCTGTCCGCCTACGACAATATCGCCTTGCCGCTGCGTGTATCGGGCATGGAGGAGGGAGAGATCGACGCCCCGGTGGCAGAGATGCTGAACTGGGTCGGGCTGGGCGATCGCGGCCAGGCGCGCCCCGCCACCCTGTCGGGCGGGGAGCAGCAGCGCGTCGCCATCGCCCGCGCCGTGATCGGTCGCCCCGAAATATTGGTCGCCGACGAACCGACCGGCAACGTCGATGCTGACATGGCCCGTCGCCTGATGACTTTGTTCGAGGCGCTCAATCGCCTCGGCACCACCATCGTCGTCGCTACCCATGACCTTCCCCTCATCGCGCAAGTCTCCGGCGCGCAGATGATGCGGCTGGACAAGGGGCGGCTGGCCGACCCCACCGGCACGCTGCGCTATCCGCCCCAATCCCAGTCGAAACCGCAGGGCAACGCCTGATGGCCAGCCGCGCCGACCGCAAGGCCGCTGCTGCTTCGCGTCATCGCCTGCTGCCCGGCGGCCGTCTGGCTGGACCCATGCCGTGGATCATCGCGATCATGATGTTCCTGACGGTGCTGGCCGCCGCCGCCGGACTGGGCCTGGGCGCTGCCGTCCGGTCCATGAGCGCCGACCTTGCCGGGCGTGCCAGCGTGCAGGTGGTGGAGGCCGATGCGCAGGTCCGCGCCGAACTGGCGGCCCGGACCCTGACGGCCTTGCGATCCTCCAGCGGCGTGCGTGCGGCCGAGCCGGTCGATCCGGTTGCGCTGGCCGACCAGTTGCGCCCCTGGCTGGGCGATGCGGCGACCAGTGGCGACCTGCCGGTGCCGGCGCTGATCGACGTCATGCTGACGCCCGGCGATGCGGAGGCCAAGATTGGCGGCCTGCGCCGTCTGCTCGCGGATGTTTCGCCCAAGCTGCGGATCGAGCCGCATGCCGCCTTCCTGCTGCCGTTGGCTGGCCTGTTGACGGCGCTGGGCTGGCTGTCGGCGGGCGTCGTGCTGCTGATGATCCTGGCGACCGGCGCTGTCGTCGTGCTGGCCGCGCG
Source organism: Sphingobium sp. Leaf26 (assembly GCF_001421665.1). Classification (GTDB taxonomy): domain Bacteria; phylum Pseudomonadota; class Alphaproteobacteria; order Sphingomonadales; family Sphingomonadaceae; genus Sphingobium. The sequence continues at coordinate 57,903 of NZ_LMKV01000030.1, forward strand.
CGGTGCGCATGACAGCCATCGCGGCACGATCGACGTCCTGCACCTGATGGGATCGACGGATGTGCAGATCGCCCGGCTGTTCCAGCGCCGCATCGGCCTCGACGCGCTGATGGGCAGCGCGCTAGGCTTTTCCTTCGCCGCGTTCGTCATCCTGCTGATCGGCCTGCGTCTGGCCGCTACCGGATCGGACCTGATCGGCGCGGTGGAACTGGATATGCGCGGCTGGCTGATCTTGGTGGCCCTGCCGATCTTCGGCGTGACGCTGGCGACGCTGACGGCGCGCTGGACGGTGCTGCGGGCGTTGGGGCGAGCGTTGTGATCGTCCGCTTCGTCGCCATCACGCTGCTGACCTGGATGCTGGGCTTTGCCTGGTTCGGCATTTTCCTGCCCCAGCCGCTGGATGGGCGGCAGACCGATGCGATCGTCGTGCTGACCGGCGGCGCAGGGCGAATCGACCGCGGCATCGCCCTGTTGCAGGACGGCGCGGCCAAGCGGATGCTGATTTCCGGCGTCGATCGTTCGGTCCGTCCGGTCGAACTGGCGGTGCAATATAAGACGCCCGAAGCCTTGTTGACCTGCTGCATCACGCTGGGTCGGGAGGCGATCGACACCCGGTCAAACGGGCTGGAGACGGCGCGCTGGCTGGAACGGCGGGATTACAAGACGGTGCGCCTGATCACCACCGACTGGCATATGCGCCGCGCCGCGCTGGAACTGCGCCAGTCGATGCCCGACTCCAAGGTGACGATCGTTTATGACGCCGTGCCCAGCCGACCGAGCCTCACCATATTGGCGCGGGAATATAATAAATATCTGCTGCGGCGCATCGCCGCCCTTATCGGTATCTGATCGGACTTGCATGTGATCGCCATTCGTTCACTTCTTTTTGCGCTGGTCTTCTACCCCGGCAGCCTGATGTTCGTGCTGTGGGCGATGGCCTTTGGCTGGACCACGCCGCTGATGGTGCAGCGGACCGCGACCCACTGGAGCCGTTTCCATCGCTGGTGCGTCCAGCGGCTGCTGGGGCAACGGATCGTGGTCGAGGGTGACCTGCCGATCGGTCCCTATCTCTATATCGCGAAACATGAATCGATGTTCGAGACGATCGACATCCTGTGCCTGTTCGACCGGCCGGCGATCGGCGCCAAGCGGGAGTTGTTCGACATCCCGCTCTGGGGCGGGATCGCCCGCCGCTATGGCCTGATCCCCATCGAACGCACCGCCGGGGCGAGCGCCCTGCGCGCCCTGCGCGCGGCGGCGAAGGACCGGATCGCACAGGGCCGTGCCATCTGCCTCTTCCCCGAAGGCACGCGCGTACCGCATGGCGAGTCGCCGCCGCTCAAGGCAGGGTTCGCCGGCCTTTACAGCTTGCTAGGCCTGCCCGTCGTGCCGATCGCCATCGACAGCGGGCGGGTGTCGCCGCGCGGCAAATTCCTCAAACGTCCGGGCACCATCACCTACAAGGTGGGAGAGATCGTCCCCGTCGGTCTCGACCGCAAGGAGGCAGAGGCGCGGGTCCATGCGGCGATCAACGCACTGAACTAACCGGAGCGGGGCGGTGTAGGAAAGCCCTCAGTGCGATCGGCCGAAGTCGGGCTTGGCGTCGTCCTGCCCCTGTTCGATGATCGACCGGCGGATGTCGCGTGTGCGGGTGAACAGGTTGAACAGCGCGTCGCCGTCATTCCACCGAATCGCCCGCTGGAGCGCCGACAGATCCTCCGAAAAGCGCTGGAGCATTTCCAGCACGGCATCCTTGTTCGCAAGAAACACGTCGCGCCACATGGTCGGGTCTGACGCGGCGATGCGGGTAAAGTCGCGGAAACCGCCGGCGGAATATTTGATGACTTCGCTCTGGGTCACGCTTTCCATGTCGCTGGCCGTGCCGACGATGGTGTAGGCGATGAGATGCGGCAGATGGCTGGTCACGGCCAGCACCAGATCATGATGCGCCGGGTCCATCATCTCCACGTCCGCCCCGACGCGGCGCCATAGTTCCGCGACACGCTCGACGGCGGCGGGATCAGCATCGGCGGGCGGAGTGACGATCGACCAGCGGCCCTTGAACAGGGTCGCAAAGCCCGCTTCCGGTCCGCTATTTTCCGTGCCGGCGACCGGATGCGCCGGGATGATCGTCCGCCCCGGCAGCGCGGCGTTGAGTTGCGCCAGCACATCCGCTTTGCACGAACCGACATCGCTGACGATCGCATCGGCCGGCAGGTCGTCGGCAATTTCCGCCGCCGCCGCGCCCATGGCGCGGACCGGTACGCACAGCACCACCAGATCGGCATCCGTCACCGAAGCGCCCGCCGTGTCGGTGACGTCGTCGCACAGGTCGATCCGCCGGGCGGTTTCGCGCACGGCGGGGTCGGCATCATAGCCGGTCACGCGCACGGTGGGCATGTCCGCCCGGATCGCGCGGGCCAGCGAGGAGCCGATCAGCCCCAGGCCGATGATGGTGACGCGGGCAAAGGGCAGCATCGGTTCAGGCCGCCTCCGCCATGGCGCGCAGCTTGGCCGCGACGGCGCGGTTCTGCGCCTTGGTCCCGATGGTGATGCGCAGGCCGTTGGGCAGGCCCTGTCCGGGCAGCCAGCGCGTGGCATAGCCTTCGTCCCACAGCCCCTTCATCGCGGCTTCGGCGGTCAGCTTGCCGTCGAACAGGATCAGCAGGAAGTTGGTCTTGCTGGGCACGGCGCGCAAGCCAAAGTTGGACAGCGCGGCGACTTCGCTGGCCAGCCAGTCGCGCCAGCGGGCATTGTGGGTCCGGCTGAACGCGACCCATTCCGTGTCCCCGATCGCCGCGATCGCCGCCGCCTGACCCGCCGTCGTCACGTTGAACGGCGCGCGGATGCGGTGGAGGATGTCGATCACTTCTGGCGAACCATAGCCCCAGCCGATGCGTTCGGCGGCCAGGCCGTAGATTTTCGAGAAGGTGCGGGTGACGAGAATGTTGGACGCGCTTTTCGCCAGTTCCAGGCCGCCGTCATCCTCGCCATCCTCCAGATATTCGGCATAGGCCTGATCGAGGACGAACAGGATGTCGGGGCGCAGTCCGGCGTGCAGGCGGGCGATCTCTTCCCGGCTGGTCATCGTGCCGGTCGGGTTGTTGGGATTGGCAAGAAAAACGACCTTGGTCTTGTCCGTCACGGCGGCGAGCAGCGCATCGACGTCGGTGGCATAATCCTTGTCCGCGGCGATCACCGGCGTCGCGCCGACGCGACGGGCGGCGATGTCGTAGACGGCAAAGCCATAGCGGACATAGAGGATTTCATCGCCCGGCCCGGCATAGGCGGAGGCGGCGATATGCAGCAGTTCGTCCGACCCGGTGCCATAGATGACCCGTTCGGGATCGAGGCCATGGGCCGCGCCGATCGCCGCGCGCAGCTTTTCCGCGGCAGGATCGGGATAGGTCGCCATGTCGGCCGTCGCGGCGACGAAGGCTTCGCGCACGGCCTTGCTGGTGCCGAGCGGATTTTCATTGGCGCTCAATTTGATGAGGGGACGGCCATCGTCGGCCGCCGATTTGCCCGGCACATAGGCATGAATGCCGAGGATCCAATCCTTGGGAGCTGGTTTTGTCATGGCTGCGGGCTTTAGCGGCTTCCTGGCGAAAGGCAAAGTGGGTGGAAGAGGCGACGCGACAGGCGAAGTTCACACCGTCGTCGGGGTAAAAAGGGGCCGAAGCGCTCGCGAGGCTCTCGCGAAGCCACTTCGACGCGCCACGGGCGCGCCACTTGTGCGACGCGGACGAGGCGATGGCGCGCCACGGACGCGACTTCTGGTCGACGGGAAGCGACTGAGGCGCGTCTGTCCTGGCACAGGGATGCGACAAGGAAAGAAGGCGAGGGGTCGGAAGACAGTCCATGGGACAGAATAGGCCAGAATAAATCCTACATTAAAAGCATGTTGGACGACGACTGGGCGCGGTGATGACGAACGGAAACGGACGCCCGATATCCGTTCGGGCTGAGCCTGTCGAAGCTCTGTTCTTTCTTTGCATGGTGCATTTTGAAGAAAGGAGGAAGCCCTTCGACAGGCTCAGGGCGAACGGACGTTGGCAGTTGGCGAGCAATGCCATCCGCAATGCTTGGGCCATCACACCACCGGGGTCAGCAGCGGCTCGCCCGCAAACCACGCATCCAGATTGGCGAGGACGAGGTCGGCCATTGCCCGGCGGCTGTGCGTGGTGGCGCTGCCCTGATGGGGTTGCAGCACGACCTGGTCCATGGCGATCAGCGCGGGGGGCACATGCGGTTCATGGGCGAAGACGTCCAGCCCGGCGCCGGCGATGCGGCCTTCGGTCAGGGCGGCGACCAGCGCGTCCTCGTCGATCACGCTGCCCCGGCTGATATTGACGAGCACGCCGTCCGGGCCGAGCGCGTCGAGCATCGCGGCGTCCACCAGCTTGACCGTTTCCGGGCCGCCGGCCGTGGCGACGATCAGCACGTCGCTTTGCCGGGCGAAGGCGATCGGGTCGGCGACATAGCGCCAAGGGGCGTCCGCCGCTTCCCGCCGGTTGTGATAGAGGATTTCACCCGCCACCGGCTCCAGCCGGGTCGCTATGGCGCGGCCGATGCGGCCAAGGCCCAATATGCCGATGCGCCGGCCCGTCACCCGACCGGACAGAGCCGGCCTGATGCCGCGCGCCCAGTCGCCCGCGCGCAGCATCCGGTCGTTGGCGACCATGTTGCGCACCGTGGCATAGAGCAGGCCGACGGCCAGGTCCGCGACATCGTCGGTCAGCACGTCGGGCGTGTTGGTCACGCGGATACCCTTGACGCGGGCATGATCGACATCGACCTTGTCATAGCCGACCGAGAAGAGGCCGATCATTTCCAGCTTCGGCAGCGCGTCCATGATCGCGGCCGATGCGCCGACCGACCCGAAGCTGACCAGCGCGCGCGCCGCCCGCACCTGTGGTGGCAGGGCGGCGAGGTCGGCGTCGGCCGCCACGGCATGAACGGTGAAGCGGCGGGCCAGTTCGGCGTCCATATAGGGGTTCAGCGGGCCATAGGCGACGATCGGGGGGCGTGAGGCATCGGTCATGCCGATCATCTAGGGACTGTGCCCCGGATGCGCCAGATTGACAGAGTGGAACGGCGGTCCTAGCCCCGCCTGCATCATGGCCAGTGTCCCCATCAGCGAAGATAGTCGTTTCGGCCTGCGTCGGCAGGCCCGCCTGACCGGTCCCCTGCACCTGTCGAGCGGGGCGCTGCTTGGGCCGGTCGACATCGCCTATGAAACCTACGGCGCGATGAATGCGGACAAATCCAATGTCATCCTGATCTGCCACGCGCTGACGGGCGACCAATATGTCGCGTCCGACCATCCCGTCACCGGCAAGCCGGGCTGGTGGTGGCGACTGGTGGGGGAGGGCAAGCCGGTCGATCCGGCGCGCCATTTCATCGTCTGTAGCAATGTCATCGGAAGCTGCATGGGATCATCCGGCCCGGCCAGCATCGACCCTGCGACCGGCGATCCGCACGCCATGCGCTTTCCGGTGCTGACCATCGCCGACATGGTGCGGGCGCAGGCGGCGCTGCTGGACTATCTGGGCGTCGATCGCCTGTCCGCCGTCATCGGCGGGTCGATGGGGGGAATGCAGGCGCTGACCTGGCCGACGCTCTTCCCCGATAGGGTCGAAAGCTGCGTCGTCATTGCCTCCACCGCGCGGCACAGCGCGCAGAATATCGCTTTCCACGAGGTGGGCAGGCAGGCGATCATGGCCGACCCGCATTGGCGCGGCGGCGATTATTATGCGGACGGACTGGTGCCCAGCGCGGGGCTGGCCGTCGCGCGCATGGCCGCGCATATCACCTATCTGTCCGAAGCGGGGCTGACCGAGAAATTCGGGCGGCGCTTGCAAGGGCGTGACGCCAAGACATTCGGCTTCGACGCGGATTTTCAGGTGGAAAGCTATTTGCGGCATCAGGGGCTGAGCTTCGTCGAGCGGTTCGACGCGAATTCCTATCTCTACATCACCCGCGCGATGGACTATTATGACATTGCCGACGATCATGGCGGGTCGCTGGCCAAGGCGTTCGCGGCGAGCAAGGCGCGCTTCTGCCTCGTCAGCTTCGATACCGACTGGCTCTATCCGACGACCGAATCGCGGATCATCGTCCATGCCCTGAACGCATCGGGCGCGCAGGCCAGCTTCGTAGAACTGTCCAGCCCGTTCGGCCACGACGCCTTCCTGCTGGAATGCCCCGAACTCAACCGGGTGGTGGACGGCTTCCTGAAAGGGGGCCGGGCATGAGCGAGACGTTGCGCCCCGATCTCGCCCTGATCGCGCGCACGGTGCGGCAGGGCGCGCGCGTGCTGGACGTGGGCTGCGGCGACGGCGCGCTGATGGCGGCGATGCGCGACAATGCGCAGGTGGATGCGCGCGGGCTGGAGATTGACGGCTCGAATGTGGCCGCCGCCGTGGGGCGCGGCCTGTCGGTGGTGCAGGGGGACGCCGACACCGACCTTGGCTATTATCCCGACGCCAGTTTCGACTATGCGATATTGAGCCAGACGCTCCAGACGACGCGGCGGCCTGACCTGGTGGTCGAGGAATTGCTGCGAATCGGGCGACAGGCGTTCGTATCCTTCCCGAATTTCGCGCATTGGCGCGGGCGCATTTCGCTGCTGTGGGGCGGGCGGATGCCGGTGACGCGGCTGTTGCCGGACACATGGTATGATACGCTCAACATCCATCATGTGACGGTCGATGATTTTCGCGCGCTGGTAAAGGAGCGGGGCTGGACCATCGACGGCCAGTGGTTCCTGAAGGGCGACAAGGAAACCACGCATGCCAATGCGAACCTGTTCGCCGAGCATGCCGTGTTCCTGCTGCGCAAATAATTCAGTTGCCCGGACCTGCCTGTCGCAGGCCAAAGGATGTTGCGCGGCCGCGTGCCGCTTCACGGCGGAAATGGGTAAGGCCGGAGGTCAGAGCAGCAGCATAGACCGGGCGGTCCGGTGATTTGGGTGCTGGGGCCTTCAATACCGCGTCCACATCGACCGGCTCTTCAAATTCCACACCGAAATGGCGATCCGCCGTCCAGACGACCCGACCGGGCATTTCCGTTTCGCCACGAGTGACGACGATACGGACGCCGACACCGGGCGATTTGCCCTGGATGCGGGCGCCGCCGGCTGAAATATCGCGGATGCGCACGAGCTGCTTGGCCGATAATGGTTCACCCAGATTGAGGTGGGCATCCATGAAGACGTTGGAGCGCTTTGCGCGCGGAGGGAGGGCCATGATCCTTCTCGCATGATGGTTCGTCATGGGAAGGAGTCCTGAACCGCGCCGGTGGTTGCAGGCGTCTCGCCAGTCCGGGGCTGCCGTGCGGCGGGCGGAGCCTGTATCAGCGCTGCGGCCCGATGCCCTTTTCGATGAGGGCGTTGGCGATGGCGGCGATCTCCTCCGCCGGACGGGCATCGTCCCATACGCCATAGCGCAGACCGAGGAATACGTTCATGCCCATGATCGCCCAGGCATGGACTTCTTCGACGTCCGGACGCACATCGCCGCGCGCGGCGGCGGCTGTCAGGCGGGCGGCCATGCGGCTGGCGGTATTTTCATAATGGGCGCGATAGGCGGCCTGATCGACGAACTCAGCCTCGTCGATGATGCGGTAGATTTCCTTGTGGGCGCGGGCGAATTCCAGGAAGCTCAACAGGCCGATCCGCTCCGCGTCGATGCCGTCGCGCGCCTCCGCGATGCGGGGGGAGACATAGTCGCGCACCTGCCCCGACATGTCGTTCACCAACGCGCGGAAAATGTCATCCTTGGTATCGAAATAGGTGTAGAAGCTGCCAAGCGCACAGCCGGCGCGGCGGGTGATGCCGCTGATCGATCCGTCATGGAATCCCTTCTCGCCAAATTCCGCAGCAGCGGCCGACAAAAGAGCGCGGCGGGTGCGCTCCCCGCGCGGGGTACGGGGCGTCTTGTCGTCCTTTGCGGCACCTTGGTCGGTCATCTCCACTCCTGACATCCTGTGTATTTTTGGCCGCACTGATGCGCTCTCATGCCCAGCCTCTTATTTCAAGTTGAAAGATGGTTCAACTTTCATTATCGAATCGGACAAGGCAAAGCGACCCGGCAGACCGGGCGCGCCATTTTCAGGAGAGGACCGACCCGATGAAGGCCCATCAGACCATTCGTGCTCTTGCGCTCGCTTCCGCCGCCTGGGGCGGCATGATTGCGCTGCCCGTGCTGGCGCAGGACGCTGCGCCACAGGCTTCCGCTGCCGATGATGACGCGCCGATCGTCGTCACCGCCCGCCGGCGCGAGGAAACTCTGGTCAGCGTACCGATCGCGGTCAGCGCCTTTTCCGGCGAAGCGCTGGAAAAGGGCGGGGCGATCGATATCACCGATCTGGCCAACATCACCCCCAACACCACGCTGGAGGCATCGCGCGGCACCAATTCGACCCTCACCGCCTTCATCCGCGGCGTGGGCCAGCAGGATCCGGTATCGGGCTTCGAACAGGGCGTCGGCATCTATCTGGACGATGTCTATCTCAACCGGCCGCAGGGCGCGTTGCTCGATATCTATGACGTGGAGCGGATCGAGATACTGCGCGGGCCGCAGGGCACGCTCTATGGCCGCAACACGATCGGCGGCGCGGTGAAATATGTGACCAGGATGCTGCCACAGGATTTTTCGCTGAAGGTGAAGGGGACGTACGGCAGCTATGACCAGGCGGACGGCCTGATCAGTGTATCCGCGCCGATCAGCGATCTGATCCGGGTCGGTGGCGCCTTTGCCCGCCTGTCGCGCGGCGGGTTCGGCAAGAACCTCACCACCGGTCAGGAAAATTACAACAAGGATATCTGGGCCGGACGCGCGACCTTCGAAATGGGCGGCTATGGCGCGCCGGTGCTGATGCGCATCACCGGCGACTATACGAAGGACAAGAGCAATCCGCGCGGCGGCCACCGCCTGATCCCCGGACAGGCGTCGGGCGCGCCGGTGCTGGACAATGTGTTCGATACGCGCGGCGGGCTGGTCGATCCCCGGCAGCAGGTCAAATCCTACGGCCTGTCGATGAACATCTCGGCGGAGCTGAACGACGTCTTCACGCTGAAATCGATCAGCGCCTGGCGCAAGGATGACAGCGCATCGCCGATCGATTTCGACGCTTTGCCCGCCGTCGATGTCGACGTGCCGGCCTTCTACCGCAACGAACAGTTGAGCCAGGAAGTGCAGTTGCAGGTCGACGCCGGGCCGCTGAAGGGCATGGTCGGCTTCTACTATCTGGACGCCAGCGCCGACACGCAGTTCGACACGCGCATCTTCACCACGCTGGCGGGCCTGACGGCGTTCACGCAGGCCGATGTCGATACCGAAACCTATGCGATCTTCGGCGACTTCACCTATGATTTCAGCCCGCAGTTCAGCGTGTCGGCCGGTGGTCGCTATACCTGGGACGAGCGGCGCGCGGATATTCTTCGGCAAAATTATCTGGGTGGCGGGTCGCCGGTCTTCGGCGGCGCGGGCCTCCCCTTCGGCGCGCCCAGCACCGATTTCCGGGGATCGGCCAAATATAGGAAATTCACCCCGCGCTTTTCGGTCAGCTACAAGCCGACGCAGGATCATAATATCTATGCCAGCTATTCCAAGGGCTTCAAGGGCGGCGGCTTCGACCCGCGCGGCGTGGGCACCAATGCGCCGGACCTGAATGGCGACGGCATCCGGCAGGATAGCGAAATCGCCTCCTTCCTCAGCTTCCGACCCGAAGAGGTGGACAGCTATGAGGTCGGCTACAAGGGCAATTTCATGGACGGCGCGCTCTTTGTCGCGGTCGCGGGCTTCTATGCCGACTACAAGGATGTGCAGATTCCAGGCTCGGTCGCCTGCACCGTCAATGTCGGTGGCGTGGCGACGCCCTCCTTCTGCGGCATCGTGTCCAATGCGGGCAAGGCGCGGTTCAAGGGGCTGGAGTTCGAAAGCAACGCACGGTTGGGTCGCGACATGCTGACCAGCGGCGACCGGCTGAACCTGGCTACCGCGATCGGCTATATCGACGCGGAATATCGGGAATATATTGCCAACATCGGCGGCGTACCGACCGATGTGGCGCAATATCGCCAGGTGCAGAATACGCCGAAATGGACGGCCAGCGGGACGCTGAGCTACAACACGCCCGTAGGCGATGGCAGCCTCTATGCAGGCAGCACGGTTTCCTGGCGGTCCAAGACCTATCAGTTCGAAATTCCCAACCCCTATATCGACCAGAAGGGCTATGCGCTGTGGGACGCCAGCATCGTCTATACCGCGCCCGACGACCGCTGGTCGCTGGGCGTCCATGGCAAGAACATCCTGGACAAGGAATATAAGACGTCGGGCTATACCTTCGTCGCGGCCAACCCGGTGACCGGGGCGATCATCAACAATGCCGCCGGCTTCCCGACGCCGTCGCTGGGGCGTGAAGGCACGTTGACCGCCTTCTACGGCAATCCGCGTCAGGTGTTCGTGACGGGGACGCTGAGGTTCTGATCCTGATTGGACGATCTGGAAAAATCCGTTCGTCCTGAGTAGCCATTGAGCGAAATCGAAATGGCGTATCGAAGGATGCTTCGATACGAGGCTTCGACAGGCTCAGCCTCTACTCAGCACGAACGGAGCAGGGGAAAGTCAGCAGAAGGGTTTCATGACCGATCGAACAACCTCTCCCGCCTATCGTGGCGTCGTGCTGGCGATGCTGCTGCTGGTCTATACGTTCAATTTCCTGGACCGGCAGATCCTGGGTATCCTCGCCGGGCCGATCAAGGCGGAGCTGGGGCTGAGCGATACCCAACTCGGCGCGCTGGGCGGCATCGCCTTCGCCCTGCTCTATTCGACGCTGGCGATCCCGCTGGCGTTGCTGGCGGACCGGACCAGCCGCACCTGGGTCATCACCGTCAGCCTGGCCATCTGGAGCGGCTTCACCGCGCTGTGCGGGATCGCGACCAGCTTCACCCAGATGTTCCTGTTCCGCATCGGCGTGGGCGTGGGGGAGGCCGGTGGCGTTGCGCCGTCCTATGCCGTGATTTCCGACTATTTTCCGCAGCATCAACGGGCGCGGGCGCTGTCCGTCTATTCGCTCGGTATCCCCTTGGGGTCGGCGGGCGGCGTGCTGCTGGGCGGCTATATCGCGCAGACGGTGGAATGGCGGACGGCCTTCATCGCGGTGGGCGTGCTGGGCATCCTGATCGCACCGATTTTCCGGCTGGTGGTGCGGGAACCGGCGCGGCCGGTGCAGACGGGCAAGATGGTGCCGGTCAGCGCCGTGTTCGGCATCCTCGCGGCCAAGCGCAGCTTCTGGATGCTGGCGCTGGGCGCGGCGTGCAGTTCGATGTGCGGCTATGGCGTCGCCTTCTGGTTGCCGAGCCTGCTGATGCGCAGCTTTGGCCTGGACCTGATGGGGGCGGGGCAGTTTCTGGGCGGGCTGTTGCTGATCGGTGGGGTGGCAGGCGTGCTGCTGGGCGGCTTCCTGGGCGACGCGATGGGCAACAGGGACAAGGCCTATTTCGCCTGGGTTCCGGCGGTCAGCTATGTGATCGGCATGCCCCTGTTCGTGATCGGGGTGCTGTCGAGCAGCGTGACCGTCGCCTTCGCCCTGTTCCTGATCCCGCAGGCGCTGGTCTATGTCTGGCTGGGGCCGGTGCTGACCGCCGTGCAGCATCTGGTGCCGCCGCATATGCGGGCGAGCGCTTCGGCCACATTCCTGCTGATCAACAACCTCGTCGGGCTGGGGCTGGGGTCATGGAGCGTCGGCGCATTGTCCGACGCGCTGACGCCGACCTACGGGGTCGAGGCGCTGCGCTATGCGATCGTCGCGGCGCTGGGCTTCTATCTACTCGCGGGGCTGTTCATGGCGCTGGCGGGCAAGGCGCTGCGCAAGGATTGGGTGACGGCGTGAGACAGCGAGTTGGACACATGTTGCGATACGCTGTCATTCGTGAACAGGCAGAAGCAACCGGCCCATTCATGATTTCAAATCACTAATCAGCGTTCCTTGGTGGCGCTGAACTTCACCTTGGGGTGGCGTTCCTGCTGATAGCCGATGTCCCAGGCGCTGCGGGCCATGAAGACGAGATTGCCGTCCCGGTCCTTGGCCATGTTGGCGCCGTTATAGCTGACCAGATCCTTGACCGCCGCCTCATCGCCGCTGATCCAGCGGGCCGTGTCGAAGGGCGAGGGTTCCAGGCCGGCCGCAACCTTATATTCAGCCTCCAGCCGGCTGATCAGCACTTCGAGCTGAAGCTGGCCGACCACGCCGACGATCCAGTTGCTGCCGATTTCCGGGTAGAAAACCTGGATGACGCCCTCTTCGGACAGGTCATCCAGCGCCTTGCGGAGCTGCTTGGTCTTGGTCGGGTCTTTCAACTGGACGCGGCGCAATATTTCCGGCGCGAAATTGGGCAGGCCGGTGAAACGCAGGCCGGGCTTTTCGGACAGCGTATCGCCAACGCGCAGCGCGCCATGATTGGGAATGCCGATGATGTCGCCGGGAAACGCCTCGTCCGCCAGTTCGCGGTCCTGCGCGAAGAAGAGGATGGGGGAGTGGACGGCGAGCGGCTTGCCGCTGCCCGACGGGGTCAGCTTCATGCCGCGCCGGAACTTGCCCGATACGAGCCGCATGAAGGCGATGCGGTCGCGGTGCATCGGGTCCATATTGGCCTGCACCTTGAAGATGAAGCCGGTGACTTCGCTCTGGTCGGGTGCGACGGCGGCGGGTTCGGCCGGCTGCGCGCGCGGCGCGGGGGCATGGGCGGACAGGGCGTCGATCAGTTCGGTGACGCCGAACAGCTTCAATGCCGATCCGAAATAGACCGGCGTCAGGTCGCCCGCGCGATAGCGGTCGAGATCGAATTCGGCATAGCCGCCCTGCGCCAGTTCGGCCTCCTCGCGCAGCCGGTCGAGCGCGCGGTCGGACAGATGATCGGCCAGCTTCGGATCGTCGAGGCCGGACAGATGATGGCGGGTGCCGTCGAACTCGCGGCTGGGGCCGGTCGGTTGCATCAGCCGGTTGGTGGCGAAGTCGTAAATGCCCTCGAACTCGCCGCCCATGCCGGCGGGCCAGCTCATCGGGCAGACGTCGAGTTGCAACTGGTCGGCAACCTCATCGAGCAGGCCGAAGACTTCGCGCCCTTCGCGGTCGACCTTGTTGACGAAGGTGATGATCGGCAGGTTGCGCAGGCGGCAGACCTCGAACAGCTTGCGGGTCTGCGGCTCGATGCCCTTGGCCGCGTCGATCACCATGACGGCCGAATCGACCGCGGTCAGGGTGCGATAGGTGTCCTCGCTGAAATCCTCATGCCCCGGCGTGTCGAGCAGGTTGAAGGTGATGGTTTCGCCATCGCGGGTCCGCTCGAACGTCATGACGGACGAGGTGACGGAAATGCCGCGCTGCTGCTCGATCTTCATCCAGTCGGACCGGGCGCGACGGTTGGCGCCGCGCGCCTTGACCTCACCGGCCAGATGGATGGCGCCGCCTTCCAGCAGCAGCTTTTCGGTCAGCGTGGTCTTGCCGGCGTCCGGGTGGGAAATGATGGCGAAGGTGCGGCGGGATGGGATGGTCATGGCGCGTCCAGAAATAACAACAGCCGTCCGTGCCGAGCAGGGACTGAGCATGGCGAAGGCCTGTATCGAAGCATGCGCGCCAAACCCATCCTTCGATACGCCGCTTCGACAAGCGCAGCGGCTACTCAGGACGAACGGAAAGCGGGCTACTTAGTCGCCAATCAGGCTGACGTCCATGCGGAAGCTGCGGGCGTCGCCCGGCAGCAGCGTCATGATGCCCTGCTTGGCCCAGACATCACCGTCGAACCCGACCAGATCGGCCATGCCGGCCCAGGGTTCGACGCACAGATAATGGGCGCCGGGTTTCTGCCACAGGCCCAGCCAGGGCGTGTCGGGGAAGTCGATGCGAAGATGCGGCCGGCCGGGGACGCCCCAGGTCAGCGATCGGCTGGCGAGATCGTCCCAGATGAGCGCGTCCCCTTCGAACATCGCATGGGTGAGGGCGAGCGTGTCGCCTTTTACCGGCGAGGGCGCGGCTTCACGGGCGATCAGGCCGGGTTCGGCACCGACCTTGCGGATCGGGGCGGGTTCGGGCTTCTCGAAGATGATGCGATGATCCTCCACCGTGCCGCCATAGGGGAGCGGCCAGGCGAAGGCGGGATGATAGCCGAAGGAGAAGGGCATGTGCGCCTCCCCGCGATTGCTGACCGTGGCGGTCATGCGCAGCGTGGCGCCTTGGAGGGCGAAACCCATGTCGAGGCGGAAGTCGAAGGGATAGATGGCGCGGCTTTCGTCATCCGCCTCCAGCCGCAGGGTCAGGCTGGCATCATCGCGCGCCACCGGGACGAAGGGTTTGCGCCGGGCAAAGCCATGCTGGGGCATGGGATAATCCTGCCCGTCGAGCCGGTAGGCGTCGCCGCGCGACCGGCCGACGAAGGGGAAGAGCAACGGCGCATGGCCGGTCCACCAGCGCGGATCGGCATCGGTCATCAGCGCGCGGCCTTCGCTGTCCGTCAGCGAGCAGAGTTCCGCGCCGAGCGAGTCGATGCTGGCGGAAAGAGCGGTCGAGGCGATGGTGAAATGCGGGTCGGATGCGGACAAGGATGGGCCTCCTGCATGGGGATGGGCCTCGCATAGCGGGGCTGCGTGTAGCTGTCTCCTTCGCTGTTCGTTTCGGCAGGGAACCGATAGCGTCGATCGCTGGTTCTGCGCAGCGGAGGACCATCATGAAATCAATCGCAATCGCAACCGCCCTGGTGCTGCTCATGCCCGGCGCGGCGCTGGCCCAGGACCAGAACCAGAACCAAGACAAGGCCAAGCAGGAAGAGGCGGACAAGAAGGACGGCAATCTGGACAAGGCGGGCAAGATCGCCATCCAGCCGGCGCGTGACGTGGGGCTGGACAAGGAGGAGATTCCGCCGGTGCTGCTGAAGGCGGTGGACAATCCCTATGCCGCGCCGCCGTCGCGTACCTGCAAGGGGCTGAAGGCGTCGCTGGGCGAATTGAACGCCGTGCTGGGCGACGATTTTACCCAGGGGGCCAAGGCGAACGAGAATCGCACCGGCAAGATCGCCGAGGCGGTGGGCAAGACGGTGGTCAATTCGCTGATCCCGTTCCGTGGCCTCGTCCGTGAGATCAGCGGTGCAGCCCCGGCCGAGCGGCGCTTGCAGGCGGCGGTGACGGCGGGCGTGGCGCGGCGCGGCTATCTGCGCGGCATGGCGGCGACCAAGGGATGCAAGGTGGTGAGTTAGGTCCGACTTTCCCCTCCTGACGTCATGCTGAACCTGGTTCAGCATGACGTCGCGTTTGTGGCATGATGTTGTAGGCAGTTTCGGACGGCTGGAGGGCGTTTGTCGTCAAAAGCGGCTTTCGCCTGCGCCGTTTGCGCCTATATGGCGGGCATGACCGACCTGCCGAACCTTGCCGACCTTCAGGAAGAATATGAATTTCTGGATGCAGACGATCGCTATCGGCTGCTGATCGACCTGGGGCGCGGGCTGGAGGATATGCCGGACGCGCTCAAGACCGACGCGACCCTGGTGCGGGGCTGTTCGGCGGCGGTATGGGTCTATCCCACGGTACTGGACGACGCGCGGCTGCATTTTCTGGCGGATAGCAATGCCGCGATCACCAAGGGGATCATCGCGCTGGTGCTGCTGACCGTGCAGGATCGTGCGCCGGCGGACATCGCCGCAGCCGATATCGAGGGCGCGCTGGCGCCGTTCGACCTCAAGAACCAGCTCAGTTCCAACCGGACGCAGGGCATCCCCAATATGATCGCGCTGATCCGCGAAACAGCGGCCCGTTACACCGCCTGAGGAAACCCCAGGCCGGTTCGGACATTATCCTTCCGTAACTAAATGTGGAAGGATATGACGCCATGCGCGCCATCATGATGATTGCGGCCGTTGCCACGCTGGCGGCCTGCGCCGACAAGAAGCCGAAGGAACCGACCCAGCGCGAGCAGATCGGCCAGGTATGGAAATATGAGGGCGCGGAAGGCGGCGGCCGGCCCAAGGTCGCCTATATCGGCAGCGCCAACGCGGTGCAGACCATGACCGCGCCCGACACATTTTCCGTCCTGCTGGTCCAGCCGTTGAAGGAAGGCGGGGCGGACGTCACGGTCAAGCTGGTCGGCGCACCCTTCACCTGCGACATGTCGGACTGCCGGATCACGGCGACCACGGATGATGGCAAGACGCATGAGTGGCAGGGGCGGATGGCGACCAATGATGATGGCATCGCGATCGCGCCGTCGCAGGGCGCCTATGCCACGATCAAGGATGCCAAGAGCCTGAAGGTCAACCTGATCGTGGACGGCAAGGCCCAGACCGCGCCGTTCGAGTTCAACGTCGCGGGGCTGGATCTGAAGGGGTGAATGCGGGCCTCTGTTCCCCGGTCTGCGCCGGGGAACCCTGCCTTATTCCTGCAACGACACGCCGGGACTGCGCGGGTCGGCGGCGCCCTGCCAGTGGCCGTCGGGCAGGCGTTCGGCGGCATTGGCCTTCAACCCCATGCGGTTGACGCTGACGCGGTGGCCCAGTTTCTCCAGTGGCGCCTTCATCGCTTCGACCGAGGTGCCCTGTTCCAGCACCAGCCCGTCGCCGTTGAAGAAGATGAGGCCGTGCGCGATCGAATCCTGCGCGGACAGGCCCCAGTCGAAATGGGCGATCAGCGCCTTGGCCACCTGCATGATGATGGTCTTGCCGCCCGCCGCCCCCACGGTGAAGATCGGCGTGCCCTTGTCGTCATAGACGATGGTCGGCGACATGGAGGAGAGGGGCCGCTTGCCCGCCTCCACCCGGTTGGCGACCGGCTTGCCGTCCTTTTCGGGGGTGAAGCTGAAATCGGTCAGTTCGTTGTTCAGGATCACGCCATTGGCGATCAACTGGCTGCCGAAGAAGCTTTCGATCGTGGAGGTCCAGGCGGCGATGTCGCCATTGCGGTCCACCGCGACGAAATGGCTGGTGCCGCTTTCGGGCTGGGGCAGCGATGCGGTGCGCGGCTGTGCGCCGGGCGGAGTGCCGGGCTTGTAGACATTGAGCGCCTTGTTCAGGCGGATGAGCGAGGAACGCTGTTTCAGATAGGCGGGGTCGATCATGCCGCTGACCGGGACCGACACGAAATCGGGATCGCCCAGCCAGGTTTCGCGATCGGCATAGGCGAGCTGCATCGCTTCGCCGATGACATGCCAGCTACGCGGATCATCCTTGCCCCATTGCGCCAGCGGGAAGCGCTCCACCATGCCGAGGATTTCCAGCACGGTGACGCCGCCGGCCGACGCCGGCCCCATGCCGCAGACGGTATAGGCGCGATAATGCCCGCAGACCGGCTTGCGCGGCTTGGCCTGATAGCCGGCAAGGTCTGTTTCCGTCATCGGGACCGGGTTCTTGGGCGCATTGGTGACGGCGGCGCTGATGAGGCGGGCATTTTCGCCGGTGTAGAAGGCGTCCGGTCCCTCCGCCGCGATCCGTTTGAACAGGGCGGCGAGCGGCAGATTTTTAAGGTGCGTACCGACCGGCGGGGGCGCGCCGTCGATCCAGAAGGCTTTCTGGATTTCCGGGAAGTCGGCCCAGATGCCCTGCGTGGCGCGCAGCGCGGTGGCGGTGCGTTCGCCAAGGTCGAAGCCATCCTGTGCATAGCGGATCGCAGGCGCGAACAGGTCGGCCCAGGGCAGCTTGCCCCATTGCCTGTGCGCGTCCCATGCCATGCGCAGATTGCCCGGCACCCCGGCGGAATAGCCGCCCGGCCAGGCCTGGATGAAGGGCAGGGGCTTGCCGTCCGGTCCCATGAAGCGATCGGGTCGCGCGGCGGCCGGCGCAGTTTCGCGGCCGTCGATCGATTCCAGCAGGCCGGTCGCGCCGTCATGGTGCATCAGGAAGCCGCCGCCGCCGATGCCGCTATTATGCGGCTCCACCACATTGAGAGTCAGCATCATCGCGATCGCGGCGTCGGTGGCGCTGCCGCCCTTGCGCAGGATTTCCTGCCCGGCCTGCGCCGCGCGCGGATCGGCGGCGGAAACGGTGGCGTTGGTCGACACCGGCGCGCGGGCGGCGGCGGGTGCGGGGATGAGGGCGATGAGGGCGAGCGGGGCCAGCAGGCGCGGAAGGCGGGAGATCATGGCCGTCACCCTAGCCATAAGGTTGTGCGCCGCAACCCTTTGTGGCGGGATTGGGCATGGCAGGGGATTGGGGCGCAGAAGCGGACAGTGAAGCCGGAAGCCTTGACGATCGATAGCAGACATCCGCTATACTGGGAGCGATGTTGATCCGAGACGAACAAGAGGACGATCACGCCTCCATCGCCGATGTGACGGCACGGGCCTTTGCCGGCGCGGAACATAGTGACCAAACTGAACCTGCAATAATCGACAGATTGCGGGCCGCCAAGGTTCTCACAATATCGTTGGTAGCGGTCGAGGATGCGGTGGTGGTGGGGCATGTCGCCTTTTCACCCGTCACGATTGATGGCACGCAGAGCAAATGGTTCGGGCTGGGGCCGGTAGCGGTCGAACCGCATCATCAGTCGTCGGGCATCGGCTCGGCCCTGATACGCAGGGGGCTTGAACGACTCCGTTCCAACGGCGCCGCCGGCTGCGTGGTTCTTGGTGATCCGGCTTATTATAGCCGCTTCGGCTTCGAGCGTGATGATGCGTTGCGGTACGAAGGAGCGCCACCTGAATATTTCATGCAGCTAAGCCTGACTGCCCAAAAAACTCCGGCTGGACGTGTCGATTATGCCCCAGCTTTTACCGGGTAGGCAGCGCCCGCTTTTGCGCGTCGTTCGTCAAACGCGGACGGTCCCAAGCTAACCACTCCGTCCGATCCTATTGCGCGTCGATGCCCACCAGTTCGGCGATCGTCTTCACCCCGTCGCGGGCCATCAGTGTCTTCAGCCCGATGTTGATCCGCTTCGCCAGATATGGCCCTTCATAGACCAGCGCGCTGTAGAGCTGGACCAGCGACGCGCCGGCGCGGATGCGGGCATAGGCCTGGTCCGCATTGGCTATGCCGCCCACGCCGATCAGCGGCAGGCGCGTGCCGGCCAGGCGGCGGAAGTCCCGAAGCCGGGCCAGCGACAGATCGGTCAGCGGCGCGCCGGACAGGCCGCCCGTTTCGCCCGCATGGGCCGAACGCAGCGCCGGGCGCGACAGGGTGGTGTTGGATATGATCAGCGCATCGACGCGATGGTCGAGGCAGGCGGCGGTGATATCCTCCACATCGGCCGGTTCCAGATCGGGTGCGACCTTCAGGAAGATTGGTGTGGTATCCGCCCCGCGCGCGGCCATGACCGCCGACAACAGGTCGTCCAGTGCGGCGCGGCCTTGCAGCGCGCGCAGGCCCGGCGTGTTGGGGGAGGAGATGTTGATCGTCAGATAATCGGCCAGCGGGGCCATGCAGGTGACGCCGGTCACATAGTCGGCGATGCCGCGCCCGGCGGCCGTTGCGTCCTTGTTCGCGCCGATATTGATGCCGATCACCGGTCCCTGTCCGATCGGCCGGCGATAGCGGGCGATGCGGTCGGCTGCCGCGCCCTGACCGCCATTGTTGAAGCCGAAGCGGTTGATGACGGCGCGGTCCTCCACCAGCCGGAACAGGCGCGGCTGCGGATTGCCCGGCTGGGCCAGCGGGGTCAGCGTGCCGAGTTCGGCAAAGCCGAAACCCAGGCCGTGCATCTTGTGCGCGATCCGCCCGTCCTTGTCATAGCCCGCAGCCAGGCCCACGGGGTTGGGGAAGCGGATTCCCGCCACTACCGATTCCAGCATCGGATCGACGCCCAGCGGTGCGGGCGTGGGCATGAAGCGCAGCGCGGCGATCGAAAGATGGTGGGCGCGTTCGGCATCCAGGGCGAACAGCAGCGGGCGGATCAGGCGATAGGACATGGGCCACGCCTATGCCAGCGGACCACCGGCCCGTCGAGTCACTGTGGCCAAGGGGCAACAAGGCGGGGGCAAGGTTATTTCATAACAGGAAACGTCATGAATGAGACCGTTTGCGCGCGAAAAATGTCCGTTTCATCCAATAAAGTTGCTGTGATTCGGGCGTAAAGCCGCCTTGCGACCCGAAGGCTCTCTGGCCTGTGGCCAATGAGACCTTTTACTGACCCGGCGGTGCAAACCGCCGGGTCATTTTTTTGGCGCATCGCCGTTACGTGTCGAAAAACTTTACCATTTTTCCTTTCCGCCGCTTGCGCCGCGCCGATGTTGGCGCATAGTGAACGGCAGGGGTGAAAACATGGGGTCGCAATACAGCGATAATGTGGCGCGCGCGATCGCGTTGCCGGATGACCGCGGACCGTTGTCCTATACGGTCGATGCCGCACAGGGACCTGTCCGGCTGCGCTATTTCGCGCCGCCCGCACATTTGCGCGCCTATTTCGGATCGCTCTATTATTTCACGGTGTCGGCCGACCATTATGCCGACGCGACCCGTGCCGATGTGCCGCAATTGCGGCTGATGCTGGCAGGGGGCGGCCAATATCATTTCCAGGACGGGACGGCGATGGCCACGCCCGACGTCTGCCTGCTGGGGCCGACGATGGGCGCGACGCGGTTCGAACTGGACCGGCCCGCGCGGGTGATGGGCATTTCGCTCCTGCCGGCGGGATGGGTGGCGCTGCATGGCGGCGATGCCAGCCAACTGGCCGATCGGCTGTGCGATCTGGCGGCGGAACGGGGCGATGTCTATCAGCGCCTGCTGGAGGGGGTGCGCGCGCTGGGCGACGATGCCGATGCGATGGCGGCGCTGTGCTGGGCGGAACTGGGGAAGCTGGTCCGTACACTGCGCCCGGCGACATGGGAATTGCTGGCGGCGATCGATGCCTGGCTGGTGGACGAAGGGTCGCCGCGCATCGAGACATTGGCCGAGACGACGGGCCTGTCGCCGCGCCAGCTCGCCCGGCTGGCCAATAAATATTATGGCGCCCCGCCCAAGCTGCTGGCGCGCAAATATCGGGCGTTGCGCTGTTCGGCGCGGATCGCGCTGGACGGAGTGAGCTGGCAGCAATTGTGCGACGAGGGCGGCTTTTACGACCAGTCGCACTTCATCCGGGAAATCAAGCATTTCATCGGCCTGACCCCGCACCAGTTGCAGACCGAACCGTCGGCGGTGGCGCAACTGACGCTGTTGCGCCGCTCGCTGGGTGGCGACGTGGCGGTGCTGAATCGGTTGAGTTAGGCGTTCAGAGCGGCTTCTAAATCCGTTCGCCCGGCGCCCGTCGAAGGGTGACGCTGCCTCAAGACAGGAAAGAGGCTTCGACAGGCTCAGCCCGAACGGATTTGTTGGGTGCGCATTGTTCTGCGCCTTCCCAAGCAAAAATTGCCTTGATTAACTGCGTGCGCGGGACCACATGCGCCCAATCGGATGGAATCGGTCCGATTTGAGAATGGTTCGCAATTGATATGAAATTATCGAGCTTTGCCGATTATGCGGTCGTGTTGATGTCCGCCGCCGCTCGCCATTGCGGGGGCGTTCGCATGAACGCGACCACGCTGAGCGCCGAAACCGGCATTCCGCTGCCCACCGCGCAAAAGCTGGTGAGCCGCCTGTCGGCGGCCGGGCTGCTCGAATCGAGCCGGGGCACCGGCGGTGGCGTGCGGCTGTCGCGCCCGCCGGCCACCATCACGCTGGCCGATGTGGTGGAGGCGGTCGAAGGACCGATCGCCATGACCGCATGCAGCGAACAGGGCGCGCATGACTGCAATCTTGAACAGGATTGCCGCATCCGTCCGCATATGAACGTGGCGAACAACGCCATCCGCGAAGCTTTGGCGAACGTCACCATCGCCAGCCTGACACGAGAAATGGCATGACCCAGGAAGCAGCTACCACCGTCCGCAACCAAGAAGCGCAGGATGCCGCCGATCGCGCATCGACCTATGAGCATGGCTGGTCGTCCGCCATCCAACAGGATTTCGCGCCCAAGGGGCTGAACGAGGATACGGTCCGCTTCATTTCCGCCAAGAAGAAGGAGCCGCAATGGCTGCTCGACTGGCGGCTGAAGGCGTTCGCGATGTGGAAGACGATGACGCCGCCCGACTGGGCGAAGCTGAACGTCCCGCCGATCGACTATCAGGACGCCTATTATTACGCCGAGCCGAAGAAGAAGGTCGAACTGGATTCGCTCGATCAGGTCGATCCGGAGATTCTGGCGACCTATCAGAAGCTGGGCATCCCGATCGCCGAGCAGGAAATGCTCGCCGGCGTGAAGGGCAGCCGCAGGATCGCGGTGGACGCCGTGTTCGACAGCGTTTCGGTCGCCACCACCTTCCGCAAGGAGTTGGAAGAGGCAGGGGTCATCTTCCGCTCCATCAGCGAGGCGGTGCGCGAATATCCCGACCTGATCCGCAAGTGGCTGGGCAAGATCGTGCCGATGCACGACAACTACTTCGCGACCCTCAACTGCGCGGTCTTTTCGGACGGCACCTTCGTTTATATCCCGAAGGGCGTGCGTTGCCCGATGGAACTCAGCACCTATTTCCGCATCAATGCGGAGAATACGGGGCAATTTGAACGCACGCTGATCGTCGCGGACGAGGGGAGCTATGTCAGCTATCTGGAAGGCTGCACCGCGCCGATGCGCGACGAGAATCAGTTGCATGCTGCCGTTGTGGAACTGGTCGCGCTGGACGATGCGGAGATCAAATATTCGACCGTCCAGAACTGGTATCCGGGCGACGCGGACGGCAAGGGCGGCATCTATAATTTCGTGACCAAGCGGGCGTTGTGTCAGGGCAGGAACAGCAAGGTGTCGTGGACGCAGGTGGAAACTGGCTCCGCGATCACCTGGAAATATCCGTCCTGCGTGCTGAACGGCGAGAATAGCGTCGGCGAGTTCTACTCTGTGGCGCTGACGAATAATATGCAACAGGCCGATACCGGCACCAAGATGATCCACAACGGCAAGAACACGCGATCGACCATCGTGTCGAAGGGGATTTCGGCTGGGCGGTCGAACAACACCTATCGCGGGCTGGTGCGCGTGGCGCCGGGGGCGGAGGGGGTGCGCAACTTCACCCAGTGCGATTCGCTCCTGCTGGGGGATCAATGCGGCGCGCATACCGTGCCCTATATCGAGGTGCGCAATCCGAGCGCGCAGATCGAGCATGAAGCGACGACGTCGAAGATTTCCGACGACCAGCTCTTCTACGCGATGCAGCGCGGGCTGGATCAGGAAAGCGCGGTCGGCCTGATCGTCAACGGCTTTGCGAAGGAAGTGCTGCAACAACTGCCGATGGAGTTTGCCGTCGAGGCGCAGAAGCTGCTGGGGATCTCGCTGGAAGGCTCGGTTGGCTAGTGGGACAGCAGACCGATCTTAACGACTGGGCAATCCAGATAGACTCCCCTCCCCTTCAGGGGAGGGGCCGGGGGTGGGGCGTCTCCGCTGGGCGGCTCGCTTCGATGGCGCGCAACGCCCGCACCAACCGCAGTAATCCGACGGAGCCGGAAGTGCGACTGTGGGGCATTTTGTCGCGCTCGCAATTGGGCGGTTACAAGTTTCGTCGACAATCTGTGATTGGTGATGCGATTGCCGACTTTCTGTGTCCGCAAAAAGCGCTGATCATCGAGGTCGATGGCCATACCCATATCGATCCGGAGGCCGATGAACGCCGGACGGCGAAACTCGAAGCGTTGGGCTACCATGTTTTTCGCATCTCTAATGAAGAGGTAATGCACAATCTGGAAGGCATTGGGCAGGCGCTGCTCGACCACCTAGAAAGCCTTCCTGACTGGCGAGCGCCCCACCCCAACCCCTCCCCTGAAGGGGAGGGGCTCATGAACCCGCAAGGACGATTAACTTGAGCGACGAAGACGATATCCAGGATGCCCTCGCCGATTTTGCGGAGGATGTGAGCAACGGCCAGTCATGGACCGCCGCGATCCGCATCCTGACCGAGGATTATGAGCTGGAAGAGGGCGAGTTGCAGGCCCGTGCCGTCAAGGATTTTGGCGACCTCGACGCCTATGAGGCGCAGAGCCGCGACGCGCTGCAAAAAGCCGACGCCGCGATGACCGAGAAGCTGCGCAAGGACAAGGCGTTCCACAAGGCGAAGGCGCCGAACCTGGCCCGCATGGGGCCGGTCAGCGAATTCGTCGTCGCGCTGCTGGAAAAGGGCGCGCCGGAAGAGGGGGCCGACTGGTGGCCCTATATGCCGATCAAGCGCCATATCGACACGCTGTTCCCCGCGCCGGGCGACGTGCGCGACATGGCGTTCTGGACCGCGCGGACGCTCCAGCGCGCGCATGAGGGATAAGAGATGCTGACGATCGACCAACTGACCAACGAGATTGACGGCAAGGCGATCCTGAAGGGCCTGTCGCTCCAGATCAACGCGGGCGAAATCCATGCGATCATGGGACCGAACGGCGCGGGCAAATCGACGCTGGCCTATACGCTGGGTGGCCGCCCCCATTATGAGGTGACGGGCGGCACGGCGACGTTCGATGGTGCGGACCTGTTCGATATGGACCCGCATGAGCGTGCGGCGGCCGGCCTGTTCCTGGGTTTCCAGTACCCGGTCGAGATTCCCGGCGTGTCCAACCTGCAATTTTTGCGCGAGAGCCTCAATTCGCAGCGCCGCGCGCGCGGCGAGAAGGAACTGAACGGTGGCGAGTTCATCAAGCTGGCCAAGGAAAAGGCCGGTCTGCTGGGCCTCGACATGGAGATGCTCAAGCGTCCGGTGAATGTCGGCTTTTCAGGCGGCGAGAAGAAGCGCGCGGAAATGGTGCAGATGGGCATTCTCGATCCGAAGCTGGCGATCCTCGATGAGACGGATAGCGGCCTCGACATCGACGCCCTGAAGATCGTGGGCGCGGGCATCAACGCGATCATGCGCAAGTCCGACAAGGCGGTGCTGCTGATCACCCATTATCAGCGGCTGCTGGATTATGTGAAGCCGGACTTCGTCCATGTTCTGGCGGCCGGCCGGATCGTCAAGTCGGGCGGGCCGGAACTGGCGCTGGAACTGGAACGCGAAGGCTATGCCGAGGTTCTTGGGGCAGAGGTGGTGACCGCGTGAACGCCCTGACGCTCCCGACGCGCAAAGATGAAGCATGGCGCTATAGCGACCTTTCGGCGCTGGAAAGCGTGTGGCCGACGCCCGCACCGACGCGCATCGACGTGGCGGAGGGCGAAACGGCGCGCCATCACCTGTTGCAGGATGCAGGCGAAGGCGCGGCGGCGGTGCATGACTATGTCATCACCATCGCGGACGGAGCGCGATGTGATTTTCATGTGCTCAATGTCGGCGGGAAGCTGGGCCGCGTGACCTTCGACGTGACGATCGGCAGCAACGCGCATTTCGAGCTGAATGGCGCGATATTGGGCGGCGGCGACCAGACGCTGGAGATCATCACCAGCGTCACCCATGCCAAGCCGGATTCGACCAGCGGCCAGACGATCCGATCCATTCTCGGCCAGCGCGCGACGGGCAGCTATCTGGGCAGCATCAACGTCGCGCGCGACGCGCAGCGCACCGACGCTTTCCAGTCGATCAAGGCGATGCTGCTCGACCGCACCGCCACGGCCAACGCCAAGCCGGAACTGGAAATCTTCGCCGACGACGTGAAATGCGCCCATGGCGCGACGGTGGGCGAACTGGACAAACAGGCGCTGTTCTACATGGCGTCGCGCGGCATGGACCCGGCGACCGCCAAGACGCTGCTGCTGAAGGCCTTCGTCGCGGGCGTGTTCGACGATGTGGCGGACGAAGCGGTCAAGGATGCGCTGGAAGCGGCCGCGATCGCCAAGCTGGAGGCTTTGGTATGACGGATGTCGCACAGGGCCTGCGTTTGCGGGATGATTTCCCCGGTGTCGGTGATTGGCATTACCTGGACAGCGCCGCCACTGCGCAGAAGCCCAATGCCGTGATCGACGCCATCGCTCGCGCTTATGGTCCCGATTATGCGACGGTGCATCGCGGCGTGTACGAACGGTCGGCCAATATGACGCTCGCCTATGAAGCGGCGCGGCGGAAGGTCGCGGGCTTCATCGGCGCGGCGTCGGACAGCGAGATCGTCTATGTCCGCGGCGCGACCGAGGGCATCAACCTGGTCGCGCAATGCTGGGCCGGGACGCAGTTGAAGGCGGGCGACCGCATCCTGCTCTCCATGCTGGAGCATCACAGCAATATCGTGCCCTGGCAGATCGTGGCGGAGAAAGTCGGCGCGGCGATCGACGTCGTGCCGCTGACGCAAGACGGCCGGATCGACCTTGACGCGATGCGCGCGATGATCACGCCGCAGCATCGCATGGTTGCGCTGGCGCATGTGTCCAACGTGCTGGGCAGCGTGCTGGATGTGCGCCGCGCCGCCGACATCGCCCATATGGTCGGCGCGAAGATCCTGATCGACGGCTGTCAGGCCGTGCCGCGCCTTGCCGTCGATGTGGCTGCGCTCGATTGCGATTTCTACGTCTTTTCCGCGCACAAGCTCTATGGCCCGACCGGCATCGGCGTGCTGTGGGGCCGCAAGGACCTGTTGGACGCGATGCCGCCCTATCAGGGTGGCGGGTCGATGATCGACAAGGTGACGTTCGAAAAGACGACCTACGCCCCCGCGCCGACCCGGTTCGAGGCCGGGACGCCGCATATCACCGGCGTCGTCGGCCTGTCCGCCGCGATCGATTATGTGCAGGGCATCGGGCTGGATGCGATCCATGCGCATGAATGTGCGCTGGTGGCCAAGGCGCGGGCCGCGCTGGACAATATCAACAGCGTCCGCCTGTTCGGGCCGGACGATAGCGCGGGTATCCTTTCTTTCGAGGTGGAGGGGGTGCATCCGCACGATGTCGGCACCATATTGGATGAAACGGGCGTCGCGATCCGGGCCGGCCATCATTGCGCACAGCCGCTGATGCGCCATCTGGGCGTCGAGGCGACCGCGCGGGCCAGCTTTGGCATCTACAGCGACGACAGCGATGTGGATGCGCTGGTCCAGGGACTGGAGCGGGTCAGAAAGATTTTTGCCCATGACTGATACAAATTCCGAGGAACGCAAGATTTTGGTCGAGGAAGTGGATGCGGTGGACGCACCGCCCAAGGTGCGCGTGGACGAAGAACCGCGCCAGCGTGACTATCTGGACGGATTCCTGTCGCAGAAGCCGGTGGAAACGCCGGCGGGCGAGCCGGGCGGCGACCTGTATGACGGGATCATCGACGCGCTCAAGGAAATCTATGACCCGGAAATTCCGGTGAATATCTATGACCTTGGCCTCATCTACGGCGTGGACGTCACCGAAGATGGCCATGCCGTGGTGACCATGACGCTGACGACGCCGCACTGCCCGGTCGCCGAATCCATGCCGGGCGAAGTCGAACTGCGCGTCGGCGCGGTGCCGGGCGTGGGCGATGCGCAGGTCAACCTCGTCTGGGACCCGCCATGGGATCCGCAGAAGATGAGCGACGAGGCGAAGCTCGAACTGGGGATGCTGTGATGACCGAGGCGACAACCAAGACCCGCGCCCGCCCCGCTGCCGTCATCCTGACGCAAAGCGCGGAGCAGCGTATCGCCGACCTGATGGCGCAGGCGCCCGAAGGCACGATCGGCGTCAAGCTGTCGACGCCCAAGCGCGGCTGTTCGGGGTTGGCCTATTCGGTCGATTATGTGCGCGAAGAAGTGAAGTTCGACGAGAAGATCGCAACGCCCGGCGGCGTCCTCTACATCGACGGGGCGTCGGTGCTGTATCTGATCGGATCGACGATGAACTGGGTGGAGGATGATTTCACCGCCGGGTTCGTCTTCGCCAATCCCAATGCCAAGGGCAGTTGCGGCTGCGGCGAAAGCTTTACGGTTTAGAGCATCGTGCGAAAAAGTGGGAACCGGTTTTTCGCTTAAAATGATGCGACAACAGAAAACTGGAGCGCGCGACCTGCGTCGGATTTAACGCAGCGCGCTCCAAGCCTTTCGCGGACGGAGGTTGCATTGGTGCACATGCTCATTCTCGGCATGGGCTATACCGCCGGCCGCCTTGCCGCTCGCCTGCGCCGCGAGGGCTGGGCCGTCACCGGCGTCCGCCGCAGCGCCAATGCCGACGCGCTGGCGTTTGACGACGACCGCGCCGTCCGCGCCGCGATCGCACAGGCCACCCATATCCTCTCTTCCGTTCCGCCAGAGGGCGACGCCGATCCGGTACTGGGCCGCTATGGCGACGCCATTGCCGCCGCGCCCGCGATCTGGACCGGCTATCTCTCTTCCACCGGCGTCTATGGCGATGCGGCCGGGGCCTGGGTGGATGAAGGCAGCCCGGTCGGGCAAGGCCGCCGTACCGCGCGGGCGGCGGCGGATATGGCATGGGGGGCGCTGCGTGCCGACATGCGCCGCTTTCGCCTGCCCGGCATCTATGGTCCCGGCCGGTCGGCGCTGGAGCGGGTACAGGAGGGCAAGGCGCATCGCATCGCCCTGCCGGATCAGCTGTTCAGCCGTGTCCATGTGGACGATATCGTCGCCGGGGTGATCGCGTCGTTCGACGGGCCGGCGGGCGTCTATAATCTGGCGGACGACCTGCCCTGCGCGCAGAATGCTGTGATAGAGGCGGCCTGCGACCTGCTGGGAATGGCATGGCCGCCCTTACAGACGCTGGACGAAGCCGGGCTGTCACCGATGGCGCGGGCTTTCTATGCCGAAAACCGGCGGGTAGCCAATGGCCGGGCGAAGCGATTGCTTGGCTGGACGCCGCTCTATCCGACCTATGCGCAGGGACTGCGCGCCTGTCTGTAGAAGTCCGGCGCATGGTTTACGCCTTGTTAACCGGGGCGACCGACAAGCGGGGCAGCACTGCATAAGGACTGCCCCATGACCCGCATCGACCAGAGATTTTCGGAACTCAGCCACCGGATGAACGACCTGACCGTGCCCGGCCGTTCGGGGGCGGTCGCGCCGTCGATCGCCAGCCTGCTGGACAAGGTCAATGCCGCCAAGCTGCGTTACCAGCCGGGCGCGCGTCAAGCCGCTTTCGATCGCAGGGCGATGGCCATGCCTGCCACGGCCAGCAATGCGCCGAAGATGGCCAGCATGGACCAGCGATAGCCCTCCGCCAGGGTCGAGATCAGCATCGCGATCACCGGGATCAGGACGCCGGTATAGGCCGCGCGACCCGCGCCCATGCGCTGGATCAGGGTGAAATAGAGCGGGAAGGTGACGACCGATCCGGCAATGCCAAGCCAGCCCACGCCCAATATGTAGCCGATGCGGGTGTCGAAGGTCGGCGGGCCGATCGTCGCCCAGGCATAGAGCGCATCCACCCCCGCGCCGATCAGCATGGCCCAGGCCAGCACCGCCACCATCGGCAGGCGGCGGGCAATCTCCATCCCCTGCATCACATTGGCGGCCGAGGCGCTCATCAGCCCGGCGAGAGAAAAGGCCGCGCCCAGCACCACCATGTCGGGACTGACCGCCCCGGTCTCCAACAGGGCGGCATGATATTCATGCAGCAGCATCAGCACGATCCCCGTCACCGCCACCACCGATCCGCCGATGAAGGCGCGGCTGACCGGTTGGCGGAAGATGAGGAAGGCGAGGATGGAATTGGGGATCAGCAGCATCGCATAGACGACCGCGACCAGCCCGGATGTCAGATAATGTTCGGCGCGATAGACGAAGTTGAAATTGAACACGAATTGCGCGACGCCGAGCAGCGCAGCGTAGATCAGGCCGCTGCGCCCGATGGCGAGCGACACGCCGCGCATCCGGGCAAAGGCGGCCATGGCGACGCCCGCCAGCGCGAAACGATAGCAGACCGACCAACTGGCCGGCACCGACCCGATCTGGTCGCGGATGACGATCCAGGTCGAACTCCAGATCAGGACGACGAGGATGAACGGCAGGACGACGCCGCCCTTCGCCTCCTCAGCCACGGTCGAGGGCTTTGAGCGCATCTGCCAGCGGCGCGACGCTGGCGGCATCCTGGGACCAGTTGGTGACGAGCCGCGCGGCGCCCTCACCCCAGTCGTAGAAATCGAAGCCTTGTGCCCGCAGGCTGGCGGCTTCGTCGGCGGTGAGGCGGATGAACAGCTCATTGGCCTCGACCGGGTGCATCAGCCGGCCGGTCGCGCCCTGCGCCAGTGCCTGCGCGGCTCCGTTCGCGGCATGGGCATTGGCCAGCCACAGGTCATTGGCGATCATGGCGAGAATCTGCGCGGCGAGATAGCGGCCCTTGGAGAAGAGATGACCCGACCGCTTGCGCCAGCGCTTGGCTTCGGTGGCGCGGACGGGCGCCTGTTTTCCGAAGAAGAGCAAGGCCTCCCCCACCATGCCGCCATTCTTGACGCAGCCGAAGGAGAGCGCGTCCACGCCCGCGCGCCAGGTGACGTCGGCGGGTGCGCAGCCCAGATGCGCGACCGCATTGGCGAACCGCGCGCCGTCCATATGGAAGCCAAGGCCGTTGGCTTTGGCGATCTCGCCCAGTGCGGCGACCTCATCCGGCGTGTAGACCAGCCCATATTCGGTGGCGTTGGTGATGCTGATCGCGCGGGCCGGCACCTGATGCACGTCGGGGCGGATCGTCTTCAGCCGGTCGGTCATGGCTTGCGGCGTCAGCTTCGCGCCGGCGCCCGGCAGCGGCATCAGGGTGGCGCCATGGGTGAAGAAGCCCGGTGCGCCGCATTCGTCCGCGACGATATGCGCCTCTTCATGGCAGAGGATGCCGCCATAGGGCGGGCATAATGTGGCGAGCGCGATGCAGTTGGCCGCCGTGCCGGTCGATACCCACAGCGCGTTGACCGGCGTGTCGAACAGGTCGGAAAAGGCGCCGTCCAGCCGCGCGCTCCAGGCGTCGCCATCATAGCCATGGTCGGCCCGGTCGGCATCGGCGATGGCGGCCATGATGGCGGGGGCGATGGGCGTCACATTGTCGGAGAAAAAGTGCATGGCGCCTGCGATAACCGGACGACAAGCAGGCGGGAAGAGGCCAGCGGCGCGCAACCGGCCTTTTTCCGATCGTGGAATATGGCAGTGTATATGACCCATTGTTTCACTGGCCGCTCTGTGACATAGGCGGCCTCGTCCGAGCCAGAACAAGGAGACTCACCATGGCCGCCGAGCAGACGTCGCGTTTCACCGTCACCCGCAACAGCCAGGCTGTGCCGGCGGACAAGCGCGCTGTATTGCTCGAAGATCCTGGTTTCGGCCGGCTCTTCACCGACCATATGGTGACGATCCGCTATACCGAGGGGCAGGGCTGGCACAGCCATAAGGTGGAGGCGCGCGCGCCGTTCCAGCTCGATCCCGCCTGCGCGGTGCTGCATTATGCGCAGGAAATCTTCGAAGGGATGAAGGCCTATCGCCTGGAAGATGGCAGCATCGCCATGTTCCGCCCGGAGGAAAATGCGCGCCGCTTTGCGGATTCGGCCGAGCGGCTGGCCATGCCCGCCATTCCGCAGGACCTGTTCATGGAAGCGATCGAACAGTTGGTGCAGATCGACGCCGACTGGATTCCGGCGGGCGAAGGCAGCCTGTATCTCCGCCCCTTCATGTTCGCCAGCGAAGCCTTTCTGGGCGTCCGGCCGTCGAACGAATATATTTTCTGCGTCATCGCCTCGCCCGTCGGCGCCTATTTCAAGGGCGGCAAGAAGGCCGTGACCCTGTGGGTGTCGGAACATTACACCCGCGCGGCGCGCGGCGGCACCGGCGCGGCCAAATGCGGCGGCAACTATGCCGCATCGCTGGTGGCGCAGAAGGAAGCGATCGGCCATGGTTGCGACCAGGTCGTCTTCCTCGACGCCGCCGAGAATAAGTGGGTCGAAGAACTGGGCGGCATGAACGTCTTCTTCGTGATGGATGACGGGTCGATCGTCACCCCGCCGCTGGGCGGCACGATCCTGCCCGGCATCACCCGCAATTCGATCATCTCGCTCGCCCGCGCCAAGGGGCATGACGTACGGGAAGAACCGTACAGCTTTGGCCAGTGGCGTGCCGACGCGGCCAGCGGCAAGCTGCGCGAGGCCTTTGCCTGCGGCACGGCGGCGGTCGTCACCGCAATCGGTACGGTCAAGAGCGTCGATGGCGACTTCACCGTCGGCAATGGCGATGGCGGTCTGGTGACGGAAACGCTGCGCGCCGAACTGACGGGTATCCAGCGCGGCGTGGTGGCCGATCCGGCGGGCTGGGTCCGCACGATCTAATCTTAATTCCTGTCATTCCGCGTAGGCGGGGAATCCCTCTCTCGACGTTGCATCTGGGCGAATCGTCGGGAGATGGAGCCCCGCCTACGCGGGGATGACGATAATCAGGGAAAGCCCATGCTTCCCAATCCCTTCCCAAGCGCCTAGATACTCCCCCATGGAACGCTTCGACGTCGTTATTCTGGGTGGTGGCTTGGTGGGCCTGACCCTTGGCATCGCTCTTTCGGGCCATGGCGTGAAAACCGCCGTGATCGACCCGGCCGATCCGGTTTCGACCACCGCTGCGGGGTTCGATGGCCGCGTGTCGGCGATCAGTTCGACCAGCTATGCGATGATGACCGCCATTGGCGTTGGCAAGCATCTGGCGGGCAAGGGCTGTCCGATCGACCGCATCTGGGTGAGCGACGGGCTGGAGCCGGGCGCGCTGGATTTCGCGCCGGATGCCGATGATGGCGTGATGGGGACGATGGTGCCCAATCGCGACCTGCGCGTCGCGCTGTCGCAGACGGCGGACGAAGCCGTCAACCTGACCCGATACCAGCCCGACCGCGCCGTCCATGTCGATCGCAATGCCGATGGCGTCACGCTGACGCTGGCGAGCGGCGTGCGCCTTCATGGCGCGCTGCTGGTCGCGGCGGAGGGGCGCAACAGCCCCACGCGCGAAGCCGCCGGGATCAACACCACGCGCTGGCAGTATAAACATACCGCCATGGTCACGGCGATCGACCATGAAGTGCCGCACGCCAACACCGCCTACGAGATTTTCTATGTCGGCGGCCCCTTCGCGCTGCTGCCGATGCAGCCGGGTACCCGCTCCGCCGTGGTGTGGACCGTGCCGACGGAGCAGGCGCCGGCGATGATGAAGCTGGGCGAGCGGGCGTGGCTCGCCGAGGCGCAGAAGCGGATCGGCGGTTTCCTGGGCGAGATCAGGCTGGCGGGGCCACGTTCCTCCTATCCGTTGGGCTTCCATCATGCGGCGCGCATCACCGACACGCGGCTGGCGCTGGTGGGTGACAGCGCCCACGCCATTCACCCGATTGCGGGGCAGGGCGTCAATCTGGGCTTCCGCGACGTCGCCGCGCTGGTCGAGGTGCTGGTGGAGGGCATGCGGCTCGGCCTCGATCCGGGCGATGCGCAGTTGCTGGCGCGCTACCAGCGCTGGCGCGGGCTGGATTCGATGATGACCAGCGTGGCGATGGACGGGCTGGTGCGGCTGTTCGACGTACCGGGCAAGATACCGTCGCTGTTGCGCCGCGCGGGGCTGGCGGCAGTGCAGCGCAGCGGCGCGCTGAAAGGGCGCTTCATGGCGGAGGCGCGCGGACAGTCGGGGGATCTGCCGCGGTTGCTGTCGGGCGAAATGGTTTAGGGCAGGTAACGACCAATCACTGTCATTAGCGGCCCGTTGAGCCGTTCCTGATTGCGGACGTCCTTACTCTGGTCGGCGGTAGCGGCATGAACGAAGACAATCTTAATTGGCTAAGCCAATGGTATCTGGCTCAATGCGACAGCGACTGGGAGCACTCCTATGGAGTAAAGATCGACACGCTCGACAATCCCGGATGGACAATCAAGATCGACCTGACCGACACGCCGATGCAAGACCGCGCGTTTGAGCGTGTGGAGCACGGAACAATCAGCGATGATTTAGAAGGGTGGCAGCAGGGCGGAAGTTGGTGGGTCGCGCGCGTGGAAGGCCACTTCTTCGACGCGAGTTGCGGGCCGCTCGACTTGTCAGCAGCCATAGGCATATTTCGGCGATGGGTCGAGGCATCAGCATAGCGCCGCGTCGGCTTTCGGTGCTTTTGGTCCAAAAGCAGACCGTCCGCTTCCCACCCATAGCCATCACAACATCCGCCGCAGCACATTGTCCTTCAGCGTGAAATGATGGCGCAACGCAGCGCCGATATGCAGCAGGATCAGCGCGGCCCAGAGCCAGGGCAGCAGTTCATGCGCCCCGCGTGACAGGCCGACGATGGCGTCCTCCTTGCCCACCGCGAATTTCGGCACGTCGAACAGGAAGAACCAGTTGAGCGGCCGGGTGCCTGCCGACGTCATGATCCAGCCGGACAGCGGCAGGATCAGCATCAGCGCGTAGAAGGCGAGGTGGGTGAGGTGCGCCGCGCCCTTCTCCCATGCCGGCATGGCGGCAGGTAGCGGCGGGGCGCGGTGGGTCAGTCGCCAGACGATCCGTAACAGGGTCAGCGCCAGCACCGTCAGGCCGATCGACTTGTGGACCGGCATCACCGCCCAGTCCTTCGGCAGGGCGTCATGCGCGAAACCGAAGAACAGATTGCCCAGGATCAGGACGGCGATGATCCAGTGCAGGGCACGGGCGACGGTCGTGTAACGGGCCATGGCTTTTCCTCTTCGGATGTCGGCCGAAGCCAGGACCATCCTACCCGATGGTCATGGCCTCATTCTTTAAAAGTCGCCTGCGGGAACGACCCGTCAACCCTGACGATTGGCGACCAGATTGTCCACCACCGACGGGTCGGCCAGCGTGCTGGTGTCGCCCAGCGCCTGCGCCGATACGTCGCCCTCCGCGATCTTGCGCAGGATGCGGCGCATGATCTTGCCCGAACGGGTCTTGGGCAGGCCGGGGGCGAACTGGATCGCGTCGGGCGTGGCGATCGGGCCGATCTCCGTCCGCACCCACTTCACCAGCGTCTTGCGCAGGTCGTCGGTCGCTTCCTCGCCGCTGTTGAGCGTGACATAGGCGTAGATGCCCTGGCCCTTGATATCGTGCGGGAAGCCGACGACGGCGGCTTCGGCCACGCTTTCGTGCAGCACCAGCGCGCTTTCGACCTCCGCCGTGCCCATGCGGTGGCCCGACACGTTGATGACGTCGTCAACGCGCCCGGTGATCCAGTAATAGCCGTCCGCGTCGCGCCGCGCGCCGTCGCCGGTGGTATATTTGCCGGGGAAGGTGCTGAAATAGGTCTGGAAGAAGCGGTCATGATCGCCCCAGACGGTGCGCATCTGGCCCGGCCAGCTTTGTGCGATGACGAGATTGCCCTCGGTCGCGCCGTCCAGCACCTTGCCTTCACCATCCACGATCTGCGGCACCACGCCGGGCATGGGGAAGGTGGCGGAGCCGGGTTTGAGGTCGGTCGCCCCCGGCGTGGGCGCGATCATAGCGCCGCCCGTCTCGGTCTGCCACCAGGTGTCGATGATCGGGCAGCGGCCTTCGCCGACCACGCCATGATACCAGCGCCAGGCTTCCGGGTTGATCGGTTCGCCCACCGTGCCGAGCAGGCGCAGCGAGGCGCGGCTGGTCTTCGTGACGAACCCGTCGCCCTCCTTCATCAGCGCGCGCAGCGCCGTGGGGGCGGTGAAGAGGGTCTGCACCTGATGCCGGTCGATCACTTCCCAGATGCGGGCAGGCGTCGGCCAGTTAGGCACGCCTTCATACATCAGCGTGGTCGCACCATTGGCCAGCGGGCCATAGACGATATAGCTGTGGCCCGTGACCCAGCCGATATCGGCGGCGCACCAGTAGATGTCGCCGGGCCGATAGTCGAAACAGAGTTCGTGCGTCAGCGCCACCCAGAGCAGGTAGCCGCCGGTCGTGTGCAGCACGCCCTTGGGCTTGCCGGTCGATCCCGACGTGTAGAGGATGAAGAGCGGGTCTTCGGCGTTCATGGGTTCGGGCAGGCAGTCGGGCGATGCCTTCGCAGCTTCCTCATGCAGCCACAGGTCGCGGCCGTCCTGCATTATGACTGCGCCGCCGGTGGCCTTGACCACGACGACCTTCTTCACGCTGGGGCAATGGGCCAGCGCGGCGTCGACATTGACCTTGAGCGGGACCGCCTTGCCGCCGCGACGGCCTTCGTCGGCGGTGATGACGATATTCGAATCGCAATCCTGGATGCGGCCGGCCAGCGCGTCGGG
Source organism: Sphingobium sp. Leaf26 (assembly GCF_001421665.1). Lineage (GTDB taxonomy): Bacteria > Pseudomonadota > Alphaproteobacteria > Sphingomonadales > Sphingomonadaceae > Sphingobium. The sequence goes on from NZ_LMKV01000030.1 coordinate 93,912, forward strand.
GGAGAAGCCGCCGAACACGACGCTGTGCACCGCACCGATCCGCGCGCAGGCGAGCAGAGCGAAGGCGGCCTCAGGGATCATCGGCATATAGACGGTGATGCGGTCGCCCTTCTTCGCGCCTGCGGCTTTGAGCACATTGGCGAAGCGGCATACCTCCTCATGCAGTTGGGCGTAGCTGTAGCGGCGCGGCTCTGCGTCCGGCGAATCGGGTTCCCACAGGATCGCGGTCTGGTCGGCCCGCTGCGCCAGATGACGGTCGATGCAGTTGGCACTGACGTTCAGCACCCCGTCCGCGAACCATTGCACGCCGAAATCGGCTTCGGCGAAACTGCTTTCGTTGCTTTTCGTCGGCGGCGTGATCCAGTCCAGCCGCTGCGCCTGTTCCAGCCAATAGGCATGGGCGTCGTCGATCGAGCGCGCATGATCGACCTCGCGCCCGGCCCGATCCAGCAGTGCCCCCTTGGCCCATTCCTCCGGCACAGGGAAGAAATCGTCAGACATCGGGCATCCTTTCCATCACGAAACCATTATCGTCGCCCCTTCTATCGCGGTGGACGCAGTATCGAAAGGCCGCACGACGCCGTTTGCCGCCATCCTTTCGGCCAATAGCGTGGCATCGACGGAATATCATGCGGCGATTTTGCCGCTTCCCCCGCAGCGCGCCCGCGCCTAACAGGGGTCGCTTATGTGGTTGCTTTATCAATTCCCGCTCTGCCCCTTTTCCCGCAAGGTCCGGCTTCTCCTGGGTGAGAAGGGGATCGGCTACGATCTGGTCCGTGAATCGCCCTGGGCGATGCGCGACGAGTTTCTGGATCTGAACCCGGCCGGCACCACGCCGGTCATGGCGGACGCCGAAAAGGGCGTGACGCTGATCGACAGCCAGGCGATCTGCGAATATTTCGAGGAGACGGTGGAGAAAGTCCCGCTGATCTCCGGCACCGCCGCCGGCCGGGCGGAAGTGCGGCGGCTGACCGCCTTCTTCGACCAGAATTTCTATGGCGACGTTGTCGGCCCGCTGCTGCACGAACGGATGAAGAAGCGGCTGATCGAGCGGGCGCCGCCCGACGCGCGCATCCTGCGCGAGGCGATGAAGCGCGCCAATGTCCATATGGATTATATGGACTATCTGCTCGACCATCGTAGCTGGATGGCGGGCGGGACGCTGAGCCTGGCCGATATCGCGGCGGCGGCGCATCTGTCGGTGGCGGATTATCTGGGCGGGATCGACTGGCAGGGGCATGAGCCGGTCAGGCGCTGGTATGCGGGCTTCAAGTCGCGTCCATCCTTCCGCCCGCTGCTGTCGGAGCGGATGGAGGTCATCACGCCGCCGGCCCATTATGAGAAGCCGGATTTCTGAAGGCAGTTCCGGTTACGCGCGGACCGCTTGAGATAATGAGTCGCGCCTGACTCATTCCGGTTCCCCGGCGCAGGCCGGGGTCCAGTTCCGCCGCTTCGACTGGACCCCGGCCTGCGCCGGGGAACAGCATCTGTGGATTCAATCCACTTCGGCCGCCAGATAGACCCGGTTGCGGCCATGTTCCTTGGCGAGATAAAGCGCGCGGTCGGCGGCCTTGAGCGCGCCGCGTGGGTCGTCATAGGCCAGCACATTGGCGACGCCGGCGGAAAAGCTGACCCGGTCCATCCGCTCGCCATTGGAGCGGTTGACCAGGCTGCGATTGGCCAGATCCTCGCGCACGCTGTCCACCGCTTCGCACGCTTCGGCGGCGGTCTTGCCGCGAAACAGCATGACGAATTCCTCGCCGCCGTGCCGCGCCACATGACAGCGGTCGTTGGACGCCTTGGCCAGCAGGCCGGCGACGAATTTCAGCACCCGGTCGCCGGTGTCATGGCCATGGGTGTCGTTGACATGCTTGAAATGGTCGATGTCGCAAAAGGCGACCGACAGCGTTTCGCCATTGCTTTGCGCCTGTTCCATTTCGTCCCGCAGCACGCCTTCAAAGGCGCGGCGGTTGGGCAGGCCGGTCAGATGATCATGTTCGGCGGCGCGGCGGGCATTTTCCAGGCTCGACTTGAGCGCCTGCGTCTGCTTCTGATTCTCGCGCAACTGGGTTTCGACCTGGCGGGTCTTTTCCACCATGGAGCGGGTCAGGCCGACCAGACGGGCCAGCACCGGCTCATTGTCGCGGCCTTCGCCCAGATCCCTGGCCTGTTCCTGCAAGGCCGCGCCATAATCCTTCGCGCTGTTGCGCGATTCATGCATCAGGCCGGTGAACTGGGTGAGGTTCTCCTCCACCTTGTCCAGCATCGACGCCAGCGATTCGGGCGTGACTTCGTCGGTGCGCTGTTCCGCCGCGATCGTTTCGATCCAGCCGTTGGTGATCTTGCCGCGTTCCATCATCACGGCTTTGATCGCCTTTTCGACGCCGATATTCGCGCCGGTCAGATAGTCCAGCGCGACGCTGAAATTGGTCGGTGTGAGGTCCAGGTCGTGGGCGAACAAAAAGTCGCCAATGTCGCTGTAGAGCTGTTTGCGACGATGGATTTCACGGTTCGAGGCGGTGCCGCTGCGCGGTCGCTGCTCTTCTTCCCCTTCGACGACACCCTCCTCGGATTTGCCGGAAAACCCTCTGGCCCAGCGTGCCAGACGGTCGGTCAGCCCATGTTGCGGGCTTGGCGAAGATGGTTGTGCCCCGTTCATGGCCATCATAACGGCCCGCGCGAAACAGGGTTAAGGGACCGGCAGCGAAATAATCGGCTGGGCGGATGGAATCCGCTCGGCGCCGATCCTGTCAGATATCCGCGCTGACCAGCCAGTCGCGGAAGATGCGCACGGCGCGGTTCTGGAGCGCGCGCGGACGACAGACGAAGAAATAGCGATAGGGGCTGTCCACATGGATCGGGAACAGCCGCACCAGCCGTGGATCGTGCGACTGTTCATAATGGCTGGCGTGCATCACCGCGACACCCAGTCCCTGCGCGGCGGCCTCCAGCATCAACTGGCCCGAATCATAATTGTCGATCGCCAGCGGCTGAAGGTCGGGCAGGCCCGCCGCCTCCTTCCAGGCGTCGAAGGATTGCGCCATGTCGCGGTGGAGCAGGACGGTCTGCTGCGCCAGTTCCTCCGGCGAGGTCAGGGCATGCTGCCCCTCCAGCAATTCGCGCCGGCCGATGAGGTAGACCTGCTCATGGTCCAGTTCATGGGCATAGAGGGCGGGGTCGATATCCTTGGCCATCAACACGATCGCCGCGTCCAGCCCTTCGCCCAGTCGGGCGACGGCATGGGGCGTGGTTTCGATGTCGATATGCAACTGCGGATGCTGTTTGCGCAGATTGCCCAGATGCGGGAAGAGCCGCTGGGTCGCGAACAGTGGCATCACCGCCAGCCGCAGGCGCAACTGGTTGCCGCCGCTCTGGATATTCTCCAGCGCCTGCGCCAGTGAATCCAGCGCCGGCGCGATGTCGTCCAGCAGCCGCTGCCCCTCGGTATTGATCTCCAGCGCCTGATGCTTGCGGTCGAACAGGGGGCGGCCGATGAAGCGCTCCAGAGCCTGAACGCGGCGGCTGAGCGCCGGAGTCGAGAGCGCGAGTTCCTCCGCAGCCGCCTTGACGGACCCCAGGCGGGCAACCTGAACAAAGGCCTCCAGGGCCGTAAGGGGCGGCAATCTGCGCATATCTCGTCAATATCTAGGCCAGTGCGCTGCGCCGCGTCATTGATTCTTGTCGTGCGCCGCGCGAACCGGGGTTCAAGCATCCTCTCCGTACAGAGCAGGAAGTTGGACCAAATGGCAAGATGCAATTTTTGCAACTCTGCGATTCTTTTCGCACTTGCAATATATCGTGCGGCACTGCACATAGGAGGTGCCTTTCAGGCATCCTCTCCTAAAACTTTCAGGGCTGGTCTTGCGACCGGCCCTTTTTTTTGGTCGCGTTCCGATTTTTTTGACGGTTGGAGCCGATCGCTTGCCCCTTTTCCCAGGCGCCGGTGTTCCCTACATCGTTACGGAAAGACCAAGACGGGGACGATGCGTGGCCGATCAGGAACAGGAAGGACGGCGGATTCAGGTCGCCAATGCGCGGCCGGAAGATGCAGGGCGCGGTCTGGCGCGGATACCGCTGGCGGTAATGGCGCAATTGCAACTGGCCGAAGGCGATGTGATCGAGATCGTCGGCAAGCGCGCCACGCCGGCGCGCGTAGTGCGTCCGTACAAGGAGGATGAAGGGCTGGACGTGCTGCGCCTCGACGGGTTGCAGCGCGCCAATGCCGGGGTGGGGTCGGGCGATTTCGTCCAGATCATGAAGGCGGAGCCGCGACCGGCCCAGCGGGTGGTGTTCGCACCTGCACAAAATAATCTACGACTACAGGGCAATCCCGATGCGCTGAAGCGGGTCTTCTACCAGCGGCCGCTGACTGCCGGCGATGTCGTCGCGACCGCCGGGCAGCAGCAGGTGCCACCCAACGACATGCCGCCGCAACTGCGGCAGATGCTGGCGGCGCCGGCCTATGCCTTGCAGGAAATCCGGCTGGTGGTGGTGTCGACCGTGCCCAAGGGCATCGTCCATATCGACGCAGAGACCGAAGTCGAACTGCGCGCCGAATATGAGGAACCGCGCGAATCGCGCCGCGCCGACGTCACCTATGACGATGTCGGCGGCATGGCCGATGCGATCGACCAGTTGCGCGAGATGGTGGAGTTGCCGCTGCGCTATCCCGAACTGTTCACGCGGCTGGGCGTCGATCCGCCCAAGGGGGTGCTGCTGCACGGCCCGCCGGGAACCGGCAAGACGCGGCTGGCCCGCGCGGTCGCCAATGAATCGGACGCGGAATTCTTCCTGATCAACGGACCGGAGATCATGGGCTCCGCCTATGGCGAATCCGAAAAGCAGCTGCGCGAGATATTCGAGGCGGCGGCCAAGTCCTCGCCCTCTATCCTGTTCATCGACGAGATCGATTCGATCGCGCCCAAGCGCGGCAATGTGACCGGCGAGACGGAAAAGCGCCTCGTCGCGCAATTGTTGACGCTGATGGACGGTCTGGAGCCGCGCACCAATCTGGTCGTCATCGCCGCGACCAACCGGCCCGAAGCGATCGATGAGGCGCTGCGGCGACCGGGGCGCTTCGACCGCGAAATCATCGTGGGCGTGCCGGATGAGCGCGGGCGGCGCGAGATATTGGGCATCCATACGCGCGGCATGCCGCTGGGCGACAAGGTCGACCTCGCCGAACTGGCGCGCATGACCTATGGCTTTGTCGGCGCGGACATGGCGGCGCTGACCCGCGAGGCGGCGATCGAGACGGTGCGCCGCTTCATGCCGCGCCTCAACCTGGAAGACGGCACGATCCCGCCCGACGTGCTGGAAGAACTGTCCGTCACGCGGGAGGATTTCCTGTCGGCGATCAAGCGGGTCCAGCCTTCGGCGATGCGCGAAGTGATGGTGCAGGCGCCCAATGTCAGTTGGGAGGATATCGGCGGGCTGGACGACGCGCAGATGCGCCTGAAGGAAGGGGTCGAGCTGCCGCTCAAAGACCCCGACGCCTTCCGCCGGATCGGTATTCGCCCGGCCAAGGGCTTCCTGCTCTACGGCCCACCCGGCACCGGCAAGACCTTGCTGGCGAAGGCGGTCGCGCGCGAGGCGCAGGCCAATTTCATCGCCACCAAATCGAGCGACCTCCTGTCGAAATGGTATGGCGAGAGCGAGCAGCAGATCGCCCGCCTGTTCGCCCGCGCGCGGCAGGTGGCCCCGACCGTGATCTTCATCGACGAACTGGACAGTCTGGTGCCCGCGCGCGGCGGTGGGCTGGGCGAACCGGCGGTGACGGAGCGGGTGGTGAACACCATATTGGCCGAGATGGACGGGCTGGAGGAACTGCAATCGGTGGTGGTCATCGGCGCGACCAACCGGCCGACGCTGATCGACCCGGCGCTGTTGCGACCGGGGCGGTTCGATGAGCTAGTCTATGTGCCCGTCCCCGACGAAGCGGGGCGGCGGCGCATATTGGGCATCCATACGGCCAAGATGCCGCTGGCCGACGATGTCGATCTGGACCGCATGGCGGCGGCGACGGAGCGGTTCACCGGTGCGGACCTTGAAGACCTCGTCCGCCGCGCCGGCCTGTTCGCGCTGCGCCAGTCGCTATCGGTGGACAAGGTGACGCAGGCCCATTTCGAAAGCGCGCTGGAGGACACGCGCGCGTCCGTCACGCCCGAAATGGAGCGCGAATATGAGCAGATACAGTCGCAATTGAAGCAGCGGGCGATGCAGGTCGACCCGATCGGCTTCATCGCGCCGGGCATGGTGCGATCGCGCGACCGGGCCGATTGATGTGGTCCTACAGGCGGGGAGGGCGGATTGAACCCATCAGCCCTCCCCGCGTTCATGACAGACATGTTGCAAAGCCGCTTGCCAGCAAGGCCGGGATTTGCAAGGCGTTCCGGATGATACTCACAGGCGGATGTTGATGGCCTCCACTCCATATAAGAAGACCAAGAAGGCCAAGGCCGGCGCAGGGAAGTCCGGTTCCTTTTTCAGCCAGTGGGGCATGTTCTTTCGCCAGTTCATCAAGCATCCCGGCATGATAGGGTCGGTCATCCCGTCCTCCGCGACGCTGGTGGACCGGATGCTGGATCAGGTGGACTGGCGCAACACCCGCCTGTTCGTGGAATATGGTCCGGGCGTCGGTACCTTCACCCGTCCCATTCTGGACCGGCTGCCGGCCGATGCGATGCTGCTCGCCATCGACCTCAATCTGGATTTCGTCGCCTATCTGGAGGCGGAGATTGACGATCCGCGCCTGCGCGTCGTCCACGGCTCCGCCGCCGATGTGCGCCGCTTCATCACGGAAGCGGGCCATTATCAGGCGGATTATGTGTTGTCCGGCATTCCCTTCTCGACCCTGCCCGATGGTGTGGGCGAGGCCATCTGTGCCGAAACACGGCGCGCGTTGCGGCCGGGCGGCGCCTTCCTCATCTATCAATATTCGCGTTATGTGCTGCGTTTCCTGAACCCGATCTTCGGCGACGTCAGCGATGCGCTGGAATGGCGCAATATTCCCCCCTGCCGCATGATCCGCGCGGTGCGGGAAGAGGAACTGGCGCAGGCGGCCTGAACCGGCGGCAGAACAGGGGACCGACCCGGAGGCTGATCCAGATCAACAACGTCCCGTTTTCGGGCGCTTGCTACCCCCGACTCATTTGACTCGACCTATGCTTTGGCCCAGGCCGGTGCCGGGGTATGGGGGATTTCTATGGCGACTCGCGCCAAGGATGATGAGGCTTGGGCGGACATGTTTCTGTCCGCTGCGCTGGAACCGGAAAAATGGGGCGCCGCCATTCAGGCGATGGCGTGGGCTACCGGCTCGGCGCATGGCCAGATGATCGGTTTCGGGCCGGGCGCATGGGGCTTCAACTGGATCAGCGATATCGACGCGGACATCGTGGCGAAGGGCGCGGCGGTCGACCAGGCCAAGCCGGACCTCAATTTCCGCATTGCCGCCGACCGGCTGCCGGATCGGCCAGCCGTGGTGCATGAAGCGCATTATGACATGGCCCGCCCGACGCTGCGATCGGATGACTATCTCGACCTCTGTTCGGATTTCGACATTTTCGACGGTTGCCAGACCCGGCTGATGGGCACGCCGGACCAGATGGTAGGGCTGGCGCTGCTGCGCAATGGCAAGGATGGCCGGACCAGTCTGGAGCAGCGCGATGTCTTCGCCCGGATTGCCGGTCATGCCCGGTCCGCCGTGCTGTTGCAGCAGGCGATCGAGGCGCAGGGCTTTGCGCTCCTGTCCGGCACGTTCGAATCCATGGATCGGGCCTGCTGGCTGCTCGATGCGACCGGCAGGGTGGGCGGCATGACTCCGCGCGCCGAGGCGCTGCTGTCCAACAGCCGCATCCATGTCAGCGATGGCTGGCTGGCGAGCGAGCGCGCGGACGAGACGCGCGCGATCCTGCGGGCGATGCGCAGCGCCATCGTGCCGCCCGGCCGGACCGCCGATCCTGTCGCGCTGGCGGATGATGCCGGGGGCGTGGCGATCATGCTGGAATTCCATCCGCTGCCGGTGCGGCCCTGGGCGCTGCCCTTCGCCCCGCGCGCGATCGTGATCGCACGCGTGGGGGAGCCGACCGAGCGGCACGTCCAACTGCTGACCCGCACCTTTCGCCTGACCCCGGCGGAGGCGGACATCGCCATCCGTCTGGCGGCGGGGCAATCGCGCCAGCAGATCGCGGCCGCCCGCAATGTATCGGTGGAGACGCTCAAGGTGCAGTTGCGCAGCATCTACGAGAAGACCGGTTGCAACCGGGAATCGCAGTTGGTGCGGATCGTCGGGCTTATCAGTCACTGAACGAAAGCGGAATTTTCTGCCGCCTTACCCCCATGGGGGTATGTGGCGGCGATGCCGAATCGCTAGACGCAAGGATAAGCAGGCTTCCCTGCCCGCTGACGGCCGGGTCATATTGCGACCCATGATCCGGCCGTCGGTACTCCTCTCTTTTTCGGTTACGCTCTCCCGTTCCGCCTGCCTTCGCGTTGGCGCGCTTTCATGCTAAGGCGCGGCGAAATACGGCCGAGAGTGATGATGAACGATCTGACCCAGACCCCCGAAATGCTCATCGCGACGATGGGCGCGCGCGCGCGTCGCGCCGCAGCGACGATCGCACAGGCGAGTGACGCGCAGAAGGCCGACGCCCTGCGCCGCGCCGCGCAGGCGCTGCGGGATCAGGCGCCAGCAATCATCGCCGCCAATGCGCGCGACATGGACAATGCGGTGGCCAATGGCCTGTCGCCAGCCATGCTCGACCGGCTGAAGCTGAACGAGGATCGCGTCTCCGCGACCGCCGACGGCGTGGATCAGGTCGCGGCGCTCGCCAATCCGCTGGGCAGCGTGATCGACAGGTCGGTGCGGCCCAACGGGCTGGAACTGAGCCGGGTGCGCGTGCCGTTGGGCGTGATCGGCATCATCTATGAAAGCCGGCCGAATGTGACGGCCGATGCGGCAGCCTTGTGCCTGCGCGCGGGCAATGCGGTGATCCTGCGCGGCGGCAGCGAGGCGAAGGAAAGCAATCGCGCCATCCATGCCGCGATCGTGGAGGGCATCGTGGCCGCCGGGTTGCCCGCCGAAGTGGTGCAACTGGTGCCCACTACCGATCGCGCGGCGGTCGGTGCGCTGCTCAAAGCGTCGGAATTTGTCGACCTGATCGTGCCGCGCGGCGGCAAGAGCCTGGTCGCGCGGGTGCAGGAGGAAGCGCGGGTGCCCGTGCTCGCCCATCTGGACGGCATCAACCACAGTTATGTCGATGGCGCGGCGGACCCTGCCATGGCGCAGGCGCTGGTCGTCAACGCCAAGATGCGCCGTACCGGCGTGTGCGGATCGACCGAGACGGTGCTGATCGACCGGGCCTATGGCCATGCGCCCGCGCTGGTGCGCGCGCTGCTCGACACCAAATGCGCAGTGCGCGGGGACGCAGCGGTGCAGGCGATGGACGCGCGCGTCACGGCGGCGAGCGACGAGGATTGGGACACCGAATATCTCGACGCGATCGTTTCGGTCCGGCAGGTCGATGGCGTGGAGGACGCGATCGCCCATATCGCTGCCCATGCCAGCCACCATACCGACGCGATCATCACCGAAGATGCGGCGACGGCGGAGCATTTCCTCAACGCCGTGGACAGCGCGATCGTGATGTGGAACGCCTCCACCCAGTTCGCCGATGGCGGCGAGTTCGGGCTTGGCGCGGAAATCGGCATTTCGACCGGTCGCCTGCATGCGCGCGGGCCAGTGGCGCTGGAAGGGCTGACCACCTACAAGTGGATCGTGCGCGGGCGGGGCCAGACGCGGCCCTGACAATTCTGTCCTACATGGCCGGATCATGCGATGGTCCGGCTGATCGTTCGCGGGCCTGACTTTCTGATAGGATCAGGCCCGCGCAACGAAATTTCACGATCTGCGGGAAAAGTGCGAAGTTAAGGAGCGATCGCTCCCCGGCCTGCGCCGGAGAACCGGAACAGGGCGGGCCTTTTCAGCCCTTCACCACGCCATCGATCGCAACCAGCTTCTCCAGCATCGGCCCGACCCAATCGAGCGGCAGCATGACCGGGCCGTCGGACGGGGCATTGTCCGGGTCTTCATGGGCCTCGGCAAAGATCGCCGCGACCCCGGCCGCCACCGCGCTGCGGGCGAGCAGGGGCGCAAATTCGCGCTGGCCGCCGGATGCAGAGCCAAGCCCGCCGGGCTGCTGCACCGAATGGGTGGCGTCGAACACGACGGGATAGCCGGTCTGCGCCATGGTCGGCAGTGCACGCATGTCGCTGACCAGCGTGTTATAGCCAAAGCTTGCCCCGCGCTCGGTCAGCAATATGCGCTCATTGCCGGTGGAAGCGACCTTCTGCGCCACCGCCGCCATGTCCCAAGGGGCGAGGAACTGGCCCTTCTTGACGTTGATGACCGCGCCTGTCCGGCCGGCCGCGATCAGCAGGTCGGTCTGGCGGCAGAGAAAGGCCGGAATCTGGAGAATGTCGACCGCCTGTGCCGCGGCCTCCACCTGCTCGGCCCCGTGAATGTCGGTCAGCACCGGACAGCCCAGCGTCGCCTTCACCTCGGCCAGGATCGCCAGGCCCGCGTCGATGCCGACGCCGCGCCGACCCGATACCGATGTCCGGTTCGCCTTGTCGAAGCTGCTCTTGAAGATGAAGGGCACGCCCGCCTTGCCCGCCGCCTTCGCCAGCGCGTCGGCCATGAACAGCGCATGGTCGCGGCTTTCGATCTGGCAGGGGCCGGAAATCAGGACGAAGGGCAGGTCGTTACCGAAGGTGATCGGGCCGACGTTCACATGCTTGGGCTGGGTCATGCCGCTCATTTGGGCGTTTTGGCGAAGCGGCGCAACAATTGACCGCGCCACAGCCCCTTGCCTGGATGATAGTTCCAGCAGAACCAGCCGAAGGTCAGGCACGCCAGCAGTGCGGGCAGCGCCATCGGATCGCCATTGGCCTTCATATGGCGATAGAAGGTCATGTCGGCCCGCCACCGGTCCCGTTCGCCGCCGCCGCCATTGATGCCGTACATATTATCATGTTTGCGGCAACCGACATTGCGGTTGTATTTGCGGTGGTCGATGAAATAGCAATAATCGCGCTCGGATATACTCATGGATCCGATTAGGGCGGGGGCGGTGGAAAAGTTCAAGCGTAAAGTCTTTTATCTGGGTGGGTTCGACCCGCGCGGGGTGCGTTTCTATCACCAGCTCTATCGCGATCAGGCGGCGCGCCATGCGGCCCTGACCGGCGATAGTCTGGCGGTAAGCGCGCGGCGTGCAGGCGCGGCCGGATCGACCGTGTCGGCGGCCTGGACCGTGGACAATGACGCGGCCGGCACCCAGACCGACTATGAATATCTGCGCTGGGAGGATCTGGTCGGGAAAGTGTGGATTCGCAATCCGCTCAAACTCGCCTGGCGCTCCATCGCCACCTATGTCGGCCATGGCCGCTTCATGCAGTTCAAGCGGATGAAGGCCCTGCGGCCCGGCCCGGTGCTGACCATCTGCTACCCGCCCTTTCTGGCGGTGATGATCCCGCTCCTGTTCGCGCTGATCCCGGCGCTGTTGCTGTGGACCGTGCTGCCTTTCTGGGCGGCGGCGCTGGTGGGCGTGGGCGTGAGTGCGCTGCTGTCGGGCCGGTGGCTGAACAAGCTGGTCGTGCCCTGGTTGCTGCGCTTCATTCATTATCATCATAGGCTGGCGGCCGGCGGTCCGGGCGCGGCGCTGGACGAGCGGCTCGATGCCTTTGCCCAGCGTATCGCGGACGAACTGGACGGACCGTGGGACGAAATCCTGTTCGTCACGCACAGCGCCGGCACGATCCTGGGCATGTCGGTGATGCGCCGCCTGTTCGACCGGCGCGGCGATGGGGTGCCGGCCCATTTCGCCATGGTCGGGCTGGGCCAGGTGGTGCCGGTGGTGGCGCTGCGCACCGATGCCCGCTGGTATCATGCGGACCTCAGCGCGCTGGCCGACAAGCCTTTCCGCTATGTCGACCTGTCCTTCCCGCCGGATGGCGCGGCCTATTTCAACGTGAATCCGCTGCTTCTTGTCGCCGATCGACATGCGGCGCGGGTCGACATGCTATCGCCGCGCTTCCACCTCTTCTATGAGCCGGAAAATTATCATGGCGGCTGGTCCAACAAATATGAGGCGCATTTCGATTATCTGCGCGTCGGGGATCGCCTGTCGCCTGTCGATTTCATCAGTCTGACAGCGGGTCGCCGCCGCCTCGACGAATCCATCGCCGCCTTCAGGACGATCCCATGACCGATCCGCTCTTCACCCCGCCATTCCCGCAGCCCACGCGCAACAAGCGCACGATGATGCGGCGCTTCTTCATCGGCTGGCATAGCTGGATCCATGTGCTGTTCGAAAAAAGCTATACGATGAAGATGGGGGAGGTGCGCGGGCGCGGCCAGACCATGTATATCGCCAATGAACTGGTGCTGGTCGATCGCATCCTGAAGGGCGGGACGGAATTTCCCAAACATCATGAACTGGTGAAGGGGCTGTGGCCGCTGATCGGCAACAGCGTCTTTTCCGCCAATGGCGAGGATTGGGAAAATCAGCGGGCGATGGTCAATCCCGCCTTCGCCCATACCGCGCTGACCAAGTCGATGCCGCTGATGGCCGCGGCGGCGGACGCTTTCCTCGCACGGATCGAGGCGGCGGGGACGGACAAGCCGTTCGACATCGATCCTATGATGACCCATGTGGCGGCCGACATCATCTTCCGCACGCTCTTTTCCCAAACGCTGGACCTCAAGCGGTCGGCGATCATCCACAAGGCGTTCGGCCGTTTTCAGCGCTATTCGCACAGCGCCTCCATGCTCGACCTCTACGGCCTGCCCAGCCGCTGGTTCGGGACATGGTCGGAGCGTCCGGCGACGGCGATCCGCGACGTCTTTCGCCCGATCGTGACGGCGCGTTTCGACGCTTTCCATGCGGGCGAGCCGGCGCAGCATAGGGATATTCTGCAATCGCTGGTGGAGGCGAAGCATCCTGAGACGGGCGCGCATTTCACGCTCAAGGAACTGATGGATCAGGTCGCGACCATCTTTCTGGCGGGGCATGAGACGTCCGCCAGCACCATGACCTGGGCGCTGTACCTGCTCGCCGAATGTGCCCATATCCAGGATCGTGCCCGTATCGAGGTGGCGCAGATCGCGGGCGAAGATCCCTTCACCGCCGCGATGCTCAAGGACATGCCCGTGGTGCGCAATGTCTTCAAGGAAACGCTGCGCCTCTATCCGCCGCTCGCCTTCTTCCCGCGCGAGGTCCCCTGTCCGATGCAGATGCGCGACAAGCAACTGGAGCCGGGCGCGATGCTGGTGGTCGCCCCCTGGCTGACCCAGCGCAACAAGGACAACTGGGCCTGCCCGCATGCCTTCGATCCCGATCGCTTCGCCGATCCCGCCAATGCGGAGATGGCGAAACAGGCCTGGTTCCCCTTCAGCCGGGGACCGCGCGTCTGTGTCGGCGCGGGCTTTGCCCAGCAGGAGGTGATGACGGTGATCGCCACGACGCTGCGCCGCTATCGGCTGACGGTGGCCAAGGGGTTCAAGGCCGAACCGATCAGCCGGCTGACCGTGCGCCCGCGCAAGGGTATGAAGCTGATGTTCGAACGGGTCTGATCAGCGCGATGGCCCGGCGGGCAGGGGTGTTTCGACCGGCGTCGGGACCGGCGCGGCCATGATCGCGATGCCGCTGACGAGGCCGAGCGCGCCCCAGACCCAGCGTTTCGCACGCAGGTCCATCACACCGCGCGCCAGGCAATAGAGGCCGGCGAGGACGAGGATAATGGCGGTCATGCGATCGCCTTTTCCTCTTCCGGCTCCACATCGACCATCACCGACAGGCTCTGGCCCGCGCCGCCGACGAACAATCCGTCCATCGGGGCGACGTCGGCATAGTCGCGGCCCATGGCGACGAACAGATGATCATCGCCGGTGATGACGCCATTGGTCGGATCGAACCCGATCCAGCCCCGCGTCGGCCCACACCACAGCATCACCCAGGCGTGCATGGCGTCCGCGCCGACGAGGCGCGGCATGCCCGGTGGCGGCAGGGTGCGCAGATAGCCGCTGACATAGGCGGCGGGCAGGCCGGCGAGGCGCAGCGCCACCACCATGACATGCGCGAAGTCCTGACACACGCCATGGCGCGCGGCGAAGGCGTCGGCGACCGGCGTGGCGGCGGTGGTGGCACCTGGCTGATAGGCGAACTCCGCCTTGATCCGCAGCGCCAGATCGCGTGCGGCGGCGACGATCGGCCGGTCCGGCGCCAGCGTGTCGCCCACCCAGTCGCCGATCGGCGCCAGCAGCGGCGCGCGGGGGGAAGCGAACAGATAATGGGCCGGGGCGGACGGCCCCATGTCGCGATCCAGGATCGCCGCCCGCGCGACCGTGGCGACGGTCGGATCGCCGGCATCGGGCAGGATCGGCGCACCGTGCTGAACGCCGGCGCGAAAACGGCTTTCGATCGTCAACTGGCGGATCGGGCTTTCGATCACCAGCCGGGCGACCTGCACCGGCCAGGCGGCGGGGCGCGATTCGATGACGGAGGGCATGGGATCGACGTGGAGCGCATAGTCGGACGTCCATTGGCCCATCCAGGGCGCGGGCCGCAGCCGCAGGTTGAAGCGGGCCAGCCGCATCGGGCTGGCATAGCGCAAGATGGTGCGGTGACGGACATGGTAGATCATGACAGCATGTCCGCATCCTGCGTCTTGTGCAGTTGCAGGAAGTAACGCTGGCCGATCGCGTCGGACAGGCGCAGCAGGCGGTTTTCCACATCGGCGATGTCGGTCATGGTCAGCCTGTCGCCCGTCAGCGAAGCCAGCCGGGCGGCCAGCGCTTCGGCCAGACGTCGCGGCTCTTCCGGCATGCCGTCGGCGCGCAGGGTCGGGAGCGCAGCGACATGATCGGCCAGCCGCAGCGCCTGCCACGCGATGGCGCGGGGATTATGCGGTTCCAGCGCGACCAGGTCGCGCACCGGCGGCAATGCCGGGCCGGTCAGGTAACGGGTGCGATAGCTGATCTGGCTGTCCATCAGGTCCAGCAGCACCATCAGGTCGTCGGCCGAGGCATCGTCCCCGCCGAACAGGGCGATGAGGCGACAGCCATTGACCGCCCGCTCCATGCGCCGGCCCATGTCATGGAAACGCCAGCCCTCGGTCCGGCCCATATTCTCCGCTGCAAGGCCCGACAGCGCGGACATGCGCTCGATCAGGCGGGCGGAGGCATCGAGCAATGTTTCCGTGACGGCGGGGTCGAAGCCGGGCAGCGGCAGCCGCACCAGCCGCCAGACGTCGCTCGACTGGCGATCGCGCAGCCCTTCGCCGATATTGGCGACCGTCGCCATCAGCGCGCGCACGCTGCCCGACTGGCGCGCATCGCCCAGCGCCGTGGCGCAGAGCGCGCCGACAGTGCCAGCCCGGCCAGGCACGGCGCCCCAAAGCACCAGTTGATCGACCAGCCGCGCCATGGTGGGGGAGGCGAGCGAAGGACCAAGATCGGCCTCGATCGACCCGCCGACGATGGCCCGGATCAGGCGCAGCGTCATTTCGGCCCGTTCGATATAGCGGCCGAGCCAGTAGAGATTGTCCGCCGCCTTGGCCGGCAGCATTCCGCCGACCCGGCGGATGGCGGGGGTGCCGCCGCCGAGCAGGCTGTCCGGTGGCACCGGGCTGCTGTCGACCACGCACAGGTCGGCGGACATGTCGCCCCGGCCCATCAGTGCGGCGCGAATGTCGCCATGGCCCGCCAGCCGGGTAAAGCCGCCGGGCATCACGCGCCAGCGCCCGGTCGCATCGCGCGCTACGAAGATGCGCAGGGTGAAGGGCAGGGGGGTGAGTTGCCCGTCGATGATCGCGGGCGTGGTGGACAGCTTCACCACTTCCTGCCCGACATAGTCCATCGGCCGGCGGGCCATCGCGTCGAACAGGGCGGCGCGCTGATCCCGGTCGAGCGACGATCCGGGGGTGAAATGGGTGTGGGGCAGGCCGGCGACCGGCTGGTCGAAGGCGGAACCGACAACGAGATTGTCGATCTGCGCCTGCACATGATCGCACTCGCGCGGCTGGCCGCACCACCAGGTTGCGATATTGGGCAGGATCAGGTCGGTGCCCAGCATCGCCTGCGCCAGTTGCGGCAGGAAGGCGGCGAAGGCGCGCGATTCGATCACGCCCGCGCCCGGCCAGTTGCTGACCATCAGGCCGCCACGCGCGCAGGCGTCATACAGGTCGGGCACGCCGATGCGCGATTGCCCGTCGAAGGCCAGCGGATCGAGAAAGCGGCTGTCCATCCAGCGCCACAGGCCGTCGATGCGCTTCAAACCCTGAATGGTGCGCACGAACAGGCGACCATCCGACACGATCAGGTCGTCCCCCTCCACCAGCAACAGGCCGAGATAGCGGGCGAGATGCGCCTGTTCGGCATAGCTCTGGTTGAAGCGGCCCGGCGTCAGCAGGCCGATACGCGGATCGGCGCGGGTGCAGTCGGCGGCGAGGCCCCGGCGCAACTCGTCGAAAAAGGGCGCGAGCCGCCGCGTGTTCATGGCGCCGAGCATGTCCCCGGTCGCGCGCGACAGCGCCAGCCGGTTTTCCAGCGCATAGCCCACGCCCACGGGGGTCCGCACCCGATCGGCCAGCACCCGCCATTCGCCGGTCGGGCCGCGGCCGATATCGGCGGCGTAGAAATGGAGATGATGGCCGCGCGGCGGTGGCGTGCCGGTCATCACCCGCCAATAATGGGGGCTGCCGGTGATGATGCTGGCGGGCAGCTTGCCGTCACGGACCAGGGCTTGCGTGGAATAGACGTCGCTGACGACCCGTTCCAGCAGGTCGGCGCGCTGGATCAGCCCACGCTCGATATGGGCCCATTCCGCCGCATCGACCAGCAGCGGGACCGGACCGAGCGGCCAGGACCGCTCCTCCTCGTCTCCGGTGTGGCGGAACGCCATGCCGAGGTCGATGGCCTGCCGCGCGACATGATCGGCCAATATGGCGGGATCGCCCTGCGCCTGGATGGACAGGCGTTCCAGCATCGCGCGCCAGCGGGCCGCCATGGCCGGCGCGGCGCCGGCGAACAGATCGCCCGCCGGGGCCCGCGCCAGATAGCTATCGGCCCAGCTTAATTGAACGTCGACGTCCACGGTATCGCCCTCACCCTTCCCACGCCGCTATGCGGCGCAGGCCCCTTCCTTCTGCCGGCGGGAGAGGGAAAGAGGTGCGCATGCACCGATAAGGGTGAGGGTGAAAGGGCGAAATCATCCTAAAGCCCGCGATGCCGGAAACGCAGGTCGAGCGTCATCGGAAATTCGGCGGCCGGTTCGGCGGCGGGCATGTCGACCTGACCCGGCGTATGGCCATAATCCTGGAACCGCGCCTTGCGCCGCGCCTCCGCCTCATAGCCGTTTACCGGCAGCGTATCGTAATTGCGCCCGCCCGGATGCGCGACATGATAGACGCAGCCGCCCAGCGACCGTCCGCTCCAACTGTCGAGCACATCGAAGGTCAGCGGAGCGTTGGCCGGCAGATTGGGATGCAGGCAGTTCGCCGGGGTCCATGCCTTGTAGCGCACGCCGCCCACGCCTTCGCCTGGCACCGACGTCGCGGTCATCGGCACCTGCCGGCCGTTGCAGGCGATGATATGCCGCCCGGCGACGAGGCCGGTCGCGCGCACCTGCAAGCGCTCGGTCGATGAATCGACATAGCGCACCGTGCCGCCGATCGCCCCGGTTTCGCCCAGCACGTTCCAGGGTTCGAGCGCATGTGTGATTTCGAGGCCCACGCCGCCCGCGTCGATCGCGCCATGAATCGGAAAACGGAACTGGCGTTGCGCTTCGAACCAGTTGGGGTCGAAATCATAACCGGCACTCTTGAGGTCGCCCAGCACCTCCAGGAAATCGGCCCAGACGAAATGGGGCAGCATGAAACGGTCGTGCAGCGTCGTGCCCCAGCGCACCAGATTGCCCTGCTGCGGCTGACGCCAAAACCAGGCGGCCAGCGCGCGGATGAGCAATTGCTGGGCCAGGCTCATGCGCGCTTCGGGCGGCATTTCGAAACCTCGAAACTCCAGCAGGCCGAGCCGCCCGGTCGGACCGTCGGGCGAGAACATCTTGTCGATGCAGATTTCGGTGCGGTGGGTGTTGCCGGTGACATCGACCAGCAGGTTGCGGAACAGGCGATCGACCAGCCATGGCGGCGGCGCGGCACCATCGCCCGCAAACGGGTTCGGCACCTGCGCCAGCGCGATCTCCAACTCGTACAGCCCGTCATGCCGCGCCTCGTCGATGCGTGGCGCCTGGCTCGTCGGGCCGATGCACAGGCCAGAGAAGAGATAGGAGAGGGCAGGGTGGCGCTGCCAGTAGAGGACGAAGCTTTTCAGCAGATCCGGCCGACGGATGAAGGGGGAGTCGTTCAGCGTCGCCCCGCCCAGCACGATATGATTGCCGCCGCCGGTACCGACCGACCGGCCATCGACCATGAACTTGTCGGCGGTCAGCTCGCACTCGCGGGCCAGCGCATAGAGGCGTTCGGTGATCGCGACCGTCTCGTCCCAACTGGATGCCGGCTGAACATTTACCTCGATCACGCCGGGATCTGGTGTGGCCTTCAACACGTCGATGCGCGGGTCTGGCGGCGGGGCATAGCCTTCGATTCGCACGGGGATGCGCAGCGCTTCGGCGGCGGCCTCGACTTCGGCGATCAGTTCCAGATAATCTTCCAGCGCCTGCACCGGCGGCAGGAAAACGGACAGATAATGGCCGCGCGGCTCGACCGTTACGGCGGTGCGGACGGCGCCCTCGATGAAGACCTGTTCGACCCGCTCCTGCGCGGCGACGCCGCCATCCGGGCCGGCTACGCGCTGCGATTGCTGGGCGCGTACTTCCTCGACATTCGCCTGTTGTGTTACCTGTGCCCGGAAATCCGCCAGTGGTTCACGCGGTTCGCTGGTGTCGCGGGGATGGATATAGGGGAAGTCGGACGGCGGCACATAGGGCAGCGATCCGAGCGGCAGGCGATAGCCCAGCGCCGAATCGCCGGGCACCGCGAACAGCTTGCCGCGCCGCAACTGCCAGATTTCGCTCTGCCAGCGCGGTGTGCTGGCCTGTGTCTGCCAGCGCTGCACCGGCAGGACATAGCCGACCGGCTTGTCGAGCCCGCGCTCGAACGTCTTGACCATGCGGGCGCGGGCTTCGGGATCGCTGATCTTGGGATCGTCGGGGCTGGCGTTGAGCGGCAGGTCGGCTTCCTTCACCGCCCAGACAGCCGGGTCTTCATAGACGGCATGGGTATATTCCGCCGAAAAGCCCATATTGCCGGCCATATGGGCCAAAAAGGCGTGGGCATCCGCTGCCGTCACCGTCGCTGCGCCATCGGGCGCATCATCCGGCGCGATCAGGCTTTCGTCGCGCCACAGCGGCACGCCATCCTTGCGCCAATAGACGGCATAGGCCCAGCGTGGCAGGCTTTCCCCCGGATACCATTTGCCCTGCCCATGATGCAGCAGGCCGCCGGGCGCAAATTCCGCGCGCAGCTTGCGGATCAGCCGATCGGCATAGGCGGCCTTGGTCGGGCCGACCGCATCGCCATTCCATTCGCCCGCGTCGCCGCCATCCTCGGCCACGAAGGTCGGTTCGCCGCCGGTGGTCAGGCGCACATCCTGCGCGGCCAGGTCAGCATCCACCTGCGCACCCAATGCCATCACCGCGTCCCAGCGGGCGTCGGTGAAGGGCTTGGTGATCCGCACCGCTTCGGCAATGCGGCTGACGCTCATCGCAAAGTCGAAATCGACTTCGGCCGGTTCGGCCATGCCGCTGATCGGCGCGGCGGACTTGTAGTGGGGCGTGGCGCAGAGCGGAATATGCCCTTCCCCCGCGAACATGCCGCTGGTGGCGTCGAGTGCGACCCATCCGGCGCCGGGCACATAGGCCTCCGCCCAGGCGTGCAGGTCGACCACGTCCTGGGTCACGCCCTTTGGCCCTTCGATCGGTTCGACATCGGCGACCAACTGGATCGAATAGCCCGACACGAAGCGCGCGGCGAAACCCAGCCGCCGCAGCAATTGTACCAGCAGCCAGGCCGAATCGCGGCAGGAGCCGGTGCCGACGTCCAGCGTCTCTTCCGGCGTCTGCACGCCAGCCTCCATGCGGATGACATAGCCGACCTGTTGTTGCAGGCGGCGGTTCACCTCCACCAGGAAATCGACCGTCCGGCTTCGATAGCCATCATATTGGGCGACCATTGCCTCGAACTTCGGTCCCTGCGGCTCGATATCGAAATAGGCGGCAAGGTCGGTCTTGAGCTGATCGTCATAGGCGAAGGGATAATTCTCCGCATAAGGCTCAACAAAAAAATCGAACGGATTGATGATGTCGAGATCGGCGAGCAGGTCGACCTCGATCGAGAAATGATCGACCGGGTCGGGAAACACGATCCGCGCCAGCCAGTTGCCGTGCGGGTCCTGTTGCCAGTTCAGGAAATGGTTCGCCGGTTCGATCTTCAGCGCATAGTTCGGCACCTTCGTGCGGCTATGCGGCGCGGGGCGCAATCGGACCACCTGCGGACCAAGCCGGATCGGGCGGTTGTAACGATAGGCGGTGAGGTGGTGCAGGGCGGCCTTGAGCATGGCGCGATCAAACGCCACCGCTTGTTGCAATGCAACAGCCAATCGTATCGAGGGGGGTGTTTCTGCCGGGCCACTGGCCCGGCGGGGTGATGGTGCGGTCAAGAAGACTCGAACTTCCACGGCCTTTCGGCCACAACGACCTCAACGTTGCGCGTCTACCAATTCCGCCATGACCGCACATCAAACAGGAAACCGGCGGGGCCGGTGACTTGGTAGGAGGCGGCCCTTAGCAAAGCCATTTGGGTCATGCAACAAGTGATCTGCGTCTGCGTTATGATTGATTGGAGAAGGTGAGGCCGGCCCGGTGCAGCGAGGCCGCCGGCAGGGGAGAAGCTACATGCCTTTGGCGCATTTCTGGATGGGAACCGGCGTGACGCTTGGCACGGCGGCGGTTCTGGGCCTTGGGCTTGGCAGCTATGTCACCAGCCCGCAGGCGCCCGCGCGGACGGAAAGCGCGATGATCGATACCGCAATCGACGATGATGGCGTGCAAGAGGCGGGCTTGACGAACCAGAAAGGGCCGGGCGTCATTCATTGTACCGGATGTGGGCCGACGCTGGCCGAACGCCGCTGGAAGGCGGATATGGCGGGGGTCGATGCGGCTGGCCTGACCGACGCCGGTTATGACCCGCTAACGGAAGATCATGTGGCGGAGGTCGCCTTCGAGCCGCCTGCCCCGGTTCAAGCGTTACCGCCACAGGTCGCGCGATTCGCGTCGGGCGATACGCCACCACCGGACGTAGCGCTGACACGCGAAAGGCAGGAGGCCGCTGCGCCGCCACCGGTTGTGGTACCAGCGGCGGCGCAGAGCATCCTGCCCCAATGATCAGGCAGCCCTGATTATTCGGCCGCGACCGTTTCCGCCGGTGCGTCGCTCAGCGGATGGGAAAGGCGGCCAAGCATCTCCTTCGGGCAGACCTGCCAGATATAACGGCGCCAGCGATCCCAATCGTCCAGGATAGTGTTGGACCATTTGCTGTCCGTCGCCACCGCATGTTCGGCGATCAGCGCCTTGACCTGCGTTTCCCAATAGGCACTGTCCAGTCGTTGCCAGACGATGCCTTCGGGGTTCGCCTGCGCGGGGAAGCTGCCATCCTCGTCCAGAATGAAGGCCATGCCACCGGTCATGCCCGCGCCGAAATTGGCGCCGGTCTTGCCAAGGATGACCGCCGTGCCGCCGGTCATATATTCGCAGCCGTTCGCGCCGCAGCCCTCGACCACCACCTGCGCGCCGGAGTTGCGGACGGCGAAGCGCTCGCCGGCTTGGCCCGCCGCGAACAGCTTGCCGCTGGTCGCGCCGTAGAGGACGGTGTTGCCGAGTATGGTATTATCCTTCGACGACAGCGGCGAGGACACAGTCGTGCGCACCTTGATGATGCCGCCCGACAGCCCCTTGCCGACATAGTCGTTGGCGTCGCCGAACACTTCAAGGGTGATGCCCTTGCACAGGAACGCGCCCAGCGACTGCCCGGCGGACCCGCGCAGGCGCACGGTCAGATGCCCGTCGGCCAGCGTCGACATGCCGAACCGGTCGGTCACGGCGGAGGAGAGGCGGGTGCCGACCGCGCGATGCGTGTTGCGCACCGTATAGGTCAGTTGCATCTTCTCGCCACGCTCGAACACAGCCTTGGCGTCGCGCATCATCTGCGCGTCCAGGCTGTCGGGCACCTCGTTGCGCCATTCGTTCAGGCTGAAACGGCGCTGGTCGTCGGGCGCATCCACCTTGGCCAGGATCGGGTTGAGGTCGAGATCATCCAGATGCTCGGCGCCACGATTGACCTGCTTGAGCAGCTCGGTCCGCCCGATCACCTCGTCCAGGCTGCGGAAGCCGAGCCGGGCCAGCACTTCGCGCACTTCCTCGGCAATGAAGGTCATCAGGTTGATGACCTTTTCGGGCGTTCCGGTGAATTTCTGGCGCAGCTTTTCATCCTGCACGCACACGCCCACCGGGCATGTGTTGCTATGGCATTGACGCACCATGATGCAGCCCATGGCGACCAGCGACAGGGTGCCGATGCCAAACTCTTCCGCGCCCAGGATCGCGGCGATGACGATGTCGCGCCCGGTCTTGAGGCCGCCGTCCGTCCGCAGCTTCACGCGGTGGCGCAGGCCGTTGAGGGTCAGCACCTGATTGGCTTCGGACAGGCCCATTTCCCAAGGCGTACCGGCATATTTGATGCTGGTCTGGGGCGATGCACCGGTGCCACCGACATGGCCCGCGATCAGGATGACGTCGGCATGGGCTTTTGCCACGCCCGCCGCCACCGTGCCGATGCCGGCCTGGCTGACCAGCTTCACGCACACGCGGGCGCGCGGGTTGATCATTTTGCAGTCGTAGATGAGCTGCGCCAGATCCTCGATCGAATAGATATCATGATGTGGCGGCGGCGAGATGAGCGTCACGCCGGGCGTCGAATGGCGCAGCCTGGCGATGAATTCGGTCACCTTGAAACCGGGCAACTGGCCGCCTTCGCCAGGCTTGGCGCCCTGGGCTACCTTGATCTCGATTTCCTCGGCCGATGCCAGATATTCGGCATGGACGCCGAAGCGGCCCGACGCGATCTGCTTGATGACCGAATTGGCGTTGTCGCCATTTTCATAGGGCTTGAAGCGGTTCGCATCCTCGCCGCCTTCGCCCGACACGGCCTTGGCGCCGATGCGGTTCATGGCGATCGCCAGCGTTTCATGCGCTTCGGGGCTTAGCGCGCCCAGCGACATGCCGGGAGTCACGAAGCGCTTGCGGATTTCCGTGGTGGCTTCCACCTCGTCGATCGGCACGGCTTCGCGGGCGAAGTTGAACTCCATCAGGTCGCGCAGATAAACCGGCGGCAAATCGCGGACCCCGCGCGAGAATTGCAGATAGGTCGAGTAGCTGTCGGTCGCGACCGCTGTCTGCAACAGGTGCATCAACTGCGCCGAATAGGCATGGCTCTCCCCACCCTGACGCTGGCGATAGAAGCCGCCGATCGGCAGGCGCACCGCCGCCGCGTCGAACGCCTGCTGGTGCCGCAGCATCGCGCTATAGTGGAGCGAAGCATAGCCTTCGCCCGAAATCTTCGCCGGCATGCCGGGGAAAAGATCGTTCACAAGCGCCCGCGACAGCCCGACCGCCTCGAAATTATAGCCGCCGCGATAGGAACTGATGACCGCGATGCCCATCTTGGACATGATCTTGAGCAGGCCTTCGTTGATCGCCACGCGATAGCGTTCGATGCAGGCGTCCAGCGACAGGTCGCCGAACAGGCCGCGGCTGTGCCGGTCGGCGATGCTCGCTTCGGCCAGATAGGCGTTCACCGTGGTCGCTCCCACGCCGATCAACACCGCAAAATAATGGGTGTCGAGCGCTTCGCACGACCGCACGTTGATCGAGGCGTAGCTGCGCAGCCCCTTGCGGACCAGATGCGTGTGCACGGCCGCTGCCGCCAGCACGCCGGCAATGGCGGCCCGTTCGGCGTTGACGCCCTCGTCGGTCAGGAAGATTTCGGTGCGTCCTTCGCGGACAGCCTGCTCGGCTTCCTCACGAATGCGGGCGATGGCGGCGCGCAGCTGCTCCTGCCCGCCCGACGCCGGGAAGGTGCAGTCGATTTCGGCGACGGAAGCGCCAAAATTGGCCTTCAGCCGCGCCCATTCGGCGCTCGTCACGACCGGCGATTCCAGCACCAGCACATGGCTGTTCTGCGCGCCTTCCTCCAGAATGTTGTGGAGGTTGGAGAAGCGCGTCTTCAGGCTCATCACATGCCGTTCGCGCAGCGGGTCGATCGGCGGGTTGGTGACCTGGCTGAAATTCTGGCGGAAGAAATGGCTGATCGTGCGCGGCTTGTCGGAAATGACGGCGAGCGGCGTATCGTCGCCCATCGAACCGATGGCTTCCTTCGCATCCTCGACCATGGGGGACAGGATCAGCTCCATATCCTCCAGCGTCAGATTGGCGGCGACCTGGCGACGGGTCAGTTCCGCCTTGTCCCAGGTCGGCAGCGCACTGGGCGCGTCGGCCAGATCATCGACGGTCAGGAAGTCCTTGATCAGGTCGCCATAGGGACGTTCACCCGCGATCTGGTCCTTGATCGCGCGGTCGTCGTAGATTTCGCCTTCCTGCAAATCGACGGCGATCATCTGGCCCGGACCCATGCGGCCCTTCTTGACGATCGTGGTTTCGGGCACGACGACCATGCCGGTTTCGGAACCCACGATCAGCAGATTGTCGCCGGTCAGCGTGTAGCGCAGCGGACGCAGCGCGTTGCGGTCGACGCCGGCCACGACCCAGCGGCCGTCGGTCATCGCCAGCGCGGCAGGGCCGTCCCACGGCTCCATCACGGAGGCGAGATATTCATACATGTCGGCATGCGCCTTGGGCAGCTCTGCGCTGTCCGACTGCCACGCTTCGGGCACCAGCATCAGCTTGGCGGTCGGCGCATCGCGGCCCGAACGGCAGATCGCCTCGAACACGGCATCGAGCGCGGCGGTGTCGGACGCGCCGGCCGGGATCACCGGCTTGATATCCTCCGACTGCTCGCCAAAGGCGAGGCTCGCCATCTTGATCTCGTGGCTCTTCATCCAGTTCTTGTTGCCGCGGATCGTATTGATCTCGCCATTATGGGCGAGGGTGCGGAACGGCTGGGCCAGCCACCATTGCGGGAAGGTGTTGGTCGAATAGCGCTGGTGGAAGATGGCGACGCGGCTTTCGAACCGCTCGTCCTGCAAATCGGGGAAGAAGACCGACAGCGATTCGGCGAGGAATAGCCCCTTGTAGATGATCGAGCGGCAGGACAGCGAACAGACGTAGAAATCCTGGATCTGCGCGGCGATCACCTTCTTCTCGATCCGGCGGCGGATGAGATAGAGATCTTTTTCGAACTCGGCCTGATCGCGTTCTTCCGGCATCGGGCCGGCGATCATGATCTGCTCGATTTCGGGGCGCGTCGCCTGCGCCTTCTGGCCGATGACGGACACGTCCACCGGCACCTGGCGCCAGCCATAGATGGTATAGCCCGCCTCGATGATCTCGCTCTCGACGATGGTGCGGCAGGCTTCCTGCGCGCCAAGATCGGTACGCGGCAGGAAGATCATGCCGACGGCGAGGCGATTGGGCAGCGGCTTGTGGCCGGAATCCGCGATCGCATCGTCGAAGAAGCGCACCGGCAGATCGACATGGATGCCCGCGCCGTCGCCGGTCTTGCCATCCGCATCGACCGCGCCACGATGCCACACGGCTTTGAGCGCATCGATCGCGCTGGCGACCACGCGGCGGCTGGCGCGGCCATCGGTGGCGGCGACCAGGCCTACGCCGCAAGCGTCCCCTTCCAGGTCGGGATGATACATGCCCTCGGCAGCGATGCGTGCGCGCTCTTCGGGGCTGGCCATGAAATTGGTGTCGGTCATGAGGACTTACCCTTGCATGTGGCCGTCCGATTTTCGGGGCACGGCCGCTGTCATTCCATATGGTGCCGGCATGGCCGGCGCGATTGTCAGTTGGCTTTTTTCGCGTCCGTACCGAGCAATGCAGTGAGACGGTCGCGTTCAGCCTTTGTCAGGTCATCATAGGTTCGCGGCTTGGGCAGCTTGGCGAGCTCTTCGGCGGAAGATTTCATGATCTCCGGCATGGCCTGCATCATTTCGGGCATGACCTTCTGGAGTCGGCCGATATAATGCGGGTCGGTCGCTAGCTCCATAAATCCTGCGCCGAATTTGGCGCCTGTCGGCGTCTTCAGAAATGCACCGATCTGATCGAGTTCGGCGGCGGTGTAACGATAGGCGAAAGCCTCTGCCATGCCTTCGCGCATATCCGGTTCATAACGTCCCATGAAGCGACCCATGGCCGGCATCATGCTGTTGACGATCACGTCCATCCGCTTGCGGAAATTGGGGTCGATGATCGCCATCATCTCCTCGATCGTGCCTTCGCCCAAGCTGTCTGCCCGCTCAGGATCGATCCCGCCGACTTTCAGGAACTCACGGATCGGCATCTTTGTCATGCCGTCCATCATTGGTCCCATCATCTTCTGCATCATCGGCCCCATCATCTTTTCCATTGTCCCGTCGGGCAGGATGATGGAGGCGATCGGCTGGGCCTTGGCCAATAATGCGGGATCGACCGGCTGGACGGTTGCGGCCGGGGTCTGCGCCTGCACAGCGACCGGAGCCGCTAGAAGGAGCAAGGACAGGAAAGCGCCGCGCTTCACGCAGCAACCCTTTCGCCGGCCGCTGACTTCGCCTTGGCCTTCAGATATTTGTGCATATGGTCGGTGACGTCCCGCCCGTCGCGGATCGCCCACACCACCAGCGATGCGCCGCGCACGATGTCGCCAGCGGCGAACACGCCGTCCACGCTGGTCATCATCGTCTTGTGATCGACGCGCAGCGTGCCCCAGCGGGTGACGGACAGGTCGTCCGCGCCGAACAGCTTGGGCAGTTCTTCGGGATCATAGCCCAGCGCCTTGATGACGAGGTCTGCTTCCAGTGTATGTTCGCTGCCCGGATCAGGCTCGGGTGCGCGGCGACCCGAAGCATCGGGCTGGCCGAGGCGCATCTTGGTGACCTTGACGCCGGTCACATGCTCCGTGCCTTCAAAGGCGATCGGTGCGGTCAGCCAGACGAATTCGACGCCTTCTTCCTCGGCATTGGCGACTTCGCGCTGCGACCCCGGCATATTGTCGCGGTCGCGGCGATACAGGCACTTCACCGACTTGGCGCCCTGGCGAATGGCGGTGCGCACACAGTCCATCGCCGTGTCGCCGCCGCCGATGACGACGACATTCTTGCCGGTAGCCAGCAGCGTGCCGTCCTCATGGCCCGGCACGGCGTCGCCGAAACCGGCCTTGTTGGAGGCGGTGAGATAATCGAGCGCCTTGACCACGCCCGCTGCGCCGACGCCCGGCGCCTTGATGTCGCGCGGCTTGTAGACGCCCGTCGCGATCAGGATCGCATCATGCTTCTGGCGGAGCTGTTCCATCGTGGCGTCGCGGCCGATCTCGAAGCTTTCATGGAAGACGATGCCGCCATCCTTCAGGCGCTGGATGCGGCGCATGACGACATCCTTCTCCAGCTTGAAGCCGGGGATGCCATAGGTCAGCAGGCCGCCGGCGCGGTCATGCCGGTCGTAGACATGGACGTCATAGCCGGCCACGCGCAGATATTCCGCCGTCGTCAGGCCGGCAGGGCCGGCGCCGATCACGCCGACCGACTGGCCGCGCGCCGCGCCGGGCACCAGCGGTTCGACCCAGCCTTCCTTCCAGGCGGTGTCGGTGATGTATTTTTCGACGGAGCCGATGGTGACGGCGCCATGGCCGGAAAATTCGATGACGCAATTGCCTTCGCACAGGCGATCCTGCGGGCAGATGCGGCCGCAGATTTCCGGCATGGTGCTGGTCAGGTTCGACAGCTCATAGGCTTCGCGCAGACGGCCTTCGGCGGTCAGGCGCAGCCAGTCCGGGATATGATTGTGCAACGGACAATGGGTCGAGCAATAGGGGACGCCGCATTGCGAGCAGCGCGACGCCTGTTCCTCGGCCTTGTCCAGGATGAAAGACTTGCTGATTTCCAGAAAATCGTCGGCACGGTCGTCGGCCGCGCGCTTTTCCGGGTAGGATTGCGTCTTACCCACGAATTTCAGCATCGGATTGTCGGCCATACCCTAGTCCCTACTATGTTGCTGAAGTGCGCATAGCAGGAAAACCCACGGAGTCACGTGGTTTTTGGCATTTAGGTAAGCAATGCTAACCTAATATTTAGACGTTTGCTGTGTTTTTGAGAATCGATCGCAAATATCAGGCATCATTTAAGGCCGATTCGGTCCTATCTGGCTGCGAGCCAGATCAGGGCGGCCGCGCCGGCGATGATTCGATACCAGGCGAAGGGCGCGAACCCATGTTTCGACACAAGCCCGACAAACCATTTGATGACCAGCAGTGCGACGATGAAGGAGACGATGAAGCCCAGCGCGATACTGTCCCAGCCGACGGCGGCGCTGGTGATCTTGTCGCCCTTCTTGAGCAGTTCCAGCGCGGTCGCGCCCAGCATGGTGGGGATGGCGAGGAAGAAGCTGAACTCGGCGGCGGTGCGCCGTTCGACGCCCAGCGTCAGCGCGCCCATGATCGTTGCGCCCGACCGGCTGACGCCGGGGATCATCGCGATGCACTGGATCAGGCCGATGCCCAGGACGCGAACGACCGGTATATCGGCGATGCCGTGGAAGCGCTGTTCCTTCACCGCCCGCTCGATCAGCAATATGGCCACGCCGCCGACGATCAGCGCCCAGGCGACGACCTTCGGCGCGCCCAGCAGCATTTCGACATAGTCGTGCACGGCGAGACCGATGATCGCGGCGGGGATGAAGGCGATGATCAGGTTGCGCAGGAAACGCCAGCTTACCGGCTCGCGCCGCAGCAGGCCCATGCCCACCGCCCAGAAGGTACGCCAGTAGAGCACCACCACCGCCAGGATCGCGCCCAGCTGGATGATGACGTTGAACATCGCCCAGGTCGAACTGTCATAACCCAGCAATTCGCTCGCCAGGATCAGGTGGCCGGTCGAGGAGACGGGCAGGAATTCGGTCAGCCCCTCGACGATCCCCAGCAGGATGACGGTCAGATAATGGAGGTCCATGGCAAAGCCTCAGTTGCGTGGCATGAAAAATCCTCCCCGCCCAACTGTCTGGCTGCGGGGAGGAGCATCGTGAGCGAGGCTGTCGAATCGATCGCCTCGCCTTCCATCTCTATGTTCAGGCGCTGACCCGGCCGGCGAAACGGCCATGGCGGCGATAGCGGACCATCCACCTGCCCGCGACGGCGGTCAGCGGCGTGGCGTCGACGCCCAGCGCGGCCAGTCCTTCACTGCCCGGCGCGGCGACATTGTCGCGGTCCAGCATGGCGAGCTGGTCGCGGGTGATCGGCCCGCCCGGCAGCAGCGCCAGCAGCGACGCGAAGCCATGGGGGACATCCACCAACGGCCTGTCGCGGCCGATCGCCTTGGCGATCCAGCCGTTGATCTCCTTCATGCTCATCACCTGCGGCCCGGCGACCTCGAAAGTCTTGCCGCCAAAGACGCCCGGCTGTTCGGCTGCATTGGCGATCGCCTGCGCGACGTCGGCGACATAGACGGGCTGGAACTTCGTCGCGCCGCCGATCACCGGAATCACGGGCGCGGCGCTGATGATCTGGGCGAATCGGTTGAGGAACTGGTCTTCCAGCCCGAAGATGATCGACGGGCGGACGATGGTCGCGCCGGGGAAGGCGGCCTTGACCGCTTCTTCACCCGCAGCCTTGGACCGCCCATAGGCGCTGGGGCTGTCCGCGTCTGCGCCGATGGCGGAGATATGGACCAACGCCTTGACGCCCGCCGCCTTGGCGGCCTGCGCCACATTGGCCGCACCGTCACGATGGAAGCCGTCGAAATCGCCGGACAAGATACCGACCAGATTGATGACGATGTCGCTGCCATGGATGGCGCGCTCCACCGTTACCGGCTTGCGGATGTCGGCCGCGACGAACTGGCTTTGGCCCAGATTGCCGAGCGCCTTCACCTTGACCGCGCTGGCCAGGTCGCGCTGTGCGATCCGCACACGCGCGCCGCGCGCCATCAGCGCCTGCGCGACCTGTCGGCCCAGAAAGCCGCCACCGCCGAAGATCGTTACCAGACTGTCCTTCATCACGCGCGTCCCATGTCCAGATATAAGGGGAATGACTCTGCCTTTCCCCTTGCAACAGCCACCGCGCGCTGACAACCGGCTTTAGCCCAGCCAGCCCTGCAAATCGGCCAGCATCCACAGGCCCAGACCCAGGAACAGCAGCGCCGCGACGATCTGGAGCGCGCGCATCGGCACCTTCTTGGCCAGCGCTTCGCCGAACAATACAGCCGGCACATTGGCGACCATCATGCCCAGCGTCGTGCCCATGGTGACGGCGATCAGATTGTCGAACCGCGCGCCCAGCGCCACGGTGGCGACCTGCGTCTTGTCGCCCATCTCGACCAGAAAGAAGGCAACCAAGGTGGTGACGAAGACGCCGGCCTTCGACGGCGCCTTCAGCGGCGCATCCTCGTCGATCGTGTCGGGCACCAGCGTCCAGGCGGCCATGGCGATGAAGGAGGCGGCGACGGCGTAGCGGAACCAGGGCTGGGTCAGCACCCCGGCGATCGAATGGCCGACCAGCGCGGCGAGGAAATGATTGGCCACCGTGGCGGCGAAGATGCCCAGTATGATCGGCACCGGCTTACGAAAGCGGGTGGCGAGCAGCATTGCGAGCAACTGCGTCTTGTCGCCCATTTCGGCGAGCGCGACCAGTGCGGCGGAGGTGAAGAGAGCTTCCATCGTCATGTTTCCGGGCCGGGCGCAGGTTGAACAGACACAATGCCACCGTCACCTTCCGCCCGGCCGGACAGGAAAATGCCGATGCCATTGGTCTCGCCCGATGCGGATATGATCCGCCTCCCATACGCCACGACCTCTCGGCCGAATATGTTGACGCATGGCCCGTTCCGTCGGAACGGCTGGCTACTCCCCAGATGACGCGCTAGCCTCTATTCCAGACAGGTGGGGAAGGCAAGCCATGGCGCAGCCGAACAAGACGGTCGAAAATGATGCCGCGGTCGAGGATTGTCTCGACCGGGTGGAACCGCCCGAACGGCAGGCGGACGGGCGCACCGTCGCGGCCCTGATGGCGCGGCTGTCGGGCGAAACGGCGCATATGTGGGGGGCGGGCATCATCGGCTTTGGCCGCTATCATTATCGGTATGACAGCGGGCGCGAAGGCGACATGTGCCGAATCGGCTTCGCGCCGCGCAAGGCGGAACTGGTCTTCTACCTCGCCGGGCTGGACGAAGCCGACTTCGCGCCGCTCGGCAGGCACAGGCGCGGCAAGGGCTGCCTCTATATCAAGCGACTGTCGCAAATCGACATGGCGGTGCTGGAGCGGCTGATCGTCCAGAGTATCGACCATATGGACAGGATCTATCCGCGATGAAGCCATGGCCCTTCTGCCTTGCCCTGATGCTCGCCGCACCGTCGGTTCAGGCGCAGGCTACGGAGGATGGAATTACGTCCCTTTCCGCCGATCTCGCCGCAGGACGTACCACCAGCGAGAAGGCGGTGCGCGCCTATCTGAGGCGGATCGCCGCGCTGGATCGCAAGGGGCCGCGCCTCAACAGCATCATCGCGCTCAATCCGCAGGCGATGGCGGAGGCGCGGGTGCTGGACAGCGAACGCAGGGCGGGGAAGCTGCGCGGGCCGCTGCACGGCGTGCCGATCCTGCTCAAGGATAACATCGAGGCGGCGGGGATGCCCACGACCGCCGGATCGCTGGCGCTCGCCCGCAACCAGCCGGACCGCGATTCGCCGGTGGCCGCAGCGCTGAAGGCGAAGGGCGCGATCATCCTGGGGAAGACGAACCTGAGCGAATGGGCCAATTTCCGGTCCGAACGGTCGATGAGCGGATGGAGCGCGGTCGGCGGCCTGACCCGCAATCCCTATGCGCTGGATCGCACCACCTGCGGCTCGTCCAGCGGATCGGGCGCGGCGGTGGCGGCCGGGTTCGCTCCCGCCGCGATCGGCAGCGAAACCAACGGGTCGATCATCTGCCCGGCATCCATGACGGGGCTGGTCGGGTTGAAGCCCACGATCGGCCTGATCCCGCGCACCCATATCGTGCCGATCAGCCATAGCCAGGACACAGCCGGGCCGATGGCGCGGAGCGTGCGCGACGTTGCGATTCTGCTGTCGGCCCTCATCGCCAGCGATCCCGCCGATCCGACAACCGCCGATGCCATGGCCCATGCGCAGGATTATGCCGCCGCGCTCGATCCGGCGAAGATAGGCGGCATGCGGATCGGCGTGCTGCGCGGCGGAGCGCAGCCTGCGTTGCTGGCCCGCTATGATGCGGCGCTGGCGGTACTGAAGGGGCTGGGCGCGACGCTGGTGGAGGTGACGAAACCGGCCATGGATGGCATGTCCGCCGCCGGCTACGACGTGCTGCGATATGAGTTCAAAGCCGACCTCAACGCCTATCTCGCCGCCACCCGGCCCGATCAGGTGGAAAGCCGGACGCTGGCCGACCTGATCGCCTTCGACGAGGGGCACAAGGATAGGGAAATGCCGCTGTTCGGGCAGGACATATTCACCCTGTCGCAGGCCAAAGCGGGGCTGGACGATCCAGTCTATCGCGCGGCGCGGGAGAAGTCGCTCCGCCTCGCAGGCCGGGAGGGCATCGACGCGATGCTGGCCGGCAATCGCGTCGACCTGCTGGTGACGATCAGCTACGGCCCGGCCTGGCCGTCCGATACCGTGTGGGGCGATCAATATGAAGGGCCGGGTGGTTCGACCGGGCCGGCGGCGATTGCGGGCTATCCGCACCTGACCGTGCCGATGGGGCAGGTGCGCGGTCTGCCAGTCGGGTTGAGCTTCATCGGCACCGCTTATGCAGAACAGACGCTGCTGGATGCCGGCTATGCCTATGAACAGGCGGCGGGCCTCAAGCTGCGGCCCGATTTCCGGCCGACCGTGGATAGCGGGCCGGAACTGGAAGGCGAAAATTAAGGCTCGCCCGCGCTTTCCTGCATGCGCCGCTCGGCGAACCATTGTTGCAGCATCTGAGCGGTGCAGCCGGTAAAGCCGTTGCTGCCGATCGCGTTGCAACTGTTGGGCAGCGTCTGGCGCTGCACCTGTTCCATCGTGGCGACCTGGCTACCCCAGCCGGGACCACCGGCGACTTCCGGCTTTTCGCGCAGCTTCTTGGGGATGCGATAGCGTTCCGATTCGGGCTTGCGCGCGCACACCACGATTTCGTCGCCCTTGCTCTGCGGGCAGGGGTCGTCGCCATAGACCAGCAGGTTGATGATGCGCTCGGGCGGCGGTTCCGCCTGCGCGGCGGCGGTGCCTGGAAGCAACGGCACCAGCAGCAGGCCGATCAGGGGAAGCAGGACGGGGTGACGCATCGCAAAAATCCTTAACGTCCCCGTTGCTTTTGGCCTGTTCCGTGCCGGGCCTGCCCATGACCCGGCGGTTCATGATCGGGACGCCGCCGGCGTCCCGAAACCGTCCTTATTGCGGCGGCGCCGGTTCGGCCTTGGGCTGCTGCGCCGCCTTTTCTTCCGCTTTCACCCGCGCCTCGATCGCTTCGCTGTCCGAATCGATGGTCGACAGGCGCTTGGCGCGCTCGGCGGCGACCAGATCCTTCCAGCTTGCATTGTCCAGCGCCTGCCGCTCCGCCTTGGCCAGGCGTGAAAGCTGCGCGAAACAGCCGGTCGCGCCGCCGCTGCCCACCGGCGAGCAGCTTTCGGTGCCGGACCGGCCGACATATTCCATCGACCGCACCCGCTCGCCCCAGGCCTGCTTGCTCGGCATGTTCGGGTCGCCGCGCAGCGGTTCGGGAATGCGATAGCGTTCCTCCTCGCCCTTGCGCGCGCATACGACGATGTCGTTTCCGGCGCTTTGCGGGCAGGCATCGTCACCGTAAACGATGACGATATTGACCTTCTCCGACGCCGGTTCGGTCGCGGGGGCGGAGGCGGGCTGGGCCAGCACGGGGACGGACGCGCCCAGCATCAGCAAAGCTGCGATCATCGGGGTTTTCATCATCAATCCGTCCTTTTCAGATGCGCCTGGGCGTCATATTTTTTTAGATAGGGCGATGGCGGCCCGGCATCCCAAACGGATGGCGCCCGACAAGAGGGGGTAGGCGGGGGCCTGCTGCGCGCCATGGGCGATGGCGGTTTCGCGATGCTCGACCTCCTCCGCCTGAAAATCCGCGATGGCGCTGGAGAGTTCCGGGTCGTCCTCGCCCAGAGCCTCCAGTTGGTCCGCATAATGTTTGTCGATTTCCGTCTCGACCGCAGCAGTGCAGGCCATCGCAGCCTTCGGCCCCATCGCGGCGGTCACTGCGCCAAGCGCGAAGCCGGCGACATGCCAGAAGGGCGACAGGATGGTCGGCCGCACACCGCGCCGCGCGATCATCGCGTCGAAGGCGTCGCGATGCCGTTCCTCCTGCGCTGCCATGCCGGCGATCAGCCTGCCATAGGGATGGCGATCGCCCATCACCGCCAGTTGCCCGCCATAGATACGCACCGCGCCGAACTCGCCCGCCTGGTCGACCCGCACCATGGAAGCGCGATCGGCGTCGCTCAGCCGTTTGCCCGGCCGGGGGAAGTCCTTGGACGCGCTCATGCTTTCCTCGCTTTCAGAAGCAAAGCCAAGATGGCGAGTGCGGCGGCGCTGGACAAGAGGCCGTTATAGCCCGCCATCGAAATGCCGGCCATCTTCCACGCCGCGACATCGCAGCGGGTGATGGGGCTGGCCATGATCTGGTTCAGCATGTCCGCTGCGCTGCCACCGGCAGGAGCGGTGGAGCAGGTGGTCAGCCCTTCCCACCAGCCATATTCGACGCCGGCATGGAACAGGCCGATCAGGCCGCTGACGCCGACCGCGATTCCCGCAAAGCCGGCGAACAGGCCGCTGACACAGGCCCGTCCGCGCGCGCCATAGGCGACCAGCGCCAGCGGAATGGCGGCGAAATGGGCATAACGCTGCCACCAGCACATTTCGCAAGGGTAAAGGCCGCCCAGATATTGGAAGGCATAGGCGCCCGCCAGCATGACGAGCGGCACAAACAGCGCCAGCGTGCGGGCCTTGGCAAGGGAGGGAGACAGGCTGTTCATATCAGCCGCTTAAACCCTCCACGGGCTTTCGTCATGCTGAACTTCACCGGACGGGAAGAGGCGTGCAGCGCGACTGGCGTTTTGCCGTCACCCTTTCTCCCCGACGGTGCGTACCGGCTGCACATCAGGATAGGGCATGATCGCCTTGCCATCCGGGCCGGCGGTGATGCTGGTCTGGGTCGGGTAGGCGAACTCGATCCCCTCGGCATTGAAACGTTTCCAGATGGCGAGGCCGATGCGGTGGCGCATCTGGAAATAGTCATGATGGTCGGGGTCGGGCACATCGAAATTCAACTGATAGTCGAGGCTGCTGGCGCCGAAAGCAACGATGCCGCAATTGACGAAGGCCAGCCCCTCGCGCTCGATAATCTCCTGCAACATGGCGGGGATCGCCTCCGCCTTCGCCTCGTCCGTCTGGTAGATGATGCCGATGGCGTATGTGACGCGGCGCTGGATCAGCGTCTGGAGGCTGGTGATTTCCTTTTGCAGGAGTTGCGAGTTGCCGATCACCTTTTTCTCGCCACTGGTCGCGCGCAGGCGGGTACTTTTCAGGCCGATCTTCTCCACCCGCGCGGTCGTCTGGTCATAAGTGATGATCTCGCCCCGGCGGAACGGCTTGTCGAAGATGATCGAGAGCGCAGCGAACAGGTCGGAGAAAATGCCCTGCGCAGCCAGGCCGATGGCGATGCCGCCGATGCCGAGGCCCGCGACCAGACCGGTGACGTTCACCCCCAGATTGTCGAGCACCACGATCGCCGCGATGGCGAACAGCGCGAAGCTGACCAGAACGCGGATCAGCCCCATGGCATTGGCCAGCGTTTCGCCCCCGCCATCCTGCGCCAGCGTCTTGCGCTCGATCAGGCCCAGAATGATCTCCCGCGCCCAGAGCGCCGCCTGCAATACGGTGGCGATGGTGAACAGGAAGGTGATGGTCTTCGCCAGCGCCGGCGGCGCGTCGGTATAGCCCACCACCAGTCTGGCGGCGACCAGGATCATGAAATAATGGGTGGTGCGCGCCGCGGCGCGGCCCAGCACATTGGCATAGCCCAGCGGGTCGCCGATCCCGCCCTTGTGCCGCTTGCCCAGTTCGCGCAGCGCCGCCAGCGCCAGATAGATGAGGGTCGCGGCCCCGACTGCGATCAGGATCTGGACATGATGCACCTGCAACCAGACCATGGTCGAATCCCATAGTTCGCGCAGGTTTGGCGCCTGAATATCGGGAAGGGCGGGGTCTTTTTTGTCAGCCATGGCTCCATCTTGCCGAATCAGGCGGCCGCTGCAAGCGGCGCACAATCGGCTATGCCGTCCAGAAAGGCGATCAGGCCGCGTTCCCCGCGCGACAGATAATGGGTCCGGCGCGGCAGGCGAAGGCCCGCACGCCATTCATCCTGTCCATCATGACACAGCGCGATCAGCGCGGGATGGATATAGCTTTTGCGGCTGATCGCGGGTGTATTGCCCAACGCCTGCGCCACCGGCTCCAGCATCTGCTTGAGCGAGACATGGCCGGCCGCCAGCGTCTCGAACGCGATGGTGGAGGCGCCCCATGTACGGAAATGCTTGGCGGTGAAGGGCGCACCCATGGCATCGGCGATATAGGCGTTGACGTCGCTGGAATTGATCGGCCGTGCGTCCCCATCCTCATCCAGATATTGGAACAGATGCTGGCCGGGCAGATCCTGCACCTGCCGCACGAATCGCAGCAGACGGCTGTCGGTGACGGTCAGTTGCTGCTGCTTGCCCGACTTGGCGCGATAGCGCAGCGTGAGCGACTTGCCGCCGACATCGACATGGCGGCGGCGCAACGTGGTGGCGCCGAAACTCTTGTTGGTGGTGGCGTAATGTTCGTTGCCGACGCGAAGCTTGGCGAGATCGAGCAGGCGGACAACGGCGGCCAATGTGCGGTCCTTGCGCAGCCGGCGCTTCGACAGGTCCGCCTCCAGCCGGGCGCGCAATTTCGGCAGGGCGCGGCCGAAATCGGGGCAGCCGGCATATTTCTCCGCCTCCCGCGCGGCGCGGAAATCGGGGTGGTAGCGATATTGTTTCCGGCCCCGGTCGTCATAGCCGATCGCCTGGATATGGCCGTAGGGGGACGCACAGAACCAGCAGTCGCGATAGGCCGGGGGCAGGGCGATGCGGTTCAGCCGGTCGATCTCGTCCCGGTCGGTGATACGGGCGCCATCGTCGCGATAATAGGCCCAGCCATGTTTGAGCGCGCGGCGGGTGATGCCGGGGCAACTGTCATCGCTATGTGTAAGGTCTGGCATTTGTACCGGAAAACCCGCCGTTCGTCGCTTCGTTCCGCAACCTCTGCCGGGGACGGGCGGTTGAAGAGCTTTCCCGCATCATCCAGGAGAGACATATGCCCGCCATCGAGGAAAGCCGCATCCTGATCGTCGCGACCGACGGGTTCGAACAGTCCGAACTGTTCGACCCGCGCCACGCATTGCTCGACGCGGGGGCGGAGGTCGTCCTTGCCGCGCCCGATATGAAACCGATCCAGGGTATGAAGCATGACGAGAAGGGCGACACGATCACGCCGGACATCACGCTGGAGGCCGTGAAGATCGAGGAATATGACGGGCTGATCCTGCCCGGCGGCGTCGCCAATCCCGACACGTTGCGCACCCATGACAAGGCTGTGGAAATCGTGCGCGCCTTCGTGGAGTCGGGCAAGCCCGTGGCGGCGATCTGCCACGGGCCATGGTTGCTGGTGGAGGCGGACGTCGTGCGCGGCAAGACCGTGACCGGCTGGCCGTCGGTGCGCACCGACCTGGCCAACGCCGGCGCACAGGTGGTCGATCGCGAAGTGGCGATCGACGGGAACATCATCACCAGCCGCAAGCCGGACGATATCCCGGCCTTTGTCGAAGCCTTCAGGGTGGCGGTGACCGCAGCGCAGCCGGTCGCAGCCTGACCGGCACGGTGCTGAGCCGCCATGGCATGACCGGGCGGCGCAGCACCGACAGATGGGCCAGCACCCAGGCGGCGCAGACGGCGAAGGTCGGTGCGGCGAAGGCGAGGGCGCCGGGGAACAGCAACGGTGCGGTGACAGCGGCCGCGCCGCCGCCCACTGCCAGCGCGAGCGCGCGCGGCTCGCCATCCGGGCCACGCAGCCAGACCATGCAGGCGGCGACTCCGGTCAGGAAGCTGAGCATGAGGTGCAACGCAGGCTGGCCCATCGCGCCGGTCGCTGCAATTAGCAGCGCGAGCGCGCCCGCCACATGGCGCAGACTGCGCCGGCCGATCAGCAGGGTCGCGAGTGGATAGGCGAGCAGTTCGCAGGCGAAGGCAGCGGTCAGGATCGCGCCGGCCAGTCCCATATCCCCGGCGATCAGCGCGACCACTGCCGCCGCTCCCCAGCGTAGCAGTCGCGATGGCGCCATGATGATATGGCTGACCCAATCCCTCGCCCCCATGCGCAGGGTGAAGCGGCGATCCATCAGCCGCAACTGGAACCCGCCGACCAGCAGCAGTGCATCCATGCCCCAGGGCAGCAGGCCCGGAGCCACAAGCGGGCACGCCAGCGCCAGGCCCAGCAACAGGCCATGCGCCACGCCCAGCGCGCGCAGTTCGCCGTTCATGCCGGGACTCCGTGCCGGGCGGCAAGGGTTGCGGCCAGGTCGCGCTTCGCCGCATCCTTGCGCAGCCGGGTCAGATAGGTGTCCAGCCCGATCTGAAGCGCAAGCATCATGAAGATGAAGGGTTGGTAGGCGATACCCACGAAAAGCGATCCGATCATATAGACGACATGGCCCTGTTGCAGGGCAGAGGCGAATGGCGAGATCCAGGCCTCATCCGGCCCGTCTCGTTTGCGATAGAGGCGACGGATCGACTCGGTCCGAACGAAGCAGATGCCGTGGATCAGCGTCCAGATGAAGAAGCCGAAATAGCCCTGTTCGCCCAGCATCTCGAAATAGGCGCTGTGATAGGCGCG
Source organism: Sphingobium sp. Leaf26 (assembly GCF_001421665.1). Taxonomy (GTDB): domain Bacteria; phylum Pseudomonadota; class Alphaproteobacteria; order Sphingomonadales; family Sphingomonadaceae; genus Sphingobium. The sequence goes on from NZ_LMKV01000030.1 coordinate 133,118, forward strand.
GCCCTTGTCGGTGACGGTGCGGCGCTCGATCCGGGCGCCGCCGCTGTCGACGACGGTGCTTTGGGCGAAATAGCTGAAGCTGTTCTGGAGATAATTGTCGAAGCCGCCGCCGCCCGGATGCTGCTTCACATAATCGAGCGTCCACATCCACACCGCGACACGAGTGGCGGCGCTCTCGTCGCCCTGGTGGTTCTCGATCGTCTCCATCCGCTGGGTGAAGCTGGCGGGGAGGAAGGGGATGGAGGCCAGCGCGGCTACGGCCAGCAGCGGGCCGTAGACGAATTTCTTTTTCGACCGCACCAGCATCATGCCGAACAGGATGACGAGGCAGACCAGGCCGGTGCGCGCCTCGGTCCCGATCGGCATCAACATGCAGGCGAGGCAGAGGGCGTAGCAGAAGCCCTTCACCTTCCAGTCCGGCGGGAAGATGGTGCCGTGATTGGACAGCCAGAGGATCAGCGGCATCAGCGATATGGCGACACAACTGATGATGCTGCCTTCATACAGGCCGCTGTTGTTCTCGACCATCAGGTTCAGCACGCCATAGCCGCCGCCCGACAGCGCGGTTTTCATGCCGCCATTGATGATGATGGTGCTGGCGCACAGGATCATGAAGACGGTCAGCGCCTCGATCCGCAACCGCGTGCGCAGGACGAGCGGCAGGAAGATGCCGGCGATGATCGCCTTCCACACCCAGTTCCATTTGGTCATGGCCTCGACCGGGAAATCGGCGGTCAGCGTGGTATAGCCGCACCAGGCCACCAAAATGAGCATCAGCACTTGCCGGAAGGAGAATCGGCAATCCTTCTTGTCGTCCATCACTGCCCATGCCCCCACCATCGCAGCAAAGGCCATGGCGGAAATGGGGATGGTGTTGAGCAGGAAATAGGACAGCCGCTGGGGCGAGACGATGTCGATATAGGCATAGACCGCGACCAGCAGGAATGGCCGCTTCAGACCCATCAGGCCGAACAGTCCCAGGAAGGCGATGAAGAACAGGTCACGCATCGGAATGTGGCTCCGACGCCGAAGGCAGTGCCGGGGGCGGATCGCGATCCAGATCGGCGCGCGGCAGCAAGCGCCAGGCCGCGAGCAGGATCACGCCATGGCTGATCAGCAGGGATAGGGCGTCGATCATCGTATATGAGTGATTCCGTTCGGCACGGTCCCTCCACTAACCAGACAGAGTTGACGGGCCGTTAAACCTTTTTCGGCAAACAGACCGGGCTATGACTCGCATACTCCATGTCCTGGACCACAGTCTGCCGCTGCACAGCGGCTACACCTTTCGCACCCGTGCGATCCTGCGGGCGCAGATGGCGCGCGGATGGGAGGTGCGCGGCATCACCGGTTACCGCCATGTCGTGAAGGACGCGGCCGGCGGGCCGCTGGAGGAAGTGGTGGATGGATTGACCTTCCACCGCACCCCCGGCGAAGCGGCCAGCGGCAATCCCCTGATTCGCGAATGGCGCGATATCGCGGCCCATGCCGATGCGATCGACGCCTTGGTTCGCCAGTGGCGGCCCGACGTGATCCACGCCCATTCGCCGGTATTGAACGCGATCGCGGCGCAGCGCGTGGCCAAGCGCCACGGCCTGCCGATGATCTACGAAATCCGTGCTTTCTGGGAAGATGCGGCGGTCGGCAACGGCACCGGAGTGGAGGGCAGTCCGCGTTACTGGCTGACCCGCCAGTTGGAAAGCCATGCGGTGCGCGCGGCCGACGCCGTCGCGGTGATCTGTGACGGCCTGCGCGACGACCTGATCGCGCGCGGCGTGGATGCGGGCAAGATCGTCGTGTCGCCCAACGGCGTCGATATGGACCAGTTCGGCACGCCGGTCGATCGCGATCCCGCGCTGACCGCCAAGCTGGGGCTGGAGGGGGCGGATGTCGTCGGCTTCATCGGCAGCTTCTATGATTATGAAGGGCTGGACGACCTGATCGCCGCCATGCCGCGACTCGTGCGCGCCCGGCCCAGGGCCAAGCTGCTGCTGGTCGGTGGCGGCCCGATGGAACAGGCGCTGCACGATCAGGCGATGGCGTCGCCCTTTGCCGATCATATCGTCTTCGTCGGTCGCGTGCCGCACGATCAGGTCGAACATTATTATGCGCAGGTCGACATATTGGCCTATCCGCGCAAGGCGATGCGGCTGACCGATCTGGTCACGCCCTTGAAGCCGCTGGAGGCCATGGCGCAAGGGCGACTCGTCGCGGCGTCGAGCGTGGGCGGGCATCGCGAACTGATCGAGGATGGCGTCACAGGCACCCTGTTCGCACCGGACGATCCGGCCGCGATCGCATCGGCGCTGGCGGGCCTGTTCGCCGACCGCGCAATCTGGGATGAACGCCGAGCAGTCGCCCGCGCTTTCGTGGAGCGGGAGCGTAACTGGTCGTCAAACATTTTACGTTATGAACCCGTTTACCAGCGGCTGCTGGCGCGCCCTGCGGGCACGCGCGCGGCTGCATGAGCAAGGCCTGAGTAGAGGTAGAACAAGAAGGTGTCGGCAGGCGTAGACAGAAGGCGGGGAACAGCGCTGGCGGCTTTGGCCGGTCTGGCGGTCGCCCTGCTGTTCCTGTGGATGCCGGTCGGCTTGGTCGAGATGCTGGTTGCGTCGAGTGGCCTGAGCGAAGCGCTGCCGGCCGCAGCGCCTCCGCTGGGCCTGAAGGCGCGACTGATCATGGCGGGTTTCGCCGGACTGATGGCGGTGGGCATAATTGGCCTGACGCGCCGCGATTCGGGCGTACTGGCCCTTGAAGATGAAACAGGACGTGCCAATCGCGTCCAGGGAGCAAGAAAAATGGGTTTCGCATTCTCCAAGCTGACCGCACTGGCCCGTGGCCGCGCTGCGTCCGAACCGGACATGCCCGTCCTGCGCCGCGCCGACGCGCATCCCGATGCGCCGTCGCGCCCGCCCATCTTCGCCAGCCGCGATTTCGACGGTCTGGATATCTTCCCTCGCGCCGAATCGGGCCGCCGTTCGCTGGTGGCGAATCGGGAGCCGGACCGTGACAGCGTCGTGCCGCTCGGCAAGCTGACCATGCCCGACGCGCCCATGCCGATGGCGGAGGAGCAGTTGCCCCAGCCCGCGTTCCTGCGTCCTGCCGGGCCGTTTACCACGCCCACGCTGGTGCATGATGAGATCGAGGACGAGATCGTAGTAGAGGATGGCATTGCCGACGATATCCTCGTCCCAGCGCCGGAGCCGGTCTGGACGCCGCAGCAGGCCACCCCCATCTCTTCGGCCATGGCTCCGTCGATCCCCGCTGCCTTGTCCGCTGCCTTGTCCGCGCCCGAGCCGGCCGTCGAACCGGTCCGTCCGGCGCCGCTGCCGACCCACGGCCTGTCGATCGCCGAACTGACCGACCGGCTGGAGCGCGGTCTGGCCCATCGGTCGCGCACGATGAGCGCGCCGGCGGGCACGATCGCCGACATGCCGGTCGCCCCGGCCGTGCCGGTCCGCACCAGCGTGGAACAGGATCAGGATGAAGCGCTGCGTGCCGCGCTGGGCGCGCTGCGCTCCATGGCCAACCGGCGCTGACCCTACCAGTCTTCGACCGTCAGGGCCGACAGGTCCAGCCATTGGCCCTGATCGTCGCTGCCGTCGCGATCCACGAAGATATCGCCGACGAAATAGCCTGACAGGGTCCATTCGGCCTCCGGCAATTCGTCCAGCAACCGGTCGCGCCGGGCCTGCGCATCCGCGCCGGTCAGGCGCAGGCTGATGACATGGCGGCGGCCCTGGAACAGGGCGCTGGCCCAGGGGCGGCTGACCGCCCGCTCGATCATCGCGGGCTGGCCCGCTCTGGCGAGCAATTGCACCAGCAATGCCGGCAGCGGATCGTCCCGCCTATTTCCTATTGCTTGATTTCGGATGATTTTCGCACCTGCGAAGCGGTGATCGGCGCTTGTCATTGTTGAACGCTCCTGCAATAGTTGTTCATGAAATGTTCCACACGTCTCCGCACCCGATCGCCGGGTTCCCGGCCCAGGCGCAGGTCGAAGACCAGGCGCGGATCGCGTGCGCAATCGCGTCCGAACCGGGTTGGCGGCATGTCATGTTCACGCAGGAACCGCTCGATCATCGGCAGCAGCATGGGCCTTCTTCTCCCCCGTCAATGCGACTCGCCCGCTGCGAGTCGATAGGTATATTCCTATCTCAAACCCGATTTCCTACTTGTCTAGGAAAATTCCTATCATTATGGACCGGATATGGATGAATCGCAGCACGCCCGGATCGCGCTGGATCGGCTGATTGCCGAGCGCGGGGAAAATTATGCCGATCTGTCCCGGCTGATCGGTCGCAATCCCGCTTATGTTCAGCAGTTCATCAAGCGCGGGACGCCACGCAAGCTGGACGAGGCGGATCGCCGGGTGCTGGCGCGCTATTTCGGCGTGCCCGAACAGATTCTGGGCGGCGTCGAAACCCCGTCGGCCATCGGGCATGCCATGCCGTCCCGGATGCGTGGTATGCCGGCGGTTGTGGCCGTGCCACGTTTGGCGCTGGGCGCGTCGGCGGGGCAGGGGTCGCTGGACGAGGATGAGCAGGCGGCCGGCGTGATGGCGTTCGATGCCCGCTGGCTGCGCCAGTTGGGCGTACGGCCACAGCGCGTGTCGATCATCCGGGTGGATGGCGAATCCATGGCGCCGACGCTGAATGACGGCGACGACATCATGGTCGATCATGAGGATGATGCCGGCCGGTTGCGCGATGGCGTCTATGTGCTGCGGCTGGATGGGGTGCTGATGGTCAAGCGCATCGCCATGGGGCCGCGCCGCGGCTGGTTCAGCGTGGTCAGCGACAATCCCCATTATCCCGACTGGACCGACATCGACCCTGCGCTGGTGGATATTGTCGGCCGGGTCGTCTGGAGCGGCAGGCGGTTGCACTAGGCGTGGCTTTGTCCGAGTCCCATATGGGACTCGGATGCAGGGTCCGGCGTTGGATGCGCTGGCGCAGGCCGGGGAGTTTGAATTGAACGATAATGGCGCGGTGATCCGCAAGGCGATCGAATGGTGTGGCGCGCGCATGGCGCTGGCGACGGTGGTGTCGACCTGGGGGTCGGCGCCGCGCCCGCGCGGCAGCCATATGATCGTGCATCAGGATGGCCGGTTTGAAGGCAGCATTTCCGGCGGCTGCGTGGAAAGCGCTGTCCTGCAACGCGCGGCCGAGGTGATGGACGGACGGGCGGCGCATGTCGAGCGCTATGGCGTGGCCGATGGCGATGCGTGGGAGGTCGGCCTGCCCTGCGGTGGCGAGATCGCCGTACTGGTCCAGCCGGTGAGCGCAACTGGCTTCGACCCGGCCCTGTTCGCAAGGGTCGCGACGGAGAATGACGCCGGACGATCGCTGACGCTGGCGACCGACCTGGCCAGCGGCGTGACCCGCGCGGAAGCGAGCGCCAGCACAGGGAGGGACGATTTCCTCAACCGCTATGATCCCCCGCGTCGCTTGCTGATCGTGGGCGCAGTGCAGATTGCGCAGAGCCTGGTCCCGCTGGCGCAGGCGATCGGGGTGACGCCTGTGGTGATCGACCCGCGCGGTCGCTTCCTGACGGCCGAGCGCTTTCCGGGTGTCGAACTGGACGACCGCTGGCCGGACGAGGCGGTGGCGGCCCGGTTGCCGGGCGAATCGACGGCAGTCGTGGTGCTGAGCCATGACATCAAGATCGACGATCCCGCGCTGGTCGCGGCGCTGCGGGCGCCGACCGGCTATATCGCCGCGCTGGGATCGCGCCGCAGCCATGCCGCGCGGCTGGAGCGGCTGGCGGCTATGGGTTTCGCGGCACAGGATCTGGCCCGCATCGACGGCCCGGCCGGCATCGATATCGGCGCCATCGGTCCGGCGGAAATTGCGCTGTCGATCAGTGCCGGCATGGTGGCGGGCTTCAACGCGCGCGGATAGCCATCATGGGTGCCCCCTGCCGCCAAGGGTTGGACAGGGGGCACATCCCCTACGCTGTCGGGCACAAAGGATGGCGCGCCCTAGCAAAGCGACCGAAGCGATCAATACCCCCAAAGGCGTATTCTTGAAATTTCCGGTCGTAGATTTCGATTTTATGGTCGCAATATTGCGACCGTTGCATCTTATGTCGATCTGGAAAATTGTTAACAGATTGTTTCTTTTACGGTTTCAGCAGCAGCGTCCGCCATTTTTCCCGCCATAGCGGGCCTCCTGCCGGTCGCGAAAAAATTCCGTGCGATTCATGATCGGACCGTCGGGATGATGCGCGGTCATGTGGCGCAGATAGGCGTCATAGTCGGGCAGGCCGACCATGAGTCGCGCGGTGCGGCGCGCGATGTCGAGCCAGCCGTTCACTCTGCCGGCACCAGTTGCGAAGGGATTTCCTGCGCGGTGGGCGCGGCGATGCGCCGGGCGGCAAGACAGGTCTTCACGGTGAAGAACAGCAGCGAGAGCACCACCGCCAGGAACAGCGCCACCAGCGCGGCATCGACCCGGTCGTTGAAGATGATCCGCTGCATCTCCGCCATCGACTTGGCTGGGGCCAGCACTGTGCCCGCATCCGCCGCCGCACTAAACTTGGCGGCATGGGCCAGGAACCCCACCCTGACATCGGCAGAGAAGAGTTTCAGCCATCCCGCCGACAGGGTACAGATCAGCAACCATGCGGCCGGCACCATCGTCACCCAGGCGAACCGGTCCCGCTTCATCCGGAACAGGACGACGGTACCCAACATCAGGGCGATGGCGGCCAGCATCTGGTTGGAGATGCCGAACACCGGCCAGAGCGTGTTCACCCCACCAAGCGGATCGGTGACGCCCTGATAGAGGAAGAAGCCCCAGGCCGCGACGCAGAAGCCGGTGGCGAGGATGCCGGGCACATGGCTCTTCGTGTCTTTGAAACCGGGCACGGCCAGCGCGATCAGATCCTGCAACATGAAGCGCCCGGCGCGGGTGCCCGCGTCCACGGCGGTCAGGATGAACAGCGCCTCGAACAGGATGGCGAAATGATACCAGAAGGCTTTCATGCCCACGCCACCGACGACATGGCTGAAGATTTCCGCCATCGCGACCGCCAACGTGGGCGCGCCGCCCGCGCGGCTGATGATCGTATGTTCGCCGACATCCTTCGCCGTCTGGGCGATCAGGTCGGGCGAGATCGGGAAGCCCATGGCGGTGACGGCGGCCGATGCGCTCGCCGCATCCGTGCCGATCAGCGCGGCGGGGCTGTTCATCGTGAAATAGATGCCGGGGTCCAGGATCGACGCGCCGACCAGCGCCATGATCGCCACGAACGCCTCCATCAGCATCGCGCCATAGCCGATCATCGGCGCATGCGCCTCGCTGGCGATCAGCTTGGGCGTGGTGCCGCTGGCAATGAGGGCGTGGAAGCCGGAGACGGCGCCGCAGGCGATGGTGATGAACAGGAAGGGGAAGAGGCCGCCCGACCAGACCGGGCCATTGCCGCCGACGAACTGGGTGACGGCGTGCATCTTGAGCGGCGGGGCCATGATGACGATGCCGATGGCCAGCGCGGCGATTGCCCCGATCTTGAGGAAGGTCGACAGATAATCGCGCGGCGCGAGCAGCAGCCAGACCGGCAGGACGGAGGCGACCGCGCCATAGCCGATCAGGATCCAGCAGAGCTGTACCGGGGTGAAAGTGAAGACCGGCCCCCACACCGGCGATTGCGCGATCGCCTGCCCATAGACGATGGCCGCCAGCAGGCCGATCAGGCCCATGATCGACACTTCGCCGATCCGCCCCGGCCTGATCCAGCGGGTGTAAGCCCCCATCGCCATGGCCAGCGGCACGGTGGCGGCGACGGTGAACATGCCCCACGGGCTTTCCGCCAGTGCCTTCACGACGATCAGCGCCAGCACGGCAAGGATGATGACCATGATCATGAAGGCGCCGAACAGCGCGATGGTGCCCGCGACCTGCCCCATTTCCATGCGGATCAGTTCGCCCAGCGACTTGCCGTCGCGACGCATGGAGATGAACAGGACCATGAAGTCCTGCACCGCGCCCGCCAGCACCACGCCGAAGATGATCCACAATGTGCCGGGCAGATAGCCCATCTGCGCCGCCAGCACCGGCCCCACCAGCGGTCCCGCGCCCGCGATCGCCGCGAAATGATGGCCGAACAGCACGGTGCGGTCAGTCGCGACATAATCCAGGCCATCGGCGCGGCGGATCGCCGGGGTCGGTCGTGCAGGATCGATGCGCATCACATGGCGGGCGATGTAGAGGGCATAATAGCGATAGGCGACCAGGAAGCAGCAGACCGCCGCGACCACGATCCACAGCGCATTGACGGCCTCGCCGCGCGACACAGCTACCACGGTCAGCGCGATTGCACCGAGAATGGCAGTCAAAATCCAGGGAATGTGCCGGGTCATGCCGCCTCGTCGATGCCAGATTGTGGGTTCAGGAGTGGACGGGCACCCTAAGCCACTGGCGCCGAAAGACAACCGGCTACCTTCCGACGGCTACCTGCGTCGGAAGGGCCAGTCGATGACGGCGCTGGCCCAGAGCGCCCACCAGATGATGACCGGTTGCAGCGCAAGGCGCGGGCCGTGATACCACCAGTTCAGATGCGCGCCGCCCAAAGGAATGTCGTTCAGCGCATGGTTGATATTGGCGGGCCAGACACACAGCGCATAGAGCGCCAGCCCGATCCCGGCGGCGCGGCGCAATGGCGGGGTCATCAGGCCGATCGCCCCGGCCAGTTCGGCAATGCCCGTCAGTGCGACGACCAGTCCGGGGAGCGGCACCCAATCGGGCGTGATCGCGACGAAACCCGCCGGTCGCGCCAGATGCGCGATGCCGGCCAGTGCGTAGAGGGCGGCCAGCACATATCGGGCGATCGTCCGGCTGCGCTCCACGATCAGTGCATCACGTCGATTTCCAGCTCGCCCTCATCCTGCCCGTCCCAATAATGGGCGCGTTCGGCATGGACGTGGATCATCACCAGACCCGGCGTGTCGACGCCATCCTCGAACCACAGTTCAAGGTCGGGATTCCAGTGATCGACAAACTGGCTGCGATCGCGGACCAGGTCAGCGCGCCCCTCCAGCGCGATGAACAGCGGCCGCTGACCAAACAATCCGCTCTTGCCGTGGAAGGACAGGCTGACCCGCGGGTCGCGTTCGATATCCCGCACCATCAGCGTATCTTCGGTGGTGAAATAATAGCTGTCCCCGCCATGGGCGACATCCTGATTGTTGCTCATCGGTCGGGCGCCGATATGGCCGTCCTCGGTATGCGTCGACAGCATCGCAAAATCTATCTGCTGCATCTTCTCGGACAGGCTGGCGATCGTGTGCTGCATGGGCCTCACTCCTTTCCTGTATCATGTTCCAACGCAGGACGGGGCGATTCGGGTTCCTGACCCGATCGACACAAAAGGGAATAGAACATATAAAGAACAAATTGCGTGATTCGGGAATCATCACATGGGCCGCCGGGCTGCATCCGCCTATCGTCTGTTCTTTGCGGTGAAGCCGCCGCCGGTGGTGACGCGCCAGATCGACCATTATGCCCAGATACTGGCGGGCGGGAGCGCGCGGATATTGCCGTCGCACCAGCATGTAACGCTCGGTATTTCGGCCGACATGCCGACTTATCCACAGGCGCTGATCGAGACGTTGCAGGGCGCGGCGATGCAGATCATGGCCGATCCCTTCGACCTGCTGCTCGATCGGCTGAGCTATGGCGGCCAGTCGGCGGCGCTGCGCCCGTCCCGCAGCAATGCGGCGCTGGCGCGGTTGCAGCGGCAGGTGGCAGAGGCGCTGAAACGGTCGGCCGCGCCGCCGCGGGAGGCGTGGACGTTCAGCCCGCACCAGACGCTCTTCTATCGCGACGGACCACCGGCGCAACGCCGCATCGACGGCTTTGGCTGGCGGGTGGAGGAACTGGTGCTGGTGTGCAGCCATGTCGGCCGCACCCGGCACGAGACGGTCGGCACATGGAGGCTACAGGGCGACGCGCAATATAGGTTGTTTTAGAGCATCGTGCGGAAAAGTGGGAACCGGTTTTTCGCTTAAAACGATGCGACGACAAAAAACTGGAGCGCGCGACCTGCATCGGATTTAACGCAGCGCGCTCCAGGGGGCAGGAGCGAGAAGGGGCCACGACCTATCCCTCATTCCCGACATCCGTTCGCCCTGAGCCTGTCGAAGGGCTGCACTTCTTCTTCAAAACGCGACGTCGCATAGAAAGGACGGGGCTTAGACAGGCCCAGCCCGAACGGATGGTGGCTGTTCGCTTCGGCTCGAACCCACCCGCCCATTCACCGCTTGCGCACGAATTCCGCACGCAGCACCAGCCCCTTGATCCCGTCGTACCGGCAGTCGATCTCCTGCGCGTCGCCGGTCAGGCGGATCGACTTGATGAGCGTGCCGCGCTTCAGCGTCTGGCCCGCGCCCTTGACGGTCAGATCCTTGATCAGCGTCACCTGATCGCCATCGGCCAGCAGGTTGCCGACCGAATCGCGCACCTCGACGGCACTGGCCGCGTCCGGTCGCGCGGCGGCATCGGCCGCGCTGATCCATTCGCCGCTGGCTTCGTCATAGACATAATCGTCGTCGGCCATGGCTTATCCCTGACTGACAGCTTCCAGAACCGCGGCGCGCAGTTCGGGAATGCCCATGCCCTTTTCGCTCGACGTGGCGATGATGTCCGGGTGGGCGGCGGGGCGCTTGCGGATCGCGTCGGCGGTCTGCTGCGTCACGGTGGCGAGTTCGCTCGCCTTGATCTTGTCGCTCTTGGTCAGGACGATGCGATAGCTGACCGCCGCGCCGTCCAGCATGTCGAGCATGTCGGTATCGACATCCTTGATGCCATGGCGGCTGTCGATCAGCACCAGCGCGCGCTTCAACGCCGCGCGCCCGCGCAGATAGTCGTTCACCAGGAACTTCCATTTGCGCACGATATCCTTGGGCGCCTTGGCATAGCCATAGCCCGGCATGTCGACCAGGCGGAAGCGCAGCGGATCGCCCACGTCGAAGAAGTTCAGTTCCTGCGTGCGCCCCGGCGTGTTGGACGTACGGGCGAGGCCATTGCGGTTGGTCAGCGCGTTCAGCAGCGACGACTTGCCGACATTGGATCGCCCGGCAAAGGCGACTTCGTTCACGTCCATGTCGGGCAGGAAATCGAGCGTCGGCGCGGATTTGAGGAAGGCGATCGGGCCGGAAAAGACCTTGCGGGCTTCCTCGACCAGGGCGGTGTAGTCTTCTTCTGTCACATTCATTCTCCGTTCGCCCTGAGTAGCCGCTGAGCAAAGTCGAAGCGGCGTATCGAAGGGCCGAAGGCCGCGCGATGCTTCGATACGGGCCTTCGGCTTCGCTCAGTCCCAACTCAGCACGAACGGGGACTTGATGGGCTTGGTTACTTGGCCGTCGCGGGGGCAGGGACCGGGTGCTTGCGATAAAGCCACCATTGCTGCGCCATCGACAGGCAGTTGTTGGTGATCCAGTAGACCAGCAGGCCCGCCGCGAACGGCGCCATGATGAACATCATCATCCATGGCATGATCGAGAAGATCTGCTGCTGCATCGGGTCCATCTGGGCCGGGTTCAGCTTGAACTGGAAATACATGCTGATGCCCAGCAGCAGCGCCAGCACACCGATCGCCAGGAAGGACGGCGGGGTGAAGGGCAGCAGGCCGAACAGGTTCAATATGTGCATCGGGTCGGGCGCGGACAGATCCTTGATCCACAGCACGAAGGGCTGGTGCCGCATTTCGATCGTGAGCTGCAACACTTTGTAGAGCGCGAAGAAGATCGGGATCTGGATGAAGATGGGCAGGCATCCGGCGAGCGGATTGACCTTCTCCGTCTTGTACAGCGCCATCATCTCCTGCTGGAGGCGGGGCTTGTCGTCCTTATACCTCTCCTGCAACAGCTTCATCTTGGGCTGCACCGCGCGCATCGCCGCCATGCTGGCGAACTGGCGCTGCGCGACCGGGAACATGAGCGCACGGACGCAGAAGGTCAGGCCGATGATCGCGACGCCGAAATTGCCCAGCGTCTCGAACAGCCAGTGCAGCAGCGCGAAGATCGGCTTTTCGAACCAGTAGAACCAGCCCCAGTCGATCGCCCGGTCGAACAGCGGGATGCCGGCATCCTGATAGGCTTCCAGCGTCTTCACTTCCTTCGCGCCCACGAACAGGCGCATGGTCTGGGTCGCGGCCTTGCCAGGGGCGAGCATGGTCGAACCCAGCGCGGCGTCAGCCTGATATTGTGTGCCTGCACCTTTACGGAACTGGCCGGCAAAGTCGGCATCGGTGGTCGGGACCAGTGCGGACAGCCAATATTTGTCGGTGAAACCGATCCAGCCGCCCTTGGACTGGAAGCTCTGGGTCGACGGACCCTTGTCCAGATCCTTGTAATTCACGTCGTAATTGGCAGCGCCGTTGAACACGCCCATCGGGCCGACATGGATGGTCCAGGTGTCGGGATCTTTGGGGATGCCGGTGCGGCTGATATAGCTGTAGGGCTTCACGCCCACCGCGCCTGCGCCGGTGTTCGACACCTTCTGCGCGGCCGAGATCATGTAATTGGCGTCAACCGACAGGCGGATTTCGAAGGTCTGGCCGGCACCGTTGTTCCAGGTCAGCGTGACCGGGCTGGTCGGGGTCAGTTCGCTGCCCTGCGCGGTCCAGACCGTGTCCTTGTTCGGCGTCTTCAACCCCTCGCCCTGCCAGCCGAAGCCGGCGAAATAGGCGTCGGCGGTGCCGCTGGGGCTGTAAAGCCGGACGGCCGGCGAATCCTTGGCGATCGTCTCGCTGTAGGTCGGCAAGACGATATCGTCGATGCGCGCACCCTTCAGGTTGATCGATCCGGTCAGCTTGGGCGTGCGGATCGGCACGCGCGGGCTTTCCTTCAGCACGATCGCGCGATCGCGAATCACGGCCGAGCCATCGGCCGTGTCGGTGCCGGGCGCGGCGACCGGCGTGGTCTTGCCGCCTTCTATCTTCGTCACCGGCGGATTGGCCGCCGGGAAGACATAGTGCGAGACATAGGGCCAGCCGAACAGGATCGCTGCGGTCAGCAGCACCGCCAGAATGATATTCTTCTTATCGTCCACTGTGTTCGGCTCCGCCGTCTTATGTCTATGTCTGTCAGGGAACGGGATCGTAGCCCGAGCCGCCCCATGGGTGGCATCGCATTAGCCGCTTGAACCCCAGCCAGCTACCCTTGATCGCGCCATATTTGCGGATCGCCTGAATAGTATATTCCGAACAGGATGGGGCGTAGCGGCAGGTAGGGGGCAGGATGCGGGAAGGGCCGACCTGCCAGAAGCGCGCGATGAAGATCAGCAGCCGGGCGATCATCACTCCTCCCCGCTGGCGGGGAGGTGGCGGCCCGAAGGGGCGTCGGAGGGGGACTGCCTCTTGGCGCGATTCACCCTGGGCCTCGTCTTGCCCTTCCCGCGCGAAGGATCGCGCGGCGGGTCGATCGGGCGCGCCATGATCTTGCCCAGCGCCTTGCCCAATTCGGCATGCAGCAGGGTGAAATTGCGCTCGATCCCGCCATCCCGGCCGATCAGCACATGGTCGGCGCCGGCAATGCCGTGCAGCGGCAGCAGCGCGCGCGCCAGAACGCGAAAACGGCGCTTCATCCGGTTGCGGATGACAGCGCCGCCTACTTTCTTGGTCACCGTGATGCCATACCGCATCGCCGGATCGCCGTCGCCGCGCTCGCGCACCAGCAGGACAAAGCCCGGCATGGGGGCGCGGCGTCCGCGATTCGCCGCCAGAAAATCCGCGCGCCGGACCATCATGACCGGCGCAGCAGCATTTTCGGGCGTTGAAATCAGGCGCTCAGGCTCTTGCGGCCGCGCGAACGGCGTGCGCGAATCACATTGCGGCCACCGGGGGTCGCCATGCGGGCGCGGAAACCGTGACGGCGCTTCCGAACCAGATTGCTCGGCTGAAAAGTGCGCTTCATCGTTCATTCCTCAAAAACAGATAGAGAATCGGGCGTGACAAAAAAGGGCCGCCAAATCAGCGGCCACCAGTCAGGGGGCGTCCGATAGGCAAAAGGGGGGGGCAAGTCAATGGCGGCTGGCAGGATTCATGGGCCGTTCGTCCTGAGTAGCCACTGCGCCCTTCGACGGCCTGCTTGCGACAGGCGCTCAGGATAAACTTCGCCAGAGGTGAAGCCGACATGGCGCATCGACCGATCACGCTCTGCGCTTGATGCTTCGATACGGGTCTGCGTCAGGCTCAGACCCTAACTCGGCATGAACGGGTTTTGCTACTTCCCCCGCGCGCTCGCCACGCCGTCCTTGAGTGCGTCATAGCCCACCGCGCCGTTCAGCACCTGGCCGCCGATCACGAAGGTTGGGGTGCCGCTGGCCTGCAATTTCTGGGCAAGCGCGATGTTGGACTGTATTTCCGCATCATATTTGGACGACGCGATGGCCGATTCGGCTTCCGACTTGGTCAGGCCCGCCTTGGCGGCGGCGGCCAATATCGTTTCGCGTGTCACCTTGCCCGCGCCGTAGAGCGCCCGGTGATAGGGCATATATTGGCCGCGCTCGGCGGCGAGCAACGACACTTTGGCCGCGTCGCTGCTGGCGTCCGACAGGATCGGCAGTTCGCGATAGACGACCTTCACCTTCGAATCGCTGCCGACCAGCTTCGCCAGATCGGGGAGCGAGGCGCGGCAATAGCCGCAGGCATAGTCGAAGAATTCGACCACGGTGACGTCGGCATTGGCCGCGCCTTCCCACGCCCCGGCATAGGGGGTTTCGAGCGTGCTGCGGCTGGCGTCGATCGTGCTCGACATGCGCCTGGCCTGCAACTTCTCCACCGCCTGCGGGATGATTTCGGGGTGCTCCAATATATAATCATGCACGATCTTCTCGATCGCGGCCTTATCCGTGGCGTTGACGCTGGCGGGCGCCTGCGCGGCCAGTGCGACGCCGGCAATGGCGGTCAGGGCGAGGGCGCCAAGGGTCATCTGTATGGTCCTGTTGGAAAGGGCCGCGCGAAAGCTGGGCCGGGTCTGGTGTGTCATATCTATCTTTTCTTGCGCTGCTGTTCGATCGCGGCGCGGGATGTCATCGCGATATCCTGCGCCCGCAGATAGTCAACCGTGCCGGCCTGCAAACCCTGCATCGCCGCGTCCGCGCTGCGCAGCGCCATCGGGTGCTGGCCCATCATGGCATAGCGTTCCGCCGTCGCCAGCGCGGCGCGGGGCGTGTCGCCGCGCCGCGCATAGACGACGCCCAACTGATACCAGGCGAAGGGATTTTCGCGATCCCGCTGCACGGCGAGGCGCAGCACCTGTTCGGCCTCGGCGAAATTGCTCTCATCCTCGGTCGCGATCAGCGCGTGGGACAGCAGCACGGAAATGAGCGGCTGGTTGGTGATCTTCACCGCCTCGCGCAGCGGCGCGACGGCATCCCTGGGCCGACCACTTTCCAGCAATATCTGCCCCTTCAATTCCAGGAAATAGGGGTCGTGCGGCGCGGCCGCCAGCAGCGCGTCGGCCTCCTCCAGTGCCTTTTGCGGATAGGCGCTCTTATGCCAGGCATAGGCCCGCGCATAATGGGCGGGGAGGGACTGGTCGGTCTCGGGATATTTCTGCAAGGTCTGGGTCGGTTCCGATACGAAGCCGATCAGCTTGGCCTTGATCCGCTCGAACCGCGCCTCCAGCACGGGATCGACCGGACGCTCCCACGCCGGATCGACGGTATAGACCTCGCGCAGCACATTGATGCGCTCGCCCGACAGCGGATGGGTGCGGCCGTAACTATTGTCCTGCGGAATCGCGAGGCGATATTCCTGATTTTGCAGCTTCTTGAAAAATTCCAGACTGCCCTTGCCGCTCAACCCCGCCTTGGACAGGTACCGCGCGCCGGCCAGATCGGCGGAGCTTTCCTGCCCGCGCGAAAAGGCCAGATATTTGGTCATCGCCGCCTGCTGGCCCAGACCCATCAGGCCCATGCCCGCTTCCGCGCCGCCCGCCGCGATCGCCGCCGCGCCCAGCACCAGGCTCAATATGGTGATGCCAGTGGCTTCCTTGATGCCCTCGCCCGACCGGATGACATGTCCGCCCTCGATATGGCCCAGTTCGTGCGCGACGACGCCCTGCAACTGGTTCACATTGTCGGCCTGCGCGATCAGCCCGCTATGCACCCAGACATATTGGCCGCCCGCGACGAAGGCGTTGATCTCCGGGTCGTTGATGACCATCACCTGGACGTTTTTCGGCTCCATGCCGGCCGCCTTGACCAACTGGCCCGACATGTCGGCCATGAAGGATTCGGTTTCGGCGTCGCGCAGGATGGACTGCGCCATGGCGGGCCGGGCCATCAGCGCGAGCGTGGCGATCGTCAGGACGCACAGTTTGGTCCGCCACCGCATCAGGGGCGGGTCCGGGGCAGGGGAGCGCAGACCGTCACGCTCGCCTGATGGCAGGGCAGGGCTGAACCTGTCGTGAAGCGAGCGAGAATGAAAAGCGCCGCTGCGCACCGGTGGGGACCGGAAGGGCAGCGGCGCTCGTTCATCAGCTATGGAGTCCAGATTGCCGAGGGGGGGTTACTGGCCGAAGGTGCGCTGCCACCAGCCGCGGCGCGGCTCGCCATTCTCGCCTTCGCCCTCTTCGCCGGCGCCGGCGGTTTCAGCGACGGGTGCGTCCGGCTCCGGCGCGGCTACCGCTTCGACGGCGGGGGCGACTGCCTCTGCCTCGGCGGCGGCAACGTCCGCCTTCTTGCGGCGGGTGCGCTTGGGCTTGGCCGGTGCCGCCTCGACAGGCGCTTCCTCGGCGACCGGGGCCGCTTCGACTGCGGGCGCTTCGGCCGCGACATCGGCCTTCTTGCGACGGGTACGCTTCGGCTTGGCCGGCGCCTCCTCGGCAACCGCGTCGACGGGCGCTTCAACGGGCGCCTCGACCGGTGCAGCCGGTGCCTCGACTTCAGCCACGACCACCTCGGCAGCAGGCTCCGCCTCTGCCTTCTTGCGGGCACGCGGACGACGACGGGTCTTGGGCGCTTCCTCGACAGGGGCCTCAGGCGCGGCCTCGACCACGGCTTCCACCGCCGGTTCAGCGGCTTCGGCGACCGGTTCCGCCGTTTCGGCTTCACCGGCTTCCGCCTCTGCCTGCACGGCATCCTCGCCACCTTCGCGGCGGCGACGGCCACCACGGCGACCGCGACGACCACGACGGCGACCGGCGCCTTCATCTTCGTCAGCCGCGGCTTCGACAGGTGCCTCGGTCAGCTCTTCAGCCGCCTCGGCATCTTCGGCGTCGTCGGTTTCGCCGTCAGCCAGATCGGCCGCTTCCTCGCCACCTTCAGCGCCATTCTCGTCGCGCTGGCCGCCACGGCGGCGACGGCGACGGCGGCGACGGCGGCCGCCATCGCGATCCTCGTCCCCACGCTCGCCGCGCGGACCGCGTTCCTCCCGTTCGGACTCGGCTTCGGCTTCGGCCTCCTCGACCTCTTCCTCTTCTTCCTCCTCGATGACGTCCAGATCGTCATCCTCTTCCGGCAGCGGCGCATAGCTCACGACGCGCTCAGGGCGCGGGCCGTTGGCCTCCACCGACATGCGGGCGCCCTCGATCTCGCCATCGGGCAGGACTTCGATCCGCACGCCATAGCGCTGTTCGATCTCGTCCAGTTCGGCACGCTTGTTGTTGAGGACGTAGAAAGCCGCTTCCTGGCTGGCGCGCAGGGTGATGAGGCTGCCGCGACCACGGGCCGCTTCCTCTTCCAGCATGCGCAGCGCGCCCAGGCCCGCCGACGATGCGGTGCGGACGAGGCCGGTGCCTTCGCAATGCGGGCACTGGCGGGTCGATGCTTCCAGCACGCCGGTACGCAAGCGCTGGCGGCTCATTTCCATCAGGCCGAAGCCGGAGATGCGGCCGACCTGAATGCGGGCGCGATCGTCCTTCAACGCCTCCTTCATCGCCTTCTCGACCTTGCGGATGTTGGAGTTCACCTCCATGTCGATGAAGTCGATGACGACGAGGCCGGCCATGTCGCGCAGGCGGAGCTGGCGCGCGATTTCACGCGCGGCTTCCAGGTTGGTGGCGACGGCGGTCTGTTCGATGCCATGTTCGCGGGTCGACCGGCCGGAGTTGATGTCGATCGACACCAGCGCCTCGGTCGGGTTGATGACCAGATAGCCACCGGACTTCAACTGCACGACCGGGTTGTACATCGCGGCGAGCTGCTCTTCGACGCTGGCGCGCTGGAACAGCGACACCGGATCGGCATATTGCTTCACCCGCCGGGCATGGCTGGGCATCAGCAGGCGCATGAAGTCCTTGGCGGCCTGGTAGCCATGCTCGCCCTCGACGATCACTTCCTCGATATCCTTGTTGTAGATATCGCGGATCGCCCGCTTGATGAGGTCGCTGTCGTTGTGGATCAGCTCAGGCGCGGCGGCGCTCAGCGTCTTCTCGCGAATCTCGTCCCACAGACGGGCGAGATAGTCGAAGTCGCGCTTGATCTCCGGCTTGGTGCGCTGGAGGCCGGCGGTGCGCACGATGCAGCCCATCGAAGACGGCAGCGCCATTTCGGCGATGATCGTCTTCAACCGCTTGCGGTCGGCCGCATTGCTGATCTTGCGCGAAATGCCACCGCCATGGCTGGTGTTGGGCATCAGCACGCAATAGCGGCCGGCCAGCGACAGATAGGTGGTCAGCGCCGCGCCCTTGTTGCCGCGCTCTTCCTTGACGACCTGGACCAGCAGCACCTGACGGCGCTTGATGACGTCCTGGATCTTGTAGCGGCGGCGCAGCGCCATGCGCTTGCGGCGCAGTTCGTCGGCGGCATCGTCGCCACCCCGGCCACGCCCGCGTCCACCGCCGCGACGACCACCGCGCCCGGCGTCCGCCTCGCTCGATTCGCCGGTTTCGCCGCTTTCGGCCTGCTCGCCTTCTTCCTCATCGTCATGATGATGGCTGGCCTCGACATATTCGACGCCGCCTTCGGGCGCGACATGATCGTGATGATCACGATCCTCGTCTTCATCGTCATAATCGGCGCGCAGCGCGGCTTCTTCTTCCGCATGGGCGCGCTCTTCACGCAGCAGCGCTTCGCGGTCCTCGCGCGGGATCTGGTAATAATCCGGATGGATTTCGCTGAAGGCCAGGAAACCGTGGCGGTTGCCGCCATAATCGACGAACGCCGCCTGGAGCGATGGCTCCACGCGGGTCACTTTGGCCAGATAGATATTGCCCTTGAGCTGCTTGTGCTCAGCGGATTCGAAGTCGAACTCCTCGATCCGGTTACCCTTGACGACCGCGACACGGGTTTCTTCCCGGTGGCGCGCGTCGATCAGCATACGCATTGTCATTTATGAGTCTCCGGCGTCGGCGGGCTGCGGCACAGGGCCGCGCCGCCACGCGATAGTGAAGGGACGGCCGGGCGCGCTCCGTTAAGGGCGCGGGTGTCGGCATCGTCCAGGTTTCAAAGGAAGGATGCGTGTCTGCTGCGTCGGCAGGGCCGGACAAGGCGCCGGGCCGCTCCATCCACGCCGCTACGCCCGTTGCCGGGGTGAGCGTGGAATGGAAATCTTGCCTCATGCAGCGTCAACCTGTTCATATCATCGGCGGGGGTGCGATCCCGCGACCGCCGATGCTTATCTCATTGCCCTGAAAGGCGCTCTCGATAAGGGCGGTCCTGTCAGTTATATGAACGGGTAGCAGTCAAATACCCATGGGGCAACGTCTGCCTGAAATATTGTGACGCGCCTGCCACATTTGGTCGTCTCCGCCTTTTCATGCTGAAGCGCGCGTTAACCGTCTCATTTTACGCGACTCGAACGGCTGATGCTTAATCCGATATTCAGCGTGGGGACGCTCAAGACGGAACATCGTCATGAAAATTGGCTGGACGGCCGACCGTCGTGCGTTGCACAAGCAGCGCATGTTCCAGAGCCTTGCCCTGGCAGGGATGATTATCGCAGCCGCTCCGGGCAGCGCGGGCGGCATCGCCGGAGTCGATGTGCGGGACGATGCTGTCGTCGTGCGCTTCGATGGCCGCGTCGACGGTGCGTCGGCTTTCCTGCTGGATGCGCCGCGCCGGGTCGCATTGGATATCGACGGCGCGCAGATGGGGCGTTTCCAGTTTGCGCCGGGCAAGGGCAATATTGCCGCGGTGCGCCAGGGGCAGTTGAACAGCGGAACCGCGCGGGTGGTGCTGGACCTGTCTTCCCCCGCGACGCTTGGCAACCTGCAAATGGCGCCGGACGGCAAGTCGCTCAGCTTCTCGCTCCAGGGTGTCAGCGACACGCGCTTCCGCAGCGAAGTCGGCAAGGGGCGTACCCGGTTCGACGCGCCGGTCGATATGGCCGCCCGTCCGCAAAGGCGCATCCATTCCATCACCGTGCCGATCCCGGCCGCCGCGCGTGGCGTGGCCCTGCCGGCGGTGGAGGGCGCGCATGACGGCGCCCGGCCGCTGGTGGTGATCGACGCCGGCCATGGTGGCCATGATCCCGGCGCGATCAACAAGGAAAATGGCAAGCGCGAAAAGGACGTCACGCTCGCCATCGCCCAGGCGATTCGCGACCAGTTGGTAAAGTCAGGCCGCGTGCGCGTGGCCCTGACCCGCGACGACGACAAATTCCTCGTGCTTCAGGAACGTTATGGCATCGCGCGCAAGCTGGGCGCGGACCTGTTCATCTCCATCCATGCCGACGCGGCGGAAAATACGGAGGCGCATGGCGCGACCGTCTACACCCTGTCCGAAACCGCGTCCGACCGCGAGGCGGCCCGGCTTGCGGCGCGGGAGAATAAGGCGGACATCATCAATGGCGTGAACCTCGGCGGCCAGTCGGGCGACGTCTCCTCCATCCTGATCGACCTGACGCAGCGCGAATCGATGAACATCTCGGCCAGTTTCGCGCGCCTGCTCCAGCGCGAGGCCGCGCCCTATGTGCCCTTCCGCAGCGCCTATCACCGTTTCGCCTCGCTGATGGTGCTCAAGGCCCCGGACACGCCATCGATCCTGTTTGAAACCGGCTATATCAGCAATGAGGCCGACAGCGCCTTCCTCTCCTCGCGAGAGGGGCAGGGGAAGATCGCCCGCGGCGTTGCCCGCGCGATCGAGGTGCATTTCGCCCGCAAGCTGGCGATGCGGGACGGCACGGCCGGCGGCTGACCTGTCCTATCGGCCCGGCTTCTGCTATCTTGGCAGCGCCTTTCCGATAGGATCAGGTCCGCGCAATAAAATGTCCGAATCTGCGGGAAATGTGCGAAGTTAAGGGCCGGAGCGCCGGACGCCAGGGCAGGGGCGACCGGATGATGCGGCGGATCGCATCATCCCCACTGGCCTTGGCCGCAATTTGACCCTAGAGCCTCTTTCCCATGGAAGAGGCCCGTTCCGATACCGCCCCATCGTCTTTCGCCTATCGCTTGCGCCGTGACGCCGGGGGCTTTTTGAGTCGCTTGGCGCCACTCTGGTCGCGGCGGCTGTTTCGCTGGGCGATCATCGCGCTGGGCGGGCTGCTGCTCGGCATGGGCCTGTTCTGGCTGATCTTCGCGCGTGGCCTGCCGGACGCAGCGACGCTGCTGGAATATGAGCCGCCGCTGCCGACCATCGTGCGCGACATCAACGGCCAGCCGGTCCACAGCTATGCCCGCGAACGGCGGGTCCAGCTACAATATAGCGATTATCCGCAGCAGCTTATCCACGCCTATCTGGCGGCGGAGGACAAGACCTTCTTCGAACATCATGGCGTCGACATTCCCGGCTTTGCCGGTGCGGTGGTCGATTATGCCAGCAAGCTGGGTTCGGGCCAGCGCGCCCGTGGCGGTTCCACCATCACCCAGCAGGTGGCCAAGAACCTCCTAATCGGCGACGAATATTCGCCCACGCGCAAGGTGAAGGAGATGATCCTCGCCTACCGCATGGAAAATGTGCTGAGCAAACAGCAGATCCTCGAACTCTACCTCAACCAGATTTTCCTCGGCCGGAACGCCTATGGCGTACAGGCCGCCGCGCGCGCCTATTTCGACAAGGATGTCGCCGACCTGCAACTCCATGAAATGGCCTATCTGTCGATCCTGCCCAAGGGACCGGCCAATTATCGCCCCGAAAGCGAAACGGGCCATGCCCGCGCGCTCGACCGCCGCAACTGGTCCTTGGGCGAAATGGAAAAGAATGGCTGGATCACCGCCGCCCAGCGCGATGCCGCGCGCGCCCAGCCGCTCGGCACCGTCGCGGCGCACGGCTCCAGCTTCGATGCCCGCGCCGGCGGCTATTATATGGAGGAAGTGCGTCGTCGGCTGATCCAGCTATTCGGTGAAAAGGCGGAGGACGGTCCCAACAGCGTCTATGCCGGCGGGCTGTGGGTGCGCAGCCCCTATGACCCGGTGTTGCAGGACAATGTCGCGACCGCGCTGCGCAACGGGTTGCTGCGTTTCGATGCAGGGCGCGGCTGGTCCGGCCCGGTCGGCCATGTCAATGTCGACAATGGCTGGGAGCGGGAACTGGCCGCCAGCTATATCGACGTCGATTATGCGGAATGGCGCATTGCCGTGGTCATCAGTCGCAGTGCGACCGACGCCCAGATCGGCTTTGCCGACGGCAGCACCGGCACCCTGCCGGCCAGCGCCGCCAACACCCCCTATCGCAAGACCGGCGGCCCGGCATTTTCCGCGATGAAGCCAGGCGACCTGATCGCCGTGGCGCGCAACGGATCGAACTGGGCGCTGCGCAACATTCCCGAAGTGTCGGGCGGCATGGTCGCGCAGGAAGTCCATTCGGGCCGCATCCGCGCGATGCAGGGCGGCTTCGATTCGCGCCTGTCCAGCTATAACCGCGCGACGCAGGCGATGCGTCAGCCCGGTTCCACCATCAAACCCTTCGTCTACGCCGCCGCTCTGGACGCCGGCATGACCCCGGCCTCGATCATCGTCGATGGGCCGCTCTGCGTCTATCAGGGCGCGGGCCTGGGCCAGAAATGCTTCCGCAATTTCTCCGGCGGCAGCGCCGGTCCGCAGACGATGCGCTGGGGCGTCGAGCAGTCGCGCAACCTGATGACCGTGCGCGCCGCCAGCCAGACCGGCATGGACCGCGTCGTACGCACCATCAGGACTATGGGCATCGGCGACTATCAGCCTTATCTCTCCTTCGCGCTGGGCGCGGGCGAGACGACGGTGGAGCGGATGGTCAACGCCTATGCGACGCTCGCCAATCAGGGGAAGCAGTTCCCGTCCAAGGTGATGGACTATGTGCAGGATCGGCGCGGCAAGGTGATCTGGCCGGAACGCTGGCGTCCGTGCGATGGCTGCAACATGGCGAACTGGGACGGCAAGCCCATGCCGCGCTTCGGCATGGAGGGCAAGCAGGTCATGAACCCGATGACCGCCTTTCAGGTCGTCCACATCGCCGAAGGCGTGATCCAGCGTGGCACCGCCACGGTGCTGGCCGATCTGAAGCGTCCCCTGTTCGGCAAGACCGGCACCACCAACGGCCCGACCAACGTGTGGTTCGTGGGCGGATCGCCCGATATCGTTGCCGGCGTCTATGTCGGCTATGACCAGCCACGGAGTCTCGGCGGCTGGGCACAGGGCGGTCGCATCGCCGCGCCGATCTGGAAGGCAGCGATGACGCCGCTGCTGGAAACCATGCCCAAGACGCCCTTCGTCGCCCCGGCCGGCATCCGCATGGTCGCGATCGACCGGCGGTCGGGCAAGCGCGTCTATGGCGCCTGGCCCGGCACCGACGCCAAGCCCGCGATCATCTGGGAAGCATTCAAGCCCGAATCCGAACCGCGCCGCACCATCCGCAAGGAAGAGGCCGAGGAACAGGCCAAGGTCGCCGCCGCCCGCGCCGACCGCGCTGTAGCCGGCGGTCGCCGCCGCACCGACGCCGACTTCCTGGAAGGGCAGGGCGGGATTTATTGAGGGGGGGGGGCGCCATCGAGGCCCCCTTCGATTATGTCCGCCTTTGTTCAGGAGGTGCGCAGATACACCGCATTGGATGGTGTCGAAGCGGCATATCTATAGCCATGGCCTGTCAGCAACTGGTCGAGCGCCGCATAGGCCGGGTTGCCATAGGCCATTTCCACGCACACGACGCTTGGCCGCCAAAGGTCCAGCGCGGCCGTTTCCAGCACCGCAAGGTCATGGCCTTCCGCATCGACGGACAGCACCCCGTAATTTTTCGGCACATCATGCTTGCGCAGCAGGTCGCTCAGAGGGGCCGTCTCGACGTTGATCTTGACCGATCGCAGGCCGAAGGGAACCCCTTCCGGCGAGAGCGACGATCCCATCTGTAACAGATCGCGGTCCGGTTCGTCGGTAACGAAGAACTCCGCCATGCCGGCGACTGGGGCGATCGCCTTTTCCTCGACGATGACCCCTGGCTTGCCCGCATAGATGTCGCGGCAATGCTGTGCGAACTTCGCAATCGGCTCGACCAGCAGCAGGTTCCAGCCCTTTTGGCCGAAAAGCCAGCTATTGCTCCAGCTTTTCCCGTCATTGGCGCCTACGTCGATAAAATAGGGCGCATAATCATGTCCGCTGGCGCCAAGTACCGATGCGATGACGACATCCTCGTTGAACTGGCTGAAGCTCGCGTCGATTTGCATATCCTGCCTCCCGTGGGTCTAGAGCGCGCTGCGTTGAATCCGACGCAGGTCGCGCGCTCTAGTTTTTTGTTTTCGCATCGTTTTAAGCGAAAAAGCGGTTCCCACTTGTTCGCACGATGCTCTATTGCGCTTAGGGAGGCCAGGGGGGCGTGGCAAGATGGGCCACATGGCATTTCAGCGTCCCAAAGCATTCGTCCCGGCCGGGACCGGACGAATGCTTTGGGACAATGTGGCTAGGCCGCCGTGCGCCGCGCGGACTGGCCCAATTCCATGTCCATCAACAACTGGACCGATCGCAGTGCGCAGCAGAACGTACAAAGCAGCGCGTCGCTGCATGTGTGGACGAACGGCGCGGTTCGCCGGCCCTGCAACAGGTTGATCAGGCGATTTTCGTCATCGGACAGGGCGGTGCCCCGGCCCAATCGCAGCGGGCGGCCAAGCAGCGTGACGGTCAGGTCGAGCAGGCTGTCGATCGCCGGCAGCATCTGGCCGCAGCCATAATGGCCGAGCCGTGCGTAGAGACTGGTCAATGTCGGCCGCTGCTGGCGGCGGGCGTGGCCCCAGCAGCGCACGGCGTCGAGAAACAGGAACAGCGCCGAAGGACTTTGGCGTGCGATGGTCGAATGCGTGGCCAATGGGGCAGTCTTATGGGTGGTGGTCATGGGATAGCCTTATATGAAGCCTGTCCCCCTTTTTGCCGCGCCGGCTGACCTGCGTTGGATCGGCTCTGCGCGCACCCCTGTTAGCGTCCTGATATATCCCGAAAATTTCCGATTTGCGCGCGGCTTGCAATAGTCCGGCGGAGGCTTTTCGGCGGACGGCATTTCGCGTGCGACAAGGCAGGTGCTTGACGAACGGCCATTTCCTCAAGAAGGACGGCCGTTCGACAAATCGGGGGCGAACGCCTAGTTGGCTTTTCGACCGCTGAGGCGTGAAAGTTGGAGAATCAGTCATGCGCGCCGAAGCGCAGCAATATATCGATCGTATCGACGCCGCGCTGGCCTTGCTGCGCCAATCGCTGGACTGGGACCGTGCCCTGCGCCGCCTGGACGAATTGAACGCGCGCGTGGAAGACCCGACCCTGTGGGACAATGCCAAGCTGGCGCAGGAGGTGATGCGCGAGCGCACCCGCCTGGACAGCGCGATCGGCGCGACCCGCGCGATCGGGACGGACAAGAGTGACACTGCCGAACTCATCGAAATGGCGGAGGCCGAGGGCGATGAAGATATGGTGACCGAAGCCATCGCGTCGCTCAAGGCGCTGGCCGACCGCGCGGATGAGGACAAGATCAAGGCGTTGCTGTCCGGCGAGGCCGATGGGAGCGACAGCTATCTGGAAATCCACGCCGGTGCGGGTGGCACCGAAAGCCAGGACTGGGCCGAAATCCTGTCTCGCATGTATCGCCGCTGGGCCGAACGGCGCGGCTACAAGGTCGAACTGGTCGATTATCAGGCGGGCGAAACCGCCGGCATCAAGTCCGCGACCTTCCTGATCAAGGGCGAGAATGCCTATGGCTATGCCAAGACCGAAAGCGGCGTCCACCGCCTGGTCCGCATCAGCCCCTATGACAGCGCGGCGCGTCGCCATACCAGCTTCTCGTCGGTATGGGTCTATCCGGTGATCGACGACAACATCGACATCGAGGTCAAGGAAAGCGACCTCAAGATCGACACCTATCGCGCATCGGGCGCGGGTGGGCAGCACGTCAACACCACCGACTCCGCGGTCCGCATCACCCACGTTCCTTCGGGCATCATCGTGGCATCGCAGAATGACCGGTCGCAGCACAAGAACCGCGCGACCGCGATGAACATGCTGAAGGCGCGCCTGTACGAAGCCGAACTGCGCAAGCGGGAAGAAGCGGCCAACACCGATTATCAGGCCAAGACCGAAATCGGTTGGGGTCACCAGATCCGCTCCTACGTCCTCCAGCCCTATCAGCTGGTGAAGGATTTGCGCACCGGCGTCACCTCGACCGCGCCGGACGATGTGCTGGACGGGGCGCTCGATCCCTTCATGGCTGCCGCCCTCAGCCAAAAGGTGACGGGCGAGAAGGTCGATGTGGAGGATGTCGACTGATGATTCGGGCGGTTCTGGCGGGCGCATTTCTCCTGCTGACCGCCTGCGATCAGCTGAGCGGCGGTAAGGAGACGCATCGTGCCGCCGCTGCGGCCCCGTTCCCCCAGGCCGACCGGCCGGTCGCGCCGATCGTGTCGACCCGCTGGTCGAGCGAGGAGTCCCGCGACCGGGTCAATGAGGCGGCGGATATCATGGACCGGGCGGGCATCCGCCCCGGCATGACCGTCGCCGATATCGGCGCGGGCGAAGGCTATTATACGGTGCGCCTTGCCAAACGGGTGGGCGTGCGAGGCCGTGTCCTGGCCGAGGATATCATGCCCGAGGTGATCGAGGCCTTGTCGCGCCGCATCACGCGTGAGAAGTGGGACAATGTCAGCGTAAAGCTGGGCGCACCGGAAGACCCGCGCCTGCCCCAGAACAGTTTCGACCGCATCCTGATGGTCCATATGTATCATGAGATCGCCGAGCCTTACGCTTTTCTCTGGCACCTCAGTCCGGCGCTGAAGAAAGACGGCGAATTGATCGTGGTCGACGCCGACCGGCCGACCGACCAGCATGGCACGCCGCCACGCCTGCTCGCCTGCGAACTGGCCGCCATGGGCTTTCGCATGGAGGAGCTGATCCCCAAGCCGACCGCCGGCGGCTACCTCGCCCGCTTCCGCCGCATCGCCGCGCGCCCCGACCCCGCCAGCATCGTGCCCTGCGCCTTCCAGGGCTGATCCGCTGCGACTTGCCCGTTGCGACAGCATTGGGCTAGGCAGGTGCATGCATTTCGATGACCAGCTCCTGCGCTATTTCGGCACCACCAATTTCGACAGCCTGCCCGCCACGACGATCGAGGCCGGGATCGACCGGATGTGCGTCGACCTCGGTCTGGAGGAGGATCGCGGCCGGCGCTTTGCGCTCTGGTCGCTGCTCTACCTGCTGGGCGCCGCGCCCGGTCTGGACGTCGCCTTTACGGAAGAAGCGGACCGGGAAGCGGCGCGCAATTTCATGGACCTGACGGATCAGGCTTGATTGCTACTCATCGGTGGATGAGTTTTGATGAAGCCCGCATCATCCTCTTTCCTTACGTCTCTTGGCGGATAAGAGGCTACGACATTATCTCAGGAGGATCGGATGGATTATCGCACGCTTGGCCGCACGGATATCAACGTCAGCCTGATCTGCCTGGGTACCATGACCTGGGGGTCGCAGAATAGTGAAGCGGAGGCGCACGAGCAGCTAGACTATGCCGTCGCGCAGGGCGTCAATTTCATCGACACGGCGGAAGGCTATCCGGTCACGCCGGTCAGCGCCGATACGCAGTTCCTGACCGAAACCTACATCGGCAACTGGATCGCACAGCGCGGCAAGCGCGACGACATCGTGCTGGCGACCAAAGTGTCCGGGCCATCGCGCGATCCGATCCGCAAGTTCCGCGGCGGCAACCACCGGCTCGACCGGCGCAACATCCTCCAGGCGGTGGACGACAGCCTGACCCGGCTGAAGACCGACTATATTGACCTGTATCAGGTGCATTGGCCCGACCGCCCGGTGCCCTCCTTCGGCCGGCGCGGCATCGCGACGATCGAGGACACGGCCGAAACCGTGTCGATCGAGGAAACGCTAAGCGCGCTGGCGGAACTGGTGCAGGCGGGGAAGGTTCGCCAGATCGGCCTATCCAACGAAACGCCTTGGGGCGTGAGCGAATATCTGCGCCTGTCGCGCGATGCCGGCCTGCCCCGCGTGGCGTCGATCCAGAACGCCTATAACCTGCTCAACCGCACGTTCGAGATCGGCCTGTCCGAATTCGCCCTGCGCGAAGATGTGGGGCTGCTCGCTTATTCGCCACTGGCCGGTGGCAATCTGACCGGCAAATATCTCGGCGGCGTCATCCCGGCCGGATCACGCCGCGATGTATCGCGCCAGTTCGTGCGCTACGACCTGCCCAATCAGGCTGTTGCCAGCGCGCGCTATGTGGCGATCGCCCATGCCTTCGGGCTGGACCCGGCGCAGATGGCGCTGGCCTTCGTCAATGCTCAGCCCTTCGTCACCTCGAATATCATCGGCGCGACCAGCCTGGAGCAGTTGCGGACGGACATTGCCAGCATAGATATTCGCCTGACATCGGAGCAACTGGCTGCGATCGAGGATGTTCATCGCCTCATTCCCGATCCCTGCCCCTGAAGGCAAGGCCGATCACGCGGCGCGGGGCGGCCGGGCTTCCTGTTCCGACCTATCCGCAAGGGCAGGGGCATCCGCCATGGCGGCGATCCCCTGCCACCAATCGTCGAGCGGCGGAATCAGGATCGACAAGGCGCCATGACGCGGACGGGCATGCCAGATCAAGCCGTCGCTCCAGAAGCGCCAGCGCGGATCGCTATTGACGGGACAGTGGTGAAATCGCGCCAGCGCGCCGGTTTTGGCAGGATCGATGTGACGCAATTCGCTGGGAACCGAGCGTATGCTGCCATCGGGATATCGTACATCAATCGCCATCGCATCCTCCTTACCCACCAAACGCTTCACAAGCCTTTGAGTTCATTACGGCTTGCAGTCCTATCACAGGATTTTTACGCAAAGGTTCGCCGAGCGGATCGCGAAAGCGGATCATTATAAATTCGACAAACGCAATTGCGAATCCATCGCATTATCTGTAGGGCGCGTCTCAATCGGAATACCAAAAGGGGCGTTGGAATGAATGTGAAGTGGATCGCGCTGGGCGGTGCAGCAGTGATGGCCCTGTGCCACACGGCAGCTTATGCAGCAGATGAGGTGGCTGTTGCCGATACGGATCAGGACAGCATCATCGTCACCGCCGCCACGACCGGCACCAAGACGGACACGGCACTGGTCGAACTGCCCCAGCCGATCAAGGTCATTACGTCGGAACAATATCTGTCGCAGGGCGCGATCAACATTTCCGACACGGTCAAATATGCCGCCGGCGTGCTGGCCAATCCCTATGGCCGCGACACCCGTGTCGACGGCTTCAATGTCCGCGGTCTCGACGCGCTCCAGTTCCGCGACGGGATGCGCGACATCTTCAGCTATTATGCCAGCATCACGTCGGACCCCTACAACTTCTCCCGCGTGGAAATCGTGCGCGGCCCGGCATCCGTACTGTTTGGCCAGGGTTCGATCGGCGGCCTCGTCAACCTGGTCAGCAAGACGCCCGAATTTCGCACCGGCGGCGAGTTCAACCTCGTCTATGGCAGCTATGATCGCAAGGAAGCGATGGGCGACGTCAACGTCGCTCTGGCCGACAATCTGGCGGTTCGTTTCGTCGGCCGTGTCCGCGATGCCGACACTTATGTGAAGCATGTCCCTGACGACCGCGTGATGTTCGCCCCGTCGATCCGCTGGCAGCCAACGCCCGACACCGACATCGTGCTGACGGGCCTGTATCAGGAGGATGACACTGGTTCGACGTCGCAATTCCTGCCGATCGTCGGTACGTTCAAGCCCAACCTCGCCAATCCATCGGGCCAGCTTGATACATATACATTCGTCGGCAAGGCTGGTTGGGACCGTTATGATGGCCGCTCGCTACAGGGAGGGGCGACAGTCACCCATAAATTTTCGGATGCCGTCCAACTCAGTCTGAAGGCGCGCTATATCGACAGCGACCTAGCCTACAACACGCACTATGCCGACAGCTATACCAACCCGAGCGACCCGTTCCTTCCTTATGCGGCTTACGGCACCTATGGCCGCACCATTGGTCTGTCCTCCAGCGCCTCACGCGCCCGGATGAACGTCTTCTCCACCGACAACAACCTGTTGTTCAACTTTAACACCGGCGCGAATATCGAGCATAAGCTGCTGGTCGGCATCGACTATAGCTGGAACAAGGTGGCCAAGCAGGACACCTATGGCGCGACGGAGATCATCGATCTCTATGACATAGATTATGATGCGCTGGTTGCCTATGAACCGACCGGTCCCTTCGTCACCACTTCGCAGAAACAACTGGGTGTCTATGTGCAGGACCAGATTCGCTTCTACGATCGCGTTTCTGTGGTGCTCGGCGCGCGTCGCGACCGTGTGACAACGTCGGACGGCGCGAAGGACAACGCCACCACCTTCCGCGCCGGCATCATCGGTGAGATCGGTGCGGGTATCTCGCCCTTCTTCAGCTACACCGAAAGCTTCCTGCCAGTCTCCGGCCGGCTCCAGGGCGTGGGCGGTATCCCCGGCGCACCCTATCGTCCGCAAACCGGTACGCAATATGAGGCGGGCGTGAAGTGGCAGCCCGCGCCCGGCACGCTGGTCACAGCTACGGCGTTCAGGATCAAGGAACGCAATCGCGTCCTTTATGGCGCCGCCAATTCCACCAGCCAGTCGGGCGAACTCAGCACCAAAGGCTTTGAAATCGAGGCCAGCCACACTCTGCCGGGCAATTTCGAGCTGCTGGTCAACTACGGCTATTCGAAGCTGAAATCGGAAACCAACACCAGCCTCGACTATATGCCGCGCCACACGGCCTCCATCTGGTCGACCAAGACCTTCGGCCTGCCGGGTGAAGCGCAACTGCGTCTGGGCGGCGGCGTGGTCTACAGTGGCAAGAGCATATCGACCGGCCTGCTGGATCCCTACGGCATCAGCCCGACGGTCCCGGACGATCAGCTCTATTCGATCGTCACGCCTGCCCGCACCACCGTGGACGCGCTGGCTGAAATCAACTGGAATAGCTGGCGTTTCGCGCTGAATGCCACCAACCTGCTCAACAATAAATATTACGCCTCCTGCCTGGCGCGCGGCGACTGTTTCGTCGGCGCGCCGCGCAACGTGATGGGCACGGTCGGTTTCCGTTTCTGACGGCGATAATAGGAGAGTGAAGATGAAGACATTGTCCATGGCCCTGCTGGCGCTGGCCGGCCTGACCTCCGCCGCGCAGGCGCATGAAGTCTGGGTGGAGCGCGACGGGACCGGCCCGGCGCGCATCTATCTGGGTGAACCGGCCCAAGTCCTGCCCGAAGGCGGCGATCCCGAGTTCGAGAAGCTGAAAGCGCCCAGGCTGGTGCCCGCGTCCCAGGCGGCCCAGACCCGCAAGGCCGGCTATATCGAGGTCGCGGTGCCCGCAGGTGACGTGCGCCTGATCGACGACAGCGTGTTCGCGCCCTGGGGTGAGGACGGCAAGAAGGAGGGCGTGATCTATTATGCCCGTGCCGGCCGTACCGAAGCCAAGGCGGGACTGCCGCTGGAAATCGTGCCGACCACCGCCCATGCAGACAGCTTCACGCTGGTGCGCGACGGCAAGCCGGTGCCGGCTGCCAAGCTGACCGTCATTTCGCCCGACAAATGGACGAAGGAACTGGTCACCGATGCGCAGGGCCGGGTGACGCTGCCGCTCAAGGCAAAGGGCCGTTTCATCGTCACCGGCACACAGGAGGAAAAGGGCGACCTGACCCTTGCCAACCAGAAGGTCGCGACCCTCTATCATATCGCGACGCTGACCTTCGTGAACGACTGATCGAAAAAGCCGGGGAGGCGGCCGCTCTCCCCGGCTCCATTATGACAGGCCTGTCACGCGACTGACTTCGCCCTGTCAACCATCCCACATTGCACTGCAACATCGCGCAGCTAGGCCGCCCCCCGACCAAGGGTCCAAAGGGGGATTATAAGTCCATGCGTATTACCACCGCTCTGATGATGGCCTCGACCGCCATCATAGCCATGCCCGCCTTCGCGCAGGATGTCGCACCTGTCGATGCCGCCGCTGCCGATGCCGGCGCGGAGATCATCGTCTTCGGCCGGGGTGAAACCCGCCAGGTGCAGGAAATCACCAACAAAGACATCATCACGCTGACGCCCGGCACCAATGCGCTCAAAGCCATCGAGAAGTTGCCCAGCGTCAATTTCCAGTCATCCGACCCGTTCGGCAATTATGAATGGTCGCAGCGCGTCACCATCCGCAGCTTCAACCAGAACCAGCTTGGCTTCACCTTCGACGGCATCCCGCTGGGCGACATGAGCTATGGCAACCATAATGGCCTGCACATCACCCGCGCCATCAGCAGCGAAAATATCGGCAGCGTGCGCGTGTCGCAGGGCGCCGGCTCGCTCGGCACCCAGTCGACCGGCAATCTGGGCGGCACGGTGGAAACCTTCTCCGCCGACCCGGCCGACTATCTGAGCGGCGGCACATATGGTGCGCAGGGCAACCTGACCTATGGCAGCGACGAAACCTGGCGCGCTTTCGGCCGGATCGCCCTAGGCACGAAGGACGGCATTCGCGGCTTCCTGTCCTACGGCTATGGCGCCACCGACAAGTGGAAGGGTCAGGGGACGCAGGACCAGCATATGGGCAATGCCAAGGTCGTGATCCCGGTCGGGGAAGCGAAGATCGACGGCTGGCTCAGCTATTCGGACCGCCGCGAGCAGGATTATCAGGACATGTCGATGGGCATGATCCGCCGTCTCGGCTGGAAGTGGGACAACACTTACCCGGACTATGCCCGCGCGATCGACTATGCCGACCGCCTGAACGATGTCGACCGGATCAGCAACACGGGCGGATCGCCCTTCCCCGATGGCCTCTACGATTATAGCGGCGCGTCGGTCGCTGGCGGTCAAGTCTATCCGGGCAACGTCACCAGCGCCGACGACGCCTATTATGACGCGGCGGGCCTGCGCAAGGACTGGCTTGGGTCGGTCGGCCTGACGACGCCGCTGGGCGAAAACGCCAATGTCAGGATCAAGGGCTATTACCACAATAACAGCGGCATGGGTCTTTGGGCGACGCCCTACACCGCAAGCCCCAATGGCGTGCCCATGTCGATCCGTACTACCGAATATGACATGGACCGCATCGGCGTGTTCGGCAGCGTCGATTACACGATCGGCATCCAGACGCTCAGCGCCGGCGCCTGGTACGAAAATAACAAATTCCATCAGGCCCGCCGCTTCTACGCCTTCGCCAGCCGCACCGCGCCGGGCCTGAGCTTCCGCGACTATCCCAAGAACCCGTTCGCGACCCAGTGGGAGTTCGATTTCACCACCGACACCGTCCAATATCATGTGCAGGACAAGATCGACCTGGGCACCGTGACGATCAACCTGGGGTGGAAGGGCTTCAGCGTCACCAACAAGGCGGACGCGATCGTTCAGGCGACCTTCCCCGAAGGCAAGATCAAGGCGCAGGACTGGTTCCAACCCCATGCCGGTTTCGCGGTGGAACTGAACCCGGAAATGGAAGTGTTCGGCGGCTTCACGCAGGTGACCCGCGCCTTCGCGTCGGCCACCACCACCGGTCCCTTCTCGACCAACCAGGCCGGCTTCGACCAGATCAGGGATGATCTGAAGCCGGAATCCTCGGACACTTATGAACTGGGCCTGCGCTACCATAACCCGGTCTTCAACGGCACGCTGGGCGCCTATCTGGTCAACTTCCGCAATCGCCTGCTGGCGGTTCAGGTCGGCAGCCCGATCCAGGGCCTCGCTTCCGCCTTGCAGAATGTCGGTGGTGTGCGCGCGCTCGGCTTCGAAGCGGCCGGTGACCTGAAACTGGGTCAGGGCTTCGGCATATACGCCAGCTACAGCTACACCGATGCCACCTATCGCGACGATGTGCTCAACAGCTCTGACGGCACGCTGGTCGCCGCGATCAAGGGTAAGACGGTCGTGGACAGCCCCAAGCATATGCTGCGCGGCGAGTTGAACTATGATCAGGGTCCACTCTTCGCCCGCATCGGCGCCAACTATATGACGAAGCGCTTCTACAGCTACACCAACGATGTGTCGGTCCCCGGCCGCGTGATCGTGGACGCCTCGATCGGCTATCGCTTCACTGACAAGATCGAGGTGCAATTGAACGCGACCAACCTGTTCGACAAAAAATATGTCAGCACGATCGGTTCGGGCGGCTTCGGCAACAGCGGCGACGCACAGACGCTGCTGATCGGCGCGCCGCAGCAGTTCTTCGCCACGCTGAAGGCCGGCTTCTAAACCTGTAACGACGGACGGTTCGGTCACAAATGCGTGACCGAACCGTCATCATTCTGACCGACCACGGTTATCCCGCTGCAACGCCAATGTAGGCGCCGTGTCACGCGCGGCCTGTAATCCGGCGACATGATCGCGACACATCCCCGCCAGATCCGCATCCCCGCCGCCGACAAGGCGCGCCTGCGCATCATCTTCCTTGCCAAGCATGCCTGTGCGGACGGCCGGCCGGACGCGCAGGATGGCAATCATGCCATCTACCATCATGAAATGCGCACGACGCTGGAGGCGATCGGCCTCAATGTCGATGTCGCCAACAGCTATGAGGCGCTCTACGATCGGCCCGATGCCGACTTCGTCATCACCCTGCTCAATCGCGGGGGCTTCCAGAATAGCGAAATGCTGGCGCCGTTGCTGCTCAGCCGGCGCGACATGCCCTATCTGGGTGCCAGTCCGATCGTCCGTGGCCTGTCTGACGACAAATATCTCAGCAAGATGATCGCCCGCGCGCGCGGCGTGCCGACCATGGCGGCGCAACTCTTCCGGCGCGGTGGCCTGTTTGAGTCGCCCGCGTTCGCGGCGGACCGTCTGGTGGTCAAGCCCAACGCCTCCTCGGCTTCCTGGGGCGTCAAGATGGTCGACACATGGGCGGAGGCCCGCGACCATGCGGACGGCCTGTTCGCGCTGGGCCACGACGTGCTGGTGGAACAATGGGCGCCGCTGCTCGACGTGGCGGTGCCGGTGGTCGGCGGTAGCGGCGGCCAGCCCTGGATCTTGCCGCCGATGATGTATGTCCCTGCCGATCCGCATCGCGAGCGCAGCTATGAAGAAAAGCGCGGCCTGATCGACGCGGGCGACGATCCGCTGATCCTTGTCGAGGATGCCGACCTGCGCAGCCGGCTGGAAGCGATGACCGCCGCGCTGCTGCCCGAACTCTGGCCGTTCGACTATGGCCGCTTCGAGTTCCGTTATGACCCCGTCTCCGGGCAAGTGCTGTTCATGGAAGTGAACCTGTCCTGCAACCTCTGGTCGAAGAAGACGATCTCGCGCTCCGCTGCCTCGATCGGCGTCGACCATGCCGCTTTGGTCGAAACCATCGTCGGGCATAGCCTGGCGAGGCAGGGGCTGCTGGACGAGGCGATCGTGCAGGTGGCGGCATGATCGGCAGAACCACGGCAATCCTGCTCGCCGGGCGCCGCGACGGTGCGACCGATCCGCTGGCGCGGGCCCATGGCGTCAGCCACAAATGCCTCGTGCCAATCGCCGGCCAGCCGATGCTGCTCCATGTGATCGAGGCTTTGGTCGCCAATCGCCGCATCGGCAATGTCCGTGTGGTGATCGAAGACCCCGCGCTGCTGGCGACCATCCCGGCGCTGCGCGGGCTGCTCCACAATGGCCGGCTCGTCGGCGTGGCGGCCCAGCCCAATCTCGTGGACAGCGTGCTGGCGGGCGCGGAGGGCGCGAGCTTCCCGTTGCTCATCACCACCGCCGACAATGTAATGCTGACCCATGAGGCGATCGACGAGATGCTGGACGGCTGCACCGCGCAAGGCGCAGACGCCGCCGTGGCCTTCACGCGCCGCGCCTCCGTCCTGGCGGCCCATCCCGAAGGGCAGCGTAAATTCTACACCTTCGCCGACGACGGCTATTCCAATTGCAACAGCTACTGGCTGCGCGATCGCTCGGCGTTGAAAGCGGCAGAAAGCTTCCGCTCTGGTGGGCAGTTCGTGAAGCATCCCGGTCGCATCATCGGCGCCTTCGGCCTGCTGAACCTCATCCGCTTCCGCTTCGGCATCGGCACGCTGGATCAGGCCTTTGCGCGCTTCTCGCGCCGCTTCCGCATGACGATCAGCCCGGTGATCCTGACCGACGGCGCCGTGGCGATCGACGTTGACAATGAACGGTCGCATGGCGTCGCCACGACCTTGCTCGACCAGCGCATGTCTCTGGCGCAGGCGGCGGAGTAACATCCTTGCTGACCGTGCGTACGCTGCCGTTGCGGGACCGGGGCGGCAATGCGCTGCTGCGCGCCTATCATGCCGGGCTGATCCGGCGCTGGACGCCGGCGCAGCGCCTCGCCGGGCACCTGCTCGCTGCATTGGGGCGGGGCGGCTGGACCCCGGCCGAGCGTCTGTATCTGGGCGATGCGGTGCGCGAACAGGGGCTGAGCATGCGCGATCGCAAGGGGCTGCACCGGCTGCTCAACCCCGCCGCCTTCCCGCTCGCGGCCAACCCGCTGAAGAACAAGCAATTGTTCGCGCAGGCAGCAGCGGGCCTGCCGCTGCCCGACGCCTGCGACCCCGACCGGCAGGATCTGGACCTGTGGCTGAGCGGACAGGAGGATATCATCGCCAAGCCCAGCTACCGGTCGAAAGGACAGGGGGTCGAGCGCTTCGTCCGCGACGGCAATGGTTGGCGCGGCGGCGATCGGGTGATGGACGCCGCCCGGCTCGCCGCGCATCTGCGCCGCGCCTGGCGGCAGGGCGGGGTGATCCAGCAACGGCTGCCGACCCATGAAGCTCTGGCCGCCATGTCGCCGGGCGCGCTGCCGACATTGCGCATCGTCACCTGCCTGAACGAACAGGGTGCGCCGGAAATCTGCGACATGGCGCTGCGCCTGTCGGCCGGCGGGCCGCGCCCGGTGGATAATTTCAACGCCGGCAATCTGGTGCTGGCGGTCGATGGCGCGGGACGCTGCGGCCCGGCCTGGCGCAGTGGCGGCAAGCGGCCGCCCTCCCGCCACAGCCGCCACCCATCCACCGGCGCCGCGATCGAAGGCGCGCTGCTGCCCGATCATGCGGCCGCGCAGGCGCTGGCGATCCGCGCGCACGAACGGTTCCGTGAAGGCTTCACCCTGATCGGCTGGGACATCGGCCTGACCGCGCAGGGACCGGTGCTGATAGAGGGCAACTGGAACCCCGGCACCGACATTCTCCAACTGGTGAACGACCGGGGGCTGGCGGACAGTCGGCTGGGCATTCTCTACAGCCATGCGCTTGCGCGGCTGACAAGCGCCGACTGGCGTGGCGCACGGGTGGTGCAGCGGGACCGGCGATGAAGGTCGCCCTTTACGTCCATGCGCTGGCGCCGACCGGGGTCGTCCGCAACGTTCGCCTGCTCGCCGCCGATTTCCGGGCGCGGGGCCATGGCGTGGAACTGCTCACTGCGCTGCCGGGCGGCGAAGGGGTGGCGGGCGTGCCGCATCATGCGATGCTGCCCGGCAAGGGCGGGTCGCGCCTGCTCCAGAAATGGCGCGCCATGCCCCTTCTGCGCGCCCATCTGTGCGGGCATCGGCCCGACCTGCTGATCTCCGCCGGCAATCACGGCCATCTGACTGCCCTGCTGGGCAGTCGCATGCTGCCAGGCCTGCATCGTGTCTACCGCATCAGCAACGACCTGCGCCGTGCCGCGCCCGGCACGCCCAAAAACATGATCCGCGCGTTCGGCCGTGCTCTGGTCGCCCGGCTGCTGGCGGCGGATGCCGATCGGCTGGTGCTCGTCTCGCCGACGCTGGCGCGCGACACGCCCACCCTCGGTCGCGCGCTGGCGGAAGGCCGGGCCATCGTCATTGAGAATGCGATCGATCCCGCCATCGCCCGCGCGCGCGCCATCGGGCCATCCCCCCATGGCTGCTTCGACGATGATGTACCGGTGGTGGTAGCCATCGGCCGCCTCGCGCCACAGAAGAATTTCGGCACCCTGCTTACCGCCTTCGCGCAACTGCGGCAGGGCGGAACCGCTGCCCGCCTCATCATATTGGGCGAGAGCCGCGATGACGCCCGACGGGTGTTGCGGGCACAGGCAGATATGCTCGGCATCAGGAGCGACCTGCTGCTGCCCGGCACGGTCGACAATGTCTTTCCCTGGCTTGCCCGCGCCGCCGCCTTCATCCTGCCCAGTTGGTGGGAAGGATCGGCGAATGTCCTGCTGGAGGGGATGGCGCTCAACATACCGATTGTCGCCTCGCACAGCGCTGGCAACGCGGCATCGGTGCTGGACGGGGGGCGGCACGGCCTGCTGGTCGATCCGGCGGATCCAACCGCGATGGCGCAGGCGCTGCGGCGCCAGATCGATCCGGCCACTGCTCTGCATCCCGGTGACAGGATCGCGGCCTATGGGCTGGACGCGATGTTCGCCCGATGGGCCGCACTGCTGGGCGACATCGTCCCGCATTGCTCCCGCCCGTCGGACAGGCTAATTGCTGCCCTCACGCATGAGCACCGATAGCCCGATCCTCCACTCCATCACCCACGACCGCTTTCTGGCCGATGTGCAGACGCTGGCCCGTAGCATTGAGGCGGACGACTGGACGCCCGACATAGTGGTGGGCGTGGGTCGCGGCGGCCTGGTCCCGGCCGTCTATCTGTCGCACCGGCTTGATCGGCCGATGCTGTCGATCGACTATAGCAGTGCATCGGCGGACGCGGCGCTGGCCGATGTGGCGGCGCGCAGTGCTGCGGGCACCCGGCTGCTGATCGTCGATGATATCAACGACAGCGGCGGCACGATCGCGGCACTGCGGCGCCGGCTGGCCGACAGGGGTGGCGATGCCCGGTATCTGCGCTTTGCCGTCCTGCTCGACAACCGCCGATCAGGCCAGAGCGTCGATTATTGGGTGGACCGCATCGATCGCGACACCGACAAGCGCTGGTTCGTCTTCCCATGGGAAGCGCTCGCCACCCAGCAGGCGATCGTGGACGAGGCGCTGTCGGTGCCGGATCGGCTGGCCTGACGGCGCAGTCGTGCAGTTGACTGCAAGTTGAGCCTGTCCGGATGCTGGCGACGACGAAATGAACGTCTGCCTTCGATTCATCGAACATTACAGTGGATGTAAGTTGCCAGCGCAACCTTTCTGGGGCATGCAGAAATATGTCAGCCGCCTCGCTATCCATTTATCTGATATGGTCGGGTGCTGGCGGGGGTTTATTCGCGCGGCCGGGGCACTGTGCTTGTGTTACATCGCTGGTTAGGAAGATGGAGGCTCGACCTCCGCGGCTCCGGGTGCGTGGCGGTCGCGCTCGGCCTGCTCGCTTGCGTTCAGGGGCCGGCCGTCCATGCCGCCGATGCACAGCGCAAGCTGGTCCAGCCGCCCAATCCCCGTCCCTTTACCGCACCCGCGACCGCCGATCCCCTGCTCGCTCTGGCCAGGCCGGTTGCCGCCGATCCGCTGTTCCGGTCGGAGATCGAGTCGGCGATCCGCAACAATCCGCTGCTGGACGAAGCCCGCGCCAGCGAACGGGAAGCGCGGGCGGCGCGCACCCAGGCCCGCTCGCTGCTCTTCCCCACGGTGGACCTGTCGATCGACGCCAACCGTTCCTTCGCGCGCAACTTCTCCAACGATGTCGGCAACATCATCGAACGGTCACGGCCGGAGGGGCGGACCGACGCGACCGCATCGGTGCGGCAGCGCTTGCTGGATTTCGGCGCGGCGTCGAGTCGCATCAATGCGGGCAATGCGCGGCTCGATGCGGCGCGGCAGGGCATATTGGGCTATGGCGAGGAAGTGGGGCTGCGCACCATCACCGCCTGGTATTCGGTTTTCGCCCAGCGGTTGCTGGCGCAGGCAGCGCAGGAATATATCGGCCGGCAGCAGCAGTTGCGCGCCAATCTGCAACGCCGCATCGACCAGGGCTTTTCCGCGCAGGGCGACCTGCCGCGCGTCGACAGTTCGATCGCCAATGTCCAGTCGCGGCTGGCCGGTATCCGCCGCGACCTCGCCAATGCGGAGGCGCAGTATCGCGCCCTGGCTGGCCATGACGTGCCTCCAGCCCTGACGCGGGCCGTTCTGCCGCTCGAAGCCGTCAACGATGCCGAAGTGCTGGACGCCATCGTGCTGCGATCGCCCGTCGTCCGCAAGGCGGAAGCCGAGGCACGGGCGGCGCGGCAGGAAGCGCGCGCGACCCGATCGGAGCGTCTGCCGACCATCGCCGCCGGGGTGGATGCCGGCCGCTATGGCGTATTTGAAAATCCCGGCGACTATGACGTGCGCGGCCGGATCATCGTGCGCGCGCAACTGGGCGCTGGCTTCAACGCCAAGGCCGATCAGGCGACCGCGCGTGCGGACGCGGCGGATGCCTATGCCGCCCGCGTCCGGCAGGAAGCGATGCGCGACGCGCAGATGGCGCTGTCCGACATTCGCGGGCTGGAGGATCAACTGGCCGCCGCGGAGGCGAGCTATGTCGCCAACCGCAACACCCGCGACGTCATCGCCACCCGTTTCGAAGTCTCGCAGGGCACGCTCTACGACCTGCTCTATGTCGAAGATAATTTCTTCTATTCGATCGCCAACTATATCCAGACGCTGGCCGAACGGGATGTGTCGCGCTTTGCGTTGCTGAGCCGCACCGGGCGTCTGCTGCCCAGCCTCTCGATCGCCGCCAATCCTTCGGACCGGATGGAAACGCCATGACCGACCAGCCCCTGATCGCCGCCGCCCGGCAACGTTTCGCGCCCTGGCTGATCGAGCCGATGCTGCGCAACAAAGGCACCTATATCAAGGTCGGGATCGCCGCGGCGATGATCAATCTGTTCGCCATGGCCTCGTCGCTGTTCACCATGACCGTCTATGACCGCGTCATTCCCAACGACGCCTCCTCCTCGCTCATCGGCCTCAGTCTCGGCCTGGCGATCGTGGTCATATTCGATTTCGTCCTGCGGTTGCTGCGCGTCTATTTTGTCGACATCGCCGGCGCCAATATCGACTATGAAGTGGGCGACACCCTCTTCGCCAAACTGCTGTCGATGCGGCTCGACAAGCGAATGGGGTCCACCGGCACTTTGACCGGCCTGATGCGCGAACTCGAAACGCTGCGCGATTTCTTCGCCTCCGCGACGTTGACCGCGATCATCGACGTACCCTTCATCATCCTGACTCTGGCGGTCATGGCCATGCTGGGCGGGATATTGGTGCTGCCGCCGCTGGCGATGATCCCGGTCGTGGTCATTGCCGGCCTGGTCACCAATCCGGCGCTCGACCGTCTGTCCGCCGCCAGCCTGGGCGATGGCCTGCGCAAGCAATCGGTGCTGGTGGAAGCCATCGGTAGCCTGGAAACGGTGAAGGCGATCGGTGCGGGCGGCATGCTGGGTGCCCGGTGGCGCGCGGCGCTCAAAAGCCATGCGCATAGTTCGCTCAGCCAGCGGTTGACCGCCTCGATCGCGATGACGGTCGCCAATAGCGCGAACATCATCGCCTATTGCGGCATCATCATCCTGGGCGTCGGCCTGATCCGCGATCACAGCATCACCACCGGCGCGCTGCTCGCCTGCTCCATCCTGTGCGGCCGGGCGATCGCTCCGCTGGCGCAGATCGCCAACCTGCTGGCGCGCCTGTCCGCCACCCGCATCGCCTGTCGCCAGATCAACAGTCTGATGGACACGCCGAGCGAAGGGCCGGCGGGTGAGCCGTTGCAACCTGCGCGGCTGCTGGGCGCCATCGAACTGCGCAA
Organism: Sphingobium sp. Leaf26; assembly: GCF_001421665.1. GTDB lineage: Bacteria > Pseudomonadota > Alphaproteobacteria > Sphingomonadales > Sphingomonadaceae > Sphingobium. Next base: position 175,091 of record NZ_LMKV01000030.1, read on the forward strand.
CGTCGCCTTCCGCTATCCTCGCGCGGCTGAAAAGGCGCTGGACCAGATCAGCCTGTCGATCGCACCGGGCGAGCGGGTCGGCTTTCTGGGCCGTGTCGGATCGGGCAAGTCGACCTTGGCCCGGCTGATCCTGGGCCTGTACGAGCCGCAGGAAGGCGTCGTCATGATCGACGGTACCGATGTGCGCCAGTTCGATCCTGCCCGGTTGCGCGGTTTCATCGGCGCGGCGATGCAGGACAATGTGCTGATCGCCGGATCGGTGCGCGACAATATCTGTCTCGAACGACCCGCTATCGACAATGACGAGATGCTGCGCGCCGCCTCGCTCAGCGGCACCCATGCCTTCATGGGCAAGATCGTCAACGGCTATGACCTGAAGCTGGCGGATCGTGGCGATGGCCTGTCGGGCGGGCAGCGCCAGTCCATTTCGCTGGCGCGCGCGCTGGCCGGGCGACCGCCTATACTGGTCTTCGACGAACCGAGCAGCGCCATGGATGCGCAGACCGAAACCGACCTCATCGACCGGCTGCAACCCGAAGTGGAAGGGCGCACCGTCCTGCTCATCACCCATCGCCCCTCGCTGCTGCGGCTGGTCGACCGGATCATCGTGATGGAGCAGGGAAAGATCGCCGCTGACGGGCCGCGCGACGTCATCCTGCAACGTCTGACGCGGGGCAAGGCGGCATGAGCGACGATATCCAGCCATCGGGCGACGCGCATATCCGGCCCGCCGTCCCGGCCAATATCTTCCTCTGGGCGATTGCCGCCTTCCTGCTGATCTTCCTGCTCTGGGCCGGCTTCACCGAAATCGACCGCACCGTGCGGGCGAACGGCCGGGTCATTCCCAGCTCGCAACTCCAGGTCATCTCCAATCTGGAGGGCGGGGTGGTCGAAACCATCCTCGCCAAAACCGGGCAGGATGTGAAGGCCGGCGCGCCGCTCATTCGCCTCAGCCCGATCCAGCCGGGCGCCGAACTGGCCAGCAACCGGGCCAGCGGCGATGCGCTCAGCCTCAAGATCCTGCGGCTGGAGGCGGAAATTGCCGGGCGCTCGCCGGTCTTCCCGGCCGCGCGCAATCCCAGCATGGGCAGCCAGATCGCGGTCGAACAAAGCCTCTATCGCGCGCGGATGGCCGAACTGGCGAGCCTGTCCAATGTCGGTTCGGCCCGCATTACCCAGGCACAACGCGGCATTGGCGAAGCGGCTGCGGCGCAGGCGGCCCGTATTTCGGCGCGCGACACCGCGCGTGTCGACCTCGACCTGATGCGGCCGCTGGTGCGTGAAGGAATTGAACCACGTCGGTCGCTGCTTCAGGCGGAGAACAGCTATAGCGTCGCTGCCAGCGAGGCCGCAGGGGCGGGGGCCGCGCTCGGCCGGTCCCATTCGATCCTGGCCGAAGCGCAGGCCACGGCGATGCAGCAGAGGCGCGACTGGATGGCGCGCGCGGGGGATGAACTGACCGCCGCCCGCGCCGAAATGGCGGTGCGCGAAGCGACCATGCCCGCCTATGAATATAAGCTCGACCGGACGATCGTGCGCGCGCCGCTGGACGGCCGTATCAACCGCGTCTTCGTGACGACGGTGGGCGGCAGCGTGCGGCCGGGCGATCCGCTGCTCGAAATGGTGCCGGCCCGCGACAATCTGCTGGTCGAAGCGATGGTGGCGGCCAAGGATATCGCCTCGGTGCGGCTGGGCCAGCGCGCAAAGGTCGAGATATCGGCCTATGACAGTGCCATCTACGGGTCGATGCAGGGGCAGGTCGTGGCGCTTTCGCCTGACGCGGTCGTCAATGAACGGACCGGCGAAAGCCATTATCTCGTCCGGGTGCGGACGAACAGCGATGCCATATTGGACAAGAGCGGCCATCGGTTGCGGATCGGCCCCGGCATGGGCGCCAATGTCAACCTGCTCGGCGACAAGCGCACGGTGCTGGCCTATATCCTGACCCCGCTCACCCGCCTCAAGGAAACCGCTTTCCGCGAATGACGGGCGCGGCGACCGCCCGGCAGAGCATCCCACTGGCGGCGCGTCATGGCGGATGATCGGGCGTGCCACGGCGTGCCATCCGCAGCGGCGAAGAGGGCCGGTTGACGGACCAGCGAGGTCGGCTGACTGCACTGTCTCCTTCACTGTCGCATATCGCGGCTTGGCCGGCGATTCATCCGCGCAAGGCAGCAGTCGGGGCGCAGGGCAGCGCCCGGCCTGCTCACAAAAAAGGGGCCACCCGACCTGTCGGATGGCCCCTTTTCCCGGATATCGGCGCTCTGGAGCATGATGCGATGCAATTAAATCGCATGATGCTCCAGGAGTTTTTTCCGCATGTTGCGAGCCGTCATCTGTTCCCGGATGACCTCCAAATGCTCTAGAGCGCGCTGCGTTCAATCCGATGCAGGTCGCGCGCTCTAGTTTTTTGTTGTCGCATCGTTTTAAGCGAAAAACCGGTTCCCACTTTTCCGCACGATGCTCTAAACGACGACGAACTCCGATGCGACCATGGCCAGGCCGGTGCCTATCGACGCGAACTGGACGGCGGCGATCGCCCCGGTGCCATCCGCGTCGAACAGCAGGGCGCCCGTCGCACTGTTATAGATGATCCGGTCGCCGGCGTCATTGGCTGCCGATCCGATCTGGAACTGGGCGGCGCCTAAAGTCCCCACGGCCAGGCCGGTGAAGATGGCGTCATCCAGACGGATCGTGTCATTGGCCACCACATAGTCGGTGATCGTATCGACATTGCTGCTGCCCAGCGCCGAATTGAAGACGAAGATGTCCAAACCCGGCCCGCCGGTCAGCGTGTCCGCACCGGCGCCGCCGTTCAGCACATCGTCGCCGCCACCGCCATCCAGTATATTCTTGCCGCTATTGCCGGTGATCGACTGGTCCAGCCCATTGCCGGTGCCGTTGATATTGGCCGATCCGGTCAGGAACAGTTTTTCGACATAACGACCGGCCAGCGTGTAGCTCACCGACGAGAAGATCTGGTCGTTCGATCCCCCGGTGGATGAGCTTTCGATGACATTGTCACCGATATTGTCGACATAATAGATGTCGCTGGCCGATCCGCCGTCCATCATATCCACACCAGCGCCGCCATTCAGCGTGTCCTGGCCTGATCCACCGGACAGCGTGTTCGCACTGCCATTACCGGTCAGCACGTCGTCGAAGGAGGTACCGATCAGATTTTCCACGCTGATCAGCGTGTCGCTGCCAGCGCCGACCGTATTCTGGGCGCCTGCGATCGCCAGGCTGACGGTCACCCCGGCCGCCCCGCCGGCATAGGTGACGGTGTCGGTACCCGTGCCGCCGTCGAGCGTATCGTTACCCAGTCCGCCGTTCAGGACGTCATCGCCCGTGCCGCCTTCCAGCACGTCGTTGCCGCCCAGACCGATCAGGCTGTTGTTGCCGCTGTTGCCGACGATGGCCTGGGCCAGGTCATTGCCGGTGCCGTTGATATTGGCCGATCCGGTCAATGTCATCCGCTCGATATGGCGGCCGGCCAGCGTATAGGTCACCGACGAGAAGATCTGGTCGTTGGTCCCCCCGCTGGACGAACTTTCCACGACATTGTCGCCGACATTGTCGACATAGTAAGTGTCGCTGGCCGTACCCCCGTCCATGGTGTCGGCACCCGCGCCACCATTTATGATGTCGCTGCCCGACCCGCCGGAAATCACGTTGTTGCCGCTGTTGCCGGTCAGCGTGTCGGCCAGCGAAGTGCCCGCCAGATTCTCGATTCCGATCAGCGTATCGGTCCCTGCGCCGACCGTATTCTGCGCGCCGGCGATCGCCAGGCTGACGGTCACGCCGGCGGCCATGCCGGCATAGGTTACGGTGTCGTCATCGGCCCCGCCATCGATCGTGTCGTTACCCATGCCGCCATTCAGCCGGTCATTGCCCGCACCGCCCTGCAACACGTCGTTGCCGTCCTGCCCGTTCAGCGTGTCGTTGCCGGCATTGGCGATCAGCCGGTTGGCTTCCGCCGATCCCGTCAGCATATCATTGCCCGAACCGGTGGTCGCATTTTCGACGCTGGCCAGGGCGATCAGGCCCGCTCCGCCGCTGATGGCGAATTCACCGTCGGTCAGGTTGACGATATAGTCGGAAAACAGGCTGGACCCGTCGATCGTGTCCACGCCCGCGCCACCGGAAAACAGCTCGCCATAGCCGCCATTCCACCCGGCATAGACCCGGTAGAGATCGTCGCCCGCTTCGCCATAGGCGGTGTCGACGCCCGATCCGCCGTCAAATATGTCGTTGCCGGTGCCGCCGACCATCGTGTCGTCGCCGCCGCCGCCACTGATCGTGTCGTTGCCGGTGCCGCCATTGATGCTGTCGTTGCCGTTATTGCCGTTCAACACATTGTTCGCGCTGTTGCCGGTGATGCTGTCATCCAGCTGCGTGCCGTCGACATTTTCCATGTAACTGATGGTGTAGGGGCCACCAAAGCTGGGGTTGAAGTCCCATGTGCCGGCCGCCAGGTCGACGGTTGCGCCATAGGCGGTGGTATAGTCGCTCAGGTCGAGCCGGTCCGTGCCGGCACCGCCGTTGATATTGTCGCCAAACTCGCCCTGCAACACCTGGAAGACGTCGTTGCCGCCTTCACCATAGACGGTATCGGTAGAAAATCCGCCCTGAATGATGTCGTTGCCGTCGCCACCATAGATGGTGTCGGCGCCGCTGCCACCCTTGATCAGATCGTCGCCGCCAAAGCCGCGCAGGACATTGTTGGAAAAATCGCCGGTGATGCTGTCGGCCAGTTGGGTGCCATCGACATTCTCGACGTTGGTGATGGTGTAGGGGCCACCGAAGCTGGGATTGAAGTCCCATGTCCCGGCGCTCAGGTCGACGGTCGCGCCATAGCTGCTGGTATAGTTGGTCAGGTCGAGCCGGTCCGTGCCGGACCCGCCGTCGACATTGTCGCCGAACTCGCCCTGCAACACCTGGAAGACGTCGTTGCCGCCTTCACCATAGACGGTATCGGTTGCAAATCCGCCCTGGATGACGTCATTGCCGTCGCCACCATAGATGGTGTCGCTGCCGCTGCCGCCCTTCAGCATGTCGTTGCCGCCAAAGCCGCGCAGGACATTGTTGGAGAAATCGCCGGTGATGCTGTCGGCCAGTTGGGTGCCGTCGACATTCTCTACGCTGGTAATGGTGTAGGGGCCACCGAAGCTGGGATTGAAGTCCCATGTGCCGGCGGCAAGATCGACGGTCGCGCCATAAGTAGCGGTATAATTGCTCAGGTCGAGCCGGTCGGTGCCGCTGCCGCCATCGATATTGTCGCCAAATTCCCCCTGGAGAACCTGGAAGACGTCATTGCCGGCCTCGCCATAGACGGTGTCTTCGCCAAAGCCACCCTGGATGGTGTCGTTGCCGTCCCCGCCATAGATGACGTCGCTGCCGCCGCCACCCTTGAGCAGATTGGCCACGGCATTGCCGGTGATGGTATCGTTGCCGGATCCACCGGTGGCATTTTCGATCAGGGATGCGTTGCTGCCACCGAAGGTCAGCGCGTTGAAGATATTGCCGCGGGCGTAGTTGCCACCGCCCAGATAGGCCTGCTGGGTCGAACTGAACAGCGAATGGCCACCGGGCGTCAGGTCGATCGTGACGCTGCTGCCATAGGCTGACAGGTCATAGGTATCGATGCCGCCACCGTCCCAGATGGTCGCGAAGATGCGGTTGTCGCCCGGCTGGATGGCGACGTCGCCATTGATATAGGTAGTGCCCGTCGACGGGTTCCAGCTATAGGTCGTGTTTTCGGCATGGACCGTATAGTCCGCGCCATACATGGTCTGGAGCGCGGCGATGTCGAGCATCATGTAGGTCTGCGGTGCGCCGAACTGTTCATAGCTGTAGCCCGACAGCGGGGCGCCCACATAGCTGCGATAGGTCATGACCGAAAATTCGATCGAATCCCAGGCGGTAGGCAGGGCGGTGTTGCTGACGCCACCCAGTTCCTGGCCATGTTTCAGGCCCAGCGAGTGACCAAGCTCATGCAGCATGGTGTGCCAGGCATAATTGCCCGCGATCGGGTTTTTCAGCGAGTTGGACGTGCCGTCATAGGCATTGCCGAAGAAGGTGTCGCCGCCATAGACATTGTTGGCGGGATAATAGGCATAAGCCGTTGGCGCATCGCTGGAATTGGCGCCGCGGATGGTCGCGGTGCTGCTGCCCGCGCCGCTATAGTCGATCGTCAGGTTGGTGAAGCCTTCGATCGAAAAGCCGTAGGCGCCGGCAAGCTGGGTATAAGTGGCGGCGTTCAGCGCGCTGTGCATCGCCAGCAATTGTTGCGGCGTGAACTGCGAAAAGCCTTCATTCTGTGCGCTGACGCTATCGCCGTCGCTGTCGGAAAAATAGCCGGACTGATAGTCGCTGGCTGCATCCGTATCCGAATAGGTGATGCTGCCCGACCATTTGACGCCGCGCAGGATGCCATCGATCTTGGCATCGCCGGTTGCGCCGACGGTCGCCGTGGTGGAAGCGCTGCCATTTTCTGCCAGATCGCCCGAGCTGGGCGTGGTGACCGGTGGGGTCGGCGCGTCCATCGGATAAAGCAGCCGCACCTCGCTGCGGACCTGAGCCTCGCGTGACAGCGACCAGGTGCCGCTGAATTCAGGGGCCGATCCTGCTGCATCCGAAGTGGATGGCAGGGAATAATCGGGCGTTAACTTGACCTTGACGGGGCCTGAGCCAGTGACCTTGAACATACATCCTCCTAAAGGGCTTAGAGGCTGACACGTTCACTGTGTCTATTGGCGACCGTTTTATTGTGCGCACTCATGGCATTATTTCTATTCCGTGCCAAGCATTACATTATGTCAATAAATCAAGGCCATAGTGTAAGTAAATTTGTAGTATATTGTATTGTCTCGATTTTCGGGGAGGCGACTCCACATAAAATCAGGAAGATGTCTGGCAATTGCGCGGATCGCCGCCCGGACAGGGAGCCGGATCGCCATGCCGGGGGGCTTGTCCGTCCAGGGCCGCCGCCCGCCGACGGGCCTCCTCGGCCAGGGCGTGACCGGGATGACGCCGGGCGAACAGGGCATAGGCCTGCGCCGTGCCCTTGCGCTCGATTGCCGCGAATTCGGATCGAATCGCTGCTTCGGGGTCGGATGGCGGCGCCATGATTCCGCCGGTGCCGGGCAAACGGCGCGTTTCGGTCGGGGACGGAGAAGCGTCCGCAGGCGTGTCGGTCACGCATCCGCTGGCAAGAAGGCCAAGCACCATGACATGCGCAGGGTTCGTCATGCACCGCTCCATCATCGACAATGACTCAAGGATTATGATGCGGCCCGGTGGTGATGTTAGCATGAGGGCCGCCCTGCTACAATGACGTCTATGGTCTGTCCTGCCCCGCGTCGCGGGCAGGCGGCCAGCGGCAATCGTGTCGCGATACGGCCCCGCGCGCTTCTCATTCTGGACCAGCAGAACCGCCTCGCCCACGTTCTCGCCGAAGACTGAGCCGAAGATGCGCATGAGCAAGCCCAATCCCTCCATGTGGTCGACGATGACGATGCGACCCGCCGGTCGCTGTCCTTCATGCTGCGAACCAGCGGCTACGCCGTCCGCCTGTTCGAGGGCGGCCATGAATTTCTGAAGGAAGCGGCGAGGCTGGAGCCGGGCTGCGTGCTGCTCGACGTGCGCATGCCCGATATCGACGGCATGACCACTATTGGCGAACATGCTCTCATCGGCGCATGATAACGGAATGATGTTTGTCATTGTCCTCCTTCCGCAGTTGTTCATCATTGGCCTTTGCATGTTGCTAGGCAGGATTTTCAGCCCAGCCTATTCATGGCGATGGTGGATATCGCGCTTGGGAATTATCCCTGTCCTTTGCTTTGGCGCAGCCGCATATATCTCGGCCCATCCAACACCAATTTCTATGGATTACGATCCGAATTTTCACGGCAATCCCGGCCGTGGCGACTTGGCGGCCATGTTGGTGTGGGGACTTGTTTTCCCCATCATATATCTTTTGGCCGCTGTACCGGTTTCACTCGCCTATATCATCTGGCGACGGCGCAAATCCTAGAGCGCGCTGCGTTAGATCCTATGCAGGTCGCGCGCTCTAGTTTTTTGTTTTCGCATCGTTTTAAGCGGAAAACCGGTTCCCACTTTTCCGCACGATGCTCTAGCCGCCATTCCACAAGCTATCCAAATCCACCCCACCCAATTCTGTCCTATCGCCCCTGTCCTTGCTATAAGCGCCGCACCACTCATGCCGCCACTTCCGCAACAAAATGTCCAACATATGTTCTGAAATGTCGCATCCAGCGGGAAATGTGCGAAGTTAAGCGCGCGATGTCCTATCTCGCTCACCCCGATCGCGCCGCCTTTACGGCCATTTACGGATAGGTCGTGGCCCGCGCCTCTGTCATGCAGCGGGCATGGCTAGCCGATCGAGCGGCGCGCCTTTACGCGCCCTGCGTCCATCTGCTCGCTGCCCTTTCTTTCGCGGGATGGATGATCGCCGGCGCTGGCGTGCACCAGGTCTTGCTGATCGCGGTGGCTGTGTTGCTCATCACCTGTTCCTGCGCCCTGGGGCTGGCGGTGCCGGCCGCGCAGGTGGTCGCCTGCGGCGCGCTGATGCGGCCCGGGGTGCTGGTGAAGGATGGATCGGCACTGGAGCGGCTGGCCATGCCAGCATGGCGCCGACATCGGCCAGTGACGCCAGCCAGTTGACGGCCGATGCTGTCTTCCTGGACGATCGGCTGGCGCCGGTCGCGGTGACGCTGCGGGGCGTGCGACGGACGGTACGAGTGGTGAAGCAGAATTTCGGCCTCGCCATCGGCTACAATATGCTGGCTGTGCCATTGGCGATCGCGGGCCAGGGGACTCCGCTGGTCGCGGCAGTGGCCATGTCACTGTCCTCGCTGATCGTCGTCGCCAACGCCCTCCGCCTCAACGGGAGCGCGAAATGACCGGTCTGGTCGTCCTCATTCCCATCGCTCTGTTGTGCGGGCTCATGGCGCTCGGCGTCTTCTTCCTGGCGCGGCGCAACGGCCAATATGATGACCTGGACGGTGCAGCGATGCGGATGCTCGCCGATGGGGATGAAGACTGAATCGGAACTCGTGCCGCCGCCTCCTGTTGTCTACCCTTGAAGGAGATATGGGATGCACAAGGAACGGGAAGATGGTGAGGTTGTTACCCATGTATCGGAGACGGAAGCGCGCAGCGGATCGCGCACGCGGGTAACGCGCAATATCCTGGTGGTCAGCCTTGTGCTTGTGATCGCCGTGCTGGCTATCGCCATGGGCTTCGGCTTTTTCGAGACGCAGCAAACCGGCGCAGATGAGGTCAACGGCAATATGACGCAGCAAAGCGCCCGCTAGCCCGCTGATCAGTCGACCAGCGCACGCACGCTGCTGGCCAGGGTCAGCGGGTTGAAAGGCTTCAGGATCACTCCCCTAGCGCCGGCTTCGTGATAGCTGTGCACATCGGCCTCCCGCGCGCGGGCGGTCACGAAGACGAAGGGCTTGCCGGCGAAACCGGGCAGGTCGCGCAGTTCGACCATCAGGGTTGGACCATCCATGCGCGGCATCATTACGTCCAGCATGACGAGGTCCGGTCGCCAGTCGTCCGTCTTGGCCGCATGCAACGCCTCTGCTCCATCGGCGCAAAGGCGTAGTTCGATAGCGGGGTCGAGCGCGAGCGACAATTTGACGATGTGGCGGATATCCTTGTCGTCATCGACATAAAGGATGCGCAATCTGTCCGCTTCGCTCATGCTCCCTCGTCTCCCCCTCCCTTGGTGTGGCGGGTCGCGACCACGCGGCGCACGGTCGCCTTGAGGTCGGGCAGCGATGTGCGCGACTTGACCAATATGGCGTCGATTTGCCCTGAAATTTCCAGGTCGATGTCATGCGCCGAATAGATGATGGTGGGAATGGCCACGCCCTGTTCGTCCACCAGGTCAGGCAGCAGGTCGAGGCCCAGCCCGTTTTCCAGATGGACGTCCAATATTGCCAGATGCGGGGTTTCGACGCGGAGCAGCGCGCGCGCCTCGGCCAGCGTCGTCGCCTTGAGGATATAGGCACTGCCTTTGAGCGCGGAGGCCGTGATTTCCAGCGTGTCCTGATCATCGTCCAGATGCAGCACGGTCGGCCGGTCGATGCCGGAATGGCGAAAGGACGCGGCAATCGCGGCTTTGAGACGGCTGGGGTCAATCGGCTTGTCGATCCAGTCGACCAGATCCAGCGACAGCGGCGCAGCTTCATCGCCAGCCGGGGCTGACACCATCAGAATCGATAATTCCTTCGGACCCTCGCTCCGCCGCACTTCGCGCGCGAAATGGAAGGCATCAGCGTCGTCGAGCGCCATGTCGAGCAGCAAAAGATTATAGCCGTTGGCGGCGATCGCATCCCGTGCCGCGCGGGCGGTGGTGACGACCCGGCAGGCATAGCCTTCCTGCGACAATTGCGACTGCAACTGGCGGGCGATGGCGTGATTGCTTTCGCAGATGAGGATGCTGGCACCACCGTCTTTGCCGGTCAGGCGGTCGCGGGGGATGGAGACGGACAGCATGACCGGCAGGGAGAAGGCGAAGCGGGTGCCGCCGCCAGCGGCATCCTCGAACCATAGTTCGCCGCCATGCTGGCTGACGATCTCGCGTGCAATGGCGAGGCCAAGGCCCGTGCCGGGCGCCGCCTCGTCATTGGCGGCGCGTTCGAACCGGCCGAAGATGCGCGAGCGAAATTCCTCCGGAATGCCTGGCCCCTGGTCGTCGACATAAACAGTCGCGCGGCGACCGTCCGCGCTGCGGCGCAGGCCGACCGTAACCTTGCTGCCCTCCGGCGCAGCCTTGACTGCGTTGGACAGGAGGTTGGTGACCACCTGCAACAAACGTTCCTCGTCGGCCTGGATCATCACCGGTTCGTCGGCGATGGCCCGGTGCAGCGTCGCTCCGGCGGCATGAACCAGGCCGCCATTATCGTCGCAAGCGCGCATAAGCACATGATGCAGATCGGTCGGGGCCAGGGCCATGCGCAGCTTGCCCGAATCAATCCGGTCGATGTCGAGCATGTCGTTGATCAGGCGTATGAGCCGCTGAGCGTTATTTTCTGCGATGACGACCAGACCGGCTTGCTCTTCCTGAAGATGGTTGCCCGTATCCAGCCGTAGCAGCGCCAGCGCGCCGACGATCGATGTCAGTGGCGTGCGCAGTTCGTGGCTGACGGTGGAGATAAGGTCATCCTTCAGCCGCTCGATCCGCTTGCGCTGGACGATATCGCGCAGCGACATGACGATATGGTCGCCATCGGGCAGCGGCATCAGCCCAAGGGCAATATCGACGGGCAGCAGGCGGCCGCTATGATGGCGGACCTGCCGATCGGTCCAATAGGGCATTTTCAACTCGCCATCGACCAGCCCGATCCGATCGAGGAAGCTGCCGACGCCGGGCGCGATGTCCGAAATCACGTCGAAATCGCGCCGGATAAGATCCGCCGGTTCATAGCCCAGCATCTTCGACGCGGCTTTGTTGATCGTTTCGATCGTGCCGCTGGGATTGACGATGATGATCGGATCGATGGTGCTGTCGAGGATCGTCTCGTTGCGCTGTGCCGCCGCATATCCGCGCAATTCTATCTGATATTGGGACAGGCGCTGGCGCCACAGGCCCAGCAGCGCGAAGGCGAGCGACAGGCTGCTGATTGCGACCAGGATCCACATCACCCGCTGCAATGCTTCGGTGCGGCTGCGATAGGCGATGACACGGGCGTCGCCCATGCGCTGCTCGTCCCGGATCACCATGTCCAGTTGATGCTGCAATCGCGCCATCAACCGCTTGCCTTCGCCATCGGCGACGCGCTTGCGTGCGGCTTCCGGTCCCCGCGAGGCATAGAGGCGCAACACTTCGTCCATTTCCGCAATCTTTGCCTGGGCCAGCCGATGCAGGCCGTTAAAGCCCGCCCTCTGCACGGGAACATCGCTATAAAGCCTGTCGGCATTCGCGAAGGCCTGCTCGATATGGGCGTGCCATTCGCCATAGCGGCCGGCAAATTCGGAGTCATGGGTGATGACATAGCCGCGCTGGCTGGATTCCGCGGCGCGCAACTGCGACAGGATGTCGATCAGCAGCACGCGCCGTTCGAAACTCTTGTCGGCATCCTCGCGCAGGCCGTTCCAGCGGCCATATTCGTCACCCAGCCAGAAGAGCAGGGCAGCCAGGCCCAGCGGCACGAACAGGGCCAGCAGCAGAAAGGGCAGGCCGCGCGGAGGACGGGGCGCCGCGCCGTTCATGCCGGGCGCGCGGCCGTGACGTCGCCCAATAGCGGTTGCACCGCGAGCAGCGCCTGCGCCCGGTTGCCGACGTCCAGCTTGCGGAAAATGGCGGTCAGATGCGCCTTGACCGTGGCTTCCGATACGTCGAGATCGGCGGCAATCTGCTTGTTCAGTCGCCCGTCCGACAGTGCGATCAATACGCGCAACTGTGCGCCGGACAGGCTGGCGATGCGGTCGCGCAACATGCTGCCGTCCCGTGCCGTTTCGGCCGTTGGGAAACAGGCCTGTCCTTCTGCGATACGGCGAATATCACAGGCAAGATCGTCGAAGGGGCGGGTCTTGTAGAGAAAGCCGGCCGCGCCCAGAGCCCGCGCGCTTTCGACCAGAGTCCCGCTTTCATTGGCAGATATAAGGGCGATTGGTATCCGCCCCGCCTGATGTTGCAATTGCAGGAAGCCGGAAAAGCCGCGCGCGTCGGGCAGCACGAAGTCCAGCAGGATCAGCCGATATTTGCCATGGCGCGAAAGGGCGTCGAGCGCCTCGCTGATGGTGCCGGCAGTGTCGACGGTGACGCCGGGCATCGCCGCACGGGCGGCCAGACCCAAGCCTTCTCGAATCAAGGGGTGATCGTCCGCAATCAATACGCGGCCGCCGGCTATGGTTTCCGCCATCCTCCAGCCTTGTGCTATTCATCCCAGTTGGAATGCGTTAATGATGCGTGTCGGACTGTGATGGTAATGCGCCTATGTATCAATCGCAAAATACATTAGCTGTCATCTTTATCCTTGATGGCACATGATGATCGCATAGTGACACGGAACTTGAAGTGATCATGCGGGACGATGAAAATGCCGCCGCTCTGAACGGCCTGACCCGCATGGCGGCGCTGTTCGGGCGGGATGCGCTGCTCCCGGTGGTGGAGGGATTGCGACACGAATTGCGACAGGCGCTTGTTATGCCCGGTGCGGCTGATGCACACCGGATCGCGGGGCTGGCAGGGACGTTGGGCTTTGCCGCTGCGAGCGCCAGTTGGCAGGCGGTGGATCAGGGGAGCGAGGACAGGGCTGCCGCGTTAAGCGAAAGTCGCACCGCGCTGACCGCGATCAACGACTGGCTACAGCAAAAGGCGTAAGACGGGTCAGATCAGGTCGAGGGCGTCCAGCATGCTGGCCAGGGCGAGGCTGCTGACTGGCTGGAGCAAGCGGAAGCCGCAACTTTCCCCCTGTACCCAACAGATTTCGCCAGCCACGCCCTGCCGACTATGGGCCATGGGATCAGTCCTTGCAGTGAGGCACTGGAACCCATGGATGATTTTGCGGCTAATAAACTGTTACGGGCCGGTCCGCCATGGAGCGAAGTTCGACCATGGTCTGACGGTCATATGATATTCGTAGTGCAAGGCGGCCGGTGCGATGAGGCGAACGCTCCATCGCACCGGCCGCCCCATGCGTCAGTCGAACAGCAATACCGGCTTGATCGCGGCGCCGATTTCGGAGTCATGAAAAGCGTCGTTGATCGCCTCAAACGGGTAAAAGCGGATCAGTCGGTCGAAGGGGAATTGCCCGGCCTGATGCAACGCCACCAGATGCGGGATGAAGCTTTTGGGATCGGCGTCTCCCTCCACGATGCCCCGGATCGTGCGGCCACCGCTCATGATATGAGAAACATCGGCCTGGAACATCGTGCCCGGCGCCGCCGCGCCGACGATGCCGCAGGTGCCGCGTACGCTCAGCATGGCGATGCCTTGCTGGATGACGGCGGGCAGGCCGGTGCAGTCGATCGCGAAATCCACGCCGGCAGGGATTGTCTCAAATATGCGGGCAACCGGATCGTCGGTGCCCCCGTTTATGGCCAGCGTCGCGCCCAGTTCGGTCGCTAGTGCCAGCCGTTCCGGATTGAGGTCTACCGCGATGATCGAGGCCGCGCCCGCGACCTTCGCCGCCATGATCGCGGACAACCCGACCGACCCTGCGCCCAGCACGGCAACACTCTGGCCCGACTGGACTTTCAGCGCATTCATCACCGCGCCGGCACCGGTCAATATGCCGCAGCCCAGCGGCCCGGCGATACGCAGGTCCAGGTCGCGAGGCACGACCACCGCATTGCGGGCATGGCAGATGGCATGGGTGGCGAAGGAGGATTGGCCGAAGATGTTGGCGAAGACCGGACTTCCGTCCTCTGCCCGCAGTGCGCTGCTGCCGTCGGGCCGGGTGCCAAAGAAATTGCGCGGGAAGAAGTCGTGGCAATAGCTGCCGTGATCCGAACAGCAAGTTGGACAGGTACCGCAGCTATTATAGCTCATCACGACGGGATCGCCCGGCCGGATGTAGGTCACGCCCTCGCCCACCTGCTCGACAATGCCGGCGCCTTCATGGCCCAGCACTACCGGTTGGGGCACCGGTACGCCCTGTTGCCACATGGTCGCATCGGTATGGCAGACCCCCGTGGCGACCAGGCGGACCAGCAGTTCGCCGGCGCGGGGTGCTTCGATGGTCAGGGGACGGATGACCATCGGACGATCCGATGCTTCGACAATGGCGGCGCGAATATCCATGTGATCCTCTTCCTTCTGCTCATGTGCATTTCATGGGACCGATATCAAATAGCGATGTCGTGGCCAAGCCTGCGATTCGCGCCATCCGATTTTTCCATCGCCTTCATTCAAAATCGAACGGCAAAAAGCCAAATAGTGAGGGAAATTGCGAAACTGTCTTGGTTAAAGCCTATGTCATTTCCTGCCTGTAAGGGGATTGCCTTGTCCCGAAATGTTCGTTAATGTGACCGATATCACGAGCAAGCGGGTGACAGATCCGGCAGTGTTGGGAGGATGTATTGATGCATCGTACTTTGGTGAATCGCTTCAAATATGGGCTGATGGGCGGCGGCGCGGCATTGTGTGCGCTGGTCGTGCCGGCCATGGGGCAGGAGGCTGCGTCCCAGCCGGCGCAGCAACAGGCGGAAGGGGATGACTCGGCGACGGCCGATATCGTCGTCACCGGTTCGCGCATTGCACGGTCCGGTTTCAATGCGCCCACGCCCGTCACCGTGGTCGGCGAGGAGCGACTGGCCCAGCGCGCCATCACCAATGTCGGCGATGCCCTCAACGAACTGCCGTCCTTCCGTCCGCTGGTGACGCCAGCGACGCAGCAGGCAGCGGGCGGCAATATTGGCGCGCGCGTGCTCGACCTGCGCGGTCTTGGTGCGACGCGGACGCTGGTGCTGCTGGATGGCAAGCGGTTCGTACCATCGACCACGCAGGGAACGATCGACGTCAACCTGATTCCCAGCTCGCTGGTGTCGCGTACCGAAGTCGTGACCGGCGGCGCGTCGGCGGCCTATGGGTCGGACGCGGTTGCGGGCGTCGTGAACTTCATCCTCGATCGCGACCTGACGGGTCTCAAAGGATCGGTGCAGGCCGGTATTTCCAGCCGGGGCGATTATGGGCAGCAGAACGCTCAACTCGCCTGGGGCACGAAATTCGCCGATGATCGTGGCCATTTCATGATCGCGGGCGAATATGACAAGTCGGACGGGATGGGCGATTGCTACACCCGCAGCTGGTGCCCGCGCGAACAGTTGATCGGCAACACGCCTGCGGGTGCGGGCGGCCTGCCCGCCAGCATCCGGGGCGGCCCGGCCGGCACCGGTACTATCTCGTCCGGTGGCCTGATCGTCGCCAATTCGGGACCGCTGCGTGGGCTGGCGTTCAATCCGGACGGCACGACGCACAATTACGACTTCGGCACCATTTATGGCACCAATCCGTCGCCGCTCTTTACCCAGGGTGGCGAGGAATCAGTGCGCAACGGCTTCCTGGATGGCATATTGCTGATCCCGCCGGTCAAGCGCTTCGTCACCTACAGTCAGGCCTCCTATGAATTTTCCGATGCGCTGAAGGTCAGCGCCGACCTGTCCTACGCCCGGTCGAAGGGCATGGTAATCGGATCGGTCGCCCGCACGACGCAGACGATCCAGCGTAACAACGCCTATCTGCCCGATGGCGTCGCGGCGATCATGGACGCCAACGCCATCACATCGTTCAGCCTTGGCCGCGCGCTGATGGATCTGGGCGGGTCGGTCAACCATAGCGACAACCAGACCTATCGCGCGGTCCTCTCGCTGGAGGGCAAGATCAGCGACAACTGGCGCTGGGACGCCTATTATCAATATGGTCGCAACGAATTCCGGCAAGATTATACGGGTAACGTCGTCGCCTCCCGCGTCACCAATGCGGCTAATGCCGTCACTGTGAACGGGCAGGTGGTGTGCGGCATCAATGCCGACGCCAGCACCGCCAATGACGATCCCAATTGCGCGCCGATCAACCTGTTCGGTTCGGGCAATATCTCGCCGGAGGCCGCCGCCTATATCGCGCCATCCGGCTATCAGACCACAGACACGACCGAACATGTGATCGCCGCCAATATCAATGGTGCGCTCTTCGCGCTGCCGGGCGGGGACTTCTCGATCGCGGCCGGCGGCGAATATCGTAGCGACAAGGCGGTCGGCACCGCTGACGCCCTGTCCACCGCCAACGCCTTCTGGTCGTTCAACGGCAAGGCGGTGAATGGCAGCATCCGCGTCGCCGAAGCCTATCTGGAAGCGCTGGCGCCGGTCCTGAAGGATGTGCCCTTCGCGCAAACGCTGGAGTTTAATGGCGCAGTCCGCCGCACCCATTATCGCCGCTCCAGCCCCGGCCTCGATACCACCAGCGTCAACGCGACCACCTGGAAGCTCGGCGGCGTCTATGCGCCGATCGAGGAGGTGCGTTTTCGTGTGACCCGGTCGCGCGACATTCGTGCGCCCAACCTGACGGAGCTGTTCGGTCCGGTGACGCTGGGCCGCACCACGATCGTCGATCCGCTGAACAATGGCGCACAGATTCAGGTGAACAGCTATTCGGGCGCCAACCAGCAATTGTCGCCGGAGAAAGCCGATACCTGGACGGCCGGCGTGGTGCTGGCGCCCAAGGGGTTCCTGCGCAACTTCCGCTTCTCGGTCGACTATTATGACATAGACCTGAAAGGCGCGATCTCGACGCTGGGTGCGCAGGTTGTCGTGGATCGCTGCGCGGCTGGGCAGACGGCATTGTGCAACTATGTGCAGCGTGACGCATCGGGGGCGCTCACCAGCGTCAGCGACGTGCTCCAGAATGTCAGTCAGGTGCGCAATCGCGGCATCGACTTCGAGGCCAGCTATCGCACCGATGCCGGCAAGCTGGGCAGCCTGGACTTCCGCCTGCTCGCCACCCGCTATCTGAAGCTGGAGATTGGCGGCATCGACCGTACCGGCCAGACCGGCTATCGCCCCGGTACCACGACGGGCGTTCCCGACTGGATCGTGGACGGCACGGTCCTTTGGGATCTGGGCAGCGTGGCGCTGAACCTCCACGGCAAATATATCCCCAAGGGGGTGTTCGACACGACGCTGGTAGGGCCGCAGGATGATGGCTATTCGCCTGGCCTGCCCAACAGCGTGAACAATAACCGGGTCGCCAGCCGCTTCTATCTCGACCTTGGCGCGACGGTGAAGGTGAACGACCAGTTCGAGCTGTTCGGCGTGGTCAACAACCTGCTGGATAAAGATCCGCCGCTCGCCGCCAGCGCGCAGGGCGGCACGAATCAGGTCTATTTCGATCCGATCGGCCGCTACTTCAAGGTCGGCGCCCGCATCCGCATGTAAATGTTCGACTTTAGCGGCACCGGCCCTCTTTCCACCCGGACGAGGGCCGGGCCAACAGACACCAATCCATCCAACAAAGGACATCAGCAAGCCCATGGCGAAAAAGTCTCTGCAACAACTGCTTGAAACCAGCGACAAGTGCATCGTCGCCCCCTGCGTCTATGACTGTGCGTCGGCGCGGGCGGTGGAGATGGTCGGCTTCGAAGCGATGATGCTGTCGGGCGGCGAAGTGTCGATCGCGATGAACGGCGTGATCGACTATGGCTTCAGCAACCTGACCGATGTGGAATGGATCACCAGCCGCATCAGCCAGACGTCGCCCATTCCGCTGGCCGCCGATATCGAGGATGGCTTTGGCGGGCCGCTGGCGGTGTATCGCAGCGCCCGGCGCATGGCGATGGCGGGCGCGACCGCGCTCCAGCTTGAGGATGCCGACGATATGGAGGAATCCACCGGCCTGCTGCCGCGCGAACGCTATCTGGAAAAGGTGCGGGCGGCGCTCGCGGCGCTGGAGGGCACCAACTGCTTCCTGATCGCACGTACCAATGCCGACCCGGAAACGCAGATGGACGAAGGCTGCGAGCGGATGCGGCTGGCGCATGAACTGGGTGCGAAGATGACCACCGTGGTCAAGATCGGCACGCTGGCCCATGCCCAATATGTGTCATCCAAGGTGCCGGGGTGGAAGATGTTTCCCGACGTGCGCAACATCGACGGCAAGCCCGCGGTGACGGTGGACCAGTTGCACCCGCTCGGCTTCAACATGATGACGATGCACTATACGCTCAAGGCCGCGATGGACGGGATGCTGGAACATGGCATCCGCAATTTCGCCCAGCAGGGTTGCGACTATACCTGCGAGAAGGCGGACGCGACCGGCATCATGGGCATGAGCGCCACGCCCTTGTTCGACCCGCAAAGCTATATGGAACTGGAAGGCCGTTTCTCCGGCCGGGCCAAGGAATATACGATCGTCGGCAATCATGTGGAGGACTTCCCCGCCGGGTTCGTCCGCTCATCGATCGACGACCGCCTGTAAGGCTTGAATCCCTCTCCCCTGGAAGCCCGGTCGACTGCACGCGACCGGGCTTTTTTTGTGCCGGATGTAGGAAAGCCGGCGCTTAACTTCGCACATTTCCCGCTGATTGCGACATTTTGGAATGAATGTTGGACATTTTATGTCGTGAGGGCGGACGGTGGGAAAGAGCCGGGTTTGGGATAGCAGATGGGGTAAGAGTAGGACAGGATGAGTCTCTAGTGGCCCTTCTTCTCCCCTCCCTGAAAGGGAGGGGTTGGGGGTGGGTTCCGCCGAGGCACTCGGCGGTCTTGTCCAGTATCACAGACAGCACGCCGTCGAGATTTTCCAACATGTCGCTGTTCCAGAGGCGCAGAACCGTCCATCCGGCTTCCTCCAGAAAGGCCGTGCGGCGGGCATCATAGGCCTGGGCATCACCATGCTGAGAGCCATCAAACTCCAGCGCCAGCCTGGCCGTCCGGCAAGCCATGTCCAATATACAGGGGCCGACGACGAGTTGTCGGGTAAAGCGCGGGCGGTAGCGAGACACTTGTTTCCATACCAGCCGTTCGGCATCGGTCTGACCGTTCCGCAGGGCGCGGGCATTGGCGGTCATATGTTCTGGGACGCGGCGCATGAGGGCGATGGTATCAAGGCACGCTTCGCGCGCATGCCCACCCCCGGCCCCTCCCTTTCAGGGAGGGTAGCATCAAGTCACCCCGCCAGCCCTGCCAGCCGCAGCGCTCTGTACGGCTTGAGCGCCAGCAGCAGCAGGCCGCACATGATCGGCGCGGCGCAGCCGACGACGATCGCGAGCGAATAGCGGATGTCGGTGGGGGCGGTGAAGAGATGGTCGGTCATGAAGCCGATCACCACCGGGCCGATGCCGATGCCGACCAGCGAAATCACCATGATGTAGAGCGCCGTCACCTGCCCCCGTGCGCGGTTGGGGAGGATGAGTTGCAACGCGGTGCCGGCGCAGGGGACGGGCATACAGCTAAGGAACATGGCAGGGGCGATCAGCGCCAGTGCGGCCCAGGCGTTGGGCATCAGCGGGGCGAGCGTGCCGAAGACGCCGCAGGCGAGGAAGCCGAAGGCGGCGACGCGCAGATGGGCGTCGACATGGCCGGCGCGGGTCAGCCGGTCGCTGAGCCAGCCGGCGAAATAGGTGCCGCCCGTGCCGCAGATCATCATGATGAGGCCGAAGCCGATGCCGACCTCCGCCGGGGTCCAGCCATAGACGCGGGCGAACAGCGCGGGCGTCCAGACATTATAGGCGAAGTTCACCACTGTCACCATCGAGAAACCGGCGAACATCAGAGTGAGCGCGCGGCGGCGGGCGCGGATCACGCCCAGCACTTCGGCGATGCTGAGCGGGGCTTTGCCGCCGGGGCCGCGCCGTTCCGGCTCCTTCATGAAGAGCAGCAGCGGCGCGAGCAGCAGGCCGGGCGCGCCGACGATCAGGAAAGCCGCCTGCCAGGGTTCGAGGCCGAAAGGCAGGCCGGTACCATGCCAGCGTTCAGTGAGCGACTGGAGCAGCTTGCCCCCGGCCATGAAGGCAAGGCCGATGCCGAACGGGGCGCTCAGGAAAAAGACGCTGACGGCGCGGCCGAGCTTTTCGGGCGGGAAGAGGTCGCTGAGCAGCGAAAGGCCGCTGGGCGTGACGCTGGCTTCACCGCAGCCGACCGCAACGCGCGAGAGGAAAAGTTGCGAGAAATTGCGGGACAGGCCCGACGCCATGGAGGCGAGGCTGAAGAAGAAGAGGCTGATGCCCAGCACGATGCGCCGCTCATAGCGGTCGGCGAGGCGGCCGAGCGGTACTGCGCCCAGCGTGTAGAAGATTCCGAACGCCACCCCCTGCAACAGCGCGAAGCTGGTGTCGTCGAGGCCAAATTCCGCCTTCACCGGTTCGACGGTCAGGTTGAGGACGACCCGGTCGAACTGCGACGCGATCGAGGCGAGCGACAGCAGCAGCGCCACGGTCCAGGCCCGGCGCGGGTTCGGCCATGGGCGCTGGTCGGTGGCGTCAGGGGCGGCGATGTCCGGCTGGGGCATCAGGGCCATGGTCATCCTCTCGTCTTGCGGGCTGGCGACGGCAGCCTCTTTATGAAAAGTGCAGCGCGGCTGCGATCCGGCGAACCTGTTCGGCGACGGGCAGATTGCCGTCGAGAACCAGCGCCCGCTCGTCCGGGTCGGGCGGTTCCAGCGTGGCGAGCTGGCTGTCGAGCAGGGATGTCGGCATGAAATGGTCGGGCCGCTGCTTCATGCGCTGTTCCAGATCGGCGCGCGACAAATGGGGCAGAACGAACAATATGTCTCCGACGTCCTGCCGGATCAGGTCGCGATAGCCGCGCTTGAGCGCGGAACAGGAAGCGACGGCGCCGTCCTGCGATTCTGCCAGCGCGGTGGCGACATTGCGCAGGAAGGGTTGGCGCGCTGCATCGTCCAGCGGAATGCCGGCGGTCATGCGGGTGACATTTTCGGGGGGGTGGCAGAGGTCGCCCTCCACGAAGGTCCAGCGCAAATGGGCCGCCAGCGCCTCCGCCAAAGTGGATTTGCCGCAGCCCGCCACGCCCATCACCACGATGGCGCGAGTCATGCCGGCTGCTCCCCGTCCATGTCGAACAGGCGCATATAGGCGGCGCTGTCGGCCGGGCCGAGGCCACCGGCGACGGCCATGCGGTGCAGGTCGGCGATCAGCGAGGTGACGGGCAACGGAGTGCGGGTGGCGAGCGCGGAGGCCTGAACCGTTTCCAGATCCTTGAGCATATTGTCGATCCGGCCGGTCGGCGTGTAATCGCGCCGTGCCATCTTCGCCATATATTCCTGTAGGATGCGGCTGTCGGCGCGGCCGCCGGCGAGCGCGGCGGGGATCAGCGTGGCGTCCACGCCATGCGCTTCGGCAAAGCGGACCGCTTCGGCGACGGCCATGAAGTAATTGGCGCAGAGGATTTGGTTGATCAGCTTCACCGTCTGGCCCGCGCCGGGTGGGCCGAACAGGGTGATGGTGCTGGACAGGTGATCCAGCACGATACGGGCGCGGTCGAAATCGTCCGCCGTGCCGCCGACCATCAGGGTCAGCTTGCCCTGCGCGGCGGCGGGGGCGCCCCCTGACAAGGGGGCGTCCACCCAGCCCATGCCGGTCGCTTCGCGCAGCCGCTGCGCCATGGTGGCGGTGCGGCCGGCGTCGATGCTGGACATGTCGATGAGGAGTTTGGTCGCATCCGCCCCCTGTGCCACGCCATCGAGGCCGAAGACGGCCTGCTCCACGATGGCAGCGCTGTTGAGGCTGATGATGACATGGTCGGCATTGGCCGTGGCTTCGCGCGCGCTGGCGGCGGCGATTGCGCCACGGGCGACCAGCGTGGCCATCTGCGCAGGATCGCGGTCATAGAGGTGGAGGGTGATCCCCCTGCCCAGCAGGCGGCCGGCGATCGCCGACCCCATGACACCCACGCCGATGACCGCAAGTCGCATATTATCTGTCCTTGATGGAGGCCCGCTCCACGATGCGCAGGCCGACGTCCACGATCGACGGGGCCGGGTTGGCATCGCTGGCGAGCATGTCGACCAGCATCTTGCCGGTGCGAAGCCCCAGCGCGCGGAAGTCGACATGGATGGTGGTGAGGGCGGGGTTGATCTCCCGCCCGATTTCGAAGTCGCCGAACCCCATGATGGAAATATCGTCGGGGATGCGGATATTCATGCGCTGCGCCTCCATCACCGCGCCGACGGCGGAAAGGTCGGACACGGCGAAGATCGCCTCGATATCCGGCTGCGCCTCCACCAGCGTCCGAAAGGCGGTGGCGCCATGGTGGAAGCTGACCGGCGCGCTGCCATGACGCAGGACGGCGTCGGTGGGCAGGCGGGCGAAGCGCAGTTCATCCTCGAACCCGCGCATACGTTCTTCGCCGCGATGGTCGGTGACTTCGCCGTCGGGCGAGGCGGCGAGCGCGCCGATGCGGGTGAAACCGCGATCGAGCAGATAGCGGGCGGCGGTGCGGCCGACCTGATAGTTGGAAAAGCCGATCGCATGTTCGATCGGCTGGCTCGGCAGGTCGGCAATCTCGACCACCGGCACGTCGGCGGCCATCAGCATGCGCGACGCATTGCGCCGGTGCATCGCGCCGGTCAGCACGATCGCTTCGGGCCGGCGGGCGAGGAGGTTCAGAAGCTGCCGCTCCTCCTCCGCCATGTCATAGTCGGTATAGGCGATCAGCAGATGATAATTGGCTTCCCGCAACGCTTCCGTCAGGCCGTGGGCGACCGCCGCGAAGTTGGCGTTGGTGAGCGTCGGGAGCATCAGCGCGATGAAGCCGGTGCGGCGGCTGGACAGGCTGCCGGCCGTCTTGTCAGGGACGTAGCCGAGGTCGGCGACGGCCTTGAGCACCTTGTCCCGCGTGGTCGGCAGGACCAGTTCGGGATCGCTCAGCACCCGCGACACCGTCATGCGCGACACGCCGGCCAGCCGCGATACGTCACGGATGGTCGGGCGCTGCGACGCGCGCCGGCCGGGTTTCGGATCGGCAGGGGCGGTGGTTTCGCGGGGGGGACGGCTCATGGGCGGGGCTTTCCTGATGGCTGCGATGCCTGTCGCATATCAGCGTCAGGCGGCGTCGGCCACTGCGTTGCCGCCGCTGATGATGTGATAGAAACGCCCCTCGAACATCTCCAGCAATTCCAGCGTCAGGGCGCGGGCCTGGGTGCGGATGGGAGAGGCGAGCGCCTCCTCCAGCGCGGCGAGCGAGGGATAGTCGACCTGCTGGATCATCGCGATCGGCGGCGCGCCGTCATCGACCTGATCGACGAAGAAGAGGCGGACGTTGCTGCCATGGGGAAACTGGCCCCAGAGCGGGGCGAGACGGGTGCGGACCTCTTCGCGGAAACGATCCTCGAAGCCCGGCTTGATCGTGCCTTCGAAAATGGCGGTGCGTGTGATCACAGGATATCCTTGTTGATGGCGATGTGCAGTTTGACGAAGCGGGAGCGGTCGCCGGCCTGTTCGAAGGCGTCGACCGATCGTTCGAGCGGGAAGGTGCCCGACAGGATCGGGCTGACGTCTATCGCGCCGCTGACGATCAGGTCGACGGCGAGGCGAAACTCGCCATTGGCGCGGAAGGCGCCGACAAATTCGATCTCGCGCGATTGCAGCGGGTTGACCGGGATGGGGGCCGTACCGGGCGGGAGCATGCCGACCTGAACGATGCGGCCGCCGCGCCGGACGATGGGGAAGAGCGAGAGCAGGGCGGAGGGCGCGCCGGAGGCTTCGAACGCGACGTCGAAATGGCCGGCGGGGCCGGCATAGTCGGCCAGCGCGTCGGGATCGGTCGCGACGTTGATGGTGCGGGTGGCGCCCATCCGGTCGCGGGCGACGGCGAGGGCGGCATCCTCGACATCGGTGCAGACCACTTCGATCGCGCCGGCATATAAGGCGCAGCGCGCGGTCAGCAGGCCGATCGGGCCGGAGCCGGTCACGATGACGCGCTTGCCCATCAAAGGACCGGCGCGATTCACGGCGTGGAGGCCGATGGAGAGCGGTTCGGCGACCGAGAGAGCGAGCAAGTCGGCATCGGCCGGAACCGGAATGATCTGATCGCCGCGCAGGATGAGGGTTTCGGAAAAGCCGCCCTGCACATGGGGGAAGCGCCCGGCGCTACCCAGGAAGACCATGTCGGTACAGAGATTCATGCGGCCGGCGCGGCAAAAGTCGCAGGTGAGGCAGGGGCGGCTGGGGTCGAGTGCGGCCTTCATGCCCGGTTCGACATGGGTGATGGCCGATCCGACCTCCAGCACGACGCCGGAAATTTCATGGCCCAGCGCCATCGGTTCGCGCACCGCGAAGTCGCCTACGGCGCCGCGATGATAATAGTGCATGTCCGACCCGCAAATCCCGCCATAGGCGACGCCGACCCGAACCTCGTCGGCGGCCAGCGCCGGCTCCGCGCGGGCCTCCACCCGCAGATCCTTCTTCCCGTGACATATCGCAGCCAGCATGTGCCTCTCCTTTGATGGGACCGATATCATTTGTCACATCCTGCCGCAATACCGTATCATGCCATAACAAAATGAAAATTGTCGATTGCAATGTGACCGGTCACTTTCTACGCTGCGAGGCAAGTATGGAGATTTCCCACATGACCCTTTTTTCTCTTGAAGGGCGCACGGCGCTCGTCACCGGCGCAGCGCGCGGGATCGGCTTTTCGATCGCCACGGCGCTGGGGCAGGCCGGCGCCCGCGTGGTTCTGAACGGCCGTAGCCAGGCGGCGCTGGATGCGGCGGCGTCGGAGTTGGAAGCGCAGGGCATCGTGGTCGCGACCAGCCTGTTCGACGTCACCGATCAGCCGTCGGTCAATGCCGGTATCGCGGGAATCGAGACGGACGTCGGGGCGATCGACATCCTGGTCAACAATGCCGGCATCCAGCGCCGCGCGCCGCTCGACCGTTTCAACGATGATGACTGGCGCGCGCTGATGGCGACCAATCTGGACAGCGTCTATTATGTCAGCAAGGCGGTGGCGCCGCACATGATTGCGCGCGGGCATGGCAAGATCATCAACATCGGCAGCGTCCAGTGCGAACTGGCCCGCCCCGGCATCGCCCCCTACACCGCCAGCAAGGGCGCGGTGAAGAATCTGACCAAGGGCATGTGCGCCGACTGGGCACGGCACGGGCTTCAGGTCAACGCGATCGGGCCGGGCTATTTCGACACGCCGCTGAACAAGGCGCTGGTGGAAGACCCTGTGTTCGACGCCTGGCTGTGCCAGCGCACGCCGGCCGGCCGATGGGGCAGATTGGAGGAACTGCACGGTGCGGCGGTGTTCCTCGCGTCCTCTGCATCCAATTTCGTCAACGGCCAGACCATCTATGTCGATGGTGGCATCTTGTCCGTCATCTGAAAGGGAAACGGGATCATGGAACAAGGGGTCATGTTGCAGCTTTGCCCGCTGTCCGATTATCTGGAGGCGCAACTGACGGAGCGCGCCCCGGTGGTGCGCTGGTTCGACCTGGACGAGGCGGCGCAGGCCGCGTGGCTGGCGACGGAGGCCGAGAGCGCCAAAATCGTCGTGACCGGTGGGCATCTGGGCTGCACCAAGGATCTGATCGATGCGCTGCCCTCGCTCGGCCTGATCGCCATCAACGGCGTGGGCTATGACAAGGTCGATGTCCCGCATGCGCAGGCGCGTGGTGTGGCCGTGAGCACGACGCCGGGCGTGCTGACCGAGGATGTCGCCGATCTGGCGGTGGGGCTGATCATCGGCCTGCTGCGCGGATTGCCTGCTGCGGACCGTTTCGTGCGCGACGGGCGCTGGCTGGAGGAGGGCTTTCCCCTCAAGCGCAAGGTGACGGGCCGGCGGTTCGGGGTTGTCGGGCTGGGCCATATCGGTCGGGCGACGGCGGATCGGCTGGCGGCGTTCGGGCCGATCGCCTATCATGGCCGCATGCCCAAGGACGCGCCCTATCGGTATGAGCCGGACCTGCATGCGTTGGCGCGGGACAGCGACGTCCTGGTGCTGGCCTGCGCCGCTACCGAGGAGACGCGCGGGCTGATCGACGGGGCGGTGCTGGGGGCGCTGGGGCCGGAGGGCTATCTGGTCAATGTCGCGCGCGGCAGCGTGGTGGATGAGGATGCGCTGGTCGCGGCGCTGGAGCGCGGGACGATCGCCGGCGCGGCGCTGGATGTGTTCGCCGACGAACCGGTCGTGCGTGCCGCGCTGATCGCCAGTGATCGCACGGCGCTGGCGCCCCATATCGCCAGCGGCACCGCCGAGACGCGCAAGGCGATGGCCGATCTGGTGCTGGCCAATGTGGATGCGCTGCTGGCCGGCGCGCCACTGCCCACGGCATTGTCGTGACGGGCCGCGTTGCCGTCATCACCGGCGCAGGCAGCGGCATCGGCCGGGCGGTGGCGATTGCGCTCGACCGGCGCGGTTATCGGCTGGCGCTGGCGGGCCGGCGCGCGGAAGGGCTGGCGGAGACGCTGGCGCTGCTGGAGGGGGCGGAGCATCTGGCCATCCCCACCGATGTCACCGATGCGGCGAGCGTTACGGCAATGTTCGACGCCACGGTCGCGGCGTTCGGCCGGGTCGACCTGCTGTTCAACAATGCGGGCGTCAATGTGGTCGACGTGCCGATCGACAGGCTGGCGGAAGGTGACTGGCGCCGGGTGATCGACACCAATTTGACTGGCGCGTTCCTCTGCCTTCAGGCGGCGTTCCGCGTGATGAAGGCGCAGGCGCCGCAGGGCGGGCGCATCATCAACAATGGTTCCATTTCCGCGCACAGCCCGCGCCCGGACTCGATCGCCTATACCGCCAGCAAACATGGCGTGACGGGCCTCACCAAATCGACCGCGCTGGATGGCCGGCCGTTCGGCATCGCGTGCAGCCAGATCGACATCGGCAATGCCAGCAGCGCCATGGGTGATCGCATGTCGGCAGGCGTGCCGCAGGCCAATGGCGAGAGGCGGCCCGAACCGGTCATGGATGTAGCGCAAGTGGGGGAGGCGGTCGCCTATATGGACGGGCTGCCGCCGGAGGCTAATGTCCAGTTCATGACATTGATGGCGACCAATATGCCCTATGTCGGGCGCGGCTGATATAACGCCCTTTCATTTCGTCTTGCTCATGCGCAAGCACTGGAGCGCGCTGCGTTAAATCCGATGCAGGTCGCGCGTTCCAGTTTTTGTTTTCGCATCGTTTTAAGCGAAAAACCGGTTCCCACTTCTCCGCACGATGCTCTAAAGGCTTATTTACGATCTTACGCTAGGGCCTGGGGAAACCTCGGAGAGTCCGGCCCCTTGCATTTCAAGATCGTTCATTCGGGTCGGCGTCCGGTTGCCCTGTCCTTTCCGGCGAAGATCCTGACCAGCTATGCGCTGGCGGCGCTGCTGCTGATCGGGTCGCTGCTGCTGTTCGGTATCCATCAGGCGCGGGAGGAAGATCGCACCGAAATCGCCTATGCCAGCAAGGCGGTGGAGTCGGCGATCGACGCGCGGGCGAAGAATTTCCGCAGCTGGCTGAAAGGCTATGCGCTGTGGGACGAGCTTTATGCGCATATGGTGCGAACCGTCGATCCGGTCTGGACCAACGACAATGTCGGGCCGGGCGTGTGGAAATCCTTCACCATGCCGATGCAGGGCATCTATATCAGCGATGCCGCCAGCCATGTTCTCTACAGCCATTGGGACCAGGGCGAAAAGCCGCCCTTGCAGGCATTTCACGGCGCAGACCTGCCGACTTTGTACCGCGCAGCGGACCGAACCGACACGCCGACCGTCAGCCACATCCTGTTCGAGGCGCAACCCTATCTTCTGGGCGTCGCGCGTATCCGGCCGACCGATGGAAAGATAAAGGATGAGCGCGACCCCAAACGCTATCTGATCTGGCTGCAACCCGTTGCCGGCCGCCTGCTCGACGATATCGGGCAGTCCATGGCGATCGACCGGTTGCGCTGGGAAACCGGCGGCAAAGATACAGGTGGCCCGCAACTGGACCTGTTTTCCGAGCCGGCGGTCACCGGCTATATCAGTTGGAACCCGCGCCGGCCCGGCACGGCTATGCTGAAACATGGCTGGCTGCTGGCACTGGGGCTGGCAGTCATCACGACTTTGGTGGGGCTGGCGCAATATCTGCTCGCCCGGCGACTGAACCAACTGTTGCTGGACCAGCAGGCGGAAGCGCAGGGGCAGGCGGAGCATAGTCGCCGCACATCCGACCTGTCGATGCAGGCGGAGCAGGCGGCGCAGGCCCTGATGGCCCGGTTGCGCGAGCAGGAGCAAACGGTCGTACGCCTGTCCGAGGAGCGGGACGAGGAGCGGGAGCAGCGCAAGGACGAGGGCCGGGTGCGGTCGCTCGCGACGCTTGCGCTGTTCGAGCAGGATTTCGACAGCGTGCTGCGGCCGATGCTGGAAATTGCGACGGCGCTCAACACCCAGTCGGGTGAACTGGAGCGTGGGGCGGAGGCCGGGCGGGACGCGGCGGCGATCGTCGCCAGTTCCGCCCAGCATTCGACCAAATCCATAGATATCGTGGTCGATGGCAACCAGGCGCTGGGGCAGGCGACCGTCAGCCTGGACGGCAATGTGAGCGCGGCGGTGGCCTCCACCCGGCGGGCGGAACAGACGATCGACGATCTGGTCGCACGGCTGGCGGACCTGAGCGCCAACACGATCGCGGTGGAAGCGGTGGTATCGTCGGTCGCGGAGATTGCGGCGCGCATCAATACGCTGGCGCTCAATGCCCGGATCGAGGCGGCACGGGCCGGTGAAAGCGGCAAGGGCTTTGCCATCGTCGCCAATGAAGTGCGCCAGATGGCGGAACTGACCAGCCAGTCGACCGCGTCGATCACCGCCGTGCTGCGGATGATGCAGGATACCGCCCAGACCGCAGCGTCGGGCGTCCATGCGGTACGCGATCTGGTGGGCGAGATTGCGCGCGTCACCGGATCGTCGCGCGCGGCGCTCGACCATCAGTCGCTGGTCGCGGGAGAAATCCGTGACGCGGTGATGGGCGCCAAGGCGCGCATGACCGATACGGATGCCGCAATCCGCCAGTTGGAATGGGTGATCGGATCGTCCGAACGCACGGCCCGCGCCGTCAACAGTGCAGCGGGCGAATTGCGCGACCGGTCCGAACAGTTGCAGGCGCGCGCCGGGCAATTTGCCGAGGCGCTGCGGCAGGAAGGCAAAGGCTGAGGCCTGAAGCCGTTTGCCAACCGGGCATGGCAGTTCGGCCTCCAATTCCTTCATGCCCATTCCCACCGGCTGCGGCCAGCATCAGCAGCCCTTGGCAGCATGGGGAGGGGTCATGGCAGGCGGGTCACCAGCAGGGTCAGGCTGTCCTCGCCATTGGCCGCGATCTGGAGCGTGTAGCGGCCGGGCTTCAGGTCATAATCCACCATCTTTCGGATGCCGGTGCAGTCAGGCCCATGGCCATGCGCGATCGAGGTCGCAGCCTGACCGTCGCTGATGACATCGACCCAGGCGCCCGAACCCAGCGCCACGCGCCAGGTGCCGGCTTCCTTCACCGTGAAGCTGGCAAGGCCGCCATGGCTGACGCTGTCGCCCGGTTTGGCGGGACGTACCGGATAGGCGACCTTGGGCGTGGGGAGCAGCGCCAGCGTCACCGTCCGGCCCGGCGTCAGGATCGCGCGTGCGGCAGCCTTCCGATCGGCGCCGGCCTTGAGCGCCAGCGGATTGCGCCAGGAGGCCATGGGCGCGGGCAGGCCCGCCGGGGCGGTGCACCGGGCCGGCGCATGGTCCATCTGCGCGGCGGCGGGCGCGGTGCAGAGTAGCGCGGCAAGGACAGGAACAAGGCGCAGGGGCTGGGCACGGAACGGCATCTGGGACTTCCCTCGGGACGGTTTGGCTATATACCGCCGGATATATCGAGTCGAACGACCGGAAAAGGGGGAAAATATATGCGGATCGCTTTCACCGCCCTGCTATTGGCGGGCAGCGCCCTTGCGGGCCAAGCCCAGGCACAGGTGGAGCCGGAGGAAGGGAGCGATCGCTTCTCGCTGGGCCGGATTGTCGTCACCGCGCCGCGCACGCGAGGGATCGAGATTGATGGCAACACCCTGTCGTCGGACGCCATCTACACCTTCGGCCGCACCGCTCTGGACGACGCGATCAACCTGATGCCCGGTATCTCGTCCGGCAATAGTGGTGGGACGCGCAACGAGCGGCTGGTGTTCGTGCGCGGTTTCGACCGGTTTCAGGTGCCATTGTCGATCGACGGCATCCGGGTCTATCTGCCCGCCGACAACAGGCTGGATTATGGCCGCTTCCTGACCACCGACATTGCCGAGGTACAGGTGGCCAAGGGTTATGCGTCGGTGCTGGACGGTCCGGGCGCGATGGGCGGGGCGATCAACCTGGTCACGTCCAAGCCGACCAAGGCGCTGGACATCGACGTGCGTGGCACGGTGAATTTCGACAATGATGCCGATTATGCCGGCTATAATGTCTCCGCCATGATCGGGACGCACCATGACAGATGGTATGCGCAGGCCAGCTATGCGCGCAGCTTCACCGATCATTGGGATTTGCCGAACGACTTCACCCCGCGCAATATGGCGCTGGAGGATGGCGGCGCGCGCGATTTTTCAGGCACCCGCGACTGGCGCGTCAATGCCAAGGTCGGCTTCACGCCCAATGCGACCGACGAATATGCGCTGAGTTATACCTATCAGGAGGGGGCCAAGGGCGCGCCGCTGCATATCAGCGACACCGTGACGACGCCGCGTTACTGGGACTGGCCGGAATGGAACATCACCAGCGTCTATGTCCTCTCGACCACTGCGCTGGGCGACCGGGCTACGCTCAAGACCCGCGCTTATTACAACCAGTTCGATTCGATCCTGCGCAGCTTCACCGACCGCACGCTGACGACGCAAACCCGGCCCTATACGTTCGACAGCCCCTATGAGGACCGTGCCTGGGGCGGGTCGACCCAACTGGATTTCGACGCGAGCGAGGCGGATACGCTGCGTCTGGCTTTCCATTATCGGCACGACCGGCATGTCGAGTATCAGACCAGCTTCTCGACCGCCGGCGTCGGCACCACCGAACCGCGCCAGACCCAGACGGAGGAGACATTTTCCGCCGCGCTGGAAAATGAGCTGCGCCTGACCCCGGACCTGCGCTTCACGCTGGGCGGCAGCTTCGACTGGCGCAACCTCATCGAGGCTGAGGAATATGGTGCGCCGCTGGGCACGACAGGCGCGTCGGTGATCTACAATTATCCGCGTCGTGATGCCGATACGTGGAATTTGCAGGGCCGGTTCGACTGGCAGGCCAATGAGGCGGTGAACCTGCACGCCAGCCTGTCGTCGCGCGCTCGCTTTCCGACCATTTTCGAACGGTTCAGCCAGCGGTTCAACACCGCCATCCCCAATCCCGCCCTGAAGGCGGAGCGCGCCACCAATGCGGAAATCGGCGGCAACTGGGCGGCGGGCAAGCTGCGGGTGGAAGGTGCGCTCTTCTACAGTCGGGTGCGCAACGCCATCTTCAGCGTACCGACCCCGGCCTATCCCTGCACCGCGTCCACCGCGGCGCCGGCGGTACCGGTCGCGGGCTGCGTGCTGACCAACCTGTCGCAGAGCCGTAATGTCGGCAAGGGCGAATATTATGGCGTCGAACTGTCGGTGTCGGCGACGATTCTGCCGAGGCTGGATGCCGGCTTCAACTATACCGGGATCAGGCGGAAGCTGGACTATGCCGCCAACCCGCTGTTCCACCCAACCGGCGTGCCCACGCACAAGGGCTTCGCCTATCTCGACTGGGCGCCGGTGGAGACGCTGCATATCGTCCCCAGCGTCGATCTGGCATCGAACCGCTGGACCCTATTTACCGCTTTGCCGGCAAGCGCGCCGCAAATTTATTACCGCACCGGCGCCTATGTGAACGCCGGGCTGCGCGTCGATTATGCGTTCACCGACAATGTCGAGATCGGCGTGGGCGGTCGCAACCTGTTCGACGATTATTACACGCTGACCGATGGTTTCCCGGAAACGGGGCGCACGTTCTTCGCCAGCATCCGTGCGCGCTACTGAACCAACAGGCGGCCGGCGCCAGATTGCTGGAGCCGGCCGTCCGATCCCTGATCGCACGATAAAAAGCCAACTTCTTTCCCCGTTGTCGGGAAAAATGCTCTAGGTTCCTTGCACCCAGGAACGGAGGATAGGTTTGGAAACAGTTTCGATCGTGCTTTTTCTGCTGCTGGCGGTGGTCGTCAGCGGGGCGATTTCCCGAATGTTGCCGATATCCATCCCAACCCCGATCGTGCAGATTCTGCTCGGCGCGGTGGTCGGCCTGTCGACGTCGCATCGCGTCGATCTTGACCCCGAACTCTTCCTTTTCCTCTTCCTGCCGCCGCTACTCTTCCTCGACGGCTGGCGCATCCCCAAGGACGAACTGCTCAAGGACGTGTCCACCGTGGTGGAGCTGGCGCTGGGCCTCGTTCTCCTCACGGTGGTCGGCATGGGCTTCTTCATCCACTGGATGATCCCGGCCATGCCGCTGGCGGTCGCCTTCGCGCTGGCCGCCGTGG
Organism: Sphingobium sp. Leaf26; assembly: GCF_001421665.1. Classification (GTDB taxonomy): domain Bacteria; phylum Pseudomonadota; class Alphaproteobacteria; order Sphingomonadales; family Sphingomonadaceae; genus Sphingobium. The sequence continues at coordinate 208,073 of NZ_LMKV01000030.1, forward strand.
TGTCGCCGACCGATCCGATCGCCGTGTCCGCCATCGCCGCGCGCGTGCCCATCCCAAAGCGTATGATGCACATATTGGAAGGGGAATCGTTGCTGAACGATGCGTCGGGCCTGGTCTGCCTGCGCTTCGCCATTGCCGCAGCCCTGACCGGCAGTTTCTCGGCCGGGGCGGCGACCCTCAACTTTCTGTGGGTGGCGGGGGTCGGCCTGTTGATCGGCGTGGCGGTCACATTGGCCGTGTCGCGGGTCAAGGCCTGGGTGACCAAGCGCTGGGGCGAAGATGTCGGTTCGCAAATCCTGGTCAGCCTGCTCATCCCGTTCGGCTCCTACATGCTGGCCGAACATGTCCATGCGTCGGGCATCCTGGCGGCGGTGGCCGCCGGCGTGACCATGACCTATGCCGAAATCTCACGCGCAGCGATGGCGGCCACGCGCATGCGGCGCAATTCGGTGTGGGACACCATCCAGTTCACGCTGAACGGCATCATCTTCGTGCTGCTGGGCGAGCAATTGCCCGGCATATTGGAGGGCGCGCATCAGACGGTGGCGCTGACCAATCACAGCTCGCCCTGGTGGCTGGCCGTCTATACCGGCGCGATCGTGGCGGGGCTGGCACTGCTGCGCTTCGTCTGGGTCTGGGCGTCCCTGCGCCTTACCATATTGCGCAATGCGAAGGCGGGAGTGGGCGTGCAAAGTCCGCCCTGGCGACTGGTCGCGGCCACGTCCGTCGCGGGTGTGCGCGGGGCGATCACGCTGGCGGGTGTGCTTACCCTGCCGCTGGTGCTGAACGACGGCACGCCCTTTCCCGCGCGTGACCTGGCCATCTTTCTGGCGGCGGGGGTGATCGTGGTGTCGCTAACGCTGGCCAGTATCGCCCTTCCGGTCCTGCTCAAGGGGCTGACCATGCCGCCCGAGCCATCGAAGCAGGCGGAGGAGGATAGCGCGCGCATCGTCACCGCCGAAGCCGCGATCCGGGCGGTCGAGCGGCATCAGCATGCTTTGGCCGAGGATCGGGGCGAGGCGGACATCTACGCCGCTGCGGGCGGGCGAGTGATGGACCGTTATCGCGAGCGGATCGAGGGATTGAGCGGCCAGCAGGCCGACGAGGCGCGCGCGGGCAACCGGCTGGTCAGCGAATTGAGTCTGGTGGGCGTGAAGGCCGAGCGGACGGCGCTGGCCGTGCTGATCCGCGACCGGCTGCTCGGCAGCGAAACGGCGCGCAAGATTACGCGCGAACTGGACCTGGCCGAAGCCCGCTATCGCGGCTAGAGCATTTCGCCGTCATCTGGAACAGATGACGGCTCGCAAAACGCGGAAAGCAAAAAGCTCATAGAGCATGATGCGATTCAATCCAGTCGCATCATGCTCTAAGGCGCCGCATCCGGCCGCGCTGTGGCGTCCGAACGCAAAATCACATCCGAATTCGGAATCCTTGGGGCCTGCCCCGATCATCCTCCGTTAGATCGTTATCACGCGGAATCCTGCGCCCCGTCCGGGGGGTGCGGAAGCGCAATGACGTATCCGACGCCCGCCCGGCGGTGGCGCGCGCTAGAGGAAAAGGGAACGACGATGGCGGCCGAAGTTATCGACAAGGCGACAGGTGAAGTCAGCCAGGCTCCCATCGATACGATAACCCTGGATGACCCCAGCATCGTTCGCCTGCAACTGAACCGGGAAGCCGTGTCTGCGCTGGAGCAGAATGGCAATGACCTGGTCATCCGCCTGACCGACGGCAATGTCATCAAGGTCACCAATTTCTACCAGCCGTTCGAGGCGGGACACAGCGACCTGGTGCTGCGCGACAATGACGGCAACCAGTGGCTGGCCCGCTCCGGCAGCCGCTTCCCGCGCTTTTCCCTGCTGAACGACCTGGATGAACTGATCGGCGCTGCTGGTGGTGCGGGCGCTGCGGGATCGTCGCTAATTCCGGCGGCCATCATCGGCGGCATCGGCGTCACCGGCGCCACCGTCCTGGGCACCACCGCCGACGGCAGATCGTCGATCGACGATACAGATGCAGATGCCGATGCGGATGCGGATGCGGATGCGGATGCTGATGCGGATGCCGATGCTGATGCGGATGCGGATGCGGATGCGGATGCAGATGCCGATGCGGATGCGGATGCGGATGCAGATGCCGATGCTGACGCCGACGCCGATGCTGACGCCGACGCGGATGCAGATGCAGATGCAGATGCAGATGCTGATGCTGATGCTGATGCTGACGCTGATGCTGATGCAGATGCAGATGCTGATGCAGATGCTGATGCTGATGCTGACGCCGACGCGGATGCTGATGCTGATGCAGATGCAGATGCCGATGCAGATGCCGATGCCGATGCCGATGCTGATGCTGATGCTGATGCCGATGCAGATGCGGATGCTGATGCTGATGCAGATGCTGATGCTGATGCTGATGCTGATGCTGATGCTGACGCCGACGCGGATGCTGATGCGGATGCTGATGCTGATGCCGATGCCGATGCCGATGCCGATGCAGATGCAGATGCTGATGCCGATGCTGATGCTGATGCTGATGCCGATGCMGATGCAGATGCAGATGCCGATGCTGATGCGGATGCGGATGCAGATGCCGATGCAGATGCGGATGCGGATGCAGATGCCGATGCTGACGCCGACGCGGATGCAGATGCAGATGCAGATGCAGATGCAGATGCAGATGCTGACGCTGATGCAGATGCAGATGCAGATGCTGATGCTGATGCAGATGCTGATGCAGATGCTGATGCAGATGCTGATGCAGATGCTGACGCGGATGCCGATGCTGACGCTGACGCTGACGCTGACGCTGATGCGGATGCTGATGCAGATGCAGATGCAGATGCAGATGCTGATGCTGATGCGGATGCAGATGCGGATGCAGATGCAGATGCAGATGCGGATGCCGATGCGGATGCTGATGCGGATGCTGATGCGGATGCTGATGCGGATGCTGATGCGGATGCAGATGCCGATGCTGATGCTGATGCTGACGCGGATGCAGATGCAGATGCTGATGCTGATGCGGATGCCGATGCTGATGCCGATGCCGATGCCGATGCCGATGCAGATGCCGATGCTGATGCTGATGCTGATGATGCCGATGCTGATGCCGATGCCGATGCCGATGCCGATGCAGATGCCGATGCTGATGCTGATGCTGATGCTGATGCGGATGCTGATGCGGATGCTGATGCTGACGCTGACGCCGACGCGGATGCCGATGCGGATGCAGATGCTGATGCTGATGCTGATGCTGATGCTGATGCTGATGCTGATGCTGATGCGGATGCGGATGCTGACGCTGACGCGGATGCAGATGCTGACGCCGACGCGGATGCTGATGCGGATGCGGATGCGGATGCGGATGCAGATGCAGATGCGGATGCAGATGCCGATGCCGATGCTGATGCGGATGCGGATGCTGATGCTGATGCCGATGCCGATGCGGATGCTGATGCTGATGCTGACGCTGATGCCGATGCTGATGCTGATGCCGATGCTGACGCCGACGCTGACGCGGATGCAGATGCAGATGCTGATGCTGATGCGGATGCCGATGCTGATGCCGATGCCGATGCCGATGCCGATGCAGATGCCGATGCTGATGCTGATGCTGAGGATGCCGATGCTGATGCCGATGCCGATGCCGATGCCGATGCAGATGCCGATGCTGATGCTGATGCTGATGCTGATGCGGATGCTGATGCGGATGCTGATGCAGATGCGGATGCTGACGCTGACGCTGACGCGGATGCAGATGCTGACGCCGACGCCGACGCGGATGCTGATGCGGATGCGGATGCTGATGCCGATGCCGATGCAGATGCTGACGCGGATGCTGACGCTGACGCCGACGCGGATGCCGATGCGGATGCAGATGCTGATGCTGATGCTGATGCTGATGCTGATGCGGATGCGGATGCGGATGCTGACGCTGACGCTGACGCGGATGCAGATGCTGACGCCGACGCCGACGCGGATGCTGATGCTGATGCGGATGCGGATGCAGATGCAGATGCGGATGCAGATGCCGATGCCGATGCCGATGCCGATGCGGATGCGGATGCGGATGCTGATGCTGATGCCGATGCCGATGCCGATGCGGATGCTGATGCTGATGCTGATGCAGACGCTGACGCTGACGCTGACGCTGATGCCGATGCTGATGCTGATGCCGATGCTGACGCCGACGCTGACGCGGATGCAGATGCTGATGCTGACGCTGACGCTGATGCAGATGCCGATGCCGATGCGGATGCAGATGCCGATGCTGACGCCGACGCCGACGCTGACGCGGATGCAGATGCAGATGCCGATGCCGATGCTGACGCCGACGCCGATGCTGACGCAGATGCAGATGNGATGCAGATGCCGATGCTGACGCCGACGCCGACGCTGACGCGGATGCAGATGCAGATGCCGATGCCGATGCTGACGCCGACGCCGATGCTGACGCAGATGCAGATGCAGATGCCGATGCTGACGCTGACGCTGACGCTGATGCTGATGCTGACGCCGACGCGGATGCGGATGCAGATGCAGATGCAGATGCAGATGCTGATGCAGATGCTGATGCAGATGCTGACGCGGATGCAGATGCTGACGCTGACGCTGACGCTGACGCTGATGCGGATGCGGATGCTGATGCTGATGCTGATGCGGATGCGGATGCGGATGCAGATGCGGATGCAGATGCGGATGCCGATGCGGATGCTGATGCGGATGCTGATGCGGATGCTGATGCCGATGCGGATGCGGATGCAGATGCTGACGCTGACGCTGACGCTGACGCTGACGCTGACGCTGACGCTGATGCGGATGCTGATGCAGATGCAGATGCAGATGCTGATGCTGATGCAGATGCAGATGCTGATGCTGATGCTGATGCTGATGCTGATGCTGATGCAGATGCTGATGCTGATGCTGATGCTGATGCGGATGCTGATGCGGATGCTGACGCGGATGCTGATGCTGATGCCGATGCCGATGCGGATGCGGATGCGGATGCAGATGCCGATGCCGATGCCGATGCTGATGCGGATGCGGATGCGGATGCGGATGCTGATGCCGATGCCGATGCCGATGCGGATGCTGATGCTGATGCGGATGCTGATGCTGATGCAGACGCTGACGCTGACGCTGATGCCGATGCGGATGCAGATGCCGATGCTGACGCCGACGCTGACGCGGATGCAGATGCTGATGCTGACGCTGACGCTGATGCAGATGCCGATGCGGATGCAGATGCAGATGCCGATGCGGATGCAGATGCAGATGCCGATGCTGACGCCGACGCCGACGCTGACGCGGATGCAGATGCAGATGCCGATGCCGATGCTGACGCCGACGCCGATGCTGACGCAGATGCAGATGNGATGCAGATGCCGATGCTGACGCCGACGCCGACGCTGACGCGGATGCAGATGCAGATGCCGATGCCGATGCTGACGCCGACGCCGATGCTGACGCAGATGCAGATGCCGATGCTGACGCTGACGCTGACGCTGACGCTGACGCTGATGCTGATGCTGACGCCGACGCGGATGCGGATGCAGATGCAGATGCTGACGCGGATGCCGATGCTGACGCTGACGCTGACGCTGACGCTGACGCTGATGCGGATGCTGATGCGGATGCTGATGCTGATGCGGATGCAGATGCTGATGCGGATGCAGATGCGGATGCCGATGCAGATGCTGACGCGGATGCCGATGCTGACGCTGACGCTGACGCTGATGCGGATGCTGATGCGGATGCTGATGCGGATGCGGATGCTGATGCAGATGCAGATGCAGATGCAGATGCAGATGCAGATGCAGATGCTGATGCTGATGCTGATGCTGATGCTGATGCTGATGCGGATGCGGATGCGGATGCAGATGCGGATGCGGATGCAGATGCAGATGCAGATGCGGATGCCGATGCGGATGCTGATGCGGATGCTGATGCGGATGCAGATGCAGATGCAGATGCAGATGCGGATGCTGATGCGGATGCAGATGCCGATGCTGATGCTGATGCTGATGCTGACGCGGATGCTGATGCAGATGCAGATGCGGATGCTGATGCCGATGCCGATGCGGATGCGGATGCCGATGCAGATGCGGATGCGGATGCGGATGCCGATGCGGATGCTGATGCGGATGCTGATGCCGACGCTGATGCAGATGCAGATGCAGATGCCGATGCGGATGCGGATGCCGATGCCGATGCCGATGCCGATGCGGATGCCGATGCTGACGCGGATGCGGATGCGGATGCAGATGCTGATGCTGATGCTGATGCTGATGCTGATGCAGATGCTGATGCAGATGCAGATGCAGATGCTGATGCTGATGCTGATGCTGATGCTGATGCTGATGCAGATGCTGATGCCGATGCGGATGCAGATGCTGACGCTGACGCTGACGCTGACGCTGACGCTGACGCTGATGCGGATGCTGATGCTGATGCTGATGCAGATGCTGATGCGGATGCAGATGCAGATGCAGATGCCGATGCGGATGCGGATGCGGATGCCGATGCCGATGCTGATGCTGATGCAGATGCAGATGCAGATGCCGATGCGGATGCCGATGCCGATGCGGATGCGGATGCCGATGCTGACGCGGATGCTGATGCTGATGCTGATGCAGATGCTGATGCTGATGCTGATGCTGATGCTGATGCAGATGCAGATGCAGATGCGGATGCGGATGCTGATGCGGATGCGGATGCGGATGCGGATGCGGATGCGGATGCTGATGCGGATGCGGATGCGGATGCAGATGCAGATGCTGATGCTGATGCAGACGCTGACGCAGATGCAGATGCAGATGCGGATGCGGATGCAGATGCTGATGCGGATGCGGATGCAGATGCAGATGCGGATGCAGATGCAGATGCAGATGCAGATGCTGATGCGGATGCCGATGCTGATGCCGATGCCGATGCCGATGCGGATGCAGATGCAGATGCGGATGCGGATGCCGATGCTGATGCCGATGCCGATGCGGATGCCGATGCAGATGCAGATGCGGATGCGGATGCAGATGCAGATGCTGACGCTGATGCGGATGCAGATGCGGATGCGGATGCAGATGCAGATGCCGATGCAGATGCGGATGCGGATGCCGATGCTGATGCTGATGCTGATGCTGATGCGGATGCAGATGCTGATGCGGATGCAGACGCTGACGCTGATGCCGATGCGGATGCAGATGCTGATGCAGATGCCGATGCTGACGCCGACGCCGATGCTGACGCAGATGCAGATGCTGACGCGGATGCCGATGCTGACGCTGACGCTGACGCGGATGCCGATGCGGATGCAGATGCAGATGCAGATGCAGATGCTGATGCGGATGCTGACGCTGACGCTGATGCTGATGCTGATGCTGATGCGGATGCCGATGCAGATGCAGATGCTGACGCGGATGCCGATGCCGATGCCGATGCCGATGCCGATGCCGATGCGGATGCCGATGCTGACGCGGATGCGGATGCTGATGCTGATGCTGATGCTGATGCGGATGCGGATGCTGATGCTGATGCTGATGCCGATACCGACGAGCCTGCGCCGCCGACGGCCAGGCTGAATGCCACTGGCACCACCTGTTCCGGTGTGGCTGAAGCCAATGCGACGGTGCATATCCGCGATGCGGCGGGTATTCTGATCGGCAGCGGGACGGCCGACGCTGCCGGCAATTACTCCATCGAACTGGATACGCCGCTGGACAATGGCGAGATGGTCTCGGTCACGCAGATCGACGCGGCCGGCAATCAATCGCTGCCGACGGTGGCGATCGCGCCCGATCTGAGGGCGCCCGACGCGCCCGATGCGACGCTCGAATCGACCAACAGCGTCACCGGCACCGGCGAGCCCGGTGCGACCGTTACGGTCTATGACGCTGCGGGCACGGTACTGGGTACGGGCCAGGTGGGCACCGATGGCACCTATCGGGTAGCGTTGGGCACGCCCCAGAATAATGGCGAGCAATTGACCGTCAGCCAGGCGGATGCGGCCGGCAATGTGTCCGATCCGGTCTTCCTGACCGCGCCGGACGGCACCGCTCCGCTGGCACCGGTCGCCTCGATCGGTCAGGATGGGCTGAGCGTCACTGGCACGGGCGAACCGGGCGCCAATATTCGCATCTATAATGCCAGCGGTCTGCTGATCGGCACGGCGACCGTCCAGGGCGATGGCAGCTATGGCGCCACGCTGGACACGGCGCAGACCAATGGCCAGGCGCTTACGGTGACGCAGAGCGATGCCGCCGGCAATGAATCACTGCCGGCCGGATTGACCGCGCCTGATCTCGATGCGCCGGCCATGCCGGGCGCGACGGTGGCCGTAGGCGGTACGGCCGTCACCGGGACGGGCGAGCCCGGCGCCGTCGTCGATGTGCGCGATGCCCAGGGCAATCTGATCGGTAGCGACGTGGTGCGGCCTGACGGCAGCTACAGCGTCACGCTGTCGCCGCCCCGGATCGAGGGCGAGTCCCTCTCCGTTACGCAGGTCGATGCGGCCGGTAATGTGTCCGACCCGGCATTGGTGACGGCGCCGGACCTGACCGCGCCCGATGCGCCGACCGCGACGATCGAACCGGATGGCACGGCGATCAGCGGGACGGGTGAGATTGGCGCGACCATCACGGTGCGTGATGCCTCCGGCGCCATCATCGGCACGACGGTGGTGGATGAGGACGGCAATTATGTCGTGGATATTGAACCGGCGCGGGTCGATGGCGAAGTGCTGGATGTCACCCAGAGCGACGCGGCGGGCAATGAATCAGCGGAAATCCCGGTCACGGCGCCCGATCTGACGGCGCCGCCTGCACCGACGGCGACGATCGACGGGACCGGCGCGGTGATCATTGGCACAGGTGTTGCCGGATCGACGGTGGAAGTCCGCGCGGCGGACGGTACGCTGCTGGGCAGTGGCTCGGTCGATGCGCAGGGCAATTACACCGTTACGCTGACGCCGCCGCAGGTGGATGGCGAGGCCCTTTCCGTCACTCAGGCCGATGGGGCCGGCAATGTGTCCGACCCGGCACCGGTGACGGCGCCGGACCTGACGGCGCCCGACGCGCCGACCGCGACGATCGCACCAGATGGTGCTTCGATCAGCGGAACCGGTGAGGTCGGTGCGACCATCACGGTGCGCGATGCCGCAGGCGCCATCATCGGTACGACGGTGGTGGACGATGA
>NZ_LMKV01000031.1 GCF_001421665.1 Sphingobium sp. Leaf26
GCGTCGGCGCCGGGATAGACGCGGATGCTCTCCAGCGCCTGTTTCTCGGCGGTGCTCTTCACCTGCACCCCCATCGGCACGATCGACCCGGCCTTCACGAACAGCGGCATGCGGTTGATCGGGGCGTCGACCACGATCGTCTGGCCGCCCTCATATTTCTGGTTGGTCCAGTAATCATACCAGGCGGTGCCGGCGGGCAGATAGACCGGGCGCTTCGTCTGGCCCTGCTGCGTCACCGGGGCGACCAGGAAAGCGGGACCGAACATATATTGGTCGCCGATGTCGGACACTTTGGGATCGTTCGGAAAGTCCATGAACAGCGCGCGCATGAACGGTGCGCCGGTGTCATARGTGTGCCGTCCCARCGCATAGATATAGGGCATCAGCGTGTAGCGCAGGCGCAGCCAGTCGGCCAGGATCGGCTCGGCCGCCTTGCCATAGTCCCACAGCGAGGCGGCGGGCCGCTGGCCATGGATGCGCAGCGTCGGGGTGAAGACGCTGTACTGGAACCAGCGCACGAACAGTTCGGGATAGTCGGGATAGTCCGCCCCCATCGCCGTAGCCCCCGCCGGATCGACCAGGATCGGGTTTTCCGCCTTCGGCCCCTTGGGCCATTGCCAGCCACCGATGTCGCTGCCCCAATAGGCCAGGCCCGACGCGGTGAAGTTGAGGCCGGTCGGGATTTGCCGCTCCAGCGCCTCCCAGGTCGACTTGATGTCCGACGACCAGAACAGCCCGCCATTGCGCTGCGCGCCGAGATAAGCGGCGCGCGCCAGGATCATGTTGCGGAAACCGGGGCGRTCGCGTTCCGACCCTTCGGCCACGCCGGTCGTATGCACCAGCGGGAACAGGTTGTGATAGCGGTCGCCCGACCCCTTGGCATAGAAATAGCCATCCGGCACCAGATCCGGCTCGGTCTCGTCCAGCCAGAACCAGTCGAAGCCCTGAGACGCGATATTGTCGCGAATCTTGCCCCAGAACCATTCGCGGGCTTGCGGATTGGTGCTGTCGATCAGCGCCCCCGCGCGATCGGAGCGCGATGGCAGGCCGTCGACCGGATTGCCGTCCTTGTCCTTGAGGAACCAGCCCTTGGTCGCGAGCATGTCGAAATAGCGCGATTCCCGCTCGAACCGCGGCCACACGCTGATGATCGACCGCATGCCCATCGCCTTGAGCCTGTCGTTCATCCCCTTGGGATCGGGGAAATAGCTGCGGTCGATGTCCAACTGCCCCATGCGGGTCCAGTAGAACCAGTCCAGCACCATCACGTCGAGCGGCAGATTRCGCTGGCGATAGCCATTGGCGATGTCGAGCAGTTCCTGCTGGCTCTCGTAGCGCGCCTTGCTCTGAATGAGGCCGAAACCGGCCTTGGGCGGCAGCGGCGTTTCGCCGGTCAGCTTSGCATAGCCGGCATAGAGTTCGTCCGTGGTCTTGCCGGTGATGACGAAGAAGGAGACGCGCTCGCCGACCATGCTCTGCCAGTGCGTGCTGCTGTGCAGGCCGGGCTGGATCAGCGTACGGGCCGGATTGTCCCAGACGATGCCATAGCCCTTGTTCGTGACCATGAAGGGGACGCAGACCGTCTCGCCGGCCGGCGCATCATAGCTGTGCGAACAGTCGATCTGCTTGCCGCGCAGATCCATATGGCCTTCCTGGTTCTGGCCCAGACCATAATAATGTTCGTCCGCCGGGGATTCGAAGCTGGCGCCGACCTTGAAGGTCTGTTCGCCATTGACCGTCACCGGCGCCATTTCCCAGCCGGTCATCTTCGTCAGCACGGTGCCGGACGCATCCTTGACCGACAGGCTGACCGGCGGCAGCGACGGCGCGAAATAACGCTGCATCTGCGTCGGCGCACCGGGCCACGGCTTGGCGTCGATGGTCAGGGTGAGGGCGGAGGAGGAAAAGACGTCGCCGCCAGCGTCGCTGCTATGGGTCCAACCGGTCGCATCCGCCTTCGCATTGGGCCCTTCACCCGGCGCCGCCGACGCCAGCACCGGATCAAGCGCGATCGTCACCCGCACGATGTTCGCCGCATAAGGCTCCACCGCCACACGGCTCCCATGACGATCCAGCAACGCCATCGGTTCCGCAAATGCGGGGGCGGCGATCGTCACCCGCACGATGTTCGCCGCATAAGGCTCCACCGCCACACGGCTCCCATGACGATCCAGCAACGCCATCGGTTCCGCAAATGCGGGGGCGGTGAGACAGGACGCGCCCAGCGCGATCCATTTGAAGCTTTTCGCGATCATTCCTGAAGTTCCCTATATTTCAAACGAGGCCGCGACCGTCGATGCGGACGGCCGGAACGAAATTACCGCCGCGCGGCATGTCGATATGGAGGCCTGCGCCATCCTGACGGAAAGCGATCGGGCCGCCGCCGAGCAGCGTCACCCGTTCGATTGTGCCGCCGACGTGGCCGCGCGCCAGTGAGCGGATAGTCGTAGGTCCGGCCGCCCGACCCAGGAACAGCGCGTAGAGCGCGCCCTTGTTGGTGGTGAAGCGGATATCCTGTGCGGTGAAGGGCTTGGCTTTTTCCTCATTCTGCATGCCTGCGATGAGTTGCGTCGGTCCTTCGCCATAGGTGCGCCAGGGGCGCGATCCGAAGATCGCCTCGCCGCCATGGGTCATCCATGCCGTCATGCCGTCCAGCACCTTCTCCGTTTCGCTGTCGATCGACCCGTCGCCCGGCTGCGGGATGGAGAGCATCAGGTTGCCGTTCTTCGACACGACATCGGCCAGCCGCTGGATGACCTCCTCGGCGCTCTTGTAGCTTTTGTCGTGCAGCCGCGCTGCATTGTAGAACCAGTCGCCGATGCAGGTGTCGGTCTGCCAAGGCTCGTCCCACAGATGGTCGGTGAAGCCGCGCTCCACATCAGCCACCATGCCGAACCGGGCATAGGGCTTGAGCTGCTTGCCGGTCAGCACCACGTCGATCTTGCCGTGCCATTCGATCGAGCGGTTATAATAGTCTGCCGCCGCTTCCAGCCCTACGGGACCGAACGGTAGTTCATGATCGTCCATATAGACCATGTCGGGCTTGTACTTTGCGACCAGATCGGTCTGGCGCAGCAGCCAGCGGGTGACATAGGCCGGGTCGTCCTTCGGCCCGGTCTCGATCCACTGGCCGTTATTCGCGTCGTGCCACTTGTCCATCACCTCGATCGTGTCGATGCCGTCGGGCAGCACCGCATGGCCGCCGGTATAAAGCTCCTGCGGGTCCAGGCCCTCCCACCATTGCCCCTTGCCGTCGTCCTTGCGCAGGCGAAACGCATCATAACGCTCGCCCTTCTTCGCGCCGACAGGGTCGTAGCCATAGGCGGGCTGATACCAGTGCCAGGCATGGGCGGCATGATTGGAGACGCCGAACTTCATGCCTGCCTTGCGCGCGGCCTGTTCCCAGATGCCGACAATGTCCTTCTTCGGCCCGACGCGCAGGCTGTTCCAGGCATGATAGCGGCTGTCGTAGCAATCCAGATTGTCGTGATGGCAGGCCAGCGCCATGAAATATTTGGCCCCCGCCTTCTGGTAGCGGGCCATCAGCGCATCCGGCTCCCACTTGTCGGCGGTCCAGAGATTCTGGATGTCCTTCATCCCCGCGACCGACGGATGGCCGTAGGTCTTGAGGTGATGCTCGTACATCGGGTGGCCCTGCATATACATGAAGCGGCCATACCAGTCGCCCTGCGCCGGGACCGATTGCGGCCCCCAATGCGACCACATGCCGAGCTTCGCATCGCGGAACCAGTCGGGGTAGCGGTAATTGCCAACCAGCGAGGGCCAGTTTGCCTGTACCGGTCCGCGCATCGTGCCCATGGGGCTGGCGGCGCGCGCCGCGCGGGCCAGGCCGAGCGCGGCGGTGCCGGCGAGGAAGGAGCGGCGTCCCAGCATCGTCATTGGATTTCCCTCAGTGCCTTGTCGATGGCCTGCCGCGCCAGCGGGCGCATGATCGCATAGCCTTCCTTCGTCGGGTGGACGCCGTCGGTGGACAGGCCCGGCTTCATCGCCCCATCGGGCTGCGCCATCGCGCTATGATAATCGACATAGGTGAAGCCACGGCTGCGGGCATAATCGGCCAGCCACTTGTTGATCGCCGTAATCTGCGGCGCGGGCTTCATCGCCGGACTCCAGGGGAAGGCGCCGGCAGGCGGGACTGAGGCGATGACCACCTTGATCCCATGCGCATCGGCCAGTTCGGCCATGGTCTGGATATGGCCCAGCACCGTTTCCATCGTCGCCGCGCCGGTATTGCCGGCGATGTCGTTGGTCATCGCCATGATGTGCACGACCTGAGGCTTCAGCGCGATCACGTCATTGCGGAAGCGGACCAGCATCTGCGCCGTGGTCTGGCCGCTGATGCCCCGGTCCACCAGCCCGTCGATGAACATGTCCGGATCGAGGTTGATCCAGTTGTCGGTGATGGAATCGCCCATGAAGACGGCGCGGACCGTCTTGCCCTCCAGCGCCTTGTTGTCGGCGGCGTAGCGGCACAATTGTCCGAAATCGCGGGTCAGCATGTGGAGGTTCCACATCTTCCATTCCGTTTCGTTGGCCGGCTTGGGATGCTCCGGGCAGGGATCGGCGACGATGCCGACCGGATCGTCGGCATGGGGGTCGCCCGGCACCTTGGTTTCGGCATGAGCGGCACCGGCGATAGCCAGCGCACACAGGGCAGCCGTCAGGCGAAACATCATCCTTCTCCCTTGCTTCATTTCTGTCTTAGCACCTGCTCGATCGCCTGCTCCGCGATCGGCGCCATCACCGCATAGCCATCGGCCAGCGGGTGCACGCCGTCGCGCGTATAGGCGGCGGCCATCAGCCCGTTATGGTCGATCAGCGCGGCATGATAGTCGGCAAAGCCATAGCCCCGTTCCGCACAGAAGGTGCGCAGCCATTGGTTGAGCGCTACCAGTAGGACGGGCTTGCGCTCCTTCACGACATCTTTCGCCGCCTCGGTATAATCGTTCACCGGCAGGATCGCACCGAACACGACCTTGATATGATGCGCGTCCGCCATATCCGCCATGGACTCCCAATTGGCCTCGATCTGCTCGGGCGTTTCCTGTTGCAGGAAACCCTGCACATCGTTGACGCCGGCCAGGATCACGACGGCGCTGGGCTTTAGCGCGATCACATCCTGATGGAAACGCAGCAGCATCTGCGCCGTCACCTGACTGCCGATGCCGCGATTGACATAGGGCTTGGCCGGAAAGCTGGCGGCGAGGTTCCAGCGGTCGGTGATGGAATCGCCCAGAAACACCACGCGCTGCTCGCCGGGCTTTGGCGCAGGCAGGGCAGCGTTGGCGGGCGCGTAGAGATAGCGCTCGCCGAAATCCTGCATCAGGCTGGGCACCAGCTTCGCGCGGAACGGGCCAAGCCATGGTCCCCAATCCTTTTCCGCCACGATGCGCCGCGCTGGCGAACTTTGATAATCGCCGGTCGCGGCCAGCGCGTTGCCGGCGCCGAGCGCCAGCATCAGGGCGATCATGCGCTTCATGCAGGGATCAACCGGTGTTTCGCGGCAAAGGTCGCGAACAGATCGGGCCAGGCGGATGCCTGCATCGTGCGCGGCAGGCGTGTCCCAAAGCCATGGCCGCCATCCTCGAAGATATGGAGTGCGACCGGGCGTTTTGCCGCTTCCATCGCCTGGAACAGGGCGATGCTGTTGGCGGGCGGCACCAGCCCGTCGTCGGTCGCGTGGACGAGGAACAGGGGAGGCGTCCGGGCATCGACGCGCAACTCGACCGAGCGCTGGCGCCGCAGCGCCGCATTGGCGCCTTCGCCCAGCAGATTGTCGCGCGATCCGCCATGGGTGAACGGCGCGTCAAGGCTCACGACGGGATAAAGCAGCGCAGCAAGGTCCGGGCGGGCGGACTCCCGATCGGCGGCATCGACGGGATCGTAGACCTGCTCGCCATGCCGGGTCGCCAGCGATCCCGCCAGATGCCCGCCAGCCGAGAAGCCGAGCACGCCGATCCGGTCCTTTGCGACAGCGAGTTGGACAGCTTTTTCGCGGATCACACGCATGGCGCGCTGGGCATCCTGCAACGGCACATCCTCGCGCCGTGCCCAGCCTTCGCCCGGCAAACGGTAGAGCAGGATGAAGGCGGTGATGCCACGCGCGTTCAGCCAGTCCGCCTGGCTGGTGCCTTCATTGTCGTAGGACAGGAAGCCATAGCCGCCGCCCGGCACCACCAGCATGGCCGCGCCATTGGGGCGGGCGGGGCGACGCACCACCAGCACCGGCCGGTCTATCCCCGTCACGAAGCGATCCGGCTTGCCGCCCGGTTTCGCCTGATCCTCGACCCTGCGGACGATCCGCGCTCCGGTGCCGCCGGGCGGCGTACCGGGCCACAGGTCGATGATTTCGTCGCTGGCCGTGACCTGCGCACCAGCAAGGCCGGGCATGGCCGCCAGCCCGGCGGCGGCCATCAATGCGGTGCGACGATCGAAACCACTCATTGTTCATCCTCCATGTCGCGCGGGGGCAGGGTCATGATCGGCGATGGCATGATCGGTGAAAGGGCATCGCCGATCGCGGCAGCGGCATTCCGCACCATCTGGGTGCAGGCCTGCGTCGTCGCCCGGTTGGCGGCGCCATCGACGAACGGCATGGTCAGCGCAGCGCGCGCGATGCCGCCGACCAATATGGGCGCGGACAGGTCGGTGATGCCGGTCAGCATCGGACTGGGGGCGAAGGCGCCCCCGTCCGCGACGGTCGTGTCCAGCCACTCGGTCAGTTCTGCCTGGTCCAGCGTGTCGCCGGTGGCGCGGATATCGTCCAGCATCGCCGCCCGCGCGTCTGGCGACTGGAAGGCGAGGAGGATGCGCCCGGAATTGGAACGATGCAGCGGCCGGCGATAGCCCACGCGCACGGCAAAGCCGGACAGGCCGGGTGCCTCGATCGCGATGATGACCACCATTTCCGCGCCGGACGCGACGGCAAGATGACAGCTCTGCCCCGCACGGCGCGCCAGATCCTGCATCACCGGCAGGGCGGTGGAGGCCAGGTCGCGGATCGGCGGCTGGCTCATCCCCAGCGCAAAGAGCCGGTTGGTCAGCCGATAGCCTTCTTCGGCGCGGGCGATATAGCCATGCTCTTCCAGCACTTGCAGCATGCGGAAGATTTCACTGACCGAACGGCCAAGCGCGCTCGATATGTCGGACATGATCAGCGGATGACTGGCGCGGGCAAGAAGTTCCAATATTTCCAGACCTTTGGTCAGGGCCGGTGCCTGATAGCGTGCTTTGCCAGTCATCAGTTTCCCCCCTTTTTTATCGATGCTCCCATGTGGAGGAGTATCCCTTGCCGGTCGATGCCTCTTAAAGAAAATCCACATATGAAATCAATTTTTATATTTCATAATCAGAAATGTGGGAGTAGTGGAGGCTCGTCTTGGTACCGCTCCCAATGGCGGATCGGTACATGAATAAGGAAATATTCCGGCCGTTTGCCGCCGCGAATCACATCAGCGCTCCGGACAGGAGCCAGGGAGAGGAAGGGTTTCATGACCAGGATGATTCACATGCCGCGTCGCGCCGCGTTGATGGCCGGTATTTCGATCGCCAGCATTGCGCTGAGCGCCGCCGCCCATGCGCAGGATGCTGCCGCGCCTCAGGCCGCCGCCTCTGATGAAGGCGACATCGTCGTCACCGGCGTCCGCGCCAGCCTGTCGAGCGCGCAGGCGATCAAGCGCAACAGCGACGTCATCGTCGATTCGATCGTCGCCGAAGATATCGGCAAGCTGCCCGACCGCAACGTGGCCGAGGCGCTGCAACGCATCACCGGTATCCAGATCCAGCGCCAATATGGCGAAGGCAGCTCGGTCGCGATCCGCGGCCTGACGCAGGTCCGCACCGAACTCAACGGCCGCGACATCTTCACCGCTTCAGGCGCAAACCAGCTCAATCTGGAGGATATTCCGTCCGAGTTGCTCGCGGGCATCGACGTCTACAAAAATCCCTCGGCCGACCTGATCGAGGATCAACTATCGGGTACGATCAATTTCCGCACCCGCAAGCCGTTCGACTTTGACGGACTGAAGGTCGCCGCTACCGCCACCCAGAGCTATTTCGACCTGACCGACAAGTTCAGGCCGTCGGCCTCGCTGATGGTCAGCGATCGCTGGGACACCGGCATCGGCGAAATCGGTATCCTCGCCAGCGTGTCTTTCCAGAAGACCGCTTTCCGTCAGGACACGATCTCGACCGAGCCATTCTACACGCTTGATCCGAGCAATGCGACCGACGCCGCAGTGCTGGCGACGCTCGGCCGCACTGGCCAGGTCACGACTCTGCCGCACGGCACCGGCATTGGCGAAGTCTATGGTGATCGCCGCCGTCTGGGCACCGACATCGCCCTTCAGTGGCGCCCCAGCGACACCTTGGAGCTGACCGCCGAAGTCTTCCGTTCGGACTATAAGTTCCGGTACGACGATTACAGCTTCTTCGCCTACAGTTCTGGCAGCGCGATCATTCCGCAGCCCGGCGCGGCCTTCACCTATGCCGACAATGGCGATTTCCAGAGCGGCACTTTCATCAACGTGCCGGTCGGTAACAATACCAGCGCCCAGACCCGTCATTCGACCACGACGGACTATTCACTGAACCTGAAATGGAAGCCGACGAGCAACCTGACGGTCACTGCCGATGGTCAATATGTCGATGCGAAGACCAGGAATCTGCGCTCGATCTTCGGCCTCAATGGCGTGGCCGACACGCTGTATCAGGATATTTCGGGATCGGTTCCGGTCGTGAATATCGGTTCGGCGACTGGCCTTGCCAACCCGGCGACCTACACCAGCGCCTTCTATCTCGATAATCTCAACGAATCGAAGGCGTCGGACAAGACCGCGCGGCTCGACGCCGAATATCGCTTCGACGCCGGCATCCTGTCGTCGATCAAGGCGGGCATCCGCTACGCGGATCGCAAGAACCGCACGATCGACACCGGCTATCGCTACACCGGCCTGTCGGGCATCCCCAGCGAACTGGAAACCGTCGACCTGGGCGACTTCTTCCGTGGCGATGCGGACCTGTTCGGCAACATCATCGCGTTCAACCGCGGTATCATCCGCAACTATCAGCAGACGCTCGATACGCTGGGCATCGCCAACGCGCCGGCCTACACCCAGAGCGGCACGAACGAGCAGCGGCAGAAGACCTTCACCGGCTATGCCACCGCCTTCTTCAAGGCCGATCCGGTCGACGGCAATATCGGCGTCCGCGTGATCCGCACCAATCTCGACGTGTCGGGCTTTTATCAGCAGACCTCGATCGTGCTGGACGCAAACGGCAATGAAGTCAGCGGCCCGACCGTGTTCAATCCGATCGCGACTTCGCAGGATTATACCTCGGTCCTGCCCAGCCTGAACCTGCGCGTTCATCTGACCGACACTCTGCAAATGCGTTTTGCGGCCGCGAAGAATATCTCGCGTCCGTCCTTCACGCAGTTGAACCCCAGCCTGACCATCAGCGAACCGGGCGCCGCGCAGCAGGATCAGATCCACACGACCAGCGGCGGCAACCCCTATCTCAAGCCGATGAAGTCGGACAATCTGGATGCCACGCTGGAATGGTATTTCTCGCGGACCGGTTCGCTGACCGCAGCGGCCTTCTACAAGAATATCAAGAACTACATCCAGACGGCCGTGTCCTATCGCGACGTGACCTTCGACAATGGCAACAGCTATGAATATGAGGTGACGTCCTACAATAATGTCGCCAAGGGCAAGGTGAAGGGCTTCGAACTGGCCTATCAGCAGTTCTTCGACTTCCTCCCCGGCCCGCTCAGCGGCCTCGGCATGCAGGCGAATTTCACCTATGTGGACTCGCAGGCGCCATCGCCGGCGACATCCGGCCCGGTCACCAATGTTCCGCTCGAACTGCTGTCGAAATATAATTACAATATCGTCGGCATTTACGAGAAGGGCGACCTGTCGGCGCGCGTCGCCTATAACTGGCGCAGCAAATATGTCGTGACCACGGCTGGCAACGGCACTGGCAGCCTGCCAGTGTTCAACAAACCCTTCGGTCAGCTCGATGCGTCGATTAGCTATAATGTGACGCCGCAATTCGCACTGGCGCTGGACGGCACCAACCTGACCAACACGCGCCGGGCGACCTATTTCGGCATCGACAGCCGCCCTCGCGACGCGGTGGTCAATGATCGCCGCATCAACCTGACGGCCCGCATCACCTATTGATCCGGCGTCCGGGCGTTTCTAGCGTCCCCCCCTGGCAGGCCGGACCCCGGCAAAGGGCTGGCCTGCCATTTCGGGCAAGAGAGAGGATGGTCTGATGCACAGTCAGGGTAGCGGCATCAAGGGAGAAGGCCCGGAACGCAGCAGCCGGACGGCGATGGTCCTGACTACCGGTCTCTTCTTCCTGTGGGGTGTGGCGAACAATCTCAACGATGTGCTGATCGCCCATTTCCGACATGTCTTTTCGCTGTCCGATTTCCAGTCCGGGCTGGTTCAGTCGGCTTTCTATCTCGGCTATTTCTGCTTCGCCATTCCGGCTGCGCTGGCTGCGGAGCGGCTGGGCTACAAGGCGACGGTCATCATGGGCCTGCTGCTGTTCGGCGGTGGCGCGCTGCTGTTCCTGCCGGCCTCGGCGCAACTGAGCTATGGTTTTTTCCTCTTCGCCCTGTTCGTGATCGCCAGCGGCCTCGCCTTCCTCGAAACCGCCGCCAATCCGATGGTGGCGTCGATGGGACCGGCGGATGGCTCGGCGCAGCGGCTCAATCTGGCGCAGGCGTTCAATCCGCTGGGTTCGATCACCGGCGTGGCGCTGGGCGCGACATTGATCCTGTCCGATGCGGCCGCTGAGGGGGCGGCCGGGGCTGCGGCGGTACGGCTGCCCTATCTGGTCATCGCGCTGGTCGTGCTGGGCTGGGCAGCGATATTGGCCTTCACCCGCTTTCCCCGCGCCGCGACGCAGGCGGAAGGGGCGCGGGCCCCGGTCTTCGCCGGCTATGGCGCCCTGCTGCGGCGGCCGCGCTATCTGGCGGGCGTGGGCGCGCAATTTTTCTATGTCGGCGCGCAGGTCGGCATATGGAGCTATCTGATCCGCTATGCGGAAAGCGTCGTGCCGGGCATCGGCGCGCAGAAGGCGGCCTGGCTGCTGACCCTGTCGCTCGTGCTGTTCATGCTCGGTCGCTTCGCCGGCACCGCCTTGCTCGCCCGGTTTGACGGGGCGCGGCTGATGGCCCTGTTCGCCGGGATCAACATCGCGCTGTCCTTATTGGCGATCGGTGGCGGCATGATGGGCCTTGTCGCACTGGTCGCGACCAGCTTCTTCATGTCGATCATGTATCCGACCATCTTCGTCCTATCGCTGCGCGACCTTGGCCCGCTCACCAAGGCGGGGGCGTCGATGATCGTCATGGCCATCATCGGTGGCGCGATCCTGACGATGGCGATGGGCCTGCTGTCCGATCTGGCCGGCACGATCCGCGCGGCGATGCTGGTGCCCGCGCTCTGCTTTGGGGTCGTCGCTCTCTTCGCCCGCGCGGCGCAACGAACAGGGGCAGCATGACCGTCACCTTCCCGACCCTGGGCATGGGCACCGCGCCCATCGGCAATCTCTATCGCGCGGTGGAGGAAAGCGAGGCGCAGGCGACGCTGGCAGCGGCCTGGGATGCCGGCATCCGCTATTATGATACCGCCCCCCATTATGGCTTTGGCCTGGCTGAACGGCGGCTGGGCGCGATGCTGGCGGCGCGCGATGGGGCAAGCGAGGCGATCGTATCGACCAAGGTCGGGCGGTTGCTGGTGCCCACTGACGCGCGCGGGGAGCGGCATGGTTTCGTGGACGCCGATCCGTTCGAGCCGCTGTTCGACTATGGCCATGACGCCATCCTGCGATCGTTCGAGGGTAGCCGCGCGCGGCTGGGACGTGAGCGGATCGACCTGTTGCTGGCGCATGATATCGGCCGGGCGACCCATGGCGAGGATCATGACCGGCATCTGCGGGCCTTTCTGGACGGCGGCTATCGGGCGATGCGCGACCTGCGCGATGCGGGCGCGATCGGTGCAATCGGCATCGGCGTCAATGAAGTCGCGATCTGCGACGAACTGCTCGACCATGTCGACCTGGACATGATCCTGCTCGCGGGGCGCCATACATTGCTGGACCGCAGCGCGGAGCGGTTGCTGGCGCGCTGCGCGGAACGGGGCGTGCTGGTGATCGTCGGCGGCCCCTATAATAGCGGCATATTGGCCCGCGATCTCGAAGGCGCCCTGCATTTCGATTATGCCGCGCCGAGCGCGGAGATGATGAGCAAGGCACGGCGCCTGTTCCACGCCTGCAACCCATATGATGTCCCGCTGCCCGCTGCCGCCCTGCAATTTCCGCTCCGCCATCCGGCGGTCGTCAGCGTCATCCCCGGTCTGGTCGGTGCCGATCAGGTGGCGGACACGATGGCGCGCCTCGCTGTCGCGCTGCCCGATGCGCTCTGGCCCGCGCTTGACGCTGCCTTGAAGGAGAATGCGATGCTTCAGGATGATGCGCGGCTGATCCTGCTGCATCCGGACGACAATGTGATGATCTGCGTCCGCCCGATCGAGGCTGGCGACATATTGCCGGCCTCTGGCGGCACGATTCCGGCGCGTGAAGGCATCGCCATAGGCCATAAGGTCGCGCGGGTCGGGCTGCATGCCGGGGACAAGGTGATCAAATATGGCGCACCGATCGGGTCGATGACGGCCGACGTGGCGACCGGCGACTGGGTCCATATGCACAATATGAAGAGCGACTATATCAGCAGCCATACCCGCACCGCGCTGGAGCCGGGGGCATGATCCGCGCCTGGCAGAGGCAGGATGGGCGCAAGGGCATCCGCAACGTCATCGCAGTCGCCTATCTTGTCGAATGTGCGCATCATGTCGCGCGGCGGATCGTGGACAAGGCCGACGATCCCGACGTCCAGTTGATCGGCTTTCCCGGCTGTTACCCCAATGCCTATGCCGCCAAGGTGATGGAGGCGATCGCCACCCATCCCAATGTCGGTGGCCTCGTCATCGTGTCGCTGGGGTGCGAGAGCTTCAACCGTGAACGATTGCTGGCGGTGGCGCAGGAGAGCGGGCGGCCGGCGGAACTGCTCGTTATTCAGGAAACGGGCGGCACGGCGGCGACGATCGCGGCGGGGCTGGAGGCGGTGGGGCGGGTGCGCGCCGCCATCGCCGATGTGCCGCGCGTCGCCATGGGGGTCGAGGAACTGGTCGTCGGCACCATCTGCGGCGGGTCGGACGGGACCAGCGGCATCACCGCCAATCCGGCGGTCGGCCGCGCCTTCGACCGGCTGGTGGCCGACGGGGCGGCCTGCATCTTCGAGGAGACGGGCGAACTGGTTGGCTGCGAGACGATCATGGCGACACGCGCCCGCACGCCCGAACTGGCGGTCGCGATCGAGCGATGCGTGCAGAAGGCGGAACGCTATTACACCATCATGGGCTTTGGCAGCTTCGCGCCGGGCAATGCGGAAGGCGGCCTGACGACGCAGGAGGAAAAGTCGATGGGGGCCTACTCCAAGTCCGGCTCCTCCACCATCGACGGCATATTGAAGCCGGGCGACCTGCCGCCGACGGGAGGCCTCTATCTGCTTGATGTGGTGCCCGATGGCGAGCCGCGTTTCGGCTTTCCCAACATCTCCGACAATGCCGAGATCGTCGAACTGATCGCCTGTGGCGCGCATCTGACGCTGTTCACCACCGGGCGCGGATCGGTGGTGGGGTCGGCCATTTCGCCGGTCATCAAGATTTGCGCCAACCCCGACACGGGCCGCCGCCTGGCCGCCGACATGGACGTCAATGCCGGCCGCATCCTGGAAGGCGAAGCCACGCTGGAGCAGGTCGGTACGGAAATATATGACAAGGTGCTGGCCGTCGCGGCGGGGACACGCAGCATCTCTGAATCCCTTGGCCATCAGGAGTTTATTTTGACCTACAAGGCTTTCGATCCCATCGGTCCAGACTGTCTGCCCACGAAAGCCCGCGCATGAGCGGGCGGCTTGAGGGCAAGGTCGCGCTCATTACGGCGGCGGCGCGCGGCATCGGCCGGGCCACGGCGCGGCGTTTCGTGGCTGAGGGCGCACGCGTGATCGCGACCGACCGGGATGTCGACGCGCTCGAAGGGCTTGAGGGATGCGACCTGCGCGCGCTCGACGCGACCGACGGCGCGGCGGTGCGGGCGCTGGCGGGGGAGGTCGGCCCGATCGACATCCTCGCCAATATCGCGGGCGTGGTCCATGCCGGCAACATATTGGAATGTCCGCAGGAAGATTGGGACTTCGCCCTCTCGCTCAACATGACCGCGATGTATCACACGATCCGCGCCTTCCTGCCCGCCATGGTGGAGAAGGGCGCGGG
The DNA here is from genome assembly GCF_001421665.1 of Sphingobium sp. Leaf26. Lineage (GTDB taxonomy): Bacteria > Pseudomonadota > Alphaproteobacteria > Sphingomonadales > Sphingomonadaceae > Sphingobium. Next base: position 14,373 of record NZ_LMKV01000031.1, read on the forward strand.
GGCGATCGTCAACATGTCCTCCATCGCCAGTTCGGTGAAAGGCATCCCCAATCGCTTCGCCTATGGCGCGAGCAAGGCGGGCGTCATCGGCCTGACCAAGGCGGTGGCCGCCGATTTCGTGGGGCAGGGGGTGCGTTGCAACTGCATCTGCCCCGGCACGATCGACACGCCCTCGCTGCAACAGCGGCTGCACGATACCGGCGATTATGAGGCCGCGCAGGCCGCCTTCGTCGCGCGCCAGCCGATGGGGCGGCTCGGCCGGGCGGAGGAGATTGCGAACCTCGTCCTCTATCTCGCCAGCGACGAAGCCGCCTTCACCACCGGCGCGGTGCATGTGATCGACGGCGGCTGGGTCAATTGATGCGGCAGATATTGCTGATCGACCTTGCCGACGAGGCGGATGCGATCGCCCGATATGAGGCATGGCATGCTTCCGGTGCGCTGCCCCCGGCGATCGGCGCCAGCATCCGCGCCGCCGACATCAGCGCGATGGAGATATATCGCAGCGGCAACCGCCTCGTCATGCTGATGGAAACCGGCCCCGGTTTCGATCCGGCGGCCAAGGCGGCAGCCGACGCGGCCGATCCGGTGGTGCAGGCATGGGAAACGCAGATGGACGCAGTCCAGCGCCCGCTGCCCTGGGCCGCGTCGGACGCCAAATGGACGCCGGCAACGCGCATCTTCTCCCTCGACGAACAGCCCTGAAAGGCCCCTTCATGATCCTTCCCCGGCTYCTTCTCGCCGCCACTCTTTTGCCTGCCACGCCTGCTTTGGCGCAGGGCGACACGCCGCATATCGAGACGCGCAACGGCAAACATGCGCTGATCGTGGATGGCGCGCCGTTCCTGATGCTGGGCGGTCAGGTCAACAACAGCAGCAACTATGCCGCCCCGCTGGCGAAGGTCTGGCCGGTGCTGGACCGGATCGGCGCGAACACGGTCGAAGCGCCGATCGCCTGGGAGCAACTGGAGCCGAAGGAGGGGCAGTTCGATTACAGCTTCGTCCAGACCCTGCTCGATGAGGCGCGCCGGCATGACAAGCGCATCGTCCTGCTGTGGTTCGGCGCGTGGAAGAATACCGGCCTTGCCTACACGCCCGACTGGGTGAAGCTCGACAATCGCCGTTTCCCGCGCATGAAGACGAAGGACGGCAAGGATCATGGCGTCCTGTCCCCCCATGGCGCCGCGCGCCGCTGACCAAAATGCTGAAGAAGCCGGCTGGCAACTGGGCCAGCGTCTTCGGCGATCAGGCCGACCGYGCGTTCAACACATGGCACACCGCGCGCTATATCGAGGCACTGGCCAGGGCCGGCAAGGCGATCAAGCCGCTGCCCATGTATGTGAACGCCTCGCTCGGCGACCCCTTCGCCAAGCCCGACCCGATGGCGCTGTCGAGCGGCGGGCCGCAGGGCGACGTGATCGACATATGGAAGGCGGCGGCGCCCTCGCTCGATCTTGCCGCGCCCGACATCTACGATCGCGCGAGCCGCAACGTCTTCAAACATCTCGATCTCTATACCCGGCCGGACAATGCGCTGATGGTGCCGGAAATCGGCAATGCCGCTGAATATGCGCGCTATTTCTGGGCGGCGCTGGGGCGCGGCGCAATCGGTTTCGCGCCGTTCGGCATGGATGCCACCGGCTATTATAATTATCCGCTGGGCGCCAAAGGTTTCGACGACACGCTACTGGATGCCTTCGCCGCCAAATATCGGGTGGTGGCATCGGCCCCCTGGGCGAAGATCGCCTTCGACCATCCGGTCTGGGGCACGGCGAAGCCCGATGACGGCACACCCGTCAGCACGACGATGGGCGACTGGACGATCACCGCCAGCTTTGGCCAATGGCAGTTCGGCCAGCGCGCATGGTTCCCCAAGGCGGATCTGCCCGCCTGGGCGACCGAGCCGACCGGCGGCATGGTTGTCGCGCAGCTATCGGCCAATGCGTTTCTCTTCACCGGCGACCATGTCCGAGTTTCCTTCGATGCGAAGGACGGCAGCGCGCCCGGCGGCATGATCGTCAGGGTCGAGGAAGGCCATTTCGACAAGGGCGCATGGGTCATGGACCGCATCTGNATCGGCCCCCTGGGCGAAGATCGCCTTCGACCATCCGGTCTGGGGCACGGCGAAGCCCGATGACGGCACACCCGTCAGCACGACGATGGGCGACTGGACCATCACCGCCAGCTTTGGCCAATGGCAGTTCGGCCAGCGCGCATGGTTCCCCAAGGCGGATCTGCCCGCCTGGGCGACCGAGCCGACCGGCGGCATGGTTGTCGCGCAGCTATCGGCCAATGCGTTTCTCTTCACCGGCGACCATGTCCGGGTTTCCTTCGATGCGAAGGACGGCAGCGCGCCCGGCGGCATGATCGTCAGGGTCGAGGAAGGCCATTTCGACAAGGGCGCATGGGTCATGGACCGCATCTGGAATGGCGACCAGACCGATTATGGCCTGAACCTGATCGACCAGCCGGTCTGGATCAAGGTGACGATGGGGCGATATAAATAGGGGGCGCTGCGCTGGACTCCGCCAGAATCAGCGAGAGGGCAGGGCTGTCCGTATCGAACAACGCCTGCCCCTCGATCAGGTCGATCAACTGGCGGGTCGCCATTTCCGCCATGTCTCCGAACGGGCGGGCGACGGTGGTGAGCGAGGGGGTCAACATGTCCGCCACGATGCTGCCGTCGAAACCGACCACGGACAGGGCGGCGGGGACGGGTACGCCCCGTTCCGCCGCGACCTTGAGTATGCCGGCGGCCATGATGTCGTTGGCGGCGAAAATCGCGGTCGGCGCGGGCGATGCGGCCAACACCTTGCGGGCGGCGGCGATCCCGGCGGCCAGACTGTAATCGCCCTCCACCTCCGCCACCGGTGCCAACCCGGCATCGGCGAGCGCCTCGACAAAGCCGGCCCGGCGCTCGATCGCCGATATCATGTCCTGCGGACCGGTAATCATGGCGATCCGGCGATGGCCCAGCTCCAGCAGATGGCGCGCGACATCGCCCGCCGCCTGACGCTCCCGCGACAGCAGCACCGCGCCGTAGCCCCGGATCGGCACGGCGGAGATCGCCACCGCCGGCACATGATCGGCCTGTAGCGCCGCGGGCAGGCCGGCCATGTCCGACACCGGTGGCATCACCACCAGCCCATCCACGCGCGACCGCCGGGCAAAGTCCAGCACATCGGCCGCCGCCGCCGGATCGCCGACCGGCACGCTGTGGCAGATCACTTCATAGCCGCGCCGGGTCGCTTCCCGGCCCACGCCGCGCTGCACGCTGTCCAGCACCAGCGCGTTGCGATCATTATGCACCATGCCGATCAGCAGCGACTGCCCCTTGGCCATGGCGCGGGCGCGCAGGCTGGGACGGAAGTTGAGCGCGTCGATCGCGCTCTGGATGCGCGCGCGCGTGTCGTCATTCACCCTGGGCGAATGGTTGAGCACGCGCGACACGGTGCGGATCGATACGCCCGCCAGCGCGGCGACGTCGATGATGGTCGGTTCGCCGGGGCTGGAGTCTCTGGGGGGCATGGCGGCTTTCGCTGATGGGTCGGACGCCCGCTTCTCTATGCGAGCGCGGGCGTCCTGACAAATCAGGCGGCGCTGGCCAGCGGCCGGGCGGGCGCTTCGGGCAGGCGATAGGCCTTGCGTACCAGATTATAGGTCAAATCCTGCGCCAGTTCCTGCGCCTCCCAATCGCGCAGCCGCCCTTCCGCCACCAGACGTGCGAGGAAGGCGCAATCCACGCGCCGGGCGACGTCATGGCGAGCCGGGATCGACAGGAAGGCGCGGGTATCGTCATTGAACCCGACCGTATTGTAGAAGCCCGCCGTTTCCGTCGTCATCTCGCGGAAGCGCATCATGCCTTCCGGGCTGTCGTGGAACCACCAGGCCGGCCCCAGCTTCAGGCAGGGATAATGGCCAGCGAGCGGCGCCAGTTCGCGGGCGTAGGTACTTTCGTCCAGCGTGAAGAGGATGATCGACAGGTCCGCCTCATTACCGAACGCATCGAGCAGCGGCTTCAGGCCGCCGACATAATCGGTGCGGCCGGGGATGTCGGCGCCCTTGTCGCGACCATAATGCTGATGCAGCCAGCTATTATGGTTGCGGCATGCGCCGGGATGGATCTGCATCACCAGCCCGTCCTCCAGACTGAGCCGCGCCATTTCGGTCAACATCTGGGCGCGGAACAGTTCGGCGTCGGCCGCCGTCCACTCCGTACCGATGATGCGGTCGAACAGCGCTGCGGCGTCGGCAGGGGAAAGGTTCGCCGTGCGCGCGCTCTGATGGCCATGGTCGGTGGAGGTCGCCCCCATGGCGATAAAATCCTGCCGCCGCTTCGCATGGGCGCGCAGATAGCCACGCCATGTCATCACATCCTCGCCGGTCAGATCGGCAAAGGCGGCCATGCTGGCGTGGAAATCCTCATGCTCCGGGTCCACCACCGCATCGGGGCGGTAGGCGGTGACGACCTGTCCGGTCCAGCCCGACTTGCGGATTGCGTCATGATGGTCCAGCCGTTCATGCGCGCCTTCTGTCGTGGCGATCAGTTCGATGTTGAACCGGTCGAACAATGCGCGCGGGCGGAAGGCCGGGGTGGCGAGCAACTCGCCGATACGGTCGAAATAATGGTCGGCCGTGTCGGCGGTCAGCGCCTCGTCAAAGCCGAATACGTCGGCAAAGACATGGTCCAGCCACATCCGGGAAGGCGTGCCGCGAAACAGATGCTGGTTGCTGGCGAAGATGCGCCAGGCCGCGCGCGGATCGGCATCGCCTGGCACGCCATGAGCGGGAACGCCCAGAGCCTCCAGCTTCACGCCCTGGCTGTAGAGCATGCGGTAGAGATAATGATCCGGCGCCAGCAGCAGCGCGGTCGCATTGTCCCAGGCATCGTTGGTCGCGAACCAGGCAGGGTCGGTATGACCATGCGGGCTGACGATCGGCAGGTGCGCGACGCCCTCATACAGCGCGCGGGCAATGGCACGGGTGCCGGGATCGGCCGGGAACAGACGATTGGGGTCGAGCGTCAGCGGGGTCACGATCATCATCTCCTTTGGACTTGTGCCAGCGTTGGCACAAATGCTATCACAGTGCAATGGAGACGATAGCCGAACCCCTAGACCAGCTTGTCCAGACCCTGCCGGATGCCGTGCAGATTGCACCGTCCGACGATGTCGGGGTGGCTTTGCGCGCGCTGGATGCGGGCGAAACCATCCATGTCGCGGGAAAGGCGGTCATGCTTGCCGAAGCGATCGGGCGGGGTCACAAATTTGCGCTGCACGCGATGGCGGCCGGCGATCCGGTGCGCCGCTATGGCTGGCCGATCGGCAGCGCGACTCAGGCGATCGCGCCGGGCGCGCATGTTCACAGCCACAATATCCACACCAATTTGAAGGCGGAGGAGCCGTACAGCTTCGCGCCATCGCGGTCTGAGCCGGCTGCCGCCGCCGACACGCGCTGGCAGTTTCAGGGCTATCGCCGCGCCGATGGCAGTGTCGGCACCCGCAATGAAATCTGGGTGATCCCGACGGTCGGCTGCGTCGCGCGCACGGCAGAACGAATCGCGAAACAGGCGGCGGATCGCCATGCCGGACGGGTCGACGCCGTGCTGGCTTTCCCCCATCCGCTAGGCTGTTCGCAACTGGGCGACGATCTGGACGGGACCGCACGGGTGCTGGCGGCGCTGGCGGGCAATCCCAATGCCGGCGGCGTGCTGATCATCGGCCTTGGCTGCGAGGAAAATCAGCTATCCAAATTGCTGGAACGCATCCCGCCGGAGCGGCGCGACCGCATCCGCAGCGTCGGCGCGCAAATCAGCGCCGATGAATATGAGGACGCGGAAAATGCGATCGATGACCTGGTCGCCATCGCGGCACAGGACAAGCGCGAACCCGTAGGCATAGGGATGTTACGGCTTGGCCTCAAATGCGGCGGCTCAGACGGTTTGAGCGGTATCACCGCCAACCCCTTGATCGGACGTGCCGCCGATGTCGTCACGCAAGCGGGCGGGCAGGCGATCCTGACCGAAATACCGGAAATTTTCGGCGCGGAAAGGCTATTGATGCAGCGCGCAGCGGACGAGCCGGTGTTCGATGCGCTGGTCGCATTGGTCAACCGCTTCAAACGCTATTTCATCGACCATGGCGAACCGATTTCGGAAAATCCCAGCCCCGGCAATGTCGCGGGCGGCATCACCACACTGGAGGAAAAGTCGCTCGGTGCGGTGCAGAAGGGCGGCCATGCCACAGTCACCGATGTGCTGGCCTATGGCGAAACGCTGCGCCGTCCGGGCCTGACCCTGCTGGAGGCGCCGGGCAATGACGCGGTGTCGACCACCGCGCTGGCGGCGGCAGGCGCCACGATGACGCTTTTTTCCACCGGGCGGGGCACACCGCTTGGCAGCCCGATCCCGACGCTGAAACTGGCCACCAACCATGATCTGGCCCGGCGCAAGCCCGTCTGGATCGATTTCGACGCGGCACAGGTGCTCGATGACGGCCTCGACATCGCCACCGACGCGCTGATGGCTCGCATCTGCGCCATCGCATCGGGCGAACCGGCCCGCAACGAAGTCAATGGCGAACGCGACATCGCCATCTGGAAACGTGGCGTAACCCTCTGACCCTTCAGGAATTGTCCATGATGCGCCTATCGTCCGCCACGCTGGCTGCGCTGCCTGCCACCATCGCCCGACCCGCCTATGACCGTCGCCAGGTGAAGCCCGGCGTCGTCCATCTGGGCATCGGCGCCTTCCACCGCGCGCATCAGGCGGTGATGTTCGACGATATGCTGGCGTCGGGCGACCTGCGCTGGGGCATCCGGGCCGTGTCCTTGCGCTCGCCCGGTGTGCGCGACCAGATGATGCCGCAGGACGGCCTCTATCATATCCTGGTGCGCGATGGCGCCGATGTCGCCATTCGGACGATCGGCGCAGTGCTCGATGTGACGGTCGCGCCGGAAGACCCGGCGGGCGTGGTGGAAATGCTGGCCAGCCCCGACACCCATATCGTGACGCTGACCGTGACGGAGAAAGGCTATAAGCTCGATCCCGCCAGCGGTGCGCTGCGCACGGATGATCCGCAACTGGCCGCCGACATCGCCAGCCTGGACGCACCGGTGACGGCGCCTGGCTTCCTGGTCGCCGCCTTGGCAAAGCGCCGCGCGCGCGGCCTGCCGCCCTTCACCGCCATTTCGTGCGACAATCTGCCGCGCAACGGGCAAAGGTTGCGTGGCGCCGTGATCGCGCTGGCACAGCATCATGATCCGGCGCTGGCGGACTGGATAGCGCAGGAAGGCGCTTTTCCAGAAACCATGGTCGACCGCATCGTGCCAGCCACCACGGCGGATGATATCGCCATTTTCGCCCGCGACCATGGCCTGACCGACGAGGCGCTGGTGAAGACCGAACCCTTCACCCAATGGGTGATCGAAGATCGCTTCTGCGGCCCGCGCCCCGATTTCGGCCCCGGCGTCCAGTTCACCGCCGCCGTCGCGCCATGGGAGGAGGCGAAGCTGCGCCTGCTCAACGGCGCGCACAGCGCCATCGCCTATCTGGGCGGGCTGGCGGGCATCGACCATGTCCATGAAGTGCTGGAACACACCCCGATGCGCGCCTTTGTCGAGCGGCTATGGGATGAGGCGGCAACGACGCTGTCGCCGCCGGCCGAACTGGATGTCGCCGCCTATCGCCGTCAATTGATGGCGCGGTTCGACAATGGCGCGCTGATGCACCGCACCCATCAGATCGCTATGGACGGGTCGCAGAAACTGCCGCAGCGTCTGCTGGCGACGATCGCGGATCGACGCAGGATGGGGCAGGATGCAGAGGCGCTGACATTGGGCGTAGCGGCCTGGCTGCGCTGGCAGGCGGGGGTGAACGATCAGGGCGCGGCCCATATCGTGGATGATCCGCTGGCCGACCGGATTGCCGCCTTGCTGAAAGATCAGCCCGATGCCGCCGGTCGCGTGCAGGCAATCCTGGCCTATGACGCGATCGTGCCCGCCGCGTTGCGCGACGATGCCGCCTTCGCCGAACAACTGACCGTCCATCTGGCCAGCCTTGAAGAAAAGGGCGCCATGGCCACTATCGCAGCCATGGCGCCCATACCGGCCTGATCGTTCAGGCGGCGTCGACCAGCACGATCTCGCTATCCTCGATCGCGGTCACGCGGATGACCTCGACATCGCTGATCGCTACGCCGTCGCGGGCATTGGCCCGCACGTCGTCGATCTGGATCGCGCCGGTGGCGGGAACCAGATAGGCTTTGCGATCGGCACCGATCGGATAGTCGGCGCTTTCCCCGGCCTTCAACGTCGCGGCCACAATCCGTGCATCGGTGCGGATGGTCAGCGCGTCATTGTCATTCTCATACCCCGACGCCAGCGTCACGAAATGCCCCGACCGTTCGCCCTTGGGGAAGGGGCGGGCGCCCCAGCTTGGGGCTTCACCCTGACGGGTCGGGATGATCCAGATCTGGAAGATCTTCGTCGTCACATCCTCGCGATTATATTCCGAATGACGCACGCCGGTGCCTGCGCTCATCACCTGCACGTCTCCGGCCTCGGTCCGGCCCTTGTTGCCCAGGCTGTCCTCATGAGTGATCGCGCCTTCGCGGACATAGGTGATGATTTCCATGTCGCGATGCGGATGCGGCGGAAAGCCGGTGTGCGGCGCGATCGTATCGTCATTCCAGACGCGCAGATTGCCCCAGTGCATGCGGGCGGGGTCATGATAGCCGGCGAAGGAAAAATGATGCTTGGCGTCGAGCCAGCCATGATTGTCACCGCCAAGGCTGTCGAAGGGGCGCAGTTCGATCATCGTCTTATCTCCTGATCGGGCGGAGGTCGCCGGGGTGGCGTCGCCCTGTTGAAGACGGCTTTACCGCTTGCCTTCTTTCCTGTTCAGATGGATAAAACCGATCCTTATGTTCGAGGAAATGGAATAGTGAATAATCCCGGCACACCGACCTTCGACCAGTTGCGCATCTTCCTGGCGATCGTGGATACGGGCAGCTTCGCCGCCGCCGGGCGCAGGCTCAACCGCGCCGTGTCGGTGATCAGCTATGGCATATCCAATCTGGAGGCGCAGCTCGGCCTGTCCCTCTTCGACCGGGAAGGGACGCGCAAGCCCGTGCTGACCGTCGCCGGTCGCGCCCTGCTGGCGGAGGCGCGCAGCATTTCCCATGGCCTGGACGGGTTACGCGCGAAGGTGAAGGGGCTGCTCGACGGGCTGGAGGCGGAGGTCGATCTGGCGGTCGACGTCATGTTGCCGGCCGATCGGCTGGGAAAGGTGCTACGCGCCTTTTCGCAGGCTTTCCCGACCGTGCAATTGCGCCTCCATGCCGAAGCGCTGGGCGCGATCACCGCGATGGTGCTGGATCGGGCGGCGGTGATCGGTATTTCCGGGCCGCTGTCCGCCGGCGTCGAAGGGATCGAAAGCATGGCCGCCGGGCTGGTGCCGATGGTGCCGGTCGCCGCGCCTGACCATCCGCTGGGCCGCATGGATGCGATCGCGCCGGGGGCGGGGCGCAACTATACGCAACTGGTGCTGACCGACCGGTCGCGCTTCACCGAAGGGCAGGATTATTCGGTGAGCAGCCCCAAGACATGGCGCCTCGCCGATCTGGGCGCGAAACATGCGTTGCTGCGCGAAGGCATCGGCTGGGGCAATATGCCGCTGCCGATGATCGAGGGGGATCTGGTCGCGGGCACGCTGGTACGGCTGGTCATGCCCGACCATCATGGCGGCACCTATCGCTTTTCCGGCATCTGGCGCCGCGATACGCCGCCCGGACCAGCCGCGAGTTGGCTGCTCGACCAGTTTGTCGGTCTGGGCCGGGACGATGTGGAGCCGGACGGCATGAGCGACGTCTGATCCGTCACCCTGCCGTCCGGCCAGGTTTATTTTCAGCCCTGGATGAAGGCCAGGATATCGGCATTCAGCACTTCGGCATTCACCGTCAGCATACCGTGCGGATAGCCTTCATAGATTTTCAGCGTGGCATCGGGCAGCAATTCCGCCTGCAACACACCGGCATTTTTGTATGGCACGACCTGATCGTCATCGCCATGCAGCACCAGGGTCGGCACCGTGATCGCCTTCAGATCGTCGGTCTGGTCGGTTTCCGAGAAAGCCTTGATCCCTTCATAATGGGCCAGCGCGCTGCCGTTCAGGCCCTGCCGCACCCAATTGTCGATCACGGCAGGCTTTACGTCGGCGCCATCGCGGTTGAAGCCGTAAAAGGGACCGCTGGCGACATCGCGGAAGAACTGGGCGCGATTGGCGGCGAGGCCGGCGCGCAGCCCGTCAAACATATCCATCGGCAGGCCGCCCGGATAGCGGTCGGTCTTCAGCATGATCGGCGGCACCGCGCTCACCAGCACAGCCTTGGCGACGCGGCCCTGCGGCAGGCCATGGCGGGCGACATAGGCGGCCACTTCGCCGCCACCGGTCGAATGGCCGATATGGATGGCGTTCTTGAGGTCCAGATGCTCGGCGACCGCAGCGGCGTCGGCAGCATAATGGGCCATGTCATGGCCGAAATCGACCTGCGCCGAACGGCCATGGCCGCGCCGGTCATGGGCGATGACGCGATAGCCCTTCGACAGGAAGAACAGCATCTGCGCATCCCAGTCGTCCGACGACAGCGGCCAGCCATGGTGGAACATGATCGGCTGGGCATCCTTGCTGCCCCAATCCTTGTAGAAGATGTCGACGCCGTCGGTGGTGGTGATGAACTGGCTCATGGGAAGGCTCCTCGCTGGGTATCGGCCGGATCGTCCGGGCTGAAACAAGGTCTAGTCCAGTTTTTTCATTCAGCGCATAGACATAAAATGCGCCCATTCGTTCGATATTATAGAAAAGCGGGCGGCGATCGGGCCGATCGCCGCCCGCTTTTCAACTTGTTATCCTACGCCTTCAGATCATAGCGGTCAGCATCCATCACCTTGGTCCAGGCGGCTACGAAGTCGCGGACGAACTTCCCGCCCGCATCCGACGAGGCATAGACTTCCGACAAGGCACGCAGTTGCGAATTGGAGCCGAAGGCGAGGTCCGTGCGGGTCGCCGTCCACCGCTCTTCATTGCTGGCCCGGTCAGTGCCGACGAACGTTTCATCGCTCTTGTCATCCACCTGCTTCCAGGCGGTGTTCATGTCGAGCAGGTTGACGAAAAAGTCGTTGGTCAATTGCCCGACACGATCCGTGAAGACGCCGTGCGGCGATCCGCCATGATTGGCGCCCAGCACACGCAAGCCCCCGACCAGCACCGTCATTTCCGGCGCGGACAGGCCCAGCAACTGCGCCCGGTCGACCAGCAATTCCTCGGTCGGCACATTGTAGCGCGTCTGGAGATAGTTGCGGAAGCCGTCCGCCTTCGGCTCCAGCACCGCAAAGCCCTCCACATCGGTCTGGTCCTGCGACGCATCGGTGCGGCCCGGCGTGAAGGGGACGGTCACGTCATGGCCCGCCGCCTTCGCCGCCTGCTCGATGCCGACATTGCCGCCCAGCACGATCAGGTCGGCAACCGATGCGCCGCTGTCGCTTGCAATCCCCTCATAGACGGCCAGAACCCGAGCCAGTTCGGCCGGCTCGTTGACGTCCCAGTCCTTCTGCGGGGCCAGGCGCAGACGACCGCCATTCGCGCCGCCGCGATGGTCCGACCCACGATAGGTGACGGCAGAGGCCCAGGCGGTCCTGACCAGATCGGCGACCGACAGGCCCGACCCGGCAATCTTCTGCTTGAGCGCGGCGATGTCCGCCTCGCCCAACGTCGGCCCGGTCGGCGCAGGGATTGGGTCCTGCCAGATCAGGTCTTCGGCGGGGACTTCGGGGCCGAGATAGCGCACCTTCGGCCCCATGTCGCGATGGCACAGCTTGAACCAGGCGCGGGCGAAGGCATCGGCGAAATAGGCTGGATCAGCCCGGAACTTCTCCATTACCGCGCGATAGGCCGGGTCCACCTTCATCGCCATGTCGGCGGTGGTCATCATCGTCGGCACCTTGACGCTGCCGTCATGCGCCTTGGGCGCCAGCGTCTCTTGTGGATTGCCGACCGGTTGCCATTGCTTGGCGCCTGCCGGGCTGCGGACCAGCTCATATTCATGGTCCAGCAGCATGTCGAAATAGCTCATGTCCCAGTTGATCGGCGTCGGCGTCCAGGCGCCCTCGATCCCGCTGGTGATGGTGTGATCGCCCATGCCGCTTTCATGGCCGCTCTGCCAGCCCAGCCCCTGCTGCGCGATATCCGCGCCTTCGGGTTCCGAACCCACCAGCGACGCATCGCCCGCACCATGCGCCTTGCCGAACGTATGGCCGCCGGCCGTCAGCGCTGCCGTCTCCTCGTCGTTCATGCCCATGCGCGCAAAGGTTTCGCGAATGTCGCGGCCCGACTGGAGCGCGTCGGGATTGCCGCCTGGCCCTTCGGGATTGACATAGATCAGGCCCATCTGGATCGCGGCCAGCGGGCTTTCCAGCGCCATGTCCTTGTCCGGCTGGATACGGGTTTCATTGGCCTCGTCACCGACCCAATTTTCTTCCGTGCCCCAGTAGATGTCCTTCTCTGGCTCGAACACGTCCGCACGCCCGCCGCCGAAGCCGAAGACCGGCCCGCCCATCGATTCGATCGCGACATTGCCGGCCAGGATCATCAGGTCGGCCCAGCTCAGCTTCTGGCCATATTTCTGCTTGATCGGCCACAGCAGCCGGCGCGCCTTGTCCAGATTGCCATTGTCCGGCCAGCTATTGAGCGGGGCGAAGCGCTGCGATCCGGACGAAGCGCCGCCGCGCCCGTCTCCGGTACGATAGGTGCCCGCGCTATGCCAGGCCATGCGGATGAAGAAGGGGCCATAATGGCCATAGTCCGCCGGCCACCAGGGCTGGCTGTCGGTCATCAGTGCGGTCAGATCGGCCTTCAGCGCGTCATAGTCGATCGACTGGAACGCCGCAGCATAATCGAAATCCTTCTCCAGCGGATTGCCCGACAGGCCGTTCTGCTGGAGGATGTCCAGCGAGAGCTGATTGGGCCACCAGTCGCGATTGGTTCGCCCCAGCAGCGTGCGCCGCGCGGCCGGGTCCTTCATCGGACAGCCCAGCGGGTCAGAGGTCTTGGCATCCATGATTATTCTCCTGTCATTTCCCTGCGGCATATTTGTAGAAGCGCGCACCGCCCGATCCAAACCGGGAATCTTGCTCTGTCTGATCGATAATATCGGTCGAAGGCACGGCGATGACCGCCATCGTCCATCACCGCACAGACGGGCATGGCGAAGCATGCTCCGACATCATGCGGCTTTCAATGCAGAAAGGGCAAAGACGTCGTGGCTGCGAAAGGAATGTCTGCGTCAGTCGCGCGGCGTCAGACCGCCCAAGGCGATATCGACCAGCTTCTCGGCCACCTCCTGCGGACGCAATGGCCCGGCCGGATCGTGCCAGCGCGCCGGCCAGTTGAGCGCCCCCGCCAGCGCGAAGGAGGCGAATCGCACGTCCACCGGTGCGATCGACCCGTCGGCGATTCCCTCTGCGATCATGGCCCGCACCGCCGCGTCGATCTCCCGCTTGCGCGCACGAAAGCGGGTGGCGCTGTCCATCGACAGCACTTCCTCATTGGTGCGGATCACGCAGCGGCCGAAATCGTCCATATTGATGCAGGCATAGCGCAGCAGGAAGGCGCGCAGCCGGTCATGGCCGCTGCCCGGCGCACCGGCTGCCGCTTCCGCCGCTTCGCGCAGCATGGACAGGCCGCGATTGACGCATTCGACCAGCACCTGCTCCTTGTTGCCCAGATAATGGTAGATGGTCGGCTTGCTGATGCCCAGGCTCGCGGCGACATCGTCCAGCGAGGCGGCATGATAGCCGCGCGCATTGAACATGCGCACCGCCGCCAGCAGCACGGCCTCCCGCTTTTCCGCCCGATCCTGCTCCCGCTCAGCCTTGCTGCGAAAGGGCGAGGTGGGCGCGGGGGCGGGCGTGATGGCGACGGACTTGGACAATGGGCGCTCCTTGGACCTGCCGGGCATTGACAAGAAACGCCGGAACAATCAATATACTCGCAAGTATAGAAAATACGAGTGAGTATATGCTGACGGACATTCAGGCTGCCATCCGCGACACGGTGCGTGATTTCGCGCAGGACACCATCCGCCCGCACAGCGCCCGTTTCGAATCGGAAGGTGGCTATCCGCCTGCCTTGTTCGAGGACATGGCCGGCCTTGGCCTGTGGGGCATGACCGCCCCCGAAGCCTTTGGCGGGGCGGAGGCCGATGCCGTTTCTTACGCTCTGGCGCTGATGGAGATCGCGGCGGCGGACGGCGCGCTCTCCACCATCGTCTCGATCCAGAACAGCATCCTCGTCTCCGGCCTGCTCAAGGATGGCAGCGACGAGCAAAAGGCCCGCTTCCTGCCCGACCTGATCGGCGGGCGGACCATAGGCGCCTTCGCCCTGACCGAAGCCGACGCCGGCTCCGATGCCTCGGCCGTGCGTACGCGCGCGGTCAAGGTGGATGGCGGCTGGCGCATCACCGGCGCAAAGCAGTTCATCACGTCGGGCAAGATTGCCGGGCTGGTGATGATCATCGCGCTTACCGACCCGGAGGCGGGCAAGAAAGGCCTGTCCGCCTTCATCGTGCCCACCGACCGGCCCGGCTATGGCGTGGACAAGGTCGAGCACAAGATGGGGCAGGGCGCGTCCGACACCTGCGCGCTGCGTTTCGACGACATGTTCGTGGAGGATGACCTGCTGATCGGGCAGCCGGGGCAGGGCTATCGCATTGCACTCGCCAACCTCGAAACCGGCCGCATCGGCATCGCCGCGCAGTGCGTCGGCATGGCGCAGGCCGCGCTGGAGATTGCCATCGCCTATGCCAAGGATCGCAAAAGTTTCGGCAAGGCGATCATCGACCATCAGGCGGTGGGCTTCCGCCTCGCCGACCTCGCCACCCGTCTGGAGGCGGCACGGCAACTCGTCCTGCATGCCGCACGGACCAAGGATGCGGGCCTGCCCTGCCTGTCCGAAGCCTCGATGGCGAAGCTGTTCGCGTCCGAAGCGGCCGAGGCGATCGTGTCCGGCGCGATGCAGACGCTGGGCGGCTATGGCTATCTGGAGGAATATGGCGTGGCCAAAATCTATCGCGACGTGCGCGTCTGCCAGATTTACGAAGGCACGTCTGACATTCAGCGCATGGTGATCGCGCGCAGCCTTTAACGTCGCTATTTCAGGAGAGAGATTATGCAGGACGATCCGGTCGTCATCGCCAGCTATGCCCGCACGCCGATGGGCGGGTTCCAGGGCATATTTTCGCCGCTCAAGGCCACCGAGTTGGGCGCCGCCGCCGTCAAGGCCGCCGTCGAGCGTGCGGGCGTGGCGAGCGACGCCATCGACCGCATCTATATGGGCTGCGTCCTGCCGGCCGGTCTGGGGCAGGCGCCCGCGCGACAGGCGGCTCTGGGCGCCGGCCTTGGCCTCAATACCGAAGCCACCACCGTCAACAAGATGTGCGGGTCCGGCATGCAGGCCGCGATCATGGCGCATGAAGCGCTGTCGTCCGGCGCGGCCGACATCGTGATTGCCGGCGGCATGGAAAGCATGACCAACGCGCCCTATGCCCTGCCCAAGCATCGCAGTGGCGCGCGCATCGGCCATGACCGCATCATCGACACGATGATGATGGACGGGCTGGAGGACGCCTATGAACCCGGCAAGGCGATGGGCGTCTTCGCCGAGGAAGCGGTGCGCGACTATCAGTTCACGCGCGAGGATCAGGACGCTTATGCGATCCGATCGCTCGAACGCGCCAATGCTGCGATCGGCAGCGGCGCCTTCGCCCGCGAAATCACGCCGGTCACGGTGAAGGGCCGGGGCGGCGATATGATCGTCGATACCGACGAACAGCCGGGCAAGGCCAGGCCCGACAAGATTCCCGTGCTCAAACCCGCCTTCGTCAAGGACGGCACCATCACCGCCGCCAATGCCTCCTCCATTTCGGATGGTGCGGCGGCTCTGGTCATGACCCGTGCCAGCGTGGCGGCGAAGCTGGGCCTCAAGACCGTGGCGAAGGTCGTCGCGACCGCCGGCCATGCGCATGAGCCGTCCAAATTCACCACCGCGCCCGTCCCCGCCATGCGCAAGGTGCTGGACAAGGCCGGCTGGTCGGTCGCCGACGTCGACCTGTTCGAAGTCAACGAAGCCTTTGCCGTGGTCGCCATGATCGCCGCCAAGGAACTGGGCATCCCGGACGACCGGATCAACGTCAATGGCGGCGCGACCGCGCTCGGTCATCCGATCGGCGCGTCGGGCGCGCGCATCCTGGCGACGCTGATCGCCGCGCTGGAGACGCGCGGCCTGAAGCGCGGGGTGGCGAGCCTGTGCATCGGCGGCGGCGAAGCCACCGCCATGGCCGTCGAACTGATCTGAACGGAGAGGAATGAAATGGACATCAACGGCGTAGCGGCGATCGTCACCGGCGGCGCATCCGGCCTGGGCAAGGCGACCGCCACGATGCTGGCGCAGCAAGGGGCGAAGGTCGCGATCTTCGACCTGAATGAGGAGGCTGGACAGGCGACGGCGCAGGCGCTGGGTGGTGTCTATGTCGCTGTCAACGTTGCCGACGACGCCAGCGTCGCGGCAGGGCTGGACGCGGCGGAAGCAGCGCATGGCGTCGCCCGCATCCTCGTCAACTGCGCGGGCATCGCCCCGGCGGTAAAGACCGTGGGCAAGGAAAATGCGCCGCACCCGCTCGACACCTTCGCCAGGACGGTGACGGTCAACCTGATCGGCAGCTTCAACGTCATTGCCAAATTCTCCGCCCGGCTCGCGGCGGCGGACGAGGTGGATGGCGAACGCGGCGTGATCGTCAACACCGCCTCGGTCGCGGCCTATGACGGGCAGATCGGCCAGGCCGCCTACAGCGCATCCAAGGGCGGCGTCGTCGGCATGACCCTGCCGATCGCCCGTGACCTTGCCCAGCACAAGATCCGCGTGATGACCATCGCGCCGGGCATCTTCCTGACGCCGATGCTGGAGGCATTTCCACAGAATGTGCAGGACGCCCTTGGCGCGCAGGTGCCGCATCCCAGTCGTCTGGGCAAGCCCGCCGAATATGCGCAACTGGTGGAAAGCATCGTGCGTAATCCGATGCTGAACGGCGACGTCATCCGATTGGATGGCGCGATCCGCATGGCGCCGCGCTAAACGAAAAAGCCCCCGGACCGGTGTGCAGCCCGGTCCGGGAGCGGGGGAGACCGGCCTCAAAGACCGGATTGGAAAGGCCCTTGCCCTCCGTACGCGCCGCGCGGACGGAGGGCATTTTCTGTTGTCCTATTCCTCGATCACCAGCGCGCCGAAGGGCGGCAGCGTGCCCGGCGTAGCGCCATTGATGGCGGCGAGCAGCGTGTTGGTCGGCGCGATCTCCGTGGGCCATGCGGCCGGTTCACCCGACAGGTTGAACAGGCAGAGCAGCGACTGGCCATCGGCTTGTCGGCGGAAGAGCAGGCGCTGGTCGTCCGCGACCAGTATCTCCAGACTGCCATGGCGCAGCGCCGGGTTCCCCTTGCGCAGGGCCAGCATGGCGCGCGTGTGGTTGAGCAGGGACGCCGCGTCGGCTTCCTGCGCGTCGACGGCGCGGGCGAGATTGTCGTCACCCACCGGCAGCCACGGTTCTGCGGCGCTAAAGCCCGCCTGCGCCGCGCTCGCCGCCCAGGGCAGCGGCGTGCGCGCGCCGTCGCGTGACAGGGTCAGCGGCCAGTTGGCGATGGCTTCGGGGTCTTGCAGACGCTCGAAAGGGATATCGACCTGGGTGACGCCCAGTTCTTCGCCCTGATAAAGAATGGCGTTGCCGCGCAGCGCCACCAGCAATATCGCCTTCAGCCGGCCGAAGGCGGGGCGATCGTCGGGCGCGCACCAGCGCGACACCGCGCGCGGGGCGTCATGATTCTCGAACGCCCAGCTTGGCCAGCCAAGGCCCGGTTCGTCCGGCCAGCGCGCGACCGTTTCGGCGACCAGCGCCGGCGTCAGCTTGTCGGCATAGAGGAAGTTGAAGCCATAGGCGCTGTTGAGGTGGCTTTCGCCCGCCGTATAGGCCTTCATCTCCGTTTCGGAGAGGTCGCCGCCGACTTCGGCCACGGTGAAGATCGCACCATATTCGTCGCATAATGTGCGGATGCGTTTGATGAAGTCGACCACGCCGGGGTGGGACTGGCTATATTGTTTGATCTGATAATCGAAGGAGCGGGTGCGCGGCTTGCCGGTGTCTGGCGCGGGCGGATTGTCGCGCAGCAGCGGGTCGTGCATCGAATGGTTGAGCGCGTCGAGGCGGAAGCCGTCGACGCCGCGATCCAGCCAGAAGCGCATGGCCCCCAGCAGCGCATCCTGCACCGCCGGGTTATGCACGTTAAGCTGGGGCTGGCTGCTCAGAAACTGGTGCATATAATATTGGCGGCGGCGTCCGTCCCATGTCCAGGCCGGCCCGCCGAAGACCGACTGCCAGTTGTTGGGCGGGGTGCCATCCGCCTTCGGATCGGCCCAGACGAACCAGTCGGCCTTGTCGCCGGTCCGGCTGGCGCGGCTTTGCCTGAACCAGTCGTGCAGGTCGGAGCTATGGGCGTAAACCTGATCGATCGTGACCTTGAGGCCAAGATCATGGGCGCGGGCGACCAATGCGTCGAAATCGCCGAGCGTGCCGAAGATCGGATCCACATCGCAATAATCGGCAATATCATAGCCGAAATCCCGCATCGGGGAGGTGAAGAAGGGCGAAATCCAGATCGCGTCCGCGCCGAGCCGGGCGATATGCTCCAGCCGCTGGGTGATGCCGTTCAGGTCGCCGATGCCGTCGCCATTGCTGTCCTGAAAGCTGCGCGGATAGATTTGGTAGATCACCGCCCCCTTCCACCAGGGTTGATCGGTCGATGTCGTCGCAAGCGTCATGAAGGCGTTTCCGTTTTCAGGGTTTGGCGGCGCATATGGCATAGCCGAAGGCGGGGAGGGAGAGGGCAAGGCTGCCCGGCGCTTGCTGGGCAGTCGGGCAGGCGCCGGCCAGCGACGTAAAGCCGCCGCTCGCCGGATCGACCGCGATATGGCCCGACAGCGGCGCGGCCGATGTGTTGAACGCGACCAGCACTTCGCGGCGGGTATCGGGGTCGATGCGCGATACGGCGAACAGGCCGGGCTTGTCGGAACCGACGCGCAATAAGGTCGCGCCGCGCGACAAGGCCGGCGTATCGCGGCGGACCTTCGCCAGAGCCGCGATCGCACGGTAGAGTGGATGGTCAGGGTTGAAACTGTCGGTCGCGGTGGTCGCGCTCGTTCCGACCAATCGATCCGCATTATATTCGGCCACCCTTGACGCGAACATGTCCTGCCGCGCCTGCTGGTCGTTGCCGATGCCGGCAAATCCCTGCTCGTCGCCATAATAGAGCGTCGGCACGCCGCGCAGCGTCAGCAGCATCGCATGGCCCAATATCGCGCGCGCCAGTTCCTCTTGGGCGTTCATGCCGGGCTGCGCTTGACGCAGGAAGAAGGCAAATCGACCTGCATCATGATTGCCAAGGAAGGTCGGCAGTTGCAGCGCCGCCGCCTTGCCGCCTTCATACAGCGCGTCGTCATCGCCCAGGCGCGCGAGCATCTCGGTATCGCTCTTGCCGCTGGCCGCATCGACGGCGGCGCGCATGAAGGCGAAGTCCAGCACGGCGGGGAAGCCGGCGTTGCGCGTCCAGCTTGCCAGCAACGCCGGGTCATAGGCGTCGGTGGCGACTTCGCCGAAGATATGGAAATGGGGGATGCCCTTCGCCGCTGCATGGGCGCGGATCGCGGGGATGAAGGCGCGCCAGAACGCCGCATCCACGTGCTTGGCGGTGTCGATGCGATACCCATCGATGCCGAACCGGTCGATCCAGCCCTTATAGATGGCGATGAAGCCGGCCACGACGCGCGGGTCCTCGGTGGCGATGTCGTCAAGGCCGACGAAATCGCCATATTGCGCACTTTCGCCCTTCCAGTCGGTGTCGCCGCGATTGTGATAGTAGATGGAATCATTGAGCCACGCAGGGACTTTGACCGCCTTCTCGCCCTTGGGCACGACCGGCGTATAGGCGAAGGACGGGTCGGTCAGCCTGGCCCAGTTGGCGGTGCTGTCGTCGCGGTCGCCGGCGAAGCCTCGATTGATCGGCTGGCCCGCCGCGCCCCCCCGGCGTGACCAGGGATAGTCGGCCGTGCTGCGATAGGGCGCCGCACTGGTGGGGCTTTCCCGATACTGGATCACATCGGCCGTATGGTTGGCGATGATGTCCATATAGACTTTCATGCCACGCTTATGCGCCGCATCGACCAGCGCCTTGAAGTCGGCATCCGTGCCGAAATGCGGATCGACGGTGGTGAAGTCCGTCACCCAATAACCGTGATAGCCCGCGCTTTCCTGCCCCTTGGCGCCCTGCACCGGCTTGTTCTTGAACACCGGGGCCAGCCAGATCGCGGTCGCGCCCAGCCCCTGGATATAGTCCAGCTTCGCGGTCAGCCCTTTCAGGTCGCCGCCATGATAGAAAGCGCGGGAGGTCGGGTCGTATCCGGTCTGAAGCGGGCCGCCCTTCAGGCCGCCACGGTCATTCTTCGGATCACCATTGGCGAATCGGTCCGGCAGTACGAAATAGACGATCTCCTGCTCCGGGCCACGGGCGCGCAAATCGGACAGCGTATCCGCCTGCGCACCAGTCGCACCGATCAGGGCCGCAGCCATCCCGGCGGCCGTCACGAGGAAAGTCGTGGCCGTTCGTCCCATGAGGGGCATCCCTATAATATGAACCTGTGAAGGCCCGGCGACGCATGGCCGCCGGGCCACTCTACACATCAGAAGCGGTAGTTGAAGCCCGCCATGAAGCGGCGGCCATAGCTTTGATAGTTGCGGATCTGGATCGACGCGCCGGTGTCCACCGACACGAACGGTTCGTCGGTCAGATTCTGGCCCTGCACGAAGATCGCCAGCCCTTCCAGCGCGCTGCCCTTCTGGAAATCATAGCCGACCTGGGCATCGACGATGGTTTCCGCCAGCGCCCGGCGCAATTCCCGCTCGCCGCCGAAGCCCACGAACTGCCCGACGAAGGCGGACCGGTAACGGGCCGAAGCGCGGGCGTTGAAGCCCCATTTCTCGAAGAAGAGCGTGCCGTTGGCGACCCAGCGCGAATAGTCGGGGAGGTCTTCGGACGCCGCGCCCACGCCCGGCTTGATGCTGGTCTTGGTATAGCCCACGCCGCCGGTCAGGCCAAAACCGTCCAGTGCAGGAGTGATGATGTCGAACGGCACCGTGCCGGCAACCTCAAAGCCGTATAGCTTGCCGCCCTTGCCGTTGACCGGACGGGTCAGCGTGCCATCGGGATCGGTGACGCCCGGCGGCAGCACGACCGGCAAGCCGCTATAATCGAACGCGGCCGTTTCCCGATAGACATAGCTTTCCAGCTTCTTGGCGAAGAGTTGGAGGCTCACATAGCCCTTGGTCCCGAAATATTTCTCGAAATTGAGGTCCGCCGCCCAGGCGCGATAGGGGCGCAGGGTGGGGTTGCCGCCGGTGCCGGTGATGACGCCGCTGGCGGTATTATAGCCATAGTCCAGGCTGACCTTCATATCCTCGAACCGGGGCCGCTGGATTTCGCGGGCGGCGGCCAGACGGACGATGAAGTCGCTGGGGAAGCGCAGCGACAGGTTCATGCTTGGCAGCACATCCCAATACGTGTCGCCCCGCGTCGTCGGCACCAGAGAAGCCGCCGCCAGATTGACGAAGCCGCGCGACTTCTGTTCGGTATTCTGCGCCAGCACGCCGAAATTGCCGCTCAGCTCGGCGGACCCGACATCGGATTTGATGTTGGCCATCAGATAGGCCGACATCACCCGCTCGGTCACCGAATAGGCCTTGGCCGGCACATCCTTGCTGGGGTTCAGCGTCTTGATGTAGACCCCGTCGCTCAGCAGCTTGAACGGATCATAGGACAGGATCGGACCGACGCCGATGAAGCTGAGGTCCGTCGCGGCCAGACGATATTGTTCCGGCAGCACCAGCGACGTAGCGCCGTTCGCCAGGTTCAGCACATATTCTTCCGGCGTCTTCGCCTTGGTGCGATCGACATAGCCCAGGCCCGCGGTGATCTTCGACAGGAAGCTGCCCTCGATCTCCTTGCCGAATTCGACCTGATAGCTTTTGATCTCATCGTCGATGATGCGGTTGTTATAATAGCCTTCCTGGTGGCCGAGCGGCGCGCCGCCGCCCCAGCCGAGCGGATCGGTCAGCACCATCAGATTGGGATCGCCATAGTCCAGTTGGTGACTGGTGAAATGCGTGCCCTTGCCGTCGCTGACGAAATCCAGCGTATCGGTCGCGCCATTGCCGGGGCCGTAGTCGGTGCCGGCGTTGGATTCGAGCGACAACTCGTTGCGGTCGGTGCGCGAATAGCCGAAGTCGAAGCTGGCCGACCAGCCATCGTCGCCGCTATATTTGGCGTTGAAGCCGCCGGAGAAGATCTTCGACTTGCGTTCATAGCCATGGTTGTTGACCACCGCCTCGACGCCCGTGAACGTGCCCTTGTTGATGAAGTCGCCATCGGTGCCGATGCTGGCGGGCACCAATGTCGCGCCGCTCCAGTAGAGCGGGAATTCGACGCCGCGCTTGATCTGCT
The DNA here is from genome assembly GCF_001421665.1 of Sphingobium sp. Leaf26. Taxonomy (GTDB): domain Bacteria; phylum Pseudomonadota; class Alphaproteobacteria; order Sphingomonadales; family Sphingomonadaceae; genus Sphingobium. The sequence goes on from NZ_LMKV01000031.1 coordinate 37,020, forward strand.
TTTCCTTGAAGTCGCCATAGAAGCCGTCGAAGGTCAGCAGCAGCGTGTCGGTCGCCTGTACCTGCACTGCGCCCTGGATGCCCAGACGCTTCAACTGGGTGGACACGCCGAACGGCTTGATGCCGCCGATCACCTTGTCGCCATCCGGACCGTCGGCATAGCCCCAGGCCTCGAACTCTTTCGACTGATAGGGTTCGTCATTATAGGCGGCGGACAGCGACACGCCGATCCGGTCGCCGGCAAACTGGCCGACATAGGTGCCGGTCAGGCGATAGCCCTTGTCCTTGCTGTCGGCATTCACTTTGCCCAGGTCGGTATAGACGCCGCGCGCGCCGACCGAAAACAATTCCTTGCCATAGTCGAGCGGGCGGATGGTGCGGATATCGACGGTGCCGGCCAGACCCTGGTTGATAAGGTTGGCCTGTGGCGATTTGAACACATCGACGCGGCTGACGACTTCGGACGGATATTGATCGAACTCGACATTGCGCTGTTCGCCGGTCGATGTCTGCGGCCGGCCGTTGAGCGTGGTCGAGGAGAGGTCCGCGCTCGCGCCGCGGATCGCGATCGAATTGGCGCGGCCGAACAGGCGCTGGGAGGTCAGGCCGGGCAGGCGGGCGATGGATTCGCCGATCGACGCATCGGGCAGCTTGCCGATATCCTCGGCCGACACCGATTCCACGATCTGCGCGGCATTCTTCTTCACATTGACGGCGCTTTGCAGCGCGGCGCGGAAGCCGGTGACGATGATCGTGTCGCTGCCGCCGTCCTGCGGGGCGGCGTCGGCTTGCGGGGCGTCCTGCGCGAATGCGGGGCTGGCCGTGGCCGCAGCCATGATGGCCAGAAGCGAAGCGCCCAGCAAATGGACGCGGTTATGATGTTGAGCCACTTTATCCTCTCCCCCAAAGACACCGGACAGACCCTGTTCGCCGGTGCTGGAAACCCTCGCCGCCGGCATGGCTTTACAGTGCCATGTCCCTGCGGGTTCGTCCTGCATAGGCCGCGTTCGATCCACCCCGCCAGCAGGCATACGTATGCGCATATTATGCGATGCCATGGGCTGTGACCGGATTGTCACGCTGGCCCTTGTCGCAAAGCCCGCAATTGCCTTGTTTTCATGGGCCATCTACCATGGCTGTGGCGCATCGGTCCTTCGCGCCGGGAGAGGGAAGATGGGGCGTCCGCCCGGCAACAAGCCGACCAGCTTCGACATCGCCTATCTGGCCGGCGTCTCGCAGCCCACGGTCAGCCGCGCGCTGCGTGGATCGCGATCGGTCAGCCGCGCCACGCGCGAGCGGATCGAGGCGATCGCCCGCGACCTCAATTATTCGGTCGACAAGAACGCCTCCTCGCTCCGGTCGCAGCGGTCCAACACCATCGCCTTGCTGTTCTTCGAAGACCCGACCCCGGACGAATCGAACATCAACCCCTTCTTCCTCGCCATGCTGGGAGCGATCACCCGCCAATGCGGCGCACGCGGGCTGGATTTGCTCATTTCCTTTCAGAAGATGGAGGATGACTGGCATGTCCGCTATCAGGACAGCCATCGTGCCGACGGACTCATCCTGCTCGGCTATGGCGACTACACGCTCTACCAGCGGCGGCTTACAGAACTGGTCGGCGCCGGCACATATTTCGTGCGCTGGGGGTCGGTGGGCGCGGACACGATCGGTCCGACGGTGGGGTCGGACAATGTCGGGGCGGGCCGACTGGCGGGCGATCATCTGCTGGACCTGGGCCGCCGCCGCATCGCTTTTCTGGGTCAGGCCGACGAACATTATCCCGAATTTGCCGATCGCTATGCCGGCCTGTGCGATGCGATGGCGGCGCAGGGTATAGCGCCAGACCCGGCGTTGCAGGTCGATGCGCTGACGGCGGAGGATGCCGGCCATGCCGCCACCATGACGCTGATCGGGCGGGGCGTGCCGTTCGACGCGATCTTTGCCGCCAGCGACCTGATCGCCATCGGGGCGATGCGCGCGCTGGCGGAGGCGGGCCTCACCGTGCCGGGCGATGTCGCCATCGTCGGCTTCGACGACATCCCCGCTGCCAGTCTGACCACGCCGCCGCTGACCACCATCATGCAGGACATGAAGGGGGCAGGGCAATTGCTGGTCGACACGCTGGTCGCACAGGTGGAGGATCAGCCGTTGCCGCCCGGCACATTGCCGGCGCGGCTGGTGGTTCGGCGCAGCACAAGCGGCTGATCCCGGCCACGGATCGGGTCCATTCCCATGACGCGCCGTCTGGCGTAGCTATCGCGCATGACCCTCAGCCTCTCCATCGCCGACGCGCGCCGGATCGCGCTCGCTGCCCAGGGGTTCGGCCGCCCGCGTCCGGCGACCCCGACCAGGCTGCATCTGCGCAAGGTCACCGAACGGCTCGGCCTGCATCAGATCGACAGCGTCAACATCCTCGCCCGCGCCCATTATATGCCGGCCTTTTCGCGGCTGGGCGGCTATGATCGCGACTGGCTCGACAGCGCCGCCTGGGGCCGTCCGCGCGACCGGCGCCTGTTCGAATATTGGGCGCATGAAGCCTCGCTGCTCCCGCTCGATCTGCATCCGCTGCTGCGCTGGCGCATGGACCGCGCCGACCGGGGGGAGGCCGGGTGGAAGGGGCTACGGGTCTTTGCGGGCGAGCGTCGGGCGGATGCCATGGCTCTGCTCGACCGCATCCGCGCCGAAGGGCCGCTCGCCGCCGCCGATTTCGACGGGGGCCGCAGCCGCAGCGGCTGGTGGGAGTGGGGGGCTGCCAAGCAGATGCTGGAATGGCTGTTCTGGGCCGGCCATGTCACCACGGCGACGCGGCGCGGTGGCTTTGAACGGCTCTACGACCTGCCTGAACGAGTTCTTCCCGCTGCCATTCTGGCGCAACCGACGCCATCGCCACATGATGCCCGGACAGCGCTGGTCGAGCGGTCGGCCAGGGCCTTGGGGATTGCGACGGCCACCGAACTGCGCGACTATTTCCGGCTGCAACCGGACGATGCGCGTGCCGCCATCGACACATTGCAGGAGCAGGCCGTCCTGATCCCCGCCCGGATCGAGGGGCAGGCCCAGGCCGCCTATCTGCACCGCGACGCCGCCACGCCCCGGCGCGTTCATGCGCAAGCGCTGCTGTCGCCGTTCGACCCGCTGATCTGGGAACGATCGCGCACGCTGCGGCTGTTCGATTTCCATTACCGCATCGGCATCTATACGCCGGCCGACCGGCGCACCCATGGCTATTACGACCTGCCGTTCCTGCTCGGCGACCGCATCGTCGCGCGGGCCGATCTCAAGGCGGATCGCAAGGCCGGACGTCTGCTGGTGCAATCCCGCCATCTGGAACCCGGCGCACCGCCCGAGACGCAAGACGCACTGGACAGGGAATTGCATCGTCTGTCCGAATGGCTGGGTCTGATCTGCCCGACCTAAAAGTTCGATAATAAGGATTATGTTAAACAACCACCCTCATCACGGCAACCGCAAACACCTGTCCAACTCGCTGTCGCAATCGCCTCCGCTCAGGCGATCGCCAGCACGCTGCTCAGGATGATCCGCACCAGTTCTGCCTGACCCCGCGCGCCCATCTTCGCATAGATTTTCTTGGAATAGTTGCGCGCCGTCTCGACCGTCAGCTTCAGGTTGGCGGCGGCCTCGGCGATCGGGATGCCCTGTGCGATCTCCCAGGCCAGCCGCGCCTCACTCGGCAGCAGGCCGAACAGTTCGACCAGTTGTTCGCACCGATCCGCCTGCGACGATCGGTCGCCGCTCAGATAGACGATCGCCACCGGCGCATTGCCCGCCGCAACCGATCCGCCCCGGAACGGCGCGACCAGCATGTCCATGCGTGGGTCGCGGCTGAGGTTGATCGCATGCGGTCGCGCATCGGCATCCTGCGCGAACCTTTTGATCAGCACCGTCAGTTCCCGGTCCAGTTCCGGCAACGCCGGTGTCAGCCGGTCATAGCGTCCGCGCCGCAACAGGCCGTTGCGCTGGAACAGTTGGTCGACATGTGTCGTCATGTCGAGGATGCGGCATTGCGCGTCCAGCGTCAGCCAGCCGAAATTCAGCCGGCCAAAGGCTTCCGACGCCAGGCTCGACCGCAGCCTTTCCCGTTCCAGCGCCACGAAGCAGCGCATCGCGATCCGCAGATGCGGCGCCAGCGTCGTCAGCAGCGACGCGACCGAGGATGACAAGGACTTGCCCCCACAACAGAGCCATGCGTTGACGCCACTCGCTTCCATGACCCGGACGGCCCGCAAATCTTCTATGCCCACAGGTAGAAGTTCTTCGTCGCGCCAAGCCCGAAGTGCACTGTCGTCCGTTCCGATTAACTCGCCCAGGGCATAGACCCGCCCCTCCCGCATGAGCCGCTGCGGCACATATTCGCCTGTTGCGTGCCGGGCAAAAATCTTCTCTAGATTCAACGACTTTCCTAGGCCGACATGCAGTTCAACCAAGGCGCTCTCATGGGGTGGATGGAAGATCAGGCTGGCATAAGAAACCTGTAGCCTGCCCCGCAGCCGTTCCAGAAAATCATGCCAGAGGGGTTGCTGGAACAGGCCGTCATGCAGGCTGGCCAGCAGGCCGGAATCGTCCAATCGCATGGACAGCAGCCTATAGCCTCCCATATGGGAGGTCCAATGATTGTTGCCCGGTGGCAATAGGGCACGCAAGAAGATTGCGAGGAATGATGGTGGACGCAAAGACCCTGACTCATTTGGAGCGGCTGGAAGCCGAAAGCATCCACATCCTGCGGGAAGTGGTGGCCGAGGCCGAAAAGCCGGTCATGCTCTATTCGGTGGGCAAGGACAGCGCCGTGATGCTGCATCTGGCGCGCAAGGCCTTCTATCCCTCGCCCCCGCCCTTCCCGCTGCTGCATGTCGACACGACCTGGAAGTTCCAGGAAATGTACAAGCTGCGCGACCGGATGGCGCGGGAAAGCGGCATGGAATTGCTGGTCTACCAGAATCCCGAAGCGGCCGAGCGCGGCATCAATCCGTTCGACCACGGCCCTCTCCACACCGACATGTGGAAGACCGAAGGGTTGAAGCAGGCGCTCAACCTCCACGGCTTCGACGCGGCCTTCGGCGGCGCGCGCCGCGACGAGGAAAAGAGCCGGGCGAAGGAGCGCATCTTCTCCTTCCGCACCGCGTCGCATGGCTGGGATCCCAAGAACCAGCGACCCGAATTGTGGAATCTCTATAACGCCCGGAAGAACAAGGGCGAAAGCATCCGCGTCTTCCCGATCAGCAACTGGACCGAGCTGGATATCTGGCAATATATCCATCTGAACGATGTGCCGATCGTGCCGCTCTATTTCGCGGACGAACGCCCGACCGTGGAGCGCGACGGCATGCTGCTGATGGTCGATGACGATCGCTTCCCGCTGCAACCGGGCGAAGAGCCGGTGATGCGTTCGATTCGCTTCCGCACCTTGGGCTGCTATCCGCTGACCGGCGCGGTCGAAAGCACCGCCAGGACGCTGCCGGACGTGATCCAGGAAACGCTGCTGACCACCACGTCCGAGCGTCAGGGCCGCGCCATCGACAAGGATGCAGGCGGCGCCGGCATGGAGAAGAAAAAGCAGGAAGGCTATTTCTGACCAAAGGCCGTCATCCCGGCAAAGGCTGGGATTTCAGGCCTCCGGACGGAACCTTCGCTCAAGATCAACGCGATCCCGGCCTTCGCTGGGATGACGGGATGAACATATGACCGACCCCATCTACAAGACCGACGCCCTCATCGCGCAGGATATCGACCAGTATCTCAAGGTGCATGAGCATAAGACGATGCTGCGTTTCATCACCTGCGGATCGGTGGATGACGGCAAGTCTACGCTGATCGGTCGCCTGCTTTACGACAGCAAGATGATCTTCGAAGATCAACTGGCCGCGCTGGAGGCCGACAGCAAGAAGGTCGGGACGCAGGGGCAGGAGATCGACTTCGCACTGCTGGTCGACGGTCTCGCCGCCGAGCGTGAACAGGGCATCACCATCGACGTCGCCTATCGCTTCTTCGCTACGGAGAAGCGCAAGTTCATCGTCGCCGACACGCCCGGCCACGAACAATATACCCGTAACATGGTGACCGGCGCGTCGACCGCGGACCTGGCCGTCATTCTGATCGACGCGCGCAAGGGTATTCTCACCCAGACCCGTCGCCACTCCTATCTCACCCACCTGATCGGCATCCGCAACATCGTGCTGGCGGTGAACAAGATGGATCTGGTCGGTTATGATCAGGCCGTGTTCGACAAGATCGTCGCCGACTATGCCGCATTTGCCCGATCAATCGGCATCACGGCGTTCACCCCGATGCCGATCTCCGGCTTCAAGGGCGACAATATCACCGGCCCCAGCGCCAACACGCCCTGGTACAAGGGGCCTGCGCTGATCGAGCATCTCGAAACGGTCGAGGTCAACAGCGCGGCCGACGCGGACAAGCCGTTCCGCATGGCCGTGCAGTGGGTCAATCGCCCCAATCTGGATTTCCGCGGCTTTTCCGGCCAGATCGCGACCGGATCGGTCAAGCCGGGCGACGCTATCCGCGTCCTGCCTTCGGGCAAGACCAGCACGATCACCCGCATCGTAACGCTCAATGGCGACCTGGACGAAGCCGTCGCCGGCCAGTCGGTCACGCTCTGCTTCGCCGATGAGGTCGACTGCTCGCGCGGGGATGTGATCGCGGCGTCGGACAATCCGCCCCAGGCCGCCGACCAGTTCGAGGCGACGATCGTGTGGATGGCAGACGAGGAAATGCTGCCGGGTCGCTCCTACTGGCTCAAGATCGGCACCCAGATGGTGACGGCGACGATCCAGCAGCCCAAATATCAGGTCAACGTCAACGATGCCGGAGGTTCGGGTTCGCATCTGGCGGCCAAGACGCTGGAACTCAATGCCATCGGCGTCGCCAATCTGTCGACCGACAAGCAGATCGTGTTCGAGCCCTATGCGACCAATCGCACGCTGGGCGGCTTCATCCTGATCGACAAGCTGACCAATGCGACGGTGGCGGCGGGGATGCTGCATTTCAGCCTGCGTCGCGCGCAGAATGTCCATTGGCAGGCGACCGACATCAGCCGCGATTTCCATGCCGGCCTGAAGAACCAGAAGCCGGCCGTGCTGTGGTTCACAGGCCTGTCGGGTGCCGGCAAGTCGACCATCGCCAATCTGGTGGAAAAGAAGCTGGCGCGCATGAACCGCCATACCTTCCTGCTGGATGGCGACAATGTCCGCCATGGCCTGAACAAGGATCTGGGATTTACCGACGCCGACCGGGTGGAAAATATCCGCCGGGTGGGCGAAGTGGCGAAGCTGATGACCGATGCGGGCCTGATCGTCATCACCGCCTTCATCTCCCCCTTCCGCGCCGAACGCGACATGGTGCGACAGATGATGCAGCCGGGCGAGTTCATCGAGGTGCATATCGACACCACGCTGGCCGATGCAGAAGCGCGCGACGTCAAGGGCCTCTACAAGAAGGCGCGGTCGGGCCAGCTCAAGAACTTCACCGGCATCGACAGCCCCTATGAAGCGCCGGAAGACCCCGAAATCCGCGTCGACACGGCGGTCATGACGGCGGAGCAAGCCGCCGATGCGATCATCGCTCGGCTGATCCCATGAGCGATGCACCGTCTGAAAGGGCTGTAGCCGACGCCACGCTGGCCGCCCACCTGGCGCAGATAGCGGGACGCCTGCTGCTCGACGTCCGCGCCTCCGCCCTGTTCAGCCCCAGGGCGCTGGGCAAGGCGGGCGACCAGACCGCCAACCAGTTCCTCTGCCACGCCCTGCGCGAACAGCGGCCCGACGACGGCCTGTTGTCGGAGGAAGAAAAGGACAATGCGGAGCGGCTGGGCAAAAGCCGCGTATGGATCGTCGACCCGGTGGACGGCACGCGCGAATATGGTGAGGAACGGACCGACTGGGCCGTGCATGTCGGCCTTGCCATCGACGGCATCCCCAGCATCGGCGCGGTCGCGTTGCCGGGCCTGGATGGCGGCGTCGTGCTGCGCACCGATCAGGTCCGCACCGTCCCGCCCGCGCCGGAAAAGCTGCGCATGGTCGTCAGCCGCACCCGCCCCGCCGCCGAGGCCCTGGCTGTTGCGCAGGCGATCGACGCGGAACTGGTGCCGATGGGGTCCGCCGGCGCAAAAGCGATGGCGATCATCCTGGGGCAGGCCGACATCTACCTGCATAGCGGTGGCCAATATGAATGGGACAGCATGGCCCCGGTTGCGGTCGCCCGCGCCCATGGCCTGCATTGTTCGCGCATCGACGGATCGCCGCTGGTCTATAATCAGGCGGATGTGTATCTGCCCGACCTGCTGATCTGTCGCCGCGAACATGCCGACGACGTGCTGCGGCAGGTTGCCCGCTTCAGGCAGGACAGCGCCAGCGCGTGACGATCAGGCGCGCGCCCTGAACGCCGCCGCCTGCGCCAACACCCGCTGCGCCTGTTTCTGGTGCGGGATGTCGATCATCTTGCCATCCAGCCCGACTGTACCAGCGCCGGGGCTGGCCGCGAAGGCGTCGATCACCCGGCGGGCATGGGCGACTTCATCGGCTGACGGCATGAAGCTGTCGTTGATCCCGGCCACCTGCGCCGGGTGGATGGCGATGCGGCCGGTAAAGCCTTCCGCCCGCGCCGCTCGGCAGGCTGCGCGCAACCCGTCCTCGTCCCGAAAATCGACGTACAGCGTATCGATCGCCTGCACGCCCGACGCATGCGCCGCGAGCAGGCAAAGCGAGCGCGCCATCTGATAGGTGAAGGCCCAGTGCCCGCTGGTATCGACATTGGTGCTGGCGCCCAACGCAGCCGACAGATCCTCCGCCCCCCATGTCAGACCCGCCAGCCGCTCCAGCCCGGCGCTGGCGAACTGGCCCAGCGTGAAGGGCGCGATCGCGGTTTCGGTGGCGACGGGCAGGATCTTCACCGATCCCCGTTCGATCCCATGCGCCGCCTCCAGCGCGTCGAGATAGTGGGACAGGCGCCGCACATCGTCCGGGTCATTGGTCTTGGGTTGCATGATGCCGTCCGGCGCGCCGGGCATGATCGCGGCCAGATCATCGAGCGTCAGCCCGGAGTCGAACGGATTGACCCGCACCCAATATTGCGCCTTGCGCCGGCCCCGCGGCGTCGTACGCAGAAAATCCGGGATCAGGCGACGGGCGAGCGGCTTGTTGTCCGGGCTGACCGCATCCTCCAGATCGAGGATGACGGCATCGGCGCCGCAGTCGGCGACCTTTGCCATCTTCTTCTCGCTGTCCCCCGGAATGAACAACCAGGACCGCAGCGGCAGGGCGTCGCTCATGCCGCTGGCCTCCGCCCCGGATTACGCCGTTGCAGGCCCGACCGCTTGCACGAAGCCACAAGGTCGCCATGCTGGTTGAACGCCTGATGCAGGAAGGTGACGATGCCCGCTTCGGGCCGCGACCGGGAATCGCGCAGGTTGATCACTTCGCTCACGACATGGACGGTGTCGCCATGAAAAAGCGGCTTGGGAAAACGCACCTCGTCCCAGCCCAGATTGGCGACGGCCGTGCCCAGCGTCGTATCACCCACCGAAATGCCGACCATCAGGCCCAGGGTGAAAGCCGAATTGACGATACGGGCGCCAAATTCGGTGCCCTTCATATATTCCTCGTCCAGATGCAGCAGCGCAGGATTATGCGTCATCGCGGTGAAGAGGACATTGTCCGTTTCCGTCACCGTGCGGCGGATCGGATGTTCGAACCGCTGCCCTATCGTCAATTCGTCGAACCAGACGCCTGCCATATCATGCTCCTGTCTTGCGATGGCGCGCCAGCCATTCGTCCTTGAGATGGCGCGCATAGATTTTTCCGGTGTCGTGGCGCGGCAACTGGGCACGAAACTCCCAACTGCGCGGGCATTTGATCGTCGCGAGGGCGGCGCGGCACCAGCCTGACAATTCGGTCGCCAGCGCATCCGCATCAGTCGCAGGGTCAAGCGGCTGGACCACCGCATGCAGCACCTCGCCCATATCCTCGTCCGGCACAGCGAATACACTCGCGTCCGCCACCGCCGGGTGAGAGATCAGGCGGTTCTCCGCCTCCTGCGGGAAGATGTTGACCCCGCCCGATATCGCCATGTTGCTGCGCCGGTCGGTAAGGTAAAGATAGCCCTCCGCATCGACATAGCCGATGTCGCCCAACGTGCTGCGCCCACTGGCGTCATGGGCCTCCGCAGTCCGGTCCGGGTCTTGATGATAAGCAAAGCCGGGGCCGCCCGAAAACCAGACCGTACCGACCTGTCCGGTGGGTACCTCAAAGCCTTCATCATCAAGGATGTGGATCGCACCCAGAAAGGACCGGCCCACCGATCCGGGATGGGCCAGCCAGTCGGCCGATCCGATCATGGTCAGCCCATTGCCCTCCGTCCCGCCATAGCTTTCCTCCAGGATCGGACCGAACCAGTCGATCGCCGCACGCTTGACGTCGGGTGCGATCGGCGCGGCGCCATGGACGATGGTGCGGACGGAGGAGAGATCATAACCCGCCTTCACCTCCGCCGGCAGTTTCAGCAATCGGACCAGCATGGTCGGCACCCAATGGGCATGCGTCACGCGATACTGGTCGACCAGTAGCAGCGCGCCTTCCGCCTCGAACGCCTCCATCACGATCAGCGTTGCGCCGATCTGCTGCATCGCCATGGCAAAGCGCATCGGCCCGCTATGATAGAGCGGACAGGGCATCAGATAGACCATATCATCGCCCCAACCATAGCGATCGGCATAGATGCCGAACATCTTCGAGGGGCCATCTATGCCATCGTCGGGCAGATGCTGCTTGATCCCCTTGGGCCGGCCGGTCGATCCGGAACTGTATAGCATGTCCGATCCCCGGCTTTCGTCAGGGATCGGCGTAGCGGGAAAACGCGCCGCATAGCTGCCATCGCTTACGTCGATGAAGCAGAGGTCGGGCAAGCGGACTTTCAACTCATCGACCAACCCGGCCTGTTTTGTTGTATGGAAGACCAGCCGTGCGCCGCAATCCGCGATGATGAAGGCGATTTCATCCACATGAAAGCGCCAGCTGATCGCGGTATAATAAAGGCCTGCATTATGGCCCGCCCAGACCAGCTCGTGAAAGACCGGGACATTTTCCACCAGCAGCGCGAAATGATCGCCGCGCCGGAGTCCTCTTGCCCGCAGCAGATGCGCGCAGCGATTGGCGCGCGCATCCAGCTCGCCATAGGACAACGTCATCCCCAGCGACGGATAGACGACCGCTGGTCGATCGGGGTCGGCTTTCGCCCATCGGCGCGGATGCTGAATCAGAACGTTCTCCATTGCATTAGCCTTGCACTATCCTGGCCGCGTGCATATAGTTCGCTAGCACATAATGTGGAATGGTGAATTTGGAGAGGCGTTGCAAATGACTTTGGTGAAGGCCTGCACGATGTCCGATCTGGAAGATGGGGAAATCTTCAAGGCGGAACTGGCCGATCATGCCCCGCTCGCCCTCTACATGATCGGGGACGAGATTTTTGCCACCGCCGACATTTGCACCCATGGCGAAGCCAGCCTGTCGGAGGACGGCTATATCGAGGATGGCAAGGTCATCTGTTCCTGGCATGATGGCGCTTTCGATATCCGCACGGGTGAGCCATGCCGCTTACCCTGCATGGACCCGCTCCAGACCTTCCCGATCAGGATAGAGGGGGACGCGGTCTTCGTGGAGATATGAGGCAGGGCGCCATTCCCGGACCGGCGGGGATGACGGTCCTGCTCAGCGCTGCCTTTCCATGAAGGCGGTGACGCGCTCGGCATAGTCGGGGTGGGCCACCACAGCGCCGATGTCGATCGTCTCCTGCGCCAGATGATCGACCACGGAAATGCGGTGGGCGATGTTCATTGCCCGCTTGGTGCGCCCCAGAGCCTCCTGCGGCAGCTTGGCGATCCGGGCGAGCAACTCTTCGGTTCTACTGTCCAACTCGCTGTCTCCTACCACCCAGTTGACCAGACCGAACGCGCGCGCTTCCTCCGGCCCGAAAATATCCCCCAGATAGGCGATCTGCTTTGCCCGCTTCGGTCCGATATTGCGGACGAGATTGTAGCTGAGCGCGGAATCGGGGATCACGCCGACCCTTATCTGCGCCGCCAGGAAACGGCTCTTGTCGGACGCGATGGCAAGGTCAGCGGCCGCCACCATGGCCAGGCCCCCGCCCGCCGCCATGCCCCGGATGCGCACCACCACCGGTTGCGGAATACGCTCGATCATCGCGAAAAGCTGGTTGCCCTTGTCGCCGCTGGTCATCCAGTGGTTGGCGCGCTCCAGGTCGGTCATGCCCAATGTGGAGGAAAATTCCTTCACATCGCCGCCCGCACAGAAATTGTCGCCCGCCCCGGTGATCAGGACGACGCGGACGTCGCGGTTGCACTCGATGGCGCGCAGATGATCGCCCAGCGTCTCCCACATGCCGTTCTTCATCGCGTTCATCGCATGCGGACGGTTGATCGTCGCGCGGGCGATGGGACCGCCGATGACGAAGCTCAGTTCGGAATCGCTCATGCAGGCATCTCCATATTCGAGATCATGGGGGCGAGGTCGTTGGCCAGGTCGCGCAACTGTTTGGGGAAAGTATTGCAACCGATGGTGGCGATGCGCAGGTCGCGATCGACGCCGCTGTCATAGCTGTGCCGTGCAAAGCCGGTCAGTACCGACAGCAGCAACGTGCGCCATACGGTGAAGAAGGCCATGCGGGCGTCGCTGACCGCTGGACCGCCCGCTGCATGATAGGCGGCCATGAACTCTGCCCATGGCATCACGCGGGAAACGAGGAAGCGGCAATAGGCCAGATCCTCGGCCGGGTCGCCTGCATGGGTGAATTCCCAGTCGAGCAGACCCGTCAGCCGATCCCCCAGCCCCAAGCTATTGTGCAGCCCTGCGTCGCCATGGACCAGTCGCCGTTCATTGCCGATATGCGGCAATTGGTCGTGCAGCCAGGCAAAGGCCGCGTCGATCAGCGGCACTGGCGCCATGCCCTTGCGATAGCGCACCTCATAGCTTTCGATATGCGCCCGGACCGGATGGTCAGCACGGCCATAAAGCAGGCTGTCCGCCAGTCCCAGATCGTCGACGTCATATTGGTGCAGCTTCGCTAGCTCCGCCGCGAAATCACGGCAGAAGGCCGGTGTCGCGTCGGTCGAGAAAAGCGTGCCCATGGATGTCCCGGCAAGCCGCTCGAAGACGATGAACCGTCCGCCGATCGCCTGTGGCGACTCTTCCAGCCAGAGCGGTTCGGGAACGCGCAGGCCCTTGCCATGCACTGCCCGGATGACCGGAAACTCGTCCGCGACGGATGTTCCGGTGACGGCAGCGGTAAAATCGCGGCGGACGACCAGTTGCCGCCCGTCCGCGCTATCCAGCAGGATGGTGCCCTTCGACCGCCCACCAGGAACGGTAGTGACCTTGGCGATGGCGATCGACGCATCCTTGTCGGCGAACCAGCCGGTGAAGATATCGGCAGGGATTTCCAGTTCCGCGCCCGATCCGGCAGGCGCGGCAGGCGCCGCGAGAATGGCGGCGATCCTGTCCTCATGCGCGCTGCGCCATGCCGCCTCGGCAGCGACGCCCGGTGGCGGGCCAGCCGGTTCCTCCGCCTCCACTGCCAGACGCGCGAGCATCATTTCGATGAGGTCACAGCGCAGGCGCTCATTGCCCTGCGGCAATTGCGGCTTCAGGTCGGCGCGCACGGCAGCGAGGATGCTGCGCAGTTTCTCTCCCAGCAGCGGATCATTCATACCGGCCGCCCCACATAGGTCGGGAAGAAGAAGCCGCTTTCCCGATCGGCATGTTTGAGCAGCCAGGCGCGCAGGTCGGCATGGACGGCATCGGCCACCGCTTCCCCCTTGCGCGCGTGGCAGGCATGCAGCAGCGCATCGACCGCCTCGCGGCCCTTGTGATTGAGCGCCTGCAACGCATCGACGCGGGCATAGCCGTCGATCAAGTCCGGCGCCTCCGCGAGGAAGGTGGCAAGGGCCGGATCGTCATGCGACAGCCTATCGCGAGCGGCCGTCAGAAGGACGACCAGCTCGCGGCTATCTTCATGGAGCATCGCGCCTTCGACCGGCACCCGCGCCTGAAGATGGTTCAGGATCACCTCGACGCTGCGCAACGCGCTTTGCGCCCACTGATCGTCGATCTTCGGTGCGACATGCTCCTGTAGCGCGAGTTGAACGGCGGCGAGCATTTGCTGGCTTGTCGGCATCATGGCGTCCGCACTCCCTTCAATTGGCTGCATTTTCGGGGCGGTAGGGGCTCTTGCGCCATTCCGCGACGATATGGGCGGCTTCGTCGATCGGCTTGCCGATCATCATGGCCAGCAATTGCTCGAACAGCTTGACCCGCCCGAAGCCCAGATTAAGCCGGGGCACGCGCGGATTTTCTCCGGACAGGAAGGGGCGCAGGCCGTTGTTGAGCGTCGGCACCGCCTTCCACACTTCCCAGACGCGATAGAAATCGAGGCTGGACCGGTCGATCGCGAAGCCCGCGACATCCTCATAATGGCGCAGCGTCACATCCGCGTCGCCCAACGTCAGCATGCCCTGCGACAAGGCCCAGTCCTGCGCCGGGTCGCCGGCAAAGGCCAGTTCCCAGTCGGACAGAGCGACGATCCTGTCGTCCTTCCATATCTCCTCGCCCATGCCGTTATTGCCCTTGCACAGCGAAATGCGCGGGGCAGTGGTCGGCAGATGCTCCTTTAGCCAATAGGCGGCCTCGGTCACGAGCGGGAAGGGATCGGTGCGGACGTCGCGGAAGATGGTCTGCCAACGATTGAAGTCGAACAGGGCGCAGTCGGCGGCGGATGCGGGCATGTCGACAAATGCGGTAAAACCGGTCGCTTCCAGATCCAGCGCGTGTAACGTCGCCAGCTTCTCGGCATGGTCGAGAGCGACCCGCTGGCGGCGGGCGGCGGCTTGCGCTCCTTCGTCGTACAGGCCGGGCAGGTCATTGCTGCCGTCCACCATCCGGCGGACCATGACCGGGCGTCCTTCAGTCAATGCCGGTGCCGGGTCGAACCAGAGTGGCTCGGCCACCGGTACGGCGGTCGGATAGAGGCCTTTGATGATGCGATATTCATAGTCGAGCGGCACCGGACAGATCGGCCCGCCCAACGCATCGGTGCGAAAGACATAGCTGCCTTCGCTCCCGCCTTCATCGGTCCAGACGAGAAACGTTTCACGACTGATGCCGGGGAAGGTGCGCTTGAAGCGGGTGACGCGAACATCGCCGCCCATATGCGCGGCGAAATAGTCGGACAGGGATTGCTGGTCGATCATATCATCTCCCTCAAAGGCCGAAACGCGGCTGGGGGCCGATGACGAACATCGGAATATAGGCGCTGCCGGATTCGCCATTGATGCTACAGGTGGTGAGTTGTTCACGATGCTTGGGCGTGGCCCGGCTGCCGTCGGGCAGGATCACGACTTCAGGATCGCTGATCTCATAGCTGTCGATCTCGAACAGGAGGTCGCGCGAACGCCAGACGCCCTGCCCTTCCCCGTCGGTAAAACCGCCATCGAAGCCGCCGCCGCGATAGACCCATGGGCGCCCGACCGATTGCGCCTCGATCGGGATATGCCGGCCATCCGCCAGTGTAAGGTCGAGTGCCATCCGATCGAACACGCGGGTGCCGGGCTTGAACGATACGTCGTGCGCGATGCCGATGACCTCGATCGGATCGCCCTCCCCTTCGCGCACCTCGCCTTCGGTGTAGAGGCGCTTGCCCTCGCCATCCTCGATCAGTTGCACCGCGCCGCCGAACCGGCCCGCGCGAAAGCCTGCATGAACCAGGAACAATCCCTTGCCGCCCGTTCGGGACGCCGAAGCAACGCCACCCGCGCTGGGCGTGCCGGTCATCGGCTCGAACCCGCCAACGCCCGGCCGCACGCCCCAGCTATGGTCGCGCCATCCGAACCAGTCGTTCGCCTCGATCCGCTCGCCCTCCACCATCACATGGCCGCTGATCCGGCCCAACTGGTTGTACCGCAGATAATCGGTGTGCAGTCGCCCATCGCCGCGCGATACATGGGGATGTTCCAATCGCGGCGGCAGCATCGCATCGAACTGCATGTCGAGCGAAATGGGATAGTCGCCCGCTTCCAGCGTGTAGCGCAGCGCCTTGAATGCCTCGATCACAGACAGGGACAATGGCCCGATGCGTGCGTCGCTATCGGGCATCGGACGCAACTGACGGGTCAGGCGCACATTATACTGGCGCTGCGACCGATGCTGCACCATGGCAAAGCCCTCGATCACATTCATATTCTTGAAGACGGTGATGCCGGCGAGAAAGGCGACCTCGCCATCGGCGCGGAATCCACCCATCAACTGACGGTCATAGAAACGATGATCGGTAGAATGGACGTGATCGAAGGTCAGCGGCGCCTGATGGTGCAGCGTCTCGTCCAGCGAAGTCAGCACATCTCTCTCCCTTGTTATGGGACGAGGCATATGGCGGACGCGGAGCGAGGTCAATAGAAGTTCGCATACATACCATCCGCATGTGTATATATCGCATCCGCTCAATTGCCTTGACAGGAGCGGCAGCAAATATCATGCCTGAAACGCTATATATTTCGGACCTTTGACATCATGGACTATTCTGAGACACCGGTCGCCAACCAGTTCCGCCTGGGTTTCCTGATCCATGACGTGTCGCGCCTGCGTCGCACCGTAATCGACAAGGCGTTGAAACCACTGGGTATTACCCGATCCCAATGGTGGGTGCTCAGCAATCTGGCGCGCAACAGCAGCCATGAAATGGTGCAGACCGAACTGGCCAATGTGCTGGACATCGGCAAGGTCGCTCTGGGCGGATTGCTCGATAGGCTGGAGGCATCGGGCTATATCGAGCGCAAGGCCGATCCGGGCGACCGCCGCGCCAAGCGCGTGGTCATGACCCGCAAGGGTGAAGAGATTCTGGAGCAGATGCAGGAGCAGGGCGCCGATCTCAACCGTGAGACGCTGCGCGACATTACCGAGGCAGAGGTGCGCCTGGCCGAGGATATCATGCATCGCATGAAGAAGCGCCTGATCGAGATGGACGCCGATCTGCGCAAGAATAGCGGCTGAACGCCGCCGCATTTCCAGTATTTCAAGATCAAGATCGTGCATTAGCATCGCTCTGGATGCGTGCGCAGCAATTATTACATATCTATAAATTTAGCTTGCGTATTATTCGGAAGCGGATGTATCAGTCACGATAACGCAATGAAGCCGCCCCTGCCCATCGCGGGCGGCGGCAGGAACGATATCCATGGATGATGTGCCCAACGCCCCCGATGCCAATCGTTATCGCCTCGGCTTTCTGGTGCATGATGTATCCCGCCTGCGTCGGACCTTGGTCGACAAGGTTATGAAACCGCTGGGCATTACCCGATCCCAATGGTGGGTGCTGACCAATTTGTCGCGCAACAGTCGCCATGAAATGATGCAGACCGAACTGGCCAATGTTCTCGACATCGGGAAGGTGGCGCTGGGCGGACTGCTGGATCGTCTGGAGGCGATCGGCTATGTCGAGCGCAAGGCCGATCCGGTGGATCGTCGGGCCAAGCGGATCGTCATGACCGCACAGGGCGAACATGCGCTGGAGGGTATTCAGGCAAGAGCCACGGCGCTCAATCGCGAAATGCTGGATTGCGTGACGGTGGAGGAAATCCTGTTCGCCGAAGCGGTGCTGCATCGCATGAAGCGTAACCTGATCGAAATGGACGGCCATGGCCGCCGGCGTGTGACGCACGCGGATGGCCATGGCGCCGACTCCATGGGTACGTCCCACTCGCCTGTCTAACGGCTGGAGGCCGCAGACAAACGCTCGGCCAAATCGCTGCCCGGCAAAGGCCGTGCGATAAGGTAATGGCCTGTCCCACAGGGTCGATCTCCACCAGCTGCGATCGGCCCTTTCAATTACCGACAGAAGGCGAGAATTTCACACGCATTTGCGGTGCTTCTTCCGCATTCGCTCGGATTTTGTCTACGTCTTCTATAGCGCCCTGCCGATCTGGAGTCGCATGATCTCTGCGGTTCCAGCAAAGATGCGGTGCAGGCGCCCGGCGGTAAAAAGGCGGGACACCGGGTATTCGTGCATATATCCTGCGCCGCCGTGCAACTGCACGCACTGGTCCAGCACCCGCCCCTCCATTTCCGGCAGCCATAGTTTCGCGACGGTCGCCTCGCCCATGTCGACCTCTCCCTTGCGCAGATAGGTGCGCAGGCAATGGTCGATATAGGCCTGCCCGACGTCGAGATCGGCCTTCATGTCCGCCAGCTTGAACTGGCTATTCTGGAAGTCGAAGATGGTCTGGCCAAAGGCCCGGCGATTTTTGACGAACTCCACCGTCAGGTCGAACGCACGGGTCGCGGCGGCATGCGCGATGATGCTCCACATCAACCGGTCGCGGTTCAGGCTCTTCACCAGAACCTTGAACCCACCGTTCAGCGGCCCGAACAAATTGGTCGCGGGTACACGAAGATTGTCGAATACCAGTTCGCCATTGTTGGACGCATGGCAACCCATCTTCTTGAGGATGCGACCGATGCCCAGGCCCGGCCGATCACGCTCCACCAGGAAGATGGAAATGCCACGCGATCCGGCAGCCGGATCGGTCTTACACGCCACCATGAACAGGTCGGCGTCGGCGATGCCGGAAATGTATGTCTTGGCGCCATTGATGACATAGTCGTCGCCGTTCCGCACAGCCGTCGTGCGGATGGACGCCAGGTCGCTGCCCGAATCCGGCTCGGTCACAGTGAAGGCAAGCAAACATTCGCCCTTCACCATTTTCGGCAGCCATTGACGCTTTTGTTCCTCCGTGCCGAAGTCCATCAGTTGTTCGCACATCTGGTCGCGCTGGAAGGCAGGACCGATGCTGGCACCCGATATGGAGTAGCCCATTTCCTGCGTCATCACGACGCGGTCGAGGAAATCGCCGCCGGGGCCGCCAAATTCCTCCGATACGCCGATGCCCAATATGCCTGCCTCGCCAGCTTTCAGCCAGAAGCTACGCGGCATGGCATGATCTTCGTCCCATTGCTCGACAAAGGGGTCGGCCTGCGTTTCGAAGAAATGGCGTACCGTACGGCGAAACTGCTCATGTCCGTGGGTGAAAATGTCGGGATCGATATTCAGCGGCATAGCCTCTCCGATCTTGTTCGCATTATGATAATATGCCTGATAACTACATAGCCTGACCAAGAGCCACAAGCGAAAACGGAGAGAAAGATATGGACCGCATCCGCATCGAGCGCGCAGAGGGCATCTGCACCATCAGCTTCAATCGACCCGACCGGATGAACGCGATCGACGACGCCATGACGCGGACGTTGATCGCGACGTTCGAGGCGCTGGCGACTGACCCGGACACGCGCGTCGTGGTGATCGGCGGTACAGGCAAGCATTTCTCGGTCGGCGGCGACATCGGCAATATCGCCGACTGGCTCTCGCCCGATCCGCAGGCGCGCCATGATCGTTTTACCGAAGCGGTGAGCACCCTTTCCAAGCCGCTGGTCTTGGCGATGCAGCGTGTGCCTCAACCGATCATCGCCTCGGTCCGGGGCCATGCCATCGGTGTCGCGTTACAGATCGCGATTCTGGCCGACTTGGTGGTCGCGTCCGAAACCGCGCGATTCAGCCTGCCCCAACTCGATCTGGCGCATACGCCAGACCATGGTGAAAGCTGGAGCCTGCCCCGCAAGATCGGGCTGTCCCGCGCGCTGCAAATGTCTCTGATGGCAGAGCAGATCGATGCCGCAACGGCGGAACGCTATCATCTGGTAAACTGGATTGTGGCTGACGAGGAGTTGGAAGCCCGCACCCAAACCCTGGCGCAGCGTATCGCCGCCAGCCCGACGGCGGCAGCCCATGGCGCCAAGGCTTTGTTCTGGGGCGCACAACGTCAAACTCTGGTCGAGGCGATGGACAGCGAGATTGCCATGTTGGGTAAGGTCGCGATGCAGGAAGATTTCGTCGAAGCAATCACAGCCTTCACCCAGAAACGCCCCCCCGTGTTCAGGGGGCGCTGAGCCGGCGTCAGAGGGGCGTCACCCTCACCTGCATCTGGTAAACACCGCGAAAGACCCAAACTGGCAGAAAATCGAGCGTATCGTCCAGCACCTCGATCCGCTTCACCTTGCGCAACAGAGCGCCCAGAAACTCGCTGAGTTGCATCTTGGCGAGATGATGGCCGAGGCAGAAATGCACTCCCGGTGCAAAGACCATGGATCCGCGATTGTCTCGCGTAAAGTCGATCCGGTCGGCATGTTCAAACACGGCCGGATCGCGATTGGCGGTGGAGATGAGCACCGCGACCACGTCCCCCTTGCAGATATTGTGCCCGTGCAGTTCGAAATCCTCGTAGACGAGGCGCGGCTGGCCGCCGACCATGGCGATGTGCCGCTGCAATTCGGTCACCACATCCACGATCCGGTCCGGATTGGCCTGCGCCCAGGCCCAGGCTTCGGGATCGCGGGCCAGCGCCTCCACTGACAGGGTGATAGTGTTCATCGTCGTGTCGTGACCAGCCACGATAGCGACGTGCATCTGCGCCAATATCTCTTCATAGGACAGGCGATCCTCTCCCTCTGACGCCGTAAGCAGGCCGGTCAGGAAATCTTCCTTTGGATCGGTGCGCCGCTTTTCCAGTTCGACCGCCACCGCCTCGTTCATCTTCTCCAACGCGAAGCTGGCCTTTTCCAGCCGTTCGGCGGTCGGCACGGTCGCCCCCACCCCCTCCATCAGCCAGGTCGCCCAGTTCCGCAGTTCGGGCGTCAATTCGGGCGGCATGCCCAAAATCTGGAACAGCACATCGCCGGTCATCGCGCGCGATATGCCTTCGTTGAATTCCAGTTCGCCTTCAGCGATCATCTTGTCGACCAGCGCTTCGGCACGCGCTTTTGCATAGGGGCGGAATCCCTCCACCACCTTGCGATTGAGGGCCTTCATCAGCAGCGAGCGCAGGCGAGCATGCCGCTCACCTTCGGTGCTGGTGATCCAGAGGTCGGAATATTTGACCAGCGTTGGGATGCGGGCATCCCATTGGTCCGGCGGGATCAGGTGGAAGACGGGAAACATGCGGCCGTCATTGGTGACCGGGATGCGGCGCTGAAAAGCGTCCACGACATCCGAATGGCGGGTGATGAACCAGCATCGCGACCGTTCGCTCCAAAATACCGGAGTCCGATCGCGAATATGGTCAAGATCCTCGATCATGGCCTTGCCACGATCCCGCGGGGCGTTGGTCAGGTCGACATCCACAATGTCCTGTACGCTCATGCTCCATCCCTTCCCTTATGATTGTTTATCGTTGTCGTCAGGCCACCGCCTGCGTTGCATAGAGTGTCTCTATCGCTGTCTCATCATAGCCGAGCGACGCCAGCGTCTCGCGCGTGTGGGCGCCCGGCATCGGGGCGGGCAGGTCATTGCCCAGCGCCGAGCGGGACAGGGAAAAAGCCGTGCCGATCTCGTTGATCCGACCGAAGGCGGCATGCTGCGTGGCGCGCACCGTGCCGCGCGCGATCAGATCCGGATCGGTCAATATCTGCTGTTCCTTGCCGTCGCGGCATGGCTCGACCCATATGCCGTGCGGCTCCAGCACAGCCTTGAGCTGTGCCAGGTCGAGCTTGGCAACCTGCTGGGCAATCAGAGCCTCGTCAATCTCTGGCAGGTCTAGCGCGCCCTGAAGCCCTACCACCGCACGCGCGCCGCGTGCCACGATAGCCACCCAACCATCCGCCGCCTGATACAGGCTTTCAAGCGGGGTATAGCCGCCGAGGCTCGCACTGAGCGATGCCATGCCGGCAAAGCTGCCATCAGGTCGCTGGATCAGTTCTGACAGCGTGTAGATGCCGGCGTTGCAGAGCGGCGATTCCAGCGCGACGCTATCGCCGGTCCGCTCACGATGGAGCAACGCCGCCAGCAATGCCACCGAACCGATCATGCCGCCGGCAATATCGACCAGATTGGTTCGATTCCAGCGCGGCGCGTTGCCGGCCCCAGCGGCCTTCACCTCGTGCCCGGTCCAGGCCTGCATCACCATATCAAAGCCAGCCTTGGCGGCCGCAGGTCCGTCATTGCCGAAGGCCGGTGCTTCCAGCGCGATCAAGGACGGATTAACGTGCGACAGGCTTTGCGGATCGACACCCAGTCGGGCAGCCACGCCGGGGCGGAAATTGTTCATCACCACATCGGCATCGGCGCAAAGCTGGTGCACCACCTTCAATCCGTCGGCATGCTTCATGTCGATGCCGATCACCCGCTTGGCATGATTGGCGAGGGTGAAGGATTTGAAGATCGACCGGTTGGGATCGCCCTGCTTCGCCTCGACCTTGATCACGTCGGCACCGAGATCCGCCAGCGCCACGCCAGCCAGCGGCCCCGCAACGAAGGCCCCGCAATCGACTATGCGCAAGCCTTCCAGAGGCTTGCGCCCTTTGCGCGCGCGCTTGGCGGCGCCACTACCCAGAGGAGCCGTCGCGAAGGGCAGGCCGACATGGCGCGTGCCATCTGCATCCCGGACGATGATGTCATTATGCACGACTTGCTGGTCCGACCAGCAGGTGCCGGGATGCTGCACTTCCTCGGCCGGCAAGCCGCGTTCCCAGATGCGCGCCAGCAGGTCGTCACAATCCTTCTTCGCCACATGGGCGGCGAGCAGGTCATAATCGCCAAAAAAATCCTTTCGGCTGCCACCGGGCTTTGGCATGCCGCTGTCGCCCGGCAGGATGGTGGGATCATCAATCTCCAGCGCCTGATAGAAGCCATATTTCGACCCTGCGCCACCGATCGCCATATGGATGAACCGATCGTCGCGTGTACGGAAAATGAGCGGCGCCACACCACGCGGGATCACGAAATCCGCCGTGGGTGTCGGCTTTTCCAGCTTCGCCCAATAGGTGCCGATCCATGGCAACGCCCCTTCGAACAGGGAGGTGGTGACGACCTGCCCCTGTCCCGATGCCTCCCGCTCGAACAGGGCGCCAAGCAGACCGATCAGACCCTGCAAGGCCGCACCATAGCTGCCCGGCTCGAAAGCATTGACGATCGGCCGGTCGGGTTCCTGCTCCCACACCAGTCCACTGCGTACCTGGGCCAGCAATTCGGTCGACGGGCCGACATAGCGCGTGTCCGCCGGGCCGTCGCTGATATCCAGGATCACGAGACGCGGATGATCGTCGGCCATACTGGCTGCATCACGGCGCGGGGGCAGATCGGGATGATCTTCCCCGCCCATGATGCAGACGTCCGCTTCAGCCAGCAATGTGGGCAGGGCATCTGCCGATGCCCGCCTGGCCGCACCATGCCATATGGCATAGGCGGGATAGATATCGGCAAAGGGATCGCCCCCGTCCGGTTCGATCCGGTGGACCTCCGCCCCCAGTTCCGCCAGCATCTTCGCAGCCAGGGCCGGAGCCATGCCTACCCCCAGATCGACGATTTTCAGCCCTTCCAGCAAGCCAGTTGTTCGCATCAGACGTCTCCTTCGGTCAGCGCGTGTAGCGGCGAGCCAGCACATCCTTCATCAGTTCGGTCGCGCCGGCGAAGATGCGCTGGACGCGCGCGGCGGTGAACATGCGGCTGATGGGATGATCGTCCATCCACGCCTGCCCGCCCCAGAGTTGGACGCAATTGTCGAGCGTGCGGAACTCCAGTTCGGTCAGCCAGATCTTGGCCATGGAGCTTTCGGCGTCTGTGATGGTGTTGGTCGCCACCTTGCGCAGCAGCGAATTGTAGAAGGCGCGCCCGACCCGAATTTCCGTTTCCATCTGGGCAAGGACGAACTGTGTGTTCTGGAAATCGATCAATCGCTGGCCGAACAGCTTGCGCGTCTGGCAATGGTCGAGCGTCATTTCGAAGGCGCGCTGGGCCGCGCCAATCGAGCGGGCGACGATCTGAAGCCGGTCGAGCGCCATGTTCGGCACGAACATCGCCGCCGCGCCATTTTCCGGGCCGACCAGATTAGTGACCGGTACACGCACATCGTCGAAGAAAAGCTCACCCGTGTCGCCGCCCTTGTAACCCTGCGTGATCATCCGTTGCTGGGTGAAGCCGCGCGTGCCCTTCTCCACGATGATCATGCTCATCCCCTTCGCCTTCAACTCCGGGGCCGTCTTGCACAGCACATAGGTGACATCGGCCTTGGCGCCGTTGGAGATATAGATTTTGCTGCCGTTGATGACCCATTCGTCGCCATCGCGGACCGCCGTGGTGCGCGCGGCGAAGGCGTCGGAACCCGATTCCGCTTCCGTCATGCCCATCGCCTGAACGCAATCGCCGGTCAGGATGCGCGGGAAATATGCCTGCTTCTGCTCCTCCGATCCATAGTCGACCAGGAAGTTGGTGCAAATGTCGGTGCCGATGAAGGAGCCCGCCGTCGCGCCGGCGGGCGAGTAGCCCAGTTCCTCTGCAGCCACCATGATGGAGAAGCGATTCGCGCCGGGACCGCCATAGGCTTCCGGGATGGTGGCGCCCAGAATTCCATATTCGCCGGCCTTGTTCCAGATCGCCCGATCAGTGCCATGCGCTTCGAACTCGCGATAGCGCGGTTCCACTTCCCGTTCGAAATAGGCGCGCACGGTCATGCGAAACATCTCCATTTCGTCGCCATAGGGGCTTTCCTCGGTATCGAAATTCCGGGGGTCCAGCTTCAGGAAAACGCCGCTCATCCTCATCCTCCGTAATAGCCGGCCTGATCGACCGGCCTGATCCGTCGATGGGCGCGCGACTTGCTGTCGCTGAGTCCCTCGACGCTGTTTCTCTATTGTGATGTAGCAGATGATACGCTAGCGCAATATGAAAATCACATGGGAGAGTCCGCAATGGCGAATGAGGATCTGGTCCGGCAGGTAGAAGCGTTCATGCTGGAGCGGGTGATCCCCACCGAGCAGGCGCATCACCACCAGTTGCAGGCGGCGGAGAACCGCTGGACCTATACGCCGGTCATGCGGGAATTGCGGGCAGAGGCCAAGGCGAAGGGGCTGTGGCTCTTCCCCCTGCCGGTCGAACTTGGCGGGCGTGGCCTGTCGCTGATGGACTATGCCCCGATCTGCGAGATCATGAACTGGTGCAACCACGGGCCTGAAATCTTCAATTGCTATACCGGCACCATTTCCAACAGCACGGCGATGAACAATCACGCTTCGGAGGCGCTGAAAGAGCGTTACATGAAACCGCTGATGGCCGGCGACATCCGGTCCTGCATCTCCATTACCGAGCGTAATGTTCCCTCCTCCGATCCCACCGATCTGAAATTCGATATCCGGCGCGAAGGCGACGATTATGTGCTGAACGGGGTCAAGAGTTGGGCAACCGGTGGGGCGATGGACGAATGTCGCTTCTTCCTGGTGCTGGGCGCGACGGATGTAAGTGCGCCGCGCCATGCGCGACATACCATGGTGCTGGTGCCGCGCGAGGCGGCGGGGCTGAGCCTTGGCCGGATCGAGACGGTGATGGGCTATGATGATGCCCCATTCGGCCATTGCGACCTGATCTTCGACAATGTGCGCATTCCCGCCAGCAACCTGATCGGCAAGGAAGGCGAAGGCTTCCTGATGATGCAGTCGACTCTGGGGGTGGGGCGTATCCAGTTGGGCATGGGCGCGATCGGCGCGGCCGAGCGCGCGATGATGGAAATGTGTAGCTGGGTCGAAAAGCGCATCATCGGCGGCAAGCCGCTGGTCGAGCGGCAGGTCGTGACCGACGCCATCGCCCGCAGCCGGATAGAGATCGACGCCTGCCGCGCCTTCATCGTGCAGACCGCGCGGCGGATGCAGGAGGAAGGGATGAAGGCCGTGCGCGGTGACATCGCGCAGCTCAAGGTCATGGCCCCCGACGTCGCGCTGAAGGTGCTGGACCGGGCGATGCAGTTCCATGGCGGGGCGGGCCTCAGCTACGATACGCCGTTGCCTGAAATGTGGTCGCATATGCGCACGGTGCGGATCGGCGAGGGCGCCGACGAAGTGCATCGCGAGACGATCGCCAAGCTGGAATTGCGCCGACAGGCCGAGTGGCGCGCCGCGCACGGCCGCGACTGACCCGAAATCATCTTTCCCATGGAGAGCCTATCATGAATGTTGTGACGCAAGCGCCGAAGCCGGCCTTTCCCTTCATCCTCCTCGACGCGAGCGGCCAGCCCAGCCTGATCGCCCAGAAATGCACCGCCTGCGGGGCCACCTATGCCGATAGCGAGCGGGTGGCGTGCGGGCGTTGCGGTGGGCGGGCCGATGTGCTGGAAACCTTTCTGCCGGCAACCGAGGGGACGCTACATTCGGCGGTGATCGTGCGGCGCGGTTTTCCCGGTGTCGATGTGCCGTTCATTTCAGCGGTCGTCGATCTGGACGGCGGACCGACGATCAAGGGGACGTTGCGCAATACCGCCGGGTTCGAGCCGGACCATGCCGCGCCCGGCCAGCGGGTGCGGGTGCGGTTCGATGACGCGCTGGGCCGCAAGGACAAGGCGGGCGGCAGCTATATCGCCCATTATTTCGAACCGATCCCGGCCTGAAGGAGCGCCCAGCATGAGTGACATCTATATCGTTGGCATCCATATGATCGACTTTGGCCGCCATCCCAACCGGACGCCGGGCCAGCTTGGCGCGCAGGCGGCGCTGGAGGCGCTGGATGAGGCCGACATCACGATCAAGGATGTGCAGGCCGTCTTTTCCGGCAGCAATTACACCACGATGATCGGGCAGAAGATACTGCAACAGATCGGCCAGACCGGGGTGCAGATCATCAACCTGGTCAATGCCTGTTCGACCGGAGCATCGGCGGTGCGCATGGCCTATACGGCGATCAGGGCGGGCGAGTTCGACACGGTGTTGTGTGTCGGGGTGGAGCAGATGACCGGCCTAGGCATGCTGGGCGGCGCGGTGCCGGGGTCGATCCCGACCGAGGGCATATTGGGATCGGCGACGATGCCGGCGGTTTTTGGGGAATCGGGCGTCGAATATGCCGCACGGACCGGCGCGACCCAGGCCGATTTTGCGCAGGTGGCGGTCAAGAACCACTATAATGCAACGATGAACCCCAAGGCGTTCCTGCGCAAGGAGACGCCGCTGGACATGGTGCTGGAGGCCGAGACGATCGCCTGGCCGCTGACCAAGCTGATGTGTTCGGTCAATGTCGATGGCGCGGCGGCGGCGGTCGTCATGTCGGAGGAGCAGGTGAAACGGCGCGGGCTGATGGACCGGGCGATCCGCATTCGCGGGTCGGCGATGGCGTCGGCGCCCTGGCAGGAGCGCGATCCGATCATGCACGACGTCAACGGTCCGACCCGGCTGGCGGCGCAGAAGGCCTATGCCATGGCTGGCGTCGATCCCAGGGATATCGACCTGGTCGAACTGCATGACTGTTTCGCTTCCGTCGAGCTGCAACATTATGAGAATCTGAGCCTGTGTGGCGAGGGCGAGGGGGTGAAGCTGATCCGCGACGGGTCGACCGAACTGACCGGGTCGATCCCGGTCAATGCGTCGGGCGGGCTGCTGTCCAAGGGGCATCCGATCGCCGCGACCGGCATCGCCAACATGTATGAGATCGCGCTGCACCTGCGCGGTCAGGCAGGGGAGCGGCAGATCAGGGGCGCGAAGATCGGCATGACCCATGTGGTCGGGCTGGGCACCAGCGCGGCGGTGCATATCCTCGAAAAGGCATGACGCATGGAAAGGGCCGGTTTGCCAACAGGCCGGCCCTTAACTTCCCATATTTCCCGCAGATTTCGACATTTAATTGCGCCGGGCTGATCCTATTGGAAAGCGGTGATGCCTTTATAGCATGAAGTGCCCAAATAGGACAGGAAGGGTCAGTGGCCGGTCCATGCGGGCGGTCGCTTCGCCATGAAGGCGGCCATGCCCTCTGCGAAATCGGCGCTGGCCATCACGCGCTGGCGCAGCGTGGCCTCTTCCTGATCGAGCGTGTCGCGGGAGGCACCATCAAGAGTGCATCGAACGATATGTCGCGAGGCCGCGACGGCCAGCGGGGCGCCCTCCAATATCTGCCCGGCCATGGCCTTGGCGATCACCAGTGCTTGCCCCGCCGCTGCCAGTGCGGAGACGAGGCCCAGCGCATAAGCGCGGGTGGCGTCGATGCGGCTGCCGGTCAGGGCCAGTTGCATGGCGACAGACCCCGGTAACTTGCGCGCCAACTGGACAAGGCCACCGCCCATGGCGGCTGCACCGACCTTGGGTTCAGGCAGCGCGAATGTGGCACGCTCGTCGGCGACGATAATGTCGCAGGCCAGCGCGATTTCGAACCCGCCACCCATGGCGAGGCCGTTGACGGCAGCGATCACGGGCTTGGTACGGCTATGATAATGGGTGAGGCCCCCGCCCCCTTCCGGCGGTAGCGGGCGATTGGTGCCCGCTACATAGGCCGATATGTCGGAGCCGGCACAGAAGGCGCGGCCGGCACCGGTCAGGATGGCGACACGCACGGTCGAGTCGGCCTCGAAATCGCGGAAAATGGCGGCCATCTGCGCGTGTGAGTCCGGGATCAGGGCGTTCAGCTTGTCCGGATTGTTCATGGTGACGGTCAGGATCTGGCCATCCTGTTCGGTCAGGCAGAAGTCCACGGCGCTGATCCTCAAATAGATAACAGGACTTCGACAGGCTCAGCCCGAACGGTGTTTGAGGCACGGGTGGGCATCAATACTGCCCTGGCGTGCTCAGCTTCGTGGCGGCGGGCTGGACGCCCTGTATGCCGCAGCCGGTCCAGGCGATGACATCGCCGGCCTGATCCATCGCGTCGAGCGGCGGCAGGCTGGCGTCCCACAGGCGGGCCTGGATGCGGCGGCCGTTGACATGATCCGAAGCGTCGGAAGCGAGGAAGGCCATCGGCGGTCCCATGATTTCAGGCGGCAGCACCGCGTCGCGCGGCAGGCCCATCTCGTCGGTCATGCGCGATCCGCAGCCGCCACCGGGGACCAGCACATTGGCGGTCACGCCGCTGCCGGCCAGATCATTGGCCATGATCGCGGTTTCCGCCTCCAGCCCCGATTTGGACGCGCCATAGAGCGAACTGCGCAGCATCGTGTCGAGGCTGGTGGTGTTGGCGACGATCCGGCCCCAGCCGCGCTGCTTCATCTGGTCCACCAGCCGGATGGCAAGGATCATCGGCGCGACCGTGTTGATCGCCAGATAGCGTTCGATGATCGCGCGATCCGATTGCCAGAAGCGATAGGGGTTGGTCAGATAATCCTTCGACACTTCGTTGATGGCGATGCCGGCATTGTTTACGAGAATGTCGATCGTGCCCAACCGGTCGAGCGCGACGTCCGCGAGGCGCTCAGCCTCCCCCGCCATGGCAAGGTCGGCGAGGACATAGGCGACCTTCGCCGCGCCCAGCGCGCGACATTCGGCGGCGGTTTCGATCAGCGTATCCTCGCTGCGGGAAGACAGGAGCAGGCTGTGGCCGTCCCTTGCCAGGGCATGCGCCATGACACGGCCAAGGCCCCGGCCAGCGCCGGTCAGCAAGATGGTGCGGCTCATGCTTCCTTTCTCCCTTGTTTTTTACTGATATGCGTAACCTAATCCCGTTCTTGCTGCGTAGGGCCTCAGCGAAACCGAAGACCCGTATCGAAGCATCACGCCCTGATCGCCTTCGATACGCCATTTCGGCTTCGCTCAATGGCTACTCAGGAAAAACGGATGTCTTTCATCTGATGCGCATCCTCACGCCGCCTGTGCCACCGGGGCGTCCAGCGCGGCGACCAGCTTGCCGATTTCCGCTTCATAGAGCGCCACATTGCCATCCTTCACCGGGCCATAGCCCTTCACCATTTCCGGCAGTTCGGCGATGGCGGCGATCCGGGTCTGGGTGCCGGGCGACAGGCGCGGCAGCAGGCTTTCGATCAGCGCCCGATAATCGACTATCAGGCGGCGCTCCATCCGGCGTTCGGCGGTCTTGCCGAACATGTCGAACAGACTGCCGCGCAGGCCCTTCATCTTCGCCAGAAGCTTGAAGCCGGTGAAGATCCAGGGGCCGAACTCGATCTTCTTTGGCTCGCCACCGGGCTTGGCAGGACGAGAGAGCAGCGGCGGTGCAAGCTGGACCTTCAGCTTGTAGTCGCCCTCGAAACTCTGCTCCAGCCGCTCGCGAAATTCGGGCGCGCTGTAGAGACGGGCGACCTCATATTCATCCTTGTAGGCCATGAGTTTGGAGAGGTAGCGCGCCACCGCCGTCGTGACTTTCAGGTCGCCGCCAAGGCCCGCCGCCGTCTCCGCCGCGCGCACGCGGGCGACGAAGTCGGCATAGGTTTCCGCATAGGCGGCGTTCTGATAGTCGGTCAGGTGTCTGATCCGGCGAGCGAGCAGGCTGTCGATATCCTGCGACAGCGGTTCCTGCGTCGAATGGATGCCGGTGCGGGCGATATAATCCTGCAACAGCGCCGGGTCATGGGCGGCGAGGCGCCCCCAGTTGAACACCTGAAGCGTGGATTTCACCTGCGATCCGTTCAGCTTGATCGCTTCCTCTATCGCCGCGATGCCGAGCGGCACGAAGCCCTTCTGCACCGCATAGCCCAGCATGAACATGTTGGTGGTGATGCTGTCGCCCATCAGCTTGGTCGCGATCTGGGTGGCGTCGATCCCTTCGACATGATCGCCGACCACGGTGCGCAGGACTTCCAGTTGCTTTTCCGGGCCGAAATTGATCGCATTGTTCGACTGGAACTGCGCGGTGGGGACGACTTCGGTATTGACGATGATCTGCGTGTCGGGGGCGACCATGTCCAGCGTGGCGGGGCTGGTGGTGACGACCATGTCGCAACCGATGACGAGATCGGCCGACTGGTTCCACAGGCGCGGGGCATGGAGTTGCTCCGGCGAAGGCGCGATGCGGATGTGACTGAGGACGCCGCCGCCCTTTTGCGCCATGCCGGTCATGTCCATGACAGACGCGCCCTTGTTATCCAGATGCGCAGCCATGCCGGCGATCGCCGCGACGGTCAGGACGCCGGTACCGCCGATGCCGGTCAGCAGGATATTATAGACATCGTCGTGACGGGCCGGCGACGGCGTCGGGATCGCGCCGAAGACGCTCACCAGTTCCTCATCGCGGAAGGCCGCGCCGAACTTGCGCGGTTCGCCGCCCAGCACGCTGACGAAGGAGGGGCAGAAGCCGTCCTGGCAGGAAAAATCCTTGTTGCATTGCGACTGGTCGATCTTGCGCTTGCGGCCAAACTCGGTGTCGACTGGCTGGACCGAGACGCAGTTGGACTTCTTGCTGCAATCGCCGCAGCCTTCGCACACCTCCTGATTGATGAAGACGCGCTTGGGCGGGTTGGGGAATTTGCCGCGCTTGCGACGACGGCGCTTTTCCGCCGCGCAGGTCTGGTCGTAGATGATCGCCGAGACGCCGGGCAGCTTCTGCATTTCGCGCTGCACCTCCTCCAACTCGCGGCGGTGGCGGATCGTGGTGCCTTCGGGCCAGCGGATGTCGGATGGATATTTGTCCGGTTCATCGGTGACGATGACGACAGGCTGCACCCCCTCCCAATAGACCTGATTGGCCATGGATTCGACCGTCAGCGTGCCATCGACCGGCTGGCCGCCGGTCATGGCGACCGCGTCGTTATAAAGCAGCTTGTAGGTCATGGTCGCGCCACTGGCGACGGCGGCGCGGATGGCGAGCAGGCCGGAATGGAAATAGGTGCCGTCGCCGATATTCTGGAAGGCGTGGGGTACGTCGATGAACGGGTGGAGGCCCGCCCAGAGCATCCCCTCCCCGCCCATCTGTGCGGACCATTCGGTCGGCCGGTCGGGCATGAACATGGCGGACAGGCCGTGGCATCCGACGCCGGCGAAGGTCAGGCTGCCGTCCACGGTCCGGGTCGATGTGTTGTGCGGGCAGCCGGAGCAGAAGAAGGCGGTGCGCATCAGGCCGGTGGGCTTTATGGCGTGGACCTTCGACCTGGCTTCGCGGATGCGGGCGATGCGGTCCTTGAGCGCTTCGTCTGCGATGCCCAGCGCCTCGATCCGGGCGATCAGCACGTCGATCGCCAGGTGGACGGTGGTTTCGCCGAAATCGGGGACCAGGCGCGCGCCGCTGGTGTCGGTCTTGCCGGTGATATCGGGCCGTTCGTCCGCGCGCATGGTGTAGAGGAGGGAGACGAGCTGTTCCTCGATGAAGGCGCTCTTTTCCTCGACCACCAGTAGTTCGCGATGGCGGCGGGCGAAGGCGGTGGCGCCCTCCGGCTCGATCGGGAAGGTCATGCCCAGCTTGTAGAGGCGGATGCCGAGCGCGCGGGCACGATTTTCGTCTATGCCCAGTTCGTTCAGGGCTTCGCGCACGTCGAGATAGGGCTTGCCGGCGGTGACGATGCCGAGTTCGCGGCGATCGCTGTCGAAGATGATCTTGTCGAAGCCATTGGCGCGGGCAAATGCCTGGGCAGCGGGCAGCTTATATTCCACCAGGCGCCGCTCGATCGGCAGCGGCATGATGTCGCCCTTGGTCTTGTTGAGGCCACCGGGCGGCATGTCGAAATCGGGCAGGACCGGGAGGGAGCGGCCGGGATCGACATCGACGGTGGAGGTGCGCTCGATCGTATCGGTCACGACCTTGAAGGCGGTATAGACGCCGGCAAAGCGCGACAGGCTCCAGCCGAGCAGGCCATAATCCAGATATTCCTGCGTATTGGATGGGTAGAGGATCGGCATCAGCGCCGCCTTCCACACCGGGTCGGATGAGGTGGCGGTGACGGTGGACTTGCCGCCCGTATCATCGCCGCCGATCACCAGCACGCCGCCATGCTTGGCGCTGCCCTCCAGATTGGCCTGGCGCATCACCTCGAATCCGCGATCGACGCCCAGATTCTTGGCGTACCAGATTGCGAAGATGCCCTGATATTTCGCCTGTTGGTAATAATGCAGCCATTGGGTGCCACGGATCGACGTCAGCGCCAGTTCCTCGTTCACGCCGGACTGGAAGCGGATATGGTTTTCCTTGAGCAGCGCGGAGGCCGACCAGAGATTGCTGTCGTAGATGCCGAGCGGCGATCCGCGATAACCGGTGATATAGCCGGCGGTGTTGAGGCCGGCGGCCAGATCGCGCTGGCGCTGCATCATCGGCAGGCGGACGAGCGCCTGGTTGGAGGAGATGTAGATCCTCCCTTCATCCTGCGTATATTTGTCGTCGATCTTAACGGCGGTCTTGGTCATGGCATGATGTCCAGCAAGCGGGCGGCATTGCCGCCGAGAATGGCCTTGCGATCGGCTTGGGATAGTCCGGTGGCCGCAAGAAAGCCGGGAAGGTCGGTCTGGCCGATCTCGGTCGGGCCATCGCTGCCCGCGATGATCCGGTCCGCTCCGAAGCGGGCGGCGAGATAGGCCAGGTTTTCGGGGGAGAAGACGACGCTATCGTACCAGAAGCGGCGGGCGTAGGCGGTCGGCGCCTCCCGCAGCGCGCCTTGCATGGCGGCGGGGAATTTGGACCAGACCAGTTCCATCCGGTCGATGACGGAACCGATCATGCCGCCGCCATGGGCGAAGACGATCTGGAGATCGGGGAAGCGGGCGAAGATGTCGGTCGCCATGAAGCCTGCCAGCGCCATCGTGCCTTCATAGGGGATGCCGACCACCGCCCCCATCAGCGCCGGCCCCTCGATCCGGTCCAGCCCGCCCGGTTTGATTCCGTGGATGAAGAGGGGGAGGTTGTGGCGCTCGGCTTGCTCCAGCACGGGATGGAAGCGATCGGACGCGATGGACTGGCCGTTCACATGGCTGCCCAGGAACAGGCCGGACAGGCCGAGCGACGCCGCCTCCGCCACCTGGCTTGCGGCATGGGCGGGGTCTTGCAGCGCAAGGATGCCCAGCCCCTTGAGCCTGCCCCCCGACCGGGCCACCATGTCGGAGCCGGCCCGGTTGATCGCGTCGGTCAGGATCGCACCCGCTGCCGGATCGAGCCAGTAGGAGAGGAGTTCGGGCAGCGGCGAGATGACCTGTATATCGACACCCGCCGCATCCATGGCGGCGATGCGCAGATCGACATCCCAATAGAGCGGATCGAAATCGCGGAACTTCGTGTCGCCGGTGAACATCGTCGCGCCGCCGCTCGCCGCCGGGCGCAGGGATGGCCATGCGGGTTCGGCGATCCCGGCCGGCTTTTGCGGAAAAGCCGGGGGGATGAAATGGGTATGGAAGTCGATCAGCATCGCTTTCACATCATCCACTGCGCGCCGTTGATCGAATGGACCTGGCCATTGACCGCGCCGGCATCGTCGCTCGCCAGAAAGGCGACATAGGCGGCGACCTCCCACATTTCGGTAAAGCGCTGCGCGGGGATTTCCCGCTTCGCGACGTCGCGCGGATGGACGCTCATCTTATATTTGGCGAGCGTGGCCGGATCATCCGACATCATCGCCTGCAAATCCTCCGTCAGCACGCCGCCGGGCGACACGACGTTGAAGGTCACGCCTTCCTTCGCAAATTCGAAGGCGAGGCCGGTGACCAGCGCATGCACCCCGCCCTTGGCCGCATTATAGCCGGCATGGCTGTAGGTGCCGGTATGGACGGAATCCGCGCCGATATTGATGACCCGGCCATGATGCCGGTCGATCATGCCGGGCAGGAAGGCGCGGGTGCACCAGATGGTCGTCCAGAGATTGCGGTCGATCGTCTGGCGCAGCGTTTCGGGCGTATGTTCCAGAAATGGCCGGATGACCCCACCGCCGGCATTATTGACCAATATGTCGACGCGGGCATGCGCCGCCAGCGCCGCGGCGAACAGCGCCTGAGCGCCCTCCTCCACGCTCAGGTCGGCGGCGTGGCCGATGGCCTTTGGCGATCCCGCCGCTTCCAGTTCGGCGCAGAGCACGTCCAGTCCATCGCCATGGATGTCCGACACGGCAAGGGCTGCGCCCTCCTGCGCCAGACGCATGGCGATCGCCTTGCCGATCCCCCGTGCCGCCCCGGTAACGACGGCGATTTTCCCCGATAGTCCCGCCATCTTCAGCCCGTCACCAGACCGGGGAATTTGCCGGCATGGATGGTTTCGGGCACCGCATCCCACAGGTCGAGATTGGCCGGATCGGCCGACATGCGCCGTGGTTCACGCGCGCCATCCTCCGGGAACTGTTCCATGCCCAGCGTATATTCCCAGACGAAATAGTCGGGATCATAGATGTAGAGGTGAATACTGCCGGAGGTCGGATGACGACCGATACCGAACTGAATCTGCACGTCGAACCGCTTGATCCGGTTGAACAGCTTGCCGATGTCGTCAATCTCGTTGACCATGAAGGCCAGGTGATGGAAGGTCGGCCTGGGCGCAGGGAATTGCAGTGGCGCAAAGCTGTGATGGTTGGGATTGGGCCAGGCCCGCAGCAGCGAGGCCTTCCACCCTTCCAGATAATCCGAGACGAGGAAGCCCATATTCTCGACCATATAGTCGGTCACGGCCTTGCAGTCGGGAATGACGAGGCCGTAATGCTTGCCGCCCTGGAAGTTGGTGAGCGTGTTGGTGCGCGGCACCGTCGTATAGTTCATCCGCGCATAATATTCCCACACCGTATTCAGCTTCGGCTCGACAATGCGGAAGGCGCGTTCGAGGCCGAGCATATGGGCCTCTTCCTGCGGGATGCGCTGCGGCGACAGGCCGATGCGCTGATAATGGGCCAGCGCCTTGTCCAGATCCTCCTCGCTTTCCAGTTCCCAGCCTGATCGGACGAAGCCGGGTTCTTCGGCGGGAATGAGCATGATGTCGTGATGCGACGGACCGATGCGGAAGAAGCGCGCGCCATTGTCGCCCTCCCCCGACTGGTCCATGCCGAAGACATCAGTTGCAAAGGCGGTGGATCTTTCAATGTCGGTGACATTGAGTGCGAGATAGCCAAGTCGGCGGTAACGAAAGTCGACACCCATTTTACTGTTCCTATCCGTCACAGGATGATGGTGAGCCGCCCCTGATTATAGAGGCTGTTGAGATCGAGCGTGCAGCGCTTGTGGCGGATGCGCACGCCGTTGGCCGTTTCGACCAGCGTGAACAAGGCCTCACCCATATAGATGGTGCTGGTATCCTCCTTCGTGCGGAACACCGCGAAGTTGGCGCGCGCCTTCGTCTCGTCGCCCTCCCCGCCCGTCACGCGGACATTGGTGATCATGTGCCGCGTCTTGGACCGGGGATATTCGGCATGCGCCGTCTTCTTGGTAAGGCGCGTGGCGCGGCCGCGTATACGGTCGATCCGGTCGGAAATGAGGAACAAGGTGTTGCGCGCATCTGCCCCGGCCGGGTCTTCGCAGGCCGGTGAAGTCACTTCATACAGCGCATCTTCGGTATATAGGGTTGCCCATTGCTCGGTTTCCCAGGCGTCGAGCAACTCCGCCTCGTAAAACAGAAAATCCTCTACCCCGGCGCGATTCATTGTCATTTTTCTCTGCCCGTCCTGATTGTTCGGTCTGGCTTATCGGGTTTCCAGCGTGTCGATGCCGCGCATCACCCGGTCCCACATGGTCCAATAGGCCTGCATCTGGATCTCATCGTCCGGCGCACCTTCGGCGTAGAGCGGATCTTCCGCCTTGCCGAAGCCCTTGGAGATTTCGCTCCATTCGATCGGCGTATGGTCCGCCGCGTCCTGGCAGATTTCCAGCATCTCGATATCGTCGGGGGAGCCGAAGCCGGCCGGGCCTAGGAAGGAGACGAAATTGTCGAGCCGCAGCGCGCGCAACTGCTCGCTTTCGTCGTCCGGTCCCATCGCCCAGGCGGTGACGCGGATCTTGTTTTCCGATTCCGGTTCGATGATGCGGACCGTGACGGACAGGATGTCATTGATGACGAGGTTGGGGAAGATCACCAGATTCTTCTGGCATTCGGCGATATATTTCGCCCGCTCCTCCCCCATGCGGCTGACCAGATTGGCGTAGCGCGCCTCGATCTCGTCCTTCGTGTCCGCACCCATGGACGGCAGCCATTGCGCCACCGGCCGGCCGGTCGGCACGAAGCTGTCCAGCACCGCATGGCCATTGCCCAGCGAACGGGCGCAACCGGCGCTATTGTAGGTCGCCAGCGTCTTGTCGATCAGCCCTTCGCCCGGCGTACCGACCATCTGGTCTCGCAGATAATCGAAATAGGAAGCGTGGACCGGGAAGAGATGATAGCCGTCATAGCTATTCTCGCACAGCAGCTTGTAATTGGCACGGATCGAATAGGTATGTTCGCCCGACAGGATGATCTGCTGCCCTTCGGTCTGGTCCATCAGCGCGTCGATCTGGTCGCGGGCGCCATCCAGATAGTCGTAGAGGCTGATCGCCTTCGGATTGTAGTTCACGAACCAGAAGCCGCGATATTGCTCCAGCCGGTCGACCGAGCGCAGGTCGAGATGCTTGTCCGCGTTGATCCCTTCGGCATAGCCGGTCTGGGCGTTCTGCGAGACGAGATTGCCTTCGGAACTGAAGACCCAGCCATGATAGGGGCAGGTGAAGTTGCGGGCATTGCCGGTGCGTTCGCGGCAGACCTTCGCGGCGCGGTGGGTGCATGTGTTGTAATGCGCCCGCACCTCCCCCTTCTTGTCGCGGATGAAGATGAGGTCGCGACCGCCGACCCGGCGTGCGTGGAAGTCGCCCTTCTTCTTCAGTTCCGTATCATGGCCGATATAGAGCCAGCATTTGGCGAAAATCTGCTGCTTTTCCTGCTCGAAAACCTCCGCGCTGCGATAGGCGTTGCGGTGGACGCGAAAACTACCCTTTTCAGGATCTGCCTTCACCAATTCCTCGCGGACTGGATCATACAGGGCCATGTCTCTCTCCTTATGTGGTCGAATCCGACCAATTCGCCCACGCATGATACGCATGCGAACCTTTTCCGCAACAGCTTTCGGGCGGGCTTGCCGATTTAATCGACCGCCAGCACGATCTTGCCACGGACATGGCCATCCATGCTGGCGCGCAGGGCGTCGGCGGCCTGGGTGAAGGGGAAGGTCCGGGCGATTTCCACTTTTAGGACGCCGCGATCGGCCAGCGTTGCGATCTCCCGCAATTGCGCGCCATTGGGACGGACGCGCACCTTGTAGGCGCGCACATCGTCCACTTCCTCGACATCGGGCGCTTTGGGGCCGCCGGCGATGCGGATGACCGATCCGCCGGGCCTGACGAGCGACCAGAGGCCGCTTTCCTGCGAATTGCCGACCAGATCGAGCAGTATGTCGACATCCTGCGCCCGTCCGTCGGGGGGATCGGTGCGGAAATCGACCACGGCGTCTGCGCCGAGCACGCGGACATAATCGCCATTGGCGGCCGAGGCCGTGCCGGTGACGCGGCCGCCGCGCGCCTTGACGATCTGCACCGCCGCCATGCCGACGCCGCCGGCCGCATTATGGACCAGCACATGCAGGCCATCAAGGTCGCGCCCGTCCGCCGCCAGCCCCTGCCAGGCGGTGAGCGCCACCAGCGGCAGGCCCGCCGCCTGCGGAGCGCTCAATCCTTTGGGGCTGACGGCGCAGGCCGCCGCATCGACCAGGATCGATTCGGCATAACCACCCGTCAGCCCCGGATGGGCGAAGACCGGATCACCCACGGTCCAGCCTTCGACCCCATCCCCCACCGCGTCCACGATCCCCGCCACGTCCCCCCCTGGAACAAGCGGCAGCGGCGGCAGCACCGGGGCCTTGCCGCTCAATAGTTTCCAGTCGACCGGGTTCACGCCGACGCCTTGCACACGCAGGCGCAATTGACCCTGCCCCGGAACCGGCATATCGATTTCATCAATCACCAGCCGGTCTGGCCCGCCGAAATCATGGGCGCGGATAATCTTCATGATATGCCTCCCGATCAGGGATTGACGAAGGTGTCGCGCTCGATCCCGGCATTATAGCCGGCAGCGGCGAGCGCGTGGCGCAGTGGCCCTTCCACCTCCTTCGCATCGCGCGAGGCAGCGGCGCGGGGACCATGCTTCCAGCCGTCGCCGACGGTATAGCCAAAGCCCCAGGCTTCGGCGAAGATGCGGCCTGTAATGTCGGACGCCGCCGGGCTGGCGAGGAAGGCGACCAGTGCGGCGATCCATTCAGGGTCGCGCCGCTCCAGCATTTCGCCGGATACTTCGCGCAGTCCTTCGGTCATGCGGGTCTGGGCACGGGGGGCGAGCGCGTTCACGGTGACGCCGATACGCGACAATTCGCGCGCGGTGATGAGCGTGAAGGAGGCGATGCCGGCCTTGGCCGCGCCATAATTGGCCTGGCCGATATTGCCGAACAGGCCGGAGCCGGAACTGGTGTTGATGATCCGCGCGTCGCGCTGGCGGCCGGCCTTGCTTTCCAGACGCCAGTAGTTGGCGGCGTGGTGGCAGGGGGCGAAAGTGCCCTTCAGATGCACCCTGATGACCAGATCCCAGTCGTCTTCCGACATGTTGACCATCATGCGATCACGCAGGATGCCGGCATTGTTGACCAAAATGTCGAGCCCGCCGAAGGTGTCGATCGCCTGTTGCACCATCGCCTGCGCCTGCGCCCAGTCGGAAATGTCGGCGCCGTTCACGATCGCCTCGCCGCCGGCCTTGCGGATTTCCTCCACCACCTGTTGCGCGGGCGAGAGGTCCGCGCCGTCACCCGCCGCGCTACTGCCCAGATCGTTGACGACGACCTTCGCGCCTTCCTGCGCCAGCTTGAGCGCATAGGCACGCCCCACGCCGCGCCCCGCGCCCGTCACGATTGCGACCCGTCCTTCACAGATGCCCATCGGCCCCTCCTTCTTTCTTCCTAAATTAGGACGCATCCTAATTGTGATGTTGCAAACTATATGCTTCATCGCTTATTTGAGCGCAAGGGGACTGTCAACGGGCAGCACCCCGATCAGCCGACACGGGCTGTCAGGAAAGGGAGCAGGATGGCCGAGGAACTGTTCGAGAAGATGGCGCTGACGCCGGGGGACGAATATCCGTTCCACGCGACGCCCTATCCCATGTCCTATGTGCCCAACAGCGATCCGGCCTGGGACGATGGCTATTATTTCCTGGCCTATGATGTGGAGAGCGGTGCATCGGTGTGGACCGGCATGCGGGTCGCGGCCAACAGCAATATCATCGGCGGCTATGTGAACAGCAACCTGCGCGGGGTGCAGCGGGCGCTGCGCCTCAGCCGGGTATGGCGCGACGATTTTTCGGTGATGATCGGGCCGCTGCGCTACGAATTTGTCGAGCCGCTGAAGGCCATTCGCCTGATCTGCGAACCGAACGAGTCGGAGATCGCGTTCGACATCATGTGGCAGGGCCTGTCGCCCTGTCACCTCGCCATGCACCACCGCGCGGTGAAGGCCGGGCGATTCACCACCGACCAGAGCCGCTATCATCAGGTCGGGCGCTGTACCGGCTGGATGGAAGTGGCGGGCCAGCGGTTCGACATGCCGCAAGAGGCGCCATGGGGCGGATCGCGCGACCGGTCCTGGGGCATTTATGAAAGCCGCCCGCCGCTGGGCGCCGCGCCGCAATGGCTGCCGCCCGCCGAGCCGGTGGCGGTGCCGCGCGCGCTGCGCTTTTCGGCTTTCATCGAGGCAGAGGATATCTCCGCCTATTTCCATTTCCACGAAGGGCCGGACGGGCAGCGGCAGGTGCTGAACGATGCCTTCGGCGTCCCGTTCGAAGGGTCGATCGACTATGGCTGGGACGGCGGCAAGCTGGGGCTGGTCGATTATGACCATCAACTCAACTGGCGGCCCGGCACACGGTCTGTGACCGACGGCGTGGTGACGCTGACCGATGCAATGGGCGAGCGCTGGACGGTCGCGTTCGATTGTCCGCATCCGCCCCATGTGCTGGGGCAGATCGGCTATCATGTCGGTGCCTGGCATGATGGCGGCACGATCCACACCTGGCATGGCCGCAGTCCCGCGATGGAATGGGACGAATATGATTTCTCGCACCAACCCTGCGACCACCGCTTCCCCGGCAATGGCGAGACGAAGACCGTCTATGGCGTCGAACATTATGCGCGCGTCACGCTGACCGCGCCGGATGGCCGGGTGCGCCATGGCCGATCGCAGTTCGAGGTGTTCCTGAACGGCCGATACGCCCCCTACGGTTTCGAAGCGCAGGGCAATCATGGCGGCCTGACCGGGCGCGGCATCGCCTGACATTCCCAATTCCGACACGGAGAGACGCAACGTGAAGACCCTACCCCGCCCCATCTATGGCGAAGAGCATGAAATGTACCGCGACGCGGTACGCCGCTTCATCGAGAACGAAATCACCCCCTATCACCGCCAGTGGGAAGAAGATGGCGTGGTGTCGCGCGAGGTCTGGCGCAAGGCGGGCGCCGCCGGCTTCCTCTGTTCCAACGCGCCGGAAGAATTTGGCGGGGCGGGTGCGGACTATAAATACAACGCCGTCTTCACCGAGGAACTGGGCTATGCCGGGGCGACCGGGCCGGGCTTTGCCGTGCATAGCGACATGGCGGCCAACTATATCCTGAATTTCGCGAGCGATGAGCAGAAGGCGCGCTGGATTCCCGGCATGGCGTCGGGCGAGACGATCGCGGCGCTGGGCCTGAGCGAACCGGGGGCTGGCAGCGACCTGAAAGCGATCAAGACCAGCGCGGTGCGCGATGGCGACGATTATGTCATCAACGGCCAAAAGACCTATATTTCCAATGGCCAACTGGCCAGCATCGTGATCCTTGCCTGCAAGACCGATCCGGCCGCCGGCGCGCGGGGCATGAGCTTCATCGTCGTGGAGACGGACCGGCCGGGCTTTTCACGCGGGCGCAATCTGGAGAAATTCGGGCTTCTGGCGCAGGATACGTCCGAACTTTTTTTCTCCGACGTGCGCGTGCCGGTGACCAACCGTATCGGCGCGGAGGGTCAGGGCATGGGCATCGCCGTGCATAATCTGGCCGAGGAACGGCTGTCGATCGCGGTCCACGCGATCGGCATGTGCAAGGGGATGCTGGACACGACCATCGCCTATACCAAGGATCGGATGATCTTCGGCAAGCCGGTGTCGGATTTCCAGAATACCCGCTTCAAGATTGCGGAAATGGTGGCGCAGACGCAGGCGATGCAAGTGTTCGTCGATCGCTGCGTCGAACTGGCGGTGGATAGGGCGCTCGATAATGAGACGGCGGCCATGGCCAAGATGCTGGCGGGCGAACTGCAATGGCGGATCGCCGACGAATGCCTGCAATTCTACGGCGGCGCCGGCTACATGCTGGAATATCCCATCGCCCATGCCTTCATCGACAGTCGTATCCGCAAGATTGCAGGCGGATCGTCCGAAGTGATGCGCGAAATCATCAGCCGCAAGATCTTCGCCTGAAAGGGGACCAGTCATGGAAATCGAACTGAATGAAACCCAGCACTCGGTCCGCGAGGGCGTGGGCCGTATCGTCGACCAGTTTGGCGACGAATATTGGTCGAAACTCGACCAGAGCGGCGATTTTCCGCATGAGTTCCATGCCGCACTGGCCAAGGGTGGCTATCTGGGCATCACCATGCCGGAGGAACTGGGCGGATCGGGCCTGGGCGTCACCGAAGCGGCGATCATGATGAACCGCATCTGCCAGGGATCAGGCGGCTATTCGGCGGCGTCGACAATCCACCTCAACCTGTTCGGGCCGCATGCCGTGGTCGTGTTCGGCACGGCCGAGCAGAAGGAGCGGATGCTCAAACCCCTGATCGCAGGCACGGACAAGGCCTGTTTCGGCGTGACCGAACCGGACGCGGGGCTGGATACGACCAGCATCAAGACCTTCGCGACCAAGGTGCCCGGCGGATACCGGATTACGGGCCGCAAGATCTGGACGTCATCGGGGCAGGTTGCCAACAAGATCGTGATTCTGGCGCGTACGACGCCCAAGGATCAGTGCAAACGCCCGACCGACGGCATGAGCTTCTTTTACACC
Organism: Sphingobium sp. Leaf26; assembly: GCF_001421665.1. Lineage (GTDB taxonomy): Bacteria > Pseudomonadota > Alphaproteobacteria > Sphingomonadales > Sphingomonadaceae > Sphingobium. Next base: position 79,839 of record NZ_LMKV01000031.1, read on the forward strand.
GACCTAGACCACAGCAAGATCGAAGTGCGGCGTATACCGAAAATGGGTCGCAACGCCGTCGATTCCAACACGACCTTCATCGACGATTATTTCGTACCGGACGAGGATCTGATCGGCGAGGAGGGCAAGGGCTTCCATTATATCCTGCATTCGCTCAACCCCGAACGGATATTGGTCGCGGCCGAAGCGATCGGCAATGGTCAGGGTGCGCTCAAGCGGATCGCGCAATATGCGCAGGATCGCCATGTGTTCGGCCGGCCGATCGGCATGAATCAGGGTATCCAGCATCCGCTGGCCGAAAGCTGGATGGCGCTGGAATCCGCCTTCTGGATGGTGATGCGGGCGGCTTGGCTCTATGATGCGGGCAAAAGTTGCGGCGCGGAGGCGAACAGCGCCAAGTTCCTGGCCGCGCGCGCCGGTTTCGACGCCTGCACGCGCGCTGTGATGTTCCACGGCGGCATGGGCTATTCCAGGGAATATCAGGTCGAACGCCTGTTCCGCGAAAGCATATTGCTGCGCATCGCGCCCGTGACGGAACAGATGATCATGAGCTTCATCGGCGAGAAGATTCTTGGCCTGCCGAAAAGCTATTGAAGGAATAGTCCATGAACCTCGATACAGTCGTCAATCGTCACTTTCCCGATACCGAACAAAGCTACACCAGTCGGGATACGATCCTCTATGCGCTAGGCGTCGGTTTCGGATCGGAGCCACTGGACGCCGGCCATATCGACTATCTGTTCGAGGAGCGGCTGAAGGCATCGCCCACTTATGCCAATGTTCTGGGTCATCCGGGCATGTGGGCGCGCGACCCCGAATATGGCATCGACTGGAAAAAGCTGCTCCACGCCGAACAGCGACTGGAGATGCACGCGCCGCTGCCGCCGGAAGGCCGGATCAGGGCCAGCCATCATATCATGGGCGTCCGCGACATGGGTGATCGCGGGGCGATGCTGCACCAACGCAAGCAGGTGACGGATGCGCAGAGCGGACAGGCGATCGCGACCGTCACCAATACGCTGATGCTGCGGGGCGATGGCGGTTGCGGCGACTGGGGCGAGGTGCCCGCCGACCTCGCGAAATTGCCGGACAGTGCGCCGGACAACACGGTGGAGGTACAGGCGACCGAAATCCAGCCGCTCATCTATCGCCTGTCGGGCGATCTCAACCCGCTGCATATCGACCCGGACGTGGCGAAGATCGCAGGCTTCCCCCGGCCGATCCTGCATGGCCTGTCGACCAAGGGCATGGCCGGCTATGCGCTGCTCAGGCAATTTTGCGACATGGACCCGGCGCGGCTGGGGGCGATGGCGGTGCGGTTCAGCCGGCCGGTGCTGCCGGGCGACCGCATCCGCTTCGAATTTTGGGGCAGCGGGCCGGGCACGGTGCATTTCCGCGCAGTCGTGCCCGATCGCGACGATCTCATGGTATTGGATCGCTGCACGGCGGAGATCAAGTGATGCGTCGCGGCGGCGCCTGGGTGGCGCTGGCGCTGCTCGCGGCGATGAACCTGATGAACTATTATGACCGGCTGCTGGTGGTCGTCCTGTCCCAGCCGTTGCGGCTGGAATTTGCGCTGAGCGATACGCAATATGCGCTGCTGACCGGGCCGGCCTTCATACTGGTCTATGCCGTCGCCAGCCTTGTCTTCGGGCGGCTGGCGGACAGTCGCGGGCGGCGCGGGCTGATCGCCTTCGTCATCGCCCTGTGGAGCGTGATGACGGCGCTGTGCGGTTTTGCCAAGAGTTTCACGCTGCTCGCGATCGCGCGGGCGGGCGTGGGCATTGGCGAAGGGGGTGCCAATCCGGCGGGCATGTCTTTGCTGAGCGATCATTTTCCACCACAGCGCCGGGCGCTGGCGCTCGCTCTGTTTCAGGTGGGCGGCAATATCGGCATGCTGGCGAGCTTCGTCACGGCGAGCTGGATCGCCACCCATCATGGCTGGCGCGCCGCCTTCTGGGTGGCGTCGGTGCCCGGCATGATCCTGGCCGCGTTGATTTTCTTTTGCATGCCGGACGCGCCGCGTGGGCAATATGATGGCGATGGGGAAGAACCCGCCCCGCTTGGCCAGACGCTGTGGCAATTATGGAGCAACCGGGCCTATGTCTGGCTGTGCGCCGCGGCCAGTTTCGGCGTATTCAGCAGCCTGGGCATGCTGATCTGGCTGCCGCAATATTTCATCCGCCTGCATGGCATGGCGCAGCAGCAGGTCGGTTTCCTGTTCGGGCCGGCGGCAAGTTTCGGCCTGATTGCGGGCATGCTGGCCGGCGGCTGGCTGGGCAACCGGTTGGCCGCGCGCCATCTGGCGGCGCCGGTTTGGATCTGCATCGTCGCCAATATGGCTCTGGTGCCGGTGTTGCTGACCATGTTGTGGAGCGGATCGACCGGGGTGGCGCTGGGCGCCTGCTTTCTCGCCATGGGACTGGCGGTGATCTATGCCCCGGCCTTTCAGGCGACGATGCAAAGCGTCTGTTCCGCCCGCCAGCGCGGCATGGCCGGGGCCTGTTCCAATGTCCTGAACGCGCTGATCGGCCAGGGTCTGATCCCGCTGTTCGTCGGCATGCTGAGCGATCGGCTCATGCCCGCCTATGGTGCGGAAAGCCTGCGCTGGGCGCTGACCGTGGCGACCGGCTTCACCCTGTTGTCGGGCCTGCTGTTCATGGTCGCCGCACGCCATGTGCGGCGACGCTGCGGCTGAGGCTTCAGGCGGTCAGCAGGGCGCTCTCGTCGATCGCCTGCACCCGCTGCCAGGCCGGCCGCGCCGTGCAGCGCGCCAGCCAGTCGGCAATGGCGGGGAAGCGCCCCATGTCGATGCGCGGTGCGATGCCAGCGATCGGGAAGGCGGTGTTGATGTCGCCCAGGGTGAAGGCATCGCCCGCGACATAGGCATGGCCTGCCGCCAGATGCTGCTCCAATGCGCCCAGCGTGTCGGTCACGCCTGCCAGACAAGCGCCGACGACCGCGCCGTCGGGCGCCTCCCCCGCTTGGGCCGCGCGGCGGATTTCCCGGACCATGATGCCGAAGTGAAACTCGACCTCCGTGATCGCCCAACTGGTCCATTGGTCCATCCGCGCGCGTTTGCGGGCATGGGTCGGCACCAGTGCGTTGGGCGTCAGCGTCGCGAGATAGGCGGTGATCGCCACCGATTCCGTCAGGATGAAATCGCCATCGACCAGCACCGGCACTTTGCCCATCGGGTTGAGCGTAAGGAAATGCGCAGCCTTGCTGTCAGGCACCGGCAATTGGCGATAGGGCAGGCCCAGTTCCTCCAGCGCCCAGAGGCACCGCGCGACGCGGCTAGGCTTGGTTCCATATATTGTCAGCATTTCTCTCTCCCGACTTGACCGCAATTTAACATGCTGGTGTAATATATGCTAGCGAATAACATGGAATCATCGGGAGGATATATGGCCTATCAGTCAACGGAGTCGCTCTGGACGCCCGAACATCAGATTTTCCGGGAAACGGTGCGTCATTTCATCGCGACGGAAATCGAGCCGCATGTCGACCAGTGGGTCGAGGATCATGCGATCCCGCGCAGCTTCTGGACCAAGGCAGCCGAGGCGGGCCTGCTGGGCGTGGATGTTCCCGAAGCCTATGGCGGGCCGGGCGGCGATTTCCTGCATCGGCTCGTGATCGCGGAGGAGATCGGTTATAGCGTGGCCGGCGCGGCGATGGCGCCGTCGCTGATCGCCGATGGTACCTGCGAAATCCTCTACCGCTCCGCCAATGAAGAGCAGCGGCAAAAATATCTGCCGGCCATGGTGCGCGGCGAAATGCTGTTCGGCCTGGCCATCACGGAGCCGGACAGCGGCAGCGACGTATCCTCGATCCGCACCACCACGCGGCGCGAGGGGGATGAATATGTCATCACCGGCGCCAAGACCTATATCTCGCAGGCGTCGATCGCCGATGCCTTCATGGTGGTCGCCCGGACCAGCGACACGCCTGGGTCCAAGGGCCTGTCGATGATCATCGTCGAGGCCGATCGCCCCGGCTTCAAGCGCGGCCATGCACTCAAGAAGATGGGCGTCAATGCCTCCAACACCGGCGAGATCAGCTTTGACGAAGTGCGCGTGCCGGTGAGCAATTTGCTGGGCGAGGAAGGGCGCGGCATGGCGCTGTGCCTGGGCGGCGTGAACATGGACCGGATCACCTGGCCGTTGATCGCCCATGCCGCGTCGCAGCGGGCACTGGAGGAGACGATCGACTTCGTGAAGAACCGCAAGGCGTTCGGCCAGACCATCTTCGATTTCCAGAATACGCAGTTCAAGCTGGCGGAAATGAAGACGGAACTGGCGGTCGGCCGCGCCTTCCTGGACGATGTCATCCGCGACTATCGGGCGCAGGGCCGGCTTGATACGCTGAAATGCGCGATGGCGAAGATGTGGCTGCCCGAAATGGAAGGGCGGATCATGGACACATGCGTCCAGTTGCACGGCGGCGCGGGATATATGGACGAATATCCGGTGTCGCGCCTGTTCACCGCCGCGCGCCTGCATCGCATCTTTGCCGGCACGGCGGAGATCATGCGCGTGATCGTCGCCCGGTCGCTCTGATGTTCAAGGTGATCCTGCTGGCGAAAAAGCGCCCGGACATCAGTTTTGCGGCGTTTCGCGATTATTATTCCAACCATCATGTGCATCTGATGAACCGTCTGCTGGCCCATGGCGCGGCGATCCACCGGCGCAATTTCGTCATCCATCCCGACCCGGACAATCCCGGCGCATATGACGTGATTTCCGAGGTCTTCTATGAGGACAAAGCCACGGCGGAGGCGACGATGCGGGAAATGGCGGACCCGGACGTGCATCGACAGCGGATCGCCGATGAGACAGAATTTCTGCTGCCGGACTCGGTGCGCGTCTTCATGGTCGAGGCGGACATGACGATATTCCGGCCGATGGAGGGGATGAAGCCGTGAATGTGACAGAGGCCGTGACTACGCGGCGGTCGATCCGCCAGTTCCTGCCCGATCCGGTCGATCGGGCGGTGCTGGAACGGGTGCTGGACAAGGCGCAGCGGTCGCCATCGGGCGGGAACCTGCAACCCTGGAACGTGCATGTCGTGGGCGGCGATACGCTGGCCCGGCTGTGCGACGATCTGGCCACTATGCTGCCGCAGGGACGCGCCGCGCATAATGGCGATTATATCATCTACCCCGAAGCGCTGGCGGGCCGCTATGTCGCCAGCCGGCATGAGGTGGGCGAGAGCATGTATGCGGCGCTGAAGGTCGCGCGAGAGGACAAGGCCGGGCGGCTGGCCCAGTTCGGGCGCAATTATCGTGCATTCGGCGCGCCGTTACTGATGCTGGTGCATATGCCGCGCTATATGGGGCTGCCGCAATGGGCCGATGTCGGCATGTGGCTGCAAAGCCTGATGTTGTTGCTGCGCGAGGAAGGGCTGGACAGTTGCGCGCAGGAGGCATGGGCCGTCTATCAGCAGCAGATCCGCGCCCATGTCGCCATACCGGACGATCATATCCTCTTCTGTGGCCTGTCCGTGGGCTATCGCGACCCGGATGCGCCGGTGAACAGCTTTCCGGTGTCGCGCGTGCCGCTGGAGCAGGTGGTCACCTTCATCGACACATGAAGGTCACTAAAGACGCAAGCCCTACCGTTCGCCCAGTCTGAAGCCCAGCGTCACGGCATAGGTGCAGGGCGGCGCATGGAACGCATTATCGCCTCATCATGGATGGCGCCGTTGAGCGCGGCGGTGGTGCTGCGCACGGCCAGCGGTTCGAACGCGGCCTTGGAAAGGAAATAGAAGAGGCCCGTCGTGCCATAGGCCTTGGCGGAATAGGCATCGTAATTGGCATAGCCGACCTCGCCATCGACGATGGTGATATGGGACGGCTTCCTGGTGATGATCTGGATCAGGCCACCCGTGGCGTTGCGGCCGAACAATGTGCCCTGCGGTCCCTTCAGCACCTCGATACGCTCGATATCGTTGAAGATCAGATTCATGCCGGAGAGCGTCGCGATATAGACGCCATCAACATAGGTGGCGACACCGGTTTCATCGCCGGGCGCCGAGTTCTTGGACCCTACGCCGCGCAGATAGGGGGCTATGGTGCTGCGTTCGCCACCCAGCGACCGGCCGGGGTGACATCGGCAAGCTGCGTCGTTCCCTCGAACCCCGCCTTCACCAACCCGTCGCCAGTGATCGCCGCCACCGCGATCGGCATTTTCTGGAGAGATTCCGACCGACGTTGTGCGGTGACGACGATGTCGCCGATGCTGCCTTCCTGCGCCACATCGCCGGTGCCCGTCTGGGCAAGGGCGGGCGCCATTGCCAACATCATAGAACCACCGGCAAGGTCGCCACCAGGCCTGTCTTCACCGCCATCCCATTATCCCATATCGCTATTCTATTATGCTGGTATATTATATGTGCGTTATCAATGCTGTTCGGGTTTTTATGCCTGCCCGAAACGGATGCGATGCAGGAAGTCGAGCACGCCGTCATTGAAGGCATCGTTGCGGTCGCCTGCGACCATATGGCCAGCTTCGGGCACGCAATGGACTTCTGTCTGCGGGACCAGCCGGACCAGTTCCGCAACCCCTTCATCATCCACGATATCGCTCTTGCCACCGCGCACCAGCAATGTGGGAATATGGATATGGCTGCTGGCGGCCAGCAGATCCTCCGTCCAGGCAGGCGGTTCGGCGCTGGGGCGGGCCGCCATCATGCGCGGGTCCCAATGCCAGTAGAGCCGGCCATCGGCACGCAGGCGCAGATTTTTCATCAGACCGGACGGATCACGCCGCCCCTTGCGCTCCGGATTATAGCCGACCACGGCGGCCAGTGCTTCCTCGATATCGGCGAAGCCGCGATCATGGGCCATCATGAAGGCCTGGATTTTCTGAACACCCGCCGCCGCCGGGCGCAGGACGATGTCCACCAATATCAGTGCGGTCGCCTGTGGCGCCTGCCCCATGCCGGCCGCATAGAAGCTGGTCATGCCGCCCATCGATGCGCCCACCAGCGCGACCGGCCGGCGATCGCCGATGACCGTCTGCAAATCCGCCCCGCGAGCCTTGAGCGAATAGTCGCCGCTGTCCGCCCAATCGCTGTCGCCATGACCGCGCGCATCGAAATTGATGACATGATAGCCCTCTCCCATCATGCGACGCATCGCCCCCGACCAACTGTGGCGCGTCTGCCCGCCGCCATGCAGCAGCATGATCGTGGCGGCATCCACCGGACCGCCGACATCGGCCACCAGCGTCAGGCCATCGCGCGTATGATATTCGCGCCGGGTCATATCCATCGCTTCAACCTCTCCTGCCATCGCCATGCACTACAGGCTTTCCATAAGATGTGCTAGCGTACTTTGTTTCGTTGCATATCGGTAGAAACCATGTCGACATCCGCCGTCCGATCGGCATGATTCCGACTCACCGCGCAGCCCTGCGCCAAGGAGTTGAATATGTTACCCTCTTTATCGTTCGTTCGCCCGCTGATGCTGGCCGGTTTGCTGTCGACATCGGCCATCGCACTGGCGGCGCCACCCAGCTTCGACGTCACCCGTGTCAGCACAGACATCAAGACGCTGGCGAGCGACGCATTTGAGGGCCGCGGCCCGGCGACCCGCGCCGAGGTGAAGACGATCGACTATATTGCCGCGCAGATGGAGGCGGCGGGGCTGAAGCCGGCCGGCCCCAAGGGTAGCTGGTTCCAGGACGTGCCGCTGCGGATGTCGAACATCACCGGCACGCCGACCCTGTCGATGGCGATCGGCGGCAGCGCCCAACCGCTGACGCAAGGCGGCGAGATCGCGGTGCGCGCGGCGGAAACCGGCCAGTCTTCGGTCAAGTTCACCGACTTGCCTCTCGTCTTCGTCGGCTATGGCGTGAAGGCGCCGGAACGCGGCTGGGACGATTTCAAGGGCGTGGACCTGAAGGGCAAGATCATGGTCGTGCTGGTCAACGACCCCGATTTCGAGGGCGGCGAAGGCGATTTCGGCGGCAAACTGATGACCTATTATGGCCGTTGGACCTACAAATATGAGGAAGCGGCGCGACAGGGCGCGGCCGGCGTGCTGGTGGTGCATGAAAGCGAGCCGGCCTCCTATGGCTGGGCCACGGTCAAGAACAGCAATACCAACACCATGTTCGACATCGTCCGCGCCGATCCCAAGGCCGCCCATAGCCAGATGGAAGGATGGGTGCAGAAGGATCTGGCGGCGAAGCTGCTGGCCGCGTCCGGCGTCGATTTCGAGGCGGCGAAGGCAGCGGCGCGCAAGAAGGATTTCAAGCCCATCCCGCTCAAAGCCACGATGAGCGCCGACTATGCGGTGAAGTCGGAGATCATCACATCGCACAATGTCGCGGGGCTGGTGCAGGGCAGCACATATCCCGACGAGACGGTGATCTATTCGGCGCATTGGGACCATCTTGGCATCGGCGCACCCGATGCGAAGGGCGACACCATCTATAACGGCGCAAAGGACAATGCGTCGGGCACGGCCGCGCTGCTGGAACTGGCGCGCGCCTATGCCAAGGGGCCGAAGCCCGAGCGGACCGTGCTGTTCCTGGCGGTGACGGCCGAGGAGAAGGGCTTGCTGGGGTCTGAATATTATGCCGACAATCCGCTGCGGCCGCTGGCGACCACGGCCGGTGTCGTCAATATGGACGGGCCGTTCGGCATGGAAAAGACGAGCAATTTCAGCATTTCGGGCGCGGCGAAGCTGGACCTGCTGACCATGCTGACGCAGGAAGGCGAGAAACTGGGCCGCCATTACACGCCGGATGCGCGACCGGAAGCGGGCAGCTTCTACCGCTCCGACCATTTCCCGATGGCCAAGCGCGGCGTGCCGGCCATTTCCTTCAATCCGGGGCGTGAACTGGTCAATGGCGGGGCCGAACGGGGCAAGGCGTTGCAGGACGCCTATACCAAGGATCGCTATCACCAGCCGGCGGATGAATATGACGCCAACTGGGATACGAGCAGTTGGGTCGGCGACCTGACCCTGCTCTATAATGTGGGACGGCGCGTGGCGGACAGCCATGACTGGCCCAACTGGTCGACGGACAGCGAATTCCGCGCGACCCGCGACACCACGGCGGCGCAGCGGAAGTAAGAGCGCGCGATAATATAGCCCCGGTCAGTTCGGCCCGATTGCCGATACTGACCGGGAAGGATTATGGCGGGACGCCAGAGCATCGTGCGGAAAAGTGGGAACCGGTTTTCGCTTAAAACGGTGCGAAAACAAAAAACTGGAGCGCGCGACCTGCATCGGATTTAACGCAGCGCGCTCTAGAGGATGGGCTGAAGACCCTCGCCCGCTGTCGGCCCCGCCTTCAGCCCCGGCAGCTTATTGTCTTCGCTAAGGCTAGAAACGATAGTCCCAGGACAAGGTAAAGTTGCGACCGCGCCCGGCGAAATAATGGGCGTTGTCGTTCGGGCGGACGGTCTGGCTGTAATAGTCGATATAGAAGGTATCGAAGATATTCTGCGCCGCCAGCGTCAGCGCGCCGAAACCGGTCTGGTAGCGCAGCGACAGGTCGGTCACGTCATAGCCGTCGAACCGATAGAGCGGATTGTAATTGCCCGGCGCGCGCTCGAACTGGCGGGCGAGGAAGAATTGAGTCTGGATGCGCGCGGACAGCGGGCCGTTCACATAGCTGGCCGCGACGTTCAGGCGATCAGGCGAAATGTTCGCGCCATCAAGGTCGCGATCCACCTTGTCCATGCCGTCCGTCGCATTGCCGTCGGTGCGACCGATCAGATGGGCATAGCCGGTCGACAGGGTTAGGCCCGGCAGCGGCGTCTTGACGCTCAGGTTGAGTTCGAGGCCCTGGATTTCCACGCGCTGGCGCTGGATTTCGAACGGCGCGCCGATCGCAGTCTGGACCAGTAGCGATCCATTCTTGCTGGTCGACCAGAAATAGGCGGCGCTGGCGTCGAGTGGTCCGCGCTTCACTTCCACGCCGATTTCGCGGTTGTTGGATACAATCGGTTCGATGTCCACATAATCGTCGATGTCGACATTGGGTTGCCCCACCGCGCGGGCGATGCGGCCGACGTCCGGCACGGTATACCCTTCGGCGTAGCTGGCATAGGCGCGGATGCCGGCCCATGGCTCCAGGATCACGCCGCCGTTGATCAGCGTGTCACTGAACCGCGGGGTGCCGCCGGACACCGTAAAGCCGCCATAGCTGGCCAGCGTGGCGTAATCGTCGATACTGATTTTCACATCTTCATGCCGCACACCGGCGGCGATGCGCAGCTTCTTGTCGAACAAGGCGAGGTTGGCCTGCGCGAAGGGCGCGATGCTGCGATAGTCGGTCGGCGGCACCCAGCTCCGTGCCGTAGCGATCAGCCGCTGTTCGGTGAGGTCGTAAAGCGCATCGACGCCAACGATCGCGGTCAGCGCCTCGAAACCGGGGATGGTGCGTTCATAGCTGAGCTTGCCACCATATTTGCGGCTGCGGTTCTGCGACTGGTCGAACAGGCTGCCGATCGGCGCGAGCGCGATATCCTGGAAGGTCGCGATCGGCGCGATTTCACCGCCATAGGTGTCGCGCGACCGGTTGAAGAAGATTTGCGCGATCAAATTGCCGCCGGCCAGATCGGTATCGGTCAAGGTGAGCGCCACGCTTTCGGTGCGGCTGGTGGCGGGTACGCCGGGCGGGGTGCCGCGCACCGATGTCGTCGGCCGGTCGATCAGATAATTGCCGTTGGAGGCGATATAGTCGCCCTCCCCCTTCAACTGGAAGCGGCTCATGGTGAGGTCGAGGCGGGCGGTGTCGCTGAGCGCATAGCCGAAGCGGCCGAACAGCGACCAGCTAAGGCTGTCCTGCGTTTCACCCTGGGTCAGGTCCGTGCCGACGCGATTCCCATGGCCGTCGTAGAAGGTGCCGCGCTTCTCATAGGCCGCGCCCACCATCGCGTCCCAGCGGCCGCCGCGCCAGGCGAGCAGGCCCGCAACCTTGCCGCCGATGCCGTCGCCATGGAAGCCGGTGTCGGCATTGCCCTGCACCAGCATGCGGCCAGACAGGCCATCGCTCTTCGCCGGTGCGGCCGTCACCTGATTGACGATGCCGCCAGTGCCGCCGATTCCCTGCAAGGCGTTGGAGCCATAGATCAGTTCGACCCGATCCACGAAGAAGGGGTCGATGGTGAAGCCGTCGCGGGCGCCATCACGCAATGGCGCGGTCTGCGGGATGCCGTTGATGGCATAGAGCGGCGATCGGCCGCGCAGGGTTTCGCCAGCGCCGGACAATTTCTGGCGCGTGGGCGAGAAGGAAGGGGTCAGCGTCGACACCGCGTCCACGATCGAGCCGCCGATCGCGACCTGCTGGTTCAGCGTTTCCTGGTCGATCACGTCGATCGTCAGCGGTAGCGCATTGGCCGGCAGCACCGACCGGGCGGCGGTCACGACGATGTCGTCCGCTTCGGCGGCATGCACCGACGGCGCAATGGCAGCGACGGAGAGCATCGTCGTGCTGAACAGGTTGGCGACGCGATTCTTCATTATTTTCCCCCTTGCGGATGCGCCGGTCCGCTAAAGGAGTCATCAGGCTGTTGCAAGTCATTAGCATCGCATTGGATGCGGGAAGCAGCAGACTGTGGCCAAAAGGGATCAGGCTACCAGCGCCTCCACCGTGGGAAGTCGGACCTGGAAGACGCTGCCTTCGCCGGGCACGCTCTGCTTGAGCGAAAGGCCGCCGCCGTGCAACGCGACCAGTTGCCGCACCAGCGCGAGGCCGATACCCAGCCCGTCCTGCGGGTCGCCATTGGGCTTCTTGACCTGTGCGAACAGGTCGAAGATGCGCGCCTGCATGTCGGCCGGGATACCGATGCCGGTGTCGGCCACCTCTATTTCCGCCCAGCCATCGACCACCCGCGCGGTCAGGCGGACCTCACCTCCGGCGGGCGTATATTTGGCCGCGTTATTGAGCAGGTTGGCAACGATCTGGACGATGCGGGCATAGTCGGCGTCGAGCCAGACCGGCTCGTCGGTGATGTCGAGCACCAGCCGGTGCTGCGCCGCCTCGATCGCAGGCTGGCACGTCTCCACCGCGAAGCCGAGCGTGTCCTGAAGCGAAATACGCTGCGTCTTGAGCGAAATCTTGCCCTGGTCGATGCGGGCAATGTCCAGAATATCCTCGATCAGGCGGGAGAGATGCTGGACATGGCGGTCCATGCGGCCCCGTATTTCGCGCACGGCGTCGGTGCCTTCGCGCCGTTCCAGCAGATGCAGGCCGGCAGCCAGCGCGGCGATCGGATTGCGCAATTCATGACCGAGAATCGCAAGAAATTCATTCTTGCGCCGGTCGGCCGACTGCAAAGCGGCGGCCAGTTTCGCCATTTCGTCGCGCTGCGCCACGATCTGCCGCCGCTGCTCATGCAGGTCGAAGAAGACGGCGGCCTTGGACCGCAATATGTCGGCCTCGATCGGCTTCTGGATGAAGTCCACCGCGCCGGCCTCGTAGCCGCGAAAACGGCGTTGCAGGTCGGTGGTGCCGGCGGTTACGAAGATGATCGGGACATGGCGGGCGCGTTCGTTGCCGCGCATATATTCGGCCAGTTCGAAACCGTCCATGCCGGGCATCTGCACATCCAGCAGGGCCAGCGCGACGTCATGGACCAGCAGCAGTTCCAGCGCTTCTTCGCCCGATCGGGCCTTTAGACAGACGAGGCCGTCGCGCCGGAGCAATGCTTCCAGCGCGAGCAGATTTTCCGCCAGGTCGTCGACCAGCAGGCAGTAGATGGGGTCCGTCTCGCTCGTCATGTCGTCGCCAGTGTCAGAAGATAGGGAATAAGATCGTCCAGGGTCATCACGCGCGCGGAGGGACAGGCCGCGAGCGCCGCTTGCGGCATGGTGGGCACCTGTGCGTCGGCCGGATGCTGCACGATGGCGATGCCGCCGGCATCGGCCACGGCCTTCAGGCCTGCCGCACCGTCATGATTGGCGCCGGTCAGGACGATGCCCGCCAGCGCCGGACCATAGGCATCGGCCGCGCTTTCCAGCAGCACGTCGATGGCCGGGCGGCTGTGATTGACCGGCTCGTCCATCGACAGCGACAGCGACCGGTCCGCCTCCACCAGCAGATGATAATCGGACGGCGCAAAATAGACGGTGCCGGACTGGATCGGCTCCTTGTCGTCCGCCTCCCGCACCGCGATCGGGCATTTCGTCGCAAACAAAGCCACCAGCGCATTGCTGCGGTCGGGGGGCACATGGACGACGATCAGCAGCGGGATCGGAAAGTCGGCCGGCAGCGCGGGCAGGATGCGGAGCAACGCCTGCACTGCGCCCGCCGATGCGCCGATCGCGATGGCTTCGATGGGCGGCCTGCTCATGCGTCCTGCCTCTGGTAGATTTTTTCCTCGCGCACGAAATCGGCGAAGGCGGTCGCATGGGCGGAAAAGCGCAGGCTTTCCTTGGAGCCGAGGCCAAGAAAGCCCTTGCGCGCGAGGGAATCGCGGAACAGGCCGAGCGCCCGGTCCTGCAACGCCCGGTCGAAATAGATCAGCACGTTGCGGCAGGAAATCAGGTGCATTTCGGCAAAGACCGCGTCCGTCACCAGACTATGGTCGGAAAACACCACCCGCGATCGCAGGCTCTTGTCGAAGACGGCGCGGCCGTAATCGGCGGTATAATAGTCGGATAGCGACGATCGGGCGCCGGACTTCTGGTGGTTTTCGGTGAATTTGCGGATCTGATCGAGCGGGTAGACCCCGGCCTCCGCCGCCCGCAGCGCATCGGGATTGATATCCGTCGCATAGAAAAGCGTGCGCTGGTCCAGCCCCTCCTCACGAAACAGGATGGAAAGGGAATAAAGTTCCTCGCCATGGCTGCACCCTGCGACCCAGACCTTGAGCGAGGGATAGGTGCGCAGATGCGGGATCACCTTTTCCCGCAGCGCACGGAAATAGCTTGGGTCGCGAAACATCTCGCTGACCTGCACGGTCAGATAGTTGAGCAGGCGCGGCAGCGTGGCGGGATCATGCAGCAGATGATCCTGCATCACCGAAAAGCTGGCAAAGCCCATCTGGCTGCGCGCCTGGAGCAGGCGGCGCTTGATCGAGGCACGCGAATAATGACGGAAATCATAATGATAGCGCTGATACAGCGCCTCCAGCAGCAGCTGGATCTCGATATCCTCGACCCCGTTCTGAATCACACCGTCGGACACTAGCGCGGCATCCATACCCGGACCAGCGACAGCAATTTGTCGACGTCGATCGGCTTTGCCATATAATCGTTTGCCCCCGCCTCCAGACAGCGTTGCTGGTCGTCGGGCATAGCCTTGGCCGTCAGCATAAGGATCGGTAACGCAGACCAGCGCGTGTCGTTCCGGATCGCGCGCGTAGCGGTCAGCCCGTCCATCACCGGCATCATCACGTCCATCAGCACCAGGTCGATCGCCTTGGCCGGATCATCCGACGCGGCGGCGAGCGCATCCAGCGCCTCCTGCCCGTTGCGGGCGATCTGCACCGCCGCGCCGCGCGGTTCCAGCACGCTGGTCAGCGAATAGACGTTGCGCACGTCATCCTCCACGATGAGGATGCGGCGGCCCTCCAGTGCGGCATCGCGGTTGCGCGCCTTCTGGATCATCTTGCGCTGTTCGGGCGGCAGTTCGGACACGACCTGATGCAGGAACAGGGACACCTCATCCAGCAGGCGCTCGGGCGACTTGGCCCCCTTTATGATGATCGAGCTGGAATAGCGGCGCAGGCGCTGCTCATCGTCGGGCGACAGGTCGTGGCCGGTATAGACGATCACCGGCGGGAAGCCATGATCGCCCTCTTCGCTCAGCGTTTCCAGCAGCTTGAAGCCGGAGGTGTCGGGCAGCGTCAGGTCCAGCACCATGCAGTCGAACGTCTGCTGGCGCAGTTGCTCCAGACATTCCGCCGCACTGCCGACGCCGACCGTCTCGACATCGTCGGTCAACAGCAGCTTGCCGACCGCGTCGCGCTGGACCGGATCGTCCTCCACGATCAGGACGCGGCGCACACGGGTCGCCAGCTTTGCCTGCAAGCCCTGTAGCACCTCGGCCAGTTGCGCGCGCTTCACCGGCTTCACCAGATAGCCGACCGCGCCTAGCGAGAGCGCCGCCTGGCTATGGTCGGAGGCGGACACGACATGGATCGGGATATGGCGGGTCGCATCGTCATGCTTGAGCCGGTCGAGCACGGTCAGCCCCGACTGGTCGGGCAGGCCAAGGTCGAGCACGACGGCGCTGGGCATATAGTCGCGGGCGAGGCGCACGGCTTCCTCGGCGGTGCCGGCGATGATGCACTGGAACCCCATGTCGCGTGACAGGTCGCGCACGATGGAGGCGAACACCTCGTCATCCTCGATCACCAGCAGCAGGCGACGCCCTTCGGCGATGGAGGCGCGGTCATCCTCCAGCGTCCAGTCGGAAGCTGGCGTGCTACGGGCGGCGGACGGGGCGGCGGAGGGAACAACCGGCGCGGCATCGATACGCGCGAGCGCCGTGGTTTCGTGCGGCGCATCCTTGGCGGGGGCGAGCGCCAACGGCACGGTCAGGGTGAAGAGGCTGCCCTTGCCCTGTTCGCTTTCCAGCGTGATGCCACCACCCAGCAGGCGGGCGAGCTGGCGCGAGATGGACAGGCCAAGGCCGGTGCCGCCATAGCGCCGGCTGATCGTGCTGTCGGCCTGATGGAAAGCCTCGAAAATATGGCCCTGCTGTTCGGGCGACATGCCGATGCCGGTGTCGCGCACGGCGAGCGACAGCCCGCCACCCTGCGCCGGAGACAGGGTCAGGCTGACCTTGCCCTGCTCGGTGAATTTGAAGGCGTTGGACAGCAGGTTCTTGAGGATCTGTTCGATCCGCATCCGATCCGTCTGGATCGCGCGGGGGCAATCGGGCGCCATCTCGATCTCGAACGCCAGTTCGCGGCTTTCGGCGATCGGCTGGAACATCTGGCGCAGGTCGCTGGCCAGCCGTTGCAGCGGCATGGTTTCGGACTGGACCTGAATATGGCCAGCCTCGATCTTCGACAGGTCGAGAATGTCGTTGATGAGCGTGAGCAGGTCATTGCCGGAGGATTCAATGGTCCGCGCGAACTTGACCTGATCGGCGGACATATTGCCGTCCGGATTGTCACCCAGCAGCTTGGACAGGATCAGCAGCGAATTGAGCGGCGTGCGCAATTCATGCGACATATTGGCCAGGAAGTCGGACTTATACTGGCTGGCCTGTTCCAGTTCGCGCGCCTTGATATTGAGGGTGCCGGCGGTACGCTCCAATTCGTCGCGCTGATTTTCCAGCGTCTGGGCCTGTTCCTCAAGCTGGCTGTTGGTCTGTTCCAGTTCGACCTGCTGCTGTTCGAGGCGGACCTGGGATTCCTTGAGCGCGCGGCCCTGCTCCTCCAGTTCCTCGTTGGAAACGCGCAATTCCTCGCTTTGCGCCTGCAATTCGCCCGACTGGCGCTGGGTTTCCTCCAGCGCGTCCTGCAAGCGCGCACGGAAGCGGGCGGATCGCAGCGCGATGCCGATCGCCGGCGCCGCCTGTTCCAGCAATTGCATCGTGGTCGCGTCGACCGGCTGGAAAAAGCCCAGTTCCATGACGGCATTGACCACCTCGTCCGCCTTGGCCGGTACGATCACCAGATGGCGGGGCCTGTCGCGGCCCAGCGCGGAGCCGATGGTCAGATAGCCATCGGGAATATCCTGAATGACGAGCGGCTGACCATCCGCCGCGACCTGCCCCAGCAAGCCTTCCTTGACCAGGAAGCCGTCGGGCAGTTGCGCATCGGACGGGATGCCCAGCGTGGCGGCCCGCTGGAAGCGGCCGCCTTCGCCCTTGAACAAGGCACCGCCCTGAAAGCCCAGATAGCGGGCGAAGAAGGTCAGGATCGCCTCCCCCAGTTCCTCGATCGACTTTTCACCGCGCATCGCGGCGGAAAGGCCCAACTGCCCGGCCTGTAACCATTGCTGGCGGATGCGGGCACGGTTGGCGATGCGCATCAGGATGAAGATGGCAAGGGCCAGGCCCATGCCGATCAGGCTGGTGACGATGCCGCTGGTGATCGCCGTCTGCGACGCGACCGCCATGTCCTCCAGCCGGATGGCGCGCAGGCGCAATTCTTCCTGCGCCATATTGTTGAGTTGCGCCCGGATGGCGTCCATCTCGATCTTGCCGCGATCGGTGGTCACCACCGCCAGCGCGGCGGCGATGCCCCTGCTTCGACGCAGATCGACGGTTTCGCGCAGTTCGGCCAGCTTGGCATCGACATGGCGTTTGAGCACGGTGACATTGGCCTGTTGCGCCGGATTGTCCCGCGTCAGCGTGGCGACCGCCTCCATCCGTGCCGTCAGCGCTGCGACCGCACTGTTATAGGGTTCCAGATAGGCCTGGGCGCCGGTCAACAGATAGCCGCGCTGCCCCGTTTCCGCATCCTGCGCGGTCGAAAGCAGTTCGTCGAGCGCGATCAGGACGGCATGGGTATGGCGGACCGCCACGTCGCTGTCGCGCAGGGTCTGGATATTGCGATAGGCGATCGTGCCGCTCACCGCGAAAAAGCCAAGGCCGATCAGCAGCCCCAGCGTCGACCAGATGGATGCGCGCGTCAGCGAAAGCGAGCCGAAAGCGGTTTTAATCGTTGCCATGGCCCATCGCCTATACAGGTGTCCCGGCCCCGACTAGCGATTGTTTCGCCGTCAGCGCAAGCCTTGTCCCCGCCGATCGTCATGAACCTGATCTGCATCAATGAACTTTCCCTCTTGCCTGCGGAAACGGCCGGGCGTCTAAGCTCCGTAATCGTCATGGCGTTAAATCTGTTCGTCGATCGCCTGTGACGGCCCACCCGGCGAATGGCGATCGTGTGGGAGCGAAAGGCTGGCCGCCGCCCGGTCCATGGCGGAAGTGGTGAAGGTACTGCGCCAGACCGCCCGGTCCGCGATCGGAGCGGAGGGCGATGATGGCGCCCATCGGTCGCCCGGCTCCGGTCGCCGCCCTGGACGCTTATTGGTCGCATAGCGGCGGCCATGACCAGGCGACGATCGACCGGCTGGAGGGGCTGGCCAGCCTGCGCACCACTCCGCTGTTCGCGCCGATCAGCATCGCAGCGGCACCGCGCATGGATTAACCCGCGTCGGCCTGCCTGTCGGGATGGGCGGCGGCAACGGCTGGTTCCGCGCGGACGCGCTCGACGGCTTCGACCAGCCGGGGAAAGGCGCTGACGTCCACGCCGAAGCGCTCGGCCGAATAGAGCTGCGGCACGATATGGCAATCGGCCAGCGTCAGACGATCACCGAAGCAGAAGCGGCCGCCATGGCGCGCCACCAGCGTTTCGAGGGCGCCGAAACCCTGGCTGATCCAATGGGCGATCCAGTCCTTCACCGCATCCGGCGAAGCGCTGAGATCGTCGCGCAGGCGGTCGAGGACGCGGACATTGTTGAGGGGATGGATGTCGCAGGCGACCAGCATCGCCATGGCGCGCACCACCGCCCGGTCGATCGCGCTGCCGGGCAACAGCGGCGGATCGGGATAGCGCTCCTCCAGCCATTCGATGATCGCGCCGGACTGGGTGAGGACATGGCCCTCCACCTCCAGCGCAGGGACCAGCCCCTGCGGGTTGAGCGCCAGATAATCGGGCGACCGCTGTTCACCGGTCCGCAGGTCATGGCTTACCTGATGGTAGCGCACCCCCTTTATGTTGAGGGCGATGCGGGTGCGATAGCTGGTGCCCGAACGCCAATAGCCGTGCAGGATCAGGGCGGGGTCATGCGTGTCCATGGCCGCAGGATAGCCGCCGCCGCCGTCCGCGCCAAGCGTGGATCAGCCGCCGGCAGGCACGCGCCAGACCGGGTCGATCGCGTCCAGCGCCAGTTCGCTGGCCGGCGGCGGGCTGGCGATCGCACCGGGGGTACGGCTGAAGCGGGGCGCGGGCATGGGCTGCGCCACGCCGCCCGGATCGCCGAACATGCTTCGCGCCTGCGCATGGGGATGGACCGCCGCCTCGTCGGGCGAAAGGACCGGCGTGACGCAGGCATCGCGATCGGAGAAGACCGCTTCCCAATGGGCGCGGCTCTGGCTGGCGAAAATGGTAGCGAAGCGCGCCTTCATGTCCGGCCAGGCGGCGCGGTCATGCTGACGCGGCAGGTCGGCGGGATCAAGGCCAAGGCCGGCGAGCAGATCGGCATAGAATTTGGGTTCGATCGACCCCACCGCCATATATCCCCCACCCGCCGTCCGGTAGACGTCATAGAAGGGCGCGCCGCCATCCAGCAGATTGTCGCCGCGCTTGTCGCTCCAGCGGTTCATCGACCGATAGCCGTGGATCATGGTCGCCAACAGCGCGGTGCCCTCGGTCATGGCGGCGTCCACCACCTGCCCCTGACCGCTCGCCCGCGCTTCCAGCAGGGCGCAGGTGATGCCGAACGCCATCAGCATGCCGCCGCCGCCCATGTCGGCGACCATGTTGAGGTTGGGCAGCGGAATCTCATCCTCCCGTCCGCACAGCATCAGACTGCCCGACATGGCGAAATAATTGATGTCATGCCCGGCCAGATGCGCCATCGGCCCATCCTGCCCCCAGCCGGTCATCCGCGCATAGACCAGCGCCGGATTGCGGGTAAGGCAGATGTCCGGGCCAAGGCCGAGCCGCTCCATCACGCCGGGGCGATAGCCCTCCAGCAGCACATCGGCGGCATCGACCAGCGACAGGAGTTGCGCCACGCCCTCGGCGCTCTTGAGGTCGAGGCTGACGATTTCCCGCCCGCGATGGAGCAGATTCTTCTCCGGGTCGATCGGCGGGACCATCGGCGGCGCACCGGCCCGTTCGACCCGCAGCACCGTCGCGCCCATGTCCGCCAGCATCATCGCGCAGAAAGGACCGGGGCCGACCCCCGCCACTTCCAATATCTTCACCCCGACCAGCGGCCCGCGTCTGTCCATGCTCACCCCATTCCCCTATCATGCCATGCCGCGTCAGATGGCAGTGCGGTCCCCACCCTTCAGATGCAGGATCGCACGCGCTTCGTCCGGGGTGGCGACCGAAAGGCCCATGCCCTCGATGATCGCGCGGGCGCTCGCCACCTGTTCCGCATTGCTTTGCGCCAGTCGCCCCGGCCCGCCCCACAGCGAATCCTCCAGCCCGACGCGGACATTGCCGCCCATCGACGCCGCCATGGCGACGATGCCCATCTGCCGCGCCCCCGCGCCCAGCACCGACCATATATACTGATCGCCGAATAACCGGTCGGCGGTGCGCTTCATGTGCATCACATCGTCGGGATGGCTGCCGATGCCACCCAATATGCCGAAGCAGGTCTGGACGAACAAAGGCGCCTTCACGAGGCCCCGATCGAGGAAATGGGCCAGATTGTAGAGATGGCTGGTGTCATAGCATTCAAATTCGAACCGGGTGCCGAGCGGGCTGAGCAATGCCAGCAGCCCTTCGATATCCTTGTACGTATTCTTGAACACCAGGTCGCGCGATGCCTCCAGCAACTGCGGTTCCCAGTCATGCTGCCAGTCCTTGTAGCGATCGAGCATGGGGAACAGGCCAAAGCCCATGCTGCCCATGTTGAGCGAGACGAGCTCCGGCTGGAACCGTGTCGCCGGGCGCAACCTTTCCTCCAGCGTCATCGACGGATGGCCGCCGGTGGTGAGGTTGATGACCGCGTCGCTGCGCTGCCTGATGACCTGAAGGAAGGGCTCGAACAGGTCGGGATTCTGGTCCGGGCGGCCATCGACAGGGTTGCGCGCATGAAGGTGGATGATCGCCGCGCCGGCCTCCGCCGCGCCGATCGCCGCCTGCGCGATCTCCTCCGCCGTCACCGGCAAATGCGGCGACATGCTGGGCGTATGGATCGCGCCCGTTACCGCGCAACTGATGATGACCTTCTTCGCCAACGCCCTCTCCTTGCGACTCTTTATGCTGGCCGACTGCCATGCTGCAATTCTTACCATAATGACAATTATGATATGCATGCAAACTATTTATGCCGCAGGTATCAGATCCTTGAGCGGACGGCTGGCATCCGCGATCAACTCAGCGGCCACAGTCGCGCGGGCCTCCACCAGTTTGCGGCCCTGCACATAATCCTTCGTCTGGTTGACGCAGTCGATCGCGATCAGCCGCCCGGCCTTGAGATAGGCGACCGAGAAGCTGCGCGTGGCCGGATCGCCGCGCAGCACCGTCTGGTCATGGGTGGCGGACAGGCCCGCCGTCTGCAAGCGCAGGTCATATTGGTTCGACCAGAACCACGGCGTCGCGGCGTAGGGATGCGGATCGCCCAGGATCGCCTTTACCGCGCAACCGGCCTGATCATTGGCATTCTGCACCGATTCCACCCGAAGCACCGTGCCGTCGGCAAAGACATTGGCATGGGCGGCACAATCGCCGATCGCATAGATATGGGGCAGGCTGGTGCGGCAATGATCGTCCACCTCCACGCCGTTGCCGCCCTTCGCGCCCGCCGCCAGCAAGGGCGCGACCGCCGGCACGATACCGATGCCGACGATCGCCAGTTGTGCAGGCAGGAACGTCTCGTCGGTCAGGCGCAGCCCTTCCAGCCGGCCATGCCCTTCGAAGGCGGCAACGCCCATGCCGGTGCGCAGGTCGACGCCATGGGCGCGATGTTCCTGCTCGAAAAAGGCGGACAGTTGCGGCCCGGCGACCCGCGCCAGCACGCGCGGCAGCATTTCGAGCAGGGTGACAGCCTTGCCCATCCTGCGCAACGCCGCCGCCGCCTCCAGCCCGATATAGCCGCCGCCCACGATCGCGACCCGCTCCACCGCGGGCAGTTCACCCAGGATCTCGTCGATATGCGCCCGGTCGCGCACCGCATGGATGCCGGGCAGGTCGCTGCCGGGGCAGTTCATCGGGCGCGGATCGCCGCCCGCCGCCCAGATCAGGTCGCCATAACCGATCGCCCGCCCGTCGCGCAGCATCACCGATTGCGCCGCCGGATCGACCGCCACCGCCTCGCAGCCCAACAGCAGGTCGATGCCATTGTCCGCCCAATAGGCGGCCGGGCGGATCAGCAGCCGCTCGAACGGCTTTTCGCCCAGCATATAGTCCTTCGACAAAGGCGGCCGTTCGTAGGGCGCTTCGGCCTCGCGCCCGACGATCACGATCGTTCCGCTGAAACCAGACTGGCGCAGCAGCACCGCCGCGCTCGCCCCGCCCTGACCGCCACCGACGATCACTATATCATATTGCATCACAGTCTCCGGCTGGGGGGCGTCAGGCGGGCACGAAGACCAGCCGGCGCTGGGTAAATTCCTCCAGCCCGCTTTGTCCCAGTTCCTGCCCCATGCCCGATTGCTTGGCCCCGCCCATGGGGATGAAGGGATTGATGTTCATATGGCTATTGATCCATACCATCCCGGTTTGAAGCCGTCCGGCGACGGCCAGCGCGCGCGCCTTGTCATTGCCCCAGACGGTGCCGCCCAGCCCCTGATCGATGTCATTGGCGCGGGCGATGGCATCGTCCAGATCGCTGTAGCGCAGCACCGGCAGGACCGGGCCGAACTGTTCCTCGCGTACGATGCTGGCATCATCGTCAATGTCGCGCACGATAGCGGGGCGGATGAAATAGCCCGGCCGGTCCAGCGTCTCGCCGCCGATCACCGTGCCGCGCTGCGCCGCCTCGTCGATCATCTGGCGCACCTTGTCATATTGCGCCTTGTTTTGCAGCGGGCCATATTGCGCGCCCTGCTGCGTCCCTTCGTCGACCACGGCGATCCGCGCCAGTTCCGCCAGTTCGTCGCAAATGGCGTCATATTGCGAATCATGCACATAGGCGCGCTTGATCGCCAGGCAGACCTGCCCGCTATTGACCATCGCGCCTTCGAACAGGCTCTTCGCCGTCGCCTTGGGATCGACATCGTCCAGCACGATCGCCGCATCATTGCCGCCCAGTTCCAGCGTGATCCGCTTCAGCAGGGTGGACACGCTGGCCATCACCTTGCGCCCGGTTGCGGTCGATCCGGTGAAGGACACTTTGGCGACATCGGGATGGGCGGTCAGCACGCCGCCCAGATCATTGCCGTCGACAATCATGTTGAACACGCCGGCCGGCAGATGGCGGTTGAAGATTTCCGCGATCCGCAGCGAAGTGAGCGGCGTGGTCGGCGCAGGCTTGGCCACCAGCGTATTGCCGGCGAGCAGCGCGGGCGGCGCCTTCACCATCAGCAGCGAGATGGGGAAGTTCCACGGCGTGATCGCCGCAACGACACCCAGCGGATAGCGCTGCTCCACGAAGCGGCCGCCCTCATCCTCCTGCACCACCTTTTCCGGCAGGTCGAGGCTGGCGAGCGCGCGCAGGATGAAGGCGGAGCCGCCGATCTCCTCCATCGCCTTGGGCAACGGCTTGCCCTGTTCCGCCGTCAACAGGCGCGCCAGTTCCTCCAGCCGTGCCTCCATTTCATCCGCTACCTTGTTAAGGGCCGCGCGGCGTTCATCCATGGGCGACGCCGCCCAGCCGGGGAAAGCCGCCTTGGCCGCCGCGACTGCCGCCTGCAACTGCGCTTCGTCCGCGCGCGGGCAATCGGCAATCGACACCTCCGTCGCCGGATTGATGACCGGCATCACCTGCGCGCCGGCCACCAGCTTTCCGTCAATCACCAGATGGAATGACTCCATGATCCTGCCGTCCTTTTTCAGAAGTGAAAGCCGAGCGAGACGCCATAGGTCCGCGCCGGTGCAGGCGTGGCGATGTCGCCGCTGCCATTCTCGTTCAACGTCAGGAGATATTTCCTGTCGGTCAGGTTGCGCACCCAGCCCCGGATGTTCCAGCGCTCTTCCGGTGCGGTCCACGTCATCTGGGCATTGAAGATGTTGAACTCGGATTGCTTCTGACGATTGTCCACCGCCCAATAGAAGCCGCTATTATAGGACCAGTTGATATTGCTGTTCAGCTTGCCGCCGGCCAGTTCCAGCTCATGATTGAGCATCAGGTTGAAGGTGAAGTCCGGCGTGTTGACCAGCTTGTTGCCGCTCGCCGAGCAATAGAATTGCCCGCTATGTTCGGCCGCGCTGCAATTGGGGAAGACATAATTGCCCAAGCCCGGCGTGTAGCCTGCATAATCCGGCGCCCCGTCCGGCTGTTGCAGGAAGGAAATGGTCGCCACCGGAAAGCTGCCATAGCGGTGATGAAGGTAGGCGCCGCTGCCGCTCAGCGAGAAGCCCGCGCCAATCTCCGCCTGGAAATCGAAATCGAAGCCGTAAATCTTGGCCGACGCGGCATTGGTCAGCGTGGTGTTCGCGCCGTTGACCTGGAACGCCTGAATATTCTTATATTTGTAATAGAAGGCTGCGGCATTGAAGCGGATGCGGTTCATGATGGTCGATTTGAAGCCCAGTTCGCCGGCATCCAGCGTTTCGGGTTGCGCCGGCGCGTCGCCCGGCGAGGTCAGGTTGTAGACGCCGCTCTTGAAGCCGCGGCTGTAGCTGCCATAGACCATCAGGTCGCCGCCGAACTGGTGATCCAGCGCGATGCGCCAGGTAGGCTTCTTGAAAGTCTTGCCCTGATTGACGCTGCCGATCGGCACCAACAAACCGTCCGGCCGGCAATAGGATGAACAATAAGCGTCGGGCAGCGGCATGCCGATCGCCAGATTCTGGTCCGCATCCAGTTGCCTTTTATCGACCGTGTAGCGCGCGCCGAGCGTCAGATTGGTATCGGTCGCAAATTCCCATGTGACCTGCCCGAAACCGGCATAGCTTTGCGTCTTCTGGGTGGAGTAGATGACGATCCGGTTGGACAGGCCTCCCGTCGAGCCCATGATCGCCAGCCCGGCAATCTGGAACGGGTCATATTGGCTCTTGGCATCCATGTAGAAGAAGCCGGCCATCGCCTTGACCGAGTCGCTGTCATAGGCGAGCTGGATTTCCTCGGTCCATTGCTTCTCACGATTGAACAGCGGCGCGTCGATGATCTTGAGCGGCGTTGCGTCGACTTCGACGCGCTGAAAACCCTTGGCGCCACGATAGGCCAGAATATTGGTCAGGCTGAATGCGCCGAAACTATGCTCCAACTTGGCCGATCCACCGAACATGCGGGTATCGACAACCGGTTCGAACTCGCTCTGCGAATCGTAATAGCCGTTTCCATTGGCCAGATATTGGGCATAGCCGGTGCCATCGACCAGTTGCGATGTCGGCACCGGACGATAGGATATGGCGAGCGATCCCTTGGTACGGCCATAGTCGCCGGCCAGCGTCAGGTCGGTATCGGGACCGAGTTCCCACAGCAGCTTGCTGCGGACGATGAAATCCCGCGAACGGTTGACGTCGCGATTGATGATCCGGTTATAGCCGAATCCCTTGTCCTGATTGCGATAATAGACCGCGACGTCGGCACTGATCCCCTGCGCCAACCCCCCGGTGGCGTAGAAATTACCCTCCATCGTCTCCATATTGCCATAGCCGAGCGAGGCATCCATCGAGAATGTCTGCTGCGGCGTGCGGGTGATGACATTGACCGCGCCGCCGGTCGCGTTGCGACCGTAGAGCGTGCCCTGCGGCCCCTTCAGCACCTCGATCCGTTCGATATTATTGAGCGCGAAGGTCGCGCCGGCCATGGACGGCATGTAGACGCCGTCGATGAAGGTCGCGACCGCGCCGTCCTGCCCGGTGGAGCCGCCCTGCGTGCCGATGCCGCGCAGGGTGAAGACGGTCGCCTCGGTCGTGCGGGTGACGTTCAGGCCGGCGACCGACTGGGCCAAATCCTGCGTGGAGCGGATACCCGCTTCGGCCAGCGCGCTGGCCGGTACGGCGGAAATGGCGATGGGGACGTCCTGAAGATTTTCCGCCCGCTTCTGCGCGGTGACGATGATATCCGCCAATCCGCCGCTTTCCTGCGCACTGGCAGATGGGGAAACCAGAAATGCGCCGATCGACGCCGACGTCCAAAGCATATGACGCAGCATGAACACCCTCCCTTTTTCGTCTTCGTTTATTTCCGATAGCAATCGCCTTTACCCCAGCATATTGTCAACTGAATAATAATATGCTGCATTACGGTATTGAGCCATCAGCAAAATGGATCGTCAGGAGAGCAGGATGCGCGACTATCCGGTCAGTCCCATACAGCCCGATCATGCACGACACAGGCTTGAAATGGTCGGGATGCGGGCATGACGCACCCCCTCCATATACCGGACTGGGCGGTTGCGCGCAGCGCGTTGATGAACCGATTTCCGCCGCTGATCCCGGCCAGAGCCGCGATCATCGTGGTCGATATGCAGGCAGCGTTCGTCGACGAACAGGCTGTCTTTCCCAATCCGCACGCTCTGGCCATCGTCCCCCGGATCAACGCCCTGGTCGACGCCGCGCGCAAGGCCGGCGCCGCGATCCTCTGGTCGCGCCACAGGGTCGTGGAGGACGGACCGGGGCAACAGCCGGCATGGCAGCGTTTCGCGGGCAGCCTGTCCCTGCTCAGCACCCCGCATCTGCACGCCGGCGCACCGGGTCAGGCACTCCATGACGGCCTGCACGTCGCGGAGCGCGACCTGATCTTCGACAAATATCGCTTCAGCTGCTTCGTCAACGCCGCGATCGACCTGGACGGATGGCTGCGCGCGCGCGGCATCGAGGATGTCTTCATCTGTGGCACGATCAGCAATTGCTGCTGCGAAAGTACCGCGCGTGACGCGGCGATGCGCGACTATCGCGTCCGTTTCCTGTCGGACGCGACCGCCGCCCTGACCGACGAGGAACATGCCGCCGCCCTGCTGAATGCCAGCGCCATCGTCGGGCAGGTCGTCACTACGCAGCAGGCGATCGATCAATTTGCCGGGCGATCAGGCCCGGCGCAAACGGGAGAGGAAACAGCATGAAGATACAGGCAGCGGTGGCGCGTCAGCCCCATGGCGCATTCACGGTGGAGACGGTCGATCTGGTCGAACCCAATGCGGACGAACTGCGCGTCCGGCTGGTCGCGACGGGCATCTGCCACACCGACCTCGCCATCATCGAACAGATCATGCCGCTGCCCCTGCCGCAGATATTGGGGCATGAGGGCGCGGGTATCGTGGAGGCGGTGGGCGCGAATGTCAGTGGCTTTGCACCTGGCGATCCGGTCGTGCTGACCTTCAACACCTGCGGCACCTGCGCGCCCTGTTCCGATCGACACCCCGCCTATTGCCAGCATTATCCGCTGCTCAACTTCTACGGCAGCCGTCCGGACGGATCGGCCACGCTGACGGACGACAAGGGCGAACGGCTGGGCGGCGCCTTCTTCGGGCAAAGCTCGTTCGCGACCCATGCGATCACCAGCCCGCGCAACACGATCAAGGTGCGCAAGGATGCGCCGCTGGAACTGCTGGGGCCGCTCGGCTGCGGCCTGTCCACCGGCGCGGGTACGATCATCAATGTGCTGAAACCCGGCCCGGATACGGTGCTGGGAGTGTTCGGCACGGGCGCGGTCGGCATGGCGGCGCTGATGGCGGCCAAGGCGCTGGGCGCCGGGCGCATCATCGCGGTCGACCGGGTCGCGTCGCGACTCGCGCTGGCACAGGAACTGGGGGCGACCGATATCATCGACACCTCGATCCAAGATCTGGGCGAGGCGCTGGCGGCGCTGGGCGGCGTCGATCAGGCGATCGACACATCGGGCGTCCCTGCCCTGATCGCGGCGGCGGTGGGCGCGCTCAAGGAGCGAGGCACCTGCGTCCTGCTTGGCGCGTCGAGCCAGTCGGAGGTGACGCTCAACATCCTGCCGCTGATCAGCGGGCGAATGATCCGGGGCGTGGTGAATGGCGATTGCGATCCGGCGATCCTGATCCCGCAACTGGTCGACTGGTATCTGGAGGGACGCTTCCCGATCGACCGGCTGTCCGCTTTCTACCCGCTGGACCGCATCAACGAAGCGGTGGCCGATTCTCATAGCGGCAAGACGATCAAGCCGATCCTGACCTTCGGCACCGCATCATGAGTGCGGGCCCCTCAATCCGCGACGTAATTTTTCCAGCCCGTCGCGAGATAGGTCTGGAATGCCGGCCCCACCGCCTGCTCCGCCAGATAGGCGCGCGTCACCGGGAAGCTGCGCGACACGAAGGCCGGCTCCTCGATCGCGCGGCGCGCCATGTCATGATGCAATATCGCGCCACGTCCGAAGAAGATGAAGTCGGCGCCGCTGTCCAGGCAATCCTGCGCGTCCTGCGCCGAAAAGATATGGCCGGCTACCCCCAACCGCGTGCCATTGCCGCGATCGAGCCGCCCGAACAGGTCCACCAGCCGTGCGGGATGATAGGCGTCGTCATCGGGCAGCTTGAAACTGTCCCACAACGACATGTCGAGATAGTCGATCTGCCCGCCGCCCAGCAATTCCTCGGCAAAGGCGAGCGCCTCCCCCGTGCCATAGGCGTATTTTTCCGGCGACAGGCGCACGCCTAGCTGGAAATCGGGGCCGGTCGCGGCGCGGATGCCGCTGATGATATCGCGATAGATGCGCGTCCGGTTCCGATAGGAACCGCCAAAGCCGTCATCCCGCTGATTTTCGTCCGCGTTCAGGAACTGGCAGAGCATATAGCCATGCGCGCCATGCAGTTCGATGCCGTCGATCCCTGCTTTCTCGCAGCGGACGGCGGCGGTCACGAAATCCTCGATCAGCTGCTCGACCTCCGCCGTGGTCAGCGCGCGGACGTTCCGCTTGGCATAGGGGAAAGGCGACACGGCCTGCTCGCCGCTGATCTGCGGATTGCTGCGCGACCCGGCATGTTGCAACTGCACCGCCGACACCGCGCCCCGCGCCCTTATCCCGTCCGCCAGCCGCGCCAGCCCGTCGACATGATCGTCGGCATAGACGGCCAGTTGCCCCGGAAAGGAAATGCCATTTTTCTGCACCGCCGCCGCGCAGGTCATCACCAGGCCAAAACCGCCATCGGCCCGGCGGGTCAGGAACTGATATTCGTCTTCGCCCAGCGTCCCGTCCTCATGGCTCTGCCAGTTGGTGAGCGGAGCAAGGGCGATGCGGTTCCGCCAGGCCGGTCCACGCGGGAACGAGATGGAATCGGCAAGCTGGGCGGTCACGGCATGTTTCTCCTGCGGGTATGGACTATTGGTAATCTAGCGAACCAGTTTGATGCAAGCCTTTTCG
Organism: Sphingobium sp. Leaf26; assembly: GCF_001421665.1. GTDB lineage: Bacteria > Pseudomonadota > Alphaproteobacteria > Sphingomonadales > Sphingomonadaceae > Sphingobium. The sequence continues at coordinate 108,877 of NZ_LMKV01000031.1, forward strand.
TGGCCCAGTTCAGTGTCCGGTCCAGACCGGCTTGCGCTTCTCGGCAAAGGCGCGCGGGCCTTCCTTGATGTCCTCGCTGGCACGCCAGGCGATGAATTCGGGATAGTGTTTCTGCTGCTGCATGGCGGTGGCAAGGCTGTCCTCGGCCAGGCCGCGTTGCACCACCGTCTTGGACGTGCGCACCGATACGGGAGAGGCGCGGATGATGTCGTCCACCCAGCGCCGCGTCGCCGCCTGCAACGCGCCCGCCGGCACCACTTCATTGACGAAGCCCATGCGCAGCCCGTCGGCAGCGGAGAGGCGCCGCGACGCGAGGATGACGCCCATCGCCTGCTTGAGCGGGATCTGTCGCGCCAGCCGGTGCAGGCCACCGCCCAGCGCCACCGCACCGACCAGTGGTTCGGGCAGGCCGAAACTGGCATTGTCCGCCGCGATGACGATGTCGCAGGCCAGCGCCACTTCGAAGCCCCCGCCCAGCGCGATGCCGTTCACCGCCGCGATGAACGGCTTGGGGCAATCGAACCGTTCGATCAGCCCGGCATAGCCGCAGCGAGGATAGAGGGGGGGCAGGCCGCTCTGCGCCGCTGCCTTCAGGTCCGACCCGGCGCAAAAGGCGCGGTCGCCCGCCCCGGTGACGACACACAGATGCTGGTCGGGGTCGGCGGCGAAGGCGTCGAACGCCGCCTGCAACTCCTCGTGCATCCCGACATTGATGGCGTTCATCACGTCCGGGCGATTGAGCGTGACGGTCGTGACCAGTCCGTCACGGCTGACGTCGATAAACTGCATCCTTTTTCCCTTGAAATGGCAGGGAGCGGGTCCGCCGCCCCTGCCCTTTTCGGTCAGAAACGACCCGTCAGCGTCACGCCATAGGTGCGCGGCGCGGCGGGCGATCCCTTGATGCCCGACGACCCGCTATTGGCGATATAGCTGTAATATTTCTTGTCGGTCAGATTGTTGACCCACAGCCGCACGCCCACGCCGCTGCCGCTGTTCCATGTCGCGGCGGCATTGACCAGATCGACCGCCCGCTGCCGGACAAAGGGATTATTGTCGGGTTCGAAATAAAAGGGTTCGGTGTGCAGCCAGTTGCTCGACAGGTCGATCGATCCCGACGCCAGCGGGATCGAATAGACGATGCTGAGGCTGCTGGAGAAGGGAATGGTCTGCAACGTCTTGTTGCCGCTGAGGTCGCAACCGCCCGGCACCGGCAGCAAGGGCGTTCCGGCGCCGGTCGGATAGACAGGGCCGCCGCCGCCCGCCGGGAAGATCAGCGGATTGCTGGCACACCCCTGCGGAATCGGAATCTGGTCGTTGGGCGCCTGCGGGAAATAGGTCGGGCCGCCGGGGAAGGACGTATATTTGCCGTTCACAACCGACACGCTGCCCATGATGGTCAGTGCCTGCGTCGGCTGGATCGTCAGTTCCGCATCGAACCCGTAGAGGCGCGACTTGCCGGCATTGCGGATTTCGGTGCCGGCCTGGTTGGTCAGGTTGTTCTGCAACTGGGCATTGGCGATCTTGTAGTAGAACGCTTCCGCATTGAAGCGGACCATGCGGTCGAACCATTCGCTCTTGAAGCCGCCGCTATAGGCGTCGAGCGTTTCGGGCAGCACCGCTGCGACGACCGCCTTGGTCGCGCTGTTGTAGCTGGAGGTCGAATAGACGCCGCTCTTGAAGCCGCGATTGAAGGCGGCATAGACCATCAGGTCGTCATTGACCTTATAGTCGAGCGAGAAACGTCCGGTCACCTTGTTGAAGCGGCGGCTGTCGGGGAATGGCCCGGCGGTCGCCAGCACAGGCCCGCCGATAATGCCGAAATCGCCGCCATTATAGCCGACGGAGCGCTTGTCGGACGTGTATCGCAGACCAACCGTAGCCGTCAGCGCATCGACAATCTCCATGCTCGCCTGACCGAAGGCGGAGAGGGACTCCGTCTTCTGGCGCGCGTGCGAACTTGAGTAGCGACCAACCGGAATCGCCGGCCCCAGATTGCGGCCGCCCGGCCCCGTGCCCGCCGCCGGGCCGGTGCCGGTGAATACGCCGTCGAACAGCGCCGCATCCTTGAGGTAGAAACCGCCGACGATCCATTGCAGCTTGGCATCGTCCGCCGACATCAACTGCAATTCCTGGGTGAAGGCCCATTCTTCCTGCCGGTAATCGGCGGTCAGATTGCCGCGATGCGCGGAAATATCATAATGATTGGGGTTTTTCGTGTCGGTATAGGCGGTGATGCTGACGAAGCGGATGCCGCCGAAATCATGGGTCAGCTTGGCCGATCCCATGGCGAACTTCGCCTTGTACCAGTCGCCGATGCCAGTCATTCCGTCATAGAATCCGGCGCCGGCTTCCTCCGGCGTCATGCCCGCGCGGCCGGCAAAGCCCTCCACCGTGCGGAAGGACATGCCCGCCGTACCCTTCTGGTAATTATAGCCGCCCGACAGCAGCAATTCGGTATCCTCGCCCAGCTTGAAGAGGATCTTGCCGCGCAGGCCCCAGGCGCGTCGGGTAAAAAGATCGTTGCCGGTATAGATGTCATGGCCCCAGCCCTCGCCCTGATCGACGCGATAGGCGGCCAGATTGACGGCGATATTCTCGGAAACCGGCAAATTGACATAGGCCTTGGCCGTCACCGTCTCATAATTGCCATAGCCGATCTCGAAATCGGCTGACGATTTGGTGGTGGACGGGTCGCGCGTATGCACATGCACGACGCCGCCGGTCGCGTTGCGGCCGAACAGCGTGCCCTGCGGTCCTTTGAGCACTTCGACGGAATCGATATTGTTGAATTCGAAGATCGCGGCGTTGCTGGTCGGAATATAGACGTCGTCCACGAACATCGCGACCGACGGTTCGTTGCCGATCGTCGCCGACTGGTTGCCGATACCGCGGATGAAGGGCTGCGCACCGGAGCTTTGCCGGTTGAAGGTGAAGCCCGGCACCACATTGGTCAGCGTGGCAATGTCGGTCACGCCCAGCTTCTCGGCCATTTCGCTGGTCACGGCGCTAACCGCGATCGGCACATCCTGCTGATTTTGCGCACGACGGTTGGCCGTCACGATGATGTCGGCCACGCCGACATTCGCCTGGCTTTGGGCCTGTTCCGGGGCCTGGGGCGCCTGATCCTGCGCGAAGGCCGGGGTCACGCCCGCCAGGCAACTTGTCATGGCTAGCGCATGCAGGGTTCCGAACCGCTTCATCACATCCTCCCTCAATGTCGTAATCTATATTGATTATGCTCGTCAGTTCTATACGCTTGCTGACTATATATATAATTACGGTTTTTCACGGCCATTGCAATTGCAAAGGTGAAAAGCGCGAGAGGATGCAAAAATGCAAGGAAATCCGGGCGCGACGGGAGGATGCGATAACGCGGAACACATGTCCAACTCGCTGTCGCACGACCTGCCTGATGGTCGCCACGCCGGCCATCCAGTCGTTCGCGACAGCCTTAAAAGCTGATTCGCCATCCTTCAGATCATCGCAAGCAAGGAGAAGCGCCATGTCGCTTGACCATTATGTGACGCTTGGCCGGTCGGGCCTGAAAGTCAGCCGTTTCTGCCTGGGCGCCATGACATTCGGCACCGAATGGGGCTTTGGCAGCGAGGCGGACGAGGCGACCCGCATCCTCGACGCCTATGCCGATCGCGGCGGCAATTTCATCGACACCGCCAATATCTATACCGGTGGCAGCAGCGAGCGGATCATCGGCGACTGGATTGCCGCCGATCCCGCCCGGCGCGACCGCATGGTGATCGCGACCAAGTTCAGCGGCAACATGCAGCCGGGCAACGTCAATGGCGGCGGCGCCAGCCGCAAGGCGATCATGGCGTCCTGCGACGCATCGCTGCAACGGCTGCGCACCGACCATATCGACCTATACTGGCAGCATTGGGCCGATCCCTTCACCCCGGTGGAGGAGACGATGGCCGCCCTCGACGATCTCGTCCGCATGGGAAAGGTCCGCTATATCGGCTTTTCCGACACGCCCGCCTGGCAGGTGGCGCAGGCGCAGACCATCGCCCGTTTCCGGGGCTGGGCGCCGCTGATCGCCTTGCAGGTCGAATATTCCCTGCTGGAACGGACGGTGGAGGGCGAACTGGTGCCGATGGCGCAGGCGATGGGGCTGGGCATCACCCCCTGGTCGCCGCTGCGGTCGGGACTGCTCAGCGGCAAATATGATCGCGACCATCGGCAGGCGGCATCGCCGGGCCGGGCCAACAGCCTGGAACGCCATGTCAGCGAACATGCGTTCGAGGTGATCGACCTGCTGAAGGGCATCGCCGCCGCCCATGGCGCGACCCCGGCCAGCGTGGCGCTGGCCTGGCTGCTGGCGAGGCCGGGCGTCGCTGCCCCGATCATGGGCGCGCGCACCATGGCCCAGTTCGAGACGAACCTTGGCGCGCTCGACCTGATGCTCGATTCCGCCGCCGTCGCGCAACTGGATGCCGCGTCGCAGCCAAGCCTGAACTTCCCTGCTGAGTTCCTGCCGATGGCGGTCGCCAACAGCTATTCGGGCCTGACCGTCAATGGCCAGTCCTTCCTCCGGTCGGCGCGTTGACCCATGAAGAGCGATGTCACCCCCAAGACGACCGGCGCGCCCATGATGCTGGCCCTGCTGTCCGCCGCCTATTGCCTCGCCTATGTCGACCGGCTGATGATCGCGGTGGTCGCCGAGCCGATCAAGATCGAGTTCGGCCTGTCCGATACCCAGCTTTTCCTCCTGACCGGCGCGGCTTTCGTCCTCGTCTACGGCATATTGGGCATGGTGACGGGCTGGCTGCTCGATCGCTGGAGCCGGTCGCGGCTGGTCGCCGGATCGCTTGGCCTGTGGAGCCTGTTCACCATGGGATGCGGTCTTGCGTCCAGCTTCCCGCAACTGGCGCTGGCCCGCGCCGCCGTGGGTGCGGGCGAATCCGCCATCGTGCCCGCCGCCATGTCGCTCATCAGCGACAGCTACCCACCCGCACGCCGTCCGCTCGCCATGGGGACTTTCTATGCCGGGGGGATGGCGGGCATATTGATCGCCTGGACGGTCGGTGGCTGGATCGCGTCCGAATATGGCTGGCGGCCGGCCTTTCTGGTTGCGGGTCCGCCCGGCCTGCTCCTGGCGTTGCTGGTGCTGTGGAAAGGCCGCGAACCCAAGCGGGTGCCGGTGCAGCGATTGGGCGACATGCACGGATCGACCTTTGGTGACGTCTGGCGCAACCGGCCGCTGGTCTGGCTGATCGCGGCGGGATCGGTCGTCACTTTCGTCAATGTCGGGCTGGTCAACCAGTTGGGCAGTTTCTTCATCCGCAGCCATGGCATGAGTATACGCGAGGTCGGCCTGATCTTCGGTCCGTTGATGGCAGGCGGCATGGCGCTGGGCCTGATCGGCGGCGGGTGGATCGGCAACTGGCTGGCGGCCAGGGGGACCGACGCGCTGATCCGCTTTTCGATCTGGAACGTCTTTGCCCTCTTCCCGCTCTACATGCTGATCTTCCTCGCGCCGTCGAAAATATGGGCGCTGGCCGCCACTTTCCTCGGCACCTGCGTCAGCGTGCTCTATTCCCCCTGCTTCTCCGCCGCCTATCAGGCGGTCAGCGCGCCGCATACGCGGGGCACGGCGGCGGGCATATCCAACTGCGCCAATGCGGTGATCGGCGGCGCGCTCACCACCTTTCTGGTCGGCGCGCTCAGCGATTACTGGCGGCCGGTCTTCGCGGCGGATAGCCTGCGCTATGCGATGATGGCGGGCATGGGCACCTGCATCCTGTCAGGCATCATGTTCATCCATGCCCGGCGGCTGGTCGCGCGGGAACGGCCCGACCTCATGCACACTTGAAGACGGGCTTGCGCTTCTCGCGGAAGGCGGCCACGCCTTCCGCATGATCCTCCGATCGGCTGGCGACCGGCTGCATCATATGTTCGGCCGACAGGAACTGGTCGAAATCCATGGTCGCAGCCAGATCGACCTGCCGCTTGGCAAGGCCGATGGAAATGCCCGGCCCGGCCGCCAGTTCCTGCGCAAAGGCCATGGCGCGGGGCAGCAGGTCGTCTGGCGGCAGGATTTCCAGCACCAGCCCCAGCCGCAGCGCCTCTTCGGCGCGCACCACCCGGCCGCTATAGCACAGCTCCTTCGTCCGCATCGGGCCGATGAGCCGATTGAGCAGCCAGACCGATCCGCCATCGGGCGCCAGGCCGACATTGCGGAATATCTGCACGAATTTCACGCTCTCAGCCGCCAGCACGAAATCGCAGCACAGCGCGAAACCCCACGCCATGCCGGCGCATATGCCCGGTACGGCGGCGATCGTCGGCTTGTTCAGATGATAGATGCCGCGGTTGATCCGCCCCAGTTCGTGCATCCGCCCCAGCGATCCGGCCATGCCGCCGCCGCCAAACGTACCGACATCGGCGCCGGAACAGAAATCGCCACCTTCGCCGGTCAACACCACGGCGCGAACATCCCGGTCCAGCGCGATATCCTCGAACGCTTCCCATAGCTGGCGGCGCATGGCGTCGGTGATCGCATTCTTAGCGTGCGGCCGATCCAGCATCACCAGCGCCACCGCGCCCTGTCGCTCCACCCGGACCGTCATGCCAGCGCCTCCGCATTCAACTGCGTCTTCACCGCGCCGCTGTCATAATAGTCGATCACCGACTGGATCAGCCCACCGGGCGCAAGGCGGATCAGCGCGACGCCCGGCCCGGAAAAACCAATGCCGGTAGGCGGGCGGCCATGATAGGTGCCGGTCTGCCGTCCGCTGAATCGCCATTCCAGACAGACGTCGTCGCCCGCCTGGAAAACGCGGGGGAAATCCATGCGAATGTCGGAAATGGCGGCGACGAAATGGGCGTGAAAGGCGCGCAATTGCGCATGGCCCTCATTCAGGCGGCCGACCTGATCGTCGCGATAGACGGCATCGGGCGCGAACATGGCAACGAAAGCGTCGCTGTCCGGATCGGCCCAGGCATCGCCATAGCGGCGCGCGAAGCTCTCGACCCTTTCCCCGCTCATGCCAGCATCCCGCGCGCGATCGCGACCTTCTGCAATTCATCGGTGCCGGCATAGATCCGCTGGATGCGCGCGGCGGTCCACATGCGGGCGATCGGGTTTTCGTCCATCAACCCCGCGCCACCGAACAACTGGACGCAGCGATCCAGCACCCGCCCCTCCATCTGCGTCGCCCATAATTTCAGGATCGCGCCATCCTCGAACGTGAATTCCTTGTTCCGCAACCGGATCATGGCGGTGTCGACCATGGTTTCGGTGATGCGAATGTCGGCGCGGCAATCGGCCAGCATGAACTGGCTGTTCTGGAAATCGATCACCCGCTGGTCGAACACCTTGCGCTGCTTCACATAGTCGAGCGTCAGCTCCAGCGCCTTCGATGCGGCGCCCAGGCAGCGGGCTGCGATCTGGATGCGATCCTCCAGGAACGTATCCATCAGGATCTTCATCGCCCCGCCCTCGACGCCGACCAGATTGGTTACAGGCACGCGGACATTGTCGAAATTGAGCGCGCCGGTGTCCCCCTGCCGCCACCCGATCATCGGGATTTTCGACTGGGCGACGCCGGGCGTGTCGGATTCCACGATGATGACGCTCATGCCGCGCCCGCCCTTGGCCGGATCGGTCTTGGCAACGACGTAGAGCAGGTTTGCGCCAGCGCCGTTGGAGATGAAATATTTCTCGCCATTGATGACATAGTCGTCGCCGTCGCGCTTCGCCGTCGCCGCGATGGCGGTGGCGTCGCTGCCCACGCCCGGTTCGGTCAGCGGCATGGCCTGCGTCCATTCGCCGGACAGGACGCCGGGCAGATAGCGATCCTTCTGCCCCTGCGTGCCATGGCCGATCAGGATATAGGTCGCGACGTCCGCCATCAGGGAGCTGCCGGTCGTGGCGCTGCCGGCGGTGCGGCCCAGTTCCTCCGCCATGATGGCGTAATAGGTGAAATCCCCCTCGCCCGTGTGCGCCAGCCCCAGAAGGCCGGCCGCACCCGCCTTCTTCCAGAAATCGCGGTCCAGCCCGCCCTTCGCTTCATATTGGCGCAGATAGGGCTCATGTTCCCGGTCGAGGAAGCTGCGCACCGTATGCCGGAACGCCTCATGTTCTTCGCTATATCCCATGCGCGCCATAGTGCAGCCATCCTCCCATCATCATGAATATCGTTATGTAGAGCATTATATGCTTGCGATCTAATCTGGTCGAGACAAAAATCACGACCGAAAGATGATTCGATGTCGCTCCTCGATCGCGGGCGTCGAACGGCAGGGGAGTGGAGGAAATGAGCAACCGCTTCTGCGAACTGGTGGGCGTGAATTTCCCGCTGGTCGCATTCAGCCATGGCCGCGATGCGGTCCCTGCCGTCAGCCGCGCGGGCGGTTTCGGCCTGTTGGGCGCCAACAATGGCAAGGAGACAGGCGCATGAACGACGCCCCCGATCCCCAGATCGCCGTGCTGGCCGAACGGCTGGAGGCATATCGACGCCAATATGACGGCAGCGGCGGTGCGCTGGATCGCGCTTCGGTCGAGCATCTCTACCTGATGGACGAGCGCTTCACCGCCTATGACGTGGCGCCGCCGCTGGAGGGCTATATCGGCTGGGACGCCTATGCGGTCGGCTGGTACAAGGTGCTGGAGAAATATGGCAGCATCCGCTTCATATTTCGCGATAGCCCGCGCATCTTCCGCAAGGGCGATGTCGCCTGGATATCGGTTGCGGCCGACTGGTTCGGTACGTCGAAGGGCGGCGACGATTTCGCCAAGCAGTTCCGCCTGACGCTGATCTGGCTGCGCGGCGAGGACGGGCAATGGCGGATCACCCATGAACATGGTTCCAGCCCGCGCAGCTTCACCCTGGCCGGGGGAGAGATTGTGTGAGGACATGGTTCGTCACCGGGGCTTCGGCGGGCTTTGGCCGGGCGCTGGCGCGGGATATCGTTTCCCGCGGCGACAGAGTCGTGGCCGCCGCGCGCAGGCCCGAGGATGTGGCCGATCTTGTCGCGCTGGCGCCCGACCGGTGCATGGCCGTACAACTGGAGGTGACATCGGCAGCGGCGATTGACGCCGCCGTGGCGGCCGCGATCGACCGCTTCGGCGCGATCGACATATTGGTCAACAATGCCGGCTATGGCTTCCTGTCCACCATCGAGGAAGCGGATGCGCAGGCAGTGGAAAGGCAGTTCTCGACCAATGTGCTGGGGCCGGCGGCGCTGATGCGGGCGGTGCTGCCCGGCATGCGAGCGCGGCGGAGCGGCTTCATCGTCAACATATCCTCCACCGCCGGCGCGCGTGGTTTTGCCGGGTCGGGCTATTATTCCGCCAGCAAGGCGGCGCTGGAGGCGATGACGGAAGCGCTCGCAGCCGAGGCGCGCGATCTGGGCATAAGGGCGATGATCGTCTGCCCCGGCCCGTTCCGCACCGATTTCTTCGGTCGCTCGCTCGACCTGCCGGGCACGGAGATCGCAGACTATGCCGGCACACTGGCGCAACGGCGCGCCTATGCGGCAGCCAACGGCACGCAAAAGGGTGATCCGGTGCGCGGCGCGCAGATCATCGTGGATACCGTGTTGGGCGAAGCGCCGCCGCTGCGGCTGGTGCTGGGCGCGCAGGCGCATCCCACCATCGTCGCGGCCCATGAGGCCAAGATTGTCGATCTTCAGTGGAGCGAGACGGTCGCACCGCTGGCCGATTTTCCGGAAGGCGAATGACGCATGACAAGCATCCATGACGACCTGCCCCACCCCGTCCCGGCTTTTGCGCAACTGCGCTACAAGGAGAATTATTTCTTCATCCTGATCGCGCCGGAAAGCGACGCCTTCGGCGTCTTTCACCTCAATCATGAACCGGGCCATGACCGGGCGCGCTACACCGCCAATCTGGAAGTGGCGGGACAGTCGATCCGCTATGCCAATATTACCCCCTTCCCCACCGATTTCGAGCATCAGCGACGGATCGGCGATGGCGCGCTGTCGCTCCATTTCGCCGAGCCGCATCGCCGGTTCGAACTGGCGCTGAAGACCGACGAGGTCGACCTGACGCTGGCCTTCACTGCGCGGCGGGCAACGTTCGATTATGCCGCCTGCCGGACCGTCGGCAACCCCGCGCCCTCCTTTCAGGAGGTGATGACGCTGGGCCTCAACCTGCCCTATAATCACCAGCAGCAGGCGCTGGACGCACAAGGGCGCATCCGCTTTGCCGACGGCCAGGAGCGGGCGATCGGCGGCAGCGGCTATCGCGACCATAGCTGGGTGATGCGGTCCGATTCCGGGGGGCTGACCCACAATTGGTGCGGGCTGAATTTCCCCGGCCGCAGCTTCGGCATCAAGACCATTTCCACCACCCACCGGCCCGGATTCGTCGCCAAGGAAGGCTATGTCGTGGACAGCGATGGTCCGCGCGCGCTGCGGCGGATCGAGGTGCGGACGGAAGGCGAGATGGCCGATGGCCTGTGCGCCAGACTGATCCATGAAGTCGAGGATGTGTTCGGCGCGCGCTATACGATCGAAAGCGACATAGCAGGCCGGTTCGCCCATGTGCCGCTGGTGTCCGAAGCGCCGACCGGCAAGGCGAGTTTCCACATAGTCGAGAATTTCTGCCCGTTGCGCCTGATCGAAACCGGCGAGCGGGGCGAAGGGCTGGTGGAAATCGGCCGCAGTTCAACCTTGGGAGGGCCTTATTCATGAGCATCGGCACCGCCAATCAGTTGCGGCTGGTCCGCGACGCCGTCGGACGGCTGGACGCCGACGCGGCGGCCAAGGATGCCATCGCCATGCTGCTGGGCGACATCATCACGCAGGAGGCGCTGATACTGCCGCGCGGGTCGGTCGCGGACGAGATGGCCTATCAGCGCACTTTCGAGCAGGTAGCGAACAGCGAAAGAGGCAGCCGAAAGCCTGGCTCGACCGATGAGGCGCTCGATCGCGCCGCGCTGGCCGACTTCCTCAATCGGGCGATACCGCACGAAGGCGACATCACCGTGCGATCGGCACAGACGGTATCGCGTGGCATGTCGAAAAAGACGGTGCTGGTGACGCTGGACGGTGCGAAGACATTGCCGGCCGACCTCGCCCTGCGGGTCGATCGCACTGCCAATAATTATCTGGGCACGACGGTGATCGACGAATGGGGGCCGCTGCGCCTGCTATGGGATCATGGGGCGCGCATTCCCCAGCCCTTCGTACTGGAACCGAGCGGCACGGTGATCGGCGATCCCTTCATCGTCTTCGCTCGCGCATCCGGGGCGCCGGTAGGCAGCATCTATGTCCCGCCCGGTCCCAATGCAGCATTGCTGGCCGATACCGCCGGCTGCATGGCGAGGATTCATGCCGTCCCGGTGACCGACTGGCCCCGCGCCGACCAGCCGCAGGGCGACGCCTTTTTCGACGCGCAATTCTTGGAATATCGCGCGGACTGGCACGCTCTGGGCGCAGGCAATGCGGTCATGGATGCCTGTTTCGACTGGATCGACCGGCATCGCGCGCAGGCCTATGGCCCGGCGGCGCTGACCCATGACGACTTCAACTATAACAACATGTTGGTCGAAGGCGACCGGGTGGCAGCGGTGCTGGACTGGGAGTTCGCTCATGTCGGAACGCCGGCGGCGGACCTCGCCTATCTCTGGTATGCGGCGCAAAGCATGGGCAGCTTCGGCGATTTCCTGAAAGCCTATGCGGATGCCGGCGGCTGGCTGCCACCGCAGGAGCAACTGGATTTCTATTTGCTCTGGGGCCAGTTGCGGCTGGGCGTGATGGGACACAAGGCGGTGCGCAATCTGGAGGAAGGGCATTTTGACGATGTCCGGTTCGGCATGGCGCGCTGGCATCGGCGACAGGCGCTGTTTCGTCTCGGCGACCTGCTGGATCGGCTGGGGGCATGAGCATCTATCCGCCGCCGCTCGACGCTGCGCAGGGCAATGCCATCCTGCCCTTCACCCTCGACGTGCCGCAAGCCGCGCTGGACGATCTGGCGGCCCGACTGGCACGGATACGCTGGCCGGACCGGGAGACGGTGGACGACTGGTCGCAGGGTGTGCCGCTGGCGCGGATGCGCGTGCTGGTCGACCATTGGCGGGGCGCCTATGACTGGCGGCGATGCGAGGCGGCCGTCAATGGCTGGCCCAATTATCGCACGGCGATAGACGGCCTCGGCATCCATTTTCTGCATATCCGGTCGCCGCATCCAGACGCCATGCCGATGATCTTGAGCCACGGCTGGCCCGGCACGTTCCTGGAATTTCTGGAGGTGATCGGACCATTGACCGATCCTACCCGTCATGGCGGCCGAGCGGAGGATGCCTTCCACATCGTCATTCCATCACTGCCTGGTTATGGATTATCCGATAAGCCTATCGCGACCGGCTGGACGGTGGAGCGGATCGCGCGCGCCTGGGGCACGCTGATGCAGCGGCTGGGCTATGATCGCTACGTCGCGCAAGGCGGCGACTGGGGATCGGCGATCACGCGGGCGATGGCGGTGCAGCGAGTACCGGGACTGGTCGGAATCCATCTCAACATGGTGGTCTGCTTCCCGCCGCCGGACGAGGATTTCACCGACGCGGAGGCGCAGGAGGCTCGCGACGTGGCCGAAGCGCACAAGCAGACCGGACTGGGCTATTCCACCCAGCAGAGCACGCGGCCGCAGACATTGGGCTATGCGCTGGCGGACTCGCCGGTCGGGCAAGCGGCGTGGATCTACGAGAAATTCCAGGCATGGACCGACCATGATGGCGATCCGGAACAGGCGCTGGATCGTGATGCGATGCTCGACACGATCATGCTCTACTGGCTGACCGACAGCGCGGCGTCCTCCGCGCGGCTCTATTGGGAAAGTTTTCGCAGTGCCTTCGGCAATGCGCCGATCGACCTGCCGGTGGCGTGCAGCATCTTCCCGGCGGAAATGCGCCGCCCGCCGCGCCGCTGGGCGGAGCGGGTCTTTTCCGACATCATTTACTGGAACCGCGCGGCCAGAGGCGGGCATTTCGCCGCCTTCGAACAGCCCGCGACCTTCGTGGAAGAGGTCCGGGCCGGACTGCGCAGCCTCCGCTAGACTGCGGTGACTTTGCGTTGACCCACACCGTCATTGCGAGCGCGGCGAAGCAATGACGATTCAACCTCACGTCATCCCGCTCTAAATCACCCCGGCGGCGCGCAGGCCGGCAATTTCCTCCGGCGCAAACCCAGCCTCCGCCAGAACCGCGTCGCCATCCTCGCCGGGGCGCGGCGGTCCCTTGCGGATTTCGCCCGGCGTCTTGCTGAAGGTGACGGGCGGCTTCACATAAGGAAGCGGCCTGGCCAGCCCCTCCACCGGTACTTCGACCAGAAACTGGTCCCGCACATGGGGATCGTCCAGCGCCTCCTGCGGCGTCAGCAATGGACCGGCGGGAATGCGGTTGACCTCCAGGATCGGCAGGATTTCGGCATTGCCATATTGCCGTGCCCAGTCGGTCACGATGGCGCTCAAGACCGCGCCATTTTCGGCACGCAGTTCGTCATTGGCGAAGCGCGGGTCGTCCACCAGATCCTCCCGCCCGATCATGCGCATGAAACGGCGGAACATGGGGTCGCCCAGCGCCACCATATAGACCCAGCCATCCTTCGTCTGAATGAGGTCCGCCGGGCCACCCGACTGCGCGCGGTTGCCGGTGCCGACCCGGTTGGTCTGGTTGCAATATTGGTCGAACAGGAAATAATTGCCGACGGTCAGCGCGGTCTGGAGCAGGTTGGTTTCGACCTTCTGGCCCTCCCCCGTGCGGTCGCGATGGTGCAGCGCCGCCATCGCCCCGAACGCGGCGAGGAAGCCGGTGCTCATGTCGACCCAGGCCGAGTTGTGCTTCATCGGCTTGCCGGGATCGCCGCTGATATGGGTGAGGCCGCTCATCACCTGCGCGATCGCATCGAAGCCCAGCCGATCGGCATAGGGACCGTCATTGCCGAAGGTCGTCATATGGACGAAGATGATGTCGGGCTTGATCGCCGCCATCCGCTCATAGTCCAGGCCAAGCGATGCGGCCGTCCGGCGAGGCAGGTTGGCGACGACGATATCGGCGGTCGGCAGCAGGCGATCGAACACCGCCCGCCCCTCTTCCTTCGACAGGTCGAGCGAAAGGCCTCGCTTGTTACGACCCAATTGGGTGAAGCCGACGCCGCCATGGAACCCGTCCTTGAAGGGCAAGGTGCTCCGGTCCTCCGCGCCGCCGGGGGTTTCGATGCGGATCACGTCCGCGCCCAGATCCGCCATCAGCACCGTGGCAGCCGGCCCCGCGACGAAGCGGGTGACGTCCAGTATCCTGATCCCGTCCAGCAAGCCTGTCATGTCATCGTCCTTTGAAATTGGGGGCGCGCTTTTCAGTGAAGGTGGTGACGCCCTCCGCGAAATCCTGCGTGGCGGCGCACAGGCCGGCGGCCCGCCCCTCCAGCGCCAGTTGATCGGTCAGGGCGTTGCCCGACGCGGCGTTGAGCAAGAGCCGGGCCTGCCCCAGCGCCACGGTCGGCGCGGCGGCAAGGCGACGAAGCAGCGCCTCCGTCGCCATGTCCAGTTCAGCATCGGGATGCAGCCAGGTGGCAAGGCCGCAATCCAGCGCCTCCTGCGCGCTCAGCCGATCGCCCAGCAGGCACATCTGCTTCGCCTTGCGCATGCCGACGATGCGCGGCAGGTGCCAACTGGTCGCGCCGTCCGGGCTGGTGCCGATCCCGGCATTGGCCACCATGAAAAGGGCGGTGTCGGAAATGATCGCGAAGTCGGCCGCCGCGACATAGCCGATGCTGGCCCCTGCGCAGGCGCCACGCACCTTGGCGACGATCGGCTTTGGCATCCGCTCCAGCAGGGCGAAAAGCGGCAGCGTGTCGAGAGCCAGCGTTTCGAACAGGGCACCGCGCTCTTCGGGCACGATATCGGCACTGCGCGCGAAGGCCTTCACGTCGCCGCCGGCCATGAAATGATCGCCTGCCCCCGTCAGCAGGATCACGCGCACATCGTCGCGCCGCTCGCACTCCCGCAGGAAGGCGATCATGCCCTCGACCATGGCCGACGTCAGCGCGTTGCGGGCGGCAGGACGATTGAAGATGATGCGGGCGATGCCCCCGTCGATGTGCGTGAGCAGTTCAGGCTCTGACATGCGCTTCTCCTGATGACGCCGGCCAGTAGCGCGCCTTCAACAGGCGTTTCAGCAACTTGCCGGTGGGTTCGCGCGGCATGTCGGCTTCGAAGTCGATGCTGCGCGGGCATTTGTTGGTGGCGAGCCGTTCGCGGCACCAGCCGATGAGTTCATCGGCCAGCGCCGGACCGACCAAGGCGAGATCGCGCGGCTGGACGACCGCCTTCACTTCTTCGCCATATTCGGGGTTGGGAATGCCGAAGACGGCGACGTCCTGTACGGCGGGATGGGTACTGAGCAGGTTTTCCGTTTCCTGCGGGTAGATGTTCACGCCGCCCGCATTGATGACATAGTCGCGCCGGTCGGTGAGGAAGAGATAGCCGTCCGCATCGACATGCCCGATATCGCCGAACGTCGCCCAGCCGCGCGCGTCATAGGCGCGGCCAGTCTTGTCCGGATCATTGTGATAGGCGAAGCCACCGCAGCCTTCGAACATGACGAGGCCGGTCTGCCCGGCACCGAGTTCGCGCCCGTCATCGTCTACGATATGCAGGATGCCGCGCGTGGCCCGCCCGACCGACCCTTTCCTTTGCAGCCATTCCTGCGGGCCGATCGCGGTCTGCCCGACGGATTCGGAGCCGCCATAATATTCGTGAAGGATCGGTCCCCACCAATCCATCATCGCGTCCTTGACCGGTACCGGGCAGGGCGCGGCGCTGTGGATGGCGAAGCGGTGGGCGCTGTCATCGAAACGGCGCTGATCGGGGTCCAGTTGCAGCATGCGCACGAACATGGTGGCGACCCACTGACTATGGGTGACGCGATAGGTTTGAAGCGCACGCAGGGCTGCGGCGGCGTCGAATGTCTCCATGATGATGGCCGTGCCGCCGGCCTGCTGCACCGCCATCGTCCATTTGAGCGGCGCGGTATGATAAAGCGGCGCGGGCGACAGATAGACGGTGTCGCGATCCAGTTGGAACAGATCGACCAGCGTGGCGGTGAGCGGGTGCGGCGCCCCGATCGGTGCGGGGATCAGATGGGGCGTGATCCCCTTGGGACGCCCGGTCGTGCCGGCGGAATAGACCATGGCGCTGCCGCGCGTTTCATCCGGGATCGGCGTGGCAGGCAGCGGCGCGATGGCGCGATCGTAGCTGTCGCCGAGGAGGAGCAGTTCGACGTCGGCGCCGAGCAGCGTGGCAATGCCGTCATGATCGACCGAGGGCGATGCGAACAGCAGCGTGGCCCCGCTGTCGCGGACGATATAGGCGGCCTCATCCGCCTTGAGCCGCGTGCTGATGGGGACGAAGAGCAGGCCGGCATTATAGGCGCCCCAGGCGATCTCATGATAATGGGGGCTGTTGTCGATCCAGAGGGCAACGCGGTCGCCCGGTCGCAACCCGCGCGCGCGCAGCAGGTGCGCGACGCGATTGGCGCGCTCGTCCAGTTCGGCGAAGCTGACCGCCTGCCCGCTGCCCGCCATGATGATCGCGGGGCGGCTGTCCTGTCTGTAATCGCGCGGGTGCATGGGTTCAGCGATTGTTGAAGCTGGCCTGGCGCTTCTCCTTGAGCGCGGCGAGGGCTTCCTTCAGATCCTCGCTGGTCATGGCATATTGTTCCAGCGCCATGGCGAATTCGAAATGGTCGAGCGCGGCGCGCTGCATGCTGTGGTTGAGCGCGCGCTTGGTATATTGGACCGCGAGCGGCGGCAGCGCGGCGACCTTCGCCGCCAGTTGCTGCGCCAGTGGCAGTGCCTGTTCCGGCTCGTCCACCAGTTCGCTGATCGCGCCAAGACTATGCGCTTCCTCTGCGCCGATCGGGTCGCCGGTCAGCAGATGACGCTTGGACTTGAGCAGGCCGAAGGCAGCCGGCCAGACCAGCGTGCCGCCATCGCCCGCGACCAGACCGACCTTCACATGCGGATCGCCGATCCTGACATTGCGTGATGCGACGATGATGTCCGCCGACAGCGCCAGCGACGTGCCGAGGCCATAGACATCGCCTTGCAGTGCGACGATCACCGGAACGGCGATTTCCGCCATGCCATGGATCACCCGGCGCCCATTGTCATAGGCGTCCATGCGCGCGTCATAATCCTCGATCAGGCGATGAATCTCGTCGAAATTGCCGCCGGCCGAAAAGCAGCGACCAGTGGACGCGATAACGAGCGCGCGCAGCTTGCCGGGACGGCGCAGCCTTTCGATCACCGACACGATTTCGCCGGTCATCACCTCGTCCATGGAATTCAGCACATCGGGGCGATTGAGCGTCAGCGTCGCCACATGGTCCTGCTCTGCATAGATGATGGACGTGAAATCGCTGGCCATGTGCCCTCCCCAAATTTTGATTGTCTGTGTATGATAATCTTGCGAACTTATTTTGCAATCCGTATCGTTACCTTAAATCGGATCGTGGAGAGGATATATGGCAAAGCGGTTTGACGGGCGCGTCGCGCTGGTCGTGGGCGGTACATCGGGGATCGGTTTGGCGACGGCGCAGGCCTTTGCGACGGAAGGCGCGAAGGTGATGATCGCCGGGCGGCGCGTGGCGGAGGGTGAGGAAGGCGTCTCGGCGATCCGCGAGGCCGGCGGCACGGCCGGTTTCGTGCAGGCGGATATCACGCAGCCCGAATCGGTCGCGGCGATGGTGGCCAGGACGGTCGAAACCTTCGGCGCCCTACATGTCGCCTATAATAATGCCGGCATCACCGGCACGGTGAACCTGTTCGTGGAGGATGCCGACCTTGTCATGTTCGAACAGGTGATGGCGATCAACGTCACCGGCACATGGCTGGCGATGAAATATCAGGTGCCCGCCATCCTGGCGTCCGGCGGCGGCGCCATCGTCAATTGCGGATCGGTGGCGGGGCTGCGCGGCAGTCCGGGATGCAGCGCCTATTATGGCAGCAAGCATGCGGTGCTGGGCATGACCAAATGCGTGGCGCTGGAAAATGCGGCGCGGGGCATTCGCGTCAATGCCGTCTGTCCCGGTCTTGTGATGACCGATCTGGTCGAAGCGGGCTTTGCCGGCGCGGAGGCCAAACTGGCGATGCTGACCGCGAGAATCCCGATGCAGCGACCCGGCCTGCCGCAGGAGGTGGCGGGCGCGGTGCTATGGCTGGCGTCGGAGGAGGCGAGTTTCATCAACGGTGTCGCTTTGCCCGTCGATGGCGGCACGGCAATCTGAAGGGGAGTAGAAGATGGAGAAAATCTACGGCTTCGTGCCGATTGCCATTCACGACGGCGATACCGCCGCATTTGAGGCGGCGGCGCGCGCCTGCCACGATGCCATCCTGCCCGACATCACCGGCACACAATATTATGAATGGTATTTGAGTGCCGACGGGCGGCAGGCCTATGTCATTGAGGTCTATGACGATCCGGCCGCGCTGGCGCTGCATGGAAAGATGCAGAATGGCCGGGTGGCGGAGGTCATGGCCCATGCCGACCTGTCGATCAGTTTCGCCGGGCAGGTGCCAGATGCGGTACAGGATCGAATGCGGCAGAAGCTGGGTCGCGCGGACTATTTGGGACCGCTAGCCTTCGGCCGGATGACCGATCCGGCGCCGCATCGCGTTCCGCCACCGGGCGACGAACGGCTCTGCGCGCTCGCCTGGTTCCGGCCGCATGGGGGTCAGGCCGAACGGTTTCGCGATCTGGCGCGGCAGGCCTATGATCAGGCTAGCACCCTCGATCCCGGCACGTTCGGCTATGAATGGTTCTTCGACGCGGATGGCAATTGCGTGGCGCTGGACGTCTATCGCGATGCCGATGCGATGCTGGCGCATATGCGCAATTGCGGACCGATCATGGCGCAGATGCTGGAGATTGCCGACGCGCGCACGATCCTGTTCGGCGCGCTGCCGCCGGAGATCGAGGCGCGACTGCGGCCGGAACTGGGTATCACCCGCTATCCCCGCCGATTGCACGGGATCGGTTGACGCATGCCTGCTGTTTCAGGCCATCGGAACGGACGGCCCCGCGCCTGACCGCCGGATCGCATCCTGAAAGGCACGCGCGGTCGGCGGAAGCTCGCTCTTGTGTATCATCCACAGCCGGGTGCGAAAGGCCGGGACGAGCGGGCGCAATATCACCTTGTCGACATGAAGACGCGAGAGCGAGCGCGACAATATGGTGGCGCCAAAGCCAGCTGCGACTAAGCCTAGCAGGGTAGCGAAACTGCCGACCTCCAGCGCGATGCTGGGGCGGAAGCCGGCCTGTTCGCACAGGGCGAAGAAATGGTCGTTGAAGTCCGTGCTGCTGGTGGTGGCGTAAAGGACGAAGGGAACACCGGCGAGATCGGCGATGGACGGATCCGCCTCGCGCCGGGCGAGATCATGATCCTGTCGCATGGCGAGCAACATATCCTCCTCCAGCAACCATGTGGCGCTGAGTCCATCGGGCACGGTCGGCGGCGCGACGCCACGAATGATGCCGATGTCCAAATCCCCCCGTTCGATCAACGCGATCTGATCGTCACGCCCCAATTCCTGCACGCGCAGGTCGACATGGGGAAAGCCCTGGCGGAAATCATAGAGCGCGTCGGCGATCTGCGGCACGAAGGGGGCAGAGGCGGTAAAGCCGAGCGCGAGCCGGCCGAGATGGCCGTTCTGGGTCCGTCGCGCGACCTGCGCCGCGTGATCCGCCTGTGCCAATGTCTTGCGCGCCTCGGGCAGGAACAGCCGGCCCGCCTCCGTCAGGGCGACGCGGCGGCTGGTCCGGTCGAACAGGCGCGCGCCCAGTTCATCCTCCAGCGCGCGGATCTGTTGGCTGAGTGGTGGCTGCGACATGCCCAAGCGACGGGCCGCCCGGCCGAAATGCAATTCCTCCGCCACGCAGAGGAAATAACGCAGGTGCCGCAAGTCCATAAGATCAGGTCGCCATAAATATCAATCATGCTTTACTAGATATTGGACACGAAATAGACAACTGCCCATAGGCCGCTTCAAGGGTGGCGTTTTGAAACCATAATAGATGCCTTCGCACAGCATGACGCAGGACATGGCGGTTCGACCGCCTGTATGCGTTGTTCCCCGTGCGGCCCTGGTTAAACGGAGAGGCGGATATGCACGACCGGCGGTTCTGGCCGGCGTGACGAGTGCGGGAGTCCTGGTTTGATCGGTATCGTCAAGGTTGCGCTGCATCGGCCGTTGACCTTCATCGTGATGGCGATCCTGATCGCGATCGTCGGGATCATGGCGGCGGTGCGCACCCCGGTCGATATCTTCCCCAATATCCGTATCCCGGTCATCGCCGTGGCCTGGCAATATTCAGGCCTGCCGCCGGAGGATATGAGCAACCGGATCGTCACCCCCTATGAGCGGGTGCTGACCACGACGGTCAACGATATCGAACATATCGAAAGCCAGTCGATGCAGGGCATCGGCATCGTGAAAATCTACTTCCAGCCCGGCGCCGACATCCGCACCGCCACCGCGCAGGTGACGTCGGTGTCGCAGACGGTGCTGCGCCAGATGCCGCCAGGCGTCACCCCGCCGCTCATCCTGAACTACAGCGCGTCGACCGTGCCGATCCTGCAACTGGCGCTGTCGGGGCAGGGCCTGTCGGAACAGCAATTGTTCGACCTCGGCCAGAACCAGGTCCGGCCGCAGCTCGTGACCATTCCGGGCCTTGCCATGCCCTTCCCGTCGGGCGGCAAGCAGCGACAGATTCAGATCGACCTCAATCCGGTCGCGCTCCAGTCCAAGGGGCTGACCGCGCAGGATGTCGGGACCGCGATCGCCGCGCAGAACCAGATCAATCCGGCCGGTTTCGTGAAGATCGGCGCGACGCAATATAGCGTGCGGCTGAACAATGCGCCGGGTACGATCGAGGCCCTGAACGATCTACCTGTGAAGGTGGTGAACGGTGCCACCATCTATATGCGCGACATCGCCTATGTCCGCGACGGCAACGGCCCGCAGACCAATGTGGTCCATGTGGAAGGCCGCCGGTCGGTGCTGCTGACCGCGCTGAAGAACGGCGCGACGTCGACGCTGGCGATCGTGGACGGCGTGAAGGACACGCTGCCCAAGATCAGCGAGACATTGCCCGATAGCCTGAAGATCCTGGTGATCGGCGACCAGTCGCTGTTCGTGAAGGCGGCGGTCGAGGGCGTGATCCATGAAGGCGCGCTGGCTGCGGCGCTGACGTCGCTGATGATCCTGCTATTTTTGGGAAGCTGGCGGTCGACCGTCATCATCGCGCTGTCCATACCGCTTGCCATCCTCGCGGCGGTGGCGGCGCTGGCGATGTTCGGCCAGACGCTGAACGTCATGACGCTGGGCGGGCTGGCGCTGGCGGTCGGCATCCTGGTCGATGATGCCACGGTGACGATCGAAAATATCAACTGGCATCTGGAACAGGGCAAGGGGGTGGTGGAATCCATCCTGGACGGCGCGGCGCAGATCGTGACGCCGGCTTTCGTATCGCTGCTGTGCATCTGTATCGTGTTCGTGCCGATGTTCTTCCTGCCGGGGGTCGCTGGCTTCCTGTTCGTGCCGATGGCGCTCTCTGTCGTGTTCGCGATGATCGCCTCCTTCATCCTGTCGCGGACGCTGGTGCCGACCATGGCCATGTATCTGCTGAAACCCCATGTGGAGCATGGCGATGCACATATGGCGGGCAGCGCCATGTCGCGGAACCCGCTGGTTCGGTTTCAGCGCGGCTTCGAACGGCAATTCGAAAAGGTCCGCAGCAACTATGTCAGCTTGCTGCGCGGAGCGCTGAATGCGCGCAAACCCTTCCTGCTGGGCTTCATGGGGATCGTCATCCTGTCCTTCGCCCTGTTGCCGATGCTGGGCAGCAACTTCTTCCCGGCGGTGGATTCGGGCCAGATCGCCATGCATGTCCGCGTGCCGGTGGGCAGCCGTATCGAGGATACCGCCGCCCGCTTCGAGCGGATCGCCAGCGCGGTGAAGGATATGGTGCCGGCGCAGGAACTGGGCGCCATCACCGACAATATCGGCCTGCCGGTCAGCTCCATCAACACCGTCTATAACAATAGTGGCACGATCGGTCCGCAGGACGGCGACATGATGATCGCGCTGAAGCACGGCCATCGCCCGACCGACGAGATCGTCGGCAAATTGCGCGAGGAATTGCCCCGTCGCTTCCCCGGCACGACCTTCGCGTTCCTGCCGGCCGACATTACCAGCCAGATCCTGAATTTCGGCGCGCCCGCCCCGATCGACATCCAGATTGCGGGCAAGAATGCGGCGGCCAACCGCGCCTATGCGCAGAAGCTGCTGGCCAAGGTCGCGACCATCCCCGGTCTGGCCGACGCACGGATCCAACAGCCGGGCCGGTCGCCGCAGCTTAACGTCGATGTCGATCGCAGCCGGGCGGGCCAATATGGCCTGACCGAACGGGACGTGACGACCAGCCTTGCCAGTTCGCTGGCGGGCACCGCGCAGACCGCGCCGGTCTTCTTCGTCGATCCCAAGAGCGGCGTTTCCTATCCGGTGGTGGCGCAGGCGCCCGAATATCTGATGGGGTCGATCAGCGACCTGTCGAACGTGCCGGTGTCGGCAGCCGCCAGCGCCAATGGCGCGGTGCAGCCGCTCGGCGGCCTTGCTACGATCGAGCGGTCGAACACGGTGCCGGTGGTGTCGCACTATAATATCGCGCCGGTGCTGGATATCTATGCCACGGTGCAGGGTCGTGACCTGGGCGCGGTGGCGGGCGACATCAATGCCGCCATCAAGTCGCTGGAGAAGGAAGAGCCAAAGGGCGCGACCATCACCATGCGTGGTCAATATGCGACCATGAACACTGCCTTTTCTGGCCTGGGCTTCGGTCTGGCGGGCGCGATCGTGCTGATCTACCTGCTGATCGTCGTCAATTTCCAGAGCTGGGTTGACCCGTTCGTCATCATCACCGCCTTGCCCGCTGCGCTGGCCGGCATCGTATGGATGCTGTTCGTGACCGGCACCACTTTGTCCGTTCCAGCCCTGACCGGTGCGATCATGTGCATGGGCGTCGCCACCGCCAACTCGATCCTGGTTGTCAGCTTCGCGCGGGAGAAGCTGGCCGAGCTGGGCGATGCCACCGCCGCCGCGATGGAAGCCGGCATGGTCCGCTTCCGCCCGGTGCTGATGACCGCGCTGGCGATGATCATCGGCATGGGTCCGATGGCGCTGGGACTGGGCGAAGGCGGCGAGCAGAATGCGCCGCTGGGCCGGGCAGTGATCGGCGGCCTGATCTGCGCGACCATCGCCACCCTCTTCTTCGTCCCCGTCATCTTCAGTTTCGCCCACCGCCGCCACAAGGCCGCCGACCCCCAGATGGAAATGCAGCCCAGCCATGTCTGATATCATCCCGGAACAGAATCAATCCGTCACCGGCCCGGACAGCCGAACGCTCAAGCGCATCGGGATCGGCGCCGCCGTGATCGCCATCGCCGTCGTGGGCATCGGCATGGCGACTCGGATCAGCGCGACCAACGAACTGCGCGGCACCGCGGAAAAGGCCGCCATTCCTTCCGTCGCGCTGGTGTCGCCGAAACAGGATGCGAAGGGCGGCGCGCTGGTGCTGCCGGGCAATGTTCAGGCCTATAACAGCGCCGCCATCTATGCCCGGACCAACGGCTATGTCAGCCGTTGGCTGGCCGATATCGGCGACAATGTGCGTGCCGGCCAGTCGCTCGCCGTGCTGGACGCGCCGGAAATCGACCAGCAACTGGCGGCTGCGCAGGCCGATTACCAGACCGCACTGGCGCAGCAGCGACTGGCCGGCACGACCGCCAAACGCTGGGCCATGATGCTGGCCAAGGATGCGGTGTCGAAACAGGAATCGGACGAGAAAAATGGCGACCTGGCCGCGCGATCGGCCGTCACCAACGCCGCGCTGGCCAATGTGAAGCGCCTGCGCGCCTTGCAGGGCTTTACCCGGCTGGCGGCGCCGTTCGACGGCGTCGTGACCAGCCGCTCGGCGCAGATCGGTGCGCTGGTGGTGGCCGGCAATGCCGCGTCGCAGCCCCTGTTCACGGTGTCCGACGTGCATCGCGTGCGCATCTATGTCCGCGTGCCGCAAGGCTATTCGGCGCAGGTGACGCCGGGCATGGCCGCCACGCTGACCCTTCCCGAATATCCCGGCCGCACCTTCACCGCCAGGCTGACCAGCAGCGCCGGCGCAGTCGATGCGCAATCGGGCGCGGTGCTGGTACAGTTGCAGGCCGACAATCCCGATCGGGCATTGAAGCCGGGCGCGTTCGCGCAGGTCAGCTTCAATGTCGGCCAAGGCGGTGGCAATGGGATGTCCCTGCCGGGCAGCGCCATCCTCTATGGCAATGACGGCCCGACCGTGGCGCTGGTAGGCCGCGACAATCGCGTGACCGTGCGCGCCGTCACCATCAGCCGTGACGAGGGCGCGACCGTGCTGGTATCGGGCGGCATCAAGCCGGGCGACAAGGTGATCGATTCCCCGCCGGATTCGATCCAGTCCGGCGATAGGGTGAGCGTGGCGTCAGGCGGCAAGGGGACGGCGCATGCGGGGTAAGCGGGTACGGCGCGCGCTGACCGGTCTGAGCCTTGGCCTGTTGGGCGCCTGTTCGATGGCCCCGGCCTATCAACCGCCGCAGATCGCCGCGCCGGAAATCTACAAGGAAATGGCAGGCTGGACCCAAGCGAAGCCGATGGACGCCGCGCCACGCGGGCCGTGGTGGAGCATGTTCGGCGACCCGGTGCTCGACGATCTGGAAGCACGGGCGGAAGCGGCCAGCCCGACGCTGGCGGCAGCGCTGGCCCGTTACGATCAGGCGCGCGCGGTGGCGCGGGTCGAAACGTCGGACCTGATCCCGACCATCAATGTCGGCGTCGATGGCAGTCGCCAGCGCGTATCGGGCAATCGCTTCCAGGGCAATGGCGCCCCACGAACCTATAATGACTATTCGGTCGGTGCGGCGCTGGACTATGAACTGGACCTGTGGGGCCGCGTCCGCAACAGCGTGAACGCCGCGCGGGCCGACGCGCAAGCGAGCGAAGCCGATCTCGCTGCCGCACGGCTCAGCCTCCAGGCGTCGGTGGCCGATGCCTATGCACGGCTGCGGGGCCTGGACGCGCAGGCGGACCTGCTCCGCCGGACGGTCGAGGCGTTCGATCGCGCTTATCGACTGACAGACACGCGCCATGAAGGCGGTATCGCATCGGGCATCGACGTCAACCGAGCGCGCACGACACTGAGCAATGCCAAGTCGCGGATGTCGGCGGTCGCCAACGAACGGGCGGCGACCGAGCATGAACTGGCGGCACTGACCGGGACGGTCGCCTCCAATTTCTCGATCGCGCCAAAGGTGCAGCCACTCGGCGCGCCCGATGTGCCGGCCGGTGCGCCCTCTACCCTGTTGCAGCGGCGGCCGGACGTGGCGGCTGCGGAGCGGCGGATGTTCGCCATGAACGCCCGCATCGGCGTGGCGCGCGCGGCCTATTTCCCGTCGCTGACGCTGGGACTGAGCGGTGGCTGGCAGACGACCCATGGCCAGTTGCTGACGGCGCCCAACAATGTCTGGGGCCTCGGCCCGCTTGCCGCCGCGCTTACCCTGTTCGATGGCGGCCGACGCAAGGCGCAGGTCAAATTGTCGCGCGCCGAATATGAGGAACAGGCGGCCAGCTATCGCGCGACCGTGCTCGGCGCCTTTCGCGAGGTGGAGGACGGGATTGCCGCGCTACGGCACCTGTCGGTCCAACTCGTTGACCAGCGCGACGCGGCGCAGGCCGCGCAGCGAACCAGTGACCTGGCCCTCACCCGCTATCGCGATGGTGCGTCCGACTATCTGGAAGTCGTCACAGCCCAGACCGATGCTCTCGATGCCCAGAGCGCTTTGCTGAGCGCGGAAATTTCGCGAATGCGTGCCAGCATAGCACTGGTCAAGGCTGTAGGCGGTTCGACCAGTCCGGCCTGATCGGGACGGAAGGTGGACGGCGACATGGCGGTTGCCGTCCGCTCTCGACACTATTCCGCCCCTTTCTTCTATCCTGCATCCTTGCAGACTGCGGTCGTCCGGCACGACAATTGATGACATGCAGCAATCGTTGCGATGCAGCAATCATCACCCGGATGTCTATGCCACGAATAGTCCGAAAAACCTCTCTCGACGCCACTTTGACAACTGGCCGAGATCACGGCACAAGAAGCGCTGGCCCATTCGATAAGGACGCACAATGCTGGGCCATTTTGTCTGGATAGGATATTATCATGGCCGACGCCGAACAGCCCGATTATACGAGCCTGACCGTCCAGTTGCTGAGCGCTTATGTCGCCAACAACATAGTCGCCAGTGAAGATCTGGCCACATTGATTCAATCGACGCGCGCTGCATTGATCGCCGAAACTGCACCAGCCGAACCGGAAACGGTCGAACATGTCCCTGCGGTCAGCGTGCGCAAGAGCATCGCCTCGCGCGACCATATATTGAGCCTGATCGATGGACGGCCGTACAAGACGCTGAAACGGCACCTGGCAACGCATGGTCTGACCCCGGCCGATTATCGTGCCCGTTATGGCCTGCCCGAAACCTATCCAATGGTGGCGCAGGCCTATTCCGACCAGCGCCGCGCCGTGGCGCAGAAGCTGGGCCTGGGCCAGCGCGGTACGCAGGCGCGCATCGCGGCTGCATCCGCCGCCGCTCCGGTTGCCGAGGCCAAGGCTTCCGCGCCGGAGGCCAGCACCGACAAGGCGACAAAGCCCGCCACCACTTCCCGGAAAAAAACCAGTGCCAAACCCGCTGCTGCCCCGACTGCCAGCGTGCCGGCCGTGAGCGAAGCGCCGGCAGCCAAGCCCGCCGCGAAAACAGCCGCGCGCAAGCCCAAGGCCGCAACGCCGGCAAAGTCCGCGCCGGTTGCTGCGGAACCGGCCAAGGCCAAAAGCGCCGACATGGCACCCGCCGCGACGAAGGCACCGCGCAAGAAGCTGGGTATCAAGGCAGCGAAGGCCAGTGCCGCATCCTGATCGAATGCAGGCGCCGCACCCACGCACGGTGCGGTGCCCGTCAGGCCGGATCGGTGGCGGCCAGCTTATAACGTTCCTGCGACGCCAGCCGAATGCTGGCATTGGGCGCGCCATAGCCTTCATAACCGTGGCGCTCGACAAATTCGAAGAAGAAGCGCTTGTGGAAGGCACGGCTGTAGAGTTGGAGATAGTCGCCGCCGGTACCGTCCGCATCATAGAAGATGTGCGCCCCCGCCAGTGCTTCGCGCCGTTGCTCGTCAAGGCCGAAACGCGCCGCGACATCATCATGATAATTGGCAGGGATCGGCAGGATTTCCGCACCGCCGCGTACCATATCGGCGGCACGCGCCAGCAGGTCGGGGCTGGCGAGCGCAATATGCTGATAACCGCCGCCGACATTATGTTCGACAAAGCGCGACGACAGCGTACCGACCGCTTCGGAAGCGTTGAGGGTGATGCGCAGCGCCCCGTCCGCCGATTGCAGCGGCTGGCTGAGCACCAGTCCCGACGGGTCGATCACATCCGCCTGGAAACTTTGCTGCAAGCCGAACAGCGAGCGCCAATAGAGCTGCCAGGACAGATATTCCTCGATCCGCACGACGGCGGCGAGATGGTCGATACTGAGCGGTGCCGCGTCCACCATGGCACCGGTCGGGCGGAACTCACGGTCCCACATGGCGTCGACTTCGTCTTCACCGATCAGATAGACCAGACTTCCGCCAATACCGCGCAGGGCAGGGAAAGCGAGGTTGCCCGGTGCGTCACGATCATCCGCCGCGGCAATGCCAAGATGATCCGCGCGCGTGGCGACCGCATCGCGATCCGGGACCACCAATCCGACAGCACAGATGGACGGACCATGGGCGACCCGGAAGTCATGGCCAAAGCCCTTTGGCTGAGCGTTGATGACCAGATTGACCGATCCCGCCTGCCAGCGGCTGACCGCCTTGGTCGGGTGAAGGCCGGTACGCACGAAACAGAGCGAGCCGAACATCTCCTCCAGCGCGGCGACATCCCCGTCGTCGACCGCAAATTCCACGAATTCGGGGCGCGCATAGGCCGGCGGCGCTGGCGTAGCGGCGGGCCGGTCCAGCAGGCGCAGCGCCGCATCCTCGACATGGCGCAGCGAACGCAACCCGTCAGCCGCGATCAGGTCGGCGGACCATCCACGGAAACGGTCGTTGAAGATTTCGAGCGAGAGTGGCCCGGTATAGCCTGTCGCCAGTATCTCGGCGACATAGTCTTCCACCGGCAAGCCACCCTGCCCCGGAAAATTGCGGAAGTGGCGGCTCCAGTAGAGCAGGTCCATGTCCAGTTTCGGCGCGTCGGCCAATTGCACGAATGCGATCTTTTCGCCCGGAATGGCGCGGATGCTGTCGCTGGGAATGTTACGCGACAAGGAATGGAAACTGTCGAGGATGATGCCGACATGGGGATGGTCGACCGCCTCCACGATCGACCAGGCGTCCCGATGGTCGAAGACATGACGACCCCAGGCAAGCGCTTCATATCCCACGATGATATCGTAGCTGGCGGCCAGTTCGCCCAGTTGCTGGAAGTCCGCGACGATGCGGTTGCGCTCCCCCAGCGCATGGGGTGAACAGTTGGAGCAGACGAGGATGTGGCGGGCGCCGAGGTCGCCCATCAGGTCGAATTTCGCCGCCGCCCGGTCGAAGGCGCGCTGGCGCATGGCGCCGGGCATGCCCTCAAAATCACGAAACGGCTGGTAGAGCATGCAGGACAGGCCAAGATCGTCCAGCATCGCCCGCACTTCGCGCGGACGCAGCGGTGAAGCGATCAGGTCATTCTCGAAAATCTCTATCCCGTCGAAGCCGGCGGCGGCGGCGGCGCGCAATTTTTCTTCCAGCGTCCCGCTCAGCGATACGGTGGCAATGCCGAATGGCAGGGTCATGGCAGGCCTCTCCTTCTGTCTTCAACCTTGCAGCGCGGCGTGGAAATTGGCCCGCATGCGCACGGGATCGGCGATCAGGCCGGTAAAATGGTGGAAAGCGCCGACCGCCTGAAAGATGGTCATGCCGCTTCCGTCGAGCGTGGTGCAGCCGGCTTCCCGCGCTTCCCGCAGCAACTGGGTTTCCAGCGGGAAATAGACGATGTCCGTGACCCACCGCCGGGGGTCGAGCAACGCACGAGGGATGGCCGATCCGGGATGGACCGCCATGCCCATGGGGGTAGCATTGACGATGCCGTCAGCCCAGCCGATCGCCGTGCCCAAATCCTGCCCCACGATCGCACGGCCAGCGCCATGGACGGCGCACAGCGCATCGCAAAGCGCTGTTGCGCGATTGTCGTCGGGATCGAACAGGGTGAGTTGCGCGACGCCCAGGCCCATCAATGCATGGGCCGTCGCCGCCCCTGCCCCGCCCGCGCCCATCTGCACCACGCGGTCGGTGGCGGCGCCCAGCGGCAGGCCGGAGCGGAGATTTTCGGCAAAGCCGGTGACGTCCGTATTATAGCCGATCCGCCGGCCATCGCGGAAGACGACGGTGTTGACCGACCCGATCTGCGCCGCCTGTGGTGACAGTTCATCCAGATGGGCGATCACCGCCTGTTTGTAGGGGTGGGTGACGTTGACGCCTGCGAAGCGGGCCAGTTGCAGCGCGTCGAGCAGGCGCGGCAGGTCTTTGCCGTCCATGCCATCCGCCGCAAAATCGAACAGGCGGTAGATCAGGCGCACGCCCTGCGCATCCGCTTCGCTTTCATGCAGGCGCGGCGTCAGGGATGCCTGGATATCCCGCCCGATCAGGCCGGTCAGATAGCGGGCGGGAACGGAGCGAGGCTGGGTCAATGTGGAATCATCCGATTGGGAGAAAATGTCCCCGCCGCCCGATGAGCCGGGCGGCGGAGCAGGCGGAGAGATCAGAATTTGAACTTCGCGCCGACATAGAAGGAGCGGCCCACCATGTCGTAAGTGCCCGCATCCGTGCCGTTCTGCGAACTGGCGACGAAGGGGATGGCCTTGTCGAACAGGTTGGTGATGCCACCGCGCAACTGCATATTGTCGTTGATGTCGAGCGTAGAGAAGACATCGAACAGATTATAGGGCTTCACCCCGACCTGTTCCGCCGCCGGCGTCGTGATCGCGCTGATGTCGCGCAGCTTGCCCTGGTAGCGCCAGCGCAGGCCGATGCCGAAGACGTCGGAACTGTAGCCGACGGTCGTCAGCGCCTTCCACTTGGGCAGCGGGCGTCCCGGCGTGCTGGTGCCGACGAAGTCCTGCGATGCAGAGCCGGGCAAAGTCTGAACCTTGTAATGGTTCAGCCAGCCGATGGCGGACGAGGCGTAGATTTTGCCCGAACCGTCACCGATGCCGGCCTCCGACAGTTTCAGCGACCAGTTGACCTGTACATCGACGCCGTCCGTATCGAGCGCGCCAAGGTTCAGATAGGGCTGGGCAATGGCGACGAGCTGACCTGTCGGATCGCGCTGGACCAGTTGGCAGAATTCGTTGCTGTTGGAGTAACTGCTGTTCGATCCATCCAGATTATAGCATTTGGCCAGGACGGTCAGGCCATTGATGGTCGAAATGACGTTACGGATCTTGATGTTGTAATAGTCGACCGAGAAGGAGAAGCCCGACAGCCAGGGTGACGAAAATTTGGGATTGAGAACGAAGCCGACATTGAAGGTATTCGCCTTTTCCGGGGTCAACGCGCTGTTGCCCTGGATATTGCCGCCGGTGGCGGTGGTGGCGAATTGATAGGCGTCGATCGCGGCGGCCGGAATGCCCTGCGCCAGGCAGAGATCACGCACCTGAGCGCCATTGGCCCCGGTCCGGGCCGAGGAGCGGACGTCGCACGGATCGCCGATGGCGGCGGGCGGCGTACCGATGGCGAGCTGCGATCCCGTCACCGGCGAGAAGAGTTCGCCGATATTGGGCGCGCGCACCGCACGCTGGTAACTGCCACGGATCAGCAGCGCATCCACCGGTTGCCAGCGAGCGTCGAATTCGTAGCTCTTCACGCTGCCGGTCGTGTTGTAATCCGAATAGCGGAAGGCGGCGCCGACACCGAGTTCATGGAAGAAGGGCGTGTCAGACAGCAAAGGCACGTCGATCTGCGCGGCGAACTCCTTGACGCTGATCTCACCCTGCGCCGGGTTGGAGCCGACGACGGCCTCGATATTGTTCGACACCAGATCGGGGCTGGGGTCATATTTATACGTATTCTTCCGATAGCCGGCGAGCAGGGCAAGCTGGACCGGGCCGGCGGGCAGATCGAACAGCGGACCATTGACCTGACCCTGCACCTGCGTCTGGGTCAGCCGTTCGCGATTTTGGACGGTCGCGGTGATATATTGCTGGCATTCGCGCGACAGGCTAGTGGCGTTGGTGATGCCGAAGGGATTGAAACCGCCGGCGCAGAGCGAAGCACCGCCATCGGCCGCATTGAGCAGGGTCTGGACACGCGATTTCAGCACCGCATTGAACATCGACTGGTTGTGGACCGTCTCGTCATAGGAGACGAAGCCGTCAAACTTCCACGACCCGGCGATCGTGCCTTTCAGGCCACCCAGATATTGCTGGACCCGGTAATTCTCCTCCCAGCCCTTGTCGCCGACACCGACATAGCGGCCGCTCCAGCGGAAGGGTGCCGTCGGATCGCCGCGAGAGGCCAGCAGCGTGCGCAGGTCGGTCGGGATGAAGGGATTGGTGACCGGAATGGTGGTGAAGGGCGCAAACTGCGTCAGGCTGCTGCCGCTTTCCGTGGTGACGGTGGAATCGACATAGAAGAACTGGCCATAGGCGGTCAGGGATTCCGTCAGGTCGAACTCACCCTTGGCAAAGGCCGACTTGCGTTCGAAGGCGTTGAGAATCTGAAGCTGCGGGCCGACCGGCATGCGGACATTGCCGCCGACCACGGCATAGGCGCCGTCGGTCGGCCCCTTGTAATTGATCGCCCCGGTCTGGGCGAAGAGCGAACCGTCATTGTTGAAGCCAAGGTTCAGCGTCGGATTGATCGCGCTGGTCGCGCCATAGCTGGCGAACAGGCCATTGAGCACCGCTTGGTTCGGCAGGTTCAGCGCATTGGGGACGAAGGCGCCGGTGCCAATGAAGGAGGACGGCACCTTGTCGGCGAAGAAGTCACGCTGCGAACCCGAAAGCGGATCGCGCTGGCCATAGCTGAGCGCCAGCATCAGGCGGCCGCGATCGTCGGCGAATTTCGTGCCCAGCGCCAGCGAGGCATTGAACTTGTTATAGTCGCCGCGGAAGCTGTTGCCGTTCTGGATGTCGGCGCGGATGCCGTCGAAATATTTGTCGGTCTTGAAATTGACCACGCCCGACATCGCGTCCGACCCGTAGATCGCCGATGCGCCACCGGTGATGACGTCCACCGATCCGATGATGGATTCCGGCAGGATGTTGATGTCGACATTGCCGTTGATGTCCGACAGCGGAAGGCGGCGGCCGTCGAGCAGGACGAGATTGCGGTTGGACCCAAGGCCGCGCAGGTTGAGCGTGGCGCGCCCACCGCCCCCCTGACCACCGGTGCCGGCGTTGCCCGACGGGGTGAAGCCGGGCAACTGGTTCAGCGAATCTTCCAGCGTGATCTGCCCGCTTTGCTGCACCAGCTCGTCAGACACAGTGACGATCGGGCTGACCGCGACATTGTTCGGGCGAGCGATCAGCGATCCGGTCACGACGATGTCGGCGGTCTGCTGCGCGTCGGCGGCGGGCGGGGCCAGCGCGGTGGCGGCTTCCTCTGCCGGCCCGGCCTGATCCTGCGCCCAGAGCGGCGCGGCAAAGGCGCCCAGCGTCAGTGCGGCCAGCGATCCGCCGACGCGAAGCTGATTGGTGAAACCTGTCTTCATTCCATCCTCCCATTATTATTACTAACTAGTTCGTACATAATTTCGCGCGACCCGAGGCTCTATTGGCCCTTCGGGCTATATTCTGAACTGTTTGCCGGTCAGTCCATGTCCACCCGGCGCACATCCCCCACGATGAAGATGTAGGCGGCGGCCCCGATCAGCGCGAGCACCCCGATAAAGGCGAGCGCGCCGTAGAAGGAGCCGGTCTGCCCCACGATCACGCCCACCACGATCGGCGTCACGATGCCGGCCAGGTTGGCGCAGAGATTGAAGACGCCGCCGGTCAGGCCGATATATTGGCGCGGCGCGACGTCCGATATCAGCGTCCAGCCCAGATTGACCATGCCCTGCCCGAAAAAGGCGATCGACATGATGGCGATGACCAAAGTGTTGCTCTGGACGAAATTGGCCGCGACGATGGTGGAAGCCAGCAGCAGGCCCGCGACGATCGGCAACTTGCGCCCGATATTGGCTGAACCA
This sequence comes from Sphingobium sp. Leaf26, assembly GCF_001421665.1. Classification (GTDB taxonomy): domain Bacteria; phylum Pseudomonadota; class Alphaproteobacteria; order Sphingomonadales; family Sphingomonadaceae; genus Sphingobium. The sequence goes on from NZ_LMKV01000031.1 coordinate 142,211, forward strand.
GTGCGGCGGATCAGCATGTCGGACACCTGCCCGCCCAAAAGCACTCCGGCCGACGCGGCAATATAGGGCAGCACCGCGAACGTGCCGGACTTGAGCCAGTCCATGCCGCGCTCGGTCGCCAGATAGGTCGGGAACCAGGTGAGGAAGAAAACCAAAGTCGAGTTGCCGCAGAATTGGCCGATCGAGGCGCCCAATATCTGGCGCTTGCCCATCAGCTTGCGCACATTGGCCCAGGAAAAAGGGATTTTCTCGTCCGCCTTGGCTATCGTCAGGCCACCGCCCGCCTGGATATGGGCGAGTTCGGCAGCGTTGATGCGGCTACTCTCGCCCGGATCGCGATAGCGGGCGTACATGAGCAGGCCGAACGCCATGCCCAGCACGCCGGCAATCACGAACAGGGCGCGCCAGCCGAAGCTGCCCACCACCCAAAACAGGACCGGCGCGAAGAAGGCAAGGCCCGCATATTGCCCCACGGCATAGACGGAATTGGCCCGCGCCCGTTCATCCTGCGGGAACCAACTGCTGAGAATGCGGCTGTTGCAAGGGTAGCAAGGTGCTTCCGCAACGCCCAGCGCAAGGCGGAAGCCGAACAACATTGCCACATTCCCGGCTAAACCGTGGAGCAAAGTGAAGAAGGACCAGAGGATCAGCGACCCGGCATAGGTGATGCGTGTGCCGAGCCGGTCGAGCAGCAGCCCGCCCGGAATCTGCGACGCGGCATAGGTCCAGGAAAAGGCCGAGAAGATGAAGCCCATCATTTCGGGCGAAATATGGAGTTCCGCTGTCAGCGATGGGGCGGCCACGCCCATGACGGCGCGGTCCATATAGTTGAGCAAGGTGGCAACGCTGATCAACGCCAGCACGCCGATGCGCGCGCGGGTGGGCCGCAACAGCGTGGCGGGATCGGCCACCCTCATGCCGCGTTCCGCCGCTGCCCAAGGTGCAGCAGATGGCGCACGGCGAGCGGATAGCCGTCCGTGCCCATGCCAGACAGCATCGCCGTGGCGGTGCGAGTCACGATGGAACGAGTGCGCCATGCCTCGTCCCGGCGGTGAATATTGGAAATATGAACCTCCACGATCGGGCAATCGCACATTTTGAGCGCATCGAGCATGGCATAGCCGGCATAGGAAAAGGCCGCCGGGTTGATGACGATGCCCATCGCACCGACGCGCGCCTCATGCAGCCAGCCGACCATGTCATGTTCGGCATTGGTCTGGCGGAAGATCAGGTCAACGTCCCAGCCCTGCGCCTCAAGGCGACAGGCGGCCTCGACATCGGCAAGCGTCTCGGCCCCATAGATATGCGGTTCGCGCACGCCCAGATGGTCGAGATTGGGACCGTTCAATATGTAGATGCGCTGCTGGCCCATGACTGGCCCGATCCTCCCCGTCTGCCGGAATATGTTTCCCGATCTTGCAGAATCACATCTACGCCAGTCCGAATATTTCGGCAAGCGAAATGTACGAACTAGTTCATACGATGTTTTGGCAAACGAAGGACGGCGATCCGATCAGCCTGGTAGGAGCCGAGCCACAGGTCGTCGCCCAGCAACACAGCCGCCGACACGCCGTTGAAGGCCGGGTCGGGCATGCCATAGGCGATCAGCGAAAAGCGCCGGCTTTCCGGGTCCAACTCCGCCACGACATAGCCGCGAGGACAGAGCATGCCATCGGCGATGCCGTTGACGATCTTGCGCAGGCCGCCGCAGGCCGGTTCGTCCCGCACCATGCCGGCGAGCAACAGCTTGTCGCCGTCCCAATGGATATTGTCGGGCATGAATTCGGGCGCCTGCGCACGCCAGAGCGGCTGGCGCGTGTCGTTGCGGGCATAAGCGACAACCTCGCGCAGACCAAAGCCGATGACGTAGAAGCCGCTGTCGTCACGCGCCGTTTCCAGCCCGTTATTACCGGGCAGTTCGGTGCCGGGCAGCAGGCGGAAGGCGCGCTCCTGCGGGCCGCGCTGATAGACGCCGCCGGTCGTCCGGCCGAGCACGAAGTCGGTGATGCTGGTGCCGGGGCGCGTCAGCACCGTGGCGAGGACCGTGCCGTCGCTATAGGAGGCGACCGCATTGGCGACATGACCTTGGGGCATGGCAAGGCAGCCTTGCCAGCGCAGCGTCGGCGGCGCGGTGTCATTACGCGCGTCGATGGCGAATACCTCGATCGCTTCACGCCCGCCATGGTTGACGACCAGCAGCCGCCCCTGCCCCGCCCCCGTCATGCGCAGGCTGAGGCCGCGCGCGGTGAAGAGCGTGGGATCGGGCGGGGTCGCGCAATCGGGATAGGCCGGGTCGGGCGCAACCTGATCGGCGGCGGCGGTGAACCAGAAGCGCGCCTGCCGGGTGCGGCTGTCCACCAGCTTCAGCCCCGCGCCGGTCGCAAAGCCGCTAGCGACGATCCAGGGCGTGGCAGGAATATGGGCGAGGTCTTCCGACTTGTTGGCGCCACAGACGAAACTGAACTGCGCGGTCGGTGTGCAGGCATCGGCAGATGGCCGACCAGACGGCGATGTCGCGCAACCGGTGAGAGCCAGCATCGCGAACCCGCCAAGCATGGAAAGCCATTTCATGTGACGCGATAGACCCGGATGCGCACTGCGGGTTTCGGCGCATCGTCCGGCGGTGGCCCGATCGTGCCGATGAAGATCGCCTGATTGAGCCAGTCGTGCGGGCCGATCGGCGCTTCGAAACTCGGCACAGTGCGCAGATAGCGGCTGGCCGCGCCGGGCACCCGGCTATTGGTCAGGCCGACATTGCGGACATGAATGAGCGTGCCATCGTCGGCGCGCATCATATAGTCGGCCTCTATCACGGTCCAGTTGTCAGCGCGCTGCAACTGCCAGTCCGCCCCGCCTGCGACCACTGTGCCACGGATGCGCGGCCCGGCGAAGGTGCCGCCGATAATGGGTACCCTGCGGCGGGTGCCGATCGGGGTCCGGCCGATCTCCTCGGTCGGTTCGAGCGTCACGATCGCTTCATAGACGAATTCGAGGCCGGGCACGTCCGGCGTGGCGGCCCATCCCCTGCCCGCCCATGTCGAGGCCGCGACGATGCCACCCATCGCGGTCAGAACCGCCCGCCTGCCTTGATCCGCCATACGTTCAATCCCTGATCCGAGGCTTGTCGGTCGGCGGTGGCGCGTCCCCGAACAACGACCAGTCGGCAAAATGCGGCCATGGAATCGGGCTGCGGGTTTCGCCCAGTTGCAGGACCACCGGCTTGCGCGGTGTAAAGGCGGGCCAGTTCGCGTTCGGCTTGCCGCTGCGGGCAAAGGCGACCAGATGATCCATCATCTCGCCCGACAATGCCTGATCCACCGGAGTCCAGTCACGGGTGGTGCGGAACAGGTTGAGGCTGTCCAGCGTCCCCAGCCAATAGGGGATGTCGGCACTATGATAAGCCCCCACCGTTGCGGGATCATGATCGGCGAAGGGCACGCCGGGGCGATAGGGATGGACGCGCGTGAAGAAATAGGCGCGCACCGGCGCCTTGCCGGTAGCGCTTTGCGCCAGCGCCCATTGCGCCATCTGCGCATTGAGGGTGGAATCGCGCTCGATATCGCGCGCCCGCCGCCGTGCTTCCTCCACCGTGCCGGCGGGATAGCGTTTCAGGATCGCCTCAGCCTTATCCGGGAAGGCGCGGCGCACGGCCGCTTCATAGTCAGCGGCAGACGAAATGGGGCCAAGCGAACGGAAACTTTCGTCGCGGGTGAAGCCCAGCAGCAACGGCACGTCATTCTGCCGCCCGGCGGCGAAGGCAGCGGCCGGGGTCTGGACCACCACATCGCCGTCGATCACGATCGGGCGGCGGCGCACCGGCGCGGCGAGCGCGATCAGCTTGTCGGCGGGCATGTCGCGCATCTGTTCGATCGACTGGACGGCCAGAGCTTTCTGCACGGCCAGCCCTTCAACCTCGGCCTCCTTGAGCGGGGCTGGCGTTCCGATGCCGCCGAATGCGCCGCCGCTCATGCCGACCGCGCGCTGGAACAGACCCTTCGTCGTGGGGCTGGCTTGTAGCAGGGATACGGACATCGACCCGGCCGACTGGCCGGCGATCGTGACATTGGCCGGATTGCCGCCGAAACCGACGATATTGGACTTGATCCAGCGCAGCGCCGCGACCTGATCCTTCAGTCCATAATTGCCCGACTTGCCGCCATTTTCGGCACTGAGTTCAGGATGCGCGAGGAATCCCAACGGCCCGACGCGATAGGCGATGGCGACATAGACGACGCCCATGGCCGCCAGTGCCTCTCCCGCATAATTGGCCATGGAGGCAGAGCCGATGTTGAAGCCGCCGCCATAGATCCAGGTCACGACCGGATAGCCGCCCGCCGGTGCGGGTCCGGGCGGCGCCCAGATATTAAGGTAGAGGCAATCCTCGCTGGTCGGCTCTTCCCCGAAATAATGGTTCAGATTGCGAGCGCGCAGCGGCTGGATACATTCGGGCGCGGGGCGATCGGCATGCCAGACGCCATCCCAGCGCGCATGCGGCTGCGGATCGCGCCAGCGCAGGTCGCGCACCGGCGGCGCGGCGAAAGGTACGCCCAGCCAGGCGCGTACACCCGATGGCAGCGTCTTGCCATCGACCAGACCCGCATCGGTACGCACCGGATCACCGCCCGATTGCGCGACGATCTGCGCCGGTGCGGCCGATGAGAGTAGCAGGCTCAGGACCAAGCCGGGCGCCAGCAGCAGCCGGCGCATTATTTGTCGCCCTTGAGCTGCGTGTCGAAGAAGCGGAAGGTCAGGTCCAGCGCGCGGAGGGACGCATCGCGGGTCGCAGCGGCATCGGCACCGATCCAGCTATGGCCGACGCCGTTGATGATCTCCAGCGTGACCGGAACGCCGGCAGCCTTCAATGCGGCGGCGAGCTGGCGCGACTGGTCGGCCGGCACCACCTTGTCGTCCGTGCCGTGGATCAGCAGCATTGGCGGATCTTTCGCATCGACATGGGCGGCGGGGCTGGCGGCCTTGATACGATCGGCCGGGCAATCGGGCTTCACGCAGTCGAGATAGGCATTTTCCGCACCGGCAATCGCCTGCGGCATGGTCGCGAAATCATAGACGCCATACCAGCCGACCCCGGCCTGTACGCAATCGCTCTGGCCCGCATTGCTCTTGTCGTCGCCGGACGGGGCGCTGCCGCATTGCAGTGCCGCCAGCGCAGCCAATTGCCCGCCGGCCGATCCGCCCCAGACCGCGACATGGCTGCCATCCAGGCCGAAGCGCGCGGCATTGGCGCGCAGATAGCGGATGGCGGTACGGACATCGTCGATCGCGGCCGGGAAAGGCGCTTCCTTCGACAGCCGATATTCGAGCGAGGCGACGACATACCCCCGTGCCGACAGGTCGGCCAGCACAGCGGTAAAGTCGCTGAAAGCGCCCGACTGGCGGGTATGCCCGTTCGCCCAGCCGCCGCCATGGATATAGATGACCAGCGGCAGCGGCTTGCCCTGCCGCGCCGGACGGTAGAGGTCGAGAATGATCGGCCGATAGCCCGAAATGGTCGAATAGGCGATGTCGGCATCGACCGTGACGCCGTTCGCCAGCGTCAGGATGCGGTCGGGCATCGGATCGCCCAGCGCAGGTTCAGGAGATGTTGCCGGCGATGCCGGCTGGGCATGGGCCGGCATGGCGGTCGTGAGCAACGCCAGACCCAAAGATAGCGTGATCCGCTTGCGCATAATCCTCTCCCGTTCGCGATTCTTGTGCTAACTATTTCGTACACTGATAACATCGGAGATGCGCAAGGCAAGCCCGATGATGTGTGTCAGTAAAACACGTGGTTGCGGGCAGCCGCAAACCATGTCCCTCAACCAACGTCATCCTGAACTTGTTTCGGCATCCATCTATCCCGACGAGTGGACGCTGCATGGCAATGCGATGGATCCTGAAACAAGTTCAGGATGACGGGTCTTCAAGAGAGTTGCCGCCCGTCCTTCAGGCGCGGCACCAGCTTTCGACGATATCGATCACATTGCCCCGTCGCCGCGCCAATATCTTGGGCGCCGTCACATCCCGTTCGAAACCATAAGAAACGGTATAGCGGTTGGAGACATTGTAGAAGCAAAGCGCGCTGATCGTCATATGCAGTTCCAGCGGGTCGATCCCCTCGCGGAAATGGCCGCTGGCGATGCCGCGCGCCAATATGTTGCGCAACTGCTCCACCACCTTGCGATTGCGTTCACGGATGCCGGGAATCTCCCCGATATGCGCGCCGCGCAGGATATTCTCGTTCATCACCAACCGGACGAATTCGGGATGCTGGTGGTGATAGTCGAAGGTCGCGCCGACCACGTCGCGCAACGCTGCGTCAGGGGCCAGGTCGCTACGGGTATTGTCCGCGTCAATCTCGCGCACCGCCGTATAGGCGCGTTCCAGCACGGCGCGGTACAGCCCTTCCTTGCTGCCGAAATAATAATAGATCATCCGCTTGGACGCATCGGTCCGTTCCGCGATCTCGTCGATGCGCGCGCCGCTCAACCCCTTGTCGGCGAATTCCAGCGTGGCGACGTCCAATATGTTGAGGCGGGTTTCCTCCGCCTCGCCGGCCCGTCCACTCGCCTTATTCTGTAAATTCGTCGGCGATCTGGCCACGCATCCATCCTTCTCTGTCTATCCCCGGCATAGCTTGCCAGCGCCGCGCCATACAAGAGAGGATGCACGGGAGAAGGCAAGGTGGCGCGCGCCCTAGAGCATCGTGCGGAAAAGTGGGAACCGGTTTTTCGCTTAAAAAGATGCGAAAACAAAAAACCAGAGCGCGCGACCTGCATCGGATTTAACGCAGCGCGCCCTAGAATGCAGGGCGTGGTCATGCATCAGAAGCGGACGCGATATGGATTGTGATTTGCTCATATCAGCCAGTACGCAAAAGCGGGTCGAGGCATGCGATCAGTCGAGCATGGTTCGCAACACCGTAGGGACCGCCCCGCCATGCTGCTCCAGCGCATCCAGCGTCGCACCCGCCATCGCCCGATAAGCCGGCAGAAGTTGCGGCTGATCGGCAGCAAGCGCCGTCAGGTGCCGCCCGATACTCTCCGCATCGCCGCGCAGCAACGGACCAGACAGCGCCGCCATGCCGCGATCCAGGCTGTTGTCCAGCGCAGCACGGACCAGAGGGCCGAGCAACGCCGCCGGATCGGCAACCCCCGCCGCCGCCAGCGCATCGCGCGATCCGGCGATCAAAGTAACCAGATGATTGGCCGCATGGCAGAGCGCGGCATGATACAGCGCCCGCTGTCTCTCCCCCACCTGCTCCGCCAGGCCGCCGAGCCGGGCGACCATATCCCGCGCCGCCGCCACAGCTTCGCCATTGTCGGCGGTGATGACGAAGGTAGCACCAACCATGCGAGCGACCTCCTGCACCGGGTCTCCGGTAAAGGTCATGGCCGGATGCACCGCTGCGGTCAGCGCACCATGCTGCTGCAACGGCGCCAACAAGGCCGCACCACTACGCCCGCTCAGATGCAGGATGAACGGAGCAGCGCTATCGGCCATGCAGGCGGCAAGATCCGCAACAACAGGCGCAATGGCATCGTCCGACACCGCGATCAGGATCAGGTCGCACTTGCGCGCAACCATCGCCATGTCGGATACGGCCTGACAGCCGACGGTGGCCGCGACCAGCGCTGCGCGCCGAACGGGGTCACGGCCCCAGATCAGCAAGGGCGAAACCGAATAGCGGGCCAGAGCCAGCGCCATCGCACCAGCGACGCGACCGGTGCCAATGATGCCGATCCGGTGACAAGGGGGTAAGCCAGTCATCGCAGTGGCGTAACCGCTCGCCCGCCCAAGTGCCAGCACCGCGTTAACGACGTCTCATAAGGGGATAGGCAGGATTATGGGGTTAGCCTGTCCCCATGCGCACCCTCCTTCTCGCCGCCGTCGCGATCGCCCTCAGCCCGGCATCAGCCTTTGCGGCGGATGTGCCCCTCTCTCCCATCGGCCTGCCATTCAGCCCCGGCGCACCCAGGCCGGTGGCGCCGGACCACCCGCTCTATCACCGCATCGCACTCGACCCGGTGGCGGATATGCCCGGCGTGGTCGGCACCTCCGCCACCGCCGGAATCATGGGCGCAGCCAAGCGCAGCAGTTTCGAGAAGGCCCTGCGCGAGACGCTCGACAAGCTGAACCTGCTCGCGCCCAGCGAGGCGGAAGCAAAGGCGCGGCTGTCGCCCCGCTGGATCAGCATGGATGCCCCGTTCAGAATCTCCTTCTCCAGCGACGCGACGGTCCGCATGGGATGGAGCCTGACGCGCATCGACAATGGCCAGCGCCTGTTCGACCGGGAGATTGCGACGACCGCGGAATCGAAAGGCGGCAGCGGTAGTGAGCGCGCAATCGGCGTCGGCCGCGTCGCGCTGATGACCAACATCGCATCGGCCATGCGCTGCATCGACCTCGCCGCCTTTGGGCAGGCGCCGCAGGATTGCGCGCTGACGCCCGGCTTCACCTACCACGCGCCGACCTATAAGTTCCTGTTCGTGCCGGCACGCTAAATCGCGCGACGGCACCGTCCGGTCAGGCGCGGGCCGCTATGATGATGATCTCCACCTTGTAATCCTGCGTCGCCAACCTGGCTTCGCCCGTCGCGCGGGTCGGCGCGGGCACGTCGGCGATCCAGCCGTCCCAGACGGCGTTCATTTCCTCGAAGTCCGCCATGTCCGCCAGCCAGATGGTCGCGCGCAGGATATGCGCCTTGCTGCTGCCGGCCAGACCCAGCAGCCGCTCGATCTCCTCCAGCGCGCTCTTCGTCTGCGCGGTGACGCTCTCGCCTTCCCCTACTTGCCCTGCCAGATAGACGGTATCGCCATGGATGACCACTTCGCTCATGCGCGGGCCGGTTTCGATGCGGGTGATGGTCATGCTGTCTCCCTGTGTATCAGTTGCGATAACGCGACAAGGCCAGATCGTCGCTCTCGATCGCTGGCTCCCTGCCGCTGATGATATCGGCGATGACATGGCCCGATCCGCAGGCCATGGTCCAGCCCAGCGTGCCATGGCCGGTGTTCAGGAACAGATTGTCGATCTTCGTCGCGCCGATCACCGGCGTCGAATCCGGCGTCATCGGCCGCAGTCCGCTCCAGAAGGTCGCGCGCGACAGATCACCCGCGCCGGGGAAGAGCGTACCGACACTATGGTCCAGCGTGTTGTGACGCGCCTGCGGCAGATCATTGGTATAGCCCGACAGCTCCGCCATGCCGCCGACCCGGATGCGGTCCCCAAGCCGGGTGATCGCCACCTTGTAGCTTTCGTCCAGCAGGGTCGACACCGGCGCGCGCTCTTCTTCCACGATCGGCACGGTGATCGAATAGCCCTTCACCGGATAGACCGGCAGGCGCAGGCCGAGCGGCGCGACCACCAGCGGCGAATAGCTGCCCATGGCGACCAGATAGGCGTCGCCGCTCACCGGGCCTTCCGCCGTATCGACATGGGCGATGCGACCGCCCTGCGTCGCAAGACCGCGAATAGTGCGCCCCATCAGGAACTGCACGCCGCGCGCCTTCGCCATCTCCGCCAGCGCATTGGTGAATTTGAAACAGTCGCCCGTCTCGTCATGGGGCAGGCGCAGGCCACCGACGATCGACGCCTCGCTGGCCGCCAGTCCCGGTTCGGCGGCCAGGCATCCGGCGCGGTCCAGCACCTCGAACGGCACATTATCGGCGCGCAGCACCTCGATATCCTTGGCGATGCCGTCCATCTGCTTGTGCTCGCGAAACAACTGCAACGTGCCACGACTGCGCTCGTCATAGCTTATACCGGTCGCCTCACGCAGCGCGATCAGCCGGTCGCGACTATGTTCGGCCAGCCGCACCATCCGCCCCTTGTTGATGCGATAGTCGGTGGCGTTGCAATTGCCCAGCATCGCCACCAGCCAGCGCAGCATCGCCATGTCGACCTTTGGCCGCAGGATCAGCGGCGCATGCTGCATGAACAGCCAGCGCAGCGCCTTGGCCGGAATGCCCGGCCCTGCCCAGGGGGAGGCATAGCCCGGCGAAATCTCGCCCGCATTGGCGAAGCTGGTTTCCTGCGCCACGCCGCTCTGGCGATCGACCACGACCACCTCATGCCCGGCTTCGGCCAGATACCATGCGGATGTGACGCCGATCACGCCGCCGCCCAATATGACGATCTTCATGGCTCGATGCTCTCCAAAATCGCGGGCAGATAGGTGCGTTCATATCGGCTGCCGAGACGGGTCAATATTTCATAGCTGATGGTGCCGGCCTGCGCGGCAACATCGTCGATCGTCTGGTGCGGGCCGAGCAGTTCGACCGGCGCACCGGGATAAAGCAGGTCTTCGGGCAGGTCGGTGACGTCGATCGCCATGCTGTCCATCGACACCCGACCGATGACGGGAACGCGGATGCCACCGATATAGACGCTGCCCCGGCCGCTGACATGGCGCGGCCAGCCATCGGCATAGCCGACCGAGACGGTGGCGACATGCGTCGGCCGCTCGCAGCGATGGGTCAGGCCATATCCCACGCCTGCGCCGGCCGGCACCTGCCGCAACTGCATGATATAGGCGTCGAGCGCGACCACGGCCGCCATCGGATTAGGGCCATCATGCGGCGCACCGCCATAAAGCGCGATGCCGGCGCGCACGATATCGCCATGCCGTACATCCGGCGCCATCGCCCCGCCCGAATTGTCGATCGAACGCGGCACGCCTGGGAATTGCGCCGCAATGCTGTCGAACAGGGATCGCTGGTCCGCGTTGGTCTGGTCCGATGGATCGTCCGCGCAGGCCAGATGAGTCATGACCAGCCGGATATCGACCCCGTCCAGCCTTTCAGGCTCGTCCCGCAGGATCGCCAGTTCGTCGGGCGTCAGGCCAAGGCGGGACATGCCGGTATCGACCTGCACCACGGCCGGCAGGCTGCGCTTCAGTTCGCGCGCCAGAGCTGCCCAGCGATCGATCTGCGCCAGCGCGTTGAGCACCGGCACCGCCCCGATTCCCGCGCATGCCGCCTCTGCGCCGGGACGCAGGCCATTGAGCACATACAGGGTGGCATCCTGTGGCATGTGGGGCTTCAGCTCGACCGCTTCGCACAGATGGGCGACGAAGAAGTGGCGGCATCCCGCGTCCAGCAATGCCCGCGACACCGGCACCGCGCCAAGCCCGTAGGCATCCGCCTTGACCACGCCGGCCACCTGCGCGGGGGCGACCCGCTGCGCAATCAGGCGATAATTGGCCACCAAGGCGCCCAGGTCGATGCGCAGGTCAGCCGCCGTTCCACATTCCATCGCCATCCCCTTCCGATAACCATCAGGCTATCCGACGTTTCTACGAATAGGCTACCGAAATACGCGACTTTATTCGAACATATCGGCATATGAGACGGTATATTTCAAGAGAATCGCACAAATGACCAATAGCCTCGACAATGCCGATCGCGCGATTCTGCGCCTGCTCAAACTCAACGCCCGCCGTTCCAATGCAGAGATCGCGGCAGCGATCGGCCTGTCGCCCTCCGCCTGCCACCGACGGATCCGACAGCTGGAAGCGGAAGGCTATATTCGCGGTTATACGCTGGTAACCGGCGGGCGCGAAGAGGGCATGATCGTCAATGTTCTGGTGCAGGTCACGCTGGAACGCCAGACGGAAGATTATCTGTCCCGCTTCGAACATGCGGTGCGACAATGCCCCGAAGTGCGCGAATGTTTCCTGATGACCGGCGCGGTCGATTACTGGCTGCGGGTGGAGGTGGACAGCGTGGACGCCTATGAACGCATTCATGGCGAGATATTGTCCCGCCTGCCCGGCGTGACCCGGATCAACAGCAATATCGCGATGCGCGACGGCCTGCGCCCCCGGCGCGGCAAGGGGTAAAGCATTTTGAAGCTATCTGGAACAGAAGCCGGTTCGCAAAATGCGCAAAACAAAAGAATCCTGGGGCCGTTCGACATTCAGAAGATGGCGAGCCGAGCCGCAGGCCACCGCAGGTAAAATGGTGTTTTTTACGTGACCCGGAGCGCAGCCTACTCAAAGTAGGTGAGCACCGGAAGCACGGAAAAGCGCCATTTGCAGGCCGTCAGAACTGAATGTCGATCGGCCCTGGGGCATGATGCGGTTCAATCTAATCACACCATGCCCTAGGCGGGGGACCACGCCCCCGCCGGATCACTTCACCTGGAAACCCGACCAGAAGCTGTCGGCCTGGTCGATCCAGATGGTGTTGAAGCCGGTTGCGATCGCCGATCCCTCGATCGACGGGATGATCGCGGCTTCCCCACCCAGTTCGACCGCTTGCTCGACCCGGCCGATGAAGCGGCTGCCGATATAGCTTTCATGGACGAAACGGTCGCCCACGCTCAGCCGGCCGGACGCGGCCAGATGCGCCAGCCGCGCCGACGTGCCGGTGCCGCAGGGGCTCCGGTCGATCGCCTTGTCGCCGTAGAAGACGGCGTTGCGGCCATCGGCGCCTTCGCCACGGGGCTTGTCGGCCCAGAGGATATGGCTGACCCCCCGGATCGTCGGATCGAGCGGATGCACCGGTTCGTACTTCTCCCGGATCGCCTCGCGGATGCGCCCGCTGAGTTCGATCAGGCGTGCTGCCCCCATATCGTCGAGGCCGGTATATTGGCCCTGCGGTTCGATGATCGCATAATAATTGCCGCCATAGGACACGTCGACGCTGAGCGGGCCTATGCCCTCCACATCGACCGCGATCCCCTTCGCCGCGACATAGGCGGGGACGTTGGTGATGCGCACCGCCGTCACTTTCTGCCCCTCCGTCTCATAGGCGATATCGATCACGCCGGCGGGCACCTCGACCTTCAGCCGACCCGGCGTCGTCGGCACGATCAGCCCATGCTCCAGGCCGAAGGTGATGATGCCGATCGTACCATGGCCGCACATGGGCAGGCAGCCGCTGGTTTCGATGAACAATATGCCGATATCGGCATCGGGCAGGGTCGGCGGATAGAGGAAGCCGCCCGACATCATGTCATGCCCGCGCGGCTCGAAGCACAGGCCGGTGCGGATCCAGTCGAAGCGGGTCAGGAAATCCTGCCGCCGTTCCGACATGGATGCGCCCTTGAGCAGCGGCGCCCCGCCCGCGACGAGGCGGACGGGGTTCCCGGCCGTATGGCCGTCGATGCAGAAGAAAGTGTGACGCATCGCCGCTCCCTATCAGGCCGCCGCGGCGACCGACAGGTCCGGGCGCGTCGCAGCGGCCTTTTCCACCATGGCGATCACCTGCGCACGCCGTTCGCCCTGCAACACGTAGCGCGGCGGCAGCACGCGCTCCGACCCGCGACCCATGACCTGCTCGGCCAGCTTGATCGACTGGACCAGATCATGGTCGGCATCCAGATGCAGCAAGGGCATGAACCAGCGATAGATTTCCATCGCCTTGGCATGGTCGCCCCGCTCGAAAGCGCGGACCAGTTCGACCGATTCCTTGGGGAAGGCGTTGGTGAGGCCCGATACCCAGCCCTGGGCACCCAGATACAGGCCTTCCAGCGCGACGTCGTCCAGACCCGCGAACAGCGTGTAGCGATCGCCGAACGCGTTGCGGAAATCGGTGAAGCGGCGGGTATCGGGCGCCGATTCCTTGACCGCGACGATATTCTTGACGTCGATCAGGGCGGTCAGAACCTCCAGATCAATGACGGTGCGATAGGCGGGCGGATTGTTATAGAGCATGATCGGCAGACCGGTCTGGTCAGCGACGCCCTTGAAATGGTTGACCAGTTCATGCGCCTTGGTGACATAGACCATAGGCGGCAGCAGCATCAGGCCATCGGCGCCGGTCTTTTCGGCGGCCTGCGCGTAGCGCACGGCACGGCGCGTATCATATTCCGACACGCCGGTAATCACCGGCACGCGACCGTCCACGACTTCGACGATGGCGGAAAGGACGCTGACCTTCTCTTCATAGTCCAGCGAGTTGTTCTCACCCACCGTACCCAGCGCAATCACGCCGGTAACGCCGTCCTTGACCAGTTCGTCGACCACGCGCTGCGTGTCGGCGAGGTCGATCGACAGATCTTCACGCAACTGCGTGGTGACTGCCGGGAACACGCCCTTCCAACCAATTGCCATATTCGTTCTTCCTGCCTTTTCGCGATTAATCTAAATATCGTATACGATATTACGTTGAAGCTTGCAACGGACTTTTTGCGCTGCGGCAATCATTTGTTACCGCTAGCATCCGGCACCGGATCATCGACGTCCCCGGCAAAGGGCATCAGATGGTCGATCACGCAGATCGGTCCGGGAATTGTATTGGGCAGCATGACCGCACGCACCTTGTCACCCTCGCAATAGCCCGCGCCGGTCGTCTCCACGGCCGCCGTGGCAAAGGGGGTCAGACCGGGACAGAAGCCACCCTTGAAGACTGCGATATAGGATTGCTTCCGGTCGGGCTGCCCCCGGAAATAGAGACGGCCATCATCGCGCACCACAGGGGCGGCGACCCGGCTTTGCACGACGCAGCGCCGGTCGGGCACCGCTTCACCGGCCGTGGCGACCGATATAGTGGCCAAACCGATACCCAGTAAAAACAGGGCGGTGATTCCGGATCGCGTCATGATGTCGTCCTTTCCTGCCTTGCCCCGATCAATCATCGGGCAATGTCACGGTCACGGCCAGCGCGCCGCTGTTGCCGGCGAAGCCGACATCGTTGAACCCCATCACCAATCCGGCGGCCTGATCCGGGATCGTGACCCGCGCGCCCTTCCCCACCGCAAAGGGGCGCCCCATCAACACGCCCTGCGCATCGACAAAGGCCGCCATCAGCGCATGGCGATGATTGGGGTAGAGGATCTTGGGCGCATAAAGGCTGGGATAATATTTGCCGCCCTCGCCCGGCTGGTCATCGACCGCCTTATCCTCCAGCCCCTCTGGCCCGACATCCTGCCCGTCGACCTTTGTCGTCGCGCCATCGGCCACCATGATCGCGATCTTTTCGGCGGTGTCGTTGACGAAGCCACCGACCATGGCGGGCGGCAACTCGTCGCCCTTGCCATAACGCATCTTCTTGTTGGCCTTGTTCAGCCAGGGGCCGGACCGCGCATCGACGCTGAGGCTGACCTCCCTGGCCGCCACCGGGCCGGCGGCCATGAACAGGGCGGTCGCCAGCAACAGGCATTTCATCATTGCGCCTCCTTATCCTCCACGATCACGCGGGCTTCGGGAATGTCGACCGTCACCGACAGGCTACCACCATTGTCCGCATAAATATCGTCATTGACGCCCAGCGAAATGCCCATCGCCCCGGCCGGCACGCTCTGCACAGCCTCGCGTCCGACCAGGAAGGGCGTGCCGACGACCCGTCCGTCCGCGTCGATAAAAGCGCCGACCAGCGCGTTCAGCTTTATCGGCCGGGTCGCCCGGTCGATATAATGGCCGGGAAAGACGACGCCCGAATTGCCGATATTGTCGTCGGCCACGAAATCCGCCTGCCCGTCCGGTCCGATGGCAATGCCGCCCGGAATCGTTGTCGTTTCGCCGGTCGCGGAAAAGCGGATCTTCGCGCCCTCGAACAAATGCTGGCCCGCGATCATCACCGGGCGGCTGCCATCGCGGCGGCCGAAGCTCATCTTGCCATTGACGCCGGGGTTCCACGGCATCGCGGTCGCCGGCACCGTGACCGCGACCTCCTTCGCCTGCACCTGACCCGTCATCATGACGGTCAGCGCCAACACTATCGGGACTGCACGCACACCCTTGTCCTTCCAGGAAAAAACGGCCGTGACGACTATTCGCCACGACCGCCTGTATCTGTCTAGCTACGCATCAGGGTCAGAAGCGGAAGCGGACGCTGCCCTGCACCGTCCGCGCCAATGTACGAACACCCAGCGGCAGCAGATTATCGCTCCCATGATAGCGGAACACGTCGCTGCCCAGGATGTTCGTTGCCTCCAGCGACAAGGTCATGAACTTGACCGGGGTAAAGTTGACGGCCGCATCCAGCCGTTCCGTCGCGTCATTATAAGGCGAGTAGGTGGCGTCATGATCATTGCCGCTATTGGGATCGAGCCAGACGCCGTTGCGATAGGAGGAGCGGTAATTATAGGCGACACGGGCGCTGAATTTGGGCGTGTCGTAGAACAGCTCCATATTGGCGGTCCATTTCGACGTGTTCGGGGAATCGAACTCGCCAGGAAAGTCCTCCTGATCGTCATATTCGATGCGCGCCTTGAACATGTGCGATCCGTTCACCTTCACGCCGAAATTGCGCAGGGCACCCGGCAGGAAGTCGAAGAAGGTCTGAAACGTGCCTTCGATGCCTGTAAAGGTGCCGTCGCCCACATTGCGCAACTGTTCGATATAGCCGGAAGGAGCATTGACGCCGTACAGCGCCAATTCCGCCGCCGTCACCAACTCACGGCTGTAGAAGAGCGAGCCGGTCGTCTTCTTGTGATAGCCGGCCAGCGAAATCTGACCGCCCCGTCCAAAATAATATTCGGCGCTGATGTCGAACGCCTGATCGCGTTGCGCCTTGAGGTCCGGGTTACCGGCGAAAATGATCGGCGGATTGGCGCGCGTCTCGGCAAAATAGAAGGGACGCGAGTCGTAGAAGCTGGGGCGCTGGACATTGGTGCTATAGGCCAGACGCAACTGCATCTTGGGCGTGAAGTGAATGATCGCCGTCGCGCTGGGCAGCACATCATAATAATTGCCGCTGCCAGGCGATTCCTGAACGATGTCCTGGAACCCGTTGGTCACATCGCCCGGACGGTAGTTGAAGCTGGTCGAATTGCCCCATGTATTGGTGTAGCGCACACCGGCCACGCCATCGACGGGGATGTTCCCCAGCTTGAAACCCCAGTTGAACTGGGCATAGGCGGCAAAATTCTTTTCGTCGGAGCTGAAGGTCTGGCCGCGGTCGCTGTTCGGATAGACGGTCGAGAAGGTCGTGGCGTTGCCGGGATCATATTGCTGGATGAAGGCGCGAATGTCGTCGATATTCGCCAGTAGCGTCGCCCCCGGAATGCGATACCATTCCATGGTGGAGCCGCCAATGTCGGGACCGACCAGCGACGCATCGCCAAAACCGGGGAACAGGCTGAGCGGCGCCGGCGCGCCGTTCACACGTGGGAAGCCGTCACGATAGCCATAATAACGACTGGTCTTGCGCTGATTGTAACGACCGCCGACTTGCAGGCTGCGCAGGAAAGACTCCTCGCTCAGTTTCAGGGTCAGGTCAGCCTGAGCCGCGAACTCCTTGTTCTTCGATCCGCCCCGATTGTCCTGAAAGCGATCGACGCCATAGCTGGACAGGTCGTTCAGATCGACGCCGTTGAAGGTGATCGACGGCACGCCTTTGCTATACAGATCGGATGCGAAATCGACCGTAGCGGAATTGAGGTTGTTGGGGCGCAATATGGTTTCAACGAAATAATTGCCTTCGCTCGACCAGTTATATTGCGCGCTGACGTTCAGTTGGGCGCGGTCATTATGCCAGTGCGCTTCCAGATTGCTGGTGTAGAGGTTCGAATGGATGCTGTTATATTGCGTATCGATGCCTGCCGGGATGCCATTGGGGTTGGTGACGGTCAGGGATTTGACGGTCTTGCCGTCGGGCATCAGGACGATATCGCTGTAATTGGCGGCGAACGGCAAATCCTGCGCATACAGGCGCTCGACCGACCGCTTCTCGCGCGATCCCAGATAGCCGCCCTCCAGCACGAAATCGAGATTGTCGCTGGCCTTCCACTGGAGCACCGCGTTGATGGAGGGCCGCTTCACGCTGCCCTGCTCGATGCCATATTGCGCGCGATAGGGGATGACGATGTTGGAATCGCCAACCTTGGTCGTGAAGGGCGATTCACTGTCGATGAAATTTTCACGATAATTGGTCTTGGTCATCGACGCATTGATCAGGAAGCCAATTTCGCCGATCCCCGTCTCGAAGCGGTTGGCCACCAGCAAACTGCCATAGGGGCTGACCTTTTCGGAAATATCGTCATAGGAGCCACGGACACTGCCCGCGATGGTCCATCCTTTCTTCAGATCGAACGGACGGCGCAGTTCGACATTGACGGTGCCGGCGATGCCGCCTTCCACCTGATCGGCGGAGCGGGTCTTGTAGACGTCGACCGACTTCAGCAGTTCCGCCGGAATATCGGCCAGGTTCAGCGAACGGCCGTCGCCCAGATTGGTGTTGTTGCCGTTCACCGTGGTCTGCACCTCGGACAGGCCGCGGATCGTCACGCCCTGCCCTTGGCCACGCGCGCGGTCGATCTGCACGCCGGTCACGCGGGCGAGCGCTTCGGGGACGTTATTGTCCGGCAACTTACCGGCGTCCTCGGCGACCACCGAGTCCACGATCTGCTTGCTGTTCTGCTTCTTGGTCGATGCCGCCGCGACGCTGCCACGCACGCCGGTGACGATGATGTCAGACTTGGCGGCGGCCGCTTCGTCCGGGGATTGCGGCGCATCCTGCGCCATGGCCGCGACCGACAAGGACGCGAAAGTCAGTGCGGACAGAGCCGCCGACATGTTGAGTACCGTACGAGACTTCATCCACTTTCCCCTTTTCCCCGGCGGATTGCCTGACTTTATATCGTATACCAACTACATTATTTAGTCGGAGTCAAGGCCAATGCAATCTTTCGGCAACAAAGTTGCAAATAGAGCGCAGGCCGCGATCAAATCTTTGAAAAGCAAGAAAAAGGGGCGCTGGTTGCCCGCGCCCCTTATCCCGATCAACTGTCCAACTCGGTGTCGCGTCAACTGCAACCCTGCGCCGGTTTCGAGTCCCGATCGCGTATCACCGGCTGTGCGGCGCTGGGCGCCAGCACTTCCCATTCCTGCACGGCCAGCCCCGCATGGCTCTTGCCATCGCCAGACGCATCCAGCACCGCGCGCAGGCAGCGGGTGCGGATCGGCGGGAAGCTGACAGCCTGAAACGCGCCTGATGCCGTGCCATAGCCGCTCGCGCCGGGCACCGGTATCCAGCCGCCTTTGCCCTGCCGATATTCCAGATGCCAGGCCGCCGGCGGCGCGACGCCCACGCCAGACCCCGCCGGCTGGTCGTTCCAGAACCAGATGCGCGATCCGTCGATCGTCACCGGCTTGTTCCAGCGATATTCGATCCATTGGCGCGGCGGATTGTCGGGCGACCAGCTGCCCCACATGTCTGGCGGCAGAGGCGCGGCCTTGGTGATGCCGTCGTTCAGCGACTTGATCCAATATTGCACCGGCAGCGGATCGTTGGACGCCGTGGCCGACGCCGTCCGCGCAATGTTGCGCGTCGGGGCCAGAGGCGGTTGCCCTCGCAAAGTCGGCACCACGGTCCGGATGCGCGCGGGCGTCACGCTGTCATCCCACTCTATCTTGTCCAGTGCCACGCTCCGGCGAAAATGCCCGCCGCCCTTCGCATCCGCCGTATGATAGGCCAGATACCATTGCCCCTTATACTCGACCGCGCCCGAATGGGATGTGGTCGACGATACAGGCTTGAGCGCCACGCCACGATATGTCCATGGTCCCATGGGCGATGACGCCGTGCCATAGGCGATGCAGGCATGATAGACCGCCGGTGTGCAATCCGACGTCGGCCCCGCCTTGTTCCCTGCATAGAGCATATAATAGATGCCCTTGCGCTTCATGATCCAGGGCGCCTCGAAGAATCCGGTCAGCCCCTCGATCGTGCGTTCCGGTCCCTTGGGCGTGATCATGTCACGCCCCAGTTCCATGCCCCGCAACTGGCCGAACGTGCCCCAATAGAGATAGACCCGCCCGTCATCGTCGATCAGGATGGTGGGGTCGATATTCTGGATGTCGTTCCTGACCGGCACCCGCTGCGAGATGATCGGTCCCGAAGGATGCGCATCGCGCCACGGTCCGGTCGGACTGTCCGCCACCGCTACGCCGATGGCGAAGCGGTCCTGCGCGTCGCTGTCCTTTTCCAGCACCGGGGCGTAGAAATAATAGCGCTTGTCCGGTCCCTGCACGATCTGCCCGGCATAGGCCCGCGCTTCCTCCGCCCAGGCGAAGACATTTTCCGGCTTGGCGATGGCGGGATAATGGGTCCATTGACCAGACTTCGGATCGTCGGTCTTGAGCAGTTGCCATTCGCCCATGATGAAATCATTGACGTCAGGCGGCGCCTGATCCCGACCCGCGAGGATCCACAGCGCCCCATCCGCGACGAAGGGAGCGGGGTCGGTCGAATAATAATCGCCATCGGCTAAAATCGGATTGCCCGGCACGCTGATCTGGCGGGCTTCCTGCGCGTCAGCCGACGCAACCGCCATGACCAGCGCGATACCGGCGAACAGTTCATTCTTCATCTGGATAAGGCCCCTTGCCGCCATCGGCGATCAATTGGTCGACACGCTGGTCGATGACCGGTAGCGGCACCGCACCCAGCGCCAGCACCGCATCATGGAAAGCGCGAATGTTGAACTTCGCGCCCAGCGCCTTCTCCGCTTTCCTGCGCGCATCCACGAAGGCCAGCTCCCCCATATAATAGGACAGGGCCTGACCCGGCCAGGCGATATAGCGGTCCACTTCCGTCTCGATCTCGTGATCGGACAGCGCCGTATTCTCGTGCAGATAGTCCTGCGCCTGTTTGCGGGTCCAGCCCATCGCATGGATGCCGGTGTCCACCACCAGCCGCGACGCGCGCCACGCCTGATAGCTCAGCATCCCGAAACGGTCATAAGGCGTTTCATACATGCCCATATCCTCGCCCAGCGCCTCGCAATAGAGCGCCCAGCCCTCGCCATAGGCGGAGAGATACGTGTCGCGGCGGAAGGCGGGCAGCGCTTTGTTCTCCGCCGCCAGCGGCATCTGCATCGCATGGCCCGGCGCGCTCTCATGCAGCGTCAGTGCGACCTGCGAATAGAAAGGCCGCGAGGGAAGGTCATAGGTGTTGACCAGATAGATGCCCGGCCCGCCGCGCCCCCCGGTGTAGAAGGGCGCGATATCGTCCGGCACCGGCTTGATCGCAAAGCGCATCCGCGGCATCCGCCCGAAATATTCGGACGCCTTGCCGTCGAAAGTCTTGGCGATCCAGGCTGCGCGGTTCAGCAGTTCCTGCGGCGTCTTGGCATAAAATTGCGGATCGGTCCGCAGGAAGGTGAGGAAGGCCGGCAGGTCGCCCTTGAACGCGACCTGTTTCATGACCTCGCCCATCTGCCCCCGGATGCGCGCCATTTCATCCAGGCCGATCTGGTGGATCTGCGCCGGGCTCCTGTCCAGCGTCACGAATTCGCGAATCTTGGACTGATAATAGGCTTTGCCGTCGGGCAATGTATAAGCCGCCAGATCCTTGCGTGCGCCCGGAATATAATCCTGCCGCAGGAAGGTCAGCAGCGTCTGATGCGCCGGCACCACCGCCTGCGCGATCGCGGCCTGCGCCTCTCCCTTCAACGCCGCCTGCACATCGGCGGGGATGGTCGCGGGCAGCGCCTTGAACGGCGCGTAGAAGGGATTCTTCTCGACGCTCTTTGCATGCACCACCTGCGCGACGCCGATGTCGCGGCCTTGCAGCGTAATCTGCGCCGGGGTGAAACCACGCTTCAGGCCCGCGCGCATATTGGCGATCTGCTGGTCATAATAGCGCGGAATGTCGCGCAGCATCGCGATATAGCGCCGCGCGCCAGCCTCGTCCCGCAGAGGCTCGCGTGCCCAGCCGGCCAGATCGCCCCAGAAGCTGGTGTCGGCGTTCAGCGGCTTCTCATAGTCGCGATAGCGCTGCTCGGCGACCATCGCGTCGATCTGCCCCTTGTAGACCGCAAAGTTGATCTTCTGCTCCGGTGAGAGTTGATCGACCTTGATCGCCGCCAGTTGCGTCTCCACCTGCTCCCAGCGGGCGAGCCGCGCGGCCTGCGCCTTGGCGCCGACGTCGGGCAGGGCCAGCGCCTGATCCTTGGGACCATCCTCGCTCGGCCCCGACTGTTTCTGCCGCCAGTCATATTCGGCTGTGTAGATCGCTTCGAACGCCTTGTCCGCTGCCTGTGTATCGGGCTGGGCCTGCGCCATGGGCGCTGCCAGACTGACGAAAGCCGCACCGCCGAGCAGCCAGGTCCGGCCGCCAAAGATCGTCACGCCATTTCCCCTTCCAACAAAGCCAAAATATCGCTGTGCAACGCCGCCGGGATGCGGACGCCTTGCGCATCCGACTGCGCCCGCGCGACATAGCGCCGCGCGCCTGGCAGGCGGGCGCCTTGCCCGGTGATCGCATCGAACATCGCCTCGGCCCGGCCCAGATGCTCGTCCACGCTTGCGCCCAGAAAGCCAGCCGGGTCGATCGCGATCACCAGTTCGCCGCCAATCGGCGATCCCATGCGCCCCTGATCGGCGGTCATGGATTCCGCGCTGGTCATGTCGCCGATCAGCGGCCCGGCGATCAGTTCGACCATCGCCGCCAGCGCCGATCCCTTATGCCCGCCAAAGGTACGCATCGCGCCGTCCAGCACCGCCTTGGGATCGATCGAGGGATGCCCTTCGCTATCATAGCCCCATTCGGGCGATATGGTCTTGCCCGCGCGCCGATGTAGTTCGATCTCGCCCCGCGCCACCGCGCTGGTGGCGAAGTCGAACACGAAAGGATTCCCGCCCGGACGCGGCCAGCCGAAGGCGATCGGATTGGTCCCGAACACCGGCTTCGTCCCGCCTTCGGGAGCAACCCAGGCATGACTGGGGGTGAAGGCGAGGCCCACCAGACCCGCGTCGGTCAACGCCTCGACCTCCGGCCACAGCGCCGCGAAATGCACGACATTGTTCAGCGCCAGCGCCGCGATGCCGAACTTGCGCGCCTTCTCGATCAGCAGCGGCAGGCCGCGCTCGAACGGCAGTTGGGCAAAACCGCCCTTGCCATCGACACGCACCAGCGCGGCGGCCGGTTCGCTCACCACCGGCACCGCATCGGGCACGACCACCCCGCGCTCGATCGAATTGGCGGCGACCAGCAGGCGATAAAGGCCGTGCGAGGCGCAGCCATCCCGCTCGCCCGCCACCATCGTCCGGGCGACGGCGGCAGCATGATCGGGCGCCAGGCCCCGACTTTCCAGCACCTTGCGGGCGAGCGCGTCGGCCTCCGCAAGGGTCATCGCAACCATGTCACTCATGCCGACGTCGCCGGCTTTGCCGTGAACAGCCGCACGCCGAACACCGGCCCGGCCGAACTGCGGTCATGCGGTACAAAGCGCACCTTTACGCTGCTCTTGCCCTTGGTCAGGGCCTCCGGGATCGGATAGTCGACGTCCAGGAACTTGCCCGGCTTGTCATTGTCCAGGCTTTGCGTCGCCAGCTTCACATTGTCGACCAGGATATCGAAGCTGCGCTTGCGCTCGCCACCCCAATAGGTCGCCTGCAAGAGCAGCGGGCCGGGCTTCACCTTCATGGCGAATTCGAAATAGCCCCCCGACCGCGCATCGCGACCGTTCCGCCCGCGATAGGAGACGGGATAGCTGATTTCGGACGTCAGCGCATGGTCGCGCTCCGGCTGCATTTCGCCCAGATGCATGATGTCGATCGACCGGGCTGCCAGATCCTTCTGCCGCGCCTGTTCGGCCAGGAAGGCTGCTTCTTCCGTCTTCCACGCAGCTTCGGAGAAGCGCTTGAAATAGACTGCGCTGCGCCGCTCATATTGACTGTAAAAGGGCACGAAGGACAGATTCGCCGGACGGATGATGTTCTGCGTCCGGTAACGCGGGCGATCCGATATGATCGGGGCGAAGGCGGCTAGCGGATCTTCGCCGACCATCGCCGGTTCGACCCCGGTCCAGTCCATTTCGGAAGGGCCAAGGTCAGCCGCCATCACCATCGGCCCGCGCACCACGGCCACCACATCGGGCGCACCCGGCGCCGCCTCCAGCCGCAGGTCGAGCGGCAGGCTCAATGCCACCACATCGCCCTTCTTCCAGCGGCGCGTGACCACCGCATAACCATTGGCGGGCTTCACCGACACCGGCGCACCATTGACGGTCAGCCCAAAGCGGCCATTGGCCCAGCCGGGAATGCGCAGCGCCAGCGAGAACGCGCCCTGCTTCACCGCGTCGATCGTCAGCTTGATGTCGGGTTTGAATGGATATTCGGTGTCCAGCGTCAGGCCGACGCCCTTCGTCTTCCACTGCGCTTCCGACGGGATGTAGAGATTGACGAACAATGTGTCGTCGCCCTCCCAATAGATGGAATCGCCATGCTTGGCGTGGCTTTCCATGCCGGAACCGACACAGCACCAGAAGGCGTCTTCGTCCGGCTGCGAATAGCCGCGCGGCGCGCCGCTCATCATCGGCGTCATATAGGTGAAGCCGGCATTGGCAGGATTCTGCGCCGACATGACATGGTTCAGATGCGCGCGCTCATAATAGTCGAACAAGGCGCCGTCTGGCTGCCAGCCATAAAGATGCCGCGTCATCTTCAGCATATTATAGCTGTTGCAATGTTCGCAGGTGGATTCGGTCAGGTGCAGCGCGACCGTGTCCGGTTCGAAGAAATATTCGCGGTCTGCATTGCCGCCGATCACATAGCTATGATGCTGCGTCACCCGGTCGAAGAAGAAGCGCGCGGCCCGGCCCGGCTCTTCCTTGCCCGTCAATTCATGGATGCGGGCAAGGCCGATCAGCTTGGGCACCTGCGTATTCGCATGGAAATTGGCGAGCTTGTCCTCCTGCGCCACCAGCGGATCGAGAACCTTGCGATCATAGATCCGCTCCGCCACCGCCAGCCAGCGCGCATCGCCGGTACGGGCGTAAAGCTCGGCATAGCTGTCGTTCAGGCCGCCATATTCGCAGCCCAGCAATTCCTGCATCTGCGCATCGTTCAGCGCCGCAAACACCGTCTCGAAATAGCTCGCCAGGCCGATCACGACCGTCAGCGCCTTCGCATTGCCCCAGGCGCCATGGACGTCGAGCAGGCCGGCGAAATATTTGTGGACGGTATAGAGCGGCGACCAGCTACCGTTGAGGTCGAAGCCGCCCGACTTGATCTGCCCCTTCATCACTTCGGGGAAAATCTGTTCGCCATCGACGATCTGGCCGTCCTTGGTCTTGCGACCCAGCGCACCGATATAGCCATCCTTGCGCTGCGCCTGACACAGCGCCAGTTCATCGACGATATAGTCGGCGCGGCGGCGACATTCCGCATTGCCCGTCTGCTGCCAGCCCAGCACCAGAGCGGTGATATAATGGCCCAGCGTATGGCCGGCGATCGTGTCCGATTCCCAGCCGCCATAAATCGGCGCCTTGGGTTCCAGCCCAGCATATTTGCGGAAATTATGCAGGAAGCGATCGGGACTGAGCGAGAGGAGATAGGCGATGTTCACCTCCACCGCCGTCGCATAATCGGAAGGGCGCAAACGCACATCGGTCAGCGGCAGCGGCCTGGCCCGCAGCGGAATTTTGGGCGCGATCGCGGCCAGCCCCTTGAACGGGACGGCGCAGACGGCAAGGGCAGCGACCCCTGCCAGCCACTCGCGACGATTGGCTTTCATTGCTAAACACTCCTACCGAATATCGTATACTATACGATAGAGTGCAGGGTCTTGCTGTCAATCCTTATTGTTGGCCATGTCCTGTGTTGCCGCATAGAAACGACCCGCTCAAAATCGCCGACGCGCCTCTTCCACCATAGCGTGGAGAAAATCGACCACTGCGCGGACGCGGGGCAATCGCTGCTGGTCGGCATGGATGGCCAGCCAGTAGCTGCGCCGGATCTCGACCGTTTCCGGCAACAGCCGCACCAGATTCGGGTCATCCTCCGCCGCAAAAAGATGCAGGACGCCCAGCCCCAGCCCACCGGCCACGGCCGCATGCTGCGCAGCGATGGAGGTTGAACGGAACACCGGGACCGCGTCCGCCGACACTTCGGACAGGAACCGCAGTTCGGGAATGTCGATCCGCGCGTCGATATACCAGGCGAAGGGGTGATCGGACAGCCGGTCTGCATGGATGGGGCCATGCGCATTCAGATAGGATCGCGACGCATAGAGGCCCAGCCGATAGTCGATCAGGTGCCGGGCGACGATGGGGCCGCTGGTCGGCCGGTTCAGCAGGATGGCCACATCCGCGTCCCGGTTGGCCAGGCTGACCAACTGTGGCTCCGGCGCCAGTTCCAGCCGCAGGTCGGGATGGGCCTGATGCAGGCGATGGGCATAGGGCGCGACCAGATAGGTGCCGAAGGCTTCCGGTGTCGCCAGCCGCACGGCGCCGGAAATGCGCGCATCGCTGCCCCCCAGCGTCGCGGTCGCCGCAGCCACCTCGCCCTCAATCCGTTCGGCATGGTCGACCAGCTTCTGGCCTGCCTCCGTCAGTTGCACGCCACGCGGCCCACGATCCAGCAGCCTGCTGCCCACCATCGCCTCCAGCCGGGTCAGCCGGCGCGCGACCGTGCTATGGTCCATCCCCAGCCGACGCCCAGCACCTGCCATACGCCCCGCGCGGGCCACGGCCAGGAAAAGACGCAGATCATCCCAATCCAGTGTAGACATTTTTGCACAACCCTATCGGCAATTTGGCGGGTTTCTGTGTCAATTTGCATGGACTAAAAGCCATGTCAGCGCAACTAGACCATGATAGCCCAGGAGAGCAGCGATGCGTTTGATCAGCCATTTCATCAACGGTGAAACCGTATCCGAACCCGGCCGGCTGGGCGATGTCTACGCCCCCACCATCGGCCAGGTACAGGCGCAGGTGGAACTCGCCGAAGTCTCGCTGCTCGACCGGGCAGTCGCCAATGCCAAGCAGGCGCAGGTCGCTTGGGCCGCCACCAACCCGCAACGCCGCGCCCGCGTGATGTTCGCCTTCAAGGGGCTGATCGAGGACAATATGCAGGAGCTGGCGGAACTGCTCGCATCCGAACATGGCAAGGTCGTGTCGGATGCCAAGGGCGATATCCAGCGCGGTCTGGAAGTCGTGGAATTTGCCTGCGGCGTCCCGCATCTGTTGAAAGGCGACTATACCGAGGGCGCCGGCCCCGGCATCGACGTCTATTCGATCCGCCAGCCGCTGGGCGTGGTCGCGGGCATCACGCCGTTCAACTTCCCGGCCATGATCCCCTTGTGGATGTCCTCCGTCGCCCTGGCCTGCGGCAACGCCTTCATCCTCAAGCCCTCTGAACGTGATCCTTCCGTGCCGGTGCGTCTGGCGCAACTGCTGGTCGAGGCCGGCCTGCCCAAGGGCGTGCTGAACGTCGTCCATGGCGACAAGGTCATCGTCGATGCGATCTGCGACCATCCGGATATCAAGGCGGTCAGCTTCGTCGGCTCGTCCGACATCGCCAACTATGTCTATCAGCGCGCGGCGGCAGCGGGCAAGCGCGCCCAGTGCATGGGCGGGGCCAAGAATCACGGCATCGTCCTGCCCGATGCCGATCTCGACCAGACCGTCGCCGACATATTGGGTGCGGCCTACGGCTCGGCCGGCGAACGCTGCATGGCGCTCCCCGTCGTGGTGCCGGTCGGCGCACAAACCGCAGAAACCCTGCGCGAACGGCTGGTCGAAGGAATCGAAAAGCTCAAGGTCGGCATCTCGACCGACGAAGAAGCCCATTATGGCCCCGTCGTCACCGGCCAGCACAAGGCCCGGATCGAAGGCTATATCGATCTAGCCGTGGAAGAAGGCGCAGAACTGGTCGTCGATGGCCGCGACTTCTCGCTCCAGGGCTATGAGGAGGGCTATTTCCTCGCGCCGACCCTGCTGGACCGCGTGACGCCCGACATGAAGAGTTATCAGGAGGAAATCTTCGGCCCGGTGCTCCAGATCGTGCGCGCCGACACGTTCGAGGAGGCGATCGGCCTCGCCAGCCGCCATCAATATGGCAATGGCGTGGCGCTGTTCACCCGCAATGGCGACGCCGCCCGCCAGTTCGCCGCTCAGGTGGAAGTCGGCATGGTCGGCATCAACGTGCCGATCCCGGTGCCGGTCGCCTATCACAGCTTCGGCGGCTGGAAGCGGTCGGGCTTCGGCGATCTCGATCAATATGGCACCGATGGCGTCCGCTTCTACACCCGCACCAAGAAGGTCACGCAGCGCTGGCCGAGCGGCGGGTCGGTCATCGACCAGAGCTTCGTCATCCCGACGATGAAATAAGGACAGGGTGGGGGGACATCGCTCTCCCCCCCCTTTTTTTGCCTAACGGCGCAAGGCGACGTGCATGTCCGCCAGCGCCAGTTCGATCAGCGTGCGCATCGCCCTTTGCGCCTGACGCGAATTCTGCGCGGCAATTTCCCGATAGAGCGCACGATGCTCCGGCATCGGATCGCGCGGTGCGTCCTGCACCCGCTGCTTGGCCGCCGTGGTCCAGGCAATGGCCGACATGATCGAACTGGACAGGGAAAAAAGCAGCTCATTCTGCGCCGCTTCCATCAGCAGGCCATGGAAACGCTGGTCCGCCGCCCGCCCCTTCTCCGTCGCCAGCGTGTAGCGCTCCATCGCGTCCAGCGCATTGGCCATGTCGATCAACTGCCCTTCGCTGCGCCGGGTCGCGGCCATCTCTGCGGCATGCGGTTCCACCATCATGCGCAGCTCGAACAGGTCGCGCAGGAACTGCTCTGACGGCTCGGACTGGATCTGCCAGGCCAGCACGTCGGGATCGAGCATGCTCCACTGGCGCCGTTCATTGACCTTGGTGCCCGCCTTGGGCCGGCTGCTCACCAGCCCCTTGGCGGTCAGGATGCGGAATGCTTCGCGCAGAACAGATCGCGACACACCCAATGTTTCGGCATGGTCCACTTCGGCCGGAAAGACATACCCGATGGGCAAGGTGCCGCTGACGATCTGCGTCGCCAGCCGGTGCGCCACCACATGATGCAAGCGGCCCATGACGATCGGCGTGCCGATCCCACCGCCCTGATCCTGCCGCCCGTCCTTCATGCCTGCCATCCAATCCACATCGTTCATCGCACGCTACACCGATAACGGTGACGGGAAAAGACCGATCTTATATCGTATAATCTTGTTGACGGCCAGCGTCGTTACGGCCATGACTGCGCCCTCTTTCATGACAATATAGGTACGCGCCGCCGTGGGCATGCTCCCTTATCCCGTATCGAAAACCGTCAGCCTGCTGGCTTTGACCTGCGCTATCGCCCTGTCGATACCCGCCGCCGCGCGCCCCGTCGCGGCGACCGTAGCTCAACCGACCATCAGCGCGCGCTATGCTCTGTCCGACAAGTTCAACAGTCAGAGCCTGGGCGACCTGATCGACAATGCGGACGTCGCCCCGCGCTTTGTCGGCGAGGGCAAGGGCCTGCTCTACCGCACCGGCAATCGCCTCGTGCAAAGCTATGTCTATGTCGATCTTGCCACGCTGGCGAAGGCGCAGGTGGCAACGAACGCGCAGTTGCTCGCCGCATTGAGCGCCGCAACCGGCAAGAACATCGACACGGACGCCGCCCATATCGCCGAAGTCGATTATGATCCGGCGACCAGGACCCTGCGCTTCGCCGCGCTGGATGGCCGCTGGACCCTTGCCGACAATGGCAAGGCCGAAAAGATCATCGAGGAGCAAAGGAAGGAAGACCTCTCCCTCCCCTCGCCTGACGGTCGCTTCCGCATCGTTGCGCGCAACTTCAATCTGATCGCGGTGGACATAAAGAGCGGCAAGGAAGTCGCCCTCACCACCGATGGTACCCGCGAGCAGCCCTATGGCCGCTCCATCCCGCAACTGGCCGACATCTTGCGCGCCGGCACCGAGGAACCGGACATGCCCGTTTCCGGCGCCTGGTCGCCCGATGGCCGCTACTTGCTAAGCTGGCGACTCGACACGCGGGACGTCAAGAAGCTGTCCATCACCCAGCAGAACCCGCCGGGCGAATTCTATCCGCGCAGCTTCTCCTATGTCTATCCGCTCGCCGGCGCGGAGAAGCTGCCGCAGGCGACCCGCTTCGTCATCGACATCGAACAGGCGATGAAGGCCGGCAAGGCTAAGGTGGTGCCGCTCGCGATCCCCTCGGAATCCATCCTCTATCCCTCGCCGCCCGACATGGGCTGGATCAAGGGCAAGCCGCGTATCCTCTGGACCGAGCGCGGCTACAAGCAACAGGCCGTCTATCAGGCCGATCCCGACACCGGCGCCGCGCGCATCGTCGCGCATGAGGCGGTCAAGCCGCTCGTTACCGTCACCTCCAGCATGATCCTGCCCGCGCCCGATCTGGGCGGAGAACTCTCCATCTCCGAACGGTCCGGCTGGGCGCAGCTCTATCTCGTCACCCCGGATGCGCCCGATGGCGGGAAACCGCTCACACAGGGGGAGTGGGAAGTCCTGTCGGTCGACCATGTCGCCGCGGACAAGGCATCGCTGGTCGTGACCGGCGTCGGCCGGGAAAAGGCCCGCAATCCCTATTGGCGCGCCCTCTATCGTGTGCCGATGAGCGGCGCCGACCCGACCGAACTGACGCCCGAACCGCTCGATCATGACGCCACCCTGTCCGACGACGGGCGGTGGATCGTGGACCAGATGTCCAGCCCGACCAGCCCCACCCGCGCCGTGCTGCGCGACGGGCAGACGGGCAAGATCGTCATGGACCTCGCCACCGCCAACGATAGCCGCCTGCGCGCGGCCGGCTACACATCGCCCGAACCTTTTGAGGGTGTCGCGGCGGATGGCCATACGCCCATCTACGGCATGATCTTCCGCCCGGCGAACTTCGACGCGAAGCGCAGCTACCCCATCATCGACAATGTCTATACCGGCCCGACCACGACCGACGTCCCCGCCACCTGGAACGACGCCCACCGCGTGTCGGGCAATGCCGTGGCCCAGATCGGCGCGATCGTGGTGATGATCGACGGCACCGGCACCTCGCGCCGGGGACAGGCCTTCCGCCTGCCTGCCTATCAGAATCTGGGCGAAGTCGGGCTGGACGATCATATCAGCCTCATCCGCCAGATGGCCGCCAAATATCCCTATATGGACGCCACCCGCGTCGGCGTGTTCGGCGGATCAGCGGGCGGCTACGACACCGCGCGCTTCGTGCTGCGGCGGCCCAATTTCTTCAGGGTCGGCGTCGCCTCCTCCGGCAATCACGATTTGCGTCTCGACAAGACATGGTGGCCCGAAGTCTCGATGGGCAACCCGGACGAAGCAACCTGGGAGCGCAACAGCAATATGTCGGTCGCCGGCAATCTGATGGGCAAGCTGTTGCTGATCCATGGCGATATCGACGACAATGTGCCGGTGACGGAAAGCTTCCGCCTCGCCAAGGCATTGATGGATGCCGGGCGCGACGTCGATCTGGTCGTCCTGCCAAACACCACCCACCGCGTCTATCAGCCCTTCTTCTGGAAGAAGCTGCGCGACTATTTCACGCTCAACCTGCTGGGCGAAACCCCGCCCGCCCTGACGGCTCCACAGGCCGCCCGCACCCCCGCCGCGCAATGACGAGGATGATGATGACCAAGAAGCTCCCCCTGATCGCGCTGCTGCTGGCGTCCGTGCCCGCGCTGATGCCGGCGACCGCCGCCTTTGCCGAGGCCCAGCCCGCCAAGAAGGTCTTTCCGCCGATCGCGAAGACGGCATATAAGACGCCGGCCTTCGACCTCGCCCTGCGCACCGATACGCAGACGCTGGCGCATCTTTCCCCGACCGGCGACGCCGCGTTCGACTATGTCCCCGCCGCCCGCGAAGCGGAACGGGCGGGCGACGGCTATGTCCATATCGGCGACCTCCATCTCCGCCTGAAGAGCGGCGACGGCGCATGGCAGGATTATTCCTCCGCCCATGCCCGCAAGCCCATCGCCAAGCTGGTCGCACGCGGCGACGTGCTGGCCGCCGCCGACATCAGCGCGTCGATGGGCACGGGCATCCCGCTGCGCGTCGAACGCCAATGGGTCAATGACAATGGCGTCCTCGCCCTGCGCTTCACCCTGGTCAACAGCAGCAACGCTCCCGTCGAGATCGGCGCACTAGGCATGCCGATGGTGTTCGACAATATCATTCTCGACCGAGATCTGGATCAGGCCCATGCGCAGGCCAGCTTCGTCGATCCCTATATCGGCCGCGACGCCGGCTATTTGCAGGTGACACGCCTCAACGGCCAAGGTCCGGCGCTGCTGGTCCTGCCTGAAAAAAACACGCCGCTCGAAGCCTATCGCCCAGTGCTGGAAGCCCGCGCCGCGCCGAAGGATGATATCTTTACAGATCGCAGTCCGCGCACGCAGGTATCCGAAGGCTTTTACGACTGGACCGTCGCCAGCAAGGGCTTTGTCGACAAGGAATGGGCCAAAGCCGGCCCGCAATGGAATGAGGCGACCAGCATCACGCTCGCGCCCGGCCAGAGCCGCACCATCGGCTTGCGCTTCGTCACGTCGCCGACCATCCGCGCGATCGAGGACACGCTGGTCGCCAACAAGCGGCCAGTGGCGGTCGGCATCCCCGGCTATGTCGTGCCGACCGACCAGTCGGCCAGTCTCTACCTCAAATCCGCCAGCCCCGTCGCAAAGATCGAAAGCTTCCCCGCTGGCGCCCTCACCGCCACGCTGACGACAAGCAGCACCGGCTCGGCGCGCTATGATGTGAAGGCGTCAGGCTGGGGTCAGGCACGCCTCACCATCACCTATGCCGACGGGCAAGCCCAGACCGTCAGCTACTATATCACCAAGCCGCTGGAGCAGGTGATGGCCGATATCGGTCATTTCACCACGACCAATCAGTGGTATGAGGGCAAGGGCGACCCCTTCCACCGCTCGCCCGCCATCCTGTCCTATGACCGGGAAGACAATAAGATCCTGACCCAGGACGGCCGCGTCTGGGTCGCAGGCATGAGCGACGAAGGCGGAGCGGGCAGTTGGGTCGCCGCCGCGATCAAGCAGCTCGACAACCCCAACGCGGAAGAAGTCGCCAAACTGGAGCGGCTGGTCAACGAAACCGTGATCGGCCATCTTCAGGTCGCGGAAGGCGCGCAGGCCGGCGCGGTCAAGAAGAGCCTTTTCTACTACGACCCCAAGGAATTTCCGGACTATTACGACCCGGCGATCAACTGGAAGAACTGGACAGCCTGGTCGAAGAAGGATTCGGACGACCTCGGCCGGTCCTATAATTACCCCCATGTCGCGATCGGCCATTGGGTGCTCTATCGCCTGGCGCGCGACAGTCAGGGTCTGGTGAAGCAGCATGACTGGCGCTTCTACCTCGACTGGGCCTATCGCACCTCCGTCGCGATGATGCGCGACGCGCCCTATTATGCGCAGTTCGGCCAGATGGAAGGCGACATCTTCCTCGACATCCTCAAGGATCTGAAACGCGAGGGCCTGACTGCGCAAGCCACCGAAATGGAAAAGCTGATGAAGGGCCGCGCCGATCACTGGCGTACGCTCAAATATCCCTTCGGCAGTGAAATGGCTTGGGACTCCACCGGCCAGCCCGAAGTCTATGCCTGGATGCGCTATTTCGGTTATCAGCCGCAAGCGGATGTAACCAAAGAGGTGATCCTTGGCTATGATCCGACCATCCCAAGCTGGGGCTATAATGGCAATGCCCGCCGCTATTGGGACTTCCTCTATGGCGGGAAGGTGTCGCGGATCGAGCGACAAATTCACCATTATGGCTCGGCGCTCAATGCCGTGCCTTTGTTCGACGCCTATCGCCAGAACCCGGACGACCTGCACCTGTTGCGCGTCGCCTATGGCGGCATGATGGGCGGCATCACCAATATCGACCAGCAGGGCTTCGGGTCCGCCGCCTTCCATAGCTGGCCCGACATGATGAAGTGGGACGCGATCAGCGGCGATTATGGCATGGGCTTTTACGGTCATGCCATCGCATCGGCCACCTATGCCGTGAAGGACAAGGATCTGGGCTGGCTCGGTTTCGGCGGCAAGGTTACGGACGACGCCGGCAAAATCCATATCGTGCCGCAGGATGGCGCCCGCCGCCGCCTGTTCATCGCGCCCGCTGGCCTGTGGATCACGCTGGAGGCCGGCCGCATCGCCAGTGCTGATTATGACGGCGCATCGGGACAGGTCGTGCTGACGCTCGATCCGGCCGATGCCGCGACGAGCAAAGCCCGCCTGCTGTTCGAGACGACGACGAAGGACGGCAAGCCCTATGCGATCGACGGCGGGACGGCGGACCGGGGCGGCTATGCCATTCCGCTCACCACCGGCGCCACCCGCATCACGCTGACGCCGCGCTGATGCCCATGCACCGCGCCCTCCTCGCTTCGGCCCTTGGCCTGACATTGGGGGGC
Source organism: Sphingobium sp. Leaf26 (assembly GCF_001421665.1). Taxonomy (GTDB): domain Bacteria; phylum Pseudomonadota; class Alphaproteobacteria; order Sphingomonadales; family Sphingomonadaceae; genus Sphingobium. The sequence continues at coordinate 176,311 of NZ_LMKV01000031.1, forward strand.
GCGGCGCTGGCCTCCCTGCCCCGGCCCCTTTCCCGACCGGCGGTGGACCGCTGTCCTATTGGCAGTCCGGCTGCTATGCTTTCGCGCGGTTGTTCGCCGGCGCTTTCCGATAGGATCAGCCCGGCGCAACAAAATGTCGAAACCAGCGGGAAACATGCGAAGTTAAGCCCCGGAAATCCTATTTGCATCGTCGGCAAATGGGCCGTTGCCGCCACCGATCCGGGCGATGCCGTCAATGGCGCGCTGCCGCTCCAGATGGAAAGCGCCCACGTCGCCTTCCACTGGAAGCCCGGCACCGTCGATCCCGCCGATGCCAAGGCGGCCGCGGCGCATCTGGAATATGTCTGGTCCTACTTCATCGACACTTTGGGCTTCCCGATGCCCCATTGCGGCGATGCGACGAAATATAAGGTCAACGCCTATATCGGTGTTGATTATGGCCTGACCGGCGGCACGGATTCGCTTGGCCATATGGGCATGTGGATCGGGCCGGGCGCGTTGAAGGACCGGTTCGGCCTCGCCCATGAACTGACCCACGCCTTGCAGGCCGCGACCGGCCGGCTGATGGACTCGCCCTACACCGGCTGGATGTTCGAAAGCCACGCCAACTGGATGACCACCCAGTTGCCCGAATTTCGCGAAAACACCCATTGTTCGGTGCTGCTCAAACAATATCCGCACCTCTATTATGGCTCCACCCGGTCGCGCTACTGCAACTGGCAATGGTTCGAATATCTCAAGGACAGTCATGGCTATGACGCCGTCAATGCCCTATGGCGCAATGCGCCGGGCAAGAATGACGCCGCCCGACTGACCGCCGATCCCTTCTCCGTCCTCAAAGCCAATATGGGCTGGACGCAGGATCAGTTGAACGATGCCTTTGGCGACTGGGCGTTGCACAATGCGAACTGGGACTATGCCAATGGTGCCGCCTATCGCAAAAGCTATGGCGGCTACGACCAGAGTACCGGCCCAGATATATTGGCAGCCACCGTGCTCGATCCGATCGACGCCGGGAAGCGCCGCTACGCCGTTCCCGATATGTGGGCGCCCCAGCGCTGGGGCTATAATATCGTCAAGCTGAACCCCGACGCCGGTCAGACCCGCGTCACCGTTAGCTTCCGCGGCATCGTGCAACAGGCATCCGCTACCGGGAAACTGCCCAGCCTCGCCGACGAACCCGACATCATCCCGCCACCCGCCTCCGACTGGCGCTGGGGCGTGGTCGCCGTCGGCGCGGACGGCCAAAGCCGCTACAGCCCCCTTCAGCACGGCGCGCGCAGTCAGACGGCCATCGACCTCCGACCCAACGATAGCGGCCTCTATCTCGTCGTGATGGCCACCCCATCGCAGATGCAGAAGATCCGCTGGGACCAGCCCTATTATTCCATCTACCGCTATCCCTGGATGGTCGAACTGGGCGGCGCGCTACCTGATGCACCTGCTCCCATCTCCGGCGGCCATCGTCACGCCAATGGCGGCGGCTGGGTCGGCCCGAACGCAAAGGTCGCCGCCACGGCTTATGTCGGCCCCTACGCCCGCATCCTCTCCGGCACAATCGCCGACCGGGCACGGGTCGAGGATCATGCCGTCGTCACAGATCGAGCGGAGCTACACGATGACGCCGTTATCGCCGGCCTCACCGTGCTGCGCGGGGACACCATCCTGCGCGGCCACGCCCGCGCCGCAACGTCCATGCTGGGTATCGGCGAATATGAGAAAGGGATCATCCTGTCCGGCACGGCGCAGACGATCGGCGATGTCGAACATCGCGGCGGCCAGTTCGACAAGGGCGTGTCCTACGGCTTCGTCGATCAGGCGGCCGCAACCGATCCGAAGCGCGGCGCGGACCTGACCGCCCCCGTACCCGAAGTCACCGCCAAGCCCGACTATCGCTGGATAGACTGATGCCAACCGAAGCCGAAACCCTCTGGGGCCATCCCAAGGGCCTGTACGTCCTCTTCTTCACCGAATTATGGGAGCGCTTCTCCTTCTACGGGATGCGCGCGCTGCTGATCTTCTATCTGACGCGCCACTTTCTCTATTCTGGCGAGCAATCGGGGCTGCTCTACGGTTCCTATCTGGCGCTGGTCTTCCTGTCCCCCATGATCGGCGGCTATCTCGCCGACCGTTGGCTGGGGCAGCGCAAGGCGGTGCTGTTCGGTGGACTGGTGATCGCCACCGGTCATATCACCCTCGGGCTGGAGGACGCTCTGGACACATCGGCGCAGGCGATCTTCTGGATCGGCCTGTCGCTGATCGTCGTCGGCACCGGATTCCTTAAAGCCAATATCTCGGCGCTTGTGGGCAAGCTCTACGCCGCCCATGACCCCCGCCGGGACAGCGCCTACACACTTTTCTACATGGGCATCAATCTGGGCGGCGCGATCGGCCCGGTCATCTGTGGCGTGCTGGGAGAGACTTTGGGCTGGGGCTATGGCTTTGGCGCGGCGGCGATCGGGATGATCGCGGGCGTCATCGTCTTTGCCCGCGGCAAGCGCCACCTGCTGGGCGGCGGCGAAGCGCCCGATCCGGCGGCGCTGGTCCAGCCGATCTTCGGCGTGAAGCGCGAATGGCTCATCTACGGACTCACGCTACCGCTAACCCTGCTGGGCTGGCTGCTGCTGATATCGCCCAGACTGACCGGCACCCTGCTCGCGGTGGGCGGCTTGCTTGTCGGCCTGTTGCTCATCTGGATCGCGCTCGCCCGGCTGGAGGGCGAGGAACGGCGCAAGCTGCTCTATGCGCTGGCGCTGATCGTCATCCAGCCGGTCTTCTGGGGCCTTTACGAACAGAGCGGCTCCTCACTCAGCCTCTTCATCGACCATCATGTCAACCGCATGGTTCTGGGCCATGAAGTGCCGGCCTCGGTCTTTCAGGCGTTGCCGCCTTTCTTCGTCTGCCTGATCGCCCTGCCCTTCGCCGCGCTCTGGCTGCGCCTCGCCAAGGCAGGCCGGATGCCCACCCCGATCAGCAGCTTCGCTTTCGGCATCATCATGGTCGGTGGCGGCTTCGTGCTGATGACGCTGGCGCAGTGGGTACCGGCGGACCAGAAGGTGCCGTTGGTCTTCATCTTCCTCCTTTTCCTCTGCCATGCGATCGGCGAAATGTGCCTGTCGCCCGTCGGCCTGTCCGCCATGTCCCGCTTCGCCCCACGCCATATACTCAGCTTTCTGATGGGCACCTGGTTTCTGGCGACGGCGGCGGGCAATTTCAGCGCGGGCGTGATCGCCTCGGTGATCGAAGCGATGGGCGGTGGCGCCGATGGCGGCGATCGGGCGATCATCCTGGACGCCTATCTGCGCATCGGCCTGGTCGCCGCCGCGATCGGCGCGATCGTGCTGGCCATCAATATCGGAGCACAGCGGATACTGAAGGCACGAACGACCTGACTCCATTCCCGTTCGCTTCGAGCGCGTCGAGAAGAGGCCAGCCCAACGCTTCCTGTTTCTCGACATAGTTTATGCTTGGAGCGGGGAGGGCGATTCAACCGAAGCCGACATGCAATTTATGTCCCTATTTAAGCGGAAAATCGTCTTGAAGTTTAGGACGACAACAGCCGCCGAACGGATATTACAAAAACCGTAGTTGAATAAATCAACAATAATTTTAATTTGAATAAATATTACAAATAATTCTTATATGATAATATAAATTCATTATAGCAAAGCCATCGTCCGCCACTGGTGGAGATCGTGCGCCGTATCGACGTCAAACCCCAGCCCTGGCCGCGCGATGATGGCGGCATCGCTACGCTGTTGCCGATGATGCGCCAGGCTGTCTGATCCAAAGGCAAATTGGAAAGGGCGACCATCCGCCAGCGCGATCGCATTGGTTCCGCGCCCATGCTGATCGGGCGCAAACGCCGCGCCAGTGGTCCCTGCGGCGTCCAGCAGGCACGCCACATCCTGAGCGGTCAGGCAAGGGAGGTCGGCATGGATGATGACGACCGGACGATGACCCAGATCGGCCCGCGCCGCCGCCAACTCCGCATTCAGTCCCCGCCCCTTGTCCCGCAACCAGTGGCACGGCCATGGCGGAACGGCGGCGGGGGCAAGCAGATGCACGGTCGCGACCGACTCGACGCCGGACAGGCAGGCGATGACCGCCTGCGCCATGGTGCTGGCCAACGCCTGCCGCTCCGACCGGTCCAGCGTCGCGCTCAACCGTGATTTGGTATCCGGCCCCTGCTTCCAGGGGACGATGGCCGTCCACACCATCAGGCGCGCAATCCGCCCGCCAGATCGATCGCGGCTTGCGCCACCCGCATTTTGTCCGACAACGTCGTCATCAATGTCGCGCAATGCGCAATGGCGATGTCCGGCGCGTCGCACCGGTCGCCGCTGTCGATCAGCATGGCGTCGATCAGCCCGGTATAATGGCGCGCGATGCTGTCATTATCGACCGCCATGTTCAGTTCGCCCATCAGTTTCGCCGTCGGCCCCTTGACCGCCTTGCCGCCGATCAGCGGCGATACGGCCACGATCGGCGCGGCGGTCTGCTGCAGCGCTGAGCGCAGGGCAGGCACAGCCAGCAAGGGGTCGACACTGAGGAACGGATTGGATGGCGCAATCAGGATACTATCGGCCGACAGGATCGCGTCCACGACGCCGGGCGCCGGCGCCGCCTGCGCCGCGCCCTCGAACAGGATCGACCGGACGGTGGGTTCGCACCGTTGCTCCACAAAATAGCGCTGAAATTCCAGCCGACCGCGATCCGTCTCCAGCATGGTCGCGACCGGCTGATCGCTCATCGGCAGGATGCGCGTCGCAATGCCCCAACGGGCCGCAAAGCTGGCTGTGACCTGTGACAGGGACTGGCCCTGCGCTAGCAGATAGCTGCGCCAAACATGCAGCGCCATGTCGCCATCGCCCAACGCGAACCAGTCCGGCCCGCCCAGTTCGCGCAGCGCCGCCATGAAAGCCCAGCTTTCGCCTTCCCGCCCCCACCCCTGTGCGGCGTTGGCTTTCCCCGCCAGCGTATAGAGCAGCGTGTCGATATCGGGCGAGACATGCAGGCCCAGATGCCGGAAATCATCGCCCGTATTGACGATCGCGGTCAGACTGTCGGCAGACAGGATCTGCGACAGGCCCAGCACCAGTTTAGCCCCGCCCACGCCACCGGTCAGGACAACGACCTGGCTCATGCGAACAGATCCTCATTACCCGGACGCACCAGAGCGGCTGCGGGTCGGGCCGCAGCGGTCAGGGGATAGCCGCGCACCAGCGCGGCAGGAATACCCTCCGCCCCTTCACCCGTCGCCAGGCAGGCGGCGGTCGCGATGATGTCGCCCAGCGCGATCTGGGTGACTTCCAGCGTCCGGCCATCGCGATCCACCTCGCCGCGTCGGTCATCCAGCGCCGCCAGCCCCGCGACCCCGATGGCCACCGCCACCACGCCCATCCGCCATGGACGGCCAAAACTGTCCGATATGACGACCGGCATGTCCAGTTGCTGGTGCAACGCCGCCGCACTGCCGTCCGGGTCGATCGGCAAAAGGAGCGCGCGATCGCCCTCCCCCGCGCCGATATTGGACCGGTCGATGCCCGCATTGGCCATCACATGCCCCAGCCTGTGCCGGGCGATCAGGACATGCGGCACCGCCCGCACGATCGCGCTCGATTCGTCCAGCACCAGTTGAACCAGCCGAGCATCCTTGTGCGTGATGTTGCTCAGCCTCAGCGCCTCGTCTCCTGGCACGACATCATCCAGCGTAACGAAGCGCCCCTCAGCCTTCGACACGATCTTCTGGGTCACCACCAGCACATCATGGGCACGGCGTTCGCCGCCGCACCGCCGGATCGCGGCATCGAGAATCCCGACTAGATCATCGCCCGGTCGGATCTCCCCAATCCCGGTCAATGGCACGATTTCTATCATGGTGTCGCACGTCTCCTGACAATATCCCATGTCCTTTGACGACGCAGCCCTTTCCGTCAACCTCTAGCGCAACGAACGCATGAAGCGATCTCCGCCAGTCGAGCCACTATGCGAGAGCAAGTCAATATGCGCGGCGATCTGGGCGGCATTGTCTCATTCTAACCGAAAGCAAAAAGGCCATTTCTGATCGTGGGTGGTTGCTCCGAAAATCATAAAGGAAGGATATATCGGACATCATGTCCTGATATTGACATTAATGTCCGATTGTTTATCCAGATGTCATGGAAACCACCATGCCAGCGTCTGCAGGACCGAAACTCTCTCTGCGAGAAGCGCAACGGGTACTGACCCGGAAACGCATCTGTGATGCTGCCGGCCATCTGTTTTATGAGCAGGGGTTTCCTGCCGTCACCATGGAGGATATCGCCCATGCTGCCGGTGTTTCCCGCTCCACCCTCTATCTGCATTATGTCGATAAGACGGCCCTTTCTGTCGAAATCGCAGCCGCTTATGCTGACAGTCTTTGTGCGCTGGTCGCACGCCTTCCCGGCCCCGTCCCCACTCGCGTCCAGATTACAAATTGGATCGACGATCTTGCTGCGCTGATCGCGCGCGAACATGTCCCGGCCACGTTGATCGTGGACTTGTCTGCGCGCAGCGAAGCACCGGCAGCGACCGGCTTGATCGGTGATCGGCTTATCGCGGCGCTCGCGAACCAGTTGCCAGCCCTTGCCCGCGCTCTGGAATGCGACGCCACGCGCCCGCGCGCGCAAGCATGGGCCGAAGTCGCGATGCGGGAGCTTGGCTGGGCCTGCTCCCACCGGGCGGGCGACCTCAAGGATGCGCGTTCGGCAAGACTGACGGTTGCCGCAGAGATTTTTGAGCGATTCATACAAGCACAGATTGAAATGGAGACATGATGGCCCGCAAAGAACGTCGCTGGCTCGGCACGACCGATCCCTATGTGCGGCTGAAGCAGATCGAGGCGCTCGACCTCGACACCGAATATCGTGAAATCACCAAGCTTTTCTATGCCGACTTTCAGTCGACCATGGTGGCCAAGAGCATCAATGGTTTCATGATGAACTATGCCGCGCCGCGCATTTCGCGCGTACTCGGTTCCACCGGGGAACTGGAGCATCGCATATCCAAGCGTGTCATCGACACGATCATCCTTGCCAGTGCGGTAATGATGGAGGGCTTTACCGGTCAGGGCCGCGACGCCGCGCGTCGGGTCAATGCCATGCATCGGCAATATGATATTCATCCCGACGACTTCATCGCCGTCGGCGCCGAGGAGACGGTCGGGTCTATCGTACTCGCCGAACGCTATGGCTGGCGTCCAGTGACCGACAAGGAGCGTGAGGCGGTCAACCGCTATTATAGCCACCAGGCACGAGCATTCGGCTCGCCCAATCCATTGCCCGCCACCTATGCCGAAACAAAGGCCTTCTTTGAAGCCTATCTGGACAATCATGTCCGCTACGAACCGCAGAATGAGCGGTTGGGCACTGTGCTGCTGAGCTGGATCGGGACGATGGCTCCAGCAGGGATGCGGTCGCTTTATCGCTTCATTTTGGTCGCGCAACTGGATGATCGCATTGCGCGCGCTTGCGGTATCCGTCCCGCATCCCGTGTCGCGAAATGGTTTGCCCACACCGCCTTGAACCATCTGGGTGGCAAGCTGCCCGTGGCCGATGGCGGACCCAGTCATCTGGATGCGCTCGTCAGCAGCGTTTATCCGGACGGCTACGATATCAGCAAGATAGGCACGCACGTCGCGAATGTGGACGATCAATACGACCCGCATTCCGTCCATAATCCGTCAGACGGGACGCCGAACAGGATTGCTGCTGCACTATAGGCGAACAACGCCAGCCGGACAAAGACCTGGCAATGTTCACCCGGTTCGCGACGAGGGCGGCCGCTGCCGTCCATCGTCGCGCTTATGACAAGGTCCACTCAGTTCGGCAGCAGCTTCGCCGTCTTGATGGAAAATGTTGTTGATTGTACCGGCAGATCGCCCCCCGGCTGTCCGCCGCCGACGGAAATGGTGTAGCGGCCAGCCAGCATCTGGATTTGTCCATCCGGCGACACCGAACTCAAGTCTCGTGGGTCGAGTTCGAACCGCAGGGCGCGCTTTTCGCCCGGTGCCATGCTGACCCTCTGGAAACCGCGCAGGGCTATCCTGGGTGTACCCGGCGCGTCAGGAAAGTTGAGGTAAAGTTGCGCAACCTCGTCGCCCTGACGTGCGCCAACATTGGCTACGCTGGTTTCTACAACCACGCCCTTTGCACCGGTGCGATCAAGCAGGCTGACCTTGACCGGCCCGTACGCAAATTTCGTATAGCTCAGCCCGTAGCCGAACGGATAAACTGGCGCCCCATCGAAATAGCGGTAGGTCCGCCCTTTCATGGCGAAGTCTTCGAAGGCCGGCAGTTGCGCAACATCGCGATAGAAGGTGACCGGCAGACGGCCCGCAGGATTGGCAAGGCCGGCAACCGCCCGACCCACTGCCAGCCCGCCCGCTTCGCCCGGATACCAGGCCTGGATGATCGCGCTGGCATTTTGCTTGGCCCATTCCAGATTGATCGCGCTGCCGCTCATGTTGATCACGACAAGCGGCTTGCCGGTGGCCTTTGCGGCCTTGAGCAAGGCGAGTTGATCAGCGGGCAGGTCGAGCGAGGTTCGGTCACCCTCTTTGAAACCGGGCAACTTGATCGAGGATTCCTCGCTTTCCAAAGTGGAGTTGATGCCGACCACGGCGACGATCACGTCCGCGTCCTTGGCTGATGCCGCAAGATCTGCCTCTGGCTGGCGTGACACACGCTGCCAGTTCAATTCGCCGAAATGAAGCGCGGGCACCTGCACACTGAAATTGAAGGGATAGCGCTGTCCCGCCACCAGATCGACCGTCTGGAGTTTTGGCATCACGGCGGGATTAAACCCGTTCTGGATTACGACTTTCGGTTCGTCTGCGAACTGGAACGAACCTACGATTGTCCTGCCGCCGATGCGATAGGTTCCGGTTTCCGGTGCCACGATGAACCCGGTGGCCACGGCCCTCCCGCCATCGGGAAGAAGTGGCTGCGTGAAAATCTCGAAGTTTACCAGTGGCTCGACGCGCGTGGTGGTCGCTACGTCGCTCGGCAGTCCGGTCATTGCCCGCATGAACTTGTCCATCAGCGTGGTTGGCGCGGGTTTGCCGTCAGGCTTGAACGGATAATAACGCATCGTCACGCCCGGCTTGCCATCCTCGCTCAACAGCGCAGATGTGGGAATGACATTGCCGTCCGAGACCGATTCGCCTGCCGGGACATAGGTGATCTGTGCATCGGGCAACGCGGCCTTCATTCCGTCGAAGACCGAGGGTAGATCAGCAGTCTCCCGGCTGGTGTAGTTACCACGCAGCACCCGGCGCGAATCCGCAAGCGGACCGACAAGCGCGATTTTCACGCCCTTGCGGTCCAGTGGCAGGACACCGTCATTCTTGAGCAAAACCAGCGTTTGCTGGGCCGCAGCAAGGGCCAGCGCACGATGTTCAGGGGTATTGATCGACGAGGTGGCCGGCGCAGTCTTGCTAGACTTGGCTTCCAGCAGGCCGAGGCGGATGCGCGTGGCCAACCCGCGCGCGACCGCGCGATCAAGATCAGCCATCGGCAACTTGCCAGTCTTGACGGCCTGGACATAGTTGTTCGCCTGGCCAAAGGAATTGCGATCGAACAGGCTTTCGGTGGCGCATTCGATGTCCAGCCCTGCCCGCACAGCCAGCGCCGATCCCGCGATATTGTCCGGCGCAAACTTGTGCGCGGTGGAAATGTCGCGCACGGCACCGCAGTCCGAAACGACGGCACCGGTAAAGCCCCAGTCCCTGCGCAGAGTATCCTGCATCAGGAAGGTGTTGGTGCAGGCCGGTTGCCCATTGATCGAGCTGTAGGCACACATCACCGACCCGGCGCGGCCATCAACCAACGCAGAACGGAAGGCGGGCAGATACGTGTCGCGCATGTCATGCACGGAAGCGGTCACATCCGCTGTGTGGCGCGTCGATTCAGGGCCGCTATGGACTGCGAAATGTTTGGGCGTAGCGACAATCTTCGGCGCGTCAGGATTTGGCCCCTGCAAGCCGGTTACATAGGCAATACCCATCTGGCCGGTGAGGAATGGATCCTCGCCATAGGTTTCCTGGCCGCGCCCCCAGCGTGGATCGCGAAAGATATTGAGGTTGGGCGACCAGTAGGTGCGCCCGGCACCCAGTTCCAGCGGTCTGCCCGCCGCAACCATCGCATCGCCCGCTTCGATACCTTCGTCCGAAATCGCTTCGGCAATCCGCTTGAGCAGCGGTGCATTGAAGCTGGCGGCCAGGCCGATGGGTTCAGGGAAATTGGTTGCGTGTGGATTGAAAGCAAAACCATGCAGCGCCTCGCTCCACCACTGATAATCGGGCAGGTTCAGACGGGGTATAGCAGGTTGGGAGTTGATCATCTGACTTGCCTTTTCCTCCAGCGTCATCTGAGCGACGATAGCGGCAGCCCGTTGTTCGGGCGTGGCGGCAGACTTCGCAAACGCCGGGGCCGAGAGGCAAAGGGCCAGAGCGGTGGCCGCAGGCAAAAAGGCAAAGGATGATGCGGTTCGCACGACAGTCTCCTAGTTCGCCACGCGGGCGAGGGTTTTGTTGAGCAATGGCCGCATCAGCGCATAGCCATCGCGATTGGGGTGAAGGCCGTCGTTGGCCAGCGCCGGGGCAAATGCCCCTTCACTGTCAGCCAGCAACGGCGTGTAATCGATAAACGTGACGCGCTGCTGTGCAGCCAGTTGCACAAGACGGCTGTTCACCGCAGCGATGCGCGACCGCAGGTCTTCGTTCGGGCGGGCGATGAAGGTTTTGGACGGGGTTATCGCGGCCAGCACCACGCGGATGCCGTTGGTTTTGGCGATGTCGATCATCGCGCGGATATTGTCGACGATGGCCTGGTCCGACGTCGGCCCGGTATTGCCCATGATGTCGTTCACCCCGGCCATGATGTGGACCACGCGCGGACGCAGGGCGACGACATCCTGATAGAAGCGCAAAAGGATCTGCGGTGTGGTCTGGCCGCCGATGCCACGGTTGAGCGTGGCAGCGTCGAACAGCGAGGGATCGCCCAGTTTCCAGTTCTCGGTGATGGAATCGCCCAGAAAAACCGCTTTTGGCCGCACGCCGCTGGCCAAGACCTGGGCATTTTCCTGCTGGTAACGGCAAAGGTTGGGCCAATCCTTTGCCCGCTGATCCAATGCCGCCTTTTGCAGTCCAGCCAGCCGCGCCATCGCGCCCGGTGGCATGGCTGCGAGAAACTCGCCAAGATTGGCAAATCGGCGTGGCTCTATTCCCAGCCTGTTGATCTGCTCAAGATCCGGGTTCGCACTGGCATTGGCCGCCGGGCATAACTGCACTGTATCAGCCGCGCCGACAGAGGCATGGGCTGGGGGAATGGCGGTGAGCATGAGGGATATGCCGAGTGTGATCGAACCCCGTCTCGTCATCTCCATCCTCCTCTGACCCTCTCAATGTTATACTGCCTTCAGGGTTTGCTCTTACGGCTCCAGTCGGACGACTGTGACCGAGTGCGGCGGCAAGGTCAGCGACAGGATGCCGTTGCTGGCGGTAGCCTTGAAAGGCTTTGGCGCAACCGTGGTCGGCGCGTCGAAGCTGTTCACGCTGGCAAAACTCGGCGCAGACAGCACCTCGCCTTCCGCACGGCTTGCCGCGAAGCCAGGCACATTAGCGGTCACCACGGATTCTGCCTTGGGATCAAGGTTGATCAGCGCCAGCCACACTTTGCCGTCCTTGCCGCGCGCGGCCAGCGCATCGACCTTTGGCAGGGTGATCTTGTCGAACTTATACTCGCCCGCGTTGAACGTGACTGGCAGCAGGGTCGCATCCTGGAAGGGTACATACATTTTGTAGATGTGGTAGGTCGGTGTCAGGACCATCTTTGGCCCTTCGGTCATGATCATCGCCTGCAGCACGTTCACCATCTGCGCGATGTTGGTCATTCGCACGCGATCGGCATGTCGCGCGAAGATGTTGAGGTTCATGGCGGCGGCCATGCCATCACGCAGCGAATTCTGCTGGATCAGGAACATCTGCTCGGTGCCCGCCTTGGGCTTTAGCCAGACACCCCATTCATCGACCACCAGCGCCACATGCTTCTTGGGATCATATTTGTCCATGATCTCGGAATGCTTGGTGATGGTGCGGTCCATCCACTGCGTCTGCATCAGGACGGTAGCATATTCCTTCTCACCAAAGCCTTCGGCAGGCTCGTTGAACGGAACCGAACCCCACGTATATTGGTGCAGCGAAATGCCGTCTATGTCCCAATAGATCGGGCTGCGCGTCTTCCACGCCTTCATGATGACTTCGGTATAGGACGGATCAGCACTGTTCGGCCCGGCGGCAATACGCTTCATGCCTTCGGGGTTGCTGGGCAGCGAATCCATCGGCTTGCCGCTCATCAGATCCTTGGCGATCGCTGCGAAATCGACTTTCGGCGCAGCCTGGGCGGGATTATAATTATGCACGAAGTGGGCAAAGGGCTTCATCTTCGTGACATATTCTTCGCCGGTAAATGGCCCGCCGCAGCCCCACATCTCGTTGCCCAGGCCCAGATATTTAACCTTATAAGGCGCTTTGCGGCCGTTCGCGGCCCGTTCGCTGGCGGCCGAAGCGGGAGCGACTGCCGTCATATACTCCACCCAGTCGGCCGCTTCCTGTACGGTGCCGGAACCGACATTGACCGAGATATAGGCTTCCGAGCCGATCTGTTCGGCGAAATCCATAAATTCATGCGTGCCGAAGCTGTTTGGCTCCACCGCACACGCCCACAGACAATAGGCTTTGCCATGCACGATTCCCCGGTCGGACTGGCGGCGTGGCTCACTGAAAAGCGTAGAGCGTGGAGCGACTGCGGGGGCGACGTTGAGTCAGTGTTCAGTAAAGATGACCTGATCACCAACACCATGCTGTACTGGCTGACCGACACCTATGTCAGTTCCGCGCGCCACTATTATGAGACCAAGGCCGAAGCGCTGACGCCAGCCCATGATCGCCAGCCCCCCGTCGAAGCGCCCACGGCGCTGCTCCAGTTCAAGGGCGACGTTTGGATGCAACCGCGCAAGTGGGCCGAGCGCTACTATAATCTCAAACGCTGGACCGTTGCCGAGCATGGTGGGCACTTCGCACCGATGGAAACGCCAGGCGTGCTGGTTGACGATATCCGGGCGTTTTTCCGGGCGTTGCGCTCTTGAGCGCGTCGCCCCTACATGAGAGTCATCCTTTAAGCTGTTCTAATTCATAATCGCGAATGATCCGGTCAAGCGAGGGTCGATAATCACCCAGCCCGTTGGGCAGAGAAACAGGCCTCCCTTCAGCGTCGCGCCCCGTCTCAATCAATTCCCTGCATTGGATGAACATGATGGCCGCGCCAATGATCGCCTGATTGGCTTCGATGTAGACTTCCAAAGCCCGGCCCCGCGGAAGGCCGCGCCGCTCCATCATAGAAACGATGTTCGCCGTATAATCGGCGGCGCGGTCCATCGTTTCCCCGCCCACCAGCTTGCCGATCATCTCTGGCTTGGAATTGAACAGCGCAAAGCACAGCGCAGCATGGCCTCTCAATACTTCCTGCCAGGTGCCGGCATAAGTGTCGGCCAGCGCACGAGATGCCAAGCGGTCAGCAACGAGTTCCAGCAAGTGATCGCGCCCGCGAATATAGCCATAAAGCGTGGCCACTCCGGTGTTCAATTCCTGCGCCACCGCCGCCAATTCCAGGCGTTCGATGCCTACCTTGCACGCAGCATTGATGATCGCATCCAGCGTCAGTCGACGCGGCCTGCCCACGGCGCGCTTGCCCCGCTTCTCGGGTAGATTCTCAACTGATTCCAGCGGCATCGCTGTGGTCTGTTCGCTGCGTACAGTCATTCCAGAATCAACCTCTCCCACTCAGCCTTCATTTTATCAGCTTGCCTGACAATCGACGCCAGACTGAACGTCACACTCTTCGTAAGCAAGGCGCTTTGACGCCATGCTGCGTCCGCGTCCAGATATTTTACGAATCGCTATCGACAATTCAGTCGATGCAGCTTAAATGCAAGCTCAGGCGGGCAATACCGTCCCCATCATATTGAAATATTGGTGACAGACATGAAGATTTCCTCCGCGTTCGCTTTCGCCCTTGGCCTGTGTGCAATTTCTGCCGCAGCGCACGCAGCAGACCCTTCCCCCGTTGCGGACGCTGCCACTCCGGTCGCCAAGGTCGGCGATCTCATCTTTTCCGCCGATGGCCGCCGCGTAGGTCGTGTCGATCGTATCCGCGGCAACAGTGTCGCCGTCATCATCGAAATGAAGATGATCTACATTCCTTTCGACAAGCTCAGCGCAGGGGATCGTGGCGTTGTCAGTTCCTTGACGCTCAAGGAAATCAAGCACCTCTGACCTATTACAGCGTCTGCTGCTGCACAGCTGAGTTTGGCAAAAGCAAGTAGCCGTGGGCCGGCAGTTGATTTGATCCGAAGCGTCGCGCTACGTGTCAAATTGGCCTACGAGAAATGCCCGCGCTTCTGTACAGACAGCAGCGCGGGCTGCTGCGGTGCCACAACCTGATTCAATTGAATAGCGAAAGATCGATGGCATCGCCCATCAGCTTGTAGCCTGCTTCGCCCGGATGCGGCCCGTCAGCGGCAAAGCGCCAACACGGCCTCCATGCGCTGTAAAAGCTCAGATAGCGACCCATCGGAACTTGGCTCCGTCGGCCCATGCTCGTCTATGGGACAGCGACGAAGATACGCTTTCGTTATCCTCTCCCCCTCCACCCCACGTTAGCGAACCGCGATACGCTCACCGCACAATCAGATCCTCGCCGAAACGGGGGCTTAAGCCGTCGTCGCGGGGACCGGAATCATTGCCAGCGGGGTCATGCAGCCAACGGTACATGCGACGGATGTCGATAGGTCCATTGACGCTCGATCGGCCCTGTTCGTTGCGGTAATAATTTTGCGCCCGCTTATCCATGTAGACCATCTTGCGATCCTCAGCATCGAGCAGATGCGCGAAGCGCCAATAGGCATCTTCGGTCACCTCGACGCTAGCGGCACCGCGCTCAATCAGGCCCGCGATACTGCGCAGCGCGAACTGGGCTACCAACTCCAGCAGATCTACCACTGTAAACCCGCCGAAATTGTTCGTATTAGGACCATAGCACATGAAAAGGTTCGGGAACGCTGGAACCATTGAGCCGAGATAGGCCCGAGGCCCATCGACCTTCCAGACGTCCTCAATCTTCACACCGCCACGGCCGCGCACGTCCATCGGCCATAGATAATCATTTGCGCGAAAACCGGTGGCAAAAACGATCGCGTCAACATCATATTCCTTGCCACCCGCGACGACGCCCTGCGGCGTGACCCGCTCGATCAAATCCGTCACCAGCGATACATCGTCCCGCAGCAATGCTTCGTAGATATTGTCGTCGGTATCAACCCGGATTGGCCGCGACGCCATCGGCGGGCTTTTCGGTGTCATTTTTTCGATCAGTTCAGGGCGCGACGCAAGCTTGCGCTGGATAAACTCCACACATATGTCGCGCGTCGCCTTGTTGCCCGCGCTGACCGTATCAGGATCGTCATGCTCCGGATCGATGTGCAAACCGTATTTCATGAGCGCCGGATTATAGCCGGATGCGATCCGGAAGCGGACGAAGTTGCCGTAGAAGGGAAAGTTCCGCTCCAGCCAGCCAATCTGTGGGGCCAGTTCCTTGACGTAGCCCCGGTCCTCAAAACACCAGTTCGGCGTCCGCTGGAACAGGAAAGTGTGCGCCGCCGACTTTGCGATGACCGGTACCGTCTGATAGCCCGATGCTGCGGAACCGACGACCGCAATGCGCTTGTTGGCGACGTCCAGTTCATCCGGCCACGTTGCTGTATGACAAGAAATGCCCTCAAACGTCTCGATTCCTGGAATGTCGGGCAACTTGGGCCGCGAAAGAAAGCCGACGCATGAAATCACTGCGTTGAAGTCTGCCGATTGCGTCCCCGACGCATCCCTGACCGTTAGCGCCCATTTTTTGGCGTCGTCGTTCCAGACCATCGCCTCTACCTCGGTGCCGAAGCGGATGTGATCGCGGACGCCAAACTCGGATGCCACCCAGCGGAAATAGTTCAGATTGACCTCCCGTGGACTGTAGCCGTGCGAGAAGGGATAATCATAGCCGAACAAGTGCGTGTATCCGCGGCTAGCGGTATCCACCCGCGCGCCTGGATAGCGGTTTTCGTACCAAGAACCACCGACTTCCGGGTTCTTTTCAAATACGACAAAGGGAATGCCGGCCCTCTTCAACTGCACAGCGACGTTAAGGCCAGAAATGCCGGTGCCGATGACGGCGACGGTGAAGCCATTCCGGCTGGCCGGTGCTTCTGCCTCCTGCCACCGCACGCCCCGCGCCCAGCGATCAAGCGCCAATTCCTCTAGCCAGATGTCGAAATCGGCAGCCGGAATTTCGTAGGCCGCGCTCAGTGAGAGGCTCTGTCGCAGCCGATCGACCGGTCCAATGTCGATCGACGGCATGCCGTCGTCGCGATAGCGTTTCAGGAAATTAGCCGCCTTGGCCTTGAGCGCCAGGACATTTGCATCGTCCGCCTCGCGCTCGCGACTCATTGTTATGGGCGCTCCCGGCATGGCGAGTATGTCGGGATCGCAGGTCAGTTGATAGAGCAAACCACGCAGAACCGCCGCGTCCGCGTGCCGCACCGCGTCCTCAATTGTCGCATCAGAAGCCGAAGCCAGCTCGTCAGTCATACCTCGTCCTAACTTTATATTTGCAATATCGAATTTACATATGCATTATCGTATTCCTCATTTCAAAATGCGTCAAGTTGTGAGAAAATTGTAATGTCACGACCAGCTCTCGCCGCATCACGCAGCACACGCATATTGGATCTGCTGGCGTCTCTGCCGGAACGCCGTTTCTCCCTGACTGAGATCGTGCGCGCGACAGGCGTGAATGCGGCATCCTGTCTCGCTATTCTGGGAGAACTTTCGCAGCGCGGTTATCTTCGCCGTCACGCATCCAGCAAAACATACTGGCTTGGGCCTGCGCTGATCGCCGCAGGCCAGGCAGCGATGATCGCGAACCCAATCGTGGAACAGGCAAAGATCATGGCCGAACGCCTGCGCAGCGAACTCGGACTACCGATATTGCTCAGCACGTGGGTAGATGATGAGATTGTGTGCGTGTTTTCACTGCCCGGCAAAGATGGTCGCACGGCCGGGTTGCGCGCTGGCGAGCGGGTGCCACTCGTTCCGCCCGTTGGCGCTTCCTTCATCGCCTGGGCTCCGCCTGAAGAGGCCGAAAAATGGATTGCGCGCCGCGCGGACGCTGAGGCGGACGAGATCGCCAGCTGGCTGCGCGGGACGCTTGCCGTAACCAGGGAACAAGGCTTTCACGTTACGCTGCGGCGGCCGGAGACAGAGGACATCGCGTCCATGTTGACCCGCGCGGCATCCGGTGACCGAACGTCCGACTTCTATCGGCAAATCGCTGCTTATGTGGAAGCGCTCGACATAGAAGTAGCCCAACCGGACATGCTCAATGTCGACGCCATGTTCGACACCTTGCTGATTGCATCACCCATCATCGATTCAGACACCTCAGCCATCTACAATCTTTGCGTTGGGGGGTTCACCCAGCCACTTGCAGCAGCCACTATCGCAGACATCGGCCGCCGCCTCACCATGTCCTGTGTCGAAGTGATGAAATATTGAGGGAGCGCTTGCTCGAACCATGTGGGGAATCGTGCACGATCCATATGGCAGTCTGGTCCGCGGGTTGGACGATTGATGCAAAACCAAGCGTCCCTCTTGGACCGTTCAGTCGCCGATTTGGGCCTTAGGTAGCTCAACACGCCCCTTGGTCTGCCCAAAATGGTTGCGCAATTTTCTGGGACTCGCCACAAATAAGCCGCCGCGCGCGCAAGCGAACAAGAATATATGAGCAAGAAACGGGACCAATCCAATTCTGTTGTAACGATCCGTGGCGTAGCCAAGCATATGGGCGTGTCATGGATGAATGTGTCCAATGTCACGAATGGGCGGAGGGTCACGCCTGCCGTCCGTGAGGCAGTTGAGCGCAGCCTTGCTGATTTGAATTATGTGCTCAACCCTGCGGGCAGGCCGCTTTCACGCGGATCCTACATCAGCATCAGCATTTTGTATGGCCCGATTGAACATCCGCTGGCGAGTACGATGATGATCGGTGCCTCTACCCCAGCCGCCAGGCTCGGCCGACATTTGCCGCCGCAATCGGCTGGGGACAGGCTTCGACTTCATACGGTCTGCGGCCTGCTCATGCAATCCAGCTTTGGGATCACGACCGAGGGATTGCCACCCCCGCAGCAAGGCGCCACGTCATGCCGCACCCAGTCACTCAAACGAGACAATCCAGCTACAGGAAACCATAACACGCCTTGAACAAATCTTTTCTACCTCAATTTCGGGATGCATCCCCAGCGATGGTTTTCGATGCTGCGTGGAAAGCGTACACTTGCGATCCTGAGCGTATTCCGGCCTTGGATAATGATCGTTCCTCGCTTGGAATCCGGGATGCTTCATTACCTAGCACCTATCTGTCTGGTTGCGACACATCATTGGCATAATATAATATGTCGTCGACTCTAGCCATAAGGTCGTCCTGCGCCGCTGGCTTGTAAAGGGGGTTGGGGAGAGCAGGGTTGAGTTGGATGCGTTCATCTACCTTTTGGCTAGGCGAACCATCCTGGAGGACACGCTGTCGTCGTCGATTGTAGGCACGATTAAAGCCAGTCAGCAGGATTTCGAGATTTGCGTGGCCGGCAACATTGATGCCGGGCACCTCGCTGGCGATGCGGCCATTGCAGCGCTCGACCATGCCGTTCGTCTGGGGCGTATAGGGCCGGGTCGTGCGATGGCTGACCTTGATTTTCGCGCAGGCGCGTTCAAAATCATCGGCGGTGNAGCGCTCGACCATGCCGTTCGTCTGGGGCGTATAGGGCCGGGTCGTGCGATGGCTGACCTTGATTTTCGCGCAGGCGCGTTCAAAATCATCGGCGGTGAAGCAGGAACCCCGATCCGTCAGCACATGGGTGATGCGGAAGGGGAACGGCCTTGAGGAAGGCAACCGCATTGGCGGCGTTCTCGGCGTCGTAGACGTCGAGGTGGACAAAGCGTGAGCAGCGNACATGGGTGATGCGGAAGGGGAACGGCCTTGAGGAAGGCAACCGCATTGGCGGCGTTCTCGGCGTCGTAGACGTCGAGGTGGACAAAGCGTGAGCAGCGTCGATTGCGACATAGAGGAAGCGCTTACGGATCTCGCCGTCCGCGGTACGCAACTTGGGCAGATGTTTAACGTCGATGTGGACAAAAGCGAGATCATAGTCGTGGAAGTGCCCCTTGCCCTTGCAGGGCTGCACCGTCGGCTTGGGTGGTCGTCGATTGAGGCCTTCGGCCTTTAGGACACGATAAATGCTATCGCGGTTGAGATGTGGTAGAAAATGCCGGAGTAGGAAAGCGAGATCGTCCAGCGGAAACCCTGTTGCTCTGCGCACGGCGCAGATGATGGCGCGCTCCTCCTCGTTCGTCCGCCAGGCAAGGCGCCTGGGTCGGCTTGATCGATCCTGGACCGCCTGTTCTCCGCGTCTCCGCCACTTGCG
>NZ_LMKV01000032.1 GCF_001421665.1 Sphingobium sp. Leaf26
GGCGATCCTGGCCGCCATGATCGCGGCCATGCCGACGGTTCCCGCGCCCCAGATCGCGATCGGCAGTCCGGCGCGCACCTTCATCGCCCGCAGCACCGCSCCCGCGCCGGTCATCAGCCCGCAGCCGATCGGCGCGAGGATGTCGAGCGGCACGTCGTCCATGCTGTCGGGCACGCGGACGACATTGCGTTCATGGGCGATGGCATGGGTGGCAAAGGCGGACTGGCCGAAGAAATGGCCGTTCATCGGCACGCCGTCATGGAACAGCGTGGGGCTGCCATCGGCACGGACGCCGGACCAGTTATGCTGGACGAAGGCATAGCAATAGGTTGGCGCATCGACCGTGCAACTGGGGCACTGGCCRCAGGAGTTGAAGCTCATCACCACGCGGTCGCCGGGCCGGACGGCGGTGACGGCGCTGCCGACCGCCTCGACGATCCCGGCGCCTTCATGGCCCAGGACGATCGGCAGCGGGACCGGCAGTTGCGCGTCGCGCACGGCCAGATCGGTATGGCAGATGCCGCAGGCTACGATCCGCACCCGCACCTCGTCCGGCCGGATATCGTCCAGCCGGACCGCCCCGATCACGAACGGCTGGCCCGGCCCGCGGCAGATGGCCGCTCTGGCAATCGTCATGAAGCGATTCTCCTATGGGGGTATGTCAGGATCAAGGGTGAATTCGACTGGGTCGGCTATGATGGTGGTGCCGTGGGACAATCCTGGCTCTTCATCAGTCGCTGGAAAATTGTGATGGCGCGGTCGGCGGTCGCGGGCCTGGGCAAGCGTGTCGGGTCGGCGTCTATGATGCGCTGCTGAGCCTCGATCATCAGCTTGTCCTCGCGAAAGGCGAGCGTCGCGGTGTCGATCATCACTTGCGCGATCGCATCGTCGCCGAACCGCGATCCTGGCCCCCAGCTATAATAATAGCGCGACGTTCGCTCGCCAGTCGGCACCACCGCCTGACTGGTGAAATTGTCGAACAGGATGACCTGGCCGTCGCCCGGCGCCTCCCCGTTGCAAGCCTGCGCGGTGCCGGCCGGATAGATCGCCGTGTAGAGCAGGAACACACCGGGCAGCACGAAATCATAGCTGGTCCAGATATCGACCCGGTCATGGTGCGCGGCCTCACCCAGAGGCGGGATTGGCGGCGAATCCGCGATCCAGCGCGACGATCGCACGCCTTCGGCGATGCGCTCTATTCTGGGCCGGTTGCGGGACCAGGCTGCATCCGCGCCAAAGCTGGCGGCGTGGACATAGGCCAGATGGGTAAGGTCCAGCAGATTGTCGTTGATGAGTTGATAGTTGGCATCATAATCGAGCTGCCCGGTCTTCAATATCCAGTCAGGATCGTCCAGCGCCTTGGACGAAGCAATGCGCGATGGATCGGCCCGGTCGGGATCGCCCATCCAGACCCAGACCCAGCTATTCTTCTCACATACCGGATAGGTGCGGACACAGGTGCCCGGCGGCACGACATCCTGTCCCGGTATCTGGCGGCACTGCCCTCCTGTCTCGAACAGGAAGCCATGATAGAGGCAGCGGATCGCGTCACCCTCGATCCGGCCCATGGACAGGGGCGCGAGCCGATGGGCGCAACGATCCTCCAGCGCGACCGGCACGCCATCTTCGCGCCGGTAGAGGACGACCGGCTCCCCCAGCAGCATTCGCTGGACCGGCGTGCGGCCGATGTCATGGCTCCAGCCGGCGACATACCAGCAGTTGCGGACAAGAGTGGACATGGCGCGCGCTCCTCCCCCCGGCGATCAATATTTGATGCTGACGGTGGCGTAATATTCGCGCGGCCGCGAATAGGTGACGGTGGTGGCACCCACGGCATCGACCTGCGTGCCGGTGACGATATAGCGCTCGTCGGTCAGGTTGAGCACGCCCAGCTTGACTTCCAGCAATTCGTCGCTGCGGGTCCAGCGCAGCGAAGCGTTGGCAATATTCTGCGGCCGGGTGATGAGCGCCGGGGTATTGACCGCGTCGCGCGCCATGCGGCTTTTGTAGCTATAGTCGCCATGCACCGTGACCTTGCCGTCCGCCGTATCGAACAGATCGACGTCCGCACCGATGAAGGCAGTCCATTTGGGCGTATTCACGAAATGGTCGTCTGTGCCGAAGGTGACGCCGGGATCGAGTTCCGTATAGCGCGCATCGATAAAGCCGATGCTGCCATTCAGGCGGATTTCAGGGATTGGACGGGCGACCATTTCCAATTCCACGCCGTCAATCTTGGCCTTGCCCGCATTCTGGATGAAGGGAGATATGCCGCGCACCACCGTAATCTGGAGATTCTTGTAATCGGTATGGAAGGCGGCGAGGTTGAGTTGCAGGCGGCGATCGAGAAACTGCGTCTTCGCGCCGATTTCATAGGTGTCGGCCCGTTCGGGGTCGAAGCGCGGGGCGACATTGCCGGGGGTCGGGATCGACAGGCGGGTGGTGTAGCCGCCCGATTTGAAGCCCTGCGCGAAGGAGCCGTAGAGCATGATGTCGCGCGTGACCTTATATTCCGCGCCCAGCCGCACCGAGAAATTATCATAACTGTCGCGCCGCTCGCCCAGCGGATAGAGGCGCGTCGGGTCGGTCGGGTCGGGCAACTGGTCGGGCGTAAACAGACCCAGCTTGAGCAGCGACAGGTTGAGATCGGACTGGCCCGCAGAGAAGCGCTTCTTGTCCTTCGTATAGCGCGCGCCCAATGTCAGGCTGAACTGGTCGGTCAGGCCGATATTATTGTGGGTATAGACGGCATAGGATCTATTGTCGTTGCGGTAGGGGCCGTAAAATTGCCCCAGCCCTTCGGACAGATAGGCATTTTCCAGATTCTGGTTCTTTTCCCGGAAATAATAGAGGCCGAAGACGGATTTCAGCCGGTCGTCGAACGCTTCGATATTGAATTGCAATTCCTGCGAGAATTGCTTTTCGCGCAGCCGCGCCAGGGTAGAGGCGATCATCATGGGCGCGCCGTCGATGTCGTTGGCGAGGTCCGCCCTGACCTCGCGATAGCCGGTGATCGATTTCAGCGCGACATGGTCGGTCAGTTCGACATCGATCTGGCCCGTCAGGCCCCATGTCTTGACCATCGATCGATTGGCGCCGTTGGCGTAGGTGGTGTCGATATCGTCGGTGATATATTGATCGCCGAATGTCAGGCGCGGCGGATTATTCGTGAAATTATAGCCCGCCAGCCCCGGCAACGTTGCGCCACCCGGCACGCCGCCGCCGCGTGGTCCGCAGATCGGCGCGAGGAAGGCGAGTGGTCCGCCGGTCCCGAACAGCGCCGGCGGCGCGCTGATGCAACTGTTGTACACGGCGGCGTAAGTCGGCGCGGCGGCCATGGCGTTGGTGTCGGTCGCGACCAGCGACACGGCACCAGCCTCTTCGTCCGCTTTCGAATAGTCGGCGGCGAGGCGCAGCGTCAGGCCATCGCTCGGCTGCCATTTCAGCTTGCCGCGAAAGGTGTAGGTATCCGTCCCGCCACGGCGGTTCGACGTGTTCCGGGGGATGATGTTGAGATTATATTCGTCCGTCACCGCGGTATCGCCGGGGAAAGGAATGATCTTCTGATAGCCTTTCTGGCTCTTGGTGGTGAAGCTGACCTGCGAAAAAAGCGTATCGCCCAGCGGTATATCGACCGTGCCGCGCAGGTCGAAACGGTCGCGACTGCCATAGGTGGCTTCCGCCCGGACGCCGAACCTGTTTGCAGGATCGCGGGTCACGACGGAAATGGCACCGCCGATGGTATTGCGGCCGAACAAGGTGCCCTGCGGCCCTTTCAGCACCTCGATCCGTTCCACATCGAGCAGGTCGACATTGGCGCCGATCGAGCGGGCGAGGATGACGCCATCGAGATAGATGCCGACGCCCGGCTCAAGGCTGGAGGATACGTCATTCTGCCCAATGCCGCGAATGAAGCCGGTCAGGATCTGCGACGAGGAAAAGATCGGCGCGCTTGAATCCAACTGCACGTTCGGAGCGAGTTTCGACAGGTCCGCTACCGAGTTGATATTCTGGTTCTTCAGCCCTTCGGCGGTGACTGCGGTGATCGCGATCGGCACGTCCTGCACGTTTTCCGCCCGCTTCTGCGCCGTGACGATGATCTCTGCGATACCGTTGCTGCTGTCCTGGGCTTGCACCGGCGCGACAGCCAATAACGGCAGCGCGACGGATGTCAGGATGGTGGAAGTCGATAGCTTGCTCTTCATGGTCCTACTCCCCTGCAATTTTCTTGGATATCGGCAGTCTTGAAATTCAGTCGGCCCGGCTTTCCAGGTCCATCATGCGCTGGAGGATGCGGCGGCCTTCCACGGTCGTCGTATCGCTGCGGATCATCAGTTCGGGCAGCAATTGTTCGCTGCGCAGGATGATCTTCTCTATTTCCTCGGTGGCGAAGATATCTTCGTCCAGAACCGGCCACAGCGCCTGTTTCAGCGCGTCGACCTGCGGTTCGCTGGTGCCGCCCAGCGCGAAGAAATAGTTGGTTTCGTGCCGGGTCGCGGGCGTCACGGCATGAAAGACCTTGGCGCTGTTGATACATTCGCCGGCCCGCTCGTCATGGTCGGCGACGACGAACATATCGTCCAGTCCGGCATGGAAGCCCGGCGCGAAGAACGTCATCGCCGACACCCGATCGACCTTGCCGTCATAGTGGCCCGCCGCAGCCATCAGGGGCGGACAGTCGGCGCCCTGCATCTCCCGGCGACTGCGGATCATGCGATCGCCGACCTGCCGCTCTTCCGGCGCGCTGGCATTTTCGCTGGTGCCGATGCTGGTGCCGTGGAGATAGCCCAGATGGGTGAGATCCAGCAGATTGTCGTTGAGCAATTGGTAGCGGCCCTTGACCGATACGAAGCGGAACGGCTTGTAGATATAGCCCGGCGCGCCGAACCCCATATCCGCTTCGCTCGGCAGCAGGCTCTCATCCGCCTTGTCCGGGTCGCCCGGCCAGATGAAGGCCCATAGCCCGCGTTCGACCAGCGGATAGGACGGGATGCGGTAGACGGACGGGACGCTCGACTGGCTCGGCACCTTGCTGCACCACCCATCCGGGCCGAAGGTGAAGCCATGATAGCCGCATTGGATCGAATCCCCGATCCGCATGGATTCGCCCAACGGGAAATAGCGGTGCGGGCAGCGGCCACCGACCGCGACGGCGGTGCCATCCTGCTTGCGATAGAGGACGACCGGTTCGCCCACTATCCAGCGGGACAGCAGGCTGACGCCGATTTCCTCGCTGAAGGCCGCGACATACCAGGCGTTGCGCGGGGCGAAACTGCCTTGCTTGAATGGATACATGATCTGCTTCCCCCTGTCTCAGGCCGGGATCGCGCGGGCGGGAAGCCGCCGAAATGCGCGGGATATGTTGTTGAGCGCGCGGTCGGGTGGTCCGACGATTGCGAAGCGGGCGACGCGCTGCGCCAGGGCGGTGAAGACGGCCGTGAGTTCCATCCGTGCCAGACCTTGTCCGGCGCAGCCATGCGGGCCATGGCCGAAGCCCAGATTCTGCTTCTCGCGCCGGTCGATACAGAAGGTGTCGGGTTGCTCGAACTGGCGCTCGTCCCGATTGGCACTGGCATAGGAGAGGATGACCCGCGCGCCTTGCGGCAGGATCGTACCGTCGGACAGCGCGACCTCCCCCGTCGTCACCCGCGCAAAATTCTGAAGCGGGGTTTCCATCCGCACGATCTCGTTCGCCGCGCCCATGGCCAGGCGTGGATCGGCGCGCAGCTTTGCCCATTCCGCCGGGTATTGGGCAAAGAACCAGATGCCCGCCGCCATCGCGCTGATCGTGGTTTCGAACGCGGCGACGACATAGCCTGCGAGCATCCCGATCGCGGTGTCGCGGCTGATATCGCCACGATGCGCCGCCGCGATCAGCTTTGCCGCAAAGCCACCGGGCGTGACACGGTTCTGGTCGTAGATATCGGCCAGCAGCGCCATCATTTCCTGCAAGCGGGTGAGGCCCATGTCCATCCGCGCGTTGGCGGGGCCTGCCGCGTTCCATGATCCCTCGGCAAGGCGCAGCAGTTGTGGGCGGACATCTTCCGGCCAGCCGATCAGGTCCATGACCACGCCCACCGGCAGGTCATGGGCCAGATCGACCACCGCGTCGAACTCGCCCTTTGCCACGATCCGATCGGCCAGGGCATCGGCGCGTGCGGCGATCGTATCGGCCACCGGCTTGAGCGCGACGGGACCAAGCGCCTCCATGATGAGGCGTCGTCGTTCCGTGTGGATCGGCGGGTCCTGACAGATCAGCGCTTCGTCCCAGGCGGCGTTGATGATCGGGTTCAGGCCGATGCCCTGATCCGACGAGAAACTGCGCCAGTCGTTGAGCGCCGCGCGCACATCGGCATAGCGGCCGATGAAATATGCCCCGGTCCGTTCCAGCCATACCGCAGACCCCATGTCGCGCAACGTGCTGTATCCAGGCCACGGATCGAGCAGGGTCGCGTCGTCGAACAGGTCGATTGCGCTGGCTGGCGGCCGGCCGACATGGATTTCCATATCCATCGCGCTCACCTTATGCCTTGCTTGCCGGGGGACAGGATGTGATTGGGGTCCAGCGCCTGCTTGATCCGCGCATTGAGGTCACGGTTCGCCTCGCCATATTGCTGCGCCACCAGATCCATGGTGTTGACGCCGGTGCGATAGCTGGCCCAGCCGCGCCCGCCGAAGCGGGTGATCATCTCGCGGATGCAGTCGTCCGCCTTCTTCTCTTCGTCCGGGTCGGACTTGTCGTAGAGGATGAAGATCAGGTGATGTAGTTCACGCCCGCCGATCGCATAGGCGACCGAATAGTCGAGGCCATATTTGCCCAATATCTCCTGCGCCAGATCGGTCTGCTGGCTGGTCTCCTCGCCCTTGGCCGGCGCGACCGGGGCGAAGCAGCACATGCCGCCGCCGCGCCAGCGCATGATGCCCTTTTCTTCCAGCGTCATCTGGCCGCTCATCAGATTCTTGTGATGTTCGAACCAGAGGTTGCCGCCCATTTCCTTTTCGGTCAGCACTTCGCCACCCGATGCCTCGAAGGCGCGGCGCACGATCGGCTCGACAGCAGCGATGATCTCGTCGGTGCCATAGAGCGCGAAATAGGTGTTCCACATGCCCAGACCCTTGGTCTTGGCAAAGTCGCGGATCACCGTATCGGGGACCGATTCCGGCTTGTCCCAGATCTCCTCGCGGCGATGGAACATGGCGAGTTGATAGGCTGCGCCCATCATCAGCACCACATTGGGGATGAGGTTGCTCATGCGGAACGGGCGCATGGCCTCGACAATCTTGGCGACGTCCGCCATTTCGCCATGGCGCACCATGAACGGCTTGAAGGCGGGCGGCTTGGGCATCAGCCAGAAACCCAATTTGGTCACGACGCCGAAATTGGACTGGGTGAAGATGCCGTCGACATAGGGACCATAGCCCCATTTGAACGCCTGCCAAGTGGTCGAATTCTTGACCGATCCCATGCCGGTGCGCACGATCGTGCCGTCGGCCAGCACCACTTCCATGCCGCATTGCATGAAGAAATGATCGCCATAGGGCGTGTAGCCCACACCCCGCTCCAGCGTGTTGCCCAGCGGCGACACGATCGGCCCCACGGTCGGTACGTCGATCCAGTAGGGCAGGTCATGTTCGACCAGATAGTCGTGCATATCTTGATAGGTGACACCCGGTTCGACCAGCGCCGTGCCCAGGTCCGGGTCGATCGCGATGATCTTGTTCATGCGCTTGAGGTCCAGAATCATCTGGCCGCTGCTGGCGGGGGTGGCGCAGCCATAGCCCATATTTTTGCCGGTGGAGACAGTCCACAGCGGCAGTTTATACCTGTTCGCGACCTTGAGCACCGCCTGCACCTCCTCGACAGAGGCGGGCGCGACCGCACCGCTCGGCACATGCTCGTGGAGCGGGTCGGGGGTGAAGCTCTTGAGATAGGGCAAGGTGCTGTCGGCGTCGGCAAAGACCCAGTCGGCGCCGACAACGGCCCGCAATTCGGCGACCGCCGCCGCGAACGCGCCCTTGTCGAGCTGTGCCGGCAACATGCGCGCGCTGTCGAGCGGAGAGGCGTTCGCCCCGGCTGCAAAAGCCGCAGCGCCGGCCGCGCCGGTGCGGATCAGATCACGTCTGCTCAAACCGCTCATTGCTCATGCTCCTTGGGATCGGCCCTGGACGCATGGAGCCATTGGGCGAGCGCCTTGAGTTCCTGATCGGAAATCTCGGTCTGGCGGAAGGCCGGCATGGCGGCTGGACCCGTGCGCACGAACTGGACAACCGCCTCGGGCGGAATAGCGCGGCCCCGGATGACCGGCGCGACATGCTGCCCGTGGCAATAGCCGCAGGTCGACGCATAGATTTTTTCCGGCGATCGTGGTTTCGGCGCGGCGCTGATGACAGGGCCGCAGGCGATGGCCGTCAAGCCCGCCAAGACGCAAATTCCCCCTGTCCGTGCGCCGCTATGGCGCCGGAGCCTTTCCCAGCCAGACATCCCACTCTCCCAAAGCTGCCGGACTATGCCCGGTCATGCAGCAACATCAATCCGACAGTTTGTCAGATTGATGTTGGGAATATCAGAATCATACAAAGTGTCAACTTTGTAATTGGATCAGTCGGAAAAGACGAGGGCGGGCAGTGGCCGGCCGGAAATCTCGACGGCATCGCTGCGGCTGACGCCCAGGCTCATCAGGATGCTCTGGACGATCTGTACCGGATATTCCGGGCCATGGTCTTCCCGCACCATGGAGGAGATGGCGGCGATGGTGGTGCCCAGGATCGAGTCGCGCCCGATCGCGCTGCACGGGACGGTCAGCAGCCCCGCCTCTATCCCTTCCACCACGGTCAATTCGGCCTGACGGAATGTTTCGGCGCCGAAAATCACGCCATTGGCACTGAGGTTGATCATCGACCATCCCCAGCGCGCATCCTCCGGCACCTTGTTGAGATAGAAGCGGATCGCGGCGGCGGCTTTCTCGCGCGGATCGGAGAGGCGCGACACGGTCCGCGTCACCGCGGTCAGAAAATCATGCGTCACTTCATAGGTCACGGCCTCACGCAGTTCGGGCATGCCGGTGAAATGATCATAAAAGGTCGCGCGGGTAATCTCCGCGCGCTTGGCGATTTCCTCGATACGGGCATAGAGGCCGCTCTCGTCGCCGAACGTGTCAAAGGCCGCCGCTACGATTTTCGCACGGGTTTTGGCGCGGCGAACTCTGCCGATTTCGAGGCGTCGCTCCTGATCCGTTACGAGCTTCGTCATATCTTTCCTCAATGCCGTGGACCTCGTCCATAGGTCCGGCATGACTCCGATGCAATTTTCGCGACCAGCAAGTTGGGCGACGACCAGTCTCAGGCGGCTCCGACGGTCAGCCAGGGATAGCCTTTCAGTCGCTCCGCACCTGTCCACTTTCGGTCTGGTCGCACCCGCGCGCAACTCGCCCGCCGGCAAAGTGGCGCTAAGGCTCTGCATCGCGCCCGATGCGGGAGCCAAACATGTGCGCATGGCGGTGCAGCCGAACAAGGCAGGCCATGATGATGGTGCAGGAAGAAGGTTACGCAGTTAGGTTATTGAAAACTAATATCTTATAAGATGCGCGCATCCCACAGGTGCCGCCGGCTCCTGACCGGGCGGAATCCATCTCCGCCGCCCCGCCTCTTGATGGTTGGGCGAGGGAGCGATCAAGTGAGTATGCGCGTGCTGCCGTTACCGTTCATCAGGCTCATCAGCTGGCTTCTCGATACGAAGACCAAGGTACCGGCGGCCATCGCGGACCAGTTGAAAAATGGCCTGTTTTCCTCGCTACCCATCTTCCTGGGCGGTGTGCTGAACGCGACGGCGGTCGCGACCATCGCCGTCTTGCGCCATCTCGCCCCGCCCTTCATCGGCTGGCTCCTGTTCGAAATCGGCCTGGGGCTGGTGCGGATGGCGGTGCTTATATATGGGAAGCGGCTGATCGCCGCCGGGCGCGTACCGCCTCGATCCCTGTCGGCCTTCCTGTCCTGCCTGTGGGCCTTGTCGGTGGGGATCGGCACCTCGCTCTGCATCCTGTCGGGCGACTGGATATTGGCTGTGATCGCCTGCCTGTCGGCCGCCGCGATGGTATGTGGCATCTGCCTGCGCAATTTCGGTACGCCGCGTCTGGCCGCGGCCATGGTCTTTCTGACGCTGGGGCCATGCGCCGTCGCCGGCAGCCTGACCAGCGAGCCGGTCCTGCCCGTCATCAGTGTCCAGCTTCCGATCTTCATGCTGACGATCTTCTCCGCCTCCTTCGCGCTGCACAGGATGCTTGTGTCGTGGATGACGGCGCTCAGCGACCTGGAGCGCAGCGAATCGCTGACGGAGACGATCCTGCGGTCCAGCCCCGACCATATGCTGATCCTGGAGGAGGATTATCGCATCTGCTATTATAACCGGGAAGGGGAGGAGGGCGTCGTGGCTGGCCTCGTCGGCCGGAACTGGCTGGACGAAATCGCCGAGGAATATGGGGATGCCGCCCGCAGCGCGCTCGATCAGGCGAAAACCGGACGACCCGCCAACCTCGCCCTCAGCCTGCTCCATGGCCAGGACAAGCGGCGCTGGTTCGACATCGCGATCAACCGGACATCGGATGCCTCCGGTCGCCTGATCGTCGTCGCGCGGGACATTACCCACCAGAAGAAGTCGGAGGAGAAGGCGGTCTGGATGGCGCAGCATGATGCGCTGACCGGCCTGCCCAATCGTGCCCTGCTGCAACATCATCTGGACGAGACATTGGCCAATGTCGGACCGGCGATGGAGGCGGCGA
The DNA here is from genome assembly GCF_001421665.1 of Sphingobium sp. Leaf26. GTDB lineage: Bacteria > Pseudomonadota > Alphaproteobacteria > Sphingomonadales > Sphingomonadaceae > Sphingobium. Next base: position 10,776 of record NZ_LMKV01000032.1, read on the forward strand.
TGCTGATCGTCGACGTCGACAATTTCAAGACGGTCAATGATTCGGTCGGCCATGATGGCGGCGACGCGCTGCTTTGCGCCTTTGCCGAACGGTTGAAAGCATCCGTAGCGCCGGGCGATCTGGTCGCCCGTACCGGCGGCGACGAATTTGCGCTGGTCATCGCCGCCAGTTCGGCTGAGGCGGTGGAACGGGTCGCGCAGACCATCTTCGACCAGTTGCGGGTGCCGATCGACCATGGCGGCCGGCTGCTGGAATGCGGCGCCAGCATCGGCGCCAGCTTCATTCCCCGCGACGGCACCACCCGGTCGGAAATCATGAAGGCGGCCGATATTGCCCTTTACGCTGCGAAGGCCGCCGGCCGTGCCCGGATGCGCATTTTCGACCCCGGCATGATGGCGGAGGTCGAACAGCATCAGACCATGATCGCGCGTGCGCGTCAGGCGCTGACCCACGACATGGTCATGCCCTATTATCAGCCCAAGGTCGACCTGCGCACCACGCAGGTCATCGGCTTTGAAGCGCTGCTTCGCTGGAGGGATCGCAGCGGCCAGTTGCGATCGCCGGACATGGTGAAGGCGGCGTTCGAGGATCCGGCACTCGGCTCCCTGCTGAGCGAGCGGATGTTGCATAAGGTGCTGGACGATATCCACAACTGGACCCGGACCGGCGTGCCCATCGGCCATGTCGCCATCAATGTCGCAGGCGCGGATTTTCGGCATGGCGGCTTTGCCGACAAGGTGATCGCCAATCTGGCAGCCAGGGGCCTTCCATCCTCCTGCATCCAGATCGAGGTCACGGAAAATGTGTTCCTGGGCCATGGCGCGGGGGAGGTGGAGCGTGAACTGCGCATGCTCAGCGAACAGGGCATCCGCATCGCGCTCGACGATTTTGGCACAGGCTATGCCTCCCTGTCGCATCTGACACAGTTTCCGGTCAATCTGCTGAAGATCGACCGATCCTTCATCAAGCGCATCGGCACCAGCGCGGATGCGGAGGCGATCACGGCGACGGTGGTCAATCTTGGCCATTGCCTGGGGCTGGAGATCGTAGCCGAAGGGATAGAGACGGCCGGGCAGGAGGCATATCTGCGCAATATCGCCTGCGATATCGGACAGGGTTTCCTCTATTCCCACGCCATCGCCGCCTGCGATGTCGAAGCCTATATCGCCGGATTCGGCGTCACAGATCCGATCGCACTCGCCAGTTGAACCCGGTCCGGCACAGGGCCGGCAGACCGTATATATGACATTGAAATATATTAACTTTCATCGACATGTCATCTGTTAGCCTCCAGCAGGTCACATCTGTTGGGCAGCGGCGTCCCCATCCAGTTCAATCGGGGGTTCGCACCATGACACGCCGTTTCCAAATCCTTTCCATGCTGCTCGCCAGCAGTGCCGCCATCCCGGCCATGGCCCAGACCGCTGCACCGGAAGGCGATAGCGCGGGTGCGGGTGAACAGATCATCGTCACCGCCCAGAAGATCGAGCAGCGCGCGATGGACGTGCCGATCACCATCTCCGCCGTCAGTGGCAAGCGGATGGCGGAAATCGGCGTCTCCGACCTGGACGAGCTGTCCAACTATATTCCCGGCCTCAATATTCAGGAACAGAGCGCCAACAATCCCGGAATCGTCATTCGCGGCATCACGTCGGACAGCGGATCGGCGCAGCAGGCGCCGCGCGTCACCCTCTATTATAATGGCGTCGACATTTCCCGCTCGCGTGGCTCCTATCAGGATATCTACGATATGGAGCGGATCGAGGTGATCAAGGGGCCGCAGGCGACCCTGTTCGGCACCGCCTCGGCGGTCGGCGCGATCAGCATGATTTCCGCCCGGCCCAAGCCCGGCTTCTCAGCCGAACTGAACGCCGGTTATGGCAATTATGATTCCAAATTGCTGAGCGGTTTCGTCAATGGCGGGTCGGACAAGGTGGCTGGTCGCATCGCCTTCGCCTGGAAGAAGCGGGACGGCTATGTGAAGAACCTGTCCGCGACGCAGGACGATCTCTATGCGCGCGACCAGCTTGGCGTGCGCGGCTCGCTGCGCCTGAAGCCGACCGAAAGCTTCACCGCCGACCTGATCCTGACCTATGATCGCCAGCGCAATTCGGGCACGCCTTTCGTTTCGCTCGCGCTGCCGACGTCCGAAGGGCCGGGCAATCCCTTCGGCTCGGCGAACCTCAGCGGCTCGCCCCTATCGGCGTCCGTGCTGGGCGGCAAAAAGTTGGGCCTGCATCGCGACGTCTATGACGCGAACCTGACCTTCGCGTGGGACATTGCCGACGACTGGACGCTCACGATGGTCAACGGCTATCGCCAGTTCGACAGCAACGAACTGTTCGACGCGGACGGGTCTGCCGCCTGGTATCTGGAATTTGGCGAGGAAGCGAAGGGCTGGCAGGCCAGCCATGAAACCCGCTTCTCCTATGCCGGCGATCATTTCCGCGGTTCGTTCGGCTGGAACGCTTTCCGCGAAAAGAACCACCAGCGCGTGCCCTTCTCGACCGAGGAAGGCACCTATATCCAGTGCGCCACACGCCTGATCCCCGGCCTCGCCTGTATTGCGGCGGACGGCACCGTCACCGCATCGCAGGCGACCGCCATCCTCACCAACGGCGCCGCGACCGTCATTCCCTACAGCTCGGTTTATGAAAATCAGGGCAAGAACGACAGCTATTCGATGTTCGCCGACGGCACCTGGCTTGCCAGCCCGTCGCTGGAGCTGACCGCCGGCATCCGCGCCCTCATCGAAAAGCGCCGATCGGGCTATGTCACGACCGTACCCAATTCCGTGCTGAGCGGCGCGCCGCTGATCCCCGGTCAGATCAACACCAACGGCCGCGTGTTGCGGACCCAGGGCAGCTTCGCCGCCTTCCTGCCACGCTTCAACATCCTCTATCGCTTCTCGCCGGAACTGAACGGCTTCGCCACCGTGTCGAAGGGCCGCCGGTCGCCGACGGTCAATCTGGATGCAACTGCGGGTGGCGCTGCGCGGATCAGCCGGATCGCGGAGGAAAATGTCTGGAACTATGAAGTCGGCCTGAAGGGCAATAGCGGCATCTTTTCCGGCTCGCTGGGCGTCTATTATCAGACATACGATAATTTCCAGGTCAGCGTCGTCGGCAGCGACGGCGTCGCCCGCACGATGAGCGCCGGCACGGCCAGCAATCTGGGTGTCGAGGCGGAAGTGGCGATCCAGCCGACCAGTTGGCTGAACATCTTCGCCAATGGCGGCTATATCGACGGGGGCATCGACGACAAGGAAGCCAATGGCCGCTTCGCCGGCGACCAGTTCCGCCTCCAGCCCAAATTTCAGGCGGCGGCCGGCTTCACCATCGACGCGCCGATCGGCAACGGCATGCGTGTCTTCGCGACGCCCAGCGTCACTTATCGCAGCAAAATCTATTTCGAAGTGCCCAACACCGAAGCGATCAGCCAGGATGGCGTGACTCTGGTCAATCTGCGCGCGGGCGTCAGCTTCGCCGACGGCCATTATGAAATTTCCGGCTTCATGCGCAACGCGACGAACAAGGACTACCTGCTCGACGCGGGCAATACCGGCGGCGCTTTCGGCATCCCGACCTACATCCCGGCCGAACCGCGCTTCTATGGCGTGCAACTCACCGGCCGGTTCTGAACCAAGCAAGGAAGGAGACAGTCATGCGCTTCACCATCGACCGCCGCCTGCTCATCAAGGCCAGCATGCTGGGCCTGGGCGCCCTGTCCATCCCCGGTGCGGCCGCCATCCTGTCGGGTCGCGGTTTCACCCATGGCGTCGCCAGCGGCGAGCCGGGCGCAACATCCGTGCTGCTGTGGACCCGCTATGTCGGATCGGGCGACAGCAAGATACGCGCTGAAGTCGCCGCCGACGCGGCCTTTACCAAGGTCGTGTCGGGCGGCGAAGTGACCGCCCGCGCGGACGCCGATCATACGGCCAAGATCACCGTCACCGGCCTCAAACCCGACGCATGGTATTTCTATCGCTTCATCGCCCCCGATGGCCGTGTCAGCCGGACCGGCCGCACCCGCACCCTGCCGCAGGGCGATGTATCGCGCTTCGGCATCGGCCTCTTCTCCTGTTCCAACATGCCCTTCGGCTTCTTCAACGCCTATGGCCATGCCGCCGCGCGCGACGATATCGACCTGGTCATCCATTGCGGCGACTATCTCTACGAATATGATCGCGGCCATTATCCCAGCCTGGAGGAATCCGTCCCCGGCCGGATCATCGAACCTGCGAACGAGATGGTGACGCTGGCCGACTACCGCCTGCGCTATGCCTCCTACCGTCTCGATCCCGATCTTCAGGCGCTGCACGCCGCCTTCCCGATGATCGCCCAGTGGGACGATCATGAACTGGCCAATGACGCTCACAAGGACGGCGCGGAAAATCATCAGCCCGACAAGGAAGGCGAATGGTCTGCGCGCAAGGCGGCGGCGGAAAAGGTCTATCGCGAATGGATGCCCGTCTCCGACGCCACTTATGACAGTTTCCAGATCGGCACGCTGGCTACCATCTTCCGCCCCGAAACCCGCATCACCGCGCGCAACAAGCAGTTGAGCGTCGGGGAGGCGGTCGCCGGACGCGGCGATCTGGCCAAGGCGCTGGCCGAATTCCGTGATGGCCCCTGGAGCGCGCAGGACCGCACGCTGATGGGCGCGGAGCAGGAGAAATGGCTCTATGACGGCTTTGCTTCGTCGAAGAAGGCCGGGACCGCCTGGCAGATCCTCGCGCAGCAGGTGATCATGGGCTATGGCCGCTTCCCCACCAACGCGGCGGACTGGGTGCCCGCAAATTCGCCGGACATCGTGCGCAAGACACTGGCCGGCGCGGTCGCCGCATCGCAGGCGGGCCTGCCCTATAATATGGATAGCTGGGACGGCTATCCGGCCGCACGCAACCGCCTCTATGACGCGGCGCTGGCGGTCGACGCGGACCTTGTCGTGCTGTCGGGCGACAGCCACAATGCCTGGGGCTATAATCTGGGCGAGCGCGGTCCGGGGCAGGGGGGCGGCAAGGACCGGGTCGGTGTTGAATTTGCCGGCCACAGCGTCACCTCGCCGGGTTTCGAAACCTATGCCAGGGGCGTGCAACCAGCCGACATCGCCCGCGCCCTGCGCGCCGTCAATCCCGGCATGGCCTTCTGCGACGCCAGCCAGCGCGGCTATGTCTCGCTGGAGGTGACGCCGCAACAAGTCGCCGGCTCCTGGCACTTCATGCAGGATATCCGTACCCGCACGACGGCCCTGGCGGGCACGCATCGCATGACGGTGCAACGCGGCGCAAAGCTGTTGCAGGATGCCTGATACGGGGATCGGGGCGCCATGTCAGGCGCCCCGATCGCTCTAGCGGCGTGCCTCGAAGATCGATATGCGGCGCGGCTGTCGCAGGCTGATCGTGGCTTGCAGTTCACGCTGCAACATGGTCAGCATCCACGCCCGGTGCTGGTTCAGATAGGCCGGGAAATCATCCGGCTTGGCAGGATCAAACACCGGCACGGCCCAGTCGAGCGGTGGCTCTGTATAAGGGATGAGCGGCTGGTTCGCGCCATCCTCCGGCAAGTCCACATGCCGGCCCAGATAGCTGTTGTCGCGGAACCGGATATAGCCGACCGGCGCAAAGCCCGCCTGGATCAGATAGTCCGGCCCGTTCCGTCCGATCTCGCTGCCATAGCGGGCCGTGCCCGCCACCTTGAAGACATTGTCGTTGAACCGCACGTCATGCGCCCATCCGTCCCAGTTGGTCGCCACCACCATCTGCACATCCATCGCCTTGCCGACATGGACGACATTCTTCTCGACCAGCGCATCGGACACGTTGCCCGATAGCTGGAAGATGCGGGTGCCGTCGTTGCGACTGACATTATAGCGGGCGATGGTGCCGCGATTGCCCAGATTATCCTTCTCGTTGCGCTTGGGCGAACAGATCAGCAGGAAGCCGCCGGCATTGTCGTGGCTGTAATTGTAGAGCAGCGTGGTGCGCCGCGAATTGAAGTCGGAATCGAACCCCTGCCCATCATACCGGGTGCGGGTATAGGCGGCCTCGTTCAACTGGATCAGGCTGTTGTCGGTGCTCCATTGCCAGATGCCGGCGCTGTAGCCGGGCGCACGGCTGCCCGCATAGCGTACGATATTATGCTCGATCAGCGCGCCGTCCGTGCCGCGCGGCACGATGCCGTCGCCGCCGACATCCTCGACATAATTGTCGCGGATGACGACGTCCTCGCTCGGGAACCAGTTGCTGAACGTCACCCGGTCGCTGATCCCCGCGATGCCGGACCGGTCCACGCGCCAGACGATATTGCGTTCGATCAGCAGGTCGCGAAAGCGGGTCGCCAGCTTCTGCCCGGTCGCGCTGAACACGATGCCGCCATTATCCTTGCGCGCATTGGTGCCCCGCACATCATGGACATACATGTCCGCGATCCGGATGCCGCGCGTGACGCCCCGGTCCTGGGCGGACACCAGTACGCCGAAGCGCTGCGCCTGCGTGGGGGCGTCATTGGTGACCTCCAGCCCGCTCACCGACACATATTCGGCATTCACGATCGCCACGGCATGGGGGGACACGCCGCCCGCGTCGATACGGGGGCGGGGTCCGATGCCGCTGGCGGTCACGATGATCGGGGCATTGGCCTTGCCCGACCGGGTGATCGTCAGCGGCTCCTTCCACACCGACCCGGCAGCCAGCAGCAACCGGTCGCCCGGTTGCAATAGGACGTCGCGGATACGGCCGAGCGATTTCCAGGGCTGTGCATCGGACGTGCCGCTGAACCGGTCATCCCCCCTCGTCGCGTCGATATAATAGGTCGCGGCATGGGCAATGGTCGGCAGACCAGCGGCGGACAGGCAGGACAGACAGGCAAGACGTGCCAGCAACTTCAGCAAGATTTCCAACTTCCTCAAACTGTTTGGACGAATCCGTCTATCTCTAAGTGGCTGAACGGAAAGTGAAACCGGCTTGTTGTGGGATGCTGGTCCTGGCCAAGGCCGACCCCGACGCCGACACGTCCGAACTTTTCTTCGATGACGTCCGCATACCCGCCGACAATCTGCTCGGCGAACCGGGGCAGGGCTTCATCCAGGCGATCACGGCGCAGGCCGACGCCTTCACCATCGAGCATCCGGGCGCCAGCGAATGGGACGATCTGCCGAACGGGGGCTATGCAGCGACGGGCCGTAATGCGTATATGAACTGGCCCGCCACTGACGGACCGCTGAACGATATGCTGATAGAGGGGATCAAGCGCCACGACCCGCTGCACCACGCGGTGGAGCAGGGGCCGGGCTATACGACCGGTCGGGTCTTCCATAATGGCGGCATCCCCCATATCGCCTGCATATCCGGTCCCAATTATCTGCCCGGTATCGCGGCCAACGGCCATATGGACAAGCTGGACGCCGACCTTGCGGCGCGGCAGACGGCGATGATCGCGGACATGATCCGGCAAGCCGACGCGCTTCCCATCGCGACGCTCAGGGGCAGCGACAAGAGCCTTGGCGCTGATCCGGTCACGGGGCCGGACACCGCCAATCGCGCCACCTGTCCCGTCTGGTCCATGGCACCTGATCAGCGCCCCCGCGCTATTTCCTTTTCTTACCCATTGGAGGCGATCCGTTGAACGCGCCCAAGCTTCTCTCCACCCCTGGCGCCGACGCCTATGCCTATCCCTTGCTGATCCGCCACCTGCTCGCCAATGTCGCGGACCAGAGCGAGGCGGAGATCGTAAGCGGCGACCGGCGCCTGACCTATCGCGACTTTGTGGACAGGGTGACGCGACTGGCGACCCTGCTGGCGGCGCGCGGGGTACGCGCGGGCGATACCGTCGCGGTGATGGACTGGGACAGCCATCGCTATCTGGAATGCTATTTCGCGATTCCCATGATGGGTGCGATCCTGCAAACAGTGAATGTCCGCCTGTCGCCGGACCAGATCGCCTTCACCCTGCGCCAGTCCGGCGCGACCTTCCTCCTGCACCATGCCGACTTCGCCCCGCTCTGCGCACAATTGCTGCCGGACCTGCCCCAGATCGGCGGCGTGATCGTCATGGAAGGACAAGGGAACGGCTATGAAGCGCTCATCTCCACCACCCCGTCCGATTTCGCCTTCGCCGATTTCGATGAGAATGCGATCGCCACCACCTTTCACACCACCGGCACCACCGGCGATCCCAAACAGGTGTTCTTCAGCCATCGCCAACTCGTCCTCCACACCATCACGCTGGCGGCGACTCTGGCCAACCAGCCGGACGGGCAGGGGCTGCGCCGCACCAATGTCTATATGCCGATGACGCCGATGTTCCATGTCCATGCCTGGGGCATGCCCTATGCAGCGACGATGCTGGGCGTGAAGCAGGTCTATCCCGGCCGCTATGATCCTGCGGCCCTGCTTGCGCTCAAGCGGCGCGAAGGCGCCGATTTCTCCCATTGCGTACCGACCATCCTGCGCATGCTGCTGGACGCCAATGTCGCATCGGGCGAGAGCCTGTCGCCCTGGACTGTCGTGATCGGCGGTGCGCCTTTGCCTGTCGCACTGGCGCAGGAGGCGGATGCAGCGGGCATCGCTACGCTGGTCGGCTATGGCATGTCGGAAACCGGGCCGATCATCACGCTGGCGCGCGGGACCGATCGGGATGTCGCCGGTCGCTGCCGCGCCGGCTTCCCCGCCATATTGGTACAGGCACGGATCGATACCGATCATGGCGGCGAATTATTGTTGCGCGCGCCCTGGCTGACACAGGGCTATGCGACCCAGCCGGACAGCGACGCGCTCTGGGCCGATGGCTGGATGCACACCGGCGATGTCGGTGCCGTCGATCCTGATGGCGCATTGCGCATCGTCGACCGGCTGAAGGATGTGATCAAGACCGGTGGCGAATGGGTGTCCTCGATCGATCTGGAGGATCTGCTCGTCGCCCAGCCCGGCATTGCCGAAGCCGCCGTGGTCGGCATGCCCGACGCCAAATGGGGCGAGCGCCCGGTCGCCTTCCTCGTCGCCGGCCAGGGTGCGCAGCCGCCACAGCCCGACCAGCTATGTGCGGCGTTGCAACAGCATGTCGCCTCCGGCCGGATCAGCCGCTACGCCATTCCGGAACGGCTGCTGACGCTCGAAGCGCTGCCGCGTACCAGTGTCGGCAAGATCGACAAGAAGGCGCTGCGCGCCATGTTGGCCTGAAAGCAGGCGGAAGGGGCCATGATGGCGCGACATAAGCGCCTGATCGTCGCCCCGCGCCTGGCCCATATCGTTCTTGGCGAAGGGGCGCCGCTCTATCCATGCGGCATCTCCTTCCTCTCGCTGGTGCCCGTATCCGACTATCTCTGCCAGCTATTGCCGGACGGCGGGCTGGACCGGCTCGACGCGGATTTCGCGCACCAGCAGGTGGACAGTTTCTCCCATGCGCTGACCTTGCTCGATGCGTTGCCCGCCGACGCGATCGGCGGCACGCGCCACGCCGGCGGTCTGATGCGCCCGCTCGCGGCGGCGGCAGAGGCTCTGGAGGGTTTGAGTCGGTAAGGCGCCGCCACCAGAAACTGCCATATCCTATTTTCTATATTTGATATTTTTCTTTAAATGAGACAATTAATATCCATGAAGAAAAACCAGCCTGGCAAAACCGTGATGTACCTGTCCAACTCGTTGTCGCGTTGGTGCCTCGTCCTGCTGGTCATCGTGGCTGGTATAGCCTTGGGACTATTGGCCAATCGCCTGCCGAAACCGGTCCCGGACACGGCACCTGCGACGCTGTTTTCGGCCGAACGGGCGATGCACGACGTTCGCGCCATCGCCACCCGACCGCATCCAACCGGATCGCCGGAAATCGCGGATACGCGCCGTTATCTGATGGCGCGGATGACCGCCCTTGGCCTCGCACCGCAATTGCGGACCCAGGATGCCGTCTCCGCGCGCCCCTACACCAAGGAAATCGCGCCCGCCGGCCGCATGCGCAATATCGTCGGTACCTATCGGGGCACTGATCCGGCATTGCCTGCCATATTGGTCATGGCCCATTATGACACCGCTGCCCTTTCGCCCGGTGCAGGGGACGACACGTCCGGTGTCGCCGTCGCGCTGGAAGTCGCCCGCGCCCTCAAGGCTACCGGGCCGCTGCGCCGGTCCGTCATCTTCCTCTTCACCGATGGAGAGGAAGTCGGGCTGATCGGGGCTTCCGCCTTCTTCGCGACCGATCCGCTGCGCCACCATATCGGCCTGGTCCTGAACCTGGAAGCGCGCGGGAACGGCGGCAAGGCACTGATGTTCCAGACCAGCGCCGGCAACCGCCAGTTGATCGACACCTATCGCCGCACCATCCCGTCGCCGGCCGCCGACTCGCTGATGGCCACCGTCTACAAGCGCATGCCCAACGACACCGACCTCACGGTGGCGCTGGACAAGGGGCTGGCCGGCATGAACTTCGCCTTTGTCGGGCATCAGGTCGCCTATCACACCGGGCTGTCTACCCCCGACCGGCTCGATGTCGGCAGTCTCCAGCATATGGGCGACCAGTTGCTGCCACTGGTACGCAGCTTCGCCAATGCCGACACGCTCGATCGGACCGGCGAAGATCGCATCTTCACCGACCTGTTCGGTCAGTTTCTCATCGTCTATCCGCCCTGGCTCGGCTGGTTGCTGGCCCTTGTCGCGATCGGCGCGCCCATCGGCATGACCGGCATAGCCCTTGTCCGTCGCCGCATCGGCTGGCGCGACACGCTGGCCGGAGCGGGCGGCTTGCTCGTGATCTTGTTCGGCATTGCAACCCTGCTGATGCTGGCCATCCGGCTTGCGGCCTTGCTGGTACGCAATATTTCCTCGCCCTATGCGCTGATCGGCCAGTTCGACTGGCTGCTCCCCGCCACGCTCCTGCTCGGCCTCGGCACCGGCGCGCTGCTGCTGGGCATCGCCGCGCGAGGGCGGTCAAGGGGCACGGCGCTTCTGATGGCGACGGCGGGTCTGGTCGCTGCCCTGCTCGGCACGTTCAGCGCACTCCCGCTCGCCCTCGGTATCGTCGCGGCACTGCTGCTCTGGGCCAGCATGCGCCGCCCCCGTCCCCTTGCCGGCTGGTTCGCGGGCGCCATGACGCTGCTTGCGCTGCTGGCGCTCGCGATGCAGGTCACGCTGCCCAATGGCGCGCATATGCTGGTCTGGCCGTTACTGCTGCTCGGCGCGCCGCTGGCGCTGCTGCTCTTTGCGCCGGATCGGGCCACGCGCCCGCTGGGTCTGGTTGCCATCACCCTGCCTGCCCTGCTGATCGCCGGGCTGACGGCGCGGTCGGGCTATGACTTCTTTTTGCTGATCGGCGCCTCGCTGCCGGCGGTCGTCACGCCTTTCATCCTGCTGACCCTGCTGGCGCTGGTGCCCTTGCTGTGGGCCATACGCGGCCTTCCGGTCGTGGCCATGACCACAACGGCCGCAGGTCTTGCCCTGTTCATCGCAGCCGCCATTCTTGCCCGCACGCCGACCGCCGACAATCCGGACATGGTGGAGGCCTTCTATGTCGCCGATCTCGACAAGGGGCGCGCCAACTGGGTCAGCGCCAAGCTGGACCGCGCCGGCTGGGTTCGCCAAGCGCTGACGCAGGATGGCGGCGATCCGAAATTCGCCTCGATCGTGCCGATCGCGAAAGAAGATCACTGGGTCGCCGCGGCAAGGCCGGCGGCTTTCGTCCGTCCTCAACTGACCCTGACGGCCAGCGGTGCGGGCAAGGCTTATCGCCTGAGCCTCGATGCGGCCAACCGCAATGGCGGCCGCTTCATGCGCCTCTATCTCAAGCCTTCGGTGGACCTGCGTGACGTCCGCATCATGGGCCAGAGCGCACCGGGCACACTCAAGGCCGGCGACTGGACGCCTGTCACCTTCCATGCCAGCGGCGCCGATCCGGTCCGCCTGACCATGGATGCGGCCGGGAAGGGGCGGGTCGAGGTGCAGATGATCGAACTGGTCGATCACTGGCCGAAGGGCAGCAAGGTCATGCCCTTGCCGCCCCACAGCATCGCCTATCGCCGCTGGGGCAACAGTCTGGTCATGGTCCGCACGACGCTGGCCTGGTGAACGCGGCTCAGGCGGCCTGGCGGTTGGCCGTCGCGATGATCCGTTCCGCCATCTCGTCCGCCACCCAGGCGGCCGAACGACCCTCGCGCCGGGCAAGGTCCAGTATCTCGCCCACGCGCGGGCCGATCTGATCGACGCGCGCCGCCACGCTGGCCCGATCCTCGCCCAGATATTCGGCCGATACGCTGATGATGCCGCCCGCATTGACGACATAGTCCGGCGCATAGGCGATGCCGCGCTCCAGCATCAGGTCGGCGACGTCGGGCGTGGCCAACTGGTTGTTCGCCGCGCCGCAGACCAGCCGGGCTTTCATGTCGCTCACGCTCTGCTGCGTCAGCGCGCCACCTAGCGCGCAGGGCGCAAACACATCCGCGTCCACCGCCATGATCTCATCGGCATCCACGACCGCAGCGTTCAGCACCGCGCCCAGCGCGTTGCGACGGCGCGGGTCGATATCGGCAATCACCAGTCGCGCGCCGGCATCGGCCAGTTGACGACACAGGCTCGCCCCGACATTGCCGGTGCCCTGCACCGCGACGGTCAGGTCGGACAATTCGGCCCCCAATGTCAGCCGGGCGGCAGTCCGCATGGATTCAAACACGCCCAGAGCGGTCCAGGGCGACGGATCGCCGCCAGCCTGATCACCCGACGGGTCCAGTCCGGCGACATGGCGCGTCACCATGGACACTTCGCGCATGTCGGCAACCATGGTTCCGACATCCTCCGCGGTGACATACAGCCCCTCCAGTTGCTCGACCGCACGGCCGAAGGCGCGAAACAGGGCGGCACGGTCGAAACTGCCCTCGGGCCGGCGCAGCACCGCCTTGGCACCGCCAAAGGGCAGGCCCGCCAGCGCATTCTTATAGCTCATGCCCTCGGCCAGTCGGCAGGCATCGTCAAATGCGGCCTCCAGGTCGGGATAATGCCAGAAACGGCATCCGCCAGCCCCCGGCCCCAATGCGGTGGAATGAATTGCGATCACGCCGTCCATGCCGCTTTCGGGATCGAGCAGGCGCACCGATTGCATCGGCGGGTTCAGGCGGGCGAGACGGGCAACCATGATCTTCTCCTTGGGAATGTCCTGCCTTTATCGACGTCCGGCAGAGAAGAATCTTGCCCGATTTTTCGGATATTTTCGGCGGAATAAGAATGATTTGTTCGGGTATATGCGATATCGAGGATAATATGATCGAACTCGACAATTTCGAGCGGAAGATTCTCCGCGAGCTGCAACGCGATGCCAGCCAGACGACGGCGGAGATTGCGGAGAAGGTAGGGCTGACGCCGTCCCCCTGCTGGCGCCGCATCGACCGGCTGGAGCGGGAAGGGCTGATCCGCAAGCGGGTCGCGCTGATCGACCGCCGCAAGGTCGGCCTTAATGCCCAGGTCTTCGCGCAGGTGAAGCTCAACGCCCATGGCCGCGCCAATCTGGACGAGTTCAGTGCCGCCATTCGCGGTTTTCCCGAAGTGCTGGAGGCTTATGTGTTGATGGGCACGATGGATTTCATGCTGCGCATCGTCGCCAGGGATATCGACGCCTATGAACGCTTCTTCTTCGAGCGACTGAGCAAATTATCGGGCGTGCAGGAAATCAATTCCACTGTCGCACTGTCTGAAATCAAGGCGACCAACGAACTGCCGATCTGACATGGCGGCGGGGCGTGGCCCCGCCACCTGCGCGCATCATTTCCAGGTCGCGCCCAACAGCCGGCGGAAATTGCCGCCCAGCACGGCGCGGATATTGGCGTCCGAATAATTGCGGCGCGCCATTTCCTCGACCAGATTATATATTTTCAACGGATCGTCGAATCCGTCCGTGTCGATCTTGTCGCGGAAGGCATAGCTGCCCTTATAGGCCGCCTTCAGCTTGGCGTAGGATGCCGGTTCCATATCGTCATAGCCATAAAGGTCGGCATCCGATCCGATCCCCACCTTGTCGATGCCGATCAGTTTGGCGACATGATCGACCTGATCCACAAGATTGATGATCGTCGTCGGCTCCTGAGCGGTCAGGAAATTGCGCACGCCGGTAATCCCCATGACGCCGCCCTTGGCGCCCAGCGCCTTGATCGCCTCGTCCGTCTTGGTGCGCGGGTGATTGTTGAGCGCGCGGCAATTGCTATGCGTGATCGCGATCGGCCCGCTGGCCATGGCGATCGCGTCCAGCGTCGTCTTGTCGCCGCAATGGGACACGTCGACCAGCATGCCGATCTTGTTCATCTCCGCCACGATGGCGACGCCATAGTCCGACAGGCCGCCGTCGATCCGGTCGGTACAGCCCGACCCGATCCGATTCTGGCTGTTATAGGTCAGCTGCGACACGCGCTGGCCCAGTTGATAGAAGGTCTTCACATCCTCGACCGTATCGAAATGGTCGCTATTTTGCAGTCCCATGATGACGGCCATCCGGCCATCCGCCTTGGCGCGGTCCAGATCGGCGCCCAGCCCCACGCCTTGGAACAGATGCGGGTTGCGTGCGACGAAGCCCGTCCAGGCGAGCAGCCATTGCAGGGTTTGCGCTTTCGCATCCGGCCCGCCGATGCCGATGCTGTTGTGGAAGGCGGTGATGCCGCTCGCGCGGAAATCGGCGGCCCATTTCTCGCTTACCGGTTCGGCATAGACTTCGGGGCGGAAGTCCAGCGTCAGCGGTCCCAACATGTCGATGATGAGCGATTCCTTCACCAGATCGGTCACGCGCCTGGAATAGCGGCGCGGGGAAGCCGCATGCGCCTGATAAAGGCCGCCATTGATCATCGGAAAGGCGAGCGCCGTTGCCGCAACGGCGCCTGCCAGAATCTGACGCCGCGAAGCACCCGTTCTATCATCCATATCTCACTCCATCCTTGTCCAGATCGGAAAAGAGTTTGCCGATAATGATTGATCCTGTATAGAGAAATAATATCTAAAACGAGAATATTTAGGGGTTCTGCATGCTGCATCTCGACCAAGACCGTTGGTGTCGATGGAAGTGGAGCCTTGGCGGCGCGGCAGCCGCGCTCTTGCTGACCCCGGTCATCCCGATAGCGTTCGCAAAACCCGCTACGGCGACAAACCCCGCGTCCATCGACCGTGTAAAATTGGCCGGACTCCCCGATTTCATCGACGGCATATTGGCGCAACAGATCGCGCAGCGCGAAGTGGCGGGCGCGGTCATCACCATCGTCTATCGCGGCAAGGTGATCATGACGCGCGGCTATGGCCTTGCCGATGTGGACAAGGGGATTGCCGTCGACGGGCAGCATACGCTGTTCCGACCGGGGTCGGTATCGAAGCTGTTCACCTGGGCTGCTCTGATGCAGCAGGTGGAGGCCGGCAAGGTTGATCTGGACGCGGACGTAAATCGCTATCTCGATTATGAAATTCCGCCATTTCAGGGCCAGCCGATCCGGGTGCGCGACCTGTTCACCCACGCGCTGGGCATGAGCGACCTGTCCTATGCGGAGGGAGAGTGGGAGAAGGAAGAAACCTATCAATCCTTCCTCAAGACCCATATTCCCCAGCGTCTCTGGGCGCCAGGTGGTGAGATTTCCTATTCCAACTATGGCGCGTCTCTGGCCGGATATATCGTGGAGCGGGTGTCGGGCGAAGCGTTCCCGGATTATGTCGAGCGCCATATCTTCCAACCGATTGGCATGGCGACCACGACCTTCCGCGAGCCGCTGACGGGGGACAGGGCGGCGCATATGGCGCTGGGCTATGCGCTGGTCGATGGCCGTTTCAAGCCTAAGCCTTATGAACGCTATGACAAGATCATGCCGGCTGGATCGGCGGCATCGACAGCGCCGGACATGGCCCGCTTCATGCTGGCTATGCTCGGCTATGGCGTCTTGGGCGACGCACGCATCCTGAAACCGGAATCGGTGCGATTTCTTGAAAGTGATTCGATCGCCAACGTGCCGGGGCTGCCGGGCATGGCCCATGGGTTCATGGTGGCGCGGCAAGCCGGGCCAAGGCTGGTCGGTCATGGTGGCAACACCATGGATTTCCACAGCTATCTATTGTTGGCGCCGGAAGCGGATTTCGGCTTCTTCGTGTCGATGACGGGCGGGCCGGGCAGCTATGGCGCCCGCACGGAACTCAGCGATGCCATCATCGGACGCCTTTTCCCGCAAAGCCCGGCGGTGCGCTGGACCCAGGCGGGCGTCAAGCCGCCGGTCGGTGCCTACCGCGTCAACCGCCGCGATTATGCCAAGTCCGCAGATCCGGCTGGCGATCTCAAGCTCTCGCTCCAGGGCGCACATGGCCTGCTGGTCGAGGCGCAGGGACGCAAAAGCCATTGGGAGCAAATCGGACCGGCGCTCTATGAGCAGGTGACGGGTGCGAGAAGCGGCGGCCCCTATGACCGATTGCTCTTTTATGGCGCGCCGGGCGATCCGCGCATCTCCTTCGCTTCCCAGCCGCATGTCACCTATCATCTGGTGGCCACGGCAGGAAAATAACATATGGATGCCGTCGATCAGACCTGATCGGCGGTATTAATTTTCTGATATGATAATTCTATCTTATTTGGGATTGAACTGTCCGTATATTAATGTTCTTATCCTCCTCAGTTGAATCGAAGGAAGCGGTCACGTCGGGCAGGGATTAAGCGAACTATAAGCGGACGGCCTTGGCGTGCTGCGCCCTTCGATGGGTGCAAAGGGGTATAAGCATGAAGTCCAACCATTTGTTGTGGCTTGCGGGCACCGCGTTGGCGGGGATCGCAGGTATGTCGCCCGCCATGGCGCAGCAGCCGGCGGAAAAGGCCACGGAATCCGAGATCATCGTTACCGGGTCACGCATCCAGCGGCAGGGCTTCGATGCGCCGACCCCCACTACGGTTCTGGGGGTGGAGCAATTGCAGCAGGGCGATCGGCCGAGCCTTGCCCAGGCGCTCAACGACATTCCCCAATTCCGGCCTACCGCTACACCGGAAACCACCACCGGCAACACCACCGCTGCCGCGTCGCCCGCCGACTTGCGCGGCCTGACCGCCGTGCGCACGCTGACCCTGCTCAACGGGCACCGCTTCACCGGCAGCGCCGACCTCAACAGCGTGCCGCAAAATCTTATCAAGCGGGTCGATGTCGTGACCGGCGGCGCCTCTGCGGCCTGGGGGTCAGGCGCGGTCGCCGGCGTGGTCAACGTCATTCTGGATGATGATCTGACCGGCTGGAAGATGGGCGCCAATACCGGCATCTCGTCGCGCGGCGACGGCCATCGCTTCGGCGGCGACATTGCCTGGGGTACGAAATTCGCGGGCGATCGCGGCCACATCATGGTCGGCGGCGAATATCTCAGGAGTCGGGGTGCTTTCGACCGCAGTTCCCGGCCGAACCTCAACGCAGGCCTGTTCCAGCGGGCCGACGGCCAACTCGTCCTGACGCCCGACGTGAACTATACCATCCTCAATCGTGGCGGCTCGATCCTCAGGACCTCTGCCGTCCCTTATAACCTGGTCTTCAATCCCGACGGGTCGGTCGGTCCCTTGCCGTTGGGCAGCGAGACCTATGGCCAGCAGACGATCGGCGGCGGCGGCCAGAGCATCTACGACTATCTGTCCGTCAGCACGCCCTATGAGCGGACCAATCTCTTCGCCCGGGTCAGTTACGAATTGACCGACAATCTGAAGATCTGGGCCGAGGGCAGCTACAACCGCATGGCCGGCGACTTCAGCTTCTTCCCGGAAACGCCGATTTCGGTGATCCAGCAGGATAACGCCTTCCTGACCGCGACCGCCCAATCGCAGCTGGCGGCTGCCGGCGTCACTGGTCCCTTCATTCTCGGACGCATCCTGGACGATGTCGGGCCGGACGGCATGTTGCGGTTCAACTATGCCCGCCGCAATCTGGAAGGCGCGATCGGCCTCGACGGCAGTTTCGGCGATGGCTGGAGCTACAAGGCCTATTATGACCATGGCGAACTGCGGAACCGGCAGGTGCTGGGCAACCAGCGCATCGCCGCCCGCTTCAACAAGGCGATCGACGCGGTGCTGGTCAACGGCAGCCCGGTCTGCCGCGTCAATGCGGACCCCAGCACGGCCAATGACGACGCGGCCTGCGTACCGATCGACATTTTGGGCAACGGCAAGATCAGCGACGCCGGTCGCGCCTATGCCTTTGGCGACGCCTCCTCGACCAGCACCACCAAGCTGGACGCGGCGGGTTTCAGCATCAGCGGTCAGCCTTTCTCGACCTGGGCCGGCCCGATTGATATTGCCGTGGGCGGTGATTTCCGCTGGGAAGAGTTCGTCACCAATTCGGTCGATGCCCTGTCGGCTGCCCGTTCCTTCGCTACGCTCAACTATGCGCCGACCAATGGCGGCTTCAATGTGAAAGAATTTTTCGCTGAAGTCGCCGTCCCGCTGCTCGACGTAGCGGACACGGCAAAACTGGAAGTCAACGGCGCCGCCCGCTATTCCGACTATAGCACCAGCGGTGGCATCTGGTCGTGGAAGACCGGCGGTACATTGCGATTGGTCAACGACCTGTTGCTGCGCGCCGTCTATTCGCGCGACATTCGTTCACCTAGCATCAGTGAATATTATCTGGGCCGCGCCACCAATATCGGCAATATGCAGGATCCTTTTCGCAACAATTCGGTCGTGCTGAACGTGTTCAGCTATACCGGTGGCAACCCGGCATTGGACCCGGAAGTCGCACACACATTGACGCTGGGCGGTTCCTATTCGCCGCATTTCGTGCCGGGGCTGCGCCTGTCGGTCGACTTCTACAAGATCAAGATCGACGGCGTGATTGTGACGCTGGCCCCGCAGGACGTTCTGAACCTGTGCGCAGCGCAAAATCCCAACGACAATCTGTGCGGCGGCCTGCTGGAGCGCGATGCCAATGGCGGTCTTGTGTCCGTGCTGCGCACCTATCGCAACCTGGCCCAATACAAGACCAAGGGGCTGGATATCGAGGCGGCCTATCAGGTGCCGGTGGGAGCCGGACGGGTGACCGTGCGCTCACTGGCCACCCATGTCATGGAATTGCTGATCGACGATGGTGTCACCACGACCGATCGTGCGGGCATCGTCGGCGGCGACACGCTCTTCTCCACGCCCAAATGGCGTGTCACGACCTCGGTCGGCTATGATGACGCGCATTTCGGCACAGACCTGCGCGTGCGTCATGTCAGTGGCGGCAAATATACCTATGTTCCCGGACCCAATGGCCAGTTACCGCTCAATAACGATATCGGTGGTCGCACTTATGTCGACCTTGCCGTCCGCTTCAAGGTCGGGGCTTTCACCTTGTTCGGCAACGTCAACAATCTGTTCGATCGCGATCCGCCGATGTCGCAATATACCAACGCCAATTACGACGTGATCGGCCGCTATTTCTCCGGCGGCGTGAAACTGAACTTCTGATCGCTCGACGGCGACCCGGACGGTGGCATGCCCCTTGCCTGTCACCGTCCGGCTCTAAAGGAAAGATATGACCATGTGCTTGCCACATCCATCTTTCCGAACGGCGAATTCTTGGCGCATGGGCGCGACGATGACGGGACGATCTGGCAACAGGATGAACAGGAAAGGGCGCAGCATCATGCGATGGATGAAATATCTGGCCGCCGGCGCATTGGCGCTGGCCGGCGGCGTTACCGTGGCGCAACAAGCGCCGGCCGATGCGCCGTCCTTGCTGCCGCAACCGGCGGCCAAACCCGGCGCGGCGTTGCCATTGCCTTCCTCCGTCGATGGTCAGCATGCGCTGACCAGGCAGGATGCGGATGCGTGGCTCGACGGCTTTTTGCCCTATGCTCTGGCGCGGGGTGACGTCGCGGGTGCGGTGGTCGTCATCGTCAAGGACGGACAGGTGCTGACCCAGCGGGGCTTTGGCTATGCCGATGTCGCCGCGCGCAAGCCGGTCGATCCTGCGACCACGCTCTTCCGTCCAGGTTCGGTGTCGAAACTCTACACCTGGACGGCGGTGATGCAGCAGGTGGAGGCCGGCAGGCTGAACCTCGACGCCGACGTCAACCAATATCTCGATTTCAAAATCCCGGCCTATCAGGGCAAGCCGATCACGCTGCGCAACATCATGACGCACACCGCCGGCTTCGAGGAAGCGGGCCGCGACCTGATCGGCAACAGCGACAGCATCCCGACGCTGGAAGCCGCCCTGAAGCGTTGGACGCCACATCGCGTCTACGCGCCTGGTTCGACCCCGGCCTATTCCAATTATGCGACGGCGCTCGCCGGCTATATCGTGCAGCGGGTGAGCGGCATGCCGTTCGACGACTATATCGAACGCAACATCTTCCAGCGGCTCGGCATGCAACATGCGAGTTTCCGCCAGCCGCTGCCGGCCGCGCTCCAGCCGCACATGGCCAGGGGCTATGAATTGGGATCGGGGGAGGCCAAGCCGTTCGAGATCGTATCGGTCGCGCCTGCGGGCAGTTCCTCGATCAGCGGGGGCGACATGGCGAAATTCATGATCGCGCACCTCGACAATGGTGGCCCGCTGCTCAAGCCCGAAACGGCGAAGCTGATGCACTCGCCCGCCAATGAGCCGCTCCCCGGCCTCAACCATATGATGCTCGGCTTCTATGAGGAGAAGATCAACGGCATCAGCGCCATCGCCCATGGCGGCGATACGCGCTGGTTCCATTCCGACCTGACCCTCTTCCCGAGCAAGAATGTCGGCATCTATATTTCGCTCAACAGCATGGGGAAGGAAGGGGCTGTCGGCCCGATCCGCAACAGCTTCTTCAAACAGTTTGCCGATCGCTACTTCCCGGCGCCGAAGGCATTTCCGAAGGAACTGGCTACGGCCAAGGCGCATGCGACGCAGGTGGCCGGCACTTATGCCAGCAGCCGTGCGCCAGTCGAAAACTGGGCCGCGATGATGGGCTTCCTCGGCCAGATGGAGGTCGGCACGGACAAGGACGGCAAGCTGTCGATCCCTGCCTTCAAGACCATCGGTGGCGCGCCGCGCAAATGGGTCGAGGTTTCGCCCTATATCTGGCAATCGACCGAAGATGGCGACCAGTTCGCCGCACGGGTCGAAAATGGGAAGGTCACGCGCGTCTTCTACGGCCCGGTCGCGCCCATCATGGTTTGGGATCCGGTGCCCTGGTACAAGGACACCGCCTGGTTGAAGCCGCTGGCGATCGCGGCGCTGGCCATTCTGGCGCTGACCGGCTTGGCCTGGCCCGCAGGTGCCATCAATCGGAAGCGCTACGGCGCGAAGCTGGAACGGGCGGGGCATGCCCTGATCCTGCATCGGCTGGTCCCGGCTTGTGCATGGGCCGTGCTGGCATTGCTCGGCAGTTGGCTGCTGGTCGTGATCAAATCCAGCGAGTTCGTGACGTCTGCCGGGTTGATCTGGTTCAACCAGATTGCGGGCCTGCTCCTCTTCTTCGGCTTCGTCGGTGTGGCCGGCTGGAACATGTACCTGGCTTTCCAGGCAAGGCGCGGCTGGTTCGGCAAGCTGTGGAGCATCCTGCTGCTGCTTGCCGCCATCGTGATGCTGTGGGTGGCGCTCGCCTTCCACCTCATCAGCTTCGGCGCCAACTGGTAATAGCGGGGCGCAGCCGGGCGCGACGGCGTCGCCCGGCTGCACTTTTTCAACAGATTTTTTCTTCCGCCCGCATCGGATGCGCGGGCGCAGGGCGGCTTGCGCCCGATTGCTTCAGGAGTTTCCATCGTGACCACCGCTCTGACCCTCGACGTGCAAGCCCAGCGGCTCGACTTCAAGGCGCCGTTCCGTATTTCAGGCTATGTGTTCGAAGGGCTGGACTGCGTGGTCGCGACCCTGTCGGACGGCACTTATAGCGGGCGCGGCGAAGGCGACGGCGTCTATTATCTGGACGATCGCCAGCCCCATATGCTGGCCGAACTGGAACGAACCCGCGCCGCGATCGAGGCCGGGCCGACCCGTGAGGAACTGCGCGCGATCCTGCCGGCCGGCGGCGCGCGCAATGCGGTCGATGCCGCGCTGTGGGAATTGGAGGCGAAGCGCAGCGGCACGCCGATCTGGGCGCTGGCGGGGCTGGAGGCGCCGAAGCCGGTCGTCACTACCTTCACGCTCGGCGCGGACGATCCGGCGAAGATGGCGCAGGCTGCGGTTGCCTTCGGCCCGGTTCGTGCGATCAAGATCAAGCTGACCGGCGACCTCGACCTCGACATGGCCCGCGTCGCCGCCATCCGGGCTGCGCGACCCGATGTCTGGCTGGGCGTCGACGCCAATCAGGGTTTCGCGATCAACGAGTTGGACAGTTTAGTGGCAGCGATGGTGACCGCCAAAGTCTCCCTGATCGAGCAGCCTCTGGCGCGCGGGCGGGAGGCCGATCTGGACGGCTATCGGTCGCCCATCCCGCTGGCGGCGGACGAAAGCGCGCTGACGCTGGACGATGTGCCGGGGCTGGTCGGCCGGTTCGATGTGGTCAATATCAAGCTCGACAAATGCGGCGGTCTGACCGAGGGGTTGATGATCGCCGCGGCGACGAAAGCGGCCGGCCTGGGTGTCATGGTGGGCAATATGGGCGGCTCCACGCTCAGCATGGCACCCAGTTTCCTGCTTGGACAGCTATGCGATATTTGCGACCTGGACGGCCCCATTTTCCTGAGCGGGGATCGTGATCCCGCCATCCGTTACGAAGACGGCATGGCATGGTGCGACGAGCGCATGTGGGGCCGGCAAAGCGCGGATGCGGCGTGAATTTCGCCGGAGCCCTCGATCAGTGAAATCTGTGCACGATGCGCGCGGCTGGTTCGGCCAGCCGCCGGGACTGACCATATTGTTCCTCACCAACATGTGGGAGCAATTTTCCTATTTCGGCATGCGGGCGCTGCTCGTCTATTATATGACCCGGCAACTGATGCTGGGGCAGGGGCAGGCGTCCTTCGTCTATGGTGCCTACACCGCTTGCGCCTATTTCACCCCGATCGTCGGCGGGGTGGTCGCAGATCGCTGGCTGGGCAAGCGCCGCGCGGTCGCGATCGGCGCCTCGATCATGGCGGCGGGCCATTTCATGATGGCGTTCGAGCCGCTCTTCTATCTTGCGCTCGCTACTATCGCGCTAGGCAACGGCCTGTTCCTGCCGAGCCTGCCCAGCCAGATCAACGACCTGTACGCGCCCGGCGATTCCCGGCGCGGCTGGGCCTATAATGTCTATTATGTCGGCATCAATATCGGCGGCTTCCTGGCGCCACTGATCTGCGGGACGCTGGGCGAACTCTATGGCTGGCACTATGGGTTCGGCGCGGCCGGCATCGGCATGTTCGCGGGCCTCGCCATCTATCTGCTGGGACACAAGCACCTGCCGTCCGAACGTGCCATGCCGATCGCTGCGACGGATGGCGTGGTGTCGACACCGACCGCCAATGGCGCGCAACTCTGGCTGGTGCTGGCGGCGGTGGGCCTGTGCGTCACCATATTCCGTGGCGCCTACGAGCAGGTCGGCAATACGGTCGCGCTGTGGGCCGGCAGCGGAGTGGATCGCACCCTTGGCAGTCTCACCATTCCCATGACCTGGTTCCAGTCGTTGAATCCCCTGCTGGTCATGCTGCTCACGCCGCCCTTGCTGGCGCTCTGGCGGCGACGGGCCGAGGCAGGGCGCGACACCGCGCCGGCGCGGCGGATGGCGCATGGCGCGTTGCTCGTCGCCCTCGCCTATGTGCTGCTCGCGCTGGTCGCCTGGCATTTCGGAGACGGGCAGGCGCCCTGGATATGGCTCGCCTTCTTCTTCCTTATCTTCACCGTGGGAGAATTGTTCATCCTGCCATCGGGCCTTGGCCTCTTCGCCCGCCTCGCGCCACCACGAATGGGCGCGACCACCGTGGCGGCCTGGTATCTCACCATCTTCGCCGGCAGCCTGAGCGCTGGTCTGGTCGGTACATTGTGGAGCCACATGGCGCATGGCAGCTATTTCGCGCTGCTCGCCGTTCTGGCCTGTCTCGCTGCCTTTCTGCTTCGGCTGCTCGACCCCGCGATCCGTCGTGTCGATCGTAATTCGAGTGATTAATAGGTTGATTATTCTCCAATCAGGATCATAGTGTCCTAATTATCAAAATTGGAAATGAGAGATGACGATGCAGCCTGGCGGGTTTGACTTGGATATGCTGGTCCTGCCCCGCCCCTATTTGCTGTTCCTGGGCGATGCGACGGAACGCGGCTTCGCAAAGACCGCGCTCGGGCTGGCGGACTGGGCGCCGGACCTGTGTATCGGCGAATATGGCCTGCCCGGCTGCACGGTGACCGCCGGCCTGCCGCAACTGACACCGGCGGAGGCCAGGGCCATGGGCGCCCGCGCGCTCGTCATCGGCGTCGCCAATGTTGGCGGCGTGATCCCCGACCAATGGATGGACGCACTGGTCGAGGCACTGGAGCAGGGCTTCGACCTGGTCAGCGGCATGCACGCCAAGCTGGCCAGCTTTCCGCGCCTTGCCCATGTCGCGGCGCAGCAGGGGCGCAAGCTGATCGACATACGCATGCCCCCGCGCGGCATCCCGATCGCGACCGGGCGCAAGCGCAGCGGCAAGCGGCTGCTGACCGTGGGTACCGACTGCGCGCTGGGCAAGAAATATACCGCCCTTGCCATTGCCGATGGCCTCAGGGCGCGCGGCGTCGATGCCGATTTCCGGGCCAGTGGCCAGACCGGTATCATGATCGCGGGATCGGGCATGCCGATGGACTCGGTGGTATCCGATTTCCTTGCCGGTGCGGCCGAGATATTGAGTCCCGATGCTCCAAAGGAGCATTGGGACGTGATCGAGGGGCAGGGATCTCTGTTCCATCCCGCTTATGCCACAGTATCGCTGGGCCTGTTGCACGGCAGCCAGCCGGATGTCTTCGTGGTCTGCCATGAAGTGGGTCGCACGGAAATATTGGGCGTCAGCGGCTACAGCCTGCCCTCCATCGCGCAGGTGATCGAACAGACCATCGCCATGGGGCGCCTCACCAATCCGGCCATTCGCTGCGCGGGTATCAGCCTCAATACAGCGTCGCTCGATGCCGTGGGCGCTGCGGCGGAGATAGATCGCCTGTCAGCGGAACTCGGCTATCCGGTCGCCGATCCGATCCGCCGCGGTCCGGCCTTCGACCGGTTGCTGGACGCCTGCCTCGCATGAGTGGCGCGGGGAGAGAAAAGGGGGCAAGCTGGTTCCAGCGTTTCCTGTTGCCCGGCTTCGCGCTGAAGGCGGTCATCATCGGCGGCGGCTATGCTACCGGGCGCGAACTGGCGGAATTCTTCTTGCCGAGCGGCCCCTGGGGCGGGCTTGCCGGCATGATCCTGGCGATGCTGATCTGGAGCATTGTCGCCGCTATCACCTTCCTCTTCGCCCGCATGGTCGGCGCGCGCGACTATCGCAGCTTCTTCGAGGCGCTGCTGGGCCGCGCCTGGTTCATCTTCGAAATCGGCTATCTCCTCTTCATCATCCTGATCCTCGCCGTGTTCGGTGCGGCCGCCGGCGCCATAGCGCAGGCGGCATTTGGCGCGGCTCCGATCGTGGGTACGTTGGCGCTGATGGCGGGCATTGGCCTGTTCGCGACCTTCGGCAATGCCTCGGTCGAAATATTATTCAAATGGGTCTCCTTTCTGCTCTATGGCGTCTATGCGCTGTTCCTGATCCTGGCACTGGCCGGTTTCGGCGACCGGATCGGGCAGGGCTTTGCGGTGCCCGCCGCGACGGATGGCTGGGCGCTGGGCGGCCTCACCTATGCAGGGTACAATATCATCGGCGCCGTCGTGATATTGCCGGTTCTGCGGCATATGACGTCGGATCGGGATGCCGTCGTGGCAGGTCTGATCGCAGGGCCGCTCGCCATGGCGCCGGCCATAGCCTTCTTCGTCTGCATGATCGCCTTCTATCCCGGCATCGCGCAGGAAGTGCTGCCATCCGATTTTCTGCTCGGCCAGCTTGGCAGCCCGGCCTTCCATCTTCTCTTCCAGGTGATGATTTTCGCAGCCTTGCTGGAAAGCGGCACCGGTGCGGTCCACGCCGTCAATGAACGCATTGCCAGCGCATGGCATATCCGGCGCGGTGCGGTGTTGGGCAATCCGGCCCGCCTTGGCATCGCGCTGTTCATCCTGACGGGCTGCATGCTGGTCGCCGACCGGGTGGGTCTGGTGGCCCTGATCGCTACCGGTTATCGTGCGCTGGCCTATATTTTCCTCACCATCTATGTCCTGCCGCTGCTGACGATCGGTCTTGTCCGGTTGGCAAGGCGGCGGTCCACACACCAAGCGGAGGCCGCATGAAACGCCTGTCGATTGCCCTCGCTCTCGCGTCCACGCCCGTCCATGCGGCGCCGCCGGTCGATTTCGACGCCCGTGTCGAGGCATTGCGCAAAGCGGTCGGCGTGCCCGGCGTCGGTGTCGTCATCGTGGAGCGGGGCCAGACTGTTCTGGCCAAAGGCTATGGCGTCAAGCGACTGGGATCGAATGATCCTGTGACGCCGCACACGCTCTTCGCGACCGGATCGACCGGCAAGGCCGTGACGGCGGCGGCACTGGCAACCCTGGTGGATCAGGGCAGGATTGGCTGGGACGACAGGGTGATCGACCATCTGCCCGGTTTTCAGATGTGGGATAGCTGGGTGACACGCGAAATGACCATCCGCGACCTGCTGGTCCACCGCTCCGGCCTGGGGCTTGGGGCGGGCGACCTGCTGTTCGTGCCGCGCAGCAACCTGTCGCGAGCGGAGGCGGTGCGCCGCCTGCGCTATATCAAGCCCGCAGCCAGCTTCCGCAGCGGTTATGCCTATGACAATATCCTCTACATGGTCGCGGGCCGGTTGATCGAGACCGTCACCGGTCAGACGTGGGAAGCCTATGTGAAGAACCATGTCTTCAAGGTCGCCGGCATGACGGATTCGGTCAGTGACGATCCCGATCGCTTTGCCAGTCCCGACCGTGCCCAGCCCCATGCCCGCATGAATGGGGGTCTGCGCGGCGCAGGAGATCAGGAAGTGCTGGATGAGCGGGATAGTCTGGCTCGCAACGCCGCGCCAGCGGGCGGGCTGGCGGTCAGCCCGGTCGACATGGGCAAGTGGCTGGCGCTGCAACTGGCCAAGGGCAAGCTGCCGGACGGTGGCCAGCTCTACAGCGCGACGCAGGCGGAGCAGATGTGGCGCCCCGCCACGCTGATGCCGATCGCGCCCAGACCGCCCGAACTGGCGCTGACCCAGCCCAAATTCATGAGCTATGCGCTGGGCTGGCAAATACAGGACTATCGGGGGGCGAAGATCCTCCAGCATGGCGGCGCGGTCTTCGGTTTTCAGACGATGGTCGTGTTGATGCCGGAGCAGGACGTCGGATTTGCGATCGAAATCAACAGCGAGGATGGCGAACTGGTGCAAGGACTGGTCTACGATCTGCTCGACCATTATCTTGGCCTGCCGGCGCAGGACTGGCCAGCGACATTCCGCGCTTTCAAGGCGAAGAAGATTGCGGAAGGCCTTGCTGCCTATAAGGCGAAGGCGGCCGTTCCGGTGCAATCCGCGCCCTCTCTGCCGCTCGCCCGTTATGCCGGCACCTATCGCGATCCCTGGTATGGCGACATCGTGATTGGGCAGGACGGACAGGGGCTGACCATCGACTTCCGCTCTACGCCGCGCATGGGCGGGCGGCTGGCCCATTTCCAATATGACAGCTTCCTGACTCGTTTCGACGACAAGACGATCGAGCCGGCCTATGTCAGCTTTGGCCTGGATGCGGACGGCAAAGTGGAGCGGGTGACGATGAAGCCGGCCTCACCCATTGCCGACTTCAGCTATGACTATCAGGATCTGTTGTTCACGCCGGTCAAGCCGTGAGGCGCGACTTCAGCCCTTGCGCGGCGCGCGCTTCCTGGCCTCGCTCCGGGTCACATGATGATGGGCGTCGTGCATCAGGTTCGACAGATCCTCTTCCGCGCTCGACATGACGCCGATGGTCAGTGTTTCCTTGAAGCCCGGCGCGCAGACATAGGCATGCCCCATGCCTGAATCGATATAGATGGATTCCCCGGCCTTCAGCTCGATCGGGTCGTAAAATTCCGTGTGGACGATGATCGCGCCTTCCACGACATAGATGAACTCTTCGCCCGAATGGCGGACGAGCTGGCCGAATTCCTCGATCGTCTGGGCATGGATGCGGGTGACGACAGGCACCATCCGCTTCTGCCGCAATTCGGTGCAGAGATAATAATATTCATAATTGGATGTGTCGACGCGCACGGCATTGTCGATCGTCCCGACGCTGCGCCGGCCCATGATCGCCGTGGGCTGGGCGGTATCGGCCTCTACGAACAGGTCGGCAATGCTGATGTTCAGCCGCTCGCTGAGTTGCAGCAGCTTGTCATAGGTCAGCGACAGCCGGTCATGCTCCACCTTCGACAGGGTGGACACCGGTATGCCGCACCGCTGGCTCATTTCCTTCAGCGTCCAGCCATTGCGGGTGCGCAGGTCCGTGATCACCGCGCCCAGGGTCCGTCGACCGCCTGCCATTCAACTCGCTCCTATATTACCCTGCGCGAACGGACCATGATGTCCTGTTCGGAAAACCCGATATAATCTAGCATTGCCGTGCCGGAATACGCAATGCGTTGCCCTGTTCCGCGCCCTGTTCCGCATTGTTCGCCTGATCGTGGCATTGGTCGAACGCGCTTTGCCCGACAGCGCTCCGTTCGACCATCGAAAATATGTCCTGATAGGAAAATTTGCGTTGCCGGGCGACTGGCGGGAGAATGGTCCTGTTTTCAGGCCCAGGACGGGATGGAAAATCTATACCAATCCAGAAAACGCGCCCACCTGTTGGGTGCGAGGACGAACATAAGCGGAAATGGATGGCAGTTGGCCCTCCCGGCCCGGTGTCGACAATATCGCGGCGCGCATCTGCGAGAATTCCGCCTCGCCCCATGGCCTCACCCTGGCGGGGGAGGGGCCGGCCATCCGTATGGTGGCCCTGATTATAGCTATCCCTCCGCCGACCTGCTGAACAAGCAGTTGACCCCGATGATCCCGGATGTCGGCGCCCGATCGTTCGACGAGTTCGGCGCATCGGGTGTACGATCCGATCCTGAAGTCGATCCCTGCCCTCAACGGCATGGCGCTCGGCTTTTATGAGCAGAATATCAATGGCCGGCGCGTGCTGTCCCATGCCGGCGACATGTTGACCTTCCATGGTCAGCTTTGGCTGCTGCCGGGCGAGAAGGTCGGCCTCTGCATGTCGATGAACGCGGCCGCCACGGACACACTGTCCGGCGCGATCCGCAGCCATGTGTTCGACGCTTTCGCCGACCGCTATTTTCCATTCGACTACAAGGATGATGGTCGCGTCGATGATCCTGCCGGGCCTGCCGGGCGCCACGCTCTGCCACGCAGGGCTGATCTGGCGGCGGCCCGGCATGCGTTTTGCGAAGATCCGGAGTCTTGTGTTGGTGGCAAGTGCCATATTGCTGCTGTAGGTCGCAGTGGACTTTCTCTTGATCGGGCGGGATTGAATTTCTGATTAGAGAATTAATAGCTTGATATTCTCCCTATGGAGAATATTATGAGTCACATCAACGGTGCAGGACATGAGACGGGATTCGCCATACAGGCGGCCACCATGCCCGCCTCCACTGACAGGTGAGACAGGTGCTTCTTCAGACAACAGATCATGCGTCCGGCGCGCAAGCGCTCCTCCAATCGCTGCCCCAACCCTATCTGCTGTTCCTGGGTGACACGGTGGAGGCGGGATTTGCCAAGACGGCCTTTGGCCTGCGCGACTGGGCGGCGGACAAATGCGCCGGCGAATATGCACTGCCGGGCGCGACCGTCAGCACCGGGCTGCCCGCCTTGACCCCGGCGCAGGCGTATCGGGCCGGCGCCCGCTCGCTGCTGATCGGCGTCGCCAACAGCGGTGGCGTGCTGGCAGACAATTGGCTGCCCGCATTGGTCGAGGCGCTGGAAGCCGGGCTGGATATCGTCAGCGGCCTGCATATGCGCCTGACGGAATCCCCGCTTCTGGCGGAAACGGCGGAGCGGCTCGGTCGCCGGTTGATCGACGTGCGCCATCCGCCACGCAACATCCCGGTCGGCACCGGGCGCAAGCGCAGCGGCAAGCGGTTGCTGACCGTGGGAACCGACTGCGCGCTGGGCAAGAAATATACCGCCCTTGCCGTCGCGCGCGCCTTTGCTGGCCGAGGCATCGCCACCGACTTCCGCGCCACCGGCCAGACCGGCATCATGATCGCGGGCGGCGGCGTGCCGATGGACGCGGTCGTCTCCGATTTCGAGGCGGGCGCGGCTGAAATGCTCAGCCCGGATGCCGCGCCCGACCATTGGGATGTGATCGAGGGGCAGGGGTCGCTCTTCCACCCTGCCTATGCCGCCGTTTCGATGGGCCTGCTCCACGGCAGCCAGCCCGACTGCATCATCGTCTGCCACCATCCCGGCCGCACGGAAATGCTGGGCACGCCCGGCTATGCCCTGCCGAGCGTGGAGGAAGTGATCGACCTCAACCTGCGCATCGGCGCGCGGACCAATGCCGCCATTCGCTGTGCCGGCTTGTCCTTCAACACCGCGCATCTGGGCGAAACACAGGCCCATGCCCTGATGCAGGCGGAAAGCCAGCGGCTGGGTATGCCGGTTGCCGATCCGATCCGGGGCGGTGCCGCCTTCGACCGGCTGATCGATCGCTGCCTCGCATGACGGCATCGGCGGACCCTATAGCCGCGTCTATGCCGGCCGCCATGTCGAGCCAGGGTAGCCAGCAGATCGTGCCGGATTCCGGCCATCATATCCAGATCGACTGGCCCGATATCGTGATCGCGGCGATCGATCGGATAGCCACATAGGGGAGAAATGAAGATGAAGCGTGCCTTGCTTTGTAGCGTCATGTCGCTTTTGCCGATGTCGTTGCTCCTCGCCAATGCGCCGGCGGCCGATTATGATGTCGTCATCCGGGGCGGCCGGGTGCTGGATGGCGCGGGCAACCCGTGGGTCCGCGGCGATGTCGCGATCAAGGACGGGCGCGTCGTGCAGGTGGGGCAGGTGAGTGGCCATGGCGCGAAGGAAATCGACGCCAAGGGGCGCTATGTCTCCCCCGGTTTCATCGACATGATGGACCAGTCGGGCGGTGTGCTGTTGAAGAATGGCGCGGCGGAGAACAAGCTGCGCATGGGCGTCACCACCGTCATCGCGGGTGAAGGCGGGACGCCGGTCGAGGCGGCGCAAATCCCCTCCTATTTCGCCCAGCTTGAGAAGCAGGGCATTTCCGTCAATTTCGGCAGCTATTATTCCACCACCCAGGCGCGAATGAAGGTGATGGGCGATGGCGCAGGCAACCCGACGCCGACGCAAATGGACGTCATGCGCAAGGAAGTGCGCACCGCCATGGAGGCAGGCGCGTTCGGTGTGACCAGCGCGCTCATCTATCCGCCAAGCAGCTTCTCGACCACCGCCGACCTCATCGCGATGGCAAAGGTGTCGGCCCAATGCGGCGGCTTCTACGCCACCCATATGCGCGACGAGAGCGGCGACCTGGTGAAGGCCGTCAACGAAGCGATCGAGATCGGCGAAACATCGGGCGCGAAGGTTGAAATCTTCCACCTCAAGGCCGCCTTCGCACCAGGTTGGGGCAAGCTGATGCCTGAAGCGATCGCGGCCGTGAACGCGGCGCGGGCGCGGGGTGTCGATGTCGCGGCGGACCTCTATCCCTATACCGCCGGCGGCACCGGTCTGGAGATCATTGCGCCGAGCTGGGTCTGGGCCGATGGTGTGCAGAAGGGGATCGAGCGGCTGAAAGACCCCAAGCTGCGGGAACGGATGAAGAAGGACGTCGCGGCCGGTTCGATGCCCGGCTGGTCCAATCTGGTGCAGGCGTCGGGCGGCTTTGGCAATGTCATCCTCGCCAATGGGTTCAGCCAGAAATATGCGCCCTATCATGGCCAGAGCCTGGAAAAGATCGGCGCCGCACTGAAGCGCGATCCGGCCGATGTGGCATGGGACATCCTGCTGGAGGGGTTGCCCAACCGGTCCGTCGCTCTCTATTTCATGATGACCGAAGGCGACATCGAAACCGCCCTGCACCAGCCATGGGTCAGCATCGGCAGCGATGCCGCCGCGTCGGAGACGTTCGGCCAGATGGATGCGCTCGGCCTGCCGCACCCGCGCGCCTATGGCACTTTTCCGCGTATCATCGCCGAATATGTGAAGCGCCGTCCGGTGCTGTCGCTGGAAGATGCGGTGCGCAAGATGACCGGCTGGCCGGCCCAGCGCATGGGCCTGACCGATCGCGGCCTGATCCGCGACGGCATGCGCGCGGACATCGTCATCTTCGATCTCGACCGGCTGGACGATGTCGCCAGTTGGGACAAGCCGACGGCAGCGCCGACCGGCATCGACACGGTGCTTGTGAACGGTGTCGTGACGATCGAGGATGGCAGGCATAGCGGCGCGAAAGCCGGGGCCGTGCTGCGCCACGGTTGCGGCGGTTGAGACGCCAACGGAACAGGGAGGATAGGATGAAGCGGATTTTATGGACGGTGCTGGCGACCAGCATGTTGGTCGCGCCGGCGCTGGCGCAGGACAAGGCGTCGGCGCAGCGTATCTATATCCAGGCTGGCCGGTTGCTGGCCGACCCGACGAGCGGCCGCGTCGATAGCACCAAGACGATCGTGGTCGAAGGTGGCAGGATCGTGGAGATACGCGATGGCTTCGTCGGTGAAGGGCAGGTGATCGACCTGCGCGACGGCTTCGTCCTGCCCGGCTTCATCGACAGCCATGTTCATATCACCTCCCAATCCGGTCCCGACAGCCGGCTGGACGGCGTGACCAAGTCGACCACGGCGCAGGCGTTCGACGGCATCGTCTATGCCAAGCGCACCGTGCGCGCGGGCTTCACCACCGTTGCCGATCTCGGCTCCGACCCCGAAGCGATCAACGCGCTGCGCGACGCGATCGCGCAGAAGAAGGTCGTCGGCCCGCGCATCCTGGCCGCCGGCATCGTCGCCGCGCATGGCGGCCATGGCGACGTGCATGGCTATCGGCAGGAAATACTGGACCTGTTCCGCCCGACGACCCTCTGTTCGGGTGCGGACGATTGCGCCCGCGCGGTGCGGCAGGCAGTGCAGCAGGGCGCGGATGTCATCAAGACCGCCTCGACCGGCGGCGTCATGTCGGACACGGCGGCGGGCCTTGGCCAGCAGATGAGCGACGCCGAACTCCTCTCCATCGTCGAGACGGCGCACAGGCTGGGACGCAAGGTCGCGGCCCACGCCCATGGCACGGATGGCGTCAATGCCGCCCTGCGCGCCGGCGTGGATTCGGTCGAACATGGCACCTATCTCGATGCCGAATCCATCCGCCTGTTCAAGGCGAAGGGCAGCTATCTCGTGCCGACCCTGCTGGCCGGCGACACGGTCACGCGGCAGGCGGAAACGGCCGAATGGATGCCTCCGAACGTTCGGGCAAAGGCGCGGATCGTCGGCCCGCTCATGATCGACGCCGTGCGCCGCGCCCGCGCCGCCGGGATCAACATGGCGTTCGGCACCGACTCCGGCGTTTCCGCCCATGGTGACAATGCCCGCGAATTTGCGCTGATGGTGCAGGCAGGCCTGCCGCCGATCGACGCGATCCGCGCCGCGACTGTGTGGGCCGCAACCCATGTCGGGCTGGACAAGGAGGTCGGCTCGATCATTCCCGGCAAGGCGGCGGACATCGTAGCGGTGAAGGGCGATCCGCTGACCGATATCCGCGCGCTCGAAACCATGGCCTTCGTGATGAAGGGAGGGGATGTCGTCCGCGCCGTCAGCGACTGATCCTTTCCTGACCCATCCATGACCGCCCTGTCCGAACCGGCTCCGCGACCCCGCGGGGCCGGACGGCTCTTTTCATGCCCAGATTTTGGAGCTTTCCATGGAGCGCCTCACGCTTGCCGTCACGGTCGAAACGCTTGCGCTGGCCGACACCTTCCGCATATCCGGCCGCGCGATCGACAGTGCGGACGTTATCGTCGTCACCCTGGACGATGGCGATCATCGCGGCCGGGGAGAGGCCGCCGGCGTCTATTATATGGGCGACGATATCCCGCAGATGCTGGCGATGCTCGATCTGGTGCGCCCGGCGATCGAGGCGCATCCCTCGCGCATGGACCTGCGCACCATCCTGCCGCCCGGCGGGGCGCGCAATGCGGTCGACGCAGCGCTCTGGGATATGGAGGCGCAGCGGACGGGACGGCCCGTCTGGCACTTGGCGGGCCTTCCTGCACCCAGCCCGCTGCGCACCACCTTCACCATCGGCGCGGACGATCCGGCACGCATGGCGGCCAAGGCACAAGCCTACGCAAAGGCCCGGTCGATCAAGGTCAAGCTGACCGGCGACCTTCATCTCGACATTGCCCGCGTCATGGCGATCCGTGCCGCGCGACCCGACGTCTGGTTGGGCGTCGATGCCAATCAGGGGTTCGCGATCAACGAGTTGGACAGCTTATGCGCGGCAATGGTCGATGCGAAAATATCCCTGATCGAACAGCCGTTGCCGCGTGGGCAGGAGGCCTCGCTGGAGGGGTTGGACTGCCCCATTCCGCTGGCTGCGGACGAAAGCGCCCTGACGCTGGACGATGTCGCCGGGCTGACGGGGCGCTTCGACGTCTTCAACATCAAGCTCGACAAATGTGGCGGCCTGACCGAGGGGCTGATGATCGCCGACGCCGCGCGTCAGGCGGGGCTTGGCGTGATGGTCGGCTGCATGGTCGGCAGCAGCCTCGCCATGGCGCCTGCCTTCCTGCTGGGGCAGGTCTGCGATCTGGTCGATCTCGACGGTCCGCTCTTCCTTGCGCAGGATCGGACGCCCGCTTTGGTCTATAACAATGGTTTGGTCCATTGCGGCCCAGCCTTGTGGGGCGGATGACAGAGTGGACGATCCCGCCAGCCGGCGTTCAGCCCGTAAAACGTCGCAATGAACTGTCCAACTCGCTGTTCACTTATGGCGATGAAACGGGCCGCCCGCCTTATCCGGCGGGCGCCCTGTCACCGATTCTCAGGCCGATGTGATCGCGCTCCACTTATTGTCGGACGCGGCATTGGCGATTACGGTTTCGACGAAATCCATGGTCCGCAACCCCGCCTCGATCGACGGGAAGCCATCCGTCGCATCGCTTGCACCCGATCGGATGCGGGTCGCGAAGATGCGGTAGAGGTTGGCGAAGGCCTCGATATAGCCTTCGGGATGGCCCGCCGGCGTGCGCAGGCGCGGCAGGGTGGACGGCGCCAGTCCCGGCCCGCCGGCCCGCACCAGTTCCGTCGGCCGGTCCAGCCAGCGCAGGGTCAATGTGTTCGGCTCCATCTGCGACCATTCCAGGCCGCCCTTTTCGCCATGGATGCGCAGTTTCAGCCCGTTCTCATCCCCCGCGGCGATCTGGCTGGCCTTGAGCGTGCCGCGCGCGCCATGCTCCAGACGCAGCAGGATGCCGACATCATCGTCCAACCGGCGACCTTCGACATGGGTGGTGAGGTCCGCGCACAGTTCCCGCACCTGCAATCCCGACACATGTTCGGCGAGGTGAAAGGCATGGGTGCCGATATCGCCAAGGCAGCCGCCCAGCCCCGCGCGCGCAGGGTCGGTGCGCCATTCGGCCTGCTTGTTGCCGTCCCGGTCGATCGGCTGGCTCAGCCAGCCTTGTGAATATTCGACATGGACCAGACGGATATTGCCGAAATCGCCGCGCGCCACCCGCACCCGCGCCTCTTCCACCAGCGGGTAGCCGCTATAGGTGAAGGCGAGGCCGAACTGGCGGCCGGATCGCTCCGCCGCCCGCGCAATCTGCCGGGCCTCCGCCAGGCTGAGGGCCATCGGCTTTTCGCAGAAGACATGGAAGCCTGCGTCCAGCGCGGCGATCGCCATCGGGGCATGCAGATGATTGGGGGTCACGACGGCAATGGCATCCACGCGCTGATCGGCGGGGAGCGCCGCCTCCGCCGTCAGTAGCGCATCGAGCGAATCATAGATCCGCGACGGCGCAATGCCCAGCGTCGTGCCGGATCGCTGGTTGCGTTCGGGATCGCTGCTGAAGGCGCCCGCTACCAGTTGCCAGTCGCCGTCCAGTGCGGCGGCCGCGCGATGGATGGCGCCGATGAAGGCGCCTTCGCCGCCGCCCGCCATGGCCAGGCGCAAAGCTCGTGCCGTCATCTCTCTCCTCCTTCTGACCCGTTTTAAGGTAGCGCAATCATTCTTGTTCTTGATCTCTCATGATTTACCGGTAAATGAATAGCAAGAATAAACAAGATGGAGAGTCGAGGATGCGCAGGGTAGCGAACCTCAATCTGATCCTGATCGCGGGCATCGCGACGGTGATCGCCACGTCTGCCATTGCGCAGACGCCGCCGCCGGCCTTTGGCGCCTGCCGTGCGTGCCATAATGTCCAGAAGGACGGGAAAAGCGGCCTTGGCCCCAACCTGAACGGGGTCGTCGGTCGACCGGCGGCATCGCTGCCCGGTTTCACTTACTCCGCCGCTCTCAAGGGATCGAAGCTGCGCTGGGACGATCAGACCCTGGACGCATTCCTGGCCGCACCGATGAAGAAGGTGCCCGGCACCCGGATGCCGATCGGCACGCCCGATCCGGCCAAGCGGGCCGCCATCATCACCTATTTGAAGAGCCTGAAATGACGCAGGGCAACGGCATGCGTGGCCCCGCGATCTTCCTTGCCCAGTTCATGGGCGACGTGGCACCATTCGATACGCTGGACAATGCCGCGCGCTGGATGGCGGCGGCGGGTTACAAGGGCATTCAGGTGCCCAGCAACGATCCGCGCTGCATGGATCTGGCGCTGGCGGCGGAAAGCCAGGGTTATTGCGACGAACTGGCCGGGCGTTGCCGCGAGGCAGGCGTCGAGATTTCCGAACTGTCGACCCATTTGCAGGGGCAACTCGTTGCGGTTCACTCCGCCTATGACGCGGCCTTCGACAATTTCGCGCCGCCTGAATTGCGCGGCAAGCCGGCCGAGCGGCAGGCCTGGGCGGTCGATCAGCTCAAGCTTGCCGCCAAAGCGAGTCGTCGACTGGGGCTGAAGGCGCATGCCACCTTCTCCGGCGCCTTCGCCTGGCCCTTCATCTATCCCTGGCCCCAGCGGCCTGCGGGTCTGGTCGAAGAGGCCTTCACGGAACTGGGCCGGCGCTGGCTGCCGATACTGGATGCGTTCGAGGAAGAGGGCGTGGACCTCTGCTATGAATTGCATCCGGGCGAGGATCTGCATGACGGCCTGACGTTCGAGCGGTTCCTGGACGCGGTCGGCGGCCACAGCCGCGCCAACATCCTCTACGATCCCAGCCATTTCGTGTTGCAGGCGATGGACTATCTCCAGTTCATCGACATCTATCATGATCGCATCAGGATGTTCCATGTGAAGGATGCGGAGTTCAACCCGACCGGCAAGGCCGGCGTCTATGGCGGCTATGCCGACTGGGTCGATCGCCCCGGTCGGTTCCGCTCGCTGGGTGACGGGCAGGTGGACTTTACCGGCATCTTCTCGCGTCTGACCCAATATGGCTATGACGGCTGGGCCGTGCTGGAATGGGAATGTTGCCTGAAACATCCCGAAGATGGCGCGCGCGAAGGCGCCCCCTTTATCGAGGCGCACATGATCCGCCGGCCGGAACGGGCATTTGACGATTTTGCCGGTGGTGGCGACCCCGCCAATAATCGGCGCTGGCTGGGACTGGCCTGACAGCGACGCGGATCAAGGCCCCGATAACAAGCATCATATGGGGCACAGGGTAGAGGAACGGGCATGACGGGCGTAAACCGGCAAAGGCTATTTTGGCTGAGCGTATTGGCGCTCTTCACCGCGTCGATGAGCGCGGCGCTGCGCGCGGCGATCGCCAGCAGCCTGAAGGCGGAATGGATCGACCCGATCGCGCCGATCGCGGCCGGTGAAATGATCGGGGCAGCGCTCGGCTCCGCCTTTCTGGGCTTTTCGATCACCGTCTTCGTCGTCAGCGCCTTTCTCGATACGCTCGGCATCCGCCGCGTCCTGATCGGCTGCGGCATCGCTTTCCTGATCGGCACGACGCTGATCGTGGGCGCGGGCGCCTTCGCCAGCGGCATGGGCATCTATCATCTGGTCTGGCTGGGTATGCTCCTGTCCGGTATCGGCTGGGGCTTTGCCGAAGCGTCGATCAATCCGCTGACCGCGCGCCTCTATCCGGACGACACGACCCATCGCCTGAACGTCCTCCACGCCTGGTATCCCGGCGGCCTGATCGTCGGCGGCCTTGCAGGCGTGTTCCTTGCCTCCGTGCTGCCGTGGCAGGCGATCATGGCGCTGGCCTATTTCCCTGCCATCGGCGTCGTCCTGATCGCCGCCACCACGACCTTCCCCGCGCCACCCGCGACAGCAGGCAGCCGCGCGATGAAGGACATGATGCTGGAAGTGTTCCGCCGCCCCAGCTTCTTCATCTGGTTCGGCGCGATGTTCCTGACCGCCTCGTCCGAACTGGCGCCGGGCCAGTGGATCGACGTCGCGCTCAGCAATCGCGTCGGCATGCGCGGCATCCTGCTGCTCGTCTATGTCAGTGCGCTGATGTTCGTCTTCCGCCATTTTGCGGGAAGGATTGCCGGTCGCCTCTCCAACCCCGGCCTGCTCTGGGTGTCCAGCCTGCTCGCGGCCATCGGCCTGTTCCTGCTGTCGCAGGCGCAATCGCCGGTCTCCGCCATCCTCGCATCGACGGTCTGGGGGCTGGGTGTCTGCGCCATGTGGCCCACCATGCTGGCGTCGGTCGCGGAACGCTATCCGCGCGGCGACAGCTGGGCACTTGGCCTTGTCGGATCGGCGGGCGCGCTCGCCAGCTTCTTCGTCCTGCCGCAACTGGGAGAGATGTTCGACCGCGCGAAGGTCGAGATTGCCGGCGGCCCCGAAGCCTTCACCCGCCTGACCGGCGAAGCGCTCCGCGCCGTGGAAGATGCCGCCGCATCCCAATCCTTCGCGCGCCTGACCTTCGTGCCGATCACGCTGCTGGTCGTCTTCGGCGGCATCTGGCTCGCCGAACGACGGGCCGGTCGCCGGGATATCGGCGCATGACCATCTCCCGTCGCACGATGATCGGCGCCAGCATCGCGGCTGCCGCTGCCCCGGCTTTCGCCGCAGGAGCCGGGAAGACCGGCTCCAATGCCGCCCGTTTCTCGCTCGGCTACGCTCCGCATGAAGGCAGCTTCACCAGCCGGGGCGGCCTGCTCGAACAGATCGCCTATGCCGCCGATCAGGGCTTTACCGCCTGGGAGGATAATGAAGCGCGTAGTCGCCCGGTCGAGCAGCAGGAAGCGATGGCCCGCGCCCTTGCCCGGCGCGGCATGACCATGGGGGTCTTCGTCGCTTCCATGCCCAAATGGGCCGATTTTCGCCCGCTGCTCGGCGCGAACGACGATGCCGAACGTGAAGCCTTCCTGGCCGATATCCGCTCTTCGGTGGAGGTCGCCAAGCGCCTCAACGCCAAACATGCCACCGTCGTCACCGGCTTCATGGATCGCAAGGTGCCCGTCGATATCCAGACCGGCCGCATCATCGACTGCTTGCGCCGCGCGGGCGATATCGTCGCGCCCCACGGCCTGACGCTCGTGATGGAGCCGCTCAATACGCGGACCAACCATCCGGGCGTCTACATGCAGTCGATCGCGCAGGGCTATGCCGTGGCGCGGGGCGCGAACAGTCCCGGCGTCAAAATTCTGGCGGACCTCTATCATGAGCAGATCCAGTCGGGGAACCTGATCCCGACGCTCGACGCTTGCTGGGCGGAGATCGGCTATATCCAGTTCGGCGACAATCCGGGCCGCAAGGAGCCGGGCACCGGCGAGATCAACTATGCCAATATCGTCCGCTGGCTGCGTGCGCGCAACTATGGCGGCGTGATCGGCATGGAGCATGGCAACTCGGTAGCGGGCCGTGAGGGCGAGGATCGCCTGATCGCCGCCTATCGCACCATCGACAAGACATAAGACAGGAGGAGGCGAGAGGATGAAACGCATTCCTATCGGCATGGCAATGGCGGTCGGCCTGATGGCAGGCACACTGGTCCATGCGCAGGACAATCCCGGAAAGCCGGGTTTCAAGGACACGCCGATCCTGCCGGGCGGTAGCTGGCATGTCCATGATCCCGACCGGCCGGCACCCACGGTCGTCACGCCGGCGGCTGAGCCGGGCGGCGCACCGTCCGACGCGGTCATTCTGTTCGACGGCACATCGCTCGACGCCTGGCGCAGCGAACGCAAGCCCTGGACGGTGGAGAAGGGTGTAATGACGATCCCGTCCCGCGCGGAAAGCGGCGGCGAAAATGCCCTCATTTCCAAGCAGGAATTTGGCGACGTCCAGCTGCATCTGGAGTTCCGCTCGCCCAATCCACCAACCAAAAGTTCGCAGGACCGAGGTAATAGCGGCATCTGGTTCATGCAGCGCTATGAGGTGCAGATCCTCGACGGCTATCAGAACCCGACCTATGCCGACGGCACGGTGGGCGCTGTCTATGCGTGGAAGCCGCCGCTGGTGAACCCGTCGCGCAAGCCGGGTGAATGGCAAAGCTACGACATCGTCTTCGAACGTCCCAGCTTCGCGCCGGATGGCAGCGTCACGCGCCCCGCCTATGTCACCGTACTGCTGAACGGCGTGCTGGTGCAAAATCATCAGGCGATGCTGGGCACCACCGCGTGGCGCAAGATCGCGCACTATCAGGCGCATGGCGACAAGGCGCCGATCCAGCTTCAGGATCATGACTCGCCAGTGTCGTTCCGCAACATATGGGTCCGGCCGTTGCCGCAGGATGCCATCGCTCAGGATGAAAAGGGGGCAGGACAATGATGGATCGCAGACAGGCGCTCGCCGGCGTGCTGGCCATGTTCGGTGCGCAGGTTTTCGCGCCGCTCGCCCGCGCCGCGGGCCTTGCCCCGGCCGGCGTGATCCGTGAGGGCGCACCCAGCATCCAGGTCTTTACGCCGGACCAGCGCGCGTTGATGACCGCGCTGAGTGAACGGATTATCCCCACGACCGATACGCCCGGCGCTATCGCGGCAGGGGTGCCGGCCTATATCGAAAAGCTGCTGGCCGACTGGGCGCTGCCGGAGGATCAGGCACCGATCCTGTCCGGCCTTGCGGAAATCGATTCCCGCAGCCGTCAGGATTACAAAATACCTGCCGTCGATACCAAGCCGGAGCAGCAGGATGCGCTGTTGACGCTGGCGATGAACGACGCGATCCCGAACGGCGCCGGGTTTTTCGAGGCGTTCCGGCAACTGGTCATCACCGGCTATTATACGTCGGAAATCGGCATGACGCAGGAACGCGAATATCTGCCCGTACCCGGCGAATATAATGGCGCCTTTCCCTATGCTCAGGTCAACAAGGTCTATTCCGCATGATCATGAACCGTCGCTCCATCCTGCTGGGCGCGGGTGGCCTCGCCGCGCTCGCCAGCCAGAATCTCATCGCCGGCGGCGCGCAGGCGGCGCAGATCCGCAAGGTCGGCCTGCAACTCTACACCGTGCGGGAACTCTTCTCAGCCGATCCGGTGGCCACGCTGGAGCAGGTCGCGAAGATCGGTTATCGCGAAGTCGAATTTGGCGGTGGCGGCTATGACGCGATGGATCACAAGCTGCTGCGCAAGACGATGGACCGCCTTGGCCTGACCAGCCCGTCGCTGCATATCGGCTATGACGCGCTGCTGGACAAGTTCGATGCCAGCGTCGCCATGGCGAAGACGCTGGGCGCGGATACGGT
Organism: Sphingobium sp. Leaf26; assembly: GCF_001421665.1. Classification (GTDB taxonomy): domain Bacteria; phylum Pseudomonadota; class Alphaproteobacteria; order Sphingomonadales; family Sphingomonadaceae; genus Sphingobium. The sequence goes on from NZ_LMKV01000032.1 coordinate 52,474, forward strand.
CATCCTGCCCTATATGGTGGACAAACATCGCGAAGCGGCGGCCTGGGACGCGGCGCTGGTCAACATCAACCGCTTCGGCGCGCAACTGAAGGCGGCCGGCCTCGGCTTCGCCTATCATAATCACGACTTTGAATTCACCGTGAAGCCCGATGGCGTCAGCCTGTTCGACCGGCTGGTCAAGGCCTGCGATCCTGAACTCGTAAAGATCGAACTGGATCTTTATTGGGCGGTCCATGCCGGGGAGGATGTGCAGGCGCTCATCAAGCGTCTCGCCGGTCGCATCTATGCCTATCATGTGAAGGATATGCGCCCCGATCGCAGCATGACGGCGGTGGGCGCTGGCACGATCGACTTCGCCAGCCTGTTCAAGCTGAACGCCCTGGCTGGCGTGCGGCATTTCTATGTCGAAAACGACCAGTGCCCGGCGCCCTACATCCCGGACATCAGCAAGAGCTTCCAGACGCTGCGCGGCCTGCGCTTCTAAACACTCTATCCTTGGGAGAGGATCATCATGGCTTCGACGGACAGGTTCGATGCGATCGTCATCGGTACGGGCATCAGCGGTGGCTGGGCCGCCAAGGAATTGACGGAAAAGGGACTGCGCGTCCTGATGCTGGATCGCGGCCATATGGTCGAACATGGGGAGGGCTATACCTATGATGGTCGCCCCGCCTATGATGTGCCGGCCCGCAACATCATGCCCGACGCCCTGCGCGAGAGCGACTATTTCATCGCCAAGCATGGTTATGTGCAGCCCAGCAATCAGGCTTTCTACAATAACGACCGCCTGAACCCCTATGATTATGGCGAGGGCAGCAAATTCTACTGGATTCGTCCCGGCGCGGTCGGCGGCAAGTCGCTGATCTGGGGACGCTGGAGCTTCCGCTGGAGCGCCGCCGATTTCGAGGCGAACAAGCGCGATGGCATCGGCGGCGCCTGGCCGATCACCTATGACGACCTCGTCCCATGGTATGATTATGTCGAAAAATATGCCGGCGTGTCGGGATCGCGAGAAAACCTCCCCTATCTGCCGGACAGCCAGTTCCAGCCGCCCATGCCGATGAACATCGCGGAAAAATGGATGAAGCAGCGGCTGGAAAGCGAATTTCCCGGCCGCAAGTTGATCCATGCCCGTCTGTCCAACATGACCGAGGACAAGCCGGAACAGGGCCGCACCAGATGTCAGGTCCGCAATCAGTGTGGCAATGGCTGCTCCTTCGGCGCTTATTTCTCGACGCAGGCGGTCACCTTGCCAGCGGCGCGGGCGACCGGGCGGCTGACGCTGCGGTCCGATGCGGTCGTGACCAATCTGGAATATGATCCCGCCACGAAGAAGGTGACGGGCGTGCGCTTCGTCGATGCCAAGACCGGTCAGGCCGAAACGGTCAGTGCAAAGCTGGTGTTCCTCAATGCCTCGACCCTTGGGTCGGTGCAGATTCTGATGAACTCCCGCCAGCCCGATGGCACGCGCAGCCATTTCGATTCCAGCGGTACGTTGGGTCGCTATGTCATGGACCATATCTTCCGTGTCGGCGTGAGGGGCGACATTCCGGGCATGGAGGAATTCATCGAATTTGGTCGCCGTCCCGGCGGCGTCTATGTGCCGCGCTTCCGTAACAATGGCCAGGATGGCGACGTCGGTTTCAAGCGTGGCTATGGCTATCAGGGTGCCGCCTATCGCGAACCGTCGAGGCCGGTGGGCTTCGGCGCGTCGATGAAGGAAGGCATGCGCCGTTATGGCGGCTGGAAATTCCAGATGGGCGCCTTCGGGGAATGCCTGCCCTATGAGGATAATCATGTCGCGCTGAACCCGGGCAAGACCGACCGGTTCGGTGTCCCGCTGATGCGGTTCAACGTCACCTTCCGCGAAAATGAACAGCGGATGATGATCGACGCCCGCGAGCAGGGTGAGAAGATGCTGCGCGCCGCTGGCCTAAAAAATGTCGAGAGCAGCGTGCGGGAACATGTGCCCGGCGACGCGATCCACGAAATGGGCGGCGCGCGCATGGGCGACGATCCGCGCGCGTCGGTACTCAACAAATGGAACCAGGCGCATGACGCCTCCAACCTGTTCGTGACGGACGGCGCGCAGATGGCGTCGATCAGCTGCGTCAATCCGTCGCTGACCTTCATGGCGTTGACGGCGCGGGCCGTGGATCATGCCGTCAAGGGGCTGAAGGCCGGCACGGTCTGAACGACATCCCGTCCCTTTCGCCACTATGACGCAGTCGACAAGGCGCTATCAGGGGGGCGAGGGGGACATGGATGTGACGGTGAGACGACGGCAAAGGGGGGTGACCATCCGCGCGGTGGCGGAACGGGCCGGCGTGTCCGCCATGACCGTGTCCAACGTGATCAACGGCGCCGGGCGCGCGGGCGCGGCGACGATCGAGACGGTGCAGAGGGCGATCGCCGAATTGGGCTATGTGCCCAACCTCGCCGCCCGCCGTCTGGCCAAGTCACGGGCGACGACCGTGGGCCTGATCTACGACCGGCGCACGCCCTTTCTGGACGCGGTGCTGGTCGGTTCGCTGCGCGCGACCAATGCCCATGGGCTGCAACTCATCCTGCGCGACGGCGAAGATGTCGCGCGTGTCGGCGCCGAACGGATAGCGCAGGATCTGGTACGCAGTGGAGCGGATGCGCTGTTGCTCGTCCCGCCCTTTGCCGAACGGCTGAGTGGTTCGGCAGCGCTGGCGTCGCTGGGCGTCCCGCTGGCGACGATCGCGACCGGCATGGCGATGGCGGACGTCACCACCGTCCGCATCGACAATCGGGCGGCGATGTTCGCCATCACCGAACGGGTGATCGCCAACGGCCATCGTCATATTGCCTATATTGCCGGGCCTGATCCCTACAGCGTCGTCGCCGCGCGCCTCGACGGCTTTCGCGCGGCGCTCGCCCGACATGGCCTGTCTGAAGAGCCGGCGCTGGTCGTCCAGCATGGCGATTTCGACTATATGTCCGGCATCGCTGCCGCGCAGTCCCTGCTATCCGACCTGAGCCGGCCCACGGCCATCATATGCAGCAGCGACGATCTGGCCGCCGGCGTCATCGCCCATGCCCATGACATCGGGCTGCGTCTGCCACGCGACCTGACGGTGACGGGGTTCGACGACACCATATTGGCGTCCCGCATCTTCCCGCCGCTGACCGTGGTGCGCCAGCCCGTCGAGGACATGGCCTTTCGCGCGACGCAGTGCCTGATTGCCGCACTCGGCAAGGGGCCGGAGCAGACTCTCATCACCGACGAGCTTTTCGATCATGTCATCGTCGAGCGCCAATCCGTGGCGCCGGCGCCGGGACATGTGCCAGCGGAGGAATGAGGCAATGAAGGCAAGCAGAAGGGAATGGGCAGCCGTGGTGGTATTGGGTGGTGCGGGCATGGCGCTGACGCCGGCAAAGGCGGCAAGTCAGCCGCAGTTGGTCCATCATGTCTTCTTCTGGCTGAAACGGCCGGGATCGCAGGCCGATCGCGACCGGCTGATCGCGGGATTGCGCACGCTGCGCGACATTCCCGTCATCCGTCGGCTAGACATCGGCGTGCCCGCCAGCACCGAGAAACGCGACGTCGTGGATTCCAGCTACGACGTGTCGGAACTCATGTATTTCGACAATGCGCAGGATCAGAAAATCTATCAGGATCACCCGATCCATCAGGCTTTCGTGAAAGTGTGCGAAGAACTTTGGCAGAAGGTCACAGTCTACGACATGATGATCGTTCCGGACTGAACCGGGCCGGCGCCGATTTCGTCAGCACATGTCCCTGTCATCCCGATTGCGTCGATGCGCTGGCGGGCATGGCTCATGCGCTGCTGTGCGACACTGGCCCGCTGCGTATCGCCATGAGGGCGGGGTGCTCGTCGGCCAACCCTATCTCTTGCCCTGGATCGACACCGCACTCCTGCAAAGCCTCAACGGCTATATGGCGCTGCCTGATATTGCGCCCTATATCGTCAGGTCGGAACTGGGTGGGCAAGCCGGCCCGCCGGGCGCGATCGCGTTGGCCGCCATCGCCTTGAAGGGAGCGCGCATTTGACCTGCCATCGTCTGACGCCCCATTTGGTGGAAAAGCCCTGGGGCCGGACCGATATCCCCGCTTGTTATGGCGCCCTCGCCGGCCAGCGCATCGGTGAGGTGTGGTTCACCGGGCCGGAAAGCCTGGCGCAGCCGCTACTGGTCAAATATCTCTTCACCAGCGAACGGCTCTCGATTCAGGTTCACCCCGATGATGCGCAGGCGCAGGCGAAGGGCCTGGCTGGCGGCAAGTCGGAATGCTGGTATGTGGTTGATACGCAAGGCGATGCGCAACTGGGTATCGGCATGCGAGACAGGGTCGACGCCGAAACCCTGCGCGCCGCGGCGCTCGATGGCGCGATCGAGGATATGCTGGACTGGAAGCCTGTCCGACCCGGTAGCTTCTATTATATCCCCGCAGGCACGATTCATGCCATTGGCGGGGGCATCACCCTGGTCGAAGTGCAGCAGAACCATGATGTGACCTATCGTCTGTACGACTATGGACGGCCGCGCGCATTGCATCTGGACGATGGGCTGGCGGTCAGTCGGCCAGAGCCTTATGCGCGGCCGGAAATCCAGGTTGCCGGCGATGCTGCGTCTCTGCTGGTCGATGAGCCGCATGCCCCCTTTTCGCTCGCAAGCCTGACCGGTCAGGCCGGGGAGTCCGTGCATCTGGACAACGGCCCGTGCTGGTTCGTGCCGTTGCGCGGGCAGGGGATGATGGATGGGCAAGAATGGGAAGCAGGAGAATGCTGGCTGATCGAAGATCGGACTGATCTTCTCATCACCCGGCCATTCCACGGATTCGTCGCGCGCCCGGTGGACCCATCGGCCCGGCGGGAGCCATAGCAGAACAGCTATCCGGCGGATTTTGCTTGTTCCCTGATGCCACCCTTCTACATTGAGAGCAGGCACAGGGGAGCGCCATGGGCATATTGGATTTTCTTTCGAAGCAGTTCGTCGATGTCATCGACTGGGTGGAAGAACCCGGCCAGCTTGGCTGGCGCGTGCCGCTAGCCGACAGGGAAATCCAGAATGGGGCGCAGCTGACGGTGCGCGAAGGACAGATCGCTGCCTTCTTCAACGAAGGACGGATCGCCGACATGTTCGGTCCCGGCCTCTACACGCTCGACACCGCGACCCTGCCGCTGCTGACGGCGATCATGAACTGGGACAAGGGGTTCAAGTCGCCCTTCAAGTCCGATGTCTATTTCTTCTCCGAAAAGGAACAGATCGGCCTCAAATGGGGCACGGCGCAGCCGGTGACGCTGCGCGATCCCGAATTGGGACCGCTTCGCGTCCGCGCCTTTGGCAGCTATAGTGTCCGGATCAAGGACGTCGCGCCCTTCGCCTCGCGGATCATGGGGACGCTGGGCGAGGTGAATGTGGCGGATATCGAGCCACAACTGCGCGCCGCGATCCAGACGGCGCTGGCGACCGGTGTCGCGGGCGGTGGCACCGCCTTCCTCGATCTTGCCGCCAGCCAGAGCGCCTTGTCCGATGCGCTCAAGGGCGCCGTCGCGCCAGCCTTCGCCCTATGGGGCCTGTCGGTCGAAAGCTTCTTCGTCGAAAGCCTGTCCCTGCCCGAAGAAGTGCAGAAGCATCTCGACAAGGCCAGTTCCATGCGCGTGCTGGGCGACCTCGACCGCTATGCCAAGTTCCAGGCGGCCGAAGCGATCGAGACAGCGGCGGCGCAGTCGGGCGGCGTCGCCGGCATCGGCGCGGGCGCTGCGGCGGGTCTTGCCATCGGCCAGACCATGGCGGGAGCATTGGGCGGCGCGACCAGCGCGCCGGCTGCGCCGGCGGAGGATGCCTTCGCCCTCATCGAGAAATTGCACAGGCTGCTCGAAATGGGAGCGCTGACCCAGGCCGAGTTCGACGCCAAGAAGGCCGAACTGCTGGGTCGCATCCGCTAAATCCCCGATGCAGTCCGTCGCCTGTCCCACTTGCGGTGCGGAAGTCTCCTTCCGTTCGCCGGCGTTGCCCGTCCGGGTGTGCGACTATTGCCGTACCCTGGTCGTTCGCACCAGCCAGAGTGCACAGGCGATGGGCGAAACGGCCGTGCTGCCCTTCGACATCAGCCCGATTCAGATTGGTACGGAAGGGCGCTGTTTCGATCAGGGCTTCCAGATTGTCGGTCGTGTCCGGTGGGCCTGGGATGATGGTGCGTGGAACGAATGGCTGATGCTGCTGGCCGATGGCAGCCATGCCTGGCTGGGCGAGGCGATGGGTCAGTTCATGGCGCTGCGCGAGGTGGAATTGACGGGATCGCTGGCGCAGGTCATCCGCCGCCTGATGAACGACACCCCGGTCAAGCCGGGCGAGAGCGGTAATATCGCCGGACATGCCTATGAGGTTGCCGATATCCGCACCGTCCGTTGCATCGGCTGCGAAGGCGAACTGCCCTTCACCGCTCCGGCGGGCTGGGAAGCACTGAGCGTGGATTTCCGCAACCGGGATGGACGCTGCGCCTCCTTCCAGAAGGACGCCCATGGCCCGTCCCTCTATGTCGGTCAGTATGTAACGCTGGCGTCCCTCCAACCGCGCAATCTGCGCGCGTTGCCCGGCTGGAGCCTGCACCCCCATGTCGCCTGACGACAGCAGCGTCCGCACTTTGTCCTGCCCGGCCTGCGGCGGGATGATCGCCATGCGCGCAGCCGGCTATACGGTCACGCTCGCCTGCGAATATTGCGGCACGCTGATCGACGCGACCAATCCCGATGCGCGGATCATTACCCGCTATCATGAAGTGCAGGCGTCGCTCGCCATCCCGCTCGGCACGCGAGGGACTTTGCGCGGCGTGGAATGGGAAGCGATCGGCTGGCTGCAACGGTCGGACGGCTGGGTAAGCTGGGAAGAATATCTGCTGTTCAACCCCTATGCCGGCTATTGCTGGCTGATCGCGCAAAATGGCCAATGGAGCCTCGGCACGATGCTGACCGCCGCGCCGCAGCGCGATGGGTCGGACCAGATCGCCGCCAGCCGACGCTTCAGCCCTTTCTACAGCGGCAACACCGCGCGGGTGACGCGGGTGGCGGGCGAATTCTACTGGCGGGTGAAGGTGGGCGAGGAGGTGCGCGCCACCGACTATGTCCGCCCCGGATTCATGCTCAGCCTGGAACAGGACGACCAGGAAAAGAACTGGACGATCAGCGAATGGCTGTCCGGGCGGGAGATCAGGGCAGCGTTCGACGTCGATCCGCCACCGACCTGGCTGCCGGGCATGACGCCGCTGGCGCACCAGCCCTCGCCCTATGCGCGGCGGATCAAGGGCTGGTGGCCGATTGCCGCCCTGTCCTTCGTGGCGCTGCTGCTTCTGCTGATCCTGCTCGGCGGCACCATGCAGCCGCAGAGCTTCAGCCTCTCGGCAACCCCCGACGGTCCCGCGGTGTCGCAGACCTTCGGACCGATCCGGTTGCCGCTGGGGCGACAGGCGATGACGGTGGAAGCGGTGACGCCCAACGTCGAGCAGGGCTGGGTCGACATCGACGTCTCGTTCGTCGATCGCAAGACGCAGGACAGCTATGACGCCTATGCCATCAATGAACGCTATTCGGGCCGGGATTCGGACGGCTACTGGTCCGAAGGTGATCGGTCGCAGACGCTGAAGGTCGCGAGCCTGCCTGCTGGCACCTATGATCTGGTGGTGGACGTAAAGGCACATCATTGGAGCAGTTCGGGTAGCTTTTCCTACGATTCTGCAGGCGGCGCCTACAAAGCGGACGGTCTGCCTCCGGTCGAGATCGTCCTGACCGTGGCGCGGGGCGCACGCTTTGCCTCCAACTTCTGGCTGGCGGTGCTGATGATCCTCGTTCCGCCGCTGCTGATGCTGGTGCTGCATATAGTCTTCGAAAATGCCCGGCTGGCGCAAAAGGACGGTTCGCCGGCCGATGCGGACGACTGGTTACAGGGGATACGGTCGCCATGAACCGCGGCAGCTTCCTCTATGCCCTCTGGTGCCTTGGCGTGCTTGGCCTCTACCTTGCCGCCGCATCGCAGGGCTATTCCCCCTTCGCCGATGGCGGACGCACGGCCGGCGCCTATCGCGCCTATGGTCCCACGCATAAATAGGAGACGTCGATGCTCATCTCGCTGCCGACACTGTTCAATTCGCTCGTCTATGCCGGGGTCGGCATTGCTGTGTTCGTCGTCGGCTTCGTCATTCTCGACCTGCTTACGCCGGGCAAGCTGTGGGAAGAGATACGCGACAAGCAGAATATCGCCGTCGCCCAGTTCGCCGGCGCCATCGCCATCGCGCTGGGCATCATCGTCGCTGCCGCCATTCATGGCTGACACGCCCTCTGTTCCGACGGAGCGCAGGCGTACCGCGCTGGTCGGGCTGCTGCTCGCCAGCGTGTTTGCCGTTGCGACCTGCGGCCTCATCTACGAACTGCTGGCCGGCACGATCGCCAGCTATCTGCTGGGCGACAGCGTCACCCAATTCTCGACCATCATCGGCACCTATCTCTTCGCCATGGGGGTGGGCAGTTGGTGCTCGCGCTATGTGAAGCGCGACGAACTGCGCCTGTTCATCCGGGTGGAGATACTGGTCGCCCTGCTCGGCGGCTGGTCTGCGGCCGGCCTGTTCCTGCTCTTCCCGCTGGTGGAGCAATTCCGGCCGATCCTCTATGGCCTCGTCTTCATCATCGGTTTCCTCGTCGGCCTCGAAATCCCACTGCTAATGCGCATTCTGCGCGATCGCTTCGATTTCAACGAGACGGTGTCGAATGTCCTGACCTTCGACTATGTCGGTGCGCTGGCCGCGTCCCTGCTTTTTCCGTTGCTGCTGGTCCCGCATCTGGGGCTGATCCGCACCGGCCTGATGTTCGGCCTGCTCAATGTCGGCGTCGCGCTGCTCCTGCTGCTGTTGGTCCCGGCACGCGCCAGCCTGATGCGTGAGCGCATATTGGCGCTGGCGGTGATGGCCAGCCTGATCGCGGGCTTCCTGCTGGCCGATCGCATCCAGCGCTGGTCGGAAATCGCCGCCTATGGCGAGCGCGTGATCTATGCCACGTCCAGTCCCTACCAACGGCTGGTGCTGACCCGGCATGACGAAGACATCCGCCTCTATCTCAACGGTAATCTGCAATTCTCCTCGCGCGACGAATATCGTTATCATGAGGCGCTGGTGCATCCGGCGGTGGGGCGGGTGGCACGACCCGAACATGTGCTGATCCTGGGCGGCGGCGATGGCCTCGCTGCGCGCGAGGTGTTCCGCCATCCGCAGGTGCGCAGCGTCACGCTGGTCGATCTCGACCCGGCCATGACCAGTCTGTTCAGCCAGACCGGCCTTCTCCGCTCGCTCAACGGCGATGCGCTCACCGACAGGCGGATGCACGTCGTCAATGCCGATGCCTTCCGCTGGGTCCGCGAGACAAAGGCGCGGTTCGATGTCATCATCGTCGATTTTCCCGATCCGGTCGATTTCTCGGTGGGCAAGCTCTACACCGAAAGCTTCTACCGCATGCTGCGCCCGCATCTGGCGCCGGGCGGCATGGCGGTGATCCAGAGCACCTCGCCACTGGTCGCGCCCGCCGCCTTCTGGACCGTGGCCCGGACGCTGGAGGCGTCGGGGTTCCAGACGCGGCCTTATCATGTCTATGTGCCGAGCTTTGGCGAATGGGGCTTCATCCTGGCCGGGCTGGTCGATCCGGGCACGACGACCCGATTGCTGCCACATAATCGTTTCCTCTCGGATGCGACCGCACGACAGGCCTTGGTCTTCCCGCCGGACATGGCGCGCCGCCCGGTGCCCGTGAACCGGCTCGACAATCAGGCGCTCGTGCGCAGCTTCGCCGAGGAATGGGCGCGTTATGAAGGCTGATCCAGAAACCCCGAACAGGCGCTCTGTGCTGAAGGGCGGCATGGCGGCGGCCACCGCCTTTGCCTTGCCCGGATGCGAAACGCCCACGGCCGGCAACAGCGGCGGCGCGGACATGGCGCTGGGCCACCGGCTGCGCGACGGCGCTTTTCCAGAACCGGTCCGGGAAGAGTGCGTGCCCATCCTGATCGCGGGGGGCGGCGTTGCCGGCCTGACCGCCGGCTGGCGGCTGCGCGAGGCGGGCTATGACGATTTTCGCCTGATCGAGATGGAGCGGCAGCCCGGCGGCAATGCGCGCGGCGGCCGCAACGCCGTGTCGGCCTATCCGCTGGGTGCACATTATCTCCCCATCCCCAATCAGGAAGCGCGCGGCCTGCGCCATATGCTGCGGCAACTCGGCATGATCGTCGGCGATTCCGACGGAAAGCCGGTCTATGATCCGCTCCAACTCTGCGCCGATTTACAGGAACGCGTGCTCTGGCAGGGCAAATGGCAGGAGGGACTGGTGCCGAAAACCGGCCTTTCGCCCAAGGACAAGGTCGACCTTGCTGCCTTCGACCGCGCCATGGTCGATTTCTCCCGTCGCCGCGACGCAAAGGGACGGCCCGCCTTCGCCATTCCCATCGCCTATAGCGCGCAGGACGCTGACCTGCTGGCGCTCGACCGGATCAGCTTCGCGCAGTGGCTCGACAAACAGGGCTGGACTTCGCCGGTGCTGCGCGCGCATGTCCGCTACGCCTGCCGCGATGACTATGGCACCGAACCGGCGGAGGTGTCCGCCTGGGCCGGCATCCATTATTTCGCCGGCCGGCGCGGCTTCGCGGCTGACGGCGCGGGCGACAATGAACTGACCTGGCCCGAAGGCAATGGCCGCCTCACCCGCCTGCTGGCCGAGCGACTGGGCGACCGCGTCGTCACGGGACAGGTCGCTTACCGCGCCAGGGCCGACGCAGATGGCGCAAGCGTCGATGTCTTCGACGCCGCGCGCGGGACCAGCATCCGCTACCGCGCCGATGCCGTCATCCTCGCCACGCCGCATTTCATCGCGAGTCGCCTACTCGGCGAGAAGGCTGACGCCGATCACAGCTATGCCCCCTGGCTGATCGCCAATGTCACCGTCGATCGCGCGCCGGCCGGAAAGGGGAGCGCGCTCGCCTGGGACAATGTCTCGGCCAGCAGCGCCTCGCTCGGCTATGTCGTCGCCACCCACCAGAGCGCCTCGCGAGAAGGGCCGACGGTGCTGACCTGGTACATGGCCCTGTCCGACATGCCGCCCGCCCATGCCCGCCGCCTGCTGGTCGAGCGGTCCGATGCCGATTGGCGGCGGCTGGTACGGGACGACCTGCTTGGCATGAACCCCGATCTGGACGGTGCGATCCGGTCGATCGACCTGTGGAAATGGGGCCATGCCATGATCCGGCCGACGCCCGGCTTCCTCTGGCAGGTCGCTCCGGCGCAGCGCGCCGCCATCCGGCCACCCTTCTTTCGCGCCCATTCCGACCTCACCGGCCTGTCGCTGTTCGAGGAAGCCCATTATCAGGGCATGGCCGCGGCGGAGGCGGCCCTGTCCTTGATCGGCCATGCCCATGAGACTTTGCTGTGAAACCGCCCATGACCTATGACGGCCGGCATCTGCTGGCGGACCTTTACGGTTGTCCCGTGCTGGACGATGTGGCCCTTATCGAATCCGCCCTGCGCGCCGCCGCGGAGAGCGCCGGGGCGAGCGTGATCGGCCTGCATCTCCACCATTTCGGCGAAGGGCAGGGCGTCACTGGCGTTGTATTGCTGGCCGAATCCCATATGTCGATTCATAGCTGGCCGGAACATGGCTATGCGGCGGTCGACATCTTCCTATGCGGCGCGCGGCATGACCCTGCCAAGGCGTTGCAAACGCTGATGGCCTATCTGCTCCCTGCCCACGTGAAGGAGAACGTCGTGCGGCGGGGCGATCAATCGGAATTGCGACTAAACAATTAGGCGGGATGGACATTCAGGATTCCCAAGAGTGAAGATTGCTGATTCATAGGGTTCCGCGATTTGCGGAGGCTATGATGGGTGTGAAGCGGTACGAACTGAGCGCGGCGCAATGGGCGCGGATCGCGCCGTTACTGCCGGGCGAGGTGAGCGATCCAGGCCGGACCTGGTCCGATAGCCACCTGTTTGTGAACGGATTTTTGTGGGTGTTTCGGTCGGGGGCGCACTGGCGCTTCAGCCGCTTCAGCCGCTTCAGCCGCTGGTGCCGTGATGGAGTGTGGGAACGGGTATTCGACACACTCACAGCCGACCGGGACAAGACCTGTCTCATGCTCGACAGTACCATCGTTCGCGTCCACCAGCAGGCAGCGACCGGAAAAGGGCGGCAAGGATCAGGCGCTGGGGCGTTCCAGAGGTGGACTGACGACCAAGGTTCACATGCTGGCAGATACTTTGGGAAGGCCGCTGCGCTTCCAGATCACAGCGGGCCAGTTCCACGATAGCAAGGCTGCCGCAGACTTTCTGAAAGGACAAAGGGCCAAGGCCGCTCTCGCTGACAAAGCCCATGATAGCAATGATCTACGCGCGCTGATCGCCGATATGAAAGGCGAGGCGGTGATCCCCTCCAAGCGGAACCGCAAAGTCTTCATCCCCCACGATGAAGCGGCCTGCAAGCATCGCAATCAGATCGAGAGATGCTTTGGCCGCCTCAAGCATTTCAGGCGTTTCGCCACCCGATACGACCGCCGCACTATCCATTTCACCGGCTTCGTCCATCTCGCCGCCGCCATGATATGGCTACGCTGAATGTCGATCCCGCCTAGTTTCCAACGGACGCCGCCTTTTCCCGCTACGCTCTGTTTACTGAGCAATTTCTGTGAATTGTCAAACAGGGCCGTACGAGTCGGGTGAAGGCACTACGGATATTCTTGGTAATCAAAGCACATTTTTCAAGAAAATATAAAGGGAGATCGGTCGAAGAGACTTTGCAATCGATTGTTGCAATCCTTTGCAGAAACGTCCACTCCGTTCCTGTGAATAGGTCGCCGCAAACGGCGAATCGTTCAGGAGAGGTTGTATGAAAAGATCGTCATATCTGTTTGCTACCGTTGCGCTGGTGGCAATTTCGTCGATTTCCGCATCGGCTCAGGACCTCGTCGCGAGCGTTCCTGCCGCTGACGAGCAAAACGGTAACAGCGATATCATCGTCACCGGAACATCGCGTCCCGAGCGTCGCCTTACGACCAGCATCTCGGTCAGCGCGCTCGACGCCACCCAGATTTCGCGCGCCGCGCCGCTCGGCAGCGCCGATCTGGTCCGCAACGTGCCGGGTTTGCGCTCCGAAGCATCGGGCGGCGAGGGTAACGCCAACATCGCCGTGCGCGGTCTGCCGGTCGCCAGCGGCGGCGCCAAGTTCGTCCAGTTCCAGGAAGACGGGCTTCCCGTCCTGAACTTCGGCGACATCGCCTTCGCCACCGCCGACGCGTTCGTCCGCCCCGACAACAATATCCAGCGCGTCGAGGTCGTCCGGGGCGGTTCCGCTTCGACCTTCACCAGCAATGCGCCGGGCGCGATCATCAACTTCATCAGCAAGGACGGCAAGACCGAAGGCGGAAGCATCTCGCTGACCAAGGGCATCGATTTCGATCGTACCCGCATCGACGCCGATTATGGCGCGCCGCTGGGCGACAATTGGAGCTTCCATGTCGGCGGCTTCTACCGCATCGGCGACGGGGTGAAAAAGATTGGCTACAACGCCGAAAATGGTGGCCAGATCAAGGGCAACATCACGCGTACCTTCTCCAACGGCTTTCTGCGCCTGAACTTCAAATATCTGGATGACAAGGCGCCGGCCTATATCCCGGTTCCGATCCGCAACACCGGCACCAACAGCAACCCCAAGTTAAGCGCCTTTCCCAATTTCAATCCGAAGAAGGACCCGCTCCAGTCGCCCTATTTCCGGTCCGACCTGGCGATCGGCGCGGATGGCAATCGTATCCGTACCGATGTGTCCGATGGCTATCGCACCAAGGTCCGCGGTATCGGCGGCGAGGCGTCGTTTGATCTCGGTAGCGGCTGGAAGGTCGACGACAAGTTCAACGTCGCCAAGAATTATGGTGGTTTCACCACGCCCTATGCGGCCAATGTCGCTCCGGCCGGTTCCTTCGTCACTTCGCTGGGCGGCGTCGGCGGGACGTTGCGCTACGCCAACGGCCCGAACGCGGGTCAGGTGATCGCCGATCCGTCCACGCTAAACGGTAACGGGTTGGCGACCAACGCCCTGCTGTTCAACGTGACGCTGAACGACTTCACCAACGCCACCAATATCCTGACACTGTCGCGCGATATAGAAGGCGGCAATATCGGCACCGGTTCGATAACCTTCGGCTATTTCAAATCCTTCCAGTCGGTCGAGATGGACTGGCACTGGAACAGTTATCTTCAGGAAGTGAGCGGCAATCGCCCCGCCTTGCTGGACGTATACAACGCTGCCGGACAGCCGGTCACCCAGAACGGTCTGATCGCCTATGGCGAACCCGTGTTCGGCAACTGTTGCCAGCGCTATTATGACGTCGATTACACGATCGACGCTCCCTATATCGCGGCGACGTGGAAGACCGGCCGGCTTAATCTGGACGGCAGCGTTCGGTTCAACAGTTCTAAGGCGGACGGAACCTACGCCACCAACACGGGCCTTAGCGTTATTGACGTCAATCAGGATGGCATCATCCAAAACCCGGAACGCGCTGTTCCCGTGGTCAATCTGGCGGCGGCCAAGTCGGTCAATTATCGCAAGAACTATTTCACATGGTCTGTTGGTGCCAACTATGAAATCCAGGATGATCTGGCCCTGTTCGGCCGCGTCAGCCGTGGTGCGCGCTTCAACGCCGATCGCGTACTGTTCGGCGGCGGCGTGCGCGATGACGGCAGCATTGCCGACGAGATTGCGGTCAATTTCGTCAATCAGCAGGAAGCCGGAGTGAAGTTCCGTTCCGGCGGCATCTTCGCCAACGTCACTGCATTCCGCGCGACGACGGCCGAGGCGAACGAGATCATCATTCCGCAGCAGCGGGTGATCAACAACAAATACCGCTCCTATGGCCTCGAATTGGAAGCCGGGTTCGATTATGGCATATTCCACCTGACCGGCGGCGCCACCTACACCCATGCCCGGATCACCAAGAGTGAAGTGTCGCCAGCCCTGAACGGCAATACGCCCTACCGTCAGGCCGCGCTAATCTTCCAGGCGACGCCGTCCATCGTGTTGGATCGTTTCTCGATCGGCGCCAATGTCATCGGCACCACCTCGTCCTATGCGTCCGACGCCAACCAGCTGAAGATTCCGGGCTATGTGCTGACCGGCGCCTTTGCGTCCTATTCGATCACGCCGGATCTGCGGGTATCGGTGAATGCGCAGAATATCTTCAATGTGCTGGCAATCACGGAACTGGGGCAGTCGACCGATACGCTGCCGGCCAACGGCATCAACACGGCCCGCGCCTTCCCCGGCCGGAACATCAGTGCAACGGTCAGCTTCCAGTTCTGACCATAGCATCGGCTGGGCGTCCAGGTTGCCATGACCCGGATGCCCCCGCATAGTTGAAAAGAGTAAGAGCCATGAGTTTGCGCACCACGTTCGCAATGATCGGCCTCGGCGTAGCCTGCCTGGCCCTCCCATCGGCGCTCTCGCCGCTGGTGGCGCAGCCGAAGGCAGACCATGCCGCCAGCCCGATGGTCGGGCTAGCAGGTCAGTGGCTGGTGGTGCCGCGCCGTACGCCGGAATCGATCGCAATCGGGGGCATCCCCCGGTCCTTCATCCTTTCGGACGACGGCGCCAGCGTGACGGGCGCATTCCGGTTCAATGGCTGGGTCTATCCGATCGCCAACATGGTTTCGCGCCCCGACGGGTTTGCCTTCGATCTGGAGGGGAAGCCGCCCTTTACGAAAATGCGGGCGGCGCTATCGAAGGACGGCAGATATCTGGACGTCTGGATCGGTGACGCGGTGGTCGGCGTCGCGCCGTTCCTGGCGCGGCGGGTGACGGTCAGGGAACTGGCAGCGGTCGAACGCGCCGCGCCCCGGCCCGACAATATGACCAAGCTGCCACTGCCGCCGCTGCGCGATCTGGGCGTCCAGAATCTGGCGCCGACCCCGCCGATGGGCTGGAACAGCTGGAACGTGTTTCGCGAAGCGGTAGACGAAAAGGCCGTGCGCGCCATGGCGGACGAACTTGTGTCCAGCGGCCTGCGCGACGCTGGCTATCGCTATGTCACGATCGATGATGGCTGGCAGGGAACACGCGATGTCAGGGGCGTGCTGCACCCCAACGCCAAATTCCCCGACATGAAGGGGCTGGTCGATTATATCCACGCCCGCGGCCTTAAGGTCGGTATCTACAGTTCGCCCGGCCCCGTCACCTGCACCGGCTATGTCGGCAGCCACGGCCATGAGCGGCAGGATGCGAAGAGCTTTGCCGACTGGGGCATCGACCTGTTGAAATATGACTGGTGCAGCGCGTCCAGTATCTACGACACCAAGATTGAGATGCAGGCGCAATATCAGAAAATGGGCGCAGCCTTGCAGGCGACGGGTCGCGCCATCGTCTATAGCCTGTGCCAATATGGATTGTTCGATGTGGGTAGCTGGGGCAATGCCGTGGGCGGCCATCTGTGGCGGACCGGCGGCGACAGTATCGAGGGCGACTTGTGGCACGCGGTCGATTATCGTTTCGATCATAATGGTGATGCCGCGCACGCCGGTCCCAGCGCCTGGAACGACGCCGACATGATGCTCGTCGGCATCGAAGGGCTGACGCTAGAGGAATACAAGACCCACTACACGCTGTGGACGATGGCCGCGTCGCCGATCATCCTGGGCAACGACCTGCGCGTGATGACGCCCGACGTTAAGGCGATCATCGCCAATCGGGAGGTGATCGCGGTCAATCAGGATCCCCTGGGCGTGCAGGGCAAAAAGATATCGCAGACCGGCAGGACGGAAGTGTGGAGCAAGAAGCTGGCCGATGGATCCACGGCCATCGCCTTGTTCAATCGCGGTACGACGCCGCAAGCGATGACGCTGCGGTGGGGCGAGGCGGGTGCCATAGCGCAGCCCAAGCGATTGCGTGACCTGTGGCGCGGCGTCGATCTGCCGACCGCGGCGCCCTACGTGGCGACCTTACCAGCTCATGGAGCCGTGCTGCTGCGCGCCTTCTGACCCGATGCGGCCGTCCGAACGCATCGGATGATCGGAACGGTCGCTGTGGCGGCGTTGCGAAAGCGGCCATACGGTACGCTCTGACGGTTGCACTCGACGAAGCAAGCGTTGATACAAACGATATGACTAGAGATCCGACCCTGAGAGCCGCGTTGTCCCCTAATGATGGAACCGTCCGTCTTCCATCGCCTCCCCCCAGCGTCGTTTCGGTTTGAAAAGGCAGGTGCCCCTGGAACAGCCGGCCGCGTCTAGCCTGGCCGAACTGGCGAGAATTGCTGGCGTGTCAATTTCGACGGTGTCACGCTCACTGTCGGGCAATCCCAATATCGCCCGCGCCACCCGAGAGCGGATCGAGGCGCTGGCGCGGACGCACGGGTTTCAGATCAATCGCGCCGCGCGCAACCTGCGCCTGAAACGGACGGGCGCGATCGGCGTCGTGCTGCCGCTCGGGCATGAGACGCAACAGCATCTGTCTGATCCCTTCTTCATGAGTCTGATCGGTCCGCTTGCCGACACGTTGACAGAACGTGGCTATGATCTGCTTTTGTCGCGGGTAATCCCGACCGAACCCGGTTGGTTGGACCACATGGTCGATGGCGGCCGAGTCGATGGCCTATTGCTGATTGGCCAGTCGGACCAGATTGACACGATCGAGCGGGTTGCTGCTCGTTACATGCCACTTGTGATCTGGGGCGCTGTCGTTGACGGCTATAGCCAGTTGACCGTGGGATCGGACAATGTCGCAGGAGGGCGGATTGCAACTGAGCATCTGCTCGCGCAGGGCCGCCGCAATCTGGCGTTTTTTGGCAATCCTGACGTACCCGAATTTGCTGCCCGACTGTCCGGTTTCCGCCAGGCCATGGCGCGGGACGGACTGGGTGAAGGCCTTCTTCTTCCCGCGCATTTGACCACGGAAGCAGCTTATGAGGCAATCCGCACTTTTCTGGCGCAGAACCCGCCAATCGACGGCATTGTTGCCGCGTCGGACGTTATCGCCATGAGCGCGCTGCGCGCCTTGTCCGACGCTGGCTTGCATGTGCCCGATGATGTCGCAGTGGTCGGCTATGACGATGTCATGATCGCTGCACAGACGACCCCGCCGCTGACGACCATCCGGCAGGATGTGGCGCGAGGCGCCAGCCTGATGGTCGACCTTTTGTTCGAACGGATGTCGGGCGGCGCGGCCGCATCGGTCTGCATGACGCCCCAGCTTGTCCAACGCGCATCCGCCTGATCATCAGGCGGATGCCCTCCGGATAGCGCGTTGTTCACGAATGGCGAGGGTCGCCAGCGCTGCCAGGATCATCATGACGCCGCCCAGCATCAGCACATTGCGCGGATCACCGTCCAGCAGCGGCCGATAGATCAGCGGCATGGTCAGGCTTTCGATCATCATCGGAATGACGATGAACATGTTGAAAATGCCCATGTAGATGCCCGTCCGTTCTGGCGGTATGCTGTCGGCCAGAATGACATAGGGATTGCCCATCATACTGGCCCAGCCAAGGCCGATGCCGATCATCGGCATGAACAGCATCGTTTCGCTCCTGCACCAGGGAAGCGCCAGCATCGCAACGCCGGACGCCGCCACGCTGAAGGCATGGACCGGTCGCGCGCCGATCCGTCGCGCAATCGGCACCATGGCGAATGCCGCAACGAAGGCGATGAAATTATACAGGCCGCCGATCTGGCCGTTGACCAGCACCGCCTGACGGAAGCCCGCGCTCGCCGGATCGGACGTGTCGAATAATGACCGTGCGATAGCGAAGGCGACGAACTGCCAATAGCAGAACATGGCATACCACTGGAATAGCATGGCGACGGCCAGTTGACGCATCGGCGCAGGCATATCGACGACCGCCTGTCGCAAATCGCGCCACGTCGTGCGCGCCGACAGCGCCTCTGTTTGCATTGCTGCAATCTCCTGCGGCGTCAGCGGCAATTCGGGCACGCGCAGAACCGACCACAGGATGGTCGACAGCGACAGGACCGCCCCTACGATGAAAGCGATACGGGTGATGACAGGTATGCCAGAGGGGTCGAGCGCATCGGGGCTGAGGCCCCACCAGACCAGCAGAGAAGGCGCAAGATAGGAGAGCGTCTGCGCCAGTCCGGTAAAAGCGCTTTGCGTGAGAAAGCCGAGCGGTCGCTGGCTGGTGTCGAGCCGGTCGCTGACATAGGCGCGATACGGCTCCATCGTCACATTGTTGGCCGCATCCAATACCCAAAGCAGGCTGGCCGCAACCCACAAGGCGCGGCTGTAGGGCATGGCGAACAGGCATAGGCTGCACAATATCGCACCGATCAGGAAATAGGGCGTTCTACGGCCGATACGGGTAACGGTGCGGTCGCTTAGCGCGCCGATGATCGGCTGGATCAGCAGGCCGGTCATAGGCCCTGCCAGCCACAACAGCGGCAGCGACGCTTCGTCAGCGCCAAGATAGCTGTAGATCGGCCCCATATTGCTCTGTTGCAAACCGAAGCTGAATTGCAGGCCCAGGAAGCCCAGGTTCATCTGGATTATCCGGCCGAGTGAAAGGCGTGGCTTGCTGGTCGCTGCGTAGTTCACGGCATTCCTCTCCGGTGCTGGAGGACTGTTCCCATCCTGCCAGCCCTGTCATAGAAGATTATGCAATCGTTTGTAAACAGGTCTTGCAATCGTTTGTAAAACCTATCATCAAAGGTGCGAATAAAAGAAAAGCGAGAGGCACAGGCAAGTGAACACATCCGCTCCTTATCCATTATGCCTTTTCGGCTGCCGACCTCTCGCTGCATGCGCACGGATACATACGCTTGTTTGCATCAGCCCGCCCTGATTTCTCCTTTTCCAAGGCGTCGTCCTTGGAAAATCATGACCTCCGTCAATGTCTGCACGTATTGGCGGAGGTCATGGCTCAGCCTTGTTTTCAACGGATATATGAAGATGACCAGCCATTGGACAGCCGCCCATGTGGCCGCGATCGACCCGTCCACCATCCCCTTTTCGCCCGCGTTCGCAAAGCCGCATCCGCTGATCGCCGGTGTGGACCTTTGGGATTACTGGCCCATCCAGGAAATGGATGGTACGCAAGCGGAAATCGCTGGCGGAACCCTTTTCATCCTGCTGTCCGCGCCAGCCCAGATCGATCCCGATGCCCGTCACGGCAAGGCGCGCCTTCGCCTGATGCACAGGGTGGCCGGGCAATGGCATGACCTTGGGCTGCTGTTCGACGCGGATTTTTCGCCGGGCAGCCGGGAATGGTCCGGTTCCGCCATAGTGTCGCCCGATCACGGCGCGATTACGCTCTATTACACCGTCGCGGGCGCAAGGGGCGAGGCGAACATCAGCTTCAGCCAGCGTCTTTTCGAGACTCATGCTGATTTTACAGTCGAAAAGGGGCGACCCATAGTGTCGCCCTGGTCTGCGCCCGTCGAAATGTTCCAGCCGGACGGTATAGATTATGTGAAAGATATGGAGGGCGGCGGGGCCATCGGAACGATCAAGGCCTTTCGCGACCCGGCCTTTTTCCGTGATCCGGTTGATGGCGAGGCCTATGTTTTCTTTGCTGCGTCGCTGGCGGCTTCGACCTCTCTCTGGAACGGGGCAGTCGGAATGGCGCGGCGCAATGCGCAGGGACTATGGGATGCGATGCCACCGCTGATCTCGGCCGACGGCCTCAATAACGAACTCGAACGACCACATGCGATACTCTATGATGGCCGCTATTATCTGTTCTGGTCGACCCAGGAAAAGGTGTTTGCCAGTGATGGACCGACAGGGCCGAATGGCCTTTATGGCATGGTAGCCGATCAGTTGGCGGGACCGTGGCGGCCCATAAATGGCACCGGACTTGTTTTCGCCAATCCACCTGAGGCGCCGTTTCAGGCCTATAGCTGGTTCGTGCTGCCAGACCTCACCGTCCAAAGTTTTGCCGACATGACACAACTGGCCCATTCACCACGCAGTCCGGAAGAAGCGCGCGCGCATTTCGGTGGCACGCCCGCACCCGAGTTGCGCCTGATCCTTCAAAATGATCGGGCGCGCCTGGCATGACAGTTAGCGAACCGCTTATCGCCGGGGTAGAACTGGGCGGCACAAAGTGCATCGCGACGCTGGCACGAGGGCGAAAGATCGTCCGGCAGGCACGGTGGCCGACGCAGAGCGCCGCAACGCTGGACCATGTGTCCAATGCCCTGACCCAATGGTATGGCGATACGCCTTTTGCGGGGATCGGCATTGCCAGCTTCGGCCCGATCCATGTCGATCTGCACCACGCCGCATTTGGGCGCATGGGCAATACGCCCAAGCCCGGATGGGCTGGCGTCAATGTACGCGCGCATTTCGCCGACCGCTTCGACATACCCATCGGCATCGACACAGACGTGGCGGGCGCGGCGCTGGCGGAAGGCGCATGGGGGGCTTCGCAGGGATGCACGGTCCATGGCTATGTCACGATCGGCACGGGTGTTGGCTTTGGGCTGGTGGTGGAAGGCAAGGCCGTTCATGGACATCTCCATCCCGAAGCCGGACATTTGCGCATCCGCAGGCAGGTGGGTGATAGCTTCGCCGGAGCCTGTCCGACCCATGGCGATTGTCTGGAAGGTCTGGTCGGGGGGCCGGCGCTGGCAGCGCGCGCGCTGGTCGCCGTGGCGGATTTGGGCGAAGACGATCCGCTTTGGGAGCAGGTGGCGGGGGACATATCCGAATGGACCACGATGATGATCCTTGCGCTGTCGCCACAGCGGCTGGTGATGGGCGGTGGCGTGATGCAGGCACGGCCTCATCTTCTGCCAATGATCTGCAAGCGAACTGCAGCGCTGCTCAATGGATATATCGAAGACCTCGACGAGGCGGCGCTTGAAAAGATCATCGTGCATCCTGGCTTAGGAGTCGATACGGGCCCTCTGGGCGCGGTCCTCCTGGGCCAACGTGCGGTAACGATTCAAGCCCGCG
Source organism: Sphingobium sp. Leaf26 (assembly GCF_001421665.1). Classification (GTDB taxonomy): domain Bacteria; phylum Pseudomonadota; class Alphaproteobacteria; order Sphingomonadales; family Sphingomonadaceae; genus Sphingobium. Next base: position 74,439 of record NZ_LMKV01000032.1, read on the forward strand.
ACCGTATGGATAATATATAATCGTGAAGGTTCGGCCCGCCTGTTCTGAGGCACGGATACGGCGAGCAATGAGGTCGTGGCTTTTGATCGCCATGGCGATTGGCGTTGGGATATTCGGGATTGGTTCCTCGTCGTCTTGTGCGCTGGCGTAGACGCGCACGGAATTGTCATCCCACCGCGACACGGCGTTGGGGATTGCTACGCTACGCTTGTGAGAGGGGCGCGCACCAGAGGCGACCAGCGACGATCCTGAAGAGGTGCCGACGCTGACGCTCTTCCGTGCCCAGCCCGGTAGTGAAAATGGCGCGGCGGTCATTGTCGCACCAAGAGGGGCCTACCGGGAATTGGCAGGTATATTGGAAGGGCGCGAGGTTGCTGACTGGTTCACCTCGCGGGGGGTGACGGCTTTCGTCCCGAACTATCGTGTCGGTGCCAAGGCGCGCCTGCCGATTCCTCTTCTTGATGGGGAAAGGGCTATCCGTCTCGTCAGAGCAAATTCAGCGCAGTTCAAAATTCAGCCTGATCGGATAGGGATGATCGGATTTTCTGCTGACGGCGAACACTCCTCAAGTGTGCGATTTGTGGATGCGATCCTGTGGATGGCTGGCAATACGGCGCATTGGCGTGATCTGCCGGAGGTTCCCGGCAAATGGACAGCGGTTCATGCGCGCTTTTGCCGCTGGTGTCGCAACGGCATATGAGAGAGGCTCTTCCATGCCATGGCCGATACGCCCGACTTCGAATATGTCATGATCGACAGCAGGATATCAAAGGTCCATGCCGATGGGTAGTGCGAAAAAGGGCGGGGGCTCAAAGTGCCGCCATCGGTCGTTCGCGTAGTGGACTGACGACCAGACTGCACGTTCTGGTCGAGGCGATCGGCGTGCCGCTGCGGATTCATTCGACGCCGGGACAATAGAGCGATTGCCTACAGGCCCGGCCTATCAAGTCTGGCTCGAAGGGCGTCGGTCATGTCATCGTCGATGCGTCCTATGATGCCGATCCGCTACGCGCCTTCATTGCCGATGACCTCGGCGCAACCGCCCAGATAACGGTCAACCCCAACCCCAACCCCGCCCATCGACAGGAGGCTCTACAAGGAACGCCATCAGGTCGAATGCTTATTCAACAAACTCAAACCTTCCCGCACAAACGCCAGAAAACTCCTCCGGCATTCATCGGCTTCGTGCATCTCGGATGCGCAATGATGTGGCTATGACGAATGCAGACAGCGTCTAGCGCTCAGGCCCCCACCAAATGCCGCGCTCGCATCAACGCCTCTGCGTCGGGCGCGCGTCCCAAGAAGGCGCGGAACGACTCCATTGGATCGCGACTATCACCGGCAGCCAATATTTCGTCACGAAAGCGCGCGGCGAGTTGGGGGTCGAAAATGTCGCCCGCCTCGACAAATGCCTCGAACGCATCGGCGTCCAGCGCCTCGGACCAGGCATAGCTGTAATAGGCGGCAGAATAGCCGCCGTCGAAAATATGGGTGAAATAGGGGAAGCGGTGCCGCAGGCCGACTTCAGGCGGCATCCCCAACCGGTCGAGTTCCGCCGCAACAAAGGCGCGCGGGTCCGCCTCCGCGGCCGGTTGCTGGTGGACGGCCAGGTCGACCAGCGAGCAGCCGATCAGTTCGACCGTGGCGAAACCCTGGCCATAGGCCTCTGCCTTGCGGATCGCGCCGATCAGGTCGTCGGGCACGCCGAAGCCAGCGAGCACTTCCCGGCTGACGATCCAATTTTCCATGAACTTGCTGGGAAACTCTACAAAGTCGCGCGGAACTGCCGTGCCCGACTGGCTGGGATAGGTGACGCAGGAGAGGAGGCCGTGCAACGCATGGCCGAATTCATGAAACAGAGTGCGCGCCTCATTGATCGACAGGCGGGTCGCGCCGCGATCGGGCGGCGGCGCAGCGGCGAAATTGGCGACGAGATAGACGACCGGGCGAACGTCGCCGTCCATCGCCTCCTGCACCCGCAGACTGCCCATCCAGGCGCCGCCATGTTTCTCCGGCCGCGCCAGATAGTCGGTGAACAGGAGACCCACAGCGCCACCGTCCTTATCCGCGACTTCCCAAGCCCAGACATCGGGATGATAGCCGGCGATGTCGGCACGACGGATGAAGCTGAGGCCATAAAGGCGCGCGGCGGTATCGAACGCCGCTTGCCGCACTGCATCGAGCCGCAGATGCTCCGCCACCGCCGCGCCGTCCAGCGCATAACGGGCGCGCCGCACCTGTTCCGAGTAGAAGCGCCAGTCCCAGGGCGCGAGAGCGAAGCTGCCGCCCTCCGCATTGATCAGCGCTTGAAGCTCCGCCGCTTCCTCAGCCGCACGGCGCATACCCGGCTCCCAGAGTTGGCGCATCAGGTCGGTCGCCGCTGCGGGATCATGCGCCATACTGTCTTCCAGCGCATAATGGGCATGATCAGCATAGCCGAGCAGCGCCGCCCGCTCCCGCCGTAGCGCCAGAGTTTCAGCGATGATCGACCAATTGTCGTGCGTCCCGCCGTCACAGCGATCAGTGAAGGCGCGCCACAACTTTTCGCGCAGGTCGCGCCGCTTGGAGAAGGTCAGGAAGCCCTCATAATCGGTGCGATCAAGCGTCACATGATAGCGGCCCGCCTGCCCCTTTGCCGCCGCGCGCCCGGCCGCGGCCTCGCATATGGCGGCCGGCAGTCCCTCCAGATCCTCCGACCCCAAATCCAGCATCCAGGCCGCCGTCGCCCCCAGCACATTCTGCCCGAACTGCACCGACAGGGCCGACAGCCGGGCATCGATAGTGGCGAAACGCTCTTTGTCGGCGGAGGCAAGCGCCGCGCCGCCGCGCAGGAAGCCCGCATAGCTGCTTTCGACCAACCGGATCTGCTCCGAGGTCAAGCCGTTCTGATGCCGGGCGGCATGGACCGCGAAGATGCGCGCCGCCAGCGCCGCATTATGGCTGATCGCGACCGAATGAGCACTGAGCCGCGCCGATATCTCTGCCTCAATCGCGCGAATGCCGGGCGTGCCCTGCGCCGAGGACAAGGTCCAGAACAGCCGCCTCACCCGCGCCAGCGCCTCGCCCGACCGCTCCAGCGCGGCGATCGTATTGTCGAAGTTCGCAGGCATATCCTGAGCTGCGATCGCCGCAATCTCGGCCCTATGCCAGCTGATCGCGGTGATCAGCGCCGGTAGGAAATCCTCGTCCCGCACCTGCGCGAAGGGCGGCGCGCCGAGCGGGCCGTTCCAGGGTTGCAGTAAGGGGTTGGCGATCGGATCAGTCAAACGAGGACACCTCATCGGTATGGACCTGGAAGCGTACCAGATTTGCAGCGCCAAAGGCGGTCGTCAAGGCGACGTCGGTGGCGTCTCGGCCGCGCGCCATCAGGATGCGTCCTATCCGTGGCCGGTTGTGACGGGCGTCATGGGTATACCAGTCGCCGTCGATATAGACGTCGAACCAGGCGCTGAAATCCATCGGCGCATCAACCGGCGGCACGCCGATGTCACCCAGATAGCCCGTGCAATAGCGCGCCGGAATGTTCATGCATCGACACAGGGTAATGGCGAGATGGGCAAAGTCGCGGCACACGCCACGCCGTTCCTGATAGCCGTTCCAGGCGGTCTTGTCAGCGCGGGCATGATGATAGCCGAACTCGATGTGATTGTGGACGAAGTTGACGATCGCTTCCACCCGGTCGCGCGCGGTAGCATATTGGCCGAAATTGGCCCAGGCGACGTCCATCAGCCGATCAGTCTCGCAATAGCGGCTGCCGAGCAGGAAGGGCATGACCGCGTCGGGCAATTCTTCGACCGGCAGTTGAGGGCCGTCGGGCGCGCGACGGTCTGGCTCACCGTTATCCTCGATCACGAAGTCGCAGGACAGGGTGACCTGACCTGGCGGGAGCGTCAGCCGGGTTGCGACATTCCCGAACCCGTCCTCGAAATGATAGAGTGGGATGTCTGGGCTGGCCATCAGCCGCTGTGGCGTGCGCAAATCCTGATGGCGCGATGGGTACAGGCTCAGCATCGCCATCATCGCCACCTGTTTGTCAGTCGAGAACTCGATGTCATAGCCGCAGCGGATCAGCATGAAGTGGTCTTTCCTGGAGCGCCGGCGATGCGGCTGTTGATGGCGCCGTAGCCGGTGGTAGGGAACAGGGCTGGATCGGCACGGTGGACATCGACGCTGATGTCCATGCCAAGGAAACTGGCGGGTAGGCCGAACCAGGTGCCCGACAGCGGCAGCGCTTGATAGGGATCGCGCGCGATCGCCACGCGGATGAGGCCTCGATTGCCGATGATTCCGTTTGTCGGATCGAACTCGACCCAGCCCGATCCGGGGAGAAAGATGCGCACCCAGGCATGGGTGTTGCCACCCCCGACCACGCCCTCCCGCCGGGACGGATTATAGACATAGCCTGAGACGAAACGCGCGGCGAAGCCCAATGCCCGCACCGCCTCGATCATCAGCACCGCGAAGTCGCGGCAGGTGCCCTGCCGCTTGCGTAGTGTCTCGGTCGGCGACTGGGTGCCTTTCTCATGCCGGGGGACATAGGTGAAGTCCCGCTGGATCCCGGTCGCGATCCGGGTCAGCAGATCGACCGTGCCAGTATTGCCGTCATTGCTGACGAAGCCACGCGCCCAATTGTCGACGACCCGTTCCGGGTCGAGATGCTGTCGCTCGATCGACCGCAGCAGGTCGGGCATATCCTCTGACGAATAGGTGAAGGGGAAGAGCCGGGCATAGGGTTCGACATCGACCTGTTGCTGGGCCAGTGGTGCATGTTCCAGCGTTGCTTCACTGGTGACGACCAGATGCGATGCACGGTTTTTGAACAAGGCGATGGCTACGGAGTTTCCAAAGACATCGTGCAGCCAGCGCAGTTCACTGGGCCGCGGATCGATGGTGAGCCGGGCGGACAGCAATCGCTGGTCGAAGGCTTCGCGCGGCCGCATCATGATGCGATGCTCGCCGAGCGACACTGGCTGCTGATAGCGATAGGTCGTGACGTGATGGATCGTCAGCAACGGCATGAAAGGAATATCCCGATGGCCAAAGAGGCGGCCACATTATTGGGTCCGGACGATCCGGCACCATTCGCTATCGATAACGCGGAAGGTCGCTCGCCGTTCCTGTTGGTCGGCGATCACGCGGGATCAGCTATCCCTTTGACGCTGGGCCATCTAGGCTTGGCCGCGATAGACCGAACACGGCATATCGCTATCGACATTGGCGTACGGGGGCTTGGCAGAGAATTGGCGCGCCTGCTCGACGCGCCTTTCATTCATCAAACCTATTCGCGCCTTGTGATCGACTGCAATCGCGATCCCCGGCATGATGACGCTATAGCCATCCAGTCCGACGGCACATCCATTACTGGTAATGGCGCACTGGACGACGCAGCTAGGCAGGCCAGGATAGCGGCGATCCACACGCCCTATCATGCGGCCATATCGGCGATGCTCGATGCCAGGCAGGCGGCGGGTATTGAGACTATCCTGCTTTCGCTACACAGCTTCACTCCAAAGCTGAACGGTCTTGTCCGGCCTTGGCATATAGGCGTTCTTCACTGGCTTGGACGCACGGATTTCGCCATGGCGATGGTTGCACAATTACAGGGCGACCAGGCGATATGTGTGGGCGACAACGCGCCCTATCGCATGGATGCCACCGACTATACGATACCCTTGCACGCCTTTTCGCGCGATCTGCCCTATGCAGAACTTGAGATCAGACAGGATCTTATCAGCGATCATAGCGGACAAGCTCATTGGGCCGTCCAAATCCAGAAGGTGGCGAGGTGGGCATGGCGATCATAGCCATAAAGTGAGACAAGCCATTCATGCGCAAGGCGGTCACGGAGATCAGGCCGATACGCGCGCCGCAACCCCGAAGGGCTGCATGACCCGTCACGCCCGCCATGACCGAAGCTGCGATGATCGCGAGCGATGCTATCTCCTGAAATCTGCCGTCGCTGAACGCCAGTCCAGATGTGAAGAGCGAGATCGTGACGCCGATACCCGCTGTCGAACCTAACGCCGCGATCGGAGCAGCGGACGAATCGATCATAGAGGGTTTTCTTTCGGCCCATAGACATCGGCGCAATCGACCCGACGGCCACCGCAGCGAAGGGTATGGACGATCCCACTCGACACACGGCGATCATCCATGCTCGGCCTTCCGCGCACATCGGTTGGAAGCAACAGCTCGATGCGTGCCCAATGGATGTCAGAAAACCAAAAGAAATCAGCTATCTCACCACCTCCTTGATTAAGCAATGAATCACAAGCGGGTCGCTAAAGGAATCCCGTTACCGGTCCTGAGCCTAGTCCCGGCCTTTGATGGAGTATCATCCATGCAGCGATGGAATGATGCACTATGGGACAGATTCTACACGGGAGCGCCCGCACGACCGAGGCATCCGTCGAGCGATACGACATAGTTAAGAGAGCCCGTGGGTTCTGGCTAAGCACTACGGTATCCAAGTAGGTGGCAGAATATGGTTCAAAAACGGGAAACGCCTGTCGTCGCCCTCTTTCACTGTCTGCCCTCGACAAATTCGATGAGATTGCCGGCGCAGTCGCGGATGAAGCAACCCTTGCCGAATGCCTCCCGCACGATAAAGGCAATATCGGCCTGCTTAGCTTCCATCTCCTCCAGAAAGCCTTCCAGATCCGAGATCTGGAAGGCGACATGCTTATTGCCATGGGTTTTGAGGTCGAGCGGTGGAGAGCGCCGGCCCTCGGGTAGTGGAGCGGCGCCGTCGACTTGAAAAATTTCGAAGCGCAGTGGTCCCTTTTTCACCATGGCGGTGTGGGACCGTGCGGTCTCTATATAGAAACGCCTTTCCAGTTCAAAGCCCAGAACGCGGCCATACCATTGGATCGCCTCCTCCAGGTTCGGAACGGATATACCGCCGTGGTGAAAGATGAAATCGCTCATCAGCCCATCTTCGTGAAGGTTTCGCCGCACCAGTCGGCGATATAGTCGCGCATGCCCGTGCCGTTGTCGGCACCGCAATGTTCGACCTCGAAATCCTTTGCAGTGAAGATGCGCATGTGGCGCGCGGGGCTGTTGATCGCCTGATCATAGCTGCGCTGGGCGTTGAAGGCCGGGATCTGCCGATCATTTTCGCCATGCGTGATCAGGAAGGGAACCCGGATGTTTTCCACTTGCCCGTCGAGCGTGATCTGATCCGCATAAACCAGAAATGCGTCGCGATCATGGATACCGAATACCCACATCACATGGTCCCAATAGTGGGGCACGGGGTTTTCGCCTTCATTGGCGATGCGTTCGCGCTGGCGCTGGCCCCAGACATGATTGGCCCCCATCACCGCGCACAAAGCGTAGCGCGGTTCGTTCGCGGCGATGCGCGGCGCGTGGTAGCCTCCAAAGGACAGGCCGAAAATGCCGATCCGGTCCTTGATCACATCGTCACGGGTCAGCAGATATTCCAGCGCGGGCGTGCCCCAGCGTTCGCCGTCGTAAATGGCGGGCAGGTTGCGTTTGCGGATGGCTTCGCCGGTACCCGGTTGGTCGATGAAAAGCGTGTTGATGCCGCGTTCCAGATTGGATTGACCATGGCCCGCCATGCACACCTGTTCCTTCATGGAATCGAGGCCGTTGACTGACACCAGAGCAGGACGGGGCGTTCCCGATCCATCATGATAGAAGATGCCGGTATAGCTGCCGCCTTCATAGGGGATTTCCACCTTGTCGACATGCAGGCCGCGCAGTCTCGCACCCCTGTGGAACAGGGCCATGCCCTTTTCATAGGCCGCCCAGCGTGGGGCATAGTCACGGCTCTGCATCCGTTCGGCGGCCAGATAATAGCCCGATGCGCGCAGATATTTGGTGCCGGCCGATAAGGCATAGCCCCGCGCCTCATCCACCTGCGCATTGGCTGCGACCTGATCGGCGACCTTTACCCAGCTATCGAACATCTGCGCGCTGCCTGCGTCGGCGCCAGCCTTCGCCGCGTCCATGATCGGCCGGTTGGCGTCGTCGATTTCACCATGATTGCCGCCGCAGACAAGGGCGAGATTCGTCGCGAGGTTCCAGACATAATTTCCGGGGAAGGGTTCGAACATCGGGCATCCTTATTGGGCCGGCCCTTAGGCCGGGCACACATTATGACAGCTATTAAGCGCGTTGGCCCGAGCGCCAATCAAATTGAATTTGTGGAGCTACGGTATCGATGAATTGGCTTTGACCGTCGCACCGGCATCCTGCATCGCCGCTTCAAAAGATCGAAAAGGAGACGATATGCGGTTGGCAACGCTCTGTGACGGGACAGCCGATGGACGGTTGATCATGCTATCGCCCGAAGGCAGTCATTATGCTGCAGCGCCCGTGGCATCGCTTCAGCGGGCGCTGGAAAGCTGGGATACGGTTGGCTCAGCGCTGGCCGCCGTGCAGGAGTTTCCGCACAAGCTGGATACGGCATTGCTGCGCGCGCCATTGCCCCGGTCGTGGCAATGGCTCGACGGGTCGGCCTTTGAAAGCCATGGCGCGCTGATGGACAAGGTACTGGGCGTGCAGCCGGAAAAGACCGGGCTGCCGCTGATGTATCAGGGATTGTCCGACCGCTTCTATGGTCCCGGTGAAGATGTGGAAATGCCTGATGAGGCGCTGGGCATTGATTTCGAAGGAGAATTCGGCGTCGTCGTCGATGCGGTACCGATGGGTACTAGCGCACAGGACGCGATCGCGCATATCCAGTTGATCGTGCAGATCAACGACTGGTCCCTGCGCTTTCTGGCCGGGCCGGAAATGAGGACTGGTTTCGGCTGGGTTCAGGCCAAGCCGGCCTGTTCGATGGCGCCCTTCGCCGTGACCCCGGATGAACTGGGCGATCAGTGGCGTAATGGCCGCGTCTGCCTGGACCTGTTGGTCGCTTGGAACGGGGAACGCTTTGGCGCGGCCAATGGCGAACCCATGGGCTTTGGCTTTCATGAACTGGTCGCCCATGCGGCGCGGACCCGCCATCTGCCTGCCGGGACCGTGATAGGGTCGGGAACCGTGTCGAACAGCAATTTTCGGGAGGTCGGTTCGTCCTGCATCGCGGAGCGGCGCGGCATAGAAATCGTCGATGAAGGCGCGCCCCGGACGCCGTTCATGCGCTTTGGTGACCGCGTCCGCATGGATGCGCGACTGGCGGACGGCCGTTCGCCCTTCGGTGTGATCGACCAGCAAATCGTCGCGTATCAAGGAGCATGAGCATGGCGGAAATCAGCGATTCCGGCTTGCCGCCGGTCCAGCGCGTCGTCACTGGGCACAATGCCGACGGGCGCGCGATCTTCAAGTCCGAGGATATGGCGCCTACCCGGATGGTTCCTTCCGGCGACGCAGCCTTTCTGCTGCTCTGGACGACCAAGACGGTGCCAGCCGACAATAATGACGAAATCGACGGTCGGGAACGCGATGCCGGGCTCACGCTCAACCAGGGCTCGGTGATCCGTATTGTCGATATGCTGCCTGGCAAGCAGTCACCCAAGCATCGCACCAACAGCATCGATTACGGCATCGTGATGTTGGGCGAGATCGAACTGGAACTGGATGACGGCCGCAAGACGACGGTGCGGGAAGGCGGCATCATCGTACAGCGCGGAACCAATCATTTGTGGCGTAATGTCACGGACAAGCCGTGCCGGATCGCATTCATCCTGATCGAGGCACCGGCCTATCTGCATCATGGCGAACCGCTGCGCGAAATGAAACCGGAAGACGTGGATTGAAGTGGAGGCTCGTTGTCCAGATGCTTGATCGGATGACGGCTTTCACATTCAGGCCGGACATGATGATCATATGTACGCCAGCATCCGCACCACTCCGCGGTTCCAGAGGATCATGATGGTCAGACAGCCAATGTGGCACTGATCCAGGTGTTGTCTTTCTTGCAGTTAGACTATGGGCGCGACCTATACGGCTTGATCCCGCAGAGGGCTTTTTAAGGATGGGATGGAAGGGAACTGGCGATGGAGCGAGCGAAGCTGCTTTCGGTGCCCTGATCCGGTTCTTTGCAATGGACTCCTTGCTGGGGAACGAAGTGGCGACGTCGTTAAAACGCCGTTACACTGGTTGCGTATATATGGAACATAGCGGCTTGCTCCATCCGTTTCACCATGCTGTGGCGGTGGAATGAAAATGCGCGAACTGGAGGAGCGGATTGGGATCCATCGCGAAACGATCCGCGTCTATTTGCGCGAAGGATTGATTCCCGAACCCGAACGGCCGCGCAAGACCGTCGCCGATTATGGCGAAGAGCATGTCCGGGCGATTCTGGCTGTAGGGCGGTTGCAGCGGGAGAACCGGCTGAAGCTGGTGCAGATCAAGGCGATCGTCGGCGGTGAAGGAACAAACGGCCGGGTGGACGCCAGCGCTTTCGGCCAACTGGAGCAGCTGGTCGCTCATGGGCCGGGGCGGACGGCCCGTCGGTGACGATCGCGTCGCTGCTGGAACGCTATCCGAACGCAGCGGAGGATGCGCATACGCTGGCGAAGATCGGTATCCTCGACATCATCGACACGGATCAGGGTAAGGCGCTGAGCATTACCTGCGCGCATCTGGGGCGACATGCGCGAGGCCGGTTTCGACCAGCGGCTGGACTATATACCGGAGATATTGGGTTTCTATACCGAAGTGGCGGATTTCGTCGGGCGGTGGGAAGCGACCACCTTCATGGAGAGGGTCGAGGGCCATATCGACGTGGCGGAGGCAGCGACAATGGCAGACCATGCGCTGCCGCTGATGCTCGATTTTTTCGGCCTGATGCGACAGCGCGCCTTTTTCCGTCATATCGAGGCGATCAGGGCCGGCAAGGAAACAGATCGCCCCGCAGATGGTGTCAATCCATCGTCAGCACGGCCTTGACGCAACGGCCGTCATGCTGGTCGGCGATATCCTGGTTGATATCCTCCAGCCGATAACAGGTCATCAGTTTCTAGGGCCGATCGACATTCAGTTCTGACGGCCTGCAAATGGCGCTTTTCCGTGCTTCCGGTGCTCACCTACTTTGAGTAGGCTGCGCTCCAGGTCACGTAAAAGCGCCATTTTACCTGCGGTGGCCTGCGGCTCGGCTCGCCATCTCCTGAATCTCGATCGGCCCTAGAACGGAAACAGCCCTCTGGCATTGAGGGCGATCAGTTCGGGCAGGAAGGTCTGGGGATCGGCATTGCCCTCCGTCACGCCGCAGATGCTGATGTCCAGCGAGAGCATGTGCAGGATGTTGAGGCTGAAGGCTGCATCCAGCGCCTTGGGTACGCCGACCATGGCCAGTCGCTCTAGCGGACCAAGTGCGCGCATCCCGGCATCGATCGCAGGCACGACACCAGATGTATCCAGCACGCAATCGACCCCCAGCGGCCGGATGGCACGTACCTGCTCTGCCGTGTCGTCGGCAGTCACATCGATCACGTGCGTGGTGCCCAGTCCCAGCGCCATCGCGCGGCGGCTTTCCAGCGGATCGGTGACGAAGATCGCGTCTGCGCCGGAGGCTTTGGCTGCCATGACGGCGCTCAGACCCACCGGGCCTCCTCCGATGACCAAGATGGCCCCACCCTGCTAGAGTTTCAGCGCCTTCATCACCGCACCCGCACCGGTCATGATGCCGCAGCCCAGTGGTCCCAGCAGGTCCAGAGGCACATCTGCGGACACTTTCATCAGGTTGCGGGCGGCGACGACGGCATGGCGCGCGAAGGAAGACAGGCCGAAGAAATGGCTGCTTACCTGGGCCATCCCATCATGGAGACAAGTCGATCCATCCGCGCAGCAGCCGCCGAAGTTTCGCGCGGCGAAATCGTGGCAATATGCGGGCCGGTCAGCGTCGCATTGCGGACAGGCGCGGCAGGCGGCGAAGCCCATCACTACGGCATCGCCCGGTGCGATGGATGTCACGTCGGCTCCCACCGCTTCGACTATGCCCGCGCTGGTCGAGCATCCCGGCATCGACAAGATCGCCTTCACCGGGTCGACCCGCGTGGGCAAACAGATCGTCCAGACCTGTGCAAAAGATCTGAAGCGCGTGACGCTGGAACTGGGCGGCAAATCGCCGTCGCTGATCTTCGCTGATGCCGATCTGGATCAGGCGGCGACCGGCGCGGCGCTCGCCATCTTCTTCAACTCCGGCCAGGTCTGCCTTGCGGCATCGCGCAGGTCGCCAAGACGTTCAAGCTGGGCCATGGTCGCGACCCCGATACGATGCTGGGACCGCTCGTGTCGAGAGTGCAGCAGGAGCGGGTGCTCGACTATATCGCGCAGGGCGAGACAAGCGGGGCCGACCTTGTCACGGGAGGCGGGACTGGCGATCGGGACGGCTATTTCGTGGAGCCGACCATCTTTGCCAATCCCTATGCCGAAGCTGCCATAGTAAGGGAGAAAATTTCGGGCCGGTGCTGGTCGCCACACCTTTCGACGATGTGGATGAGGTGGTGAAAAGCGCCAATGACACTCGCTATGGCCTGGCCGCCAATATCTGGACCCGTGAACTGTCCCGCGCGCATTTGACCGCGCGGCGGCTTCAGGCCGGGATGGTGTGGATCAACGCGCACGGGATGAAAGATACTTCGGCGCCTTTTTGTGGGATGAAGGAGTCCGGCTGGGGCCGTGAAGTCGGCGAGGACGGTGTCCTCCACTATATGGAAACAAAAACCGTCATGGCGCTCCTGGGAGATTGAAGTGGAAGGCCTTGCCCTGGTCCTGGGCTGTTCGGGTGGTGCTGGCTAGGGCCGATCGACATTCAGTTCTGACGGCCTGCAAATGGCGCTTTTCCGCGCTTCCGGTGCTCACCTACTTTGAGTAGGCTGCGCTCCGGGTCACGTAAAAACACAATACACCACGCGGAACCGGGATGAATTCGTATGCGCAACTTGCCCGGCAAGGCGCGCTGTGCCAGCCCGTGCGTGGAGATGCAGGCGATCGGGCAGACGCCGCACGGGGAGGCAGGATGACGCAGGCGACAGAGAAGCCGAAGCAGGGCTTGGCCGGGTTATGGAATATCAGCTTCGGCTTTTTCGGCATCCAGATCGGCTTTGCACTGCAGAATGCCAATATGAGCCGCGTCTTCCAGTCGCTCGGCTCGAACATCGAAAGCCTGTCCGTCCTCTGGATCGCCGCGCCGCTGACCGGCCTGCTGGTGCAGCCGATCGTCGGCCATCTTTCGGACCGGACATGGCTTGGCCGGCTCGGCCGCCGCCGCCCCTATTTTTTGCTGGGGGCCATCCTCTCCGCGCTTGCGCTGATGGACATACCGCAAAGCGACGGGCTGCTGATGGCGGGGCTGCTGCTCTGGCTGCTCGATGCCAGCCTCAATATCTCGATGGAGCCGTTCCGCGCCTTTGTCGGCGACATGCTGCGCAAGGACCAGCTTACGGTCGGCTACGCGGTGCAGACTGCCTTCATCGGGGCCGGCGCAGTGGTGGGATCGCTCTTCCCCTGGCTGCTCGATCATCTGGGTGTCGGCAATGTCGCGCCGGCGGGGCAAGTGCCCGACACGGTGCGGTTCAGCTTCTGGGCAGGTGGCGCGGTGCTGTTGGCGGCGGTGCTGTGGACGGTGGTGACGACGCGCGAATATGCGCCGGAGGAGATGCGGGCCTTCGCCAACGCGGAAGAGGCGACACCGACCGTGCCCGACCTGTCTACCCGCGCCATCGCGCCCTGCTTCGCCTGGATCGGCGGCGGCCTGATCGTCGCGCTTCTGGTCGAACAGTGGGGCATGGAGAAGGAGGTCTATCTGCTGGGCATGTTGCTGGCAGGCTATGGACTGGCCAGCCTGGCCGCGATCCTGCTGGCGCGGGCTGGGCGGGGGACCAATATGCTGGCGCATATCATCGGGGATATCGGCGGGATGCCGCCGATCATGCGCCAACTGGCCCTGATCCAGTTCTTCAGCTGGTCGGCGCTGTTCATCATGTGGATTCACACCACGCCGGTCGTGGCCCAATATATGTTCGGATCGGCCGATCCGGCCAGCGCCGCCTATCAGGCCGGCGGCAATTGGGTGGGAGTCCTGTTCTCCGTCTACAACGGGGTGGCTGCGGTCGCGGCGTTGACGCTTTTGCCGTGGGTCGCCGCGCGGATCGGCAAGGCCCGGACCCATGCCCTTTGCCTAGTCGCCGGGGCCGCAGGGTTTGGCAGTTTTCTGGTGCTGCGCGATCCTGAGCTGCTGCTGCTGAGCGAAGTGGGGATCGGCATTGCCTGGGCCTCTATCCTTGCGATGCCCTATGCCATGCTGGCGTCCAGCCTGCCGCAGGCCAAGCTCGGTGTCTATATGGGGGTTTTCAACATCTTCGTCGTGGTGCCGCAATTGCTGGTCGCTACCGCCATGGGGACCATCATGAAGGCCTTCTTCCCCGGTGATCCGATCTGGACCATGGCCTTTGCGGCTGTGACGTTGTTGCTTGCGGCGCTCGCCACCCTGCGGATCAGGGCGTGAAGCGGGATGGCTTCGCCTTAACTTCGCACATTTCCCGTCGATCCTGACATTTCATGTCCCACATAGGAAATGATGTTACACGATGGCTGGGCTCCGTCCGCTCCTTCATAACCGATGGGCGCAGTGTAGGACAGGTCGAGTCGCTGGCGAAAACCCGCGTCATGGCATCGGAAACGCAGAATGGGTCTTCATCCCTAACGCTACGGAAAGCGTTGCATTCAGCTACGGGTGCAATTTTTGCAACTGCGAACATGTCGTTCGCACTTGCGGAAAAATGACCTCTGCGTCACAAAGACCCTGCCTTTCAGGCATCCTCTCCTAAAAACTTTCAGGGCTGGTCTTCGGATCGGCCCTTTTTTTGTCCCCGTCTTTTGTGTCCGCGTCAGATGGGCTGTCGTCCAGTCCCTGCGGCATGCGCCATTGGACGCCCTCATCCAGATAGGCTTCCAATTCGCGCCAGTGCCGGTCCCAGCCAGGGCCACGACGCGCCGGGGGCACTTCCTGTTCCACCATCAGTCGCGCGCGCCGGACCGGATTGGACGGCCGTTGTTCCATGCGCGCCACTATGTCGCGTAGATACTGGGGCAGGTCCGTACTCATCATATCCTCCGCGAGACTGGTGGTCCCATCCGCCGCCTTTGGCCCCGAAGCGGGCAGAGAGGCAATGGCTTTCCTGGGTGCGATGCAACGAATATTGTCTTGGCGTCATGCTTCCGTCATAAAGCCCCATGTCATTGCCATCCGGCCCCACGGCCCCACCCATCGCCCGTATCCAGCAAAATGTGCTGGCTGTAGGGGAACGTCGCCTGCTCAACTGGCTGTGCGCCCGCATGCCACGCTGGGTAACGCCCGATTTGCTGACCGCAATCGGCATGGTCGGCGCCTTTGCCATCTTCGCCGGCTATGCCGCGAGCAACTGGGGAGTCGAATGGCTGTGGCTCGCCATTGCCGGCTATGCGGTGCAATGGTTCGGCGATTCCATGGACGGCAGCTTGGCGCGCTATCGCAAGATCGAGCGGCCATCCTATGGCTATTTTATCGACCATAGTTGCGACGGTCTGGCGACCTTGCTGATTCTGGCTGGCATGGGGGCCAGCCCCTATATCCGCATGGATGTCGCGTTGGTGGCGCTGGCCGGCTATCTGCTGCTGTCGATCCATGCCTATCTGTCGGCGCGGGTGCTGGGCGAGTTCAAGCTATCCTATCTGGCGGCCGGTCCCACGGAATTGCGGCTGATGCTGATCGGGCTTACCATCGCGATGATGCTGCTCGGCTATGCGCCCGGCTGGTTCGGCGCGGTGTCGGGATTCGACCTGTTCGTCGGCATTATCGGCACGATCCTGGTCCTGCTGTTCATCAAGCAGACGCTGACGACAGCCAAAAGACTGGCTCTGGCCGAACGTCGCTGATCGCAGTGGGGCCGGTCCGCACGGGATCGGCCCGTCTGCGTCAGGGGTGGTGATGGTCCCGCGCGCCGCAGCGCGAGATCAACTGATTGAGGCGCACTTCATCCTGCGCACCCGACGCAAATAATTGGCAAAGCCAATCCAGACACCGTGCCAGTAGCAGCATGGTTCCTCTCCCTCATTATCCGTGCAGCATAACAGATTCGCGGCGCCGGAGAAGAGGGGAGAGAAATTAATATACCTGCTTACTGATCGGCGCCGACCACCCGGTAGAGCAGGATGCGATTGCTGACCAGCGCGAGGTCGGTAGCAATGGCCGACTGCCGCGCGCTGTAGAGCGATCGCTGGCTGCTCAACGCGGTGAGGAAGGTGTCGATACCGGAGCGATAGCGCTGGTCCGCCAGATCATAGGCGCGCTGGCTGGCCGTCACCAGCCGCCGCTGCGCCGCCTGCTGGGCGTCGATCGTACCCGCGCGGGCCAGGCCGTCGGCAACCTCCTGGAAGGCGGTCTGCACTGCCTTTTCATATCGGGCGACATAAAGGTCGCGCTGGGCCTTGCTATACTCCAGATTGCCGCGATTCGCGCCGCCGAAGATGGGCAGGCTGGCGGACGGGCTGGCCGACCAGGCAAAGCCGCCGCCGGTGAAGAGCGAGGATAGGGCCGAACTGGCCACGCCGATGGCGGAGGTGAGGCTGATGGTCGGGAACATCGCCGCGCGTGCGGCGCCGATATCGGCATTGGCGGCCTTCAACTGATGTTCGGCCTGTAGCACGTCGGGGCGTTGCAGCAGCACGTCGGAGGTGAGGCCCGCCGGGACTCTCGCTACGCCTGCGATCAGGCTGTCGAGCGATTGAGGCAGCAATGCGTCCTCGACCGGGGCGCCGACCAGCAGGTCGAGCGCGTTGCGATCCTGCGCGACCTGGGTGATGTTGGCGGCGACGTCCGACGCGGCCTGCTCCACCGTGGTTTCGGCCTGATGCACGTCCAGCTTGCCGGCGAGGCCGGCGACATTGAGCGATCGGGTGAGGTCCAGCGTGCGTTGCGCACTGGCCTGCGTTTCCCGCGACAGGGCCAGCAATGCCTGATCCGCCGCCAGCGTCGCATAGGCGGTCGCGGTTTCGGCGATCAGGGTGATGCGGGTCGACCGCGCGCCTTCCTCAGTCGCCAGATAGGTTTCCAGCGCCGATTGCGTCAGGTTGCGGACGCGGCCGAACAGGTCGATCTCGAACGCGCTGAAGCCAAGGTCGGCGCTGTAGCTGTTTTGGCGATTGTCATTCTGGCGCGTAAAGCTGGCTCCCGCGTTTGCGGTGACCGTCGGCAACTGGGCGGCGCGCTGCACCTTATATTGCGCGCGCGCCGACTGGATGTTGGCGATGGCCACACGCAGGTCGCGATTATTCGCCAGTGCCCGTTCGATGACCGTGTGCAGGCGCGTGTCGCTGACCAGTTGGGTCCATGGCAGGCCGGCCTTATCACCAGCCTGTGGGGGGGCATAGGCTTCCCCGCTGGGCAGGGCTGCCGGCACCGGCAGCGTCGGACGGACATAGGTCGGCGCCATGTTGCAGCCAGCCAGTGCCAGCAGCGATGCGGCGGAAAGAAAAGCGCGCATCATGCCGGCACTCCTGCGTCGGGCGCCGGGGCGGGCGGCGTGGACCTGGGCTTGTCGCTGCCGAACAGGCGGGCGATGGTGAGGAAGAAGAGCGGGACGTAGAAGATCGCCAATATCGTGGCGGTCGTCATGCCGCCGACCACGGCGGTGCCGATCGCGACGCGGCTCTGCGCGCCCGCACCGCTGGCGATCGCCAGCGGGATCACGCCAGCAATGAAGGCGAGCGACGTCATCAGGATCGGGCGGAAGCGCAGGCGTGCCGCCTCCAGTGCGGAGGTCCACGCATCCTTGCCCTGTTTGTGCGCCAGTTCGGCAAATTCGACGATCAGGATCGCGTTCTTCGCCGCCAGACCCATGGTGGTGAGCAGGCCGACCTGGAAGAAGATGTTGTTCTCCAGCCCGCGCGCCCATACCGCCAGCACCGCACCGATCAGGCCCAGGGGGATGACCAGCAGCACAGCCAGCGGGATCGACCAGCTTTCATAAAGGGCGGCAAGGCACAGGAACACGACCAGTACCGAGAGGCCGTAGAGAAGCGGCGCCTGACCGCCGGACAGTTGTTCCTGATAGGAGAGGCCGCTCCAGGCGTAGCTGGTGCCGGCGGGCAATTGCTTTTGCAGTTCGACCATCCGGTCCATCGCATCGCCCGAGCTGGCGCCGCTGCCGGCCTGGCCCTGGATTTCGAAGGAGGACAGGCCGTTGAAGCGGGACACGGTGCTTGGTCCCATGGTCCAGTGGGTCGTAGCAAAGGCCGAGAAAGGCACCATTTCGCCAGTGCTGGTCGATCGCACCATCCAGTTGTCGATATCGGTCGGCAGCGCGCGATAGGGCGCGTCGGCCTGCATATAGACGCGCTTCACGCGGCCGCGATCGACGAAATCATTGACATAGGTGCTGCCCCAGGCGGAACTCAGCACTGCATCAACATTGGCCTGGGTCAGACCCAGCACGGCGAGCTTCTCATTGTCGATATCGACCTTGAGCTGCGGCGTATCCTCCAGCGAGGCGGCACGGACGCCGGCCAGCACCGGGTCTTTCGACGCGGCTTCGATCAACTGGTTGCGCAGTTCCAGAAAGCGCGCGCGGCTGAGGCTGCCATTATTGAGCAGTTCGAAGGTGAAGCCGTTCGACTGGCCAAGGCCGCGAATGGCCGGCGGGGTCATGCCCAGCACCCTGGCATCGCGGATCGCCGCCAGTTGCTTGGTCGCGCGGCCCGAAATCGCGGTCGCGGTGTTCGCCGCGCCCTTGCGATCGTCCCACGGCGACAGGTTGATGAAGCCCTGGCCGACATTTTCGCCCTGCCCCTGAAAGCTGAATCCGGTCATGATGAAGGCGAAGGCGACATTGTCCTTTTCATCGTTCAGGAAGTAATTCTGCACCTGGTCGATGACGGCGGCGGTCCGGCTGGACTTTGCGCCGGCGGGCAGGGTGACCTGCACCATCACCTGCCCCTGATCCTCGACCGGCAGGAAGCTGGACGGCAGGCGTACGAAGACCAGCACCAGCAGGCCCAGTATGAGGACATAGACGCCCCAGAACAGCTTGCGCCGGCCCATCACCTGCTCAGTGCGGCGGACATAGCCGTTCGTCATCCGCTCGAACCAGCGGTTGAACTTGCCGGCCCAGCCCCGGTCGCGATGCTCTTCGCTCGCGGACTTGAGGATGGTGGCGCAAAGCGCGGGCGACAGGATCAGCGCGACGACTACCGACAGCAGCATGGAGGACACGATTGTGATGGAAAACTGGCGGTAGATGACGCCGGTCGATCCACCGAAGAAGGCCATGGGCAGGAGCACTGCGGAGAGGACGAGGGCGATGCCGACCAGCGCGCTGCCGATCTCTTCCATCGACTTGATCGTCGCCTCGCGCGGAGACAGTCCTTCCTCGTCCATGATGCGCTCGACATTTTCGACGACGACGATCGCGTCATCGACCAGCAGGCCGATGGACAGCACCATGCCGAACAGGGTCAGCGTGTTGATCGAGTATCCGAACAGGGCGAGGATGCCGAAGGTGCCGAGCAGCACCACCGGCACGGCGATCGCCGGCACCAGGGTAGCGCGCCAGCTTTGCAGGAAGACGAACATCACCACCACGACCAGCGCGACCGCTTCGAGCAGGGTCTTGATGACCTCCTCGACCGACAGCTTGATGAAGGGGGTGGTGTCGCGCGGATAGACGACCTTGTAGCCGTGGGGCAGGCTGCCGGACAGTTCGGCGACCTTGGCCTTGACCAGTTCGGCCGTCTTGAGCGCGTCTGCGCCCGGCGCAAGCTGTAGCGCGATGCCCGACGCCGGATGTCCGTTCAGCCGGGCGGCGGTGCTGTAGCTTTCATTGCCGAGTTCGACCCGCGCGACGTCGGACAGATGGACGATCGAGCCGTCGGACTGTGTCTTGACGATGATGTTGCGGAATTGTTCGGGTGTCTGGAGGCGCGCGCGCGCCGTCACCGTGGCGTTGATCTGCTGGTTGGCGGGCGCGGGGTCGGCGCCGATCTGGCCGGCCGACACTTCGACATTCTGCGCCGCAATCGCGCTCTGCACGTCGGACGGCATCAGCTTGACGGCGGCCAGCTTATAGGGGTCGAGCCAGACACGCATGGCATATTGCGACCCGAAAATCTGGGTCGCGCCGATGCCGTCGATACGGGCGATCGGGTCCTGGAAATTATTGACCAGATAATCGGCGATGTCCGCCTGCGTCGCGGTATCGGTCTCGTCATAGAGGCCGACCAGCATCAGGAAGTCGGTCTGCTGCTTGGTGACGGACAGGCCCTGCTGCTGCACCGCGTTGGGCAGGCGGCTCAGCGCCTGCTGCACCCGGTTCTGCACCTGCACCTGCGCGGTGTCGGGATCGGTGCCCTTCTGGAAGGTGACGGTGATCCGCGCCTGCCCCGTCGCGGTGGATGAGGAAGAGAAATACATCAGGCCGTCGATGCCGGTGAGTTGCTGCTCCAGCACCTGGGTCACGCTGGTTTCGACGGTTTCGGCCGAGGCGCCGGGATAGGTGGCGCTGATGCCGACGCCGGGCGGGGCGATGTCGGGATATTGCGCGATGGGCAGGGAGAGCATCGCGCCCAGGCCCGCCAGCATGATGCCGATGGCGATGACCCAGGCGAAGATCGGGCGTTCGATGAAATAGCGGCTCAGCAACGGACGGCTCCTACTTCGTCGACTTGACGGCGACGGGCTTGACGACGGCGTCGGGCTGCACCTTGTCCGTGCCCTCCACGATCAGCCGGTCGCCGGCCTTGAGGCCCGCCGTGATGAGCCATTTGTCGCCGATCGCCTGCGCGGCGGTGACGGTGCGGCGCTCGACCTTGTTCGCCTTGTTCACGACCAGCGCCGTGGCATTGCCCTTGGGATCGCGGCTGATACCCTGCTGCGGAGCGAGGATGGCGCCGGGCACCACGGACTGCGGAGCGACGACGCGCACGAACATGCCCGGCATCAGCAGACCATCGGGGTTCGGAAAGCGGGCGCGTAACGTGACGGTGCCGCTGTTCACGTCCACGATCGGCTCGGCAAACTCGATCCGGCCTTCCTGGGGATAGTCGCTGCCATCGTCCAGTTTCAGCCGGATGGTCGCGCTGGCCGGCAGTGTCTTGCCCGCCGCCAGTGAGCGGCGCAGCGCCAGTATCTGCGCGCTGGACTGGGTGACGTCGACATAGATGGGGTCGAGTTGCTGGATCGTAGTCAGCGGATCGGTCTGGCTGGTCGTCACCAATGCGCCGGGCGTGAAGAGGGTGCGGCCGATACGTCCGCTGATGGGCGCGCGCACCAGCGTGAAGTCGAGGTTCACGCTGCTGGTCTGGAGGCTGGCGCGCGCCTGCTGCACCGCGGCCTGCGCCTGTCGCGCGGTGGCGACCACATCGTCGCGATCCTGCGCGCTGACTGCTTCGGTATCGCCCAGGCTGCGATAGCGCTGCGCCTTGGCCTGCGCGGCGACCGCCGTCGCCTGCGCGCTCGCCAGGCTGGCCTGCGCCTCGTCCCGCGATGCGCGATAGAGGCGGGCGTCGATCTGGTAGAGCGGCTGGCCGGCCGTGACCATCGCGCCTTCGGTGAAGAGACGCTTCTGGATCAGGCCCGCCACCTGCGGGCGTACTTCCGACATCATGGTCGACACGGTGCGGCCGGGCAGTTCGCTCGACACGGTGGTGTTCTGCGCCGTCAGCGTCACCACGCCGACCTCCACCGGCCCCTTTTCCGGCGGTTTCTGCTGCCCGCATGCGGCAAGGCCGAGGGCCAGGGCGATCGGCGCGACCCGAAGGCTATGCAGGGTGGCAATGGGCATGATGTGACGCTTATCCTAAAACCGACGGGCCAAATCGGCCCCTGCGATGCCCACCGGGACAGCAGCGGAACCGACCCGGACGCACAAGGGGGAGGGAGGGGATGTGCGCGATCGGGTGGCCCGCTGTACCGGTTCCCGGCCATGACGGCAGGGACAGGCATCGCAAGGACTCTCTTGTGTCGGCGGGGGGAGCCGACAGCGTCCTCATCGCGGCTTTGTCCGTCACATGGTAGAGCGAGTTATTTTCCGATTGCCACGATAGGTTGCTGATCCGCGCATATGCGTAACGCTTTGTATCGGCCTGTATCAGCGTTGAAGAGGCGCAGACTTTTAACGCATCGCGCGCTAGGACAGGCCATGGCCGACGCATCCTCCTTCCGTCCCGCCACCGTGCTGGTGGTCGATGACGATGCCGATATTCGCGACCTGATCGTGGGCCAGTTGCGGCAGGAAAATTACCGCCTGCTGGCCGCCGCCAATCTGGCGGAGCTGCGCCAGACGCTGCGCGACGAGGATGTCGACCTGATCGTGCTGGACCTCAACCTGCCCGATGGCGACGGATTGTCGCTGTGCCGCGAGTTGCGGGCGGACGGGTCGGACGTGCAGATCATCATGGTCACGGCGCGGGGCAGCGCGATCGACCGGGTACTGGGGCTGGAACTGGGCGCCGACGATTATCTGACCAAGCCGTTCGAGCCGCGCGAGTTGCTGGTCCGTATCCGCAACCTGCTGCGCCGGGCGCGGACCGGGCCGGCGCCGCGCCCGGCCACAGCCATGCGTTATGCCCATATCGGCCCCTGGCGGGTGGACCTGGTCCAGCGCCGGCTGGTGGCGCCGGACGACCGGCTGGTCATGCTGTCTTCGGCGGAATTTCGCCTGCTCAGCCGCTTCATCGATGAACCCAATGTCGTGCTGGACCGGGAGACATTATTGCCAGAGCGGCGCGCCACGGCAGCGTTCGACCGGTCGATCGACCTTCAGATCAGCCGGCTGCGGCACAAGCTGGCCGGCCTGCCAGGTGGGGAAGACCTGATCCTGACGGTGCGCGGCGAAGGCTATGTGCTTGCCTGCACGGTGGACCATTCATGATCGCGAAGGCGATCGGGCGCGCCCGCAGCTTCTTCCGGTCGATGGCGGGGCAGATTTTCCTGATCCTGACGCTTGGCATGTCGGTGGCCGCGATCGTGGCGCTGCTGGTGGCGGAAAAGACGCGGCATCATGATTTCGAGCGGATACGCCGCCAGCGCGTTATGGCCAGCGCTGTCGATGTTGCCGATCGATTCCGTCGCGATCCCAAGCGGATCGAAGCGATGATGGCGACACACAGCATCATCGGCGCTGCGCCTGCGCCAGAAGGCATCAGCCTGAGCGAACCGGATCTCGATCTGGAATCGCTGCTGAGTGCGCGTCTTGGCGCGCAATCCCAGCCCGAAGCGGGACAGGTGCCCGCCGGCCTCTGCTTTCCCGATCGCTACAAGACAAAAGAGTTCGTCGCCGGCCTGATCGATGCGCCGCGGCCCGACTGCTGGGTGGTGCGCTATACCGACGGGATCGGCCAGCGCCGGGCTATCGCCCTTAGTTTTCCGCGCATGGCCAAACCGCCGAGCACCGTTTTCAACCCGCTCTACCTGATCGTCATCATCGCCGCATCGGCCGGGCTGGCCATATTGGTCGCCCGCTTCGTGTCGAAACCGCTGCGGCGGCTGGAGCAGGCGGCGGAAGCCTTTTCCGTGTCGCTGGATCCCGAAGAAATTCCCGAAAAAGGACCGGACGAGGTGCGCGCGGCGCTCTCCACCTTCAACCTCATGCAACGCCGCGCCCGTGCGGGGTTCGCCGAGCGGACGCAATTGCTGGCAGCGATCAGCCACGATCTTCAGACTCCGCTCACCCGGTTGCGGCTGCGGCTGGAACTGGTGGAAAATGAGGATTTGCGCGCGCGCCTGCTGGCCGATCATCAGGCGATGCAGACACTGGTGCGCGAAGGGCTCGACCTGGCCAGCAGCATCGAAGCGCGGGAGGAATGGTCGTCGCTCGACATCGATTCCCTGCTGACCAGCATGGCCGAGGACGCCGAGGAACTGGGCGCGCCGGTGCGTTTCACCAGCGGGTGCGGGGGGACCGTGCGGGTCAAGCCCAATGCGCTGACGCGCTGCATCGCCAATCTGGTCGACAATGCGGTCAAATATGGCGGCAGCGCAGAGATCAGTTGCGTGCGGACTGGCGGGCGGCTGCTGATCCATGTGCGCGATCATGGCCCCGGCATTCCAACCGACCAGCTCGACCAGATGTTCGAGCCTTTTACGCGCGGGGCGAGCAGCCAGCCGGGTGGGCGTCATGGCACCGGAATCGGCCTGACCATCAGCCGATCGCTGGCGATGAGTTTCGAGGCGTCGGTGCGGCTGCGCAATGCCGAGGATGGCGGCCTGATCGCCACTATCGACATGAAGGGTTAGATCAGCAATCCCGCGACCAACAGTAGCGCGGCAATCGGAACGCCCGCGCGAGGAATATCCGGGCGGTAGGTCATACCCAGCAGTAGAACCCCGCCAAGCAACGGTAGCAGGCCGATCCAGGCGACCAGCGCCATGCCGACATCCTGCCACAGCCACAGACTGAATAGCGACAGGCCAAACAAGGTCCAGCCAGCCAGTTCCAGATGAGCGACGAAGGGGCGTTTCTGCCAGTCGCCCAACAGCACGGGACGATGGCGCTGCATCCGCGCCGCCAGCGCGAACAGGGACAGATAGAGCAGACCGATGGTCAGCATCATGCCGGCATTGTCCGTCGGCGGACGGGTGCTGGTGCATGGCGGCGGCGGAGCAGTTTGCAGACCAGCAAGCCCAGCGCGATCGCCGTCGCCAGCAACATCATATTGCCCGTGACCGGAACGGTGTCGCTGGCCCAGATCGGACCCAGCAAGGCCGCCAGCGCGCAGAGCAGCGCCAACAGGCCCAAAAGCAGCGGCCAGCCCAGAGCGGGTGGCAGGACAAGGCCGAGCAGCAGCGCGGCGCCCGTACTCCATAGCGCGACCGATACCTCCACCTCCGCCCGCATGGTCAGGCCCAGGGGCAACAGGCGATTGGCGATGAGGAACGCCGTCATGCCGATCGGCACGCCGACAAGGCCCCCCACGTTCAGTCGCTCCAGCAGGCGGTTGCCGATCGACAGCGGCGCCCGTTCGCGCCGCTTGACGATCCACAGCAGCATTCCGCTCGCGATCGCCAGCGTCAGCATCGCGCCGCCCAGAAAATAGAGCCAGCGCGTGAGCAGCGGCGCGAAATGCGCCATGTGCAGGCCGTAGATGGTCTGGTAGGTGCGGATGACCGGGCGTTGCTCCGTCCAGGCCTTCAGCACCTTGCCGGTCGCGCCGTCGAAGCTGATTTCCGCCGGCAGATAGCCGATCGACGCCGTCTCGACCGGATAGATGGTGACCACCGCACCGCTATCGCCCGGATTGAAGATATAGACCCGCCCCACCGGCGCACCCGCAAAATGGCGTCGTGCCTGCGCCAGCATCGGGGCGATCGGGGCGAGCGGCGCTTTGGTTCCGGTTGCCGCCTGCGTCACCGCACCGGGAGTGAGGTCGCTGTAGAGCGCCATGAGATCCTGGCCATAGCCCGCCGTCATGCCCCAGGGCATATTGAGCGACGCCAGCGTCAGCAGGCCGGTGAAGGTGATCATGATGTGGAAGGGCAGGGACAGCACGCCCAGCGCATTATGCCCGTCCAGCCAGGACCGCTGCCCCTTGGCCGGGCGGAAGGTGAAGATGTCCTTGAAGAACCGCTTATGCGCTATGATGCCGGTAATGATAGCCACCAGCATTAGCATTGCTGCCACAGAAGCGAGCAACCGGCCCCAGGGATAGGGCAGTTCCAGTTCGAAGTGCAGGCGATAGAAAAATTCGCCGCCCAGCGTGTCGCGTGGCACCGGCGCGCCGCTCAGCGGATCGAGCGCGCGGCTGAAATAGGCGCCGCCACTGTCATAGGTCGCCTCGACCAGATTGGATCGGCCATCGGGCGCCGACAGATACCAGCCGGTCGATCCGGTCGTGTTGGCCGACAGCCAGTCGGTCGCGGCGGTGATGGCGCGGACCGGGTCGGCCTGCCCGCTGACTTCCGGGCGCATCCAGCGGCTGATTTCCGGCTTGAAGACGCTCAATGTGCCGGCAAGGCACATGATGAAGAGGATATGGCCGAGCAGCAACCCGGTCCAGCCATGGAGCCAGGCCATCGCCTGCCGCGCGCCGTCACGTACCAGCATGCTGGCCTGGCTCATGCCGGTTGCCCCGCCATCCAGCCGATACCGCCCAGCAGCAGCGCCGAAAGTGCCACGCCGGCCAGAGCGCGCCATGGTCCGCGCGCCAGAAAGGCCCAGATGGTGACGGCAGGCGCTACCAGATAGGCGATCAGGGTCGCGATCGTCACCGCTTCCACCCGCGCCACGGGCAGGGTACGGGCCAGCGCGGCGGCGGCCAGAGCCGCCACGCCATAGGCACCGACTGTCCCGGCCAGCGTGCGCAACGCGACATTGGCGCGGTAGCGCCAGCCATCACGGGCAGCGATCGTCCTCAAAACGCAGTAACGGGCATGATGGATCGGACGGACATAGGCGGTTTCCAACTGGCGCTCTCGTCCGGTACCCGAGCAGGTCAATGCAGGTCAATCGCATTAGCGGACAATGAAAAGTCATTCCGACGTCTATCCGCTCGGCAGCATGGCCGTGCGGCTCGGCAAAGCCATTTTGCTCCGCTGCGCGTTGGTCCGGCTTTAGACTGCGCCGCAAAAGGCATTGGAGCGGACGGATGGATATGATCGTGCCCACAGGGGCTGGCCAGGTGCGTGGCGCCGTCCATGATGGCGTCGCCCGGTTCCTGGCCATTCCCTATGCGGCCCCTCCGGTCGGGGATCGCCGCTTTGCGTTGCCGCAACCGGTGCAGGGCTGGAGCGGTGTGCGGGATGCGCTGGTGCCGGGGGCCAATGCGCCGCAGCGGGTGCGCGCCATGCCGGGCGTCGATATAGGGGCGCTGGTGGGCAACGGCTGGAGCGAAGGCGACGACTATCTGACGCTCAATATCTGGATGCCCGCCCGCGATGCCACGGGCCTTCCGGTCATGGTCTTCATCCATGGCGGCGGCTTCGTGGTGGGGAGCAAGGATGCGGCGGTGCAGGATGGCAGCGCCTTCGCGCGCGACGATGTAGTGCTGGTGGCGATCAACTATCGGCTGGGCGTGGAGGGCTTCCTGCCCATTCCGGGCATTCCGACCAATTTGGGCCTGCGCGACCAGATTTTTGCACTGCGCTGGGTGCGGGACAATATTGCGGCCTTTGGTGGCGATCCGGATAATGTCACAGTCTTCGGCGAATCCGCCGGCGCCATGTCGGTCGCCAACCTGATCACTTCACCGCTCGCCAAGGGATTGTTCCGCCGCGCGATCGTGGAAAGCGGCCATGGTGCGATGACGCGGGATATCGGCGTGGCACAACGTATGGTGAAGGCGCTCGCAAAACGGCTGCGGATCACGCCGGATGTCGATGGCTTCCGATCGGTCGCGCCCGGCGCAATGCTGGACGCGATCGAGAAGGTCAGCCAGCCTACCGCCCGCATCGACCTGCGCGATGATGAAGGGCGGGAGCCGGTGTTCGGGATCAGCCGCTTCATCCCGGTGTATGGCGACGATATATTGCCGCACAAGCCGCTCGCCGCGCTGAAGGTCGGCGTGGGGGTGGAAATCGACCTGCTGATCGGCACCGATGCGGAGGAGATGAACCTGTACTTCATCCCTACCGGCGTGCGGGAGAAGATCGGCCGGCTGCTCGCAACCTGGTTCGTGCACAAGCATCAGCCCGGCGCGCGCAAGCTGCTCAAAGCATATGGCATGGGGGCAAGAGGCGTGAAGCCCGGCCATGCCTTTACCGATGCGATGCACGATCTCGTCTTTCGCTGGCCCGCCCGGCGCTTTGCCGAGGAGCATCGCGGGCGCACCCATATGTATGAGTTCGAATGGCGATCGCCGCTCTTTGGCAGGCTGGGGGCGGCGCATGCGATGGAACTGCCCTTCGTGTTCGACACGCTGGCCAGCGTCACCGGGCCGGAGGGCATATGCGGGGATGCGCCGCCGCAGGCGCTGGCCGACCGGGTGCATCGCATCTGGGTCGATTTCGCCACCGACGGCCGCCTGCCCTGGGCACCGTTCACCCGTGACGAGCGGCTGGTCTATCAGCTCGCGGCCGGGGAGGCGGTGCATGAACCGCCCATGCCCGCCGCGCCCTACATGCCCTGAAGGACAAAGCCCATGTATCTGGAACGACTGAAACTGGATGGCCGGCGCGCGCTCGTGACCGGTGGGGCGAGCGGTATCGGACTTGCCTGTGTCGAGGCACCGGCCGAAATGGGCGCGGCGGTGACGATTGCGGACGTGAAGCCCGATCTGGTCGACGCAGCGGTGGCGACCTTGCGGGGCAAAGGCTTTCAAGCTGATGGCGTGGTGATGGATGTGACCGACAGCATCGTGCTGGCTGATGGCGGTTATAGCTGCTGGTGAGGAAAGGGCGCGAATTACCGTTCTAGAACCGTTCGCCCTTCGACAGGCTCAGGGCGAACGATGTTTTATGGTATCGCGATCAATGCGACAGCGAGTTGGACAGGTAAATGCGAATCCGATCGGCGAAGTGTTCGACCCGAACGGCATAATCGATTATCTCCCCAAACCTATCTGAAAGCTGTACCTATCAGATAGGCCCAGATATGATCCGGCGGACATGATTCCCCCGGACAGCGGGAGGAGAGAGTGATGAAATTGAAGGCTCTGCTATCTGCCGGTGTCGCGATCGCCGCGTCCCTTCCCGTTGCCGCACAAGCGCAGGGAGCAACCGCCGCAGCGGCGGACGCCAATTCCGATATCATCGTCACGGCGCGTAAACGGCAGGAAACGCTGCTGGATGTGCCGGTCGCGGTAACGGCGATCAGCGGCGACACGCTGGCAAGGCAGAATATCAATAGCGTCCGCGAAGCCGCTGCGCTGTCGCCCGGCCTCAACATCTCCAGCGATGGTGCGGGTCGCGCCTTCGTGTCGATCCGCGGCGTCGGCGTGACGCTGGTTCAGACGGTGCAGCCGGGCGTCGGCCTCTTCATCGACGGCATCTATCGCCCCAACACCGCCTATCTCAACAACCCGCTGCTCGACGTCGAGCGGATCGAAGTGCTGCGCGGGCCGCAGGGCACGCTCTATGGCAAGAACACGCTGGGCGGCGCGATCAATGTCATCACCCGCCAGCCCGGCAATGATTTCGAGGCGCGCGGCGCGGCCAGCTATGCCGGCCCGGACAATAGCTGGCTGGTATCCGGTTCCGTCTCCGCCCCGATCGTGCAGGACAAGCTGGCCATCCGTATCGGCGCCGCCCATCGGCAGCAGGACGGCTTCATCCGCAACACCACCGTCGGCGGCAATTCCAACAGCCTGAATACGGATTCGGTCAGCGGCACGCTCCGCTTCACGCCGGGCAATGACGTGGTCGTGTCGGTCAACGGCTATTATGACTGGATCAAGGGGCATAACGTTCCCTATGCCTGGGTCGCCGGCCCGACCGACTATTCGCGCAATAATAATTTCAACACGACCGGCATCACCACCTATCAATATCGCGGCGTCAATGCCCGGATCGAGGCGCCGATCGAGGCGATCGACACCCGCGTCACGCTGCTCGCCGCCTATGATGCGCGCGACACCAATTCGCCCGACAGCGATGGCGATTTCGGGCCGGCCAACATCGTCCGTTCGACCGGCCGCGACCAGTTGCGCACCAAGACGGTGGAACTGCGGTTCGACACGACGCTGAACGCGCAACTGTCGACCCTGTTCGGCCTGTTCTACAGCCGCGAAACGTTCGACGCGGCGGGCGCCAATAGGATCGTGCCCTTCGGCCTGGTGCTGCCGTCGTCCGACCATCGCGTCGGCGACACCTATGCCGCTTTCGGCACCGTCTTCTGGAAGCCGACCAGCGACTGGGAAGTCGCGCTCGGCATGCGCTACGATCATGAAAACCGCCGGGCATCGGGCGCGCCGCGCCTGAAGTCCAATGAGGTGGAGCCGCGTTTGTCGATCACCCGGCACTGGAACCCCAGCCTGATGTCCTATGCGTCGGTCGCGCGCGGCTATCGCGGTGGCGGCTTCAATGCGCCGACGGCCCCGGTACGGACTTATCAGGGGGACAGCGCCTGGACGTATGAAGTCGGCACAAAATATGCGACCAGCGCCTTCAGCCTGTCGGGCGACATCTTCTTCAGCGATTACAAACATTATATCGGCCTGAACAGCGTCGCGCCGAGCAGCGCGGGGGGACTGGTGACGGTCGACCTCAATGCCGGCCATGTGCACAGCTATGGCGCGGAACTGGAAGCGCGGGTGCGTCCGACCGCCAACTGGACCATTTCCAGCGGCCTGACCTACATGCACGCCCGGTTGATCGACTCCTCGGAATATACCGACGTCACGGGCCGTACCTTGTCGAGCGACCGGCTGACCTTCCAGCCCGACTGGCTCTATAATATCAGCAGCGATTATGTGGTGCCGCTGGGCGACAACAAGCTGACTTTCAACGCCAGCCTGAATGGGAAGAGCAAGCGGCTGGCGGCGACGCTGAACCAGACGACGCCGACCTTGCTGAAGGGCTATGCCGTGGTCAACGGCTCCATCACCTTTGCCACGGCACGCGGTATTGAGTTCGGCGTCTTCGGCAACAACCTGTTCAACAAGAAATATTTCGACTCTTATATCGAGAAGACGACGTTGCAACTGGCGGGCCTGCCGGCATCGGACCTGGGCATCATTGGCGACCTGCGCCGCTATGGCGTTCGCGCCAGCTTCAAGTTCTGATCCGATGCGCGCGCACACGCCCATATTGCCGCGCAAGCCCTTGCCGGACGGTTTCCTTGATCGGGTCGCGGCCCTTGTCGGCGACCGGCTGGCCATGGGGGACGCGATCCGCCTGCAACATGGACAGAGCGAGGCCCATTTCGAGCCGGTGCTGCCCGATGCGGTGGTCTTCGCCGAAACGACCGAGGAGGTGGCCGATCTCGTCCAGCTATGCGTGGCGGCGGGCGTGCCGATCATCCCGTTCGGCGCCGGCACCTCGATCGAGGGCAATACGCTGCCGGTGATGGGTGGGATCACCATCGATCTCAGCCGGATGGATGCGATCGTGGAGGTCAATCAGGAGGATTTCGACTGTACCGTGCAGGCGGGGGTACGGCGCGAGCAACTGAACGAGCATTTGCGCGATCAGGGGCTGTTCTTCCCGATCGATCCGGGCGCCAACGCCACCATCGGCGGCATGGCGGCCACGCGGGCTTCGGGAACGAATGCCGTGCGGTACGGGACGATGCGGGAGGCGGTCCTGAGCCTGAAGGTCGTGACGCCCGACGGGAAGATCATCCGCACCGCGCGGCGCGCACGCAAGTCGGCGGCGGGGTACGACCTTACCCGGCTGATGATCGGCAGCGAAGGGACGCTGGGCATCATTACCGAAGTGACGCTGCGGCTGCATGCCATACCCGAAGCGATTTCATCGGCCGTATGCAGTTTCGATACGTTGCAGGGCGCGGTGGATACGGTGGTGCAGTCGATCCAGATCGGCGTGCCACTGGCGCGGGTGGAGATATTGGACGACGCGCAGATGCGCGCGGTCAATCGCTGGTCGAAGCTGGACTATCCCGAACTGACCACTTTGTTCTTCGAATTCCACGGGTCTCAGTCTTATGTGGACGAGCAGGTTCGGACAGTGGAAGAGATTGCCGCCATGAATGGCGGGGGTGAATTTCGCTGGTCCAACTTGCCCGAACAACGTTCGAAATTGTGGAAGGCGCGGCACGAGGCCTATTATGCCGCCGTCAACATGCGTCCTGGTGCGATCGGATGGGCGACGGACGTATGCGTACCGATCAGTCGCCTCGCCGAATGTATTACCCGGACGCGCGAGGATCTGGACAAGGCCAGCCTGCCCGCGACGATATTGGGCCATGTCGGCGACGGCAATTTCCATGTCATCTTCTCCATCGATCCGAACGCGCCGGAGGAAATGGTGGAAGTGGAGGCGCTCAACCAGCGGCTGGTCGACCGGGCGCTGGCGATGGACGGCACCTGCACCGGCGAACATGGCATTGGCCTTGGCAAGCAACATTGTCTGGTCGAGGAACTGGGTGAGGCGGTCGACCTGATGCGGGTCATCAAGCGTGCGCTGGACCCGCAGAACCTGTTCAATCCGGGCAAGATTTTCGCCTTCTGAGACACAGGCGTTTAGCCGGGGGGCTCAACGGTTCGGCCGCGCTGGTGCCCCTGGTGCGGCCGGACATCATAACAAGAGGATAGCCATGAACAGTCTGCCGCTCGTCGATCCGGCGCTTCGCCCGCTGCTGGAAGCGGTGCCGACCCAGCGCCTGTCCGCCGAGATGTTGCCCACGCTGCGTGAGCAGGGCTTTCCCGCGCCGCCCTTTGTGGATCGCGGTGTCATATTGGAGCGGCGCAGCGTGCCGGGGCCGAAGGGTGCGCCCGATATCCTGCTCCATATCTATCGTCCGCCCGATGTCACCGGGCCACTGCCCTGCATCTATCACATCCATGGCGGTGGCCATGTGACGGGTAGCGCCGCCGATCTGGAATGGCTGCATCATCCGCTGGTCGCGGACCTCAACTGCCTGCTGGTGTCGGTCGACTATCGCCTGTCGCCTGAAGCGCCTTTCCCCGCTGCAATCGAGGATTGCTATGCTGGCCTTGGCTGGCTGTTCGGACAGGCCGAGGCGCTGGACGTGGATCGCGACCGGATCGGCGTGATGGGGGAGAGCGCGGGCGGGGGCCTGGCCGCCGCGCTGGCGCTGATGGCGCGGGACCGGTGCGAATATAGGCTCGCCTTCCAGCATCTGATCTATCCGATGCTGGACGATCGGACATGCACGGCCGCCGATCCGCATCCCTATGCCGGAGAATTTATCTGGACCGCGCATAATAATCATTTCGGCTGGTCGGCGCTGCTGGGCCATGCGCCGGGTGCCGCCGGGGTGTCGCCCTATGCCGCGCCGGCGCGGGCGGACAGTCTGGCTGGCCTACCGCCGAGCTTCATCGCGACCGGCGCGCTCGACCTGTTTCTGGAGGAAGATATGGACTATGCTCGCCGCCTGCTGCGCGCAGGGGTCCTGACCGAATTGCACGTCTATCCCGGCGCCTTCCATGCGTTCGACATGGTCGGCGATACGCCGGTGTCGTTGCAGGCGCGGCGCGACAGCCGCGCTGCGTTGGAACGGGCGCTGGCCTGATGGCGACCATCGCCCCCGCCGCCGCGCCCGCCAGTGCGCCATCCTTCCTGCATATCCTGCCATCCCTGCTGATCCTGGCGCTGGCGATGGCTGCCGGCTTCACCATGATGGGATCGTTCAGCATGGTGCAGGAGGGTGCCAAGGCGGACATGGCGCTGAGCGACTTCCAGCTATCGCTGGTGCAGGGCGTGTCCGCCGCCGTGCCGCTGCTGCTCTTTTCCATACCCATCGGGCTATTGGTGGATCGAACCAACCGTCTGCGGCTGTTCATCGGGCTGGCTATAGTCTGGACGCTCGGTACGTTCCTGACGGCCACGGCACAGACCGTCACCATGTTATTCATCGCGCTGATGCTGGCGGGCATCGGCACCACCGGTGCGCTGACGGCGGCGTTGTCGCTGTGTGCCGACCTCTGTCCACCGCATCAGCGGGGCAGGGCGCTGCTGATCGTGACGCTGGGCAAGGCTTTGGGGCAGGCGGGGGCGTTCGCGCTGGCGGGCTGGCTGCTCAGCCTGTTCCTGCATCGCAGCGCTGGAGAATTGTTCGCTGGTGTCGCGCCGTGGCGGGCGACCCATTATGCGCTGGCCGCGATCAGCGCGGCGCTGGTGCTGCCGATGTTCCTGTTGCGCGAACCGGTCCGGCGGGAAGTGGCGGCCGGCATCCATGCGCCCTGGCCTGTGGTGGTCGCCGAACTCTGGTCGAGGCGCGCTTTCCTCGGCCCCATGTTCGTTGGGCAGGTGAGCGTGGTCATGGCCGATGCCGCCGCCGCCATATGGGCCTCGCCCGTTCTGTCGCGCAGCTATGGCCTGGCGCCGCCCGATTTTGCCGGCTGGATGGGCAGCCTCATCTTCCTGACCGGCGTGGCCGGATCGGTGCTGGGCGGCGTAGCGGCCGATATCGGGCAGAAGAGCGGGCGCAAGGGCGGGCTGCTGATCGGGGCGGTGATTGCCGCTGGCCTTGGCATACCGGCGGCGCTCTTCCCGATCATGCCGGGCATTCCCGCCTTTGCCGTGGCGCTGGGCGCGTTGATGCTGTGCGGGACGGTGACGGGCCTGATCACCTCGGTCGCGCTGACGGTGATGCTGCCCAATGAAGTGCGGGGGCTGTGCATTGGCGCTTTCATCGCGTTGGCCGGGCTGATCGGATTTGGCGTCGCGCCCACGCTGGTCACGGCGATCAGCGGCCTGCTGGGCGGGGAGGCGCATCTGGGTGAGGGGCTGGCGGTGGTCGGCGTCACCGTGAGTTGCGTGTCACTCGGTGCCTTCTGGCTGGCGATGAAACGCGCCGCAGCCAGACCTATCTGATAGCTATTGTCGGGAGCTATCCGATAGGTTATGGATAGGGGCAAGGAGAGACGCCCATGGACCGAATCATCGTATCGCCGGAAATGATCGCGCTGGTCGGACCGGGCATGGCGACGCCTGCCAATGACATGGGCCTGACCACCGCATTCATCCTGGGTTTTGGCGCGGTGGGGCAGGCGGCGTCGGTCCGGCTGGTCTATCAGCCATCGCAGGATGATCTGAACGAGGATCAGGGCAGCCGGCTCATCCTGCTGCTGTCGCCCGATGCCTGCGTTCGGGTGGCCGATGGCGATGTGGCGCTGATGCCGGGGGTCGCTTATTATCTGCCGGCGCCGCTGCGGGCCATCGCGCTCGCCATCCGCGATTGTAGCCTGCATGACGCCGCCGCCATCCCCTATCGTCTGGCCAAGAGCATCGAACTGTTTTGCGACCTGCTGCGGGTCGGGCGGGAAGATGGCTATGTGCCGATCGGGCAGGATGCGCTGCTGTCCCGCGCCGATAGCGAACGATTACTGGCGGCGCGCCGGCTGATCGAGGATCGCTGGGCGGAGAAGCTGACGCTGGACGGCATTGCGCGGGCCTGCGGCCTCAACCGGGCCAAGCTGACGCGCGGTTTTCGCGATATGTTCGGCTGCACCGTCGCCGATGCGATCACCACGCAGCGGCTGGACCGGGCGGGCGCGATGCTGCTGGCCACTGAATTGCCCGTCTCGTCGGTCGGCTATCGCTGCGGCTATCTCAACAATGCCAGTTTCACCCGCGCCTTTGCCCGCCATTTCGGCGTTGCGCCGACGCAATATCGTGCGCACAGGCTGGCGGCATGACGGAAGACGGCGGCTCACTGGTCAATCGCGCCATTCAGGCGGTGCGCGACCATATTCGCGACCATGGCATGAAGGTCGGCGACACGCTGCCGGGCGAAGGCAGCTTTGCTGCGGACCTGGGCGTCAGCCGGGCGGTGATGCGCGAAGCCTTTGGCGCGCTGGCCGCGCTCAGCCTGATCGACGTCGGCAATGGCCGGCGCGCGCGGGTGGGGGCGATCGACGGATCGGTCATGGGCGCCTCGCTCGACCATGCAGTATCGACCGAGCAGGTGAGCGTCGCCGATGTGTGGGACGTTCGGCGCACGCTGGAACTGCGCATCGCCGCACTGGCCGCGCAGCGACGCACCGAAGAGCAGGCGGCCAATATATTGGCGATCGCGCAGGCCATGGCCGACGGGCAGGACGATATGGCGCAGATCACCCGCCACGATATCGCGCTGCATACCGCCATTGCCGAGGCGGCGTCGAACCTGCTGTTCGCGCAGATCATGCGGTCTTTCGCGCCGCTGATGGAAACGGCGGTGCCGCGCGCCTGGGAAACGCGGCAGACCGACACGCAGCGGCAGGACATTCTGGCCTGCCATATGGACCTGGCGGAGGCGATCGCGCGGCGTGATTCCGTGGGTGCGGCGGCGGCGATCGACCGGCATTTCGACACGTCGATCGGCCAGATGCTCGGCTCCTAACCGCGCGACAGGCCCGACCGGCCGATTTTCCGGCCTGTATCGCCCCCAAAAAGATGACAATTATGGACATGGAAGCCTTTCCCCCCCTTGGACGGGCCGAAAACGCGCGCTATCAGGCTGTTGCGAAGGTTCCTGCAAAAGAAAGGCAATATTTATGAACAACACGGATCTGGCTGAAGCCGTTGCCTCGGCCCATGGCCTCTCCAAGGCGGATGCCCGCAAGATCGTGGACGATGTCTTCACGGCGATCGCCGATGCCGCTGGCAAGGGCGACGAAATCTCGCTGAACGGTTTCGGCAAGTTCAAGGTCAAGGACAGCCCGGCCCGCGAAGGCCGCAACCCGGCCACCGGTGCGACCATCCAGATCGCTGCCGCCAAGAAGCTGACCTTCACCCCCGCCAAGGCGGTCAAGGACAAGCTGAACGGCTGATCCGGTTCAGGCGCCGCGCATCGGCGTGGCGCCTGCTTCGTTCAACCGGGATGCACATTTTCCAAGGCATCCAGCGCCAGCGCGACCGCGCCCAGCGGTCCGGCCTGGTCACCCAGCGCCGGCGGACGCACGATCGATCCGACCGTCTCCGTCGTGACGAAGGGCAGATAGCCCGCCAGTTGCGCCACCACCTGTGCCCGTACCCGGTCGAGCAGGGCCGTGCGGCCCATGCCCACGCCACCACCGATCAGCACCTGCCGCGCCGCCGTGGTGAGCAGGATGGTGCCGATCATCTGCGCGATATCATGGGCGACATCGTCCCAACGCGGATCATCGCTGGCGATCCGGTCACCGGGTACGCCGAATCTTTGGGCCAGCGCGGGTCCCGCCACCAGCCCCTCGATACAGTCGCCATGGAAGGGGCAGGCCCCGGCGAAGCTGTCGCCCGGCGCGCGGCGGGTGAGGATATGGCCGACTTCCGGGTGCATCGCGCCATGAAGCGGGCGGCCATGCAGCGCGAATCCGGCGCCAAGCCCGGTGCCGATGGTGATGTAGCAAAGGCAGTCGGACGGGATGTCGCTCTCCGCTCCCGCACCCCAGCGCGCTTCGGCCAGCGCGGCGCCGTTGACGTCGGTGTCGATCGCGGCGGGGCAAGGCAGATTGGCGGTCAGCGCCCCATAGATATCCGCGCCGGTCCAGCCAGGCTTGGGCGTGGGCAGCATATGGCCGAAATCATGCGCCGCGCGGTCGAGCCGCAGCGGCCCGAACGATCCGATGCCCAGCGCGGCGAACGGCGCGTCGCCATGCCAGCGTTGCAACAGCGCGGCCGCTGCGCCCAGTGTTTCGTCGGGCGTCGTGGTTGGAATCGTCACCCGCTCGACAATGTCCCGGCCGTTGGCGCGCAGCACGAACATCTTGGTCCCGCCCAGTTCGACTCCCGCGATGGGGGGCGCGGCGTTCTGGTGAGGGGTAGGAGCAGGTGACATGCGGCTTGAGCCTCGGCAGGAAGGATGGCCTGTTTCATAGGCGAGGCCGGGCCTTTACGCCAGTTCCTGTCGGATGAAGCACCCTGTGTCTGGTGGATAGCGGCGAACAGGCAGGAGGGGCTTCGACAGACTTGGCCCGAACGGTGGAGGGGTTGGGGCGATAGGGCGCGGCGTGCCCTAGGCGCGGACGATGACCTCCACCCCCGCCAGCCCGCGCGTCAGGGCGAAGGGCTTGTCGACATTGACGCAAGCCTCGATCACGCCCGGCCAGGTGAGGCATTCCTCGCCCAGCCGCTGGGCGAAGGTTTCGATCAGCGGGATGTGGACTTCGGCCATGGCTTCGGCGGCGCGCACGATCCGGCGATAGTCGATCGTTTCGCCGATCCCCTCGACCGCGCCGTCCTCCAGCAGCAACTGGACTGTGATGACGAGCGGCTGGCGCCGGCCGATCTCGTCCGGGTTGATGCCGATATCGGCCAGCAGCGGCAGTTCCTTGACCCGGACGCGGGTGGTGACGGACTTCGCCATCTTAACTCATGCTCCTCTGTGCGGCGGTGACGGTGTTGCTGAGCAGGCAGGCGATCGTCATCGGCCCGACTCCGCCCGGCACCGGGGTCACCGCTTTGGCATGGTCCAGTTCATGGGTCGCGCAATCGCCCACGATCCGGCTGGCGCCGTCATGATCCACCATACGGGTGATGCCGACGTCGATCACGACCGCGCCCGGTTTCACCCAATAGCCGCGCACCAGATGCGGCGCGCCGGCCGCCGCCACGATGACGTCTGCGGCGCGGGCGAGGTCGGGCAGGTTGCGT
Source organism: Sphingobium sp. Leaf26 (assembly GCF_001421665.1). Taxonomy (GTDB): domain Bacteria; phylum Pseudomonadota; class Alphaproteobacteria; order Sphingomonadales; family Sphingomonadaceae; genus Sphingobium. The sequence continues at coordinate 112,516 of NZ_LMKV01000032.1, forward strand.
GTCTCGATATGGGTGACGGTCACCGTCGCTTCGCGCTCCAGCAGCAGCATGGCGACGGGCTTGCCGACGATGTTGGACTTGCCGATCACCACGATGTTGAGGCCGCGATAATCCTCGATCACGCTGTCGAGCAGCAGCATGATGCCAAGCGGCGTGCAGGGGACCAGCCCTTTCGACCCGGTCGACAGGCGGCCGACATTGACCGGGTGGAAGCCGTCGACATCCTTGGCCGGCGATATCCGGTCCAGCACCCGCGCCGCGTCGATCCCGGCGGGCAGCGGCAATTGTACCAAGATGCCATGCACCGCCGGATCGGCGTTCAGCGTATCGATCAGGTCCAGCAGCGCCTGTTCGCCACAATCGGCCGCCAGCCGCTTTTCGATCGAGCCGATGCCGGCCTTGCGACATTCGCCGATCTTGCGCCGGACATAGATTTCGCTGGCGGGATCATGCCCCACCAGCACCACCGCCAGCGCCGGATCGACGCCGTCGGCCTTCAGCGTGGCGACGGCCTGTGCGGTCCGCTCGCCCAGCGCGCGCGCCATCGCGCGCCCGTCGATCAGCGCAGCCATGGATCAGCCCCGGAAGACGACGGTACGCGACTCGTTCATGAACACCCGGTCCTGCAAATGCAGCCGCACCGCTTCTGCCAGCACCCGCCGTTCGATGTCGCGGCCACGGCGCACCAGTTCGTCGGGGACGTCGGCATGGCCGATCATCTCGACATCCTGATGGATGATCGGGCCTTCATCGAGGTCGGCGGTGACATAATGGGCGGTCGCGCCGATCATCTTCACACCGCGATCATAGGCCTGATGATAGGGTTTCGCGCCCTTGAAGCCGGGCAGGAAGCTGTGATGGATGTTGATGCAGCGGCCCGACAGGAAAGCGGCCAGATCGTCGCTCAAAATCTGCATGTAGCGGGCAAGGACGATCAGGTCCGCGCCGGTTTCGGTCACCACCTGCTTGATCCGGGCTTCCTGCTGCGACTTGGTGTCCTTGGTGATCGGGAAGTGGAAGAAGGGCATGTCGCCGATCATCGAGGTGTGCAGCGCTTCGCGGGGATGATTGGAAATGATGCCGACCACATCCATCGGCAATTCGCCGATCCGCTGGCGATAGAGAAGGTCGCCCAGACAATGGTCGAACTTGCTGACCATCAGCACCACTTTCTTGGGTGTCGCCTGATCGGTGAGCGACCATTCCATGCCGGCGTCCTGCGCGATCGGCGCGAACCCGTCGCACAGGCTGTCGAGCGTTTCGCCCGCGCCAGGCTTGAAGGCGACGCGCATGAAGAAGGTGTTGGTCATCGCGTCGTCAAATTGCTGCGCATCGACGATGTTGCAGCCCCGTGCCGCCAGATAGCCGGCGACCTTCGCCACCAGTCCCGGCTTGTCGTCGCACTGAAGCCGCAGCGTATAGATAGTCGTCACGTCAATCTCCTCCCGCTCACCCATCTGCGTCAGTGCGCGCGGGCATAGTCGTTGATCCAGGCCACCGTCTTTTCCAGACCGCCAAAGGGATAGAAGTGCAACCGCACCTTGCCATGTTCTTCCCCCAGCGCCCGCTCGAACCGCTCGACCAGCTTGTCAGGGCCGGCCGACCCGATCAGCTTTGTAATCGAAATTCCGTATTTTGCGAGCACAGAAGCGGAAGCACCGACGCCGCAGCGTGCGGCAAAGCGCATCAGCGTCTTGATGCCCGCCGGGCCGGGCACGCCGATGCGGACCGGCGCGCTGATGCCGCGGGCGCGCAGTTCGGTGAGCCATGCCAGCACCGCGTCGGCGTCGAAAACGAACTGGGTGACGATCAGTGGCGCCATGCCGCGTGCCTCGATCTCCTGGCATTTGGTGGTCAGCACCGACCAGCATTGCTCCGAACTCATGTTCGGATGGCCTTCGGGATGGCCGCCAATGCCGATGGCGCGGATGCCGGCCCGCTCGAACGCGCCACTGGCGATCAGGGCGCTGCTGTCGAAATAGGGGCCTTCCGGTTCGGACGGGTCGCCGGCGATGACGAAGCAGCGGCGCACATCGGCTTGCGCGACGGCGGCGGCCAGATAATCCTCGAACTCGGCGGTCGAGGTGATGCGGCGGGCGGAAAAATGCGGCATCGGTTCAAAGCCCAGACTGCGCACCAGCTTTGTGGCGGCGATGCGGGCGGCGAAATCCTCGCCGGGCAGGAAGGTGACGGCGACCGGTGTTTCGCGGGCGATGGCAGGGGCCGCCTCCCGCAGGGATTCCACATCCTTTGCGGTCATTTCCAGCGAATAGCCGTCGACCATGTTGACAGGCGCACGATCCCAGTTCGGATGAATGACCGGCATTATTTCCCTCCAGCCCTTTTGCTTGTTGCGACTCCTTCTAGAGCATTGGATTAAATTCGCATAGATGAAATATTCATAGATACGAAATTTCATGGCGTGGGTGGGATCTGCGGATTTTTACCATTGGTGCACATGCCAATACCGCCCCACGCAATGCGTAGGGCGGCAAGGGAGGCGGGATGGAAGAGAGGGGAGCGGGCCGCTATGGCGTCCCGCCCTCGACGGTCAGAAGCGCACGCGCACCCCGCCGGAAAGGCGCCGGCCGGTCTTGCGATATTCCTTCGTGCGGTCTTCGCTTACCGAATAGATGAATTCCTTGGCATCATTCAGGTTGAGCGCGTCGGCGAAGATGGTGAAGTTGGGCGTGACTTCATAGGAAAGCCCGGCGTCGAGCTGGCCATAGGCGTTGAAATATTCCGGTTCGCCATTGCGACCCGATGCGACCTGAAGGAAATTGTCGCGCCAGGTGTAGGCCACACGAGCCTGGATGCCGCTCTTCTCGTAGAAGCCGACCAGGCTGTAGCTATATTTGGACAGGCCTTCGAGCCCGAAGGAGAGGTTGGCGACCGCATTTTCATATTTCGCGTTGGAGGCGGTATAGTTGAAGCTGGTCTGGACGCCGAGGCCGTCGAACGGGGCGGGCAGGCCGGTAAAGGCCTGGCGATAGCCGACTTCGAAACCTTTGACCGTCGCGCCTTTGCCATTGCCCGGCACCGTCACCTGGAAGGTGACTTCGTCGACCTTCTGCGGCGTGGTGACGAGCGTCACGAACGAGTCGATCTTCTTGTAGAAGGCGGCGAAGGACAGGAGCGAGGAGTCGGCGAAATACCATTCGACGCCGGCCTCGATCTGTTTGGCGCGGAAGGGTTGCAGGTCCGGGTTGCCGCGGCTGATCGTCTCGTTGCCGGGGTTGGTCTGGATCGACTGGCGCGGCGACAGATCGGTCAGCGTCGGGCGGGTCATCACCTTCGACGCGGACAGGCGCAGGATCAGGTCGTCCGCCGCCTCCAGCTTGATATTGAGCGAGGGCAGCCAGTCGTCATATTTGCCGCGGAAGCTGACCGGCACGATCCCCGACACGACGATGTCGTTCTGGCCGGTCGGATTGCCATTGGCATCGACGCGTGGCTTGGCGCTCAGCACGGTGCGTGATGCGCCCGACGAGGTGTAATCGGTATTCTCGTAACGCAGGCCGGCATTGATGGTCAGCGGCATCGACCCCAGCGTGGTTTCGAAATTGGCCATGACATAGGCGATCTTCACCTTCTCATCGATGATCGAGGAGGCCGACGGCGAGAAGACGGCCGGATTGAACGCCTTGCCATCCTCCGTCGCATATTGGTCGATCACGCTGACCAACTGTTGCGGATTGTAGATCACCCAGTCGCGGATGATGTTGTCGGGGCCGCTGCCCTGGAAGAAATTGCGGTTTGTCGGGCTGAACAGCGACGTCGGCAACAGGCGGTCGGACCCGCAATAGGCGCATTGCTCGCCAAAGGGCATTTCGTCGGCGGTCAGCGTCTTCTTGCGGTTGGCGATCATGGCGCCGGTGAAGAAGGTCAGGTTCGACGTCGCATTCCATTCGGCGTCGGCGCGATATTCGCCGATCTTGTCATCGACGTCGGTGCCGCCGCCCCAGATATAATAATGCGCGGTGATACCCTGCGGGCTGGTCGCGGCGTTGGGATAATTGGGGCTGGTGAAGCCATAATCATAGATCGGGCTGTCGCCGCGCCGGTCGAACCACAGGTCGATATTCTTGCGGCGGATGGTGGTGAAGAGATTATTCTCCTTGCCGCGCCGTTCCGCCTTCGACCGGGAGGCGTCAAGTTTCAGCTTGAAGGTATCGACGGGCTTCCATTCGACATTGACGCCGAACTGGTTGGTCATGACGTTGCGCTGGTCATATTGCAGGATCTGGTCGACGAAGCCGCCCTGATAGCGCTGATAGACAGCCTCGCCACCGTCGACCACCTGCTCGACCAGCGTGCCGCCGGAAAAGTCGTAGGCAAGGCCGGTCTGCTGCTCGGTGAATTTGGCCTTGGAATAGAGGCCGTCGAGCGAAACCGTCAGCGTGTCGGTCGGGCGGACCTGCAACGACCCGGAGAAGCCATAGCGTTCCAGCCCGCGCTCGAAGAAGAAAGGCGACAGGTTGGACGGCATGGAAATGTTGGAGAAAGGCGCGACATCGGGGCCGATACGCCCGCCGGTCACGCCATTGGCGCGGTAGTAGGAATCGCCGCTGGAGCGCTTCACATGGCCCGCGCCGATCGTGAATTCGTCGTTGCGGGTGTCGCGCTTGGTGTAGACGCCCGACAGCGACAGGCCGATGGTGCGATCGGCGTTGCGCCAGGAGGCGACGCCGGAGACTTCAGGATTGAACTTGTCGGCGATCTCTGCCCACATCTGGCCGGCGGACGCGCTGAAGGCGAACTGTTCCTTCTGGTCGATCGGGCGCAGGGTATGCACGTCCACGGTCGCGCCGATCGACGCGCCGTTCAGATTGGCCTGCGGCGATTTGAAGACATCGGCGCCTGCGATGATTTCGGACGGAAGAACGTCGAAGGAAAATTCGCGGCCATTATTGTCGGTGGCGAGCGTGCGGCCGTTGACGGTGACTGCGTTGAACTTGGGGCCGAAGCCGCGGACAGTGATGTAGCGGCCTTCGCCCCGGTTGCGCTCGATCGTCACACCGGCGACGCGCTGGAGCGATTCGGCGACATTCTGGTCGGGCAGCTTGCCCAGATCCTCGGCCACGATCGAGTCGACCACACCGATCGAGTCGCGCTTGATGTCGATCGATGCCTTCTGGCTGGCGCGGATGCCGGTGACGACGATGTCTTCGTTCGTCGCATCCGCCGCATCCTGCGCCAGCGCGGCGCCGCCGATCGTCAGCGCCAGACCGGACGCCGCCATCATGCTCGCAAGACGGACTGTACCCACCTTCCTCATGTTTCACTCTCCCAGATTTTATTGTTGCTGATTATGACGCCAACGCTGGCACATGTCAAATGACGTAATACATAATATGAATTATCGGACGGATTTGATCGGCAGGACGCATAGCGCCGATCCGAACACGAAGATCAGCGCCGCGATGAAGATGGCGCGATAATCATGATCGAACAGGCCGAGCAGGATAGCGGCCATGACCGGGCTGATGATCTGGGGGATGTTGACCGCCGTGGTCAGCACGCCCAGATCCTTGCCTTCGTCGCCCAGCGCGCTTTTGGGCAGAACCTGCGTCATCAACGCCATGTCGATCGACATGAACATGCCGTAACCGATGCCGATCACCCCGGCATAGACCCACATGCCGGTCATGGAAGGGGCCAGCAAAGGCGCGCTCATCGCCACGCCCATGATGAGGCTGCCCAGAACGACGAAGGGTTTGCGCCGTTGCCAGTGGTCCGACAGCCAGCCGGATATCAGCGAGGAAGCGACGAGACAGACCAGAGTGAGCAGCGCCATATTGGCGATGGCGATGTTCGACGCGCCGTCGGCCAGGCCGATATAGTCGCGCAGGATATAGAGGAGATAGGCGGCGACCGCCTGATAGCCCATATAGATGGTGAAGCGGCTGGCGAAGGCCCAGGCGAAATCGGGATGGGCGCGCGGGCTGATCCAGAAGCTCTTGAGGAAATCGCCCCATTTTATCGGCCGGCGGGGTAGCATATCGCTCGGCGGTTCGCGATTCAGCACGACGAAGGCGATGCAGGAGGCGGCGATGGCGCCGGCGAACAGGCCGTATGCCAGCACCCGCTCCCCGGCGAGATAGCCGGCGACCACGGTGCCAGCGGTCAGGCCGGCGGTCATGCCGGCACCGACGATGCCCGATATGCCGCCGCGCGTTTCCGGCGCGAAGCGATCGGCGATCAGCGTCGTCATCGCCGGCTGCATGCTGTTATAGGCCACCGCTGCCATCACCCACAGGATCATCAGCGACCAGAAGCTGGTCATCCACGAGACGCCGAACAGGCAGAGCGACCCGATCAGCGAGGCGATCGCGATCCAGGGCGCGCGCCGGCCCCAGCGGCTGCGGGTGCGGTCCGACAGGGCGCCGGCGATCGGCGTCGCCAGCGTCGAGAAAATGGAGGTGATGGCGAAGAGGAGGGCGAGGTTGTTCTCCTTCGCGCCCGGCGACAGTTCGGCGATCTGGTTGGGTAGCAGCACACCCAGCACGCCGCTGTAGAGTGCCATCAGCAGGAAGAAATTGACCATCAGCGACAATTGCAGCCGCGTGCGCGCGCCGCCGGTCACCCAGGCAGGCGGTGGGGCCTCGGCAGGGGAGGTCATGTTCTGCATCACTCCGCCGTCCGGCTTTCGGGTGCCAGACGCAGACCGGCGTTGCGCGGGCGGCGATGCGGGCCGCCCCGGCTGCCCCAGCCATTGCCGGCCACGCTCTGCGCGATGGCCGTTTCGTCGATTTCTATACCAAGTCCCGGCCGATCGCCCAAAATGATGCCGCCATCGGCGATCTGCTGATCGACGTCGAAGCCGGTCGGGAAGCCAAAATCCTGCACCTCAATGCCGATCATATTGGGCACGGCGGCGGCGGCATGGGCGACCGGATTGGCGTTATAGGCGACCGGCGAGACGGGCAGGCCGCGCGCGTGGGCGGCCATTGCTACGCGATGAAAATGGGTGATGCCCCAGACGCTGCCGGTCTGGACGATGTCGACTGCCTGTGCGTCGAACAGCGGCAGATATTGTTCCAGGCCGGTCAGGTTCTCGCCGGTGGCGACCGCCGTTTTCACGGACCGGGTGATGCTGGCATGGCCCGCCGCGTCCCAACGCCGCACCGGCTCTTCGATCCAGGTCAGGTCGATCCGCTTCTCGATCTCGGTCAAGTGACGGATTGCCTGCTTGCAGTTCCATGCCTCATTGACGTCGAGCATCAGGGCGGGACGGTTGCTGTTGCGGGATAGCAGGTCGCGGGCGGTTTCCAGCCGGCCGATGTCGCGATCCAGATCGCGCCCGCCCTTGATCTTCGCTGCGGTGAAGCCGCGATCGGCCCAGGCGCTGTAATGGGCGACGAAGGCATCGTCATCCAGCCCGTAGCACAGTCCCGACGCATAGCCCGGCACGAACCGGTCGCCCGCGCCCATGGTACGCCATAGCGGCTCGTCGGCCATTTTCGCCTTCAGATCCCACAGCGCCATGTCGATCGCGGCGATCGTGCCGAAGGTCGCGCCGGCATGGCCGCTTTTGAACACATGGCCGAGCATCGCGTCATAGAGGGTCGCCACGCCGCGCGGGTCCGCACCGTCCACAGCGGGGAACAGCCGCGCGATCTCGGCATGCTGACCCAGGCCGACGCCGGTGAGGCCGCCATCGGTTTCGAGCAGCAGCACGGGTACTTCGGTGACGCCGGACGCAACGACGCCGTTCACATCGCCCACGGGACGCTGCCAGTCGTGATAGGCGGTAAGGCTGCGATAGCCTGTAATCTTCATCGGGATGTCCTCTACCCTCCGGCCCGGCTGGCCACGAGTCATATTATGTATTATCTATGTTGTTTGACAAGTCTTGACGGCGCTTGTCAATCGGGTCCACCGTCGAAACAGCGTCGTGCAGGGCGCTTGAACGAGAAAAGGCGTAAGGACAGATGCAGGATAGAGTGGCCGGGGGGGCCTTGGCTGGCAGCGCTTTGGCGGCGACGCAGCGGGTGCGGCGGCGGCCCCGACTGGCCGAGGCGGTGGTCGAGGATCTGGTCAATGCGATCGTCACCGAAATGTATCCGGCCGGCACTGCGCTGCCACCCGAAAACATGCTGTGCGACCTCTATGGCGTCAGTCGTACCGTGGTGCGGGAGGCGACGACGGCTCTGACCGAAAAGGGGCTGGTCGTGTCGCAGCAGGGACGCGGCACGATCGTGCGCGATTCGCGCGACTGGAACCTGCTCGACCCGATGATTCTGGCGGCGTTGTTCCGGCGGGAGGACGGATTGTCCTATCTCGACAATCTGTCGGAAATCCGGTCCTCGCTGGAAGCCTCCATGGCGGCCAAGGCAGCGAAGAAGGCCACGCTCGAAAGCGTGGCGGAACTGTCGGCGCAGTTCCGCAAACTGGAGGGGCTGATCGACATGCCCGCCGCCTATGTGCATGAGGATGTGAATTTCCACGACATCATCATGCGCATGTCGGGCGACCGGCTGAGCAAGGCGATCATCGACGGGATTCAGGGCAAGGCGCTCAACACCCATGGCTATGCCGGGAAGCTGAGCGTCGCCCATGTGCGCGACACCCATGCCGCGCACAAGCGCGTCCATGACGCGATCGCCGCCGGCGACCCGGAGGCCGCCGCCAAGGCGATGCGCGAACATATCGAATCCTCCTGGGCCAAGCGGCGCAAATCGCACGCTGCAACCTGAACTTCAGGCTGGGCGGCGATTGCCCGCAAACGCCCAGCGCAGCGTGCCGGCGACCATCGCGGTGGACAGCCTGATCGCGGGCTTGCGCAGGTGGCGGGTGGGCAGGCCGTGCATCGCCCTGGCCCAGTCGGGGAGGAGGTCCACCGCTGCCTCCATCGTCATCGCCTGGATCGGGGCGGCGGCAGGGGAGGGCGCTTTCCGATGCAGCACGAGCCGGGCCACTTCACGGGTGCGGGCGTCGGCCTGTAACGCCGGGCGCATATGTTCGATCAGCGCTTGGGCTTCGGCGCGGCTCTCCGGCACCGGGTCGGCGCCGAGTTTACGGGCTATGGTCGCGAACTGGGTAAAATAGGCGTCCTGATCCGCCGCGCTCATCGCCGGTTCGCCATAACGAATCCACGCATCGAGGAAACAGACCGCCTCCGTCACATGGACCCAGGCGAGCAGGTGCGGGTCGTTGGCGCTGTAGGGCGTACCGTCGGCCAGCGTGCCGGACACGCGATCATGCACATCGCGCACCCGCGCGATCGCAGCCAGTGCATCATCCTGCTGCGCATAGGTGGTGACGGCGATGAAGCGAGCGGTGCGCCGCAACCGTCCCAGCATGTCGTCGCGAAAGGTCGAATGATCCCATATGCCGGCCAGCGCGGCGGGGTGCAGCATCTGGAGCAGGAGCGCAGACACGCCGCCGACCATCATGGTGGTGATGTCGCCATGGACGCGCCAGATTGCCGAGTCTGGCGGAAACAGGGCATCTGTGGAGCGGGTGACGGGCTGCTCGCCCCGCCCGCGATCGTTGAAGATGGCGCGGACCCGGCCGATCAGGGCGCGTTGCAGGGGGCGGGCGGCGAAGGCGGGCATGAGGGCCATGACTGTATCAACGCTGAAAAGAGGAGATGGGTTCGGATGCGTCCTCTTCATCCGGAGGCGCGACGCGGGTAAGCGCCTTGGCCCGCGCGAGATGTTCGGGCAGCGCGATGTTCCAGACCAGTCCGGTCCGCTCCAGCAACTGGATGACGGCATAGCCCCAATCGCTCTGGCCGGAATACAGGCCTATGCGCGCAGAGCCGGGAAAGGCATGGTGATTATTGTGCCATGCCTCCCCCATGGTCGGGATCGCCGCCCAGGGCACGTCATGCGCCTGCACGCCGGCGCCGTTGACGATCCAGCTTTGCGGCCCGCGCCGATGCGCCAGATGGCCGATGAACCAATGGCCCGTCACCGAAATGCTGATGCGCGCGCATACACCCCACAACAGCCAGCTCCAGCCTCCGACGGCGAAGAGCAGCAGGGCAATGGGGATTTGCTGCGCCATCCAGGTCACTTCCAGAAAGCGGTAGAAGCGATCGCGTCCCGCTGCGCCCAAATCAAAGGCGGGCGGATGATCGAGGACCAGCCGGCAGTGCATCTGCCACCATGCGTCGATCAGCATGGGGCGTCGATGCGCGAGATAGTCATGGCAATCCTTTTGTCGCTGTGCCCAATCGCGCAGGTCATGGGTGCGGATCATCCAGAAAGGGCCGCTCATCCCCACGCATGTTCCGACCCAGACCAGGCAGCGCTCCAGCCAGAGCGGGCAATCGAAACTGCGATGGATCAGCCGACGATGGAAGCCGACGCTATGGCCCAGCAGCAGCGATCCGCCGGTCATCAGGAGGAAGATGGCGAAGGCGCCCAAGCTGAAATGGAAAGGCGCCAGCAGCGCCCCGACCAGCATGGTGCCGTTCCACAGCGAGTGGACCGGATCCCATCGCACCGTCCCGTCCATTGGGCTGCTGTCGGACAGTGCCCGCAGGCTGTTCACGCTGCAACGGTCGGTGATGTCCATGGCGACAACCTCCTAGGTAATTAGCTTATTGCTTAATTATCTACCGGCACTTGTCAAGCGATTAGCTTATTCCTTAAATAAGCGGATGCAGAAGATTTTCGAAGCCCTCGCCTCAGCGCCGCGCCGCAAGATATTGGCCTATCTCGCTCATGCGGAGTTGAATGCAGGCGACATCGCATCGCGCTTCGCCATGTCGAAGCCGGCCGTGTCGCAGCATCTGGCGATTCTGGAAAATGCCGGGCTGATCGCCAGCGAGAAGCGTGGTCAGTTCGTCTACTACAGCCTTGTGCCTGAGAGCCTCGCCAACACGCTCAATGCCTATGTGCAGGAAGTCTGCCCGGTATCCCGTCCGCTCAAGGCGGAAAGCGCCAAGATTGCGAAGGGGCGGAAGGCGGCGGCGGACGATTGAGCGCGTGACCGGACAGCTATTTTGAAGCCGCGAGCAGGAAGACGACATAACCGCGAAACTGCGGATGCTGGGCAAGCATGGCCGGCGCGCGCCAGGTTCCGCCCTCGACCAGAGCGACGCGGAAGGGAATGGGGAAATCCTGCATGCGGCGGAAATAGGCGTCATAGCCTTCGATCGTCGTGCGTCCCTGATAGGTCTGCACCACCACTTCGTCGATGATCTGGCTGAGTTGAGCCAGGTCGCGGGGGTCGCCATGGGCGCTCCAGTCCATCAGTCCGGTGATCGACAATTGCCAGTTTCGCGTCAGGCGCCTGCGCAGGTCGCGCAGAAATCGGGCATAGCCATCGATTCCGCGCGTGGCGGCGTCGAAATCGATCTGAAGCCCGGCAACCCGATTGCCAGCCTCCTCCCATTGGCGCAGATCGTTGAAGATCGCCGCATAGGTCGCCTCGTTCCAGTCCAGTCGGTCGGCCCGGACGACCAGCCAGACCGTCTTGCCGGGCAGGCGCGGCACGCCCATGCGTAACCGCTCCAGCCGAGTTGTGCCGCCGCGTCGCACTTCGCCATCCAGAAGATAAAGGGTCTTGGGTTGCAGCGTCTTTGCCGGCCGGACGCCCGGCCATACATAGAAGGCATCATGACCCGTGGCCGTGACGATATCCGCATCCGGCTGGGGCTGGCAGGCGGACAGGGCTAGCGCCGCGAGCAGCGCCACGGCCCGTGCGACCGGTCGCATCGTCGTCAATGATGTCACCAATAATAGCGCAGGGCCTTGGCCCATGGACTGTCGGGATAGCGCTGCTTCAATTCCGTGAACCAGGCCTTGCGGTCGCTCTTGGGCGCTTGCGCCGCCTCATAGGCTTTATAGTCGGTATAGGCAGGCGCGCAGCCGTTTGCGCCCGACGGCGCATAGCACATCACGGCGCGATAGAGGGCATAGGCGCGATCATCGCCCGCTGCGCCCTTGTCAGCGATGATCGCGGCATAGATATCGGCGCGCGTAAGGTTGCGGCCGGAAAACCCGTCCGGACCATGGCCCAATGAGAGCGGCACCGTTCCGCCACCGAACAGATCGAAGCCGTCAAAGCCATTCAGTCGGTAGAAATCGCCCAGACATAGCTGCGCGCGATGATTGCGCGGCGCGCGCGCCAGCGTCGCGGCGGTCTGCGCGATGGCGGGGCAGGCGATGCCATCGGACCATTTGCCCTTCTGGAACAGGCCAACCGGTATCTTGTCCTGCTGGGAAAAGCCCCATAGTCCCGCATCGCTATCGGCATTGGCGGGCACCAGCGCCAGATCGCCGGCAAAATCGCCGAACGCGCCGCGCGTCAGATCCTTGTAGAGCAAGGTGAAGCGCGCAACGTCCCGCTCCCGCGCAGGGCGGGTGGCATCGCGGGCGCTGGTGCGCAGGATGGCGGGCGTCGCCACGGTTTGCAGCAGGATCGCGCGCATAGTCGTGTCGGTAATCGGCGAGTCCGCGGCAAAAATCTGGTCGATCCGCCCGTCGCGCTGCCAGCGTATCGCCAGGCCCATCTCGACCAGCGGCCGTTGATAGAAGGGGCTGGCGCCACCCAGCAATTCACGCCAGAAGCCGGCTTCATTGACGTCGTGGCTTTGGCCGAGGGCCATGCCGCGCAACAGCTGACGGCTGAAAGCCAGCGGCGTATAGCGCTTTTCCTGCGCGGCATCGGGCAATATCGCCAATATCGTCTTGGGATTTTCACCGGCATAATAGCTGTGCGTCGCCTGGAGCAGGGCATAAAGGTCGGCATGGGCGGCAAATTGGCCCTTCTGCGCGGCGAGATCGGCGGCGGAGAGGGCGGCCGGATCGTCCGCCTTCTGCCGCATGCGCTTCAGGTCGGCGACGGCCAGCAGCAGCGGGATGTCGTCCTGCTTGGTTATCAGCGCATGGGCATCCTCCCGCTCCAGCAGCTTGATGTCGATTTCCTCGGCCAGGTCGGCGGCGGCTTCAGCATCGCCCGGCGTGGTGGCCAGCAGCGCTTCATAGCGGCGGACGAGCGCGGGCATGTCACCGCTCAGCCAGGCGACGCGGCGGGTCAGCCCCTGCGCCGATGCGGCATAGCGTCCTTTGGGATAGGCCTTGAGATAGGCGGCGATGGCGTTGCGGGCTTCCGCGACGGCGGCCTGGTCGACTTTGTCCGATCCGGCGAAGTCGCCATATTCGTCGACGGCTTTGGCGACTGCCGCGCGCAGGCCGATCCGGATCGGCATATAGGCGGCGGTTTCCGCGATCCACGGACTGCGGGCGCGGGTCAATGCGCCAAAGCCCTGACGCGCGTTGGCCCAGTCGCCCTTGTAGAAGGCGTCGGTAGCCTTCAGATAAGCCAGATAGTCGCGGCCCGCCTTGCTGCCAATCTGGGCATCGTCCCACTGGTTCTCGCCACAACCGGTCTGGGTCCGCAACGCGCCCAGCGCCGTGCGCTCCGTCTGCGTCAGGCTCTTTTCTGCGGCGAGGGCGGCGGCAAAGGCCGGAATGCCGCCGGCCGAGGGTTCGCAGACGGGCGCGGACGCTGGGCTTTGTTCGGCTGGAGCCGGCTGTGGCCACAAGGCCGTGCGCAGGCTGGACCAACTGAAGAAGGTGCGTCCGAATTGCGGATCATAAGGGTCGATCGCCGTATTGGCCGGCGCGTCCTGTACCGGCTTCAGGCTGCGCATCAGCAGCAGCAGGTTGATCCTTGTGTCGTTGCCCGGACTGATTGCCGCGCGGCCACCGCAATCGAAGTCGCGCGAGTCCATCTGCCAGCCCGGTTCGCAGGAGGAATCGGCGCAGGCCCATAATGTCCCGCCCAGCCCAAACGCGGAGAAGGCCAGCCCCGCCATGATCGCGATCGGGCGCTTGCGGAGGAAGGGAACGCCATGGGACATGATGCGGCTCTGTCGATTCTGGTCATTTATGTCGGTGGCGAAACTGGACAAAAGATCGTTCGCAGGCAATGGCCATGTCAGGATCAAGGGCAATATGGAGACGCGAGCCATGACAATGATAGAGCGTGCCGCGCGCGCCATGTATGACAATGTCCGGCCGGATTGGGACTGGGACGATCCCGATGCGGAACTGTTGCGCCGGATGTACCGGGACAATGCCAGGGCCGCGATCGGCGCACTGCGCGAACCGAGCGATGCCGTGACCAGCGCCGGCTATGCCTGGACCGCGATGGTGGATGCGGTTCTGGCCGAACAGGATTGAGCTCGCCGCAGCATCGGCGGTCGCCGATAAGCGGGCCAGCCATTTGCTCGATGCCGTTTAAGGCGCGGCCGCACGGAGCGGTTGATGTGGCTGACCGGGATCAGAACGGGACCGCGCACCTAGCCATGCGCCGCGAGCGGGTACATGCGATTGAGCGACATGCAGACGAACCGGACGAGGCGTCCTTCCATGGCCATGCGGCCACCGACCAGCTTGCCTATTGACGATCCGACCGTCCATAGCGGCTGAGCGATGCCAGTGAGCCATGGTCGCGGCAGGCAAATGCCGGAGCGGCCGGTTCGCCATTAACTGGCCGAGATTGGTGAAGACGGTGTCCGCTTGACACCGCCACCACCTCGGTCGCCACGCCCTTTTCCTTCAGGCGAATGGCTTCCTTGATCGCAATCTCGTCGAACGGGTTCATGCTCATCTTCACGTTCGCCAGATCGACGCCCGTACCGTCCGCCTTCACCCGCGGCTTCACATTATAGTCAAGCCCGATCAAGCGGCGGGCGTTAGCGTTGGCTTTCCCGATCAATAGGTTTGCCCGATATGAAAACGCCGCCCACCTCTCCCAATTTCGCGCCGATCAAGACGCAGCGCGCCTTCGAGATCATCTGCGAGCAGATTCGCGCGCAACTGGCGGCGGGCACATTGAAAACCGGTGACAAGCTGCCGGCCGAACGCGAACTGGCAGCGGAGTTTCAGGTGAGCCGCAGCGCTTTGCGTGAGGCGTTGCGTAGCCTGGAGGTGGCAGGGATCATTCGCAATGCGAAGGGCGTGAAGGGCGGCGCCTTCATCCAGTCGGCTGAACCCGACCGGATCATGCAGGCGATGCAGGATTATGTGCATCTGGGCAATGTGTCGCTGGACGAACTGACCGAAGCGCGACTGGCGACGCAGGATATCATCGTGCGCTTGGCCTGCGAGCGGGCCAGTGACGCGGATCTGGACGAACTGGAAGCTATTGCCGAACGGACGCGGCAGGAAAATAGCGTGGAAGCGCGCTATGAATGCGCCGCAGCCTATTATCGAGTGCTGGCGCGCGCGACCAGGAACCGCATATTTGGCATCTTTGTGGATTCGCTGTCCGCCATCCTGCACGAATTCGTCCAGGGGCCGGATTATGAAACGTTGCAAGAGACGCTGATCGACTCTCGTTTCAAGCTGATCCGGCATTTGCGCGCACGCGATGCGGATGCGGCAGCGGCGGAAATGCGCAAGCATCTGGAGCAGGTGCATCGCCACATCCGCAAGAATCTGAAGGCGCAGGACGCACCGGCGAAGATCGGGAAGGCTCGTGGAAAGACACCCGGATGAATTGACCGTCCGGCGGCATCATGCAATAGGTAGGACCATTCAATATTTGGTTCTATTAAGGATGAGGCATGGCTGAAGAACAGGCTGCGGCGAAGGGCGATGCTCTGGCCGGTGTGCGGGTGCTGGATTTCACGAGCGTGATGGCCGGCCCGTTTGCGACGCGGATGCTGGCCGATCTGGGCGCCGATGTCGTGAAGGTGGAATCGCTGGAGGGCGACCAGGTCCGCGCCCGCCCGCCGGTGCGCGACGGGCATAGCGCCTATTTCGGCCATCTGAACGCTGGCAAGCGGTCGATCGCCTGCAACCTCAAGTCGCCGGAAATTCGCGCTCTGATCCTGGAACTGGTGACGCGGTTCGATGTGGTGGTCGAAAATTTCCGTCCCGGCGTGATGCAGCGCTTCGGGTTGGATTATGTAACGCTGTCCGCCATCAATCCGCGCCTGATCTACTGTTCCATCTCCGGCTATGGGCAGGAGGGGCCAAAGGCGCATCATCCCGCCTATGCGCCGGTGATCCACGCGGCGAGCGGGTTCGACATGGTCAACCTCCATTATCAGGACAATGCCGATCGGCCGGCGACCGGCGGCGTCTTTGTCGCCGACGTGCTGGGTGGAACCCATGCCTTCGGCGCGATCCAGGCGGCGCTGTATCAGCGTGAAAAGACCGGCAAGGGCCAGCATATCGACCTGTCGATGCTGGAAGCGATGGTGGGGATGCTGGTGTTCGAGGCACAGGACGCGCAGTTTCCCGGCGGGGCGCGGCGGCCGCTCTATTCGCCGCTGCGGACCAGTGACGGCTTCATCATGGTCGCGCCGACCAGCCCGCGCAATTTCGAGCAGCTGAGCGATGCGGTCGGTCATCCCGAATGGCGCGACGATCCGCGGTTCCGCACCAATCTCGATCGCAACGCCAACTGGGCCACATTGCTGGGCCTGACCGAGCAATGGACCGTAGAACGATCGTCGGCCGAGGCGGAGGCGATCCTGTCGCAGCATGGCGTGCCATGCGCCTGCTATCGGGACATGGCGGATGTGCTGGACGACCCGCAACTGGCAGCACGGGAGGCGTGGACGACGATCCACGATCAGGCCGGATCGTTCATGGTGCCCAATCCGCCGTTCCGCATGAGCGGGTCGCGGGCACAGCCGCGCGATCTGGTGGCGGACCTTGGCGAACATGGCGCGTCATTGCTGCGGTCGGAATTGGGATTGTCCGATGAGGCGGTCGCGGATTTGCGGACGGCAGGGCAATTGCTCTGAAAAAGGCGGGGAGGGGTGATGCCCTCCCCGCCTCGTTTAACGCAGCAGTTCGCGGGCGATGGTGTTCCGCTGTATTTCCGAAGAGCCTTCGTAGATTCGGGTGATGCGGATATCGCGATACAGGCGCTCCACCGCGAAGCCGCGGCAATAGCCGTTGCCGCCGAATATCTGGACGGCGGTGTCCACGGTGCGGCTGCCCGCTTCGGTCGCGAACAGCTTCGCCATGGAGGCGCGTTCACGGCTCTTGTCGCCCTGATCATAACGCCAGGCGGCATCGAGCAGAATCAGGCGCGCGGCGCGCATGTCGGTCGCCATATTGGCCAGATAGTGCCGGATCGCCTGGAATTCGGAGATGACGCCGCCAAAGGCCGGGCGGACCTTCGATTCCTCGATCGCCAGTTCCAGCGCATATTCGCCCATGCCGACTGCGGTAGCGCCGACATTGATGCGGCCTTCATTCAGGCCTTCGAGCGCGTAGCGGAAGCCCTGGCCCTCTTCGCCGAGCAGCGCGTCGGCCGGTACCTGACATTCGTCGAAGCTGAGTTCGAACACGCCGGGGGATGCGGTGCCCATCAGTTCGATCGTGCCGGTGACGGAGAAACCGGGCGTGTCGGCCGGCATCAGGAAGGCGGAGATGCCGTTGCGGGCGCCCGCCGCCTTGTCGGTATAGGCGTAGACGATGACATATCTGGCCTTCTTCCCGTTGGAAATGAAGGTCTTGCTGCCGTTGATGCGCCAACCGTCGGCATTGCGGACGGCGGTGGTGCGCATCGAACCCGGATCGGAGCCGCTATTGGGTTCTGTCAGGGCGAAGGCGATCGGGATGTCGCCGGTTGCCATGCCGGGGAGCAGGGCGGCGCGCTGTTCTTCGCTGGCGTGGTAGATGATGTTCTTCGCCCCCGGTCCCATCAGCGGGCGCAGTTCGGTCCAGAACTGGGGAGGAAGGCGGGCGAGTTCGATCTGCACGGCCGCCTGCGCCAGTGCGCCAAGGCCCAGGCCACCATAGGCTTCGGGGAGGGCCATGCCGAAATAGCCATTGTCGATCAGCGTCTGACGCACGATCGGTGGGATGACCCCTGTCTCCTGAAAGGCGACCTCATAAGGCAGCAGGTCGCGGACGATGGTGCGCGTAACGTCGCAGAATTCCTTGATATCATCGGGCAGTTCGAAATCCATGGGGCTTCCCCTCCTTCATGAATGAGACAACGAGTTGGACAGTTGAATCGCTTTTTATCCTATAATGGTCCTACCATTTGTTGAATGGTCGGTCCATTCAAATTTTCAAAGCTGCTGGCGTTCCCGCCGGGACGCATTAGGATGCCGTCACCATGTCCACCGACCCGTTCGACCTCAATCTGCGGCATTTGCGCGCGCTGCTTGCGATCCGGGAGCATGGCGGCATCACGGCGGCCGCCGATGCGGTCAGCCTGTCGCAACCCGCGCTGACGCAGGGGCTGGCCAAGCTGGAACGGCAATTTGGTTATACGTTGTTCGAGCGACGGTCGGGCGGCATGGTCGCGACGCCGATGGGGGAGATCGTGATCGAGCGTGCGCAGGCGGCGCTGGAGCATCTGTCGGCGGGCGCGAAGGGGCTTTCGGCGGTGTTCCTGCATCCCGAACGGCTGATGACGATGACGCAATTGCGCGCCTTTCTGGCGCTGGCGGAGGCAGGCAGCTTCGCCTCTGCCGCGCAGGGCACCGGCCTGTCGCAGACGGCGGTGCATCGCGCGGTCGGCGATCTGGAGCAGATGATCGGCGGCAAGCTGGTCGAGCGGCGCGGGCGGGTGGTGTGGCTCAACCCGGCGGGCAAGCGGCTGGCGCGGGGTACGCGGCTGGCGGTGGCGGAGATTTCGGCGGCGATCGCCGATCTGGGGCTGGACAGTGGCAGCGGCAGCGAGTTGATCGCGTTCGGCGCGCTGCCGTTGTCGCGGCCCTATCTGGTGCCCGCCGCCATGGGGCGCCTGACGCGGGAGGAGCCGCGCGCGGCGTTCAAGGTGCTGGAGGGGAGCTGGCGCGAACTGGTCGAGCCGCTGCGCGACGGGGTGATCGACATGATCGTGGGCGCCCTGCGGCCCTATGAGATTGCCGACCTTTACCAGATGCCGCTGGTGGAGGACCGGCTGGTGATCGCGGCGGGCAGCGGGCATCCGCTGGCGCAGGAGGCAGCACCGACCATGGCGCAACTGGCCGCCTATCCCTGGATCGTCGCGCCCGCCAATTCGCCGTTGCGCGAACAATGGCAGCAACTCTTCGCCGACCAGCCGCAGCCACCGACGCCGATCGAATGCGGATCGGTGATGATCATCGGCCGGTTGCTGACCGAAGGGCATTTCCTGACCTTGCTGTCGCCCGATCAGGTGGCGTTGCAGATCCGCAGCGGATTGCTGACCCAGATCGGTCCGCCACTGGAAACCAGCCGTCGCCTGGTGGGCATCACGACACGCCGTAGCTGGCGCCCGACCGCGATCCAGCGGCGGTTTCTGGATCTGGTGAAAGACGCGGCCACGCGGCGTTTGGAAGAGGCGGAGATTGTCGGATTAAGAGGTGCTGGCTGGGTTTAAGACAAATGGCGGACCATAATTTCAGCTTATTCTATAAATATATCCATTTTCTGTTACAAAAAATCATGAGAAATATTTTTCTCGTTTTTGGGTGCCGATGATCCCTTAAATATACGGTTCGCGCAGTATTTTATCAGATAAAATATCGTCTCAGGAAACGATCTTGAAATTTTGAAATAATGTGCCATATATGTCAAACGCCTTTGCGTTCAAAAGATCGCAATTCTGTCTGGCGTTGTCTCTTCACGATCAGAAATTCATTTGATTGGCTTTCCTGAGGCAGGAGGCAGTTGTCGTCGTTTCCGGGGGTGTGGCAGCCGGCGAATGGCGCAGTCGATGAGGCGTGCCCAATGATCGCATATTTTCTTCTCGTCCATCGTTACCCAGAACAGTTTAAGCGCTTATTCAAAGCGATCTACCTTCCTGGCAATCAATATGTCGTTCATGTGGACAAAAGTTCGGGCGAAGATCTGGAAAAGGACATTGCGACTTTTCTGGAGCCGTTCCAGGGCGTGGAACTTCTGGAACCGAAAAATGCGTTGTGGGGTGGATATAGTCTGGTCGATGCCGAACTGCGCGGCATGACCCGGCTTCTTTCCATGGATGCGTCCTGGACCCATTATATCAATCTGTCCGGGCAGGATTTTCCGCTCAAGAGCCAGAATTATATCCGCCAGTTTTTTGCCGCCAATCCTGACAAGCAATTTATTCGCGCGCAGGACCAGCGCAAGGAACGCCCCGACACGCTGAACCGGATCAGCCATATCTTCACGGAAGACGATGGTGTGATGACGGCAACAGGTGTGGCGCGGCCCTATCTGGCGGGCGATACGCCGTTTATCGGCACGCAATGGAAAGCCGTGACCCGCAGCTTTTGCGAATTTGTCTGCCATAACCCGGAGGCCGATCGGTTCAAGGCGTTCTACCGTAACAGCTTCATCGCGGACGAAGCTTTTTTCCAGACGGTCATGATGAACAATTGCGATCAGAGCAGCGTCATGAACGACGATTTGCGGATGATCGACTGGGTGCCCGATGGCGACATCAAATTGCGCCCGCGCAATTATGAAGGGGCCGATCTGGATCAGTTGCAAAGCAGCGGCGATCTTTTCGCGCGCAAATTCGATGCTGAGGAAGATCCGGACATTCTGTCTTTGCTGGAACGCCATTTGCGGACCCCGGCAGCGAATATCTATCAGGCGACGGGATATGTTCCGGCACCGAAAAGGCCTGTTCATTCTGCCATGCGGGAAGTCGTGGCCGCCTGAAGACCTGTACTTCGCCTTCTCCTCATCCGTTTCCGAAAAGGACAACATCATGGCCAAATCACAGAAGAAATCGAACCGGGAAGTCCGCAAGCCCAAGGCCGAAAAGACCAAGACCAACGCATCCAAGCCGTCGGAGAAGGGCGGCGTCGTACCGGGACTGGAACATATGAAGCGGTAGGAAAGGAGTAATGTCCATGAAAATTTCAGTGGCGCATTGTCGAGAGCAGGAAGCCCTGCATAGGGATAGAGCCCTGAACGAGCCTTTGGAAAACCGCCGAAAAATCGCACTGGCGGCGGCAAAGGCCTGGAACGTCGAAGCGGTTCTGGCTGAGAAAGTGGCGTTAAGAGTGGGTTCTCTCAACACACTCGATGCTGCCATCGCGCTGGAGTTTGAACGGGAGACGAAATCGGGCGTGGCCGAGTAAGGATTTTGTCGTTCCAAAAGGGCACGCAGATTTGAAACGGCGCGGGTCGGAGCAACTCCACCGCCGCCGTTTCAAAAATGCGCCTGCTCTTCCTCAGTCCAGCTTGATCCACACCGCTTTGGTTTCCAGATAATCCTCGATATGCTGCGGGCCGGACTCCCGGCCGAAACCGCTCATGCCATAGCCGCCGAAGGGCACGCCAGGGTCGAGCATCTGGTAGCAATTGACCCAGACCGATCCGGCCCTGATCCCCCGCGCCATGCGATGCGCTGTGGCAAGGTCGCGGGTCCATACGCCGCTGCCAAGGCCGAAGGGCGTGGCGTTGGCGCGCTCCAGCACTTCCTCGATCGTGTCGAACGAAAAGGCGGACAGGACCGGGCCGAAAATCTCCTCCCTCGCGATCGTCATGTCGTCGGTCACATTGTCGAAGATGGTGGGGGCGAGGAAGTAACCGTCGTCATAGCCTGCGCCCGACAGGCGCGTGCCGCCTGCCAGCGTACTGGCGCCCTCCGCCACGGCGCTGTCCATGAAACCCAATATCCTGTCCATCTGAAGCGCGGAGACGACCGGACCGATCTGGGTTTCCGGGTTCAGCGGGTCGCCGACCCTGATAGTCTTCGTGAAGGCGGCGAGCCGCTCCATGAACTCGGCGCGGATCGGGGATTGAACGAAGAGGCGGGTGCCGGCGGAACAGATTTGCCCCGCATTGGCGAAGACGGCCATGGCGGCGGCGGGCACCGCCTTGTCCAGATCCGCGTCGGCAAACACGATGTTGGGGGACTTGCCGCCCAGTTCGACCGTGACCCGCTTCATCGAGGCGGCGGCGGCATGCAGGATCTTTTCGCCCACGCCGGTCGACCCGGTGAAGGCGATCTTGTCGACGCCGGGGTGGGAGGATAGCGCGGCGCCCGCGTCGCCCATGCCGGTCAGGATGTTGATGACGCCTTCGGGCACGCCGGCCTCCAGGCACAACTCGCCAAAGCGCAGGGCGGAGAGCGGCGTCTGTTCGGCCGGCTTCATGACGAGCGTGCAGCCGCTGGCGAGCACGGGGCCGGCCTTCCATACGGACATGCCGATCGGGCCGTTCCACGGGTTGATCGCAGCGACGACGCCGACCGGTTCCTTGATCGTGTGGGACAGCACATCGCCAGGGGCGCTGTTGTCCAGCGTTTCGCCGGCGATCAGTGTCGCCTGACCGGCATAATAGCGCAGCAGGCTGCCGGCGCGCGCCTTGCCCAATATGGTGCGGCTGTAGGGCGCGCCGAGGTCCAGCGTGTCGAGCATCGCCAGTTCCTCATAATGGGCCTCCACCAGATCGGCGAGGCGCAGCATGATGCGTTGGCGCTCGGCCCCTTTCATACGGCCCCATGGACCGCAGAGCGCGGCGCGGGCGGCCCTGACCGCGCGGTCGACATCCTCGGCGCCGCCCTGCGCCACCAGCGCCAGCAGTTCGCCGGTGGCGGGGTTGCGGGTTTCGAACCGCTTGCCCGACAGGGCAGGGACGCGCTGGCCGCCGATCAGCATATCCTGTTCGGGCCGGTCGAGCAGGGTGGGGCGAGGCGGGATGGTGGTGATGGTCATAAGTCTCTCCGGGCCGGTCAGGCGGCGATATTGGATCGAAGGGCATCTTCGAGGATGAAGCGGGCGGCGCGCTCGGCGATCATCATGGTCGGGGCGCTGGTGTTGCCGCTGATGATCTCCGGCATGACCGAGGCGTCGACCACCCGCAGGCCGGCGACCCCACGCACGCGCAGGCGGTTGTCGACCACGGCCATGGGGTCGCTGTCTGGCCCCATCCTGCACGTGCCGGTCGGGTGATAGGCGGTGTTGACGATCCGGCGCAGGGCGGCGTCGATTTCGGCATCGCTCTGATGCTGGGCGCCCGGTTCGATCTCTTCGCCGGTCATGGCGGCCAGCGCGGGCTGGGCGAAGATGCGGCGGGCTTCGCGGAAGCCGGCGATCAGCGTCTTCATGTCGTAGGGATCGGCGAAGAAATTGGGGTCGATGACGGGCTTGTCCTCCGGCCGGTTGCTCGCCAGGCTGACGGAGCCTGCGCTTTTGGGGCGGAGTAGCTGGATCAGCGCCATATAGCCGTGGCGGCGCGGAACCGACCGGGCGTCGATCTTCAGCCCGACGAGGAAAGTGATCTGGATATCCGGCCGGCCGCTGCCGTCGGTGCAGAGAAAGCCGCCGCATTCGGCCACGTTGGAGGCGAGCATGCCGGTGCGGTTGAAGAGATAGCGGAAGGGACTGGCGAGGATGCGAGGGAGCGCCTTGGGCGAGATGGCGTAGGATTCCGCCGAAGGATTCTCCATCGCGACATGGACGGTCGGATGATCCTGCAAATGCCGGCCGACGCCGGGGAGGTGATGGACCAGGTCTATGCCCATGGCGCGCAGATGATCCCGCGGACCGATGCCCGACAGCATGAGCAGTTGCGGCGAATTGGTCGCGCCGGCGCTCAGGATGATCTCCCGCCGGGCGGTGAGGATGCGGCGGGCGCCGTCCTTCTCGACCTCGATGCCGCTGGCCCGGCCGCGATCGAAGAGGATGCGGCGAACCATGGTTTCGTCGAGGACTGTCAGATTTTCGCGCCGAAGCGCGGGATGCAGGAAGGCGCGCGCGCTGGACAGGCGGGTGCCGTTGCGCTGGTTGAGGTCGTAGCGGCCGAAGCCGTCCTGCCGTTCGCCGGCGAAATCATCGTTGCGACGATGGCCGACCTGTGCGGCGGCGTCCACGATAGCGGTGGCGATCGGGTTCCAGCTACGCGGTTTTTCGACGTCCAGTTCGCCGCCCTTGCCATGCCATGGCTGTTCGGGGCCATGGTAGTTTTCCACCGCCTTGAAGGCGGGAAGGACGTCGTCATGGGACCAGCCGGCATTGCCCGCGTCGGCCCATGCGTCATAGTCCGCCTTCTGCCCGCGAATATAGACGCCGCCGTTGATGGCGCTGCATCCGCCGAAAAGCTTGCCGCGCGGGAAGTTGATCTGCCGGTTGTCGACGGCGGTGTTGCCGGCCAGCGACTGTTTCCAGTTATATTTCTCGTGCGGCAACAGGAAGATATTGCCGACCGGCATGGCGGTCTTGATGGCGACGGGCCATGTGCGGTCGGACGGGCCGGCTTCTATCAGGGCGACGCGGTTGGCCGGGTCGGCGGACAGGCGATTGGCCATCAGGCTGCCGGCGGACCCGGAGCCGATCACGATATAGTCATAGTCACTCATGCGCGTGCATCCTGCCGGCCGAGGCGGGGGACATGGCCCCGCACGGCGATGAAACCAAGGGCGTTGACCAGCATCAGGGCGGCCAGCACGCCGAAAAAGCCCATATTGCCGCCGCCGATGAGGGTGGCGCCGGCGATCGCGCTGACGATCGC
Organism: Sphingobium sp. Leaf26; assembly: GCF_001421665.1. Classification (GTDB taxonomy): domain Bacteria; phylum Pseudomonadota; class Alphaproteobacteria; order Sphingomonadales; family Sphingomonadaceae; genus Sphingobium. The sequence goes on from NZ_LMKV01000032.1 coordinate 136,869, forward strand.
GCCGGCGCGGCCGGCGGCGCCCATCAGGCCAAGGCCACGGGCGCGCACGGCGGTGGGGAAGGCGTGCGCGCCGACCGCGAACATGGCCGATTGTGCGGCGCTGGCGAACAGGCCGAGTGCGCCGAGAGCGGCGAGCACCGCCGGTTCGTTGCGTCCGCCGTCGATGGGCAGGAGCGCCAGCAGCGCGCAGACGCCCGCGCCGGTGATGGCCATCAGGATCAGCGTGGGGCGCGATCCGAAGCGGATGATGGCGAGGCTGGCGAACATCGCGCCGATCGTGCCGCCCAGGTTGAAGCTGGTGAGGCCGAGGCTGGCGGTCTGAAGCCCGAAGCCAGCGCTGAAGAGCATGGTCGGGGCCCAATTGAACATGAGATAGATCATGAACATGCCCGAAAACATGGCGAGGCTGAGCGCCAGGCTGTCGCGCAACATCGTGCCTTTCAGCAGAGCGCTGAACGGGGTGTAGGGCGCTTTCCCATCCACCTTCTCCGCCGGTTGGACGGACGCGGGATCGGGATGTCGGATGCGGCGCAGAATTGCGTCCAGCTCCGCCCGACGATCTGGCCGCTCTGCCAGATAGCGGGGCGATTCCGGCAGGATGAACCAGAGCAGGGCGACGAAGGCCATGGTCAGCAGGCCGCCCAAATAGAAGAGCCAGCGCCAGCCCAGCACCGGCAAAATCGCTGCCGCCGCGACACCGCCCAATATGCCGCCGATCGAGACGCAAACGACGCCGAAGGTGACGGCGACGCTGCGCCAGCGGGCGGGGGTGAATTCGGCGATCATCGCGCTGGCCGTGCCGGGCACGCCGCCAAGGCCGATGCCGGCCAGTGTCTTGAGCAGCGCGACATGCCACAATTCGACCGAGAAGCCGGTGGCGAGGGTCGCCACGCCGAAGATGGCGACGCCGATCAGCAGCGCGCCGCGCCGGCCGAACCGATCGCCGATGAAACCGGACGTCAGTGTGCCCACGGCCATGCCGACGAAACCGAGCGCAAAGACAAGGCCCAGCGCGTCGCGGCTGATGTGCCATTCCTTCAGCAGGGATGGGGCGGCAAGGCCGAGCATCTGATTGTCGAGACCGTCCAGAACGACGGTCGCAGCAATCATCAGCACAGCTCGGACCTGAAAGGAGGACAGGGGCAATGCGTCCAGCATGCCCTTGCCTTCCGGCTCCAACGCGATCCCTGCCAAACGGCTTCTCCTCTAGGGGCTTTGCCCTGTTATCCTTCTTCGCTGCCCACTACCCATGGGCCGCGCGCCTGCCCTTATATGTCCAGCACCAGATTTGCGGTCCTGGCGCCGGAGCAGCAGACCATGATGAGCCTGTTCGCGGCCTTTTCCTCATCGGTCAGGAAATGGTCGCGATGGTCGGGCACCCCGTCCAGCACCTTGACCTGGCATGTGCCGCAAATCCCCTCCGAACAGGCGAAGCCGATATCGACGCCGGCCATCAGCAGCGCGTCCAGCATCGTTTCACCTTCCTCGACGGCGATGGTCTTGCCGGTCCTGGCCAGTTCCAGCGTGTAGCCGCCTTCGGTCGCCAGCTCGGTTTCGGCCGAGAAATATTCGATATGGGCATGGCCCTTCGGCCGGTCGGCATTGGTCGCGACGAAGGCGTCCAGCATACCGGTCGGGCCGCAGCAATAGAGATGGGCGTCGGCCGGGGCGCGACCGCAAATGGCTTTCAGGTCCAGCCGCTGGCCACCCGGTACGCCGTCATAGGCGATGTCGACGCGATCATATTCCTCGACCCGGTCGATATAGGCGGCGCGATCCGGGGTGGCTGCGACATAATGGAGTTCCCAACTGCGCCCGAGCTTCTCCAACCGTGCGATCATCGGCAGCATGGGGGTGATGCCGATGCCGCCGGCGACCAGCACGGTGTGGCTGGCGTCCTCGACCATGGGGAAATTATTCTTCGGCTCCGACATCTCGACGATCTGACCGACGCGCCACTTCTCGTGAATGTGGCGCGATCCGCCGCGACCGTCGATCGCGTGATGGACGGCGATTTCATAATAGCCGCGAATGGCGGGATCGTTGACCAGCGAATAGCTGCGCGCGAGGCCCTTTTCGAGCTGGAGGTCGACATGGGCGCCGGGTTCGAACGCGGGCATCATGCCGCCGCCCACCGGCTCCAATATATAGCTGTTGATCCCGTCCGCTTCCCAACGGATGGCCCGGATACGTACCTGCATCACACTCTCCCCTCGGCGCGATGCGTCTCTTGACCCGGCCGGTGCGCGATGGATAGGCGCCCGGTGCGGATCGCAATGCGTCTCGTCACCTCATGTCCCTTCGTTCGGGGCGGTCCGGCACATGGATCGCGCCGTCCGCCGATTGGGTTCACTCCGCCGCTTCGACCTTGTCGGGCCAGCGCACCGCCTTTGCCAGGGCCGTTTCATAGGCATTTTGCAAGCTGTCGCCGGGATCGTGCAGGAAGGAGCCTGCGCGCGCCCGATAGAAGACGTCCGGATTTTCGATGCCCGGCGGCACCGCGCCCTTGTTGGCGAAGGCGCGGGCGGCCAGCAGCACGCGGCGGCGGACGCGGGCGATCATCTGGTCGGTCGGGGCCAGATTTTCAAAGCTGTGGTCGGTGATCGGCCCCATGCTTTCGGTCACGGCCTGATCCTGCATCGTGATGTTGGGGATGCCGGTAAACTGATGACCGTTGCGCTGCGATTCCCGATCGATCGCCCAGTCGTTCGCTTCGCTGTCGGTCGATCGCCAGCGGCCGAACCAGTCGGTGCTGTTGGGGCCATAGCTGATCTGGTCGAACAGCGGCGTGCCGTCCTTCAACGTCGAATTATAGGCGGGATTGCCCGCATCCACGCCACAGGTGATGTCGAACAGCATCGAATGTTCGTCGTCCATCGGCACCCAGGCGCGGGCGATGGCGCGGGTGGCGAAACGGTTGTTGGGCGTCTGCGTCCACATCGGGAACATATAATGGGCCACGCGCCAGCTCATCTGGCCATCGTCATTGGGGCGATAGCCGCCATACATGACGCCCCAGTCGGACTGGGCCACTTCATATTCGGGCGCGCGATCCAGCACGGTCGGACGCATGGGATGGTCGGGCTCCAGATCGTCCGCCTCGATCCCGCCGGCATGCAGGAAGCCGACATGGCTGGTGTCGATGTCGCCTTCCAGCGCCTGAAGCCAGTTGCAGTCGCGTTGCAGGCACCAGATTTCGGCGTCCGGGTGCATCGTCGCCTCAATCCGGGGCAACGGCGGCGGGTTCGCCTGATCCTGCCCCATATAGACCCAGATCAGGCCATTGGCTTCATGAGTCTTATATGCCTTGGCATGGACCTTTTCCTTGAAGTCCATGCGGGCGGGGACGGACGGCATGTCGACGCACTTGCCGTCCACGTCGAACTTCCAGCCATGATAGACGCAGCGGATGCCGTTCTGCTCGTTGCGGCCGATGAAGAGCGACGCGCAGCGGTGCGGGCAGCGATGATCCATGATGCCTACCCGGCCGCTACTGTCGCGGAAGGCGATCAGTTTTTCGCACAGGATCATCAGCCGGACCGGATCGCCATCGCTCTGCACTTCGGACGACAGGCAGGCGGGCAACCAATATTGCCGCATGAAACTGCCCATCACGGTTCCGGGACCAACTTTGGTCAGGTCTGCGCTATCACTGGACTGCATGGTTCAGGCTCTTCCTACACTACCCTGTTGGACGGTCGGGCCGATCCGGGACATCCCGCCACTGCCTGCCGTCATGCGTTGCATCTGCTCCATCCTCGCTAGACGCTGGCGGACGGCGACCCCAATCGGAATATGGTCGTACCATTCAAAAATCGGGACGAAGCTATTGTGCGCCGAAGATTTTTGTTGCTTCACCCCATTTGCCAAGGCGGCAGGCAAGCCGCTCGCATCCCAGGGGAGACGCTTCTCATGCCGTTCAAAATCCAAACGTCCACCGCCATCGGCGCCGTTCTGGGCGCCTTGATGATCGGCGCCGCCGCGCCGGCCATGGCGCAGGCGCAAGCCGCTGCGCCGCAAGAGAATGCGCCGCAGGAATCGGTCAGCGGGGACATCATCGTAACGGCGCAGCGCCGCGAATCGACGGTGCGCGAAGTGCCCTTCTCGATCGCGGCCTTTGGTGGCGAGGATCTGCGCAATACGCAGGTGTTCAGCCCCACCGCCCTGACGCAGCAGATGCCGGGCATCACCGTCAACACATCGGACAAGTCGCTGTCGATCGTGGCGATCCGCGGCAATGTGTCGACCTTCCGCACCGCCACGCTGGACACGCCGGTCGCCTATTTCATGGACGACGTCTATTATGTGTTCAACAATGACCTGAACGCCAATTTCTACGACATCCAGCGCGTGGAAGTGTTGCGCGGGCCGCAGGGCACGTTGTTCGGCCGCAACGTGGTGGGTGGCGCGATCGCCGTCATCACCAATAATCCTGAGATGAAGGAAGACTGGTTCGGGCAGGTGACGGCCGGCAACGGCGCCTATGTCCGCACCGAAGGCATGGTGAACGGCGTGCTGGTGGACGACAAGCTGGCGTTCCGCGCGGCGTTCAGCACGGAAACGTCCAATGGCCTGATCGACACGCCCAACCAGAAGGGCAGCTATGGCAAGACCGACGGCGTCGCGATGCGCGGCAAGCTGTTGTTCCAGCCGACCGATACGCTCAAGATCGTGCTGTCGGGCGACTATAGCTATACGCAGGGCAATGGCGGCGCGATCGGCCTGGGCATTGGCGGAGTGCAACGCATTCCGGCGACCTTCGGCGATTTCGATGACGGTAAATGGACGAACAATGATTTTGCCCGGTCGCCCTATCGCCAGCGGTTGCGCGGTGGCTATCTGCGCGGCGATCTGGATGTGCTGGGCGGCACGCTGACCGCGATCACCGGCTATCGGCTGAATGACAGCCATGCGATCAACGACGACGTGCCGGTCGCGACGGTGGTGCCCGTATTCGATCGTCGGCAGGTGGTGAAGAATCGCAGTTTCACGCAGGAAGTCCGCTTCGCGTCCGCGCCGGGCCGATTTTCCTATGTGGTGGGCGCCTATTATCTGTCCGCTGACGTCTCAACGACCAACATCTTCTATTACAGCCCGCTGCCCGGATCGGCCGTCAATGCGACGGTGCGCCGGAATCCGGACGTCACCAACATCACCCGTGTCCAGGATGGCAATGTCCGCAGCGTGGCGGTGTTCGGCGAAGGCACGTTCGAGGTTACCGACCGGCTCGCGCTGGTCGCGGGCGGCCGTTACACGTCGGACCGCAAGAAGATCGACTATCATGCCTTCTCCACCACCGATGCCGGCGCAATCCCCGGCTTCGGCTTCCCCGGCGAAGTGCTGGCTTCGGGTGGCAAGACCTGGAACGCCTTCACCCCGCGCGTGACGCTGAAATATGAGCCGATCGACAATGTGAACCTCTATGCGACCTGGGCGAAGGGCTTCAAGTCGGGCGGTTTCGTCGACAATGCCTATCGTGACCCGACCATCCCGCTGGACCCGGAAAAGGCGCAGAATTACGAAATCGGCGCCAAAACCCGACTGTTCGACAACATGCTGGATGTCAATGTCGCGCTGTTCAAGCAGAAGACCAGGAATCTCCAGAATTTCTCCGGCGCGGGTGGTATCGCCCATACCTATAACGGCACGCTGAAGATGAAGGGGTGGGAAGTCGAGTCCGTGCTGCGGCCCATCGACGGGCTGCGCCTGACCGGTAATTATACGCATCTGATCGGCAGCTATACCGATCTGCGCGATCCGCTGGTCAATCTCGACTATTCGGGCAATCCGGCCAAGTTCGCGCCGCGCGACAGCTTCACCTTGGGGGCGAGCTATGACCTGGCGATGAGCAATGGGGCGAAGCTGACGCCGCAGGCCGACTTCAACTATTCCAGCCGTATCTCGACCGACGACGCCAATACGCTGCGTCTGTACGAAAATCTGCACAATGATACCAAGGGGCGGACTTTGAACGCGCGGATCAATTATGAGTCCGCCGATGGCCGTTGGACATTGGGTATCTGGGGCAAGAACCTCACCAACAACTACCAGATCGTCAATGCTGATGACATCACCGCTTTCCTGGCGGTGCCGGGCAACGGCACGACCTATTGGAAGATCTTCACCAATACGCCGCGCACCTATGGCCTGACCCTCTCCATCAGGCCGTAAGGCGAACGTGCGTTGCAGGGGGAGGGTGCAGCCTCCCCCCTTTTTCTTTTCAAGATCAGGATGGATCATGGCCGAACAGTTTGATTTGCCCGCCAACGGCAGTTTTTCCTTTGCGGGGCGCACGGCGCTGATCACTGGCGGTGGGCGCGGCGTGGGGGAAGCGATCGCGCGGGAAATTCATGCCGGGGGCGGCAAGGTGGCGGTGAGCGACATCGATCTGGCGGTGGCGCAGCAGGTGGCGGACTCGCTCGACCCGAGTGGCGCGAGCGCGGTCGCGCTGCCACTCGACGTGCGGGAAAAGGATGATTTTCTGGGCGCGCGCGACCGGATTGCGGCGGATTGGGGCAAGGTCGACATCGTCGTCAACAATGCCGGCTTCGCCAAGCGCACGCCGACGCAGGACATCACGCCCGAAGAATTCGACGCGATCGTCCAGATCAACATGCGCAGCGTGTTCCTGAGCTGCCAGATTTTCTCCGAACATATGCGACACCATGGCTATGGCCGGATCGTCAACATCACCTCGCTCGCCGGGCAGAATGGCGGGACGGTGGCGTCGCCCCATTATGCCGCGTCCAAGGCAGGGGCGATCATGCTGACCAAATATTTCGCCCGCTATCTTGCCGGGACCGGCGTCACCGTGAACGCGATCGCGCCCGGTCCGATCGATACCGCCAAGGCGCGGATGTCCGTGGAGCAGATTGCACGGGTGGAGGGGGAAGTGCCGGTCGGCCGTTTCATGGCGGTGAGCGAGATAGCGGCGGCGGCGGCGTTGCTGGCGTCGGACCGGGGCGGTTTCTTCGCAGGGGCGACGCTGGACATGAATGGCGGCCTCTATCTGCGCTGAAGCCGGAAATCGGGAGATCGTTCCGCTAATCTTATTCCTTATCCCGCTTATCTTATGGCATTATCGCATAGCGATTGGCTGAGCGGTCGCGCGCGGCATATCTATGACCCAACAGCAAATGGGGCCGGCAACGCTATCGGCCAGGGTAAGGAGAGTGGGATGTTCATCTATAACGCCTGGTATGTGGCTGCCTTCGCCGCCGATATCGCGCCCGGCAAGACACTCGGCCGCAAATATCTGAACAAGGCCGTCGTGCTGTTCCGTACCGAGGCGGGTGAGATCGCCGCGCTGGAGGATCGGTGCAGCCACCGCGCCATGCCGCTGTCCGCCGGTCATGTGGACGGCGATGTCATCCGCTGCTGCTATCATGGCGTGGAGTTCGACAAGCGCGGCGCCTGCACCCGCATCCCCAACCAGACCCGCATTCCGCCCGCCGCCAACGTGCGATATTATCCGGTGGTAGAGAAGGATCATCTGATCTGGATATGGATGGGCGAACCGGCGCTGGCCGATCCGTCGGTCATCGTCGACACTCCCGAACATGACGACCCCAGATGGAGCTGGCGACCCCATAATTTTCCGGTGAAGGCCAACTGGCAGCTCATCATCGACAATATCATGGACCTGACCCACGTCCCCTACATCCATGCCCGCACAATCGGCGGCAATCCCGAACAACATTATGGCGCGGACACCAAGGTCGAGTTTGACGGTCGCAAGGTGACGCTGCTGCGCAAGATGCCCGACAGCATCCCGCCCAAATCCTATGTCGATGCCGGCGGCTTTACGGGTCGGGTCGATCGCTGGCAGGAAGTGCGCTTCAACCCCGGCATCGGTATGACCTGCCGCGTCAATGCAGGCGCCTGCGATGCGGGTACGGGCGCCTATGAAGGCAAGCGCGACAATGGCTTCATGCTGGCCAACAATCATTTCATCACCCCGGAAACCGAAACGACCAGCCATTATCTCTGGACCATCTGCACCACTGCGCCGAAGGAAAGCGGCGTGCCGGACGTGCTGTTCGATCAATTCTTCGACACCATCACCGAGGATGAAGAAACGTTGCAGGCGCAGCAGCAGCGCATCGATGATGAACCAGGCCGGCCGTTCGTCGGCATCGCCAGCGACGGCGCGGTCAACCAGGCGCGCCGCGTGCTGAGCGCTTTGTTCGAGGCCGAACAGGGTGCCGTCATCGCAGCGGAATGATGGCGAGCGGAGGGCGGTTCCCACTTGTCCGCACGATGCTTCAGAATTCCCGTGACAATGTCAGGCGCGGATTGCCGGGCGTCACGCGGTCGACACCCGACTGTCGGGGAGCAGCGCTAGTCCAGGCGGCGTGGACAAATTCCGTTGTCTGATTTGGGGGGGATTGCAGTCATTCTCCCTCTCGCTTGCGGGAGGGGGTCAGGGGGTGGGCTGGACGTGGCGACGGCTCACCTCGCTGCGACTGACGCGCTGCGCGCGCCAGCCATCGTGGCGATATGTCGCCCTTGATTATCGCGATGGCTGGCCGGATATGGCGTGCGGTCATAGGGCGATGGGAGGAAACCCACCTCTATTCATGACCCGTCGGTGATGAGCGTGCCGCCATCCACCACCAGATTATGGCCGGTCACGAAACCCCCGGCGGGGGACGCGAGGAACAGGGCCGTGCCGGCGACTTCCTGCACTTCGCCGGGACGACGCAGAGGGGTCATGGCCATGCGGCGCTGCATGAAGGCTGCGTCCGCGAGCAGGGGGGCGGACAATTCGGTGCGGATGAAGCCGGGCGACAGGGCGTTGACGCGGACATTGCGTGGTCCCCATTCGACCGCGAGGTTGCGCGCCAGTTGCGCCACGCCGGCCTTGGCAAGCGCATAGGCATTGATCGCGCCATTGCCGCGCAGGCCCGACAGGCTGGAAACCAGGATCGCACTGCCACCGCCCCGCGCCACCATGTGTGGCAGCGCGAGATTGCACAACTGCACCTGACTGCGCAGGTTGATGGCCATGACCCGGTCGAAATCGTCCATGTCGATGGCGGCAAAGGGACCGGGCCGCCCGGTGATGCCCGCGTTGCAGACCAGGATGTCGACGCCGCCATGCCGATCGAGCGTACCATCGACCAGCGTCGCCAACTGCGCGGCATCGGTCACGTCGGCGGGGATGGCGAGTGCCTGCAATTCCCGCCCGACGCGGTCGCAATCGTCGATATTCTCGCTGGAGATCACGACTTTCGCGCCATGATCCTGAAACATGCGGGCGATGGCGAGGCCGATGCCGCGCGTCGACCCAGTGACGATCGCGACCTTTCCGTGAAGGTCGAACGGGGTCAATGTCGTGTCTCGGGCATGTCATGCGCCTCTGCTTGCGGTAGCGACCGAGAATGGGGCAGGCGGGCAGCGATGGTCAAAGCCAATCTATCGATAGGCGACCTCCATATATTCGATGTGATCTGGCCGCGTTGGACGGTCCCTGGCGCCATGCGGATATGACGCCGCGATCATGGGCAGCGCATCGCTCCGGCGAATAGGTGGGTTTCATCCTTTCGGTTTGACGATGCCCGCTGCCCGGCGGCATGTCTTGCCGATAAAGGGAGAGACTTAGCGCCATGTTGCACGAGAAAAGGGCATGAAGGATCGCGCGGAGTCGCAGGAGCCGGGGTTCATGACCGGCTTTTCCCTGTTGTTGCCCATCACATTGTCGACCATGGCGATCGTGCTGCTGGCGCCGATCCTGCCGCAATTGCTGGCCGATTTCAGCGACGTGCCCGGTTATGAATATTGGGTGCCGATGATCCTGACGATTCCGGCCCTGTGCGTTGCGATTTTTTCGCCGCTGGGCGGGATGCTGGGCGACTGGTTCGGGCGGCGACGGCTGCTGCTGGGATCTTTCCTCGTCTATGCGCTGGTGGGCGTGGCCCCGCTGTTCCTGACCAGCCTGCCCGCGATTCTGGTTTCGCGGGTTGGCGTTGGCATGGCGGAGGCACTGATCATGGTACTGTCGACCACGATGATCGGCGATTATTATCGCGGTGCGGCGCGCGACAAATGGCTGGCGGGACAGACGGCTTTTGCGTCGATTTCCGCCTTGCTCTTCTTCAATCTGGGCGGGCAATTGGGTGTATTCGGCTGGCGGGCGCCCTTCTGGGTCTATGCCTCCGCCCTGCTGATGTTCGCGCTGGTGCAGCGCCATACCTGGGAACCGCGTCGCGCCGAGGCACGGGACCGGGCAGGCAATGTCGGTTGGGCGGGCTTCCCCTGGGGCCGGATGCTGACCATCATGGCGATCACCATCTATGGCTCGGTCTTTTTCTATACGGTGCAGATCCAGGCATCGTCCGGCCTGCACATGCTGGGCATGAGCGATCCTGCGCGGATCGGTTTCCTGACCTCCATCGCCAGCATCGGGGTGCCGTTGGGGACGTTGCTCTATTCCCGGATCGGACGCTGGCCGGTGCGTGGATTGTTGATGATCGAATTCGCCGTGCTGGCGGTCGGCTTCGGCGTGATGGGCATGGCGCGGACGTCGGAGATGTTCCTGGCGGGCTGCTTCCTCAACCAGATTGGCGCCGGCCTGTTGCTGCCCACGCTGCTGGTCTGGGCCATGAGCCTGCTGTCGTTCGAGGTTCGGGGTCGTGGCGCCGGCCTGTGGCAGAGCAGCTTCGCCTTCGGGCAGTTTCTAAGTCCCGTGCTCGTAACGTTGCTGTCGAAACAGGCTGGCGGGTTGCTGCCGGCCTTCGGCCTCCTGTCTCTGGGCGCGCTGATCGGGGCGATCATCGCGCTGCTGGTGCCGTTTCGGCGGGGCGGACAGAGCCTCGCAGGAGCCGTCGCCCATGGGTGACCGGTTGAAAGGCAAGGTCGCGGTCGTGACGGGCGCCGCCAATGGCGTCGGGCAGGGATGCGCACGGCTGTTCGCCGATGAGGGCGCAACCGTGATCGGTGTGGATCGGGCCGGTGCCGGCGAAGGCTGCGATCTGCTCGATGAAGCGGCGGTCGGAGCGCTGTTCGCGCGGATCGGCGCAGAGCATGGCCGCATCGATATCCTGATCAATGCGGCGGCTTTCGCCGTCTTCGACTGGATCGAGACGCTGGCCTATGCCGACTGGAAAGCGACGTTGAGCGGTGAACTGGACATCGTCTTTCTCGCCACCCAGGCGGCCTGGCCATGGTTGAAGGCCAGCGGGCGGGCATCCATCGTCAATTTCGCATCCGCCAACGCGCGCCATGCGCTGGAAGGGTCGCCGGCCCTGGCACATTGCGCGGGCAAGGGCGGGGTGCTGGCGATGACCCGGCAACTGGCGATGGAGGGTGCGCCGCACGGCATTCGCGCCAACACGATCGCGCCCGGCTTCATCCTGACGGCTGCGACCCGGCATCATCTGGCGTCCGACCCTGCGATCGAGGCCAGGATACTGGCGAAGAACATGATCCAGCGGCTGGGGGAACCGGAGGATATCGGCTGGTGCGCGGTCTGGCTGGCATCGGATGAGGCACGATATGTGACCGGCGCAGATATTGCCGTCGATGCTGGTGCGACGGCCTGGTAAGGCGAAGGAAGAACCGATGATTACCGAAGTTGCGCGGATCGAGATCGATCCGGCGGATGCCGCAGCTTTCGAGGCGGCGGTGGCTGAAGCCATGCCCCATTTCCGCGTAGCGCGCGGTTGCCGTCATTTTCGGCTGGATCGGTCGGTGGATCGACCGGGCCATTATCAACTGGTGGTCGGCTGGGACAGCGTGGACGCGCACATGGTCGATTTCCGCGCGAGCAATGGCTTTGCCGTCTGGCGGAGGCTTACCGGCCCCTTTTTCCGCACGCCGCCGCAGGTCGATCATGTCGAACGGGCCGTCGAGGGTTTCTGACAATCAGTGAAAGGATGAGATATATGGCGCATTATCTGAAGCGCGGGGCGACGGCCGAGGCGAAGGCGGATGCCGATCGCAAGGTTCGCGATAGTGTCGAGGCGGCGCTGGCCGATATCGAACAGCGCGGCGATGCGGCGGTGCGCGACATGTCGATCAAATTTGATGGTTGGGATCGGGACGACTATCGTCTGAGCCAATCGGAGATAGATGCGTGCGTCGACAGCCTGACGCCGCAGGAACGCAAGGATATCGAATTTGCGCAGGCACAGGTGCGCAATTTCGCCCGGATACAGCGCGACAGCATGAAGGATGTCGAGGCCGAGACGTTGCCGGGCGTGATATTGGGGCACAGGCATTTGCCGGTCAATGCGGCGGGATGCTATGTGCCGGGCGGCAAATATCCACTGCTCGCCTCCGCGCATATGTCGGTCATCACCGCCAAGGTGGCGGGCGTGCCGCGCGTCATCACCTGCGCGCCGCCTTTTAAAGGCCAGCCTGCCCGCGCCATCGTCGCGGCGCAGGCCATGGCAGGGGCAGACACCATCTATGCGCTGGGCGGCATTCAGGCGATCGGCGCCATGGCGCTTGGCACGCAGAGCATCGATCCGATCGACATGTTGGTCGGTCCTGGCAATGCTTTCGTCGCCGAAGCCAAGCGGCAATTGTTCGGCCGCGTCGGCATCGACCTGTTTGCCGGGCCGACCGAGACGCTGGTGATTGCCGATGATGTCGGCTGCGACGCGGAACTGGCAGCGACCGACTTGCTGGGGCAGGCGGAGCATGGGCCGGACAGTCCGGCGGTGCTGCTGACCACATCGGAGGCACTGGCGCGCGAGACGATGCGGGAGGTCGAGCGGCTGCTCGCCATCCTCCCCACCGCCGACTATGCCCGCAAGGCGTGGGAAACCTATGGCGAGGTCATCGTGGCGGAAGATGATGCGGAGATGGTCCGCATCGCCGACGATCTGGCGTCGGAGCATGTGCAGGTGATGACCGCCGATCCGGATTATTTCCTGAAGCGCATGACCAATTATGGGGCCTTGTTCCTGGGGTCGCGGACCAATGTCAGCTTCGGCGACAAGGTGATCGGCACCAACCATACGCTGCCGACGAAAAAGTCGGCGCGCTATACTGGCGGACTTTGGGTCGGGAAATTCATCAAGACCTGTACCTATCAGAAAGTCCTGACCGACGAGGCGTCGGCATTGATCGGCGAATATTGCAGTCGGCTTTGCGGGATGGAGGGTTTTGCCGGCCATGGTGAGCAGGCGAATATCCGGGTGCGGCGCTATGGCGGTCGAAACGTCCCCTATGCCGGAACGGCAGAGCCCAGCCCGGCGACGGCGGCGTGATGGACGCGCTGCCGAGAACGCCCAGCTTTCGGCTGGACGGCAGGCGGGCACTGGTGACCGGGGCGGGGCGGGGCATCGGCTTGGCCTGCGCCGCCGCGCTGGCGGAAGCGGGGGCGCATGTGACGCTGGCGGCGCGCAGTTCCGGTGAGATATCGGCGGGAGCCGAAGCAATCCGGGCGGCGGGTGGACAAGCCGATGCGCTGCTGCTCGACGTCAACGATGTCGCCGGGACGGCGCAGGCTTTGGAGCGCGTCGCACCGTTCGACATATTGCTCAATAATGCGGGGACCAATCGGCCCAAACCCTTCACCGACGTGTCGGAGGAGGATTATGATGCGGTGTTGGGCCTTAATCTGCGCGCCGCCTTCTTCGTTGCGCAAGCCGTGGCGAAGGGCATGGTTGCGGCAGGATTGCGCGGCTCGATCATCCATATGGGATCGCAGATGGGCCATGTCGGCGGACCGCGCCGGTCGCTTTACTGCGCGTCCAAATGGGGTCTGGAGGGCTTGAGCAAGGCCATGGCGCTGGACCTTGCGCCGCACGGGATTCGGTCCAACACAATTGCGCCGACCTTCATCGAGACGCCCATGACCAAGCCGTTCTTCGAGGATCAGGCGTTCCTGGCGAGCGTGCTGGAGAAGATCAAGCTGGGTCGGTTGGGGACTGTGCAGGATCTGATGGGCGCGGTGGTGTTTCTCGCATCGGATGCGGCCGGACTGATGACCGGGACCAGTCTGGTGGTCGATGGTGGATGGACGGCGGAATAACAGAAGGGCCGGTGGTGATCCACCGGTCCTGATCGTTCAGAAAGGCTGGTTCAGCCGGTCTAGTGCGCCTTCCAGCAAAGCGGCATGTTCCTGTGGTGGCCGGTGGGACAGTTGCAGGCGACCGATACCGACACTGCTGTCGATCACATCGCGGCAACGCGCGTAACGGCGCTCTTCATAAGCGGCGAGGCCGGAGGCGATGTCCGGCGCCTTTGCCAGTTCTTCGGCCAGGACGATACCGCTTTCCACGGCCATGCCGGCGCCCGATGCCAGATGCGGGGTCGTCGCATGGGCTGCGTCCCCGACCAGCACGATCCGTCCATTGGACCAGGGGCGTGGTTGGAGCGCGGCGGCCAGCGGACGATAGTTGATCCAGGTGTCGCGCGTCATCGTGTCGCGAATCCAGCCGGCATTGCCGCCGAAATCCCTGAGCAGATGGCGGAGGGTGGAGAAGAGTTCATCCTGGGTCATGAAGGATTCGCGGTCCTCATGCGGCGTCAGCATCCACATATAGACGGTGTCCGGTCCACAGGCGGTGATGCCGCATGGGTTTTCATGCCCAAGGTAGAATTCTCCCGCATCCAGTCCGGGCGGCCTGGCGATCGAAATGCGCCAGCAGCCTTGTCCCGTCGGCTGTGGTGGTTCCATGTGCGGAAACGCGATCGTGCGAACGCTGGAGGCGACGCTGTCCGCGCCGACCACCAGATCATAGCGGCCGCGCGATCCGTCCGAGAACGTCACGTCGACGCCGTCCGCATCATGGTCAAGGGCGGTCACGGTCAGGCCCAGGCGGACCGGGATGTCCAGTTCCTTCACACGCTCCTGCATGATCCTGTGCAGCACCGGCCGCATGATGCCACCCGTTGCCGGCAGCCCCTCCTCGATCACCGGTTCTTCCAGATCATGGAGGTGCGTGCCGTCGAAACGGAACAGCCGGGTCTTGTTGGTTATGGCGCCGGCCTGCTTGATCGGCTCCAGCAGGCCGAGGTGGCGATAGGCGCGCAGGGTCGGTCCGGTGATCGTGATCCCGGCGCCGTAGACGCGCCATTCCGGGTCAAGGTCGATCAGTTCTGTCCGAACGCCCCTTTCCACAAGACTGATGGCCGTCGCCATCCCGCCGATGCCTCCGCCAACGACAAGCGCCGTTGCGATACTCCCGATTACATCCTCTGCCATGGGATCATGGTTGGACGGGCCGGGGCGGCAGGACAAATTCTTCCTGTCGATGCGACGCATCCATCCGGTCGTTTCGTGGTCGTCCCTGTGGGCAGATAGGTGCCATCCAGCAAATCAATGTGACTTTTCCGCCGCGCTCTCCAGAATTGGCCAAAATCAAATCATCAGGGAGAGGATCATGCGTACCCTTTTATTGGCGACCACCGCCTTTACAGGATTGATGGCGGCCATGCCGGTGCAGGCACAAACGGCCGACCAGGCGGCGCAAGGCGCGGTTGGGCTGGACGAAATCGTCGTTACCGCCCAGCGCAAGGAAGAAAGCGCGCAGAAAGCCGCCGTCGCCATCGATGCGGTCACGGGCAACGACCTGTTGCAGCAGGGCATCACCAGGGCCGAAGACATCACCAAGACCGTGCCGGCCATCAGCATCACCAATGGCGGCGGTTCCAACACATCCATCTTCATCCGCGGCGTCGGCAACATCACGTCGAGCAGCTATAATGACCCGGCGGTGACGCCCAGCTATGACGGGGTGGTGCTGGCCCGCGCGGCGGGTGCCTTTGGCTCGGCCTTCTACGATCTGGCCCGTGTCGAGGTGTTGAAGGGGCCGCAGGGCATTCTCTATGGTCGCAACGCTACGGGTGGCGCGGTCAACATCATTCCTGCCCATCCGGAAATCGGCCGCAACGGCGCCGGATTCAATTTTTCCTATGGTAATTATGACGCCGTCAATGTCGACGGCTATGTCAACCTGAGCACCAGCGACAATAGCGCGCTGCGTTTTGCCACGACGCGGCAGGTGCGCGACGGGTTCAATCGCGACGGCAGCGACGATCTGGACCGTAGCGGCCTGCGCGGCCAGTTCCTGATCGAGCCGAGCGAGGATGTCAGCCTGCGCATCGGCGCGGACTGGACCAAGGTGGGTGGCGTCGGCCCCGGCGGCAGCTATATCGGTGCCTTCACGCCCGGCGCGTCGGGCTATACGTTCACAAAATCGCCGTTCGATGCGTCCGAAGGCTTCAATACCGACGCGGCCAATGCCTATCGCCAGACCTTGCTCGGTGCGCCGGGCTTCGGGTTCCTCAATGCCATGAACCAGGATGCGTCGGTCGATTATACCTATTGGGGCGTCAATGCGGAACTGAACTGGAAGACCGATATCGGCACCTTCACCCTGATTCCGGCCTATCGCCAGTCGAAGGGGGAAACCTTCTTCTACGGACCTGCCTTCAATACCGCGTATAATTGGGAGAAGGACAGCCAATATAGCCTGGAAGCGCGCCTCGCTGGATCGGTCGGCATGGTCGACTATGTGCTGGGCGGTTTCTACTTCAACGAAACGATCGATGCGAAGAACGAATATAATCAGGAATTCGTCCTGCCGATCCAGTCCTATACCCATAAGACGAAGAGCTGGGCTGCGTTCGGCCAGTTGACCGCCAACGTCACCGATCGGTTCCGGCTGGTCGG
Organism: Sphingobium sp. Leaf26; assembly: GCF_001421665.1. GTDB lineage: Bacteria > Pseudomonadota > Alphaproteobacteria > Sphingomonadales > Sphingomonadaceae > Sphingobium. Next base: position 153,499 of record NZ_LMKV01000032.1, read on the forward strand.
CGGTGCACGCTATACCCGTGACAAGAAGTCGATGGATGGCATCATCAATAACTTCATCACCTTCTGCGGCGGTTTGCCGCCGGCGAATATCACGCCGCCGGCCTCCTTCGCCGCCGGCTGCGCGGCGCCCGGCGCTTTGCCGCATTATCCCAATTTCCTGACGACCGCCGACACGGTGAACTGGCTGGCCAGCAATGGCTGGATCGCGGCCGGCAGCACGGATCAGGCAAATGCGCAGGTCTTTCCGCTGCTCAATGGCACCGGCACGATCCTGAAGACCTATAACCCGGTCGTGGACAGCGGCACCTATTCGCGGGTGACGTGGAAGGCGTCGGCGGAATTCGACCTTGGTCCGCAGAACCTGCTCTACGCCACGGTCGAGACCGGCTATCGTGCGGGCGGTTTCCAGTTGGCGGAGGGCAAGTCGCGGTACGATCCGGAATTCATCACCGCCTACACCATCGGGTCGAAGAACCGCTTCTTCAACAATCGCGTCCAGCTCAATCTCGAAGGCTTCTACTGGAAATATAAGGACCAGCAGATCACCTATTTCACCGTCGACACCAGCGGTACGCTGATCAATTCGAACGAGAATGCCGGCAAGGCGACGATCAAGGGCTTCGACGTCGATGCGATGGTCAAGGCGACCCGGACGACGACGCTCAATGCCAAGGTGCAGTATCTCAAGGCCACCTATGACGACCTGCACCTCTATACCGCATCGCCGCGCGACAATATCAACTGCGCCTTCACGCTGACGGGCGGCACGGCGGGCGGCGCGCCGGTGAAGGACTTCAACTGTTCGGGCAAGCCGCTGCTGTTCTCGCCCAAATGGACCATCAATCTGGGGGCGGAGCAGGTGATACCGCTCAGTGACAGGCTGGAACTGGTCGGCAATGTGGCGACCGCCTGGCGCGCCTCTCAATATGGCGCTTTCGAATATCTCGATTTCGAACGCATCCCGGCCTATTGGCAGACGGACCTCAACCTGACCCTGCGGTCAGCCGATCGCGGCTGGTCGGTTGGCGGGTTCATCTACAATCTGGAGGACAAGCGCCGCATTTCCACGCCGCAGCGCTCGCCGATCGGCATGGCGGTCGCCCGCTTCGGCGCGCCGCGCACCTATGGGCTGCGCCTGTCGGCGGAATTCTGAGCTATAGATGGACAGGAAGGGAGCAGGTCGCGCGCCTGTCCCCTTCGACAATATAGAGGAGAGAGCATTGCAGGTCGATCGGCGGTCATTCATGCGGGGCGCGGGCGCGCTGGGGGCACTGGCAGCGACGGGGGACGCCCATGCCGCCTCCACCAAGGTCAAGCGGCCCAACATCATCTTCATCATGGCCGACGATCTGGGCTATGCCGACCTGTCCTGCACGGGGTCGCACCATATCAGGACACCTGCGATCGACAGCATCGCCGCGCAGGGCATTCACCTCAGGCAGGGTTATGCCAACAGTTCCATCTGTTCGCCGACCCGCACCGCGTTGCTGACCGGTTGTTACCAATATCGCTTCGCCATCGGGATCGAGGAACCGCTGGGACCGGCCGCGCCGGAAGGGATCGGCGTGCCGCTCGACCGGCCGACGATCGCCTCGGTCATGCGGGCGATCGGCTATCGCACGACATTGATCGGCAAATGGCATCTGGGCGAGCCGCCCAAGCATAGCCCGTTGCACCATGGCTATGACGCGTTTTTCGGCATCGTCGAAGGCGCGGCCGACTATTTCCGCCATCATATGGTGATGGGTGGCAAGGATGTCGGCATCGGCCTGGCACAGGGCGACACGCCGATCGAGCGCAACGGCTATCTGACCGACCTGTTCGGGGACGAGGCGGTCAGGACGATCGAGCAGGCCGGTGACACACCCTTCTTCATGAGTCTGCACTTCAACGCACCGCACTGGCCATGGGAAGGGCGCGAGGATGCCGCGGTGGCGGCGACGCTGGGCGCGTCTTTCCATTATAATGGCGGCAGCCTCGCCAAATATAAGGACATGGTCGAGGCGATGGACCAGAATGTCGCCAAATTGCTCGCCGCGCTGGAACGCAGCGGGAAGGCGGATGATACGATCGTCATCTTCACCAGCGACAATGGCGGGGAGCGTTTTTCCGAGACCTGGCCTTTCACCGGGATCAAGGGCGAGTTGCTGGAGGGCGGCATTCGCGTGCCGCTGCTGATGCGCTGGCCAGGCAAGATCGCGGCGGGTTCCAGGTCCGATCAGGTGATGATCTCGATGGATTTCCTGCCGACCCTGCTGGCGATGGCGGGGGGCAACGTCGCCAAAGCCGGGACGTTCGACGGCATGGACCTGTCGGGCCAACTGACCGGCAAGGCGATGCCGGTAAAGCGCGCGCTCTACTGGCGTTACAAGGGCAATGGGCAGGCGGCGCTGCGTGACGGCGACTGGAAATATCTGAAGCTGGGCGGGAAGGAGCATCTGTTCAACCTGGCGCAGGATGAGCGGGAACGGGCCGACCATGTCACCGACGATCCGGCCCGGCTGAAGGCGATGCGGCTGCAATGGGATAGCTGGAATGCGCAGATGCTGCCCTATCCGCTCGGCAGTTTCAGCGAAGATGTGCGGGACCATTATGCGGATCGGTATTGACGCATGACGATGATCGTGACGGGCGCAGGGGGCTTTGTTGGCCGCCACCTGGTGCAACGGTTGCTGGCGGCGGGGCATGCGGTCGTGGGCATGGATACGACCGCCGGCGGCATTCCTGCTGGCGCGCGGCCTGTCGTGGGCGACATCTGTTCTGCCGAAGTGCGGGCGGAGGCGCTGGCTGATGGCTGCACGGCGCTGGTCCATCTGGCCACCGTGCCGGGCGGCGCGGCGGAGGCCGATCCGGCGGCGTCGCGCCGGGTGAATATCGACGCCATGTACGACCTGCTGGACGCGGCGAAGGCGGCGGGCGATCGGCCCCGCATCGTCTATGCCAGCTCGATCGCCGTGTTCGGCGATCCCCTGCCGGCGCACGGTGTGGACGACCAGACCCCGCTGGCGCCGCGCATGGTCTATGGCGGGCACAAGGCGATGATGGAGGTCGCCGTCGCGATGATGCACCATCGCGGCGAAATCGAAGGGGTGAGCATTCGCCTGCCCGCTATCCTCGCCCGTCCGAAGGGGCCGTCCGGCATGAAGTCTGCCTTCATGAGCGACCTGTTCCATGCGCTGCGGGCGGGCGCGCCTTTCATCTGCCCGGTGTCGGCGGGCGCGACCATCTGGGCGCAGTCGGTCAGCCGCTGTGCCGACAATCTGCTGCATGCCGTCAGCATGGACCCGTCGCTCATGCCGGCGACGCGGGTCGTGACGCTGCCGGCGCAGCGTGTCGCCATGGGCGATCTGGCGGCGGAAATCGCCCGCCAGTGCGGCACGTCCGCCGATCTGGTCCGCTATCGCCCGGACGCCGTGCTGGAGGCGGCCTTTGGCGCGCATCCGCCCTTGTCCACGCCCGCCGCCGATCGTGCCGGCTTTGTCCATGATGGCGATCCTGCTAGATTGGTCGCCAACGCATTGTCGGTAATAGCGGCAGGCTGAAAAAAAGGAGGAGAGCGACATGCGGTTCGACAGGCTGGATCTCAATCTGCTGGTGGCGCTCGATGCGCTGCTGAGCGAGCGCAGCGTCAGCCTGGCGGCGGACCGCATCTGCCTGTCGCAGTCGGCGACTTCCTCCGCTTTGGGGCGGCTGCGCGAATATTTTGCCGATGACCTGCTGGTGCAGAAGGGGCGGCAGATGGTGCTGACCGCACGCGCCGAGGGACTGGTCTATCCGGTGCGCGCGGTGCTGGAGCAGATACGCACCACCATCGCCGTGCCGCCACCGTTCGATCCGGCGATATCGGACCGCACGATCCGGATCATGGCGTCGGATTATATGACCGAAGTGCTGCTGGCCGGGGCGATGAACGATCTGCAAAGGCAGGCGCCCGGCATGCGGTTCGAGATCCAGTCGCTGACCGAAGTGTTGCTGGAATCGCTGGAGCGTGGCGCGATCGACCTTCTCGTGACCATCGACTATGCGATTTCCGCCGATCATCCGAGCCAGATATTGTTCGAGGATGATTATGTCGTCGTCGGCTGGAACGGCAATTCCGCCATGGCCGAACCGATGACCAAGGATCGCTATTTCGAGATGGGGCATGTCACCGCCCGTTTCGGCCGGGCGCGGGTTTCGGCGTTCGAGGACTGGTTCGTGCGCCGGCAGAAGCGGCAGCGCCGGATCGAGATCGTGACGCACAGCTTCCTGTCGATGGCCGGGCTGGTCATCGGCTCCAACCGGATCGCGACCATGCACCGGCGTCTGGCCACGCGGATGGCGGAATATCTGCCGCTGACGCTGCACGAGGTGCCGATGGACATTCCGCCGATCCGGGAGGCGATCCAGTGGCATATCTCCAGCAACAACGATCCGGCGATCCGCTGGGTGGTGGAACGGATCGTCGCCGGGGCGCAGACGCCGGCAGGCACGCAGGGCAGCGTCGTGTGCTTTGAAGCGGCACGCATATCCCGCGAGGAACTGGCGGCGCAGTTTCTGAGCGATGCCACGCCCAAAGCGCGTAACTGAGGCCCCGCCAATGTTGGAATGTCGCGCCTTAACTTCGCACATTTCCCGCATATTCGGACATTTTATTACGCCGTGTCGATCCTATCGGAAAGCGGGACGGCCAGTATAGCGATCGCGCGGCCTGTAGGACAGGAAGTGGTCCCCTATGGCTGGGCGTCGAAGATATGGCGGGCTTCCTCTATCTCTTCCCGCCTGGCCTGTGTCCAGCCGAGCAGCCGTTTCGCTTCGGCCAGCAATGCCTGTCCCAGCGCCGTCAGGGCATAGCCGACCCTGGGTGGGACATCGCCGCTGACCGACCGCGATACGATGCCGTTGCGTTCCAGCAGGCGCAGCTTGAGGGTCAGCACACGCTGCGAAATGCCGCCTTCCGCACTCATCCGGTCGAGCAGGCGGCGCAGTTCGGCATGACGGAAGGGGCCGACGTCCAGCAGCAGCAGGATCAGCATCGACCAGCGATCGCCGAGCAGGCCAAAGATGGTGCGGATCGGTGCATCCTGCTCCGCGCCATGATCTTGCATGTCCTGCGCCAATGCCGTCAACCGGGCACGGCAGGCAGGGTCGAAATCGTCGAAGTCGCTCATCGCTCGCTATTTGGAAGGCACAAAAAAGTGCCGTCTTCTCCCCTTTGGCAGGCACATTATGATGCTTTGCCAGAAGATCAAGCAAAGGAGAGGGCGATGGTGTCGGATGCAATCCGTCTCGATGGAAAGGTGGCGGTCATTACCGGCGGCGCAGGCGGGATCGGCGCCGCCACGGCGCGATTGATGGCGGCGCGGGGCGCCAGGGTGGCGATCGCCGATATCGCGATCGACGCCGCCAGGGCGCTGGCGGACGGGCTGCCCGGTGCGATCGCCGTGCCGCTCGACCTGGAAGATGAAGCGTCGATCCAGACCATGGTGGCGACCGTGGTGGACCATCATGGACGGCTGGATATCCTGCATAACAATGCCGCCCTGCTTGGACCCGATATCGCACGGCAGGATGGCGATATCGAGCATATGGGGACGGCGCTGTGGGACCGGACCTATGCGGTCAATGTGCGCGGGACGATGATCGCCTGTCGCGCCGCCCTGCCGCATCTGCGGGCAAGTCGCGGCAATATCGTCAATACCGTCAGCAACCTTGCCTTGCAGGGGCATCTGATTCAGGCGGCCTATAGCGCGTCCAAGGCGGCGATCATCCAGATGACGCGCTCCATCGCCACCAGCCACGGCGCGCTGGGCGTGCGTTGCAACGCCGTCGCACCCGGCATGACACTGACGCCTGCCCTGCGCGAAGCCTTCCCGCCAGCCCTTCGACAGGCAGTCGAGGCGGAAACGCTGCGCGACCGGCTGGGCGAGCCGGAGGATATTGCCGAGGTCGTCGCCTTCCTGGCGTCCGACGCGGCGCGCAACGTCACCGGGCAATTGCTGGTCGCCGATGGCGGCTGCGCCAGCCATGTGCCGGGCATCGCGCAATTCCGGGCCTTTTTCGGAGAGCATCCATGAGCCGCTATGACATCGTCGTGATGGGCGGCGGCCATAACGGCCTGACCGCCGCGGCCTATATGGCCAAGGCCGGCAAGAAGGTTTTGGTGCTGGAGCGCAAGCCGCATTATGGCGGCGGGGTTTCCACGCGGGAACTGATCCAGCCCGGATTCTGGCATGACGAGCACAGCAATGTGCACATCATGATCCAGGGCAATCCGATGCTGCGTCAGGATGAACTGGGCCTGCTGTCCAAATTCGGGCTGGAATATATCTATCCCGAACTGCCCCATGCGTCGATCTGGGAAGACGGTACTGTCGTCCGGTCCTGGCGCGATCTGGACCGGACCTGCGAGGAAATCGCGGCTTTCTCTCCCAAGGATGCCGAAGCCTATCGCAAGTTCGCGCAGGCCAGCATGGCGGCGCTGCCGATGTTCATGTCCGGCCTCTACGCGCCGCCCTTCCCGATGGGCGCGTTCGTGGCGATGATGGACCAGTCGGACGAGGGGCGGTTTCTGCTGGACGTCATGCAGCGGTCCGCGCTGGACGTGGTAAACCAATATTTCGAAAGCGACCTGCTGCGCCTGCACATCGTGCGGATGGTGACGGAAAATCTCCAGATGCCCGACGAACTGGGCACCGGCATGGGCGCGTTCCTGATGCCGGGCATCATCCACGCCTATGGCTGTTCCATGCCCAAGGGCGGGTCCGGGCAATTGTCGCATGCACTGGTCCGCGCGATCGAGCATTTCGGCGGCGAAGTGCGTTGCAATGCCGAGGTGCGCCGGGTGATCGTGTCCGGCGGCAAGGCGACCGGACTGGAACTGATCGACGGCGAGACGGTCCAGGCCAAGGATGGCGTGATCGGCGCGATCCATCCGCATGTGCTGCGCAAATTCGTGTCCGAAACGCCCGAACCGGTGCTGGAACGGGCGGAGCGCGTCACCCAGTCGACCTTTTCCATCAACCTCACCCATCTGACGCTGAAGGAGCGGCTGAAGCTGAGGGTCGGCAATGACACCAATGCCATGATGACCGAACTCATGGACTTCTACACCATGCGCGACATGCTGCTGGAATATGACAAGCTGCGGCGGGGCGAGGTGTCGGAACGGCTGATCGCGGGCGGTGACAACACGATCTTCGATCCCAGCCGTGCGCCCGATGGCGCCGGCATTTTCTACGGCGTGAATTTCGCGCCCTATGACCTCTATCCCGGCGGTCCCGGATCATGGGATGCGCGCAAGGAGGAGGTAGCCGACAAGGCGCTGGCGCAATATCGCAAATTCTACTCCAACCTGACCGACGACAATATCAGCGGACGGCTGATACGATCGCCGGTCGACCATGAGCGCGACAGCCCGGCCAGTTTCCTGAAAGGGGATATCCATGGCTGCGCGCCCTTCTTCTACCAGTCGGTTGGGCATCGCCCGACGCCGGACCTGGGCCATCTGCGCGTGCCGGGGATCGAGGGGCTCTATCTGGTCGGGCCGTTCATGCATCCGGGCGGCGGCGTGTTCGGCGCGGGGCGCGCCACGGCGATCCAGATGATGGACGATATGGACATGGATTTCGACAAGGTGTGTGCAGGAGCGGTGCAATGAAGGACAAAAAAGCGCCGGCGATGAAGATATTGGACGCGCAGGACAAGGAGTTGATGAGCGTTCGCAGGATCGCGCGGGAAGGCAATGCCCTCATCATCCGGGGGAAGATTTTCGGCGCCATGCCGATGGTGGCCAAGCTGACCCCGGCCGAGGCGCGGGCGGCATTGAAGCTGCTCGACTTGCGGACGATCCTGTTCCTGTTGTCTTTCCTGTTCCGCAGATAGCTGCGTCCCATGAAATGCGTTTTCGGCTGGCAGGCGCACTCCTCATAAAAGGGAGAATGGATGAGGAGCGATCATGAGCATTTTGGGCGTAGCGAGCGCGGTTTTCGGGGTTGCCGACCTGGCGGAGCATCAGCGGTTCTGGACGGATTTCGGACTGCCGCTGCTGCGCGCCAATGACGATGAGGCGATATTCGAACTGGCGTCAGGGTCGCGGGTCGTGATTTACCGCCATGGCGATCCGCGCCTGCCTTCGCCCGATCCCTTTCCCGGCGATGGCCTGAAGGAAACCATATGGGGGGTGGCCGACGCAGAGGGGCTGGAGCGGATCGCGGCGAGCCTTGCCACCGACGTCGCGGTACGGCGCGATGCGGACGGCACGGTGCATTGCCTCTGCCCCGATGGCCAGCCGATCGCCGTGCAGGTCTGGGCCAAACGGCCGGTGGTGAGCGAGGCCAGTCCGGTCAACACGCCCGGTCATCATCCCCGTTTCAACCAGCATCGCATCTGGCGCCGTCGCGCCATTCCCAAGACGATCAACCATGTGGTGTTCTTTTCGCCCGATTATGTCGGCAGCTTTGAATTTTATGAGCGGCACATGGGCTTTCGCTATGTCGATCACAGCAAGGGCACGGGCATTTTCGCGCGCGCGCCCGGCACGTTCGAACATCATGCGATCTTCTGGGTGAATTGCGACCTGCCGATCGCGCCGGATCATTTCAAGTTCATGCACATCGCCTTTGGCATGGACGATATCGACGAGGTGATGCTGGGCGCCAATATCATGGAGGCGAAGGGTTGGAAAAATGCCACCATGAACAGCAGCGGCGGCATCTCGCGGCATCGCATCTCGTCGGCCATCTATTATTATTGCGACATGCCGGGAAAGGCGGGGGAGGCCGAATATCACGCCGATACCGATTATCTGGACGATAATTGGGTACCGCGAGCCTGGGATTTTCGGTTCGGATCGCTGCTCTGGTCGAACAATGCGCCGCCGATCTTCCGGGGCGACGATATTCCCTGGGACATGGCGTTCGACGCGGATCGGGCGAGTTTCGAGCCGTTCCGCAAGGCGAAGCCGGGCAAGCGGATGGTGGAAGGCAAGCTGGCGGACATCACGATCGAGGATGAGCATGCGCTCTGAGGGATAGGCGGGAGACAGCGGGACCGCAGAGGGTGCGGCCCCGCTTTTTCTGTCTTCAGCGATCGGCCCTGTCAGCGGTCTTCTCGGCCGCCTGGCGCGCCGCAAGCTGGCGCGCGGCCGTGGCGGCGGCATCGGTGGCGGTGACGATGCCATCCTTGTCATTATCCTGCTCGGCAAAGGCGCGCGCGCCCGAGCGATCATATTCGGCCTGGATCATCTTGCCGTCCTTGTCCTTGTCCAGCACGCCGAAGCGAACATGGGTCTGGCGGATCTGGCGCTGGCGTTCCTCGGTCTTCTTGTCCTCGCTGCGGTCGGAGGCGGCGAGTTGCTGCTCCAGCCGGGCGCTATATTCCTGCACATATTCGTCTTCGGACACCCAGCCATCGCCATTGGCGTCGGTCGCCTTGAAACGGGCGACGCGCGTGGCGTCGAACTCGGCGCGCGTGACCTGGCCGTCATGATTGGCGTCATAATCGTGGATGAAGGCCGACCCTTCATGCGGGGCGGCGATGGCCGTGCCGGCGGTCGCAAGCAGAGCGAGGGCGAGGGGCAGATGGATTTTCATGGAAGGCTCCGTCGAATGGAAGGGGCGCGGCGATCAGGCCGCGTCGAAGGTCAGGGTGTAGGTGTAGCTGCGAAAGGGCGTTTCGGACCCGGCCGGGGCCGCGCCGCGATGACGCACCAGGATCAGGTAGGTGCCGGCATCTTCCGGCTTCAGGCTGAACCGGCCGTCGGAACCGCTTTTGACCTGTGCAACCACCTTGCGCCCGTCATGGAGGCCGGCGCTGCGGAACAAGGTGATGTCGGCTTGCGGGAGCGGCTTTCCATCGAACAGCAGGGCGAAACTGGCGCTCGACCCGGCAACGATGCCGTTGGGATGGGTGATCGCCTGAATTTCCAGCGCCTTGTCCAGGGGCTTGAGCGCTGCGTCGGTTGGCTGGCCGCGGGTCACATAGGCGTCGGCGAGCGTCATGCTCTGCACATCGACCTGCTCTGCATTGGCCGGCGGTTCGCCGCCTTCGCCGCGCATTTCCCATTTGTCGCCGACTTTGAACATCTTGCCCTTGCGCCCGGCGCGCTGGCCGCTGGTCACGCGGTAGGTGCCATCGGCGGGGATCGCGGCCTCGAAGACGCTGAGGTCGCGCAAATGGGTGACGGGACCGGTCGGCAGATACTTTCCGTCCGGCCCGACCAGATGGAAGGGCGCGTCGCGCATCGCGACTTCGGGCAGGAAGGCATCCTCGGCAAAGGCGGACTGGACAGTGACATGGTCGCCCTTGCCCAGATCGAACAGGGTCGGCAGCACATAGGGCATATGGGCCTGCGCCGCAGAAGCGCCGACGAGAGTCAGCAGCAGGGCAGCGGAACGGCATAGCGATGGTTTCATGAATTCCCCTTTCGACGCCGGCAGATATAACTAATGAGACTCACTTGCAATATCATTTCTACCTGCTAGGTGCGAGGCCGTTCGGGGCGTCCACGCCCCATCGCCTATCGCCAAAAGGGGGCCGCAAACCATGAAGAAGACGAGATTGAAGCTGTTGCTGGGGACCGTGATGATCCTCGCGCCGATCCCTGCGCTGGCGCAGGATGAGGCCAACGCGCCCGAAACCGTGCGCATGGCGCTGGATCGCATGGTTATTTCCGCCGGTACGGAAAAGGTCGCGATCGACACGCCGCAGGCGGTCAGCACGCTCGACCAGGAGGATATCGACCAGACCCAGGCGACCACCATCGGCGACCTGCTGGAAGCCATGCCGGGCGTCAACGTCCAGGGCGGCGTCGGTCAGTTGGGGCAGGGCTTCAACATTCGCGGCATGGGCACGGCGATCGGCGACAGCGACAATCGTATCCTGCTGACGGTCGATGGCGTCACCAAATTCTACGAACAATATCGCATGGGCGCGCTCTTCACCGAACCGGAACTTTACAAGCGGGTCGAAGTGCTGCGCGGCCCCGCTTCCTCGACCCTCTATGGCGCAGGCGCGCTGGCGGGCGTGGTCAATTTCACGACCAAGGATGCGTCCGACTTCCTGGGGGAGGGCGATCCGCTGGCGGTGCGCCTGAAGGCCGCGACCGAAACCAATGCGCAGGCACGTACCCTGTCGGGCATCGTCGCGGTCCAGCCGACCGAGGGCGTCGAACTGCTGGGCAGCTACAATTATCGCCGCACCGACGATTATAAAAGCGGCAATGGCGACACGGTCGCCGCCTCCGCGACGCAATCCGATAGCTGGCTGGTCAAGGGCCGTGTTGCGATCGGCGGCAATAAAAACCACGCCATCTGGGCCAGCTATCAGGACTGGATCAGCGACGCGCCGCAGGTCTATGACCAGATTTCAGCCGCCACCGGCAACAGCCTGATGCGCCGCCGCGTCCACGACAAGACCGCCGTGCTGGGCTATGTGAACGATTTCGATGGCAGCAAGATCTTCAATATCGAGGCGCAGGTCGCCTATTCGCTGTCGAAGGTGCACCAGACCGAAACCACGTTCCTCGGCCCGCTCGCCTATTCCGACTTCTCCTATGAAAGCTGGCAGGCGAAGGTCCAGAATAGCAGCGAGTTCGACCTCGGCGGCGACTGGACGACCTTCCTGATCCTGGGCGGCCAGTGGAGCACGCAGGCACGGCGTAACCCGCGCGTCGCGCTGGACGGTACGGTGACGCCGGGCGCGGGTACCCATCCCGAAGGCGACATGGACCGCTATGGCCTGTACGGGCAACTGGAGATCGTCTGGTCCGACAAGCTGACGATCATGCCGGGCGTCCGCGTCGACTGGACCAGCCTCAAGCCCGGCGCCACGGTCGTCGGCGGGGCGCGCCTGACCGACGATGTGACGGACAGCGGCGTGTCGCCCAAACTGGCCGCGCTGTATAATTTCACACCATGGTTCGGCCTGTTCGGGTCGGTGGCGCGCACCGTGCGCATGCCCAATGTGGATGAAATCTTCACCCGTTCGGCGACCCGGCCCAACAATCCCGATCTGCGGCCGGAGAAATCCGACAATGTCGAGCTTGGCTTTACCCTGTCCTTCGACGATATGCTGGGCAAGGGCGATCGCTTCCGCGCCAAGACGACGCTGTTCCAGAACGACGTCAGGGATCTGATCGTCAATGTGTCGGCAGCGGCGGGCACGCCCTATTTCCAGAACATCAACCGCTCGCGCTTCAAGGGGCTGGAGGTCGAGGCCGAATATGGCATTGGCGGCTTCTTCGCGCGCGGCAACGCCTCCTTCATCGACGGCAAGAACCGTCTGACCGGCGATTATCTGAACACGATTCCCGCGAACGACTATCGCCTGACGCTGGGCTATGCCGATGCGGGCACGGGGCTGTCGGGCGGCTGGACCGGCGAGTTTGCCGAGCGGCAGGACAAGGTGACGCCGGGCAGCTTCGCTTCGGCCGGTTCGGGCCTGGCGACGCCCGGCTATACCGTCCACAACCTCTTCTTCGCCTTCAAGCCGCAGAGCGGCGCGGCCAAAGGGTTCGAGTTCCGCATCGCCGTGGATAATGTCTTCGACAAACAGTATCGCCGCCACCTGTCCGCGCTCGCGGCGGAGGGGCAGAGCTTCAAATTCACCGTGGCCAACACGTTCTGACGCCGTGGCCGGGGCAGCGCATCCCTTCCGTATCGGTGGACCGGCAGCGGCTTCGCTGCTGGTCAACGCCCTGCTGATCGCGGCGCTGCTCAACCTGGGCATGGGGCATATCGGCCGGCGGACCGAGACCCCGGCGATAACGGTGCTGTCCATGGCCCTGCTCAAGGGGGTGGATCAGGGCGAGGAAGAGGCGGAGACGGCGGCACCGAATATGCGCGATGCCGTCCCGCCTCAGCGGACTAGTCCGCAACCTGCGCCCGTTGTCGCTGTCGCGCCGCCGGTCGTGGCGGTGCCATCGCGCCTTTCCGTGCCGCAGCCGGTCCAACTCGCCGCCGCGTCCGCTGCTACTGCCGTCCCGGTCGCGTCCCAACCCGCCCGTCCGGCCATGGCCGCCGCCGCGTCCGCCGCTGCGCCACCGGCAAGGCGCGGCGCAGCCGACGGCGTCGACGTCAAGGCGCCGCCGGGCACCAGCCGCAGCTACGCCGCCAAGGTCCGCTCCTGGCTCTATGCCCATAAAGTCTATCCTCGTCGCGCGCGGATGCGGCGGGAGGAGGGGCAGGTTCAGGTCCGCTTCGTCCTCGACCGCGCGGGCCTGTTGCTGGAGGGCGCCGTCATCCAGGGATCGGGCAACGCGGTGCTGGACGAGGAAGCCGAAGCGATGCTGCGTCGCGCCTCACCCTACCCCCGCGCGCCGGCCGAACTGCCCGGCGAACGGATCGAGTTCACCGTGCCGATCGCCTTTAGCTTGCCAGCCTGACCGATTCAGAAACGTTTGAACAGGCGCAGGCTGACGACCCGTCCAAGGGGGTCGAGATAGGCGGGTTGCTGGCTGATCGGCGTATCGCCCAGCCGGTCGCGGACGGCTGGCCGGGCATTGGCGATATTGCGGATACTGGCGTCGATCATCAGCTTTTTGGCCCAGCCTGTCTTGGGCATCAGCCTTTCCATGTCGGCATAAATGGTCAGGGCGGTGGTGCCAAGGCTGGCGAAGCGCAGGTCCGCCGTGTCGATCATGCTGCGCGCGCGGCTGCCCGAATGCCAGACGGATTGCACGAACATGCCGATGCCGTTGCGGTACAGGCCCATGTCCCCCTGCACATCCCAACGGGGACGGCCACCGCTCGCCACGATATTGTCGCCGTCCAGCAGGTCCAGCGGGGCCGTGCCGGGGCTGAGCGACAGGCGATCCTCCAGTCGCAGCGCCGGCGTCAGCGACGCATAGAGATAGGTCATGCTGGGCGGCTGGCCCTCCGGCGGCTTTTCCGGCTTGGGGCCGATCGGACCGGCAAAGGACAGGGTCGCCTTCACCGTCCGCTGCCGTTCGCGATGCAGATTGACCGGGCGCAGGTCCACGGTGGTGAGTTGTCCCGCGGCATCGCGCAGGAAACGATCGGGGAACGCCGCCGCGATCGCCGGTGTCAGGACCGATAGGGTCGCCGACTGGTCATGGATTTTCGCATCTTCATAGATAAGGCTGGCGCGGAAGGCATCGGTCCGCAGCGGCTGGATATTTGCAGTCAATGTCAGCGTCCGCCGCCGTTCAGGCGACAGGTCCGGATTGCCGCCATAAAGTGATGTGACGAAGAGGCTTTCCCCCGACACAAGATCGACGAAGGGCATGTTCGGCGTGGCGATGCGGGGAGCGCCCAGTTGGTCGAGGATCGGGGCCGTTTCCGCCCGCCTGAGTGTCGCCAGCAGTTGCACGCGCTTTACCGGTGTCCAGACCAGACTGGCATGGGCGGTATAGAGCGGACCATAGCGTCTGACCGCATTGACGCCGCCCGACAGGTCGACCGAAAGCCGGCCGAGGAAGGGCAGGACATTGTCCGCGGCCGAGGCGATGGGGATGGTCGCCGCGAGGCTGCTGCCGCCCTGGTTGCGCCAGAGGACGGTGTTGGCGTCGGGGAAGGCGCGTGACTGGCTGTCGCTGCTGGATCGTTGCGCGTTGAACGTCGTCGTCACCGCGACCGGCCCGGCCGGCAAGGTCAGGAGCTGACCGTTGAGGATCAACTGGGCATCGTTCGTCGTGATGATCGAGCGGGAGCGGTCGCGGATCGCCGCGCCGATCTGCCCTGTGGAGAAGGGCGAAAAGGCATCGCCGCCCAGCAGGATCGCGTCCTGGATTCCGGTCGTGTCGAAGCCGAGATCGCTGTCGGTCTGGCTGCGCTTGCGATCATGGTTGAGCCTGAGCGACCAGTTCCATCCGCTGAACCCTCCGATAAGGCCCAGCCCGGCATGCAGCGTCCAGATGCTGCCATTCTGCGTGAGCGCCGGCACCTCGTCCAGATAGCGGTTGAGCCAGATGTCGCCGGTAAAGGGCGATGAACCATTGCCGGCTGGGACGAGGAGGGACGCGGTGCCCAGGCCCTGGAGCGACCAGCTACGCTGCCGTTCGATCGAGAGGCTGATCGCGGCAGTGGTCCGTTCGCTGATCGGTTGGCTGAAGAAGCCGGCGACCTTCATCGTGCGCTGGCGCGGCTGGAGGCTGCGATAGGCGCCCGGATCGGTCACAAGGGGCTGGTTGGCGCCGGGCAGATAGGCAGCCAGCGTCTGTCGCGCATCGGGATCGAGCGGGACGGCGGCGATGGTCACGGGACTGCCCGCCAGCGCGCTCAACTGCGGATCGATTTCTCCGCCGCCCGCGCCGGTCACATTGCCGATCCGGCCATAGGGAAGGCTGGGATCGGGACGGATAGACCGCCGATCCTGTCGCAATTCGCTCTGTCGCGACAGGGTGGCGGACAAGGTGAGGCGTTTCTTGCCGCGCAGGCGGGTCATCGCAAAGCGCCCCTCCACGGTGCCGCCGCCGCCATCCGTGCTGGTCTGGCCGTTGGCCATCGCCTCGAAGCCCTGGAATTTCGCCTTGGTGGTAAAGTTCATGACCGGCTGGTTGGGCGGATAGCCTATGCCGGACGCGGCCTCCTGCGGCAGCAGGTCGAAGGACTGGATCGCGTCGAACGGCAGGCTCTGGACTTCCTCGTCGTCCAGCGGCCGTCGCCCGTTGATGGCATAGACTGGGTTGGCGCCATCTGCGCCCTTCAGTTGCGCGCCCAGCCGTTGCATCATGTCCTTGATGCTGGTGATGCCCATCGCCCGCAACTCTTCCGCGTCGAAATGGCGCAGTGGCTGCGTCTCCCCGACCTGCCGCCCGCCATTGACCACGATCGGGTCGGCCGGCGCTGGCTTTACGCCCTGCGCCATCGCCTCGCCGCCGGTGAGCAACAACATGGTGCAGCCGATCAGCCTGCGATTATGGATGCTTCCGATCATGCTTGCTGCGAACAACGGCCTGTCTTTGCTGGAAGACCTGCTTTGAACGAAAGTATACGATACGCAACGACAAATGCGAATGGTTACAGTATTTGTCGGACATTCGGAAACAGCGGCGATCAACGGGGTATGCTGGCGCGGCCGGAACGATAGCAGGCGGGGCCGTCAGACCCCGCCTTTCCTGACTTCAGAGATGTTGCCTTCCAGTGGTGCGGTCAGGGCGCCAGGCGCACCAACTGCTGGAAATAGGCCAGAGTCTCCCCCATCACATGGGGTGGTTCGGGCAGGGGATAGTGGCTCAGCTTCACGATGACCGTGCGACTTTGCGGATGAACATAGATGAACTGGCCGGCGAGGCCCAGGGCGGTATAGGCACCCGGCTGATCGTCCAGTTGCCAGAATTGGAAGCCATAGCCGCGCCCGCCAAGGGGGGTGGGCTGGGCGAACGGGATCATGCTGGTCGCCTGCTTCATCCAGCCGCGCGGCAGCACCGCTTTCCCGTCGCGCAGGCCATCGTCCAGCATCAACTGACCAAGCCGGGCATAGTCGCGCAGCGTGGCGTTGAAGCCCATGCCGGACAATTCCCGCCCCTTCCCCTCCGGCCCGTCGGCGATCCAGAAGGCGTCGTCCGCCATGCCGGCGGGTTGCCACAGGTTCGTGGCGGTGAGGCTGGCGAGCGACTGGCCGGTGGCGCGTTCCAGCACCCATCCCAGCACGGCGGTATCCAGCGTCGCATAGTTGAAGCGGCTGCCGGGCTTTGCGACGCGGGTCATGGTGGTGGCGCGATCGGCGAAGCGCTCCTCATTGAGGACGATGGCGTGGCGATGGATGAGCGCGGCGACGCTCGGCTTCTCGCCGAAGTCATAGCGTTCGTCATAGTCGACGCCTGACCGCATCTGAAGCAACTGGCGGATCGTCACATCGCCATAGGCGCCCTTGCGCAATTCGGGGACATATTTGCCGGCCGGATCGTCAAGCGAGCCGATCTTGCCCTGATCCAGCGCGATGCCGATCAGCAGCGACGTGATCGACTTGGCCATGGAGAAGGAGATGAAGCGATCGGACGGGCGGGCGCGATTGCGATATTCTTCGAACACGACCTTGCCATCGCGCAGGACGATGATGGCGTTGGTATAGGTGCGGCGCGCCCATTCGTCATAGCTGCGGGTGACGCCATTCTGCCGGAAGGCGGGTGGGGTGATCGCCTGGCCGTCGGGCAGGGCACGGACGGTGTCGCCATGGGGCACTGCGCGGGTTTCGAACATATCGGCCGAATGGCGGAAATTGAAGGCGTTGATGTCGGCATCCAGCCAATGTTCGCGCATCTGGATGACGGGATCGGCGGGAATGTCGGTCGGTGCGGCGGCGGGCGATGGCATGGCTATGGCCGTCAGCATCAGGGGCGCCAGCAGGCGCAGGGACAGGCGGATCATGGGAACCTCGTAAAGAAAGGGCGATGCGGGCAAAGGCCGCACCGCCCGTTGGCCGATCAGAATTGCTTCCTGAGCGTCACCGCCCAGGTGCGCGGCAGGCCCGGCGCGCCGGACAGCACGCCCACCGAACTGAAATTGGTGTTCATCGAGGAGAAATAATATTTGTCGGTCAGGTTGCGGACTTCGAGCGAGGCGCTCCAGCCATCATCCCCGCTGCGCCAGGTGACGCGGGCATTGGCGAGGAAATAGCCGTCGATCCGGCTGGTCGCGACCAATGTCGGCAGCGGCCCGCCGCCCGCACCGGCATCGGTGGTCGATACGGTGGTGGCATCCGTGTTGATCGCGTCGACATAGATATGCGACTGATAGCTGCCGTCGACACGGAAGCTGAGTTCCCCGCCCAGAACGTCCGGCACATCATATTGCGCGCCGGCATTCCATTTCCACTTGGGGGTGAAGGGCGGCACCATGTCGATCGTGACGCCGGTATTGGCGCTGCCGAGCGAAGTATATTTGAAGTCGAGATAGCTGAGCGACCCGTCGAAGCTGAGCCGGCTGGTCGGCCGGAACATCGTTTCGAACTCTATGCCCTTGACGTCCGCCGACCCGACATTGGTGGGCTGGAGGCAGGGTGTGCCTTCCGTCCCGGCATCGGTCGGGCAGTTGAACACCGTCAGGATGATATTCTTGTAATCGTTGAAGAAGGCCGAGACGTTGAAGCGCAGCATGCGATTGAACAGGTCGGACTTGAACCCCGCTTCATAGGCGGTGATGGTTTCCGGGGAGAAGGGGCGCACCTGGCTGGGGTAGAAGGGGCGGGGATTGACGCCGCCTGCGCGATAGCCGGTCGACACCTGCGCATAGACCATGAATGCGGGCGAGAAGCGATAGTCCGCCGCGATGCGCCAGTCGGTGCGCTGCGACTTGAAATGCGCGCCCAGGCCATTGAGGCCGAAGAGCAGGCAGTTGGGCGCGTTGCCCACGCCCGTCGGGCCGGCGGTCGGCGCGCCCAGGAAGAATGCGCATGGCCCCTGGATCGCCGTGCCGTCCGGATTGCGGCGAACATAGCCATAATCCTTTTCGTCCCAGGACGACCGGATGCCACCCGTCAGCGTCAGCGCATCGACCGGCTTGAAGCTGACATTGGCGAACAGCGCCTTGTTCTTGGCAGGCGTCGGATCGGGGCCATGCAGGAAGTCGATGCCGGCATAGTTGAGGTCGATACGGCCGGTGAACTTGCCCTTCGTATCGAAATAGAAGCCGCCCACCGTATAGTCGAGCCGGCGATCGAGCGCAGTGCCGCTCAGCCGCAATTCCTGGCTCCACTGGGTATTGGTCTGCTGTTGCTCGAACATGGAGGACTGGACCGGTGCGCCCTCGGCAAAGGACCAGTCGGCCTCATAATGGCGGTAGGATGTGATCGACTTGAGCGCGAGCGTATCGCTGATGGTCCAGTCGACAGTGCCGGCGAAGCCATAATTGTCGAGGTCCGAATGCGGGTCGAGCGACAGCGGCTTATAGGCCATCTGTCCGTCGCGCGTGGCATTGTCGGTGAAGGTGGCGTAACTGATGAATTTCTTGTTGTAGCCCGAAGGCGGGGTGTCGCAACTGTTGGCGCCGAAGGCGACGAAGGCGCAATTGAGCGCCACTGGTGCGCCATTGACGCCGGCCAGCCAGGGGCGCGGACCGCCGGTCGCGCTGGGGCCGGGGAAGACGCCGGCCTTGTTGGCGAAGATCAGCACGCTGGCGCCGGCCTCGTCCCGCTGGCGGGTATAGTCGGCCGAGACGTTGATTTCGACCGTGTCGGTCGGCAGCCAGCGCACGGCCGCCTTGGTCGCGATGAAGCTCTGCCCGCCCAGTGTGCCCAGTTCCGGGTTCGCATCGGTCGCCTGGGTCGGCACATTGGAACCCGGATGGGTCAGTGCATAGTCGAGCCGTTTGACATAGCCGTCCCTGTTCTTGCTGGCGCCCGATACGCGCAGGAACAGGTTTTCAGCCAGTTTAAGGTCGATATAGCCACGCATGTCGATGCGGTTATAGCTGCCATAGGTCGCTTCCAGCATGCCGCTGCCGTCACCCTTGGGCTTGACCGAATAGAGCTTGATCGATCCGCCGAGGGAGTTTCGACCGGCCAGCGTACCCTGAGGGCCGCGCAGGATTTCGACCCGGTCGAGGTCCATCAGGTCCAGCAGCGATCCGGTCAATGTCGGCAGATAGACATCGTCGATATACATGCCGACGCCCGGTTCGAGCGCGAAATTGGGATCGGACTGGCCGACGCCGCGGATGAAGGCGATGATGCCGGGCCCAAGATAGCCGTTTTGCGGCGCCAGCGTGACGTTGGGCGTCTGCGCCGCGACTTCGGAAATATTGGTCTGGCCGCGTGCTTCCAGCGCCTCGCCAGTCATGGCGGTGATGGCGAGCGGCGTGTCCTGCAATTTCTGCGACTTGAACTGGGCGGTGACGATGATGTCCGCCGCAGCGGGCGGGGTGACGGCCTGTTCCTGTGCCCAACCGGCCGGCGCTGCGGCGAGACAGGCCAGCACGGCCATGCTGGTTCCCAACAAGAGCTGCTTATTTACCACTATATCCTCCCATTTGTATGCTTATGATACAATATAGCTAAAATTCTGCCGTTTTATTTTGACTGAATTGCGACGGTCAGAAGAACAGGCTCGACGCTACAGATGAAATAATGATTTGCTGAAGCGGAGCATTTTTGGACGAGCGACAGATATGATCACACGGATCATAGCATGATGACTTCAATGTAAATAATGAACAGGCATATTAATATCGCCTATCGTGGCGAATACCTCCTCTCCTCCTGCGATTCAGTCGTCCCGATTATAGGCTTTGTTCGATGATCGACTAACAACTGTCCGTATATATGAAATATTCTGAAATGTGAAATGATATTTGTAAGAACGAGATTACTTGGTAACTTTATGAAATATATGAACGTTTTGCCAGTCTGATATGGAAGGGCGATCGGATCGCTCCTCCTATTCCTCTGAGATGCGCAGGACGGGTTTGACGACGGTGCCGTTTTCGGTGGCGGCGATGGCCTGGTTGATGTCGTCGAGGGTGAAATGGGCGATGAGCCGGTCGAAGGGGGCACGATCCAGGCGCCAGAGGNATGCGCAGGACGGGTTTGACGACGGTGCCGTTTTCGGTGGCGGCGATGGCCTGGTTGATGTCGTCGAGGGTGAAATGGGCGATGAGCCGGTCGAAGGGGAAATGGCCGGCGCGATAATGGTCCATCAGTTCGGGGAGGAAGGTCTGGAGGTCGCTGTCGCCGCCCAATATGCCCATGATCCGGCGCCCGCCGCCCATCAGTGCGGCCTCGTTGAAGGTCAGCATGTCCGTAGGATCGGATGCGCCCACGAGGCCGGCGATGCCCATCGGCGCGAGCAGGGACACGGCCTGTTCGATCAGGCGGTTGACGCCGGTCGTGTCGAAGGCATAGGCCAGGCCCGCCGGACAGAGCGCGCCGATGCGCGCGGGCACATCGGCACGGCCGTTGATCGCATGCGAAGCGCCCAGTTCCAGCGCAAGGTCGAGCCGGGCATCATGCAGGTCGATGGCGATGATGGGAAAGGCGCCGGCGATCCTGGCCGCCATGATCGCGGCCATGCCGACGGTTCCCGCGCCCCAGATCGCGATCGGCAGTCCGGCGCGCACCTTCATCGCCCGCAGCACCGCSCCCGCGCCGGTCATCAGCCCGCAGCCGATCGGCGCGAGGATGTCGAGCGGCACGTCGTCCATGCTGTCGGGCACGCGGACGACATTGCGTTCATGGGCGATGGCATGGGTGGCAAAGGCGGACTGGCCGAAGAAATGGCCGTTCATCGGTGCGCCGTCATGGAACAGCGTGGGGCTGCCATCGGCACGGACGCCGGACCAGTTATGCTGGACGAAGGCATAGCAATAGGTTGGCGCATCGACCGTGCAACTGGGGCACTGGCCRCAGGAGTTGAAGCTCATCACCACGCGGTCGCCGGGCCGGACGGCGGTGACGGCGCTGCCGACCGCCTCGACGATCCCGGCGCCTTCATGGCCCAGGACGATCGGCAGCGGGACCGGCAGTTGCGCGTCGCGCACGGCCAGNGGCGGTGACGGCGCTGCCGACCGCCTCGACGATCCCGGCGCCTTCATGGCCCAGGACGATCGGCAGCGGGACCGGCAGTTGCGCGTCGCGCACGGCCAGGTCGGTATGGCAGATGCCGCAGGCCACGATCCGCACCCGCACCTCGTCAGGCCGGATATCGTCCAGCCGGACCTCCCCGATCACGAACGGCTGGCCCGGCCCGCGGCAGATGGCCGCTCTGGCAATCGTCATGAAGCGATTCTCCTATATGGCACCCATAAGTCTGGGCGGAGAGAATGCCGACTAACGTCGGATATTATAAGGCTTTTTTTGGAGTTTTATGTGTGTGTGACCTACGGTTATGATCGTTTGCGAAATTTCCGAACCAGTGCCGCGATAGCCTTCGCGAGCAAGCGCATGTCCAGCACTATCACTACAAGGCCACCTATCCACTGATAGGTGGCGCCACAGCAAAGCCCGACAGGGCCGTCTAAAACGTCGCGAGCATCAAAAAAAGCGCGAACCCGCAACCCTATCCGTCAATCGTTACCGAAGACCCAATCCCATAGCGTTTGTGCGCGGCCCAATAGCCCGGACAACCGGGGCGAGGGTTTGGCAGGTGCGGCAATCACTCTTCTTTCGGCGGGCGTCCGCGCCGCCGCTTGTCGGGCTCCGCCAGTTTCACGCCGCGCCGCCGCAGCCCTTCGCGCAGCAGCATTTCGACCTGCGCATTGACGCTGCGAAATTCGGCCGCGGCGCCGCGTTCCAGCGCCTCGTACAGCGCCGGGTCCAGCCGCAGGGGGAAAGCCTTGCGCGGGGCGATATCGTCCTTCGCCACGATCCGGGCCTATTGGTAGAGGGTGCCCGTATTGATCACCGGCTGGCTGTCGCGCTCGCCGCACAGGACGACCATCAGGTTGCTGACCATGGCGGCGCGGCGTTCGTCATCCAGTTCGACCACATTCTTGGCCGATAGCTGGTCCAGCGCCAGTTCCACCATCGTCACCGCGCCTTCGACCAGCCGGGTGCGGGCGGCGATGACGGCTTCGGCCTGCTGGCGGCGCAGCATCGCCTGGGCGATTTCCGGCGCATAGGCAAGATGGGTCAGGCGACATTCGTCCACGGTGACGCCGGCGAGCGCGACCCGGTCCTGCAATTCCGCCTGCAATTCGTCCGCGACATGGTCGCCATCGCCACGCAGCGTCTTTTCCTCATGCTCGAAATCATCATAGGGATAGCGCGACCCGATTGCCCGCACCGCGCTTTCGATCTGGATTTCCACGAACGCCTTATAGTCGTCGACGTCGAACAGGGCCTGCGCCGTGTCGGTGACGCGCCAGACGACGTTGGACGCGATTTCCACCGGATTGCCGCGCTTGTCGTTGATCTTGAGCTTTTCGGAGGTGACGTTGTGAACGCGCACGCTGATCTTCTGCCGGGTCAGCCAGGGCAGCACCCAGCGCAGGCCCGGCGTGCGATCGGTGCCCTTGTAATCGCCGAACAGCAGGATCGCCGCCGCCTGGTTCGGCTGGATCAGGTAGAAGCCGGCAAGCGTCAGAATGAACAGCGAGATGGACAGCAGAAGCATCAAGCCGCCGATCGCCTCATGTCCGGTGCCGAGCAGGCCGATGGCGGCCAACCCACCGACGACGCAGAGCGGCGGGACCAGCAGCATGGCGTAGCCGCTCAGGGTGGTGATGCGCCGCTCGCGGGTGGCCTGAAGCACGGACATGGACATGATTCTCCATAAATTATGATATCATAATTATATCGAATCCATGGCGCGATCAAGGGGCGGTATGAAGGCCGTTCGACAGGGGGGTTGCGAACCGACAAGATGGACTTGGCGAGCCGCGGCCCGATCGGCTAGAGCGGCCGCATGACAGACCAGATCACAATCCGCCGTCCCGACGACTGGCACGTCCATCTGCGCGATGGCGACATGCTGAATGCCGTCGTCCATCATACCGCGCGCCAGTTCGCCCGCGCGATCGTCATGCCGAACCTGACGCCGCCGGTCATCAGCGTCGATGCGGCGCTGGCCTATCGGGATCGGATCGTGGCGGCACTGCCGGCGGGCACGGATTTCACGCCCCTGATGGTCTGCTACCTGACGGACGACGCCGATCCGATGGAAATTGCGCGCGGCTATACGCAGGGCGTCTTTGCCGCCTGCAAACTCTATCCGGCCCATGCCACCACCAATTCCGCCCATGGCGTCACCGACATTCGTCGCCTGTCCAGCCTGCTGGAAACCATGCAGCAGATCGGCATGCCATTGCTGATCCATGGCGAGGTGACGGACCGGGACGTCGACATCTTCGATCGCGAGGCGGTGTTCGTCGATCGCGTCCTGACGCCGCTCGTGCGCGATTACCCGTCGCTCAAGATCGTGCTGGAGCATATCACCACGGCCGAGGCAGTCGATTTCGTCGAAGCGAGCGGGCCGCTGATCGGTGCGACCATCACGCCCCAGCATGTCATCATCAATCGCAACGCGATTTTCGACGGTGGCATCCGTCCCCATGCCTATTGCCTGCCGGTCGCCAAGCGCGAACAGCATCGACTGGCCGTGCGCAAGGCGGCAGTGTCGGGATCGCCCAAATTCTTCCTGGGCACCGACAGCGCGCCCCATGCGATCGGCCGCAAGGAATCGGCCTGTGGCTGCGCCGGTATCTTCAACGCGCCCTTCGCCCTGGAAAGCTACCTCCAGGTGTTCGAGGAAGAAGGTGCGCTCGATCGGTTCGAGGGTTTCGCGTCGGAACATGGCCCCAATTTCTACGGCCTCCCGTTGAATGAAGGCAGGGTGACGCTGAAGCGTGAGGATGTGGTCGTGCCGGATGCGCTGGCGGAAGGCGGGATCAGCCTCGTCCCCTTCCATGCCGGCGAAACGCTGCGCTGGCGCCTGATCGACTGACGGCATGGCTAGAAGCTCTTATGGTCCATGCCATAGTTTTGATTGACCCCTCTTCAGGATAAAGAGGGTTGACGTTCAGCGCGCCAACAGCCGTAAGCGCGGCGGAGAGAAGTGCGACGTCCGGTCGAGCTTTCGCGATGGACCGATGGCGTCGGAGCCGCCAAGATAGGCATGTACGGGGCAAGAACCGTGTGGCCGTAAAAAGGGGAGGAGGGCAAGCGTGAAGATAGGGGCACCCAGAGAGACGGCGCAAGGCGAGGCGCGTGTTGCGCTGACGCCTGACAGCGCCGCGCAGTTGCAGAAATTGGGCCATAGCTGCCTGATCGAAAGCGGGGCCGGTGCGGCAGCGGGTTTGGGCGACGAGGCCTATCGCGCGGCAGGCGTGACCGTGGTCGCCGGCGCCGAGGCACTTTGGGCACAGGCGGATGTGATCGTGAAGGTCCGCCCGCCCGAAGCGGCCGAGGCTGCGCGCCTGACGCCAGGCAAGACGCTGATTTCCTTCTTCTACCCCGGCCAGCGCGGTGAAGAGCTGGAAGCGATCAATGCCACCGGCGCCAATGTGCTGGCGATGGACATGGTGCCCCGCATTTCGCGCGCGCAAAAGATGGACGCACTGTCGTCCATGGCGAACATCGCCGGTTATCGCGCCGTGATCGAGGCGGGCGCGAATTTCGGGCGCTTCTTCACCGGTCAGGTGACGGCGGCGGGCAAGGTGCCGCCGGCCAGGGTGCTGGTGATCGGCGCGGGCGTCGCGGGTCTGGCGGCGATTGGTGCCGCGACCTCGCTCGGCGCGATCACGCTGGCCTTCGACGTGCGGCCGGAAGTGGCCGAGCAGATCGAATCGATGGGCGCGCAGTTCGTCTATCTCGACTTTGCCGGGGAGCAGCAGGACGGGGCGACGACCGGCGGCTATGCTGCGCCGTCCAGCCCGGAATTTCGCGCAGCGCAGCTCAAGAAGTTCCGCGAACTCGCGCCCAATGTCGACATCGTGATTTCCACCGCGTTGATCCCCGGCCGGGACGCGCCGGTGCTGTGGACGAAGGATATGGTGGAGGCGATGCGCCCCGGATCGGTCATCGTCGATCTGGCGGCCGAACGCGGCGGCAATTGCGAACTGACGGTCGCCGATCAGAAGATCGTGTCTGCCAATGGCGTGACGATCATCGGCTACACCGATTTCCCAAGCCGCATGGCGGCGCAATCCAGTGCGCTTTATGCCAGCAACGTCCGGCATATGCTGGCCGACCTGACGCCGGGCAAGGATGGCGTGATCGTCCATAATATGGAGGATGACGTGATCCGGGGCGCGACCGTCGCCTATCAGGGGGGCGTCGCATTCCCGCCACCACCGCCCAAGATCAAGGCGATCGCGGCGCAGAAGCCCAAGCCCAAAGCCGAGGAACTGACGCCCGAGCAGAAGCGGGCGCGGGACGTCGCCGCCTTCAAGGCGCAGACCCGGTCGCAGGTGACGACGCTGATCGCCGGCGCTGTGCTGCTGATGGCGGTCGGTGCGGTCGCACCGGCCAGTTTCATGGCGCATTTCACCGTCTTCGTGCTGGCCTGCTTCGTGGGCTTCCAGGTGATCTGGAACGTCAGCCATGCGCTGCACACGCCATTGATGGCGGTGACGAACGCGATTTCGGGGATCGTCGTGGTGGGGGCCATGCTTCAGGTCGGATCGTCGAGCAGGATCGTCCTGGTGCTGGCGACGATTTCCATCCTGATCGCGTCGATCAATATCGTGGGCGGCTTCCTGGTCACGCGCCGGATGCTTGCCATGTTCCAGCGGTCGTAAGGGGGACGATCCATGTTTGATATCGGTGTGGTATCCGCCGCCTATATTTCCGCTGCGGTCCTTTTCATTCTATCCCTTGGCGGCCTGTCCGATCAGGAAAGCGCCAAGCGCGCCGTGTGGTATGGCATATCCGGCATGGCGCTGGCTGTGGTGGCCACGCTGTTCGGCCCCGGCGCAGCCAATCTGCCGATCGTGGTCGCGACCTTTGCGGTCGCCGCCGTCATCGGCTGGGTCGTGGCGGTGCGGGTCCAGATGACGGAAATGCCGCAACTCGTCGCCGCGTTGCACAGCTTCGTGGGTCTGGCTGCCGTCTTCATCGGCTATAATGCGCATTTCGAACTGGAAACGGTGACCGCGCTCGATCCTGCCGCGCGGGCGGCCCTAACCGGCTTTGCCGGCGTGCTGGCGCACAAGACGCCCGTCGAAATCAATATCCTCAAAGTCGAGGAGTTTCTGGGCATCTTCATCGGCGCGGTGACCTTCACCGGATCGATCGTCGCCTTCGGCAAGCTGGCCGGCAAACTGGACGGCAAGGCGAAGAAGCTGCCGGGCGGTCATGTGCTGAATGCGACTGCGGCGATCGCCTCGCTGGTGCTGCTGGTGATGTATGTCGGCAATATCGGGGTCGAGGGCCGCGAACTGACCGTGCTGATCGCGATGACGGTGCTGGCGCTGTTCATCGGTTTCCATCTGGTGATGGGTATCGGCGGCGCGGACATGCCCGTCGTCGTGTCGATGCTGAACAGCTATTCCGGCTGGGCGGCGGCCGCGATCGGCTTCACGCTGGGCAATGACCTGCTGATCGTGACGGGCGCGCTGGTCGGCTCTTCCGGTGCGATCCTGAGCTATATCATGTGCAAAGCGATGAATCGCAGCTTCGTGTCGGTGATCCTGGGCGGCTTTGGCGGCACCAGCGGCCCGGCGGCGGAGATCGAGGGTGAGCAGATCGCGATCGACGCCGATGGCGTGGCTTCGGCGCTGAACGATGCGGACAGCATCGTCATCGTGCCGGGCTATGGCATGGCGGTGGCGCAGGCGCAGCAGAGCGTGAGCGAACTGACCCGCAAGCTGCGCGCGGCGGGCAAGGTGGTGCGCTTCGCGATCCACCCGGTGGCGGGGCGCCTGCCCGGCCATATGAATGTACTGCTGGCGGAGGCGAAGGTGCCCTATGACATCGTGCTGGAAATGGACGAGATCAACGAGGATTTCCCGTCGACCGACGTGGTGATCGTCATTGGCTCCAACGACATCGTCAATCCGGCCGCGCAGGATGATCCCAATTCGCCGATCGCCGGCATGCCGGTGCTGGAAGTGTGGAAGGCCAAGCAGGTCTTCGTGTCGAAGCGCGGGCAGGGCACCGGCTATTCCGGGATCGAGAACCCGCTCTTCTACAAGGAGAATACGCGGATGTTCTATGGCGATGCAAAGGTCGCGGTGGACAGCCTGCTCGGCAAGATCGGCTGATCGAACGACCGTTCGCGGTCATGAAAATGGCCCGGCTCCCCATCGGAGGGCGCCGGGCCATTGTTTTTGGATCAGGCTGTCAGAAGCGACCCTCGAAACTCAGCCCCAATATGCGCGGATCGGTAAGCGTACCGCGCACCCGGCCGTCGAAATCGGTGAAGAACTGGCTGGGCTTCTGCACATTGAAGAGGTTGCTGGCGGTCAGGAATGCACCGAAATGCTGGCCCTGCCAGCCGATCTTGGCATTGACCAGCGTACGTGCGGGAATGTCGCGAAACGCCTGATCGACCGTGTCCTGATAATAAGCGCTGCGATAATTGGCGTTCAGATTGGCGAACGAGCCGTTGGGATGATGGAAGGTGGCGCCGCCCGATAGCGTCCAGTGCGGGGCGCGGGCAAATTCATTACCCTGCGCCGCCGCCGACAGCGATCCGACGGTGACGTTGAATTCCTGGAACCTGGTATTGCTGTAGCCGGCGCCGGCATAGAGATTGAGCGTCCGGGTCGGCCGGCCGCTCAGTTCGACCTCGGCGCCATAGAGGCGCGACTTGCCGGCATTGACGACCTGCGTGTCGAACACCGCGCCGGGGGTCAACTGGACCGACACCTGCTGGTCCTTCCAATCGATCCAATAGGCGTTTGCGTTGAGCGTCAGGCGGCGTTCGAGCCATTCCGACCGCAGCGCGAATTCGTAATTCCAGGTGTATTCTGGATCAAAATCATAGGCTTGCGCGCGCTGCTGGTTCAGGCCCGAACCGCCGGCGCGATAGCCGCGCTGGGCCGTGAAGCTGAGCGATACGTCCTGCGCCACATCATAGGTCAGGCCAATCTTGGGCAGCCAGGCGGTATAGGTGACGGGTCGTACCGGTTCGACGCTGTTGGCGCCCGCCGCCGTCGCCCGCAATATGGCATTGAGCTGCGTGACGATCGGCGCCAGCGCGGGGATAGGCAGATTTGCGGGATCAGGCAGCGCCCGGTCGATTACCACCGTCTGGATCGCGCCACGCTCCTGCGTTTCATGGTCGTAGCGCAGCCCGACATTGATCCGCAGGCGATCCGTGACGGGGAAGGTCAGGTCGGCGAATCCGGCGTAATTTTCGGTCAGGCGCGGTTGCGACAGGCTGTTGCGGATCGGAACCACGCCGCCATAGAGGTCGAGCACGGCGTTCACCGTGGCCTGCGGCAGGCCCATGGCCAGCAACTGCCGGTCGACGCCTAGCCGGGTGAGGTTCAGGCTCTGCGTCGCCTCGAACTGATAGCCGCGATTGTCGTCGCGCAGATAATAGCCGCCGATCAGGCCATGGACCCAGCTCTTGTCGATGTTGAACCGGAGTTCCTGCTGGAAGGTCTTGTCCGGATCATAGACGCGGCTGGTCTGGCCCGGCGTCGGTCCGCGATCGGGATCGCCGACCGATCGGAAGCGGATGTCGCTATAGTTGGTCACGGAGGTGAGGCTGAGCCCGCCGCCCAGATCATAGCCGACCTCTACCGTGCCGATATCGCTCTTCACCGTCTGGTCGTCCATGACGTCTTCGGTGGCGATCCGGTCGCGGCCATTATAGGGCGCATCGAACTCGCTGTAGAACATGCCGCGCTGGTGCCGGTCGTGCATGAAGGTCGCGACGATGCGCAGGTCCGGCAGGAAGTCGGGCGTCAGCAGCAATTTGGCCCGGATCGTCTCCGACTCGCGGCGATCGGCGTCCTTGTGCGTGGTGACATTGTGGATCAGGCCATCGGCACGAGAAATCTCACCCGCGAGGCGGAAGGCGACCTGTCCATCGACCAGAGGGCCACCGATCGCGGCGCCCACCCGGCGCTGGCCATCCTTGTCCGTCATCAGCGCGCGAAAGCGACCGCTCCATGCGTAGCTGGGATCGGTGGTGCGGATGATGACCGCGCCGGCCAGAGCGTTGCGGCCCTGCACGGTCGATTGCGGGCCACGGAACACTTCCACCTGCGCAATGTCATAGAGGTCGAGCGGCCCGGCCGTCAGTGCCGTGCGCGGCATGACGGCTCCGTCCAGATAGACGCTCGCCAGCGCGCCATCCCCGCCGCCCGACACGCTGAAGGCGTCGATGCCGCGAATCGAGAAGGTCGTCTTGTTGCCGTCCACGGCCAGATTGGGCGTCCGTTCCAATATGTCATAGACGCTGAGCAGATTCTGGTTGCTGATGGATTCGCTGGTCACCACCGCAACGCTGGCCGGCGTTTCCTGAAGCGTGCGGTTGGTCTTCTGTCCGGTGACGATGATTTCGCTGTTGTCCGCCGATGGTCCGGCCGGATTGGCGTCAGCAGCCGCCTGCGCATAGGCCGCAGGTGCCGTGCCGGCGAGCAGCAAGGCCGTGCTGAGAAAAGGAAAAAGCATGATGTATCCCCCCACAAGATGAGGGCGGCCTATAAACATAAATGTTGCGAGTCAATATCAGTAGCAATATAGGCGTGACAGGAGGACCGGGTCATGGGGGCGGCATTTCTGATTGCCACGGCGCTGTTCATGTCATTGGCCGGCATAGTGCTGTGCTGGCGGGCGTGGACGCGCCATGCGCTGGGCTGGCGCGTGGTGGTTGGCGCCGTCGCGCTCTGGGGCCTGTCGACCTGGGCATGGATCGCCGGTTTCGGGCCGGAAATCGGCATTGCGCTGGCGCTGGAGACGGCGGCATTGCTGGCCCTTGCCTTCATCCTCACCCGGATCGAGGTGCGGCCGGCGCAAGTCGTGCGGGATCGGATTGCGCCGCCGTTGCCGCGCCGCCGCCATGGCCGTGGGATTGCGCGGGCGCTGACGGCGGGATTGCTGGGCTTTGCCGCCGCGATCGGCCTGGCGGTGCTTTTCGCCACGCGCGCGCCGCTGGCCGAGCAGACACGTCTCATCCTCGCCGCGCTCGCCATGCCCTCGCTCTGGTGCGGCGCGATCGCCTGGACGGTGTGCGACCGGCGGCTGCTGCTTCAGATCGGCGTTTTCCTTGGCCTCGCTGCGACCAGCGCCGGCATCACCTTCATCACGGCCTGATCCATGCAGATACCCAAAAGCCTCACCCGCGCCGCCATGGAGGGCCATGGCCTGCTTGGCGTGCTGTTCGGCGCAATCATCTATGTGCTGTGCCTGACCGGGTCGATCCTGGTGCTGGTGGATCAGATCAGCATCTGGGAACGACCGGATGCGCCGGCCATCGCCAGCCTGTCGGATGCGGACATCGCCGCCATATCCGTCCGCGCCCTTGCCAGGGCGCAGGCGGCGGGCGTGGCGCATGACATCTACATGCAGATGCCCACGGACGAACTGCCGCGTATGACCGTGTACGGCTATGGCGAAAAGGGGGATCATCGCGACTGGAATGTCGATGCAGCGGGACAATTGGTGCCGCATGCGGAAACGCCCTGGCTGGACTATATGCAGTTGCTGCATTTCAACCTGACCCTGCCGGGCGCGATCGGTCGCTATATCGTCGGCATTTTCGGGACCATATTGCTGGCCAGCATCGTCACTGGCCTGCTGGCGCACCGCCGTATCCTGAAGGACGCCTTTCGCCTGCGCTGGGGCGGGTCGCGGCGGCTGACCAATGCCGACCTGCATAATCGCGTTGGCGTATGGGCCTTGCCCTTTCACCTGATCGTGGCGCTGACCGGGTCGCTGCTCGGCCTTGCCGGCCTCATCACCATCATTCTGGCGATGGTCGCCTATAAGGGCGATCAGGAAAAGGCGATCGCTTCGCTGCTTGGGCCGCAGGCCGGCGCGGATACGCGCGCTGCGCCACCACCCGACGTGGCCCGGATGCTGCGCGATATTCAGCTACGTGCGCCGGGCGCGGCCGTGACGCAACTGGCGATCGAACATGCCGGCACCGTCGGGCAGCAGGTGCGGATCATGGTCGCCGCGCCGCGCCATCTCGCCCGCAATGAGGCCTTTCTGTTCAGCGCCGATGGTCGCTTCAAATGGCGGGCCGGCCTGACCGACGGCAATGCCGGGATGCGCATCTATGGCATGATTACCCCGCTCCATTACGGTACCTATGGCGGGGTGGCGCTCAAGATCATCTATGCGCTGCTGGGCATGGGGCTGACCCTGATCGTCGCGACTGGCGGCAATGTCTGGCTGGCGCGGCGCCGAGAGCAGGGGCGTGCCACCCCAAGGCTGGAGGCGCTGTGGGCGGCGATCATCTGGGGCCAGCCGATCGTCATGGCGACGGTAGCGGTGCTGCTGCTGTTCGCGCCGGTGCCGGCGGTCGCCACTTACTGGCTGCTGACCACGCTGTGCTGGATCGTGGCGCTCAGCCTGCGGGAGAAGGCCAGGGCGTCGTTGCGGATCGGGCTGGCGGGATCGATCCTCGTCCTGTTCATGGCCCATGGGGTAGTTCGCGGCGCTGGGTATCCGATAATATTACTGGTGGACATGCTCGTGGTCCTGATCGTGCTGGCATGGATGGCGAAGAGCATCGGCGTAGCGCGGCGCCGACCGTTGCGGCCTGCCTCCGCCTAGAGCATCGTGCGGAAAAGTGGGAACCGGTTTTTGGCTTAAAACGATGCGAAAACAAAAAACTAGAGCGCGCGACCTGCATCGGATTTAACGCAGCGCGCTCTAGAAGCGCGCGCCCGCCGCCGCCAGCGCTTCCTT
Source organism: Sphingobium sp. Leaf26 (assembly GCF_001421665.1). GTDB lineage: Bacteria > Pseudomonadota > Alphaproteobacteria > Sphingomonadales > Sphingomonadaceae > Sphingobium. Next base: position 185,683 of record NZ_LMKV01000032.1, read on the forward strand.
GACCCGCGCGGTCGCCATGCCGAGCGGATCGGTTTCGCCAAGCAGGGCGAAGCTGCCATTGAGCGCGAAGGCGCAATGGCCGTGCACGGTGGCGACCAGCGAGCGGGCGAGGCGCGGGGCGTTGTCCCGATGGCCATCCGGCAGGACCGCTGCAACCTCCCGCACGATCACCTCGGTCAGCGCACCGCGCCGCTGGGCGAGCGTGTCCGGCATCGCCATGCCAACCGGCAACCGATGATCGTAGATCGCCGTCCACAGGTTCATCTGCTCCGACGCAAAGCTGAAATAACCCGCGACCAGAGCCGCGATGCGATCGGTAGACGGGCCAGCCAGCCGGTGCTCCAGATGCTGCGCCCATTGCTCGAACGTCCGCGTGTTGATCGCCGCGACCAGCAGGTCATAGCTGCCGAACACATTGTAGAGCGTGCCCACGGCATAACCGATCCGCTTGGCCACTTCGCGCGCGGAGAAGCGGGCGAAGCCGACCTGCGCCATGTGTCGATGCCCTTCCTCCAGGATCAGCGCTTCCAGTTCCGCGCGGCTATGATCGGATCGCCTGCCCATGGGTTCCATCTAGAAATTTAATTTAACACTGTCTAATTATTTAATTGACCACTGTTCAATTAATGGATATTCCCAATGCAGACGCGACGGGCAGGCGATCGCGCCGGCGGGCTGGGCATGCTCCGCCGGGGGTTAACGGCCCGTCTATATTTGTCGCCTACAGGCACTCCATCAGGGGGTATTGTTCATGTCTGCACCGGATCTGTCGCTGCTGGGAAAACGGCGTTTCGCGCCTTTGTTCGTTGTCCAGTTCCTGGGGGCGTTCAACGATAATCTGCTGAAATTCGCGCTGCTGTTCCTCGCCAATTTCGTCCTGTTCCGGGCCGAGCCGGACAAGGCGGGGCTGCTGGCGACGATCGCGACGGGCCTGTTCATCCTGCCCTATTTCCTCTTTTCCGCGCTGGCGGGGCAGATTGCCGATGCCTGGGACAAGGCAAAGCTGGTGCGTGCGGTGAAGGCGGCCGAAATCGTCATCATGGCCACGGCGCTGCTCGGCTTCTGGCTGGAATCGGTGCCGCTGCTGCTGGCTTGCCTCTTCTTCATGGGGCTGCATTCGACTATCTTCGGCCCGGTCAAATTCTCGATCCTGCCGCAGCATCTCCACCCGAAGGAGGTGATGGGCGGGACCGGTCTGGTCGAAGCGGGCACCTTCCTGGCCATATTGGGTGGCCAGTTGCTGGGCGGAACCCTGACGGGCGCCAAGGCGCCGCTTTGGCTGGCCGACATCGTCGGAACCAGTGCAGCAGGTACTTTGCCGGCATGGATAGCCGGCGTGACCGCCGTCGCGGTCGCGCTGCTCGGCTTCATCGTCAGCCTGGCCGTACCGCCTGCCCCGCCAGTCGCGCAGGGGCTGCGGATCGACCCCAACATATTTCGCAGCACATGGCAGATTTTGAAGGCGGCACGCCATGGCCGTGGCGTCTGGCTGTCCATTCTTGGGATAAGCTGGTTCTTTGCGGTGGGCGCGGTGCTTCTGGCCCAGTTCGCTCCGCTGGTCAGCGGGGTGCTGCAAGCCAGTCAGGATGTCGCGCAACTGTTCCTGCTTGTCTTCTCGCTCAGTGTCGCGCTGGGGTCGCTGCTCGTCAATCGCCTGCTTTCGGGTGAAGTTTCCGCCCGCTTCGTGCCGATCTCGGCGCTGGCGCTGGCCGGCTTCATGATTGATCTCTGGCTTTCCACCAGCGCCTATGTGCCGGTGACGCGCGATGCCGGCATTGCAGCTTTCATCGACACGCCCGGAAGCTGGCCAATCCTCATCGACCTGTTCGGGATCGCCTTTGCCGGTGGCATGTTCATCGTCCCCCTCTATGCGATCCTCCAGACCCACGCCCCGCGCGAGGAACGATCGCGCACCATCGCCGCCAACAATATCCTGAACGCCGCCGTCAGTGTCGCGGTCGTTCTGGTCGTGACGCTGATGCTGGCGCGGGGCGAAAGCGTGCCGGGCATCATCGGCACATTGGGTTTTGCCACGCTGACGATCGCGCTCATCTCCTGCTGGCTGCTGCCTGAAACCATCATCAAGGCGATCGTGCGCGCAACGCTGCGCTTCCTCTATCGCATCGAATTGTCGGGCGAGGAGCATATGCCCCGCGCCGGTACGCCTGCCGTGGTCGTGGTCAACCATGTGTCTTTCCTCGACGGGCTGTTGCTCGCCGCTTTCCTGCCGGGCAAGCCGACCTTTGCGGTCAACACGCACATCGCCAAGGCCTGGTGGGTGAAGCCCTTCCTGGCGCTGTTCGATGCTTTCCCGGTCGATCCGACCAACCCGATGGCGGCCAAGGCCATGGTGAAAGCCGTGCGCGAAGGGCGGACCCTGGTCATCTTCCCGGAAGGCCGCATCACCGTCACCGGCGCGCTGATGAAGATATTCGATGGCCCCGGCATGGTCGCCGACAAAGCCGACGCGCCGATCATCCCCGTTCGCATCGACGGTGCGCAATATACGCCCTTTTCCCGCCTGCGCGGCAAGGTGCGTCTGCGCAGCTTCCCGAAGATCAGGCTGACCGTGCTGCCGCCCCGCCGTTTCAGCATAGAGGGCGAGATGACCGCCCGCGCCCGCCGTGCGATCGCCGGTCGCCGTCTCTATGACGAGATGAGCGAGATGATCTTCGCCACCTCGAACACCGAAGAGACGTTGTTCGCGGCGCTGCTGGAGGCACGGCATATCAATGGCGGCAAGGCGGCGGTCGTGGAAGACGTCAAGCGCGAACCGATGAGCTACAACCGGCTGGTCGTCGGCAGTCTGGCGCTGGGTCGTCCCCTGGCGGCGGCGAGCCGGCAGGGGGAGGCGGTCGGCGTGCTGCTGCCCAATGTCTCGGCCGTGGTCGCGACCTTCTTCGCGCTTCAGGCGCACGGCCGGGTAACGGCGATGCTCAATTACACCGCCGGCCTCACCAATTTGAAGGCAGCCTGCGCCGCCGCACAGATACGCACCATCGTCACCGCCCGCGCCTTCGTCGATCAGGCGAAACTGGGCGACATCGTCGCCGCGCTCGAAGCCGAAGGGCTGACCGTTCTCTGGCTGGAGGATATCGGCGCGACGATCGGCACCGGCGCCAAATTACGCGCGCTGATCGCCAGTCGCTTTGCCGGCTACAGCCATCGCCGCCTGCGCATCGCCCCTGACGCGCCGGCCGTCATCCTTTTCACCAGCGGATCGGAAGGTCTGCCCAAGGGCGTGGTGCTGACCCATCGCAACCTGTTGTCCAACTGCCGCCAGCTTGCCGCGCGGATCGATTTCAACAGCGCGGACATGGTGCTGAATGCGCTGCCGGTCTTCCACAGCTTCGGTCTGACCGGCGGCACGCTGCTGCCGATCCTGCACGGGGTGAAGACGTTGCTCTATCCCAGCCCGCTGCATTATCGCATCGTTCCCGCGCTCGCCTATGACAGCAATGCGACGATTCTGTTCGGCACCGACACCTTCCTGTCGGGCTATGCCCGCATGGCCCATGGCTATGACTTCTACTCGCTGCGCTATATCTTTGCAGGCGCCGAGCGGGTGCGGGACGAAACGCGCAAGGCCTATGCCGACAAGTTCGGCCTGCGCATCCTGGAAGGCTATGGCGCGACCGAGGCGGGGCCGGTGATCGCGGTCAACACGCCGATGCACTTCCGCGCCGGCACCGTCGGCCGCCTGCTGCCGGGGATCGAGGCGAAGCTGGACGACGTGCCCGGCATTGCCGAAGGTGGCCGCCTGGCGATCCGTGGCCCCAACATCATGGCCGGCTATATGAAGGCGGATGCGCCGGGCGTGCTGCAACCGCCGGAAGAGGGCTGGCACGACAGCGGCGACATCGTCACCATCGACGGCGAGGGTTTCGTCACCATCCGTGGTCGCGCCAAGCGCTTCGCCAAGATCGGCGGCGAGATGGTGTCGTTGCCCGCGGTGGAGGGCTATGCCGCGGCGCTTTGGCCCGACGCGGATCATGCCGTCGTCACCCGCCCGGACGCGCGCAAAGGGGAGCAACTGGTGCTGTTCACCACGCGCAAGGGGGCGAAGGCGGGCGAGCTTCAGGCCTGGGGCCGCGCCAATGGCGTGACCGAACTCGCCATTCCGCGGGACATTCGCGAACTGGACGCGCTGCCGGTGCTGGGCACGGGCAAGCTCGACTATGTCATGATGGGCAATATGGCCGTAGCCTGACACCCCATTTACACTCCCTGCGGTCCGGACTGGCGCCTGTGCGTCGATCCGGATCGCGGGGCGATTGCACCGTCCGCATAATATATTTCGTATACAATATTTGACATTGCGCTGTTATTGCCGCAGCATCCCGCCTGAAAAAAAGGTCAGGGAGACACAAAATGCGGAATTACCGTGTAAAATTAAGCTGCGCAGTGGCTGTCGCAGCGTTGGTGCCGGGGGTAGTGCTGGCGCAGGACGGCGAGTCGGCCGGCGCATCCGAAATCGTGGTGACGGGCACGCGCATCAAGCGACCCGATCTGGAAAGCAACAGCCCCCAGACCGTCGTCAGTGCCGAAGAGTTCCGCTATCAGGGCGCGACGACCGTCGAAGGCGTGCTGAACCGCCTGCCGCAATTCACGGCCGACGCGAACGAGAATGTGTCCAACGGATCGGACGGCACATCCAATATCAACCTGCGCAACCTTGGCGCGAACCGCGTGCTGGTGCTGGTCAACGGCCAGCGCATGTTGCCGCAGCAGGCGATCGACCTCAATTTCGTGCCCAGCAGCCTGGTCGAGCGTGTAGACGTCCTGACCGGCGGCGCATCGGCGGTCTATGGTTCGGACGCGCTGTCCGGTGTCGTCAATTTCGTGTTGAAGGACAATCTGGACGGTATCCGCATCGACGCCCAGACCGGCTTCTACCAGCATGACAATAACAACAGCGCGGTGCGCGGTCTGCTGGACGACAAGGGCTATCGCAAGGCGAACGGCTCGGTCATGGACGGCGGCAAGCAGGACATCACCGTGTCGGCGGGCAAGAATTTCGCCGACGGTCGCGGCAATATCACCGCCTATGCCGGCTACCGCCACTATGATCCGGTGCGCCAGTCGAACCGCGACGTGTCATCCTGCGCGCTGCAACAGGCCGACGACGCCGGCACTGCGCTTTTCTGCGGTGGGTCGAGCAATACGCCGATTGGCACTTTCGTTCCGCTGGAGGGTGCCTTTCAGGGGCAGACCCTGACCAACAACAAGGACGGCACCCAGACCTTCGTCCCCTATGACAACAGCTATGCCTATAATTACGCGCCGGACAATTATTTCCAGCGTTCCGACGAGCGTATCACGGCGGGGGCCTTCGCCAAGTTCGAATTGAGCAAGGCGGCCGAAGTCTATGGCAGCTTCATGTTCATGCGTGACCATACTTTCTCGCAGGTCGCGCCCTCAGCCATCTTCCTCGGCTCGCCCTTCGCCATTTCGTGCAACAACCCGCTGGCCAGCGCCAGCCAGCTCGATACGCTGTGCGGCAGCAAGGCGGGGACTGACCAGACGGCCGACGCGCTGGTCGGTTATCGCATGTCGATCGCCCCGCGCCGCGATGACCTCAAACATACCGACTATCGCTACAGCGCCGGCGTGCGCGGCGATCTGGGCAGTGGTTTCAGCTATGACGTGAACTATCTCTACTCGCTGGTCCGCTTCAAGGAACGCTATCTCAACAATGTCGACGCGGTGAAGGCGCAGCGCGCGCTGGATGTCGTGACCGTCAATGGCGTGCCCACCTGCCGATCGGTGGTCGATGGCACCGATCCCAACTGTATCCCGGTCAATGTGTTCTCGTCCGGCGGCGTGACTGCTGAACAGGGCGCCTATCTCTTCACCCCCAGCAATACCTCTTCGCGCAATTCGCAGCAGGTCTTCTCCGGTACGCTGAGTGGCGACCTGGGCCAGATGGGCATTACCAGCCCATGGGCCAGCCGGGGCGTGGGCATCGCACTCGGCGCTGAACATCGCCGCGAGACGCTGGCCTTCTTCGCCGACGATATCGCCCAGCAGGGCGGCGCCACCAATGCGGATGGCATCATCAGCGTGACCGAAGGCTATGGCGAAATCGAAATCCCGCTGATTTCCGACGTGCCGTTCGTCCGCTCGCTGACGATCAATGGTGGCCTGCGTTACTCGTCCTACAGCAACGAACAGAAGTCGACCGGCTTCAAGTCGAAATTCAATGTCTGGACTTACAAGGGCGAACTGAGCTGGCAGCCGGTCGATGATCTGCGCCTGCGCGCCAGTTACAACCATGCCATTCGCGCGCCCAATATCGGCGAACTGTTCGCATCGCAGTCGGTGGGCAACGTCGCGGGGCAGGACCCCTGCTCCGGTTCGGACCCGGTCGCATCGGAAGCGACCTGCGCGCTCACCGGCGTTACTGCCGCCCAATATGGCAATATCGTCGAATGTCCGGCGGATACCTGCTCGGCTCTGGGTGGCGGCAATCGCAATCTGCGGCCCGAAACCGCCGATACCATCACGGCGGGGTTCGTGCTGACGCCGCGCGCGCTCCGCAACTTCTCGCTGTCGGTCGACTATTACAAGATCAAGGTGAAGGACTATATCGGCGCGCTCGACGCTTCGCTGATCATCAGCCAGTGCGCCGAAACGGGCGATGCCTATTATTGCGGCCTTTTCAACCGCGATCCCCGGTCGGGCGCGATCTTCGGCCAGAATGGCTATATCGTTTCGACCACGCTCAACACCGGCTATCTGAAGACTTCGGGCATCGACATCACTGCCGATTACACCTTTGGCATCGGCAAGATGGGCCGGTTCAATGTCAACATGGTCGGCACCTGGTTGGCCGAGCAGGTGGCGCAACCGTTGCCGGGTCTGGGCAGCTATGACTGCAAGGGGCTGTTCGGTTACACCTGCGGCCAGCCCTCGCCCGAATGGCGCCATGTCGCGCGCTTCACTTGGATGGCGCCGAGCGACACCGTGCTCTCGCTGTCCTGGCGCCATATCGGCGGCACCAAGCTGTCGAGCCTGTCGGATAACGCATCGCTCAGCGGCACGCCCAGCGTCATCAACCGCAAGATCGACGACTATAATTATTTCGATCTGTCGCTGACCCAGTCGATCGGCAAGCAGTTGACGCTGCGGGCTGGCATGAACAACATGTTCGACAAGGATCCGCCGGCGATCGCCGCGGGCATCCTGTCCTCCTTCGGCAATGGCAACACCTATCCCGGTGTCTATGACGCACTTGGCCGCAACATCTTCATCGGTGCGACGGTGAATTTCTAAAAGACCGGCTGGCCGGGGCAAGTCCCCGGCCAGCAGACATAAAAAGGCCCGCCTGCATCGCGCGTGCAGGCGGGTTTTCTACACGGCGCAGGATGGGATCAGCGGGCAGCGTCGATCGTGAAGCTGTAGGTCAGCGATCGCAGCGGGATGCGGAAGTTCATATGCGCCCGACCGTCCGTATTCCATCCGGTGTCGCCGCCCACGCCCGCCTGCGCTGCATCGATCAGCAGCGTGCCATGGTCATGCGGGTGAATGTCCGAACTATGCGCCTGCCCCGGCGGCTTCATCGCCAGATCCGCATAGGGAAAGGCCAGCGCATTGACCGACAGCGGCTGCGCGCCGGTAATGCGCAATCCGGTGCCGGCGCCGCTCAGCGCGATCCAGCGCACGTCGCTCTTGTTCCCGGATTCCTGTGGGCGCGCATAGTCATGATACTGGTCAGCGAGGCTGCCACGCCATTGCGCGATCAGTCCGCCGCTCTTGCGATCCGCATAGGTTTCCTGCGGCCCGCGACCGTACCAGGCGACCCGATCCAGCGCGGCGGGCGTGTCGAATGCCAGCCCGACGCGCAAGGGATCGGGCAAGGTGTCGCGGATCGGATCGAAGCGCATCTTCACGCCGACCCGGCCATCGGCGGCCATGGTCCAGCGGGTTTCGACCTTGACCGATCCCACGCCCATGTCATGGCGCACGACAATGGCATTGCCCGATCGCTCGATCGCCTCGACCCGGCGATGATCGGAGAAATATTGCCACATGGCATGGCTTTTGGGAATGCCGGCGCCGACATCATTGTCGGTCGGTGCGCGCCAGAAATTGGGCGCTCCGCCACTGAGCAAAGTCGTGCCGCCGCGTGCATAGCGCCGCACCAGACCGGTCGCGCGGTCGATTTCCAGCACGCTATTGCCGGCGGACAGGCTTAGCGTTTCCGCTGTCTCGACCGGTGCGACCGCGCCGGCGGGTGGCACGGGCAGGGCAGGGGCGTTGAGGGCGAACTGGTCCCATCCCATGACATGCCCCATCGGCAGCGTCGGCACGGCGCCCGCCCTGGTCCGTGCGCGCAGCACTAATATCCGCTCTGCCGCCAGGTTCTTCGACGCCGGCAGGGAGAGAGGGATCTGCGCGCTGCCACCCGGCGCGACGGCAGGCATGGGCAGGCTACCACTGGCGGCGGCGATGCCGTCCTCCATCACCGTCCAGTCCAGCGTGAAGCGCGACAGGTCGATATGGTCGTGCCGGTTGAGGATGCGATAGCCGCTGCCATCCGCCACAAAGGCGATGGGCGCCTGCACCTTGGCCAGTTCATGATATTCGGGATCGGGGGTCCGGTCGGACTGGATCACGCCGTCGCCCACCGGGCTGTCGTCGCCATGAACGCCGGGCGCCTTGGGATCGGGATCATAGTCCGGTCCCTGCCCCCAATAGGGACGCCCGTCCTTGTCATGCAGCACCATGGTCTGGTCGACCCAGTCCCACACGAAGCCACCCTGCAATTTGGGATGCGCCCGCATCGCCTGCCAATAGCCCTCAAGGTCGCCCAGGCTGTTGCCCATCGCATGCGCATATTCGCACAGGATCAGCGGCTGCTTGAAGACCGGATCGCGCGCATAGTCGATCATCTTGGGCACATCGTCATACATGGGCGCGAAGATGTCGACATAGGCGTTCACCGGATGGCGCCAGCCGCTCATGCTCCAGCCGAGGAAGCTGACGAGCCGCGTCGGATCTTCCTGCTTCACCCATTTGGCCGCCGCTTCGAAACTGTCGCCGATCCCGGTTTCATTGCCCAGCGACCAGAAGATGACGGATGGATGATTGCGGTCGCGCCGCACCATGCGCTGCACCCGGTCCAGATGCGCGGCGCGCCATGCGGGATCATTGCCCAGCAGCACGGACGGATCGTTGTTCCGCTCCTGTGAGAGGCTGAGATAGCCGTGGCTCTCGATATTGGCCTCGTCCATGATGTAGAGGCCATATTCGTCGGCCAGATCATACCAGCGCGGGTCGTTGGGATAATGGGACGTGCGCACCGCGTTGATGTTGGCGGCCTTCATCAGCGCGATATCCTTGCGCATCGTCGCTTCGGAAACGATGCGGAAGGTCTTGGGATCATGTTCGTGCCGGTTGACGCCGCGGATCATGATCCGCTTGCCGTTCACCCTTACCTCGCCACCGGCGATCTCGACCGTGCGGAATCCGATCCGCCGGCTGGTCGCCTCGACCAGTTTGCCCTTGTCGTCCAGCAGTTCGACCACCAGCGTGTAGAGGTTGGGCGTTTCGGCGGTCCATGCCTTCACCCCTGGCAGGCTGGCGTCCATCCTGACCGCGCCGTTGCCCGTCGCCTCGCGCACCAGCAGGCTCTTTGCGTCGTCCAGCAAGGTGGCCCGCACGCGCATCGCGGCGGGTGCGCCGCCGATCGCGACCGTCAGCCCCAGCCGCCCGTCGCGATACCCATGATCCAGCCCGGCGTCGACTGTCAGGTCACGGATATGGGTCGGTGGGGCGGCATAGAGGCTGATGCTGCGCTCTATGCCATTGACCCGCCAGAAATCCTGATCTTCCAGATAGCTGCCGTCGGCAAAGCGATAAAGTTCGATCGCCACGACATTACGCCCCGGCCTGGCGTAGCGGCTGATATCGAATTCGGCGGGTAATTTGCTATCTTCCGAATAGCCGACCTTCTGCCCGTTGACCCAGAGATAATAGGCCGCCCCGGCCGCGCCCACGGTCAGCAGCAGCCGGCGCCCGGCAAAATGCGCCGGGATCGTCATTTCGCGCCGATAGGAGCCGACCTCGTTCAGGCCATGCGCGATCTTCGGCTGATCGCGCGGGAAGGGATAGCCGCTGCCCACGAATACCGGACGTCCATAGCCTTCCGCCTGCCAGATGCCGGGCACCGCGATCGTGCCCCATTTGCTTGCATCAAAGTCGGGGCGGTAGAAGTCGACTGGCCGGCTTTCCGGGTTGGGCGACAGGTGGAACTGCCAGTCCCCGTCCAGCGAGAGATGATAGCGGGACCGTGCCACATCGCGCGACAGTGCGCCCGCGCGCGTCTCGAACCCGGCGAAGGTCGCATGCATGGCTTCCGCGCCCTGCCGGATCACGTCCGGCTGCTCCCATTCGGGCGGGCTGCTCTGCGCCGGGGCGGGAGAGAGAAGAAGGCCGGCGATCAGCGCGCCGGTCGCGCTGGAGTGCATCCACATGCGCATCTTTCTCTCTCCGCCTTCTTACCGTCCCTTGACCACGACCATCACCGTGCCGCGTGCCGGCACGGCATAGCTGGCAGGCAGGGCGATGGCCGTAGCGCCGGACCATTGATCCTCGACCTGCGTGATCGAGGACAGACCGGCATCCGCCGCCGTCAGGGCCATGGTCGCAGCTTCGGCGCCGCGATTGAACAGGGCCAGCGCGACGCGCCCGTCCGCCAGAGGCTTGGCCCACACCTCCAGCGAACCCTGCTTGCGCACGGCCTTGCCCTGTACGCCGCGCGCATCCTGGTCGATCGCGATGACCCGGCGGTTGGTCAGCATCGCCAGTGTCGCGGCATCCGTCTCGCGCAGGTCATGCCCCATCATCAGCGGCGCGGCGGACATCGCCCACAGCGTCATATGGGTGCGATATTCGTCGGCGCTCATCCCGCCATTGCCGATTTCCAGCATGTCGGGGTCGTTCCAGCCGTGCGGCCCGGCATGGGCGGCGTTGCCATTCTTGTCGAAACCGATCCTGGCCATCGTCTCATAATCGTCGGTAATGTCGCCGGTGGTGCGCCACAATTGTCCGCCGACATCGCGGCCCCAGCTTCCAACGTCGAAGCGGCCATATTCGCACAGCGAATAGATCATCTCCCGCCCGGTCGCCTGCAATGCCGCACCCATCTCATGGTAACTGCGCTTGACCGTGTCTGCGTCGGCATAGAACCATTCGCCTGAACAGAGATCATATTTCAGATAGTCGAAACCCCAGTCGGCAAAGCTTTTCGCATCCTGCGCGACATGGCCATAGCTGCCCTCATAGTCGGCGCAGGTGCGCGGTCCCTGCGAGCTGTAGATGCCGATCTTCAGCCCCTTGGCATGGACATAGTCGGTCAGCGCCTTCATGTCCGGGAACTTCTCGTTTGGCTGCAACACGCCGCTGGCATCGCGCTGGCCCTGCCAGCCATCGTCGATGTTGATGTAGCGATAGCCCGCATCGCGCAGGCCGCTCGACACCATCGCATCGGCCATGGCGCGCACCGTCTTGTCGTCGATATGCTCGGCGAACTTGTTCCAGCTGCTCCAGCCCATCGGCGGCGTCGCAGCCAGCCTGCTGGGAATGGGCTGGCCCATCGGTGGCAAGGCGGCGAAGCGGAAAGCGCGGGCCTTGGCATCCTTCGCCGTGCCGCGATAGCCGTCGATCGCGATCGCGCTTTCCCATATCTGTCCTTCCAGATGCGGCTTGCCGTCCTTCAGGCTGACGCTCCAGTTGCGGGTCGGATGATCGCGATCATTGATGTTGCGCGCCTCGAACAGCAGCGTCCCATCCTCGATGCGTGGATTCATCATCTCGACCGGGCCGTACCAGAGCGTCGTGACGCGCCCCTTGATCTTGGCACCCTTGCTCGTCACCTCCATCATGGTGACGCCGGGTGTGGATGGCGCCTTGTCGAACAGCCAGATGCCGTCGAAGGCGGTCCTGGCGGATGCAGGCATGGCCGCGCATAGGGCGATAGTGGCAAAGGCTGTGGCAGCAAAAAGGGCGCGCGTCATCGCGATCTCCTCGTTGGATCAATGAAAAACGACAATGGAAAGGGAGGGCGGGGCCGTCAGTTGGCCGCTTCCTCCTGCCGGGCGCCGCTGCGACTGCGGCTGTAGAAGCAGTAGAACAGCAAGCCGATCACGTTCCACGCTCCAAAGCGGATCAGCGTGGATTCGGGCAGGCTGAACAGCAGATAGGCGCAGCCCAATATCGTCAGCGTCCCCACCACATAGGGTTGCGGGCAACGGAACAGGCGCGGCAATTCGGGCGAACGACGGCGCAGGATCATCAGGCAGGCACCCACCGCCATGAAGGCGATCAGCGTGCCGGCATTGGCCAGTTCGGCAATTTCGTCCAGGCGGAAGATCCCGGCGACCAATGCGATCGATACGCCGGTAATCAGCGTGATGCGGGTCGGCGCGCCGGTGCGCGGGCTGATCTTGGCCAGGCTGCGCGGCAGCAAGCCGTCACGCGCCATGACGAAGAATACGCGGCTCTGGCCATACATCATTACCAGGATGACGGAGGGCAGGGCGATGACGGCGGCGAGCGCGATCAGATGCGCGGCGACCGGCTGGCCCAACTGGCGCAGCACCAGCGCCAGCGGTTCGGGCGAATTGGCAAGCTGTTGGAAGGGCAGGGCGCCAACGGCCGCGACGGCCACGCCCATATAGATGACGGTGCAGACCAGCATCGATCCGATGATGCCGATGGTCAGGTCACGGCCCGGATTCTTCGCTTCCTCCGCCGATGTGGCGACCGCGTCGAACCCGTAGAAGGCGAAGAAGACGATCGCCGCCGCCGCCATCACACCCCGCTTTTCGCCGCCGATCTCGGTGCTGGCAAAGCCATAGGGCATGAAGGGTTCGAGGTTGGTGGACTGGAAGGCGGGCAGCGCCATGGCAACGAAGATCGACAGCGCAATGAGCTTGATGATGACCAGGATGATGTTGAGCGTCGCGCTTTCGCGGGTGCCTGCGATCAGCATGCCCATCACCGCCAGCGCCACCATGACGGCGGGCAGGTTGATGAGGCCGCCGCCATGCGGGCCTACCAGCAGCATCGCGGGCAGATGAATGCCCGCCGATTGCAGCCAGCCGACCAGATAGCCCGACCAGCCGACCGCCACGGTCGAACAGGCGAGCGAATATTCCAGGATCAGGCTCCAGCCCACGATCCAGGCGATGGTTTCGCCCATCGCGGCATAGCTGAACGTATAGGCGCTGCCCGCTGCCGGGATCAGGGTCGCCATTTCGGCATAGGCGAGCGCGGCGCAGGCGCAGACGGCGCCGGCAATGGCGAAGGCCAGGATGACGGCCGGCCCGGCGCGTTCGGCCCCCACGCCGGTCAGCGTATAGATGCCGGTGCCCACGATCGCGCCGACGCCCAAAGCGATCAGGTGCGGCCAGCTCAATGTCTTGGCCAGACTATGCCCGGACTCGCGCCTTGCGAGTGACTCGATGGATTTGCGTGGTCCGAGCATGAAGTCCCCTATTATATGGTCATTGCGTATGGCTGGCGGCGAGTTGCGCGCGCAGGTCGTCCAGGGTGCTGGCGATATGGCTGGTCAGGAGCGCCTGTACCGCGTCGGCATTGCCGGCGAGCCAGGCATCGAGAAGCGCCTGATGCTCCAGATGCGCACGGTCGCCGCGACCGGCCGGCGCCAGATGCGCCAGCACATAGCGTTCCGCCAGCACTTCGAGCCGCTCGACCAGTTGGGTCGTCAGCAGCCTGCCGCCCGGCCGCACCAGCGCGACATGGAATTCCCGGTTGCGCACGGCAACGGCGTTCAGGTCGTCATTGGCCGCCGCATCCAGCAGCTTGAAGGCGTCGATGGCCGCTTGCCTGTCACCTTCGGTCGTGCGCGTGCAGGAAAAGGCAGCGGCGACCGGTTCGGTCGCCAGCCGCAACAGGTAGATTTCCTCCGCCTGATCGGCCGACATGGGCCGCACGAACCAGCCACGATTGGCCTGGCTGGTCAGCAGCCCCTCATGCTCCAGCCGCGCCAGCGCCTCGCGCAAGGGGATTTTGCTGACGCCCAGTTCGGCGGCCAGCGCATCCTGCCGAACCGGCTCGCGATCGGGCAGCTTTCCTTCCACGATCCGTTCGCGGATCACTTCAAAAATACGTTCGGAAAGCGTGCGGACGACGATGGTCACCTGTCTGTCTCCATATTGGGCGCTGCGACGCGGGAAAAATGCGCCTCAACTTGACCGTATATGGTAGATAATCGCCTATTGCACTGCAAAAGCGCGGCTATTGTCCGTCTGTCCGAAAATGTCACGACTCGCGCGCGCGGCGCGGCATCGGCCGGTCGCATGCTGGAGAAGGGACGAAATCGGTACATGGTCGGCTTAGGCCTTGTGCGCTATCTGCTCAGTTGATATACCGTATACGATATTGAAGAGGCGATGCAATGGAGTTTTTGTGGGGCGTTTAGCGATAGTCGGCGGCGGCGTCGTCGGACTGGCCGTGGGGCTGGCGCTGCTGGACGCCGGACGGTCCGTGATACTGATCGACGACGATGCGGACGGGCAGGCCGCCTCCTGGGGCAATGCCGGCCATATCGCGGTCGAACAGGTGGAGCCGCTGGCATCGCTGGCTCTGCTGCGCAGCGTGCCACGCCGCCTCTTCTGGCGCGGTGGTGCATTGGACTTCCCGCTGTCGGCGATGGGCGCGTGGTTGCCCTTTGGTCTGCGGTTGATGGCGGCGGCACGACCGGCGCGGTTTCGTCAGGGTAGCGATGCCCTGCGCGGGTTGCTGGCGCAGGCCATGCCGGGTTGGGAGGCGCTGGTCGATCGCATCGGCGAGCCGGGCCTGCTGCGGCGGGATGGTCATTATGTCCTCTGGCAGACGGCGCAATCGGCGAAAGACGGCCGCGTCGGCTGGGCAGCCGCCGATACCGGGACGGCGCAGGTGCATGACGTGTCCGTGCCGGAACTGGCGCAACTGTCGCGGCTTACCGGTCAGCCGCCCGCGGGTGCGATCCGCTTTTCGGGCAGTGGCCAGATTGCGGACCTTTCCGCCCTGCGCCTTGCCCTTCGCGCGGCCCTTGTGGCGGGTGGCGGCGAGATTGTCGGGCGGAATGCCACTTTGCGCCGCACCGGCGGTCGGGTCGAGATACCCGGTATCGACGCCGACCATGTCATCCTCTGCGCCGGCGTCCGTTCCCGCCCGCTGATGGAGGCGCTGGGCCACAAGGTGCCGATGATCGCCGAGCGCGGCTATCATATCCGCGCGGACGCCGCCGACTGGCCCGCCGACCTGCCGCCGGTCGTGTTCGAGGATCGTTCGATGATCGTGACCCGATACCGCGACACCGTACAGGCCGCCAGCTTCGTGGAACTGAACCACGTCGGCGCCCCGGCCGACCCGCGCAAATGGAAGCGGCTGGAACGGCATGTGGCAGAACTGGGCCTGCCGATCCGCGGCCCTTTCACCCGCTGGATGGGCTGCCGCCCGACGCTGCCCGACTATCTGCCGGCGATCGGACGTTCGGACCGGGCGGACAATCTCTATTATGCCTTTGGGCATCAGCATCTGGGGCTTACACTGGCCCCCATCACCGCGCAGTTGGTGACGGCGCTGGTTACGGGAACGGCGCCAAAGCTGTCCAACTCGTTGTTCGATATCGAGCGTTTTGCATAAGGACTTGTCATGATTGGTGGATCGACCGCAGAGATCGAACTGGATCGCCTGCACCCCTGGGCCGACCGCGCCGCACCCATTGCGTTGGAGGAGCGTCTGGCGCGCCTCGACAAGGCACAGGTGCTGGCTGACGGCATCGGCGCGCAGGCGCTGCTGGTCAATGCCGGGGCGTCCCTGCGCTATTTCTCTGCCCTGCCCTGGGGGCAGAGCGAACGACTGGTCGCGATGCTGCTGCTGCCCGGGCGCACGCCGATCATCATCTGCCCGCATTTCGAGATCGGTACGCTGGAGGCGGATCTGGCGATCAGCGCCGATATCCGGTCCTGGCAGGAGGATGAAGATCCGGTCGCGCTGGTGGTCGATGCGCTGGCGGAGGCCGGCGTGCGCACGGTGGCTGTCGATCCTGAACTGCCTTTCCACTTCGCCGAGTGGCTGCGCGCCGCGACGCCGGCGGCTCTGGTCGATGCCACCCCCATCATCAGCGGCTGCCGCATGGTGAAGTCCGTCGCCGAACTGGCGCTGATGCGACAGGCCAAGGCAATGACGCTGAATGTCCACGCCGCCGCCGCGCGCATCCTGCGCCCCGGTATCAGGGCAAGCGAAGTGACCCGCTTCATCGACGAGGCGCATCGTCGGCTGGGCGCAAAAGGCTCCAACTTCTGCATCGTCCAGTTTGGCGAGGCGACAGCCTATCCCCACGGCCTGCCGGGCGACCGCGCGCTGGAGGAGGGCCAACTGGTACTGATCGACACGGGCTGCACGATCGAGGGCTATCATTCCGACATCACGCGCACCTACGCTTTTGGATCAGTGGGCCAGCAGGCCCGCGACATCTGGGCCTTGGAAAAGGATGCGCAGCAGGCGGCCTTCGATGCCGTCGTGCCCGGCGCCCCTTGTGAAAGCGTGGACGCGGCGGCACGGGCCGTGCTTGAGAAGGCGGGACTTGGCCCAGACTATCACTTGCCCGGCCTGCCGCATCGCACGGGCCATGGCATCGGCCTTTCGATCCATGAACCGGCCTATCTGGTGCGCGGGGATAAGACGCCGCTTGCGCCGGGCATGTGCTTTTCCAACGAGCCGATGATCGTGGTGCCGCAGCGCTTCGGCATCCGGCTGGAGGATCATTTCCATGTCACCGAAACCGGCGCGCAATGGTTTACCCGGCCGCAAGTGGCGATAGACCGGCCTTTCGCCGAATAACGCCCTGTTCGCTCTGCGGCCTTGGGCATCCGATGTTTGAGCTTGGCGAAGACCTGCTCGATCGGATTGAGGTCGGGCTTGCAGGGGGCAGGAACAGGAGCCTGGCTCCGGCGTTTCGGATTGCCGTTCGGACGGCTCGCCGTTTGTGATTGCCCGGATTGTCCATGATGACGAAGCCGCCTCTGGAGCGACCAAGAGCCGGGGCTTGAACGTCTGCTTTTTATCCGCGCCCCGGCTCTGGGCCTGAGCAGGAGTGTAGAGGCGGGTCAGAGATCGCGGTTATGCGATGATATCTGGTGCCGCGCCTCGGATGCGGCCCGCAACAATTCCCTGGCCGTGTCTTCCGCCGCCTCAGGCGTCATGCTGACGGCTATGCCATCCGGCCCATCCAGCATTACCTGCCCCTCTTCCGCGCAGGCTTTACCGCCTTCCTCGTAGACATATGCTTGGGACATGGTTTCTCCGTCACTTCACTGGCGATGGGCGCTTCCGATAACAGACGGTTCCATTATTCGCTGATGAACAGATAGGACGGATCAAACTCGCTCAGGCGCCGAAGCGTCGGTAAATCCAGAATGGTGACCCGGCCACGCTGCATATGCATCAATCCGCGCTCCCGTAATTCCTTGAGCATGCGGTTGATATGGACCGGTGTCATGCCGCAAGCCTCGCCCAGGTCGGCCTGGGTCAACGGGCAGGAAAATTGTCTGCCGTCACTCCGGCCGACGGCGCGCAGTTTAGCTTCGATTTCGCAGAAAAAATGGCCGACGCGGGCGACTGCATCCAGGCGGCCCAAACGGAATATCCATTCGCGGTGCATGGCCGCATCGAGCAGGGTGCTGAACCAGAGCAGCTTCGTCAGATTAGGCCGATCGCTCACAAACTTGTCCAGCGCTTCATGACGGACAAGCGCGATCCTGCACGGGCCAAGGGTCGCTACGTCATGATCCAGGCGTTTGAGCGGATATCCATGAAGATCGACAAAATCGCCGGCAACGTGCACCGCCACCAGTTGGCGCACACCTTCCCGATCATCCATATAGCGGCATATGAACCCTTCGATCAGATAGGTGCTCATACCAATCGGTTGGTTGGAAATCGCAAGGCTATGGCGCGCCGGCACATTTTGTACCGCGTGAATGTTCGCCTCCAGCGCTTGAAGATCTTCTACGGACAGTTCATCCCGACGGCGATTGCGGAGGAAATCGTTGAAAATCGCCATAAAGTCGTACTCCTGAGCACTTTGACCTGCGCTCTTGGAGTGCCTCAGGGGCTATGCGCATTTTGACGATATCAGAACCCGCGCAGGGCGAACAGGCACATCAGCTTGCCGCTTTAAGAGATGAAAATCGCCTGTCGGACGAGCCTCAGGCGGCGATCGCACCAACGGTCGATACCCTCATCGTCGCATTCGCCAGTTCCATGCACTCGTCAAGGCTTGTTCCAGCGATGTGCGTTTGTGTGTCGTCCCGGTGACGGATACTCACTTCCCAGATGGCCTCGCTTTCCATGCATCGCACCCGTGAAGCCGTACTGGCAAAAATGATGACGTCGCCCAGCCGTTCGCGGTGGAGCAAATGCCGAGCGACCGTCGTATGCGTTTCGCGATGGGCATTATGGTGAATGCGCAGGCTCTCGCATCTGGACGCGATGAATTCTATTGGTCGGCGGTCTGACATTGCGCATTGGCTCCACGTCTGTGGCATCGGTTGCAGCGAGAGACGTGCATTTTGCCTTGAAGTTCCGTGGATTCTTGCGTTCTTGATCCATGTTCTACGATTAGAGCCTGCGGTGAAGCTCCAGTAGATTTTGAGCGACTGCAACCACTTGTCGACAGGGCCGTTTAGCCGCCGCTGCACTTTCTGCGACAGGAGCTTTCATGGCTGGACGGACCATGCTTCAATTCTTCCACTGGTACTATCCCGACGGCGGAAGGCTTTGGAGCGAAGTCGCGCAGAAGGCCGAAAGTCTCCGGGATATGGGTGTGACCGATGTCTGGCTCCCGCCTGCTTACAAGGGCGCAGCGGGCGGCTATTCGGTGGGCTATGACAGCTATGACCTGTTCGACCTGGGCGAGTTCGACCAGAAAGGTTCGGTGGCCACCAAATATGGCGATCGCGCCGCCCTGGAGCATGCGACGGGTGCATTGCGGGACGCTGGCGTTCGTATCATTCATGATGTGGTGTTGAACCACAAGATGGGCGCGGATGAGACCGAGCCGGTCTTTGTGCGCCGCGCTAATCCCGACAACCGTGAAGAAGTAGAGGACGAGGCGTTCGAAGCCCGCGCCTGGACCCGGTTCACCTTTCCCGGACGGCAGGGCCGTTACTCGGAATTCATCTGGGACGCCAAATGCTTCACCGGCGTCGACCATATCGAGGAACCGACCGAAGATGGCGTATTCCGGCTGGTCAATGACTATGGCGATGGCGAGTGGAATAGAGAGGTCGATGGCGAAAGGGGCAACTTCGACTATCTGATGGGGTCGGACGTCGAATTTCGGAACAACGCTGTTTACGAGGAGCTGAAATATTGGGGGCGATGGCTGGCGGAGCAGCTTCCCTGCGACGGCTTCCGACTGGATGCAGCCAAGCATATCCCGGCCTGGTTTTTCCGCGATTGGGTCGGCCATATGCGCGAAAGCGTGGATAGCGAGTTGTTCGTGGTTGCCGAATATTGGCATCCCGACATGGATGCGCTTCTGGCCTATCTTGATCTGGTGGATCAGCAACTCATGCTGTTCGACGTCGGCCTGCTGCATCGGTTTCATGACGCGGCGCAGGCGGGCGGGGATTTCGATTTGCGTACCCTCTTCGATGGCGCGCTGGTCGCGGCATCGCCGCAGCATGCCGTGACGATCGTGGGCAATCATGACACCCAACCGCTCCAGGCCCTCGAAGCGCCTGTCGAGGACTGGTTCAAGCCGCTTGCCTATGCGTTGATCCTGATCCGCGAGCAGGGCGTACCGTGCATCTTCTATCCCGATCTCTATGGCGCAAAATATAGCGACGCCGGGGGTGACGGCGACACCCACGAGATCGAAATCAACCCGATCGCCTGCCTGCCACAACTGATCGAGGCCCGGCAGCGCTTTGCCAACGGGGCGCAGACCGACCTGTTCGATGACCCTCACTGCCTGGGCGTCATCCGACACGGTACATCAGACGAAGCGGGTTGCATCCTTCTCGTCAACAATGGCGCAGAGACGACGAAAACCGTCGAACTCGGACCACAACATGCAGGCGCAAATTTCCGCGACTTTCTGGGGCACTGCGAGGAGATGATAGTCGCCGATGACGAGGGGAAGATAGCGTTGCGCGTGAACGGCGGCTCTGTGAGCCTTTGGGTCCGGACGGATTGTCAGGCGCGCGCAGCCGAACCCGGTTAGCGCGCCGCCAGTATTTGTCGCTCCATAAAGCTGCAATCGACCAGCAGGGGCGGGCCTACCTTGTCCAAGTCACGCTTCTTCACGCGCCCGTCGCGCACAACCAATCGGGCATGGCCATCGGCTTTGGCGAGCGCCTCCCGGATCGTATCGCCCGTGCCCGACAGGACCATCCGCCCGCGCAGGGAACCGGTCGCGCCCTCCATCCCGATGGATGTTTCAAGGCGACCGCCGATAAAGAGCAGGTGCATGGCTCATAGCGACCCGCGCCAGCCGGTCGGACGATGTCAGGAACAGGCTGGCGCCGTGCTGCCCGAAACAGATGTTGGCGACCGCCTTGCCGGTGCCGATCAGGCCAATGGGTTCGCCATCGGCCGTCAATATATGCACGCCGCCCGGCCCCGTAGCGAAGACATGACCGCTTGGCGCCACCTTGAGTCCATCAGGCAGTCCCGGCAACCCCCGCGCCAGATCGGCGCGAAAATCATGGAACAGCCGCTGTCCCGTCGGCCGCCCGTCCGCGCCTAATATATAGGCGCGCACTTCCGGCCGGTTCTCGTCCGACAGGGCCAGATAGAGCGTCCGCCCGTCCGGCGCAATCGCCACGCCGTTGGGACGATGATGGCTGCCATCCAGCAATGCCACCTTGCCATCCGGAAACAGCGCATAAAGGCCATTCTGTTCGACCTCCCGCAATGTCGATGCATCGCCATCGGTAAAGCCATAGGGCGGATCGGTGAAATAGATGATCCCGGACGGCGCGATGCACAGGTCATTGGGGCTGTTGAATCGCTTGCCGTCGAACCGCTCGGCCAGCATAGTCCGTTTCCGGCTCTGGAGGTCGATCCGCACGATCGCGCGCGTCCCGCTGTCGGCCGCGACCAATGCGCCTTTCGTGTCGATGGCCAAGCCGTTGAGGCCGGCCTCCCGGACACCCGCCGGGATATCGCCCTGGAAGCCGGCGGGCGACAGGAAAGGTTTGGCGCCATCCTCCGGACGCCAGCGATAGACGATATTGGCCGGCGGATCGCTGAACAGCAGATAATTGCCCTGCGGCACCCACACCGGCCCTTCCGCCCAGCGAAATCCTTCCGCCAGAAACTCCACCGTCGCGGACGGCGGGATGATCGCGTCCAGCCTGGGGCTCAGCCGCTTGATGAAGCCAGCGGAGGCGGGGGCGGCCATTGTAGCAACCGGCAGGCTGGCCAGACCGGCCAGCAATGTTCGCCGCGCGATCATGCGCTCATCCTGACGCTGCGCCCCTCTGCGGCGCTGCGATAGATCGCCTGGATCACGCGCAGGTCGGCCAGCCCTTCCTCGCCCGCGACGATCGGCGTCGTCCCACGGATGATGCACTCGGCCATATGGTCGAGTTGCCCGGCAAACTGGTTCCTGGCCGGGGCGGGCAGCGTGCGCGGCGTGGTCGCGCCATCCTTGCGTATGGTCATGGCCTGCCCGGCATAGGATGTCGCCGGCTCCATCGCGATCCAGCCCTGCGTGCCGCTCACCCGATAGGCATTATGGGACGAACTGTAGCTGGACACGCAATTGGCGACGATGCCCGATGGAAAGCGCAGCAGGAAACTGATCTTGTCCTCCACCGTGCGGAAACGCGGATCGGACCGGTCGGTGGATGCGACCGCGCTCACCTCCACTGGCTCCTCCCCGCTCAGATAGCGCGCCGCATTCAGGCTGTAGATGCCGATGTCCATCATCGACCCGCCGCCCGACAAGGGCCGGTCGAGGCGCCACTGATCCGGCCTGATCGCAAATCCATGGTCGGCGGTGATGATCTGCGTCCGCCCGACATGGCCGGCACGGGCCAGGTCGATCGCCAGCCGGTTATACGGCTCGAAACGTGACCGATAGCCGATCATCAGCTTCGTCCCCGCCTTCTTGCAGGCCGCGATCATCGCTTCGCATTCCGCAACGGATACGGCCATCGGCTTCTCGCACATCACATGCTTGCCGGCCTGCGCGGCGCGGATGCTATATTCGGCGTGCAGGCTGTTGGGCAGCACGACATAGACGACATCGATATCCGGATTGTCACGGATGCGATCAAAATCGGCATAGCTGTAGCGATGCGTCTTGGGGATGCCATAGTCCGCGCCATATTGATCCAGCTTGGTGGGGGTGCCGCTGACCAGCGCCACCAGCCGGGCATGGTCGCATCCGGCGAAATTGGGCATGATCTGGCGCGTGGCATAGGAGCCGAGCCCGACGATCGCATAGCCGATCCTGCGCGCCGGTGGCGTTGCCGCCCGCGCCTTCAGGCCGGTCAGCACCATGCCCGCACCAAGGCCGGTCAATATCTCGCGACGCGAACCGCTCATCATGCCATCCTCCCAGGTTGATAGGCGATTATCTCAGTCCGCGACGCGGCTCAGGGTCGGGCGCAACCAGCCCAGATTGCGGGCAGCGATCGCCGCCTGGGTGCGGTTGCGGACGTTCAGCTTGCGCATCAACGCGGTCATATGGACCTTCACCGTGGCCTCTGCCATGCCCAGCTCATAGGCGATCTGCTTGTTCAGCAGCCCCGAATGGACGCAGTGCAGCACCTTCATCTGGGTTGGAGTCAGGCGGGGCGGTTCGGCACCCCTATGGTCGATCCGTCCATATGCCTGCTGATCGAGACTATCGTGCAAATCCATCGCGAAGTGCATCCGTCCTCTCCCTGTTCGGTCCGACAAAGGGTGCGCCAGCTTTTCTGGCCTGCTGGTTGCATCGGACTCGGTAACGCTAACAGTAGTGGAATCAGTCAGACAGCTTCAAGCAAAAATAACGCGATGTGCCGAAATATCTAGGATGTTCCATATTATCCTCTATAATCTGTCTAACAGATTTAAGGCGCGTGGAGCGGAATCGCTGAATTCCGGCGCAATATGATGGGGGAGAGGATGGCGCTATCACTATGTCGCTCGGCCGCGGTTGCCGCTTGGGAGTGCTGTTCCAGCCATAGGGCGAAGGCATGATGAGTCCGGCGGACTATCGGCTGATCCTGGCCGCCATCATCGGCATAGCCCTGTCCATCATCCTGATCATTCGGGGGCGCCTCCATCCCTTTGTGGGCCTGCTCTGCGGCGCCTTCACGGTCGGTTTGATCGCCGGCCTGCCGATGGAGGAAACGGCCAAGGCGGTCGAAAAGGGGGCCGGCGCCATCTTGGGCGGCACCGGTCTCGTCGTCGCGCTGGGCCTTGGTCTTGGCGCGATGCTGCAATTGTCGGACGGCGCGGGCGGTCTGGCGCGCGCCGCGCTGCGACTTTCGGGTGTGCGCGGCGCGCCCTGGGCCAGCCTCTTCACCGCCATCGTCATCGGCCTGCCGCTTTTCTTCGAAACGGGCCTTGTCCTGCTGTTGCCGATCGTCGCTTCGGCGGCCGCCGCGTTGCCCGCCGGGCAGAACGGCGATACCGCAAAGCTGCGGCTGATGCTGCCGGCGCTGGCTGGCCTGTCGGTGGTCCACGCGCTGGTGCCGCCGCATCCGGGGCCGCTGCTGGCGGTCAATGCGCTGGGGGCCAATCTGGGCTTGACCCTTCTCTATGGCCTCATCATCGGTATCCCGACCGCGATCATCGCCGGCCCGCTGCTGGCGCGCTTCACCGCGCCCGGCGTCAAGCTTAATCCCCCCCTGCTCGATCCGGTGAAGATCGACGTCGCAACGCCCTCGGTCGGCCGCACGCTGGCCGCCGTGCTGCTGCCGGTGGTGCTGATCGCCGCCGGTCAGGCGGTCGCGCTGTTGCCGCCCGCCGTCGCGGCGCATTTCCACTGGCTCGCCTGGATCAGTGACCCGGTCGTCGCCCTGCTTGTCGCCGTGCTGGTGGCGCTGCCACTACTGTTCGGTCGCCGCATCACCGATCGCACCATCCAGAATGCGATCTGGACCGAAGCGATGACGCCCGCCGGCGGCATCATCCTGGCGATCGGCGCAGGCGGCGCGCTCAAACAGGTGTTGGTGACAGCCGGCCTGTCCGACATGCTGGTGCGCATCGCCCAGGGCGGCGCGATATCGCCGATCCTGCTCGCCTGGGGCGTATCTGTGTGCATTCGGCTTGCGACCGGATCGGCCACGGTGGCGACCATCACCACGGCCGGCGTGATGCAGGGTCTGGTCGCGGCATCGGGGGTGGAGCCGGAATGGATGGTGCTGGCGATCGGCGCTGGCTCGCTCTTCTTCTCCCACGTCAATGATCCGGGCTTCTGGCTGGTGAAAAGCTATCTTGGGACCGACATGCCGGGCACCTTCCGCACCTGGTCGATCATGGAGACGGTGGTCGCGATCGTCGGCCTGCTGTTGGTGCTTGTCGCCAGCAGCATCTTCTAACTAGAGGAGCATGATGAGCCAGACGCGCCTTTCCGACCATGTCTATGCCCAGATCGTCGACATCATAAAGGCGGACGGTCTGGCGGTCGGTGCGCGCCTGCCGTCGGAGGCGCGGCTGGCGGAAATGTTCGGCGTATCGCGCGCAATCGTGCGTGAAGCGCTGATGCGGCTGGCATCGGACGGCATTACCGAAGCGCGGCGCGGTGCAGGCTCCTTCGTCAAGAGCCGCCCGTCCGACCGGCTCGCCAAGTTCATGCCGTCCACCGAACTGCCCACGACGCTCGGCAGCTATGAAGTACGCTTCGTGCTGGAGGCGGAGGCGGCGCGCCTGGCCGCCACCCGCCGCACTGCGCAGGAAATGATGTATGTGGAGGAAGGCATGGAGATGCTGCGTGCCGCACTCCTGTCCAGCGAACCGGCCCATGTCGAGGATATGGAACTGCATCGCCGCATTGCCGGGGCGACCGGCAATCCGGCCTTCCTGCTCGCGTTCGACGCGCTGCATGGCGATGTGGACAAAATCATGCGCGCGGGCGTCGATATCAGCCGCTCCCGCCCGCCCGATGTCATCGCCACGATGCTGCGCGAACATGAACAGATCGTCGTCGCCATCCGCGCGCAAGACCCGGAGGGCGCAGCGCTCGCCATGCGCTGGCATTTGTGGGAAGGGCGCCGGCGCCTGATGCCCTGATGTCCTGATGTCATTATGCTCCGATGGCCCGTCGCGGGTCAGCGGAGCCAGGCCAGCACCTTGTCCCGCAACACGTCCGGCGCGACATCGGTGGTCAGGATCAGCGTCTGCGCGTCGGGCAACGGGTGCTCCAAAGTCGCGATCTGGCTGTCCAGCAGGGTGGCCGGCATATAATGGCCTGGCCGGTTGTTCAGCCGCGCCAGCAACGTTTCCCGGCTATTGTCCAGCAGCACGAACCGCACATGGCTGCCGATCACTGACCGCAGCCGATCGCGATACGCGGCCCGCAACGCGGAACAGGCCGCAACAGCCGATCCATGTGTCTGACTCGCTGTCGCAGTCGCGACGCCCAGCCGGTCGAGCCAGGGCCAGCGATCCGCGTCCGTCAATGGCTGCCCTCCGCGCATCTTCTCGACCGCTTCGGGCGAATGGAAACTGTCCCCTTCCAGAAAGGGGCAGGTCATGGCTTTGCCCAGCAGCGCGCCCAGCGTCGACTTGCCGCAACCGCTGACCCCCATGATGATCACGGCAAGGGATTGGTTTCTGTCGCTATGGGCGAATGACGGCACGATGGCGTCCCTTGCAGGCGAACATAGCCCGGCGGGCATCGCCGGGGCCTGCGCGGCTATAAAAGGGTGGGCCGGGGGGTGAAAACTACGACCTATGTCGCAAGTGCCAAAGCCTGCCCTGGCTTCTAGCCCTGCACGCACAACAATCATATGGAGAGGCGGCTATGATCGGACGCAGCATGATCGCGGCTTTGCTGGCGGCGACCACCCTTGGAGCGCCGGCCTGGGCCGTCGGCACATCGGTTTTCCCGGTCGCGCCGGACGAGCCCCACGCCGTCACGGTCAAGGCGAAGGGGGATGGCAAGGCGGACGACAGCGCGGCGATCCAGCAGGCTTTGGATCAGGCCCGTGACAAAACTGGCCATGGCATCGTCTTCCTGCCGTCGGGCACCTACCGTATCACCCGATCGCTGATCGTGCCGGCCGGCGTGCGCGTCTATGGCGTCGGGCCGACCCGCCCGGTCATCCTGCTGGGCGCGAACACGCCGGGTTTCCAGCAGGGCGTTTCGACCATGGTCATTTTCGCGGGCGGCGACCAGTATCAGGTCGGCAAGGTGCCGGTCCCGGTGCCGACCGTCGTGCCGCGCGACAGGCAAGTGCGCGACGCCAATTCGGGCACCTTCTATTCTTCGATGAGCAATGTCGATATCGAGATCGGCGCAGGCAATCCGGCGGCGGCGGGCGTACGGTTCCGCATGGCACAACATGCCTTCCTCAGCCATATGGAGTTCCGCCTCGGGACCGCGTTCGCCGGTGTATACCAGGCGGGAAACGTCATCGAAAATGTTCATTTCCAGGGCGGCCGCTATGGCATCGTCACGGAAAAGACCTCGCCCGCCTGGCAGTTCACCCTGCTCGATTCCAGCTTCGATGGGCAGCGTGACGCGGCGATCCGCGAGCATGAGGTCGACCTGACCCTCGTCAACGTCGCGATCCGCAACACGCCGGTCGGGATCGAGATCGACCGCGGCTACAGCGACAGCCTCTGGGGCAAGGATGTCCGGTTCGAAAATGTGTCGAAAGCCGGTGTCGTCATCTCGAACGAGAAGAATGTCTTCACCCAGATCGGCTTCGAAAACGCGCTTCTGGAAAACAGCCCGGTCTTCACCCGTTTCCGCGACAGCGGCAAGACCGTGGCCGGCAAAGGCAAGGCTTATAAGGTCGCGAATTTCTCCTACGGCCTCGCCATTCCGGACATGGGCCGCACCGGCGAAAATGAGACGGAAGCGGACATCCAGTCGCTGCCTGCCATGCCAGCGCGGCGCGAAGGCGCCATCCGCGATCTGCCGCCGATGCGCGAATGGGTGAACGTCCGTACGCTGGGCGCCATGGGCGACGGCAAGGCCGACGATACCGCCGCAATCCAGAAGGCGATCGACAGCCACCGCATCCTCTATTTCCCGACCGGCTTCTACAAGGTGACGGACAAGCTGACGCTGCGTCCCGACAGCGTCCTGATCGGCCTGCATCCCGCTATCACCCAGCTCTATATTCCCGACGACAATCCCGCCCATGCCGGCCTCGGCCCGGTGCTGCCGATCCTCGAAAGCCCCAAAGGCGGCGACAATATCCTCTCCGGCCTCGGCCTGTTCACCGGCCGGATCAACCCGCGCGCTTCGGCCTTGCTGTGGCGGTCGGGCGAGCAAAGCCTGGTCGAGGACGTCAAGATCATGGGTGGCGGTGGTACCCCAACTGCCGACGGCAAGATGCTGGGCGCGTTGCGCGTCAACACCGGCGATCCGGTCACGGACGGACGGCTCGACGCCCAATATCCCAGCATCTGGGTGACGGACGGCGGCGGCGGCACCTTCGCCGACGTGTGGAGTCCCAACAGTTTCGCCCAGTCGGGTCTGCATATCACCAACACCAGCACGCCCGGCCATGTCTATGAAATGTCGGTCGAACATCATGCCCGCAATGAAATCGTCCTCGACAATGTCCAGAATTGGGAGTTTCTCGCTCCCCAGACAGAACAGGAGGTCGATGACGGCCCGGATGCCATCTCGCTCGACATCCGCAATTCCAGCAATATACTCTTCGCCAACTATCATGGCTATCGCGTGACGCGCACCTATGCGCCGGAAAAGAGCGCGGTGAAGCTGACCAACTCCAGCGATATCCGCTTCCGCAACGTCCATATCAATGCGGAAAGCGGTTACGCCACCTGTGACGATAAAGGCTGCGGCACTTTCCTGCGCGCCAGCAAATATCCGTTCGACAATGCGATCGAGGATGTGAGCCGCAAGCTGTTCATGCGCGAGCGCGAGTTCGCGAAACTGGATATCGGCGCGGCCGATCGCAAGATCGTGCCGGAATCGCCCGGCAGCGCCAAGGTCGAGAAACTGGAGGACGGTTTCTGGTCGATCTCCGGCGCAGCGGTGGATGGCCAAGGCGCGCTCTATTTCATCGACCGTCGCTTCCAGCGCATCCACCGCTGGACCGAGGCCAAGGGGCTGGAGATCGTTCGCGACAATGCGCTCGACGCCGTCAATCTGGCGATCGATCAATCGGGGCATCTGCTGATACTGTCGTCGCTGGGGCCGAAGGGCGGCGTCTATTCGGTCGATCCCGACGGGCCGAAGGAGCAGATGACCCTGATTCAGCCGACCCCGGTGCGGGCTGGCGGCACGGCAAAGACGCTGTTGCCGGTCAACTGGTGGAACAATGGCGAATTCCGCGACCAACTCGATCACAAGACCTACGAGTTCACGACGCTCGCCGAAATGTTCGCGCGCGATGTCGGCACGCCAAAGGCGAAAGAATATCTCTCCCCCGACGGCAGCCTGTCGCTCCCCGCCTTCCGCACATGGCAGCAGGGACCGGTCGACCATACAGGCTGGCGCTGGTCCGATGGTCTGAACGCCAACGGCCTCATCGGCGGCAAGCCGGGCGAGCGCCTGTTCGTCACCAACGGGTCGGAGAATGTGACCTATAGCGGCACCGTGGGTGCGGGCGGAACGCTGACCGACCTCAAGCGCTTCGCCAATCGCGGCGGCGAGAGCGTCGCGGTCGATGGCCGGGGGCGCGTCTATGTCGCGAACGGGCAGGTCTTCATCTACGGACCCGACGGCAAGGAGGCGGGGCGCATCGACGTGCCCGACCGCCCCCTGCAAATCCTGTTCGGCGGGCCGGACAGGCGGACGCTTTTTATCCTGACGCATCACGCTCTTTATGCGGCAAGGCCCTGAAAAACCGGGCTTCGTGCCGCATCTACGACCTATGTCTTAAGTGCAGCGGGCAGGGCGCGAAGATAGGTTTCGCATAACCGCCCGCCACGGGCGTACCGGCTCCGGGAGGGGTGGCCGGATATAAAGGGGAAGGATCCATGAACGTGACGATTGCAATCCATCGGCAACTGGCCGGCGTCAGCCTGGCGGCGATCGCGACCATGGCGCTGGCTGGCATGGCGCAGGCCCAGACAGCGCCGGTGCCACAGGCCCAGAGTATCGCGCCGCAGGATCAGGCCGGGGATGCCGCTGCCCCCCGCGCCTCCGACATCGTCGTCACCGGATCGCGCATCACCACCAGCGGCTTCAACGCGCCCACCCCGACCACGGTGATCGGCGAGGAGCAGATTGCCAACAATGCGCAGCCCAACATCTTCAACACGATCGCGCAATTGCCCTCGCTACAGGGATCGACCGGTGCCGCCACCGGCACCTTCTCGACGTCCAGCGGCCAACAGGGCCTTAGTTCCTTCTCGCTGCGCGGCCTTGGTCCGATCCGCACCCTGACCCTTCTGGACGGCCAACGCGTCGTGGGCGCCAATGTGACCGGTGTTCCCGATATTTCCATGTTCCCGCAATTGCTGGTGAAGCGGGTCGATGTCGTCACTGGCGGTGCCTCCGCCTCCTACGGGTCCGATGCGGTCGGCGGTGTCGTCAACTTCATCACCGACACGCATTTCGAAGGATTCAAGGGCAACATCCTGGGCAGCATCACCAAATATGGCGATGACGAAACCGCCCTCGTGCAGGCCGCCTATGGCAAATCCTTCATGGACGATCGCCTGCATGTGGTGCTGAGCGGCGAATATGACCATGAAGGCGGCGTTGGCGCGGGGGATTTCGGCACCGACCTGGCCGGCAGCCGCAACTGGTATCGCGCGACCACGCTGATGAACACGGGCCAGACCAATAATGGCCTGCCGCAGTTCAACTATCGCGATTACGCGCAACCCTATCAATATGCGCGCTACGGCCTGATCAACAACGGCCCGTTGCAGGGCATCGCCTTCGCCCCGGACGGCACGCCCTATCAATTCGACTACGGCTCGAACGGCACGCCGACCGGCACCGGTGCAGTCACCAATTGCTTTCGCGGCAACAGTTTCTGCGAGGGCGGTGATCTGTCGGGCGCGCCGGGTTCTGGCGCCTCGCTCAAGTCCAAGCTGGAGCGCATCAACGGCTATGGCCGGATCGGTTTCGACTTCGCTCCTGACAATGAAGCCTATGTCACGGTGAACGTGGCGCAGGTGAAAACCAACAATCAGCCCAGCCCCGGCTACGGCCGGGCGAACCTGACCGTCCAGTGCGCCAATCCCTATTTGCCGCAATCGGTGCGCGATGCCTGCGTCACTGCCGGCATCACATCCTTCGGCTTCGGGTCGAGCAACGCCGCCTTCCCCGACCCGCAAGTCTATACCGATCGCAAGCAATATCGCTTCGTCGCCGGGGCCAAGGGCAAGTTCGAGGTCGGTGGCTCCGACTGGAATTATGACGCCTATTATGAACATGGCATCACCATCTCCGACATCCGGGTGAAGGATATCGTCCTCCAGAACCGCTATGCGGCGGCGGCCAACGCGATCGAACTGAACGGTGCGATCGTCTGCGCCGATCCGGTGGCCCGCGCCAATGGTTGCCAGCCGATCAACATCTTCGGCAATTTCGCGCCTTCCGCAACGGCGCTCGCCTATGTCGCCCCGCATGAAAATGGCCCGTTCCAGCATACCAAGCTGACGCAGGACGTGGCCAGCCTCAATGTCTCCGGCAACCCCTTCGACTTGTGGGCCGGCCCGGTGTCGGTCGCGTTCGGCGGTGAATATCGCCGCGAATTCTACCGGGTGAACGCCGACCCCTACGGCGCCGGCGTTTCCGATCTCAGCCCCAACAGCCCGGACTATCCTGCCGACCCGCTGCTCAATGAGGCGCAGGGCAGCAACTGGGCGGCCGGCAATTACAAGAATGGCCGTGGCCGATATCATGTGATCGAAGGGTTCGTGGAAGTCGACGTCCCCCTCATCAATTCGGACTCGGTGGGGCGTGCAAACCTGAACGGCGCCGCCCGCGTCACCGATTATAGCACGTCGGGCACGGTCTGGGCATGGAAGGTCGGCGGTACCTGGGACACGCCACTCGATGGCATCCGACTGCGCGCCGTGACGTCGCGGGACGTACGCGCGCCCAACCTGTCGGAACTGTTCGCCGCGCCGACCGTCACCACGCTGCCCAACTTCAGCGATCCGTTCCAGGGGTCTGCGGTGCAGGCGTTCCAGAACACGATCGGCAACGCCAATCTGAAGCCGGAAATCGCGCGCAACACCGAAATCGGCATTGTGCTGTCGCGGCCGTCCTGGCTACCGGGGCTCAGCCTGTCCTTCGACTATTATGACATCAAGCTGAAAGGCGTCATCTCCAGCCTGTCGGCACAGCAGATCGTGCAATTCTGCTTCGACGGCAATCAGGCCTTCTGTGGCGGCTTCAGCCTCGACAATGCCAATCCCGGCCTCAACTATATCAACGTCCAGCCGTTCAACCTCGCCTCCTGGCGGACCAGCGGCTTCGATATCGAGGCCAGCTATCAATGGCAGCAGCCATTGGGCCTGCCGGGCAATTTCACCGTCCGTGCGCTCGGCACCCATATCCGCAAATTCATCGTCAATGCGGGCATCGCCGGTGTCGACCCGGTCGATCAGGCCGGTGCGAACAATGGCGCCACGCCCGACTGGAAATGGCTGGCGGTGCAAACCTATGACAGCGACCGGTTCACCCTGACGGTGCAGGAACGCTGGTTCAGCGACGGCACCTTTGGCAACCAATATGTGGTCTGCCAATCGTCCTGTCCGGCATCGACCGCGAACCACCCGACCATCGACTATAACAGGATGAAGGGGGCCTTCTATGTGGACGTCGGCGCGACCTTCAAGTTCAGCGATCGCCTGTCCATCTATGGGAAGGTCGATAATCTGTTCGACAAGGATCCGGTCGCCTCGCCGCAGACCAATACCGGTCTGGACATCAATCCGGCTCTCTACGACACGCTGGGCCGTATCTATCGCGCAGGTGTTCGCTTCAATTTCTGACAATCATCCCTGATTTCCCCCAAACTTCGTCCCGGTCCTGCACGGCCGGGACGTCTTCTTTTGCGCGCTTGGCAATGTCGACTTCCGCATCATGGACGGCCATCCGGCGATCGCCGGTAGGGAGCCACTAGCCAGCTCTGTATTTCCACTGGTCCATATCGGCCCGATCGGCAGCTTCGCCACGGTCAAGCGCGCCAATAATTTTCTGTGCGGCGTCCAGGCGGCCAGCCTTGCCGAAGCGGTTGCCTTGTTCGAGAAACATGGCCTCGATGTCGGGCAGGCCATGTCCATCCTCTTCGACGGTGCGCCTGCCAGCCCGATTGTGAAGGGCGTCGGTCGTCGCATGCTAGACCGTGATTATGCGCCTCATCTCCTGATGCCATTAATGGCCAAGGATCTGGGCTATGCGGCGCAGGCGCTGGCCGATACCTGCATCCGATCCAGCATTGCGACCGCTGCGCGACAATATTTTCTGGATGCTGACGCCGCGGGTGAGGGCCTACGGGACATAACGGCGATCGTGGAGCCGCTCAGAAAAGCCTGAAAAAGAGACGGAGAGAGTGAATGAAAAAAGGCGTTTTCACCTTCGGGGATGAATATCATTGGCGCGAAAGGATCGGCCCGCCTAGCCGGCGCCCAGTCAGGACCAACACCTAATTGGGGGCTTTGGGCACGTACGCATTCATGGACTTTGCCGAACTGACCGCACCCGCCGGCACGCTGGCGGACCTCATGGCGACGTGGGCTTGTAGAGGGCAAGCTCAGCCAATAGCCGTCAGTCAGGATTGGCTGTTTTGCAAAATTCATTTGCAATTTTACAAATTTGCATTTGTCTTGTGCCGCAAGATGAGAAATGGGTCTTCCTGGTAACATGCCGTGATCGGGCGATCGTGGTGGTTGCGCTGGAGCGATCTATCCCAGGAGGAGAATGTGGTGGGGGATTCTGTCGAACGGGAATCGATGCCCTATGACATCGTGATCGTGGGTGGTGGGCCTGCGGGTTTGTCGGCGGCGATCCGGTGCAAGCAGTTGGCGGAGGCTGCGGNCGAACGGGAATCGATGCCCTATGACATCGTGATCGTGGGTGGTGGGCCTGCGGGTTTGTCGGCGGCGATCCGGTGCAAGCAGTTGGCGGAGGCTGCGGGGAGCGACGTGTCGGTGTGCGTGCTGGAGAAGGGGTCGGAAATCGGCGCCCATATCCTGTCGGGCGCGGTGATCGATCCCAGGGCGCTGGACGAACTCTTCCCCCAATGGCGCGACATGGGCTGTTCGCTGGCGGATGTGCCGGTGACCGACAACCGGCACTGGTTCCTGACGAAGACCGGCAAGGTGGCCATGCCGCACATCCTGACGCCGGGCTGGATGCACAATAAGGGCACCTATACCGGGTCGCTGGGCAATCTGTGCCGCTGGCTGGCCGAGCAGGCCGAGGGGCTGGGCGTGGAAATCTTCCCCGGTTTCGCAGCGGCGGAAATCCTCTATCATGAGGATGGCAGCGTGAAGGGCGTGGCCACCGGCGACATGGGCGTCGACCGGCAAGGCAATCGCAAGGGCGACTATCAGCCGGGGCTGGAGCTGCATGCCAGATATACATTCTTTGCCGAGGGCGCGCGCGGGCACCTGACCAAGGTCTTGAAGCGGCAGTTCGCGCTGGAGGCGGAGTGCGAGCCGCAGGTCTATGGCCTGGGCATGAAGGAATTGTGGGACATCGATCCCGCGCTGCATCAGCCGGGGCTGGTGATCCATTCGCAGGGCTGGCCGCTGACCGACGCTTATGGTGGCGGCTTCCTCTATCATCAGGCCAATGGCCAGGTGGCGCTGGGGTTCGTGGTGGGGCTGGGCTATCGCAACCCGCATCTCTATCCGTTCGAGGAGTTTCAGCGCTGGAAACAGCATCCCGACATCCGCAAATATCTGGAGGGCGGGCGGCGCGTTTCCTATGGCGCGCGGGCGATCAACGAAGGCGGCTGGCAGTCCATCCCCAAGCTGGTGTTCCCCGGCGGGGCGCTGATCGGCTGTTCGGCGGGCTTCGTGAATGTGCCGCGCATCAAGGGCACGCACACGGCGATGAAGTCGGGCATGCTGGCGGCCGAGGCGGCGTTCGTGGCGGTGCAGGCGGATCGGTCGGGCGATGTGCTGGATGCGTATGAAGCCGATCTGCGGTCGAGCTGGATCGCGAGCGAATTGCAGATGGTGAAGAATGCCGAGCCGTTGCTGAGCARGTTCGGCGGGACGATCGGCACGCTGCTGGCGGGCATCGACATGTGGATGCGCACGCTGAAGGTGGGCCTGCCCTTCACGATGAAGCACAAGCCGGACAATGAGAAGATCTGGCCCAAGGAGGCCTGCGCGAAGATCGCCTATCCCAAGCCCGATGGCGTGGTGAGTTTCGACCGGCTGTCGTCGGTGTTCCTGAGCAACACCAATCATGAGGAAGACCAGCCGGTCCATCTGCAACTGAAGGACCCGGCGATCCCGATCAGCTACAACCTGCCCCTTTATGACGAGCCGGCGCAGCGTTACTGTCCGGCCGGCGTCTATGAGGTGGTTGGGGCGGATGAGGGGCTTGCCCGTTTCCAGATCAACGCGCAGAATTGCGTCCATTGCAAGACGTGCGACATCAAGGACCCGACCCAGAATATCAACTGGGTCGTCCCCGAAGG
>NZ_LMKV01000033.1 GCF_001421665.1 Sphingobium sp. Leaf26
CCCGCAGCCTCCGCCAACTGCTTGCACCGGATCGCCGCCGACAAACCCGCAGGCCCACCACCCACGATCACGATGTCATAGGGCATCGATTCCCGTTCGCTCATTCATCCCTCCATTTCGGCGTCGGCAGGGTCGCGCCCCATCTTTTCCAATCGCCGTGTTACTCCAACCGTTTACCACCCATGGCGATGAAGCAGCTTGACCCGGTCGTCAACCTCTGGCCCTAACAGGCGACGATGCGGGGATTATTGCAAGATGATGCGGCAGTATCCGCCGATGCCTATCTGGCATGGTGGCAACTGGCCGGAGTGGATGGCGCCGTAACCGAAGCGCCGGTCAACTGGCTGCGCCCCGCTCCTGCCCACCCTGTCGCTGCGCCGGACGCCATGTCCGTGGCACCCGCCATAGATAAACCCCGTACGCTCGAATCGTTCCTTGCCTGGCTCGCCGATGATCCCGCCCAGCCTGAAAGGCGCTGGGCCGGCACACAGATTGCGCCGGTCGGCAAGGCGCAGGCCGCGCTGATGGTCGTCACCGACCTGCCGGACCCTGCCGATCTGTCCGAAGGCCGCCTGCTCGCCGATCGCGCCGGCCTGTTGTTCGACGCCATGCTCAGGGCCATCGGCCTTGATCGGGACGCCATCCATCTCGCTTCGCTCTTCACCGCCCGCCCGCCCGGCGGCATGGTGGAAGCGTCGGACCTCGCCACCGCCGCCGATCGCATGCGCACCCATGTCGCGCTGGCCCAGCCGCGCCGCCTGCTGCTGCTGGGCGACCGGACGATCCGTGCGCTGCTTCCGACCAGCGACGGCCCACACGCGCAGGCCGCCGCCAGCGGTTTACGCGACTTTAACCATGATGGCGGCAATGTGCCCGCCATCGCCACATTTCACCCCCGGCTGCTGCTGACCCAGCCTGCGGCCAAGGCGGAATGCTGGCGCACTTTGCAAAGCCTGATCGAGGAAGCCCGTCCGTGATTCGCGCCGCGACCCAAATCTCCCGTCTTGCCCTCATCGCAATGGGCCTCACCGCCGCACTGCCTGCCAGGGCCGAAACCACTCCGGTCCTGCCGACCACCCTCTCCACCGAAGCCTCCCCGCTGCAACTGAGCGACGGCGACAAGGCACGCTACCGCGCCATCTTCTCCGCCATCGCCGCCCAGCAATGGGTCGATGCCAGGGCAATGATCGCCGCGCTCGACAGCCAGGATGCCGTCCGCCCGCTGGCGCTGTCCGAACTTTTTCTGGCCAAGGGGTCGCCGCGCGTCGAACTGTTCGACCTGCTCGACCTCATCAACAAGGCCGCCTGGCTGCCCAAGGCCGACCAGCTTTCCCGTCTGGCGCAACGCCGGGGCGCCACCATCCTCCCCGCCCTGCCGCAGATCCAGAAGATGGTCTGGCTGGGTGCAGCCCCCCGCCGTCAATATGTCGCCGCCGTGAAGACCGATGTCGCCGCACAGGCGCTCGCCGGCCAGATCCAGACCTATGTCAAGAATGACGACCCGATCGGCGCCGAAGGGCTGCTCGGCACCGGCGAGGCGGGCCTCACCAATGAAGGCCTGACCGAAGTGCGCCAGCGCGTCGCCTGGGCCTATTATATCGAAAATGACGACACCAACGCCCGCCGCATGGCCGCCCGCGCGCTGGAAACCCGCACCGGCGGCGACTGGACCGTGCAGGCGCACTGGACCACCGGCCTCGCCGCATGGCGCCAGAATGACTGCCGCACCGCCGCCCCCGCCTTCGCCAATGTCGCCGGCCTCGCCGGGGATGCCGACATGCGCTCGGCCGGCGCCTATTGGGCCTCGCGCGCGTACATGGTCTGCGGCGAAGCGGAAAAGGTCGCCGCTTATCTCAAGCAGGCCGCCCGCTCGGACGAAACCTTCTACGGCCTGCTCGCCCGCGAATCGCTCGGCCTGCCGCTCGGCGGCGCGCCGGTCGGCAGCCGTTTCGGCGCGCTGGAATGGCAGAAGCTCAAGAACAGCCCCAATGCCCGCGCCGCCATTGCCCTGTCCGCGATCGGCGACAACGCCAAGGCCGATGAACTCATCCGCTATCAGGCCAGGATCGGCGGCAGCGATCAATATGATGCGCTGCTGCGCCTCGCCAGCGCGCTCAACCTGCCCGCCACCCAGCTCTGGCTCGCCCATAACGGCCCGGCCGGCAAGCAGCCCGACAGCTTCGCCCGCTTCCCCGCGCCGGACTGGCGTCCCGATGGCGGCTGGCGCGTCGATCCCTCGCTCATCTACGCCCACACGCTTCAGGAATCGGGCTTCCGCTCCGATGTCGTCAGCAGCGCGGGTGCGCGCGGCCTGATGCAGGTGATGCCCGGCACAGGCGGCGACATGGGCCTGGCCTCGGCATCGCAACTGTTCGTGCCGTCGACCAACATGGAATACGGCCAGCGGTACCTGGAAACCCTGCGCGACATGAGCGCCACCGGCGGCCTGCTGCCCAAGGTGATGGCCGCCTATAACGCCGGGCCGCTCCCGGTCGGCCGCTGGAACACGCAGGTCCATGACAAGGGCGATCCGCTGCTCTTCATGGAATCGCTGCCCTATTATGAAACCCGCGCCTATGTGAACATCGTCATGCGCAATTACTGGATGTACCAGATCCAGGCGAAGGGCAGCGCCGATTGCCTGACCGGCATGGCGCAGGGCCTGTGGCCGACCTTCCCCAATGCCAAGGGCGTGAAGCTGGTTCGCCTCAGCAAGGCTGACGGCCGCGCCGATATGGGCGGCGGATCGGACTGATGCCGATTGACCAGAGCCGGGCTTTCATCCCGGTTCGCATCGCCGTCCTCACCGTCTCCGACACGCGCGGCCTGGCCGAGGATCGCTCCGGCGACGCGCTGGTCGAGCGGCTGGAGGGTGCCGGCCATATCCTCGCCGCCCGCTATATCGAGCGCGACGACCGCTCCGCCATCGTCGCGCGCCTCCACGCCTGGATCGACGACCCCGAAATCGACGTCATCCTGACCACTGGTGGCACGGGCGTCACCGGCCGCGACGTCACGCCCGAAGCGCTGGCCCAGGTGCAGGACAAGGAAATCCCCGGTTTCGGCGAACTGTTCCGCTGGCTCAGCTATCAGAGCATCGGCACCTCCACCATCCAGTCCCGCGCCACCGCCTGCGTCGCGCGCGGCACCTATATCTTCGCGCTGCCCGGCTCCACCGGCGCGGTGAAGGACGCCTGGGACGGCATCCTCGTCACCCAGTTGGACAGCCGCTTCCGCCCCTGCAATTTCGTGGAACTCATGCCCCGCCTGACCGAGCGTTAGGACGGAACGCTTCCACCGCCGCTCGTCCTGAGCAGCCGTCAAGAGACGTCGAAATGGCGGATCGAAGAATGCTTAAAAAATACTGACATGATTACATTAGTTAGCTAACTAATGAAAATGACATGGCGATTCATGTGTCTAACTCGCTGTCTCACTTTGACATCTTGTTCCCAATATGTTCTCATGTCCCATGGCTATCGAGAAAGGCAGGGGCGCAACACTCAACGGTGACAGCCGCCGCTTCAACCTGCCCCGACGCGAAGCGGACGGTGACTGGCTCGACGCGATCACGGACATTGACGGCCCCGTCGCCCGTACCCGGACGCAAGTCACGGTCGAACATCCCCGCACCATCCTCACCCGCAACGCCAGCCCCGACATCGGCTTCAGCCAGTCGATCAACGCCTATCGGGGTTGCGAACATGGCTGCATCTACTGCTTCGCCCGGCCCTCCCATGCCTATCACGACCTCTCGCCCGGCCTCGATTTCGAAACGAAGCTCTTCGCCAAGCCCGACGCCGCGAAACTGCTCCGCGCCGAACTGTCGAAGAAAGCCTATGTCGTCGCCCCGATCGCCATGGGCACCAACACCGATCCCTATCAGCCGATCGAAAAGGACTGGGGCATCACCCGCTCCATATTGGAGATCATGGTCGAAACCCGCCATCCGACCTACATCACCACCAAGTCCGACCGCATCCTGCACGACATCGACCTGCTGGCCGATCTGGCGCGGGACCGGCTGGTCGCCGTCGTCCTCTCCGTCACCAGCCTCGACCCCGCTGTCGCCCGCACGCTGGAACCCCGCGCGCCGCATCCGCTCCGCCGGGTGGAGGCCATCCGCAAACTGGCCGAGGCCGGCGTGCCCGTCACCGCCAGCATATCTCCCATCATCCCCGCCATCACCGACCATGAGATCGAAGCGCTGGTGGCCCGCGTCGCGCAGGCGGGCGCCCGCGAAGTCACCTATATCCCCGTCCGCCTGCCGCACGAGGTCGCCCCGCTCTTCCGCGCCTGGCTGGAGGCCCATTATCCCGATCGCGCCGGCAAGGTGATGGCCATCATCCGCGACCTGCGCGGCGGGCGGGACAATGATCCGAATTTCGGCACCCGCATGCGCGGTCAGGGCGTCTGGGCCGACCTCATCCGCACCCGCTTCCTCAAGGCCCGCAAACGCGCCGGGATGGGTGCCGACCGCCTGACCCTGCGCACAGATCTGTTCCGCCCACCCGACGGCACGCAGATGCGGTTGTTTTGAGAGAAAATCGATCAGTTGAAAGGTCTACATTGTGGAATAGCTATCCATCTCTTTTTGAAGAGCGACTGCTATTAAATTTTAGAAAACCGTCAACAATCAAAACAGATGCTGCCAACATGGAAGCAGCAAAGTTTACATATTTAGGCAAATGAATTTCAAATCTATTGAATCCGAAATATATTGCGGGAACGATAAGCATCAGCGGTATAATTCGAAAAAATAATGGATCATTAGGCAAAAATCGAATGGCCAACACTGACGCAGCAAGGCAGCAAATAACGATGGTATAGGAAATGTCGATCATTGCTTGTAGGTGACATGAGCAGCGAAACTCCGCAATGCGCAAAACCAAACTAACGGCTCAGACGATCGTCCTCATAATGGCTGAAACGCTTGCCCCGACGTCGATAGTTCCGCGCGTGCCATCGAGATAACAGAAACACGCCGATCACCGGCACCGGAAGCAACGGCCAGAAATGGAGCGACACGTCCCATGCTGCGAAGGCTGTGATCGTCGCCGATCCTGCCGCCGCCATCCAACCCCATTCGTAACGCCATTGATGCAGGTCGTTATCGGACCGAAAAGCCGGCGCTTCCACCGGCCCGGCGTCGTGCGACACCGCGCGGGATCGTCTGCAATAGGCCCAGCCCTTTCGCGGCTCGTCCATCACCCCACCAACCGCATGCCCGACCGTCGCGTCCGCGTCTTGTACCCGTCAGCCTTCACATCCATCCGCGCGAAGCTGTGCACGCTCAGCCCCCTGATCGTCGCGATCGCATCCACCTGATCCGCGCCCAGACTATATTGATCGCCCAGGAACAGCCGCGCCGCCCGTCCGTCGCCCACCGGCGCCCGCAAGAACACCTCGCTGCGCCCGCCACCGGCGCCCGCCAGCAGCTTCGCCAGCGCCTCGACCGCCTGCACCGTGTCGATATCGACCGTCAGTGCCATGCGTGACGCGCTCGCGATCGCGCGAAACGGCTCGGCTCCGCGCACCGTGACGCGCGGCGTTTCCTCGCCCGGCAGCCGATCCAGTTCCACGATCAGCAGCGCACAATCGCCGTCCTTCGACAATTCCTCGATCGCCTTGCACGCTTCTTCGTCGAAGCAGCTGGCCTGAAACTGCCCGCTCTGGTCGGAGAAGGTGGCGTTGGCATAACGCGCCCCGCGCTTCGTCTCGCGCCAGCGCACATCCTCGACCATCGCGGCCATGATCGTCATCGACCGCCCTTCGGCATTGGGCGCGGGCATGGGCGACTGGCACACCATGCCATAGCTTTTTGCGCCGCGCGCATCGGCCAGATGCTTGTAGCGATCGACCGGGTGGGCGGAAAAATAGAAGCCGAACGCCTCCTTTTCCTGCGCCATGCGATCCGCCACGGTCCAGGCCTGATGCGGCGGAATGCGCACATCGGCATGTGGCGTCTCAGCGTCGCCGAACAGGCCGCCCTGCCCGCTTTCTCGCGCCTGCGCATTGCTGGAAGCCACTGACAGGATCGTTTCCGCCGCCGCATGGACGCCCGCGCGATCGGCATGGATGCCGTCAAACGCCCCCGCCGCCGCCAGACTTTCCAGTTGCCGCCGATTAAGCATCCGCGGCTCGATCCGGTCGGCAAAGTCGTCCAGCGACTTAAACGCACCGCCCTTGTCGCGTTCCTCGACAAGCTGCTCCATCGCCTTCTCGCCTACGCCCTTCAGCCCGCCCAGCGCATAGCGCACGGCAAAGCCCAGCCGCTTGTCCTCGCCTTCATAAGGCAGCGCCTCGACGGTAAAGTCCGCCTCGCTGCGGTTGAGGTCGGGCGCCAGACAGCCCAGCCCCATGCGCCGCATATCGTCCACGAACACGGTCAGCTTTTCGGTCAGATGGATGTCGAAGGCCATCGACCCGGCGTAGAATTCCGCCGGATAATGCGCTTTCAACCACGCCGTCTGATAGGCGAGCAGCGCATACGCCGCCGCGTGTGATTTGTTGAAACCATAGCCCGCGAATTTGTCGATCAAGTCGAACAGTTCGTTCGCCTTGGCCGGCTTGATGTCGCTGCGCGCGCAGCCCTCTACGAAGCGGGAACGCTGCGCGTCCATCTCCGCCTTCACCTTCTTGCCCATGGCCCGGCGCAGAAGATCGGCGTCACCAAGGCTGTAGCCCGCAAGGATCTGCGCCGCCTGCATCACCTGTTCCTGATAGACGAAGATGCCGTACGTCTCTTCCAGGATCGGCTTCAGCAAAATATGCGGATATTCAATCTCTTCCTGCCCGTTCTTACGACGCCCGAACATCGGGATATTGTCCATCGGGCCGGGGCGATAGAGCGACACCAGCGCGATGATGTCGCCGAAATTGGTCGGGCGAACCGCGGCCAGCGTCTTGCGCATGCCTTCCGATTCAAGCTGGAACACGCCCACCGTGTCGCCGCGCTGAAGCAGTTCGTACACCGCCTCATCATCCCAGGCCAGCGTGTCGAGATCGACATGCACACCGCGCCCGGCCAGTAACTGCACCGCTTTCTGCAACACGGACAGGGTCTTCAGACCCAGAAAGTCGAACTTCACCAATCCGGCGCCTTCGACATATTTCATGTCGAACTGCGTCACCGGCATGTCCGATCGCGGATCGCGATAGAGCGGCACCAGTTGCTGCAACGGCCGGTCGCCGATCACCACCCCCGCCGCGTGCGTGGAACTATGGCGCGGGAAGCCCTCCAGTTTCATCGCATAATCGATCAGCCGGCGGACCTGATTGTCATTGTCATATTCCGCGCGAAACTCGGCCACCCCGTTCAGCGATCGTTCCAGCGTCCACGGATCGGTCGGATGATTGGGCACCAGCTTGGCGAGCCGGTCCACCTGCCCATAGCTCATCTGGAGCACGCGGCCTGTGTCCTTCAACACCGCGCGGGCCTTCAGCTTACCGAATGTGATGATCTGCGCCACATGGTCCGCGCCATATTTATTCTGGACGTACCGGATCACCTCGCCCCGCCGCGTTTCGCAGAAATCGATGTCGAAATCGGGCATCGACACACGTTCCGGGTTCAGGAAGCGCTCGAACAGCAATCCAAGCTGCAATGGATCAAGGTCCGTAATCGTCAACGCCCATGCGACCAGCGACCCCGCGCCCGATCCACGCCCCGGACCCACCGGAATATCATGATCCTTCGCCCATTTGATGAAGTCGGCCACGATCAGGAAGTAGCCGGGAAAGCCCATCTGGATGATGATGTCCGTCTCGAACTTCAGCCGGTCGAAATAGGGCTTGCGCACCTCTTCCCCGATGATCCCCGCCTTGGCCAGCCGCGCCTCCAGCCCGACCGTCGCCTGATCGCGCAGCATCGTCGCCTCGCCCTCGATATCGCCGGCCAGGCTCGGCAGGATCGGCTTGCGCTTGGGCGCGGCAATGGCGCAGCGCTGCGCGACGACCAGCGTGTTGGCCAGCGCTTCTGGCAGATCCTCGAACAGCCGCTTCATTTCGCCCACCGGCTTCATCCACGCATCGGGCGAACTGGTGCGACGATCGGGCGTCTCGACATAGGCGCTGTCGGCGATACACAGCATCACGTCATGCGCCTCGTGGAAATGCGGCTCTGCAAAGCAGGTCGGGTTGGTCGCCACCAGCGGCAGCCCGCGATCATAGGCCAGGTCGAGCAGTTGCGGCTCGGCCTTCCCCTCTACCGGGTCCAGCCGCCTGCAGATTTCCACATAAAGCCGGTCCGGGAACAGCGCCTCCAGCCGCTCGACATAGGCGACCGCCGCGTCGGGCTGATCCTCCGCAAACAACCGCGCCAGCGCACCCTCGCCCCCCGCCGTCAGCGCGATGACGCCGTCGGTCCGTCCCTCCAGTGCCTCGATCGTCACATGCGGCACTTCCTCGACCGGCCGGTCCAGATGCGCCATCGACACGAGCGCACAGATATTGTCGTATCCGCCCGCATTCTGCGCATAGAGCGCGATCCAGTCATGCACCGGCGGCGCGTTGGCGGGCCGCCCCGGCCGCAATATCCCCAGCATCGCGCCGATGATCGGCTGCACGCCCTCATCCTTGCATCCATCGGAAAAGGCCATGGAGCCATACAGTCCGTTCCGGTCCGTTATCGCGGCGGCCGGGAAGCCCAAAGCCTTGGCCTGCTTGGCGATCTTCTTGGGATCGATCGCCCCTTCCAGCATGGTGAAGGAGGAAAAAACGCGCAGCGGAACGAAAGGAGCATGAGGCATCCGCCCAATCTAGGGATGCCGCGCGATTCGGCCCACCCCCCGCACGACGAAATCTGTGGGTAAAGCGGTCGGCCAACATCCCCGACGGTCGATATCCTTAACCCAATGCCAACTTGTCCGCATTAGGCTCGCCCGCATCATGCGTCTGTCCACCATTACCAACTGGGCCTATGGGGCCACCGTCGCCCTGACCCTCGCCTCGGGGGCCACGATGTTGATGGCATCCGGCGCGGAAGAGCAGGAGCGCGCCGCCGTCGCCCAGCGCGCCACCTTCGATCAGGCCACCGCCACGCTGGAGGAGGATGTCTATCGCCTCACCGAACAGGCGCGCGGCTTCGTCATCAGCGGCGATCCCAGCCATCTGATCGCCTATCGCCGCGAAAAGGAGGCGCTGCGTTCGGTTGAACAGCGCATCGCCCATCTGCGCGACGCCGGCGCCAATGAAGCTGAACTGACCGCGCTGGGGCAGGCCCTCCACTGGTCCGACGCGCTGGCCGATGAACAGGACGCCGCTCTGCGCGCCGCACAATCGGGCGACGACAAGACCGGGCGCACGATCCTGTTCGGCGACGAATATGGCCGCGAGCTGGACCGCGTCGCCGCGCAGGTGGGCAAATTCCAATATATGCTGGACCAGCGCACCGACCATGTCGTGACCCGCGCAACCGACACCGCCCGCCAATGGCGCACCATGTCGGAAGTCATGCTCGGCATCACCGCCCTGCTGTTCCTGTGCGTCCTCTATTTCGTGCTGAAGCAGCGTATCCTGCATCCGGTCGTGCGCCTCAGCGACGTCGTCACCCGCCTCGCCGCGCAGGACTGGGATGCGATCCCGCCCGATAGCGCCCATGTCGACGAGATTGGCGACATGGCGCAGGCGATCCGCGTCTTCCGCGAAAACGGACTGGAGCGGCAGCGGCTGGAGCAGGAGCGCGATACCGACCGCACCATGCGCGATCTTCTGTCCCGCCTCACCCAGCGCTTGCAGGGCTGCGACAGCGTGTCCGACCTGGTGGAGGTCGTCCGCCGCTTCGCTCCCGAAATTGCACCCGATTTTCCCGGTCGCCTCTATATCCACGACAATCGCCGCAACGCGATGACCCAGGCCTGCGACTGGCTCTCACCGGCCTGGTCGCGCACGGAATTTCCGCCCTCGGCCTGCTGGGCGCTGCGCCGGGGCCAGACCCATCGACCGATCGGTGACATGGTCGACATTCCCTGCGATCATCTGGGCGGCACCGGCTCGGTCAGCACCATCTGCATTCCCCTCG
The DNA here is from genome assembly GCF_001421665.1 of Sphingobium sp. Leaf26. Classification (GTDB taxonomy): domain Bacteria; phylum Pseudomonadota; class Alphaproteobacteria; order Sphingomonadales; family Sphingomonadaceae; genus Sphingobium. Next base: position 10,022 of record NZ_LMKV01000033.1, read on the forward strand.
CGGCGCAGGGCGAGAGCATCGGCCTGCTCTATTATGAAGAGCCGGCGCAGGCCAGCGCCAACAATCTGGAACGAACCGGCCAATATCTGGAGATGCTGGCCGAAAATATCGGACTGGCCCTCGCCAACCTGCGCCTGCGCGACGTACTGCGCGACATGGCCATGGCCGACGCGCTGACCGGCCTGCCCAATCGCCGCCAGTTCGACATATTGAACCAGACGCTGGTCAGCGAAGCCGAACGCAACCATTCGCCGCTTTCTTGCCTGATGGTCGACATCGACCATTTCAAGCGGTTCAACGACAGTTTCGGCCATGATGCCGGCGATGCCGTGCTGCGCGCGGTCGGCACCGTGCTGGCCGATACGCTACGGGAAAATGGCCACGCCTTCCGTCTGGGTGGCGAGGAATTCGTTATCCTGATGCCGGGGTTCAGCCTCGATCAGGCGCTCGGCCGCGCCATCCAGATACAGCGCCGCATTCAGGATTTGCGGATCGAACATCGCGGCCGGGAACTGGGGGCGATCACCGCCAGCTTCGGCCTGGCGACCTTCCCCGATCACGGACGCGCCGACCGCCTGCTCCAGACCGCCGACGCCGCCTTGCTCCGCGCCAAGGCGGAAGGGCGCGATCGCGTGCTGGTCGCCACCGTCCGCGATGGTGCCTCGGCCGCAGCCTAGAGCGCGCTGCGTCAAATCCGACGCAGGTCGCGGGCTCTGGTTCTTTGTTTTCGCATCCTTTTGAGCGAAAAACCGGTTCCCACTTTTCCGCACGATGCTCTAGGCGCTCTCCAGCACCCCTTCATGCAGCCGGACGACCCGGTCCATTTTCTGCGCCAGCCGTTCATTATGAGTCGCGACCAGCGCAGCCGATCCTTCCTCGCGCACCAACCGCAGGAACTCGGCCAGCACTACGTCCGCGGTCCGCTCGTCCAGATTGCCGGTCGGCTCGTCCGCCAGCACCAGCGCCGGCCGATTGGCCAGCGCTCGCGCCACGGCCACGCGCTGCTGCTCCCCGCCCGACAACTGGCTCGGCCGATGGTCCAGCCGATGGCCCAGCCCCAATGACGTCAGCAGCGACTCCGCCCGCGCCTTGGCCGCCGGCATCTCCGCGTCGCGGATTACCTGCGGCAGGATCACATTTTCGGTCGCGTTGAAATCGGGCAACAGATGATGGAACTGATAGACGAAGCCCAGCGCATCACGGCGCAGGCGGGTACGCCCGTCATTGTCCAGCTTCGCCGCTTCCTCGCCGGCGATGCGAATCGACCCGTCGAACCCGCCCTCCAGCAGGCCGACCGCCTGCAACAGGGTGGACTTGCCCGAACCCGAAGGCCCCAGCAGGGCCACGATCTCGCCCGGCCCGACGTTCAGGTCCACGCCACGCAATACGTCGATGGTGACGCCGCCCTGCTTGAAGCTGCGGGCGAGGCCCGTGACCTTGAGGATATCATTCATAGCGCAGCACCTGCACGGGATCGGTGTTGGCGGCCTTGAAGGCCGGATACAGCGTGGCAAGGAAGCTGAACACCAGCGCCATGCTGCAAATGGTGACGATTTCGACCGGGTCAGGTTTGGACGGCAGCTCGGTCAGGAAGCGGATAGTGGGATCCCACAAATTCTGCCCGGTCACCAACTGGACGAAATTCACGACACTCTGGCGGAAAAAAAGGAAGGTGAAACCGACGATCATGCCGGTCACCATGCCCAGCGTACCGATCGTCACGCCGACCGTCATGAAAATCTTCACCAACCCGACCCGGCTCGCGCCCATCGTCCGCAGGATCGCGATGTCCCGCGTCTTGGCGCGCACCAGCATGATGAGCGAGGACAGGATGTTGAACACCGCCACCAGCACGATGATGGACAGGACGACGAACATCGCCACCCGCTCCACCGCCAGCGCCTCGAACAGCGATGCGTTCATCTGCCGCCAGTCGGTCACGACGGCCCGGCCTGCGACCTTGCCGGCCAGCGGTTCCAATATCTGGCCCACCTTGTCGGCATCGACCGTCTCGATCTCGATCATGCCGACCTTGTCGCCCAGCAACAGCAATGTCTGCGCATCCTCCATCGGCATCACGACCATCGCCTTGTCATAGTCGTAGACGCCGACCTCGAAGATGGCGGCGACCTGATAGGCAACCTGCCGCGGCACCGTGCCGAACGGCGTGGAGCGGCCGGCGGGATTGATGATGGTCAGGCTGTCGCCCAGTTGGATACCCAGATTTTCCGCCAGCCGCGACCCGACGCCGATCTTGCCGCCATTGGCGACCAGATTGTTCATATTGCCGGCCAGTATCTTGCTCTTCAACGTCTTGTTGCTGCGGATATCAGGCACGGTCATGCCGCGCACCAAAATCGCCTCCACCCGCCCGTCGAAGGTCGCGAGCAGCGGCTGGTCGATCATCGGCGTGGCGCTGGTGACGCCCGGCGTGGCCTTGGCCTCCTTCAGGATCGACTGCCAGTCGGGCAGTCGCCCGCCATAGCCCTGCACCACGGCATGGCCGTTCAGGCCGACGATCTTGTCGAACAGCTCGGCGCGAAAGCCGTTCATGACGCTCATGACGATGATGAGCGCGGCGACACCCAGCATGACCGCGACCAGGCTGATGCCGGCAACGAGGAAGATGAACCCCTCGCCCTTGCCCGGCAGCAGGTAGCGCTTGGCGATCATGCGTTCGTAACGGGATAGAATCATGTGGCGCGGACGGCCCTTCGATGATGGTTTAAGGCCGGGTCTAGGGATCAGCCGGCATAACGGCAAGCATTGCCCGATTGTTGCATCGCCGCCACAGGGCCGGACCGAAAATCACAGTGGCCCGATTTTGCAAGTGACAGCGGCCTGCTCCAGTCATAGCAAGGCTTCGGAAGCACAGGTAAAAGGCCGTGGTTCAGGGATACTGCATCCCGCTTCGAGCTTAGGGGGCTGAGAAGCGGTCGAGGCAGGCCAAGGGGGAGACGAGCAATCGTCCATTAAGCACCCGGATCATGAAAACATGATCCGGGTGCTTTTTATTTATCCTGTCCTATCCCGCTCTTTTCTTGCATCTTTATGACTGTTCCTGTGCCGCCCTGTAAAAAGGTGACGACTTTTCGATAGGATCGGGAACGCGCAACTTAACGTCGAGACCTGCGGGAAATATGCGAAGTTAAGCTGGCATTTTCCAACATCGCGACCGCTCTTGAAACTGCCTGCGACGCGACCATATCCATGCTCGTCCAGCCGCCGCATGGGGCCGGACCTATCATCGCCGGATGCCACTACCGGGTCCGGCCTGTTCATTTTGCTCTTTGGGAGATTATGACAATGCGTGGTTTCGACCTCACCCCCTATCGCCGCTCCACCGTCGGCTTCGATCGTCTGTTCGACCTGATCGAAAACAACGCCCGTCTGGCGCAGGGCGACAATTATCCGCCCTTCAACATCGAACGCCTGTCGGAAGACCGTTATCGCGTGACGCTGGCCGTCGCCGGCTTCCGGCCGGAGGAAATCGACATCACCGCCCAGCAGAACCTGCTCCAGGTCATCGGGCGCAAGGATGACGCTCCGTCGGCGGATCGGTCCAAATTCCTCCATGTCGGCATCGCCAACCGCAGTTTCGAGCGCCGTTTCGAACTCGCCGATTTCGTCCGCGTCGAAAAGGCCGACCTTGCCGATGGCCTGCTGACCATCGAACTGGTCCGCGAAGTGCCCGAAGCGATGAAGCCCAAGAAGATCGCCGTCAACGGCGGTCAGCTTATCGACATCAACAAGGACCGCGACGCCGCCTGATCACGGCATCGGTGCAATTAAGAAGGGCGCGCACCGCAAGGTCCGCGCCCTTTTTTGCTGCTCTGTCGGCAAGCGTCAGATTTCGACCTGACTGCCCAGTTCCACCACCCGGTTGGTGGGCAGGCGGAAAAACTCCATCGCGCTTTCCGCGTTGCGCAGCATCCAGGCGAAGATCTTCTCCCGCCACAGCGGCATCCCCGGCTTGGCCGACGGGAGCAGCGTCTGGCGCGCGAGGAAGAAGCTGGTGTCCATCATCTTGAACGCCTGACCACAGCCGGTCACATTCTTGAGCGCGGCCGGCACGTCCGGTTCCTGCATGAAGCCATATTGCAGCACCATGCGGAAGAAGCCTCGCCCCAGATCCTCCAGCTTGCACCGCCCGTCATCCTCGACAAACGGCACATTCTTGATCTTGACCGTCAGCAGGATGACCCGCTCATGCAGCACCTTGTTATGCTTCAGATTGTGAAGCAGCGCATGGGGAACACCGTCAGGCGTGGAGGTCATGAACACGGCCGTGCCCGGCACGCGCACCGCGCTGTTGGCGGCGGACGCCACGAACACCGGGATCGGCATGGCGGCCTCGCGCAGTCGATCCTGCACCAGCCGGCGCCCGCGCGACCAGGTGGTCAGCAACGTGAAGATGATGAAGCCGATCAGCAGCGGGAACCAGCCGCCATCCGGCACCTTGGTCAGGTTGGCCGCCAGATAGGCGCCATCGACCAGATAGAATATGGTGAGCACAGGGGCGGCATAATACCATTTCCAGTGCCACAGGCGGTACAGCACGACCGTCAGCAGCACATTGTCGATGAACATCGCGCCCGTAACCGCAATGCCGTAGGCGGCGGTCAGGTTGGACGATGTCTGGAACACCAGCACCAGAAGGATGACCATCACCATCAGCCCCCAGTTGATCAGGGGGATATAGATCTGCCCGGCGGTCGACGCGCTGGTATGCTCGATCCGCAGGCGCGGCATGAAACCAAGCTGGATCGCCTGCTGCGTGACGGAGAAAGCACCCGATATCACGGCCTGCGACGCGATGATCGCAGCCAGCGTCGCCAGCACGATCAGCGGCAATTGTCCCCATTGCGGGGCGAGGTTGTAGAAGGGGCTGTGCAGCGCTGCCGCGCCTTCCCGGAACAGCAGCGCGCCCTGTCCCATATAGTTCAGCATCAGCGCCGGCAGAACGAAGGCAAGCCAGGACACACGGATCGGATTGCGCCCGAAATGCCCCATATCGGCATAGAGCGCCTCGGCCCCCGTCACCGCCAGCACCACCGAACCCAGCGCCAGAAATGCCGGCAACGGGTCGGTGACGAAGAACATCACCGCCCAATAGGGGTTGAAGGCATAGAGGATGCCCGGCGTCTTGATGATCGAGATCACGCCCAGCGCCGCGATCGTGATGAAATAGATCAGCATGATCGGGCCAAAGAATGCCGCGACCCGGTTCGTCCCAAGACCCTGTATCCAGAACAGGCCGAGCAGGATGATGACCGCGATCGGCAGGATCGCGGGCGCCAGCGCCGGATTATAGACGGTCAGGCCCTCCACCGCCGACAGCACCGACACGGCCGGCGTAATCATCGAGTCGCCGTAGAACAGCGCCGTCGCGAACACCCCCAGCAGCACGATGCCGCGCGACCAGCGCTGTGTCTTGGTCTGGCCGTTGATCAACGCCAGCAGCGCCAGGCTGCCGCCCTCGCCCTTGTTATCGGCCCGCATGATGATGCTGACATATTTCAGCGTCACCACCAGCATCATCGACCAGAACATCAGGCTGATGACGCCCAATATATGGTCCGGGTCCAGCGTCAGGTGATGATGCCCATGGAAGGTTTCGCGAAAGGCATAGAGCGGGCTGGTGCCGATATCGCCGAAGACGATACCGATTGCGCCCACGACCAGCTTTACCGTCGCCTTTTGCCGTGCATGTCCATGACCGCCTTCTTCCTCATGGGAATCCGCAGCGGTAACGGGAAGGAGGTCAGCCATGAAGGATCATGCTCGTATCGACACCCAATAGGGGGCGAGTGGCGGAATAGCCCGCAAGACCCCTGTAAACCGCCGCGCCCTATCACGGCTCCGGTGAGCGCGCAATGCGAACGCTGCACTGCGTCATTGGGCCGGCGGTGCGTCAGCGGTCAGCATGGCGTCGATCCGTGCGATGCTGGCGTCCAGTTCCGCCTTCACCTGACTGCCGGCCGGCGCGCTGTCCGCCAAGGGCTTCCACAGGTCGCGGGCAGCCTGCAACTGCCCGTTGCGGACCAGCGCCAGGCCGTAGAAGTAGCGCGGCGCTGGCCCTTCCGGGTCGAGCGCCAGCGCGCGGCGATAGGCAAAGTCCGCACCGGGTGACACCACGCCGTCGGCATGGGCGATCAGCGCATTGCCCAGGCCCAGCCACAAATTGGCGTCGTCCGGCTTGGCGCGCAGTCCCGACAACAGCACATTGGCCGCCTCCTTCGTCTTGCCCTGTCGCGCCAGCCCGTCGGACAGCATCATCCACTGCGCCGCCGGGCCGAATCGCTCGGCCAGACCGCGCCGGCGCTCCGCGAGATGTTCGTCGAACTTCTCGCCCGCTGTTTCCCTGGCTATGCGCGGCGCCCCGGCCAGCCCCGGATTGCCCTGCCAGGCATAGCCCGCCAGCCCCAGCAGCAGCGCGGCCGCGCTGATTTCCCGCGTCGATCGCGGAATACGCCCGATCAGCAGCAACGCGACGAAGGCGATCGCCGCCAGGGCGAAGGCAAGGAACCAGCCAGTCATGCGCGCGTCCTCCGCTTGATCCGTCCGCGCAGCAACAACAAGCCCAGCCCCAGCAGCAGGATCGGCGCTGCCCAGAGCGGCCAAAGGATCGGCGCGGCGGTCGGCTCATAGCTGACCCAGTCGCCATAGCGGGCGATCAGCCAGTTCCGAATCGCCTCGGGTTGTTCACCGGCCATGATGCGCTCGCGGATCTGCGATCGCATGTCGCCGGCCATGCTGGCGCCCGAATCGGCGATAGACTGGCTCTGGCAGGTGAGGCAACGGATGGTTTCCATCAGCGCTTTCGCCTTGCGTTCCTGCGCCGCATCGGGGATCTGCCGGTCGGCCCATGGCGCTGGCGGCAAGGCGGTCTGCGCCGTGGCGGGCACCGCAAGCAGCGCGCATAAAAGAGCAAGGATCAGCTTCATCGCGCGTCCTTCAGCCGGTCGAGGATCATCGGCACGTCATCGGCGCGGATATCGCCGATATGCTGATAGGCGATGCGCCCCTTGCCATCGATCACGAAGGTTTCCGGTACACCGGACGACCCAAGCGCCATCTGCACCGCACTGCGGGCGTCGAGGCCGATCCGCGCATAGGGATTGCCATAACGCTGGAGGAAGCCGTCGACATCGGGCCGGGCATCGCGAATGGCGATCGCGTCGATCTCTACGCCCGCTTGCTTGAGCGCCATCAACTGCGGCGCTTCGGCCGCGCAGGGTACGCACCAGCTCGCAAAGATGTTCAGCAGGCGCGGCTTCCCGGTCGCGAATTGCGCGCTTGCGAGTGCCGGCCGGTCGCTGGCCGCAGCCGGCAGGGTGAAGGCTGGCAGCGGTTGCCCCACCAGCCGCGAATGGATGACCCGGTCGTCGGGCTTGAACAGGCCGCTCGCGAACAGGCCGACAAAGCCCAGGAACAGGACAAGCGGCAGCCAGATCAACAGCGTCCTCATGCCTCGCCCCCTTCCATCCTTGCGTTGCGGGCTCGCCATTTCAGGAGCCAGCCGCGCCGCTCCCGGCCGATCAGCGCCAGCGCGCCGCCCAGCGCGATCATGATGCCGCCCAGCCAGATCAGGGTCACGAACGGCTTCCACCAGATGCGCAACTGCCAACGGCTGCCCTCGACCTCTTCGCCCAGCACCACATAAAGCTGCCCGTCCCAGCGGGTCAGCAGCGCGGCTTCGCTCGTCGTGGTAGGCGGGGAAGCAAAGAAGCGCGACTGCGGCTGGATCCGCACCGAAGAACTGCCCCGACTGGCATCCATGTCGGCCTGCAACGCGGTCCAATTGTCGCCGGCGATCGGCGTAATCTGGCGGAAACGGATCGACCAGCCCGCCGTCTGGATCACATCGCCGGGCCGCGCCGCCACCAGCTTCTCTACCGTAAAGGCCGAGTCGCAGGCCATGCCGGCCAGGCTGACGGCACAGCCCAGATGCGCGACCACCATGCCATAAGTGAAGAGCGGGGTGCGCAACAGCTTGCGCTTCCACAGCGGCGCCAGACTGGCAACGCCGACCGCGACCGCAATGACGAGGCCCAGAAATGGCAGGATGCCGATGCGACCCCAGGCGAAAAGAGACAGCGAGATGGACACCAAAAATGCTATGGCCAGCGGCAATAGCAAACGTTTTCCAACCGCCCGCCCCTGATCCTTTCGCCAACGCGTGAGCGGTCCGGCCGCCATCGCGACCATCAGTGCCAGCGCGATCGGCCCGGCAATCCGGTCGAAATAGGGTGCCCCCACCGAAACCTTATGGCCGAAGGCCTCGGTCATCAGCGGGTAGAGCGTGCCGATCAGCACCAGCCCCAATATGACCGTCAGCAGCAGGTTGTTGACCACCAGCATGGTTTCGCGACTGACCAGTTCGAACGGCGCGCCTTCCCGCACGGACCCGATCCGCCAGCCGAACAGCGCCAATGCCCCGCCGATATACAGGGCCAGCAGCGCCAGAATGAAACTGCCCCGTTCAGGGTCGACGGCGAAGGCATGAACGCTGGTCAAAATGCCCGACCGAACCAGGAAGGTGCCAACCATCGACATGGAGAAGGCGACCACCGCCAGCATGATCGTCCAGGCCCTCAGCGCGTCTCGGGTCGCCAGCACGGTTACGCTATGCAGCAAGGCGGTCGCCGCCAGCCACGGCATGAGCGAAGCATTCTCGACCGGATCCCAGAACCACCAGCCGCCCCAGCCCAGTTCATAATAGGCCCAATAGCTGCCGGCGGTGATGCCGAGCGTCAGCAGCACCCACGCCGCCAGCACCCATGGCCGCATCGCGCGGGCAAAGGCCGCGTCCACCTGCCGCGTCAGCAGCGCGCCAATGGCGAAGGAAAAGGCCACCGACAGGCCGACATAGCCCAGATAGAGCGTCGGCGGGTGGAAGGCCAGGCCGGGGTCCTGGAGCAGCGGATTAAGCCCCTGCCCGTCCGCTGGTGGCTCCGCGATGCGCGCGAAGGGATTGGAGGAAAAGAGCAGAAACGCATAAAAGCCGAGCGAAATGGCGGCCTGTCCGCCCAGCGTCGCCATATGCGCGTTGCGCTGCAAGGCTCGCTCGAACAGGGCAACGGCGGCGCCCGCCACGCCCATGACCGTGACCCACAGCAACATGGACCCTTCATGATTGCCCCATGTGCCCGCGAATTTGTAGAGCCAGGGCTTCATCGAATGGCTGTTGGTGGCGACCAGCAGCACCGACATGTCGGACCGCATGAACAAGGTGACCAGCGCCGCAAAAGCGATCGCCGTCAATACGCCCTGCGCCACCGCCGCCGGTCGCACCGCATTAAGCAGTTCGGGCTTGTTCCCCTTCAGGCCCGCAAAGGCCAGCACAAGTTGCAACAGCGCCAGCGCAGCCGCGAGCCACAGCGCGGCGAGGCCGGTTTCCGCGATCATGCGCCGATCATCCCGGATATATATTCGTCATGCCAGCGGAGGCTGGCCTCTCTTTTCTTCGGGCATGGAGAAAGGAAGGCATTGCGTTCCCTGCCTTCGCCGGGATCACGGTGCGGAGAAAAACCCATCGTCACTTCTCCGCCTTCATCTCATGCGTCGTCTCATTATAGGTCATGCCTTCCAGTTCACGGGGCATGTAGCGTTCATCATGCTTGGCCAGCAGGTTGGTGGCGATGAACATGCCTTTCGCGTCGAACGCTCCTTCCGCCACGACACCACCGCCTTCCTTGAACAGGTCGGGCGCGATGCCGCTGAACCTGGCGGGCACGGTCGCCTTGCCGTCGGTGACATCGAAATGGATGGTCACGCCGTCGGCCGCCCGCTTCAGGCTATTCCTGACCACCATGCCGCCCAGACGAATCGGCTTGCCAGGTTCCACCCCCTTGGTCTTCACGTCGTTCGGCGCATAGAAATAGGCCGCCTCGTCCTTCAATGCGGACGCCGCGAGCAAGCCGGCACCGACCAGCGCCACCAGCGCCGCCAGCGCCAGTATCAGCCTTTGATGCTTGGCCTTCATGATCCGGCCTTCACCCGCGATCCGACAATTGATCGGCCCGGCGCTCCGCACTGCGCATGCCACGCCAGCTCATCAGGCTGACGAGTGCGGTACCGGCCAGCGTCACCGCATAAGCGGCAATCACGAAAGCCCATTGGTTCATCATCCTACCCTCTTGCCAAGCGCTGCATCCGCGCCTCGACCTTATTTTGCGCCAGTATCGCCCGCATCCGCATCAGTACGATCGCGCCGAACAACAGGCTGAAACCCAATAATGTGAAGCCCAGCGGCCAGAGCAACGATCCGTCGATGCTCGACCCGCGCAGCGTGATCGACGGCCCCTGGTGCAGGCTGTTCCACCACACCACCGACCGGTTGATGATCGGGATATTGACCGCGCCCACCAACCCGAAAATAGCCGTGACATTGCTGACCCCGCCCTGCTGACCCTGCCGCGCGCTGGCATTGGCGAGCGCGATATAGCCCAGATAGAGGAAGAAAAGGACCAGCATCGACGTCATCCGCCCGTCCCATTCCCACCATGTGCCCCAGGTAGGCCGGCCCCATATCGAGCCGGTCATGAGGCAGATGGCGGTGAAAAGCGCGCCCGGCGCGGCAATGGCGCGGCCGGCGATGGCGGCCAGTGGATGACGCCAGACCAGTTGCATCAGCGCCGCGATCGCGATGCCGCTCCAGCCGCCCATGCCCAGCCAGGCGGCGGGCACATGTATATAGAGTATCCGCACCGTCTGCCCCTGAAGATAATCGGCAGGCGTCACGAACAGGCCGACGGCGGCCCCCGAAAGCAACAGCAGCAGGCCCGGCCAGAACAGCCATCCCGTCAGCGGACGCGCGATCTTCAGGAAGCGGGCGGGATTGGCGAAACGATGCATCAGGATTGCGTCTGTAGCCGGGCCGACGGACCAGCGCCAGTAGGGCATTTTGCCGATGCTCCGAGTCAGGAAACGCAGCGTTGCCTCGCCTCGCCACGCTTTTTTGTTACAGGAGGGCGACAAACCGGGTGGGAGCGCCTATATGCGCGACCAAGAGGCAATCCCGGTCGCATCTTGGGATTGTCAGGAACGGCTATGGAACCGCTCACACCCATGTTTACGACAAACCCCTTCGACGACGACAAGTTGCGCGAGGAATGTGGCATTTTCGGCGTTTCCGGTGCGGACACGGCGTCTGCCATGGTCGCGCTCGGTCTTCACGCCCTGCAACATCGCGGGCAGGAAGCCGCAGGCATCACCAGTTGGGACGGGCATGATTTCCATACCCACCGGGCGATGGGCCATGTGGCGGGCAATTTCGACCGGGACGAGGTGATTCGTGGCCTGCCCGGCGATGCCGCCTGCGGTCATGTGCGCTATTCCACCACCGGTGAGACCTCTCTGCGCAACGTCCAGCCGCTCTATGCAGAGCTGAACTCGGGCGGGTTCGCTATTGCCCATAATGGCAATATCTCCAACGCCATGAAGGTACGTCGCGAACTGATTCGTCGCGGCTCCATCTTCCAGTCGACGTCCGATACGGAAGTCATCATCCATCTGGTGGCGACCTCCAGCTATCGGACGCTGCTCGACAAGTTCATCGATGCGCTCAAGCAGGTCGAGGGCGCCTATTCACTGATCGTGATGACGCCTGAAGGTATGATCGCCTGCCGCGACCCGCTGGGCATCCGGCCACTGGTCATGGGCAAGCTGGGCGATTCGACCATCTTCGCGTCGGAAACGGTGGCGCTGGATGTGGTCGGCGCCGACTATGTCCGCACCATCGATCCGGGCGAACTGGTGATCGTCACCAATGACGGCAATATCCGCTCGCACCGCCCCTTCGGTGAAACGCATGCCCGTCCCTGCATCTTCGAACATGTCTATTTCAGCCGACCCGATTCGATCATCGACAATTCCAGCGTCTATTCGGTCCGCAAGGCGATCGGCGCGCAGTTGGCGATCGAAAATCCGGTCGATGCCGACTATGTCATCCCGGTGCCCGACAGCGGCGTCCCGGCGGCGATCGGTTACGCGCAGCAATCGGGCATTCCGTTCGAACTCGGCATCATCCGCTCGCACTATATCGGCCGTACCTTCATCCAGCCGGGCGACAAGGTCCGCCATCTGGGCGTAAAGTTGAAGCACAACGCCAACCGCGCGCTGATCGAAGGCAAGAAGATCGTGCTGATCGACGATTCGATCGTGCGCGGCACCACCTCGCTCAAGATCGTGCAGATGATGCGCGAAGCCGGCGCGGCCGAAGTGCATATGCGCATCGCATCGCCGCCGACCAAGCATAGCTGCTTTTATGGCGTCGATACGCCGGAACGCACCAAATTGCTGGCGCACAAGCTCGATGTGGGCGGGATGCAGGATTTCATCCACGCCGACAGCCTGTCCTTCATCTCGATCGACGGCCTGTACAAGGCGCTGGGCGAAGCGAAGCGCGCGGATATCCGTCCGCAATATTGCGATGCCTGCTTCACCGGCGACTATCCCACCACCCTGACCGATCAGGACGATGTGGTAACGACCAACCAGTTGGAATTGCTGGCCGAGCGCGTCGTCTGACGTCATAAGGGCGGCCCTTTCCAAGGGGGCTGCCCTTTTCGCTTCCCTCACCCATCCCAGCGATTCCGGCCCTGCCCGGAATGACAGGAAAATCATGTCCGACCTACCGCTTTCCGGCAAACTGGCCCTCGTCACCGGCGCGAGCCGCGGCATCGGTGCCGCCACGGCGGAGGTGCTGGCTGCTGCCGGGGCGCATGTCGTGCTGACCGCCCGGACCGGCGGCGGCCTGGAGGACGTGGAGGACCGCATTCACCAGGCTGGCGGCAGTGCGACGATCGCGCCGCTCGACCTCACCGATGGGGAAAGCATCGGCCGGCTGGCGCAGGCCATCGGCGGGCGCTGGCGGGCGCTCGACATATTGGTGCTCAACGCCGCGACGCTCGGATCGCTGGCGGCCGTGCCGTCGATCGACGCCAAGGAATTCGCGCGCCTGCTCACCCTCAACATCGCCGCGCCGCAGGCGCTGATCGCCGCGTTCGACCTCATGCTGCGCGCGAGCGGCGATGCGCGGGTCGTGGCGCTGACGTCCTCCGTGGCTGCACCGCGCGCCTATTGGGGCGCCTATGGTGCGTCGAAGGCGGCGCTGGAGACGTTGGTCGGTGCCTATGGGGAGGAGGTGAAGAATATCTCCGCCATCCGTACCCATATCGTCGATCCCGGCGCGACCCGCACGGCGATGCGCGCCCGCGCCTTCCCCGGCGAAGATCCGGCAAGCCTGAAGGGACCGGACGTGGTCGGCCGGGCCATCCTTGATCTGGTGACGTCGGACGCGCCGACCGGGTACCGGATGCGCGTCGAAGGCTGACGGCTCAGGCGGGCTTGGCCAGCGTCACTTGCGCAACGTCGATGCCGCCGCCGCGAAAGCCACCTTCGCAATACATCAGATAATAGCGCCATAACGCCACGAAATGCTGGTCGAAACTGGCGGGTAGCTGGCCCTCCTCAATCGCCTGATCGAACTTCACCCGCCAACGGCGCAGCGTCTCGGCATAATCCAGGCCAAAACGATGACCATCGCACCATTCCAGCCCGGCCTCCTGCGCCAGCATGCGAAAGCGGCTTTCCGACATCAGCATGCCGCCGGGGAAGATATAGGTCTGAATGAAATCCGCGCCGCGCGCGTAGGATTCGAAGACGGCATCGTCGATCAATATATATTGGATTGCCGCCTTGCCGCCGGGCTTTAGCAGGCGATGGATCGCCGCGACATAATCCGGCCAGTAGCGCTGTCCGACGGCCTCCACCATCTCGACACTGGCGATCGCATCATATTGACCCTGCGCGTCGCGATAATCGGTCAGCAATATCTGCGCGCCCGATCCCAGCCGGTCGCGGGCATAATCGGCCTGCTCGCTGGACAGGGTCAGTCCGCTATAGACGATGGTGGCGCGCTCCATCGCCTGCTCCGCAAGCCCGCCCCAGCCGCAGCCGATTTCCAGCAGCGAAGCGCCGTCGCGGAGATCCAGCCGGTCGAGGATCACATCGACCTTGCGCCTTTGGGCCTCCTCAAAATCTTCCAATGGATCATCAGGATCAATGAACAAAGCGCTGGAATAATACATATTTCTATCTAGCCACAGGCTGTAGAAATCATTCCCCAGATCATAATGATAGGCGATGTTGTGGCGCGATCCGGTGCGGCTGTTGCGGCGTGCCCAATGCGCCGCCCGGCCGATCCAGCGTCCCGGCCCACGGGGACGCGCCACCTGTCCCAGTGCAACAGCGTTGTGCATGAACAGGGCGAAGAGCGGCACGGGATCGGGACTGCTCCACTCCCCCGCCGCCCAGGCACGATACCAGCCGGCCGATCCGCCGACCGCCAGTCGCACCAGCGCGCGCCAGCTTTGCAGGTCCACCTCGCATTGCGGTCCCGGTGCCCGGCCGCCCAGCAGGCGGCGCGTACCGTCCGGCAACGCCGCTTCCAGCGAACCCTGCTCCAACCCCAGGTCGATGCGATCCAGCAACCGGTGGAAAAGCGGCGCCAGAAGCCGTGACGATAGTCGTGGCGCACCTGATCGAGGAGGCCGTCGCACGGATAGCGCGCGCCTGCCGCGCCGGGGGTCGGTTGCATTCATGACGCCAATCCTGCCGCAAGCCGGCGGCGGCTGCAATCATCCCTTGCTGCGGCGATAGGCCTCCAGCGCGCGTTCCCGCCCTTCGCGATGGCCGATGATCTTGGCCGGGTAGCTGGACGGCCGCACATCATGCGCGTCGGGATCGTGAATGGCGTCGTCCGGCAGGTCCGTCAGTTCGGGCACCCACTCCCGAATATAGCCGGCTGCGTCGAATTTCTCCGATTGCGTCAGCGGCGCCATGATGCGGGTGAAGAGGTTGGCGTCGACACCGCTCCCCGCCACCCACTGCCAGTTGACGCTATTATTGGCATAATCGGCATCGACCAGCGTGTCCCAGAACCAGCGCGCGCCATGTCGCCAGTCGATCAGCAGATGCTTGATCAGGAAGCTGGCGGCAATCATGCGCACTCGGTTATGCATCCATCCCGTGGCCCAAAGTTGCCGCATGCCGGCATCGACGATCGGATAGCCGGTGCGACCCGTTTTCCAGGCGGTGAAATCCGCGCCCGCCTCCCGCAGGTCGCGCCAGTTCAGCCGATCGAAATCCGACCGCGCATTGGCCGATCCGTAGGTCGGCAGTTCGCAAATCTGCACATGGGCATAATCCCGCCAGATCAGTTCCTTGAGGAATATAGTTGCATCATGACCTGAACCTTCCACCCGGTGCCAGACATGGGCAGGCGACACTTCGCCAAAGTGGAGATGGGGGGACAGGCGCGACGTCCCCTCAACAGACGGCAGATTACGGGCGGTGGGATAGTCGCCAATCTCGTCCAGGAAATTGGCCACATTGGCCCGCGCGCCTTTCTCGCCCGGCGTCCAGTCGTCGGCAAAGCCCTTCGCCCAGTCCGGCTCTTCCGGCAGGAGCGACCAGTCCGCCAGCGCTTCGCTCTTCGGCCACGTCGCTGGCGCCGGAATATCCGCGGGCGCCGGATGCGGCGGCGAAGGCGGCATATGCGCCATCACCGCGCGGGCGAAAGGCGTATAGATGCGATACATGCCACCTGTTCCCGTCCGCACCGCGCCCGGCGGCAACAGCAGGGCGCCGTCATGCAGACACAGGTCCAGCAGCTTGGCCACCGCTTTTTCCGCATTGCGCCACCAGGGTTCATAATGATGCAGCGCATGGACCCGCGACGCGCCCACCTCCCGCGCGATCGCCGCCAACATATCCGCGCTCTTGCCCCGCCGCAGGATCAGCCTCGATCCCTTGTCCCGCAGGCTTTCGTCCAGACGGGTCAGGCTATGGTGCAGCCACCAGCGCGCCGCACCGCCCATCGCCCATTGGCGCGGACTGTCATCGTCCAGCACATAGACGGGAATGACCGGCCCTTCGCTGATGGCGGCGGCCAGGGCGGCCTGATCGGACAGACGAAGATCCTGGCGGAGCCAGAGCAGGACGGGTTGAGACATGGAACAGGCAATGCGCCCCGTGGCACGGGGTTCCAAGCGGCCATTGGGGCATCTTGCTTTACGATATGCCGGCAACATTTCGTCGCAAAACGAAGGACAGACGATTCGCTAGATGGACGCGAAGGCTCCCCGTGCCTATTCTACAATTCACGCCGATGTGCGGCGCGACGGCGGTCTTTCAGGGGACAGGGAACCGCCGCTACTATGTCTTTGGGGAAATCATGGCTTCCATGCCGAACGAACAGGAAACGGGATACCGGCCATGCGTCGGCATCATGCTCGTGAATATGGATGGCAAAGTGTTCGTCGGCCAGCGGCTCGATAATGTCGTCGAAGCCTGGCAGATGCCACAGGGCGGCATTGACGAGGGCGAGGAGGCAAAGGCCGCCGCGTTGCGCGAACTGGAGGAAGAAACCGGCATCCGCAGCGATCTGGTCGAGATCATCGCCACCGCCAAGGACGAGCATTTCTATGATCTGCCGCCTGAACTGGTGGGCAAGCTGTGGGGCGGCAAATATCGCGGCCAGCGTCAGTTCTGGTTCCTGGCCCGCTTCATCGGCCAGGATAGCGACGTCAATATCCAGACAAGACATCCCGAGTTTCGGGAATGGCGCTGGACGGCGCCCGACACGCTGCCGGACCTGATCGTGCCCTTCAAGCGCAAGCTGTACCGCGACATATTGCAGGAGTTCCGGGCGCTTATCTGACCGGATGAGCATTTTGGGGGCTTAAAATCTGCTGTCGCTTGTTTATGACGGGCCTATGCATGCCCGTCTAATACCCTTGTCGTTACTGATCGCTGCCCTGCCTGCCGCCGCGCAGGCAGCCGAATCGGCCCTGCTACCGCCCGCCGTGCGCGAGATGATGGAAGCGGCGATCGCCAACGGCAATGAAACCGACATTGCCACAGTGTCCAAGATCGCCAAGCAGACCAATCCAGCATCGGCCGACGAAATCCAGCGCATGGTGAATAGCTGGAAGGAACGGACCAAGGCCACGCATGACACGGTGATTCGCGAAGCACGCTTCAACGAGCTATGGACCGGCCGTGTCGAGGCCGGCGGCTTCCGCTCCACCGGTTCCACCAGCGAACTGGGCATCAGCGCATCGGCCACGGCGACCCGCGCCGGCCTGCAATGGTCGCACAAACTGACGGCCGCCGCCGATTATCGCCGCGCCAATGGCGTCACCTCGCGCGAACGCTATTTCGCCGGCTATGAGCCGCGCTACGAATTCGACCCGCGCGGCTTCGCCTATGGCCTCGCCCAGTTCGAGCGCGATACCTCGATCGGCTATGACGAACGCTACACCGCTTCGGTCGGCGTCGGTTACAAGCTGATCGTCAGCAAGCCGGTCGATCTGTCCGCCGATATCGGTCCGTCGGTGCGTCATGCCAAATATATGATCGGCGACCGGGAAACGAAACTGGGCGTTCGCGGGTCTATGGCGCTGGCTTGGCGGGCCACCCCGACGGTGACGTTCAAGCAGACCGCGTCCGGCTATGCTGAAAGCGACGTCTACACGCTCAACGCCCTGTCCTCGGTCGAAACAAAGGTCAGCACGCGGCTCTCAGCGGCCTTTTCCTATAATATCCAATATGAGTCGGAGACATTGTTGACGACCCGCGACCTCGACACGCTGAGCCGCCTGACCCTGACTTATGATTTCTAAGCCACGCAATTTTATTGCGGGGGTGGAGAGAGGCCCGGCGCTCTGATAGACCAGAGCGGATGAGGGATTTTTCATCGCAGGAACAAAGGTTGCTCGACCGCGCGGCCGCCGCGCCGATGCTGGCGCAGACGCAGGCCTGGGCGGCGATCAACAGCGGATCGCGCAATCTGGCCGGCCTTGCCCGCATGGCGGATATGCTGGCGGACGCTTTCTCCATCCTGCCAGGCGACCTGCGCCTGATCGATCCGGCCCCGGTCGACAGCGTTACGCCGGACGGCCACGTCCAGCCGATCGTCCATGGCCGGCATCTTCACCTGACGGTCCGGCCCGAAGCCCCGATCCGGCTGTTGCTGACCGGCCATATGGACACGGTCTTTCCCGTCGATCATGCCTTTCAGGATCAGCGCTGGCTGGAACCGGGCATATTGAACGGTCCCGGCGTCGCCGACATGAAGGGCGGGATCGCCGTCATGCTGGCGGCACTGGCCGCGATCGAGCAATCGGAGGCGGTGGCGACGCTCGGCTACGACGTCATCATCAACAGCGACGAGGAAGTGGGCAGCGCCTCCTCCGCCCCGCTGCTCAGGACAGCAGCGGCCGACAAGCTCGCCGCCTTCACTTACGAACCCTCCGCCCTGCCGGACGGCACCCTTGCCGGTGCACGGGCCGGAAGCGGCAATTTTTCGATCATCGTCACCGGCCTCAGCGCCCATGCCGGCCGCAATCCCGATGATGGCCGCAACGCGCTACTGGCAGCCGCCGACCTGGCGCTGCGGCTGAAGGCGGGCAGCGGCTCCGGCTTCTCCTGTAATCCCGCGAAGATCGACGGCGGCAGCCCCAATAATGTCGTGCCCGACCATGCGGTGCTGCGCGTCAATTTCCGACCTCGCACGCCAGCGGACGAGATCGCCGCTCGCGCCCTGATCGACGGAGCCATGGCCAATGTCGCGCGCGACCATGACGTCAGCCTGCATCTGCACGGCAGCTTCGGCCGTCCGCCCAAACCGATGGATGGCAAGGCGCAGGCGCTGTTCGGGCTGGTCCGCCAATGCGGCGCGGACCTGGGCCTCAGCATCGGCTGGCGCGATACCGGCGGCGTGTGCGACGGCAACAATATCGCGGCCTGCGGCGTGCCGGTGGTCGATACCATGGGTGTGCGCGGCGGCAGCATCCATAGCGATTCCGAATTTCTGCTGACCGACAGCCTGCCCGAACGGGCACGATTGTCGGCGCTGGCGCTATGGCGCATCGCGCAGGGGCAATTCATACCAGGACATAATCAGACAGAGGGGATGACCGCTTGAGCTTCATCATGCGCATCGCGCGCGCGGACGATCTGCAAACGCTCTATGAAATGGCCAAGCTGACCGGCGGTGGCTTTACCAACCTGCCGCCTGATCGCACCGCGCTGGCCGCCAAGCTGGAACGCACCGAAAAGGCACTGGCGCGCGAAGGCGACGGCATAGAAGACGAGCTGATCGTCATGGTGCTGGAAAATGTCGAAACGGGGCAGGTGCGCGGCACGTGCCAGATTTTTTCCACCGTGGGGCAAAGCTGGCCCTTCTACAGCTATCGTCTGGGCGTGCTGACCCAGCATAGCCGGGAACTGGGCCGCACCTTCCGCGCGCAGATGCTGTCGCTGACCACCGATCTGGAAGGATCGGCGGAGGTCGGCGGCCTGTTCCTGCATCCGCGTGAGCGGGCGGAGGGGCTGGGGCTTTTGCTCGCGCGCAGCCGCTATCTCTATATCCGCGCCCATCGTAGCCGCTTCGGCGACAAGGTGCTGGCCGAACTGCGCGGTGTCATCGACGAAGCGGGCGGGTCGCCCTTCTGGGATGGCCTGGCCGGGCGCTTCTTCGGCATGAATTTTCAGGAGGCGGACGAATTCAATGCGGTCAACGGCAACCAGTTCATCGCGGACCTGATGCCCAAGACGCCGATCTATACCGCCATGCTGACCGACAGTGCCCGCGCCGTCATCGGCCTGCCCCATCCCAATGGCCGCGCGGCGATGCGGATGCTGGAGACGGAGGGCTTCGACAATGCCGGCTATGTCGATATTTTCGACGGCGGCCCGACCATGGTGGGGCAGATCGACCAGTTACGGACCATCGCCGGCGCGCGCGACGTCACCCTGTCCGCCACCCATGACAAGGGCGGGGACAAGATGCTGATCGCGACTGGCCGGCTGGCCGACTATCGCTGCACCTGGGGCTTCGTGTTGCAGGACGACAAGGGCGCCGTGTCGCTCGACGCCGCCAGCGCAGCACGGCTTGGCCTCGACATCGGCGGTTCCTTCACCATGGCGGGGCGGGCATGAGCGTCAGGGAAATCAATTTCGACGGGATCATCGGTCCCAGCCACAATTATGCCGGGCTCAGCCTCGGCAACCTTGCCTCCTCGCGCAATGCCGGCGCGGTATCGCACCCGCGCGCGGCGGCGCTGCAAGGTCTGGAGAAGATGCGCGGCAACATCCGCCTCGGCCTGACCCAGGGCATCTTCCTGCCGCAATGGCGGCCCGACGTCGCGTGGCTGACGAAGCTGGGCACCGATGTCGGCAATGCAGAGCCGCATATCAGGGCGGCGGCCATGTCCGCCTCCTCCATGTGGGCGGCCAATGCCGCGACCGTCTCGCCGGCCAGCGATACGGCGGACGGGCGCATCCACCTGACCGTGGCCAATCTCGTCACCATGCCGCATCGCAGCCATGAATGGCCGCAGACGCTGGCGCAGTTGCGCATTGCCTTTTCCGACAGCCGTGCCTTTGCCGTGCATGATCCGATCCCGGCCCCCTTCGGTGACGAGGGCGCAGCCAATCATATGCGGCTGGCGCAGAGCCATGGCGAGGCCGGCGTCGAGGTGTTCGTCTATGGCCGATCAGGCGGTGCCTTCCCGGCCCGCCAGCATGTCGAGGCGAGCAAGGCGATCGCCCGCAACCATGGCCTCGATCCCGCCCGCACCCTGTTCGTGGAGCAGTCCGAAGCGGCGATCGCCGCCGGCGCCTTCCACAACGACGTCGTAGCGGTTGCCAACGAACATGTGCTCTTCACCCATGAGCAGGCCTTCGCCGACAAGGAGGCCTTCTACGCCGACCTGCGCGCCGCCCTGCCATGCGTCGAGATTGTCGAGGTGCCGGCCAGCGCCGTCAGCCTTGCCGACGCGATCAGATCCTATCTGTTCAACGCGCAACTCGTCACCCTGCCCGATGGCGGCGGCATGGCCCTGATCCTGCCGTCCGAGGCGCAGGAGACGCCAACTGTCTGGAGTTGGCTGGAGCAGATGATCGCCGGCAACGGCCCGATCCGCCGGTTGGTGCCGGTCGATGTGCGGCAATCCATGGCCAATGGCGGTGGCCCTGCCTGCCTGCGCCTGCGCGTCGTCGCCGATCCCGCCGACATCGACCCCCGCTTCCTGGTGGACGAGGCACGGCTGGACGATATTGCGCAAATCCTGTCCCAATATTGGCCAGAATCCATAGAACCCCAGGATTTGAGCGACACACGGCTGATTGCCCGGATCGAACAATCATGGTTAACTCTTGTTGACCATTTGCAGCTGTCGGGCGACTTGTCTCCCTGACGGCGGGGCAAGCCGGACAGGATGACATGGAACGGATCAAGAGCCTCTTCATCATCAAGACCAAGTTCGAAGCGTTTCTGGTGATCTACGCGCTGGCGCTGGGCGCGGCCGAGCGCGGCCATGTCTATATGCAGCAATATCCCGGCACCGGCGGCCATCTGCTCGCACTGGCCTGTTCGGGCGCCGTCTTCATGGCGGGCGGCAAGATCCTCGACGCGCTGGATTATCAGCGCGGGATATAGGACCAAAATTCGTTCCGTTACCGATCTAAATTGACGACATCTATCTTCTGTTCTGGTTTATCATGACTGCGTTCACGATATCGGACCGGAGGTGGATGATGGATGATCGACGCAGGCGTAGCGTGTCCGCTGCTGAACTGGTGCGCAATTTCGCCCATTGGCGTGACGTCGGATCGCGCGAGCCGGTGATGGTGACCCATCATGGCCGGGAAACCCATATATTCATGGGATTGGATCGCTTTCGTGCGATGGCGACCGAAGATGACGGCGCAAAGACGACCGATCGTCTATTCGAACTCGCCACACGGATGAACCAGGGTCTGATCGTGTGTCGCGCCGACTTATCCGTCGAATATGTCAATGGCGTCGCGCTGGCGATGGCCAAGCGCTTGGACCGGCATCTGGAAGAACAGAGATTGTGGGATGCCTTTCCCGAACTTTCCGGGACATTGATGGAGGCGCATATTCGCCATAGCCTGGCTTCGGGCGAAGCGAGCGGGGCCGATATTCCGTCTCCCTTTCGCGACGATGTATGGCTGCATGTCCAGACGTTCCCGTTTTCCGGCGGCGTAGCGCTGCTGTTGCGGGACATCACGGCTGACATGCAGCGTCACCGGCTGGCCGACGTCAAATCGGCGATCCTCAAGGCGATGGGCGTCCACGGCGGCGTCGGTTATGTGCGGGTATCGATGCGCGGCTTCATCGATGTGGTGAACGACAGTTTCTGTGCGATGGTTGGCCTGACCGCCGATCGACTGGCTAATGTGCCGGTTGCCGACTTGGTCGCGCTGCCCGCCCGCCCTCATTTCCGCGAACAGATGGAGTGGGTGCTGCGTGGCGGCGGCGACATGCGCTTCGCGACGCAGTTCCTGTCCAACGACGGGTCGTTCGTACCCATCGACGCGGCCATCGCACGACTGCAGGGCATTTATGGCACGGAAGGCGCTGTGATCGTCGTGACCCCTACAACCGGCGGCTGAATTTGCATCAACAACATCCATATTAGAGGATGCGCGGAGGGTTTCGGTAAGCTTTGCCGAAAAGGCTGAATTTTCATACGTCGGAGGCCGCCAATGCCTGTGTAAAATGTGTGAAGTGCAAATGCGGCAAACCAACAGGATATTGACCAGCGAGCCATAGCATCGCCGTCATGTCATACGATAACGCCCGCTCCTCCGCCCAACCGCGCTGGCTGCTGATCCGGCTCCTCCGTCATCAGGCCGGCAGCAGCCTGATCGAAGCAGCCTTCGCCTTGCCGGTGATGATCCTGCTGCTGATGGGCATATTGGGCTATGGCAGTTGGTTCATGACCGCGCATAGCCTGCAACAGGCGGCAAACGACGCCGCCCGCGCTTCGGTCGCCGGACTGACCACGACCGAGCGCCGCAGCCTGGTCGACCAGAGCGTCGTTGCCGCCCGTGCCGCCTTCCCCGCGCCCTCTGCCCAGACGATCGGCGTCACCACGGGCGAGAGCAGCGGCTATTACAGGGTCACGCTGCGCTATGATCTGACCAACGCGCCCCTGTTCGCCGCCATCCCGGTGCCGCTGCCCGCCAGCACGCTGGAACGCAGTGCGGTCGTGCGGGTCGCCGGCCAATGATCCGCCTTCGCCGCCTCAGGGCGTTGGCGCGCGATCGGCGCGGCGGCGTCACCCTGATCCTGGCCGGATCGCTGTTCATGCTGGCCGGGGCAGCCACCGTGGCGGTCGATCTGGGGTCGGTGTATCTCGCCCGGCGCCAGTTGCAGGGTGTGGCGGACGCTGCTGCCCTCGCCGCAGCGACAAGCGGCCGCAGCGCTGCGGAACAACTGATCGACCGGAGCGGCGTCAACGGGGTCGCCCTCGCCACGATCGATACGGGCAGCTATGCCGCCGATCCATCCGTGCCGGCCGAGCAACGTTTCCGCGCCAATGATCCGGCCGGCGGCGCAACGCGGATCGAACTGCGCCGTCGCACTCCGCTCTTTTTCGGCCGGCTGCTGGTCGGGCGGGATGGTATTGACCTGAGCGCCCGCGCCACCGCCGCGCGAACCGACGCAGCCGCCTTCTCCCTGGGCACTGGTCTTGCATCGTTGAGCGGCGGCCTGCCCAATATGCTGCTGTCCGATCTGGCGGGAACCGAACTCAACCTCTCGGTGATGGACTATGATGGGCTGGTCAGCGCCAATCTCGACCTGCTGGGCGTCGCCGATGCCTTGCGCGTACGGACCGGTCGCGACGATGAAGCCTATGGCGCCCTGTTCGATCAGGAGATCCCCCTGTCCGACCTGCTCGGCGCGATGGCCGACAATGCCGGCAACGGCACCGCTGCCCATACGCTGATGGCATTGGCGGGCCGCATACCGGGCCGGTCCGTGCGCCTCAGCGACATGATCGACCTTGGCCCGATGCGCAGCGCCGCCAATGCCAGCGGCCAGCCCAATATCCTGCTCGATGCCTTTTCCATGCTGCGCATGGTGCTCAGCCCGTCATCGGGCACCAGCATCCCCATGGACTTGCGCATCGCCGTGCCGGGCCTCGCCAGCACGCGGCTGATGCTGGTGACGGGCGAGGGCCAGACCCGCTCCCCGCTGATCAGCGTCACCGCCAAGCGCGACGTGGTGCTGCGCACGGCTCAAACCCGCATCTATCTGGAAAGCACGGTCGCCTCCGCCCTGTCGGGCATCGCATCGGTGCGTATCCCTCTCTATATCGAACTGGCAGCGGCCGAAGCGCGTCTGTCCGACATCCAGTGCGGGGATAATGGCGGCGTCACGCTGGCGGTCACGCCATCGGTCGGTTCCGTGGCGCTGGGCGACATAGACTTGAACGCCCTCACCAACTTCTCCGTCCCGGCCAATCCCCGCGCCGCGCTGCTGGCACAGGCTTTGGGTACGCGGGTCACCGGCTATGCCCATATCAGTCTGGGCGGTACCCAGACCCATAACGTCCATTTCTCCCCCACCGAAATCAGCGCGCAGCAGGCCAAGACCGTCAGCACCCAGGATCTGACCCAGGGGATCGCCGCCAGCCTGACGCGGCAGACGCAGGTTCAGGTGTCGCTGCTGGGCCTGACCGTCAGCAACAGCCCCTTGAGCCCGCTGGTCGGCACCGTGCTGGGCACGACCGCGCCATTGCTGGACGGCATCATCAACAGCGTCACCGCCACGCTGGGCGTCCGGGTCGGGTCGGCGGAGGTCCGGGTGCACCAGCGCCGCTGCGGTATCGCGGCAATCGTCGCCTGATCCTCTTGCTATCGCGCCACCGCCCCTTCAGGAGCGATCCATGGGCGCTATCATGTTGCAGGGAACCGGATCGGACGTCGGCAAATCGGTGCTGGTGGCGGGGCTATGCCGCGCGCTCAGGCGCCGGGGCTATGCGGTGCGCCCGTTCAAACCACAGAATATGTCGAACAACGCCGCCGTCACCAGCGATGGAGGGGAGATCGGCCGGGCACAAGCCTTGCAGGCTATCGCCTGTGGCGTGGCGCCGCACACGGACATGAACCCGGTACTGCTCAAGCCCCAGGCCGACAGCACATCGCAACTGATCGTGCATGGACAGGTGCGTGGCGCGCTGGGTTCCGGCAATTTCCGCAGCGCGCGGGGGCAGTTGCTGGGCGCCGTACTGGAAAGCTATGACCGACTGCGCGACCAGTGCGACATCGTCGTGGTCGAAGGTGCGGGATCGCCCGCAGAAATCAATCTGCGCGGCGGCGATATTGCCAATATGGGCTTTGCCCGCGCCGCCAACGTCCCTGTCATTCTGGTCGGCGATATCGACCGGGGCGGCGTGATCGCCGCAGTCGTCGGCACGCGGACCGTGATCGACCCCGACGACGCAGCCATGATCCGCGGCTTCCTGATCAACAAATTCCGTGGCGATCCGGCCCTGTTCGAGGATGGCTATCGTCAGATAGAGGTGCTTTCGGGCTGGCGCGGTTTTGGCGTAGTCCCATGGCTGACCGCCGTAGCCCGCCTGCCCAGCGAGGATGCGGTCGTGCTGGAACGGCGCAGTGTCTCCGCCGCCGCGCCGCTCGTCGTCGCCTGCCCGGTGCTGCCGCGCATCTCCAATTTCGATGATCTCGATCCGCTCAAGCTGGAACCCGGCGTCGATCTGCGCATGATCGGCCCCGGCCAGCCGCTTCCGGGTAATGCCGCGCTTGTGATCCTGCCGGGATCGAAAGCGACGATCGCCGACATGCGCGCGCTGGTGGCGCAGGGCTGGGATATCGACATTCGCGCCCATCACCGGCGCGGCGGGGCCGTGCTTGGCCTGTGCGGCGGTTATCAGATGCTGGGGCGGACGATTGCCGACCCGGACGGGCTGGAAGGGCCAGCAGGATCGGTCGCGGGCCTGGGCCTGCTCGGCGTTGAAACCCGCCTGACAGAAGGCAAAAGGCTGAAGCGAGTGCGGGGCCGCGCACTGGACGCTGATTTTGGCGGTTATGAAATGCACATGGGCGTCACGACCGGCCCGGATTGCGCACGTCCCTTCGCCCTGCTCGACGGCGCACGGCGGGACGGAGCGGTCAGTCGCGATGGCCGTGTGATGGGCAGCTATGTCCATGGCCTGCTGGGCAGCACGAACCTGCGCGACGCCTTGCTTCGGCGGCTGGGCGGGCAATCGGCTGGTGCTGACTATGACCGGTCGGTCGAGGATGCGCTGGATGAGGTGGCGGCGCTGCTCGAAACCCATGTCGATATCGATGCGCTGATCGCTCTCGCGATGACGTAAAGGCAAAGAAAAAGGCGGCTCTCGCCACCTGATTTTTTCCCACATGAAGGAGAATGGTGCACCCGGAACGATTCGAACGTCCGACCCTCAGATTCGTAGTCTGATGCTCTATCCAGCTGAGCTACGGGTGCACTTTTCACTGCAAAGGCAAAAGCTTGAAGCCCTGACCTATCACGATATTTCCAATGGTGCACCCGGAACGATTCGAACGTCCGACCCTCAGATTCGTAGTCTGATGCTCTATCCAGCTGAGCTACGGGTGCGTTGGAGAGGCGCAGATAGAAGCGCTTAGCGGATTGGGCAAGCCCCTTTTTCGCCTTTCCCCCACTTTTATGTCCCGGCAACTTTTAGCCCCCGTTTTTCGTTGAGGCGGTCAGGAGGATTCGATGATGAGCTTCAATCTGAACGAGGCAGCGCTGCTGCTGATTGCATTGGTGATTGGCTGGCTGCTGGGCCTGATGATGAGCGGTCGCGGCAAATATCGCCAGCTATGGCGCGACGAGCAGATTGCCCATCGGCACGCGATCAAGGATCGCGATGCGCGGATCGAGGCTTCCAATAGCCGGATCGCGGAACTGGAACGGCAGTCGGCCGGGCCGATCGGCCCCGGCACCGCTACGGCCGTGGCCGGCGCAGTCCACGGCCGCGATGACCTGAGCCGTATCAGCGGCATCAGCCAGGCGCAGGAAGTGGCGCTGAACGAGGCGGGCTATCATCGCTACGGCCAGATCGCCGCGCTCAACGCCGAGCAGGAAGCGACGCTGGAGGCGCGGCTGGGCCTGAAGCCGGGTACGATCGGCCATGAAAATTGGCGCCAGCAGGCCGATGATCTGGCCCATGGTAAAAAGCGCGGCCTGTTCGGCTAAACGCCCGCCGCCAGGAACAAACCGGCAAAAATAGAAAGGGCGGGGTTTGATGCCCCGCCCTTTTCCTGTCACTTCTTCGCCAGCGCCGCCTGCGCCGCGGCCAGTCGGGCGATCGGCACGCGATAGGGCGATGCCGAGACATAATCGAGGCCGGTCTGCTCGCAGAAGGCGATCGAGGCCGGATCGCCGCCATGTTCGCCGCAGATGCCCAGCTTGATGCCGGGGCGCGTCTTACGACCCCGTTCCGCCGCCAGTTCGATCAGTTCGCCCACGCCCTCCACGTCGATGCTGACGAAGGGATCGCGGGCGAAGATGCCCTTGTCCACATATTGCGTCAGGAAGCGGCCGGCGTCGTCGCGGCTGATGCCGATGGTCGTCTGGGTCAGGTCGTTGGTGCCGAAGGAGAAGAATTCGCCCACTTCGGCGATCTCGCCAGCCTTCAGCGCGGCGCGCGGCAGTTCGATCATCGTGCCGACCAGATAGTCGACGCTGCTGCCCTGCTCCTCGAACACTTCGGCCGCGACGCGATCGACGATCGCCTTCATCAACTCCAGTTCCTTCTTCGTCGCGACCAGCGGGATCATGACTTCGGGGATCGGTGCATCCCCGCCCCGCGCCTTCACGATCAGCGCCGCCTCGAAGATGGCGCGGGCCTGCATCTCGTAGATTTCGGGATAGGTCACGCCCAGCCGGCAACCGCGATGGCCCAGCATCGGGTTGAACTCATGCAGTTCGGCGGCACGACGCTTGAGCGCCTCGACACCGACGCCCGCAGCCTTGGCCACTTCCTCGAATTCGGCTTCGCCATGCGGCAGGAATTCGTGCAGCGGCGGATCGAGCAGGCGGATGGTCACGGGCAGGCCGGCCATCACCATGAAGATCTGCGCGAAATCGTCCCGCTGTTCGGGCAGCAGCTTGTCGAGCGCGGCGCGGCGACCCTTCTCGCTGTCGGCCAGGATCATCTCGCGCACGGCGGTGATGCGCGCCGCGTCGAAGAACATATGTTCGGTGCGGCAAAGTCCCACGCCTTCCGCGCCGAACTCCCGCGCGACCTTGCAGTCCTGCGGCGTTTCGGCATTGGCGCGGACCTTCAGGCGGCGGACCTTGTCGGCCCACACCATCAGCACGCCGAAATCGCCGGCCAGTTCTGGCTGCACGGTCGGCACTTCGCCCGCCATGACTTCGCCGGTCGATCCGTCGATGGTCAGGATATCCCCTTCCTTCAACTCGCGGCCAGCGATCTTCAATATCTTGCTGGCATTGTCGATCGACAGGCCACCCGCGCCGGACACGCAGGGTCGGCCCATGCCACGCGCCACCACGGCGGCATGGCTGGTCATACCGCCGCGCGCGGTCAGGATGCCCTTGGCCGCGTGCATGCCGTGAATATCTTCCGGCGATGTTTCGACGCGGACCAGGATGACCGCATCACCCAGTTCGGCGCGACGCTCGGCGGTGTCGGCGTCGAACACGATCAGGCCCGATGCAGCGCCCGGCGAAGCCGGCAGGCCCTTGGTCAGCACATCGCGGGGCGCTTTGGGATCGAGCGTCGGGTGCAGCAACTGGTCGAGCGCGGCGGGATCGACGCGGGCGACGGCTTCTTCTTCGGTGATCAGGCCTTCCGACGCCATATCCACGGCCATCTTCAACGCGGCCTTGGCGGTGCGCTTGCCCGAACGGGTTTGCAGCATCCACAGCTTGCCCTGCTGCACCGTGAACTCGATGTCCTGCATGTCGCGATAATGGGTTTCGAGGATTTCGAACACCTTCGCCAGTTCGGCATAGGTTTCGGGCATCGCCTCTTCCATCGACAGCGGCTTGGCCCCGGCCCGCTCGCGCGCGGCCTTGGTCAGATATTGCGGCGTGCGGATGCCGGCGACGACGTCCTCACCCTGCGCATTGATCAGATATTCGCCATAATAGGCGTTTTCGCCGGTCGAAGGATCGCGGGTGAACGCCACGCCCGTCGCCGACGTTTCGCCCATATTGCCGAACACCATCGCCTGCACGTTGACGGCGGTGCCCCATTCGCCGGGGATATTGTTCAGGCGGCGATAGACCTTCGCCCGCTCCGACTGCCACGATCCGAACACGGCCGAGATCGCGCCCCACAACTGGTCATGCACATCCTGCGGGAAAGGCTTGTTCCACAGCTTGAGAACCAGCGCCTTATATTCAGCGACCAGACCCTTCCAGTCGTCGGCGGTCAGCTCAGTATCGAGCGTATAGCCATTATCTTCCTTGGCGATCTCCAGCGCTTCCTCGAACGCGCCATGGTCCAGTTCCAGCACGACGTCCGAATACATCTGGATGAAACGGCGATAGCTGTCCCAGGCGAAACGCTCGTCGCCCGACGTGTTCGCCAGGCCGATGACGGTTTCGTCGTTGAGGCCAAGGTTCAGCACCGTGTCCATCATGCCCGGCATCGACGCGCGCGCACCCGACCGGACCGACACCAGCAGCGGATCGGCGGGGTTTCCGAAACGCTTGCCAGTGATACCTTCGATATGGGCGATGCCGCTGGCGACTTCTGCGTTCAGGCTTTCGGGATACTGGCCGCCATCGACATAATAGCGGGTGCACATGTCCGTGGTGATGGTGAAGCCCGGCGGCACCGGCAGGCCGATCGCGGCCATGCCGTCCAGATTGGCGCCCTTGCCGCCCAGCAGATTGCGGTCGCCCTGCCCGCCATCATCGACGCCGCCGCCGAAACGATAGACATAACGGGTCGCGCTGCTGTTCATGATGACCTCTTGTGTCGTAACCATAAATCCGGCTCTCCCTGCACTGATTGCCGTGAATTGTGCATTGCAATAATAGTGTCGCAAATAGCGACCTATGATAGAATAGAATAGGAAATAACGCGCTTAACTTCGCATATTTCCCGTACGTTTCGGAATTTAATGTCCTTATCCGGTAATTTTCGAAAAGTCCGCCACGTTGTGCACCGCAGCACGCACCCGCGCCAGCAGCGCGAGGCGAGTCGTGCGCTTCGCCGGATCGGCGTCATTGACGGTGACGGTTTCAAAAAAGGCGTCGATTGGCGCGCGGAGCGTCGCGAGCGCCGCCATGGCGCCCTCGAAATCCTCGGCCGCGACAGCCTGCGCCGCCCGCGGCTCTGCCGCATCGAGCGCGGCGAGCAGGTCAGCTTCGGCGGGTTCGGGCGTGTAGGACAGCGAAATCGCCTCCGCCGTATCGACGCCTTCTTTCTTGAGGATATTCGCCGCGCGCTTGTAACCGGCGAGCAGGTTGGTGCCGTCGTCGGTCGCGACGAACGACTGCAACGCATGAACGCGCGCGAGCAGCCGAACGAGATCATCCTCGCCACCGAGAGCAAACACCGCGTCGATCAGGTCGTGACGGACGCCGGCTTCGCGCTGCTGGACTTTTAAGCGGTCGGCGAAGAATGCCTTTAACTGCTCGACAGCAGCCATCGCTGTATCAACAATGGTCGTCGAGTGAGTCTGAAGTGCGAGAGGGACACTTAGAAGAACCTCATCTGCCAACGATTTGGGCAGCATGTCGTCGGTCCGCATGTCTCCCAGCAATTTCAACACACTTGACGTGCTGGCTTCAGTGTCTGCTAAAATACCTGCCCAAGCAGCAGGCCAAGCTGATTGCAGCAATGTTGGGGCCAATCGCAAACGCAGTCCATTCGCGAAGATAACTTCGAGAACGCCCAGGCAAGCCCGTCGCAATGCAAATGGATCGCGGGAGCCAGTCGGCTTTTCATTGACAGCGAAGAACGAGGCAAGCGTATCCAGCTTGTCCGCCAAACTCACCGCCACCGTCACCGGCGCGGTCGGCACGTCATCGCCCTGCCCGACCGGCTTGTAATGGTCGCGGATGGCGTCGGCCACCGCATCGGGCAGGCCTTCCGCGCGGGCGTAATAGCCGCCCATCACGCCCTGTAACTCAGGAAACTCGCCGACCATTTCGGTGACGAGGTCCGCCTTGGCCAGACGAGCCGCATTCGAAGCATCGTTAAAAAGTGCTGTTTCAGCCTGCGGAGTATTTTCCTCAGGCTGAACGATCCCCTGCTCCACAAGCCACTGCGTCAGCTTAACAACCCGCTCGACCTTGTCCGCAACCGTGCCCAGCTTCTCATGGAACGTAATCCGCTCCAGCTTCTTCGCATGGTCTTCCAGCGCCGTCTTGCGGTCCTGCTCCCAGAAGAAGCGGGCGTCGCTCAACCGTGCGGCCAGCACCTTGCGGTTGCCGGCGATGATCGCAGCGCCGCCATCCTTCGCCTCGATATTGGCGGTGCAGATGAAGGCGGGCGCCAGCTTGCCCTCACCATCCCGCAGCACGAAATATTTCTGGTTGATCCGCAGGGTTAGCTGAATGACTTCAGGCGGCACCTCAAGGAAGGCCGGGTCGAAATCGCCCAGCAGCGGCACCGGCCATTCGGTCAGCCCCGCATTTTCCGCGATCAGCCCCTTATCCTCGATCACGCTGTAGCCGTGCGCGGCAGCGGCTTCGTCCGCCTTTGCCGCGATGATCGCCTGCCGCTCCTGATGGCTGACGATCACATGGCAAGCGCGCAACTTCTCGACATAATCATGCGCGCCGCCGATGGTGATCTCGCCGGCATGGTGGAAGCGATGGCCGAGCGTGGCATAGCCGGACCGCACGCCCTCGATCTCGATAGCGACAAGGTCTTCGCCCAGGATCGCGACGATGCCCTTGAGCTGCCGCACCCAGCGCAGGCTTTCGGTCGTCTGGCTGGCCGCGCCCCAACGCATGGACTTGGGCCAGGGGAAGGCGCGGATGACGGCCTGGACGGCCTGCGCCAGCACATCGGCGGTGGCACGGCCCGGCTTGCTCACCACGGCGAACCAGACGCCGTCGCGATCTTCCAACTGATCTTGGCGGAGGCCGGTCTTGCGCAGGAACCCGTCCAGCGCCTGCGCCGGGGCGCTGGTGCGCGGGCCTTTAAACTCTTCGCTGACGGCTGCGGTTTCCAGCGGCAGGCCACGCGCGATCAGCGCCAGCCGGCGCGGCGTCACGAAACTGTCGATGGCGGCAGGCGTCAACCCGGCCTTCGCCAGTTCTTCGGTAAACAGGCGGGCAAGGTCGTCGGAAGCCTTCAACTGCATCCGCGCCGGAATTTCTTCGCAGCGAATTTCAAGGAGGAAATCAGTCATGGGTCAGTACCATAGTCCGTTCGCCCTGAGCCTGTCGAAGGGCGCGAGAGGAGGAGTCGTTGCGTACTTGCTTCGACAAGTTCAGCACGAACGGGGATCGGGGCAGGACGGATTGTGCGCTCACGCGGCCCACCCGTTCACGTCCATCCACGCCTCGCAACTGCCCTTCGCCATGTCGCGCACCTGGCCCATATAGCTGGCGCGTTCCTGCACGGAGATCACGCCGCGCGCCTGCAACAGGTTGAAGGTGTGCGACGCCTTGATCGCCTGCTCGAATGCGGCGAGCGGCACGCCATTGGCGATGCACTGCTCATATTCCGCGCGGCAATCCTTGAACCAGCGGAACAGCTTTTCGGTGTCGGCGACCTCGAAATTCCATTTCGACATCTGCCGCTCATTTTCGAGGAAGACGTCGCCATAGGTGACGCCGGCATCGTTGAATTTCAGGTCATAGACGCTGTCGACGCCCTGAATATACATGGCGAGGCGCTCAAGCCCGTAGGTCAGTTCGCCCGCGACCGGCTTGCAGTCATATCCGCCCATCTGCTGGAAATAGGTGAATTGCGTGACTTCCATGCCGTCGCACCACACTTCCCAGCCCAGCCCCCAGGCGCCCAGCGTCGGGCTTTCCCAGTCATCCTCGACAAAGCGGATGTCATGGACCAGCGGGTCGATGCCGATTTCGACCAGCGACCCCAGATACAGTTCCTGAAGGTTCGCCGGCGACGGCTTCATGATCACCTGATACTGGTAATAATGCTGGAGCCGGTTGGGGTTTTCGCCATAGCGGCCGTCCGTGGGCCGGCGGCTGGGCTGGACATAGGCGGCGTTCCAGGCGTTCGGCCCCAACGCACGCAGCGTGGTCGCGGGGTGGAAGGTGCCCGCACCGACTTCCATGTCAAGCGGCTGGAGAATGACGCAGCCCTGCTTCCCCCAATAGGCATGCAGGGTCAGGATCAAGTCCTGGAAGGAAAGCACTTTGCCTTCGGCCACGGATAGTCCCTTATATATAAGCTATGGCGATATTCTGCCGCGCATTGGCGCATGGGGTCGAAACGGTCAAGGGTATGGCTGCGGCAAACAGGGTTAAGCGGCTTGCCCTTGCGCCGCGCCCTCCCCATTGAAGGGGCATGACCCTATTCCGCTCCATCGCCCGCACCTTCGCGGCCGCCCTGCTCCTGGTCGGCGCCGGTGCGCAGGCCCGCCCTGCCCCGGCGTCCCCCGTCACCGCCACCCCGGCGCTGTGGGCGGTGAAGGATGCCGATACCACCATCTATCTGTTCGGCACCGTCCATGTGATGAAACCGGATATCGACTGGTTCCATGGCGACGTGAAGCGCGCCTTCGACCGGTCCGACACGCTGGTGCTGGAAATCATCGAGCCGGACAATCCAAACGCGATCGGCGCAACCATGGCCGGCATGGCGATGGCGAAGGACGGGGTGAAGCTGTCCGATCGACTGACGCCCGAAGCGCGCGTCAAATATCAGGCCGCGATGGAAGCGAACAGCTTGCCCTGGCGGCCGTTCGACATGTTCAATCCGTGGATGAGCGGTCTGGCCCTGTCGGTCGCGCCGCTGGAGAAGCTGGGCTACAAGAATGACCTGGGCGCGGAGAAAATCCTGCGCAGCGCCGCCACCGGCGCGGGCAAGACAGTCGATGCGCTGGAGACGGTGGAGCAGCAGGTGGGCTTCTTCGCCAGCCTGCCGATGGAACAGCAAGTGCAGTTCCTCAATGCCACGGTCGATGGCCTGCCCGACATGGAAAAGGAATTTGGCGACCTGCTGCGCCACTGGCAGGCGGGTCAGCCCGACAAACTCGCAAAGTCCATGAACGAGTCGCTGGAAGCGACGCCGGAACTGGCGCAAGTGCTGCTGACCGGCCGCAACGCCAATTGGGCCAAGTGGATCAAGGCCCGCCTTGCTCAGCCGGGCACCGTCTTCGTCGCAGTCGGCGCGGGCCATCTGGCCGGCAAGGGCAGCGTACAGGAGCAACTCAAGGCGCTGGGCATCCGCGCCAGCCGCCTCCAGGAGGTCAAGCCATGAAGCCTATCCTGACCCGCCTGCTGGCGTTGTTCGCGCTGACGCTGGTCGCGGCCTGCGGACAGGACAGCAAGCCCGTGGCCAAGGTCGAGGGCGGCCCCGCTTTGTGGCAGGTCCAGCGCGGCGCCTTCGACGGCTGGCTGTTCGGCACCATCCATGTCCTGCCCAAGGGGCTGGCGTGGGAGACGCCGGCGATCAGGGACGCCATGGGCGCATCCGACCGGCTGGTCCTGGAAGCGGCCGACTTGCAGGACGAACAGAAGACGCTTGCCCTGTTCGAGAAGATGGGCCGCAGCCCCAACCTGCCGCCGCTGGAAAAGCGCGTGCCCGATGACGAGAAGACGGCGCTGGGCAAGGCTCTGGCCGATGGCGGCACGAACAGCCAGCTTCTGTCCGGCTATGAAAGCTGGGCCGCTGCGATGCTGCTGTCCGCCGCCAGCCAGCAGGATCTGGGCGTCAGCCAGAGCGACGGCGTGGAGCCGGTACTGATCGCCGCGTACAAGAAGGCCGGCAAGCCGATCGGCGGGCTGGAGACGGTGGAGCGGCAGTTCGCGGCGTTCGACACCCTCCCGGAAAGCGCGCAATCGGCGCTGCTGGTGCAGACCATCCATGAAGCCAAGGGGATGAAGGCGCTGTACGACCGCATCCTCACCGCGTGGGGCAAGGGCGACATGGAGGCGATCGCGAAGGAAGACCAGAATGGCGAGCAGCCCGACCCGGTGGTCGAGGAAGCCGTGCTGGTCGCCCGCAACCGCGACTGGGCGAAGGCGATCGAACCGATGCAGGGCAAGCCCTTCATCGCGGTGGGCGCGGGGCACCTGACCGGCCGGGAAAACCTGATCGAATTGCTGAAGGCCAAGGGATTTACTGTAACGCGGGTGCAGTAAGATGCCGTTGAGGCTAAGGTCTGGCTGGTACAAAATGGTAAATCCGTCTTCATTTGATTTGAATGGAGCGGGAATTTACGAATGGCGCATCGAAGGCGTCGGTCTTTATGTTGGTAAAGCAAACAAGCTTGAGTCACGCATTGCAGCATATCCGAACAATGTTCGTCGTATGATCGAGGGGCTGCCATGGCACGGAAATCCGAACAAGCGGTATAGGCAGATTCATACCGAATTAGGTTCCGCCTACGAGGCGGAGAAAATCGTGACCGTGACGATCCTAGAAAATTGCCTTCCTGCGGTTCGCTCATGTCGCGAACGGAATTGGATAAACTTACGAAGGGAAGAAGAAGCCATGGGAGGCCTTCGACTGCTAAATTCGATATAGCCCCACCCTTGCATTCCCGCCCTT
The DNA here is from genome assembly GCF_001421665.1 of Sphingobium sp. Leaf26. Classification (GTDB taxonomy): domain Bacteria; phylum Pseudomonadota; class Alphaproteobacteria; order Sphingomonadales; family Sphingomonadaceae; genus Sphingobium. The sequence continues at coordinate 45,601 of NZ_LMKV01000033.1, forward strand.
TTCTGCTAAAGGCCCGCCTTCCCGCGATGGTCATCCCTGGAGGCGTGGCGGGAACGTACATCAATTTTGCTTTTGGAGACACGCTATGAGCGAGCAGCTTACGCTGTCGGCCGAGGCACGCGATCGGGCAGGCAAGGGAGCCTCCCGCGCCCTCCGCCGTGAGGGCCGCGTACCCGCCGTCATCTATGGAATGAACGAAGAACCCCTGTCGATCCATGTCGAGGAAAAGCTCCTCAACAAGCAGCTCGGCACCGGCCACTTCTTCAATTCGGTCATCATGGTCGAAGTCGGCGGCAAGAAAGTCCGCACGCTCGCCAAGGACGTGGCCTTCCACCCCGTCAGTGACCGTCCGCTGCACGCCGATTTCCTGCGCGTTTCGGAACATGCCACCGTTCACGTCCATGTGCCGGTGCGCTTCGAAAATGAAGACGCATCGCCGGGCCTGAAGAAGGGCGGCGTGCTGAACGTCGTGGCGCACGACATCGAACTGGAAGTCGACGCCGCCAACATTCCCGAAGAAGTCGTGGTCGACCTGACCGGCCTGGAAGTCGGCGATTCGCTGCACATCAGCGCCGTGACCCTGCCCAAGGGCAGCAAGGCCCTGCATGCCGACACCGATTTCTCGATCGCGACCGTCGTCGCCCCGTCGGCTCTCAAGAGCGCCGAAGGCGAAGCGGATGCCGAGGAAGCTGCCGAAGGCGAATAAGCCTTTCGAGCGATACGCTATTGGCTCAACCCCGTTCGGGCTGAGCCTGTCGAAGCCTGCTCCTTCCCTACTTGGAAGCAGAAAGGCCCTTCGACAGGCTCAGGGCGAACGGGGTTTTGCTTTTCTGGAGGATATTGATGCAAATCTGGGCGGGCCTGGGCAATCCGGGGCAGCAATATGCGATGCACCGGCACAATGTCGGCTTCATGGTCGCGGACCTGATCGCGGATATGTATCGCTTCTCCCCAGCGAAAAAGCAGTTTCAGGGCTGGGTTCAGGAAGGGCGGATCGGCACGGACAAGGTCATCCTGCTCAAGCCCGCGACCTTCATGAACGAAAGCGGCCGCTCGATCGGCGAGGCGATGCGCTTCTACAAACTGACGCCGCAGGATGTGACGGTCTTCCACGACGAACTCGACCTTGTCCCGATGAAGGTGAAGGTCAAGCGCGGCGGCGGCAATGCAGGGCATAATGGCCTGCGCTCCACCGACGCCCATATCGGCAATGATTTCCGCCGCGTCCGCATCGGCATCGGTCATCCGGGCCATAAGGACAAGGTCCATGGCTATGTGCTGGGCAACTATGCCAAGAGCGAGATGGACGCGCTGGCCGACATGCTCGGCGCGATCGGCGCGGAGGCCGAATGGCTGGCGAAGAATGACGACGTCCGCTTCATGAACGAAGTGGCGCTGCGGCTGGCGGATTGAACTGCTGAAACATCGTCTACCCAAGCGCGATGACAATGCCTCATCGCGATAGTCATGCTGTTCCCCGGCGAAGGCCGGGGTCCAGTCGAGACACCGGAACCGGCCCCCGGCCGTCGCCGGGGCACAACCGGTTACGGCTGCCGGTCGATACACGCCGACATTCCCCCGCCAGGATATCGCAACCTGATTGCGCATGGCGACATTGCCGGGCCATAAGGCCGCTGAAATACAGTTCAGGGGATTTTGGGTGATTCAGACCGTTTCCACGATGCCGTTCAACGACCAGAAGCCCGGCACGTCCGGCCTGCGCAAGAAGGTCCGGGTTTTCCAGCAGCCCCATTATGCGGAAAATTTCGTGCAGTCGGTGTTCGACAGCCTCGACGGCTTTGCCGGCCAGACGCTGGTGGTCGGCGGAGACGGTCGCTATCTGAACCGCGAAGTCATCCAGATCGTCATCAAGATGGCTGCCGCCAACGGCTTTGGCCGCGTGCTCGTGGGCCAGGGCGGCATCCTCTCCACCCCCGCCGCCTCACACCTCATTCGCTCCTCCGGCGCGTTCGGCGGCCTCATCCTGTCGGCCAGCCACAATCCCGGCGGCCCGGACGAAGATTTCGGCATCAAATATAATATCGGCAATGGCGGCCCGGCACCGGAAAAGGTGACCGATGCCATCGCCGCGCGATCGCTGGTGATCGACAGCTACAAGATCCTCGAAGCCGCCGATGTGGACATCGACATGATCGGCACGGCCCAGTTGGCCGCCATGACCGTCGAGGTGGTCGATCCCGTCGCGCTCTACGCCGACCTGATGGAAAGCCTGTTCGATTTTCCTGCCATCCGTGCGCAGATCGCCGGCGGCTTCACTCTTGCCTTCGACAGCATGAGCGCCGTCACCGGCCCCTATGCGGTGGAAATTTTCGAGCGCCGCCTGGGCGCCCCCGCCGGCACGGTGATGAACGGCACCCCCCTGCCCGATTTCGGCCATCACCATCCCGACCCCAATCTGGTCCACGCCAAGCAATTATATGACCGGATGATGGCCGCCGACGCGCCCGATTTCGGCGCTGCGTCGGATGGCGATGGCGACCGCAACCTCATCATCGGCCGGCACAGCTATGTGACGCCGTCGGACTCGCTCGCTGTGCTGGCGGCCAATGCGCATCTGGCGCCGGGCTATAAGGGCGGCCTCAAGGGCATCGCCCGTTCCATGCCGACCAGCGGCGCGGCCGACCGGGTCGCGGAAAAGCTGGGCGTTCCGCTCTATGAGACGCCGACCGGCTGGAAATTCTTCGGCAACCTGCTCGACGCCGGCATGGCGACCATCTGCGGCGAGGAAAGCGCCGGCACCGGATCGGACCATGTCCGCGAAAAGGACGGCATCTGGGCGGTGCTGCTCTGGCTCAACATCCTGGCCGTGCGCCAGCAGAGCGTAGCCGCCATCATGACCGACCATTGGGCGACCTATGGCCGCAACTATTATGCCCGCCATGATTATGAGGCGATCGCCAAGGACCGGGCCGACACGCTGATGGCGGCGCTGCGCGACAGCCTTGCCACCCTGCCGGGCACCAGCAACAGCGGCGGCACGGTAAAGAGCGCCGACGATTTCGCCTACACCGATCCCACCGACCAGTCGGTCAGCCGCAATCAGGGCATCCGCATCCTTTTCGAGGATGGATCGCGCGTCGTGTTCCGCCTGTCGGGCACCGGCACGGAGGGGGCGACCCTGCGCGTCTATATCGAGCGTTACGTTGGACCGGACGGCGATCTTGGGCTGGAGACAGGCGACGCCCTTGCCCCGCTCATCGCCGCCGCGCAGGAGGTCGCCGACATCAGCGGCCATACCGGCATGGACAAGCCCAGCGTCATCACCTGACCTTCTCCAAGGTCCGGCGCAAACCATGGTCGTGCCGGACACAAACTCACGGTCGGGACACAGGATAGCAATGCGCGCGCATTAAGGGGGCAGCAAGCCGGATACCGGCTGCCTGCCCCCCTCTTCTGTTTCAGGGACCATCATGCGCCGTCTTGCCCTTTGCCTGTCCGCTTGCCTTGCCGTTGCCTCCAGCCCGGCCGATGCGGCGACCCGCGAAGACGAACAATTCTGGCTCAACCTGACCGCCATGGGCTCGATCAAGGACGAACTGGTCTATTTCGCGGAAATCCAGCCGCGCATCGGCGACGGCATGTCGCGGGTGGACCAGTCGCTGTTCCGTGGCGCGCTGGGCTGGAAACTGTCGCCCACCATGACCGTCTATCAGGGCTATGCCCATGTCGTCGTGCCGATCGAAGGCGGCAAGGATCTCAATGAAGAACGCAGCTTTCAGCAATTGAACTGGACGCTGGGCAAGCCATGGGGCGGCGAACTGTCGTCCCGCACCCGGCTGGAACAGCGCTGGCGCTCCGATGGTGACGACATGGGCTGGCGCCTGCGCGAGATGCTGCGCTACGAAAAGCCGCTCAAGCCCGGCAGTGACGCCGTCAATGCGCTGGTCTATGCGGAAGGGTTCGCCGCGCTCGACGACACCGATTGGGGCGCCCGCGCCGGCTTCGACCAGCTCCGCAGCTTCATCGGCGCAGAGATCGGCCTGCCCGGCGCATCGACGCTGGAGGTCGGCTATCTGAACCAGTTGGTGAACCAGCGCGCCGGCAACACGCGCATCAACCATGTCGCGTCGGTCACGCTGTTCTTCCGCCACTGACCAGCGGCAAGTGATTGATTGTAAAGACAAATAGGATGCCAGCGCGACAACGTCACGCAAAGGCGGAGAAAAACACAAACATTACAGCGACTTAAAATCGCTTGATGCGTAACAACTGTCCAACTCGCTGTCGCAAAACCGGCTTAGCGCCCATTGTCGGCGATGATGTCCACGCTGGTCTTACCGCCCGGCGCATCGGTGAAGAGGATGAAATAGGCGCTGCCATCGGCGCCGCGCGTCCCGCCCAGCACATGGTCGCCGCCCATCACCTTATGCTCGCCATCATAGCCGGCGCGGCGCGCCAGCGTGTAATAATAGTCCATCACGCCCTGCCGCGGCGCCGGCGTCACGAAACTGGCCGCGCGCAACGTGCAACCGTCAGCCTGCGCCCCAGCAGCCTCGGTCAGTTGCGCGCCGGGATAGAGAGTGAAAGGTTCGGGCAGCCGCTGCGCCCATTCCATGCCGTAATTCAGCTTCTTGGCGCAATTGCCCTTGCCAGCGCCATCGCGCGCGACCGCGCCGAGCGTCACGGTGGATGCCAGCGCCTCCCCCTGCGTCGCGGCCGGTGCGCTCAGCAACTTGCCCCCGGCCAGCTTCACCGCCTCCGCCTGCGCCGCACCGGCATCGCCGGTCAGCACCGGCACCGCGCCATTGGCGGGCCTGTCGGCGGTGCGCACGGCATTGCGATTGGACTGGCCCACCAGTTGCGGATCGACCACGATCGGATCGGCCAGCGCGCCCTTCAGCGCCGGATCGGTCGCATTGTCGGTCAGTTGCGCGTCGAGCGACGCAAGGCTGGCATCCTTGTCCCCCTTGCCACAGGCGGCCAGCGCCAGAACCAGGGACATCATACCAACAGACCGGAAACGCGCCATCCTTCACTCCTTCGTAAACAAGCCCTGAAGAACAGAGGTTAATATTGCGTTAGGATTTTTGGTGAATCTGCCGATTTTTGCGCAGATAGCCAGTCAGGATCGACTGGCCTCGTCCCACTGTCTTGATCCGGGACAGATGAAAGGCCATGGTCGGCCCATGCTCAATATCCTGTCAGGCTTTATCGGCCTTGTCACCCTCGTCCTGATGATCCCGGCGGTGTTCCCGTTTCTGGGTGCGCTCAACTGGATCCTGATCCCGCTGGCCCTGTTCGGCGCCCTCATCGGCATGATATCGTCAAAGAATGGCGGCCGGAATTTCTGCCTGATCGTCGCAGCCTTCGGCGCGCTGCGGCTGTTCCTGGGCGGGGGTATCTTCTGACGCAGGATCATCTCGAATCGCGTAAGGGACTGTTGGCGGCGCTGGGTGCCTATGGCCTGTGGGGTTTGCTGCCACTCTTCTTCCGCTTGCTGCACCATGTCGACCCGGTCGAGATCGTCACCCAGCGTATCCTCTGGTCGCTGCTGTTGATCCTGACCATCGTCGCCGTGCGCAAGGGGTTGCCCGCCTTCGTCACGGCGCTCCGCGACCGACGGCTGGTCCTGCCGCTCGCGGGGTCTGCGATCATGATCGGCATCAACTGGCTGACCTATGTCTGGGCCGTCAATGAAGGCCATATCGTTGCCGCCAGTCTGGGCTACTTCCTCAACCCGCTGGTCAACGTGACTTTGGGCGTTCTGGTTCTGAAGGAAAAGCTCCGCCGGCCGCAGATGCTGGCGATCGCCGTGGCTTCGGTCGGCGTCGCCATCCTCGCCGCGTCGGCGCTGACGACGCTCTGGATCAGCCTGTCGCTGGCGTTCAGCTTCGCTTTCTACGGCCTGCTGCGCAAGCTGACGCCGGTTGCGCCGATGACCGGTCTGGGCGTCGAAACCGCTCTGCTGACGCCGCTCGCGATCGCCTATCTCCTCTGGGAATTGAGCCATGGCGGCACGGGCTTCGGGCAGGACGGGCCGACTACGGCGTTGCTCATCATTTCCGGCGCGGTAACCACCGTGCCGCTGGTGCTGTTCGCCATGGCGGCCCAGCGCCTGCCGATGGCGACGCTCGGCCTGATGCAATATGTCGCCCCCACGCTCCAGTTTCTGTGCGGGGTGCTGCTCTTCGGCGAGACACTGAGCGGCGGTCAGATGGCCAGTTTCGGCCTGATCTGGATCGGCCTCCTCCTCTTCGCCGGCGACGGTATCGCCACGGCGCGGCGCAGCCGGATGGCGGCGGCATAAGGCTTGGCTAAATGCCGTGGCGCTCCTATTTAGGGGCCATGACTGGCACCACCCTGACCGACCGCGCGATCCTGAGACTTTCCGGCGAAGATGTGAGGCCCCTGCTTCAGAGCCTGCTGACCCGCGACGTCCTGACACTGGCGGAGGGAAAGCCGCGCTGGACCGCGCTGCTGACGCCGCAGGGCAAGGCGCTGTTCGACTTCATCCTGTGGACAGACGGCGACGATGTGTTGATCGACTGCGAAGCCACGCAGGCCGACGCTCTCGCCAAAAGGCTGACCCTCTACCGTCTGCGCCGCAAGGCCGTGATCGCTCGTGAGGACGATCTGGCGGTGCATTGGTCGCTCGAAGCAACTGACCGCCCGCTAGACCCCCGCCTCCCCGCGCTAGGCCATCGCTGGCTGGCGCGGGTCACCGATGGCGATGCCTCTGCCGCCTTCCGCGCCCACCGCCTGTCGCTGGGCGTGTTCGAGGGCGCTGGCGAACTGGGGCAGGACCAGACGCTCTGGCTGGAAACCAATGCGGAGGAATTGCACGGCGTCGATTATGACAAGGGCTGCTATGTCGGACAGGAAAATACCGCCCGCATGCACTATCGAAACAAGGTGAACCGGCGGCTCATCGCGGTGCCGCTGGCGCAGGCGGATGAGAAGCGCCAGCGCGCCGCCCTGACCGACCTTGGCCTCTCGATCGAATTGCACCGTGTGGACTCGATCGACCATGACGCCCTGCCTGCGTGGCTCGCCACCGCGATCGAAGGCCAGGCAGCCGAATGAAGCGCATCGCGCTGGCGCTGCTTTGCGCCTTCACCCTGAGTGCGCCCGCCGCCGCCGACACGCGCTGGACGTTGGTAAAGACCTATCCCCATGATGCGCAGGCCTTTACCGAAGGACTCTTCTATCTCGACGGCGTTCTCTACGAGAGCACCGGTCTGGAGGGCCAGTCCGAAGTCCGCAAGGTCGCGCTCAAGACCGGGAAGGTGCTGCAAAGCCGGACAGTCGAACCGCCCTATTTCGGCGAGGGAATCGTCAACTGGAAGGACCGGCTGGTCAGCCTGACATGGCGTCATCGCAGGGGTTTCGTCTGGAACCTGACCGACTTCACGCCCCTGTCCGATTTTCGCTATGAAGGCGAAGGCTGGGGCCTGACGCAGGATGGCCGCAGCCTGATCATGAGCGATGGCACCGCGCAATTGCGGTTCCTTGATCCCGACAGCCTGGCCGAGCAGCGCCGCATCACCGTGACGTGGAACGGTCGCGCAATCGAACGGCTCAACGAACTGGAATATGTGCGCGGCGAAATCTGGGCGAATATCTGGTACGACACCCGCATCGCCCGCATCGATCCCGCGACCGGCGCGGTGATCGACTGGATCGACGTTGCCCCCCTGCGCAAGGCCGCCGGCGTGACCGATAGCGAGGCGGTCGCCAACGGCATCGCCTATGATGCGGGAAAGGACCGCGTCTTCATCACCGGCAAGAACTGGCCGAAACTGTTCGAAATTAAGGTGAGGGCCAAGCCCTAACCGCGCGGTTCGCCGCCATGCAGCTTGGCCCACAGGGCGGCAGTGCCGGCTTCCTGCGCGCGAGTGGTGAACTGGGCGGCGATCAGCCAGCCCTTGATCGGGCGCAACGGCAGGATCGCTGTCAGGATGAGCACGGGCACGCCCACCGCCAGATGCACCCACAGGCCCGGTCGCGCCATGATCTCCAGCATCACGATGAAGACGACGCCCGGCACGCAGGCAAAGAGTTGCACGAACACGGCTGGGCCATCGGCGGGATCGGCAAAGCTGTAGTCCAGCCCGCAAACCTCGCAATGGTCGCGCACCGTCAGGAATCCGGTGAAGATATGCCCCTCGCCACAACGCGGACAGCGGCCCAGCGCGCCGGTTTCATGCGCCGGGCGCTTCTTCCATGCACGACCATTCTGGTCGATCCAGTGGGTGTCGCTCGTCTGATCCATATCGCCTCCAGCCATCCTCCCTATGTCGTATCGCCCCCGCGCCAATCAACTGCGCCTTTTGTCCTACCCTCGCTTTCGCCCAAGGCTGGCCTTTCCATGCACAAAGCGCTATCGGCGCGGCAATCCTTCTTTCCGATCTTGTAAGGCAGTCAAATGGGTTTTCGTTGCGGTATCGTCGGCCTCCCCAATGTGGGCAAGTCCACCCTGTTCAATGCGCTGACCGAAACGCAGGCGGCGCAGGCGGCCAACTATCCCTTCTGCACGATCGAGCCGAATGAGGGCCGCGTTGCCGTGCCCGACGACCGGCTCGATACGATCGCCAAGATTGGCGGCAGCGCGAAGATCATCGAAACGCAGTTGAGCTTCGTCGACATCGCCGGTCTGGTGCGCGGTGCTTCAAAGGGCGAAGGGCTGGGCAACCAGTTTCTGGCGAACATTCGCGAAACAGATGCGATCGTCCATGTGCTGCGCTGCTTCGAGGATGGCGACATCACCCATGTCGAGGGCAAGGTCGATCCCATTGCCGACGCCGACACGGTCGAAACCGAACTGATGCTCGCCGACCTGGAAAGCCTGGAAAAGCGAGTCCCCAACCTCGCCAAGAAGGCGGCGCAGGGCGACAAGGAAGCCAAGGCCGCCGCGTCCGTGCTGGGACAGGCACTCGACCTGCTGCGCGACGGCAAGCCTGCGCGCCTGACCGTGCCCAAGGATGTCGAGGAAGAGCGCCTCTTCGCGCAGGCGCAGTTGCTGACCTCCAAGCCCGTCCTCTATGTCTGCAATGTCGAGGAAGAAAGCGCCGCCACCGGCAACGCCCATTCGGCCCGCGTTTTCGAGAAGGCGGCGGCCGAAAATGCCAAGGCCGTGATCGTCTCCGCCGCGATCGAGGCGGAACTCATCACCATGCCGGTCGAGGAACGCGCCGAATATCTCGAAGCGCTGGGCCTGACCGAGGCTGGCCTCGCCCGCATCATCCGGGCCGGCTATGAATTGCTCGGCCTCATCACCTTCTTCACCGTCGGACCGAAGGAAGCCCGCGCCTGGACTGTGGCCAGGGGCAGCAAGGCCCCGCAGGCCGCCGGCGCGATCCACACCGATTTCGAAAAGGGCTTCATCCGCGCCGAAACCATGGCCTATGCGGATTATGTCCAGTTCAACGGCGAAGCCGGCGCCAAGGAAGCGGGCAAGTGGCGCTCCGAAGGCAAGGAATATGTAACGCAGGACGGCGACATCATGCTGTTCCGTTTCAACGTCTGATCGCCGATGGCGCTGCGCCTTGGCCAGATGCCTGCGCAGCGCAAGGCCGCCTTCCCGCCCAGCATCGACGCAGATACGCGCCTGCTGATCCTGGGTAGCCTGCCCGGTGATGCCTCGATCAGGCAGGGCGAATATTATGCCCATCGCGGCAATGCGTTCTGGGACTTGCTGGGCGATGTCCTGGATGAAGACCTGCGCGGCCAGCCCTATGCCATGCGGCTGAAACGGCTACGCGCGCTTGGCGTCGGCCTGTGGGACGTGATCGAAAGCGCGGAGCGGCCCGGCAGTCTGGACAGCAGCATCAAGGGGGCGGAATTGCGCGACCTGGGGCTGTTCGTGGATCGTCTGCCCGCGCTTAGGGCGATCGGCTTCAACGGGAAGACAGCCGCCCTGCACGGACGACGCCAGTTGGGCGACCGGCCGGGGCTGGCGCTGATCGACCTGCCCTCGTCCAGCGGCGCCTATGCCAGCCTGTCGCGCGAGGCGAAGAAGGCTGCCTGGATGGCGTTGCGCGCGCCACTGGCATAAAGCCTACCAAAACGTCACTTTACCGTCATGGCATCGCTGCTAAGCGACTTTTATTGCACAGAGCAAAAACAAGAGTCGCCATGCTGATCCGTAATCTCGCCTCCGCCCTTCTCGCCGTCACCACGCTCAGCGGTTGCGTTACCGTCGATACGCAGCGCACCGCCCCCAAAGTGCAGGCAGAGCACCGTGCCCCAGTGACCCTGCTGGTGTCGATCGACGGCTTCCGCCCCGATTACCTGACCCGCGGCGTATCCCCCAATCTCAACGCGCTGGCGGCGGCTGGGGTGGAGGCGTCGATGCGCCCGTCCTTCCCCACCAAGACATTCCCCAATCACTGGGCGATCGTCACCGGCGACCGCCCCGATCGCAGCGGCATCGTCGCCAACAATATGGAAGATGAGAGCCGGCCCAAGGACAAGTTCACCATGGCCAGCGACGACCCCTATTGGTGGAACGAGGCCGAACCGATCTGGATCACCGCCGAGAAACAGGGCGTCCGCACTGCGACCATGTTCTGGCCCGGCTCCAACGTCGCATGGGGTGGCACCAGGGCGGCCGAATGGCCCTACACGATCAGCAACGGATCGCGCCCCAGCGACTGGGCGCAGTTCAATGAGGCTGTCAGTCCGACGCAACGGGTAAACGGCGTGTTGGATGTGCTACGCCGCCCGGCCACGATCCGGCCGCGCTTTGTCACCCTCTATTTCGATGAAGTCGACACCGCCGGCCATATCAATGGCCCGGATGCGGCACAGACGACCCAGGCCGTGGCCGACGTCGACGCGCATATCGGCGATCTCATCGCGGGATTGAAGGCGATGGGCCAGAACGCCAACATCGTCATCGTCTCCGATCATGGCATGGCGGCCAAGGCGAACGACCGGGTGATCGCGATCGACAAGATCGCCGATCCGGCCGACTATCGCACCGTCGAAACCGGCCCCTATGCCAGTCTGGTCGCTGTTCCCGGCCATGAAAAGGCACTGGAAGCAGCGCTGTTCAGGCCGCGCGATCACATGCAGTGCTGGCGCAAGGGCGAAATTCCGGCCCGTTTCCATTATGGTACGCATCGCCGTATCCCGCCCTATTTCTGCCTCGCGGAAACCGGCTGGGTATTTCAGGGCACCACTCCGTCGAAACCCATCACGGGTGGCGACCATGGCTGGGATGACCGGGCGCCGGAAATGCAGGCGTTGTTCATTGCCAACGGCCCTGCCTTCAATACCGGATTTCACCCTTCGCCCAATTTCGCCAATGTCGACGTCTATCCCTTGCTGGCGCGGCTGCTCGGCGTGACGCCTGTCGCGTCGGACGGCAATGCCGCAGTGTTGCAGGGACTTGTGAAGCCCTGACATTGACGTAAACGGAAGGCGTGCTTACATCCTCATCCGTTGCAAGTGGAGACGGATGAGGATGGAAGACATAGTCTATTTCGAGGATATCGCAGTCGGCGACGGATTCGACTTCGGGCCACTCACCGTTTCGCGCCAGGAAACCGTCGGCTTCGCGGCAGAATTCGATCCCCAACCTTTCCATCTGTCGGACGAAGCCGCTGCAACCACTCACTTCGGCACGATCTCGGCCAGCGGCTGGCACACGACCGCCTTGTTCATGAAGATGTTCGTGGCGGAGATGCAGGCGCATCCGGGGCGGCAGGCGGCCAGCCTGGGCGCGATGGGCGTGGACGAACTGCGCTGGCTCCGCCCGGTCCGCCCCGGTGACACGCTGCGCGGTCGCAGCGAAGTAATCGACAAGAAAGCGTCGCAAAGCCGCCCGGAAATGGGGATCGTCCGCAACAAGGTCACGATCTTCAATCAGGACGAAAAGCCGGTCCTGACGATGATCCCGATCGCCATGTGGCGGACACGGCCGGTTTGAACCGACCTATTTCCGCCCGAACAGCTTCTCGATATCGCCATGGCCCAGTTTCACCCAAGTCGGGCGGCCATGATTGCACTGGCCAGAGCGCGGCGTGACTTCCATTTCGCGGAGCAGCGCGTTCATTTCCGCAACACTCAGCACACGGCCGGCCCGGACCGAGCCGTGACAGGCCATGGTCGCCGCGACGAGATCGAGCCGTTCTTTCAGTGATAGCGCGCTATCATAGGCGGCCAGATCATCGGCCAGATCCGTCACCATGCCCTGCACGTCGGACTGGCCAAGCATGGCGGGGACGGAACGGACCAGTATCGCCGAAGGACCAAACCGCTCCAGATCGAGGCCGAAATCCTTGAGTTCGGCGATCCGCGCTTCCAGCCGATCGCAAGCGGTTTCCTCCAGTTCGACGACTTCGGGCAGCAGCAACGCCTGCGACGCGACCCCTTGTCCCTCCATCGCACGGCGCATCCGTTCCAGGGTCAGCCGTTCATGCGCGGCATGTTGGTCTACGATGACGAGGCCATCCTCCGCCTCCGCGACGATATAGGTGCGCGCCACTTGTCCGCGCGCGACGCCGAGGGGAAAGCTATGGCCTTCCGGTGCTGGCGCGGCGGCCGGTTCGGCGCGGGCCTGCGGCGGGGGCGTGATGAAGGACGAACGACGGTCCGCGAACGAACTGGGCGCGAACTGGTTGTAACTGGGCGGTGGCGCTGCCCCCGCCGCCTCGAAGATCGGCATCGACCCGATCGGCGTGGGCGAAATCGGTTCTGGCTTCCAGGCGGACAAGGCTGCCGGATCGGCATGCTGCACCGCCCGGAACCCTTCAGCATCCAGCGCGCGGCGCAGGCCGGACACGATCATGCCCCGGATCATCGCCGGGTCGCGAAAACGCACTTCCGTCTTGGCGGGATGGACGTTGACGTCCACCTCCAGCGGCGGGACGTCCAGGAACAGGGCGACGACCGGATGGCGATCGCGCGCCAGCATGTCTGCATAGGCGCCGCGTAGCGCCCCGATCAGCAAGCGATCCCGCACCGGCCGGCCATTGACGAACAGATATTGATGGTCGCCAACGCCGCGATTGTAGGTGGGCAGCGAAGCCACGCCGGAAAGCTGCACGCCTTCCCGCTCCAGTGAAACGATGACATGATTGTCGGCGAGCGCCCGATCGGTCAGCGCGGCGACCCGCTCCTCCCGCGCTTCCCCGCCCTGCACGCCCAGCACGCGCCGACCATCATGTTCGACGGAAAAAGCGACGGCGGGATGTGCCATTGCGAGACGCCGGATGATATCGAGGCAAGCGGCATATTCCGCCTTGGGCGATCGCAGGAACTTGCGCCGCGCCGGCACTTTGCCGAACAGTTGCTCCACGGTGACGCGGGTGCCAGGCGGAAGCGCGGCAGGCCCCTCCGACACCAACTGCCCATTGTCCACCGTACGATTCCAGCCATCGCTCCCAACCGGCCGACTGTCGATCGAGAGACGCGCGACGCTGGCGATGGACGGAAGCGCTTCCCCCCGGAAACCCAAGGTAGCCACATTTTCAATGGCATCATCCGGCAATTTGGACGTGGCGTGGCGCTCCAGCGCCAGCGCCATGTCGGCCGAATCCATGCCGCAGCCGTCATCGCTCACTTCGATCCGGTCCAGCCCGCCATTGGACAGGCGCACCGCGATGCGAGTCGCGCCCGCATCCAAAGCGTTTTCGACGATCTCCTTGAGCGCGCTGGCGGGTCTTTCGACCACTTCACCGGCAGCGATACGATTGACCAGATGTTCGGGCAGACGGCGTATTGACATTGATTAGGGACTAGCCCAATCGAGCGCTTTCCGCGAGCCGCGATCCTGATTTTTTTGCACTGCAAAGCGCAAGGAACAAGCGGGTTGCGGTACAAGCAGAACAGCTTCCGACCGTTCCCCTTATCGCGTCGCGGGGACGGCGGGCGATACAGGATAAGGCATGTCGATCTTCTCGCGTCTCTTCAAATTCTCCTCGCAGGATATGGCCATCGATCTCGGCACCGCCAATACGGTGGTCTATGTGCGCGGTCGCGGCATCGTTCTGAACGAACCGTCGGTCGTCGCTGTCGAGACGCTGAACGGCGTGAAGCGGGTGAAGGCCGTGGGCGTCGACGCCAAACTGATGATGGGCAAGACCCCGGATTCGATCGAGGCCATCCGGCCGCTGCGCGACGGCGTGATCGCAGACATCGACGTCGCCGAACAGATGATCAAGCATTTCATTACCAAGGTGCATGGCGGCAAGCACAGCCCCTGGCGCGCGCCCGAAATCGTGATCTGCGTGCCTTCTGGCTCCACCAGCGTCGAACGCCGTGCCATCCGCGACGCCGCCAGCAATGCCGGCGCCAGCCAGGTATTCCTGATCGAAGAGCCGATGGCCGCCGCGATCGGCGCCGACATGCCCGTGACCGAACCGATCGGTTCGATGGTGGTCGACATCGGCGGCGGCACGACCGAAGTCGCGGTCCTCTCGCTCCGTGGCCTTGCCTACACCACATCGGTCCGCGTCGGCGGCGACAAAATGGACGAAGCGATCGTTAGCTTCGTGCGTCGCCATCATAATCTGCTGATCGGTGAAGCTACGGCCGAACGCATCAAGAAGCAGTTCGGCGTTGCCCAGCCGCCCGAAGACGGTGTCGGCGAAACGATCCATATAAAGGGTCGCGACCTGGTCAACGGCGTGCCAAAGGAGATCAGCATCAATCAGGGCCAGATCGCCGATGCGCTGGCCGAACCGATCAGCACCATCGTTGAGGGCGTTCGGATCGCGCTGGAAAACACTGCACCCGAACTGGCCGCCGATATCGTGGATCAGGGCATCGTCCTGACCGGCGGCGGCGCTCTGCTCAAGGGACTGGACGACGAACTGCGCGACGAAACGGGTCTGCCCGTAACCATCGCCGAAGATCCGCTGACCTGCGTCGCCATTGGCACGGGCCGCGCTATGGAAGACCCGATCTTCCGGGGCGTGCTGCAAACCGCCTGATCGGGAAGGACGATTAGATGGCGCGGCCAGCCAGCCGACGCCCCGGTATCAACCGGAAGGCGCAATATAGCCTGTTCGCCAGCTATGTCGTGGCGGTGACCGGTGCGGCCATTGGCCTGCTGCTGGTGGTGGTCGCGATCTTCGATCCCACTGGCTTTGCCGCCATTCGCATCGCCACGTCCGAAGTCAGTCGTCCCGTTTCCAATGCGCTGAAAGGCATGGTGAGCGGCGTGGGTTCGGTGGACGAAGTGCTGGCCGCCTATTGGCGCGCCGGATCGCAGAATGTCGCGCTGCGCCGGCAGGTCGAGGCTGACCGCAACCGCATCATCGAGGCCAAGGGCGTCGCGCAGGAGAATGTGCGCCTGAAGAAGCTGCTCAAGCTGGTCGACGCCGATGCCAGCGAAGTGCTGACCGCCCGCCTGATCGCATCCTCCGCCACCAGCGCCCGACGGTTTGCCCGACTGAACGCAGGACGGTGGCAGGGCGTACGGCCCGGCATGCCCGTGCGCGCACCCGAAGGCCTGATCGGCCGCATTCACATCACCATGCCCAACAGCGCCGAAGTGCTGTTGCTGACCGACACGAGCAATATCGTGCCGGTCCGTCGTGCCAATGACAGTATTCCGGCCATTTCGACGGGCCTCGGTGACGGATCGGTCGAGGTGCGAGCACTGACGGCCGGACGCAATCCCTTCAAGCCCGGCGACCTGCTGGTGACATCTGGTATCGGCGGCGTCTATCAACCCAATATACCTGTCGCAGTCGTTGTTCGCGCGCAGGGCGAGATCGCCTATGCAGTGCCGCTGGCCAACCCCGCCCGCGTCGATGCGGTAGTGGTGGAACGCGCATTCGAGGATGCAGTGACCCGCCCCGGCCCGGCGGCGCCCAACGTGGCGGACGAACCCGTTGCCAGCAACGTCGCCCAACCATGATTGATCCGCACCTGTACCATGTCCCACGGCTGGGTCGGCACCCATCCCGCCTCCGGCTGGCAGGCACGCCGATCATCACCGTGTTGCTTGGCTCCTGCCTGACAGCCCTGCCGATCATCGCTCAGTCGCCGGTCCTGCCCCCCTTCGGCCTGCTGCTGATGCTCGCCTGGCGGTTGTTGCGCGCGGATCTCTGGCGCGCATGGATTGGCCTGCCGCTCGGCCTGTTCGACGATGTCATGAGCGGGCAGCCGATCGGATCGGCCATGTTCCTGTGGACGGTGGCGCTGATCGGCATAGACACGATCGAACATCGCATGGTGTGGCGCAGCTATCGTCAGGACTGGCTAATCGCGACCCTCGCCATTGTCTTCTGCATCTCCGGTGGCCTGTTTTTCGCACGGATCACCGGTGGAGGTAACGTGACGCTTTTCCTGGTCGCGCCGCAGATGGTCTGGACGGTATTGTTGTTTCCCTTCATCGTCCGCCAATGCGCGCGGATCGACCGCTGGCGCGTGATGGCATGAAATTTCCGTTTCCCAAGCGCAAGATCGTTACTGAAGCCACCCAATCCTTCACCTTCTCGCGCCGTGCGATGGTGGTGGGCGGATTGCAGGGCGCGATCGGCGCCGTGCTGGTCGGGCGTATGGCCTGGATCAGCGTGGTCCAGAACGAAAAATACAGCCTGTTATCGGAAAGCAACCGCGTCAACCTGACGCTGATCCCGCCGCGACGGGGTTGGATCATCGACCGCAACGGGCGACCGTTGGCGAACAACCGCACCGACTTCCGCGTCGACCTCATCCCGCAACGCATCGTCGATGCCGAAGCCACAATCACGCATCTGGCCCAGTTGCTCAAGCTGGAACCGGACGATGTCGACCGTATCCGCGAGGATCTGGAAAAATCCGCCGGATTTCGCCCGGTGCAGGTTGCCGACAAGCTGACCTACGACCAATATGCCGCCATCAGCGTGCGCCTGCCGGACTTGCCGGGCGTGGCGCCGAGCCAGGGCTTTTCGCGCCACTATCCCGCCGGCGCGACGGTCGGCCATCTGCTGGGTTATGTCGGCCCGGCGACGGCCGAAGATTATAAGGCGCGGCGCGATCCGCTGCTCATCACGCCCGGTTTCAAGGTCGGCAAGGACGGGCTGGAAAGGGCGTTCGATCGTCACCTGACCGGCAAGCCCGGCGCCAAGCGGGTCGAGGTGACGGCGCGCGGCAAGATCATGCAGGAACTGACGACGCGCATTGACACGCCGGGGCGCACGATCAAGCTGACAATCGACGCGGGCTTGCAGGAATTTGCCGGCCGTCGCCTGGCGACGCAGAGCGGCTCGGTCGTGGTGATCGACTGCCATAATGGCGACGTGCTCGCGCTGGCGTCCATGCCCAGTTTCGATCCGAACAGCTTTTCCGACGGCATCAGCCATCTGGAATATGAGATGCTGTCGAAGGACGATCATGTTCCGTTGCGTAACAAGACATTGCAGGGCCTGTATCCGCCGGGCTCGACGGTCAAGCCGATGGTGGCGCTGGCGCTCCTGGAGGCCGGCATTGGCCCGCAGGAGACGATCAACTGCCCCGGTGCGATCCGTGTCGGCAACACGCTTTTCCATTGCCACAAGCGGCGTGGCCATGGTTCGCTCAACATGCGCGGCGCCATCGCCCAGAGTTGCGATATCTATTTCTACCAGATGGCCCAGCGCATCGGCATGGATCGGATCGCCAGCATGGCGCGACGTATCGGTATGGGCCAGAAGTTCGACCTGCCCTTCCCCAGCCAAAGTTATGGCACTGTACCAGACCCGGCGTGGAAGGAACGGAAATATAATCAGAAATGGCAAGTCTATGACACGGTGAACGCCACCATCGGTCAGGGCTATATGCTGATCAACCCGCTACAGATGGCGGTGATGGCGGCGCGGCTGGCGACCGGCAAACAATTGATGCCCAATTTCATCTTCGGTGCACCCCGGCCCGATCCTGTATCGGTCGGGGCGAGCGAGGAGCATCTGGTGGTGATCCGCGACGCCATGAATGCGGTGGTCAATGGCGGCGGCACCGGCGGTGCGGCGCGCAGTTCCATTCCCGGCGTCATGGTGGCAGGCAAGACCGGTACCGCGCAAGTGCGACGCATCACCATGGCGGAACGCGCCGGTGGCGTGCGCGGCAATAGCTCTCTGGCATTCAAGCTGCGCGATCACGCCCTGTTCCAGGGTTTTGCGCCATTCGATAACCCGCGATACGCCATCGCCTGCATCATCGAGCATGGTGGGCACATGATCCGCAATGAGGACGCGCCGATGATCGCCAGCGACACGCTGTCCTATCTGTTCGACCCGGCCAAGGCGATGGAGAAGCTGGAAACACTGGAGAAAGGCTGGGGTGGCACGCCGACCGAGCGGCAGGCTCGCCAGATGGCGTCTTTCCGCATTGCCAAGGCGATCGAGAAGGGCGAGGTGCCACCGCCGGCGGACAATGCGATGAACGCAGCAAGCGGGAATTCATCTGCACCGGCTGCGTCGCAGCCTCCTCCCGCAGCGGCGGAAGACGATGATGTTCCGCCGCCTGCCAACAGCACGGCCGCGCCATGAGCATCGTTCCCAAGCCCCTGACCGAATTTCCCTGGCGTATCCTGGCGCTGCTGCTGGCCATCGCCGGCTTCGGCACGGTCGTGCTCTACAGTGCTGCAAGTGGCAGTATATTCCCCTGGGCCGTCAATCAGGCGGTGCGTTTCTGTATCTTTTCCGCCATGGCCCTGGGCCTCAGCCGTATTCCCGTCGAGGTCTTCGCCCGCTTCGCCTTCCCAGCCTATGGCGCCGTGCTGATCGCGTTGTTTCTGGTTGAACTGATCGGCGGCGTCGCGGGCGGCAGCCAGCGCTGGATCAACCTGGGTTTCATGCAGTTGCAGCCGTCCGAGTTCATGAAGCCGATCATCGTCCTGACGGTCGCGCGCTTCTATGCGATGCTGCCGGTCGGCGAGATACGGCGATGGAATGCCATCTGGCCCGCCCTGGTGCTGATCGGATTGCCGTGGGCGCTGGTCCTGATCCAACCCGATCTTGGCACAGCGACGATGATCCTTGCTGGCGGCATCACGGTCATGTTCCTGGCAGGCCTGCCGCTCCGTCTGTTCATCGGTTCGGGCCTGACGGTGGCGGCGTTGATCCCGATCGCCTTCAGCTTCCTGCATGACTATCAGAAGAACCGGGTGCTGATCTTCCTCGATCCAGAGAGCGATCCGCTGGGCGCTGGCTATCATATCAGCCAATCGAAGATCGCGATCGGTTCGGGCGGAATCTGGGGCAAGGGATTCCTCAAGGGGTCGCAAAGCCATCTCGACTATCTGCCCGAAGGCCATACCGATTTCGTCTTCGCCACAATGGCGGAGGAGTGGGGCTTGCTGGGGGGCACTCTGATGATCCTGGCCTTCATGCTGCTGTTTCGCTGGGGCATTCGCGTGGCGATGCGAACCCAGGACAAGTTTGCGCGCCTGGCTGCCGCAGGTCTGACCACGACCATTTTCTTCTATGTCGCGATCAATTTGATGATGGTGATGGGCCTGGCGCCGGTAGTGGGCATCCCCCTACCCTTCATGTCCTATGGCGGATCGTCGATGCTGACCGTGATGCTGTGCGTGGGTATCATCATGGCGATCGATCGCGCCGGGAAGCGCCGTTCGGGCATGGGACACTGGCGCTGAACCTAAGGCGCGTAGGAAAATTCTGTCAGAAGGCATTTTACTGTTTGCAGAATCGCAATCGGCTGCTAACAGCCCGCCACGCCGGAGCGCACAGCCGCCCCAGCATGGACGCATAGCTCAGTTGGTAGAGCAGCTGACTCTTAATCAGCGGGTCCTTGGTTCGAGCCCAAGTGCGTCCACCATATTCCCTCTTATATCGCTCATCGCCCTTGAATTCATTCGGTGGGGAAATTCGCACATGCGTGTGGATGCTTAAACCGTCATTCAGACAGCCCAGCCTAAAACGGCATGCGGCAGAAGGGCCAATGCCCTCGCCATGAGACAGGGACCAACGGTAAGCTTTATGAATGCACTCACATCGACTTCCGGAATTTTCCTTCTGGCAGCCCTTTGCACCTCGGTCACGCCTGCTGTAGCGCAGACAGGGGATGCGACAAAGGGCAAGGCCGTGTTCGCGCGGTGCGCACTCTGCCACGATGTAAAGGCCGGCCCAAAGAAGATGGGCCCTTCGCTTGCCGGTCTGTTCGGTCGGACGTCCGGAACCATGACCGGCTTTACCTATTCTCCAGCCATGCAGAAGGCGAAGATCAAGTGGGACGCCAAGAGCCTGGATGCTTTTCTGACCAAGCCGACCGCTTTGGTGCCAGCCAATCGCATGGCCTTTGCCGGCTTGCCCAATGCCACTGATCGCGCCAACCTGATCGCCTATCTGGCGACTGCCACCAAATAAAGCGGGATCAGATCCCGCCCGCCGTAACGACCCGGCCGCCGCGTTCCAGCGCGGCACCGAGGTCGGCGGCGCAGGTGGCGAGCATCACCGCATCGGTCGAACGAATCACGAAATTGGCGCCGGTGCGGCCTTCGCGGAAAAAGGGATAGCTGCCGATCTGGCAGCCTTCATAGGCCCGCTCGGTGGCGGCCAGCAGGTCGGCAATCTCGCTTTCCGCGACCCAGCAACCGATCGTTACCGACTGAAGCGGCAAGCCGCCTTCCAGCTTGCCGGTCAGGCTGTCGAGCATTCCAGCGGTGATGGAGGGCACCCCGGCCATGATGAAGATGTTGCCATGGCGGATGCCGGGAGCACCGGACATGCGATTTTCGATGAGTTCGGCCCCCGCCGGGACGCGCGCCATGCGCAGCCGCGCCTCGGTCAGGCCGCCGCGCGTCTCGTAATAGCCTGACAGAATCGCGCGCGCGCCTTCGTGAATTTCTACGCTCACGTCCAGCGCCGCCGCGATGGCATCGACGGTGATATCATCATGGGTGGGGCCGATGCCGCCGGTAGTGAAGAGATAGTCATTGCGGCTACGCAGCGCATTCACCGCTTCGACAATAGCGTCCTGGACGTCCGGCACCACGCGTACTTCACGAAGGCGAATGCCCTGTACCCCCAGCCAAATCCCGATCTGGCTGACATTCCTGTCCTGGGTGCGGCCAGAAAGGATTTCATCGCCGATGACGATCAGCGCTGCGGTCCAGATGCGGGTGGGATCGGCCATGGCCAGCCCATAGCCTGCCCCATCCGCCCTGCCTAGCCGCCCTCTCGCATTATCCCGTCTCTGCGCCTATAAATGCACCATGACCGAATATATGACGATGACGGCAGACACGCCGACCACCCGCTCGACCGCGATCAAGCTGTATGACGAATCCGGCTTTGCCGGCATGCGCAAGGCGGGGCGCCTCGCTGCCGAGATACTGGACGCGCTGGTGCCGCATGTGGTGCCGGGCGTGACCACGGGTGAACTGGACGATATCGTCCGACGCATGACGCTGGATGGCGGCGGCGTGCCGGCAACACTGGGATATCGCGGTTATACCCATAGCTGCTGCATTTCGCTCAACAATGTCATCTGCCATGGTATTCCGGGCGACTACAGGCTGAAGGACGGCGATATCCTGAATATCGACGTCACGCCGCTGGTCGACGGCTGGCATGGCGATACCAGTCGGATGTTCATTGTCGGCGAAGCCGCGATCAAGGCTCGTCGCCTGGTCGAGATTACCTATGAATGTCTGATGCTGGGCATCGAGAAAGCCAGGCCCGGCAACCATCTGGGCGACATCGGCGATGTCATTCAGCGTCATGCCGAAAAGCATCGCTATGGCGTAGTGCGCGATTTCTGCGGCCATGGCCTGGGACAGGTCTTTCATGACAGTCCGGAGGTCGTGCATATCGGCCGCCCCGGTACTGGCCCCGAATTGCGCCCCGGCATGTTCTTCACCATCGAACCGATGATCAACATCGGCAAGCCGGGCGTGAAGATGCTGGACGACGGCTGGACCGCCGTGACGCGCGATCGTACCCTTTCCGCCCAGTTTGAACATAGCATCGGCATCACGGAAACCGGCTGCGAGATTTTCACCAAAAGTCCCGCCGGTTTCGATTGCCCGCCTTATTCGCTCTGATCATCGGATTGCTGCCCAAAAAACAGGCATTCCGTCATGATATTGCCCGTAATCCGGGCAATATGGACAAAGATTGCTGCATCGCCGAAAGCATGTTCTAGCGATTCGCCATTTGGCACGGTAATTGATTGTTAAGGGGAACGGCGCCTGCCTTTGGGGGGCATGACGGTCGTTCCTTGAAGGAGAGAGGAATGCAGGTCGCGCCTGCATTCCGAACGTGCGTCATGGGTTGGGATTACGAGTGATGAAAAAGATCGAAGCCATCATCAAACCGTTCAAGCTGGACGAGGTGAAGGAAGCGCTCCACGAAGTGGGCGTATCCGGCATCACCGTCACCGAAGCCAAGGGCTTTGGCCGCCAGAAAGGCCATACCGAACTCTATCGCGGCGCCGAATATGTCGTCGACTTCCTGCCCAAGGTGAAACTGGAAGTCGTGGTCGATGACGCCATGGCCGAGCGCGTGGTGGAAGCGATCAGTTCAGCCGCCCAGACCGGCCGAATCGGCGACGGCAAGATTTTCATTTCGGCGATCGAAGGCGCCGTGCGCATCCGCACCGGCGAACGGGACAGCGACGCCATCTGATTTTTAAAGGGTTCTCGCCGGCTTGCAGGGGGGAAGACCTCCAGGAGCCTTGGCGGACGCATATCAACCTACCCCTTCGGGGGGGTATTATGAAAGAAGGGCAAGTTCACATGGCCAACACGCCAAAAGACATCCTGAAGATGATCGAGGAAAAGGAGATCGAATGGGTCGATGTCCGTTTTACCGATCCCAAGGGCAAGTGGCAGCACCTGACCATGGTGTCGAGCGTGCTGGGCGAAGATGAACTGACCGATGGCCTGATGTTCGACGGTTCGTCGATCGAAGGCTGGAAGGCGATCAACGAATCGGACATGATCCTGAAGCCCGACCTGGACGCCGTCTATGTCGATCCGTTCAGCGCCACCCCGATGCTGATCCTGTTCTGCGACATCGTCGAGCCGGACACCGGCGAACTGTACAGCCGCGATCCGCGTTCGACCGCGAAGCGTGCCGAAGCCTTCGTCAAGTCGGCCGGTTTCGGCGACACCGTCTATGTCGGCCCGGAAGCCGAATTCTTCATGTTCGACGACGTTCGCTTCGAGAATGACTACTCGCAGAGCTACTTCAAGATCGACGATATCGAGCTGCCGACCAACACCGGCAAGGAATATGAAGGTGGCAACCTGGGCCACCGCCCGCGCGCCAAGGGTGGTTACTTCCCCGTCGCGCCTGTCGATCCCGCGACGGACATCCGCGCCGAAATGGTCTCGACCATGCTGGAAATGGGCCTGCCCTGCGACAAGCATCACCATGAAGTCGCTGCCGCGCAGCACGAACTGGGCCTGACGTTCGGTACGCTGGTGCAGACCGCCGACCGTATGCAAATCTATAAGTATGTCGTGTGGAACGTCGCCCAGGCCTATGGCAAGACCGCGACTTTCATGCCCAAGCCGATCGCGCAGGACAATGGTTCGGGTATGCATACCCACATGTCGATCTGGGACGGCGGCAAGCCGCTGTTCGCCGGTGACGGCTATGCCGGCCTGTCCGATATGTGCCTTTACTTCATCGGCGGCGTCATCAAGCATGCCAAGGCTCTGAACGCCTTCACCAACCCGACCACCAACAGCTACAAGCGTCTGGTGCCAGGCTTCGAAGCACCGGTTCTGCTGGCCTATTCGGCACGCAACCGCTCGGCATCCTGCCGTATTCCCTACGGTGCGGGGACAAAGGCGAAGCGCGTCGAGTTCCGTTTCCCCGATGCGATGGCCAATCCCTATCTTTGCTATTCGGCGCTGCTGATGGCGGGGCTGGACGGCATCGAGAACAAGATCCATCCGGGTGCTGCGATGGACAAGAACCTGTACGACCTGCCACCAGAAGAGCTGAGCCAGGTGCCGACCGTATGCGCATCGCTGCGTGAAGCGCTGAACAGCCTGGAAGCCGATTACGAGTTCCTGCTGAAGGGCGACGTGTTCACCAAGGATCAGATCGACGCCTATATCGAGCTGAAATGGCCCGAAGTATATCGCTGGGAAATGGCGCCTTCGCCGGTCGAATTCGACATGTACTACAGCAGCTGATCCGTCGATCAGGACTGAATTCGGGGAGGTCCGGTCGCAGCGATGCGGCCGGGCCTTTTCCTTTGGCCATTCAACGCCCACATGTGCCAGATGACACTCGCCTCGCTTGGCCTCACCCATCCCATCATCCAGGCGCCCATGGCCGGCGTGTCGACTCCGACCATGGCAGCAGCAGTGAGTGAGGCGGGTGGATTGGGATCGATCGGCGTAGGGGCTGTGGATGCGGCTGGCGCGCGCGCGATGATCGACGCAGTACGGGCGCGGACTAATCGTCCGTTCAACGTCAACCTGTTCGTCCACGCGCCTGCCCGGCCGAAGCCGGAGGTGGAAAGGCGCTGGATCGAGGCGCTGGCACCGCTCTTTGAACGTCACGGCGCTACGCCGCCATCGGCATTGCGGGAGATCTATCGCAGCTTCGCGCAGGATGATGCGATGCTGCACATGCTGGTCGAAATGCGGCCGGCGGTGGTCAGCTTCCATTTCGGGCTGCCAGACGCCGCGGCGATCGCTGCCTTGAAAGCGGCGGGCTGCCTGCTTCTGGCCAGCGCGACCAATCTGGACGAAGCGGTCGCGGCCAAGGCGGCCGGTATCGACGCCGTGGTGGCGCAGGGGATAGAGGCTGGCGGGCATCGCGGCATGTTCGATCCCGATGCGCCGGATGCGGAATTGGGCGTGCTATCCCTGACCCGCCTGCTTGTGGCCCAGGCCGGCGTGCCGATCATCGCAGCAGGCGGGATCATGGATGGGCGGGGTATCAGGGCAGCGCTGGATTTGGGAGCAGCCGCAGCGCAGTTGGGCACCGCCTTCATCGCCTGCCCGGAAAGCAGTACGGACGATGCCTATCGCGCAGCCCTGTTCGGCCCGGCCGCCTATCACACAGCGTTGACGCGGGCGATATCCGGCCGCCCGGCTCGCTGCCTGCCCAATCACTTTACCCAATGGGGTATGGAGGCCGGCCTGCCCATTCCAGACTATCCGATCGCATATGACGCCGGGAAAGCGCTCAATCAGGCGGCCAAGACGGCAGGCGAAGGCGGTTATGGCGCGCAATGGGCAGGACAGGGTGCGCCGTTGGCCCGCGCGTTGCCAGCGGCCTATCTGATGAAACTGCTGGTCGCGGAAATGCAGGGAACCGGCGGTTGACGCCGACGGGCCTGCGACAGCGAGTTGGACAGTTATTTGGCGCGTTTACGGCCGGCGATCCGGGATAGATGCACCGAACAGCAACACCGGCTCACCCGGCGGCGACAGGGCGATCTCACCGCCGCATTCCAACACCATCTGGCGAACCATCCATGCCGCAGCGGTACGCGACGCCAGACCTTCGATCGGCAGGGTACCGGCCAGCGCGCCGCGCAGGTCGGGATCGAGCACGACCTTTGGCCCTTCACCGCGCACGACGATCTCGGTCAGGCCCGGCCGCTTTTCCGCACCGATGTCAAGCTGGCCGCCACGCACCAGCGCATCACCGGCGATCAGCGCCAGGTTGAGCAGTATCTTGGCCGCCAGCTTGTCGAGCATCTGTTCTTCGACCAGCCAGCCGACCTTCACGCGGCCGGCTGTCGCGAACATGCCTTCGATCGCGACCTTAGCCTCATGCGGCGGAACGGCATCACCGAAGCCACCGGCGGACCCGAAGGCGAGGCGGAAGAATTTGAGCTTGTTGGCCGAGGTTTTGGCGCTGTCAGCCAACAGGTCCAGGCAGCGCTGACGCATTTCCGGATCGGTTTCGTCCGCCATCAGTTCCAGCCCGTTGTTGAGCGCACCGACCGGGCTGAGCAAATCATGGCACAGACGCGAGCAAAGCAGGCTGGCAAATTCGATACTGTCGGTCGGATGGGTCATGCGGATCAGGGTCGCCGGATTAGGAGGAAAGGAAGCGCTCATCTGGCTAATGCGCTGCACGGACGCCTGATGCAAGCCCGGCTTGCCGCCTTTAGATCACCGACTGTCGAGACGGATTTTGGTGAATTGGATGTTAACCGCCGTGCCCGGCCCGGCGCGCCACAAAGTCGCCTCTCCGGCCCCGACGATCAGCCATAAACTCCCGTCCGGCGTCGCGCAGGCTGCGTCCGTTGGGGACGGAGCGGCTACACCCGACGGATGGGAATGATAATGGCCGATGATCGCACGCCCTCCCGAACGCGCGGTACGATGCGCGGCGATCAGCGCTGCCGGGTCCAGTTCGAAGTGGCGCGTGGGATCGGCGGCAACATTGGCGGCCGGGATGATCGCCTCTATCCGATCCGGGGTGCCGAGCAGCAGGCCGCACACCTCAAAGGCGTCCGCCGCGGCCAGGGCCACGATTTGTTCCAACAACGATCTTGAAATTCCTACAATCATTCCTACATCCGTAACCAATGGTTCCGGGGGTTTCCATCATCGAAGCGATTATCAGTCAGGCGCAGGCCGGCCTGCGGCTTGACCGTGCGCTGGCGGACCTGTTGCCAGACCTGTCGCGCGAGCGGCTGAAGAGCCTGATCGGCGAGGGACAGGTGGCGTCGCCCGACGTCTCGAAGATCAATGCGTCCATGAAGGTTGCCGTTGGCCAGAGCTTTACCGTCACCCTGCCCGCGCCCGTGCCCCTGGATACGGTGGCGCAGGACATTCCGCTGACCATCGTGCATGAGGATGCCGACCTGATCGTGGTGGACAAGCCGGCGGGGCTGGTGGTGCATCCGGCAGCGGGCAATCTGGACGGGACGCTGGTCAACGCGCTGCTGCATCATTGTCAGGGGCAGCTATCTGGCATTGGCGGCGTGGCCCGGCCGGGCATCGTCCATCGCATCGACAAGGATACGTCCGGCCTGCTGGTCGTCGCCAAGTCCGACAAGGCGCATGAAGGGCTGGCACGCCAGTTCAAGGATCACAGCATCGAACGGCTCTACGCCGCGATCGTCTATGGCGTGCCGGTTCCCGGTACCGGCACGGTCGATGCCTGGGTGGGCCGGTCCGACGCTGATCGAAAGAAGATGGCGGTTCATCGGGAAGGCCGGGGCAAACATGCCGTGACCCATTATCGCATGGTGGAACGGTTGAAGGGCGCGGCGATGGTCGAATGTCGACTGGAAACCGGCCGTACACACCAGGTTCGCGTCCATATGCACCATATCGGCCACCCCTTGATCGGTGATCCGGTTTACGGTAGAGAAAGAAAAGGTTTCAAATCAATACTGGAAACGCTGGGTTTCAAAAGGCAGGCATTGCACGCCAAAAGCCTGGGGTTCATACATCCGGTAACGAGCGAACGGCTTATGTTTCAAAGTGTATTGCCTGGCGATATGCAGGAACTGTTAAGCCAGCTCCACGTATAGGTTCTGACAAGTTTGCGACGGCGCAGGACGCCTCTTCTGGGTTCCGCCGCGCATGAAAGGGAAAGGTAACGACATGGCCAAGAGCAATGTCCCTGCGGTGCCAGCGCTAGGCGGTGAAGCCAGCCTCAACCGCTATCTCTCGGAGATACGGAAGTTCCCCCTGTTGACGCCAGAGCAGGAATATATGCTCGCCAAGCGTTACGAGGAGCATCAGGATCCTGACGCGGCCGCCCAACTGGTCACGTCGCATCTGCGCCTGGTGGCGAAGATCGCGATGGGCTATCGCGGCTATGGCCTGCCGGTCAGCGAGCTGATTTCCGAAGGCAATATCGGCCTGATGCAGGGCGTGAAGAAGTTCGAGGCGGAACGCGGCTTCCGTCTGGCGACCTACGCCATGTGGTGGATACGCGCTTCTATCCAGGAATTCATCCTGCGTAGCTGGTCGCTGGTCAAGATGGGCACCACCGCGTCGCAGAAGAAGCTGTTCTTCAACCTGCGCCGGATGAAGAATAACATCGAAGCGTTCGAGGATGGCGATCTGCGTCCCGAGGACGTGACCAAGATTGCGACCCATCTGGGTGTGTCCGAAGATGACGTCGTGTCCATGAACCGCCGCATGGCGATGGGGGGCGATACGTCGCTCAACGTGCCGATGCGGGAAGATGGCGAAGGCCAGTGGCAGGATTGGTTGCAGGACAATGATCCGCTTCAGGACGAGCGCGTGGCTGAGGAGCAGGAAAAGACCCAGCGTCACGAAATGCTGGTCGAGGCGATGACCGATCTCAATGATCGTGAAAAGCATATCCTGGCCGAACGTCGTCTGGCCGAAGAGCCAAAGACGCTGGAGGAACTGAGCCAGGTCTATGGCGTGTCGCGCGAGCGCGTGCGCCAGATCGAGGTACGCGCCTTCGAGAAGCTGCAAAAGGCGATGATGCGCATTGCCGGCGACAAGCTGGGTAAGATGGCGCGGTTTGCGCTGGCCTGATCGGTCCGACATGACAACAAAATAGCCCCGGAGCGATCCGGGGCTTTTTTGTTGTCACGGTTCGCGGGTGACGATTGGTCAACAGGAGTGATCGTTCTCAAACGTAGCGGCAGGGTGTCCGTCCCCTTCCCTTGCACCACAATCAAGATGCAGGCGCGCTTCGCCGGTCAGTTGCCGCCCCACGGCTGCGTGGGGCCGGATGGACGGTACTGGCTCTGATCGAACCCTGTCAGAAGCCGTCGCTCTTAGAGCCACTGCTCCATCGCGAGACTATCGCTTCCGTAGGGTTCAGCATCGGTCAGCGCGGTAAAGCCATTTCGTGTCCAAAAGGCGTCTGCCCCATTGACGGCGGTGAGTGCGATCCGCACATAGCCCGCCCTTCGCGCCTGATCCTGCACAATCCCGATCGCGGCCTGAGCCGCGCCACTGCCTCGCGCATCGGGTAGCAGGGCGAGATCATGCAGATAATAATGATCGGCGGGTTCGGGCAACGCCTGGATCGGACGGTTCAATGGCGGCGGTCGCCGGCCCGCCCAAGGGTGGCTGATCAGATAGCCTATCGCCTGGCCATCCCGTTCCAGCAGCCAGCAACCCGCTGGATAGAGTTGCAGGCGCTCGACATAGACGGCCGCCTGTTCGGTATAATCGCCATGAACAGCATCAGAGATCGCGGCGACGGCAGGAATGTCCGCCGCAACCATGGGACGCCAATCACTCATGCCGGAACGTTCAGGGCGCGGCGGGCGGCGGCGAGTATCTCTTCGGACAGTGCCGGATCGGCGACGCCCCGTGCTAATAGCATGGCACCGACCATCTGCGCCATGCGCGCCAGCGCTTCCTGCCGGTCCATGTCCGAGCCCTCCTGTTGCAGGATGGCGGTGAGTTCCTCAAACCCCTGACGGAAGGCGCCCGCAAGATCGCCGCCGCGCCTGGCGGCATCCGACCCCAGAGCGATCAGCACGCAACCGGTTTCCGGGGCATCGCGGTTGCGGGCGCTGAGATAGTGTGCGGCGATGGCGGTGGGAGCATCGCGTTCCCCCACCTCCGCCTCAGCCACGATGCTGCGCCAGCGGACGGCGCTGTTGACGAGCGAGGCGGCGCAGGCTTCGGCGACCAGTGCGTCCTTTGATCCGAACTGATTATAGAATCCACCGTGGGTGAGGCCACATTCGCGCATCACCTCGCCTATGCCGACGCCATCCACGCCACGCGCCCGGAACAGACGAGACGCTGTCTCGACCACTTTCTCCCGATTACGTGCGGCCTGATCGCGGCTGACCTTCATATCCGGCTCTCCTGCATTGGCCTCTTGACCTTATATATGATGTTCATCATTTAACGCCAGTCCGATTGTCGCCCGAACGGGAGAAGTTGATGCTGTCGACTCATGTTGCACGCCGCCTGTCCGTGCGGAATATCCATTATGGCTGGGCGGTGGTCGGCGCGACATTCCTGACCATGCTGGTCGTGGCGGGCGCGGTAGGAGCGCCGGGCGTATTCATCATACCGTTGCAGAAAGAGTTTGGCTGGAGCGCAGCGGATATCAGCGGCGCGCTGGCGATCCGTTTCTTGCTGTTCGGCGGCATGGGACCATTTGCGGCAGCGTTCATGAACCGCTTTGGCGTGCGGCGGATGATGCTGATTTCGCTATCCATCGTGATCGGCGGCCTGCTGCTGTCGCTCGGCATGACGGAACTATGGCAGTTGGTGCTGCTGTGGGGCGTGGTGATCGGCTTGGGCACCGGCATGACGGCGATGGTGCTGGGCGCGACGGTGGCGACACGCTGGTTCGGGCAGCGGCGCGGGCTGGTGATGGGATTGCTGTCGGCCAGTACCGCGACCGGGCAACTGGTGTTCCTGCCGCTGCTGGCCGGGTTGACGGAAACGCATGGCTGGCGCACCGCGCTGCTGCTGGTGTGCGGGGCGATCATGGTGGCCGGTATTGCGGTCATCCTGCTGATGCGGGATCGGCCGGCGGACCTTGGTCTGGCGCCTTATGGCGAAAGCGAGGTTCAGGCGGCCCCGCCCCAGCCCGGCAGTCTGGCCGCGTTGCTGGTCATGCCGATCCATGTGCTGCGGGATGCGGCGCGGGTACCGACCTTCTGGATTCTCTTCTTTTCCTTCTTCATCTGCGGCGCCAGCACCAATGGCCTGATCCAGACGCATTTCATCGCCATGTGCGGCGATTATGGGCTGGCGGCAGTAGGCGCGGCGTCGATGCTGGCGATGATGGGCTTTTTCGACTTTTTCGGTACGCTGGGATCGGGTTGGCTGAGCGACCGGTTCGACAATCGCTGGCTGTTGTTCGTCTATTATGGCCTGCGGGGCCTCTCCCTCCTTTATCTGCCGTTCAGCGACTTTTCGCTCTACAGCCTGTCGCTCTTCGCGGTCTTCTACGGCCTCGACTGGATCGCGACGGTGCCGCCGACGCTGAAGCTGACGGCGCAGCGTTTCGGGCCTGAGCGGGCCAATATCGTCTTCGGCTGGATCTTCGCCGGGCACCAGTTGGGCGCGGCGAGTGCGGCGCTGGGCGGCGGTCTGGCGCGGACGGCCTGGGCCAGTTATATGCCCGCCTTTATCGGCGCGGGCATCCTCTGCCTGATCGGGGCGGCGATGGTGCTGCTGATCAATCGCGATCAGCGACGCGGGACGCTCGCGACCGCTTGATACGGGCAAGGCGGGCGCGCTACCAACGGGCGCATGAAAGCACCCACTGCATCGCCCCGCCGCCGCGCCCGCTGGATCATGATCCCGGTCAGGATATTGCTCGGTTTCATCGCCCTGTCGCTGCTGATAGTGGTGATCTATCGCTTCGTGCCGCCGCCGGTGACGCTGACGATGCTGTTCGACCCCAATGGCATCACCAAGGACTGGACTTCGCTGGACGAGATCGACCCGGACATGGCGCGGGCGGCGATCGCTGGCGAGGATGGCAAATTCTGTAGCCATCACGGTTTTGACGTGGACGCGATCGCCAAGGCGGCGATCCATAACGCCAGTGGCGGACGCATTCGCGGCGGATCGACCATCAGCCAGCAGACGGCGAAGAATGTCTTCCTGTGGCAGGGCGGCGGTTTCGTGCGCAAGGGGCTGGAGGCATGGTTCACCGTCCTGATCGAGGCGATCTGGGGAAAGACGCGGATCATGGAAGTCTATCTGAACGTCGCGGAGACGGGGATCGGCACCTATGGCGTGGAGGCCGGGTCGATCCGGTATTTCCATCATGGCGCGGGCAGGATGAACCGGGCCGAGGCGGGACGGATTGCCGCCGTGCTGCCGCTGCCCAAGAAGCGGGCTGCGGTGGCGCCGAGTGGCTTTACCCGGCGCTATGGCAACACGATCGCGGCGCGGATCGGCGTGGTTCAGCGGGACGGGCTGGATAGCTGCCTGCGCTGAACCGCCGCTTAACTTCGCACATTTCCCGCAGATTTTGACATGAAGTTGCGTCGGCCTGATCCTATCGGACAGTGCCGGTGCCGAGCATAGGCCGGTTCGCGCGAATAGGACAGCGGGACGGCGAGCACGCAAAAAGGGCGGGGATTGCTCCCCGCCCTTTTCTGTTCGCGATGTGGATCGAGCTTAGAAGCCGATGATGAGCGAGGCGCTGATCGCGCGCGGCGAACCGAAGTTCACGAAGGCCGACGAGGAACTGGCCAACGTGTCCAGACCGCCACTGAACGAGCCGACATAGAATTTGTCGAACAGGTTGCTGACGTTTAGCTGGATCGCACCCTTTTCCATGCCGAGGCTGGCGAGCGAGTAGCGCAGGTCGATGTCGACGACGGTGTAGGCACCGAACTTGGCGCCGGGCGCGATGATCTTGGTAGTGCCATCGGTCAGCGTGACCGACTGCACTTCGCCGTTGATGTCGTTCATGTAGCGCGAACTGGTCTTCTTGGCCTGAACGCCCATGGTGAAGTCACCAAAGTTGCCCTGGAGGCGACCACCGAACAGATATTTCGGTGCGCTGCGCTCACGCTTGCCGCCAGTGCGCAGATACGCAACGCCGTCCTGGATGTAGCACAGGCCGGCCAGCGCGATGTCGCTGGCGGCGGCGCAACTGCCGGTCACTGCGTCATTCTGGATTTCCGACTTGATGTAGGAACCGAACAGATAGGCCGTCACTTCCTTGATCGGGCTGTACGAGATGCTGCTGTCGATGCCGTACTTCTTCACCGGACCCAGGTTGGTGTCCGTGCCGTTGCCGTCGATGTCATAGGCGGTGACGAGGCGGTTCTTATATTTGGAATACCAGCCAGTGACGGCAGCCTGCACCTTCGACGAGGTGTAGCGGATGCTGGCGTCGAAGCTGTCCGAGGTCTCGGCGACACGGTAGGCCGAGTCGCTGTCCGCCGGGAACACGAAGGCGTTGTAGAGCGCGTCGGTGCTGGGCACCGAGATGTTCTTGGCATAGCTGCCCGCGATGCTGATTTCCGGCGTGATCTTGAAGGTCGCGCCTACGTTGGGCAGGAACTTGTCGTACTTCAGCTTACGCGCCTGCGGCAGAGCCGAACCGGTCGCCTTGCCCGTGGTCGCGTCATAGCTGTACGGGTGCGTTGCGATATAGTCTGCAACCTGATCGGTGGGCACGCAGTTGACGAAGCCACCCGAGCTGGTGGTGAAGCAATTCTGGTTCAGCTCGCGCTTGAAGAAAGGCAGACGGCCACCGATGAGCACGGTCAGTTGATCTTCGAAGAATTGGCCACGATATTCGCCAGCGATCTGATTGAGTTCTGCGATCGATTTGCGGTCACGCTTTTGCAGGACATTGCCGGCGGCATCGGTGATCGGATCGTTGATCGGGAACACGTCGAACGGTGTGCCGCCCTGATCCAGGAAGCCGGCAGCGCCGGTCTGGCGGTGACGGGCGCGATCGTAGCTGTACGACAGGCGAACCCGGTGGGCGTCGCTGATTTCGTAGGCAAGGTTCGCGATACCGACCCAGCGGCGGGTGTTGGTCTGGCTGGGCTGAAGCACGGTGACACGACCGAGCACACCGTCGCCGTTCAGGTCGCGACCGAAGTAGAAGCTGCCATTATAGTTGCCGGTACCGGTAAACCCGGTCGCATCGGTGAAGGAGGTTTCATTGGCGCTGGTGGTGCCGCCGCCATTGGCCTTCACCCACTGATAAGCGCCATCGACCGAGAAGGTCAGACGTTCGGTCAGCGTGAACTTCGAGTTCAGGCGGACATTGCCGGTGTTGGACGGATTGAAGCGACGCTCGAACTCGGTGCCGCAGGTGTTGGGCGTGCTGGTTTCGCTGACATTGCAGGGATAGCCGCCGCCGGTAGCCGTGCTGCCGATATTGTAGAAACGGCCCGACTTGTCGCCGGTAATCGCGTTGGCGCGCAGCGGCGAGCCACCAAAGTTGTTGCGATTCTGGTTGTAGTGACCCGACAGCGCGATGAAATCGCCGTTGTCGCCGATGTCCTGCCAGATCTTGGCGTTATACTGCTGCTTCGACACCTTGCCATAGTTGGCGAAGGCGGCGTCGTTGCGCAGGCGCGAGGCCGAGAACCAGGCCTTGGTGCCATGACCGGTCAGGTCACCGGTGTTGACGACGCCGAACATACGGAAATAGGGGCGATCGCCCGCGCCGTCGGCAAGGATGTTGCCGTAGCTGACGCTGGCCAGGACGCCATATTCGTCACTCGGCTCCATCGTCTTGATGTTGACGGTGCCGCCAACCGCTGCGGCCGTCGGGCTGTCGACGTCGGTCGACCCGAGGTTGACGTTGACGTTCTCGATGAGTTCGCCATCGACCTGCTGGTTGGTGTAGACGGCATAGTTGCCCGAGTCATTCAACGGGATGCCGTCAAAGGTCTGCGAGATACGATCCGAACTGAAACCGCGGATGGTGAAGCTGCCGCCCGATGAACCCCAGGGGTCATTGTTGGTGAAGCTGACGCCCGGTACAAGGTTGATGATTTCGTTGATGGTCTGGCCGGGGCGCTGAGCCTGGATGATTTCCTGACCCAGTACCACCTTCGCCTTGGGTGAGTCAGGGATCTTGATGCCGCCGACGCCCTGGCTGACGGTTGCGCCGGTCACGACGATGGTGTCGAAATCATCCGAACCGGTCGACTGCGCGAATGCAATGGCGGGGCTGGCGACGGCGATGATCGCGGCGCTGCCCATCAGAAATTTCTTCATTTGACCCTTGTCCCTTTTCAAGAGTGGCGCGAGCCACACCTCTTAAAACTGTCTGCTCTTTCAAGCCGGCGCCGCTCTTGGCGGCCTCTGGCGACGGCCCTGTGATGCGTCGATTGCAATTATGTTACAATGCACCCACAGGACTGTCACATTCCTCTCCCGCCCCACCCGCTCAGGCTTCGGGACACCCCGCCTTTGATGATAATTTATTGAAGTTTAATGACAATTTGTCAGCGAGCGGCATCAGTTTAACACTGGTGCAATTTTGCAACGCAGCAGGAATTTTTGTGCAGCGCACACAGACGCAATAAAAAAGGGCCGGCAATTGCTGCCGGCCCCTGATTTTATACGGGTAGAAAGGGGGTTAAATCAGGCCGCGTCCTCGGCCCGCTTTTCCTTTTCGCTGAACACCCGAATCGGTTCCTTGGTGCCGGCGACGACGTCCTTGTCGACCACCACTTCGCCGACGCCCTGCATCGAGGGGAGGTCGAACATGGTGTCGAGCAGGATCGCTTCCAGAATGGAACGCAGGCCGCGGGCACCGGTCTTGCGCTCGATCGCCTTCTTCGCGATCGCGGTCAGGGCGTCGTCGGTGAAGCTGAGTTCGACATTCTCCATGTCGAACAGCTTGCCATATTGCTTGACCAGCGCGTTCTTCGGCTCGACCAGGATCTTGACCAACGCGGTCACGTCCAGATCCTCCAGCGTCGCGATGACGGGCAGACGACCGACAAATTCGGGGATCAGGCCAAATTTGAGCAGATCTTCCGGCTCGCTCTGACGCAGCAACTCGCCGGTCCTGCGCTCTTCGGGGGCCGCGACATGAGCGCCGAAACCGATCGACTTGGCTTCCAGACGGTCGCCGATGATCTTTTCGAGGCCCGCGAACGCACCGCCGCAGATGAACAGGATGTTGGTCGTGTCGACCTGAAGGAATTCCTGCTGCGGATGCTTGCGGCCGCCCTGCGGCGGAACGGAGGCGGTGGTGCCTTCCATCAGCTTGAGCAACGCCTGCTGCACGCCCTCGCCCGATACGTCGCGGGTGATCGACGGGTTTTCGGCCTTGCGGCTGATCTTGTCGATTTCGTCGATATAGACGATGCCGCGCTGTGCCTTCTCGACATTATAGTCGGACGCCTGGAGCAGCTTGAGAATGATATTCTCGACATCCTCACCGACATAGCCGGCTTCGGTCAGCGTGGTCGCGTCGGCCATGGTGAAGGGCACGTCGAACGTCTTCGCCAGCGTCTGCGCCAGCAAGGTCTTGCCGCAGCCGGTCGGGCCGACGAGCAGGATGTTCGACTTGGCCAGTTCCACCTCACCGGGCTTGGAGCCGTGGTTGAGACGCTTGTAATGGTTATGGACGGCGACCGACAGGACGCGCTTTGCGCGCTTCTGGCCGATCACATAATCGTCGAGGACATCGCAGATTTCCTGCGGGGTCGGCACGCCGCCATCCTTCTTGCCGACGAGACCGCCCTTGGTCTCCTCGCGGATGATGTCGTTGCACAGTTCCACGCATTCGTCGCAGATGAACACGGTCGGTCCTGCGATCAGCTTGCGCACTTCATGCTGCGACTTCCCGCAGAAGGAGCAGTACAATGTGCTTTTCGAATCCGAACCGGTAAGCTTAGTCATTCGCCATTCTCTCTTCCCCCCCGGTTTACAGTCACCAGAACCGCATTCGGTGAGGGATTTTCTGGTCCAAAGGCCATTCTAGACCGCGGCACGCCCGTTCCACAAGGGGTGAAAGTGACGCGCCGGGGTAAAGATTGTCTTTAAGCCTCGTTAGGATCGACCGCGACCGGACGACGATCGAACACTTCGTCGACGAGGCCAAAGGCCTTGGCCTCGTCCGCTTCGAGGAAGGTATCGCGGTCCATCGCCTTTTCGACCGCTTCCAGCGTCTGGCCGGTATATTTGACGTACAGGTCGTTCAGGCGACGGCGGATGCGCAGGATTTCCTTCGCCTGAATCTCGATATCCGACGCCATGCCCTGCGCGCCACCCGATGGCTGATGCACCATGATGCGGGCGTTGGCGAGGGCGATACGCTTGCCCGGCTCACCGGCGGCGAGCAGGAAACTGCCCATCGAAGCGGCCTGACCGATGCAGACGGTGCCGACCTGCGGACGGATATATTTCATCGTGTCATGGATCGCCATGCCGGCCGTCACCACGCCGCCGGGCGAGTTGATGTACATCCAGATGTCCTTCTTCGGATTTTCCGATTCGAGGAACAGCAACTGGGCGACGATCAGCGAGGCCATATGATCCTCGACCTGGCCGGTGACGAAGATGATCCGCTCACGCAGCAGCCGCGAAAAAATGTCGAAGCTGCGCTCGCCACGGTTCGACTGTTCGATGACGATGGGAACCAGCGCGGCCATGGGATCGGACATGATATCGGTCATTTTGCTCTTTCAGGATGGTTGCTTTTGCCCAGCCCCTACATCGGGACAAAAGGCGAATGGTTCAAGGGGGAACGGCAGTCCCCCGCCCTTTCAGTCGCGACGGGCGTAGTCGGACGGCGCGCGGAAGGCGAGATAGGCAAGGCGGCGCACTTCACGGCGACCGCGCACGACCGTATCGAGGATGAGGCCGCACATGGCGGACAGGGTCGCCAGGATCATGACGCCGGTGACGAGGATCGCCGTCGGAAAACGCGGGACGAGACCGGTGTCGAGATAGGTGACGATCAGCGGTGCCGCCAGGCCCAGCGCGAGCGCGGCAAGGAAGGCCGCGATGATGCCGAAGAAGAGGATCGGCCGCTCTATGCGATAGAGGGTGATGATCGTGCGGAGGATACGGAAACCGTCGCGATAGGTGCTGAGCTTGCTCACCGATCCTTCGGGACGGGCGCCATAGGCGGTCATGACTTCCGATACGGGCATGGCGAGTTCGAGCGCGTGGACGCTGATTTCCGTCTCGATCTCGAAACCGGCAGACAGGACCGGGAAGCTCTTGACGAAGCGGCGGGAAAAGACGCGGTAACCTGACAGGATATCGGTGAAGCTGCGGCCGAACAACTGCTTGAGCAAGCTGGTCAGCGCCCAATTGCCGAAGCGGTGCCCGCGGCGATAGGCTTCCTCCACCTCCGACTTGCGGGCACCCACGACCATGTCGAGATTATCCTCCAGCATGGCGGCGATCATCTGCGGCGCGGCGGCGGCCTCATAGGTCGCGTCGCCATCCGCCATGATGTAGATATCGGCATCGACGTCGGCGAACATGCGGCGCACGACATGGCCCTTGCCCTGCTGCGTCACGCGGCGGACGATGGCCCCTGCCCCGGCCGCCAGTTCGCGGCTGCCGTCGGTGCTGTTGTTATCGAAGACATAGATGTCGGCGGCGGGCAGCGCGCGGCGAAAATCCTCCACCGTCTGCACGATCGCGCCGGCTTCATTATAGCAGGGCAGGATGACCGCGACGCGCGGTGTCGCGACGGCCGTTTCGCTATTCACTGCGGGAAATTCCTTCATCGCCTCTCACGCCCTGCCTGATCGTCCGGACGGCATGGCGCATCATCCTTAATATTTCATCTGCCATGGCGCGCCATCAATGAAAAGCGCCCGCGCTTCCCACGGAAGCCGGGCGCTCATCATGTCGGCAAGGACGGGCTTATTCGGCCTTGGCGGCAGCCTTCTTGGGAGCAGCCTTCTTCTTGGGCTTCTCTTCTGCGGCAGCGTCTTCGGCGACAGCGTCGTCCTTCTTGGCAGCAGCCTTCTTCGGCGCGGCCTTCTTGGGTGCTACGTCTTCGGCGGTTTCTTCGGCCTTCACCTCGTCAACGGCTTCTTCAGCCTTCTTCTTGGGTGCAGCCTTCTTCGCCTTGGGCTTTTCGTCATGATGGTCATGACCGCAGTCGGGGCCGTGGACGTGGGGCTTCAGATCGCCATCTTCGGCTTCGATCGCGGCTTCCAGTTCCTCACGGCTGACGGCACGATCGGTGACTTCCGCCTTTTCGAACAGGAAGTCGACGACCTTGTCCTCATAGAGGGGCGCGCGCAGTTGGGCGGCCGCCATCGGGTCCTGGCGGACATACTGGACGAAACGCTCGCGGTCCTGCGGGCCGTACTGCTGCGCAGCCTGCATGATCAGGCGGTTCATTTCCTGATCGTTGACGATGACGCCATTGGCCTGGCCGATTTCCGAGAGGAGCAGGCCGAGGCGGACGCGACGCACGGCGATCGCGCGATAATCCTCCTTTTCCGCTTCCATTTCGGCGATCGCGGCGGCCGGATCTTCCTCATGGGTCGCTTCATGCTGAAGCTGCTGCCAGATCTGGTCGAATTCTGCTTCCACCATGCTGGGCGGCACGTCGAAATCATGGGCGGCGGCGAGCTGGTCGAGCAGCTTGCGCTTCATGTGGGTGCGGGTCAGGCCGTTATGCTCCTGCTCGATCTGGCCCTTGAGCAGCTCCTTGAGCTTGTCCAGACCTTCCAGCCCCAGCGACTTGGCAAATTCTTCGTCAACCTTGGGCTTGTCGGCGTTCAGGATCGACTGGACGGTGACGTCGAAGGTCGCTTCCTTGCCCGCCAGATGCTCGGCGCCATAATCTTCGGGGAAGGTGACGGTAATCGTCTTTTCTTCGCCCTTCTTCACGCCGGTGAGCTGTTCTTCGAAGCCGGGGATGAACTGTCCGGCACCGATCTTGAGGTTCACGCCTTCGGCCGAACCGCCTTCGAACGCTTCACCATCGACCTTGCCGACGAAATCGATCTTCAGCGTGTCGCCGTCCTTCGCCTTGTGGCTGGCGGCGTGCTCTTCGAGCGCGCCCTGCTGGCTGGCGATGCGGCCGGCGGCCTCATCGACCTGCGCGTCCGCGACCTCTACGGTCAGGCGCTCCAGCTTCAGACCATCGACGCTGGGCGCCGCGATTTCGGGCAGCACTTCCAGCGCGACCTTGATTTCGGCGTCCTTGCCGAATTCGAAGCCTTCGTCCAGTTCGACGGAGGGCTGCATCGCAGGACGCAGCTTCTGGTCGGCGATCAGCTTCTGGATGCTTTCCTGGATGCTGTTGTTCAGGGCGTCGCGCTGAAGCGATTCACCGTGCATCTTCTTCACAAGGTTGGCAGGCACCTTGCCGGCGCGGAAGCCGGGCATGCGCACTTGCGGTGCGATAGCCTGCACTTCCTTATCGACACGGGCGTCGATGTCCTTCGACGTGATGGTTACGGTGTAGGCGCGCTTAAGGCCCTCGTTCAACGTCTCGACAGTCTGCATCTCTTCTCTCAAACGCTTTCTTCAGCTGAATTTCGGTGGCGTCGCCGCAGGCGGCGTCTGGTGCGGGCGAAGGGACTCGAACCCCCACATCATACGATACCAGAACCTAAATCTGGCGCGTCTACCAGTTTCGCCACGCCCGCATCGGTCGCCGGTCGGCGCGGCATAGAGAAAAGCGCGGTAAGAGGCAAGCTATAGTGGCATGCCCCATTGGAACCGCGATGCTGCCCGAACGTAGGTCCGTTGCATTACAAAGGAGAGACAGACATGGCCACCCGCCCGGACAGCAATCCCGACGGCCTTCCCCCGCCCGACCGGATCGAACCGCAATCGCCCGACGAGATGCCCCCGCCCAACACGCCGACCGAGGCGCCAATGACGGAGCCGGATGAAATCAGCCCCGTCGGCCCGGATTATGACCAGCCCGACAGCGCCCCGGTGGAACTGCCGCCGCCGCCCGATTGAGGCGCGTGGTCGGATCGGCAAAGGATTGCGAAGACATATGTGTGCGCTAGCGGCAACATATCCACAATTAATTTGCGATCGCGGGAACCATTTTGGTCGTTTGCCGAAAAATGCCCCTTCGACGGCTGGACAGGCCCCTGCAACCATGATTGAAATATGTCATCGAGAAGACAGAAAGATAAAAATTGGAGAGGCGCGGCTGACAAAATAAGGGGGTCATCGTGCATAGGGTTCGCGCTAAACTAGACTGGTTCAAGACGGTCATCCTGCCGCAGGAAGCAGCCCTTCGTGGTCGCCTCCGCAGAATATTGCCATCCACCCATGAATTGGAGGATATGGTCGCAGAGGTTTTGGCCCGCGCCTATGCCACGGAAAATTGGGAGAATGTGACGACAGGTCGCGCCTATCTGTTCACCATCGCCCGCAACCTCGTCATCGACACGGCGCGGCGTAACAAGGTGGTGAGTTTCGAAACCATCGCCGATCTGGAATTGCTGGGCGGCGAGAATAATATCGAAGCACAACTGCACGCCCGCGAAGCATTGCGCCAGGTCGAGGCGATCGTCGAGTCGCTGCCGACCCAATGCCGCCGCGTATTCATTTTGCGCCGCATCCACGAAAAATCGATGCTGGAGATAGCGGAGGAAATGTCCCTATCCGTTTCTACTGTTGAAAAACATCTGGCCAAAGCCATCGCGATAGTTATGCGGGCCTGGGCAGAACGTGAGGAAACGGACTTCGAGCGTGCAGGCGTCGGGACCAGGTTCGAACAGCGGCGACAGGGACGCGATAGAGGCACAGGCCGCATGCCTGCTAGCCCGGCTTAACAGCGCCCCCAGTCCGCAAGACGAAGCAGATATCTGCGCCTGGGTCGAAAGCGACCCGCGCCACGCCGTAGCTTTCGCCCATGCCGAAGCCGCATGGGAAGCCGCCGAGCGGCTGAAGAGCGCCGCCGCCGACATCACGCTGCCGCCCATGGCCGTGATCGTCAGCGAGGAACAGCAGCGCCGCCTGTCGCGCAACATCATGATCGCCGCCGCCGTCGCGGTACTTTTCTTCATCGTCGCCGCGATCGTCACCGTGCGCACGTTCAGCGGCATCGACCGCTATCAGACCGACATTGGCGAATTGCGCGACATCGCGCTGGACGACGGGTCCGTCCTGCACCTCAACAGCGACAGCGAGGCGGAGGTCCGCTTCACCGCCAACGGCCGCAAGGTGCGGATCATCAGGGGCGAAGCGTCCTTCGATGTCGCCCATGACCAGAAGCGCCCCTTCGACGTCGAGGCCCGGTCGGCAGTGATCCGGGCGGTCGGCACTGCGTTCAACGTACGGATGCGCCCGTCGATCGTCGAACTGACGGTGACCCAAGGCGCGGTGACGGTCCATTCGGGCGGCAGCACGGCGCAGAAGGTCGCGGCCGGCAGCGGTGCCGTGATCCAGCCGCGCACCATCGCCCTCACCCGTCTTGGTTCCAAGCTGATCGACCAGCGCACCGCCTGGCGCGAGCAGATGGTCGAGCTGGACGGCGAAACGATCGAGCAGGCGGCCGGAGAGTTCAATCGCTATCGCGCGACGCCG
Organism: Sphingobium sp. Leaf26; assembly: GCF_001421665.1. Classification (GTDB taxonomy): domain Bacteria; phylum Pseudomonadota; class Alphaproteobacteria; order Sphingomonadales; family Sphingomonadaceae; genus Sphingobium. The sequence continues at coordinate 87,371 of NZ_LMKV01000033.1, forward strand.
ATCCTGATCGGCGATTCGCGCGTGTCGGCGCTGCGCATCGGCGGGCGCTTCCGTATCAACGACAGCCGGGAATTCCTGTCGGCGCTGCAACTGAGCCTGCCGATCCGCGCGGTTCATGGCGAAGATGGATCGGTGATGCTGCTCTATCGCGACGACGAACCGGCAGCGCTGGCGGCCAACTGAGGCATCCTACATCGCATTGTCGGCAGCGTTGAGCGCGTCGTCCAGGGTTTCGGGTAGAGGCGGCTGGACCGGCCGATCGCAGCCTTCCTCCTTCATATGGGCGCGCAGCGCGTCCATGCGGCCGAGATTCCAGCGTGCGAGCGGCACACCGAGCGGGCGGAATTCGGCCCGGTCGAACAGTTCGACCACATAGGATTTGCACAGGTCGTCCACCTGATCGAGCGAGAGCATGCCAAGGTTCATGACCATCGGCTTGCCCGGCACGCCATCGCGTCCGCGCACCAGATCGGTGACGTAGAGGCCGCCGCGCGGGTCCACCAGCACGACGTCCGCCTCGCTCGAATCGATGAGGCGATGGCTGGCGGCATAGGGCGCCACGAAGACATGGGTGCGCCACACGAGGAAACCGCTGGCCAGCGCGGTGATCGCCACGCCGATGATCAGCGGGCGCATCGCCCCCTGCGGCCGGAAACGCGCCCAGCCAAGGCCGGCGAGCAGGCAGAAGGGACCGATGAAGCCATGGGCGTAGCGGAAACCCCAGCCATAGCCCTGCGCCAGTGCCAACAGGCAGCCGGCAACGCAGCCCAGCGCCAGCGGCAGCGCGATTTCGTGCCCACGGATCATCGCCCGCCAGCGCATCCCGGCGATGCCCAGCGCGGCCAGCGGGACCATCAGTATGTTGTTCCAGGCCATGTAGCGGGTCAGGTTGACCAGCGGTTGCCAGCGATCGCCGAGGCGCTGGAACAGGCTGCCCACCTTGTCCGCCACGCCGGCCGAAGGGCGCACGTCGATAGGAGCACCCAGCGCGTGCATCAGGAAGCCGGGCCAGATCTTTGCCCAGATGACGACGATCGCCACAAGGGTCAGCACATGGAAAGCCGCGACCGCCCAGCGCCGGGCCAGCAGCATCCACAGGATGAAAGGCGCGATGAAGATGGGCGGGAAATGCCATTGGTGCAGGCCGGCCGCGATGAGGGCGACCACGCCGGCGCTCAGATGCCCGACCAGACCGCCGCGCAGGACCAGCGCCAGCCACACCATGTTCAGCGCGAAATGGCCGGTCATGGCATAGGGGGTCATGGCCGTGACCCAGAGCTGGCTGGACGAGACGCCCAGCAGCACCGTCACCCAGACAGCGTCAGGGCGATCGGGCATCAGGTGCAGCGCCACTCGCCACAGCGCGAACAATCCCGCCATCAGCAGCACCGGGCCGGCCAGATTGGGGTCGCCCAATTGCCAGAAAAGTGCCTGAATGGCGCTGTTCACTGGCAGATAGGCCGCCGTCCAATAATCCGCCGCGCCGAAGGGCGAGAAAAATTCGGGCATGATCGCGCGGCGATAGGGTTCCCATTCCATCGGGATCGGCCGTGCGAACAGCCCTTCGCGCATATAGGCTGCGGCGAAGCGGGCGACCTCTTCATCCCGGCTGATCGCATAGTCCTGAAACAGTGCATAATGGCCGGCCCAGGCGGCCAGTCCGAGCAGGACGATGAGCGGCACGACGATGCGCGCGGTCGGCCGGGGGAACGCAAAGCCCCTCCCTTCCGCCCAGGGTGCGGCCAGCGCGAGCAGCAGGAGCGACCCCAGCAGCGCGGGGAAATCCTGATCCAGCAGCAGGGTGACGGCCAGGCTGACGCCCTGCCGATAGGTGACGTGCCAGAGGAAGGTCGCGCCCAGCCACAGCGCCAGCCCGATCGCACCCGCCAGAAACAGGCGGCGCGCGCTGACGAAGCTGGCCCTGTCGTCCATGGTCAAGCCCCGACCAGCGTCCGGTTGACGAAGATGCCGTCCATTTCGACCAGCAGGGGGAAATGCCCCTTGTTATTGGCGAAGAAGGCGGAGGGAGCGAAGCCGCGCGCGTCCAGCCAGTCGATCATCGCGCGATAGCCGGTGCCGCCTTCGTAGATGGGCCGCACGCCCAATTCCGTCTGGACGCCGAGCATGTCGGTCATGACCGCACCCGCGCCTTCGCAGACGGAAAGGTCGTGGCCCTGCGTGTCCATCTTGAGGAAAGGCCGCGCAAAGCCGTGCTGCGCCACCAGTTCAGGTAGCAGCGTGTCGAGACGGCGGCACTGCATCTCCACCGTCTTCGTCACCCTGTTGCGATCGGCGAAGATGGCGTCCTGCTCGCCGGATGGCTTTTTCAGGGAGCTGAACTGGTCGGCGGCCATGATGTTGAAGCTGGCGGTGCCGTCGAAATCGGACAGGGCCATGTTGAACACATGCCAATCGCGATCGGACGCGGCGGCCTTCTGCAATTGCGCGAACACGTCCGGGTTCGGCTCGAAGGACAGGATCAAGCCCCTATAGCCCGCCTCCTTGCGCAGCATCATCGCATATTGGCCGCGATTGGCGCCGACGTCGAACAGGCAGTCCACCGCGACGGCCGAGAGGAAGCGCTTGAGCGCCTGAATTTCGGGATATTGATGGATGCGGCCGGCCAGCGCGAGGCGCAGGGCGAGTTTGCGATCGGCGAGTTCGCGCAGATAGCGGTTCATGCGCGTGCGGCCAGTACGGTTTCATAAATGCCGATGGTCGCCACCGCCATATCCTTCCAACTTCCCATTGCCTGTCCATAGGCGCGTGCCCGCGCCCCGTGGCTCTGCCTGATGGCCGCGCTTTCGATCAGCGGCAAGAGGGCTTGGGCCAGCGCGGGCGCATTTCCCGCTCGCGCCCTGACCGCGACACCATCCGGCAATTGGCCGAACATGCCAGCGTCGGACGTCACCATCGCCTTGCCATGGTGGAGCGCGGACAGGAAAGCGCCGCTCGAATCGATGTGCCGGTAGGGAAAGACGATCATGTCGGCGCGGGCCATATGAGCGTCGAGCCGGGGTTCGGTGAGGAAGCCGAAGTCGGTGACGAGCCGGTCGGCAAAGCCGGCCTGCACGACGGCCTCAGTCAAGGGCGCGACGTCCATGAAGGGCTTGCCGGCCAGCACCAGTTCGAAGGGGTGGCCCGCGCGCCAGAGTTGGAGACAGGCTTCGATCAGGATATCGACGCCCTTATATGGGCGGATCGTGCCGAAGAAGAGCAGGCGCGGGACGGACGCTGCCGGGACGGCGGCGAGGTCGGCGGGCGTCGCGGGGGCGAGGCGCATGGGCGGGTGCGGGGCCACATGAATGCGGGCAGGGTCGACGCCCTGCCCCGTCAGCGCCGCGCGGGTGGTGTCGCCATGCACGACCAGCGCGTCGAACATGTCCAGCAGTGCGCGATAGCCGCGCCCCTGCAAACCGGCATCGGCATGATAGGCGTCGGCATTATGGACGGTGTGGACCAGCGCCGTGCGCCCATTCAATCGCTTCAGCATGAGGCAATCGGCGGGTGCGAGCGGGAGCCACTGGACATGGACCACATCGGCCCGTGTGAGCGGCGCGATGTCACCCAGAGCGCAGGTCAGGCCATATTCCGCCGCCTTGGCGAGACGGAAGACGCGCCCCTCCCCCAGCCGCGCGCGCAAGGCTTCGCTGTGACGGAAATAATGCGGGCGGTAGGTGTAGGATTGCGGCACGATCGCGTCGGTATCGCGCATCGGGCGGCCGAGCAGGGTGACGTCCGCGCCCTCCCCCGCCAGAGCCGCGCAGAGGCTGTCGTCATAGCGCCCGGTGAAGAGCGAGGGATCGACCATCGCGACCTTCATACCCGCACCAGCCGACGTAGGGACAGGAGATGCAACAGGGCTACGCCGAGCAAGGTCAAAGCGTAGAGGCCAAGGAACGCGACATCGAACCGGGCCGGCCAGAGCAGGAGGGCAAGCGGCGCGCTGGCCAGCGATCCGGCAAGGAAGGGCAGCGAGCGGGCGAGCAGTTCGCCGAAACGCCCCAACGCCGCCTGCACATAGACGGACACGCTGAGCAGGGTCAGCGCCGCCAGTGCGAGGAGGATGAGCAGAATATCCGCGCGGTCGATCGTAGCGCGAGCGTCGAACAGGATGGCGAAAAGCCTGTCGCCTGCCAGCAGCAGCAGGGCGGACAGGCCGATGGCGAACAGCATGGCCGCCATCAGCGCGCGGCCGAGCAACTGGCGCAGGCGGGCCGTGTCGCCGGCGTGGAAAGCGCGGGTGATGCGGGGCAAGGCGGCCTCCACCGTGGCGCGGACCAGCATGGAAAGGGCACGCGACATCTTGAAGAAGAAATCGAAGACCAGCATCGGCCGGGCGTCGCTGGTCGCCAGCGCTATCGTGAAATAGGGGGCGTTATAGGCGATGATGTCGGAGACGGTGAAAGCCGCCGACGAACCGATGTCGCGCAGATAATGGGCGCGGACATGCCCGCCGCCGACGCGGAAGGCCAGCCAATGGCGGCGCGTCATGGCGAGGCGGCGATGGACATGCACGATCGCATAGCCGGTCACGCCAACGCTGACCGCCAGTTGCAGTGCCACCGACAGGCGCGGGTCGAGGCCCGCCAGCATCGCGAGCAAAAGGCCGATGGTCACGACGCGGCGGGCGCAGTCCAGCCCTTCCCACAGGAAATTGCCATCCACCGCCGCCAATGCCCGCTTAGCGAGCAAGGCCGGAAGGTTAAGGCAGGCGGACAGGAAGAAAAGCAGGAAGAGCAAGGGCATGCCGGTGGTAAGCCAGCCGCCCACCAGCGCGACCAGCAGGATCGCCGTGGGGCCGACTACCAGCAGGCCGAGGAAGAGGAACAGGACGCCCATTTCCTCCAGCCGGAAACCGCCGTCCCGCTCCGCCTCTTCCTCCCCGCCAAGCCAGTGCCGACGCAACCGCGCATAGATGATACTGGTCAGGCCGAATTCCGCCGAGATGGTGAAATTGCCGAAAGCGACCAGAAGCAGAAAGGCCTGAAACTCCGCGATCGGCAGCACCCGCACGAAGACGAAGGTGACGGCGAAGCCCCAGATCAGCACCAATCCGACATTGGCGAGCTTCACCAAAGCCAGGAAGCGGGCCGAGCCTTCCAGCCGCGCCAGGCGGCTCACCGTGCGGACTCTCCGCCCGGCTTGCGCGCGCGGAACAGCCGGTCGTCCAGCGCGTGGAAATGACGGGTCGCGACGTCGATCGATCCGGCGTCTATCTCCTCCAGATCGAAACCGGCGGCGCGGATGCGATCGGCGAAATCGAGCCCATATTGGCGCACATGATCCCACTGGCCGAAGCGGCGCTCGCGCTCACGCGGCGGGATGTCGAAGCTGCCATCCTCGGTCGGCTTGTCCCATAATGGCACGATCAGCCAGGCTTCACCGCCGGGCTTGAGCGCGCGATGGATGTTGCGCAGCACGGCCATGTCGTCGGGCACATGCTCCATCACATGGCTGGCATAGAAGAGGTCGTAGCGGTTGCTGTCGGCCAGTTCCATCAGGTCGACGCAGTGCATGTGGGGCACAGCATAGCGAGCAGGATCAAGGTCCGCCGGCACATAATCGGCGGCGGCGGAGAAGCGCCTGACGAGGCTGCCCTCATTGGGCGCCATGTGCAGGATCGCGCCGGCCGTCGGCACCGTCAGCGTTCCATGCTGGATCAGCCAGTTCATCAGCCGTTCGCGTGGCGAGGCGCCGCAAGCCGGGCAGCCCCATTCGGCATTGTCGCCATAGCGGAAGAAACCGACGACGGCGCTGCCGCAAGCCGGGCAACTGCGCGTCGGGCGCGCGCCCAAAGCCTTGCGCAGCTTCAGCGCAGTCTTGGTCAGATGCTTGCCGGCGGCCTTGGCCACCCGCTGGACAGTAATCACTGATTGCTCCGCGCAGGGATGTTGAAAGGCCGCGCTATACTATAAGCACCGGCCAATGCGAGAGGGTTTCGGGCGAGAGGGTTTCGGGCGAGAGGGTTTCGGGATCAGGCCAGCAACGCGCGCACCAGGTCCGGCACAAGCTGGCTGGCCGGGCCAAGCCGCGTCTCATCAAAATAGAGGCTGCCGGCGGACGGATCGAGATTGAGTTCCAGCGTACGGGCGCCGACATGGCGGGCGGTCTGGACGAAGCCGGCGGCGGGATAGACCGCACCGGAGGTACCGATCGACACGAACAGGTCAGCGTCGCGCACGGCGGCGTCGATGCGATCCATTTCATAAGGCATTTCGCCGAAGAAGACGATGTCGGGGCGCAGGCGCGGCTCGCCGCAGCCGGTGCAGGCGCTGCCGGGCGGGAGGGCATCCGCCCACGCCACCGCCTTGCCGCAGGCGGCACAGAGGGCGGATTTGAGTTCGCCGTGCATGTGGATCAACCGCTTCGCCCCAGCCCGCTCATGCAGATCATCGACATTCTGCGTCACGATCAAAAGGTCGCCCGGCCACGCGGCATCGAGCGCGGCCAGCGCCTGATGCGCGGCATTGGGCTGCACCTCCGCCAGCTTCGCGCGCCGCTCATCATAGAAGCGATGCACCAGCGCCTTATCGCGCGCCAATGCTTCGGGGGTGCAGACATCCTCGACCCGGTGCCCCTCCCACAGGCCATCCGGGCCGCGGAAGGTGGCGAGGCCGGATTCGGCGGAAATGCCTGCGCCGGTGAGGATGACGATGTTCTGGATGTCGCTACGCATGATAAGACTATTAGGAGGCTAGCGCTGCCGCGCCAAGGCGGAGGGATGACAAAGCCGCGCCGCTCTGGCATCGGCGGCGTCCTGACGGATATGAGATGAGGCGGGACATGACGACGATCGGCATTTTCGGAGCAGCGGGCCGGATGGGACGCGCGATCGCGCAGGTTGCGGCGGACACGGGGCTGGGCCTGGCCGGCGGCACCGATCGCGATCCGAGCGGCGAGATTGCGCCGGGCATCGCCATGACCGCCGATCCGCTGGCGCTGGCCGAAGCGAGCAAGGTGCTGATCGACTTTTCCGTGCCGGGCGCGCTGTCCGCGCATCTGGACGCCTGCATCGCAGCAAAGAAGCCGATCGTCATCGGCACCACCGGGCTGGAGCCAGTGCATCATGCCCTGATCGACGAGGCGGCGGCGCATATTCCGGTGTTGCAGACGGGCAATACGTCGCTGGGCGTCAACCTGCTCGCCGCGCTGGTGGAGAAGGCGGCGGCGGGTCTGGGCGACGACTGGGATATCGAGATTGTCGAGATGCACCACCGGCACAAGGTCGATGCGCCGTCCGGCACGGCGCTGATGCTGGGCGAAGCGGCTGCGCGCGGGCGAGGCATTCCGCTGGCCGACCATAGCGATCGTGGCCGCGACGGCATCACCGGCGTCCGGAAGCCGGGCGACATCGGCTTCGTCGCTCTGCGCGGCGGATCGGTTGCGGGCGACCATCAGGTCATCTTCGCCACCGAAGGCGAGCGGATCGAGATCGGCCATCGCGCCGAGAACCGCACCATCTTCGCGCGCGGCGCGGTGAAGGCGGCGCGCTGGCTGGTCGGGCAGCCGGCGGGGCGGTACGACATGAAGGGCGTGCTGGGCCTGTAAATGAACAAGGCGCAAATCTTCGACTTTTTCAGCCGTCTGGCCGAAGCCAATCCGGCGCCGGTGACGGAGCTGGAATATGGCAATGCCTACCAGTTGCTGGTTGCGGTCACCCTGTCCGCGCAGGCGACCGATGTGGGCGTGAACAAGGCGACGCGCGCGCTGTTCCGCGAGGTGACGACGCCGCAGCAGATGGTCGATCTGGGCGAAGAAGGTTTGAAGCAGCACATCAGGACGATCGGGCTGTTCAATACCAAAGCCAAGAATGTCATTGGCTTGTCGGAGATTTTGGTGCGCGATTTTGGCGGCGAAGTGCCGGAGGATCGTGACACGCTGACCACCCTGCCCGGCGTGGGACGCAAGACCGCCAATGTGGTGGTGAACACCGCCTTCGGGCAGGAGACTTTTGCGGTCGACACCCATATCTTTCGCGTCGGCAATCGCACAGGGCTGGCGCCGGGCAAGACGGTGCTGGCGGTCGAGGACAAGCTGGAGAAGCGGGTGCCCGGCCCGTTCCGGCGCGACGCGCATCACTGGCTGATCCTGCATGGCCGCTATGTGTGCAAGGCGCGCAAGCCTGAATGCTGGCGCTGCATCGTCAGCGACCTGTGCCGGTTCAAGCCCAAGACGCCGGCGCCGAAGACTGCGTTACCCAAGGCAGCCTGATCAAGGACGCGGCGTTTTCGCGCGGTTCATGACAAAAGCGTTAGAGAAGACGGATAGTCCCGCATCGCGCCGTCGATTCGACGTGATATGAGGAGAGAAGCCATGTCCGTCCGTTTCGCCAAATTCATTCTATGTGCCGCATTGACCAGCATCGCCCTGCCCGCGCTCGCCAAGGAAAAGCCAGATCCCTATGTGCCGGCCAGTGGCGCGGCCCTGGACTGCGTTCAGATCCGGTCGATCCGGTCCACCAATGTGCGCGACGACCGGACCATCGATTTCATCATGAACGGCAACAAGGTCTATCGGAACAGCCTGCCCAACAGTTGCCCCAGCCTGGGCTTCGAGAAGCGGTTCCTCTACAAGACCAGCCTGTCGCAGCTTTGCTCGGTCGACATCATCACCGTGCTGTGGAACGCCGGCCCCGGATTGCAGCCGGGGGCCAGTTGCGGCCTTGGCAAGTTCCAGCCGATGGAGAAGGCGGCGAAATAAGATGGGCTGAGGTGATTTTGACGCTGGCGCAGGGGCAAGGACTTTGCTACCCGCCCCTCCTGACCAGCGTCATGCACCCATAGCTCAGCTGGATAGAGCGTTGCCCTCCGAAGGCAAAGGCCAGTGGTTCGAATCCACTTGGGTGCACCATTTTTCAATGGCTTGACGAATTTTCTTCAAATTTCTTGTCAAAGCAGCCGGCCATGGCTTTGTTCGTGATCGAGCAGCCAGCGCTTTACCTCGACGCCACCGGCAAAGCCGGTCAGCGCGCCGTTGGTGCCGACGACGCGGTGGCAGGGTGCGATGATCGAGATGGGATTGCGGCCATTGGCGGCGCCGACCGCGCGGCTGGCGGTCGGATGGCCGATGGCGCGGGCGATATCGCCATAGCTGCGTGTTTCACCGAAAGGGATGGCGCACAGGGCCACCCAGACCTTTTGCTGGAAATCGGTGCCGCGAAAATCGAGCGGCACGGTGAATTGCTGCAAGTCTCCAGCAAAATAGGCCGTCAGTTGATGCCCCGTCTGCGCCAGTATCGGGTGATCGGCGCGCCTTTCCCGTTCGCCAAGGCGAACGCGGGCGGGATCGTCATCCTCCCAGAGGATCGCCATCAGCCCCGCATCACTGGCGATCAGGGTCAGGTCGCCGACCGGCGAGGGGAAAAGGGTTTCGACGAGGGGCATATGAAAATCTCCGCTACCTGCCCTATGGCCGATAGCGGAGATTATATGCCGGCGCTTCCCCCGGCTTGCTTTCAAAGTCGGCGGATCGCCTATTTCAGGCCGCCGCCCATCGCCCGGTAGAGTTCGACCATGTTGGTCGCGCGGGTCAGGCGCGTGGCGACCAGGCTCTGTTCGGCGCTGTAGAGCGAGCGCTGCGAATCCAGCGTCGTCAGGAAGCTGTCCACCCCGGCGCGGAAGCGGGCGTTGGACAAGGTGTAGGCCACCCGTGCGCTGTCCCGCTGCGACATCTGCGCCTCGACCTGTTGCGTCATCGTGCCGCGACGGGCGAGCGCATCGGCCACTTCACGGAAGCCGGTCTGCACGCTCTTTTCATAAGTGGCGAGCATCGCGTCGTACGTCGCCTTGGCATAACGCAGATTGCCCTTGTTCCGGCCGAAATCGAAGATCGGCAGGGTTGCGCCGGGCGCGACCGACCATGTGTCGCTGCCCGACTTGAACAGGCCCGACAGGCCGAGACTGACCGTGCCCAGCGCCGCCGTCAGCGAAACGGTCGGGAAGAAAGCCGCCCGCGCTGCGCCGATATTGGCGTTGGCGGCCAGCAGATTATGCTCGGCCGATGCGATGTCGGGACGACGCAGCAGCACGTCGGACGATATGTCCGCCGGCAGATTGTCGAGCGTGGCGTCATTCTGGGCCAGTGCGTCCGGCAGGTCCGATGCCGGGACAGTGGTTCCGACCAGCAGGTTGAGCGCATTCTGATCCTGGGCCACCAGCGTCGTGGCAGCCGCGATGTCCGACCGGGCGCTGTCATAGCTGGTCTGCGCCTGACGCACTTCCAATTCGGACGCGATGCCCTTGTCGAAGCGAGCCTTGTTCAGTTCCAACGTCTTGCCAAACGCCTTTTCAGTATCGCTGGCGATACGCAGCCGTTCCTGATCCGCCGCCATGGTGAGCCAGGCATTGGCGGTCTCCGCGATCAGCGCCGTCTGCGCCGCATTGCGGGTTTCGACGCTGGCGAAATATTGTTCCTGCGCCGCCTTCGTCAAGTTGCGCACCCGACCGAACAGGTCAATTTCCCAAGAGGAAATGCCCAGTTGCGCCTGATAGACATCGGTGTTGAGCCGCTGGCTCTGGCCGAACTGGACGAGCGGCTGTTCCGAATAGGTGGCCGTGCCAGTGCCCGCCACGGTGGGGAGCAGGTCGGCACGCTGCACCTTATATTGCGCCCGCGCCTGCTCGACATTGGCGAGCGCAATGCGCAGGTCGCGATTATTGGCGAGCGCGGTTTCGATGACGCGAGCCAGGCGCGCGTCGGTGAAGAAGTCGCGCCAGGCCGTGTCGGCCGGGACGATCGCCGCCCCTGCCCCGCCATTGGCGGCATAAGCGTCGCCCTGGGGCGTGCCGACCGGAACCGGGAGTTCCGGCCGCACATATTTGGGCGCCATGTCGCAGGCGGCCAGCGCCAGCGAAAGGGTGATGGCGCCGAGCGCTTTGATGTTGCGCTTCATGTTCAAGCCTCCTGCGGCGCGGGCGGAGTATCCGTCTCGCCTGCCGCCTCATCATGGTTCTTATGTTCGCGGAACAGCCGCTTCACGACAGTGAAGAAGACGGGGACGAAGAAGACCGCCAGCACCGTCGCCGACAACATGCCGCCGACGACCGCCCAGCCGATCGCATTCTGACCACCTGCGCCCGCCCCGGTCGATACCGCCAGCGGCAGCACGCCGAAGATGAAGGCGAAGCTGGTCATCAGGATGGGCCGCAGACGCAGCTTGCCCGCTTCCAGTGCCGCCTTGGCCGGCGACATGCCTTCGCGCATCTTCTCTTCGGCGAATTCCACGATCAGGATCGCGTTCTTCGCCGACACACCGATCGTCGTGATGAGGCCGACCTGAAGGTAGATGTCGTTGTTGAGGCCTGCCAATGTTGCGGCGATGACCGCACCCAGCACGCCCAATGGCACCACGAGCATGACCGCGATCGGTACCGACCAGCTTTCATACAGCGCGGCAAGGCAGAGGAAGACGATCAGCATCGAGAGCGCATAGACATAGGAGGACTGGCCGCCCGACGTCTGCTCTTCATAGGAAATGCCATTCCAGCTGAAGCCGACACCGGCCGGCAGCTTGGCCGCATATTCCTCCATCGCCTTCATCGCGGTGCCGCTCGACACGCCCGGCGCAGGCGCACCCTGGATGTTCATCGACGGTACGCCGTTGAACCGTTCCAGACGGGCCGGCCCCTGTATCCACTCTGTGGTGGAGAAGGCGGACAGAGGCGCCATCGTGCCGCTGCTGCCGCGGACATGATAGGCGCCGATCGCTTCGGGCGTCATGCGGAACGGCGCTTCGGCCTGCACATAGACGCGCTTCACACGATCGCGGTCGATGAAGTCGTTGATGTAGGCGCCACCCAGATTGGTGCTGATCGTGTCGTTGACGTCGGACTGGGCGATGCCCAATGCGCCCGCCGCCGCCTGATCGACGTTCAGCTTCAATTGCGGCGTATCTTCCAGACCATTGGGACGAACCTGCGCCAGGCGCTTGTCGGCCATCGCCATGCCGAGCAACTGGTTGCGCGCCGCCAGCAGCTTTTCATGACCCAGATTGCCCTGATCGAGCAGTTGGAAGTCGAAACCGGACGCATTGCCCAGTTCCTGCACCGCCGGCGGCACGAAGGCGAAGGCCATGCCCGCCGAAATCTTCTGGAACGCCATGTTGGCGCGCAGCGCGATGGCCGGGACATGATTGTCCGCGCCCTTGCGATGCTCCCAGTCCTTCATGCGGACGAAGACGATGCCGACATTCTGACCCTGCCCCACGAAGCCGAAGCCGGCGACGGTGAAGACGGCGGACACATTGGCCTTTTCATCGATCAGATAATGATCGCGCATCTTGGCCAGCGTGCGTTCGGTTTCCTCCTGCGTAGCGCCGGCAGGCAAGGACACCTGGTTGATGATGATGCCCTGATCTTCGTCGGGCAGGAAGCCGCTGGGCAGGCGCAGGAAAACAAGCACCATGCCGACCACGATCAGGCCATAGACCAGTATGGTCCGGCCCCAGCGATGTTCGACCTTTTCCACGCCACGACCATAGCGCACCACGCCCTTGTCGAAGGTGCGGTTGAACCAGTCGAAGAAACGGCCGAAGATCGAACCGATCGGTCCGTTCCAGCTATGACCGTGCGAGGCTGGTTTCAGGATGGTGGCGCAGAGCGCGGGCGTCAGGATCAGTGCCACCAGCACCGACAGGACCATCGAGGAGACGATCGTGATCGAGAACTGGCGGAAGATGACGCCCGTGGACCCGCCGAAGAAGGCCATGGGCAGGAACACCGCCGAGAGCACGAGGCCGATGCCGATCAGCGCGCCGCTGATTTCGTCCATCGACTTGCGGGCGGCTTCGCGGGGGCTGAGCCCTTCATCCTGAATGAGGCGTTCGACATTTTCCACCACGACGATGGCGTCATCGACCAGCAGGCCGATCGCCAGCACCATGCCGAACAGGGTCAGCGTATTGATGGTGAAGCCAGCGACGCTGAGGATCGCGAGCGAACCCAGCAGCACCACCGGCACCGCGATGGTCGGGATCAGCGTGGCGCGCCAGTTCTGGAGGAACAGGAACATCACGACGAAGACCAGCAGCACGGCTTCGAACAGGGTATGGATGACCTGTTCCACCGACAGCTTCACGAAGGTCGAGTTGTCGACCGGGAAGTCATATTTCACCCAACTCGGGAAATTCTTCGACAACTGGTCGACGCGGTCCTTCACGGACTGAACCGTGTCGAGCGCATTGGCACCGGGCGCCAGCTTGACGCCGAAGCCGGAGGCGGGATGGCCGTTGAATTTCACGCCGAAGCCGTAGGTTTCCGCACCCAGTTCGACCTTGGCGACGTCGGACATCAGCACGACCGAACCGTCGCTGTTGCTGCGCAGGCGGATGTTGCGGAACTCCTCCGGCGTGCGCAGGCGCGACTGGGCGGTGACCGTGGCGTTGAGCGCCTGCCCCTTGGGCGAGGGCGACCCACCGATCTGGCCGGCCGACACCTGGGCATTCTGCGCCGTGATCGCCGATTTGACGTCGCCGGTGGTGACGCCCAGATTGGCCATCTTGTACGGGTCGAGCCAGATGCGCATCGCATATTGCGAGCCGAACAACTGGGTATCGCCGACGCCGGTCACGCGGCTCAGCGGATCTTGCAGGCTGGACGCGATGAAGTCGCTCGCATCTTCCTGATCATGGATGCCGTCATCGGAATAGACGGCCATGATGAGGAGGAAGCTGGAGGTCGACTTGCCGACGCGCAGACCCTGTTGCTGCACTTCCTGCGGCAACAATGGCGTCGCTTGCGACAGCTTGTTCTGGACCTGGACCTGCGCAATGTCGGGGTCGGTGCCCTGCTCGAAAGTCAGGGTGATGTTCAGCGTGCCCGACCCGTCGCTGGTGGACGAGAAATAGCGCAGATTGTCGATGCCCTTGAGCTGCTGCTCGATGATCTGCGTCGTCGTGCTTTCCAGCGTCTGAGCGTTCGCGCCGGGATAGGTTGTCTGGATCGTCACGGCGGGCGGCGCGATTTCCGGGAACTGCGCAACCGGAAGCGACCGGAGCGAGAGCAAACCGGCCAGCATGATGACGACGGCGATGACCCACGCAAAGATGGGTCGGTCGATAAAATAGCGGGCCATGGCTTAGTGCGCCTCGCCCTGATTGCCGGTCTGCTTTTCAGCAGCTGCGCCGGCCTGAGCGGCCGCGCCGCCTTCGGCTGCGGTGACCTGCTGCGGTGCACCGGGCTTCACGACGGTACCGGGGCGCAGGTTGACCAGCCCCTCCACGATCAGCTTGTCGCCGGGCTTGAGGCCATCGGTGACGATCCACTTGTCGCCGATCGCACGATCGACCGTGACCTGGCGCATTTCGGCTTTGTTATCCTTGCCCACGACCATGGCGGTCGCGCGGCCGCGCGCGTCGCGGCTGATGCCCTGCTGCGGCGCGAGGATAGCCTGTGTACGCTCGCCCTCGACCAGCTTGGCCCGGACATACATGCCGGGCAGCAACAGGCCGTCGGGGTTCGGGAAGATCGCACGCAACGTGACCGCGCCGGAGGTGGCATCCACCGTGACTTCGGAGAATTGCAGGCGCCCCTCGATCGGGTATAGGCTGCCGTTGGGCAGCACCAACTGGATACGCGCGCCCTGCGCCTCGCTGATGCCGCCCTTCTTCATCGCCTGCTTGAGGTCGATGATCTGGGCCGCCGATTGCGAAACGTCGACATAGACGCTGTCGGTACGCTGGATGGTGGTCAGCGCATCCGCCTGGCCCGCCTGCACCAATGCGCCCGGCGTGAAGAGCGAGCGGCTGATCCGGCCGGAGATGGGTGCGCGGATGCGGGTGAAATTCTGGTTCACCTGCGCCGCCTGAAGCGCGCCACGCTGCGCTGCAACATTGGCGCGCGCCTGCTGTGCGGTGGCATCCGCATTGTCATATTCTTGCTTCGACACGGCGTTGATGCCGACCAGTTCCTTGTAGCGCTGCGCCTGGAGCGCAGTGGAGCGGATCGCCGCCTGGGCATTGGCGAGCGAACCCTGCGCCTGCGCCAGTGCCGCGCGGTAAGGCGCATCCTCGATTTCGTAGAGCAATTGCCCCGCGCTGACATAGCCGCCTTCCTGGAACAGGCGGCGGCGGATGACGCCGCTGATCTGGGGACGAACCTCTGCCGTCTCTACCGCCACGATCCGGCCCGGCAACTCGTTCATCAACGGCGCCGACTCGGTATTGAGCGTGACGACTCCGACGGCGGGTGGCGGTGGCACGGGCTGCTGCTGCTGCCCGCACGCGCTCAGCGCGAAGGCTGACGCGCACGCCATTAGCCCGATGATTGTCCCCTTTTGCATCGCTTTACATCCGTTTTTTAGGGATCGAAGATTTGGAATGAACGTTCATTCCGCTTGCCCGGCAGGTACGATCATGGCAATGGGATTTCAAGAGGCAAAAAACGCCGAAAGGGTAAATATGGTTGCAGTGCAGCAAGAGAGAAACGGTCAGGCGCGGATTTTGACAGCTGCCCGCACTTTATTCAATAGCCACGGCTTTCACCAGACATCCATGGCCGAACTGGCGACGGCGGCGCAGGTGTCCGTCGGTCAGATCTATCGCCTGTTCAAGAGCAAGGAAGATATTATCGAGGCGCTGGTCCATGATGATGCCGACCAGTGGTGCAATCAGATGGACGCACTGCAAGTCCGCCTCGATGCAGCCGAATTGACGGTCGAACAGACATTCGAGCAATTGCTGCTGGAAACGATCGACGAAAAGGACGAAGCCTTGTCCTTCGACATATTGGCCGAAAGTTTCCGCAACAGCGAAGTGGCTGACACGATCGGCGCCATGTGCCAGCGGTTCCGCGTCTATATCCGCTATTTTGCCTGCGCGGCGAACGACACGCTGTCGGGCGAAGCGCTGGATGCCGCGGAAGACATGCTGTTGGCCTGCCTATTCGGCCTGGGTCACCGCAGTATATCGCGTCCACGCCTGTCCGCTCCGGTCGCGGCCGGACGAACAGCGCAGATGATCGTCGCCGCGCTGCGCGGTGTGCAATAGTCAGGTGATGCGGCGATAGATATCGACGGTTTCACGCGCGCACCGATCCCAGCCATAGCCACCCGCGACGGCCAGCCCGACCTCACGCGCCTGAGCACGCCAGGCATCATCGGTCAGCGCCTGCTCCAGATGGCGGGCGAAGCCGTCCACATCCTCTGGCTGGACCAGCATCGCCGCGCCGCCCGTGACTTCGGGCAGGCAGGACGCATTTGACACCACGGTCGGAATGCCACTGGCCATCGCCTCCACCGGCGGCAGGCCGAACCCTTCATAGACGGACGGATAAACGAACAGGGCCGCGCCGGCATAAAGAAGCGGCAGATCTTCGTCGGGCACGAAGCCCAGATAGCGAACCCATCCCTGCCGCGCCCCCTTGTCCATCAGGTCGCGGACGGAATCGCTGAGCCACCCTGCACCGCCGGTGACCATCAGCGGCCAGCGGGTGCGGACGGCGGGCGGCAGGGATTCCCATGCCCGCAGCAATTCGGTGATGCGCTTGCGCGGTTCGACGGTCGAGACACAGAGCGCATAGCCCCGATAGCCCAGATCGTAGCGGGCCAGTGCCGACGCGACCTCATCGGCAACGCGCGGGCGAAAGGCCGTGCTGGCGGCCAGCGGCACCGCTGTGACGCGCGACGGGTCGAGCGACAGGAAATCCGCGACTTCGGCGCGCGTCGTCTCGCTGTCCGTGATGAAATGCGCGGCGCGCTCCACCGACAGGCGGAAATAGCGCTCGAACTGCTGGAGCCGCGCCTGCGGATGGGTTTCGGGATAGCGGAAGACCGACAGGTCGTGGATGGTGATGACCCCGCCTTCCCCGGCGGCGGGCAGGAAATAATTGGGGCCGTGGAAGAGATGCGAGCGCATGACGCTGGCCTGCTGCAAATCACGCAACCAGCCGGTGCGCTTGCGGATCATGCGATGCAGCTTGTGGCGGCGTTTGCGCGGTACCGGCTCTTCAAGCAGGGTGGCCGGATCTTCGATCCATTCGCCGTTGCGATAGAAGCGGAGGGCATCGACAGACTGGCCGATGCGCTGCGCCAGTTCCCAGCTATAGCGACCGATCCCCGACAGGCGCGGCTCCAGCGCCTCCACCGAGAGGATGACGCGCAGGCTCATGCAGCGACGTTCCGCGACGCAGCATCCGCATACATCCGGGTCATGGCCCGGCCGACCGGTAGGATCATCGCGTCTTCATTCCCTGCACATCAAGGCGTAACAGCCCCCTAAACAATGCGGTAGCGGGCATAATGACCGATAGGCAAGCGCAAATCCGCAACGGCCGTCCCGTCCCGTGCCAGGCTCCATCCATCGCGCCTTTCGCTGCGCCGCCGCAACCTCCCGGCCTGCCGCGGCTTTAGCCTGCATAAGTTTTTTGAGAGGCATTTCATGCAGATAGAAGCGAGTTTCGACCGCGCTTATTTTGAAGCGCGGATGGAGCGCAACCGTCAGCTTGCTGCGCAGTCCAGCGATCCGAATATCCGTGACCTGCATCTGGAATATGTCCGCCTGTACGAACAATTGATGGAAGCGCCGCAGCCCGCCTGACGAGAAAGGGCGGCGCTTCCCTGCACCATCAGCGCGCCGCCCCTCCTTCGGGCAGGACGACAGCCGACCAGCTCTTGCCCGGCACCAGATATTTGGCTGCGAGGGCCTGCAACTGAGCCGGCGTCACGCTCAGCATATCCTGCGACATGTTCTTCATCGCTTCGACATAGCGGGCGTCGTGGGTCGCCCCCTCCATCTGGTTCATCCAGAAGGCATTTCCAGTGCTGGCGCGCATCAGCAGTTGGCGCATCGGCGCAACCGCACGTTGCAATTCATCGTCGCTGACCGGCGTTTTCGCGAGGTCTGCCGCCGTATCCTTCACCACGCCATAGAAATAGGCGATCCGGTCGGGCCGCACCTGGCTGGTGACGAGGATATAGCCGCCACTTTCATAGGAGAACGGCCAGTTGTTCTGGACGCTGGGCGAATAGGCGGCACCTTCGGTCGAACGCAGCTTGTCGAACAGACGATCGTTGAAAATCTGCGTCAATATTTCGAGCTGGCGCCCTTCCTTTTGCAGGTCAAAGCCGCCGGCGGTCGGCCAGGCCATGACGGCGGCTGCCTGTTCCTTGTCGCCCTTGTGCCGCAACACGACCGGCTTTTCGACATGAGCCGGGAAGCGCATCGCCTTGTTCGCGGCTGGCACTGGCACGTCGGGGCGAGCGGGCAGCGCGCCGAACGTGGCCGCGACCGCCTGGATCGCATCGTCGGCCTTCACCTGGCCGAAGATCTGCACCTCGATCGGCCCGGAGGCGAGGATCGGCTCCCAGGTCGCGCGGAACGCCTGCGGCGTCAGCCCGTCAATCTCCTCGCGGGACGGGGTGCGGAACCGCACATCCTTGTCATGCAGCAGCCAGTTGAGGTCGCGCCCCAGCACCGAATCCGGCGAACGCGACATGGCGTCGTAGGCAACTGTCGCGCCGGTCTTGACCCGCGCGAGTGGCGCGGGATCCCAGCCGGGTGCCGCCAGTTTGGTCGCGAACAGGCGCAACTGGTCCTTATAGTCGGCCGGGCGCGTCACCACCTGCATTTCAAAGGCATCATCGTCCGTATCGAAATCCATGCCCATGCGACGGCCATTGGTCAGGTCGTCCAGTTCGCGCTGGCCCAGCTTGCCGATGCCACTGGCGACCAGCGCATAGTCAGCGGCCCAACTCGGCACTGGCCTGGTCGGCGAGAAGGCCTGCTGACCATGGCCGAACCGGACGTTGATCCGCACCTTTTCCGTCTCCGCATCATTGGCAAAGAGCGTCAGCTTGACGCCGTTGGAGAAAGTGATGCTTTCCATCCCCTGCAAGGCGACCGGCGTGCGGGATACGACGGTACCGGGCGGGCCAAGTTTGGGCAGGTCGTCCATCGTGACCGCCTTGTCCGCCAGCCGCGCATTGGTGGCAGCCTTGACCGGGGCCGCAACGGCGGCGGCCAGCTTCGCGTCGAGGCCGGGCTGGACCTTGCCCGTCACCAAGAGCGCGCGGAAAACGCCGGCGGAGAAGAGGCGACGAGTGGAGTCGAGGATTTTCTGTGGCGTCATCGCCGGCTTGCCCGCGCGGAATATCTCGACGGCTGCGTCCGGGCTGACCGTGGTTTCGCGGATATCGACGGCGCTGACGAGGTCGCTGGCCTGCTTGGCCCCCGGTTCAGTGTCCGCATTTTCGACCTGGATGGAGAGCGCGGTGTCCATTTGCGCATATTCGCGGTCGATTTCGGCCTGGCTGGGCGGCGCAGCTTTTGCGTCCTCCACCACGGCACGGACGTCGGCCAGCGCCTTCTCCCAATTCTCGCCGGTCGGGATGATGGTCATGAAGGTGCCGTCGACGGAACGGCTGACATCCTGCTGCTCAACCCCGGCCTGAAGGAAGCTGCCCCCGCCCCGCGCCGCCTGCTCCAGCCGGCGGCTGATGATCTGCAACGCCAGCATGTCGGTCAGTTTGTCCTGATTGTATAGGATCGTGTCGGCATGGGGCGTCCAGGGACGCAGCCAGGCGAGCGTCAGGCCAAGCGGCACCCCCGGTTCCACCACAACGCGGGTAGCCGGCAACTTGGGATCGGGCGCACCGAAATCGGGCAAGGGCGCGCCCTTGCCGGGCACAGTCCAGTTGCCGAAATGATCCTTGATCAACTGTTCGGCCTGCGCCGGGTCGATATCGCCGGCAATCGCGATCACGGTATTTTCCGGGCGATACCAGCGTTGGTGGAAGGCCTCCACCTTGGCTGCGGTGGCGGCCGTCAGCGTCGCCACGGTGCCGATCGGCGCATGGTCGGCCAGCGGCTGGCCTGCGAAGAAATGGAGGCGGCTTGCGTCGGACATGCGCATTTGCGGCCCGTCGCTCTCGCGCCGCTCAGCCAGCACAACCGCCCGTTCCGCGTCAACGGCGCTATCCACGATATTGGGATCGGTCATCATGCCGGCGATGATCTTCATGCTTTCGGCAAGGCTGGCGGGCGTCGCCTGCGGCAGGTCGAGCGCATAGGTGGTGCCGGTCGGGGTCGTCGCTGCATTGCTGTCGCTGCCGAAGGTGACGCCAAGGCGCTGCCAGATACGTTTGGATTCGCCGTCCGGCACATGGCGCGAACCACGCATCGAAAGATGTTCGATAAAATGCGCGTAACCCAGTTCCTCGGGCCGCTCCATCAAGGAACCGGCATCGACCCGCAGACGCATCGACACCTGCCCCGGCGGCACGCCATTGCGGCGGACGGCGTAACGCAGGCCGTTGGGAAGCGTACCGAAATGCCAGGCGGGATCGATCGGCACGTCGCTATTTTCATAAAGCCACGGCCGCACCTGGGCCTGACCGACAGGCGCGCCCTGCGTGGCGGCGGCAGGAGCATTGTCGGTCCGGGCCGCAAGCGGCGCTCCCGACAGAAGCAAGGCAAGGACAGAGAGCGAAGCGGCCGAACGGCGGGGGGAAAAGCGCATAGGCATGGGAGCCTAGCGGCATTTTTATGAATGACTACTGACAAAGCGGTCATATCCGGGTTTGCGAGACCGCGCCATTCCTGACCCGTTCGGGCTGAGCCTGTCGGAGGGAGAAAGGTTTATCGCTGATGGGCGGGCTTTCCAGCCATGACACAGAAAAGGGAGAGGCCGCAGCGCAGGCCCCTCCCCTTTTTTAACCGTCTTTTTATATCAGCGCGGTGCGCCGGTACGCTGGACGGCGCTCTTGTGCGCGCCCACGCCACCCGGCTTGCGGGGACGACGGAAGGGCCGCTTTTCGCCGCCTTCCGCATCGGCGCGATGGGCGCGGTCGGGCGCGCCACGCTGCTGCTTCTGGCCGTCCTGATAGCGACGCTGGCCATCGGCGCGACGCGCCTGCTGCTGCGGCGTCTGGCTCGGTCCCTTCTTGGGCGCGGCGGGCTTGGGCAGGTTGCGGACCGCTTCCATGAAATTCTCCGGCAGCGGCTCGATTTCCAGCTTCACGCGCGTCGCACGCTCGATGGCCTTGAGATAAGGCCGTTCATCATCCGCCACGAAGCTGATCGCTACGCCCTCGGCACCCGCGCGCGCGGTGCGGCCGATGCGGTGGACATATTGTTCGGGGACGTTGGGGATTTCGAAGTTGATGACGTGGCTGACGCCCGACACGTCGATGCCGCGCGCGGCGATGTCGGTCGCGACCAGCAACTTCACCTTGCCCTGACGAAACGCCTGAAGCGCGGTGGTGCGCTGGCCCTGGCTCTTGTTGCCATGGATGGCGAAGGCATCGATGCCTGCACCTTCCAGGAAACGCACGACGCGGTCGGCACCATGCTTGGTGCGGGTGAAGATGAGCGCGCGGTCGATATCCTCATTCTTGAGGACGATGTGCAGCAACGCCTGCTTTTCCGCCTGATTGACGAAGGTCGCCTGCTGACGCACGCGCTCTGCCGTAGTCGATTGCGGGGCGACGCTGACCTTGACCGGATCGTTCAGGAACTGCGCGGCGAGCGCTTCGATCTCCTTGGGCATGGTGGCCGAGAAGAAGAGATTCTGGCGATCCTGCGGCAGCATCTTGGCGACGCGCTTCAGGGGATGGATGAAGCCCATGTCCATCATCTGGTCCGCTTCGTCGAGGACGAAGATTTCCGTGTCCTTGATGGTGAAGGCGCGCTGGTCGATCAGGTCGAGCAGGCGGCCGGGCGTCGCGACGACGATGTCGACGCCGGCCGACAGGGCGCGGATCTGCTTGCCGATCGGCACGCCGCCGAACACGGTTTCGACCGACAGCTTCAGGAAGCGGCCATAATCGCGGAAGCTCTGCGCGATCTGCGCGGCGAGTTCGCGGGTCGGGGCCAGGACCAGCATGCGGCAGCCCTTGATCGGGGTCGGCTTGGGATTGCGGGCGAAATAATCGAGGCTGGGCAGCGCGAAGGCCGCCGTCTTGCCCGTACCGGTCTGGGCGATGCCGCACAGATCGCGGCCTTCCAGCAGGACGGGGATCGCCTTTTGCTGGATCGGGGTCGGGGTGACGTAATTTTTGGAGGCGAGCGCCTTCATGATGGGCTCGGCGAGACCAAGTTCGTTGAATTGCATTTGGAAAACTCACAAGTGGGCCATGCGCCAACTTGCTCTGCGGACGCAGGAAGGGCGCGAGGCGGGTTACGAAACGACCCGCGTGAAAAGGGAAGCCTCAAGCTCGGCGCAGACTCTCATTGGCCGGTCCGTGGTCCTCGCCTGACCTGATGGTCACTTGGGATTGCGGACGATCACGCTGCCAATCGCTAGGGGACCGACGCGGTCCGTCTGCTGCGCTGCAACGCATATGGCGAAGTTGCATGCAAATAGCAAGCGGCCGCGCATAAATGCGCGGCCGCCCTTTAATCGGATATGGCGTCAGAGCGCCACTTCGGCATGCTTGCCCTTCATCTCGTCACGGACATCGCCGCCGAACAGCATCTTGAACACGCCCTTCAGCGACATGTCGGACCGCCAGATTTCAGCGTTGCCAAGATCGAAGCGCAGCATCAACAGATTGGGATCGTCGCGTCCTTCAGGGTACCAGGCTTCCACTTCCTTAGACCAGTAGCGGTCGATGATCGCGGGATCGGTTTCCGGCGCAAGCGCCCCTTCGATACAGGCGAAGAGATTATGATCCTTCGCCGCGAATTGCGCCATGGCCGGGCCGCCGGGCGCCAGCCTGTTGTCGCGCGATGTGTAGAACCAGAAGCAATGATCGGCCTTCGGATCGAGTTGTGCCGTCATCGGCAGGCTATGCTCCGTGCTGTGGCTCAGCCCCATCATGAGGAAGGGACTGGCCGACAGTTCGGCCCAGAAACGGTCGCGAATATCGGTGTCGTCGGCCATGAAACTCTCCTGTTGCGGTTTGCTGGTTCAATGGCTGGAACGCGCCGAAGTTCCGACATGGATCAGGCGAATACCATCATCACCCGCTGCGATTCCCCCTGTAATTTTTCGATGCGACGCACGATGACCATCAGCAATGCACCCGCCCCGATCGCGAACAGGGACGAAAACATGTCCAGCCATTGCGCGAAGATGAGAAGATCAAGATGGTCGGGATCATTGAACCGCCAAGCGATATTGGCGGCAAAATTTCCCGCAAGCCATAGCCCCCACCAACCGCGCAGAAGCGCTTCCGGCCAGAGCACCGCTTCGGGATCATGGGGATTGGCGCTGACTTTCCAGATTTCCACCATCGTCCGAAAGGGCATGACCAGATTGGCGAACGGCACGAAATGCCAGCCGATGGCCCATCCGGGCGTGGTTCCCATATTGCCGCCGCTCACGGCATGCGCCCTGTGCGACGCACGGCGGAGCCACAGGCAATAGGCAATCATCGTCACCAGCAATATCAGAAGGTAAACGACCGCCAGAAGCGCCGTGCGATCGTCATCGGCCTGAGCCGCAGCCGGATCGACACCGACGCCGGCACGCACCCCCGACAATAATGCAATGGTAAAAGCCCGCGATATCGCCGTCGCGCCTTCGATCAGGATGAACAGGCATAACAAAGCCCCCAACCACTTCGTCCGCGCACCCCCGGCAGTCTCTAAATCACGCATTCAGTCCCCCTCTTCCACCCGGACAGCCTTGCCGGAAAATGCAGGCACGGCAAGTGACACGCTTGATCTCTTCCACTGGCATCGCCACATGGAGCCCATGCTGATCGAAACCGAACTGACGCCCAATCCGGCGACCATCAAATTCCTGCCCGGCCGCGAGGTCATGGGCGCTGGTACGCGCGATTTCGCTACGCCCGAGGATGCCGAAGCCTCTCCGCTGGCGGATGCACTGTTCGGGCTGGGCGATGTGACCGGCGTCTTCTTTGGCAGCCACTTCGTGTCGGTCACGATCGCGCCCGGCGCGGAATGGTCCGACGTGAAGCCCGATGTCCTGGCGACTCTGCTGGAGCATTTCTCGGCGAACATGCCCTTGTTTACCCCCGGCAGCGCGTCCGGCATCACCGTCCCCGCCGAAGACTCCAGTTTCGCCGATGATCCGGAAGATGCCGAGATCATCGAGCAGATCCGCGACCTCATCGACACCCGCGTTCGCCCCGCCGTGGCGAATGACGGCGGCGACATCGTCTATCGCGGTTTCGACAAGGGCACCGTCTATCTCCAGATGCAGGGTGCCTGCTCGGGCTGCCCTTCGTCCAGCGCGACGCTCAAGAACGGCATCGAGCAGTTGCTCAAACATTATGTGCCCGAAGTGACCGAGGTGCGCGCGGTCTGATCGACCGTTTCGCACCGCGCGACATTTGGCAAATCCCGGCGGATGGACTAACCGCAGGACGAATCCATAGGATGTGGATGCGTAAGGGGAGTTTCGTTTGCGCCTTTTGGTGATCGACACCGCCACCCAGGCCCTGTCCGTCGCGCTGCTGGAACATGGGGTGCCTATCGGACGCTTTCACGAAGTCGTCGGGCGCGGCCATGCCGAAGCCCTGCTTCCGGCCATCGCCGCGCTGCCGGATGGCGGCCGTGCCGACGCGATTGCGGTGGACGTGGGACCGGGCAGTTTCACCGGCGTACGGATCGGCATCGCCGCGGCCCGCGCCCTGGCGCTGGCCTGGTCGATTCCGCTATACGGGTACAGCGCGCCTGCCATGATCGCCGCCAAGGCAGCACAGGCACATGGCGACGGACCGATCGCCGTGACCATCACGGGCGGCCATGGCGAATTGTTCTGGCAATGCTTCGCTGCGGACGGGTTGTGCGCGACCAGCGCCATTACCTCCACGCCGATCGCCGAACTGGCGACGACGCTCTGCGCCGACCTTTTATATGGCACCGGCGCAGAGGCGCTGGTGACAGCGCGTGGTGGCGGCACGGCCGTCAGCCTTTATCCCGATGCGGCGGACTATGGCCTGATCGCGGGGCTGGAGCCATTGCCGCCCAGCCCGATCTACGGACGTGGCGCCGACGCAAAGACGATCGCAGAACGCGCGGCGTCATGATCCCGGCCGTGCAACTCGACACCTATGACGACGGCGAGCGCAATGCGCTGGGTGACACGATGGATGTCATGGTCCGCGCCTTCGATCCCGTCTATGGCGAGGCCTGGACGCTGTCCCAACTATCCGGGGTGATGTTGATGCCCGGCACATGGCTGACGGTTGCGCGACTGGATGCCGCACCACTGGGCTTCGCTCTGGTACGGTCGGTGCTGGACGAATGCGAATTGCTGCTGCTGGCGGTCGATCCGATCTGGCGCGGACGCGGCGTCGGCGAAACGCTGTTACGACACAGTCTGCACACCGCACGGCGCAGAAGCATCACTTCCATGAACCTGGAAGTGCGTTCGACAAATAAGGCCGTCAAACTATACGAGAAAACAGGATTCGAATATGTGCATCGTCGCCCCGGTTACTATCGCGGTAATGACGGTCAACTTCATGATGCGCTGAGTTTCCGCATCGACATGCTGAGTTGATACAATAGGCCCTTGCGAAATCCTGTGGCAAGGTCTAGCGAACATATACCGCTCCTGAAACAAATTCCTCGGGCGGGTCGCACAACAATATAGCCTTGTAGGAAACGGTAAAATGGAAACCGAATCGGCCCAGAGCGAGCTGCTCATTACTTTGACGTCGGACATTGTCGCTGCCCACGTCTCCAACAACAGCGTAGCTGTCTCGGATGTGTCTACGCTGATCCAGAATGTACATGCCGCGCTTTCCAGCCTCAGCCAGCCCGCACCCGTGCCGGAAGTGAAGCCGGAACCCGCCGTTTCGGTGCGTTCGTCGATCAAGCCCGACTACATCATCTGCCTGGAAGACGGCAAGAAGCTCAAGATGCTGAAGCGCCACCTGATGACCCATTATCAGATGACGCCGGATGATTATCGCGCCAAGTGGGGCCTGCCGGCCGACTATCCGATGGTCGCCCCCAATTATGCCGAACAGCGCCGCAATCTGGCGAAGAAGATCGGCCTGGGTACCAAGCGTCGTCGTACCGGTCGGGCCGCCAAGTAATCGGCTAGCCAAAGACTGTCGTCTGACGGAAAGGGGCGCGTCGCCGACGCGCCCCTTTCCTGTTTGGGGAAAAGCCGCTAGGCTTTGCTCCACCCTTCGCAAAAGCAATCAAGCGAGCCTGCATGAACCGCAAAATCGACGTCGAAGCCCTGTGTCACGAAAAAGGGCTGCGCATCACCGAACAGCGCCGCGTCATCGCCCAGGTGTTGAGCGACGCCACTGATCACCCCGATGTCGAGGAACTGCACAAACGGTCCGCCGCTATCGACCCCGGCATCTCGATCGCGACGGTATATCGCACCGTGCGCCTGTTCGAGGAAGCCGGCATTCTGGATCGTCATGACTTCGGTGACGGCCGCGCCCGCTATGAAGCGGCACCGGAATCGCATCATGACCATTTGATCGACGTCGAGACAGGCAATGTCATCGAGTTCGTCGATCCCGAACTGGAATTGCTCCAGAAACAGATTGCCGAGAAGCTGGGCTTCCGCCTGGTCGACCACCGCATGGAACTGTACGGCGTCGCGCTCGACCGCAAGGACTGATCGAGTTTGGCCAGCATCCGTCGCCTGTTGCGGTTGGCGGCGCTGGCCGGCAGCCTGCTGATCTGCCTTCTTCCCCATCTGCTGTGGCGCATCATGCGCCGCCCTTCCCCATGGCCGCGCCGCTTCCTGGCGCTTGCTGCCCGGTCCGTCGGCGCAAGGGTCGAGATAGCCGGACACCCGCATGCCGGCGACATGGTCCTGCTCGCCAACCATGTCAGCTGGATCGACATATTGGCGCTGGGCGGTGCAACCGGTGCCGCCTTCGTTTCCCATGACGGGGTGGCCCGCTGGCCGGTGATCGGCTGGCTGGCAGCGCAGAACAACACGCTGTTCGTCGCCCGTGAACGGCGCGGCGCGCTGTCGGGCCAGCTGGATGCGTTGCGCGCGGCGCTGCTGGGGCATCAGCCCGTGGCGCTCTTCCCCGAAGGCACGACGAGCGACGGCAGCGGCTTGCTGCCGTTCAAGCCGTCCCTGCTGGCGGTATTGTTGCCACCGCCCCGCGCGGTGATGATCCAGCCGCTACACATCGATTATGGCGCGGATACCGCCGCCATCGCATGGCATGGCGATGAGGCGGCCGGCGCCAATGCGAAACGGGTATTGGGTCGCAAGGGGCCGCTGGTCGTGACGCTGCGCTTCCTGCCGCCGTTCGACCCTGCCGCCTGCGCCGACCGCAAGGTCATCGCCGCCATGGCGCATGAACGGATTGGCCAGAGCATATCCGCGCATCAGCACCCTTCCGCTTGCGCGGCTCCGCCTGTATAGCGGCTAGGATGAATCGTACCGACGCCCCAAAGACTCCAGCGACTTTCCACGTCAAATCCTTCGGCTGCCAGATGAACGTCTATGATGGCGAGCGCATGGCCGAGATGCTGGGCACGCGCGGCATGACCGCCGCGGCCGATGGCGCCGATGCCGATCTGGTCATCCTGAACACGTGCCACATTCGCGAAAAGGCGGTGGACAAGGTCTATTCCGATATCGGCCGCATGGTGCGCGACGATGGCAGTCGTCCGATGATCGCAGTCGCCGGTTGCGTCGCGCAGGCGGAAGGCAGCGAGATCCAGCGCCGGGCGCGCAATGTCGACATCGTCGTCGGCCCGCAGGCCTATCACCGCCTGCCCGACCTGATCGACAAGGTGGGACGCGGGGAGGAAGCCGTGGATACGGACATGCCCCTGGCGTCCAAATTCGGCGCCTTGCCAGCCCGTACCAAGCAGGCCCGGCCGACCGCTTTCCTGACGATCATGGAAGGCTGCGACAAATTCTGCACTTATTGCGTGGTGCCCTATACGCGCGGCGCGGAAATCAGCCGTTCATGGGGCGCGATCATCGACGAAGCCAAGGCGCTGGTCGATGGTGGCGTGCGCGAAATCACGCTGCTGGGCCAGAATGTGAACGCCTGGACCGGTGAGGACGACAAGGGCCGGATGCAGGGCATGGACGGCCTTGCCCGCGAACTGGCGAAGATCAGCGACCTGAAGCGCATCCGCTATACGACCAGCCATCCCAACGACATGAGCGACGGCCTGATCGCGGCGCATGGCGACGAACCCAAGCTGATGCCGTTCCTGCACCTGCCGGTGCAATCGGGCAATGACCGTATCCTGAAAGCCATGAACCGCAGTCATAGCGTCGAAAGCTATCTGCGCATCATCGAGCGGGTGCGAGAGGCACGGCCGGACATTGCGCTGTCGGGTGACTTCATCGTCGGCTTCCCCGGCGAAACGGACGCGGAGTTCGAAGATACGCTGAAGATCGTGGAGCAGGTGCGCTATTCGCAATGCTACAGCTTCAAATATAGTCCCCGTCCCGGCACTCCGGCGGCCGACATGGATCACCATATCCCGGCGGCGGTGATGGACGATCGGCTCGCCCGTCTTCAGGCCGTCATCAATCGCCATCAGGTGGCGTTCAACACCGCCACCGTCGGGCGCACCACCGATATCCTGCTGGAGCGCAAGGGCCGCTATCCCGGTCAGTTGATCGGCAAGTCGCCCTGGCTTCAGTCGGTCGTCGTGACCGCGCCGGATCTTAATATCGGCGACATGGTTGAAGTCGATATCATCACTGCCGGCCCGAACAGCCTGGCCGGCGAACTTAGCAGGAGGAAGGCCGCTTGAACCAAAACACCGTCGTTCCCGCGCTTGCAGGAACTCATCTTCGCCCCTGTCCACCAGGATCGAACGGCGGAAGATGGATACTCGCCTTTGCGAGGATGACGGACGGAACAGGGGGCTGACCATGGGCAAGAAACCGAACCACCACCATCGCGAAGATGCTACCGAGCGGGCACGGCTGGAGGTCGTCTTCGAACGACCGCATCTGCTGACCACCCTGTTTGGCCAATATGACCAGAATCTGGTCGCGATCGAAAACAGGCTGGGCGTCTATATTGCCGCGCGGGGCAACAAGTTGCAGATCGAGGGCGAAGCACACGCCGCCAACCGCGCGCGGGACGTGATGACCGGCCTCTATAATCGCATCGTCGCGGGGCAGGAAATCGACGCCGGCGCGGTCGAGGCGGTGATCGCCATGTCATCCGAGCCGACGCTGGACGGCATCATCCGCAGCGATGTCGCCGAACCGCCCAAGGTGATGATCCGCACGCGCAAGAAGACGATCGTGCCGCGCAGCGCGACGCAGGTCACCTATATGGAGGCGCTGAACCGCAACGACATCATCTTCGCGCTGGGTCCGGCAGGCACCGGCAAGACCTATCTGGCGGTGGCGCAGGCGGTGAGCCAGCTCATCAATGGCAGCGTCGACCGGCTGATCCTGTCTCGCCCTGCCGTGGAAGCCGGGGAGAAACTGGGCTTCCTGCCGGGCGACATGAAGGAAAAGGTCGATCCCTATCTTCGCCCGATCTACGATGCGCTACACGATACGTTGCCGGCCGAACAGGTGGAACGGCGGATCGCGAGCGGCGAGATCGAGATCGCGCCGCTGGCCTTCATGCGCGGCCGGACGCTGGCCAACGCCTTCATCGTGCTGGACGAGGCGCAGAATACCACCATCGCGCAGATGAAGATGTTCCTGACCCGCTTCGGCGAAGGCAGCCGCATGGTGATTTGCGGCGACCCCAAGCAGGTCGACCTTCCGCAGCCGGGCACATCGGGCCTGGCGGACGCGGTCGCGCGGCTGGACGGGGTGGAAGGCATCGCCATGGTGCCGTTCGGCATTGGCGACGTCGTGCGCCATCCGGTGGTCGGGCGGATCGTCCAGGCCTATGAGGGGCCAGATGCCTGAATTCCACGGAAAGAAACAAAATGATTGAAGTTGCCGTCCTCCATGAAGAAGGCTGGCCGGGTATCGACTGGGAGTTTCTGGCCCAGCGCGCCGTGGCCAGCGCCATCGCGCACAGCCCCTATGCCGCCTTCGCAGCGGACCAGACCCTGTATGAGGTGGCGGTCAAGCTGACGTCGGACGAGGAAGTCCATAGCCTGAACCGCGCCTATCGCGACAAGGACAAGCCGACCAACGTCCTGTCCTTTCCGATGGTGCAGGATGATCTGCTCCAGGCGACGGCCAATACCGACGATGGCGAAGTTTTGCTGGGCGATATCGTGCTGGCGGAGGGTGTTTGCATCGCCGAAGCCACGGAAAAAGGTATTTCCGTCGCCGACCATGCCACGCATCTGATCGTCCACGGGACTTTTCATTTGCTTGGATATGACCATATGGACGACAATGAAGCTGAAGCAATGGAAGCGCTGGAAACAGCCGCGCTCTTGAGCATGGGTTTGTCCGATCCCTATGGGGATCGAAATACAGGGGATTGAAGGACATTATGGCTGACGGCAGTCCGAAGGACGGCACCGCTTCGAAAGAAGGGGACAGTAGCAACGAGGGCGGATTATGGAGCGGCATCAAGTCGCTTCTGTTCGGCGAGGGCGAGGAAACCAGTCTCCGCAAGGAACTGGAGGAAGCGCTCGACGAATATGACGAGGATGAGCAGGACGAGAATGCCACCCCGCCCGCCAAGGGCGACCTGTCCGCGATTGAGCGGCAGATGGTGCGCAACCTGCTCCATTTTTCCGAACATACGGTCGATGACGTCGCCGTGCCCCGCGCGGACATCGTCGCGATCGAGGAAAAGGCGAGCTTCGCCGACCTCGCCGCTTTGTTCGCCGAGGCCGGGCATAGCCGCGTGCCGGTCTATCGCGAGACGCTTGATACGATAGTCGGCATGATCCACATTCGCGACGCCTTCGCCATCCTGGCGGGAAAAGCGCCGGTGCCGGAAACGCTGGAGCCGTTGATCCGCCAGCCACTCTATGTGCCTGAGAGCATGGGCGCACTCGACCTGCTGGCCGAAATGCGCGCCAAGCGGACGCATCTGGCCATCGTGCTGGATGAATATTCGGGCACGGAAGGGTTGCTGACCTTCGAGGATCTGGTCGAGGAAATCGTCGGCGACGTCGAAGATGAGCATGACGATGCGCCCGAAGCCATGCTGGTGCCACTCGATGGCGGCCTTTGGGACGCCGATGCCCGCGCCGAACTGGACGATGTCGCGGACGAGATCGACGAGAAACTGGGCGAGGTCGAGGAGGATGTCGATACGCTGGGCGGTCTTGCCTTCGTGCTGGCTGGCCGCGTGCCGGAACCGGGCGAGATACTCGACCATGGACCTAGCGGCTGGAAGCTGGAGATCGTCGCCAGCGATGGCCGTCGCGTAACCCGCCTGCGCCTGCACCCGCCGGTCGAACGGGAAGAGGTGGAGGAATAATCCCTCCACCACTCTTTTAATCGGCAATTTTTCGATACAGAGGCGAAATGTTAAGCCTGCGCGGGCAAAGCTTGTCATTGAGACATAGGGCTTAATCGTCCTTCGATACATATGGCAGGCCATGCGAAACGAGCGTAGTAAATTTCAGAGCGGTGGCAGTGCGGATATGATGTTCGCCGCGCCATGGTCCCCGGTCGAGAGGTTGCTGCTGTCGGTTCTGTGCGCCGCGACCCTGTTCTTCGCCATCATCACCCCGCCCTTCCAGGCACCGGACGAGAACCAGCATTATATGAAGGCGCTGGCGCTGATGCAGGGCGATGTCCTGACCCGGCAGATGGGCGATGCAATTGGCGTCGACCTGCCCCGCGCGGCGCTGGACATTCATGCGGTGGATTTCCCGACCGACGTGCCGCCGACGCCGCGCCGGTTCGAGCGCGCGCAGATCGGCGATAGTGCGCAGGCCGATGCGGGACGGACCGGCACCGCCTTTGCCGATTTCCCCAATGTCGCCAGCTATGCGCCTAGCCTCTATGCACCGGGCGCGGCCGGGTTGATGCTCGGCAAGGCGATCGGCCTGCCCTGGATCGACGCTTTCTATGTGGGGCGGCTGGTCAATGCGCTGATGGGACTGGTACTGCTGATCGCGGCGTTGCGGCTATTGCCGTTCGGGCGCAACGCGCTGCTGGCGACCGCGCTGCTGCCGACCTTCGCCTATCAGACCGGATCGCTGTCCCCCGACGCGGTCATCAACGGGCTGGGCTTTCTGGGGCTTGCACTGGCGCTGCGGACCGGGTTCATGACGGCCACACCGGCGCAATCGGCCGCCCTGCTGATGACAGGCCCATTGCTGGCGCTGTGCAAGGGAGTCTACCTGCCACTGATGGCGGCGGGCTTGCGCTGGCAACAACATCGCCGCGATCTGCGGCCGGGTCTGATCCTGGGCGCCATGGCGCTGGGCGCTTTCGCCTTTGTCGGGTGGATGCACTATTCGGGTGGCAGCCAGGCGCTGTACCATATCCAGTCGCGCCGGACGGGCGAGACGATGATGACCGCGCCGCTCGGCGAGCAGCTCAAAATCGTGCTGCATGATCCACTGGGCTATGTCCGCATCCTTGTCAGCAGCGTGGTGGAGCGAGCGCCCGTCTATGCGTTGCAGATCGTCGGGCGGTTCGGCTGGAATGCGATCCTGCTGCCGCTGGTCGCATATCCGCTGGCCATGCTGATGCTGGGGACCGGCATAGCCAATGGCAGCGGCGCGCGCTTTGGCATCGGCCAGCGCCTGTGGTGGCTGGCGATGGCGGCGGGCGTTGCCTTGCTGATCGAAACGGCCATGTATCTGACCGGGACGCCGCTGGGCGCGGACTATATCCAGGGGACGCAGGGGCGCTATTTCCTGCCCATCCTGCCGCTGGTGCTGCTCGCTCTGTCTCCGGCGGATGCGGTGCGAGGCGCGCAGAAATTGTTCGCGATCGCCGCGATCCTGCTGGCCGCGATCGCCGCCGCGACCGTGTTCGACAGTTTCTGGATCCACGGCTTCATCACCAGCGACGGCATGCCGCCGCATGGCAGTATCGGCCGCGCGCTCCTGCTACCCTCGCCGCGCTGGTAGCCAGAGGCGGCAGAAGGCGAGCCAGCCCAGCCCCTCGATCCAGCCGGCGGTGACGTCGCTTGGCCAGTGGACGCCGAGCCAGACGCGGCTGATGCCGATAAGCGCGATCATCGCGGCGGCCGCCCAATAGCCGGCGGGACGCGCGATCAGCAGGGCCAGCGCACCGAAGAACATAATGTTACCTGCCGCATGCCCGCTGGGGAAACTGTAGGTGTGCACATTGTCCAGATGCGGCAAAAGGTCGGGGCGCGGTGCGGCGAATATCTGTTTGAGGATCAGGTTCAGCGCGGTGCCACCGGCCATCATCGCCGCCAGCCACAAGGCCCCCTTTCGCCGTCCGGCCCAGAACAGCGCGCCCAGCGACAGAGCCAGCAATATCAGTCGGCCCGCCGTTCCACCGATCGCGGAGGCGCTCCGCATCCAGGGCGTGACATGCTGTCCCACAATGCTATCGCGCGCAGCCCCTGCCCGCTCCATCAGTCCGATGTTCAGCCCGTCGAGCCAGCCCGTACGCTGCATGAGCGCAATCGCCAGCACGCAAAAAAGCGCGAGAGCCAAAGCCCCCGCGCCTTTCAGCATAGCTTTGCGCCGATCAGATATGGAGCGCACGCCCATAGGCCGCCAGCACGCTTTCATGCATGGATTCGCTGATCGTAGGATGCGGGAACACGGTGTGCATCAGCTCCGCTTCGGTCGTTTCCAGCGTCTTGCCGATGGTATAGCCCTGGATCATTTCCGTGACCTCCGCACCGATCATGTGCGCGCCCAGCAATTCGCCGGTCTTGGCGTCAAAAACGGTCTTGGTGAAGCCTTCAGCCTCACCCAGCGCGATCGCCTTGCCATTGCCGATGAAGGGGAACATGCCGACCTTCACCTCGTAACCCGCTTCCTTCGCCTTGGCTTCGGTCAGGCCCACGCTGGCGATCTGCGGATGGCAGTAGGTGCAGCCTGGAATGTTGCGCGGGTCCATGGCGTGGGGATGCTTGCCCGCAATGGCTTCGGCGACGATCACGCCTTCATGGCTGGCCTTGTGCGCCAGCCATGGCGGCGCGGTGATGTCACCGATGGCCCAGACGCCGTCGACATTGGTCTTGCAGGTCGGATCGGTCTTCAGGAATCCGCGATCGTCCATGGCGATGCCCGCTTCCTTCAGGCCGATGTCCGCCGTGTTCGGTACGATGCCGATGGCGACGATGACATGGCTATATTCGGCGGTCGCAGACTTGCCGTCCTTGTCCTTGATCGTCGCGGTTATGCCCTTCGCGCCATTTTCGATCTTTTCGATCGCGGCCTTGGTCATGATGGTCATGCCCTGCTTCTTGAGCGCCTTTTCCAGGAAAGCGGACACATCCGCATCCTCGACCGGCACGATGCGATCCATCATTTCGACTACGGTGACGTCCGCGCCCATGTCGTTATAGAAGCTGGCAAATTCGATGCCGATCGCGCCCGATCCGATGACCAGCAGCTTTGACGGCATTTCCGCCGGGGTCATGGCGTGGCGGTAGGTCCACACACGCTTGCCGTCGGCAGGCAGGTTGGGCAGGTCGCGCGCGCGTGCGCCGGTGGCCAGAACGATGTTCTTGGCCGTCAGTTCTTCGGTCTTGCCGTCCTTCGTAACAGACAGCTTGCCTTTGCCGACCAGCTTGCCGTCGCCCATATGGACGGTGATCTTGTTCTTCTTCATCAGGTGCGTGACGCCCTGATTGAGCTGCTTGGCGACGCCGCGCGACCGCTTCACCACGGCGGCGATGTCGGCGCTGATCTTCTCGGCCGCCAAGCCATAATCGCTGGCATGCTGCATATAGTGGAAGATTTCCGCCGAGCGCAGCAGCGCCTTGGTCGGGATGCAGCCCCAGTTGAGGCAGATGCCGCCGAGATTTTCGCGCTCCACGATCGCGGTTTTCAGGCCCAGTTGGGCCGAACGGATGGCAGCCACATAGCCGCCGGGGCCGGAGCCCAGAACGATGACGTCGTAATTCTCAGCCATGGTCAGTCTCTCTATTCTTACTTCGCCGCGCCGGTTTCGGTCGGCAGGGGCGGAACGGAACGGGGCTGGCGATCTTCACCGATCGCCACGAAGCTGAAGGTCGCGTGGGTGACGCGATAGGAACGGTCGTCATGACGCGCGCGGCGCCATGCCTCGACATAGATTTTCATCGACGTGCGACCGACGGATTTGAGCGTTGCAAAAACCGAAACCTCGTCGCCGACCACGACAGGGCGGAGGAAGGTCATCCCTTCCACCGCGATGGTCACGGCGCGGCCGTGGCTGTGCCGGGCGGCGACGGACCCAGCCGCCGAATCCATCAGGCTCATCAACCAACCACCGAAAATATCCCCATAGGGATTGGTGTCGGTCGGCATTGCGATGACCCGCACCGCCGGACTGATATCCGGCGGGGTTTCGTCGACATAGGCCATCAGGCGAGCAGGCCGATCGGGTTTTCGATCAGTTGCTTGAACGCCTGCATCAGGCGGGCGCCGTCGGCGCCGTCGATCGCGCGATGGTCGAAGCTGCCGGTGGCCGACATGACGGTCGCGATCTGGACCGCATCCTCGACAATGTACGGCCGCTTCTCACCGGCACCGATCGCCATGATCATGGCCTGGGGCGGGTTGATGACGGCTTCGAACTGCTTGATGCCGAACATGCCCATGTTGGAGAGCGACGCTGTGCCGCCCTGATATTCCTCGGGCTTCAGCTTGCCGTCCTTGGCGCGGGTGGCCAGGTCCTTCATCGCGGTCGAAATGGAGGCGACGCCCTTGCCCGCCGCGTCGGTGACGATGGGCGTGATCAGGCCGCCGGGGATCGACACGGCGACGCTGATGTCGGCGCGCTTGAATTGCAGCATCTGGTCGCCCGCAAACTGCACGTTGCACTCGGGCACCTGCTCCAGCGCTACGCCCAGCGCCTTGATCAGCAGGTCATTGACCGACAGCTTGACCTTGCGGCTTTCAAGGCCGGCGTTCAGTTCGCCGCGCAGCTTGAGCAGCTTGTCGAGCTGAATGTCGACGGTCAGGTAGATGTGCGGCACCTGCTGCTTGGATTCGGTCAGGCGACGGGCGATCGTCTTGCGCATGCCGCTGAGCTTCACGACCTCGTGCGGGATGCCGAAATCCTGCGCGGCGGCTGCGACCGGTGCTGGGGCTGCGGCGGCCGGGGCAGCAGCAGCGGGCGCGACAGTCGGAGCAGCGGCGGGGGCGCCAGCCTTGGCGCCTTCGATGTCGGCCTTCACGACGCGGCCATTGGTGCCGGTGCCGGTGACGCTGGCAAGATCGATGCCCTTGGCTTCGGCAAGGCGGCGAGCCAGCGGGCTGGCCTTGATGCGGTCGCCCGACGACACGGCGGGTGCTGCGGCGGCCTTGGCGGGAACGGGGTCGGCCTTGGGCGCGGCGGCCTCGGCCTTTTCGGCAGTCACGTCCGCTTTGGGAGCCGGAGCGGCGTCAGCCTTGCCACCACCGGCTGCGACGGCCGCGACGTCTTCACCTTCCTCGGCGATGATGGCAATGACGGTGCCGACCTTCACGCCTTCGCTGCCTTCCGAAACCAGGATCTTGGCGATCACGCCTTCATCCACGGCCTCGAATTCCATCGTCGCCTTGTCGGTTTCGATCTCGGCAAGCAGGTCGCCCGACGACACGGTGTCGCCTTCCTTGACCAGCCATTTGGCCAGCGTCCCTTCCTCCATCGTCGGGGACAAAGCGGGCATCTGGATCGTCTTGCTCATGCTTTCGGGCCTCTTCTTGGCTTTACGGCTATAGTCGTTGGGCCGTGTTTTCACCCATTCGCCGCTTTGGTCAAGCGACGGCGTGCCTGACCCGCTTTTAAGGCTCGCATTTTACCGCTATGGTTAGATGGTGCCTTTTGCAGAAACATCGGGCCATAAATAGCATGCGGGAGCGATAAAAAGTGCGGACATATCTGGTCGTCGTGGACGAATCGCCCGAAGCCGAAACCGCGCTGCGCTTCGCCGCGCGCCGCGCTGCCAAGACGGGTGGCGCCGTCCGCATCCTGGCATTGATCCCGCCGGCTGAATTCGTCCAGTGGGGCGGCGTGCAGGCGACGATGGAGGATGAGGCGTTGCAACGCGCCGAAGCGCTGGTGACCAGCGCGGCCGGCACGCTGACCGATGAATCCGGCATCCGTCCTAGCATCACCGTGCGACAGGGCGACGCCGTCGCAGTGGTACGTGGCACGCTGGAGGAGATGGAAGATGTCGCGGCGCTCGTGCTGGGTGCGGCGGCGAGCGGCAATCCGGGCAAGCTGGTGACGCACTTTGCCGGCGCGGATGCGGGCAAGCTGCCCTGCCCATTGATGATCATTCCGGGCGGACTGGACAGCGACGCGATTGATCGGCTGAGTTGATATAATCGTCATTGCGAGCGCAGCGAAGCCATCCACGATGCGCGCATGGATGGCTTCGCTGCGCTCGCAATGGCGGGTTCAGCGCTTATGCTTGCCGCGCTTTGCGCCGATATGACGGATATTCTTCGGGCGTCCACGATGGACGACGCCAGGGCGGGTACGGTCCCGCTTCATCGGTCCACCGCGCGGCGCGGGACTGTCGGGCAGTTCGAAGCGTAGCGAACCGTTGATCGGGTCTGCCTCCGCCAGACGCAGTTCGAGGCGTTGACCGACCGTGTAGCGATCGCCGCTATCCACGCCCTGCAACGCCTTGCCGGCTTCGTCGTAGAAGAAATGTTCAGCGCCCATGGTCGATACCGGCACCAGCCCGTCGCCGCCCAGCCCATCGACGGTGGCGAAGAATCCGAAATTCTGGACGCCGGTGATGCGCGCCTTGACCACTTCGCCGACATGGGCGGCAAGGAAGGCGGCGACATAGCGATCGACCGTCTCCCGCTCCGCCTCCATCGCGCGGCGTTCATGGCCGGAGATCATCTCGCCGACCAGCCCCATATTCTCATAATCATCCTGGCTGAGCGAGGAGCGGTCCGGGATCGCCTTGTCCTTTGGCGCGGGCAGATCGAGGCCATAGGCGCCGACCAGCGCGCGGTGAACCAGAAGGTCCGCATAGCGGCGAATGGGGGAGGTGAAATGGGCATAGCTGCCCAGCGCGAGGCCGAAATGGCCCATATTCTGTGGCGCATAATAGGCCTGTGTCTGGCTGCGCAGAATCTGGGTCATGATCTGCTCCTTCTCCTCCGACTCCCCGACCTTGCGGATCAGGGCGTTGAAGGTCGCGGGGCGGATCACCTGCCCCAGCGCGAAGTCGATGTCGAAGGTCGCCAGATATTCCTTGAGCGCCACCAGTTTATCGCGGCCCGGCGTTTCGTGGACGCGGTACATGACCGGCGCCTTCTTCGCCTCCAGCGCCTTGGCCGCCGCGACATTGGCCGCGATCATATAATCCTCGATCAGCATATGGGCGTCGAGCCGTTCGCGCACGGCGACGCTGACGATCTTGCCAAACTCGTCCAGCACCACCCGCCGCTCGGGCAGGTCGAGCGCCAGCGGATCGCGCGCCTTGCGTGCCTTCTGCAACAACGCCCAGCAGGCCCAGAGCGGCTTGAGGGCGGCGTCAAACAATGCGTCCGCCCGCTCGCGCGAGTTGCTCAATGCGCCATCCGAGGGCGTACCGTCGATCGCCGCCTGCGCATCTTCATAGGCCAGCACCGCTGCAACGCGGATCACGGCGCGGGTGAAGCGCCAGGCCGTAACCTTGCCCTGCGCGTTGATGGTGAGGTGGCAGGCCATCGCCGCCCGATCCTGCCCGGCGCGCAGCGAACACATGTCGGACGACAGTTCGTGCGGCAACATCGGCACGACCTGATCGGGGAAATAGACGCTGTTGCCGCGTTTGCGGGCTTCCTTGTCCAGCGCGCTGCCGGGGCGGACATAATAGCTGACGTCGGCGATGGCGACGATCGCCTTGTAGCCGCCGACATTGCCCTCGTCCTCGTCCGGCGCGGCCCAGACTGCGTCGTCATGGTCGCGCGCGTCTGACGGGTCGATGGCGACGATCGGCAAATGGCGCAGATCCTCGCGCTTGTCCTCATGCAGCGGCAGGGCCGATGCCTTGGTCGCTTCCTCCTCCACCCGATCCGGGAAGACATGGGGGATGCCATGTTTGTGGATGGCGATCAGGCTGAAACTGCGCGGGGCGAAGGGGTCGCCGAGAATATCCGTAACGCGGGCGGAAATGCGCGGCGGGCGTCCATGGGGTTCGGCGAGCACGAGGTCGCCGGGCTTGGCGGTGCCGACGTCGCTGATCAACGTATCCTTGCGGATGCGCTTGTCGACCGGGCGGAGCCACAGCTTGCCGTCGGCCATCTGCTCGACCACGCCCAGCAATTCCTCGCTGGCCTTGGCGAGTTTCTTCATCGGGTGCGCGACCCAGCCGCGCCCGGCTTCCTCGGTACGGGCGAGGATGCGGTCGCCGATCGTCAGCGCACCGCGTTTGCCGCGTTCGACTACGCGCAGCCGGGGCGCGGGCTGGCCTTCGGCTTCCCACCGTTCGGGGGTAGCGATCAGGGTCGTGTCATCCACATCGACGATGCGCAGCACCGTGACCTTGGGCACGCCGCCCATCTTGTGGAAGGCGCGGGCGGGGCCGAGGTCGATCAGCCCTTCGTCCGCCATGTCCTTGAGCAGCGCCTTGAGCGCGATCTTTTCCTGCCCTTTGAGACCGAATGCCTTGGCGATTTCACGCTTGCCGGCGGGCTGGTCGGACGTCGTGATGAATTCCACCACCTCGTCGCGGGTCGGGAAGCCGGCCGGGCGCACCTTTGTGCGGGCCGGGGCGGATGTCTTGCTCTTGTGGGTCGATGCCATGGACCAGCTATAGGGACGCGGCGGCGGCGATACCAGCGCTATGGCGGGGCGACAGGGACGCTTCGTTGGAGGGGCCATGAACGCCATGATCCTGATCGCCGCCGCCGCGAGTGTTGCCGCCTCCTCCCCGACGCCACAGCCTGTGCAGAAGGCGGGCGCGGACCATTA
Organism: Sphingobium sp. Leaf26; assembly: GCF_001421665.1. Taxonomy (GTDB): domain Bacteria; phylum Pseudomonadota; class Alphaproteobacteria; order Sphingomonadales; family Sphingomonadaceae; genus Sphingobium. The sequence goes on from NZ_LMKV01000033.1 coordinate 127,171, forward strand.
TGTCTGGGGCGGGGTGAATGATGGCTGGCATCTGGTGAAGCGCGACGACCTGTCCGTGATAGAAGAGCGCATCCAGCCGGGCGCGGCCGAAGTGCGGCATCATCATGAGCAAGCGCGGCAATTCTTTTACGTGCTGGCTGGCGAACTGACGATGGAAGCAGCAGGCCGGACGCATCGGCTGACGGCGGGGCAAGGGATCGAGATCGCGCCGGGGGTGCCGCATCAGGCGCAGAACAGGAGCGCCGCGCCGGTGGAGATACTGGTTACATCGACGCCCAAAAGCCATGGTGACCGGGTGGAAGCACCGCTGGCACGATAGGAGGTGCGCTGCTTAACTTCGCACATTTCCCGCAGATTTCGACATTATCGTGCACATGTTGGAAATTATGTTTCGCGTGGGTGCACGGGGCCGGACGATGGGAAAGAACGGCGTGTGGTTTAGCATGATTGGGCGTGTGTAGGACAGGAATGGGTGGATTTACGACGGTCGGCTTTTGGTGAGATTACCGGCGAAAGCTGACGCTGCGCGGCAATAAATCATTCGGCAGCAATCGCCCAATTGCGGACGTTACGGAAACCCAGCTAACAACGCTTGCTTACAAATCGCTTGAAGGTGTCCGATGGAGTTTCCCGACGGTCTGCTCAACCTATACCTCACTGATATAGGAGAGCCGTCCGAAAACCAGTTGCGGATCGTAGTGGCGGAGGGCCTGCTCGGCGAGCCGACTAAGATCGACATCGACGGTGTCGACTTGGGTGAAGGTCGGCCGATACTTGTGACCGACGAGAGCCGGTCTTTCGAGCTACGTTGGGACAACTACGTCGCATACGCAGTCAGAAACGAGAGCTTCTGGAAGAGTGAGGATGACGAGTTGCCCCGAGGAAAGATGCTTGAACGGCGCTTCGACGCAGCGTTCTTCCAGTATGTCTCCGCTACCACATTCGCCGACGATGAATATCCAGGGCCACTAGAGCACTGGTCGCTGACCACGCTAAATCACTGTGTGGATGTGGTGAGCGTCGGTCCTCCGCGCGTGATGCTGAGCACGTCTGGAGCTTGAACGTCGAGCCGGGGTCAATGGCAGCTTCCCACCACATTTCGTCATTCAGCCTTCGACGTGCCACCTGAAGGAGTGGCCGGTTTCAAGGATCAGGATTATCTGGCTGAGTGACCAAAAATGGTCGATGTTGGCTGTGTGTATAAAGTTCAGCGCCTCTTGAGCGTTTTGATGCGAGCGAGACTATCGGAGAAACGAAGAACAGCGAGGGTGACACCAAAATAAGCGATAGCGCCGCCTATTGTCATTCGCTTGATTATGGCAGGCCAGCCAATTTCTGCCGGTAGGCCTAGGGCTAAGAGCCCGAATAAGACAAATAGCATGAGGCCAACCCAAACCGGAATGGCGACCAAGGCTGCTCTGCGCACTGTCATTCTGCCATTTCCCAAGGTTCTATGTTTGGCAAGCGGACTACATAATGCTTACCGGCACAGGGAATGTCCGCAAGTGGCATTCATAAAATTGCTGGCGAACGGCAAAAAATGGTCGTTTCCAGCCCCTATCCCGCCAGCTTGCGGGCACGCTCTCGCCAGGTGGTGGCGAGGACCGGCATATCGGCCAGGGCGCGGACGCCGTCCGTGTCGCGCTTGTGGCCGCCGCCGATCAGCAGGTGGAAGACGCGAGCGACCGGCCAGTCGGGTAAGGGGCGTTCCAACAGGTCCATGCGGGTGCCGGTCTGGGCCTCTCCTTCCCGCACGACGCGCAGGTAAAGGCCGCTGCGCGCGGTCTTGACGATGGTGGCCATGATGTCGCGCGCGCCGAAGCGGTGGTCGAGTTTCCAGCAGGGCTGGCGGCCATGGCTGACCTCCACGATCGCGCTGCCCAGCGAGAAGCGATCGCCGAGGCAAATCTCGGTTTCGGTAAGGCCACGCGAGGCGATATTTTCCCCAAAGGCACCGGGCGCGTCGAGCAGGCTGTGGTCGGGCTTGCGCGCCCGCCACCAGCCATAATGGTCCTGCGGATAGAGATGGATCGCCTTGTCCAGACCGCCATGATGGATGCGGTCGGCGACGGCGTCATCGGCAAAACCCTCCCATGTGATGCGCACCGGACCTGCGACCGGCTGCTTGGCGATGGCGCTGTAATCTTCACCGCGGAAGGGCATGGGTCTGCCGACCAGCAGCGCGTCGATGGTCATGGAAGGGGTCGTCATGGCCTCATATTGCCATGGATGCACGGTCGGCGCGATGGCCGCTTTGACAATACAGGCCTTGCTTCGCCGTTTCTCGACTTCGCCGGACGGGCGATCAGGCCGCGCTCAGTTCCGATCGCAATTTCAGGACATGGCCGCCATTGTCGGCGGTGATGAGAAAGGCCGGGTCGCGGGTCGAGCCGTTGCGGCGGATCAGCGATCCTTCGATCGTGCGCTCGACATGGCGGTCGAACCGTTCCGCGATGCGCCCTCGGCCGACGCCCTGCCCCCAATTCCATTTGACCCGCGTTCCCTTACGGAATGTCTCGATCATGGGGCGTCCTCTCCTATTTCGGGCACATGCTGCGTCGGCCGTTACTCGTCGTCAGCGGAACCAAAATTCCCGGCAAGCTATCTGGTTCCCTTGGGTTTTTGCGCCGGTTGATATAAGGGGCGCCGATGGATGCTACCGGCCTGCGCGTCGCCCTGTTCAGCGGCAATTATAATTATGTTCGTGATGGCGCGAACCAGGCGCTCAATCGCTTCGTCGACTATCTGCTGAAGCAGGGCGCGGCGGTGCGCGTCTATTCGCCGACCACCGACACCCCCGCCTTCGAGCCTGCCGGCGATCTGGTCCGCACCCCGTCCTTCCCGGTGCCGGGGCGCAAGGAATATCGTGTACCCTATCGCATGTCGGTGCAGGTTCGCCGCGATCTCAAGGCGTTCGCGCCCAATATCGTTCATCTGTCCAGCCCCGATCCTTTGGGCCATCGCGCCCTGAGCTGGGCACGCGCGCGCAACCTGCCGACGGTGGCGTCGGTGCATACCCGGTTCGAAACCTATCCGCGCTATTATGGACTGGCCTTTCTGGAGCCGCTGATCGAATCCATCCTGCGCCGCTTCTATCGCCGTTGCGACGCCATCGTCGCGCCGTCCGAATCGATGGCGCAACTGCTGCGCAATCAGCGGATGAATTATGATGTCGGCATCTGGACACGCGGCATCGACCGGGACATTTTCAACCCCGGCAAGCGCGACATGGCATGGCGACGGTCGCTGGGCATCGCCGACGACGTGCCGGCGATCGGCTTCATCGGGCGGCTGGTGATGGAAAAGGGGCTGGATGTCTTTTCCGACACGATCGACCAACTGACCGCGCGGCAGGTACAACATAAGGTGCTGGTGGTGGGCGAAGGCCCGGCGCGCGAATGGTTCCAGAACCGGCTGCCGAACGCGGTGTTCACCGGTTTCCAGATGGGGACGGATCTGGGCCGCGCGGTTGCCGCCATGGACATGCTGTTCAACCCTTCGGTGACGGAAACCTTCGGCAACGTAACGCTGGAGGCGATGGCTTGCGGCCTGCCCACGGTGGCGGCGCGCGCGACCGGCAGCGAAAGTCTGGTGACGGAGGGCGTGACCGGCCGGCTGATCCGCCCCGGTGCGATCAGCGCCTTTGCCGATGCGTTGCAGGCCTATTGCATCGACGCGGATGCCCGGCATGCCGCCGGCGCCGCCGCGCAGGCACGGGCCGAGCGCAACGGATGGGATCAGGTGAACCAGGCGCTGGTCGATACCTATCTGCGCGTCATTCGCCAGCGGGCGCAGGGGCTGGCGCCGCGATCCAGCCCGGTTCCATAATCACATATCGTTCCTATATTCCGTTCGGGCTGAGCCTTTCCAAGCCCCGCCCTTTTCTGCAAGCTAGAGAGGCCCTTCGACACGCTCAGGGCGAACGGTGAAAAAAAATGAGTGATCTGTTCGCGGACCAGGATCAGGATATTGCCGATACCGCCCCGCTTGCCGACCGGTTGCGTCCGCGCACGCTGGCCGATGTCGTAGGGCAGGAACATCTGACCGGACCTGATGGCGCGATCGGGCGCATGGTCGCGGCGGGAAGGCTGTCCTCCATCATATTATGGGGACCGCCCGGTACCGGCAAGACGACCACGGCGCGGCTGCTGGCCGATGCGGTGGGCATGCGGTTCGCGCCGATCTCTGCGGTGTTTTCGGGCGTGGCGGACCTCAAGAAGCTGTTCGCCAGCGCGAAGGAGCATGCCCGGCGCGGCGAGAAGACCTTGCTTTTCGTGGACGAAATCCATCGCTTCAATCGGGCGCAGCAGGACGGATTCCTGCCCTTTGTCGAGGATGGCACGGTCACGCTGGTCGGGGCGACCACCGAAAATCCCAGCTTCGAGTTGAACGCGGCGCTTTTGTCGCGGGCGCAGGTGCTCATCCTGCGCCGGCTGGATGCCGCCGCGCTGGAGCAGTTGCTCGACCGGGCGGAGGCCTTGACCGGGCGGCCGGTGCCGATCGACGCCGCCGCGCGCGAGGCGCTGGTGGCGAGCGCGGATGGCGACGGGCGCTTCCTGCTCAACCAGGTCGAGACGCTCTATTCGATCGACCTGCCCCAGCCGCTCGATCCGGCCGGCCTGTCCGCCCTGCTCCACCGGCGGGTCGCGGTGTATGACAAGGATCGGGAGGGGCATTACAACCTCATCTCCGCCCTGCATAAGTCGTTGCGCGGGTCGGACCCGCAGGCCGCGCTCTATTATCTGGCGCGGATGCTGACGGCGGGGGAAGAGCCGCTCTATGTGCTGCGGCGGCTGGTACGCTTTGCGACCGAGGATATTGGCCTCGCCGATCCGCAGGCGGTGGTGCAATGCCTGGCGGCGAAGGATGCCTATGATTTCCTGGGGTCGCCGGAGGGCGAATTGGCGATCGTGCAGGCCTGCCTCTATTGCGCGACCGCGCCCAAGTCGAACGCGGGCTATATGGCGATGAAGGCATCGTTCAAATCGGCGCGCGATACCGGATCGCTGATGCCGCCGATGAACATCGTCAACGCCCCCACCAAGCTGATGAAGCAGGTCGGCTACGGCAAGAATTATCAATATGACCATGATGCGGCGGAGGGCTTTTCCGGGGCCAATTACTGGCCGGAAGAGATGACTCCGCAGACATTCTATGCGCCGACCGATCGCGGGTTCGAGGCGCGGATCGCCGAACGGATCGCCCATTGGGACCGGCTGCGGGCGGAGCGCGGGGGGCAGTGACGTCCTGCTTCGCCCGGTTCGTGGCGATCGACTGGTCGGGGGCCAAGGGTTCGCGGCACAAGGGGATCGCGGTGGCGCTGTGCGAAGGTGGCGATGCCGTGCCGCAACTGGTTGCCGCGCCCGATGGTGTCTGGTCGCGGCAGGCTGTGGCGGACTGGCTGGTGGGGACGGCGCGGGATGCGCCGGCCCTGTTCGGCTTCGACTTCAGCTTCGCGCCGCCCTTCGTTGCGCGCGGCGGCTATCTGCCGGGCAATGTGGTGCCGCAGGATGGCCCTGCCTTCTGGGCCTATGTCGATGCGATCTGCGACGATTTGGATCTGGGCGCGGCGAGCCTGCTGGAAGTCGCGCATCGCCGCCATTTCTATTTCGGCAAGGCGGATGGCGTGAAGGCGACCTTCATGCACAACCGGGCCTGCGAAGCGCATTATAATGCGGGTGGCGGCGGCAAGCCGTCCACCGTCTATGACGCGATCGGTGCGGCGCAGGTGGCCAAGGCCAGCTTTGCGGGCATGCGGCTGCTGCATCATGTGCGGCCCCATGTGCCGGTGTGGCCGTTCGATCCGATACCGGTCGCGGGATCGCTGGTCGTGGAAATCTATACCAGCATCGCCGCCCGCGCGGCCGGGCGGCCCAAGAGGCGGACGAAGATGCGCGATTTGGTGGCGCTGAACGACGCGCTGGTGACGCTGGGATCGCGACCGCATGCCGGCGTTATGCCCGACGATCATGGCGCGGATGCGATCGTGACCGCCGCCTGGATGCGACGGGCGGCGTTGCAGCCGGACCTTTGGGCGCCACCAGCCCTGACGCCGCAAATAGCGCGCACTGAGGGCTGGACCTTTGGCGTGAACTGATAGTAAGGGCGTCGAACCCGAAATGGCGGGCCGGATTAGCACAGCGGTAGTGCAGCGGTTTTGTAAACCGAAGGTCGGGGGTTCGATCCCCTCATCCGGCACCATTATTGAAGTGGCATCTCCTGCCGCGCCAATGCGATGACCTCGGCGATTCTGCATTTCCGCGCGAATATCCCCGGCTCTGCCCTCGACCTTTAATACTCTGCAACCGACACGGAGCGGCGGTCGGTTCGCCCCTCCCCACGTCTTCCTATCCGCGCAGCCCCATGTTTTGCGGGCTTAGATTCAGCGCCCGTTTCGCGGCTGGAGCCGCTCCCATGCCCAGAATTCATGTGCCGCCAGCCGGTGCCGAAGCGACGCTCATGCCGGATCAGAGACTTTGATTTACGCCAGCAAATTCGCGAACGGCGTTCCGAACAGGGCGACAGTGCCATCCAGGTCGGGCGATCCATGCTTTTGATCGGGATTGTCGTACAGGATCGTGGTTATGTCCGGCGCGTAGGGGCGCTGTTCACCCACGGATTTCAGGAAAGGCAGGAAATGCCTACGATAATGCCGCCCATCGCTCAGATTTTGTGCGTAGATCAACTGGCCTCCGTTAGTCCCCCGCTGTTTCAACGCTTCTGATACCGATATGACGGGCAGGTCTGCTTCGCCAAGCTCCCCACCGCTGGCATAATGCGCCAGAGCCTTTTCGCAGTCATATTCCGGAGAGAGCCGGACATCGGTTTGCGGGTTGATGACGAACGCCAGGGACGCATGCCCCTTCAGCAACGACTGAATGGCCGCGAAGCCGCCTCCGGAAGAACCAAGGACTATACGTTTTGCGCCAGGTGCCACCTGATCGATCATGGCGTCGGCCTGCCGCCACAGATCGGCAAGGCCCCAATTTCCGCGAATACCCAGATACCAGGCCAATCGGAGGTTGCTGACATTGTTGGCTTCGGGATCGTTCAGCACGAAGGTAGGGTGACGCAGCCGTTCGGCCCACGTCCAACGGTTGAAGATCTTACCGCCGGTTTCGAAGGTCCGATGCACGTTCCGGCCGTTGAACATCACGATCACGGCACTTTTATCCGGACCGTCGCGAAAGAACCAGTTGTCGAACTGGCCAACACCGCTTTCCAGCAGCGCGTCCGTCGAATCCCTCGTCGGTATCCGTTTCGGATTGGTCAAATCCTTCGCCATCATACCCCCTTTTTCGATCAGACGCAGGGTTCTCTAACCAGAGATGCCAAATAAAAGAAGAGGGTATGTGACGGCCAGAACAGCGATAGCATCGCTTGGACCAGACGGCGCGTCGGCCATTTGCAGCGGCGGTTCCCATACTGTCTGCTTTCCCCGGTTCGGCAGCGTTCCTCTCGTCCCCACATAAGCCACGCTGGCCATCAGGCATCATTTCCCCCATGGGATAGAAGAATCAGGCGTCGATATCCGCCCGCGCCAGCAGTTTGCGCGCCTGAGTAAGGTGCGGGGCGTCGATCATCTTGCCGTCCAGCATCAGGACGCCTGCGCCGGGCGATCGGGCAAAGGCCGCCACGATCGCGCGGGCCTGTGCGACCTGATCCGCCGTGGGTGTGAAGGCCGCGTTGATGATCGGCACCTGCGCGGGATGGAGCGCCATCATGCCGGTGAAACCGTCAAATGCGCCGCGTGCAGCATAGGCGGCAAGGCCCGCCTCGTCCCGGATGGCGGGATAGACCGTCTCGATCGCTGCGACGCCAGCGGCATGAGCGCCGAACAGGGTCATGGCGCGGACCATCTCATAGGGCGCTGTATAGCGGCCATCGGCATGGCGACTGCCGGCAGCGCCGATCGCGGCAGGCAAATCCTCCGCGCCCCAGGTCAGGCCGCAAAGCCGGTCGGCGACCGCGCCATAGCTGCCCAGTTGGAAGACGGCCTGTGGCGTTTCGGTCGCGATCGGCAGGATCGTCATGGCGGGCGACAGGCGATCGGCGAGCAGGGCGACGGTGGCGGCGCCTTCGCATTTCGGCAGGACGATGCCGTCTGCACCGATCGCCGCTTCAAGATCGGCATCCAGTTGGCCACCGTCGACAGGATTGATGCGCACGAACCGGCTGACCGGTGCCGAGCCTGACAGATAATCTGCAACGGCCGCCCGTGCGCGCGTCTTGGCATCCGGCGCGACACTGTCCTCCAGATCGAGGATGATGGCGTCCGCGCCGCTGGCCGCTGCCTTGGCGAACCGCTCCGGCCGGTCGCCCGGCACGAAGAGCAACGAACGCAGCCTCATGCCGGTCGCCGCTGCAACAGGGCAGTGCGCAGGCACTGGCACACGATCTCATGCCGCTGGTTGATGAGTGCGTGACGGAAGGTAACGAGGCCGGCGGTCGGCCGCGATTTGCTGTCGCGCAGTTCCACCACCTCGCTGGTTGCGCGCATCGTATCGCCGATGAAGACGGGCTTTGGCATGACCAATTTGTCATAGCCCAGATTGGCGACCAGCGTGCCCAGCGTCGTTTCGCCGACCGACAGGCCGATCATCAGCGAGAAGGTGAAGGTGCCGTTGACGAGGATCTGCCCGAACTCGCTCGCCCGCGCCGCCTCCGCATCGATGTGCAACGGCTGCGGATTATGAGTCATCGTGGAGAAAAGGAGATTGTCCGTCTCCGTCACGGTCCGACGGATCGGGTGCTCGATCCGGTCGCCGACCTGCCATTCGTCATAATGACGGCCGCTCATGCAGTTTCCTCCGCTACGATCCGCACCAGCAACGTGCCTTCCTGTACCTGCGCGCCCTGCGCGTGCGGCATGGCCTCCACCGTTCCGTCAAAGGGCGCTGTCAGGCCATGCTCCATCTTCATCGCTTCCAGCGTGATCAGTTTCTGCCCCTTCGTCACCCTGTCGCCCTGCGCCACGGCGACCGCGATGACGCGGCCAGGCATCGGGGCGAGGATCGCGCCGTCGCCCGCCGCCGCCGCGCCACCCGATGCCGCACGCCAGGGCGTGACCTGCCAGCTTCGCCCATGTTCGGTCACGAGTGTCCGAGCCTGCGGGACTTCGACAAGGGTCATGTTGCCGGCGCCGATCGTCACATCGACAGGCTGGCCATCGACCAGCACGCGCCCGCTGCGTTGCCGTGCGCCGTTGAGGCGAAAGCCAGCCAGCGCGCCCGCGCCGCCGATGGCAGCGCTTGCCTTCGTCAGTGCCGCATCGCTCGGCAAAGTGGCAGGCATCAGCGCCTCCCCTTCCCGCGCGATCAGGCCGGTATCGACCTGCCCCGCTGCGAAATCCGGGTGGGCCAGCGCCTTGACCAGAAAGCCGGCATTGGTGCGCAGCGGCCAGACCACCGAGCGATCCAGCGCCCCGGCCAATGCCGTGCGCGCGCCATCGCGCGTGTCGCCATGGGCGATCAGTTTGGCGATCATGGGATCATAATAAGGCGAGATGGTCGCGCCCTGCACCACGCCGGTATCCACGCGCACGCTGTCCCCCAGGTCGAAGGCGTCCAGCCGGCCGATCGAGGGGAGGAAGCCCTTGGCCGGGTCTTCGGCATAGAGGCGCGCTTCCATCGCCCAGCCGGTGATGGCGAGTTCATCCTGACGACGCGGCAGCGGTTCGCCTGACGCCACCTGCAACTGCCATTCGACCAGATCCTGACCGGTGATCGCTTCGGTCACCGGATGTTCGACCTGCAACCGCGTGTTCATTTCCATGAACCAGATGCGGTCGGCGCGCAGCCCTTCGGAAGCGTCGGCAATGAACTCGATCGTGCCGGCGCCGACATAGTCGACCGCCTTGCCCGCGCGAACGGCGGCGGCGCATAATGCCTCGCGCGTCTGCGCATCCATGCCGGGCGCGGGCGCTTCCTCGATCACCTTCTGATGGCGGCGCTGGAGCGAACAGTCGCGTTCGAACAGATGGACGATATTGCCGTGCTTATCGCCGAATATCTGCACCTCGATATGGCGGGGGCGCTGGATATATTTTTCGATCAGCACATGGGCATTGCCGAAAGAGGACGCCGCCTCGCGCTGGCAGGACAGCAGCGCATCGGCGAAGTCGGACGGCTGCTCGACCAGACGCATTCCCTTGCCGCCGCCGCCGGCGACCGCCTTGATGAGGACGGGATATCCGATCTGCGCAGCCTGTTCCGCCAGATGACCGACATCCTGATTGTCGCCCAGATAGCCCGGCGTCACCGGCACGCCGGCATCGGCCATCAGCGCTTTGGCTGCGTCCTTCAGGCCCATGGCGGTGATGCTGGAAGGATCGGGGCCTACCCAGATCAGGCCCGCGTCGATGACCGCCTGCGCAAAATCCGCATTTTCGGACAGGAAGCCATAGCCCGGATGGATCGCCTCCGCCCCGGTTTCCAGCGCGGCGGCGATGATCCGGTCACCCAGCAGATAGCTTTCGCGCACCGGTGCTGCACCGATATGCACGGCCTGATCCGCCAGCGCGACATGCAGTGCCTGCGCATCCGCATCGGAATAGACCGCGATGGTGCGGATGCCGAGCCGCCGCGCGGTGCGAATGACGCGGCAGGCGATCTCGCCGCGATTGGCGATGAGAAGGGATTGGATCATGGGCATCACATCCGGAACACGCCGAACGACGGGCGTTCGGGAATGGAGGCGTTGAGGGCGGCGGCGAAGGCCAGGCCGAGGACGTTGCGGGTCTGGGCGGGGTCGATGATGCCATCGTCCCACAGCCGGGCCGAAGCGTACCAGGGATTGCCCTCTTCCTCATATTTCTGGCGGATCGGTGTTTTGAAGGCCTCCGCCTGCTCGGGAGTCCAGCTTTTGGCATCGCGATGCACGGTGGCCAGCACCGACGCGGCCTGTTCGCCGCCCATCACCGAAATGCGGCTGTTGGGCCAGGTGAAGAGGAAGCGCGGCTGATAGGCGCGGCCGCACATGCCGTAATTGCCCGCGCCGAAACTGCCGCCGATCAGCACGGTGATCTTCGGCACGCTGGCGGTGGCGACGGCCGTCACCAGCTTGGCGCCATTTTTGGCGATGCCCTCTGCCTCATATTTGCCGCCGACCATGAAGCCGGAGATATTCTGGAGGAAGAGCAACGGGATTTTCCGCTGGCAGGCGAGTTCGATGAAATGCGCGCCCTTGACCGCACTTTCGCTGAACAGGACGCCGTTGTTCGCGAGAATCGCGACCGGCATGCCCCAGATATGGGCAAAGCCGCAGACGAGCGTGGTGCCATAGAGTGCCTTGAACTCGTGAAAGGCGCTGCCGTCCACGATCCGCGCGATCACTTCACGCACATCATAGGGCGCACGGACGTCCTGCGGGATGATGCCGTAGAGTTCGGCCGGGTCATATTTCGGGGGTACAGCGTCTTGCAGATTGACCGGCGGCATGCCCTGCGGCGCGAGGGTGGCGATGATATCGCGCACGATACTGAGCGCGTGATCGTCACTGTCGGCGACATGATCGACCACGCCCGACTTGCGGCCATGGAGGTCGCCGCCGCCCAGATCCTCGGCGCTGATGACCTCCCCCGTGGCGGCCTGCACCAGGGGCGGGCCGGCAAGGAAAATGGTGCCCTGATTGCGGACGATCACCGTTTCGTCCGACATGGCCGGGACATAGGCGCCGCCGGCGGTGCAACTGCCCATGACGCAGGCGATCTGCGGGATGCCGCGCGCGGACATTTGCGCCTGATTGTAGAAGATGCGGCCGAAATGGTCGCGATCGGGGAAGACTTCCGCCTGATGCGGCAGGTTCGCGCCGCCGCTGTCGACCAGATAGATGCAGGGCAGGTTGTTTTCGAGCGCGATTTCCTGCGCGCGCAGATGCTTCTTCACCGTCAGCGGGAAATAGGTGCCCCCCTTCACCGTGGCGTCATTGGCGGCGATCATCACCTGACGGCCATGGACGCGGCCGATGCCGGCGACGATGCCCGCGCCGGCAACATCGCCGCCATAAAGGCCGTTGGCGGCAAGCTGGCCGATTTCGAGGAAGGGGCTGCCGGCGTCGAGCAGATTTTCGACCCGTTCGCGCGGCAGCAGCTTGCCCCGGCCGACGTGGCGTTCGCGCGCGACTTCTCCACCGCCCAGCGCGGCGGCGGCGACATCGGCGCGCAACTGATCGGCCAGCGCGCGGTTATGCGCAGCGTTGGCGCGGAACGCCTCGCTATCGCGGGAAAGGGCGCTGTCGAGGACCGGGCCGGTCACTGGCCCGCCCCGATCAGTTCGCGACCGATCAGCATCCTGCGGATTTCATTGGTGCCCGCGCCAATATCCAGCAGCTTAGCGTCGCGCATATAGCGTTCGACCGGCCAGTCCTTCGTATAGCCGGCGCCGCCCAGCGCCTGTACAGCCTCCAGCGCGACGCGCACCGCATTCTCGCTCGCCAGCAGGATCGCGCCGGCCGCGTCGAAGCGCGTGGTCTTGCCCGCGTCGCAGCTTTTTGCCACGGCATAGACATAAGCGCGCGCGCTGTTGAGCGCGACATACATGTCGGCGATCTTGGCCTGCATGAGTTGAAAGCTGCCGATCGGCTGGCCGAACTGCTTGCGATCACGGACATAGGGGATGACGGTGTCGAGGCAGGCCTGCATGATGCCAAGCTGGATGCCCGCCAGCACCGCGCGCTCATAGTCGAGGCCGCTCATCAGCACCTTCACGCCGCCGTTCAGCGGACCCATGATATTCTCGTGCGGGACTTCGCAACCGTCGAAGACCAGTTCGGCGGTCGGCGATCCACGCATGCCGACCTTGTCGATCTTCTGCCCGATGGAAAAGCCGGGCATGCCCTTCTCGATCAGGAAGGCGGTGATGCCCTTGCTACCCTCCCCGGTCCGGGCATAGACGACCAGCGTGTCGGCATAGGCCGCGTTGGTGATCCAGAATTTCGTGCCGTCGAGAACATAGCCGGCATCCGTCTCCCGCGCTTTCAGCTTCATCGACACGACGTCGGAGCCGGCCCCGGCCTCCGACATGGCGAGCGATCCGACATGCTCGCCGGAAATGAGTTTCGGCAGATATCTGGCCTTCTGCGCTTCATTGCCCCAGCGGCGGATCTGGTTGACGCAGAGGTTTGAGTGAGCGCCATAGCTGAGGCCGATCGAGGCGGAGGCGCGGCTGACTTCCTCGCAGGCGATGACATGTTCGAGGTAACCGAGGCCCAGGCCGCCCCATTCCTCCTCCACCGTAATGCCGTGCAGGCCGAGTTCGCCCATGGCGGTCCAGAGTTCGTCGCGCGGGAACCAGTCATCGGCGTCAATCTTGGCCGCGAGCGGCGCGATACGATCGGCAGCGAAGCGCGCCGTCGTATCCCGGATCATATCGGCAGTTTCACCTAGCGCGAAATCGAAATCGGGCGCCATCGGCCTCTCCTCATATTTTCTGACTGGCGCGAGCATAGCAGCCCGGCCAGCTTTTGAAAAATTGACCGTGCGATAAGCATATAATAGATGGCATCTATGATCGAACGCTATCTGATCCACTATTTCCTGGCCGTGGTGGATCAGGGCAATTTCTCCCGCGCGGCGCAGCAATGCCGGGTGTCTCAGCCCACCTTGTCGGTCGGCGTCGCGAAACTGGAGACGATCACCGGCCATATGCTGTTTCACCGCACCAATCGCCGCGTGGAGTTGACCAGTTTCGGCGCGACCTTCGCCGTCCATGCCAGACGCATTGAAGCTGAATTCGCAAAGGCGATGCAGGCGATGGCGGTGGACCAGAAGAGCCGCCTGGTAAGGGTCGGGGTGATATCCACCCTGCCTTCCGCCTGGATCGAGGCGGCGACGCGGGAAGCCTGTCAGGCGGAAGGCGAGAAGATAGAGATCGTCGAAGGACGGATGCGCGACCTGCTACCGCGACTGGAGCGGGGGCGGATCGACGCCATTGTCGGCATATTGGGCAATGATGCGCGGGCGCGTGAGACCTGGTTCGAGGAGGGCTATGCGCTGGCCCTGTCGGACAGCCATCCATTGGCGCATCGGCGGATGCTGGAACCCGAAGAGGTGGCTGACGCCGACATGCTGGTCCGCCGCAATTGCGAGGCGCTGTCGCAGGTCAGCCAATTCTTCACGGCGAGAGGCATCCGCCCCTTCTTCGCCGCGCGCACGACCAGCGACGATCGGGCCATCGCCTATGTGCGGTCCGGGCTGGGCATCACCGTCATGCCGCGCTGCCATGCGCAACCGGGGATCGCCATGCCCATGCTCAGCGGTTTCGACATGCGGCGGCGGATCGGGTTGCTGGTCGATCCGGCCAATGCCGGGCGGGTCGAGGACAGCCAGTGCCTCCAGCGCTTCTCGTCGGTGATCCGCGCGGCGGCTGTGCATTGAAGAGCGGGAGGGAGGTCACGGCCTAAGCGATCAACCCTCCCATCGCGCCGATCGGAAACACCCCCTGCCCCAAACGCAAAATGGGGGCCGGCATCGCTGCCGGTCCCCACTTCCGTCGGACTTTCCCTCAGATATTTTCGAGCGGTCGGCCGAGGCCGGCTTGTTCGATAATAGTGAGGCGATCCGCGTCTCGTGAAGAGATGCGATCATCGGCCCGCCGATCCTGTGCGCCATCCTTCAAAGCGAAGGCGCCGCGCAGGTTTTGCTCCGGTACTTGGCCAAGGGCCGCCTGCCCGGTGCTAAAATGCCTGCATTCCATGCCCGACGTTCACTTTCGCGCGTACCCGGCAAGGGCTTCAAGCATCCCGTCCATCTGCCCGGCTCCACCCTTGCGGATATTGCCTGCCGATGAACTGTCGTTACGGTTCAAACTCCTGATCTCTCAGTCATTTTTGGAACCGGATCGCTCCGTTTCCACCGTTCCGACACAAGGATGGTCTCACCACATTCGAGTCGTTCAAAGCGAAATCGAACAGATTTTTGACGGTGGGCCGCCGAAAGCTGTGGATAACTGTGGATAAGTCTCAACCGGGCGGCGACCAGTCCGGCGGCGCAAGGGAAAAGCCGGCAAAATCAAAGCCCGGCGTCACGGTGCAACTGACCAGCGTCCAGCCGCCCTGCGGCATCGATGCCTGCCAGTGATGCGCGGGCACCCAGCCCTGCGGCATCTGGCCAGCCGGAACGTCCAGCCCCAGAAGCAGGGCGCGAGCGCCCTCCCCCGGCGCGGCGATGGACAGGATCAGCGGTGCGCCGGCATGCCAGAACCAATGCTCGTCGGCATCGACCCGGTGCCAGTGCGATCGCTGATGCGCCTCCAGCAGGAACAGGATTGCGGTGCCGGCTGCCCGCACGCCCGGCGCGGCGGTGGCGCGCCACGTCTCCCGATACCAGCCGCCTTCGGGATGAGGCGCAAGGTCCAGCGCCTCTATCAGCCGGCGCCCTTCCCGTTCATCGTCACCACCCATCCATTCACCTCAAATTTTATTGCCTTGGAAACAGTGACTTAAATTGTTGCCTGACGTTCATGCAACCTGGATCAATGTAGAAGGGTTGAAGCGACAAATCACGCACTTCGGAGGAGAATATCATGCGTAATGCCCTGCTCGCCCTGGCCGCCGTCTCGCTGGCCATCCCGATGTCCATGGCCGTCCCCACCGACGGCGCACAGGCTCGTAAACATTATCGCTACAAGGAATGGCGCGGCCGTGACGGCCGGACCTATTGCCGCAAGTCGAACGGCACGACCGGCCTGATCGTCGGCGGTGTCGGCGGTGCGCTGGTCGGCCGCGCGATCGACACCCGTGGCGATCGTGCCACGGGTACGATCCTGGGCGCGGCCGGTGGCGCGCTGCTCGGCAAGTCGATCGACAGCAAGCGTAGCTGCCGCTGATGCCAATAACCGGCGCGTGGCAGGAGCGCGCGCCGGTTTTCAGCGCTTCGTTCCGCTGAACGACAACAAAAAAGGGACGGCATCCCGTCGGATGCCGTCCCTATCTGTTTGAAGCGCCCCGATTGAAGCGCGCTTCCGATCAGTCAGCCGAAGCTTCCGCAGCGGCGCCGCGCGCGTCTTCGACCTTGAAGGCAACCTGCTGGCCGCCCGAAACGCCCGAAACCTTGCCATTCTTGACGGCCAGATTGAAAGCGACGGCGTCAGGGAAACGACGACCCGAAATCACCTTGCCCGTCTTGGTGTCCTTCACCTGATAGACATAGGTGTAGCCTTCGTGGGTGAAGCGCTGCTTGGCAGCGGCATCTTCAGCCTGAGCGGCGGTGGCGGCAATGGCGCTGATGGCGCCGGCGACAATGAACTTGGACAGCATTCGCATGGGTAAACTCCTTGTGAATGCCGATCAAACACCTCTAAATATTCTTGTTCTGTTGAAGACCGTCATATGGTGCAGCGCGTCAAAGCGACAATCGCAAAAAATGACGACCCGATTGCATCATGTGCAACCGCGTCCCGTTTTGCATACTAACCCTTTGATAGCGCTAACACATGATCAAACTCGGCTTTCGTCAGCGGAGCCACGGACAGGCGCGACTGGCGCAGCATCACCATGTCGGCGAGCGCCGAATCGGCCTTCATCGCCTTCAACGTCACAGGTTTGGCGAGCCGTTCGACCGGCGCGACATGGACAGCGATCCATTTGCCTGTCTCGTCCGTGCTATCGGGTGCGGCTTCCTCCACGATGGTCATGATGCCGACCGCCTCGACCCCGATATTGCTGTGATAGAAGAAGGCCAGATCGCCCTTGCGCATGGCCTTCATATGGCCCTGGGCCGCATGATTGCGCACGCCGTCCCATTCGGCCTTCCCCTTTTTGACCAGATCGTCATAGGAGAAGGCATCGGGTTCCGATTTCATCAGCCAGTAGTTCATCCTGCCTCCTTGCAACAGCGCCCCGGCGCGATCAAGGATGCGTCATGCGCGGGCTGCGCCTATTGATGGACCACGGCCCCATCTGAAAGAAACTGGAGATAAGACGTGTCGCAAGCGGTACTGGATCAGGTGCCTGTCCTGTCCATGGCAGACATGAGCAAGGCGGATTTCGCCGAGGCCTTTGGCCAATCGTTCCAACGCTTTGGGTTCGCCATGGTGAAGGACCATGGCATGGACCAGAAGCTGGTCGATGATGGCTGGGCGCTGGCGCGTCGCTTCTTCGACCAGCCGGTGGAAACCAAGCGCGCCTATGATGCCAGGTTCAACGGCGGCCAGCGCGGCTATACCGCCTTTGGTGTCGAGATCGCCAAGGGCGCGAGCGAGAATGACCTGAAGGAATTCTGGCATGTCGGTCGCGACCTGCCCGAAGGCGATCCGCTGGCGGAAACGATGCCCCCCAATATATGGCCGACCGAAATGCCGGAGTTCGAGCCGGTGTTCGCGAAACTCTATCGCGAGTTCGACCGGGTGGGCGCGGAATTGCTTTCGGCGATCGCGCTGTATCTGGGCCTGCCCGAACGCTGGTTCGACGGTCCGGTCGAGAATGGCAATTCGATCCTGCGGCTGCTCCATTATCCGCCGGTGTCGCCGCAGGCGCCGGGTATCCGCGCGGGCGCGCATGAAGATATCAACCTCATCACCCTGCTGCTGGGGGCGGAAGAAGGCGGGCTGGAACTGAAGGATCGGGGCGGCAACTGGCTGCCCGTGGTGCCGCCGCCCGGCGCGCTGGCGATCAATGTCGGCGACATGTTGCAACGGCTGACCAATCATGTGCTGCCGTCGACCAGCCATCGCGTAGTCAACCCGCCGCCGGAACGGCGCGGCCATTCGCGCTATTCCATGCCCTTCTTCCTGCACCTGCGCCCCGATTTCATGATCGACGCGCTGCCGCAATGCGTGAGCGAAGACAATCCGCGCCGCGATCCGCCGATCAGCGCGCATGATTATCTGACCGAACGACTGATAGAGATCGGGCTGATCAAGAAGGGGGAATTGCCCCGTTCGTCCTGAGTAGCCGCTGACCGAAGTCGAAGGGGCGTATCGAAGGAGCGATGCTTCGATACGCCCCTTCGACAAGCTCGGCCCTACTCAGCGCGAACGGATGTTAGGGCCGATCGACATTCAGTTCTGACGGCCTGCAAATGGCGCTTTTCCGTGCTTCCGGTGCTCACCTACTTTGAGTAGGCTGCGCTCCGGGTCACGGTCGCTCAGCGCCAGCTTCACGATCTTCACTTCGACATGGCTGACCTTGTCGTCCTGAAGGAAGATGGTGTCGATGATATGGTCGGCCACCGCTTCGATCAGGGTGAAATGCACGCCTTCGGGCAGCGCGGTCGATGCGGCATGCTTGAGGTCCATATAGTTTTTGGACGCGGCCAGCGGCGTTTCCGCCTCATAATGATCGGCGATTCGCAGGCGCGCGCGGATGGAAATGCGCAGCGGCTGGGGGAGATGCGTCTCCTCCGAATAGATGCCGGTCAGCACGTCGACATGCAGGTCGTTGACCTCCAGCGTCAGAAAATCGTCAAATCCAGTCTGCATAGCCTTGCCACATCCGGGCCGCGCTCCGCCCCATAAGATGGTGCAGGCCGGGGCCTATTTAGTCTTTCATTTTGCGAAGCGGACGCTAAAGCCCCGCTTCCGGCGCTGCCCCATGCGCCATTGATGGCGGATCGGCAAGACGTGTCAGACATTGTGCCCCTCAACAGTCAGCCCGACGCGGCGATCGAGCGGTTGCTCGACGCGGCGTTTGGACCCGACCGTCATGGCCGCACCGCCTATCGCATCCGTCAGGACATGCCCTGGCTACATGCCCTTTCCTTCGCCACGGTGGATGGTGACGGCGTGCTGATCGGATCGCTGCAAAGCTGGCCGGTGGCGCTGACCGATGCGGATGGGCATCAGACGCCGCTCATCATGGTCGGTCCAGTCGCGGTCGCGCCGACGCATCAATTTGGCGGTCATGGCCGGGCGATGATGGACGCGGTGGTCGCCGCCGCGCGCGCGATGGGCTGCGAGCCGCTGATGATGATCGGCGATCCCGAATATTATGGCCGCTTCTGGGGCTTTGCCGCCGATGGCACCGCCGGATGGGACGCACCCGGTCCGTTCGAGCCGCGCCGCCTGCTGGCCCTGCCGGTCGATGGCCGTCCGGTCGGGGGCACCGGCATGCTCGGCCCCAGAATATCCGTCGCGGCCTGATTAGGCCTTTGCCTGCGGACCGCAGGCTCCTATCTCCACCCCATGCCGATGGAACCCCTGCCCGATCTGTCTACCCTGTCGCTTGCCGACATTGCGCGGCTGGCCGCCGAAAAACGCCTGCCCCCGGTCGAGAAATGGAATCCCGATCATTGTGGTGACAGCGAAATGCGGATCGCGCGCGACGGCACCTGGTATCATCAGGGGTCGCCGATCGGGCGGGAAACGATGGTGCGGCTGTTTTCCACGATCCTGCGGCGCGAGCCGGACGGCAGCCATGTGCTCGTGACCCCGGTCGAGAAGCTAGACATAGAGGTCGAGGACGCTCCCTTCGTCGCGGTCGAACTGAAGAGCGAGGGCGAAGGGCGCGCGCGCACCCTGGCCTTTCGCCTGAACAGCGGCGACATCGTGACCGCCGGACCGAAGCATGAATTGACGGTGCGCGAAACGCCGGACGGCCCCCATCCCTATCTGCATGTGCGCGGGGGCCTGGAGGCGCTGGTCGGGCGCAGCGTCTATTATGAGTTGATAAACCTGGCGCTGGAAGAAGAAAGCGAGCGTGTCGGCCTTTGGAGCGAGGGCGCTTTCTTCCCGCTGGACGGCGCCGCATGACACTGGCGCAGCGGCTGCGCGCCGCACTGGAAGACGGGCACAGGCGGACCGATATCGCGCTGGATGACATCCGCGATCCCCGCATCATGGGCGACATCATGCTGGCGCCCGCCGCCGTTCTGGTGGCGATCACCGACCGGCCGGAACCCGGCCTGATCCTGACCGAACGCGCGACGACGTTGCGCAAGCATGCGGGACAGATCGCCTTTCCCGGCGGCCGGGTTGACGACGGCGATGCCGACGAGATCGCCGGTGCGCTGCGCGAGGCGCAGGAGGAGATCGCCCTGTCGCCCGACCAGGTGCAGGTGGTAGGCATATCCGATCGCTACAGCACCTTCACCGGCTTCGATATCGTGCCGGTGCTGGGAGTCATCCCGCCCGACCTGCCGCTGCGCGCGCAGGAAGGCGAAGTGGCGGACTGGTTCGAGTTGCCGCTGGCCTATGCGCTCGACCCGGCCAACCGGATGCGTCGCGAGGCCGAATTTGCCGGTGTTACACGCCATTATTACGAGATTTTCTGGGAGGGGCGACGTATCTGGGGGATTACAGCGGCGATCCTGGCCAATTTGTCGCGGAGGCTGGGCCATGACAATCCTGCCGGCTGACGCCGACTGGCGGCATCGTTCGCGCCTTGATGGCCTGCTGAACGCGCTGGATGCGGCCGACGGCAAGGCGCGCTTCGTCGGCGGCGCGGTGCGCGATGGGTTGCTGGGACTGCCCGTCAACGATCTGGATATCGCGACTATACTGGACCCGCATGATGTGGTCGACCGGCTGAAGGCGGCGGGGATCAAGGCGGTGCCGACCGGGATCGACCATGGCACCATCACCGCCGTCCTGCCCGACGGGCCGGTAGAAATCACCACGCTGCGCCGGGACGTCAGCACCGACGGGCGGCGTGCCACGATCGCCTACACGGACGACTGGCGCCAAGATGCCGCGCGGCGGGATTTCACCATCAACGCGCTGTATGCCGATCCCGTCACTGGCGAGATCAGCGATTATTTTGGTGGACTCACCGATCTGGCTGCGCGGCGGCTGCGCTTCATCGGGGACGCATCGGCGCGAATTGCCGAGGATCATCTGCGCATATTGCGCTATTTCCGGTTCCTGGCGCGCTATGGCGACAACGAGTTGGACAGTATCGCCTACGATGCCTGCGTCGCCGCCGCCAACAGCCTCATGGCGCTTTCGCGCGAGCGGATCGCCGACGAATTGCTGAAATTGCTGGGCGTCGCGGCGCCGGTCCATGCGCTGCGGCTGATGGTCGAAGGCGGGATATTGCGCCCGGTACTGCCGGAAGTGGATGCCGCTGGTGTCGCGCGGGTCGAAGCGCTGATGGTGCGGGAGGCGGAAAGCGGCATCGGCGGGTCGGCGCTGCGCCGACTGGCCGCCTCGCTGCCCGCTGACCCGGTGGTGGCCGATAGCGTGGGCGCGCGGCTGAAACTGTCGAAAAAAGCCCGCAAGCGGCTGACGGTAGCGCTGGAGCCGGCGGCGGCGATCACGGAAACGCCGCGTGCGCTGGCCTATCGGGTGGGTGTGGAGGGCACGATCGACCGTCTGCTGCTCGATCCGGGACAGCCTGTGTCCGCAGTGGCCGCGCTGGCGGACTGGACGCCGCCTATATTGCCGATCGGCGGTGGCGCCCTGATCGCGCGCGGCCTGACAGCCGGGCCGGACGTGGCCAAAGCCTTGCAAGCGGTGCAGGCCCAATGGGTGGCGGAGGATTTCCCCGATGCAGAGCGCGTCGGGGCGATCGCCGATCAGACCGTCTCGAAATTCCAGCGCGCGCGCCAATAATCGAAGGCGTCATTCTCGGCCATCGGCCGGGCGAAATGATAGCCCTGCCCCTGCCAGCAACCCATTTGTTGCAGGGCATGGGCCAGCGCCTGCGTCTCGATCCCTTCGGCCGTGACTTTCAGGTTCAGCGATTCGGCGAGCGACAGGATCGTGCGGACGATCACCGCCTTGTCATGATCCTCCAGCATCGTCGACACGAAGCTGCGGTCGATCTTGAGGATGTCGATCGGCAGGCTGTGCAGGCTGGCCAGGTTGGAGAAGCCGGTGCCGAAATCGTCCATCGCGATCGGCATCTGTAGCCCCTTGAGCGCGACAAGCAGTTTGCGCGCCTTGTCCGGATCGGCGATGATCGCGCTTTCGGTCACTTCTGCGGTCAGGCGATTGCCGGCGATGCCGGAATAGCGCAGCGCTTCCTCGAACATGGAAGCGACATCGTCGCGCGCCATCTGGATCGGCGACAGGTTGACGTTGACGCCGACCGGCAGCGCCTGGCCGAATTTCGCGTCCCAGCGCGACAGCGCCTGCGCCGCTTCATAGGCGGCCCAGCGGCCCAGCGGCGTGATGAGGCCGCTTTCCTCCGCCACGGCGATGAATTCGACCGGGGACACATTGCCCAGTTCCTCGTCATTCCAGCGGGCCAGCGCCTCGAACCCGGTGATCTCGCCGGTCTGGAGATGGATGAGCGGTTGATAGGCTAGGGTCAGGCCGCCCTGCGCCAGCGCCTCGCGCAGCCGGCTCTCGATCGAGAAGCGACGCTGCGCTTCCTTGAGTACGCCATTGCGATAAATCTCGACCTTGCCGCTGCGCTTGGCGATCTTCACCGCGGCCTGCGCCTTGCGCACGACATCGTCGGGATCATCGTCCAGATTGAGCGACAGGGCGCACCCGATCGCGCAATCGACGCGGATCTGGAGGTCGCTCAGCCGGATGGGCGAACTGAGCGCTTCCTTGATCCTCTGAACAATATGAAGAGCATCTGACAAGCCATTGTTAAGGCGCGCGAATACTGCAAAGTCATTGCCACCGATACGGGCCAGCACATCGCCCTGCCGCAGGCTGGATTTCAGCCGCTTGGCCACCGTGATGAGCAGTTCGTCGCCCGCCATCGGACCAAGCGATTCATTGACGCGGCTGAAGCGGCTGAGGTCGATGGCGATAATGCCGAACTGGGCATTGTCGGGCCAGGTGCCGTTGGCCAGCCGGTCGTCAATGTCCTCGCCGAAGCCAGTCCGGTTGGGCAGCGCGGTCAGGCCGTCCGACAGCAATTCACGGCGCAGATTCTTCTCGATCGTCCGTTCGCTGGTGCGGTCGATCGCGGTGAAGAGATAATATTCGGGATGACCTTCGGCGGCGGGCAGGCGGCCAAGTGTGCACATGAAATATTCCGGGCCGAGCTTGCCGTCACGGCGCAGCTCGAAACTCTCCGAATCGCGTCCGGACTGGATGAAACCGATGGCCCGTTCCCGCCATTCCTTCGTCACCCGGTCGGACGGATTGCTGTGCTGCGGGTTGGACCGAAAGACGGTCACAAAGCGGGCATTGCCCTGCCTGAAGTCTATTTCGTCGTTCTCATACGAGAAAATGGCCGCGAGCTGGGGCAAGGCCGCTAACCAGTCCGAGACGCTGACGGCGCAGTCAGGACGTGCGCGATCATCCCCCGGCAAGGGGGTGCCGCTTGCCTGCGTGACCGGCAAATTTCGTACCGACGTCGATTCCATATCCCCGCTGTATCCAGAAGGAGTAAATTTTCGGGAAACGCTAAGCGCCATTTTGGTGGAAATCAGACGAAAGGATAAAAAGCTGAAATCAGAAGCGATTGTCGCGCGGGAAGCCGGTCGGCGGCATGCGGCCGGCAGCGCCACGGGCGACCTTCCACGGCATCATGTCGCTTTCCGTACGGGTCCGACCCGACTCGCCGCCCATGGTCCAGCTAAGACCATCGGCCAGCTTGAAAGCGATCGCATCGGACAGGCCGCCATCGCGATAGCGCTGCATCTGCACCCCCTGCCCACGCGCCATTTTCGGCATTTCCGTGAGGGCGAAGACCAGCAGCTTGCGGTTCTCCCCGATCACCGCGATGCTGTCCGCCTCCGCCGGGATCGGGCGGATGATGCTCAATTTCGCGTCGGCGCGGACATTGACCACCTGCTTGCCCTTGCGGGTTTCCGCCATCAGGTCCGTCACGGCGGCGATGAAACCTCGCCCATCGGACGAGGCCAGCAGCAGTTCGGTGCCGATCCGCGCAGGCATGAAGGCCATGATCGCCCCTTCATTGTCCATGTCGACCAGCGAGCGCACCGGATCGCCGAAACCACGACCACCCGGCAGCTTGTCCGACGCCAGCGTGTAGATGCGCCCGGTGGCGGTCGCCATCAGCAGCTTGTCGGTGGTGTAGGCGTGGAAGGCGAATTGCGGGCCATCGCCTTCCTTGAATTTGAGCGTGTCGGCGGCGGCCAGATCGCGATGGCCGCTCATCGCGCGAATCCAGCCGCGCTCTGACAGGATGACGGTGATCGGCTCGCGCTCGATCATCGCCTCCAGCGGAATTTCGCGCGCGGGAGCCGCTTCCTCCACCAAAGTCCGGCGCCGGCCCAGGTCGGTTTCGGGACCATAGCGCTTGCGCAGCGCCGCCAGATCCTTCTTCAGGCGCTTGCGTTGCAGCACCGGGCTGTCGACCAGTTTCTCCAACTCGTCCTTTTCCTTGACGAGTTCGGCATGTTCGCGCCGCAACTCCATCTCTTCCAGCTTGCGCAGGGAGCGGAGGCGCATGTTCAGGATCGCTTCGGCCTGACGATCGTTCAGGCTGAATTCGGCCATCATCACCTCTTTCGGCTCATCCTCCGTGCGGATGATGGCGATCACCCGGTCGAGGTTGAGATAGGCGATGATATAGCCTTCGAGCAGTTCGAGGCGCGCCGCGATCTTCTCCAGCCGGTGCTGGGCGCGGCGGACCAGCACGTCGATCTGATGCTTGAGCCATTCGATCAGCAGCGGCTTCAAACCCAGCACGCGCGGCGTGCGCGTGGAATCGAGTACGTTGAGGTTGAGCGGGAAGCGGTTTTCCAGATCGGTCAGCCGGAACAGGCTGTCCATCAGCATCTGCGGATCGACGGTGCGGGCGCGCGGTTCGATGACGATGCGGATTTCGGTATCGGATTCGTCGCGCACATCGGCCAGGATCGGTAGTTTCCGGTCATTGATGAGCGCGGCGATCTGCTCGATCAGCTTGGATTTCTGCACTTGGTAGGGGATGTGGGTGACGACCGCGATCCAGGTGCCGCGCCCGCCCTCTTCCTTGTGCCAGCGCGCGCGGGTGCGGAAGGCCCCGCGCCCGGTGACATAGGCTTCGGATATGATCGCGGCATTATCGACAAGCACGCCGCCGGTCGGGAAGTCCGGCCCGCGGACGATCTGCATCAGCGCGGCATGATCCGCATCGGGATTGTCGATCAGCAGTCCGGCGGCGTCGATCAGTTCGCTGACATTGTGCGGCGGGATGCTGGTCGCCATGCCGACCGCGATGCCGGTCGCGCCGTTGGCGAGCAGGTTGGGGAACAGGCCGGGGAAAACCTCCGGCTCCTCATCCTCGCCATTATACGTCGGGCGGAAATCGACCGTGCCTTCGTCCAGGCCGGACATGAGGTCGGCGGCCGCCTGCGTCAGGCGCGCTTCGGTATAGCGCATCGCCGCCGCATTATCGCCGTCGATATTGCCGAAATTACCCTGGCCATCGACCAGCGGGGTGCGCAGCGAAAAATCCTGCGCCAGACGTACCATGGCGTCATAGACCGACGCATCGCCATGCGGGTGATATTTACCGATGACGTCGCCCACGACGCGGGCGCATTTTTTGTAACTGGTCGTGTTGCGCGCCGGATTGGCAACCAGGATGTCGGGGTTGGCGCCGCCCGGCTCCATCTTGAGCAGGCGCATCGCCCATAGCAGGCGCCGATGCACCGGCTTCAGCCCGTCACGCAGGTCCGGCAGCGATCGCGCCGTGATGGTCGACAGCGCATAGACGAGGTAGCGCTGCTGGAGCGCATCATCGAACGGGTGATCCTTGATGGCGTCGAACGGGTCGCGATAGTCGGTCATTGCGGACGGCTTAGCAGGACGGAAGGTGAACGGAAACGGATTTGCTCAATAGCCCGACATGAGCATGTCGAGAGCGTTGGAAATGTCATAATCCCGATCCAACAGCGATAAAACGACTTCACTCAACGACCGAGCAGACACCGCGCCGGAAAATTGCGTCATCATGACCAGTCGTTGCCCGTCCACATCGAATATCGGATTAAGCTTCGCCATCGGCGTGCCGACATGCTCGATGGGAACCAGCGGAACCACAAAGCGCGTCGTCAGACGATCCAGAAGGTCGGATTGGCAATCCAGAACATGGCCCCCGTCAGGCAGGCGATGCACGCAAAAGCGCGCCATCAGAACATCCGGTATTTTTCGAGCGGCAAACCATATTTTTCGACATAGGCGTTGGAAGCCGCGATGCCGGCAGCATTGTCCTCCTGCCAGCGCCGGCCCCGCTCCGCCGCGATCTCTGTGCGCAAAGCCTCTTCACAGGCGCGCGACAGGTTGATGCCCAATGCCTTGGCATCAGCCACAAGATCGACATCCAGCGACAGGTTGGTCGCCTTGCGCCCTGCCATTCGCTCATGCCTGGTCATCATCGACTCCCGCATTCATCATGCGCATGAACATACGCATGACATATCAACGCGGCAAGTAGCGCCCGTCCGGATCGGCGGCGATCTCTGCCGCAAATTCCGCACCGATCCAGTCGCGAAAGGCCTTCACCTTGGCCGTGTTGCGGGCGTGGGGCGGGTAGACGATCCAGTAGCTCGCCTTGTCACGCACATAGGATGGCACCGCCTCGACCAGCAGCCCGGCCTCGACCTCCACCTTCCAGAACATATGCGTGAGAATGGCGACACCTTGCCCGGCCATGGCCGCCCGCCCCTCCATCACCTGACTGTCGAGCGCGATGGCGGGCGGCCCGTCATGATCGCTCGCCTCCACGCCCATCGCCGCCAGCCAGTCATTCCACCAGCTATCCTCCGGCGAGAGACGCGGCAAGGCGAGCAAGGCTGCGGCGTCCGGGATTGGGCCATGGCGCGCGAGCCAGCCGGGGCTGCACATGGGCACAAGGCGGCTGTGCGTCAGCAGTTTCGCCTCCAGTCCCGGCCAGTCGCCCTTGCCACCGCGAATGGCGAGATCGACGCCAGCGTGAGCCAGATCGACAATCGCGTCATTGGCCAGGATGCGCACGGCGAGGTGCGGATGGCGCATCTGGAACCCGCCGATCCGGGGCGCCAGCCAGAGATGGGCGAAGCTGTTGGTGCAACTGATCGTCAGCACCGCTGCATGATCCTGCGTCAGGGCAGCGAAGCCGGCGCGCATCTGGTTGAACGCGCGGGTCAGGATTGGCGCGATCTCCCGCCCCTTGTCGGTCAGCGCCACCTTGCGCCCGATCCGCTGGAACAGGCTGATGCCGAGCCGTTCTTCCAATAGCTTCACCTGATAACTGACCGCCGCCTGGGTCATGCCCAGTTCCTGCGCGGCGACGGTGAAATTTTCCAGCCGTGCGGCGGCCTCGAATACACGGATGGCGGACAGGGGCGGCAGTGCGGACATGCCATTGTTGATAAGCTGTCCTTATCTGAAAGGTCCAGCCTTTTGTTGGCGCGCCCCTGCCCTGTCTGGCACTGCCCGACCCGCGGACTTCGCACCGCACCTTTACCATCGACTCATAGAAGAGGAGCGCGCAATGCGTGACGAATATGACGACCGGCTGTGGAATGACGGCCGCGAACATGCCAATCGCGGCATTGACCAGTTGATCGCGGCGATCATGCAGGCCTTCCGGGCCTTGCATCGCGTGCAATGGGCATCGCCCTGGAACGAAAGCCGGTCCCGCGATCGCACCTGTTGATCCTGGGGCCAATCCTGGCAATGTGCTGCGATTGCGAGATGAGGGGTTGCGGTTTCGTCCTGAGACGCCACTCTTAAAGGCGTGACTGACACCCTTCTTTCCCCCATCGCCCTGCCCGCGCCGCCCGCCACCCTGCTGGAGGGCGCGGCGCTCTTCCTCGATTTCGACGGGACGCTGGTGCCGCTGGCCGACACACCCGATGCCGTCCATGTCGACGACGACCTGCTGGCCATGCTGGTCCGATTGCGCGACCGGCTGGGCGGGCGGCTGGCGATCGTCAGCGGTCGGTCGATCGCAACGCTGCGCGCCATGGGCTTTGGCGACTTCCTGCTGTCGGGCACCCACGGACTGGAATTCGCGCATCCCGGCGAGGAGGTGAAAGCCCCGCCCCGCCTGCCCGCGATCGACGCGGTTGAGGCAGCCTTCCACGCCTTTGCCGATGACAAGCCGGGCCTGCTGGTCGAACGCAAGTCGATCAGCGTGGGCCTGCATTTCCGTGGCGCGCCGATCTGGGGCGAAGCAGCGGGCGCACTGGCCGACCTGCTTGCGCGCGACCATGGGCTGGCGCTGCAACATGGCAAGATGCTTTACGAACTACGCCCCGGCGGCGCGGACAAGGGCAGCGCGCTCATCAGGTTGATGCGCGAAGCGCCCATGGCCGGCGGCATTCCCGTCTTCATCGGAGATGACGTCACCGACGAGGAAGGCTTTGCCGCCGCGACCGAACTGGGCGGCGCGGGCATATTGGTCGGAACGCCGCGCCCGACATTAGCGTCATTCTTTTTGGAACAGGTTGCCGCCGTCAGGCATTATCTGTCCGAGGGGGCCGCCGGATAGATTCCCGGAGACCCCTTTTTGTGACCAACAAATTGGGGGCAGACCGATCCAAGCAGCAAGCGAATCCATCCTGGCCGGATCAGAGCGCACGCTCGACCTCTGGCCTATCGGCAATTGCCAGGCATCCGCGCTGATCGACCGCATGGGCCGCATGGTGTGGGCCTGCGTCCCGCGCGTGGACGGCGACCCGGTCTTTTCCGCACTGCTGGACGACAAGGCTTGGGACGACCAGCAATCGCGCGGCTTCTGGGCCGTAGAGCTGGAGAATTGCGTCGCGGTCGAACAACATTATATCCGCAA
Organism: Sphingobium sp. Leaf26; assembly: GCF_001421665.1. Lineage (GTDB taxonomy): Bacteria > Pseudomonadota > Alphaproteobacteria > Sphingomonadales > Sphingomonadaceae > Sphingobium. Next base: position 155,737 of record NZ_LMKV01000033.1, read on the forward strand.
CACCCCGATATTGGTGACGCGCCAGAGCGACGGCCAGGGCAATGCGATCGAAATTCTGGATTTCTGCCCGCGCCACAAGCATAAGGGCCGCATCTACCGGCCAGTCGCGTTCATCCGCATCGTACGACCGGTGGCCGGCTCCCCCCGCATCCGCGTGAAATTCCGCCCGACGACCAACTGGAACGGCGAACATGTGCCGATCAGCTATGGCTCAAACCATATCCGCATCGTCCTGTCCTACATGGCCATGCGCGTGTCGACCAATGCGCCCATCGGGCTGATCAGCCAGGAAAGCTGGTTCCGGCTGGAGCAGGACGCCCATTTCTTCATGGGACCGGACGAGGGTTTCTCCGACGCGCTGCGCCCGGCGATCGAGCGGATGCTGGACGATACGATCAACGAATGGCAGCTTTGGGTCCGTGGGCTGGCCATCCCCGCCGAATGGCAGGAAGCCGTGATCCGATCCGCCATCACGCTGAAACTGTGCCAGCATGAGGAAACCGGCGCGATCGTCGCCGCGCTGACCACTTCCATTCCCGAACATGCCGACAGCGGGCGCAACTGGGACTATCGCTACTGCTGGGTCCGCGACGCCTATTATACGGTTGAAGCACTCAATCGGCTGGGCGCGCTGGACGTTCTGGAATCCTATCTCGTCTACCTCCGCAACATCGTCGATGGCGCCAAGGGCGGGCATATCCAGCCGCTCTACGACGTGCGCGGCAATGCGACGCTCACCGAATGGGAAGCGGAAAGCCTGCCCGGCTATCGCGGCATGGGGCCGGTGCGGGTGGGCAACGCCGCCTATGAACAGATACAGCACGACGCCTATGGCCAGATCGTGCTGTCTTCGGTTCAAGGCTTCATCGACCAGCGATTGCTGCGCATGGCCGGCCATGCCGATTTCGATGCGCTGGAGGCGGTCGGCGAACGGGCCTGGGCGGTCTATGACCAGCCGGACGCGGGCCTTTGGGAATTGCGTACCCGCGCCCATGTCCACAGCTATAGCGCGGTCATGTGCTGGGCGGCCTGCGATCGGCTGGCCCATGCGGCCTTGGCGATGGACCTGCCGCTGCGTGCCGCCCATTGGGAAAATCGCGCCGAAACGATGAAGGCGCGCATATTGGAGGCATCATGGCGCGAAGACAGCCAGGCCATATCCGCCAATTTCGAGGATGACGCCCGCGACGCATCCCTGCTGCAATTGCTCGATCTGCGGTTCCTGACCGCCGACGATCCGAAATTCATCGGCACGCTGGCCGCGCTGGAGGCCGATCTGCGCCGGGGCAACGACATGCTCCGCTACAGCGCGCCGGACGATTTCGGCGAGCCGGTGACGGCGTTCAACGTCTGCACCTTCTGGCTGGTCGAGGCGCTGCACCGCAGCGGCCGGCGTGAGGAAGCGCGTGAATTGTTCGAAGAAATGCTGTCCCGCCGCACGGCGGCCGGGCTGCTGTCCGAGGATATCGACCCCGCGACCGGGGAATTATGGGGGAACTATCCCCAGACCTACTCATTGGTCGGCATCATCAACTGCGCCGTCTTGCTGAGCAAACCGTGGAGCGCAATGCGTTGAGCCGTCTGATCGTCATATCCAACCGGGTCAGTAGACCCAGCAAGACCGGCAACCAGGGCGGTCTTGCTGTAGCCCTCTCTCAGGCCTTGCGCGAAAGCCGGGGCATATGGGTCGGCTGGTCGGGCGAAGTCACCGACAATTTCACCGGCCATATCGGCTTTGCCGAGGATGAAGGCGTCAAGACGGCGACGATCGACCTGGAAGAGCAGGATGTCGACGAATATTATAATGGCTATGCCAACAAGACGCTGTGGCCGCTGTTCCATTTCCGCATCGACCTGGCCGAATATGCCCGCGATTTCGAGGGCGGCTACAACCGCGTCAACAAACGCTTTGCGGAGACGGCCAGCCCGCTGATCGAACCCGAAGACATCATCTGGGTCCATGATTATCACATGATCCCGCTGGGCCAGATGCTGCGCGACAAGGGATTGAAGAACCGCATGGGCTTCTTCCTCCACATCCCCTGGCCGCCGACGCGCCTGCTGGTGTCGCTGCCCCATCACAGCAAGCTGGTCAGCACCCTGTTCGCTTATGACGTCGTCGGCTTCCATACCGAGGAGTGGCTCGAATCCTTCCGCCATTATGTGGAACGGGAAATGGGCGGCACGGTGGACGGCGATTTCGTCACCGTGGGCGATCGCACCATTCAGGCGGTGGCCTGCCCGATCGGCATCAACGCGCAGGAGTTCGCGCAGGCCGCGACCAGTGATGCCGCGAACGAAATGAGCACATTGGTCCGCGCGTCCTTGCAGGACCGGACCATGATCGTCGGCGTCGACCGGCTCGACTATAGCAAGGGTCTGGAAGAACGGTTCAATGGCTATACCCGGTTCCTGAAGGATCACCCGGAACATCATCGCAAGGTCGTGCTGACCCAGATCGCTCCGCCTTCGCGGGGCGAAGTCGAAAGCTATCAGCAGATCCGCGCCACGCTGGATTCGCTCGCGGGGCGCCTGAACGGCGAGTATAGCGATGTGGACTGGACCCCGATCCGTTACGTCAATCAGGGTTATCCGCGCGACAAGCTGGCCGGCATCTACCGCGGCGCCAAGATCGGGCTGGTGACGCCGCTGCGCGACGGCATGAACCTGGTGGCGAAGGAATATGTCGCGGCGCAAGACCCCGAAGACCCCGGCGTGCTGATCCTGTCGCGCTTTGCCGGGGCGGCGATGCAGTTGAAGGACGCGCTGCTCATCAACCCGTATAGCCCGGAGGAGATGTCCGACGCGATCCTGCGCGCGCTGGCCATGCCGCTGGATGAGCGCAAGCGGCGCTGGCGGGCGATGATGGATAGCGTGGAGCAGCAGGATATAAGCTGGTGGCGGCAATGTTTCACCGGCCGGCTGATGGCGGTCGGACGTGAGGGTGAACCGGCGGACGTCGAGGAAACCGCCGGTTGAGCGAAGGCAAGCCACCGGTTGAGTGTTGCCACCGCTCCGTCTAGGCAACCGCCATGCACAGTGACGATGAAGATGAAGCCCGTGGCCTCTGGCCCGCCATCCGCGCCCGATCCGGCGTCATATTGGGCGTGGTCGGCCTGATCGGCTGGTGCGCGATGATCTGGTTCATGTTCGGGGACGTGCTGTAGCGGTCGCATGGAATTGCACCCCCCGTCATATTGCTCTATGGGCCGGCCAAGCAGCCCCGGCACCCGCTTATCCTTTCCGATTCGCGTTTGCCGGGGCGTAATGTTTTCTAAGATAAGACAGGAACGCGCATGGCCCGTCGCCGCCAGATCTACGAAGGCAAGGCAAAGATCCTTTACGAAGGCCCCGAGCCAGGCACGATCATCCAATATTTCAAGGATGACGCCACCGCCTTCAACGCCCAGAAAAAGGGCACGATTTCCGGCAAGGGCGTTTTGAACAACCGGATTTCCGAGCATATCTTCACCCTGCTCGGCCAGATCGGCGTGCCGACCCACTTCATCCGCCGCCTCAACATGCGCGAACAGCTCGTCCGCCAGGTCGAGATCGTGCCGATCGAGGTCGTGGTGCGCAACGTCGCCGCCGGATCGCTCAGCAAGAAGCTGGGCATCGAGGAAGGCACGCAGCTCCCCCGGACGCTGATCGAATATTGCTACAAGGATGATGCGCTGGGCGACCCGCTGATCTCCGAAGAGCATATCGCCTGCTTCGGCTGGGCTACGCAGGAAGAAATGCACGACATCGCCGACATGGCGATCCGCATCAACGATTTCATGTGCGGCCTGTTCGCCGGGATCGGCATCCGCCTGGTCGATTTCAAGCTGGAATTCGGTCGCCTGTATGACGGCGATTACAGCCGCGTCATCCTGGCGGACGAGATCAGCCCCGACGGGTGCCGCCTGTGGGACATGGCGACCAACGAGAAGCTGGACAAGGATCGCTTCCGTCGCGACCTGGGCGGCGAGAGCGAGGCTTATCAGGAAGTGGCCCGCCGTCTTGGCCTGCTGCCCGAAGGGCTGGACACCACCGTCCTCGACCTCGACACGCATCGCAAGAAGCGCGAGAAGGACTGAATAAGGAAGGGCCGGCCATAGCGCCGGCCTTTTTTATATCCTGAACCTTCCCTCCATACCCCCGTTCGGGCCAAGCCAGTCGACGCCCTGCCCTTCCCGGATATCCTGCCTCACGCCATCAGCGCATCGACCAGCAGCTTGAGGCCAAGCAGCACCATCAGCACATAGATGAGCGTGTAGAAGCGCGCGGCGTCGACCCGGCGGACCAGCGCCACGCCGGCGAAGGTCGCCCCGATGGCCACCGGCGCCAGCATCGCCGTCGCCATCAGGTTGCGCGTGGTGAATTGCCCCAGCGCGGCGTAGGCCGGCACCTTCATCCAGTTCATCACCGCAAAGGCGACCGCGGTCGTCCCGACCAGCATGTCGCGCGGCAACTTTTTGGGCAGCACCCACATCTGGAAGGGCGGCGATCCGGCATGGGCGATCTGGCTGGTAAAGCCGCTGCCGATGCCGAACAGAAAGCCCATCCAGTCGGGCGAATGGGATGGCAGCACGATCGCCCCGCCCCGCTCGACCCAGAGCCGTTGCAGACCGAACAGCATGGAAATGACGCCCAGCGCGCCCAGCACGGTGCTTTCGGGCACCTGCGCGGCAAAGACATAACCCAGCCCCACGCCCACCGCCATGCCGGGCAGCATCACCTTCAGGACATGCGCGTCCCAACTTTTGCGAAACGCCCAGACGCTGACGACATCTTGCAAAATCAGGATCGGCAACAGGATCGCCGCCCCGCGCACCGGATCGACACCCAGCGCCATGATCGGCATCGCCAGCGCCCCCACGCCGGCAAAGCCACCCTTGGCAAGGCCGGAAACGATGACCGCGACGATGGCGCAGGTGAAGTAGAGCAGGTCCGGGTTCATGCGGTCGGCTTAAGCGATGTGCGAGCCGGTGGGAATGGAGGATTGGGTGGGGAGCGGACGGTCTCCTATTGAAAGGATGACCAGCGATTGCAGACGTTGCGCAATAGAAATCATTCAGCGACCATCGCTCGATTGCGAAAGTTTAGATCATGAGTAGCATTGGTGGAATGCGAATCGCCTCTGCCAGATTGCGCCTACTCGGAAATTGCGTGTTCGCAACCGTCCTCGCGCTCGTATTCTTCTTGGTATTTCTAAGCGATGGTAGAATTCTGAATTTGACAGCCATCAGGGGAGGCGACGTGACCTGGCAGGGTATCCAGCTATTTTGTTGGATGATGTTGCTTGGCTTCGGATGGCGTCTCACCGTCGGTAGTTGGAAGCATCTGAGGGGTTTGAAGCGTGTGACGCTGATGGGCTTACTGACCCTTCTTATATTTCTGGTCATCTTTTCTTTTTTGCCTGATACCGCTCCGCGCTGGGTAGGCGCGATGTTAGCAGGCTTGACGGCGTTCGCTGCAAGCCTAGTCGCGGATCGGATTGTCCCCAAAGCAGCATCTAATCGCTGAGCCTTAACGACAATTGGTCACTTGATTTGGTCGTTCGATTTACGAACTGCTGTCCGAATGAGCGTCCAGTTTTAGGATGCAGATCATCACAAGGAAATGACAACTTCTGGTCGCTTGCGGTCATACCTCTTTCGTCATGCCGGGCTTGACCCGGTATCCCGCTTTCCTCCGGGCCAGAATAAGCGACAACCCGGATCAAGACGGGGGTGACGGAAGCGCTCGGCACCGGCCATCGCCATACGCGCACCATGCCCCTACCAATGTAGGATTTTATCTGATCTATCCTGCCGGATGACAGTCTCGCCGCGCCCCATTTTACTCTATATCCGCCGAAATCGGCCGCACCATCGTGACCCGACTGTCGCGTTCCCGGCGCGTTGCTGTGGCCTGCCCGTCGCTGCAACGGCGCGGCGTCGTGCCCTTACAGGCGCGTCGCTGCCGCGTGGGCGGCGCATATCCACCTGTTTCCGACACTTTTGCTTGTCCAGTGACGGTGTGAACTTTGCAGCGCCATGCAACCGTGACCCTGTCGTGACCCACGCCGTTGCTTCGGCTGCCCTCGATCATGCCCTCATCGCTTCGCGCGATAGCCGATCAGCAGGCCGAAGGCGAAACAGGCGAGCAGGGCGAGGCGGACCTTGCCGTCCGGGTCGCTATAGCCAACAATTTGCTGTCCCCATGCGAACAGCCCGACAAACATCGCCAGTGCCAGCCCGGACATCCCACTTGCTCCCCCCTCCCAAATCTGCCGGGCACAATAGCGCAATGACGGCTAAGAAAGTCATAATGGCTTGCCTCCGCGCCCCGCCGCGCCTAGGGGGTGCGGCAAAGTTTGGCCGTGCGCAATCGCGCGGCTTCAGTCGATTCCAAGGAGTCCGCGTCTCATGAAAGCCCGCATCTTCGTCACTCTCAAGGGCGGTGTGCTCGATCCGCAGGGGCGTGCGATCCAGCATGCGCTGAGCGGTCTGGGCTTCGACGGCGTCAATGACGTGCGCGCCGGCAAGCTCATCGAACTGGACCTGGCCGATGGCACCAGCGACGAAGATATCGACGCCATGTGCCGCAAGCTGCTGGCCAACACGGTGATCGAAAATTACCGCATCGAAAAGGTCGCCTGAAATGAAGAGCGCCGTCATCGTCTTTCCGGGCAGCAATTGCGACCGCGACCTGGCGGTGGCGTTCGAGGCTGCGACCGGAAGCAAGCCGGAGATGATCTGGCACCGCGACACCGACCTGCCCGACGACATCGACCTGATCGGCGTACCGGGCGGCTTTTCCTATGGCGACTATCTGCGTTCCGGTGCGATGGCCGCACGGTCGCCGGTGATGCAGGCCGTGGCAAGAGCCGCCGATCGCGGCGCCTTCGTCCTGGGCATCTGCAACGGGTTCCAGGTGCTGACCGAAAGCGGCCTGCTGCCCGGCGCGCTGCTGCGCAATGCCGGTGGCCATTTCGTCTGCCGCGACGTCGCCCTGACGGTCGAGAACGCCCAGAGCGCCTTTACCAGCCTGTACGACGCGGGCGAAGCGATCACTTATCCGGTGGCGCATCATGACGGCAATTATTTCGCCGACGACGCCACGCTCGACCGGCTGGAAGGCGAAGGCCGCGTGGCGCTGCGCTATGCGGAAAGCGTCAATGGTTCGGCCCGCAACATCGCCGGCATCCTGAACGACGCCGGCAATGTGCTGGGCATGATGCCCCACCCCGAGCGCGTGATCGAGGCTGCCCATGGCAAGACCGACGGCCAGCGCCTGTTCAAGGGGATCGTCGAGGGGTTGCTGGCGAAAGCGTAAGCCGCCTTTCCTGACCGGCACAAAAAAGAGCGCCTTCCTCGTCGGGAAGGCGCTCTTTTTTATGTCCTACAGCGGCCCTGACGGCTTATCACCGGCGCAGGTCAGCCGCCGCGATGATAGTCATAATCCAGCGCCCGCCCCTGTTGCTTGGTCAGGATGCCCCCGATGATCGCGCCGCCGCTACGCCGCAACGTCTCCACCGCCGAACGCAGGCCGCCATGATGGTTGCGCCCCCATTCGATCACCAGCAGGCTGGCCTGCGCCTTGGCCGCCAGCAGATGGGCGTCGGTAAGCCCCAGCAATGGCGGCGCGTCGATCAGCACCGTATCATAGCCGTCGCGTACCGCCGCCAGCAGCCCGTCCAGCGCGGATGTGGACAGAAGCTCGGACGGATTGGGCGGCAATGTGCCGCAGGGCAGCAGCGCCACCCCGGCGACGGCGGTCGGCATGATGACCTCCGCCACCTTCGCCTGCCCCGTCAGCACTTCGCTGATGCCGCGCGCGGGCGACAGGCGGAAAAGGCGATGCTGCGCCGGACGCCGCATGTCGCCATCGACCACCAGCACCGATTTGCCCAGGCCTGCCAGCGCCAGCGCCAGCGCGTGAAGGGTGAGCGACTTGCCCTCCCCCTCCTGCGCGCTGGTGACGAGGATGGAGCGCGGCAGGCCGTCGGCCGATGCCAGCAACAACGAGGACGCAATCGGCGTGAAGATTTCCGGCGGCTGCGGGTTGTCGCCCGTCACCGGCACCGCGCCCAGCAGCGGCAGTCCCACCCGCTCCGCCAGCGTGTCGGCGGATGTCACGGCATCGTCGAACATGTGCCGCGCCGCCACCAGCAACAGGCCAAGCGCCATGCCGCCCAGACAGGCCAGCGACAGGATGCGACCGATCCGTGGCGAGAAGGGCCTGGTCGGGACCGCGGCACGATCGAGCGGCTGGATGCGACCGGCCTGGAACCCCGCCTGCGACGCCATGTCGCGATAACGCTGCAACAGGCTGTCATGCAGCATGCGATAGGTATCGACCGACCGTTCCATGATGCCCATCTGGACGCCACGGCCCTGCTCCACCCGCGCCTGTTCTTCCAGTTGGGCGATTTCCTTGGCGATCTGATCCTCGCCGCGCCGGGCAACGTCATATTGTTCGCGCAGCGAGGCACGGATGCTGTTCGCCATGCTGTCGGCCTGCTCGTCCAGTGCCACCAGCCGGGCACGGGCCTCGCGCATTTCGGGATGGGCATCCTTGCGAAACTGCCGTTCCTCGGCAAGCACCGCGCGGGCCTGCGCCCGTTCGGCGATGATCTGCTGCATGGCGCCATTGCCCAGCACTTCGGGCAAGGTATCCGCCCTGGACTGGCGCGCACTTTCCCAGCGCTTCTGCGCCGCGATCCGGTCCGCCACCGCCTGCGCGCGATAGCCGTTCAACTGGGCAAGCCGCGTGGCCACCGATCCTTCCGGCGATGCCGGCGGCGCGGACGGCCGGGCCGGATTGTCTCCTTCCCCGGCCTTTTCGTCCACGGGCATCATGGTGCCATTGCGGGCGGCATAGACGGCCAGATCACGCTCGGCCCGCGACAGATCGTTGCGTGCCCCGTCCAGTTCGCCAAGCAGGAAGCGGCGCGCCTGCACACCGGATTCAAAGCCACGCTTCAGGTCGGCGCGGATCAGGCTGTCGGCATAGCTGTTGGCGATGCGGGCGGACAGGACCGGGTCGGAACTGACGAAGCTGATGCGCAGCACCCGCGACTTGCCGGGTAGTTGCACTTCCAGATTTTCGCGCAGCAGGCGCACGACCATGTCCTGTTCCACCTGCCGCTGCGACAGGGTGCCGACGCCCTGCGTCGGGCGCTCGCGATCCATGCCCTTGAAGAAGGTCGGCGTGCCGACCAGCGCCAACGAGCGCGAGACTTCCTCTGCCAGAGCGCGGCTGCGCAGAACCTCCAATTCGGTCTGCATCAGGCTTTCGGTGTCATTGGCATTGCCGGCGCGCTGTGCCGTGGCCGATCCGGCAGCGCCAGCGGGCACATCTTCCACTTCGACCGAAGCAGTCGCCCGATAGTCAGGGGTCGATGTGAGGATGATAATCGCCCCGGCGAGCAGGCTGAGCGCCATGGTGACGAACAGGATGACGCGATGGCGGCGCAGCACCAGCCAGCCATAGCGGGCCGAAGCCGAAAGGCGCGCGTTCAGGCCGGCGGCATTTCCTGCCGGATGGGTAAGGGGCGCCATCATCGTCCTCCGTCCAGCGCGATGAAGCCCGTGGCGAGCGCCGGCACGGCCAGCAGCGCACCGCCCAATATCGCCTTGGCGCGCGACAGGCCGACGATCACCCGGTCACCCGGCAGAATTTCTGGATCCGGCGCCCTCCCCTTGCGAATAGCGGCAAGGTCGAACAGCGCCGCCTGTCTCTGACCATCCAGTTGACGCACGATCAGCACCTGATTGAGACCTGCAAGCCGGGTCGGCCCCTTGGCCAGCGCCACTGCCTGCAACAGGGTCAGCCGCCCCTCGACCGGGTAAAGGCCCGGTTCGCGCACTTCGCCATCCAGCGTGACGCGGCGGCTCACCGCCTTCTTGACGAACAGGGTAACCTGCGGCGAAACGAGATAACGCTGGCCAAGGCGACCGGCGATGACGTCCGCCGCTTCGCCCGAGGTCAGGCCGGCAACCGAAACGTCGCCTACCAGCGGCATGCGAACCATGCCCGTCGCGGTGACCTGCGCGTCCTCCAGCGACAGGTCGGGCTCGTGATAGACCTGAATGCGCAGCACATCGTCAGGCGCGATGCGATAATCCATGCCGATGGCGGGTGCCGGCGGGATGGCGGCGTAGGCCGCTTCGCCCCGCGGCGCATCCTCGACGGTCGAGCAGGCTCCGAGCAGGCCGAAGGCGACAAGCGCGATAATCGATCGATTGATGCTGTTTGCGCGCTTCATCCCGGCTTTTGCCCCGTCAAGACCCAGTCGAAGCCGGGGGTTAACGAGGCAGCGAGGGGATGGCAACCGCAGACGGGACGGGCCGAGAGCCACGCCTCTGCGGCGGAAGCTGCGTCAGACCGCCAGGCGACCGGGCGTCGGCTGCGCGGCGCGACGCGGTTGATCGGGCCAGATGCCCCTTGTGTCATAGACGGCCTTGCCGGCGCGTTCGTCGACGGGGACAGATTTGAACATGTCATGATCGACAAGAATGACGAACACGCCACATTGTTCCAGAGCCGTATCGAGATCCATGAGTTCGGCGCCGGTGCCGGCAAATTCCATCGGCAGGTCGCGCGCATAGGGTTCGACCAGCTTGATGCGGCGGCCATAGCGACGGGCGAGGCGCGCAGCGACCTTGACGGCCGGGCTTTCGCGGAAATCGTCGATATTCGCCTTGAAGGCGAGGCCGAGGCAGGCGATGTCCTCATCGGCAAATTCGTCGATCAGGTCGGATGCCTTGGCGACGACATAATCCGTCTTGCCATCATTCACTTCGCGCGCGGTGCGGATGATGCGGGCATTTTCCGGGTCGCCATGGACGATGAACCAGGGATCGACGGCAATGCAATGGCCACCGACGCCGGGACCGGGCGACAGGATGTTGACGCGCGGATGCCGGTTGGCGAGGCGGATCACCTCCCACACGTCGATGTCCATATTCTCGGCGATCACCGAGAGTTCATTGGCGAAGGCGATGTTGACGTCGCGGAAGCTGTTTTCGACCAGCTTCACCATTTCGGCCGCGCGGGCGGTGGTGGTGATGCAGGCCCCGCGCACGAACTGGCGGTAGAAACCAAGCGCCTTGCGCGCGCAGCGAGGCGTGATGCCACCGATGCAGCGATCATTGTCGATCAGTTCCACCAGGATGCGACCGGGCAGAACGCGCTCCGGGCAATAGGCAATGGCGATGTCGCCCGCCACGCCCGTCCCCGGCATCTTGAGGTCGGGACGGATCGAGCCGATCACGTCGCGCATCGCTTCGGTCGTGCCAACGGGCGACGTGGATTCCAGAATCACGGTATCGCCGGCCTTGAGCACCGGGGCGATGGTGCTGGCGGCTTTGAGGATATAGCTGATGTCGGGCGCGCGATCCTCCGCCACCGGGGTCGGCACGGCGATGATGAAGACATCGCTTTCCTCGACCTCCAGACTGGCGCGCAGGTTGCCCCGCGCGACCACGCCCTGGACCAGACCGTCGAGATCGACCTCCTCGATATGGACGCGGCCAGAATTGACCGTCTCGACCACATGGGCGCTGACGTCCACACCCACCACCTGCGCGCCGCCACGAGCGATCAGGGCGGCGGTCGGCAGGCCGATATAGCCAAGGCCAATGACGGAAACCTTCTGCTTGGCATCAACGGGCATAAGGCGGGCAATCCTTCAATCGGTGAATTCGCCCGCATTTCTGCCCGATAATGCTGAAGATTTCGGTAACGCTGGGCGTGACCGGCCGCTTGCCTGAATTAGCGGCTGTGCGGCGAAGGCTGGCGCGCCATGTGCATAGGCGAGCGGATCACAGGCGTCGTGATGATCTTGGTCTTCATCAGGGTACGGATGCGCTCCGCGCCGTCGGGATTGAGCAAGACGACACGTGTGCCACCCGACGTCAGCGTCTCGATGGTGGAAATGGCGATAGCGTGGCGGGTGCAAAGCGCCGTGACATCATGCTGCGACGCATTGAGGTTTATGGCGCGGCTCATGCGGACAAGCTACGCGAAAGGGTGGCGATCGAAATGGTCATGAGACAAGCTCCTTGCTTGGCAAGCGGGAGCGCGAACATGTCTCTCGGTCGGAGCGAATGCTTGCGGGCAGATTTCGCGGCGATGCCACCCTCTAGCAGATGGTCGCCGCACCGTCGCGGCTTTTATTCCCCTCCGCGCCCTGCCCCGATCACCGCCGCGATTCGTGCTGCCGCCTGCCCGTCGCCGAACGGATTATGCGCGAGGGCCATGGCCTGATAGGCGTCCTCATCGTCCAGCAGTCCCAGCACTTCGCGCACGATCAGCGCGCGATCTGTACCGACCAGCTTTGCCGTTCCAGCCTCCACCCCTTCGGGCCGTTCAGTGGTTTCCCGCATGACCAGCACAGGCTTGCCGAGCGAGGGCGCTTCTTCCTGCACGCCGCCGCTGTCGGTCAGGACCAGATGACACAGGTCCAGCAAGCGGACGAAATGAGGATAGTCCAGCGGTTCGATCATCGCGACATTGGGCAGATCGCCCAGCACCGCGTCCATCACCGGGCGGACATTGGGGTTGGGATGAACCGGGAAGATGACCGCGACATCGGGGCGCGCCGCAATGTCGGCGATAGCGCGTGCGATCGCTTCCATCCCGCCACCGAAATTTTCCCGACGGTGGCTGGTGACAGCGACGATGCGCTTGCCGGCGAAACGGGACGCCAGATCGTCAAGGCCGCTGGCCAGTGCCGGCTCAGCCAGCACCCGATCGCGCGTGACCAGCAGCGCGTCGATCACCGTGTTGCCGGTGATATGGATAGCCGCAGCATCGCGGTTTTCCTTGAGCAATGCGTCGGCGGCCGCCTGTGTCGGCGCGAAGTTCATGTCTGCAATGCAGGCGACGACGCGACGGTTCACCTCTTCCGGCCAGGGATGATGAATGTCGCCGCTCCGCAACCCCGCCTCGACATGCGCGACCGGAATCTTGCGATAATAGGCCGCAAGGCTGGCGACCATCGTCGTCAGCGTATCCCCATGGACCACGATGCGGTCGGGCTTCTCCGCGTCGAACGCCTTGCCCAGTTCCACGATCAGCTTCGCCGTCAGCCCGTCCAGCGTCTGGTTGGGCACCATGACGTCGAGGTCGATGTCCGGGACGATGCCGGCGATTGCCAATACCTGATCCAGCAGGCCGCGATGCTGCGCTGTCACGATGACGCGCGTATCCACGCCGGGCTGCGCGCGCAGCGCATGGACAACCGGGAACATCTTGATCGCTTCCGGCCGTGTCCCGAATACCAGCGCTACTTTCACATCTGTTCCTTTGCCTGCCTTTGCGCCCCGCCTGTCGCAGAAATTGGTAACCAGCCGCTAAACAACCTTGCCAATTTCATCGCTGCGATGCAGCGAATTGTAATGTCCGCAGACTATGATAGAGCCTGCGGACAGTCACCACCCTTTTGGAGCTGAACAGTTCATGAAAATCACGATGATCGGCACAGGTTATGTAGGCCTTGTGTCAGGGGCCTGTTTTGCGGATTTTGGTCATGACGTGGTGTGCGTTGACAAGGACG